>NZ_CM131615.1:207500-4672551 GCF_053569535.1 Sphingopyxis sp. 550A
GTGGAGGTATCGGAAGTGCGAATGCTGACATGAGTAGCGATAAAGAGGGTGAGATGCCCTCTCGCCGAAATCCCAAGGGTTCCTGCTTAAAGCTAATCTGAGCAGGGTAAGCCGGCCCCTAAGACGAGCCCGAAGGGGGTAGTCGATGGGAACCACGTTAATATTCGTGGGCCTGGAGGTGTGTGACGGATCTCGTATATTGTCTGACCTTATTGGATTGGTCAGGCTTTGAAGAGGTTCCAGGAAATAGCCCCTCCATTATAGACCGTACCCTAAACCGACACAGGTGGGATGGTAGAGTATACCAAGGCGCTTGAGAGAAGTCTCCTGAAGGAACTCGGCAAATTGCCTCCGTACCTTCGGAAGAAGGAGGCCCCACATTTGGGCAACCATTTGTGGGGGGCACAGGCCAGGGGGTAGCGACTGTTTAGCAAAAACACAGGGCTCTGCTAAGTCGGCTTCAAGACGACGTATAGGGCCTGACGCCTGCCCGGTGCCTGAAGGTTAAGTGGAGGGGTGCAAGCTCCGAAATGAAGCCCAGGTAAACGGCGGCCGTAACTATAACGGTCCTAAGGTAGCGAAATTCCTTGTCGGGTAAGTTCCGACCTGCACGAATGGCGTAACGACTTCCCCACTGTCTCCAGGAGATGCTCAGCGAAATTGAATTCTCCGTGAAGATGCGGAGTACCCGCGGTTAGACGGAAAGACCCCGTGCACCTTTACTGCAGCTTCAGAGTGGCATTAGGAAAGAACTGTGTAGCATAGGTGGGAGGCTTTGAAGCACTGGCGCCAGCCGGTGTGGAGCCATAGGTGAAATACCACCCTGTTGTTTTCTGATGTCTAACCTCGATCCATGAAACTGGATCAGGGACCCTCTGTGGCGGGTAGTTTGACTGGGGCGGTCGCCTCCTAAAGAGTAACGGAGGCGCGCGATGGTAGGCTCAGGACGGTTGGAAACCGTCTGTTAGAGTGCAATGGCATAAGCCTGCCTGACTGCGAGACTGACGAGTCGAGCAGAGACGAAAGTCGGTCATAGTGATCCGGTGGTCCCGAGTGGAAGGGCCATCGCTCAACGGATAAAAGGTACGCCGGGGATAACAGGCTGATGATTCCCAAGAGCTCATATCGACGGAATCGTTTGGCACCTCGATGTCGGCTCATCACATCCTGGGGCTGGAGCAGGTCCCAAGGGTTTGGCTGTTCGCCAATTAAAGTGGTACGTGAGCTGGGTTCAGAACGTCGTGAGACAGTTTGGTCCCTATCTGCCGTGGGCGTCGAAATTTGAGAGGAGTTGACCCTAGTACGAGAGGACCGGGTTGAACATACCTCTGGTGTACCTGTCGTGGCGCCAGCCGCGCAGCAGGGTAGCTATGTATGGACGGGATAACCGCTGAAAGCATCTAAGCGGGAAGCCTCCCTCAAGATAAGATTTCTTAGAGCCGTGGAAGACCACCACGTTGATAGATCGGATGTAGAAGCGCGGTAACGCGTGGAGCTAACCGATACTAATTGCTCTATTCGCACTTAAGAGTCCCGCCATCAACGACAAGCCTGACCGGTTTGTCCGCTTGATGCGGATGATTGATCAGACAGTATTGCACGGATATCGATTGAAACCCTTTTTGACCTACGCCGGCTTCATTGCTTGGTGACCATGGCGTCAGTGACCCACCCGATCCCATCTCGAACTCGGCCGTGAAACCTGACAGCGCCGATGGTACTATGGCTCAAGCCCTGGAAGAGTAGGACGTCGCCAGGCATTGCAGCCGACGTAAGGTCGAAACGGAAACCCATTCACAAAGTTAGAGGCCGGCAGCGATGCCGGCCTTTTGCTGTTTTGGCGGCCCGGAAGGCGCCGCATACTGGTTGACGCGGGATGGAGCAGCCCGGTAGCTCGTCAGGCTCATAACCTGAAGGTCGTAGGTTCAAATCCTACTCCCGCAACCAACAAAAAGCCCGCTTTCCCGAAAGGGACGGCGGGTTTTTGTCATTTGAGCCGCATCGGCAGGCCCGCCGCGACGAACGTCACCTGGTCGGCCGTTGCCGCGATCATTTGATTCATCCGTCCCGCAGTATCGCGGAAGGCGCGGGCAAGCGCGTTGCCGGGGACGATGCCGAGGCCGACCTCGTTCGCGACGAGCAGAACCGGGGCGCTCGCGGCGCGCAAGGCCGTGATCAGTTCGGCCGTTTCGGCGGCGACATCCCGGTTCGCGTGCATCAGGTTCGAGGCCCACAGCGTGAGGCAGTCGACGAGCAGCAGGCGATCGGGCGCCGCGGCGTCGCGGATCGCGTCGGCCAGCGCGAGCGGTGCTTCGATCGTGCGCCAGCGCGGACTGCGATCGGCTTGGTGACGCGCGATCCGGTCGGCCATTTCGGTATCGAAGGCTTCGCCGGTCGCGATAAAGACCAGTTCGCCGGCAAACGCTTCGGCCAGTGTCTGCGCGTGGCGGCTCTTGCCCGAACGCGCACCGCCGAGAATGAGGTGAATCACGCCCCGGCCTCCTGCTGTGCGATGGCGATCAATGCGTCGATCGCGACATGGCGTTCGAGCTCGGCGGCAATCGCGTCGAGCGCGCCGTCGACCGCAGCATGATAATCGCGTTCGCCGCCGACGGTGCCCAGCCGGGCGAGCAGGGCGTGACGTAATTCAGCGCTGGCGAGCAGACCGTGGACATAGCTGCCCATCACGCGCCCGTCGGCACCGATCGCGCCTTCCGGCCGGCCGCCGATCATCCCGAAGGGGCGCTCGGTTCCGGCGCCGGTCGTTTCCCCCATATGCATTTCATACCCCGCGATCGGCGCGCCGAGCGCAGTGCCGGTCACGGCTCGAAGCGTTTTCGCGGGCGCGAGGCGGGTTTCGACGTCGAGCAAGCCAAGGCCTTCGGCGCGGCCCGGCGCGCCCTCTATCCCGCCATCGTCGACGATCAGCCGCCCGAGCATCTGATAGCCGCCGCACAGCCCCAGCACATGACCGCCGCGCCGGGCATGGGCGCGAATGTCGATATCCCAGCCCTCGCAGCGCAGCGCGGCGAGGTCGGCGATGGTGGCCTTTGAGCCGGGCAGCACGATCAGCGCCGCCTCGGCGGGTATCGGCCGCCCCGGCGGGACCATCACGAGCCGGACGCCCGGCTCGAGCTTCAGCGGGTCGAGATCGTCGAAATTGGAAATGCGCGGCAGGATCGGGCAGGCGACGACGAGCGTGCCGTCGGGCATCGCGCCCCCGCGTTCGAGCACCACCGCATCCTCGCTCGGCAGATGTTTGACCGCGTCGAGCCACGGGACGACCCCGAAGCCGCGCCAGCCGGTGCGCCGTTCGATCTCGCGATAGCCGTCGTCGAACAAGGCGGGGTCGCCGCGGAACTTGTTGATCAGGAAGCCGCGGATCATCGCGGCGTCGCCGGGATCGATCACCGCCCCGGTCCCGACGACCGACGCGATGACGCCGCCGCGATCGATGTCGCCGACCAGCACCACCGGGACTGCGGCCGCGCGTGCGAAGCCCATGTTCGCGATATCGCCCGCGCGCAGATTGATCTCGGCGGGCGAGCCCGCGCCCTCGACGATCACCAGATCGCATTGGGTGCGGAGCCGGGCGTAGCTTTCCAGAACCTCGGTGAGCAAGGACCCGCGCGCCTCGCGGAAATTGGCGGCGCCGAGCGTGCCGCGCACGCGGCCGTGAACGATGAGCTGCGAGGTGCGGTCGGCCTGCGGCTTCAGCAGCACCGGGTTCATGTCGCTGTGCGGTTCCACCCGGCAGGCGAGGGCCTGGAGCGCCTGCGCGCGCCCGATTTCGCCGCCGTCGCCGGTAACCGCCGCGTTGTTCGACATATTCTGCGGTTTGAACGGGCGTACCGACAGGCCGCGATTCGCGAGCGCGCGGCAGAGGCCCGCGACGAGCACCGACTTGCCAACGTCGGAGCCGGTCCCCTGCAGCATCAAAGCGCCCATGCCGCACCTCCCGCGATCAGCCATAGCAGCGCAGAGGCGCGGACGTAGACGCGAAGCGCGCGGTGGATGTCGGCGGCCGCCGCCTCCGCCCGTCCGTCGCCGATCCAGACTTTGTCGTGCATGACGCCGTCATAGGCGACCGGACCCGCGAGGCGAAGGCCGAGTGTGCCTGCCATCGCCGCCTCGGGCCAGCCGGCGTTGGGCGAGGCGTGGCGCCCGGCGTCGCGAACCATGATGCGCCACCCGCCGCCGCCCGCGACGCAGAGCAGGACCGCCGCGAGCCGGGCCGGAACCAGATTGGTGAGATCGTCGGCGCGTGCCGCCGCCCAGCCGAAGGCGCGCCAGCGCTCCTCGCGATGCCCGATCAGGCTGTCGGCGGTGTTGATCGCCTTATACGCCCATATCCCCGGCAGGCCGAGCAACAGCAGCCAGAAAAGCGGCGCGGCGACGCCGTCGCAAAAGCTTTCGGCGAGGCTTTCGATGCCCGCGCGGGCGATGCCGCTCCGGTCGAGCGCGGCGGTGTCGCGCCCGACGATCGCGCCGACCGCGCGCCGTGCTTCGGCAAGGTCGTCGGTGCCCAGCGCCTGCGCGACCGCGCGGACATGGTCGAACAGGCTGCGCTGCGCGAGCGCGGGCCAGGAGAAGAGAGCGATGCCGATCCACGCGGCGTCGCCGAGCGCGTCGGTCAGCAGGCGTTGCAGCGCCCAGCCGCCGCCGCCCGCGACCAACAGGAGCAGCAGCAGCGTGAGAACGCCGAGCAGGCGGCGGCCGGTAAAGCCTGCATCGCGGTGGTTCCACCGCGCTTCGCAGGCGGTGATCAGCCGCGCGAACATCCCGACCGGATGGCCGATGCGCCGGTAGAGCGGGGTCGGCCAGCCGAGCGCAGCGTCGAGCGCGAGCGCGGCGAGAGCGACGGGCTCAGCCACCGAGCGCCGCATCGAGCCGGGCCAGCGCCGCAGCGCTTCCCGGCAAGCCAAGGCGTAGCCAGAGCGGTCGATCGGCAAAGGGTCGGGTCAGGATCGCGGCGCGTGCAAGCCGATCGAACAGCACGCCGGCTTCGGCGGTTTCGACCAGCCGGAACAGCGGGCAGGCGCCTGTGACGGGCAGGTTGTGGCGCGCGAACAGCGCGTCGAGCGCGGCCGCTTCCCTGCTGAGCCGCTTCCGCATGGTATCGATCCAGTCGCGATCGCGATAGGCGGCGGTGCCGATGGCGATCGCCGCAGCCGATACGGGCCAGGCGCCGAGCAACACGCGCAGCGCGTCGAGGAAGGACGGCGGGCCGAGCACGAAGCCGAGGCGAACGCCCGCGAGGCCGAAGAATTTGCCGAAGGATCGGAAGACGAGCAGGCGGGTGTCGGCATCGATCCGGTGCGCGATGCTCGTCACGGGGGCGCAGTCCGCAAAGGCTTCGTCGACGAGCAACCAGCCCTCACGCTCCGCGAGCATGGCGTCGAGCATCGCGATATCGACGATGCGCCCGTCCGGATTGTTCGGATTGGCGAGAAGCAGTGTGCCTTTGCAGGTCGGTGCTTCGGCGCGGTCGATCGGCGCGCTGTCGGAAAAAATCTCGCCATGGGTGCGATAGGCGGGGGCGACATGCCGCGCCGCGCCGCCGATGATCCGGCCCGCGAGGCGCAGGCCGACCTCGCTGCCCGGAACCGCGCAGACATGGCGCGCTTCGACCCCGAAATGCGCCGCGGCGGCGGCTTCGAGATGCGCGAGAGCTTCGCGCTCGGGAAGCCGATGCCAGTCGATCGCCATCTTGTCGGCGCCGGGCCAGCGATGCGGGTTGATCCCGGTCGACAGGTCGAGCCACGGCGCGTCGCCGGTACCGAAATGGCGCTTCGCGGCTTCGAGCGCGCCGCCGTGCCACGTCCAGTCGGGGGTCATGCGAGGTGCGCCCAGAGCAACGCCGCGAAGAGCAGCAGGCTTTCGGTCACCTCGATGCCCGCGCCGTGACCGTCGCCCGAGATGCCGCCGATCCGGCGGCGCAGCCACCAGCCCCAAAGCAGCATGGCGAGCGGCGCGGCGAGGAGCGACGGCGAAAGCGGCGCCAGCGCAAGCAGCAGGATCGTCCAGAGGCCGATAGCGACGGGGCGCACCGCGCCGCGGAATCGCGACCCGAGCCCGTCGTGGAGAGCGGGCAGCCAGCGCGACCAGAGCAAGGGCGCGATGCGCGCCGCGAAGGGTATGAGCAGGATGGCGGTAAAGGCTTCGGTCGCGATCAGGCCGTGCAGCAGCACGAGCTTGACAAGAAGCTGGAGCGCAATCGCCACCACCGCGAAGCCGCCCGCGTGGGGATCGGCGAGGACAGCGCGCAGGCGCACGGGGTCTTTGTGCGCGGCGCCGCTTGCGTCGGCGATGTCGCCAAGACCGTCGAGGTGCAGCGCGCCGGTGACCGTGACCCACAGCAGCAGCGCCGCGAGCGCGCCGGTCCAGGGATCGAGTTTCGCGCCCGCCCAGCCTCCGCCCGCGACCAGCGCGCCGACGATCAGCCCGACGGCGGGGAACCAGCGCATCGATGCTGCGAATTCGGCGCTCGATACCGTCACGCGCGGCGCCGGCAGCCGGGTCAGGAACCGGGTCGCTATGAAGAGCCCCTTCATGCGCGAAGGCCCGTGATCTGCGCGGTTCGCTCGCTGCGCCACAGGCGAAGCGACAGCACGGCGCCATAGGGCAGATCGAAGGCCCACACCGCGCGCTGGTCGAAGCCGCACAGGTGATGGAGCGCCGCGCGCATTGCGCCGCCGTGGGTGACGACCAGCGTCGGTACCGGCTCGAGCGCGTCGATCGCGTCGGCGACGCGCGCGACGAGTGCCGACCAGCGCTCGCCGTCGAGCGGGGGGCAGGCGTCGGGATCGGCCCGGAAACGGCCGAGCGCATGGGGATCGATCGCCCCGGGCGCCTTGCCGTCCCATGCACCGAAATCGAGCTCGCGCCAGCGTGCGTCAACGGTCAGCGGCAGGTCGCGCGCCGCGCCGATGTCTTCGCCGGCAAGGCGGCAGCGTTGCAGGTCCGACGCGATCACCCGATCAAAGCTCAGCCCGGCGGCCCGATCGGCGCAGACGGCGAGGCCTTCGGCGGTCGGGGCATCGTCGGTACGCCCGAGCAACAGGCCTGGCCGCTCGGGCGCGCCGTGGCGCAGCAAGTGGAGCGCCACGCCGGTCATAGCGCGCCCGACACGGCGGCTTCGTCGAAGGTCGCCATTCGGTCGTGCGCGGCCAGCGCCGCACGGACCACCCCCGCCGCGACCGCCGCGCCGCTGCCTTCGCCGAGCCGCATGCCGAGCGTCAGGATCGGGTCGAGCCCGAGCCGGTCGAGCAACCGGGCGTGGCCGGGTTCGGCCGAACAATGGCCCGCGAGGCAATGCGCGGTGATCGCCGGATTGTCGGCGGCGAGCGGAGCGATGGCCGAACCGCAGATGAAGCCGTCGAGCAGCACCGGAATGCCGAGCTGCCGTGCGCGCAGGGTCGCGCCCGCGATCGCCGCGATCTCACGCCCGCCGACCCGGCGCAGCGTCTCGAACCCCGAACGCGGAGCGCTGTCGTGAAAGGCAATCGCGCGATCGATGACGGCCGCCTTTCGCGCGACGCCGGCGTCGTCGACACCCGTTCCGGGCCCCACCCAGTCGCGCGCGTTGCCGCCGAAACTCCGCGCGCAGAGCGCGGCGGCGGCGGTCGAATTGCCGATCCCCATCTCGCCGAGGACGAGGAGGTCGAGATCGTCGGCGACCGCCGCCGCCCCGGTGTTCAGCGCCGCAAGACATTCGGCCTCGCCCATCGCCGGGGCGGCCGTGAAATCGGCGGTCGGCCGATCGAGATCGATCGCGACGACCTTGAACGCCAAGCCCGCCGCGCCCGCCAAGGCGTTGATCGCGGCACCGCCGCCCGCGAAATTGGCGACCATCTGCGCGGTGACGCTGGCCGGAAAGGCGCTGACGCCGTGCGCGGTCACGCCGTGATTGCCCGCGAAGACGACCGCGCGGCCGCGATCGATCTGCGGGCGCTCGCGGCCTTGCCAGCCTGCGATGAAGACGGCGATCTCCTCGAGCCGGCCGAGCGATCCGGCGGGCTTGGTAAGCCGCGCCTGCCTGGCCCGCGCGGCGGCTTCGGCGGCGGCGTCGGGACCGCGCAGGTCGGCGAGAGCAGCCTCGAAGGCAGCAAGCGAGGGAAAGATCATTCGGCGACATATCCGGCTGGCGGGGTGCGGACGATGAAATGGCCTTTGACGCCCTCGGGCCAGTCCGCATAGGCCACCCGGCCATGGTCGCTGGCCGCATGTTGGACGGCATAATCGAGGATCGCGCGCGCGGCGTTCTCGTCGGGGGTGAAGCGACCGAGGACATAGCCGACCTTGTCCGGCGCGCGCAGGTGGACGGTGCAATGATCCTGACAGGCGAAGAGGCACGGCATCGCCTGCACCGCGATCCCGGCATAGCGCGGGTCGCCGGCCTTGACGCGGTGCAGCGCCTCGATGAGGCGGGCGCCGCCGCTGACGCCCGCCGCATCGCTCCGCGCGTCGCGGCTGAGGCGGCAGGTCGAGCAGGCGACCACCGCCGGGCCGGGATCGACGCGCGTCAGCATCAGACTGCCGCTTCGCGCCGCGGCGGCGCCGGAACCCCCGCCGCGACGAGGATGCGATAGAGGAGATAGAGCCCGGCGAGGATCGCGCCGTTGCGCACGAACTGCTCGGCGAGCAACTCGGGCGCGATGGCGGTGTGGAGCCCGCCGAGCGCCAGCGCCCACAGCGCGATCGCGCCCTTGAACGCGGCGAACGCGGCGCCATAGGCGGTCGCGAGCTGCGCCGCGACGGGAACCTTGCCCAACACATCGAGCACCGCATAGCCTGCGAGCGCTGCGCCGACCGCGGCGGTCGCAAGTGCGACGCACCAGCCGAACGTTAGCGGATCGTGCGGATAGCCGAGCAGGCCGAAGCCCACCGCCTGGCTCGCCGCCCACGCGAGCAGCATCAGCGCCACGCCGTCGCGCGGGCGCATATGCACCGCGGCGAGCGCCGCGAGCGCGGGGAAGGGCGTCGCGCAGGCGAGCAGCAGGGTGGTCCCCGTGCTCGCCGCGGTCAGCAGCGAGATCCACAGCATCGAGGCGCCGCGGTCCGACATTGCGCGCGCCATCAGAAGCGCCCCCGGATGCCGGCATAGATGCTGCGGCCGAGCGTGCCGTAGCGATAGGCGGTCATATAGTCCTCGTCGAAGATATTCTCGGCGCGCGCGAACAGCTTCACGGCGTCCGACAGTTTGAGCTCGGCGCGCAGGTCGACGAGCGTATAGTCGTCCAGCCGCTGCGCGTTGCTGGCATTGTCATAGCTCTTGCCCGACCAGCGCACCGCCGCGCCGAGTTCCAGCCCGAAGCCGAAGGCGTAGCTCGCCGACGCATTGGCGGTTTCGCGCGGCCGGCGCGGCAGCCAATAGCCGAAACTGGCGCCGGGCGAGCGGTCTTCGGCGACGATCCAGCTGTAATTGCCGTCGAGCGCCAGCCCGCCGAGCGACAGCGCCGCCGCGGCCTCGATGCCGTGGGCCTCGCTGCGTGCAATGTTGAGATAATAGCCGTAGCGCGGCGTCGTGGGATCGCCGGGCACGAAGCAGAGCGGATCGGTCGAGCCCGACGAACAACCGTTGTAGACGATCTGGTTCACCGTCTTGCGGTCGAACCAGGTCGCGCCGACGACCAGTTTGCGATCGAACAGATGCTGCTCGATCCCCGCTTCCCAGCCGTGCGCCTCTTCGGGGTCGAGCGCGACATTCCCATATTCGCTGAACAGCTGATAGAGGCCTGGCGCCTTGAAGCCTTCGCCATAGCTCGCGCGCAGCACGGTGCCGGTGGCAAGCCGCCATACCCCGCCCGCGGTGAACAGGGTCTGGCCGCCATAGCGGTTGTGGTCGTCGTAACGCACGCCGCCGTTCAGCGTCAGCCCGGCGACGGGCTCGACGCTGAGCTGACCATAGACGCTGGTGATTTCGGCCTTGCCGCGCGCGAAGGCGGGAAGCGGCGTCGCGAGCGAGGCCGAGGGCGAGCGGCTGCGGAACGAGGAGCGCTCATTCTCGACCCCGAAGATCGCGTGGATCCGGTCGCTAACGTCGAAGCTGCCCTGATATTCCCAGCGCGTGTTGCGGCCGTCGGCCTCGAAGCTGCGCGGCCGGGCGCGGTCGGGGTTGAAATTGTCGCGGTTGGTGTCGGTATAGGCATAGGCGATCCGGTTGCGGAAACGCCCGTCGGCGAGGTCGACGTTCAGGCCCGCATAGCCGACGAATTCCTTGCTCAGCCCATAATCGGCGCTGTCGGCGCTGAAGCCGTCGAATTCGACGCGCCCGCTCGCATAGGTGCCCCGCAGGTCGATGCTGACGTTGTCGGCGAGCGCCAGCTCGGCGCGGCCCGACAGATTGTAATTGCGATAGCCGTCGCGCTCCACCCCGCCGAACGCCCTGGCGTAGGAGGAGATGCCGTCGGTGGTGAAGCGCTGGCCGCCGATGCGCCAGGCGAGGGGGCCGGTGCGGCCGCCGATCGCGGCGCGCGCGCTGACCGTCTCACGCGAGCCCGCCTCGACGTCGAAGCTGCCTTCGAGCGGCTTTTCGGGAGTTGCGGTGACGATATTGACCACGCCGCCGATCGCCTGGCTGCCCCAGAGGATCGATTGCGGCCCGCGTAGCACCTCGATCCGCGCGATATCGCCGGCGAGCAGGTTGGCGAAGTTGAAGCCGCCGCCGGTCGACGAGGGATCGTTGAGCTTCACCCCGTCGATCACCACCACCGTATGTTCGGATTCGGCGCCGCGGATGCGGAGCGAGGTCGACGTGCCATAGCCGCCGTTGCGCGAGATGCTGATGCCCGGCGTGCGGAGCAGCAATTCGGTGACGCCGATATCCTGGCTACGGTCGATCGCCTCCTTGTCGAGCACGGCCACCGACGCGGGAATTTCGTCGAGCGTCAGCGGTGCGCGCGTCGCGGTGACGATGATGCTGTCGGCGTCGGCGGCTTCGTCGGCGAAAGCAGGCAGCGCGGCCGCGATGGCGGCCACGGAAAGCGTGGTACGAAAAACAGTCCTGAACATGGATAACCCCATCGACAAGGCCGCTTGCGCGCAGGGTCGATGGAGCCCGCCCCATGGGGACGCACGACATCGGCCCGTGCGTGCGCACGGCCACCTTTGTCGTCGCTCGGGTTCACTCCCCGTCCGCCCGGCACACCCTGTCCGCACGAAAGACGACGGCGACGGGCAGGTCTCCTGGCTCGCGGGTCGGTGCCGGTTCGGGCCGCCTTCTCGGGACTTCAAGTCCCAATGGCATGTGGCCCGATGGCTCTCCGCTTACAGTTGCAGGGGCAGCCGGGGTCTTGCACCCCGTTCCCTTTTGATCCCCTTTCGGGGAACCTGTCGCTGGACGCGCCCCTAACGCAATATCGGGGCGGCGGTCAATTGCTGCGTTGCAACAGCGATCAGGCGGCCTTCATCCACACGACGAGCGCGAAGCGTGTCGCGCGCGCCGGCAGGGTGCGGTGCGGGGTGAAGCGGTCGAGGAACAGCGCGGTTCCGGCCGGGCAATCGGGGCGGACGCGCGGCAGGTCGGCGAGGCGATAGTCGGGGATTTCAAAGCCATCCGCGACCTGCTCGCCCAGCGGTGCCGGCTGGCGCGCCGCCGCGACCTCCAGTCCGCCGCTTTCCGGCCCCCCGCTCTCTGGCCCCACGTCGCCGAGCGGAATCCACGCGGTCACCAGCACCTTACCGCAGCCGGTGCCGTCGTCGCGCGCGACGTCGCTGTGCCACGCGTGGCGATGTTCGGGGAAGCAGGCGATGCTGGCGCGGACGCGGACGATCCGGCCCGCCAGCTTGCGGCCGCACAGCGTCTCGGCGGCGTCGATCAGCCGGGGATCGTTCGCCAGCGCCTGCAATCGCGATCCCCGATGCGCGTCGGTGCAGACGGCGACGCGGAGCAGGTTCGCGATGCTGCGTTCGCGCGCGTAGACTTGGTCGATCCGCTCGGTCAGCGGAGCGTCGGGACAGCTCTGTTCGAACGGCAGGTAGAGCGCGCGCGCGACGCGGTCGATATGTTCGGCGATGTCCTCGCGCGCCGCGAGGATGCGCGCGCGATCGAACAATGGCACGGCGGCATAACCCTGTTCGGCGAACTGCGTCGCGGGGGTCATCGTGCGCGCCCGAGCGTCGTCACGGTCGGCCAGTCGCCGCCGGTTTCGATCCGTGCGTCGATGCCGTAGACGGCGCGCAACAGGTCGGCGGTCAGGACCGCGGGCGGGGTTCCGTCGGCGACGATCCTGCCCTTGTCGACGATCAGCAACCGGTCGCAATAGCGCGCCGCCATGCTGAGGTCGTGGAGCACCGCGATGACCAGCGCGCCGGCGTCGGCTTCGGCGCGGAGCAGGTCCATCGCGTCGATCTGGTGGCCGGGGTCGAGGCTGGCGAGCGGCTCGTCGGCGATCAGCGCGGCGGCCTCGACCGCGAGCGCGCGGGCGAAAAGGACGCGGGCGCGCTCTCCCCCCGACAATTCGGTCGCGATCCGGTCCCGGAGCCCGAGGACGTCGGCGCGTTCCATCGCGCGCTCGATCGCGGCGGTATCGGCGCCCGATACTCGCGACATCGGGGCGAGATGCGGCAGGCGGCCGAGCCCGACGAGCCGCTCGACGGTCAGCGGCCAATGCAAGGTCTGCCCCTGCGGCAGATAGGCGATGCGCCGGGCGAGGTCGGCGCGCGGCATCGCGGCGGCGTCGGTGCCGTCGATTTGCACCGTTCCGCTTGCGGGAACGAGCGCGAGCATCGCACGGGCAAGCGTCGACTTGCCCGCGCCGTTGGGGCCGACGATCCCGGTCAGCGTGCCGGGCACGAACGTCGCGTTCGCATCCGCGACCACGACGCGATGGCCGAGCGTGACTCCGACCTGTTCGAGCGCGATCGTCACCATAGCCTTTTCTCCCGCATCAGATGGACGAGAAAGACCGGAACGCCGAGGAAGGCGGTGACGACGCCGAGCTTCAATTCGTTCGTCGTCGGGATGATCCGCACCCCGAGGTCGGCGAGCGTCAGCAGCGCCGCGCCGCCGATCGCCGAAGGGAGGAGGATCGCCGACGGGCTGCGGTCGGTGAGCGGGCGGATCAGGTGCGGGACGATCAGGCCGACGAAGCCGATCGCGCCCGACACGGCGACGGCACCGCCGACCCCGATCGCGGTGCCGACGAGCAGGCGGAGCCGCATCCGCCTGATGTCGACGCCGAGCGCCTGCGCCGCATCCTCGCCGAGGGTCAGCGCGTCGAGCGCGCGGCCGTTCCACAGCAGCATCGCCATGCCGATCGCGACGCAGGGCAGCGCGATCCAGACATGCTGGAACGAGCGGTTCTCGAGGCTGCCGAGCAGCCAGGTCATGATTTCCATCGCCGCGAAGGGATTCGGCGACAGGTTGAGCGCCAGGCTGGTCCCCGCGACCGCGAGCGTGCCGACTGCGATGCCGGCGAGAATCAGGGTCAGCGGGCTTTCCGACCGCCCCGCGAGCGCGAACAGCAGAGCGAGCGAGGCGAGCGCGCCGCCGATCGCCAGCAAGGGCAGCGCGGCGGGATGTATCTGTGCAAAGCCGAAATAGAGCGCGGCAACCCCGCCGAGCGCCGCAGCGTTCGAGGTGCCGAGCACCGAAGGTTCGGCGAGCGGATTGCGGAGATAACCCTGTAGCGCCGCCCCCGACAGGCCGAGCGCCGCGCCGACGATCAGCGCGAGCAAGGTGCGCGGCAGGCGGAGCTCGAAAAGGATCGTCGTCGCGACCGCATCGCCATGCCCGCTTGCCGCCGCGCCAAGCCGTGCGAGCGACAGATCGACGGGGCCGAAGAGCAGCGAGGCGACCGCGGCGGCGAGTGTGAGCGCCGCGAGTGCGGCGACGAGAATCCAGCGCGTCATCGCCGCCCTCCGTCGATCGCCGCGATCTGCGCGACGATGCTGCGCGCGGCGACGCTATATTCGGGGCTTCCGCACACGGTCCACGCCTGCGGGATGCTGATGCGCGGAATATTTTTCAGCGCGGGATGATGGAGCATTTCGCTGCCCTGGTCGGTGATCGTATCGGTCGCGCTCTCGACGATCAGGAAATCGGGCTGTGCCGCCACCATTTCCTCGAGGCTTAGCTGCGACAGCGGCGGCTTGCCGAGCTTGCCGGCGAGATTGACGAGGCCGAGGCGGGTCATCAACTCGTCGATCAATGTGCCGGTGCCGGTCATGTAGCCGCGCCGCTGATAATAGGCGGCGACGCGCCCGCGCCCCGGCTTCGGCAACCCCGCAAGGTCGTGCTCCATCTTTGCAACAAGTGCTTCGCCGCGATCGGCATGTCCCACGGCCTTCGCGGTCTGGCGGATCGAGGTGTAGATCTGACCCAGCCGGTCGGCGGTGTCGAGATCGAGCAGCGGATAGGTCCGGCCGGGCAGCGCGGCGAGCGCGGCGCTGCGGCTCGCGGGCATGCCGACGACGAGGTCGGGGTCGATCGCCAAAATCTGCTCGGCCGAATTGCCGAGCAGCGGCAGGCCGCGCGCCTTGGCCGCCGCGGCCGACAGTTCGGGATCGGCGGCATTGTGGGTCAACCCCGCGATCTGCCCGCGGTCGGCGAGCGCGAGGACGAGCTGATCGGCGCAGAGATTGACCGAGACGATGCGCTTAGGCGTCGCGGGGGCCTTCGGCGCGCTTGCAGGTGCAGCAGCCCACAAGGCCCCTGCGCCGGCGAGCAGCAGGGGGATCGCGAGCAGGCCGCGCATCAGAACTCGACCCCCGCCTGCGCGCGGACATTCTGCTCGCGGAAGGGATGCTTGACCTGCGTCATTTCGGTGACGAGATCGGCGGCGTCGATCAGCGGCTGTGGCGCGTTGCGGCCGGTGATCACGACATGCGTCATCGCGGGCTTGGCGGCGAGCGTCGCCAGCACCTCCTCGACCGGCAGATAATCATAGCGCAGCACGATATTGAGCTCGTCGGCGATGACCATCTTGTAGGCGGGGTCGGCGATCATCCGCTTCACTTCCTCCCACGCTTCGCGGGCGACTTCGATGTCGCGCGCGCGGTTCTGCGTGTCCCAGGTGAAGCCTTCGCCCATCGGCTTGAACGCGGCAAGCTCGGGAAAGCGATCGAACACTGCGCGCTCGCCGGTCGCCATCGCGCCTTTGACGAACTGGACGATGCCGACCTTCATGCCGTGTCCGATCGCGCGGATCGCCATGCCGAAGGCGGCCGAGCTCTTGCCCTTGCCGGGACCGGTGTGGACGATGACGAGGCCCTTTTCGACCGTCTTGGTCGCGATCTTCCTCGCCTGCGCCGCCTGCAGCTTGACCATCTTCGCCTTATGCTCGGCGTCGGTACGGGGCTTCACGGTCAGAAACTCAGCCGGACGCCGCCATAGGCGGCGCGGCCATAGACGCCATAGCCCGCGGCGGTCGCATAATCGGCGTCGAACAGATTATCGACGCGGCCGTACAGCTCGATATGCCCGCCAATCGGGAAGGAGGCGCGAACACCCGCGAGCGCATAGCCGTCGAGCGGGACGAGGTTCGCCGCGTCGTCGAAGCTGTCGCCAACCAGCGTCAGCGTCGCCCCGGTCGACAGGCCGAACGACCAGTCATAGTCGGCCGACAGGCTGATCGCCTGCTCGGCGCGGCGGGGGAGGCGCTTGCCGTCGAATGCGGGGCGTCCCGAACGGTCGCGGGCATCGATGTAGGAGTAGGAGGCGGTGACGTTCAGCGCGTCGACGGGGCGCAGCGCGAGTGTCGCCTCGACCCCCTTGGCGCGGGTGCGGTCGATATTGCCATATTTGGAAGTGGCGTTGTCGTAATTGATCTGGTCGGTGGTGTTGCGCACAAAGGCGGTCAGAGACATCACCGCGCGCCCGTCCGCCAGACTCTGGTCGATGCCGAGGTCATAGCTTTTCGACCGTTCGGGCCGCAGCGCTGCGTTGCCGCTGAAACTGTCGTAGAGCTGATAGAGCGACGGTGCCTTGAACCCCTCGCCATAGCTCGCGCGGACATTGGTCGCGCCGCCGTTCGGCGAATAATTGGCGTTGGCGCCGAAGGTCGTCGCGCCGCCGAACTGGCTGTGGTCGTCGTGGCGCACGCCGCCGGTCAGCGACAGGCTGGCGAATGGCTGGACGATCCCCAGCGCATAGACGCTATCGATGTTCGCGCGCTGGCTGTCGGTCGATCCGAAGCCGAAGAAATCATAGTCGGGCCGCTCGTGCTCATAGCCGAAGATCAGCTTCGCGCGGTCGGCCGGCGTGACGACGCCCTGATATTCGAAGCGCAGGTTGCTTCCCGAATAGCCGTAATCGGGCGCGGTGCCGCGCACGAAATAATAGTCGCGGTCGTTACGCAGCCAGGTCACCGCCGCGCGGCTGGTGAACCGGCCGTCGAACAGCGCGAGGTTGAGCCCGGCATAGCCGATATATTGGTCGAGCTTTGCGACGTCGGCGCTGTCCGCCGGGGGACCGAAGAAGCTGTCATAGTCGAGATCGGCGTGGATGTAATAGCCGCGCAGGTCGAGACTCAGCGCGTCGCCGAGGGCGAGTTTCAGTCGCGCATTGCCCGCGAAATTCTTATAGCCGTCGCGTTCGGTGCCGGGCGCGGCCGACGAGATGCCGTCGGTCCGGAACCAGGCCGCGCCGACGCCGCCCGACACCGCGCCCGCGGTGCCCGACACGTCGGCGCGCGCGCTCGCCGTGTCGCTATAGCCATATTCGGCCGCGGCGCCCGCAGCGAACCCTTCGGCGGGGGTGGCGGTGGTCAGGCTGACCACGCCGCCGATCGCCTGGCTGCCGTGGACGACCGAGTTCGATCCGCGCAGCACTTCGATCCGGCGGATGTTGCCGGTCAGCAGCGGGCCGAAATCATAGCCGTCGCCGATCCCGCTCGGGTCGTTCACCTTGACGCCGTCGATCAGCACAAGCGTCTGTGTCGTCTCGGCGCCGCGCAGCGATACCCCCGCGACCGAGCCGGTGCTGCCGGTGCGGCTGAACCGCACGCCGGGGGTGGTGGCGAGCAGATCGACGACGTCGACCGTCTGGCGCTTCGCGATCGTGTCGGAATCGATGACGGTGATCGCCTGCCCGGTTTGATCGCGGGGCTGTTCGATGCCCGATGCGGTGACGACGATATCGTCGGCGGGCGAACCGGTCTGGGCAAAGGCGGGCGTCGCCGCCGCCGACAGGATCAAGGAAAGAGTGACAGGCTTCAACATGGGAGTCCCCCGACGCCGACAACGAAGGCGGGGCCTGCCGAAACGCGCCTGCGCTCGACCGATGTCCGGGTCAGTCGGCGGCGTGAAGGACCGCGACCCCGACACCGAAGCGGCTCCACCGCTTGGTCGTCGCTCGACGGAAACTCTCCGTGCCCCGGCCTTTCCCTGGACCTGAGACATAAGCGACCCACGCCGGCAGGTCTCCTGGCTCGCGGGTCGTCGCTTGACGCACGCCTTCCCGGGACGGATCCCAGTGGCTGCCCCGGAAAGACGTTCGGGGCGGTGCGTCGCGCTCGCCGCTTACAGTTGCAGGGACAGCCGCGGATTCGAAGGCAGCGCCTTCTCACCGCATTCCCTATTAAGCCCCTCGCGGGGCACCGGCGCGATCATGCGGGACATCGCCCCGCGCCGCCGCCCATAGCGCGATGCGGCATTTTGGCAACCGTGGAGTTGTGAGGCAGGGGAGTCAGGCGTCGGGCCTCCACGCGCGGTAGAAGATGTCGACCGCGTCGTCGATCTCGGCAGCGAGCCGGTCGAGGTCGCGGCCCTCTGGCAGGCCGAGCACCGCGAACTGATAGAGGCCCGATTGGCAGAGCCCGGTGAAATGCTGCACGGCACGCAGCGGATTGCCCATGCGAATCTCGCCGCGGGCCATCTTTTCGCCGACCCATTCGGCAGCGCGGGCCTTGCCGCGGCGCGGGCCGCGATCATAGAAGGTCTTGGCGAGGTGCGGGAAGCGCTCAGCCTCGCCGACGACGAGACGGAAAAGCGAAAGGATCGGCGTCGCGGTGAGCTTGGTCATGAGCAGATTGCCAAAGCGGCGCAGCACCTCGGGCACTGGTTCGTCGAGCGGCAGGTCGACCGCGAGCGCGTCGCCATATTCTTCGACGATGCCGTCGACCACCGCCTCGAACAGATCCTCCTTCGACGGAAAATAGCTCCACAGCGTCGTTTTCGACCCGCCGACTTTGCTGGCGATCGACGACATCGTCGTCCCGGCATAGCCGTTGGTGAAGAAAGCCTCGCGCGCCGCATCGACGAACGCCTTGCGCCGCGCCGTTGCGGCGTCGTCCAGCGGTGCCGTACTGTCTGGTATCATTTCGATTGACAACGCATTCTCCAAGGTCCAATGACGCATGATACCAGCTAGTATCGTTGGATTCCATGCCTTATCGAACTCTCCCCTCTTCCCTTGTTTTGGGCGCCTTTTTCGGACTTCTGTCGGCGTGCGCCGCTGTTCCCGACGTCGGGCCGAGGCCGGCGCCGGCACCCGCCGAGTCGTTCGAGTCGGCAGCGAGCTTCGCCGACGCTGCGGGCGCGTGGCCTGTCGAAGGCTGGTGGCAGGGCTTCGGCGACGCCCAGCTCGACACGTTGATCGCCGAGGGGCTGAAGGGTTCGCCCGACATGGCGACCGCTGCGGCGCGCGTTCGCGCTGCCGAGGCGCTGGCGCAGCAGGCGGGCGCCGCGCTGCTCCCGCGCGCTGGGGTCGAGGGCAGCGCCGGCGGCACCCAGCAGAGCAAGAATCTGGGCATCCCGCCTGCCTTCGTTCCCGACGGCATTCAGGATACCGGCCATGTCGCCGCGACCTTCAGCCTCGATTTCGATCTGTGGGGCAAGAATCGCGCGGCGCTCGCCGCCGCGACCTCGGAAGCCGAAGCGGCGCGCGTCGACGAAGCGCAGGCGCGGCTGATGCTGACGACGGGAATTGCTTCGGCCTACGCCGATCTCGCGGGCTATTATCACGCCCTCGACGTCGCGAAGGAAGCGGTGCGCGTGCGCAGTGCTAGCGCCGAACTTTCGGGTCGGCGCGCCGCGGCAGGGATCGAGAATCGGTCAGCCGAGCGCCAGGCGGAAAGCCGCGCCGCCTCTGCGCGCGCCGACATCGCCGCGCTCGAGGAAGCGATCGCGACGACGCGCCACCGGCTCGCCGCGCTCGTCGGCGCGGGCCCCGACCGCGGCCTGACGATCGCGCGGCCGGCCCTTGCGTCGCCGGGGATCGGCCTGCCGCCGCAGGCGGGCATCGACCTCGTCGGCCGCCGTCCCGACATCATCGCGGCGAAGCTGCGCGCCGAGGCGGCGGCGAAGCGGGTCGACGTCGCGCGCGCCGATTTCTATCCGAACATCAACCTGTCGGCGCTCATTGGGCTTCAATCGCTCGGCCTTTCCAACCTGTTCAAATCGGGGTCCGACTATGGCAATTTCGGTGCGGCGATCAGCCTGCCGATCTTCGACGGCGGGCGCTTGCAGGGCCGCTATCGCGGCGCGCGTGCCGATTTCGACAGCGCGGTTGCCAATTATGACCGCACTTTGATCGCCGCGCTGCGTGACGTCGCCGACATCGTCACCAGCCGCGCAGCGACCGAGCGCCAACTCTCCGAGCGGCAGGACGCGCTCAAGGCCGCGACCGACGCGGTTGAGCTCGCGGGCCTCCGCTACCGTGCCGGCTTGTCGAACCAGCTCGAGCAACTCGTTGCAGAAGACAGCATGACCCAGCTCGCGCGTCAGGTCGCCGACCTGCAGGCGCGCAGGCTCTCCCTCGATATCGCCCTGATCCGCGCGCTCGGCGGCGGCTACCAGACCCAGACAGGAGAATGACGATGGCCGACGATACGGCTGCGGCAAATAGCGAGGCTCTCCCCGAACCCGCGTCCCCCGAAAACGGCGAAGCAATGGCAAAGCGCAAGAAGCTGCTGCGCATCCTCGCGATCGTCGTCGTGTCGATCGCGGCGCTGTGGGGTGTCTGGTATTTCCTCACCCAGGCCGGTCGCGTTTCGACCGACAACGCCTATGTCGGCGCCGATTCCGCGACGGTGACCGCGCTCGTCTCGGGCCCGGTCAAGGAGGTCCGCGTCAGCGGCACGCAGGTGGTGAAGAAAGGCGACGTCCTCGTCATCCTCGACGATGCCGACCAGCGGATCGCGGTCGCCGATGCCGAAGCGGCGCTCCGCCAGGCGCGCCAGCGCTACGGACAGTCGAGCGCCAACGCCGATGCGGCGCGCGCGCGTGTCAGTGCACGCGGCGCCGAGATCGCGCAGGCGCAGGCGCGGCTGCGCGACGCCGACGCGGCGGTCGCCAAGGCACGCGCCGAACTCGCGCGGCGCGAAAGCATCGCCGGCACCGGCGCCGTATCGGCCGAAGAACTGACCGCGGCGCGTACGGCGCTTGCCTCGGCGGGCGCGGCGCGCGACCTTGCGGCAGCGGGAATCACCTCGGCCGAGGCGACGCGCGGATCGGCGAGCGGCGATCTCGGCGCCGCCGAAGCGGTAGTGCGCGGTACGACGATCGACACCGCCCCCGACGTCGCGGCGGCACAGGCGCGGCTCGACAAGGCGCGGCTGGACCTCGAACGCACGGTGATCCGCGCACCGGTCGACGGCGTCGTCACCAACCGGCAGGTGCAGGTGGGGCAGCGGATCGCCGCGGGCGCGCCGATCATGGTCGTGGTTCCAATCGCCACCGCCTATGTCGACGCCAATTTCAAGGAAAGCCAGTTCAAGCGCATCCGCATCGGCCAACCGGTCGAGCTCACCTCGGACTATTATGGCGGCGACGTGGTCTATCGCGGCAAGGTGATCGGCATCGCCGGCGGCACCGGCGCCGCCTTTTCGCTAATCCCGGCGCAGAATGCCACGGGCAATTGGGTCAAGGTCGTGCAGCGCCTGCCGGTCCGCATCGCGCTCGATCCGAAGGAACTGAAGGCGCACCCGCTGCGCGTCGGCCTGTCGATGGAAGCGACGATCGACACGCGCGGGAATTGAGCTGAATCATGGCCAGCGCCGCTGCCCCCGCCATCCCGGCCGAGCCGCAACCGCTCAGCGGCGCGAAGCTGATCATCGCCGCCTTCGCGCTTGCGCTCGCCAACTTCGTCGTCGTGCTCGACTCGACGATCGCCAACGTGTCGGTCCCGCATATCGCGGGCGGGCTCGCAGTGTCGCCCACACAAGGGACGTGGGTCATCACCAGCTATGCGGTGGCGGACGCGATCAGCGTGCCGCTGACCGGCTGGCTCGCGGCGCGGTTCGGGACGGTGCGCTGGTTCATCATCTCGATCCTGGGCTTCGGCCTCTTTTCCTTCCTGTGCGGCATATCGCGCACGCTCGACGCGCTGATCCTGTTCCGCGTGCTCCAGGGTCTGTCGGGCGGGCCGCTGATGCCGCTGTCGCAGATCTTGCTGCTGCGCATCTTCCCGAAGGAGAAGGCGGGGGCAGGGCTGGCGATCTGGGCGATGACGACCACCACCGCCCCGATCCTCGGCCCGATCCTCGGCGGGCTGATCAGCGACAATTGGAGCTGGCCGTGGATTTTCTTCATCAACCTGCCCGTCGTCGCGCTTTGCGCCTTCGGCGTCGGCAGCTTGCTCGGCGGATTCGAGACGAAGCGCGAAAAGGCGCGGATCGACGTCGTCGGCCTGATCCTGCTCGTTGTGTCGGTCGGCGCTTTCCAGATCATGCTCGACACCGGGCGCGAACATGACTGGTTCGGATCGGCGTGGATCGTGATGCTCGCGATCGTCGCCGCGATCAGTTTCGCCGCCTTCATCATCTGGGAATTGACCGACGCCAATCCGGTGGTCGACCTCCGCGTCTTCCGCTTCCGCGGATTCAGCTTTGCAACGCTTGCCATCTCGCTGGGCTTCGGTGCCTTCTTCGCGCAGGTGGTGCTGACGCCGCTCTGGCTGCAGCAGGTCGTCGGCTATACCGCGACCGAGACGGGGTTCGTCGTCGCATGGCTCGGCTGTTTCGCGGTCTTGCTGTCGCCGGTCGCGGCCGGGATGATCGGCAAGGTCGATATCCGCATCTCGATTTGCGCGGGCATCCTGTGGATGGCGATGACGTCGGTCCTGCGCGCGGGCTGGAATACCGAGGTCGGCTATTGGTCGCTCGCGCTTCCCCATCTGTTGCAGGGCGTGGGCATGCCCTTCTTCTTCGTCGGGCTGACCGCGCTCGCACTGAGTTCGGTGCCGATGCGCGACCAGACCTCCGCCGCCGGCTTGATGAGCTTCCTCAGAACGTTGAGCGGTGCGATCGGCACCGCGATCGCGACGACGGCATGGGATGACGCGAGCCGCGTCTCGCGCTCCGAGCTGGTGTCGGCGCTTAACAATCCTGCGGGCGCGCTGGCGTCGATGGAAAGCGGGGGGCTCACCGCCGACCAGGCGCGCGGCGTGCTCGACCGGCTGGTCGAGGGGCAGGCCGCGACACTGGGGGTGATCCACCTCTTCCTCGCGTCAGGGGTGATCTTCATCATCGCAGCCATTGCGGTGTGGCTCGCGCCGCGCCCGCAGCAGATATCGATGGGCGCATCGCACTGACGCCTATCGCGCGAACAACTGCTCCAGGTCGGCGAAGACCTTGAATTCCAGCGCGTTGCCAGCGGGGTCGAGGAAGAACATCGTCGATTGCTCGCCAGGCTGGCCCGCAAAGCGCGTGTGCGGCTCGATCACGAAGACGACGCCATGGTGCTTCAGCCGCTCGGCGAGTGCCCGCCATTGATCGGGCGGCAGCACTACGCCGAAATGCGGTACCGGCACGTCGTGGCCATCGACCGGATTATGCCCCGCGACGACTCGATGGCCTTCGACGCGGTGCGCGACGATCTGGTGGCCATAAAGGTCGAAGTCGATCCAGTCGGCGTCGCTGCGTCCCTCGGGACAGCCGAGCACCGTGCCGTAAAAGTGGCGCGCGGCGGCAAGGTCGTCGACCGGAAAGGCGATGTGAAAGGGGGAGAGCGCGCGCATGCGCGCCTTGTGCCGTGCGGCCGGGCGAAAAGCCAGCCCTTGGGCTTTGCCGCCGGCCATGCTAGGCGGCGCGCCCATGCTGACGATCAATGGCCTCACCGTGCGCCTCGGCGGGCGCACCATCCTCGACCGCGCGAGCGCGAGCTTGCCGCCGAAGAGCCGCGTCGGGCTGATAGGGCGCAACGGCGCGGGCAAGTCGACCCTGATGAAGGTGATGATCGGCCAGCTCGAGGCCGACGACGGCGCGATCGAAATGCCGCGCCGCACCCGGGTCGGCTATATCGCGCAGGAGGCGCCGAGCGGCACCGCGACGCCGTTCGAAACCGTGCTCGCGGCCGACACCGAGCGCGCCGACCTGCTCGAACGGTCGGAGGTCGAGACCGACCCTGACCATCTCGCCGACATCCACGAGCGGCTGATCGCGATTGACGCCTATACCGCGCCGGCGCGCGCCGCGCGCATCCTCATCGGGCTCGGCTTCGACGAGGATATGCAGGGGCAGCCGCTCGACAGCTTTTCGGGCGGGTGGAAGATGCGCGTCGCGCTCGCGGCGTTGCTCTTCTCGAACCCCGACCTGTTGCTGCTCGACGAGCCGTCGAACCACCTCGACCTCGAAGCGACGATGTGGCTCGAAAGCTTTCTGCGCGCCTATCCGAGGCAGCTCGTGGTGATCAGCCACGAACGCGACCTGCTCAACAATGTCGTCGATCATATCTTGCATCTGGAGGGCGGCAAGGTGACGCTCTATGCCGGCGGCTATAATGCGTTCGAGCGCCAGCGCGCCGAACGCGCGGCGCAGCTTGCCGCGGCCAAGGCGGCGCAGGACGCGCAGCGCGCCAAGCTTCAGGATTATGTCGCGCGCAACAGCGCCCGCGCCTCGACCGCGAAGCAGGCGCAGTCGCGCGCCAAGCAGCTCGCGCGGATGCAGCCGATCGCGGCGATTTCGGAAGACCCCAGTCTCGTCTTCGATTTCCCCAGCCCCGGCGACGAATTGAAGCCGCCGCTGATCACGCTCGACCTTGCAAGCGTCGGCTATGCGCCGGGCGAGCCGGTGCTGTCGCGCCTGAACCTGCGCATCGACCCCGACGATCGCATCGCGCTGCTCGGCCGCAACGGCAACGGCAAGACGACGCTCGCACGGCTGCTCGCGGCGCAATTGAAGCCCGAGGATGGCGCGATGAATGTCGCGGGCAAGATGCGCGTCGGATACTTCACCCAGTATCAGGTCGAGGAACTCGACGGCGACGATACGCCGCTCGGCCATATGACGCGGGTGATGGCGGGCAAGACCCCCGGCGCGGTGCGCGCGCAATTGGGGCGCTTCGGTTTTTCGGGCAATAAGGCGACGACCGAGGTCGCGAAGCTGTCGGGCGGCGAACGCGCCCGGCTCGCGCTCGCGCTGATCACGCGCGAGGCGCCGCACCTGCTGATCCTCGACGAGCCGACCAACCACCTCGACGTCGATGCGCGCGAGGCGCTGGTGCAGGCGCTGAACGGCTTCGACGGCGCGGTGCTGGTCGTCAGCCACGATCGCCATATGCTCGAACTCAGCGCCGACCGGCTGGTGCTCGTCGATGGCGGCACGGCGCGCGATTTCGACGGCAGCATGGACGATTATGTCGCCTTCATCCTCGGCAAATCGGCCGCGAACGACGATATGAAGGCCGCACCCGCCAAGCCCAAGGATGCGAAGGCCGCGCGGCAGGAAGCCGCGAAGGCGCGCGAGGCGCAGGCGGCGCTCCGCAAATCGGCCAAGGACCACGAGGCGCGCGCGGCGAAGCTCGCGCAGCAGATCAGCGCGATCGACCGCGCGATGTTCGATCCTGCCAGCGCCGAACCCGCGCTGGCGAAGCTGACGATGGGCGACCTGTCGCAGCGCCGCGGCAAGCTGGCGTCCGAGCTGGAAACCGTCGAGGCAGCGTGGATGGAAGCGCTCGAAGCGATCGAGACGGCGGCCGCCTAGTCGAGGATTACGCTCAATGGCCCGAACGGGGTGGGGAGTTGAGATTCCCACCTTCGTCATTCCCGCGAAAGCGGGAACCCAGAGCGTGCATCGGCTGACCTCCCCTGGGTTCCCGCTTTCGCGGGAATGACGAAGTATAGGAAAGGGCTCGCGCATTGACTCCCTCGCCTCGATCCCTCATAATAGTTTCAATTGAAACCATATGAGGGACTGACCATGGCCGACCTGTTCGAAAACCCGCTGGGCCTCGACGGCTTCGAGTTCGTCGAATTTTCGGCGCCCGAAAAGGGCATGCTCGAACCGGTGTTCGAACGCATGGGCTTCACGCTGGTCGCGCGGCACCGTTCGAAGGACGTGCAATTGTGGCGCCAGGGCGACATCAACCTGATCGCCAATTACGAGCCCAAATCGCCTGCCGCCTATTTCGCCGCCGAGCATGGTCCGTCGGCGTGCGGCATGGGTTGGCGCTGCCGCGATGCCGCGAAAGCCTATGCCGCGGCGATCGAGCGCGGTGCCGAGCCGGTCGAGGGCAAGACCGGACCGATGGAGCTGCGCCTCCCCGCGATCCGCGGCATCGGCGGCTCGATCATCTATCTGATCGACCGCTACGGCGACGATCTGTCGATCTACGACATCGATTTCGTCTATGAGGAAGGCGTCGACCGCCATCCCGAGGGCGCGGGTCTCAAGGTCATCGATCACCTGACCCACAATGTCTACGGCGGCCGCATGGCGCATTGGGCGGCGTTTTACGAGCGCATCGCGGGGTTCCGCGAGATCCGCTATTTTGACATCAAGGGCGAATATACCGGTCTGACCTCGAAGGCGATGACCGCGCCCGACGGCAAGATTCGCATCCCGCTGAACGAGGAAGGCGCGGGCGGCGGCGGCCAGATCGAGGAATATCTGCGCGCCTATAATGGCGAGGGCATCCAGCACATCGCCTTTTCCTGCGACGATCTTTATGCCTCGTGGGACAAATTGAAGGCGCTCGGCAATCCGTTCGCGCCGTCGCCCCCCGAAACCTATTACGAACTGCTCGCCGAGCGCCTCCCCGGCCATGGCGAGCCGGTCGCGGACCTCAAGTCGCGCGGCATCCTGCTCGACGGCTCGACCACCGAAGGCGACCCGCGGCTGCTGCTCCAGATTTTCGGCCAGACCGTGATCGGCCCGGTCTTCTTCGAGTTCATCCAGCGCAAGAAGGACGAAGGCTTCGGCGAGGGCAATTTCACCGCGCTGTTCAAGTCGATGGAGCTCGATCAGATCCGCCGCGGCGCGCTGGAAGTGAAAGAGAACGCTTGATCCCAATCCCGTTCGTGCTGACCCCGGATCAAGTCCGGGGGAAGCACCGTTCTTCTCTTCGTCGCTCGAAAGAAAGAACGGCCCTTCGACAAGCTCAGGGCAAACGGAATTAGGTTGAGCACGAACGGAGTTGGGTAAAATGACCAGCCAATCGCCGATCAAATTGGGCGGCGTCCACCACGCCGCCTATCGCTGCAAGGACGCGAAAGAAACGGTCGAATGGTATGAGGCCATGCTCGGCATGACCTATACGACCGCCTTCGCCGAGGATCATGTGCCCTCGACCGGCGAATATGATCCCTACATGCACGTCTTCCTCGACGCGGGGAACGGCAACATCCTCGCCTTCTTCGAGCTGCCCAACCAGCCCGACATGGGGCGCGACGAGAATACGCCGCAGTGGGTCCAGCATCTTGCGTTCAAGGTCGGCAGTTATGACGAGCTGGTCGCGGCAAAGGACCATCTGACCGCCAACGGCGTCGATGTGCTCGGCCCGACGCACCACGGTATCTTCAAGTCGATTTATTTCTTCGACCCCAACGGCCACCGCGTCGAGCTGGCGTGCGACATCGGCACCGACGCGCAATATGCCGAACTTCGCCGCGTCGCGCCGCTGATGCTCGACGAATGGAGCCGGACGAAGAAGGCGCCGCGGCATGCGGACTGGCTGCACCAGGCCGCCAACGAATAGCAATCGTTGCCCCCGCCTTCGCGGGGGCGACGGTTCCTTGCTACTTCCGATCCAGCCCCATGCTCTGCAGCGTTGCCCCGCTGCATTTGTCGGCTTCCTTCGCCTTACCGTCGCCCGACAAAGCGCCGATGACGAGGAAGCCCGCGACCACCGCGACCAGGAACGCGCCCGCGACCCACATCAGATATTTGTCGATGAACGCCTTGATCGGGGCCCCGAAAAGCCGGAACAATATGCCGACCAGCATGAAGGAAAAGGCGCGGCTGGCAAGGCTGGCCCACAGGAAGGTCCAGAAATTCATGTGAATGAAACCGGCGGTGATCGTCAGCAGCTTGAACGGGATCGGCGTCGCGCCCTTGATCAGGATGATCTCGGCGCCATATTCGCGCAGATAGCAGGCGGCCGGCGGAAAGGCGTCGGTCAGCCCGAGCACCCCGAGCAGCCACAGCCCGACGCTCTCGTAAAGGAAATAGCCGATCGAATAGCCGAGCATCCCGCCCGCGACCGACGCGAGCGTGCAGATGATCGCATAGCGCACTGCCTTCTTCGGATCGGCGAGGCACATCAGGCCGAGCAGCGGGTGCGGCGGGATGGGGAAGAAGCTTGCCTCGACGAAGGCGACCAGCGCCAGCCAATATTCGGCGTGCGGATGCGCCGATTTCTCCATCGTCCAGTTATAGAGCCGCTGGATGATCGATGTGTTGCGGACGGTGGCGGTCATGCTGGTCCTTGTTGCGGGTCAGGATGACCACGGCTTTCCTATGCCGTTCGCGGCGAACGAAGTCGAGACAGGAGCATCCTTTCCTTTCTCGTCATCCCGGCCTTCGCCGGGATGACGATTCGAAAATGGCCGTTAATGCCGGAAGTGCCGCATCCCGGTGAACACCATCGCCAGCCCCGCTTCGTTCGCCGCCGCGATCACCTCGTCGTCGCGGATCGATCCGCCCGGCTGGATCACGCAGGTCGCGCCGGCTTCGACCGCCGCGAGCAGGCCGTCGGCAAAGGGAAAGAAGGCATCGCTCGCGACCGCGCTACCGACGGTGCGGGGCTCGGTCCAGCCATGGCTTTCGGCGGCTTCGCGCGCTTTCACTGCGGCGATGCGCGCGCTGTCGCGGCGGTTCATCTGCCCCGCGCCGATGCCTGCGGTCGCGCCGCCCTTGGCATAGACGATCGCGTTCGATTTCACATGCTTGGCAATGGTCCAGGCGAACAGCGCATCGGTCAGTTCCTCCTCGGTCGGTGCGCGCTCGGTGACGACTTTCAGCTCGGCGCGCGTGATCCGGCCGTTATCGCGGCTCTGCGCCAGCCAGCCGCCGGCGATCGTCTTCATCATCAGCCCGCCGCGCGCCGGATCGGGCAGTTCGCCGGTGAGCAGCAGGCGCAGATTCTTCTTCTTCGCGAACACCGCGCGCGCATCGGCATCGGCGTCGGGAGCGCAGACGACTTCGGTGAAAATGCCGCTGATCAGCTCGGCGGTCGCGCCGTCGAGCGGCCGGTTGACCGCGATGATGCCGCCAAAGGCCGAGACATCGTCGCACTTCAGCGCCGCGTCATAGGCTTCGGCGATCGTTGCCGCGCTCGCGACGCCGCAGGGATTGGCGTGCTTGACGATGACGCAGGTCGGGTCGGCCTCGCGGAATTCGGCGACGAGTTCGAGCGCGGCGTCGGCGTCGTTGATATTATTGTAGCTGAGCTCCTTGCCCTGAACCTGCTCGGCCTGCGCGATGCCGCGCGCGGCGGGGCCGGCGGGCAAATAGAGCGCTGCCTGCTGGTGCGGATTTTCGCCGTAGCGCAGTTCGTTCGACAGCTTGGCGGTGAGCGGCAGCGTTTCGGGGAACAGCTTGCCCTGATCGGCGAAGGCGAACCAGCTCGCGATCATCCCGTCATAGGTCGCGGTGTGCGCAAAGGCCGTCGCGGCGAGACGCTTGCGCAGGGCGAGGGTGGTCGCGCCGCCGTTGGCGTCCATCTCTTCGATCACTGCGGCATAATCCTCGGGCTCGGTGACGATGCCGACGAAGGCATGGTTCTTCGCCGCCGAACGCACCATCGCCGGTCCGCCGATGTCGATATTCTCGATGATCGTATCGCGGTCGGCGCCGCTCATGACGGTCTGAAGGAAGGGATAGAGGTTGACGACGACAAGGTCGATCGCGCCGATGCTGTGCGCGTCCATCGCAGCGACATGCGCGGCATCGTCGCGCACCGCAAGGATTCCGCCGTGGACCGTCGGGTGCAAAGTCTTGACGCGGCCGTCCATCATCTCGGGAAAGCCGGTGAGGTCGGCGACGTCGAGAACGGTGTGCCCCGCCTCGCGCAGCGCCTTTGCGGTGCCACCGGTCGACACCAGCTCGACGCCGTGGCGGACGAGCGCGGCGGCAAGATCGGCGAGCCCCGCCTTGTCGCTGACGGACAGTAGGGCGCGGCGGACGGGAACGAGATCGGTCATGGAAAGGGCGGCCTTTGCAGGAAGGGAAAGACGCGGCTCCCCTAGGCGGCTGGGCCCGCTATCGCAAGCGGTGTCGGGCCGAAACGGCGCCGCGCGGTCGCGAGGGGCTCCGGGGTCACAGGCCTCCGGACGCCCCTCTCGATGAGGCATCAGAACTTCACCCGCGCTCCGAACTTCATCGTCCAGCGATATTGCTCGAACTGCAGCAGATTCCGGCGTGCGCCGACATTATTGTAAGCGAAATATTTCGCGTTGTTGATGTTCACCCACTCGTAAAAGACCTGGAACCGCTTGGTCACATCATATTTGGCCGACAGGTCGAGTTGGAAATGATTGTCGATCATCCGGTCTTCGGGCGCGTCGTCGCCGAGCTCGTCGAGATATTTGGAGCGATAGGTGCCCGCGAGGCGCAGCGAGACTGGGCCCTTTTCGTAGCCGAGCGCGACGTTGAACGTGTGCTTCGACGCCGCCGGCAGGTCGATCTTGCGCAGGTCGGTGATGTCGCCGTCGATCGGCACCTTTCCGGTGGCATCGGTGTAGGTGTAGTTCGCCTGTACCAGCAGCCCGTCGAGCGGCGCGGGCAGGAAGCGCAGCGCCTGCTGATAACTGAGTTCGAGGCCCCAGACCTTGGCGCTGTCGCCGTTCATCGGGATCGTCGCCTCGTCATAGGCAATGCCCTGCCAGGTGCCGGGGTTCTGATATTTCGCGTCGACGATGAAATCCTTGATGTCCTTATAGAAGACACCCGCCGACAGCGCGCCGTTGCCGGGAAGATAATATTCGACCCCGGCGTCGAAGTTCCACGCGCGATAGGGCTTGAGGTCGGGATTGCCGAAATCGCCTTCGCGCTCGTCGTCGTCATTCTGCTCGATGGTGAAGTGCGGCGCGAGCTTCGACAGCTTGGGCCGGACGAGGCTCTTGTAGCCCGCGGCGCGCAGGACGAGATTCTGCTGCGGTTCCCAGCGGATCGTCAGGCTGGGCAGCCAGTCGCCATAGCTGCGCTGGAAGCGGTTCGGGGTGACGCTGGCGATCGTGTCGTCGTCGGCGGTCGTCCCGTCGGGCAGTTCGCCGCCTTCCTCGACCGTCAGCACGGTGTTGGCGCGAATGTCATTCTTCGTGTGCTCGTAGCGCACGCCGCCGATCACGCGGAGGGTGGAACTGTCCCAACGGCCGAGCAGATAGCCCGCGACGACGTCTTCGGTGACCGAATAATCGTCGAGGATCGAATCGAGCGTCGAATCAAATTCGTTGAGCTCGAAGATGTCGCGATTGGCATTGAAGAAGCGGCGCACCCCCTTCTTGTCGAGCACGGGCGAGATGTCGATCAGGCGATAGGTCTGGTCGCCGACGAGGTCGGCCATCGTCAGATCGTCATTTTCCCAATAGGTCGTTTCCAGATTATAGCTCTTTTTGCGCCAGCGGCCCTTGGCGCCTGCCTGGATCGTGAAGCTGCCGCTGTCGGTCGCGAATTCGCGGCCGAGGTCGAAGCGCGCGCCCCATTCGCGGTCGCGCGAGTCGGACAGGTCGGTGACCTGGATGCTGTCGAGCTCATATTCCCCCGGATCGCGGAAGTCGGCGACCGTGCCGGCGAGCCCGCCCACGGTATAGATGGGTTTGCGCAGATCGGTCGTGTCGAGGCCGATCACCAGCCCGTCATCCTCGAACTTCTGCTCGAAATTGGCGGGGTCGATCGAGCCGTTCTCGCGTTCGGTCGACTTGGCATAGCTCACCGAATATTGGGCGCGCCAGCCGCCTGCTTCGGTGTCGCCGCCGAGCACGAGGCTGCGGATGCGCTGGCGCTCGAAGCGGTCCTTGAGCGAGCGCTGGATCTTGATCTCGCCATCCTCGTCGCTGAAGTCGACGCCGGTGGCGCCATCGGCGGTGATGCTACCCGCATCCTCCAGCTTGAGGCTCGTCTCGCGGCGATATTCCTGGTCGTCGAACTGGCTGTAGACACCGCGGGCATAGAGCTTGGTCGAGCCGCCGACGCGGAAATCGAAGTTGAGGTTGGCCGAGAAGCGCTTCCGCTCGACGTCATAGTCGCGGTAATTGACCTCTTCGGGAAAGATCAGGCCGTCGTCCTCGTTCCATCCGTCGGCCTCGATATTGTCGGTCTCGAACTTGCGCTGATAATAGGAGACGCCGCCCGACACGCCGACATTGTCGCCGAGCCGCTGCGAGAAATCGATGCTGCCCTTCGGGGTCAGCTTTTCCGAATATTCATTGTAGCTGCCCTCGATCTTCGCGGTCAGCAGATTCTTGCGGCGCTCGAAGGCGCTCGTCGTGTTGATCTCGATCGAGGCGCCGATCGTGTCGGCGTCCATGTCGGGGGTCAGCGATTTCTTGACCTCGATCGATTCGATGCTGTCGCTCGAGATCACGTCGAGCGCGACCGAGCGGATGTCGCTTTCGGGTGCGGGCAGGCGGACGCCGTTGACCGAGGTCGCGTTGAGCTCGGGATCGAGGCCGCGGACCGAGACGAACCGGCCTTCGCCCTGATCGTTGAGGATGTTGATGCCGGGCAGGCGGCGCAGCGATTCGGCGACATTCTGGTCGGGGAACTGGCCGACCGCGTCGCGGGTCAGCACGCTTTCAACGCCGTCGGCGGCCTTCTGCCGCGAGAGCGCGCTGGTCATGTTCGCCGACTGGCCGAGGACGAGGATCGTGCCGTCGGTGCCGAGGACCAGCCTGACGGTGGCATTGCCGCTATCGGACACGGTGATGGTCTCGGTGCGCGGTTCGGCGCCGACATAGCGGGCTTCCAGCGTATAGGTGCCCGCGGGGACGTCACCGAAACGGAAGCTGCCGTCGCGGCCGGCCTCGGTCTCGCGATTGAGTTCGAGGATGCGGACCTGCGCGCTCTGCAGCGCGCGCGTGTCGCTCGCGTCGGTGACGGTGCCCACGATGTCGGACGCGAAGGCGGTGCCGGGAAGCGCGGCGGCGAGCGATAGGCAGGTGCCGAGCAGGATGCGCGAGCGGACGGAGCGAAGCGATTGCATTTTTTCCCCCTGGAGAGTGCGGAAGATCGCGGAGCAGATTTGCTTGCCGCGATTCGAGGGGGCGAGTGGCAGCGCCTTGTGACCGCTGTGTTACGTGACTGTCACACGAGTGACACAGAAGGGCCGCGGTGTCGGGCAAGTCCGCGAAATCGGCCATGCCTTTGCGGGCGGGAAAATTTGCGCGGCGGCGAAGGAAGGAGCCGAACCTCCATCTGTCGTCACCCCGGACTTGATCCGGGGTCCATTCAGGACAGCGCGGGATGAGTGGATTCCGGATCAAGTCCGGAATGACGATGAATGGAACGGCGATTCCCGGCTCAAAGCGAGTGTCAGCGCCCAATCCGGTCCGCTCAGCCGATATGCTTGAAGATCCAGCCGATGCTGGCACCGCCCGCGGGGGCGGTGCCGGTGACGACGAGCTGTTCGGTCGGGTGCGGGCGGCCGTCGCCGTCGACCCACAGGCTTTCCTCGATTTCCAGCGCGCCGTCGGAGGTGCGGAACTGCCACAGCGGCCCGCCCGATATGCGGAGCAGCGCGCCCAATTTGTCGGCGGTCAGGCTCGCCGACAAATTGCGCCCGAGATGGAAGCGCAGCGTGAAGCGCTTGTCGCCCTTGCGGCGGCTGCGCGGGGCGGGGAGCAGCATGTCCTCGCCGCGCAGCTCGCGGCCGTTGGGGGCGAGGATCAGCAGGCGGCGGTGGATGAAGCCGTGGCGGCGGGCATAGCCATCGTGGCTCATCTCGACGCGGCTGCCCTGCGGGGTCTCGCGCCGGTCGAGCTCGACCTCGGTCACCCCGCGGCCGAGCGCGCCGCTCGGCAGGATCGCGGTCGAATTGCTGTCGGCGATCGTCAGTGTCGAATGGGCAGCAGTGGTGCGGAGCCCGCGCGCGAGGTCGGCGGGGATCGTCGCGCCGGTCAGCGCGGCACCACCGCAATTGACGACGATACGCTCGTCGCCGTCGCTGAGCTCGAAAGCAAGGGTCGAGGCGCAGCCCGCCTCGGTCACCCGCGCGATCGGCGGCGGCGCGGCGTCGGCGAGCAGCACCACCTTGTTCGCGACGAGCCGCTGATATCCCCAGTCGCGCGCCTGCTTGAGCGGGCGGGTTCGCACGCCGCTCGCGGCGACGACATATTGGATATGGAGGGCGGACGTCGCGCCGCTGCCCTGCCAATTGCCCATGCCGCCGTCGCTGTGGACGAGGCCGAGCAGCGCGGGAACGGCGCGCGCCAGCACTTCCTGCACGAAGGGCGGCACCTCGATCCGGCGCATGTCATAGACGCGCGCGAGCATCGCCAACGCCATCACCGCGTCGAGCTGCGCCTGCGGCGAGCGCGCGATATTGCCGCCGTCGGCATAGAAGCTCGTCTCGATCACCTTGCGCAGCCCGGCCTCGCCGAACACCTGCCGCGGTTCGCCGCCGGGCATCAGCAGCGCGGCGGCGACGATGCCGATCCACGCGACGAGCTGGCCAGTGCCGGGGCGCGTCTTGTCGGCGACGCGGTCGAGGTGGCGCGCGGCGCGCGCGAGATGATTGAGCACCGCCGAGCGGTAGATGAGGTCGCTCGACGACAGGATCAGCGGCGCGTGGGCGGCCCAGAAGAGGATGCGCCAGCCCGTATTGTCGGCCTGCCACGCGGGTTCGCTCACCGTCTCGCCGTGCGTCGCCAGCCATTGGCGCACGACCGCCTCGGCGATCGGGGCGCCGTCGGCGCGGGTGCCGGTCGCGGCAAGGTCGCGCAGCCAGGCGAAGCTGTGGAGATAGTCGGCAAAGGCCGGTGCGACCGCCAGCGTCGCGAAATCGAGCTCGTTTAGCGGCAACTTCAGCCCGCGGTGGAGGAAGTGACCGGCGCGGATCGCGGTGCCTGCGCGCATGTCGCCGGGCACCGGATCGGCCGGCACGCCGAGCAATTTCAGCGGAAAACGCCCCTTCAACCGAAAGGCGTGGAGCGGCGTGCGCCAGGTCAGCCGGGTGATCTGGTTGGCGATGCGGTCGCCGAGTGAGAGTCCCTTGTCGGCGGGCAGGCGGATCAGCCTCTTGCCGGGCTCGATCGAATCGTCGAGCGGCGGAGCATCGTCGCCCGGATCAGGAATCGGGCTGGATGGGGGAGAGGTCACAGGCCTGCCCTTCCCCGGTCAGGCGCCGCGAAGGCGCCGGATATTGTCGGCGTAAGCGTCGGGCCCGCCCCTGAAGGTCGCGGTGCCGGCGACGAGCACGTCGGCGCCCGCGTCGATCGCGAGCGGCGCGGTCGCCGCGTCGATGCCGCCGTCGACTTCGAGTCGGATGTCGCGGCCCGATTTCTCGATCATCTTCCGGACCGCCTCGATCTTGCGAAGCTGGCTGGTGATGAAGCTCTGCCCGCCGAAGCCCGGATTGACGCTCATCACCAGCACCAGGTCGATGTCGTCGATCAGATAGTCGAGCATCTTCGCCGGGGTCGCGGGATTGAGCGAGACGCCCGCCTGCTTGCCGAGCGACTTGATGTGCTGGACGCTGCGGTGGATGTGCGGCCCGGCCTCGGGATGGACGGTGATGATGTCGGCGCCCGCCGCGGCGAAGGCGTCGAGGAAGCCATCGACGGGCGAGATCATCAGATGGACGTCGAAGGGCAGCGCCGAATGCGGACGCAGCGCCTTCACCACCATCGGGCCGATCGTCAGGTTCGGGACGAAATGGCCGTCCATCACGTCGATATGCACCCAGTCGGCGCCCGCGGCCTCGATCGCCCGCACTTCCTCGCCCAGCCGCGCGAAGTCGGCGCTGAGAATCGACGGGGCGATGCGGACGGAGGACGGAGCGGCGGTCATGGGGACCGGCCTTAACCATCTAGCAGGTGAGGGGCAAGCGGGCGCGAGGCAGGATCGGGAATTGTTGCCGTCCTGGGCCGCGTGGATTTATTCGGGGGGCGGAAACGACGGGCTCCATAGCTTCTCCCTGTGGCCCTTTGGCTGGCCGGCCTGCCGGCAGTCGGAAGGCCACCGGGGGCATAATGCTCGCTTTACACCCCGAAGCAGTCTTCGCGTTGGCGGGAGGGAGGGACATGCCGCGCAAAGCGCGCTATCACCCTCGCGATGCGGGAAAAGGAACTTCGCTTCGCCCTGATTTGCTACGGCGGCATCAGTCTCGCCGTCTATATGCACGGCATCACCAAGGAGGTGTGGCGGCTTGCCGCGGCGTCGCGGGCGTTTCACGAAGGCGCACCGCAGGCGGGATCGGGGCGCGTCTATGGCGAGCTGCTTGCGGCGATCGCCGAGCGGAGCGGAGTCAAGCTGCGCGTGCTGGCCGACATCGTCGCAGGGGCGAGCGCGGGCGGGATCAACGGCATCTTCCTGGCGCGCGCGATCGCCGGCGGTCATTCTCTCGACCCGCTGACCGAGCTGTGGTTGAAGGACGCCGATGTCGACAGCCTGCTCGACCCCGACGCGCGGCCGCTGTCGGCGGCGACCAAATTCTGGGCGGTGCCGATCGCCGGCTGGGCGATGAAGCGGCGCGGCAACGTCATCGATCAGACGGTGGGCGAAAGCGCGCAGGACGAGGTGCGTGCGAAGCTGTCGCGCTTTGTCCGCGCGCGCTGGTTCGAGCCGCCGTTCGGTGGCGAGACTTTCTCGGAGCTGTTGCTCGATGCGTTCGACGCGATGGACGCGGGGCCGAAGGGGCCGGCGCTGGTGCCCGCGGGCCAGCCGGTCGACCTGTTCGTATCGGTCACCGATTTCGCGGGGCACCAGACCTTTCTGTCGTTGAACAGCCCGCCACGCGTCACCGAGGAGGAGCATCGACTGATGCTTCATTTCCGGCAGGACGCGCGCGCGGGCAAGAGCCTCGACGACGTGCCGGCGCTCGCCGCCGCCGCGCGCGCGACCGCGAGTTTTCCGGGCGCCTTTCCGCCCTTCACGCTGCGCGAACTCGATCGGGTGCTGCACAAGCGCCGGATCGCCTGGCCCGACCGCGATGCCTTCATCCGCGCCCAATTGCCCGCGGGCGGCGCGGACGATGCGCGCAATCCCGCCGATCGCGTGCTCATCGACGGATCAGTGCTCGCCAACGCGCCGTTCCGCCCCGCAATCGCAGCGCTCAAGCAGCGCCCGGCGCGGCGCGAGATTGATCGGCGCTTCGTCTATATCGACCCCAAGCCCGATTACCGCTCGATCAGCTTCGGCAAGCCCGGCGAAGCGGCGGACGGTGATGTCGGGGATGGGGCGCCGAAGCTGCCCGGCTTTCTCTCGACGATTCTCGGCGCGCTTTCCGAAATCCCGCGCGAACAGCCGATCCGTGAGAATGTCGAGGCGATCGAGGGCATGTCGCGCCGCATCCGTCGGATGCAGCATATCGTCGACGCGATGAAGGTCGAGGTCGAGGAACAGGTAGCGGCGCTGTTCGGCACCACCTTCTTCCTCGACACGCCGACCCCGGCGCGGTTGCAGAAATGGCGCGCCAAGGCCCAGGATCAGGCGGCGGCGCGCGCGGGTTTCGCCTTCGCGCCCTATGGCCATCTCAAGCTGTCGGCGATCGTCGAGGAACTGGTCGGCGTCGTCGACCGGCTCGCGCCGCCCGAAGGCGACATCCATCGTCGCAATCGCCGCGCTGCGATCTGGGACGAGGTCCGCGCGCGCGGGCTCGACCGGTTGTCGGGGCGCCGCGGGGCGGGGGCAAGCGACGATGCCGTCGATTTCTTCCGCCACCACGACCTCGGCTTCCGTATCCGCCGCCTGCGCTTCCTCGCGCGCGAACTCGACCGGGTGGTCGAGGCGAAGCGCGACACGCGCGACCTGGCGTGCGACGCGATGCGCGAGGCGATCTTCACCGCGCTCGGCATCTATCTCGAGCGCGAGAACGACAGCTGGCTTGCGGGCATTGATGTGCCCGTCGATGCCGATGCCGGGCAATGGCTCGACGGCATCGCGGCGCACCGCGACCTGATCCGCGCCGATGCCGAGGGCGATGCATTCATCGCCGAAGCGCTCGGTGGGCTACCCAAGGACGACCGGCGGACGCTGCTGCTCGCCTATCTCGGCTATCCCTTTTACGACATTGCGACCTTGCCGCTGCTGCAGGGTGAGGGGTTCGACGAATTCGACCCGATCAAGATCGACCGTATCTCGCCCTCCGATGCGACCGCGATCCGCACCGGCGGCGCTGCGGCGATGTTGAAAGGGATCGAATTCAACAGCTTTGGCGCCTTCTTCAGCCGCGCCTATCGCGAGAACGACTATCTCTGGGGTCGGCTCCACGGCGCCGACCGATTGTGCGACATCGTGTCGAGCAGCGTGACCGGCGACGGCGCGCTACCCGCCGACGAGCTTGCGGCGATCAAGCGGCGGGCGTTCCACGCGATCCTGGATGAGGAAGAGGAACGGCTGCCGAAGGTGAAGGCGCTGATTGTGGAGTTGAGGGGAGAGATTGGGACCATATAAGCCCCTCCCCTTCAGGGGAGGGGTTGGGGTGGGGGCCAGAGGCGCAGCGCAAGGCCGCTGGCCCCCCACCCGCTGCGACTAGCGAACAAGTTCGCGAGTCTCGCTGCCCTCCCCTGAAGGGGAGGGATTGATTGGGATCACTCCGTCAGATCGTCCCACATTTCCTTGATGCGGCCGAAAAAGCCTTGGCTCGCAGGACATTCCTCGCCGGTTTCGGTCTCGCGGAACGCTTGCAGCAATTCCTTCTGCTTGGCGCTGAGTTTCGTCGGCGTCTCGACGTCGATCTGGACGACGAGGTCGCCGTGGCCGCGGCCGTTGAGGACCGGCATACCGGCGCCGCGCTGGCGGAGCTGCTTGCCCGACTGGATGCCGGGGGGAATATTGATCTCATGCTTCTTGCCATCGAGCCCCGGGATCGTGATGCATCCGCCGAGCGCCGCGGTGGTGAAGCTGATCGGCGCGCGGGTGAACAGCGTCGTGCCCTCGCGCTCGAAGACTTTGTGCCGCGCCATGTGGAGGAAGATGTAGAGGTCGCCCGGCGCCGCGCCGCGCGCGCCGCTCTCGCCTTCGCCCGACAGGCGGATGCGGGTGCCCTCGTCGACCCCCGGCGGGATGGTGACGGTCAGCGTCTTGCGCCGATCGACGCGGCCCTCGCCGTGGCAGCTATTGCAGGGGTCGGCGATAACTTCGCCCGCACCCTGACAGGTCGGGCAGGTGCGCTCGACCATGAAAAAGCCCTGCTGCGCGCGCACCTTGCCGTGCCCGGCGCAGGTCGAGCAGCGATTGGTCGAGGTGCCGGGCTTCGCGCCCGACCCGTCGCACGCGTCGCAGCGCGCGGCGACGTCGACCTGAATTTCGCGCGAGCAGCCGGTGAAGGCGTCCTCGAGCCTGATTTCCATGTCGTAGCGCAGATCGGCGCCGCGCGCGGGGCCGCGCTGTTGCTGGCGCCCGCCGAACGCCGATCCGAAGATCGATTCAAAGATGTCGCCGATGTCGCCGAAATCGGCGCCGTTGCCACCGCCGAAGCCGCCCGCGCCATTGACGCCTTCCTTGCCGAAGCGGTCGTAGGCGGCGCGCTTCTGCGGATCCTTCAGACAATCATAGGCTTCGTTGATCGCCTTGAAGCGCGCCTCGCTGTCGCCGCACCCCGGATTCTTGTCGGGGTGATATTGCATCGCGAGCTTGCGATAGCTCGCCTTCAGCGCCTTGTCGTCGGCGGTGCGCTCGACTTCCAGCAGTTCGTAATAATCGATGTCGAGCGACATTCTTCAAAACCCCCTCAACCCCGCCGCGCCCGAAGGCCCGGCGGGGAGAGCTTCCGTCTTACTTCTTGTCGTCTTCGACTTCCGAGAATTCGGCGTCGACGACATCTTCGTCGGCCTTCGTCTCACCAGCGTCGGCGGCGGGGGAGGCCGCGGCCTGCTGTTCCTTCTCATAGATCGCCTGGCCGAGCTTCATTGCGACCTGCGCCAGCGCCTGCGACTTTTCGGTCATCGCGGCGGGATCGCCGCCCTCGACCGCGGTCTTGGCTTCGGCCACCGCCGCCTCGATCTCGCTCTTGAGGCCCGCATCGACCTTGTCGCCATGCTCTTCGAGCTGGCGTTCGGTCGTGTGGATCAGGCTTTCGGCGTTGTTCTTCGCCTCGGCCGCCTCGCGGCGCTTCTTGTCCTCTTCGGCGAACTGCTCGGCGTCCTTGACCATCTGGTCGATGTCCGCATCGCTGAGCCCGCCCGAGGCCTGGATCTTGATCTGCTGCTCCTTGCCAGTGCCCTTGTCCTTGGCGTGGACCGACACGATGCCATTGGCGTCGATGTCGAAGGTCACCTCGATCTGCGGCACGCCGCGCGGCGCGGGCGGGATGCCGACGAGGTCGAACTGGCCGAGCATCTTGTTGTCGGCCGCCATCTCGCGCTCGCCCTGGAACACGCGGATCGTCACCGCCGACTGATTGTCGTCGGCGGTCGAATAGACCTGCGACTTCTTGGTCGGAATGGTGGTGTTGCGGTCGATCATGCGCGTGAACACGCCGCCCAGCGTCTCGATGCCGAGGCTCAGCGGCGTCACGTCGAGCAGCAGCACGTCCTTGACGTCGCCCTGCAGCACGCCCGCCTGGATCGCGGCGCCGATCGCGACGACCTCGTCGGGGTTGACGCCGGTGTGCGGTTCCTTGCCGAAGAAGTCCTTCACGACCTCGCGCACGCGCGGCATGCGCGTCATGCCGCCGACGAGCACGACCTCGTCGATCTCGCTGGCGCTGACGCCGGCGTCCTTGATCGCCTTCTTGCACGGTTCGAGCGTGCGCTTGATCAGATCCTCGACCAGCTTTTCGAGGTCGGCGCGGGTGATCGTCTTCACCAGGTGCTTCGGCCCGTTGGCGTCGGCGGTGATGAAGGGCAGGTTGACTTCGGTCGACTGCGCGGTCGACAGCTCGATCTTCGCCTTTTCGGCGGCTTCCTTCAGCCGCTGCAGCGCCAGCTTGTCGCTGCGCAGGTCGATGCCTTCGTCCTTCTTGAAGCCGTCGGCGAGATATTCGACGATCTTGCTGTCGAAATCCTCACCGCCGAGGAAGGTGTCGCCGTTAGTCGACTTCACCTCGAACACGCCGTCGCCGACTTCGAGGATCGAGATATCGAAGGTGCCGCCGCCAAGGTCATAGACCGCGATCGTCTTGTTCTCGGTCTTGTCGAGGCCATAGGCGAGCGCGGCCGCCGTCGGCTCGTTGATGATGCGCAGCACTTCGAGGCCGGCGATCTTGCCGGCGTCCTTGGTCGCCTGGCGCTGGGCGTCGTTGAAATAAGCGGGAACGGTGATCACCGCCTGCTCGACCTTCTCGCCGAGAAAAGCCTCGGCGGTTTCCTTCATCTTCTGGAGGATATAGGCGCTGATCTGCGACGGCGAATAATCCTCGCCGCCCGCCTTGACCCACGCGTCGCCGTTGGTGCCCTTGGTGATGGTGTAGGGGACGAGTTCCATGTCCTTCTTGGTCATGGGATCGTCGAAGCGGCGGCCGATCAGGCGCTTGACCGCGAAGATGGTGTTTTCGGGGTTGGTGACCGCCTGGCGCTTCGCCGGCTGGCCGATCAGCCGCTCGCCGTCCTTGGCGAAGGCAACGATCGACGGCGTCGTGCGCGTGCCTTCGACATTTTCGATAACCTTGGGCTTGCCGCCTTCCATCACCGCGACGCAGCTGTTCGTGGTGCCGAGGTCGATCCCGATCACTTTGGCCATGGGTTTTTTCGTCCTTGTTGCTTCATTCGGCGCCCTGAAAAGGCACGCCGTGCGTTGATTTGATGGGGGCGATATAGGTGCGCTTTGCCTTGGCACAAGGGTTTTGACGGCGTATCTGGGACAGGAAAATTGACGCATTTCGGGAGTCCCAAGCATCATGAAGCCCTTTGCAATAGCCGCGCTTGCCGCCACCGCGCTCACGCTGACCGCGTGTGAGAAGAATCTGGGCGCGGGACAGCCGCTCAACGTCGTCGCGGGCTATATCCAGATGGGGGCGACGCCCGACAGCCCCGCGGCGGGCTATTTCACCGTCCAGGGCGGACCGCGCGACGTCGAGCTCGTCGCGGTGACCGCCGACCTCGCGCAGCGGGTCGAGATGCACGAAAGCGTCAAGGAAAACGGCGTCGTGACGATGAAGCCGCTCGCCGCCGCCGTCGTCCCGGCGAAGGGCAAGCTCGAATTCAAGCCCGGCGGCAAGCATCTGATGATCTGGCACATCAACGGCGCCGCGGTGCGCGCGGGCAAGCTGCCGATGGCCTTCGTCTTCACCGACAACGACAATGAACGCATCCTGTTCGACCTGCCGATCAAGCCCGCGCCGAACGCGAGCGCCGAGGGCGGCATGGCCGGCATGGACCATGGTTCGATGGACATGAGCGGGGGCAAGACGGGGATGGACGCGGCGAAGAAATAGGCCGAAGTGCCGCGCCCTTCACGCCCCCTCACGACCGGAGAAATCGCGCTCGCCCGCTCGGTGTTCGGCGATGCGATCGATTATGCGCGGGTGCGGGTGCGCCATTATAAATGGATTTTCTTCCAGCCGCGCCGGATCGTCATGGCGCCGATGGGCGACCTGCATTTCCACCCCAAGGGCGGCGTCTATTGCGACGATTTCTCCTGCCCGGCCGGCGGACGGAGCGAAGAATTGCGGGCGAAGGGGTTGTTTCTTCACGAGATGACCCACGTCTGGCAGGCGCAGCAGCGCGGGCGCTGGTATCTGGTACTGATGCGGCATCCTTTCGCGACCTATGATTACAGCCTGAAACCCGGCTGGCCGCTGCGCCGCTACGGGCTGGAGCAGCAGGCGGAGATCGTGCGGCATTATTGGCTGCTGACGCAAGGAGTGACGATCGGCGGTGCGCCCGATGCCACCGCCTATCGAGCCATCCTGCCCGCCGAATGGAATGCCGCGACGTGAAGGATTTCGACTTTGTTTTCGCGCTCTACAGCTTGCTGCTGGGTCTTTCGATGGTCGAGCTTCTGAGCGGGCTCGGCCGCGCGCTCGAAACGCGCTTCGCGGCGGAGGACGGCCGGACGAAGTTCACGATCGGCTGGCTTACTCCACTGCTCGCGATCTTCGTGATGCTCGACCTTTTGTCCTTCTGGTCGGCGGCATGGACAGTGCGCGCCGATATTGCGGTGTCGGGCACGACTTTGATGGCGGTCGCGGCGTTCGCCAGCCTCTATTTTCTCGCCGCACGGCTCGTCTTCCCCTCGCATCCCGAGGGTTTCGCCGACCTCGACGTCCATTATTTCCGCGTCCGCCGCGTCGTGCTCGGACTGCTTCTCGTGCTGCTCGCGGCGCAACTCGGCTATTATCTGTCGCAGCCCGATATCGCGCCCAATCTTACGCGGCCGCTCAGCGCGACCCTGACGCTGATCCTCGTGGCGTTGATCGGTGGGTGGCGGATCGCCGCTGGAGCTCGGCGATTCTTGTCGCGCTCATCGCTCGCTACATCTTCGTCTACTTGCTCTGACCCGATAATTTGCGGCTAGCCAAAAGCGCTGCGTTCGTCCTATGTTCCGCTCATGAATGTTGCCGCGCTCGCTATCGCTTTCGTCGCTCTTGTTCTCGGCGCCCTCATCGGCTGGTTGCTTGCCGGAAAACAGGCAGGTGCGCTCAAGGCAGAGCGCGACGGATTGTCCGATCGGTTCAAGGCGGCGGTTACGGACCTTGCTGCCGAGGCCGAGGCGCGCAAGGCCGCCGACTTGAAACTCGCCGCGCTGCTTGCCGAACAGGCGGCGCGTGACGAGGCACAGGAGGCGCGCATCGCCGAATTGAAAGACGCGCAGGCGGCGCTCACCGCGCAGTTCCGCGAGGTCGGGCAGGCGATGCTGGGCGAGGCGCAGAAAGCCTTTCTCGAACGCGCCGACGAACGCTTCCGCCAGAGCGAGGAAAGCGCGGGGAAGAATCTGAAGGCGCTGCTGTCCCCCGTCCACGACCGCTTGCAGAAATATGAAGAAGCGGTCGGCAAGGTCGAGGCCGAGCGTCAGAATGCCTTCGGCCTGCTCCACGGCCAGATTGCCGCGATGCGCGAAGGGACCGAGCGCGTGTCGAGCGAGGCGGCGAAGCTCGTCAACGCGCTGCGCAACGCGCCCAAAGCACGCGGGCGCTGGGGCGAGCAGCAGCTTCGCAACGTCCTCGAAAGCTGTGGGCTCAGCGAACATGCCGATTTCCAGACCGAGGTCAGCGTCGCCGACGGTGACGGCGGGCGGCTCCGCCCCGATGTCGTCGTCAAGGTGCCCGGCGGACAAAGCCTGATCATCGACGCGAAAGTGTCGCTCAACGCCTATCAGGACGCCTTCGGCGCGGTCGACGAGGGCGAGAAGGCGGTGCATCTGGCCGCGCACGCCGCGGCGATGAAGGCGCACGTCAACCTGCTCGGCGCCAAATCCTATTGGAACCAGTTCGACGACACCCCCGATTTCGTCGTGATGTTCGTCCCCGGCGAGCATTTCCTCGCCGCGGCGCTCGATCAGGATCACGAGCTTTGGGATTATGCGTTCGAGCGCAAGGTGCTGCTCGCGACGCCGACGAACCTGATCGCGATCGCGCGCACCGTCGCGGCGGTGTGGCGGCAGGAAAAGCTCGCGGGTCAGGCGCGCGAGATCGCGGCGCTCGGCAAGGAGCTTTATGCGCGCATGTCGGTGATGGGGTCGCATATCGCGCGGGTCGGCAAGAATCTCGACCAGGCGACGGGTGCCTACAACGCCTTCGTCGGCAGTTTCGAAAGTCAGGTACTGACGCAGGCGAAACGATTCGAAGCGCTCGACGTCGAAACGGGGGATAAGGACATACCGGTGCTGCCGGTCGCCGAACAGACAGCGCGGCCGCTGGCGAAACTGGCCGCGGCGCCGGCCGCGGTGAACGACGGGGAATAGCTGGCGCGCACCCCCGAACTCCGTTCGCCCTGAGCCTGTCGAAGGGCCGCGCTTCGACAAGCTCAGCACGAACGGATCAATGGGAAGCCGAGGCGCTGCCTCAAATCACCCGCTTGAGCACCGCCGTCTTGCCGTCCTTGCCGGTCAGCAGCAGCGTGCCGTCCGAGGGGAAGGCGATTCCCACCGGCCCCTCCATCAGGTCGAAGAAGTTGCGTTCCTGCTCCATCGCCGGGCCGGGGCAGGCCATCAGCGTCGCGGCGAGCGGTCCAGCGGAGAGCGTGCCGTCCTCGACCGTGTAGCCTCCGCCGAAGCGGTTGCACCCTGCGCTACCGCTGAGGCGCGTGCCGTCGAACGCCAGCGAGGTCGGCCTGTCTGACGCTACCGGCGTTCCGTCGATCGACACGAAGCTCCAGTTCGACCCCGCGAGCGTATCGGGCGGCAGGATCGCGCCGCCGCAGCCCTGCACGCGCTTGCCGTCGGCGATCACACGCACGGTGTCGGCATAGCGCCGGTCGCTCATCCCATCGCTGCACGGCGCATGCTTGATCACGACCGAGAGCCGGCCGGCGGCGTAGGTTTTGCCGTTCATCGACGGTGCCGCGCCAGGGTTCGGGACGGCGATTCGCGTCTCGCCATAGTCGCCGGCATAGGTCAGCCGTTCGGGTGTGATCTCGAGCGTCCAGCCGGGTTCTGTGCCGATCGCCATATAGGCGGTGGACGGAGCGGGCTTGTCGCCGGGCGCCTGCGGGGTGCCCGAGGCGGCGCAGCCGGCGAGGACCAGCGGCAGGGCGATGAGGGGGAGGATGCGTGTCACGGAAATAGCCTTTCGTTCTTCGCCAACCGGACCTTGTTTCGGCATAGCGACAGTGTTGAAGGCGCCGTTAGGTGCCCCTGAATGGCCATGTCCTGAACGGCAGCGCCAACCGCCGTTCAGCTTCGCCGCTGGTTGAGCACTTCATAGGCCATCACTGCCGCTGCGACCGCGGCGTTGAGGCTGTCCGCCTTGCCCATCATCGGCATTTTCACCCGCACATCGGCGGCCGCGGCATAGGCGGCGGGCAGGCCCTGCGATTCGTTGCCGATCAGGATGAAGGTCGGCGCGGCATAGCGCACTGCCTGATAATCCTGCGTGTCGCCGCCGAGCCAGGTCGCGACGAGCTCGCCGCGGCCGCTGCGCCGCCAGGCAAGAAATTCCTCCCACCGCGCCTGCACCAGTTTTTGCGTGAAGATCGCCCCCATGCTCGCGCGCACCGCCTCGACGCCATAGGGATCGGTGCTTTCGTCGAGCAGGATCAGCCCGCCCGCGCCGACCGCGTCGCCGGTGCGGAGCATCGTGCCGAGATTGCCGGGATCGCGCAGTCGCTCGGCAACGAGCCAGATCGGCGCGGAGGCGCGGTCGAGATCGGCGAGACCGGTCTTCGGCTCGGCATAGATGCCGACGATCGTCTGCGGATTATCCTTGCCCGACAGTTTGGAGAGGATCGCGGGAGTGGTGTCGATCACTTCGCCGCCGTTCGCAAGGGTCGCGTCGACGAGCGCTTTCGCGAGCGGGTGCGTGGCGGCGTCCTCGTTGGCGAGAAACAGCCATGACGGCAGCACGCCGGCCTCGCGCGCTTCGGTAGCGATGCGCAGCCCCTCGGCGAGGAACAGCCCCTCGGCGCGGCGGTGGCGTTTCTCGCGCAGCAGACGCATCCGCTTGATCAGCGGATTGGAAAGGCTTTCGATGCGGGAACGGCGACCGGTCATCCGGTCAATCCTCGCCGAAGCTGTCCTTGACCAGCCCGACCAGCTTGAGCAGCGCGGCGTCGGCGCCTTCGCCCTTCGTGTGGATCGTGATGCTGTCACCCTTCGCGGCGCCGAGCATCATCAGCCCCATGATCGAGGTGCCGTTGACACGGCTGCCGCCCTTTTCGACCTCGACGCTGACGGTCTCGGGAAGGCGGCTGACGAAGGTCACGAACTTGGCGCTGGCGCGCGCGTGCAGGCCGCGCTGGTTGGTGATTTCGACCGTCTCGCTGTTTTCGCTCATGGTCCCACTCCCAGCATCTCCGACGCCACGGAGATATATTTCTGGCCCGCTTCCTTCGCCGCGATCACCGCGGCGCGCAGGTCCATGGCCTTGCGCGCGCTTTCGAGGCGGATCAGCATCGGCAGGTTCACACCCGCGATCACTTCGGTCCGTCCGCTTTCTAGCAGGCTGATCGCGAGGTTCGACGGGGTGCCGCCGAACAGGTCGGTCAGCATGATCACGCCACGGCCTTCATCGACCTTGCGGATCGCCTCGGCGATTTCCTTGCGGCGCATTTCCATATTGTCGTTGGGGCCGATGCACACGGTGGCGATCGCGCGCTGCGGTCCGACGACATGCTCCATCGCGGTCACCATTTCCTCGGCGAGCCGGCCGTGGGTGACCAGGACCATTCCCAGCAGCGGCAATGCTTTATCGACGGGCATGAAATCGCAGACCCTTATGCTTGTCCGGCGCCGGCGGGAGATGCGGGCGGGGGCCTGCCCTCAAGCCCATCTTGCGGGGCAGAGTCAAGGTTGCGATGGGTCACGGTCGGCTCATGACCCGCGGCGCGTAGCGTTTTGGCCACACGGTCGGCGACATGGACCGAGCGGTGCCGCCCGCCGGTGCAGCCAAAGGCGACGGTGACATAGCTTTTACCCTCGGCGCGGTAGCGCGGCAGCAATGTGAGGAGCAGCCGCTCGATCTGCGCGACGCTGTCCTCATAAGCGGGATCGGCCATGACATAGGCCGCGACATCGGGGTCGAGTCCCGTGCCGGGGCGCAGCTTCGCATCCCAGTGCGGATTGCGCAGATAGCGCATGTCGAACACCAGGTCGGCGTTGCGCGGCAGCCCGCGCGCGAAGCCGAAGCTCAATATGTTGAGCACCGGCTCGCCGTCGCCCGCGTCGCCGAAGCGTTGACGCACCTCCTGCTGCAAATCGTTGCTCGAATAGTTGGTGGTGTCGATGACATGCTCCGCCCAGCGGCGGAGCGGCTCCATCAACTCGCGTTCGCGCGCGATGCCGTCGGCGGCGGGGCGATCCTCGGCGAGCGGATGGCGGCGGCGCGTTTCGGAGAAGCGGCGTTCGAGCTCGGCGCCCGCGCAGTCGAGGAACAAAGTCTGGATGTCGCGGCCGCCGTCCTCGCGCAGTTCCTTGATCCGCTTGACCAGTCGCGCGGGCTTGAAGCCGCGGCTGCGGCTGTCGATCCCGACCGCGATCGGGCGGCCGGCCTCGCTGCGTTTCGCGGGGGCGTCGATCAGCGCCTCGAGCAAGGCGAGCGGCAGATTGTCGACGACCTCCCAGCCCAGATCCTCAAGCACCTTGAGCACCGTCGACTTGCCCGCGCCGGAGAGGCCGGTGACGAGAAGCAGGCGAGGGTCGGGGCTGCTCATCGGTCGGGCGCCAGCCGTTCGAGCGCGAGCAATATCTTGATCGGCGCCGACGCCTCGAAGGCCGAGAGCAGAAGCGCGGGCAGCGGATGCCCGGCGACCATCTCGACCTGATTCACCGACGGCATGCGGTCGTAGCGGTCGGAAAGCCGCACCGCGAGCGCGAGCGGCACCGGCGCGGTCCACGGCTTTTCGACGATGCCGATGCCGCGCACTTCCAGCTTGCCGGCGAGATTCTCGGGCGGGCGGCACCACAGCCGGTCGCGGTCGTACCAGATGTCGCAGCGATCGTCGGCGACGAGCCGCGCGCCGCGATCGATCAGCCTGAGCGCGAGATCGGACTTGCCTTGCCCGCTGTTGCCGAGAATCAGCACGCCGCCGCTGCCCGCCGCGACGCAACTGGCGTGGATATTCTGGATCTCGGGCTTGGTCCGGCTCGGAAACATCAACGGGGCTTACCGGCGACGAAGCGGGGCTGCAAGGCGGCAAACCGATTCGGGTGAATAGAGGAGGCTCGCGTAGCAGCCTCGGGGAAGAAGGTTCACGCGGAGACGCGGAGGCGCGGAGAGAACAAGAAGCCCGTTCGCCCTGAGCTTGTCGAAGGGCCGTTCTTTCTTTGCCCGACCGAAAGGAAGAACGGTGCTTCGACAAGCTCAGCACGAATGGATGAGGAGAATTGCTCCGCGTCTCCGCATGAACCCTGCTATCCTTCCGCTTCATGCCCCTCGCGCGCGGGCAGGGTGATGAGCAGGCTCGCGCCGCGCTGGCCGTCGTCGCGGTCGCGGGCGGAGATCGTTCCGGCATGGCCCTCGATGATCGTCCGCGCGATCGCGAGGCCGAGGCCGCTGTGGCGGCCGAACGCCTCGCCATCGGGGCGCTCGCTGTGGAAGCGACGGAAGATCGCCTCGCGCTGCGCGGGGTCGATACCAGGGCCGTCGTCGTCGACGCGGATATGCACCTCGTCGCCCAGCCGCGTCGCGGCGATGCAGACGAGGCCGCCTTCGGGCGAGAAGCTGATCGCATTGTCGATGACATTGTCGATCGCGCGTTCGAGCCGGTGCCCGTCGCCCATCACCTGCGTCGTCCCCTTGCGCGGCCGGGCGAAGGCGATGCGCGGGGTCGGCACGCCCGGTTTGATGCGCGCGGCGCGGCCCGCGAGCATCGATTCGATCATCAGCCCGATGTCGATCGGCTCGAACAGGGTGCGCGACAGTTGCGCGTCGATCCGGCTCGCGTCGCTGATGTCGGTGACCAGGCGGTCGAGCCGCCGCACATCCTCGTCGGCGATGGCGAGCAGTTGCGCGCGCTGTTCGTCGGTCGTGCCGCGCCCCAGCCCCTCGATCGCCGAGCGCACCGAGGCGATCGGATTCTTGAGCTCGTGCGTCACGTCGGCGGCGAAATGCTCGCCCGCGTCGATGCGTTCGCGGAGCGCCTGGGTCATGTCGGACAGCGCGCGGGCGAGGGTGCCGATCTCGTCGCGGCGGCTCGGCAGGCGCGGGACGACGACCTCGCGCGCGCGGCCGAGGCGGACGCGCACCGCGGCACGCGCCAGCTTGCGCAAGGGGCGGACAATCGTGCGCGCGAGAAAGAGCGACAGCAGGATCGAGGCGATCAGTACCATGGCCACGACGACCGCGAGGCGGAAGCGCTCGGCGCGCACCGTCTTGGTGATGTCGCGCGCGTTGAGCGTCATCAGCATCACTTCGGGCGTGTCGAGGTCGACGATGCGCGTCGCGCTGAGCAGGGGCGTGCGTTCGGGGGCGTAGCGAAAGCGGCTCGCCGCCGCGCCGGTCTTCATCGCCTCGACGACCTCGGGCCAGGCGCTGCCGCGGTCGATCCGTGGTTCCTCGAAATCGGGGTAGGCGGGAGCGCCGACGATCCAGTCGATGCCGCGGTCCATCGCGCGCGCGGCGTCGCGTTTCCATGGCTGAAGCTCGGGATCGCGCAGCGTATAGGTCGGCGGCGCGTGCGCGAAGCTGTCGTCGATCTTGCGCCCGTCCGCGTCGTAGAAGCGCAGGCGCGACTCGGTGGCGCGGGTGAATTCGCCGATCAGGTGCCGGCGCTGGTCGGGCCGCGCCGCCTCAAGCGCTTCGTCGAGCTGTGCGAGTTGGTCGCCCATCACGTCCATGCGCGTATCGATGAGGCGGCTGCGATAGGTGTCGAGATAGAAGAAACCGCCGCCGAACAGCACGATGGCGAGAATATTGACGGCGAGAATGCGCGTCGTCAGCGACCAGCGCGCCGACCAGACGAGCGGCGCCTCCTCCTGCTCGGCAATGCTCCCTTCGGGCCTTTTGGAGTCAGCCGTCATCGGAGAAGCGGTATCCGGCGCCATAAAGAGTCGCGATTGCGTCGAAATCGGGATCGACCTCGCGGAACTTGCGCCTGAGGCGCTTGATGTGGCTGTCGATCGTGCGGTCGTCGATATAGACATCGTCCTGATAGGCCGCATCCATCAGCTGGTTGCGGCTGCGCACGATGCCCGGGCGCGAGGCGAGCGTTTCGAGGATCAGGAATTCGGTGACGGTCAGCGTGACGTCCTTGCCGTCCCAGCTCACCTTGTGGCGCGCCGGGTCCATGCGCAGGCGCCCGCGCGTGATCGGTTCGGCGACGGGCTCGTCATTCTCGCTCGGGGGGGCGCGGTTGAGCTCGACGCGGCGCAGGATCGCGCGGATGCGCGCGATCACCAGCCGCTGCGAGAAGGGTTTTGCGATATAATCGTCGGCGCCCATCGCGAGACCGAGCGCCTCGTCGATCTCGTCGTCCTTGCTGGTCAGGAAGATGACGGGAAGCTGGCTCTTCTCGCGGAGGCGGCGCAGCAGTTCGAGCCCGTCCATGCGCGGCATCTTGACGTCGAACACGGCGAGGTCGGGAGGATTGTCGATCAGCGGCCTCAGCGCCGCCTCGCCGTCCGAATAGACGCGCGTGACGAATCCCTCGGCCTGCAGCGCGATCGACAGGGATTGCAGGATGTTGCGGTCGTCGTCGACCAGCGCGATGGTTGCCGTCATGCTCTTTCCAGTGGGCGGACCCGGCGGTTCAACTAGCCGATCTGCCGCCCAGCGACAACCGCGCACGGCTGGCCCGCGATTCACCCTTTAATCTTTTGACCTGTCTTCGCATCGTCGCTAACGCGATCGGGATTTCGGAATCGGCGCTTCCGTCGGCACCCATGCAAATGCGGGCCTATCCATTAGCACGCTAAGCATTGCATAGGTATGCAACGATGCCGCCGGACAATGGAGAGGCGAAGGCAATGACCAAGATTGCGATCGGTACCGACACCGTCGAGACGAAGGCGGATGTGGCCGAAAACTGGGATACGGCGCGGCTGGTGGAGGATGCGATCCGCCATGGCGAAGGCCTGCTCGCCAAGGATGGCCCGCTCGTCGTCGAAACCGGCAAGCACACCGGGCGCAGCGCCAAGGACAAGTTCATCGTCCAGGACGATGAAACGCGCAATACCATCTGGTGGGGCAAGACCAATGTCGCGATGACCCCCGATCATTTCGCGGCGCTGAAGGCCGACTTCCTCGCGCATCTCGCCAGCCGCGAGCGCCTCTATCGCCAGCAGCTCTTCGGCGGCTCGCAGCCCGAGCACCGCGTCCAGGTTCAGGTCGTTACCGAACTCGCCTGGCACAGCCAGTTCATCCGCACGCTGCTGGTGCGTCCGACCGCTGAAGAACTGGCGGCGTTCGCGGCCGAATATACGATCATCGACCTGCCGAGCTTCCGCGCCGACCCCGCAAAGCACGGCACGCGGAGCGAGACCGTGGTCGCGGTCAATTTTGCCGAAAAGCTCGTGCTGATCGGGGGCACCGCCTACGCCGGCGAGATGAAGAAGTCGGTATTCGGCATCCTCAACTATCTTCTGCCCGTCGACGGCGTGATGCCGATGCACTGTTCGGCGAACATCGGGCCCGAGGGCGATACCGCGGTCTTCTTCGGCCTGTCGGGCACCGGCAAGACGACGCTGTCGGCCGACGCCTCGCGCACGCTGATCGGCGATGACGAGCATGGCTGGTCGGACACCGCGGTCTTCAACTTCGAGGGCGGCTGCTATGCCAAGATGATCCGCCTGTCCGAAGAGGCGGAGCCCGAAATCTATGCGACCACCCGCCGCTTCGGCACGGTGCTCGAAAATGTCGTGATCGATCCCGCGACGCGCGAACTCGACCTCGACGACAACGGCCTCGCCGAAAATACCCGCGGCGCCTATCCGATCGACTTCATCCCGAATGCGTCGGAAGCGAATATGGGGCCGGTGCCGCGCACCGTGATCATGCTGACTGCCGATGCGTTCGGTGTGCTGCCCCCGATCGCCAAGCTGACCCCCGATCAGGCGATGTATCATTTCCTGTCGGGCTATACCGCGAAGGTCGCGGGGACCGAGATCGGCGTGACCGAGCCCGAAGCGACTTTCTCGACCTGTTTCGGCGCGCCCTTCATGCCGCGTCACCCGTCGGTCTACGGCAATCTGCTCAAGGAACGCATCGCCAAAGGCGGCGTCCAGTGCTGGCTCGTCAACACTGGCTGGACCGGCGGCATGGCGACGATGGACGGGATCAAGCGGATGCCGATCAAGGCCACGCGCGCTTTGCTGAATGCCGCGCTCGACGGCAGCCTGAACGATGTTGAATTCCGCAAGGATCCGAATTTCGGCTTCCTCGTTCCGGTCGCGGTGCCGGGCGTCGACACGGCGCTGCTCGACCCGCGCGAAGCGTGGGCCGACAAGGCCGCCTATGACCGCACCGCCGAGGCGCTGGTGCAGCAATTCATCGACAATTTCGCGCAATTCGCGGACCATGTCGACGAAGGCGTCCGGCAAGCCGCGCCGCAGGCGCCCGTCGCCGCATAATCGACCCGGCTATCTTCCGGGTGGCCGTTCACCCGGAAGGACCGGACCGATGACCACCGACCATAGTCCGCGCCTGTTCGGGCGCGACGAAGACATAAGCGCGATCGGTGAAGGCCTGCTCGCCTGCACGCTTCCGCGTGCGGCATGGACGCATGAGGCGCATCTGGGTGCGTGCCTTTGGCTGCTCAGCGAGCGCCCCGACATCGATATCGATGCCGAGATTGCGGGACTTATTCGCCGCTTCAACGAAAGCGTCGGCGGGGTGAATGATGATCGCCAAGGCTATCACGACAGCGTCACCCGCGCCTATGTCGCGGGGGTGCGCCTTTTTCTGTCGGAGACGGCGGAGACGGGGCTGGCGGCGCGCGTCAATGCGCTGCTGCAGTCCGACATGGGGCGGCGCGACTGGCCGCTGCGTTTCTACAGCCGCGACCTGCTCTTCTCGGTCGCAGCGCGACGGGGGTTCGTGGAACCGGATCTTGGGCCTTTGCCCTAGACCGTCCTTGCGAGGAACCGAAGGCGACGCGGCAATCCAGAGCAGGCGTAAACCGCTCTGGATTGCGTCGCTTCGCTCGCAATGACAGAGGCTTGAAACTTAGCTCTTTGCCCCCGCGATATATTCGTCGACATTCTGCGCCAGCACGTCGAGCGGGACGTTACCGCCTTTGACCACTATGTCGTCGAAATCGCGCAGATCGTATTTCGCGCCCAGCGCCGCCTCGGCGCGGCCGCGCTGGCGGACGATCTCGCTGTGACCGACCTTGTAGCCGCAGGCCTGACCGACCCAGCTGCAATAGCGGTCGACCTCGCTCGCGACCTCGAGCGGGTTCGATCCGTTCTGATGCACGAAGAAATCGACCCCCTGTTCGCGGGTCCAGCGCTTCGCATGAATGCCGGTATCGACGACGAGGCGGCAGGCGCGAAAGGCGAGCGACTGGAGATAGCCGAGCCGTCCGACCTCGAAATCGTCGTAGAGGCCAAGCTCGTCGGCGAGCTGCTCGGCATAGAGCGCCCAGCCTTCCGAATAGGCGTTGAACGCCAGCATCGTGCGGATCAGCGGCATCTTGTTCGCATATTCGCCCTGCCAGACATGCCCCGGAATCGCTTCGTGCATCGCCAGATCAGGAAGCGAATATTTGCTGTGCAGATCGGTGGTGCGCAGGTTGATCCAGAAACGGCCTGGCGTGCTGCCGTCGATCGAGCCGGCACCGCCATAGGCCGCGGGCGCGCCGGGTTCTTCGGCCAGCGGCAGGCGCTTCACTTCGACATTGCCCTTCACCAGCGTGCGGAACGCGCGGGGGAGCTGCGCGCGGATCTTGCCGAGCCACGTCTGGATATAGGCGACGATCTCGGCGCGGCCCGCGTCGCTCTCGGGGAATTGGAAGCGCGGATCCTTGGCAAGTTCGATCATCCGGGCGCCGACCGAGCCCTTGGTATAGCCCAGCTTCTGGAGGATGGGGTCCATCCGTCCGTGCAGCTCGGCGAGCTGGTCGAGCCCCATCGCATGAACCTCCTCGGGGGTCATGCGCGTCGTCGTCGAAGCGCGCAGCGCCCAGGCGTAGAATGCATCGCCGTGCGGGCGCGCCCACATGCCCGCGTCCATCGTCGCTTTCGGGCGCTGCGCCCTGAGTTCGGCGAGCTGGCGGTCGAGCGCGGCGGTGATCGGGCCCTGCACGATCTTCGCCGCGCGCGCGTGCCAGTCGCCCGCGATCTTTTCCTCGCCGGTGCGGCGGGCGAGGCTTTCGACCATCGACCCGCCCGCTTTCGCGTCGGCGAGCGTCGCCTCCATCTGCTTCACCGCCTTGTCGATCAGGAAGGCAGGGGCGATCAGCCCCTGACCGGCGGCGGATTTCAGCCGGTCGGTCTCGCCGTCGAGCACGCCCGGGAAATCATTGAGGCGCGCGAGATAGGCTTCGGCATCGGCCGACGTCTTCACCGGATGGTCGCTGTCGAGGAACTTCGGCACGTCGAGATAGGCTCCGACATTCTGGATCACCACATAAGGCGTGTTGCGCCAACCGCCGACCGCGACGTCGCCATAGGGTTGCGCGAAGCCGTCGAGCGCGACGCTGTACGCGCTGTCGACGACCGCGAGGCTGGTGCGCGTCGCGTGATCGAGCCCGTCGCCCTTGAACGCGCGGACGCGCGCGAGATCGGCCTTCAGCGTGTCGGCGACGGCCTGCATCCCGGCCGCCGAGCGGTCGCCGAGCTGGCCGCGCATCGCCGCGCGCGCGCCGGTGTCGATGCCGAGCGCGGTCGCGCCTTCGGGCGAGAGGGCGAGCAGATTGTCGGCGACCGAATCGAGCAGCTTTGCGGCGTCGCTCTGCGGCGGGGCCTGCAAGGCCGCGGCGGGACCGGCGATGGCGAAACCGGCGGCGCCGGCGCCGAGAGTCGCGAGCGACTGACGGCGGCTGAGGGGCATGGAAAGCGGATGGTGCACGGTCGGTCTCCCTGGCGACTTCGTTTCTGTTGAAACCTGTCTAGGGGACACGGCGCGCCGGTCAACGAAAAGGGGTCGGGCGAGCTTCCGCTCGTCCGACCCCCATCGAAAAATATCTGCCGTTTGTCAGTCGGTCAGGTCGGCGGGCACCTTGCCGCCGTTCGCGGCGAGCTCGCGCATCACCGCCTTATGCAGCCAGATGTTCATCTCGGCGCTGCCGTCGAGCGCGCCGGCATAGCCGAGCTCCTGCGCGAGCGACTTGCGGTTGTCGAGGCTCGAATCGATGCCGAGCAGCTTCATCAGGTCGACGATCGAGGTCCGCCAGTTGAGCGCCTGGCCGGCGTTCGCGGCCTCGGCGGTCAGGATGGCGTCGACATCGACGGGAGCGGCTGCGGCCGCCGCCATGGCGCTCGTCGCGGCGTCGAGCGCGGCGCCGACGGGGTTGGGCGCTGCAGGGGTGGCGGGTTCGGCAGCCTGCGCCTTGCCGAAGATCGCGTCCTTGATCTTGCCGAAAATGCTCATTTATTTGCTCCCACTAAGATGCGCGGCCATTCGCCGAGGGCGAGTCGCATGGCCGCAGGATGGACCTAGGCAGTTGAAAATGACAGCGAAATGAACGTCTCGTTCTTCGCTCGCTGCCGGACTATGATAACGCCGTCCGGCGCGTTTCGATCCCGCGCCGAAGTGGGAGATTGATGATGAATCTGACCGATATATTGGCGCAGGCCGGTGGCATTGAATCGATGGCGAGCCAGCTCGGCGTGTCGCCCACGGTCGCGAAGCAGGGGGCCGAGGCGCTGCTGCCCGCGATCCTCGGCGGTTTTAAGACGCAAGCGCAGAACGCCGGCGGGGTCGAGGGTCTGGGCGGCCTGCTCGGCCAGCTCGGCGGCGGCGGTCTGCTCGACGCGGTGCTCGGGTCGCAGGCGACGCCGGTGCAGGCGGGCAACGATGTGCTCGGCCAGATTTTCGGGTCGAAGGATGTCAGCCGCACCGTCGCCGATCATGCCGCGGGGCAGACCGGGCTCGATTCGGGGCTGCTCAAGCAGATGCTGCCGATCCTCGCGATGATGGTCGCGGGCTATATGGCCAAGCAGGGCGGCCAGCAGAGCGGCGGCGGAGGCCTCGGCGACCTGATCGGCGGCGCGCTCGGCGGCGGCGGATCGGGCGGCGGCCTTGGCGGTATGCTGGGCAGCGTGCTCGGCGGCAGCGGCGGCGGCTTGGGTGGTCTCGGCAAGATGCTCGACATGGACGGCGACGGCAATCCGCTCGACGACATCATCGGCATGGCGGGGAAATTGAGGGGGTAGAGCGAAGCCCCCTCCCGCAAGCGGGAGGGGCAGCGAGACTTGCCAGCTTGCTGGCTAGTCGCAGCGGGGTGGGCTTATGGGGCGCCCGCCGCTGGCCCACCCCCCGGCCCCCTCCCGCTTGCGGGAGGGGAGGAGTCACGCCGCCATCAGGCGGATATCCTCGCGGAAATCCTCGTCGCCGCAGATGCGGCCGCGCATGGGGGTGACGGCATTGCTCCCGTCACCATCGCCTTCCTCGAACAGCGCGCACGCCGCCTCGCCGCCGCGCGCGACGCTGTAGCGCCGCGTGACCTTGCCGGTTGGTCGGAACCCCAGCTTGCGCAGCACCGCGCCCGACGCGGGATTGTCGACGAAGTGGCCCGCGCCGAGCTTCGGGAGGTTCATCGCGCGAGCGATGCGGACGAGCTGGCGTCCCGCCTCGGTTGCGAAGCCGAGCCCCCAATAAGGGCGCGCGATCCAGTAACCCATTTCGAGGCCGCCTTCGGGGCTCGGCGAAATGCCGCAGCCGCCGACGAGGCGCGGAGCGCCGCCGGTACGCGCGAAGATCAGGAAGCGCGGCTGGTCGGGGTCGAGGGGAAGGCTCAGGAACGCCTGCGCTTCCTCCTCGCCATAGGGCCAGGGCGCGCGCGACAGATTGCGCACGACCGCTTCCTCACCGATCGCACGCGCGAGGGCGGGGGCGTCTTCCTGCCAGCCGGGCCGCAGCAACAGTCTTTCGGTACGCGCGAACATATTCTCACTCCCATTTGCCTGTCGCCGTGGCGCCAGATGGTGACGCTTTGACGACATTCGATAGTGAGGGAGATGGATGGCCCTGTTTTCGCGCCGGAAATTCGGGGTGCCGATTTCGGGCAAGAAAAAAGGGAGTCCGGGGCGACCCGTCTCCCTCTTTTCGAACCTTGTTTCCGCCGGGGGCGGAAAGGACAGTTCCGGGTCGTCCCTTGGATGGACGACCCTGGAAAGATCGTCCTTATTCGGCGGCTTCCGCCATGGCGTCGACCGACACATATTTGCGGCCAAGCTTGCCGTCGTGGAATCGGACGCGGCCGTCGGTGGTGGCGAACAGGGTGTGATCCTTGCCCATGCCGACATTGACGCCCGGATAGACCTTGGTGCCGCGCTGGCGCACGATGATGTTGCCGCCGATCACTTCCTGACCGCCGAACTTCTTGACGCCAAGGCGCTTGGCTTGCGAGTCGCGACCGTTGCGCGACGAACCGCCTGCTTTCTTATGTGCCATGACCTAAACTCCTATTCTCTTCCGGGGGCCGAGCCGCGTTGCCGCGCTCAGGCTTCCTTCTTGGGGGCTGCCTTCTTGGCAGCGGGCTTCTTTTCGGCGGCTTCGGCCTTGGGGGCGGCGGCCTTCTTCGGTGCAGCAGCCTTCTTCTCGGCGGCGGGAGCAGCGGCGGCTTCGTCGGCCTTCGGCGCGGCTTCCTTCTTCGGGGCGGCCTTCTTGGCGTCGCCGACGGCGAGGATGCGCAGCAGCGTCAGCGACTGGCGATGGCCGTTGCGGCGGCGATAATTGTGCCGGCGGCGCTTCTTGAAGACGATGACCTTTTCGCCGCGGGTCTGGGCGATGATCTCGGCCGAGACGGCCAGACCCTTCGCATCCTTCACCTCACCGCCGTCGCCGGCCAGCAGGACGTCACCCAGCGACACGGTGTCGCCGGCTTCACCCTCGATCTTCTCGACGGCGATCTTGTCTCCGGCGGCAACGCGATACTGCTTTCCGCCCGTGCGCACGATTGCGAACATGGTCTTCCATCCAATCAGAAACTAAAACACCCGCGCTGCCGGTCACCCGCCAAGGCAGGCGAATTTTCCAGCAAGCGGGAAAGACCGCGCCACTAGCGTTATGGGCGCAAGCTGTCAACCGCATATTCCCGTGGTTTTCAAGGAAAAGCACGGGGTGGGCTGCGGCGTTGCACTCCCACCCGATTCGGCACTTGCTGCAACGCCTGCGGCCCCATATCAGGAGGCACGATGAAGCGCGCCTCTCTTTTTTCGTCGGCGATCGCCGCCCTTTCGCTGACCGCCTGCGCGGGCGGGGTGAGTGGTGAGGCGGCGCCATCGCTCGCGCACCGGGCGGTCGAGGGGCGATTCAACGTCGCGCCGCCTTCGGTGGGCGTGACGCCGCCGGGGCCGCTTCCCGCCGACCTCGCCGGTCGTCTCGCGCGGTGGGATTCGGATGCCGCGGCGGCGCAGCAGGCTTTCGCCGCCGAGCGCGGCAATGCCGCGTCGCTCGTCTCCGCCGCCGCCGGCGCGCCGGTCGCGAGCGAGCGCTGGGTCGTCGCGCAGCAGGCGATTTCGCGCCTGATCGCGGCGCGCGCGCCGCTGACCGGAGCGCTCGCCGACATCGACCGCCTCTATCTCGACCGCAGCATCGACGCGGCGGTCGACGGGCTTCCCGACATCTATGCGCTGCGCGACCGGCTCGCCGATACGGCGTCGGCGCAGGATGCGGTGATTCAGGCGCTGAGCCGGCAGTTGCCGGGGGAATAGGGTCGCCCAATCGTCCGTTCGTGCTGAGCTTGTCGAAGCACCGTCCTTGTTGCCGCATCAGAAACAAGAACAGCCCTTCGACAAGCTCAGGGCGAACGGTGTTTGGTTTTCGGTTAGACCTTACTGATTCAACCCGTGCTTCTTCAGCGCATGGCGAATCTGGTCGTAGCTTAGTCCCAGCGCCTCGGCCGCGACCTTCTGATTGTAGCGGCAGCGCGCCATCGTGTCGGCGAGGATCTGCTTCTCATAGCCGTCGACTGCCGCGCGCAGGTCGTTCACCGGGCCGGACGGCGTGGCGGGCGCTGCGGCGGCATCGGCCATCGCCGACGGGGCGGGGGCCTCCGTCCCGGCTTCGGACTTTCGTGCCACCGGTTGCCAGGGGCTCGCGAACGGATCGAAGGTCAGCGCGTCGACCGGCCGTTCGGGGTCGGCCCAGCGATAGATGGCACGCTCGATGACGTTGCGGAGTTCGCGGACATTGCCCGGCCAGTCGTGCCCCTCCATCGCCGCGAGCGCGCGCGGGCCGAAGCCGGGCCATTCGTCCCAGCCGAGCACCGCCGCCATGCGTTGGCCGAAATAGGTTGCGAGCACTTCGATGTCGCCTTCGCGCGCGCGCAGCGGGGGCAGGGTGATGACCTCGAACGACAGCCGGTCGAGCAGGTCGGCGCGGAAGCGGTTCTGTTCGACCAGCGCGGGCAGGTGCTCGTTGGTCGCGGCGACGATGCGGACATCGACGCGGGTCGGGCGCGATGCGCCGACGCGGGTGATCTCGCCATATTCGACCGCGCGCAGCAATCGCTCCTGCGCGCCGCTCGACATCGTCGCGAGTTCGTCGAGGAACAAGGTGCCGCCGTCGGCCTCTTCGAAGCGGCCGGCGCGGCTGCGCGTCGCGCCGGTGAAGGCACCCGCTTCGTGCCCGAATAGTTCGGCCTCGATCAGCGTTTCGGGCATCGCGGCGCAGTTCAGGATGACATAGGGCTTGTCCCAGCGCGCCGACAGGCGGTGCAGGCGCTCGGCGATCAGTTCCTTGCCGGTGCCGCGCTCGCCGATGACGAGGACAGGGCGGTCGAGCGTCGCCGCCTGGCTCGCGCGTTCGACCGCGTCCTGAAAGGCCGCCGATTGGCCGATGAACTGCGTTTCGCGTTCCATTCCCAATCATTGGCAAAATTTCCCGTTGATTGGCAAGTCAAATCGATGTTCGGGTCTATTTGCGAATGAAGTTAGGCGCTTTTCCGCCCCTTTCGGCAATTGGCACGCCTTCTGCAAAGTATTCGACGAACCGGCGCAAAACGCTCCGGTGCAGCGAAAAACAGGAAGGTTGACCCATGAAGACGAATTTTGCCCAGGCCGCCACCTTCGCGCTCAGCGCGCTCGGAGCGCTGGCCATTTTCGTCGGCGTGATCGACCAGCCGAAGCTCGGTTACGATGCCGCTGCAGCCACCCCGGCGGTCAGCCAACTGGCCTGACCGACACGCTGGTGCCGGGGCACTCTCCCCCCTTGCCCCGCCCCGGCACCAGTATTTTAGGACCAAGTTCGACAGGAGTTTCACACATGGGTATTTTCTCACGCACCCGCGACATCATCGCCGCCAACGTCACCGATTTGCTCGACCGCGCGGAAGATCCCGAAAAGATGATCCGCCAGATCATCTTCGAGATGAACGAGACGCTCGTCGAAGTCCGCGCCTCCGCCGCCCGCACGATCGCGGACCAGAAGGAAATGCGCCGCCACATCGCCAAGCTCGAAAGCCTGCAGGACAGCTGGAAGGAAAAGGCCGAACTCGCGCTGTCGAAGGACCGCGAGGACCTCGCCACCGCCGCGCTCGTCGAAAAGCAGAAGGCCGGCGACATGGCCGAGAAGCTGAAGGCCGAGATCGCCGTCCTCGACGACGCGCTCCAGGGCTATGAAAACGACATCGCCAAGCTGCAGAAGAAACTGAGCGAAGCCCGCGCGCGCCAGTCGAGCGTCGTCAATCGCCTCGAAAGCGCCGAAAATCGCTATCGCCTGCGCGAGATGACCAACGGCGACCGCGTCGAGGATGCCTTCTCGCGCTTCGAGATCCTCGAACGCCGCGTCGATGAGGCCGAAGGCCGTGCCGATGCGCTGGGCCTCGGCTACAAGAAGTCGCTCGACGAGGAGATCGCCGAGCTGCAGGCCGCCGACAAGGTCGCCGACGAGCTCGCCGCGCTGAAGGCCGCGCAGGGCAAGAAATAAGGAGCCGGACCGATGGAAGAGATCATCATCGTCCCGATCGTCATCGGCACCCTCTTCCTCGGTCTGCCCTGGCTGATCCTCCACTACATCACCAAGTGGAAGCAGGCCAAGACGCTGACCGGAGAGGACGAGCAACTGCTCGACGAACTGTACGACACGGCGCGCCGGCTCGAGAACCGCCTGCACACCGTCGAACGCATCATCAGCGCCGACCATCCTGACTTCCGCCCTGCGGTAAGGAGCGATGAAGAACTGGCGCAACTCGAAAACAATATCAGCCGGAGGAACTGAGATGTCTGCCAGCCGCACCAAATTCTATCTCGACAAGCAGAACGCCAAATGGAGCGGCGTGTGCGCGGGGATCGCGGACTATAGCGGGATCGACGTCCTGTGGGTGCGCGTCGGCGCGGTGCTGCTGACCCTGATGGGCGGCTTCCCGTGGACGCTGATCGCCTATTGGATGGTTGCCTGGATGGGAACGCCCAAACCCTTCGCGCTCTATGGCTCGAACGAGGAAGCGAAGTTCTGGCAGGGCGTGCGCTCGAACCCCAGCGCCTCGACCCGCGACATCCGCTCGCGCTTCCGCGACATCGACCGCCGGCTCGCCGACATCGAACTCTACTACACCAGCCACAACCGCCGCCTCGCCGACGAAATCGACGCGCTTCGCTGATCGGGGCGCCGACCGGGCAGGCGGAAACGCAACAGGGAGACAAGATATATGAACTTCGGTGGCCCCCTCTTCGTCCTGACCATCGTCGCTTTGTCGATCGGCGGCTGGATGTTCACCACCTGGGTCCGCGCCAAGCACGGCTATCCCGTCGAGAATGAATGGGGTGGCACGGTTCATCGAACCGACGCCGACGCTGATCGAAAAATTGCGCTGCTGACCGATGACAACGCCAAGCTCGCGGGCCAGATCGGCCGGCTGGAGGAGCGTATCTCGGTGCTCGAACGCATCGCGACCGAAAACCACGGCCAGGCCGCGCAGCTCGCCGACCAGATCGACCGCCTGCGCTGACTAAGGAAAAGATCATGAATCTCGATATTCTGACCGCCATCGCTCCCGTCGTCGCCATCATCGGCGTGGCCGGGGTCGCCGGCTGGGTCTTTACCACCTGGCTGCGGATCAAGAACGGCTATCCGCTCGACGGCGCCTGGGGACAGGCGGTCTATCCCAAGACCAGCGACGAGACGGTCGAGCGCGTCAAGCTGATCAGCCAGGAAAATGCCCAGCTTCGCGCCGAACTCGGCTCGGTCAAGGATCGCCTCGCGGTGATCGAGCGCATCGTCACCGATGAAGGCCACCGGCTGAGCCACGAGATCGAGGCGCTGCGGCGCCCCGCGAACTGAGGAGACGCAATCATGGGTGACACCATCTGGATCCTCGTGCCGCTTGCGCCCTTCCTGCTCGTCGGCTTCATCTTCTGGTCGAAGCATCAGCAGAAGATGATCGAGAAGCAGTCCGAACTGACCGCCGAAAAGGCCGCGCAATATGCGGCGCAGACCGAACGGCTGGAGGCGCGCGTCCGCGTCCTCGAACGCATCGTCACCGACAAGGGCGTCGATGTCGCCGAAGAAATCGAAAAGCTGCGCGACGCGCCGCTGAACTGAACAACGATAAGAAAGAAGAGAAGGATTCCCCATGAACCCCTTTGAAATGGTCATCGGCATCGTCCTGATCGTGACGATCGGCAGCGTCCTTCGCGCCCGCCACGGCGTCCGCCGCGACCGCCACGGCAATGAATATTTCGTCGGCAATGCGGGCAACGAGGCCGAGACCAAGGCGCTGCAGGCCGAGATTCGCGCGCTCAAGGAGCGTATCCAGGTGCTCGAACGCATCGCCACCGACGCCAACCGGGCGGCCAGTCTCGATGAGGAAATCGAGAAACTGCGCGACCGCTCGCACCCGTGAAGACGTGACGGAGAAGGAGCCGAGACATGGTCCCCATTGCTTCCGACCTCGCCAATAATCTGGTTACCGCCGCGGTGGCGCTGAGCGCGCTGACCATCATCAGCCTCGCCGCGCTGCGCGGTTGGCGCGACTGGATCCAGTTCAAGCGCGAAGAACTCGCCGCCGGCCATGTCGCCGCGCAGGATCCCGGGGTGCCGCACGCCGGGTCGCGGATCGAGATCGCCGACCTCAAGGAGCGCCTGCGCAAGCTCGAAGCGATTGCGGCGGGGGTCGATCTCTGATGGAAAAAATAACGCAAGCCTGAATCGCACCCAAGGGATCGCGCCCATTTTCTGGGCGCGATCCCTTGGAGTCGGCACGCCGACCCGCGCAGGCGGGTGAGCGATACCGCGATGGGTAAGCGGTCAGCCCTTGCAGGCCTGCTTGGTCTTGTTACCCGCCAGCGAGCAATCATAGGTGACGGTCTTGCCATTGCTGAGCTTGGCCCTGACCATGCGGCCGCCCGACCGGGCGGGAGTCGCCCGCGCGGGGGTTGCGCGGGCCGGGGTCGCGGCGAGTTTGGCCGCAGGCTTCGCTTGAGCGCGCGTCGCGGGCTTGGCGGCCGGCTTGGCCGCCAGCTTGGTCGCGGGCTTGCTGGTGGTCGTCGATGCCGACGGCGTCGATGCGAAAACTGGGGTGCCGATCATCATGACCGATGCAAGGCCAAGTCCCACGAGTGTATGAAAGCGTGCCATATTCTTCACTCCAAAGATCCGAAGTCGGAAAATTCCGAAGTTCTTGGCAAAACCTGAGACTATATCGCCGTGAACCGCCCCTCTTTGCGCCCGGCCGCCCGGCCAGGGCGTGGCGGCGCCGTGACAATGTCGTAATCTTCGCGTGGGCTTCCGGAAGCCCCAGCATGACGGGGCGGTTCGCGGCGGCCCGCGTCGCGCCGGGCTCTTTCCACTGGACGCCAAACATGCGAGGGGCGCCGTCATGCGCAGCCTCTCCGACATCTTCGACGAATATGATTTTCTCGACGGCGACGATCGCTATCGCCTGCTGATCGAACTCGGTCGCGAACTGGAGCCTATGCCCGACGCGCTCAAGACCGACGTGACGCGGGTAGCGGGCTGCTCGGCGAGCGTCTGGGTCTATCCGGTGCCGCAGGATGATGGCCGGCTCCATTTCCTCGCCGACAGCAATGCCGCGATCACCAAGGGGATCGTTGCACTCGTCCTCGCCGCGGTGCAGGACAGGCCGGCGGCCGAGGTCGCGGCGATGGACGTCACCGCCGCGCTCGCTCCCTTCGACCTGACGCGCCAGCTTTCGTCGAACCGCACCCAGGGCGTGCCGAACATGATCGCGCTGGTCCGGGACACGGCACGCCGGATTGCGGCGGGTTAGAACGAGACTTCAAGGCATCGGCGGCGATCACCCGCCATTTCATCCTCGGACAAAGAAAAGGGGCGCGGGAGTTTCCTCCCGCGCCCCGATTTCCTTATCCTGATCGAGGATCAGAACTCGTAGGAGACGCCGATCTTCAGGCGCCACACCGACGACGACACGTTGATGCCGTTATCCGCAGCGATGCTGTCGACACCGTTGAAGCCGGAGATGACGTAGCGGCCCTGCGAGTCGAAGCCAGCCGACGCGATGTCCTGCAGCCCCGCGAAGTTGCGGCGGTGCTGGACGTTCCAGCTCTTGTCGAGGAAGTTCAGGAAATTGTCCATCGTCGCATAGAGCTTGATCTTGTCGTCGCGGCCGAACAAGCGGCCCGGACCGGGGATTTCCTGCGAGAAGGACAGATCCATGTCGAAATACCAGTCATTCGAACAGGTATTCCGCGGGATCGTCTTGCCGATATATTTCTTCGCGCAGCCCAGACCGCTCGCGAAAGCGACGAGATCCTTCACCGCCGTCATGTTCGACGACGGCGAGATGTTCGGATCGTCGATCCCGGTCGGCAGATAGGCGAGCGCATTGTCACTGCCCGACACGCTGTCGTTGAAGAGGCCGCCGCCGCTGAACGTCAGGCTGTACGGACGGCCCGAGCGTGCCACGAAGCTGATTGCGAAGCGTGTCGACAGATCGTTGAAGAACTCCTCGCGGAATGCGAGGCGCGTCGAGATGTTGTGACGGCTTTCGTAGAAGCTGCGCGATGCACCCGGATTCTGGCGATCGAAGGCGGCGACATAGTCGTAGTTCGACCCCGCCGTCGAGTTGTACATGCTCCGCCGATCCTGCGAGTCGGTGTAGGCATAGCCGAAGTTGAAATCGACACTGCCATTCTCGGTGAACAGCCCGCCGTTGAAGGTCTTCGACAGGATGATCGACGCATTGTGGCTACGATAACCGGCGCTGTTGGTCAGCTGCAGCTCGTCGTCGCGGCTGGTGTTGAAGCAGACCGCATTGACGTCCTCATACACCGGAGCCGGATTCAGGCCGACGAGCTTTGCCGTGCAGCCAGCGACGTTCGGGTCGATCGCGCGATAGATCGGGCGACCGTCGATCATGTAGCCGTTGAGACCCAACGCCGGATTCACCGTCTGCGACAGGTCGACCAGCGTCAGCGGATTGCGATATTTGCTGTAGATATAGTCGAGGTTGAGGTTCCAGCCGCTGAAGAAGCCCGACGAGGCGAAGTTCAGTTCGGACTGGAAGCCGATATTGGCGCGCAGCACCGTCGGCATCTTGATGTCCGGGCTGATCGACTGGGTGTCGCCCAGACCGCGTGCAGCCGTGGAGATGCCGGCGGCCTGGATGCAGGTCGGCACCCCGGTGAACTGGCCACCCGACAGAACGCTGATCTGGCCCGTCGGGCAATTGGACGATCCCGTATTGCCTTCGTTGAAGCCGCGGCCGTCGTTCTGGAAGGCGTTGCCGAACCAGACCACCGGATCACCGCCCGAGAAGATGCCGACGCCGGCGCTGAGCTTCGGCCGCCCGAACACCGCGAAATCGTCCATGTCATAGGTCAGCGCGAGGCGCGGCATGACGACCGGCGCCAGATTGCTGAATCCGGTGGTGTTCGGGATGCCGTAGCGCTGCGCGAAGACCGGATTGTAGCGCGGATTGCCGCCGTCGTACCAGTCGGTGCGCACGCCGATCACCGCGTTCAGGCGATCGGAGATTTCCCAATCGTCCTGCGCGAAGATCGAGTAGATGCTGCGCGTGAACGCCGCGGCGGCATCGTTGATGTCGCCCGTCGACGAGAAGTTGCCGAACGCGCCATAGGTACAGCCGTTAACGACGTTGATGGGCGTGGTCGAGTTGGTGACCGACGTACAGGTCCCGTTGCCGGGAACCGTGCCCGGCGAGAGCAGGCCCGCGCGCAGATCGTCGATGTTGCGGAAGACCAGCGTGCCGGTTGCATTCTGGACGAACAGGTTGAACAGGTTGGCGCGGTTGAGTTCGGCGCCGACCTTCAGCGTGTGCGAACCGGCAACCAGCTTCGCGACCGCGCGATACTGGTCGATGTCGGTGCGAAGGTCATTCGCCGAGCGCGAGGTGCCCGGGCCCGCCAGCACGGAGCCGTCGATCCCGGTGGGATTGTCGATGCCGACGATGATGCGCGGGATCGGGTTCGCCGACTGGGCTTCGCCGCCGCCGACCGGATCCTGACGGTCGCGGACCTCCGAACGCGAATAGCGCAGTTCGGTCGAGAAATTATCGGTCCACTGCGAATAGAGGCGACCCGAATAATAGTTCGACTTGGTGCCGCTGGTATAGAAGGTGTTGAGGCCGACGGCCTGCGGCGACGTGCCCGTGAACAGGTCATCGGCGCGTGTCGAGCCTTCCTCGAGCCGCTGATAGGTCAACTCGAGGCGATGATTGTCGGTGATCTGCCAGTCGAGGCGGCCGAAATAACGGTCGTTGGTATAGGGACGATTGGTGACGAGTGGGCCGGTGTCCACACCGTAGGTGTTCTTCAGAATGCCGGAGATTTCGTTGAACTGATCGACGGTGATGCCGGTCTGTTCATTGGCATAGCCGCCGCCGACCGGACCGTCGTCCTGCGACTGGCCAGCTTCCTGATGCTCATAGGCGCCGAAAATGAACAGGCGATCCTTGATGATCGGCGCGCCGGCCCACAGGCCCCAGCGCTTTTCGGGCTTGACCGGCGGCAGCTTGTCGATGCCGGGCAGCGAGTCGCCGCGCATGCCGTTGTCCGAATATTCGAAGAAACCGCCGAAATGATAGTCGTTCGTACCCGACTTGGTCACGACGTTGATCGCACAGCCGGTGAACGAGCCATAGTCGACGTCGAACGGCGCGAACTGCACCTGTGTTTCGCGGACCGCGTCATAGGGGATCGGGGTCGAGCTGCGCGACGAGAAGCCGGTGTCATTGAGGCCGTAGACGTCGCCCTGGCTGATGCCGTCGACGGTGAAGGCGTTGCCGCGGTCGTTGCCGCCGAGGCACGAGATGCGGTCCTGGCCCGAGCCGCCGTCGTCGCGGTCGAGGCTGACGCGTGGATCGAGGCGGATGATGTCGCGGACGTCGCGGTTGAACGACGGGGCGCTTTCGAGCACTTCGGTGGTGAAGCTGTTGCCCGGGCCGACTGCGAGCTGGGTCACGCGGACGCGGGTGCCGGTGACGACGATTTCACCGCCGCCCGACGACAGCGAGAAGGCGAGGTCGGTGTTGCCCTGCAGCGAGGTGTAGATGTCCTGCAGCGTCTGGCCTTCGAAGCTGTCGGCGGTGACCGAGACGCTGTAAGGGCCGCCGGTGACCAGGCCGGTCGCGACGAAGCGGCCGTCTGCGCCGGTGGTGAAGGTGCGCGCGGCGCCGGTGCGCGTATCGGTGATGATGACCTTCGCGCCCGCAATGGCGCCGCCATTGTCGTCGCTGACCTGGCCCTGGATGCCGGTGGTGATCTGTTGCGCCTGCGCCGGAGCGGCGACGACGGTAGCGACGCTGATAGCCATCAGGCTAGCCGCGATCGAATAACGAAGTTTCATGTCAGGATGTCCCCTTTGGTAGCATTCGGCAGCCGCGCAACCTGGGCGCGCTTCACCTGCGAGCGCCCCTGAAGCCCGCATGTGGCACGATTGTGACAGCAATTGTGACAGTGCAAGCCGCGCTTGGGGAACGGGCGGGGCGGGCGGTAAAAAAACGCGAATTTGCGTCGGTCCGCCAAAGTTATCCACAAGGGCCGTTGCATTTTTTCGGGCGACTGTTGCTGCAATGCAACAAAACGGCGCCGCGCATTGCGCGCGACGCCGCTGATTTCAATCGGAATATAGGCCGCGACTCAGCGGCGCGCGCAATCAGGCCGCGTCGCCCGCGGCTTCCTTCGCCTTGTCGGCATAGACGCGCACCGGGTCCTTGCGGCCCTCGACGACATCCTTGTCGACGACGATCTCGACCACGTCGGTCAGGTCGGGCAGGTCGAACATCGTGTCGAGCAGGATCGCCTCGACGATCGAGCGCAGTCCGCGCGCGCCGGTCTTGCGTTCGATCGCCTTCTTGGCGACCGCGACCAGCGCGTCGTCGGTGAAGGTCAGCGCGACCTCCTCCAGATCGAACAGCTTCTTATACTGTTTGACCAGCGCATTCTTGGGCTCGCCCAAAATCTTGACCAGCGCGTCGACGTCGAGATCCTCGAGCGTCGCGATCACCGGCAGGCGGCCGACGAATTCGGGGATCAGGCCGAATTTCAGAAGATCCTCGGGCTCGATCTGCTTGAGCGTCTCGCCCGCGCGGCGTTCGTCGGGACCGGCGACATGCGCGCCGAAGCCGATCGACTTGCCCTGCAGGCGGTCGCCGATGATCTTTTCGAGGCCGGCGAAGGCGCCGCCCGCGATGAACAGGATGTTCGTCGTGTCAACCTGCAGGAATTCCTGCTGCGGATGCTTGCGGCCGCCCTGCGGCGGAACGCTCGCGGTCGTGCCTTCCATCAGCTTGAGCAGCGCCTGCTGCACGCCTTCGCCCGACACGTCGCGGGTGATCGAGGGATTCTCCGCCTTGCGGCTGATCTTGTCGATCTCGTCGATATAGACGATGCCGCGCTGCGCCTTTTCGACATTATAGTCGCTGGCCTGAAGCAGCTTGAGGATGATGTTCTCGACATCCTCGCCGACATAGCCCGCCTCGGTCAGCGTCGTCGCGTCGGCCATGGTGAAGGGCACGTCGAGGAAGCGCGCGAGTGTTTGCGCGAGCAGGGTCTTGCCGCTGCCGGTCGGGCCGACGAGCAGGATGTTCGATTTCGCGAGCTCGACATCCTCGCCGCGTCCCGAGTTGGCGAGGCGCTTGTAATGGTTGTGGACCGCGACCGACAGGACGCGCTTCGCCTTGTTCTGGCCGATCACATAGGCGTCGAGATGCTGGCAGATTTCCAGCGGCGTCGGCACCGCGCCGTCCTTGCGCGCGGCGATCCCGCCCTTGATCTCTTCGCGGATGATGTCGTTGCAAAGCTCGACGCACTCGTCGCAGATGAACACGGTCGGACCCGCGATCAGCTTGCGGACTTCGTGCTGCGACTTGCCGCAGAAGGAGCAGTAGAGTGTGCTCTTGCTGTCCGAGCCGCTCAATTTCGTCATAAATCTTCCTCTGGCGGGCGCAAAAGGCGCGCTGCCGTCCTTATCCTAGCCCCCGGCCACCCAATTACAATATGGCAATTGGGTGACGCGGGTTCAATGTTCCGCCTAGCGCCAAGGCGTGGGGCGGGTGTCAAGAAACAGGGTTACCGCGCTTCTCAACTCGCGAACGGCTTCGAACAAAAAGATTATGTGTCCCCGCCTTCGCGGGAACACGCGGCCTTTCTTACGCAAAGCCGATCATGACCCAATCGGTGTCGTTCAAATCAGATGTCAGGGCGTCGGGCCTTCGCCGATTTCCTTGGGCGCTTCATCGCCTGGCAGCGCAGGGCGGCGGTCGTAGACATGGTCGACGAGACCGAAGGCCTTCGCCTCGTCGGCTTCGAGGAAGGTGTCGCGGTCCATCGCCTTTTCGATTTCTTTCAGCGACTTGCCGGTATATTGAACATAGAGGTCGTTCATCCGCTTGCGGATGCGCAGGATTTCCTTGGCCTGGATCTCGATGTCCGACGCCATGCCGCGCGCACCGCCCGACGGCTGGTGGACCATGACGCGCGCGTTGGTGAGCGCGACGCGCATCCCGGGCTCGCCCGCCGCGAGCAGGAAGCTGCCCATCGACGCCGCCTGGCCGATGCACACGGTGCCGACGCGCGGGCGGATATATTGCATCGTGTCGTGGATCGCCATGCCCGCCGTGACCACCCCGCCCGGCGAGTTGATATACATATAGATGTCCTTCTTCGGATTTTCCGATTCGAGGAACAAGAGCTGGGCGGTGATCAGCGAGGCCATATTATCCTCGACCTCGCCGGTGACGAAGACGATCCGTTCGCGCAGCAGGCGGGAGAAGATGTCGAAGCTGCGTTCGCCGCGGCTCGTCTGCTCGACGACGACGGGAACAAGGGCGGCGAGCGGGTCGATCATGCGAATTTTGTCCTTCGTTGTGGAGCGCCGCGCCGAGAACCGGCGGGCTGGCCCCTCGGGAACCCTACATCGGCGGCAAGGCGAAGGGTTTCAAGAGGGCAAATCGGGCCGAATGGTTCAGGAGGCGGATCGTTGACGTCCGCTTCTGAGGGGGAGGGGATGAAGAGGATGGCCCGCGGCATTTTTCCAAAGTTCAGGAAAGTTCAGCCTATTGCATTCCCCCGGCGTGGACCTCGCGGTGCGCTGAATGCGCCTGGCACGCCTTGTCGTTGCAGCCGAGCTGGACCGCCGCTTTTATCCACCGAATGAAAGAGCTGGATGAAAGCTGGCACAGCCGGACAATGTAGGAAAGGTATAATTGACGGCGGTGCCTGCTATTGGGTGGGCAGCGGACAGCCTGCTTTCAATAGGCTAAGGCTGATAATACTCCGTAGACAACTGCGGTGACTGAGACCAGCATTAAAGTCACAACGAACAACCAAAAGAGTTTTGGTTCCTGATTTCTACGGGTGCCGCCGCCGAAAGCAATGATCTCACCGTCCCATAATGACCACGCGGTCGTGGCGGCAAGCAACAATCCTAACACAATAAAGAAAGAATCATCATAAATCACGGCGGTGAACTCCACCGCGCAACCTATATCGCTCAATGCCGAAAGTCTGCAACTGAGAAACTAGTATGCGGTTCTAAACGTCTTGAATCGGTTGAAAGCCGCCCTTGCGAACCGTCGCCCCGGCCAAAAAGGAAAAAGGGGCGGGAATGACCCCGCCCCGATCGCTCATCGCTGGTTCCGCAACCTCAGTCGCCTTCGCCCGGCTCGGCCGAGAAATATTTGTCGAACTTGTCGTCGACGCCCTTATACTCGTCGGCGTCGGCGGGGCTGTCCTTCTTGACCGTGATGTTCGGCCATTCGGCGCTGAACTTGGCGTTGACTTCCAGCCATTTCTCAAGGCCGCTTTCGGTGTCGGGCAGGATCGCCTCGGCCGGGCATTCGGGCTCGCACACACCGCAGTCGATGCACTCGCTGGGGTTGATGACGAGCATATTCTCGCCCTCGTAGAAACAGTCGACCGGACAGACCTCGACGCAGTCCATATATTTGCACCGGATGCAGGCGTCGGTGACGACATAGGTCATGGATAGCGGCTCCCTTCGGGGGCGGCTTCCCGGCCGCCCGGACATTCATCGACCCGCCTCTAAGCCGCGCCAATGCAGCGCGTCAACGCAAAGCGACAGTTGCGAATCACTCTCATTCGGTAGCGGAAAGGCGGCGCTTTCGCGCGACAGCTTTTCCTGCGGCGCGGATAGCTCAGCTCGAGGCAGCGGGCGCCCCGGCATCGAGCTTCAGATAGCAGGCCTGCGCCTCGGGCGCCGGGCCGCGGCGTTGCGGCAGGGCGAGAAGGCGGATGACCTCGATCCGCTCGCCGACCGGCAGCACCAGTGTCGCGCCCGCGTGGACCGCGGCCGAGGGGCGGGTGACGCGCCGCCCGTCGAGGCGGATATGCCCTGCGGCGACCATCGCCTGCGCGAGGCCGCGCGAGCGCGCGAAGCGCAGATACCAGAGCAGCTTGTCGAGCCGGATGCTTCCCGCGGCGCCGGGGCTCGTCATCGGCGCGCCATCAATCCTTGCGGGCCTCGGCCAGCATCGCCGCAAGTCCGGCGAAGGGGCTGTTCGGCGAGGGGCCGCGACGCTGGGGACGATCGGCGCGTGGCGCGCGGCCGGCGCTATCCGATGGCTTCGGCCGCTTGGCCGGTTTGCCGCGCCGGCCCTTGCCCTGCTTGGCGGGCGGATGCGGGCGTTCGCCAGCAGGCCCGGACCGTGCCCGCGCTTCTTCCCGTTCGTTCGGCTTGCCTCGTTTGCGGCGCGGGCCTTTGTCGGCGATCTTGAGGCCCGACCAGCGCCAGCGTTGCAGGAGGGGGTCTCCGACGCTCCGAAACCCGAAGCTGGCGAGCAGCGCGCGCCGCGCTTCCTCGTCGAGGCCGAGCGAGGTGGCGAGCGCGGGGTCGATCGCGAAGCCCGGCGGCGGCGCGGCATGGACGTCTTCGCCTGCCTCCTCTTCCTGATGATGCGCGTCGCCGCCGACGACGGGCGAAGTCGGCGGCGCGGCCGCCTGGATGCGCGCGGCGTGCGCCTGGCGCGCCAGCTTTTCAGCCATGTCGATGCGCAGCCAGCCAGAGGCGCAGCGGCGGAAGCCCGCGATGCGCAGCCCGGCGTGATTGCCCGTCTTCTGCAACACCGCGCCCTGCGGCGGCAACGCCGGGACCGGCTCGCCCTGCTGCGCGGCGAGCAGCGCGGCGCGCCAGCGCACCGCCTCGGGCTTCAGCAATTGATGATGGAAGATGTCGAGCGAGCCGATGGTGAGGCCGAGCTTGCGAAGCTGCGGCCGCTCCTCGGCGGTCATTGCCGCGAGCTGCGCCTCGACCGCGGCACGCGGGGCCGTGCCGCCGCCGTCGACGAGCGCGGCGAGCAGCGCGCGGACGCGCGGTGGGGTAAAGAGGTCGCCCGCCGCCTCGCCCATCGCCGCGAGCGGTGCGGCGTGGCGCGCAAGCTGCTCGGCGACGAAAGCCTGTAACCGTTCGGAAATCGCCTGCACCTGCTGCGGCTCGAACCGGCGGAGCGCGGCGTCGATCTGGATCGCGGGCTGAACGAGCGTCGGGCCGCGCGCCAGCGTCGCGACGATATGGCCGTGCCAGGCCAGACGCGGCGGCGCGCCCGCTTCGCTGACCAGCGACAGCGCCTGATCCTCGCCCGCCGCGAGCGTTGCGGCGCGGCGCGCCAATTCGTCGCGCAGATGCTTTTCGGCGGCGGCGAGGAGCAGGCGATGATCGCTCGCGCGGGCGCGCGCGTCGACCTTGAACTGGAATCCGTTCAGCGTGCCGATCGCCTCGCCGTCGACCGCGACGGTGCCGTCCGCGGCGACCGCGACGGGCAACGCGGTGTGGCGCTGGCCCGCGTCGCGCAGCAGCAGCGCGAGCCGCCGGTCGACGAAGCGCTGGGCGAGCGCGGCGTGCAGCGCGTCGGACAGGCGCGATTCGAGGTCCTGCGTCCGCTCGGTCCAGCCCGCGCCGCCCGCGATCCAGTCGCCGCGCTGGGCGATGAAGCAAAGCGTGCGGACGGCGGCGATGCGGCTCGCGAGCTGGTCGATGTCGCCGTCGGTGTCGTCGAGCCGCGCGAGGCGCCGCGCGAACCAGTCGGGATCGACCATCCCGTCGCCGCTCGCTCGCCATTGCCACAGCTTGAGAACGGTGCGGCTGTGATGTTCGGCGCCAAGCTGCTCGAAATCGGGAAGGCCGCAGACGTCCCACAAGCGCTGGACGGCTTCCGGTTCGCCGCCGCGCATCCGCACTTCCATGTCGCCCGCGAGATGCTTGAGAACCGCGATGTCGACCGCTTCGGGCGCGGCGCGCAGACCGGGTTGCGTCGGCGGCTGCGCGAGATCGGCGAGCAGCAGGTCGAGCGTGTCGAAGCGCGGGGTCGGATTGCGCCAGAACAGACTGGTGAGCGGCGGGAAATGATGCCCCTCGATCGCCGCGATCTCCTCGGGCGTGAAGCCGCCTTGCGGGGTGCCGACGGTGCCGAAGCTGCCGTCCTGTTGATGACGCCCGGCGCGTCCCGCGATCTGCGCCATTTCCGAAATCGTCAGGCGGCGCAGGCGGCGGCCGTCGAATTTCTGCAACGACGCGAAGGCGACATGCTGAACGTCGAGGTTGAGTCCCATGCCGATCGCGTCGGTGGCGACGAGATAATCGACCTCGCCGGCCTCGAACATCGCGACCTGCGCGTTGCGGGTCTTGGGGCTGAGCGCGCCCATGACGACCGCGGCGCCGCCCGAAAAGCGGCGCAGCATCTCGGCGATCGCGTAAACTTCCTCGACCGAGAAGGCGACAACCGCCGAGCGCTTGGGCAGCCGCGACAATTTCGAGGTGCCGGCATAGCTCAGCGTCGAAAAGCGCGGGCGGGTAACGATCTCGGCTTCGGGCACGAGGTCGCGGACGAGCCCCTTGAGGCTCGCCGAGCCGAGGATCATCGTCTCCTCGCGTCCGCGGGCGCGGAGCAGCCGGTCGGTAAAGACATGGCCGCGTTCGGGATCGGCGCCGAGCTGGGCCTCGTCGATGCCGACGAACGCGACGTCGCGTTCCACCGGCAGCGCTTCCATCGTGCCCAGAAGGTAGCGCGCCTCGGGCGGCATGATCCGTTCTTCGCCCGTCACCAGCGCAACCTGTGCCGGCCCTTTCATCGCCACGACGCGGTCATATATCTCGCGCGCGAGCAGGCGCAGCGGAAAGCCGATCATCCCGCTCGAATGGGCGGTCAGGCGCTCGACCGCCAAATGGGTTTTGCCGGTGTTGGTGGGGCCAAGGACGGCCTTGACCGGGCTGGAAGAGGATGCCGTCATTGTCTTTACCCCAAGCTGGCATGGCACGCGCTGCAGTGCAACAGGGGATCGACGAAGAGCGGCGATTTCGTCCGTTGCTCCTGGCGTGGTCCCGCCTTTTTCCCGTGGGTGTTGCGATGATGATCTCACGCAAAGGCGCAAAGGCGCGAAGAAGAAGAAATGTCTCACACAAAGACACAAAGAGGGTGCGCGCGATTTGCGGCGTGGGCTTGTCGCCGCAGGCGACTGTATCAAATGCGCTTCGCGCGGTTCTTCACCGCGCTTAATGCGCGCGCCGCCCTCTTTGTGTCTTTGTGTGAGCTTTTCTATTTTCTTCCTTCTTCGCGTCTTTGGGTGAGAGTGAAGGAAGCGGACCCGAATATGAGGCGGATCGACGAGGGGCCGCATCATATCCCGGCCTCCGCACGGCCCGCCGCAAGGCGGGCGAGGAGATGGGGCGTTAAATTGACTTTAACGGCCTTTGTTTACAGATCGGCTGTCGAAAAGATCATTCGACGGCCGGGTCGGGAGGCCCGTCGAACGGGGGTTGCTTTTGTTTCAGCGTCACGAACCCATCGCGGGGATGTCGGGCAATGCCGCCGCCCTCACGATGTCGCAGGCGATCGGCCTGCGGCGCGCGGACGCTGCGCCCGAACCGGCGCTGTCGTGGCGCGACAGGCTCGCGTTGCTCGATCTCGTTCCCGACCTTGGCGATAATATCGGTTCGGGCGAATGGTGGCGGGGGCTTGCGACGCTGACCTTGCTGTGCGGCGCCGCCATTGCGACTTTCCCCGGGATCAAGCCGCTCGAACAGCCCGCTGCGGCGCTCGATGCCGCCGATTTCAACGAAGCGCGCGCGCAGATGATCGTGCCGCTCGCGTTCGGCGGCGATACCGGCCGTCACATGGCCGCGACCGATGCGGTGCGCCCGCTCGCCCAGACCCCCGAACGCCCGCAGATCGAACTCACCGCGACGCTCGGCCAGGGCGACAGCTTTGCCCGCGTGCTCGAACGCTCGGGCGTCGGCAGCCAGGATGCAGAGGCACTCGCGAACCAGATCGCGAGCGCGGTGCCGCTGGCCGACATTGCGCCGGGCACGCGGATCGACCTGATTCTCGGCCGCCGGGCCGCACGCACCATGCCGCGTCCGGTCGATGCGCTCGCGATGCGCGCGCGCTTCGACCTGCGCATCGAGATGGAGCGGGTCGGCGGGCGGCTGGTGATGCGCCGCATCCCGATTGCGGTCGACGCGACGCCGCTGCGCATCCGTGGCCGCGTCGGCGACAGCCTTTACCGTTCGGCGCGCGCCGCGGGCGCCTCGCCCGAATCGATCCAGGCTTATCTGCGTGTCATCGGTCGCCAGCTTTCGGTCGGCAGCGACATCCGCGCGAGCGACGAGTTCGACATCATCGTCGAGCATCGCCGCGCCGAAACGGGCGAGAGCGAAACGGGCAAATTGCTCTATGCGGGTCTTGTCCGCGGCGGCAAGCCGAAGCTGTCGATGATCGAATGGACCGTCGACGGCCGTCTCCAATGGTTCGAGGCGTCGGGCGCGGGCGAGCAGCGCAGCGGCATGGTGCGTCCGACGAACGGTCGGATCACCTCGCCCTTCGGAATGCGCCGCCATCCGATCCTCGGCTATATGCGGATGCATCGCGGCATCGACATGGGCGGCGGTTACGGCGGTCCGGTCTTCGCGGTCAGCGACGGCGTCGTGCAGGTCGCCGGTCGCACCGGCGGCTATGGCAATTATGTGAAGCTCAGCCACGGCGGCGGGCTCGGCACCGGCTATGGGCATATGAGTCGCATCGCGGTGCGCCCCGGCCAGCATGTGTCGCGCGGACAGGTGATCGGCTATATCGGATCGAGCGGCCTCTCGACCGGCCCGCATCTTCACTATGAAGTCTATCGCAACGGCGTTCCGGTGAACCCGCTGTCGATCGCCTTTGTCACCCGCGCCAGGCTGGAAGGACAGGCGCTCGCCGAGTTCCGCGCGCGCATCCGTCAACTCACGTCGATCGCGCCCGGCGCGGCGCTCGCTCCGGTCGCGGCGAAGCCGGTCGAAGGGCCGAAGCTCGGCTCGCTTGGCGATGTTGCCGCCAAGCGCGCGGGCGAAGGGATCTAGCTTTCCCCCTCCTGCAAGCGGCAGGGGATGAATGCTATTTGCCCTCGCGCTTCGCGCCGCTATGCACGCGGGCATGACTCACGCCCCCTTTCCCGACCTGCGCCTGCGCCGCAGCCGCCGCACGGCATGGAGCCGCGCGATGGTGCGCGAGCATCATCTGACCCCCTCGAACCTGATCTGGCCGCTGTTCGTCTGCGCCGGATCGAGCACCGAGGAGCCGATCGCGAGCCTGCCGGGCGTATCGCGCTGGTCGGTCGACCGGCTCGTCGAGCGCGCGAAGGACGCGGCGGCGGCGGGCATCCCGTGCCTTGCGCTCTTTCCCTATACCGAGGCCGGGCGGCGCAGCGAGGATGGCGCGGAAGCGCTCAATCCCGATAATCTCATGTGCCGCGCCACCGCTGCGATCAAGCAGGCGCTCGGCGACGACATCGGTGTGCTCACCGACGTCGCGCTCGATCCCTACACAAGCCACGGGCAGGACGGGCTGATCGACGAGGCGGGCTATGTCCTCAACGACGAGACGGTCGAGGTGCTGGTCGGGCAGGCACTCAATCAGGCGCGCGCGGGGGCCGACATCATCGCGCCTTCGGACATGATGGACGGCCGCGTCGGCGCGATCCGCGAAGCGCTGGAGATCGAGGGCTTCGGGCACGTCCAGATCATGAGCTACGCCGCCAAATATGCCTCGGCCTTCTATGGTCCCTTCCGCGACGCGGTCGGTTCGCGCGGGCTGCTCAAGGGCGACAAAAAGACCTATCAGATGGACCCCGCGAACGTCGAAGAGGCGCTGCGCGAGGTGGAGATGGATCTGGCGGAAGGCGCCGACAGCGTCATGGTCAAGCCTGGCCTGCCCTATCTGGACGTCGTGCGCGCAGTAAAGGATCATTTCGCGGTACCGGTCTATGCCTATCAGGTGTCGGGCGAATATGCGATGATCGAGGCCGCGGTGGCGGTCGGCGCGGGCGACCGTGATGCGCTCGTCCTCGAAACCCTGCTCGCCTTCCGCCGCGCGGGCGCCTCGGGCGTGCTGACCTATCACGCGCTCCACGCGGCGCGGTTGCTGAACGGATGACGCCATCCACCCCGCGGCGCTGGCTGTTCGTGCTGACGATATTCGTCGGCAGTTTCCTGCTGTTCCAGGTTCAGCCGATGGTGGCGCGGATGGTGCTGCCCAGGCTGGGCGGCGCGCCCGCCGTCTGGAACAGCGCGATGCTCGTCTATCAGGCGCTGCTGCTCGGCGGCTATGCCTATGCCCATTGGCTCGCCCGTTTCGAGGTGCGCCGCCAGGCGACGATCCATGTCGCGCTGTTCCTCGTCGCGGCGCTGTGGCTGCCGATCGGCATCGCGAACATCGCGCCGCCCGCGCCGGGGCAGGAAGCGCTGTGGGTGCCGCTGCTGCTGCTTGCGTCGATCGGCCCGGTCTTCTTCGTCGTGTCGGCGCAGGCGCCGTTGATGCAACGCTGGTTCGCCGCCGATGCGCGCGCCGGCGATCCCTATTATCTTTATGCCGCCTCGAACCTCGGCAGCTTCGCCGGGCTGATCAGCTATCCCGCGCTGGTCGAGCCGGCGATGCCGCTAGCGGCGCAAAGCTGGGGGTGGAGCGCGGGTTACGGTGTGCTCGTCCTGCTCGTCGCGGCGAGCGCGGCGGCGCGCTGGCACGCCCATGCCGTGCAAGCGGATGTTGCCGATGGCTCCGAGCCGCCGCCCTCGCTGCGCCGCCAGTTGCACTGGCTGCTGCTCGCGGCGGTGCCGTCGGGGCTGATGCTGTCGACGACGACGCACCTCACCACCGACATCGTCGCGATGCCGCTGCTCTGGGTGCTGCCGCTCGGCCTCTATCTCCTTAGCTTCGTCATCGCTTTCTCGACCGCCGAGCGATTGACCCAGATCTTCACGACCATCGCCCCGGCCGTGCTGCTGGCGATCGGCGGGCTGGCGCTGCTCAGCACCGGCGGCGGGACGATGCTCGTCGCGCTCGCGGCGCTCGCGATGCTGTTCATCGTGGCGGTCGCGCTCCACGGTTATCTCTATCATCTGCGGCCCGCGGCGGAGCATCTGACGCTCTTTTACCTCATCATGTCGGCGGGCGGGGTGCTCGGCGGATTGTTCGCCGCGCTGATCGCCCCGCTGATCTTCGACTGGGTCTACGAGCATCCGCTGCTCGTCCTTGCCGCCGCGATGCTGTTGCCGCTCCCGGCGCTGTTCCCGTGGGACGCATGGCCGAAACTGTCGCCGGGCCGGGCGCGCGCTATCGCCGCGCTGCTGGTCGCCTTCGCGATCTTCGCCTGCTGGAAGATGACGGGCGAATGGGCGGGCCGCTTCGAGGGTGCCGTGGCGGTCTGGGGCGCCGCCATCTTCGCCGCCGGCCTCCTCGTCATCGGCTGGCGCTGGGCCTTCGTTTCGATTCTCGCGCTGCTGATGATCGGCGTCGGGGGATGGAGCACGCTTCAGGAAAGCGTGACCGGAATGCGCGTGCGCAGCTATTTCGGCGTCTATACGGTGACCGACGATCCGTATCGCCACCAGCGCCGCCTTGCGCACGGGACGACGCTGCACGGGCTCCAGCGCACCGATGCGCCGCATCAGTTCGAGCCGACCACCTATTACGGCCACCAGTCGGGGGTCGGGCTGACGCTCGACAAGGCCGAAGCGCTCGCCGGGCCGCGCGCTGCGGTCGGGCTCGTCGGGCTCGGCGCCGGAACCCTGTCCTGCTACCGCCGCCCGGGGCAGCGCTGGACGATCTTCGAGATCGACCCGGCGATGGCGCGAATCGCGCGCGACCCGTCGAAATTCACCTTCATCAGCCGCTGCGCCCCCGATGTGCCGATCGTGATCGGCGACGCGCGGCTGCGGATCGCACAGCAGCCCGCGGCGCAGTTCGACATATTGATCATCGACGCCTTTTCGTCGGATGCCATTCCGCTGCACCTGCTGACGGCCGAAGCGATCGGCATCTATGCGCGTGCGCTGAAACCGGACGGCATCTTGCTGATTCATATCTCGAATCGCTTCTTCGACCTCGAACCCGTGCTGGCGGCGGAGGCGAAGGCGCGCGGCTGGTCGGCGGCGATCCGCATCGACCCGTCGCCCGACGAAGGCGCGGCCGACGAGGATTTCAGCAACCTGACCGGATCGAACTGGGTGGCGCTGACCGCGACACCGCAGCGCCTCGGCCAGTTGACGGACGGTCTCGAGCCGCGCACGGAGGCGGCGAAGGACGGTATATGGGTGCCGCTCGAATCGCGGCCGCATTTCGAACGCTGGACCGACGATTATGCGTCGACCCTGCCGGTCCTGCTTTGGGGCCATCTGATCGGACAACGCGAATGATCTATACCGATGTCAGTATCATCACCGTCAACGGCAAGACGCCGCGGATCGACCCCAGCGCCTTCATCGCGCCGGGGTGCCGGATCATCGGCGACGTGACGATCGGCCCCGATGTCAGCATCTGGTATAATTGCGTGCTGCGCGCCGACGTCAGCCGCATCGTCGTCGGCGCGCGGTCGAATATCCAGGACGGCAGCGTCGTCCATTGCGACGGCCCGATGCCGCACCGGCCCGAGGGCTTTCCGACGATCATCGGCGAGGATGTGCTGATCGGCCATATGGCGATGGTCCATGGCTGCACGCTCGCCGACCGCGCTTTCGTGGGATTGAAGGCGACGGTGATGAACGGCTGTCGCATCGGCAGCGACGCGATGCTCGCCGCGGGCGCGCTGCTGACCGAGAACAAGGGCATTCCCGCGCGCGAACTGTGGGCGGGTGCCCCCGCACGGCGCGTGCGCGACATCGACGACGCGCAAGCCGCGGGAATGCAGGTCGGCGTACAGCATTATGTGCTGAACGGCCGCATGCACAAGGCGGCGGTCGAGGGTTAAGTCTTCTCCCCTCCCGCAAGGGGGAAGGGAAGTCAGCTTTCTTCCGGCACCGCCAGCCCGTTCTTCAGCATCACCGGAACCTGCGTCAGCGTGAAGAGGAAGGAGAGGGCGGTGACGCCCCAGACCTTGATCGTCAGCCACGTATCGAAGCTCATCCGCCCCGCCTGGATCAGTTCGTACATGACATGGTTGGCGACGCCGAGCGCGGCGAAGAACAGGCCCCAGTTGCGCGACAGCAGCAGCCAGCCCCTTTCGGTCACGCCTTCGAGCGCCGATTGCAGCAGATATTTGAGCATCGGCTTGCCCAGCGCCCAGCCGCCGAGCAGCAGCGCCGCAAAGGCGGCATAGATGATCGTCGGCTTCATTACGATGAAGCGCTCGTCGTGGAACCAGATGGTCAGCGCACCGAAACCGAGGACGAGGATGCTCGATACCCATAGCATCGGCGAAATCCGGCCGAGCTTCCATTTCGATACGATCATCGCGGCGACGATCGCGACCATGAAGGCGATGGTGCCCTTGATCGCGCCGGTCGTCGCGGCAAAGGCGCCGCTGCCGCCAGAGGTGAATTTATAAGTCACGAAAAAGACGAGCAGCGGCCCGAAATCGATCGCGAAATTCAGCCAGCCATGCTTGGCGGGCGGCGGCGCAGGTACGGCTTCGGGGCCGCCGGGAAGCTGTTCAAGTTGGTCGCTCATCGGATGTTTCCGGCAATGATGCCCGCGATCTCGTCGGCGTCGAAGGGGCGGAGGTCGTCGATCGTCTCGCCGATGCCGATCGCGTGGATGGGAAGGCCGTGGCGCTCGGCCGCGGCGACGAGGACGCCGCCGCGCGCGGTGCCGTCGAGCTTGGTCATGACGAGGCCGGTGACCCCGGCGACTTCGCGGAACACGTCGATCTGCGACAGCGCATTCTGCCCCGTCGTCGCGTCGAGCACCAGCACGACATCGTGCGGCGCGGCGGGATTGAGGCGGCCGAGGACGCGCTTGATCTTGGCGAGCTCGTCCATCAGTTCGCGCTTGTTCTGAAGGCGCCCGGCGGTGTCGACGATCAGCACGTCGATGCCGGTCGCGGTCGCCTGTTTCACCGCGTCGAAGACGATGCCGGCCGAATCGCCACCCTCGGGACCGGCCATGATCGGGATGCCGAGCCGTTCGGCCCAGACCTTCAATTGCCCGATCGCGGCGGCGCGGAAGGTGTCGCCGGCGACGAGCATCACGCCATAATCCTGTTCTTGGAACAGGTGCGCGAGCTTGGCGATCGTCGTGGTCTTGCCCGACCCGTTGACCCCGATCACGAGGATTACCTGCGGGCGCGGAAAGGCGTCGATGTCGAGCGGTTCGGCGACCGGGCGCAGCACGGCGGCGATTTCCTCGGCGACGACGCCGCGCAATTCCTCGGTCCCGTTCGCGGCGACGTCGCGGCGCTCGGCCAGCCGGTCGCGGATGCGCGCGGCCATCACCGGGCCAAGGTCGGCGGTGATCAGCGCCTCCTCGATGCGGTCGAGATCGTCGTCGTCGAGCCGCGACTTGCCGGTGAGCCCCGACAGATTCTCGCCGAGCCGCTCCGACGTGCGCTTGAGGCCGCCGAGCAGCCGGTCGCTCCAGCTCTGCCCGGTCATGCGTCCAGCCTTTCGGCGATCATCCGGTCGCCGTCGCGCGCGGTCAGGCGGACACGGGCGATGGTGCCGGGTTCGGCGGGTGCGGTCAGCGTCAGCGGCGCGAAATTCTCCGCATGGCCGGTCAACCCGTCGCGCTCGACGAGCATCGTCGCGGTGCGCCCCGCCTGCGCGTCCAGCCACGCATGGCGCCGCCGCATATTGGCCTCGCGCAGCAGCGCGGCGCGCGTCCGCGCGACGGCGCGGCCGACCTGCGGCATCCGCGCGGCGGGGGTTCCGGCGCGCGGGCTGTAGGGAAAGATATGGCCGAAGACGATGTCGCAATCGTCGATCAGCGCCATTGTATGGGCAAACATCTGGTCATCCTCGGTCGGAAATCCGGCGATCAGGTCGGCGCCGATGGCGATGTCGGGGCGCGCGGCCTTCAGCCGTTCGGTCAGGCGGACGGCATCGGCGCGGCGGTGGCGGCGCTTCATGCGGGTCAGGATCATGTCGTCGCCCGCCTGAAGCGACAGATGGACGTGCGGCATCACGCGCTTTTCCTCTGTCAGCAGCGCGAACAGCGCGGCGTCGATCCGGTTCGGATCGAGCGACGAAAGACGCAGGCGCTCGATCGGCAGCGCGAGCAGCGCCTCGACCAGCGCGGCGAGTGTTGTCCCGCTGTCGTCGCCATAGCTCGCAAGGTCGACCCCGGTCAGGATGATCTCGCGCTGGCCGCGATCCCATGCGATCCGCGCCGCGTCGAGCACGGCGTCGACCGTCGCCGAACGCGCCGTGCCACGCGCCATCACCGTGGCGCAAAAGGTGCAGCTATGGGCACAGCCGGTCTGGACACCGAGGAAGGCGCGCGCGTGGTCTGGGCCGGAGAGGGCGGGGGAATAATATGCCGTGTCCCCGCGAAGGCGGGGACCCATCTCCGGTGGGTTCGAGATGGCACCGGCGGGAGATGGGCCTCCGCCTTCGCGGGGGAACAGTGTGGGGTTTTGGCGATAACTTTCCGCCAATCCCTTCGCATCGTTCGCCACCACCCGCGCGCCCATTGCCGCGAAGCGTTCGGTCTCCAGCTCCGCCGCGCAGCCGGTCACCACGACGTCGGCCCCCGGCCGCTCGCGCAGCGCGCGGCGTACCGCTTGACGCGCCTGCCGCACGGCCTCGTCGGTCACGGCACAGCTATTGAAGACGATGGTGTCGCGCGCGCCGGCCTCGCGCGCGGCGGCGCGGATCGCCTCGCCCTCGGCGATGTTGAGGCGGCAGCCGAAATTGACGACCTCCTGCCGGTCGGCGGCAAGGAGGCTCATCCGAAGCGCGCCCAGTCGGTCTCGCCGTCGAAGACGCGCGTCGCGGCGCCGCTCATCACGATCGGCTCGCCCGGCGCCCAGCGAATGATCAGGTCGCCGCCGGGCAGCGACACGGTGACCGGCGATGCGACGAGCCCGGCGCGGATCGCGGCGACGGCGGTCGCGCAGGCCCCGGTGCCGCACGCCTGCGTCAGCCCGACGCCGCGTTCCCAGACGCGAAGCTGAAGCTGGTTCTCGCCGTCGAGGCTCGCGACATTGACGTTGACGCGTTCGGGAAACAGCGGGTCGGTCTCGATCCGCGGGCCGAGTTCGGCGAGCGGCACCGCGTCGGCCTCGGGCACGAAGAAGATGATGTGCGGATTGCCGACATTGACCGCGGCGCCATGCTCCAGCTCGTCCCACGCGACCGGCATGTCGCGCGTGTCCATCGGCATCGCGAGCGGAATCGCCTCCCAATCGAAGACGGGTTCGCCCAAGGTCACTTCGGCGCCGCCGTCGGCGGGGGTGACGCGCAGCATCCCGCCCAGCGTCTCGATCACTGCGGGCCGTGCCAGCAGCGTCGCGACGCAGCGGGTCGCGTTGCCGCACGCCTCGACCTCACCACCGTCGGCGTTGAAGATACGCATCTTCACGTCGGCTTTCTCGGACGGTTCGAGCAGGATGAGCTGGTCGCAGCCGATGCCGTGCCGCCGGTCGGCGATCGCATGCGCGCGCGCCGGGGTCATCACGACGCGCTGCTTGCGCGCGTCGATCACGACGAAGTCGTTGCCCAGCCCGTGCATCTTGGTGAAGCGGTCCGCCATGGGCCGCATTTAGGGATGCGTTGCGGGGAAGTCTAGCGAGGCGTCGGCACCGCGTTGTGCGAGAGCGACGCGCTATATTGTTTCACGCGAAGACGCGAAGAAGATCGCGGATGAATCTCATGCTTCTCCTGTCGCCGCAGGCGACCTTGAAAGGCGCTTCGCGCGATTGGCAGTCTACGCAGATGCCATGACGCGACATCCTTCGCGTCTTCGCGTCTTCGCGTGAAACTCCCTGGTGCGGTATCTTTTCGACGAGCGGCCTGCTGCGTCCGAGATCACGCCCTCTTGCGCAATTCTTCTTCCTCGCTCGCCGGTACGCCCGGCAGCATCGGTGCGCGCAGCAGGCCGCGGTCGGCGAGCAGGCGGGCAGTGTCGTCGATCGACGCGGCGCGGCCGTAATACCAGCCCTGCCCTTTCGAGCAGCCGAGACGGGTGAGTTCGATCGCGGTCGCTTCGTCCTCGACCCCTTCGGCGGTGATCGGCATCGCCAGGCTTTCGCCGAGCCGGACGATCGCGACGACGATCGCCAGCGCGTCGGGACTGCCGCGCATCGCGGCGATGAAGCTGCGGTCGATCTTGATCCGGTCGAAGGGCAGCGCGCGCAGGTGCGACAGCGAGCTGTAGCCGGTGCCGAAATCGTCGAGGCTGAGCGACACGCCCTGATTCTTGAGGCTGGTGACGATCGAGCGGACGAGCGGCAGATTCTCGAACAGCGAGCTTTCGGTGATCTCGACCTCGAGCTGGCTGGCCGGGAAGCCCGTCTCGACGAGCAGTTTGGTGAGCTTCTGGCTGAACCAGGGGTCTTTCAATTGCTGCGGCGAAATGTTGACCGCGAGGATGATCGACGGATCCCAGCCCTTGGCGATCTCCATCGCGCGGCCGATGACCTGGAGCGACAGCTCGCCGATCAGGCCGCTGTCCTCGGCGACCGGAATGAAGCGTTCGGGCGGAATCAGGCCATATTCGGGAGATTCCCAGCGCATCAGCATCTCGAAGCCGGCGAGGCGGCCGGTCGCGATGTCGACCTGTGGCTCGAAATAGGGGATGAACTCGCCGCGCGGCATGCCGTCGCGAATCCCGGTCTCGATCTGATTGCGGACCTGGACCGCCATCTCCATGCCCTGCTCGAACCAGATGTGGCGGTTCCGCCCTTCGTCCTTGCCGTGATACATGGCGATGTCGGCTTGGCGAACCATCGTTTCCATCGTCATGCTGGCGTCGGTGGCGAGCGCGATGCCGAGCGAGGCGCCGACGCGGATTTGCTGCGAATCATGCGCGACATTATCCTCGAGCGCGGCGACCAGCGCCGCGGCGAGCGCGTCGATGCTGGCGCGCGCAGCGGGTTCGAACGACAGCATCGCGACGAACTCATCGCCGCCGAGCCGCGCCTTGGCGGCAGTCGGCGGCAGCACGCCGCTGATGCGCTCGGCCGCGACTTGCAGCACGCGGTCGCCGGCCGCGTGGCCGTGGATGTCGTTGACCGTCTTGAAATGATCGAGATCGAGCAGGAACAAAGCGACATGACGCCCGTTCGATGTCGCGTCGGTGATCAGCCGCTGACCCTGGACGAGTAGCGCGCGGCGATTGAGAAAGCCGGTGAGGGGATCGGTGTCGGCGAGGTAGCGCGCGCGCTGCTCGGCCTCGGTCCGCTCGCGGATTTCGCGGTTCAGATCCTCGTAGCGGCGCCAGCCGAAGAGGAGGAGCGCGACGTTCAGGATCAGCGCGATCGACAACACCTTGTCGGGGCCGCCGCCGATGCCGACGAGGGTCTGCACGACCGATTGCATCACGCTGCCGCCGGTACCGACGAAGAGCAATATGCCCGCGACGACGATGCCGCCGGCGACGATGTCGCGGCGTGCATCCTCGCTTCGGTCGCGAGACTTCGACCATAATGTCATAGATACATTCCCCACCATGCAGGCATATTGGCCGCGAGCGGTGAAATTTGCGTTAAATGGCGTCTTTTGCGTCACCCCGGATCAAGTCCGGGGTGACGGGGAGGGGATTCGCACCCCCCAAGATCAAGCTGCGTCACCGTCCGGGCGGGGCGAGGCTTGCCTTTCGCCCCGCTTTTGCGTAAGGGCGCGGCGTTGGGGCGCATCTTGCGTCCGGGCAGATACGACATCCGCGACGGCAAACCTGTCCACGGATACCGCTGGTTGGCGAGGTTTCGCTCACCGGCGTGTTTTGCGTTGCGGTCGTCAGAAGGGTAGAAAAAGGCGCATGTTCGACAGTCTGAGCAATCGGCTTGGCGACGTTTTCGGAAAGCTCCGCGGCCGCGGTGCGCTGACCGAGGCCGACGTGCGCGCGGCGATGCGCGAAGTGCGAATCGCCCTGCTCGAGGCCGACGTCGCGCTGCCCGTGGTGCGCAGCTTCGTCGATCAGGTCACCGAACTCGCGATCGGCCAGAATGTCCTGCGTTCGGTCACTCCGGGGCAGCAGGTCGTCAAGATCGTCAGCGACGCGCTGACCGAGATGCTCGGGTCGGAGACCGCCGAACTCGAACTCGCCGTCACCCCGCCCGCCGTCATCATGATGGTCGGCCTGCAAGGGTCGGGTAAGACTACCACGACCGCGAAGATCGCCAAGCGCCTCAAGGACAAGGAGCGCAAGAAGGTGCTGATGGCGTCGCTCGACGTCAATCGCCCCGCCGCGCAGGAACAGCTCGCCGTGCTCGGCAGCCAGATCGACGTCGCGACGCTGCCGATCGTCGCGGGGCAGCAGCCGGTCGAGATCGCGCAGCGCGCGCTGCAGGCGGCGAAGCTGCAGGGCTTCGACGTCCTGATGCTCGACACCGCGGGTCGCCTCCACGTCGACCAGCAGCTGATGGACGAGATGCAGGCGGTGTCGCGCACGGCGAACCCGGCCGAGACGCTGCTCGTCGTCGACAGCCTGACCGGCCAGGACGCGGTGCAGGTCGCGCAGCGCTTCACCGACCAGGTGCCGCTGACCGGCGTCGTGCTGACCCGCATGGACGGCGACGCGCGCGGCGGTGCCGCGCTGTCGATGCGCGCGGTTACCGGCAAGCCGATCAAGTTCGCGGGCACGGGCGAGAAGCTCGACGGGCTTGAACTCTTCCAGCCCTCGCGCATCGCGGGCCGCATCCTCGGCATGGGCGACGTCGTCAGCCTTGTCGAACGCGCCGCCGAGACGATCCAGGCCGAAGAGGCCGAGGCGATGGCGGCGAAGATGGCGAAGGGCCAGTTCGACCTCAACGATCTTCGCACGCAATTGAACCAGATGCGCCGCATGGGCGGCCTCGGCGCACTTGCCGGCATGATTCCCGGCCTCAAGAAAGCGCAGGCGGCGATGGCCGACAGCGGCGCCGACGACAAGATGCTGATCCACTTCGACGCGATCATGGGCTCGATGACCCCCAAGGAGCGCGCGAAGCCCGAAATCCTGACCGCGAAGCGCAAGATCCGCATCGCCAACGGCTCGGGGACGACGGTGCAGCAGGTCAACCGGGTGCTCAAGATGCACCAGGAAATGTCGACCGCGATGAAGCGCATCCGCAAGATGGGCGGCCTCAAGGGGCTCGGCGCGCTGTTCGGCAAGGGCGGTGGCGGAATGGGCGGCGGCGGAATGGGTGGGGGCGGCCTTGGCGGGCTGCCCGGCCTCGGCGGCGGTGCTATCCCGCCCGAGCTCGCCAATCTTATGAATAAAAAGAAATGACGGTCCCGACAGGCCGTCATCCCCGCGAAGGCGGGGATCCAGAGTTTACGAAAACCCAAGTTTGAATTGAATTAGAAAGAAGGATTACATCATGGCTACCTCCATTCGCCTTTCGCGCGGCGGCTCGAAAAAGCGCCCCTATTACAAGATCGTCGTCGCCGATTCGCGCAGCCCGCGCGACGGCCGCTTCATCGAGCGCATCGGCAGCTACAACCCGCTGCTCGCCAAGGATAACCCGGAACGCGTGAAGCTCGACGGCGAGCGCGCCGCTCACTGGCTCTCGGTCGGCGCGCAGCCGAGCGACCGCGTCGCCCGCTTCCTCGACGCCGCCGGCATCAAGGAACGCGCCGCCCGCAACAACCCTAACAAGGGCGTCCCCGGCGAGAAGGCCAAGGAACGCGCCGAGGAAAAGGCCGCCAAGCTGGCCGAGGCCGAAGAAGCCGCGAAGGAAGCCGCTGCGGCTCCGGCTGAGGAAGCTGCTCCCGAAGCCGCCGAATCGGATGCGACCGGTTCGGTGAAGAGCGAAGAGACCGCCGAAGCGGTGGCCGAAGCCGTCGCTGACGAAGTCCCGGCCGACGCGACCGCCGAAGACGCGACCGCGATCGCCGAGGAAGTCGCCGAAGGCGGCCCGGTTGCCGAAGAAACCCCGGCCGAAGAAGCTGCGACCGAAGCCGCCGCTGAAGAAGCCGGCGAAGAAAAGGCCGAAGGCTAAGCCTTGGCGAACGCCGACCGCCCCGTCACCCTCGCCGCCATTGCCGGCGCGCATGGGGTGCAGGGCGAGGTGCGGCTCAAGCTGTTCGGCGAAGGCGCGGAGGCTCTCCGCGCCTTTTCCGTTTTCGACGCGGGCGGTCGCAAGCTGACTCTGAAATCGGTGCGTCCGGCGAACCAAGGCGCGGTCGCAAGCTTCGCCGAGATCGCCGACCGCAGCGCAGCCGAAGCGCTGCGCGGCACGATCCTGACCGTCCCGCGCTCGGCATTGCCGCCGCTCGGTCCGGGCGAATATTATCATCACGACCTGATCGGCCTGCCGTGCGTATCGACCGGCGGCGCTGCGGTCGGCCATGTCGCGGCGGTCGAGAATTTCGGCGCGGGCGACATCCTCGAAATCGAGAAGTCCGACGGCAAGCGCTTCATGGTGCCGATGACCGCGCAGGCGGTCCCTGCGTGGGACGCCGACGGCGTGACGGTGAACGCGGCTTTCATCGAATAAAGCGCCCGCCGTCCCCGGTGCCGGCGAGGGACCACCGGACGGGAACGGCAGACGCGAGCGCGGCTCAGTGGTGACGGGCCGCGCGAACCGGAGCACTCTGCCCCGCAACGTGGCGGGCGGGCGCCACGAAATAGACGTCCTCGCCCGATGCATGGCTGGGGGCGACCGTTTCGACGAACCGGCAGGCCGCGCGGCGCAGCCATCGGAATCCGCGGTCGATATCGGCGCTCAGGCGTTCGTGACCATGCGTCCAGCCGCGCATGAAATGCTCTTCCATCATCGCTTGTCTCCTTTCGTCCGCGATGGTCCGCAGATGCGCTCGGGCGGCCCGCAAAGCCAACAAAACTATTGCGGCACAATATAAGCACAACTTATATGAGATATGTCCAAGCTCCCGCCTCTTGCCGCCGTTCGCGCCTTCGAAGCCGCCGCCAGGCTCGAGAATTTCTCGCGCGCCGCCGATGAGTTGGGCATGACGCAAGCAGCCGTGAGCTATCAAATACGGCAGTTGGAGGAGCGGTTGGGTCGCGCGCTGTTCGTGCGGGCGAAGGGACGGGTGCGATTGTCCGACACTGGGCGACGCCTGCTTCCGGCAATAAGCACAGCTTTCGCCACGATGAACGATGCCTTCGCCGCGCTCAGCAGCAATGACGCCGATATATTGACGATCAGCGCCGCGATCACCTTCGGCGGCACCTGGCTCAGCGCGCGCATCGGACGCTTTCAGCTTCGTCATCCCGACATCGCGGTGCGCCTCTTGATGTCGAACGAACTGGTCGATTTCGATGCGACCAATGTCGACGTCGCCATCCGCACCGGCGGCGGGCATTGGCAGGGGCTGCGCGGCGACTTCCTGTTCGGCAGCCATGTCACGCCGATCTGCTCGCCCGCCTTTCGCGATGCGAACGCGATCGTGGCGCCCGCCGATCTGCTCCGCGCTCCGCGCCTCGCGCCGAACGATCCCTGGTGGGCCGGTTGGTTCGCCGCGGCCGGCATCGGTACCCCGCCGCCGCCTTCGCGCCGCGGGATCGAACTCGACAGCCAGCTTCAGGAAGCGATCGCGGCGCAGGGCGGTTTCGGCGTCGCACTGATGACCCCGCTCTTCTGGCGCGCCGAACTCGACAGCGGGCGGCTCGTGCGCCCGTTCGAGACGCTCTATTGTCCCGGCACCGCCAATTTCCTCGTCCATCCCGAAGGCCGCGTCGGTGTCCGCAAGATCGAGCGGTTCCGCGAATGGCTTCACGAGGAACTGGCGATGGACCGCGATCTGGTTCCGGCGCCGCTATGGCAGGCGATGGATTGATTTGGAGCGATCTTGTATATACATAATGTATATACGGAGCCTACCATGACCAAGGAATATCGCGCCAAAGTGTTCAAATCGGGCAATTCGCTCGCGCTGCGCCTGCCCAAGGCGCTGGGTATCGAGGAAGGAACCGAGATGATCGTCCGCGAGGAACGCGGCGAATTCCGCTTCGAGCCCGCCGACAAGCCCAAGGCGAAGATCGACGTCAGCGGTTTTTGGGGCAAGGCGCCTTGGCTCAAGGTTCCGGAGCGTCGTGATTTCGAGGAGCGTCAGCTCGATTGGGAAGGCAAAAAACTGAAACCCGATGAGTGAATTTCGCTTTCTGCTCGACAGCAATATCTGCATCTACTTGCTAACTGCCGCTTCACCAAAACTTCTCGATAAGGTAAGCCAGCAGGATGCGGGTACGCTTTGCTGCTCGGCGATCAATCTGGCTGAAATCGCGGTGGGTTATGGCGCCAGCGCGCTCGACGCCTCCGACCTGGGCATCTTTCTGGAAAATGTTCCGGCCGTTCCATTCGACGAGGCTGCGGCAAGGATATACGGCACCTTGCCGCATAAGCGGGCGGTCTTCGACCGGCTGATCGCGGCCCACGCCCTGTCACTCGGCCTGACCCTCGTAACCAACAACGAAGCCGACTTCGCCGATGTCCCGGGGCTGAAAGTCGAGAATTGGACGCTGCCTTGACCTTCACTGCTGTCCCGCTGACCCTTTACCCCGACATGTTCCCCGGCCCGCTGGGGCACAGCATGGTCGGGCGCGCGCTCGAAGCCGGGGTCTGGGCGTGCGCGCCGGTGCAGATTCGCGATTTCGCGACCGACAAGCATCGCACCGTCGATGACACGCCCGCAGGCGGCGGGGCGGGGATGGTGCTCAAGGCCGACGTCCTCGGCGCCGCGATCGACCATGCGATGGCCGCGCATCCGGGGCTGCCGGTGCTGGCGATGACGCCGCGCGGGGCGCCGATCACACAGGCGCGCGTCCGCGAACTTTCGGCGGGGCCGGGTGCGATCATCCTCTGCGGCCGCTTCGAGGGATTCGACGAGCGGATTTTCGAGGCGCGCGCCGTCGAGCAGGTGTCGATGGGCGACATCATCCTGTCGGGCGGCGAGATGGGCGCGCTGCTCCTCCTCGACGCTTGCATTCGGCTGCTTCCCGGCGTAATGGGCGCGCCATCCAGCGGTGACGACGAATCGTTCGAGAACGGTTTGCTCGAATATCCGCACTATACCCGGCCCGTCACATGGGAAGGGCGCACGATCCCCGAAGTGCTGCGATCGGGGGATCATGCGAAGATCGCCGCCTGGCGGAAACAACAGGCCGAGATCGATACACGGTTACGCAGGCCGGACCTTTGGGAGCGCCATGAGGGCGTTCGGGACCGACCTGCCTCTGGCGCGCGGCGAAAAGAAAAGGACTAGAGGACATGAACCTCATCCAGACGATCGAAGCCGAAGAAATTGCCAAGGCTGGCAAGACCATTCCGACCTTCCGTCCCGGCGACACGCTGAAAGTCGGCGTGAAAGTGGTCGAAGGCGAACGCACCCGCGTCCAGAATTTCGAAGGCGTGTGCATCGCGCGCTCGAACAAGGGCATGGGCTCCAACTTCACCGTGCGCAAAATGTCGTTCGGCGAAGGTGTCGAGCGCGTGTTCCCGCTCTACTCGCCCAACATCGATTCGATTACCGTCGTCCGCAAGGGCGCTGTCCGTCGTGCGAAGCTTTACTATCTGCGTGGGCGCACTGGTAAATCGGCACGTATTGCGGAGCGCCGCGATTACCGGTCGGAAGCCGGCGAAGGCTAAGGAGAGCTTCTCCTCTACAAAGCCGAAACAGCTTTCAAAAACGACCGGTTCCGCCAACAGGCAGAGCCGGTCGTTTTCATTTGGGCCAAGCGAAATTGATTCAGCCATCCGATCCCCTTTTGCCGACACGGCGTGCCTTCATCGGCGCGGGGCTGTGCTTTGGGGCGTTCGGCTTCGCGGGGCAGGCGATGGCCGCGACCAATGCGCAGCGGCTCGTTGCGGCGGCGCGCAGGCAGATCGGCGTCACGCTGCGCTATGATCCGGCCTATACGGTGCTGTCCTTTCCGAACGGCGACGTCGACCGCGTCAAGGGCGTGTGCACCGATGTCGTGATCCGCGCCTTTCGCGATGCGCTGGGGCTCGATCTGCAAGCGCTCGTCAACGCCGACATGCGCGCCGATTTCGGGGCCTATCCGAAAAATTGGGGGCTCGGCCGCCCCGACCGCAATATCGACCACCGCCGCGTTCCCAACCTCGCGACCTTCTGGCGGCGACAGAAGGCGGCGGTCCCGGTGAGCGACGATCCGGCGGGCTGGCGGCCGGGCGATATCTTCACCCAGCGGGTGGGCGGGCGCCTGCCGCATACCGGCATCGTCTCGGACCGGAAGAATACGATCGGCATCCCGCTGGTCATCCACAATATCGGCGGCGGCACGCGTGAGGAGGATGCGCTGTTCGCGCATCCGCTGACCGGCCATTTCCGCTGGAAAGTCTGATTATCGTTTCCACCGAATTCTTACGCTTGAGGAGTGAGTAGATGGGTTATCGTATCGTTGTCGCCGGGGCCACGGGCAATGTCGGGCGCGAAGTGCTCGCCATTCTCGCCGAGCGCGAATTTCCCTATGACGAACTGGCGGCGGTCGCATCGTCGCGCAGCCAGGGCGACGAGGTCGAGATCGGCGACACCGGCAAGACCGTCAAATGCCAGAATATCGAGAATTTCGACTGGTCGGGCTGGGACATGGCGATCTTTGCGATCGGCAGCGACGCGACCGCGATCCACGCGCCCAAGGCCGCGGCGGCGGGCTGCGTCGTGATCGACAACAGCTCGCTCTATCGCATGGACCCCGACGTGCCGCTGATCGTGCCCGAGGTGAACCCCGACGCGATCGACGGCTATACGGCGCGCAATATCATCGCCAATCCGAACTGCTCGACCGCGCAGATGGTCGTCGCGCTCAAGCCGCTGCACGACGCCGCGACGATCAAGCGCGTCGTCGTCTCGACCTATCAGTCGGTGTCGGGTGCGGGCAAGGCGGGGATGGACGAGCTCTGGAACCAGACCCGCCAGATCTTCGTCGGCGACGAGAAGGACGTGACCAAGTTCACCAAGCAGATTGCTTTCAACGTCATTCCGCACATCGACAAATTCCTCGACGACGGTTCGACCAAGGAGGAATGGAAGATGGTCGTCGAGACCAAGAAGATCCTCGACCCCAAGATCAAGGTCACCGCGACCTGCGTCCGCGTCCCGGTGTTCGTCGGGCACTCCGAAGCGATCAACATCGAGCTGGAAGATGAATTGCCCGCCGAGGAAGCGCAGCGCATCCTGCGCGAGGCGCCGGGTGTCGTGCTCCACGACAAGCGCGAGGACGGCGGCTATATCACGCCGGTCGAAGCGGTCGGCGATTTCGCGACCTTCGTCAGCCGCGTCCGCGACGATCCGACCGTCGACAACGGTCTCAACCTCTGGTGCGTCAGCGACAACCTCCGCAAGGGCGCGGCGCTGAACGCGGTGCAGATCGCCGAACTGCTCGGCCGCCGGCACCTCAAGAAGGGGTAAAGCGACTCTCCAAATCCCGTTCGTGTCGAGCCCTTCGACTGCCTTGGCAGGCGCTCAGGATAAACTTCATCCTGAGGATGAAGTCGAGACACCCATCGTTGGCGTTTGCCCTCACGGCATCTCGACTTCGCTCGATGCGAACGGATAAGGGAGTGCATGACCAGTCCCTTCGCCTTCACCCACGCCCTCTGCCGCGCCCCCGCCCCATCGGCGGTCAAGGGCCTGCGCGCCGGGGACGGGCCCGATCCCGATTTCGCCGGCCTCGCCGCCGAACATGCCGCCTATGTCGCGGCGCTGCGCAATCTCGGCCTGTCGGTCGATGTGCTGCCGCCGCTCGACGCTTTCCCCGACGCGCTGTTCACCGAGGATGTCGCGCTGACCTTTCCCGAAGGCGCGATCCTGCTGCGCCCCGGCGCGGGACCCCGCGCGGGCGAGGTCGAGCATATCCGCGCAGCGCTCGCGGCGCGCCACGCGCGTCTGCTCGCAATGACGGGGCCGGGCCATGCCGACGGCGGCGACATATTGCGTCTCGCCGACCGCGTGATCATCGGCCTGTCCGCGCGCACTGACCGCGCGGGCGCCGAGGAACTGGCGGTGCTGCTCAGGGAACTCGGCATCCGCGCCGAGATTGCCGAGACCCCGCCCGGCGTGCTCCATTTCAAGACCGGTTGCGGGCTGATCGACGAAACGACGATCCTCGCCGTTCCCGCGCTCGCGGGCTGCCCGCAGTTCGCCGGTCTGACGGTCGTCGAGACTCCGGCGGGCGAAGAGGCGGCCGCCAATCTGCTGCGCATCGGCGACACGATCCTCGTCGGTGCCCGCTGGTCCGCCACCCACGCCCTGCTGTCCGCGCGCGGGATCGCCGTCCGGCCGATGGCGACCGACCAGATCGCGCGCATCGATGCGGGGCTGAGCTGCATGTCGCTGCGCTGGTGATCGCGTCGCTGTCCCGGCCGCAGCGCTGGTTTCTCGGCCTGCTTCTCGCGCTGCTGCTCACCGCCCAGATCGCGCAGCCCTATCCCGAGGTGGCGCTGTTGCAGCATATTCCGACGGGGCTGCTGCTCCTCGCTTCGCCGTGGCTGCTGCGCCGCTGGCCGCTCTCGAGCCCGGCGCTGGCCTGCATCGTCGCCTTTCTTGCGTTGCATACGCTCGGCGGGCGCTATGCCTATAGCAATGTTCCCTATGACGATTGGGCGCGCGTGCTGACCGGCGCGACGCTGTCCGAAAGCTTCGGCTGGACGCGCAACCACTATGACCGGCTCGTCCATTTCGGTTTCGGGGCGCTGTCGGCGATCCCCGTTGCCGAAATCGCGCGGCGCTGGGGCGGCCTGGGGCGACGCGGCGCGGTGGTTGCCGTGCTCGGCTGGGTGCTCGCCATTTCCTGCCTCTACGAGATTTTCGAATGGCTACTGACGATCGTTGCGGCGGGCGAGACTGCCGATCGCTATAATGGGCAGCAGGGCGATATGTGGGACGCGCAAAAGGATATGGCGATCGCCGCGCTCGGTGCGATCGTCATGTTGCCGGCGATAACGGGACAAGGAAGGAAAGCGACATGACGCGCGAGATTACCGGCGGCTGCCGCTGCGGCCAGCTTCGCTACCGCTTCGTTCAGGAGGGGCCGCTGCTCAACTATTGCTGCCACTGTCTCGACTGCCAGAAGTCGACCGGCAGTGCCTTTGCCGATCAGCTGATCGTGATGGAAGCCAGCCTGTCGAGCGAGGGGCGGCGCGTCGAGCGCGCGATGCCGCGCCCCTCGGGCGGCGTGTCGACGCACAGCTTCTGCCCCGATTGTTTCGGCCGCATCTACAACGTCAACAGCGAGCGTCCCGGCATGGCGATCGTGCGCGGCGGCACCCTCGACGACCCGGCGGAGCTCGACCCGTTCGCGCATATCTGGGTGCGGCGGAAACGCGATTGGGTCGCGATCCCCGAAGGCGTGCCGGCTTTCGACGCGACGCCCGATCCGGCGAGCTTCATGGAACTGGCGATGACGCGGCGGGGGGCCGGTTCCCGGCCGGGATGATGACCTGATTTGTGGAACCATGTGCAATTTTTCTGTCTTCGTCACTCCGGATCAAGCCCGGGGTGACGAGGAGTGTAGTCGAACCGCCTCCCTACTCCAGCCGGGGAGTGTTTGAACCCGGCTAGCCGGGGTGGTAGGAAAGGCGATGGCCGGCTTTCGCCCCTATGTGCCGCTCAATGTTCCCAAGCCCTTCGGCGAGAATATCTGGATCGTTGACGGGCCGGAAATCCGCATGGATTATGGCCCCGCCTCGATCCCCTTTCCGACGCGGATGACGCTGGTGCGGCTGGGCGACGGGCGCCTGTGGGTCCATTCGCCGGTCGCGCCGGAAGCCGCGCTGTTCGACGCGGTCGATGAGTTGGGCGAGGTCGCGTGGCTCGTTGCCCCCAACAGCCTTCATTACTGGTTCGTCGCCGACTGGCAGCAGCGCTATCCGCAGGCGAAGACCGCCGCGGTGCCGGGGCTCGCCGAAAAGGCGAAGCGGACCTTTCGTATCGACGCGGTGCTCGATGGCGCCGGCGCGCCGTGGCCGCGCGAGGAGATCGACACGGTGCTCGTTCCCGGCACGGCGGTGAGCGAAGCGGTCTTTTTCCACCACGCGTCGCGCGCCGCGATCCTGACCGACCTGATCGAGAATTTCGAGCCGCAGCGCGTCGTCAATCCCGTCTATCGCTGGCTCGTTCGCCTATCGGGCGCGGCGCATCCCGACGGTACGGCGCCGATCGACCTTCGCCTGACCTTCTGGCCGAAGCGGCGCGCGGTCCGCGCGGTGGTAGCGGCGATCCTCGCCTGGCCCTGCGAGCGCGTGGTGATGGCGCATGGGCTTCCCTATGCCTCGGACGGTGCCGCCGAACTGCGCCGGGCACTGCGCTGGGCAAGGTGAAGGGCGTTTTAAGCCGATAAGCGACGTTCTGCATCTCCTGCCTTCGTCATTCCCGCTTTCACGGGAATGACAAAGAGGGAAATGTCCGTTCCCCGCCCCCTTCAGGACAGTCGCACTCTAATGCCCCATGTCGGCGGCCGACGCCGCCGGGCCGCCGGGCTTTGGCGGACGCAACAGGATGACGAGCGGGACCGAGGCGAGCGTCACCCACATCATCGCCCAGAAATTGTCGATATAGGCGACCATCGCCGCCTGCCGGTTGATCTCGGCATTGACCATCGCCATCACGCTGCCGCCGAGCTGGCCCAGCCGGTCGGAGGTCGAGGGATCGATCATCGATACCGAGCCACTGGTGACATGCGCGACCAGATCTTCGTGGCTGGTCTGCGTGTTGGCGCCGAGCAGCGTGGTGACGACCGAAATGCCGACCGAGGCGCCGACGCTGCGGAACAGGTTGAGCAGGCTCGCGCCGTCGGTGCGCCACGCCGGGCCCAGCGTCGCGAAGGCCATGGTGTTGAGCGGGATGAAGACCAGCCCCATGCCGAGCCCCTGAACGAGGCCGCTGACGATCACCGGCCACGCCCCCATCATCAGCGACCAGTGGCTCATCTGCCACAGCGAGTAAGCGGCGATCAGCAGGCCGCTGCCGACCATCCAGCGCGCATCGACCTTGCCGATCAACCGCCCGGCGACCGACATGCTGATCAGGATGCCGATGCCGCGCACCGCGAGCACCCAGCCGGTGTCGATCACCGGCCAGTCGAACAGCCGCTGGAGCATCGGCGGTAGCAGCGCCATCGACGAGAACATGACGATGCCGATCACGACCATGAAGCCGAGCGCGGTGGCGAGGTTGCGGTCGGCGAGCATCCGGCGGTCGAACATCGTGTTGCGCGCGGTGAACAGGTGGATGACGAACATCCACAGGCACGAGATCGAAACCCCGGTCTCGATCCAGATTTCGAGGCTGTCGAACCAGTCCTTCTGCGCGCCGCGGTCGAGCATGAGCTGGAGCGAGGCGAGACCCAGCGCGAGCATCGAGAAGCCGAAAAGATCGAACTTGCGTTGCTTGCGCCCCGTCGCGGGGAGCAGCGCCCACATCAGCGCGAAGGTCGCCGCGCCGACCGGCAGGTTGACGTAGAAGACCCAGCGCCAATTGGCCGATTCGGTCAGCCAGCCGCCGATGATCGGCCCCATGATCGGCCCGACCATGATTCCCATGCCCCAGATCGACATCGCGCGCGCGTGGCGCTCGGGCGGGTTGATGTCGAGCATCACCGATTGCGACAGGGGGCCGATGAAGGCGGCGCTGATCCCCTGAAGGAAGCGGAAGATCACCATCTCCTCCAGATTCTGCGCCGCGCCGCACGCCATCGAGGCGATGATGAAGCCGATCACCGCGCCGAGGAACAGCGCCCGCCGCCCGACCTTGTCGGCCAGCCAGCCGGTGATCGGCATCGCGACCGCCGAGGCGATGATATAGCTGGTCAGTACCCAGTTCACCGTCTCGCTCGTCGCGCCGAGGCTCGACTGCATGTGCGGGATGGCGACGTTGGCGATCGTCGTGTCGAGAATCTGCATCACCGACGCGCCCATGACGGCGACGGTCAGGAGGCCGCGATAGCGCACCTGCTCGTAGAGCGGGCGGTCCTCGTGAACGACCGTCGCCGCGGGCGCGGCGCGGCGGCGAGGAAGGGCGCGGCTGGCCATCAGGCGGGGCTTATTTGCAGCCGTCCGACGTGATCACCTTCACCTCGGTCGACAGGCCCGCGATCATCGGGCGCTTGGCGACCTCGTCGAAAGCGATGCGGACGGGGACGCGCTGCGTCACCTTGACCCAGTTGCCGGTCGCATTCTGCGCCGGCAGCACCGAAAATTCGCTGCCCGTGCCCGCGCCGATCGTCTGGACGTGGCCGCGCACGACGAGGCCCGGATAGGCGTCGAAGCGCATTTCGGCGCGCTGCCCCGCGCACATATGGGCGAGGTCGGTTTCCTTGAAATTGGCGTCGACCCACGGATGCGCGGTGTCGACCAGCGTCACCGCGGGCAGCCCCGCGACCATCATCTGGCCGAGCTGGAGGCGATCCGATTCGGCGACGCGGCCGGCACTCGGCGCGCGCACTTCGGTGCGGCCGAGATTGACCTCGGCCTGCGCGCGCTGGACCTTCGCCGCCTCGACCTGCGGATTGATGCCGCCGGCACCGGTCGCGAGCTTGGCGCGGGCCTCGGCCGCGTCGGCGCGCGCCTGGCCGAGGCTGGCGCGTGCCTGTTCGACGGCGTGCTTCGAGGCGTCATAGGCGGCCTTGGTGGTGAAGCCCTTTTCCATCAGCGCCGCCTGCCGCGCGAAATTCGATTCGGCGAAACCGACCGCTTCCTGCGCCGCCCTGATGTCGACGCTGGTCGAGGCGAGGCTCGCCGACAGATTGCCGACGTCGACCTTGGCGGCGTCGATCGCGGCGCTCGCCTGCGCGACGGTCAGCGCATAGGGATGGCCGTCGATGCGGAAGAGAAGCTGGCCCTTTTGCACCTCCTGCCCCTCGCGTACCGCGACTTCGGTGATCAGGCCGCCGACCTCGGCCGCGACCGACACCTTGTCCATCTGGACATAGGCGTTGTCGGTCGACACCGACCCGCCGCTGGTCAGCCACCAGGCGCCGCCCGCGACCGCGAGAAGCAGCGGCACGCCGAACATCAGCGCGCGGGTGCGCCACGACGCCTTCTCCTCCATCCCGGCTTCGGCCGCGGGAGTTGCCGCCGCCGGCACCGGGTCAGCCTTGGGCAGCGCTTTTGGCCGCGCGTCCTCGGCCTTGGTGCGGGAAGGGGAGAGCTGGTCCATTACAGGGCTTCTTTCAGGCATTCGCGGCGGGAGAGATTGGCGCGCACCCGCTCGACGAGCACCGCGAGCTGTTCGCGTTCGGCGGGGGTCAGGCCTTCGGTAGCTTCGTCGTTCAGCACTTCGGCGGTGCGGCGGACCGAGTGGAGCAGGTCGGCGGCGCGCGCGGTCAGGTAGAGCCGCCAGGCGCGGCGGTCGGTCGGGTCGGCGCGGCGCTCGACCAGCCCGGCTTCGGCGAGCCGGTCGACCATCCGCGACAGGGTGATCGGCTCGACCTCGATCAGCTCGGCGAGCGGTCCCTGCCGGATTCCCTCATGCCGCTTGAGATAGGTGATCAGCCGCCATTGCAGTGCGGTGATCCCGCTGGCTTTCGTGCGCGCGTTGAAGGCGCGGCGATACAGCCGCGCGCTGTCGTTCAGCAGGAAGCCGATCGTTTCGTTCATGGTGGCGCATATAGTAGCAGATGCTATTATATTCAATCGCAACTTTGCTGCATCTGCGAAACATCTGATATGGTGTAAAATTTCCCGACAGGGGTGCTTGCGCCGTCGGCTATTTTCGGCACTATGCGTGCCATGACCCTGACCGCCGACCTTTTCTGGTCCTTTCGCTCGCCCTATTCCTATCTGGCGATCGGCCGCTACCGCGCGCTCGCGGCGAGCCACGACCTGACGATCGATCTGCGCCCGGTCTATCCGCTCGCGATCCGCCAGCCCGATTTCTTCGAGCGCAATCACCCGAACTGGCTGAGCTATACGATGCGCGACATGATCCGCGTCGCGCAGTTCCACGGCATTCCTTTCGGCCCGCCGCGGCCCGACCCGATCGTCCAGAATGTCGCGACGCGCGCGATTGCGGAGGAGCAGCCCTATATCTACCGCCTGACCCGCCTCGGCCAGGCGGCGTCGCGGCGCGGCAAGAGCCTCGCTTTCTGCCACGAGGTGGCGCAGCTCATCTGGGGCGGCGCGCAGGACTGGCATCTCGGCGATCATCTCGCCGGCGCTGCGCAGCGCGCGGGGCTCGATCTTGCCGAGCTCGACGCCGAGGTGGTGGAGGATGCCGAGTCGCTCGACACCGAAATCGCGGCGAACCAGCTCGCGCTCGAACTCGCGGGACATTGGGGCGTGCCGACATTGGTTTTCGATGGTGAACCTTTCTTCGGACAGGACCGCATCGAGCTGGCGAAATGGCGGATGGAGCAGAAGGGGCTGCGGGCGCGATAGCGGAGTTTCGCGCAGACGCTACAGAGATTTTCGGTTCACGCGGAGACGCGGAGAGATTGCGTTCGCCGCGAAGCGGCTTTTCTCTTCCGCCTCGCTTTCGGCCGAACCCTGAGCGATAGCAGGTGGCCTGCCGGCCCGGATCTTTCTTCTCCGCGGCTCCGCGCCTCCGCGTGAACCCTATTCTTCTTCGCGCACCCTGCCCTCTGCGCGCAATTCGCCCGTCTTGCCCTTGCCCCGCCTCCGCAGATAAAGGCTGCCCATGACCATCGAACCGCAATTTTTCGACGCGCGCGACGGCGTGCGGCTGGCGTGGCGCGAAATGGGCGAAGGGGCGCCGATCCTGCTTCTCCACGGCCTGTTCTCGAACGCCGAGGTCAACTGGATCAAGTTCGGCACCGCCGCGTGCGTCGCCGCGGCGGGCTACCGCGTCATCATGCCCGACCTGCGCGTCCATGGATCGAGCGACGCGCCGCACGAGCCCGAGCATTATCCGCCCGACGTGCTGGTGCGGGATCTTGAGGATCTGGTCGCGCATCTGGGTCTCGCCGATTTCGACCTCGGCGGCTTTTCGCTCGGCGCGCGGACTAGCGTGCGCGCGGTGGTCGCGGGGATGCGGCCGCGGCGGCTGATCCTCGGCGGCATGGGGCTCGCGGGGCTCGCCGGCTGGGCGAAGCGCGGGCAATTCTTCCAGCGCGTCATCGCCGACTATGAGAGTGCGAAGCGCGGCGACGATACCTGGATGTCGATCCAGTTCATGAAGACGATGAAGATCGACCGCGTCGCGGCGCGCTTGCTGCTGGACAGCTTCACCGACACGACGCCCGAGATGCTGGCGGCGCTGACGATGCCGACTCTGGTCGTCTGCGGCGATCAGGATCAGGACAATGGTTCGGCCGAGGAACTGGTCGCGGTGCTGCCCGACGCGCGGCTCACCACGATCCCCGGCACCCATATGTCGAGTGTCACGCGCCCCGAACTGGGCGAGGCGATCGCGGCTTTCCTCACGGCTTGACCCTGTCCGCCGCGCGGTCCAGATTGCGCGCCATCGCGCCAGAGAGCGCATGAAACATCAGAGGACGCACCCCATGAAAGCCATGATTTCCACGCTGTCGCTGGCCCTGTCGCTCGCGGTGGCGGCCCCCGCTCTTGCCCAGACGGCCCCCGCCGCCGCGCCGGCCGCGGCTCCGACCGCTGCTGATGCCGACGCCTTCATCGCTGCGGTCGAGAAGGATCTGTTCGATTATACGGTCGAGGGCAGCCAGGTGAACTGGGTCAACGCGACCTATATCACCGAGGACACCGACGCGATGGCGGCGCGGATCAACGCGATCGGCACTGAGAAGTCGGTCAAATATGCGCTCGAGGCGGCCAAGTTCATGAACGTCGCGGGGCTCAGTGCCGAGACGAAGCGCAAGCTCGACATATTGCGCACCGGCATCGTGCTGCCCGCGCCGACGACGCCGGGTGCCGCGGCCGAACTCAACACGATCGCGACCGACCTGCAATCGCAATATGGCAAGGGTCGCGGCACGCTCGACGGCAAGGAAATCTCGGGCTCCGACATCGAGGCCGAAATGGGCAATCTGAAGCATACGCCCGCCGAATATGCCGAGATGTGGACGAGCTGGCACGACAATGTCGGCACACCGATGAAGGACGATTATGCCAAGATGGTCGGCATCGCGAACGAAGGCGCGAAGGAGCTGGGCTTCGCCGACACCGGCGCGATGTGGCGCTCGGGCTACGACATGCCGCCCGAGGAATTCGCGAAGCTGACCGAGAAGATCTGGCAGGACATGAAGCCGCTTTATGTGGCGCTCCACACCTATGTCCGCTGGAAACTGAACGAGAAATATGGCGACGCGGTGCAGCCCAAGACCGGCCCGATCCGCGCCGACCTGCTCGGCAATATGTGGGCGCAGGAATGGGGCAATATCTACCCGCTCGTCGCGCCTGCCGGCACCGGGGACCTCGGCTACGACATCGGCGACCTGCTCCAGGAAAAGGGCAAGAAGCCGCTCGACATGGTCAAGGCGGGCGAGAATTTCTATTCCTCGCTCGGCTTCGCGCCGCTGCCGGAGACGTTCTGGAAACGCAGCCAGTTCCTGAAGCCCGCCGACCGCGAAGTCGTCTGCCACGCTTCGGCGTGGGACGTCGACAACAAGGACGACGTCCGCATCAAGATGTGCATCAAGGTGAATGCCGACGATTTCGTCACCATCCACCACGAACTCGGTCACAATTATTACCAGCGCGCCTACAACAAGCAGCCGTTCCTCTATCTGAACGGCGCGAACGACGGCTTCCACGAGGCGATCGGCGATTTCGTCGCGCTGTCGATCACGCCGCAATATCTGGTCGACATCGGCCTGCTCGACAAATCGAAGGTGCCGAGCGCCGACAAGGATATCGGCCTGCTGCTGCGGCAGGCGATGGACAAGGTCGCCTTCCTGCCGTTCGGCCTGCTCGTCGACCGCTGGCGCTGGGGCGTGTTCGACGGGTCGATCAAACCCGCCGACTATAACAAGGCGTGGACCGACCTTCGCCGCGAATATCAGGGTATCGTTCCGCCGGGCGAGCGGCCAGCGAATGCGTTCGACGCAGGCGCCAAATATCATATTCCGGGCAACACCCCCTACACGCGCTATTTCCTCGCTCGCGTGCTGCAGTTCCAATTCTATCAGGCTGCGTGCAAGCAGGCGGGGTGGAAGGGGCCGCTCCACCGTTGCTCCTTCTACGGCAACAAGGCGGTCGGCGCGAAATTGAACGCGATGCTCGAAATGGGCGCGTCGAAGCCGTGGCCCGATGCGCTGGAGGCCTTCACCGGCAGCCGCGAGATGTCGGGCCGCGCGATGGCCGACTATTTCGCGCCGCTGAAGAAGTGGCTCGACGAGCAGAACAAGGGGCATCCGTCGGGCTGGTGAGCGCGGTCAAGGCGCAGTGACAGGGGCCGGGGAGGCGACTTCCCGGTCTTTTTCATGCGTAAGCGCGAGTGTCGGCTTTGGGGTGGGAAGCGGATATTCCCCTCCCTGCAAGGGAGGGGTTAGGGGTGGGTAGCGAGCGTAGCGAGCCGGAAGGAAGAGCGCCGCCTTCGGCGGCCACCCACCCCCGCCCCCTCCCTTGCAGGGAGGGGAGAAGATAGGTCGGCTTCCGGTCGAAACCCGCCGTCCCCCGGCTTCACCGCGCCTCCACTGCCTGCTTGAACCGCGCCAGTCGCGCCGCGGCTGCCGCCGCGTGCGGGCCGATCCAGCGGTCGTGGATGTCCTGGATCGGCATCGCGTTGAGATGATTCCAGCGCTCGCGGCCGCGGCGTTCGGCGATTACCAGCCCCGCATCCTCCAGCACCTTCAGATGCTGCATCACCGTGCAGCGGTCAACGTCGGCGAAATGGCTGCACAGCGTTCCCGTGGTGAGCGGCTGCTCTTTCAGATCGTCGAGAATCTGTCGCCGGATCGGCGAGGCGAGCGCCTTGAAGGTCGCGTCGAACGAGTCGTGAATTGACATGTTATATAAATATAACATAAAAGGATGCGACTCAAGCGGAGACTGGTCATGGAACTGAAATTCCGAGTCGCGGCGCGGATCGCTAAGCCGGTGCACGAAGTGTTCGAGGCGGTCGCCGATCCCGCGAAGCTGTCGCACTATTTCACAACCGGCGGCGCGAAAGGGCGGCTTGAAACCGGCGCGACGGTGGAGTGGGATTTCCACGACTTCCCCGGCGCCTTCCCGGTCCATGTGATCGAGGTCGTGCCCGACGAGAAGATCATATTGGAATGGCAGGCGAATGAAGGCGAGGCGCCGAATGTCGAGGGCGGCGAGATGAAAGACGCCGATTATCGCACCCGCGTGACAATGAGCTTCAAGGGATTGGATGACGGGCGCACCCTTGTCGAGATCGCCGAGGAGGGCTGGCGCGAGAATCAGGGGGCGCTCGGCGCCTCCTATGGCAATTGTCAGGGTTGGTCGCAGATGCTCTGCGCGCTCAAGGTCTGGATCGAGCACGGCATCAATCTGCGGGAGGGCATGTATGTCTGACCGCGGTCGCGCGTGAGTTTCTTTCTTTCGTCACCCGGACTTGATCCGGGGTGACGAAAAGAAGGGTGGGGGTGAGCGAAAGCCCACCCCGCGCCATCTTAAATCCCGTCGACGGCCTTGCTGACCATGATGTTCACCGCAACGCGGCGATTCTGCGCCATGCCTTCGGGGGTGCTGTTGTCCGCCGCCGGATCGGCTTCGGCCATCCCGGTCGGGGTCAACATGCGATAGGGTTTCCACCCGCAGGCCTGCTGAAGATAATTGACGACGCCGCTGGCGCGCTTTTCGCTGAGCGCCTGATTATATTCCTGGCTGCCCCGCGAATCGGTGTAGCCGATGACGAGCAGCAGGGCGTTGTCCATCCCCTCGGCCTGGGTTGCCGCGGCACAGAGGTCGGCCTTCGCCTGCGACGACAGCACCGCCTTGCCGGTATCGAAGTTCACGTTCGTCGTGCCCTTGATATTATATTGGTCGATATCGCCGACGCGGCCGCGCAGCGCCTCGGTTGCCGCCGTCTGTTCGGCAAAACGCTGGTTGGTGCCGGTGCGGATCATCGACGCGGTGCGCAGATCCTTGCTCTTGAGTTCGACCTGGCTCGCGAGCAGGCCGCCGCTCCACTGCAGGGTCTCGACCGAGACGGGCAGGCCGTTGAGCAGCGAGTCCGCAGCGAGCTTGCTGCGGCTGAGGCCCAGAAAGCCGCCGCTGCCCTTGATCTTGGTGTTGTCGCCGATAGCGATCGCCGTGTCGGTGCCGTCGGCGGTCGTGACCTGCATCATGCCGTCGCTGCGCGCCGAGATAATGCCTTCTATCTCGGGTCCCTTGGCCATCGTGGCCGGATCGGGGATCGGCTCGCCGTTGACGATCACGGCGTCGCGCTCGGGCGCGTCCTGCGCCTGCGCGGCGAAGCCGACCGTCGCCGCCCCGGCGAGCATGGTCAGCAACAGGATTCGCGAATTTTTGGAAACGGCACCCATAAGCTCTCCTTCAATTGGGTCGGCAGGGCTTCGCAATTTACGGGCCCCTTCCGGCACAGGAATACTCCCGGCAGGGCGCAGAGTTGCGCGGATTGTCGAGCGCTTTGCACGGTTCAGCCGATCGGACAGACTGCATAAAAATGCCGAAATTCGGGCGTTTCGGCAATTAAGTCTGTGTTATTCAGGCGTTACGCGCCATCAGTCCGCCATCGACCGGGATCACCGCGCCGGTGATGTAGCTGGCGGCGGGAAGCACGAGACCGAGCGTCACATGCGCGACCTCCTCGGGCTCGCCATAGCGGCGGAGCGCGGTGCGGCGTTTCGCGAACACCGCCTTGTCCTCCTCGGGCACCTTGTCGGTCATGCCGGTGCGGATCGGGCCGGGGCAGATGCAGTTGACGGTGATCCCCTCCTTGCCGAGGTCGACCGCGAGGCCGCGGGTCAATCCTGTGACCCCGGTCTTGGCGGCAACATAGGGGGTGTCGCCCGGCGTCGCGCCGAGCCCTTCGGTCGAGGCGATGTTGACGATGCGCGCGGCGTCGCTCCGGCGGAGCCACGGCAGCGCGGCGCGCACCATGCGCTGGTGCGCGGTCAGCATCACGGCGATCGCCCGGTGCCAGATCGCCTCATAGTCGTCGGCATCGAGCGGACAGAAGCTCGATACCCCGGCGTTGTTGATGAGGATGTCGATGCCGCCGAAATGATCGGCGATGGCGGCGACGGTGCGCCTGATCGCCTCGCCGTCGGCGACGTCGAGTGCGAAGGCCCTGGCGTTATCGCCCGCTTCGGCCGCGACGGTTTCGCAGGCGGCAAGGTCGAGGTCGGTGACCGCGACCTTCGCGCCTTCGCTCGCGAGCAGCAGCGCGGTCGCGCGGCCCATGCCGCTCGCCGCGCCGGTGACGATCGCGACGCGGCCGGCGATGGAGCGTGAGAGGGTGGGGGGTGCGTTCGTCATCGGGGTTCCTCTCCCATTGGCGGAATATGATGATCTGTCACTGACACGAACGGACTAAACGAATCTAGTCCTACCGGGCCCCTTCACTGGTGCGACGCTTAGCGGAACGGCGGCTCGTTGAACGCGCGCAGCTTGCGGCTGTGGAGCTTGGCGCCTTCATCGCGCATCGTCTCGCAGGCGCGGATGCCGATCTGGAGGTGCGCGGCGATCGCTTCCTCGTAGAAGCGGTTGGCCTGCCCCGGCAGCTTCAATTCGCCGTGAAGCGGCTTGTCGCTGACGCAGAGCAGGGTGCCGTAGGGGACGCGGAAGCGATAGCCCTGCGCGGCGATCGTCGCCGACTCCATGTCGATGCCAATCGCGCGCGACTGCGAAAAGCGCAGCGCGCTGTCGGTATAGCGCAGTTCCCAATTGCGGTCGTCGGTGGTGACGACGGTGCCGGTGCGCATCCGTTTCTTGAGGTCGGCACCGCTGGCGCCCGATACCGCTTCAGCGGCGCTGGCGAGCGCGAGCTGGACCTCGGCGATCGCGGGAATCGGGATTTCGGGGGGCAGCACCGCGTCGAGGATATGATCGTCGCGCAGGTATGCGTGGGCGAGGACATAGTCGCCGATCCGCTGGCTGGGTCTGAGGCCGCCGCAATGGCCGATCATCAGCCACGCCTCGGGCCGCAAGACCGCGAGATGGTCGCAGATCGTCTTGGCGTTGGCGGGGCCGACGCCGATGTTGACGAGCGTGATGCCCGCGCCGTCGGGGGCGATCAGATGATAGGCGGGCATCTGGTGCCGCCGCCACGCGCTGTCGGCGACGAGCGCGCTGGCGTTGACGCCCGGCCGGTCGACATAGAGACCCGCGGCGCCGGCGAGCGCGGTATAGCGGCCCTGCCCGACCTGCGAGGCCGCCCAGGCGACGAATTCGTCGACATAGCGGTGATAGTTGGTGAACAGGATATAGCGCTGGAAATGCTCGGGCGCGGTGCCGGTGTAATGGCGCAGTCGCGCGAGGCTGAAATCGGTGCGCAGCGCATCGAACAGCGCGAGCGGCTGCGGCTTGGTGGGGTCGGCGCCGAACAGCCCGTCGGCGAGCTCGTCGCCGATGTCGGCGAGTTCGGTGGTCGGGAAATGGCGCGCGAGTTCGAGCGGGGTGACCCCGCCCATGTCGGACCCGTCGCTGGCGTCGAGCACATAGGGGAAGGGGATCTGCTGCCCGGTGCGCGTCACTTCGAGCGTGATGTCGTAATGGCGCGCCAGCAGCAAAAGCTGATCGCGCAGATAATCGGCGAACAGGTCGGGGCGGGTGACGGTGGTGACGAACACGCCCGCGTGCTCGAAGCGGCCGAAGGAAAGATTATGCCCCTTCTGCCCCTCGCGCTGCTCGCCGGTTGTGGTGAGGCGGATCGCGGGATAGTCGAAGAGGCCGGTCGCCGCGGCATCGGCCGGGGGTAGCGTACCGTCGCGGACATAGGCGGCGATGGCGGATTTGAGGTTGGAAACCGACGCGCGGAACTTGTCCTGAAGTTCGGCGATGATGCCCTCGACGATATCGTCAACGGGGGCGGTGGGGTCGGTGCTGGTCTGATCGTTCGATGAGTGTGATGTCATCGCGACGCTGTTGCACGAAAATGTGACAAAAGGGAAGGGGCGGCGCGCCGTCGTGCCGCCCCTCAAAATTCTCAGAGCTGCTCGAGCATATGGTCGGCGCTCGACACGCGGAATTCGCCGGGGGCCTCGACGTTGAGCTGTTCGACGACGCCGTCGTTGACGATCATCGAGAAACGCTGGCCGCGCTTGCCCATGCCGAACGCGGTGCCGTCCATCGTCAGCCCGACCGCGTCGGCGAAGGCGCCGTTGCCGTCGGCGAGCATGGTGACGCTGTCACTAGCGTTCGCGCTCTTCGCCCAGGCGCCCATCACGAAGGCGTCGTTGACCGCGGTGCAGACGATTTCATCGACGCCCCTGGCCTTGAGCTCGTCGGCCTTGTCGACGAAGCCCGGCAGATGCTTGGCCGAGCAAGTCGGAGTGAAAGCGCCGGGAACCGAGAAGAGCGCGACCTTGCGGCCCTTGAAGTAATCGGCGGCGTTCACCTGCTCGGGGCCGTTGTCGGTGACCTTCACGAAGGTCGCTTCGGGCAGCTTGTCGCCGGTCTGGATCGTCATCTTGGCATCCTTTCGTTGAGGGGATTTCGGTTGGCGCGACATTGGGGCCCGGCGGGCTGGAGTCAAGCGCGGCCATCCCAATTCGGGGAAATATGGCGCTGGACCCTTTTTACCGCACGGGGCATTGTAGGCCCATGGACACCGCGCCGCCTTTCTTCACCGGCCAGTTGCTGCTCGCGCTGCCGGGCATCGGCGACCCTCGTTTCGCCCATGCGGTGATTGCGATGATCAGCCATGACGAGGAGGGCGCGATGGGGATCGGGGTCGCCGACCCGATCGATGGCATGACCGTCGGCGCGGTGCTCGACCAGCTCGAGATTGGACATGACGAGCCGCTCGATCAGCCGGTTTTCCTTGGCGGGCCGGTCGAGCCGTCGCGCGGCTTCGTGATCCACAGCCGCGATTGGGGCGGCGAAGGCGCGGTGCAGGTCGCCGATCGCTGGATGGTGTCGAGCTCGCACGACATCTTGCGCGCGATCGGCGAGGGGCGCGGTCCGGCACAATGGCTGGTCGCGCTCGGCTATGCCGGCTGGTCGCCGGGGCAACTCGAAGAGGAGATGGTCCGCCACGGCTGGCACGTCACCCCGGGCAGCGACAGCGTGATATTCGAAACGCCGCCCACCAGTCGCTGGCAGGCGGCGTTCGCCGAAGCGGGAGTGGACGCCCGCTTGCTGACGACCGAAGGCGGCGAGGCCTGACGTCGCTCCCGCCTTCGCGGGGACGACGGCCTGCTACCGCGCCAGTGCGAGCAGCGGCTTGCCTTCGTTGAGGTTGGCGAGCGCGGTGCGGGCGGCCCAGCGCGAATCCATATAGGTTCCGCTCGCCAGTTCGACGTCGTAGCGGATCGGGCTGGCGATCGCGGCTTCATAGGCGGTGGCGGCGTCGGCCGCTTGTCCCAGACGCGCATAAGCGGTGCCGAGGTTGATCAGCCGCGACGGGTCGCGCGCATCGATCGCGCTGTGCGTCAGCTTGTCGACCGCGGCTGCGTTGCGGCCGGCCTGCAATTCGTCATAGGCGACCGACAGCGGCGACAGGTCGCTGGCGTCGCCGCCGCTCACGACGATCGATTGCGCCGCGACTGGGCCTGCGATCGCGCCGGAAAAGGCAAGGGCGGCAAGCGGCAGCAGGATTTTCTTCATGGTTTCCATCTCCCCGAAAACGTGAGGCAATTTTCCTGCTCGCGCCGCAAAAAGTCAATATTCCCAGGGTTTTGCAACATTGTTGTCACAAAAGCATCCTAAGCTCATCGCTAGGCGCATTATAAGGTCATGATTTTCAGAATCTTGGCCGCGGCGACTCGCTGTCACAAAGGGTGGCAGCGGGCTGTCACAATTGCGCCCGCGGAAAATTTATTTTCGCGTCGCCGCCGATTGGCGGCCGCCGAATCGTGCCGAAAGCACGACCGCGGACGGTTCGGGTCTTGAGGATATAAAGAAAAGTTTATATTTGATCCAGGCGGCGCTTTCGGATAGGGCGCCGGGCAAATTTCGTGGCCGCTCGCCTGCGGTCGACCTCGCCTGACTGGAGATTATCTCGTGGCTACTCTCGCCGCCGACACCCGTGACTATGTGATCGCCGACATCTCTCTTGCCGACTTCGGTCGCAAGGAAATCGCGATCGCCGAAACCGAAATGCCCGGCCTGATGGCGCTGCGCGCCGAATATGGCGCGGCGCAGCCGCTGAAGGGCGCGCGCATCACCGGCTCGCTGCACATGACGATCCAGACCGCGGTGCTGATCGAGACGCTGAAGGCATTGGGCGCCGACGTCCGCTGGGCGACGTGCAACATCTTCTCGACCCAGGATCATGCCGCCGCCGCGATCGCCGCGGGCGGGACGCCGGTCTTCGCGGTGAAGGGCGAAAGCCTCGCCGATTATTGGGACTATGTCGGCCGCATCTTCGACTGGGGCGACACGACCGCGAACATCATCCTCGACGACGGCGGCGACGCCACCATGTTCGCGCTGTGGGGCGCGAAGCTCGAGGCCGGCGCCACCCTGCCGCCGCCCGAGAATGAGGAGGAGGTCGAGTTCCAGCGCGCGCTGAAGGCGTTCGTCGCCGCGAACCCCGGCTACCTCACCAAGACCGTCAAGGCGCTGAAGGGCGTGTCGGAGGAAACGACGACCGGCGTCCACCGCCTCTACGACATCGCGAAGAAGGGCGAGCTGCCCTTCCCGGCGATCAACGTCAACGACAGCGTCACCAAGTCGAAGTTCGACAATCTTTATGGCTGCAAGGAATCGCTGGTCGACGCGATCCGCCGCGCCACAGACGTGATGCTGGCGGGCAAAATCGCCGCGGTTGCGGGCTTCGGCGACGTCGGCAAGGGATCGGCGGCTTCGCTTCGCAACGGCGGCGCGCGCGTGCTCGTCACCGAGATCGACCCGATCTGCGCGCTGCAGGCGGCGATGGAGGGCTATGAGGTCGTGACGATGGACGAAGCGGTCGAGCGTGCCGACATCTTCGTCACCGCGACCGGCAACGCCGACGTCATCACCGCCGAGCATATGGCGGCGATGAAGCCGATGGCGATCGTCTGCAACATCGGCCACTTCGACAGCGAGATCCAGATCGCGGCGCTCGCCAACTATAAGTGGACCGAGGTCAAGCCGGGCACCGACCTCGTCGAATTCCCCGACGGCAAGCAGATCATCGTCCTCGCCAAGGGCCGCCTCGTGAACCTCGGCTGCGCGACGGGCCACCCGTCGTTCGTGATGTCGTCGAGCTTCACCAACCAGGTGCTGGCGCAGATCGAACTGTTCACCAAGGGCGAGCAATATGGCAACGACGTCTATGTCCTGCCCAAGCACCTCGACGAAAAGGTCGCGGCGCTGCACCTCGAGAAGCTGGGCGTGAAGCTGAGCAAGCTGACCCAGAAGCAGGCCGATTATATCGGCGTGCCGGTCGAGGGGCCGTTCAAGCCCGATCATTACCGGTATTGATCAAGCGGGGCGGCGGCTGTTCGCCTCCACCCCCCTCGTCATTGCGAGCGGAGCGAAGCAATCCAGAGCGGTTTGCGCCTACTCTGGATTGCTGCGTCGCCTTTCGGCTCCTCGCAATGACGAAGCTGTGGACATCGCGCCCATCGGACGCCCGTGCGCGGCGATCGGCGCCGACATGCGATTGAAACCTCCCGCCATCGCCTCTAGGGCTTGGCACCATGCACGCGCGGGAGCCGGACACGCGAGGATTTGAAGCGGGATGAGCGACACGCTTTCCCCGGGGCTGCTCTTCGCCCTCGGCCTGTTCGCGGCGCTGTGGCTGCTCACCGGGCTGTGGGCGGTCGGGCGCGGGATTGCGATGCAGCGGCGGTCGGCGTTCGTCGCGGGGCAGACCGACCGGCTCGCCAGCCTGATCGAGGCGTCGCCGCAGCTTCCCGTCGTCGTCCGCGCCGACTGGCGGATCGAGGCGAGCGAGCGGCTCGGCCTGTGGCTCGGGCTCGATCGCGGGCCGCGCAATTTCGACGAACTGCGCGGGCTCGACGCGGGGCTCGGCCAGCCCGAGCATGAGCAGCTTCGCCAGGCGATCCTCGGCGCGCAGCGCGGTGCCAAGCCCTTTATGCTGAGCCTCAAACCCGTCGGCGGCAACCGGACGATCGTGTTCCACGGCGCCGCGGCGCCGCAGGCGGTCGGCGGGCCGGGCAGCGTCCTGCTGTGGATCAGCGACGCGACCGACGGGCAGCAGGCGCTGGCCGAGGCGCGGCGCGAGCGCGACGAGGCGATGGCCGCCTTCGCGGCGCTGTCGGGGCTGATCGAGGCGGCGCCCTTCCCGATGTGGTTCCGCGAGCCCGACATGCGCCTCGCGCTCGTCAACGGCGCCTATGTTCGCGCGGTCGAGGCGAAGAGCGCGGCGGCGGTGATCGACGCCGGCGTCGAGCTGTGCGAGCCGGTCGCCGGGGTGAGCGCGACCGACGCGGCCGAGGCGGCGCGCGACGCCGGATCGGCGCAGCAGCGCACCGTGCCGGTCACGATCGAGGGCGAGCGGCGGATCATGCGCGTCGTCGACGTGCCGCTGGCGCCCGAGGGCGGGCGGATGATCGGCATCGCCGGCTATGCGATCGACATCCAGGAACTCGAAAGCGAGCGCGGCGCGCACCGGCGCTTCGTCGATACCCAGCGCGAACTGCTCGACCGGCTGTCGGCGTCGGTCGCGCAATTCGGCCCCGACCAGGGCCTCGTCTTCGCCAATCTGCCGTTCCGCCGCTTCTTCGCGCTCGACGCCGATGAGGTCGCCGAGGCGCCGCCCTTTGCGCGGCTACTCGATGCGTGGCGCGAGAGCGGGCGCACGCCCGAGGTGCGCGACTATCCCGAATGGCGGCAGGCGCATGTCGACTGGTTCGCGCGCGCCGAGGCGAGCGAGGAGGATTGGCTGCTCCGCGACGGCACCCACCTGCACGTCGTCGCGCAGCCGACCCCCGACGGCGGCCTGCTGCTGATCGCCGAGGACAAGACCGAGCAGGTGCAGCTTGCGGGCGCGCGCGACACGCTGCTCCGCGTCCGCACCGCGACCTTCGACAATCTGTTCGAGGCGATCGCGGTGTTCGCGCCCGACGGCCGGCTTCACCTCTGGAACCAGCGCTTCCGCCGGCTCTGGAATATCGAGGAGCATAAGCTCGCGGCGCATCCGCGCGTCGATGCGCTGATGGGCGGGCTGGCCGACCGGCTCGCCAAGCCGAACCAGATCAGCATCGTCCAGGAGGTGATCCGCGCGGCGACGCTCGAACGCACGCAGCGCGCGGGCGAAATCCGCTTCGCCGACGGGCGCCATTTCGACTTCGCCTCGATCCCGCTGCCCGACGGTAACGCGCTGCTGATCATGCTCGACATCACCGCGAGCCGGAAGATGGAAGGCGCGCTGCGCGAGCGCAACGAAGCGCTCGAAGCCGCCGACAAGGTCAAGACCGCCTTCCTGTCGCGGATGAGCTATGAGCTGCGCACCCCGCTGACCTCGATCGGCGGTTTCGGCGAGATGCTGCAGGCGGGCTATGCCGGCGAACTGCCCGCGCCCGCCAAGGCCTATGTCGACGCGATCATGGATTCGGTCGCGGTACTCGGGCGGCAGATCGACAATGTGCTCGACCTCGCGCAGGGCGAGGCGGGGACGCTGGCCGTCGAGCGCGCGGCGGTCGACGTCCGCGCGCTGCTCGAAAGCGCGCTTGCCGACGCGAAGGAGTTTGCAAAGGCCGAGAAGATCGAGCTTGCGGGTCAGCTTGCCGAAGGGCTCGGGACAATCGAGGGTGACGCGCCGCGCCTGTCGCGGCTCGTCGCCGGGCTGCTCGACAATGCGATCCGCTTCACCGCGCCCGCGAAGCGCAGCGGTGGCCGCGTCCTGCTCCACGCCGAGGGAGACGGCGAGCACGTCGAAATCGTCGTCTCCGACAATGGGCCGGGAATGCCCGACACCGTCGCCGCGGTCACCAAGGGCACGCAGGCGGGGACGCAAAGCGGCGGCATCGGCCTTGCTCTCGCCCGCCAGCTTGTCGCCGCGCACGGCGGGACGATGGAGGTGATGAGCGAAAAGGGGCAGGGGACACTGGTGCGCATCAGCCTGCCGCGGGGTGGGTAGGGGTGTCCTTGCCTGCGCAGAGGAGAGATTCGCGCAGAGGCGCAGAGATTCTTGTTCACGCGGAGACGCGGAGACGCGGAGATGTTGTGTTTGCCGCGAAGCGGCTCTTTACATTCGACCTCGCATCCGGGCGCGCCCATTGTGATAATAAAGGGCCTGGCGGCCCGTGTTCTTCTCTCCGCGTCTCTGCGTCTCCGCGTGAATCTTCACCGTCTTCTCTGCGGACTCTGCGCCTCTGCGCGAATCTGTTGCAAAACCGCCATGCAATTCCATCGCCCCTATAACCTCGACGAAGCCGGGCGCATCGGCGCCGCGATCGGCGGCGCGCTGGCGCCCGGCGATGTCGTGCTGCTGTCGGGCGATCTAGGCGCGGGGAAGACGACGCTGGCGCGCGCGATGCTGAAGACGCGGGGGCTGGCGGGCGAGGCGCCGAGCCCGACCTTCGCGATCGTTCAGCCCTATGCGCCGCCCGAGGTCGATCTACCCATCGCGCATGTCGATCTCTATCGCATCGAGAGTGAGGACGAGCTGATCGAGCTCGGGCTCGACGATTATCTCTACGACGGTGCGCTGCTGATCGAATGGCCCGAACGGCTCGGCACGCAGGGGTGGTCGGACGCGCTGATGCTGACGATTTCGGGCAGCGGCGACGCCCGTGTCTTGACAGCCGAAGTGCCTGCGGCTTGGGAGGCGCGATGGCCGCTCCGATGATTCCGCCCGCCCACGCCCCGGCTTTCCTGGCCGCGCACGGCTGGGGCGACGCCCAGATATTGCCGCTGGCGGGGGACGCCTCTTTCCGCCGTTATTTTCGCGTCGTCGGCGAGGGACGGCAGGCGGTGCTGATGGACGCGCCGCCGCCGCATGAGGATCCGCGACCCTTCATTGCGGTCGCCGAATTTCTTTGCGCGCTGGGGCTGACCGCGCCGGCGATCCTTGCGCGCGACCTCGACCAAGGGCTGCTGCTGATCGAGGATTTCGGCGATGTGCGCCTGCGCGAGACGCTCGACGCAAAGCCGGATGCCGAGGCGGACCATTATGCGGGGGTGACCGACCTGCTCGTCCACCTCCACGCGCGGCCGCCGATGGCGGGACTGCCGTTACACGGGCTGGCGCAATGGCTCGATGAGGTGATGCTGTTCACCGACTGGTACTGCCCCGCGCTCGATCTGGAGGTCGACCGCGATGCGTTCCGCGCCGCGTGGGAAGAAGTGCTGGCCCCGGTCGAGGCCGACGGCCTGCCGCGCGTCACCGTGCTGCGCGACTATCATGCCGAAAATATCATGCTGGTGCCGGGGCGGGACGGCATCGCGCATTACGGCCTGCTCGATTTCCAGGACGCGCTCGTCGGCCATCCCGCCTATGATCTTGCCTCGGTGCTCGAGGATGCGCGGCGCGACGTGACCCCGGCGGTCGAGGCGGCGATGCTCGATCGCTATCTCGCGGCGACCGGACAGGGCGAGGCGTTCCGCGCCGCTTATTGGGCGCTCGCGGCGCAGCGTAACACGCGCATCCTCGGCGTCTTCGTGCGGCTGTGGAAGCGCGACGGCAAGGAAGGCTATCGCCGCTTCCAGCCGCGCATGTGGGGGCTGCTCGAACGCGATCTGGCGCATCCGGCGCTTGCGGCGGTGCGGACATGGTTCGATGAGAATGTCCCCGCGTCGAAACGGGCGGAGGCATGGGCGTGAGTGCAACAATCGAAAGCGCGATGGTGATGGGCGCGGGGATCGGCAAGCGGATGCGCCCGCTCACCGCGACGCGGCCGAAACCGCTGGTGCGCGTCGCGGGCAAGGCGCTGATCGACCATAGTCTCGACCGGATCGAGGCGGCGGGGATCGGCCATGTCGTCGTCAACGTCCATTATCTCGCCGATGCGCTCGAAGCGCATCTCGCGGCGCAGAAGCGGAAATTCACCATCGCGGTGTCCGACGAGCGCGGCCAGCTTCTCGAAACCGGCGGCGGGATGGTCAAGGCACTGCCTTTGCTCACCGGCGACCCGATCCTGATCGTCAACAGCGACAATATCTGGACCGACGGACCGCAGGACAGCATTCGGAACCTTGCGCGCCATTGGGACGGGGAGCGGATGGACGCGCTGCTGCTCGTCATCCGGCAGGCGAGCGCGACGGGGCACGGCGGTCGCGGCGATTTTCATATGGACGGCGACGGCAGGCTCAGCCGCCGCAAACCGGGGCGCGTCGCGCCCTTCGTCTATACGGGCATCCAGCTCGTCTCGCGCCGCTTCCTCGATGGCGCGCCCGAAGGCCCCTTCTCGACCATGCTGCTCTGGGAACGAGCGATTGCGGCGGGGCGGCTCTATGGCCTGTCGCATATGGGGCAATGGTTCGACGTCGGCACCCCCGCGAGCATCGCGCCGACCGAAGCGGCGCTGAGCGAGGTTTGACACGGATCGTCATCCCGGCGAAGGCCGGGATCTCGCCGGTGCGTCATGGCGATAGGGTGAGATCCCGGCCTTCGCCGGGATGACGAAGGAATCCTGATGGCTGTGATCGGCCAACCCACCATTTGCTCCATCCCGGTCCACCGGGCGTTTGCCGATGCGCTCGCGGCCGGGATCGTCGCGCGCTACGGCGACGGGGCGCTCGGTCTCGCCGAGGGGCTGATCCTGCTGCCGAGCAACCGCGCGCGGAGCGCGGTGCAGGCGGCGTTCGTGCGCGCGGGCGGGCAGGGCCTGCTGATGCCGCGCCTCGCGGTGATCGGCGACGCCGACCTCGATGAAAGCGTGGCGCTGGCGCTCGACGCCATCGATGACGACCCGATCCCGCCCGCGATCGATCCGCTGCGCCGCCGCCTGCTGCTCGCCGAACTGATCGAACGGCATACGCCTGCGGGTGAGGCGGCGATCAGCGGCGCGGCGGCGTTCCAGCTTGCCGACGGGCTCGCGCGGGTGATCGACCAGCTTCATTATGAGGAAATCCGCGCCAGCGCGCTCGTCGATCTCGACCTCGGCGCCTTCGCCGAACATTGGCAGGCCTCGCTCGGGCGGCTGCGGCTGCTCGTCGACCATTGGCCCGAGGTGCTGGCGAAGACGGGCCACATCGACCGGGCCGCGCGGCGCAACCGGCTGCTCGACCGCGTGACCAAGGGATGGCGCGCCGCGCCGCCCGCGCGCTTCACCGTCGCGGCGGGGATCACCACCGCGGCGCCCGCAATCGCGCGGCTGCTCCGCACGGTCGCCGGTCTCGACCGCGGCATGGTTGTGCTGCCGGGACTCGACGGCGTGATGGCGGCCGAGGAATGGGACGCGCTCGGCCCGACGCGGCCGGACCCCGACCATCCGGCGCGGCCGCTGGAAACGCACCCGCAATATCATCTGAAGCTTCTGCTCGACCGCATGGGGGCGAGCCGCGACGAAGTGCTCGAATGGGAAGCGGCGTCGGAGTATGACGGCCCCGCGGCGCGCACGCCCTTCGTTTCGCTGCTCTTCGCGCCCGCCGATTATACCGCGCAGTGGCAGGCGGCGGGCGATCTGTCGGCGGCGACCGCCGGAATAGAAGGCGCGGTGTTCGCCGACGATGGGCAGGAGGCGCAGGGGATCGCGCTGCTGATGCGCGAGGCGGTCGAGACGCCGGGGCGCACCGCGGCGCTGGTGACGCCCGATCGCGGCCTTGCCGAACGCGTCGCGGCGGCGCTCGCGCGCTGGGGGATTTCGGTCGATGACAGCGCGGGCCAGCCTTTATCGCGGACGCCGCCGGGCGCGCTACTGCTGCTGCTCGCCGAGCTGGCGGCGAATTTCGATCCCGTCGCGCTGGTGTCGCTGCTCGGGCATCCGCTGGTGCGCAAGGGCGAGGGGCGGACGGCGTGGCTCGACCAGGTGCGGCGACTCGACCTGCTTTTGCGCGAGCCGGGGCTTGCGCCGGGCTGGCAGGGAGTGGGCGCACGGATCGCCGCGCGTGCGGCCGAACCCAAGGCGCGCGGGCACGGCCTCGCGGTTCAGTTGCAACCTTGGTGGGGCGAGGTGTCGGAGGCGCTGGAAACGGCGCTCGCGCCCTTCGCCGCTCCGGCCCCGCCCGCGAGCTTGCTGGCGGCGCTGCAACAGGGCGTCGAATGGCTCACCGGCGATGCCGTCTGGGCGGGGCCAGCGGGGCGGATGCTCGCCGAATTGTTCGACCAGTGGGCGCTTGCGCGCGGTGACGGGCCGGCGCTCGTCGATCCCGCCGATTTCCCTGCAATGCTCGGGCAGTTGCTCGGGGCAGCGAGCGTGCGCCCGCCTTATGGCGGCCATCCGCGCCTCTTCATCTGGGGCCTGCTCGAGGCGCGGCTCCAGCGGGCCGACCTGATGATCCTCGGCGGGCTCGACGAAGGGCGCTGGCCTGCAACGACCCAGCCCGACCCGTGGCTCGCGCCGGGCATCCGCCGCCTGCTCGGCCTGCCCGCGCCCGAGCGGCAGCAGGGGATGGCGGCGCATGATTTCGCGAGCGCGCTTGGCGGCAGCGAGATCGTCGTCACCCGCGCCGAACGGAGCGGCGGCGATCCGGCGGTCGCCTCGCGCTTCTGGCTGCGACTCGCGGCGCTCGCGGGCGACCTTCCCGAACCAACGCCGGGCGGGGTGCCGCTGACCCGGCTCGCGGCCGAACTCGATGGTCCGGCCGGCGGGACGCAGCCGGCCCCGCGCCCCGCGCCGCGCCCGCCCGCCGACGACCGCCCGCGCCGGATCAGCGTCACCGGGGTCGACAAGCTCGCGCGCGATCCCTTCGCTTATTATGCCGACCGGATGCTCGGCCTGTCGGCGCTCGACCCCTTGAGCGCCGCACCCGACCCGCGCTGGCGCGGAACGCGCGTCCACCGATTGTTCGAGGATTGGGTGCGCGGCGGCGCGACGCGCGACGGGTTCGAGGCGGAACTGGCCGCGCTCGTCGCCGATCCGGCGCTCGACGCCATCGCGCGCGCCTTCTGGCTGCCGCGGATCGAGCCCGCGCTGCGCTGGGCGGCGGAGCAGGTCTGGGGTGCGGAGGGGCGCAAGCCGCTGGCGGTCGAGGCGCAGGGCGAAATCACCGTCGACGGCATCGTGCTGCACGGCAAGGCCGATCGGATCGACTGCGACGGCGAGGGCCGGCTCGCGATCGTCGATTACAAGTCGGGCGGCGCGCCGAGCGCGAAGGCGGCCTATGACAAGCTCGACAACCAGCTCGGCCTGCTCGGGCTGATCGCGCAGCGCGGCGGGATGAAGGACATCGCCGCCGCGCCGGTCGATGCCCTCGAATATTGGAGCCTGCGTCCCGACCGCCGCGCGGGCGGGGCGGGGAAGGTCTCTGCCACCTATGGGCCGCGCAGCGATCTGAAGAGCGCGGAGCAGGCGATCGATCATGCGGCCGATGCGCTGTCCGATCTTGCGGCGCGCTACCTGTTCGGCGATGCGCCCTTCGCGCCGGGCGAGGCGGCGGGCTATGGCGACTATGACCAGCTCATGCGCCGCGACGAATGGTTCGGGCGCGGGGAGGACGGCGAATGAGCAAGCCCTCCGGCCTCGCCACCCTCGACCCGCGGCAGGCCGCCGCCGCCGATCCCGAAAGCCATGTCTGGCTCGGCGCGTCGGCGGGGACGGGCAAGACGCAGGTGCTGTCGGCGCGCGTGCTGCGCCTGATGCTGGACGGCGTGTCGCCCGAAGCGATCCTTTGCATCACCTTCACCAAGGCGGGCGCGGCCGAAATGGCGCACCGCATCCACGAACGGCTCGCAGCGTGGGTGCGGATGGAGGACGGCGACCTCCGGCTCGACCTGCAGGCTCTGGGGCTTGACTGGGACCGGCCGGGGCTGATGACGCGCGCTCGCTCGCTGTTCGCGACGGTGATCGACAGTCCGGGCGGCGCGATCCGTGTCCAGACGATCCACAGCTTCTGCCAGACTTTGCTCGCGAGCTTTCCGCTCGAAGCGAAGCTGCTGCCGGGGTTTCGCGCGATCGAGGAGGATGAGGCGGCGGCGCTGCAAAGGAAGGTGCTGGCCGATCTGCTCGAAGCGGGCGAGGACCGCGCGGCCCTCCGCGACGCCGCGGCGATGCTGTCGCGGCGGTTGGGGCAGGAGTCCGCGCTATCCTTCCTGTCGAACTGCGCCGCGGCGTTCGGCGGTCCGCGCGCGGCGCTGCCGCCCTCGGCGCACGACCTGCGCGCTGCGTTCGACCTGCCGGGCGGCGATCCCGATGCCTGGATCGAGGGCGAACTTGCGAACGGCGCGGTCCCCGACGCCGATATCCGCGCGGTCGCGACGAGCGGCGCCAACTGGGGGACGAAGACCGGGCTCGCGTGCAACGACGTCATGGTCGGCTGGCTGATCGCCGCCGCGCCCGCGCGCGCCGCGATGCTCGGCGAACTGCTCGGCTGCTTCCTGACCGGCAAGGGCGATCTTCGCGCCGATTTCGCGGGCGACAAGGGGCGGATGACCGATTGCGTCGATAGCGCGGTGCGCATCGTTGAGGCCGCGCAGCGGCTCATCGGTATGGTCACCGCGATGCGCGTCGCCGACGATCTTGCGGCAGCGTGGACGCTCGGCAGCCGCTTCGCCGAAAGCTATGCGCTCGCCAAGCGTGAGCAGGGGCTCGCCGATTTCGACGACCTGATCACCCTCGCGGGGTCGCTGCTGCGCGTCAGCAGCTTCGGCGAATGGGTGCGCTTCAAGCTCGACCAGCGCACCGACCATATCCTCGTCGACGAGGCGCAGGACACGAACATGCGCCAGTGGGGCATCGTCCTGTCGATGGCCGAGGAGTTTTTCGCGGTGGCGCCGGGCGATGCCGAACGCGTCCGCACTTTGTTCACCGTCGGCGACCGCAAGCAGGCGATCTTTGGCTTTCAGGGCACCGAGCCCAAGGCGTTCGCGACGGCGCGCGAGCTGTTCCACATTTTGGGTGAGCGCGCCGAGCAGGCGTTCCGGAACGTCGATCTGGTGTCCAACTATCGCTCGACCCCGGCGGTGCTCGACGTCGTGGATCGATGGCTGGCGGCGGGCGGCACCGCCGACATGGGGCTCGACGGCGACGAGCCGCCGCATCGTCCCTTCCGCTCGAACCACGCGGGGCAGGTCGAGCTTTGGCAGCCGCTGCCGGTCGGCAAGGCGCTCGATGCCACCGCCGACGAGGCTGACGAAGGCGACGGCGACGCGAACGCGCCCGCCTCCGACCCCGCCTCAATGCGACTGGCGAAGGCGATCGCGGGCGAGGTGCGGGAGTGGATTGCGCACGGCAAGGACGGGCGTCCGGTCGCGCCGGGCGACATCATGATCCTCGTCCGCCGCCGCCGCGATCTGGCGGCGCGGATCGTCGCGCGGCTGCAGGCGCTGCATGTGCCGGTCGCGGGCGTCGATCGCTTCGCGCTGACCCAGCCGCTCGCGGCGCAGGATCTGATCGCGGCGATGCGCTTTGCGGTGCAGCCGCTCGACGACCTCAATCTCGCCGCGTTGCTCGTCTCGCCGCTGATCGGCTGGACGCAGGATCAGCTCTACGCGCATACGCACGGGCGCGGCCGCGCGGCGCTGTGGGAGCATCTGCGCGCGAGCGAGAGCGAGGTGCCCGCGGCGACGATGGCGGCGCTGCGCCACCTGCTCGGCATGGCCGATTTCACGACGCCCTTCCGTTTCCTTGAAACCGTGCTGTCGGGGCCGATCGACGGACGGCGCAAGCTCACGGCGCGGCTGGGGCGCGAGGCGCGCGACCCGATCGACGAACTGCTCAATCAGGCGCTCGCCTTCGAGAGCCGTGAGACGGTGTCGCTGCTCGGCTTCCTGACGATGGTGTCGGCGAGCGCGGCCGACATCAAGCGCCAGACCGAAGCGCGCAGCGACGTCGTGCGCGTGATGACGGTGCATGGATCGAAGGGGCTGCAGGCGCCGATCGTGATCCTCGCCGATGCGACCGACGACGCCGCGATCGGCCACCGCCCGTTCAGCGTCGACGTCGCGGCATGGGAGAAATTGCCGGTCTTCGCGCTGCCCGCCGACGAGCGGCACGGGGCGCTCGCCGACGCCTATGCCGCCGCGGCGAAAGCGGCGTCGGAGGAGCATTGGCGCCTTTTCTACGTCGCGATGACGCGCGCCGAGGAGATATTGGTCGTCGCGGGAGTGACGAAGAAGGCCGACCGATCGATCCCCGAGACGAGCTGGCACGCCGCGGCCGAGAGCGTGCTCGCGGCGATGCCCTGCGAGTGGGAGGAGGCCGGGCCGGTCTGGGGGCAGCGCCGCATCCACCGCGTGGGCGGCGGCAAATGGGCGAAGAAGGAGAAAGCGGCCAAGGCTCCGGCACCCGCGCTCGCGCTTCCCGATTGGGCGTACCGCCCCGCGCCCGAGGAAGCGCGCCCGCCGCGTCCGCTCGCGCCGTCGGCGCTTGGCGAGGATGATGTCGCGGTGCCGCCCCAAGGCGATGCGCGCGTCGCAGCGGTCGAGCGCGGGCTGCTGCTGCATGTGCTGTTCGAGCGGCTGCCGCCGGTCGCGGCGGAAAAGCGGCGCGAGGCAGCGCTGCGCTGGCTCGCCGTGCAGGCGCCGACGCTCGGCGAGGCGGCGCGGACGGCGATGGTCGGCGAAGCGCTCGCGGTGCTCGACGATCCCGCACACGCCGCGCTGTTCGGCCCCGGCAGTCTCGCCGAGGTGCCGCTGTCGGCGGTCGTCGACGGCGGCGCGGTCATCGCGGGGATCGTCGACCGGCTGCTCGTCACCGATGGGGCGGTGACGGTGATCGACTACAAGACGGGGCGGCAGGTGCCGGGCAGCGCCGAGGCGGTCCAGCCCGCCTATCTGCGCCAGATGGCGGCCTATCGCGACGCGCTGACGGTCATTTTCCCCGGCCGGCGGGTCGAGGCGGCGCTGCTCTATACCGCCGCGCCGCGGCTGATCCGGCTGGGCGATGCGCTGCTCGATGCGCACAAGCCCGGCTTGGCGGCAACCAAGGCGAATTTGCCGGGTTCGACCCTTGAGCCGGACGCGCCGACGCCCTAGCTTGGGGGCAAGACAGTTTCAGGAGTTTGATCATGGGTACCAAAGCCATCACCGATGCCAGCTTCCAGGCCGACGTGCTCGACAGCGACACGCCGGTGCTCGTCGATTTCTGGGCCGAATGGTGCGGCCCGTGCAAGATGATCGGCCCTTCGCTCGAGGAAATCTCGGACGAGCTGGCGGGCAAGGTGGTGATCGCCAAGCTCAACATCGACGACCACCCCGACGCGCCGAGCAAATATGGCGTGCGCGGTATCCCGACGATGATCCTGTTCAAGAACGGCGCGGTCGCCGACACCAAGGTCGGCGCGGCACCGAAGAGCGCGCTCAAGGGGTGGCTCGAAGGGGCGCTGTAGGGCGCGGACCGTGATCAAAAACCGTATGCTCCCGCGAAGGCGGGAGCCCATCACCTGCCGGTTCCATCTTGCACCGACAGGAGATGGGTCCCCGCCTTCGCGGGGACACGCTGATACTTTATCGGGATTGGTTGATTTCAGCTCCGGTAATCGGCGTTGATGCTGATGTAACCGTGGGTCAGGTCGCACGTCCACACGGTCGCGCGGCCTTCGCCGAGGCCGAGGTCGGCGCCGACGCGGATGTCCAGCCCCTTGAGGTGCGCCTCGACCGGCGCCTCGTCATAGCCGTCGACGGGCAGCCCGTCCTTCGCCACCCAGTGATCGCCAAAGCGGATCGCGAGGCGGTCGCGGTCGGCGGGTTCGCCCGCCTTGCCCACCGCCATCACGACGCGGCCCCAGTTCGCGTCCTCGCCCGCGATCGCGGTCTTGACCAGCGGCGAATTGGCGATCGACAGCGCGACGCGCTTGGCGCTGTCGTCGCTGACCGCGCCGGTAACCTGAACCTCGATGAATTTCGACGCGCCTTCGCCGTCGCGCACCACCTGCTGCGCGAGGTCGAGCGCGACGGCGTGGATCGCCGCGTACAGCGCGTCGGCGCCCGGATCGTCGCGGCTGGCGAGCGCTGGATTGCCCGCTTGCCCGGTCGCGAACAGCAACACCGTGTCGCTGGTCGAGGTATCGCTGTCGACGGTGATGCTGTTGAACGTCCCGCCGGTCGCTTCGCTCAGCATCTCCTGTAGCAGCGCGGGCGCGACCGCGGCATCGGTGAAGATGTAGCCGAGCATCGTCGCCATGTCGGGGGCGACCATCCCCGATCCCTTGACGATCCCCGCGACCCGCACGGTGCGGTCGCCGACGACCGCGCTTGCCGCGGCGCCTTTGGGAAAGGTGTCGGTGGTGGTGATCGTCTGCGCCGCTTCTTCCCAGCTTGCCGCCGGCGCGTCGAAGCTGATGACCTTCGCCAGCCCTTCGCGCGCCTTGTCCTTCGGCAGCGGCACGCCGATGACGCCGGTCGAGCAGACGAACACTTCCTTCGGGTCGCAGCCGAGATGCGCGACGACCTGTTCGACGATCTGCTCGACCGCCTCGCGGCCGCGATAGCCGGTGAAGGCGTTGGCGTTGCCCGCGTTGACGATCAGCGCGCGTGCACGGCCGTGGGCGATGCCTTCGCGGCACATCTCGACCTCGGTCGAGCAACAGAGGTTGCGCGTCGTCACACCGGCGACGGCGGTGCCCGGAACCAGCTCGATATAGGTGAGGTCGCAGCGATCCCAATTCTTGTACTGCGCGCGCGCGACGCGGCGGGTCACGCCGGCGATGTCGGGGAGGGCCGGGAAGGCGGCGGGGGCGAGGGGCGAGCGCGTGGTCATGGGGTGCGCATAATCGCTATCGGCCCATAGCAAAACCCCTCCCGTTTACGGGAGGGGCAGCGAGACTTGGGCGCTTTGCGCCTTAGTCGCAGCGGGGAGGGTAGCGACGCGACGCTACAGGCCCTCCCCCAGCCCCTCCCGCGAGCGGGAGGGGAGTTTCTTACGCCGGAATGCCGCTGATCGACTTCACTTCCATGAAGTCTTTCAGCCCGAACAGTCCGCCCTCGCGGCCGTTGCCCGACGCCTTGTAGCCGCCGAACGCTGCGCCCGGTGCCGGGCCCCACGCGTTGACCGCGACCATGCCCGCGCGCAGCTTCGGCGCGACTTCGGCCGCCTTGGTGGGGTCGCCCGAGACGACCGCCGACAGGCCATATTCGGTGTCGTTGGCGATATCGACCGCTTCGTCGAGGTCACCATATTCCATGATCGTCGCGACGGGGCCGAACACCTCCTCCTTGGCGATCCGCATGTCGGGGGTGACGCCCGAGAAGACGGTCGGCTTGATGAAATAGCCGCGGTTGACGTTCGCGGGCAGGCCGGTGCCGCCGGTCTCCAGCGTCGCGCCTTCGTCGATCGCCGACTGGATCAGGCCCTGGATCTTGTCATACTGCGCCTTGTTGACGACGGGGCCGATATGGCCGCCCTCGGCCTGCGGGTCGCCGACTTGCGTCCCGTCGAACATCGCCTTGATGACGCCGACCGCTTCGGCCTTGCGATCCTTGTGGACCAGGATGCGCGTCGGCGCGATGCAGCTCTGGCCGGTGTTGACGAGCACGCCCTGCACCGTCGGAGGCAGCACGGTTTCGAGGTCGGCGTCGGGCAGGACGATGTTCGGCGACTTGCCGCCCAGTTCCTGATGGACGCGCTTGACCGTGTCGGCGGCCGCCTTGGCGACGAGGATGCCGGCGCGGGTCGAGCCGGTGAAGCTGACCATTTCGATGCCGGGGTGCGACGAAATCGCGTTGCCGACGGTGGGGCCGTCACCCTGGACGAGGTTGAACACGCCCGGCGGCACGCCCGCGGCATCGAGGATTTCGGCGAAGATCACGGCATTGCCGGGGCATTCCTCGGACGGTTTGAGGATCATCGTATTGCCCCCGGCGAGCGCGGGGGCGACTTTGAGCGCGATCTGGTTGAGCGGCCAGTTCCACGGCGTGATCATGCCGACGACGCCGATCGGTTCATAGACGATCGTGTTCGCGCCATGTTTTTCGGCGAACTCGAAATCCTTAAGCGCGGCGATCGTGCCGAGGAAGCCGCCGATGCCGGCGCCGACCTGTGCGGTGCCCGCGAAGCTGACCGGCGCACCCATTTCGCTCGCCATCGACCTGGCGAGATCGGGCCCACGCTTCTTATATTCCTCGACGATGCGGTTCAGCAGCGTGAGGCGCTCCTCGCGCGTCGTCTGCGAAAAGGTCTTGAAGGCTTCCTTCGCCGCCGCGACCGCGGCATCGACGTCGGCCGCGCTGCCGAGCACGACGGTCGAAGCCGCTTCCTCGGTCGCCGGGTTGATGACCTCGTGGAGCTTGCCGCCCTGGCTATCGACCCATTTGCCGCCGATGTAATGCTGTTTCAGGTGCGTTTCGGTGTCGCTCATAATCTGTCTCCCATCGGCGTGAAATTACGTCTCGCATTGCTACCTAATGACGGCAGCGAATGAATCAAGCATCACCCCCATTTTCGTCATCCCGGTGAAGGCCGGGATCTCGCCGGTGCACCGGGCCGCGAGGGTGAGATCCCGGCCTTCGCCGGGATGACGGCTTAGCGCTTTTCAGCACTCAGCCGTGACATCAATATGGCGGCGCGGGTCGCCTGCCGCGCTATGCTGGGGATGTCGACCGCCTCGCCCGGCGCATGATCGCCCGTCGACCAGGGGCCGAGCCCCGCGAGCCCGTCGACGTCGGCGGCGACGAAGCTGATGTCGCCCGCGCCGCGTTTCAGCGGATCGAGCGCCGCCATTTCGGCGAGACCCAGATCGTGGTTCACGCCGTTGAGCTTCACCAGCAGCGCTTTATTGCCCTCGGTCGGCGCCATCGGCGGATAGCCGCCGGGGTCGAAGCCGATCGTCGCGCCGGTGCCGGGGGCGTGATCGGCGACGATCGCCGCCATCTTTGCTTTCACGCGGTCGATCTGCTCGGGGGACAGCGCGCGCAGGTCGCCGCGCGCGATCGCGATCGCGGGGATGATGTTGGTCTTGCCATTCGCGGTGGCGCGGATGCCGCCCGCGTCGAGCTCGGCCTGCTGCCCGCCCGCGATCAGCCCGACGTTGAAGGTCAGATTGGGTTCGGGAAGCTCGGTGCGGAAGCGGTGGATGATGCGGGTGAGCTCATAGATGGCGCCTTCGCCCGCCTCGGCGCTGAAGATGCCCGAGCTGTGGCTCGCCTTGCCGGTCGCGGTCACCGTCCAGCTATCCGACGAGCGCCGCGCGACCGATCCCATGTCGGCAGCCCCCGAGTTTCCTTGGGCATCGCGCACCAGCCCCTCGAAATCGAGCGCGACATCGCTGCGCTTGCCCGCGGCGATCAGGTCGGCGCGCGCTTTCTCGATCGGGGTGCCGGCATCCTCTTCGTCGCCGGTCATGTGAAATTCGATATTGGCATCCTTCAGCGTTCCCGCCGCCTGCATCGCGCGGAGCGCCGCGACCACGACGACCATCCCCCCCTTGTCGTCGCCCGCGCCGGGGCCTTCGCCCATATCGCCCTTGCGGACGAATTTTTGAAAAGGCGAGTCGAGCTCGAACACCGTGTCGAGATGGCCGATCAGCAGCAGGCGCTTGCCGTCCGGCTTGCCGGCGTGCGTCGCGATCAGATGGCCCGCGCGCCCGGTGTCGCGCATCGGTTTCCATTCGACCTTGAAGCCCAGGGGTTCGAGTTCGGCGCGCATCATCTGGCCGACCTTTTCGACGCCTTCCAGATTCTGCGATCCGCTGTTCTGGTTCACCAGCCTTTCGAGCAGCGCGAGGTTGCGGCCCTGTTCGGCCTCGACCGTCTTCGCCATCTTCGCCTCGGCCGGGCTGAGCTTCGCGTGCACGGCAGGCGACAGAGCGAGTTGAAGAGCGATCAGGGCGGCAAAGGGCAGCGATTTCATGGGGGGAGGACTCCTTCGATTCCGCCCCTTGTGCCGCCGCGGCGCCCGCGCCGCAAGCGTGCGAGCGTCAGACGGCGTCCTTCGCCGCGTCGAAGGCGTCGAGTTTCCTGAGCGCGTCGCGCGCGATGCCGCGCAGCTTGCCGGTGTTGACCGCCAGCCCGTCGGTATCGTCGCCGGTCAACTCGTCGATGGTGAAGGTGACGCGCGTCCGGTCGGGAGCGAGTTCCTCGAAATTGAACTTGAGGCCGGTGGCGAGCGCGCCGTCGTCGACGCTGTAGATCATATGCGCCTCACGCGGGATGTCCATCTGGACCGCGATCTTGACCATATAGGCGTCGGGGCGCTGTTTCGGCGCGATCTGATTCCACATCGGGTCGCTCTTTTCGACCACCAGTTCGTAGAGCCGGTCGGAGCCGCCGTTGGTGACGAGCGGCAGGCCGGCAAAGGCGCCGTCGTCGCCGAACATCTTTGCGAACACCGCTTCGCGCGGCGCCGCGACGGTCTTCGTCTGGTTGGCGAGCAGCACGGCGTCGCCGCAGCCGGCGAGAAGCAGCGGCGCGGCAAAAACTATCGAAATACGCGGCATGACCCGGCTCCCCTGCAAGCCGGACGATCCTAGCGCAAGCCGCTTACCAAAGCGTAAGTGAGGCGGCAGGCGGCGGGGCGATCGGTTCAAACAAAAATGGGGCGCCCGGTTCCCCCGAACCGGACGCCCCGCGCGGTCTGATCGCTGCGGATCAGGCGCTGTAATACATGTCGAATTCGACCGGGCTCGGCGTCTGTTCGAAATTATAGACTTCGGCCCATTTGAGCTCGACATAGGCTTCGATCTGGTCCTTTGAGAAGACGTCGCCCTTGAGCAGGAAGTCGTGGTCGGCGAGCAGGCTGTCGAGCGCTTCGCGAAGCGAGCCGCAGACGGTCGGCACTTCAGCCAGTTCCTCGGGCGGCAGATCGTAGAGATTCTTGTCCATCGCGTCGCCGGGATGGATCTTGTTCTGGATGCCGTCGAGCCCCGCCATCAGCAGCGCCGAATAGCAGAGATAGGGGTTCGCCATCGCGTCGGGGAAGCGGAACTCGACGCGCTTCGCCTTGGCGCCCGCCCCGTAAGGGATGCGGCACGAGGCCGAGCGGTTGCGCGACGAATAGGCGAGCAGCACCGGCGCCTCGAAGCCGGGGACAAGGCGCTTGTAGCTGTTCGTCGTCGGGTTGGTGAAGGCGTTCAGCGCCTTGGCGTGCTTGATGACGCCGCCGATGAAATAGAGGCACATATCCGAAAGCCCGGCATAGCCGTTGCCCGCGAAGAGCGGCTTGCCCTTTTCCCAGATCGAGATGTGGGTGTGCATGCCCGAGCCGTTATCGTCCTTGATCGGCTTCGGCATGAAGGTTGCGGTCTTGCCATAGGCATGCGCGACCTGGTGCACGACATATTTATAGATCTGCATCCGGTCGGCGGTCTGGGTCAGCGTGCCGAAGGTCAGGCCGAGCTCGTGCTGCGCGGCGGCGACTTCATGATGATGTTTGTCGCACGGCAGGCCGAGTTCGAGCATCGTCGAGACCATCTCGGCGCGGATGTCGACCGCGCTGTCGACCGGCGCGACGGGGAAATAGCCGCCCTTGGCGCGCGGACGGTGGGCGAGGTTGCCGCCCTCATAGGCGCGGCCGGTGTTGGTCGGCAGCTCGATGTCGTCGATCTCGAAGCCCGACTTGTTGTAACCGGTTTCGAAGCGGACATCGTCGAACATGAAGAATTCGGCCTCGGGGCCGACATAGACGGTGTCGCCGATGCCGGTCGAGGCGACATAGGCCTCGGCGCGCTTCGCGGTAGTGCGCGGGTCGCGGGCATAGCCTTCGCCGGTCGAGGGCTCGACGATGTCGCAGAAGATCACGATCATCGGGGTCGCCGAGAAAGGATCGTCATAGACGGCGTCGAGATCGGGCATCAAAATCATGTCGCTCTCGTTGATCGCCTTCCAGCCCTCGATCGACGAGCCGTCGAACATCAGCCCGTCCTCGAGCGCATCCTCATCGATCACGCCGGCGCACATGGTCAGGTGCTGCCATTTGCCCTTGGGGTCGGTGAAGCGCAGGTCGACCCATTCGATGTCGTTTTCCTTGATCCGCGCGATGATATCCTTGGGCTTCGTAGCCATCGTCTATGCTTCCTTCTTGCGATGATGACCGGCTCGCGCCGGGGTCTGGTTGAACGGGATGGAGCGCGGATGCCTTAAAGGGCGTCCTCGTTGCGTTCGCCGGTGCGGATGCGGAGTGCGGTTTCGACCGGGATCACGAAAATCTTGCCGTCGCCGATGCGGCCGGTTTGCGCGGCGGCGGCGATCGCCTCGACGACGCGCTCGGCCAGCGAATCCTCGACGATCACCTCCAGCTTCACCTTGGGCAGGAAGTCGACGACATATTCGGCGCCGCGATAGAGTTCGGTATGGCCCTTCTGGCGGCCGAAGCCCTTCGCCTCGGTCACGGTGATGCCGCTGACGCCGACCTCGTGCAGCGCTTCCTTCACTTCGTCGAGCTTGAACGGTTTGATGATCGCCTCAATCTTCTTCACGCGTCTGATCCCCTTTGGACTGGCCGCCGCCGCTCGCAGTCAAAGCCGGATCAGGCGCGCCTGGTCCGGTTTGGCCGGTCGAGTCGGTGCGGTGTCCCGCCATCTTGCACCAATCAAGACCCGTGCCAATTGCCGAATCGCGGGCTTTCGCGGAGATTTGCGGTGGGGAAAGGCGGGCGTGCTCAACGATTGAGCATTCCATCAAGCGGGGTGCCTATTTTTCAGGCAATGCCTTCGCTTGACCTGCCCTGCGTCCGGCCACACGATGGGATATGCTTGACGCTATTTCGTTCGAGTTTCTCGACCCCGATGCGCCTCTCGTCCTTGTGACCGGCCGGATCGAAGGCGATCGCCCCATCACTATAGTGGTCGATACGGGCGCAATGCCTCCTTACGCATTGTTCCTCAGCGACGCGCTGGCGCAAGAGCTGGCACTGCCACGGGACATGTCATTCAAACTCGAGGAATCGGGAGCGTTCGGTCCTGACGCCATCGAGTTGCAGCGCGTGCATATCGCGTCCTTTTCCTTGGGATCGGTTTCCCTTGCTGATCCACCCGTCGCCGCGAGCAAATTCATCGACAAGCTGAGCGCGTCGATCGGCCGGCGGATCGATGGAGTCGTCGGATATGAGTTTTTGCGGACGCATCGCTTTTCGATCGACTATGGGGCGCGGCTGATCGATTTCGACGCCGAAGCAGGTGCCGAAACCCGTGCGATCGCCTTCACCGTCGAGCCGAAGAGTCCCATGATCCGGGTTCGTGCGAAAGTGAACGGGTACGGACCCGTCGAAATGGAACTGGATACGGCCGCGACGGCTTCCTTCGTCAGCCCGTCGCTGGCCGAGCGCGCCGGAATCGCCATCGATGCCGACGCGAATGCGGTGGGTGCGGGCGGCGAAGGCAGGGTGCGGTCCGGCCACGCCGATATCGAATTGGGCGGGCAGTCGGCGCCGTCTCAATTGATAGCTGTTTCAGAGCAGGTGTCAGGACACTCCGCCGAAGCGGCCGATGGCTTGATTGGAGCCCCCTTTCTCCTCGGGCGGAAAGTTATAATTTCATACCCCGACGGCAAGCTGTGGGTGGAGTCGTCGCCGACGCCACCCTAGCCTTTGGCGAGACTATTTACCGCCCGACCGGCGCCGATGCGTCGGGAAGGTTGGCTTTGGTCCAGTTCGAACGATCGATGACATAGGCGCGGATGGCCTCGGCGTCGGCGGGGGTGAGGACGCGCGCGAAGCTGACCATGCCGCGATCCTTGAGAGCGCCGTCGAGGATCACGCTCTTCCAGGCATCGGCGTTGGTGAGGGTGCCCGAAACGCGGAGGTCCGGCGTGAAGCCGTTGCCGATCGCGCTGTCGCCGTGACAGACTTGGCAGTAGCGTCCGAAATGCGCCTTGCCCGACGCGACCTGTTCGGGCGTGCCGAACTGCGGCGGCGGGTTCCACGCGAGCGCGGTCGTCGCGGGCGGCGCCGGGAGCTTCACCGTGCCGCCGAGCTTGAGCACGACAAGGCGCGGCAGATTGGGAAGCTTGCGCGTCGCGCCCCCCGCGACCCCCGCGACGAGCGGGAAGGCGCCGCCCTTGCCGGTCTGGAAGGCGACATATTGCACCCCGCCGACGCGGAAGGTCGAGGGCGCGCTGACGATCCCCGACTGCATGTCGAGGTCGAGAAGCTGCTTGCCGGTATCGGCGGCATAAGCGCGGAAGCGGCCGGTGCTCGTGCCCTGGAAGACGAGGTTGCCCGCGGTCGTCATCGTCCCGCCATTCCACGCGGCGGGATAGTCGACGCCCCATGCGACCTTGCCGGTGCGCGGATCGAAAGCGACGAGGCGTCCGGTCGTCGCGGCGACCGCGGCGCGGAACGCCTTGGCATCGTCGGGAAGCATCGTCTTGTTGAGCGAGGTGCCGACGTTGAACCCCAGCACCTTGCGTTTGTCGAGCTCGTCCATGTCCTGGAGATAGCCCTGCGGAATCTGCTGCGCCGGGATGTAGACGAGCCCGGTCGCGGGGTTGTAGCTCATCGGGTGCCAGTTGTGCGCGCCGAGCGCGCCGGGGATGGCGATGAAGGGCTTGCCGGTCTTGTAGAAGCGGGCCTCGGGGTTCTCAATCGGGCGGCCGGTCGTCATGTCGTATCCGGTCGCCCAGTTGATCCCGTCGACATAGGGCTTGGCGTCGATCAGCTTGCCGGTCGTGCGGTCGATGGTGAAGAAGAAGCCGTTCTTCGGTGCGTGGTAGAGCACCTTGGTCGGCTTGCCGTCCACCTGCTGTTCGGCGAGGATGATCGGCTGGGTCGCGGTATAATCCCAGCTCTCGCCGGGCGTTTCCTGATAATGCCACTTGTACTTGCCGGTGGTCGCGTCGAGCGCGACGACCGACGACAGGAACCAGTTGTCGCCCTCGCCGTTCGAGCGCTCGCCATGGTTCCATGGGTTGCCGTTGCCGACACCGAGGTAGATCTGGTCGAGATCCTTGTCGTAGACGATCGCGTCCCACACCGTGCCGCCGCCGCCCGACACCTTCCACTCGCCCTTGTCGGACCAGGTGGCGTTGCCCTTCGATGCGAAGATGTCGTCGCTCGCGGCGCCATCTTTTGCCTTGGTCGGGTTGGGTGCGGTGTAGAAGCGCCAGCGTTCCTTGCCGGTGTCGGCGTCGTAAGCGGTGACGTATCCGCGTACCCCGAACTCGGCGCCGCCGTTGCCGATCAGCACCATGTCCTTCACGACACGCGGCGCGCCGGTGATCGTATAGGGCTTCGAGGTGTCGAAGGTCTGCGTCGACCACAGCTCCTTGCCGGTCTTGCGGTCGAGCGCGATCAGGCGGCCGTCGAGCGTGCCGACGAACAGCTTGTCGCCCCAGACCGCGACGCCGCGGTTGACGACGTCGCAGCAGGCCGAAACCGCGCGGTCGCCGGGAACCTTGGGGTCGAAGCTCCAGAGCTTCTTGCCGGTCGCCGCGTCCCAGGCGTCGACCTTCGACCAGGCATGGCTGACATAAAGCACCCCGTCGACGACGACCGGGGTCGCTTCCTGCCCGCGCGCATCGTCGAGGTCGGCGAACCAGGCGATGCCGAGCTGGCCGACATTCTTGTCGTTGATATCGGTCAGCGGGCTGAAGCGCTGTTCGTCGTAGCTGTAGCCGATGCCCGCCCAATTATCGCCGTTGCCGCCGGTCTTGAGCAGCGCCTCGCTCGCCTTCTCGGCATCGTCGAGCGCGCCGCCGCCCGAAATGCTGTCGTTCTTCGATGCGTTGCACGCCGCCAGTGCCAAGGCCGCGCAACCTAGCAGCGCCGCCGAAAAGACCGTCTTCGCCATGTCCCTCTCCCGTCTATGCTTGACGTTAACGTCAAGTCTGCGCCGGAAGGGGGCGTGGTGCAAGAAGATTTCGCGCGGAGGGCGCAGAGCGCGCGGAGGACTATAGAGGATTTTGGTTCACGCGGAGACGCGGAGACGCGGAGGCGCGGAGAAAACAAAAAGCCGTTCGCCCTGAGCTTGTCGAAGGGCCGTTCTTTCTTTTGGTGCCGCAAGAAGAACGGTGCTTCGACAAGCTCAGCACGAACGTTTCGTGATGGAACCCGATCTCCGCGTCTCCGCGTGAACTAAGTCCCTTCCTACTGCCAGGGCGGCGCGTTCAGGCCCGTGGGGCTGGCGGTGAAGATTTCGCAGCCGGCCTCGGTGATCCCGATGCTGTGCTCGAACTGCGCCGAGAGCGAGCGGTCGCGGGTTACCGCGGTCCAGCCGTCGGCGAGCATCTTCACCGCATATTTGCCGGTGTTGATCATCGGCTCGATCGTGAAGAACATGCCGGGGCGAAGTTCCGGTCCGGTGCCGGGGCGCCCGGCGTGGACGACCTCGGGCGCGTCGTGGAACATCTGCCCGACGCCGTGGCCGCAGAAATCGCGCACCACCGAATAGCGGTGGCGCTCGGCATGGCTCTGGATCGCGTGCGCGACGTCGCCCATCGTGTTGCCGGGTTTCGCCTGCTCGATGCCGAGCATCAGGCATTCATAGGTCACGTCGACCAGCCGCCGCGCCTTCACGCCGACGTCGCCGAGCAGATACATGCGGCTCGAATCGCCGTGCCAGCCGTCGACCATCGGGGTGACATCGACGTTGATAATGTCGCCTTCGCGCAGCGGCTTGTCGTCGGGGATGCCATGGCACACGACATGGTTGATGCTGGTGCAGCAGCTATGCGTATAGCCACGATAGCCGAGCGTCGCGGGAATGCCGCCGCCCTTGAGCGTCATTTCGCGGACGAGATCGTCGATCTGTGCCGTGGTCACGCCGGGCTGGACGAAGGGGACGAGTGCGTCGAGAATTTCGGCCGCAAGCTGTCCAGCCCGCCGCATTCCGGCAAAGCCGGCCGCATCGTGCAGCTTGATCGTGCCGTCGCGGACGCGGGCAGGAGTGGCCGCTTCGTCGGCGGTTACGGAGATGTAGTTGTACATGGAGGCAATATAGGCGCGGATGGCTGAAAAGGCGAGGGGGCGCAGCGTCAGCCATTTTCGAGATGGTCACGGAACCACTTGGCCAATGTCTCTTCTCTTAGATGTCCAGCGGCGAGAGCCTGCATGGTTGCGATGGCATCCTGCGGACCGAAGCGAAGCCGATGCCCGTTGAAACCGAGGAACAAGCGCGCGAGCACCCACGCCGTTCTTTTGTTTCCATCGCTGAACGGATGGTTCCGAGCTATTCCGAACGCATAGGCAGCAGCTAGTTGCGTCCGATCGTCCTCGCCATAGGCCCATCGATTTACGGGTCGCGCCAGCGCCGATTCCAGCATCCCGGAATCCCGCACACCTGCAATCCCACCATGTTCGGCGAGTTGCCTGTCGTGGATTGCCAACGCAAGATCGATGCCCAGCCAAGCGGGCTCGACCCGATTGCTAATGCTCACTTGGCGAGAACGCGCAAGATATCGCGATCTTCCCGCATGATCGCTTCCGCCATCTCCATCTTCGCAGCGAAATCCGGGTCGGCTGCCGTCAACCGGATACCGTCCGGCGATTCCGTTGCATAAAGGATATCGCCCAGCGACACACGCAACCGCGCCAGCAGTTCCTTCGGCAGGATGACGGCGGCGCTGTTGCCGACCTTGGTGATCTTGAGCGGCGTGTTCATACGATCGTCATAACATCGCCGCCCAAGATTTTCAACCCGGCCTCACTCCGCCGCCTTCTCGGCCTTGCCCTTCGCCTTGCCCTTGCTCGCCTTGGGCGGTGCGGGGACGATTTCGAAGGTCAGCGGGTTGCCGACATGGGCATCCTCGCCGGTCTTCATCTTCACCTTGACCTCGCCGCCATGGACGAGCTTGCCGAAGAGGAGTTCCTCGGCAAGCGGCTGCTTGATCTTCTCCTGGATCAGGCGGCCCATCGGGCGCGCGCCATAGAGCTTGTCATAGCCCTTGGCGGTCAGCCATTCGCGCGCCGCCTCGTCGAGCTGGATGTGGACGTTGCGGTCGGCAAGCTGCAGTTCGAGCTGCAGGATGAACTTGTCGACGACGCGCGCCACGACCTCGGGCGGCAGATAGCCGAAGGGCACGATCGCATCGAGGCGGTTGCGGAATTCGGGGGTGAACATGCGCTTCACCGCCTCTTCCTGCACATCCTCGCGGGTCACGGTGCCGAAGCCGATCGATTCGCGTGTCATGTCGCTCGCGCCCGCATTGGTCGTCATGATCAGGATGACGTTGCGGAAATCGACCGTCTTGCCGTGGTGGTCGGTCAGGCGGCCGTTGTCCATCACCTGCAGCAGGATGTTGAACAGGTCGGGGTGCGCCTTCTCGATCTCGTCGAGCAGCAGCACGCAGTGCGGATTCTGGTCGATCGCATCGGTGAGCAGGCCGCCCTGATCATATCCGACATAGCCCGGCGGCGCGCCGATCAGGCGGCTCACCGAATGACGCTCCATATATTCGCTCATGTCGAAGCGCTGGAGCGGAATGCCCATGATCGACGCCAGTTGCTTGGCGACCTCGGTCTTGCCGACGCCGGTCGGGCCGCTGAACAGGTAATTGCCGATCGGCTTTTCGGGATCGCGCAGACCCGCGCGGCTCAGCTTGATCGCCGACGACAGCACCTCGATCGCGGTGTTCTGGCCAAAGACGACGCGCTTGAGGTCGGTTTCGAGCGTTTCGAGCACCTTCTTGTCGTCGCTCGACACCGATTTGGGCGGAATGCGCGCCATCGTCGCGATCACCGCCTCGATCTCCTTCGCAGTGATCGTTTTGCGGCGCTTCGACGGGGGCACGAGCATCTGCATCGCGCCGACTTCGTCGATCACGTCGATCGCCTTGTCGGGGAGCTTGCGGTCGTTGATGTAGCGCGACGACAGCTCGACCGCCGCGTTAATCGCGTCGGCGGTATATTTGACATTGTGGTGGCTCTCGAACGCTTCGCGGAGGCCAGCGAGGATCTTCTTCGTGTCCTCGATGCTCGGTTCGATCACGTCGATTTTCTGGAAGCGGCGCAGCAGCGCGCGGTCCTTTTCGAAGTGATTGCGGAACTCCTTGTACGTCGTCGAGCCGATGCAGCGGATGACGCCGCCCGACAGCGCGGGCTTGAGCAGGTTCGAGGCGTCCATCGCGCCGCCGCTGGTGGCGCCGGCGCCGATCACCGTGTGAATCTCGTCGATGAACAGGATCGCGTGCGGCAGGCCCTCAAGCTCGGTCACGACCTGTTTCAGCCGCTCCTCGAAATCGCCGCGATAGCGTGTGCCCGCGAGCAGTGCGCCCATGTCGAGTGAGTAGATCACCGCGGGCAGCAGCACCTCGGGCACGTCGCCCTCGACGATCTTGCGCGCGAGGCCTTCGGCGATCGCGGTCTTGCCGACGCCGGGATCGCCGACATAGAGCGGGTTGTTCTTGCTGCGGCGGCAGAGAATCTGGATCGTGCGGTCGACCTCGGCGCTGCGGCCGATCAGCGGGTCGACCTTGCCGGTCTTCGCCTTTTCGTTGAGGTTGACGGTGAACTGGTCGAGCGCGGTTTCCTTCTTGGACTTGCCTTCGCTCTTGTCCTTCGTCTCTTCCTTTTCCTCGGGTTCGGCCTGCGGCGAGGGCTTGCCGCCCTTGCCGACGCCGTGGCTGAGATAGGAAACCGCGTCGAGCCGTGTCAGATCCTGCTGTTGCAGGAAATAGACTGCATAGCTTTCACGTTCGGAGAAGAGCGCGACGAGGACGTTGGCGCCGGTCACCTCATCCTTGCCCGACGACTGAACATGCAGGATCGCGCGCTGGACGACGCGCTGGAAGCCGCTGGTGGGGGAGGGATCGCTGTGCCCCTCGACCTTCAAACTGTCGAGCTCGGTGTCGAGATAGTGGACGACCGCCGATTGCAGGTCGCCCGTCGCGACGCCGCAGGCGCGCATCACTTCGGCGGCGTGCTCGTCGTCGATCAGCGCATAGAGCAGATGCTCGAGCGTCGCATATTCGTGATGCCGCTCCGACGCGGCCTTCAGCGCATTGTGCAGGGTCTTTTCGAGCGATTCCGAAAAGGACGGCATGGGCTTATCTCCTTGGGGACAAGCCGGGGAGAGGCGAGCCCGCTGAACACAAGGTGGCGACGCCGCCGCCCCGCCGCAAGGGAAAAGCGGAGGCACATGTGAAATTACGATGACAGGATTGCGCTATGGTTAACGGGGCGTTGAGAAATTGGGGGAGGCAAACCGTTGCCTTCGCGAAGGCGGAGCGACGGTTATTGCCGGTCGTTTCTAAACCTTCGTCATTCCTGCGAAAGCGGGAACCCAGTGCGGGGTCAGCCGACGCACACTCTGGGTTCCCGCTTTCGCGGGAATGACGATGTTGCAGGACGAAGGGTGTTGCTTATCGGTCGTCAGCCGCCCTCGGCTTCCCCGGCGCGATCCGCCATATCCATGAAATCGCGCGCCACGTTGCGTTCGCCCTCGTCCTCGAACGCGACATCGAGGTCGGGCGCGACGCCGAGCATGTACATCAGCGCCCACAGCGCGAAGCGGCGGCCGGGGTTGGTTTCGAGGCCGAAATCGACGCGCATACGTTCGGTCCCGGCGGCGTGCGCTTCCGGGTGGATTGCCGCGAGGTCGGCGGTGCCGAAATAGCGGCGGAGCTGGTCGTCGAAATCCATCGCCGTCCTTTCGGTCCCTTCGCGCCGCTTGGCAAGCTGCTGCATGGCGAACGGCTGTGCACCAAAGGCACGGCCTGTCGCACCTTTGCGGCAACCGGGCAGGTAAACCGGAAATTAGCCCTCAATCTTCTTGGCCCCCGCGACCGCAGCGTGCAGCCTGTCCCTCTTGGTGTCGTGCCAGAACAGCGGATGCACGCCTGTCCCCGCGACGGCGAAGCCCTCCCGACAATCGCACATCGTTAGAAAAAATAGCAGGAGAGACTGCCATGCCTCGTCACGGCGTATATCCGCGCGACATCGTTCCGCCGCGCTCGAAATATTCGGATGCCGGCCGCTTCGGCCGCCTGTTCGGAGAGCTTCCGCCCTTTGCCGCCGACACCCCCGACGTCCGCGCCGCGCTGATGGAGATCGGCAAGCCCGGCGGCATCATGGATGCCAAGGACAATCTGACCAAGAGTCCGGCCGAGTTGATCACCGACCCGGCGCTGTCGGCGAAGAACAGTGACAATCCCAATCTGACCGCGGGGTTCACCTTCCTCGGCCAGTTCCTCGATCACGACATGACCTTCGATCCGACCTCCAGCCTCGAACGGCAGGTCGACCCCGAACAGATCGCCAATTTCCGCACCCCCAGCCTCGGCCTCGACAATGTCTATGGCGCCGGACCGGGCGGCAGTCCGCATCTCTACGACACGCAGGGCGGCAAGGGCGGCAAGTTCCTGCTCGAGGCCACCGGCACCGCGAACAAGTTCGACCTGCCGCGCAACAGCCAGAAGGTCGCACTGATCGGCGACCCGCGCGACGACGAAAATCTGATCATCAGCCAGCTTCAGGTCGCTTTCCTGAAGTTCCACAACGAGGTCGTCGACTATGTGAAGACCAAGATCAAGCTGACCGGTTCGGACGAGATTTTCGCCGAGGCGCAGCGGATCGTGCGCTGGCACTATCAATGGATGGTCGTTCATGAATTCCTGCGCCGGACCTGCGGCGACGCGGTGGTCGACGACGTGCTGACCAATGGCCGCAAATATTACAGCTGGCACAACGAGCCCTATATTCCGGTCGAATTCTCGGTCGCCGCCTATCGCTTCGGGCACAGCCAGATCCGCCCGTCGTACCGGGCGAACTTCACCGGCGACGGCGGCAATCCCTTCTTCGCGATGATCTTCAAGCCCACCCCATCGGACCCCGACGATCCCGACGACCTGTCGGGTGGCTGCCGGGCGCCGCGGCGCTTCGTCGACTGGCCGACCTTCTTCGACTTCGCCGACGGCAATGTGAAGCCGAACAAGAAGATCGACACGACGCTGTCGACCGCGCTGTTCCGCCTGCCGGGCTCGGTGGTACCGAACCCCGATCCCAAGACCAGCCCGGCCTCGCTCGCGCAGCGCAACCTGCTGCGCCACCTGACCTTCGCGCTCCCCTCGGGCCAGCGCGTCGCCCGCGCGATGAAGCTGCCCGAGCTGTCGAAGGGCGACCTTGCCGACCTCAAGCCCCACGGGCTCGACGACCGCACGCCGCTCTGGTTCTACACATTGCGCGAGGCGCAGACGGTCGAGAATGGCGAACGGCTCGGCCCCGTAGGCGCGCGGATCGTGACCGAGGTTTTCCTCGGGCTGCTCCAGGGCGACAAGGGCTCCTATCTGGCGCAGGACCCCGAATGGCAGCCGTTCCTGCCGACCGTCGATCCGTCGAAGAAAGGCGACGATTTCAAGATGGTCGATTTGCTGCGCTACGCCAAGGTGGCGTGAGGTCTTGAAAGCCCCTCCTCTTCAGGGGAGGGTTGGGGTGGGGGCCATCGGCCTTGCGCGAGGCCGATGGCCCCCACCCACTGCAATTAGGCAGCAAGCTGCCAGGCTTCTCGGACGAGGGGTCTGACCTGTTTCGTCAACGCCCGGTCAATATCTCTCGATATCGCCGACCGAGTAAAACGATCAGCAGAGTTATACTTCCCAGCCCGAGCAGCTTGCTCAGATCGAGAGAATGAGTCGCCGTCAGCATGGTGACGTAAAAACCGGCAAAAATCAGCATCGCTTCGAAATGCGTTCTAGCGTCAATTATACTCCTTTTCAGACCAACGAGGCTGACTCCAAGGCAGAATAGTAGCGCGGCAGACAGTCCATACTCCCCACCGAGGAAGTAGAGGCCGATCATGATAAGCATGCCGCCCGCATGGAGCGCCGCCAAACTCCCGAGAGATTTCCACTTCTGTCCGCTCAACGGTCCAATCACCCCTTCCGGAACAGCGCCTCGGCGTTCGCCTTGAAGCCCCCGGCGGCGGCCTTGTGCGCCTTCACGCGCGCGATCTCGGCTTCCAGCACCACGATGCGCTCATCGAGTTCGGCGACCGACAGCGGGTCGAGCGACTGGCGGGTCAGCGCGGCGAGCGCGTCGTCCCGGCGGCGGGGAAGGTCGTCATCGTCCATGGCACGTCCTTTCTCTCGCTGGTCCCTGCACACTATCCATCTGATTTGCAAAGCGCGCGGACTGTTGACCCGACTCCCCTTGCTGTCAATAAGGCGGCCAGCGGGACCAAAAGACCAGTGGGGGAATGACGCGCGTGACCAGCCTGCCCGAAACCATGACCGCCATCGCGATTCGCGAGCCCGGCGGACCGGAGGTTCTCGTCCCCGAAACGCGGCCGGTGCCGCGGCCGGGACCGGGCGAGCTTCTGATCCGCGTCGCGGCGGCAGGGGTCAACCGCCCCGACGTGCTGCAGCGCATGGGCTTTTATCCGCCGCCGCCAGGCGCGTCGGACCTGCCGGGGCTGGAGGTCGCGGGCACCGTCGTCGCGGTCGGGCCGGGCGGCGATCCCGAATGGCTGGGCCAGGCGGTCTGCGCGTTGGTCGCGGGCGGCGGCTATGCCGAATATTGCGCTGCGCCGGCGGGAAGCTGTCTGCCGGTGCCGAAGGGCTTTTCGATGGCGGAGGCCGCGGCGCTGCCCGAAACCGTCTTCACCGTCTGGCACAATCTGTTCGAGCGCGGCTATGTTCGCGAGGGTGAGACCGTGCTGATCCACGGCGGCACCAGCGGTATCGGCACGACCGCGATCGGCCTTTGCAAGCTGTTCGGCATCCGCACGATCGTCACCTGCGGCAGCGCCGCGAAGTGCGACGCGGCGCGCGCGCTCGGCGCTGATCTTGCCGTCGATTATGCGACCGAGGATTATGTCGAGGCGGTCAAGGCCTTCACCGGCGGCGAGGGCGTCAACGTCGTCCTCGACATGGTCGGCGGCGACTATCTGCCGCGCAACCTCGCCTGCCTTGCCGAGGATGGCCGCCATGTGACGATCGCCTTTCAGCGCGGCGCGAAAGTCGAGGTCGACATTTCGCAGCTCATGCGCCGCCGGCTGACGATGACCGGATCGACGCTGCGCGCGCGCAGCCCCGAGTTCAAGGCGCTGCTCGCCGACGAGCTCCACCGCACCCTGTGGCCCCGCCTCGCCGAGGGCGGCTGGAAACCCGCGATGGACCAGGGCTTCCCTCTCGCCGAAGCCGCCGCTGCCCATGCGCGGATGCAGGCGGGCGAGCATGTCGGGAAGATCGTGCTGACGGTGGGGTGAAGGCGCGCGGCGTCGAGATTGGACTTCTGCGTCTCATTTTTTCGTCATTCCCGCGAAAGCGGGAACCCAGAGCGTGCGTCGGCTGACCCCGCACTGGGTTCCCGCTTTCGCGGGAATGACGAAGCAGGGGGATGTCCGCTCCTGCCCATCGATCTCGCCGCCGCCCTTTCATCCCGAAACAAACTCCGAAACCCCGCTCTTGCTCCCTCCGCCAAACCGGCATATAGCCGCCGCCAATGTCCGGCCGCCCCGCGAGGGGCGGCCCTTATTATTTCCGCTTTTGGAGATTGCCCATGGCCAATGCCAATCCGACCCCGCTGATGCCGCACGCGACCGCCGCCTGGCTGGTCGACAACACCGGCCTCACCTTTGCCCAGATCGCCGAATATTGCGGCATCCACATATTGGAAGTGCAGGCGATCGCCGACGAGACCGCGGCGACCAAATATACCGGCCGCGATCCGGTGCGCGCGCACGAGCTGTCGATGGACGAGATCGAAAAGGGCCAGAAGGATCCCGACTACAAGCTCAAGATGAGCGTGCAGGGGCAGGATACGATTCGCCGCACCCGCGGGCCGCGCTACACGCCGGTCAGCAAGCGCCAGGACAAGCCCGACGGCATCGCCTGGATCCTCAAGAACCATCCCGAAGTGTCGGACGGCGCGATCGGCAAGCTGATCGGCACGACGCGCAACACGATCAACGCGATCCGCGAGCGCAGCCACTGGAACAGTGCGAACATCGTTCCCAAGGATCCGGTGACCCTCGGCCTCTGCTCGCAGCGCGAACTCGACGCGCTCGTCGCCAAGGCGGCGAAGAAAGCCGGAATCAAGGCGCCCGAGGACAGCCGTCTCGAAGGCGACCGCGAGGCGCTGCTCGAGGAACTGCGCGCCGAGCGCACCGCCGCCGCCGAAGCGCGCGCCGCCGAGGATGCCGAAGCCGGCAACGAAGCCTGATCCGATGGCGGGCGCGGGCGACGACGACAATATCCCCGCGGCCAGCGGTTCTCCCGACGCATCGCTGACCCAGGACGACAGCTTCACCGCGACGAGCCACGCCGGCCTCACTTACCCGTGGGGCGAGGCGGCGCCCGGGGCGGGCGAGACGATCCGCATCGCCGATGGCATCAGCTGGGCGCGGCTGCCGATGCCCGGCTCGCTCGGCCATATCAACAGTTGGCTGCTCGACGACGCCGATGCGGCGGGCGAGGGGGTCGCGGTCGTCGACACCGGCATCTGCCTGACGATCTGTTCGGACGCGTGGAAGGCGCTGTACGCCGGCGCGCTTGCGGACAAGCGGATCACCCGCGTCTTCGGCACCCACCTGCACCCCGACCATATCGGCCTCGCGGGCTGGATCGCGAAGAAGCAGGGCGTCAAGTTGTGGATGACGCGCGGCGAGATGCTGACCGCGCGTACGATCGTCGCCGATACGAGCGACACCACGCCCGAGGAGGCGCTGGTGCAGTCGCGCGCCGCGGGCTGGGACGAGGAAGCGATCGAGCGGCAGAAGGCGGAGGGCTGGGGTCGCTTCGGCATGATGGTCTTTCCGCTGCCGCGCAGCTACGCGCGAATCAAGGACGGCGACGTCCTCGACATGGGGGCGCATCGCTGGCGCGTCGTTACCGGGTCGGGGCACAGCCCCGAACATGCGTGCCTGTGGAACGAGCGTGAGGGCGTGCTGGTGTCGGGCGATCAGGTACTGCCGCGGATCAGCTCGAACGTGTCGGTCAACATCACCGAACCCGATGCCGATCCGCTCGGAGAATGGCTCGCCTCGATCGACAAATTGCTCGCGACCATCCCGGCGGACGTGATCGTCTGCCCTGCGCATGGCGAGCCCTTCAAGGGACTGCACGTTCGCCTGATGGCGCTGCGCGACGAGCATCGCATGCGGCTCTACAACCTCGCCGAAGCCGCCGCGAAAGCGCCGCTGCGCGCGGTCGACAGCTTTCCCTTGCTCTTCAACCGCCCGATCGGCAGCCACAATCAGGGCCTCGCCACCGGCGAAGCCTTCGCGCACCTCAAGCGGCTGGAGGTCGAGGGCCGCGTCAAGCGTGAGAACCGCGACGGCGTCTGGTGGTATCACGGCGTGGCGTGACGGATAATCTCACGCAAAGGCGCGAAGACGCAAAGAAGAAGACGTCTCACACAAAGACACAAAGAGGGTGGGGCATTGAACCGGCCCCGCTCGAACTTCCGCGCGAAGCGCATTTATCAATAGCCGCCTGCGGCGGCAGGCTACTTCAGCGAGGCTTGCGCCCTCTTTGTGTCTTTGTGTGAGCCCGCTTCCTTCGCGCCTTTGCGTGAGGCCATCTATCGCGGCCGGTGCATGACCCAGCTGAACGCCATCGCGTTGAAGATGGTGTAAAGGCCATAGAGCAGCAGGCCGGTGAACCAGTTACGCGTCGCGATCGCCATCGCGCCGACGAGCAGCAGATATTCGAAGAGATAGGTGATGTTCGGCCCCGCGCGTTCGGCGAGCGGCTGGACCATCTGCCGGATCAGCGGGTCGTCGCTTTCCATGAAGGCGCGGTGCATCGCGAAATTGCCGACACCGGCGCAGAAAATGGCGATGATCGCGATCCACATAGCATCGCAAATGGGGCGTGTGGGGTGGAATTGCCAGCGAAATTGCGTCTATAAGGCCCGCGCGCCGCGGTATGGGTCCGTCGGCCGATCGCACGAAGCCCCCCGCCCCAGCGAAGGATCCTTTCGATGACAGCTCTCCCCCGCTTCATCGCGCCCGGCCTGTTGGCCCCCGCTCTCCTGATCGCCGCTGGCGCCCCGCCGGCGTTCGCGTCCGTGCCCGATCCGGCGCTGCCCGCGCTGATCGTCCCGCTGACCGCAGGGGTATTGGAGGAACTGCCGCGGCCCTTGCCCGATCCGGTGCGCGCGATGATCGATGCCGCGCTCGCGAGCGGCGAGCGCAAGGATATCGAAATCGTCGTGTCGCTGGCAAAGGCGACCAACCCCAAATCGGTGGGCGAGATCGAGGCGATTCTTGCCGCCTGGCAGGCACAGCACGAAAGCAAGCCGGAGCCCGACCCGATCCGGCAGATGCTGGCGGCGGCGATGGCGACCAGGAAGGACGGCGACGTCGAGGCGGTGGGCGCGCTCGCGAAGAAGACCAACCCCGAACGGATCGCCGACATCGACGCGATGCTCGTCGATTATCGCGCCAGGCGGACCGCGGAGAAGAAAGCGGCGGCCGACGCGGCGCGCGCCAAGCTCGCCGCGGCGAAATTCTGGCAGAACTGGAAGGGCGAGGGGCAGATCGGCGCGTCGCAGAGCAGCGGTAACACCAGCTCGACGGGGCTAAGCCTCGGACTGGCGCTCAATCGCAAGGGGATCGACTGGGACCAGCGCTTTCGTGCCCAGGCCGATTATCAGCGGACGAACGGCAGCACGTCGATGGAGCGCTATCTGGTCGAATATGAGCCGCAGATAAAGGTCAGCGACCGCGCCTTCGCCTATGGTCTGGGCCGCTGGGAGCGCGACCGCATCCTGGGTTTCGGCAATCGCTGGAACGCATCGGCGGGCATGGGATACAAGGTGATCGCGAACAAGGCGATGACGCTGAACCTGAAGGCGGGGCCGGCGTGGCGCCAGACCGACTATCTGCCCGGCCGCGGACAGAGCGAAAGCGAGCTGACCGGGCTCGCGGGGCTCGATTTCGGCTGGAACCTGTCGCCGACCCTGCGCCTGACGCAGACCGCTTCGACGATCATCGGCCAGCACAACAGCGTCACCAGTTCGCTGACCGCGCTCAATGCGAAGCTGACCGGCGCGCTGTCGGCGCGCTTTTCCTATTCGGCCGATATCGATACCCGTCCGCCGCCGGGGATCGAGACGGTCGATACGCTGACGCGCTTCACCTTGGTCTATGGATTCTAACCGTCATCGAATATCCCGGCGCCGCCGATTTCCTGTCCTTCAGCGAGCAGGCCGTTGCCGGGGACATGGTTGAATTCGACGCGGATGCCATCGGGATCCTCGAACAGGATCGAATAATAGCCGGGCGCCCACGGCTCCTCCTGCGGGCCATGGACGATATGGATGTCGCCCCGGTCTTTCAGGAAATCGTGGATTCGATCGACCGCCGCGCGGTCGCGCATACGGAAACACGCATGATGCAGCCCCGGTGCACCTTGATCGAAGCGCTTGCCGACATGGTCGGGACCTGGCGGGCGGATGCCGATCGCGGTGCGTCCGCCGACACCATAGAGCATATGTTCGCTGTCGAGCACTTTCTTGAGCCCGAGCCACGCGATGACATCGCGCCAGAAGGCCGTAGAGCGCGCGAAATCGCCCGCGGTCAAAATGACGTGTGCGACGCCGTTGAGGTCTTCGGCCATGCTCCCTTCTCCTTCAGATCGGCCGGGCATCGAGTTCGCGGCGCAGAAAGGCCAGGATTTCCTCGCGGTCCTTCGATCCGTCGCCGCCCACGCGCATCGCGGCGGCGCCCATCACCATCATCAACATCGGAATGCCGGTAAAGATCGCGCCGAACAGCAGCGTGCCGGGAACGAACCAGACGATCGCCGCGCCGACGATCACGAAAATCGAGAGGAAGCCGAACCAGATGTAGGGAAACAGCCGCCCCGCGGTCGATCGCCCGAGCGTGCCGGTGATGCGCGTCCCGCCCGCATAGGGCTCCATCGAGGCTTCGAGTTCGGGCGCCATCGCATTCTGCACATTGCGGCGCGCATAGCGCAGCCGCATCACATATTGATCGCCGCTCCCGAACACCCGCGCCTTCGCGCCGTCCATGGGGTCGGCCATGATCGCCTTCAGCTTGTGCGCGATCGCCTCGGGCGAAAGAGGGGAGTGAAGATCGATCGCTTCGCTCTTTGCCATGGCGCTCTCCCTTGTCGCCCGGTGCCTAACTCGCTTTTGCACGCCCGCATAGCTTCCTCGTCACCCCGGACTTGATCCGGGGTCCTGCTCAGTGACAGTGAAAGCGGGACCCCGGATCAAGTCCGGGGGGTATAGTGATTGCCGCCGGAATTATCGCTGCTGACCACACCGTCTCGGCAAACCTCGTTCGGCGGCACCCGAATCGCTCATTTCTTGAGCGGCTTGTTGGTCCGGCGAGCATTCATACCCAGCCCATGAGCCAAAACCTGCTTCGTTGCGTCTCTTTGAACGCCACCGCTTCCCTATAAGGCCAAGGACAGTCTCATATTCGACAATCTGCGATAGGCGCGGTCTGTCCATAAGCATCGGTTTTGCAACAAAAATGAGGGGAATCATTCGCACGACTCTCCATAGGTCACCGCTCCAGCTTGCGATGCACCGACGGCGCCGCTACGCGGTGGCGAACAGCGCTGGGAGGATAAGCAGCTATGACGGGGCAGCAAATCATGGACGTAGGGGCCGCCGCCGCCGCTCTCAAGGTCATCCCCGACGGCAAGGTGGTCGATTTCATCACAGGTCGCTTAATGAACGATACTCCAGAGGAGTACGTCCGCCAGAACGTCGAAATGAGCTTGGTTCTGGAATATAATTATCAGCGAGAGCAAATTGAAGTTGAGTTCAAAATCAAAGTTGGCTCGTCAACAAAACGAGTTGATCTGGCGATATTTGCGCCGGGAGTGCCGCATACGCAGGAAAATATCCAAGTAATTATAGAAACAAAGCGAGAAGGAACGAAACGAGAAGATCGTAAAGACGGAGTGGGTCAGTTAAAAAGTTATATGGCATCGTGCATTAATTGCCAACATGGAATGTGGACCAATGCAATCGATCGCGAGTGCTATGTCCGTCGTCAGAACATTTGGCGCAACTCGTGGCGTAAATTAGCGGAGAGCGGGCCTCGTCTTGGGATTGATATTAGGCGGCGAGCTTTCGGTGCTGCAAGCGCCGATATTCGATAGTCTGTCGTTTGATCCTTTCGCGCTGTTTGATGATGGCGGGTGCCCTGCCGAAGTAGGCGTCAGCAGGCGTCACGTTGCCGAGGCTCTCGTGGTATCGGCGGTGATTATAATGGTCGATGAAGGCCTCGATCTGGGCTTCAAGTTCGCCAGGCAGGAAGTAGTTTTCGAGCAGGATGCGGTTTTTGAGGGTCTGGTGCCAGCGCTCGATCTTGCCCTGGGTCTGCGGATGCATCGGGGCACCGCGGACATGGGTCATCTTGTTGGCCTCGATATATTCGGCCAGTTCCCCAGCGATGTAGCTCGGGCCGTTGTCGCTGAGCAGTCGGGGTTTGTGCAGCACCGTGGCGCTGTCACATCCGGAAGCCGCCAGGGCGAGGTCCAGCGTGTCGGTGACGTCCTCGGCCCGCATGGTGGTGCACAGCTTCCAGGCAATGATGTAGCGTGAGAAGTCGTCGAGCACGGTTGACAGGTACAGCCAGCCCCACCCGATGATCTTGAAGTAGGTAAAATCGGTCTGCCACATCTCGTTCGGTCGGGTGGTCTTGGTGTGGAACGCATCGGCGGCCTTGACCACGACATAGGCCGGACTGGTGATCAGATCATGGGCCTTGAGCAGGCGGTAAACCGTGGCTTCCGACACGAAGTAGCGCCTCTCGTCGGTGAACCGCACCGCCAGTTCGCGAGGGGATAGCTCGGTCGTCTCCAGCGCCATCTCGACGATCTGGTCCCGGATATCGTTGCCGATGCGATTCCACACCCGGCTCGGCGCCGATGGCCGATCCTCCAGCGCCTCCGGCCCGCCTTCGAGGTAGCGGTCATACCATCGATAGAAGGTCCGGCGGGGGATGCCGAGCTGGTCCAGCGTCCGCTTGGCGGGCAGATGCGACTGCTCGACGATCCTGATGATCTCGAGCTTCTCAGATGCGGGATACCTCATTCTTCGTCGCCCCCATCCGCGATCATGCTTTTTTTGAGCAGACGGTTTTCCAGCGTCAGGTCGGCCACGCATTCCTTCAGGGCACGGGCTTCGCGGCGCAGGTCGTGCACCTCGCCGGTGGTCGCAGCTCGGGCGGTATCGCCGGCCAGACGACGCTTGCCCGCTTCCATGAACTCCTTCGACCAGGTGTAATACAGGCTCTGGGCGATGCCTTCCTTGCGGCACAGCTCGGCGATGCTGTCTTCGCCGCGCAGCCCCTCCAGCACGATCCTGATTTTGTCCTCTGCAGAGAAGTGCCGGCGCGTCGCACGCCGTATGTCCTTCACCACCCGCTCAGCTGGGGCCTTCGGCGCCGATTTTTTCAAGGAGGATTTGGGCTTCATCTTCGTTCCTTCGTCACTACGACGAAGCCCAAATCCTCCTTAAATCACAACCTCAAATATGCGCCATTGGTGCTGACGGCGGACACAGTGCGAGGCCGAATGCCGTCAGCTTTTCGATTGCGAGCCTGAGCAAATCAGCCAGCCCGAGCAGGAAGCGACCGATGGCGTGCAGCATGGGATCAGCATCGGGATCGAACGCCGGATGATCCTTTTGCTCATCGCTCACCTTGCGATGGCAATTCCGGCACAGGATGACGGTGCCATCGTCGCATCCAAAATCGGCGACATGATGCAATTCCAAACATCGCCAGTCGGCTTCGCCGCAATCGCCGCACAATGGCGAGTTGCTGCCCAGCTTTTCCAAGCGGCGCTGTTTCCGAATTTCGCGGGCAAGTTCCTTGTCTGTCATGTCCGTTCTCACACGTTGAGCCGGTAAACTTCATGGAACGCCTCGCCTCCGGCGTGAGCGAGGCGGTAGAGAGCGTTCGGGTCGGTTTCGAGCAGGTGCGCCGTGCCTTTGGCGTCGATCACAGATTGACCCTCGAAAGGACGCAGCAAATCTATGTCGTTGGTGCGCAGAAAGGCTTGCACCGCGTTTAGATGCTGGCTGTTGAGCGACGATTGCGGAAAATCCCGCAAGTCCGTCTTGAGCGCCTCGCCGCCGGTAATCACAGTCATATGGCGGGTGCGATTATCGGTAATCGTCCATTTCCGACCCTGCCGTTCGGCAAGGCCGTTGGCGCGCAGGAAGCGGCGGAAGCGTTCCGCCGATATGCCAAACTCCTTAGCCGCGCGGCCCTGATTGCCGGTCTGCCGCAATAGTTTCAGGGCGTCCTCTAGCCGTTTGTCACCGGCAATAGGCGTTGATCGGACTGGCGCTTCGTTGGCGCGCGCATGGCCTCGCGCCTGTGACCGGCTCAAACCGCGCTTGGCCGCATTGGCAATGCGGCGCCGATATTCTGCACGAAAATCTCGTGTTCTGGCCACGTTAGACTCCCTACTTCGCAGCGAATCATTCGCTGCACTTCTGGGAGCTTGCGGCCGTTGCCGGGGCCGTTAGGAGAGTCCGAAATTGCTCAAATGATTATGGTCTGTTTCGATCAGGTGAACAGATCGGGATGCGTCCTGCGATGACGCCGGATTGTGCTTTCGCCAATTCTGCATTTGCCGGGAAATTGCGCCGGAAACATCGTCGCCGCCATTTCCTGAATCTCGATGTTTTGCGTCGATTTAGGCACGTTTAGAAAATTGGGATTTGCCGATTTCAAAGCGTCCCATGCAACTTTCGCTATCATTATCAGGGTGGGACGACCCGAAGAGTTTGCCTTCGATGCTTCCAAAGGATTTGCAGGCGGCGCACGGCAAATTCGGACATCGCGGAATTCACGGCCCAAGCCCCCTATTGCCGAAACAACGGCATCAATTTCCAATTCTGCCGACAAGAACAGATTTTGGGGAATTTCTCGAATATCGAGAGAATTGTCATCCGGTGAAATGCCCAAAGCGATGAATTCGCCGTCTGCTAAGGCATCCGTCAATATTCCAAGCCGCTCGCGTTCCAGCCACTTTGATCGAGCAGGCGATTGACCGCTATCTCGATATTTTTCCCGATGTTCATGGCCCGCCGATTCCCACGCGGCAAAGGCCACGTCATCAGCGTTTTGCCAATTGGTCCTGAGCGGAGAATTAGGGTCGAATATGTGCATTTAACGCCCAGAAAACAGGTTAATTCCAGCGACAATTACACGCGATTCTGCTAAAAATCGTGAATGCTATATGCTGCCAATATTCACGCCCGCGACGTTGCCGACGAATGGGCAATTCGCGCCGAAAACTGGCTTGCCGAATTGGAGGAATTGCAAAAGCCGCGACGGCTTCGCGAACGCAATTCCAATTCGCTGATATTGGCCGGTCACGGCAATTCCCTTCGCGTCGAAAAAGGCGCGCTGATTATCAAACATGGGTTCACCCATTATCCCCAAAAGCAGGAATGCCGTCGCTATTTCAAAGGCGATTTGGAATTGCCGCGTATCATTGTCCTTTTGGACGGCAGCGGCTCGCTATCCTTCGACGTGCTGGATTGGCTGGCCGAGCAATCCATTGCGCTCGCCCGGATCAAGGCTTCCGGCGACGTGGCAATTGTGGCGAGCGGCGATGGCTTTGCTGCGGATCAAACCAAGATCGACTGGCAACGCGAAACATTGGCCTGCCCGAAACGGCGCATGGCGTTCGTGCAAGATTTGATCGCGGGGAAGCTGAGGAACAGCATCGCCACCCTTTCGGGGCATTTGCCGCAAACCGTGGATACCGATGCCGCTATCGCGAGGGCCGAACGCGGGATTGCGGAGCTTGGGAGGCCACTGGACGATTTACAGCAGGTGCGAGCGATTGAGGGCGAATGCGCCTCGCTCTATTTTCGCGCTTGGCGGCACCTGCGTCCGCAATGGAAAATCTCGAAACGATATCCGGTGCCGGATAGCTGGCTGACCTATCGGGGTCGCAGTTCGGTCCACGAATGCAAACCGGAAAATCGCCGAGCTACCGACCCGATTAACGCCATGCTCAACTATGGCTATGCGGTCATACACAGCAAATTGCAGGTCATAGCCATCGCCGATGGCTACAGCCCGCTTCTCGGCATCATGCACCGGCAAAAGCGAACCAGCGCCAGCTATATTCTCGACATGCTGGAACCGGAACGCCCTCGCGTTGACGCCGCCATATTGGATTTTGTGCAATCCCGCACGTTCACCGGGGCCGATTTCATCTTGCGCAAAGATGGTGCTTGCCGCCTGTCGCCACAGCTAGCACGGGTTGTGGCCCAGTTGGTCTAGCTGGCGGGCTTCCGACCGGGCCGCAATCCCTTTTGCTGGCCAGCGTCATTCACCGGCTGGAAAAATTCGAGCAATTCGATGCCCAATATGCGGGCGATTTTCTCCAGCGTATCGACGCTCGGATTTTCCTCCCCGCGTTCGATGCCGCCGAGATAGGAGCGATCAACGCCAGCATCGAAGGCAAGCTGCTCTTGCGAAACAGCTTGGGCAACGCGAACGCGCTTCAAGTTTTGCCCGACAAGTTTCCGCCCTTGCATGGGCATGATGGACAGTATTTGAAGGATATAAAACCACTGGATATATCCATCATATTAAGGTTTTCCCGCTAATTCCGACTGATCGAATGGCAGCGGAGGTGCGCATGTTTCGGCAATTTTTTCCGGTCGCTTTTGGCTTGATGCTGGCAGGGTGCGGCATATCGGAACCAGACTATTCCGGTTCCTATGTGGGCGGTGACGAGAACGCCCTTATCCAGTTGCAGATTGTCGAAGCGAGCGGCGGGAATATCAACGGCAGCGTCACCGCATCCCTGCTAGATTACAACGCCGGGAAATTGAAGCAGACGACAAAAGCAATCACTGGCGTTCGCCGGGGCGAGCAATTCAGCTTGCTTGCGCATCACAATGAATTCGGGGCAGCGGATGCGCCGCTATCTCTCGAAGCTGAGGGCAATTCCTTGATTCTTAAAGTTCCAGCCACCGGCCAGATAATCGAATTGGCTTCTATGGACCAAAATCAATACCGGGATCGGCTCACCAAATTTGCCAGCGCCCTAAATGCTAACGACGTTGGTTTGCTCCCCGACGATTGAAATTATCTCCGGGCGACACTTGCAGCGCAGGCAATTCGCAATGATACTGATCGGCCGGATAAGTTGTCCGAACCCATCACCATGATAAACAGCGGGCCGAAGATTCTCTCATGACTGAAATAGTCCAACACCCCAGCCATGCCGATCTGGAAAACCTATTTGTTAATAACACCGACATCGATCGCCTAGAAATATATCTCAATCGCTTCAACCCTATTCGTGTCATGCGGATGGAAAGTATGGAGGTCCGCCATTCGAATATTCTCGGCTGGCTGCTCGATCCATCGGAAACGCATGGCCTAGGTGACCGCTTTTTGAGGGCATTCCTAGCTGAAGCTATGAAGGGCGAGAGTGCAAAAGGCTGTCCGACTGCAATCGATATCGTCCAAGCTGATCTTCGCGACATGGAGGTGCGTCGCGAATGGCAGCACATTGACCTCTTCCTACTTTCCCGCCGGAACAACTGGGCCTTCATAGTCGAGAATAAATTCCATTCGTCCCAGCATAGCGGACAGCTTGCGAGATACGTTGAAAAGGTCAGGACTGCATTCGAACCGGAAGAAGGGCGGCTGGACATCAAGGGGATATTCCTGACCCTGCACGATGAAGACCCCGAAGATGCCAGCTATGCGTCAATCGGGTATGATGCAATCTGCGACCTGCTGCCTCGCGTAATAGATGCAGAGGGGCAGTCCCTCGCACAACAAGTTCGAATTTTTATCGAACACTATATCGAAATTATCAGAGAGGCGGCGGGCATGAGTGAAGAACGGGACCAGATGGAACAGTTAGCCCGTTCGCTATACCGCCAACACCGCAAAGTTCTTGATTTTATATGGGATTATGGATCATCGACAAACTTCCTGCTCGCCCGCGATGAAGTTTTCGGAGATGACTGGGGCGATGGGGCCGTAGTCAAAGCCGGAAAAATCAGCCTCGTTAGCTTTTGGAGCGGCGGGGAGCAGTTTAGTTTCCTGCCATTGAATTGGTATGAAGCACTTAGCAAAAATGGGCATTCTTGGACCGGATGCGAAAATTGGTGGTCGGGTTATCCGCTGATCTGCTGGATGCAGCTATTTCAGAGCGATAAAGGAACGGAAGGCTCCGTGCGCTTGGTCGCCGAGATTGGTCCTCTTCAGAATTTTGAATTGCGAAAAAAGCTGATCGAAGCAATTCAAGCCGTCGCGGCAGAAAAGGGAATACCGCAAATTCGGTTTCAAAAAACCGCGTCCAATGAAGGGAAAAAATACTCAAAATTCTTGAAGGACAATAGCATATCTATCAATGATGTTCAGGACGTCGAAGAGATAAGTAAGGCTATATCTAGGCTTCTAAAGAATTTCGTTCCATGTTTTGATGCTGTTTCGTTAGCCTTGGATGACTTTACCAACTGACGAGCGAAAGCTGGAACGCACATGCGCCTTCCCACGGATGGCGGCAATCTCTCGCTTCCAGCCGAAATCCTGATCTGTGGTCATCCGAATAATTTATTCCCACGATCACTATACCCCCCGGATCAAGTCCGGGGTGACGAAGATCAGGGAGGTTACGCCTTCTCCAGCAGCCCCTCGTCCTTGATCCTTTTCTGCCACACCAGCGGCGCGTTGACGTGGACGTTCTGGCCTTCGCTGTCGACCGCGACGGTGACGGGGAAGTCCTTGACCTCGAATTCGTAGATCGCCTCCATGCCGAGGTCGGCGAAGCCGACGACCTTTGAGCCCTTGATCGCGCGCGCGACCAGATAGGCGGCGCCGCCGACCGCCATCAGATAGGCGCTCTTGTGCTTCGCGATCGCCTGGGTCGCGGCGGGACCGCGCTCGGCCTTGCCGACGCAAGCGAGCAGGCCCTGCTCCAGCATCATATCCATGAACTTGTCCATGCGCGTTGCCGTGGTCGGCCCCGCGGGGCCGACGATTTCCTCGCCGACCGGGTCGACCGGGCCGACATAATAGATGACGCGGCCCTTGAACTCGACGGGCAGCTCCTCGCCCTTCGCGAGCATGTCGGCGATGCGCTTGTGCGCGGCGTCGCGGCCGGTGAGCATCCTGCCATTGAGGAGGATGCGGTCGCCCTGCTTCCAGCTTGCAACGACCGCGGGCGTCAGCGTGTCGAGGTTGACGCGGATCGCGGCCTTGTCGGGCGTCCAGTCGATCTGCGGATAGTCGGCGAGCACCGGCGGTTCGAGGAAGGCCGGTCCGCTGCCGTCGAGCGTGACATGCGCGTGGCGCGTCGCGGCGCAGTTCGGGATCATCGCGACCGGCTTCGACGCGGCGTGGGTCGGCCAGTCCCTGATCTTGATGTCGAGCACGGTGGCGAGGCCGCCGAGCCCCTGCGCGCCGATGCCGAGCGCGTTGACCTTTTCATACAGTTCGACGCGCAATTCCTCGATCGGCGACGACGGCCCGCGTGCGAGCAATTCGGTCATGTCGATCGGATCCATCAGCGATTGCTTGGCGAGCAGCATCGCCTTTTCCGCGGTGCCGCCGATGCCGATGCCGAGCATGCCGGGCGGGCACCAGCCGGCGCCCATCTGGGGCACCATGTCGAGCACCCAGTCGACGATCGAGTCGCTGGGGTTCAGCATCTTGAACTTCGACTTGTTCTCGCTGCCGCCGCCCTTCGCGGCGACGTCGATATGGACCTTGTCGCCCGGTACCATCTCGACATTGAGGACCGAGGGCGTGTTGTCCTTCGTATTGACGCGGCTGAACGCCGGATCGGCGAGGATCGAGGCGCGCAGCTTGTTATCGGGATGCAGATAGGCCTTGCGCACGCCCTCATCGACGACCTGTTGCAGGCTGCGGGCGCTGTCGAGGCGGCAGTCCATGCCCCATTTGATGAAGACGGTGACGATGCCGGTATCCTGACAGATCGGCCGATGCCCCTCCGCGCACATCCGGCTGTTCGAGAGAATCTGCGCCATTGCGTCTTTCGCGGCGGGCGACACCTCGCGCTCATAGGCGGCGCCGAGCGCGCGGATATAGTCCATCGGGTGGAAATAGCTGATGTACTGGAGCGCGTCGGCGATCGTTTCGACGAGGTCGTCCTCGCGGATGATGACGGTGTTCATGGGTGCAGCCTTTCCCCCTTGTGGCAGGATTCGCCGGCCTCCCTAGACCCGCATCGCCGCGACGGGAAGAGGGGTCAGGAGCGGCGCCGGCCGAAGGTCGGGCGCCCTGGCGCGGGACGGGCCGGAACGGGTCGCTGAAGCACCTCGGGCGGTTCGGCTTCGACCAACGGCCGCTTTTGTGCGAACGCGCGCCAACATGCGATCGCCGCGGTGCCGAGCAGCGCGATCCAGCCGCCGCCGGTCGCCGCGAGCAGCGTCCAGCCGTAGCGCGCGGGGAGGGCGATCGCCATCAGCGCGGGCACGCAGGCGACGATCACGAGCGTTCCCGCGAGCGTCCACCAGCGCCCGCCGAGCCGTGCCAGCGCCAGCCCGATCGCGACATTGGTGAGCGCGAGCAGCACGAATTTCGCAGCGACCGGATGAGGCAGGCTCGCCATCGCGGGCGAATAATCGCCGGCGGTGAAAGCCGCCTGGATATCGAAGAGAAGCCAATTCTCCCTCGCATCGCAGAGCATCGCAAGGACGGGTAGCGCCGCGGCGAACGAGATGATCTTCAGCCCGGTCTCCCGCGCCAGCGCGATCAACCCGCAGCCGAGAAAGCCCGCGTAGAGCAGCATATAGAGATAGTCGCGCTCGTTGCCCGTCCGCATCATCGCGAGGCGACCGACCTGCCGCGCGTCACTATCGAGGCCGAATATGGCAATCAGATCGTCCTGACTGCCCGCGAATTCGAAGGCGAGGACGGGCGCGCCATAGCCCGGCTCGGCAGCGAAACTATCCTGCGGGAAGGTCTGGCCGAGCCACAAGCCGACCAGAATGACGCCGAAACCGAGGAACAGTGCCGCGTGCCACCAGCGTGCCGCCGGCAGCGCCGCCGCGCTCAACCTATTGGCACTCGGCGCATTTGCCGCGCACTTCGATGACCGGGCGTTCGGCGGCAAAGCCCGTCGCGTCGGCGGCGGCGCGGACGCCGTCGGAAATCTTGTCGTTGTCGATATGCACCGCGCTGCCGCAACTGTCGCAGATCAGGAAGATACAATCGTGAAGGCAGCCCGGATGGCTGTTCGCGACGAAGGCGTTGGCGCTCTCGACCCGGCGGACGAGGTTATTCGCGACGAACAGGTCGAGGATGCGATAGACGCTGTTCGGCGCGACGCGCTTGCCGCGCTTCTGCGACACGATGTCGGCGATCTCATAGGCGCTCGCGGGCTTGCCGATTTCGGCGACGGCGTCGAAAATCTGCGCGCGCATGTCGGTCCAGGCTTCGCCCGCGCCCTCGAGCGCGGTTTGCGCCGCGCTGGCGAGCGAGGCGCCGCTGGCCTCGATATGCGCATGATCATGCTTGCCCATGACGATAATGTAGGCGCTTTGGGCGCGGCCCGCAAGTTGCGGACAATGCGTATCAGTGGCGCGCGCGGCGGTTGAGATCGTGGCCGAGCGCGACGATCGCGACGCCGATCATCGTCGCCAGCACTTCGCTGCCGTCGTGCGGCCGCGCCAGCGCCCCCGCCATCATCCCGAGCCCAAAGCAGCCGACGCCGAAGGGCATCATATAGCCGTGGCTGAGCACCCCCGAAACCAGCGTTACCAGCGCGAAACCGATCGCGATGGCGAGGCCGACCTCGTGGAAGAGATGATTTTCGAGGAACACCCCGCCGACCGAAGCGATCGACGCGAAGAAGATCGTCGTGGCAAGGCAATGGACGAGGCAAAGCCCCGACAATCCCATCGCGAGCTGATCGCCCGACAGCGAGGTCAGCGGCCGCGAATCGCGCGCAGCCCGCACCATCGCGCCGAGGCGCGGCCATGCATGGCTGTGACTGGCGACTTGGGTCACCCGATTCTCCGTTGGTCCAACTGCGGGGTTTGATATGGCATAACATGACAGAGGTTACAATGTCTCATTGTAACAATTCATATCCCCCCTTCGTCATTCCCGCGAAAGCGGGAACCCAGAGCGTGCGTCAGCAAACTCCACACTGGGTTCCCGCTTTCGCGGGAATGACGAGGTTTGTCAGGCCCCCGCCTCTGCCCTGAGCGCCTTCCGGTCGAGCTTGCCGATCATCGTTTTGGGCAGATTGCTCCGCACCTCGACCGCGCTCACCCGCTCATGCTTGCCGAGCCGGGCGTTGAGCCAGGCGGTGAGGGCTTCGCCCGACACCTCATAGCCTTCCTCCAGCGTCACGAACGCCTTGGGCGTCTCGCCGCGATAGGCGTCGGGGACGCCGAGGACGATCGCCTCCTTGACCGCGGGATGTTCGTGGAGATGCGCCTCGATCACGCTCGGATAGACTTTGAAGCCGCCGACCGCGATCATGTCCTTCAGCCGGTCGACGATGCGGATATAGCCCTCGGCGTCGATCGCCGCGACGTCGCCGGTGCGCAGCCAGCCGTCTTCGGTGAAGCTGTCCCGATCCGCTTCGGGCCGGTTCCAATAACCCTGCATGATCTGGGGACCCTTGACCGCGAGCTCGCCCGCTTCGCCCGGCGCGGCATCCTGCGTGGGATCGTCGCGGTTCAGCAGGCGGATGCGCGTCGCGGGGATCGGCTGGCCGATCGTGCCGGGCTTGACCGGACCGTCATAGGGGTTGGTCGCGACGACGCCCGAGCTTTCGGTGAGACCATAGCCCTCGACGAGCGAGGCGCCGGTCGCGGCGATGAATTTCTCGCGCAGCTCGGCGGGCATCGGCGCCCCGCCCGAGATGCAGACGCGCAAGCTGGAGAAGTCGGTCTTTGCGAGGTCGGGATGGTCGAGCAGCGCCTGATACATGGTCGGGACGCCGGGCAGCGCGGTCGCCTTGGTCCGCGTGATCGCCGCAAGCGCCGCCTTGGCGTCGAAGCGCGGCAGCATCGTGATCATCCCGCCGTTGAGCACCGTGCGATTGAGGACGCAGGTGTTCGCAAAGACGTGGAAGAAGGGCAGCACCCCCAGGATGCGGTCGCCGGCATCATGATCGGGGTCGATCGCATTGACCTGCCGCGCGTTGGCGGTGAGGTTCTGGTGCGTCAGCTTCGCGCCCTTCGGCGTTCCGGTGGTGCCGCCGGTATATTGGATCAGCGCGACGTCCCGCTCCGCATCGATCGCCACCGGGTCGGGGCGCCCGTCGTTGGCGATGAGCGCCGAAAAGCGGATGATGCGCGGATCGGCGGGCAGCGCGGCGACCTCTTTCTTCTTGAACAATCGATAGAGAACCGACTTCGCGGGCGGCAGTCCGCCCGCGATCGATCCGACGACAAGATGCTTGAGGCTCGACCCGTCGAGGACCGCGAGCGCGGTCGGCAACAGCGCCGTTGCGCTGAGCGTGACCAGCGTGTCGGTGCCCGAATCCTCGACCTGCGCCTCAAGCTCGGCGACGGTATAGAGCGGCGAGAAATTGACCACCGTCGCCCCGGCGGCGAGCGCGCCATAATAGGCCGCGACATAATGCGGTAAATTGGGCAGGAAGAGCCCGACGCGGCTTCCCTTGCCGATGCCGCGCTGTTGCAGCCCGCGCGCGACACGCGCGACGCCATCGGCGACTTCGGCATAGGAAAAATGCCGCCCCATGAAATCGAGCATCGGTGCATCGCCTTTGCGCGCGGCGCTCGCCGCGAGCATGTCGGGAAGCGAGAGGGGAGCGAAGGGCTGATCCCATGCGGTCGGATGGCGATAATCGTGCGACCAGTCATGGGGGCTCGGCATGGCCGGGATTCGTCCTTTCTATGCTCGTTACTGACATCACTCTAAGCAGCGCCGCCGCATATCGCAATCGGGGGTCGTGCTTGCGGCGCGGCGGCGCGGCGGCTAGGCAAGGGCGTTCGAATTTCCAGGGGATCGCCATGCCGCACCTGTCCATGCGCCTGATCGCGCCGCTCGCTGTTCTTGCCGCGGTCGCCGCAGCCGCTCCCGCCGCCGCAAAGGACAAGGAGCCGCCGCCGCGTCCGGCCCAGATTCAGGAACTCTATAACTGCCGCGACATCGCCGATCCGACGGCGCGCCTTGCCTGCTTCGATCGCGAGGTCGGTGAGTTGCAGACCGCCGATACCCAGCGCGAGATCAGCTTCGCCGACCGCGAAACGGTGAAGAAGACGCGGCGCGGTCTTTTCGGCTTCACCTTGCCCGACCTCGGCATCTTCGGCGGCGATGACGAAGATGAGGTGAAGAGCATCGACACGACCGTCGCTTCCTCGTCGCAGGTCGAGGGCGGGCGCTATCGCATCGCGATGGCGGACGGTTCGGTCTGGCTTCAGATCGACGACCGTCGGATGGCGCTGTCGCCGCGGCCGGGGCAGAAGATCCAGATCAAGACGGCGTCGCTCGGCAGCTATTTCCTCAGCCTCGAAGGACGACCCGCCATTCGCGTCCGCCGCGAACGCTGACCGGCACCGGCGGATTTCGGGCAGGCATCGGATATGGCGAAGCGGCTGGCCGTCGGCGAAGGCGCTGTGCCTTTCGTCCTGCTCGACGATGCGCGTCGCGATGGCGCAGCGCCCGCGCGACTGTTCCGGCATCCGGTCGGCACGCTGGTCGCGGCGCGCGTCGGCGACATGGGGGCGCTGCTTGATGCGCTCGATGCGGCGCGCGCGCGCGGGCTCCATGTCGCAGGCTATCTCGCCTATGAAGCCGGCCGGGGCTTTGCGCCGGCTTGGCGTGGCGGGGCGGGGGATGCCGATTCGGGTGGCGACCTTCCGCTTGCGTGGTTCGGCCTGTTCGAGACGGTCGAGCGGATCGCGCCCGATGCCGTCGCCGAATGGCTTCCCGATCCCGCCGCCGCGTGGGTCGGCGCGCCCCGCCCGCGCATCGACCCCGCCGACTATCTGGCCGCGGTCGAGCAAGTGCTCGCCTATATTCGCGCCGGCGACATCTATCAGGCGAACCTGACCTTCCGCGCCGATGTGCCGCTGCTCGGCGATCCGCTCGCCGTCTATGCGCGGCTGCGGCGCACCGCGCGGGCGGGCTACGGCGGTTTCCTGTGGACCGGCGAGCGGGCGGTCGCCTCGCTGTCGCCCGAGCTTTTCTTCGCTTTGCGCGAGGGGCAGGTGATGGCGCGGCCGATGAAGGGGACTGCCGAACGGCGTGCCGACGCCGACGCCGATGCCGCGGTGGCGCGCGAACTGGCCGAGGACCCCAAGCAGCGCGCCGAAAATCTGATGATCGTCGACCTGATCCGCAACGACCTGTCGCGCGTCGCGGTGCCGGGAACGGTGACCGTGCCCGAGCTCTTCCGCGTCGAGAGCTTTCCGACGATCCACCAGCTCGTCTCCGACGTGTCGGCGGCGCTTCCCGAAGGCGCGGGGGCGGCCGATGTGTTGCGCGCCGCCTTTCCCTGCGGGTCGATCACGGGGGCGCCGAAGGTGCGCGCGATGGAGATCATCGACGCGCTGGAGATCGAACCGCGCGGGCTCTACACGGGCTCGATCGGCTTCATCGAAGCGGGGGGCGATGCCGCCTTCAATGTCGCGATCCGGACTTTGGTGTTTCCGAACGGGGACTTGCGGGACGGCGCGGCTTGCGCCACGCGCCCCTTGCAGGAAAGCGCGGCTTGCGCCACGCTGGGGCTCGGTTCCGGAATCGTCGCCGACAGCCAGCCTGCCGAGGAATGGCGCGAATGTCTGGCCAAGGGGGAATTTGTGAGCGCAGCGGGCGAGAGCTTCGACCTGATCGAAACGATGTTCTTCGATCCCGTCGAGGGCGTCCAGCGGCTCGAAGGCCATCTGGCGCGGATGAAGGCGAGTGCCGCGGCGCTCGATTTCGTGTTCGACCGGCACGGCGCGCGCAATAGCCTGCAATCGGCGACCTTCCGTCTGCGCAGCGCGGCGCGGGTGCGGATGCGGCTCGCGCGGTCGGGCGCGCTCGCGGTCGAGGTGTCGTCGCTGCCACGGCTTGCCGAACTGCCGGTGCCGGTCGCGGTCTGTCCCGCGCCAATGGCGGCGGACGATTTCCGCGCCCTGCACAAGACCAGTTTGCGCGCGCCTTATGACGCCGCGCGCGCCGCGCGGGGCACCGCGGAGGTGGTGTTCGTCGACGAGCCTGGTTTCGTCACCGAGGGAAGCTGGAGCAATATCTTCGTCGAGCGCGACGGGCTCTTGCTGACGCCGCCGCTGGCGCTCGGCCTGCTTCCGGGCGTCCTGCGCGCCGAGCTGATCGAGAAAGGCCGCGCGGTCGAATCGCACCTGCGCCTCGCCGACCTTGCGGGCGGCTTCTTCCTCGGCAATTCGCTGCGCGGCCTGATCCCGGCGCGGCTGGTGGACGGTACGGCTACCGCGATAGGCTGAGCTTCGCCCTGCATAGGTAAATTATCCCATGCCGCGCTTGCGAATTGCGGATGGAAGCTCTAGGCGCGGCCCCGCGCAATTTCCTGTCCATTTGCTCGCGAAGGACCGCCTCTCCATGTCGCTGAAGCCGCATATCTCCGCCGCCCTCCAACGCATCCAGCCCTCGGCGACGCTCGCGATGACCGCGCGCGTGACCAAGCTGAAGGCCGAAGGCGTCGATGTGATCGGCCTTTCGGCGGGCGAGCCCGATTTCGACACCCCCGATTTCGTCAAGGAAGCGGCGATCGAGGCGATCCGCAACGGCCAGACCAAATATACGCTGGTCGACGGCACGATCGCGCTCAAGGAAGCGATCCGCGGCAAGTTCCGCCGCGACAACGGCCTCGACTACGGCCTCGACCAGATCACGGTCAACGTCGGCGGCAAGCATACGCTCTTCAACGCGCTCGTCGCGACAGTCGACGCGGGCGACGAGGTGATCATTCCCGCGCCCTATTGGGTGAGCTATCCCGACATCGTCGCCTTCTGCGGCGGGACGCCCGTGATCGTAGAGGGAACGGCGGCGCAGAATTACAAGATTACTCCAGCGCAGCTCGACCAGGCGATCACGAAGAAGACGCGCTGGGTGATGTTCAACTCGCCGTCCAACCCGTCGGGCGCCGCTTACTCGCCCGAGGAGCTCGACGCGATCGGCGAGGTGATCCGCCGTCATCCGCACGTGATGGTAATGACCGACGATATGTACGAGCATGTCTGGTACGCCGATTTCGCCTTCTCGACGCTCGCGCAGCGCTGCCCCGACCTGATCGATCGTATCCTGACCGTCAACGGCTGTTCGAAGGCCTATGCGATGACCGGCTGGCGCATCGGCTATGCCGGCGGCCCTGCCTGGATCATCAAGGCGATGGGCAAGCTCCAGTCGCAGTCGACTTCGAACCCCTGCTCGATCGCGCAGGCGGCGGCGGCGGCGGCGCTCGGCGGGCCGCAGCAGTTCCTCGACGACCGCAACGCCGCGTTCAAAAAGCGTCGCGACATGGTGGTCGCGATGCTCAACGACGCGCCGGGCCTGAACTGTCCGGTCCCCGACGGCGCCTTCTACGTCTATCCCGACGCGAGCGGCTGCATCGGCAAGAAGACGCCTTCGGGCCACGTCATCGAGAATGACGAGATGCTGATCGACTATTTCCTCGACGCCGCGCGCGTCGCGGCGGTGCACGGCGGCGCTTTCGGCTTGTCGCCGGCCTTCCGTGTTTCCTATGCGACCTCCGAAGCGGCGCTCAAGGAAGCGTGCGTGCGCATCCAGCAGGCCTGCGCGGCGCTGAGCTGACTCTGTCTCCTCTCCCGCAGGCGGGAGGGGCCGGGGGTGGGCCAGCGACGTCAAGGTCATGCCCACCCCGCTGCGACTAGGCAGCGAGCTGCCAAGTCTCGCTGCCCCTCCCGCCTGCGGGAGGGGGCAAGCTGAACCTTGCACAACCATCCGGTTCACCCTTCGGTAAGCCCTCGTCCCTATAGGTGATCGCCATCACTGCACGGCGGCAAGGGGCGCGCCATATCGTTCGGTGTAACCAGGGCGGCATCGCCCGCGAAACGATAAACATGACAAGAGGCTCCCATGCTCACCATGATTCGCTCCGACTGGTTTCCGACCATGCTCGCCGGCTTCGCCATCGGCGGGCTGATCGTGATGCTCCAGCATCCGGGGCTCGCGCTTCCCTTATAATGCCGATGCGGCGCGCGTTCGCCGCGTTGCTCGCGGCGCCGCTTCTCGCGCAATGCGCGCCCGCGCAGGCCGAGAATGTCGTCAAGCTGCCCGCCGCCGCCTATGACCCCGCGGTGAACGCGACGCGCGCCACAGCGGTGCTCGCCGGGGGCTGCTTCTGGGGCGTCGAGGGCGTCTTTTCCAACGTCAAGGGCGTGATCTCGGTCGAAGCGGGCTATCATGGCGGCAGCGCGGCGACGGCGAAATACGAACTGACCCACGACGGCAGCTCGGGCCATGCCGAGGCGGTGCGGATCGTCTATGATCCCACCAAGGTCAGCTATGGAACCTTGCTGCGCGTGCTGTTCTCTGTCGTTGCCGACCCGACGCTGAAGAATCGTCAGGGCCCCGACGCCGGATCTCAATATCGCGCCGCGATCGTGCCGATGGATGCGGCCCAGCGGCAGGTCGCGACCGCCTATCTCGCGCAGATCGGCAAGGGCGGCTATTATACCAAGCGGCTCGTCGTCCCGATCGAAGCCTATAAGCGCTTTTATCCGGCCGAATCCTATCACCAGAATTTCATGCGGCTCCACCCTGCGAATCCCTATATCGTCCGCTGGGACGCGCCCAAGCTCGCGGCGCTGAAGCGGCTGTTTCCGGGCCTCGTCCGCCAGACTCCCGTCCCCTGATCGCTGCCGCCCCGCCGCTCATCGCGCCTGCGGAATCGTTCGTCGCAAATCGCTGGCCCGCCGCCTGTGGCTGCGGGAGCAGGGGGGCGGCCAAAAGGGTCGGGACAATATAGACGGTCGCAGCCGCGGGGTTGGAATGAAGTTACGGTTTTCGGGCAGGTCGCTGCTCGGCATGACGATCGGCGCGACGTTGCTCGCAGGATGCGTCAGCGGCGCGGCGCTGGTGCCGCCGCCGCCGCGCCAGGCGCAGCCCGCGCCCCACGCTCCGGGCGCGGTCACCGTTCCGATCGGGGAGCCGGTGCGCTCGTCGGCCCCGCCACCGCGCGGCACGCTCGATCCCGGCTTTCGTCGTCCCGCTCCGGGCCTCAATGATCGTATTGCTTCGCTCTGGCGCGCCTTTCCCGGCAAGACCGGCATCGCGGTCCAGCGCATCGACGGCGAATGGGCGATCGCGCAGCGCGGCACCGACCTCTTCCCCCAACAGAGCGTATCGAAGCTGTGGGTGGCGATGAGCATCCTCGACGCGGTCGATAGCGGCCGGATCAGCCTCGACCAGAAGGTCCGCATCGGGCCCGAGGATCTGGTGGTCTTCCACCAGCCGCTCGCCGCGCGCGTGCGCTCGGAAGGCAGCGTGACGATGAGCGTGCGCGACCTCATCGAGACCGCGATCACGCATAGCGACAATCTGGCGAACGACAGCCTGCTGCGCACCGTCGGCGGCCCCAATGCAGTGCGCGCCTTCATCGCGAAGAAGGATCTGGGATCGATCCGTTTCGGCCCCGGCGAGCGGTTGCTGCAAAGCGCCACTGCGGGGCTGACCTGGCAGCAGAGCTATTCGCTCGGCCGCAACTTCCAGACCGCGCGCGCGGCGCTTCCGATGGCGACGCGCCAGGCGGCGATGGACAGATATCTCGCCGACCCGATCGACGGCGCGAGCCCCGCGGCGATCGCGAGCGCGCTGACCCGCCTTGCGCGCGGCACCTTGCTGTCGCCCGAATCGACCGACTATCTGCTCGGCGTGATGACGCGGACGCGCAGCGGGCCGCAGCGGCTGAAGGCCGGCCTGCCCGCCGGCTGGCAATTCCTCCACAAGACCGGCACCGGCCAGGATCTCAACGGCATGACCGCGGGCTATAACGACATCGGCATCGCCACCGCGCCCGACGGCACCCGCTATGCGATCGTCGTGATGCTGGGCACCACGACCGCGTCGATTCCGCAGCGCATGGCGCTGATGCAGGCGGTGTCGGGCGCGGTCGCCGAATTCCACGGGCGATAGGGGCGTCCTGCGGGGTTTGTGGTCTTGCCGCTTTCGATTATAGGCGGCGCATGAAGACCTGTATCGCTTTCCCCCTGATCGCCGGATGCCTCGCGCTCGCAAGCTGCGCGACGCCCGAGACGCGGCTCCGCAACGGCCTCCACAATGCCGGCCTGTCGCAGGCGATGTCGGCGTGCATGGCCGAGCGGATGGTCGACCGCCTGTCGCTCGTCCAGCTCCGCCGCCTCTCGGCGCTCGGCAGCCTCAGGGACAAAAGGATCACCGACCTGTCGCTCGACCAGTTCCTCCACAAGGTCCGCGCTCTCAAGGATCCCGAGATATTGACGGTTTCGACAAGCTCCGCCGCGCTTTGCGCGCTGCGCTGACCTATTCCATCATCGTCATCCCGGCGAAGGCCGGGATCTCACCCTCGCGTCATGATGCACCGGCGAGATCCCGGCTTTCGCCGGGATGACGAAGGAATGGGGATCGATAGAATCTCTTGTCGCGGCAGGGGTAGCCTTGCCGCGCAACTTGTGCTTATGCGGCGCCATTCTTCTCCCCTTCCAGAGTCGAAAGGCCCGGCAGACCTCATGAACATCCACGAATATCAGGCGAAAGAACTGCTCGCGAAATTTGGCGTCGCGGTGCCCAAGGGCATTGCCGCGATGAGCGTCGAGGAAGCCGTCGCGGCGGCGAAGCAGCTTCCCGGGCCGCTCTATGTCGTGAAGGCGCAGATCCACGCCGGCGGCCGCGGCAAGGGCAAGTTCAAGGAGCTCGGCCCCGACGCGAAAGGCGGCGTCCGCCTTGCCAAGACGCTCGAGGACGTCGAGGCCGCGGCCAAGGACATGCTCGGCAACACGCTGGTGACGATCCAGACCGGCGAGCATGGCAAGCAGGTCAACCGCCTCTACATCACCGACGGCGCCGACATCAAAAAGGAATATTATCTCGCGCTGCTCGTCGACCGCGCCACCAGCCGCATCGCGGTGGTCGCCTCGACCGAGGGCGGGATGGACATCGAAACCGTCGCGCACAATACGCCCGACAAGATCCACACCATCGTCATCGACCCCGCGACCGGCCTGATGCCGCACCACGGCCGCAGCGTCGCCGCGGCGCTCGAACTCGAAGGCGATCTCGCGAAGCAGGCGGCGAAGACGCTCGCGGGTCTCTACAACGCTTTCCTCGCCACCGACGCCGAGCAGATCGAGATCAACCCGCTCGCGGTCTGCGAGGGCGCGAACGGCGACGAACTGCTCGTCCTCGACGCCAAGCTCGGCTTCGATGGCAATGCGATGTTCCGCCATAAGGATATCGCCGAGCTGCGCGACCTGACCGAAGAAGATCCGGCCGAGGTCGAGGCGTCGGAATATGACCTCGCCTACATCAAGCTCGACGGCAACATCGGCTGCATGGTCAACGGCGCCGGTCTCGCGATGGCGACGATGGACATCATCAAGCTCAATGGCGCTTTCCCGGCCAACTTCCTCGACGTCGGCGGCGGTGCGAGCAAGGAGAAGGTGACGGCGGCGTTCAAGATCATTTTGAAGGACCCCGCGGTCGAGGGCATCCTCGTCAATATCTTCGGCGGCATCATGAAGTGCGACATCATCGCCGACGGCATCGTCGCTGCGGCGAAGGAAGTGAACCTGTCGGTTCCGCTCGTCGTCCGCCTCGAAGGCACGAACGTCCAGCAGGGCAAGGATATCCTCGCGAACTCGGGCCTGCCGATCGTCGCGGCGAATGATCTGGGCGATGCGGCGAAGAAGATCGTTGCCGAGGTCGCCAAGGCGGCGTGAAGTTCCACCCCCTCTCCCCTTGCGGGAGAGGGTTGCGGAGACTTGCGAGCTTGCTCGCTAGTCGAAGCTGGGTGAGGGGTATGCGAGCCGTAGGCTCGCGCGGAGCATAGCTCCGCTCACCCTCATCCAAGTCCGCCTAATCGCCTACGGCGATAAGGCTCCCTATCCTTCTCCCGTCAAGGGAGAAGGGGTTCGTGGGGACTGCAAGGTTGACGTTTACGTAAACGCCAATTATGGCGCAGTGCACAATTTTTCGAGAGGAGCTTTGAGCCCATGAAAATCCTCGTCCCCGTGAAGCGGGTGCTCGATTACAACGTGAAGCCGCGGGTGAAGTCCGACGGCACCGGCGTTGATTTGGCGAATGTGAAGATGTCGATGAACCCGTTCGACGAGATCGGCGTCGAGGAAGCGATCCGCCTGAAGGAAAAGGGCGTCGCGACCGAGATCATCGCCATCAGCGTCGGCCCGGCGAAGGCGCAGGAAACGCTGCGCACCGCGCTCGCGATGGGCGCCGACCGCGCGATCCTGGTGCAGACCGACGATGAGGTCGAACCGCTCGCGCTCGCGAAGATCTTCAAGGCGATTGCCGATACCGAACAGCCCGGCCTTGTCATCCTCGGCAAGCAGGCGATCGACGGCGACAACAACCAGACCGGCCAGATGCTCGCCGCGCTCACCGGCTGGGCGCAGGGCACCTTCGCCAGCGCGGTGAACGTCGAGGGCGATCATGTCAGCGTCACCCGCGAAGTCGACGGCGGCCTCGAAACGGTGAAGCTCAAGCTCCCCGCGATCGTCACCACCGACCTTCGTCTGAATGAGCCGCGCTATGCGTCGCTGCCGAACATCATGAAGGCGAAGTCGAAGCCGCTCGATACCAAGTCGCCCGCCGACTACGGCGTCGATACGGCGCCGCGCGTCAAGACGGTCAAGGTTTCGGAGCCGCCCGTCCGCTCGGCCGGCGTCAAGGTCGCCGATGTCGATGAACTGGTTGCCAAGCTCAAGGCGATGGGCGTCCATAGCTGAGATATTCCACCCCGTTCGCCCTGAGCTTGTCGAAGGGCTGTTCTTCTTCGGGATCATCGAAAGAAAGGGCAGGGCTTCGACAGGCTCAGCCCGAACGGATTAGAGGGAAGTTTAGAGATGAAAACTCTGGTTTGGGTCGAACATGACGGCAGCGCCGTCAAGGATGCCACGCTCGCCGCGGTGACCGCCGCCTCGAAGCTCGGCGAAGTCCACCTTCTCGTCGCCGGTGCCGGCGTCGATGGCGTTGCCAAGGCTGCCGCCGGGATCGCCGGTGTCGGCAAGGTGCATGTCGCCGACAACGCTGCCTTCGGTCACAATCTGCCCGAAAATATCGCGCCGCTCGTCGCCGAGCTGATGGCGAGCCATGACGCCTTCGTCGTGCCCGCGACCACCACCGGCAAGAATATCGCGCCGCGCGTCGCAGCCTTGCTCGACGTGATGCAGATCAGCGAGATCCTGTCGGTCGAAGGGCCCAAGACCTTCACCCGCCCGATCTACGCGGGCAACGCGATCGCGACCGTCGAGAGCAGCGATCCGAAGCTGGTCCTGACCATTCGCGGCACCGCCTTCGAAAAGGCCGCCAGCACCGGCGGTTCGGGCGCCGTCGAAGCCGTCCCGGCGGGTGGCGACGCCGGAATCTCCAGCTTCGTTGGCGCCGAGATCGCGAAGCAGGATCGCCCCGAGCTGACCTCGGCGAAGATCATCGTCTCGGGTGGTCGCGCGCTGGGTTCGAGCGAGAAATATCAGGAAGTCATCGTTCCGCTTGCCGACAAGCTCGGCGCCGCGCTCGGCGCGAGCCGCGCCGCGGTCGACGCGGGCTATGTCCCGAACGACTATCAGGTCGGCCAGACCGGCAAGATCGTCGCGCCGGAGGTCTATTTCGCGATCGGCATCTCGGGCGCGATCCAGCATCTCGCCGGCATGAAGGATTCGAAGACCATCGTTGCGATCAACAAGGATGAGGACGCGCCCATCTTCCAGGTCGCCGACTTCGGTCTCGTCGCCGATCTGTTCAATGCCGTGCCGGAACTGACCGGCAAGATCTGAGCCTTTCGGCCATGATTCGGAAACGGCCGCGGGCGATCCCGCGGCCGTTTTCATTTGGAGCGAGTCATCCTTCTGTCATCGATCGGCGCTTGAGGCAAAGCGGCTCCTTCCGCTAACCGGAAGCAAGAGAGCGAGGAGGCCCGATGTCCCAGCCCGACAAACGCGCATTGCTGGCCGCAGGACTTGCCGCCGGCGAGGATGATGCCGCGCTCGGCGCCCGGTTGCGCGACGCCGGCGTGTCGGCCGCCTCGGCGAAATATGAGATCGACCGGCTGGCGAAAGACCCGATGGCGGCGATGCTGCGCCGGCAGGCGGCGCGCATGGCGAAGCAGGACTGGCTGCTCGCGAATCAGCAGCGGCTGGCGTTCGAGGCGGATGGGGGCTTCGCGCTCGCCATGCTCGACAAGCCCGCGCCGGGCCTCTTCTACCGCCAATATTACGACGCCAACCGGCCCGCGAAACTCACCGGCGTCGTCGATCATTGGCCGGCGCTGGCGCGCTGGTCGCTCGATCATTTCGAGCGTGTCGCGGGCCATGCCACGGTCGAAGCGCAGGTCGGGCGCGACGGCGATCCCGATTATGAGCTCGCGAAGGATGATCACCGCCGCCTCGTCCGTTTCGGCGAGTTGGTCGGCTGGCTGCGCAAGGGCGAAGCGAGCAACGACATCTACCTGACGGCCTATAACAGCGGCACCAATGCCGCGGCGCTCGCTATCCTGTGGGACGACTTGGCGCCGATCGACCTGCTCGAAGCGCGTGGGGATCGGGACGGTTTTTTCTGGCTGGGGCCGAAAGGCACGCTGACGCCGTGGCACCACGATCTCACCAACAATCTGCTGGTGCAAGTCGTCGGGCGCAAGCGGGTGCGAGTGGCGCCGCCCTGGGCTTTCGCGCGGATGCGGAACAGCCGGCATTGCTTTTCGGATTGGGGCAATGCGCCGCTGCCTGCGGGCGAGGGCGACGCGGCGACGCCGCCTGTCCTCGAAACGATCATTGGCCCCGGCGAGGCCATCTTCCTGCCCGTCGGATGGTGGCATCAGGTCGAAGCGCTCGACCTGTCGGCGAGCATGAGCTTCACCAATTTCCGCCGGCCCAATATTCATGTCGAGGATTATATATCCTGGGGAGAAATCGACCGATGACCTTGGTTCTCACCGCCCGTGACGGCGCCGTCGCGACCGTCACCCTCAACCGCCCCGAGGCGATGAATGCGCTGTCGCGCGCGCTGCGTGCCGAACTGGCGGCGGCGATGCGGGGGCTTGCTGCCGACGAAAGCGTCCGCGCGATCGTGCTGACCGGGGCAGGTGAGCGGGCGTTCACCGCGGGACTCGACCTCAAGGAGCTCGGCGCCGACACCAGCAATCTTGGCGCCGCCAATGCCGAGGGAGCCGACGAAAATCCGGTGCGGGCGATCGAGCTGTGCCCGCAGCCGGTGATCGGCGCGATCAACGGCGTCGCGATCACCGGCGGGTTCGAGGTCGCGCTCGCCTGCGACCTGTTGATCGCCTCTACCCATGCGCGCTTCGCTGACACCCATGCGCGCGTCGGCATCATGCCGGGCTGGGGCCTGTCGCAGAAATTGTCGCGCATCGTCGGGCTCGGCCGCGCGAAGGAATTGTCGCTGACCGGCAATTTCCTGGGTGCCGAGGCGGCGCGCGACTGGGGTTTGGTGAACCGCGTCGTCGCGCCCGACGAGCTGCTTCCCGCGGCGCAGGCGCTCGCGCGCGATATCGCCAGCATCGATCCGGCGATGGTGCGGGGTTATAAGAAGCTGATCGACGACGGCTATGCGCTGCCTTTCGCTACGGGTCTCGCGCTCGAACAGCAGCGCTCAAAGGCCGCGAACGGCACCGTGCGCGCCGAAGAGGTCGAGGCGCGACGGCTGGCGGTGATGGAGCGGGGCCGCGAACGCGCCGGCTGAGCGGCCGCTTGCCTTCGGGGCGCGGACGCCTTAGCCTATGTCCATGAAGACGGGGGGATGGGTCGTTGGCGCGGGACTGCTGTTGAGCAGCGCACCGCTGGTTGCCGCGGACAAGGATGAGCCGGTCGTGCTCGAACCGTCGTCGCCGTGGAACATGGACTACGCCGAGGATTATTGTCGGCTGGGGCGCATCTTTGGCGAGGGAGAGCAGCGGACCATCCTGATAATGGATCGCTATGCGCCGGGCGATTCCTTTCGCTTGACGCTGGCGGGCGCGGCGACCAACGCGGCGAAGTCCGGTGGCGAGGCCCATGTGCAATTTGGACCGGGTTGGGACGAGCAGACGGTCCGTTTCTTCTCAGGAAAACTCGGCGAGAAGACGCCGGCGTGGATTTTCGCCGGCAATGCGCGCATCCGCCCGCTTACAGAGGCGCAGCGGGCGCAGGTTGCGGCCCAGGTCGCGGAAGAAGGACTGGCCGACTCGACGCAGATCGCGCCGATTTCGGAAGCCGACGAAGCCGCGACCACGCAGGTTCGCTTCGATCGCCCGCTGCATCGCCCGCTGATCCTGCATACCGGGCCGATGAAGCAGGCGCTCGACGCGATGCGGGCCTGCACCGACGAACTCGTGACGCATTGGGGTGTCGATCCCAAGCAGGCCAAGGCTCAGTCGCGCCGCGCTGTACCGCACGGATCGCCGGCATACTGGATTGGGCCCGATGATTATCCGCTCGGCATGCTCAACAAAGGAAAGCAGGGGCTCATCTATTTCCGGCTGACGATCGGTGAGGACGGGAAGCCGCTGTCGTGCCACATCCAGCAATCGACCGACCCCGACGGCTTCGACAAGACGGTGTGCCAGTTGCTGATGCAGCGCGCTCGCTTCGAGCCCGCGCTCGATGCTGATGGCAAGCCCATGAAGGCCTATTATCTCAGCAGCGTGCGCTTTGTGATCCCCTGACCGAGACCCCCAATGCAATGGGACTTGCGGCCTCCGGAAATACTTAGCATGGTTAAGTAATGGCCGACCTCTCCGAACCGCTTTCCGCCTTCATGACGCGCCTTGCCGGACCCGGCACGCTGTCGCGGCTCGCCCGCCTGTCGGGCGGGGCGAACATGGAAAGCTGGGCGTTCGACTGGGCGGGGGCGGCCTATGTGCTGCGCCGCGCGCCGTCGGCCGAATATATGGAAGGGCGACCCTATGGCCATCCGGTCGAGGCGGCGCTGGTGCGGGCGGCTTATGCGGGCGGGGTCAAGGCGCCCGAGGTCGTCGGTGTGCTGGCCGATGGCGACGGCATGGGAACCGGCTATGTGATGCGCCGGGTCATCGCTGAGGTCGCTCCTGCGAAGATATTGCCGAATCCGCCGCCCTCGCTCGTCGCCGACCTCGGCCGCGAACTCGCGCATATCCATGCCTTGCCGCGCGCCGCGATTCCCGAAGGCATAACGGTGATGGATACCGCCGCGGCGCTCGCCGAACTCAAGGCGCGCTTTCTCTCCTATGGCGGCGACCGCCCGGCGATCGCGCTCGCGGTCAAATGGTGCGAGGATCATCTGCCCGAACCCGCCGACCCGGTGCTTGTCCACGGCGATTACCGGATGGGCAATGTCATGGTCGACGGCGACGGCCTCGCGGTGGTGCTCGACTGGGAGCTCGCGCATCTGGGTGACGCGCACGAGGATCTCGCCTTCGGCTGCATGACCGTCTGGCGCTTCGGCCAGCTCGACAAGCCGGCGTTCGGCGTCGGCAGTCTTGCCGATTATTTCGCGGCCTATGAGGCTGCGGGCGGCGTCAAGGTTGACCCGGCGCGGTTCAAGTTCTGGCTCGTCTATCGCACCCTCTGGTGGGCGCTCGGCTGCCTGCAGATGGGGCAGGCGTGGCGCAGCGGCGCCGACACGACGGTCGAGCGCGTCGTCGTCGGGCGGCGCACCGCCGAGCAGGAACTCGATCTTGTTCGGCTGCTCGAGGAAGAGGCGCCCGCGGCGGAACGGCAGCGCGCCTTGCCGCCGTCCTCCGATCCCGCGCCGGCGCCGACGGGCGAGCCGACGAGCCGCGAGATGGTGCAGGCGGTGCGCGACTGGATCGAGGGCGCGATCAAGCCAAAAGCCGAAGGTCACGCCAAGTTCGAGGCGGTCGTCGCGATGAATGCGCTCGGCATCGTGATGCGCGATCTGGGTGCCGGAACGCGCGCCGAGGACCGGGCGCTGGCCGAGGCGTTGATGACGGGCGAGACAACGCTCGCCGAGCCCGGCCTGCTCGCGACGCTGCGCCGCGCGGTGCTCGACAAATGCGCGGTCGACAGCCCCAAATATGCCGCGCTCGCCGCAGCGCGCGCCGAATGGCGCGGATAAATCATAGGGAGAGAGACATGGATTTTGCGATGCCCGCCGACCTGCAGGCCTATCTCGACGAACTCGACGCCTTCATCGAGGGGGAGATCAGGCCGCTCGAACTGGCTGACGACAATATCCGCTTCTTCGATCACCGCCGCGAGCATAGCCGCACCGACTGGGACAATCAGGGGCTGCCGCGCCACGAGTGGGAACAGCTTTTGAAGCAGGCGACGCGCAAGGCCGACGCGGCGGGGCACTGGCGTTTTTCGGCGCCGAAGAAATATGGCGGCAAGGATGGATCGAACCTGTGGATGGCGGTGATCCGCGAGCATTTCGCGGCGAAGGGCCTCGGTCTCCACAACGACCTCCAGAACGAGCATAGCATCGTCGGCAATTTCCCCTTCGTCGCGATGTTCGAGCAGTTCGCGACGAGCGAGGAGCAGAAGCAGGAGTTCATCCTCGGCGGTTTCGAGGGCAAGCGCCGCACCGCCTTCGGCCTCACCGAGCCCGATCACGGCAGCGACGCGACGCATATGGAAACGCGCGCGGTTCGCGAGACCCGCGACGGCGTTGACGGCTGGCTGATCAACGGGCGCAAGATGTGGATCACCGGGATGCATGTCGCGACGCATTGCGCCGCCTTCTGCCGCACCGCGGGCGAGGACGGCGATGCGAAGGGCATCACCTGCCTGCTCGTGCCGACGGGCACGCCGGGGATGACGGTCGACGAATATATGTGGACCTTCAACATGCCGACCGACCATCCGCGCATGACCTTCACCGACGTCTGGGTGCCCGACAGCGCGCGGCTGGGGCCGGTCGATGGCGGCCTGTCGATCGCGCAGAGCTTCGTCCACCAGAACCGCATCCGCCAGGCGGCAAGCTCGCTCGGCGCGGCGGTCTATTGCATCGAGGAAAGCGTGCGCTACGCGCGGGAGAGGAAGCCTTTCGGCGAGGCGCTGGCGAAGAATCAGGCGATTCAGTTCCCGCTCGTCGAACTCGCGACGCAGGCCGAAATGCTGCGCCTCCTCATCCGCAAGACCGCGTGGGACATGGACAATACCCCGCACAAGGAGATCGAGCGCACCCTGTCGGACAAGGTCAGCATGTGCAATTACTGGGCGAACCGCCTCGTCTGCGAAGCCGCCGACCGCGCTATGCAGGTGCACGGCGGCATCGGCTATTCGCGGCACAAGCCGTTCGAGCATATCTATCGCCACCACCGCCGCTACCGGATCACCGAGGGGGCGGAGGAAATCCAGATGCGGAAAGTTGCGGCCTATTTGTTCGGCTATATGGGGCCGCGCCGGGAGACGCTGGGGAAAATCTGACCGGGGTGGACTCTTCGCTTCGTTGCGGCATGATCGCCGCGACGAAGCGAAGAGGAGAAAGCCATGGCGGAAGCCGATCGCGCGCGGGGCGCGGCGCCGTTCCGGATTTTCCGGGCCGGCGACGCGCCCGATCTCGACGAAACCGACAAGATGACGCTCGCCGGGCTGACCCCGATCGTCGAAGCCGGCATCGGCCGCTGGGTCGCGGCGGGCGTCGGCGAAGGGAACGTCACCAAGGTGTTGTTCTCGCTCCCGCATATGAGCCTGACCTACGCCTGGTTCAAAAGCGGCTTCGCGCTGCCGCTGCACAGCCATGATGCGGATTGTCTCTATTATATCATCGCGGGTTCGCTGAGGCTTGGGACCGAAGAGCTCGGTGCGGGCGACGGCTTTTTCGTCGGCAGCGACGTGCCCTATAGCTACAAACCGGGTCCTGAAGGCGTCGAAGTGCTCGAATTTCGCACGGTCGAGCGTTTCGACATGAAGTTCCAGGGGCGGACCGAGGCCTATTGGGACAAGGTCGTCGCCGGAATGGACGCCGCGCGGCCCCGCTGGGACACGGAACGGCCGCCGTCGTCGCGGGGCATAGTCTGATCATCGTTGATCAAAGGAACTGCGTGCTCCCGCCCTTCGACTGCCCGCAGGGCGGGCGCTCAGGATAAACTTCCGCCGTAGGCGGAAGGCGGGAGCGCATCTCCGGCTGGTGCAAGATGGAACCGACCGGAGATGGGTCAGCATCGGGTTGACCATGCCCCGCATGGTCAAGGATCGTCCGGGGGACGATCCGACCCGATGCTCCTTCGCGGGGACACGCATAGGTTTCACTCAAGGTCGATTCCGAGCCCGAATCAGGATTCTAGCGCTTGCGCACGAACTCCGTCCGCAGCACCAGCCCCTTGATCCCCTCGTAGCGGCAGTCGATCTCTTCGGGATCGGCGGTCAACCGGATCGACTTGATCACGGTGCCGACCTTCAGCGTCTGCCCCGCGCCCTTCACCGGAAGATCCTTGATCAGGACGACCGAGTCGCCGTCGCTCAGCACATTGCCGACGGCGTCCCTGGCTTCGGGCAGCGCATTGGCGGCGGCCGCCCGTTCGCGCGCTTCGCTGGCGGGCAGCCATTCGCCGCTCGCCTCGTCATAGACATAGTCTTCGTCGTTGTTGTTCATCACGCCGCCCTAGCGCCTCATGCGGGCTTGCGGAAGCGCAAGGTGAACTGGTCGGTCTTGCCGCGAATGGCGGGATCGAAGACGTTGGCGGTGCGCGGGTCGTCGGGCTGCTTGTAGAGATCGCTCTCCGCTTCGAGCGTGAACCCTGCCTTGGTGAGCGCCGCGACGACCGCCGCCTTGTCGATGCGGTGCAGGCTGTCGGACAGCGTCGTGCCGCTGCCGTCCGCCGCGCTATGATCGACGACGACGAGCGTCCCGCCGGGCTTCAGCGCCGCGAACAGCGCCGCGCTCGCCTCGTCGCCGGTGCCTTCGGGGAAGGGTTTCAGATAGAGGTCGTGGAAATTCTGCACGGTGATGATCGTGTCGAGCGGCACCGGAAAGGCCGGCGCCGCGAACGGCCCCGCGACCGCGTCGACATTGGCATAGGCGGCGTCGATCGCGGCCTGATCGTCGCCATATTGCTTCTTGAAGGCAATGAACTCGGCGGGCTGGAAGGCGTAAACCTTGCCCTCCGGCCCGACCGCGCCGGCGAGGATGCGGGTCAGATAGCCGCCGCCCATCACGAAGTCGCCGACGACCTGCCCCGGCTTCACGCCCGCGAAGGCGAGCAGTTCGGCGGGTTTGCGCGCCGCATCGCGCTCGTGGTCGGTCGCGGGGCGCGCCGGATCGGCGAGCGTGGCGCTGTAATCGGGGGCGGGCGAGGGCTGCGCGATGGCCGACGGCGCGGCGACGGCGAGGAGCAGGGCAAGGGTCAGCGGGCGGATCATGATGGCGACTCCCATAGGGTTTGATCGCGCGATCATAGCGCCTCGCCGCGCGCCGCGCGCGCATATTTGCATCTCCCGATTTTGATGATAGGTTTTTAGCTGAAACTAAAAATCGGGAGAGCGGACATGCATGATCTGGTGATTCGCGGCGGCACGGTCGTCGATGGGTCGGGCGGCAAGCCCTTCGTCGCGGACGTCGCGGTCGAGGGCGACCGCATCGTCGCGGTTGGCCAGAACCTCGGCGCGGGCCGCGAGGAGATCGACGCCGGCGGCCGGATCGTCACCCCCGGCTTCGTCGACGTCCACACCCATTATGACGGACAGGCGACGTGGGACGCCGAAATGGCGCCGTCGAGCTGGCACGGCGTCACCACCGTCGTCATGGGCAATTGCGGCGTTGGCTTCGCCCCCGCCAAGCCCGACCGCCACGACTGGCTGATTTCGCTGATGGAAGGCGTCGAGGACATCCCCGGTACCGCACTCGCCGAGGGCATGTCGTGGGAATGGGAAACCTTCCCCGAATATATGGATGCGCTCGAAAAGCTGCCGCGCACCGTCGACGTTGCCTGCCACGTCCCGCACGGCGCGGTGCGCGCCTATGTGCTCGGCGACCGCGAAAAGCCCGGCGCGATCCCGACCGACGAGGACATCGCCGAAATGTCGCGCATCGTCGAGGAAGGTGTGCGCGCGGGCGCGCTCGGCTTCTCGACCAGCCGCACCGTGCTCCACAAGTCGGTCGACGGCGAACTCGTCCCCGGCACCACCGCGACGGCGGAGGAACTGGTCGCGATCGGCCGCGCGATGGGCCGCGTCGGCTATGGCGTCTTCGAGATGGCGAGCGACATGAAACGCGAGTGGAACGAGTTCCAGTGGATGGGGGATCTCAGCCGCGAGACCGGCCTGCCGGTCACCTTCGCCGCGCTCCAGTCGATCGCCAAGGAACTGCCGCTCGAGGAACAGATTTCGGAGATGCGCAAGCAGAACGCGACCGGCGCCAACATCGTCGCGCAGATCGCGCTGCGCGGCAATGGCGTGATCATGGCGTGGCAGGGCACCGTCCACCCCTTCCGCTTCAAGCCTGCCTGGGCCGAGATCGAGGGGCTGCCGTGGGACCAGCAGCTTGCGAAGCTGAAGGACCCGGCCTTCAAAGCCCGCATGATCGGCGAACCCAATGTCTGGCCCGAAAGCGATATCCTCGATTTCCTGATGGTCGTTGCAGAGGGCTGGCCGGTGCATTTCGAGATGGACCCCGACTTCAACTACGAACCGCGCATGGACGAAAGCGTCGCGCATCGCGCTGCGGCGGCGGGCGTCTCGCCCTCCGAATATGCCTATGACCTGCTGATGAAGGACGACGGCAAGGGTTTCATCTATTTCCCGATTTTGAACTACCGCGACGGCAACCTCAATTTCCTCGAGGATCTGCAGGCGTCGGACGACACGGTGAACAGCCTGTCCGACGGCGGCGCGCATTGCGGGACGATCTGCGACGCCGCCTCGCCGACCTTCATGCTCCAGCATTGGGTGCGCGACCGCAAAGGGAATCGCATCGCGCTCGAAGCGGCGATCAAGCGTCAGTGCCGCGACACCGCGATCCTTTATGGGCTGGAGGATCGCGGCGTGCTCGCGCCGGGCTATCTCGCCGACCTCAACATCATCGACATGGAGGCGCTGAAGCTCGGCAAGCCGTGGCTCGCCTTCGATCTGCCCGCTGGCGGCAAGCGCCTGCTGCAAAAGGCCGAGGGTTATGTCGCGACGATCAAGTCGGGCGTCGTCACCTTCCGGGACGGCGCGATGCAGGGCCCGACTCCCGGCGGCGTGATCCGCGGGCCCCAGCGCGTCGAACTGGCGATCGCGGCGGAGTGACCGGGCAGCCGAGCCGCGCGCCCGGCCATCCCGTTTCAACGAGTGGAGGGAAGCGGCATGGGTTTTGCCGACTATGACCGTTTTGACGCGCTCGGCCTCGCTGAACTCGTCGCGAAGGGTGAGGTAACGGCGCTCGAATTGGTCGACACCGCGATCGCGCGGATCGAGGCGCTGAACCCACGCCTCAACGCAGTGATCTTCACCGACTTCGACGGCGCGCGCGAGCGGGCCAAGGGCGACCTGCCCGATGGACCGTTCAAGGGCGTGCCCTTTCTGCTCAAGGATATATTGGGCGACCTCGCGGGATGGCCGACGCGCAATGGGTCGCGCCTCTCGCCGCCGGTGCCGATGCCCTTCACCGCGACTCTGGTGCAGCGCTTTCTCGCCGGCGGGCTGGTGCCGCTCGGCAAGACCAACGTCCCCGAATTCGGGCTCGTCGCGACGACCGAGAGCAAGCTTTATGGCCCCGCGCGCAATCCGTGGAACCCGGAGCATTCGACCGGCGGTTCGTCGGGCGGTTCGGGCGCCGCGGTGGCGAGCGGCATGGTGCCCGTCGCGCACGCCAACGACGGCGGCGGCTCGATCCGCATTCCGGCGAGTTGCAACGGGCTCGTCGGGTTGAAGCCGACGCGGGCGCGCAATCCGCTGGGGCCGATGCTCGGCGACGTGATGGGCGGGCTCGCGGCCGAGCATATCGTCAGCCGTTCGGTGCGCGACACCGCCGCGATGCTCGACGTCACCGCCGGTCCCGAACCCGGCGATCCCTATGCTGCGCCGCCCGCACCGCCGAGCTGGCGCCGCGCGGCCGAAGCGCCGTGCCCGGCGCTGCGCATCGCCTTCGCCCGCACCGCGCCCGGCGGCCGCGCGCTCGATCCGCAGGCGGTCGCGGCGGTCGACCATGCCGCGAAGCTCTGCGAAAGCCTCGGTCACCATGTCGAGGAGGCTTCGCCGCCGGTCGACAACGACGCGATGGTGCCCGCCTTCCTGGCGATCTGGTCGAGCGGCGCGGCGATGCAGATCGACGGCCTCGCCGCGATGACCGGGCAGACGCCCGGCCCCGACACGCTCGAAGGGCTGACGCGTGGCCTCTATGCGATGGGCCAGGGCATCAGCGCGCCGCAGCTTTGGGGCGCGATCTTCCAGCTTCAGCAGATGGCGCGCGCGGTCGCCGCGTGGCACGCCGACTACGACGTCTGGCTGACTCCGACGCTCGGCGCGCCGCCGCCCCCGAACGGCAGCTTCCCGCTCGACAGCGACGATATCGCGGTCGGTTTCGGCGCGATGACCGACTATGTTCCCTTCACCGCGATCCAGAACGCGACCGGTCAGCCGGCGATCAACCTCCCGCTGTGGTGGACGCCCGATGGCTTGCCGATGGGAACACAGTTCGTCGGCCGCGTCGGCGAGGAGGCGCTGTTGCTTCAGCTCGCGACGCAACTTGAAGCCGCGCAGCCCTGGTTCGACCGGCGGCCGGTGCTTTAAGGCCTTCAGGGGGTCGGATCATGCCACTCCCTTTCGGGAAAAAGCGGCGTGCTCCCGCCCTTCGACGCCGCCTGCGGCGGCGCTCAGGATAAACTGCCCCTTCGGGGCAGGCGGGAGCCCATCTTCTGCCGGAGCCAGTTTGAACCGACCGGAGATGGGTCCCCGCCTTCGCGGGGACACATTATGGCAGAAAGGCGCGCGCGACCGCTTCGACGTCCCCTGCGCCATTATAGGCGTGGAAGGACAGGCGAACGACCGATCCGCGAAAGTCGGCGCCGATGCCGTGCGCCGCGAGCGCCGCGGCCACGCGCGGCCGATCGGCGCCGGTGTCGATGCACAGCGTCCCGCCGATGTCGCCCGCCGGCCAGCGCCACCCCGGCGTCCGGGCTTCGAGCGCGTCGCGCAGCATCGCCTGCAAAGCGCGATTATGCGCCCGGATTCGGTCGACCCCGATCGCCGCGATCTCGGCAATGCCCGTGGCGGACAGGATGAACGGCGCGACGTCGGGGGTGCCGCCCCACCAGCGCCGCGCGTCGGGGGCGTAGCGGAAGGCGCTTATGTCCATCTCGAACGGATTTTCATGGCTCCACCAGCCGCGCTCCATGGGCGAGAGCGCAGTGCGGTCGTGCGGCGCGACCCACAGCCACGCCGCGCCGGGACCACCGCACAACCATTTGACGCTGGTGCCGAGCACCGCGTCGACGCCCCACGCCGCAGGCGCCACCGGCACTACCCCGACCGACTGCGCGCAGTCGGCGATGCAGCGCGCGCCCGCCGCCTTGGCCGCCGCCGCGACCGCCGCGATGTCGGTGAGCGCGCCGCTGTTCGAACTGACGTGCATCGCGATCACCAACGCGACATCGTCGTCGAGCGCCGCGATCCAGCTCGCGGGATCGCGAACGTCGGCGTCGCCGAGCAGGTAGCGCACCCTCCACCCCGCCGCTTCGAGCCCGCTCGCGACATAGCCGATCGTCGGAAAGGCGCTCGGCGCGAGCAGGATCGTGCGCCGCCGGGTTGCTGTCCCAAGCGCCGAGATATAGCGCGACAGGCCCGCGCTGACGTTGGTTGCGGGGCAGAGGTCGCGCGCCTCGACCCCGAGCAGCGCGGCCAGCGCCGCGCGCCACGCATCGATCGCGCCGAGCCAGTCGGGCCACGCTTCGCCCGTCTCGCGCCACGGCGCCAGCAGCCCGTCGCGGAGCGCCGCTTCGGCCGCGCGCGGCTGGCAGCCGACGCTGTGGCTCTTGAGATAGGTGGCGTTCGGCGGCAGGTGGAAGCGGCCCGCGACCGCTTCCGGCAGCAGCGCGGCGCTCACAGCCCGCTGCCGTGCCCGGCCGCCGATGCGCCGCTGATACTGTCGCGCTTGACGCCATATCGGGCGCCCCAGCGGTCGGTCATCTCGGCGCGGATATCCCAGAGTTCGGGGAAGAAGCGGTGGCGCATCCCGGCATTGAGCAGTTCGACCGGCCGCCCTTTGAGCGACTTCGATCCCATGCCGATCGAACGGTGGATGAGCTGGATATGGTGGGCGCGGAAAAGCTGGAACAGCTCGTCATATTCGACCATCGCCTCGGCGACCATATAGGCTTCGTCGTGTTTATAGCCGGTGTCGTAGACGTCGGCCACCGTCCGCCCCGCGGCGTCGAGATAGGCGGCCTTGTAGCGTGCCCAGAGCGACTGGGGCAGGGTGAGGAGAAGCTGGAAGCCGGGGCTTTCCTGCCCCGACCCGTTGCCGAGCTGCAGGCGGATCGCCTGATAGTCGAAGGGACTCATCGTCTCGAGCAGGCCGAGTTGATCGGTCATCAGCCGCATGATGCGGTTGACGCGGTCGAAGAGCGAGAGGACGCGCATCGTCTCGCCCGCCGCCATATGGCCGTCGATCTCGGCGAAGGTGAAGGCCATCAGCTTCATCCACAATTCCTCGACCTGATGGACGATCTGGAACTGCAGTTCGTCGGGAGTGCAGAGGTCGGCGAGCGGCTTCTGGCACGCGAGCAGGCGGTCGACCGCGAGGTAGACGCCATAATCCTTCATGTCGGGCGTCTCGATACGGCGATGAATATCTTCTTTGTCGAGCATGATCTGCTCCTTTTCGGCTTGGGCACGGGAATGACGGACGGCGCGCAAGGGTGTGCGCCGGATCGGTCAGCCGCGCGGTGCCACCCCCGCCGGGGGACGGCGGGGCGAACCCGCCTGGCCGAGCCACAAGAGGCACGCCGCCGCCTTCATCGGCGGAGCAGGTCCGCCGGCAGCGTGGGTTCACCGATGATCTTCGCCATGCGCCGCCACATTTCGTCCCGGTCCGGATTGCCGCGCTCGACATAGCCGCGAACCATCGCTTCGCCGAGTCCGTAATTGATCACATAGCTGCGATATTGTTCGGCGAAGCGCACCGACTGGTCGGCGCGTTCGGGCGACATCAGCAGATATTTCCGCGTCAGCGCGACCGCCGCGGCGCGGTCGATCGCGCCGTCGAGATATTGCTGCGCGATCGTCAGCCGCGCGCCCTGCAGCGCTTTCGTCGCGGCCATGAGTCGCCAATAAAGATCGTCCGCCGGTACCGGGATTTCGGCCAGCGGCATCAGTACATCGCGTTCGGTATCGGCGCGGCTTTCGGCCGGGAAGGCGAGGTCGATGCCGTAATTGGCGCTGCCCTCGGCGATCAGGCTCTGCGGACTGTAGAGCGGATAGACGGTGAATTCGGCCCAGCCGCGCCCCTTCACGAGCAGTTCCTCCAGCTTCATGTTGAGCAGATGATGGCCCGGATAGCCCTCATGACAGCCGAGATCGAGCGCGCGCGACAGGCGGATCGGCAGGTCGGTGTTGACCTGGATCAGGCTGTGATAGCCGCCCTGATAGTAATTGTAGCCGCTCCAGCTCTTGCCGGTGACGAACTCCAGGCGAAAGCTCTCGCCCTCGGGCATTGCGATATGTGCGGCGCTGCGTCCGCGGCAGCGCGCGATCGCGGCGTCGAAGGTCTTTTGCAGCCGTGGTTTCGGGATGGTGAAGCGGTCGAGATAGGCCTCGACGCGCGTCGCGAGGTCGCCGTTGCCGGGAACGAGCGCCGCGACCTTCGCCAGCGTGGCGTCGTAGCTCGCGAGCGGCTGCAGGCGCGGCCGCACGCCGAACAGCCGCTCGGCCTCGTCGGCGAAGGCGAAGTGCGTTCCCTGCATCATCAGCAGGCGCGTTTCGGCGGCGCGAAGCTGTGCGCGCAGGAACACCGCGCGGCGGCGTTCCATCGGATCGGAGAGGCGGCGCGCGGCGAGATCGAGCTGCGCCGCCAATGTGCGCGTCGCGGCGAGCAGCGCAGCCTTGTCGCGCGGCGCCGCTTCGGCGGCTGCCTTGATGTCCGCCGGGCCGTAATAGGCGTCGATATAGCCGTCCTCGTGCGTGTCGATTTCGAGGCTGAGCCTCACATAGGCGGCGGCGATGTCGTTCATCGCCTGCGATGAAACCGGCGCGCGGCGGACATCGATCGACGCGACGCCGGCGGCGGGCTTGGTGTCCGCGGCCGCGCAGCCGGTGAGCAGCAGCGCGAGAAATAGGGCTGAAGCGCGCTTCATCTGGCCGCCTCCGATGTGTCGCGGACGTCGCCGTCGGCGGCGATCTCGCCCTCGCTCGCGGCTTCGATCCCATCATGATCGGGGTGCAGCGGCGCGAAGCGCAGCAGCGAATAGCCGATGAGCGCGGCGGCGAGCGATCCCGCGAGCACGCCAATCTTCGCCTCGTCGATCAGTTCGGGTGCGCCCGGAAAGGCGAGGCCGCCGATGAACAGGCTCATCGTGAAGCCGATGCCGCAGAGCACCGCGACGGCATGGACCTGCCGCCAGGTCGCGCCGCGCAGCCGGCCCGCGATGCCGAGCTTCACCGCCAGCCAGACGCTGCCGAAAATGCCGATCTGCTTGCCGAGGAACAGCCCGGCGGCGATGCCGAGCGGCAGCGGCGACAGCAATTGCTCGCTGCCGAGGCCGCGAATATCGACCCCGGCGTTGACGAAGCCGAAGACGGGGACGATCGCGAAGGCGACCCACGGGTGCAGCGCATGTTCGAGCCGGTGGAGCGGCGAGGCGGCGCTGTCGGGCGCGCCGGGCGTGCGGTCGAGCGGGATCGTCATCGCCGCCAGCACCCCCGCGATCGTCGCATGAACGCCGGACAGCAGCATCGCGTACCAGAGGCAGGCAAAGAGCAGCAGATAGACGGGAAGGCGCCGGACTCCACCGCGATTGCAGGCCGCCATCACACCGAGCAGCGCCGCCGCGGCGCCGAGCGCGGCAAGGTCGATCGTCGCGGTATAGAAAAGCGCGATGATCGCCACCGCCCCCATGTCATCGACGATCGCGACGGTGACGAGGAACAGCTTGAGCGAGGTCGGCGCGCGCCTGCCGAGCAGCGCGAGCACCCCCATGGCAAAGGCGATGTCGGTCGCGGCGGGGATCGCCCACCCTTGCGCGAGCCCCGGCGTGCTCCCTGCGAAGAGCATATAGAGCAGCGCGGGCACCGCCATTCCCGCGGCGGCGGCAATGAAGGGAAGCCGCCGCCGGTCCCAACTCGCGAGGCGGCCGTCGACGAACTCGCGCTTGATCTCGAGCCCGACGAGCAGGAAGAAGATCGCCATCAGCCCGTCGTTGATCCACAAATGGACCGTCATCGGCCCCAGCTTGTCGCTGAGCACCGGGCCGGTCTCTGCGTGAACCAGATGGTGATAGGATTCGCCCAGCGCCGAATTCGCGACAATCATCGCCAATATGGCTGCGAAAATCAGCAGTATCCCGCCCGCGCTTTCGCTCGCGAGAAAGTCGCGCAGGACGGAGCGAGAGGCTGAATTGCTGGACATATGCGATGCTGCGACCCTGCTCGACCCGGAAGAGAGCCGCATTCCTAGCGCCGGGGCGGCCGGGCGTCACCCTTTACAAAAATTAACAGCCGGTTACCCCATGCGGGATCGCGGCAAGCGCCGCGCGGGGGAGCGGGGCAAGCGGGGTGGAGCCGTCGTCCGCATGGTTGCAATGGCTGGTCGCGGGGGCCGGCCACGAACTGATGCTGTTCGCATCGGTCGGGATTCTGCTGATCGGAATCGACGATCTGCTGTTCGATCTGTTGTGGCTTGCGATGCCGCGCAAGGTGGCGGCACCGCCGCTGGGGGCGGAAAGCAGGCCGCTCGACGGGCGGATCGCCGTTTTCATCCCGGCGTGGGACGAGGCAGAGGTGCTGCCTGCGACGCTCCGGCGTATGCTCGCGGCGTGGGCGGGCGAAAATGTTCGCCTCTATGTCGGCTGCTATCCCAACGACGTCGCGACGCTCTTTTCGGTTTCGCCGCTTGTCGCGCGCGATGCGCGGCTGCGCCTCGTCGTCGGGGAGACCGAGGGGCCGACGACCAAAGGCGACAATCTCAATCGCCTATGGGCCGCGCTCGGCGAGGATGAGCGGATGGAGGGACGGCGCTTCGCGGCGGTGGTGCTGCACGATGCGGAAGATCATGTCCACGCCGACGAAATCGCATTGTACCGCCGACATCTGGGCGACCATGCGATGGTCCAGATTCCCGTGGTGCCGATGGTGACCGGCGGGTCGCGATGGATCGGCGGCCATTATGGCGACGAGTTCGCGGAGGCGCACGGCAAGGAACTGGCGCTGCGCTCGCGCCTCGGGGTTCCGATCCCGTCGGCGGGGGTCGGCTGCGCCCTGACGCGCAATGCCCTGTCCTTGCTCGCGATCGAGCGCGGCGGCTACCCTTTTCGCGCCGACAGCCTGACCGAGGATTATGAGGTCGGAATGCTGATCGGTGCCTATGGCCTTCGCGCCTGTTTCGCCGACAGCCTGACCGCGACGGGGGACCGCATCGTCTCGCGCGGCGGCTTCCCGGGATCGATCGAGCATGCTGTACGGCAGAAATCGCGCTGGATCGCGGGCATCGCGCTTGCGGGTTGGGATCATCTCGGTTGGCTCGGCGCGCGTTTCTCGGGCGGCGAGGCATCGCGCTGGCGGATATGGCTCGCGCGCTGGATGCTGTGGCGCGATCGGCGTTCGCCGCTCGCCGCGCTGGTCCTGCTCGCCGCCTATCTGGGTCTGATCGCCAGCGGCCTGTCGCTTGCCGGCGAAGCGTTGCTGGGTTGGGAATCCATGCCGCTGGGTGGGGGGATGCGTGTGCTGTTCACGCTCAACGCCGCGCTGCTGCTGTGGCGCCTCGCGATGCGCGTTCATTTCACCGCGCGCTGGTATGGCACGCGCCAGGCGCTGCTGGCGGTGCCGCGCGCCTTTGTCGCCAACGTCATCGCGATGTTGGCCGCGCGGCGTGCGGTTGCTCTTTACTGGCGGATGCTGCGGTCGGGGCAGGTGCTTTGGGAAAAGACCGAGCATCGGGACGGCGAAACAGCCCCCGGGCATCGGGTGGTCCGGTCATGATGATCTCCGCGACCGGCCCCCGGCCGGGGCGCGACGCCGCTTCGCTGCGCTTTCTGGCGCTCTGTCTCGGCGGCTGGGTTCTGCTGCGCGCGGCGATGCTGTGGAGTCCGGCGATGCCGGTGCCGCCGGCCGGTCTTCGGCCCTCGTGGAATATTCCTTCGCCCTTTATCTTGCCGGCTCCCCGCGACCGGGCGGATGCAGTCCTTTCGCCCGCTATGCCGAGGCCGTCCGAACGCGCCGCAGCGACCCGCTTCCATGCGGCACCGCAGGAGGTCGCCTCTTCGGTCCCGGGTACGGCTGGGGGCAAAGGGTTCGGCGGCGACCTGCATGGTCTGCGGCTCGCGTTGATCGCACGGTTCTTGCCCGGGGTTCCGGCGGGTGGCGCGCTGCGGGGCGACCCGCCGCCGTGGCGCGCCGCGCTGCCGCGCCCCGCGGGCGATCCGGGGCGGGGCGAGTCCTTCTGGATGCAGCGCCCGCTGGCCCGCTGGTCGCTCGGCGGCTGGCTCTATCTGCGCGAGGGATCGGCCGGCGCGTCGGATGCGATCGCCGCCGGCGGCCAACTCGGCGGTTCGCAGGTGGGCCTCCGCCTCGCCTACGGCTTCGGCGACGATGGGCGGCTGCGCGCCTATGGCCGCGCGACGATGGCGATGCGTCGGGCCGAACAGCGCGAACTTGCCTTTGGCGCGGCGTTCGCGCCCGTGCGGCGTCTGCCGGTCGACATTGCGGTCGAGCAGCGCGTCGCGATCGGCAGCGAGGGGCGCACCGCGCTCGCCGCGATGGCGACTGGAGGCGTCAGCGACGTTCCGCTTCCTGCGGGCTTCCACCTCGATGCTTATGCACAGGCTGGCGTCGTCGGTGCGCGCCGGCGCGACGGCTTCGCCGACGGCGCGCTGGTCGTCGACCGGCGGCTCGGTGATGATGAGCGTTCGCCGCTGCGGCTCGGCGCGCTTGCCGCCGGCGCGGTCCAGCCGGGCGTGTCGCGGATCGATGTCGGTCCCCGGCTGACCCTGCGGCTTCCCGACGTCGGCAGGGGAAGCCGTATCGCGCTCGACTGGCGACAGCGGGTCGCGGGCAATGCGCGTCCCGAAAGCGGTCTCGCACTGACCCTCGCCACGGACTTTTAGAGAGCCGCGAAATTTAGGTGCCGCAGCCGATTCCCCGGCCCCGAAAAATGCTCTAGGGTCGCCGGACTCGGCGCATTTCCTGCGCCGTGAACGTCATTCGGGGCCCATGGATCTTTACCTTCCCGTCGCCAATCTGTCGGTCAACGCGCTGGTCATCATCCTGCTCGGCGGCGGGGTCGGTTTCCTGTCGGGGATGTTCGGTGTCGGCGGCGGCTTCCTGACGACGCCGCTGCTGATCTTCTATGGCATTCCGCCGACGGTCGCCGCGGCGTCGGCGGCGACGCAGGTCACCGGGGCGAGCGTTTCGGGGGCGCTTGCGCATTTCGAGCGCGACGGTGTGGACGTGCGGATGGGCGGGGTGCTGATCGTCGGCGGTCTGTTCGGGTCGCTGATCGGCGCCGGGCTGTTCGAATTGCTGACCGCGTGGGGCCAGATCGATACGACGATCAACATCCTCTATGTCGTGCTGCTCGGCTCGGTCGGCGGGATCATGGCGCGCGAGGCGTGGGGCGCGCTGCGGCGGATGCGCGCCGGGCTTCCCGCGGCGGCGCGCAAGCGGCGGCACCATCCGATGGTCGCCAACCTGCCGCTGCGCTGGCGCTTCTATCGATCGGGCCTCTATATCTCGCCGCTCGCGCCGCTGCTGCTCGGCATGATGGTCGGCGTGCTGACGATGCTGCTCGGCGTCGGCGGCGGCTTCATCATGGTGCCCGCGATGATCTATCTGCTCGGCATGGGGACGCAGGTGGTGGTCGGCACCTCGCTGTTCCAGATCCTGTTCGTGACGATCGCGACGACGATGGTCCATGCGATGACCACCGGCGCGGTCGACCTGGTGCTCGCGGCTTTGCTGCTGGTCGGCAGCGTCACCGGCGCGCAGATCGGCGCGCGGTTCGCGCAGAGCGTGAAGCCCGAATATCTGCGGATGGCACTGGCGGTGATCGTGCTGATCGTCGCGCTGCGCATGGCGGTTGATCTCTTCATCCGCCCTGAAGAAATCTACACCGTGCAATGAGGGGGCTCGGCGCTCTCGCCTGCGCATCGGCGCTGCTGCTGACTGTGGGCACCGCGCGCGCCGACGATCCGCGCCTCGTGCCCGATGTGTCGAGCCGCGCGATCGAGATTCAGTATAGCTTCACCGGCGAGGAATTGCTGCTGTTCGGCGCGATCCTCTATCCGGGGCAGCGGCTTCCCGACGACCGCACCGACATCGTCGTCGTGCTGAAGGGGCCGGTGCGGCCGATCGTCCTGCGAGAGAAACAGCGCGTTGCGGGAATCTGGGTCAATGCGAGCAGCATCCGGCTGCGCACCTCGCCCGGTTTTTACGCGATCGGATCGTCGCGGCCGATCGACAAGCTGGTCGACGAGCGCACCGCGGCGATCTTCGAGCTCGGCCTCGACAATCTGTCGATGTCGCCCGCGGGCTTTTCCGAAGCGAAGAAGCTCGCGCGCTTCGAGGCGGGGCTGATCGACCTCTATCGCCGCGCGGGGCTGTTCTACGAAAATCCGCGCGCGGTCGAGATCAGCGAGGGCGTGCTCTATCGCGCGCGTATCCCGGTGCCGGCGCGCGTGCCCGTCGGCACCTATCGCGCCGAAACCTATCTGATCAGCCGCGGCCGCGTGATCGCGGTCGCCTCGCGCGATGTCCAGATCCGCAAGGCGGGGTTCGAGCGGTTCGTCGCGCTCGCCGCCGAGCGGCACGGCTTTCTCTACGGCCTGACCGCGGTCATGCTTTCGCTGGTCCTCGGCTATGGCGCATCGGCGCTTTTCCGCCGCCGCTGAGCGCTTTTCCGCCGATTCAGCATAAGCGCTTTATTTACCCTCACCTGCGATAAGCAGCGCCGGAACGATAAAGGCGGGGGCTTGATATGGATATGCAGGGTGGCGGGTTCAGCGCCGGGGATTTGACAGCCGCGCAGCATGTCCGGCTTGCGGGCGGTGGGACCGCCGCGGCCGTGGCGCCGGTCACCCCCCATCATCGCGACGATCTGCTGATCGGCGAAGTGATCGATATATCGGGGTCGGATTCGCGGATTCTGCTCGATGCCGCAACGCTCGGCCAATTGGCGTCGTCGAGCGACGCGGCGGTCGCGATGGCGGGGCAGGTCGGCGCGCAGGTCAAGATTCGCGTCGGCAATGTGTGGCTCGTCGCCAGCATCCGCGACCAGCAGATGCACGAGCGCGGCGAAGGGCTGATCGTCGCGACGATCGACTTCCTCGGCGAAGGCGAAGAGGAAAAGATCACCGGCCGCATCCACAATTTCCGCCGCGGCGTGACGCGCTATCCGATCCCGGGCGGGCAGGTCTATGCGGCGACCAGCCACGACCTCAAGCAGATTTACGCCGCCGACGAACGCGCGCATGTCGAGATCGGGACCATCTATCCGACGCGTGATATTCGCGGCTCGCTCTATGTCGATGCGATGCTCGGCAAGCATTTCGCGCTGCTCGGATCGACCGGCACCGGCAAGTCGACCAGCGCCGCGCTGATCCTTCACAAGATCTGCGAACTTTCGCCGCAGGGCCATATCGTGATGATCGACCCGCACGGCGAATATTCGGCCGCCTTCAAGGGCACCGGCGCGCTGTTCGATGTCGACAATCTCGCCATGCCCTATTGGCTGATGAACTTCGAGGAACATTGCGAGGTCTTCGTCACCAGCGAGGGCCGCGACCGCCAGAGCGACTGCGACGTGCTTGCCAAATGTCTGCTCCAGGCGCGGCAGAAGAACCGCATGGCCGAAGGGATGACCAAGCTCACGGTCGACTCGCCGATCCCCTATCTGCTCTCCGACCTGCTCAACATCCTTACGAACGAGATGGGCAAGCTCGACAAGGCGACCTCGTCGGCGCCCTTCATGCGGATCAAGGGCAAGATCGAGGAAATGCGAGCCGACCCGCGCTATAACTTCATGTTCTCAGGCATGCTCGTCGCCGACACGATGGCGAATTTCATCGGCAAGATCTTTCGCCTGCCGTCGGACGGCCGTCCGATCTCGATCATCGACGTGTCGGGGGTTCCCAGCGATATCACCAGCGTCGTCGTCGCGGTGCTGTCGCGCCTGACCTTCGATTATGCGATCTGGTCGCGCGGCGAACCGCAGCGTCCGATCCTGCTCGTCTGCGAGGAAGCGCACCGCTACATCCCGTCGAAGGATATCGGCCAGGGCCAGGCGGTGCGCAAGATTCTCGAACGGATCGCCAAGGAAGGCCGCAAATATGGCGTGTCGCTGGGGCTGATCACCCAGCGCCCGTCGGATCTGGCCGAAGGCGTGCTCTCCCAGTGCGGCACGATCATCTCGATGCGCCTCAACAACGAGCGCGACCAGCATTTCGTCAAGGCGGCGATGCCCGAAGGCGCGCGCGGCTTCATCGATTCGATCCCGGCGCTTCGCAACCGCGAATGCATCGTCTGCGGCGAGGGCGTGTCGATTCCGATCCGCGTCTATCTCGACACGCTCGACGAGGACAAGAGGCCCGCGTCGAGCGATCCGATGTTCTCGAAGCTGTGGCGCGAGACCGGCGGCGAGGCGGAGATATTGGAGCGCGTCGTCAAGCGCTGGCGAAGCCAGGGGCGGTAAATCACCCCTCCCTTTCAGGGAGGGGGGACCTATTTCGCCGGCGGTTCCCAAAGCTCGATCGGGTTGCCTTCGGGGTCGTGGACCCGCGCGAAGCGGCCCACGCTCGGGTCGTCCCATTCCTTCTTGGTGATCACCGCGTCGCCCGCCGCACGGAACGGCGCGAGGACGGCGTCGAGGTCGTCGACGCGCAGGTTGATCATGAACTGCCGATCGGCGGGGAAATAGTCGGTGTCGGCCTTGAAGGGCGAAAAGACCAGCGGTCCGCCGGTGACCGTCCACACCCATTGATTGACCGGCTCGCTGCCGTCGGCGCTGATCCCGCCGCCGACCCCCAGCCGGTCGCGATACCAGGCCGACAGCGCTTCCGGATCGCGGGCGCGGAAGAAGAGTCCGCCGATGCCCTTTACATGTCCCATGCCTGCCTCCCTGATGCCGAGGGCGCGAGACTAGGCGGCTTCGGTCAGCGAATCCACTCCCCGCTCTTGCTGAACTCTTCCTTGATCTGCCCCGACTGGTTGAGCCGCGGATCGGTGTAGGTCGGCGCGGGCGCTGCGGTGGGCGCTGTCGTTGCCGCCGCGGGCGGTGCGGCGCCCATCGTGCCGGGCAGCGGCGCGGGCGCGACATCGGGCAGCGGCGCCGCCGGGCCGGTCAGCCCCGGCACCGGCCCGGCGCCGGGCGGCAACCCCTGGCCCTTGAGGATCGCGAGTTGCTGCGCGAGCGGCAGATAGGGGCCGGGGACCGGCTCGCGCCCCATATAGGGGGCACGAAAGGCGTCGGGCATGCCCCAGCGGCCGCGCCAGCGATGGAAGATATGCGCGCCGACGATGTTGGTCATCACGAGGCTCTTGCCCCAGCGCGGCCAGATCGCGGTGGTGTGATAATGGGTCGCGAGCCCGACGCCCGGAAAAACATAGCCGTTCAGCGCTGCAGAGGCGATGCGGCTCGCGCGCAGCCAGTTGCGGCGTTCGGGCGCGCGCGCCATCGCGCCGTCGCAGGCGAAGGTGAACTGGCACACGCCCGCGCGCTCGGACCCCTGGAAGACGACACCGCAGATCGTGTTGGGAAAGCTCGGGTGGCGGGCGCGGTTGACGATCACCTGCGCGACGCCGCGCATCCCGTCGTCGCTTTCGGACGCCGCCTCGTAATAGAGAGCCGAAGTCAGGCAATAATGCGCGCGCTCGCGGTCGAGCGCGGTCAGGCCGCGAAAGACATAGGGCTTGGCGGGCGGGCCGACGAACGCTTCCTGCTGCAGCTCGGTCGGCGACGCGGGGGGCAGCGCGGTCGCATCGGCATAGCCGACGCTGGCGGGGTCGGGCAGCGTCGGATCGATCTTGAGCGCATCCTCATAGCTGTCCGAATTCATCACCGCCCAGCGCGCCGGATCATAGGGCTTGAAAGTCAACGGCACGCTGACGCTATAGGGACCGAAGCCGCGCGGCCGGTATTGCCCCGTCGACAGCATGAGCGCGAGGCAGGCGACGATGGTGATCGCGGTCAGCATCCCCCAATATTCGCGCCCCGGCCCCGCCGGTTTTTCCGGCGCCGGGTCGCGCCACGTCGAGCGGGCGGCAAGATGGAGTTCGGGCTTCATGCGTCGCGTTACAATCTCCGCGGCCGATTCGCGCAGCCGCTCTCATCCTGCCTTATGCCCCGAAACGCCAATAAAGTGTTTCGCCGCCGATGTCCTGTGCCGCAGGGGGACAGGTGATGCGTCAGCCGATCTCGACCGTCAGATGTTCGATTTCGTGCACCGGGCGCAGCCGTTCGCAGACCGCCGCGCGCGTCGTGCCGGTGACGCTGACGATCGCGGCGTGGGCGGCGGGGCCGACGCGCCAGACGTGGAGGTCGCGAATTCGTGCGTCGCCCGGTCCTTCGACCAGCGCGCGGATTTCGGCTTCGAGTTTCTTGTCGGTCGCGTCGAGCAGCACTGCGGCGGTGTCGCGCATCAGCGACCAGGACCAGATGGCGATGACGATCGCGCCGACGACGCCCATCGCGGGGTCGAGCCACACCCAGCCGAAATAGCGCCCGCCGAGCAGCGCCGCGATCGCGAGCACCGAGGTCAGCGCGTCGGCGAGGACGTGCAGATAGGCCGAGCGCATGTTGTTATCGGTCTCGTGCCCATGGTGATGATCATGCGCGTGGTCGTGATGATGGTCGTGCCCATGACCGTGACCATGGCCGAGCAGCAGCGCACTGACGATATTCACGCCGAGGCCGATCACGGCGATGACCGCCGCCTCGCCGAAGGCGACGGGACTGGGGTCGACGAGGCGGATCGCCGATTCCCACGCGATGCCGATCGCGACGATGCCGAGCACCAGCGCCGAGGCGAAGCCCGCAAGATCGCCGACCTTGCCGGTGCCGAAGCTGTAGCGCCCGCTCGTCGCGTGGCGCCGGGCGTAGCGATAGGCGAGCGCCGCGATTCCGAGCGCGCCCGCGTGGGTCGCCATGTGAAAGCCGTCGGCGAGCAACGCCATCGAGTTGAAGGCAAGCCCCGCGGCGATCTCCGCGACCATCATCACCGCGGTCAGCAGCACGACCCACAATGTACGGCGCGCATTTTCGTCGTGCCGCTTGCCGAGATAGACATGGCTGTGCGTCAGCGCGTCGATGTCGTCGTCGAGCGACATGCGGCTCCCCCTATTTCGTATAGCGGCGGATCGCCGCGAGCAGGTCTTCGCCGCCCTGCGCGCGCTCGGCGTCCGAGAGGCCGGGCGCGGCGACATGCGATTGCAGATGGTCGGCGACGAGTTCGTCCATCAGGCCGGCGACGGCGCCGCGCACCCCAGCGACCTGATGGAGGATGGCCGCACAGCCTGCCTCATCGGCGATCGCGCGCTCGATCGCGGCGATCTGCCCGGCGATGCGCCGGGTGCGGGCGAGAAGCTGATCCTTGTTGGCGTGCGTATGCGACATAGGATACCCCCCTATCCTATATAAGCGTAGCGGGGCAAGCGATCAGTGGACGATCGCGGCGTCGTACCAGTCGCCGCGCGGCGATACATCGATCGGCAGGCCGAAAAGACCGGTCAGCGCGTCGCTGGTGAGCAGGTCGGCTTTGGCGCCGTCGTGCAGCACGCGCCCGCCCTGCAGCATCACGAGGCGGCCGATCTCGGGCAATATCTCCTCGATATGGTGGGTGACGAGGATCAGCGTCGTGCCGCCGCGCGCGACGCCGCGCAGCATGTCGAGGAAATGGTGCCGCGCCGCGGGGTCGAGCCCCGCGCACGGCTCGTCGAGCAGCAGCGCGCGCGGCCGGTGCGCGAGCGCGCGGGCGATCAGCACGCGGCGCGCCTCGCCGGTCGACAGACTCGCCATGCTGCGCCCGATCAGATGGGTGGCGCCGACCTCTTCGAGCGCGGCGCGCGAGGCGTCGATCATCTCCTGCGTGTAATGCTGATGCGCCCACAGCCCGCGCGAGGCGAAGAAGCCCGAGACGACGCAGTCGAGCGCCTCCAGCGGCGGCTCGGCATCGAAATCGAGCTGCATCGTCGTCGACACGATCCCGAGCAGTTTGCGGAGTTCGAACACGTTCCAACTGTCCTGCCCGAAGATGCGGACGTCGGCGCCGTAGGCAGGATAGAGCTGACGCGCGATCAACTTGACTAGCGTCGACTTCCCCGACCCGTTGGCGCCGAGGATCGCGGTGCTTTCGCCGTCGGCAATGGTCAGCGCAGGCAGATCGAGGATGCACGTCTCGTCGGCCATGACGCGAACGTTGGACAGGGCGAGCAAGGGAGAGTCATCAGTCATGGGCGCGCGTTGAGCATGACGCGGTATGATAGGGCAAGGGGCATGTGGCGATTGGCGACTTTGGGGTGGGGAGCGGCCCCTTCCTAATTTTCGTCATTCCCGCGAAAGCGGGAACCCAGAGTGGGGTCAGCCGACGCACGCTCGGGGTTCCCGCTTGCGCGGGAATGACGAGGATAAGAGATGCTGCGCGCGACTTTCAGACTCTCGTCATCCCGGACTTGATCCGGGATCCATTCGTCCGGCGCCGAGAGAATGGATCCCGGATCAAGTCCGGGATGACGACGTAAGGTAGGTCCGCTTCCGGTCGAAAGCCGCCTTTCCATTCTCCCCTTGCCGACTCATGCGTCAAAGCCTATATGCCGCCTACTTCTTGACATGGTTAGCCAGTTGGGACGTCGGGGCCGCGGGCCGCGGCGGCTATTTCCGCATGGTTTCCGGTCATCCGATTTTGGGAATTGCATTTGGTCGATTTCGACGCCCTCAACGCGATCATCGCGCCCGAAGCCGAGGCGATGGGCCTGGCGCTCGTGCGCGTCGCCTTCTTCGGCGGCGACAGCGATCCGACGCTGCAGGTGATGGCCGAGCGGCCCGATACGCGCCAGCTCACCATCGACGATTGCGCCGATCTGTCGCGCCGCATCTCCGAACGGCTCGATGCGCTGGAAGAGGCGGGCAAGGACCCGATCGACGGCGCTTACCGGCTCGAAGTCTCGTCGCCCGGCATCGACCGGCCGCTGACGCGCCGCGCCGACTTTGCCGACTGGGCGGGGCACGAGGCGAAGATCGCGCTGAAAGAGAAGCGCGACGGGCGCCAGCGCTTCAACGGCGAACTGGTCGGCATCGACCCTAAGGGCGATGTCGTGATGATTTTGGATAAGGAAGGTGTGCAGCATCATCTGCCGTTCGATACGATCGACACGGCGAAGCTGGTCCTCACCGACAAATTGATTGCCGCAACCGTCCCGCTCTCGACCGAGGGCGCCGACGATATGGAAGAAGAAGGACAGGACTGATGGCCACTGCCATTTCCGCCAACAAGGCCGAGCTGCTCGCGATCGCCAACAGCGTCGCCAGCGAGAAGATGATCGACAAGGGCATCGTCATCGAGGCGATCGAGGAAGCGATCCAGCGCGCCGCGCGCGCCCGCTACGGCGCCGAGAACGACATTCGCGCCAAGCTCGACCCGCAGACCGGCGACCTTCGCCTGTGGCGCGTCGTCGAGGTGGTCGAGCAGGTCGAGGATTATTTCAAGCAGGTCGACCTCGCCGCCGGCCAGAAGCTGCAGAAGGACGCCAAGCTCGGCGACTTCATCGTCGATCCGCTGCCCGCGGTCGACCTGGGCCGCATCGACGCCCAGTCGGCGAAGCAGGTCATCTTCCAGAAGGTCCGCGAAGCCGATCGCGAGCGCCAGTATGAAGAATTCAAGGATCGCGCGAACGAGATCATCACCGGCGTCGTGAAATCGGTCGAGTTCGGCCACATCGTCGTCAACCTCGGCCGCGCCGAGGGCGTGATCCGCCGCGACCAGCAGATCCCGCGCGAACTGATGCGCGTCGGCGACCGCGTCCGCGCGATCATCCTGTCGGTGCGCCGCGAGAACCGTGGCCCGCAGATTTTCCTGAGCCGCGCGCACCCCGAGTTCATGAAGAAATTGTTCGCGCAGGAAGTGCCCGAAATCTACGACGGGATCATCGAGATCAAGGCTGCCGCCCGCGATCCGGGTTCGCGCGCGAAGATCGGCGTGATCAGCTATGACGGCTCGATCGATCCCGTCGGCGCCTGCGTCGGCATGAAGGGCAGCCGCGTGCAGGCGGTCGTGCAGGAAATGCAGGGCGAGAAGATCGACATCATTCCCTGGTCGGAAGACACGGCGACCTTCGTCGTCAACGCGCTCCAGCCGGCGACGGTGCAGCGCGTCGTCATCGACGAGGATGACGGCCGCATCGAGGTCGTCGTTCCCGACGATCAGCTTTCGCTCGCCATCGGCCGCCGCGGCCAGAACGTCCGTCTCGCCAGCCAGCTCACCGGCAGCCAGATCGACATCATGACCGAAGCCGACGCGAGCGAGAAGCGCCAGCGCGAATTCGTCGAACGCTCGACGATGTTCCAGGAAGAACTCGACGTCGACGAGACGCTCGCGCAGCTTCTCGTCGCCGAAGGCTTCGGCGAGCTCGAAGAAGTCGCCTATGTGCCGCTCGACGAACTCGCGAGCATCGAGGGCTTCGACGAGGAACTGGCGCAGGAACTGCAAAGCCGCGCGACCGAAGCGCTCGACCGCCGCGAGGAGGCCGCTCGGCAGGAGCGCCGCGGCCTCGGCGTCGAGGACGATCTTGCCGACATCCCGCACCTGACCGAGGCGATGCTCGTCACGCTCGGCAAGGCAGGGATCAAGACGCTCGACGACCTCGCCGACCTCGCCACCGACGAGCTGATCGCCAAGAAGCGTCAGGACAATCGCCGCGGCCCGTCGCGCGAGCGCAGCGAACGCGCCGAGGACAAGGGCGGCGTGCTCGGCGAATATGGCCTCAGCGAAGAGCAGGGCAACGAGATCATCATGGCGGCGCGCGCGCACTGGTTCGATGACGAACCCGAAGCGGTTGCGCCTGCCGAAGCGGTAGAGCCGCAAAACGGGGAGGCCGCCGATGCGGACCCCTCGCAATGATCAGCTGACCGAAACCGACCGCGCAAAGGGGCGCGGCCAGCATGTGCCCGAGCGGCGCTGCGTCGTAACCGGTGAGGTTTCGCCGGCGGAGCAGCTCGTACGCCTCGCGCTCGGACCCGACGGCACGATCGCGCCCGACGTTCATGGCAAGGCGCCGGGGCGCGGCGCATGGATCGGCGTCAATCGCACCGATCTTGAGGCCGCCCGCGCCAAGGGCAAGCTGAAGGGCGGACTCGCCCGCGCGCTTCACGAAGGCCATATCGTCATTCCCGACGATCTTGGTGAGCGGATCGAGGTGCAGTTGATGCGCGCGACGCTTGACCGGCTCGGCCTCGAATCGCGCTCGGGGACGCTGATTTCGGGAAGCGACAAGATCGAGCAGGCGGCGCGGCGCGGACAGGTGCGCCTGCTGCTTCATGCCAACGACGCGGGCGAGGACGGGCGCAAGAAATTGGCGCAGGCGTGGCGCGTCGGCGAGGAGGACGAAGGCTCGGGCCGCGAAGGCCTGATCTTGCCAGTGGACCGGCAGTCCCTATCTATGGCATTGGGGCGTGAAAATGCGGTGCATCTGGCGATCGTGGACGCGCGTGCCGCGGACCGGGTGCTGGCGCATTTGACCCGCTGGCAGTTTTTCACCGGATGGAGTAGGGACGCGGCCGACCGCGTTTCGACTAACGACTCCCGCTCTGCGGGTAAGGAGACGGCGTCCACGGATTCCGACACGGATTCCGCGACTTCGGACGCGTATTGAAGGAATAAGACGTTTCGATGAGTGACGAACAGGACAAGCCGACCCTTACCCGCAAGCCGCTGGGGCTGAAGCGGACGGTCGAGGCCGGCCAGGTGCAGCAGCAGTTCAGCCACGGCCGCCGCAATACGGTGGTGGTCGAGGTCAAGCGCCGCCGCGTGCTCGGCCGCCCCGGCGAAGCCGCTCCGGCGCCCGAGCCCGAAGAGGTCAAGGCCGCGCCTGCCGCTCCGGCCCCGGCGCCCGCCCCGGCCCCGAAGCCGGCCGCGCCCAAGCCCCCCGTCGACAGCCTGATGTCGCGGCAGGAGCGTCAGGCGCAGTTGCTGCGCGAAGCCGAGGAAGCGCGCATGGCCGTGCTCGAGGACAATCGCCGCCGTGAGGAAGCTGCGCGTGCGCGCGCCGCCGAGGAAGAAAAGGCGCGCGCCGAGGAAAAGGCGAAGGTCGTCGAGACGGCGCCTGAACCAGCGGCTGCGGCGCCCGAGCCCGAGGCGCCCGCGGCCGAAGCTCCCGCGCCCAAGGAAGCGGGTGCCGAAGCCGCGCCTCGCGCAACGACTGCCAGCGCAGCCCCCGCGCCGCGCCGCTTCACCCCGGTCGAGGCGCCGAAGCGCCCCGAACCGAAGCGCCCCGAACCGAAAGCCAACCGCGGCGCCGACAATCGCCGCCAGTCGGGCAAGCTGACCGTCACGCGCGCGCTCAACGACGACGAGGGGGCGCGCGCGCGCAGCCTCGCGGCGCTGAAGCGCGCCCGCGAGAAGGAAAAGCGCTCGCACATGGTGTCGAGCGGCCCGCGCGAGAAGCAGGTCCGCGAAGTCGTCGTGCCCGACACGATCACGGTGCAGGAACTCGCCAACCGCATGGCCGAAAAGGGTGCCGACCTGGTGAAGGCGCTGTTCAAGATGGGGATGCCCGTCACCGTCAACCAGACGATCGACCAGGACACCGCCGAACTGCTCGTCACCGAATTCGGGCACGAGATCAAGCGCGTCAGCGAAGCCGACATCGACATCCGCCACGACGAGGACGTCGACGACGCCGCGCATCTGAAGCCGCGCGCGCCGGTCGTCACGATCATGGGCCATGTCGATCACGGCAAGACCAGCCTGCTCGACGCGCTGCGCGGCGCGAATGTGCAGTCGGGCGAAGCCGGCGGCATCACCCAGCATATCGGCGCCTATCAGGTGAAGACCCCCGACGGGAGCCTGGTCACCTTCCTCGATACGCCGGGCCACGAAGCCTTTACCGAGATGCGTCAGCGCGGGGCGAACGTCACCGACATCGTCATCCTGGTGGTGGCGGCGGACGACGGCCTCAAGCCGCAGTCTATCGAGGCGATCAACCATGCCAAGGCGGCCGGCGTGCCGATCATCGTCGCGATCAACAAGGTCGACAAGGAGGGCGCCAATCCACAGCGCGTCCGCGAGCGCCTGCTCGAACATGAGCTGGTGGTCGAGGAAATGGGCGGCGACGTCCAGAATGTCGAGGTGTCGGCGCTGAAGAAGACCGGCCTCGACAAGCTGCTCGGCGCGATCGCGCTGCAGGCCGAGATCATGGAACTGAAGGCCAATCCCGACCGCGCCGCCGAAGGCACGGTGGTCGAGGCCAAGCTCGACAAGGGTCGCGGGCCGGTGGCGACGATTCTCGTCCGCCGCGGCACGCTGAAGGTCGGCGACATCTTCGTCTGCGGCGCCGAAAGCGGCCGCGTCCGCGCGCTGGTCGACGATCAGGGCAAGCAGGTCAAAGAGGCCGGTCCGTCGATGCCGGTCGAGGTTCTCGGCCTCGGCGGTGTGCCGATGGCGGGCGACACGCTGACGGTCGTCGAGAATGAGGCGCGCGCCCGCGAGGTCGCGGCCTATCGTCAGGAGCAGGCGCTCAAGAAGCGGACGGCGCAGGCGCCGGTCAGCCTTGAGGGCATGTTCTCCGCGCTCGCCGACAAGGCCAAGGTCATCGAATATCCGGTGGTCATCAAGGCCGACGTGCAGGGCTCGGTCGAAGCGATCGTCAACGCCTTGAACCGCCTGTCGACCGACGAGATTCGCGTCCGCGTGCTCCAGTCGGGCGCCGGTGCGATCACCGAAAGCGACGTGACGCTCGCGGCCGCCTCGCGCGCGCCGATCATCGGCTTCAACGTCCGCCCGAACGCCAAGGCGCGCGAGATCGCGAACCGCGAAAAGGTCCGCTTCCTCTACTATGACGTCATCTATCACCTGACCGACGCCATCGCGAAGGAGATGGCGGGCGAGCTGGGGCCGGAACGCGTCGAGACCGTCGTCGGCCGCGCCGAGGTCAAGGAAGTCTTCCCGGCCGGCAAGCGCGACAAGGCCGCGGGTCTGCTGGTGCTCGAAGGCTCGATCCGCAAGGGGCTTCACGCGCGTCTCACGCGCGAGGACGTCATCGTCTCGGCGACGACGATCGCGTCGCTCCGCCGCTTCAAGGACGATGTCGCCGAAGTGCGCGCCGGCCTCGAATGCGGTGTCGTGCTGGCGGACACCAACGACATCAAGGCGGGCGACCACCTCGAAGTCTTCGAAGTCGAACTGCGCGAACGGACGCTGTAACTGGGGAGCCGGAGCATGGCTGAGAGTTTTTTCAGCCGGTTTCCGGCCCCACCCTGTGCCCAACTGCTCGGGTGGGAGTTGATCGCCGAATATCCCGGCGAGGGCCGGATCGAGATCGCCTTTCACCCGACCGCCGAGATGCTCAATCCGCGCGGAACGGTACAGGGCGGCTTCGTCGCGGCGATGCTCGACGACACCATGGGGCCCGCGCTCGTCAGCATGACCGGCGGCGCCGAGGTTCCGGCGTCGATCGACCTCAACGTCAGCTTCCTGAAACCGGTGATGCCTGGCCGGGTGATCGGCAAGGGGCGCGTCGTCGGCCGCGGGCGTTCGGTGGCCTTTCTGGAGGCCGAGCTCTTCGACGAGCAGGGCGAGCTTCTTGCGCGCGCGACATCGAGCGCGCGCATCATGGAATTGAACCGAAATGCGTCATAACGAAACCCCGTCCGGCCCCTCGGTTCGCGTCCTGCGCGTCGGCGAGCAGGTGCGCCATGTGCTGAGCGAAATCCTCGCGCGCGGCGACGTGCACGACGATGTGCTCACTAACCATCCGGTCAGCGTGACCGAGGTGCGCATGTCGCCAGACCTGCGCCACGCGACGGTCTTCGTGAAGCCCCTGCTCGGCCGCGATGAGGAAGCGGTGATCAAGGCGTTGCGCACCAACACCGCCTACCTCCAGCGCGAGGTCGCGCACCGCATCCGCATGAAATATGCCGCGAAGCTGAAATTCCTGCCCGACGAAAGCTTCGACGAGGCCAGCCATATCGATGCGCTGCTGCGCGATCCCAAGGTGGCGCGGGATCTGGGCGAGCCCGAGGCCGACTGATCGCCGTCGCCCCCGCGGAGGTGGGGTCGCTGGCAATCCTGGAGCATGATTGCTTTGACTGAATCGTCATCCCGGCGAAGGCCGGGATCTCGCCAGTGCGTCAGGTCGAGACGGTGAGATCCCGGCCTTCGCCGGGATGACGAAATAACGAAAGCGGCGGTTCAACCTAACCCGATCACGATCTTGTCTACGATGCCGTGACAAGCCGACAGCGGCCCCCGCCTTCGCGGGGGCGATGCTTACTTCTTCCCCTTCTTGATCCCCGCCGCCACCTCCAGCTCCACCAGCGCTTCCTCCAGATAGTCGATCATTCGCTGCGCATGGGGCACGCTGCGGCGGCAGGCGGTGATGCCGAAGTCGATGTTCTTGAAATTCGACACCTGCGTGATGTTCATCGCCATGCCGTCGACCGGGATGCTCGCGGGATACATGCCGTCGAGCCGCGCGCCGTTCCAGTACATCTGCTCGCGCGGGCCAGGCACGTTCGAGATCGTCGCCGAATAGGCGGGGAATTTGTCGGCGGTGCGGGTGAGTGCGGTCAGCATCATCGGGAAGCTGGTGATCGCGGTATAGAGCTGGATCTGCGACGCGGTCATCGCGCGGAGCTGTGCCTTTGCCGAGTTCATCGATTCCTGGATCGCTGCCATCCGCTCGGCCGGGTCGTCGATGTGGGTCGCGAGATTGGCGGTGACCGAGGCGACTGAATTGCCCGAATCGATGTCGTCCTTCGGCCGGATCGACACCGGCGCCATGGCTTTGAGCGGCTTGTCGGGCAGTTCGTTCAGCGACTGCAGATATTTGCGCATCGCCCCCGCGCACATGCCGAGCACCGCGTCGTTGATCGTCCCGTCATAGGCCTTGCCCAGCGCGCGGACGCGCTCGAGCGACCAGCTTTGCGCGACGAAGCGGCGCGCGCCGGTGATGTTGCGGTTGAAGCTGGTGCGCGGCACCCCGGAGAAGGGGGTGACCAGCCCGTCGCCGCCGACCCCGAACATCGCCGCGAGATACTGGTTGAGCGCCTTCGTCACCCCGACGCTGTTGCCCCATTGCTCCTTCAGGAAGTCGCCGATCGCCTTGATATCGGTCAGGTTCGGGAGCGACGGCTTCTTCGGGGTCGGGAACTTGCGCTTGTACGCCTCATAGGCCTCGACCGACAGCGGCGAATAGGCGCGCCGTTCCTTGGGATCGGGCGTCAGCATCGAATTGTAGAAATGGATGCTCGCCGCGCCGTCCATCAGCGCGTGGTGGACCTTCTTGAAGGTCGCGATCTGCCGGTTCGGCAGGCCCGAGATCAAGGTGATTTCCCACAGGGGCCGGGTGCGGTCGAGCAGCCCCGAATGGAGCCGCGAGGCGAGCTCGAACATCTCGCGATAGCGCCCCGGCTTCGGCAGCGCGGCGGCGCGGACATGGTAATGCATGTCGATGTCGCGATCGGGCTCGAGCCGGATCGGGCCGTACTGCCCGAGCGGGGTGAGCTTCAGCACCTCGCTGAATGGTCGCCTCAGGCCTTCCGGTTGCCGGAGCAGGGCAAGTTGTTCGTTCAGCCATTCGGTTTCGTCGACATCGTCGGGCAGCGTGTAGAGGTTGATGCCGCCGATATGCATCGGCATCTCGCGGCTCTCGCCCCAGAGGAACATCGCATCGCTCACCGGCATCAGCCGCATCCGCCGCTCTCCCCACTTATGTTGCGACCTTTGTTGCGCAGCATGACAGCGGCGGCGAGCGTGTCAAGCGATGGTCAGGGCGTGCAGAAGGCAATCTCGATCGTTACCGATCCCTGTCGCTCCAGATGATGCGGAACTTGCGGCGGAATCAGCATCGTGTCGCCCGATTTCAGCAGGCGTGTGCCGCCTTGATCGTCGTCCCAATGAAAGTGGATCGATCCGGCGAGGACCGACAGCAGGCCCCAGGCGCCGTCCTTGAGGTCGTGCCGGCGCAACAGCCCGGCGGGAATCGTGTCGGCGCCGAACGGGCCGATCCGCCGGTAAGCGCGGGCGCCGGAGGGAAGCGGCGGCCCGCGCTCGGCGATCGGCGCGCTCATGGTCTAGAAGCCCGCCGTCGCCCGGACGATGACGAAAGTGACGCCGAGGAAGGCGAAGCCCGCGGGCACCGCGAGGATCTGCGCCGCGACGGTGTGGCGGTCCATCGGTCCGGTCCAGGTGTCGAGCACGCCGTCCGTCCGGTCGAGCGGCGAATCATGCTCGCGGCCCTTTTGCGCATTGAGCAGCTTCGTCGTGCCGAAGAACATCAGCATATAGAGGCCCGAGATGACGAGCATCATCACCGTCGCCGCGTCGCGCCCGGTGGCGATGAAGATGCCGAGGAAGAAGACCGCATAGCAGGCGAACATCGCGTGCCAGATCGAGCGCGGCAGTTGAAAGCCCGCCTGGACCCCGCTCGTCTCATAGGGATCGTTGGAGCGATAGGGCGGCGGCGGAACGGCGGGCAGGTCAGACATCGGGCAACTCCACTTTCTTCGCGAGGGGACCGCCCTGGTCGCGGTGAACCCAGATGCCGGTGAGCAGACTCTCGGCGATCATCCGCGCCTTGGCGCCGACATGCGGGACGGCCTCGGGGGTCGGGGCGATATCGTGCAGCGTCTGGTAAAAGAGCCGCAGCCATTGCTGGAAATGCTCCTGCCCGATCGTCGGGATCGCCAGATGCTTCATCATCGGATTGCCGGTGAAATTGCCGGCGCTGAGCAGGATCGACTGCCAGAAGCGGTTCATCTGGCCGAGGTGCCTGGGCCAGTCGTCGATGCGCGCGTCGAAGATCGGGCCGAGCATCGCATCCTCGCGCACCGAGGCATAGAAGCGATCGACCAGTTCGGCGATGAAGGCTTCGTCGATGCCCATGGCGCGCGCCTCGGCCCGTCGTTCCTCGCGGGCGGCGATGGCGTGGGGATGGGCCTGGACCGTTCTCGGCGTCATATGCTTCCGACTCTATATTGAGTATTTAAAATACCTCTTTAAGCAGGTTGCCGCAAAAAGCAATATTCAATATACCTATTTAATGCGATTGAGCCTGCACAGCGATTATGCCCTGCGCATCCTGATGGCGCTGTCGGCGAGCGGCCGGCAGATGTCGGTCGACGAGATCGCGGGCCAATACGGCATTTCGCGCAACCACCTCGCCAAGGTCGCGCAGCGGCTGCAGGCGCTTGGCTACGTCAGCGCGCAGCGCGGGCGCGGCGGCGGGCTGACGCTGGCGCGCGCGGCCGATACGGTGATCGTCGGCACGGTGGTGCGCGAGTTCGAGAATCTGGAGGGGCTGGTCGAGTGCATGGACCCCGCGACCTCGACCTGCCCGGTGTGCGGCGGCTGCGGCCTGCAAGGCGCGCTCGGCGGCGCGCTCGCGGCCTTTCTGGCGCATCTCGACGGCTATCGGCTCACCGATCTGGTGCCGCAGCCGGGGCGATTTCGCGAACTGCTCGGGGTTCCCTGATTTTCGATTTGCGCGGCGCGGCCGAGGCGGTATCGCTGCCGCCATGGCCAAGCTCTATTTCTATTATGCCAGCATGAACGCGGGCAAGTCGACGACGCTGTTGCAGGCGGATTTCAACTATCGCGAGCGCGGCATGGAGACGATGCTGTGGACCGCGGCGCTCGACGATCGTTACGGGGCCGGGCAGATCACCAGCCGCATCGGCCTGCTCGCCGAAGCGCATAAGTTCGACCCCGACAGCGACCTGTGGGCGGCGGTGCGGGCCGAGAATGCGGAGCGCCCGCTCGCCTGCGTGCTCGTCGACGAGGCGCAATTCCTGTCGCGCGAACAGGTGCTCGCGCTCGCGCGGCTCGCCGACGAGGCGAATATTCCCGTGCTTTGCTATGGCCTGCGCACCGATTTCGCCGCGAACCTGTTTCCCGGCTCGGCGGCGCTGCTCGGCCTTGCCGATGCGCTCGTCGAACTCAAGGCGGTGTGCGAGTGCGGGCGCAAGGCGACGATGAACCTGCGCGTCGACGCGCACGGCCGCGCGGTGGTCGAGGGCGCGCAGACCGAGATCGGCGGCAACGACCGCTATGTCGCGATGTGCCGGCGCCATTTCATGGAAAAGCGGCGCATTGCGGCGGAGGTGCTCGCCGATGCGTGACGCGCTGTATGTCGAGCTTGCGGACGACGACCTCCACCTTGTCAAGCTCGCCGAGGCGCATCGCGAGGCGCTGGGCGCGGCGTGCGCGGCCGATGCCGACATCTGGCCGATCTATTCGTCGAGCTTCGATCCCGAGCATTTCGACGCCGCCTTCGATACGCTGCTCGGCAATCCGGTGCGTATGCCCTATGCGGTGTTCGCGGGCGGCCGGCTCGTCGGCATGACCGCGTGGCTCCGTCCCGACTGGTCGGCGCAAACGGTCGAGATCGGCGGCAGCTATATCCATCCCGACGTTCGCGGCACCGGGCTCAACGGCCGCTTGAAGCGACTGATGATCGGCCACGCCTTTGCCGCCGGCATCCGCCGCATCGAATTCCGCATCGACGAGCGCAACAAGCGCAGCCAGGCGGCGGTGGCAAAGCTCGGTGCCGTCCGCGAAGGCGTGCTGCGATCCGAGCGGGTGACCTGGACGGGCTTCGTGCGCGATACCGGGCTCTGGTCGCTGCTGGCAGACGAGTGGCGTTAAGCCCCTCCTCTCAAGAGGAGAGGAGAGGGTCAGCGCGGGTTCAGATTTGCTTTGCTACGGTCCGCATCAGGTCGGGGATCATCAGTCTCGAAGGACTCGACATGCAACAGAAACTCGCACTCTCCCTGGCCGCCGCCCTGCTTTCCCTTTCGGCAAATGCGGCGGCCGACGAGCCCGCTACGGCGGCGCAGCCGCTCGGCGTCGAAACCGGGATCAGTTTCCCTAGCAATGCGACGATCCGCAATTTCCAGGCCGACGGCGACGACGGTGTCTGGATACAGGACAGCCGCCGCAACTGGTATTATGCGAAATTCTTCGGCCCCTGCCACAATATCGATTTCGCGCAGGCGATTGGCGTCGACACGCGCGGAGCGGCGCGGCTGGACAGGTTCGCGACCTTTCTCGTGCGCGGCGAGCGTTGCACGCTATCCTCTTTCGTGACCTCGGCGGCGCCGCCGACCAAGGCGGAACGGAAGGCAGCCGAGCAAGCCGCGAAGGCCGCCAAGTCGAATTGACAAGCGTGCCGCGCGTCCGCAGGGGCGCGGGATGAACGGCTGGATCATCCTCGACAAGCCCGTGGGGCTCGGCTCGACCCAGGCGGTCGGCGCGGTGAAGCGCGTCTGCCGCGAGGCGGGTCTCGGCAAGGTCAAGGTCGGCCACGGCGGAACGCTCGACCCGCTTGCTTCGGGGGTGTTGCCAATCGCGCTGGGGGAGGCGACCAAGCTCTGCGGCCGGATGCTCGATGCCAGCAAGACCTATGATTTCACCGTGGCGTTCGGGATGGAAACCGCCGGGCTGGACGCGGAGGGCGACGTCGTCGCCACGAGCGACGTGCGGCCGACGCTGGCGGACATCGAGGCGGTGCTGCCGCGCTTCACCGGCCCGATCGAACAGATTCCGCCCGCTTATTCGGCGATCAAGGTCGACGGGCAGCGGGCCTATGATCGCGCGCGCGCGGGCGAAGAGGTCGAGATGAAGGCGCGGAGGGTGACGATACACACGCTCGCGATCCTCCCCGGCACGGGGAGGGGGACCGCCGAAGGTGGTGGAGGGGCAGGCGAGGGTTCGCGCTTCGCCGATACGCGGTGCAAACCGTCCGTGCCCCTCTACCATGCTTCGCATGGTCCCCCTCCCCGTGCCGGGGAGGAACTGGATGCCATCACCCTCACCGCCCATGTCTCGAAGGGCACCTATATTCGCAGCCTCGCCCGCGACATTGCGCGTGCGGTCGGCACCGTCGGCCATGTCACCATGCTCCACCGTACCAAAGCGGGGCCGTTCGACCTGTCCCAAGCGATTTCGCTGGACAAATTGAACGCTTTCGGTCAAGGGGCCGCGCAATCAGATGTCATTCTGCCGCTCGAGGCGGGGCTGGTCGACATCCCGGCTCTGAACCTTTCCCCGGAAGCGGCAGGGGCGATCCGTCAGGGTCGCGTCTGGACCGGGGTAAGCACGCACGACGGGCTCTATTGGGGACGCGATGCCGACAATCGGCCCGTCGCCCTGATCGAGGCTTTGGCGGGAACGCTGAAGGTCGTGCGGGGCTTCAATCTATAGCCATGATGTTCGAGGAATATATTTATGTCGATTACCGCCGAGCGCAAAGCCGAAGTCATCAGCGATAATGCCCGTGCCAAGGGCGACACCGGTTCGCCGGAAGTCCAGGTCGCGATCCTGACCGACCGCATCAACACGCTGACCGATCACTTCAAGGCGCACCACAAGGACAATCACAGCCGCCGCGGGCTGCTGATGATGGTCAACAAGCGCCGCAGCCTGCTCGACTATCTTCGCAAGAAGGACGAGGGCCGCTATCAGGCACTCATCGCGAAGCTGGGTCTGCGCAAATAAGAATGCGAGGGCGGCTCCGGGTTCGGGGCCGCTTTCATTTTGGTTCGCGGTAAATTCGCGAGCCGCAAGGGCCGCTCCCGCATCCGGCGGGACCGCCATAGGGCAGACAGACGCCCTACACCGCCCCGGGCCGGACTGCCCGGAATCAGAGGCCCCGCCCGGCATAGGGCCCGGCGGGCGAAGGAAAATCCATGTTTGACGTGAAAAAAGTATCGATCGAGTGGGGCGGTGAGACGCTCACTCTCGAAACGGGCAAGGTTGCCCGCCAGGCCGACGGCGCCGTGATGGCGACGCTGGGCGAAACGGTTGTCCTGTGCGCCGTGACCGCCGCCAAGTCGGTGAAGGACGGGCAGGACTTCTTCCCGCTCACCGTCCATTATCAGGAAAAATATTCGGCCGCCGGGCGCATCCCGGGCGGCTTCTTCAAGCGCGAACGCGGCGCGACCGAAAAGGAAACGCTGGTTTCCCGCCTGATCGACCGCCCGATCCGTCCGCTCTTCCCCGAAGGTTTCTACAACGAGATCAACGCCATTGCTCAGGTGCTGAGCTATGACGGCCATAACGAGCCCGACATCCTCGCGATGGTCGCGGCGTCGGCCGCGCTCACCATCTCGGGTGTGCCCTTCATGGGTCCGATCGGCGCCGCGCGCGTCGGTTACCTCAACGGCGAATATATCCTCAACCCGACCGACGAGCAGGTCGCCGAGGGCGACCTCGACCTGGTGGTCGCCGCAACCTACGACGCGGTGATGATGGTCGAATCCGAAGCGAACGAGCTGTCGGAAGAAGTCATGCTCGGCGCGGTGATGTTCGCGCACGACGCGTGCAAGGAAGTCGTCAAGGCGATCGTCAAGCTCGCCGAACAGGCCGCCAAGGACCCTTGGGAAATGGCTGCGTCGGACGACAATGCCGCGATCAAGGACAAGCTCAAGAAGCTGATCGGCAAGGACATCGCCGCTGCCTACAAGCTGACCGACAAGTCGGCCCGCTCGAACGCGCTCAACGAGGCGCGCGCGAAGGCGAAGGAAAGCTTCGCTGCCGACGGCCTCAGCCCGCAGGAAGTCATGGCCGGCATCAAGCTGACCAAGAAGCTCGAAGCCGAAATCGTCCGCACCGCCATCCTCAAGGACGGCAAGCGCATCGACGGCCGCACGACCACGCAGATTCGTCCGATCGTCGCCGAAACGCACTTCCTGCCGCGCGCCCACGGTTCGGCGCTGTTCACTCGCGGCGAGACGCAGACGATCGCGACCTGCACCCTCGGCACCAAGGAAAGCGAGCAGATGATCGACGGTCTCAACGGCCTGTCGTATCAGAATTTCATGCTCCACTATAACTTCCCGCCCTATTCGGTCGGCGAAGTCGGCCGCTTCGGCGCGCCGGGCCGCCGCGAAGTCGGCCACGGCAAGCTCGCGTGGCGCGCGCTGCACCCCGTGCTGCCGACCAAGGACGACTTCCCCTACACGATCCGCCTGACCAGCGACATCACCGAGTCGAACGGCTCGTCGTCGATGGCGTCGGTGTGCGGCGGCTCGTTGGCGATGATGGACGCGGGCGTGCCGATCAAGCGCCCCGTCTCGGGCATCGCGATGGGCCTGATCCTCGAGGGCAAGGATTATGCGATCCTGTCGGACATCCTGGGCGACGAGGACCATCTCGGCGACATGGACTTCAAGGTCGCGGGGACGTCCGAAGGCATCACCACGATGCAGATGGACATCAAGATCGCGGGCATCACGAAGGAAATCTTCGAGGCCGCGCTGACCCAGGCCAAGGAAGGCCGCGCGCACATCCTCGGCGAGATGGCCAAGGCGCTCGGCGAAACCCGCACCGAGCTGTCGGATTATGCGCCGCGCATCGAAACGATGCAGATCGACAAGTCGAAGATCCGCGATGTCATCGGCACCGGCGGCAAGGTAATCCGCGAGATCGTCGCGACCACCGGCGCCAAGGTCGACATTGATGACGAGGGCCTGATCAAGATTTCGTCGAGCGACCTCAGCCAGATCGAAGCGGCCCGAAAGTGGATCGCCGGGATCGTCGAGGAAGCCGAAGTCGGCAAGATTTATGACGGCAAGGTCGTCAATCTCGTCGATTTCGGGGCGTTCGTGAATTTCATGGGCGGCAAGGACGGTCTCGTCCATGTCAGCGAAATCGCCAACGAGCGCGTCGAAAAAGTGTCCGACGTCCTGAGCGAAGGCCAGGAAGTCAAGGTCAAGGTGCTCGAGATCGACCCGCGCGGCAAGGTCCGCCTGTCGATGCGCGTCGTCGATCAGGAAACCGGCGCCGAACTCGAAGACACCCGCCCGCCGCGCGAACCGCGCGGTGATCGCGGCCCCCGCCGCGACGGCGGCGACCGCGGCCGCGGCGGCCGCGACCGTGGCCCCCGTCGCGACGGCGGTGATCGCGGCGATCGCGGTCCGCGCCGTGAGCGCAATGACGGTCCCGAAGATCAGGGCCATGTGCCCGACTTCCTGAAGGACTAAGCTTCTTCACCGATCGAAAAAGAAAGGGGCTGCCGTAAGGCGGCCCCTTTTTTATGGCGGCTATGGGGTGGGAAGCGGACGATGCCGCTCCTCCCCGGCACGGGGAGGGGGACCGCCGAAGGTGGTGGAGGGGCAGGTGGGTCATGGCGCGCCTTTTCTGGATCGAAACGTAAACCGAGGGTGCCCCTCCACCATGCTTCGCATGGTCCCCCTCCCCGTGCCGGGGAGGATATCTTGTCAGCTTCCGGTCGAAACCGGCCGGTCGATCATATGGGTGATCGACAGTCAGCCGAATTTCGATCGCCAATTCGCTCCGGCTCGCTTTGCGCCTTCGGGAAGGCCATGATCTCCGGTCGGCTGTCCATGGATATTGCGCGGGCGAGCCAGACCGATATCCGGCGACGGACCTGGTATCAGGTACAATAGACCTCACGCATGGCGTCGATATGCACGACGAGTTCCTGCGCGATGAGCAGCGCGCGCGGTTCTTCGGCGACATCGGTCGCCTTCGCAAGATTGCCGCCGACCTGCTTCAGTTCCTTGCACTCGCCCTTTTTGGCGCTGCGGGTCGTGGTGCCGTCCCGAAGGTGGCTGAACAGGCTGCGATACACATGGCACACGCCGATCAATTGTTGCCCCCAATAGGGGAATTGAAATCCCTGGCCGACCACCGTTCCGGTCACCCCGTCGCACGCGCTGCCGAGCTGCGCGGGGTTCACGGCGTCGATCGCCGCGACGATCCGCTCGCCGCGGTCGGCCCAATTATGCCACCCCGCCGCCTTGTCGGCCGCCGCCGCCGGCATCGACGCCCCCGCGAGCATCAGCACCGCCGCCGCCCGCAAGGCCGTATTTCCCGTCCGAACCATCCTATCAAACTCCCTGTGAAGAAAGGCCCGCCCTGCCACCGCCCGGCCGCGCGGCATTGTAGATTTCCGACATCGGGCCGGGACGCAGGGCAAGCCTCCCTGCAAGCGGTGGCTTGGCGCGGCCGCCGACAGCGTCTAGCCTCGCCTCGACCATAATCCGACCCGAGGAAGATCATGATATTCGACACTCTGCTCCTGTCCCTCGTCATCGCGGCGCAGGCCGTTCCGCCGCAGGCGACGCAATTGCCGCCGCCGCCGCCCGCGGTGCCCGCGCCGGTCACCGGGCCGGTCGAGGTCGACACGCGGCCCTATGTCGAACTCGTCACCGACGCGGGAAGGATGGTCGTGCGGCTGGAGACGAAGCGTGCGCCCATTACGACCGCGAACTTCCTGCGCTATGTTGACAGCAAGCGGATGGCGACAACCTTCAAATTCTATCGCACGACGCGAAGCTGGGGGGAGGGAAATGCGCTGGTCCAGGGTGGCAATCGCGGCGATGCGCGGCTGAACTATCCGCCGATCGCGCACGAGGCGACCACCGCCACCGCCCTGACCCACTGCAAGGGCGCGCTCGCGATGGCGCGGCTCGCGCCGGGCGATGCGACGAGCGATTTCTTCATCCTCCTCTCCGATATCCCGGGCTTCGACGCCGATCCAGCGGCGAGCGGCGACAATGCCGGCTTCGCGGTGTTCGGCGAGCTGGTTTCGGGGCTCGACGTCGCGGAGAAAATCTATGCCGCGCCGGTTTCGCCGACCAAGGGCGAGGGGGTGATGGTCGGCCAGATGCTCGATCCCGAGTTCAAGATCCTCTCCGCGCGCCGCATCCCCGCGCCCGCCGACGCGCCGAAGGGCTGCGTGGTGAAGGGTGCGTGACGCCGTTCCGGCCCGCCCGCCCGAAGCCGACGAAACGCATGATCATTTATTTTGCGTTCATCCGCGCTGTGGCTATACCGCGCCCATGACTCAGCGCATCTCCCTTCGCGCCGCCGCGCGCCTCGCCGCCGCCGCCCTCGTGATTTCGCCGCTGCTGGCGGCCTGCGCCGGGGGCTCGGGCGTGAAGAAGGACACGCGCTACGTCGCGCGCGACGTGAATACCCTCTATCGCGCCGCGCAGGACCGCCTCGACCGCCGCCAGTATAGGATCGCCGCGGCGCTGTTCGACGAGGTCGAGCGCCAGCACCCCTATTCGCCCTGGGCGCGCCGCGCGCAGCTCATGAGCAGCTTTTCCTATTATATGGACCGCGAATATACCCCGGCGATCGAGGCGGCGCAGCGCTTCCTCTCGATCCACCCGGGCAACAAGGACGCGCCCTATGCCTATTATCTGATCGCGCTCAGCTATTATGAGCAGATCAGCGACGTCACCCGCGACCAGAAGATCACCCAGCAGGCACAGAATGCGCTCGGCGAGGTGATTCGCCGCTATCCCGACAGCCGCTACGCCGCCGACGCGCGGCTGAAGGTTGACCTGGTGCAGGATCATCTCGCGGGCAAGGAGATGGAGATCGGCCGCTTTTACGAGCGCAGTTCGAACTGGCTCGCGGCGTCGATCCGCTTCCGCGAAGTGACCCGGAAGTTTCAGACGACGAGCCACACGCCCGAGGCGCTCTATCGCCTGACCGAATGCTATCTGGCGCTCGGCGTTCCCGAGGAAGCGAAGAAATCGGCCGCGGTGCTCGGTGCCAACTATCCCGGCAGCAAATGGTACGACCGCGCCTACAAGCTGATGCAGAGGCACGCGCCGAGCGCGTGATCTTCGTCGCCCCTGCGCAGGCGCGGGCCGCGATCGTTCGCGAATGGATTCGTGCAGAGGCGCAGAGATCGCATAGACTTTGGTTCACGCGAAGCCGCGAAGAATTTTTCTGCGCGCCGGAACGGACATAATCTCACACAAAGACACGAAGAGGGAAAATCGTCCCGTTATGTCGCTTTTCCGGCGCGAAGCGCATTTTCTGGCAATGCCGCCTGCGGCGGCGAGGAGCGCTTGCGACAGGGCGCGCCCTCTTCGTGTCTTTGTGTGAGATTATTTTCTTCGCGGCTTCGCGGCTTCGCGTGAACCGATTGGCACGCCCTCGCCGCACCGGCCTCACTCCCGAATAGATTCGCATTTTGTTCTGCGTTAAGAGCAGCCCATGCTGACGGCTTTGTCCATCGCGAACATCGTTCTGATCGAACGGCTCGACCTCGATTTCGAGGCCGGGCTCGGCGTGCTGACCGGCGAGACGGGGGCGGGGAAGTCGATCCTGCTCGACGCGCTGGGGCTGGTGCTCGGGATGCGCGCCGACAGCGCGCTGGTCCGGCAAGGCACCGACAAGGCGCAGGTGACCGCCAGCTTCACGCCGCCCGCGCCCGATACGCCGCTCGCCGCGCTGCTCGCCGGCAATGAGATCGCTCTGGAGCCGGGCGAGCCTTTGCTGATCCGCCGCGCGCTCAAGGCCGACGGCGGCAGCCGCGCGTTCCTGAACGACCAGCCCTGTTCGGCGGCGCTGCTGCGCGAGGTCGGCGGCTATCTGGTCGAAATCCACGGTCAGCACGACGATCGCGGCCTGCTCGCGCCCGCCGGGCACCGCGCGCTGCTCGACGCCTATGCGCGCGCCGACACGGCGGGGGTCGCGGCCGCCCACGCCGCATGGCGCGCCGCCGAGGCCAGGCTGGAAGCAGCGAAGGCGGCGATTTCGGAAGCCGAGCGCGACCGCGAATGGCTCGAACATTGCGTCGCCGAACTCCGCACGCTCGATCCGCAGCCGGGCGAGGACGCCGAACTCGCCGAGGCGCGTGCGACGATGCAGAAGGGGGAGCGCATCGCCGGCGACCTCGGCTCGATCCTCGAGGCGTTCGATGGCAGCGCGGGCGGCCCGGCGCTGCTGCGCGGCGCGGCGCGGCGGCTCGACCGGCTCGCAGGCGATCATCCTTTGCTTGCCGAGGCGCTCGCCAGCCTCGATCGCGCGATCATCGACGCCGACGAGGCCGAGACGAAATTGCACGAGGCGGCGCGCGCGCTCGAATATGATCCCGAGCGGCTCGAAGCCGCCGAGACGCGGTTGTTCGAACTCCGCGCGATGGCGCGCAAGCACGGGGTTCAGCCCGACGAACTCGCCGAACTGACGGGCGAACTCGCCGCACGGCTCGATGCGATCGAGGGCGGTAGTGCCGGGCTCGCGAAGCTCGAAGCCGCGGTTGCGGAGACCGCTGCCGCCTATACCCACGCCGCGACCGCGCTCTCCGACCTGCGCGGCAAGGCCGCGGCGCGACTCGACGCGGCGGTTGCAGGCGAATTGGTGCCGCTGAAACTCGACGCGGCGCGCTTCCAGACGCGCATCGACCGCCTCCCCGCTGAACGCTGGGGCGCCGACGGCATGGACCGCGTCGAATTCCTCATCGCCACCAACCCCGGCGCGCCGTTCGCGCCGCTGGCAAAGATCGCGTCGGGCGGCGAACTCTCGCGCTTCATCCTCGCGCTCAAGGTCGCGCTGGCCGAAGAGGGCGGCGCCGACACGATCATTTTCGACGAGATCGACCGCGGCGTCGGCGGCGCCGTCGCCAGCGCCATCGGCGAGCGATTGGCCAGACTCGCGGGCGCGGGCAAGCAATTGCTCGCGGTCACCCATTCGCCGCAGGTCGCCGCCAAGGGCGGCTCGCATTTCGTCATCGCCAAATCGAGCGAAGGAACCGTGACCCGCACCGGCGTCCGCCTTCTCGATCCTCCCGGCCGCCGCGAAGAAATCGCGCGCATGTTGTCGGGTGCGGAGGTAACCGAAGAGGCAAGGGCGCAAGCGTTGCGGCTGCTCGACGTCGCTGCATGATGGCGCCGCACCCCCTCGACCGCCCCGTCTGGTCGATGCTCACCGGGCGGCAGGCGCATCTGGCGCAGGGCGACGCCCGCGCGGTGCGGATCGATCGCGGCTATGGGCCGTTCGGCGCCGCCGCCGACCGGAGCGATGCGGCGCAGGCGGCGCTCGCTGCTCTGGTTCCCGCGGATGGCGAATTGTGGATCGTCGAAGGCGAATGCTGGGCCGTTCCGCCCGGCACGCGCGAGGTGAAGCGCGCGGTGCTCGCGCAGATGGTCGCCGAAGGCTCGTCGCCCGAAGCGCGGCCGGGCGAGCCCGCGATCGTCGCACTCGGCGAGGCCGACGCGGCCGAAATGGCGGCACTCGCCGACCATGCCCGGCCCGGCCCATGGAGCACCACGACGCATCGCTACGGTCCTTTCTTCGGGGTCCGCGAGGACGGCCGCCTGCTCGCGATGGCGGGGCAGAGAATGTTGATGCCGGGCATGGCCGAGGTCAGCGGCGTCGCCACGTGGGAAGATTGTCGCGGGCGTGGGCTGGCGCGCGCCTTGATCGGCCATGTCATGCGCGCGATGGCCGCGCGCGGCGAGCAGCCTTTTCTGCACAGCTATGCCGACAATGCGGGCGCGATCGCGCTTTATGAATCGCTCGGCTTTCGTATCCGGCGCGAGGTGCATGTGCTGGCGATCGCGGTGAATTGAGGCTCGCGCCGGGCGCTCGCCGGTGGCACAAGCGCGCGCATGACCGAGATTGAATCGCTCTCCGAAGCCGAGGCCGCCAACGAACTGATGCGGCTCGCCAAGCAGATCGCCCACCACAACAAGCTGTATCACGCCGAGGACAGTCCCGAGATTTCGGACGCCGAATACGACGCGCTCGTCCGTCGCAATAACGAGCTTGAAGCCGCCTTTCCGCATCTGATCCGCGCCGACAGTCCGAACCGGCTGGTCGGCGCGGCGGTCGAGGCGTCGCCGCTCGCCAAGGTCGCCCATGCGGTGCGGATGATGAGCCTCGACAATGCTTTCGCGGCCGAGGATGTCGAGGAATTCGCCGCGCGCGTGCGGCGTTTCCTGAATCTACCGGGCGATGCCGCGGTCGCGATGACCGCCGAGGACAAGATCGACGGCCTGTCCTGCTCGCTGCGCTACGAAAAGGGCAGGCTGGTGCAGGCCGCGACGCGCGGCGACGGGACGGTGGGCGAGGACGTTACCGCCAATGTGCGGCATATCGCCGATATTCCGCAGCAATTAGCGGGTGACGCCCCCGACGTTTTCGAGATTCGCGGCGAAGTCTATATGGCGAAGTCCGATTTTTCGGCGCTCAACGAACGGTTGATGGAAGAGGGCAGGGCGCTCGCCGAACAGCGCGAACAGGCGTTCGATCCCGCCACCGTCCGCCAGTTCGCCAACCCGCGCAACGCCGCGGCGGGATCGCTGCGCCAGAAGGACGCGAGCGTCACCGCGTCGCGCCCGCTGCGCTTCCTCGCGCACGGCTGGGGCGAGGTGAGCGGGCTTCCCGCCGACACCCAGTTCGGGGTGATGCAGGCGCTCGCGGGTTGGGGCGTTCCGGTGTCGCCGCTGCTCGCGCGTTGCGACAGCGTCGCCGACCTGCTCGCTCATTATGCCGAGATCGAGCGGCGGCGCGCCGACATGCCCTATGATATCGACGGCGTCGTCTACAAGGTCGACCGGCTCGACTGGCAGGCGCGGCTCGGCTTCGTCGCCAAGGCGCCGCGCTGGGCCATCGCGCATAAATTCCCCGCCGAGCGCGCGCAGACGACCTTGGAAGCCATCGACATCCAGGTCGGCCGCACCGGCAAGCTGACCCCGGTCGGGCGCCTGACCCCCGTCACGGTCGGCGGCGTCGTCGTTTCGAACGTCACGCTCCACAACCGCGACGAGATCGGCCGCCTCGGCGTCCGGCCCGGCGACCGCGTCGTCGTCCAGCGCGCGGGCGATGTGATCCCGCAGGTCGTCGACAATCTGACCCGCGACGAAGACCGCCCCGCCTATGCCTTCCCCGATCATTGCCCGGTGTGCGGCAGCGAGGCGGTCGCCGAGGAGGGCGAGGTCGACGTGCGCTGCACCGGCGGGCTCATCTGCAATGCCCAGAAGTTCGAGCGCCTGCGCCACTTCGTCAGCCGCGGCGCACTCGACATCGAGGGGCTGGGCGAAAAGAGCATCGCGGAGTTTCTGGAGCTCGGCTGGCTCGACAAGGGGCCCGCCGACATCTTCCGCCTGAAGGGCCACCGCGACGCGCTGCTCGGCCGCGAGGGGTGGAAGGAAAAGTCGGTCGACAATCTTTTCGCCGCGATCGAGGCCAAGCGCGTGCCCGACGCGGCGCGGCTGCTGTTCGGGCTCGGCATCCGCCACGTCGGCGCGGTGACCGCGCGCGACCTGCTGAAGGGGCTCGGCGACCTGTCGCGGCTCCCCGGCAAGGCGGCGGAAATCCACGCCTATCTCGATGAGCATCCGCAGGGCGAGGCGGAATCGGCCGGCAAATATATGACGCGCAAGGTCGAGGCGATCAAAGCGATCCTCGAGGTGCGCGCCGACGGCATCGGCGCCGCGGTGGGCGAGGCGCTCGGCGATTTCTTCCACGAACCGCACAACCGTGTGCTGTGGGACGACCTGCTCTCTGAAGTGTCGCCGCCGCCCTATGTGGTCGAAACGCGCGACAGCGAGGTGTCGGGGATGACCGTCGTCTTCACCGGCAAGCTGGAGACGATGAGCCGCGACGAAGCCAAGGCGCAGGCCGAAGCGCTCGGCGCCAAGGCCGCGGGCAGCGTGAGCGCCAAGACCGACCTCGTCGTCGCAGGGCCGGGCGCGGGATCGAAGCTCAAGCAGGCGAGCGCGCTCGGCATCCGCGTGATCGACGAAGCCGAATGGGCGGCGATCGTCGCGGCGGCGGGGTAGAGGAGCGATTCCGTTTTTCGTCACCCCGGACTTGATCCGGGGTCCATTCAGTGCTCGCTGTCACTGACGACGGGCCGAATGGATGCTGAATCGAGTTCAGCATGACGAATGCAAGAGGTGATCGGGACGATATGGCGAAACGCGATTATCTGGACACCCTCATGCGCGATCTCGAATCGCACACCGAGGTGCGGCGATTCGGCAGCGGCTGGTTGTCGGGCTTTTTCGGCCTGCTCTTCGCGATCAGTGGCTTCTTCATGGTGATCGCGCTGCGCTTTCCCGACTGGTTCGCGACCCCCGAACTGGCGATCGTCAAGAACTGGACCGGCTTTCGCGGCGCGGTCCATCTGGTCCTGCTCGCGGGCTATGGCCTGTCGCTGCTCAGCCTGCTGCTGCGTCCGCGCAAGGTGCTGGGGCTGACCGCGCTGATGGTCGGGCTCGCCGCGGCGCTGCTCGGCGGGGCGAACGTCCAGCCGCAGGAGACGCGCGACTGGGGCATTTTCTTCGGGCTCGATTTCTTCGCGGTGAACCTGCTGGTCACCGGCTTCATGTTCGCGCCGCTCGAACGCGCTTTCCCGCATCGCCGCGCGCAGCGGCTGTTCCGCACCGAATGGCGCGAGGATCTCTTCTATTTCCTCGTCAGCACGATGTTCGTGCAGATATTGAGCTTTCTCGCGCTCGCGCCGCAGCAGTTCGTCAATGCACATACGAACAGTTGGGACGCCTTCCGCGCGGGCGTTGCTTCGCTGCCGTGGATCGTGCAGTTCCTGATCGTCCTCGTCCTGTCGGACCTCGCGCAATATTGGTATCACCGGCTGTTCCACAAAGTGCCGTTCCTGTGGGGCTTTCACGCGGTCCACCACAGCGCGAAATCGATGGACTGGCTCGCGGGATCGCGGATGCATCTGGTCGAGGTCGTCCTGCTGCGCTCGGTGACCTCGCTGCCGCTGTTCACGCTCGGCTTCAGCCCGTCGGTGATGCAGGCCTATATCGGTTTCATCTATGTCTGGTCGTCGCTGCTTCACGCCAATGTCGGCGGCGATTTCAATCGGTTGGGCCACTGGATCGCCACCCCGCGCTTCCATCACTGGCATCACGGGCTGGAGCGCGAAGCGTTCGACGTCAATTTCGCGATCCACTTCCCGTGGATCGACAAATTGTTCGGCACCTTCCACCTGCCGAAGGACCGCTGGCCCGAAAACTACGGCATCCCCGAGGATGTGCCGAAAGCCTATTGGAACCAATTCCTCTATCCCTGGACGCGCACCGGCAAGAAGACCGACGAGGCGGCGGCAGAGTAAATCTTCGCCACGAACGGGGTGGGCAATCTGTCCGCTTGCCTCGTCGCTCTCCTCGCCATAAGGCCGCCGCCGTGGGCATCCTCGCCGCCTTTCGCCGTCCGGGCATCCTGCTGCTTCTGCCGCTGCTGCTCGCGCTCGCCGCGCGGGTGCTTGTCGCGCCGGGCTGGATGATCGACAGCGCGGGCGGCACGATCACCGTGCGCGTCTGTTCGGACCCCGCCAATCCCGGCGGCACGATGACGATCGCGCTCGAAAAGAGCGGCGATCATCAGGCAGGCGAGGGCCAGCAGCATTGTCCGTGGGGCGCGCTCGCCGTGGCGCCGATCACGCCTGCCGCTCCAGCGCTGCCCGCGCAGCTCGTCGCGCCCGAACCCGCGCCCGTCGCGACCCCGTCGCTCGGCTTTGCCCCGGGCATCGCCTCGCCGCTCCCGCCGAGCACCGGACCCCCTTCCTTCGTCTGATCCAGCTTGAATCGCCGCCCGCGCACCGATGCGCCGAGCGGCCCCATAACTGTATCCGGGGAAGATTTTCCGATGACTTTTATTGCCTATCGTGCGGCGCCCTTGCTGGCGCTTGCCCTCTGCCTTGCCGCTTCGCCCGCCCGTGCCGACGAAGCCGATTCCACCATCATCGTCACCGCGCCGACCGCGACCGACGCCGCCGAGGATCGTGCCGCGCGCACCCCCGGCGGTGCCGACGTGGTCTCCTATCAGGATTATGCCGACAAGAGCGTTGTCTCGCTGCGCGATACGCTCGCTTTCTCGCCCGGCGTCTATCTCCAGCCGCGCTTCGGGCAGGAGGTGCGGATTTCGATCCGCGGCTCGGGGCTGTCGCGCGGCTATCATATGCGCGGGCTGACGCTGCTCCAGGACGGGGTGCCGATCAACCTCGCCGACGACAATGGCGATTTCCAGGAGCTGGAGCCGATCTTCTTTGACCATCTGGAGGTCTATCGCGGCGCCAACGCGCTGCGTTTCGGCTCGGGCACGCTCGGCGGCGCGATCAACGGCGTGACGCCGACCGGCCGCACCGCAGAGGGCGTATATCTCCGCGCCGACGCGGGCAGTTTCGACATGCTGCGCGGCCTCGCGTCGGCAGGCGTCGCGGGCGAGCGCGTCGATGCGTGGGGCGCGGTCAGCGCCGACACGTCGGACGGCGACCGCAAGCATGCAAAGCGGCGCAGCCTGCGCTTCCACGGCAATGTGGGGCTGGCGCTGACCGACAACATCACGACGCGCCTTTATGCGAGCTACAACAATATCGATCAGGAGCTGCCGGGCGCGCTGAGCCGCGCCGAGGCGCTGGCGACGCCGCGCATCGCCAATGCCGGCAGCGTCGCGGGCGATCAGGCGCGCAACATCGAATCGCTGCGGCTCCAGAACCGCACGAGCATCGATCTCGGCGCCGCCAAGCTCGACCTCGGCGTCTTCGTCAACGCCAAGACGCTGCACCATCCCATCTATCAGCTCATCGACCAGAAAAGCGTCGATCGCGGTACCTTCTTCCGCCTCGACTATGCCGCGGGACCGGTCGAGGCGACGCTCGGCGGCGAGCTGCGCGTCGGCGACGTCCATTCGCGGCGCTTCGTCAACGTGGCGGGGCGCCGCGGCGCCAAGACTTTCGACGCGCGGCAGGACGCGCGCACCGCGACGCTCTATGGCGAGGTGCGGCTGAAGCCGGTCGAAAGTCTCTCGCTGATCGCCGGCGGCATTTACGCCGACGGGATGCGGCGCCAGCACGAGGCGTTCAACAACGGCCCGGTCGACAACTTTGGCCGTGCCGATTTCGACGCCTTCTCGCCCAAATTTGGCCTGCTGTTCGAGCCCGCGCCGGGCGTGCAATTCTATGGCAACTACAGCCGTTCGGTCGAATTCCCGGGCTTCATCGAACTGGCGCAGACCTCGGCCTTCGTCCCGCTCGATGCACAGCGCGCGTGGACGGCCGAGGTCGGCACGCGCGGCCGCACGGGGATGCTGAGCTGGGATCTCTCGCTCTATCGCGCCGACATCAAGGGCGAGCTGCTGCAATATAGTGTGACCGCGGACATTCCCGCTTCGACCTTCAACGCAGGCCGGACGCGGCACGAAGGGGTCGAGGCGGCGCTGGAGATCGCGCCGGCGAACTGGCTCCGGTTGCGGCAGGTCTATACCTACAGCAACTTTCGATTCCGCGATGACGTCCAGTTCGGCGACAACCGCCTGCCGGTCGTGCCGCGCCACGTCTATCGCGCCGAGGCGCGCATCGGCACCGATACGCTGCATGTCGCGCCCAACATCGAATGGGTGCCGCAGGGGCCGTTCGCCGATTACCGCAACCGCGTCCGCACCCCCGGCTATGCGCTGATCGGCGTGACCGGCGGCGCGCGTATTGCCGAAGGCGTCGACGCCTTTGTCGATGTCCGCAATATCGCGGGCAAGAAGGCGATCGGCGACATCAGCGCCGCGATCGACGTCACCGATGGCTCGGCGATCTATTATCCGGTCGAGCGCCGGTCGGTGTCGATGGGACTGCGCGCGCGCTTCTGATCCGCGCGCAGGGGTGCGCGGGGCGTCACCCGGCCGCGATCGCCGCCTGCGCTTCGGCGCGCGCGGGGGTCGCTCCGGGGATCACCGCGTCCATATCCTTGTTCTCGGGCAGGATCGGCCAGAGCAATTGCTGGCCCAGCGTCGCGGGCGGCAGATTCTCGACGCCATAGCTTGCGGGAAAATGGCGCGTGATCTTCGCGGTGCCGAACAGGACGTCCCAGAAGAACAGAAGGTTGCCGAAATTGCCCTTGTAATGGACCGCCGGGTCGTGGGCGTGGCGGCCGTGATGCGCGTGGTGCGTCGCCGGAGTGCTGATCGTCCGCTCGACCACCCACATGACGGGCGCGAGCGCCTTGATGCGATAGAGCGGCGCGTCCCACGCGACATCGCTGTGCGCGCCGATGATCACCAGCATCTTCACGATCAGGTAGAAGGCGTAGAACCAGCCGAGTCCGAGATAGACGAGCGCGCCCGCCAGCCAGATGCTCGGCATCATCGCATAATAGAGGAGGTTGTTCCGGTAGACGAGCCGCACGCTCATATAACGGGCATTATGGTGCGCGCGGTGGAGGTTGTAGAGCCACGCGGTGCTGTGCGACGCGCGGTGCCACCAATATTGCATCATATCCTCGAAGACGAGGAACAGCGCGAGCGCGGCGTACCAGGGGCTATGCGCAAGCGCACCCTCATATTGTGGAAAGAAAAGGTGGCCGAGTGCCCCGACCGTCAGCAGGATCGCCGGCTGGGTCAGGATCGTCAGCGTGAAGGTGCTGACGATCTCGACGATGCCGTCGTGCCGCGACTGTTCGGTCTTCGCGAAAAAGCGCGTGCGCGCGAGCTCGACGAGGCAGAAGCCCAGATAGATGAGCGCGACGATCAAGCTCGATTGCGCATTGGTGAGGTGCATCCCGATTCTCCCGATGGGGCCTTAAGCCTTGCCTTTCCGCCGCCTTTGCCACACAGCGACCGGCAGAAATGCAAAGATCTTATCATTTCGATCTGGCCGAGCGGACGCGGCTGTCGCCCGCCGAGCGCGAACGGCTCGTGGCGATGGCCCCGGCGCGGTGGTTCGCCGACGGCCAGTTCGTGCAGCAGCAGGGCGATCCCGGCGACGCCTTCTGGGCGGTGGTCGAGGGGCATGTCCTCGTCGGCCGCTATGCCGAGGACGGTGGCTTCACCGCCTTTGCCGTGCTCGGGCCGGGCGACCTGTTTGGCGAGCTCGCCTTCTTCACCGGCGTGCCGCGGCAGGCCGACGCGCTCGCCAGCGGCTCGGCGCGGCTTGTCGCGATCGACCGCGCGCTGCTCCGCCGCCTGATGGCTGCCGATGTGGGCTGGGCCGAGCTGCTGCTGCGCAGCCTCGGCCGCCAGCTTGCCGGGGCGCTCGACATCATCGATGCCGAGCGGCGGCTCGGCAGCGCCGACCGGCTGTGGCGGTTGCTCGGCATGATGGCGGCAGACGGCGACGACGGCGCGACCGTGCACGCGACGCAGCAGCAGCTCGCCGACCTGCTCGGCGTGTCGCGCGTCACGCTGGGCGCCGCGCTCCGTGACCTGACCGCGCGCGGGCTGGTCGAAACCGGCTATGGGCGGATCAAGTTGCTTCATCTTGAACTGTGATGATGTCAGATCAATCTTCCTCGTCGTTGCGAGGAGCGTAGCGACGAAGCAATCTCCAGCCATCGGGATCGCGCGAGGCCGATGGCTGGAGATTGCTTCGCTTCGCTCGCAATGACAAAATAGAATGTACTGTAGTTCTAAAGGCTGGCGATAAAGTTTCACTTGAAACCATTTCATGCTAGGGATGCCGCATGAAGAACCCCGACACCCACGTTCACGACATCCCGCCGCCGGGCGCCGCGGCCGACTGGACGATTTCGCAGGATTGGGACGCCTTCACCGCCGACGAGCATGCGATGTGGGATCGGCTGTTCGCGCGCCAGTCGGCGATGCTGCCCGGCCGTGCGTCGGAGGCCTTCCTGCGCGGGATCGATGTGCTGCGGCTCGAAAAGCCGGGCATTCCCGACTATCGCGAACTCAACGCTCGGCTGATGGCCGCGACCGGGTGGCAGGTCGTCGCGGTGCCGGGGCTGGTGCCCGACGATGTCTTTTTCGATCATCTCGCGAACCGGCGCTTCCCCGCGGGCAATTTCATCCGCACGCCGGAACAGCTCGACTATCTGCAGGAACCCGACGTCTTCCATGACGTCTTCGGCCATGTCCCGATGCTCGCCGATCCGGTGTTCGCCGATTATATGGTCGCCTACGGCGAGGGGGGCCTCCGCAGTCTCAAGTTCGATGCGCTGAAACAATTGGCGCGCCTCTATTGGTACACGGTCGAATTCGGTCTGATCCGCGAAGCGGGCGGGCTTCGCATCTATGGCGCGGGGATCGTCTCCTCCTTTGCCGAAAGCGTCTTCGCGCTCGATTCGGACAGCCCGAACCGCATCGGCTTCGACCTCGCGCGCGTGATGCGCACCGATTACCGGATCGACGATTTCCAGCAGAATTATTTCGTCGTCGACAGCCTCGGCCAATTGCTCGACGTGACGGTGAACACCGATTTCGCGCCGCTCTATGCCGCCAACGCCGCGCTGCCGCCGATCCCGATCGCCGACATATTGGAAGATGACGAGGTCGTCACGCGCGGCACGCAGGATTATGCTGCGGCGAAAGCGTGAGTAATCCCCTCCCGCAAGCGGGAGGGGCAGCGAGAGTTGCGAGCTTGCTCGCTACTCGCAGCGGGGTGGGCACCAAGCCGCCACCGCTGCTGGCCCACCCCGTTGCGACTAGGGCCGGCTCTGCCGGCCCAAGTCTCACAACCCCTCCCGCTTGCGGGAGGGGGGCGGTGCTACCAACTCCCGAAACTCGCATCCGAAGGACTCGCGCGATGCAGCGCGCGTTCCTTGCGGCGCCAGCCATAGCGCCGCCGCTTGACCAGCAGCAGGCACGGCCACTCCGCGCTCCCGCCGCGGTGGACCAGACGAAAACCCTGCGCGCGATAGGCGGCGAGCACCGGCTCCATCTGCCGCGCGATCAGCCCGGCGAGGATCGCATGGCCGCCGGGCGCCGTGGCGCTCGCGATATCGGGGGCGAGGGTGATCAGCGGCCCCGCGAGAATATTCGCGACGACCAGATCATAAGGCGCCCGGTGCCGGATCGCCGGATGATCGGTCCCCGGCGCGACCGCGAGCGCGAGCCGCCCGCCGCCTCGGCCCAGCGGCACGCCATTGATCGCGGCATTGTCTCTGGTCACGAAAATGCTCGCGGGGTCGATGTCCGACGCGATCACGCGCGCGCGCGGCCACAGCGCCAGCGCGGCGAAAGCGAGGAGGCCGGTGCCGGTGCCGATGTCGGCGATGTTGCGCGGGCTGGCTCCGGCGCGCGCCAACCGGTCGAGCATCGCGAGGCAGCCCGCGGTCGTGTCGTGCCCCCCGGTGCCGAAGGCCTGACTCGCGTCGATCAGGAAGGGGGTGCTGCCCGGTGGCACGCGGTCGGCATAGCTGCTTGTATGGACGAAGAAACGCCCGGCCTGCACGGGTTCGAGCCCCTGCTGCGACAGCGTGACCCAATCCTGCTCGACCAGTTTCTCGACGACGGGTTTCTTGCCCTTTGCGCTCGGAATCAAGCCCTGCAGCAGTTTGAGCAAGGCCGCGACGGGCTTTTCGTCCATATAGGCATCGAGCTGCCAATGCCCGCTGTCCTCGTCGATCTCGCGCGTCACGACGACGGGCGCTTCGGCCAGCGCGTCGAGTTCGGGAATTTCACCCGACAGCGCCTCGGCCTCGGCGCGGGTGCAGGGAAGGGAGACGATCCAGCTCATCGGACAGGCTGGATGGAACGATGGGCTTGCATGGCTGCGTATCTAGCGGCGCATGTGGATTAGCGCAAAGCCTTCACCCAGCCGTTCGTGCTGAGCTTGTCGAAGCACCGTCCTTCTTTCAGCAACGTGACAAGAAAAACGGCCCTTCGACAAGCTCAGGGCGAACGGCGTTCTAAAATGTGTCCGGCGTCACGCCACCCGGCGGCTGAACTCGCTCGCGGCCTTTTCGAGCGACTGGAGCCGGTCGCCCATCTTGGCGAACTCGCTGCTCAGCGTGCTGATCTCGCCCGCGACCATGCCCGAATCGTTGCGGATGCTGGCGATCGTCGACGACATCGAGTCGGCGGCGAGCGCGGTTTCGTCGACCGCGGCGGTGATCGAGGTGACCGTCTGCGCCTGTGCGTCCATCGCATCGCGGATACGCTGGGCCGAGGTCTGGACCTCGACGATCGTCGCCTGGATCGACTGGTTCGCCGACACCGATCCGCGCGTCGCCTGCTGGATCGCCGTGATCTTGCCCGCGATGTCGTCGGTCGCGCGCGCGGTTTCGTTGGCGAGGCTTTTCACTTCCTGCGCGACCACGGCAAAACCGCGGCCGGACTCGCCCGCGCGCGCCGCCTCGATCGTGGCGTTGAGCGCGAGGAGGTTGGTCTGCCCCGCGATCTCGCGGATCAGGCCCAAGATGGACTCGATCGATTCGGCGTGCCGCGACAAGGCTTCGGACATGGCGACCGCTTCGCCCGCCTGTTCCGATGCGCGGGTCGCGACGCTGGCCGAGGCTTCGACCTCGCTGCGCGCATCCTCGATCGCGCGGATCAGCCCGGCGGCGGTCGAGGCCGCCTCGCGCATCGCCATCGCCGATTGCTCGGACGCGGCGGCGACTTCGCTCGTCTTGGCGATCATGCCCTTCGCCGCCTGGTCGGCCGAGGCCGCCTGCTTCGCGAGCTGCTGGCGCGCGGTGTCGGTGTCCTGCACCAGCGAGGCGATCGAGCGGTCGAAATCGCCCGCGAGCGTCTGCCGCTCGCCCGAGATGACCGCGCGGTCCAGCTTTTCGGCATAGCGCTGCATGATGTCATATTCGAGCAGGCCGAGCCGGTTGACCGCACTGGCCAGCCGGACGATGCGGTTCGCATCGTTCGCGCACGCCGCGACGACATATTCGAGCGTCAGCCGCTGGCTTTCGGCCATGCACGACATCACCGACGCGAGCGGCAGCTTGACGCGCCGCGCCATATGCGTGTTCTGGCAAGCGATCGTCGCGACTTCCTGCCCGGCGGGATCGCCATATTTGAGCGCGGTGTGGCGCGCGCTGCCACGGACATAGGATTCGTAGAGCTCGCCCTCGACCGGGCGGTCGACCGAGGGAAGCGCGTTGAAGGCGTCCCAATAGGCGCGCGCGATTTCCTCCTCGTGCCCGGCGATGATCGCCTGGATTTCGGTCGAATGCGCGACAAGCTGCCCGTCGAGATCGTAAAAGGGAAAGCGATCCGCCATCAGAACCGGATCGATCTGCTGCTTATGAATGGGATTTTCCTTCACCATGATCCGTTTCCCCGATCCCCAAAAACCGCGACTCGCACGACACACAGCTCTGCGGCTGCCATGACTTTCGAAACTTGCCGGTCAGATATGAAAGGACATTGGTAAAAGCGCCGTTAACCAGCTGTGCCGATTGTGCCGGGAAAGCGCGGCTCCCCGGCAGGGCGCGCCGCCCGAACTTCCTCTTTGTGGCTTCGTGTCTTTGTGCGAAAACAAGATAATCGCAGGACGACACAAAGAAAGCCGAGACGCACAGGCGAGGCCGCGCGTCCGGCGCCCGATATGGAGAGCGACCATGATCATCGGCACCCCCAGGGAAATCAAGAATCACGAATATCGCGTCGGCCTGACCCCCGAAAGCGCGCGCGAACTCGTCGTGCACGGGCACCGCGTCCTCGTCGAGACCGGCGCGGGCGAGGGGATCGGCGCGCATGACCGCTTCTACGAACAGGCGGGTGCCGAGATCGTCGGAACGCCCGCCGAAATCTTCGCCACCTGCGAGATGGTGGTGAAGGTCAAGGAACCGCAGCCGGCCGAGCGCGCGATGCTGCGTCCGGGGCAGATCCTCTACACCTATCTTCACCTTGCCCCCGATCCCGACCAGACGCGCGACCTGATGAAATCGGGCGCGGTGTGCATCGCCTATGAGACCGTCACCAGCCCGCACGGCGGCCTGCCGCTGCTGAAGCCGATGAGTCAGGTCGCGGGGCGCATGTCGATCCAGGCCGGCGCGACCGCGCTCGAAAAGGCGCACGGCGGCCGCGGCGTGCTGCTCGGCGGCGTGCCGGGGGTGGCGCCGGGCAAGATCTGCATCATCGGCGGCGGCGTCGTCGGCTTCAACGCGGCGCAGATGGCGGCGGGGCTCGGTGCCGACGTCACCATCCTCGACCGCGATCCCGAAGTGCTCGAACGCGTCGGCACCTTTTTCGAGGCGCGGGCGAAGACGCGCTTCTCGAACCGTGCCAATCTGGCCGAATGCGTGGCGGAGGCCGATCTCGTCATCGGCGCGGTGCTGATCCCCGGCGCCGAAGCGCCGAAGCTGGTGACGCGTGACATGCTGGGGACGATGCGTCCGGGTTCGGTGCTCGTCGACGTCGCGATCGACCAGGGCGGCTGTTTCGAGACCAGCCACGCGACGACGCACGCCGATCCGACCTATGTGGTCGACGGCATCGTCCATTATGCGGTCGCCAACATGCCGGGCGCGGTCGCGCGCACCAGCACCTATGCGCTCAACAACGTCACTCTGCCGCACGCGCTCCGCATCGCCGATTTGGGCTGGAAAGAAGCTTTGCGACGCGACGTGCATCTTGCGCAGGGTTTGAACGTTTGGGATGGTAAGGTGACCTTCGAGGCCGTAGCCGAGGCGGTCGGAACCGATTATGTGCCTGTCGGCCAGGCGCTTGCCTGAGGAACGAGAAGAGAGACGATGACGAATCAGGACCAGCCTCCCCACGACGAAGAGGAAAATGAAGTCATCCGCGCCGCGCGCGAGTTGCAGGCGCAGAAGGAAGCCGCCGAGGCCACCGAAGCGGCCGACAAGGACGCGGCGGCGAAGGATGACAGAAAGCGCGGCTGGAAGACGGCCGCCGCTGCGGGGATCGGGATTGGATCCGCCGCGGTGCTCGCGGCGCTGCTCTACGCGAACCGCGACAAGATCAAGTAAATGGGGTCCTTCCCGGCGCGTCGCGGCGGGGAGGGGGCGAAGCGCCGCCTTTGATCGGGATCAATGTCCTCTCCTCGTCGCCGCGCCATGATATGGCGAACGAACAGAAACGGGAGCTGGAAGATGTCGAAACCGAATGCCGATCGTGCCGCCGCGGGCCGGGCGCCTATCCACGTCGACGTGCTGATCGCCGGCGCGGGGATTTCGGGCATCGGCTCCGCCTATCATCTCCAGCAGCAATGCCCCGGCAAGAGCTATGCGATCCTCGAGGCGAAGGAGACGTTCGGCGGGACGTGGGACACGCATAAATATCCCGGCGTGCGCTCGGACTCGGATCTCTACACCTTCGGCTACCGCTTCAAGCCCTGGGTCGGCGCCCCGATCGCGAGCGGGGCCGAGATCCTCAAATATATGGGCGAGGTGATCGAGGAAAACGACATCGGCGCCCATATCCATTACGGGCACCGCATCACCGCCTGCCGCTGGTCGAGCGCCGACAATCTCTGGACCGTCGAGGCGGTTCGCGCCGCGGACGGCGCCACCGCTGTCTTCACCGCCGGCTTCCTCTGGATGTGTCAGGGCTATTACGACCATGAAACGCCCTACATCCCCGACTGGCCGGGGCTTGCCGACTATCGGGGCCGGTTCGTCCACGCCCAGCTCTGGGACCCGTCGACCGATTATGCGGGCAAGCGCATCCTCGTGATCGGGTCGGGCGCCACTGCCGCGACCGTCGTTCCCGCCTTCGCGGAAAAGGCCGCGCATGTGACGATGCTCCAGCGCTCGCCCACCTATTTCTTCTGCAGCGAGAACAAGAACGAACTGGCCGACCGGTTGCGCGAGGTCGGGATCGACGAGCCGACGGTCCACCGCGTCGTGCGCGCGCAGATCATGCACGACCAGGACCAGATGACGCGGCGCTGCCAGACCGAACCCGATACGGTGTTCGAGGAGCTGAAGGAGCTGATCCGCGCCTTCTCCGGCGACCCGAACTTCGCATTCGAGCCGCATTTCACGCCCCGCTACCGCCCATGGCAGCAGCGGCTGGCCTTCTGCCCCGAAGGCGACATCTTCAAGGCGGCGGTGCAGGGCAAGCTCAGCGTCGTCACCGACACCATCGATCGCTTCACCGAAAAGGGGGTCCGCACCGCCAACGGCGAGGAGATCGAGGCGGACATCATCGTCGCGGCGACCGGGTTCAACCTGTCGGTGATGGGCGGCATTCCCTTCAGCGTCGACGGCGCGCCCGTCGACTGGGCGGATACCGTCACTTATCGCGGGATGATGATGACCGGCGTCCCGAACCTCGCCTGGGTCATGGGCTATTTCCGCGCGAGCTGGACGCTGCGCGTCGATATGGTGGGTGATTTCGTCTGCAATCTTCTGGGTCATATGGACGACATCGGCGCGAACAAGGTCGAGGTCGCGCTGCGGCCGGAGGATGCCGGCATGGCGATCCTGCCGTGGATCGAGGCCGACAATTTCAATCCGGGCTATCTGATGCGCGGCCTCGATGCGATGCCGCGCCGCGGCGACAAGCCCGAATGGCGGCATAATCAGGATTATTGGGCCGAAAAGGACGCCTTCCCGCTGATCGACCTGAGAGGCGCGGAATTCGTCTACGATGGCCAGCGTTCGTCGCCGGAACTGGCAAGCGCCGTCGCGGCCGAATAGCGGGCGCTCAGGCCCGGAGGCGGCTTGTCCCCACCTCGTCGCGGCGCAGGGTCAGGACTTCGACGCCGGTGCCGGTGACCGCGACCGTATGCTCGAACTGGGCCGACAGCTTGCGGTCGTCGGTCACGACCGTCCAGCCGTCCTCTTCGGTCGAAACCTTGCGGCTGCCCTGATTGAGCATCGGCTCGATCGTGAAGACCATGCCTTGGCGCAGCCGCATCCCGGTCCCGCGGCGCCCGAAATGGAGCACCGACGGCTCCTCGTGCATCTCGCGGCCGATGCCGTGCCCGCAATAGTCGCGCACGACCGAATAGCCGTTCCGCTTCGCGTGGCGCTCGATCGCGAAGCCGATATCGCCGAGATGCGCGCCGGGGCGCACCTGCGCGATGCCCTGCCACATCGCTTCCTCGGTCACCTTGACCAGCCGCCGCGCGGCGGGCGCGACCGCGCCGACGAGATAGGTCTTGCTCGAATCGGCGATGAAGCCGCTCTTTTCGAGCGTGATGTCGAGGTTGATGATGTCGCCATCGCGGATGATCGCGTCGGCGTCGGGGACGCCGTGGCAGACGACATGGTTGATCGAGCAGTTGAGGACATATTTAAAGCCGTACTGCCCCTTGCTCGCCGGCCGCGCGGCGAGGTCGACGGTGATGAAGCGCTCGACCAGATCGTTGACCTCCATCGTCGAGCGGCCGGCAAGGTCGAGCCCGTCGAGCATCTCGAACACCGACGCGAGCAAGCGGCCCGACTGGCGCATCAGCGCGATTTCGTCGGGGGTCTTGACCATCTCAGGCCGCCGCCCGGTCCGTGAGGCGGACGTTCGCCGCGGCGAGCTGCATCTGGACGATTTCGTTGAACGGCAGCGCCGGATTGGCCTCGGCGAGCATGCCGATCTTCATCCAATATTCGGCCTGCGCGTTGATCGACCGGCACATCACGGTGCTGGCGCGGCGCGCTTCCTCGTGCAGTTCGTCGTCGATTTTCACGATGCCCATGATTGCTCCTCGAAGGCAGGCGTATACGAATCGTATATGATTCGTATATCGGTGCGTCAATCGCCGTTCATGACCCTTCCTCGCCATTCCGGACTAAGTCCGGGACGCGGAAGCAGGTCGAGGAACAAGGGCTGCGGTCTATAGCGCGGGCTATCGGCTGGAATGGGGTAGGGAGCGGCCCCTTCCTAACTTTCGTCATTCCCGCGAAAGCGGGAACCCAGAGCGTGCGTCGGCTAACCCCACACTGGGTTCCCGCTTTCGCGGGAATGACGATGTTATGAGATGCTGCGCGCGACTTTCAGACTCTCGTCATCCCGGACTTGATCCGGGATCCATTCAACCGGCGCTGAGAGAATGGATCCCGGATCAAGTCCGGGATGACGATGTAAGATAGGCCGGCTTCCGGTCGTTTGCAGACCGTCAGCCGCAACCCAGCCAAAATCTTCCACTGTGACCATCCGGGCATTTTCCGCCTGCGATCACGATACCCCCGGATGAAGCCCCCGTGACGAAAGGGGCAATGAAGCAAGCTGGCCCGCTCCCCGCCCGCAGGGCCATCGCCGCCGCTTCCCGTCTAAACCGACATCATCATGCGCTAAGCAATTGCATATCGCGGCGGGAAGGCTTAACCGGCCCCCATCGACCGACAGAGTCACGAAACGGGGCTGATATGGCTGGCAAGGAAACGAGCGGGCGACCGCTTTCACCGCATCTGCAGGTGTATAAATGGGCGCCTTCGATGGCGGTCTCGATTTTCCACCGCATCACGGGCGACGGGCTCGCGATCGTCGGGGCGCTGATGTTCCTCTGGTGGCTCGGCGCGCTCGCCGCGGGCCCCGAGGCCTATGCCGCTTTCGTCGCCTGCGTCTGGAAAGATCCGAGCCCCGAAATCAGCGCGCTGCATCAGGTGACCAACATCCTCGGCAAGGTGGTGCTGGTCGGCCTGACCTGGGCCTTCTTCCAGCATCTCTTCTCGGGCCTCCGCCATTTCGTGCTCGATACCGGCGCGGGCTATGAGCTCAGGACCAACCGGCTCTGGTCGATCCTCGTTTTCGTCGGCGCGATCCTCGCGACCGCCGCCGTCTGGCTCTACATCGCGCAGGAGGCGCTCAATGGGTAACGGTACGCGCCTCGGCCGCGTGCGCGGGCTCGGCCCGTCACATCACGGCACCGGCCACTGGCTGCAGCAGCGCCTGACCGCGCTCGGCAACCTCCTGCTCGTCACCTGGTTCTTCGTCTCGCTGATCCGCCTGCCGCTCGGCGATCATGGCGCGGTCTATCGCTGGGCGTCGAACCCGATGGTCGCGCTTGCGCTGATCCTGCTCGTCATCAGCGTCTTCTGGCATTTCCGCCTCGGCCTTCAGGTGATGATCGAGGATTATGTCCACGGCGAAGCGACCAAGCTGCTGTCGCTCGTCATCCTGAATTTCTACGCGATCGGCGGCGCCGCTTTCGGTATCTTCGCCATTGTCCGCATCGCGCTTGCGCCCGCCGCCGGGCTCGCTCCGGGGGGCATGTGACATGACCGAAGCCTATAAGATCATCGACCACACGTACGACACCGTCGTCGTCGGCGCCGGCGGTTCGGGCCTCCGCGCCACCATGGGCAGCGCCGAGGCGGGGCTCAAGACTGCCTGCATCACCAAGGTGTTCCCGACCCGCAGCCACACCGTCGCGGCGCAGGGCGGCATCGCCGCCAGCCTCGGCAACAACACGCCCGACCATTGGCAATGGCATATGTACGACACCGTCAAGGGCTCCGACTGGCTCGGCGACCAGGACGCGATCGAATATATGGTGCGCGAGGCGCCCGCCGCGGTCTACGAACTCGAACATGCCGGCGTGCCGTTCAGCCGCAACGCCAACGGCACCATCTATCAGCGCCCGTTCGGCGGCCATATGCAGAATATGGGCGAAGGCCCGCCGGTGCAGCGCACCTGCGCCGCGGCCGACCGCACCGGCCACGCGATGCTCCATGCGCTCTATCAGCAGTCGCTGAAATATGACGCGGACTTCTTCATCGAATATTTCGCGCTCGATCTGATCATGGAAGACGGCGTGTGCCGCGGCGTGATCGCGCTGTGCATGGAGGACGGCAGCATCCACCGCTTCCGCAGCCAGGCGGTCGTGCTCGCGACCGGCGGCTATGGCCGCTGCTATTTCACCGCCACCTCGGCGCACACCTGCACCGGCGACGGCGGCGGCATGGTGCTGCGCGCCGGCCTGCCGCTCCAGGACATGGAATTCGTCCAGTTCCACCCGACCGGCATCTATGGCGCGGGCGTCCTCATCACCGAGGGCGCGCGTGGCGAGGGCGGCTACCTCACCAACTCCGAGGGCGAGCGCTTCATGGAACGCTATGCCCCGTCGGCGAAGGATTTGGCGTCGCGCGACGTCGTGTCGCGTTCGATGGCGCTCGAAATCCGCGAGGGCCGCGGCGTCGGTCCGCACAAGGACCATATCTATCTCCACCTCGACCATATCGATCCGGCGGTGCTCCACGAACGGCTTCCGGGGATTACCGAGAGCGGCAAGATTTTCGCGGGCGTCGACCTGACGCGCCAGCCGCTCCCCGTGGTGCCGACCGTCCATTACAATATGGGCGGCATCCCCTGTAACTATCATGGCGAGGTCGTCACGCTGAAGGACGGCGATCCCGATGCGGTCGTCCCCGGCCTGTTCGCGGTCGGCGAGGCCGCCTGCGTGTCGGTCCACGGCGCGAACCGCCTCGGCTCGAACAGCCTGATCGACCTTGTGGTGTTCGGCCGCGCGACCGGCCATCGCCTGAAGGAACTGGTGACTCCCGGCGCCGCGCAGGCGCCGCTGCCGAAGGACAGCGCCGACCTCGCGCTTGGTCGTCTCGATCATTTCCGCAATGCGAACGGCGGTTCGCCGACCGCCGAGGTCCGCATCGAAATGCAGCGCGCGATGTCGCAGCACGCGGCGGTGTTCCGCACCGACGAACTGATGGCCGAGGGCAAGGAAAAGCTCGCCAAGACCTACGAGCGGATGAACGACATCCATGTCACCGACCGCAGCCTGATCTGGAACACCGACCTCATCGAAACGCTCGAGCTCGACAATCTGATCGCGCAGGCGACGGTGACGATGCATTCGGCGTTCAACCGCAAGGAAAGCCGCGGCGCCCACGCGCACGAGGATTTCCCGAACCGCGACGACAAGACGTGGATGAAGCACACGATCAGCTGGTTCGACGGCTGGGGCGGCAAGGGCGGCACCGTCCGCCTCGATTACCGCCCGGTCCACGAATATACGCTGTCGGACGACGCGGAATATATCAAGCCGAAGGCGCGGGTGTATTGATCGCGGGCCTCGGCGTGCGCCGAGGCGATTCTATTCGCTGCGGCCGAAGATGCTCTTCACCGGATCGAGGTCTGTGAAGGGCTTGTCGACGTCCTGGCCCATCAGCCACAATTTGTGGCAGGCGATGGTGAAGAACATGATCGCGATCGTCCAGACGATGATCGTCTTGATGACCTTCCAGCGCTTGGCCTCATAGGCCGCAAGCGCGCGGGCCTTGTGATCGATGCCGAGCTCACCCTCGAACTCGGCGACGAGCTGTGCGCGGCGGGTGCGCGAAATATTCGCGAGACTCGCGGCTTGCCCATCATTGTTCGGCCGGCGCGTTGCCATCGTCAGTACCTGCGGTCCCTACAGTCCTGCATCCGGCCATAAGGCCCAGCCCCTGATAAAGGGTTAATTCGCTGCTGGGAATGCGATCAGTCGAGCGCAACGCCGATCAGCTTGATCCGCGCCGTCGCGCCGCGCAGCAGCGTCAGATCGCGGCGCGGCCGGCCGAGCGCGGCGGCGAGCAGCGCGATCACCGCCTCGTTCGCCGCGCCGTCGGCAGGCGGCGCGGTGACGCGGAGCTGCACGCCGCCATCGACAATCTTCACTTCGTCGCGGCTGGCGCCCGGCGTGACGCGCACCTCGACCCGGCCCGACGCCGCGAGGTCGCGCAGCGCCGCGGTCAGCGCGGGATCGGGCCGGTATTTCAGGGGGTGACGACGAGTTTGCCGACGGCGCTGCGGTCGCCGAGCTTGGCGATGGCCTGACCGCCGTCGGCGAGAGCATAGGTGCCGGTGACGCGCGGCTTGATCTTGCCCTGTTCCCAAAGCTGGAACAGCCGCGCGATGTTGGCGCGGTTGCGCTCGGGCTCGCGCATCACGAACGCCCCCCAGAACACGCCCGCAACGTCACAGCTCTTGAGCAGCGTCAGGTTGAGCGGCAGCCGCGGAATGCCCGCGGGGAAGCCGACCACCAGATAGCGCCCCTCCCACGCGATCGAACGCAGCGCCGGCTCGGCATAGTCGCCGCCCACCGCATCGTAGATGACGTTGGCGCCGTTCGGGCCAACCGCTTCCTTGAACCGGTTCGCAAGCGCCTTCGACTGGTCCTTGTCGAACGGCTGGCGGCCATAGACGACGACTTCGTCGGCGCCGGCCTCGCGCGCGATCGCGGCCTTTTCCTCGCTCGACACCCCGGCCACGACGCGCGCGCCGAACGCCTTGCCGAGCTCGACCGCGGCGATCCCGACCCCGCCCGACGCGCCGAGCACGAGCAACGTGTCGCCCTCGGCGATATGCCCGCGATCGACGAGCGCGTGGATGCTGGTGCCATAGGTCATGAGCAGCGAGGCACCCTCGGCGAAATCATGCCCCTCGGGCAGGTGATAGACATTGTGGACACCGACCGCGACCGCCTCGGCCATGCCGCCGTTGCCGCAGCCCGCGATCACCCGGTCGCCGACCTTGAACCCGGTCACGCCCTCGCCGATCTCGGCGACCAGTCCCGCGACCTCGCCGCCCGGCGCGAACGGGCGCTCGGGACGGAACTGATATTTATCCTCGATGATCAGCACGTCGGGGAAGTTCACCGCGCAGGCTTTCACATCGATCACGATCTGGCCCTTGCCCGCGGTGGGGCGCGGCAGCTCGCCTAGGGTCAGCGTTTCCGGGCCGCCGGTGGCGGTCGACAAGAGAGCCTTCATCTTCCTTCTCCTTTTTGTTGTGGCGGCACCGGCCCGCTCCCCCACCCGGCCTCCCCAACGATAGCAACCTATGGGAGGCCGGTGGGGGAGCGGGCCGGTGCCGCTAATTCATGAGACGGCGACCGGGCGCATCCATGGACGGTCGGCGTCGAGCTTGGCTTCATAGGCGCCGATCGCCGCGTCGCTCTTTTCGGTCAGCGAAATCTCGTCGAGCCCTTCGAGCAGGCACATCTTGCGGAAGGGGTCGATCTCGAAGGTGAAGCGGTCCTGAAAGGGCGTCGTCACCGTCTGGGTGTCGAGGTCGACATGGACGGGATCGGTCGCCGCGACCTCCATCAGCCGGTCGATCGCGGCCTGCGGCAGCACGACGGGGAGAATGCCGTTCTTGACCGCATTGCCCGAGAAGATGTCGGAGTAGGACGGCGCGATGACGACGCGGATGCCGAGGTCGCCGAGCGCCCATGCCGCATGTTCGCGGCTCGACCCGCAGCCGAAATTGTCGCCCGCGATCAGGATCGGCGCGCCCTTATATTCGGCGCTGTCGAACAGATTGTCGGGGTCGACGCGCAGGCTCTCGAACGCGCCGCGCCCCATGCCTTCGCGCGTCGTCGTCTTCAGCCAGTGCGCCGGGATGATGACGTCGGTGTCGACATTCTTGAGCCCGAACGGGATCGCGCGGCCTTCGACCTTTTCCAGCGGGGTCATGCCATCAGCTCCCTGACGTCGGTGAGCCGGCCGGTCACCGCCGCCGCCGCCGCCATGGCGGGCGAAACGAGGTGGGTGCGGCTGCCGGGGCCCTGGCGGCCGACGAAATTGCGGTTGCTCGTACTCGCGCAGCGTTCGCCCGCGGGCACCTTGTCGGGGTTCATCGCGAGGCAGGCCGAGCAGCCCGGCTCGCGCCATTCGAGCCCCGCGTCGGTGAAGATGCGGTCGAGCCCCTCGGCTTCGGCCTGCGCCTTCACGAGGCCCGAGCCGGGGACGACGATCGCCCAGCGGACATTGTCGGCCTTCCTGCGGCCTTTGACGATCGCGGCGGCGGCGCGCATGTCTTCGATGCGGCTGTTGGTGCAACTGCCGATGAAGATATTTTCGATGGGCACATCCTGCATCCGCGTGCCGGGTTCGAGCCCCATATAGGCGAGGCTCTTGGCGGCGGCGGCCTGCTTCGAGGGATCGGCGAAGCTCGCGGGATCGGGCACGACGCCGGTGATCGGCACGACATCCTCGGGGCTGGTGCCCCAGGTGACGCTCGGCGCGATGTCGGTGGCGTCGATGACGACGGTCTTGTCGTAAGTCGCGCCCGGATCGGTCGCGAGGCTTTTCCAGTAAGCGACTGCGGCGTCCCAGTCGGCGCCCTTCGGCGCATAGGGGCGACCCTTCAGATAGGCGAAGGTCGTTTCGTCGGGCGCGATCAGTCCGGCGCGCGCGCCGCCCTCGATCGCCATGTTGCTGACGGTCAACCGGCCCTCGATCGACAGCGCGCGGATCGCGCTGCCGGTATATTCGATGACATGGCCGGTGCCGCCCGCGGCGCCGATCGTGCCGGTGATGTAAAGGATGATGTCCTTCGCGGTGACGCCGGGGCCGACCTCGCCCTCGACGCGCACCTCCATGGTCTTCGACGGCTGGAGCAACAGCGTCTGCGTCGCGAGCACATGCTCGACCTCGCTCGTCCCGATGCCGAAGGCGAGCGCGCCGATGCCGCCGTGGCAGGCGGTGTGGCTGTCGCCGCAGACGATCGTCGTGCCGGGCAGCGAGAAACCCTGCTCGGGCCCGACGACATGGACGATGCCCTGTTCGGGCGCGGCCGCGTCGATATAGCGGATGCCATATTCGGGCGCATTCTTCTCCAGCGCCGCGAGCTGCGCCGCGCTTTCGGGGTCGGCGATCGGCAGCTTGTTGCCGGCCGCGTCGAGCCGCGCCGTCGTCGGCACATTATGGTCGGGCACCGCGAGCGTCAGGTCGGGACGGCGCACCGTGCGCCCGCTCGCGCGAAGCCCCGCAAACGCCTGCGGGCTGGTGACTTCATGGACGAGATGGCGGTCGATGAAGATCAGAGCGGTACCGTCGGGGCGCTGTTCGACGACATGCGCGTCCCAGATTTTCTCATAAAGGGTGCGGGGCCGAGTCATGCGGGTTCACTTAGATCAGCCGCACAACTTTGCAAGTCGGTGGCGAAGAAAAACGCAATTTTCGGTCGTGTTTGCTTCCCCCTTCTTCGTCATGCCGGACTTGATCCGGCATCCCGCTTTTGCAGCGGTGATAAGCGGGACCCCGGATCAAGTCCGGAGTGACGAGGAGATGATGGCGCGACTGCTGTGACCGGCCTATAATCCGCCCATGTCCACCCCTGCCATCCTCGCCCTCATCCTCGCCACCGTGGCGGCGATGGAGGGCGTCGCCTGGGCGAGCCACAAATATATCATGCACGGCTTCGGCTGGGCGTGGCACCGCGACCATCACGAGCCGCATGACGGGATGCTGGAAAAGAACGACCTGTTCGCGCTCGTTGGCGCCGCGATGAGCATAGCGATGTTTGCAGCCGGCAGCCCGATGATCCGCGGCGCCGCGGCGTGGGAGCCGGGGACGTGGATCGGGCTCGGTATCCTCCTTTACGGGATCATCTACACGCTGGTCCACGACGGGCTCGTCCACCAGCGCTGGTTCCGCTGGGTGCCGCGGCGCGGCTACGCCAAGCGGCTGGTGCAGGCGCACAAGCTCCACCATGCGACGCTCGGCAAGGAAGGCGGGGTCAGCTTCGGCTTCGTGCTCGCGCGCGATCCGGCGAAGCTGAAGGCCGAGCTGAGGGCGCAGCGCGAAGCGGGGATCGCGGTGGTGCGCGAGGCGCTGACGGAATAGATCGCGATCGGGTTAGCCTGAAACACTACCTTCCTTATCCTGTCATCCCGGCTTTCGCCGGGATGACGATTTAGTCAAAAATGATCATGTTCTGGCTCCGCTCGAAACGACGCAGAGACAGAATAGCTAGGCGGTCCGGTAATCCGCGGTAACCATCCCCGCCGCCGCCAGTTCCGCCTCGTGGCTTTCCTCGCGCCAGCTTTCGGCGAGCGCCTGCCGCTCCCATTCGATCATCGCCGGATGCGCCAGAATATGGTCGACCCACGCCTGCCCGCCGCCGACGTCGAGGCCATAGGTGCGGATGCGAAAGGCGACCGGGGCGAAGAAGGCGTCGACCGCCGAGAAATCCGCGCCCGCGAGCCACGGCCCGCCGAACGTCGCGAGGCCCTGTTCGAACAATTCGCGGACGCGCGCGACATTGGCGGTGAGGGCGTCGGACATCGGTTTCGGCGTCACCCGCACCCCGACGTTCATCGTGCAGTCGCCTCGCAGCGCCGAAAAGCCGCTGTGCATCTCGGCGGCCGCGCATTGCGCCCAGGCACGCGCGTCGGGATCGGCGGGCCAGATGCCCTCGTGCCGATCCGCCAGATAGAGGGTGATGCCCAGCGAGTCGTAGATCGTGCGCCCCTCGTGGCGCAGCGCCGGAACCTGCCCGGTCGGCGAAAAGCCTCGGAAGGCATCGTAATTGACCGGCGCGGCGAAGGGCTCGATCCGGTCTTCGAACGCGATGCCGAGAGCGCGCATCAGCACCCACGGCCGCAGCGACCAGCTCGAATAATTGCGGTTGGCGGTGATCAGCTCATACATGCCTTGGCTCCTCTGCGGCGATTGGGATGAGCCGTTCCGCCCTATCCCTTGGTGGGCTGGGCGACAGCGGCAGTTCGCGCCGCCCCGCCCGGCGCCGCGGGCAATTTGCTCAGGTCGAGCCAGCCCGCATCGGGGCGCCCGTGATAGCTGTCGATCGCCGCGAAGGGGATGCGGAAGGGAAATCCCCAGTCGCTGTTCCACAGCGCGACGACGCCGGTCCGCGTCGCCGGTTCGAAAATCATCGTCGCGCGATAGCCCGCCACCGCGCCCGAATGGCCTTCGAGCCGCAGGCCGTCATAGGTGAAGTTCCGCCAGCCCATCCCATAGGAGGCATTGCTGATTGCCTGCCGCAGCGTGCCGCCATAGAGCCGCCCCGTGCCGACACGCGGGCGGTGAGCGATTTGCAGCACCGCGGCGGGCAGCACATCGGGGCGGCTGCCCATCATCGCCTGCATCCAGGTCGCGAAATCGACGATGTCGCTCTCGACCCCCGCGGCGGCGGGGACGCGCCAATAGGCTTCCTTGACCGGGCGCACGTGGGCGCCATTGTGCGGCCGCGCCCAGTCCTTGGCGCCCGTCAGCCGCTTCATCCCATAGCCCGCGCTGACCATGCCGAGCGGCAGGAAGAATCGATCCTCGACCGCGTCGGGAAAGGGTTTGCCCGCAGCCTTGGCCAATATCTCGTGCGAGGTGTCGAACGCGACATTCTGATAGGTGTGGCAGGTGCCGGGTTCGCATTGCAGCGGCGCGGCGGCGAGATTCGCGCGGAGCAGGGCAGGATCCTGACCCTCCTCCAATTTCTCGTCATAGGCGTTCTTGGTGAGCCCCGTGCGCTGCGACAGCAGCTCGGCGACCGTCACATGCGCCTCGGCGCCGCCCGGCAGGTGCAGCGACGTGCGCCAGTCGGCGACCGGGCGGTCGAGATCGACGGCGCCGTCGCTGGCGAGCGCCGCCGCCATCGCCCCCGTCGCGGTCTTGGAGACCGAGGCCCAGCGGAACAGGGTGTGCGGCGTGACCGGGGCGCCGGTCGCCTTGTCGGCGACGCCATAGGTGCGCACGAAGCTTAGTTTGCCGTTCTCGACCACCGCCACAGCGAGGCCCGCCATTTCGGGACGCTGCGCCAGCGCGGAAAGCTGGCTGTCGAGCGCGCGATAGTCGATCCGCCCGCGCCATTTGTCGGGCGTGTCGGGCAGTTCCTCGGGGGCCTTGATCGGGATCGCGACGCTGGCGAGCGGAGGACTGCTGCCGCCAAAGGCGCGCACGCCGAACCAGCCGGCCGCCACCAGCGCGGCGGCGGCCAGAAAAACGAAAACCCGCTTCATCGACTCGTTATGGGATCGCGACCTCATATTGGGCCGTGGTCTTAGCGGCGACTTCCTCCGCCGTCACCCCCGGCGCGAGTTCGATCAGCCGGAACCGGCTGGCGTGATCGTCGCGCTTGAACACCGCAAGGTCGGTGATGATCATGTCGACGACATTCTTGCCGGTCAGCGGCAGGGTGCACGCCGGGATGAATTTCGCGCCGCCGTCCTTGGCGGTGTGTTCCATCACGACGATGATCTTCTTGACCCCCGCGACGAGATCCATCGCGCCGCCCATGCCCTTGATCATCTTGCCGGGCACCATCCAGTTGGCGAGATCGCCGTTTTCGGCGACTTCCATGCCCCCCAGCACGGCGAGGTCGATATGGCCGCCGCGGATCATCGCAAAGCTCTGCTCCGACCCGAAATAGGCGGTCTGCGGCAGCTCGCTGATCGTCTGCTTACCTGCGTTGATCAGGTCGGGGTCCTCGTCGCCCTCGAAAGGAAAGGGGCCGATGCCGAGCATCCCGTTCTCCGACTGCAGCGTCACCGTCATCCCCGCGGGCACATGATTCGCGACCAGCGTCGGAATGCCGATTCCGAGGTTGACGTAATAGCCGTCCTCCAGCTCCTGCGCGGCCCGCGCCGCCATATCATCACGCGTCCAGGCCATTATTTCGGCTCCCATTGCTTGTCGGAGGGGAAGATGTCGGCAAAGCCGCCGCGAATCGACGGGCCGTAAACCGGGTTTGAGAGCAGGAACCAGCCATGCCCCCACAGCTCGGCGATCGGGCCGCTGGTCGCCAGCGTCTTACGATCGGCAACCGACAGACCGTGCGCGTTGAACGCCTGCGCGAAATCGCCGAGCTGGTCGCCGCCCATCGCGATCACGCAATACCGCGAGGCGATCAGCGCGCGGCGTCCGTCCTTGCTCGCGCCGTCGGGGGTGTCGCCCATCAGGAACAGAGTCTCGCCATGCTTATATTCGCCGAGTCCGGCGGCGCGCAGCGTGTCTTCGGTGCCCTTGGCATTGGCGGTGGTGCGGTTGGTGTTGACGATCACCGTCACCCCTGCGCCGCGCATGATGTTCACCGCGTCGATCACCCCGGGCATCGCCACCGCCTTGCCCGCGCCGGTCTTTTCCCACTGGTCCCAGACCGCGGGGTCGAAATCCTTGTGCTGCTCGGCCATGTAGCGCATCGCGCCGATGTTCCAGATCAGCGTCTCGTCGGCATCGAACACCGCCGCGAGCGGCTTTTGCCCGCAATCGTCGAAGCGTGGCGCGGCGGGCGTCGATCCCTCCGCGAGCACGACCTGCTTGTGCGGCGCGGCCGAGATGGCGACCGCGCGCACATAGGACACAAGTGAGCGATAAACCTGCACCGACGCGACCGCACTCTCGGCCGAGCCGTAGAGCCATTGCTGGCCCGTAGGCGGTGACGTCGGCGTCGGTTTTTCGCCGACCTGCGAGGCGATGACGTCGGCGCTCAGCGGCTTCGGAGAGGTCTGCGCCGTGGTCGAGGCGCAGCCCGCGAGCAGCAGGCCGGCGGCGAAGGCAAGGCCGCGCATCATGCCGCTTCCCGCGGACGCACGGTGCGGAATTCGATCTTCTTGTCGTAGGGGGCGCCGACGATCATGCGCTTCACATAGACACCGGGCAGGTGGATGCAGTCTGGGTCAAGGCTGCCGGTCGGCACGATCTCCTCGACCTCCGCAACGCAGATCTTCGCAGCGGTCGCCATCGGCTGGTTGAAGTTGCGGGCGGTTTTGCGGAAGATCAGGTTGCCGCTTTCGTCGGCTTTCCATCCCTTGATGATCGCGAGGTCGGCGAAGATGCCGCGTTCGAGGATATAATCCTGCCCGTCGAAGCTCTTCACTTCCTTCCCTTCAGCGACGAGGGTGCCGACGCCGGTCCTCGTATAGAAACCCGCTATGCCCGCGCCGCCGGCGCGGCAGCGTTCGGCGAGCGTGCCCTGCGGGCAGAATTCGACCTCCAGCTCGCCCGCCAGATATTGCCGCTCGAACTCCTTGTTCTCGCCGACATAGGAGGAGATCATTTTTTTGATCTGTCTGGTGCGGAGCAGCTTGCCGAGCCCTTCGCCGTCGATCCCGGCATTGTTGCTCGCGATCGTCAGCTCCTTGACCCCGGAATCGCGAACCGCGTCGATCAGCCGTTCGGGGATGCCGCACAGACCGAAGCCGCCCGCACAGATATGCATTCCGTCGAAAAGCAGTCCGTCGAGCGCGGCAGCGGCGTCGGAATAGCGCTTGTTCCCCATGAAACAGCCTCCTTGGTAAGTGATCGCGCGCGACATTGGCGCATCTGACATATCAATTCTAATCATAGTGATTTTAGCTTATTGATAAGCAATGTCGATCAATAGAATTGCCTTCTATCATCTCGAAACCCTGCTCTGGATCGACCGGCTCGGCACCTTCTCGGCCGCCGCCGAGCGGCTCAACACCACCCAGCCCGCGGTGTCGGCCCGGATGCGCGAGCTCGAGCAGCGGCTCGGCTCGGCGCTGTTCCGTCGCGACGGGCGCACCATGTCGCTGACCCCGGCGGGCCGCAAGCTGGTGCGCGACTGCGCGCCGCTGCTCCGCGACATGGAACGCGCGCTGCTCGGCAGCGGCGGTTTTGCCGAGGCGAGCGGGGTGGTGCGGATCGGCGCGGGCGAGATCGCGGCGGCAAGCTGCCTGCCGCCCTTCGTCGCGGCGCTGAAGGAGGAGATGCCGGGCGTCGGCCTCGAAATCGAGATCGACCTGACCGCGAACCTGATTCAGCAATTGCTCACCGGCCGCACCGACATGGCCTTCGCCGCGGGACCGGTCGCGCACCCGGCGCTGATGTCGCGTCCGATCGGCAAGGTGGCGCTGGTGTGGCTTGCCAGCCCGGACGTCGCGGCGGCCTTCGGCGTGGGCGGCGAGGCGCCGCCCGTGCCGGTCTGGTCGCTCGCCAGCCATTCGCCGATCCACGGCCGGATGCGCGATGCGATCGACGCTTCGCGCATAGCGCCGCGCTCGCTCAACCTCTGCAACAACGCTCGGATGATGATCGACATCGCGCTGGCGGGCGGCGGCGTCGGCATCTTCCCCGAGCCGATGGTGCGCGGCGAGGTCGCGCGCGGCGCGCTCGTCGAACTCGCCGGAATGCCGCCGCCGGCGCCGGTCGAGTTCCACGTCGCGATGCGCGTCGCCGATACCGAGCCGGTGCTGGTCCGCATCTTCGAGCAGGCCGCGCGCCTGCGCATCGCGCCGGTTCTTGACGCCGGTCAATGAACCGTCGCGCCTCGTGGTGCATTATCCTGCATATCGGACGGCCAAAGGAGGCTCCCATGCGCTCGATACTTGTTCATGCCGACAATGATTCCGCCTGCGAAGACCGGCTGCAGGTCGCGCTCGATCTTGCGCGCCGCTTTCAGGGTCATGCGACCTTGCTGATCGCGACGCCGCTCCAGCAATTCGTCAGTTTCGACCCGTTCGGCGGCACCTATTTCGCCGCCGAGGCGCTCGCCGCGGCGCAGGCCGACGACATCGCGCTCGAAAGCCGGCTCGCCGACCGGCTCGCGGGCGAGGATGTGCCGTGGGACATCGCGATGGCCGATGGCGATATCGTCGGCGCGCTCGCCGGGGCGGCGACCTTCGCCGATCTGACGGTGGTCAGCCTGCCGCCCGCGAAGGAGGAACGGCGCGGCAGCCCGCCGCCGATGCTCGCGGGTGATCTTGCCGTGACCGCGACGACGCCGGTGCTGGCGCTGCCGCACGGGGTGAAGGCGTTCGACGCCGATACCCCGGCGATGGTTGCGTGGAACGGCAGCGCGCAGGCGGCGCACGCGCTACGCGCTGCGATCCCGCTGCTCGGCGGCCGGCCGGTGGTTCTCGTCACCGTCGGTGATGAAGAGGGCGACGTCCCTGCCACCGATGCGCTCCGCTATCTGTCGCGCCACGACATCCACGCCGAACTGAAGGCGGTCGCGCGCGATGGCGACACGGTCGAGGAGCGGCTCGAAAAGGAAGCGCTGGCGCTGGGCGCGGGGCTGATCGTGATGGGCGCCTTCGGCCGCAGCCGGCTGCGCGAGACGATCTTCGGCGGTGTGACGCGCTATCTGCTGACCAGCGGCCGGGTGCCGCTCTTGCTGGCGCATTAGGCCTGAAGCGAAAACCGTGTGTCCCCGCGAAGGCGGGGACCCATCATCCGCCGGCTCCTTCTTGCACAAACCGGAGATGGGCTCCCGCCTTCGCGGGAGCACGGGGGCTTTTCATAAACCTGCTCTTCAGGGCAGCATAATCCCCAGCGCCGCCGACAGGTCGGCGAGCGCCTGTTCGCCGCTCGTCACCTTGATCGCGTGCATACCGAGCTGGCTCGCCGGCTTGCAGTTGATGCCGAGGTCGTCGAGATAGATACAGGTCGCGGGCTCGGTGCCGAGCGCTTCGCACATCATCTGATAGATGCGCGGGTCGGGCTTGCGGACGCCGACCTTGCTCGATTCGATGACATGGTCGAAGCGCGCCATGATTGCGGCGACCTCCGCCGCCATCGCTTCGCTGCGCGCCATTCCCGCGCCCTTGCCGCTGGGGACGTTGTTGGTGATGCAGCCGATCGTGAAGCCCCGGGCCTTCAGCGTGTCGAGCGCCGCGACCATTGCGGGGCGTATCGCACCGGCGAGCACCGCGAGCACCGCTTCGCCTTCGAGCTTGTGCCCCAGCGCGCGGGCTTCTTCCGCGAACAGGCTGTCGAACGCCGCTGCGTCGATCTCGGCCCGCTCGAATTTCGCCCAGGCATTGCCGTCGGGATCGGCGCTGTTGACGCGGCGGACGAAGTCGCGCGGTAGCCCGCGTTCCTCCTCCAGCCGGTTGAAGGCTTCGAAGGGCGAGGCGGTGATGACGCCGCCGAAATCGAAGATGACATGGGTATAGCGAGACATGGCGCGGCTAGAGCGCAGATTGACGTTAACGTCAACCAGTGTGCTCAGGGCTCGACGATGATTCCCGCCTTGGGATCGGCGCGGCCCGACAGCATGTCCCGATAGGCGCCGAGCGCGGCCTCGCCGCCGCTCCGCTTGTCGATGCGCGCGAGGCGGGGGGCGACGTCCATGAAGCCGAGCCACGCCGCGGCGGTCTTCTGCCCGAACGCCGCGCCGCCCCAGTCGGCGATCCGCTTCTGGCTGCGGCCGGGGGCAAAGAAGCCCTGTCGTTCGGGTCCGGGAAGCGCCGTCTCGCCGGCCTCGGCATCCCAATGCGATTTGCCGACGATGATCGAGGCTTTCAGATTGTCGCCGAAATGCCCATGCACCGCTTGCGTCACCGCACCGTTGCCCGCCATGTCGACGAGTGCAGACGAGGTGCCAGAGTCGAGCGCCGCGATGTCGTCATAGGCGATCACGCGGTCGTAGATCTTCTGTTCGGTCAGCGCCGCGACATGCGCTTTCGAGGTCAGGCCGATCGTCCGCGGACGCGGGCCCTGCCGCCGCGCGAGTGAAAAGCCGAGGCCGATCGCGGTCTTGCTCGACGCGCTCGCGATCAATATCTGCGCGGCGCCATAATCGCCCTCGTCCTCGAACTGGTCGGCGATCAGCCAGCCGGTCAGGAACAGCGGGCGGAAGACCGGCCAATAATCATGGTCGGCGGCACGATAGCCCTCCAGCGCCTCGATCCGCTGATAGTGATTATAGATCTGGGGCAGCGTGGTGCGCCGCGGCGTCACGTCGGTGAAGCCGCCCGGACCCGCCTTACCCGCGGTCAGCACCGCCTCGCGCGCCATCGGATAATAGCCGTAGAAGCGGTCGCCGATGGCGATGCCTTCGGCGGCGCTTTCGGTGACGGTCGCGAAGCCCCAGACCGGCAGGCGCCCCGGCGCGTCCCGCTCGGCGAAGAAGTCCCAATAGCCCTGATCGTTGCCGAACAGCCCCGACGGCTTGCCGAACACCGCATAGGTGATGTTGTTCGCGGTCATCGCATAGCTGTCCAGCGTCACGCGGATCTGGCCTGACGCGAGCGGCGCGGCAGGATCGGCGACGAGCGCCGCCTTGGCGATATCGTCGCGGTCGATGTCGATCGCCCAGGCGTCGGTCATTTTTCCCTCCTTATCGCTTGCGGCACGCTCGGCCTTGGCCGATAGTCTTGCAGATGGCGAAGGGACTGACAATCGCGGTCAAGCGCATCTACGAGCCGCCGGAGAAATCCGATGGCGCGCGCTTCCTCGTCGACCGGCTGTGGCCGCGCGGCGTGTCGAAGGAGAAAGCCGCGCTGACGGCGTGGCTGAAAATATTGTCGCCGACCGACGCGATGCGCGAGGAATTCCATCATGCGACCGCGCATTCGGACGCGGCTTGGGCGGCCTTTCGCAAGGAATATTTCGCCGAACTCGATGCCGGCGGCGACGAGATCGCGGCGGCACTGGCCGAACTGGACGCCGCGGCGAAAGCGGGGCCGGTGACCTTGCTCTATGCCGCGAAGGACGAGCAGCGGAACAACGCCGTCGCGCTCCGCGAATGGCTGGAAAAGCGCTAGCCGACCGCCCCGAACAGCGATCCGATCGCGATCGTCGCGGCCATCGCCATCGCGCCCCAGAAAGTGACGCGAACGACCGGACGGAGCATCGGCGCATTGCCCGCCCAGGCGCCGAGCGCGCCGAGCAGCGCGAGGAAGACCAGCGAAGCCCCCGATACCGTCCACGGCAACGAGGCGCCGCGATCGACGAACAGCGTCGCGAGCGGCAGCGCCGCACCGACCGAAAAGCTCGCCGCCGAAGCCGCCGCCGCCTGAACCGGCCGCGCCCGCGCCTCGTGCGTCAGACCGAGTTCGTCGCGCAAATGGCTGTCGAGCGCATTATGGTCGGTGAGCGCCTGCGCAACCTGTTCGGCGAGCGCGCGGTCGAGTCCGCGCTGCTGGTAGATTTGGGTCAGCTCCTCGAGCTCGAACGCCGGGTCGGTCGCCAGTTCGTGCCGCTCGGTCGCGATGTCGGCTTTCTCCGCGTCGCGCTGCGAGCTGACCGAGACATATTCGCCCGCTGCCATCGACATCGCCCCAGCGACGAGCCCCGCGGTGCCGGTGACGAGGATCGACGCCTGCTCGGCGCCCGCCGCCGCGACGCCCGCGATGAGGCTGGCGGTCGAGACGATCCCGTCGTTCGCGCCGAGAATCGCGGCGCGCAGCCAGCCGATGCGCGCGACGGCATGGGTTTCGCGGTGCATGATCCCCTGTTGCCTTCCGTCAATATTGTAGCTTCAGCCCCGGCCGCGCCCAGCGTGTCTTCACCAGCCGTCCGCTTCCCGACAGGGTCAGATAGGCGTCGCGCATGTCGTCGCCGCCGAACGCGATGTTGGTCGTGAAGATATCGTCGGTCTCGACGAACTCGACCAGTTCGCCTTCGGGCGAGACGACGCTGATCCCGCATTCGCCGATGGTCGCCACGCAGATATTGCCGTTCGCTTCCATCGCGAGGCTGTCGAAGAATTTATAGCCCGCGGGGCGATAGAGCGGGATGCCGGGCCCGCCGGGCCCCGCCGCATCGTCGACCTTGCCGGGGGCGATGATGTTGAATTTCATCAGGCGGCAGGTGTAGGTCTCGGCGGCATAGAGCGTGTTGCCGTCGGGCGACAGGCCGACGCCGTTCGGGTTGTTCGACGGGAAGATCACTTCCTCGATGAAGCTGCCGTCGGCCTTGGCATAGAAGATACCGACGATGTCGTGGGCGCGCTTCGCATAGTCGACCTTGCCGTGATCGGTGAACCAGAAGCCGCCATGCGTGTCGAACATGATGTCGTTCGGCCCGCGCAGGATCACGCCATGGTCGCCCGATTTGTAGAGGGTTTCGACTTCGCCGGTGCCGAGGTCGATGCGCTCGATCCGCCCGCCCGAATAGTCGCTCGCGATGCCGTGCGGGGCGAGATAGCCGTTCGCCTCGACATAATGGAAGCCGCCGTTGTTGCAGCAATAAAGCTTGCCGTCGGGACCGATCGCGAGCCCGTTGGGACCGCCGCCGGGGGTCGCGACGACGTCCTTGCGGCCGCCGGGCCAGCAGCGCGTGATCCGCCCCTGCTCGATCTCGACGACGATGACGCTGCCATCGTCCATCACGACCGGCGCCTCGGGGAAGCGCAATCCGTCGGCGATCAGTTCAAACTCGGCCATGCTCTCTCCTTGCTCTCGCGCTGCTGCTGTGCTTTGCGCCCATCATGCCCGTTCGCACGCTCTTCGCCACACATTTTTACGAGGCCGACATCGGCACGCCCGAACTGCTCGAAGAGCTGGAGGAAAGCTGCCGCCTGTTCGCCGAAGAGGATCGCGCGGGGCGCGCGTGGAGCCGCGAGCATGGCTATAAGGGCTATACCAGCTATGCGAGCCTCGGCGACCTGCCCGAGCGCGATCCCGCTTTCCATGACCTCAAGCGCCTGCTCGACAAGGAAGTGAAAGCCTTCGCCAAGGCGTGCCATTTCGACCTCGCGAAGCCGCTGAAGCTCGACAGCCTGTGGGTCAACATCCTGAAACCCGGCGGCACCCACAGCGGGCATATCCATCCGCACAGCATCGTATCGGGTACCTTCTACGTCGCGGTTCCGCCGGGATCGGGGGCGCTCAAGCTTGAGGACCCCCGCCTGCCGATGCTGATGGCCGCGCCCGGCCGCACCGACGACGCGCCCGAGCATCTGCACCCCTTCATCTATGCCGAGCCTGCCGCGGGGCGCGTTTTCCTGTGGGAAAGCTGGCTGCGGCATGAGGTGATGCCGAACGCCGGGAAGGGCGAGCGGATTAGTATCAGCTTTAACTATCGCTGAGGCGTTCCTATATCGCACCCGTCATTGCGAGCGAAGCGAAGCAATCTCCAACCACCGGCCTCATTCGACCCGATGGCTGGAGATTGCTTCGTCGCTTCGCTCCTCGCAATGACTATGACCAGAACGGAGCCCCGCCCATGACCGCGACCTACGACGCCGACCTCCAGCTTTTCATCGACGGAGCGTGGCGGAGCGGCGAGGGGCGCGAGGAACGGCCGGTGTTCAATCCTGCGACCGCGGCTACGATCGCCGAGCTGCCGGTCGCGACCGCGGCTGACCTCGACGAAGCGCTTGCCGCGGCGGCGCGCGGTTGGCCGGTGTGGCGCGCGAAAACTCCCGACGAGCGCGCGGCACTGATGCACAAGGCGGCGGGGCTGATCCGCGAGCGCGCCGACCGGATCGCGATGTTGCTGACGCTCGAACAGGGCAAGCCGATCGCCGAAGCGCGCGGCGAGGTGCTGTCGGCGGCGGCGCTCTTCGCCTATTTCGCCGAAGAGGGGAAACGCATCGAGGGGCGCGTCGTTCAGCGACCCGCCGGCCAGCGCGCGATGGTGCTGAAGCAGCCGGTCGGCCCGGTCGCGGCGTTCAGCCCGTGGAACTTCCCGGTCAACCTGATGGTCAAGAAGATCGCTCCCGCGCTCGCCGCGGGCTGCGTCGTGATCGCCAAGGCGCCCGAGGAGACGCCGGGCTGCACCAGCGCGATCATGCGCTGCATCGCCGACGCGGGAATCCCCGGCGACGTCGTGCAACTCGTCTACGGCAATCCCGACATGATCAGCCGCCATCTGCTCGGCAGCGAAGTGATCCGCAAGGTCAGCTTCACCGGCTCGACCGTGGTGGGCAAGCATCTGATGAAGCTCGCCGCCGATCGCGTGCAGCGGATCACGATGGAACTCGGCGGCCACGCCCCGGTGCTGATCTTCGACGATTGCGACCTCGAAGCCACGCTCGACCGCGTCGTCGCGCAGAAGTTCCGCAACGCGGGACAGGTCTGCGTGTCGCCGACGCGCTTCTATGTCCAGCAGGGCATCTACGACGCCTTCGTCGCGGGCTTTGCGGAACGCACGAAGAAGGTCCGCGTCGGCAGCGGGCTCGACCCCGATACCCAGATGGGTCCGCTCGCCAACGCGCGCCGCGCCCCGGCTTTGGAGGCGATGATCGCCGATGCGACCGCGAAGGGCGCGCGGGTGATCGCGGGCGGCGAGGCGACCGGTGCCGGCTATTTCTTCCAGCCGACCGCGCTAGCCGACGTGCCGCTCGACGCCGATGCGATGAACAATGAACCCTTCGGCCCGATGGCGCTGATCCGTCCGTTCGGCACCGAGGAAGAGGCGCTCGAGCAGGCGAACCGGCTGCCCTACGGTCTCGCCGCCTTCGCCTTCACCGAGAACGGCCGCCGCATCAACCGCGTCGCCGACGGCATCGAAAGCGGCATGGTCGGGATCAACAGCTTCGTCATCTCGGCGAGCGACATGCCGTTCGGGGGGATCAAGGAATCGGGCTTCGGCAGCGAGAGCGGACCGGAGGGGCTGGATGGGTATCTGGTGACCAAGGCGGTGCATATCTACTGATATGTTTTAAGCTGGTGTGCCCCCGCGAAGGCGGGGGTTCATCACACGCCGGTGCCGGTTTTAACCCACCGGAGATGGGTCCCCGCCTTCGCGGGGACGCACAAAGGAATTGTTGCGCTCAATCGCGCTCCAGCGCCACGAAATCGCGCCCCATCGGTGCCAGATGCGCGCCGCAATCGACGAAGATAGTCTGCCCGGTCACCGCCTCGGCGCGCGCCAGATAGACGACTGCGTCGGCGATCTGTGCGGGCGTCGGCAGCGCGCCGAGCGGCATCCGCTTCGCGAGCCGCTCGACCTGCGCGTCCGAATAATCGTCGGTTGCCATCGTCAGTCCCGGCGCGACGGCGTTGACGCGCGCGCGGTTTCCGAAGGCGACCGCGAGCGTCGCGGTCGCCTGCCACAGCGCCGATTTCGACAGGCTGTAGGCGATCTGGTCGGGGACCGGCTGCGCGACGCGCTGGTCGACGATGTTGACGATCGCCGGCCGCGCGCTGTCACTCGCCGCGACGAGCGCTTTGGCGAGCATCACCGGCGCCGACAGGTTGACCTGCAGCATCTCGGCCAGCGCCGCTGCCGACAGGTCGGGCCATTCGCCCTCGGCGAACAAGGCGGCGTTGTTGACGAGCAGGTCGGGGGCGCGGCCGAAGGCTTCGACTACCGCGGGGATCAGCGCGTCGACCGCGGCCGGATCGGCGAGGTCGGCGGCGAAGCTGCGATGGTCGGTCCCAGTCTCGGTGAGTGCCTCCGCCAGCACCGGATCGGCGGCCGCCTCGGTCCGCTTGTGCAGCGCCAGCGCATAGCCCTCGCGTGCCAGCCGCGCCGCGATGGCGGCGCCGACGCGGTGGAGCCCGCCGGTGACCAGCGCCAGCTTTTGCGTCATTTCCGAGCGCGCCGCATCGTGATCCCAATCTCCTCGCCTTCCTCGGCGATCGCCAGCTTGACGATCTTGACCTCGATCTCCTCGACCTTGTCGTCCTGCAGGAAGAGGGTGTCGATGATATGGTCGGCGACGCTTTCGATCAGCACGAAATGGACATCCTTGGGGATGCCGTCGGTCGCCGCGAATTTGAGGTGCATGTAATTTTTCGAGCGGCTGAGCGGGGTCGTCGGATCATAATGATCGGCGATCGCCAGCTTCGCGCGCACCGAGATGCGCAGCGGCTGCGGCAGGTGCGTTTCTTCGGAGTAGATGCCGGTGAGCACCTGGACGGTCAGCCCGTCCACTTCCAGCCACAATGTATCGGTCACAAGACATTCCTGTTCGGCGAGACCGATATTCGGCTTTTCATCGCCGACCCCGGACCCTAAAGCGCCGCCGCATTAGCGAAAGGGTGTGCGTTGGTCGAGTTACTTCCATTGTCCGATATCGAACCGCAGGCGGTCGAGGCGCTCCTCGACGCCGCTTTCGGATCGGACCGCTTTGGACGAACCGCCTATCGCATCCGCGCCGGGGCGGAAGCGGTGCCCGACCTCAGCTTCGCGCTCGTCGAAGGCGATGGGCTGATCGGCACGATCCAGTGCTGGCCGGTCGCGCATCGCACCGCCGATGGCACGGTGACGCCGCTCGTCATGGTCGGCCCGGTCGCGGTGCGTCCCGACGTCCAGCGCGGCGGCCACGGCCGCGCGCTGATGGCGCATATGCTAGCGGCGGCGGAGACCTGCGCCGACAGCGCGCTGATGATGATCGGCGATCCCGAATATTACGGCCGCTTCTTCGATTTCACGGCCGAGGCGACAGGGGCGTGGGACTTGCCGGGACCGTTCGAGCGGCAGCGCCTGCTGGCGCGGGTGGTGAATGGCCATGGGCTGCCGACGTTGGCGGGGACGATCGGGCCGCGCTAGAGAAGATTCGCGCGGAGGCCGCAGAGCGCGCAGAGATTTGGTTGACGCGGAGACGCGGAGGCGCGGAGAGATGGCGCCCGCCGCGAAGCGGCCTTCTCCTGCGACCTGTCTGGAATCGCGACGGGGCGGAGTATGAAGGGGCCTGTCGGCCCGAGCCATAATCTCCGCGCCTCCGCGTCTCCGCGTGAATTTCTTTGCTTCTCTGCGCGCTCTGCGGCCTTTGCGCGAATCGCTTACGCGGTCGGACTTGCACCGATCGCCTATCCCCCTATGTCGGTTCCATGGTCAGCCCCGCGCCTTCGCTTCCCAAGGATTTCTCGCAGCTCTCGCTCACCGAAGCCGCCGAACTGCTCGCGGCGTGCAAACTGCCCCCGGTCGAGCAATGGCACCCCGAACGCAGCGGCGACAGCGCGATGGAGATTCGCGCCGACGGGAGCTGGTATCACGAGGGCGGGCGGATCAACCGGCCCGCGATGGTCAGGCTCTTCTCGACGATCCTGCGGCGCGAGCCCGATGGCGGCCATGTCCTCGTCACCCCCGCCGAAAAGCTCAGCATCGCGGTCGAGGATATGCCGTTCCGCGCGGTCGAGATGAAGAGCGAGGGCGAAGGGCAAATGCGTAAGCTCGTCTTTCGGCTCGACACCGACGATCTGGTGATGGCGGGCCCCGACCACCCGCTGCGTTTCGGAAGCGATCCCGACGCCCCCGACCCGCGCCTGCATGTGCGCGGGGCGCTCGGCAACGGACTCGAAGCGCGGATCGACCGCGCGCTTTATTACGAGATCGTCGAGATGGCGCTCGCGGAGGGCGCGGAGCCGCCCGCGATCTGGTCGAACGGTGCGTGCTTTCCGCTGGTGGACGCCTGATGCTGTCGGAGAAATTGCGCGTCGCGCTCGACAATCTGCTCCCCGATTCCGGATCGGACGAGGGCTATCTGCTCCACGGTCAGAGCCTGCGCGATGCCGCGGTGCTGATCGCCTTCACCGACCGGGCTGACCCGGGCGTGATCCTGACCCAGCGGCCGCAATGGCTGCGCAGCCATGCGGGGCAGGTCGCCTTTCCGGGCGGCAAGGTCGATCCCGGCGATCGCGACGTCGTCGATGCGGCGCTGCGCGAGGCCGAGGAGGAGATCGGGCTTCATCGCCGTGACGTGGCGATTGCGGGGGCGACCGACGCCTATCGTTCGGGCAGCGGCTATCATATCACCCCGGTGCTCGGCGTGATCCCGCCCGACCTGCCGCTCGATCCCAATCCCGACGAGGTCGAGGCGTGGTTCGAAGTGCCGCTCGACATCCTGTTCGACCCCGGCAATTATCAGTTGCACCATGCCAATTGGCAGGGGCAGGACCGCCATTATTACGACATGGACTGGCAGGGACGACGGATCTGGGGCGTGACGGCCGATATCATCATCAACCTCGCGCGGCGGCTGCCGCCGGGCTGGCACCGGTAAGGTGCCGGGGATGACGAAGCTGCCCGCCGCGGCGTGGCGCACCGCGCCCGGCCTGCGGCGGATCGTCGCGGCGCTGCGCGCCGACGGCGGCGCGGTCAAGGTCGTTGGCGGCGCGGTGCGCGACACGCTGCTCGGGCATTCGGTGACCGACATCGACCTCGCGACGCCGCTGTTGCCGGAGGAGGTGACCGCACGCCTTGAAGCCGCCGATGTCAAGGTCATTCCGACCGGCATCGCGCACGGCACCGTCACCGCGATCGCAAGCGGCGAGCGGCACGAGATCACGACACTGCGCCGCGACGTCGCCACCGACGGGCGCCGCGCGACGATCGCTTTTGCGGGCGACTGGTGCGAGGATGCGTCGCGGCGCGACTTCACGATCAACGCCCTTTACGCCGATCCCGACGGCGGCGCGGTCGACGACTGGTTCGGCGGCATTGCCGATCTGAAGGCCGGCTGCGTGCGCTTCATCGGCGACGCGGCGACGCGCATCGCCGAGGATCATCTGCGCATCCTGCGCTTCTATCGCTTCGCGGCGCGCTTTGGACGCGGCGAACTGGAGCCCGCCAGCCATGCCGCGGTCGTCGCGGCGCGCCAGTCGCTCAAGAGCCTGTCGCGCGAGCGCGTCGCCGACGAATTGCTGAAGATATTGTCCTTGCCCGACCCGCGCGCCATCGGAGGGCAGATGGCCGCCGACGGCATCTTCGCGGTGATCCTGCCCGAACTCGACGAAGCTTTTGCCGGCACGCTCGACCGGCTGCTCGCCAACGAGGCCGCTGCTGCGATCGCTCCCGCGCCGCTGCGCCGCCTCGTCGCGCTGCTTCCTGCCGAAGCCGTTCCCGTCGAACAGGTCGCGAGCCGGCTCCGGCTGTCGACGCGGCAGCGCAAGCATATGGGCGCGGTCGCGGCGCATCGCGGCGTGCTCAGCCCCGCGCGGCAACTCGCCCATGGCATCGGGATCGAGGCGGCGCGCGACGCCTGGCTGTTCGCGGCGAACCCGTCCGACGCCCAGACGGCGGTGGCGGCGCTGGATGACTGGGAGGTGCCGCTGCTGCCGATCAAGGGCGGCGACCTCATCGCGCGCGGCGTGGCCGCGGGCCCCGAGGTCGCCCGTATCCTGCGCGCGGTCGAGGCGCAGTGGGTGACGGAGGATTATCCCGATGCCGCGCGCGTCGGCGCGATCGTCGATCAGATGATCGGCCGCTCCAGCGCGCCGCGCCAATAGGTGAGCGCCGCCTCGGCCTCCATCGGCCGCGCGAACAGAAAACCCTGCCCGAAGTCGCAGCCGAGCGCCGAAAGCAGCCGTGCCTGGTCGGCGGTCTCGACGCCTTCCGCCGTCGTCCGCATCCCCAGCACCTCGGCCAGGCTCTGGATCGTGCGGACGATTGCCGCCTTGTCGCGATCCTCGACCATATGGTCGACGAAGCTGCGGTCGATCTTGAGCACGTCGAGCGGCAGGCGCTGGAGATAGGCGAGGTTCGAATAGCCGGTGCCGAAATCGTCCATCGCAACGCGTGCTTCGAGCGCCTTGAGTTCGCTGAGCACCGACAGCGCGAGGTCGGGATCGCCGATGATCGCGCTTTCGGTGAGCTCGATCATCAGCCGCTCGCCGCCGATCGCATTGGCGGCGAGCGCGTCGCGCACCACCGCCGCGACATCGTCGCGCACGAGTTGGATCGCCGAGACGTTGACCGAGATATAGCAATCGACCGACTGGCCGCCGTTCGCCCGGTCCCAGTCGGCGAGCGTCGCCGCCGCCTTGCCGATCGCCCATTGGCCGAGCGGGACGATGAGCCCCGAATCCTCGGCGATGGGAATGAATTCGGTCGGCGGGATCGACAGCCCGTCGCTGGTGTTCCAGCGCGCGAGCGCCTCGAACCCTGCGACGGTGCCGGTCGCCAGCTCGACCAGCGGCTGAAATTCGAGGTGGAGCCGATCCTCCTCGATCGCGCTTCTCAGTTCGGTTTCGAGCCCGAAGCGATTGTCGGACAGGATCGCCGCCTCGGGCTCGTAGATTTCGATGCGGTCGGTGCGTTTGGCGCGTTTCAGCGCGATCTGCGCGTGTCGGATCTGGTCGGCGATGTCGGTGTCGATGCCGGGCTGGATCGCGCAGCCGATCGCGCAGTCGACGCTGACCTTCAGTTCGCCGATGCGGAACGGATGGTCGAAGCAGCCGCGGATGCGGCGCGCCATTTCGCGCACGTCGGCCTTGCCGCCGGGAACGCGCGACGAGATGGCGAATTCGTCGCCGCCGGTGCGCGCCAATATGTCGCCGCTGCGCAGGCTCGATTTCAGGCGGCGCGCGACGGTGATGATCAGTTCGTCGCCCGCCATCGGCCCGATATGTTCGTTGATGCGCGAAAAGCGCGCGAGGTCGAGCAGCAGGATCGCGTGGTCGCCGCTCGCCTCGCCATCGCTGCGCTGCTCGACGAGTTCTTCGAAGCCGGCGCGATTAGGCAGGCCGGTCAGGCTGTCGGAGACAAGTTCGCGGCGCAAATTGCGCTCGGTCATCATTTCCTGCGTGCGGTCGATCAGCGTCAGCAGGAACAGGCCGGTGTCGCCGTCTTCGCCGGGCAGCGGACCGATCGAGCCGCGCAGGTCACGCGCCGCGACGCCCTTGCCGAGGCGGCACGAAAATTCCTGCGCGCTGCCGACTTCCTGCGGCGCGCGTTCGATCGCGCGGCGTAGCTCGATGGGAGCGTTCACGCCGGCGGGTGACAAATCGAGCTTGTCGAACGCGGCATTGCTCGCGTGCAGGCTGAAGTTGCCGCGCGACAGCGGGCGGATCAGCGCCGCCGGAACGGGCAGGGCGTCGATCCAGCCGACGAACAAGGATGGCCGGTCTTCGCCGGTTCTATCGATAGGCATAAGAGTGGGTTTTAAGCGACCTTTCCCCATTGGTCGTTGCCTAAAGGAGCGGAAGTAAAGAAGGGACTAACGGTAAACAGTGGAAACGCGCTGTTTGCGACGAATGGAAGCGGAAAACGCCCCAGCGTAGCCTCAATGACTTAGCGGTAAAGCGAAAAACGAAACGAGCCGGAATGCGACGGCAATCGCACCCGGCTCTGACCAAGAACGAAGGATTGGTTCGTCATGGCTATTGATTCTACTGCCCGCCCGAAATCCGCCTTGCAAGACGATCCCGGCGATGAAGCTATCATCACCGCCCTGACAGCGTGGGGACCGAGCGAGATGACCTACGTGGTCGCCAACAGAATGCGCTCGATGGGCTGGCGAGTATCGACAGCGCAAGTCCGGCGCCGATTGGAGAGGCTGGAAAGACAGGGCCGCGTCCAACGCGTATCTTCGCATTATCTCACTCAAATATGCTGGGCTCCGGTCGCCCCCACTATGCTCGGAGGTGCGTGATGGCCTTCTGTGATTATCACGCCTGCGACCGCTGCGGCGAGCGCAAAACGTTCTACGACGCGAACATGAACTTCGAGGATCAGCCGGACGGTTCATACACCTATGACGGCCACCGGGTGTTCGCGCTCTGTCACGAATGCGCCAAGACGCATGAGATCGTCATTCAGGTGAAGCCGGGCCGCGTAAAGGCTGGGAAGGCCGGAGAGGACTATTTCCCATGGTAGCCACCCCAGACCTATCTACCCCGCGCGGGGAATGGCAGCCAATCGAGACGGCGCCGAGGGACGGAACAGACGTCCTCGTTTGCGTCACCCACAACCTGCCGGAATGCGACGCGTGGGAGACCGTCATGTGGGTTGATTGGTGTCGCGGCACGGATGTCGAATGGCCGGTCTATCAGCGGCGCATCGATATTCCGTTCCCGCCTACGCACTGGCACCCGCTTCCCCCACCACCGGAGATCAAGCCATGACCAACCTATCCTCATTGATCGAACGGATAGAGGCGGATGGCGCATTTGACCGCGGGCTGAACGAAGAGGTCGCTCAAGTGTTCGGCTGGCACGTCAGGAAGGTCACGCGCCTTGGTCTCAACGGCCGCACGCCGGGTTCTTGGATATGGTTCCCGCCGAACGCCCCGTTCGGGCACAAGGGATCGCGGATGCCTCACAACTTCATCGGCCCGCGCAGCCGCGTGCGGACGCTCGAGCGCCTCCGCGCCCTCAAAGCAAGGAACCACTCCCATGAAGGATGAAGCCCCAATGACCAACGATCAGACTGTAACGCAGGCCTTGGAACCGTGCCCGTTTTGCGGGGCCGGAGACGCAAATCCTAACGGGATATGCAGCTATAGTAAGGGGCATGAAGCTTGGTGGGCTGACGGCACGGAGATAAGGGAGTCGTTCTTCGTCAATTGCGTCAAATGCGGCATCTCCAATCGCGGCATGTTCGGCCACCAGACGCGCGAACTCGCCATCACCGCATGGAACACCCGCACCGCCCATTCAGGCGAGGGCCGCAGCAATGACGATAGCCCTGTCGCGCTGCTTCATGAAAACGCTGCGGAGGGCGAGATGGAGGTAGAACTTTACCGCCACGGAGCCGCCTGTCTGACCGATGCCGACATGGCCGCAGGCTGGACCGAAACCCCGCTTTACGCCCACCCGCCTTGTGAGGGCCGCAGCAATGGGGAGGGGGAGGATGCGGTTGAGGGCGGCGAGTATCTGATCCGCAAAAACGGCTATTGGTATCGGCCGCACGCGCAAGGTTACACCCTCTGCAAGGATGATGCGGGCCGCTTCACGCTCGACGAAGCAATCAAGCATTCACACCCGAACGGTCCGACCGGGCCGCGCGATGGCATTACTTATGAGCCCGCTCCGCGCCGCGCCGCCCTCTCCGCCCCCCAAGGCGAGGTGGAGCGGCTGCGCGAGGCGCTAGTTGAGCATTTCCCGACAGGCATCCGGGGTCTCTACGAACAGTCGGCGCAGCGCATTCCCGTTCAAACTCATGTCGGAACAAATTGTCTTTGCGGATGGTGCACGTCTGCGACCGACGAGCAAGAGGTTCGCGAGGAGTGGGCCGCCCATGTTGCCGCCGCCCTCGCTCAACCCGAAGCGGGAGGCGAGTGATGGCCTCGGCATTCGGCCCCAATATGAAAGCTCGCCGCCTCGCGCTTGGGCTGACCTTGCGCGACGTCGAGGCAATTTCCAATAACGCGATCAGCAACGGCTATCTCAGCCAGCTTGAGAACGGGAAGATCAAGAGCCCGTCAGCCCAAATCGTCGTGATGCTGTGCGCCGCCTACGCCGTCAGCTTTGTGGACGCGCTCGCATGGCTCGACGCTCCGGCAAAGATCGAACCTCCGAAACTGTGTAGAGAGTGCAGACGACCGCTCCCGCCCCGATGGGTGATCGATGCGACGCATAAGCGGTGCTTCACCTATTGCGGTGATGAAAAGTGTGATTGCGGTGCCCGATCAGTTCTCGCCCAGCACCGGAGCGCGGGGGAATGAGTGACATTGTAGAACGGCTGCGGGCTATCCCGGTTTGGATGGCGGGCGCGATGACCCCCGGCTGGCAGGAGCACGGAACTTCAGCCTACGAAGCCGCCGACGTCATCGAATCCCTCCGCGCCGAGAACGCCCGCCTTACCGAAGAGAGGGATGCGCTGGCCGAGGCAATGGGAATCATCGTCTCGCTCACCCACAGAGGCCAGAGCCTTGTGTCACGGCAGGTAAACAAGATCGCTTTCGCGGCGCTCGCCAAGATAAAACGAGGCCCTGATGCGCGATAAGCCGGACGCTGAGACGATTGCGAACGGGCTGAGCGACGCGCAGCGTGAGGGTTTGCTTGCGGTGAACCCTGATGACGTTAATCGCTTCCACTATGACCATTTCAAGGGGCGCTCGCTTGGTTTGTTTAACGTCGCTCCGGGATGGTCGCGAATGGAGTTGTCGAGACTCGGCCTTGCCGTCCGCGCCATTCTCCTTCGCGAGCAGGGGTGATAGGCGAGGGTATGCAACGCTACATCAAAATCGGAGAGCGCATCTGGTTCGCAACCGGATGCTGCTTCATATTCGCCCTTGGGGTGGGGATATTGCAATGGCTGGGCGTGATAGACTGACCGTGCCAGACTCGCCTGAACTCGCCGCGCAAAAGCTGCTCGACATCCTGCCGGACGGCTGCGAACTGCGAACATCCACTGAGCCAGTCGGGACAGGCTGGGAAGCAACCGCCCAAATCATCAACCCGAACGACACGCCGATCCCGGTCTATGCTGGCGAGGGTCGGTCAGAGGAAACGGCGCTCCTAAAGGCAATCGGGGCGTGTGCTGCATATTGGGAGAGCCGAAGCCGGGGGCGTGGGTCGAACTGCTAGGGCTTATTTCGACGCCTCGCAGATAGCCCGCCACCGGGCATTATGCTCGCCTATCTGATCGCGCAGAACATCACTGTCCGCCTTGTTCCCGTCGTCGCGGACATCCCGCCCTTCCGCCGCCGCCGCCTCGCGCTCCGCTTTCGGAACGAGCGTGTATTTGAGCGGCGCGTCTATCAGGCAGAGATCGTTAACAGTCCTCGGGGGCTGTTGCGTCGAGCAGGCAGCCAGCATCGCGCTCAGCAGGATCGTTGCGATACCGCTCCCCAGCATCCTTGGCAGCTTTGACATTCTCGATCACCTTTCCTTGGGCTTCGGCGCGTTCGGTCACAGCGCCTTTCTGCTCGGCCGTTTCGGTCAGCGCGTCGACGAGATGAAACGCCGTCGCCACGCCGATGACGATCAGGCCCACGCCGACCAGCGCCATGATGGACTTGCCCGTCGTGTCGAGGCCGGTGAACCAGGAGATGATTTTAGACATCGCCGTTTCCCTTCTCAGGCTGCCTCATGAGCCGCGTGCCCGTCGCCAGCCCGAACACGAACACCCCGATTCCGATGCTCGCCAGCACGCGCAGGGGACCGTCAGGGAGCACGTCGAGCAGCGATTGCGTCTGATCAGGGTTCGCGGCGAGATAGGCCGCCACGACGCCCGCAAGGGCAGCGAGACGAACGCTCCACATGCGCCACCACTGGCCAGCGTTGTCGATCAGGTATTTCATGCCCACCTCCCGGCGATAATGCTGGATTGAATATGCAACGCGTAGCCCGCGATCATCTCCGCACGGTCGGTCCCGTTGATGATGCGCCGCGCCTGAACGAACTGCGGTTCGGTCCCGATCTCGTCGGGCAGATAATCCGCGAGTTTCTTCGTCGTGTAGGCGCCGTCCTCCATGCCCTTGACCAGAGCGAGGGCGGCAATGTCGGGGCGCAGCGCGAGCGAGAAGTCTTTCAGCAGCGCGCCCTTCTGGATGAGCCCGGCTTCGGCCGCCGCTGCGTCGAGCCATTCGTAATTCACGTCATGGGTCACTTGAACGAGGCCGCGCCCATAAGGGGCCTGCCCATATTTGCCGATCTTGCCATAGGATTTGCCGCGCCCCTTGCCGATCTCTTCGACCGGCTCGAGCCGCGCTTCATGCCACGCGGTCGCGAGGCCATCGGCCAACCATGAGATGGGCCAATGCGCGGCGCTGGCGAGGAGGCCGTTGACCGTATCCACCCGCACCTGATTGAGCGGCCCCGTCAGTTTGCGGAGGCTGGAGAAGAAGGCGCCGGGGTCCGCCATGACATGCGCCTTGGCCCCGATCCCAAGCGCCTTCGCCAGCGCGGCGATGGTCTGCGGGCCGATCTTTCCATCGGCGGGGACGCCCACATGGCGTTGCAGATCCGCGAGCGTCGTCATTTGCCCTTCTCCTGCTCAAGCACGAGCACGCGCTTTTCGAGCGCGCCGATCCTCGCCTTGCTGTCGTCCTGCTGTTGCCGCTCGTCGATCCGGGTGACGGTGAGCTGCAAATCGTTGAGAGTCGAAACCACCCAGAAGCACGCGCCCGATATGCCCGTCGTCAGAAGCGCGCTGATCACGATCCCGGCCCACTTCACCGATGGCGGAATCGTCGGCTTCGGGTCGGGCGGCGCGAAATGAGGATGCTGCGTCACAAAGTCCCTGATCGCAGCGCTCGCGGCTGCCTTCGCGGTGGGCTCCACGATCGCGCGGATCGTCTCGGCGTTGGCGAGGTCAGTCACCGCCCCAGCCTTCCAGAGTGTGGAGTTCGGATTGAGCGGTCACCGTCATACTTCTGTCGGATCAAGTGTCTCGGCCGCCACAATCGCCGCATAGGCTTGCGGCCAGATCGGCAGCGATACGTCTGCGGGAAATTCGATCTCGCGTTCCCACACGAAGTGCTTGCCATCCTCGAAAGCCTCTTTGCTAAGAAACCCTCGGAACAGCGCGCGCGCCGGAAGGCCATGGTTCGATACATCGATATTGTTGAGACGGATGTAGCACTCGCTCGTGTCGCCAAAGTCAGTCATAATTTCTGCAATGATGGCCATCGTCCTGTTCCTTCCTATGCGTCGATTGCGCCAGCAGCCTTGAAGACCGCGGTTGATCCGGCGACGCCAGCAGTCGTGCAAATCCAATGCGTTTTGCCTGCTGCGCTTGGCGATGTGTTTTCCAGGCTGTCGCCCCGATTCCATGTGCCGGTCGTCGGCGCGGCTGTCGCGAAGCCCCGCAGGACGCCCTTGAGCTTGATCGGCATCTGGGTGCGCGCAATGTTGCGGCTCGCGCCGGACGGCCCTTCGATAATGCCAAGATTCGCGGCGGTGTCGCAGCGGAGCCCCGAGAAGTCGGATACATCGAGCCGATATCCGTTGTTCCCGCCGATTACGATCAGGTCGCTGACCGCGCCTTTACGGTCGGCGGGCAATATCTGCACGACGGATCCGGTGGGAGATACGAACGTGACCGTCACGGTCCCGCCTATCACTGTGGGGCTGTTGCCGGTCAGCGAAATCAGCTCATGCCCTCTCGCGCTGTTCAGTATCAGGGGAAACATGATGATGGGGTAGTGCGCCACGCCCGTCCCGGAAATGGAGGCCGCCTCTGGGCGATCGACATAGGCATTTTCGCTGTTGTTGAACGAAACACCGGCATCGGTGCGCGGGCGCAGAAACTTGGGCGCGCTCACATGCTCCGCGTTGATCGCGGCGGCGTATGCATTGCCGTAGGCATAGACGTCCTCGAATATGACGCCAGTGCTCAAACTATTGTCGGTGGTCCCCGTAGACGTGTCATAGGTGGTAGCCGTCACGCCGGACCGCGCATTGGCGTCACCGCCCGAACGGACGATCTTGCTGTTGTGGCAATTCACCAGAGCGATGCCGTCGCCTGTCCCCGAGCCATCGGGATTGGGATTGGCGCCGTTCTCGTAGCCGTAGCAATCCTCGATCAGAATATTTTCATATTCGAGCTGGATTGCGACGCTGTCGTTGCCGATGCCATGACTATAGTTGCGGCGAGCCGTGCAGCGACGGGCGGTGCAATTGTCATAGAGAGCGATGCCCTTCTCGCGCAGGCTGCTCGAAGCGACGCCGTCGCCATATCGGCCATCGACATTCAGGTCCTCGACGGTTGACCCCGCCAGCATTACCACCAACGCCGCGCCTGACGGTGCGCTGCGCTCGATCAGCGCGGCGTTCCCGTCCACGAACGACAGGACCGGGGGATGAAAGCGCTCGGTTCGATACGTTGCCGATGACTTGAAACGCGCCTTGCGACACACTTGCATCGCCACCGCGAGTGCATCGAACTGCCGTGTCGAAACCGCCGGGGATGGCAACGCCCCCGCCATCTCGGGCGTCAGCGTCGTTACATCTTGCCGCACGAAACAGCCCGTTCCGCTCACTCCCGCCGTGAACCACGCGGCGACATCTCCATCGACCGCCCAGTCTGCGGGCCATGGCCGCGACGGGTCGATGACGATCACGCCGTCATGATCGGCTTTCGGGCGGGATTCCGACCATCGGAACATTCCGCCGCCATCAACGCTGTCAGGATGATACCCCGCGATTATGTAAGTCACACTCTCATAGGGTGTGATCCCGATTAACGCGTATGCAGAGGCTAATGCCAGGCCGTCCGCCCGCTCCTGAAGTTTATCACCCGCCGCAAGCCCCACCATCAGCGCGCCAGAGGAAGAGGCGAGGGCGGCGGTGGTGGCGAGGGTGCGCTGGGCAACGGCGCTGCCATTGTCGTTCAGGTAGACCGTGACCGTGCCGTCGCCGTTATCGACGGCGAAGGATTGGCCGTTCGTCGTAGCAGCGAGGCCGGTTGATGTATCGGGATAGGTTGGACCAGCGACGGATTCGGCGGTCGCTTCGCTCAGGGCTGCGGCTGCCGCAGACGCGGCGGCCTCGGACCGTGCCGCAAGCGCCGCAACCGTGTTTTCGCCGAAATGCACCTCGACCGGCGGTCGCCCGATCGTTGCAACCATGTCTGCCATATCAGGCCCCCATCACCTTGAAATCGCCCGCGAAGAACGTCTGCTTGCTTCCGCCGCTCGGCGTGACCTTAATTGAATAGAAGAGGGTTTCGATCGCGCCGGGATCGACGCCCGAACGCAGCGCAAGGACATCGCTTTCCGCCAGCGTCGCGATGACGAGGGTATCGGCCCCGACTGGCGATGCCGAGAAGTCGAAGGCCTTAAGAACGGCGCTCGACTCCTCGAACGCCGCCCTGATATTCCCCTCGAACGCCGCTCCGCTGTAATCCACATCCTTGATGGTGAAGCTGATCGTCAGCGGCTCGTCGTTGAACAGCGTCAGCGGCCAATAGGCGCCGCCCGCCGCCGCGATGTCGCGCGGCCACGTCGATGGAACTGCCATTATAATGGTCCTTTGTGCTTATGATCCGGGAGGCGGCATCGGCGTCGCGCCGTTTCCGCCCCAGCCCGGCGGAATAGAGGGTGGCGTCGGAAAAACGCCTCCCGTCGAAGTCGACGACCAGCCGAGAAACACATAGGCGTTCGACGCCATTTCGGTTTCTGACGGATCAACCGAGACAAGATATTCCGCGTTTGCGATGTCCCAGAACACTCCGAATTTCGTGCCTGATGCCAATCCGGTAAGACTATCGGCGGGGAAAGATATCGTCCGCGCGTCATCCAAGACGCCGTCAAATGCGGCAATGCTGATGCTGTCATCGTCGCTCGTGATAGGAAAAGCGACAGACTGCGAGACCAGCTTGTGTACGCCATCGGATCCGTTGTTGATGTTCGCCGTATCGTCACGGTCGGCGGGATCAAGCAGCGTCGGCGTCGGCGGGGCCGTCCCCGTCTTGCCGAGCGCGAAGTCATGCTTGCCCGAGGTCTCGCTCATCAGCACCCAGCGCACCGCCAAGGTCTGCGGATCGACCGACCGCCGCACGATGACGCAATCCTGTTCGATCAATCCGCCTTCGGGATCGTCGATCGTCACCATGTCTCCGGGTTTGTAGAAGCGAAACTCCGGTTTCAGGTTCCGCTCGATCGGGAACATCTCGCGCCCGTTGACGAGCTTGTAGGCCGCGAGCTGCGCGGCTTGGTCTTTGTCCTGGCAAAGGTCGATCTGATAGGTGTCGGTCTTCTCTTCGCCATCCTCGTCCAGATAGGTCGATGACGTGATCGCGTCGCTTTCGACATATTCCCATTTGTGGTCGGCCGAGCGGTACTTTGGGATGATGGTGTTGATGCGCTCGCGCCACGTCTGCATCCCCTTGGTGCGGTAAGCACCATCGGAATAATCGTCGGGCGTGATCGTCACGAGCGACACGCGCGGCGCGTCATATTTGACCGACAGCATCCCGCCCGAGAAGATCGGTTCGGCCGATCCCGCCGCCATGATGCGCTTGAGGTTGGCCCAGCGGTCGTCGGGTTCGAAGATGACTCCGCCGACCTTCCATCCATTGGCGCGGCAGACATTGCCCCATGCGACGAAGGCATCAACATCAATGCTGTCGATCGGCAGCCCGACCCCGAACATCTTCTTGCCGCTGTACCAATGCCCCAGCGCATAGGTCAGGGCGTGATCGTCGGGCCATTCGCTGTAGGCCCATGTCGTTCGGTCGCTGCTCCGCTGCGACCCCGATCCGCCGGGATAAGTGCTGTCGAGACGAGGGTTATAGGCCTTGACCCCCTGCCACACCGCGCCGAGTTGCGGCACGCCCGATGTATATTTCTTGCCGTCCTTGTCGAACTTGACGCCCCACAGGATCGCGGCCTTGCCCGACAGTTTCGCGGACGATCCCCAGCCGGGCATCCCGCTCCATTGCGGGGTTAGCGCGGAGGATTCCGGCGTCGCGCCCAACTGATAGTCGCGATACATGAACCCGGCATAATATCCGGTCGCCGCCGAGCCGCTGAAAGGCACCGTCACGAAATCGGCGTGCATCGAAACCAGCCCTTGCACCGGGCCGCACACCGAATAGTCGATCACCATCCCGCGATAGGGATTCTGGACCTTGCCGACCTTGCCGCCGTAACCGACGTCGTGGCGCAGGACGCCTCCGTAATAGGTCTCGCCGATGATGTAGGGCGACGGCGCGTTCGGGTCGACGGTTATGCTATTGACGCTACCCTGTGCCGGGGGCTTCTTGGCCGTGATCTGTGCGCCGATAGTCGCCACCGCAGCGACAGCAGCAGCGATGGGCTGGATGGGCGAGGGGATGAGCGCAATGACGCCCGCAATCGCCCCGATGGTCTTCAAAACCTTGCTCATGCGCGAAACGCCGCGATGATGTGGGGCCGCACGTCGTCGATCCCCTGAAACTCGACAGCGGCCCCATGCCAGCCCATGAATTTTCCGCCCGCACAAATGACGATGGCGTCAAAACCCTCATCACCGGGCAGTATTGCTACGTCCCCGACGATCATTTCCGCTGCACCGATTTCCAGCAAACCAAGGCGGCGCATTAGTTCAGCAAGATCATCGGCGCCCATCGCCTTGAGTGCGCGTTTCGCTCCTATCGCGGACTGGAACGACGGCATTTTAGGCGGCTTGTGGCCCATCGCGCGGAGGTGCGAGCGGAGGACGTGGACACAGGTCGCGCCCTTCCAGTCGAAGGCTCGCCCTCGATATTTGTTCCAAGTGGCCTGCGTGACAGCGGCCCGCTGCGCGAGGTTCATCGGAACTGATCGGCCCAATTGAGTTTGCCACCACCACCAGCGCCCGTCGAAAAGCCGGTGCCATAGGTCTGCGCGGGAAGGGCGGTCCCCCAAGCAACGCCGACGCCCACACCGGTCGCATTGTCCTCGCCCGTCTCTCCCGCGAAAAAGCGCTTGTGGTTTCTCGGGCTGAGCGTGTTGGCTTCGTTGATCAGGAACAGACGTTCCGCGCGCGCCGTGATGTCCATTTCCAGTTCGCGTGATCCACGATCGATCACAAGGTCGGTGCTGTCTACCTGACCGTCAAATTCGAGGCTCGGGGTTCCGACGACCACGTTGGTGTCTATATCGACTTCCGCAATCCACGACCGCATCGTGCAGCCCTGATATTCGGGCTGAGAAAGGGTTGCGGCAGCAGCCGTCGAATTGGGCAGGAACGTCATGCGAAGGGCTGGTATCTCGTCGCCGGTTCCTTCCTCGACACTCTCCATGGATCCGATGACGCCAAAGTCAGCATCTTCAGCCTCGAACGTATCCGCGTCCCAAATGACGAAGGCGCCATCACAAAAGCGCAAAGTCGCATCCGGCAGGGTGATTTCGACCAGACCGGCGAGGGTGACGACATCAACCATCAGGCCGCCTCCTCGATCTCGAAACTGATGCCAATGTGGTGGGCGAGGCTGATTGACCATGCGACTTCATCGCCGATCACAAAGCCCTCAATCATCGGCTTTTGCAGATGGATTGCATCGTTATCGGCGGGGGACTTGCGAAGGGCCGGGGCAATGGGAATTGTCGCCTGCCCCGACCCGTTCGCTTTGCCGCTCCCCGCGACGTTGTAGAGATAGAACCGGCCGCCCGTGACGATGTTCAGCCAGAAGCCCTCACTATAGCCGTAGCCGGGTCGCAGCCCGTCGACCGTGATCGCCGAGCCAGTTTGACCCGCACCGTTGATGAGAGGATTTCCCGGTGAGCCTTGGTCAACGCTCGCAAGGGGCAACTCCAACCGAATGCCTTCGGTCTTGGCCCGGATCAGCCGCGACACGACAACCCGGCCCAGTTCGGCGTTCGGGATCGGGGGCAGCGACACGGACGCGCGGAAGCGATTGCCGAGACGGTTCACGCGCTGGATCGGCCCACCCAATGGGGGGCGCAATATCCCGCCAAAATCGATTAGCGCGATGTCTATGCCGTTCGGGACAACGGCGTCGGGCAGGGTGATCATGCCAGCCTGCGCGAACCGCGACGCTGGATTTGGGAGACGCCACCAGACGCCCCCGCTTGCGCCGCTGCAACGTCGCCGCGCTGGATCATGGCCCAAAACTCGGGCGTCAGCAGATTGCCGCTGATATGATAGACGTTGCCACCCAAACCCCTGATGTCATTGTTCGGAGTGACGCTTGCGCCGCGAGGCATGTTGACCAATTCGGGGCCGTCTTCGCCGACGAGCGCGATCCCGCCGGGGTGCCAATCCGTACCACCTGCGTAGGCCGGAATCTTATTAAGACTTCCCTGTACCGATTTCCCGAACAGGCCAGCCTTGCCCAGAGAAAGTCCGAGGCTAATTACGCCGCTCAAGATATCGAGAAAGCTGCCGCCGCGAATGGAATTCGATAAGTTATTAAGCGATGACAGGACATCCTGTGCCAGCCCCTCGAAGGTCTGAGCGATGGCGACCCGCGAGTCCTGCGAGTTGTTCATCAGTCTCTTCGTGAAGCGATCCCAGCTCGCATTGGCGGAATCCAGCGCGTCGTCCACAGTCGGGCCGATGCCAGTCGACACAATCTCCTGATTATTCGCGATCAGGTCAGCAAATCCGTTGAACTCTCGACGGAGCGCGTTCACCGCCTTGGCATAGTCTTCGGTCGAAAGCTGGCCCGCCTTCATCGCAGCCGTAAGCGTTGCCAGTTCCTCGCCGTAGCGACGCACCTCAGCCTCATCCGGGAACAGGCGATCCAAGATATTTTGCGTCGCCGCACGCAGCGATTCGAGTTCAGGCGTCAGCTTCTTCAGTTCGTCGGCAAGGCGTGGGCCGTGAACCGAAGCCATTTCACCAAGGGCTTTGCGGGCCTCTTCATTCTTCTGGGCGACCTCGCCCGATAGCTTGGCGATGTTGCCGAATGTGTCGTTGGCGGCCTGCATCCATCCAGCAGAACCTGCTCCGGGCATGACCTTTGAAAGGTCGGTTCCACCGAAATCGAGGCCACCCACAGCGCGCGTAAGGCCGGGCCGTGCGACCAGCGGCCCCCAAGGCGATTGCGACAAAGAAGCGGGCGACGACTTGGGCGGCGCCATCAGAAGCGAACCGCCAGACGGGCGGAGAAATGCAGCGCTTTTGCGGACTTCAATTGCTGCCTTGGCGCTATCCGTCAGTTCGACGCCAGGGCCAAGGTCTCGCATTTGCATACGCTGCAACTGTGTGGTCAGCGCGGGTGCGCTCGGCGACCAATCAAGGTTGGAAAAGTAACGCCAAGCCTTAGCGGCATCGCCCGCAAATTTTATAAGCTTTTCCAGCGCGTCAGCGAGTTCCAGAATTGCATCCGCGTTTTCAGAAACCGCGCTGGCGATCTTGACTTCAAGCACCGCCGTGAGCGCCTTCATCCGCTTTTCAGCTTCGGCCGCCTTTTCAATTTGAGCATCGGTGAGAACGAGCCCAAGCTGTTGAGCGGCATCCCGATACTCATCAATCGCACGGCTGCCCTGATTAAGCAGCGGGACCATCTTCGGACCCAAATCCTCGCCGAACAGCTTGGCGGCGAAGGCGGCTTGCTCGGCGGGAGACTTCAATGCTTTGAATGCATCCGAGACCTCTGGCAGAACATCGGCAGCGTTTTTCACGTGGCCGTTGGCATCGCGGATGCTCACGCCGTAATCGTCAAATGCGGCGATTGCCGATTTGCTACCCGTCGCCGCTTCGCCGATTTTCTGGGTCAGTTCTTTGAGGCCATCGGTGATCTGATTGTTGGTCAATCCGACCTGTAGGCCGGCATACCGAAGCTGCTGGAGCGCAGCAGTCGTAACCCCCGCCTCCATGGCCTGTTGCTTGATCGCCGCTGTAAATTCGAGCGCCCGCGCCGTTACTCGGACGATCTGGTCGACCGCAAAGGCGCCAAGCATCCCGACGATCGCACCCTTGATCGCTGACCCGGCCTTGGTGATGGTCTTTTCGAGCGAACCGACCTCTTTCTTGGCCTTCTGCGAGCCGGACGTGAACGTCGCCGTTTCAAGACCGAGATGAACAGCCAGACGCGCAATCACACTGTTCGCCATGCGACCTCCTGTTTCGATTTTGTGTGATTTGCGCTACCAGTCCCCAATGAAGGGGAATGGGATGTTTGATATTCTTCGCAGCGCGTCGAACGTGTTTTATGGATTGACGATCTTGGGCGGATTACTCGCCGGGCTGATCGTTGCTGCATCGTTGGGCAATATGTCGTCCGGAGCGCCGGACTTTTCCGCCCTTATTGCGGTCACCTTTGCGATCATCCCTTACTGCATCGCCAGAGCGATCGACGGAATCCGGGCCAACGACGACTGACCTTTTCTTTCGAGCCTGTCGCTTCCCCATTCGACTGATCATCTGGCGCAATTCCTTGGCGCCAGCGTCGGGGTCAGATGGGCGGACAGGCTTCGACTTGATCAACTTGTCGAGCGGTTCGAGCTTCTTGGCCCTCATGAAGTTGGCGGTGTGCCAGGCGCTGGCAAGCGTAGCCTCGTTCGACGCTTTGCGCCGAGCTGAGACGATCAGCGTGAACGTGCGCGGGGTTTGCCGCCAGAACCTTTCCGGGTCGAGCCCTGATTCGCACCATTGCGACCAGAGTTCTTCCCAGCTTGGACGTTTCCCGATTTCTCGCCCTCCGTCGGATCAGGATATGCCGCCTTGCTAGCCTCTTCCAAAGCGCGCTGGGCTGCCCTGCCATCGGTTGCGAAGATTTGGCCGGCCTCTTCCGGCGTGATGTCGGGATGATGCCTTCGCAGGGCGCCGTACAGCATCGCCCGAAGCGCGCCTACGAACCCGACGCCCGCATCCACCGTAACTTGCGCGATCGGCGCTCCATAGAGGCGCTCCGCTGCGGGAAGAGCCTCAAAATCCAGCACGAGTATATATTCTCGCCCATCCGGAAGGCGGAGCGGCGTTTCGCCCTTTGTCGCGTTCGTCATCGGATCAGCTCACATACGCTTCGTCGGCGATCACTTCGCCCAGCGCGATCGACACGGTGATTTCCATGTTGCCATCGGGGTTGACCTCGCCGGAATCCACGGCGGTGATTTCGCCCATGACATCCTGCGTCCAGACGAGTTCGCCGAGTTCGGGGAAGTTGAAGCGGATATAACGCTCGCCCGCTTCATTCAGCGCTGCCATCAGAAGCACATATGTATCGGAACCGCGCCGCGCATTGAGGACGATCGTCGCCTCGCCGCTGTCGATCAGGCCCTTGGTGTAGGTGCGGCGACGGTTCGGAGTCTTAAGCGTGGTCGTTTCGACTCGCTCGGCGGTCGGGTTGCCCGGCGTGAAGCTGCGGACGTCGACAAGCTCCTGAAGGTTGCCTTCGGTTCCATCCGTCGACAGCCAGACCTCGCCACCCCACCCAGTGGACGGCTTTTGCGTTTCAGCCATGTTGAAAAATCCATCTTGCCCCGAAGGGACTGGGACTCGGCGTCATCACGACGCGGAATCTCGGGTTGAACGATCGGACCTAAGTGCTGCACGGCCAGCCGGTCCAAACTGGCGCGAATTTCTAATCGTCGAAGCTGTGTTCCATCATCAGGTCGACAATCTGATGATGGATGTAGCCGGCGGGCGTGTCCCCGCCCTCGTCCAGCATGTCTGACGCGGTTCGGGGGCCTTCGGCCTTGATCCTGCCGATGCGCCCATCAGCGTTCGACGACGGCGTTTGAGACGCTTTCACGATCTTTGCCCCGAGCTGCTTCGCAGCACCGAAACTGGATGCAAAACAACTGGCGCGCACCCGCGTTCGGCGGGAGGCGAGATAGCCCTTCAAATGTTCTGGTCTTGCGTCGCTGATGATCGACAACCGGACATAAGGAAGAGTCGCCGTTTGCGGCACAATGCCCCAATAGATGCGGGTCGAGACGATGCCCGCAACCCCCGCATCAGCGACAAGCAGCGAACGCAAGGAAGTGGCAAAGTCAGCCATGCCTTAAAGTCCGTTCCGTTTGCGGATGCGATCAGTGGTCTTGTCCAATTCAATCAGCAAGTTTTCGCGGACCCGATCAACAGTAGCCATCCCTTCGCTGTCGAAAGCCGGAAGAACGTAGCTGTTCGCTTCCATCTTTGACGTCCCATCTTCCTGCCATCCGGCGTTAGCGCGTGCGCGTTTTCCCTTTGGGGCGGGTCCGGTCATGACCTCGACGCCATCCGACGCTTGGTATTTTACGCTCCCGCGAGCGCGCTTCGCCTTCACCCTTTCGGTCGTCATCGTGTCCTCAAGATGCTTGCCGTCGCCATCCCGGTCGTGGGCATCGTAGGGCGCGAAATATTTCATCTTCTCGCGCATCGGCTCCATCGACTTTTCGGCCGTGCGGAACAGCACGTTTCGCGCCGTCACTTTGGTCAACTCACCCAGTGCGGCATCCAGTTCCTTGAAGCCGCTGACTTTGACGACATCCTTCGCCATCACTCAACCACCCGCGTTGCCGTCGCTTCGAGGAAACCCCGCTGCGGCGTGTCGTCCGAAACGTCTGTGATGTCCCAATTCGCCCCGTCGTGAACGATGCGATCCCGGACCAGCAGCCCGCGCGTCCGGCTGTTCGAGTGCATCATGAAGGTGGCAACCTTAGTGCCTTGCTCGCGCGCTGCGGCCCGTCGTTCGTCACCCCGGCCCTGAAACTTCTTCGCCCGCTCGTCGCCAAGATTGGCCCACGTCTGGACTTCCTCGCCATATTCGTCCTGCGTTGCCGTGAAGCGCTGCAGGGTGACCTTCTGGTCGAGAACGAACGGTTTCATGCGACGGTCGGGGTCCGATAGGGGCCGGCAAGGGCGACGAACGGACGCGGTAGGTTGTGGATCGGATCCAGTTCAACATCCTCGTCCGAATAGTAACGCCACCTGATCCAGATGATCTGCGCGGCGTTCAGTTCGTCGGCATAGACATCATAGCCCTCGCCGACGTAACGCAGCAGGGCGGAAAGCGACTGGTCGATCAGGTCGAGAAGCTGCGCTTCATCGTCATTGTGCAGGATATGGAGGGACTGCTTTACTTCGGTCAGCGAAACACTCATGCCGTCGCCTCCATCATATCCAGATGATAGTGTTCGCGCGTGAATGGGTCGATTTTCCGCACGTCCCAGGGCTTCAGGTTGCCGGGGAAGAAGAGCACCCGCGGCGCCACCTTATCCCGACGCGTGCGATAGGCGCCGCCGAACCAGTAAACCCCGTCTGCGTCGTCCCAGACCCGTTCGTCCGGCCCCAGCTTGTGCATCAGCCATGCTTGATCGGACCCGCAGAAAAGGCGCCCCGATTCGAGCGCGGCGGCTTGGTTGAAATCCTCGTAGACCTGCGGACGACAGCCCGCGGTCATCATCAAAAGCGATCCGTTATACGGACGCACCCGCAGCGTGCCCTTGAACAGCACAAGATCCTCGGGCCGATCAAACAGCGGATCGAGCGGGCCGCCGACCACAACGTCAAGGTCCATTGAAACGAACCGATCGCCGAATATCTCGCCAGCATCGCGGCGGAACATCGACAGGCGCCGGTAGCATTGGGGTCGGCCATTCGACCAGCGTGGGTTCGTGATGTCCAGAAACTCGCCGGGCGGGGCGATGATCTCCACGCTCGGGTCGATCCCTTCCGGCATGTCGGTCACGCAGGCGATGCGGTGCGGCATCGACAGGTTGCGGCGCACCATCGCGGCCCAGACGTTGACGTGATTTGCCGTGTAGACCGTGCGGCTCTTTTCCTGCCGCCAGAGCCATGTCAGGACCGTGATCACAGCGCGCGCTCATATTCAGCCGACAGCGACAATATCTCATCCTCCTTGCCCGCCGCCTTCTTCGCCAAGGCGATTGCTTCTTTTTCGCCGGGAACGCGCCCTTCCTTGCGCGGCAGCGTCGTGGTCGATGCGTCCGGCACAAGGTCGCGCCAATAGCGGGTCAGCGCGACGTGCTTGATGAACCCCTGCTTCGCGACTGCATAGAGGCGCGCGCGCCACATCGAGTCCGTGCCATAAATTCCTGTGAACCATTCGTCATAGCCGCCGAGCCGCCAATACATATCGCGGGTCATCACGAAGCTGTTGGGGTGCGGCTTCCGCTGGCCATTGGCGTTCAGAGTCGGCAAGCCGGTGTCTGCTTCGACGCGGTGAAGCATATAGGCCGTCTCAGGGTCGAGCCGGTGCATCCGCTTCAATAGCGCGTCGGCGTTCGCGGCGGTCAGCACATGGTCTATGTCGGTTGAAATCAGCCAAGTCCCGCTGGCCTCATGGGCGGCGATATTCCTCGCTCCATTTTGGAACCACGGCCGATCCTCCAGAACCCGATAAATCCGCAGCGCCGGTAGCCCCTCGGGCCGTTCAACGGCTACCGCGGGCTCGGGCGATCCATCGTCGACAATCACGACCTCGATTTGCGCCTTGGCCTTGTCGGACCAGCGCGTCATCTCGGCATATTGGAGCGCCAATTGCTGCGGATTCCGGTAATAGGGGAAGACCATCGACAGCATCATGCCGCCAACTCCTGCGTCGCGGTGCAAAACACCGGGATCCCCGCTTCACGCGCGATGATGCCTGCCTGTTTCGGGCAGCTTTCAATGAACATCTCGACCCCCAGCCTTTCCGCGTGCCCAGCTTTCCACGCGCCCCGGCCGCCCGCTTCGCGCATCGCCGCCATCCGTTCGCCCTTGGTTTCCCACGGCGTCATCGTCAGGCTTTCGAACTGAATGCCATGCCGGTTCAGCCACGCTTCCGTTTCGGCCCGGTATTTCTCCGCGCGCCCGGTGATGATGTGCCCGATCGCGCGCTGCGGAATGAACAGCGGCTCGGCGTTCGCCAGAAACTCAGCGTAGCGGGGGCCGTCGTCGTTCTCGGCCTTCGTATTGTCGCGGCAGAGCACGCCGTCGAAGTCGAACCCCCAGCGCGGCAGGCGAATGTGCTTCGTCCAGTTCCACGCGAACACGCGCGGGCCGTGAACCGTCTCGAACCACATATCGCAGACCGATTCCGGCACCACCTGATAGGGACCGAAGATGGCGAGGCGCGTTGCCTTCGTTCCCTTCGGCAGCATGGCGATAGCACGCTTGAACGCGCCGCCCTTGTTGCAACTGTCATCGACCAGCAGGACGCGCTTGCCGGCCGCTACAGGGCGACCAGAGCGGCCATGAACGATGCCCCGGCCATATCCCTCGACATCGGCGAGCGGCATTTGCAGCTGCGTCGCGATGATGCTCGCCGGGATCATGCCGGACCGGGGCACGCCGACGATGCAGTCATAGGAGTTGCGGTCGATCCGGTGCAGGTTCGCCGTGATGATGCGGGCCATGTCGGCCAGCGTGCGGACGCTCAGCACTGTTTCAATTCGCCGTTGTGAAGGAAACCGTGCCACTTGCCAGTATCGATCGAGCCAGCGCCGGCCTTGCAAGTGAGGCCGTTCTTGTCGACATGGAGAGTGCCATCCTCAGGCTTTCCGTGGCGGCACCAGCACCAATGTTCGTCATCATCCTTCATCGTGCAGTTGCTGGCGCGTGCGTCGATCGTCCACGCGTGTCCGTCCGGGCACACACATACGAGAATGCGACCATCCACGCCGGGACGATTGATAAAATATTCCCTGCCGCCCGACCGCTTCGACTGCCGCCAATTATTCGGCTCACCGTCGTAATATGGGATTGCCTCATAGATCGCGCCCGGCGGTAGATCGCGGTGAGATTTGAATAGTTCGCCGGTATCGACGCGGCGCATCTCCGTATCGGATCCCCACGAATTAACGCGCACCTTCTGGCCACATACGCATTCGCGCTCCGGTCGCTCGCCGTCATTCGAATAGGCGTCATGGTCAGCTTCGGAGCACGGCTCGTCGTGACGATGATCGCAAGCATCGCACCGGAAGCCCCGATGATAGGATTTCTTGCCCGTCTGCTCGCAGAAGAAAACTGCAATGCCCATTATTGTTGGCCCCCATGCGGCTTCCGCCCCCGCAGCCCCATGTTGACCATGCGGTGCTTGAGGTCGCCGCGCGGCTCGGCAACGGTCTCGATCTCGACCAATCCGGCCCGCTCGAAGCACCGGCGCAGATAGCGCGGGGTCAGGATCGCGCGGTGCATGTTCGCCCCGCCGTCACCCTTCTTCGAATAGCACATGATCCGTCCGACCGCGTGGACATAGGGATCATAACCGTGCAGGTCCGCGCGCCATTTTCCTGCCTTGGTTTCGGTTTCACCCGTTTCCTCGAACTCGATCAGCGCGCGCATCCATTTCGTCGCGTCGAGGGTGTGGACTTCGAGCAGGCCGCCGGGCTTCAGGATGCGGACCCAATGCGCAATGGCCGCCTCGACTTCAAACCAGTTGATGTGCTCGATGCAATGCGAGGAATAGACCTCATCGAACGTCTCGTCCGCGAAGGGTGGGCTTGCGGCGTTCCCGACGTGCTGGACGCCGGGGCGCTTTACGATGTCGAGGGCTTCGAACCCCGGTAGCGGGTGGCTGCCGGGGCCGATTTCAAGGCGCCTCATGCGGTCTTGACCGGATCATTGCGATCCCGGCCGCGCTTCACGGCAAGCCGCCACGCCTTGCCCGTTTCGGGTTTCTCGCGGTTGTCGTCGGCCTGCGAGATGAAGAACGATCCCGCGAAGGTCACGCCGTCACCGCGATTATAGGCCCGCTGCTGCCAGACGCCGCAATCGCGCGGAACGGGCAGGCGGATTTCCTTCACGACGTCGCCGTGCGTGAAGCGGGCTTTGATGCCATCGTCATCTTCGATCAGATCAAAGTCGTCGAAGTCGAACGTCGTTCCCGGCTCGCCGTCTTTACCTTTCACGACGCCGACGCTTTCGGTCGCACCATCCGAATAGGTCAGCACAAGCTCGCCGTTCTGGTCGATCAGCGCCTTGCTGACGCCGCGGCCCGCTTCGCCGTCCTTCGCCGGAGGCAGGGCTTCGACAGCCGACTTGACCTGATCGGCAATGGCCTTCTCAACCGCCTCCATATCAGCATCCGCGCCCTTTTTGCCGGTCGCGCCCTGAGGGCCGACAGGACCGGCAGGTCCCTCATTGCCCGTCTCTCCCTTCTCCCCAGCAGGGCCTTCAGGAAGCTCAAATTCGGAGACATAATGAGCGTCGCCGACGACGAACCGCATTTCGATATTTCGGCCATCCTGCGTCACGCGGATGTCGTCGACGTCCATGCCGTCGCGGCCTTTTTCGCCCGGTTCGCCTTTTTCGCCGCGGATGCCCGGTTCGCCGCGCTCGCCTTGCGGCCCCATTTCACCCTTCTCGCCAGCAGGGCCAATAGCCCCGTCCTGACCTGGCTCTCCTTTTTCGCCACGTTCTCCGGGGTCGCCCTTCTCGCCGACCGCGCCCGCGTCACCTTTCGGACCAGCGGGGCCGATCGGGCCTTGCGGACCAACTTCGCCGGGATCACCCTTTTCGCCAGGCTCTCCGGGATCGCCTTTTTCGCCCTTGGGACCGGCGGGCCCCGGCTCGCCATCCTTCGGTTTCGGCAGGGCATCGATGGCCTTGGCAATGACGGTTTCGATCACCGGCGTGGCTGCTTCGACGACTTCGGCAATCTCGACGCTCTTGCCTGCCTCTCCAGGGTCGCCGCGCTCGCCTGCCGGTCCCTGCGGCCCTTCCGGTCCGGTTGCGCCCGGCTCGCCATCTTTGCCGACAACGACGCCCAATTCCTTGACCTCGCCCGACGACAAGGTGACGACGAGAACGCCATCCTTGTTGATGAAGCCGCCGGCGAGACCGATGCCCGTCTCGCCGCGGTCGCCGCGCAAGCCCTGCTCGCCCTTCTCCCCGCGGGGGCCGGGGACGGGCTCACGAGTTTCCAGCTCCGCGATGCGAGCCGCGAGGGCTTTGTTCTCAGCAGCCAGCGGGGCTACAGCGCTGTCCACATAGGACCGGACAATGCCCACCATCTGCTTGCCGAAGGCTTCACCGTCGAACATCACGTTAGCCCCTTGGTCATTGCCTGGAGCGCGCGCGCGGCCTGCAACTCCATTTGATTGTCATTTGCCGGGGGCGGCGCTTCCTGCGGCCCCTCGATCAACTGCTGGTCGCGCGCCGCGATGGCGGCGAGGCTATGGTCCTGCTGCTGGAGATAGATCGTGTCGCCGCCGTCTTGCGGGCCGTAGCCCAGATCCCGGCGCTGCTCGTTGAGGGTGGCAATGCCCTTCTTGCCGGTCACGACCTCCATCTGGGCTTTCGTGTCCATCCGTAGCAGGGCTTCGAGGTCGAACTCGGTCCCGATCGCCTCGCCCATGCCGAGGCCTTCGTCGAGACACAGCTCGATCGCCTCGATCAGCGATTGCAGGCATTGGGAATAATAGCGCAGCGTGAGGTTCTGAACGTTGTTATAGTTGGGCTCGGCGCCGACACCCGCAAGGAAGGCCGGGACGTGATAGACGCCGCAAATCTGCTCGGCGGTCCATTTGAGCTGCTCGATCAACTGGCTTTCGTCGCTGTTCGACGCCAGCGCCTCATATTTGAAGCCGTCTGCAAGGACGGCGACCATTCCGGCATTGGCGCCCGTAAAAGCGTCTTTCCACTTTGCTTTGAGCTCGTCGGCCTTTTCCTGATCGAGGCGGCCCGGCGCGAGCAACAAGCCGCCCGGCCGCGCGCCGTTCTGGAAAAACTTCGTCGCCTGCTGCTGGATCGTCTGACCGTGCATCGCGGGAAGACCGGCGGCATAGATAGGAGACACCCCGATCAGCGGGTGGAAAAGGCAATTGAACCTGTCGTGGATGACCTCGCGAGCCGGGACATAAACCGTCTCTCCGATTCCGGCGAGTTTATCATCCTGCAATTCATAGAAGACATCGCCATTGTCGGCGATCATCGGCCGCACGCGCGTCCAGTCGAGCACATAGAGGCCGGTCACGACATTGCGATTGTCGCGCTGCTTCAGGACGACAGAATTGCCGCGCCGGAGCTTCGACAGCACCCAACTTTCGAAGAACTGGATGCGGTTCTGAAAATGGTTCGGACGGCGCAGCACCGGCGAATAGGCGCCGTTCGTGGTTTCCTGCCAAACGCCGTTCGAATCTCGCGCCGTCAGCTTCACGCGCATCTTCGAAATGTCGGACGCGATCAACGTCTGACACGAAAAGACGGCATGGTTCGACTGCGCGGTGTCGTAATCGACAACCGTGTTGGTCTGCCATGCGCCCGCGAACGATTCGAAGATGCGATACCAGCCGCGGCCTTCGTTGACCGTCGAAAGAGATTTCTGCCTCCCCCAATCAGCGGTGAAGGGGATCGGCAGGCCGAGAACGCGCATCAGGCGTCGTCTTCGCCCGCAGCGGCGATCTTCTCGCGCAGGACATCGGCCGACCAGCCGCCGAAAGGCTTCTTGCCCAGCTTCGTCTCATATTCCGCTCGCAGGGCGGGGCGCTCGTCGGCTTCGACGGCGGCGGGCGCCTGCGGCGTGGCCAGCGGGCGAGAGACGACCGGCTTGTCCGACGCGACAGCAACTTTGGTGGCATAGCGAGCCTTGCCGATCCCGACCAACAGGCGCGCATCGCGATCGTGGCGCGCTTCGAACGGGTCGCCGGCCATAAGGCGGCGGGTGCCGTATTTGAGATTCCTCGTGGCGACCATATCGACCATGGATTTTCCTCCAAAAAGACGGGCGGCCCGAAGACCGCCCGCCGTTCATGCGACCCGGATTAGCTCGGGTTGACCGCGCCGCCCCATGCCACGCCAGTCAGGTAAGCGGCGGCGCTTGCGCGGCGGCGCTTCCAGTTGACCGTGCGTTCGGCGCGGAAGCCGACGAGGTTGTTCTGCCACAGCGAAACGAGGCTCGCGCCGGTGCCCGGAGCAGTCGGATCCTGAGTGGGGACCGACTTCATTTCGAGCGAGGCTTCGGTGCTCATATCGACCGTGACTTCGCCATCGTCGCCGATGAAGATGTCCGATGCGTTCACGATACCGACAACGCCATCCGGCACGTTCTCCGACGTGATGACCGGGATGCCCAGCAGCGAACCGCCGCGCATGCTCAGTTCCGGGAAAGCGCGCTGGCCGAGCGCATTCAGGATCAGCGAAGCCGCAAGCGCGGTGCCTTCCTGCATGATCAGCACAGCTTGGCTCGCTGGGTTGTTCGCGTCGATGAACTTCTGCAGCAGCGAACGAACGTCGAGGATGACGTCCATTTCGTCGCTGTAGCTTTCGGCCACGATCGACGGGGCGCCGTAGAAGATGCTTGCCGGCTTGACGCCAATCGAGCCGTTGTTGGCCGGATCGACGAACGCCACGTCCTGCAGCGACACGAGCACGTTGCGAAGTTCATCGCGCACGATCATGTCCGAACTCGGCGACGAGTCGCGGATATTCTCCATCGAAAGGACGGCGATCGTCGCGCACTTCAGCGGATCGAGCGTCGAACGATCGAAGTCGAACGCGGTCATCGGCTTGGGTTTGGCTTCGCCGACCCAGTAACCGGCGCCACCGCCGGTTTGGAGAACCAGCGGGCGACGGAACGGCGTCATACGCAAAGCGGGGATGCCGTTCTGGCCGAACTTGCCGATGATCGTCGAGGGGCGAAGATAGTTCGCGAAATCGGCCGCGATACCACCTTCGGCCGAAACGAGATCGGCAGCCCAGTTGCCCGACGCATTGGTGCCGGGGGCGACTTCGTTGGCCTTGACGATCGCGGTGATTTCGCTGTCCCGACCATACATCTTTTCGGCCACATTGACCTGCGGGATGATATCGATGCGCGAAATCGCCTTGATCTTGGCGAGCTGCGCAAAGCGGATTCCGGGTTCGACTTCCGACTTGACGGTCGCGGGCACCGTGCGGCGCTGCGTCGTCTTGTCGGCCTTGTCATCGACCGTCTTGGCAGTCGGGGCATGGATCGCCTCGATGTCCTTCAGGTCTTCGATTTCGGCATCCAGAGCCTTGAGCTGGTCGCGAAGTTCGTTGAACTCCTCGCGCTCATCGGCGTCCTTGGAGCGACCGGCGTCCATCGCTTTCTGCTGGATTTCCTGCATCTTGTCGGCGATCGACTTGCGCTGGTTTTCCAGCTCCTCGATCTTCTGTCCGATATTCTTCATGGCTTTTTGCCCCTCCTTGGGGCCGGTTTTCGTGGAGACGTTCCCTGACGCGGGAGGGGTGATATTCGAGCGAATGATCCGGATGCCTGACGCGGCTTTCCGGGTGCGCTCGAATTGCTGGTCGACGATGCCCGCGGCCTTGCGCAGCGCGGCGTCGATGGATTTCACGGCGTCGATGGTGGCCTCGGCCTGCGCGGGGATCGTCACCGCGCTGAGCTCGAACCATTCCCATTCGTCGAACTCGATTCCGCCGTCACTGATGTAGGCGTATTTCAGGGGCCGGAACCCGATCGACACCGCAGCGACGAGCTTCAGTTTGATGCTCTGCCAGGCGAAGTCGAGCAGATCCTTCAGCTTGCCGGGCTCGTCAGTCTTCGCAATCTCAGCGCGAAACCAGATGCCTTCCTTCGTGACCTTCGCCGCGACGACGTGGCCGATCGGCTGATCGTGATTGTGCTGCCAGAGGAACGGGATCGGCAGTTTGAACTTCGCCCCCTTCGGGTTGACGATATCCCCCATGCGGTCCGGTGACGGAGTGCTGGCGATGCCTTCGATAACCCGCTTGTCCTCGTCGATCGCTTTGACCGACAAGAGCGAATAAGCCCTGTTTTCCATTGGGTTCTCCTAGAGAACGAACATTTCGTAAGAGGGGGCGTTCAAATTCTCGCACGCCATCGCGGCGCCTATCGCCATGCAAATCGCCACCGCGGCGTCGATCTTGTTCGCGGCCCGCTCTTTCGCGAGCCAGTGATTTCCCCAGCGGTCTTCGTCGGTGACCGCGCTCATCATCGCCGAGATAAGGACCGGATTGCGCCTGAACCGGATGCGCCCTTCGAGGATCGCGTCTTCCAGTTCGCGAAGCGATCCCGGCATCCACATGCCTTCCGGCTCTTTGCCTTCCGCCTGCGCGGCCCGCTTCATAGCCTCGGTCGGCTTGCCTTTTTTCGTGCCGCCCTGCGGGTGCTCTGCGAACTCGATCGAGAGACCAAGCTTCGCGCATTCCTCTTCGAACCGCTTGAAGGCGTATCGGTCGTAGGCGACCAGTGTGACGTCATAGTCCCGCGTGTCATCCGCGAGCGCCTGAGCGACGTGATCGAAGCGGATACTCTGGCCCGGCGGCGCGCTTAGATGCCCTTCGCGCACCCATAAATCATAGGGCGTCTTGTCACGAAGCGCGCGGGCCGTGACCGTATCGCCCGGCGTCCACGCCTCGATCCAGCAATCATAAGTCGGCTTCGAGACGATCTCGGCCTTGTCCTCGACGATGACCTCGACGTCCATGCTGCCGGTTTCGACGACGCTGGCCTTCACGGTAAGGTCGCGGTTCTGCGAAAGGTCGATGCCTTCGACGATCTTCTTGCCGTGATGGATAGCAGGGTCGAATTCGGCGAGGCAGGGTTCCAGCGCTTCGCGCGTCATCCACGCGGTTTCGGCATCCGTCCACTTGCAGAAGTGCAGGCGGAGGATGCCGTTCAGCTTCCCCGGCATCGCTTTGGCCTGCGCGACCACCCCAGCGAGGTATTCATCAGTGATCGTCACACCGAGCAGCGGGTTCGCCTTCGCCCAGCAACTCGGGTCGGTAAGCGGGTCATCGCCTTTGTCGAGACCACATACGAACGAGAACGTCGTGTCGTCGATGACCTCACCGACATAGGTAGGATCGTCATCCTTGGCGTGCGGGTTACCGGCCGCCACGCGGATTGCGTGCTCATGCTCTTCCCAGCAGATGGACTTGCGATCGGTCCCGCTGTTCGTCGTCATCAGCAAAAGAGGCTGGAGGCGGAATTTGAAGCCGCGCTCCAGCATCTCCATGACGCCGCGGTCGGGATGCTCATGCACCTCGTCGCACAGCGCCATATGGGGGCGAGGGCCGGAGCCGGTCTTTCGTGCCTCCCGGCTGACGGGGCGGAAAAACGACTTCTTCCGGTGATAGGCAAGGTTGTGTTCCTTGCCTTCGCCGCCGCTCGTCACCGTCCGCGATTTGATCTCGGGAGACTGGTCCCGCATCTTGATCGCGTCGCGGAACAGGATGGCCGCCTGATCCTTGGTCGCGCCGGCCGAATAGATTTCGGCGCCCGCTTCGCCATCGGCCATCAGCCCATAGAGACCGATACCCCCGGCGAGCGGCGATTTGCCGTTGCCCTTTCCCTGCTCGATATAGGCTCGACGGAACCGGCGCATCCCGCTCTCGCGCTTCCATCCGAAGATGGACCCGACGATGAACGCTTGGCTCTCGTGGAGCACGAGCGGCTGGCCTTCAAACTGGCCTTCGCTCAGTTTCAGCTTCGTCTCGAAAAACCTGATCGCGCGATCGGCGGCCTGTTCGTCGAAGTATAAGCCCCGGAGGGGACCATGCTCCAAGTCGTCGACATGGCGGCGGCACGCATTGCGGACATGGGGCCCGGCCACGACCGACCCGGCGATGACCCGCTCGGCATAGGCTGTTGCCCGGTCAGTCGAAGAACTCGTCACGCTTCGTTGCTTGATCCGCGCCGCCGCGGTTGCGCTCGTCCGTCAGACCGAGCTCGCTCATCAGGTGCCGAAGCTGCGCGTGCTTGGTCGCGTTGAAACTGCGCGGCCCGTCGCGAAATTCTTGCCACAGTTCGCAGAACAGAATTGCCGACGGTTCGCGGGAAGCGTCGAGCCAGGTCATGGGCGCGATGTATCGGTCCCACGCCTTGCGCGCCTCGCCCTTCAGATACGAGGGCCGTTGAAGCACGCCGAAAATGCCTTGGGTCGCTTCGACGACAGCCGAAACATCTTCCTTCGCTCCGTGACGATCGCTGCGATGAGAGCCGTCGATAAGGCGCAGATGCGCGGGCTTCGGCTTCGCGCCTCTCGTTGCCATATTGAAAACTCCAAACATTTAATCCGACATCGCGGAAATTTCAGGTCGGCATCGGTCCCAGAGCGAAACGCCCTCGATTTTGGACCTCCCCCGCCCCTCATGCGATCAGTCGCAGTTGCCCGAGCGGCTTGTCGCCCTTCTCAAGGTTGCATTTCCGGCACGAACAAGCCGTGTTCCGCCGCGAATGCTCGCCGCCTGCGGCCAACGGGACCAGGTGGTCCAACTCAGGCGCGTTGTCCTCAAAGGTTCCCCGCAGGGACTTCGGAGTTTTGCATCCGCACATATGGCAGTGCCATCCGTCTCGGGCGAATATCTCAAAGGGATCGAACGCCTCGATTTTCGATTGCTTCAGTCGGCTTCTGCGCCGCGCCTTGCATGCCGCCTTCATGGCCCGTCCGCTTGGCGAAGCCTTGTAGTTCGAGACCGTGCGTCTCTTTGCTTCTGCCCGGCACGACTGGCATCGCACCACCCATCTCTCTACCGGCATCGTCGCGCCACAGTCGAGGCAAGGGCGGTGGGTCTTTTCATTCTGGCGGCGCTTCGCTTCTCTTGACCAACGCCGATACAACCGGCGCTCCTTCGCAATCAAAGCCAGAACCTTAGCCGATGCTCGCGCGGCCTTTCGTTCCCTTTCCCTGCTCTCGGCCGCGAGATCTGGATTGCGCGCCTTGTATGCGGCTACTTTGCAGGCGTTGCTGCATAGGGTGTTGAGCGCATTAAATCTCTGGAACGGCTTGCCGCAGTGAGCGCACTCCACCACAGGACGGGTTGCCTTCGGCCGCTTCGCGGAGTGAAACGCCCATCCGCATTGGACCCGGCAGAACTTCTGCGGTCGTCCCCTTCGATTGACAGCGAATGGTGCGCCACATTGCGCGCAAGACGCAAGCCTTGTATCTCCCGACATAGCCGGAACCTCCTCAACAGGTTGTGGTGAGGGCCGGGACGCTGCTTCCAACAGCGGGTCCGGCCCGAATAATTCTGTCAATCAGCGACGGGCCAGCCGTCAGTGCCGATCTCAATCTTCATTTTCGTTGACCGGCCATTCTCAGCGGATGTTTTTGCCTTGTGACAGGGCGAGCAGATGACTTCCAAGTTATCCTCGGAGTCCGTGCCGCCCTTCGCCTTCGGCTTCTTGTGATCGACCTCATTAGCCGGGGTCAGCCGACCCTTGCGGGCGCACGTCTGACACAGATACTTGTCTCGGCTCAGGATGCGCTTGCGCAGTTTATCCCACGCCGTCCCGTAGCCGCGTTCATGTCGCGACGTTCGAGCCCAGCCCATTGCCCTTGCGCCTCCGTCGAAGTCGGTGATGGCCGACCCGGTGGCATCCTTCCATCCACCAGCGCCTGCCACCACAGCAGGCACGGCCTTCACATCCCCTCACGCCCGAGCCGGGTTAGGGCAACGCGCATTGACGTGCGCTATCGGTATCGGTTCAGATCAGGCGGGCCGAATTCATTGCGCGGGGACGGTGGCGGCCCGACCTACTCCCGCCTTCCGGTTAGGGAGCGCCCTCGATGCCGAAGCGATCGGGGGAGTGTGCGTCAGTCAGGCCGCGCATCGCCCACAAAAAAGGCCGGCGCTTGGCCGACCCGTTTCGTTGCAGGCGCAACTTTCATTACGGTGAGGGAGATACAGTTATCGGGCCAAGATTGTCAATGCGCTCTTTCCCGATGAATGGCGAACGGCGCTGATCGTTAGCAATTCCCACGCCAATATCACAAAAATGCGGATGAAACACCGAGCCAACATCGCTATTATGCGGATATGACGGCAGCAGATTTCCAGCAATGGCTTCGGGATATGGGCATCAGCGGAGCGAGGGCGGCCGAAATGCTCGGCGTCACAGCCAATACGATCACGCGCTATCGCAGGGTCGGAGCGCCCAAGGCTATCGGGCTGGCGTGTGCAGCGCTGTATCATCGGTTGAGGGGGTGGGGCGCTTAGGCTTCCCGGCGACTTGGCCTGTCTCCGCTATGCATCGCAGATAGGGCCGCGCTTTTACGTCCTGCCGGGGTCGGACGATTGCAGTCCTGCCAGATTGCACCATGCCTGCCAAGCCCGCTCTATCGCGCGCTTCCCGCTGGCGATGCTGGCGACCTCGCCGTGGCCCTTGGTGATCCAGCGCGTCGAGACAGCATCGACCTTGTAGACCACTTGGCCGTCAATAGAACGACGCAGGACGTGGCCAATCTCAAGGTTGCCGCTCATTGCGTGCCAGCATTCGGTGAACTGGCCGTCCTTTACCCAGCGCAGCATCTCACCCCTCCTTGAGAGCTGCGTCTATCATGGCGTGGAAGCACTTGCGCGCGTCTTCCAATTCCGGGTCTTCCGAGCACGAATATAGCGATTCCTTGCCCGCAACGAGTATGGCCGGACTTCCAGCGTCAACATCGCGGATCGCTTCGAGCACGGCGCGGGCGTCGGCGACATAGTTCGGCCAAACCTCGTCCTCCTCGGCCAGTTCCTCCGCAAGCCCTTCTTCGTCGGCACTAGCCTTGAGCCGATCCAGTAGGTCTTGCGGCGGTGCATCATGAAGGCGGTAAAGGGCACGCGCGGCGCGTTCGAGGGGGGATTTCATGGCTCGATCCTCTGGTCGATTATGTGGCCGGGGATGATGCGCGGGCGACCGGCATCCAACGCTATGGCGATCTTCTGGTTGAGCGTTTCGCAATCGGAGCGGAACAAGGCCTCGCGCCAGCCTTGTTCGCGCCTAGCCTGCTCAATGCGCGCGGCCTCTCTTGCCTTCGCCGCTTTGTGAGATGGGAGCTTGTCGATCTGGGCCGCCAGCCAATCCAGCATCGCCGGAATCCGCAGCGCCTCCGCAACCGCGTCGGTGAACTCGCGCCATGCTTTATCGAGGTCGGTCATCGCTCGATCCTCTGATACGGATAACGCGCGACCGGCAACTCGGGCGGCTCGCGCCCGTTGACACTGATGTCCACGACCTTCCGGCGACCGGGGTCTATCGCCTTGTCGATCCGGCCATACGCTTCGCCAAACTCGGCAATGGGGTTCAGCATCGTGATCCGCACGTCGGATATGGTCTCGCCGTTGATCGACACGACGGCACTCTCTGGCAGATGCTCGGCCATTTCGGACAGGCTGTCCATGAGGGCTTTCAGGGTCATGCTCATGACTCGCTCCTTACGGCGCGCAGAAACTTAATCGCGCGGTCGTCGTCAACGTTATCCGCCTCGGTCCCCGTCAACAGGCGCAGATAGTCCTCCAACTGCTCAAGGCGCACCCATTTCTCGAACGGCTGCATCCATTCGTCGACGCCCTCGCATTGCTTAAAGGCCTGAATAACCTTCAAGGCTGTCGCCAATTCGGCGGTGGGAATTTCGGTTCGCAGGAAGGCAAGCAAGCCTTCGGATTCATTCGTCTCGGTCATACCGCCTCCTATCACAACCCCAACCAGTCCGCGACAGCATCCGCGCACGTCCGCAGCGTCAGCATCCCGCTATCCCGGCGACATTGCGCCATGCGCTCGGCGCGCTTCACCCCGATCTCGTTCAAAACCACGAGGTCGAAGAACTTGCGCCAGTTCGCCCGGATCATCTTCCGCACAGCCCGCATATCATCCATCGCTTCAACCTGGCGATCGGTGAACGCGACGCCGCCCATGAGGCCCGACGCAATCCGGGGTTCAAAGCATCCCTTCGCGACCCGTCCGTCCAGCCCGGTTTGCTCGTATCGGTCGGCATACCATGTGCAGGCCCGTAGCTGGCGCTCGTCGATATGGCCCGCACGATGCGCCCTGATGACCGGCGTGACGAACACACGGCGCACCGTCTTGACCGAGCGGGCATGGTGCCCCTGTCCATCGGCCTGAACGGTGACGGGCCGGGTTTCGTGCTTGCCGAGCCATTCGGGGGTAGGGGGGACGACAGCGTCACCGACGTTCACAAAGACGCCGGAGCGGATTTCAAGCTGGGCCGCTTCCCGCTCGGCTTCCTCCTTCGCGTCGAGACGGGTCTGTCGCAGAAGCTTCGTCCGGCGCGCGTCCTCTTTGGCCTTCACGGCTTCTATGGCCGCAACGGGGTCGGCCGGCAGGAGCGCGCGGGCCAACTTGTCGGCCGCCTGCTCCATCTCGCGCTCGCGGGGGCTGGGGATGTCGGGGTCGATGTCAGTCATGGGAGGGAGGCTCCGGCAGGGGTTGCCAATGCGTGGGGCTGACCCACACCATCGATCGGTAAAATTCCTCGTCAAACGCGGGTTCCCCATCCGGATCGAGGGCGCTCCAAACGTCGAACAGGTAGAAGCCAATCCCGGCCTCTGGCTTTTCCGCGGTCACGTCGATCAACAGCACACCCCTGCCATCGGTCGGCGCGCTCTCAATCGGCATCCAGCCGTTCTTGTCGGGGTCGTGGTCCATTATGCCTTCGTGTCCTCAATCTGATAGCGAGCGGTCCAGCCTTTGCCGACGATCCATTGAAGGTCGCGGAAGAATGCCCAGCGGGTGATGATCCAGCGCTTTCGGGGGCGAGCCGTCACGCCTGCACCCTCCCGACGCCAGTCATGGCAGCCCAGACCGCATCGGCGTAGGCAGCCAACGATCCCGAACCTTCGTCTGGCGTCTCGTTGGCGCCAGCGGCCAACATCGCTTCGGTCGGTTCAAGCGGGAATACATCGAAGCCCGACGCTCGTAGCGCATGAAGGCTTGTCCGTATCGCGTTTCGCTTCTGGGTGCGCTCGTTGGGCTTCAGTTCGTCCCACGAGCGCGATGACGGGCGGCTGTTCGCGATCCAGTGGGCGCGGGCCATGATTTCTATGGGGTCGGTCATTCGCTCCGCTCCTTCCGCTTTCCGTAGAGTTCTTCCGCAAGCTGTTTGATCTGCGTCGCCCCGGACCAACTGAAATGATCGGGATTGGCGACCAGCAGGCCGAGTTCATGCCAAGCCTTCGCCCCGGCTGATCGACCGTTTGCGGGGTCGGCCTCCCTGAAGTTCGCCGCATAAGGGGCGAGAGGGGAGCGGTAGCCGGTGGGGCGGGTCATGCGACGATTTCCACGAACTCGCTTGTCCGAAAATCGTAGGTGACCTTCGCGCTACCGCGGCGACCCGGCAGGCCCATCCTGACCTTCGTCACGACGATCTCGGCCTCGTTCTGATCGAAACTCTTGCGGTGATAGGTGACGCCGTAATCGGCCTTGTTCGCCCAATGCGCCGATCCGCTGATCTCGTAGAGGCCGGGGATCGACTTAACGCCGGGCATTGGCTTTGCAGGGTGGGCGACGATCCAGAACGCCACGTCATGCGTGCGGATGAAGTGCTTGATCGAGCGGATGGCGCGACCAATGTATTCCGTCTCGCTTTCGTGGTGCCGTTTCTTGTGTTCCAGCTCGTTCCATGGATCGAGCACGACCATCTTCGCACCGTGGCGGCGGACTGCTATCGAGGCGAGGCGCAGGAACTCGTCGAGGTCCATTTCCATGTCCTCGTCGACCGTCTGTGAAATGACGGTGAGCCGGTCGCGCAGGAGGGCATCAGCCGCAGACGTGTCGCGGCTGGAAATCTCATGCTTGCCGCACCGCATAAGCGCCTGACGCAGGCCGTCGCGGAGGATCGGCTTCACGTCGGTTTCGAAGCTCGCGACGCAAACCGGGAAATGCTCGCTCAGCGCGTGGGCAATGACATTGTTGAGCAGGCTCGACTTGCCCATGTTCGCATAGCCGGTGACGACCGTGAGCGTGCCAGGCACGATGCGAATAAGTTCGGCAATCGGTGCCACCCCAACCGTGAACGATCGGACCTCGCCACGTTCGGGAAAGTCGTCGAGCGTGTAGAGGCCTTTGACGGGGTAGGGCTTCGAAGTCGTGATGATCTCGACGACCCGCTCTTGACCATACTCGACCAGAACCTCGTTCAGATCCTTGCAGGGGAAGGGATATTCAATGAAACGGCACCGATCGACGCCAAGCAGCGCGACCAGATCGGCGGCGAGGTTGTGGCCGGCAGTGTCAGCGTCCGTCGCGATGACGAACTCTTTGACGCCAGCCAACGCCTGAGCGTGACGATCGACCCATTCATATCGTTTCGCCGTCTCCACGTCCTGCGTCGGGGTGCCGGGCGCGCCGTTCGGAACCGACACGGCGAAGGGTATCCCCGACTGGATCGCCGCCAGCGCGTCCCATTCCCCTTCGGTAATCACCAACGGGGCCTGTCCGCCCGTCAGTCTCGGGTCCTTCAGGCAGTCGGCGTTCCACAGCGCTAGCGGCGCGCCGGGGTCCATCTTGTGACGCTTCTCGCTGGTCAGCCGCCACTTGCGGTTGATCGTTTCTTCGCCTTCGCGATACGGCACTACCAGCCAGTTTGCCCCGTTGTCGCTGACCGTTTCCAGCCCAAACTGCTCGGCAAGCGTCGGATCTAGCGCGCGAGCCGTAAGCCAGTCCACGTGCCGCTGATGAAGTGTCATTTCCGATAATCCCTTTGAATCCGCAGTTGTGACAGAACCATTTCCAACCATCGCCGTCCCTCGTGACGCTCAGACATCGGTCCCGCTTATTCTTCCGCTTGTGGCTACATTCCGGGCAGGTTTGCTTGCCCGGCTTGTCGGGCTTCCAGTCAGCACAGGCCATTAAACCCGCCCTCTCCGCCGTTTGAGCGTGACTGCCTCAGTGTCTTTTCGATGTAGCTTTTCGGATCGACCGCCCGAGCTATCTGGGCTGCGGTGATCGCCTTCGCGGTTTCTTCCTGCCCGTAGTCTCGGCACCATTTGCCGATCAGTCCCCCAGAGGACTTGCCGAGATAGGTCTTTGCGCCGTCCCAGAATGCTTTGTCGGGATCGGGGGACGGCAAGGGCAATTCATCCGATTTTTCTTCGGCCGCGCCTTTTCCGTTAGGAAAAGGAATAGAGTCCCTCTCCCTCTCCCTGTCTATAGCCGTGACAGGGTGTGACATGTCACGCTCACCTGTCACGTGACTATTTGTGACATTGTGCTGTGACGCAAGTTCGCGAAGCTCCTTAGTCTTGATGTTAAATTCCGGTGTAATTCCAATAGCTTTGAGGGCGGCAAACAGGTCGGAACGATCCTTGCGTTCACGCTCCTTGCGTGACGCCTCTGCCGATTTTCGCTGTTTGAGTTCGCTTCGACGGGGCAAAGCCTCCATCGCTTTCTCGCAAACTACGGGGTGATAGAGCCTTCCATCGGAGCACTTGATCCACCCCTTTAGTGACATGTCACGCATGTCACGCCACTTGTCACGCTCGCCTGAAAGGTGCGCCAGAATGCGATCATCGTCCGGCAAACTGCCTGCCGGAACCTGATGCCAGGACTTGCACCAGAGGGTGAAGGCAGCACGAAATTCATCGCCGGTGGCGAGCGCGAATAGGTCGCTGTCGAGCAGGCGGATAACGTCCACAGGCATGAACGGCATCCCGCGAAGATCGCAGTCGGGCGGCGTCAGAGGGTCGGGCATCTGGCCCTGCTCAGTCATTTTCTACCCCATAAGCTTGAATGAGAAGCGAGCAGTCCTCGTCGGAAATGAAGTGGGCTTGCCGCGCATCGAGGATCGCAACCTTCCGGTCGGTGCCGGTGGGCATTTCGTTGAGCATGTCCTGAAACGCCTTCATCTTCCCAGCGCGGGAGATGATGGCCGGTAGGAGGTCGCCAAGGCGGTGCGTCGTCATCACGCGATCTCCTGCCAAGCATCGGACTTCCACCCCTTGCGCTCAGCCTTCGCGATCAGCGCATCCTCGGTCAGGACGAGCGAGCCGTATCCGTATTTCCAGAACTTCGCCTTGGGGTTCGGATTGCCCTCCCGGTCGCAGCGATAAACCGGCGTCCGATCGTGCGAGCGGATGTAGTCGGCGGCCATGTCGGCCTGACCCTGAACCCGCCCGCGTATCTGGGGCGCCCTGTCCGGTGCGAATTGCCCCGTCGACCGGCGCAGGCCAAGCGAGACGGCCTTCGATTTGACCGACGATACCGACCGCCCCAGCACGGCAGCAATGTCGTTCAGGCTGCTCCCTGAATACATGGTCCGCAGCCGGTGGATATCGGCGTCGGTCCAGTGACCTTCGGGCAGCGGCGTGCGGTATCCAGCCTTCTTGCGCCACTTATGCGCGGTGGCCACCGAGACGCCAAAGCGGGCAGCCGTTTGCTTGAGCGGAACAGCGGGATCGAAACCAGCGGGAGGCATTATGCGCGGCCCTCCCTCATCCATTTCAGACATTGTTCGACCGTCGCCCCGGACAGGTCCGACGCTTTGCCCGCCAGAAAGCGATCCGATACCGGATGGCCTTCGTGCTGGTCCCGTTGCCGGGCCACCTCTTTGAGCGCGATCGTGCGCTGTAGTTTGAGGGCGGCGGGTTTCATGCGAGCCCTCCGTCCATGCGGAAGGCGAGTTGATCGTTATCGACCGCGAGGGCGAGGGCGCCGGGCTTTACCCAGATTTCGCGAGTGGAAAGCTGGAATGTCTCACCGATGCGGGCGAGGATGATCGTCTCCCCGATCGTTTCGGCCATGCCGGTCGCGGCAGCGCCAGGCACGGCGTTGCCGATCCATTCGCGCTTGGTGACGTCCGACGTCGCGTTAAGGTCGAAAGCCTCTTCCCAGCGGCGGACGTAGGCGCCGATCTTCGGGTCGATCTCGAAGACCTCTTCCGGATCGAACAGCGATTGCAGCGCTGCCAAATCGAGCGTCGTGAAGGGCCTATGCCATGTGTTGTCGGTCGAGATGATCCGGCAGACGAGACGGTCTTCCGGTTGAGGTAGGGTAATGGGGTCAGCGTCGAGCGCCGCTTCCCGGGGATCGGCCACCGAGTTGAAGCCGTTGTCGTGCCCGGCGGAGCCCGAGACAGCGTATCCGGTCTGTTGCCAAGCCACGACGCCATAATGACCGCCGGTCTGATAGTGGCCGCGTTCTGCCGTGCCGCCGAAGGCACGCGGGTCTTGAACCGGGAAGGCGGCGGCGCGGCGGTCTGCTACACAGGCTTGGCCGCCGGTGACACTATGTGCGTTGCCGGTGATCGTGCCCGCAGGTTCATCATCCGGCGTGACGCGCAGAATATTGGCGTGGCGATCGCTATTCCAGTCGGGACGCGGGTCGGCAACGGCGAAAGCGCCATCTCCTGTCGTCGATGCGCCGATGACGGTCCGCGCAGCTTCGTCCATGCGCGTGACCTTGTATTTGGTCGAGGCGTAGACATCGGGGCGAGGATCAGCGACCGCAGCACCCCCAGCGGGGCCGCCCGGGCCAGCGACCGCTACCGATGTCTGGTTGTAGCCCACGATGCGGAACGTGTTGTTGAAGCGCGGCTTGCCTTTCAATCTCGGGTCGGCGACACTGTAGGGACCGCCGCCCGGGGACGATTGCCCGCTAACCGCAACGCTCGTGTCTTCCCACTCCTTTACGCCATACTGCTGATAGGTCTGATTGCCTTGGCTAGGCCTCGGGTCCGCGACCGAAAACGCCCCGGTGGAAGGCTTGGGGTCGCCGTTGATCGTTCCAGTCGGGGCGCCGTCCCAATCATTGACGCCGAGCACGTGGCGATGCGTTGCTGGGCCATAGCCCGGTCGAGGATCGGCAACGGAGAATGCGCCATTGGTCGGGAAGCTTTCACCTTGAATGGTGCCCGACGATTCCAGCCACTCGCGAACGCCATAGGTCGAAGCGCGGTCGGGGCCTTCCGGTCTGGGGTCAGCTACGCTTAGCGCCCCGCCAGCGACATGGGCGGCGCTGCCGATGGTCTTTGCGGCTTCATCGTATCCGGCAACAGCAAGGATATTCTGATGGGTGTTCGGCCCATACCCGGGACGGGGGTCTGCCACGCTGAATGCGCCGTTCGTTGGCGAATTGCGCCCGGCGACAGTCCCGGTGGATTTCTCCCAATCGCGCACGCCTAGAACATCGCTATTCCAATCTGCGTCAACGCGCGGGTCGGCGACAGAGAAGCGGCCTTGCCCGGGCGCGCGGTGCGTTGTGATGACGGGCGCGCTATCGTTCCAGTGGTTCACTCCGAGCGCGTTGTCGCGCAACGGGACTTCCGGGACTATGCCGAAGTCGCGAAGCTGGCCGTCAACGACGGCAAGGTCATTCAGCGAGCGCCAGTCCTTGCCTGCCGGCACGAAGGCTAGGCGGACCCATGTCTTCCATTGCAGGGCAGGGACGCGGTGCATCGGGCCAGCGATCGGGTCGCCCGGGAGCGGCAGTTTGCCGATGACCTCGCCGACACCGCGCAGGCGATGATGCGTCGGCTGATAGACGAACGGCGGAATCTTGCTCGAATGGCGCGCGATAAGCAGGAACCGCTTACGGCTTTGGGCCAGTCCACCGATGACGCCGCAATCATGCGTATCCTCGTTGACGCTGTAGCCGTAGCTGCGAAGCAGGGCGATGATCTGGTCGAGAAGCCACCGCCCGCGCGTTTGGATGCGTGGGACATTCTCGAACAGGATGATCGGGATCGGGTCATCCTTATAGGCTTCGAGCGTGAGCCAGATGCCGCGAAGGGTCAGGGCGTTGAGCGCCTGGTATTTGTCGGTCTTCGACTGCGCGGATGCCAGAAGGCCGGAAAAGCCCTTGCACGGCGCCGACAGGAACATGACGTCGGGCGTCTCGGACCCGAAGGCCATCCAGATATCGAGCGGGGTTGCCTCGCGCCAACCGGGGGATGGGTCTTTGCCGTGAAAGGACCGATATTGTTCTAGGTCGAACAGGTCCATGACGGTCCCGGGAACGCCGGTCATTTGTTTGAAATTGCGAATGGCCCCGGCGTCGACATCGATGCCGCCAAGGCACTTGAAGCGGCCCCGGATATTCGCGACGCGCGGGCTGGCGAGATTGAACCCGCGAGCCCCGACACCAATGCCGCAGAACAAATGGGCGTGCGTAATCGTCTGCTCTTCGGTGGCAGGTTTGAGCTTCATGCTGATACTCCGAGGGGGGGCCGCAGGACTTCGTTGGCGCGCCAGTTGGGCACCAAGCCTTCGCGCTCGCAGGCGTAGTCGAGGATGCCGAACGCATCGGCCTCGTCGTCATTGGCCGGGCTGATCCCGAGTTGGCGGGCGCGCTCGATCGCCAGTTGTTTCAAGGTCTGGCGCTTGGTTCCGCGCTTCATCGGCCCAAGGAAATAGCGCCGCCAGACGGTCTGGTTGACGCTGTGGAACCGGATGCCCTTCGCTTCCGCGTAGGAGGCGGCATGGGCGTAAAGACCATAGGCCAGCAGGATCGTGTCAAAGGTCGTGTGGCCTTGGATCGCCTGAGGCTGCAACGGCTCCTCGCAATAGATCGCGTCGACCCCGCCGATGACCATATTGAGGTCGTTCATCACGCCATGCAGGCGGGCGAACACCATGCCGTGATTGGTCATTGTGGAGCCGAGCGACTTGGACAGGACGACCGGCTGGGCGGACTTGCCATCCCAGCCGGTCAGCCCAGCCGATCGCTTCGACAGGTCGAGGCTCATCAACCGCATTATTGGACGGTCGCGAGTTCGGGGCGGGTCCGGTCGACAGTCGGAATAACCGGCGATGCATCCTTGCCCTCGGCTTCGTCAACGAGATCGCGGCTTATGCCGAGACCGGACACGTCGAGCAGACCGCGAAGGGTGCGGAAATAATCGTCCCGCAGTTCCGGGTCCATGCGGAGCAGTTTGTGGAAGTCCTTCGCCGCCTTCTTGTTGCAGTGGCAGTCGTCTTCGATGACCTTCCAGCCCGCAGCCTGATCGCCGCGAACCTTGGCCGATTTTTCGAGCAGCGGATTGAGGTCGTTCGTGATGACCTTGATCGCGCGCTCGAAATCGGGGGTGGGCAACGCGCCGCCGTTATCGCCTTGTTCTTTCTTCGCCATCAGTTGGCTCCTTTCATCGTGAAATCAGCGGGGGCGGAATAACCGGCATGGTTTCGGCGGCAGGGATCGACCGGCGCATTCCGGTCACTTGCCCGCCGCGTCGCGTGGAGAGGGCCACGCCCATGTCCTGTCCGGCGCTCCGGGCTGAGTGTCCCGCCCGTTCCGCCCTCTATCGGCGCCCGCTGAGCCGCCGCAGGATCAAGAGACAAAGGCGCGGACGAACCGAAGCCCGCCCGCGCAGAGGTCGACACGGGCGCTACTCCCCGGCCCGTATCGTCCAGTGGATCGTTGATGCGTTCGGCCAAATCAGGCCGTCCGATGCTCAGCGCCAGCGCGCGGGTGGTTTCAGCGCATTTGGCTTTCTCGGCCTTGTGGGATTGGCGGCCCGCATCGATCCGCTGCTGCCGGATCAGGTCCAGTTCCGCCTTGGCGATGATCATCTCGCCACTGTCCCGTTCCCACCACATGCGGAACAGGTTGGCCGATGCTCTCGCCTCGCTCAGGCGGGACCGGAAATAGAGGGCTGTCAGTCCGGCGGCAGTGGCGGATGATGCGGCGCACAGCGCGAGGGTTGAGGTCCACGTCATGCGGCCTCTCCGGCGAATAGCTGGCCTTGCTTGGCGTCCTCTTCGATCTGTGCCTGCACGTCGCGGAGCCGTTCGCAGGCAATCTCGAAATAGGCGGGCACCGATTCGATACCGATGAAGCCGAGCCCCATCTTGAGAGCCGCAACGCCAGTCGATCCGCTGCCCATGTAGGGATCAAGAACAGTGCCGGTCGCAGCGACTTGCTCGAGGCACCAACGCATCAGCGCTTCGGGCTTCTGCATCGGGTGCAGCCGCTTTTGGCCTGCAGTCACTTCGTGGCGAGCGCCCTTGCCGACGCAAAGGCCGTCCCAGAGAAGGCGGAAGATGCGAAGCGGGCCGTCAGGGTTGACATTGGTCCAAGCTGTTTCGCCGTCGCCTTGGCTGCGAATCTTCCCGGTCTGCACCTTGTCCCATACGAGCGTGCGCCCTTGCGGGAGCAGATGGCCGAACTTGTGTGATCCCCAGATGCAGACCTTCGGGGCGAGGTCGATGAGGTGCGACGGGTCGAACGGCTCATCATCGCCGTCAATTTCGGCATGGACGTTCGGACGAACGAGAAGCGTCCCGCCGTTGCGTTGGACCACGGCATTGTCTCGCGTTCCGCCCTTGTGGAAGGTGTTGACCTTATAGGCCTGCCCATAGGGAGGATCGGCCATAATGACATCGACAGGTGGCAGCGCGGGTATGATTTCCCTGCAGTCCCCCAGATACAGGGTCGCGTTTCCGATGATGACGGGTGAGGCGGGAGAGGCCAGCATCAGGCGCCCCGCAGCCGATCAATCTCAGCTTCCGCCGCTTCCAGTTCGTCCAGAAGGTCGTCACGAGCATTTGCACCGATGACAGCGCCAGTGATCAGGCCGATGAAGCCACCGGCGGCGAAGATGACGAGGTAGAGGAGGGCGGTCACTGGCCAACCCCCTTGATCTGGTCGGCCTCGGCGATGATGCCCTGATATCGAGCCACGACAGGGCGGGCCTTGTCGGCGATGCGGATCGTCTCGCGGTGATCGCGGCGTCCATCGCGCATGGCTTGCGTGTGCTCGGCGGTGAGCGCCGCAGCGTCGGCGATGATCTCGAAGTCCAGCACGGCTTCCCGTCCGAGCGGGGCGAGTTGGTAGCCGTAGCGGGCGAGCAATTCGTCCAGCGTCGAAGGGTCGGCGAGCAGGAAATCGAGCAAGCCTTTGCCGTTCGGGATGCTTCCGGCGAATACCTTATCAAGCGCCCGCGTGGTGCGGCCCGACTTGTCGGCGAGGTTCCCGCGCCCGATATTCGATGCGACGCGGGCCAGTCCGGCGCACAAAGCGCTATGGAACTCGGCTTCGGTTAACGCGGTGGGTTTTGGAACGACAGACTGGAACAGTTCAGCCATTAGAGCCTCCATGAACGGGTTTCGAATGAACAGGGTGATCCACACAGCGTCCGCTATCCCGGTCGAAGCGCAGGAATTTCAGGGGGGCTGACGACCAAGAGCGGGCCTTCGTCATCGCTGATGTCCTCGACGATGAAGGGCTGGCTCAGCAGCAGGCGCGTGCCATTGCCGGGACTGGATTGCTTGCCGCGAACGACAGGAAAAGGCGGTTCTTGCGAGGCGCGACGATCAATGCCCCGGCTGACCGAAGAGGGGGAAAGGTCAGCCGGGACGCTCGCCGTTTCCGGGGCGACGAGTGGGGGAAGGGGGCTGCTGACCGGCGCATCGACAGGTTCAAGGGGCAAATTTGCCTCTTGATCCGGCTTTCGGTTGCCGCCGTGCCCGACGTTGGCAATCGGAGCGACCGCGTTCATGCCGCCTCCGAAGCGTCGGCTTTGGTGGGGGCGTATTCCGCCATAAACCTGCGGACCTTGGCTTCTGTTTTTGGGAACAGATACCGGCCCTCGCGCAGTTGGCGAACGAGATGACGGTCCTTCATGGCCATGTCGCCGAAGGCCGTGGGCGAAATGTCGTTTGCCTTCAGGAAGGCTTCGACGTCATCGAGGATGCTTGCCATGTTGGCGATTAATAGGTGTGACATTACACACCGTCAAGGTGTGAAATATCCCGACTACCGCCTATCAAGTGTCGCGTGTGATAAAACACACATGGCAGAGTTCGACATGGCCACGTTCAGGCGGCGGCTTCAACATTTGATGGATGAGAAGAACATCAAAAGAAAGCCGCTGGCCCAGCAGGCCGGGCTAGGCGAAACCGCCATACGTGACATCTTTACCGAGTCCCGGAATGACGTTCGCGTCGGAACGCTGGTCAAGCTCGCCGACTTTTTCGACATGTCTGTCGACGACTTGATTGAGGAACCCGACATCAGGCTTGCCGGAAAGATCGGGGCAGGCGGCGAGGTTCTATTTGAGGCTGTCGACGATCACGATGCGCCTTCGGTCCCGCGTCCGCCCGGCGCAAATGGATCGATGATGGCTCTCCTTGTCGTTGGCGCTTCGATGCTCCCGAAATACGAGGACGGCGACATTGTTTATGTCCGCCGCGGCAATCAGGGCATCCCCAAGAAAGCCATCGGTGAATATTGCGCGATCCGAACCGTTGAAGGGGGCACGTATCTCAAGATTTTGTCCAAAGGCAGCACGCCTGGACGCTTCACCCTTCGCTCGCTCAACGCTCCGGACATGGAAAATGTCGAGGTGGAGTGGGCCTCTCCCGTTCTTTGGACCAAGCAACGGAGTGATGGCGGGGGATGAAGATATATCCAGTGGGGCTGGTGGGTGAGAGTAACTATCAGGATCCGATACGAAGCTGCCACTCCGGAGAGGCTGTGGCGATATGCTTCGAGCGCGATAATCCTTATGACGATCGCGCGCTTAGGGTTGAAAATGACGCCGGTCGGGTAATTGGCTATGTCCCGAAGGGCAGTTGGCTTCGCGAAGCTATCCATGAAGAAGGTCGCGGGGTTGCGGCGACGATAAAATCCATCGACGAAGCCGGTAAGGGGTTGCTCGGCGTCGTGATTGACGTGACGCTCACGGACGATGCGCTGCCAGAGCGGCATTACGGGATCGAGGAACGTCGATCGTTTTGGGGACTGTTCCGGCGCTAACAGAGCAAGCGGAGGAATGCCATGAAGTGGGCAATGGTTGCGCTGGCGATCTTGTCGGGATGCAGCGGCCCGGCAAATTTCGATTATGAATCGCCGGTCAAACGTCAGTTACGCGATCCCACGTCGGCTCAGTTCAGCGACGTTACGGTGAACATCGAGTCCGCCTGCGGCTTTGTGAACAGTAAGAATGGCTTTGGCGGCTATTCCGGGACGGTGCCATTCATCGTTATCGGAAGCAGTCCTGAAAGCGCTGAAGTGGTCTTCGTCGAAGAGCCGGGGGACCGTGTCATCGTGGAAAGTCGATGCCTCAATCCTACGAAAGCGAAAATTGACAAATGGATCACCGATAAGGTCGTTGCCGATCTGGGGGCGATTTCAAAATAAAGTGTGAATAAGCACACTAAAGTGAATTGACAGGTGTGAAATTACACACCATACAGGCCCCGTCACCACGACGGAGCCTACATGAAACCCGAACGCATCCCCGCCGACACCCTCCGCCAGACGCTCGACTATGCCGAGCGGGTTTGCGGGTCGCGCAACTTCCACCTGTTCCACGGGATCGAGGATCGGCGCGTTGACTTCCGCATGGTCGCGGGTCGCTTGCTCGACCTCGGCGCCCCGATCGCGGACTGGCGCTTTGACCCGCGCGTGTTCGACGTGCGCATCCCCGACGCGATGCCCGTCTATTACGAGGGCGATGTTCGTCGCTACGGCGGCGAGGCAGCGGAGAAACTGCGCGGCATCCGTCGCGAATATGAGAAGCGCCTGATCGACTGGTTCATGGCCGACACGCCGCCGGTGCCGCTGCGTTCGGACGAGGGCAAGGTCTGCGCCATCCTGATCCAGCACATGCCGAGCGTCGAGGAATTTATCGACGAGGGCTTCCCGGTGATGGGAGCGGCGGCATGAAGTTCTCGCTCTTCACCCGCTGGACCGTCAACGGCCCGCTGCGCTTCAATCCCTACGTGCGGATCGGCGGCTACGAGCTTTGCATCGACCGCGATGGCGCCTGCATCCACACGCCGAGCCGGTCCTTCGGTTTCATCCGTGGCTCTGGCTTTTGGAGCGCGTCGGCATGACCCTCGCCACCCGCCTCACCGAAATCGAAGAAGCGCACATTGATGCGGCCTTCGTCTCGCTCACCCGCGCCCGCGATAGCCGCGAGCTTTCGGGCGACCATCTCGGCGCGCTCCGTCTCGCCAGCGTGGTCGATCTGCTTGAGGCGGTTTGCCGCGAGCCCGCCAACCATTCCGAACACATCTGAGGGGAATGACAATGACCAAAGTCACCGACATCACCAGTGTTGACGCGCTCTGCGCCATTCTCGACGCGCGTGGCTACGCTTTCGAGCGCACCGCCAGTGGCGTGGACGTCCAGGGTTACGGCTACGTCGATCTCAACAGCCTGACGACGCTGCCCGAGAACACGACCTTCAGCAACGGCGGCTCCGTCTATCTCAACAGCCTGACGACGCTGCCCGAGAACACGACGTTCAGCAACGGCGGCTCCGTCTATCTCAACAGCCTGACGACGCTGCCCGAGAACACGACCTTCAGCAACGGCGGCAACGTCGATCTCCGCAGCCTGACGACGCTGCCCGAGAACACGACGTTCAGCAACGGCGGCTCCGTCTATCTCAACAGACTGACGACGCTGCCCGAGAACACGACCTTCAGCAACGGCGGCTCCGTCGATCTCAACAGCCTGACGACGCTGCCCGAGAACACGACCTTCAGCAACGGCGGCTCCGTCTATCTCAACAGCCTGACGACGCTGCCCGAGAACACGACCTTCAGCAACGGCGGCAACGTCGATCTCCGCAGCCTGACGACGCTGCCCGAGAACACGACGTTCAGCAACGGCGGCAACGTCTATCTCAACAGCCTGACGACGCTGCCCGAGAACACGACCTTCAGCAACGGCGGCAACGTCGATCTCCGCAGCCTGACGACGCTGCCCGAGAACACGACGTTCAGCAACGGCGGCTCCGTCTATCTCAACAGACTGACGACGCTGCCCGAGAACACGACCTTCAGCAACGGCGGCTCCGTCGATCTCAACAGACTGACCGATGAATACCAGCAATATCGCGGCGAGCGCATTCGCCTCCGCACCATTGACGGCTCCACGATGCTCATCCGCTCGAAGCGGACGAAGGGCGAATATACTCTCTACCGCGCGGCCTATTTCGGCGGCGGCGAGCTGGCTGATCTCAAGAAATGCTGGATCGCGCAGAGCGGTGGGTATTACGCCCACGGCGAGACGATCGAGCAGGCCATGCGCGATGTCCGCTTCAAGGCGATGGAGCATGGCTTCGACCAGGATGAACTTGTCGCCGAGATCAATGCTCGCGGCACCGTCCACATCAACGACTTCCGCCTGATCACTGGCGCCTGCGAGGCGGGGACGCGCGAAGGCATGGCGCAAGCTGGCCTTGATCGCGATGCCGACGAACTTCCGCTGGAAGCCGTCCTTGGCGCCGCGTTCGGCAGCTACGGCGAGCGGTTCAAGTCGCTGTTCGCGCGGGAGGTGGCGTGATGTTTTCCGCCGCCCTCGAAGCCTATAACCGCGCGTCCTTCGATCCGCCGACGCCGGAAATGCAGCTTGCCCCGGCAGAGGAAGTCCAGCGCGACCCCGCGAGCATCATCCGCACCATCCCCGCGCGAGAAATCGCAGGCTGGTTTGCTGTGTTTGGGTTGCTGGCTGTGGTCGCGGCGGGCTGGGGGGTGGTGCTGTGAGTCCCGACCTGATCGCCTTTCTCAAGGCTTGGTATGATTGGGCTACCAATGGGGCGCCGGATGGTGAGCCGTTCTCGCGTGATGCGGGCCTATGCCCGAATGCCGGGACTGGCCTGCGCGGCGAACTCAAGGGTTTGCGCCAGATGCATTTCGTGGACTGGGTCTACCCGTTTGGCATGGCAGACTACAATAAGCGCGCCGCTCGTAGCACCCAACACGAATGCCCCAAGCGCCTCGCATGGGTCCGTGAACGGCTGATCGAAGCCGGAGAGCTTTCCGCCTCTCACCCCTCACAAATCACTGGAGAGCAATGATGATGACGGGCGTTATTCCGCATGAAAGGCGGGTAATTGTCGGCACCGAACCTTGCGAGGTGGTCTATTGCGGCCGTTCGCTTGAGGGGTTCCGCCTCTATGATGTTTGGTGCAACGAAATCGGCGATTATCTCGCGACGGTCCCGCCGTTCCCGACGACCAACAAAGAGCGCGCCGAGGCGACCGCCAAGCATTGCAACGAGCAATCAGCGAAGCGCGCCATCTCGAAAGCCACCTCCCGTCAACCTGAGGGAGAGCGGTGATGGCGTTGCTCGACAACGGTCAGGACTTGGCGCAGTGCGAGCGCGAACTTGGCGTGCCGGTTGGGCAGTTGCTCACGCCCCTTACGCGCTACCGTCTGCGCGATCCGGCGCGACCGTGGGCTATTGACAATGGCGGGTTCAAACGCCTCGATATCAAAGCGTTCGATAGCTTGCTCGGTCGCGAGAGCCATCACCGTGAGAAATGCCTGTTCGTTGCCGCTCCCGATATTGTCGGGTCAGCGCAGCGGACGATGGAGCTGTTCGATTTTTTCGCGCCACGGCTTGATGGGTGGAGCATCGCCTTTGTCTGTCAGGACGGCCAAGAATTGCTACCGATCCCTTGGGACCGAATCACGACTGTCTTCATCGGCGGCTCGACGAACTGGAAATGCTCGCGGCATGTCGAGCAGATCGTTCGCACCGCGAAGGTTCTGGGCAAGCGCACGCACGCCGGTCGGGTGAACGATCCCGCTCGTTGGCGCCATTTCGAAGAGATGGGCGTCGATACCTGTGATGGCACTGGTTTGGCTCGTTACACCCATATGCGCGAGGCCGTCGCCGACCGCCACAGGCAGGGGCAACTCGTATGACCGGTTCGATTACAACCGGCGTGTCGACGCACATCTGCTGCGCGCATACCGGCAGTGATGGGCGGCTGCACGGCCACACTTGGATCATCACCGCGTGGTTCCCAGCCGGGCAATGCGCGCTAGACCTGAAATCAAGGCTCGCCGAAGCCTGCGCGCCGTTCGATCATGCCGAGCCGCTTTATGACCTATCAACAGGCGAAGGCATCGTCGCGGCGCTGGTTGAAGCACTGCCCGCCGCCGTCCTGATCGAAGCCGCACGCCCTCCTGAGGGCATCTACGCGAGATGGACTGCTCCCGCCCGTCAAACCACTGACAGGGAGGACGGGAAGTGAGCGGGCCGACGTGTCTCGAATGCGGTGGAGTCGCCAGCCTGACCGATGGGCGCACGATCTACCCGCACCGCCATGACCTTTACAGCAAGCCGTTCTGGCTTTGCGAGTGCGGCGCATATTGTGGTTGCCATAGGGGGACGACCGCCGCGCTGGGTTCGCCTTGCGGCCCGGTCACGCGGGCGGCGCGCAGCCTCGCTCACGCTGCCTTTGACCCGCTCTGGCGCACCAAGCAGATGACGCGGCCCGAAGCCTATTCGTGGCTGTCCAAAGCGACCGGCATTCCGCGCGAACGCTGCCACATGGGCATGATGACCGCTGCGGAAGCGAAGCTGGTTGTCGATGCGGTCCGCGCTCGCGCCACCCCCAACACCCCTGACATGGAGAAGGTAAAGTGACCGACGTTGCTGAATTGCCGCGCGCTGAAATTGTGCCGGCCGAAACCGGAACCGACCTGTCAACGGCGGTCGCGAAAGATCCGGGCATCGTCCTGCTCGACCGGGCGAAGTTCACCGCCTGGTATGAGAAGCTGGCCGCAGACGCGCCCAAGGACGTGGACATCTCGACGCGCAAAGGCCGGGAATCGCTGCGGTCCTATGCGGCCGAAATTCGCAGCAAGAAGGCCGCTATCGACAAGGACCGTCTGCGTCTGACCGAACAATGGCGCGATATGGTCAGCCAAGCCAATGCGGCGGGCAAGGAAATCAAGGAGCAGCTTGAGGCTCTGGCCGTCGAAGTCCGCGCGCCGCTCACCGAATGGGAAGAAGCGGAAAAGGCGCGCGAGGCGGAAGTCGAGCGCATCATCACCATGTTTCGGTCATCGCGCTTCGTTGAGCAGTCCGAAACGTCCGACAGCATCCGTGAGCGCGGCACGATCATCCATAACATCGCGATTGATCCGGACGTGTTTCAGGACCGGGCGGACGAAGCCGAGCGCGAGAAGAAAGATACCGTCGCGCATCTTCTCGCCGCGATGGAGCAGGCCATCAAGGCCGAGAAGGCGGCGGAAGAGCTGGAACGGCTCCGCAAGGCCGAAGCTGATCGGGTCGCGGCGGAACAGGCCAAGCGCGAAGCCGAAGAGGCCGAAGCTCGCCGCATCGAGGAAGAGAAGCGCGCCGAGGAAGCCCGTGCCGCCGCCGAGAAGGCAGAACAGGAACGGATTGCCCGCGCCGAACAGGAAGCCGCCGACCGTGCGCGCCGGGAAGCGGAAGAAGCCGCCCAGCGCGAACGGGACGAAGAGCGCCGCCAGCATGAAGCGGCCCTCGCTGCCGAGCGTGAGGCCCGCGAGAAAGCCGAACGGGAAGCGCAGGCGGAACGTGACAGGATTGCTCGCGAAGAGGCCGAGCGGGTCGAAGCGGAACGCCGGGAAGCCGAAGCCAAGGCGAAGCGCGAAGCCGATCAGGCTCACCGCACCGCCGTCAAGACCAAGGCCAAAGACGCGATCATCTCCTGCGGTGCAGACGAAGAGACGGCGAAGAAGATCGTCATGGCGGTCATCGCGGGAGAGATTCCTGCCGTGCGGATGGAGTTCTGACGATGACAGGCACCTTCAAGACCACCGTCATGTGGCACGACAGCCGGGGCTTCGAATGCGAGGCAGAGGTTCAGGTGACCTACGTCAGGCGTCCCGGCTATCCGCAGACGCTGACCGACCCCGCCGAACCCGCATCGGTCGAGATTACCGACATTACGCCTCTGATCGCAGGGACATTCCTGCGCGAAGGCCTGCTCGAAGACGACGGGCTGATCAAGGAATGTTTCGAACACTGGTGCGACCGAGAAGCGGCCGCCGAAGAAGCGCGCGCTGACGATTGGCGCGAGCGCCTGCGCGAGGAGTTCTGATGATGACCGACAACCCGTTTGATCGCGGTTACATCGCTCCCGAGCCGGTCGACGATCAGCCGGAACAGGCGCCGAAGCCGAACAAGGGCCGCGTCGTCTATCATTATGACGTCGAGCAAGGCACGGCGGAATGGATGAAGCTGCGGACCGGCGTTCTGACCGCCAGCGAAATGAGCAAAATCCTGACACCGACGCTCAAGGTCGCGAACAATGACAAGGCCCGCTCGCACCTTTGGGAATTGCTCGCACAGCGCATCACCGGGTTCGTCGAAGAGAGCTTTGAAAGCTGGGACATTCTGCGCGGCCGCGAGGATGAGATGGAAGCGCGGATGGTCTACTCCCGCGAATATGCGCCGGTCGAAGAATGCGGCTTCATCACGAACGACAAGTTCGGTTTTACAATCGGATTCTCTCCTGATGGCCTTGTTGGTGAGGATGGCTTGATCGAGTGCAAGTCAAGGAAACAGCGTCTTCAAATCCAGACGATGATCGAAAACACTGTTCGGGATGAAGTCCCGGCTGAGTTCATGCTGCAATGTCAAACTGGCTTGATCGTAAGTGAGCGCAAGTGGATCGACTTCGTCAGCTACAGTGCCGGTCTGCCTATGGTTGCAACGCGGGTTGAGCTTATCCCCGCCTATGAGGATGCCATCCTCTCGGCCGCGCAAAAGTTCGAAGATGACCTTGCTGACAAGAGAGTAATTTTCGATGCGTTGCTGGCATCCGGGGCGCGCTTGATCCCGACTGAGCGTGTCTCGCGGGAGATGCACGCATGAAGCTGATCCCACTAACTAAAGGCAAATTCGCGGTCGTCGATGACGATGATTACGACGCGATATCCTCATCGAAATGGAATGCCTCCCCTACCCACTTGGGGACTTTCTATGCGGCCCGGTCCGAAAAGCAGGAGAATGGCAAATACTCCACTGTTCTGATGCACCGGATCATCAACCGCACCCCGAAGGGAATGCAGACCGATCATATCAACGGCGACACCCTAGATAATAGGAAGAAAAACCTTCGGAGCGTCACGCCACGCCAGAACGCCCAGAACAGCGCGCCCAATCGAAGGCGCGAATATTCGGCTCATAAAGGCGTGACTTGGCACAAGCGCGACAGGCGATGGGTTGCGAAGATCGTGGTCGACAGTCGGCCGATCCACCTTGGTTATTTCACAGACGAATTGGAGGCAGCGGCGGCATACGCCTCGGCCGCCGCCCGCCATTTCGGACCGTTCGCCCGCACTCAATCAGGAGACCGACATTGAGCGACATGACGCCCGTCATTGAGGCGAAATCAGACCAATTGAATGCCGCCGATTTGGTCGGGGGCCCGATCACGGTCACGATCACCCGCGTTGATGTTCGGGATGCCAAGGAGCAGCCCGTCAGCGTCCACTATCAGGGCGACGACGGAAAGCCATGGAAGCCGTGCAAGTCGATGTGCCGGGTTATGGTCGCAGCGTGGGGCCCCGACTCCAAGACCTATCCGGGCAAGATGCTGACGCTCTATTGCGACCCGACCGTGAAGTGGGCCGGGATGGAGATCGGCGGCATCCGCATCAGCCATATGTCGCACATCGACGGGGCGCTATTGACTGCGGTCACGCTGTCCAAGGGAAGCCGCAAGCCCTACCGCGTCGAGCCGTTACAGGTCAGCGATCGGCGCGCGGATAACGGCGCGCGCGAGGTTGCCGACGACCTAATCCGTCGCGCGCATGCTGCCGATGGGCCGGACGCTTTGCGCGCGCTGGCCGAGCGTGAAGCCATCATCAAGCGTCGGGATTGGCTGCGGCAGGAAGCGCCGGACATCGCCGATGAGGTCGACGATGCTTTCCGTATCGCCCAGCCCGCCGACACCGCCACCCCCGACAACCCGACCGCACAGGAAGGCCGGTCGGACGAGGATATGGGCGAGGGGTTCAATGACGAAGCCCCGGCATGGCGCGCCGTCGTCGACGCTCACCTCGACAGCATCCAGAAGCTGGAAACCATGATCGACGTCAAGGGCGCGGTCAACCAGTTCGCCGCGACCAAGCGCGGGCTGCCGGATGACGTGATTGCCGACATCGAAGCTGCCGAGAACAGCGCGCTGATGCGGTTTTCGACCGCTGCGGCGGGGTGAGTTTCCACCAGCAGGGAGCCGGGCGGCGCCAACAACCCGCCCGGTGAATTTTGAAGGAGAATGACGATGGGAATTTTGAACATGCTCGGCCTGATGCGGGTCGAGGATCACAAGCGGATCGTGGCGAAGCAAGATGCGGTGATCGACAAGGCAGCGGGCCACGTCGCTGCCGAAGAGTTTTCCGGCGTCGTCGGCCTGCCGAACAAGGTAGCTCTGGCCGTCCAGCGCCTCAAGGAAGCCCGCGACAGCCAGTTCAAGAACCGGCAGCGGTATCTCACGGCAGAGGACCGGGTGACGTCGCTGCGGCGCGAGGTCGAAGAGTGGCAAGGCAAATTCAACGCCGCCGTCAAAGACCTCGAAGCGCAGTCCGTCGAACTCGCTGGTTTCCGCGCCAAGCGTGACCGGGACAATGCTGGTCGGCGCGAACGCCGCGCACGAAATGCCACCGGCGCGCAGAAAAGTGGACCGGCGCGCACGAAGAAGGGAGCGGCGTGATGGCGTCCGACCCGTTCTATGTCGTGTGGAATCCGAAAGGACCGCACTCGCCGCGTGAGCGTCATCGGGCATTAAGCCTTGCCGAAGCGGAAGCTGAGCGGCTGGCGATGAGCAATCCCGGCCAGGACTTCTATGTCCTGCAAACAGTCAGCCGGACGAGGGTTGCCAAGCCGGTCGAGATCGAGCGTTTCGATACGGACATTCCGTTCTGATGCTCCCCCGTTCCGCCTTCGCCCCGCGCAAGAAGAATGCACCGCGAGCCGCATGGAAGGTCGCCTGACAATGGCTACGATGATCTGTGCCCACTGTGGGATCGAGCGCCAGCGATCCGCTGGAGAAATCAACAGGGCCGTCAAGAACGGGCGGCCGCTCTATTGCTCCCGATCATGCAGTTATGCGTCGAGAAGAACCGAGCACAGGGCGCTCGGATGGCACGCCAGGCGTTTCGAGGAGCGCGCCGGAACAGTTAATGTCGCGTGCATGGAATGCGGCAAGCAGATGTGGCTTCCGCCATCTAAGGCGGATGAATACCGCAGATGCAGCCCGGAATGCTCGGCGCTTTCGCGCGAAAAGGCCGTAAGAGCGCGAACCAAAACATGTGAAACGTGCGGCAAAGACTTTGTTCCCCGTCCTCGGCAGTTAGCAATGGGCGGCGGACGGTTCTGCTCTCAACAGTGCAATACGTCGATCGCGACAGCAAACAAAGACCCTGAATTTCAGCGCCGCGCCGCAGAGGCATGCCGGAAAGCGAGGGCTGAAGGAAGGATTTCATACCCTACCGGCAAGGACAGCCTTCATTGGAAGGGCGGCATTAAGGCGACGCTAGAGCGACGTAGAGTCAACGGCAAGGCTGCCGCGTCCATAAGGGCATACAGGGCGAACAACCCTGACAAAGTCCGCGAGTTCGCCAGCCGACGCAAAGGCAGGAAGGTTGGACGACTTCCGCGCGGGACGATCGCTCGGATCGGCGAGAGCCAGCGCTGGCGTTGCGGTATCTGCCGCGTCAGCATCCGCAAAAAGTTCGATGTCGATCATATCCAGCCGCTCGCTCGCGGCGGACGCCACGAGCCACGTAACATCCAACTGCTTTGCCATACCTGCAATATCAGGAAGTCTGCGCGCGACCCGATCGTCCACATGCGTTCGCTTGGGAGGCTCCTGTGAACGTGCGGATCAACCATGGCCGGATCAAACCGCGCTACAACCCCAAGCCCAACGCTGCCGAGCGGCGGCACAAGGACCGGGTGAAGCGGATGCCCTGCTGTGGATGCGGGCGGCGCGGGCCTTCGGATGCTCACCATACGCTCCTGCCGGTTCCGGGCAAACGATGGCGCCGGGATCACGAATTCATCGTGCCGGTCTGCAAGGATTGCCACCAAGGCACCAACGGCATTCACGGCATCGGACACGAGGGCCTTTGGTGCGACCGGGTTGGCGTGGACACCGCGGCGATTGCGACCCGGCTGCGCGCCGAAAGCATTGAAATCGGAATTTTACCGAAAGGATCATGCTGATGACCTATGGTCAAACCGACCGGATATTCCGGGCTACGCGGCGCTCCGGCTATCAGACGCAATGGCAGCAGGAGAGGGCGCGAGGACCGATCCTGCCGATGGAGCGGCCCCGGCGTGGGCTTCTGGCGCGGGTGCTGGGTCGATGACCACCGCCAACCTCAAAGCCGCCGCCCGCCTCGCGCGTGAAGCCTCGCGGGGCCGTCGCACGATAGAGATCGTCGTGACCGAGATCGGCGTCATCGTGCGCGGTTGGACCGTTGTGCGCGAGCAGATGACGGCGGCGTCTCACGAAGTCCCTTGGCGTGAACTGTCCGCAGCGGAGGACTTGGCATCGAACGCCGTTGTCATGGTCGATCGGCGGCTTTCGGCGATGGAAGGGGTTGAGTGATGGCGATCTTGCGTCAGAACTTCCCCGTCCTAGGCGGTGCCGTGAACCGTGGCCATAGCCTGACCCCGCATCCTGCAGACGGCACCATTGCCCATGTCGATTGCGGCGATGGCGCGTGGATCGACATTCCGGACCCGACAGCAGAAACCCCGCTTGAATGGTCGATGCGCTATGGCGACCCCGAAAGCGTGCGGTTCACGGTCGCGTCCATCCTCTCCAGCTACCAATATCTCCTTTGCGCCGAAACCACCAAGGAGGCGCAACGTCGCATCGCGTTGGCTCGACGGGCTGTCCGTGAACTGTGGGAGCAAGGACCGCTGCCAGACAGGTCAACATTCGCAGAGGATGTCGCGTGATGCCGTGGGCCGTCCACAATCTCGCCGCACCCGCTGTCGAAATCGACGACCACGGCACCATGACGCTCGACGGACAGACTCGCATTACCCTGCCTGAACCCCTCGCAACATTCGATACCTTCGACCTTGCAGAAGAGTGGAGAGAGGCGAGGTTGGCTGAGATGAAGGGGGAGGGACGGTGAACGCTCCGACCCGTATCGAGCGGATTCCGCATTGGCCGCAGATGATGACGCGCAAACTTGCGGCTGACTACTGCTGCCTTTCGGAAGCGCAGTTTCAGCGCGAGATTATCGATGGCCGGCTGCCCGATCCCGTCGTCTTGGGCGGGGTGGACCATTGGCACCGACCGACACTCGACCGCCATCTTGAAATGATCGCTGGCGCGGTTAGCGACTGGCGGAGCAGAAGCCCGATGTATGCCAAAAGCCGCTGAAATCCCCCACGTCAAGCGCGTGCGCTCAAAAGGGCGGGACTATTATTATTACGACACGGGCGAGCTCAAGCCGAACGGCACCAAGCTGTTCAAGCGGCTCCCCGACATCAAGGCGCCGGACTTCGGGGCGAAACTCGCGGCGCACGATGCTTGGAGAACCAAGAGGGCAAGCGCGCGGGCGGTCGGGCTTAGCGTTTCCGGCCTCATCCGCTATTACCGCACCAGCCCCGAATTTGCCCGTCTCGCGGATTCGACTAAGCGGGTCTACACGATCTCGCTCGACAAGATCGACGCCGAGATGGGCGAGGCGCCGGTAGATGACGTGACGCCGAAGGACACGGCCACCTTCATTTCCGACATGGGCAATGCGCCTGGAGCCGTCAACATGGCGCTGGCTGTCCTGTCGTCGCTCTATAAATGGGGCAGGCTCAAGCATCATGTCGAGCGCACGACTGACCCGATCGGCGACCATAAGCCCGTCCCAACGGGTAGCCATGATCCTTGGCCGGAGCATGTCCTGCAAACTGCTCTCGACAGCGACAAGCCCCGCGTGAAGCTGGCGGCACATCTGCTCTATTACACGGCCCAGCGCATCGGTGATGTCTGCAAGATGACGTGGAGCGACGTGCGGGATGGCATGGTCACGGTCAGGCAGGACAAGACCGATAAGACGCTGACTATCCGCCTGCACGCCAAGCTCCGCGACCTTCTGGCGGACACGCCGAAGCGGGGCATCACGATCCTGACCACCGAATATGGGCGGCGCGCCAGCACCAAGACGATCCGCAACGACCTACAGCATTTCGCCGCCGAGCATGGGGCCAAGGTCGTCCCGCACGGACTGCGCAAGAACGCCGTCATCGCCTTGCTCGAAGCCGGTTGCACGGTGGCGGAAACCGCAGCGGTATCGGGGCAGTCGTTCGAGATGGTCGAGTATTACGCGCGGCTCCGGGATCAAAAATTGCTCTCTTCGGCGGCCATTCTCAAGTGGGAGAACCGAAAGTGAACGGGAAAACGTTTAGAAAACTCGCCCGCGACTCGCGGAAAATCAGGGCTTGCATTAACGAAGGGATTTACGGCAACAGGTAAATGCGATCAGTCGAAGCGGTTGTTCCGCGGGAAGCCCGTGGGGGGCATCCGTCCCGATGCGCTGCGCGCGACGCGCCAGGGGCCGAGATCGCTTTCGGTGCGGGTGCGGCCGGTGTCGCCGCCCATCGTCCAGCTTAGCCCCTCGGCGAAAACGAAGCTGATCGCATCGGACAGGCCGCCATCGCGATACTTCTGCAACGTTACCCCTTGTCCCCTCGCCATCACCGGCATTTCGGTGATCGGAAAGACCACGAGCTTGCGGTTCTCGCCGACGACGGCGATGCTGTCGTCGCCGGGCGCGATCGGGCGGACGACGGAAAGCTGTGCCTTCGGTTTCAGGTTGACGACGTTGCGGCCCTTGCGCGTCTCGGCGACGACGTCGGCCATCTGGGCGATGAAGCCGTGGCCGCTCGTCGAGGCGAGGAGCAGGCGCCCCTCGGCGCTCGCCGGGATCATCGCGACGATGCGCGCCTCGGGATCGATGTCGACCATCAGCCGCAGCGGTTCGCCGAAGCCGCGCCCGCCGGGCAGCTTGTCGGCACCGACGGTGTAGAAACGCCCGTCGCTTGCGGCAACCAGCAGCTTGTCGGTCGTCTGTGCGTGCGCGGCGAAGGCGAGTTCGTCGCCTTCCTTGAACTTGAACTCGCCCCACTGGTCGGACGCGACATGGCCGCGCTGGGCGCGGATCCAGCCGCGCTTCGAGAGGATCACCGTCACCGGTTCCTTCTCGATCATCGCATCGAGCGGAATGTCGCGCGCGGGCGCCGCTTCGGCCAGTGTCGTGCGGCGCGCGCCGAGCGCGGTGTCGGGGCCGTAGACGGCGCGCAGCGCGCCGAGGTCGCGCTTCAGCCGCGTGCGTTGGCGCGCCGGGCTCTCGACCAGCTTGACCAGTTCCTCGCGTTCGGCGGTCAGCGCGTCCTGCTCGCGCTTCAATTCCATTTCCTCGAGCTTGCGCAAGGACCGCAGGCGCATGTTGAGGATCGCCTCGGCCTGGCGGTCGGTGAGCAGGAACTCGGCCATCATCACCGGTTTGGGCTCGTCCTCGGTGCGGATGATCTCGATGATCCGGTCGAGGTTGAGGAAGGCAATCAAATAACCGCCGACCAGTTCGAGCCGGTCATCGATCTTGGCGATGCGATGTTTCGAGCGGCGGACCAGCACGACGATCTGATGCTCGAGCCATTCGGTGAGAAGCTGGTGCAGCCCCATCACCTTCGGCGTCCGCGTCGCGTCGAGGACGTTAAGATTGAGCGCGAAGCGGCTTTCGAGTTCGGTCAGCCGGTAGAGGCTTTCCTTGAGGATGTCGGGGTCGACGTTGCGGCTCTTCGGCACCAGCACGATCCGCAGGTCTTCGGCGCTTTCGTCGCGGACATCCTCGAGGATCGGCAATTTCTTGTCGGCGATGAGCTGCGCGATCTGCTCGATCAGCTTGCCCTTGGCGACGCCGTAGGGGATTTCGCTGACGACAAGCTGCCAAGTGCCGCCCGGCTGCTTTTCGATGCCGGTTTCTTCCCACGCCCCGCCCGCATCCTTGCCGGTCGAGAAGCGCGCGCGGACGCGGAAACCGCCGCGGCCGGTCTCATAGGCATGGGCGATCGTCTCCGGGCTGTCGACGATGATGCCGCCGGTCGGAAAGTCGGGGCCTTTGACATGCTCGAGGAGGTCGGCGAGCTCGGCCTTCGGATTCTCGATCAGCAGCAGCGCGGCGTCGATCACCTCGGCGGCGTTGTGCGGCGGGATGTTCGTCGCCATGCCGACCGCGATCCCGCTCGCGCCGTTGGCGAGCAGGTTCGGGAACAGGCCCGGCATGATCTCGGGCTCTTCGTCCTCGCCATTATAGGTCGGCTTGAAATCGACGGTGCCCTCGTCGAGCCCCTGCATCAGGTCGATCGCGACGCGCGTCAGCCGCGCCTCGGTATAGCGGTAGGCCGCGGCATTATCGCCGTCGATATTGCCGAAATTGCCCTGGCCGTCGACGAGCGGATAGCGGAGCGAGAAATCCTGCGCGAGACGGACCATCGCGTCATAGACCGCGGTGTCGCCGTGCGGGTGGAATTTGCCGATCACGTCGCCGACGACGCGCGCCGACTTCTTGTAGCCCTGGCTCGGGTCGAGCCGCATCGCGCGCATCGCCCACAGCAGGCGGCGGTGAACGGGCTTCAGCCCGTCGCGAAGATCGGGCAGCGAGCGCGCGGTGATCGTCGAGAGCGCATAGACGAGATAGCGTTCGGACAATGCGCTGTCGAACGGGGTGTCGATGCCGTCGCCCGGGGATTTTCGGGGCTCAGAAGGGGGAAGGTCGTCGGAAGTACTCGCCATTGCCCGGAGCCGATAGCAAGGCTGGCGCGCCAAGGCAAAGACGAAGCATCGCCCGGCTGCGGCGGGAGGCGGCGGGGCCTGTTTTGGGGTGGAATGCCGACATTAAATTGCTAGAAATCTCGGCGGGCACGGAGGGGAATAGTCGTTGTCGTTTGAGGACATAGCACTTCGGTCGGTCATTCTATGGATCTTAGGCGAACTTGGCTGGAGCCTACTCGTCGCGCTCGTTACCACCGCGCGGCCCGGAATTGGCGCTTTCCTCGCTTATGCTGCGTTCAAAGGTTGCGTATTGCTGGGTTGTTTTGGCTTCGCTCTCCTCAGCGTAGAAGGTTTCGCTGTATACACCCTTTGGGCAGGTATAATCGGCTCCCTGACCTTTCTCGCATCGTGGTGGGTCAGTCTTATAATTCGCCAATTCCTTCAGAACTTTTTCTTCCGAAAGGTAGGAATTTCGCCGAAGCCGATTAGCTGGTTCGGCGAGCAAAGATCGCGAAAACAGAGACCTCGCAAGCCCCACATCTAGTAGGGATGTGAAAGGCGAATGTCTGCAATCGGTCGTTAGCCGCCGTTCGCGAACTAGCCATTCTTCTCCCGGGTCGCGGGGACTATGCGGCTTTTTTATCCTCGGCGATCATGTTCTCGGCAGCGCCGCCGTGAGCGGCCCTCGGCCTTCGCACTAATAGAGATTGTCCTTATAATCCTTGTCGAGCGCCTTCTGCATCAGGCCGGGGATCGAGACCGCGGCGCTGGCGATGCGGGCGCCGAGTCCCTTGTCCTTGTTGAGCCGCAGATGCTCGGCGAACATCTTCGCCGGCTTGATGTCGGCGGGGGCGGCTGCGGCGGGCCAGAGCCGGGCGCGCGCCAGCGCGGTGCTGGGCCGGAGCGTGATGGCGAGGCCCTGCACCGCGGTGACGAGTAGCGGCGTCTTGCCTTGCACCGCGAAGGGCGCGCGTGCCGCTTCGTCGCTGGTCGGGGACGCGGTGCCGGTCAGCACCGCGACGGCGGACGCGCCGGGCAGCAGCAGCGCCGCGGCGATGCGCGGCTGCGCGATGATGTTGCGGAAACTGTCGGTGCGGCGGTTGCCGGGGCGGTCGGGGAACCAGAGCGCGCCGTCCGCCAACCGCGCCATGCATCCCGCCGGGTCGCCCTTGGGGCTGAGGTCGGCGTGTCCTTGCGGGTCGACGGTCGCCAGCGCCATGAAGCGGCTCGCCGCGACGAAAGCATCCACCGCGTCCGGCGCGGTGTCCAGCGGCTCTGCCGACCAGAAGTCCGAACGGATCAGCGCCTTCGCGCAATGGACATAGCATTCCTCGACCGCGATCCGCGCGATGCCCCCTACCGTGTCAGCGACCCGGCCGTTGATGCGCAGCGTCTCGCCGATGCCGGGCAGCAGGAACAGCGAACTGAACCCCGCGCCCGGCCGCACCAGAGCGGGATCGTCGATCAGATCGAGCGGCACTGACAGCGTCGCGGCATCGGCGGTAGCAAAGCCGGGCGCGCCGCCGCCGATGGTGATTGCGATCGAGGCGCCATCGCCGAGTCCTGCGAACATCAGCGGCGATGCCGCGAGCCAGCGCCGCGCGGTCGCATCGACATGATCGATCACCTTCAGGTTGATCGCGGGCGGTTGTTTGCCGACCACCGCTTCGAGCGCGGCGATGCTGTCGATGACGTTCATGCGGTTCCTTTCGAGCAGATCTTCATCATGTCATAGTTGCAAATGACTCGCAATAACATATAAGCGCGCAGCATTCCGCACGGAGAATGGCATGTACGCCCTTGTCGACCGGCCGGTCGAAAGCCTGACCAACAGCGGCCGCTTCCTTTTATGGGCGATGCGCGGCTGGACCCATGCCGCGACGCGCGGCGCCTGTCCGCCGCAGGCGCTGCATCGCGGTTTTGCCGATACGGGCGCACTGGCGGGGCTTCCCGATTTCCATGTCGCGATGGCGCTCCTCGCCACCGGCGCGTCCGCGCCGATCGAACTGGCCCCGATGCCCTGTATCCAGATTTCAGAGCATGAAGCAATTCTGCTTGGACTCTGGCGCGATTTTTCGCTGGAGGACGGGCCTGCCGCCCGTGCCACCCTCGCCCTGCTCGTCGGCAATTCCAGCGTCGGACCGGTCGCCCATGCGATGTGCGCGGCGATCGAAAGACTGGCCTTCGCGGGATTCCACCTGTCGGTCCTCACGGCCGGCGCCATGAAGCATCAGGAAAGTCCAAAGTGATGAGTGATCGTATTGCCGCAGCCGCCAAACTGGCCCCCTCCGCCTCGCTGACCGTCGAGGACGTGCTGCGGGTGCGCCACTGGAACGAGCATCTGTTCAGCTTCTCGATCACCCGCCCGCCGAGCTTTCGTTTCCGTTCGGGTGAGTTCGTGATGATCGGGTTGCCGGGCGGCGCAGGACGGCCGCTGCTGCGCGCCTATTCGATCGCGAGCCCTGCCTGGTCGGACGAGATCGAATTTCTGTCGATCAAGGTGCCCGACGGCCCGCTGACCTCGCGCCTCCAGAAGATCGCGCCGGGCGATCCCATCTACCTCGGCCGCAAGCCGACCGGGACGCTCGTCGCCGATGCGCTGCTGCCGGGCAAGCGGCTATTCCTGCTCTCGACCGGCACCGGCCTCGCGCCGTTCCTCAGCCTGGCGCGCGATCCCGACATCTATGACCGCTTCAGCCAGGTCGTGATTGTCCATTGCGTCCGGCAGGTCAGCGACCTTGCGTTCCGCGAAGAGCTCGAAAGCCAGCTCGCGGGCGATCCGCTGGTGCAGGATCAGGCGCTGCTGCAATTCCATTATCTGCCGACGGTGACGCGCGAACCCTTCCGTATCGAGGGGCGCATCGACGCGCTGATCGACAGCGGCCGCCTGTTCGGCCATCCGCTGACCGGCCCCGGCGCGTTCGACCCCGCGACCGATCGCATCATGATGTGCGGCAGCATGGCGATGATCCGCGACCTGCAGGCGCGCTTCCTGTCGCTCGGCTTCAAGGAGGGCTCGAACGCCGCGCCCGGCGACTTCGTGATCGAGCGCGCGTTCGTGGGTTAGGGCTTGCCAGCGTAAGCCTTCACCAGATCGTACATATAGTCGCGCCCGACATAGACCGACCGCACCTCCATGCGTTCGTTGAGGCCGTGCGCGCCATTGCCGTCGGGGTCGCCCCACATGCCGGGGATGCCATAGGTCGGGATGCCGACCGCGCCGAGGAAGGTCGCGTCGGTATAGCCGTTCGCCATCGCGGGGACGACCTTCAGCCCCGGCCAATATTTATCGACCAGCGTCTGCATCGGCCCGATCACCTTGGGGTCGAGCGGCGGCGCGGGCGGGGCGGGGCGCTTGGGCGCGAGCTGGGTGACGGTGACGCCCGGATCGCCGATCAGCGTCGCGAGTTCGTCGCGGATCGATTCGATGCTGTGACCGGGGAAGATGCGGCAATTGATGTTCGCCCCGGCGCGCTGCGGCAGCGCGTTCGCCGCGTGGCCGCCGTCGAGCAAAGTCGCGACGCAGGTCGTGCGCAGATTGCTGTGCAGGAAGGGATCCTTGTTGACGATCGCCTCGGCCGCTTTGTCGGTGGGGTCCTTCGCGAGCGCAACCATTGCCCGGCCGGTCTCGTCGCCGCGCGCCGCGCCGGCTTCGGCGAAGAAGCGCCGCGTCGTGTCGGTCATCTCGAGCGGGAAGTCATAAGCCGCGATCTTCCCCAGCGCGGCTGCGAGCTCGTAGATCGCATTGGCGGGAACCGGCGCCGAACTGTGGCCGCCGGGGTTGCGGGTTTCGAGGCGGAAGTTGGCGAAGGTCTTTTCGCCGACCTGCACCGATTGGCCGAGCAGCTTGCCCTTTCCGTCGCTGTCGCCGCCGCCGCCTTCGTTGAGGGCGAATTCGGCATCGATCAGGTCACGCTTGTTCGCGGCGAGCCATTCGGCGCCGTTGAACGCGCCGTTGGTTTCCTCGCCGCAGGTCAGCGCGACCTTGACCGTGCGTTTGGGCTTGTAGCCTTCCTGTTTGAAGCGGATCAGCGTGTCGATCCAGACCGCCGCCTGCGCCTTGTCGTCGGCGGTGCCGCGACCATAGAAATAGCCGTTTTCCTCGACCATCGTGAACGGGTCGCGCTCCCAATCCTCGCGCTTCGCCTCGACGACGTCGATATGCGCGATCAGCAGGATCGGCTTCGCGGTCTTCGAGGTGCCGGGATAGACGGCGACGAGGCCGCCTTCCTTCGGATGGTCGGGAGTGCTGAAGAGCGTAAGTTGATCGTCGGCGAAACCCGCCGCCTTGAGCCGCGCCGCCATGCGCTCCGCGGCGAGGGTGCAGCTTCCCGAGGAGAGCGTCGTGTTGGTCTCGACCAGTTCCTTGTAGAGGTCACGGAAAGCGAGCTGCTCGGGGCGCGGCGCTTCCTGCGCCAGGCCCGGCGTCGCCATCAGCAGCGCGGACGCCAGCAGCGCGGTTGCCTTCCTCATCGTCTCTCCCCTCTTCCTGAAAGCTGAGAAAGCTAAGGAGCAGAAAGCGGAGCGGGCCGCAAGCCGCTTGCGCCCCCGCGGGCTTTCGCGCAAGTGCTGCGAAGGGGAGAGAAATTTGACCGCCATCGCTGACGATCCGCCCGGACTGGTGGCGCGCGCCGTGCGGCGCCTGCTGTTGCTGCTCTATCGCATGCGCGGCTGGAAGGCGGTGGGGGAGGTGCCTGAACCGCGGCGCTTCATCATCATCGCCGCCCCGCACACGAGCAACTGGGATTTCGTCAACTATCTCGGCCTCACCGCCGATCTGGGGGTGCGGCCGCATTTCATGGGCAAGCTGTCGCTGTTCCGCTGGCCGATCGCCGGCTTCATGCGCCAGATGGGCGGGGTGCCGGTCGATCGCGCCCATGCGAGCAACGCGGTGCAGCAGATGGTCGATGAATTCGCGCGCCGTGCCGAATTCATGCTGACCGTCGCGCCCGAGGGGACGCGCGGCAAGGCGCGGAAATGGCGCACCGGCTTCTACCAGATCGCGCTGGCGGCGAAGGTGCCGATGGTCGTTGGGCTGATGGATTATGGGACCAGGACCGGCGGGCTCGGCCCGCTGATCTGGCCGACCGGCGATTTTCGCGCCGACATGATGAAAGTGTTCGACGTCTATAAAAGCTGTATTCCCAAATTCCCCGAGCGCGCGGTCTGCTCGATCGACGACATCGTGGGGACGGAGGAAGAAGGAGCAGGCGGATGAGCGGCTTGCCCGCGATGCTGGGGGTGAATTTTGCGGCGTTGATTGCCGTGGTGCTGATCCTGTGGGCGGTCGCCGTCCGCATCCGCGACGTGTCGTTCATCGATGCTTTTTGGGCATTCGGCATGGTGATGCTGGCTTGGGCGAGCGCCTTGCAGGCCGGGGTTGGCGCGCCGCACGGGCTGTTGCTGCTCGGGCTCACGACCTTGTGGGGCTTGCGTCTCGCCTTCCATCTGTTCCGGCGTTGGCGCACAGCGGGCGAGGATCCGCGCTATCGGAAGATCCTCGGCGGCGTCATGAAGCAGCGCGGCTGGAGCTGGCCGCGCTCGGCGCTGGTGATGGTGTTCCTGATGCAGGCGCCGCTGCTCTTCGTCACTTGCCTTCCCGCGCAGATCGGTATCTGGGCGAGCACGGCGGACGCGGCGCCCGCCGTCGGCGTTGCCGGATGGATCGGCGCGATCGCGGCCCTGACCGGGATCGCGTTCGAGAGCATCGGCGACGCGCAACTCGCGCGATTTCGCGCCGATCCCGCGAACAAGGGCAAGGTTCTCGACACCGGCCTCTGGCGCTATACGCGGCATCCCAATTATTTCGGCGACGTGCTGACATGGTGGGGCCTGTGGCTGATCGCCGCCGACCTCGGCCCGTGGGTCGCGCTCGCGAGTGTGATCGGGCCGGTATTTCTGACCTTCACCCTCACCAGATGGTCGGGCAAGGCGCTGCTCGAAAAGGGGCTGCAGAAATCGCGCCCCGGCTATGCCGATTATGTCCGGCGCACCTCGGGATTCATACCATGGCCGCCAAAGACCAAGGTCTAGGCGCCCCCGAAACCGCTGCCGACGTTTCGGCGCTCGGCGATGCGCCGCGCATCCGCGCGATCCTGACCGAGGTGGCGCGTGAGGGGCGGAGCGTCAGCTATTCCGAACTGCTTGGCGACCTCGGCTTCCGCTTCACACGGCCCAAGATGCGCGCGGTGTGCCGGACGCTGGCCGAGGTCGACCGTCTCTGCGCCCTCGACGGCGAGCCCGACCTCGCGGTGCTGGTGGTGCGCGAGAGCGACCGCCTGCCGGGGCAGGGCTGGTGGGTCGGCGGCACCGCGCTGCTCCTCGGCTACGACGGACCGTGGGAAGGCGCCGCGGCGGCGCGGTTTATCAAGGAGCAGCAGCAGGCGGTGTTCGATTATTGGGGCAAGCTGCAAGGGGATGTCAGAAATGAATGAAATGATTGCGCGCCTGACGGCTATTGCCGCTTTGATCACCGCGCCGTTTGCATATGCCCAAACACCTGCCCCCCCAATTCCGCCGCCTGCGCTCGCGTCTGACGGAGTGCCGGCCCGAAAGATGTCAAGCACGGAAGCATTAAACACCCTGTTCGAGCTAAATGGTCCTTTGGCCGCCACTTCGGGCCAGTGTCAAACCCGGCCATTCGGCCTTCTCGCGCGCGCGCTTCAATCCGAAGCCGAAAGCGTATCGAAAAAAAAGGAACAAGAGTCTGCGGTCGAATATCAGGAAAGGCTGAGGCGAACGGCACAAGTTATTTACGGCAGGCAAATTTCCGTCTGTCTGCCTTTTGACGGACCCGGTGTAGCGATGACCTATTCTCCATCCGAACAGATGATTTACGGACGGTTTAACCGTGAGTTCGATGTTGATGTATTTAGGAAATCGCGAGGGCCTCAGACCATCCCTACGGACACCACGCCATTTAAAGTCGAATTGACCGAGGGGTTTGTTAGTGCTGCCTCACTTGATATTCCGAAGGCCATGCCATGCCTGATCGAATGGAACCGACGTGAGCTTGAGCAAAAAATGCCCGAGCCGCCGAAGGAAGAGCCTTGGCGTGAGTCATTCAAATGGCCGAGGAATGAATTCGAATTCCGGATGCCCGCCACGGCGGGCGACGAAACGTCGCTCAGGTCTCGCGGCCGCTTCATCATCGTTGGGCGGCTCACCTCCCCATGGTTCGCCGAGAGCGGGCGAAATCTACCCGCGACCCGCCATGATCCGATCATAAGAGACGACACCGTTTTCACCCTTCACATCGCCGCAGAAAAGTTCGTCGTGCTGGATGCCGCCGGGAAAGAACGCTGGTCTTGCTCCGTCTCTTCGCAGGCTCAATAATAGCGCGTGTTTGTTGTCGCTCCGGTTTTTTACTCGGAAGCGGTTCGGCAGGTGCCCCGCCCGTCAGGTCTGGAGCGAGATGGCCTGATTGGGGCCATAGTTCCTACTTTTTGAGCCCGATCTCGCGCAACCGCTCCTGCAGATATTCGTCGGCGGTGATCGGCGTCGGATAGAGGTTCGGATGCGACGCATCGATGCAGCTTTCCAGCGTCCGAATCGGATAGTCCGAGCGGAAATGCAGGAAGAAGGGCATCGAATAGCGCGCGACGCTGGCGCGGCCCGCGTCGGGGTTGCGGACGCGGTGGGTGGTCGAGGGGAGGCGGTTGTTGGTCAGCCGCTGGAGCATGTCGCCGACATTGACCGCCATCGCGCCCGGCGGCGGACTGACCGGAAGCCACGACCCGTCCTTGTCGAGGATTTCGAGCCCCGCTTCCTCGGCGCCCAGGAGGAGCGTGATCGTGTTGATGTCCTCATGCGCCTCGGCGCGAATGCCCTTCGCGGGGCCCGCGACCGGCGGATAGTGGAGCAGGCGCATCACGCTGTTGCCGTCCTGCACCGTGTCGTCGAAGAAATCGGGGGCGAGGCCGAGGTAGCGCGCGATCCCCGACAGCAGCCGGCCGCCGACGCGGTCGAATTCGGCGAAGAGCTTGTCGTAAACGGCGCGGAAGCCATCGACCTCGGCGGGCCAGACATTGTTCGGCTGCTGCGCGGCGAGCCGGTGGCCTGCGGGCAGGTCGCGGCCGACGTGCCAGAACTCCTTGAGGTCGACCTCCTTCGCGCCCTTGGCGATCTCGGTCCCGAACGGCGTGTAGCCGCGCGCGCCGCCGCCGCCGGGGATGTGATAGGCGCGCTTCGCCTCCTCGGGCAGCGCGAAGAAGGCCTTCGCCTTCGTCCAGGCATCGTCGATCAGCGCGGGGTCGATGCCATGATCGGTGATCATCGCGAAGCCGAAGCGCTCGAACGAGGCGCCGAAGTCGTGCGCGAATTGCTCGGCGGGGAGCGACATGGAAATGACGGGAACGGCAGCGGTCATGCGGTGGAAGTCCATTCGATTCAGGGGCGGCGCCCGGCGGGCGCTGGATGAATCGCGATTTAGGCGCTGCGGCGCGCGGGTTAAAGGGAAAAAGGCGGTTTCGTCCCGCGCCGGGCTCGGCTAGACCCGCCGCCATGGCAAAGCAATATTGGCTGATGAAATCCGAACCCGATGCCTATGCGTGGGACCAGCTCGTCAAGGACGGCACCGGCATCTGGGACGGGGTACGCAATCACAGCGCCAAGCTCAACATGAAGGCGATGAAGGTCGGCGACGAAGCGCTCTTCTATCACAGCAATATCGGCAAGGAATGCGTGGGGATCCTGACGATCACCGAAGAGGCCTTTCCCGACCCGACCGCCGAAGAGGGATCGCCGTGGGTCGTGGTGCGCGTCGCGCCGGTGCGCGCGCTTGCGCATCCGGTGACGCTGGCGGCGATCAAGGCCGACCCGAAGCTTGCCGACATGGACCTCATTCGCCTGTCGCGCCTGTCGGTCGGGCGCGTGAAACCCGACGAGTGGAAGCACATCCTGAAGATGTCGGAGACGGCGGCGGGTTAATGCTCCCCGTCATTGCTTCGCTGCGCTCGTAATGACGAGCTTTAGGAAGTCTATCGCAGCTTTATTTGCAGATGCTTTGCCACCGACGGATGCAGCGGATTGACGAACTCGCAGCCGAAATTATTGCCGTCGGCGCGGCGGACGACGGCTTCGAGCTGTTGCAGGCCGGGCAGGTTGACCCAGATGTGCTTGCCGATCTTGGGGCGCGCGAAGGTGACCATGCGAAAGCCCGTCGAGGAGAGATCGAACAGTTCGACGTCGAACGGGTTGAAGCCTGGCTCGCGAAAGCGCGCGCGACCGCACACGGGCGCGCGCTCGGCGCCTCGCGTCCGCGCTACCGGTTTGCCGTTGGTTGTCGTCTGCACGGTCCTGCGTCCCAGCCTCATCTGATTCGGGCCGAAACTAGCGCCCCATTGGTTATCCTAAAGTGAAGAAGCATGGTGAATTTCACGGGTGCGGCGGCGCGTCTCCGACCGCCATCAAATGGCCGGGATAGGGCGCGACGAGCCCGCTCGCCTCGCGCCAGTCGGCGGTCAGCCAGCGCTCCTGGTCCTCGGGCGCAAGGATCAGCGGCATGGCATTTGGCTGATAACGTTCGAGGAGGCTGTTGGGATCGGTGACGAGCAGCGCGAAGCTCGGCCAGTCCCCGGTCTGGCGCTGGATCCCGGCAAAAGCGAAAATCGGCCGGCCGGGAAGCGAGAACCAATGCTGGCGGCGTGCGCCGTCCGGACCCGACCATTCGGCATAGCTCGTCGCCGGAATCAGGCAGCGAAGTTCGGGATGGCGCAGCGTGCCGATCCAGAAAGGGCTGGCGAGGTTGCGGACGCTGGTGATCGGCCGCGTCCCGCGTGGCGGCGGCGGGACGCCCCACAATCGCGGGCGCAGAAAACGGCGCGGCCCGCCGCGGCTGTCGGGGACGATCACCGGCGCCGGACGGCCGGGCGCGACATAGTCGCCCGTCCATGGATCGTCGCCGGTCTCGACCCCGAAAGCGCTGGAAATCTGCGCCGCCGTGGCGTCGAGGCGATAGAGTTGCATCGCCTCGGCGTCCGCTAGTCGAAGGACACGCGGCCGCGTCCGGCCTTGACCGTGGCGCGGGCTTTCTTGCTGTCGACGCGCCGTGCCTTGGCCGCCTTGCTCGGCTTGGTCTTGATGCGCTTTTCGGGGCGGACGAGCGCGGCATCGACCAGCTCGCTCAGCCGTTGCCGCGCGTCGGCGCGGTTCGCTTCCTGCGTGCGAAAGCGGCGCGCGAGAATGACCAGTTCGCCCTCGGTCGTCATCCGGCTGCCCGCGAGCGTCTTCAATCGCCGATAGGCGTCGGGGGGCAGGCCAAGCGCGTAGACGTCGACGCGAAGCTGGCAGGCGGTCGCCACCTTGTTGACATTCTGCCCGCCCGGCCCCGTACCCGCGAGGAATTTTTCCGTGATCGCGCTTTCGGGGATGTCAGCCACGGGTCGGCGCCGCGCCTTCCGGCGGCTCGAACCCCAGCGCCGCGAAGCGGTCGGGGAAGGGGGCTTCCGCAATGATCGACGGCTTGACGTCACGTTTGACGACGAGCCGTTCGGCATGGAGCATCGTGCGGTCCCTCCGCCCGCCGGTGCCGTAGACGGGGTCGCCGACGATCGGAAAGCCGAGCCCTTCGAGCGCGTGGACGCGAAGCTGGTGCGTGCGCCCGGTCTCGGGACGGAAGCGGAGCAGCGCGCGGCCGCCCGCGACCGCCAGCTTTTCCCAATGCGACACCGACGGCTTGCCTTTCGGGTCGACGACCATGCGCCAGCCGGCTTCGGCGGTCGACGTCTTGCCGAGCGGCAGGTCGATAATACCGCGGTCGTCCGCGGGCACGCCGTCGAGAATCGCGAGATATTGCTTCTCGACCTCGCGCCCCTCGAAGGCGCGGGTGAAGCGCCCGTGCGCCTTGGGATTGCGCGCGAGCAGCAGGCAGCCCGAGGTGTCACGGTCGAGCCGGTGAACCGCGAGCGGCCAGCGCTTGAAGCCGAAGCGCAGGCTGTCGAGATGATTTTCGAGGCTGAGGCTGCCGTCGCGCGGCGGATCGACCGGCAGGCCTTCGGGCTTGTCGATGACGAGTGCCTCGCCGTCGAGGAAGAGAATGCGATCGGAAAGCAGCATGGCGCGCCTATAGGCGAAGCCGGGCGCGACGCCAACTTTCCCGATATGGAACAGGAGCAAGCTCCGGGATCTCCGATATTTACAATATGGCAAGGCATTGCGGGCATTGCGGACCCTGGACTTAAGGGGTGGGTAAGGCTTCGTGGCAGCGAGCATCGAGAAGAGCGAGCGGGACGATGGCGCGGCGAACGACGGCGCGCGCGGATTTTTCGGCAAGATCGGCGCTCGCAAGGCGCGGTCGCGCGGCGACGCATCCGAACCCGCCGCGCATCTTGATACCCGCGAAGCGCTGCTGCTCGTTCGCAATTACGAGGAAAGCAACCGCGGCTGGTTCTGGTCGACCGATGCGAATGGGCGGCTGACCTATATCACCGACGCGGTCGCGCGACTGATGGGGCGGACGGGCGGCGCGCTGCTCGGCACCAGCTTCACCGACCTGTTCCTTCCCGTCGACAGCCATGGCGAGCGCCAGCGCACCTTGCCGTTCCTGATGACCCGCCAGTCGAAATTCGACGAACTGCCATTGCGCAGCGCCTTCGAGGGCGACGATCGTTGGTGGGCGGTGTCGGGATCGCCGCATTTCGACGGCGGCGGCCGCTTCACCGGCTATCGCGGCAGCGGCGCCGACATCACCGCGCAGCGCCGTTCGGCCGAGGACGCTTCGCGGCTTGCGCTCTATGATTCGCTGACCGGGCTCGCGAATCGCTTCCATATCTCGAAGAAGCTCGACTCGACGCTCGCCGCCTTTACGCAGCAGCAGCGGAGCTGCGCGATCATGCTGCTCGACCTCGACCGTTTCAAGCAGGTCAACGACACGCTGGGACATCCGGCGGGCGACGCGCTGCTCAAGCAGGTCGCCGAGCGGCTGCTCAAGATCGTCGGCGACAAGGAGATGGTCAGCCGCCTCGGCGGCGACGAATTCCAGATCATCCTTCCCGACGTCGAGGATCGCGGCAAGCTGGGCGACATGGCCGCCGACATCATCGCCAGCCTGTCGCAACCCTATTCGGTCGAGGGCAGCCGCTGCATCATCGGCGCCTCGGTCGGTGTCGCAATCGCGCCGTTCGACGGGCTGACCAGCGACGACCTTGTCCGCAACGCCGACCTCGCGCTCTATGCCGCGAAGGGCAACGGCCGCGGTCGCTTCGCTTTCTATTCGAGCGATCTGCACCAGGCGGCCGAGGATCGCCGCAAGCTCGAGGAGGATCTGCGCGACGCGCTGACGCGCGGCGAGATGGAACTGAGCTATCAGCCCGTGGTCAACGCGCAGTCCAACATGGTGACCGGGGTCGAGGCGCTGATCCGCTGGACGCATCCCGAGCGCGGCGTGATTTCACCCTCGGTTTTCATCCCGATCGCCGAAGAGGCCAATCTTATCTGGTCGCTCGGCGAATGGGTGCTGCGCAAGGCCTGCGAGGAGGCCGCGCGCTGGCCCGGCGAGCTGCGCGTCGCAGTCAATGTCTCGCCGATCCAGTTCGCCAACGCCGACCTGCCCAAGGTCGTGGCGAACGCGCTCGCCGCCGCGGGGCTGCCGCCCGATCGGCTCGAGCTCGAGATCACCGAAAGCGTGTTCCTCGCCGATTCGAACGAGACGGCGCGGATGTTCAAGGCGCTGAAGGGGCTCGGCGTGCGCCTCGCGCTCGACGATTTCGGCACCGGCTATTCGTCGCTCGGCTATCTGCAATCGGCGCCGTTCGACAAGATCAAGATCGACCAGAGCTTCGTGCGCGGGGCGACCCAGAAGGGGTCGCGCAACGCGGCGATCATCGCCGCGATCGTCGCGCTCGCTGAGGCGCTCGACATGGAGACGACCGCGGAAGGCATCGAATCGCACGACCAGCTCGACCTGATCCGCAAGCTCGCGGTCAGCCATGTACAGGGCTATATCTACAGCCAGCCGGTATCGAGCGACGAACTGCTGGGCCATGCCGAGGCGGGATCGTGGATCATCAAGCCATCGGGCCCGGCGCGCCAGCGCAACGACCGCTTCCAGATGTTCCGCAAGGTCGGCGCGGTGCATGGCAACCACCGCTACAATGTCGTGATCCGCAACCTGTCGGCGACGGGTGCCTTCATCGAGGGCATTTTGGACGTGCCGAAGGGGACGCAGTTCGTGATCGACTTCGGCGAAGGCCAGCTTGCGACCGCGACGGTACGGCGTTCGATGAAGCATCAGCAGGGCATCGAATTCGAGCAGTCGCTGGTCAGCGACGGCAATGGCGGCCTCTGCACCCGGCACCGCGTCTCGCCCTATCTGATCGCGGCGGCAAGCCAGCAGGCGCAGGCGAATATGGCGCTGCCCGCCTTCACCACGACCAACGACTGGCAGGCGGCCTGAGGGCGCCCGCGGCGCAATCTCGACTTTTGGCGCGGGCGCGGCCATAGGCGCGCGCCATGACCGACAGATTCGCTTTTCAGGTCGCCGCGACCGACGGCGCCGCGCGCACCGGCGTCATCCGGATGCGGCGCGGCGAGATCCGCACCCCCGCCTTCATGCCCGTCGGCACCGCAGCGACGGTGAAGGCCATGCGCCCGACCGAGGTGCGCGCCACCGGCGCCGACATCATTCTTGGCAATACCTATCATCTGATGCTGCGGCCCGGCGCCGAGCGGATGGCGCGGCTCGGCGGGCTGCACGATTTCATGGGCTGGGACCGCCCGATCCTGACCGACAGCGGCGGCTATCAGGTGATGAGCCTGTCGGCGCTGACCAAGCAGAGCGAAGAGGGCGTGGCGTTCAAGAGCCATCTCGACGGCTCGCGCCACATGCTGACCCCCGAACGCTCGATGGAGATTCAGCGTCTGCTCGGCAGCGACATCGTGATGGCGTTCGACGAATGCCCGCCGAACGGCGTCGATGCAAAGCGCGCCGAAGCGAGCATGGAACGCTCGATGCGCTGGGCGGCGCGCAGTCGCGCGGGGTTCGACGCGGGCGAGGAGCATGCGTCGCGTTCGGCGCTGTTCGGCATTCAGCAGGGCTCACTCGACGAGCGGTTGCGCGCTCGCTCGGCCGCGGCGCTGACCGATATCGGTTTCGACGGCTATGCGATCGGCGGGCTTGCGGTGGGCGAGGGGCAGGAAGCGATGTTCGGCGTGCTCGACTTTGCGCCCGGCCAGCTTCCCGCCGACAAGCCGCGCTATCTGATGGGGGTGGGGAAGCCCGACGATCTGGTCGGCGCGGTCGCGCGCGGGGTCGACATGTTCGACTGCGTGCTGCCGACGCGTTCGGGCCGCAACGGTCAGGCCTTCACCTGGGACGGGCCGGTCAACATCCGCAACGCCAGACATGCCGAGGATCTGGGGCCGCTCGACGCCTCGTGTGACTGCCCGGTCTGCACGACCTGGTCGCGCGCCTATCTCCATCATCTCGTCCGTGCGGGCGAGATGCTGGGCGCGATGCTGATGACGCAGCATAATCTGCATTTTTATCAGGCGCTGATGCAGGCGATGCGCGACGCCATTGCGGCGGGGACGTTTGCGGCGTTCCAGACGGATTTTGCCGCGCGCTACCGGAAATGAATCAGTTCAGCTTGTTTAAGAGGTCGAGCATCGATTGGGGGATGGTTTCGTCGACGGCAGAGTCGTAGGCGCGGCGCAGGGCGATATTAATCTCCTGCACCTTCCCGGGGAGTTTCTTCTCGGCGTCCTTTCCGGCCGGCTTTTCGGGCGGCGTAGCGGAATCAGACGACATCATATTGCCAGACGCTCGACATGGGCCCTTTTGCTAACCGCGCGGTAACCAAAGCGCAATGCGCCTTTGTTGCTTCCCTGGGAAACTAATTTACGGCTAAATCGTTCCCAAGGGGTGAAATTATGCCGGGCGATGCGGATTTTTTCGTGTGTCACGGTTCGGAATCGGCGGATTTCTCCGCCGTATCAGGAGGGTATCCATGTCATTAGGCCAGGCGATCGCGCCGCATCTTCCCTATTTGCGGCGCTATGGCCGCGCGATTTCGGGGAGTCAGCAGAGCGGCGATGCGCTGGTCGCGCGCCTGCTCGAAACGCTGGTGGCGCATCCGGACGCGATCGACGCGGGGAATGAGCTTCGGATTCAGCTCTATCGGATGGTCCACGACAATTTCGGTCTGATGACGGACCAAGCTGCGGCTGGCGACGAGACTATTCCTGCCGAGATCGCGGTCGCCGACGCGCGGCTTCGCCGCATTCCGTCGCTGGCGCGCCAGGCGCTGCTGCTGACCGCGGTCGAAGGCTTCAGCACTGCGGAGACCGGGCGAATCATCGGCCGCGATGCTCCCGCGGTCGAGGCGCTGATCGCCGAGGCGATGGAAGAGATCGACCGCCAAACACGCGCGCGCATCCTGATCATCGAAGACGAACCGATCATCGCGATGGATATCGAGATGATCGTTCGGGAACTCGGCCACGATGTCGTCGCGGTCGCAACCACCCACGCCGAAGCGGTCGCCGACGCGCAGACGCATCAACCGGGCCTCGTGCTCGCCGACATCCAGCTCGCCGACAACAGTTCGGGGATCGAGGCGGTGCAAGAAATATTGACCGCCATGACGGTGCCGGTGATCTTCATCACAGCTTTCCCCGAGCGGCTGCTGACCGGCGACCGGCCCGAGCCTGCCTTCTTGCTCACCAAACCCTATCAGCCCGCGACGCTGCGCGCGGCGATTTCGCAGGTGCTGTTCTTCGACGAAAGCACCGTGCCGGCGTAAATCTGATTCGTCATTGCGAGTGCAGCGAAGCAATCCAGAGTGGCGTAAACCGCCTTGGATTGCTTCGCTGCGCTCGCAATGACGCACGGAGGGTTGATAGCTGGGTGAGAGCAGGCGATAGCGGCACTCGATGACCGTACTCGACGCATCCGCGCGCCAGTCCGCGCTCGACCGGCTGACCGCCAACGCGCCCTTCCTCGCCCGGCTCGCCGAGCTCAATCCCGACGACGTGACGCGGTTTCTTGCCGACGGCACCGACGCCGCGCTCGCGCTCGTCGCGCCGCCGCCGGTCGACGGCGACATCATGCGCACGCTGCGCCAATGGCGCGGGCGCGTGGCGTTGCTGCTCGCGCTCGGCGACCTGTCGGGCGAGCATGATGTCGCGGCGACGACGCGGCTGCTTTCGGTTTTCGCCGATCAGGCGTGCGACGCGGCGATCCAAGCCGCCTTCGCCGAACGCGTGCCCGATGAGGAAGCGCGCGGGCTCGCGGTGATCGCGCTCGGCAAGCTCGGCAGCCATGAGCTCAATTACTCGTCGGACATCGACCCGATTTTGATCTTCGACCCCGAAACGCTGCCACGTCGTTCGCGCGACGACCCTGACGAAGCCGCAGTGCGGATCGCGCGGCGGATGGTCGAGATATTGTCGGCGCGCACTGCCGACGGCCACGTCCTGCGCGTCGACCTGCGGCTGCGGCCACATCCCGAGGTGACGCCGATCGTGCTGCCCGAAAGCGCCGCCATCTCCTATTATGAGTCCGAGGCGCTCGCGTGGGAGCAAGCGGCGTTCATCCGCAGCCGCGCGTCGGCGGGCGACCGCGTGCTTGGTGAAAATTTTCTCGCCGCAATCCAGCCCTTCATCTGGCGCCGCAGCCTCGATTTTCGCCAGCTCAAGGAAATCGGCGCGATGAGCGACCGCATCCGCGATCATTTCTCGCAGGGGCAGGCGTTCGGCCCGGGCTACGACCTCAAGCGCGGGCGCGGCGGCATCCGCGAGATCGAGTTTTTCGCGCAGGTCCATCAGCTTATCTACGGCGGGCGCGATCCGTCGCTGCGCGTTCCCGCGACCGTCGACGCGCTCGCCGCGCTGGCGAAGGCGGGACGGATCGACGGCGCGGTCGCCGAACGGCTCACCGGCCATTATGCGACGCTGCGCCGGATCGAGCATCGCCTGCAGATGATCGAGGATCAGCAGACGCATTCGCTGCCGACGCAGGCCGAGGCGCTCGACGCCGTGGCGCGGCTCGACGGCGAGGCCGACGGCGCCGGCCTGCTCGGGGCGCTCGAACCCGTGACCGCCGACGTCGCTGCCTGCTACGACCGGCTCGTCGTCGAGCGTGCCGCGACCGGCGGGTTGCCGCGCGACGAGGGCGAGCTGGCGGGCGCGCTGATCGCGGCGGGCTTCGAGCCGCCCGATGCCGCGCTGCGCACCATCGCCGGCTGGCGCGGCGGCAAGCTGCGCGCGCTGCGCAGCCCGGCGGCGCTTGAGGCGCTTGAGGCGGTGCTTCCCGAACTGGTGAAGGCGATCGGCGCGGCGCCCGATCCGCAGGCGACATTGCTCCGCTTCGACACGCTCGTCGGCGGGCTGCCGAGCGCGATCAATTTCTTTCACCTGCTCGCCGCGCAGCCCGAGCTGGCGCGGATCGCGACGCGCATCCTCTCGCTCGCCCCCACCCTGGCCGACGCGCTCGGCGCGCGGGTCGAACTGATCGAAGGGTTGATCGACAAGCGCGCGTTCGAGGCGCCCGCAACGAAGAGTGAGTTGCTCTCCGAATGGGCGCCGGGGCTGGCGGGGCTCGACTATGAGCGCCTGCTCGATCGCGTCCGCGACCGCGTCGGCGAACGGCGCTTCGCCTATGGGGTGCAACTCGTTGCCGGGGCGAGCGACCCGATGACGATCGCCTGCGGCTATGCGGAGCTGGCCGAGGCGGCGTTGCAGGTACTCGCCGATCCGACGGTGGCGGAGTTCGTCCAGGCGCATGGCCGCGTCCCGGGCAGCGAACTGGTCGTCCTTGCGCTCGGCCGGCTCGGGGGCCGGGCGCTGACGCACGCTTCGGACCTCGACCTCATCTATCTTTTCACCGGCGATCATCTCGCCGAATCGGACGGGCCGCGTCCGCTCGGCGCGACGACCTATTACAACCGTCTCGCGCAGCGTGTGACCGTGGCGATGTCGGTGCCGACCGCGGCGGGAAAGCTCTACGACGTCGATACCCGGCTGCGCCCCCAGGGCGCGCAAGGCCCGCTCGTCGTCACCCTCGACAGTTTCGAGCGCTATCAGCGCGAGGAGGCGTGGACGTGGGAGCATATGGCGCTGCTCCGCGCGCGGCCGGTCTATGGTTCGGACGGCGCGAAGGCGGAACTCCACCGCATCATCGACGATCTGCTTGCGAGCCCGCGCGATCGCGATGCGGTCGCGAAGGATGCCGCCGAGATGCGCGACAAGATCGCCGCGCACAAGCCGCCGAAAGGCCCGCTGGACATCAAGGGCGGTCCCGGCGGCCTCGTCGACCTCGAATTCGCGATGCAGGTCACGCAGCTTGCCACCGGCCGCTGTCACGACCCCAATATCGGCTCGGCGCTCGCCTGCATGCGCGTCGATGGTCTGGCGCCCGCCGAGGTTTGCGACGCGCACGCGCTGCTCGGCCGGATGCTCGTCATGCTGCGGCTGACCGCGCCCGACGGGGAACCCGCGACGCCCGCCGCGCGTCAGCTTGTCGCGAGCGCGTGCGGCGAACCCGGCTGGCCGCAATTGCTTGCCGCGCACGACGCGGCACGGCACGAGATCGCCAACTGGTGGGCGTCGATTCGCCCGCCGCAGCAGGAGACACAGCCATGAGCCTCGCAATCGGCGACGCCATTCCCACGGTTACTTTGCTCGACGCCGACGGGGCGACGATCGACCTTGCGGCGATGAAGGGCGCGCCGCTGGTCGTCTATTTCTACCCCAAGGCCGACACGCCGGGCTGCACCACCGAGGCGCAGGATTTCACGCGCCTCGCGCCCGATTTCGCGCATCTGAACGCGCAGGTGCTGGCAGTGTCGCGTGACGCGCCGGCGAAGCTCTGCAAGTTCCGCGACAAATATGGGCTGACCGTGCGGCTTGCCTCCGACGAGGATGGCGCGGTGTGCGAAGCCTTCGGCACCTGGGTCGAGAAGCAGAATTACGGCCGCACCTATATGGGGATCGAACGCTCGACCTTCCTGTTCGGCGCCGACGGCAAGCTGGCGAAGGAGTGGCGCAAGGTCCGCGTGAAGGGCCACGCCGACGCGGTTCTGGAGGCTGCGAAGGCGCTTTGATGCCAACGCTGGGCGAAGCTGCGCGCGCGGTGCTGCTGACGCCGGACCCGCACGACAAGCGCCGCGCGGCGCGCGCGCTGGCGCGGGCTTGGCGGCGCGGCGAACTCGCGCATCGCTGCGACGTGCCGATGCCCGATCGTCCGGCGTGGCCCGAAAAGCCCGAATTGCTGCCGCCGAACCGGATGCCGCGCCGCCGCAAGGGCGGGTCGGATCGCGGGCGGATCGCGATGCTCCACGCGCTCGCGCATATCGAGTTCGCCGCGATCGACCTTGCGGTCGATCTCGTCGGGCGCTTCGGCGGTGAATTTCCACGCGGCTTCGTCGACGACTGGATCGGGGTCGCCGCCGACGAGGCGATGCACTTCGCCCTGCTCGACCGGCGATTGCGCCAGCTTGGCAGCTTCTATGGCGAACTCCCCGCCCACGCCGGCCTGTGGGAGGCCGCCGAGGCGACCAGCGACGATGCGCTCGCGCGCCTCGCGATCGTCCCGATGGTGCTCGAAGCGCGCGGGCTCGACGTCACGCCCGCGACCGTCGAACGCTTCCGCGCTGCCGGCGACGCGCCGTCTGCGAAGATTTTATCGCGTATTTACAAGGATGAAGTCCGGCATGTGCGCGCCGGCACAGCCTGGTTTAACCAAAAGTGCGACGAAATGGGATTCAACGCCGTCGAAACGTGGCAAAGCCTCGTAAAATCGCGATTCCGGGGTTCCGTTAAGCCGCCGTTCAACGACTCGGCGCGCGGTGAAGCCGGTTTAACGCAAGACTATTACGCCGTTATTGCTTGGTAAGGCTTGGGCCGTCATCAACACTCGCGGGCAGGGACGAGTTCCCATCCGAACATAACATCCGGCACCAGCGGCCCTTAAGAAAGGGCACTGGCGACAAGGACTGCGGGGTCGATACGTGCGATACGCTTCTCTGGCGCAAAAGTTTCATCTTGGCCTCATTGTCTGCGCCGGTGCGCTGACGGGCCTTGCCGCTCCGGCGGCGTATGCGGCGGACGCTGCCGGTGCCGATGCCGGCATCGCCGTTCCCGACGAACCCGATCAGGACAATTTCCCGGCGAGTCTGGTCGCGCAGACTGAGGATCGCGAAGCGCGCGCGATCTTCCAGGCGTGGAAGCGCCTTGACACCGGGCTGGCCGCGAACATCGGCGTCTCGGTGCCCTCGCGCCGCCCGATCGAGCAGATGTCGCTCTCCTCTTCCTATGGGATGCGCGTCCATCCGATCACCGGCAAGCTCGCGCGTCACAACGGCGTCGATATTCCGGCGCCCTATGGCACTCCGATTTACGCGACCGCCGACGGCATCGTCGGCCGCGCCCAGCGGCTCGGCGGCTATGGCAATTATGTCGAGATCGAGCATGGCAACCAGATCGAGACGCGCTACGGCCATATGTCGTCCTACATCGTCAGCCCCGGCCAGCAGGTGAAGAAGGGCGACGTGATCGGCTATGTCGGCTCGACCGGTCGCTCGACCGGCAATCATCTCCATTATGAAGTCCGCATCGAAGGGTCGCCGGTCAATCCGCTGCCCTTCTGCGCATCGGATTCGATGACGATCGCGGCGATGACGGGTAACAAGAAGCTCGCAATGGGCGGTCCCGAATAAAGCTTCTCTGGGTCGGAGAGGAGGGGCGCCCCACGGTAAACGGCCGGGGCGCCCTTTTCATTTGAGCGCGCCCCTCCTATCTTGCGGCCATGGCCACGCAGATTTCCGACATTAGCCTGTCCCCCGCCGCCGCCGCGCGCGTCCGCTGGATCGCCGACCGCAAAGGCGAGGCCGAGGCGGCGCTGCGCCTCGCGGTCGACGGCGGCGGCTGTTCGGGCTTCACCTATCGTTTCGGGCTGGCCGAGAGTATCGACGCCGATGACGTCGTCACCGAGACCGACGGGGTGAAGCTGGTCGTCGATCCGGTCAGCATCGACCTGGTGCGCGGCTGCGTCGTCGATTTCGTCGATTCGCTCGGCGGATCGTCGTTCAAGGTCGAAAATCCCAATGCCGCCTCGGGCTGCGGCTGCGGATCGAGCTTCTCGATCTAGGGGCTACACCGCTTCCGTTTGTGCTGAGCTTGTCGAAGCACCGTCCTTCTTTTACGCTGGAAGGAAAGAACGGCCCTTCGACAAGCTCAGGGCAAACGGAAAGAGATGTGAGCCGGTGCCCCTGAAAGTCGCGACCTTCAACATCAACGGGATCAAGGCGCGCCTGCCGCGCCTGATCGAATGGCTCGAGGAAACGCAGCCCGACGTCGCCTGCCTGCAGGAGCTCAAGTCGAGCGACGAGACGATGCCGACCAAGGAGATCGAGGCGGCGGGTTACGGTTTTCTCTATCACGGGCAAAAGGGCTTCAATGGCGTCGCGATCCTCGCCAAGGGGACCGAACCGCTTGAAATCCAGCGCGGCCTGGCGGGCGAGGCCGAGGACGAGCAGTCGCGCTATCTGGAGGCCGACGTGTTCGGCGTGCGCGTCGGCTGCATCTACCTGCCCAACGGCAATCCGCAGCCCGGGCCGAAGTTCGATTACAAGCTGCGCTGGATGGCGCGGCTGCGCGAACGCGCGAAGGCGCTGCTCGCCGCCGAGGTGCCGGCGATCCTGACCGGCGACTATAATGTCATCCCGCACGACGACGATGTCTGGGATCCGCGCGCGATGGCAAACGACGCGCTGATGCAGCCCGATTCGCGCGATGCGTATTTCCGTATCCTCGGCGACGGCTGGACCGACGCGATCCGCAGCCGCCATCCGGCGGGCGGCGTGTGGACCTTCTGGGACTATCAGGCGGGCGGCTGGCAGCGCGACCATGGCTTCCGCATCGACCATCTGCTGCTCAGCCCCGCAATGGCCGACCGGCTGACCGATGCCGGGGTCGACAAGGATCATCGCGGGCGCGAAAAGGCGAGCGACCACGCGCCGACCTGGGCGGTCTTCGCATGAGCCTGCTGTCGGCCACTCACCTGGCCGACGCGCCGCTCTTCGCGGGACTGGGCGAAGCCGAGCGCGCCGAGCTTGCCGACGCTTTCGTCCCGCGCCATTTCGCCGACGGCTCGGCGATCCTCGTCCAGAACGAACGCGCCGAAGGGCTGTTCCTGATCGATCAGGGCCGCGTCGATATCGGCAAGCGGTTGCCCGGCGGGGGACTTGCAAAGCTCGCCGAGGTCGGGCCGGGCGAGGTGATCGGCGACATGGCGCTGATCGGCCGCGACCTCCGCCGCTCGGCGATGGGTATCGCGCGCGGTCCCGTCGCGACCTGGTATCTTCCCGCCGATCAGTTCCGCGCCGCGCTGGCGCGGCTTCGTCCCGCGTCGCTGCAATTGCAGGCCGAACTCGGGCGGCTGATCGCCGGGCGCGTCGTCGCCAAGGCGGCCGACATCGCGGCGCTGCTGGTCGCCGAGCCCGGCGCCTTCACCCCGCGCCCGCGGCGCGGTCTCGCGCCGGTGGCCGAGGACAGCTTCACGCCCGAAGCCTTTCTCGCGAAACTGCCGTGCTGTGCGGCGATGACGCCGGCGCAGCGGCTCGCCTTCTGGGACGCCAGCGCGCGGATCGAAGCGCCCGCCGATACCGACCTTGCACCCGTCGGCGGGGCGGCGGATCGGGTCTGGCTTGTCGTGCGCGGCGCAGTTCGCAGCGCTTTGCCGCACCGCGAGGGCATTTATCAGCTTACCGTCACCGGCCCCGGCCAGTTCGTCGGCATCGCCGCAATGCTTGCGGGCAGCAGGCACGACCGGCTGCTGAGGACCTGCGAGCAAGCGACGCTGCTCGCCTTCGATCGCGCGACCTTTGCCGAGATGATCGCGACCGGCGACGCGCTCAGCCGCGAGCTCGGCGCGTCGGTCAACGCCGATCTGGTCACCGCGCTCGACGCGCTTGATCAGGTCGAGGCGCGTATCCTCGCGATGCGCCGCGGCCACGCGGTGGCGGCCTGAGGAAGCAAGCAGCAAGGGAAAATGATGACGGAAAGCAAGGCCTATCAGGTCGCCGACTGGAACGGGCGCAGCGGCGAGCAATGGGTCGCCAATCAGACACGACTCGACGCGATGCTCGTCGCGTTCGGCGACGCGGCACTTTCGGCGGCGGCGGCGGGCGAGGGCGACCGGGTGCTCGACGTCGGCTGCGGCGCGGGTGATACGAGCCGCGCACTCGCCGCGCGCGTCGGACCGCGCGGGCATGTGCTGGGCGTTGATATTTCGGCGCCGCTGATCGACCGCGCGCGCGAGGTAACCCCGGATGAGGCGCCACTGGCGTTCGAGCTTGCCGATGCGAGCACCGCAGCGCTGCCGGAGCGGGCATTCGACCTGCTGTTCTCGCGCTTCGGGGTGATGTTCTTCGACGATCCGGCGGCGGCCTTCGCGCACATGCGGGCAGCCCTCAAGCCCAAGGGGAGGCTGGCGTTCGTCTGCTGGCGGAGCGGGGCGGAAAATGACTGGGTGCGCCTGCCGATGGCGGCGGTCGCGGACCTGATTCCCCTGCCACCACCGCCCGATCCCGAAGCCCCCGGCCCCTTCTCGTTCGGCGACAGCGGCCGTGTCGCGCGCATCCTGACCGAGGCGGGATTCGCCGATATTTCCATCGCTCCATTCGATCATCCCGTTCCCTTCGGGCACGGCGCGACGCGTGAGGCGGCGGTCGACAATGCGGTGGAAATGGCCTTTCAGGTCGGTCCGCTGGCGCGCCTGCTCGCCGAGCAGCCGGATGAGATCCGCGCGCAGGCGGCGGAGGCGGTGCGGCGCGCGTTCGCGGCGAAACCGGGCGACCGGTCGGTGATGATCGACGGCGCCGCCTGGATCGTCACCGCGCGCAATCTGGCGGGGTAGAGCCGCGAGTTTTAAGCCGACTCACTTCCCGTTCGTGTCGAGCGAAGTCGAGACACGAACGGAATCCGAGTGATGTCGATTTAACGCGCTCCTTTCTGGCGCAGCCTATCGCGCCAGCGGCACCACCCGGAACGCAGGGCGGTTCCCGTCCATTTCGGCATGGATCATCGCATATTCGGGCACCGGCATCCACGTCGCGCTGTTCGATGACAGCGGCTCCGACGCGATAATCACCGCGCGCGGTTCCTCCTCGCCGCCGACCATCTGCCATTCGCCGTCGTGCAGGCCGTAATCGCGCCCGGTCGTGAACCACATCGAGAGGAAATTCATATTCGCCTCGTGGAGCTGGTCGGGCGACCCGGTGCGGTAATGGCCGAAGTCGAAGCAATGGCGCAGCCCCAATATCTGTCGCCCGGTGGTGACGAACAGGTTGCAACTCGACGAGATGGCGATGCCGTGATGCCGCCGCGCCGCCTCGATCAGGTCGACGGTCCGCTGCACCGCCGCGATCAGTGCGTCGCGCGCCGGTTCGACCCGCCAGTCGGGAAGCTGCGACAGCAGCAGCGCATAGACCCACTCGCTGTCGGTCGATCCCGAAATCTGCGCGAGCAGTTCGGGGTCGATGTCGGCCATCAGCGTCCCCTTCATTTCCCCGATGCGATAGATGTCGCCATTGTGCGCCATCGCGACCGCCGCGCCGGGAAAGTGAAAGGGATGGGTGTTCTGCTCGCTGACCTTGACGCTCGTCGAATAGGCGACGCCGCGGACGTGCGCGATCACGCATTCGGCGCGCGTCTTGATCGCCAGCGATTTCAGATTGCCGTCGAAAATGGGCAGCGAGGGCGAGCGGTAGCGGTGCGGCAGCTCGGGAACGAAGCTGGCGCTGTCCCACGCCATCATCCCGAACCCCGCGAGGTTCAGCATGTGCAGCATTCGCGGCATATAGGCCTGATTGACGAGGCTGCTGTCGGGCTTGAACAGCAGGTCGTCGAGCTGCACCGGCTCGCCCAGATACATCATCGCCCGGCACATAGACTGCCCCCGCCCGCTGGTTGTGCGCGAAGCCTACACCGCTTGCCGGATCAAGGCGAGCGGTGGATCAGAGCGGCTTGTCGTAGATCTGGTAAACGCGGTTCACCGTCGCGTTGATTGCCTCGGCGACTGCGTTCATCCCCTGATTGTCGTCGAGCACCCAGCCGATGTCGCCCTGCTCCGCACCATAATCGGCGACGCCGTCGCGGCGGATATATTCGATCATCATGAAGGCGAGGGTGCTCGCCATCCGGCTGTTCTGAAGCTTCTTGACCACGCCCATCAGGGGTACGCGCAGCCGCTTGCTCTTGGGTTTGCGCAGCCACCAGAGCAGCTTCGCCCAACCGAAGGGAAGGAGCGACCCGTCCATCTCGATCAGTTTTTCGTTGATGTTCGGCAGCACGATCATGAAGGCGACCGGCTCGCCGTCGACTTCGGCGACGCGGATCAGATCCTCGAAGACGATGTCCTTCAGCTTCTTGCCGACATAGGCGATCTCGCTGTCGGTGAGCGGGACGAAACCCCAATTGTCGGACCAGGCATCGTTCAATATGCCCATGATCAGCTTGGCTTCGGCATCGAACTTCGACTTGTCGACACGGCGGATGCGGATGCGACCGTTCTTCTCCCCCGCCGCAACGATGCGGTTCACGATCGGCGGGAAGCCGTCGACGATCTCGACCGCATAATTATAGAGCTTCTTGACCGGGCGATAACCCTCGGCCTCGATCCACGCCCGATAGAGCGGGCTGTTGTGGCCGAGCATGATCGTCGGCGGGGTGTCGAAGCCCTCGATCAGCAGGCCGGGTTCGTCCCAGATCGAAATCGACAGCGGGCCGAGCGCGCGGGTCATCCCCTGGCCGCGCAGCCAGTCTTCGGCGGCGGCGATCAGCGCGTGCGCGGTTTCGCCGTCCTCGGCCTCGAGCAGGCCCCAGTTGCCGGTGCCCGGCCCCATGCCCTGTGCCGAGGGCTGTTCGAGCGCGAGAAAGTCGATATGCGCCGAAATGCGCCCCACCGTGCGCCCGCCGCGCCGCGCGAGGAAAAGCTGCGCCTTGCCATGCTCGAACCAGGGATTCTCACCGGGGGTCAACAGGCCGTAAACCTCCCCCTTCAGTGGCGGAACCCACGCGGGATCGCCGCGATTGAGGCGATAGGCGAGCTCGACGAACTCGCGCTTTTCGGCCTTGCCCTGGACGGGATGGATGGTGATCGGGCCTTCGTTATGGGCGGTCATGCTGGTTTCCTGAAGAGGCGATCCTATATGATTGGCGACGCATTAGGGCATTGCCGTGGCGCTGGCGACCCGCATTCGGCCATTTTGCTGCCACGAAATCATGGTGAAGATATAGGCATGTTAGCGATGAACACCCTTGTCGACCGGATGTCGGAGTCGCCGGCGGTAAAGACGCCCAAATCGGCGATCGCCGACGATATGGCGATGATCCGCGCGGCGTCGGAGCTGACGCGCGATCTCGTCGTGCCGAGCGCGCGCGTCTATTGGACCGATTTCCTCGCTTCGACCGTCATCGGTTATGCCGGCGTCGCGGCGGCAATCCTCGCGCCGTCGACGGCGTGGATGCTGTGCGCGGCCCTTGTCGCGGTGCTCGCGCTCTATCGCGCGGGCAGCTTCATCCACGAGCTCACCCATATCCGCAAGAATGCGCTGCCGGGGTTCCGCCTCGCGTGGAACATCCTCGTCGGCGTGCCGCTGCTCATCCCCTCCTTCATGTACGAGGGCATTCACAGCCTGCATCACAACCGCACCAAATATGGCACGGTCGAGGACCCCGAATATCTGCCGCTCGCGCTGATGAAGCCATGGACGGTGCCTTTGTTCGTCGTCGCGGCCGCCTTTGCGCCGCTCGCGCTCGTTTTCCGCTATGCGGTGCTGACGCCGCTGTCGTTCGTGATTCCGCCGCTACGCCGCGTGGTGCGCGAGCGCTATTCGGGGATGATCATCAACCCGATGTTTCGCCGCAAATCGCCCGAGGGCGAGTTCCGCCGTCAATGGGCGTGGCAGGAAGCCGGCGCGTGGGTCTGGTCGAGCCTGCTCGTGACCGCGGGCGTCTTCGGTTGGGTGCCGCTGCGCGCGCTGATCATCTTCGGTTCGATCGCGGCGGCGACGCTGGTGCTCAACCAGATCCGCACGCTGGTCGCGCACCTCTGGGAAAATGACGGCGCGGTGCTGACCGTGACGGGCCAGTTCCTCGACAGCGTCAACGTGCCGCCGCCGGGCCTGTTGCCCGAACTCTGGGCACCGGTGGGGCTGCGCTATCATGCGCTGCATCATCTGCTGCCGGGCGTGCCCTATCATGCGCTGCCCGAGGCGCATCGTCGCCTGAAGGATGCGCTGCCTGCAGACTCGCAATATCATGGCGCCAATTATCGCAGCCTGCCGAAGCTGGTGATGAACCTCGTCGCCGGCTCGGCGCGCGGAGCCGCAGCTTAGGGTCAGGGCTCTAGGCGTATCCGACCCACCCCCGCCAGGTGAAAGCGGTGTAAAAGGGCTCGACGCCGGTGAAACCGGCGGCGCGCAGCACCGCTTCATCCTCTTCGGGGCTCAGCATGGCGACATGGGTGGCGACGGCCTCGCGCCCCTTGGCGACCTGTTCGGGGTCGCCGCCCGACGCGATGGCATAGGCGGCATAGCGATCGAGCCAGCGGTCGCGCTCGCCCGGTCCTTGCGGAAAGCTGCCGTGCGCGGCGACGAAGGGCGCGCCGGGTTTCAGGCGGCGGCGGATTTCCGCCGCGGTCCGCGTGCGCTCCGCCCGGTCGAGAAAATGCAGGGTGAGGAGGCAGGTCGCGCCGTCGAAGGGGCCGGCGGGCGCGTCGTCGATATAGCCTTCGACCAGATCGGCGCGGCCGACATCGGGCCCGAGCACCTGGGCCGCAAGGTCCAGCATCGGGCCGGCGGGATCGACGCCGGTGAAGCGCCAGGCGGGATACGCGTCGGCCATCGCCTTCATCTCGCTGCCGCCGCCCGCGCCGAGAACGAGGATATGGGCGTCTGCGGGCACGCGCTCGGCGAGCAGCAGCCCGGTCATGCGGTGGAGGCCGTTGAGGCCGGGGACGAAGCGTCGCGGTCCTTCGGCATAGCGCGCGACCGCGGCCGGATCCCTGAAGCTGTCGAGGAAATGCTGCGCGCCTTCAGCCATGACCATGCTCCTGTGCAGATATGGTGCGCGCCGCCATGCGCGCGTGAAAATCGGCCGCGAGCGTCGCGAGCGTCACTTGCCCGAACCGGTCGAGCAGCAGCGCCTCGGCGTCGCGAAAGCTCGTGTCGAGCGCCGCGTTGACGGCCTGTTCGACGAGGCAGCCGGGCGCTTCGGTGCGGTTGCCCATCGCCATCAGATGGGGGCGGCCGATCGCGTCATAGACATCGCGCATCGTGATTGCAGCCAGATTGCGCGCGATCGTCCAGCCGCCCCCATGGCCCTTTTCCGACCGGACGAAGCCGGCCTCGCGCAGGCCCGCCAATATGCGGCGGATCACGACGGGGTTGGTCTGCATCGCCTTTGCGAGGCTTTCGGAGGTTGCGGGGCGGCCAGCCTCGGCCATGTGGAGAAGGACGTGGAGCACGCCCGATAATCGGCTGTCGCGTTTCATGTAACTTTATATATTACATGAATGTGGAAAATCAAGGTCCGTCGCGATGGAAGCGGAAGACACCGCTCGGCTTCGTCGCTCCGCCGGTCTCGGCGACCTCGTAGCGGGCGATTTCGTCGAGACGCGCGAGCGGCAGCGGACGGCGCCACGGATCGCCGACGAGCGCGTCGATGCCGCGATCGAGACAGCGGTCGAGAAAGGCGGTGACGGTTTCCACGAGTTCGTCCGAATAGAAGAGGTCGCCGACCAGCACCGTGTCGACATCGGGGACGTCGAGCGCGGCGACGTCCGCCGCGCGAACGTCGATCCTGACATCGTTGAGCGCGAGCGCTGCCAGGGCGTGGCGGTCGGGCTCGACGGCGATCGCCTGCGCCGCGCCGGCCTTGGCGGCGGCGATCGCGACCAGCCCCGATCCGGCGCCGAGCTCGAGGACGCGGCGCCCCGCGACGACGTCGGGATGATCGAGGACATGGCGCGCAAGCGCGAGCCCGCCGGCCCAATGATGCGCCCAATAGGGCGGCGGCCCGTCGCCGTCCGCCGCGAGGCGTCCGACGCGGCTCGACGGCACCGCCTTGTGCAGGCGGATTTCGGCGATGCCGGGAACCGGCAGCACGGGCAGGTTGGCGCGGATGAAGGCGGCGGCGTCGGAAAGGGCCATGCGCCGGATTTAGCGCCTTCGCGAGCCGACCCGCCAGCCCGATTCCCGCCGATGGTTGATCGAACCCCGCAAAGCTGATAGGCGCGGCGGCGATGACCAACGACCGATCCCTTCGATTCAAGGCGTATTGGCGCTCCTTTATCTAGGAGCGGCATGGCATCACCCTGTGACCATCGCCGCCGTGTTCGGACAGGCGAATGGTCATCATCACACCACCAACCCCCGGTCACGGCGTGCGCTTTTCAAGAAGACGCGACATGACCGATACTTTGCTTGCTTTATCGACCGACCATTGCCGCATCGCGCCGCTGCACGCTGACGACGCCGGAGCGCTTGCCGCGATCACCGACGAATCGGTGACCTCGCAAATCCATTTCCTGCCCGAGCCCTTCACCGAAAACGATGCGCGCGCCCTGATCGCGCGGTCGGGCGGCGGCGACGTCTTTCACGCGGTGCGCGACGGCAGCGGCGGCGGTCTGAGCGGAGTGATCGGCGTGCACCGCCGCGCGGGGCGCGAATATGAGATCGGTTACTGGTTCGCCGCCCGCGCGCGCGGCCGCGGCATCGCCACCGAGGCGGTGCGCGCCGTCGTCGATGCGCTCGCCGCGTCGCGGCCGGGTTGTGCGATCGTCGCCGAATGCCGTCCGGAGAATGAAAGGTCGCGCGCGCTGCTGCGCCGGGTCGGCTTCGTCTCGACCGGGCTCGCGGGGCGACGGCCGGGGCGGATGCTGCTGAGCTGGCGCGCGGCGCCGCTCGATCGCATCGACGTGTGCTGAGCGGCGCTCAGGCGGGCGGAGCGACCTCTTCGGTCAGCGCCTTGACGATCGCGGCGACCGAGGTGGGGGCATAGGCGAAGCCCATATGGCCGCAGTCGACCTCGATCCGCCGGTCGCTTTCGTGGGCGGACCCGCGCGCGCTGTTCACCGCGACGACCCCGTCGTGGCTCGACCAGAGCGCGAAGGTCGGCATCGCCGGGCGCGGCGCGGGGTGAAAGTCGATCGGCGGATTGTCGACCGGGTGGCGCGCGATCAGGTGATAGAGGCGCCACGCGCGATTGGCGCGGCGGCTGCCCGAAAAGGGCGAGCCGAGCGTGACGACGCGCGCGACCTTGCCCGGATGATGCTTGGCATATTCGCGCGCATAGATGCCGCCGAGGCTCCACCCGACGAGCGCGGGGGCGTGGCCGGTGCGGTCGATGATCCACTGCACACGGGTGTCGATGCGGTCGATGATGTCGGGGGTCGCGCCGCGGTTAAAGCCGAGACCCCAGGCATAGCAGCGGAACCCCGCGCGGCGCAGGTCGCCGCGCAGTGCCTTGGTCGCCCAGTCGCCCGACATAAAGCCGGGGAGCACCATCACCGGCGGATGCGCGCTGTCGGGATTGGGTTCGGGCGGCAGCGGACGGATGCGCCCACCGAGCGCGCGCAGTAGCCCCCCCGCCTCGCGCCACAGCAGCGCCAGAGGGGGCGGCGCATCGGGATCGGCGATGCGGGCGGGCCATTCGGCGCGCCGGGAAAGGAAAGCGCGAAGCATCGCGGGCCTATAACAGATTTTGCGTCCCCGCGAAGACGGGGTGCAGGCGGTTCAGCGCTTCGGGACGAGTTCGAGCAGCTTTCCGTCCCTGCCGTCGCTGAGCAGCCAGACCGATCCGTCCTCACGCACCTCGACCTCGCGGATGCGCTGACCGAAATCCCAGCGATCAGCCTTGTGGAGCGAGTCGCCGTCTATACTCATGCGGATCAGCCCCTCGCCCGACAGCGCGCCCATCAACAGGCTGTTCTTCCAGCCCGGATAAAGGTCGCCGCCATACCAAACAAGCCCAGCGGGCGAGATCGACGGGTTCCACCAGAGCTTCGGCGCGGCGAACTCCGGGCGCGTCGGGTGGTCGGGGATGTCCTTGCCGTCATAATGGTCGCCGTTCGAGACGATCGGATAGCCGTAATTGGCGCCGCGCTCGACCAGATTGACCTCGTCGCCGCCCTTTGGCCCCATCTCCTGCTGCCACAGTCTGCCGCTGCCATCGAAGGCCAGCCCGAGCAGGTTGCGATGGCCGAGCGACCAGATTTGCGCGGCGATGCCGCCCCTGTCGGCAAAGGGATTGTCGGCGGGCACGCTGCCGTCGGGTTTCAGGCGGATGACCTTGCCGAGATTCTTTCCCATGTCCTGCGCGGGATCGAACTTCTGCCGCTCGCCCGAGGTGATGAAGAGATATTGGCCGTCGGGCGAGAAGGCGAGGCGGTGCGAGAAATGGCCGCGGCCGGGAACTTTCGGATCCTGTTTCCAGATCACTTGCAACTCGTCGAGCCGCGGCGCCGCGCCCTGCACGAGCGTTGCCTTGCCGACGACCGCGCCGAAATTGTCGCCATCGCCCGACTCGACCCAGCTCAGATAGACGGTGCCGCTCGCCGCGAAATCGGGGGCGAGGATCACGTCGCCGAACCCTCCCTGACCGCCATAGGCGACCGTCGGCACGCCCGCGACGTCGAGCGCCGGGCCATTTTCCTGCCAGAGCTTGAGCTTGCCCGCCCGCTCGGTAACCAGCGCCTGCTTGCCGCCGGGGAGGAAGGTCATCGCCCAGGGCTCGTCGAACGAGGCGACTTCGCGCACCGTGAAAGGCGCATCGGCGAGCGGGGTCGCGGGCTGGGCGCCCGATGCATCGAGCGCGGCACTATCGGCAGCATTGCTCGCCGGGCCCGAGGAACAGGCAGCTACGACGATCGCGGCCGACAGGGCGAGGGCGGACAGGCTTTTCATGGGCGGGGCTCGCTTTGCTGGGGAGAGAGGCCAATGTGGCGCGCCCACGCCCGGATGTCGAGAGGCGCTCAGCCCCCCGATGCCTCGCGCCGCGCGGTGATTTCCTCGACACTGTCCATGATCGCGTCGATCGCTTCGCTCGCGGCGGGGGCATCGGCGCGCTTCTGTGCGAATTGTCCGCGCGCCATGATGTCCTCGAGCGCGGCGCGTGCGCGCGATACCCGGCTTTTCATCGTGCCGAGCGCGCAATCGCAGATCGCCGCCGCTTCCTCGTAGGCCAAGCCGCCGGCACCGACGAGGATCAGCGCCTCGCGCTGGTCCTGCGGCAATTCCATCAGCGCGCGCTGGAGGTCGGCCATCTCGCTCGCATCTTCCTGCCGGGCCGGGGTCGACAGCGTGCGCTCGACCGCACCCTCGTCATATTCGCCGTGGAATTTGTTGCGGCGCATCTGCGACAGGAAGGTGTTGCGCAGAATGACGAAGGTCCATGCCTTGATCGAGGTGCCCTTCTCGAACCGGTCGCGCGAGGCCCAAGCCTTGACCATCGTATCCTGCGTCAGGTCGTCGGCAAGGTCGGGGTTGCCCGACAGGCTGCGGCCATAGGCGCGAAGGTGCGGGATCACGCCCGCGAGCAACTGCTTGAACTCACTGTCCGAAAGCGAATTGTCGTCCTGCGGTGGCGGCGCCGTGTCGGTTCGGGCCATTATTGCTTCGGGCTTTTGCTGTCGAGCCGCGACAGAAGGTCGAGCATATGATCGGGCAATTGTTCGGCGACGATATTGCCATAGATCATGCGCAGCTTCGCGCCCACCGGTTCGGGAGCCTGCCGCCCGGTGAGCGTGCGATGCCACTGGTCGCTGCCGCTGCCGGGAAAGCTGCCGTTCGCCCGGCGCGGCGCATCGGATACGGGCGGATGCCGGTCCGCGCCATTGATGCCATTGTTGCCGTGCGTTGCCATGCCGAAGCAACGACAGACTTGGCCGCGGGTTCCCGCGGCTCGTCGATTTTTGTCGCCGACTGTGGCGCGAAAGGCACATCGGCGACACGCGGCCAATATGAAAGCATATGAGTTACTTAGGGTTTTCAAGCCTTGCATCGGGCGCTAAGCCTGTGCTTCATTCCGCTATTGGTTCCGGCCCCTGCAACGAAAGCCCTTTTATCAGCGACGAATCCGCCCGCCCTCTCGACGATGTCAGCTTCAAGAACGAACTGGCGGCGATGTTGCCTCATCTGCGCGCTTTCGGTCGCAGCCTGACCGGCAATGCGGACCTTGCCGACGATCTGGTTCAGGAAACGATGCTGAAGGCGTGGAAGGCGCGCGCCTCCTATATTCCCGGCGGGTCGAGCATGAAGAGCTGGGCCTTCGTCATTCTGCGCAACTGCTTTTTGTCGCAGATGCGGCGGCGGAAATTCACCGCCGACTATGATGAACTCGCCGCCGAACGGCTGCTCGTCGCGCCCGACGATCAGGCCGACAGCCTGCACCTCGCCGACGTCCAGCGCGCGCTGATGTTGCTGCCGGTCGACCAGCGCGAGGCGCTGGTGCTGATCGGCGCGGGGCAGCTTTCCTACGAAGAGGGGGCGGAAATCTGCGGCTGCGCGGTCGGCACGATGAAGAGCCGGGTGTCGCGCGCGCGCGCCGCGTTGCACGCGATCCTCGAAAGCGGAGAGATGCCGCTGCGGAGCGAGACGACGCTGGCGCCGAGCGAAGCCTTCGCCGCGATCATGGGCGACGTCGATCAATTGACCGGCGGCGGCCCTTCGCCGGATTAGTTTAGCCTTCGTCGTCATCCCCGCGAAGGCGGGGATCCAGCTTCAACATCGCTTGACCGCACAGATGGCGACAGCGGGATTCCCGCCTTCGCGGGAATGACGAATATAGGGTGCGTTACGCCGCGAGCTGCGGTGTGAAAAGCAGGCTCTGGCTGATCGCCGCGCGCACCGTATTCTCGCGGAACGGCTTGGAGATCAGGAAGGTCGGCTCGACGCAATGGCCGGTCAGCAGCCGCTCGGGAAAGGCGGTGATGAAGATCGCCGGCACCGGCGCGACCGCCAATATGTCCTGAACCGCGTCGATCCCCGACGAGCCGTCGGCGAGCTGAATGTCGGCGAGGACGAGCCCCGCGTCGCTGTCCTCGAAAGCGGCGATCGCGTCGTCGTGTGTCGTGGCTATGCCCGCGACGTCGTGGCCAAGGCCGCGAACGATCTGTTCGAGCTCCATCGCGATCAGCGGTTCGTCCTCGATGATCAGAACCGAGGTGCGCGCTTCGCGGTCGATATCGCCCGCGGCTTCGCCGAGCAGCGTTTCGACCGTGGCGGCATCGGTGCCGGTGATCCGCGCGGTCTCGGCGACCGAAAAGCCTTCGAGCGCGGTGAGCAGCAGCATCTGCCGGCCGAGCGGCGTGATCCGCGCGAGGCGGCGGTTCGCGGCGCGAACGAGCGGATCCTCCTCGTCGTCGCCTTCGCCGTCGTCGAGGAAGGCGCTTTCCCAGATGCGGTGGAAATTGCGGTAGAGGTCGATGCGGGTGTCGGGGCCGGTGCGGAATTCGTCGGGGGCCGCGACGATCACCTCCAGCGTCGTGTGAACGAAATTGTCGCCATGCTGCTGGCTGCCGGTCAGCGCGCGCGCGTAGCGCCGCAGAAAGGGCAGATGTCCGCGGATTTCTTCTCCCAAGCTCATCATGATGCTCCCTCTTGTCAAAAGGGGATACGCGGGGCGCGCACATCGGGTTCCCGTCGGCAAGGCGTCCCGCTTTGCTGCAACTTGTTGGCGCGCAAAGCGTAGACTCTGCCGGGACGCGACCGAATTGGGCCTAAGGGAGCGGAATTGTTCCGTTTTTCCTGGGGTCGCCACAATGCTTTTTTAGGAACTCGATTCATGGCAGAGCGGCCCGGCGCGGATATCGGTGCAGCGACACCGGCGGGGACAGGAACAGGGGGGGTGGCCTTGGCGGACGGTGGGGAAGGCGATGCCACGCAGCGCGAGACGTGGCGACTCGATACCCTTCGCGAATATCGGCTGCTGGGGAGTGGCCGCGAGGTGGCATTCGACCGGGTTACCAAGCTGGTCGCCGACCTGTTCGATGCGCCAATCTCGCTCGTGACGCTCGTCGACGATTGCCGGCAATGGTTCAAGTCCGCGCACGGCCTCGACATCGAGGAGACGCCGCGCGACATCAGTTTCTGCCAGCATGTGGTGACCGGCGATGCCCCCTTGATCGTTACTGACGCCCGCGCCGACGATCGCTTTAGCGACAATATATTGGTGACGGGGGAGCCCTTCATCCGCTTTTACGCGGGCGTGCCGCTGCGCGCCTATAATGGCGCGGTGCTTGGCACCCTCTGCATCATCGATCGCCGCGAGCGCGCGCTTCTGGAAGACCGCGAGCTTGAGCGGCTCGAGGATTTCGCGGCGATCATCATGGCCGAGGCCGATCTGCGCCGCATCGTCGTCGAGCGAGACGAGGCGCGCCGCACGCTCGAGCGCGCGCTCGACTATTCGGGAATCGCGACATGGCGCTATGACTCGCGCACCGCGCTGGCGACGTGGCGCGGCGCGGTCGCGGACCTGTGGGGCGCCGACTGGGAAAGCGCGCTGTGCACCCGCGAAGGGATTTTCGAGCGCATCCACCCCGACGACCGCGAGCGGGTGCAGGCGGCGATCGACGAGGCGGTGGCAAGCGGCACGCCCTATGCGGTCGAGCATCGCATCGTTCATCCCGAGCGCGGGGTGCGCTGGCTGGGCATCCGCGGCGACTGGGACGTGCACAATGACGACGCGGTATTGACCGGCATCAGCATCGACATCACCGAGCAGAAGAGCCGGCAGGAAAACGCCAATCTGCTGATGCGCGAACTGCACCACCGGATGCGCAACCTGTTCGCGACGGTCAGCGCGATCATCTCCCTGACGCGGCACGCGGCGCGCGACGTCGACGATTATGTCGAGCGGATCAGCAGCCGCCTCGACGCGCTCAACCGCGCGCAGAATGTGCTGCTCGGGGCGAATTTCATGACCGGATCGATGCATGCGCTGATGCGCGAGGTCGAGGCGAGCTTTCCGCGCATCCGCTGGTCGGGGCCCGACCTGCTGCTTCCGGAAAATGCGCTGGTCGCGATGGCGCTGCTGTTCAACGAACTGGCGACGAATGCGGCCAAGCATGGCGCGCTGACCGGCCCCGAAGGTCAGGTCGAGGTGACATGGACGCAAGATCCCGAAGGAAGCGAGCCGCGGCTGTTCCGTCTCACCTGGACCGAAAGCGGCGGCGCTCCCGTCGTCGGCCCGCCCGAGCGGACGAGTTTCGGCACGCTGCTGATGGAACGCAGCGTGCGCAACAATCTGGGCGGCACGATCGAGCGGCGCTGGGAGCCCGGCGGGCTGATCGTTGACGTCGCCCTGCCGGCGCGCTGGCGCGAGGCCTGAACCATCGAAGGGATTTGTTCCTTCTTTGTTCTTTGTGCTAAGCGGGCAAGATGACGACGCGTGTCAAACCCTGGCTCGAACCGCACCCGCATGGGCTCTATGTAAAGCCCGCCGACCTCTGGATCGATCCGTCGCGCCCGGTCGAGCGCGCTGCGGTAACGCACGGCCATGCCGATCATGCGCGCAGCGGCCATGGCGCGGTGTTCGCGACGCCCGAGACGCTCGCGATCATGGCGCTGCGCTACGGCGTCGACGCCGCAGCGAGTCATAATCAGGCTTTTCCCTATGGCGACGGCTTCGAGCGCGGCGGGGTGCGTTTCTCTTTCCACCCGGCGGGACATGTGCTCGGCAGCGCGCAGATAGCGATGGAGTATCGCGGCGAGCGGATCGTCGTCACCGGCGACTACAAGCGGCGGCCCGACCCGACCTGTGCGCCGTTCGAGATCGTGCCGTGCGACATCTTCATTACCGAGGCGACTTTCGGCCTGCCGGTGTTTCGCCACCCGCCGACTGCGGACGAGATTGCCAAGCTGATCGGCGCGGTGCGCGCCGAGCCCGACCGCTCGGTGCTCGTCGGCGCCTATGCGCTCGGCAAGGCGCAGCGGGTGATCGCCGAACTGCGCGCCGCCGGATGGAGCGCGCCCATCTATATTCACGGTGCGCTCGAACGCATGTGCGATCTTTATACGGCGCATGGCGTCGACCTCGGCGAGCTGCGGCTGGTGAGCGAGACGGACAAGGCCGAGACGGCGGGGCAGATCGTCCTCGCGCCGCCCTCGGCGCTGAACGACCGCTGGTCACGGCGTCTGCCCGATCCGGTCACCGCGATGGCGTCGGGCTGGATGCGCGTGCGCCAGCGCGCGAGGCAGCGGATGGTCGAACTGCCGCTCGTCATCTCGGACCATGCCGACTGGGACGAACTCACCGCTACGATTGCCGAGGTGAATCCCAAGGAAAGCTGGATCACCCACGGCAGCGAAGAGGGATTGCTGCGCTGGTGCGAGCTGACCCAGCGCAAGGCGCGCGCGCTGCACCTCGTCGGGCGCGATCTGGAGGAGGAGGCGTGAAGCGCTTCGCGGCCCTGATCGACCGGCTGATCTACACGCGCTCGCGCAATAGCAAGCTGGCGCTGATCGTCGATTACCTCCGGCATACCCCCGATCCCGACCGCGGCTGGGCGATCGCCGCGCTGACCGAAAGCCTCGACTTTCCGGCGGTGAAGGCGGGGACGGTGCGCGCCCTGCTCGGCGCGCGGGTGGATGAGCAATTGTTCCGCCTGTCGCGGCACTTCGTGGGGGATACGGCGGAGACGGCGGCGCTGCTGTGGCCGGATGCGGCGGCGCCGAAAGCCGATCTCAGCGTCACCGAAGCCGTCGGCGCTCTCTCTGCCGCGACGCGCAGCGATGCGCCCGCGGTCCTTGCGTCGTTGCTCGACCGGCTCGATGCCGACGGGCGCTATGCGCTGCTCAAGCTCGCGCTCGGCGGGATGCGCGTCGGCGTGTCGGCGCGGCTCGCGAAGCAGGCCTTCGCGCAGGCCTTCGCCGTGCCCGTCGACGATGTCGAGGAGCTGTGGCACGCGATCCCGCCGCCCTATGCGCCGCTCTTTGCATGGGGCGAGGGGAGGGCGCCGCGGCCCGATCTGGCCAACGTCGCCTTCTTCCGCCCCTTCATGCTCGCGCATCCGCTGGAGGGTGAAGCGGTCGACTTCGACAGTTTTGCGGCCGAATGGAAATGGGACGGCATCCGCGTCCAGATCGTGCGCGGGGGCGGCGAAACGCGCATCTACAGCCGGGGCGGCGAGGAGATCAGTGCTGCCTTTCCCGAGCTGGTCGCGGCCTTCGATCAGGATGCGGTGATCGACGGCGAATTGCTGGTGCGCGGTGATGCGCAGGGCGGGGCCGAGGGCGGCGCGGCGAGCTTCAACGCGCTCCAGCAGCGGCTCGGACGCAAGACGGTCTCGAAGAAGATGCTCGCCGACTACCCGGCCTTCGTGCGCGTCTACGACCTGCTCGCGGTCGACGGCAACGACCTGCGCGGCCTGCCGTGGAGCGAGCGGCGGCGGCAGTTGGAGGCGTTCGTGCCGCGCCTCGCCAACAGCCATTTCGACCTGTCGCAGGTGATCGAGGCGCGCGATTTCGATCATCTGGCCGAGCTTCGCGCCGGCGCGCGCGATGCCGCGATCGAGGGGGTGATGCTGAAGCGGCGCGACGCCCTCTATGTGGCGGGCCGCCGCGCCGGGCTCTGGTACAAGTGGAAGCGCGATCCGCTCGTCGCCGATTGCGTGATGATGTACGCGCAGCGCGGCAACGGGCGGCGCGCGAGCTTCTATTCCGACTATACTTTCGGCTGCTGGAGCGACGCGGGCGAATTGCTGCCGGTGGGCAAAGCCTATTCGGGCTTCACCGACGAGGAACTGAAATGGCTCGACAAATTCGTCCGCGACCACACGCTGAACCGCTTCGGCCCGGTGCGCGAGGTCGAGAAGTCGCTCGTGCTCGAAGTCGCCTTCGATTCGATCCATGCGTCGAAGCGGCACAAGTCGGGATTGGCGATGCGCTTCCCACGCATCTCGCGCATCCGCCGCGACAAGCCCGCCGAAGAGGCCGACCGGATCGCGACGCTGCGCGCGATGGTGACGTGAGTTGAGGGTGGGGAAGGAAAAATTGCCTGCGCAGGGCTTGCAACCATCCGGCGAAGCGCCGAATTAAGGGCCTATCCAATCAGAAAATGGAGACTGCCATGACGATCGCTTTCCCGCCGCTGCCCTATGCCGAGGACGCGCTGGCGCCGCATATTTCGGCCGACACGCTCGCGACCCATCATGGCAAGCACCACAAGGCCTATATCGACAAGACCAACGCCGCGATCGAAGGCACCGAGCTTGCCGACAAGAGCCTCGAGGAAATCATCCACCACGCCGAGGGCGCGGGCAACAAGGGGCTGTTCAACAACAGCGCCCAGTCGTGGAACCACGCCTTCTACTGGAACAGCCTGTCGCCGAAGAAGAGCGCGCCGTCGGGCGATCTCGCCGCGGCGATCGACCGCGATTTCGGTTCGCTGGACGACCTCAAGAAGAAGCTGAAGGACACCGCGGTCAACCATTTCGCGTCGGGCTGGGCCTGGCTCGTCGCGAAGGACGGCAAGCTGTCGGTCACCGATACGCATGACGCCGGCACCGAAGTCACCGCGGGGATCAAGCCGCTGCTGGTGATCGACGTGTGGGAACATGCCTATTACATCGACCGCAAGAATCTGCGTCCCGCCTATGTCGACGCGGTGGTCGACGAGCTGCTTAACTGGGACTTCGCGGCCGAAAATCTCGCGCGCGATGGCGCCTGGACCTATCCGGGCTGACGAACCGATCCTCCCCGCCGCGAAGCGGTGGGGAGGGGGACCATCCGAAGGATGGTGGAGGGGTTACGGCGCCAGCGCTCTTGCCCCACCGTCAGCCCTGCGGGCTGCCACCTCCCCACGGCTTCGCCGCGGGGAGGATTTTTATTTCGGCGTTGCTGTCCCTATCGCCCCGGCGATGCGTCTTATATAGCGCCGCCATGACGATCAGCCTCTTCGAACTCTTCAAAATCGGTGTCGGACCTTCGAGCTCGCATACCGTCGGCCCGATGGTCGCCGCGCGGCGCTTCGCGGTCTGGCTGGACGAGCATGGCCTGCTCACGAAAACCGCGCATGTCGAGGCCGACCTCTACGGCTCGCTCGCGCTGACCGGCAAGGGGCACGCCGCCGACACCGCGGTTGTCGCGGGGCTCGCCGGCGAAATCCCGGCCTCGACCAGCTTCGCCGCGATCAAGGCGCATTGGGACCGCGCGACGAGCGAGGGCTTCCTTTATCTGCTCGGCCGCCAGCGCGTCCGGTTCCAGCCGGCCAGCGACCTGCATTTCCAGATGAAGCAGCGCCAGCCCTTCCACAGCAATGCGCTGAGCTTCACCGCGCGCGACGGCGACGGGGAAATCCTGGCGAAGCGCATGTATTTCTCGATCGGCGGCGGCTTCGTCGTCGACGAGGACGAGGCGGGACGCAACAGTCGCGGCGCCGAGGATGAGGTCGAGCTTCCCTTCCCCTTCACCTCGGGCGCCGACCTCATCGCAATGGGCGCTGCGTCGGGGAAGAGCTTTGCCGAGATGATGCTCGACAATGAGCTGGTTCACCGCAGCCTCGAACAGGTCGAGGCGGGGCTCGACGAAATCGCCGCGGCGATGGACGGCTCGATCGACGCGGGCTGTTCGAGCACCGGCGTCCTCCCCGGCGGGCTCAAGGTCAAGCGCCGCGCGCCGCAGATCGCCGCCGACATTCGCGAACGGCACGAGGCGAACCTGTCCGATCCGATGGCGATGATGGACTGGATCAACCTGTGGGCGATGGCGGTGAACGAGGAGAATGCCGCGGGCGGCAAGGTCGTCACCGCGCCGACGAACGGCGCGGCGGGGATCATCCCCGCGGTGATCCGCTACTACCGGCGCAGCTATCGCGGCAACGCTGCGGGCGTGCGCACCTTCCTGCTCGCCGCGGCCGCGGTCGGCGCGCTCTACAAGCGCAACGCCAGCATCTCGGGCGCCGAGGTCGGCTGTCAGGGCGAGGTCGGCGTCGCCTGCTCGATGGCGGCGGCGGGGCTGACCGCCGCACTCGGCGGCACCAACGCGCAGGTCGAGAACGCCGCCGAGATCGGCATGGAGCATAATCTGGGCCTCACCTGCGACCCGATCGGCGGGCTGGTGCAGATTCCGTGCATCGAGCGCAACGCGATGGGCGCGATCAAGGCGATCGACGCGAGCCGCATCGCGATGATCGGCGACGGCACCCATGTCGTCAGCCTCGACACGGTGATCGCGACGATGCTGCAGACGGGGCGCGATATGCGCGACAAATATAAGGAAACGTCGAAGGGCGGGCTGGCGGTTAGTGTCGTGGAGTGTTGAGGCAAACCATCACTGGCAAAACTAACTGAAAGACACACCCCGCCGCCTGTAAAAGCCTGCCCAGTCGGCCGGCTCAGGGTTTTGTTCGGCATAACGCCGCTTTGCGTCGAAATGTTTGCGAGCGAACCAGTCGTTGAATTCGACCATATACATTTCGCCGTCTCCCATGCGCCATCCAATGGAGCCTGCTTGAATATTGGGATGAGCTTTCCATGGAGGTATCATGGGATCGGAGTAGTTCAAATCGGGGCTGGCTTGCAACGGATCGAGGCGCGAGGAAAGTGTGACCTTGCTCTCATCGTCATCCCGGACTTGATCCGGGATCCATTGGTCCGGCGCTGGTTTGAATGGACCCCGAATCAAGTCCGGGGTGACGAAAGGGAGGGGGTGTGAGAGTTTCCATTCTCGTCACCCTGAACCCTTCGACAGGCTCAGGACAGGCTTGTTTCAGGGTCCATGGCCTGATCTGTCCTTCAACGCTGCGCTTTTTGTTTCGCACAAAGCCACAAAGCCACAAAGCCACGAAGAAGAAGGCTTGGGCCGACAGGTCCATTTCCCCATCAACGGTGCGGCTGGTCGCACGGTCACAAGAGAAAGCCGCTTCGCGGCCGACGCGACATCTTCGTGGCTTTGTGGCTTTGTGCGAAAAACAACTGGCACCGCCCTGACCGGATAGCGCCATGGATGCCGAAACGCGTTCAGCATGACGAAGTGGGAGAGGTGGGCGTCGCTCGCCCCGCCCAGAGCGCTAAAATTGGGCTTTCCTACATTATTTCGTGGACATAGCCTGCTTGCCATGACCGCCGCGATCCTGCCCGTCACGGCCCTGCGCCTCGCTCCCGGCTTTGGTCGCCGGGGAAGCGAAACAAGAGGGGTGCGTGGCGTGACCTTTGTGACCTTCCGAATAAAATCACGCCGAATTGCTATGCCGCCCGCGTCGCCGCACGCTCCGATCTTGCATTGCCGCCGCATTTGCCTGATTGGAGCGCCCGAGAAGGAGACCGCCCCATGAAGACCCGCGCCGCCGTTGCGTTCGAAGCGAAGAAGCCGCTCGAGATCGTCGAACTCGACCTCGAAGGCCCGAAGGCGGGCGAGGTGCTGGTCGAGATCATGGCGACGGGCATCTGCCACACCGATGCCTATACGCTCGACGGGTTCGACAGCGAGGGCATCTTCCCGAGCGTGCTGGGGCATGAGGGCGCAGGTATCGTGCGCGAGATCGGCGCGGGCGTCACAAGCGTGAAGCCCGGCGACCATGTGATCCCGCTCTACACCCCCGAATGCCGCCAGTGCAAAAGCTGCCTCAGCGGCAAGACCAACCTCTGCACCGCGATCCGCGCCACGCAGGGCAAGGGTCTGATGCCCGATGGCACGACGCGCTTCAGCTACAAGGGCCAGCCGATCTTCCACTATATGGGCTGTTCGACCTTCTCCAACTTCACCGTGCTGCCCGAGATCGCGGTCGCTAAGATCCGCGAGGACGCGCCCTTCCAGTCGAGCTGCTATATCGGTTGCGGCGTGACCACGGGGGTCGGTGCGGTGATCAATACCGCGAAGGTGCAGGTCGGCGACAATGTCGTGATCTTCGGGCTCGGCGGCATCGGCCTCAACGTGATCCAGGGCGCGCGGCTCGCCGGTGCGAACAAAATCATCGGGGTCGACATCAACCCCGACCGCGAGGAATGGGGCCGCAAGTTCGGCATGACCGACTTCCTCAACTCGAAGGGCATGAGCCGCGAGGATGTCGTCGCGGCGATCGTCCAGATGACCGACGGCGGCGCCGACTATACCTTCGACGCGACGGGCAATACCGAGGTGATGCGCATCGCGCTCGAAGCTTGCCACCGCGGTTGGGGCACCTCGATCATCATCGGCGTGGCCGAGGCGGGCAAGGAAATCGCCACGCGGCCGTTCCAGCTCGTCACCGGGCGCAACTGGCGCGGCACCGCCTTCGGCGGCGCCAAGGGCCGCACCGACGTGCCGAAGATCGTCGACATGTATATGCAGGGCAAGATCGAGATCGACCCGATGATCACCCACGTCATGGGCCTTGAAGACATCAACAAGGGCTTCGACCTGATGCACGCGGGTGAGAGCATCCGCAGCGTTGTGGTCTACTGAAGCGGAGGCACCCGAAATGTTCAGCCATGTGACACTGGGAGCGAACGATATCGCCGCGACCAAGAATTTCTACGACGCGGTGCTCGGAACGCTCGGCGTGCCCGAAGGACGGATCGACGAACGCGGACGGCTGATCTACGCTCACGACGGCGGGCGGTTGCTCATTACGCAGCCCGTTAATGGCGGGACGGCAGCGTGCGGCAACGGCCATACGCTGGGTCTGCTCGCCGCATCGCCCGAGGCGGTCGACGCGTGGCACGCTGCGGGCCTCGCGAATGGCGGCGCCACTGCCGAGGATCCGCCGGGGATTCGTCAGGCGACCGAGGGGCGTGTGCTCTATCTCGCCTATCTGCGCGATCCCGCCGGGAACAAGCTCTGCGCTTTCCACAAGATTTCGGGCTGACATGGGTTCGACCGCTGCCGCGCGCTATATCCTGACGCTGGCGTGCGAGGACAAGGTCGGCATCGTTGCCGCGGTGACGGGGCTGCTTGCGGATGCCGACGGCTTCATCCTCGACAGCCAGCAATATGCCGACCTCGATTCGGGCCGCTTCTTCATGCGCGTCGAGTTCCGCGGCGCGGGGCCGCGCTTTCCCGAGGGGCTGGCCGCGGTGCAGGCGGCCTTCGCGCCGATCGTCGCGCGCTTCGAAATGGATGCACGGATCAGCGACCGCGCCGCGAAGCCGCGCTTCGTGATCGCGGTATCGCAGGGCAGCCACTGCCTCAACGATCTGCTCCATCGCTGGTCGACCGGCAATCTCGCGATCGACATCGTCGGCGTCGTCTCGAACCACGAGGCGCAGCGGCGCCTGTCGGAATGGCATGGCGTGCCGTTCCACTATCTGCCGGTGAGCGACGCCAACCGCGCCGAGCAGGAAGCGGCGATCCTCGACCTGATGGCGCGGGGCGGGACCGACTATCTGGTGCTCGCGCGCTATATGCAGGTGCTTTCGGCCGATCTCAGCGCGAAGCTCGCGGGGCGCTGCATCAACATCCACCACAGCTTCCTGCCGGGCTTCAAGGGCGCCAAACCCTATCACCGCGCGCACGAGCGCGGGGTCAAGCTGATCGGCGCGACCGCGCATTTCGTCACCGGCGACCTCGACGAGGGGCCGATCATCGAACAGGCGGTCGAGCGCGTCGATCATCGCCAGTCGGTCGACGATCTGATCCGTACCGGCCGTGATATCGAGGCACAGGTGCTCGCGCGCGCGGTGCGCTGGGTCGCCGAGCAGCGGGTGCTGATCGACGGACGCAAGACGGTGGTTTTCCGCTAGGACCGGTCGCGCCGCTTTCGGGTTCGTCACTTTCGGGGAATGCTGAGCGGAATGGCGGCTGGCTCTGATCGGCGACGCAGGGTAGGTATCGATTCGCAACCAGAATCAGGAGGAGCGGAAACATGTATAGTCACAATATGGTCGGGTCGAACGACATGGAGGCGTCGAAGAAATTCTACGACGCGACCTTTCAGGCGATCGGCGGCAAGCCGGGGATTCAGGACGAGAAAGGCCGGCTCATCTATATGCATAACGGCGGGCTGTTCCTGGTGACCGCGCCGATCGACGGCCAGCCGGCGACCGCGGGCAACGGCTGCACCATCGGCATCGCGATGGCGAACCCCGAACAGGCCGACGCGTGGCACGCGGCGGGCGTCGAGGCCGGCGGCACCGCGATCGAAGACCCGCCGGGCGTGCGCGAGGGCAATGGCATGAAGATGTATCTGGCCTATCTGCGCGATCCCGCGGGCAACAAGCTCTGCGCTCTGCACCGGATGTAAGGATGGCGATGCGCGGCGAAGCGGGCTTGATGGCGGACCTCGATGCGCTTGCCGTTCCTTTCGCCGCGCATGAGCATGTCGCGGTGTTCACCGTCGCCGAGAGCGACGGGGTGAACGCCGCGATACCGGGCGCGCATACCAAGAATCTGTTTCTGAAGGACAGTGGCGGCGCCTTTTGGCTGGTCACCGTGCCCGGCGAGGCGCGTGTCGACCTCAAAGCCCTGCCCGCAGCGATCGGCAGCAAGCGCGTGAGCTTCGGCAAGGCCGAGGATATGGACCGGCTGCTCGGCATCGCGCCGGGATCGGTCACGCCGCTCGCCGCGATCAACGCGCCGCCCGGCAGCATCACGATCGTCCTCGACGCAGGACTCGCGGAGGCCGGCCGGGTGAATGTCCATCCGCTTCGCAACACCGCGACGATCAGCCTCTCGGGCGCGGTGATCCTCGATCTGCTACGCCGCTGGGGACATGATCCCGTTGTTGCAGGCGTCCCTTTGCTTACCGAATAGACTGACTTAAGGGATTTCGTGTCGTTATAGGGGGAATACGACGATGCGCTGGATGATGCTCGCTCTTTGCTTGATAGCCTTGCCTGTGGCCGCGAAGGACAGGCCACGGAAGGTAGTGACGATCGTCAAGATCGAGGGCGCGTCATACAAGGTGCGTCAACGAGGCAACGAGGCCACGGTGGCACGCCAGTCTGTCGCGGTGAATGCCAACGCGATTCACTTCGCACGGGCAAAGCGCGCAGCGGAAATCGCGTCCGGATGCAGCGTGGCAGAAACTTATCCTGTTTTTGCAATGCTTAACGTTATTTTGGATTGCAGTAAGGCTTCTGCACCGGCCGAGCCTGGTGTGGAGGTTTCCCGCAACGAGTGATGCACTTTCTCTTGGAACAACTCATGACCATCGAAACCCTTTCCACCACCCGCAGCCATGGCGGAACGCAGGGCGTCTACAGACATGCCAGCACGACCACTGGCACCGACATGACCTTCGCGGTTTTTATCCCCGACCATGCGCCGGATGCGAAGCTGCCCGTGCTCTGGTATCTGTCGGGGCTGACCTGCACCCACGCCAATGTGATGGAGAAAGGCGAGTATCGCGCCGCCTGTGCCGAGCATGGCGTGATCTTCGTCGCGCCCGACACCAGTCCGCGCGGTGAGGAGGTGCCCGACGATGCCGATGCCGCCTATGATTTCGGGCATGGCGCAGGCTTTTATGTCGATGCGACCGTGGAGCCATGGGCGAAGCATTACCGGATGCGCTCCTATATCGAGGATGAACTGCCGTCGCTGGTCCTCCGCAACTTTGCGGACGCCGACCTTGCGCGGCAGGCGATCACCGGCCATTCGATGGGCGGGCACGGCGCGCTGACTATCGGTCTCCGGGGTCAGGACCGCTTCCGCTCGGTCTCGGCCTTCTCGCCGATCGTTGCGCCGTCGCAGTGTCCGTGGGGCGAGAAGGCGCTGGGCGGCTATCTCGGCGACGACCGTGAGGATTGGCAGGCCTATGATGCCTGCGCGCTGCTCGATCAGGGACTGCGCGTGCCCGACCTGCTCGTCGATCAGGGCGACGCCGACAATTTCCTCGCCGAACAGCTCAAGACCGAGTTGCTGGTCGAGGCGTGCGAGCGCGCGGGACAGAAGGCCGAAATCCGTATGCAGCCGGGCTATGACCACAGCTATTATTTCATCTCGACCTTCATGACCGAGCATGTGGCGTGGCACGCGGAGCGGCTGAAGGCATAGCGACTCCCCTCCCTTTAGGGAGGGGTTGGGGGTGGGCACGTGGTGTTGCCGAACCCTCCCCGCTGCGACTAGCGAGCAAGCTCGCAGGTCTCGCTGCCCCTCCCGCCTGCGGGAGGGGAGGTTATGGAATCAGCAAGCTCGACCCCGTCGTCCGCCCTGCCTCCAGGTCCGCATGCGCGCGCGCTGCGTCCTGCAGGCCATAGCGCTGTCCGACGGTGATCTTCACCGCGCCGCTTTCGATCATCTCGAACACCCGCGCCGCGCCGGCGGCCCGCTCGCCCGCGTGAAGATAATAGTCGAACAGCGTCGGCCGGGTGACGAACTGCGACCCATGCTGCGCGAGGATGCCGAGGTTGACTCCGGTCACCGGCCCGCCGGCATTGCCGTAGCTGACGATCAGCCCGCGCCGCGCCGTGGCTTTCAGCGACGTCGCCCAGGTCGCCATGCCGATACCGTCGAAGGTGACGGGCACGCCCTGGCCGTCGGTGATCTCGCGAACATGCGCCGCGACATCCTCCTGCCTGTAGCGGATGACATGATCGGCGCCTGCCTCGCGCGCGACCTGCTCTTTCGCTTCGGTGCTGACGGTGCCGATCACCGTCGCGCCGATCGCTTTCAGCCACTGGACGAGGATCAGCCCGACTCCGCCCGCAGCGGCGTGGACGAGCACCGGCCAGCCTGCCTCGATTTTCGCGCAGCGTTCGACGAGCATCTCAACCGTGCAGGCCTTGAGCAAGGCCGCGGCGGCGGTGTCGTCGTCGATGGCGGCAGGAAGCTTGAACAGCGACGCGGCGGGGACGATCCGCGCGCTCGCATAGGCGTTGCGCTGCGGGCCGAAGGTCGCGACGCGGTCGCCGGGCTGGAGGCCGTGGACGTCGGCACCGACCGCGACCACCTCGCCCGCCGCCTCGACCCCGAGCCCGCCCGGAAGCTCGATCGGATAGGTGCCGTCGCGGTGATAGGTGTCGAGATAGTTCAGCCCGACGGCGGTCTGGCGCACGAGCACCTGGCCGGGGCCGGGCTCGCCGAGCGTGACCTCGCGCCAGTCGATGACTTCGGGTCCGCCCTGCGTTTCGATAAAGGCTTCGATCGCCTGCATGGCCGCTCTCCTGCTGGTGCCGCCCATCTGGGGCGAGCGTCAGGCAAGTGCAAGGGACGAGCTTCCATATGCTCCGTCATTGCGAGGAGTCGAAGGCGATGCGGCAATCCAGAGCGTGCGTAAACCGCTCTGGATTGCTTCGCTCCGCTCGCAATGACGAGGCTTGTTACTTGCCGCCGGGGCGCGGCTTGCCCTTGCCGAAGGGCTTGGCCTTGAACCCGCCGGGCTTGCCATGCGGCGCCCCCCGTCCGTCGCCGCGCGGGCCGTTGTCGCGAGGGGCACCGTGACGCGGTCCGCCCTTGTGCGCGCCCTTCTCGCGGCGGGGCGGATAGGTCGCGCCGCCCGGTGCCGGGGTGATCGCGACGCCGCTGTCGTCCTCGCCATCCTGATTGGCGGTGCGCATCACCGCCTCGGCAAAGCGGTCGGCGATGGCGAGCGGGATGTTGAATAGAGTTTCCGACGGCCCGATGCGGATCGCGCCGATCTCGTGCTTCGTCACATGGCCGCGGCGGCAGAGGAGGGGAAGAATCCAGCGCGGGTCGGCGTTCTGGCGGCGGCCGATGTTGAGCCGGAACCAGACGCTGTCGTCGAACTGGTCGCGGCGCTCGCCGCGATCGGCCCGGTCGCCGTGCTCGAAACGCTCCCCGCGCTCGGGGCGTTCGGGACGCTCGCCGCGCGGACGCGGGCCGGCGTCGATCAGATCCTCGGGCGGCGGCATCGTCGCGCGGTGCGCGCGGACGAGCGCCGCGGCGATGTCCTCCGCGCTGCGTTCGGCGAGCAGGCGCTGGCCGAGCTCGATATCCTCGGGTTCATGCTCCTGCGGCGCGAGCAGCTTTTCGATCAGCCGCTCCTGATCGCGTGCGTTAACGTCGGCCGCGGTCGGCGCGTTCATCCACTCGGCGGTGATGCGGGCGCCGCGCAGCATCCCGTCGACGCGGCGGCGGCGCGGATAGGGGACGATCAGCACCGCGGTGCCCTTCTTCCCCGCGCGCCCGGTGCGGCCCGAGCGGTGCTGGAGCGTTTCGGCGTCGCGCGGGATTTCGACATGGATGACGAGCGACAGACTCGGCAGGTCGATGCCGCGCGCCGCGACGTCGGTCGCGACGCAGACGCGCGCGCGGCGGTCGCGCAATGCCTGCAGCGCATGGTTGCGCTCGTTCTGGCTATGCTCGCCTGACAGCGCGACCGCCGCGAAGCCGCGATTGACCAGCCGTGCGTGAAGGCGGCGGACATTGTCGCGCGTCGCGCAGAACAGCATCGCCGTGTCGGGCTCGTGCAGGCGCAAGAGGTTGATCACCGCGCCTTCGATGTCGGCGGGGGCGACGGTCACCACCTGATAGGCGATGTCGCCATGGCCGCGATCCTCGCCGACGGTCGAGATGCGCAGCGCATTATTCTGATAGCGCTTGGCAAGCTGCGCGATCGGCTTCGGGATCGTTGCCGAGAAGAGCAGGGTGCGGCGTGTGTCGGGGGTCGCGTCGAGGATTTCCTCTAGGTCTTCGCGAAAGCCCATGTCGAGCATCTCGTCGGCCTCGTCGAGCACCGCGACGCGCAGGCTTTCGAGGTCGAGCGCGCCGCGTTCGAGATGGTCGCGCAGGCGGCCGGGGGTGCCGACGACGATATGCACGCCCTGATTGAGATTGCGGCGTTCGCGGCTTGCGTCCATCCCGCCGACGCAGGTCGCGATGCGTGCGCCGGCCTTGGCGTAGAGCCAGGCGAGTTCGCGGCTGACCTGCAGCGCGAGCTCGCGCGTCGGGGCGACGATCAGCGCGAGTGGCGCCGCTGCGAAGGGCAGGCGGCTCTCCTCAAGCAGTTCGTCGGCCATGGCGAGGCCGAAGGCGACGGTCTTGCCCGACCCGGTCTGCGCGGAAACGAGCAGGTCGCGGCCGCGGGCCTCGGCCTCGACGACCTGTGCCTGGACGGGGGTCAGCGCCTCATAGCCGCGCGCGGTGAGGGCGTCCGCAAGGACGGGTGAAAGATGATCGAAAGACATATTTTTCTTCTTTTCCGTGGCGGGCTGCGCCGCCGATTCTTTAATTCATCATACCGGACTTGATCCGGCATCCATTCATCACTTGCTACGAAGCGCTGAATGGACCCCGGATCAAGTCCGGGGTGACGAAGGGGTACGAGCTTTTCCTAAAGGGCTTGGCCTGCCGCATGTCCGCTGGCCCAGGCCCATTGAAAATTATAGCCGCCCAGCCACCCGGTGACGTCCACGGCTTCGCCGATCGCATAGAGCCCCGGAACGCTTTTGGCCATCATTGTTTGCGACGAAAGCCCGGCGGTCGCGATTCCGCCGACGGTGACCTCGGCCTTGGCAAAGCCTTCGGTGCCGCTCGGATGAAAAATCCAGCGCCTGAGCCGCGCTTCGGCGTTGGCGAGCTTGCGGTCGGTCTGCGCTCCGAGTTCGCCCGCGAAGGCGAGGCGGTCGGCGAGGGTCTGCGCCAGCCGGTCGGGTAGCGGCAGCGCCGCCGCGAGTGTAACGCGCGGGCGCGCGCGCTTGGCTTCGATCAGCCAGCCCGGCGGTGCGTCGGGAAGGAAATCGATCGTCACCGGCTCGCCGTGCCGCCAATAGCTGCTGATCTGAAGGATCGCGGGGCCGGACAGGCCCTTGTGGGTGAAGAGCGCGGCTTCGTGGAACGCTGCCTTGCCCGCGCGCGCCTCGACCGGGGTCGCGACGCCCGAGAGGTCGCGGAACAGCACATCCTCGCCGCCGAGGGTGAGCGGGACAAGCGCCGGGCGCGGCTCGACGACTTTGAGGCCGAAGCGGCGCGCAAGGTCATAGGCGAAGCCGGTCGCGCCCATCTTGGGAATGGAGGGGCCGCCGGTGGCGAGGACGAGATTGGGGGCGGTGAAACTTTGCTCGCCGAAGGTCACGCGGAACAGGTCGTCGCCGTGCGTGACCTCGCGCACCGGCTGGCCGCAGCGGACATCGACGCCGTTCTTGGCGCATTCTTCGAGCAGCATCGCGACGATCTGCTTCGCCGAGCCGTCGCAGAAGAGCTGGCCCAATGTTTTCTCGTGCCAGGCGATGCCGTAGCGATCGACGAGCGCGATGAAATCGGCGGGGGTATAGCGTGCGAGCGCCGACTTGGCGAAATGCGGGTTCGCCGAGATATAGCGATCCGCGGCGGTGTGGATATTGGTAAAGTTGCAGCGCCCGCCGCCCGAGATCAGGATCTTCTTGCCCACCTGTTCGGCATGGTCGAGCAGGAGGACGCGCTTGCCGCGCTGCCCCGCGACCGCCGCGCACATTAGCCCGGCTGCACCGGCGCCCAGCACGACGGCGTCATAATCGGAAGCGGTCATCGAAGGGTCAGCGCAGCTTCGCGATCGACAGCCCGTCGGCCTTGGCGCGGATCTTCACCGATTCCTCGCTGCGCGTCAGCGCCTTGGCGATGGCTTTGAGCGCCATGCCCTTTTTCGCGAGCGTGTGGAGCTTGTCGATCTCGGCGGCGGTCCACGGCTGTTTGTGGCGTTCGAACTTGTCCTTCATGCGCTCACCTCCGGATCGGCCGTCGCTGCGAGAATTTCGATCGCATCCTCGCGGCCCTGAAATTCGACCGTGTCGCCTGCTTCGGCGCCCATCAGCGCGCGGCCGAGCGGCGCGGTGAAGGCAATCAGCCCGGCGCCGGGGTCGGCCTCGTCATGGCCCACGATCGTCACCGCACGCTCGGCGCCGTTCAGCCTGTAGCGCACCCGGCTGCCGATGCCGACGACATCGGCGGCGGGCGCATCCTGCACCTCGGCGGTCGCGTGGCGGGTGCCGGCATAGCGCAGACGGCGCAGCAGCTTCTTGCGCGCTTCCTCTTCGCTTGTCGCGGCGACGGCGGCCTCGAGGCGTGCGACCTCCTCGGCGAGCAGGCGGGCGCCGCGCGGCGTGACGAGGTTCGGTCCCACCGGGATCGGCCATTCGAAGGCCGGTTCCATATGTTCGTCGTCGCTCTCGCGGCGGAAGGCTACGCTCATCGTCTCTCTCGTCGGGAAGGAAAGCGTGTCTGTTGCACCGCGAAGGTGGCGACAAGATGGCGCGAAATTTCGTCCGCGCGCGTAACCGCAGCGAGCGCGCGCGCGAACCGGGGGCGATGCCCTTTGCCGCGATCCCTGATAGAGTGCCCCGATGAGCCCCGACGAACCGTCGCTTGCGCGCCTGATGGCTGCCTCGCAGCGCGGGGATCGCGCGGCCTATCGCGCGCTGCTGACCGATTGCCGTACATGGCTGCTCCGCTATTTCGCGCGCCGCATCGCGCCGCACCAGATCGACGATCTGGTGCAGGAAACGCTCGTGTCGTTGCACCGCAAGCTTGCGACCTGGGACAGCGGGCGCCCCTTCCTGCCGTGGCTCGCGGCGATCGCGCGCTATCGGTGGATCGACGCGCTCCGCCGCCAGCGCGACGAGGCCGAACTCGGCGACCATGACGCGGCGGTCGCGGCGGAGGACGAGGCGGTGCACGCGCGGCTCAGCCTCGACCATCTGCTGACGCGGTTGCCGCGGGGGCAGGCGCAGGCGATCACATTGGTCAAGATCGAGGGCGCCTCGATCGCCGAGGCAGCGAATATCAGCGGCCAGAGCAAGTCGCTGGTCAAGGTGAACATCCATCGCGGGCTGAAGACGCTTGCGGGGTTGGTGGAAAGCGAATGAGATGAACGACGCGTCGATCGACGAACTGATCGAGGGGCTGGCGGGCGAGCTCAAGCCTGTGCGCCCGCGGCGCGTGCTGCGCGGCGGGCTGTGGGTCGCGGCGGGCTGGATCGCGGGCGGCGCGCTGCTGCTCTGGCTGTTCGGGATGCGCCACGACCTCGCTGCGGGAGAGGCGATGGCGCCGCTGCCGATGCTCGCCTTCTGGCTGATCGTCGCGCTGGCGCTCGCCGCGAGCTGGAGCGCGCTGCGCATGGGATTGCCGGGGGTCGGGCGCGACTATGGCGGATGGCGCTGGGCGGGGCTCGCCGCGCTCGCCCTGCCGCTGACCGCGCTGTTCATGGGGTTTGCCGACAGCCATGGCGCGATGACCGAAATGCGGCCCGATCATGGCATGCGCTGCACGCTCGACGGACTGATCGCCGGGATCGGCGTCGGGGCCGCGCTGTTCGCCTGGCTGAAAGGCGGCGCGCCGACATCGCCCGCGCGCGCCGGCTGGGTCGTCGGCATCGCGGCGGGCTCGGCGGGCGCCGCGGCGGTCGCGCTCCGCTGCTCTTCGAACGATATGATCCATATCGCGCTCTGGCACGGGCTCGCCATCCCGCTGTGGGCCGTCGCCGGGCGGGTGCTGCTCGCGCCGCTGCTCCGCTGGTAGGTGGACAAGTCCTTCTCCCTGTGTTAATCAAGTAACACACGAGAAAAGAATGAGCGGAGAATGACGATGCGAAACTGGACGATAGCGATTCTGCCGCTGGCTCTCGCCATGACGGTGTCGGCGTGCAGCGCCGAAGGGACGAGCAGCAGCAAGGACGGCAAGCGGGTGGTCGCGTCTGGCCCTGCGGCGACGCAGAGCTTCGACCTCAAGGGCTTCACCGGCGTCAAGGTCACCGGCCCCGACGATGTCACCATCCGCCAGGGCGACGCCTTCTCGATCAGCGCCAAGGGCCCGCAGGCCGAACTCGACGAACTGGAGATCGTGCTCGACGGCTCAACGCTGTCGATCGGCCGCAAGCGCGAAGGCTTCAGCTTCACCCGCCACGACAGCAAAGGGGTCGAGATCAGCATCACCATGCCGAAGCTGCAGGCGCTGAAGCTGACCGGATCGGGGTCGATCGACGCCGACACGCTGGCCGCCGACGCGGCCACGCTCGACGTCACGGGGTCGGGCGATCTCAAGGTTGCGAAGCTGACCGCGAAGAGCGCCGACTTCGACGTTTCGGGATCGGGCAATATCGAGGTCAAGGGCGGCGCGATCGACAGCGGCGATTTCGGCGTCACCGGATCGGGCGACATCGACGCCGAGGGGCTGGTCGCGCAGACGCTCGCGGTGTCGATCACCGGATCGGGCGACGTCGATGCGCAGGCGACCGCGAGCGCCGACATCAAAATCCTCGGATCGGGCGATGCGACGATCGGCGGCGGCGGCAAATGCTCGACGCATGCGATGGGATCGGGGACCGCGACCTGCCGGTAGATCGCTCGCGTTCAAACATTGTGTGTCCCCGCGAAGGCGGGGACCCATCTCCGGTCGGTTCCACCTTGCGCCGGCAGGAGATGGCCCCCCGCCTTCAGCCTGTGGCTGAAGTTTATCCTGAGCGCCCGCCCTGCGGGCAATCGAAGGGCGGGGGAACAGAGAGGTCAAAGGACGGCTTCATCTGGAACATCCTGTGGCGCGGCTCCTGCGAACGCGGTAAGGCGGCGGCATGACCAGCTATTCGCGCCTGGCTGCCGTCGCGGCCGCCGCCCTGCTCCTGTCCGGTCCCGCCGCCGCGGCCGAGAAGCGCTATGGCCTCACCAGCTTCGAGACGATCGAGGTCGGCACCGACGTCGATGTCGAGGTGGTGACCCGCGCACCGGTGAGCGCGGTGGCGACCGGATCGACCGACGCGCTCGACCGGCTGACGCTCGAAACCCGCGACGGGCGACTGGTGATCGGTGAAAAGAAATATGCGGGCGACGAAAATCGCCGCACGCCGCCGGGGCCGGTGACGATCCGCGTCAACGCCGCGAACCTGCGCGCCGCGACGCTCGCGGGGGCGGGGTCGCTGCGGATGGACCGCCTCAAGGGTGCGCGCGTGACGATCGGACTGCGCGGGCCGGGACGGGTGAGCGTCGATGCGATCGACGCCGACCGGCTGAGCGTCGCGATGATCGGCAACGGCACGATGACGCTGGCCGGCAAGGCCAAGCAGGGTCAGATGACGCTGTCGGGCGCGGGAGTCGTCGATGCGGGCAGGCTTTCGGTCGACGATCTGGTCAGCGACAGCGAGGGCGCGGGCGATCATATCTTCAATGCGGTCAAGACCGCGGCGGTGACGACGCGCGGGGTGGGCAAGACCGTCGTGCTCGGCCGCCCCGCCTGCACCGTGCGCAACCTCGGCAGCGGGACGGTGAGCTGCGGGCCGGGGAAGTAGCGAACGTTAGGTTTCGACCGATTGCAGCCCCCTACTTTGTCATCCCCGCGAAAGCGGGGCCCCAGAGCGTGCGCGGGCTGACCCCACACTGGGTTCCCGCTTTCGCGGGAATGACAAAGGTTGGGAATGGCTCCAATCCACCCCAAAGCCGACATCGGTTCCAAATAGGTCTTTCCTACATTATCCGGCTGTGCCAGCTTTCATCCGGCTCTTTCATTTGGTGGATAAAAGCGGTCGCGGCCCAGCTTGCGGATGCGGCCAGGGCGAGGCGTGCCGGGTGCATTCTGCACCCCGCGAGGTCCCAAACGGGGGACTGCAATGGGCTGAACTTTGCTGAACTTTCGAGTGATTACTCGGTCCTGCCGGCCAGATCCCGGGTCCAGGCCACAATGACGAACGAGGGGATGGCAGATCTCCACCCCAATGCAGGCATCGGTACACCAAGCCGGATCAGTGCGCCGCGCCGCCCAGCCCGTCGACCTTTTTCGACTGTTTGACGATCAGCCCCGGAAAGAAGCGCGCGAGGCGTGACAGGCGTTTGGCCATCTTGCCGACGGTGACGTGCACCCTGGCGCCGTGGACCGCGTCCCACGCCGCCTCGGCGACGCGTTCGACGGGGACGATCTCGAACCCGCTGGACGACAGGCGGTCGCGTGCGGGCTCGTTGCTGTCGGCGGCGACCTGGTCGAGCAGCGGGGTGTCGATGAAGCCCGGCATCAGCGAACGAACCTTGATGTCGTGCTTGGCGAATTCGATCTCGAGCGCTTCGGTCAGCCCGCGCACCGCGAATTTGGTCGCCGAATAGATCGCGAGCCCGGCGACGCCGTAAAAGCCCGACGCCGAGCCGGTGTTGAGGATCGTCGACCCCGGCGTCGCGCGGAGCAGCGGCAGCGCGCTGTATATGCCGTTGACGACACCGCCGAAGTTGATCGCGATCAGCCGGTCGGCCTCCTCCGGCGCCATGTCGGCGAACTGGCCGCCCGTCCCGATTCCGGCGTTGTTGAACAGGACGTCGAGCCGCCCGCCGCTGACCGCCGCAAAGGCGTCGAGCGCGGCCTTCCACTGATCGCGGTCGCGCACGTCCATGATGTGGCGCGACGAGGCGCCCTCGGGCAGCAGCGCCGCGGTCTCGTCGATCCCTCGCGCATTGACGTCGGCGATGCCGACGAACCAGCCTTGCGCTGCGAAATGGCGCGCGGTCGCGCGGCCGATTCCCGAACCGCCGCCGGTGATGAAAATCGCCTTTCGTGCCACGCCCGCTCTCCCTTACATTTATGTCAGCACCAGATGATGCGAAGCCGGCGCGCGCGTCAAGCCGCAATCGCGGCTTGGCAAGGGGCGGGCGCCGCCGCTATCAGGGCGGCGATGTTTCGCCTGCGCCTGATGTTCCTGACCTTGCTGGCCTTTTGCCTCGGCGCGGCGCTTCCTGCCGAGGCGGCAGTGACGGTCAGCTTTTACAGCCATGATTTCGGCGACCGCTTTCCGCACGCCTTCATCACGGTGAAGGGTACGCTCGACGGCAGTGGGCAGGCGATCGACAATAATTTCGGCTTCACCGCGAAGAATGTCAGCCCGGCGATCCTGCTCGGGTCGGTGAAGGGCTATGTCCAGACGTCGAAGGACGATTATATCGCCAAGAGCGACCGGCAGTTCAGCGTCACCGTCAACGATGCGACCTATGCGCGGCTGCTCGCCAAGGTCCGCGAATGGCAGGACCGCAAGCAGCCGAGCTATAGCCTGAACAAGGCCAACTGCGTTCATTTCGTGATGGAACTGGCCGAGGTCGTCGGGCTGAAGGTCAACCGCAAGAGCAAGTTTTTCAAGAAGCCCAAGAGTTTCCTGCTGGAGGTGAAGGGGCTGAATCCGGGGCTTTGCTCGGGGGAGGGGGAGGATGCGCAAATGTTGTGGATGATGTTGCTGCTGGCCGCGCAGGCCGGCGCCCCTGCGGATGGAACGGAAGATCCGCTGCATTTTAGACCGGCAACCGACCCCGGCAGTTGGGTCACGACCGATGATTATCCGGTCACGGCGCTGCGCGACACGCATGAAGGCACGACGGGGTTTCGCCTGACGATCGGGCCCGACGGACTGCCGCGCCGCTGCGAGGTCACCGCGTCGAGCGGCCATGCCGAACTCGACGATGCGACGTGCCGGCTGGTCATGCAACGCGCGAGGTTCGAGACGCAGCGCGACGACAAGGGCGTGCGCATCGGCGGCACCTACGCCAACCGGATCCGCTGGCAGATTCCCGACGATTATCTCGAACGCCTGGCGCAATCGGGTTTCCGGGTCGACGAGGCGCGCCGCGGATTGCCGCGCGCTCCGCTTCCCGACCCCGCCATGGTGACTCTCGATGCCGCCGCCCATTATCCTCCCGCCGCCCTGGCGGCGCGGCAGGAAGGCGATGTCGGCATGATGCTGAGCCTCGATGCCGCCGGCAAGGTGATCCGTTGCGTCGTGACCGAGAGCAGCATGGTCAGGGACCTCGATACCGCGGCTTGCGCCCTGATGCGGAGCGACGGGCGGTTCGAGCCGGCGCTCGACAGCGCGGGGACGCCGGTCAAATCGGAGGTTCCGGCCGTGTTCAGCTGGGTCTTGCCGCGGACAGCGGGCGCGACGGCCGAACCCGCGCACCGGAAATTCCCGCTGTCGAGCCCGATGGCGGCGACGATGACTATTGTCGTCGGTGCGGACGGCATCGCCAGGGATTGCAAATTTTCGGCGACCGGGCTTCCGGTGGGCCTGCCGCTGGAGGGCAATCCCTGCGATATGTTCGGCGGGAGCATTCGCTACATCCCCTTCGCCGATGCCGCCGGCAAGCCGGTCACGCGCCGCGTGACGATGCGGGCGGAAACGATCGTCGAGCCCGAGCCCGGCCGCGGCAGCTCGGTGAAACCATAAGCAAAGTCTGGACGCCGCGCCCGTTTCACCCTATGTTCAGGCATCGGGATGCAATGATCTGCGCTCCCGATCTTTGGAGGGGCGATTCTTGCGGCTGTTGCTGACCCTTTTGGCGTTGCTGACCGGTTTTGCTGCGGCAGACCGGGCCGTTGCCGCGCCCGCCGTTCCGATGGCGATGGGGTCGCTGGTGTTGCTCGCCGAAAGCGCGGGCAAGGCCGACGCCGGCGACAGCGACCGTCGCCCTGCCGCCACGACGCCCACGCGCCGCGCGAGCAGCGGTCCCAGCACCGGCAAGCCGCGCAAGGCGCCGCCGCCGCATCTGCCCGGCCTGCTGACCGGCGTCGATCGCGCCCTCGAATAGCCTTTTCCGCCGCCGCCCTTGTCCTGGGCCGCTTCCCTGCGCTCGCGCGGGGATTTTCTTTATAGACCGCGCGGCGCCAACGCCGCCCCGATCGCATCGAAATCCAAGGAAATTCATTATGTTCGGCAGCCTTGCCAAGAGCCTGTTCGGCTCGTCCAACGAGCGTTACGTCAATTCGATCCGCAAGATCGTCGCCAGGATCAATGCCTTCGAGCCCGAGCTCGAAGCCTATAGCGACGAGCAATTGAAGGCGCAGACGCAGAAATTCCGCGACCGGCTCGATGCCGGGGAGACGCTCGACGACGTGCTGCCCGAAGCCTTTGCGACGGTGCGCGAAGCCTCGAAGCGCACGCTCGGCATGCGCCATTTCGACGTCCAGATGATCGGCGGCATCGTCCTCCACCGCGGCGAGATCGCCGAGATGGCGACCGGCGAAGGCAAGACGCTGATGGCGACTTTGCCCTGCTATCTGAACGCGCTGGAGGGCAAGGGCGTCCATGTCGTCACCGTCAACGACTATCTCGCCAAGCGCGACGCCGAATGGATGAGCGCGGTCTATGGCTTCCTGGGCCTGACCACCGGCATCATCGTTCCGAACCTCAACGAGATGCAGCGGCGCGAGGCGTATAACAGCGACATCACCTATGCGACGAACAACGAGCTGGGGTTCGACTATCTGCGCGACAATATGAAGTTCGACCGCGCCCAGATGGTCCATCGCGAATTCAACTTCGGCATCGTCGACGAGGTCGATTCGATCCTGATCGACGAAGCGCGCACCCCGCTGATCATCTCGGGCCCGACTGACGACAAGTCGGAGCTCTACATCCGCGTCAACGAGGTGGTGCACCAGCTCGTCGAGGAGGATTATGAAAAGGACGAGAAGGCGAAATCGATCAGCCTGACCGAGGACGGCACCGAGCATGTCGAGCGATTGCTCGAGGCGGCGGGGCTGCTCCAGGGCAGCAACCTCTACGATATCGAGAACACCCAGGTCGTGCATCACGTCAATCAGGCGCTGAAGGCGATCGTGATGTTCAAGCTCGACACCGACTATATCGTCAAGGACGGCAAGGTCGTGATCATCGACGAATTCACCGGCCGCATGATGGACGGCCGCCGCTGGTCCGACGGCCTGCACCAGGCGGTCGAGGCCAAGGAAGGCGTCCAGATCGAACCCGAGAACCAGACCCTCGCGTCGATTACCTTCCAGAATTATTTCCGCATGTATCCCAAGCTGTCCGGCATGACCGGCACCGCGGCGACCGAAGCGGCCGAATTCTTCGAAATCTACAAGATGAACGTCGTCACCATCCCGACCAACCGCCCGATCGCGCGGCAGGACGACGAGGATGAATTCTACAAGAATATCACCGACAAGTTCGGCGCGATCGCGCGCACGATCCGCGAGGCGCAGGAGCGCGGTCAGCCCGTGCTCGTCGGCACCGTGTCGATCGAGAAGTCGGAACTCCTCTCTTCCTATCTCGAAAAGGAAGGCGTCGCGCACAGCGTCCTCAACGCGCGCTTCCACGAGAGCGAGGCGCATATCGTCGCGCAGGCGGGGCGTGCCGGCGCGGTGACCATCGCGACGAACATGGCCGGCCGCGGCACCGACATCAAGCTGGGCGGCAGCGAGGAGTTCCGCATCGAGGATGAGCTCAAGGACCTGCCCGAAGGTCCCGAACGCGACGCCGCGATCGCGCGCATCACCGAAGAAGTCGCCGCCGAGCGCGAAGCCGTACGCGCCGCGGGCGGACTGTTCGTGCTCGCGACCGAGCGCCACGAAAGCCGCCGCATCGACAACCAACTCCGCGGCCGCTCGGGGCGTCAGGGCGACCCCGGCCTGTCGAAATTCTATTTGTGCCTCGACGACGATCTGCTGCGCATCTTCGGTCCTGACACGCTCTTTTCCAAGATGATGAACAAGAATCTGGAGGACGGCGAGGCGATCGGGTCGAAATGGCTGTCGAAGGCGATCGAGACCGCGCAGAAGAAGGTCGAGGCGCGCAACTACGACATTCGCAAGCAGGTCGTCGAATATGACAACGTCATGAACGACCAGCGCAAGGTGGTTTATGAACAGCGCGGTGAGATCATTGACAGCGAAACCGTCGACGACGTGATGGCGGAGATGCGCGCGGAAACGGTGAATGCGATCATCGCCGACGCCTGCCCGCCGGGAAGCTATCCCGAGCAATGGGACGTCGAGGCGATCAAGGAACGCGTCGCCAATATCCTCGACCTGACCCCGCCGATCGACGACTGGATGCAGGAAGACGAGCTCGATCCCGAAATCTTCGAAGCGCGGCTGCAGGAGATGGCCGATGCCGCGGCCGCCGGAAAGGCGGCGCAGGTCGATCAGGACACGTGGCACAATGTCGAGAAATCGATCCTGATCCAGACCCTCGATCATCATTGGAAGGACCATCTTTCGACGCTCGACGCGCTGCGCCAGGCGATCTTCCTGCGCGCCTATGCCCAAAAGCAGCCGATCAACGAATATAAGCAGGAAGCCTTCGCGCTGTTCGAGCGGATGCTGCAGAATATCCGCGAGGATGTGACGCGCACCGTCGCGCGGATCGATTTCCAGTTCCAGGAGCCGGAGCCCGCGGCGCTGCCCGAACTGCCCGATTTCCTGACCACCCACATCGACCCCTTCACCGGCGAGGACAACAGCGCCGACCTCGATGCGGGCGAGTTGGGCGTGATCGCCAACACGCTGCCGCCGATGCAGGCGCCGCGGCCCGACCTGCCCGAGGGGGAAAACCCCTATGCGGCGCTGGAGATCAGCCGCAATGCGCCGTGCCCGTGCGGATCGGGGCGCAAATACAAGCATTGCCACGGGGTGCTTTGACGCCTGCCGGTCCTTATCCTAATCGTCATCCCGGCCTTCGCCGGGATGACGGGATAGGGGAATAACCATGACCAGCCTCGCCGCTTTCTTCGGCCTGACCGCCTTGCTCTATGCCGCGGTCGGGTTCGGCGGCGGGTCGACCTATACCGCGCTGCTGCTGCTCGGCGGCGTCGCGGTCGGACTGGTTCCGGCGATCAGCCTTGCCTGCAACGTCATCGTCGTCACCGGCGGGACGATCCGCTTCGCGCGCGCCGGGGTGATGCCGTGGGCGAAGGCGCTGCCCTTGATCGCGGTCGCGGCGCCGCTTGCCTTTCTCGGCGGGCTGACCCCGGTCAAGCAGGGGCTGCTCGTCCTGCTCCTCGGCCTGTCGCTGCTCGCCTCCGCGCTGGCGCTGATGTTCCAGCCGCAGGCGGCGAAGCCCGTCGCGCTGCCCGCGAAGCTGCTGCTGCCGATCGCGGCGGGGATCGGCTATTTGGCTGGTGTCGTCGGCATCGGCGGCGGCATCTTTCTCGCCCCGATCCTCCACCTCATCCGCTGGGCCGAGGCGCGCTCGGTCGCCGCGACCGCGAGCCTGTTCATCCTCGTCAACAGCCTGTTCGGGCTGACCGGCCAGCTCATCAAGGGCAAGGGCGGGGCGATGCTTCACGCGGTTGCGGGGCACTGGCCGCTGCTGGTCGCGGTGCTGATCGGTGGCGCGATCGGCACGCAGCTTGCGGTCCGCGCCGGCGGCGCGACCCTGATCCGGCGGCTGACCGCGCTGCTCGTCGGGTTCGTCGGGGTGCGGCTGTTGTTCGGGTTTTGAACTTTCATCTCGGCGCGACGAGCCGGGGCGGGCTCATTATTTTCAATGTTCTAGCGCTCTTGCCTTCCCGCGCGGTGGTGCTAGCATCCTCTCCATAAGCTTGACGGCCGCGTAGCCAGACAAGCGACGCAGCAGGCAGGAATGAAGGGGCCGCGCACGCCCGGATCATCGTGCGCGGCCGGACCGTTGGCATGTTGCGTGGAAAGGGCTGGGGCATTTCCTTCTTCGACGAGATGACGGGTCACGCGGCCGCCGGACAGGCGGGCGAGGTCCGATCGCCCTACCGCGACTATCACGACTGGTTCGCCAACGAGGACGCCGCCCGCATCCAGCGCAAGACGCAGCAGGCCGAGGCTTTTTTCCGCACCACCGGCATCACCTTCAACGTCTATGGCGAGGATGAGGCCGACGAGCGGTTGATCCCCTTCGACGTCGTGCCGCGCATCATCTCGGCGGGCGAATGGCGGCGGCTGTCGCGCGGGATCGAGCAACGGGTGCGGGCGCTCAACGCTTTCCTCCACGATATCTACCACCGGCAGGAGATTTTGCGCGCCGGGCGCGTGCCGACCGAACTGATCGCGCGCAACGAGGCGTTTCTGCCGATGATGATGGGGATGGACCCGCCGGGCGGAGTCTATACCCATATCAGCGGCATCGACATCGTGCGCACCGGCGCCGACGAATTCTATGTGCTCGAGGATAATGCCCGCACCCCGTCGGGCGTCTCCTACATGCTCGAAAATCGCGAGACGATGCTCCAGATGTTTCCCGAGCTGTTCGCGCGGATTTCGGTGCGCGAGGTGAGCGATTATCCGCTCAACCTGCTCAAATCGCTTTCGGCCTGCGCGCCGCCGCAATGCGCGGGCACGCCGACGGTCGCGGTGCTGACTCCCGGCATCCATAACAGCGCCTATTTCGAGCACAGCTTCCTCGCCGACCAGATGGGCGCCGAGCTGGTCGAGGGGCATGATCTGCGCGTCGTCGCCGGGCGCGTGCAGATGCGGACGACGCAGGGCTATCGCCCGATCGACGTCCTCTATCGCCGCGTCGACGACGATTTCCTCGACCCGCTCAATTTCCGGCCCGACTCGCTGCTCGGCGTGCCCGGCATCTGGGACGTCTATCGCGCCGGCGGCATCACCATCGCCAATGCGCCGGGGACGGGGATCGCCGACGACAAGGCACTCTATAGCTATATGCCCGACATCATCGAATTTTATACCGGCGAAAAGGCGTTGCTCCCCAATGTGCCGACGTGGCGCTGTTCGGAGGCGGAGCATCTCAAGGAAGTGCTCGATCGGCTTCCCGAACTGGTGGTGAAGGAAGTGCATGGTTCGGGCGGCTATGGGATGCTCGTCGGGCCGGCCGCGAGCAAGAAGGAGATCGCCGCGTTTCGGGGTAAGCTGGTGGCCAACCCGGCAAACTATATCGCACAGCCGACGCTGTCGCTGTCGACCGTGCCGATCTTCACCAGGGCGGGGCTTGTGCCGCGCCACGTCGACCTGCGCCCATTCGTGCTGATGTCGCCGCAGGGGGTCACGATCACGCCGGGCGGACTGACGCGCGTCGCAATGACCCGGGGATCGCTGGTGGTCAATTCGAGCCAGGGCGGCGGGACCAAGGATACATGGGTGCTGGAGGATTGATGGGGATGGCGGTCACCTCGCATGCGCGCTGTGCCCCCCTCCCGCAGGCGGGAGGGGCAGCGAGACTTGCGAGCTTGCTCGCTAGTCGCAGCGGGGTGGGCAGTGTCGCACCGCCGCTTGCCCACCCCGCTGCGGCTAGGCAGCAAGCTGCCAAGCCTCGCTGCCCCTTCCGCTTGCGAGAGGGGATGGAGGCGCGCCCATGCTAGGCAAGACCGCGGGCAGCCTCTACTGGATGGCGCGCTATCTGGAGCGGAGCGAGAACAACGCCCGCCTGATCGACGCGGGGTTCCGCATCGCGCTGACGCGGTCGAACACCGCCAAGGCCGAATGGCGGTCGGTGCTGGTGACCGCGGGGCAGGATGTGCGGTTCGGGCAGGCGCATGGCGACGACTATGCCTCGCAGCGCGTCGTCGACTTCATGCTGCGCGACCCGGCCAATCCGTCGAGCATCCTGTCGGTCATCAAGCAGGCGCGCGACAACGCCCGCACCGCGCGCACCCACTTGACCCGCGAGGTGTGGGAAGCGGTCAATACGAGCTGGATGACGCTGGGCGCGCTCCTGAAACGGCAGGTGCGTGAGGATGATCTGCCCGACGTGCTCGCCGCGATCCGGCGCCAGAACGGGCAGGTGCGCGGGGCGCTGAACGGGACGATGCTGCGCAACGACGGCTTTCATTTCGCGCAACTCGGCACCTTCCTCGAGCGCGCCGACAACATCGCGCGCATCCTCGACGTCAAATATTATCTGCTGCTGCCGTCGGTCGCGCATATCGGCGGCTCGATCGACAATGTGCAGTGGGAGACGATCCTGCGCTCGGTGTCGGCGCACCGCGCCTATCGCTGGCTTTACGGGGCGGAGATCAGCGCGCTGAAGATCGCCGAATTCCTGATCCTCTATCGCCAGCTTCCGCGCAGCCTGGCCTTTTGCTGCGAGCGGGTGGAGGAGCATCTGGGGCGGATCCAGCAAGGCTATGACGAAGAGACCGAGGCGGGACGGATGGCCGCGGCGCTGTGCCGCGACCGGCTGTCGGCGCCGATCCAGGCGATCTTCGACGGCGGGCTGCACGAATATCTGAGCGGCTTCCTGGGCGCCACCGGCGCGCTCGCGCGCCAGGTCGAGCGCGATTATCGGTTCGTGGAGTGACGATGAGACTGCGCGTAGACCATAGCACCCATTATCAATTCGACGGTCATGTCGCCTATGCGCTCCAGCAGCTTCGCCTGACGCCGAAGGAGCGGCCGGGGCAGCAATTGATCCACGGCTGGACGATCGCGATCGAAGGAGGCGAGCGGCAGCTTCACTACACCGATCATCACGGCAATGGCGTCGACCTGGTGTCGGTCGAGGGCGGCGTGCGCGACCTGACGATCCGTTGCACCGGTGAGGTCGAGCTGGTGACGTGGGACGGGGTGATCGGGCCGCATCGCGGCGTGATGCCGCTGTGGACCTTCCTTCGCCCGACCCCGCTGACGCGCGCGGGACGCGGGGTGCGCGCGCTGACGGCACAACTGGGGCGCGATTTCGCGTCGGATATCGAACGCGCCCATGCGCTGTCGGTGCTGATCCTCGGCAAATTGCCCTGGCGCACCGGGGTCACCGATGCCGAGACGACTGCCGAGCAGGCGCTGGCGGGCGAGGGCGGCGTCTGCCAGGATCACAGTCATATCTTCATCGCCGCGATGCGCCATCTCGGTCACCCGGCGCGCTATGTCTCGGGCTATCTGATGATGAACGACCGCACGCAGCAGGATGCAACCCACGCCTGGGCCGAGGCCTATTTCGAGCATATCGGCTGGATCGGCTTCGACGTGAGCAACGGCCATTCGCCCGACCAGCGCTATATCCGCGTCGCCACGGGGCTCGATTATCGCGATGCCGCCCCGGTTCGCGGCATGCGCTATGGCGCGGCGGAGGAAAATCTGGTTGTCCAGTTGCAGGTCCAGCAATAAGCGGACGGGAACCGGGCGGGGGAAAACGGGATTCGATGACTTATTGCGTTGGTATGCGGCTCAACAAGGGACTGGTGTTCATGTCGGACACCCGCACCAATGCGGGCGTCGACGACATATCGCAGGTCCGCAAGATGCGAAGCTGGCACGTGCCGGGCGAGCGCGTCATCACGCTGATGTCGGCGGGCAATCTGGCGACGACGCAGGCGGTGGTCAGCCTGCTCGACGAGCGCACCAAGGCGCCCGAGGACCGGCATCCGTCGATCCTCGCCGCGCCGTCGATGTTTCAGGTCGCGACGATCATCGGCGAGACGCTGCGCGGCATCGTCACCCGCTACGGCGTCGAGGGGCCGGCGGCGGAATCGATCTTTCGCGCTTCGCTGATCGTCGGCGGACAGATCAAGGGCTCCGAGCCGCGCTTGTTCATGATCTACCCCGAAGGGAATTTCATCGAGGCGGGGGAAGACAATCCCTTCTTCCAGATCGGCGAGACGAAATACGGACGCCCGATGATCGTGCGCTCCTATGATCCGGCGATGTCGTTCGAGGATGCGGTGAAACTGCTCTGCGTCTCGTTCGATTCGACGATCCAGGCGAACGCCGGGGTCGATCTGCCGATCGACCTCAAGGTCCACGAACGCGACGATTTCGTGAGCGTGCGCGAACGGCGGTTCGAGCGCGACGACCCCTATTATCAGAGCGTCGCCGACGGCTGGGCCGAAGCGCTGGGGATCGCGCTGGCCGAACTGCCGGATTTTCATTTCTGATCGGGAAATCCGATCGATAAATAGGTGCGTGCTCCCGCGAAGGCGGGAGCCCATCTCCGTCCGGCTCTATCCTGCGCCGACCGGAGATGGGTCCCCGCCTTCGCGGGGACACACGACTCTTTTTTTGGGGCTATCGGTTCTTCCGTCCCTCGATCAGCCCGTCCACCAGACTGGGGTCCGCCAGCGTTGACGTATCCCCCAATGATCCGAAATCATTCTCCGCGATCTTGCGCAGGATACGGCGCATGATCTTGCCCGAGCGCGTCTTGGGCAGCGCGGGGGTCAGGTGGATGTGGTCGGGGGTCGCGATCGGGCCGATTTCTGTGCGGACCTGCTGTTTGAGCGCGGCGGCAACCGCGTCGGTCGGCTCGACCCCGGCGTTCAAGGTGACATAGGCGTAGATGCCCTGGCCCTTGATGTCGTGCGGGAAGCCGACGACCGCGGCTTCGGCCACCAGATCGTGCAGCACCAGCGCGCTTTCGACCTCGGCGGTGCCCATGCGGTGCCCCGAGACGTTGATGACGTCGTCGACGCGCCCTGTGATCCGCCAATAGCCGTCGCCGTCGCGGCGGCAGCCGTCGCCGGTGAAATATTTGCCCTTGTAGGTCGAGAAATAGGTCGCGGCGAAGCGGTCGTGATCGCCATAGAGCGTGCGCGCCTGCCCGGGCCAGCTATGCGTGATGCAGAGATTGCCCTCGTCCGCGCCGCCGCTCTGTTCGTCGGCGAGCACCGCGCCCTCGGCATCGACGAGTTGCGGGCGGACCCCGAAGAAGGGGCGCCCGGCGCTTCCCGGCTGCATCGGATGCGCGCCGGGCAGGGTGGTGATCATGATGCCGCCGGTTTCGGTCTGCCACCAGGTGTCGACGACGGGGACGCGGCCCTTGCCGACGGTCTGGTGATACCAGCGCCACGCTTCGGGATTGATCGGCTCGCCGACGCTGCCGAGCAGGCGGAGCGACGACAGGTCGTGACGCGTCACATAATCGTCGCCCTCGCGCATCAACGCACGGATCGCGGTCGGCGCTGTGTAGAGGATGTTCACCTTGTGCTTGTCGACGATCCGCCAGAAACGGTCATGGTCGGGATAATTGGGCACGCCCTCGAACATCAGGCTCGTCGCGCCGTTCTGAAGCGGGCCGTAGACGACGTAGCTGTGGCCGGTGACCCAGCCGATATCGGCCGAGCACCAGAAAATTTCGCCCGGCCGATAATCGAAGCCATAGAAGAAGGTCGAGGCGACCCACACCGCATAGCCGCCGACGGTGTGGAGCACGCCCTTCGGCTTGCCGGTCGAGCCCGAGGTATAGAGGATGAACAGCGGATCCTCGGCTCCCATCGGCTCGCACGGGCACTCGGCGCCGACGTCGGCCGACAGCGCGTCGTACCAATGGTCGCGGCCTTCTTTCATCGCGACGTCGCCGCCGGTGTGGGCGATGACGAGCACTGCCTTCACGTCGACGCGTTCGAGCGCCTTGTCGACATTGGCCTTGAGCGGGATGGTCTTGCCGCCACGCAGCCCCTCGTCGGCGCAGATCACCCAGTCGCTGGCGCAATCCTCGATGCGGCCGTGGATCGCCTCGGGCGAGAAGCCGCCGAAAATGACGCTGTGGACCGCGCCGATCCGCGCGCAGGCGAGCATCGCCACCGCGCCTTCGGGGATCATCGGCATATAGATGGTGACCCGGTCGCCCTTCCGGACGCCCATCTTCTTGAGCGTGTTGGCGAAGCGGATGACGTCGGCGAGCAGCGCGGCATAGCTGATATGCCGCGTCTCACCATCGGGGGCGTCGGGTTCGAAGATGATCGCGGTGTGGTCGCCATGTCCGGCGGCGACATGGCGGTCGATGGCATTATGGCAAAGGTTGAGGACGCCGTCCTCATACCATTTGATGTCGACCGGATCGAAGGACCAGCCGGCAATTTTTGTCGGCTGCGTCACCCAGTCGAGGCGCTTTGCCTGTTCGGCCCAGAAGGTGTCGGGATCGGTAATGCTCTCGGCATAGAGGCGGTCGTAATCGGCGGCGGTGCAATGGGTGTTCGCGGCGGCGTCGGCGGGAACGAGAACGAAGGGTTCGGACGGAGGCAATTCGGACGACACGGCGACTCTCCCAATGGGCTTTGCTTTGCTCGCTTGAGTCGATAACCCGCGAGCCGCAAACTGCAAGGCGCGAAGGCGCCGAAGAAGGGACATGCTATGCTTCAACTGGGCCAGGAGACCGGGCGAATCCTCGACGCGCTGGGCGTGGACCGCACGGCGTGGAGCGACGGATCGATGCCGGCGCTGACGCCGCTGACTGGCGAGCAGATCGGGATGGTGCGCGTCGTCGACGCTGCCGATGTCGATGCGGCGCTGAATCAGGCGGTCGCTGCGTTCCGTGCCTGGCGCGCGGTTCCGGCGCCGCGCCGCGGCGAATTGGTGCGACTGTTCGGCGAGGAACTGCGCGCCGCGAAGGACGATCTTGCGGCGCTGGTGACGATCGAGGCGGGCAAGATTTCGTCCGAAGGCGCGGGCGAGGTGCAGGAGATGATCGACATTTGCGACTTCGCGGTCGGCCTCTCGCGCCAGCTTTACGGCCTGACCATCGCCACCGAGCGGCCGGGACACCGGATGATGGAGATCTGGCATCCGCTCGGCGTCGTCGGGGTAATTTCGGCGTTCAATTTTCCGGTCGCGGTGTGGGCGTGGAATGCGGCGCTCGCGCTGGTATGCGGCAACAGCGTCGTGTGGAAGCCGTCGGAGAAGACGCCGCTGACCGCGCTTGCCGTGCAGGCGATCTTCGCGCGCGCGGCGGCGCGGTTCGGCGATGCGCCTGCGGGCTTGTCGCAGCTTCTGGTCGGCGGGCGCGAGGCGGGCGAGGCGCTGGTCGACGATGCGCGCGTCGCGCTCGTCTCCGCGACCGGGTCGACGCGGATGGGGCGTGCGGTCGCACCGCGGCTCGCGCAGCGCTTCGCGCGCGCGATCCTCGAACTCGGCGGTAACAACGGCGTGATCGTCGCGCCTTCGGCCGACCTCGACCTCGCGCTACGCGGCGTGGCGTTCGGGGCGATGGGGACGGCGGGGCAGCGCTGCACGACGACGCGGCGGCTGTTCCTCCACGATCGCATCTATGATGATTTCGTCGCGCGGCTGAAGGCGGCTTATGCCAGCGTCGCGGTTGGCAACCCGCTGGAGGGGGATGTGCTCGTCGGACCGCTGATCGATCGCGCCGCGTTCGAGATGATGCAGGAGGCGCTGGCCGCCGCGAAGGCAGTGGGCGGCATCGTGCACGGTGGTGAACGTGTGGGCGAGGGCGCGAGCTTCTATGTCCGCCCCGCGCTGGCCCTGATGCCGGGGCAGGTCGGGCCGGTGCTGGAGGAGACGTTCGCGCCGATCCTCTATGTGATGCGCTACGACGATTTGGATGCGGCGATCGCGCAGCATAATGCGGTCCCGGCGGGACTATCGTCGGCGATCTTCACCACCGACCTGCGCGAGGCGGAACGCTTCCTCGCGGCGAGCGATTGCGGCATCGCCAACGTCAATCTGGGAACGAGCGGAGCCGAGATCGGCGGCGCCTTCGGCGGCGAGAAGGAGACCGGCGGCGGGCGCGAAAGCGGGTCGGACGCGTGGCGCCAATATATGCGCCGCGCGACGAACACGGTGAACTATTCGGACGCGCTGCCGCTGGCGCAGGGGGTGTCGTTCGACCTCTAGTTCCCCTCCCGCAAGCGGGAAGGGAGAGGCTCAGGATCGCCACCCATAGCCTTCATCGAGCGCGACAATTTCCCCACTCGTCCCCACCGGCTCCGCCTTCCCATCGGTCAGGAACGCCAGCATCCCAGCGTCGCTCACGTCCACGTGCGCCAGGGTGCGCTTGCCCTCGGGCGTGCGCGCCACGACGACGCCGGCCTTCGGCGCGCCGTCGCGTCCGTAAAAGACCGTGTAGCTCTCGATCGTCGCCGGCCCGGCATAATCCTGGGCCAGCTCGGGCACGGGGCCACGCTTTGCCTCGGCTTCGGCTTGGTAGTCGAAGTCCTGCGGAAAGCTCGCCGCGGCGATCGGCTGATTCCCCAGCACGATGCAATGATTGTCGGTTGCGAAACCGCCGTTGGCGAAGAGGAAGCCGTAACGGCCTTCGCTCCGCAGCTTTTCGACCATCGAGACCACGGCATGGCTCATATAATTGGCGATCGGGCCGCCGCCGAAGGTCAGGCCGCCGAACACTGTCGCGGGGCGGTCCGACGGCCAGTCGAGGATGCGCCGCGCCATCTTCGGCACGCATGGGAAGCAGCTGTAAAGCTCGACGCAGTCGAAATCCTGGGCGGTCATGGCATTGAGCGCGAGCGTCCGCGTGATCGACGTCTCCATGCTGACGCTGCCGTTGTAGCGGTCGCGGCGGAGGATGCTCGCGGGTTCCTTCGCCGCGGCGCCCATGCCGACATAGATGAGGCGATCCTCGGCGATGCCGCGGCGGCGCGCTTCGGCGAGGCTGGCGACGAGAAAACCCGCGCCCTGATTCACCGACGAATTGGCGACCATTAGCTTCGAATAGGGAAAGGCGATCGGGCGGTTGCGGTCGTCGACCTTCAATATGTCGGCCGCGCTCGCGGGCTTCCTGATCCACGCGCCGGGGTTTTCGGCCGCGACCTCGGAAAAGCGCGACCAGATTTCGGCGCTTTCGAACTGTGCGTCCTCAAGGCTCTGTTCCCATGCCGCGCGGGTCGCATTCTCGTAGAGCGGATAGACGTCGACCGGCGCCGACAGCCCATGCTTCTGCGCATAATTGGGTTCGCGGCGCGTCGCGACCTGACGCACTGCGTTATAGCTCTTGTCCTCGCCGCTCGCGGCTTTGGCGGCGCGGCCCGCAGCGGTGCGCAGCGCTTCTCCGCCGACGACCGCCGCCAGTTTCACTTCGCCCGCGCCGATGCGGTTCGCGGCTTCGTTGAGCAGGCGCACTGGCGTATCGCCGTGCGGCGCGGCGGACTGGTAATTGATCGCGGGGCTGGCGCCGATCGCTGCGGCGAGCGGTTCGCAAAGCTTGCCGAGATGGTGAAAGCTGATCTGGTCGACGATCGCGAGGCTGTCGATGTCGGCGAGCGGTACGCCGGCGTCCTCCGCCGCGACCTTCAAGGCTTCGACCATCAGACCGAGCGAGTCGAGCCCCTGATCGGGGTCGTCGGGGCGGTCGTTGACCTGCCCGACACCGATGATGACGGGAATGCGCTCGGGATCGGTCATGCCCATCTCAGCGCGCCTTCCACACCGGCTTGCGCTTCTCGGCAAAGGCGCGTGGGCCTTCGCGGGCATCCTCGCTCGCCATCAGCGCCCGGCGCTCGCGGCTGTTGTCGGCCCAATGCGCGTCGTCGCCGGCGATCTGTCCGTCCTGCATCCTGAGGGCGACGCGCTTCGACGCCTGCACCGACAGCGGCGCGTTGCCCGCGATCTTCTCGGCGAGCGCGATGGCGGTCGGCATGAGGTCGGCGAGCGGGACGACGCGGTTCGCGAAACCGTAACGCAGCGCGGTCGCGGCATCGAAGGGATCGCCGGTGAGCAGATGCTCCATCGCCAGCTTCGGCGGCAGTTGCTTGACGATGCGGAAGGCGCCGCCCGCCGCCGCGAACAGCCCGACCTTGACCTCGGGCAGGCCGAACTGCGCATTTTCGGCGGCGACGATTAGGTCGCACATCAGCGCGAGCTCGCAGCCGCCGCCGAAAGCGAAGCCGTTGACCGCGCCGATCACCGGCTTCGAGATCGGGTGCGCGGCAAAGCCGCCGAAGCCCCACGCCTGCTGCGCCTTGTCGTCGGGTTGGAGCGCGCCGCCACGCGACAGCGCGACGAGGTCGGCGCCCGCGCAGAAGGCCTTGTCGCCCGCGCCGGTGATGATGACGACGCGGATGTCGGGGTCGGCCTCGGCCTCGTCGAGCGCGGTGCCGATGCCGACATGGACCGCGGCGTTGACCGCGTTGCGTGCCTCGGGCCGGTTGATCGTGATGGTCAGGATATGGCCGTTGCGTGTCGTAAGGACGGCGGGGGCGGCGGTGTCGGTCATGCGAATCTCTCCCTTTCGGGCGAGTATCGGCGCGAGTTGACGTTTACGTCAACTGGAAAGGACGGGCGTGCTCCAACAAGCGTGCGCACCCGCGAAGGCGGGTGCCCAGAGCGGCGAATACTACAATGGCATTGTAACGCTCTGGGTCCCCGCCTTCGCGGGGACACACCGCAATCTAATCCTCCGTGTGGGTCAGATCGACTGGCCGGTCTTGGCCCAGTCGGCGAGGAAGCCTTCGATGCCCTTTTCGGTGAGGACATGCTTGAACAGCCCCTTGATGACCGACGGCGGCGCGGTCATCACGTCGGCGCCGATCTTCGCGGCTTCGAGGACATGGATGCCGTGGCGCACGCTCGCCACCAGGATTTCGGTGCCATAAGCATAATTGTCATAGATCAGCCGGATGTCGGCGATGAGCTGCATCCCGTCGAAGCCATTGTCGTCGTGGCGGCCCACGAAGGGCGAGACGAAGGTCGCGCCCGCCTTCGCCGCCAGCAGCGCCTGCGTCGCCGAGAAGCAGAGGGTGACGTTGACCATCGTGCCGTCGCCGGTCAGCGCCTTGCACGTCTTGAGCCCGTCGATCGTCAGCGGCACCTTGATGCAGACATTGTCGGCGATCCGGCGGAGAATCTCCGCCTCCTTCATCATCGTTTCATGGTCGAGCGCGACGACCTCGGCCGACACCGGGCCGTCGACGATGGCGCAGATTTCCTTCGTCACTTCCTTGAAGTCGCGCCCCGACTTGGCGATCAGCGACGGGTTGGTCGTCACCCCGTCGAGCAGGCCCGTCGCGGCGAGTTCCTGAATGTCGGCGATTTCGGCGGTGTCGGCGAAGAATTTCATGGCGCGGGCGTTCCTGCTGGATGGGTGATTCGGGTGTTGCTGATCCCCTAGAGCCCTTTCCCCGTCATTGCGAGTGGAGCGAAGCAATCCAGGGCGCGACAAGCCGCCCTGGATTGCTTCGCTCCGCTCGCAATGACGAACTTATAATCTGCTGGCGTTCCATCTTTGTTCCGACTATGCGAAGCCGCATGGCCAAAGCGAAACGCCAATATGTCTGCCAGAATTGCGGCGCCGTCAGCTATCGCTGGCAGGGGCAATGCGCCGATTGTGGCGAGTGGAACACGCTGGTCGAAGAGGCGGCGGAAACCGTCTTTTCGGCCAAGCACGACCTGTCGCGCGGCGGGCGGACGCTGGCGCTCGAAACGCTGGACGCGCACAGCGTCATGCCCGACCGGATGCTCTGCGGTATCGCTGAGTTCGACCGGGCGCTGGGCGGCGGCTTCGTCGCGGGGTCGGCGACGCTGATCGGCGGCGATCCGGGGATCGGCAAATCGACGCTTCTCTTGCAAGCGGCGGGGCGGCTCGCGAAGGCGGGCAAGTCGGTCGTCTATATCAGCGGCGAGGAGGCCGCGGCGCAGGTGCGGCTGCGCGCGCAGCGGCTGGGGCTCGGCGATGCGCCGGTGGCGCTGGCGAGCGCGACGTCGGTGCGCGATATCCTCGCGACGCTTGATAGTCGCACCGCCGATTTCGTCGTCATCGATTCGATCCAGACGATGCACAGCGACCTGATCGATAGCGCCCCCGGCACCGTCAGCCAGGTCCGCGCGAGCGCGCAGGAGCTGATCCGCTACGCCAAGGACAGCGGCGCCGCGATCGTGCTCGTCGGGCATGTGACGAAGGACGGAACGATCGCCGGGCCGCGCGTCCTCGAACATATGGTCGATACCGTGCTGGCGTTCGAGGGCGAGCGCAGCCATCTTTATCGCATCCTCCGCGCGGTCAAGAACCGCTTCGGCGGCACCGACGAGATCGGGGTGTTCGCGATGGGCGAGGAAGGGCTCGGCGAAGTCGCCAACCCGTCGAGCCTGTTCCTGACCGATCGCGGCCGCGACGTACCGGGATCGGTGGTCTTCCCTGCCTTGGAAGGCACAAGGCCGGTGCTGGTCGAGGTGCAGGCGCTGACCGTCCGGCTCGCCAGCGGCGCGACGCCGCGTCGCGCGGTCGTCGGCTGGGACAGCGGGCGGCTCGCGATGGTGCTCGCGGTGCTCGAAGCGCGTTGCGGGCTCCAGATGGGTGCGGCCGAAGTCTATCTCAATGTCGCGGGCGGCTATCGCCTCACCGATCCCGCTGCCGACCTCGCGGTCGCGGCGGCGCTGATTTCGGCGTTCAGCGAGCGGCCGGTGCCGTCGGACGCGATCGTCTTTGGCGAATTGTCGCTGTCGGGCGAAATCCGGCCCGTCGCCCATGACGCGCTGCGCCTCCGCGAGGCCGCGAAGCTGGGCCTTTCGAGTGGTTGGGGGCCAAAGGGCATGAAAGGCGTGAACGGGATCGGCGTCACCGGCTTTGCCCGATTGGGCGAACTGGTTGATCTGATGCTCGGGCGTGACTAGATCGGCTGACATCAAGTTATTCCGTTCGCCCTGAGCTTGTCGAAGGGCTGTTCTTTCTGGCCGGAAGGAGAAAAGGACGGTGCTTCGACAAGCTCAGCACGAACGGTTGTATTTCATGCGTGATTTTTGGATTGCGGTCCGATGGCAAATCTGACGGCCCTCGACATCATCGTGCTGACTCTCGTCGGCGGCGGCGCGGTGCTCGGCTTCCTGCGCGGGCTGGTGCAGGAGGTGACGTCGCTTCTCGCCTGGGTCCTCGCGATCCTCGCGGTGCGCTTTTTCCACCCGCTCGTCACCGATTTCGTCGCGCGCTGGATCGAGGCGCCCGGCGGCGCGGCGATGCTGGCTTTCGTGATCCTGTTCGGCGGGGTCTTCGCGCTCGCCAAATGGGGATCGCGGACGATGGGGCAGCGCAGCCGCGCTTCGCTGGTCGGCGGCTTCGATCGCGGGCTCGGGGCGGGCTTCGGCGCGGTCAAGGGGCTGATCGTCGCGACCCTGCTCTTCATGGCGGCGACGCTGCTTTACGACATCGGCTACGGCAACGCGCAGCGCCCGGCGTGGATGACGGACAGCCGCACCTATCCGGCGCTGAGCGCGACCAGCGCGGCGCTGAGCAAGGTGATCGCCGAGCGGCGGGCCGAGGCGCGGTCGGCGCAGGCGGACGCCGACAAGCAGGCCGCGGCGGATGCGAGCGCGCCATGAGCAGCGCGCTCTATAATCGCGACATATTGGCGCTCGCGGTGGGGTCGGTCGATTTCCCGCCGCGCGAAGGCGCGCGCCACCGCATATCGATGCGCGCGCCACTCTGCGGCAGCGCGATTATCCTCGACGTCGACGCCGACGATCGCGGCCGGGTGAGTGGCATCGGCATGCATGTCGAGGCGTGCGCGCTGGGGCAGGCATCGGCGACGCTGCTCGCGCGCCACGCGGTGGGCAAGACTCTGACCGAACTCCGTGCCGCGCGCAACGCGATCGCAAGCTGGTTCGCGGGCGAGGGCGGGTCGCCTGAATGGCCGGGCTTCGATCTGCTCGCCGCCGCGCAAGCCTATCCCGCGCGTCACGGGGCGATCCTGCTGCCCTTCGATGCCGCGGTCGCGGCGCTTGAGGAACAGGCGGCGCCGGCATGAGCCTGATGGGTCTCGCGGCCGGGGCGGCTGCGGCCGTCAGCGAAACCGCGACCGACGCTGCGTTGCTCGAAGGCGCGATCCTGCTCGGGGTCGCGACGCTGTTCGTGCTGCTCTTCCGTCGCCTCGGTCTCGGCGCGGTGCTCGGCTATCTGATCGCCGGCGCGCTCGTCGGTCCGCACGGATTGGGGCTCGTCGGCGGCGCCGAATCGAAGCTCGCCTTCGCCGAGATCGGCATCGCCTTTCTGCTCTTCCTCGTCGGCCTCGAACTCCACCCGCGGCGGCTCTGGGACATGCGCCGCGCGATCTTCGGACTCGGGCTCGCGCAGGTCGTCGTCACCGGCCTGATCCTCGCCGGGCTGATCTTCGTGACGCTGGGTTTCAGTTGGCAGGCGGCGCTGGCGCTCGGTCTGCCGCTCGCGCTGTCGTCGACCGCGCAGGTGCTGCCGAGCCTCAAGAGCTCGGGGCGGATCAACTCGCCCTTCGGCGAAAAGGCCTTTTCGATCCTGTTGTTCCAGGATCTCGCGATCGTGCCGATGATCACGATCATCGCCGCGCTGTCGCGCGCGCCCGCTGACCCCTCGGCGCCGCCGGGCTGGCAGATGGCGCTGACGACGGTCGGCGCGATCCTGATCCTCGTGCTGGTCGGCCGCTTCGTCGTCAATCCGCTGCTCCGCCTCGTCGGCCGCTATGGCGAGCGCGAATTGTTCGTGGTCGTCGGATTGCTCGCGGTGCTGGCGAGCGCGGCCTTCATGCACAGCCTCCATTTGTCGACCGCGCTGGGGGCTTTCATCGCGGGGGTTATGCTCGCCGATTCGCCCTATCGGCACGAGATCGAAGCCGACGTCGAGCCGTTCCGCCTCGTCCTGCTCGGCCTCTTCTTCCTCGCGGTCGGGATGGTGCTCGACGTCGGCGTCGTGATGCAGCGGCCGCTGCTGGTGCTCGCGCTCGCCGCCGGGCTGGTCGCGGTCAAGACCGCGGTGCTCACGCTGCTCGTCCGCCTGTTCGGCAAGCCGTGGAGTACCGCGCTCGGCCTCGGCCTGCTGCTCAGCCAGGGCGGCGAATTCGGTTTCCTGCTTTTTACCCAGGCCGCCGATGCGATGCTCGTCGCGCCAGCGGCGGCGAGCCTGTTCAGCGCGGTCGTCACCCTGTCGATGATGACGACGCCCTTCCTGATGCTGTTCGCGCGCAATCTGGAATATTCGCCGGGCAGCGAGGCCGATCTCGACGATCCCGAAAATGCGCCGCGCGGGTCGGCGCTCGTCATCGGCTATGGCCGCTTCGGGCAGATCGTCGCCCAGATGCTCCACGCGGTCGATTGTTCGGTGACGCTGATCGACAAGAAGCCGAGCCAGATCGAACTGTCGGGGCGGTTCGACACCAAAGTCTATTTCGGCGACGGGCTGCGCATCGACGTGCTGCGCCGCGCGGGGGCCGAGGAGGCGCGGCTGATCATCTTCTGTACCGACGACCGCAGCATCGACGCCGCCGCGCTGGCGCCGGTGGTCGAGTCCTTCCCCGATGCGCGCGTGCTGACGCGGGTGTTCGACCGGCGGCAGTTGCTGGCGATCGACGGTGCGGGAGCGGTCGGCGCGGTGCGCGAAGTGTTCGAAAGCTCGATCGCGCTCGGCACGATGGCGCTGCAACAGCTCGAAGTCGCGCCGCGTGAGATCGAGGATGTCGAAATGGCGCTGCGCCAGCTCGATGCCGAACGGCTCGGGATGCAGATCAGCGAAGGCGATCTCGGCGCGGGGCGCGATTACCGCTTTGTCGCGGGCGGCGGTCGGCAGGCGACGAGCGTGCTCGAAGCGCTGCGCGAGCGGCGGGCAGCGGCAAAACGCGCGCGCGAAGAGGCCGAAGCCGGTCAGGCGGCCTAGTCGCGCTGCCCGGTCGTCGCGAGGCCGCGTGGCCATTCCAAAGTTCAGGAAAGTTCAGCCCTGCGCGCGCCCCGATTTGAGCCTGCGGCGTGCTGACGCGTCCGGCACGCCCCGCCATGACCGCACCCGCGAGTTAGGCAGCGACCTCTTTTGTTCACCAAAGGAAAGAGCCGGATGAAGGCTGGCATAGCCGGATAATGTAGGAAAGGCCTATTTGAAGGCGATGTCGGCTTTGAGGTGGAGAGCAGACATTCCTAGCCACTTTCGTCATCCCGGCGAAGGCCGGGATCTCACCCTGTCGTAATGACGCACCGGCGAGATCCCGGCCTTCGCCGGGATGACGGGGTTCGGTCGACTGCCGCCGTCAGCGATCGTCCAGGAACGTCGCCACGCTATCCAGTCCATAGTCCTCGGTGACGAAGCTCCGTCCGATCCCTCGGGTCAGAATCAACGGCAGCTTGCCGCCGCGCACTTTCTTGTCGTGCGCCATATGCGCGGCGAGCGCCGCGCCGCCGCTGTTGATCCCCGCGCTTGCGAGGCTGTGCGGCAGGTCGACGCTGGCGAGATGATCGCGCACCCGCGCCGCATCCGCGGCCGGACAGAGGCCGTTTGCGGCCGAAAATTGATGCGCCAGCACCATGCCTGCCGCGACTGCCTCGCCGTGGAGCAGCCGGTCCGAATAGCCGGTCTCGGCCTCCAGCGCGTGGCCGAAGCTGTGGCCGAGGTTGAGTAGCGCGCGGATGTCCTGCGTCTCGCGCTCGTCGGCGGCGACAATCCGCGCCTTGGCGGCGACGCTGTGCGCGATCGCCTTGTGCCGCGCGTCGCCGTCGCCCGCGAGCAGCGCCGCGCCGTTGGCCTCGCACCAGGCGAAGAAGGCGGCATCGTCGATCAGCCCATATTTGACCACCTCGGCATAGCCCGCGCCAAGCTCGCGGCGCGGCAGGGTGGCGAGCGTCGTCGGGTCGATCAGCACCAGAGCGGGCTGGTGGAAGGCGCCGATCAGATTCTTGCCCGCCGCGACGTTGATCGCGGTCTTGCCGCCGACGCTGCTGTCGACCTGCGCGAGCAGAGTGGTCGGCACCTGGACGAAGGCGCAGCCGCGCTTGACGATCGAGCAGGCGAAGCCGACAAGGTCGCCGATCACGCCGCCGCCCAGCGCGATGATATGATCGCTGCGCTCGACCTCTTCGCCGATCAGCCATTCGGTGAGGCGCGCCAGCCCGGCCCAGCTTTTCGAGCCTTCGCCCGCAGGCAGTACCAGCGACGAGACCGTAACGCTCTCCGCCGTCAGCGCGGCGCGCACCGCGTCCAGATAATGCGGCGCGACATGCTCGTCGGTGACGATCATCGTGCGCGGGCGCTTGAGGAGCGGCGCGACGTGGCGGCCGATCGCGCCGATCAGCCCGTCGCCGATCAGGATCGGATAGCTGCGGCTCCCCAGTTCGACGGTCAGGCGTTCCATTTCGACAGGGCCTCCAGGATCGCGCGCACCGTATATTCGTGCGGGCTGGACGCCGAGCTGACGCGGATATGCGCCTCGGCATAGATGGGGTTGCGGACCGCGGCGAGTTCGCGGAGCACCTGCCCCGGATCGCGGTCCTTGAGCAAGGGCCGGTGGCTGCGCCGCGCGACGCGTTCGACGAGGGTCGGGATGTCGGCGTCGAGCCAGATCGACAGGCTGTCCTTCAGGATCAGTGCGCGCGTCTCGTCGTTGATGAAGGCGCCGCCGCCGGTCGCGAGAACGTGCGGCCTGCCCGCGAGCAGCCGCGCGATCACGCGGCGTTCGCCGTCGCGGAAATGCGCTTCGCCGAATTTGGCGAACATGTCGGAAATCGTCATGCCCGCGGCGCGCTCGATCTCGTCGTCGGCGTCGGCGAAGGCCATGCCGAGGCGCTGCGCGAGGCGGCGGCCGATCGTCGACTTGCCTGACCCCATCAGCCCGACGAGCACGATCGACCGCTCGCGGATCGACGCGGGCAGGGCGCCGGGTGCGGCCGGGCCGGGGCTTTTCGGGTTTCGCGACATGGTGCGCGGGGCTATACCGCCCGGGCCGGGCGGGACAATGGTTTTTGCGGGCGGCACTTATGGGACGAACGGCGGGCATTGGATATTGCGCGGGACGGAAAGATCGGGAAAAGGCCGGTGGAGAGCGTGGTTGGCGGGCTTGGCGCTGCTACTGTTGGCCTTCCTGCTGTTGCTCTTCTATCTGGGGCGGCCGATCGCGCCGCGAACGACCGAGGTGGACGTGACCGACACAATCGCCCAAAGCGGCCTGAGCACAGCCCCCAAGGATAGGTGATGACGAAAAAGCTGCTGACGCTGACTTTGGCCCTGTCGGGCACCGCGATGGCGGCGGCGCTGGTGCTGCCCGCGATCGCGCAGGAATCGCTGCTGCCCGAGGGTTTCGGCAATCCGGCCGATACGCCCGCGCCGAAACCCTCGCCGACGCCGTCGCCCGGTTCGACCGCGACGCCGAAATCGCCGACGCCCTCATCCCCGTCTTCCCCGTCGGTCGGCGCCCTGCCGCCCGCCGTGACTCCGACCCTGACCGACGCCGCAAGCGAAGACGGCGATGAGAGCGGCGACGAAGAGGAGGTCGCCTCGGGCGGGCTGAAATACGACCTGCCGCCCGGCGCGCGGCGGCTGCTGTCGCGGATCGGGCCGCTGACTCCCGAAACGGGCGGTCTCGCGCCCGACGCCTTCGGTGTGCGCGGCCAATATGCGGCGGCGATCATGCGCAAGACGGGTGGCGCATTGGCTTCGCGCTGGGGGCAGATCTTGCTGCGCCGCGCGCTGTCGTCGGCGATCGATACCCCCGACACGATCAACGGCGCCGACCTTGCCGCCGATCGCGCGGGGCTGCTCCTGCGCATGGGTGAATCGACTGCGGCGCGCTGGATCGTCCAGTCGGTTGACTATGATCGCGCGAGCCCGCGGCTGGTGCAGGTCGCGCAGCAGACCTTCCTCGCCAATGCCGATCCGGCGGGGCTTTGTCCTTATGTCCCCGCCGGCCTCGCGCATGGCGAGGAGCAGTCGTGGCGGCTGGCGGCGGCGATCTGCGCCGGGCTGTCGGGCGAAGCGGGTCCGGCGGGCTGGGCGATCGGGCGCGTCCGGTCGAGCGGCAAAATCAGCAATTTCGACATATTGCTGACCGAGCGCGTGCTCGGCGCGACCGGCGCGGGCCGCCGCTCGACGACGATCGAATGGGACAAGGTCGACCGGCTGACGAGCTGGCGCTTCGGCCTCGCCACCGCGACCGCGATCGGCATCCCCGCCGAGCTTCGCGCGGGTGAGCCCGGCTATATGCGCGGCTGGACGGTGCTGGCGCCGATGACCGACATGGCCGACCGCGTCGCCGCGGCGCCCGACGCGGCGGCGCGCGGCGTGCTGTCGAGCGAGGCCTATGTCTCGCTGCTCAGCGCGGCGTCGAGCGAGGAGGAGCCGCCCGAAGCGATCGCGGCGCAGCTCGGCGAGCTGCGCGATGCCTTCGGATCGGCGACCGGCGCCGAACGCTATGCCGCGATGCAGGGGCTGTGGGGCGCGGGATCGAACCCGGCGCAGCGCTATGCCGCGCTCGTCGCGACCGCGCGCGCCGCGGCGGGGCTGCCGACCGGCACCAACGTCGGCGACGATCCGTGGCAGCTTCTGGGATCGATGCTCGCCGCGGGCTATGACGCCAATGCGATGGCGTGGGTTCAGAAACTCGACGTCGGCAGCCGCGCCTGGGGCGTGATGGCGGTCGGATCGCCGCGCGCGCTGACCGGGGTGAGCGCGGGCAGCATCAGCAATTTCTCGGTCAATGACGACAGCGCTGATTCTCTGCGCTCGAAATTCCTCGTCGCGGGGCTGGCCGGGCTCGGCCGCATCGACGCGGGGCAGGCGGCGTCGGCGGCGGGCGACCTTGACATCAATCTCGGCAAGCAGACGCGCTGGTCGCGCGCGATCATGGCGGCCGCCGAACGGCGCGAGCCGGGGATGGTCGCGTTGATCGCGGCGGCAGGGATGCAGGGCGACTGGTCGAAGATCCCGCCCTATCACCTCTATTACATCACCCGCGCGCTGCGTGACGTGGGACTGGAAGCCGAAGCGCGGATGATCGCTGCCGAAGCGCTGGTGCGTGTCTGACATAGTCCGATTCCCCGAGCGAAGCCGAGGGGTTCGTTCGAGCGAAGCGAGAACCGGCACCGTCGCTGCCTCGACTTCGCTCGGCAGGGCCCCTCGGCTTCGCTCGGGGAATCGGCTCAATGTGATAAGTTCCAGACCAATGAGCTTGAAGTGAGTGACGGCATCCTGATCGACCGCTTTCTGGAAATGATGGCGGCCGAGCGTGGGGCGTCGCGCAACACGCTCGCGGCCTATAAGCGCGATCTGGAGCAGGCGGCGGAGAGGGTGCGCGGTTCGCTGGGCGAGGCGGGGGCGGGCGATCTGCGCGCGCTGATGGCGGGCTATGCCTCGCTTGCGGCGAGCAGCGCGGCGCGCAAATTGTCGGCGTTGCGGCAATTCTTCGCTTTCCTGCTCGACGAGGGCGAGCGCGCCGACAACCCCGCGCTCGACATCGCGCGCCCGGCGACGCGGCGGCCTTTGCCGCGCATATTGACGCACGACGATGTCGAGCGGCTGTTCGCGCAGGCGGGCGAGGAAGCGGCAGGCGAAGCGCCGCCCGCGCAGGCGGTACGGATGCTGCTGCTGCTCGAACTTCTCTATGGATCGGGGCTGCGCGCGAGCGAACTCGTATCGCTGCCCCGCCGCGCGGCTTCGGGCGGGCGCGAGTTCCTGATCATTCGGGGGAAGGGCGACAAGGAGCGGCTGGTACCTCTGTCCGAACGCACGCGCGAAGGAATCGACCGCTGGCTGCCGTTGGTCGCGGATGGTTCGCCGTGGCTCTTTCCATCGGGAAAGGCGCATCTGTCGCGCGTGCGGCTGTTCCAGATGCTGCGCGAGCTCGCGGCACGCGCCGGGATCGACCCGACCGCGATCAGCCCGCATGTGCTGCGCCACGCCTTCGCGACACACCTGCTGGAGGGCGGGGCGGATTTGCGCGCGCTGCAACTGATGCTCGGCCATGCCGACATCGCGACGACCGAAATCTATACGCACGTCGACAGCAGGCGGCTGGTCGAGCTGGTGAACCGGCGGCATCCGCTGGCGCGGATGAAATGATCCATCCTCGACAAAGAGATCCGATTCCCCGAGCCCTTCGACTGCCCTGGCGGGCGCTCAGGATAAACTTCGGCCTTTGGCCGAAGCCGAGGGGCCATTCCGAGCGTAGTCGAGGCTGCGACGGTGCGGGTTCTCGCTACGCTCGAACGAGCCCCTCGGCTTCGCTCGGGGAGTCGGGTTCAATCAGATTTGTTCCGGCGTTGACCTCGCCCGGCCTTCGCACTAGCGCTCCCCTATGACAGCCTTTCTGGATTTCGAGAAACAGGTCGCGGCGCTCGATCGGCAGATTGCCGAATTGCGCGAGATGGGGGACGACCCCTCGCTCAACATCGACGGCGACATCGCGCGGCTGGAGGACAAGTCCTCGAAATTGCTGCGCGACATCTATTCGAAGTTGACCCCGTGGCAAAAGACGCAGGTCGCGCGCCATCCCGACCGGCCGCATTTCAAACATTATGTCGCGGATATGTTCGACGACTGGATGCCGTTGGCGGGCGACCGCAATTTCGGCGACGATCAGGCGATTCTGGGCGGGCTCGCGCGCTTTCGCGGCCGCCGCGTGATGGTGATCGGCCATGAAAAGGGCGACGACATCCCGTCGCGCATGAAGCATAATTTCGGCATGGCGAAGCCCGAGGGCTATCGGAAAGCGATCCGCCTGATGCAGCTCGCCGACCGCTTCGGGCTGCCGGTGGTGACGCTGGTCGACACGTCGGGCGCTTTTCCCGGCATCCAGGCCGAGGAGCGCGGACAGGCCGAGGCAATCGCGCGCTCGACCGAGCAATGCCTTGCCCTGGGCGTGCCGATGGTCGCGGCGATCGTCGGCGAGGGCGGATCGGGCGGCGCGATCGCGCTGGCTGCGGCGAACCGCGTGCTGATGTTCGAACACGCCGTCTATTCGGTGATCTCGCCCGAAGGCTGTGCGTCGATCCTGTGGCGCACGTCGGACAAGGCGGCCGATGCCGCGACCGCGATGAAGATGTCGGCGCAGGACCTGCTGGGGCTGAAAATTATCGACCGCATCGTTCCCGAGCCCGTCGGCGGCGCCCACCGTGCGCCCGAGGCCGCGATCCAGTCGCTCGGCGATGCGATCGCCGAAGAGCTCGATTCGCTGGCCGGATTGTCGCGAGAAGCACTGCTTGATGCGCGCGAGGAGAAGTTCCTCGCAATGGGGCGGGTCTGAGCGGCGGAACCGGAACGAGATGTCGTTGGTTGGAATCGTCATTGCGAGGGGCCGAAGGCGACGCGGCAATCCACAGCAGGCGTAAACCGCTCTGGATTGCTTCGCTCCGCTCGCAATGACGAGGTGTATGAGGGAGGTCGTTGACGATGCGGAAGACGAAATACAGGCTGGCGGCGGCATTCGCGCTTTCGGCGTTCGCTTTCACCGGCGCCGCCGACGCGCAATTGAAGGCGATCCGGACCCAGACCAACATCACGCCCGCCGAACGCAAGCAGGGTGACGAGGCGCATCCGCAGCTTCTCGCCGAATTCGGCGGCGCCTATGCCGGTCCGCAGGCGGCCTATGTGAACCGGATCGGGCAGAATATCGCGGTCCAGTCGGGCCTGTCGCGCTCGCCGACGGACTTCACGGTCACCTTGCTCAATTCGCCGGTGAACAACGCCTTCGCGATCCCTGGCGGTTATGTCTATGTCACGCGCCAGCTCATGGCGCTGATGAACGACGAGGCCGAGCTCGCGGGCGTGCTGGGGCACGAGGTCGGCCATGTCGCCGCGCAGCACAGCAAGAAAAGGCAGAAGGCGGCGACGCGCAACACGATCCTTGGCGTGCTTGGCGCGGTGATCGGCGGTGCGATCGGCGACAATGGCGGGTTGCTCGGCGGCCTCGGCGGCCTGCTCCAGAACAATGCGATGCAGGCGGCGCAGCTCGCGACGCTCGGCTTTTCGCGCGGGCAGGAGCTCGAAGCCGATCAACTCGGCGTCCAGTATCTCAAGAAGGCCGGCTACGACCCGCTCGCGCTGTCGACGATGCTCGCGAGCCTCGCCAACCAGACCGATCTCGAGGCGCGGCTATCGGGCGGCGACGCGCGGTCGATCCCCGAATGGGCGAGCACCCACCCCGATCCCGCCTCGCGCGTCCGCAACGCCGAAAGCCTGGCGGCGAAGGTCGGGCGCGGCGGCGTGCGCAACGCCGATGCTTTTCTCGCGTCGGTCGATGGCGTGCTCTATGGCGACGATCCCGCGCAGGGGGTGATCGAGGGGCGCGACTTCCTGCACCCCGCCCTCCGGCTCAAATTCACCGTGCCGAACGGCTATGGCATGCAGAATGCCACCGACGCCGTTTCGGTGAGCGGGAACGGCGGCCAGGCGCAATTCACGACCGCGGCCTATAACGGCGACATGAACGCCTATATCGCGGCGGCGTTCAAGGCGGTGGCGGGCAATGCGTCGCTGAGCCCGAGCAGCGTCCAGCGCACGACGGTGAACGGGATTCCCGCATATTATTCGGTCGCGCGCGCCAATACGCAGTCGGGGCAGGTCGACGTCACCGTCTTCGCCTATGAATTTTCGCGGAGCAGCGCCTTCCATTTCGTGGCCCTCACGAAAGCGGGCGGCGCGGGTGTCTTCAATCCGATGTTCAACAGCGTCCGGCGCCTGAATGCGAGTGAAGCGGCCGCGATCCGGCCGCGGCGGGTCGATGTCGTCACCGTGGGTCGCGGCGATACCGTCGCGACGCTGGCACGGCGCATGGCCTATCAGGATTATCAGACCGAGCGGTTCCAGGTGCTCAACCGCCTGACCGCGTCGAGCCGGCTGACGCCGGGACAGAAGGTCAAGATCGTCGTCTACGCCAGCCGCTGACGCGAAAAGGGGGCGAGTGGCCTGAGCCACCGCCCCCGATTCCGATGCTCGCGCGAAGAGGCGCGAGAAGCCTTTCGGCTATTACGGGGTCGTCGGTGCCGAGCCGGCGCCGTCGAGGTTGCCCGAAACCTTGTCGAAGGTCGTGCTCACGGCGGTGCCAACAGCACTCATCGCGGTGATGCCGGCGACGGCGATCAGAGCGGCGATCAGGCCATATTCGATGGCGGTCGCGGCCTTGGTGTCGCGGACGAATTTCTTGATGAATTTCATGACTGGTCTCCTGATGCTTCACTTACCCTGTTGACGGTCTGGTCTGGGTCAACGGTTCGGGTCTAGGTGAAATAAGTTTTGAAAATCTTAATGGGCCAGCTTCGCAAATCATTGCCTTGCGTCCCATTGTCGGACAATCGCTGCTCTACAGGACAGCGGTTGCGTTCGAGGAGACCTTGTTCCACATATTCACGGTCGCGCTCCCGACGGCGCTCATCGCGCTGAGGGCGGCCAAAAATACCAAGGCCAGTATCAGCCCGTATTCGACGGCTGTCGCGGCTCTGGTCGACCGCAGCAGCCCATGAATCCTGTTCATTGTTCCGCCCCTGACTGAAGTTATAGTTCCCGAGGCTTTCGAGGGTCGCACAGGAGGGTTAATAATTTGTCCGTGTTCAAGGCGGGAAATGCCGCAGTTTCCATCCTCACCGTCGTCGCGGCGGCGCTCGTCGATCGCGACGGGCGGCTGCTCGTCCAGCAACGGCCGGATGGCAAGCCGATGGCGGGATTGTGGGAATTTCCCGGCGGCAAGCTCGAACCCGGCGAAACGCCCGAACGTGCGCTGATCCGCGAGCTGGCCGAGGAGCTGGCGATCGACGTCGATCATAGCTGCCTCGCGCCCGCCTGTTTCGCAAGCGACACGCTGGGCGACCGGCACCTGCTGCTGTTGCTCTACGTCTGCCGCAAATGGCGCGGGACGCCGCAGGCGATGCACGCTAGCGCGCTGCGCTGGGTGCGGCCGGTCGAACTGCACGGCCTTGCCATGCCGCCCGCCGACCTGCCGCTGATCGGGCTGATCGAGGCGTTGATCTAGATTCGCAGGGCGACGGTCACGTCTTCGGCTTCAGCGCTTCCGCGAGCGAGGCCGACCCGCTGCCGCGCCGTGCGGGTTTCGGCTGGTCGGGGTGCGGCGCCCAGCCGCTGAAGTGAATGAGACGGAAACTTTCGGCGATGCGCCCGTCGGGATCGGCCTGCGCGGCGAAGGCGGCGGCGATCCGCGCCACTTCGTCGCGCGTCAGCGGTGGCGGCGCGGGCGAGAGGCGGCTCGACAGGCCGGCGGCGCGCAAGTCGCGGACGAGCGCGAACCAGTCGCCATAGCGCACGGTCAGCGCATCGACGTCGACCACCGGCAGCGCGAAGCCGGTGCGCTGGAGCAGATTGCCCATCGACGCCAGGTCGACCTGCGGATGCAGCCGCGCGATCGGCCGCACGCCCTCGCTCATCACCGCGCGGCGCTGGCGCGGCAGGCTGCCGTCGCCGACGAAGGCGCCGAGGAGCAGGCCGTCGGGTGCGAGCAGCGCGCGAAGGCGGACGAGCGCGCCGGGAACGTCGTTCACCGCTTCGAGCCCGCCCGGCCAGACGATGAGGTCGAAGCTCGCCAGCGGCAGGTCGATCGCATCGACCTCACCGACGATCGCGCCCGTCGCTGCGGCCAGCCGCGGCCCGGCTTCGAACAGGGTGAGGTGAGTTCCGGTCGCGTGGAGATGCTCGGCCAGCGCCGCGTCGTGCGCTCCGATCAGCAGGGTGCGGGAAAAGGCCCGTGTGACCATCGACAGGCGGTCGAGCAAGGTGTCGGCGACGATCGGCGCGAGGAAATTGGCGTCGGCGGGCAGGAGCGCCGCGCGGTCGCGCTGCGCGGCGTCGCGGGCGGGGGAAAAAAGCGGCGGGGGCTGCGACATGCGCGCGCTTGTGCCTCTCCCGGCGATGCTGCACAAGTCGCGACATGGGGGACGATAGGACGATGGCCGCCGGAGATGCGGAAATCGGCCCGCCAGCGGCGGACGCAGGGGCAGGGCGGGCGCTGCTTCGCCTTCTGCGAACCGCTGGGCGCGCTGCCGTCGATTATGCGCTGCCGCCGCGTTGCCCCGGATGCGGGGTGATCGTCGGCGACGACCGCCAATTCTGCCTGTCGTGCTGGTCGTCGCTGCACTTCCTCGACGGTCCCGCCTGCGCGCGCTGCTCAATTCCGCTGCCGACGGCGCTCCCCGGCGGCGCGGTCGAATGCGGCGCGTGCATGGCCGATGCGCCGCCGTTCGACGGCGCCCCCGCAGCGGTCGCTTATGGTCCCGTCGCGCGCACGGTCGCGCTGCGCCTCAAATATGGGCGGCGGACCGGGCATGCGCGGCTGATGGCACAATTGATGGCGCGCCCGCTGGCGACGCTCGGCAACAGCGGGGAGATGCTGTTGGTGCCGGTGCCGCTCCACCGCTGGCGGCTCTGGTCGCGCGGCTTCAACCAGGCGGCAATGGTCGCTGACGCGCTGGCGCGGCTCACCGGGGTCGCGCACGATCCACACCTGCTCGTTCGGCCGAAGGCCACGGCGGCGCTGCGCGGCAAGGGGCGACGCGAGCGCGAGCGGATCGTCGCGGGCGCCTTTGCGCTCGCCCCCGATGCGCGGGCGCGGGCAGCGGGGCGGCATCTGGTGCTGGTTGATGATGTCCACGCGAGCGGCGCCACGCTGCGCGCGGCGGCGCGGACGCTTCGGCGCAGCGGCGCGGCGCGCATTTCGGCGCTAAGCTGGGCGCGCGTCGTCCCCGATGCGCTGATGACCAGCAACATATTTGACTTTGCCTCGTTGGATTCCGATATCGGGGATGAAAGGACGGCAGGATAGCCATATGGCGACGATCGAAATCTATACGAAGGCCTTTTGCGGCTATTGCGCGCGCGCCAAGGCGCTGCTCGACCGCAAGGGCGCCGCCTATCGCGAAATCGACGTGACGATGGATCGCGCCGGCCAGGAGGCGATGGTCGCGCGCGCGAACGGCGGGCGCACCGTGCCCCAGATCTTCATCGATGATCGGCATGTCGGCGGCAGCGACGACCTTGCCGCGCTCGAGGCGAAGGGCGAGCTCGACGCGCTGCTGAAGGCCGATTGAGATGATCGTCTTCGACCTCTGCTGCGCCGCAGGCGAGCATCGGTTCGAGGCGTGGTTCGCGAGCAGCGACAGTTTCGCCGACCAGCAGGCGCGCGGGTTGATCGGCTGCCCGGTCTGCGGCGACGCCGATATCCGCAAGGCGGTGATGGCGCCGCGCGTCGGCGCGAAGTCGAACCAGATGGTCGCGGCACCCGTGACTCCGCCCGCCGATTCCGCGGAGCCTTCCCCCGAACTGGTGCGCAAGGTGCTGGCCGAGATTGCGGCGAAGCAGGCCGAGATGCTGCCGCAGTCGCGCTGGGTCGGCCGTGATTTCGCCGCTGCGGCGCGCGCGATGCACGAAGGGCGCGCGGCGGAGGATCTGATCCACGGCCAGGCCTCGCCCCAGGAGGCGCAGGCGCTGCACGACGACGGCATCGCGGCGATGCCTTTGCTGGTGCCGGTCGCTCCGCCCGATGCGATCAATTGATCGCGATTGACGCTGCGCGCTCCCCGCCGCTAAACGAGCGCCCGGCGCGCCCGTAGCTCAGCAGGATAGAGCATCAGATTCCTAATCTGGGGGCCGTGGGTTCGAATCCCGCCGGGCGCACCATTACCAATTCCTCAATCCAGCGCTTCCTCGGCGATCGCGCGGAGCTTATCCGGCGATCTGATGATGATATGACGATGGCGGGTGACGAGCAGGCCTTGGCGTCCCCAGCCGGCGACGAGCCGGCTGGCGGTGTGGAGCGTGGTACCCGCGATGTCGGCGATGTCCTTGCGTCGCAGCGGAAATTCGATCCGCAGGCCGTCGCCGGTCCGGCGCCCCGCCTGGTCGAGCAGCCGTAGCAGCGTGCGCGCGACCCGGCGCTCGGCGCTTTGTGTCGCCAGTTCGCGCAGTCGCTCCTGCGCTTCGCCCAATCGTTTACCGACGATGCCGACCATGGCGATCGCGACCTGCGAATGACGCTGCATCAGCGCGAGCAGGTCGGCGGGATCCCAGCTCACCTCCAGCGAAACGGCCATCGCGGTCGCGTCGGCGGGATAGAGGCCGTCGGTCAGAACGGGGACGCAGCCGAAGATTTCGCCGGGGCCGATCAAGCGGACGAGAATCTCCTCGCCGTCGCTGCCGGCCTGCGTGATGCGCACGCAGCCCGACAACAGGGCGTGCGCGCGGCCGGCGCGCTCGCCCTGGTCGAAGATCCGCATGCCCCGTGGAAGTGACCGCGCACGCGCGAGCCCGGCGGCTTCTTCCAGCACGGCGGGCGGCAGCGCTGCCAGCAGGGCGACGTCGGAGAGCATCTTGGCATCGATGGGAATCGGGGCAGTCATGATGGTCTTCTAGGCGCGGCTTGGCGCAAAGAGGAGAAGTTTGCGCCAGCGCAAATTATTCGCCGCTGATTCTGTTATCGTGCAGGGCAGAGCGAGGGGCGACCCACGGAGGAAAGCGCGATGTTCTGTCCGGAATGCGGCGAAGTGATCGGATCGGGGCCGCTCGACGCGCGGCGTGTCCGTTATTCCAGCGGTGAGGGCGTCGCGAAAGCCATCGGCCGGTGGCTTCGCGGCCTGTTTCGCCGTTCGCGGTTGCGGGAGAGCTGAGCATGGCGCTCCATCATTGCCGCTCGGGCGAAGTGGCGCACCTCGCCGCACTCGGCGACCGGGCCACCGTGACGGCGGCGCTGGCGCGAACCCCGGCTTTCGAGGCGATCCATCTCGTCGTGCGCGCCGGTCAGTCGATCGCGCCGCACCGCGTTGCGGGATCGCTGACGCTCTATTGCATCGCGGGGCATGCGCGGATCGAGAGCGACGTTCCGGCCGAGTTGCAGGCGGGCGACTGGCTGTTCCTCGAACCCGGGATGCCGCACGCGGTCAAGGCGATCGCCGACACGTCGCTGTTGCTGACGATCCTGTTCGACGAACGCGACGGGGCCGCGGGCTGACAGGGATTATTTGAAACGACAGGGGGTTTCCATGGGCGAATATCGCAAGCTCTGGTGGACGTTGATCGCGGTCCTGACGGTGACCTTCGCGATCCTCGGCATTTCGGGGGTCGAGGTTTATCGCAAGGCGCCGCCGATCCCGGCCGAGGTCGTCACCGCCTCGGGCGAGGTGCTGATGACCCGCGAGGACATCATGGCGGGGCAGGCAGCGTGGCAGAGCACCGGCGGGATGCAGCTCGGCTCGATCTGGGGGCACGGCGCCTATCAGGCGCCCGACTGGTCGGCCGACTGGCTGCACCGCGAACTCACTGCCTGGCTGAGCCTTGCCGCCGAGGATGGCTATGGCAAGCCGTTCGACACCCTTGCGGTCGAGCAGAAGGCGGCGCTGACCTATCAGCTCAAGCAGGAATATCGGCACAACAGTCTTGATCCCGCGACGGGCGCGGTCACCGTCTCGGATCGCCGCGCCCGTGCGATCGCACGCGTCGCGGCGCATTATGACGCGCTCTACGGCACCGATCCGGCGCTGCGCGAAATGCGCGACAATTATGCGATGAAAGAGGATACGCTGCCGAGCGCGGAGAAGCGGCAGAAGCTGGCCGACTTCTTCTTCTGGACCGCGTGGGCGGCGTCGACCGAGCGGCCGGGGACGGTCGCGACCTACACCAACAACTGGCCGCCCGAACCGCTGATCGGCAACCAGCCGACGCCGGAGAATATCCTCTGGTCGCTCGCCTGCGTCGTCATCCTGATCGCGGGCGTGGGCTCGCTGATCTGGGGCTGGGCCTTTCTGCGCCGCCACGACGACACGCCGCTCGTCGCCGCCGACAGGGATCCGCTGACGCTCGCGGCGCTGACCCCGTCGCAGCGCGCGCTCGGCAAATATCTGTTCGTGGTGCTCGCGCTGTTCATCTTTCAGATATTCATCGGCGGCTTCACCGCGCATTACACGATCGAGGGGCAGAGCTTCTACGGCATCGATGTCTCGCAGTGGTTCCCCTATGCACTGACCCGCACCTGGCATGTGCAGAGCGCGGTGCTGTGGATCGCCACCGCCTTCCTCGCGGCCGGGCTGTTCCTTGCGCCGGTGATCCACGGCGGCGATCCGAAGCATCAGAAACTGGGGGTCGACCTGCTCTTCTGGGCGCTGATCCTGGTCGTCGTCGGATCGTTCGGAGGCAACTACCTGTCGATCGCGCAGGAAATGCCCGACGGGCTCGGCTTCTGGCTCGGGCATCAGGGCTACGAATTCCTCGACCTCGGCCGCATCTGGCAGATCGCGCTGTTCGCGGGGCTGCTCTTCTGGCTGGTGCTGATGCTGCGCTGCATGATGCCGGCGCTGCGGCGCGAGAAGGGGGGAGACCGGAGCCTGCTCCTGCTGCTCACCGTCTCGACCGTCGCGATCGGGCTCTTTTACGGCTCGGGCCTCTTCTATGGCGAGCGCACCCACATCACGATCATGGAATATTGGCGCTGGTGGGTCGTTCACCTGTGGGTCGAGGGGATTTTCGAGGTGTTCGCGACCGCCGCCATCGCCTTCATCTTCGCCTCGATGGGGCTGGTGTCGAAACGGATCGCGACCGCGGCCAGCCTTGCCTCGGCTTCGCTGTTCATGGTCGGCGGGGTGCCGGGAACCTTCCACCACCTCTATTTCTCGGGGACGACGACCCCGGTGATGGCGGTCGGCGCGGCGTTCAGCGCGCTCGAGGTCGTGCCGCTGATCGTGCTCGGTTACGAGGCGTGGGAGCATTGGAGTCTGCGCGACCGCGCGCCGTGGATGCGCGCGCTGCGCTGGCCGCTGATATGCTTCGTCGCGGTCGCCTTCTGGAACATGCTCGGCGCCGGGGTCTTCGGCTTCATGATCAACACCCCCGTCGCGCTCTTCTATCTCCAGGGGCTCAACACCACCGCAGTCCACGCCCATGCGGCACTGTTCGGAGTATACGGCTTCCTCGCGCTGGGCTTCACCTTGCTGGTGCTGCGCTACATCCGGCCCGAGATCGCGTTCAACGAGCGGTTGATGCGCGTCGGCTTCTGGGGGCTCAATGCGGGGCTGGTGCTGATGATCTTCACCAGCCTGCTGCCGGTCGGCCTGTTCCAGTTCGAGGCGAGCGTGACCACGGGCATGTGGTATGCGCGCAGCGACGAATTCCTCCAGCAGGGCTTCCTCGAAACCCTGCGCTGGATCCGCACCTTCGGCGATGTCGTGTTCATCCTCGGCGGGGTCGCGGTCGCGTGGCAGGTCGTGATCCTCGGCCTGTGGCGAAAGGGTGCGCGGGCATGAGCATGGTGATGATGGCCGCCGGCGCGCCGGGCACCGACGCGCGCTCGCCGCTCTGGCTGCGCGGCGGCTATCGCCTGCTCTTCGGATGCGGCGCGCTGTGGGCAGTCGTCGTCGTGACTTTGTGGGTCGGCGCGCTCGGCGGGCGCTGGACGCTGCCGATCGCGATGGACCCGCTCGCCTGGCACCAGCACGAGATGCTGTTCGGCTATCTCGGCGCGATCATCGGCGGCTTCGTCAGCGCCGCGATGCCCAACTGGACCGGGCGGCCGACGGTGACCGGCTGGCGGGTCGCAGCGGTCGGTGGCCTGTGGCTGGCGGCGCGGCTGGCGATCCTCTTTTCGGCGACGGTGCCGCCGCTGGTCGGCGCTGCGCTCGATGTCGTCTATCTGCTGATCCTGCTCGCCTATGCGGCGCGCGAGATTTTCGTCTCGGGCAACCGCAACAAGCCGATCCTGATCATCCTCTTCCTGTTCGCCGCCGCCTGCGCGCTCGATCATGCCGCGATGATGGGGGCGCTCGCCGACCCCGCGCTCGGCGTGCATATGGGCTTTGCGCTGATCCTGCTGCTGATCTCCCTGATCGGCGGCCGCATCACCCCCGCCTTCACGCGCAACTGGCTGATGCGGCAGGGGAGCAGCGAGGGCCTGCCGATCTTGCCGAACCGTTTCGACATGGCGGTGATCGGGGCCACGGCGTTGGCGCTCGCGGCGTGGGTCGCGGGGCCTGCCAGCGCCGTCGCGGCCGGATTGCTGATCGCGGCGGGCGCGCTTCAGTTCGTTCGCCTCGCGCGCTGGGCGGGGCTGAAGGCGCTCCGCGATCCGCTCGTCTTCGTTCTCCACCTCTCCTACGTCTGGCTTCCGGCGGGGCTGATTCTGCTCGGTTGCGCGACGCTGCATCCGTTCCTGCCGGTGTCGAGCGCGGTGCACGCGCTTGGTGCCGGGGCGATGGGGGCGATGACGCTGGCGGTGATGACGCGCGCGACGCGCGGCCACACCGGCCGCCCGCTCGAGGCCGACCGCGCGACCGTCCTCATCTATATCCTCGTCCATTCGGGGGCGCTGCTGCGCGTGATCGCGCCGCTGCTGCCCTTCGATTATATGACGGTCATCGCGGCCGCGGGCGGGCTGTGGGCGGCGGCTTTCCTGCTGTTCCTGCTCGTCTATGTCCCGATGGCGGTGCGGCCGGCGCGGGCGGCATGACCGGAGCGCTTTTGGGGCCATCCTCCCTTCCCAGCAGCGCCGCAGTCGACTATGGCGGATGGGTGACCGATTGTGCATCCTGCGTCGTCCGCAACCGGGCCATCTGCGCGAGCCTTGATGCCGACGAACTGGCGCTGCTCGGAAAATTGGGCCGCCGCCAGCGGGTGAAGGCAGGGCATACCTTGCTGTGGGAAGGCGACGACGCGCCGGTCGTCGCCAATGTCCTCGACGGCGTGCTCAAGCTGGTCGTGGCGGCCGCCGACGGGCGCGAGCAGATCGTCGGCATCGTCTTTCCGTCCGATTTCATCGGCCGTCCGTTCGGCAAGGAAAGCCCCTATAGCGCCACCGCCATGACCGATGCCGAGGTCTGCATCTTCAACCGCAAGAGCTTCGACGAATTCGCGAGCGCGCATCCCGATCTGCAGCACAAGCTGCTGCGCCGCACGCTCGACGAGCTCGACCGGGCGCGGCACTGGATGATGCTGCTCGGCCGCAAGTCGGCGACGGAGAAGGTCGCGTCCTTCCTGCTCGAAATGTCCGAGCGTTTGTCGGGGCAAGGCTGCGATGCCGGGACGCGAAGCGGGTTCGAACTGCCGTTCGGCCGTCAGCAGATCGCCGACATATTGGGACTGACGATCGAGACGACGAGCCGCCAGCTCACCAAAATGCGCGCCGACGGCCTGCTCGACCTGCCCTCGCGCCGCGAGATCGTCATCAACGACCGCGCGGCGATGGAGGACATGGCGGGCTGACAGGCCATCGGCGCCAGTGGGGAGCCATTTAAAAGCGGAAACCGACCCCGGCGCTGATCACCCAGGGATCGAGCCGGTGCTTCGTCGCCAGCACCTCGGTCGTGCCGGCATACCAATGCGCGGTCGGGCGCAGGATATAGCGCTTGGCGTCGAGGGAGAGCGAAAGCCCCCGGTCGTTCACCGGAATGTCGACCCCCGCCTGCACCGCCGCGCCGAACTTGTCGCCCATCTTCTGCCGCGTCGCGCCGAGCGCGCGCGTCGCCGCGCCCGGCTTTTCGTCGATGAAAATGAAATAGCTGGGTCCGGCGCCGATATAGGGCTGCACGCCGCCGTCTTCGCCGAAATGATATTTGACCGTCAGAGTCGCGGGCACGATCTTCGCGTTGGAGACCAGTTCCGCCCCGGCCAGCGCGCCGCGGCCGTTCACGTCGTGCTGGGTGACGCCCGCGATCGTTTCGAGCGAGACATGGTCGGCGACGAAATATTCGATCGCGATCGTCGGGGTGACATTGTCGTCGGCCTTGGCCTGCGATCCCGCGGGCAGGCCGATCAGGTCGGTCTTGACGTCGCGGATCTTGCCGTCGGGGGCGACGAGCGTCGCCAGCAGTTTGACCCGCACGTCGCCGGCCTTCGCGGCGGCCTGCCCCGGCAACAGGGCGAGCGCGGACAGCGCGACGAGGGAGAGAGGGATGCGTTTCATGATCGGCTCCTTTGTTGACGGAGCCGATCTGCGCCCGCGCGCATCATAACGCATTGACGAAGCGCAAGGCGTTGGTTGATCCATGTCAATGTTTTCGCCCCGCCGCGAGTCCAAGGCGGCCGAAAGCCACGCGGTCCGATGAAGAGCCGCGCCGAACAGGGGCAAATGATATGGACGATCTGGTTTTCAAGGCGGGCGGCTGGATGGGCCTTGCCCTGCTGGCGCTTGTCTTTGCGGCGCTGGCTGTCGACACGCCCTTTGCCGTGCATATGGTCATCGTGGCGGTCGCCTGCCTGATCGTCCTGTGGACGCGCCTTTCGGCCGCCGATTATGGCGGGATGGCGCGGGGCCTTTTGAAGATGCCGCCCGACGAGGGCGTCTATGACGACGACCCGGTGCGCTGGGGCGTCATCGCCACCATCTTCTGGGGGCTCGCGGGGCTGGCCGTCGGCCTCTATATCGCGTTGCAACTCGCCTTTCCGGCGCTCAACCTCGGCATCGAATATACCAGCTTCGGGCGGCTGCGCCCGCTGCACACGTCGGCGGTGGTCTTTGCGTTCGGTGGCAATGCGCTGATCGCGACGAGCTTCTATGTCGTCCAGCGCACCTGCCGCGCGCGGCTCGCCTTTCCGGGCGCCGCGCGTTTCGTCTTCTGGGGCTATCAGCTCTTTCTGGTGCTCGCGGCCACAGGCTATCTGATGGGCGTCACCGAGGCGCGCGAATATGCCGAGCCCGAATGGTATGTCGACCTGTGGCTGACGATCGTGTGGGTCGTCTATTTCATCGTCTTCGTCGGCACGATCGTCAAACGCCGCGAGCCGCATATCTATGTCGCCAACTGGTTTTACCTCAGCTTCATCGTCACCATCGCGATGCTGCACATCGTCAACAATCTGTCGGTGCCCGCGACGATCTTCGGGTCGAAGAGCTATTCGGCCTTCGCCGGGGTGCAGGATGCGCTGACACAATGGTGGTACGGGCATAATGCGGTCGCCTTCTTCCTGACCGTGCCCTTCCTTGCGATGATGTATTATTTCGTGCCCAAGCAGGCGGAACGGCCGATCTACAGCTATCGCCTGTCGATCCTCCACTTCTGGTCGCTGATCTTCCTCTATATCTGGGCGGGGCCGCACCACCTGCACTATACCGCGCTGCCCGACTGGGCGCAGACGCTGGGCATGGTCTTTTCGGTCGTGCTGTGGATGCCGAGCTGGGGCGGCATGATCAACGGGCTGATGACGCTGAACGGCGCGTGGGACAAGATCCGCACCGATCCGATCATCCGCATGATGGTCGTCGCGCTCGCCTTCTACGGCATGGCGACCTTCGAGGGGCCGATGCTGTCGGTGAAGGCGTTCAACAGCCTCAGCCACTATACCGAATGGACGATCGCGCACGTCCACGCCGGCGCGCTCGGCTGGAACGGCATGATCACCTTCGCCGCGGTCTATTATCTGGTGCCGCGCCTGTGGGGACGTCCGCGGCTCTATTCGCTGCGCATGGTCAACTGGCACTTCTGGCTCGCGACGCTGGGGATCGTCTTCTACGCCGCCTCGATGTGGGTCGCGGGGATCATGCAGGGGCTGATGTGGCGCGAATATGGCGCCGACGGCTACCTCGTCTACAGCTTTGCCGAAACCGTCGCGGCGATGCACCCGATGTATCTGATCCGCGCTGCGGGCGGGGCGATGTATCTCGCCGGTTTCGTCATCCTGATCGTCAACGTCTGGGCGACGCTCGCGGGCAAGGTCCGCGAGGAAAAGCCGATGACCGAGACTCCCTACAACGCCGCTGCGGATCGTCCGCTCGCGCCCGTTCCCGCCGAATAAGGAGCCACAGGCCATGGCGACCCAACCTGCCGAAAAGCGCTTCAGCCACAAGAAGCTCGAACGCAACGTCAGCCTGCTCGGCTTCTTCGCGCTGATCGCGGTCGCGATCGGCGGCATCGTCGAGATCGCGCCCCTGTTCTGGATCGACAACACGATCGAGAAGGTCGACGGGATGCGGCCCTATACGCCGCTCGAACTCGCGGGGCGCAACATCTATATCCGCGAGGGCTGCTATACCTGCCACAGCCAGATGATCCGTCCGTTCCGCGACGAGGTCGAACGCTATGGCCACTATAGCCTCGCCGCCGAGAGCATGTACGATCACCCGTTCCAGTGGGGGTCGAAGCGCACCGGGCCCGACCTCGCGCGCGTCGGTGGACGCTATTCGGACGAATGGCACAAGGCGCATCTGATCGATCCGCGCAGCGTCGTCCCCGAATCGATCATGCCCGGCTATGCTTTCCTCGCCGACCGCGATCTCGAGGCGGGCGATATGGCGCGCGACCTGACCGCGCTCTACCGCGTCGGCGTTCCCTATACCAAGACCGACATCGCCAACGCGAACGCCGACATCCGCGCGCAGGCTGACCCGGATGCGGGCGCTGGCGATCTCGTCAAGCGCTACCCCAAGGCGCAGGTGCGTGATTTCGACGGCGACCCGTCGCGGGTGACCGAAATGGATGCGCTGATCGCCTATCTCCAGATGCTCGGCACGCTCGTCGATGTCGAGAAAGCGGCGCCGCAGGAACAGGCGCATGCGCCCGACACGACAGCGGGAGCGGCGCGATGACCTATGACGAAGTCCGGCATTTCGCCGATAGCTGGGGCCTGATCGTCATGGTGGCGATGTTCCTGCTCTTCATCGCCTGGCCGTTCCGCAAGGGCGCCCGCCGTCACCATGACGAAGCCGCAAACATGATCTTCAAGGAAGACGATAATGGCCGATCATAAGCGCATCGATGACGTAACGGGGACGGCGACGTCGGGCCACGAATGGGACGGCATCGAGGAACTCGACACGCCGATGCCGCGCTGGTGGCTGTGGTCGCTCTATGCGACGATCGTCTGGGGCATCGTCTATGTCATCCTCTATCCCGCGTGGCCGATGATCCACGGCGCGACCGAGGGCGTGCTCGGCTGGAGCAGCCGCGGCCAGCTCGAACAGGAGATGCAGGCCGACGCGGCGCGCCGGGCGCCGGTGATGAATGCGATCGCGGCAACGCCGATCGCCGACCTGCCCGCGAAGCCCGAGTTGATGCAGGCGGCGGTGCAGGGCGGGGCGGCGGCCTTTCGCGTCCATTGCGTCCAGTGCCACGGCGCGGGCGGCGCGGGGGTGAAGAAACTCTATCCCAGCCTGACCGACGACGACTGGCTGTGGGGCGGTGACCTGTCGACGATCGAATATACGATCACCCACGGCATCCGGAACCCCGATCACAAGGAAACGCGGACCAGCCAGATGCCTGCCTTCGGGCACGACGGCATCCTCGAGCCCGCGCAGATTGCCGATGTCGTCAGCCATGTCCGCGTCATCAGCCATCAGGAAAAGCCGAGCAGGTCGTCGGCGCGCGGCGCGGTGCTGTTCGAGGCGAATTGCGCGGTGTGCCATGGCCCGACCGGCGACGGCGGGCGTGAGGTCGGTGCGCCGAAGCTGACCGACGCCATCTGGCTCTATGGCGGCGACCGCGCGAGCATCACCGCGACGGTGACCCAGCCGCGCAACGGTGTGATGCCGCGCTGGAACAGCCGGCTCGACCCGGTGACGATCAAGATGCTCGCCGCCTATGTCTATTCGCTCGGCGGCGGCGAGAAGGCGCCGGCGCCGGCCATGGCGGCCGCGACGGCGGAAGGGCCGGGAACCGAAGGACGGGGAGCCGATGGCCAGCCCTGACGATCTGACCGGCGAGCATGGCTCGCTCTATGCGGCGCGGAAGGGCGTCTACCCCAAGAAGGTGGACGGCCCGTTCCGGCGCTTCAAATGGGCGATCATGGCGGTCACGCTGGCGATCTATTACGGAACGCCGTGGATCCGCTGGGATCGCGGCCCCCATGCGCCCGATCAGGCGGTGCTCGTCGACCTCGCGAACCGGCGCTTCTACATGTTCCAGATCGAGATCTGGCCGCATGAATTCTATTATGTCGCGGGCCTGCTCATCATGGCGGGGATCGGGCTGTTCCTCGTCACCAGCGCGGTCGGGCGCGCATGGTGCGGCTATGCCTGTCCGCAGACGGTGTGGACCGACCTGTTCCAGCATGTCGACCGGCTGATCGACGGCGACCGCAACGCGCAGATCCGCCTCGCGAACGGCCCGTGGACGGCGGAGAAGATCGCGAAGCGGACGCTCAAATATGCGATCTATCTGACCGTCGCCTTCTGGACCGGCGGCGCGTGGATCATGTATTTCGCCGACGCGCCGACGCTGACGCACGATTTCTGGGCGGGGCAGGCGGCGCCGGTCGCCTATGTCACCGTGGCGGTGCTGACCGCGACGACCTTTGTCCTCGGCGGCTTCCTGCGCGAACAGGTGTGCATCTATATGTGCCCCTGGCCGCGCATCCAGACCGCGATGATGGACGAGAAATCTTTGCTCGTCACCTACAAGGACTGGCGCGGCGAGCCGCGCGGCAGTGTCAAGAAGGCCGAGAAGAACCCCGGCGCCTTCGGTGACTGCGTCGATTGCAACCAGTGCGTCGCGGTCTGTCCAACCGGCATCGACATCCGCGAGGGGCCGCAGATCGGCTGCATTACCTGTGCGCTCTGCATCGACGCCTGCGACAGCGTGATGGCGCAGGTCGGGCGGCCGCGCGGGCTGATCGACTATTGCACCCTCGACGACGCCGCGACCGAAAAGGCGGGCGGGGTCGCGCCGCCGATCCGCAAGACGCTATTCCGGCCGCGCACCCTGATATATTTCGGCCTGTGGGGCGCGATCGGCCTCGCGATGCTTTTCGCGCTCGGCCAGCGTACCCGGCTCGACCTCGCCGTCCAGCACGAGCGCAGCCCGCTCTATGTCCAGCTTTCCGACGGCGCGATCCGCAACACTTACACGCTGAAGCTGCGCAACATGGAGCTTCGCCCGCGTGACGTCGAGGTGACGCTGAGCGGCCTCCCCGGCGCCCGGCTGTGGACCGAGGACGGCGCGCGCGAAACGGCGGGGCAGAGCCTGCGCCTGCCGCTGGCGCCCGACAGCGTGACGAGCGCGAAGCTGTTCGTCGCCGCTCCCGGCGCGGGACCGGCGCGGCAGGACTTCGCCATCGCGGTGCGTGCGCTCGACGACGATCCGCGCGGCGACCGCGAGACGATCCAGTTCGACCGTCCGGGGACCGAGCCATGACCGGCGAGCCCGAGCGCAAACCCTTCACCGGGCGCCATGCGGCGATGATCCTGATCGCCTTCTTCGGCGTCGTCATCAGCGTCAACATCGTGATGGCGAGCTTTGCGCTGTCGACCTTCGGCGGCACCGTCGTCGACAATAGCTATGTCGCGAGCCAGCATTACAACGAATGGCTCGCGCGCGCCGAGGCGCAGGACCGGCTCGGCTGGGACAAGAAAATCACCGTCGACGAGGGGCGCCATGTCCGGCTGGCCGTCCGCAAGGACGGCGCGGCGGTGGAGGGGCTGCGCATCGTCGCGACGCTCCGTCACCCGCTCGGCCAGACGCCCCCGCGCGCGATGCGCTTTGCGCCCGCGGCGGACGGCGCGCTGCGCTCGCTCGATGCGCTGCCCGCCGGGCGCTGGCAGCTCGACCTGTCGGTGCATCATGGCGCCGATGAGGCGCGCTACCGGGTCGACCTTAAATGACCGACGCCGCCGCCCCGCTCGTCGAGCGCGATTTCGCGGTGCCCGACATCCGCTGCGCGGGCTGCATCGCCAAGCTGGAGCAGGGACTGGTGCGCGACCGGCGGATCGCGGCGGCGCGGGTCAATTTCACCGAAAAGCGCGTGCATATCTCGTGCACCCCCGATGCGGAAACGCCCGAACTGATCGGCGCTTTCTCGCTGCTGGGGTTCGAGGCGCATCCGATCGGCGACGGGCCGGCCGAGGTCGACGGCGGCGCGTCCGACAGCCGCGCGCTGCTGCGCGCGGTCGCGGTCGCGGGCTTCGCGATGATGAATATCATGCTGCTGTCGGTGTCGGTCTGGTCGGGTGCGAGCGGCGCGACGCGCGACCTGTTCCACTGGCTGTCGGCGGCGATCGCGCTTCCCACGTTTGCCTATGCCGGGCGCAGTTTCTTCCGCTCGGCGTGGCGCGCGGTGCGCCACGGCCGGACCAACATGGACGTGCCGATCAGCATCGGAGTGCTGATCGCGACCGCGCTCAGCCTCTATGAAACCGCGACGCACGGTCCCCACGCCTATTTCGACGGCGTCGTAATGCTGCTCTTCTTCCTGCTTTGCGGCCGCTGGCTCGACAGCGTGATGCGCGACCGCGCGCGGGGCGGGGTGACCGCGCTGCTCCGCAACATGGGCACCGGCGCGATGGTCGTCGGGGCCGACGAGACGAGCCGCTGGGTCGATGCCACCGCGCTCCAGCCCGGCATGGTCATGCTCGTCGCCGCAGGCGAGCGCCTGTCGGCGGATGGCGTCATCACCAGCGGCGCCAGCCGGATCGACCTGTCGCTGCTGACCGGCGAAAGCGCGCCGCAGGCGGTCGGGCTCGGCGATCCGGTCCACGCCGGGACGCTGAACGTCGAGGCGCCGATCCGCGTCCGGGTGACCGCGGCGGGCGCCGACACCGCGATCGCCGACATCGCACGGCTGATGGGCGAGGCGGCGCAGGGCAAGTCGCGCTATGTCCGCATCGCTGACCGCGCGGCGCGTTACTATGCGCCCGCTGTCCACACGCTGGCGCTGCTCGCCTTCGCCGGCTGGATGCTCGCGGGCGCGGGCTGGCATCACAGCCTGCTGATCGCGGTCGCGGTGCTGATCATCACCTGCCCCTGCGCGCTCGGCCTCGCGGTGCCCGCGGCGCAGATCGTCGCGGCGGGGACGCTGATGCGCGTCGGGGTGCTGGTGAAGGACGGATCGGCGCTCGAACGGCTGGCCGAGGTCGACCGCGCGATGATCGACAAGACGGGAACGCTGACGCTCGGCCGCCCGGTCGCGACCAATCTGGCCGAGACCGACGCCAGCGTTCGCGCTTTGCTCCTCGCGCTCGCACGCGCCAGCCGTCATCCGCTCAGCGAAGCGCTGACCCGCGACCTGACCGCGATGGAGGTGGCGCCGGTCGCGGTCGAGGCGATCCACGAGACTCCCGGCTTCGGGGTCGAGGCCCTGTGGGAAGGGCACCGGGTGACGCTCGGCCGCCCGGCGCAGCCCGCCGCCGACAGCGCGCTTGCGACCGAACTGGCGGTCGATGGGGTTCCGGCGATCACCGTCCGCTTCGCCGACGCGCTGCGCCCCGACGCCGCCGAAACGATCGCTGCACTGGACCAGGCGGGCGTCGCGCCGACCATCTTGTCGGGCGACCGCGCCGCCGCCGTCGCGCCGGTCGCGCGCGCGCTCGGCCTCACCGCCCAGACCGGCATGAGTCCGCAGGACAAGCTCGCCGCCATCGCGCGGCAGGCGGTGGCGGGGCACAAGGTGCTGATGATCGGCGACGGGCTCAACGACGGTCCCGCGCTCGCTGCGGGCCATGCCTCGATCGCACCGGGCTCGGCGAGCGACGCGGGCAAGAATGCCGCCGACTGCATCTTCCTCGGCGACCGGCTGATGCCGGTGGTGCAGGCGATCCGCGTCGCGCGGCGGACGCAGACGATCGTGCGGCAGAATTTCATGCTCGCGATCGGCTATAACGTCATCGCCGTGCCGCTCGCCTTCATGGGGTATGTGACGCCGCTGGTCGCCGCCATCGCCATGTCGGGATCGTCGCTGATCGTCGTCGGCAACGCGCTGCGGCTGAAGGGCGCCGCGCGGTGAACGGGCTGCTCGTCCTGATCCCGGTCGCGCTCGGCCTCGGGCTCATCGGTCTTGCCGCCTTCTTCTGGTCGCTGCGCGGCGGGCAGTTCGACGATCTCGATGGCGCCGCGCTACGCATCTTTGTCGAAGAAGAGGAAGAGGATGATACGCCATGACCGTGCGGTCTATCGTCCTGATGCTCGGCGCGGCGGCGCTGATGCAGCCGCCTGCCGCGGAGGCACATGTGCTGACGGTCCCGGCGTGCGGCGGCGCATCGCACCGGATGATCGTTCCCGGCGATCCCGCCGACCCCGAACAGCGCCGCGACTGCGCCAAGGCCTGCCACGCGATCGGCGACCGGCGGGGCAAGAAGGGCTGCAATCAGGGCGTCCGCGACTTTGACTGAAATAGCAGCGTGTCCCCGCGAAGGCGGGGACCCATCTCCGACTGGTTCAAGATGGTGCCGGCGGGAGATGGACCCCCGCCTTCGCGGGGGAACAGGGTCTTTTCAAACATTGTGCATGTCCGTTGGTTCCCTATGGGTCGTAAACACGAACGGGGAAATCCCTCGCCGTTGATCCCGGTCAATGTCGTAGCGGAAATTTGCCCATAGGATGCCCGCATGTGGTCCTATCACCCCGATCTGCTCGCAAAGCCGGTGCCGCGCTACACCAGCTATCCGACCGCGATGGAGTTCGTCGAAGACGTCGGTGCCGACGATTATGCGCGCGCGCTCGAAGCGGTGGATTCGGCGACACCCGTATCGCTCTATGTCCACATCCCCTTTTGCGAGAATATCTGCTGGTATTGCGGCTGCAACACTGGCGCCGCCAGCCGCAAGCAGCGGCTCGACGATTATCTGACCGCGCTCCGGTCCGAGATCGCGCTCGTCGCGAAGCGGCTCGGCGGGCGCGGGCGCATTCGCCGCATCGCCTTCGGCGGTGGCAGCCCGAACGCGATCGCCCCGGTCGAACTGGTGCGGCTGCTCGACCTGCTGCTCACCGTCTTCGACGCGCATCGGCCCGACGTCTCGATCGAACTCGACCCGCGCGGTTTCTCGTCCGAATGGGCGCTGGTGCTCGCGGCGGCGCATGTCACGCGGGTCAGCCTGGGCGTCCAGACCTTTGCGCCGCACGTCCAGCAGGCGATCGGGCGCATCCAGCCGCTGTCGCATATCGAGCGCGTCGTCGCCGCGCTGCGCCTGCGCGACATCGACGCGATCAACTTCGACCTCATGTACGGGCTGCCGGGGCAGGACCTCGCCGATGTCGACGCGACGATCGACGAGGCGCTGGCGCTGGCACCGAGCCGCATTGCCTTTTTCGGCTATGCCCATCTGCCGCAGATGATCGCGCGCCAGCGGCGGATTGACGCGAGCCGGCTGCCCGACCAGCGGCTGCGCTTCGAGCAGGCCCGGCTCGGCTATCGGCGGCTGACCGCCGCCGGCTATGTCCCTGTCGGCTTCGATCATTTCGCGCGGCCTGACGATTCGCTCGCCGTGGCGGCGCGCGAGGGGCGGGTGAACCGCAATTTCCAGGGCTTTACCGAGGATGACGCCCCCGTCCTGCTCGGCTTCGGCGCCAGCGCGATCAGCAAATTTCCCGATCTGATCGTCCAGAACGAGAAAAAATCTGGCCCCTATCGCGACTTCGTCGGCGAGGGGCGGCTCGCGGCGGTGCGCGGCGTCCGGGTCGATGCGGCGGAACAACGGCGCGCGCGGCATATCCGCGACCTGCTGTGCAACGGACGGGCGCATCTGGACACCGCCGAAATCGCTTCGGCCCGCGGCGCCCTGTCGGATTTCGAGCAGAAGGGCGTGATTGAATGGGACGGCGAAGCGCTGGTGATCCGCGATTGCGGCCTGCCATACGCCCGGCATGTCGCCGCCTGTTTCGACGGGATCAGGGGAAATATCGGCATGGCCTGAACGGTGGTCCGACGGTGGCGCGTCTCACAGGCAGGAATAGACCGCCTCGATCAGCGCCAGATCGCGCGGGTCGTCGCGAAGCAGCGTGCCCATGCGGTTCATCGTATAGCTCATCGCGAGACCGGCCGTCGGATCGGCGAAGGCGAACGAGCCGCCCCAGCCCGAGTGGCCGAATGCGGCCTGGTTCGGGCCATAGATGCCGTCGGCATTGAGAAGGAAGCCCGCGGCCCAGCGGGCCGGCACGCCCAGCACCAGGTCGATGCCCTCGATTTGCGGCGCGGTCGCCGCCGCGAGTGTGCGGGCGCTCACCTGACCGCTCGCGAAGCGCGCATAGAGCCGGGCGAGTGCGGCGGCGTTGGAATGACCGTTTGCCGACACGAGGTCCGCCTCGCGCCAGGCGGGGGAGTTGGGGAGCAGTGGATCGAGTGGCGGATTCGCCAGCGCGGCGATCTGCGGTGCCGTGAGCTGGCCGATGTCGGCCGAGCTGAGTTCGGGAGGCGCGATGATCTCGGCGCGGCGGCCCTCTTCGGCGGGGGCAAGGCCGATCGCAATATCCAGGCCGAGCCCGTCGGCGATTTCGTCCCGAACGAAGGCCTTGAGCGAACGGCCCTCGATGCGCCGGAAAAGCTCGGTGGCGAGGATGCCGATGCTGATCGCATGATAGCCCGACCCCGATCCGGGCGCCCATAAGGGGGCTTGCGCCGCGAGCCGGTCGGCCGCCGCGGACCCCGCCAGCAGGTCGGCAACGCTCGCGGCCGACGCGAAGCCGCTGAGGCCCGCCTGATGCGACAGCAGCATCGCGATCGTCACATGCTGCTTGCCGTTCGCCGCGAAGGCGGGCCAGTGGTCCGCGACGAGGTCGTCATAGGCCATGAGGCCCCGGTCGGCGAGAATGGCAAAGCAGATCGCCCCGATGCCCTTGGTCGTCGACCACAGGTTGACGACGGTATCGGCTTCCCATGGACGGGTGCGCGCGGCATCGCGCCAGCCGCCTCGAAGGTCGACGGCCATCTGGTCGCCGACGATCAGGCAGAACGCCGCGCCGATATCGCCGCGTTCGGTGAAATTCTGCTCGAAAGCCTTCCGCACGGCGTCGAAACGCGCGTCGCCATGGCCGGAAATCTGAAGGTTCGTGACCATTTTCTCTTTCCTCAATAGCGGAAGCTGAGTTCGACGCCATAAGTCCGCGGGGCGTTATAGATGCGGTTGACGATGCCGAGCGAGGCGAGGTTCACGCCCGACACGACATAGCGTTCCTTGGTGAGGTTACGGCCCCACAGGGCGACTTCCCATCCGTCCTTCTCTCCCGCGACCGACAGGCGTGCATTGAACAGCCAATAGGATTTCGAGGCGATCAGCGGATCGTTCGACGCTTCCTTGAACGCCGACGACGCATAGCGGGTATCGCCCTGGATCGCCGCGCGCAGACCGGGCGTCAGATCGAACTCATAGCGTGCCTTGCCCGAAAAGGAGGTCGCCGGAGCATTGGGAAGACGGTTGCCGGCCGGGATCACGCCCGCGGCGGTGGCGAAGGACGACAGGCGCGTATCGAGAAGTCCGAGGCCGCCCGACAGGGTCAGGCCCCGGACAGGGCGGAGGATGAGGTCGATGTCGGTCCCGAACACGCGTGCGCTGTCGACATTGCCGACCTTCTGCACCGACAGGTCGGTCGCGGGGTCGATGAAGCGGACGAAGGTCTGCGGATCCTTATAGTCGTAATAAAAGCCCGCGATATTGAGAGTGACCGCGCGACCGAACTCGCTCTTCACGCCGACTTCATAGGCGGTGATGGTTTCGGGTCGATAGGGCAGGAGCTGGCTCTCGTTGTTGGTGAAGCCGCTGAAGAAACCACCGCTTTTCCGACCGCGCGATACCGATGCGAAAAGGAGCAGGCCGTCGCGCGGGCGGATGTTGAGGCCGATTCGTCCGGTGACATTGCTGTCGCGAATGGTGTCGTCGATGAACGTGTCGTCGACGCCGACGAGCGGCGACGCGGTGATGAAGCTCGTCCCGCCCGCATAATGGCGCCGCTCGCGCGTGAAGCGGATGCCGGTTATCAGGTCGATCTTGTCGGCAAGGTGCCAGGTGCCATCGGCATAGAGTGCCGCCGACCGCGTGACCTGGTCATAGTTTGTCTTGCCCGATCCGCTGGCGGCCCCCAGGAAAAGGAGCGGCCAGTCGTCGCCGTAATTGCTGTTGTCGCCGACCACCCGGTCCCACGAATAGAAAGCGCCGCCGACGAGATCGATCAGATCGTTGCGATAACCGATCCGAAGCTCCTGCGTGAACTGCCGGACATCCTCCTTCTCGTCATAATCGAACTGCTGCAGGGGCGTAGCGTCGACGTCGATATGATAGAGGCGCGAAAAATCGATATAGCCGGTGATCGAAGTGATATCGACCGCGCCGGCGCTGTAGCGGATCTTCCCCGTCAGGCTGACCTGATCGACATTATAGGGGAAGCGGCCGACCCAGTCGCCCTGATAGGGATTGTCGTGGCTGTTCTGGTAGCCATAGGCATCGACACAATCCTTGTTGTCGAGCCGGCCCTGAAGCACCGGGGCGCAGGGGACGAAGGGTGTCCCCTTGCCATAGGTGCCGTTGAACTGAGGAACGCCCATTTCGGATCGCGAGCGCTCGCCTTCGGCCTTGAGCAGGATGTCGAGCCCGTCGGCGGGCCGTAGCGCCAGCTGGATGCGGCCGAGCCAGATGTCGCGTGTCCCGAGATCGCGGCGGCCGGGCGTCCCGTCCTCCAGCAGCGAACTGGTCCAATAGCCGCGACCTTGCTGGATCGTCTTGCCGCCGAGGCGGAGCTGGGCGCGATCGGATAGCGGGATGTTGAGCATTGCCTCGGCGTCGAACGTGTCGAAATTGCCATATCCCGTCTTTGCGAAAGCGGCGAAGCTGTCGCCTGGCGTCGCCGACACGATGTTTACCGCGCCCGCCGTGGTATTGCGTCCATAAAGCGTGCCCTGCGGCCCCTTGAGGACTTCGATGCGGCCAAGGTCGAAGAAATTGCCGCTCATGAGACCGGGAGAGGCGAGGGGGACTTCATCGACGTAAATGCCCGCGGCGGGGCTTGAAACGGTGCTGAAATCGTCAAGGCCGATTCCGCGAATGGTGACGGTCGGAAGCGCGCCGGGAACGGTTTCCTTGATGTCGACATTGGGAAGCTGGGCCGCGAGATCCTTGATTTCGGCGACGCGCGCGGTGCGGATATTTTCGGCGGACAGCGCCTGGATCGTCGCTCCGACATCCTGAAGGCGTTCCTCGCGCTTCATCGCCGTGACGACGATATCACCTTCGTTCGCGGTTTCGCCGCCGCCGGCCTCTTGCGCATATGCGCCCGGGATCGCCGCGAACATCGCCAGCGCGACCGCGACAGAAGAGGTTTGCGCACCACGCGTGCCGGCTGCCTTCATCATCGTCCTCCCTCATACATTCTTTAACGTTTATGATTCTGACATTAGAGTATGTCGCAACATACCGACTTGTCAATTGGGTTGCGAACGGGCAGGCAGGATCGATGGCGGACACGGGATTAGCGAAGGAGAGCAGACCCTTGCTCAGCGCCGCGCGCGCCGCGCGCCGCGCGTTGCTGCTCGACGAGGCGGCGCACGAGTTTCGGCGAAACGGCGTTGCGGGCGCCGATCTCGTCCGAATCGCGCAAAGCGTCGGGCTGACCCGGTCGAGCCTCTATAATTATGGCTCGGACCGCACCGACCTCGCGCGGCAATGCTATCTCCACCTGCTCGATCCACTCGATCAGGATCTTGGCCGCGCCGCCGAAGAGGGGGGCAGCGGGCTCGACGCCGTGCTCGCATTTCTCGCCGCCGCCCGCGACCGCGACCATACGCACGCCATCATCGCAGCGGAACTGGAGGCCCTGCCCGACGAAGGGCGCCGCGAAATCTCCACGCGTCAGCACGCGGCGTTCGAGACGCTGGCAGCGCTCATCGCGCGGGGGATCGCCGACGGATCGGTCCGGTCCTGCGATCCCGGCATCGCCGCCCGCACGATCTGGGGAATGATCGCATGGGCACCGCTCGGCGATATCTGGGCGCGCCGCGCCGAGCGCGATGGTCCTGGCCGCCTGTCGGTGGAATTGCCCGCGATCGTCGAAAGCGGCGTCGGCACCGGTCGCGCGCCCGAGACGATCGAAGCGGCCGCGATCGAAAGCTGGTCGGCGCTTGCACCGCCACCGCCGACCGACCGCGCGGGCGAGATCGTGACCAGCGCCTCCGCCCTCTTCAACGCGCGCGGAGTCGAGGGCGTATCGCTCGACGATATCGCGGCGAACCTCGGCGCGACCAAGGGGCTCGTCTATCATCATTTCGGCAGCAAGGCCGACCTCGTCGCGGCCTGCCTCGAGCGGGCGTTCGCGCTTTATCGCAGGCTGCTCGACCGCGCCGAAGAGCATGCGACGGGGGTCGAACGGTCGCGCGCCGGCCTCGCGCTCAACGTTCAGGCGCAGCTCGATCCGATGGGTCCAATGTCGCTGTCGGCCGCCTCCTATCACAAGCTCGGCGCCGAACAGCAGCAGCGCTTCAGCGCGATGACCAGCGCACTGCTCGACCGTTCGATTGCAATGATGGAGCTTGGCAACGCCGATGGCACGCTGCGGCCCTTCGAAGCCGAACCCACCGCACTCGCGTCGGCCGGCACTTTCAACTTCGTCGCGCGCTGGCTCCCGCGCGATCGTGTCCTGTCGCCCCGCTTCGTCGCTTTCGAGGTCTCCAACCTGTTCCTGCACGGCCTGCGCGCAGGCTAGGTACGGCGCGTCTGCGCCCGTCTGCGCGCGTCAGTGGGTGGCGATGAGCGCCAGGACCACGCCGATGACGACCAGAAACAGCCCCGCCGCCTCCTGCCAGCGAACCGGTTCGCGCAGATAGAAATGCGCGAAGCCGATGGTGAAGACGACCTCGACTTGCCCGACGACCCGCACGAGTGCGGCGGGGGCGGCGGCGAAGCCGGTATACCAGCAGGCCGAACCGAGCGCCGACAACAGGCCGACCTGGCTTGACGAGCGCCATGTTCGCCCGACGGCGCGAAGCGTGTCGCGATCGCGGACGACGATCCATGCGAAATGAAGGAGGCTTTGCATCGCCATCACGACGACCAGCGTGACAAGCGCCGACGCGACGACGTCGAGGCCCGGCAATTCGGCGGTGGCGAATTTGATCGCGACCGCCGCGAAGGCGAACATCGACCCCGCCCCCAGGCCATGGAGTGCCGCGGGCTGTCCCAGCGATGCGAGGATCTGGCGCGCGGTGATCCCGCGCCCGCTCAGCGCGAGCACCAGCACGCCCGCGACGCCGGCGACGATCCCCATCCAGGCAAGCAGCGGCAATCGCTCGCCGAAAAAGAGCGCGGTCACCAGCGCCGCCTGAATCGCCTCGGTCTTGGAAAAGGCGGTGCCGACCACGAAGCCGCGATGTCCGAAGGCGAGGATCAGCAGGATCGTCCCCGCCATCTGCGTGACCGCGCCGATCAGCGCGAACCCCAGAAAGGCGGCGCTCGGCGCGGGGAGCGTAACGGGGTGCGCCCAGAGCCAGATAGCCGCAAACAGCGCCGCAAAGGGCAGGCCATAAAGATAGCGCACGAGCCCGGCGCCGCTGACGCTGAGCTCGGTGCGTAGTCGCTGCTGGAGCGCGGTGCGCCACGCCTGAAACAGTCCTCCGAACAGGGAGGCGGGAAGCCAGATCGGATTTATGCCGCGACCCTTTCGGTGCCGAATGAAATCATGGACGTGCCGGGAGCCGGCCTGTGATGCTTCCGCCTCGCGGCGGGGACATCGTGTGTCAAACGGGCTGGTTGTACATCTCGGTCGGACCCGGATATTCGCGCCCGTCGTCGAGCCCCTTGCCGATCTCGCGGTCGCAGAGCGCATTGGTCATCGCGTTGAGGCGCAGCACCGTCTTGCGATATTTCGGATCGCCCGCGAGATTGACGATCTCTTTCGGGTCGGCGTGGGTATCGTAGAGCTCGAGGTCGTTCATCGCGCTCAGCGACTTCCAGTCGGTCGGGCGGTTATAGTGCGCCGGCGCGAAATAGCGCGCGAACTTGTACTGACCGTCGTGGACGCCGCGGTGCAGGCGGCGCTTCGACAAGTCGAACTGCCTGCTATAGTCGGGCTCGCCCGACGGCAGTTTCGCGCCTCGATCGGCCTTCACCGTCGTCGGCTCCCAATAATGGACCACGGCATAGTCGAAGAGGTGGCCGATCCTGTCGCGCTGCGTCGGCAGCGTCGGCGAGGCGAGCAGCGCCGACACGTCGAGGCCGGGCAGGCCCGGGAAGCGGTTCGCGGCCTCGTCGGCGGACAGTCCGGCGAGGCTCATCAGCGTCGGGGCGAGATCGACCGCGCCCATCAGCCCCTTGGTCGAACGCCCGCCCGGAAAGTCGGGATGTGCGATGATCATCGGGACGTTGGTTTCCTCGCGGTACATGGTTGCGCCTTTCTGACGCATACCGTGCGCCCCTCCGCGCTCGCCGTGGTCGCTGGTGTAGATGATGATCGTGTTGTCGATCTGGCCGCTTGCCTTGAGCGCCCAGAGGAGCTGGCCGAGCCGGCGATCGACGTCGCGCAGGCAGTTGTAATAATAGTTGATGAAGCGATGCCACGATGCCTCGTCGTCGTGCGCCATCTTGCCGTAGAAGACGTCGTTCAGACGAACGATCGCGCTGTGCGCCTCGGGTTTGGTCGACAGATCATCCTTGTGGAAGCTTTCCGGCAGGTCGAACTTATTGTCTTCCTCGTAGAGCGGATCGCCGGGCTCGCGGCGCAGCGGGCCCAGGATATTGGGATCGGGGCGGCTTTCGGCCTGCTTGCCCGTCGCGTCATAGAACATGATGTCGTGCGGATTGACGAGCCCGACGACCTGGAACCACGGCTTGCCGCCGGCCTTGTCGTTGCGGGCATAGTCGAAGATCTGGCGCGCTGCGTCGCCCGCGACATACATGTCGGCCTTGTATCCGTCCCACGTCAGCCCGACTTCCTCGCCGTCGAAGCCGTAATCGTGGAAGCCGTATTTCTCCATCGCATTTTCGGTGGTCGGATAGATGCCGCCGGGGATGCGCGTCCAGTTGCGTTCGTAGTTCAGGCGGCTCAAATGCCATTTGCCCTTGTAGCTGGTATAATAGCCCGCAGCCTGCATCATGTGGCCGAGCGTCGGCATCGTCTCCGCCGCGACCGGATAGGGGGCATTGTCGCTGTTGAGGAACAGCCCGGTCTGCTGGGTGTGATGCCCCTGAAAGATCGTCGAGCGCGACGGGGTGCAGGGGGTCGTGTGGACGTGATAATTTTCGACGAGCATCCCGCGTTCGAGCAGTTCGCGATGCGCGGGCAGCTTTTCGAGCAGGCCCTTGGGATAGCTGGCAAGACCCTGTTCCTGATCGGTGACGATCATCAGGACGTTGAATTTCTTGCCATTCTTCGCATAGGCCGGCATCCCCAGCCCCGCGGCCGCGAGCGCGCCCATGCCGACGAATGACCGGCGATCCAGATCCCAATTCATCACACTCTCCCGTATTTGTCCTTGTCATGGAATCCCGCGGCGCCGCTTGCGAAGCGCCGCGGGACATAGCCGTCAGAATTTGACCGCGAAGTCGACCCCGAATTCGCGCGGCGGCTGATAGAATTGCGAGATCGGGGTCGCGCCGGCGTTGGTCGCGCCCGAAATCACCTTCTGATCGGTGAGGTTCGAGCCGTAGACGGTGACCTTCCAGCGGTCGTCCTCGCCCGCGACCGCGATGCTCGCGTTGAGCAGTACGACCTCGTCGCGGTAATAGCCGGGATTGTTGCTGCGGCCCCAGGTGTTGAAGCGCGACGAATAGCGCGCGTCGCTATGCAGCTTCACCTCGCCGAACGACACCGGGATCGCATAGTCGACCGACAGGCTCCCGCTCCACTTCGGCGCATTGGCGAGGTCGAGGCCGGTCGAATCGGTCGGGACCGCGAAGGTGCCGTTGGGCACGCCGTTGATCAGGATCGGTTCGGCGGGCCCGCACTGGCCGACTTCGGGCGCGCCGTTGGTGAAGACCCCATTCGTGTCCGCACAGAAGTCGGTGTAGCGCGCGTGGAGGTAAGCGAGGTTCGCGCCGATGGTGAAGCCGTCGGCCGGACGAAGCAGCGTCTCGACCTCAAAGCCATAGATTTTCGCCGCGGCGATATTGGTGGTGATATTCTCGGCGCGGACGGCGCCCATCTTGGTCACCGACCCCTGAAGATTGCGGTAGTTGTTGACGAAGCCCGCGACGTTGAGGCGCAGCAGCCGGTCGAACAGGTCGGTCTTGGCGCCGACCTCGAACGCATTGACGCGCTCGGGATCATAGGGGCCGACATTCTCGGCGATGGTGCCGCGCGAGTTGAAGCCACCGGCCTTGTAGCCCTGCGAATAATTGGCGTAGATCATCGCGCTCGGCGACATGCGATATTCGACGGTCAGACGGGGGGTGAACTCGGCCCATGACGCCTTGAGGTCGGCGGCGAAGGACGAGATTTGCGCGCCGCTGAGCAGCGAATCCATCACCGCCTGGGTATAGGCGTCCCCGGTCAGATTGCCGACCGACGTGGTGTTGGTGCGCACCTGCGTCGCGATGCTGTATTTCTTGCGGTCATGGCTGTAGCGGCCGCCGAGCGACAGCGTCAGCCCCTCGGCCGGATGCGCGTTGACCAGCGCGAACATCGCATAGCTTTCGGTGTCCTGATGAAGCTGAGCGAGCGTTGTCAGGGCGGGGCTTGCGAACACGGTGTTGAACTGGCGCCACTTGTCGGCCTGGTAATAGAGGCCGACGACGAAATCGACCGGCTCGCCGGCGGGTGAAACGTAGCGCAGTTCGCCGCTCTTCGATTCGCCCGAGAAGTCGCGGATCACGTCGAGATTCGGCGCGGGGGTGATCAGCCCGTCGAAGTCGCCGCGGGTGACATAGGACAAGTGGCGATAGCCGAGCACCGACGTGATCGTGCCATAACCGACGTCGAGATTCGAGGTCCACGAACCGCCATAGGTTTCGGTATTGGCATAGGGATCGAACAGGACCGCCGACTTGCGGACATCGGTTTTGACCGCAGCGGGCAGCAGATCCCAGTTCGGGTCGCCGTTGTCGAGGACGTGCGGCGCCGGGCCGGTCGTCTTCTGCTTCAGCCAGTCGGCGACGATCGTCGAGTTGAAGGCGCCGCCCTGGTCGTAGTTGAGCGCGCCGCGCACCGACTTAACATTGGCGCCGTTCAAGCGGTTGCCGGTGATCACATTGCGGGAATAGCCGTTATAGTCGCGGAAATTGACCGAGACCTTTGCTGCAAGCGCACCGTCGGCGAAACGGCCCGAATTCAGCTTGCCGCGGAACTGCTTGAGACCGAACGAACCGAGCGTCACGCGCACTTCGCCGCCGAAATCCTCGGCCGGGCGCGCGGTGATGACGTTCAGCGTGCCCGCGAGATTATTCTTGCCGAACAGCACGCCCTGCGGTCCCTTGAGCACCTCGACGCGTTCGATGTCGAACAGGTCGAGCATCGTGCTCGACACGAAGGGGATATAGACGCCGTCGATGATCGTGCTGACCTTGGGATCGGCATTGGGATCGGGGTCGGAGGTGCTCATGCCACGGATCGAGATCATCGGCACGTTGGCGACCAGGCCCTGCGTCTGAAGGACGACGTTGGGCGCGATGCCGTTGAGGCTGGTGATGTTGGTGCTGCCGCTCGATTCGACCATTTCGGCGTTGAAGGCCGAAATGGCGATCGGAACATTCTGGATGCTCTCCGACCGGCGCTGCGCGGTGACGAGGATGTCGCCATAGCTGTTGTCGGCGTCCGATGCCGCGCCATCGGCGCTTGCATCGGCGGGGGCTGCATCGGCGGGGGCCGCGTCCTGCGCGTGGGCGGGCGCGGTCGCCAGCGTAGCAAGCGCGGTCGAAAGGAACAGGAAAGCCGTCTTCATAAATCCTCCCAGGTTGCGGCCGAGCACGACCTTTTCCGCAAACGCCATCGCGGCGAAAATGCGGATACGCATTCGACCTCGTCTCTTCATTCGGAACGGGGGGTGATCGGCAGATGCCGTTTTTCCAACGGCGCGGACGTCTGACGCGTCCCTCGACTCATGCCGGCGGTGTGGGGCCTCCTCCGTTCTCATCCCAATTGTAGCAGGCGTCAAAAATACTTCAAGTACTAAGTATTATGCTTTTTAAGCGGCATGAAATGGCGGAAAAGCGCTTGTGCAACCGGTATGAGATTCTGTATAAGTTAGAACTCTAAGCATTTTTGGTCCTCGCGGAGAGGCCGTCGACGGAAGGGTGAGGCGACATGAATCGGGCTTATCGGTCAGGCTGTGCAGGCGCGGAGACGCGATGAGTTCGCGCGGCCCCCGCACGCTCTATGACAAGCTCTGGGATGCGCATGCTGTCGCCGAGGATGACGGCGAGACCCTGCTTTATATCGATCTGCACCTGCTCCACGAGGTAACATCGCCGCAAGCCTTCGCGGGACTCGCGGCGACGGGGCGGACGGTGCGGCGGCCCGAGCGCGCGCTGGGACTGTCCGATCATAATGTTCCGACGACGGGGCAGGCCGCGGGACCGGCCGGTGTCGCCGACGCCGCGGCGCGGGCGCAACTCGAGGCCCTTGTCGCCAACACGCGCCGTTTCGGGATAGAGAATTTTCCGATGGGCGATCCGCGCGGCGGCATCGTCCATGTCGTGGGCCCCGAACAGGGGCGCTCGCAGCCGGGAATGACGATCGTCTGCGGCGACAGCCACACCTCGACCCACGGGGCATTCGGGGCGCTCGCCTTCGGGATCGGCACGTCGGAGGTCGAGCATGTGCTCGCGACGCAGACGATCCGTCAGCGCAAGTCGCGCAACATGCGGATCAGCGTCGAGGGATGCCTCGCGCCGCATGTCCATGCCAAGGATCTGGCGCTGCACCTGCTCGGGCTGGTCGGGGTCGACGGGGCGACCGGGCATGTCATCGAATATGCGGGACGCGCGGTGCGCGGACTGTCGATGGAAGGCCGGATGACGCTGTGCAACCTCAGCATCGAGATGGGCGCGCGCGCCGGGCTGGTCGCGCCCGACGCGACGACCTTTGCCTATCTCGAAGGGCGTGCGGCGGCGCCGGCGGGCGATGCGTGGGTCGCGGCGCTGGCGCGCTGGCGGGCGCTCCCCAGCGACGCCGACGCCGTTTTCGACCGTGAGATACGGGTCGACGCCGCCGATGTGGCGCCGATGGTGAGTTGGGGCACGAACCCGTCGCAGGTGATCGGCATCGACGGACGGATTCCCGACCCCGCGATGCTGTCCGGCGTCGATGCCCGCGACGCCGCCGAGCGCGCGCTCGCCTATATGGCGCTGTCGCCGGGGCAGCCGATCGCCGGGACGCCGCTCGACCGGGTGTTCATCGGCAGTTGCACCAACAGCCGGATCGAGGATCTGCGCATCGTCGCCGACATCGTGCGCGGACGCCGCGTCGCGCCGCATGTTCGCGCGATGGTCGTGCCGGGGTCGGGGCTGGTCAAGCGCGCGGCCGAGGCAGAGGGGATCGATGCCGTGCTGCGCGCGGCGGGTTTCGACTGGCGCGAGCCCGGATGCTCGATGTGCGTCGGCATGAACCCCGACCGGCTGCAGCCCGGCGAACGCTGCGCCGCGACCTCGAACCGCAATTTCGAGAACCGGCAGGGGCGCGGCGGGCGCACGCATCTGATGAGCCCGGCACTCGCTGCCGCGAGCGCGATCACGGGGTGTATCGCCGACCCCGCAAGTCTCGCCTAGGGCCGATCGACATTCAGCTCTGGCGGCCTACAAATGGCGGCTTTTCGTGCTTCCGGTGCTCACGTGCCATGAGCACGCTGCGCTCCGGGTCACGAAAATCCACCATTTTCGACTCGCCATCTTCTGAATGTCGATCAGCCCTAGGCGATCGCCTCGAACCGCGTGATCGCCGCTTCGTGCCGCATCGTCCGCGCGATGTCGTCGAGCCCCTCGATCAGCGTCCGCCGGTCATCGGGATCGACGTCGAACGCGATGCTTTCACCCGATGCGAGCGTGATCCGCTGCTCGACGAGATCGACGGTCATCGGCGCGAATTGCGCGAGCGCGACCTCTTCGCGCAGCCGTTCGCATATCGCGTCGGGCAATCGAATCAGCAGCAGCCCGTTCTTGCGCGCATTGTTCGAGAAAATGTCGCCGAAACTCGGCGCGATGATGCAGCGGATGCCGAAATCGGCGAGCGCCCACACCGCATGTTCGCGCGACGATCCGCAGCCGAAATTGCGGTCGCCGATCAGGATTTTCGCCTTCCGGCATGCGGCGGCGTTCAGAATGAAAGCGCCGCGTTCGGAACCGTCCGACGCGTAGCGAAGCTCCTGAAACAGATGCCGGCCGAGGCCGCTGCGCGAGAGCGCCTTCATGAAGCGCGCGGGAATGATCATGTCGGTATCGACATTGGCGAGCGGCAGCGGCGCGGCTACCGCGGTCAGCCGAGTGAATTTATCCACGAATCTCTCTCTATAACTTAGCATACTAAGTATATTACGGCAGCGCCTTTGTCCAACCTTATCGATGCTCCGAAGCTATTGCCGCGCGAATCATAGACCCCTAAGGTTCGCGCAAAGGGGACAGTCCTTGGCAAAGAAGAACCAGTCTTTCCGGTATCCGGCGGAATATTACACCAACCCGGAAAACAGCATCGGCTATCTCGCGCGCATCGTTTTCCGATCCTTTTCGCGCCTGCTCGAACGCAGCACGCTGGCCTATGACGTGTCGGCGGGGCAATGGCGTTTCCTGCGCCAGCTCTGGCGTGAGGACGGCATCACCCAGCGCGAGCTCAGCGAACGGGTGGGGATGCGCGAGCCGACGACGGTGGTGGCGCTGAAGGGACTCGAAAAGGCGGGCTTCATCACGCGCACCAAGACGGCGGAGGACCGGCGCAAGACCTTCATCTATCTGACGCCGCACGCCAAGAAGCTCGAACTGATTCTCGCGCCGTTGAACGCCGAGGTTCACAAGGTCGCGACCCGCGGCATGACCGACGAGGAGGTCGAGACGCTGCGGCTTCTGATGCGGCGCGTCATCGAGAATCTGGCCGACGAAACCGCCAAGCTGTCGACGCTGTCGGACGTCAAGGCCTGATCGCTGCGTCAAAGCGGTTGCGGTCCCGTCCCGAAACAGATTAGTATTCTAATCATTTTGTCGGGGAGGGAAGATTGACCAGGATTGCGGTTGTCGTCGGAAGCACGCGCGAAGGTTCGTTCAACCGGATGCTCGGAAGGCTCGCCATCCGGGCGCTGGAGGCGGAGGGCGCCACCGTCGCCGATATCGATCTCGCGGCTTTCGATCTGCCGCTCTATTCGGCGGCGCTCGAGGCCGATGCCTTCCCCGCCGACGCCGAACGGCTGAAAGCGCTCTTTGCGGCGCAGGACGGCCTGTTGTTCGTGTCGCCCGAATATAATGGCTCGGTATCGCCGTTGCTCAAGAATGCGATCGACTGGGCGTCGCGCCCGACCGGGGACGAATCGCTCGTCGCATTGAGTGCCTATCGCGGCAAAGCGAGCGCGGTCATGGCGGCGTCGATCAGCCCGTTCGGCGGACTGCGCGGCCTGATGCACCTGCGTCAGATCCTGTCGACGATCCAGACATTGGTCATCCCCGAACAGGTGCTGGTGCCCAACGCCCATGCCGCCTTCGATGCCGACGGCAACCTCGTCGAAGCGCTGCCCGCGACACTGGTCGGCATGACCGCGGCGCGGTTGGTCGCGGTGGCAAAGGCTCTCGCCGTCTAGGGTCAGGACCCATTGATTCCACGTTCGAGGCGTCGAAATGGCGAAGATATCGGGCCGGGGCGGGTGCAGCGGGTAGCATCGCTACCCGCAAGGCTGCGCAGGCTCGAGATCGAAGCCATTTCGGCGTCCCTGTGGGATTTGACCGATTTCGTCCATGGCTTCGTCAGAAAGCCTTGAAATATATTCATATTCCTACGTCTTTCTTCCTCGCCCTGAACGAAATCGCTTCAAACCTCGAACGTGGAATCAATGGATCCTGACCCTAGCTCTTGCGCTCGATATTGTCGCCCCAATCGGCCTCGAGCGTGGCGAGCAGCGCGTCGAACCGTTCGTGGCCGAGCCGTTCGGCGAGTTGATCGGACAGCGCGTCCATCGCCTGCTGCGCATCCTGCCGCATCCGCGCGCCCGTCGGGGTCAGCGATACGATCATGTGCCGCCGATCGTCCGGGTCGGGGGCGAGTTCGACCATGCCGAGCTTGATCATCTGATTGATCGTGCTGTGGATCGCCTGGCGCGATACGCCGAGGTTGCGGGCGATGTCCGACGGGCGCACGATGCCGCTGACGATATTGGTCATGACCATCGACTGCGGCCGGCTGACGTCGGGCCAACCGCGATCGTGAAGCCGCGATTGAAGGCCCTCGTCGAGCCAGCAGAAGCGCTGGAACAGAGCGATGATAAGCTGATTGGTGCGCATGCGACGCTGACGATATACCCCTGGTTGCCGGCGGGCGCCGACAGGATCACGCTAGAAGAGCGGGAGACGCGAGGCAAGGCAGGGCGGCGTTGCCAAAACAAAATACTTAGTATACTATCTTTTTAGAGCCGAGGGAGAGATGCACCGCATGGACGGTTTGATGCAGAATGTGCCGCTGACGGTCGACCGGATCATCGACCATGCCGCGAACTGGCACGGCACGCGCGAGATCGTGTCGCGCGACGCCGAAGGGCGCGTCACCCGCACGACCTATGCCGATGTCCGCGAGGATGCGAAACGGGTATCGAACGCGCTCGCGGCGGCGGGAATGAAGCCCGGCGACCGCGTCGCGACGATGGGCTGGAACAGCGCGCGGCATCTGGCCGCCTGGTACGGCGCGGCGGGAATGGGGGTGGTGCTCCACACGCTCAACCCGCGGCTGTTCCTGGAGCAGATCGCCTATATCGCGGGTCATGCCGGCGACCGGCTGCTGATTGCCGATCCCGCGACCGCCGATCTGGTCGAGGATTTGCTGCCGCAGGTGCCGTCGATCGAGAAAGTCATTTTCTTCTGCGACGCCGCTTCGCTGCCGAAGACGAGTTTCGATGCGATCGCGTTCGACGACTGGATCGCGAATCATCCGGCCGATTATGCATGGGGCGGCTTCGATGAAAATGCTGCCTGCGGGCTCTGCTATACCAGCGGGACGACGGGCAATCCCAAGGGCGTGCTCTATTCGCATCGCTCCAATTACATCCATGCGCTGATGACCTTGCAGCGCGATGCGCTGGCGCTGTCGGCGCGCGACACGGTGCTGCTTGTCGTGCCGATGTATCATGCCAATGCCTGGGGCGTCGTCTATTCGGCGCCCGCGGTCGGCGCGAAGCTGGTGCTGCCGGGGCAGCGGATGGACGGCGAATCGATCTACAATCTGATCGAGGGAGAAGGCGTCACCTATTCGGCCGCGGTGCCGACGGTGTGGCAGATGCTGCTCACCTATATGCAGGAGAATGGCAAGCGTTTCACGACGCTGGAACGTGTCACCATCGGCGGTTCGGCGTGTCCCGAATCGCTGATCCGCACCTTTCGCGACGATTATGGCGTCGACGTCATCCAGGGCTGGGGCATGACCGAAACCTCGCCGCTCGGCACCGTGTCGGTGCCCAATGCGTCGGTCGCGGCGAAGGGCGACGACGAGCAGATGGCATACAAGCTGAAGCAGGGCCGGCTGCTCTGCGGGCTGGAGATGAAGCTGGTCGATGACGCCGGGAACCGCCTGCCGCACGACGGCAAGACGCCCGGACGCCTGATGATCAAGGGGGCCACGATCGCGCGCGGCTATTTCGGGGGCGAAGGCGGCGACGTGCTCGATGCCGAAGGTTTCTTCGACACCGGCGACGTCAGCACGATCGACGCCGAAGGCTATATGCAGATCACCGACCGCGCCAAGGATGTGGTGAAGTCGGGCGGCGAGTGGATCAGTTCGATCGAGATCGAGAATATCGCGATGGGGCATGACGCGGTCGCCAACGCGGCGGTCGTCGGCATCGCGCACCCCAAATGGGACGAGCGGCCGATCCTGCTGTGCGAGCTGAAACCCGGCGCGAGTGCGTCCGCCGACGACCTCAAGACCTGGCTCGACGGCAAGATCGCCAAATGGTGGATGCCCGACGACGTGCTGTTCGTCGACAGCATCCCGCTCGGCCCGACCGGCAAGATCGACAAGAAGGCGATCCGCGCGGGGCTCGACGGCTACACGCTGCCTTTCGAAGTGACCCGCTGACAATATTCATATCAGGAGAGACGATGATGGTGGACCCGAACGGGATCGAAGGACTGGACGCAGAATTCATCGGACGCGTGTCGCCGACCGCGCCGCGCATCCAGGCGGGCGGGCATCCGTGCCAGGGCATTTACTGGACCGAGGCGGGCAAGCGCCCGAAGGTCGCGATCATCGCCACCCATTATAACGTCGATTTCTCCGAACATTATATCGCCCCCTATTTCGCGCGGCAGGGCTTCGGTTTTCTCGGCTGGAACACGCGCTATCGCGGGGTCGAGGACCAGTTTCTCCTCGAACATGCGGTGCTCGACATCGGCGTCGGCATGAAATGGCTGAAGGAAGAGGCGGGGGTCGAGCAGATCGTCATTCTCGGCAATTCGGGCGGCGGCTCGCTGATGGGCGCCTATCAGGCCGAGGCGATCGCGCCGACGCTGACCGATCGCCTGCCTTCGGTCGGGCAGGATGCGTTGGCGCAGTTGGTGAAGGGCGACCTCTATATCAGCTTCAACGCGCATCAGGGGCGCCCCGAAGTACTCACCGACTGGATGGACGCATCGGTGATCGACGAGAATGACCCGACGCTGACCGATCCCGAACTCGACCCGTTCAACTCCGACAACGGGCCGCCCTATTCGGAAGCGTTTATAACCAAATATCGTGCTGCCCAGCGCGCGCGCAACCAGCGCATCACCGATTGGGCGAAAGCCGAGCTTCAGCGTCTGAACGCGGCGGGTATCCCCGACCGCATCTTTCCGATGTTCCGCTGCTGGGGCGACATTCGCTGCGTCGATCCGGCGATCGATCCGTCGGAGCGCAAGCCCAACTGGTGCTATCGCGGCGACCCCAAGATCGCGAACCGCACGCCGAGCATCGGGCGCGCCAACACGATCAAGACCTGGCTCAATATGTGGAGCCTCGAAACCTCGCCGTGCCAGGGCCAGCCGCATCTCGCCAAGCACGACACGCCGGCGCTGGTCGTGCAGGGGCTCGCCGACACCGGCGTCTTCCCCAGCGATGCGCGGAAAATATTCGACTTCCTCGGGTCGAAGGACAAGAGGATCGAACTGATCAAGGGCGCCCATTATTTCGAGGATTCGCTCGAAGAGCGCCAAAATGCCGCCGACCTTGTCGGCGCGTGGATCCGGGAGAAAATCTGAGGTGACGGCCGAGGCCGAGATCATTGCGGGATTGCGCGACGCCGGGTTGGTGGACGAGGGCGATGTCGTCCTCGAGCCGCTAACCGGCGGCGTGTCGTGCGATGTGTGGAAGGTCGAGACGCCGGGCGGGCCGATCGTCGTCAAGCGTCCGCTCGAACAGTTGCGCGTCGCGGCCGAATGGCACGCGCCGGTCGAGCGCGGACAGAGCGAAGTGCGCTGGCTGCGGCGCGCGCGCAGCGTCGATTCGCGCATCGCGCCCGAAGTGCTCGCCGAACTGCCGGTCGGACACGCTTTCGCGATGCGCTTCCTGCCCGGCTGCCCGGTGTGGAAGGATGAATTGATGGCGGGCCGGGTCGACCCGGTCTTTGCCGCACAAGTGGGGCAGGGGATCGCGGCGGTTCACGCCGCCACGGCGCATAGCGACAGCGACCGCGCCGATTTCCCCAACGATGCGATGTTTCGCGCGCTCCGCGTCGATCCCTTCCTCCTTTATGTCGCGCAGAGGGATGCGGAACTGGCGCCGATCCTGTACGCGCTCGCCGACGATCTGACCGCGCGCAAGATCGCGCTCGTCCACGGCGATGTCAGTCCGAAGAACATATTGGTCAGCGCCGACGGCCCTGTCTTCCTCGATGCCGAATGCGCGGTTTATGGTGATCCCGCGTTCGATCTGGCCTTCTGTACCACCCATCTGCTGCTCAAGGCGGTGTGGTCGGGCGATGCCCGCCTGCAGGAAGCCGCAGCTGCATTGGTCGCCGCCTATCGAAGGGGTATCGACTGGGAGGATGCCGAGGCGTTGCTGCTGCGGTCCGGCCATTTGACCGCCGCGCTGTTGCTCGCGCGGGTCGAGGGGAAATCTCCCGCTCCTTATCTGACCGACCCCGACCATCGGCGCATCGTGCGCGATCAGGCGCGCGCGCTGCTGCGCGCGCCGACGCCGCTCGACGCGCTCGTTTCCCATTGGCAAAGGACTCTTCCATGACTTCGCGCATCGCTTCCGTTACCGGTCGCCAGCTCTGGGATTCGCGCGGTCGGCCCACGGTCGAGGCCGAGGTCGTGCTCGAATCGGGCGCGGTCGGCCGCGCTATCGCGCCCGCGGGCGCCTCGCGCGGCGCGCATGAGGCGATCGACCTCCGCGACGGTGGCGAGGCGTTCGGCGGCTATGGTGTCAATCGCGCGGTCGCCGGGATCGGATCGGAGATCGCCAGCGCGATCGCCGGGATGGACGCGCGCGAGCAGGCGGCGGTCGATGCGGCGCTCTGCGCGCTCGACAATACGCCGAACAAGGCGCGGCTCGGCGCGAATGCGGTTGTTGCGGTGTCGATGGCGGTGCTCCACGCCGCCGCTGCGGACGTCCGCGAGCCGCTGTGGCGCTATCTCGCGGGGGGACGCAGAGTGCGCGTGCCGCTTCCCGAAATCCAGATTTTCGGCGGCGGCGCGCACGCCGGGCGGCGCACCGACGTGCAGGATTTCATGGTCATGTGCCCGAAGGCGGGCAGTTTTCGCCGCGCGCTCGAAATCACCGACGATGTGTATCGCGCCGCGGGCAAATTGATGGAAGCGAAGGGGCCGCTGTCGGGGGTCGCCGACGAGGGCGGCTGGTGGCCGAATTTCGCCTCGAACGAGGATGCGCTGGATACGCTGACCAAGGCGATCGAGGCGAGCGGACACCGCGCGGGCGAGGAGGTGTTCATCTCGCTCGACATCGCGGCGAACGAGTTCGGCGACGCCTCGGGCTACAGCCTCGCGCTCGACGACGGCCAGCTCACGAGCGAAGAGATGGCGGCGCGGATCGTCGAATGGGCGAAGGCCTATCCGATCCTGTCGATCGAGGATCCGGCGGGTCAGGACGACTGGACGGCGATGGCGGCGGTCACCGCGGCGATCGGCGAGCGGGTGCAGATCATCGGCGACGACGTGCTCGTTACAAATGCCGAGCGGGTCGAACGGGCAGGCGAGGCGGCGGTGTGCAACGCGGCGCTGATCAAGGTCAATCAGGTCGGCACCGTCACCGAGGCGAAGGCGGCGCTCGACGCCGCGGTGGCGCGCGGCTGGGGCGCGATCGTCTCGGCGCGCTCGGGCGAGAGCGAGGATGTCACCATCGCGCACCTCGCCACCGGCTGGGACGCGGGGCAACTGAAGGTCGGCAGCTTCACCCGCTCGGAGCGCATGGCGAAGTGGAACGAGATGCTGCGGATCGAGGAAGCGATGGGCGCCGATGCCGAGTTCGCCGGCTTCTCGGCCTTTGCCGGATCGATCGGCACTGTCGCCGCATGATCGTCCTTCACGCCCGCCCGAGCCCCGGCTTCCGCGAGGCGGTCGATGCGATCTTCGGCCCCGGCGTCGTCGTCCATGTCGACGAGGCGGCACCGCTCGATGGCGTCGCGGACGAAATCACCGCGCTGCTTCATGTGCTGACGCCGGTCACGGCCGATTTTATCGCATCGGCGCCGAAGCTCAAGCTAATCCAGAAGCTCGGCGTCGGGGTCAACACGATCGCGCTCGATGCGGCGCGCGAGCATGAGGTCGCGGTGTGCAACATGCCCGGCACCAACAGCCAGGCGGTCGCCGAAATGGCGCTGTCGCTGATGATGGCGGTGCTCCGCCGGACCTGCTTCTTCGACGCGCGGACGCGAGCCGGGGAGGGATGGACCGCCGACCCGTCCGAACTCGACAGCGTGGGCGAGGTGGCGGGGCGCACCGTCGGGCTCGTCGGTTTCGGCCATTCGGCGCAGTTGCTCGCGCCGGTGCTCGCCGCGCTGGGCGCGCGGGTCGTCTATACCGCGCGGAGCGTGCGCGAGGTTCCTTATGAATTTTGGCCGCTCGATCGCCTGCTGGCGGAGAGCGATGTGGTGTCGCTCCACATCCCCCTCACCGACGAGACGCGCGCGTCGATCGATCCGTTTGCGATGAAGAAAGGCGCGGTGCTGGTGAACACCGCGCGCGGCGAACTCGTCGATCAGGAGCGGCTGGTCGAGGCGCTGGGGTCGGGCCATCTGCGCGGTGCCGGGCTCGACGTGTTCGCCGAAGAGCCGCTGCCGCGCGGCAACCCGTTGCTCGGCCTGCCGGGTGCGGTGCTCGCGCCGCATATCGCCTGGCTGACCCCCGAAACGCTCGCGCGCAGCCTATCGGTCGCGCACGAAAATTGTCGTCGCCTGAGAGCAGGCGAAGCGCTGTTGCATCAGGTGGTTTAATGTCCCTCCCCATCGTCCTCATCACCGGTCAGCTTCTGACCGACGCCGTGTGGCAGCCTTTGCTCGACGCATGGGCCGATCGCGAGGTGATCGTTGCCGACAATCGCAGCGACGACAGCATCGAAGGCTTTGCGCAGCGCCTGCTCGACAGCACGCCGCCGAAATTCGTGCTGATCGGTCACGCGATGGGCGGCTTCGTCGCGTTCGAGGTGATGCGCCGCGCGCCCGAGCGCGTCGCGAAGCTCGCGCTCATCGCGACGCTCGCCTCGGCCGACGGCCCGGCGCAGACCGCGCGGCGGCAGGGCTATATCGACCTGGTGGAAAGCGGCCGCTTCGATCAGGTCGTCGAGGAGCGCATCCCGATCCTCTTTCCCGAGGAAAAGCGCGGCGACGAGCGGCTGCTCGGCATCGCGCGGCGGATGGCGGCCGACACCGGCGCCGACACCTTCCTCGCGCAGCAGCGCGCGATCATGGCGCGCATCGACAGCCGCCCGCGGCTCGGCGAGATCGCGGTGCCGACCTTGCTGGTCTGGGGCGAAAAGGACGGCATCACCAGCCGCGCGCACCATGACGAGATATTGGAAGCGATTCCGGGATCGCGGCTTGAGGTCGTGCCGGGGGCCGGGCATCTGCCGACGGTCGAGGCGCCCGAGGTGGTGGTGCCGTTGCTGACGGATTTTATCGATCGATAGCTCCCCTCCCTGAAAGGGAGGGGCTGGGGGTGGGTAGCCGCAGGCGTTCTTCCTTGAACGCAGACCCACCCCGCTACGACTAGGCAGCAAGCTGCCAAGTCTTCGCACCCCTCCCTTTCAGGGAGGGGATGACGGCTACTTCAGCTCCGCCCGCACAATCGCCGCGCCATCGACCATCGCCTTCAGCTTCGCCTGCGAATGCGCGCGGCTGTGGTATTTCATCCCGCAGTCGGGTGCGATCCACAGGCGTTCGGCGTCGACGTAGCGCAGCGCCTCGCGGATGCGGCCCGCGACCACCTCGGGCGTTTCGACATCGGGGACCGACAGGTCGAGCACGCCGTACATGATCGTCTTGGTCGGCAGCTCGGCGAGGATCGCGGGATCGAGCCCCGGCTGCGCCGCCTCGATCGAGATGACGTCGATCGCCGACGCTTCCAACTCGGCGAGGAAGTCATAGGCTTTGGGTTTCGGCCCCGTAGCGCCCGCGCCGTGGTGGACCATCGCATAGCCGAAGCAGATATGCAGCGCCGTGGTGCCGCCCACGCCGTCGAGCGCGCGGTTGATCGCCTCGATCGCATAGCTGTTCGCTTCGGCCGCGCGCGCCTGAAGATAGGGTTCGTCGAGCTGGACGACATCGACGCCCGCCGCGAACAGATCCTTCACCTCGGCATTGACCGCGTCGGCATAGTCCATCGCGAGCGACCGCGCGTCGGGATAATAGCCGTTTTCCGCCTGCTGCGTCATCGTGAAGGGGCCGGGCAGGGTGAGCTTCACCGGCTTCGTCGAATGGCGGCGGAGGAAAGCGGCGTCCTGCGCTTCGATCGGCGCGACGCGTCGGATCGGACCCGAGACGAGCGGCACCGGATTGGCGTTGCCGGTGCGGTCGATCGCGGTGCCGTGCTTTTCGGTATCGATCCCCGACAAGGCAGTCGCGAGCCGGTTCGAATAGCTTTCGCGGCGCATCTCGCCGTCACCGACGATGTCGATGCCGACCTCTTCCTGGTCGCGGATCGCCATCAGCGTCGCGGCCTCCTGCGCATCCGCGAGCCACGGTTCGGGGATGCGCCACAGCGTCTCGGCGCGGACGCGCGGGGGCAGGCTGGCCTTCAGTCGCTCGCGGTCGATCAGCCAGTCGGGCTGGGGGTAGCTTCCGACGATCGTCGTGGGCAATATGGGGTGGTCGAACAAGGCCAATCCTCTCGATTTTTGGGCTGGCCTATATTTACTTAGTATTCTATCTAATTCAAGCGAAACAGCAGCGAGGGAGAGCGAAATGATCGATCTGGACGCGATCCGGACCTTGGCGGACATACCCGCGGCGCAGGCCCGGAAGCGCGGCGATGCGGTCGCGGTGAAATTCGGGACGCGCGAGACTAGCTTCGCCGAACTCGACGCGCGGTCGAATCGCGTCGCGAACGCGCTGCTCGCCTCGGGGGTCACGCCGGGCGACCGCGTGTCGGTACTGAGCAAGAATCACGATGGCTGGTATCCGCTCTTCTTCGGCACCGCGCGGGCGCGCGCCTGTCTGGCTCCCGTCAACTGCCGGCTCGCGGCCGGGGAGATCGCCTTCATTCTCGGCGATGCCGGGCCGAAATTCCTGTTCGTCGGCGAGGATTTCTTCGACCTCGCGCTCGCGGCGGTAGCCGATCTCGCCGCGCCGCCGCGGCTGGTCGCGCTCTATGGCGCGCATCCGGCGTTCGAGAGCCTCGATGCGTGGCTCGGCGAGGCGGCGGCGACCGCGCCCGCCGACGAACCGCAACTCAGCGACGACGTGCTCCAGCTCTACACCAGCGGTACGACGGGGCGGCCGAAGGGCGTCGTGCTCGCGAACAAGAATTACCGCCGCTTCCTCGAAATGGCGACCGAGGTCGACGGCTTCGCTTATGGCGAGGACGAGACGGTGATGATCGTCATGCCGCTGTTCCACGTCGCGGGCACGAACGTCAGCTTCTCGGGCCTCGCGCAGGGCGGGCGGCTCGTGCTGGTCAAGGATTTCGCCGCTGCCGACGCGATCCGGATGATGACCGGCGAGCGTGTCGCGCACGCCTTCCTCGCCCCGGCGATGATCCAGATGATGCTCCAGCAGCCGGGCGCGGAGGCGGGCGATTATTCCGCGCTTCGCTCGATCGCCTATGGCGCCTCGCCGATCGCCGAGGATGTGCTGCGCCGCGCGCGCGCGGTCTTCGGCTGCGACTTCGTGCAATTCTATGGCATGACCGAAAGCTCGGGGGGCGGATCCTATCTCTCGCCGACCGCGCACGACCTGCCGGGTAAGCTCACTTCGTGCGGCCAGCCGTGGCCGCAGACCGAAATGGCGATCCTGAGCGCTGATGGCCAGCCGCTCGGCGACGGCGAGATCGGCGAGATCGCGATCCGCGGCGATATCGTGATGAAGGAATATTGGCATCGTCCGGAAGCGACCGCCGAGACGGTGGTGGGCGGCTGGCTGCGCACCGGCGACGTCGGCTATCGCGACGCCGACGGCTTTTACTTCGTCCACGACCGGATCAAGGACATGATCGTGTCGGGGGGCGAGAATGTCTATCCGGCCGAGGTCGAGAGCGCGATCATGGGCTGCCCCGGCATCGCCGACGTCGCGGTGATCGGCGTCCCCGACGATAAATGGGGCGAAGCGGTCAAGGCGCTGGTCGTACCCGCACCCGGCGCCGAGATCGACGCCGCCGCCGTGATCGGCTGGGCGCGCGAGCGCATCGCCGCCTACAAGGCGCCAAAGAGCGTCGACGTCATCGACGCGCTGCCGCGCAACCCGTCGGGCAAGGTGCTCCGCCGTGAACTCCGCGCACCCTATTGGGAAGGCCGCGACCGCGCGGTGGGATAGGGTCAGGACCCTAGGGCCGCGATGCCCGCGGCGGTTCGCTTCGGCTTGCGCCGCTCGCGCATTCATGGTTCACCGCCGCGATGAAGACGCGGCTTCTGCTGGCATTGTTTTCGACCGCCTTGTGCGGTTTGGGTTTGCCGCTGCAACTGCGCGCGGAGGAAGCGCCCCAGGCGGTATCCGCGGGCGCCTTGACTCCCGAAGACGTTCGATCCGATTTCGTCTTTCTCTATCGAACCTTGCGGGAAGCGCATTTCGACCTTTATGCGCATCGCTCCCGATCGGACTACGACGCCTTCTATCGCACCTTGCTCGCCGCGACGAAGGAACCGATGGACGCGACGGCGGCTGCGATCCTGTTCCAGAAATTTGTTGCCTATGGCCGGATCGGCCATGCCCGCATCGATGCACCGGTCGCCGCATTCGTCGCCTATGTGCGTGGCGGCGGCACCTTCCTTCCGCTGTTTTTGCGCGTCGATGATGGCCGGGTGGTGCTTACCGAGACCGCGGACAGCGAGGGGAGGCTGCGCGCCGGCATGGAAATTCTCGCGATCGACGATGTTCCGATCGCTGATCTGCTCGACCGGCTTTCCGCTTATGTCTCGGCCGAACGCCCCTATATGGCCCATGCCCAGATGGAGGCGAGTTTCCCCGCGCTTTTCTGGATCGATCGTGGGAATCTTCCCATGGTGACGGTCACGGCCAGACGAGACGGGCGGATCGTCAGCGCGCCGGTTCGTGCCCTGACGCTTGCCGAGCGCGCCGCGCTCCGGGCCAAATTTCCCGCGCCAAAACCGCCGGTCGATTTCGCGACCAGGGAATATCGTCCTTTGGCCAATGGCATCGCCTATCTGCGTCCCGGCCCCTTTTTCAACATCGAGCAACCCGCCGATGGAGCCGCGCCCTCATATGAAGCCTCATCGTTTCGAACCTTCATCGACGACAGTTTCCACAAGATTCTCGCCAGCGGGGCCACCGATCTTTTGATCGATCTGCGGGGCAATCCGGGCGGGGACAATAGTTTCAGCGATCCGATGGTGGCATGGTTCGCCGATCGCCCCTTCCGTTTCGCCTCTTCCTTCATGCTGAAGGCCAGTGCTGCGACGAAGGCCGACTATGCCCGGCAGCGCGCGGCGGGCGCTCCGATCGACGCAGGCTTTCGCCGCCAGATGGACGAGGAGGGCCGCCAGCCCAATGGGACGCGCTATCGCTACGATCTTCCGATGGCCCCGCCGCGCGCCGAGCCCCGTTTCCACGGGCATGTCTGGATACTCGTCGACCGGCACAGCTATTCGAACGCCGCGTCGGTCGCGGCGCTGGTGCAGGACTATGGCTTTGGCACGATCCTCGGCGAGGAAACCGCCGACGTTGCGTCCAACTATGCCTCCGTCCAACATTTCACCTTGCCGCGAACCGGGATCGTCGTGACCTATCCGAAAAGCCATTTCATCCGGCCGAACGGCAAGGATGAGATCGTCGGGGTTCAGCCCGACGTTCCGATCGGACGCCCTGCCGTGATGGCGGACGGCGATACCGTATTGGACGAAGCTCTCCGGATCATCGGGCAGGCGCCGGGCTCGGCACGGCGATGAAGAGACGGGCTGTCGACCGTCCCTGCCGGCCTTCAATCGTCCCCCAAAAAAAGGCCCGGCATAAAGCCGGGCCAAGAGGAGTTCCCAGTGGTACCCTTGGGAATGTCTATTCGGCCGGGACCGGCGTTCGGCCCATGATCATGCCCTCGCGCTTGGTGCCGTCGGCCTGCACCGGATCGTGCGCGATGTCGCGTTCGTCGAGCGCGCGCGTCCACGCGGCGAACTCGAGGCAGACGCCGTCGGGGTCGAAGAAATAGACCGACCGGACATAGACGTCGTCGTTGAGTTCGGCCGACGACTGGGTCGGCGAATTGTCGTGGTTCAGGATCGGCGTGACCTCGACCCCCTTGGCGACCAGGCGCTGATAATAGTCGTCGAATTTTTCGGCGCGGACGTTGATCGCGATATGGTTCATCGATCCGTGCGCCGACACGAAGCTGCCCTTCGTCGGCAGCGCGGCGGGGGCCGAGATGCCGGGAACCGCTTCGGGCGCATTCGGGAACCAGAAGAAGGCGAGGCTGTCGCCGTTGCCGATGTCGAAGAAGAAATGCTGGCCGCGCCCACCGGGCAGGTCGATCGTCTTGGTCAGCGGCATGCCGAGGACGTCGCGGTAGAATTCGACCGTCTTCGCCATGTCCTTGCACACGAGCGCCAGGTGATTGACGCCGAGAAACTCGAACTCCTTGTTGGATGCAGTCATGATCCGTCTCCTTTGTCGCAGTTCAATTGGGGGTGGCGCTCGGGCGCGCCTTCATGCGGTCGTACCAGGCCGTAACGTTGGTGGCCGCGGGATCGATGGGCTGGCCGACGCCCGCGCCGAAATCGAGAAAGGCGAAGAGCATCAGGTCGGCGAGCGTCACCCTGTCGCCGGCGATGAAGTCGCGTCCTGCGATCAACGGGTCGAGCCAGCGGATGCCGTCCTGCGCGACCGCCTTCAGTCCCGCCGCCGCCTCGGGCAGGCAGCGCATGCGCGATTCGAACAGCGGCAGGCCCTCGGCGAAGCGAAAGCCGTTGGTGAGCGGCTCGCAGATCTTGAGGTCGACGCGGCGCGTCCACATGCGCGTGTTCGCGCGCTCCCCGGCGGTCGTGCCGATCAGCGGGGGTGCGGGGAAGCGCTCCTCCAGATATTCGCAGATCGCGGTGATCTCGGTCAGCACCGACCCGTCGTCGAGTTCGAGCGCCGGGGTCTGGCCCGCGGGGTTGACATCGCTGCTGTAGGGCGGGCGCCGGTTCTCGCCGCCGCGCAGGTCAACGGTGACCTCGGGAAGTTCGATACCCTTTTCGGCCATGAACAGCGTCACGACACGCGGGTTGGGGCCAACGCTGTTATAGAATTTCATCCTATCCTCTCCCGAGTCTCATAGCATCTTCCGGGTGAACCGTCAACTTAGTTGACGGTTCACCCTTCTGCTTTCGGACGCGCCGCGCTGAGGAAGTCGGCGGCGCTGAAGCCCTCGGGGGCCGCGACCTCGACGATCGGATCCTCGCGCGCGTCATATTCCATGCGCAGCGCGCGTGTGATCACCGCGTGCATGTCGTAAAGGCAGGTGATGTAGGTGAATTCGAAAATCTGCTCATCGTCCCAGAAGCTCTTGAGCTTTTCGAATATCGCGAGCGGGACGCGGCCGCCGGCCTGACTCAGACAGTCGGCATAGGCGAGGACGGCGCGTTCCTGTTCGTCGTAGCAGTCGGCGACCTGCCAATAGGCGATGCCGGCGATCTTCTCCTCGCTGACGCCGAGACCGCGCAGCGACTTGCAGTGCTGCGAAAAGACGAATTGGCTGCCCTTGACCCATCCGGCGCGAGTCTGGCCGAGTTCGCGCAGCACCGGATCGATCTTGCGTGCCGGGTGGCGATAGACCGCAAAGCCGTCGACGGCATGTTTGAAGATATCGGGCGCGAGCGCGAAAACGGTCCACCAGTCGCCGGGCGTGCCGGTCGCGGTGCCCGGCTCGGCGACCGGGTCGCGGTCGCCGAACAGGCGATCATAATAGGCGGTGACGACCGCGTCGGTGACTTCCGAACGGGGAACCTGGCGCAGGACGGGCATGGATTACTCCTCAGCTATTGGCGAATTTGCGGAACTCGGCGACATGGGCGCTGTCGAAATATTCGTCGAGCCGGGTGATCCTGCCGTTCTCCACCTTGCAGATGATCGCGCAGGGCAGGCGGACTTCGCCGTCGTCATGGACGCGGCGGCCCTTCAGCACATGCTGCTGGACGAAGCCGCCGGGGAAGACGGTCAGGCGGCGCTCGGCATATTCGCGGTCCTTGATGCGCGCGACCATGCCGGTCAGCGTCTCGGCGGTCTGCGCCGGGGTGACGATCGCTTCATCGGTATTGTGCCAGATCTCGGCCTCGGGCGTGAAGCTGTTTTGCATCGTCGCGATGTCGCCGGCCTCGATCGCGTCGAAGAAGCGCTGCGCCATCGCGCGGATATCGTCCTGCTCTGCCATCATCGTCTCCTTGCGGTCATGCGGCGAAATCGCGGTCGAGGTGGCGCATCATCGCGATCTGGACGGCGCAGGCCGCCACCGCGAAGGGAATGAGCGCCATCAATCCCCAGCGCAGGCTTTCGATGCCGTGATCGGGTTTCAGCATGTCGCTGACGAAGCCCACGAACAGCGGGCCGAAACCCAGGCCGACGATGTTGAACATCAGCATCAGGATCGCGGTCGCGGTGGCGCGCGCGCGGGGCGGGGTCAGATTCTGTACCAACGCCAGCGACGGCGCGATATAGAAAGTGCAGGCGGTCAGCGGCACGATCATCAGCGTCAGCGCCGCCGGCCAGCCATCGATCGTCAGCGCGGCGATCAGCGACGGGATCAGGATCGCGGTGGCGATCGCGGGGACACGGCCATAGGCGCGCGGCGAACGCTGCGACAGGCGCGCCACCAGCCACCCGCCGCCGAGCGTCCCGGCGGCGAAGGTGATGCCGGCGACCGGCGCGAACCACGTCCCCATCGCCGCGAGCGGCATCGCCTGGACGCGCATCAGATAGGCCGGAATCCAGTTGAGCATCCCATAGCTCACGAAGGCGGCAAAGGCCGTCGCGGGCAGAACCAGCATCAGCGACCGCCGCTCGCGGAACAGCCCCAGCGCCCGGGCGAACGGCACAGGATCGTCGTTTGCGCTTTGGTCCATCTGCCCGCGCGCCGGCTCGTGCACCAGCCAGATCAGCAGCGGCCCGACGAGGATGCCGACTGCGCCGATCGCCAGAAAGGCATTGCGCCAACCGATGGCCGCCGCGGCCCAGGCACCGAAGGCCGCGCCCACGAACACGCCGAAGGGGCCGTTGCAGGTGAAGAGCGCCATCGCGACGGGGCGCCGGTCGGGCGGATAATAGTCGGCCAGGACCGACACCGACGGCGCGGTGCCGCCCGCCTCGCCGGCTCCGACGCCGAAACGCATCAACGCCAGTTGCCAGAAATTGGACACCAGCCCGCACGCCGCGGTGAAGCCGCTCCACAGGATGCAGGCGATGCCGATCAGCCTGACCCGATTCCAGCGGTCGGCGAGGATGGCGACCGGGACGCCCATTCCCGCGTAGAACAGGGCAAAGGCCAGGCCGGTCAGCAGCCCGAACTGGGTATCGCTCAACGCGATATCGGCGCGGATCGGTTCGATCAGCATCGCAAGCAGCTGGCGGTCGACAAAGTTGATCGTTCCGACCACGAACAGCATCGCCAGCGCGACATTGCGGCGCAGTGCGAGCCCGCTACCGGGCGCGGCGGTATCCCGGAGGGCGGTGGCCTCGGTCATATCTCTCCCCGAATGCGCGAGTCTTATCGGTCGAAAATACTTAGATATTTAAGTTTATCTGTCAACCAGCTTTACGGTCGGCGAGGGCCCATGAAAACGCCCCCGCTCCTTGCGGAGCGAGGGCGCGGGACTGCCTTGCGGGCGATCAGAAGGAGGCGCCGAGGGTCAGCCCGAAGGTGCGCGGCGCGCCATAGAAGCGCTGGGTGAAATAGTTCGACGTGGGGGTCAGCGCCGACACATAGGTCTTGTTCGTCAGATTCTTGCCCCACAGCATCGCGCGGAACCGCCCGTCCTCGCTTTCCCAGCCGAGCGAGCCGTCGACGAGGATGAAATCCCCGGTCTTGCCAAAGGGATCATTGACCACGGTCGATTCGAAATGGCTGCGGTACAGCATCGCCGCCCGGAAGGTCAGATTGCCCGCGCTGCCCAGCGGAACCGTATAGTCGGCGGTCGCCTGCGTCTGCCATTTCGGCGCGCGCACCAGCTTGAGGCTCGTATAATCCTCGTCCACCAGATATTTGCCGCCCGGCAGCGCCGTCACGTCGCCACAGGTCGAGGTCGGCGTTGTCGAATAGCTTGCGGGGCCGTCGAGGTCGGCGCAGAAATCGGTATATTTGGCGTCGAGATAACCGACATTGGCCGACAGGCGGAAATTCTGCGTCGGACGCAGCGTTGCCTCCAACTCGATCCCCTTGCTCGTCGCCGCGCCGATATTCTGCTGCGCGGTTTCCTGGCCAGAGGCGACGTTGGGATTGGAGAAGAAGACGCCGAATTCGAGCTGCTTGAACCTGGTGATGAAGCCGGTGAGGTTGAGGCGGAGCAGCCGGTCGAAGAAATCGCCCTTCAGCCCGGCCTCGAACAGTTCGGACGTGTTGTCCTGCGTCGGACCGGCGGTCGTCGGCGTTGCCGACCGGGCGCCGAAGCCGCCGCCCTTGTAACCCTGGCTATAGCCCGCATAGACCATCACATCGTCGGTCAGGCGATAGTCGATCCCGGCCTTGAAGGTCGCGCGGTTACGCTTGTAGCCGAGCTTGAAAGCCGCGCCGGTCGCCAGATTGGCATTGGCGATCTCCTCCATCTCGGCGAGCGATTTCACCACCGAGCGCGAGGTGAAATAGGCCGGCGACAGCAGGGTGCCGACGGGGTCTCGGAAATAATCCTTCGATTCCCAGCTCTGCCGGACGCCCAGCGTGATGTTCAGCCGGTCGGTGATGCCATAGATCGCCTGCGCGAACAGCGCCTTGGAACTGTTGTCCTGCGACACGAAATCCTGGCTGCCGAACTTCAGTGCCGGGTTGAGCAGCACCGGCAGCGTCGGGAATGCCTGCGCCAGTTCGAAGCTCTGCTTCAGATAATAGCCGCCGAAGACGAGGTTGAGCCGGGCGAGCGCGTCGGTGCGATCCGAAAAATCGGACTGCAGGCGCAACTCCTGGCTGAACTGGCGATGCGACTGGGTGCGGAAGGTCGGGAAGAAGAAGATTTCCGACTGGTCGTAGTCGCTGTCGTTGAAATCGTCGGTCTCGATATAGCCGGTGATCGACTTGACCTGCCACGAGCCGAGGTCGAGCCCGACATTGCCGATGAAACCGAGCTGGTCGGTGTCGTGGTTGGCGGGGAAGTCGCGGCCGATGGTGAAGGCGCCGTCGTCGGGTTCCTCGAACCCGAATATCGTATAGAGCAGCTGGCTCCTGTTGGGCGCCGCATCGCCGCCCGGCGCGCTCGACCGGTCGCGGACGAGGAAGGCCTTGAGGTTGATGTCGAGATTGTCGGTGGGCGTAAAGACGATCGTGCCGCGCAGCGTCAGCCGGTCTTGCCCGCCGATCTTCTTGCCGTTCACGCGATTGGTGAAATAGCCGTCATAGGTTTCCTTGTTGAGGACGAGCCGTGCCGCGAGCTTGTCCTGGATCAGCGGCATGTCGACCGCGGCCCGCGCGTCCATCCGTCCATAGTTGCCGACGGTGACCTCTGCCTGCACGCCCCAGTCGCGGCCGGGATTCTTGGTATAAGCCGCGATGCCGCCCGCAAGCGAATTCTTGCCGAACGACGTGCCCTGCGGCCCGCGCAGCACTTCGATCCGGTCGAGGTCGAAGGTGTCGAGCATCGTTGCCACCGGACGGGTGATGTAGACACCGTCGATCGAGACGCCGACAGGGCTTTCCTCGGTCGATTCGATGCCCTGCGCGCCGAGACCACGGATGAAGATCGCCGCCGAATTGGAAAAGGTCGCGACCGGCTGGATGCTGATGTTCGGGGTCGAGGGGGCCAGGTCGGTGATGTCGCGCGCGGCGGCGGCGGTCAGGCTCCGCTCGTCGAACGCCGAAATCGCCTGCGGGACGTTCTGGATCGTTTCGTTGCGGAAGCGCGCGGTGACGACGATATCGTCCGAACCCCCGCTTTCCGAAGCGCCCTCGTCCTGCGCCATCGCCGGGGCGGCGCCAAGAAGCGTAGCGATCGTCGCGACGCCAGACAGCAGAATCCGATTATGAGCTTTCATGGTCACCCTCCCATTGAGTGTATGCCGCGGTATCGGAAAAGAGGTCCCGATCCGTCAATCTGATTGACCCTTAGTATACTAATTGTTTTATGCTTGTCCATAGGCTGGAAGAAGGATTCGCATGCATGACCGAAGAAAATCAGCACCTCGTTTCGCCGGCTCTGGCGAGCCGTCCCCTGTGCACCGTCGAGTTTGAAGTCGGCGGCGGACTGATCGCGATCGGCGCTTCGCCCTTCGGTGATCAGCGGCTCGGTTACATCACCGGCGGGCGATTTTTCGGGCCGCGAATCAACGGCATCGTTTTGCCCGGCGGCGGCAACTGGTCGCGCGGCGGACGCCTGGGTGAGGCCGCCTCGGCCGGCACCTTCGACGCCCGCGCGGTGTGGCAGACCGACGACGGCGCCCTCATCTATCTGAGCTATACCGGCCGCAGCATCATTCCCGACGATGTTCGCGCGACCTTTGCCGATCCCGCGGTGCCCGACGCCGACTCGTCGCGCTACTATCTGCGAATCGCCCCTGTGTTCGAAACCGCCAGCGAACAATATGGCTGGCTGAACGGCGTGCTCGCGGTCGGTGTCGGCGAGCGCACCGATTTCGGGGTCCGCCATGTGATCCACGAGATTCTCTGACGATGATCGACCTCCATTATTCGGCGACCCCCAACGGGCAGAAGATCGCGATCATGCTCGAGGAGATCGGTGCGCCCTATCGCGTCCTTCCCTATGACATCTTCAACGGCGATCAGTTGACCGAGGCGTTCGGGCGCATCAATCCGAACCATAAGCTGCCCGCGATCGTCGACCATGACCCGGCAAGCGACGGCGAGCCGGTGACCGTCTTCGAATCGGGGGCGATCCTCCAATATCTGGCGGAGAAGGACGGTCGCTTCCTTGCCGCATCGGGCGCCGCGCGCGCGGCGACCTTGTCCTGGCTGACCTGGCAGGTCGCGGGGCTCGGGCCGATGGGCGGGCAGGCGAGCCATTTCCTGCGCTACGCCCCGGCGGGACAGGATTATGCCGTCGAACGCTATACGAAGGAGGTGACGCGGCTGCTCACCGTCCTCGAACGGCGGTTGGAGAAGAGCGCTTATGTCGCGGGCGACGACTATACGATCGCCGACATGGCGATCTGGCCCGGCCGCGCCTCGGCCTTCGTCATGGGCATGGGGCTCGACGACTGGCCCGCGACGCGCGACTGGTTCGAACGCATCCGCGATCGGCCCGCGGTCGCGCGCGCGATGGGGCGCGAAGACCTCAAGGCGCCAGCCAAATATATCGGGCGGCACCAGACGCTCGACGCGCAGGAATGGTCGAACATGTTCGGCGACGCGAACCATGCCGCGGTGAAGGGGGATTGAAGGGTAGGGCGGTTGCGACCGATTGCGGACGCCCGACCTCTCCTGACTTTGTCATCCCCGCGAAAGCGGGGACCCAGAGCGCGCGTCGGCTAACCCCACACTGGGTTCCCGCTTTCGCGGGAATGACGAAGGTGGGTAGGGGCAACTCCCCACCCCAACGCCGCCATTCGCCAGCCGGCCTCTACCGCTTCACATGCTGCCGGTCGCCCCACAGGATCGCGCGATGTTCGTCGGTGAAGCCGGTGAGACCGCCCTCGATCGTCTCGGTGCGCGCGACGCCGACCTGCATCCCTTCGGCGACCGCCGGGCGCGCGAGCATGGCGGCGCCCCAGCGCTCGACGTTCGGAAAGCGGCCCGCCTTGTCGATGAACTGGCGGCGGAGATAGGGCAGGGTCGCCATGTCGGCGATCGTATAGTCGTTGCCCGCCAACCACTCGGCCTCGCCCAGCCTTTTATCGAGCACCATCATCAGCCGGTCGACCTCGCGGGCATAGCGTTCGATCGCATAGGGGTGCCGGTCCTTGGCATAATGGGTAAAATGCGCTTCCTGCCCGAACATCGGGCCGACGCTCGACACCTGGAACATCAGCCATTGCCAGCAGATCGCGCGCTTCACCGGATCTTCGGGAAGAAAACGGCCGGTCTTCCGGGCAAGATAGAGGAGGATCGCCCCCGTCTCCCACAGCACGAAGCCTGGTCCCTCCGGCCCGTCGTCGTCGACGATCACCGGCGTCTTGTTGTTCGGATTGAGCGCGAGAAATTCGGGCGTGAGCTGGTCGCCCGCCAGGATGTCGACCGGTTCGAGCCGCCACGCGAGGTCCATTTCGAGCAGCGCGATCGCGATCTTGCGCGCGTTCGGGGTCGGACCGCCGTGAAGGGTGATCATCGCGTCACGCCTCGCGGCCGAGCCAGCGTTTCAATACCTCGGTGCTGTCCTGGCCGACGGTGAGGGGGGCAGGGCGGCGGACGCCGCCGGGCGTCGCCGACAGCTTGGGAAAGACGCCCTGCATCCGGATCTCGCCCAGCTCCTCGTCCGCGACCGTCACCAGCGCTTCGCGCGCGGCGAAATGCGGGTCGGCGAGCATATCCTCGGCGTCGTAGACGCGGCCCGCCGGAACGCCCGCGGCGATCATCTTCGCTTCGAGCTCCTCGATCGTCATCGTCTTCGTCCAGTCGCCGATCAGCGCGTCGAGCTCTTCCTGCCGCGCCCCGCGCGCGCGATGCGTGGCATAGCGTTCGTCGACGGCGAGTTCGGGGCGCCCCATCGCTTCGGCCAGCCGCGCGAAGACGCCGTCCTGGTTCGCGCCGATCAGATATTCGCCGTCGCTGCACGGATAGACGTTCGACGGCGCGATGCCCGGCAGCGTCGATCCGGTGCGGCGGCGTTTCACGCCGCTCGCCGAATAATCGGCGACGGTCGATTCCATGACCTGCAGGACCGCTTCATAGAGCGCCGAATCGACGATCTGGCCTTCGCCGGTCTTGCTCCGGTGATGGAGCGCCGCGAGCGCGCCGAGACAGCCATAGGTGGCGGCGAGCGTGTCGCCGATCGACACGCCCATGCGCGCGGGCGGCAGATCGGGATAGCCGACGATGCCGCGCCAGCCGCCCATCGCCTCGCCGATGCCGCCGAAGCCGGCGCGCTTCGAATAGGGGCCGGTCTGACCATAGCCCGACACGCGCACGACGATCAGCCCCGGATTGGCTTTGCGCAGTTCGGCGGGGTCGAGATTCCATTTTTCGAGCGTGCCGGGGCGAAAATTCTCGATCAATATATCGGCCTTGGCGATCAGTTCGCGCGCGAGCGCCTGGCCTTCTTCCGACCGCAGGTCGACCGCGACCGAATATTTGTTGCGCGCAATGACGCGCCACCAGCTTGGGCGGTCGCCCTGGCCCCAGTGGCGCATCTGGTCGCCGGTCTCGGGTGGTTCGAGCTTGACGATCTCGGCCCCCATGTCGCCGAGCAACTGGCCGCAGAAGGGGCCGGCGATAAGCTGCCCCATCTCGACCACCTTGATTCCGTCCAGCGCTCCCCCGCCGCTTGCGTTCGTCATGTCGTTCCTTTCGGGTCGGGGCCTGATAGAAACAGGCTCACGCCGCCCATGGCCATTGTATACTTAGAATGCTATGTAATTTTCAACCTGCTAAATGACTCGGGAAATGTTCGGGACCGATATGGTGAAGAATCGCAGTGTGGAAATGGTCGAGGTCGGGCCGCGCGACGGCCTGCAGAATGAATCGGCGATCGTCTCGACCGCCGACAAGGCCGAACTGATCCGCCGCGCCATAACCTATGGCGCGCGGCGGATCGAGGTGACGAGCTTCGTCAATCCCAAGAAAGTGCCGCAACTCGCCGATGCCGAGTCTCTGGTGGCGATGCTGCCCGAGCGCGACGACGTCACCTATATCGGGCTGGTGCTCAACCGCCGCGGCGCCGAGCGCGCACTGGCGACGGGGCGAATCGACGAGCTTGGCGCGGTGTGCGTGACCAGCGACAGCTTCGGCATCCGCAATCAGGGGCAGAGCTCGGACGAATCGCTCGCCGCCGCGATCGAGATCGTCGGTTTGGCGAAGGCGGCGGGGCGCAGCGGACAGATCACCATCGCCACCGCCTTCGGCTGCCCGTTCGAGGGCGAGGTCGCGATCGACCGCGTCGTCGAAATGGCGAAGCGCGCGGCCGACGCCGACCCGCGCGAGATCGCGCTCGCCGACACGATCGGCGCCGGCACCCCCGCCGAGGTCGCCGAAACGGTGGGCCGCGTGCGCGCGGCGGTCGGCGCGCTGCCGGTGCGGGTGCATTTTCACAATACGCGCGGCAGCGGGCTCGCCAATGTCTGGGCGGCGGTGAACGAAGGCGCGGCGACGGTCGACGCCTCGCTCGGCGGCCTCGGCGGCTGTCCCTTCGCGCCAGGCGCGGCGGGCAATGTCGCGACCGAGGATGTCGTCTACCTGCTCGAACGCAGCGGCGTGGCGACCGGGCTGGACCTGCCGCGGGTGGTCGAGGCGGCGGGCTGGCTCGGCGGCGTGATGGCGCGCCCGCTGCCCGCAATGGTGAGCCGGGCCCCCGCCTTTCCGAGCTGACGGCCCAAGTTTTCCGCTATTTCTGCCGCCACGCGCTTCGGGCGCATCGCTGCTCGATGGTCATCGGGAATTTTATTCACACACACGATAGTGAATATTGACTCATCCGTGAATGTGACGGATAAACCTTCCCAGATCGGTGGCAACGACCGCCGACGGGAGGGAGAGTTTGTATGAAGGCTCAGCTTTTCGCGTCCGCATCGGCGGTCGCCTTGTTCGCGCTACCTGTTTCGGCGCTGGCCCAGTCTACCGATGGCGACGCACCCGCCGATACCGGCGTCCGCGCCGATACCCACGACAGCAAGGATATCATCGTCACCGCGACGCGCCGCACCGAGCGGCTTCAGGATGTTCCGCTCAGCGTCACCGCCTTCGGTCAGAAGGAACTCGATGATCTGGGGATCGTCGGCTATGAGGGGATCGCGCAGAACACCCCCGGCGTGGTCGTCAACCGGCCGACCCAGAATTTCAACAATTTCACCGCGCGCGGCATCAACACCAACGGTTATTCGGCCGGGCTGCAAAGCGCGGTCGCCATCTATGTCGACGAGCTGCCGATCTCGGCGAACGGCAATTCGACGATCCTCGACCCCAATCTCTACGACGTCGAGCGCGTCGAGTTCCTGCGCGGGCCGCAGGGGACCTTGTTCGGGTCGAACTCGCTCGCGGGCGCGATGCGGATCATCACCAAGAGCCCCGACCTCGACGATTTCGAGGCGTCGGCGAGCGTCGACCTGGGCCTCACCGGCTCGAATTCGCTGCGCCAGCGCTATAATGCGATGATCAACCTGCCGATCATGAAGGACGAGATCGGGCTTCGCGTCTCGGGCTATTATCGCAACGAAGACGGCTGGATCGACAATATCGGCACCAGCATCAAGGATTCGAACAGCCTCGAGGCCTATGGCGGCCGCGCGGCTCTGCTGCTCCAGCCGAGCGACCGGATGAAGGTGAAGCTGCTCGTCTCCTATGAGAACAGCAAGCCCGCGGATTCGGGCCTGACCAATCCGCTGCTCGGCAAATTCGTCCGCAATTCGGATCGCCCCGACCTCTTCCAGGGCAAGCTCACCAACTACAATCTCACGGTCAATTACGAGTTCGACTTTGCCGAGCTGATCAGTTCGACGACGCTGTCGAATTACGACGCCTCCTTCTATGTCGATCTGGCCGGCACCTATGCGCAGGCCTTTCCCTTCGCGCTCGACGCTTACGGCTATGACGATCTGTTCGTGCAGGAAACGCGGCTGGTGTCGCGCCACGACGGCCCCCTGCAATGGGTCGCGGGCTTCTTTTATTACGACAAGCGCCGGACGGTCGATTTCGCCTATCGCTCGACGCCCGAATATCTGGCGGCGAACAATATCGTCGGGCTTCCCGACGAATATTATCAGCGCTTCAACAGCTATACCGATCAGAGCGAAATCGCGGGCTTCGGCGAGCTGACCTTCCGCTTCAGCGACAAATTCTGGATCACCGGCGGGCTGCGCTACGGGAATACCGAGGTGCAGAGCTTCACCCGCGGCGGCGGCTACAACAGCAATTATCTGACCAACGCCTATTGCCGCGCATTCACCCAGCTTTGCCTCGGCTTCATCCCGCCGTTCAGCGGCACGACGCCCATCCCCTATGCCGCGGGGCTGAAGGTTTCCGACGACCGCCTGTCGTGGAAGGCCAGCGTGTCGTGGAAGCCGGTCGACAGTCTGACCACCTACGCCACCGTCTCGACCGGCTTCCGCACACCGGTGGTCAACGCGCGCGCGGGACTGGTCAGCACGATCAATCCCAACGACATCGTCATCCCCGACGGCGCCAAGTCGGACAGCGTGACCAATTACGAGGTCGGCCTGAAAGGGCGCTGGTTCGGCGGCGACCTGACCGCCAATCTGGCCGGTTATTACATCGACTGGAAGAATATCCAGGTCCAGGCGAACCGCGTGTCGGATTCGATCCAGTTCGCGACCAATATCGGCGCCGCCGAAAGCTATGGTCTGGAATTCGAGTTCATGGCGCGGCCGCTCGCGGGGCTCAGCCTCGCGCTCAACGGCTCGTTCAACGAAGCGAAGGTGACCAAGCTGTCGGCTCTCGAGGCGGCGATCTCGGGCGCCGAAGTGGGCACCCGGCTCGCCTCGCCGCATTTCCAGGGCTCGGCGACGCTGCGCTATGATTTCCCGATCGGCGCCAGCGAGACCGCGTTCGCGGCGGTCAATGTATCGCACGCGGGGTCGTTCCCGAACCAGTTCCCCAACGTGCCGGGCAATCCCAACGCGGTCAGCCCGACCTATGACTATACCGAGGCGTGGACCAACGTGAACCTCTATGCGGGCGCGAAGCTGGGGGCGCTCAATCTGACCGCCTATGTCGAGAATCTCTTCGACGACAAGTCGATCACTTATGTCCACCCCGAAGCCTTTCTCGACGGGCGCTATGCCCGGATGCGGCCGCGGACGGTGGGCGTGCGCGCCGACTATCGCTTCTGACCGATGACGAGGGACCGGCCGATGATCGCTCGCTTCAGCCCCTTCGCGTTTCTGCTCGCAGCCCTGCTTTCCGCGCCGGTCGCGGCCGCCGATCCGGTGGTCGATGCGCCCGACGGAGCGGTGCGCGGGGTGCAGGAGCGCGATATGCGGGTGTTTCGCGGCATTCCCTATGCCCAGCCGCCCGTCGGCGAGCGCCGCTGGCGCGCGCCGGCGGCGCTGCCGCGCTGGGACGGCACGCGCGATGCGACGAAGTTCGGCGCCGCCTGTATGCAGCCGAAGCCGCGCGGACCCAGCATCTATGCCTGGGATCTGCCGGCGATGAGCGAGGATTGCCTGTCGCTCAACGTCTGGGCGCCGCAGAATGCGAAGGGCGCGCCGGTCTTCGTCTGGATTCACGGCGGCGCCCTGTCGTCGGGGTCGGGCGCCGACCCGCTCTATGACGGCAGCGCGCTCGCGCGGCGCGGGATGATCGTGGTGACGATCAACTACCGGCTCGGCATGTTCGGCTGGTTCGCGCATCCGGCGCTCAGCGCCGAGGCGTCCGATCATGTCTCGGGCAATTACGGCCTGCTCGACCAGGTTGCGGCGCTTGAATGGGTCAAGCGCAACATCGGCGCGTTCGGCGGCGATGCCGGCAATGTGACGATCGCCGGGGAATCGGCGGGTGCGCTCAGCGTCATGTATCTGATGGCGGCGCCCCCGGCGCGCGGCCTGTTCCACAAGGCGATCGCCGAAAGCGGCTATATGGTCTCGGCGCCCGCGCTCCGCGAGGCGATCAACGGCATGGTCCCCGCCGAGGCGCAGGGCGTCGACCTTGCCGCCAAGCTTGGCGCCGCGGACCTTGCCGCGCTGCGCGCGCTGCCGGCGGCGGACATCGCCGAAAAGGCGCCCGCGACCGGTTATTTCCCCTTCCCGAACGTCGACGGCAAGGTCGTGCCGCGCCAGCTCGTCGACACGTTCGACAAGGGCGAGCAGGCGCCGGTGCCGATGCTCGCGGGCTTCAACAGCGGCGAAATCCGCTCGCTCCGCTTCCTTCTGCCCAAGCCGCCTGCCGACGCCGCCGCCTATGAAGCCGCCATCCGCGCCGGCTATGGCGAATTCGCCGACTTGTTCCTGGCGCGCTATCCGGCGAAGGCGATCGAGGAGAGCATGCTCGCCGCGACGCGCGACGCGATGTACGGCTGGACGTCGGAGCGGCTGGCGTCGGATCAGGCGGCGCTGGGGCAGGGCGCCTATCTCTATTTCTTCGACCATGGCTATCCGGCGACCGAGGAATGGAATCTCCATGGCTTTCACGCCGCCGAATTGCCCTATGTGTTCGGCACCGCGACGCGGACCCCACCGCTGTGGCCGAAGATTCCCGACAATCTCGCCGAGCGGAAGCTGAGCGAGGCGATGGGCGATTATTGGGCGAGCTTTGCCAGGGCCGGCCAGCCGCGCGCGAAGGGCTGGCCCGACTGGCCGGCCTATGCCGACAATCGCGGTTTCCTGCATATCGCCGACGTGCCGCGCGCCGGGCATAATCTCCTCCCCGGCACCGCCGCGCTCCACGAAGCGGTGGTCTGCCGCCGCCGCGCCGCCGGCAATATCGCGTGGAACTGGAATGTCGGCGTGATGTCGCCGCCCTTGCCCCCCAAAGCCGCGGGGTGCCAATGATCGACGGATCGATGCAGACCTATGCGTTGACGCTCGACAAATTCCTCTCCCATGCCGCGAAATGGCACCCCGGCGCCGAAGTGGTTTCGGCCGGGGCGGAGGGGCAGGTCCGGCGCATCGGCTATGCCGCGCTGCGCGAGCGGGCGCTGCGCGTGTCGGGGGCGCTCGCGGCCCTCGGGATCGCGAAGGGCGACCGCGTCGCGACGCTCGCCTGGAACACGCAGGGGCATGTCGAGGCCTGGTACGGCATCATGGGCATGGGGGCGATCTGCCACACGCTCAATCCGCGCCTGACCCCGGCGCAGCTCGGCTCGATGCTCGCCCAGTCCGAGGCGTCGGTGCTGCTCGCGAGCCCCGACCTGCTGCCGCTGGCACAGGATGCCGTGCGCAATCTGGGCACGGTGCGCCATATCCTGCTGCTCGATACTGCGGAGGGCGAGGGGGCGATCGAGCCGCTGGTCGCCGCCGCGCCGGCCGATGCCGTCTGGGGCGATTTCGACGAGACCAGCCCGTCGGGGCTCTGCTTCACCTCGGGCAGCACCGGCGCGCCGAAGGGCGTCACCTATACCCATCGCGGCTGCTTCCTGCACACGATGCGCCAGCTTCAGGCCGATGTTCTCGGCATCACGGCGCGCGACGCGGTGATGCCGGTCGTTCCGATGTTCCATGCCAATGCGTGGGGCATTCCCTTCACCGCCCCGGCGGTCGGCGCGAAGCTGGTGCTGCCGGGCCGCCACAGCGACGGTGCGCATCTGGCGCGGCTGATCCGGGCCGAAGGCGTGACCGCCGCCGTCGGCGTCCCGACCGTCTGGCTCGGGCTCGTCGAGCATCTGGAGACCGAGGGCGGCGACGTGCCGACGCTCGAGCGCATTCTCGTCGGCGGGTCGTCGATGCCGCCCGCCCTGATGGACCGGATCGAGCGATGTCTGGGGGTCGAGGTGCAGACGAGCTGGGGAATGACCGAGCTGTCGCCGCTCGGCACCGCCGCATTGCCGGGCGACCCCGCGCGACGGCCGTCGCTTTCGGGCCGGCCGGCGATGGGCATCGACCTGCTGCTCACCGATGCCGAAGGCCGCGCGCTCCCCGAGCAGCGCGGCGCCGAGGGGCATTTGCGCGTGCGCGGCGGCTCGGTCGTCGAACGCTATTTCGGTCAGGCCGAGCCCGCGACCGACGCCGACGGCTGGTTCGATACCGGCGACCTGGCGCGGATCGATGGGGCGGGCAATCTCGTCATCACCGGCCGCGCCAAGGATCTGATCAAATCGGGCGGCGAATGGATCAATCCCGCCGAAATCGAGGCGCTGGTCGGCGCGCTGCCGCAGGTGTCGCTCGCCGCGGTGATCGGGCGGTCCGACCCCAAATGGGGCGAGCGCCCGATCCTGCTCGTCGAAACCAGCGAACCCGCGGTCAGCGACGCCGAACTGCTCGCGCCGCTCGCCGGGCGGGTCGCATCATGGTGGATTCCCGACGCGGTCGTGCGGCTCGACGCGATGCCGCTCGCGCCGACGGGCAAGATCGACAAAATGCAATTGCGGGCCGAATATGGACAGGTGTAGGCGCCCTAGGGCTTGACCCTAGGATCGCGGCCGCCTGAGAAGGTGCGGAAGGAAGAGAATTTGGCGTCGAATGCAAAGAGCGCGGTAAAGCGGCCATCGAAGGCGGAACAACGCGCCGAAATGATGGAGCAGATTCTCGACACCGCCGAACTCCTGTTTTCGAAGCACGGTTTTCACGGCGTGACGCTGAAGGACGTCGCCAAGCAGGTCGGCGTCCATCACACGCTGCTCAACTATTATTTCGACGACAAGCGGACGCTGTTCGACGCGGTGTTCGCGCGGCGCGCGGTCGTGACGATCGACAAGCGGATGCAGGCGCTCGACGATTATGACCGCGCGGCCGGCGGCCAGCCGACCGTCGAGGGCGCGCTCCACGCTTTCCTCGATACCGACCTCGACCTTTACATCCAGGGCGGCGAGGGATGGAAGAATTACGGCGCCTTCGGTGCGCAGGCGTCGAACAGCCCCGAGGGCGCCGAGTTCATGGACAAATATTTCGACCCGGTGGTGCTACGCCTGATCGACATATTGAAGAAGGCGCTGCCCGAATCCGACGAAGAGGATATTTTCTGGGGCTATCATTTCGTGACCGGCGCGCTGATGCTGACGCTCGCGCGGACGGGGCGCATCGACAAATTGTCGCAGGGGCTTTGCCATTCGGACGATTATGAGGCGGTGAAGCAGCGCATGGCGCGCTTCATGGCGGCGGGCTTTCGCGAGATCTGCGAACAGAGGAAGGACGCCAGGGCCGGCTGACCGCGGACGGAGGCCGCCGGACCCGCTGGGGGACGAGGCTTTCGGATTTTTATTCACTCACAAGTGAGTTACTATCATATGCAGCGAGGAAGGAACGCTATGCAACTGGATGGGCGGGTCGCGATCGTGACCGGAGCGGGCGGCGGCCTCGGCCGCGCGCACGCGCTGATGCTCGCGCGGCACGGCGCGCGCGTCGTCGTCAACGACATGCAGGCCGACGCGGCCGGGCGCGTCGCGGACGAGATCGCGGCGGCGGGCGGCGAAGCGCTGGCAGCTCCCGCATCGGTCACCGACGAGGCAGAGGTCGCGGCGATGGTCCATTCGGCGACGCTCGCCTGGGGCGGTGTCGACATTTTGGTCAACAACGCCGGCATCCTGCGCGACAGGAGTTTCGCGAAGATGGACCTCGCCGACTTCCGCCTCGTCGTCGAGGTTCATCTGATGGGCGCCGCAATCTGCTCGAAGGCGGTGTGGGAGCAGATGCGCGCGCGGCGTTTCGGCCGCATCGTGATGACGACCTCCTCCTCGGGGCTCTACGGCAATTTCGGGCAGGCCAATTATGGCGCGGCCAAGATGGCGCTCGTCGGGCTGATGCAGACCCTCGCGCTCGAGGGCGAGAAATACGGCATCCGCGTCAACTGTCTCGCGCCGACCGCGGCGACCGCGATGACCGACGGCGTCCTCGCGCCCGAAGCGCTTGCGCATCTCGCGCCCGAGGCGGTGAGCCCGGGCCTGCTCGCGCTCGTCGGCGAGGACGCGCCGACGCGCGCGATCCTGTGCGCCGGTGCCGGTCATTTCGCGGCCGCGAACGTCACGCTGACGGGCGGCGCCTTCATCGGGCGCGGCGACGATGCTGCGACGCGCGTCGCCGCCGAATGGGATCGCATTGCAGACCGGCGCGGCGAAAGCGTGCCGGCCTATGGCTTCACGCAGGCCGAGCGCGAGCTCGCGAGCGCGGGCGTTACCGCGCCGACGATGGCGGTCCAACGCTGATATTCCCCGGGAGCGTGGCGGACGGGCCGGTCAAGAGCCCGCCGCCGCTGCCGGTCTGAAGGGAGAGGAAGATGGTAACCGACAGCGAAATGCTGCCCGCCGAGGGCAAGCGCCAGAACGAGACTCTCGTCATCACCGCTTCGTCATTGGGGACGGTGTTCGAATGGTATGATTTCTATCTCTACGGCCTGCTCGCCAGCGTGCTCTCGCACCATTTCTTTTCGGGGGTCAACGAAACCACGGGTTTCATCCTCGCATTGATGGCGTTCGCCGCGGGCTTTGCGGTACGGCCGTTCGGGGCGCTGGTGTTCGGGCGCGTCGGCGACGTCGTCGGGCGCAAGAACACCTTCCTCGTCACCATGGCGATCATGGGGCTGTCGACCTTCGCGGTCGGCTTCCTGCCTTCCTACGACACGATCGGGGTTGCGGCGCCGATCATCCTGATGCTGCTGCGCCTGCTCCAGGGCCTGGCGATCGGCGGCGAATATGGCGGCGCGGCGGTTTATATCGCCGAACATGCGCCGCCCGGAAAGCGCGGCTTCTACACCAGCTTCATCCAGACGACCGCGATGATCGGGCTGATCCTCGCCTCGACCTTCGTCGTCACGCTGCGCCTGTTCATGGACGAGGACAGCTTCAACGACTGGGGCTGGCGGCTTCCCTTCCTCTTCTCGATCGTCCTCCTGTCCGTCGCGCTGTGGATTCGCCTCCAGCTCGAGGAAAGCCCGGTCTTTCAGCGCATGAAGGAGGCCGGCGCGACCTCGAAAGCGCCGCTCAAGGAAGCGTTCGGCGAATGGCGCAACCTCAAGATCGTGCTGATCGCGCTGTTCGGCGCGGTCGCGGGGCAGGCGGTGATCGGCTTTGCCGCGCACCTCTATCCGCTCTTCTATCTCGAACGCATTGCGCGGGTCGACGGGGCGACGGCGAATTTCCTCGTCGCCGCCGCGCTGACGATCATCATCCCCAGCTTCATCTTCTTCGGCTGGCTCAGCGACAAAATCGGGCGCAAGCCGATCATGATGACCGCCTGCGTCATCGCGGTCTTCGTCTATTTCCCGCTCTACAAGGCGCTGGTCGTCGCGGCCAATCCGGCGATGGCGGCGGCGGTCGAGCGCGCGCCGGTGCAGATCGCCGCCTATGCCGGCGAATGCTCGTTCCAGTTCGATCCGATCGGCAGCAACAGCTTCGATGCGACGAGCTGCGACATCGCCAAATCCTATCTCGCGAAGAACGGCATCAACTATGCCAATGTCGCGGCGTCGGCGGGAACGGTCGCCTCGGTGCGGATCGGCGCGCGGACGCTCGCGGTTCCCGACCCCGCGGGGCTCGACAAGGCGGGCCGCGCCGCCGCGGTCGCATCCTTCGACGCCGCCGCGAAGGCCGAACTCGACGCGGCGGGCTATCCCGACAAGGCCGATCCGGCGCGGGTGAACAAGGGCCGGGTGCTCCTGATCCTCTGCACCTTCGGGCTGCTCGCGACGATGGTCTACGGCCCGCTCGCGGCGCTGCTCGTCGAGCTGTTTCCGGCGCGCATCCGCTACAGCTCGCTGTCGCTTCCCTATCATATCGGCAACGGCTGGATCGGCGGCTTCATGCCGACGATCGGCTTCGCGATGGTCGCCGCGACGGGGAATATCTATCAGGGGCTCTGGTATGCGGTCGTGATCGCCGCGGTCACCGCGGTCGTCGGCATCCTGTTCTTGCCCGAAACCTACAAGCGGGACATCGAGGCATGAGCGGGGATGGGGCGGGGGCGATCGGCCGCCGCGCACTGATCCAGGCGGCGGCGGGTGTGGCGGCGGCGCCCGCGCTGTTGGCGAACGCATCCGCCGCGACGCAGCGCAAGCCCGCGCCCAGGGGCTTCCTCTGGGGCGCCGCGATCTCGGCGCATCAGAGCGAGGGCAACAACACGAATAGCGATGCGTGGCTCGCCGAAAATATCCGGCCGACCTTGTTCAAGGAGCGCTCGGGCGACGCGTGCGACAGCTATCATCGCTATGACGAGGATTTCGCGCTGGCCGAAACGTTCGGGTTCAACTGCTATCGGCTCGGGATCGAGTGGGCGCGGATCGAGCCGAGCGAGGGCCATTTCTCCAACGCCGAGCTTGACCATTATGCGCGGGTGCTGACCGCGTGCCGCAAGCGCGGGCTCGCGCCGGTCGTCACGCTCAGCCATTTCACCGTGCCGCTCTGGTTCGCGAGGCGCGGCGGGTTCGAGGCAAGCGACGCACCGCAGCTTTTCGCGCGCTATTGCCGCACCGTCGCCGAACGGCTCGGCGGGCTGATGCATCTGGTGACGACGTTCAACGAAGCGAATATCGGCCTGCTCGTCGCGCTGTTCCCGCAATCGGAAGCGGGCGCGGCGTTGCAGCGCGAGGCGCAGGCGGCGCTGGTCGCGGCGACCGGCGCGCCCAAATTCTCGCGCCTCGCCTTCGCCCATCCCGCGGTCACGACCCCGATCATGCAGCAGGCGCACCGGCTCGCCTATGAGGCGATCAAGGCGGCACGCCCCGAGCTGCCGGTCGGGATCACGCTGACGACGCAGGACATCCAGTCGGTGGGCGCGCCGTCGCTCGTCGCCGACTATGAGCGGCGCCTCTATGGCGATTGGGTCGATGTCGCGCGCAGCCACGCCGATTTCTTCGGCGTGCAATGCTATACGCGCCTCCGCTTCGACGAGCATGGCATGGTTGCGCCGCTGCAGGGCGCCGAGCTGACATTGTCGGGCTATGAATTTTATCCGCAGGCGCTGGCGGACACGATCCGCTGGGCACACCGCACGATCGGCAAGCCGATCTATGTCACCGAAAGCGGCGTGGCGGTGGCCGACGACGCCCGCCGCATCGCCTTCATCGATCGCGCGCTCGACGGGGTGCGCAAATGCCTCGACGAAGGCATATCGGTGCACAGCTATATCTATTGGTCGCTTCTCGACAATTTCGAATGGACGTCGGGTTATGCGGTTCCGTTCGGGCTCGCCGCGGTCGACCGACAGAGCTTCAGGCGCACGCCGCGCCCGAGTGCTTTCCATTTCGCCGCGATCGCACGCGCGAACCTTATCTAGGGTCAGGCATCCAGGACCGGGCGCGGCCGCCGCGCGGGCAACCGGAATCCATGCTGTCCGGATAATGTCAGGAAGGAGGGGCCTTTATCCCCCGTCCGCCACACTCGGTGGCCGCGACGGGGGAACAGGTTGTGTGTGCACAGGAAGAACAATAGGGGAACAAATATCGATCGTCAACCCCCTTCGGCATCCGTCGCGGCTGGTTGACGTAAACGTCAATTGGCGCCAAAGCCAAGCCAGAGCCGATAAGGGAAACAGCGAAAGGAACAGGAAATGGCCGAGCAGCCCCGCTTTGATCTGACCGGGCGTGTCGCGCTCGTGACGGGCGCGTCGTCGGGGCTCGGCGCCGGTTTCGCGCACGCGCTGGCGGCGGCGGGCGCGAAGGTCGTGCTTGCGGCGCGGCGCGCCGACAAACTCGCCGAGCAGGTCGCGGCGATCGAGGCGGCGGGCGGTCAAGCGATCGCGGTCAGCCTCGACGTCACCGACGAAGCCTCGACCAAGGCCGCTTACGACGCCGCCGAGGCGGCGTTCGGCACCGTCGACACGATCGTCGCCAACGCCGGGGTCGCGACCGAGAAGGTGGCGACGGCGCTGACGGTCGAAGAGGTCGACGGGCTGTTCGCCGCCAACGTGCGCGGCGTTTTCCTGACCGCGACCGAAGGCGCGCGCCGTCTCGAAGCGGCAGGCAGCCGTGACAAGCAAAACGGCCGCGTCGTCCTCATCGGCTCGATCACCGCCGAAAAGGTCTTTCCGGCGACCTCGGTCTATGGCGCGACCAAGGCGGCGGTGCGTCACATGGGCAAGGCGCTCGCGCGCGAATGGGCGCGGCGCGGGATCAGCGTCAACATCATCCAGCCCGGCTATTTCGAGTCGGAGATGACCGCCGACCTGTTCAACAGCGAGGCGGGCAAGAAGTTCGTCGCGACTTTCCCGCGCCAGCGCCTGCGCCCGCCGAGCGACCTCCACGCGCCGCTGCTGCTGCTCTGCTCGGACGCCGCACAGGGGATCACCGGCAGCGTCATCACCATCGACGACGGGCAGACGCTGTGAGCGGCGAACTGCTCGTCGAGGCGCGCGGGCAGGTCGAGATCGCGACACTCAACCGGCCCGAGCGACTGAATGCGCTGAGCGAAGGACTGGTCGACGAACTCAATGATTATTTCGGCGGGCTCGCCGAGCGCAAGGAGGTCCGCGTCGTCATCCTGCGCGGCGCCGGGCGCGGTTTCTGCGCCGGGCTCGACATTCAGGAGGATCGCGCCACCGACGAGACGCCGGTGCTGCGCACGCTGCGCACCCAGACGAGCATCGGCAACATCTATCGCAAGATGCGCGCCTGTCCGCAGCCGATCATCGCGCTCGGCCACGGCGCTGCGGCGGGCGGCGGGCTGTCGCTGCTGCTCGCGTCCGACGTGCGCTATGCCTCGCCGTCGTTTCGCTGCAACGCGGCCTATATCCGCATCGGGCTCGGCGGCTGCGACATGGCGTCGAGCTATTTCCTGCCGCGCCTCGTCGGCGCCAGCCTCGCGTCGGAGATGATCCTGACCGGTCGCTTCATCGACGCCGAGCGCGCGCTACGTGCCGGGCTGGTCAGCGAGATCGTCGAGGAGGAGGCACTGCTCGATCGCGGCCTCGCGCTCGCCGACGAGATGCTGGCGACGAGCCCGTGGGGGCTGCGCCTGTCGAAGCAGGCGCTGAACCTCAATATCGACGCGCAAAGCCTCGACGCCGCGATGGCGATCGAGGACCGGCAGCAGGTGATCCTGTCGGCGACCGAGGATCACAAGGAAGCGCTCGCCGCCTTCCTCGGCAAGCGGCCGCCCGAGTATCGCGAGCGGTGACCGGCCCGCTCACCCTCTATGCCTTCAACACCGGCTGGTTCCAGTGCCGGCCGGGCTATTTCATCGAGGGCGAGGAGGGGGATTATCTCAAGGGCCCGGTTCCTTCCTATCTGATCGACCATCCCAAGGGCCGGGCGCTGTTCGACAGCGGCATGGGGGTGCGCTATCGCCGCACGCTTGCCGACGCGCTGCCGCCGAACAAGTTCGGGCTGCAATGGTTCGAAGGGCAGGAGATCGCGGCGCGGCTGAAGAGCATCGACGTCGACCCGGCGAGCATCGACTGGGTGATCAACTCGCACCTCCACATCGACCATTGCGGCGGCAACGCCAGTCTGCCCAACGCGACGATGATCGTCCAGTCGCGCGAGCTCGCAGCGGCGCAGGCGGTCGAGGAGCCGGGGCTTTACGAGGCCGAGGATTATGCCACCGGCCAGCCGGTGCGCGCGATCGACGGCGAACTCGACCTGTTCGGCGACGGCAGCGTGCGGATCGTCCCCACATACGGCCATACGCCGGGCCACCAGAGCGTCATCGTCACCTTGCCGAGCGGGCGCGAGATACTGCTCGCCGCCGACTGCTGCTACACCGAGCGCAACCTCGATTTGATGGTGCTGCAAAAGGCGGTGGTCGACCGCGAGGCGGGCCTCAAGACGATGGGCTTTCTGGACCGCCGTCGCCGCGCCGGCGCGCATATCCTCTTCGGCCACGACGGGCGCCAATGGGCGAGCGTCGAGGAGGGAAAGCCGGTCATTTAACAAGCTCTGCGCTCTCGCGAAGGCGGGAGCCCATCTCCGGTCGGTGCTATTCTGATCCGGTGGGAGATGGGTCCCCGCCTTCGCGGGGACACGCAATTTTTCAATCGAGGATGTGGGCTTAAAACTGCTTCGCCACCCGCTCGGCGAAATCGGGCGCGACGCCTGCGCTGTTGAACACCTCATGCGCCAACCCCGGCCCCAGCGGCAGGTCGGCCTGCTCGCGGTAGAGCCGCTTGTAGGCGAAGACGCTGTGCCGCGACTGGGCGGCGATCGCTTCGGCCAGCGCCCGCGCCGTCCCATCGAGCTCGGCGTCGGCGACGACATGGTTGGCGAGGCCGATCCGCGCCGCCTCGCGTCCATCGACGGGCAGGCCGGTGAAGCTGATCTCGCGCGCCTTCCATTCGCCGACGCGGCGCGGCAGCCGCTGGCTCATGCCCCAGATCGGCACCAGCCCGAACTTGCCGTGGGTGTCGGCGAAGCGCGCACTCTCGCCCGCGACGATGATGTCGCCCGCGAGCGCCAGTTCCAGCCCGCCGGTGAAACAGCCGCCCTGCACCGCGACGATCAGCGGCTGCGGCAGTTCGGCGAGTTTGGTCACGATCGATGCCTGATAATGCGGTCGCGGCGCTTCGAGCCCGCGTTCCTTGAGGTCGTTGCCGGCGCAGAAGACCGGCCCGGCCGCGCGCAGGATCACCGCACCGATCCGTTCGCCCGCGTCGGCGATCGCGTCGGCGTGCGCGTCGAGTTCGCCCCACAGCGCGAGGTTCAGCGCGTTGCGCTTGTCGGGGCGGTTCAGCGTCAGCGTCGCGATGCCGTCGGCATCGTCGCGCAGCACCAATTGGGTCATCTCACTCTCCCTTATTCGGTTCCGTGCCGTCCAAGCAGGAATGGCCGGGCGTGCCAAGAGCATTGACTTTGCAATCTTTTGACATAACAAGTGCCAAAACTTACGCAGGGGGGACGGCGATGGCGATGCGTGAAAAAGCCGGGCGGGGGGCCGGCTGCATTGCCCGGGGGCGAAGCGCCCTTGTCGCCTCGATGACCCTGCTTGCGGCGGCGCCGGCTATGGCCTCGGCCAGTTCGGCGCCGCCGCACCATCCCAATATCGTGCTTCTGCTCGCCGACGACTGGGGGTTCAGCGATGTCGGTTCGTTCGGCAGCGAGATCGCGACCCCGAACATCGATGCGCTCGCGGCGGCGGGGATGCGCTTTTCCAACTTCCACGTCGCGGGCTCCTGCTCGCCGACGCGCGCGATGCTGCAGAGCGGGGTGATGAACCACCGCGCCGGGCTCGGCAACATGCCCGAGACGATCCCCGACGCGCATCGCGGCAAGCCCGGCTACGACACGGTGATGAACCTGCGCGTCGTGACGATCGCAGAGCTTTTGAAGGCGGCGGGCTATCGCACCTATCTGACCGGCAAATGGCATCTCGGCAGCGATGCGAAGCGGCTTCCGGGCGCGCGCGGCTACGACCGCGCGTTCAGCCTCGCCGACGCCGGCGCCGACAATTTCGAGCAGCGGCCGATCGAGGGCATGTACGACACCGCCGCCTGGACCGAGAACGGCAAGCCTGCGACGCTGCCGAAGGATTATTATTCGTCGCGATTCGTCGTCCAGAAAATGATCGACTATATCGAGGCCGACCGCGCAAGCGGGAAGCCCTTCCTCGCGTCGGTCAATTTCCTCGCCAACCATATCCCGGTGCAGGCGCCCGACAGCGACATCGCGCGCTATTCGGCGATGTATCGCGAAGGCTGGACCGCCTTGCGCGAAGCGCGGGCGAGGCGCGCGGTCGCGCTCGGCATCATGCCCGCGAGCACGGCGCTGGTGACGATGAAGACGACCCCCGACTGGGCGAAGCTCGATGCCGAAGAGCGCGCGGCGGCAATCCGCGTGATGCAGGCCTATGGCGCGATGGCGACCGCGATGGACCGCGAGGTCGGGCGGCTCGTCGCGCATCTCAAGGCAACCGGCGATTACGACAATACGATCTTCGTCTTCCTGTCGGATAATGGGGCGGAGCCGACCGATCCCTACAATCGCCTGCGCAACCGGCTGTTCCTCGGGATGGAATATGACACCTCGACTGCGAACATCGGCCGCCGCGGCAGCTTCAGCGCGATCGGACCGGGCTGGGCGAGCGCCGCCTCGTCGCCGCTGTCGGGCTATAAGTTCAGCGCGACCGAAGGCGGGCTGCGCGCGCCGTTGATCATCGCCTGGCCCGGCCATTCGCAGGTCCGCGCGGGCGCGATCAACGGCGGCCTTGCGCATGTCACCGACATATTGCCGACGCTGCTCGACCTTGCGGGGGTGGCGGGGCAGGACGGCACATGGAACGGCCGCCCGGTCGAACGGCTCGCCGGACGCAGCCTCGTCCCCATGCTCGCGGGCGGCGTGGGCAGCGTCCATGGCGACGCGCCGATCGGCTATGAACTGTCGGGCAACGCCGCCCTGTTCCGGGGCGATTACAAGCTCGTCCGCAACCTTCCGCCGACCGGCGACGGCCAGTGGCGGCTCTACGATATCCAGAGCGATCCGGGCGAAACGAAGGATCTGGCGACCGCGATGCCCGACCGTTTCGCGGCGATGCGCGCCGACTATGCGGCCTTCGCCAAGGACAATGGCGTGCTCGAAATGCCCGCGGGCTATACCGCCGATGAGCAGATCAATCTCTATGCATGGCGGCAGCAGGGAAAGAAGCGCGCGATCCAGGCGGGACTGGTGCTCGGCGGGGTCTTGATCGGATTGGTGGCGCTGATCTGGGCCTGGCGTCAGCGCCGTCGCCGTCGTTTATCCGGAGCCTAATCCTCGATCAGCGCTTCGACCATATATGCGACAACGCCGGAGGCGTCCTCGACCGACAGGCCTTGATCCTGCCGGATCGCGCGCCAGTTCTGGAACGAAAGCGCCGCGCATAAGGCTTCGACCCGATAGCGATTGCCGCTTGCTTCGGCCGGAAGCAGCCGCAGCACGAGGTCGCGTTCCATCGTCACGACCTGCGCATATTGGCCCATCAGGAAAGGCGACTGATAACGCTTGATGTTGGCAGCGAGGCGGAAGGGCAGCATCGTCTCGAAAACCCGCGCGCGGCGGCGGGTGAGGTCGCGGACATTGGCGCGCCAGTCGGGGTCGGCATAGGGCGCGGTGATCACCGGCCAGATGCGGTCGGCGACGATCCGCGAAATCTCGCGATAGAGCGAGTCCATGTCGTCGAAATGGCGGAACACGGTGCGCAGGCCGACGCCCGCCTCCTCGGCGACGCGCGCCGCGCTCGGCATCAGGTCGCCGCCCTCGATCAGGTCCATCATCGCCGCGACGATGCGCTTGTGGCTCGACCGGCCGCGTTCGCGCCGCCCGTCGATCCGCGTGCCTTCTTCGGCCGGCTCGGCTGTCACTTTCCCCTCCATGCTTCTGCGCTGGCGCAGCTTGCGACGCGCGTCAATGGCCGTGTCGAACCATCTTGCGCCCCTTCGCATATAGTGACACATATAGTGCCATAATATTATTGGCAACAGGCCGGTGGGTGGGGACGATGGGCGGGCAGGCGACGATGCTGGGGGCGATATGGGGCGGTGCGCTGCTGCTCTGGCTCGGTTTCCTCCTTTTCTACGACGGGATTCGCCGGCCCTTGCGCCGGGAAGAAGTCGACGATTTTCTGGCGACGCTCGGCCCGCGCTTGGTCGAGACGGGAAATGACGCCGGTCGGCTGCGCGCTTTTCTGGAGGCCGACGACGGCCGCGAATTCGTGATGGTCAATCTCGTCCGCACGCGCCCCGGCCCGGTCACCGATCCGGCGAGTGGCGAGACGCGCGCGGGGCACGAATGGTTGCGCCGCTATTCGGAGCCTTTCGTGCGCGGACTGATCGCGCGCGGCGGCCATCCCGTGTTCGTCGGACGCAAGGTCGGCGGCTATATTGATGCGTGGAACACGCCTGCGGACCCCGGCTGGTCGCTCGTCGGGACGATGCGCTATCGCAGCCGCCGCGACCTCGTCCGCATGGCGGCGGACCCGCGTTTCCGCGCCGCGCATCTCAACAAGACACTGGGGATCGAGGCGACTTTCTCCTTTCCGACGCAGCGCCAGATCGCCTTTTACGCGAGCCCGCGCGCCACGGTCGGGCTGACGCTCGCGCTCGCGGCGGCGCTCGCTCACATCATGATACTGACATTCGCAGGGGGGACGGCATGAAGAAGAGATGGGTGGCGCTCGGCGTCCTCGCGCTGCTTGGTGCGGGCGGCTATTGGGGCTTTCAGGCGAATAAATACCGGCTTCCCGGCCTGCTTCAGGACTGGCGCGACCCGGTGCAGCCCAACCGCCCGGTCGCCTGGCAGCCGGGGCCGTCGAGCGCACTGGAAGGCAAGCGGCCGCCGAACATCATCCTGATCGTCGCCGACGACATGGGCTGGAACGACATCAGCCTCAACGGCGGCGGCGTCGCGGGCGGCATCGTCCAGACCCCAAACATCAACGCGCTCGCGCATCAGGGGCTGAACTTCACCACCGCCTATGCCGCCAATGCGACCTGCTCGCCCTCGCGCGCGGCGATGATGACGGGGCGCTATCCGACCCGCTTCGGCTTCGAATATACCGCGGTGCCGGTGGCGTTCGCGGAGAATCTGACCCACGGCAGCGGCATCGGGCCGCTGAAGCCGATCTTCCACAAGGAACTGATCACCGACGACATCCCCGATTATCCCGACATGGGCGTGCCCGCGAGCGAAGTGACGATCGCCGAGGCGGTGAAGGCGGCGGGCTATCACACGCTGCACATCGGCAAATGGCATCTCGGCGAGGCGCCGAAGCTGCAGCCGCAGGCGCAGGGCTTCGACGAAAGCCTCGCGGTGCTTGCGGGCGGCGCCAAATATCTGGACGATGACGATCCCGATGGGGTCAACGCGAAACTGCCCTGGGATCCGATCGACCGCTTCATCTGGGCCAATCTGCGCCCGGCGGTGACCTTCAACGGCAGCAAGCGTTTTCACGTCAAGGGGCATATGACCGACTATTTCGCCGACGAGGCGATCAAGGCGATCGACGCGAACCGGAACCGGCCCTTCTTCCTGTATCTCGCCTTCAACGCGCCGCACACACCGCTTCAGGCGACGCGCGAGGATTATGCGAAACTGCCGCAGATCAAGGACCACAAGACGCGCGTCTATGGCGCGATGATCGCGCAGCTCGATCGGCGGATCGGCGACGTGATGGCCGAATTGAAGCGTGCCGGGATCGACGACAATACGCTCGTCATCTTCACCAGCGACAATGGCGGCGCCTGGTATAATGGCATCGCCGATCTCAACGCGCCCTATCGCGGGTGGAAGGCGACCTTCTTCGAGGGCGGCATCCGCACCCCGCTGTTCATGCGCTGGCCGGGGCATATCGCGCCCGGATCGGCGCGCGCCGACCTGACCGGCCATCTCGACATCTTCGCGACGATCGCCGCCGCCGCGGGCGCGAAGCTGCCGACCGACCGCGTCATGGACAGCGAGAATATCCTCGCCGGCCCCGCGAAGCGGACCGCGATGTACTGGCGCTCGGGCGATTATCGCGCGGTGCGGATGGGCGACTGGAAATTGCAGGTGACCAAGCGGCCCGAAAAGGCGCGGCTCTACGACCTTGCGAGTGATCCGACCGAACGGCACGATTTGGCGGCGCAGCAGCCGCAGCGCGTGGCAGAGCTTCGCGCGATGATCGCGGCGCAGAACAAGGACATGGCGAAACCGATCTGGCCTGGCCTGATCGAGGGGCCGATCCGCATCGACGTGCCGCTGAACACGCCGTGGAAGGACGGGCAGGATTATATCTACTGGACGAACTGACGAAACAGTTCGGCGGCGATAACGGGTCCGTCGAGCGAAAGGGAAATGTCGGCAGGTGCGTCGATCAGCAGCGCGTCGTGCGCCGAGAGGTCGAACCGGCGCCCGTCGGCCGCGACCCCGACGGTGCCGGTGGCAAGCAGCAGCAGATAGTCCGCCGAGGTCGGTCGTGCGCCCTGCCATCGATCGAGCTTGGCCGAAAAGGCCTCGCGCTGTGCCATGACGTTCAGGACGGTGCAGGCCTCGCCAACTGGCGCCGCGCTCACCATCTCTTCACCGGTAAAGTGCAGCGCGGCGGAGCCGGGGCGCAAGCGATGCGCTACATCGCCGATCTTGATGACCAATTCGCCATCCAGCAGTATCAACGCGCGGTCGATCTCCGGAAACCGCGAAAAAGGCCCCGCCGCGGCAATCGTCGCGACGCTGGCGCGCCACAGAAAGCTCCCGTCGTCCGCCCCCTCGGGAAAGACGGCGACGTCGCGCGTGACGCCGCCGCCATTCTTCCACGGCCGCGTGACCCGATCCCGTGCGCGGAGGAGCCGGACGCCGCTCAACCCAATATGCCGGGCAGGTCGAGTCCCTTCTCGCGCGCGCAGTCGAGCGCGATGTCATAGCCCGCGTCGGCGTGACGCATCACCCCGGTGCCGGGGTCGTTCCACAGCACGCGTTCGAGCCGCTTCGCCGCCTCGGGGGTGCCGTCGGCGACGATCACCATGCCGCTGTGCTGCGAATAGCCCATGCCGACCCCACCGCCGTGGTGCAGCGACACCCATGTCGCGCCGCTCGCGGTATTAAGAAGGGCGTTGAGCAAGGGCCAGTCGCTGACTGCGTCCGACCCGTCGCGCATCGCCTCGGTCTCGCGGTTCGGCGAGGCGACCGAGCCCGAGTCCAGATGGTCGCGGCCGATCACGACGGGCGCCTTGAGCTCGCCCGACGCGACCATTTCGTTGAAGGCGAGGCCGAGCCGGTGGCGGTCGCCGAGACCGACCCAGCAGATGCGCGCGGGCAGGCCCTGAAAATGAATCTTCTCGCGCGCCATGTCGAGCCAGTGGTGAAGGTGCGCATTGTCGGGCAGCAGCTCCTTCACCTTGGCGTCGGTCCGATAGATGTCCTCGGGATCGCCCGACAGTGCCGCCCAGCGAAACGGCCCGATACCGCGGCAGAAGAGCGGGCGGACATAGGCAGGGACGAAGCCGGGGAAGTCGAAGGCATTCTCGACGCCTTCGTCCTTCGCCATCTGGCGGATATTGTTGCCGTAATCGGTCGTCGGCACGCCTGCCGCCTGCAGGTCGAGCATCGCCTGCACATGCACCGCCATCGATGCCTTGGCGGCCTTGGCGACCGCCGCCGGGTCACTCTCGCGCTTCGCGAACCACTCGTCGAGCGTCCAGCCCGCGGGGAGATAGCCGTTGACCGGATCGTGCGCCGAAGTCTGGTCGGTGAGCAGGTCGGGGCGGATGCCGCGGCGCACCATCTCGGGCAATATTTCGGCGGCATTGCCGAGCAGGCCGACCGAGATCGGCGTCTTTGCGGCGCAGCTTTCCTCGATCAGCGCCATCGCCTCGTCGATGCTGCTCGCCGCCTTGTCGAGATAGCCGGTGCGCAGGCGCATTTCGATGCGGCTCGGCTGGCATTCGATCGCGAGGCACGACGCGCCCGCCATCACGCTGGCGAGCGGCTGCGCGCCGCCCATGCCGCCGAGCCCGGCAGTCAGCAGCCAGCGGCCCGACAGGTCGCCGCCATAATGCTGGCGGCCCATTTCGACGAAGGTTTCGTAGGTGCCCTGAACGATGCCCTGGCTGCCGATATAGATCCAGCTTCCGGCCGTCATCTGGCCGTACATCATCAGGCCCTTCTTATCGAGCTCGTGGAAATGCTCCCAATTCGCCCATTCGGGGACGAGGTTGGAGTTGGCGAGCAGCACGCGCGGCGCATCCGCATGGGTGCGGAAGACGCCGACCGGCTTGCCCGACTGGATCAGCAGCGTCTCGTCGTCATTAAGCCGCTTGAGCGTCTCGACGATCCGGTCATAGCTTTCCCAGTCGCGCGCGGCGCGGCCGATGCCGCCATAGACGACGAGCTCCTCGGGCCGCTCGGCGACGTCGGGGTGGAGATTGTTCATCAGCATCCGCATCGGCGCTTCGGTGAGCCAGCTTTTCGCGCTGATTTCGGGGCCGGTCGCGGGGCGGATCACGCGGCTGTTGTCGAGACGGGTCATGACGATCCTTTCGGAAGGGCGCTCCCATAAATAGGGACAGTCCCCATTTATTCGGCGGCTTGTGGGCGGGGTTCGGAGGGTGTCGGCAATTTAATAGGGACAGTCCCTATTTATTCGGGCGGGTCATCCTTTCGCAAAGTCGAGGGTCGCGGCGATCACCTGCTCCAATACGGGCAGGATCGTGGGAGCGGGGTCGAGGGGGGAGGGCCAGTTGGCGTGGGTGATCCCGGCCGGCTCGGCCATATAGCCGCGCTGCGCGAGTTCCATCTGGATTGCATGGACGCTGTCGTCGGGGCGGCCATAGTGGCGCGTCGTCCAGCCGCCTTTGAAGCGGCCGTTGACGACATGGCTTTCGCCGCTCGCGGCACAGATGCCCGCGACAAGGCCCTCGAGTTCGGGCGCGCAGGTGGCGCCGCCGTTGGTGCCGATGTTGAACTGCGGCAATGCGCCGTCGAACAGGCGCGGGACGTGGCTGCGGATCGAATGCGCGTCATAGAGCACGACCTTGCCGTGCCGCGTCCGCAGCCGGTCGAGTTCGGCCGCCAGCGCCTCGTGATAGGGGCGATGATAGAGATGCAGCCGCCGCGTGATCTCCGCCTCGTCGGGTTCGCCGAAACGATAGAGCGGGGCGCCGTCGAAGGTCGTGGTCGGACAAAGCTCGGTCGTCGCCTGCCCCGGATAGAGCGACGCGCCCGAGGGATCGCGGTTCATGTCGATGACGCTGCGCGAAATGTCGGTCGTGACCGTCGTTGCGCCGAGGTCGGCGGCGAAGGCGTAAAGCTCGGCAATCCACCAGTCGGTGTCGATCTGCGCGTGCCACGGCGAGACGAACTGCTCGTCGAGCCCCGCGAGGCCGGTGCCGCCGTGCGGAAAGGCGATCACGAGCGGCGCATCGCCGCGATGGACGCGCAGCCAGTCCATCAGCCGACCCCCGGCAGGCTGGCGGGTACTGCCGCGACGAGGCTGCCCGAGCGGATCAGCGCGGTCGCCGCCTCCATGTCGGGGTGGAAATGCCGGTCGTCTTCGAGCGTCGGCACGGCGGCACGAAGATGCTTGTGCGCGGCTTCCAACATGTCGCTCGATGTCAGCGGCGCGTGGAAGTCGATCCCCTGGCACGCCGCGAGCAACTCGATCCCGATCACCGCGCTCGCGTTGTCGGCCATGTCGAGCAGGCGGCGCGCGCCGTGTGCGGCCATCGAGACATGATCCTCCTGATTGGCGCTGGTCGGTATCGAGTCTACGCTGGCGGGATAGGCGCGCTGCTTGTTCTCGCTGACCAGCGCGGCGGCGGTGACCTGCGGGATCATGAAGCCTGAATTGAGGCCCGGACGCGGAGTGAGGAAAGCGGGGAGCCCCGACAGCGCCGGATCGACGAGCATCGCAATGCGGCGCTCGGCGATCGAGCCGATTTCACAGAGCGCTAGTCCGATCATGTCGGCGGCGAAGGCGACGGGCTCGGCGTGGAAATTGCCGCCCGACAGCGCTTCGTCGGTATCCGCGAAGATCAGCGGATTGTCGGAGACGCCGTTCGCCTCGATGCCCAGCGTCGTTCCCGCCTGCCGCAAGAGGTCGAGCGCGGCGCCCATCACCTGCGGTTGGCAGCGCAGGCAGTAAGGGTCCTGCACGCGCGGGTCGTCGACGGCGTGCGAGGCACGGATCGCCGATCCCGCCATCAGACAGCGCAGCGCGTCGCCGACCTCGCGCTGCCCGGCATGGCCGCGCAGCGCATGGATGCGCGCGTCGAACGGCGCGTCGGAGCCTTTGGCGGCCTCGGTCGACAGCGCCCCGGTGATCAGCGCCGAGCGGAACAGGGTTTCGGCGCGGAACAGCCCGGCGAGCGCATTGGCGGTCGAGAATTGCGTGCCGTTGAGCAGCGCGAGCCCTTCCTTGGGGCCGAGATCGAGCGGCGCGAGTCCCGTCTGCGCGAGCGCCTCGGCGGCGGGCAGCATCTTGCCGCCAACGTCGATCTGACCGACGCCGATCATCGCCGCGGCCATATGCGACAGCGGCGCGAGGTCGCCGCTCGCGCCGACCGATCCCTGCGACGGCACGACCGGTGTCAGCCCCTTGGCGAGCATCGCCTCGAGCATCGCGACCGTTGCGCGCTGCACCCCCGACGCACCCATGCCGAAGCTCGCGAGTTTCAGCGCCATCATCAGTCGGACGATCGGCGTCGGCGACGGCGCGCCGGTGCCCGCGGCATGGCTGAGCACGATATTGCGCTGGAGCGTCGACAGTTCGTCGTCGGCGATCCGCACGCTCGCGAGCTTTCCGAAGCCGGTGTTGATGCCGTAGACGGGGGCGCCCTTCGCGACGATCCGCGCGACCGCGGCGGCGCTCCGGTCGATCGCTTCCCATGCGCCCGCATCGAGTGCCGCGCTCGCGCCCTCATAAATCGCGTTCCAGTCGGCGAGCGTCATCGCGCCCGGGGTGATCGTCACCATGTTCCTTGTCCCATCCAGATTCGTCGGTGCAGCGGATTGAAGCCGATGCGGCCGACCAGATCGGCGGGCCGCTCGATGTCCCAGATCGCGAGGTCGCAATGCTTGCCGACCTCCAATGTCCCGGCGTCGGCCTGCATCCCGAGCGCTTTCGCGGCATGGCGCGTCACGCCGAGCAGACATTCGTCGACGGTCATCCCGAACTGCACCGCCGCCATGTTCATCGTCAGCAGGATCGAGGTCAGCGGCGAAGTGCCGGGATTGCAGTCGGTCGCGAGCGCGATCGGTACGCCTGCGGCGCGCAAACCCGCGACGGGCGGCTGTTTGGTTTCGCGCAGGAAATAATAAGCGCCGGGGAGCAGCATTGCGACGGTCCCGGCTTCGGCCATCGCGGCGATGCCGTCGCCGTCGAGATATTCGAGATGGTCGGCCGACAGCGCTCGATGCCGCGCCGCGAGCGCCGCGCCATGCTGGTTCGACAATTGCTCGGCGTGCAGCTTGACCGGCAGGCCGTGCTGCGCGGCGGCGGCGAACACGCGCCCGGTCTGCGCGGGGGTGAAGCCGATATTTTCGCAAAAGGCGTCGACCGCATCGGCGAGCCCCGCCGCCGCGATTTCGGGCATCATCGTCTCGCAGACGAGGTCGATATAGCGGTCGGCGTCGCCCGCATATTCGGGGGGCAGGGCGTGCGCGCCGAGGAAGGTCGTGCGCACCGTCACCGGCCGGACCTTGCCGAGCACGCGGGCGGCGCGCAGCATCTTCGCTTCGTCGGCGGCCGACAGGCCATAGCCCGACTTGATCTCGACTGTCGTCACCCCCTCGGCGATCAGCGCGTCGAGGCGGGGGAGGGCGCTCGCGACCAGATCGGCCTCGCTTGCGGCGCGGGTCGCGTGGACGGTCGACACGATGCCGCCGCCGGCGCGCGCGATCTCCTCATAGGAGGCGCCTTTCTGGCGCAGTTCGAACTCGGCGATGCGGTCGCCGGCAAAGACCAGATGGGTGTGCGGATCGATCAGCCCCGGGGTGATCCAGCGGCCTTCGCAGTCGATCGTTTCGGCCGCCGACGGTGCATCGACCATCGACCCGACATAGGTGATCGCACCTGCCGCCATGCCGACCGCGCCATTCTCGATGATGCCCAGGCCGGGAAGCCCGTCCTGCATCGTGGCTAGGCGGGCGTTGGTCCACAGGCGGTCGCTATGCATCGGGCCCTCTCCTGCTTGCTGGCCGACTCAATTATGTATATACATTAATGGCAGACGGATAAAGATGTCCAGATGGGATGATCGATGGCGCTTTGGTGCGAGCAGGCATGGCTTCCGGAAGGCTGGCGTAACAATGTGCGCCTGACCCTTGAAAAGGGGCGAATTTCTGCTGTCGAAATCGGCGTTGAAGCGGGCTCCGGCGATGAACGGCACGCCATTTTTCTGCCCGCGATGCCCAATCTGCACAGCCACGCCTTTCAGCGCGGCATGGCGGGACTCGCCGAAAGCGCGGGACGCGGCGACGACAGTTTCTGGACATGGCGCGAGGTCATGTATCGCTTCGTCGACCGCCTCGATCCTGAGGGAATGCAGGCGATCGCCGCGCTTGCCTATGCCGAAATGCTCGAAAGCGGTTTCGCGCGCGTCGGCGAATTTCATTATCTTCATCATGACGTTGACGGGCAACCCTATGACGACATCGCGGCGATGGCGCAGGCGGTCGCGGCGGCGGCGGGCGAGACCGGCATTGCGTTGACCCTGCTCCCGGTCTTCTATGCCCATTCGGGGTTCGGCGGCGCCGCGCCGACGGAGGGCCAGCGGCGCTTCATCAACGACGTCGACCGCTATGCGCGGCTGCTCGAAGCGGCGCGCGATGCGGTCGCGGGTCTCGACGACTCGGTCGTCGGCGTCGCGCCGCACAGCCTGCGCGCGGCGACTGCCGACGAGCTGGCGGCGGTGACTGCGCTGGCGCCGGACGCGCCGGTCCATATCCATATCGCCGAGCAGCTGCCCGAGGTCGAAGCCTGCCTCGCGTGGAGCGGCGCGCGGCCGGTCGAATGGCTGATGGATCACGCCGATGTCGGCCCCGACTGGTGCCTCGTCCATGCGACGCACATCACCGATGCCGAGCGCGCCGCGATCGTGCGCAGCGGCGCGGTCGCGGGACTCTGCCCGATCACCGAGGCGAACCTCGGCGACGGCCTCTTCCCCGGGCGTGCCTTCTTCGCCGAGGGCGGGCGCTTCGGGGTCGGGTCGGATTCGAATGTCGAGATCGACGCCGCCGCCGAACTACGCCTGCTCGAATATGGCCAGCGGCTCGCGCATCGCGGCCGCAACCTGCTTGCGGACGGGGCGGGGCAGTCGACCGGGGCGAGCCTCTATCGCGGTGCACTCGCGGGCGGCGGGCAGGCGCTCGGACGGCCCTCGGCGGGTCTCGCGGTGGGCGCCGCCGCCGACATCGTCAGCCTGAAAGCCGACGACCCCGCTTTCGCCGGGCGCACCGGCGACGCCATCCTCGATAGCTGGATCTTCGGCGGCGGCGCGCGCCGCGTCGATTGCGTGTGGCGCGGCGGTGTCAAACAGGTCGAGGGCGGGCGCCACGTCGCGCGCGATGCAATCGATGCGCGCTATCGCGCCGCGATGGCGAAGCTGCTGGGATGAAGCAAAGCAGCGCCATCCACGCGCAAATCCGCCGCGATATCGAAGCGCGGATCATGTCGGGCGAGTGGGGCCCGGGAACGCGCATTCCTTATGAACATCAACTGATGGAAAGTTACGGCTGCTCGCGGATGACGGTGAACCGGGCGCTACGCATGCTGATCGAGGCGGGGCTGCTCGAAAGCCGGCGGCGCGCAGGCACTTTCGTTTCGCACCCGCGCATCCATCGCGCCGCGCTCGAAATCCCTGACATCCGTGACGAGATCGCCGCGCAGGGCGAGGCCTATCGCCTTGACCTCGACCGCCGCGAGGTCCGCGCCGCGAGCGAGGAAGACAAGCGCCTGCTCCAGATCGACGGCGGCGAGGTGCTCGCGCTCGAGTGCCGCCACCACGCCGGCGGCCGCGCCTATGCGCTCGAACGCCGCCTGATCAACCTGTCGGCGGTGCCCGAGGCGGCCGAGATCGATTTCGCCGCCGAGCCGCCCGGCTCATGGCTCCTCGCGCACGTCCCCTGGACCGAGGCCGAACATCGCATCACCGCCTTCAATGCGGGTGCGAAGGAACTGGTCGCGCTCGGCATTTCGGCGGGCGCGGCGTGCATGGCGCTCGAACGCTGGACGTGGCGCGGCGCGGAGCGCATCACCTATGCGCGGCAGGTCTATCCCGGCGACCGCTATGCCCTCGTCGCCCATTTTCGCCCCTGAAGGATAAGAGCCATGGATTTCTCGCGCCTCGAAACCAGCAGCAAGATCGGCGACGGCTGGGCCTATCCGCCGGCCGAGGCGCGCAAGCAAGGCTGGCTCGATGTCGATGCGGAGGCTGGGCATCGCCTCTATTGGGAGGAATATGGCCCGGCGGACGGCGAACCCGTCATGGTCCTCCACGGCGGGCCCGGCGGCGCCTGCTCGCCCGAGATGGCGCGCTTCTTCGACCCCGCGCGTTATCGCGTCATCCTGTTCGACCAGCGCGGTTGCGGCAAGAGCGAGCCCAATGTCGCCGCGGCGGGTCCGGCGGCGGCGCTCGCCCACAACACCACCGCCGACCTGATCGCCGACATCGAGAAACTGCGCGGCGCGCTCGGCATCGGCGGCCGGATGCACGTCTTCGGCGGTAGCTGGGGCAGCACGCTCGCCATGGCCTATGCCATCGCTTTCCCGCAGCATTGCGCCAGCCTGATCCTGCGCGGCATCTTCCTGGGTGCGGCGGAGGACTTGCTCTATCTCTATCAGGGCAATGCCGCGACGTGGCACGAGGCGCCCCATGCGCTGACCGCGCCCGGCGCCTATATCGCCTATCCCGACGAATGGGGCGAACTGCTGTCGGTGCTGACCGTCGCCGAGCGCGCCGACGTCATGGCGTCGTACAAGGCGATCTTCGACATGGTGCCCGCGACCGAACAGGAGCGCGAGAGACAACTCCACGCCGCCCTCACCTGGTCGCTGTGGGAAGGGGTGATCTCGAACATGATTCCCGAGACCGCATCGACGGGCAAGTTCGGCGACGCCGATTTCGCGCTCTGTTTCGCGCAGATCGAGGCGCATTATTTCGCGAATAACCTGTTCATCGCCCCCGGCCATCTGCTCGGCAACGCCGCGACGCTCGCGTCGATCCCGGTGCATATCGTCCACGGCCGCTTCGATCAGGTCTGCCCGCTGACGCAGGCCTCGCGGCTGGTCGATGCGCTGCGCGGCGCGGGGGCCGAGCCCGCCACCTATATGATCACCAACGCCGGGCACAGCGCGATGGAGCGCGAGAATGCGCTGGCGCTCACCGCGATCATGGACGGGCTGCCGCGCCTCGGCGCCTGACGGAGCGATTCACCACCCTGCGCGTTTCCCTTTCCGGTTTGTCGGACAGGAGAGGGAGAGCTATGCAGCATCTGTTCACGCGGATCGCCTCGCGCGCCGCGCATATCATGGGTCAGCCCGCGACTTTCATCGTGGCGGCCGGGTTCATCGTCGTCTGGGCCGCAAGTGGGCCGCTGCTGCAATATTCGGACACCTGGCAACTCATCGTGAACACTGCGACGACGGTGATGACCTTTCTCGCGGTCTTCCTGATCCAGAACAGCCAGAACCGCGACGGTGCGGCGATGCAGGCCAAGCTCGACGAGATTTTGCGCGTGCTCGAAAAGGCGCGTAACGAATTCGTCGGCATCGAGCATCTGACCGACGCCGAGATCGAGAAAATCCGCGACGCGCTCGAAGCCGACGTCACCGGCAAGGAGGGCAATGGCGACGCCCTCGGCACCACGGTCGAACGGCTGCTCAAGCGGCTTTAGCGACGGATCGCTCGGCCGCCGGTTGTCACTCGCCCTGCGGCTCGACAGGTTGTGCGGGACGCGCTTCCGGCGGCGCCGGTTCGGCTGGAGCTGCTGAAGCCGCATCATATTCGGCCTGGGCCGCGAGCAGGTCGTCGCGGAAAGCCGGCACCTCGCGCAGCCGGGTCAGCACTGCCGCGGCGACTGCGCGCGCGGCGTCGGTGTCGGTCGGGAAATGATAGCCGCAGATGACGCGGCTCAGCGCATAGTCGCGCCCGCGCTCGAGAATCTGTGGCGCGCGGTCCGGCGCGACCTCGGCGAGCAGCAGCGCGGTCGCCCAGCCATAGACCGTGTGCCCCGACGGATAGGAGGACCCGCCGCGCGGCTCCTTGTCCGGCGCGGGGATCGGGCTGCTGCCGCAGCGACGGTTGAGCTGATAGCGCTGATAGGGACGTGGGCGCTGGAAAATCTCCTTGGCGGTCCACACCGGGTCGGCGGCGTCGCGCATGACGCGGTTGAGAAGCTGGATCAGCCGCGGGCTGTGCGCGCGGTCGATCGGCCGTCCGAAGGCGTCGGCGAAGCGCGGATAGACCATCTTGCTGTCGAGCTGTGCGGTTTCCCAACGATCAGGCGCGACCGCGGCCTGAAAGCGCTGCGAGATGTTCATGTCGATCTGGTCGAGCAGCGAATCCGGCGCGGGTGGCGGGCCGACGAGTAGGCGATAATCGACGCTGCCTTTTGCCAGATAGCCTTCGGGTTTCGCTTCTCCCTCGGGGCGTTTCACGCCTTCGAGCGACTGCGCCGATGCGGCGGTGGGAACCATCAGCGACAGGGCGGCAAGGCTGGCGAGCAGGGCGCGGCGGATCATCGGCTAACCTCCAGTGTCAAAATATGGGACGGGCCCCGCCGCCGGGAGCGCGGCGGCGGGAACACGCGCGGCGGATCAGAATTTCGCCTCGAACCCGACATAGAAATAGCGGCCGATCTCGTCATAGTCGCCGGTGATATTCTGCGAGCTTCCCGAAACCGTGCCGGTCGGCAGGAAGGGACTCTTGCTGTCGAACGCATTGTTGACGCCGGTATAGATGCGGAAGTCGCGCCCCGCCGACGGCACCTCCAGGCTGGCGTAGAAATCGTGCCGCACCCGGTCGCCGACGTGCAGGAAGGGCGGGTTCGACCCGGCCGCCTCGGCAACCGCGAGCCGCTGGTTGCTGTCGACCGCCTTGCCGGTGTAGCGGATCTTCCAGCGCAGGCGGAGGCCGCCGTCGCGATAGCCGAACTGCGCCTGGCCGGTGTTCACCCACGCCCCGATCTCGCCCTTCGAATCGGTGGTCGACACGCCGTTCACGCCGTCGAAGACGGTGTAGAAATCGAGCAGGCGCGAATAGAGCAGCCGGACGTCGAACTTGCCCGTCGACGACAGCCATTGGGGGGCGTCGAAGCGATAGTCGAGCCCGACGTCGATCCCCGAGCGCACGATCTTGTTGAGGTTGAGGTCGCGGTTGATGATCTGGGTGATCTGGCCTTCGCCATTGCGCGTGATTTCGTTGCAGAAGAAATTGTCGGTGAGCCCGTCGGGATTGCCGAGGCATTCGCGCAGCAGCTGGTCGGCGTCGAGCGACGCGATCGCATCGCGCACCTTGATCTTGAAATAATCGACGGTGAGCGACAGCCCGCGAAGGAAGGTCGGCGTCACCACCGCGCCAAGCGACAGCGTGTCGGCGGTCTCTTCCTTGAGGTCGGGATTGCCCGACGACGGGCCTTTGATGCCGGTCGAGTCCTGCAGGAAGACGCCGTTCGCCGCGATTTCGGCGGCGATGCCGGGGATCGACCGGCAATTGTCGGCGACCGTTCCGGCCGTCGCGGCGGTCACCCCGCTGCACAAGTCGACGACCGAATCGGCGTCGTCGCGCAGGGGTGAATAAAGGTTGGTGACCGTCGGCGCGCGCTGGGCGCGGGCATATTGGCCGCGGAAGCGGATATCGGCGACCGGCGCCCACTCGCCGCCGAAGCGATAGCTGAACACCGATCCGACGTTGCGGATATTATAATCGCCATAGCGGGCAGCGGCGTCGAGCGACAGGCGGTGGAAGAAGGGCTGGTCGCGCAGCACCGGGATATTGACCTCGACGAAGGCCTCCTTGGCTTTGATGTTGCCTTCATATTCGGCGATGAACGACGCCGAGCCGAAGCCCTGCCGCGTCACCGGGTCGGTGGTCGAGCGCTGCCAGTCGCGGCGATATTCGCCGCCGAAGGCGACCGACAGCGGCCCGGCCGGAAGCTCGAACAGCGCCCCGCTCATATAGCCCTGGACCACGTCCTGGCGCATCAGCCCGTCGAGGATCAGGTCGGCGCGGACATAATCGGCGGCCTCCTTGGTGATCGATCCGGGGCCGAAGATGTTGATCGGTTTGCAGCCCGCGGCGCGCGCATCGGCGTCGACGCAGCGCACGCGGCTGAGGTCGCCGGGCGCGGCGGGATCATATTCGGCGTTCAGCGCATATTGCAGATTCTGGAAATTGAGGACGTTGATCCGGTCCTGCTGCTGGTGGAAACGGCCGTAGCCGTAGCTCAATTCCCAGTTCCAATTGTCGCCGATCTTGCCGCGTAGCCCGGCCCAGCCGCGCCACGTCTGGCGATCGTTGAGGATTTGATAATCGCCGAGTTCGGTGAAGCGGCGCGACCATTGGACGCCCGACGACGAAGCGAGCGCGCGGATTTCGTCGGGAACGAAGGGGTTGTTCCGCGGGATGCGGCCGACCTCGTCGAGGTCGTTCGGATCGCCGAATTCGTCGTCATAGGCAGCGGTCTCGGCGCCGCCGCGCGCGGCGCGCGTCTTGATCTTCGAATATTGGACCTGCGCAAAGGCCTCGATACCGCTGCCGAGGTCGGCGGTCAGCTTGGCCGCGGCGAGATAGGAGGTGCGCGGCGCGCTGAACTGAAGATCGGGACGCGTCTCCCATCCGTAAACCGCACTTGAGGTGGCGCGATAGAGATTGCCGTCCGCGTCATAGACGAAATAGCCGCCGCCCGCGGTCGAGCTCGACAGAAAGCGCCCGCCGGGCGTGCTGCTGCTCCGCGCGGGCCGGTTGATGCCGAGGTCGCCCTGGTTGTCGGGATTGCCGTCGGCGCTCTGGCTGTAGGACAAGGATTCGAGCGTGCGGGCGCGCTGGCTGCCCATGACACCCGCTTCCTTCTCATAGCTGGCGCCGGCGACCAGCGACACGCGGTCGTCGAACAGCTTCTGGCCGACGAGCAGGTCGAGGTTGAGCCGCTGGCTGTCGCCGCGGCTCGAAATGCCGGCGCGGCCGCCCAGGCGCACGCCGTCGAACTTGTCGCGGGTGATGATGTTGACGACCCCCGCGATCGCGTCGGAGCCATAGACCGCCGATGCGCCGCCGGTGATCACCTCGACTCGTTCGACGAACAGGGTGGGGATCGAGCTCAGGCTGACGGTGTTCGCGGTGATGCGGTTCGACACGGTACGGCGGCCATCGATCAGCGTCAGCGTGCGGTCACTCCCCAGGCTGCGCAGGTCGATCGACGAAATGCCCGCGGCGTTGATCTGGCTGTTCGAATTGGCGAGGTTGGTTCCCGGCGTCACGCCGGGATAATCGGCGAGGATCTCCGACAATTCGGTCGCGCCCGAGGACTGGATATCCTCTTCGTTGATCGCGACGATCGGCACCGGCGAGTCGGTGACGACCTGCCGCGCGATGCGGCTGCCGGTGACGATGATGTCGTCGGCGGGCGCTTCGGCAGCCTGCGCTTCGAAATAGGCGGCGCCCGAGGCGTCGGCGATCTTCGCGGCCGGGCGGATGACGAGGATGCCCGAACGCCCCCGGCTCGCCTCGAGCCCCGAACCCGCGAGTAGCCGTGCGACCCCGTCGCGGACGGTGAAGCTGCCCTTGAGCGCGGGCGCGCGCTTGCCGCGGACGGCGCTGCCGTCGAAGCTGATCTGCTGCCCCGAGACGCGGGCGAACGCTTTCAGGCTCGTCTGCAGATCCTGCGCCGGAAGCGCGAAGTCATAGGTGCGCTCCTGCGCGATGGCCGGAACCGACGACATCGCGGCGGCAAGCGCGGCGGCCGCGATCGAGCTTTTAAGTGCATGGCTGAACATTGGCTTCATTCCCCCCTGTCGCGCCCGATCGATCCCGGGCGATCGAACAGAAAGACGCATGATCACGGCAAAGGGACATCTGCCCTCATGATTTTATCGCGACTCCAGCACCACCTCGTCGCCGACGATGCGCTGCCGCACCGGATGAAGCGCGGTCACGCCCTCGACGAAGGCATCGACGTCGCCGGCGCGGAACATGCCGTCGACCCGAATCGCGCCGAGCGTCGGATCGGCGAGCCGGATGCGCCGCGCCGAATAGCGGTTCATGCGCTCGACCGCTCCCGCCAGCGGCTCGTCGTCGAAGCTGATCAGGCCCAGTTCCCAGCTCAGCGTTTGCGACAGATCGGGGCGGCTGACCTGCGGCGGCGCGGCCGATCCGACCGTGTCGACCAGTTCGCTGCCCGCCGTCATCATCAGCCGTCGCCGCGCGGGCACCGCCGAGCGCGTGGTATCGGCGCGGTCGCGCACCTCGACCTGACCTTCATAGAGGATCACGCGCACCTCGCCGTCGACCAGCTCGACGCTGAACGAGGTGCCGACCGCGACGATCAGCTTGTCCCCCGCGGCGACGGTGAAGGGGCGCAGCGGATCCTTCGCCACGTCGAACTTTGCGCGGCCCTCGACCAGTTCGATCTGCCGCGCTTCGTCCTTCATCCGCACGGTCATGCTCGTCGTCGCGTCGAGCGAGACATGCGAACCATCGTCGAGCAGCGCGACCCGCCGTTCGCCGACGCCCGTTTCGATCGCGTCGGGCCGGGTGACATACCACATGCCGGCCGTCGCCACCGCGAGCAACAGCATGGCCGCCCAGGCGGCGCCCCGGCGCAACGGTCCCGGCGTGCCGGACAGCCAACGCTTCTGGCTCTGCTGGCGGAATTGCGACAGCGCCTTGCTGCGCAGCGCGATGATCTCGGGCCAATCGCCGATCGCGCCCGATTCCCGCCAGACGCGCGCCGCATCCTGCAACAGGTCGGCATGGCCCGGCAGAGCGAGCCAGGCCTCGAATTCATCCCATTCGGCCGGGGCCAGATCGTCCTCGGCAAGGCGGATGCACCAGAGCGCGGCCGCTTCCATGGCCGCATCCTCGTCGGGTCGGAGGTTTGCCGCGTCGTTCATGGCGCTTTCCTCATATCCTTCATCAGCCCGGCCATGGCGCGCGCGACATGCTTCTTGACCGCGCTGACCGATATGCCGAACACCTCGGCGATCTTGTCCTGACCCAGATTTTCGAGGCGATAGAGGATGAAGATCGTCTGCGTGCGCTCGGGCAGCGCGGCGAGCGTGCGCGACAGGGTCGAAAGTTCGGCGCGCCCCGCGGCGATGCGAAACGGATCGATGGGATCGATTCCCATCTCTTCGCTGCGCCCGACCATGTCGCGATATCGCGACCGAACCTTCATCCGTCGGGCGCGGTCGGCCAGCAGGTTCGATGCCATCTGGAAAATATAGGCTTCGGGTGAGGTGAAATCGCCGTCGCCATGCCCCAGCAGCTTCGCCAGCAATTCCTGCGTCAGATCCTCGGCCTCGGCATGATCGCCGACGCGCCGCAGGAAATAGGACAGCAGCGCGGGGCGCCAGCGGCGGCCGAGATCCAGCTTGTCTCTAGCGGGCTGCATGGGCGGTCGGCGGCGTTGGATACACTATGGGCATAAGCCCATAGACGCATGGGGGCGCCGAAGGGACACCAATTATTCCAGCCGCGTCATCCCCATCGCCGCGAAAGCGGCATCGACGCTTTGCGCATCGATGCCGTTTCGCTCATCGACGGACAATCCTACAGGCCCGCGCCGCCGAGCTTGTAGGTGAGCTGCAGGAACACGCTCCGCCCGATGCTGTCGAACCAGCTTGTGTTGTAATAGGGATAGCTCGACCAGGTCGGATCCTTCACCGGCATCTTGTCGAACAGGTTGCGCACCGTCAGCGACCCGCGCAGATGGTCGGTGAAATCATACTGCATCGTCGCGTTGAAGAGGTAGCTCGCCTTGATATAGGCATCCTCATCATAGTTGGGCAGCTTGCCGAGGCGGGTGCCCGACAGGGTGAGCTGGAAGCCCTCATTTTCATAGGTGATGCTGCCGTTCGACTTGTCGCGCGGCAGATAATAGCCGCTGTCCGCCGCCAGCTTGTTGATGAACGCATCGCCCGGATATTGCTGGAACGTGTGCTTGAACACATGGCTGTGTGCGAGCGACAGGGTGAAGGTGCCGATTCCCGTCGGCACGCTGCCGCGGAAGGCAAGGTCGATGCCGCTCGTCTTCTCGCGCGCGATGTTGATCGGGTTGACGCGGATCGACGCGATCTGACCGTCCTGGATATTGCTGGGGAAACGGGTGATGCGCGCATAGGCGTCGAGGCAGGTCGGCGAGCTTGGATCGAGGTCGCCCGCGTCGCAATCGGCTTCGGCGCGCGCGAGCGTATCAAGGCTCAGGTCGTCGACCTGATTGTCGAGCGTGACGCGGAAATAGTCGACCGAGACGTGCAGCCGGCTCGACGGTGCGAAGACGAGCCCGGCGGTCAGCGTCCGGCCGGTTTCCGACTTGAGGTTGCGGTTGCCCGTGCGGTTCACGACCACCCCGATGTCGGAATAATCGCAATCCTCGATGTCCTGCCCTTCCGCGGCGCAAAGCGCATAGTCGTTGACGCTGCCCTCGACATTGCCCGGCCCGGTGAAGACATAATGGAGGTCGGGCGCGCGGAAGGCGGTGCCATAGGCGGCGCGCAGCAGCAGGCTGTTCGTCGGCCGCACCTCCAGCCCGCCGTTATAGGTGAATTTGCCGGTGCTGCCGCCGCCGAAGCGGAAATGGTCGTAGCGCCCGGCGCCGGTCACGGTCACGAACTCCAGCACCGGCACGCGGATTTCGCCGCCGATCGCGGCGTGGCTGCGCTTGCCGACGCCGTCGCTGTCCTTCCAGCTGTAATAATAGTCGGTGAGCGCGAGCGGGTCGGGGCGGAGGTTATAGCCCTGCTTGCCATATTCGGCGACCGCCGCGAAGCCGACCGGCCCGGCGGGAAGCTGGAACAATTCGCCGTTGGTCAGCGTCGCCTGCAGATTGCTGGTCCAGCTGTATGGGCGATAGACGGTATCGGCCGAGATGCTCTCATATTCCGCGCGTGTCAGCGGCGTATAGAGACGCGTCGGATCGGCGTCGTAGATCGGATAGCCGCTATCCTCGTCGAACCCGAGCCGGGGGCCGAGGAACAGGTCCTGCGCCTTCTGGTTGATGATCTGCGGCCAGCGAACCACCGACTGGTAACGGCTGTAGTTGAACGACAGCTCATAATTCCAGCTCTTGCCGAAATTGCCCCGGATGCCGGGGGTGATGCTGTACGTCGTCTGCTTGCTGCGCTGCATTTCGAAGCCGCCGGTCTCTTCCGGCGTGAACTGCCGCTCCCAATCGTCGATCGTGCCGTCGAACGCATTGTAGAAGCTGTTGTTCGTGCTCGACGACGAGCTTTCGAAGCCCCAACTCGTCACGTCGTACATCAAACGGACCTTGCTGATCCCGAACTGGAAATCGGCGAACAGCTTCGCATTGTCCGACAGTTCGTAGGACAGGGTGCCGAAGCTGTTGAAGCCCTTGCGACCCGAAATGATCGTGCCGTAACCGATCGATTCCCGGCTGCCGCAATAATAGCCCGGACCATAGTCGCCGAGCGCGTCGTCATAGTCGCCGTAGCGCGGGCGCGAACCATAGATGGTCGTCCCGCGGTTGAGATAGGCGAGCGGCGCGCAGGTTGCGGCACCGGGATCGATATAGGTGTCATTCTCTATGTCGTAGCGCAGGAAGGTGCGCCGCGGGGCCTGCGAAGATGCCGTGGGGGCGTCGGCGGTGCTGTCCTGGATCGCGCGGTCATAGCCCCAGAGCGGCCGCTGATCGAGATATTCGATGCCGCCGACGATGTTGAAGCGCCCCGACGACCAGCCGCCCGTCGCGGTAAAGCGGTGCGACATGCCCCCGCCATGCTCGGTGCGCCCGTGGCGATAGTCGAGCGTCAGCCCGTCGAGCTTTTCCTTCATCTTGAAATTGACGACGCCCGCGATCGCGTCGGAGCCATAGATGGCCGATCCCGCGCCGCTCAAGATCTCGACCTTGTCGATCAGGCTGACCGGGATGTTCGAGATGTCGGTGAAGTTGCTGCGGCCGATATAGGGCAGCGGGAAATCCGCGATGCGGCGGCCGTTGACCAGCACCAGCGTATGGTTGGGGCCGAGCCCGCGCAGGTCGACTTGCTGCGCGCCGGGGGTGAAGTCGGCGCTGCTGCCCGACTGCGGGCTCTGCGTTTCGCCGCTGTTCTGCGTCATCGCCGCGAGCAGTTCGGGAACGCTGGTATAGCCGTTGGCGCGGATCGTGTCCGAATCGATCGTCGTGACCGGCGAGGGGCCCTGATCCTTGATCGTCGGGATGCGCGACCCCGTGACGATGATCTCCTCGCCGCCCGTATCGGACGCCTCCTGCGCATAGGCAGGCGCCGCGAGCGCCGGCAGCGATGCGCCGAGGCCGAGCAATATGCGAAAAGTCTTTTTGCCGAAAACCGTCATCCCACACACCCCTGACTGCTCCGCCGCGACGATTCTGCGGTCGGACATGCTGTTCGTTGGACCAGAAATCGCCGAAAATTTCAACCAATATGACACATCCGGAAATCATATTGTCTAATGGTGCGATCATTATGTAACATCACGTCGTCACCGGAGGCGAGGAAAGGGATCAAGATGCCGCGCAGGATCGGGCTGAACTGGCTGTTGACTTTATTGGCGCTGCTTGCGGCGCTGCCGCTCGTTCCCGCCGCCGCGAAGGAGGCGAAGGTGCAGCCGGTCGAACATTATGTCTTCGGCAAGCTCGGCACGCCGACGCCGGGGCTGGTGTCGGGCGGCCTGCTGCTGATGGGTGGCGGCGACCGTAATATCGACGCGATGAAATGGTTCTTCGCCAAGGCCGGGAACGGCCATATCGTCGTGATCAGCGCCTCCTACGGCAAGGAGATGGGGCAGGAATTCTTCCACGACGTCGGCGGCATCCAGTCGGCGGAAATCTTCGTATTCCACGATCGTTCGCAATCGACCGATCCGAAAATCCTCGACCGGCTGCGCAAGGCCGACGGCATCTTCATCGCCGGCGGCGACCAGGCGCGCTATGTCCGCTTCTGGCGCGGCACCCCGGTGAACGAGATCCTCGACGCGCATGTCGCGGCGGGCAAGCCGCTTGCAGGCACCAGCGCCGGGCTCGCAATGCAGGGCGAGAAGCTGTACGGCGCGATGGACGGCGGCAGCATCACCAGCGACGCGGCGCTCGCCGACCCGTTCGGCCCCGCGAACACGATCGAGGGCGATTTCCTGCACCTCGCTTTGCTCAAGGGAATCGTCACCGATACCCATTTCAAGGAGCGCGACCGGCTTGGCCGCCTGTTCGCCTTCGTCGCCAAGGCCGAGGCCGATCGCCCGGCCGATGCGCCCGCGATGATCGGGCTCGGGGTCGACGAAAGCGCCGCGCTCGCGGTCGAGCCCGACGGGACCGCGCGCATCTACGCGACCGCGCCCGACGGCTATGCCTGGGTGGTCGACGGGGCGGGGCTGCGCGGCGTGACCGGGCGCGGCCCGCTCGACGCGCCGCGGATCAGGGTCACCGGCGTCGGGCCGGACTCGGTCGTCCATCTGCCGTCGGGGCAGGTCGATCGTCCCATCTTCGTCCGCAATTACGCCGCGCGCGCGGGCGCGATTGCCGAAGTGCCGCGCTGGTCGCTCGCGATTCACGGCGGCGCCGGGGTGATCGAGCGCGGGTCGCTGAGCCCCGAGAAGGAGAAAGCCTATCGCGCCGGTCTCGACGAAGCACTCCGCGCGGGCAGCGCCGTGCTCGACAGGGGCGGCCCGGCGCTCGACGCGGTGGCCGCCGCGGTGCGGGTGCTCGAGGATAATCCGCTGTTCAACGCCGGGCGCGGCGCGGTGTTCACCGCCGACGGCCGTAACGAGCTCGACTCCGCGATCATGGACGGCAAGACGCAAAAGGCGGGCGCGGTGGCGGGGGTCACCCGCACGCGCCATCCCGTCGACCTCGCGCGCGCGGTGATGGACAAGAGCCCGCATGTGATGCTCGCGGGCGCGGGCGCCGACAAATTTTCGGTCGAGCAGGGACTCGAACAGGTCGAACCCGGCTGGTTCCGTACCGAGGAGCGCTGGCAGCAACTGCTCGCGTGGCGCAAACGCCAGCAGGCCGCGGTCGATCCGACCCATTTGTTCGGCACTGTCGGCGCGGTCGCGCTCGACGCCGACGGCAATCTCGCGGCCGCGACCTCGACCGGCGGCATGACCGGCAAGCGCTGGGGCCGCATCGGCGATTCGCCGATCATCGGCGCCGGCACCTATGCCAAGAACGGCCAGTGCGCGGTGTCGGCGACGGGATCGGGCGAATATTTCATTCGCGAGAGCGCGGCGCGGCAGGTCTGCGACCGCGTCGCATGGAAGGGCGAGAGCCTGAAGGACGCGGCGCAGGATACGATCATGGCGGTCGGCGCGATCGGCGGCGACGGCGGGCTGATCGCGATGGGCCCCGACGGGCACCCCGCCTTTGCCATCAACGACCTCGGCATGTATCGTGGCCGGATGAGCGCCGGGGGGTCTCCTGAAACAGCGGTTTTCGCCGACGAGAAGCTGGCCGATTGATGGCGAGCGGCGGTGTCAGTCTCGACGAGATCGACGAGCGGCTGCTCACCCTGCTGCGCGACGATGCCCGCCAGACGATCGCGCAGCTCGCCAAGGAACTCGGCATTTCGCGCGGGCAGATATACTCGCGCCTCGCGCGGCTGGAGGAGGACAAGGTCGTCGCGGGCTACACCGTCCGCCTCGGCCACGCCTTCGCCGCCAGCCGCGTCCGCGCGCACATGATGATCAAGACGCTGCCGCGCTATCACCGCGAGGTCGAACAGGCGCTCGCCGCGCTGCCGCAGGTGCAGGCGATCCACGCGATCAGCGGCGAATATGACATCATCGCGATGCTCGAAGCCGAGGATGGGGGGCAGCTCAACGAACTGATCGACGACGTCGGGCTCCTCGACGGGGTCGAGCGGACCACGACCTCGGTCATATTGGCGACGAAGATCGAGCGATGATGGGAAAAGGGGGCGTGATCCCACAAGATTGACACGCCGTCCTCTCTTCCCCTCATCCGCGCCTTCTCCCGCGTTTGCGGGATATCCTCCAGAACCTCCCTTGCGTCCGACCATCAGCGTCGGATCCGTCATCGACGCCGCTTGCCGGCAATACCCCGCGAAGCCGCGCGGCGTCGCCGTTCGATTGCTCGTGCGCGCACCTTGCCTCCGCCCCCGCCTGTTCTTTGGCCCCCGATGGATTGCTTCTTGCGTCGGCTGGAGAATCATGTTAGAAAAATTACATAAGAAAATATAAGTTCATTTATTATCACAAAGGGAGAGGTCGATGTGGACGAAAGCGGTCTTGTGCGCCCTGCCCTTGATCATGGTTGCGGGTCAGGCTTCGGCGCGGGAAGGCGCGGGCACGCTCATCGCCAACATATCGATTGTCGATGGGACGGGCGCGCCGGCGCGCACCGGCGCCGTCCGCATCGTCGACGGGCGGATCGATTGCGTCGGCGCTTGTCGTGCCGCACCCGGCGACGCGCGTGTCGACGGACATGGCGCAACGCTCGCGCCCGGCTTCATCGACACGCACAGCCATCATGATGAGGGTCTCGCCGAGGCGCGGCAGGCGTCCACGCTGGTGCGGCAGGGCGTCACGACGATCGTCGTCGGACAGGACGGCTTCAGCGCGCTGCCAGTCACGCAGCTGTTCGATCCATTCGGCGCCAGGCCGGCGGCGGTCAATATCGCATCCTATGTCGGCCATGGCAGCGTTCGCGAGGCCGTGATGGGCGCCGACGCCAAGCGCGCCGCCCGCCCGGACGAGATCGAGCGGATGAAGACGCTCGTCGCTCAGGCGATGGACGACGGTGCGATCGGGCTGTCGACCGGCCTGGAATATGAGCCGGCGATCTATTCGACCCACGCGGAAGTGCTGGCGCTGGCGCAGGTCGCGGCGGACCATCACGGGCGGTATATCAGCCACATGCGCAGCGAAGACGTCGGCATCGACGCCGCGATCGACGAACTGCTGACCATCGGCCGGGTGACCGGGATGCCGGTCCAGATTTCCCATTTGAAGATCGCAACGGTCGATCGGTGGGGTGATGCGCCGGCGTTGCTTCGGCGCCTCGACGCCGCGCGCGCCGACGGCATCGACGTGACCGCCGACGTCTATCCCTATGACCGCTGGCAATCGAGCCTCGACGTGCTGCTGCCGGCGCGCGACTTCACCGATCTGAAGGCGGCGCAGTTCGCGCTCGACCATCTCGCGAAACCTGAGGATCTCACGCTCTCGGGCTTTCCGCCCGATCCGTCGCTGGTCGGCAAGACGGTCGCCGATGTCGCCCGAATGCGCGGCATCGCCCCGGCGGAGGCGTTTCTCGCGCTCAATCGCGAGGCGGCCGCCAAGGGGGAGGGCAGCAGCGTGATCGCACGCTCGATGTCGAACGACGACGTCGCCGCGTTCATCGGCTGGGAGCACAGCAATATCTGTTCGGACGGACAACTCTCCGGCCTTCATCCCCGGGGCGCCGGTGCGTTTCCGCGCATCTATTCCTGGCTGGTGCGCGACCGCAAGGCGCTGACGCTGGAGCAGGCCGTCCATAAGATGACGGGTCTGGCCGCAAGCCATATGGGGTTCGCCGATCGCGGCCGCATCGCGCCCGGAATGGCCGCCGACCTCGTCCTGTTCGACCCCGCGACGATTGCCGACGGAGCCAGCTTTGCCGATCCGTCGGCGCCGCCCGTCGGCATCCATGCGGTCTGGGTCAACGGGGTTGCGGTGCTTCGCGACGGCGCTTCCACGGGGGCCTTGCCCGGCCAGATCATCCGCCGCCAACCCCGGCCCACCACCAACTGACAGAGGACCGAATGATCCCACCCCTTCTCCTTTTCCTGGGCGACGCACCCGATATCGGCTGGGCCAAGACCGCATCGGGTCTCGCGCAATGGCGGCCGGAAGACTGCGCGGGGCAGGTCCGGCTCGACGGATGCGGCGTCGATCTGGGCCTTCCCGACATGGACATCGCCGCTGCCAAGGGGGCGGGCGTGCGCACGCTGGTGATCGGAATTGCCAATGACGGCGGCTTCATCGCCGATGCCTGGGTGCCGCACCTCGTCACGGCCCTTCGCGCCGGACTGGATCTTGCGGCGGGGCTGCACGAACGGCTGGCCGATCATCCCGAGATTGCAGCGGCGGCGCGCGAGACGGGGCGATCGCTGCATGATCTGCGCCGCCCGGACCGCGTCTTTCGGCCCGGAACCGGGAAGAAGCGCACCGGCAAGCGGCTGCTGACCGTCGGGACCGATTGCGCGGTGGGCAAGAAATATACGGCGCTCAGCCTCGAGCGCGAGATGACGCGCCGCGGCATGGCCGCGACCTTCTGCCCGACCGGCCAGACCGGCATCATGATCACCGGCCGCGGCATCGCCATCGATTCGGTGGTCGCGGACTTTATTTCGGGCGCGGCCGAATGGCTGTCGCCGGCGGCAGAGCCGGACCATTGGCATATTATCGAAGGACAGGGCGCGCTGCTGCACCCCGCCTATGCCGGCGTGACGCTGGGGCTGGTCCACGGCAGTCAGCCCGATGCCCTGGTGATCTGTCACGAAGCCGGTCGCGCGGAATTGCAAGGCTATGAAGGCGACTTTGCCTGCCCGTCGCTGCGCGAGGCGCTCGATGTCCATCTGGCGGCCGCCCGCCTCACCAACCCGGCGGTGCGGGGCGCGGGTGTCGGCCTGAACACGTCGCGGCTGGACGAGGCCGCGGCGCGCGATGCCCTGAAACGCGCCGAGGACGAGACGGGTCTGCCTGCCTGCGATCCCCTTCGCTGGGGGGCAAGCGCGATCGTCGATCAACTGGCGGGGGACCATTGGGGATGATTTGACCGTGGCACCCAGGCGAGGGAGCGGCGGCAGAGGAAACAAGAAAATATCGGGAGGGTTTATGAACGGTCCGAATAGAATCCTTTGCTCATCGGTCGCCGCGATGTTGGCAACGACCAGCCTATGCACCTCGGGAACCGCGCTGGCGCAGGAGGCGGGTGCCAGGAGCACGGACAACGAGATCATCGTCACCGCGCAGAAGCGCGAACAGAATCTCCAGGACGTGCCGATCAGCGTCCAGGCGCTGGGTGAATCGCGACTGGAAAATGCCCAGGTTGCGAGCTTCGACGATTATCAGAAGCTTTTGCCCAGCGTCAGTTCGCAATCCTATGGCCCCAGCCAGTCGCAGATCATCTTTCGCGGCGTCACCAGCGGCAGCGACGGCTTGCAGACCGGGTCGCTGCCGACGAGCGGCCTGTATATCGACGAAATCCCTGTCACGACCATCTACGGCTCGGTCGATTTCCACGTCTACGATATCGCCCGCATCGAAGCGCTGTCGGGGCCGCAGGGGACGCTGTTCGGCGCCAGTTCGCTGTCGGGCACGCTGCGGATCATCACCAACAAGCCCGATCCGTCCGGCTTTTCGGGGTCGGTCGATGCGCAGGTGAACAAGTTCGGCAAGGGCGATTTCGGTGGTTCGCTCGAGGGCTATCTGAACCTGCCGCTTTCGCCGTTCGCTGCCGTGCGCGTGGTCGGCTTCTACCAGAAGGAGGGCGGCTATATCGACAATATTCCGGGCACCCGCACCTTCACCCTCGACGATGCCGACCCCGATACCAATCTGACCGTCGACAACCACGACCTCGTCAAACAGGATTATAACGACGTCGAAACCTATGGCGGCCGGATCGCGCTGGGGATCGACCTGAACGAGGATTGGACGGTCACTCCGCAGCTCATCTACCAGCATCAGCTCAGCCATGGCGGGTTTCTGTTCGACCCGCGCAAGGGCGATCTGAACGTCACCGATTATTTCCCGTCGCATAATCTCGATCGCTGGTATCAGGCCGCGCTGACGATCCAGGGCAAGATCAGCAATTGGGATCTGGTCTATTCGGGGGGCTATTTCGAACGCAAGATCGACAGCACGTCCGACTATTCCTATTATACCGTCGCCTATGACACCTATGGCTATTACGCCAATTACTTCCCCGACGGGAACGGCGGCTTCCTGGACCCTCAGCAGTCCTTCTACGGGTCCGATCATTATACGAAGCAAACGCACGAGCTGCGCCTCTCGTCGCCGTCGCAGAATCGGTTCAGGCTGACCGCCGGGCTTTTCTATCAGCGCCAGACCGACACGGCGCGGACCAACTACGATATCGCCGGGATCGGCAGCATCCCCACGCCGATCTGGGCGACGCCGTTTCCCGCCAGCACCGGCGACCCGGATTCGATCTTCATGACCCGGGTCTTCCGGGTCGACAAGGATTATGCGGTCTTTGCGCAGGGCGAATATGATATCCGGCCCAACCTCACCCTGTCGGCGGGTGTCCGCGGGTTCCGGGCGAAGAATTCGATCGTCGGCTTCTCGGGCATCGCCACCGGCAGCGCGATCGACAGCTGTGTTCGGCCGTCACCGACACCCGACAAGCTCTGCATCAACATCGACAAGAATACCCGGCAGGACAGCTATACCTACAAGTTCAACCTGAGCTGGAAGCCGACGCCCGACCTGCTCCTTTATGCGACGCTGTCGAGCGGGTTCCGGCCCGGCGGCAACAACCGCCGGCCCAACGTCGATCCGTTCAAGGCCGACAAGCTCTATAATCACGAGATCGGCTGGAAGGCCGAACTCGGACGCTTCACCTTCAACGGCGCCGCCTTTTACCAGAAATGGAAGGACATGCAGTTCGGGCTGGTGCCGCTGAACAACAACGGCATCACCAATATCTACAATGCGGGCGACGCGAATATCTATGGCGTGGAAAGCGATCTGTCCTACCGCGCGAACGGCCTCAGCCTGGTCGCGGCGATCGCTTATATCGACGCGCGACTGGCGACCAATTTCTGCCAGATCGACCCGGTGACGCAGAACATCGTCTGCCTTCCGGGGATTCCCGCGGCGGCGCCCAAGGGAACCCGGCTGCCGGTGCAGCCGCGGGTGAAGGGCAATGTGACCGCGCGCTACGAATTCCCGGCCGGTGCGAACAAGACGGCGTTCGTTCAGGCGTCGATGTTCTTTCAGGACGGCACCCGATCCTTCCTGACCGACGAGGATTTCGCCGCGATCGGATCGACGAAGGGCTTCGCGACCTTCGACCTGTCCGCGGGCATGACGATCGGCGACTGGAAGGTGGAGGCGTTCGTCCAGAATCTGTTCGACCGGCGCGGTCAACTCAGCCTCAACACATATTGCGCGACGACTTTTTGCGGGCCGTATCGGCGCATCTATCCGACCAAGCCGCAATTCTTCGGGCTGAAGATCGGCACCGAATTCTGATCGCAACCGGCGACCCGCCTCGATCGACGGGGCGGGACACGCGCACCTCGAACGTCGCCGCGCGGCGTTCGCCGACGAGCCGCGTCGATCGTCGATGGCGGCATTGAGGGATTTCGAGCATGGCACAAACTCTTGTCGATACCGACGACGAACCGACGCTGCGCCCGCATCTGGGCCTGTGGCACCTGATCGCGGCAGGCGTCGGATCGACGATCGGTTCGGGGATTTTCGTCATCACCGGCACCGCGGCGGCGCAATATGCGGGGCCCGCCATTTCGCTCTCCTTCCTTCTCGCCGCGGCAGTCTGCCTGTGCACCGCCTATTGCTATGGCGAACTGGCGGGGCTGCTGCCCAAGTCCGGCGGGGCCTACAGCTATGCGCTCGCCAGTTCGGGGCCGCTGATCGGCTGGACGGTCGGCTGGTGCCTGGTGCTCGAATATCTGGTCGCCTGCTCGACGGTCGCGGTCGGCTGGTCGAGCTATTTCGTCGATCTGGTGGCGAGCGTCGGCGTGCCTGTTCCGCAATGGATCGCGGCCGCCCCGATCAATTTCGATGCGGCGGGGCATCCGGTGGCGACCGGCGCGCTGTTCAACCTTCCCGCCGCGCTGATCGTCGGGCTGGTCACTGCGCTGCTCGTCGTCGGGATCAAGGAAACCAACCGCGCCAATATCGCGATGGTGGTCATCAAGGTGGGGGTGATCCTGCTCGTCGTCGCATTCGGCGCCGCCTATGTCCGCACCGCGCATTTCATCCCCTATATTCCCGAAAACACCGGCCATTACGGCGAATATGGGTGGAGCGGGGTGCTGCGCGGGTCGGCGGTGATCTTCTATGCCTTTCTCGGCTTCGACGGTGTTTCGACCAGCGCGCAGGAAAGCCGCAATCCGCAACGCGACATCGGCTGGGGGATCATCGGGGCACTGGCGGTCTGCACGATCCTGTATGTGGCGATGGCGCTGGTGATGACCGGCATGGCCGATTATCGCACGCTGAACGTCGCCAACCCGGTGTCGGTCGCGCTGGCGGCGGCGGGCGGCGATCTCGACTGGCTGCGCTCGCTGGTGAATATCGGCGTCGTGATCGGGCTCGCTTCGGCGATCCTGATGGGGCTCTACGGACAAAGCCGCATCCTCTATGTGATGGCACAGGACCGGATGGTGCCGTCCATCTTTGCCCGCATCTCGCCGCGATTCCGCACCCCGGTGCACGGCACGCTGATCGTCGGCTTCGCCTGCGCGCTGATCGCCGGATTGTTCCCGATCGACATATTGGGCGAACTGGTGTCGATCGGCTCGCTGCTTGCCTTCGCCTTCGTGTGCTGGAGCGTTCTTGTGCTGCGCCGACGGTTTCCCGACGCGCCGCGCCCGTTCCGGGTTCCGCTGTCGCCGCTGCTGCCGATCATCGGCATATGCAGCACGCTCTATCTGATGGTCAGCCTGCCCGAGGACACCTGGATCCGGTTGCTGCTGTGGATGGCGCTGGGGACGGTCTTCTATCTCGCCTATTCGCGCCCCCGGCGGCGGACGGACGGGGGAGGGAACTGATCGGCGGACAGGAATGGGGGCCTGCCCGCCGAAACGCGGATCAGGCGGCCTGTTTCGCCCAGCGCTCGCCCGCCAGTTCCAGTGTCGCCGCAAAGCGGGCCACCGCTTCGTCAGCTTCGGCTTCGCTGAGGTTCAGCGGCGGCAGAAGCCGCACGCAATTGTCGCCACCGCCCGCGACGAGCAGCAGTTTGTCGCGGGCCATCGCCATGAATTCGCGATTGTTGCCGGTCAGCTTGACGCCGATCAGCATCCCCTTGCCGCGCACGTCGACCACCAGCTCCGGGTGGCGCGCCGCCACGTCCTCCAGCCCCGCGCGAAGCCGCGCGGCGGCCGCCACCGTCTGGTCGAGGAAGCCCGGGGCGCTGATCAGGTCGAACGCCTCGTTCGCGACCGCCATGGCGAGCGGATTGCCGCCGAAGGTCGATCCGTGCGCGCCTGCGGTCATGCCGCTGGCCGCCTCTTCGGTCGCGATGCAGGCGCCGACGGGAAAGCCGCCGCCCAGCGCCTTGGCGATCGCCATGATATCGGGGGCGGCGTCGTCGAACCATTGATGCGCGAACAGCTTTCCGGTCCGGCCCATGCCCGATTGCACCTCGTCATGGATCAACAGCACGCCCGCTTCCGTGCAGGCGCGGCGGACCGTCTGCAGCCATTCGCCGGACAGCGCGCGCGCGCCGCCTTCGCCCTGCACCGGCTCGACGATGACGGCGGCGGTCGTCGGCGCGGCAATCGCCGCGAGCAGCGCGGGCAGGTCGTCGACCGAAAGCTGGATATGGCCCGGCAGGCGCGGACCGAAGCCGTCGAGATAGGCGGCATTCCCCGATGCGTTCACCGCCGCATAGCTGCGCCCGTGGAACGATCCGCCAAAGCCGATGACGTCGATCCGCTCCGGCCGGCCTTTGGCCGCGTGATATTTGCGCGCCATCTTCAGCGCGCATTCGATCGCCTCGGTTCCGCTGTTCGCGAAGAAGACGGTGTCGGCAAAGGTGGCGGCGATCAGCTTCTTCGCCAGTTCATCCTGACCAGGCACGCGAAAGACGTTCGAAATATGCCACAATTTTCCGGCTTGCCGCGTCAGCGCATCGACCAGCCGCGGATGGGCGTGGCCCAGCGCGTTGGTCGCGATACCGGCCACACAGTCGAGAAAGCGGCGGCCGTCGTCGGCGACGATCCACGCGCCCTCGCCATGGGTGAACACCGGCTCGGCGCGATTATAGACGGGCAGAAGGGGGGATATGGACATGGCTTTCATCCTTGCTCAAGAATTGCATTCGGGGCGGAAAATTGATCGGCGATCCGGGTCGAAAGCGTCTGGATCGAAGCAGGAACCAGCCGCCGGTAATGATCGATGTTGCGCGGGCCGACGCCGTGCTCGGCGCTGAAGCTGCCGCCGTAATGGCGCACGACGATGTCGAAAACGCACGTCCGCACCGCTTCGGCCAGGCCCGTGGGTGCGGCGCCCAGCTGATGCGGCCAGACCAGGTTGAAGTGCAGCCCGCCGTCCCCGATATGGCCGAAATCATGGACCGCGAGGTCGGGCCAGCGCGCGGCGACCTCGGTCAGCAGATGCGCGCGGCATGCCATGATGTCGCCGCGCCGCACGGCGATGTCGCACGCGATGACGCTGCCCCGGCTGCGAATGCCCTCGGTAATGGCGTGGCGGACGGCCCAGTGCCGTCCCCCGCTGTCGACCACCGCGTCGATAACAGGCCCCTCCGCCTGCAGGAAGGGCGCGCACCATTCCGCCAGCGCGGTTTCGAGCGTCGCCGTATCGCACACCGCATTTCCGGACAGTTCGAGCATCGCGACATAGCCGGGCTGGGCATGCGGGAAGGGGGATGCGAGACCAGGGACATGATCCAGCGCGGCCTGGACGGCCGCCATCGACATCCCCTCGAACGCCGTCAGCAGCGTCCCGAAGTGGCTTTCCGCCGACAGAAGCAGATCGACCGCGGATCGCGCGTCGGCCAGCGCCAGCATCGCGGTCACCTGATGCCGGGGCAGGGGGGTGAGCGCGATCGTCGCGCCGGTGACGATCCCCGTCGTTCCGCCCGCGCCGATGAACATCTGTTTGAGGTCGAGGGCGCCGTTGTCCTTCCACAGCGGGCTTCCCAATTGCACGATCTCGCCATCGCCCAGCACCACCTCGATCGCGCGAACGTGCCGGCGCATGTCGCCGTGGAGCAGCAAGCGCGCGCCACCGGTATTGGTCGCGATCATGCCGCCGATCGAGGGATCGGCCCCGAGGTCGATGGGCAGGAACAGGCCATGGCCCCGCGCTGCCGCGTTGAGCGCCGAGAGGCGGGCGCCCGCGCCGACCGTGGCGGTCCGGTTCGCCGCGTCGATCGTGATCGCACCGTTCAGCCGGTCGGTCAGGATCACCACCTGCGACCCGCTGTCGTCGGCGCAGCCTCCGCCGGACAGCCCCGTGCCCGCCCCGCGCGGTACCGCGACGGCGCCGAAGTCCCGGCACAAGTGCAGCGTGCGCGCGACGAGCGCTGCCGAGTCCGGCCGCACGGCGCACAGGGGGCGGCCGCAGGCGCCGCGCCCATCGCGGGCCAGACCGGCGAGATCGTGCGGATCGCCGATCACATGGGTCGGACCGAGCAGGGCGGTCAGCGCGGCGATCAGCGGCTCCATGGATCAGGCCGCTGCCCGCGTCACGGCAAAGATGCCGGTGGCGTTGCCGCTGTCGAACGCCAGGTCGATCCGGCCGGTGGCGGGGTCGACGTCGCGGGTGATGAATTCATAGAAGGATCCGGGCACCACGCGCTCGACGATCGCGCCATCGTCGTCGCGAAAGCGCCGCGATACCGGGTCCGCCCGGAAGGCCGTTTGATGGACGCGTCCTGACGCGGAATGTTCCACCGCCTCCTTCACCGGATAGCCCTGCTGGCGGAGCTGCCCGGCCAGCGCGCCGACATCCGCGACGCGGCTCGTCGCATGATTGAAGGCGTTGCCCTCGGTTGCAATCCACGCCGCCTCGGCCGAGCCGGCGCGCAGAATGGTATAATCCGCGAGGTGCGGAATATCGTGGGTGCGCGAAAAGGCCCCCACGATCGCGGGGAGCAGTTTGCCGGCCTGCTGGCGCGTCAGCCAGCCTTGCTGGCCCAGAAGGTCGAGCAACGCCCGCGACAGCGGCGACAGCGGGTCGTGGCTCGACCCGAACACCCGGTTCGCGGCATCGGCGAAGACGGCGTCGAATTGGTCGACGTGCAATTCGCTGACGAAGAACTGCGGCACCGCGTCGGGGAGGTCGCGATGCCGGAATGCGCGGCCGGTCATCCGGAGCCGGGGCAGAGGGTAATCGGCCGCGGCCTCATAGCCCAGCGGGAGGAGAATGCGGGCAAAGGCATCGATGCCGCCGGGCAACGCGCCGGTTCCGCGGCCGGGAAAGCGGATCGTGCGAAGCGCGCCATGATCGAGCCATTGCGCCGATCCCTCCGCAGCCTGCGCCTCGATCCAGCGGCGCGCCGTCGGCACCCGCTCATAGAGATCGGAAAACAGAAGGATATTGAGCGTCATCGCCAGCATTGCGGCCGATATGCGGCCATCGGCCGGGGACCAGTCCACCGCCGCCGGGACGGCGATCCGATCGAGCGCGCGCGCGGCCCGATCGGGGCCGACGATAGCCGCCAGCATCTCTTCCAAATGATGCGGCCTGATCTGGTTCGTCATGGGTGCCTCGCCGATTGTGGTACGCCCCCGATGCGGCGCAATCGGGCGAAATTCCATCAATCGATCCGCAGCTATTCATTCGCAGCCGGAATGTAGGTTCCCTTGCTGTCCCTTGGGCACGTCCGCCGGTCACCCGCCGTTATCTGCGGCTGAGCCGCCTCAGGATGGCGCGCCGCGGCTGCGGCCGGGGCGGACGAAGCCGGTGAATTCATCATAGAGCGTGCTGACCTGTTCCAGCCGGCGCTCGACGTCATGTCCGCCGCTCTTGCCGACCACATCGTTGATCAGCAGGTTGAGCAGCGCCACCATCGGCACCGACGAATGCCAGAACAGCGCACCGTCGGCGTCGGCGGTCAAGGTATGGGCGGTCAGGCGCGGCGCCCAGTCGCACAGCGTGTCGGTGATGATGATCAGCGGAATATCGGCCTCGACCGCCTTTTCGGCCAGTTGTCGCGACTGGTTCGAATAGCGGCGTATGTCGATGATGATCAGGCAGCGGCCCTTGGGACGCTCAAGGAGAAGATTGGCGAAATGCCCCGAAGAGCCGTCGATCAGTTCGATGCCGGGGCGGACATATTGCAGATTATGCGCCAGCAGCGCCGCAATTCCCCGTTCGGTCTGGAAACCGACGATCTGGACGCGTTCGGCGGCTGCGATCAGCGCCACCGCATCCTTCCACACCTTATTCTGCGACCGTTCGTAGACGGCCACCATCAGTTCGATTTCGCGCTCCAGCGTCTTGCGGCGCTTGTCGCTGTCGCTGAAGTCGGACAGAAATTCCTGGAATTCATTTCCTTGCAGCCAGGGCAGGTTCGCGGAGCTGCGCAATTGCTCCTTCAACTCCCGGAAATGCTGGAAACCCAGCATCCGGCAAAAGCGCCCCACCGTCACCGCGCTGACGCCGAGGCGATTGGCGATCGAGGCGGCGGTCTCGAACGGAATGAGGTCGCGATTGTTGAGGAGAAAGAGCGCAATCTGGCGCTCCGCCGCGGTGTAGGTCTCGTTTTCCGCTTCCAGGCGCTCGAAAATGTCCGGCATTCCGCTCTCTATTGGAACATTGCTATCGTGATTTCATAAATCTGACGTCATCGAGAAGCAAGCAATCCGCGGGCGGGCAAACGGCGCTACGCTGCGGGGCCGGGCTCCAGAAAGGGCGAAAGGTCGGGTTGCCCGGGCTGGAGCGACGCGGCCTCGGCGCTCGCCACCGGATAGGCGCAATAATCGGCAGCATACCAGGCGCTGGGGCGGTGGTTGCCCGACGCCCCGGAGCCGCCGAAGGGCAGGTTCGACGCGGCGCCGTTCGTCGGCCGGTTGCGGTTGACGACCCCTGCGCGCGAGCGCGCGAGAAAGCGATTCCACAGGCCGTCGTCGGCGCTGAGCAGCGACGCCGACAGGCCATAGGCGGTGTCGTTCGCCGCCGCGATCGCGGCATCGAAGTCGGGCACGCGCAGCACTTGCAGAACGGGGCCGAAAATCTCTTCATCGTCGCGCCGCGCCGCGCTCATGTCGACGATCGTCGGGGCGCGGAAAGCCCGGCCCGGTAGCGCGTCCCGCGCGCGGGTAAGGACCCGGCCGCCCTGCGCCGCGAGCCGATCGATTGCCCGATCGACCGACGCTGCGGCCTCGGCCGAGATCAGCGAGCCCATGAAAGGTTGCGGGTCGGCGTCCCAGCGGCCGATCCGCAGCCGTTCGGCAAGCGCGACGGCGGCATCGACGATCGCGCGGCCGTCGTCATTGTCGGGGACGATCAGCCGCCGTGCGCACGAGCAGCGCTGCCCTGCGGTCAGGAAAGCGGACTGGGCGATGGTCTCCGCCGCGACGTCGGCATCGCCGTCCCACGCGATCAGCGGATTGTTGCCGCCCAGTTCGAGCGCGAGCAGAAAGCCCGCGCGCGCCGCGAAGTGCTGCTGGAAATGCAGGCCCGCGCGTGCGGAGCCGGTGAACAGCAGCCCGTCGATCGCGCAATCGATCAGTGCCGCGCCGGTTTCGCGCCCGCCCTGCACCAGTTCGAGAACGCCTGGCGGCAGCCCGGCATCGCGCCACAGCCCGACCAGCATCTCACCCACCGCCGGCGTCAGCTCGGACGGCTTGAAGACGATGCAATTGCCGGCGAGCAGGGCGGGGATGATGTGCCCGCTCGGCAGATGCGCCGGAAAGTTGAACGGGCCCAATATGGCGAGCACGCCATGCGGACGATGCCGGAGCGCGCTTTGCCCAAAGGGGGTGGGCGACAGCCGTTCGCCCGCGCGCTCGGCCTGTGCCGCGATCGAGAGATCGACCTTGCCGGCGATGCCTGCCGCCTCGGTCTTCGTCTCCCACAGCGGCTTGCCGGTTTCGCGGGAAATCAGCGCGGCGATTTCGTCGGCGCGTTCGCGCGCGAGCGTGGCGAAACGCTTCGCCACGGCAATTCGTGCATCGAGCGGCGTTTCCGCCCAGTCCGGCTGGGCTTCGCGGCTGCGGCGAACCGCCGCGGCGCAGGCGGTGGCATCGTCGGCGGCGCCTTCCCACACCAGGCTGTCGTCGGCGGGGCAGGTGGAGCGGAACGAGACGCTCATGATTGCACTCCTTATCGATATCTGTCACATTTCTTACGTAGATGCCGCGCGTTCTTCCAACGAGAATGCGGCAATTGCTTATGAGGAAATGGAATGAACGACCTGCGCCGCCGCCTGCTGCCGCCCGTCGGCGTGCTGCAGAGCTTCGTGATCGCCGCGCGTCACGAAAGCGTCTCGCTGGCGGCGCGCGAAACCGGGCTGACGCAGAGCGCCGTCAGCCGCCAGATCGCGCAGTTGGAGGAGATTATCGGGCAGGCGCTGTTCCACCGGGCGGGGCGGCGCATCGCGCTGACCGAAGCGGGCGCGGCCTATGCCGAAGCGATCGGCCCCGCAATCGACGCGATCCGCCGCGCGACCGGCGAGGCGATGGCGAAACGCCGCGACGGCGAGTTCACCATCGCCACGTTGCCCAGCTTCGGCATGCGCTGGCTGGCGCCGCGCCTGCCGCAACTGACCAGCGCTCATCCCGAAATGGTGGTCAATATGGCCGCGCGGTCGGAGCCGTTCGAACTCGCGGCGAGCGGCTTCGACGCCGCGATCCATTATGGTCGGCCCGATTGGGAAAATGCCGCGCACGACCTGCTGTTTCCCGAAGAATCGGTGCCGGTCTGCGCGCCGGCCTTTCTGGCCGACCATGATATCACCGGCGCGGCCGACCTGATCGGCTGCCCGCTGCTCGGCCAGTCGCTGCGCCAGAGCGCCTGGGAAGACTGGTTTGCGCTGAACGGGGTGACGGGGACAGTGAAATTGTCGGGCCGGTTCGATCATTTCATGATGCTGGCGCAGGCGGCGGTGTCGGGCGGCGGCGTGGCGATGATGCCGCGCTTCCTCGTCGCGCAGGAACTGGCGAGCGGCGCGCTTGTCATTCCGGTCGACCGGCCGTTGCAAAGCCGATTGGCCTATTATCTCGTCTATCCGCACGACCGGCTCGCCTATCCGCGATTCCGCCTGCTGCGCGACTGGATCGTGGCGGAAGCGGCCCGGACGCGGTCGGAATCGACCCGGACGCGGTCGGAATCGGCCTGAGCGCGGCGGGTCGGGTGACGGTGGGGCGATGGTCAGGCATGTTATATATTTTACATTGACAAATAATTGAACATTTGATGTCATTGGCGGCCGGTGCAATGCCGGGTTCGATAGACGGTCGCTACAGGAACGCCGATGATGTCCCGCTCCGGCCAGCCGGCCGCACCCTCGCTGCATGTGTTCGCGGAGAATATCCCGCTGCGCGAGCCGTTTCGGATTTCGCGGATCGAATTTCGGCATAGTCAGATAATGGTCGCGGAAATCGCCGCCGACGGTCATGTCGGGCGCGGTGAATGCGAACCGCACGAAAGCGATCCGGCGCTCCGCGACCAGGCGATGGCCGAGCTATGGGCGTTGTCGGACCATGTCGCGCGCGGGCTGAATCGCTCCGACCTTGCCGCGCTGCCGCTCTCCCGTCCGATCCGCAACGCGCTCGATTGCGCCTTGTGGGATCTCGAGGCGAAACGGCGCGGTACCAGCGTCGCGGCGCTGGCGGGATGTCCGGCGCCGGCGGCCCTGCCGACCGTGTTCACGCTGGGCATCGATGCGCCCGCCGCCATGGCCGAAAAGGCGGCGCGCAGGACGGCGTGGACGCGCCTCAAGATCAAGCTCGGCGGTGAGGAAGCGGCGCTCGACCTGCGGCGGGTCGCGGCGGTGCGGCGCGCGCGCGATGATGCCGAACTGATCGTCGATGCCAACGGCGGCTGGACGATGGAGGGCCTGCGGCACATGGCGCCCGCGCTGGCCGAACTCGGCGTCGCGCTGATCGAACAGCCGCTGCCGCCCGGCCGCGACGGCCCGCTCGCCGATTATGCCAGCCCGGTCCCCCTGTGTGCCGACGAGAGCTGTCTCGACCGCCAGTCGCTGCCGGCGGTGATCGGGCGTTATGCCTATATCAACATCAAGCTCGACAAGACGGGCGGGCTGAGCGAGGCGCTGGCGCTTGCCGATGCGGCGGAGGCGGCGGGGCTTGGCCTCATGGTCGGCTGCATGACGGGCACGTCGCTGGCGATGGCGCCCGCCCATATCGTCGCCCAGCGCGCGCGCTTCGTCGACCTCGATGGCCCCCTGTTGCTGGCCTGGGACCGGACCCCCGCGATGCGGTATGAAGAGGGTCTCGTCCACCCGGCCGAGCCCGCCTTATGGGGATGAACCGGCCGCCGCCGTCGGTGCAGCTCTAAAAGCGCATCGTCACCGCGACGCCGCCGCCCTTGGTGTCGCCCCAGGGAAAGACCTGGACGCGGTCGCTGGCGCGGCGGGTGATCAGAAAGCCCGACGCCTCGCCGATCGCGGCCCCGACGAGGACGTCGTGGACATGATGCTTCCGGGCTTCGACGCGGCTCAATCCGACGAAGGCCGCGACAAGCTGCGCCGGGACGCCGACCTTCCAGCCATAGCGATTCTGCAGCGTCGCCGCCGCGGCGAAGGACATCGAGGTATGACCCGACGGAAAGCTCTTGGTATCGCTGCCGTCGGGGCGTCGCTCGGGAAAGGCTTCCTTGAGGCCATAGGTGACGCCGGCGGCGACGCCGATGCTGCCGCCCGCCTGTAACACCCCGTCCCAGTCGCCCTGGACCGCGGGCACGCCGAAGGCCGCGACGACCAGCGCGTCGCGCGCGATCGACCCCGCGTCGTTCCATCCCTTTTCGCTGGCGTGAGCAGGCGCGGCGCCCGACAGGCCGGTCACAACCGCCGCGACGATCCACATTTTACGCATGGCAAACTCCCCTCATCGTAGAGGGCCGATGGACCCGAAACGGCAAGCCCCATTTGCCGGGTGCCGGCATATCGCACTTGGGCCACGAAGCAAAGCGGCGCTTGCCTCCGCGCGACGTCGATATTCGCGGTGGCATGACGTGGCATGACAAGGACCGTCCTGCCGGGATCGACAAGCGATTCACGGCCCTGACGGGCGATGCTGCCGATTGGCGGGCACCTCCCTGCCAAAGTCGTTCCAAGATGCTTGTTTTCGTTTCGCCACGCTGATAGAGGCGCGCCTCGTTGCCGCTTTAGCTCAGTTGGTAGAGCACATCATTCGTAATGATGGGGCCACAGGTTCGAGTCCTGTAAGCCACCACCCCCTTCCCCAGACAAATCCGAGAGGGCCGGCTGCAAGGCTTTTCGCGTGTCGGCGGGCTCCTTCGCGGAGCGCGGCAAAGCCAAGCGCTTTCAGGCTTCGCTTGCGAAAGAGCGAGCGACGTGCCTAAGCAGACAGCGGTGACAGCAGGGGAGCCGGGATGTCATATTGCCTCACGGGCGCGGAGCGCATGCGCGCATGACCCGGGCGACGATCAAGGATGTTTCGCGCGTCGCGGGCGTGTCGATCAAGACCGTCTCGCGCGTGCTCAACAAGGAACGCTATGTCAGCGACGACATGCGGCAAAAGGTCGAGGAAGCCGTCGCGCGGCTCAATTATCATCCCAGCCTCGCCGCGCGCACGCTCGCGGGGCGGCGGTCGTTCCAGATCGGGCTGATCCACGACAACCCCAGCCCTTATTATATCTTCAACATGCAGGCCGGGGTCGGACAGCGCTGTCGCGAAGCCGACTTCCGCATGATCGTCCAGCCGTGCGACATCAACTCGCCGGGGCTGGTCGACGACATCGGCGCGCTGATCGATCAGGCGCAGCTCGACGGCATCATCATGACGCCGCCGGTGACCGACGTCGGCACCGCGCTGGCCGAGCTGTTCCGCCGCAAGATTCCCGTCGTTCGCGTCCAGCCGGGGACCGACCTCACCGCGACTTCGGCGGTCTATATCGACAATGTCCAGGCGGCCGACGACATGACCGCCTATCTGATTTCGCTCGGCCATCGCCGTATCGGGCTCGTCACCGGCCATGCCAATTATTTCGCCAGCGGCCAGCGGCTGACCGGCTATCGGCAGGCGCTTCAGCGCGCGGGCATCGGCTTCGACGCGGCGCTCGTCTTTCCCGGCCAGTTCGATTTTCCGTCGGGCGCCGCGGCGGCCGAGGCGCTGCTCGCCCTCGACGAACCGCCGACCGCGATCTTCGCGAGCAGCGACGAAATGGCCGCGGGCGTTCTCGCCGCCGCGCATCGCCGGGGCGTGTCGGTGCCCGGCCAATTGTCGGTCGCGGGCTTCGACGACACCGACCTTGCGCAGGTCGTCTGGCCGGCGCTGACGACGATCCGCCAGCCGATCCGCGATCTCGGCTATGCCGCCGCCGACCTGCTGCTCGAATTCGGCGAACGGATCGAGCGGCGGCAATTGCCGCACGAATTGGTCGTGCGCGGGTCGACGGCGCCGCCGAAAAGCTGAAGCGGACCGATAACAGTCGCGGCCCCCGAGCAGGCGATGGTCTGAAAACGGCCGGAAGACGACCTGTCTTCTCCCCTCCCTGCAAGGGAGTGGGCGGGGGTGGGTGGCCGCCGAAGGCGGCGCTCTTCCTTCCGGCTCGCTACGCTCGCTGCCCACCCCTAACCCCTCCCTTGCAGGGAGGGGAATGGCCGCTCCCCACCCCAAAGCTGCCATAGTGAAAAAACGTCTGTCCATTCTCATATGACAGCGTTATCTGATCGCAGCACGAAAAGAGATTCGGGGAGAGACGATGGTGGCGCAAATCGCCGATAAACGCCGCTGGCTGCTGGTGGGACTCGTCTTCGTCGCCATCGTCCTCAACTATGTCGACCGCCAGATTCTCGCACTCCTGAAGCCGACCCTCCAGGCCGAATTCGACTGGAGCGACCGCGATTACAGCCACATGGCCTCGGCCTTTCAGTTCGCCGCCGCGCTCGCCTTTCTCGGCACCGGCTGGTTCATCGACAAGGTTGGGCTGCGCCGCGGCTTTGCGATCGGGGTCGGGGTGTGGAGCCTCGCGGGCATGGCGCACGCCTTCGCGACGACCGTCGCGGGCTTCGTCACGTCGCGCGCGGTGCTCGGCGCTGCCGAATCGATCGGCACCCCGGCGGCGGTGAAGACCGCCGCGACCTATTTCAATGCGAAGGAGCGCTCGATCGTTCTCGGCCTCGGCGGCATCGCCCCCAATGTGGGGGCGATCCTGACGCCGTTGCTGATTCCGCTGATGGCGCTGATGTGGGGGTGGCAGTCGACCTTTCTGATCGCGGGCGGGCTCGGGCTCGTCTGGGTCGCGGTGTGGCTGATGGTGCGCATCCCCGAACAGCCCGGCGCCGCCGACGCCGCCGCGACGAAGATCGCATGGGGCAGCCTGCTGCGCGACCGCCGTCAATGGGCGGTAATCCTGGGGAAGGCGCTCACCGATCAGGTCTGGTGGTTCCTGCTCTTCTTCATGCCCGACCTCTTCCACCGCGTCTTCGGGCTGAGTCAGGGAACGCTCGGGCTTCCGGTCGCCTTCGTCTATTTCATGGCGGCGCTCGGCGGCATCACCGGCGGCTTCCTGCCGTCGCTGCTGATGACCCGCGGATGGAGCGTCAACGCCGCGCGCAAGACGTCGATGCTGATCTATGCCGTGCTGATCCTGCCGGTGCCTTTGCTCGTTCATGCCGACAGCGCGTGGGTCGCCGCCGCGATCCTCGGCCTCGGCCTTTTCGCGCATCAGGGATTCTCGACCAATCTCTTCGGCCTCACCACCGATGTTTTTCCAGCAAAGATCGTCGGCTCGGCGATCGGTATCGGCGCCTTCGCGGGCAATCTGTCGGGCATGGCGATGATCGAGTTCGCGGGCTGGTCGCTCGACACCGGCCGTGGCTACATGCCGATGATGCTCATCTGCGCTTTCACCTATCTCGTCGCGCTCGCCGCGATCCACCTCATCCTGCCGCGCATCGTCGCGGTGGATGAGGAGGATGGCGAGGCGCCGGTGTTGGCGCATTGAAGGTAATTCTCGTCATCCCCGCTTTCGCTGGGATGACGACGCAAAAGATTGGCTGCACCGTATAGAAACCCGCTTCCCATCCGTTAAACCATGGAGTATATGACAGCGATGTCAGATTATTTGCCCGCTCCCGCCCCCGTGTCGCTCGCCGGCCATGAGGTCGCTCCCATCGCCTGGGGCATGTGGCGCTTCGCTGGTGCCGACGTCGGCACCGCCCGCGCGCGCATCGACGCGGCATTCGAGGCGGGGGTGACTCTCTTCGACACCGCCGACATCTACGGTTGCGACACCCCCGGCGGCTTCGGCTCGGCCGAGGCTCTGCTCGGCGAGGTCTTCGCCGAAGCGCCTGCCTTGCGCGACAAGATGCTGCTCGCGACCAAGGGCGGGATCATCCTCGGCGTGCCTTACGACAGCAGCGCGCCCTATCTCGCCTCGGCGATCGACATTTCGCTGAAGCGCCTGCACACCGACCATGTCGAACTGTGGCAGATCCACCGCCCCGACCTGCTCACCCATCCGCAGGAAGCGGCGCGCGCGCTCGAGGAAGCGCATCGCGCGGGCAAGATCGGCGCGATCGGCGTCTCGAATTTCACGCCGTCGCAGGCCGCGGCGCTCGCCAAATTTCTGCCGGTTCCGCTAGTCAGCCACCAGAGCGAATTTTCGCCGCTTCACCTGAATCCGCTGTTCGACGGCATCTTCGACCAGTCGATGGCGGAGGGCATGACCTTCCTCGCCTGGTCGCCGCTCGGCGGCGGCCGGCTCGGCGATCCGGCCGACGAGCGCACGCGCGCAGTCGCCGGACTGCTCGACGCGAAGGCCGCCGAATATGACGTCTCGCGCGCCGCCGCGACCTATAGCTGGGTGATGGCGCATCCCGCCCGCCCGATCCCGATCGTCGGCACCCAAAATCCGGGCCGGATCAAGGAAATCCCGCAGGCCTTCGTGCCGCGCTGGACGCGCGCCGAATGGTACGCGGTGCTGCAAACTTCGATGGGGGAGAATCTGCCATGACCGATCGCACGTGCGAAGTGAGCTGGTTTTCGGCGCTTTGCGACGACGACTATGAATTTCTCGGCGTCCCCGACCCGATGCTCAAATCGAGTTGGGAGCATTGCCGCGACATCGTGATGCAGGCGGACAGTCTGGGATTCGACAATATCCTGCTCCCATCGGGCTATGCGCTCGGCATCGACACCACTGCCTTCGCCGCGGCGATCGCGACGATGGTCAAGCGCATCCGCCTGCTGATGGCGGTGCGCATCGGCGAGACATGGCCGCCGCAGCTCGCGCGCCAGATCGCGACGATCGACCGCATTCTGGGCGGCCGCCTGACGGTCAACATCATCTCGTCGGACATGCCGGGCGAGACGATGGAGTCCGAACCGCGCTATCGCCGCACGGTCGAGGCGATGCATATCCTGAAGACGCTGCTCAATGGCGAGGCGCTCGACCATGACGGCGAGTTCTGGAAGCTGAAGCTCGATCCGCCGCGCATCGGCATGGTGTCGGGCAAGGCGCCGCCGCTCTATTTCGGCGGACTTTCCCCCGCCGCGCGCGACGCCGCCGCGAAGGGCTGCGACGTCTTCCTGATGTGGCCCGACCGCGAGGAGGTGGTGAAGGAGATCATCGCTGACATGACCGCGCGCGCCGCCGCTTATGGCCGCACGCTCAAATTCGGCTATCGCGCGCACATGATCGTCCGCGACACCGAGGTCGAGGCGCGCACCGCCGCCGACCGCCTGCTCTCGAAGCTCGACGCCGACAAGGGCGCGGCGATCAAGGCCAAGTCGCTCGATTCGCAAAGCTTCGGCGTCAACGCGCAGGTCGCGCTGCGCGAGGCCGCATCCGACGACGGCTATGTAGAGGATAATCTGTGGACCGGCGTCGGCCGCGCCCGCTCGGGCTGCGGCGCCGCGATCGTCGGCGACCCCGACCAGGTGCTCGCGAAGCTCGCCCGCTATCAGGACATGGGGATCGAGGCGTTCATCCTGTCGGGTTATCCCCATGCCGCCGAAGCCGACCTCTTCGCGCGCCACGTGCTGCCGAAGATGACGCACGGGCCGCTGGCGCTCTGACGCCTCCCGTCATTGCGAGCGAAGCGAAGCAATCTCCAGCTATCGGCCTCGCGCGGGTTCGATAGCTGGAGATTGCTTCGCTTCGCTCGCAATGACGACCAAGGGATGCCCCGCCTCCTCGATGAGACGTAGGAGAGAGGGAGACGGGGCGAGCGTGCTTAAGCAGGGCATGGCTTGCCGGACGATGAACAAAGCGGTTGCCCGATAGCGCTGCGTCCGACATTCTTGCTCGATGGATCATGATCAGGTGTATGACAAAGCGTCGTTCGTAACGTATGTCCGGCAGCTTCGAGACGAACTCGATGATCCAGACAAACGGCTGGAATGGGAGAATTTGGATTTGCCAAATTTTCTTGAGGCAATCGTCGCATGGGCGACCGATTGGAAAGAACCAGCCAACTCCAATCCGTGGCGCCATGCCGCCGACATTCTGACGGCAGCTACAATCTACGAATAGCGTCTACCCAGCCCAAACCTGCGCATAGAGCATCGCCATCTCCTCGGTCTCCGGCACGCGCGGATTGTTCGCGGGTGACCCAGACGCCGCCGCCTGCGCGCACATCGTCGGGACCAGTGCCTCCCAGCGCGCCGCGTCGATGCCCCACGCCGCCGGCCCCGGCACTTCCAGCTCGCGGTTGAGCGCCGCCAGTTCGTCGAGCAGCCGCGCCACCGCCGACTGGTCGCCCTCGGCCTCGTCCGCCACCCCCATCGCCCGCGCGCAATCGGCATAGCGGTGGAGCGCCGCGGGCGCCGACCAGGCGGTCACCGCAGGGAGCAGCATCGCGTTCGACAGGCCGTGCGGGACATGGAAATGCGCGCCGATCGGCCGGCTCATCCCGTGGACCAGCGCGACCGAGCTGTTCGAGAAAGCGATCCCCGCCTGCGTCGCGCCCAGCATCATCGCCGCGCGCGCCGCCGTATCCATCGGGTCGCGGCACACGCGGCGCAGGTTCGGAGCGATCGCGCGCATCGCGAGCAGCGCCATGCCGTCGCTGAACGGATTCGCGCGCTTCGATACATAGGCCTCGATCGCGTGGGTCAGCGAATCGATCCCGGTGTCGGCGGTCAGCCGCCGGGGCTTGGTGAAGGTGAGTTCGTAATCGACCAGCGCCGCGACCGGCAGATAGGCGAGGCCGGGGCAGAGCATCTTCTCGTCGGTCGCCTCGTCGGTGATGATCGTGAAGCGCGTCGCTTCCGACCCCGTGCCCGCCGTCGTCGGGATCGCGATCACCGGCAGTCCCGGCGCGTCCTGCACATGCGGCGCCTTGTAGTCGGCCATCGCCCCGCCATGCTCGCCCAGCACCGCGATCGCCTTCGCGCTGTCGAGCGGGCTGCCGCCGCCGAAGCCGACGATGCAGTCATGCTGGCCCTCGCGCAGACAGGCGACGCCCGCGTCGACCGACGCCACCGTCGGGTCGGGCACCGTGTCGGCGAAGACGCGCGCGGCGATTCCCGCCGCCGCCAGCCCGCCCACCAGCTCCTCGACGCGCCCGCTGTCCAGCAGAAAGGCGTCGGTGACGATCAGCGGCCGCGCCAGTCCCAGCGTCGCCAGCACCTCGGGCAGCTCTTTCGATGCGCCCCCGCCGATGCGCAGGATGCGGGGCAAAGCGATGCTGGCGATACTCAACTGACCATCTCCTCACGGATCGAACTGCGCGCCATCCAGAACAGCGCCGAGGCGAGCGCGCCGAACATAATGAAGATCATCAGCGACCAGCGCACGCCCTCCGCCGACCCTAGCCCCATCGGCCCGCTGAGGAAATCGCTGACCGCGCCGACGCCGAGCGGGCCGAGCCCCAGCCCGATCAGGTTGATGATGAACAGCAGCACCGCCGACGCGGTCGCGCGCGTCTGCGACCGCACCAGTCCCTGCACCGCGGCATAGCCCGGCCCGTACCAGAGCGTGTTGAGGATCGGCGGAAAGGCGAAGAGGATCAGCGCGGTCACCGCCGAATCGACGAGCAGCGCGGCGACATAGAAAGGGATGCCGAGCAGGGTCGAAATCGCCGGGATGCCGACATAGGCGCGCAGGTCGCGCGCGCCGTAGCGGTCGGCGAGCCAGCCGCCCAGCCACGTCCCAACCGCGCCGGTCAGCCCGAGCACGATGCCGAGCGCGACGCCGAGGAAGCCGGTCAGCCCCAGCCCGAAATCGGCGGCGATGCCGGTCAGCTCCTCGGCATGGTTACGGAAGAAGAAGGGGGCGATAAAGGCCGCGGCGCCATAGCCGATGAACGCCTTGATCGCAGCGGCGAAGGCGATCAGCCAGAAGGTGCGCTTGCCGCGGATCTCCGCCATCGCGGTCTTGAAGTCGGGGCGCGCGGCCTTCAGCACGGCGAGGTCGACATGCATCTGCCGCCGCGGCTCGCGCAACGTCGTCCAGGCGACGACCGCCATCAGCAACCCCGGCAGCCCGGCGACCAGAAAGGCGGTCCGCCAGCCATGGGCGTCGGCGATCAGCCCGCCGAGCGCGAGCCCGAGCAGCCCGCCGAGCGGCGTCCCCAGCGAATAGAAGGCGAGAGCGGAGGCGCGCTTTTCGCGCGGCGTATAATCGGTGATCAGCGAATGGGCGGGCGGGGTGCAGCCGGCCTCGCCGATCCCGACGCCGATGCGGCACAGCGTGAGCTGGACGAAATTCTGCGCATAGCCGCACGAGATGGTGAACAGGCTCCACAGCCCCGCCGCCGCCGCGATGATCCGCGGCCGGTGCCCCGTCTCGGCATGGCGGGCAATCGGAATGCCGAGCACGGTATAGAAAAGCGCGAAGGCCAGCCCGGTCATCACCCCGAGCTGCCAGTCGGCAAGATGAAGATCGTGCTTGATCGGCTCGGCGAGGATCGAGACGATCTGCCGGTCGAGGAAATTGAGGATGTAGATGACGAGCAGCACCGTCAGCGCATAGCGGCGATAGGCGGGCGACACGGGCGGAAGGGCAGGCGGGGCGGGGGCTTCGGTCGTCATCTCATCCTCTCACCTTGTTTCATCCTATCACCCCATTCTCTTGTTTCGTCACCCCGGACCCTTCGACTGAGCTCAGGACAGGCTTGATCCGGGGTCCATTCTTCCTTTGCCGGCCTGAATGGATGCCGGATCAAGTCCGGCATGACGAGGGTGTTTTGCATTTGTCGGGCAGTTAGTTGACTCCCACCCCCACCACGATATGACAACGCTGTCTGAAAGGGGAATCATGCCGCAACTGCTCGTCCTTCAATCGGTCTGGGGACTCGACCAATGTCCCGGCTTCGACATCGAAAACCGTCTCGACGATGCGCTCGAACAGGTCGTCGCGGCGGGGTTCGATGGCGTCGGGACCAACCTCGCGCGCATCGCGCGTACCGATGGCGTCGCGCGCGTCCTGAACCCGCGCGGCCTTGCGTGGGAGGGGCAGGTGCTCGTCCACGACGCCGATCAGCTCAGTCACTGGATCGGCGAGGCGCAGCGGCTCGGCGCGCATCATCTCAACGTCCAGATCGCGGGTCCGACGGCCGATTTCAGCGCCGCGCTGCGGCTCGTCGACAGCCTCTCCGCGGCGGCGAAGGACGCGCCGCTGCCCGTCTGGTTCGAGACCCATCGCGGCCGCCTCACCAACGATCTCCTCTTCACCCTGCGGCTGATCGAGGAACGCCCGGGCCTGCCGCTGACCGCCGACCTCTCGCACTATCCGGTCGCGGGCGAGATGGAATTGCCGCTGCGCGGCGACCAGCTCGCGGCGATCGAGACGATCCTGCAGGGGAGCCACAATTTCCACGGCCGCGTCTCGACGACGCACCAGGTCCAGGTCGCGCTGGACGCGCCGCAGCACAAGGGCTGGCTCGACCAGCATGTCGCCTGGTGGCGCCGCGGTTTCGAGCTGTGGCTCGAACAGGCGCGCGAGGGCGATGCGCTGACCTTCATGTGCGAACTCGGCCCGCCGCCCTATGCGATCACGACGCCCGACGGCCGCGAACTGACGAACCGCTGGGACGAGGCGCAACGGATGCGCGACATCGTGCGCGGGCTGTGGCGGGAGGTGAGCGGGGCCTAGCCTTGTGCCCCTGCGAAGGCAGGGGCCCATCACCGGCCCTCTCGTTGTCAAGCAACCCGTGGTGCAGAATACGCGCGTTCGGTGATGGGCCCCTGCCTTCGCAGGGGCACAAGGAAGGTGGTATCTCACACCATCACCGCCGCCCGCCACTGCGCAAACGCCGCATCGGCCTCGTCGCGCCCGACTTTCGGCAGGAACTCCGCGTCATATCGCGCCAGCCGCTGAAGGTCGCTTTCCCCGAACAGCCCCGCGCCCATCCCCGCCGCCAGCGCCGCGCCATAGGCGCTCGCCTCGCGCACCGCGTGGCGCCGCACCGGGCGCTGCAAGGCATCGGCCTGCAACTGCATCAACGTATCGCTCGCCGACAGCCCGCCCGCGACGGGCAGCGCCTCGGGCACCGGAAGCGCGTCGGCGATCACCTCGGCGATCTCGCGAAAGCGAAAGGCGATGCCCTGCAACGCTGCCCGCGCGACCTCGGCCGGTCCATCGGCAAAGCTCAGCCCCGCGATCAGTCCGCGCGCCTCGAACAATCCATGCGGTGCCCCCATGCCCGCCAGCGACGGCCGGACCACGACGTTCCCTGCCGTACTCACCGAAGCCGCCGCCGCTTCCATCGCCGCCGGCGACGCGAACAGTCCCAGCCCGCCGCACAGCCACTCGATCAGCGATCCGGTCGTGTTCACCATCCCCTCGACGCAGAAGCGCCGCTTGCCGCCCGCAAAAGCCAGCGCCTCGGCGGGCATGGATCGATGCACCTCCTGCGGCGCGTCGCCGGTTCCCGCCATCAGCACGCCCGAGGTGCCGTAAGTCGCTTTCCAGTCGCCGCGCGCCAGCGCGCCATGCGCGACCATCGCCGCCTCCTGATCGGCGATCAGCGCGGTGATCGGCACCCGAGCGCCGAGCACGGCGCGGTCGGTTTCGGCGATCGTGCCCCAGCTTTCGACCTGCGCCGGGAACAGGCTCGCGGGCAGGCGCTGGTGCGCCAGCAAGGCCGCGTCCCACCCGCTCCCGCGTGCAAAATCATAATAGCCCGTCAGCCACCCCGCCGAGGCATCGGTGACATGCGCGCCGCTCAGCTTGTAGGTCAGCCAGCTATCGAGCGTTCCCCATTGCAAGTCCTTGGGATCGCGCCCCGACAGTGCGATCGCCGCGGGCAGCTTGGCGGAGGGCACCTGCGGCCAGGCGGTGAAGCCCGCCGCGCGCAGCGCCTTATATTCGTTCATCCCGCGCAGGTCGCTCCACACCAGCATCGGCGCGACCGGCTCGCCGCTCGCGCGATCCCACAGGACCACGCTTGCGCGCTGCGTCGTCACGCCGATCGCGGCGACGTCGGCGATGCCGCGCCCGGCGGCGGCCAGCGCGCCATCGATCACCGCGCGGCAGATCTCCCACACCGCGCCGGCGTCCTGCTCGACCAGTCCGGGGGCGGGAAAGCGGCTGGCGATCGGCCTTTTGTCGACGCCCAGGACCGCGCCGGTCGGATCGACCAGCATCGCGCGGGCGCCCGTGGTGCCCGCATCGAGCGCGAGGAGGAGGGAGCCGTCCTTACTCACTGACCCATCTTATTCCGCATCCCCGAGCGAAGACGAGGGGCTTGTTCGAGCGAAGCGAGAACCTGCACCGTCGCTGCCTCGACTTCGCTCGGCATGGCCCCTCGACTTCGCTCGGGGAGACGGGGTGTATGGATGCCCTGTTCACGCATCGGGTATCAGATTGCCCGGATTCATGATCCCCTCCGGATCGAGAGCCTGTTTCACCCGCCGCAACAACGCAACGCCGCTCTCGCCCAAGTCATGATGCAGATACGGCTTTCTCAGCCGCCCCGCGCCATGATGGTGCGCGACCCCGCCGCCATGCTTCGCGGTGGCTTCCATGATAGCGCGCCAGCCCGCGAAATAGGCGGGTTCCATCTTCGCGCTGTCCTCGAAGGTCGCGGCGAAGCTGAAATAGAGGTTGATCCCCGATCGATAGACATGGCTGCTGTGCGCCGACGCGTTGATGACGCCGGGGATCGCGTTCAGCGCCGCGATGCTGTCGTCATAGATCGCGCCGATCTCGCTCCAGCGCCCCGAAATCTCGACCGTGTCGGCGACATAGCCGCGCTCGAACATGTCGCGCCAGCTCGGCACATGGTTGCGCTTTTCGATCCATTGCTTCGCCGCCATCGGATCGCCCGCCTCAAGCCCCGCAGCGGCGCAAATCTCGTGCATCGCCGCCAGCTCGACGTCGACACGGGCTTTCGGGCCTTCATGGACCATCAGCAGCATTGCCTTGCCGCCCTGTTCATAATCGCGGAACAGCCGCCGCACCTCGCGTCCGTCATATTGGCGCATCACCGGCGGGCGCCAGTCGGCGCGGACGATCCGCCGCTGCGCCTCGAACCCGGCGCGCATGTCGTTCGCATAGAAGATGCTGTAATCGCGGTGCGGCGCCTTCGCGCGTAGCGAGAAGGTCACGCCGGTGATGACGCCCATCGTTCCTTCGGCGCCCATCAGCAGGTGGCGAAGATCGGGTCCGGCGGCGGCGCGCACCGCCTTGCCCAGCGTTACCAGTTCGCCGTTCGGCAGCACCGCCTCGATCGAATGGATGATGTCCTCGATATTGCCATAGGCGGTCGAAAATTGCCCCGAGGCGCGCGTCGACACCCAGCCGCCGACGCTGCTGATCGCGATCGACTGCGGCCAGTGACCGATCGTCAGGCCGTGGACCGCGACCGCTTCTTCGGCTTCCATGCCGTTGAGTCCGGCATCGAAGCTCGCCAGCAGATCGTCGCTGTCGATGAAGCGGACCCGGTTCATCGCGCTCATGTCGAGCAGGATCGCGTCCGGCGTCGGCTCGATCCCGCCGCACACCCCGCTGCCGAGGCCATAGGGGATCAGCGGCACGCGGCGCTCGCCGGCAAGGCGCACGACCTTCTGCACATCCTCCACCGATTGCGGCCGCACGACGCAGCCGGGCGCGGGCACGCCTTCGCCGCGCCAGTCGCGCAGATGCTTGACGGCCCACTGATCGTAACGCCGCGCATTCAGCGCATCGGCGTCGCTCGCGACGCGATCGGCGCCGATGGCGCTCGCTAGGGCTTCGGCAATCGAACTCATCTCACTCTCCCAAAAGCCTGCGGCTCTCATCGTTGATCCGCCGGCAATGCGCGATCTCGGCCGCCTTGGCGGCATCATCCCATCCGAGCAGCGCGCCCATCGCCTCGGCGGCGGGCGCCAGCGCGGCAAGACCCGCGCCTTCGTCGAACCAGGCGCGTGCGCTGCGCCGCACCCAATAATCCTCGAGCCGCGCCGCGCCTTCGTGCGTCACCGCGCGCGCCGCTTCGGCGGCGACGTCGCCGCCCGCGATCAGTATCTCGTTGGCTTCGTCGCCATAAAGCCCGGCCAGCCGTTCGGCCGCCAGCGGATCTAGCCCCGCCAGCCGCACCTCGCGCGACCCGCCCGGCAGCGACACTTCGGCGGTCGAACAGGGCAGGGCGTTCCTGCCCAGCCGCTCGACCACCAGATCGACGACGCGTTCGGCCATCGCGCGATAGGCGCTGAGCTTGCCCCCCGCGATCGAGACGAGTCCGTTCGGCGAGGTCCATATCTCGTCCTTGCGCGACACCTCGTTCGCTTTCTTCCCCGGCTGCGCGATCAGCGGCCGCACCCCCGACCATAGCGAAACGATCTCGGCATCCCCGATCGGGTCGATGCTCAGCGCCGCTTCGGTGGCGCGCAGCAGATAGTCGATGTCCGCGCGCGTCGGCGCGGGCCAGTAATCGGCGCCGTCGTGGAAGACGTCGGTCGTGCCGATATAGGTGAAGGCGCCGCGCGGCACCGCGAAGATGCTGCGCTTGTCGGGCGCGCGGATGATCAGGGTCGCGTTGATGGGAAGCCGCTCGCGCGGCAGCACCAGGTGGATGCCGCGGCTCAGCGACAGCCGCGCATCGCCTTCGCCCGCCTCCAGGGAGCGCACCGAGTCGACCCACGCGCCCGCGGCGCTGACGACTAGCTTGGCTCTGATCCGCGCGCCGAGACTATCGCCCAGCGACGATGTTGCGACCAGCCCGTCGTCCGTCAGGTCCGACGCCGCCGCATGATTGATCACCACCGCGCCCGCACCCTGCGCGCTGCGGATATTGGCGAGCACGAGCCGCGCATCGTCGGTCAGGAATTCGGGGTATAATACCGCACCATTCAGCCGGTCGGTGCGCATCAACGGCTCGCGCGCCTGCAATTCGGCGAGGCCGATCACTTCATGCTTCTCGGCCTCGGGCACCCCGCCCAATTTCTCGAAAGTCCACAGCCCCGTCCGCAGCTTCGCGGTCATCGCCATGTTCGTCGTCGGGATCAGGAAAGGCGACAATCTCGTCAAATGCGGCGCGATCCCCCGCAACACCTGCCTTTCCGACGCCGCTTCCTTGACCAGCGCGATGTCGCCCTGTGCCAGATAGCGGAGACCGCCGTGGATCATCTTCGACGACCGGCTGCTCGTCCCGCTCGCATAGTCGCGCGCCTCGACCAGCGCGACCGACAGCCCGCGCATCGCCGCATCGCGCGCGATCCCGGCACCGGTGATCCCGCCGCCGATCACCGCAAGGTCGAAGGTGCGCGCTTCGAGTTCGGCAAAAGCCTGGCGCCGCGTCCGCGCGTCGAGTTGGGTGCTGCTCATGGCGTCACGCTAAGCGCATCACAGCGGCATTGGTATTGCATAATGGGAATGATATGGTGCGCGCCATGAACCTCCGCCGCCTTCGTCATTTCGACACGCTCTACCGTCTCGGCAGCTATGCGCGCGCCGCCGACGAACTCGGCCTGACGCAATCGGCGCTGACCCGGTCGATCCAGAAGCTCGAGGAGGAGCTGGGCCGGGCCCTGTTCGACCGTACCACGCACTATGTGCGCCCGACGAGCGATGCCGACCGTCTGATCCGCTCGGCGCGCGACGTCATCGCCGCCTCGGCGAACCTCGAACAGGAAGCGCGCGGGCTCGGCCAGCCGAGCAGCGGCACCGTCGCGGTCGGCGCCGGTCCCTATCCGCTGCAACCCCTGCTCACCGACGCGATCGCGCGCTTCGCCAAGGGGCATCCGGGCGTTCGCGTCATCGTTACCGGCGGGCCGTCCGAGCAATTGCTCGAAACCCTCGTCGACCGCCGCCTCGATCTCGTCGTCTGCAATCGCGCGAAATTCGCCACGTCCGCCCACGCCGGCGAAGTGCTGTGCATCCCGCTGCCGCCCGAGCCGCTGGTGCTCGTTTGCGCGCCCGATCACCCGCTCGCGCGGGGGGAGGGCGACAGTGGCGATTTTCCCTGGGCGCTCCCGCGCCCCGCGCCGGGCAGCAATTTTCCGCGCGCGATCCGCATGCGCTTCGCCGCCGGACAGTTCCCCGATTACGAACTCGATTCCACCGCCGCCTGCCTCGACATGGCGCGCAGCGGTCGCGCGATCACCGTCGTGCCGCGGCGTCTTGCGCTGCGCAGCGGCCTCGCGATGATCGCCCTCCCGCCGTCGGAGGTCACCCGCGACGCCATCCACCTCCTGCGCAACCGTAGTCGCAGCGCGCTCGTCGCCGCCTTCGTCGCGGTGCTCAAGGATGTCGCTCAGGCCGAAGGGATCCCGGCGAACAGCGCGGCGTCCGGCGACCCGGCGCGATAAAAGACCGGCGGCTCCCCAAACGGCGCCGCCACGGTCACGTCGCTGCCGCCCGCATAGACTTTCTTCGACCAGACATGCACCCATTCGGCCCCCGCGGGCAGATAGGTCGTCCATTCGCGTTTTCCCGCCGCGATCACCGGCGCGACGAGCAGGTCGGGGCCGAGCAGATACGACGTCTGGATCGCATAGGTCTCCGCGTCGTCTTCGAAATGCAGGAACAGCGGCCGCTGCACCGGCAACCCCGTCTCCGACGCTTCCCGCGACAACCGCCGCAGATAGGGCGCCAGATGCGCGTAAATCCGCGTCATCTTCGCGAAATGCGCGAGCAGTTCGGGACTGTCGTCATATTGGACATTCTGCCGCGGCCGGTTGCCCTCGTGCGTGCGGATCATCGATGTGAAGGCCGACATCTCGGCCCAGCGCATCGCCAGCTCGGCATCGCGCACCGTGTCGAACAGGCTCGTATAGCCGCCGCAATCGCTGTGATGATGCGCATTGCCCAGCATCCCCGCCGACAGCGCCGCGCAGATCACCGTGCCGATCCCGTCGTGGCGGCTGAAATCGACCGCCTGGTCGCCCGCCCACAGCATCGGACAATGCCCCTGCACCCCGGCGGCGCCCGAGCGCATGAACACCATCATCTCGCCCGTCTGCCCGCGTCCTGCGATCCCCTTCGCATTCACCTCGCCCCACAGCGCCGGCCAGCGGTTGTGCGCGGTCATCCCGCTCTCGCCGTTCGCCAGCCGCACGTCGACGGGCAGATATTCGCCGAAATCGGCCATCCAGCCCGACAGGCCGAAATCGATCATCTTCTCGCCGATGATCGTGTCGGCGAACCAGTCCGCCGCCGCCGGATTGGTGAAGTCGACATGCGCGCAGTCGAACTCGCCGAAATCGATGACATAAGGCTCGTCGCGGTCGGGCCGCATCACCAGCAGGCCCCGCGCTGCCGCCTCGGCATAGAGCGGTCCGTCGACCGCAAGATAGGGATTCACATAGCCGAGGAAGCGAATGCCGCGTTCGCGCAGCTCCGCGATCTGCGCCGGCAGATCGGGATAGCGGTCCGCATTCCACTGCCAGTCCCAGAAGAGGCGATTGCCGAAGCTGGTGATGCGCAGGCCGACCCAATCCTCGCACCACAGCCCCGACACCGCGACCCCGGCGTCCTCAAAGGCTTTCAGGCGCGTAAAGCTCTCGTCGCCGTCCTTGAGCCCGATCACCGCGCCTTTCAGCAGCCATTCGGGCAGCGGCGGCTGGCGCCCGAACCGCGCCGACAGCGCCGAGACGAGGTCGGTGAAACGCGGGCGCGCCCACAACTCGATCCGCGCCGGAATCTCCCACACCTCGACTTCGTGGAAATCGGCATTGCGAAAATCGAATGCCGCATAGGCGAAGCTGTCGACGTGCAGCGCATAGCGCCGCGAACTCACATAGGTCGGCTGCGGATAATTGGTGTGGGCATAGCCGCCGCCGCCGCCCTTGCGATGCGCCTCGACCTGCCGGAACAGGGAGGACGAGGGGTCGCGGCCGTTGCCGGGCTCGCTCGACCACAGCGGAAAATGCCGCCCGCGCAGGTCGAAATAGGAGAATTGCTCGCCGCCGCCCCACACATGCTCGCCCACCTCCGCGGGAACGCGCAGCCATAGCCGGTTGAGCGCCGGGTCGAGCGCCTTCAGCGCGATCGCCGCGTCGTTGCCGTCGTCCGACACCGCCGCTTCGAGCAGCCACGGCGCGCCTTCGCTTTCGGCAAAGCGCACGATATCGCCCTGAACCTCGGCATAGGCCAGCGCCCGCCGTTCGATCACGTCCTGCGTTACGTCGAAATGGCCGAGCGCCCCGTGGACATGTGGCTCACCGCGCCCGACGAAAAAACAGGGGGCATCCGCGCGGTGCGACAGGATCGTCCGCCCGCCGACGCGGAGAGCAAAGCCGGTGTCGAGCGCGTCGAGCGCCATGGGCGAATATCCTTTCATCGCGAATCTTTGATCGTCGCCCCTATCCTGAGCGCCGCCGCAGGCGGCGTCGAAGGGCGGGGCGACGATTATATTATTGCCATGTGCCCGGCAAAATTCGCCCCGCCGCGCGATGTGGACGGACCGCGCGGCGGGGCAGGGGCCTTAGAAGTTCACGCGTCCGGTCACGCCGACATAGCGTTCGGCATCGCGCGGGGTGATTTGGCGCATGAACGAGGTGCCGTTCGGGATGCGCTGGATGACGAACTGCTTGTCGGTGATGTTCTTGACCAGGAACGACAGCGCATATTTGTCGTCGGCGGTACGCAGCGTGATCCCCGCATCCCAGATCGCATAGGGGCTCTGAAAGGCGTTGGGGTTCTGGTTGATGTCGAAATTGGTCTTGCTCTGATAGGTGAGCGAGCTGTTCAGATCGACATTGAAGCCGTCGAGGTTCAGCGGCAGGCGCCAGTCCATCGTCACCGTGCCCTTGTATTTGGGGGCAAAGGGCAACGGCTTGCCGTTGATCGCATCGGCGCAGGTCACCGCCGCGCCGACCGGGCAGATGAAGGTGTTGATGTGCGCGTCGGTGTAGTTGAAGCCGCCCGAAAGCTGGAAATCGTCGGTGATCGCGGCGTTGAAATCCATCTCGATGCCGCGCGTCGACACCGAACCGGCGTTGGTCAGGCGGGTAACGACCTGCCCCGCGACGATGTCGAGGAAGTTCGCCTGATAATTGTCGTACTTGGCATAGAAGGCCGCAAGGTTCAGCGTCAGCTTGCGGTCGAACAGCCGCATCTTGAGCCCCGCCTCATAGGCATTCGACTTTTCGGGGTCGATCCGGCCGGTGTCGCGCGCCTGCATGTTGAAGAAGACGTTGAGCGCCGGTCCCTTGTAGCCGCGGGTGTACATGCCATAGGCCATGATGTCGTCGGTCACGTCATATTGCAGCCCGGCGTTGCCCGACCAGCCATGATCCTTGATCGAACCGTCGGCGCTGAAGGCCGGGTTCACCCCGCTGAACGCGGTCGTCTGGGTCGAGGTGCGCGCGAAGTCATAGCTGACCTTGTCCTCGGTATAGCGCAGACCCAGGATGCCGCGGAACGCGTCGGTGAAGTTGAGCGTGCCCTGGCCGAACGCCGAATAGCTGGTCAGCGTCGTCGTGAAATCGGCGTTGCCCTCGTTCGTCGTATAGGTCGACGACCCGGCCGCGCACGGCGTCAGCCCGCCCACGGCCGGCAGCGTCGAGGCGGTGCAGGCGGTGACCGTGCGGTTGAAGAAGTCGACCTCCTTCGTGTGGTAATAATAAAGGCCCGCAACATATTCGAAGAATTGCGGGTTCGACGAGGCGATACGCAATTCCTGCGTGAACTGGTCGAACTTCAGGTCGCCGCGGTCGTGCGAAAGCACGTCGCCCGACGCGGTGCCGGTGTTGACGTAGGAGGGCGCGTCCGAGCGGAAATCGCCGTCGCGGACCTGGAAATTATACCAGTGGCGATAGGCGGTGATCGAGGTCAGCGTCACGCCGCCGAAATCATAGTCGATCTGCCCCGACACGCCGCTGTTCTTGTCCTTGGTATAGGGGTCGAGGTCGTTGTCGATGTTCTTGTTCTTGCCGTCGAGCGTCAGCGGCGCGAGGCTCGGCTTGAACACCGCATCGTTGAACGCGGAGGAAAAGACGGTGCCGATGCTGTCGGCATAGCCATTGTCGCTGTTCTTCGAATAGTCGGCGATCAGCGTGATCTTCAGCGCGTCGGTCGGCTCGGCGATCAGCTTGCCGCGCACGCCCCAATGCTCATATCCGTTGATCTTGTGGCCGTTGAACACGTTGCGGCCGTTGCCGTCATATTGCGACCAGAAGCCGGTGAGCGATGCCTTGACGCCGTCGCCGAGCGCGCCGCCGACGCTGCCGCGGATGCGATATTCATTGCCCTCGTACCAGGCGGCGTCGACATAGCCGCCGAGCGCGTCGTCGGGTTCGCGCGTCACGATGTTGATCACGCCCGCGCTGGCGTTCTTGCCGAACAGGCTGCCCTGCGGCCCGCGCAGCACTTCGATGCGCTCGACATCGAGGAAGTCCGACGTCTGCTGCCCGGTGCGGGCATAGACGACGCCGTCGATCACCGTCGACACCGACGGTTCGACCCCCGACGAGAAACTGATCGTGCCGACGCCGCGGATCGACAGCGCCGAATCCTTGTTGGTGTTGCCCTTGCGGAAGGTCAGCGTCGGGACGCGCTGGAAAAGCTGTTCGGCCGAATTGACGTTGGCGCGCTCGAGCATGTCGCCCGAGACGACCGAGATGGCGACGGGCACGTCCTGCAGATTCTGCGCGCGCTTTTGCGCGGTGACGATGATGTCGTTGTTGGCGAAGGGTGCGTCGGCTGCTGCCGCGGCTTCCTGCGCGGCGGCGGGCGCGGCCAAGGCCGCGGCGCCCAGCACGGACGACAGGAACAACGATTTTTTGAACGGCGAAAACTTCATTTCATCCTCCCCAAGAAGCGGCAGCGGATCTGCGTCCGCTCGTGCATCGAGTAGGAGGCTCGGCAGGCCTCCTAATATCTACTCATTCAATTGACAATATGGTCAATCTGCCAGCGTAGGGATGACCGCTAAAATCATTGCAGTCCAATCGAGAAATATCGGTAGATTATGTCCAAATGCTATGGCTTTATTGACCAGCAGCTAAGGACCGAAAACCGAGCCATCCTTTGTCGTCATCCCGGGCTTGATCCGGATGATGAGAGTCTGAAAGCGACCGATTGCGGACGCCCGACCTCTCCTGACTTTGTCATCCCCGCGAAAGCGGGGACCCAGAGCGCGCGTCGGCTAACCCCACACTGGGTTCCCGCTTTCGCGGGAATGACGAAGGTGGGGAGGGGCGGCTCCCCACCCCAAACCCGCCATCCCAACTAACCTGCCGCCACGACCTTCCGCACATGCGCCAGGCACGCGGCGGTCTCGCGCGCGACGTCGGCGTTCAGCCAGGCGACGATCTCGGGCGTCGGGCCGATGTCGGGTTCGAGCAGGCCGAAGTCGAGTTCGACCGGCGGAGTGAAGGGGCGGATCGCGACGCCCAGCCGGTGGAACAGCGGCGCGCTGAACGGCTCCGCGATCGATATGCCGAGCCCCGCCTCGACGAACGCATAGAGGGTATGCGACTGTTGCGTCTCGAGCCGGCGCGAGATCGCGACGCCCGAGGTTTCGAGCACGACGTCGATCCCGTTCCACAGCGCGTCGGCCTCGTGCATCGGGCCGATGAATTCCTCGCCCGCCAGATCCTCGACCGTCAGCCGCTCGCGTGCCGCCAGCGCATGGTTCGCGGGAAGCACGCCGACATATTCGGCGCGCGCCAGCGGGGTCGACCGGATGCCCTCGCGGCCCGGCACGTCGATCCCGATGCCCAGATCGGCCTGCCCCAGGAACACCCGCTCCTCGATCGCGCGCTGGCCGAGCGATTCGACCGTGATCTTGATCTCGGGATAGAGGATGCGGAAGCGCGCGATCACCGCGGGCAGGATCGCCGTCGCGATCGCCGCCAGCGCCGCGATCCGCACCGTGCCGACCGGATGCGCGCGGATGCGCCGCGCCGCCTGGTCGAGCAGGTCGAGCCCGGCATAGCTTCGCCGCACCGCTTCATAGAGCGCCTGCGCCTGCGCGGTCGGGTGGACGCGCGCGCCGCGCCGGTCGAACAGGCGAAAGCCGACCGCGCGCTCCATGTCGGCGATCAGCCGGCTCACCGACGGCTGGCTGATGTTGAGCATCGTCGCGGCGGCGGTGATGCCCCCGCTCATCATGACGGCGCGAAACGCCTCGACCTGTCTCATCCGCATAAGCCATAGTATAGACGTATGACCGTTGGATGCAATTCGATTGGATGCGATGGATAATATTGCGCTACGTGGCACCTTAGACAACATCGGGAGAGTGAAGATGGATTTCTCCGCCCAGCGCGAACAATTCGCCACCGAAGGCTATGCGGTCTTCGAACGCATCCTCGAAGGCCCGCTTCTCGACCTGCTGCGCGAGGAATGCGGCCGCGTCATCGAACGCGAGGACGCCCGCCTCGACGCGCTCGGCGTCGAGGTCGACGGCATCAGCCACAAGGGCAAGCGCTATTTCGCCGGCGAATGCCAGCGCCGGCAGCCCGACCTGCGCCGGATGCTGTTCAGCGAGACGATGGCCGACATCTGCCGCGCGACGCTCGGCGACGATGCCTATTTCTTCTACGACCAATATGTCGTCAAAGGCGCCGACAAGGGCATGCCGTTCAGCTGGCATCAGGATTCGGGCTATGTCGTCGGCAACGGCGGCCCCGCCGATCACAAGCCCTATCTCACCTGCTGGTGCACGCTCGATGACACGACGGTCGCGAACGGGACGGTGCGCATCCTGCCCTTCTCGCAGGCGCCCGGAACGCGCGAGGGCATCGTCCCGCACAGCCGCCAGCCGGGCAGCAACGACCTTGTCGGCTATACCGGCGACAGCGAGGGGGTGACGCTCGAAGTCCCGGCGGGCAGCGTCGTCGCTTTCTCCAGTCTTGCGCTCCATGCGACCGGATCGAACTCGACCCCGAACATGCGCCGCGTCTATCTGGCGCAATATTCGCCCGAGCCGATTCTCAATCCCGGCACCAATCACCTGCGCCGCAACGCCATCGCCTTCCTGCGCGGCGGCAGCCAGGTCACGTTCAATTGACAGGATGGGCAACTGACGGGGCGGGGCAGGTGACGGGCACGCGCCCGCGCATCGTCGCGCTCGGCGGCAACGCGACCGCCGGCGGTTCGGCCGAGCGGCTGCTGCGCCACGCGCTCGCGTGCTGCGAGGCGCGGGGCGCCGACAGCCTGCTGCTCGCGGGCGATGCGATCGACCTTCCGCTCTATGCGCCGCACCTCAGCGAACGCTGCGACAAGGCGCGGGCGCTGGTCACCGCGCTTCGCGGCGCCGACGGGGTCATCGTCGCGTCGCCTGCCTATCACGGCACCGTGTCGGGGGTGGTGAAAAATGCCCTCGACTATGCGCAGGATCTGGTTGCCGACGCGCAGCCCTATTTCGACGGCCGCGCCGTCGGGCTGATCGCGGTCGCGGGCGGATGGCAGGCGGCGGGCAGCACGCTTGCGACCTTGCGCTCGATCACCCATGCCCTGCGCGGCTGGCCGACGCCGATGGCGGTGACCGCCAATTCGAGCCAGCCGCTCTTCGACGCCGACGGTCTGCTCGTCGATCAGGCGATCGCGGCGCAGCTCGACATCATGACCGGCCAGGTCGTCGACTTCGCGCGGATGAAGCGTGCTTATGCCGACAATCCGCACAAGGCGGCCGCCTTCGCCTGAACGCCCTCAGCGGCAATGGTTCCACGCCGGGCCGCGGACCGCGCGTCCGGGCGTCGCGCCGCTATGCTCGCCATCCTTGAGCACCGCGACCCCGTTCACATAGACGTCGCGCATCCCGACCGCATATTGCTGCGGCTGTTCGAAGGTCGCGCGGTCGGCGATCGTCGCGGGATCGAACACCACGACATCGGCATAATAGCCGGGCTTCAGCGCTCCGCGTTCGGCAAGGCCGAGGTTCGTCGCGGGAAGCGAGGTGAGGCGGCGCACCGCTTCCTCGAGCGGGATCAGCTTCTCGTCGCGGACATAGCGGCCGAGCAGGCGCGCGACATTGCCGTAAGCGCGCGGATGCGTGCTCGATTTCAGGAACACGCCCTCGGGCGCCTGCGATTCGGCGTCCGAACCGAAGCTCATCCACGGCAGCTGGATCTGCTTGCGGACATTGTCCTCCGACATCAGGAAATAGATGGTGCCGACGCGCGAGCCGTCCTCGACGACCAGGTCCATCGCGGTTTCCTCAGGGGACTTGCCGCGCATCGCCGCGACTTCGGCAAGCGTCTTGCCGGTCAGCGGCTTGAGCGCGTCATTCTTGAAACCGGCGAGGATCATCTTGTCGGCGCCCGCGCCGAGATAGAGATTTTCCCAGTCGCTGCCGGGCTTCTGCATCTCGGCGGCGACGCGCGCGCGGATCGCGGGGTCTTTCAGCCGTTCGATCCACGCCTCCAGCCCGCCCGCCTGCACCCAGGTCGGCATCGCGGCGTCGAGCCCGGTCGCGCCGGCGGTATAGGTGTACATGTCGGTGGTGATCCGCAGCCCCTCGGCGCGGGCATCCTCGATCTTCTTGACGATGGCGTCGAGCTTGTCCCAATTGCCGCGCCCCGCCATCTTGAGGTGATAGATTTCGGCGGGCGCTCCCGATTGGCGCGCGATCTCGATCAGCTCGTCGACCGCTTCGCCGATCCGGTCGCCCTCCGAGCGCATGTGGCTGATATACATGCCACCGCATTTTCCGGCCTCGGTCATCAGCGCGACCAGTTCGGGGGTCTCGGCATAGGAGCCGGGCGCATAGATCAGCGAGCTGCCGACGCCGAGCGCCCCCTCGTTCATCGCCTGCCGGACGAGCAGTTTCATGCGGCCGAGCTGCTCGGGGTTCGGGTCGACGTCGCCTTCGCCCAGCTCGTGGACGCGCACCGTCGCGGCGCCGACGAAACTCGCGATGTTCGTCGCGATGCCGCGCTTTTCGAGATAGGTGAAATAATCGCCGAGGCTGGTCCATTCGATCGGATATTTGATGTCGCCCTGACGCTGGGTTTCCAGCGCCTTCATCGTCGCGTTCAGCGGTCCCATCGACCAGCCTTCGCCCATCACCTCCAGCGTGACGCCCTGCCGGATGTCGCTCTCGCTCCTCGGGTCGGCGATCAGCGATTCGGTTGCCCAGCTCAGCATGTTGATGAAGCCCGGCGCGACCGCCATGCCCGTGGCCGCGACTTCGGTCCGACCCTTGCCCGCGACCTTGCCGACCGTGACGATGCGGTCGCCCTTGATCGCCACGTCGCCGACGACCGGCGCCTTGCCCGACCCGTCGTAAAGTGTGCCGCCGCGGATCACGACGTCATAGGCGGGCTCGGCCGCCGATGCGGCCGCCGCGCCCGCGAGCAGCGCCAGCGCGAGGGTGAAGGTTCGACCGGGTGCCATGCGTCTCTCCTGTGTTTTTTTAGCAAATTTTAGCCGTGCAGGCTCATCAGCGAATCCATCAGGCCATCGTCGGCGCTCGAACAGACCCCCAGCACCAGCGCTTCCTCGCAGCCTTCGGCGACGACGTAAGCATGACCCATCGACGAATCGATGTAGATGCCCTGACCGACCTCGAGGGTGACGGGGTCGTAGAATTCGCTGTGCACTTCGATCCGTCCTTCGAGGACATAGATGAATTCCTCGCCCTGGTGGCGGACGAGCTCACCGAACTCGCGCGCGCTATGCGCGCGGATGCGGGTGACGATCGGGATCATCCGCTTCTGGCGAAGGTCGGTGCAGAGATAATGATAGTCGTAATTGTCGGTTGTGACCCGCGCCGCCCGGTCGATCGTTCCGATGCTGCGGCGGCCGGTGACGCGCGGCGCGCTTTCCTCCTCATCCTCGGCAAAAAGGTCCGACATGCGAATCTGGAGTCGCTGGCTGAGCTGCTGGAGCTTGTCGTAGCTGAGCGTCAGCCGGTCGTGCTCGACCTTCGACAGCGTCGATACCGGAATCCCCGACTTCGCGCTCATCTCCTTGAGCGTCCAGCCGTTTCGCGAGCGAATGCCGCGCATCACCGCGCCGAGCGTCGGCGGGCTGGGACGGTCCGCCATCAGTTCTTCCATTCCATATTTGACAATTTTCTAATCAGGATCATTATGTCCCCATTGGGTCAAGAGGTGCCGTCCCTTGGTAAGGGGTCGCGCGGCTTGCCGCAAGGGTCGGCAGACCCACCTGACAAAGAGGGGAAGAGGATGCGTTTATTTCACAAAGCCATGATCGGGCTTGCCGCGGTCGCGGCGGTTCCGCTCGCGGCGCAGGGCCCGGCCCCCGCGCCCGCCGCCAGGACGGTCGAAGCGCCGCCCTTGCCGCCGGCGAAACCCGCGCAAGCGGCGACGCTCAACGCGACCGATCTCGAAGCCTTTCTCGACGGCTTTCTGCCCTATGCGCTCGACCGCGCGCGCATTCCGGGGGCGGTCGTCGTCGTCGTGCGCGGCGACGGGGTCGTGCTCGAAAAGGGCTATGGCTATGCCGACGTCGCGACGCGCAAGCCCGTGTCGGCGGAAACCACGCTGTTCCGGCCGGGATCGGTGTCGAAGCTCTTCACCTGGACCGCGGTGATGCAGCAGGTCGAGGCGGGCAAGCTCGACCTCGACAAGGATGTGAACACCTATCTCGACTTCAAGATTCCGCCGTTCGAGGGCAAACCGGTCACGCTGCGCAACATCATGACGCACACCGCGGGCTTCGAGGAATCGGTTCGCTACCTGATCAGCAATGATCCGAAGGCGGTAATGCCGCTCAAGAAGCTGTTGCCGCTCGCGCTGCCCGAGCGTGTGTTCGCGCCCGGAACGACGCCCGCATACTCGAACTACGCGACCGCGCTGGCAGGCTATATAGTCGAGCGCGTCAGCGGCGAGCCCTTCGACGATTATATCGACAATCACATCTTCAAGCCGCTGGGCATGGCGCATTCGACCTTCCGCCAGCCGCTTCCCAAGGCGCTCGTTCCCGATATGGCAAGCGGCTATCCCGACATCACGCAGAAGGCGCGGCCGTTCGAGATCGTGACTCCCGCGCCCGCGGGCAGCCTGTCGGCGAGCGGCGCCGACATGGGCAAGTTCATGATCGCGCATCTGAATGGCGGCGCGGGGCTGCTGAAGCCCGAAACCGCGAAGATGATGCACGACTACAAGGCGCCCGGCGTCGGCCCGCTCAACAGCATGGCGCTCGGCTTCTACGAACAATGGGTCAACGGCCACCGTGCGATCGCGCACGGCGGCGACACCGTCTGGTTCCATTCCTATCTGTGGCTGTTCCCCGATGCCGATGTCGGCGTGTTCATCTCGATGAACAGCCCGGGCAAGGAAGGCGGCGCGGGCGCGGTGCGCAGCGCGCTGTTTCATGAATTCGCCGACCGCTACCTGCCCGGCCCCGCGCCGACGGGTCGGGTCGACGCGAAGACCGCGAAGCAGCACGCCGAAATGATGGTCGGCCATTATGTCACCAGCCGCGGGTCGTTCACCAACTTCATGAGCCTGTTCGGCCTGCTCGGCCAGCCGACGGTGACGCTGACCGAGGACGGCAAGATCAGCGTGCCGGGGCTCGAAGGTCTGAGCGCCGGCGCGCGCGACTGGGTGGAGGTCGAGCCCTTCGTCTGGCGCGACGCCGCCACCGGCGAACGCCTCGCCGCCGACGTCAAGGACGGCAAGGTCGTGCGCTGGAGCCTCGACGCCGGATCGCCCTTCATGGTCTTCGATCCCGCGCCGGCCGGCACCAATGCGGCGTGGCTGATGCCTGCGCTGATCGCGGCGCTCGGCATCGCGCTGCTTGCCGCGCTCGCCTGGCCGGTGCGCGCACTGGTGCGGCGCAGCTTCGGCGCGAGTTTCGCGCTCGATGGCAAGCCGCTCCGTGCGTATCGCCTGTCGCGCGTCTTCGCGTGGCTGGCGCTGGCCGCGGTCGCGGGTTGGTTCGGTCTGATCGCGGCCTTCTCGGCCGATATCGGCAGCATCGGCGGGCCGCTCGACTGGCTGATCCAGTTGCTGCGCGTCCTGACGCCGCTCGCCGCCTTCGGGCTGCTGGCGACTGCCGTCTGGCACCTGTGGCTCAGCATCCAGGGCAAGCGCAAATGGACGATGAAGCTCGGCGCGGTGCTGCTGGTTCTTGCAGGACTGGTGCTCGTCTGGGTAACGCTCGCCTTCCATCTCTATGGCTTCGGAATGGTCTATTGATGAGGGCGCAGAACATCGGCGGATTGACGCTCGACCTTCGGGTCGAGCGTTTTCCCTATCACCAGCCGTTCCGCATCTCGGGCCATGTCTTCACCGAGACCGCGCTGCTCGTCGCCGAGCTGTCGGACGGCGAACATGTCGGGCGCGGCGAGGGGGCCGGGGTCTATTATCTCGGCGACGACGTCGACCATATGGTCGCCGAAGCGGCCGGGGTGCGCGGCGCGATCGAGCAGGGAGCGACGCGCGCGGACCTTCAGACCTTGCTGCCGCCGGGCGGCGCTCGCAACGCGCTCGACTGCGCTTTCTGGGAGCTCGAAGCGAAGCAGCAGGGGCGGCCGGTCTGGGATCTGGCGGGGCTGAATGCGCCGCAGCCGCTGCGCTCGACGCTGACGCTCGGCGCCGACGATCCGGATATCATGGCAAAGGCGGCGCTCGCGATCGATCCCGAGGCGCCGGTGAAGGTCAAGCTGACCGGCGACCTCGGCGACGACATCGCGCGCGTCGCCGCGATCCGCGCCGCGCGCCCCGATGCCTGGATCGGCGTCGATGCGAACCAGGGCTATGATGTCGGCACGCTCGCCGACCTGCTGCCGGTGCTCGCCGAGGCGCGCGTCGCGCAGCTCGAACAGCCGTTGAAACGCGGGCGCGAGGCCGATCTCGACGGGCTCAAGCGACCCTTGCCCTTCGTCGCCGACGAAAGCGCGCTGTCGCTCGCCGATACCGCCTCGCTCGTCGGGCGCTTCGACGTCGTCAATATCAAGCTCGACAAGTGCGGCGGGCTGACCGAGGGGCTCGCGATCGCGCGGCGGGCGAAGAGGCTCGGGCTCGACGTCATGGTCGGCAACATGATGGGCACCAGCCTGTCGATGGCGCCTTCCTATCTCGTCGGGCAGCTTTGCGACATCGTCGATCTCGACGGGCCGACCTTCCTCGCGTGCGATCGCGACCCCGGCGTCGTCTATCGCGGCGGCACGATCGATTGTCCGCCCGAAATCTGGGGTTGATGCAAATTTATGTCCTAAATGGGTTGACAATTTTCTGATTAGGACAATAGTCGAAAAACTGAAACATGAGATCGAAGGACGGGATGACAGGGTCATTCCCTACGGCGTGCCGCGCGACTTTCGCGGGCGGGTCTGGGGCGCGCATGGCCCGCATCGACGATCCGAGAAGGACATCATCACGGCCGCGCGGGGCGATTTCGCTTCCCGCCCGGCCAAGTCTTGGGGGTAGGACGATGAAGAAGGTCTTTTTGATGGCGGGTAGCCTGGCCGCGCTGGCGGTGGCGATGCCGGCCCATGCCGACGAAGCGGCCGGCGACGAACATGATATCGTCGTCACCGCGCAGAAGCGCGAGCAGCGGCTGATCGACGTGCCGCAGTCGGTGAGCGTCGTGTCCGGTGATGCGCTCGAAAATGTCCAGGCGACGAATTTTTCGGATTATCTGAAGCTCGTTCCCGGGCTTCAGCTCAACCAGACCACCGCCGGCTTCGGCCGCCTCGTGCTGCGCGGCGTCAACACCGGCAGCGTTGCTTCGACGGTTGCGGTCTATCAGGACGAAACGACCTTCGGGTCGAGCAGCGGGCTCGTCAACGGCGCGATCCTCGCGGGCGACTTCGACACCTTCGACGTCGAACGGATCGAGGTGCTGCGCGGTCCGCAAGGCACTATCTATGGCGCGAGCTCGATGGGCGGCGTGCTCAAATATGTGACGCGCAAGCCCGATACCAGCGGAGTCGAGGTCCGCGCGCGCGGCAGCGTCGAGACGGTCAAGGGCGGCGATGAATCCTATCTGGGCAGCGCGGTGGTCAATGTGCCGCTCGGCGATATGGTCGCTTTCCGTGCCTCGGGTTTCTATCGCGACTTCGGGGGTTTCATCGACTCGATCGGCACCGCGGGATCGGATGTCGAAAACGACATCAACAGTTCGAAAAGCTATGGTGGCCGCGCGTCGCTGTTGTTCAAGCCGAGCGAGAGTATCTCGATCCAGCTCAGCGCCTATCTCCAGAATCTGAAGACGCACGCCTCGAACAGCGTCGACAGCGACCCGTCGACCGGGCGGACGCTGTACGGCCGCCTGTCGCAGTCGCAGTTCGTTCCCGAATTCACCGATGTCCGCTACCGCGTCTACAGCGCCGTCGTCGACGCCGATCTCGGCTTTGCCAATCTGGTGTGGGCGACGAGCTACAGCAGTCTGTCGCAATCGTTCCGCGGCGATCTCACGACTCAATATGGTCCGTTGATCGAGGCCTTTTTCGGCGCGCCCAACGATTTCTATCAGGGGCAACTCACCCGCGTGCGGCGCTTTTCGCAGGAAATACGACTGCAGTCGCCCGAGAATGAGCATTTCGAATGGCTCCTCGGCGCCTATTACACGCGCGAGAAAGGGATCATCGATCAGACCTTCAACGCGGTGGAGCCGGGGACGCTGACCCCGATCGAGGATCTGCCGCTGCTCGGCATCGCGACGATCAACTCGCGCTATCGCGAGCTCGCGGGCTTCGCCAATGCGACGCTCCATCTCGGCGAGCGCTTCGACCTGACCTTCGGCGGCCGCTACAGCGGCAACAAACAGGTCGCGGATCAGGTGTCGGACGGCGTCCTCGCGGGCGGACCCAGCAAGCTGCCGAAGGCGCGCTCGTCCGAAAATGTCTTCACCTTCTCGGTCGCGCCGCAGTTCGAGGTCAGCGACCAGGCGACCATCTATGCCCGCGTCGCCAAGGGCTTCCGCCCCGGCGGCCCGAACGTACTCGCGCCGGGGGCGCCGCCCGAACTCGCCACCTATGGTTCGGACTCGCTCATCAGCTATGAGCTCGGCGTCAAGGCCGAAACGGTCGACCGCAGCTTCTCGATCGACATCGCCGCTTTCCATATCGACTGGAAGGACATTCAGGTCTTTGGCCAGGTCAATGATTTCGGCGTCAATTTCAACGGCGGCAAGGCGAAGAGCGACGGCCTGGAATTCACCACGACGCTGCGCCCGGTGGGCGGGCTGACCTTTTCGCTCAACGGCGCCTATACCAACGCCCGGCTGAAGGACGACACGCCGCCGCTGGTCGGCGGGCTCGCCGGCGATCGCCTGCCCTACACGCCCAAATACAGCATCGGCGCCAATGCCGATTACGAGTGGGAACTGGGCGGCGATGCCAAGGCCTATGCCGGGGCGTCGGTGCGCAGCCTGTCGAAACAGCCCGCGGGCTTCGATCTCGATTTCCGCACTGCCAACGGCCGGCAGCGCTATCTGCCCGCCTATGATGTCGTCGATTTGCGCGCCGGGGTCGATTTCGGCAAATATTCGCTCGAGCTTTATGCGAAGAATCTGACCGACAGCGAAGGCAAGACATCGCTCGAGGCGCCGGCCAATGTGCCGCTGGGCGCTGCGGGGACGGCGGTGATCCGGCCGCGCACCTTTGGCGTGACACTGACGGCCGGCTTCTGACGGCCGAGAGGAGAGACTGGATCATGGCTACTGTGCTGCAACGGCGTGCGGACGCCGACCGGGGGGGCGTTCCCGCCCTGCCGCAGCCCTATCTCCTCTTCCTCGGCGACACGGTCGAGGCCGGCTATGCCAAGACCGCCTTCGGGCTCGCCGACTGGGCGGCCGACCGCTGCGTCGGCGAATGGTCGGTCGCGGGCTGCGCCGTCACCACCGGCCTGCCGCCGATGGCGCCTGCCGAGGCGCGGGCGGCGGGTGCGCGGTCGCTGGTGATCGGGGTCGCCAACCAGGGCGGGGTGATCGGCGAAAGCTGGGTCGCGGCGCTCGTCGAGGCGATGGAGGCCGGGCTCGACATCGTCAGCGGGCTCCACGCCCGCCTCGCGAGCGTGCCTGCGCTGGCCGAAGCGGCGCGGCGCACCGGGCGGCGGCTGATCGACGTCCGCACCCCGCCGCCGTCGATACCGGTCGGCAACGGACGCAAGCGCAGCGGCAAGAGATTGCTGACGGTCGGCACCGACTGCGCGCTGGGGAAGAAATATACCGCGCTCGCGCTGCACCGCGCTTTCCTCGAACGCGGGATCGCCGCCGATTTCCGCGCGACCGGCCAGACCGGCATCATGATCGCGGGCGGCGGTATGCCGATGGACGCGGTGGTTTCGGATTTCGAGGCGGGCGCGGCGGAGATGCTGAGCCCCGACGCGGCGGCGGACCATTGGGATTTGATCGAGGGGCAGGGGTCGATCTTCAACCCCGCCTATGCCGCGGTATCGCTCGGCCTGCTTCACGGCAGCCAGCCCGACGTCTTCGTCGTCTGCCACGATCCGACACGTAAGGTGATCCTGGGGATGGAGAGTTTCGCGCTGCCGACGATCGAGGAGGTGATCGACCTGACGATCCGCCTCGGCAGCCGGACGAACCCGGCGATCCGCTGCGGCGGGGTCTGCCTCAATACCGCGAGCTTCGACGCCGACGGCGCCGAGGCGCTGATGGCGGCCGAGCGCGCGCGGCTCGGGCTGCCGGTCGCCGATCCGATCCGCGGCGGCGCGGGGTTCGACGCGCTCGTGGATGCCATCCTCGCATGACGGCCGGCGCGGCGAACCCCAGCCGGTTCCAGCGCTTCCTGCTCCCCGGCTTCGCGCTCAAGGCCGTGATCATCGGCGGCGGCTATGCCACCGGACGCGAACTCGCCGAATATTTCGTGCCGTCGGGGCCGTGGGGCGGGCTCGCCGCGATGCTGCTCGCGACCGGCATCTGGAGCCTCGTCGCCGCGCTGACCTTCGCGCTCGCGCGCCAGCTCGGTGCCTATAACTATCGCGCTTTCTTCAAGGGGCTGCTCGGCCCCGGCTGGATCGCGTTCGAGGCGGCATATATCATCTTCGTCATCCTGATCCTCGCGGTGTTCGGCGCGGCGGCGGCGGCGATCGGCGCCGCGACCTTCGGCTGGCCCGAATGGGCGGGCGCGCTGCTGCTCGCCGTCCTGATCGTCGCGGTGACCGCGCGCGGGACCGGGGTGGTCGAGCAGATGTTCAAATATGTCTCGATCCTGCTCTACACCGTCTATGCGCTGTTCCTGATCCTCGCGCTCGCGCGCTTCGGCGGGCCGATCGCACAGGGGTTCGCCGCCGCGCCGCCGCCTTCGGGCGACTGGATGGCGGGGGGCATCACTTATGCGAGCTATAATATCGTCGGCGCGGTGGTGATCCTGCCGGTGCTCCGGCACCTGACCAGCCAGCGCGACGCGGTGGTCGCGGGGCTGATCGCGGGGCCGCTGTCGATGCTGCCCGCGATTCTCTTCTTCGTCGCGATGATGGCCTTCTATCCCGCGATCGGCGCCGAGACGCTGCCCTCCGATTTCCTGCTCCGCCAGATGAACGTGCCGGGCTTCCACATCCTGTTCCAGGTGATGATCCTCGCGGCGCTGCTCGAAAGCGGCGCGGGCGCAGTGCACGCGATCAACGAGCGTATCTCGGGCGCGGTCGAGAGCCGCGGGCGCCCCGCGCTCGGCGCCGGGGCACGGGCGCTGATCGGCGCGGCGATCCTCACCGGTTGCATGTTCGTGGCGGGCGAAATCGGCCTCGTCGATCTGATCGCGAGCGGATACCGCTTCCTCGCCTGGCTCTTCCTCGCCGTCTTCGTCGTGCCGCTGCTCACCCTCGGCACCTGGCGCCTGCTGCGCTCCGCGTCCGTTCCCCCACTGGAGGTCCTGCCATGAAAATGCTTCGCCTGCTTGCCCTGCCGCTGCTGCTGTCCGCCGCCGCGCCCGCCTGGGCGGACCCGCCCGCCGACATCGGCGAAAGCGTCGAGGCGCTGCGGCAGAAGGTCGGCGCGCCCGGCGTGTCGATCGCGATCGTCGAGGACGGCAAGACCACACTGGCGCGCGGCTGGGGCGTCCGCAAGCTCGGCGAGAGCGCGCCGGTCGACGGCGAGACGATCTTCCAGACCGGATCGACCGGCAAGGCGATGACCGTCGCGGCGCTGGCGGTGCTCGTCGACGAGGGCAGGATCGCGTGGGACGATCCGGTCATCAAGCATATGCCCTGGTTCCGCATGTACGATCCGTGGGTCACGCGCGAGATGACGATCCGCGACCTGCTCGTCCATCGCAGCGGGCTGGGGCTGGGGCAGGGCGACCTGATGTTCGTGCCGCGCACCAACCTCACCCGCAAGCAGACCGCCGAGCGCGTGGCTTTCCTCAAACCCCGGACGAGTTTCCGCTCGGCCTACGCTTATGACAATATCCTCTATGCCGTGGCGGGGCAGCTCATCGAGGAGGTCACGGGGCAGCGCTGGGAGGATTTCATCCGCGCGCGGGTGCTGCGCGCGGGCGGCATGAAGAATGCGACGAGCGACAGCGAGGAGCGCTTCGCCGTCGCCAACCGCTCGTGGCCGCACGCGCGCCTGTCGGGCGTGCTGCGCGGAATCGGGCCGCAGCAGGTGCTCGACGAGCGCGACGAGCTGGGCCGCAACGGCGCGCCGGCGGGCGGGCTCGCCTTGAGCGCCGAGGATATGGCGGCATGGCTCAAGATCCAACTCGCGCGCGGCGCGCTTCCGGACGGCAAGCGATTGTTCAGCGAGGAGCAGGCAGCCGAGATGTGGGCGCCGGTGACGCCGATGCCGATCACCCCGCTGCCCGACGCGCTGAAGCCCGCGCAGCCGACGCAGCAGGCCTATGCGCTCGGCTGGCAGGTGCAGGATTATCGCGGCCACCGCATCATCCAGCACGGCGGCGGCGTCTTCGGATCGATCACGCGCGTCGTCATGATCCCCGACAGGAATGTCGGCTTCGCGATCATGATGAACAGCGAGGACAGCGGCATGCTGCTCGGCCTCACTTACGAACTGCTCGACCATTATCTGGACCAGCCCGACTATGGCTGGACCACCAAGTGGGAGGATTGGTATCAGGCGCGGCTTGCGGGCGGGGTCGAGTTCCTCAAGCAGGCGAAGGCGTCGCCCGTCAAATCGGGGCCATCGCTGCCGCTTGCGGGCTATGCGGGGCGCTACCGCGATCCCTGGTACGGCGACGTGGTGATCGGGTCGGGCGCGAAGGGGCTGACGATCGATTTCACCTCGACGCCGCGGATGGCGGGGCGGCTCAAGCATTGGCAGTACGACAGCTTCGTCACCGATTTCGACGATCCGGCGATCGAACCCGCCTATGTGACCTTTGCGCTCGATGCCGAGGGCAAGGTGACCGGCGTGACGATGAAGGCGGTCAGCCAGATTGCCGATTTCAGCTGGGATTATCAGGACCTCGACCTGAAGCCCGTGGAGGACAAGAAATGAAACGCATCGCCATCCTGCTCGCCGCGACCGCGCTCGCCGCCTGTTCGAGCGGCGGCGACGAGCCGAAGCCGTCGGAAGCGCCGCTGCACAGCCGGATGCTCGTGCTCGACACCCACCTCGACACCCCGCTCCATTTCGAGCGCCAGGGCTGGAATTTCGCCGATCGTCATGATCTGGCGACCGACCTGTCGCAGCTCGACATCCCGCGGATGAAGGACGGCAATCTCGATGGCGGCTTCTTCGCGATCTACACCGATCAGGGGCCGCTGACCGCCGCAGGTTATGCGGCGGCGCTCGCCCATGCCCGCAAGCGGTCGGACGTCATCGACAAGATGATCGCCGACAATAAAGGCGTGATCGGCGCCGCGCGCACTGCCGACGATGCGCGGCGGCTGAACAAGGAAGGCAAGCTCGTCGCCTTCAAGTCGATCGAGAACAGCTATCCGCTGGGCGAGGATCTGTCGCTGCTCAAGGAGTTCTACGACAAGGGCGTGCGGCTCGCGGGGCCGGTGCACGGGGCGAACAACCAGTTCGCCGACAGCGCGACCGACAAGCCGCGCTGGAACGGGCTCAGCCCGCTCGGCAAGCAATGGGTCGCCGAGATGAACCGGCTCGGTATCGTCATCGACGCGAGCCATTCGTCCGACGCGACCTTCGACCAGCTTCTCGCGCTGTCGAAATATCCGATCCTCCTCTCGCATTCGAGCCTGCGTTCGGCGCATAATCACCCGCGCAACCTCGACGAGGGGCGGCTGAAGGCGCTTGCGGCGAAGGGCGGCGCGATGTGCATCTCGACCATCTATATGTCGGAAATGAACATGTCGCCGGCGCGCGCGAAGCTGTTCGCCGACTATGAGCGGATCGGCGAGTTGAGCCCCGCAGCGCAGGCCGACCTCACCCGCCAATGGCGCGAACTCGACAAGACCGAAACGATGTGGGCGGCGGACTTCGAGGATTATATGAAGATGGTGCTGCGCGCGATCGAGGTCGGCGGCGTCGATCATATCTGCTTCGGCGCCGACTGGGATGGCGGCGGCGGCCTCAAGGGCATCGAGGACATCACCGCGCTGCCGAAGGTCACCGAACGGCTGAAGCAGGCGGGCTATTCGGACGCCGACATCGAGAAAATGTGGAGCGGCAACATCCTCCGCGTCCTCGCGGCACAGGGGACGTAGACGGCGCACGCCCCAGTCGTCTTTGTGAGGAGCGTAGCGACGAAGCAATCTCCAGCGATCGTTCCTTACAGACGGTGGCTGGAGATTGCTTCGCTACGCTCGCAATGACGATTCCAAGGCAGTATCCCGTGATCAAACTCACCGTTATGCGGCGAGGCTCTCGGCGCCAAAGGGTACGGCCTCCTCCCCTCCGTCCAACGCGACTTCGATCACCGCGACCGCCTCGCCCAGTTTCGCGGCGATGACGGCGGCGCGCGCGTTATCGAGTCCCGCGACGATCGCCTCGATCTGCATGGACCCGTCGCGCACTTCCATCCGCATCGCCGATGGAACGATCGTGCGCTGCGCGAAGACGCCGGCGATGCGCGGAAGCGATTGCGGATCGGGAAGCGCGTCGATCCGGAAGCGGTGCATCACGCCGCGACCCGCTCGGCGCCGGCGATGACCTCTTCGGCCATTTCGTCGGCGACCACCGCAGGCGAGCGTCCCTCGCGCGCGGCGCGGTCCAGCAAGGCGGTGACGCGCGGCGCGATCTGGCCCACTCGCGCTTCGACGTCGCTCTCGTCTTCGCCGAGATATTCGGCTGAGACGCTGATGATTCCGCCCGCGTTGACGACATAGTCGGGCGCATAGGCGACGCCGCGGTCGCGAAGCATATCGGCGACCTCGGGCGCGGCGAGCTGGTTGTTCGCCGCACCGCAGACGAGCTTCGCCTTCATCGCGCGGACGCTGTCGCGATTGAGTACGCCGCCGAGCGCGCAGGGCGCGAAGATTTCGGCCTGCACCGACGCGATCGCATCGACGTCGACGACCTTGGCGCCGAGGATCGCGGCGAGCCGGTCGCGGCGCGCCGGGTTCGGATCGGCGATCACCAGCCGCGCCCCGGCATCGGACAGGCGGCGGCACAGGTCAGCGCCGACATTCCCCGTTCCCTGCACCGCGACCGTCAGCCCGGCGAGGTCGGTGTCGAGCGCGAAGCGCGCCGCGGCGCGCATCGATTCGAAGACTCCGCGCGCGGTCCACGGCGACGGATCGCCTCCGGCGCGGTCGGCGGCGGGCGGGAGGCCCGCGACGTGGCGCGTCGTGCCGGCGACCTCCTGCATGTCGGCGACCGAGGTTCCGACATCTTCGGCGGTCACATAGAGGCCGCCGAGCTGCTCGACCGCGCGGCCGAAGGCGCGGAACAGCTTGGCGCGGTCGAAATCTCTCGCGGGCCTCCGCAGCACCGCTTTGGCGCCGCCCAGCGGCAGGCCGGCGAGCGCATTCTTGTAGCTCATGCCCTCGGCAAGCCGCAGCGCGTCGGCGAGCGCTTCGTCGATACCGGCATAGGTCCAGAAGCGGCAGCCGCCGGCGCCGGGGCCGAGCGTCGTCGAATGGATCGCGATCACACCGTCGAGTCCGCTGTCGGCATCGTGCAGGCGAACGCATTCGACCGGCGGGATCAGGCGGGCGGGGCGGGCAACCATGAATCTCTCCTTTGATGAGGCGTGGAAGATGGCATGGATAGCGCGGGCAATCTCGGTCGCTTTTCGGAGCGGATCGGCAAAATATGGGATATTTATTCCTAGATATTTATAATATGGGGTATGAATGACCGATCTTGATCCATTCGAGATAAAAATCCTCCGCGAGATGCAGCGCGATGCGAGTCAGACTACCGCCGAGATCGCCGAGCGCGTCGGCCTGTCGGTGTCGCCCTGCTGGCGCCGCATCGATCGGCTTGAGCGCGAGGGCTTCATCCGCAAGCGCGTCGCGCTGATCGACCGGCGCCGTGTCGCGCTCAACGCGCATGTCTTCGCGCAGGTGAAGCTCAACGCCCACGGCCGCGCCAATCTCGATGAATTCAGCGCGGCGATCCGCGGCTTTCCCGAGGTGCTCGATGCCTATGTGCTGATGGGCACGACCGATTTCATGCTGCGCATCGTCGCGAAGGACATCGACGCCTATGAGCGTTTCTTCTTCGACCAGCTCAGCAAATTACCGGGCATTCAGGAGATCAACTCGACCGTCGCGCTGTCCGAAATCAAGGCGACGACCGAATTGCCGCTGTAGGGGCTAGCCGGCCCGCGCGAACCAGATGACGTGGCGTGCGCCCTTGCCGCCCGCGCGGGCGCGGACGCCGACCTCCTCGACCCGAAAGCCCGCCGCCGCGAGGCGCTTCGTGAAGCGTGCGTCGGGGGCGGCCGACCAGATCGCCAATATCCCGCCGGGCCGCAGCGCTGCCTTTGCCTTCGCGAGGCCTGCGGGCGAATAGAGGCGGTCGTTCGCGGGGTGCGTCAGCCCGTCGGGGCCATTGTCGACATCGAGCAGGATCGCGTCGTAGCGGCCGGACGCCGCCGCGATCACGGCGCCGACATCCTCGATGACCAGTTCGACGCGCGGGTCGTCGAGGCACCCCGCCGCCAGCTCCGCCATCGGCCCGCGCGCCCAATCGACGATCGCGGGCACCAGTTCGGCGACGGTGATCTTGGCTTTCGGCCCCAGCATTGCCAGCGCCGCGCGCAGCGTGAACCCCATGCCATAGCCGCCGATCAGCAGATGCGCGGCGTCGGGGCCCTGCAGCCGCTCGCAGCTCATCACCGCGAGCGCTTCCTCCGAACCGCTCATCCGGCTGTTCATCAGCTCGTTGCCGCCGATCGCGATGATATGATCCTCGCCGCGCCGGAACAGGCGCAGCGTTTCGCCGCCCGGAATCGCGGCGGTGTCGATCAACTCGCGGATTTTCACCCGGCGGTCAGTTCAGTTCGCCGAGGCCGAGCGCATCGAGCAGCGCCGCGCGCGCCTGCCGCACTTCGGCGACGAGCGCGGCCGATGCGAGATCGCCGGGCGCGATCGCTTCGGGCCAATACTTCGCCACCACCTCGGCGATGCGATCGAGCTTGGCCGCGTCGGCGAGGAAGCGCGGATCGACGCGCGCCGGATCGGCGACGACGCGCAGGCGGAGGCAGGCGGGGCCGCCGCCGTTCGCCATCGACTGGCGGACATCGACCGGCAGCAGGCGGCGGATCGGCCCGTTGCCCGCGACATGCGCTTCCAGCCAGTCCCAGACCGGTCTGGTCTCGCGCGCCTCGGTCGGCAGCACCAGCCCCATCCCGCCGTCGCCGGGCAGGCTGACGAGCTGCGCGTTGAACAAATAGGATTTGATCGCCTCGGGCAGGCTGACCGCGTTCGCGGGCACCTCGACGATCTCGACCTCGGGAAAGGCGGCGCGGATTTGCGCATGCGCGCCTTCGCGGTCTTCGAACGCGGTCTCGTGCGTGAACAGCACCCGCTCGTTCGCCACTGCGACCACGTCATTGTGGAACGCGCCGCCCTGAATCGCGGTATCCGATTGGCGGATGAAGAGCGTGCGGGCGGGATCGAGCCGATGCTTGCGTGCGATCGCCTTCGATGCGTCGAGATGCTGGCGCGCCGGGAAACGGCCGCCGCCGACGCCATAGACGAAAATCTCGACCCCCGGCGACCCGTGCCCGTCGCACAGCCGCATATGGTTCGCCGCGCCCTCGTCGCCGAACGGCGCGGGGACGGGGCCGTGGACGACGAACGCCGGATCGGCGAAGGCGAGGCGAAGCTGCGCCAGCGTCCCCGGCCATTCGTGGCTGCGATGCGGCATGGTGACGAGGTTGGCGACGGTCAGATGGCATTTGCCGTCGGCGCTGTCGGGCGCGGGCGAGACGGTCGCGGCGTTCGCCGCCCACATCGACGAAGCCGACCAGGCCTGCGCGCGCAGATGTGCTTCCGCGCCGTCGAGCGTCGTGCCGAGCGTTGCGAGCCACGGCGCGTCGGGACGATCCAGCGGCATGAAGAAGCCCTGCGGCAGGCCGAGCGCGATATTGTGGCGCATCTTCTCGATGCCCTGCAGCGCCGCTGCGCGCGGTTGCGACACGTCGCCGGCGTTGCTTGCGGAGGCGATATTGCCGCGGCTGAGGCCGGCATAATTATGGGTCGGACCGATGATCCCGTCGAAATTGATTTCGGTGGGCATGTCAGCGCCCGATCCAGCTGATCTCGTCACCCACGCCGACACCCAATATCCGCGCCGCTTCGGCGTCGATCGTGCCGTCGGCGCCCATGCGTCCGAAACAGCAGCGGAAATCGGCGAGGCGCCCGGTGGCGATCAGCGCGTCTGCGCCACCATTGCCGATCGCCGCCACCGCGACATGCTTCGCATCGCGGATGCTCGCGACCTGGTCGGTGCGCGCGGTCATCGTCGGGCCGCCGTCGAAGATGTCGATATAATTTTCGAAGGCGAAGCCCTCATTCTCCAGCATCCGCATTGCGGCGCGGCCTGTGGGATGGGGGACGCCGATCACCGCGCGTGCGGTTTCGGGCAGCATCGCGATATAGACTGGGTGCTTGGGCATCAGGTCGGCGATGAACTGGTTGCCGTGGACCGCGTTGAACTGGTCGGCCTCCTGGAAGTTCATCCCGAAGAATTTGCCCGCGACCCCGTCCCAGAAGGGCGAGCCGCCCGCCTCGTCGATCACGCCGCGCAGCTCGGCGAGGATGCGGTCGGCGAAGCGCGCACGGTGGCGCGCGATGAACAGATAGCGCGAGCGCGCGAGCAGCAGGCCGAGCCCGCCGGCGCGTGCCGCGGGGTGAAGGAACAGCCCGCCGACCTCGCTCGCGCCGTTAAGATCGTTGCTGAGCATCAGCACCTGCGCGTGGAAGGTGCGGTCGAGCTGCTCGCTATGCTTGCTGTCGGTGCCGATGCGATAGGAGTAGAAGGGCCAGCGCTGGCCGACCTGCCCGAAGATCTGGCAGGTGCCGCGCACTTCGCCGCTGTCCATGTCCTCGAGCACCATCAGATAGAGGTCGTCGCCCGGCTGATCCTTGTCCGATGCGAAACCGGCCTCGGCGCGTTCGAGCTTGGCGCGCAGCGCCTGGCGGTCGGGGGGCAGGTTGGTGAAGCCGCCGCCGGTCAGCTTCGCCATTTCGTAAATGCTCTGGAGATCGCCCGGTTTGGCCGCCCGGATCACATAGGTCACACAGTCCCCCGTTCTGCTATTTTCAACAAGGTAAGCGTCGACAGCCGCGCCCGTTCGGCGAGACTGTCGACGATCAGAAATTCATCCGACGAATGGATGGCGCCGCCGCGCGGGCCCATCGTATCGACGACGGGCACACCGCACGCCGCGATATTGTTGCCGTCGCAGACGCCGCCGGTCGCGTTCCAGCCGATCGTCAGGCCGAGCGTCGCGCCGCAGTCGCGCACCAGTTCGAACAGGCGCGTCGCGGCGGGATCGAGCGGCTTGGGCGGACGGTTGAAATTGCCGTGGAGATGGCAATGCACGTCGTGGTCGCGCTGGATGTTGGCGATGGTGTCGCGCAGCGCGGCTTCGGCGGCGGCCATGGCGGCGGGGGTCATCGGGCGCATGTTGACGCGGAGGATCGCCTGGTCGGGGACGACATTGTTCGGTCCGCCGCCGTCGATCTTGGCGGGATTGACCTTCAAATCCAATGACTTGAGAGCGTTGAGGCGCAGCGCCAGATCGGCCGCTGCGACGAGGGCGTTGCGCCCTTCCTCGGGATTGCGGCCGGCGTGCGCCGAGCGGCCGTGGATCAGCACCGAAAAATTGCCGCTTCCCGGCCTGGCGCCCGCGAGCGTGCCGTCGGGCAGCGCGGGCTCGTAGGTCAGCGCCGCGGTCTTGCCGCGTGCCAGTTCGGCGATCAGCGCCGCCGAGGCGTGGCTGCCGGTCTCCTCGTCGCTGTTGATCATCACGTCATAGCCGATGCGCGCCGCGAGCGGCGAGGCTTCGAGCGCGGTCAGCGCCGAGAGGATCACCGCGATGCCGCCCTTCATGTCGGCGGTGCCGGGGCCGTTCAGCACGCCATCCTTCAGCCATTGCAGCGACTGGAAGGGGTGATCGGCGGCGAACACCGTGTCCATATGGCCGGTCAGCAGCAGTTGCACCGGCGCCTCGGGCCGGACGCGCAAATGGAGATGGTCGCCGCGCTGGGTCGTTCGGACGATTCCCGCGGCATCGACGCTTTCGACCGGGTCGGGCGCAACGAGCCGCACATTGCCGGGCAGGGCGGCGAAGGCGTTGGCGAGCAGGCCGGCTACGGTTTTCAGCCCCGCCAGATTGCCGGTGCCGCTGTTCACCGCCGCCCATTGCTCGACCTGCGTCAGCATCGGGGCATCGGCGGCGCGTTCGAGGGTCGCGCTTTCGCTTGCGGTGAGGGTGGTCATGGCGTGGCTATAGCGGGCGGCGAGGGGCTTTTGCACCCCCGGCCCGGCATTTTGTTGCCGCGATACCGTAAGTCACTGATGCCGCGCGCCCGCGCGCGTATGCACCCCATGCGAATCCTCTGCCGATCGACGCCGTTAACCAAAAGTTCGTGGCCGTTCCGCTACCCGCCCCGGAGCAATGATGAGTGGATCGATGACTGCTGCCTTCGTGCTTGGCATCAACATGGCCGTTGCGGGCATCTTTGCCCTGGCCTTCGCCGTGGTCGCGGCAACGAACCGGAGCGCACGCGGCGCGGGGTGGCTGGCGCTCGGCTGCGGCATGGGAATCGTCAATGCCGGGCTGGAATTTCTGCTCCGCCAACAGGCCGATCCGGTGCCCGTCGGCATCGGCATCTTCCTCGTCTTTCTGTCGGCGCTCAGCTTCGCGCTGATCGGGGTCGCGCGCCACTATCGCGCTCGCCCGCCATGGACCGCGATGGCGGTGATCTGGACCGCCACGATCCTGTCGGTGCCGGTCATCTTCAGCATGACCTATGGCTCGCCGGTGCGGCTGGTGCTCTATCAGCTTCCCTATTTCGCGATGCAGGCGCTGTTCGGCCTCACGATCTGGCGCTCGGGACATCGCCAGCCGCTCGACCTGCTGCTGGTCGCGCTGCAAGCGGTCGCGGCGATGCTCTATCCGCTCAAATCGCTGTTCGCGATGATGGTCGGGACGGCGCGCACGCCGCAGGATTATATGGCGACGACCTATGCGGCGATCTCGCAGAGCGGCAGTGTCGTGGTGCTGATCGCGACCGGGCTCGTCATGCTGCTGGTGACGATGCGCGACACGACGGCCGAGATGATCGCGCGCTCCGAAACCGACCCGCTGTCGGGCGTCTTCAATCGCCGCGGTTTCGAACGCCATGCCGAAGCCGCGCTCGCGCGTGTCGGCGAGAGTGGGGGCGATGACGGGGGCCAGGCGGTGCTGATCGCTGCCGATCTCGATCATTTCAAGCGGATCAACGACAATTTCGGCCATGCCGCGGGCGACGGCGTGATCGCCCATTTCGCCGCGATGCTCGCCGAGGCCGCGCCACCCGAAGCGATCGTCGGCCGCGTCGGGGGAGAAGAGTTCGCCGTGCTGCTGCCCGCTGCGCTGCTGTCCGACGGACGCCTTTATGCCGAGGCGGTGCGCGCCGCCTTCGCCGCCGCGGAATTGCCGGTGCTTGGCGTCGATCGCCGGTTCAGCGCTTCCTTCGGTGTCGCGCAATGGATGCCGAAAGAGGCTTTGCCGGACCTGTTCCACCGTGCCGACACCGCGCTCTACCGGGCCAAGGCGGGCGGACGAAATCGGGTTCGTGTCGCGCTGGTCGACCTCCCGCCGACGCCGGTGCGCGGCGCCGCCTGACGGGGCCACCCGGCCTCATCCGATCGCCGCGAGCATGGCCTCCAGCATTGGGCGCATTCGCCGGATCTCGTCCCGATGCGCCGCCGACAGCGCCGCCAGTGCGTCGCGCGCCTTGGTGGTCAGGCGCAGTCGTGCGCGGCGCCGGTCGTCGGTTGCGGCGATCCGTTCGATCCAGCCCTGATCGGCGAGACGGTTGATGAGGCCCGTCGCGCTGTGCGGTTTGAGCATCAGCCGCCGCGCGACGTCGCCGATGGTCGGCAGGTCCGGCCCGGTGCCGCGAATCGCGAGCAGCGCCTGATGCTGCTGCGGGGTCAGCCCCTGCTCGATCGCGCGTGCCTCGCTGAACGCATGGAACTGGCGCAGCGCATGGCGGAACTCGGCGAGCGCGGCATAGTCGGCATCGGTGAGGGCGGTCTCGCGCGGCATGGCGGTCGGCATAGGGGGCGGCACGAAAGGAGGAAAGCTCTATTGAATTATATCGTATTGCGATATAATGGCGCGGGCCGCCCGTCCCATCCTGTTGGAAGCCGCATGTCCGTTTCTCCCGCCGCCTATAAACTCGCGGACCATAGCGCCGACCGGCGGATGCTGCTGCTCGCGGGGCTGGCGCTGGCGATCGGTGCTGGCGCTGCGGGCGGCGCCTGGGTCCTGCTGAAATCGATCGCGCTCGCGACCAACCTCTTCTGGTTCGGCCGCTTCTCTTTCGCCGCGACCGCGATCACCGATGCGTCGGTCGGCCTGTTCGTCGTCGTCATTCCGGTGATCGGGGCGCTGATGATCGGGGTGATGGCGCGCTTCGGGTCGGACAAGATCCGCGGCCACGGCATTCCCGAAGCGATCGAGGCGATCCTCTATGGCCAGAGCCGCCTGTCGCCGAAGGTCGCGGTGCTGAAACCGATCTCGGCGGCGATTTCGATCGGCAGCGGCGGGCCGTTCGGCGCCGAGGGGCCGATCATCATGACCGGCGGCGCGATCGGCTCGCTGTTCGCGCAGCGCTTTCGCCTCAGTGCCGCCGAGCGCAAGACGCTGCTGGTGGCGGGCGCCGGGGCGGGGATGACCGCGATCTTCGGCACCCCGCTCGCCGCGATCCTGCTGGCGCTCGAGGTGCTGCTGTTCGAGTGGAAGCCGCGCAGCTTCGTCCCCGTCGTCGTCGCGGTGCTCGTCGCGATGGGCGTTCGCCCGCTGCTGATCGGCAGTGAGCCGATGTTTCCGCTTGCCGCGTCGCTGCCGCCCGCTGGATCGGCGCTGCCGATCGCCGGCGCGCTCGGTGTGGTCGTGGGGCTGGAGGCGGCGCTGCTGTCGGCGCTGCTTTATCGCATCGAGGACGGTTTCCACCGCCTGCCGATCCACTGGATGTGGTGGCCCGCGATCGGCGCCGTGGTGGTCGGGCTCGGCGGCCTGATCGACGCGCATGTCCTCGGCGCCGGCTATGGCAGTATCCAGGCGTTGCTCGACGGAACGCTCGCGATGCGCGTCGTCGTCGCGCTGCTGGTGGTCAAGGCGGTGGTTTGGCTCTTTGCTCTGGGGTCGGGGACGTCGGGCGGCATTCTTGCGCCCTTGCTCATCCTCGGCGGCGCGGCAGGGGCGCTTGCGGGGCACCTGTGGCTGGGCGATCCGGGCGTCTGGGCGCTCGTCGGCATGGCCGGTATCCTGAGCGGCGCGATGCGCGCGCCGCTGACCGGCGCGCTGTTCGCGGTCGAGGTGACGGGGTTGTACGGCGCGCTGCCGCTGACGATCGCGGCCGCGTGCGGCGCCTATGCGGTCAGCGTGCTGCTCATGCAGCGCTCGATCCTCACCGAAAAGATCGCGCGGCGCGGGCGGCATATCCGGCAGGAATATGTCGTCGACCCGATGGACCTGGTGCAGGCGCGCGACCTGATGACGCCGGAGCCCGCGACGCTGCCCGGCGCGATGGTCGCGGGCGACGTCCTCGACTTCTTCGCCGAAAGCGCCGAGCATCGCAGCTATCCGGTGGTCGATGGCCAAGGGCGGCTGCTGGGCCTTGTGTCGCGTAGCGACGTGCTCGAATGGCGCGTCGCCGACATGCCGGCCGACCGCACCCTCGCCGACCTGGTCTCCGACGCCGCGCAGCCGGTCGCCCACGCCGACGCGCCGATCGGGCAGATTGCCGACCTGATCGTCGAAACCGGGGTCGGGCGCATTCCGATCGTCGATCCGGCGACGCGCAAGGTGCTGGGGATCCTGTCGCGCCACGACTTGCTCAAGGCGCGCCGCGACCATCGGAGGGCGGAGACTGCGCGGTCGCGGTGAATCTGGCCCGTCATTGCGAGGAGCGCAGCGACGAAGCAATCTCCAGCCCGCGTTGATTCAGGACGATAGCTGGAGATTGCTTCGCTCCGCTCGCAATGACGAGCGGGGTCAATCCACCGCCCCATTGCCAAGCCCCGTCATTCGCGCCATAGGGCGGCGGCCCTTTCCTCCCCGGGTCCACTGGCGCGTCCGCGCTGACCAAAGGGTGTTTGCATGACTGATTTCCTCGATCGCCACGGCCTCTCCGTCGATTCGCGTCTGGCGTCCTTCATCGAGAACAAGGCGTTGCCCGGAACGGGGCTCGACGCGACGCGCTTCTGGGGCGATTTCGCGGCGCTGCTCGGCAAGTTCGCACCCGAAAACGCCGCGCTGCTCGCCAAGCGTGAGGATTTGCAGGCGAAGATCGACGCCTGGCATCAGGGGCGGGAAGGGCAGGCGCATGACGCCGGGGCCTATCAGGCGTTCCTGCGCGAGATCGGCTATCTCGTCCCGGAGCCCGCGCCGTTCGCGGTCGGCACCGCGAACGTCGATGCCGAAATCGCGACGATGGCGGGGCCGCAGCTCGTCGTCCCCGCGCTCAATGCGCGCTTTGCCTTGAACGCCGCCAACGCGCGCTGGGGCAGCCTTTACGACGCCTTCTACGGCACCGACGCGCTCGACGCGCCGCCCGCGAAGCCCGGCGGCTATGATGCCGAGCGCGGCGCGGCGGTGATCGCGCGCGCGAAGGTCTTTCTCGATGAAGCGGTGCCGCTGGCGAACGGGAAATGGGCCGACTGGCAGGGAGGGGACCTGACGCTCGCCGACCCGTCGCAGCTTGTCGGCACGCGCGATGGCGGTATCCTCCTCAAGCACAACGGTCTGCATATCGAACTGGTGATCGATCCCGCGAGCGCGATCGGCAAGACCGACCCTGCGGGCATCGCCGACGTGATCGTCGAAGCCGCGCTGACGACGATCATCGATCTCGAGGACAGCGTCGCCGCGGTCGATGGCGAGGACAAGGTACTCGGTTATACGAACTGGCTCGGCCTGATGCGCGGCGATCTGGTCGAGAGTTTCGACAAGGGTGGCAAGGTGATGACGCGCCGCATGGCCGCCGACCGCGACTGGACCGCGCCCGACGGCACGGCCTTCGCACTGCACGGACGCAGCGTGCTGTTCGTGCGCAACGTCGGCCACCTGATGACGACGCCGATGATCCGGCTCCTCGACGGCAGCGAGGCGCCCGAGGGATTGTGCGATGCGGTGATCACCAGCCTCTGCGCGGTCCACGACCTCAAGGGGCTCGGCAGCCTCCGCAACAGCCGCGCGGGCAGCGTCTATATCGTCAAGCCCAAGCAGCATGGGCCGGAGGAATGCGGCTTTACGAACCGGCTGTTCGATGCGGTCGAGGATATGCTCGGCCTCGCGCGCCACACTGTCAAGGTCGGGGTGATGGACGAGGAACGCCGCACCAGCGCCAACCTTGCCGCTTGCATCGAGGCCGTGAAGGACCGCATCGTCTTCATCAATACCGGCTTCCTCGACCGCACCGGCGACGAGATTCACACCTCGATGCGTGCCGGGCCGATGATCCCCAAGGGCGAGATGAAGGCGTCGGACTGGATCGCGTCGTACGAGGACCGCAACGTCCGCATCGGCCTTGCCTGCGGGCTCAGCGGCAAGGCGCAGATCGGCAAGGGCATGTGGGCGATGCCCGACCTGATGAAGGCAATGCTGGACGCCAAGATCGGCCACCCGAAATCGGGTGCGAATACGGCATGGGTGCCGTCGCCGACCGCTGCGACGCTCCATGCGCTGCATTATCATATGGTCGACGTCTTCGCGCGGCAGAAGGAGATCGCGGGTGAGGCGGTGCCCGCGCTCGATCGGCTGCTGAACATCCCCGTCGCAACGGGGCGCAACTGGAGCGAGGCCGAGGTTGCGCGCGAGCTCGACAATAATTGCCAGGGTATTTTGGGCTATGTCGTGCGCTGGATCGACCAGGGCGTCGGCTGTTCGAAAGTGCCCGACATCGACGACGTCGGCCTGATGGAGGATCGCGCGACGTTGCGTATTTCGTCGCAGGCGCTCGCGAACTGGCTGCTTCATGGCGTCTGCACCGAAGCGCAGGTCGACGCCGCGCTGGCGCGCATGGCGGCCAAGGTCGATGCGCAGAATGCGGGCGACCCGCTTTACGAAAAGCTGACGCCCGACGGGATTGCGTATCAGGCGGCCCGGGCGCTGATCTTCGAGGGGGTGACGCAGCCGTCGGGTTACACCGAACCGCTGCTCCACAAGTTCCGGCAGGCGAAGAAGGCGGCGTAGGGGCGGCATCGGCTCTCTCCCCTTCCGGGGAGAGACGCGCTGGCTTGCTGGCTTGTCCGGCTAGCCGGAGTTGAGAGGGGTTTGCACCGCTTCTACCCCCTCTCCCAACCCTCTCCCCTGAAGGGGAGAGGGCTTCCACCGCATCTCACCTCAAAACCGCCGCTTCGATACAATACACCTTGCCTTTGCGCCCTATAAACCCGCATCTGATCACAGGGCAGGCAGGGGGCATGGCGATGGCGGCACCGTTCAATTTCGGGCAGCTCAAATTCCTGAAGGCGCTGACCGAGGCGCTGTTCCATGGCGCCGAGATGAAGATCACGCCCGATCAGGTCGTCGCCAACGTCAGCGACCTGTTCGCGAAGGTCGGCGGGACGAAGCTCGACGAGATTCGCCTGTCGCTCACCGCGACCGAAATCGTGCTGGGCCCGCTGTTCGCGCTCGCCGATGTCGAGGAGCGCGCGCGGCGGATCCGGAACCGGCTCCAGAATAGCCAGATCGACCTGTTCCAGGACATGGCGCGGCTGCGCGGCATCATCTACGGTTGCTATTACGGGCATTGGATGCCGGGCGATCAGGACGCCAACGCTGCGAACCCGGTGCACAGGCAGATCGGTTTCACCCTGCCGAAGCATCGCCATCGCGGTTCCGGCGAAATCGAGATCACGCGCGTCGAGGGGCGCGAGATCGATCCGGCGCATATTCTGGACGCCGCGACGCTCGCGGACGAATATGACGTGATCGTCATCGGGTCGGGCGCGGGCGGCGCGGTCGCGGCGCATGGGGTCGCGGCGCAGGGCTACAAGGTGCTGATCGTCGAGGCCGGACCCTTCTATCCTTCGCCGCGGATCAATCATCACGAGCTCGACATGGTCGCGAACCTGTTCAAGCACGGTGCGCTGCAAACCTCGACCAACCGCGATTTCGTGGTGTTCCAGGGACGCTGCGTCGGCGGGTCTTCGACGATCAACAACGGCATCTGCCTGCGCGTGAACGAGGCGGGCCGGACGCACCCCGACGCGGTCGACGTGTTCGCCAGATGGGCGAGCGTCGGCGCGCCGATCGACGCCGATGCCTTTCACAAAAGCTATGACGCGATCCGGGACCGCCTCGGCATCGCGCCGATCGAACCGCGCAGCGGGCGGCACAACGGCCCGCACCTGCTGAACGGCTGGCACGCCTATGCCGCGACCTCGACCGACCCGAAGGATCGGCGCGCGGTCGCCGACTGGTTCGCGAAGAATTTCGGGCCGCCGCACACGCCGACCGCCTGCGCCTATTGCGGCTATTGCAACACGGGATGCGCCTATGGGCGGCGGCTGGGGATGGCGCAGACCTATCTGCCCGACGCCTGCCGCGACCATGGCGCGCGCATCCTGCCCGGCACCAAGGCCGACCGCATCATCTGGCAGACCGCGATCGACGGGCGGCGCGAGGCCGAGGCGGTGAAGCTGATCCTGCCCGATGGATCGCAGGCGCTCGTCCGCACCCGCGTCGGGGTGATCGTCGCGGGCGGGACGATCGCTTCGTCGAAGCTGCTCGGCCGCAGCGACATCGACGGCACCGGGCGGCAGGTGTCGCTCAACATCGCCTCGCCGGTCGTCGCGCTGATGCCGCCCGGCGCCGGCGGCGATGCGTGGGACGAGGATCAGATGGCGACCTATGTCGATTGCGGCGACTTCCTGCTCGAAAGCCATTTCCAGCCGCCGATGGCGATGGCGTCGTTGATGCCCGGCTGGTTCGCCGACCATGCGGCGCGGATGCAGAATTTCGGCCGCGTTCATTCGGCGGGCATCCTGTTTCCCGCCGACCGGCGCGGGCGGGTGAAGGACGGCAAGCTCAAGTTCCAGCTCGACAAGGCCGAGGATCTGCCGCTGCTTCGCCGCGCGATGGCGACGCTGACCAAGGTCCATTTCGCCGCAGGTGCGCTCGAATGTTACCCGGCGCTCACCAAAGGGCAGACGGTGACCCCCGGCATGGATGTCGATGCCTTTTTCGAGGACGCGATCGAGGAGGCCGACGATGTCACGCTGTCGAGCAGCCATCCGCACGGCGGCAATGCGATCAACGAAGACCCGCGGCACGGCGTCGTCGACCCCGAATGCCGTGTCCACGGCACGACCAATGTGCTGGTGACCGACGCCAGCGTTTTTCCCACCTGCATTCGCGTCAACGCGCAATGGACGACGATGGCGATGGCGCATTATGCGACGGCGCGGGGCGATCCGTTCCGGTGATGTGGCAGGTCTTTCAGGGGGTTGGGCCGATTGCCCGAACTTGACGCTGCTGGAGGGATGATCCAGACAAGGGGTCATTCTCCATGCCCGGAACAGGAGCAGCGAATGAAAAACATCTTCGTGATCGGGATGCTCGCCTTGGCGGGCTGCGCTTCTCCCTCGCCATCGGAAACGCCGGTCGGCTTGGCCAATCCGGCATCCGTCTATTGCGTGGAGCAGAAGGGAAAGATTGAAATCCGTCGCGGGCCGGATGGCGAAACCGGCTATTGCCACCTTCCCGATGGCCGTGTGGTCGAAGAGTGGGAATTCTACCGCTCGCAGAAAAAGGATGCCGGTGCCTGAACATCGCGGCGAAGCGGCGCAAGCAGCCCTGGACCTGCTTATTGCCATGGCTCTGCGGGATTCTCGCGCCGATTCTGCTGTGAAATTTGTCGCTACGGCCTAAGAAGCGGGCGCTATGAGTATCGCCGTCGCCGCCCTCTATCGTTTCGCCGCCTTCGACGATCCCGCCGTGCTGCGTCAGCCCTTGCTCGATCTGTGCGCGGCGGAAGGGATCAAGGGCACGCTGCTTCTCGCCCGCGAGGGCATCAACGGCACGATCGCGGGCAGCGCGGATGGGGTCGCGGCAGTGATTGCGCATATCCGCGCGCTCCCGGGCTGCGCCGAACTCGACGTCAAATATTCGGCCGCCGCGGCGATGCCGTTCCGGCGGCTCAAGGTGCGGCTCAAAAAGGAAATCGTGACGATGAAGGTGCCGGGGCTCGACCCGGCGCGCGGCGCGGCGCCCTATGTCGACCCGGCCGACTGGAATGCGCTGGTCGACGATCCGGACACGGTTCTGATCGACACGCGCAATGGCTTCGAGATCGGCTATGGCAGCTTCGCCGGCGCGATCGATCCGCAGACCAAGAGTTTCGGCGACTTCCCCGGCTGGTGGCGCGACCATGCCGCCGAATTCGCGGGCAAGCGGATCGCGATGTTCTGCACCGGCGGCATCCGCTGCGAGAAGTCGACCGCTTTTCTGCGGAGCGAAGGCGTCGAGGATGTCGTGCATCTGAAGGGCGGCATCCTCGCCTATCTGGAACAGGTGCCGGAAGCGGACAGCCGCTGGCACGGTAGCTGCTTCGTCTTCGACGAGCGGGTGAGCGTAGGGCACGGGCTGGCCGAGGTGGGGGAGAAGGAATAGCTGGGACGCCCCGGCATGGCATCCGCTTCGGGGGTAGAGGGCGGCCGTTCCCCCTCTTTGTCATTCCCGCGAAAGCGGGAACCCAGTGTGGGGTCAGCCGATGCCCACTCTGGGTTCTCGCTTTCGCGGGAATGACGAAGTTATGAAACACGGAATGCCGCTTATCTTTCGCTGACCGCCTTCACCCCACCGTCAGCGTGTAAGTCACGCGATAGTCGCTCGCGTCTCCGGTCAGCGTCCTGGTGAACGTCCCCGGCTCGCTGCCGAGGTCGACGGTGCCGATATGGTCGCTGCCGCCGATATCGTCGAATTCGCGGAGCTGGAAGCTCACCGGCTGGTCGAACGAGAACGCCTTGTCGACGACCCAGCTTTCGCCTTTCTTGATCGAGAAGATCTCGCTCTTGCCCTCGGGAAAGCGCTCGCCGGTGTTGAAGCGCAGGAAAAGCTGGTCGGGCAGACCGAGTCCCAGCCGCCCGGTCAGCTTGACGCAATCGACGCGGACGTTCGAGAGGATATATTTGGGGCCCGCCGGCCGGACCGCCGCGGTGATCGCCGCCGGTGGTGCGGGCGCTTTGGGGTCTCTGGTCAGCCGTGCGACGCCGTCGCTCGCCTGCGCCGCATATTTGCCCGCGGGAAATTCGGCGAGATAGGATTTGAACGCGCTTATGCTGTTGTCGGCGAGCGCGCCTTTCCACATCAATTCCTCCATCGCCGCGCGGTTGGCGGCGCCGGGGCGCGGGACGAGATAGACCGGTGTCCCGGTGATGCTCGCGCTGACGAAGGGGCGCTGGAGGCCGCCGGTCGCCGCGAGCACATCATCGCGGATCGCGCCGCCGAGAAGCTGCACCGGCAGATCGGGCTGCGGCAGGCGTTTCGCGAGCGAGGTCGCGAAGGGCGAATTGGCGCCGCTGCCGTCGGCGGCGGTCTGCCCCGGCGCGGCGGCGAAGATAACGAGCACGTCGTCGGCCTCGACCCCCGCGAGCCCGGTCTGCACCGCGCGCGTCCCCGACCGCCAGCTGCGGCCGAAGGGATTGTTGCGGCACGAATCGAGGATCACCATGCGGATTTGCGCGCCCGACACCGATTCCATCAGCCGGTCGAGGTTGATCGCTTCATAGGGCAGGTCGAGGTCGGACTTGAGTTGCGCGTCGGTGGGGATCAGCCAATTCTTGCCCTGCGCCTCGATCCCGTGCCCGGCGTAATAGACCATGGCGACTTCGGCGCCCTCGGCCTTGGCGCGAAAATCGCGCATCGCCTTCTGGAACTCGTTGACCGCAAGGTCCGCGGCGACGGTGACGTCGTCGAACCCCGCGCTCCGTGCCGACGCGGCGACGAGCTTGATGTCGTTTGCCGGGTTCACGAGGTGGCTGGTGTTCGCATAGTCGCTGTTGCCGATGATCAGCGCGACCTTGCGCGCCTCGGCGCCGGTCGGGGCGAGCAGGAAGAGGGTGGTGAAGAGGACAAGCCAGAATCGCGTCATCGCGCCATCCTTTCGTCAGGCGGCGGCGTGCGCCGCGCCATATTCGATCCAGCCGAAGGGGCGGGGGGTCTTGGGCATATAGGCCGCGCCCTGCCGCTCGACCGCGAAGCCCGCCTTTTCATAGGCGTCGCCGATCGGCCGGGTCAGGTGACAATTGCCGCCGATGCGTTTCCACAGCGGCTCGATCCGCCGCTGCCATTTCGCGACTCCCGCGTCGGGCGCGCCGCCATGTTCGAGGAAGAGCGCGGTGCCGCCGGGTTTAAGCACCCGGCGGATTTCGGCGAGCACCGCGGCCTGATCGGCGACCGAGCAGAGAGTGAAGGTGGTGACGACGGTGTCGAAGCGCCCGCTCTCGAACGGCATCGCCTCGCCGACCCCGCCCTGGATGTCGGCGTCGATCCCGCGCGCCGCCGCCGCGGCGCGGCTCATCGCCAGCAGTTCGGGCGAGGGGTCGAGCCCGGTGAAGCTGACGATCCGCATCGGATCGTAAAATTCCATGTTGATGCCGCCGCCGCAGCCAAGCTCCAGCACGTCGCCCGCCGCGTGCGGCACGACCCGGCTGCGCGCCTTCATGATCTGCCCCTGCGAACAGGCGCATTTGATCAGCCGCGGCACCCCATGACGTTCCCACCAACTCGCCATCGTCCCGTCTCCCCTTGGCGCGGAAGGTGAGCCTTGCTAGCGCGGTTGGCAACACCCATCTGTGCGATCCCGCACAAGATCAGAAAGACCGTCATGCCCGCCACCCACCATACCAAGATGCTCATCCTCGGCTCCGGCCCCGCCGGCCTGTCGGCCGCCATTTACGCGGCGCGCGCTGGGATGCAGCCGATCGTCGTGCAGGGGCTCCAGCCGGGCGGGCAGCTCACCATCACCACCGACGTGGAAAATTATCCCGGTTTCGCCGAGGTGATCCAGGGCCCGTGGCTGATGGAGCAGATGACCGCACAGGCGACGCATGTCGGCACGAGCATGATCTGGGACACGATTGTCGACGTCGACCTGTCGCAGCGCCCGTTCAAACTGACCGGCGACGGCGGCGATGTCTATCTGGCTGAAACACTGGTGATCGCGACCGGCGCGCAGGCGAAGTGGCTCGGCGCCCCCGGCGAGCAGGAGCTTGGCGGCAAGGGCGTGTCGGCGTGCGCGACGTGCGACGGCTTCTTCTATCGCGGCAAGAAGGTCGTGGTGATCGGCGGCGGCAACACTGCGGTCGAGGAAGCGCTCTATCTCACCAATCACAGCGACGATGTGACGCTGATCCACCGCCGCGATCACCTGCGTGCCGAAAAGATATTGCAGGACCGGCTGCACGCGAACCCCAAGATCAAGGTGCTGTGGAACAAGCGCGTCGATCGCTTCGTCGGCGGCGAAGGCACGGCGGGCCTGATCGGGGTCGACCTGATCGACACGGTGACCGGCGAGGCGAGCCACGAGCCGACCGACGGCGGCTTCGTCGCGATCGGCCACAGCCCCTCGACCGAGCTGTTCAAGGGCAAGCTGCCGCTCGACGACGACGGCTATCTGCAGGTGACGCCGGGCACGTCGCTGACGTCGATCCCCGGCGTGTTCGCGGCGGGCGACGTGACCGACAAGGTATATCGCCAAGCAGTGACCGCCGCGGGCATGGGCTGCATGGCCGCGCTGGATGCCGAGCGTTTCCTCGCCGAGGCCGAGTATAAGGCGCTGGTGGAGGCGTAGAAGGGGACGGAAGGGCCGTTCGCGACCGATTGCGGTCATAACAACCTTCGTCACCCCAGGGTCCATGGCCTGTCGTTTCCTTCGGCGCAGCGCCTGACGAGAGCGCAGGCCATGGATGCTGAAACAAGTTCAGCATGACGAGGTGGCAAGGTCCGCTCCCCACCACCCCAAAGCCGTCGTCATTCTGCGGACGAAGCGGAATTGACGATCGTCAATCCGGCCGCGAGCACAGCGCGTAGCCGTGGCCTTTTACCGTGCGCAGCATCGGCCAGGCGAAATCGCGGTCCACCTTGGCGCGGAGCCGCGACATATGCACCTCGACCCGATTGGTTCCGGGGTCGAAATCGAGCCGCCACACCGCCTTCAGCAGCGCCGAGCGCGACAGCGGCCGGTCGGGAACGCGTGCGAGGTTGGCGAGCAGGTCGAATTCGCGCAGCGGCAGGCGGATCAGCCGCCCCGCGCGCTCGACGCGGCGGTCGATCAGGTCGATGCGAAGCTCGCCCTCGCCGAGTTGGCCCGCGGCGAGCCGGCTGCGGCGGATGAGGCTGGCGATGCGCGCGAGCAGTTCGGGCAGATTGTCGGTCCAGCCGACCGCGTCGTCGGCACCATGGGTCAGCCCGGTCATCCGGTCACCCAGCGAATCGCGATCCGACAGGACAAGCAGCGGACGGCGCCCCGCGATGCTGCGCGCGAGCCGGACGAACGCGGACGGCTCCTGCCAGCCCAGAAAGGGATTGATCACCAGAAGGTCGAAACAGCAATCGAGCCAGGGGCGGAGCCCGCCGACCGGCGCGGGCAGGATATGCGCACGATGCCCCGCCGCCGTTACGGAATCGAACAAGGCCCGGTCGCGCAGCGGATGATAGACAGCGACCAGCAGCGTCCTGTCCTCGTCCACCGCCGCGCCGATCGCTTCCATTCGCGTCTCCCCCGATCCGCCATGCGCGGCATTGCGCCGCGCCTCCGCTGTGCTAACCCCGAGTCATGACCAGTGCCACCTTGCTCGAAGCCGACTTCGCCACCCTGCCCGATCTCGTCCGCGCCCATGCGGCCGAACGTCCCGATGCCATAGCCGCCGCCGACCCGGCGCGGCGGCTGAGCTGGTCCGAACTGGACGCAACGATCGACCGGATCGCGGCACGGCTGCAGACCGACGGCCTTGCCAAGGGCGACCGCACCGCGATCGCCGGGCTGAACAGCGTCGAACAGATGGCGGTGATCCTCGGCACGCTGCGCGCCGGCGGGGTCGCGGGGCTGATCACCAACAGCGCGACCGGCGAGCAGATGGCGGCGATGATCGCCGACACTGGTGCGCGCCACCTGTTCCTCGACAGCGCCGCGGCGGCGAGCCTCGAAGGGCAGAGCGTCGCCGCGAGCGACCGCATCGCGATGGACGGCAGCGGCGTCGGCGTGGCGCTGGACGCGTGGATGGCGCCCGCGGGCACGGCGCCCGCGCCGGTCGCGATCGATCCGCTTGACGGGTTCAACATCATCTATTCGTCGGGCACCACCGGCACGCCCAAGGGTATCGTCCACAGCCATGCGATGCGCTGGCAGCATATCCAGCGCGGGGTTCCGGCCTATGGGTCCAAAGCGGTGACGATCCTGTCGACCCCGCTCTATTCGAACACGACGATGGCGAGCTTCCTCCCCACCGTCGGATCGGGCGGGCAGGTCGTGCTGATGAAGAAATTCGACGCGCGCGGCTTCCTGGAGCTGGCGGAGCGCGAGCGCGCGACCAACACGATGCTGGTGCCGGTGCAATATCGGCGGATCATGGCGCTCGACGATTTCGACCGCTTCGACCTCTCCGGCTTCGTGATGAAATATTGCACCTCGGCCCCCTTTCCCGCCGCGCTCAAGGCCGACGTGCTGAAGCGCTGGCCCGGCGGGCTCGTCGAAATCTACGGCATGACCGAGGGCGGCGCGGCCTTCATCCTCGAGGCGCATCAATTTCCCGACAAGCTCCACACCGTCGGCAAGCCCGCGCCCGGCCATGTCGCCAAGGTGATCGACGAAGAGGGCAACGAACTGCCGCAAGGATCGGTCGGCGAAGTCGTCGGCCGCTCGCCGGCGATGATGACCGGCTACAACAACCGCCCCGACGCGACGAAGGCGATGCACTGGCACGATGCCGAGGGAAACCTCTTCTACCGCCACGGCGACATCGGCCGCATCGACGAGGACGGCTTCCTGACCCTGATGGACCGCGCCAAGGACATGATCATCTCGGGCGGTTTCAACATCTTTCCGAGCGACCTCGAAGCGATATTGAACGCCGACGAGCGCGTCGTCGAAGCGACCGTCGTCGGGATGCCGAGCGAGGAATGGGGCGAGACGCCGGTCGCCTTCGTCGTGCTGAGGGACGGCGCGGACGCCGAAGCGGTGCGCGCCGACTGCAACGCCAAGGTCGGCAAGACCCAGCGGCTGAGCGCGATCGAGGTCGTGGAGGAACTGCCGCGCAGTGCGATCGGCAAGGTGCTGAAGCGCGAATTGCGCGATGCCTATGCAGGGTGAATGGCGGGTAGCGGCCGGGAGCGGACCTAATCTTGCATCGTCATCCCGGACCTGATCCGGGATCCATTCATCCGGCGCTGAGAGAATGGATCCCGGATCAAGTCCGGGATGACGAAAGAAAAGAACGGCAGCTCCCCACCCCAAAGCTGATGTCAGCTCAGCTTCTCCAATATCCGTGCCGCCAGCCAATCGGCATCCGCTCCCGCAAAGCTGTGCGACCCGCTGTCCAGACGTTCGACCTTTATGTCGCCCGGCCGGCAATTTTCCGCAAACGCCTGCGCGGTGCGGTCGCCGGTCGCGAGCAGGATCGTCGCGGGGCAGGGTAGCGCCGCCATCGCGTGGTCGAGGCGGGTGGGCAGGCTGTCGGGGGCGGCGGGCGGTTTCGGCTTGCCGAGCGCCGACAGGCCGCGCAGCAATTTGCGGACATCGACCTCGCCTTTGACCAGCCGCAGCAGGCTTTTCGGGTCTTTCAGCCGCGAAAGATAGCGCGCGCGGATCGCGGCGGCCGGGGGCAGGGCAGGTTCGTCGGCTTCCGCCTCGCTCTCTTCATAGGTCCAGGGATTGGCGAGGATCAGCCCGCCCAGCGGCAGCGGCTGATGCAGCAGCAGCGCGCTCGCTGCGTCGCAGTTGCCGAAGGCGATGATGCGCTCGACATGCGGCGCGGCCTCCCGGAAAGCGGCGATCGCGGCGGCGATGTCGGGACCGCTGCTGGTATAGCCGCCGTTCGCGCCTTCGCTGTCGCCGATCCCGCGGCGGTCGAAGCGGAAGACCGGATGGCCCGCCGCGGCGATGCGCTGCGCGAGCGCCGCCATGCCGCGATGCGCGCCGCTGCGGACCTCGTTGCCGCCCGAGACGATCAGCAGGCCCGTCGCGCCGGGCGCTTCGTCGAGGCTCGCGGCGAGCATCGCGCCTTCGCAGGCGAAGCTCAGATGACGCCGCATGTCCGGCTCCATGCGACGATGTCGGCGGCGATTGCGGCCGCCATCGCGGCATCCTCTCCGGGTTCGGCGCGCAGCCAGAGCGGGGTGCCTGCGATGCCATCGGCGCCGAGGCCGATGCTGCGTAGCGGCCCGACTGCCTGCGCTTCGGCGGCGCCGAGCTGCGCGACCATGGCGGGCGACAGAGCGTTGCCTGCGAGCAGCAATGGCGTGGCCTGTGCCGTCTCGTGCAGGCTGTCGAGCGACGATTCGATCCCCGCCTCGCGATCGGCGGCGACGCGCGCGCGCATCATCGTGCGGAGCAGCGATGCGCCGCCGACGGGCGCGAGGCGCCACCATGCGGCGGCCTCGGCGTGGTGATCGATCAGTGCGCCGCCGCGGATCGATGCGATGATGACGGGACCGGCGAGGCTCGCGGCGACAGCGGCGAGTGCATTCTGCCAGCGCTCCAGATCGACGTCTTCGAGCGCGATGAGGCTTTCATTCTGGCCGGGTAGGTCGGGCAGCACCGCCGCGAAATCCTCCATGCTCAGCGCGCGCATCGCGAGTACCAGCGTGCGGCGCAGCCGGTTCGCTTCGTCGAACAGCGGCGGGACGATCAGGACGGTGGCGCGGGGAGCGTTTGCGGGGGCGATGCGCAATTGATGTTCGAGAACATCCGCCGCCATGACTGCGATTCCCTCCCGTCATCCCGGCGAAGGCCGGGATCTCGCCATAGCTGGAAACGCCACGGCGAGATCCCGGCCTTCGCCGGGATGACGGGATGAAAGGGAAGCGATGGCCGTCAACCGGCCACCTTGCGCTGCGAGAAAGCGAGCAAGTGCCCATAGGTTTCGAAAATCTCGCCGTCGATCTCGTCGTCGTCGATGGTGATGCCGAGCCGGTCTTCCATCTCGGTGAGCACGGTCGCGACCGCCATCGAATCGAATTCGGGCAGCTCGCCGAACAGGCCGCTGTCGTCGGTCAGCGCGGCGGCGCGGTCCTCGCCGAGGCCGAGCACGTCGGCGAGCAGGGCGCGAAGGGTGGCGTCGACGGTGTCGGTCATATGTCTTTCCTGATCAGCGAACGCGCAAAGGCTTTGAATGCCGGTCCCCATGCCGCGATGCGCGCCGGATTGAAAGCCTCGATGCGCCACAGCGGGTCGTGCCGGTTCATCCAGTCGCGTTTGTAGGCGTCGTTGCCGGTGCCGAAATCGACCCGCGCCACGCCGTCGGTCTCGATGACATGGCGGAACAGCGCCGCCGACAGCAGGGTGCCGGGCGAGGCTTTCAGGCTGTCCTCGACATGTGCGAGCTTGTGGATGAAGGCGGTGCCGTCCTCGACGGTCCAGAACTGCGCGGCAACGGGTCGCCCCTCGATGCGGGCGAGCCCCATGCGAAAGGTGCCGCGCGCCGATTCGGCCTCGGCAAAGGCGCGGAGCAGCGCGGGGTCGCCCTCTTCGGGTTTCCAGCTCGCCGCGTAGATGGCTTCATAGGCGGCCCAGGCGTCGGCGTCGAAGCGGGTAAAGAGCGCGATGTCGACGACGCCCTTTTTTGCCTTGCGCTTGACGGTGTTGCGGAGTGCGCCGGGGCGGCTCTCCCACCATAGATCGTGCGTCAGGCCCGTAAGGTCGAGCCAGTGGCGGTCGCCCGCCGGCACCGCCCTGACCCACCAGCCAGCGTTGCGGAGCGCGATGCTAATGTCTCCGGGCAGGCCGTCCATCTCGGGCACCGGATAAAGCGTCAGGCGCGCGGCGCGGTCCCTCAACCGTGCGAACAGGTCGCGCAGCGCCCCGCCGCGTTCGCCGGGATGCGCCGGGCCGTCGTAAAGCGGCCGGATGCCGAAACTATACCAGCAGGTCAGCCCCGAAAAATAACCCGGCTTCTCAAGGCGCAGCGGCAGCCATGCGCTGACCGCCCCGCAGTCGCCGCGCGCGTCGTGACGACCTTGTCCCGCAAAGCCATGCGCCGCGAGCAGGTCGAACCACTCGGCGCGATCGAAGGGCGAGGCAAAGCCCGCCGCGCGCGCTGTGGCGGGCAACCCGTCATCATTAGCGTGATCTTCACCGTTCCCTTGCATGACCCAGCGCTCTATCACCTAGCTCCTAACAGCCGATGACCATGATACAAAATCCGCCGTCGCGTCCGATCGACCATCTCGTCCGTTTTGGCGCCGCCGATGCGCCTGCGCTGCTGATTGGCGAGCGCGTGACGAGCTATGCCGATCTCGATGCCGGGGTCGGGCGGCTCGCGGCGTGGCTGCTCGATCAGGCGGGCGGCCCCGGCGAGCGCGTCGCGAGCTGGGGCGCAAAGGGCCGCGCAACCTGCCTGATGTCGCTCGCCGCGGCACGCGCGGGGCTGATCCATGTTCCGGTCAATCCGTTGCTGAAAGGACCGCAGGTCGCGCATATATTGGCCGATAGCGGCGCGGTTCTGCTCGTCACCAACGGTTCGCGCGCCGACATGCTCGGCGCCGGCCGGCCCGACGCTTGCGCGGTGCGCGATCTGAAGGTCGCCGAAGAGGTAATCGATTCGGGCGGCGACGGCCTGCCGCTTTCGATCGCCGAGTCCGACGACCTCGCCGCCATCCTTTATACCAGCGGCTCGACCGGGCGGCCCAAGGGGGTGATGCTCAGCCACGCGAACCTGTGGCTCGGCGCCGAAAGCGTCGCTTCCTATCTGAAGCTTTCGCCGCGCGACCGAGTGCTCGGGGTGCTTCCGCTCAGCTTCGACTATGGGCAGAACCAGCTTCTGTCGGCGTGGCACGCGGGCGCCGCGGTCGCGCCGCTCGACTATCTGACCGCGCGCGACGTGGTGAAGGCGGTCGCTCGCCACCGGATCACGACCCTCGCGGGGGTGCCGCCCCTCTGGGTGCAATTGGTCGAAAGCGACTGGCCGACCGAAACGGCGGCGCTGCTCGAACGGCTGACCAACAGCGGCGGCGCGCTGACGCCCTCGCTGATCGACGCAATGCGCGGCACCTTTCCGAACGCCGCCATCTATCCGATGTACGGGCTGACCGAAGCCTTTCGTTCGACCTACCTCGCCCCCGAACTGGTTGCGACGCATCCGACCTCGATGGGGCGCGCGATCCCGCACGCCGAAATTCTCGTCTGCCGCCCCAACGGCAGCATCGCCGACGATGACGAGCCCGGCGAACTCGTTCATTGCGGGCCGCTCGTCGCCAAGGGCTATTGGCGCGATGCGGAGCGCACGGCCGAACGCTTCAAACCCGCCCCCGCCGCCTCGCGCTATGGCGGGACCGCAGTCTGGTCGGGCGATACGGTGCGGCGCGATGCCGAGGGTCTACTGACGTTCGTCGGCCGCGACGACGCGATGATCAAGACCGCGGGCAACCGCGTCAGCCCGACCGAGGTCGAGGATGCCGCGGTCGCCTCCGGCCTGATTTACGAAGCGGTCGCCTTCGGCGTTCCCGACCCGCGCCTCGGCGCCGCGATCGTGCTGATCGTGCGGGGGAAGGGCGCGCGCGACGAAGCGGGGCTCGCGGCGTATCTTCGCCAGAACCTCCCCAATTTCATGCAGCCGCAAGTGATCGAGTGGCGCGACGCCTTGCCGCGCAATCCCAACGGCAAGCTCGACCGGGTGGCGATCGCCGCCGACTGGAAGGTGACGGCATGAAGCCGCACGGTCCGATCCCGCCCGCTTTCCGCGCCGATGCCAGCGGCATGTTGCTGATCGGCGGCGACCGCGCCGAAGCGCTAGCCGATGCGGCGGGGGACACGCCGCTGTTCGTCTATGACAGTGCGATGCTGGCTGCGCGCGTCGCCGAGTGGCGCGCCGCGATGCCGAAGCAGGTCCAGCTTCATTACGCAATGAAGGCGAATCCCTATGCACCTTTGCTCGCCCATATGGCGGGGCTGGTCGACGGGTTCGACGTCGCCTCGGGCGGCGAACTCAAGGCGGCGCTGGCGAGCGGAATGGCGGCGGCGCATGTCAGCTTCGCGGGACCCGGCAAGCGCGACCGCGAACTCGAAGCGGCGATATCGGCAGGTGCGACGCTCAACCTCGAGTCGATGGGCGAAGCCGATCGGGCGCTTGCGATCGCGCAGAGGCTCGGCATCACGCCGCGCCTGGCGGTGCGGGTCAATCCCGATTTCGACCTCAAGGGATCGGGAATGAAGATGGGCGGCGGCGCCAAGCCTTTCGGGGTCGATGCCGCCGGGGTTCCGGTGCTGGTGCGCCGCCTGATCGACGCCGGCGCCGACTGGCGCGGCTTTCATATTTTCGCGGGATCGCAGGCGCTTGACGCTGCCGCCATTGCCGACACGCAGGCGCAGACGGTGGCGCTCGCGGCGCGGCTGGCGAAGGCGATCGGCACCGCGCCGCCGCTCGTCAATCTGGGCGGCGGGATGGGCGTGCCCTATTTTCCCGGCGACACGGCGGTCGATGCCGCAGCGGTTGGCGCGGCGCTGGCGGAAACGCTCGACGGGCGCGATCCGGTTCTGGCGGACAGCGGTTTCGCGATGGAACTCGGGCGCTGGCTCGTCGCCGAGGCCGGGGTCTATCTGACCCGCATCGTCGACCGCAAGACCAGCCATGGCGAGACCTTTCTCGTCACCGATGGCGGGCTTCACCACCAGCTCGCCGCGAGCGGCAATTTCGGCACCGTGATCCGGCGCAACTATCCGATCGCGGTGGCAAGCCGCTTTGGCGAAGCGCCCGCGGAGACGGTGTCGGTGGTCGGCTGCCTCTGTACCCCGCTCGACCGGCTCGGCGATCAGGTTGCGCTGCCGCGCGCCGATGTGGGTGATCTTGTTGCGATTTTTCAGGCGGGGGCTTATGGGGCGACCGCGAGTCCAGCGGCCTTTCTGGGGCAGGGACCGGCGCAGGAAATGCTCGTCTGAACCGCCGGTACGGTTAATTTCTGTGCCAAGGCGGCACAAGGTTCGACAAGCGCGGTGCGAACTTATCCCAATACTAACGGTATGTTCACCCTTTCCGAGCAATGGCTGACCCTGACGCAAAGGCTGTTCTGGCGGGATATGGAGCCTGCACAGGGCCGCGGCCGCTCGAAAGGTGATTTGAATATGATGTCCTTCCCCCTGCTTCGCGCCGCCAAGGCGGCGCTTGTTTCGGGCATCGCCGCCACCGCGCTGACCGGCTGCATGGGCGCGGGCGGCGCCGCGCCGCAATTGCCGAGCGCCAATTTCGTCGCGAATCAGGAAGGACCGGGCGAGGAATATATCATCGGCCCGCTGGACGAGCTTCAGATCTTCGTGTGGCGCAATCCCGAACTGGGCGGCAAAGTGCAGGTCCGTCCCGACGGCCGCATCACCACGCCGCTGATCACCGACATGCCCGCGGTCGGCAAGACGCCGACGATGCTCCAGCAGGACATCAAGCTGCAGCTCAGCCAATATATCACCGATCCGATCGTCAGCGTGATCGTCACCAGTTTCAACAGCACTTTCTCGCAGCAGGTGCGCGTCGTCGGCGCGACCGAAAAGCCCGCGTCGATCCCGTTCCGCGCCAATATGACCGTGCTCGACGCGATGATCGCGGTCGGCGGCCTCGGCGAATATGCGGCGGGCAACAAGGCGCGGCTCGTCCGGTTCGACAAAGGCACGGGCAAGCAGCACGAATATGCGCTGCGCCTCAACGACCTGATCAAGCGCGGCGACATCAAGGCGAACGTCCGGTTGCAGCCGGGCGACGTCATCATCATTCCCGAAAGCATGTTCTGACGCAGGCCCAAGGGGTCCGCACGATGCCGATTGCCAAGGATTAAGAGCAGACGATGAACGGCCTTTACGACGAAATCCGGGTGGTGGTGCACAGCGTCTGGACACGGCGCTGGCTGGTGCTCGGTGTCGCCTGGGGCATCTGTATTCTCGGCTGGCTGGCGGTCGCGTCGATCCCGAACCGCTATGACAGTCGCGCGCGCCTGCTCGTCGAGGTCAATCAGATTCTGCCCGACGACGCCGGCGGCGGTCCTTATTCAGGTGCCCAGCAGATCGACCAGATTCGCGAAACCCTGACCAGCGCGCGCAACCTTGAAAAGGTCGCGTTGACGACGGGACTGATCGGCGCCGACGCCGGCGAGCGCGACAAGGCGGGCGCCGTCGCGATGCTGCAAAAGAATATCAAGGTCGTCCCGCAGCAGCAGAATATCTTCGAAATCACCTCTTCGGTCGGGGTCGGCAGCCTGTCCGACGCCGACAATGCAAAATTGGCGTCGGGCGTGCTCGACAGCCTGATCACCGTGTTCCGCGACGACCAGCTTCGCGGCGGGCGGATGGACGCGCGCGAGGGCCTCAAATTTCTCGATGCGCAGATCGCCGACCGCGAAAAGGGGCTGCGCGAGGTCGAGGCGCGCCGCGGCGCGTTCGAGGCGCAGAATATCGGGTTGATCCCCGGCGGAAGCGGATCGCCTTCGCAGCGCGTCGATGCCGCGCGCGCCGAACTCAGCCAGATCGATTCGCAGCTCGTTTCGGCGCAGGCACAGCTTGCGGCGGCGAACGGCCAGCTTTCCTCAACTCCCGCGACGGTGCCCGGGGTCGGCGGTGTCGGCGGCGGTGTCGCGCGCCAGCAGCTTGCCGGGGCGCAGAACGAGCTTGCGTCGATGCGCGCGCGCGGCCTGACTGACGCGCATCCCGACGTGATCGCGCTCAAGAGCCAGATCGCTTCGCTGAAAGCGATGGCCGATCGCGAAGGCACGGGTGGCGGTGGCGGCGGGATGCAGAACCCCGCCTATGCCTCGCTCGCCGCGATGCGCGCCGATCGCCAGGCGACGGTCAGCGCGCTGTCGGCGCGCAAGACGCAGCTGATGGGCGACATCGCGAAGATCACCTCGCAGCAGATCCAGAACCCCGGCATCGCGGCCGAATATGACCGGATCAACGGCGAATATACCGCGCTGAAGGCGCAATATGACAAGCTGCTCGCCCAGCGCGAGCAGGTGCGGCTGCGCGGCGAGGTGCAGACCGAAACCGACGCGATCAAGGTCGAACTGCTCGACCCGCCGTCGAAGCCGACGAGCCCCGCGGCGCCGAACCGGCCGTTGTTCCTGACCTTGGTGCTTCTGGCGGGGATCGGCGGCGGTATCGGCGCGGCCTTTGCCCTGTCGCAGGTGCGCGCCAGCTATGCGACCGCGACGAAGCTCGAACGCGCGAGCGGGCTGCCGGTGATCGGATCGATCACCGAGGTGGTGACGCCCGACCGCCATGTCGAACGCCGCAAGCGGCTCGTCTGGCTCGGCGGCGGCGCGGCGGCGCTCGTCGGCCTGTATGCGCTGTTGCTGATCGCCGAATTTGTCCAGCGCGGCATGGTCGCGTGAACGGGGAAGACGACATGAACGATCAACGCCCCGTCAAGCGCCCGCCCTCGCTGCTCGAACGCGCCGCCGACATGTTCGGCCTCGACCCCGCAAAGAATGCGGCGACGATCGACGTCTCGAAACTGCCGCCCGAGCCCGAGAAGCAGGCGAAGAAGGCCAAGGCGAAGGAAACGCCCGCCGCCGTGCTGCCACCCGAAGCGCCGGCGGTCGAGGCCGCGCCTGCGGTCGAGCCGGCCCCTGCGCCGAAACCCTCGACGCGCAAGGATGTCGCCAGGGCCGCACCCGCGATCGTGCCCAACCGTCAGGGGACGATCGACCGCGAGCGCCTCGCGGCGCGCGGCATGGTCGTTCCCGGCGCGCCGGTCACCGGCATCGCCGAGGAATATCGCATCGTGAAGCGCGAGATCATCCGCAATTTCGCGGGCACCGCGAACCGCCCGGTCGTGCCGCGCGGCCACCGCGTGCTGATCGCGTCGGCCAATCCGGGCGAGGGCAAGACCTTCACTGCGGTGAACCTTGCGCTCAGCCTTGCGGTCGAGGCCGATCACGACGTGCTGCTGATCGACGCCGACATCGCGAAACCGAGCGTGCTCGAAGCGCTGGGGCTGGCGGAGGGGGCCGAAAGCGGTCCGGGCCTGATGGACGCGCTTGCCGACCCGCATCTGGCGGTGGGCGACTGCCTGATCCAGACCGACATTCCCGGGCTCAAGGTCATGCCCGCGGGCACCCAGCATATGCACGACACCGAATTGCTCGCTTCGGCGCGCACCGAGGCGTTGCTCGCGCAGCTCGAAGCAGGGGCGCCGGGGCGTATCGTCATCCTCGATTCGCCGCCGGTGCTCGCGGCCTCGCCCGCGGCGGTGCTCGCGGGACATGTCGGTCAGCTCATCATGGTCGTGCGCGCCGACCAGACGCTTGAATCCTCGCTGCGCGACGCGATCGGCCTGATGGGCGCGTGTCCGCATATCCAGCTGCTGCTCAACGGCGTCAAATTCTCGCCGGGTGGCCGCCGCTTCGGCACCTATTATGGACAAGGAGGCGCGTCATGAAGCGCACCAGTCTCAAGCTGCGCCGCGGGGCGGCGTTCGCCGCCCTTCTACTCGCCGGAAGCGCGACGGGCGCGCAGGCGCAATTTTCGGGCGACCCGGGCTCGGGCGGCGCGGATACGCCTGCCGCCGGAGGCGCGTCGGCGTCGGATTCGAGCACCGATCGCCAGAGCAAGCGCGGCGAACGCCAGAAGAAGCAGCGTCAGGTCTCCGTCGCGCCCTATCTGGAAGTCGACCAGATTCTCTCCGCCGACCTCAAGAATGGCGGCGACGTACTGACCTATACGACCGTCGCGGCCGGGGTCGATGCGTCGATCGTCACGCGCCGCGTCGAACTTGCGGGCACGCTCCGCTACGAGCATCGCTTTGGCGAATCGGGCGGGCTGCGGGACAGCGACACCGTCACCGGCCTCGCACGCGGAAGACTCGAAGTCTCGCGCGGCTTCAACCTCGAGGCCGGAGCGCTCGCGACGCGGACCAGTGCCGACGGGCGGGGCGCGGTCAGCGGGCTGCTCATCGGTGATGCGGGCAATGCCGCCGACCTCTATTCCATCTATGCCGGACCGACGCTTGCGCAACGCATCGGCAATCTCGACGTCGGGGCGGGCTATCGCTTCGGTTATACGAAGATCGATGTCGGCTCGGCGCCGACCCTCGCGCCCGGTGTGGCGGCACAGGACGTCTTCGACAGCTCGACCAACCATCTCGCCTGGGCGAGCATCGGCCAGCGTCCCGGCGACCTGCCCTTCGGCTGGCAGGTTTCGGGCGGCTACGAACGCGAAGATGCGAGCCAGCTCGACCAGCGGTTCGAGGGCAAATATGCGCGTGCCGACGTGACCGTGCCGATCGGCCCGACCGTCGCACTGCTCGGCGGCGTCGGTTATGAGGATATCGAGATCGGCCAGCGCAGTCCGGTCCTCGACGGAAACGGTGTTCCCGTGCGCGATTCGGCGGGCCGTTTCGTCACCGACAAATCGACCCCGCGCCAGCTTTCGTTCGATACCGACGGGCTGATCTGGGATGCGGGCGTGATGTGGCAGCCGAGCCGCCGCACCTCGCTCACCGCGAAGATCGGCCGCCGCTATGGCGACACCATCTATACCGGCAGCTTCACCTATCGCCCCGACCATGCGACCCTGTTCCAGGTCGGCGTCTATGACGGGCTGTCGAGCCTCGGCCGCGGCATGTCGAGCGGGCTGTCGGCGCTGCCGACGCAGTTCGACCCGACGCGCAACCCGATCAGCGGCGATGTCGACACCTGTGTCTTCGGACAGGGGACGGGCGGTTGCCTCAACGGCCAGATCGGCAATGCCGGGGCGTTCCAATATCGCAACAGCGGCGTTCAGGCGGTGCTGTCTTCGCGCTACGGACGTTGGGCCTATGGCGTCGGGCTTGGCTATGATCGCCGCCGTCTGCTCGTGCCGCACGGCTCGGTTCTCGCCAATCTCGATGGCGTGACCGACGAAAGCTATTATCTGTTCCTGAGCGCGGGGCGTCCGCTGGGCGCCGATGCCGACATCAGCATCACCGGCTATCTCAGCTATTTCGACAATGGCGCCCCCGGAGCGAGCGACGTTCAGTCGGCGGGACTTACGGCCTCCTATTCGCGGCGCTTCTGGCGCGGGCTGACCGGGACCGCCGCCGCGTCGATCAATGCCTTCGACCAGGACGGCTTCAACAGCGAGCTTATCGGTTCAGCCTTGGTGGGACTGCGCTACAACTTCTGATCGGGGAATTTCGATGTACGATCAATATTATGGTTTCACCGGCCGTCCGTTTCAGCTGACGCCCGACCCGGCTTTCTATTTCGAAAGCGGCACCCATCGCAAGGCGATGTCCTATCTCGGCTATGGCCTCGCGCAGGGCGAAGGCTTCATCGTCATCACCGGCGACGTCGGCGCGGGCAAGACGACGCTGGTCGGGCATCTGATGAACACGATCGACCCCAATCGCCTGACCGCGGTCAAGCTGGTGTCGACGCAGGTCGAGGGCGACGACCTGCTCCGCCTCGTCGCCGAACAGTTCGGGATCGAATGGGAAGGGCAGAGCAAGGCCGAGCTGCTGCGCGCGATCGAGCAATATCTGCGCGAACAGGCGCGCGCCGGCCGCCGCACCCTGCTGATCGTCGACGAGGGGCAGAATCTGGCGATCTCGGCGCTCGAAGAGCTGCGGATGCTGTCGAACTTCCAGCTCGGCGACCATTCGCTGCTGCAGATTTTCCTGCTCGGCCAGCCCGAATTTCGCCAGACCTTGTTTCACACCCCCGCGCTCGAACAGCTCCGCCAGCGGGTGATCGCGACGCACCACCTCGACCCGATGGAACCCGAGGAGGTCGAACCCTATATCCTCCACCGCCTGAAGAAGGTCGGCTGGACCGGCAACCCCAGTTTCGCGCCCGAGGCGTATGAGCTGATCTTCGATTATAGCGACGGCGTGCCGCGCAAATTGAACGTGCTGGTCAGCCGGCTGCTGCTGTTCGGCGCGGTCGAGGAACTGCACCGCATTTCGGCGCAGCACGTCCGCAACGTCATCGCCGAGGTCGAGGCCGACCGCGGTATCGACGAGGCAAGCCTCGCGCCGCTGCCGGTCGAGGAGGTCGTCGCGCATGCCGCCGCCGCGGCCGCGCCGCTCGAATGGCCGGCGCCTGCGGCCGCGAACGATCGTCCGCCTTTCGCCGCGCCGGTCGAGCCCGTTGTCGAGCCAGCCGAAGTGGCCTCACCCGCCGCCGCGCTGCAGCCCGTGGCGGATGACGCACAGATCGCCGCGCTCAAGGAGCAGATCGCCAGTCTCGAGGCGCGCATCGTCGAACAGGATGCCGCGCTTCGCCGGGTGCTCGACCTGCTGATCGAGTGGGTCGAACGCGATCCCGAAAATTCGCCCAACCCCGCCCGGTCCGAAGTGTGGGCCGCGTGACGCGCTGAACATCATCGGCTAAGATGCTGATGAAGGTGAGGGAAAATGCAGAACGGCCTGTCGGTCGATGTCGAGGACTGGTTCCAGGTCGGCGCCTTTGAGCGCACGATCGACCGTGCCGACTGGCCGGGGCTCGAATGCCGGGTCGAGGCGAATTGCGACGCGGTGCTGCAAATCTTTGCCGATGCGGGCGCCAAGGGCACTTTCTTCACGCTGGGCTGGGTGGCGGAGCGTTATCCGGCGCTGATCCGGCGGATCGTCGATGCCGGGCACGAACTCGCGAGCCATGGCTATGACCACAAGCGCGTGTTCCAGATGACCGCCGACGAATTCGCGGCGGACCTCCAGAAGGCGCGGGCGATCCTCGAAGATTTGGGCGGGGTAGGGATCCGCGGCTATCGCGCGCCGAGCTTCTCGATCGACACGCGCACCCCCTGGGCGCATCCGGTGCTTGCCGAGCAGGGCTATGCCTATTCGTCGAGCGTCGCGCCCGTCGTCCACGACCATTATGGCTGGCCGCAAAGCCCGCGCCATGTCTGGCGGCCGGTGGCGGGCAGCGATCTCGTCGAATGGCCGGTGACGACCGCGCGGTTCGCGGGACGCACGCTCGCGGCGGGCGGCGGCGGTTTCATGCGGCTGCTGCCCTATGGCTTCACGCGCTGGGCGATCGCGCGAATGAACGCAGAGGGGCATCCGGCGATTCTCTATTTCCATCCGTGGGAGATCGACCCCGGCCAGCCGCGCGTCGCCGATGCGCCGATCAAGTCTAAGATCCGTCATTACAGCGGCCTGTCGGCGATGGCGGGCAAGCTGAAGAAATTGCTTGCCGATTTCGAATGGACCCGCGCCGACGCCCTGCTCCCCGCGCAGCAGGATCGCGCGCAGCCGTGGCGTGTCGCGGCGTGAACGCGCCGGTGCATCCGGTGACGAAGCTGTCGGTTGCGCCGCCGGATAATGCGGCGTCATGGGACGCCTATGTTGCGGCTCATCCCGATGCCACGCCCTTCCATAGCCGCGCGTGGTGCGAGGCGATCACGAAGGCGACGGGGCACACATGCCATGTGCTCGCGGCGCATGATGCGGCGGGGGCCATCGTCGGCCTGCTGCCGCTTCACCATATCCGCTCGCCGCTGTTCGGGCAGGCGCTCGTCGCGACCGGCTTTGCCGTCGATGGCGGGCTGCTCGCCGACGATGATAATGCGGCGGCGGCGCTTGCCGACGCGGCAGCTGCCCTCGCTGCATCGCTGGGTGTCTCATCGGTCGAACTGCGCGGCGGTCCCTTGCCCGAAGGCTCGGGCTGGCGGGTCGAAGACGGCGTATATGCCGGTTTCGCGCGCGACCTGGCCGCCGATGACGATGCCGAATTGCTCGCTATCCCGCGCAAACAGCGCGCCGAGGTGCGCAAGGCGATCGAAAGCGGGCTGACCGTGACGACGGGCCGCGACGCCGCCGAACGCCGCGATCATTATCGCATCTATGCGACGAGCGTCCGCAATCTCGGCACGCCGGTGTTCCCGAAGGCGCTGTTCGACGCGGTGCTCGATGCCTTCGGCGACGATGCCGACATATTGACCGTGCGCGACGGCGGGAAGCCGGTGGCGAGTGTGCTCAGCCTTTACTGGCGCGGCACGGTGATGCCCTATTGGGGCGGCGGCACCGCCGAGGCGCGGAGCCTTCGCGCCAACGAACGCATGTATTACGCGCTGATGTGTCATGCCCGCGCCAAGGGCTGCACGCGCTTCGATTTCGGGCGCTCGAAGGTCGGAACGGGACCTTTCGCCTACAAGAAGAATTGGGGTTTCGAGCCACGCCCGCTCGTCTATGCGCGCTGGCTCGCGCCGGGCGAAACCCCGCGCGACACCAACCCCAACAGCGCCAAATATAGGCTACAAGTCGACCTCTGGAAGAAACTGCCGCTGTGGGCGGCGAACCGCATCGGCCCGCTGATCGCGCGCGGGTTGGGGTAATGGCCGAAATATTGTTTCTGGTGCATCGCGCGCCATGGCCGCCCGACCGCGGCGACCGCATTCGCAGTTGGCATATGGTCGAGGCGCTGGCGAAGCTCGCGCCGGTGCATGTCGCCGCGCTTGCCGACAATGAGGCTGATGCGGCAGCGGCGCGGGCCAAGATGGCGCCGCTTTGTAAGAGTTTGTGCATCGAAGTGCGTAAGGTTTCGCGCCCCGCCGCGCTGGCGCAGGCGGTGCTGCGCGGCGAGCCGGTATCAAACCGGCTGTTCCGGAATGCCGCGCTCGCCGAGCATGTCGGGGCGCTGCTCGCGCTCGGCACCGTCACCCATATCGTCGCTTTCTCGGGCCAGATGGCGCAATATCTGCCGACGCGGTTCGGCGGGCCGGTGATCATGGATTTCGTCGATGTCGATTCGGCGAAGTTCGCCACTTACGCGGAGCAGGACAAGCGCCAGCCGCTGAACTGGGTCCATGCGCGCGAGGCGAAAAAGCTCGCCGCGTTCGAAGCCGAGGTCGCGCGCCAGGTCGACACCAGCCTGTTCGTCAGCGAGGCCGAAGCGGCCTTGTTCCGCGAACGGAGCGGGCTCGGCGGCGATATCGTCTTCGCGGTCGAGAATGGCATCGACACCGATCGCTTCGATCCCGCGCTGCCGTTCGACCGTGTCGGCGAGGGCGAAGGGCCGCTGGCGGTATTCACCGGCCAGATGGACTATCGGCCGAACATCGACGCGGTGCAGAGGTTCGTCGCCGACGTCCTGCCGCTGATCCGCAAGGCGCGTCCGGCAGCGCGTTTCGCGATCGTCGGCCGCGCCCCGCCTGAAGAGGTGCGTGCGCTGGCGGCGCTGCCCGGCGTGACCGTCACCGGCGAGGTGCCCGACGTTCGCCCGTGGCTCGCGGCGGCGGATGCGGTCGTCGCGCCGCTGCTGCTGGCGCGCGGGGTGCAGAACAAACTGCTCGAAGCGATGGCGATGGCGCGGCCGGTGGTCGCGAGTGCCGCCGCCGCGACCGGAATCGACGCGGTGGACGACGAGCATCTGCTCGTTGCCGATGACGCGGCGGCGATGGCGGCAGCGGTAGGACGCCTGTTCGACGACCCCGCCGCTGCGGCCACAATGGGCAAGGCAGCGCGCGCGCGGATGATCGCGCGCTATGGCTGGGACGCACGGCTCGCGCCGCTCGCCGACTTGCTGGGGCTGGACGCGTGACGCGCTGGCAGCGGCATCTCGCGGCGCTGGCGATCCTGTCGGCGGTGATCCTCGCGATTTTTCACGCCGATGCCGTCGATATGATCGGCATCTGGTGGCATAGTTCGACCTTCACCCATTGCCTGTTGATGGTGCCGATGATCGGCTGGCTGGTGTCGCAGCGCGCCGCGTTGCTGAGACCGTTGACGCCGGCTTATTGGTGGCCCGCGCTGATCTGGATGGCGGGCGCGGGGCTGGTCTGGCTTGTCGGCGAGGCGGCGGGGGTCGGGCTGTTCCGCCAGCTTGGACTGATCCTGATGTTGCAGGGGGCGGTTGCGGTCACGCTCGGCGAGAAACTGGTGCGCGCTCTGCTCTTTCCGCTCGGCTATGCGCTGCTGCTGGTGCCGTTTGGCGAGGAGCTGGTGCCGTTGCTCCAGACGCTCACCGCGAAGATCAGCATCGCGCTGCTTCACCTGTCAGGGCTTTCGGCCGAGATCGAGGGCGTGTTCATCACCACCCGCGCGGGCTTCTTCGAGGTGGCCGAGGCCTGCTCGGGGGTCAATTTCCTGATGGCGATGCTCGCCTATGCGGTGTTCGCGGCGCACCTCTGTTTCAAAAGCTGGACGCGGCGGATCGTCTTCGTCGCGCTCGCGCTCGCGACGACGGTGCTCGCCAATGCGCTGCGCGCTTATGGCACGATGGTTGCCGCCGAAATCTGGGGGATCGACCGTGCGGGCGGGATTGACCATGTCTTCTATGGCTGGGTCTTTTTCGGGCTCGTCATCCTGCTCGTGATGCTGATCGCGCGGCGCTGGTTCGACCGGCCCGCGAACGACATCGCGGTCGATGTCGCTGGCCTCGATGGCCTGCCGCGCCATGCGCGGGCGGCGAAGGGGGTTCTTCCCGCCGCGCTCGCGCTGCCCCTGCTCTTCGCCGCCTGGGGCTGGCTGGTCGGCGGTCGTTCGGCGCCGTTGCCCGAAGCCATGTCGATTGCGGCCCCTGCCGGATGGAGTGTCGCGGCGCGGGAACGGGCGGTATGGATGCCGCGCTTCGACGGCGCAGACCAGCGGTTGGTCCGCGATTTCACCGATGCGAAAGCGCGCCGCGTCACCGTCGCGATCGGCGGCTATGCGCGGCAGGCCGAGGGGCGCGAGGTCGTCGCTTATGGTCAGGGCGCGGTCGACCCCGACAGCAAATGGGCGTGGAGCGCGGCGCTGCCACCGGTCGAGGGCGCCAAGACCGAGCGTTTGCTCCATCCCGGCCCGGTACTGCGCGACGCGGCGACCTGGTATGTCGTCGACGGTCGCGCGACGGGCAACCCGCGCGGCGCCAAACTCGCCGAGTTGAAGGCGCGATTGCTTGGCGGCGACCCGCGCGCGCTGTCGCTGATCGTGTCGAGCGAGGAGGGGCAAGGCGGCGCGCAAGCGATCAGCGATTTCGTTTCCGCGTCGGGCGGAGCGCAGGCGATGGCTGACCGCGCGCTGAAACTGCGCTAAGGCCGCTTCCTATATGTGCGGGATCGCAGGCATTTATCATCTGGAGACGGCGAAGCCGGTCGACCCCGCGCGCGTCCGCGCGATGTTGCACCCGATGGCGCATCGCGGCCCCGACGGATCGGGCGACTGGACCGCGCCGGGCGTCGGGCTCGGCCACCTCCGCCTGTCGATCATCGACATCGCGGGCAGCCCGCAGCCGATGGCGAGCGACGACGAAGCGGTGACGCTCACCTACAACGGTGAAATCTATAATTTCCGCGAGTTGCGCGCCGAACTCGAGGATCGCGGCCACCGCTTTCGCACCAGCGGCGACACCGAAGTGATCATCGCGGCGTGGCGGCAGTGGGGCGTCGAATGTCTGTCGCGCCTCAATGGCATGTTCGCTTTCGCGATCCACGACCATGCGCGCGGCTGCCTGTTCCTCGCGCGCGACCGGCTGGGGGTGAAGCCGCTCCATCATGTCCGCCTGTCGGATGGATCGGTCGCGTTTGCGTCGGAACTCAAGGGCCTGCTCCGTCACCCGCTGCTGCGGCAGGAGGCCAATCTGTCGGCGGTCGAGGATTTCCTGGCGCTGGGCTATGTTCCCGACGATGCCTGCATCGTCGCGGGGGTCGAGAAACTGGCCGCGGGTCATTATCTCCTCCTCGAACGCGGCAAGCCCGTTTCCGCGCCGACGCGCTGGTGGGCGCCCGATTTCTCGAAGCGCGTCCGGGCGAGCGAAGGCGAGGCCGCCGAACATCTGGTCCACCTGATGCGTACGGCGGTGACCGACCGCATGGTCGCCGACGTGCCGCTCGGCGCCTTCCTGTCGGGCGGCGTGGACAGCAGCGCGGTCGTGGCTCTGATGGCCGAGGCGAGCGCCAAGGCGGTCAAGACCTGCACGATCGGCTTCGACCAGGCGGCGCTCGACGAGACCGCTTACGCCCAGCAGATCGCCGAGCGCTTCGCGACCGATCATCGCACCCGTACCGTCGCCGCGGGCGATTTTGCGCTGATCGACCGGATCGCCGACATGTTCGACGAGCCTTTTGCCGATGCGAGCGCGCTGCCGACGTACCGCGTCTGCGAACTCGCGCGCGAGGAGGTGACCGTCGCGCTCTCGGGCGACGGCGCCGACGAGGCGTTCGCGGGATATCGCCGCCTCGTCTTCCAGCATCAGGAGGAACGGCTGCGGGGGATGATCCCGCGTTTCCTGCGCAAAGGGCTGTTCGGCCCGCTGGCGCGCGTCTGGCCGCAGATGGACTGGGCGCCGCGTCCGCTGCGCGCGCGCGCGACGTTGGCGAGCTTATCGCGGAGCGGAGCGGAGGGCTATGCCGAGGCGGTCGGGGTGACCGGCCCCGCGCAGCGCGCGCGCCTGTTCAACGACGCTGCGGTCCATGCGCTCGGTGATCATATCGGCGAAGCGCGTTACTGGAAGGCGATGGCCGAGGCGCCCGCCGCCGAGCCGCTCGATCGCGCCCAATATGCCGACCTGATGATCTGGCTCCCCGGCGACATATTGACCAAGACCGACCGGATGAGCATGGCGGTCAGTCTTGAGGCGCGCGAGCCTTTGCTCGACTATCGCCTGATCGAATTTGCTGCGACCTTGCCCGCGTCGATGCGCGTGCAGGGCGGCACCGGCAAGGCGATCCTCAAGAAGGCGATGGAGCGTTACCTGCCGCACGACATTCTCTATCGTCCCAAGATGGGGTTCGTGACGCCGGTGTCGCACTGGTTCCGCGGGCCGCTGGTCGAGCAGGCGAAGGCGCTCGCGACGTCGTCGACGCTGACGCGCTCGGGCTGGTTCGACATGGCCGAGATCGAACGCATCGTCGCCGCGCACCAGTCGGGCCGCCGCGACCATGGGCGGCTGATCTGGCAATTCTTCATGCTGGAGAAATCGCTGGCGAAGCTGTTCGGGATTTGACGCCTGATGGTCGCCGTGGGGTGAGGAGTGGAAATTTCCGCTACTTTCGTCATCCCGGCGAAGGCCGGGATCTCGCCGGTGCGTCATGGCGATAGGGCGAGATCCCGGCCTTCGCTGGGATGACGAAGTTGGGGCGTTAGCAGCCATCTCGATCTGCGGAGAGTGATAGAAGGACGTAGATGAATCGCCACGCCCTCTTAACGACTTGCTGCTAGGCTCGCCGCCGATGACGGTCCACCCCGCCTTTCCGATCAGCGCCGCCGATGCCGCGCCGCTTGCCGTGCGTGTCGCCGACCCGCTGTCGCTTTCGGACGAGTTGGCAAAGGCGTGGGACCGGCTGGCGGACGAGGCAAGCGAGCCGAATCCCTTTGCCGAACGCTGGTGCCTGCAACCCGCGCTGCACCTGCTCGACCCCGAGCGGCGGGCGCGATTGGTGATGGTGCGGGCGGACGGTGCAGGGCCACTGATCGGCGTGATGCCGCTCGCGCCCGCGGTGAAATATGGGCGTCTGCCGCTCCGGCATGTAACCGGGTGGGCGCACGCCAATCACTTTCATGGCGCGCCGCTGGTCCGCGCCGGGATGGAGCCGCTTTTCTGGTCGATCCTGCTCGGCTGGTGCGACGCCGCGAACTGGACGCAAACCTTGCTCCATGTGCCGCGCCTGACCGAGGACGGGCCGTTGCATCGCGCGCTGGTCGAGGTTGCGCGTGGACGCGGGGGCGAGGCGGAAGTCGTCCACCGCGAGGAGCGCGCGCTCCTCGACAGCAACCTGTCGGCCGAAGCCTATTGGGATGAAGCAGTGCGCGCGAAGAAGCGCAAGGAGCTTCGCCGCCAGGCGAACCGGCTCGCCGAACAGGGTGCGATGGCCTTTCGTCATTGGCGGTCCGATGAGGCGGTCGAGCCTTGGATCGACGCGTTTCTCGATCTCGAGGCGCGCGGCTGGAAAGGCCGGGCCGAATCGGCGCTCGCCAGCCATGGCGAGACCGAAGCGTGGTTTCGCGCGATCGTCGCGGCCGCCGCCGGCGCCGGCAAGCTCGACATGCGCCTGCTCGCGCTCGACGATCGGCCGCTCGCGATGTTGATCAATTTCCTCTGTCCGCCGGGCGGCTTTTCGTTCAAGACCGCGTTCGACGAGGATTTCGCCCGCTTCTCGCCCGGCGTGCTGCTGCAACAGGCGAATCTCGATCTGTTGGGCGACGATCGCATCGACTGGGTCGATAGCTGCGCCGCGCCCGGCCATCCGATGATCGACAGCGTCTGGCGCGAGCGCCGCCATCTCGTCTGGGTCAACGCGCCGCTTGCGGGCGGCGCCGACCGGCTGCGCTTCAAGGCGCTGGTCGGCGTGGAAAAAATGTGGCGGCGCTGGAAACGCGCCGCGTCTGCTGAAAATAATCTATAGGAATCGCCATGACGGCCCATCAGACCATCGACCAGCCCGTCTTTCCCGCCGAAACGCTCGCGCGGATGGAGGCGCTCTATCCCGCGGAGGCGGGGCTGCTGCATCATCGCCTGCCCGACCATCCCTTGCTGTCGCTCGACGCGCTGGCGGCGCTCGGCGAAAACCTGCCCGACGCGCAGGTCGAATATAATCCCGGCGAACTGCCGATCGGGATCCGGCCCGAGGATATCCCGTCGAACGGCCTGTCGATCGGCGAGACGATCCGCACGATCGACACCAACCGCAGCTGGGCGGTGCTCAAGAATATCGAGTCAGTGCCCGGCTATCGCACATTGCTGATGGATCTGCTCGGCGAGCTCGAACCGGTTGTCGCGCCGCGCACCGGGGCGATGCTGACGCCGCAGGGATTCATCTTCATTTCCTCGCCCGGATCGATCACGCCGTTCCACTTCGATCCCGAGCATAATATCCTGCTGCAATTGCGCGGCACCAAGGTGATGAACGTCTGGCCCGCGGGCGACGAACGTTTCGCGCATCGCACCGAACATGAGCGATATCATCTGGGCGGGCACCGCAATCTGCCGTGGCAGGAGGAATTTCGCGATCGCGCGCAGCAGGTGCCGCTCGGTCCGGGCGACGCGGTGCTGATGCCGGTGATGGCGCCGCATTTCGTCGCCAATGGCGACGCGCCCTCGATCTCGCTGTCGATCACCTGGCGCAGCGAATGGAGTTACCGCGAATCCGAGGCGCATGCCGCCAACGCGACGCTTCGCCGCATCGGCCTCGACCCCGCGATGCCGCCGCGCTGGCCGAGCTATGCCTGGGCGAAAACCGTCGGCTGGCGGGTGGCGCGGAAGCTGAAACTCGTGTCCTGAACCGACGTTACAGATTGCTTTCAATTCCGCACATTTGGCGTTATGGGCGCCCATCCCGATATTTCGAGCCCCTAGAGGATAGATGGCGAAAGAAGAACTTCTGGAAATGCGCGGCCAGGTGGTCGAACTGCTCCCCAACGCGATGTTCCGCGTGAAGCTGGAAAATGATCACGAAATTCTCGGCCACACGGCCGGCAAGATGCGCAAGAACCGCATTCGCGTTCTGGTGGGCGACGAAGTGCTCGTCGAACTCACCCCCTATGACCTGACCAAGGGTCGGATCACCTATCGCTTCAAGTGAGCGGCGCGGCGACATCTCGCGCGCCAATTCCGGCTCTCGTCTTGGCTTCGACCTCGCCGCGCCGCCGCGAGTTGCTGGCGCGGATCGGCCTGACGCCCGCGCGTATCGCCGCCCCCGACATCGATGAAACGCCGCTGAAGGGCGAATTACCGCGCGCCTATGTCGCGCGGCTCGCGACCTGCAAGGCGCTCGCCGTCGAGCGCGCGGCGGACGAAGTCGTGCTCGCCGGCGACACGACCGTCGCGGTCGGGCGCCGCATCCTCGAAAAGCCGGTCGACGAAGCCGATCTCCGCCGGATGCTCGGGCTGCTTTCGGGGCGGCGGCATCATGTCTGGTCGGGCGTCTGCGTCGTCGGTGCCGACGGACGCCCGCGCGTTCGCGTCGCCGATACGATCGTGGCGTTCAAGGTGCTGAGCCAGGCCGAAATCGACTGGTATGTCGAAAGCGGAGAGGGGATGGGCAAGGCGGGCGGCTATGCGATCCAGGGCAAGGCCGAGGCTTTCGTCCGTTTCCTGTCGGGCAGCCATTCCAACGTCGTCGGCCTGCCGCTGTTCGAGACGCGCGCGCTGTTGAGCAGCGCCGGGGTGCCGCTTGGCTGAGTGGCTTTATGAAGCCGGTATCGGCGAACGCCGCGCCGCGCTGGTCGAGGACGGGGTGATCGTCGAAGCGCGGATCGAGCGTGACGGCGACGGGCCGCGCGTCGGTGCGGTGGTGGCGGCGCGGTTGGTCGAGGCGGGCAAGGTCGCGCTCGATGCGCCGGGCGAGCCGTTCGCGACGCTGGCATCGCCGCCCGGGCTTTCGCTGGGAACGCGGCTCACCGTCGAGATCACCCGCATGGCGCTGCGCGAGCGCGGCCGCGACAAGCCGGCGCGCGCGCGCCTGTCCGACCTGGCGGTGGGCGCCGGTCCCGATCTGCGCGCACGTATCGCGGCGACGGAATATCCGGTCGTCGAACTGAGCGCGATGGGCCCCGATCGTCTGGAGGAAGCGGGCTGGTCCGAACTGATCGAGCATATCCGCGCGGGGCACTGGCCGTTCGCGGGCGGCGCGCTGTGGGTCGACACGACGCCCGCTATGACGCTGATCGACATCGACGGCGACGGGAACGGTCTGGCGCTCGCGCGAGCGGGGGCCGAGGCTGCGGTTCACGTCATCCGTTGCTGCGATATCGGCGGGTCGATCGGGATCGATTTCCCGACCCTCGCCGGCCGGGCCGAGCGGCAGGCGATCGACGCGCTGGTCGACGAATGGCTGCCGCCGCCCTTCGAGCGCACCGCGATCAACGGCTTCGGCCTGATGCAGATCATCCGCCGCCGCGAGCGGCCGTCGCTGGTCGAGCAGGTGCGATTCGATCCTGCCGCCACCGACGCCGCGCTGTTGCTGCGCCAGGCCGAACGGGCAAAGGGCGCGGGCGCGTTGCAACTGACCGCGCGCCCGGCCGTTGCCGATCATATCGCGGCGCATCCCGGCTGGGTCGCCGAGTTGCAGAAACGCACCGGGCGGCCGGTCGAGATCGTGCGCGATGCCCAAGTGAAAGGAGTGGGCCATGCCCAATGAAGCCGCCGCTGCACCCGGCAAATGCCCGCTTTGCGGCAATCCGCGCGTCCAGCAATATCGGCCGTTCTGCAGCCGCGGCTGCCGCGATCGCGACCTCAATCACTGGTTCGACGAACGCTATCGCACCCCCGCGCACGAAGGGCCCGACGGGGGCACCGACGACGCCCGGTTCGAAGGCGATTGACCCGCGAAATTGACGCAACAAAGGCTCTGGACAGGATGAAACGCCCTGCCTATAGCCGCCGCTCGCCAGCAGGCCGACCGGCCTCGCGACGCCCGTGCCCGGGTAGCTCAGTTGGTAGAGCATGCGACTGAAAATCGCAGTGTCGGCGGTTCGACTCCGTCCCCGGGCACCATTATTTCCTCGACGCGCATCGGCTTGTCCGGGAAACGAGCGCTCGCTTTGGCGGCGCCGAAATTCGACCCGTGCTTCGCATCACATCGCTTCGCCGCCGAAAGGATCGAGCGTCCCGAACCAGGCGACCAGGGCCAGGATCGCGAAAGCGGCCGTCGCTTCGGCGATCAGGCTCTTGCACAGGGCGGCGATCGCTTCGGACGGGTTCGCGTCGTCGCGTGCTTCCATCCGCGCGACGGCGGCGCTGAGCGCCGGGGTGAGCCGCCAGCGATTGGCGGCGGCGAGGGCGAGCATGAGCGCGAACAGCGCGAGCTTGGCGAGAAGCCCTTGTCCATAGGGAGCCGCGAGCGACCGGCCGAGATTCTCCGCGCCGATGATCATCTGGCCGTTGATGAGCCCGGTTCCCGCAATGGTCAGGACGCAGATCGTCCCCACGACCGAAAAGCGATCGAGGCTGCGCGCGGCGATCGCGATCGTCCCCGGCGGCGGGCCGCCGCGCCGCGGCGACAGAAGCAGCAGAAAGGCGGCGATCGCGCCGATCCACACCGCCGCCGCCGCCATATGCACGATGTCGCTGATCCGGTGGATGGTCCCGGCAGTTCCCTCGGTCGCGCCGGCGTGACCCGACCAGGCAAGCGTGCCGACCGCCACCAGGCCCGCCGCCGCGAGCAGCGCGGCGACGGGGGTCGGCCATCGCCTCATCCAGATCGACGCCACCAGCGCGGCGGCAAGCGCGGCGCTGCGATAGAGCCAGGCGGTGCCGACGTCGCTTTGCCCGACGATGTCCCGGAACGACTGCGCGTCGAGCGCGAGGAGACCGACGCCCTGCATCGATGCCGCGAGCACCCCCATGCCGAGCGCCGACAGGAGAAGGCCGGCCGCGCAGAGCCATCGTGCGGCGCGCCAGATCCTGTCCGTCGGTTCGGGCCTTGCACGGTCTTGCCGCGTCAAGGCGTAAAGGGGGAAAGCAGCGAGACCGGCGAGGAGCATAAGGTCCGCATAGAGCGCGAACCGGATGCCGATCAGGACGGGATCGCCCACCGCCCTATTTCACCGTGAAGCTGAATTCGCTGCCCATGCGGTGGGTGTCCGCGCCCGCGGCCGACCAGCTCAGCGTGTAGCTGCCCGCCGCGAGCGGACGCTTGAGCAGGAGCGTCATCGACTTTCCATCCTTGCCCATCGCCGAAGAATAGGGAATTTTCATTGGCGGATGATCGGTCATTCCGGGCATGGCGGTCATGACGAGGCTGGTCTTGATCGTCGCGGGAATGAGTTTCTCACTGAAGTGCAGGCTCACCGACGTCACTTTCGAGGCTGTCGAGCCGGCTGCGGGGGTCGAAGCAATGAGCCGGGTGTGCGCACTTGCCGCGACTGGCGCCACCAGCAGGGCGACGGCTGCTGCTGCGGACGGAAGAAAGGACTTGAGCATAAAACCTCCAATATCGGATCTGTCCTGCTAATACGCGGGCGGGCGGATTTTCCCTCATCGATCGGTTTGAGGGATGATCGCCGCGGGCGCGTATGCTCTATATAGGAAGGCTGTTCGGCAAAGAGGTTTCATGGACGACGAACTTCGCATCTTGGGCCGGGTCGATCTGCCGGCGGCGCTCGACGCGCTCGACGACCGGGTCGTCCGCGCGCTCGGCGTCCGGCGCCGCGAAGCGGTGGTGATGCGCCGGGTGATGACGCTCGCCGCCGTTCTGTCGCTCGGCGGCGGCATTTTCGCGGGGAGCGTGGTGCCGCGTCCGGCGGTGGCGGCGAGCCCGCTCAGCCCGCTCGCCCCGGCCAGTGCGCTGGCGCCCTCGTCGCTGCTGGACGCGCAATAACATGCCCTCTCGCCGTGTGCTTCTGGTCTGCCTCATCGCCTTTGCCGCCGCCATCGCCGGGGTGTTCGTCGGCCGTCTGGCGACCGACACCCCGAGAGCCAGTGAAACCGAGCTTCATGCGCTCTTGCACAGCCAGCTCGACCTGACGGCCGCGCAGAAGGTCCGGATCGACACGATCGAGGCCGATTTCGCGGGCCGCCGGCGCGCGCTGGAGCAGGAGATGCGCGCCGCCAATGTGGCGCTCGCGCAGGCGATCGAGGCCGAGCACGGCTATGGCCCGCGCGTCACCGAGGCGATCGACCATAGCCATCGGGTCATGGGAACGCTGCAAAAGGAAACGCTGGAACATCTCTTTGCGATGCGCGCCGTCCTCGACCGCGATCAGGCGCGCATGTTCGACAAGAGCGTGGTCAAGGCGCTGACCGCCGATGCGCGGTGAGTGCCGACCCGTCGCAATGGTCGGACGCGGACCTGGCCGCGCTTGCAAGCGCGGGGCGCGAAGACGCCTGCCGTGAACTGCTGAATCGCTACAAGGCCGGGGTCTACCGGCTGATCGTCCGGCAGACCGGCGATGCCGAGGAGGCGATGGATTTGACCCAGGAAGCCTTTGTCGCGGGTTTCGCGGCGATCGATCGTTATGATGGCGAGCGGCCCTTTCGCATCTGGATCAGCCAGATCGCGATCAACAAGTGCCGCGACTGGGCGCGGCGGCGCAAGGTTCGCGCCTTTTTCGCGCGCGCGCTCCCGATCGAAGCCGCGCATGACGTCGCCAGCGCCACACCGCTGCCCGATAGCGAGGCGAGCGATCGCTCCGAACTCGCCCGCGTTCGCGCCGCGATAGCCGATCTGCCCCGGAATTTGCGCGAGGTTCTGCTGCTGCGCGGAGTGGAAGAGATGAGCCAGGCGGAAACGGCGGTTCTGCTCGACGTCAGCGAGAAGACGGTCGAAACGCGGCTCTATCGCGCACGCGCGAAACTGCGGCAATTGCTTGCCGGCAAGGGCGACGACAGACGATATTGATGCAGTGAGCGACCGATTGGCGTGAGGGGTGGTGGCGGCGCCTGCGTATGAAAGCGAAGGACAAACATAAACGGTCGGAATGAACATGCAGATCAACAGGCGTCGGTTCGTCAGCGGGGTTTTGGGGGGTGGGGCCGCGGCGGCTGCGTGGTTCCCCGCCTGGGCGCAGCCGGTGTCGGCCGGCATCACCGCCCCCATCCCGACGGTGTCGGGTAGCGACATCACGCTGCGCATCGCGCGCCAGACGCTGCGTATCGACGGCAAGCCGAGCCACGCGATCGGGATCAACGGGACGGTGCCGGCGCCGCTGGTGCGCCTGAAGGAAGGGCAGACGGCAAGACTCACCGTCGTCAACGACCTCGACGAGGACAGCTCGATCCACTGGCACGGGATTCTCCTTCCCTTTGAGATGGACGGTGTTCCGGGGGTCAGTTTTCCGGGGATCAGGCCGCGCTCGACCTTCGTTTACGAATTTCCGGTGATTCAGTCGGGCACCTATTGGTATCACAGCCATTCGGGCCTTCAGGAACAGATCGGTCATTATGGACCGATCGTCATCGACCCCGAAGGCGCCGATCCGATCGCCTATGACCGCGAGCATGTCGTCGTGCTGTCCGATCACAGCCGGATTTCGCCCGAGGCGATCTATCGCAAGCTCAAGGTCAATCCCGGGCACTTCAACCAGCAGCGCCAGACCTTGGCGGGCCTGCTCGGCGGCAAGGATCAGCCGCTCGGCGAGCGGATCGATTGGGGGCGAATGCGGATGGACCCCACCGACATCGCCGACGTCAATGGTTCGACCTATACATTCCTCGTCAACGGTCATGGGCCGCGCGACAATTGGACAGCGCTCTTTCATCCGGGCGAGCGCGTCCGGCTGCGCATCATCAACGCCTCCGCGATGTCGATCTTCAATGTCCGTATCCCGGGGTTGCGGATGACGGTCGTGCAGGCCGACGGCCTCAATATCGTCCCGGTCGAGACCGACGAGTTCCAGATCGCGGTTGCCGAGACCTATGACGTCATCGTGACCCCGGTCGAGGACCGTGCCTATACGCTCGTCGCCGAAGCCAATGATCGGTCGGGGGTGGGGCGGGCGACGCTTGCGCCGCGCCCCGGCATGGTGGCGGAGGTTCCGCCGCTGCGACCGCGGCCGCTCGCGACCATGAAGGATATGGGGATGGGCGACATGGGGGCGATGACGAGCGGTGACGCTGCGTGTCCCGCCGAACATGCCGCGATGGGGCATTGCACGCCGGCGGGCATGGATCATGGATCGGGCGGCGCCATGAATCATTCCATGCGCGACTTCGACGCCGCGCCGCAGGTGAAGCGCGACCCGGGCGTGCAGACGATCTCGCCGATGCCCGTCGACCGGATGGGCGAGCTCGGTCAGGGGCTCGAGGATGTCGGGCACGCGGTTCTGACCTACAAGGATCTCGTCGCGCTCGACCGCAATCCCGACGTTCGCGCGCCCGAACGCTCGCTCGACATCCATCTGACCGGCAATATGGAGCGCTTCATGTGGTCGTTCGACGGCATGAAGATGTCGGACCACCACGAACCGATCCCCTTTATCGAGGGCGAGCGGGTGCGTGTGAACCTGATCAACGATTCGATGATGAGCCACCCGATCCATCTCCACGGCCATTTCTTTGAGCTGGTCACGGGGAAGGGCGACCGGGCGCCGCGCAAGCATACGGTGCTCGTCCAGCCGGGAGGGATCGCGACCTTCGATTTTACCGCCGACGCGGTCGGCGACTGGGCGTTCCACTGTCACCTTCTCTATCATATGTATGCGGGCATGATGCGCGTCGTCAGCGTCCGTCCGCGCGGAGAGGCGGCATGACCCGGCTCGGCCTGATCGTCGCCGTCCCGGCGCTGGTCTTCGCCGTTCCGGCGGGGGCGCAGGGTCATGCGATGCACTATAGGCAGCCCGCTGCGCCCGCGTCCGATCCCCTATGTCCGCCGGACCATGCCGCGATGGGCCATTGCACGCCCGGCGCGATGCCGCCGGTTCCGGAAACGGCCGCAGTCGGCACCGACCTGCCGCCGGGCGATGCCCCCGCTCCCGCGCCGCCCGACGATTGGTATGCCGACCATATCTATCCAAAGGCGGAGATGGATCGCGCGCGTCACGAGATGATGATGGAGAATGGCGGACAGACGATCGCCTTTCTGAGCCTCGATCGCGCCGAATATCAGGCGCGCAAGGGGCGCGACGGATATCGCTGGAGCGCCGAGGGCTGGTATGGCGGCGACATCGACCGCGTCACGCTCAAGAGCGAAGGCGAAGGCCGGTGGGGCGAGGGGGTGGAGGAGGCCGAACTCCAGCTGCTCTACAGCCGGGCGGTCGGCCCCTATTTCAACCTCCAGGCCGGTGTGCGGCAGGATCTGGGCGAAGGGCCGGACCGCAGCTATGCCGTCGTCGGGTTCGAAGGACTGGCCCCCTATTGGTTCGAGGTCGAGGGTGCGCTGTTCCTGTCGAACAAGGGCGATCTGCTCGGGCGCGTCGAGGGCTATTATGACCAGCGCATCACCCAGCGGCTGGTCCTGCAACCGCGGGCGGAGGTCAATTTCGCGCTGCAGGACGTTCCCGAAACCGGCACCGGATCGGGGCTTTCCGATATCGAACTGGGGGTTCGGCTCCGCTACGAGATCGTCAAGGAATTCGCACCTTATGTCGGGGTCGAATGGGCGCGCAAGCTCGGCGACACCGCGCGCTTCGCGCGCGCGGGCGGCGAGGATGCGGACGGCGTCAGTTTCGTCCTGGGGGTGCGCGCCTGGTTTTAGGTCGGGTTGACGTCGTTAGCGCTTGAACAAGGCCGGGTGATTTGGGCACAATCGGCTATGCGCCCGTCCTTCATCCTCGATCGCGATAGCGATGCCACGCTGCAGGACCAGATCCGCAAGGGCGTGATCGAACTGATGCGGTCGCAGGCGTGGCCGGCGGGGCACCGGCTGCCGTCCTCGCGCGCGATGGCCCGCCTGCTCGGCGTCGCCCGCAACACGGTGACCATCGCCTATCAACAGCTCGTCGCCGACGGCCACGTCGTCGCGCGCGAGCGCAGCGGGCTGTTCGTGTCGGGCGACCTGACCGCCGGGCGCACCGGGTTCGGCGAGGTCGCGGGGATCGCCGGGCGCGCGACGCCGAACGGCGTGCCCTGGTCCGAACGCCTGCCGCGCCTGCCCACGCTTCCAGAGCCGCGGCCCGCCAACTGGCAGCAATATCCCTATCCCTTCCTCGACGGCTGTTTCGACGACAGCCTGTTTCCGGTCGACGACTGGCGCGAGGCGGCGAGCCTGTCGCTGAAGCGGCGGCAGGTCGCTTCCTGGTCAGGGATCGCCGACGACGACGCGGCGCTGATCGAGGAAATCCGAACCAAGATATTGCCGCGGCGCGGCATCTATGCGCGTCCCGACGAGATATTGCTGACGCTCGGCACGCATCATGCCCGCGTCCTCGCGCTCGATCTGTTCTGCACCGACGGTAGCTGCGTCGCGATCGAAGACCCCGGCCTGTTCGAACTGCGCGCGCTGATCGAGGCGCGGCGCGGCGTGTGGATGCCGCAGCCGGTCGATGCTGAAGGCGTGGTGACCGACGCGCGGCTGGCCGATTGCGACCTCGTCATGGTCACGCCCAGCCATCAACTGCCCACCGGCGCGACCTTGTCGCTCGACCGGCGCCGCGCACTGCTCGCCGCGGCCGACGCGCATGACCTGATCATCGTCGAGGATGATTTCGAATGCGAGACCAACTATCTCGACGAGGATTTTCCGGCGATGCGCGGCATGGCGGGGGGCAGCCGCGTCGTCTATATCGCCGGGCTCGCCAAGGTACTCGATCCCGGCCTCAGGCTCGGTTTCATGGTCGCCGACCGCGAAGTGATCGCGCATCTGCGCGAACTGCGCCGCCTGTCGGTCAAGCAGCCGCCCCCGAACAACCAGCGCGCCGCCGCGCAATTCCTGTCGCTCGGCCATTATGATTCGATGATGCGGCGGATCGGCCGCGAATTCCGCACCCGGCAGATCGCGCTGCGCGACGCGCTCAACCATTATTTGCCGCGCTCGATCGCGATCCAGCCGGTGCGCGGCGGGACGACGATGTGGGTCCGGGGAGCCACCGGGCTCGACGTCGCGGATCTCGCCGCAGCGGCCGAGCGGCGCGGGGTGCTGATCGAGCGGGTCGATTCCTATTATGCGGGGACCGCGCCGCCGGGCCTGTTCCGGCTCGGTGTTACCAGCCTGCCCGTCGAACGCATCCGTCCCGGCGTGGCGGCGCTGACCGCGGCGCTCAACGATGTACTCGAAAAAAAGGCCGAGCCGCCGCCGATCCTGACCGGCCGCGCGCTGCGCCGCAAGATGAGCGGCGCCCGGCTCGAATGCCGCACCGTCTATGGCGATCCGTGCACCATATTGCTGATGCCCGACGGCACGATGACCGGGCGCGCGGGCTACGCCGACGAAGATATCGACACCGGGCGCTGGTGGATCGAGGGCGACCGCTGGCACCGCCAATGGCAAAGCTGGTCCTATGGCGAGGCGACCTCGTTCGAGGTCGCGGTCGAGGGCGACGTCATCCAGTGGCTCGGCGCCGGACAGCGCATTGTCGACTGGGCGCTGATCGGTCGCATTGGCGATCTGGCACCATCCTAGTTTGCAAACTGGACCTATCGCAAGCGCCGCATAGCGGACAGATTATCCCCCGGACGCGCCCCGATCGGCGCGCTGGGGAGGATTATGACTCATTTCGCTATCGCCGGACTGCAACTGGCCTTGCCGCGCGGCGACAATCTGGACCGCATCGCCGAGGAAGTGCGGCTCGTCCGCCGCCGCTTCGGCTGGGTCGACATGGTCGTGCTCGGCGAACTCTCCTGCTTTGGCCCCGCTACCGCGAATGCGCAGCCGCTGCCCGGCCCCGCCGAGGACGCCTTTGCGGCGATGGCGCGCGAACATGGGCTGTGGCTCGTCAACGGCTCGCTGTTCGAGCGCGACGGCGACACCATCTACAACACCGCCAGCGTCTTTGCCCCCGACGGCAGCATCGCTGCACGGCACCGGAAAATCTATCCCTTCTATCCCTATGAAGAGGGGGTGACCGGTGGCGTCGAGCCGACCATATTCGACGTTCCCGGCGTCGGGCGCTTCGGCCTCGCCATCTGCTACGACATCTGGTTTCCCGAGGTTGTCCGCTCGCTGATCTGGCGCGGGGCGGAGGTCATCCTCAATCCGGTGATGACCAACACCATCGACCGCGACGTCGAATTGTCGATCGTCCGCGCCGCCGCCGCGACCAACCAGGCCTATGTCGTCTCGGTCAATGTCGCGGGCGACCTCGGCTATGGGCGTTCGTGCGTCGCGGGGCCGGGCGGCGAGATGATCCACGCGGCGGGGGAGGGGCGCGAGGTGATCGCGGTCGATCTCGACCTCGGCTACGTCCGCCGTTGCCGCGAACGCGGCTGGCACGGGCTCGGCCAGCCGCTCAAGAGCCTGCGCGACGGTCCGCAGCATTTCGAAGCCTTCGACCGCGGGCCCGCGGCCTCGCCGACGCTCCAGGCGCTCGGCCCGCTCGTTCAGCCTGCTTCTTCGCTCACCGACAAGGATAGCGCCGACGCGCGCGCGATGACACAAAAGGGGGGAAAACCATGACCAACACTACGCGACTTCTGGCGACGACATCGCTCGCCTGCACCGGCCTGCTGGCGGCGATGCCGGCAACGGTCTTCGCCCAGGAGGCGGGGGCCGCGAACGACGGCACCGACATCGTCGTCACCGCGACGCGCCGCGAAGCCCGGACGATCGATATCCCCTATAATATCTCGGCGGTCGGCGGCGACCGGATCGACGCGAACCAGACGCGCGATCAGGCCGAGCTGCTCCGCTCGATCCCCGGCGTCGCGGTCGTCGATCGCGGCCGGCGCAACGCGGGCGTCATCAACACGGTGACGATCCGCGGCGTCAACGTCGACAGCGCCGCGCTCGGCGACTACGCCGTTTCGGGGGTTTCGCCGGTCTCGACCTATGTCAACGACACACCGCTGTTCGCTGCCTATCTGCTCAAGGATCTCGACCGGGTCGAGGTGCTGCGCGGGCCGCAGGGAACGCTCTATGGATCGGGCGCGCTCGGCGGCACGGTGCGCTATATCCTCAAGAAGCCCGTGCTCGGCCGTTTCGAGGGGCGCGTCACCGGCGGCGTCAGCAACGTCAAGGGATCGGACGGCATCGGTTACGAGGCCGACGTCGTGCTCAACGTGCCGCTCGGCGATACCTTCGCGATCCGTGCTGTGGGTAGCCGCCAGCATTATCCGGGCCTGACCGACTATGTGAACGTCTACAAGCTCGACGGCGACGGCATCCCGACCGCGCCCGCCGGGGTGCTCGCGCCCGATGCTGAATATCGCCGCGTCAAGGATGCCGATTTCGTCCATGTCTGGTACGGCCGCATCGCCGCGCTATGGCAGCCGAGCGACGCGGTCGACCTGACGCTGACCTATAATCACCAAGAGGATAATGTCGGGGGTCGGCGGCAGATCACCCGCGGGCTCGACGGCTATGGCAAGGCCTATGAAGGCTATCAGAACGGGTCGATCCAGCTCGAACCCTCGACCCGCAACGTCGATTCGGTCGCCTTGGAAGCGAATGTCGACCTGGGCTTTGCCACGCTGACCTCCAGCTCCTCCTGGTATGATCATGAGGGCGACAGCGTCAGCGAGAATACCGGCTTCTACGCCAAGGCCGGCTTCCTCGCCTTCTATTACAACTACCCGCGCCCGATGGCATCGGCGGTGCGCAGCTATCGCGACAAGAGCTTCGTGCAGGAACTGCGTCTCGTGTCGAAGGGCGGCGGACCGCTCGATTATGTGATCGGCGCTTATTATCAGGACCAGAAGCTCTTTTCGTCGCAGGACAGCTTTCTGCGCGGCTTCAAGCGCTGGTGGGACGCCGCGACCGGCCTGCCCGCCGCGGTCGCGAGCGATCAGGATTTCTTCTATCGCCGGCACGAGACGTTCAAGGATCGCGCGCTGTTCGGTGAGCTGACATGGCACGCCACCGATACGGTCGATCTGACCGGCGGGGTGCGCTATTTCTGGAACAAGGCGCATAACGACACCTCGATCGACATTCCGATCTTCCCCTCGCTGTCGCAGCCGACCGACGCGACCTTCCGCACCAGCGAGGACAAGGCGCTGTTCAAGGGCAATCTGTCGTGGAAATTCGCCGACCGCGGCCTGCTCTACGCGACCGTGTCGCAGGGCTATCGGCGCGGCGGGTCGAACGCGGTGCCGACGATTGGCCGCTATGCCGAGGACCCGTCGTGGCAGCAGTACAAGTCCGACACGCTGGTCAATTACGAGGTCGGGGTAAAGGGCGCGCTCGGCGGGCTGACCTATAATCTCGACGCCTTCTACATCGACTGGAAGGATATCCAGCTCAACACCGCGACTCCGGTCTGGGGCTTCTACGTCGTCCAGAACGGCGGCAAGGCCCGCTCGCAGGGGATCGAGGCGCAGATCGAGGGGCGCAGCGGCGGCCTCCACTATGCCCTCGGCTATACTTATGTCGATGCGAAGCTGACGCGCGATTTCTTCTCGCCCGACCCCAGCCACACGCTGATCGGGCGCGACGGTGATCGCCTGCCGGGGTCGGCGCCCCATATCGTGACCGGCAGCGCCGACTACAGCTTCGATCTCGGGAACGACACCAGCCTGACGCTGCGCGGCGATGGCTTTTATCAATCGTCGACGCGCAACGCGATCAGCACCTCGCCCAAGTTCAACGTCCGCCTGCCGGGCTTCTCGATCTGGAACGCCTCGGCGACGCTGCGCAAGGGTTCCTATGGGCTGACTTTGTTCGTCAAGAATCTGTTCAACGCGGATGGCGTGACGGGCGTTTTTACCGAGGCTTATATGGGGACGTCGCCGTCGCAGGGCTATTATGGCAATGGGTCGAAGGATCTGATCACGCTGCCGCGGACGATCGGCCTGTCGGCGGACGTGCGTTTCTGACGATGACGGCCCGGCCCGCCGCCTCCGCCGCCCGCGACCTTTCCGGCGATTTCGACGCCGGGCTGGCACGGGCGCGGGAAGCGGCGGTGCGGGGCCGCTATGGCGAGGCGCGCGCGGTCCTCGCCGCGATCGAGGAACTGGCGTGGGACGACGCCCATGCCTTGCGCTGCCTCGCCGAATATCACGGGCATATGAACCGGCCGGTCGAGGCCGAACGCTGCTGCGCGCGGGCGGTCGAACTGGCGCCGGACGACGGCCGCGCGCGCTACGACCTTGCCGCTGCCTCGATCGCGCTCGGCCGGATCGACGCGGCGGAAGCGCATTTCGACCGCGTGATCGCCGCGGACCCGCGCGACTGGGACGCCTGGGCCAACCGCTCGACGCTGCGCCGCGCGACCGCGGACAATAATCATGTGGCGGCGCTTGAAAACGCGCTGGCAGCGACGGGGAGCGATGCCGAGGCGCGCATCGCGCTCGGTCATGCGCTGGCGAAGGAACTCGAGGATCTCGGCGACCATGGCCGGGCGTTCGCGGCGCTGAAAGCGGCGGCCGATGCGCGGCGGGCGCGGCTGTCCTATCGCGTCGCCGACGACGTCGACACGATGGCGGCAATCGCCGATGCCTTTTCGGTCGCACGCCTGCGAGCCGCGCCGCCGCCGTCCGCCGAACCGGGACCGATCTTCGTCCTCGGCCTGCCGCGCAGCGGGACGACGCTAGTCGACCGCATCCTGTCGTCGCACAGCCAGGTCGCGAGCCTCGGCGAGATTCAGGATTTCGCGCTCGCGCTGATCGAGGGCGCGGGGCAGGCGCGCGACAAGGCCGACCTCATCCGCCGCAGCGCCGCGATGGACCATGTTGCGCTCGGCCGCGCCTATCGGTCGCGCATCGCCGAGCGCGATCCCGGCGCGCCTTTCGCGATCGACAAGACGCCGCTCAATTTCCTCTACATCGGGCTGATCGTGCTCGCGCTGCCCGACGCGCGTATCGTTCACGTCCGGCGCGGGGCGATGGATGGCTGCTATGCGATGTACAAGACGCTGTTCCGCATGGGCTATCCCTTCAGCTACGATCTCGGCGACCTCGCCGCCTATCGCATCGCCTATGAGCGACTGATGGCGCATTGGCGCGATGCCTTGCCCGGCCGAATGATCGAGATCGATTATGAAGCGCTGATCGCCGATCAGGAGGGCGAGAGCCGCCGGCTGGTCGCGGCGTGCGGGCTCGCCTGGGAAGACGCCTGCCTCGATTTCCACCGCAACCCCGCCCCCGTGGCGACCGCGAGCGCCGTGCAGGTGCGCGCGCCGATCCATGATCGTTCGGTCGGCCTCTGGCGGCGCTATGCGGAGGGGCTCGCGCCGCTCGCCGATGCGCTCGGCAAGGCGGGTATTGCGCTGTGAGATATGGACTGCTCGCCCTGATCGCGCTCGCAGCGCCCGGCAGCGCATCTGCCGAGGAATTGCTGCGCAGCGATTTTCAGCAGGGCAGCGCCGATCCGTGGCGCGCGGCGGGTGCGGGCGATGTGCGGCTGACGAGTTTCGCGGGCAATGTCTCGATGCGCCTCACCGCCGGGGCGAGCGCCGAGGTCGCAGTGCCGGTCGAAGGCAAGCGCCGCCTTTTTGCGACCGTGAAGATCGCTGCCGATGCGCTCAGCGACGACGCGACCTGCACGGCCGAAGCCTCGCGCGACGGCGGCGCGACCTGGGCGCCGATCCTGTCGGTCGGCAAAGCGCGCGCCGATGCGGTGACGCTGTGGCCGGGCGGGCAGGCGCTCGCCGAGGGTGATGGCGGGCTGCGGCTCCGCCTGTCGGCGCGGGGCGAGCGCGCGACCTGCTGGTTCGACGATGTGGTGGTGACGGGCCTCGCCAAGGCCGAGGTTTCGGACACAAGGCAGGCGCTCGGCCGCGCCGCGTTGCAGGCGGGCGAGGGCTTCGACAGCCCGGTCGACCTGTCGGCCTTCTCCCCCGCCGCCGATGCTGCGACCCCGCAAGCGAGTTTTGCGGGCCGCCTTCATCTGGCGGGCGGGCCGATGGCGGGGTTCCGCCTGATCGTCGAAGAAAAGGGCTATGAGCGCGGCGACACAATCCGTTCGCTGCCCGCTCTCGACCTCGATCTCGTCCAGCACGGCGAGGCGCTGATCCCCGCGCAGCGGGGGCTGATCGCATCGACCCATCCCGACTGGAACTGGATCGTCGAGCCGGGTCGCGTCTGGTCCGAAGCCGGCGATGGCGGACTGACCCGCGCCGCGCTGCCCTTCGCGCTGCAGGAGCGGGGCGCCAATTGCACGCACAACGGGATGCTGACCTTCCTGTTCGGCGCGGACGGAACGGTGAGCAAGGCCGCCTTCGAGATTGCGGGCGAGACTTGCCGCTATCGCAAGTTCGACGCCTGGGGCTTCGCTGCCGCGCGCCTTGCGCCGGGCGCAGTCCGCGACGCCGACGCGATTGTGCGGCGTCATGAGGAGGCGGTGGCGGCGCGCTTGCCGGTGCGTTCGATCGAGGAACGCCCCGATGCGCTTGCCTTCGCCACCGCGGCGGGGCCGGAGCCGACCGTCTATGGTGCGGTGGTGGACGGCGTCCATTACCGCAGCGCCTGCGCGACCCGCCACGGCGACTATCCGGCGTGCGAGGCGATCGACCTGCCGTCCTATTCGACCGCCAAGTCGGTGTTCGGCGGGGTCGCGCTGATGCGGCTCGAAAAACTCTATCCGGGTAGCGCGGGAACGGAGATCGCCGCACACGTCCCGCAATGCGCGCGCGGCTGGGCGGGGGTGACGCTCGAGCAGGCGCTCGACATGACGACCGGCCATTATCGCTCCGACGCCTATATGGCCGACGAGGACGATCCGTCGATCGCCGCTTTCTTCGAGCCCGCCGATCATGCGGCGAAGATCGCCTTTGCCTGCACCCATTATCCGCGCAAGGCGTCGCCGGGCGGCAAGTGGGCCTATCACACCTCCGACACCTATCTGCTCGGCACCGCAATGAGTGCGATCTTGCGCGCGAAGCGTGGCGCGAAGGCCGATCTCTACGACGATCTCGTCCGGCCACTGTGGGATGGTCTCAAGCTTAGCCCAACGCTGTCGACGACCCGACGCAGCGAGGATGCGGTCGCGCAGCCCTTTGTCGGTTGGGGGCTGACCTATCAGCCCGACGACATCGCCCGCCTGTCGCGCTGGCTGATGCAGGGCGCGGACGGGCAACTCGACCGGCGCCTGCTCGACGCGGCGATGCAGCGCGCGCCGCAGGGCGGCGGGCTGCCCGCGGGCTTCCCCGGCTTCCGGTACCGCGCCGGCTTCTGGACGCGCGACATGGGCGCGAAGCTCGGCTGCGCCGGATCGCTCTGGGTTCCGGCGATGTCGGGGTTCGGCGGCATTTCGGTCGCGATGCTGCCCCGCCGCGACGCGCTCTTCTACAGCTTCGGCGACAGCGATCATTGGGATTGGAGCGCGGCCGCCGTGGCGCTTGCCGGAAAGGATGCGCCATGCGGCTGACCGATACGCTGCCGAAGGTCGCGCCTGACGGCTTGCCCGCCGCGGTGCTGCTGTCCTTCCTCGCGACCGCCGGGCTTTTCTACGTCAACATCATGGCGGCGCTCGTCACCGGCCTGTCGGACGGGCTGGGGATCAAGCCCGCGAGCGCCGGGCTGATCGCGTCGGCCAATGTCTATGGCGCGGCGGTCGGGGCGCTGATCGCGGTGTTTCTCGTCCGCCGCATCCCATGGCGCGTCGCCGCGACGGCAGCGCTGGTCGGCCTGATCGCGGTCGATCTCGTCTCGACGCAGCTTGTGTCGGTGGCCGCGCTGACCGTGATCCGCGCCTGCCACGGCATGATCGGCGGGCTGCTCGTCGGGATCGCCTTTGCGGTGATCGCGCGCACCCGCTCGCCCGACCGCGTGTTCGGAATGCTGCTCGTCGTGCAGTTCGGGATCGGCGGCATCGGCCTCTGGGCGCTGCCGCCGCTGGTGCCGAACTACGGCACCGGCGTCCTCTTCCTCGCGCTCGCCGCCTTCAGCCTCGCGACGCTGGCGATGCTGCCCTTCCTGCCCGCCTATCCGGTCGCCGCCGAAAGCGCCGCGGCAGCCGAGGCGCCGCCGATCGCCCGCAAGCCGCTCGCCGCGACGCTTGCCGCCATCTTCCTGTTCCAGGCGGGCAATATGGGACTCGCCGCCTTCATCATCGGGCTTGGGCGGGGCGCCGGGCTGTCGCAGGGTTTCATCGGACCGACGCTCGCCGCCGCCAACTGGCTCGGCGCACTGGGGTCGATCCTCGTCGTCGCGATGGGCGCGCGTTTCGGCCGGGCGAAGCCGATCCTCGGCTCGATCGCGGTGACCCTGATCTTCACCGCCGCTTTCTGGTGGTCCGACCTTCCGGCCGTTTATGTCGCGGCGAACATCGGCTCGGCGATCGTCTGGGCCTTCACCATCCCCTATCTGCTCGGCCTCGCCGCCGCTTTCGACAAGGTCGGGCGGACCGCGGCGCTCGGTGGCTTCTGCTCGAAGCTCGGGCTGGCGAGCGGGCCGCTCCTGACCGGGCTGCTGCTCGATCATGGCGGCTATCCGCTGACGATCGTCGCGGCGGTGATGCTGCTCCTGCTGAGCGGGCTCGCGGCCGCATGGCCCGCGCGCCTACTCGACCGCGCGCCGCCTTCCCAAGACTGAAAACCCAAACAAACGAGGTCCCACGATGAGCAATAATGCCCTTCTTTTGTCGCGCCGTGCCGCCGCGGTCCCGCAGGGGGTCGCGAGTGCGACGCCATTGTTCGCGGCGCGCGCCGAAAATGCCGAACTGTGGGACGCCGACGGCGGCCGCTATATCGATTTCGCGGGCGGCATCGCGGTGCTCAACGTCGGCCACCGCCATCCGCGCGTGATCGCGGCGGTGCGCGACCAGCTCGACCGTTATACGCATACGGCGTTTCAGGTCGCGGCCTACGAGCCCTATGTGGAACTTTGCGAACGGCTGAACGCGCTCGCACCCTTCTCCGGTCCGGCCAAGACGATCCTTTTCACCACCGGCGCGGAAGCGGTCGAGAATGCGGTGAAGATCGCCCGCGCCGCGACCGGTCGCCCCGGCGTCATCGCCTTCGGCGGCGGCTTCCACGGCCGCACGCTGCTGACGATGGCGATGACGGGCAAGGTGCTGCCCTACAAGCGCAGCTTCGGCCCGCTGCCGGGCGAGGTGTTCCACCTGCCGTTCCCGATCGCCCATTATGGCGTGAGCGTCGAGGACAGCCTGCGCGCGCTGTCGCTGCTGTTTGCCGCCGACATCGAGCCGTCGCGCGTCGCTGCGATCATCGTCGAGCCGGTGCAGGGTGAGGGCGGCTTTCACATGGCGCCGCCCGAATTGCTCGCGGCGCTCCGTCGTCTCTGCGACGAGCATGGCATCTTGCTGATCGCCGACGAGGTGCAGACCGGCTTCGCGCGCACCGGCCGCATGTTCGGGATCGAGCATGGCGGGGTCGAACCCGACCTGATGACCGTCGCCAAGTCGCTTGCCGGCGGCTTCCCGCTATCGGGGGTGATCGGCCGCGCCGACATCATGGACGCGGCGCAGCCCGGCGGGCTCGGCGGCACTTACGCCGGCTCGCCCGTCGCCTGCGCCGCCGCGCTCGCGGTGCTCGACGTGATCGAGGAGGAGGGGCTGATCGAACGCGCGAACGCCCTCGGCGACAAGCTGCGGGCGACGCTGGAGGTTTTCGCGGCGCGCAATGATCTGCTCCCCATTGGCCATGTCCGCGGCCCCGGCGCGATGGTCGCCTTCGATCTGCTCGCGGCGCGCGGCAGCGACGAACCCGACGGCGCGGCGGCGAAGCGCGTGACGGCGCGTGCGCTCGAACTCGGCCTCGTGCTGCTGAGCTGCGGCATCCATGGCGAGACGATCCGCCTGCTGATGCCGCTCACCGCGTCCGACGCGCTGATCGACGAAGGCATGGCGATCCTCGAGAAGGCCCTGAGCGCACTATGAGCAATGTCCCGACCCTCGCCCGCCCCGACCTGCTCCGCACCGGCGCGTTCATCGGCGGCCACTGGATCGCGGGCGACCGCCGCCTCGCCGTCACCAATCCCGCGACCGGCGCGTTGATTGCCGAGGTTGCCGACACGACTCCCGCCGACACGCGCGCCGCGATCGAGGCCGCGGCGGCGGCGATGCCCGCCTGGGCGGCAACCCCCGCCAAGGCGCGCGCGGCGATCCTGCGCCGCTGGTTCGACCTGATCATGGCGAATCAGGAGGATCTCGCGCGGCTGATGACCGCCGAACAGGGCAAGCCGCTCGCCGAAAGCCGCGGCGAGATCGCCTACGCCGCCTCCTTCATCGAATGGTTCGCCGAGGAAGCGAAGCGCGCCTATGGCGATATCATCCCCGCGACCCAGAACGGCCAGCGCATCCTCGTGCTCAAGCAGCCGGTCGGCGTCGTCGCCGCGATCACGCCGTGGAATTTCCCCGCCGCGATGATTACCCGCAAGGTCGGCCCGGCGCTCGCCGCGGGCTGCGCCATCGTCGTCAAACCCGCGGCGCAGACGCCGCTGTCGGCGCTCGCGCTCGCGGTGCTGGCGGAGGAGGCGGGACTGCCCGCCGGACTGCTGTCGATCGTTCCGACCAGCGATGCGCGCTGCGTGGGCGCGGAAATGACCGACAACCCGCTCGTCCGTAAACTCTCCTTCACCGGATCGACCGAGATCGGGAAGCTGCTCTATCGCCAGTCGGCCGACACGGTGAAGAAACTCGGGCTCGAACTCGGCGGCAACGCGCCCTTCATCGTCTTCGACGACGCCGATGTCGACGAAGCGGTCAGGGGCGCGATCGCCTCCAAATATCGCAACGCCGGGCAGACCTGCGTTTGCGCGAACCGGCTTTATGTGCAGGCGGGAATCCACGACGCTTTCGTCGCGAAGCTCGCCGACGCGGTGCGGGGGCTGAAGGTTGGCGACGGCGCCGACGCGGGGGTTGAGGTGGGCCCGCTGATCGAGGAAGCGGCGGTCGAGAAGGTCGAGCGCCATATCGCCGACGCGACCGCGAAGGGCGCGCGCATCGTCTGCGGCGGCCGCCGCTCGGCGCTCGGCGGCACCTTCTTCGAGCCGACCTTGCTGACCGGCGTGACCGCGGCGATGGACGTCGCGCAGGAAGAAACCTTCGGCCCGCTCGCCCCTGTCTTTCGCTTCGCGGACGAGGCCGACGTCGTCGCGCAGGCGAACGACACGCGCTTCGGCCTCGCGGCCTATTTCTATGCCCGCGACCTTTCGCGGGTCTGGCGTGTGGCAGAAGCGCTCGAATATGGCATCGTCGGGGTCAACACCGGGTTGATCTCGACCGAAGTCGCGCCCTTCGGCGGGATCAAGGAGTCGGGCCTGGGGCGCGAAGGGTCGCGCTATGGCATCGAGGATTATCTCGAAGTCAAATATGTCTGCGTCGGCGTTGCCTAACCGCTTGCAACTGCAGCCCACTTGAGCGGGCTATAATGAAACAGGAATATCGCATATTCGACAATCTATTATATCGATATAGAAAGCCCGCTAGGTTTCCCTCGTCCAATCGTTCAGGCCGGCACGGGACCTCCCGAAAGAGGACAGGATGCGTCCGGCCGCTGGGGAGGGTAGATTATGCGAATGAATCGAAACTGGCGCCGGGCCTTGCTGGTTACGGCTGCGGCCTGCGCCTTGCCGACCGTGGCGGAGGCGCAGTCGGCGCCCGCAGACAATGAAAGTGCCGGCAGCGCGGCGCTGGGCGACGATATCGTCGTGACGGCGCGCAAGCGCGAGGAGAGCCTGCAGGACGTGCCGATCTCGGTCCAGGCGTTCAGCAGCGCGGCGCTCGAACGCGCGGGGATCAAGGATTTCTCCGAAGTCGCCTATCGCGTGCCGGGTCTCAAGCTCAGTGCCGAGCGTGCGGTCGACACCGAGCTCTTCATCCGCGGCATCGGCTCGGACATCCAGGGCGCGGGCGCCGACGCGGCGGTCGGCATCTTCGTCGACGGCGTCTATCTGTCGCGCGGCACCGGGTCGCTGCTCGACCTTTATGACCTCGAGCGCGTCGAGGTGCTCAAGGGGCCGCAGGCGCTGCGCTTCGGCAAGAGCGTCGTCGGCGGCCTGATCAACTATGTCACCAAGAAGCCCGGCGATACCTTCGAGGGCCGCTTCGAGGCGACCTATGGCAATTACAACCGCCTCGACGTCGCGGCGTCGGTTCGCGGGCCGGTGTCCGACACGGTCAGCCTCGGCCTGACCGCCAGTTCGCGCACCCACGACGGCTATGCCAAGAACCTCAGCGGCGGCGACGAGGAGGACCAGAATATGCAGTCGGTGCGCGCCCAGCTTCGCTGGCAGCCCGACGCGACGCTCGATATCAATCTGTCGGCCGATTATACGCGCCATCGCGACGGCGCGCGCTGGGTCGACATCCTGATTCCCGGCGACAGCCAGGAAGTGACCTACCTCGGCTATTATGCGCCGACGATCGACAGCCTGCCGGGCTTCGTGTTGCCGAACCGCAACGCGCCGTTCAAGAGCGCCAAGCATCGCTCGGGCAACCATAATTTCACCGGTTTCCAGAACGGCGACATGTATGGGGTGAGCGGCACGATCGACTGGCAGCCAAGCGACGGGATCAGCATCACCTCGCAGACCGCCTATCGCGACAGCTCGCTCACGGCGCGCGAGGACGGGTCGGGGATGCTGTTCAACTTCCCGATCGACCCCGCAACCAACGCGCCCGACATCACCTCGGCGATGCTCGCCGGGCTCGATACCTATCTCGCCACTGTGCCCGACAGCTATTTCGACAGCGGCAAGGGTGAGGATGTGAAGCAATTCTCGCAGGAATTGCGCCTGCGCTTCGACAATGGCGGGCCGTTGCGCGTCGAGGGCGGCGTCTATTATTTGCACGAGAATATCCGCCGCGCCGAGGATGTGAACTTCCTGTTCGCCGACTATCAGGCGATCGAGGAATTCGCCTTCGCCATGGCCTATGGCGGCACGCCCGCGACGCCGTCGCCGGGGTCGAACCACACGGTCACGACGTCGAAGAACGACAATGTCGGCGTCTTTGGCGAACTCAGCTACAGCATCACCGACAAGCTGACCTTCGAGGCCGGGCTGCGCTATGCCTATGACCACAAGCGCTATTCGAACAATCGCTCGGGCGTCTCGTTCGAGGGCGAGGCGGTCAATTTCACCGTCGGCGAGACGCGGAGCTGGGACGCCTGGCTGCCGAGCGCGACGCTGCGTTTCGAGCCCAGCGACAATGTCACCCTCTACGGCCGCTATGCCAAGGGCTACAAACCCGGCGGCTGGACCGGCGAGGATGCCAACACCCCGTCCGAAGCGCTGGTGTCGTTCGATCCCGAAACCGCCGACAGCTTCGAGGTGGGCGCGAAACTGGCGCTCGCCGACCGGCGCCTGTTCATCAACGCCGCGGCCTATTATACCAACTACGACAATCTCCAGACCAACCAGTTCCTGTCGCCGGGGCCGGGGATGCCGCCCGACAATTTCGTGTTCAATGCCAAGAACGGCACGCGCGCCTATGGCCTCGAGCTCGATTTCCAGGCGCGGATCACCGATGGCTTCACCCTGTCGGGCAACTATGCCTTCTCGAAGTGCAATTTCACCGGCGAACTGATCATCGATGACGAGGGGACCGACCTCGACGGCAACACTTGCCGCCGGACGCCGAAGCATGCCTTCAACGTCGCAGCCAATCTGGAACAGCCGGTCAGCGAAGGGCTGGTGCTCGTCCTCGGCAGCGACTTCCAGTACACGGGAGCCAATTTCTTCGACAATCCGAACACGCCCATTCTGAAGTTCGATTCCGAAATCCTGCTCAATGCGCGGATCGGACTGCGCGATGCCGACGACAAGTGGGAGCTGACGGCCTGGGCGAAGAACCTGACCAACGAGCTCAACTATACGAGCAAGCTCGAATTGTTCGGGACCATCTATTCGACCTATATCCCACCGCGCACCTATGGCGTGACCGCGCGGTTCCGCTTCTGAGCATCGACGGTTCGACGGATAACGGGTCCTTCCTCTTCGGGGGAAGGACCTATGAAAAGAAAGGGTTCGCAATGAAGCGCGGGATCAGGATCATGGCGGGCGCGGCAATCGCCGCCTGTCTCGGGGCGACGGCGCTCGCCGCGGCGGACTGGGGTGCGAAGGAACCCGGTCCGGTCGACATCCGCGACCCCTGGCTCAAGGCCTGGATCGCCGCGACCCCCGACAATCCGCCGCGCCCGCCCGTTCCCGGCGCCGATTACGGCATGAACCCCGACGGCAGCTTCCGCCATCCGGTCGCGACGCCGCTCACCAATGACGCGCCGGCATTTCCCGGCCAGCTCGATCATTGGGACCAGAACAGTTACGCGAAGAATGTGAAGGTCATCGCTTTCTATCCCGCGGTGACCTCGCCCTGGCACGCATGGGCGAACATCGCCGATTTCGGCGGCAAGCGCTATCTCTACGCCCACGACCGCGACTATCTGCGCATTCTCGACGTCACCGACCCGCGCAAGGCGAAGACGGTGTGGTCGCAGGGCGGCGTATGGGGTCCGAAAGGGTCGAGCGAGGATTGGGACGCGGCGGCGGTCACCGACTATTTCGGTGGCGTCACCATCGCCTGGAACAAGACGCTCCAGCGCAACATCCTCGTCGCGTCCTACGAGATAGGCCGATTCGGCCTGATGGAGGACAAGAAGCGCGAGCCGGACAAGGTGGCCGAGCAGCGCCATTATAATTCGCTCAAGGGTTTCAAGGTCTTCGTGATGGACGGCCCGACGCCCGACAAGTGGAAGCTGATCGCGACGCGCACCACCGATTACCAGCACCCCGACGCGCCGATCGGCGAGCAGCAGGGATCGGGCGCACTCGACTCGGTGGCGTGGTGGGGCGGCAAATATATGCTGCTCTCGGCGGCGCCCGACGACAGCTATTCGGCGACCGAATATCCCGACTATCTCTATTCGCCCGGCTATCAGGTCTGGGACATGTCGGACCCGGCCGATCCGAAATTTGTTTCGCAGATCACGGTCCCGGGGCAACGGCTCGGCGACAAGGAGAGCGAGGATGCCTATCGCGCCAATCCGCGCGCGGGCAACCGGACGAGCTGGATGGGGTCGCGAACCGCGTTGCTGCTCACCAGGCCGATCGAGGACGGCGGCAAGATCGGCTTCGGCGGCATGGGCGGTCTCGGCTTCTACAGCTTCGACCTCTCCGATCCCGCGAATCCGAAGACATTGGGCCATGTGACGGTGCCGCCGAGCTATGCCGGGACCGAGTTCGACAATGTCGACATCAGCCAATACGATCGCACTGGCTTCGTGTTCGGCAACGGCTATCCGATGAACGGCAATTGCTACGAGCCGTACAAGGACATTTATTCGATCGACGCGCGCGACCCCGCGCACCCGAAGATCGCGGCGCGCTTCCCGCGCCCGACTCCGCCGAAGGACGCGGGTTTCACCGATTATTGCCAGCGCCGCGGCAGTTTCGGCCCCAAAAGGTCGGGCGGGATGGGGCAGCCCGGCGAAGTCGAGGGGGGCCAGGGGCTCGCCATCTATGCCTTCTATACCGCGGGCATCCAGATCTTCGACGTCAAGGACCCGGCGAAACCGAGCATCGCGGGCTATTTCGTGCCGCGCTTCCCGACCGACGCCGAACTGCCCGACTATGCGAAGGAAAATTCGACCTTCGCGGTGTTCACCGAATATGACCGCAAGATCATCTGGGCCTTTTCGGTGAACGGCGTCTACGCGCTGTCGAGCCCGTTGCTCGGCAAGCCCAACCTCGGCGCGCCGAAGACGGTCTGGCCCGAGCGGAAATAGAAAGTTGTTCGTCACGCCGGCGAAGGCGGGGGTCTCGCCGATGAGGTGAGACGCGAGGTCGGGATCCCGGCCTTCGCCGGGATGACGGAAGCAATGTTTTAGAAGGACAAACCGATGCGTACAGCCATGATGGCGCTGGCGGGAGCCTTGCTCCTTGCCGGATGTTCGAACGCGGCCCCCGACAAGCCGGCGGCCAAGCCCGCCGAGCCCGCGGGCGACAATATCCTCCACATCAGCTGGGGCGGCATCGCCGAGGCCGATGCGGGCGAGGCGAAGCGGCACTGGTCGACCTGGACGATCAACCTCGTCGACGGCGGCCCCGCCTATGGCTGGCTGTCCGACAAGGGAATCGCCTTGCCGCATGCGCTGAATTTCGAGCTCGCGGGCACCGGCAAGATCGACGCCGTCGCGCTCGACAACCGCTTCGAGCCGGTGGTGCGCGAGGACGGGTCGATGTCGCAGACCGCCGAGGGGTCGCCGGTGCGGCGCTTCGCGCTGCTCGGCTCGACCGCGGGACCGGATGGTCCCTATGAAACGCTGGTCGAAGGCGAGGCAAAGGCCGACGCACAGACCGTCGTCAAGCTACCGAAGCCCGCGGCGGCACGCTGGCTGCGGCTGCGCATCGACAGCAATTGGGCGGGCAGCGGCCAGACGCGGCTTTCGGACCTCGCGGTCCTCGGCACGCTCGATCAGCGCGGCGGCGCGGCCATCGCCGAGGCCGGCGGCATTTACAGTCACGAATATGGCCCGATCCTGCTGCGGCAAAAGGGGAATGAGGTCTTCGGCTGTTATAACGACGGGCTCGGCACGCTGCGCGGCACGGTCTTCGGGCGGATCATGCGGCTCGCCTGGTATTCGAAGGCGGAAGGCAGCATCGGCGCGGCGACGCTGGTCGCGGCGAACGGCAAGCTCTATGGCTTCTGGTATCGCCCCGAAGACAGGATGGGCAGCCCGTGGAATGCGGTGAGGGAAAGCGGCCTCGAAGGCGCCGACCTCGGCAAATGCCGCGCGGCGCTCTATCCGCCAGCCTGAGGATTTGCCCATGCGTTTCGATGTCCCCGCTCCCACCGCCGAAATCGTCGGAAGCGGCGAGCGTTTTCCCGTCCGCCGGATATTCTGCGTCGGCAAGAATTACGCCGACCACGCGCGCGAGATGGGCGGCGATCCGACGCGCGAGCCGCCCTTCTTCTTCTCGAAGCCCGCCGATGCGCTGGTGGCGGGGACGGCCGATATCGCAATGCCGCCGCGCACCGCCAATCTGCATCACGAGATCGAGCTCGTCGTGGCGCTCGCGAAGGGTGGCGCGAATATCGCGTCCGACGAGGCGGCGGATTGCATCTTCGGCTATGCCGTCGGCAACGACCTGACCCGCCGCGATTTGCAGGCCGACGCCAAGACCGGCGGGCGGCCGTGGGACATGGCGAAGGGCTTCGACCATAGCGCCGTCCTCTCGCCGATCCGCCTCGCCAGCGAGATCGGCCATCCGTCGAGCGCGCGTATCTGGCTGTCGGTGAGTGGCGAGCTGCGGCAGTACGGCGACATCGTCGACATGATCTGGCCGGTCGCCGACATCATCGCCGAGCTGTCCACCTATGTCGAACTCAAGCCTGGCGACCTCATCTATACCGGCACCCCCGCGGGCGTCGGCCGCCTCGTGGCGGGCGATGTCGTTGAGGGCGGGATCGACGGCATCGGCACGATCGCGAACCGCTTCCTATAACTGGTTCGCCATATCATCGCGGGCATTTGATATTATTTGTGTATGGCGCCCGCGCCTAATCGGGGTGCGACTGCACTCTCGCATGAAGGATCGCGCATGACATCGACCACAGTGGCCCGCAACGTCGTGACGGGGCTGCGCGACTTGGGTGTGCGCCATATCTTCGGCGTGCCGAGCGGCGGCTGGGTCGACTATATGGAGGCGATCCGCACCACCGACGGCATCGATTTCGTGCTGACCAGCCACGAGGGCGGAGCGGGCTTCATGGCCGATGTGTGCGGGCGGCTGACCGGGGTGCCGGGGGCCTGCTTCGGCACCTTCGGGCCGGGCGCCACCAACCTTGCGACCGGAGTGGGCGGCGCGACGCTCGACCGTTCGCCGATGATCGCGCTGACCGACGAAATGCCCGCGCCGCTGCGCGGCCGCACGGTGCAGATGGCGATCGATCATCAGGCGCTGTTCGCGCCGCTGACCAAGGCGACGATGCGGATCGCGGCCGACAGCGCCGTCGACACGCTGGCCGAGGCGGCGCGTATCGCACTGTCGGGTCGCCCCGGTGCCGTGCACGTCGGGCTGCCGCAGGGAATGAGCGCGGAGGCGGTCGAGGCCGCGACGATCGGCGCGGTCGCCGCCGACCCGCTGCCGCTGCCCGATGCCGCCGCGATCGACGCGCTCGTCGCCGCCTTCGCCGCCGCCGAAAGGCCGGTGCTCGCGATCGGTCTCGGCGCCGTCCACGCACAGGCGCAGGATCGCATCGTCGCGCTCGCCGAGCGGTTCGGCCTGCCGGTGCTGCTGACCCCGATGGCAAAGGGCATGGTGCCGGAGGATCATCCCAATTACGCCGGCGTCCTCTTTCACGCGCTGTCCGACAGGGTCGGACTCACCCATGCCGAGGCCGATCTGGTCGTCGCGGTCGGTTATGACCCGATCGAGTTCAATTACGAAAGCTGGATGAAGGACGGGCTCGCGCTCGCCAGCGTCGACGTCGCGCCCGCCGACATCGATCGCGCCAAGCATCCGGTCGCCGCCGAGGTCGTCGGTGCGATCGCGCCCGCGCTCGACGCGCTGTTCGCGCTGCCCGCCGAAACCAAGGGCTGGGATCTCGCCGCGCTCGGCGAGCGCAAGGCGGCGATGTTCGCGAAGCTCGCGGGGCCGGGCGGGCGCTTCGGGCCCTGCGCGGCGCTCGACGTGCTCCGCGACGTCCTCCCCGACGACGGCATCATGACCTGCGATGTCGGTGCGCACACCCATCTGATCGGCCAGCATTGGCGCACGCCCCGACCGGGGACGCAGATCATGACCAACGGCTGGTCGGCGATGGGCTTCGGACTGCCCGCCGCGATCGCCGCGAAGCTCTGCCGCCCCGATACCCCGGTGTGCTGCGTCGTCGGCGACGGCGGCTTTCTGATGACCGTCGGCGAGCTCGCGACCGCGGTGCGCGAGAAATTGCCGATCGTGATCGTTGTCTTCACCGACAACGACCTCGCGCTGATCCGTATCAAGCAGGAAAAGAAGGCGAACCCCATCTATGGCACTCCGGTGCGTGCCGAGGGCACGATCGGCGGTCCGTCGCTGTTCGGCGTTCCCGTCACGGTCGCGCGCGACCCCGCCGAGTTCCGCGCCGCGCTCAATGCGGGTTTCGCGGCCGATGGCCCGGTGATCGTCGAGGCGCTGCTCGACAGCCGCGAATATGACGCGCTGGTGCTGCGCAAGGACAAGCCATGATGCATGTCGCGGTCGATACCGGCCGGTCGCTCCTGATCGGCGGCCGCTGGGAAGCGGCGGCCGAGACGATGCCGGTGGTCAACCCATGGTCGGGCGAAGCGCTTGGCGCGGTCGCCTGCGCCGATGCGAGCCATGTCGATCGCGCGGTGGCGAGCGCTCTGCGCGGCGCCGAGGCGATGCGTGACCTGTCGACCGGCGAACGGTCGTGCATCCTCCACGCCGCCGCGACGGCGCTCGCGGCCGATGCCGAGCGCTTCGCCGCCGCGATCACCGCCGAGACCGGCAAGCCGATCCGCGCCGCGTCGCGCGAGGTGGCGCGCGCGGTCAACACGCTCCGCCTCTCGGCCGAGGAAGCGGTACGGCTCGCGGGCGAGACGATCGCCTTCGACAGCTTTCCGGGCGGCGAGGCGCGGTCGGGTCATTATGTCCATGAACCCGTCGGGGTGATCGCGGCGATCACGCCGTTCAACGATCCGCTCAACCTCGTCTGCCATAAGCTCGGCCCCGCCTTCGCCGCGGGCAATGCGGTGGTGCTCAAGCCCGCCGAGCAGGCGCCGCTCGTGGCTGTGATGCTCGCGAAACTGCTGCTCGCGGCGGGATTGCCCGCCGAGGCGCTGAACCTCCTCACCGGGCGCGGGCGCGATTTCGGCGATGCGCTGACCGGGCATGGCGACGTGGCGATGGTCAGCTTCACCGGCGGCGCCAACGTCGGCCAGGCGATCTGCCGCTCGGCGGGGGTCAAGCGCGTCGCGATGGAACTCGGTGGCAACGGCCCGGTTATCGTGATGGACGATGCCGATGTCGAAAAGGCCGCCGCCGCCTGCGTCGCGGGCGCGTTCGGCGCGGCGGGGCAGAATTGCATCGGCGTCCAGCGCCTCTACGTCCACGATGCCATCTATGACGCTTTTCGGGAGGCGCTGATCGCTGCCACCGAGGCGTTGCGCGTCGGCGATCCGATGGACCCGGATACGGATGTCGGGCCGATGATCGGCGGCGACGAAGCGGCGCGCATCCTCGCCTGGGCCGACGAAGCCGTCGCGCGCGGCGCCACCCTGCTCGCGGGCGGCGAGCGTGCCGGGGCGCTGGTGCGACCGACTGTGCTCGCCGGCGTCCCCGACGACGCGCGCGTCGCCTGCCACGAAGCCTTTGGCCCTGTGGTCAGTCTGTTCCGCTTCGACGAGCTCGACGAAGCCATCGACGCCGCCAACCGGGCCGACTATGCGATCCACGCCGCCATCTTCACCGAATCGCTCGGGCACGCGCGCCACGCGGCGCGGTGGCTGCGCGCGGCGGGGGTGATGATCAACGATTCGACCGATTACCGCCTCGACGCCATGCCTTTCGGCGGTGCGGGGCGAGGGAATATGGGCCGCGAGGGCGTGCGCTTCGCCGCGCGCGAAATGTCGCAGACGAAGGTGATTTGTTTCCATGACGCTTGATACTCTCGACCGCGCCGCCTGCCTGGGCATGGACGCCGCCGACCCGCTCGCACCGCTCCGCGCCCGCTTCGACCTGCCCGAAGGGATGATCTATCTCGACGGCAATTCGCTGGGCGCGATGCCGAAGGGCGCGGCAGCGCGCGCCCACGAGGTGGTGACGCGCGAATGGGGCACCGACCTTATCAAAAGCTGGAATAGCGCGGGCTGGTTCGACCTGCCGGTGCGCCTCGGCGACAAGCTCGCGCCGCTGCTCGGCGCGGCGCCGGGCGAGGTGGTCGTCTGCGATTCGACGAGCCAGAATCTGTTCAAGCTGCTGTCGGCCGCGGTCGCGCTGCGCCCCGACCGCCGCGTGCTGATCCTCGAAGGCAGCAATTTCCCCACGAACAATTATATCGCTGAGGGCGTCGCCGCGGCGACCGGCGGGCGCGTCGAAGTGCGGCTCTGCGAAAAGGACGAGATTGCGGACGCGATCGACGAAGAGACGATCGCGGTCGCGATCACCCATGTCCATTACAAGTCGGGCCATGTCCACGACATGGCGGCGATCACCGCGCGCGCGCAGGCGGCGGGGGCGCTCGCGATCTGGGATCTGTGCCACAGTGCCGGGGCGATGCCCGTGGACCTCAACGGCTGCAATGCCGATTTCGCGGTCGGCTGCACCTATAAATATCTGAACGGCGGCCCCGGCTCGCCCGCCTTCCTGTTCGCGGCGAAGCGGCATCAGGGGCAGGCGCTCCAGCCCGTCACCGGCTGGTGGGGCCATGCCGCGCCCTTCGCTTTCGAGCCCGGCTACCGCCCGCAGCATGACATCCGCCAATTCCTGATCGGCACCCAGCCGATCGTGTCGATGGCGCTCGTCGAGGTCGGGCTCGACATCCACCTCGCCGCCGACATGGGCGCGATCCGCGCCAAGTCGATGGCGCTCACCGACCTCTTCATCCGCCTCGTCGAGACGCGCTGCGCCGGGCACGGCTTCACGCTCGCCTCGCCGCGCGACGCGGCGGCGCGCGGCAGCCAGGTGTCCTTCGCGCACGCCGACGGCTATCCGATCATGCGCGCGCTGATCGCCGCCGGGGTGATCGGCGACTTCCGCGCCCCCGACACGGTGCGCTTCGGCTTCACGCCGCTCTATGTCGGCTATGCCGACGTGTGGGACGCGGTCGACCGGCTGGTGGCGATCATGGACGGCGGCATCTGGAAATTGCCCGAGCATCAGGTCCGCGACGCGGTCACATGAGCGGCAGGGGAGGGGACGCAAACATGGACGAACAGGCCTATCTTGACCGCGAGGCCGGGCTCGAACGTGGGCTCAGCAAGGCGCAGATCATCATGATCGGCCTCGGCGGCGCGATCGGCACCGGCCTGTTCATGGGATCGGGGATCGCGATCGGCTATGCCGGGCCGGGCGTGCTCGTCAGCTATGCGATCGCGGCGCTGGTCGCGGTGATCATGGTGTTCAGCCTCTCCGAAATGGCGGTCGTCCACCCGACCGCGGGCTCGTTCGGCACCTATGCCGAAATCTACCTCGGGCCGATGATGGGCTTCATCGTCCGCTATACCTATTGGATCCAGCAGGTGCTGCTGATCGGCAGCGAGGCGGTCGCGGTCGGCATCTATATGGGCTGGTGGTTTCCCGACACGCCAGTGTGGATGTGGGCGCTCGGCAGCGCCGCCACCGTCGTCTGGGTCAACACGCGCGCGGTGCATAATTTCGGCTCGGTCGAATATTGGCTGACCGTGATCAAGGTGTCGGCGATCGTCGCCTTCATCGTCGTCGGGCTCAGCCGCATCTTCGGCGTCGTCGGCGATCCAGTGGGGCTCCACAATGTCACCGGGCTCGCGGGCGGCTTCCTGCCCAACGGCTTTTCGGGCGTCTGGCTGGCGGTGCTGATGGCGCTCTTCTCCTTCATGGGGCTCGAGTTCGTCGTCGGCACCGCGAGCGAGGCGAAAGACCCCAAGGTCGCAATCCCCGCCGCGCTCAGGACGATGGCGGCGCGGCTGTTCCTCTTCTACATCCTCGCGCTGTTCATCATCGTCGCCTTCCTGCCGTGGACGGAGTCGGGCGCGAAGGTCGTCACCGAAAGCCCGTTCGTGAAGATGTTCGCGAGCGCGGGCATCCCCTATGCCGCGGGCCTCATGAACTTCGTCGTCGCGACCGCGGCGCTGTCGGCGATGAACACCAGCATCTATCTGGGCTCGCGGATGCTCTTCTCGCTCGCGCGCGGCGGCTATGCGCCGCGAAAGCTGGGCGAGCTCAACGCGCAACATGTGCCGATGCGCGCGACGATCGTCACCGGCATCGGCATCCTCGCCGCCGCCTCGCTGTCGATCCTGACTCCGCTCGCTTATAATTATCTCTTCGGCATCGTGCTGTTCGGCGGGCTGCTCGTCTGGAGCGCGATCCTCGTCAGCCATTTGCGCTTCCGCCGCAAACATCGTGCGGCCGACCTGCCGGTGCGGATGCCCTTCTTCCCCTATGCGCAGATACTGGGACTGGGATTGCTCGGCGCAATCACGGTGACGATGGCGATCGACGCCGACTGGCAGGTCGCGGTGTTCGCGGGCGGGCCGTGGCTGGTGCTGATCACCGCCGCTTACTTCGTCTGGCGGTGCGTCGCGGCGGGGTCGGCGAGGACCTCCTGATCCTGACCCAGTTCGTCCCGGATCTCCGCGGCGACCTCGTGAACGACGCCCATGAAATAGGCGGCGGCGGCCGATAGCTCGACGTTCGCATGCGTCGTCGCGCCGATCCGCGAACCCGCGCCCTCCAGCGTCACCGGCAGCGCGACCAGCCCCGCCTGGCCGAGCCCGACCTGATGCGGCATCGCGGCGAGCATGTCGGTGCTGACCAGCAGCGCATGGTTGGTCAGGATCGACACCGATTCGATCACGTCGCGCGGCGGTTCCAGCCCTTCGTGGCGAAAGGCATGGTCGATCTGACGACGCAGCGACGTCTGCGTCGGCGGCATGACCCACGCCTGCTCGACCAACTCGGCAAGGGTGAGCGAAACGCGCGCCGCCAGCGGATGCCCCTCGCGCACCATGATGGACACCGTGTCGAGATAAAGCACCTCCTGCTTCAGCCCCTCGCGCTCGCGATATTCGGGCAGGCGGCCGAGCACGACATCGATGTCGCCGGTGCGCAGCCCCGGCATCAGCCGGTCGATCGTTCCCTCGGCGACCGTGACCGCGATCCCCGGCCGCCGTTCGCGGAGGAGCGCAAGCGCGCGCGGCAGCAGTGACGTCGACGCCGCGAGCAAGGTCCCGACATGGACGCGTCCCGACAATCCCTCCTCGAGCGATTGCAATTCCTCGCTCGCGTGGCGAAGCTGGGCGAGGATCAGCTTGGCGTGCTTGATCATCACCGCGCCGAAATCGGTCGGGCTGACCCCGCGCGACGAGCGCTCGAACAACTGGACGCCGAGCGCGTCCTCCAGCTCCTTGATGCTCTTGGTCGCGGCAGGCTGCGCGATGTTCAGCGCCTGCGAGCCCTTCAAAACGGTCCCCTCGTCGGCGATGGCGGTGAGCAGGCGGAGCTGGCGCAGCTTCAACCGGCTCAGCAGGAAATTCTCGTGAAATTTAGGCATGATGATCCTCCGCCATGCTCTGGCTTCGGCAACGGCCCGCTCCCCCACCCGACCTCCCATGGGCTATTATCATCGGGGAGGCCGGGTGGGGGGAGCGGGCCGGTGCCACTTCTGTTTGGATATAGCCGTTTTGTAATAGCTAGGGCAAGTCTCGGGATTATTGTTGATAGCTGACCCTCGTTACTCAACCGCATGGCCCGCGCGCTTCGGCGCGCCGCGGCAAGGCGAAATGGCGAGGATGCGGCGACAATCATGATGGACGAGGGTGCGACACAGGCGGCCGTGATCGACATGCACAGCCACTTCTTTCCCGCGATGGATGCCGCCTATCGCGCGCGCGCCGAGGCCGAAGGTCTGCCCTGGCTGCGGGACGATGGTGCGGGCAAGGGCTTCATCATGCAGGGTGCGAAGACGTTTCGCCCGGTCGAGGATATTTTGTGGGATCCCGCGCGGCGCGTCGAGGCGCTCGACGAGCAGGGGATCGATCTTCAGATCATCTGCGCCACGCCGATCATGTTCGGTTACAGCCGCCCGGCGGAGCAGGCGCTCGAATGCGCCAGGCGCTTCAACGATGCGGCGCTCGATTTTTGCGGCCACGCGCCCGGGCGGATGAAAGCGCTCGCGCAGGTGCCGCTGCAGGACATCGACCTGTCGTGCGCCGAGGTCAGCCGCGCGATAGAGGCGGGACATCTCGGCGTCCAGATCGGCAACCATATGGGGCTGCGCAATCTCGACGACGAAGGCATTTTGACCTTCCTCACCCATTGCGCGGAGGTTGGCGCGGCGGTACTCGTCCACCCGTGGGACATGATGGCGCGCGAGCGGATGCCCAAATATATGCTGCCCTGGCTCGTCGCGATGCCGGCCGAGACGCAGCTTTCGATCCTGTCGCTGATCCTGTCGGGCGCGTTCGAGCGCCTGCCCAGAAGCCTGCGCATCTGCTTCGGCCACGGCGGCGGCAGCTTCGCCTTCCTGCTCGGCCGGGTCGAAAATGCGTGGAAGCATCGCGACATCGTTCGCGTCGACTGCCCGAACCCGCCCTCGTCCTATGTCGATCGCTTCTTCGTCGATTCGGCGGTGTTCGACCCGCGCGCGCTCAGCCTGCTCGTCGACGTGATGGGCGAGGACCGCATCCTGCTCGGCTCCGACCATCCCTTTCCGCTCGGCGAACAGGACATCGGCGCGCTGGTGCGCGAGCATGGCGGCCTGTCGCCGGCGCAGAAGGCGAAGATCTTCAGCGGCAACGCGCGGACGTTCCTGAACCTGTAGCCATCGTCGGCATTGGGGTAGGAAGCGGTTGTTTCCCAACATTCGTCATTCCCGCGAAAGCGGGAACCCAGAGCATGCGTCGGCTGACCCCACACTGGGTTCCCGCTTTCGCGGGAATGACGAAGTGAGGAGGATGCAGCGCGTTTTCCATGCATCTTCGTCAAATCAAAAAAGGCCGCCGAAGCGATGGGCTTCGGCGGCTTTCGTCTGTCAGGATGGCTGCGATTTCACGCTGCCGGCGGTGTACCCTTGAAGCTCTCGGTGCCCGCCCAGCCGCGCTCGGAGACGTCGACCATGACATTCTCCGGCCCCGCCATCTTGTATTCGGCATTGTCCTTCGCGGGATTCTTGCCGAGGCCCTGCGCCAGGTTGACGTCGTGGCGCGGGGCATAGCCCGAATTCTCGAAGCGCTCGACGACGTCGGCGATATCATCGCACTGGAAGCCGATGTGATGGAGGCCGGTATAGCCCTCGGGGAACTCCATCCCCGCGGCGGGGCGGTTCTTGAAGCAGAGCAGGGCGATGTTGATGTGGCCGTCGGTGACATAATAGCCGCGCGCGTTGCGGCTGTCGATCTTGCCGGCGACGGTCCAGCCGAGGACGTCGGTGAAGAAGCCGACCGAATTGTCGGGGTCGGCGGAGGCGATCGCCACATGGCGGAGGCGGGTGGTCATCAGGAAACCTTTCTATGTTCCGATACGAATGGGGCTGACGAGATCGTTCAGCGCCGCGACGATGCTCTGCGCAGTGATGCGGCCGGTGCCGGGATTTTCGTCGGTCGGGATATTCTGAATCCCGAGTTCGAGCCGCGCGCTGTCCGAATCGACGACGATGCGGTGGGTATTGCGTTCGAGCGCCGGGTCGGCCCAGATTTCGAGCCGGGTGCGTTCGGGGCCGACGCCCGCAAGGCCGAGCGCCGCCGCGACGTTGACGTTGGCCGGAAAAGCGATCGCGCCCTCGCGCGCATTGCCCTCGAAGATCTTCAGCGGCTCGGTGATCGCGGTCAGGTCGATCTTGTTGCGCACGATATGCTCGGCCTTGATCAGTGATTTGACCGGCTTGCGCGTCACCATCGTCACCGAATGGATCGTGCCGATCGCCGCCGCGCGCACCGCGTCGAGCCCGAGCAGCGCGCCGGTCGCGAGGATCAGGCGGCCGCCGTGCGTACGAGCTAGGTCGGTGGCTTCGGGCCATTGCATCAGCGCTGCGCCGCTGACCGTGACGAGCGTCTTGCCGGCGCGGAGCGTCGCTTCGGCGATCTCGCGGAAGGCGGCGGTCGGCGCGCTGTCGACGATCACGTCGGACAGGGCGACGAGCTCGGTGGTGTCGACGATCGGAACCGGGCGTGCGAGCTTCGCCATCGCCGCCTCGGCGCGTGCGCGGTCGCCTGCGGACACCGCCGCGAGCGTCAGCGGCAGGTCGCTCGCTTCGATATGGCGCGCGACGACGCGGCCGATGGTGCCGAAACCGGCGATGCCAATGCTCTTCATATCCGCCGCGCTACGGCGTCGCTGTTATATGCGATAATATCGATTGTCCGGCCCGCTATCTCTGAACGGATATAGAGATGCCGATCGGCTGGAGCGCAATCATGCTCGATGGAATCGTCATCCCGGCCTTCGCCGGGATGACGGTGGGGGAAGCGCGGCGTTTCCGTCTGAGCTGATCATCCTCTGGCTATGTATTTTTGGTTATAGGTGGCCGCATTTTCTATCTTTGACTGCATATCGTCCGCCCCGCACAAGCAGGACTGCATTTTGGGGGAGCCATGCAGGCGTTTTTGAAACCGGAACGGGAACCAGTCGCGGCGGCGCGGATGCCGATCCGGGCCTTCGGGTGAAATGCGATGGCCGATGTCTCCCTCGACCGTCGCACCGCGCTGGCGGCGATCGGCGCCGGCTTTGCATTCGGCTGCGCCGCGCCCGGCTTCGCGCGCCATTTTGAGAAGGAAGATCGACGCATGACCCGCTTTGCCCTAGCCACCCGCGCCACGCCTGAGGGCGCGCGCCCGACGATCCGGGTCGGCGATGCTTTCCATGATCTGCACGATGCCGCCGACGCGCATGGCTTCGCGTCGGTGGCGGGCGACGTCACCGCGATCATCCGCGACTGGGACGCGCGGCGCGACGGGCTGTTCGCGCTCGCCCGCGCGCTGGAAGGCGCGGCGAGCGGAATCGACGCACCCGCGCTTGCGGCGCCGTTCGAGCCGCGCCGTATCTTCGCGGCCGCATCGAACTTCATCGAACATGCCGACGAGATGAAGACCAAGCTCGCCGCCAAGGCCGAGAGTGAGCCCTATGTCTTCCTGAAGACGGTCGAGAGCGTCGTCGGGCCGAACGAGACGGTCGTCGTCCCCCCACAGGTGTCGCGCCCCGATTGGGAGGTCGAGCTCGGCGTCGTGCTCGGCCGTGCGGGGAAAAACGTCGCTGTCGCCGACGCGCACGACCTCATCGCGGGATATACGATCGTCAACGACGTGTCGGCGCGCGACCGCACGCGGCGGACCGACTTTCCCTTTTCGCACGACTGGTTCCGCGGCAAGAGCTTCGACAGCTTCACGCCGCTCGGCCCGGTGTTCGTGCCGCGCGACTGCCTCGGCGATCCGCATGACATCCGCCTCGGGCTCAAGGTCAACGGCGAGGCGATGCAGGACGGCAACACGTCCGAGATGATCTTCAACATCTATGAGCAGATCGCCTATCTCTCGACGATCCTCGAATTGAAGGCGGGCGACCTGATCGCCTCGGGCACCCCCGCCGGGGTCGGCATGGGGCGCGGCGTCTTCCTGAAGGACGGCGACGTGATGGATGCCTGGGTCCAAGGCATAGGCGAGCTTCGCAACCCCGTCTCGGCGCCGCACCTGCCGTGCGCATGACGCCGAAGACCGCCTTTTCGCGCCGCGCGCTGATCGCGCCTTTGCTCGTCGTTGCAGCCATCGCCGCGCTGACGCTGTGGAGCGCGTTCGGCGGCAATGCGCCGCAGGTCGCGAAGCAGGCGGAGGGCGCGCGCGCCGTTCGCTTCAACATGGCGTGGCTGCCGCAGGGCAGCATGGCGGGCATCTTCGTCGCGATCGACAAGGGTTATTTCGCTGACGCCGGGCTCGCGGTCGAGCCGGTGCGCGGTTTCGGCGGGATGCGGACCGCGAACGAGCTCGACCAGGGCATGTTCGAATTCGCCTATATCGATCCGCTGTCGGTCGCGCTCAGCCGCGCGAAGGGCGGCAAGGTGCGGATGATCGGCGGCATCAACATGCGGCTTCCCGCCGGCGCCTGTTTCGTCAAGGAGCGGCACAATATCGCGAAGCCTGCCGACCTTGCAGGCCTGCGCTTCGGCGCCGGGCAAAGCTCGATGATTCAGGCGCTGCTCCCGGCATGGCTCAAGGATAATGGCGTTGACCCGGCGCGCGTCGAGCAGATCCAGCTCGACCCGGCGATCGTCGTCTCTTCGCTCGTCGAGGGACGGATCGACGCCGCCGAATGCTGGCTCGGCAATTCGATGGCGCTGTTCGACAAGGCGGCGAAGGCGAAGGGGGTGACGATCGGGCGCATCGCCTATGCCGACTTCGGGCTCGACGTTTACGGCAGCGGTTTCGCGACGCAGGACGCGCTGATCGAAAAGCAGCCCGATCTGGTGCGCGCTTTCCTGAAGGCCGCCTATCGCGGCTATGCCGACGCGGCGCGCGATCCCAAGGGCGCGCTCGCGATCATCCGCAAGGCCTATCCCTTGCTCGACGAGGCCGTCACCGAACGCCAGATCCGCGAAACCGCCGACCTGATGGCGGCCGAGGGCGGCTCGCACCGCCTCGCGCCCGAGAAGATCGAGCGCACCGTCACCACGCTGCAGGCGAGCGGCCAGCTTCAGGGCTTCGACCAGATGCCGCAGCTCTTCACCAACGCCTTCGTTCCGATGGGGAATCAGCCATGACCGATCCCGCTTCCTACCGCCCGCGCCCGACGCGGCTCGGCCACCTCGTGCTCAAGGTACGCGACATCGACCGCAGCCTCGCTTTCTATACCGAGGTGATCGGGCTCACCGTGTCCGACTGGATCGACCATCATATGGTCTTCCTGCGCGCGGGCGAGGATCACCACGACCTCGCGCTGCTCCAGCTTCCGCCCGGCCACAGCGCGATCCCCGAGGGGCATTATCCCGCGGTCGAGCATTTCTCCTACCGCCTCGAAACGATCGAGGAGATGGAGAAGGTCGCGGCGATGCTTGTCGCGCGCGGCATCTCCATCGACCGCGGCATCGGCAAGCACGGCCCGGGGGCGAACAGCTTCCTCGTCTTCCGCGATCCCGACGGCAACAATGTCGAATTCTACACCGACATGACACAGATCACCGCCGACAGCCCCTATGCGCCCTCGGTGTGGGACGGGAAAGATCTCGAAACCTTCGACCGCTGGCACCTCGAGAAATTCCTCGTGCCGCCGCCCGCGCGCATTCAGGCGCTGCTCGACAAGGGCGACGACGCGTGAGCAGACTGCTCAATCGCGATACCGCGATCAGCGCGGGCTTTTTTCTGCTGCTCGGGCTGGCGTGGGAATATGGCGTTCGCGCGTCGGGCATCGCCTCCTATCTGCTGCCGCCGCCGAGCGCGATCCTCGGCGAGCTCTGGCAGTCGCGCGGGCCGATCCTGTCGCAAAGCCTCGTCACGCTGACCGAAGTGTTCTGGGGGTTCCTGATCGCGGTCGCGCTCGGGGTGCCGATCGCGGCGCTGATCCATTTCTCGCGCACCGCGAAAAGCACCGTCTATCCGCTGTTCGTCGCGCTGCAATCGATCCCCAAGATCGGCCTCGCGCCGCTGATCGTCGTCTGGTTCGGCTATGGCCTCGCGTCGAAGCTGATCATGGCCTTCCTCTTCGCTTTCTTCCCGATCATCATCGCGACGCTCGGCGGGCTCGCCAGCACTCCGGCGCATCTCGAGGAGCATTTCCGGGCACTGCGCGCCACCCCGATGCAGGCCTTCTGGCGCCTCCGCCTTCCTGCCGCGCTGCCGAGCTTTCTCGACGGGTGCAAGGTCGCGATGCCGCTCGCGGTGATCGGGGCGGTGGTGGGCGAGTTCGTCGGCTCGAACGACGGCCTCGGCAACCTCATCCTCACCGCCTCGGGTTCGGGGCACACGACGCTGACCTTCGCCGCGCTGATCGCGGTGACGATCCTCTCTCTCCTGCTCTTCTACGGCGTCGCCTATTGGGAGCGCTTCATCTGGTGGCGCGCGGCATGAGCGTGGTGATTTCCCTCTCGAACGCCGGCAAGCTGTTCGGCGGCCGTCAGGTGCTGCAAGGCGTCAGCGCCGAGATCGGCGATGCCGAATTCGTCTCGATCCTCGGCCCCTCGGGCTGCGGCAAGAGCACGCTCCTTCGCCTGATCGCGGGGCTGGTTCCCTTCGAGGAAGGCAGCATCCGCTTCGGCGGCGCCGAGGTCACCGCGCCGACTGCCGACATGGGTTTCGTCTTCCAGACCTCGAACCTGCTGCCGTGGCGCAATGTCCGCGACAATCTGCTGCTCGGCGTCGACCTCGACCCGGCGGCGAAGCGCCCCGACGAAGCGGCAATTGCCGCGCTGGTCGAGACGCTGGGGCTGACGGGCTTCGAGGCGAGCTGTCCCGGCGAACTGTCGGGCGGGATGCGCCACCGCGTCGCGATCGGGCAGGCGCTGGCGCGCGGGCCGCGGGTGCTGCTGATGGACGAGCCGTTCGGCGCGCTCGACGCGCTGACCCGCGACCGGCTCAACATGGAACTGCTCCGCATCTGGCAGCGCGACCGCAAGACCGTGCTGCTCGTCACCCACAGCATTTCGGAAGCCGTGCTGCTCTCCGACCGCGTGCTGGTGATGTCGGAGCGGCCGGGGACGATTATCGAGGATGTCCGCATCGACCTGCCGCGCCCGCGCGACCCCAGCGCGACGCGCGAGGACCCGGCGTTCGGCGACTATGTCGTGCGGCTCAGCAAATTGATGGGAGTATCGTGATGGACAGCGGGATTCTGGCGACGGCGGGCGCCGAAATCTGGTGGCAGACGCACGGAGAAGGACCGGCGGTCGTGCTCGCGCACGGCATCGGCGGCAATCATGCGATCTGGTATCGGCAGATCGATGCGCTGGCGCGCTCGAACCGCGTCGTCACCTTCGACCATCGCGGCTTCGGCCTGTCGCGCGACCATGACGGGCGTGGGCGCGACGCCTTTGTCGACGATCTGACCGCGCTGCTCGATCATCTGGGCGTGGAGAAGGCGGCGTTCGTCGGCCAGTCGATGGGCGCGGGCACCTGCGTCGGCTTCGCCCACCGCACCCCGGAGCGCGTCGCGGCGCTCGCCATCTGCGACAGCCTGCACGGCATCGCCGAGACGGGCGAGATCAAGACGATCATGGACGCCGCGCGGGCAAAGACCGCTGACCTGTCGCAGATTGAACGCGTCCTCGGCGCCGGCGCGCCGCGCGAGCTCGCAGCGCTCTATAGCCAGATCGCGAGCTTCAACGCCGCCGATCGTCACAGCCTGGCGGGCCGTTTCGAGGCGCGCCCGGCGGCCGATCTCGGCGGCAAGGGGTTCCCGATCCTCTTCCTTTGCGGGGTCGAGGATGGGCTTTTCCCGATCGAGGCGGTGCGCCTTGCACAGGCCGATGTCGCGGGCTCCTTCCTCGTTGAGGTCAACGACGCCGGTCATTCGGCCTTCCTCGAAGCGCCAACCCAGTTCAACGACACCATATTGTCGCTGTTCCAGATGGCGGGCCATGTCGGCAAGGCCGGCCCCGCGCACAGCAATGCCGCGGGCTATGTCGCCGTCGGGGGCGCGGCATGAGCGCCTATCCCTTCGCTGCGCGGCCGGTGCTCAACTATGTCGATGGAGCCTTCGTCGAGGGCGACGGCTGGTTCGACAATGTGAACCCGGTCGACGGCAGCGTCGCGGGCCGCGTGTCGCTCGCGAGCCGCGACCTCGTCGATCGCGCCGTTGCGGCGGGCCGCGCCGCGCTCAAGGGGCCGTGGGGCAGGATGTCGCAGGCCGAGCGCTGCAAGCTGCTCGTCCGCATCGCCGAGGGGATCGAGGCGCGCTTCGACGAATTCGCGGCGGCGGAGATCGCCGACACCGGCAAGTCGCTGCACCAGGCGCGCACGATCGACATTCCGCGCGGCGCGGCCAACTTCCGCGCCTTCGCCGCGCTCGCCGAAGCGCGCGCGATGCCGAGTTTCCGCACCGACCTGCCCGACGGGCGCAGCGCGATCAACTATGCGGTCGCGCGACCCTTGGGCGTCGTCGCGATCGTTTCGCCGTGGAACCTGCCGCTGCTGCTGATGACATGGAAGGTCGCGCCCGCGCTAGCCTGCGGCAATGTCGTCGTCGTCAAGCCCAGCGAAGAAACCCCCTCGACCGCGACTTTGCTCGCCGAGGTGATGGACGCGGCGGGAGTGCCGCCGGGGGTGTTCAACCTCGTCCACGGCTTCGGTGCGGACTCGACGGGTGAGTGGCTGACCGCCAACCCCGCCATCGACGCGATCACCTTCACCGGGGAATCGGCGACCGGCGGCGCGATCATGCGCGTCGCGGCAACAGGCGTGAAACCCGTCTCCTTCGAGCTCGGCGGCAAGAATGCCGCGCTCGTCTTCGCCGACTGCGATTTCGACGAGGCGGTTGCGGGGACGGTACGCTCGGTCTTCTCCAACTGCGGGCAGGTGTGCCTGTGCACCGAGCGCATCTATGTCGAGCGGCCGATCTTCGGCCGCTTTGTCGCCGCGCTCGCCGAACGTGCGAAGGCGCTGACCGTTGGCGACCCTTGGTCAGGCGCAGACATGGGTCCGCTGATCTCGCACGGCCACCGCGAGAAGGTGCTGTCCTATTATGCGCTCGCGCGCGACGAGGGGGCGACGGTGGTGACCGGCGGCGGGGTGCCCGAACTCGACGGCGCGCTCGCGGGCGGGGCGTTCGTCCAGCCGACGATCCTCACCGGCCTCGGCCCCGATGCGCGCTGCGTACGCGAGGAGATTTTCGGTCCCGTCTGCCATATCGCGCCCTTCGACAGTGAAGAGGAAGCGATCGAGCTTGCAAACGATACCGACTATGGCCTTGCCGCGGCGATCTGGACGCGCGACGTGGGACGCGCGCACCGCGTCGCGGCGCAGATGGAGGTGGGCATCGTCTGGGTCAACGAATGGTTCCTGCGCGACCTGCGCACGCCCTTTGGCGGCATGAAGCTGTCGGGCATCGGGCGCGAGGGCGGCGAGCATTCGCTGAATTTCTATTCCGAACCGACCAATATCTGCGTGAAACTGTAAGAGGATATCATGGCCGACATCGCCGCCATCGCCGCAAGGCTCGACACCGCCGCCCGCGAGGCCAGGGCGATCCCGCAGATCACGGGGGAGGCGGGCGACCTGCCGCTCGCCGACGCCTATGCCATTCAGCGCGCCGCGATCGACCATCGTCTCGCGCGTGGCGCGACGCTGGTGGGCGTCAAGATGGGCTTCACCAGCGAAGCGAAGATGGCGCAGATGGGCCTCAAGGACCAGATATGGGGCCGGCTCACCTCTGACATGGTCGTCGTCAACGGCGCCGCGATCGACCGCGCGCGCTTCATCCATCCGCGCGTCGAGCCCGAGGTTGCGGTGCGGCTGAAGGCGCCCTTGTCGGGCGAGGTGACGCGCGACGAAGCTCTCGCGGCGGTCGATGCGGTCGCAGCGGCGCTCGAGATCATCGACAGCCGTTACGAGAATTTCCGCTTCGCGCTTGGCGACGTGATCGCCGACAATGCTTCCTCGTCGGCCTTCGTTACCGGCCCGTGGCTCGCCGCCGATACCGACGTGTCCGACGTCGCGATGGCGATGCGCGTCGATGGCGAGGTGGCGGAGACGGGGACGAGCGCCGCGATCCTCGGCGACCCGCTCCGCTCGCTCGTCGCCGCGGCGCGGCTCGCGGGCGCGGCGGGCCTCACCCTCCAGCCGGGCTGGACGGTGATGCTTGGCGGCGCGACCGCGGCGGCGGCGATCGGCGCGGCGCATAGCGTCTCGCTCGACGCGGGGCATCTCGGCCGCGTCGGCTTCACCATCGAAGGAGGTGCGGCATGAACGGCGATAGCGAAGGCAGGGTGATCCCCGGCAAGGCGCGCCCGCGCGGCCGCTTTCCGCACTATCGCCGCGCGGGCGATTTCGTCTTCGTCTCGGGCACGAGTTCGCGCCGCACCGACAACAGCTTCGCGGGCGCCTCGGCCGACGAATATGGTACGGTGTCGCTCGACGTCGCCGAGCAGACGCGCGCGGTGATCGAGAATATCGGCGCGATCCTCGCCGACGCGGGCGGCTCGCTCGCCGATGTCGTCGACGTGACGAGCTTCCTCGTCAACATGAACGACTTCGGCGGCTACAACGCCGTCTATGCCGAATATTTCGACGAGGCCGGTCCCGCGCGCACCACCGTCGCGGTCCACCAGCTTCCCCACCCGCACCTGCTGATCGAGATCAAGGCGACCGCCTTCATCCCGCGCGCATCGAAAGGATGACGCCATGCTGACCTATGGACTGCCCTTCAACTTCCGCGAATGGATCGAGGATCATCGCGACGTGCTGCAACCCCCGGTCGGCAATGCGCAGATCTGGGAGGACGCCGATTTCATCGTCACCGTCGTCGGTGGTCCCAACCAGCGCACCGACTATCATGTCGATCCGCTCGAGGAATTCTTCTACCAGATCGAGGGCGATATGAACCTGCGCCTCTGGACCGACGACGGACCAAAGGACATGCCGATCCGCGCGGGCGACATCTTCCTGTTGCCGCCGAACGTCCCGCACTCGCCGCAGCGCCCCGTCGCGGGCAGCGTCGGGCTGGTCATCGAGCGCAAGCGGCCCGAAGGCGTGACCGACGCCTTCCAATGGTATTGCGACGATTGCGGCCATATCGTCCACCGCGTCGAGGTTCAGCTTCAGAGCATCGTCCGCGATCTGCCGCCTTTGTTCGAGGCCTTTTACGCCAGCGAGGAGCTGCGCACCTGCGGCCAGTGCGGCACGGTCCATCCGGGCAAAGCGCGATGACGACGACATATGAAGCCGTCGCCCGCCGCTTACGCGACGCCTATGCGGGCGGGGTGGTGGCGCCTTTGCGCGATACGCTGGAGCCGACCGACGCAGAGGGCGCCTATGCGATACAGACGATCAACGCCCGCTTCTGGGAAGCGCAGGGCCGCCGCATCGTCGGGCGTAAGGCCGGGCTGACCGCGAAGGCGGTGCAGGCGCAACTCGGCGTCGATCAGCCCGACTTCGGGGTGCTGTTCGACGATATGCGGGTCGCCGATGGCGGGACGCTCGATCCGGCGCGGACGATCCAGCCGAAGGCGGAGGTGGAGATCGCCTTCATCCTGGGCGCCGATCTGCCCGATACCGACACGACCGCCGAACAGGTCGCGAAGGCGGTCGCCAGCGTCCATGCGGCGATCGAGATTGTCGACAGCCGTATCGCCGACTGGAAGATCAGCTTCGCCGATACGGTCGCGGACAATGGCTCGTCGGCCTTCTTCGTGCTGGCGGATCAGGGCCTGCCGCTCGCTGGGCTCGATCTCGAAGGCGCGGCGATGGAGATGGCGATTAACGGCGTGATCGCGTCGACCGGCCTCGGTGCGGCAGCGCTCGGCAATCCGCTCAACGCCGCGGCGTGGCTGGCGCGAACGCTCGCGGGTCGCGGCGAGCCGCTCAAGGCCGGCGATATCCTGCTCGCGGGCGCGCTGGGGCCGATGGTCGCGCTGGCGCCGGGCGATCATGTCGAGGCACGCATCGCCGGCATCGGTGCGTGCAGCTTCACCTATCAGGACTGAGACGATGGCAAAAACCAAGGTGGCGATCATCGGATCGGGTAACATCGGCACGGACCTGATGATCAAGATCATGCGCCTGTCGGACGTGCTGGAGATGGCCGCTTTCGTCGGCATCGATCCCGAGAGCGACGGGCTGAAACGCGCCGAAAGGTTGGGTGTGCCGATCACCGCCGAAGGGCTGGACGGCCTGATCGCGATGCCGGGCTTCGCCGATATCGGCATCGTCTTCGACGCGACCTCGGCGGGCGCGCACAAGCGGCATAGCGAAGCGCTGATCGCCCATGGCAAGCGCGTCGTCGACCTGACCCCGGCGGCAATCGGCCCCTATACGATCCCGCCGGTCAACGGCGATGCGCATCTGGATGCGGCGAACGTCAATATGGTGACGTGCGGCGGGCAGGCGACGATCCCGATCGTCGCGGCGGTGAACCGCGTCGCGAAGGTGCATTATGGCGAGATCGTCGCGTCGATCGCGTCGAAAAGCGCCGGTCCCGGCACGCGCGCGAACATCGACGAGTTCACCGAGACGACGAGCGAGGCGATCATCAAGGTCGGCGGTGCGACGCGTGGCAAGGCGATCATCGTCCTCAATCCCGCCGAACCGCCACTCATCATGCGCGACACCGTCTATTGCCTCTGCGACGACGGCGACCGCGCGGCGATTGCGGCGAGCGTCGAGGCGATGGTCGCCGAGGTGCAGGCCTATGTTCCCGGCTACCGCCTCAAGCAGGCGGTGCAGTTCGAGAGCATCGGCGGCAACGCGCCGCTGCACATTCCCGAAATGGGTGGCAGCTTCACCGGCCTCAAGGTCAGCGTCTTCCTCGAGGTCGAGGGCGCCGCGCATTATCTGCCGGCCTATGCGGGCAATCTCGACATCATGACCTCGGCGGCGCTGAAGACTGCCGAGAAGATCGCGACAAGGATGGCGGCATGACCTTCGATCCGACCACGACCAAGCTCTATATCCAGGACGTCACCCTGCGCGACGGGATGCACGCGATCCGGCACCAATATGGGCTCGATCATGTACAGGCGATCGCGAAGGCGCTCGACGCCGCAAAGGTCGATGCGATCGAAGTGTCGCACGGTGACGGGCTGCAGGGGTCGAGCTTCAACTACGGCTTTGGCGCCCACACCGATTGGGACTGGATCGGCGCGGTGGCCGAGGTGCTTGAGCATAGTGTGCTCACGACGCTGCTGCTTCCCGGCATCGGCACCGTTCATGATCTCAAGCACGCCTATGAGATGGGCGTCCGCTCGGTGCGGATTGCGACGCACTGCACCGAAGCCGACGTGTCGAAGCAGCATATCGAGGCCGCGCGGAACCTCGGCATGGACGTCGCGGGCTTCCTGATGATGAGCCACATGTCGGAGCCCGAGCCCCTCGCGAGCCAAGCGAAGCTGATGGAGGAATATGGCGCGCATTGCGTCTATGTTACCGACAGCGGCGGCGCGCTGACGATGGACGGCTATGCGGCGCGGTTGCAGGCCTACGACCGGGTGCTGAACCCCGAGACGCAGCGCGGGGTCCACGCGCACCATAATCTCAGCCTCGGCGTCGCCAACAGCCTCGTCGCGGTGCAGAACGGTGCGGGGCGCGTCGACGCCAGCCTGGCCGGGATGGGGGCAGGGGCAGGCAATGCGCCGCTTGAAGTCTTCATCGCCGCCGCCGATGTATATGGCTGGAACCATGGCTGCGACCTGTTCGCGCTGATGGACGCCGCCGAGGAACTGGTGCGCCCGCTTCAGGATCGTCCGGTGCGCGTCGACCGCGAGACGCTGACATTGGGTTATGCGGGGGTCTATTCCTCCTTCCTGCGACATGCCGAGAAAGCCGCCGCCGAGCATGGCCTCGATACCCGCGCCATCCTCGTCGAGCTCGGACGCCGCAAAATGGTCGGCGGGCAGGAAGACATGATCGTCGACGTCGCGCTCGACATGGCGAACGGTCGATAATCTCTACATCCGCCGGTTGCTGCGCATCGCGAAGCTCGACATGATCCGCGAGACGCCGGGCAGTCGCGAGAGCACGTCGCGGTGGAAGGCGCCATAGGCGTCGATCCCGTCGATCTGCACCCGCAGGACATAATCGCCGCTTCCCGACATCAGATACCATTCCTGAATCTCGGCGTGATCGCGCACGGCTTTTTCGAAGCGGACGAGATATTCCTCGGTCTGCCGTTCGAGCTCGATCTGGACGATCGCGGTCGTCCCTTCGTGCGGGGCGGCGTGCGAGACGATCGCGGCATAGCCGCGGATCACCCCCGATTGTTCGAGCAGGCGCACGCGGCGCAAGCAGGCCGAAGGCGACAGTCCGACCTCGCTCGCAAGCGCCTGATTGGTGATCCGGGCGTCGAGCCGCAGGCGGTTGAGAATGCGCCGGTCGATGGCGTCGAGGGACTGCATATTCTGCGATACCTTCGCATATTATTCGAATCGATACGCCGATTATGCCGGTTTCTACTCGAGATAAATGACAAAGTGGAAGAGTCTTTGCCTATCTCCGGTTCCGGGAGATAGGGATCATGCCGCAAATCCTGTCGTCGAGCATCCTTCGGATCGATCTCGACGCAATCCGCGCCAATTATCGAACGATCGCGGACCGTGTCGCGCCGGCGCGCGCCGGCGCGGTGGTCAAGGCCAACGGCTATGGCCTTGGCGCCGAACGCGTGGCGGCGGCGCTGTATCGCGAGGGATGCCGGGCCTTCTTCGTCGCGCGGCTCGTCGAGGCCGACACCTTGCGCGCGGGGCTGGACGCCGATGCCGACATCTTCGTACTGAACGGTCTCGACCCCGGTGCTGAGCCGCGTTGCGCCGACGCGGGCCACATCCCGGTCCTTAATTCGTCTTCGCAGGTGGCGGCGTGGCGCGGGCTCGCGGTGGCGCGGGGGATGGCGCTTCCGGCGGCGCTGCAACTCGACAGCGGCATGTCGCGCCTCGGCCTGCCGCTCGCCGAGGCCGAACGGCTGGCGCGCGATGCCGCTTTCGCGGACGAGATCGACCTGCGCCTCGTGATGAGCCATCTCGCATGCGGCGACGAACCCGATCATCCCGCCAATGCGGCGCAGCTCGATGCCTTCGCTGCGGGCCGCGCGCTGTTTCCGGGCGTCCCGGCCTCGCTCGCCAACAGCGGCGGATCGTTCCTGCCGAAGAGATTCCATGGCGATATCGTCCGCCCCGGCGTGGCGCTGTTCGGCGTCGATCCCGGACCGGCGGCCGCGGGGTTGCAGCCCGTCGCGACGCTGCACGCCCGCATCCTGCAAACCCGCGAGATCGAACCGGGCACCGGCGTCGGCTATGGGCTCGATCATATCGCGAGCGACCGGCAGCGGCTGGCCACGATCGGCATCGGCTATGCCGACGGCTGGCCGCGCAATCTCGGCGGGGTCGGCCGCGTCTGGTGGAACGGCGTGCCGCTGCCGATCGCGGGGCGCGTGTCGATGGACAGTCTGACGATCGACATCAGCGACCCGCGCGCCGCGGCGCTTGCCGAAGGCGATCTGGTCGAACTGATCGGGCCGTCGCAGTCGCTCGCCGACGTCGCCCGCGACGCGGGGACGATCCCCTATGAAATCTTGACCCGCCTAGGATCGCGCCATGCGCGGATTTTCGTCGAGGCCGGCCAATCGCTCGATGTGGGAGACAGGGCATGAAGATCGTGGTTCTCGGCGCCGGAGTCATTGGCGTCACGTCGGCCTATTATCTGGCCGAGGCCGGGCACGAGGTCGTGCTGATCGACCGCCAGCCGGGGCCGGGGCTCGAAACCAGCTTTGCCAATGCCGGTGAAATCTCGCCGGGCTATGCCTCGCCCTGGGCGGCGCCGGGCATTCCGGTCAAGGCGCTGCGCTGGCTGTTCATGCATCATGCGCCGCTGATCCTGAAGCTGCGCTTCGATCCCGCGATGCTGCGCTGGGTTTTCGCGATGCTGCGCAACTGCACGGCGGGGCGCTATGCGCTCAACAAGAGCCGCATGGTCCGCCTCGCCGAATATAGCCGCGACGAGCTTGTCGCGCTGCGGACGAGGCTGGGGATCGATTATGACCATCGCTCGCAGGGGACGCTTCAGCTTTTCCGCACCCAAAAGCAGTTCGACGACAGCGCGAGCGACATCGCGGTCCTGAAGGATTATGGGGTCGCTTATGAGCTGCTGGAGCGCGACGGCTGCGTCGGCGCGGAGCCGGGGCTCGCGGCGACGCGTGATCGCTTTGTCGGCGGCCTGCGACTGCCCGGCGACGAGACGGGCGACTGCCACCTGTTTACGCGCGCGCTTGCGGATCGCCTGCCGACGATGGGCGTCGAAATCCTCTACGACACCGCGATCGAAGCGCTCGAAACCGAAGGCGGGCGGATCGTCGGGGTGCGGACCGATCGCGGGACGATCCGGGGCGATGCCTATCTGGCGGCGCTGGCGAGCTTTTCGCCGGGGCTGCTGCGCCCGCTCGGGCTCGACGTGCCGATCTATCCGGTCAAGGGCTATTCGGTCACCGTTCCGATCGCCGACGAAAGCCGCGCGCCGGTATCGACGCTGCTCGACGAAAGCTACAAGATCGCGATCACCCGGTTGGGGAGCCGCATCCGCGTCGGCGGGATGGCCGAACTGTCGGGGTTCAACCGCGCGCTGTCGGAGCGCCGCGAAGAGACGCTGCTGCACTCGCTGAACGACCTGTTTCCGGGCGCTGCCGTCCAGGGCGCGGAGACGAATTTCTGGAGCGGGCTGCGGCCGATGACCCCGGACAGCACGCCGATCGTCGGCGCGACGCGACTGCCTAATCTTTTCCTGAATGCCGGCCATGGCACTTTGGGCTGGACGATGGCATGCGGTTCCGGGCGGCTGATCGCCAGCCTGATCGGCGGAACGCCGCCGCCGATCGACCATGCGGACCTGGCCCTTTCGCGCTATGCGCGCTGACCGTTTCAATCGAAGGAGAATGAAGAGTGACCATCGAACGCCTGCATAGCGGCCCGCGCATGAGCCAGGCCGTTATCCACAACGGCATCGTCCATCTCGCGGGTCAGATCGGCGCCCCCGGCGAGGATGCGACCGCGCAGACGCGCGCGGTGCTCGCGTCGATCGACACGCTGCTCGCCGAGGCGGGAACCAGCCGCGACCGCCTGCTCACCGCGACCATCTGGCTCGCCGACATGGGCGACTTCGCGGCGATGAACGCCGTCTGGGAAGACTGGCTCGGCGGCGCCAATGCGCCGACCCGCGCCACCGGCGAGGTGCGGCTCGCGACCGATGCGTACAAGGTCGAGATCATCGTGACCGCTGCGCTGCCCTGATAGTTCAAGTCCGGCGGGCGAGGCGCGCGACGGCGCGTCTCGCCTCAGCCCGGCGTGCCGGCGACCGCTTCGACCAGCCGCCGAAATCCCTGTGCCGCAGCGATGGTTGCGGGAGCGTCGAGGCAGCGTTCGTCATCGTCGGCGACATGATGGAAGCGATGGATGCCGAAGACCCCGGCCGCCGGGGCATAGCCGGCCTTGATGACCTCATCGAGCTCGCCCGCTGACAGTATTTCGCTCGAAACCGGAGCTTCATAGCCGATCTGACCGGCGAAAACGGCACGCGCCAGCGGGAGCAGCGCCGGTGAGATCGACAGGAAGCGCTGGCTGTCGACGCTGGGCAGCGGGGTCAGATAGCCCGGGAGGTCGTGCCAGTCGCGTGCCGCGACATTGGCGCCGATATGCAGCCAGAAACGTGTCGCGGCGGGCGGCGGCGCGATTTGCTTCATGGCTTCGGCGGCGCCGAGATATTCATATTCATGGCCGGTGTTGCAAATGAGAGCGAGGTCGTGATCGGGCAGCGCTTTCGGTGCCCAGCGCGCAAGGTCGAGCCACGCTGCGACGCCCGGCCCGCGCTCGGCGGCGCAGCCGAACCAGCCCGACCGCGGCGTCGAGATCGCCAGCCAGCGCCCCTTGCCGCGATCGATCCGGCCGACGAAATTGAAGGCCGGGCGCGTGCCGCCCCGGCCGTCGATCGTCAGGCGTGCCTCGCCCCCCCGCATCGCGGCCGCAAGGAAGGGATCGGCGTCCTCGGGAGCGATAAGCGCCACCGGCCCCGCGAACATCGGCTTGCGGCCATCGGCGTTGAGCGCGATCAGCTTGCCCGTCGGGCCGTTGGTGATCGCCACCGCGGCTTTCGCGCCACCGGCAAAAGCCGCCTCGATCGGTCCGCGCGCCGCCTTGGCGAGCATCGACGACCAGCGCGCGTGCGGCAGGTCGACGAGTGCGATCGCACCTTGCAGCGAGGCGGCGGCGCGGCCGTGCGGATCGACGCGGACCAGCGGTCCCGAAACGCCGCCGGGGCCGGTCGGGATAACGACCGGTTGGGGATAGACGGGGGTCGTCCGGTCTCCGCACACCAGTTCGGCGACGGCCGCGTCGAACCAGGGGGCTGCGAAATCCTGTCGCTCGACGGCATAGCCCACATTCCTGAGCTCATCCGCCAGCCACGCGCCGCACGCCATGTCGCCGGGGCCGCCGGCGCGCTTGTTGCCGAAACCGACATAGCGCAGCAGGTCGGCCTCGATCGTGCTGCTTGCAGGAGAAGCGGCCTGAACCCCCATGCTTGCCAGCGGCAGCAGCGCGCCCGCGCCCAGAAAGCTTCGTCTGCTGCCGTCGACCATTGCCTTGCCTCTCGCCGTTTCGGACGGAGCATGGCGCGACCCGTTTGCATTGGTCAACCCGCCATGCAACGATAAGGGCAGGAGCGAAACAAGGGAGAGCTATGTGCGGCGAATTTCGGGCCTCGCGGCGGCCGTCACGGCTTGCTGGCTCGCGGGATGCGACCCCGCCGTCACCGATGCGTCTCCTGCCGTGGCTGCGACGCATGCGGTGCCCGATCGGGACGCGGCGATGCGGGACTTGCTCGATTATGCGCGCGGGCAGCGCAGCACCGGCTTCCTCGTCGTGCGCGGCGGGCGGACGCTGGTCGAGGAAAATTGGCCGGCGCCCGACGACCGGACCTTTTCGATCTTCCTTTACGGCAAGACCGCGAGCGGCGCGCTGCTCGAGGATGTCGCATCGCAGCAGAAAAGCTTCATCGCGGCGCTCGTCGCCGTCGCGGTCGACAAGGGATTGATCGACGTCGACCGGCCGGTCGACGACTATCTCGGCGTCGGCTGGTCGAAAGCCTCGCCCGCGCAGGAAAAGCAGATCCGGGTGATCAACATCCTGCAGATGAATTCTGGGCTCGACGAGAAATTCGGTTATGTCGCTCCGCCCGGGACGCAATTCTTCTACAACACCGCGGTCTATGCGGTCTCCAAGCGCGTCCTGATCGCGGCGAGCAAGCTGCCGCTCGACGAGTTGACGCGCGACTGGCTGACCGTGCCCGCCGGCATGGCCGAAACGGCGTGGCGGGAGCGGCCGGCGGCGCTCGCCGACGTCGGCAATGCCACGGGACTCGTCACCTCGCCGCGCGATACCGCGCGCTTCGGGCAAATGATCCTGAACGGCGGTATCGCCGAAAACGGCACGCGCATCGTGTCGAAGGCCGGCCTGAAAGCGATGTTTGAGCGCTCGCCGACCAATCCCGCTTATGGGCGGCTTTGGTGGCTCAATGGCGGTGCCTATGCGGTTCGTGCGACCGAAGGACGCCGAGCCGGACCATTGATCGCCGCGGCGCCTTCCGATCTGGTCGGCGCCTTCGGCTTTCTCGACCGCCGACTCTATGTGGTGCCGAGCCTTGATCTGGTCGTCGTCCGCACCGGCGCCGATGCGCCCGACGCCGATTTCGATCAGCAACTCTGGCTGCGCCTGATGCGCGTCATCGGCTGAGCTTTTCCCGAAAGCGCTTGACCCGCTGCCGTGGAAGGCGTTGGAGCGCTCGCGATGGTCCGCCTGCGCAAATCCGCTCTCGTGATCGCCGCGGCCCGGCAGCGGCGACGGCTGCGCGAAAGCGAGGCGGCTTTCATCCTGCTGGCGGCGGTCGCGGGGCTGGCGGCGGGGGCGCTGACCAACGTTCAGCAGCTCATCGCGCATGGAATCCAGAGTCTGCTTTATGGCGTGACGATCAACCGGCTCAGCGCGCTCGGCATGATCCACCATCCGTGGAAGTTGCTGGCGCTGCCGGTGGGCGGGCTTATGCTGATGCTCTTCGCGCGCGGACTGCGCAACCGTCAGCGCATTCCCGTCGACGTGGTGGAGGCCAATGCGCTGCACGGCGGACGGATTCCCTTCGCCGACAATCTGGTCATCGCGTCGCAGACGATCATCTCGAACGGCGCGGGGGCGTCGGTGGGGCTGGAGGCCGCCTATGCCCAGATGGGCGGGGGCGTCGCGTCGCAGCTCGGGCAGTGGTTCACGCTGCGCCGGGGCGACCTGCGCACCCTGGTCGGCGCGGGGGCGGGCGGGGCGATCGGCGCGGCTTTCGGCGCGCCGCTGACCGGCGCCTTCTATGCCTTCGAGATCGTCATCGGCAATTACACCCCGGCCGCGATCGCGCCGGTGATGGCGGCCGCCCTGTCCGCGGTATTCGTGAGCCGCGCGCTGGGCGCCGATCCCTATCTGATCGCGACGACGGCGGGGCGGGCCTTTTCGGTGTCCGACTATCTGCTTTACGCGCTGCTCGGTCTGCTCTGCGCGCTGTTCGGTATGCTGATCATGCGCCTCGTCGCCTTCACCGAGCTGCGCGTCCATGGCTGGCGGCGCATCGCGGGATGGAAGCCGGTCGTCGGCGGGCTTCTTCTCATTCCACTGGCGATGCTGTCGCCGCAGACGCTGTCGGCGGGGCATGGCGCGCTCCATCTCGATCTGGTGCTGCGCCCGGCGCTGAGCTTTCTCGCGATCGTCCTGCTGCTCAAGATCGCGGCGTCGGTCATTTCGCTCAGCTTCGGGTTTCGCGGCGGACTGTTCTTTGCCTCGCTTTTTCTGGGGTCGCTGATCGGGCAGATTTTCGCGGGTCTCGTCAATCTGGGCCCGCTGGGCGCCTTCATCGATCCGAACGACGCCGCGCTCGTCGGCATGGCGGCGCTTTCGGTCTCGATCGTCGGCGGGCCGATGACGCTGGCGGTGCTGATGCTCGAGACGACGCATGATTTTGCCCTGATGGGCGTCGTGCTCACCGCGACATTGGTGTCTAGCGCCTTCACGCGCGAGATGTTCGGCTATTCCTTCTCGACCTGGCGGCTGCACCTGCGTGGTTCGACCATCCGCAGCCCGCGCGACATCGGACGGCTGATGACGCTGACCGCCGGTCGCATCATGCGGACCGACTGGACCGCGGTGAGTCAGGATATGACCGTTGCCGAATTCCGGGAACGCGTGCCGTTGGGCAAGACCGCCAAGGTCATCCTGATCGACGCCGAGGGGCATTATCGCGGAATCGTTCCGACGGCCGCCGCCTTCCATCCCGACCTCGACGAGACGTCGGCGGTCGCCGGGCTGGCGACCCAGTCGGGCATCGTGCTGCGCCGGGCGATGGACATCCGGTCGGTGCTGAAGCTGTTCGACGAGGCGTCGGCGGACGAACTCGTCGTGATCGACGACGACGAGCAGGTGATTGGCGTGGTGACCGAGCGACATGCCCGCCGCCGCTACTTCGAGGAACTCGAAGCCTCGCAGCGCGAGCTGTTCGGCGAGAGCGGCTAGGGTCGGCTCACGGCCCGGTCACCCGCGCTTGCGACGGGGCGCAGGCGATGATCCCATATTCCCCGGCTTTGCGCCGCCGGCAGAGCAGGATGTAAAGAAACGTCGAACGCGGCCACAGCGCGACGACGCGGCCGGTGATATCCTGATACCAGCTTTGGCAGCCGCCCCGCGCCCAGACGCTGGTGCGCAGCCGGCGCTGGGTATCGCGGTCGAAGGCGGTGGCGCGTGCGGCCGAAACCTCGATCGCCGTTGCCCCCGAGCGCCGCATCCAGCGCAGCGCCCGGATGATATGCTCGGCCTGCGCCTCGATCATCAGGATCTGCGAATTATGCCCAAGCCCGGTGTTGGGACCGAGCATCAGGAAGAAATTCGGGAAAGCCGGAACCGACAGGCCGAGATAGGCGGCGGGTCCATTCCGCCAGGCCTCGGCCAGCCGCGCGCCGTCCACTCCCCGAATATCGAGCCGCTTCAGCGATTCGACGACCTGAAAGCCGGTTCCGAAGATGATCGTATCGACGGTGACGCGGTCGCCGCCCGCGGTCACGACCTGATTATGCTCGACCCGCGCGACGCGGTCGGTGCGGACCGAAACATCCGGGGCGGCGAGCGCTGGATAATAATCGTTGGAAAGCAAGGTGCGCTTGCAGCCGAGATCATAGGCCGGGGTCACGGCGGCGCGAAGCCCCTTGTCGGGGATCGCGCGGGCGATGATCCGTTCGCCGTGCCGGCGCGCGAGACGGCGCAGCCGTGTCCCGCCGGTAAAGACCAGCAGCCGCGCTTCGTGCAGCCAATAGAGGCCGGCGCGCAGCAGGCGCCGATAGCCCGGAAGGTGCCGGAGCGCCGTGCGTTGCAGCGCCCCGATCGGCCGGTCGAATTTCGGCAGCACCCACGGCGCGGTGCGCTGGAACAGGGTGAGCGAGGCCGCCTCTTTCGCCAGCTCGGGCACGAACTGAATCGCGCTGGCGCCGGTTCCGACGACCGCGATGCGCCGGCCGGTCGCATCGAAATCGGCCGGCCATTCGGCGGAATGAAAGACTGCGCCCGGAAAGGTTTCAATCCCGGCGATGGCGGGCTTTTCGGGCACATGCAGCGCCCCGATCGCCGAGACGAGAACCGCTGCCTTGAACAGCCGCCCGTCGCGCGTGCGCACCCGCCACACGGACTCGCTCGCATCCCATTCGGCGTCGGCGAAGGCGGTGTTCAGCCGCAGGTGCGGGCCAAGATCGAAGTGGCGCGCCACCTCCTCCAGATAGGCGAACAGTTCGGGCTGGGTCGGATAATAGCGCGACCAGTCGGGCCGCGGCCCGAACGAGAGCGAATAGAGATGCGAGGGAATGTCGCAGGCGCACCCCGGATAGCGATTGTCGCGCCAGGTGCCGCCGACGCTGTCGCCCTTTTCGAGGATGACGAAATTCCGTTGCCCCTCGCGAATGAGCCTCGCGCCGAGGCAGAGCCCGCTGAACCCCGCGCCGACGATCAGCACCTCGACGCGGTCTTCGGGTTCGATGGGAGTCACGACGCCTCGCCCCCGCGCGTCATCGTCCCGACATGCTCGCGCATTCCGCCCATCAGGGCGCGCAGCACATGCCCGTATCGCGCGGGGGCGAGGCGCGCGAGCAGATCGCCGAACACGGCGTCGCCGCCGATCAGCAGGCGCGGCTTCCCTTTTTCGATGGCGCGAACGATCAGGGCGGCGGCGCGATCGGGCTCCATCCGCAGCAGTTTTCCGAACGCCGCCGTTGCCGCCTCCGCGCGGTCGGGGTCGATCGCGCCCGCGATCTCCGCATTGCGCGCGATCGCGGTGCGGACACCGCCCGGATGGATCGCGGTGACCTTGATCCGGGTCTCGGCCAACTCGTGCCGCAGCGCTTCGGTGAAACCGCGCACCGCGAACTTGCTGGTCACATAGGGAAGCTGGCCCGGCGGCGCGATCAGGCCGAACAGGCTGGAGATATTGGCGATCCGGGCATCGGAGCCGAGGTGCGGCAGAAAGGCCCTGGTCATCGCCAGCACGCCGCCGAAATTGACCGCCATCACCCGGTCGAACTCGTCGAGGCTGAGCTGGTCGAAACGGCCCATCGCCGCGATGCCGGCATTGTTGATGAGGATATCGACATGCGCGATGCCGTCGCTGCCCAATATCTCGGCGGGCAGCGTCGCGACGGCCGCGCGGTCGGTCACGTCGACGCCGTGGAGGCTCGACACCGCCGTCCCCAGCGGCGCCGCGGCCAATTCGAGCATGGTCCGGTCGCGGTCCACCAGCGCCAGCCGGCAACCGCGCGCGGCGAGATTGCCCGCCAGCGCGGCGCCGATGCCGCTCGCGGCGCCGGTCAGGACGACGGTGCGCCCCGCAAGATCGTAGCGCATCAGGCTGCGGCCAGCCCGTATTTCGCTTCGGTCGCGGTCAGCAGGTCGCGGTCGTCATGGTCCCAGGGATGAAAGCCCGGCCGGTAATATTGCAGATAGGGAAAGAAGCAGCGGCGGAGCACGCCGGGCTTGCCCAGCAGATATTTGGCGGTCTTCCACCAGGTTGCGGGCGTGTTGATGCGGTCCTCGCGATAGAGTGAAGCCATATTGGCGCCGATCGTCCAGAAGAAGAGCAGGGTGCTCGCGACCATCGTGACGGTGCGCAGGAAATAGCGGCGCAGCGACGACCAGTTTCGCGTCGCGACCATCATCGTGTCGAAGGCGACTGCCTTGTGCTCGAGTTCCTCCATCGCGTGCCAGCTCCACATGCGCTTCGCCTCGTCGGGCGCGCCGGCGAGGTCGGTGCTTTCCGCTTCGAGCAGCGCGTGGGCGAGGATCGCGGTGAAATGTTCGAGCGCGCAGGTCGCCGCGAGCTGTCGTATCTTCGCGTTGCGCTTGCCGAGCGCGATGACGCGCTGCGTTCGCGCCTCGAGCCTGGCGATGTCGTAACCCGCATTGGTGGCGAGCGCATTGAATTCGCGATGTTCGCGGCTATGCACCGCTTCCTGGCCGACGAAATCCTTGATCTGCGAGCGCAGCGGCTCGCTGGTCAGGTGGCGATATTCGCGCACGCTATCCATGAAGAATTTCTCGCCGTCGGGGAAGGTTGCCGACAGCGCGTTGAAAAAGGCGGTCGCGACCGGATCGCCCCCGTGCCACCAGCGCCGGTCGCGCGCGTTGCCGTCCCTGGCGGCGGCGTCCCCATCGAACCGGAAGCGGAGGTTGCGGATGGTGATCGACAGATCGTCGGGGCTCTTGGAGGAAAGGCGTTTTTCGAGGGTCATGGGCTCGACTCCGTTTTGACAATAATGTTAAAATAGATTCGTTTAGACATTGATGTCAACAGGAATCAGAGTGCATCGGCGGGCGCCCGCCCGCTGCTATCCAGAAAACCATGCATTTCCCGCGACCCTGGCCTCGATTTTCCGGGCACTATAGTTCATGTTTCGGCAATCGGGATTTTGATATTGACATCAAAGTCAATTTACGAAACCATGATCGGGCAACAAGAACAGGCGGACCAGATTCCGCCGTCTTCAGGGGAGAGTATCATGGGGTCGAGAAGCGTCTCGCGGGCCGGTGCGGCCGTCAGTCTGATCGCGGTTTCGATGTGTCTGGCAATGCCGGCGCTGGCAGATGAGGCTGCGGATCAGAAACCGGCAGCCGAGGAGGGGCAGGGGCGCAGCAACGAGATCGTCGTCACTGCGCGCAAACGCGCTGAATCGATCCAGGACGTGCCCGCGGCGGTGACCGCAGTGACGATGGAGGAACTGACGACGCGCCAGGTGACGGGCGGACCCGACCTGATGACGCAGGTCCCCAACATGACCTTCACCAAGACCAATTTCTCGGGCTATTCGATCCAGATTCGCGGCATCGGCACGCAGGCGATCTCGGTCACCACCGACCCGGCGGTCGGCGTGGCGCTCAACAATACCCCCTTCATCCGCAACCGCTTTTTCGAACAGGAATTCTTCGACCTCGAGCGGGTCGAGATTCTGCGCGGTCCGCAAGGCACGCTCTATGGCCGCAACGCCACTGCGGGCGTCGTCAATCTGGTGACTGCGAAACCGAAGTTCGAGCCGGGGGCGAAGCTGTCGGTGGACGTCGGCAGTTACAACCAGATCCGCACCGAGGGGATGATCAACATCCCGATCGTCGACGACAAGGTCGCGCTCCGCCTGGCGGGTGCGTGGACGAAGCGCGACGGTTATGTCCACAACAGTATCACCGACAAGCAGATCGACGGCCGCGACCTCTGGTCGACGCGCGCCAGCCTGCTGTTCCGCCCGACCGACAATTTCGAAGCCAATTTCGTCTGGGAGCATTTCAACGAGAAGGACGACCGCCTGCGTTCGGGCAAGCAATTGTGCAAGACCGATGAAAGGACCGAGGTTGCGGGGTTTCCGGTGACGCATTTCCAGGAGCTTCCCGAAAAAGGGCAGAGCGTATTGTTTTCGGGTGTCCAGGCGAGTTTCAGCCAGGGATGTCTGCCTTCGAGTTTCTACTCGGATGAGAGTTACCAGACGCCCAACGGCGTTTCGGCCCCTTACTATCTGCCGCTCGGAGGCATTGGTTTGCCTGCCGTCCTGGATGATCCCTATCTCAGCCGGTCACAATCGCGCAATCTGCGCGAGATCGAATCGACCATCGAGCCTGACTATCGCGCGCGATCGAATATCTTCGAGTTGCAGCTCGGCTGGGACGTGGCGGATAATCTGAAGCTCAGTTCCGAAACGGCTTATTCGACCGACAAAATCTTCTCGACTCAGGACTTCAACAGATTCAACACGGCGCCCGGCGCATGGGGCTATGGCGGTAATGGAACTGCCCGGCCGGGCGTGCTCGAACTCGGTCCGGTTGAAGTTCCCGATCGTCTCCATCCAGGCGAGATGTTCCAGACAGGCATTTTTTGCGACCCGCAGATTGGCTGTACCGACAGGTTGGCCGGCGTCGATCTTTCGGTCGCCAAGTCGACCCAGTTTGCCCAGGAGTTCCGCCTGACATCGAGCAATGAAGGGCCGTTCAACTTCAATATCGGCGCAAACTTCCTGCGATATAAAACAGACGAGAAATTCTACGTATTCTTCAATTCGTTTGGCCTCCTGGGGGCAATGGGGCCGCTTCAAGGCAATCTTGAGATGCCGCCCTATCAGGCCGGCGTCAGCGACAACCGCGAATGTTTGCAGGACGGGCTGCAGCCGCCGGATCCCAATCGTGCCTATTCCGTCGCAGGCTGTATCTATATGGATCCCAATTCGTTGGATAATCTCAACGGACAGGGCCATAATTATTTTCTTAGCAATAATCCCTATGCGCTGAGTTCCTGGTCCGCGTTTGGCGAAGCCTATTACGACCTTGCGGACAATTTGAAGCTGACGGTCGGGGGACGACTGACAGTGGACCGGAAGAAGGCGCCGCGCATCCCGAGTTGGATACTTGGGGGCAACACGGCGGGCTATTCGGTCGCGACAACGATCCGCCAGCAATGGATCAAGCCGAGCGGTAAGGTCAGCATCGATTGGAAGCCTGAACTTTCGTTCACTGATAGCACGCTGCTCTATGCTTCCGCTTCGCGCGGATACAAGGCGGGCGGCGCGAATCCGCCCCCTACAGGCACCGTTGCCTATACATTTGGTGTAGGTGGCAAAAGTGATGTAACCGATGCTCTAGTCCGGCAGTCGGCGACCAGCCCCGCGACCTTCGCGCCCGAATATGTCAATGCGTTCGAGGTCGGGATCAAGAACGAGCTGCTGGACCGCACGCTGACGGTGAACGCGGCCGCCTTCTTCTACGATTACAAGGGCTATCAGATTTCGCAGATCGTCAATCGGTCGGCGGTCAACCTGAATTTCGACACGCTTGTGTGGGGCGCTGAGTTGGAAGCGGCGTGGAATCCGACACGCAATTTTCAACTCGGATTGAAACTCGGCTATCAAGGCAGCAAGTTGAGAAAGGGATCGCAAGCAATCGATCTGATGGATCGTACGGCGGGCAATTCCGATTGGGTGGTCGTGCGCCCCTTTCCCGCCTATCCATCGAACTGCATTCTGCCTGCCGCCCTGTTTCAGGGAGTCGTACCGGCGGGAGAGTCCCCTCAGTGGGGAGCGGCTGGCGATCCGGCGCTGATCAATCTGGGTGGCAAGGGCGGCGGGAATGCCGGTCCGTGCGAACTTGCCTATCAACTCGGCTATGATCCGGTGACTGCGGCTCCCTATGTCGCCAATCCGACGACGGGCAACGGGCTTTCGATGCTGGCGTGGAAGCCCGGTTATGCCGGATGGGACCCCTCGACCGCTCCCAATAATGGTGAGGGCTTCTATACCGACCTGTCGGGCAATGAACTGCCCAACGCGCCGCACGTCACCGTGTCCGTCAACGCCGATTACACTGTCCCGCTTGGTGGAGACTGGTTGGCGACGCTGCATGGCGATTATTATTACCAGGGAAAGAGCTGGGCACGTATCTTCAATCGCCCCGACTACGACCGCATCCGGCCCTATTCCACCGTCAACGCCGCGCTGTTGCTGCATAACGAGGCAGCAGGCTGGAACATCATGGCCTATGTGAAGAATGTCTTCAACAAGACCGCGATTACCGGCGCCTTCCTGCTTAGCGACGATACGCAACTCGTCACGAATATGTTTCTGACAGAACCGCGCCGCTACGGGCTGCGCGTCACCAAGGAATTTTCGGGGCTTCCCTTCGGTTTCGGCGGAGCTAACCGGCCGCATACGCCGGGGACGCCGTGGGATGTGACGCTGGAAGGTGGGGTGGAATTGCTGCGGCATAGTGGTGGCAATGCGCCCTATCGCCCGGCATTCACCAATGACTTTCCGACGGGCTTTGATTCTTTCGCGGCGGTTCAGAACGATCGGCGGATGTCGTGGCGCGATAGCACTGATCTAGCGTTGATCTTCCAGCCCAACGATGGCCCATGGAAACTGACTGCCGAACTGCGTCACGGCAAGGATGGGTCGAGCCGACGTCTCCGCGATGAAGAGGTGGGAGCGCCGGTTTGCCCCTACTCGGATACCTGCGACCTTAATTTTGCCTTTCGCCACACAAGCTTTGCCGATGCTGCGGCGGTCGATCAGGAAAAGCATTTGATCCTGGATTTCATCGCGAGCCGCGATATTCCGATTGGAAAGAACATGCGCTCCTCGTTCGGTCTCGGCGCACGCTATGCCGACTTTGCTTCGGACACGTCGCTCGACATTCTGGCGACGCCGGACAATGTTCAGGGTAACAATATCCTCGCGAATGGTTTCAATACCTTCCATCGCTATCAAAGCTATGCAGCGATAGAGAGGGATTTTCACGGCGTTGGTCCCGTCGCGAAATGGGATGGCACGATAGATTTGTTCGGCTCGCCCGAAACGGGTGCCGTTGGTTTCGACTGGGCAATGTCGGCGGGATTGTTGTTCGGCCGTCAGGCGTCCCGCATAACGGCGGACGAAAGCATCGGCGAATTCCGCGACAACGCTACGGGAGACTTTTTGACCGATTTGCAGAAGCGCCTGTTTGTCGCGCTTGCGAATATCACCGGACCGACCAGCACGACCACCAACCAGGTCAGCATTACCCGCCGTAACAGCGTCACCGTCCCGACGCTCGGCGCTGCAGCCGGCCTGTCCTACAGCATCGGGCGCGTCGGCGTGAAGGCGGGGTATCGCTGGGATCGCTATTTCAACGCCATCGATGGCGGCGACGCAAGCGGGCCCGGCAAATATGACCGCACGATCCACGGTCCCTACATCAAGCTGAGCATCGGTTTCGGGAACTGATCCAACCGCTCTCCCACCCGCACTCCGGGAAGCGTCCACTGGGGGGCGGGCCTTGGTCCGCCCCGCTTTTTTGGAAGAAGATGGAGGCTACAGCGGCCCGATGACGAACATCGGCAGCAGTTTCGCCGCCAGGCTGCGCATCGCGTCCTCGTCCTGGCCCAGCATGTCGCGCAGGTGCGGGCCGATCACGGCATCGCCAAACGCACAGGTCGCGACCATCAGCACGGCGGAGCGAACGCGCGGGTCGGCGTCCTCGTCGAGGAATTTGTCGCGAAAGGCGACGACCAGGCTGTTCACCGCCTCGCGCACCGGCTCCAGATGCGAAAAGTCGCGCGACAAAGCGATCCAGGCGGCAAGCTGGCCGGCGCCGCCCTCGCCGAAGGCGTCGAACACCTGATCGACGATGACCCGCGGCGCGGCGCCGTCGGTCTTGATGCGCTCGACCGCGCTGTCGAGCGCGTCGGTCAGGTCGCGGATCATCGATCCCATCAGCGCCGACTGAAGGTCGGCGGCCGAGCCGAAATGATAGAGGACATTGGCGTGCGACATACCGATCGCCTCGCCGACATTGGCGAGCGTCACCGCGCCCGGCCCGCCTTCGAGGAGCAGCTTGCGCGCGGCGATCAGCCCTTCCTCGCGCGCCTTGTCCCCCATCCACTTGCGCCGCCGGACCCGGGGTTCCTTTGGAACTTTCGCCACTTCGGTCAATGATGGTCCCTCTATTCCCCCGGTGCGTGGGACGGCGGCGCGTCGGCGCGGCGGGGTGGCCGCCGACGGCGCAATGCCGTGACTCCTGAACCGCCGCCGCGCGTTCGTCAATATGACAGCGCGCACGAAGGCGCCGCCGGACCGGAAGAGGGAGGGTCAGGCGGGGATGGCGGCCAGCCTCTGCGCGAGCCAGCAATGGCCGCGCTCGCGGACCTTCGCGGCATAGGAGCCGGGAAAGTGGATGATCCCGTGCGGCGCCTCGGGCAGCAGCGCCAGCTCAGCCTCGACCCCGGCGCCTTGCAGCCGCTCGGCGAGCTGGATGCTGTCGTCGCGCAGCGGATCGATGTCGCCGACGACGATCAGCGCGGGCGGCAAGCCGGTCAGATCGCCGTAAAGCGGTGAGAGATCGGGCCGGCGCCTTTCCTCGCGGGTCAGGCCGGGACACAACCGCGCGATCTGGCGTTCGAGCGTGGGGCCGTGGAGGACGAGACTGTCCTTGCCCGCCGTCATGGCGCTGGGCGTGCCGCCGAGGTCGTAGACGCCATAATGCAGGACCATGCCGCGAAAACGGCTGCTCCACTCCGGCCGGTCCCTGAGCATCAGCGCGACCGACAGCGTGAGATGGCCGCCGGCGGACTCGCCGGTGAGGAATATCGGCAAGTGCGCGACATCCTGCCGCTCGGCGATCGCCAGCGCCGCCGCCGCGCACTCGGCCTGGATCGCCGCGATCGAGCGCGGCATCGCGAGCCTGTAGTCGACCGAGAAGACCAGCAGGCCGCACGCCGCGGCAAAACCGGCATTGAGCTTGTCGTCCATCGCGGCGAGGCCCACCGCCCAGGCGCCGCCGTGGAAATCGATCAGCACGCCCCTGGGCGGACCGTCGGGCCGGAGGATGCGAACGGGCGTGCGGTCGGGCGTCGGGAGACGCGACAGGGTCAGGGCGATGCCGCGGCGGCGGACTCGCGCGGCCGAGCCGATCGTCGTGGCGCGCAGAAAGCCTCGCGTGAGCCACAGCCGCACGCCGCCGGTCACTTTCAGCCGCGGCGCCCAGCGGAGCAGGTGATTCCGTCGTCGCTGCACCCGGATATCCTCTTCGCTCACCATCGGTGCACCCCATGAATTTGACATTGTATTATATTCATACCCATCAGAGCGGAGCAGATCGCCAAAAATTACGCTCCATTCAACGGAATGGCGGCGCGATCACTATTTATAATTGACATCAATGTCAAATACAGGCAATCCAATCTCGAACAGGGCAACCGACGGGAGTTTTCGACATATGCATAAATCGACTGCCTTTCTGGGCGCCGCCGCGATCGTTCTCGCCGCGCCTGCCGTTTCGGCCGCGAGCCCGCGCGCCACGCTCGTCACCGCCGCGTTTCAGACCGGCGGCAAGACGCAGGCGCTGGCGTTGGTGAACCAGGCCATCAAGTCGCTCGACGCGACGCTGGCGAAGGAGCCTGCAAATCGCGACGCCCAGCTTCAGCAGGGGATCGCTTATGGCTATCGCGGCAAGCTGACGCGGTCGCTGGGCGACGCGCGGCGCGGACGCGATTTGCTGACGACCTTCGCGAACCGTCATCCCAGCGATCCCGAAGCGCAGATCGCGCTCGGCGGATGGCATCTGACTGTGATCAACGAGGTCGGCGGGTTCGCCGGCGGCTCGGCGCTCGGTGCGAGCAAAAGTAAGGGGCTGGCGGCGCTGAACAAGGCGGTGAGCCTTGGCGGCAACCGCGCCTTCTTTCCCGCTTACGCGGGGCTGGCGCGCGTCGCGCTCGACGCGAAGGACGCCCCGGCAGCAAAGCTGCTGCTCGACAAGGCGGTACGTGCGCCGGCCCCGGCCGAAGTCGACCGGATCACGCAGGCGGCCGCGAAGCGTGTCGCCGCGCTGATCCAGGCGGGCGACCACAAGGGCGCCTCTCGCCTCGCCGAGCAATTATTGCCGTTCGGGCGGATATCCTGACGCGGCGGTAGGGCAGGGAGGTTGCGACGCTATTCGGCCGCGAGGCCGACCGCCGCGAGCGCTTTCGTCGCGACCTCCATGTCCTGATGATAATGGCCGCCGCTGATGCCGAGGCCGCCGATGACCGCGCCGCCCTCCTTGACCGGATAGCCGCCACCGAAGGTGACGAGGCGGTCGGTGTGGACGATGCCGTGGAGTAGCGGCGGGTCGTTCTTGATGAACTCGTGCCACGCATGCGTCGCCATGCCGAAACCAGCGGCGGTATAGGCCTTGTTGATCGCGATGTCGGTGCTGAGCAGCGGTGCGCCGTCCATGCGCAGGAAATGAAGGAGATTGCCCGCGGCGCAGGAGACCGCGATGCACATCGGCACGCCGATTTCCGCAGCGGCCGTCGCCGCTGCGTCGGTCAATTCGCGCGCGGACGCGGCGGATATGGTGGCGATCGGGCGGCTGTGCGTCATCCAGAAACTCCTTAGTAAGCTAATTACTCAGGGGCCTCCATTGCCAGCTTCGTCGGCCTTGCGCCAGCCCCGCCGTGTGCCGCGACGCAGGCAAGCACGCTTGCGATGACGAAGCCGAACGCCGCTGCTTCGAGTGCGGTTGGGCCGCGCTGTTCCCACCAGAAGGCGTAAAGAAGCGCGAACAAGGTCTCGAATAGGATCATCTGCCCGGTGAGCGCGAGCGGCAGCAGTCGGCTCATCCGGTTCCAGAGTGCGTTGCCCGCGATCGATGCCAGTAGCGCGACCCCGACCGACACGCCCGCGAACAGCAGCCACGCACCACCGTCGTGACGCCAATTCTCGAGAAGGAGTGCGAGCGGAAGCAGCAGCAGGCACTGAGCGCCCGTGGCGATTCCGATGAGCAGGCTCCAGTCGTGGGCGGAAATCGCGTCGAGACGGGCGAGCGCGCGACTGTTGCGGACCGCATAGGCGGCCCACGAGGCGAGCGCGCCGATCGCGCAAACGAGGCCGATCAACGGCTCGATCGATGCGCTGCCGAGCAGCGCGAACGCCTGCCACCCGACGCAGATCGCTCCAGCGCCACAGAGAAGCAGCGAGAGAAGCAGCCGTCGGAGTGGCACGGCATCGGCGTCGCGCCGGCCGATGATCGTCACCGCGACCGGCAGGAAGCCGATGACGAGCGAGGTCATCGCGATGCCGCCTGCCTGCACCGCCGCCGACAGCAGCACATAGTAGAGCGTGTTGCCGAGCAGCGCGAGCAGGGCGAGTTCGCGCCAGTCGCGCCGAGCGAGATGCGATGCGAGCACCCGGCGGCGCGGTGCGATCAGGACGAGCGACAACAGGCCATAAGCCAGATAGCGCCCGATCGTCAGTTGCAGCGGCCCGAAGGCCGAGGCGAGCTGCGGCGCCAGAAAGACGAGACCCCAGAGCGCGCCGGCTCCCATGCCATATGCCACCCCGGCGAGAGTCGCCTTTCCGCCTTGCGCCATGGCCCCGATTCCTTTGCTATCGAACGGCGCGGCGATAGCATCGACGGGGCGAGCGAAGCGCTCTTGATCGCACCGGTAAATGCAACAAAAGTGCATCCATGTCCCGTCCCGCCAACCGTTCCCCGCGCGCGCTCGATTCGTTCGACAAGGCGATCCTTCGCCTCGTCCAGCGCGACAACAAGATGCCGCAGCGCGAGATTGGCGAAGCGGTCAACCTCTCCGCGGCGGCGGTGCAGCGACGGATCGCGGCGATGGAGGCGGCCGGAATCATCCGGGCGAATGTCGCGCTCCTTGATCCGGCGGCGGCGGCGCTGACTATCACCTCGATCGTCGAGGTGCGGCTGATCGACGAACATGCGGCGACGGTTGAGGCCGCCAAGACACTGTTCCGGGCCACGCCCGAAATCCAGCAATGCTATTATGTCACCGGCGGGATCAGCTTTGCGCTGGTGATCGTCACGATCGACATGCCCGCCTATGAGGCGCTGACGCGGCGCCTGTTTGTCGAAAATCCTGCCATCGAAAGCTTCCGCTCGCTGATCGCTCTCGACCGCGTGAAGACCGAAACTGGCGTCATCATTCCCTGATCGGGAGCGTCAGGCGGGGCGCCTGGCGCGCAAGAAATGTCAAATCTCGTTGCAGGCGAGGCTAAAGCCACGCGGGGGGCGCCGAACTAATTCTTTCCCATGAGGTTCGCAGAGGCCTCGATCGGGAGAGATGATATGGCAAGCATGGCCTTTTCACGCGCGCTTCTCGCCGCGCTCGCAATTTCGACATCGACCGCCGCGCTGGCGCAAGAGACGGGCGGCGCGCCCGCCGGGACCGACGCCGCCGACGGCGACATCGTCGTCACCGCGCAGCGCCGCGAACAATCGCTGCTCGACGTGCCGCTCGCGGTCACCGCGCTCGGCGGCGATACGCTCGCCGAACGCGGCATCACCAATTCGGCGCAGCTCGGCGATGCGGTCCCCAATCTTCAGATCAACAGCCCCTATGGCGATACGCAGCCGAATTTCTCGCTGCGCGGCATCGGGGTCGCGAACGAGTATAACAGCAATCAGGCGTCGCCCGTGGGGGTCTATCTCGACGACGTCTATCTGGCGCCGCGCACCAGCCACGGCATGGGCCTGTTCGACCTCGACCGCATCGAGGTGCTGCGCGGGCCGCAGGGAACGCTGTTCGGGCGCAACACCACCGGCGGCGCGATCAACTTCATCACGAAGAAGCCGGGGCTGTCGGGTGCGAACGGCTATGCCCAGCTCGGTTACGCCAATTTCGACACGATCACCGCGCAGGGCGCCGCTGAGGCGACGCTCGCCGAGGATGTCGCGGGGCTTCGCCTCGCGGTGAATTATGCGAAGGGCGACGGACAGATCAAAAATGTCTTTCCCGGCGGGCGCGACGCGGCGTCGGTCGACACGCTGCAAGGCCGCGCGTCGCTGCGGTTTAAGCCGGTCGAGACGCTCGACATCGTGCTGCGCGCCTATGGTGGGCGTGATCGCGGGACGCAGGCGGCGGTCCACGGCCTGGGCGCCTTTCGCACCGGGCTCGGCTTCTTCGAGACCGACGAGAATCGCATTGGCGAGAACCGTACCGACGCCTGGGGCTTCTCGGCCAATATCGCGCTCGAACTGAACGACCGGCTCAGCCTGACCTCGATCACCAGCTACGACGGCGGCAAGCAGGACCTGCAGCAGGCGGCCGACGGGTCGCCGCTTGATCTGCTCGATATCAACTGGCGCTCGCGCTACCGCCAGTTCAGCCAGGAATTGCGCGCCAATTACGACGGCGACGGCATCACCTTCGTCGGCGGGCTCTTCTATGGCTGGGACCGCAACATCACCGACAACCGGTTCAACCTGCCGCTGCCCCCGGCGGGCGGCTTCTTTCAGCATTACCGGCAGGTGCGCAAAAGCTATGCGGCGTTCGGCCAGGCCGACATCGACCTCTCCGACCGGCTCGTGCTGACCTTGGGCGCGCGCTACACCACGGACAAATCGCGCTACGACGACGCCTTCGCCTATCTGTTCGTCGGCGGGGTCGACGATCCTGACACACCGATTGCGACGACGGTGCCCTGCGCGGGCGTCGCGGGCACTTGTCCCTATGATCCCGCCGCACGCTTCGCGCTCGCCGACACCAACCATGCGCTGACGGGGCGCGTTGCCCTGAGCTATACTTTCGACAGCGGGATGCTGCTCTATGCCAGCTACAACCGCGGCTATCGCGCCGGGGCGGTCAACGGCGGCGGCTATACCTCGTCGAGCGGCATTTCCTATATCGAGCCTGAGCGGGTCAACGCCTATGAGGTCGGGATCAAGGGCCGCGCGGGCGGGCGTCTGCTCACCTATGCCGCATCGGCTTTCTACTATGACTATTCCAACCAGCAGCTTCAGGACACGCGGGCGGGGCCGGTTTCCTTTCTCGTCAATGCGCCCTCGTCGGAAGTCTATGGCCTCGAAGTCGAAACGACGCTGCGTCCTGTCGATGGCTTCCGCATTGATGCGTCGCTCGGCTGGCTGCATTCCAAATATAAGGAGCTGACGCTGCAAGGCGCCGACCTTTCGGGCAACCAGCTTCCCTTTGCGCCCAAGCTCACCGCGCAGCTCGGCTTCGAGTGGGACATGGTCGATATCGCGGGGGGCACGCTGACCTTCGCGCCGAATATGGCCTATTCGAGCCGCCAATATTTCTCGCCCTTCAACGAGATCGACGCGCCCGGCACGCCGCAGGTGAACAGCGAGTTGCAGCAGGGCGCGAACGCCAAGGTGAACGCGGCGCTGAGCTGGTCGAACGACGCGCTGACCGTCCGGCTGTTCGCCAACAATCTCTTCGATCGCAAGACCTATGGCTATGGGCTTGACCTGCGCGGCGCGGGTTTCCCGTTCAACTTTCTCGTCCCATCGGCGCCGCGCACCTATGGCGTCAGCCTGCGCTACGGCTTCTGACCGTGGCGGCCATCGACCTCAAGGACCCCGATCTCTATGTCGGCGCCATGCCCTATGCCGAGCTTGCGGCGATGCGCGCCGCAGGCCCGGTCCACTGGAACCCGGAGGTCGATGGCGCGGGCTTCTGGGCGGTGCTGGGGTTCGACGACATCATCGCGGTATCGCGACAGGCCGATCTCTTCTCCTCGGCGCATGAAAATGGCGGACACCGCATCTTCAACGAGAATGAGGTCGGGCTGACCGGGGCAGGCGAGGCGGCGATCGGCATCCCCTTCATCTCGCGCGATCCGCCGACCCACACCCAATATCGCCGCTTCGTCATGCCCGCGCTCTCGCCCGGGCGGCTCGACGGGATCGAGGCGCGGATCGCCGAGCGGGTCGAGCGGCTGTTCGCCGACGTCCCCTTGAACGAGACGGTCGACATCCTGCCGCTGCTGACCGTTCCGCTCCCGCTGCTGACGCTCGCCGAACTGCTCGGCGTGCCCGCCGACATGTGGCACGATCTCCACCGCTGGACCGACGCTTTCGTCGGCGAGGACGATCCCGATTTCCGCCAGTCGCCCGAAGCGATGGCGGCGATCATGCAGGAATTCATGGGCTTTGCCGCCGCACTGTTCGACGAACGCCGCGCGAGGCCCGGACCCGACATCGCCTCGCTGCTCGCGAACACCGAAATCCGTGGCGAGCCGGTGCCGCTCGGCGATTTCATCGGTAATCTGATCCTCGCGCTCGTCGGCGGCAACGAGACGACGCGCAACTCGATCAACCACAGCCTGATCGCTTTCGCCAACAACCCCGACCAATGGGATGCCATCCGCGCCGACCCCGATCTGCTGCCGAACGCGGTCAAGGAAATGGTGCGCTATGCCAGCCCCGTGATCCACATGCGCCGTACCGCGACGCGCGACACCGAACTCGGCGGACAGGCGATTCGCAAGGGCGACAAGGTCGTCGTCTTCTATCCCGCCGGCAACCGCGATCCGGCAATCTTCGCCGATCCCGACCGCTTCGACGTGACGCGTCCGATCCGTCAGCATCTCGCCTTTGGAGCGGGGGTGCATGTCTGCGTCGGATCGCGGCTGGCCGAGATGCAATTGCGGCTGGCCTTTGCGTGGATGGCGCGGCATGTTCGGCGCTTCGAGGTCGTGGGAGCGCCGCGCCGCGTGCGGTCGAACTTCATCAACGGCTTCAAGCGGCTCGAGGTCAGGCTGGTGACGTGAAACAGGACAGCGTCTGGGATAATAAGGAGATCATCTGCGACGTCCTCGGCCGCGCGCCCGATGTCGAGATGGGATCGTTCGGCGACGGCTGGTCGCTCTGCCGCTGGCGCCAGTTCGTTGGCAGCTACACCTTGCCCGCGCTGCCGCAGCCGATCTTCACCGTCCATGTCGCGGGCAAGCCGCAGGTCAAGACGTGGGATAGGGACGGCTGGACCGAGACCAGCTCGATCCCCGGCTGCGCGACGATCGTCCCCGCGGGAATGCCGACCGGCTGGCTCGTTGATGGCGAACTCGATGTCGTGACGCTGTCGATGTCGTCGGACGTGCTCGCGGGGCAGCCGCACGCCGATCAGTTCAGCCGGATGCGCTTTGCTTTCGCCGATCCGCTAGGGGTCGCGCTGACCCGCCAGATTCTCGCCGAGCTCTACGCGCCGCAGGCCGAGGAGCGCACCGCCTATGTCTCGGCGATGGTCAATGCGTTGAAAGCGCATATTCTTTCGGGACCGCCCGCGCATGGCAATCCGACTGAAATCCCCGTGTCGGATTTTTCGGCCTACCGCCTCCACAAGATCATGAACGCGGTGCTCGCCAACCCGGCGGAAGAGCACAGCCTTGACGCGATGGCCGCGGTCGCGGGGGTCACGCCGTCGCATTTCTGCCGCCTGTTCAAGAAAGCGACGGGCATTTCGCCGCATCAATATGTGATGAAGGCGCGGCTCGACCGCGCGCAGCAGATGCTCGTCCAGACCGACCTCAGCCTCGCGGCACTGTCCGAGGCGACGGGTTTTACCAGCCAGAGCCATTTCAGCCGCGCCTTCCGCGCCTGGTTCGGCATGGCACCGAGCGACTATCGCCAGCAGGAGCGGCGCGGGCTTCATTGAACGGAGAAGGATATGACCGAAGCGACGGCCGCCGTGGTGCGACAGCCCGGCGGCGATTTCACGATCGAGACGATTGCGGTCGAGGCGCCGCGCGCGGGCGAGGTGCGGGTGCGGATCGCGGGGGTCGGGCTCTGCCACACCGACCTGATCTTTCGCGACCAGTTCGCGCCTTTCGCGCTGCCCGGCGTGCTCGGTCACGAAGGCGCGGGGGTGATCGAGGCGGTGGGCGAGGGCGTCGAAGGCCTCGCCGTCGGCGACGCGGTCGTCGTCGGCTTTTCGAGCTGCGGTGCCTGTCCGCGCTGCGACGAGCATCTGCCGAGCTATTGCCAGAGCTTCGTACCATTGAACTATGCCGGGATGCGGCTCGACGACGGCTCGACCGCCTATGCGAAGGGCGATGAGCGGATCACGTCGCATTTCTTCGGTCAGTCCTCTTTCTCGGCGCTGACCGTCACGCGCGCGCGCAACGTGGTGAAGGTCGATACGTCGAAGGTCGCGCTCGAACTGCTCGGGCCTTTGGGGTGCGGGTTCCAGACCGGCGCGGGCGGCGTGATGAACTCGCTCGCCTGCCCCGCGGGGTCGAGCATCGCGATCTTCGGCGGCGGCCCGGTCGGGCTGGCGGCGGTGATGGGTGCGGTGATCCAGGGATGTTCGACGATCATCCTCGTCGAACCGATCGCCGCGCGGCGCGACATCGCCGGGAGGCTCGGCGCGACGCATGTCGTCGATCCGGCCGAGGCCGGCGATCTGGCCGAAGCGCTGCGCGCGATCGTTCCGGCCGGGCTCGATTTCGCGTTCGACACTAGCGGCGTCGTGCCCGTCATCGAGGCGGGGCTTGCCGCGCTCGGCAGCCATGGCGCGATCGGGCTCGTCGGCGTGCCCGCGCAACGCGACGCCGCGATCAGCGTCAACATCGCCGCGCTGATGACTCCGGGGCACCGCATCATCGGGATCATCGAGGGCGACAGCGACCCGCAAAGCTTCATCCCCGAACTGATCGCGCATCACGCCGCGGGACGCTTCCCCTTCGACACGCTCATCCAGACCTTTCCGCTCGCCCGGATCAACGAAGCCGTCGCCGCGCAGGCGCGCGGCGAGTGCATCAAGGTCGTGCTGATACCCTGAGAAACCGACAAAGCTGGAGAGAGACGATGGAATTCGACCGCGACTATGCGATGCTGATCGGCAGCAAGCTGGAGGCCGGTAGCGCGCGCTTCGATGTACGCAACCCCGCGACCGAAGCGGTGATCGCCAGCGTTCCCGATGCGAGCCGGGACGATCTTGACCGCGCCATTGCCGCTGCGCGCGGCGCTTTTCCCGGCTGGGCCGCGACACCGATCGCCGAACGCAAGGCCGCGCTGAACGCGATGGGGCAGGCGGTGCTCGCCAACGCCGACGCTTTCAAGCGCCTGCTCACCGCTGAGCAGGGCAAGCCGCACGCCGAGGCCGAGGGCGAGATCATGGGCGCGGGCTATTGGCTGATGGGCGCCGCGAGCCTTGATCTGCCGGTCACGGTCAACGAGGACAGCGACGAACGCTATAGCGAGACGCGCCACGTCCCGCTCGGCGTCGTCGGCGCCATCGCGCCGTGGAATTTTCCGATGATCCTCGCGATGTTCAAGGTCGGTCCGGCGCTGCTCGCGGGCAATACGATGGTGCTCAAACCTTCGCCGTTCACGCCGCTGGCGACGCTCAAGTTCGGCGAACTGGTCAGGGACATGCTGCCGCCGGGGGTGCTCAATATCGTCACCGGCGGCGATGCGCTCGGCCCGTGGATGACGAGCCATAAGGGCTTCGACAAGATCAGCTTCACCGGCTCGACCGCCACCGGGCGCCGGGTGATGGAATCGGCGGCGCCGACGCTCAAGCGCGTGACGCTGGAACTTGGCGGCAACGACGCCGCGATCGTCATGCCCGACGTCGATGTCGAGAAGGTTGCCGAGGAGCTGTTCTGGGCTGCATTCCGCAACAATGGCCAGATCTGCATCGCGACCAAACGCATGTATGTTCACAAGGACATATACGAGCCGCTGAAGGAAGCGCTCGTCGCCTATGCGAAGACGGTGAAGGTCGGCGACGGGTCCGAACAGGGCACGCAAATCGGCCCGATCAACAACGAGGCGCAATATCGCCGCGTGCTCGACCTGATTCAGGATGCCAAGGACAAGGGCTACAAGTTCCTCGTCGGGGGTGAGGCGGCGGAGGTGCCGGGCTATTTCATCCCCGTCACCATCCTCGACAATCCGCCCGAGGACAGCCGGATCGTGCAGGAGGAGCAGTTCGGTCCCGTGCTGCCGCTCCTCAAATTCGATGATCTCGACGAGGTCGTCGCACGCGCCAATGCCACCGATTACGGCCTCGGCGGTTCGGTCTGGGGCGCGGACGAGGACAAGGCGTTCGCGATTGCCGAGCGCATCGCGAGCGGCACCGTCTGGGTCAACGAGGTCCAGCATCTGTCGCCCACCGCGGCGTTCGGCGGCATGAAACAGTCGGGTGTCGGGGTCGAGGGCGGAGTCGAAGGCCTGCTCGAATATACCAATGCCCAGACGATCGTCCGGCGCAAGAAGGCGACGCAGCCCGCCTAGCGTCAGGTGGCCGCGAAGGAATCGCGCTGCTGCGCCATCTCGACGCGGTCGCGTCCCATCGCCTTCGCGCGCAGCAGCGCGGCATCGGCGGTGCGCACCAGCCGGTCGGGCGGGCAATGAAGCGGCGTGATCGCGATCCCGATCGAGACGGTGACGGGGCCGAGATTGCCGGCTTCGCTGCCGAGCTGCAGGCCGGCAATCCGCTGCCGGATCTCCTCGGCGCGCGCGTTCGCCTGCTCGGCGGAAAACCCCGGCAGCAGAACCATGAACTCCTCGCCGCCATAGCGGAAGGCGAGCCCCGCTTCGCGCGTTGAACTCGCCAGCACGCGCCCGACCTCGCGCAGGATCATGTCCCCGGCATCGTGGCCGTGGACGTCGTTGAAGCGCTTGAAATGATCGACGTCGACCATCAGGCAGCCGAGATCGCGGCCGAGCCGTTCGGCTTGCGCGAGCTGCACCTCCAGAAGCTGGTCGAGCTGCCGCCGGTTCGGCAGGCCGGTGAGCGGATCGGCGAGCGCCATCTCGCGCAGCGTTTCGCGGAGCTGGAGGTTGGCGACCGCGAGCCCGATATTCTCCGCCAATATGTCGAGATAGATTTCGGGGCCGGTCAGGCCGTCGCCCTCCGTATCCTTGGGTTCGAGATAGAGCAGCCCCAGCGTCTCACGCTGCGCGATCAGCGGCAGGCACAGCGTGTCGAGCGGTGCTTCGCCGACGCGCTCGACATGATCGCATGGCACGTCGATGCTGGCGCCCGCGGGCCGGTGCGGAACGCCGCGCCGCAGCGCCCAGCAGGAAAGCGCCGAAAATTCGGGCCTCGAATGAACGGGATCGAGCCAGTTGGTCGCCTCGACCACCATGTTGCGCCGCCGGTCGAGCAGATAGAGGCGCCCGGCGAGTCCCGGCGCGATCTCCGGCATGAAGCGGCCGACGACCTCTTTCAGATCATCCATCGTGTCGCAGCCCTGCAGCCGCTGCGTCATCCGCGACAGCAGGTCGCGCATCGACCGGTCGGCATCGCGCTCGGCCTCCAGCCGCAGGCGTTCGAGGCCGTTCTCGCGGAAGATGCGGATCGCCTGCGCCATGTCGCCGATCTCGTCGATCTGGTCGATCGCGGGTGGTTCGGCCTCGAAATCCTGCCGGGCGAGGCGGTTGACGACGTCGCTCAATTTGACGACCGGATGCAGCACGCGCTGCTTGAAGACGAAATAGAGGACGCAGAGCACGAGCAGCGCGGTCAGCGCGAGCACGATCTCCGAAATGCGCTTCCACAGCCGCGACAGGTCGGTGGCGGCCGCGACCTGCCGCTCGGTACGGCTTTCGAGCCGGTCCTGAAAGCGCCTGAGGTCCATTTCGGCGCGGTCGAGCTGCCGCTCATATTCGGCGCCGAACAGGATCTGGCGCGCCTGTGCTTCATCGCCCTTTTCATGCGCCGCCAGCGCCGCGCTCTGCTCGTCGCGGAGCAGGTCGGCAATCCGCACTGCCTCGCCGAGCGCCGCGAGCTCGCTTTCGGAAGCACCTGCATCGCCGATATGCGCGATCCGCTGCTCGACGGGTTTGAGCGCCGCCGCTTCGGCGCGGTAACCGACCAGATAGGTCGCGTCGCCGCTGTTCACATATTGGCGCGCGCGGTCACTCAGCGCGAAAATGTCGTCGCCCAGCGTCGCGGTCGCCTGATCGAGCCGGTAGCGTTGCTCGACCGCCTCGCGCTCGCGCTGCTGCGCGTTCGAGGCGAGCAGCATCGTCGTCGACGAAGCGATCGTCAGCACGACCGTCGCGCCATAGGCCCAGTTGGTGATGGTCGCGAGACGCATGACCTCCGCTTAATCGCATCGCGATCTTATGGAAGGGGGAAATGCGCGCCCGGTCAGATGGACGCGGTCGCCGCCATCACCTGCCGCCCGTCGGCCGCAAAGGCCCCGAGCTCGATCGCATCGCCGCTGCCGCGCAGCGCAAGGTACAGCTTCTCGCCGCAGATCGCGGGCGAGGTGCCGCGAAAGTCGAAGCGCCTGACGGCATTGTCGCCGAACCGCCGCTGCGCGAGGTCGAGTAGAAGGGTGGCGGTGAGTGGGCCGTGGACGACGAGGCCGCGATAGCCCTCTTCACGCGTTGCATAGGGAAAGTCGTAGTGGATGCGGTGGCTGTTGAAGGTCAGCGCCGAGTAGCGGAACAACAGCGCCTCCGACGGAATGAGTATCCGGTGCGCGTCCCACGGCGACGGATCGAAACTGTCGTCGCCGGGCGGCGGTGGGGCGGGCGGCGCGCCGGCGGGCGCGGGCTCGCGGAAGACGATCGACTGCGTCTCGCGCACCGCCAGTTCGCCGTCGCCGCGGGTTTCGTGGGCGACCTCGGCGAAGACGAGCGTGCCGCTGCCGCCCTGTTTCTCGGTGATCGCGGCGACGCGCGAGCTGCGCACCACCGATTGGCCGGGATGCAGGGGGCTGAGAAATTCGACCTTGCTCGCCGCCCACATGCGGCGCGGCAGAGGGATCGGCGGCAGGAAACTGTCGTCGCTGTCATCGCGCACCGGATGGCCGTCGGCGCCGAGGCTCGCGGTCGGCGCATCGGGCAGGCCGAGGCACCAGTGATAAGCCTGCGGGACGCTGCCGTCCGCCGGGGCGGGGCGGTCAAGCGTCGCGAGCCAGCGCGCCACCGCGGCCGGATCGATATGGTCGCGGCGCTCATCCTCGCGGCCGATCCATGCGCTCCAGTCGGTCATCAATTGCGTCCTCCGGTCAGCCCGCGCGCGATCACCTGCGCCTGAATCTCCGCCGCGCCCTCGAAGATATTGAGGATGCGCGCGTCGCACAGCACGCGGCTGATCTCATATTCGAGCGCATAGCCGTTGCCGCCGTGAATCTGCAGCGCCGCATCGGCGTTCGACCAGGCAGCGCGTGCGCCGAGCAGCTTCGCCATTCCCGCCTCGATATCGCAACGCTTGCCCGAATCCTTGGCGCGCGCGGCGGCGTAGGAGAGTTCGCGCGCCATGATGAAATCGACGAGGCTCATCGCGAGCTTGTCGGCGACGCGCGGGAAATGGACGATCGTTTTTCCGAACTGCTTGCGGGCGAGCGCATAGTCGAGCCCGAGTTCGAGCGCCCGGCGCGTGACCCCGACCGCGCGGGCGGCGGTCTGAATGCGCGCGCCCTCGAAGGTGCGCATGAGCTGCTTGAAACCTTGCCCTTCCTCGCCGCCGAGCAGCGCGTCGGCGGGCGTGGTCATGCCGTCGAACTGCAACGCATATTCGCGCATCCCGCGATAGCCGAGCACTTCGATCTCGCTGCCGGTCATGCCGATAGCTGGAAAGGGATCGGCCTCGGTCCCGCGCGGCTTGGGGACGAGCAGCATCGAGAGGCCCGCATAGCCCTTGGCGTCGGGGAGGGTGCGCGCGAGCAGGGTCATCAGGTCTGAGCGGCTCGCATGGGTGATCCAGTTCTTTGCGCCATCGATGACCCAGTGGTCATCTTCGCGCCGGGCGCGCGTCTGGAGCGAGCCGAGGTCGGAGCCGACGTCGGGTTCGGTAAACACCGCTGTGGGCAATATCTCGCCGCTCGCGATCTTCGGCAGCCATTCGGCCTTCTGCGCGTCGGTGCCGCCCATCGCGATCAGCTCGCCCGCGATTTCCGAGCGCGTACCGAGCGAGCCCGCGCCGATCCAGCCGCGCGACAGTTCCTCGGTGACGAGGCACATCACGAGCTTGCCAAGGCCGAGGCCGCCAAATTCCTCGGGGATACAGACGCCGAAGGTGCCGAGTTCGGCCATCGCCTGCACGGTGGCGTCGGGGATCAGGTCATTGGCGAGGTGCCAGCCGTGCGCGTGGGGGATAATCGCGGCATCGGTGAAACGGCGATACTGCTCGCGGATCGCGTCGAGGTCGGCGTCGTGCAGCGTCTCGCTCGGCCAATGGCCTTCGGCGAGCGCGGCGGCGACCGCGGCGCGCGTTGCGGCATGGTCGGTGTCGAGCAGGTCGGCGCAGGCGTCCGCCAGCGCCCGCGCGGCGGCGGTGAGACCGAGGTCGGCGGGGCGGAACATCTCGTTCTGCCCCATCGGCAGGCCACCGGTGAGCTGGCCAATGCCTTCGGCGAAGGCGAGGGTAGCTATCTTCGCGTCGAGCGGGTTCGCGGCATTGCCCGCTTCAAACCAATCCAGTGTCGCTTCTAGCGCTGCCACCGTCGTCGCAACCCAGGCAAAGCCGTGCGCCGCGCGCTGCTCGCGATCGATCGGCCGCACCGCTAGTCGTTCGGCGAGCGCCGCCTGTGCCGCACCGCGATAAGTCTGTGCCGCTTGCAGGGCGGAGCGCAAGTCCATCAGGCGCGCTCGAAGATCGCCGCGATGCCTTGGCCGCCGCCGATGCACATGGTTTCAAGACCATAGCGGCCGTTCCTGCGAACCAGTTCGCGCGTCAGATTGGCGAGGATGCGCCCGCCGGTCGCGCCGATCGGATGGCCGAGCGAGATGCCCGATCCGTTGACGTTCAGAATCTCGTTCCGGCTGTCGTCGTCGGACCAGCCCCAGCCCTTGAGCACCGCGAGCACCTGCGGCGCGAAGGCCTCGTTGAGCTCGACGAGGTCGATGTCGCTCCAGCCGAGGCCGTTCCGCGCGAACAGCCGTTCGACCGCGGGAACGGGACCGATGCCCATACGGCTCGGGTCGCATCCTGCCGCTGCCGAGCTGTGATACCAGGCGATGGGTTCGAGACCGAGTTCTTCGAGCTTGTCTTCGGCGACGACGAGACAGGCGGCGGCCGCATCATTCTGCTGGCTCGCATTGCCCGCCGTGACCACGCCGCCTTCCAGCGCGCGCAGCTTGCCGAGCGTTTCCATGCTCGCGTCGGCGCGATAGCCCTCGTCGTGCGCGAAGACGATGGGATCGCCCTTCTTCTGCAGCACCGACACCGGCACCAGTTCGTCGTCGAACAGGCCGTTCGTCCAGGCGGCGGCGGCACGCTGGTGGCTGCGCACCGCATAGGCATCGCACGCCTCGCGGCCGATGCCATAATCCTTCGCCAGATTTTCAGCCGTCTCGATCATGCCGGTGATCACGCCGAAGCGCTCGACCGGCTGCGACATGACGCGCCCGCGCGTCAGCCGATCGTGGAGGGTGAGGTTGCCCGCGCGCACGCCCTTGCGGATGTCGGTGCTGTAATGCTCGACATTCGACATCGATTCGACGCCGCCCGCGACGACGACGTCGGACATGCCGGTCTGGACCATCATCGCGGCATTGACGATCGCCTGCAGCCCCGAGCCGCAGCGGCGGTCTAGCTGGTACCCCGGCACCTCGAGCGGCAGGCCGGCGGCGAGCCACGACCAGTGGCCGATGCACGGCGCCTCTCCATTGCCATAGCCTTGCGAAAAGACGACGTCATCGACGCGCGCGGGGTCGATCTTGGTCCGCTCCATGAGCGCCTTCAGGATGACCGCGCCAAGGCTGCCCGCGGTCATTGATGAGAGTGAACCGCCGAACTTGCCAACGGCGGTGCGGATGGGGGCGACGATAGCGGCGCGGCGCAGGGTCATATTATGTCTCCGTCGAGTACCGAAGGGTAAGCTGGTTCGTCACCCCGGACTTGATCCGGGGTCCATTCAAAGCAACGTTGAGAGAATGGACCCCGGATCAAGTCCGGGGTGACGAGGGGAAGGGATTCAACCGACACCGACAATCCCCGCATCGATCAGGCGGGCGATCTCGCCCGAGGAAAGCGAGAGGCGGGCGGCCAGGACTTCTTCGCTATGCTCGCCGTTGCGCGGTGCCGGGCGCGGCGGCTCGCGCTCGGCCTGCGGAATCGTGGCGAAGGCGCCCGCGGCGGGATAGGCGAAGCCGCTGGGGTTGGCGGCGCTTCCAAAGATCGGATTGTCCGCGACCAGCGCCGGGTCGTTCGCGGCATCGAGCATCGTGCGATAGGGCGAATGGACGATCCCGCCCGCATCGAACGCAGCGGCGAGGTCGTTATGGTCGCGCGCCGCGATCGCCCGCTCGAACAGCGGATAGAGCGCGTCGCGGTGGGTGAAGCGAAGGCCGTCGTCCTTCGCGAAGGAGACGCCGCGCGCCGCCTCGACCGCCGCGACCGCCTCGCCGAGATTCAGCGCGGCGATCAGGTTCGCCCATTGGCGCGGGGTGACGACGACGATCATCGTCCGCTGTCCGTCGCGGGTGGTGAAATCGCGCCCGAACAGGCCGTAGACCGCATTGCCGAGCCGCGGGCGGTTCTCGCCGGTATAAAGCACCTCGGCGAGGCCGCCCATATTGGCGACGGTGCCGATCGCGACGTCGGAAAGCGGCAGGCGCACCTCGCCGCCTTCGCCGGTCGCGGCGCGGCGCTGGATCGCGGCGAGCAGCGCGAAGGCGGCATAGGCGCCGGTGAGCAAATCCCACGCGGGCAGGACATGATTGACCGGTTCCGGCCCCGCCCCGGTGAGCATCGGATAGCCGACGCTGTTGTTGACCGTATAGTCGAGCGCGGGCGAGCCGTCGGCCCAGCCCATCACGCGCACGGTGATCAGGTCGGGGCGTCCCTCGGCAAGCAATTCGTGCGACAGGAAGCCGCCGGCGGGAAAGTTGGTGACGAACTGGCCCGTGGCGCGCACCAGCGCCTGCAACAGCTCGCGCCCCTCGGGTCGCGCGAGGTCGAGCGCGACCGACTTCTTCGCGCGATTGAGATTTTCCCAATAGAGCGAGTCGTTCTCCGCCGTCACCGGCCAGCGCCGGAAATCGGGCCCCCCGCCGATCTGGTCGACGCGGATCACCTCGGCGCCGAACTGCGCGAGGTAAAGGCCGGCGGTGGGGGAGGCGACGAAGGACGACGCCTCGATGACCGGGAGGGCGGAGAGAAGGTTATACATCAGATTCTTTCCCGCCGTCCCCCTGCGAAGGCAGGGGCCCATCTCCGGCGCTATCGATCTCCTGCCACCGCTTGCTCTGTATCGTTAGGGCAGGAGATAGGCCCCTGCCTTCGCAGGGGCACGGTGGAAGAGAGGGAAAGCGGTTCCTCATCTTCAATTCGCCGCCGCGAATTCGCGCAGCATATGCTTGGCGATCTGAAGCTGGAGAATCTGCGTCGTGCCTTCGTAGATGCGATAGATGCGCGCATCGCGGAAAAAGCGCTCGGCATCATATTCGGCAAGATAGCCCGCGCCGCCATAGACCTGCACGCAGGCATCGACGACGCGCCCGCACATCTCCGACGCGAAAACCTTGAAGGCCGCTGCCTTGCGCAGGACATTCTCGCCCGCATCGGCGCGGCGGGTGACATCCGCCATCATGCATTCGGCGGCATAGATGTCGATTTCGCTCTGCGCGAGCATCTGCTGGATAAGCTGGAAATTGGCGATCGGTTCGCCGAACGCCTTGCGCTCGGTCGCGTAGCGCACCGCGCTGTCGAGCGCCCGGCGCGCATAGGCGGTCGCTGCGGCGCCGACCGACATGCGGCCGTTGTCGAGGCTCATCATTGCATAGGCGAACCCCTTGCCGAGTTCGCCGCCCAGCAACGCCTCGCCGCCGACGCGCACATCGTCCATCACGATGTCGGCGATGTGGCTGCCCGACTGGCCCATCTTCTTGTCGGACTTGCCGATCGACACGCCGGGCGCGTCCATCGGCACGACGAAAGCCGAGACATGAGCGTTCTTGGGCAGATTCTCCTTGCTTGTCCGCGCCATGATCAGGCCGACCTTGGCGAAGGGCGAATTGGTGATGTAGCGCTTGGTGCCGTTCAGCACCCAGCCGTTGTCGGTCTGCGTCGCGGTCGTCTGAAGCCCCGCCGAGTCCGATCCCGAGCCGGGTTCGGTCAGGCCGAAGCAGGCGATTTCGCCCGAAGCGACGCGCGGCAGCCACTCGGCCTTCTGCGCCTCGGTCCCGCCATTCTTGAGCGCCGAGGCGAACATGCCGATGTTGATCGAGATGATCGAACGGAAGGCCGGCATCGCATAGCTGATCGTGTGGATCGTCCTGACATACTGGCTGACGTTCATCCCCGCGCCGCCGAACTCTTCGGGGATGGTCAGGCCGAACAGTCCCATATCGCGCATTTCGGCGAGAATATCGTCGGGGATGCGGTCGGTCTCGATGATCTCCTTCTCGGCGGGGAGAAGGCGCTCGCGCACATAGCGCTGAAGCTGCTCGATGAACTGTTCGAAGACGTCCGCGTCCATGCCGGGGTTGCTCATGGGCTGTTCCTCAGATCGGGTCGTAGGGGAAGACGTGCGCCGACACTTCGTCGGCGCGCGCGAAGCTTGGGCGAAAGGCGGGGATCAGTTCGTCGGCGATCGCCTCTGCCGTCCAGCCTTCGAGCTTGGTCATCGAACGCACCGGGCGCGGTTTCGAGAACAGGACGATCTCGTTCTTGCGGACGCTGAAGATCTGGTTGGTCACGTCCTGCGACAGGTCGGAGGCGAGATAGGCGACGAGCGGCGCGATCTTGTCGGCCGACATTTCCTGGATGCGCTTGACGCGCTCCTGCTCGGCGGGCGTCGTCGCGGGGATCGAGGCGGTCATCCGGCTCCATGCGAAGGGGGCAATGCAGTTCGAGCGCACCCCGGCGCGCGCCATGTCGAGCGCGATCGACTGCGACAGCGCGACGACGCCGAGCTTCGCGGCGGAGTAATTGGCCTGGCCGATATTGCCGATCAGGCCGCTGGTCGAGGTGAAATGGATGAAGCTGCCCGACTGCTGCTCGCGAAAATAGGGCGTCGCAGCCTTCGAGACATTGAAGACGCCGGTCAGATTGACCTCGATGACGCTCTTCCAGTCTTCATAACTCATCTTGTGCCAGATGGTGTCGCGGAGGATGCCGGCATTGTTCACCACGGCGTCGATGCGGCCGAATTTGGCGACCGCGTCCTCGACGATGCTTGCGGCTTCTTTCGGGTCGGCGACATTGCCGAAATTGGGGATGGCCTTGCCGCCCGCAGCGATGATGTCGGCTGCCGTCGTTTCGGCCGGAGCGGCGTCGCCGCCGTCGCCCGCTTGCGCCACGCCGGGATCGTTGACGATCACCGCCGCGCCCTGGGCCGCGCAATGCAGCGCCAGTTCGCGGCCGATGCCGCGCCCGGCGCCGGTGATCGCGACGACCTTTCCGTCAAGGCATCCGCTCATGGCCGCTCTCCCGTTCGATTCGTGTCGATAGCGCGATAAGCGACCGCGTGCATCATTTCAACATTCGGAATTGATTTTTCATCATGTTGAAAATATCTCCGGACCATGACTGGTCCGGTTCGCTCCGTCTCGCAGGCTTTCGCCATCCTCCGCCTGCTCGCGGTGTCGGGAGCGCTGACGCTGTCGGACATCGGCCGTTTCACCGACCTCAGCCCGTCGAGCTGCCTCAACCTCCTGAAGACGTTGGTCGCCGAGGGCGCGGTCGAGCGCGATGCGCGAACCAAGCAGTATCGGCTGGCGGTTGCGTGGCAGGCGGCCGATGCGCTCCGCGATACCCGCGCCGCGCGGCTGGCCGATCGCGCGCAGTCGCTGATGGCGCGCTTCGCCCAAAGCGCCGAGGCGGCGGTCGGGCTGTGGCGGGTCGTCTCGCGCGACCGCATGCAGCTCGCCGGGCGCGCCGAGAGCGACGCGGGGATGCGCCTCAGCCTCGCCGACGGACAACGCCAGCCGCTCGGCAGCGGCGCGGCGGGGCGCGCGATTGCCGCGGTGCAGGGGGTGAGCGAAGCCGAACTGGCGCGGCGCTATGCCCCGGTGCGCTGGCAGGACGAATTGCCGTTCGACGCCTATGCGCGGCAGGTCGCGGCGGCGGCGACGCAGGGCTTTGCGGTCGATCGGGGATATGCCCACCGCGGCGTCTGCACCGTCGCCGCAGGAATCGCCGATATTGCCCCCGGTTTCTGTCTGTCCGCCTCGTTCGTTGCCGGGTCGCGCAGCGACGCCGAGGTCGAGGCGCTGGGCGCGGCGCTTGTCGCGCTTCGCGACGAGGTGATACTGTCCGCCTGATAGCCAATGTTTGTTGTGCCGCTGCCTGCGGCGTGCAAGGGCACGGCCGAAAAGCGAGCGCGCCGTAACGGAGGGATTATGCAGTTCGACGTGGTGATCGTGGGGGCCGGACACGGCGGCGCGCAGGTCGCGGTAATGCTGCGGACACAGAAATTCGAAGGCAGCATCGCGATCATCGGCGACGAACCCGAGCTTCCCTATGAGCGCCCGCCGCTCTCGAAGGAATATTTCGCCGGCGAGAAGGAATTCGAGCGCATCCAGCTTCGCCCCGCCAAATATTGGGACGAGCGCGAAGTGACGATGTTGCTCGGCAAGCGGGTGGTGAGCGTCGATCCCGCGGCACACACCGTCACCACCGACGGCGGTGAGACGATCGGTTACGGCAAGCTCGTCTGGGCGACCGGCGGAGCCCCGCGAATGCTGCCGATCCCCGGCGGCGACCTGCCCGGCGTGCAGGGCGTGCGCACCCGTGCCGACGCCGACGCAATGAAGGCGGCGTCGGAGACTGCGCGGCAGATCGTCGTGATCGGCGGCGGCTATATCGGGCTCGAGGCGGCGGCGGTGCTGACAAAGGCGGGCAAGAAGGTCGTGCTGCTGGAAGCGCTCGACCGCGTGCTGGCGCGCGTCGCGGGCGAAGATCTGTCGCGCTTCTATGAGAAGGAACACCGCGACCATGGCGTCGACCTGCGTCTCGGCGTCGCGGTCGAAGCGATCGAGGGCACGGATCACGTAACCGGCGTCCGCCTGTCGGACGGCGAGGTCATCCCCGCCGATCTCGTCATCGTCGGCATTGGCATCGTCCCGGCGGTCGAGCCGCTGATCGCGGCGGGGGCCGAGGGTGGAAACGGCGTGCTCGTCGACCGCCATTGCAAGACGAGCCTGCCCGACATCTATGCGATCGGCGATTGCGCGGCGCACGAGAATGCGTTTGCCGAGGGCGCGACGATCCGGCTCGAATCGGTGCAGAATGCCAACGACCAGGCCAATGTCGTCGCCAAGGGCATCGTTGGCGACGAAGCGCCCTATCACGCCATCCCCTGGTTCTGGTCGAACCAGTACGACCTCAAGCTCCAGACCGCGGGGCTCTCGACCGGACACGACCAGACGGTAGTGCGCGGCGACATCGCGAGCCGCAGCTTCTCGATCGTCTATCTGAAGGCGGGCAGGGTGATCGCGCTCGACTGCGTCAATGCGACCAAAGATTATGTCCAGGGGCGGATGATCGTCACCGCCGGGCTCGTCGCGACGGCCGAGCAGCTTGCCGACACCGACAAGCCGCTCAAGGAATTGCTCGCAGGTTGATCGCTATCCGATCCTCCCTGCCGTGAAGTGGTGGGAGGACCGATTGCCGAATCGCTGGCCTAAACCGGCGGCAAACGCTTTGCCTCCGGCGGCAGATCGCCGAGCGCGCGTTTCAGGGTCGTCTTGATGTTGCGGAGCAGGCGGCGCAGCGCGACGATCACCACCACCGCGGCGGCGGCGAGCAGGATGGCGATCACGATCGCGAGCGCGGGATAGGCGATGGCGAGTGCGAGCAACCCGGTCGTCGCAACATCCTCGCCGGTCGAGACCGCGGCGTTGCTGAACGGTTCGGGGCTGATGTTGACGACCGCGCGCGTCGTCGCCTTAGCGCCGTGGCTGAGCAGCGCGCCGCCGCCGCCGAGGAGGAAGGCCACGACCTGCCACGCCGGATCGGAGCTGTCGACGAGCGCCAGCGCGAGCAGCGCGCCTCCGAGCGGACGGATAACGCTGTGGATCGCGTCCCAGGCCGAATCGATCCAGGCGACCTTGTCGGCGAAGAATTCGGCGAGCGTGCCGACGGTCGCGACGCCGAGAACCCAGGGGTTGGCGAGAACCTGCAGAGCCTTCAGATGTTCGGGCAGCGGCAGCCAGCCGAAATGCATCGCGATGCCGGTGGCGAGAATGGTGAGGTAGAGCCGCCAGCCTGCGAGCAGGCTGAGACTGCCGGCGACACCCAGAATCTCCAATATTCCCATGGCCCTGCTCCCACTGGAGGCCCTTCTTGCACCCTCGTCCGCGCCTCTGCAATGGCCGGATGACAAGCGCGGCGCGCACGGTTAGGGTTTTGGCATGAGTTCATCCGCTTCGCCGTCCGCCGTGCCGGACAACGCCATCCCCGCTGCCACGCTCGTCATCATGCGCCCCCCAAGCGGGGGCGGGCCCGACGAGATATTGCTGGTCAAGCGGTCGACGACGATGGTTTTCGCGGCGGGTGCGGTGGTGTTTCCGGGCGGGCGCATCGATCCCGACGATTATGTGGTCGCGGCGCAGCACGGCTTCGCGCCGGACGATGTCGAGGGCGCGGCGCGGGTCGCGGCGCTGCGCGAAACGCTCGAGGAGACGGGTCTTGCGGTCGGCTGGCCGACGCTCGCCGATCAGGAAACGGCCGCAATCCGCCAGGCGCTGCTCGGCGGGACGCTATTGTCAAAGATGCTGGAGTCGCGGAACGAGCGACTCGCACTCGAATCGCTCGTGCCCTTTGCGCGCTGGTGCCCCAATTTCAAGGAAGCGCGCACCTTCGATACTCGCTTCTATGCCGTCGCCGCGCCGCCGCACGGGCATGAACTGACGGTCGAGGAGGCCGAGCACAGCCATATCTTTTGGGCGAGCGCCCCCGACACGCTGGCGATGGCCGATCGCGGCGACGTGTCGATCATCTTCCCGACCCGCCGCAATCTGGAGAGGCTGGCGCAGACGGGCAGCTTCGCCGATTTTTCGGCGCATGCCGGGCATTTTCCGGTCGAATTGGTCACGCCGTGGGTCGAGGAACGCGACGGCCGCGCGCATCTGTGCATCCCCGATCATCTCGGCTACCCGGTGACGAGCGAGCCGTTCGATCGTATCCGACGTGGATGAATTGGTGCCGATGCAGCGCTTTTCGCTGGTTTAGCAAATTCATAACAAATGGGGGATAGGTCAAATCATCGTTGCAATCGGCAATGACTATGCCTACAGAGGCTGGGTAGATTCACTGCGATAGCCAACGCATTGCTGTGATTCGATAAGACTAGTTCCAGTGGACGGAGAAGAAGATGAACCTGCTTAAGAAAGCTGCGATCTCCCTCGCGGCAACGTCGATGATTGTGGCCCCGGTTGCCGCTTCGGCTGCTACCTCGCTTGATTCGGCTCGTGCCACGTCGGTTGTCGGCGGCGAAAGCGAACTCGAAGGAAGCACGAGCTGGATCATCGCTCTCGTTGCTCTGGCCGCGATCATCGGTGGCATCATCCTGGCATCGGACAACAACAGCGACAACCCGACCAGCCCCGGCTGATCCGGCATCGCCGAGATAATCCAAAAGGCTCCGAACGAAAGTTCGGGGCCTTTTGTGCATTCAGGGTCCGGGAATTAAACACCGCTCATTGGTCGAACTGCGGATGGTCGAAACTGGGCGGAAATGACGAAGTAATGAGGCGCAGAGTGTCGCCTTCCCTTCCGGCCGAAAAGCCGACATACGGAATTTGACTATACCCTAAATTTCGATCGACCGAATGGCGCGCGATCGGGCGAGGGGGATGGCTTGTCGTGCCTGCGCGGCGGCATCGGCGGCGATCGGGGCGAGGATCAGATCATAGCCGCGATCGCCATCGGCGTTGCCCGCCGTCGCTTCGGCCAGCACGGTACCCCATGGATCAATCGCGAGGCTGTGGCCGTAGGTTGCCCGCCCATCGGCGTGCGTTCCGTTCTGGGCCGCCGCGACGACATGGCACGCCGTTTCGATCGCGCGGGCGCGGAGCAGGATGTGCCAATGGGCTTCGCCGGTCGAGACGGTGAAGGCGGCGGGCACCGCGATCAGATCGGCGCCGCGATCGACCAGCGCGCGATAGAGTTCGGGAAAGCGCAGGTCGAAACAGATGCTGAGGCCGAGACGCCCGAGCGGGGTTTCGACGACTTCGAGAGCCGCTCCACTGGCATAGGCGGCGGACTCGGTCCATTTCTCCCCCGACGGAAGGGTGACGTCGAACATGTGGATCTTGTCGTAGCGCGCGCGGACGCTGCCGTCGGCGGCGATCACATGGCTGCGATTGACGCGCCGGGCGCCGTCGTCGGACAGCAAGGGCATCGATCCGCTGTGCAGCCACAGGCCATGGCGCTGCGCCATCTGCCGGAGCGCCGGGAGCCAGGCGCTGTCCGCCTCGCGGACGATATGCATCGCCGAGCGCGGGCGGTTGCGGTCGAGCAGCAGCGACATTTCGGGGAGGAACGCCATCGTCGCGCCCTTTGTCGCCGCCTCGTCCAGCGCGCGGTCGATCGTCGCCAGATTGACGGCGGGATCGATGCCGCTCGTCATCTGGACGAGCGCGGCGAGCGGGGCAGGGGCGGTTTCCATCGCGTCTGGCTAGGCCCAAGCCGCGCCCGCGGCAAGCCGCCCGTCGCGAGCCCGAGGGAAGGGCGGGCGGGCGAAGTTCAGTGGCCAGCAAGGTTCGAAGGCGATAAGAGGGGGCAATGTCCTATTCTCCCCCGCTGACGCCCCCATTTATCCTGCGATCCTTCCTTTCGGCCAGCGCCGTCGCCGCGATGCTGTTCGCGCCGATCGCCGCTGCGCAGACCGCGCCCTCCGCCTCTCCGGTGCTGGCCGGGCAGGCCAGCGACTGGCTCTATGCGGGCAGCGACATTCCGCGCGATACGGCATGGCAGTTCGGCGTGCTGCCCAACGGCGTTCGCTACGCTGTCCGCAACAATGGGGTGCCGCCGGGACAGGTGTCGATCCGCGTCCGCATGGACGTCGGTTCGATGTTCGAAAGTGACGCCGAACGCGGCTTTGCACATCTGCTCGAACATCTGACCTTTCGCGGGTCGGAGCATATTCCCGATGGCGAGACGAAGCGCATCTGGCAGCGTTTCGGTGTGACATTCGGCAGCGATTCCAATGCGCAAACCACGCCGACGCAGACGGTTTATCAACTCGACCTGCCGAGCGTGACCCCCGCCAATCTCGACGAAAGCATGAAATTGCTCGCGGGCATGGTGCGCGAACCCCGAATTTCCGAAGCGGCGGTGACCGCCGAGCGCGGCGTCGTGCTGGCCGAACTGCGCGAATCGGACGGACCGCAAAAGCGGATCGCCGACCGCACCACCGCGCATCTTTTCGCGGGGCAATTGCTCGGCGATCGTTCGCCGATCGGCACCACGGCCTCGCTCGCGGCGGCGCGCGCCGCCGCGGTGCAGGCGTTCCACAATCGTTGGTATCGGCCCGATCGCGCGGTGGTCGTGATCTCCGGTGATGGCGATCCGGCCGAGTTCGCGCGGCTGATCGCCAAATATTATGGCGACTGGCAGGGGGACGGTCCGGCGCCGACGCCGCCCGATTTCGGCAAACCTGATCCCAAGGCGCCTGTCGCGAAGGTGATCGTTGAGCCCAACCAGCCGCTCGCGCTGACGCTCGCGATGATCCGGCCGTGGAAGAAGCGGATCGACACGGTCGAGAATACGCGGCGGCTCTACCTCGAATATCTCGCGCAGGCGCTGGTTAACCGGCGGCTCGAAAACCGGGCGCGGGCGGGCGGCAGCTTTCTGGTCGCGACGGTCGAGCAGCAATATGTCAGCCGCAGCGCCGACGTCACCATGGCGCAGATCGTGCCGCTCAGCGATTGGAAGGCGGCGCTCTCCGACGTGCGCGGGGTGATCGCCGACGCGGTGACGACGCCGCCGTCGCAGGCCGACATCGACCGCGAAGCGAACGAGATTCAGGCCTTTCTGCTCAAGGAACTCGACAACGCCCGTAACGAACCCGGCGCGCGGCTTGCCGACGACATGGTGCGTGCGGTCGACATTGGCGAGACGGTCGCCAGCCCGCAGGGGCAGGTCGACATGTTCAAGGCGATCCGCGCCTCCGCGACGCCGCAGGTGATGCTGGGCATCAGCAAGGCGATCTTCAGCGCGCCCGTGACGCGCGTCGTGCTGACGACCCCGGCCGCGATTCCTGGCGGCGATGCGGCCCTGATCGCGGCGCTGGCCGCGCCGCCGAAGATACAGGGCGACCGGCTGGCCGCAGCGAACGTCGATTTCAAGCAATTGCCCCCGATCGGCAAGCCCGGGTCGATCGTGTCGACGGAGCCGGTTCCGGGGCTTCGCGCCGAACGGATCGCATTCGCCAACGGCGTCACCGCGCTGGTGTCGAACAATCAGGTCGAGCCCGGAAAGGTGCGGGTGAAGGTCCGCTTCGGCACCGGCAATCGCAGCGTTGCCGCCGACGCGCCGAACCTGCTGTGGACCGGCGATTATGCGCTGGTCGCGAGCGGCATCGGCCCGTGGGGTCAGAATGAGATCGACCAGCTTACCAACGGGCGCCAGATCCAGATGAATTTCTCGGTCGAGGACGATGCATTCGAGCTGTCGGCCGAAAGCCGGCCCGCCGATCTGGCCGATCAGATGAAGCTGATGGCGGCGAAGCTCGCGATGCCGCGCTGGGATGCTGCGCCGGTCGAGCGGCTGCGCGTCGGCTATCTGACCGGCTACGACCTCAACGATGCGACGCCCAATGCGGTGCTCGACCGCAATCTGCAAGGCTGGCTGACCGGCGACGACGCGCGCTGGTCGGCACCCGACAAGGCAGCGATATCGGCGCTGACCCCGGCTGCTTTTCGCGCCTTTTGGGAACCGCGGCTGGCGAGCGGGCCGATCGAGGTGCAGATATTCGGCGACCTGTCGACGGTCGATTACAAGCAGATATTGGCGAACACGCTGGGCGCGCTGTCCCCGCGCCAGGAACTGGCGCCGCCGAGCGGACAGGCCGTCGCTTTCGCGAAACACAACACAACGCCGATGATCGCCTATCACAAGGGCGAACAGGGGCAGGCGGCGGCGATGACCGCCTGGCCGACGAGCGGAGGCCTGGGGAATCCGCGTGACGCGCACGGGCTGGAGATATTGGCGGCGATTTTCAACGACCGGCTTTTCGACCGGCTGCGCGCCGAGCAGGGGGCAAGCTATGGTCCGAGCGCCGACAGCCATTGGCCGACAGGCTTCGATGGCAGCGGCGGCTATCTGGTTGTCGGCAGCCTGCTGGCGCCGAAGGATGTCGGCCGTTTCTATGAAATCGCCAGCGATATCGCCGCCGACCTGGTCGCCAATCCGGTCGGCGCCGACGAACTCGCGCGCAACGCCGGGCCGATCCGCGAGCAGATCGAGCGGGCTTCGACCGGCAACGTCTATTGGATGTTCCTGCTCGAGGGCGCGACCCGCGATCCGCGCGTCGCCGCGGCGGCACTGTCGATCGATCGCGATATTTCGTCGATTACGCCCGCCGATATCCAGCGGCTCGCGCGGCAATATCTGGTGCCGGGGCGCCAGTGGTCGGTGGCGGTCCTGCCGAAGGGAATGACGCTGGCGGACGCCGCCGCGCTCGACAAGGCAGCGGCGCAGGGCGGGCGATAGCCCCGGCTCACCCTGCGCTGCCTTCGCCGGGACGCAAAGTCTTGCCCAGCCGGAACCTCCGTTTCGGGGCCTGGCCCCGATGGCTTTTGCCCGACATCTCCGTTGCGGGGGCGCCGCGCCTCGGTTAGAAAATTGCAATCGGGGTGTTCGCGTGGCGGCGCGGGTGGCGGGGGGCCAGTTGACAGACGCACGATCGACGAAGAAGCGCTGGTTTCCGGACAGTATGGCGCCGCTCACCGGAAGGCCCCGACTCCTGTTCCTGGCCGTCTGGTGGACGATGCTGGTCGCAGCATCGATCGCCATGATGGCCTCATTGCCGGCGACCTATCGCTACATCACCACAGTGCCGCCCGCCATCAATCTGGGCCTCACGACGATGAACGGGGTTCATCTGGGGCCGGCCGTCGATAGCGTCGCTGCAAAGACGGGTATCGCCAACGGCGATTTGCTGGTTGCCGTCGACGGCCGTCCGGTGACGGAGGCCGATTGGGCGACGGTCGACAGGCTGCTGGACGGGGCTATCGGCAGTCAGGTTGCCCTGACCATCCGAAAGCCGTCGGGTGAGCAGGTAACGCGAACGCTGACCCGCGATCCCGAGTTGGCGCGGCGCGCGCTTCGGCCCTACGCCCTGTTTCCCGGTGCGTCGCGCTGGGCCTTCGGCCTGCTGAACCTGATCAGCTATTCGCTCGTCCCGTGGGTCTGCGCTCTGCTTCTCATGCTCCGGCGCGGACGCGATACGCTCGCGCCCTGGACGTCCCTGATGCTGCTGTGTGGTGCAACCGCGGCTGCCATTTTTTCGAGCGGCGGCTCGATGGGGGGATCGGGGCTGGCCTCGATCGCCATAGGTGCGATCAATTTTCTTTCGGCGTCGTTGCCGGTGATGATCCTGGCGATCTTCCCCGATGGCCGGTTCGCATCGCGCTGGTCCGCGCTGCTGTTCGTGGCTGCGCCCATCCTTTTCGGGATTCTCGTTTTCACGGATGTGTTCGGTGCCTTGGGCGGCGCGATCGAAATATCGCTATATCTCCTGGCCGTGGCCGCCATTTTTGTCCGCGCCCGCGGCCTGCCGGCCGGGACCGAGCGGCAGCAAATTCGCTGGGCGCTTTTCGGCTTCGCGGCGATGGTCGCGGCGTTCTGCCTGAATGCTGCGCTGAATTATCCTATCGAGGCGGCGACCGATTATGGCGTATATGCGTGGCTTACCGTGGTGGCCGTCGCCGTACAGTCGATGACGAATATCCTGTTCTGTCTCGTCTTCACCATATCGCTGCTTCGGTATCGCCTTTTCGACGTCGATGCGACGATCAGCAATTCGGTGGTCTATGGCGGCCTGACGCTTGGAATGGTCGGTATCTTCGCGGCTTCGGAGAAATTGATCGAAGCCATCGGCGAGTAGTATCTCGGCCGCAGCACGGGTGCGTTGGCCAGCGGATTGGCGGCGGCGATGGCGGCGATGCTGATCGTGCCGGTGCATCACCGCGTTTCGGATTGGGTGGAAAAACGTTTCCGTAGCGGCCTCGTCCAATTGCGCCGGGGGCTGCCGTTGCTGGTCGGCGATTTGCGCGAAACGTCGAGTGCGGAAATATTGGCGAATGCGGCTCTGGCGCGCCTCGAGGATGGTGTGCGAGCCAGCCATGGCGCCGTCGTGATCGGCGATGCCGTGCTGGCGGTCCGCGATATCGACGGGGCCGCCGTGGAGGCATGGCTGGCGCAGGACATCGCTCCGGCCGACGGGGCAGCGAAAATGCAGATCGACCGCGCCGATCCGCTGTTTCCGATGCGGATACCGCTGCATGCCGAAGCGATGGGCGCGACGGGATGGCTGCTGCTGGGCCCGCGGCCTGACGGCAGCCTCTATGGCCACGACGAACGCGAAGCGCTGGAGGATATCGCAGATCCGACCGCCCGGGGGCTCGCCGTGGCGATGGAGCGAGAGAAGCGCGCCGCGGCGCATGATGCCCGATTCAGGCGGTTGACCGCCGAGGTCGACGCATTGCGCGCCATGGTCCGGAAGCTGGAGGGACGGGCGAGCGAAACCAGCATGTAACCGCTCGTCGCGTTCGAGACTGTCCTAGCTTCCCGGCGTCCTGAGCCTCGGGATGCGCGGTTCGTGATCGAGATCGCCCTTGGTCATGATGTCGTGGCGCATTTTCGCGCGCACGTCGTGGATCGAGGCGATCACCGGTCCCATCGCGACGCCGAGGTCGATCAGCACCGCCTCGGCAAGCTGCAGCGAGCTTTCGAGCGTTTCGGGCACCGCTTCGCTTGCTCCCGCCTGATAAAGGGCGGCGGCATGGTCCGCCCCGCGCGCGCGGCTGATGATCGGCAGGTCAGGATATTTGCGGCGAAGCTGGCGCGTCATGCGAAGCTGCTGCACCGGATCGTCCATGGTCAGGACGACGGCGTCGGCCACCTCGATCCCCAGATGGTCGAGGCTGCCCGGCCGCGCGACGTCGGCGAAGCGGACCGTGAAGCCGTCGCGCCGCGCCGCCGCGACCGTGTCGATATCGGCATCGACCGCGATATAGGGGCGTCCATGCTCGCGGAGCAGTTCGGCGACGATCCGCCCGACGCGGCCGAAGCCGACGATCACGGTGCGCCGCGGCGGGGCTTCCTCCTCGATCTCGGCATCCGCGTTCCGCATTTCGATGCGCCGCGCGATGTCGTGGCCGATGCGGGCAAGCAGCGGGGTGATCGTCAGGCCGATCGCGGTGACGAGCTGCCAGAATTCGGCGGTTTCGCGGCTGATGAGCTGCGCCTGGAACGCCGTCGCGAGCACGATCAGCGTGGTTTCGGACGGGCTTGCCATCAACAGGCCGACCTCGGCCGCGGTCCCGCGCCGCGCCGCGCCCGAGAAGCGTAGCAGCGCGGCGGTGACAGCCGCCTTGACGATGACCACCCCGACGACCGCGGCGATGAGCTGCGGCCACAGCGCGGCGATGCTCTTGAGATTGAGCCCCATGCCGACGCTGATCAGGAAGACCCCGAGCGCCAGCCCCTTGAACGGCGCGGTGATGGCCTCGACCTCGTTATGATATTCGGTTTCGGCGATCATCAGCCCGGCGAGCAGCGCGCCGACAATCGGCGACAGGCCGACCGCGGCGGTCGCGAGCGCCGCGACAATGACCACGAGCAGGCTCGCGGCGAGGAAGAGCTCGGGATCCTTGGCGCGCGCCGCTTGCGCGAAAATCTTGGGCAGCAGGAACCAGCCGCCGATCGCCAGCCCGGCGACGACGACCGCGCCTTGCCACAGGGTGGTGAGCAGCAGTTCGGTACTGTTCCCTGACGTCGCGGGCGAAAATGCCGCGAGGACGAAGATGATCGGGACCAGCGCCAGATCCTCGAACAGCAGCATCGAAAAGGAGGCCCGGCCGACCGCCGACTTCGTTCCCGCGATCGGCAGCACCAGCGCGGTCGACGAAAGCGCGAGGGCGATGCCGAGGCCATAGGCGGCGGCGGTGGAGAGATTGCCAACGAGCAGCAGCGCGGTGCCGAGGATCGCGCCCGCCACGAAAAGCTCGGCGGCGCCGATGCCGAACACCAGCTTGCGAAGCTGCCACAGGCGGCGGAACGACAGTTCGAGGCCGATCGAGAAGAGCAGCAGCACGATGCCGAGTTCGGCGAAGAGCGCTATCTCCTCGGCCGACCCGATGGTGACGTGGCGCAGCCAGGGATAATCGCCGGTCAGCGATCCGAGCCCCGACGGGCCGACGAGCAGGCCGACGAGAATGAAGCCGATGACCGGCGAGATACGAAAGCGCGCAAAGGCGGGAATGATGACGCCCGCGGCGCCCAACACCACCAGCGCGTCGCCGATGAGGGATGTGTCCGTTTCCGATACCATATGGGGCCGACCTTATGCAGGTCGGTCCCGATTGGCTAGATGTCTATCCCAACCTTTTTGGTTGTTTATGGATTGCGGCCTCAGGCGCCCATCTTCTTGTCGAGATTCTCGACGATCGCCTCGAAAAAGCCTTCGGTGGTCAGCCAGTTCTGGTCGGGTCCGATCAGCAGCGCGAGATCCTTGGTCATCTTGCCGCTTTCGACCGTCGCGACGCAGATTTTTTCGAGGTCGTCGGCGAACTTCGTCACCTCGGGCGTGCCGTCGAGCTTGCCGCGATGCTTGAGCCCGCCGGTCCAGGCGAAGATCGACGCGATCGGGTTGGTCGAGGTCGCCTTGCCCTGCTGGTGCATGCGATAGTGGCGGGTGACGGTGCCGTGCGCGGCCTCCGATTCGACGGTCTTGCCGTCGGGGGTCATCAGCACGCTGGTCATCAGGCCGAGCGAGCCGAAGCCCTGCGCAACGGTGTCCGACTGGACGTCGCCGTCGTAATTCTTGCAGGCCCAGACGAACTTGCCGCTCCACTTGAGCGCCGAGGCGACCATGTCGTCGATCAGGCGATGCTCATAGGTGATGCCGAGCTCGTCGAACTTCGGCTTGAACTCGTCGATGAAGACTTCCTCGAACAGATCCTTGAAACGGCCGTCATAGGCCTTGAGGATCGTGTTCTTGGTCGACAGATACACCGGCCACTGGCGCGCGATGCCGTAGTTGAGGCTGGCGCGCGCGAAGTCGCGGATCGAATCGTCGAGATTGTACATCCCCATCGCGACGCCCGACGAGGGAAACTGGAACACTTCCTCGTCGATCAGCGTGCCGTCCTCGCCCTCGAACACCAAGCGCAGCTTGCCGGGGCCGGGGACGCGGAAATCGGTCGCCTTATACTGGTCGCCGAAAGCGTGACGGCCGACGACGATCGGGTCTGTCCAGCCGGGGACGAGGCGGGGGACGTTCTTCATCACGATCGGCTCGCGGAAGACGACGCCGCCCAGGATGTTGCGGATCGTGCCGTTGGGCGACTTCCACATCTTCTTGAGCCCGAATTCCTCGACGCGTGCTTCGTCGGGGGTGATCGTCGCGCATTTGACGCCGACGCCGTGCTTCTTGATCGCGTTCGCGGCTTCGACAGTGATCTTGTCGTCGGTGCGGTCGCGTTCCTCGATGCCCAGGTCGTAATAATGAAGGTCGATGTCGAGATAGGGCAGGATCAGCCGTTCGCGGATCCATTGCCAGATGATCCGGGTCATTTCGTCGCCGTCGAGTTCGACGACCGGATTGACTACCTTGATCTTGCCCATGCGTTCAGCCTTTTTCCTTGGGGAGTCGGAGTTGCAGCGGGCCTTAGGGAAAGCGGCGCGATTGATCAATGGCCGTGGTGGAACCCGCGGGGCGGCTTATTCGATTGTCTATGACCGTTCGCCTTTCTAGAAAGACCGGCATGTCCTCTATCCTCTCTTCCAATCGTCCGGGCGGCGGCATCAAGTGGCGCTGGCCGTCGATCCACCCGGAAGGCCGCAAATTCCTGCTGATCGCGGGGGTCGTCACGCTGTGTTTCTGGCTGCTCGGCTGGGAAATCGCCGGCTGGCTGGCGTTCGGCATCACCATCTGGGTCGCGGCCTTCTTTCGCGATCCGGTGCGCGTCACCCCGACCGGCGCCGATGTGGTGATCGCGCCCGCCGACGGGCTGGTGACCCAGATCGCCGAAGTTCTGCCGCCGCCCGAGATCGCGGGCGCCGATGGCCTCGGCGACGCGCCGATGCTGCGCGTGTCGATCTTCATGAGCGTCTTCGATGTCCATATCAACCGCACCCCGGTCGCGGGGACGCTGCGCAAGCTCGTCTATATTCCCGGCAAATTCGTGAACGCCGACCTCGACAAGGCGAGCGAGGAGAATGAGCGCCAGCATTTCGTCGTCGAACGCGGCGACGGCGTCCGCATCGGCTTCACCCAGATCGCCGGGCTGGTCGCGCGGCGCATCATGCCTTTCGTCAGCATGGGGACCGAGCTTCAGACCGGCCAGCGTGTCGGGCTGATCCGCTTTGGCAGCCGTGTCGACGTCTATCTGCCCGCGGGCACGACCCCGCAGATATTGCTGGGTCAGCGCGCGCTCGCGGGCGAAACGGTGATCGCGCGGATCGGCACGTCCGAAATCTTCGACGGCATCGGGCAATAATGTCCGACGCGCCGCAGACGAGCGTCGACGCCGAACAGCGCCGCCTGGGCGGCATCCCGCTGCGCGCCTTCGCGCCCAATGCGATCACCGCGCTTGCGCTCTGCTTCGGGCTGACCGGGGTCCGCTTCGCGATCGGCGAGGAATGGGAAAAGGCGCTCGCGGCGGTGATCTTCGCGGGCGTGCTCGACGGGATGGACGGGCGCATCGCTCGCCTGCTCCGCGCGCAGAGCAAGTTCGGCGCCGAGCTCGATTCGCTCTCCGACGTCATAGCCTTCGGCGTCGCGCCGGCGATGATCCTGTTCCTGTGGTCGCTGGACGACGCGCCCAAATTCGGCTGGACTGCGGCGCTGGCGCTCGCGGTGGGCTGCGCGCTTCGCCTCGCGCGCTTCAACTCGCGCATGGATGCCGACATCCAGCCGCACAAGTCGGCGGGCTTCAACACCGGCATTCCCGCACCCGCGGGGGCGGGGCTCGCCTTCGTCCCGGTCTATCTCTGGCTTTCGAGCGGCAACGACCTGTTCCGCGAATGGTATGTCGTGATGCCCTGGGCGCTCGGCGTTGCGATGCTGATGATTTCGGCGATCCCGACCTACAGCTGGTCGTCGATCCGCCTGCGCCGGTCGTGGCGGTTGTTCGCGCTGGCGGGCGTGGGCCTGCTCGGCGCGGCGCTCGTCACCGCGCCGTGGCAGACCTTGCTGGCGGTCTGCGCCGTCTATGTGACGCTGCTGCCTTTCGGCATCGCGAGCTACGCCAGGGTCAGGCGGCGCGGCTGATCGGGGCGCGGACGGCGGTGCGAAGGGCGCGCGGCGCATCGCGGCGTTCGGGCGACCGGCGCAGCGTGATGACCCGCGAAGCCGGGCCGGGCTGCGGCGCGGCGCCGGCCGGGAAGGCGCCTTCGCCCATCAGCGCCGACAGGATGGCGGTCTCGTTATTCTTCAGCATCGCCAGGATGACGGTCAGGCCGAGCCCGGCGGCGACGGCAAAGAGGAGAGCGGCGGCGACCTGAACCATGATCTTGTCCTTCCGGCTTCGATGTGCGAAACCTGTGTCCATTGGACGGTTTCCTTGCGTTCTTCGTTCCATGTTCCTGTTTTGTTCTCAATGATGTTGCGATGAAGCGTTTGGTTTCGTCGATGAATTGAGGGCGTTCGGGGCGTTGGCTTTGGGAGAGCGGCGGACATTTCCCATCTTCCCCCATCATTCGTCATTCCCGCGAAAGCGGGAACCCAGAGTGGGGTCAGCCGACGCACGCTCTGGGTTCCCGCTTTCGCGGGAATGACGAAAATAAGAGATGTTGAGCGCGATTTTCAGACTCTCGTCATCCCGGACTTGATCCGCGATCCATCAACCGGCGCTGCGAGAATGGATACCGGATCAAGTCCAGGATGACGATGAAGATAGGTCCGCTTCCGATGGCACCAGTCTTTTCCTCTCCCGCGGTGCATCCCGCCGCCACCGTTTGTCCTTCTCCCCTTGCTTTTCCGCGCCAGCCCCGCTAACGGCCCGCCCATTCCACATGGAAGGCGCACATACCGGTGCCGGGTCCATCCCCAGCGGATGCCTCGGTTCTTGCCTTTCAGAGGACTAACCGGAAGGAGAAAGACTATGGCGGCCCCTGTCGTCACGATGCAGAATCTTATCGAGGCTGGCGCCCACTTCGGCCACCAGACCCACCGCTGGAACCCGCGCATGAAGCCGTATATCTTCGGCGCGCGCAACGGCATCCACATCCTCGACCTGTCGCAGACCGTGCCGCTCTTCGCGCGCGCGCTGGACTTCATCTCGTCGACCTCGGCCGCCGGCGGCAAGGTGCTGTTCGTCGGCACCAAGCGCCAGGCGCAGGGCCCGATTGCCGATGCGGCCCGCGCGTCGGGTCAGCATTTCGTCAACCACCGCTGGCTGGGCGGGATGCTCACCAACTGGAAGACGATCTCGAACTCGATCAAGCGTCTCAAGACGCTCGAAGAACAGCTTTCGGGCGACACCTCGGGCCTCACCAAGAAGGAAGTGCTCAACAAGACGCGTGAGCGCGACAAGCTCGAAATGTCGCTTGGCGGCATTCGCGACATGGGCGGCATTCCCGACGTGATGTTCGTGATCGACGCGAACAAGGAAGAGCTGGCGATCAAGGAAGCCAACGTCCTCGGCATCCCCGTCGTCGCGATCCTCGATTCGAACGTCTCGCCCGACGGCATCGCCTTCCCGGTTCCGGCGAACGATGACGCCGCGCGCGCCATCCGCCTTTACTGCGACGCGGTGGCCCAGGCGGCGACCCGCGGTGGCCAGCAGGCCCGCGCCGATCGCGGCGAGGATCTGGGTGCGGCCGTCGAGCCCGTCGCCGAACCGGCGCTGGTAGAAGCCGCTCCGAACGAAGACGAGCAGGTTCCCGCCGAAGCGGCGGCCGAAACCGAACGCCAGAGCGACGCCTAATCCGCTCTGGGCATGACGGGGCGGCGCGGCATCATGCTCGCGCCGTCCCTGTCATCCCTTTGACTTATCGCCCCGCCATGCGCGCGGGCGTCCCGCGGGCCCGAACGCGCCCGCCCCTTTGGAAAGGAATATCCCATGGCTGAGATCACGGCCGCCCTCGTCAAGGAACTGCGCGACCGCACCGGCGCCGGCATGATGGACTGCAAGAAGGCGCTCGCCGAGAACAATGGCGACATCGAGGCGTCGATCGACTGGCTGCGCACCAAGGGCCTCGCCGCCGCCGCCAAGAAGGCCGGCCGCGTTGCCGCCGAAGGTCTCGTCGGTTTCGCGACCGACGGCGCCAAGGGCGCGCTCGTCGAAGTGAACAGCGAAACCGATTTCGTCGGCAAGAATGAGCAGTTCCAGGACTTCGTCCGCGATGTGACGCAGGTCGCGCTCGCGAACAATATCACCGACATCGACGCGCTCGCCGCTGCGACCTATCCGACCGGCGGTACCGTCGCCGAAAAGCTGACGAGCAACATCGCGACGATCGGCGAGAACCAGTCGCTGCGCCGCGCCGCGATCCTGTCGGTCGGCTCGGGCGTCGTCACCGGCTATGTCCACAACGCCGCCGCGCCCGGCATGGGCAAGATCGGCGTGCTCGTCGCGCTCGAATCGACCGCGGGCGCCGATGTTCTCGAACCGCTGGGCAAGCAGCTGGCGATGCACGTCGCCGCCGCGAACCCGCTGGCGCTGAACGGCGATGACCTCGACGCCGACCTCGTGGCGCGCGAACGCGCGATCGCCGAGGAAAAGGCGGCACAGTCGGGCAAGCCCGCCGAGATCGTCGCCAAGATGGTCGACGGCTCGATCGCCAAGTTCCGCAAGGAAAACGCGCTGCTGTCGCAGCTTTTCGTGATGGACGGCAAGACCCCGGTCGCCGAAGTCGTCGCCGCGGCCGGCAAGGATGTCGGCGCGACGATCACGCTCAAGGGCTTCGTCCGCTTCCAGCTCGGCGAAGGCATCGAGAAGGAAGAAAGCGACTTCGCGGCGGAAGTCGCGGCGGCCGCCGGCGTCTAAAAAGAAGGAACGGATTGCTGCGCCGAGGCGCGGCAGTCCGCTTGGCAATGGCGCGCGCCTTCACTAGGGTGCGCGCCATTCGCATTTATAGAGTTTGCAAGAGGTTCCCCCCGACATGGCATTGCCCGGCATGAAACGCATATTGCTCAAGCTGTCGGGCGAGGCGTTGATGGGCTCCACCCCCTTCGGCATCGATCCCGAAACGGTCGCGAGCATGGCCGCCGAGGTCAAGGAAGCGAAGGACCGCGGGCTCGAAATCTGCCTCGTCATCGGCGGCGGCAATATCTTCCGCGGCATGGCGGGCGCCGCCAAGGGCATGGACCGCGCGCAGGCCGACTATATGGGGATGCTTGCGACGGTGATGAACGCGCTCGCGATGCAGAATGCGCTCGAACAACTCGGCGTCCAGACGCGCGTCCAGTCGGCGATCGAGATGGACAAGGTGTGCGAGCCGGTGATCCGCCGCCGCGCCGAACGCCACCTCGAAAAGGGCCGTGTCGTGATCTTCGCCGCGGGCGTCGGCGCGCCTTATTTCACCACCGACAGCGGCGCCGCGCTGCGCGCCGCCGAGATGAAGTGCGACGCGCTCCTCAAGGGCACGAGCGTCGACGGCGTCTATAACGCCGATCCCAAGAAGGACGCGAACGCGGTCCGCTATGACAGCCTCAGCTACGATCGCGTGCTCGCCGACAATCTGAAGGTCATGGACGCGAGCGCGGTGGCGCTCTGCCGCGACAACAATATCCCGATCGTCGTGTTCAACATCCGCGAGGCCGGCAATCTGGCGCGCGTGCTGGCGGGCGAGGGCGTTGCCACCGTCGTCGGCCAGGCCGACTGACGAGATCAAGAGAGGAAAGACAGATGGCGAAATATGACAAGGCCGACCTCGAGCGCCGGATGCACGGCGCGGTCGAATCGCTGAAGCACGACCTGGCGGGCCTGCGCACCGGCCGCGCGAACAGCGCGTTGCTCGATCCGGTGACGGTCGAGGTCTATGGCAGTCACATGCCGCTGAACCAGGTCGCCTCGGTCAGCGTTCCCGAGCCGCGGATGCTCGCGGTGCAAGTGTGGGACAAGTCGAACGTCGGCCCGGTCGACAAGGCGATCCGCTCGGCGGGCCTCGGTCTCAACCCGATCGTCGACGGCCAGTTGCTGCGCCTGCCGATCCCCGAAATGACGCAGGAACGCCGCAAGGAACTGTCGAAGCTCGCCGGCCAATATGCCGAAAAGGCGCGCGTCGCGGTCCGCAACGTCCGCCGCGACGGCATGGACAATCTCAAGACCGACGAGAACAAGAAGGAAATCAGCGAGGACGAGCGCAAGCGCTCCGAAACCGAGGTCCAGAAGCTGACCGACAGCACCATCGCCGACATCGATGCGGCGGCGGCGGCGAAGGAAAAGGAAATTTTGGGCTAAACGCATGCGCGACGGTGCCGCCATCGCGATCCTCCCCGGCACGGGGAGGGGGACCATGCGAAGCATGGTGGAGGGGCGCCCTCCATCATACGCTTCGCGTGGCCTCATGTGCCCCTCCACCACCTTCGATGGTCCCCCTCCCCGTGCCGGGGAGGATTTATGAGCGACCACGGCGCGCGCCATGTCGCCATCATCATGGACGGCAATGGCCGCTGGGCCAAGAAGCGCTTCCTGCCGCGCGTCGCCGGGCACAAGGCCGGGGTCGAGGCGGTGCGCACGATCGTCCGCGCGGCGGCGGAAATGGGGCTGGAAGCGCTGACGCTCTACGCCTTTTCGTCGGAGAACTGGAAGCGGCCAGAGGAAGAGGTCAGCGACCTGATGGGGCTGATGAAGCGCTTCATTCTGTCCGACCTCGACGAATTCGCCGCGAATGACGTGAAGCTCAAGATCATCGGCAACTGGCGCGCGCTTTCGCCCGATGTCGTCGAACTGATCGAAAAGGCGCTCGATCGCACCGCGCATAACAGCCGCACGACGCTGGCGGTCGCGCTCAACTATGGCGCGCAGGACGAACTCGTGCGCGCGGCGACCGCCGCCGCAGCGGCGGGGGCGATCACGGCAGAGGCGATCGAGGCGCATCTCGACACCGCCGACCTGCCGCCGCTCGACCTGCTCATCCGCACCTCGGGCGAAGTGCGATTGTCGAACTTCCTGCTGTGGCAATCGGCCTATGCCGAGCTTTATTTCACCGATACGCTGTGGCCCGATTTCAAGCCCGCCGACCTGCAGGCGGCGCTCGATCATTTCGCGCGGCGCGAGCGCCGCTACGGGGGGCTTTGAGATATGGTGGCTGGTAAGTCGGACCTTTGGACCCGCGTGGGATCGGCGATCGTCCTGTTCGCGATCGCGGGCACCGCGCTGTGGTTCGGCGGCATCGCCTTCGGCCTGCTGCTGCTCGTCGGCGGCGCGCTCGTCGTCGTCGAATGGCTGGCGCTCGTCCGCGCGATGACGCTGGGCGGCGGCGCGAAGATGGCGCTGATGCTGCTCGGGCCGCTCGCGATTCTCGGTGCGATGGCGGGGCTTTGGTTCATCCGCGACCATCTCGGCATGACTGCCGCGCTCTGGGTGTTCGGCATGGTGTGGGCGACCGATATCGGCGCTTATTTCGCGGGCCGCGCCTTCGGCGGCGCGCGTCTCGCACCCGCGATCAGCCCTTCGAAGACCTGGTCGGGGCTGATCGGCGGCATGGTCGCGGCGCTCATCGCCAGCGCGACGATCGGCGACCGCGCCGGTATCATCGGCGTGCCGCTGTGGATCGGCCTGTTCATGGGGCTGCTCGCGCAGTTCGGCGACCTCGGCGAAAGCTGGATGAAGCGCCGCGCCGGGGTCAAGGACTCGGGCAAGCTGATCCCCGGCCATGGCGGGCTGTTCGACCGCGTCGACGGACTGCTGCCCGTTGCGCTGCTGCTCGGCGCGCTGGCTTTCATGGGCGATATCGCCGTGCGGGCGGCCGGCTGATCATGCGCCGCCTCTCGCTCTTCGGCGCGACGGGGTCGGTCGGGCAATCGACCCTCGATCTCGTGCGCCGCGACGGCGAGGCATGGCGGGTCAGCGTGCTGACCGCGAACAGCGATGTCGGCGAGCTGGCGCGCCTCGCGCTCGAATTTCGGCCCGAGCTGGTCGTGATCGCCGACGAAGCGCGCTATGGCGAGCTCAAGGAAGCGCTCGCGGGCACGAATATCGGCGTCGCGGCGGGCGCCGACGCGCTTGTCGCGGCGGCGCAGCATCCGACCGATCTGGTGATGGCGGCGATCGTCGGCACCGCCGGCCTCGCGCCGACGATGGCGGCGCTCGAGGCGGGCGTCGACGTCGCGCTCGCCAACAAGGAAGCGCTGGTCTCCTCGGGCGAACTGATGACCGCCGCGGCGCGCAAATCGGGCGCGACGATTCTGCCGGTCGACAGCGAGCATAATGCGATCTTCCAGTGCCTCGCGGGCGGGCGCATCGATCAGGTGCGCCGAATCATCCTGACCGCCAGCGGCGGCCCGTTCCGCACGATGAGCGCCGAGGCGATGGCGCGCGTCACCCCGGCGCAGGCGGTCGCGCATCCGAACTGGTCGATGGGCGCGAAGATCAGCGTCGATTCGGCGACGATGATGAACAAGGGCCTCGAACTCATCGAGGCGCATCATCTGTTCCCCGTCGGGCTCGACCGCATCGAGATTCTCGTTCACCCGCAGTCGGTGATCCACAGCCTCGTCGAATATGTCGATTGCTCGACGCTGGCGCAGCTCGGCTCGCCCGACATGCGGATTCCGATCAGCAGCGCGCTCGCCTGGCCGCAGCGGATGGCGACGCCGTGCGCGCCGCTCGATCTCGCGAGCATCGCGCGGCTCGACTTCGAGGCGCCCGACGAGGCGCGCTTTCCCGCGACCGCGCTCTGCCGCGCCGCGATCGCCGAGGGCGGGGCGCGTCCGGCGCAGCTCAACGCCGCCAACGAGGTCGCGGTGGCGGCTTTCCTTGCGGGGCGTATATCCTTCCCGGCGATCGTCGATACGGTACGCCGGGTGATCGATGCCGAGGCGCCTGCGGCGCCCGCTTCGCTTCAGGACATATTCAGCGTCGATGCCGCATCGCGCGCGGCCGCGCAGCATTTTGTGGACCGATACGAACATGCATGACGTTCCGCCCTGGCTCTATATCGTCGGGTTTCTGCTTGTCCTTGGGCCGCTCGTCTTCGTGCACGAATATGGGCATTATATCGTCGGTCGCTGGTGCGGAGTGAAAGCCGACGCCTTTTCGATCGGTTTCGGACGCAAGATCGTCGGCTGGACCGACAAGCGCGGCACCGAATGGAAGATCGGCTGGCTGCCGCTCGGCGGCTATGTCCAGTTCGCGGGCGACCGCGACGCGGTCAGCCAGCCCGACGCCGGCTGGCACGATCTGCCCGAGAGCGAGCGATCACATACCTTCCCCGCGCAGCCGGTGTGGAAACGCGCCTTGATCGTCGCCGCGGGACCGGTGACCAATTTCCTGTTCGCGATCCTGATCTTTGCCGGTTTTTTCATGGCCTATGGCATTCCGACGACCCCGCCGGTCGTCGGTGCGGTGCAGCCGGGCAGCGCGGCTGAAGCGGCCGGGCTGCGTCCCGGCGACCGGATCGCCCGCATCAATGGGCAGGCGATGGCGACTTTCGGCGATATCCAGCAGGCCGTCGCCTATGACCTGGGCCGACCGGCCGAGATCGATGTTGAACGCGGCACTGACCGGCTTGCCGTCCGGCTGAAGCCGCGGATCACGACGCAGAGCGACGAGTTCGGCAACAAGGCCGATGTCGCGGTCATCGGCATCGCATCCGGCGCGCCGGCTTTCGCGCCCGCGGGGCCGCTGGTCGCGGTGGAGACGAGTGTTGCGCAGACTTGGGGCATTGTCCGGCTGACCGGAAAGATTCTCGGCCAGTTCGTGACCGGGCAGCGGTCGGTCAAGGATATGGGCGGACCGCTGCGGATCGCGAAGCAGTCGGGTGAGCAAGCGACGCTGGGCGCGGCGGCGCTGACCTTCTTCATCGCCTTTGTCTCCATCAATCTGGGGTTCATAAATCTCTTGCCATTGCCGATGCTCGATGGCGGCCATCTGCTTTTCTACGCCTATGAGGCGATCCGGCGCCGACCTGCCCCCGCCGAGGCGCAGGAATGGGCGTTTCGATTCGGTTTTGTGGCGATCGTGACGCTGATGCTGGTCGTGACTTTCAACGATTTGGGCTCAATCGGGGTCTGGGACCGGATCGCGCGCTTGATTGGATAAGCGGACTCGGGCAGGAGTGCGCGCGGACCCGTGGGCAAGCGGGTTTGTCGCTTTTGAGTTATTTTTGCGGGATGAACAGCGTGGCTTCACAGAAATTCCGGGCGCGGACCCAGCTATCGGCGCTCCTTATGGCGGGAACCATGCTCGCCTGGCCTGCGGCGGCGCTCCATGCACAGGAAGCCGCCCCGCCCACCGTTCCCGCGCCGAACGTCCCCGCGCCCACGGGCGAGGCGGTGCCGACCGCGACGCTGGTAAAGTCGATAGCCGTCACCGGCAACCAGCGGCTCGAAGCGCAGACGATCCTTTCCTATCTGCGCCTGCGCGTCGGTCAGCCCTATACCCGCGGTACGCTCGATCAGGCGCTCAAGGATCTCGCGGCGACCGAGCTCTTCAAGGATTATCAGATCAGCGACGATAATGGCGCGCTAACGATTCAGGTCGTGGAAAACCCGGTGATCAACCGCGTGATCCTCGAAGGCAACAAGCGCCTGAAGGAAGACAAGATCCGGCCCGAGATCAAGCTCGCGCCGCGCCAGATCTTCACCCGTTCGAAGGTCCGCGCCGACGTTGCGCGCATCATCGAACTCTACAAGCGCCAGGGCCGTTTCGCCGCGACCGTCGAGCCGAAGATGGTTTCGCTCGACCAGAACCGTGTCGACGTGGTGTTCGAGATCAACGAAGGGCCGAAGTCGAAGGTCCGCCAGATCAACATCATCGGCAACGAGAAGTTCAGCGACGGCGACCTCAAGGACGAAATGGCGACCAAGGAATCGGGCCTGCTGACCATCCTGTCGTCGAACACCAGCTACGACCCTGACCGCCTGGCCTATGACCAGCAGAAGCTGCGCCTTTTCTACCTGCAGAACGGCTATGCGGACTTCCGCGTCATCTCGGCGGTCGCCGAACTGACGAGCAACAAGCAGGATTTCATCATCACCTATGTCGTCGAAGAGGGCGAGCGCTACAAATTCGGCGATGTGAGCGTGAAGAGCGAACTGCGCGATTTCAAGCCCGAGATGCTGCAGAAGCTGCTGCCGATGAAGACCGGCGACTGGTATAATGCCAAGCAGGTCGAGGATACGGTCGAAAGCCTGAGCGAGACCGCGGGCCTGTTCGGCTACGCCTTTGCCGACATCAACCCCGAATTCCACCGCAACCCCGAAACGCGGACGATGGACATCTCGTTCGACGTCGGCGAAAGCCCGCGCACTTATGTCGAGCGGATCGACGTCAACGGCAACACGCTGACCCACGACAAGGTCGTGCGCCGCGAATTCCGCCTCAACGAAGGCGACGCCTTCAACAGCTTCGGCGTCAAGCGCACCGAGAATCGCCTCAACAGCCTCGGCTATTTTCAGGAGAATCTGGAAATCGAGCGCAAGGAAGGCTCGACCCCCGACCGCATCATCCTCGAAACCAATGTCGAGGAAAAGCCGACGGGCGAGCTGTCGTTGTCGGCTGGTTTCTCGTCGATCGAGAATTTCCTGCTCCAGGGCTCGATCCGCCAGCGCAACTTCCGCGGCCTCGGTCAGCAGCTCCAGGCATCGGTCAATTATTCGAGCTATTCGAAGTCGATCGAGCTCGGTTTCACGGAACCCTATCTGTTCGACCGCAACATCTCGATCGGCGGCAGCATCTATCGTCGCGATCTGAACTCGTTCAACTTCATCAACAACGACCGCCAGACGACGTTCCAGCAGGTGACGACCGGCGCCCAGATCAATGTCGGCGTGCCGCTGACCGAGTTCATGTCCTTCTTCGGCCGTTACACGATCAATTTCGACGACGTGTCGCTCGACAAGAATCTCTATTATTTCGGCGGCCAGTGCGATCCGCTCGTCGCCGGCCGCTATCTGTGCGATGCGATCGGCAAGCGCACGACTTCGCTGCTCGGCTATACGCTCGCCTATGACGACCGCGACAATCGCCTGCGGCCGACGCGCGGCCAGTCGCTGTCGCTCAGCCAGGATTTCGCGGGGCTCGGCGGCAGCGTCAAATATGCCCGCACCCGCGTTCAGGGCAGCAAGCATTTCAACCTCGGCAACCGCTTCATCCTCAACGTCTCGGCCGAGGGCGGTTATATCTATCCGTTCGGCGGGCGCCCGACCCCGACGAGCGACAAGGTGCGCCTCGTCGATCGCTTCCAGCTCGGTGAGCCGCAGATGCGCGGCTTCGACATTCGCGGTATCGGCCCGCGCGTCATCCGCTTCACCGACGTCGATCTGACCGATCCGGCGAACCCCGTGCTCAATTCGGACCTCAAGAACCGCAACAATCTGATCGACGATGCGCTCGGCGGGCGTGCCTATTATCAGGGCCGGCTCGAGATGGACATTCCGCTCGGCACCGGCGCCAAGGAACTGGGCCTGCGTCCGTCGATCTTCCTCGATGTCGGGTCGGTGTGGAGCGTGAAGCGCCCGACGCTGACGACGCTCGCCGATTTCAGGGATCCGTCGGACGGCCTGACCAAATATAAGTGCCGCAACGCGACGACCGGTGACATCAAGTTCGCGACGTTGACGACAGGCAGCACGACGCTCTATTCGACCTGCGACAGCGCCAATGGCTATGCCGCACTCGCGCCGTTCGAGGAACGCTTCTATGGCGACAGCTGGATGCCGCGCGTCGCGATTGGCGCCGGCGTCAACTGGAACTCTCCCTTCGGCCCCTTCCGGATCGACTTCGCTTATGCCCTCCGCAAAGAAGAGGGTGACGATACCAAACGCTTCTCATTCAACGTAGGAACCCAATTCTGATGAAGAAAATTTTCACCGCTTCGGCGCTTGCCATCGCCGCGCTGTCGGTTTCGCCCATGTTCGCCGCGCCCGCCGCCGCGCAGGCCCGCGCTGTCGCGGTCGCCGACGTGCGCGCCGCCGCCGCCAAGTCGAACGCCTTCACCGTCGCCTCGCAGCAGATCCAGACGACCTACAAGGCGCAGATCGACCAGCAGGAAACCCGCGGCCAGACGCTGCAGGCCGAAATGAACGTGCTGATCGCCAAATATAATGAAGAGGCGAAGAAGAGCCCGCAGAACCAGACCGCGCTGCAGGCCGCCGCGAAGGCGGTGCAGGACAAGCGTCAGGCCGCGCAGGAAGAGCTCGGCAAGATCGGCGAGCCCGTCGAACTCGCGCTCGCCTATGTCGAGGATCAGATCAGCGTTCGCATGAACGAAGCGATCAAGGCCGCGATGACCGCCAAGAAGGTCGACCTGCTGCTGCAGCCCGACGCGGTGCTGGCGCGCGAGAATAATGTCGACATCACCGACGCGGTGGTCGTCGAGCTCAACAAGATCCTGCCGAGCGTGACGATCACGCCGCCCGCCGGCTACAAGCCCGGCCAGCTCGTCCAGCAGCGCAACCAGCAGCTGATGGATGCGGCGCGCGCCGCGCAACCGGGCGCCGCCGCCACGCCGGCCGCCGGCACCCCGCCGACGACGCGCTAAGCCCTATGGCGGACGGGGAAAAGGGTGAAGCCATGGGTCCGGCGGACATCCGCCGGATTCTCGGCCTCTTGCCGCATCGCTATCCGATGCTGCTCGTCGACCGGGTGGAATCGATGGTCAGGGACCAGTCGATCCACGCGGTCAAGGCGGTCACCATGAACGAGCCTTTCTTTCAGGGCCATTTCCCCGGCCGGCCGATCATGCCCGGCGTCCTCATCGTCGAGGCGCTGGCGCAGGCGGGCGGCGTGCTCGCGATCGAATCGCTCGGCCTCGCGGGATCGGGCAAGCTCGTCTATTTCATGGGCATCGACGGGGTGAAGTTCCGCAAGCCCGTGGAACCGGGCCATCTGCTCGACCTTCACGTCTCCATCCTGCAGGCGAAGCGGAACATCTGCAAGTTCGAGGGACGGGCGATGCTGGGCGATCAACTGGCGACCGAATGCCAGTTCACCGCGATGATCGCCGATCCGCCGAGCGACTGAACCGATCCATTTCGTTCTCGCCGTCATTGCGAGGAGCGCAGCGAAGCAATGACGAGGATGCGGGTGTTGCTTTTCCCGCGATTGCCCGGTAAGGGCGCGCCTTCGCGTCTTCGGGCGCACAGACTCAGCTGCCGGTCGGTAACCGGCGGCACAGGAGCCAAGAGATGAAAAAAGACATTCACCCCGATTATCACATGATCACGGTCAAGATGACCGATGGCACCGAATATCAGACGCGCTCGACCTGGGGCAAAGAGGGCGACGTGATGACCCTCGAAATCGACCCGACCGCGCACCCGGCCTGGACCGGTGGCCAGGGCCGCATGCTCGATGCGGGCGGCCAGGTTGCCAAGTTCAACAAGCGTTTCGGTGGGCTGACGCTCAAGCGTTAAGATACGTCGCCCCCGTGAAGGCGGGGGTCACGGTTACGCCAAAACCTTTGCAAGCGCGCTTTGCCACCCGGCAAGGCGCGTTTTGCGTTTGTCGGCGTCCAGCGCGGGCGTGAAGCGCGTCGCGGTGCCGCGCATCGCGGCGGCGGCGCTCGCAAGATCGGGATAGAGGCCCGCGCCGGTCGCAGCGAGCATCGCGGCGCCGAGCGCTGTGCTTTCGACGAAGTCGGGGCGCTCGACGACGATGTCCAGCATGTCGGCAAGGTCCTGCGCCATCCAGTCGTTCGCGGCCATGCCGCCATCGATGCGGACCTCGGCCCAATCGACGCCGTCGGCGGCGAACGCCGATTTGAGGTCGTGCGCCTGATAGGCCTGCGCTTCGAGCGCCGCGCGTGCGACATGCGCCTTGGTGCTCGCGAAGCTCAGCCCCGACAGCGCGGCGAGAGCATCGGGCCGCCAGTGCGGCGCGCCGAGGCCGGCGAGGGCGGGGACCAGATAGACGCCGCCAGTATCGGCGACCGAACGCGCGAGTCCCTCGCTCTCGCCCGCGCTCGCGAGCAGGCCGAGCCCGTCGCGCAGCCATTTGATCAGGCTGCCCGCGACAAACACCGATCCTTCGAGCGCATAAGAGCGGACGTCGCCTTCCTGCACGAGGATCGTCGCGAGGAGGCGGTTGTTCGATACGGGCCGCGCGGTGCCGCTGGCCGACAGGATGAAGGCGCCGGTGCCGAAGGTCGCCTTGGTCTGTCCCGGCGACAGGCACGCCTGGCCGATCGTCGCCGCCTGCTGGTCGCCCGCCATGCCCGATATCGGGATCGCGCCGCCGAACAGTTCGGGATCGGTCGTCCCGACGGCGGCGGTGCAGCCGGTGATTTCGGGAAGAAGCGCCATCGGCACGCCGAGCAGATCGCACAATTCTTCGTCCCAGCCGCCCGCGCCGTTGATGTCCATCAGCAGCGTGCGCGAGGCGTTGCTGGCATCGGTGACATGCGCCCCGCCGGTCAGGCGATAAACGAGATAGGATTCGATCGTGCCGACCGCGAGCCGGTCGCCCGCTTCCTTGAGCTGCGGCCAATGGCGGAGCGCCCAGCCGATCTTGGTGCCGGAGAAATAGGGATCGAGCAGCAGGCCGGTCTTTGCCTGCGCCTGCGGTTCGTACCCCGCTTCCTTCAGCGCGGCGCAGTCGGCGGCCGAGCGCCGGTCCTGCCAGACGATCGCGGGGGCGAGTGGTTCGCCGGTCGCGCGATCCCAGAAGACGACGGTCTCGCGCTGGTTGGTGATGCCGATCGCCGCAACCGCGCCGGTGCCGCCCGCCTGCTCGATCATCTCGCGCGTGCAGGCGAGGGTGGCCTCCCAGATCTCGGCGGCGTCATGCTCGACGAGGCCGGGGCCAGGGTAATGCTGCCGAAACTCGCGCTGTGCACTGCCAAGCGGCGTGCCGTCGGCGCTGAAAAGCATCGTGCGGGTCGAGGTCGTCCCCTCGTCGATGACGATGATCTTTTCGGCCAAAGCACTACCCCTCATCCGTTCGTCCCCGGACTTGATCCGGGGTTGTCGAAGCACAGGTCTTCCCTTCCCATTTCATGAAGAAAGAACGGCTATTCGACAAGCTCAGGGCGAACGGGAATAGGTAGGCAAGCAATAATCTTGCAATTTCGCGCAACCCATGCCATATGTTGTGCAGCGCAGCATGGCGGACCCATCCGCCGTAACCACCGGCAGCGTGATTTTCCCGCCCATTTCAGGCGCGGGCGAGCCGGACCGGCGCTTTGTCCCCAGAGGCACCCTTTCACGCGGGTCGTTTCGAACCCGCGGCCGTGCGCCGTCCGTTCGATGCGAGCGGATGCGCCTGCGCGTCGCCCATAGTGAGTATTTTATGACGAGTTTCAATGACTTTGGCCTGCACGCCGACATCAATCGCGCGCTTGCCGCCAAGGATTACACCACGCCGACCCCGATCCAGGTGCAGGCGATCCCGCCGCTGATGAAGGGCCGCGACCTGTGTGGCATCGCGCAGACCGGCACCGGCAAGACCGCAGGCTTTTCGCTGCCTTCGATCCATCACCTCCTGACCTATCCCCATCGCGCTAACCCGCGCGGCTGCCGGATGCTCGTGCTCGCGCCGACCCGCGAGCTTGCCGCGCAGATCGCGCAAAGCTGCCGCGACTATGGCCGCTTCACCAAGCTCAGCGTCTCGACCGTTTTCGGTGGCGTGCCGATCAACAAGCAGATTCGCGATCTGGCGAAGGGCGTCGACATTCTCGTTGCGACACCGGGCCGTCTGCTCGACCTGATCGATCAGCGCGCGCTACGCCTCGACGATGTCGAGATATTCGTTCTCGACGAAGCCGACCAGATGATGGACATGGGCTTCATCCACTCGCTGCGCCGCATCGCGAAGCTGCTGCCGTCGCGCCGCCAGAATCTCTTCTTCTCGGCGACGATGCCGAAGGAGATCGCGGGCCTCGCCGACCAGTTCCTCAACGATCCGGTCACTGTGTCGGTCGCGCCGCAGGCGACGACCGCCGAAAAGGTCCGCCAGCAGATCACCTTCGTCGAGCAGAAGGAGAAGCAGGCGCTGCTCCACCATGTGCTCAAGACCGAGGAGATCGACCGCGCGCTGATCTTCACGCGCACCAAGCATGGCGCCGACCGTGTCGTCCGCCACCTCGCGGGCGCGGGCATCCAGGCCTATGCGATCCACGGCAACAAGAGCCAGGCGCAGCGCACGACGGCGCTCCAGGCCTTTCGCTCGGGGCAGGTGCGCCTGCTCGTCGCGACCGACATTGCGGCGCGCGGTATCGACGTCAGCGGCGTCAGCCATGTGATCAACTTCGAGATTCCGAACGTTCCCGAACAATATGTCCACCGCATCGGCCGCACCGCGCGCGCGGGGGCGGAGGGCATTGCGATCAGCTTTGTTGCGCCGGACGAAAAGGCTTACCTCCGCGATATCGAGCGCGTGACGCGCACCCGTGCCGAGCCGGTGAAGCTGCCCGACGGCTTCAACGAAATGGTGCGCAACCTGCCCAAGCCGGTGCAGGCGCCGCGCAACACCGGCGGCAAGGGCCGCGATCCGCAGCGCCAGCGCGAGGATGCATTGCGCCGTAACGGCGAGAAGTCGAACCGCGGCCCGCGCCGTGAAGCGGCGACGGGTGAGGGCGCGCAGCCGCAGCGCAAGCGCCGCTTTCGTCCGCGCCGCGGCGGCGTCGGCGCGCACAAGGGCGCGGTGACGCGCGTCGGTTGACACCTCCAATCTCGTCATTGCGAGGAGCGTAGCGACGAAGCAATCCAGGGCGCGACAAGCCGCTCTGGATTGCTTCGCTCTGCTCGCAATGACGACCTTTTCGGTTCGGGTGTCGGCGAACGATGTCTGCGTCATTGACGCTACGCGGTGACCGACTACCGTCCACTCCCATAAGGGTGAAGGGGTAGCGGATGACCGACGGCGCAGGCGCAGCAGCACTTCCAGCCGAAACCCGGCAGAGCGAGCGCAAGGTGATCCTCGCCTCCTCGCTCGGCACCGTGTTCGAATGGTATGATTTCTACCTCTACGGTCTGCTCGCGGGCGTAATCTCGGCGCAGTTCTTTTCGGGCGTCAACGAGACCACGGGCTTCATCTTCGCGCTCGCGGCCTTCGCCGCGGGCTTTGCGGTGCGCCCTTTCGGTGCGCTCGTCTTCGGACGGATCGGCGATCTCGTCGGGCGCAAGAATACGTTCCTCGTCACCATGGGATTGATGGGCGCGTCGACATTCCTCGTCGGCGTGCTGCCGAGTTATGCGGCGGCCGGCGTCGCGGCGCCGATCCTCCTCGTTCTGCTCCGCCTCGTCCAAGGGCTCGCGCTTGGCGGCGAATATGGCGGCGCTGCCACGTATGTCGCTGAACATGCGCCTGAAGGAAAGCGCGGCCTTTTCACCAGTTTCATCCAGACCACCGCGACGCTCGGTTTGTTCGCGGCCTTGCTCGTCGTCATCACGACTCGTTCGCTCGTCGGCGAAGCCGCCTTCGCGGACTGGGGCTGGCGCATCCCTTTCCTGATCTCGGCCATTCTTCTCGGCGTGTCGCTGTGGATTCGACTGCAGCTTGAGGAAAGTCCGGTCTTCCGGCAGATGAAGGAAGAGGGCACGACCTCTAAGGCGCCGCTGACCGAGGCCTTCGGGCGCTGGGCGAACCTCAAATGGGTGCTCGTCGCGCTGTTCGGCGCGGTCGCGGGGCAGGCGGTGGTCTGGTACACCGGGCAATTCTACGCGCTCTTCTTCCTCGAAAAGACGCTGAAGGTCGACGGCGCGACCGCGAACATATTGATCGCCATCGCGCTGGCGCTCGGCACGCCCTTCTTCATCCTCTTCGGCTGGCTCAGCGACCGGATCGGACGCAAGCCGATCATCCTCGCGGGCTGCGCGCTCGCGGCACTGACCTATTTCCCGTCGTTCCAGATGCTGACTGAGGCCGCCAATCCCGCGATGGCCAAGGCGCAGCAGCAGGCCGCGGTGATCATGGCGGCGGACCCCGGCGCCTGTTCCTTCCAGTTCGACCCGATCGGGCGCAACAGGTTCGAGGATAGGGGCTGCGACATCATCAAGTCGGCGCTGGCGAAGGCTGGCGTCAGCTACACCGCTTTCACCCGCGAACGGATGACGGGCGATCCGGCGCGGGTTCGCATCGGGTCGCATGTCCTCGCCGCACCCGATCCGTGGCGCATCGCCGAGGAGGATCGAGCGGGGGCGGTCGCCTCTTTCCGCACCGACCTCGAACGCGCGCTCGCGGACGCGGGCTATCCGGCGAAGGCCGACCCGCAGGCCATCGACAAGCCGCTCGTCGTCGCGATCCTCTTCTACCTCGTGCTGCTGGTGACGATGGTCTATGGCCCGATCGCCGCGCTGCTCGTCGAGCTCTTCCCCAGCCGCATCCGCTACACCGCCATGTCGCTGCCCTATCATATCGGCAACGGCTGGTTCGGCGGTTTCCTGCCGACAACGGCCTTCGCGATGGTCGCGGCAACCGGCAACATCTATTACGGCCTCTGGTATCCGGTCGCGATCGCGGCGGTCGGCGTGGTTGTCGGGTTGCTGTTCCTGCCCGAAACCTTTCGTCGCCCCATATATGAATAGCGTGGATTGACGCCACGGGCCTGCCCGCTAGGGTCGCGCTTGCTCTGAGGGGGGCATGATGCCGACGATCGACGAAGATGATTTCGAACCGCTGCCGCCGCGGCGGCCGCTCTTCCGGCGCAAGCGGGTGCTCGTGCCGCTCGCGCTGCTGCTCGCGATCGTCGCGCTCTTCTTTGCGCTTCGGACGCCCGATACCGACCGCGACGCGATGATCGCCAAATATGGCGGCCCGAACGCCGCCTTCGCGGCCGGGCCGGCGGGGCAGCATATCCATTACCGTGACCAGGGGCGCCGCGACGGTCCCGTCATCGTGTTGCTCCACGGCGCCAATTCGAGCCTCCAGACGTGGGAGCCGCTGGTGAAGCGGCTCGGCGCGACCTATCGCATCGTCACGCTCGACCTGCCCGGACACGGGCTGACCGGCGGCACGCCCGACAAGGATTACAGCGCCGACGGGATGATCGCGGCGGTCGATGTCGTCGCGGCAAAGCTGGGCCTCGACCATTTCATCCTCGGCGGCAATTCGATGGGCGGCTGGGTCGCGTGGCGCTACGCGCTCGACCGGCCCGACCGGGTCGACGCACTGCTGCTGCTCGACGCGGCCGGGATGCCGCTGCGCAAGGGCGAGAAAGCGCCCGAATCGAACATCGGCTTTCGCATCCTGCAATACCCGTTCGGGCGCTGGCTGGCGACGCAGATCACCCCGCGCTCGCTGGTCGAGGAATCGCTGCGCGGTTCGGTCGCGCGGCAGGACATCGTCGATGATGCGATGATCGACCGCTATTGGGAGTTGCTGCGCTTTCCGGGCAATCGCGAGGCGACGGCGCTGCGCGCGCGGATCGACCGCGAGCCCGCGATGGCGGATCGGATCGGCGAGATCAGGGCGCCGACGCTGATCCTGTTCGGCAAGGAGGATCGGCTGATCAATCCGACCGCCGCCCAGACCTTCCACGAGCGGATCGCGGGGTCGGAGGTCGTGCTGCTGGACGGCATCGGTCATCTGCCGATGGAGGAAGCGCCCGATGCGACCGCGAAGGCGATCGCGGACTTCCTTACGCGGCGGCTCGCGCCGCAGGCGGCGCCTGCTCCAGAAAGTCGTTGATCCGCGCGGCGATCGCCGCGGCGTGGGTGAAGGGGAAGAGGTGCGATCCCGGCACCACCTCCAGCACCGCGCCGTCGATCAGCTCGGCGATCGTCTGTCCGTGGCACGCGGGCACGACGCCGTCGCGCTCGCCCATCAGGATCAGCGTCGGGATATTGCGAAGGTGCGGCAGCATCGCCGCGCTCGTCCAGCCCGCCATCGCCATCGTCTGCCAGGTCAGGCCGAGCGGAGTCGCGGTCGGCAGCTTGAGACCGCTGGCGAGCATGTCGTCGTCGAGCAGCGCCGCCCAGCCGATGCCGGGCGCGCCGACCGTCGGGGTCGTCGCCATCAGCACCAGGCGGTGCACGCGCTCCGGAAACTGCACCGCGATCTGCTGCGCCAGTGCGCCGCCCCAGCTGAACCCCGTGACGTCGAGCAAGTCGTGGCCGAAGCGACCCGCGATCTCCATCACCGTCGCCGCCATCGTCGGCGCGCTATAGGGGAGCAGCGCGTCGGGCGAGCCGCCGACGCCGGGCATGTCGAGCGTCCACACCTCGCGGCCCTGGATTTGCGCGAGCAGCGGCGCCGCGGCGGCGATGTCGGCTCCGATGCCGTTGAGGAAGAGCAGCGGCGTGCCGGGCGCACCCTCATGCCAGCGCGCGACGCGCAGGCTGAGGCCATAGACATGTTCGGTGCTGATCGAGGGGCGGCCGCTGATCCTGCTCATGGCATCGGCCTTGGCACAGCTTGATGACGGGTGAAAGGTCGCGCGTCGCTATGCCTGCGGTTCGGCCGCGGTTTTGGCAGCCTGTTCATAGTGCAGGCAGTCGAAAATCTTCGCGCCGGCGAGGAAAACCGAACCGCTGCACGCCGCCATCAGCAGATAGCCGCCGAAACCGGGAAATTGATGCAGATAGGCCGTGCCGCGCGCCATCGCCCCCATCGCGAGCGCATAGACGATCAGACACGCCTCGAAGCGGGTCTTGATGACGAACAGGCGTCCGATCTTTTTCAGCATCATTCCCATCCAAGCAAGCGCCGTGCCAGTGGCGCAAATCGGGGATTCGACGCGACTGGCTGATGGTAAACTGTAAATTAACCCGACAGCGGAGGGAAGGGCGGGTTCGTATCGGGGTGGCAATTTCGGATGGCGGGTCGGCACAAGGCGAGTGAGGCGGGCGTCGCGGGATGCCGGGGAGCAGTGCGAAACGGCGCGATGGCATAGCCGGTGGCCGGCGCTTTATGGCATCTGCATCGGCGGCATGTGCCCCCAAACTCTATTCGGCGCGACGGTCGGAATCTCCGGGCCATGCGTCGGTCATCGGATGCTCGGCCCGTCGCGCAAAACTGTCGATGCCGAAGACCGAACGTCCCGGACCCTTCGGCAGTCGATCGAGCACGAGCGCCAGCCCGGCCCGGTCGTCCTGATAGGGCGCGAAATGCGTGCCCAATTCCATCACGTCGGCCGACCCCTTGGCGAAAAGGGGCCAATGCGGCAGGTCCGCACCATTGGGGTCGCCGCTTTTAACGAAATTGGCCCACAGGCGCGACATTCTGGCGGCGATCAGATGGTCCCGATCATCGAAGGGTCGGTCTGGAGATGCTTTCAATGAATTGAAAACATAGGGGATTTCGGCCGAATGGAAGGCGCCGAACATGTCTTTGCCCGGCCCGGGCTCGGGGTGGGTGTAATAATAAGTGAAAATCGGTCCGCGATGCGCCCGCGCCCAGTCGATGAGCGATGCGAGACCATAGAGGCGCGTCAGCCGCTGGCCGGCGGCACGCGCCGCCGCTTCGCTGTCGAGCGGGGTGCCCGCCAGCAGGATATCGGCGTCGGCCTCTCCGACCATATGGGACGCGCGGGCGCGCACTTCGGCGGGTGTAGTGTGGAAATAGGCGGGATTCAGCACGCCTTCGTCGGCGTTCAGCCCGGCCATCACCGGAATCGCCTGCCGCCCGCCTGCCGCTTCGAGCGCCTCGATCTGGTCGGGCAGGATCGACCCATCGACGACCGGACCGAGCAGCGGCAGGCCGCCGACGTCGCCCGCTCCGGCGAGCGGGCCGGCATCGAGCAGCGCCATCACCCGGTCGGCGGGCAGCCGACGCAGCGCGGCGGTGTCGGGCAACCCGGCGCGCGCCAGCAGATCGGCGCCGCGGCGGTCGGCTTCGGCGCGGTCGGGCAGCGGGGTCTCGACGATGCCGCTTTGCACGATCGCGCGAGCGAACAGGCCTTCGGCTTGCGGGGAGAGGAGCAGCATTTGCACCGCCATGCCCCCCGCCGACTGGCCGGCGATCGTCACCCGTTCGGGGTCGCCTCCGAAGGCCGCGATATTGCGTTGCGTCCAGCCGAGCGCCGCGATCATGTCCTGCAAGCCGAAATTGGCGCCGCCGCCCGGCTCGCCCGCCAGATCGCGAAAGGCCGAAAAACCGAAAACTCCCAGGCGATAATTGATCGATACGACCATGATGCCCTGCCGCGCCAATTCGGTGCCGTCATAGATCGGCACCGCGTTCGACCCCGACATGAAGGCGCCGCCATGGATCCACAACATCACCGGCAGCGGCCCCCCGTCGTGGTGCGCCGGCGCCCATATGTCGAGCGTGAGGCAGTCTTCCGAGACCGGCGGCGGGGCGACATATTCCCGGGTCCAGGGACCGAAGCCGTCGGGCGTGATCGCCTGCATGCAACCGGGCCCCTGGGTTTTCGCCGCCCGCCGCCCGGACCACGGCAATGCCGCCTGGGGCGCCGCCCAGCGCCGTTCGCCGACCGGCGGAGCGGCATAGGGTACGCCCAGAAAACGGATCACGTCATGATCGACCGTGCCGGCCAGCTCGCCGCTCTCGATCTTGACCACCGCCTCTTCCGCGGTCGCCGGCTGCGCAAGTGGGAGCGTGCCGAACAGAAGGGCGAGAGAAAGGAAAAGGCGCATCGCCATCGCTCCTGCCCTTCAGGGCGTCTTAGCGGTTATGGTCCGTTCGACGAAGTCGAGCCGCGCGCGGATCGGATCGGGCTCCTGATGGGCGCCCGTCGCGTCGAAAATCATCACGGCGTCGCTTGCCGCCGCATAGGGCAACCAGCGTCCGCCACCGATGGCCGAGGGCGTGCCGGTCTTTGCGAAATTGACCCAATAATCATGCACCAGCCGCGCCGCCGTGCGATCGTCGGGCGTCGTCGCCGCGCCGTGGCGGACGTCGACGGTGTCGAAGAAGAAGGGCAGTTCGCTGGCATGGAAGGCGCCGGGCAGCTTCGCACGCAAATATTCGGGCACATAGCCGAAGCGATAGGCGAAAACGGGTTGCCCGCGTCCGGCAATGATCCGCGCGACGTGCCGTGCGGGTTCGAGGAACATCGTATCGGCGGAGACCGCGACCCCAATGCGCATCGCATCCTTGCGTCCTTCGGGGTCGTAAACCGGTTCGGCCCCGGCCCGCACGGCGGCCAGCGGTGCATAGGCCTGCTCGATCCCGCCGCCGAAGAAAAAGCCGTCGGCGTCGTTGGCGCCGATCACCATCGGGATCGGCGCGCCTTCGCCTGCGGCATAGGCGGCGTCGACCGACCGGCGCACGATCCGTCCGTCGGCATAGAGCGGCGTGAAATCCTTGGCGTCGAACAGGGTCATCAGGTTGAGGCCGCTCATCACGCTGTCGGCGGGCAGCGCGCGAAGCGCGGCGAGCGCATCGGCCCCGTCGCCCTCGACTCCCTTGGCCCGCGCGAAGCCGGCGCCGATCGTTTCGGCCTCGGCCGCGGTGCGCAGTGGACCCATCAGGTCGCGCCCACCGCCCGACATGACGATCGCCTTGTGGAACAGTCCCTTCGCGAGCGGGGTTGTCGCCAGCGCATGTACGGACATGCCGCCCGCCGATTCGCCGAAGATGGTGACGTTGCCGGGGTCGCCGCCGAACGCCGCGATATTGTCGCGCACCCATTGCAGCGCGGCGATCTGGTCGAGAATCGCATAATTGCCGTGCGGTGCCCCCGCGGCTTCCTGGGTGAGTGCGGGATGGGCGAAGAAGCCGAAGCGGCCGAGACGATAGTTGAAGCTGACGAATATCACGCCCGATTCGGCGAAGGACCGGCCCGAATAGACGGGCGGGGAGCTGCCGCCGTTGACGAAGCCGCCGCCGTAGATCCAGACCATCACCGGACGCTTTTCGCGCGAGGGCGCGGGCGGCGTCCAGACGTTGAGATACAGGCAATCTTCCGACGGCTTGACTCCCAACGGCGCGGCGTCGGCCTTGTAGGGGATCTGCATGCAGTCGGGGCCGAATTGGTCGGCGATGCGGACATTCGGCCAGCGGTCGGCGGGTCGCGGCGCGCGCCAGCGCAGGGTGCCCACCGGCGGCAGGGCATAGGGCATGCCGCGATAGGCGATGCTCTGCCCCTCCGCCACACCCTGCACGGCGCCGCTGTGGGTTTCGACGACGGGTTGCGCCGCGGTCTCCGCGGCCGCGGCCGGCGATGAGAGCGCGAGGGCGAGTGCGATGGCAGGAAATATCCGCATATTCTGTCCTTTCAGACTCGGGTCCGCACGAATCCTAGCGCGACGGCGCAGGCGGCGTGAGACAGGTCGTCCCGGTATCGCCGAGTTCGAGGCATTCTCCATCGACCGGATCGCTCGGCGCGATCCGCATGTCGGCGGCGAGGGTCGGCGCGAGATCGACCACCCGCACCGGCAAGGCACGCTCCTGATGGACCACGCCGGGCCACCAGAATAGGATGGGGACGCGCCGGTTGAAATCGCTCGGTCCCGAATGCCCCATCATGAACAGGCCGGGGAGCGGCGGCGCGGCGATCTTGAGCGGATCGGTCGCGAGCAGGACGTCGCCGCTGCGCTCGGGATAGAAGGACAGCGCCATGCGATCGGCAACCGGCAATAGATCGGGCGAAAGGCGCGGATTGGGGCGACGCGCGCGCAGCTGCGCGGCGGTCCACGCGCCCGCGATGCCGGGCAGAGCGAGGGCCCGCGTCGCGGCGGCTTCGGCGATGCGCGCCTTGAGAGCGGCGTCGGCAAGCGAGCGTCCTTCGGCATCGACGACGACGAGCTGGGTCGGATCGAAATAGGCTGGACGCAGCGGATCCCAGCCGATGCCGGCCGCGGTGCGCGCCGCGGCGTTCAGATCGGTCAGCAAGGCCTTGGCATCGATGCGGCCGGCATCGCGATAGCCGCGCATCGTCAGCCGTTCGGGGATGTCGCCGCCGCCATGATCGGCGGTCAGCGCGACGAGCACGGGAATATGCAGGTCCTCGACGCGCTTCAGGAGGCGCCCGACTTCTTCGTCGACGCGCGCCATCTGGTCGCACATCTCGGGTCCCTGCGTGCCATAGGCATGGCCGACCATGTCGGTCGCGGAAAGGCCGACCGCCAGCAGATCGGTTCCCGCCGCGCGGCCGAGCGCTTCGCTGTCGATCAGGCTGAGCGCAGCGTCAATCGTGGCGCTGTCATAGAACCAGGGCGGCAGCGACGGGCCGTTTGCGGCCGGTTGTCCCGGGATCGCCGCCGCCGGATCGGGCGGCAGGTGGGCGTGGAAATTTCCGCCGCCGGGCAGGGGGATATAAGCCTCACGCTGACGGCAGGCCTCGCGCCGATAGGTCCAGGGGGGCGGTGCCGCGAGGCGCTTCGCGAGCTCCGCGTTGAGGCGGTCGAGCGGCGCGAGGCGTCGCTGTGCCTGCTGCGGATCATCGCCCCAGCTGTCGAAGCCCTGCTTGCCGTCGAACCAGAAGGCGCCGTCGGGATGATGACCGCCCATCATGATCGCCGAGCGGTCCTTGCCCGCGACCGAAAAGACGCGGTTGGCGGGCGAAGCGGCCTTCAGCCAGTCGCCGAGCGTGGACACCTCCAGCATCCCCGGCCCGACGCCGAGCTTGCGGCTGGCGCGCGCCGCGACGTGGACGCCGTCGTCGGTGCAATAGCGATCGATCGCGCCGCGCTGGTCATACCATTGGTTCGCGATGATCCCTGTCGCATTGGGGTGCCGGCCGCTGGCGATCACGGCATGGCCGGCGCAGGTCTCGGTCACACCGTGGGCGTGGAAGGCATTGGAATAAACAATCCCCCCCGCCAGCGTCGCGAGCCCGCCATGAAAATCGCTGCGGCTGGCGTTGAACAGATCGGCCGAAAACTGGTCGATCGAAATCAGGATGACCAGCTTCGGCGCACCGGGCTTTTCCTCGGCGGCCGCGGGCGATGTTGCGGCTGCCGCGATAGCCAGGGTGCCGGCCGCGGCCGCGATCCATTTTCTCATCATAGTCAACCTTCCGGTTGCGCCGGGTCGCCGCGACCGGCGGCCCGGCGCCTTCCACTTTTTCAGAAACGCCCTTCGAGCGACACACCGAGCGTGCGGAACGAGTTGAGGCCGAACATGTGGTAATAATCGCCGCGCGACTGCGAGTTGGAATTGATGAAGGTCGGCTGGCGCTTGTCGAAACAATTGCGGCAGAAGAGCGTCAATTTATATTTGTCGTCGATCTCCTTGAGCCCGATGCTCGCGTCGAACAGCGTATAGCCCGGCAATTCGGTGCTCGGATCCGCCGTCGAGCTGAAGTTCGACTTGGTGCGGCTGTAGAGCGCACCTTGCAGGAATACCGCCATATGTTCGCTGACCGGTGTTTCATAGCGGCCCGTCAGGCTGACCGTCCATTTGGGCACGTTCGGCAGGCGGTTGCCCGACGAGTCGATCGTGCCGTTGGCGCGGCAGTCGGGTTGGAAAGGATAGCATTTGTCGGCCTGGAAGTCCGAGAAGAAGGCATCGACGTAGCTCACCCCCAGATTGAACACGAGCCCCTGCGCCGGCAGAGCCGATGCCTCGATCTCGAACCCGCGCGATTTGAGCGCGCCCGCGTTGAGCAGCACGTAGCCGTTGCTCGCCGTATCGAAGGCCTGCGCCTGGAAATTCTTGAAGGTCGAGGTGTAGCCCGAAATGTTGAAGATCAGGTGGCGGTCAAGCAGCGTCGACTTGATTCCCGCTTCGTAGGACGTCGGGATTTCGGGCATGATGAGCGGCGCGTTCGGATCGATCGTCAGATTGAAACCCGGCCCCTTGTACCCGCGCGCCACCGATGCATAAGCCATGACATCGTCGGTGAGGTCATATTGCGCGCCGACGCGCCACGAGAAATTCTCCTCGCTGATGCGCTGATCGCGCGACCCTGTCGCGCCGAGCGGCACGACGAACCCCGTGTCGTCGCTGATCGATCGCAGCTTGAGCTTGTCGTAGGTGTAGCGGCCGCCGAAGGTGAAGCGGAACCGGTCGCTGAGATTCAGCGTGCCCTGCCCGAAGGCGGCATAGCTTTTCGATGTCATCGAACCGGTCGAGCGAATGCCCAGCCAGGCATCGAAGCCCGCGGGCGGCGGCGCCGTCTCGCCATAGGCGCCGCTGGCCGTGATGTCCGAATCGCTTTTGGAATCGAAATAATAAAGCCCGAGCTGATATTCGAAAAATTGGCCCGTCGGCGATGCCAGCCGCAATTCCTCGGTGAACTGGCTTATCGTCGAGAGTTGGTGGTTGGTGTCGAGAATATCGATGCGGTGCTTGTCCGAATCGAACAGATTGTCGGCGTCGAACTTGCGCCACGCGGTGATGCTGGTCAGCGTGTGGCCGCCGGAGAATTCATAGTCGATATTGGCCTGCACCCCGCCGACGTCGAAGGTCGCCCTGGTCGGCGCGCCATAGCTCGAATAGAAATTGTCGGGACTGGCGACGATGCCGAGATCGGCATTTTCGGCGGCGAACAGGCTGGTCGTCCGTACGATGCGGTCGGCGCTGCCGCCCGAGCCGACGCCCGAGGAATGGGCATAATCGCCGGCGATGTAGATGCTGAGTTCCGGCGTCGGCTCCCAGAGCAGCTTGGCACGCAGGCTGGTCTGGTCCTGGCCATATTGGCTGCCAGGCACGGTCACCAGATTCTTGATGACGGGATCGGTATGCGTCTGCGAGGCGCTGACGCGCAGCGCGGCGGTGTCGCCCAGCGGCACGTTGACGATGCCCTGAAGGCGATAGAGCAGGCCGTCGCCCGGCACCTTCATCTGCGCAATCTCGCCCGAGAGCTGTCCGTCGAAACGGCCGATCTCCGGCCGCCGCGTCGTGATGTTGACGAGGCCCGCCGATGCATTTTTCCCGAACAACATGCCTTGCGGCCCGTTGAGCACTTCGATTTGCGCGAGGTCGAGATAGTTCATGAAGCCGAGCGACGGATTGCCCATCACCACGCCGTCGATCACCGAGGTCACGCTCGATTCGATCGTGTTCGAAAAGCTGAGCGTGCCGACCCCGCGAACCGAGAAGTTGGACGCGCCGAGCGCGGCGTTGAAGCTTTTGACCTGGAGGCTTGGCGCGACGAGCTGAAGCTGAGACGGATCGAATATCTGGCGCGATGCGAGTTGGTCGCCACTGACGACAGTCGCCGAGATCGGCACATCCTGCAGATTTTCGGCGCGCTTCTGTGCGGTGACGATGATGTCGCCGAAGCCGCCGCTTTGCCCGTCGGTCGCCACTTCCTGCGCCAGTGCCGGCGTCGCGGCGGCGAGGGCCGCGGTGAGTGCTATGGCGGAAGTCCAAATCCTCTTCATGTCGATCCCCTGTCCTGATTATCTATTGGCGGTAGTTCCAAGTCCTTTCAGCGAGCGTGACGCTCGTTTCCTCGATCAAATCTTCGGCCGACGCGCCGAGCGCGAAACGGTAGGTGCCGGGCGCGATAGTCCAACCCTTTGCGGTCCAGTCGGCGAGCAGTCGCGGGTCGATCGGCACCTCGACCGTGCGGGCTTCGCCGGGCTTCAGGTCGACGCGTGCGAAAGCGACGAGTCGGCGCGTCTTGCCGCGCGGCGTTTCGACCAGATAGACTTGCCCGACATCAGCGCCGTCGCGCCCACCACTGTTCCGCAGCGTGAAGGACGCGCTGGGGTTGGCGCCCCCCGATACGGCAAGGCCCGAGCGTTCGAAGCTGGTGTAGCTGAGCCCGTAACCAAAGGGGTAAAGCGGCTTTTCCTGTTTGCGCGCGAACCAGCGATAGCCGACGTCCGCCCCTTCGACATTATAATCAATGTCGAGCGTCTGGCCGGGTTTGCCGTGCCCGCCGAAGCTGGGCGCGACCGTTTCGGCACCGGGCAGGGCGGGGCGCGGAAGCTGCGCGACGGAGGCCGGGAAGGTCACCGGCAGGCGCCCCGACGGATTGACGTCGCCGAACAATATCGCGGCGATCGCTTCGCCGCCGCGCGCACCGGGATACCAGGCCTCGACGATCGCGCCGACATCATCCTTCCACGGCATGGCGATTGGGCCGCCGGTTTCGAGGACGACGATATTGTTCGGATTGGCCTTCGCCACCGCCGAGATCACCGCATCCTGCCCTTGCGGCAGTGACAAGTCGGCGACATCGAGTCCTTCGGTCATCCACTGGGTGCCGAAGACGATGACGAGATCGGCGTTCTTCGCCGCCAGCGCCGCTTCGGCGGGATAGCGGCCGTCGCGGAAGACGACCTCGGCCTGCGGGGCCCGGGCGCGAATGGCGGCAAGCGGCGAGGAGCGATGGAAATTCTGCGCCATCATCGCGGTGAACGGCCCGTCTTCGATGGTGGGCAGCGAGACGGCCGGGCCGCCCTGACCTTGCACCTGTGACGACCCGCCGCCCGAGAGCACGCCCGCGTCGGCATAGCCGCCGACGACGAGAATGCGCTTGGCGGAAGCGGCCAGCGGCAGGATCCCGCCGCGGTTCTGGAGCAGGACGATGCCCTTTTCGGCAATTTCCTGCGCGACCGCGGCGCCGGCGGCGCCATCGACCGGCGCCTTGCGAGGCGGGTTGCTGTCGACGCCGACGGCGTAAATGGAGCGCAGCACGCGCCGGCTCATATCGGCAATGCGGTCGCGGTATCGCTTGTCGCGCTTCGCGGCGTCTAGCAAGGGCTGGCCAAAGAAAACCGAGGCATCGAGCTGCGCACCCGATTGCTGGTCGAGCCCCTCGATCGCGAAATCGGTCGCCCGCACCGCGCCCCAATCGGACATCACCCAGCCCTTGTAGCCCCAGTCGCGTTTGAGGATGCCGTTGAGCATCCGGTCGTTGCCGCACGCCTGCGCGCCATTGACCTTGTTATAGGCGCACATAACCGACCCGGGTTGGCCCTTTTCGATCGCGATCTCGAAGGCGAGCAGATCGCTCATGCGGAGGGCGCCCTCGTCGATGATGCCGTTGTGGAACTGGCGCCCGGTTTCGGTCGGGTTGAGCACGAAATGCTTGACCGTCGAAATCACGTGGCGGGACTGGATGCCCGCGACCGCCGCACCGCCGAGCAGCCCCGAATGAAGCGGATCCTCGCCCAGATATTCGAAGGCGCGGCCGCCGCGCGGATCGCGGACGAGGTTGATGCCCCCCGCGAGGAGGACGTTGAAGCCCTTGGCATGCGCTTCGTCGGCGATCCGGGCGCCGCCCTTGTGCATCAGTTCCGGGCTCCACGTCGACCCCATCGCCATCCCGGAAGGCAGCGCGGTCGCGCCGTCGCCACGCAATCCGCCGACATAGGAAACGCCGAGGCTGGCGTCGGTTTCGGTAAGAGGAGGAACGGCGAGGCGTTCGATGCCGGGAATATAACCCGCGCCGAAAGGGACGCCTTCGGGTATCTTCACGTCGCCATAGGGCATGGCCATGACACCGTGGAGCAGCGAGACCCGTTCGGCGTCGGTCATCGCCGCTTCGGTCGCGGCGGCGCGGCTGTCGGCGTTGTTCGTCGTATCCTGCGCCTCTGCCCGCTGGGCGATGGCGAAGGTCGAGCAGGCGGCAAGCAGCCCCGCGCAGCAAAGCCACGATTTCATGAAACTCTCCCCGATTTCTTTTGTCTTGAATCGATAGCTAACTAATAATGTCAGCGCTGACAATGCAAAAATGTCAGCGCTGACATTGATGCTGGACTGGATACGTATTCCGTGTCTAACAAGGCGCGATGAATCCTATCGGTCCTCGCGTGAAAAAGCCTGCAACCCTGGACGATGTGGCGGCGATCGCCGGCGTGTCGGCGAAGACGGTGTCGCGGGTCGTCAACCGCAATGCGAATGTGAGCGCGGCGACGCGCGAGCGCATCGAGGCGGCGATCCGCGAAACCGGTTATCGTGTGAACCAGGCCGCGCGATCGCTGGCGGCGTCGCGTTCCTTTCTGATCGGCGCTTTCATGCCGCATCTTTCCTCTTTCTATTTCGCGGAGATTTTCCGGGGTGCGGCAAAGGCCTGCCGTCAATATGGCTATCATCTCGTCCTCGAGGAATTCGACCATGGTTCCGACAGCGTCGTCGACCGGTATGAACAGGGCTTGCGCGGCGCCCGTTGCGATGCGCTGATCCTGACGCCGCCCGTCTGTGACGATGAGAGGTTGCTTGATGCTCTTGACCGCGACGGTGTGCCCTATGTGCGCATCACTCCCGGCACGCGGATTGACCGGTCGATCGCGGTAAGCGCCGACGACCGCCACGGCGTGCGGCAACTTGCAAGGCATCTCTGGGACAGCGGGCGTCGCCGCTTCGCCTTCATCGCGGGGCCCGCCGACCACGCCGCCGCGTCGATCCGCGAACGGGCTTTCGGCGAGGCGTTGGCCGAATTGGGAGGCGACCCGGCGCGCATCGCGCTTTCCCGCATCGAAGTCCACGAATCGATTTCGGAAAGCGGGCGGCTTGCGACGGTCGATCTTCTGAAGGCCGCGGGGCCGTGGCCCGACGCGATTTTCGCGTTCAACGACGAAGTTGCCATCGGCGCGATGATGGCGATCCGCGATCGGGGCCTGTCGATTCCGGACCAGGTCGCGATTGCAGGGTTCGACGACAGCTATATCGCGCAGCTCGCATGGCCGCCCCTGACCACGGTCCACCAACCCATTGCCGATCTTGCATTCCGGGCGGTGAGCATCGTGGCAGATGCGGCAGATCCCGGGGGGAAACGCGACATCGTGCTGCCCACGCGCCTTATCGTTCGAGGTACGACCTAGCGGTTGGGTTCCTCGACGCAATCGGAGAGGCCGGGGGCAACACGGCGGCGGTCAGCGCCGCCGGACGTCGTAGTCGATTCTGATCCTGACCCAACTGCCCACCAAAGTCCGTCCGCCGAGCCGCGGAGGTCGCACCTTGAACTGCCACGCCGCGGCGAGCACTGCGCGATTGATCTGCGACCCATAGGGATATTCGTCGAGCCCGACGCAGTCCTCGACGCGATAATCCGGCGCCGTGCGGCAGGCGATCAGACCCCAACCGGGCCCGCTGGCGGTGGACAGATAGCCGCGCAGTTCGTCATCGCTCGGCTCGCGATACCAGGTCGCGGCATAGAGCGGCTCGCCATTGGGCGCCGTTCCCACGCGCTCGGAGTCGCGGGAGGCGGGGGAGCCGCCGGTGTCGGGCGGCCCATAAACCCGCCCGTTTGACGGGCGAAGGACGTTCGGGGGGCTGGGCGGCGATGGCGGCACTGCCAGCGGCGGCGCGGCTGGCGGCGTAATGGGTGGCGGGGGCAGCGGTTCGGGTGGTTGCGGCGACTGCGGTTTTTCGGGGGGTGGCTGCGACTGCTCCCTGGTCCGCTCGGGCTTCGATTTGCTCGGTTCGGGCGACTCTTTCCCAGCCTCGGAGACGCTCAGGCTCACCACGCTGACGCGCTCCTGCCTGGTGCCCGGCGGCTTTCCCGGACCAAAGGAAAACAGCATGAACAGCAGCAGCGCCGTGATCAGCACGGCCAGGCTTATGGCAAGCGTGCGGCGCCCAGGCCCGATGCTGAGCTGTTCGACGTAGGGAATGGCTGGAACAGGGTTCAGCTGAAGCAATCTTTGGTTGCGGCGTCCGCTGGTTGATATGCCCCCGGGGTTCGTGACGCGACGGATAGTCGGGCGCCGGACCTTTGACAAGGGAGCATACCAACTGTCGCCGCGGATACAGGACAAAGCCTCGCGGTTCGTCGTGCGCGCAGGTGCGACCCTGCTTTGGCGGCTCGCGCCGCGAGCGAAGCGGCATCCCCAGCCGGATGGTCGACATCCTTGCGGCCTCATTGTTTGCATTTTTGCGCACCCGCGGTTGACGTGAACGTCAACTGCGGCCTACCGAAGCGGTAAGCCGAGGCTGGCCCTCGGCACGAGGAGAGAGATTATGGAAGCTTTGCCGATGGCTGAAGATCCGACCAGCGAACGTATCGTTCCGCTCGATCCCGCCTGGCCCAGCATGTCCATCGCCGAGGCGAATGCCCTGCTTACGGCGCCAGGTGCCAAGTTCGAAATGGACCATGCCCTTGTCGGTGGCATTCCGACGCGAATTTGGAAGAATGCGCCACACGATCTGGGCGAGCTCCTCGACCTCTCGCGCACCCACGGCGAACGGCTGTTCACGATCCTCGACGACGAGCGAGTCAGCTATGAGGCGAATTGGCGCGCGACCGCCACCCTCGCGCGCGCGTTCCGGTCGATGGGTGTAGGCAAGGGGGATCGAGTCGCCTTCGCGATGCGCAACCTGCCCGAATGGCCGATGATCTTTTTTGCGATCGTGACGATCGGCGCGATCGCGGTGCCGCTCAATGCCTGGTGGACGGGCGCCGAGCTTGCCTATGGCATCCGCGATTCGGGTGCGAAGCTGCTCCTAGTCGACGCCGAGCGCCACGCGCGTATCCGCGACCATCTGGAAGAGATGCCCGCGGTCGAACATCTGATCGTGGCGCGGGCGGATGCGCCCGTCGCAGGGGCGACCGCGCTCGAAGATATCGTCGGCGCGCCGCATGGCTGGAGCGGCCTGCCCGATGAGGAGCGGCCGCAGGTCGCGATCGAGAGCGACGACGAAGCGACGATCTTCTATACCAGCGGCACGACCGGCAATCCCAAGGGCGCCCTCGGCACGCACCGCAATCTCGTCACCAATATCCTGTCGGGCGGCTTTTCGGCGGCGCGCAGCTTTCTGCGCCGCGGCGAGCCGATTCCCGATCCGATGCCGCGCACGCTGCTGACCGTCATCCCCATGTTCCACGTCACCGCCTGTTCGGCGATGTTGATGGGAGCGATGGCGGCGGGCCACACCACCATCTTCATGCGCAAATGGGACGCGGCGCGCGCGATGGAGATCATCGAGCGCGAGAAGGTCAATGTGACCGGCGGCGTTCCGACAATCGCGTGGCAGTTGATCGAGCACCCCGACCGCGCGCGATACGACCTTTCCTCGCTGGAGGCGATTTCATACGGCGGAGCGCCGTCGGCGCCCGAACTGGTGAAGCGCATCTATGAGGAATTCGGCGCGCTGCCGGGTAACGGCTGGGGCATGACCGAAACGACGGCGACGGTCACCTCGCACGGGGCGGAGGATTATCTCGCTCGCCCGACCAGCGCCGGGCCGCCGGTCGCGGTCGCCGACCTTGAAATCCGCGCCGACGATGGCGTTACCCTGTTGCCCGTGGGGACGGTCGGCGAACTGTGGGCGCGGGGCCCGATGATCGTGAAGGGCTATTGGAACAAACCCGAGGCGACAGCGGAAACCTTCGTCGACGGTTGGGTGCGCACCGGCGATCTTGCGCGGCTCGACGACGAAGGTTTTCTCTATGTCGTCGACCGCGCGAAGGACATGGTGCTGCGCGGCGGCGAGAATATCTATTCGTCCGAAGTCGAGAACATACTCTACGAGCATCCGGCCGTGACCGACGCCGCGGTCATCGGCATCCCGCACCGGACACTGGGAGAGGAACCGGTCGCGGTCGTCCACCTGGCGCCGGGCATGTCCGCGACCGAGGCCGAGCTGCAGGGCTGGGTCCGGGCGCGCCTTGCCGCCTTCAAGGTTCCGGTCGCGATCCGGTTCGCGCCGGACATGCTGCCGCGCAATGCGAACGGCAAAATCCTGAAGAAGGATTTGAAGGCCTTGTTCGAGGTGTAGCGGGGAAAAGCCCCGGAAGTTCATCTTCGCCCCAGAGGCGAGATGATCGACGGTCCGAAAAATCATACGCAAACACTATGCGGCCCGAGATTTCGCGCTCTCGAATTCAAACGCGGCTTTCTCCTATTTGAGCCTCCTGCAGACGACTCGCCCATTCCGTGGCCCGCGTCTTGCCGGAGCAACATCATGCAGGATCTGATCTGGATCGGCATCATCCTCGCTCTCCTCGCCGCGAGCCTTGGCTATGCGCGGCTGTGCGACGACGCATAGGGATTGGTGCCCATGTCTCTCGACCTCTGGCTCGCGGGCCTCACCGCGCTCGGTCTTCTTTTCTACCTCGTCGCGGTGCTCGCGCGGCCCGAACGCTTTTAGGGGAGGCGCGCCATGACCTTTCAGGGATGGCTGCTGATCGCCGTTTTCACCGGCCTGCTGCTCCTGCTCGCAAAGCCGATGGGCCTGTGGCTTTTCGCGCTCTACGAAGGGCGGCGCACGCCGCTCCACCGCTTGCTCGGCCCGGTCGAGGCGGGCTTTTACCGCCTGTCGGGGATCGACCCGAACGAGGAACAGGGCTGGCGCCGCTATGCGGTCCATATGCTGATCTTCAATGCCGCGCTGCTGCTCTTCACCTATGCGGTGCTGCGTTTGCAGGGCGTGCTGCCGCTCAATCCGCTCGGTCGTGACGGGACGAGCGCGGACCTGGCTTTCAACACGGCGATCAGCTTCACCGCCAATACCAACTGGCAAAGCTATGGCGGCGAATCGACGATGTCGAACCTCAGCCAGATGCTGGGGCTGACCATTCACAATTTCCTGTCGGCGGCGACCGGCATCGCGCTCGCCTTCGCGCTGTTCCGCGGTTTCGCGCGGCGCGAAACGAAGACGATCGGCAATTTCTGGGCCGATATGACGCGCGTGACGCTCTATCTGCTGCTGCCGGTCTGCGTCGTCCTGGCCCTCTTCTATATCGCGAGCGGAGTGCCGCAGACGCTTGCCGGCTCGGTCGACGTGACGACGCTCGAGGGCGCCCGGCAAACGCTCGCGCTCGGTCCCGTCGCGTCGCAGGAAGCGATCAAGCTGCTCGGCACCAACGGCGGCGGCTTCTTCAACGCCAATAGCGCGCATCCGTTCGAAAATCCGACCGCGCTGACCAATTTCGTCCAGATGCTGTCGATCTTCGCGATCGGCGTCGGGCTGACCTGGACCTTCGGCAAGGCGGTGGGCAATCCGCGCCAGGGCTGGGCGATCCTCGCCGCGATGATGGCGTTCTTTCTCGCGGGCGCCGCGATCACCTATTGGCAGGAAGCCGCCGGCAACCCGATCCTGCACCAGCTTGGCGCCGCGGGCGGCAATATGGAAGGCAAGGAGGTGCGCTTCGGCATCGCGCAGTCGGCGCTGTTCGCGGTGGTCACGACGGCGGCCTCGTGCGGCGCGGTCAATGCGATGCACGACAGCTTCACTGCATTGGGCGGGATGATCCCGCTGTTCAACATGCAACTTGGCGAAGTCGTGGTCGGTGGCGTCGGCGCGGGCATCTATGGTTTCCTGCTCTTCGCGATCCTTGCGATTTTCGTGGCCGGGCTGATGGTCGGACGCACTCCCGAATATGTCGGCAAGAAGATCGAGGCGCGCGAGGTCAAGCTCGCGGTGCTCGCGATCGCGGTGCTGCCGCTCGTCATCCTCGGCTTCACTGCCATCGCATCGGTGACCGGGGCGGGGCTGGCGGGGCCGCTCAACAAGGGGCCGCACGGCTTTTCGGAGATCCTCTACGCCTTCACCAGCGCGGTCGCGAACAACGGGTCGGCCTTTGCGGGGCTCAACGCCAACACGCCCTTCTATAACGGCCTGCTCGGCGTCGCGATGTGGATCGGCCGGTTCTTCATCATCGTGCCGATGCTGGCGATCGCGGGCGGCCTGGCGGCGAAAAAATATACGCCGGCGACCACGGGCAGCTTCCCGACCACCGGGCCGCTGTGGACGGGCCTGCTGATCGGCATCGTGGCCGTCGTCGGCGGCCTGACCTTCCTGCCCAGCCTCGCGCTCGGCCCCGTCGCCGACCATCTTGCGATGGTGGGCGGCCAGCTTTTCTGAGGATCATTTCCATGGCTCGGTCCGAAACCAGGTCTGTATTCACCGCCGATCTTGTCGTCCCGGCGATCGGCGGGGCCTTCCGCAAGCTTCATCCGCGCGACCTGATCCGCAATCCGGTGATGTTCACCACGGCGGTCGTCGCGTCGCTGCTGACCATGCTGCTCGTTATCGGGCAGGATGGTCTCGCGACCGGCTTCAAGCTGCAACTCGTCCTCTGGCTCTGGCTCACCGTCCTCTTCGGCACCTTCGCCGAAGCGCTCGCCGAAGGGCGCGGCAAGGCGCAGGCGGCCTCGCTGCGCGCCGCCAAGGCCGAACTGACGGCGAAAAGGTTGCAGGGTGGCGGTCCGGCGTGGGACGATATCCCCGCCAGCGCGCTCAAGGTCGGGGATGTGGTGCTTGTCGAGACCGGCGACCTCATCCCGTCGGACGGCGAAGTCGTCGCGGGCGCCGCGTCGGTCAACGAGGCCGCGATTACCGGCGAAAGCGCGCCGGTGATCCGCGAGGCCGGGGGGGACCGCAGCGCGGTGACCGCGGGTACGCGCGTCATCTCCGACGCGATCCGTGTCCGCGTGACCGCGGGGCCGGGCCAGGGCTTTCTCGACCGGATGATCGCGCTGGTCGAAGGCGCCGACCGGCAGAAGACCCCGAACGAGATCGCGCTGACGCTGCTGCTGGTCGGTCTGACGATCATCTTTTTGATCGCCGTCGGCACCATCCCCGCCTTTGCGTCCTATGCCGGCGGCGCGATCCCCGTCGCGATTCTGGCCGCGCTGCTGATCACGCTGATCCCGACGACGATCGCGGCGCTGCTTTCGGCGATCGGCATCGCGGGCATGGACCGGCTCGTGCGCTTCAACGTGCTTGCCAAGTCGGGCCGCGCGGTCGAGGCGGCGGGCGATGTCGATGTGCTGCTGCTCGACAAGACCGGCACGATCACCGTGGGAGACCGGCAGGCCACCGAATTTCGTGCCGTGGGCGGTCATTCGGCAGCGCAGCTTGCGGAGGCGGCGCTGCTCGCGAGTCTTGCCGATGAAACGCCCGAAGGCCGCTCGATCGTGGTGCTGGCGCGGGAGAATTTCGGCCAGGCGGCGGATTTGCCCGCCGGTGCCGAGCCCATCGCCTTTACCGCGCAGACGCGGATTTCGGGCATCCGGATCGGCGAGAGCGTGATTCAGAAAGGCGCGGTGGACTCGATTCTGCGCGCCAATCCCGGTGCGGATGCGAGCGCTGCCGCAACCGAATTGCGCCGCATCACCGACGAGATCGCGCGCGCGGGCGGGACGCCGCTGGCGGTCGCGATGGACGGCAGGCTGCTCGGCGCGATCTTTCTGAAGGACATCGTCAAGGCGGGCATCCGCGACCGTTTCGGCGAGCTTCGCGCAATGGGTATTCGAACGGTGATGATTACCGGCGACAATCCGCTCACCGCCGCGGCGATCGCTGCCGAGGCCGGGGTCGACGATTTCCTCGCGCAGGCGACCCCCGAGGACAAGCTGGCCTTGATCCGCAAGGAACAGGCGGGTGGACGGCTCGTCGCGATGTGCGGTGACGGCACCAACGACGCGCCGGCGCTGGCGCAGGCCGATGTCGGCGTCGCGATGAACACGGGCACGCAGGCGGCGCGCGAGGCGGGCAATATGGTCGACCTCGACAGCGACCCGACCAAGCTGATCGAAGTCGTCGGATTGGGCAAACAATTGCTCATGACGCGCGGCGCGCTCACCACCTTTTCGGTCGCCAACGACGTCGCCAAATATTTCGCGATCATTCCCGCGATGTTCGTCGCGCTCTATCCGGGGCTCGGCGTGCTCAACGTCATGGGGCTGACCACCCCCGAAAGCGCGATCCTGTCGGCGATCATCTTCAACGCGCTGATCATTCCGCTGCTCGTGCCGCTTGCGCTCAAGGGCGTGTCTTATCGCCCGATGGGAGCGGGACCGCTGCTCGCGCGCAACCTCGCCGTCTATGGCCTCGGCGGCCTCGTCGCGCCCTTCATCGGCATCAAGCTCATCGACCTGGCCGTCGGCGGCCTCGGTCTCGCCTGAGGAAACACGCATGGACAAGGATATCATCAGTTCGCTGCGCCCCGCGTTCGTCATGACGTTGCTTTTCGCGGCGTTGCTCGGGCTCGTCTATCCGCTCGCGATGACGGGGATCGGACAGGCGCTCTTTCCTGTTCAGGCGAACGGCAGCCTCGTGCGCGACAACGGCCGGGTCGTCGGTTCGACCGTGGTCGGGCAGGCATTCGCCAGCGACCGCTATTTCCATAGCCGGCCTTCGGCGGCAGGCGACGGATATGACGGGCTTGCCTCGTCGGGGTCGAACCTCGGCCCGACGTCGCGGGCGTTGGCCGAGCGCGTGAAGGCGGATGTCGCACGGCCTTCCGGAACGGCGCCAGGGCTGAACGTCCCGCCTGACCTGGTGACGACCTCCGCCTCGGGGCTCGACCCCCATATCAGTCCCGAGGCGGCCCTTTATCAGGTCGAGCGCGTCGCGCACGCGCGTTCGCTCGATCCGGCGAGCGTGCGCAGGATCGTCGAGCAGGCAATCGAGACGCCGCTGCTTGGTTTCCTCGGCGAGCCGCGGGTCAATCTGTTCAAGCTCAATCGACGACTCGATGCACTTGGGGCTAAACCCGCCGCGTGACTGAAAAGGATCGACCACCACCCGAGGCTTTTCTGCGCCAGGCGGCGCAGGAAGGCCGCGGTCGTCTCAAGCTGTTTCTCGGCGCCGCGCCCGGCGTCGGCAAGACCTGGGAAATGCTGACCGATGGCCGTCGCCGCCGCGAATCCGGGATGGATGTCGTGATCGGCGTCGTCGAAACGCATGGTCGGCGCGAGACCGAGGCGCTGGTTGATGGCTATGAGATCATCCCGCGGCGCGCGGTCGATCATCCGGGGCACAGCCTTGGCGAGATGGACATCGACGCGATCCTCGAACGGCGGCCGCAACTCGTCCTCGTCGACGAACTGGCGCACACCAACGCGCCGGGCAGCCGGCACCCCAAGCGCTATCAGGATATCGAGGAACTGCTGGACGCCGGGATCGATGTCTATTCGACGATCAATATCCAGCATGTCGAGAGCCTCAACGACATTGTCGCCTCCTTCACGCGCGTTCGCGTCCGTGAGACGGTGCCCGACACCATATTGGAAAATGCCGAGATCGAAGTCGTCGATATTCCGCCCGACGAGCTGATCGAGCGGCTGCGCGACGGGAAGGTCTATATCCCGCAGGAGGCATCGCGTGCGCTGACGCACTTCTTTTCCAAATCGAACCTCACCGCGCTTCGCGAACTGGCGCTGCGCCGGGCGGCGCAGGCCGTCGATGTGCAAATGCTCGACCATGTTCGCAGCCACGCGTTGGCGGGCAGCTTCGCGGTCGGCGAGCGCATCGTCGTGGCGGTGAGCGAGCTTCCCGTGGCGGCCGGGCTCGTCCGCGCGGGCAAGCGGCTTGCCGATGCGCTGAAGGCGCCCTGGACGGCGGTCTATATCGAAACGCGGCGGAGCCGGGCGATGTCCGATGACGATCGCAGGCAGCTTGCCGATACGCTGGCGCTCGCCTCGCGGCTCGGCGCTTCGACCGCGACCGTTCCCGCCGCGAGCGTCGCCGAGGGGCTGCGCGCCTTCGCGGCGGACGCGCGCGCGACGCAGATCGTCATCGGAAAGTCGACCCGGCCTTGGTGGTTCGAGATGCGCCACGGCTCGATCGTCGATCAGCTCGTCCGGACGATCGACGATGTCGCGGTCCATGTCCTGCCCGGCGAAGTCGACAAGCCGACAGGCCAGCGCAGCGCTGCGGCTCAGCCCGGGCGCTGGGGCAAGCCGTCGCACTATGCCGTGTCGCTCGCGATGGTCGCCGCGATGACCGCGCTCGGTCGCCTGCTGCTCGAAGCCATTGATCTCGGCAATATTGCGCTTCTCTACCTTGTCCCCGTCATGTTCGCGGCCGCGACCTTCGGCCTGCGCGCGGGGTTGTTTGCCGGGCTCGCGTCGAGCCTCGCCTATAATTTCTTTTTCCTGCCGCCGACCGGCACGCTGACGGTCAACAATCCTGAAAATGTCATCAGCATCCTGGTGCTGCTCGGGGTTGCGATCGTGACCAGCCAGTTCGCGGCGCGGGTGCGGGCGCAGGCGGATCTGGCGCAATCGAGCGCGCGCCAGAATGCCGCGCTTGCCAGCTTCTCGCGCCAGTTGACCGCGGCGCCCGATCAGGACGCGCTGATGCAGGCGATCTGCGCCGAGGTCGGGCGATTGCTCGACGTTCGTGCGGTGCTGCTGCTGCCGTCCGCCGACGGGCCGATGCTGCGCGCCGCGGTGCCGCCCGAGGACCGGCTCGAACAGATCGAGCGCGCCGCGGCGCAATGGGCGATCGACAATGCGCAGCCTGCAGGACGCGGCTCGGCCACGCTCACCGCGTCGGACTGGCTGTTTCATCCGCTGCGCACCACCCGCGGCGTGCTCGGCGTGCTCGGGCTGACCCGCGACGATGCGGGCGAGCCGGTGCGATCCGATCAGGTGCCGCTGCTGATGAGCCTTCTCGATCAGGCCTCGATCGCGCTCGACCGCATGGAGCTGGAGGAAGCATCGCTGCACGCGCGGCAGGTCGACGAGCGCGACCGGCTGCGATCGGCCCTGCTGTCGTCGGTGAGCCATGATCTCCGCACGCCGCTCACCACGATATTGTCGGCGGCGCAGGAGATGCGGCGTCATCCGTCGGCCGAAATGGCCGAAACGATCGAGGCCGAAGCGCTGCGCCTCAACCGCTTCGTCTCGAACCTCCTCGACATGGTGCGGGTCGAGGCCGGTGCCCTGCCGATGAAAGTGGAAGCGACGGAATTATTCGATGCCGCGGCGAGCGCGGCGCACGATACCCGCGCGTCGCTTGCGGGGCACGACGTTCTGATCGACATCGCGTCCAGCATTCCGCTTGTGCGGGTCGATCCGGTGCTGCTCCATCACTGTCTGATCAACCTGCTCGACAATGCCGGGCGATACGCCGATCCCGGCACCCCTATCGCCATCCGGGCAAACCGCACCGCCGACGCCATCCTGCTCTCGGTGATCGATCAGGGGCCGGGCATTGCGCCGGGCAGCGAAAAGCGCGTCTTCGAAACCTTCACGCGGCTGGAGGGCAGCGACCGCGTGAAGCACGGTACCGGGCTCGGGCTTGCGATCGTCAAGGGTTTTGCCGAGGCGATGGGGTTGACGGTCGAAGCGGGCAACACCAGCGAGCCGCATGGCGCCCGCTTCACGATCCGCATCCCCGAGGCGCTGATCGCCACCGATCTGACCGACAAGGATATCCGATGAAAGTTCGGCACAAGATTCTGATCGTCGATGACGAACCGCATATCCGCCGCCTGATCCGCGCGGCGCTGGAGCGCGCCGATTATGCGATCGTCGAGGCCGGGAACGCGCGCGCGGCGATCGAGCGACTTCGCGAAGAGCGGCCCGACATCACCTTGCTCGATCTCGGCCTGCCCGATCGCGACGGGCTGGAACTGGTTCCGCTTTTCAAGCAGCAGTCCGAAACGACGCTGATCGTCGTATCGGCGCGCGAGGCGACCGAGGAGAAAGTGGCGGCGCTCGATCTTGGCGCCGACGATTATCTGACCAAGCCGTTCGACACCGACGAACTGCTCGCGCGGGTGCGGGTCGCGCTGCGTAATCGCCTGACGCGCGACGGCGGCAATCTTGTCGTGACGGTGGGCGACGTCAGATTGGATATGGTCGCCCGAACGGTGACGAAGGGCGGCAGCGAGATTCATCTCACGCCCAAGGAATATGCGGTGCTCGCGCAGCTCGCCCGCTTTCCCGGCCGCGTGATCACCCACAAGCAGATCATGGCCGAGGTGTGGCCGCGCGAGCATGAGCATCATGTCGAATATCTGCGCGTGCTCATTCGCACGCTGCGCCAGAAGCTGGAGGCCGATCCGCAGCTGCCGCGGATCATCAGCAACGAACTCGGGATCGGCTATCGCCTGCGGCTCGAGGCTGAGAAGGCGGGGGACGCGGAGGGGTAGGCCCGGCGCCGCGCCGACAGGATCGCCGCCAGGGCGAGCGATCATATGCAATCTCAACGCGGCGCCGCGTTTCGCGGCCTCGAAATCCTACGCCGCGCTGCGTAGTTGAATGACCTCCGTCGGAGGTGTCGCATGAAGAAATGGCATGAAACGCTCGCGGCCAATCTGGGCTTGCGCCTTGGCGGCATCATGCTGTTCGTCATCGGCTGGTCGGCAGCCGACCGCCTTCACGGCATTGCGCTGACGACATCGGCGCGCGATGCGACGTCTTCCATGATCATGCTCGCCGCGATGATCTTCATCTGCGGAAGCGCGGGCAGCGCGCTCCTGTTCGTCGGCCCCGGACTCTGGGATAGCGTCGAGGTCTCGGAGCGATGGCGGTCGCCCCCGGATCCGGACCGGCCCGGTGATGGAAAGCGACTATGAAGGAATGTGGCTCCCTAAGCTGGATAGGTCTCGAACCTTTGCGCGGTTCTTCCTCCCGGAAACCAGGTCGAGCATTCGTCGCTTCAAGACGCTTAGGGCCAACACCAGACTTCTCCTGGCCCTCGATCCAGCCATCGCGGCGTTGTCGCACGCGTGCGAGATCCGCTCTGCTGGTAGCGATCAAAAGCCGAAAAAAAGGCTGAGGTGATGGCTCGTCGGCAGCCATCGTTGAGAGAGCGAGCCGTTGCTCTTGCCTCCGCGAACGGGGAGGTTCGCACGAGGGAGTTCTCCAACATTGGCGTACATCGATGCTATCTCCGGCGCATGTGCGACGAGGGTTTGCTCGTGAAGGTGGCCTATGGGCGTTACCGCGCAGCGTGATAATCTGCCGTGATTGCCATCCAAGACCCTGATCGACATCCTACCCGCCCGAACCGACCATTACGGCATCGCATCGAATCGCCAATTTTGCTCAGGGCATGCCCCCTCCATCGTGGGAGGGCATCTAAAAAGGAGCAAGTTTTTGGCCAGGCCGAGAAGTGCAGTTAGCCGTTACAAACACCGCAAGAACATGGATCAGCCCGGAATACGCGAAGCGGTCCTTTATGCGCGGGTCTCGACACCGGATCAGCAGCGCGAGGGATATTCCATCCCATCCCAAGTGAAGTTGCTCGAAGACTATGCGGCGTTGAATGGCATTGTCGTCGTATCGAGCCATATCGACGTGGAGACGGCGCGCAAGAGCGGCCGGACGGCCTTTGGCAACATGCTCCGCTATCTCAAGCGCCATCCCGAGGTTCGGATCATTCTCGTCGAAAAGACCGATCGGCTCTACCGGAATCTGAAGGACTGGGCGATCATCGACGATCTCGGCGTGGAGGTGCATTTCGTCAAGGAGAATGCCGTGATGTCCGACGGCTGCAGATCCTCCGAGAAGTTCGTCCACGGCATCAAGGTGCTGATGGCGAAAGCCTATATCGACAATCTTTCCGAAGAGACGCGCAAGGGAATGCTGGAAAAGGCGCAGCAGGGCCATTGGCCGAGCTTCGCGCCGCTTGGGTATCTCAACGCCAAGGACGGGCAGGGCAGGAGTCTCATCGCGATCGACCCCGAGCTGGGGCCGATCGTGACCCGGATATTCGACTGGTATCGCACCGTGCTGGACACTTACACCAGCAACGGCGGCGTGGTCGCGGTGCAGATCGAGGCCACAGCAAAAGCAGGGCGGATTGACGAGGCCAAGGCGTTGCTCGAACATGAGCGTGGAGGGTTAGGCGCGGATGAGTGCCAGTTTCTCGACGCCACGCTTGCCGAGGTGGAGGGAAGCGATCCTATTCCAATGCGCCTCGCCCACTACGAGACGAGCAAGGCGACGCATGATCTCTTGATCCTGACTGAGGCTATGCGCGAAAAGCGCGACCCGAGGCTCGGCGAGTATCTTATCGAGCTTTGGCGGCGTCGAGCGCAGATTAGCGATGCGCAGGACGCCTGCGACATCCTGATCAGCATCGGTGAGGAGGCCCGCGTAGAGGAGTTTGTCCTGGAGCTGGGCGATGACGCGCGTAGCGATCCGGGGCTACACGTCCATCTGGCATGGGTCAGGTTCCGGCGAGGCGAATTGGAACTGGCAGAATCCGAACTCGATGCGCTGGCAGCCCGCGGGATCGACAATAGCAACACGCGTCAATTATCTGTTTTGATCGCAGTGGAAACGGGCCGCTGGGCCGATCTTCAACGGTTCGTGCGGACGCAGCTCGATCAGAGCGCAGATCGGTCCGCGATAGACCTCATGAGTGCAGCGAAAATCGCGCAGGCGATCGGTAGTCCGATTACCATGGATCTGCTTCGCGCGGCGGTCAGGAAAGATGCCACCAACCCTGCGATTTGCCTGCAGGGCTATACGATCGCCGTTGAAGCAGGATTGGAACGTGTCCGCCGTCAGCACCAATGGCGCATATTTGAGGTTGTGATTTAAGGAGGATTTGGGCTTCGTCGTAGTGACGAAGGAACGAAGATGAAGCCCAAATCCTCCTTGAAAAAATCGGCGCCGAAGGCCCCAGCTGAGCGGGTGGTGAAGGACATACGGCGTGCGACGCGCCGGCACTTCTCTGCAGAGGACAAAATCAGGATCGTGCTGGAGGGGCTGCGCGGCGAAGACAGCATCGCCGAGCTGTGCCGCAAGGAAGGCATCGCCCAGAGCCTGTATTACACCTGGTCGAAGGAGTTCATGGAAGCGGGCAAGCGTCGTCTGGCCGGCGATACCGCCCGAGCTGCGACCACCGGCGAGGTGCACGACCTGCGCCGCGAAGCCCGTGCCCTGAAGGAATGCGTGGCCGACCTGACGCTGGAAAACCGTCTGCTCAAAAAAAGCATGATCGCGGATGGGGGCGACGAAGAATGAGGTATCCCGCATCTGAGAAGCTCGAGATCATCAGGATCGTCGAGCAGTCGCATCTGCCCGCCAAGCGGACGCTGGACCAGCTCGGCATCCCCCGCCGGACCTTCTATCGATGGTATGACCGCTACCTCGAAGGCGGGCCGGAGGCGCTGGAGGATCGGCCATCGGCGCCGAGCCGGGTGTGGAATCGCATCGGCAACGATATCCGGGACCAGATCGTCGAGATGGCGCTGGAGACGACCGAGCTATCCCCTCGCGAACTGGCGGTGCGGTTCACCGACGAGAGGCGCTACTTCGTGTCGGAAGCCACGGTTTACCGCCTGCTCAAGGCCCATGATCTGATCACCAGTCCGGCCTATGTCGTGGTCAAGGCCGCCGATGCGTTCCACACCAAGACCACCCGACCGAACGAGATGTGGCAGACCGATTTTACCTACTTCAAGATCATCGGGTGGGGCTGGCTGTACCTGTCAACCGTGCTCGACGACTTCTCACGCTACATCATTGCCTGGAAGCTGTGCACCACCATGCGGGCCGAGGACGTCACCGACACGCTGGACCTCGCCCTGGCGGCTTCCGGATGTGACAGCGCCACGGTGCTGCACAAACCCCGACTGCTCAGCGACAACGGCCCGAGCTACATCGCTGGGGAACTGGCCGAATATATCGAGGCCAACAAGATGACCCATGTCCGCGGTGCCCCGATGCATCCGCAGACCCAGGGCAAGATCGAGCGCTGGCACCAGACCCTCAAAAACCGCATCCTGCTCGAAAACTACTTCCTGCCTGGCGAACTTGAAGCCCAGATCGAGGCCTTCATCGACCATTATAATCACCGCCGATACCACGAGAGCCTCGGCAACGTGACGCCTGCTGACGCCTACTTCGGCAGGGCACCCGCCATCATCAAACAGCGCGAAAGGATCAAACGACAGACTATCGAATATCGGCGCTTGCAGCACCGAAAGCTCGCCGCCTAATATCAATCCCAAGACGAGGCCCGCTCTCCGCTAATTTACGCCACGAGTTGCGCCAAATGTTCTGACGACGGACATCCGTCACCTCGCCCTGTCCTAAGGAATAGGTCTGCCTCGCCATCGGTCTGCAGCCGCTAGCCCCTTGCACGATAGGCGAGGGCCGGGCGGTCCGCGATGCTCGGGTCGATCTTCCCGGCGCCCGCTTCAGCGGGTTGGAGGAGGCCCCATTCAGCAAGGAGAGTCCCGTGGCACAGAAAATCGTCATTATCGGAGCCGGTTTCGCCGGACTGCTGGCCGCCCTTTCGGCGGCGCGGCTGCGTGATGAGAAGGGTGTCTCGCCAGCGGATTTGACCATTACCGTCGTCGCGCCCGAACCCGCGCTGATCGTCAGGCCGCGCCTCTATGAACGCAATCCCGCGTCGATGACGGCGCCCCTCCGCGAGCTGTTCGCCGCGACCGATATCGATTTCCGTGCCGGATGGGTCGACAAGATCGATGCAGAGAAAAGCGTCGTCAATTTGAAGGGCGTGGACGGCTCGGCCGAAATGCTGCCCTATGATCGTCTGGTCGTCGCCGCGGGAAGCCACGGATTTCAGCCGCCGATACCTGGCCTTGCCGATTTCGGCCATAGCGTGAACGATCGGGCGGCCGCGGTCGCACTCGATAAACATCTGCAAGCACTCGCCGATCGACCAGCATCGCCCGCGCGTGATACTGTGGTGGTGGTCGGCGGCGGCTTCACGGGGATCGAGGTGGCGACCGAAATGCCCGACCGGCTGCGCGAAATCCTCGGGCAGGATACGCCGGTGCGCGTGGTGATCATCGAGCATGGGCCGTGTGTCGCCGGCGACATGGGTGACGAGCCTCGTCCTTATATCGAGGCACGGCTGCGCGAGCTCGGTATCGAGACGATCGTCGGATCCGGCGTTTCCGGCCTCGACGAAGGCGGTGTCGCGCTCGACGATGGCGCGCGGATCGAAACCGACACGGTGATCTGGTCGGCAGGCATGCGTGCTTCGCCCCTGACCGCACAATTGCCCGGAGAGCGCGACACGCTCGGTCGCGTCCTCGTCGATCCCGATTTGCGGGTCCCTGGAGCGCCGCATATTTTCGCAACCGGCGATACCGCGAAGGCGGCCACCGACGATAAGGGTAATTTTTCGCTGATGTCATGTCAGCACGCGCGCCGCCTCGGCGCCTTTGCCGGGCATAATGCCGCCGCCGACCTGCTTGGCGAGCCAACCCTGCCATATGACCAACCATCCTATGTCGTGTGCCTTGATCTCGGTCCCGATGCCGCGATCTTCACCCGCGGTTGGTCACCCCGGACCGTCGAGATCACCGGACCCGAGGCGAAAAAGGTCAAGATGGAGGTCAATCGCGTTTGGATATATCCGCCCGCGGCAGAGCGCGCGGCAGCATTCCAGAATGCCTTCGAGGCGCGCACGGTCGATTTCTGAGGGGCGCTTTGCCGGGCTCCGCGATGGTCGTGCGCCTCACTCATTTTCGACCGACATTTTTCCCGCGGGCGCAATCGCGGCCCGTCGTCCCCTATCGAACAGGAACTCTCCATGACTGCTGTGCAAATGCCGCTTGATACGCCCTTCGGCCCGTTCACGACCGCCGCTGATGTCGCCGATGGCGTCGATCTTACAGGGAAGTCCGCGATCGTCACGGGCGGCGCATCGAATCTGGGCTTTGAGACGGTCAAGATACTCGCTTTGAAAGGCGCTCATGTTGTCGTGCCGGCACGCAATGCGAGCGCGGCCCGGCAAGTTTTCCACGATATGCCAAACGTCGAAGTCGCCGCGATGGACCTTCTCGACCCATTGTCGATCACAGCCTTCGCGTCCGGCTTTGAGGAGAGCGGTCGCGCGCTCGATCTCCTGATCCTGAGCGCCGGAGTCATGGCGACCCCGCTGTTTCGCGACCCCGCGGGGCGGGAAGGTCAGTTCGCGACTAATCATCTCGGTCATTTTCGTCTGACCGCCGCGCTCTGGCCGCGGCTTAGCGGTGCAGCCGGCGGCGCGCGCGTGGTCGTCCTGTCGTCGCGCGCGCACCAACTTGGCGGACTCGACCTGTCAGATCTCGATTTCCGGCGCCGCGCCTACGACAAATGGTTGGCGTACGGCCAGGCCAAGACGGCAAACGCCCTCTTCGCCGTCGCGCTCGACGCGCGCGGCGCGGAGCACGGCATTCGCGCCTTTTCCGTCCATCCCGGTTCGATACTGGGACCGCTTGCGCGTCACTTGAGCCGGGAGGAGATTAAGCAGTTCGGGGCGGTGCATCCGGACGGCACGGCGGTCGTCGATCCGGACCGCGACCTCAAGAATCCGCAACAGGGTGCAGCCACGACGATCTGGTGCGCCACGTCGCTCGCGCTGGAGGGTGTTGGCGGGGTCTATTGCGAGGACTGCGACATTGCCCCCGTCGAAGCGGACGGCGAACTCGGCGGCCCCGGTGTGCGCCCGTTCGCGATCGACCGCGAAACGGCCGAAGCGCTGTGGCGCGAAAGCGCCCGGTTGCTCGATATTCATCAGCCGGGATATTGCTGATGACCGCCGAACGGACACGGGGGCAGGCCCGCCGGCTTTGCGTATTTTCGGGTTCCAGCCCGGGAATTTCGCCCGCCTATGGAGCCGCCGCACGGAGACTTGGCGAGCAGCTGGCGCTCGGCGGAATAGACTTGGTCTATGGCGGCGCGTCCGTCGGCCTGATGGGCGCCGTTGCCGATGCCGTGCTGGCGCGCGGCGGCCGGGTAACCGGCGTCATTCCGCAGGCGCTCGTCGAAAGGGAAGTCGCTCATCCGGGGCTGACCGACCTGCGCATCGTGGCCTCGATGCACGAGCGCAAGGCTCTGATGGCCGAGCTGTCTGACGGCTTCATCGCACTTCCAGGCGGGATCGGAACGCTGGAAGAACTGTTGGAGATCTGGACCTGGGCGCAGCTCGGAAGTCACATCAAGCCATGCGCCGTGCTCAATGTATCGGGTTTCTATGAGGGGCTGCTGCGATTCCTCGATCATATTGCCGGGCAAGGCTTTTTGAAGCCTGTCCACCGCGACATGCTGATCGTCGAGGACGACCCCGCTATGCTCCTGCGGGCCATGGCGCAATATTGTGCGCCGGTAGCGAGCAAGTGGATCGGCCCGGCTCAAAGATAGGCTGACGCATCCTCGCTTGGGCGGGTTGGCGCTGCCGCGATCGCAAATTAGCCAGGACGAACGTGGCGGTTCGTCCCGGCCTCTATTTTAGCTCCGGATGAAATCGAGCATATCCCTGTTGATCACGTCGGCGTGGGTCGCCGCCATGCCGTGCGGAAAGCCTTCATAAGCCTTCAGCGTCCCCTTCGCGAGCAGCTTCGCCGAGAGCGGGGCGGAGTCCGCGAACGGCACGACCTGATCGTCGGTGCCGTGCATGACCAGCGTAGGGACCGCAATCTTCTTCAGATCTTCGGTGAAGTCGGTTTCGGAAAACGCCTTGATGCAGTCGTAGTGGGCCTTGGCGCTGCCGACCATGCCTTGCCGCCACCAGTTCTGGATCAGGCCCTGGCTGACCTTCGCGCCGTCGCGGTTGAAGCCATAGAAAGGGCCCGAGGCGATATCGAGGTAGAATTGCGACCGGTCCTCGGCCAGTGCCTTGCGGAACCCGTCGAACACCTCGACGGGAAGACCGCCGGGGTTGCTGGCCTTCTTCACCATGACTGGCGGAACTGCGCCGACGAGAATCAGCTTTGCGATCGTTCCGGCTTTGGCGCGTGCGGCATAATGCGCAGCTTCGCCGCCGCCGGTCGAATGGCCGATGTGTACCGCGCCCTTGAGGTCGAGCGAAGCGACCAGCGCCGCGACGTCGGCGGCATAGGTGTCCATCTCGTTGCCGTGATCGGTCTGCGTCGAGCGGCCGTGACCACGCCGGTCGTGGGCAATCACGCGGTAGCCCTGAGAGAGGAAGAAGAGCAGCTGGTTGTCCCACTCGTCGGCCGTGAGCGGCCAGCCGTGATGGAAGACGAGCGGCTGCGCATCGCGCGGCCCCCAGTCCTTGTAGAAAATCTTCGCGCCGTCACTGGCAGTGATATAAGTCATGGGATCGGCTCCTTTGTGAGCTTTCGGGGGGATTGTGCCAAGGCTGACAGCCGACCAGCCCAGGCCGCCTGCAAGCGTCGCCGCGCCACCGGCGGCGACGAGCGCCCGGCGACCGATCATGAAATCCTGAAGTATGGGCATGCTGTGATCCTTCGCGTCGAACCGATGCCGTATACGGGATGCCCGGGACGGGATCGGCCCACTTGGGATAAGGATTTCGGGCGGGAGCGCGATTATACGGGGGATGCGCTGCGACTATGCCAAGGTCGAGGCAGGTTGGCGACTAGTCGTCGCCGCCCTTCGCTATTGGAAGGGTGAAGGTGAAGCGCGCGCCGGTGGGTTCGACGTTGTTGGCTCGGAGTGGGCCGCCGTGCGCTTCGACGATCGAGCGGCAGATGGCGAGACCCATTCCCATGCCGTGCACCTTGGTCGTGAAGAAGGCTTCCAACGCGTGATCGGGGTCGGCAAGGCCTGGCCCCGTGTCGGTGATATCGATCCGTATGCGACCGCGCTCAACGGCTCCTTCCAGCCGTAACTTTCGGCTGCCCTCCGGGCTCGCAGCCATTGCCTCGATTGCGTTGCGCAGGATGTTGACGAGAACCTGCTGGATCTGGACGGCATCGATTGCGACGGGTGGAAGGCCGGGGGCGAGCCGAATGTCGAGCGATGTTCGACTTTGCGCGAAGGGCTCGGCGAGGAGGTCTCGCACTTCGCCGACGAGCGCGCCGAGGTCGGTGGATCGGCGCGGACCGGCGCTATTTTGGAAAAGGGCACGGATGTGGCTGACGATGTCGGCTGCGGATTCGGCGCTTCGCACGATCCGGTCAACGATGCCCCGCGCGCGGGCGATGTTCGGCTCGTCGCCGGCCAGCCACCGCTGGCAAGCCTGGGCGTTGGTCATGATGGCGGCGAGCGGCTGGTTGACCTCATGCGCGATCGATGCCGAGAGCTCGGCGAGGCTCGCCGCCTCGCCGGCTTTCGCGAGTTTATCCTGCGCTTGCCGGAGCTCATCCTGCGCCCGGATCTGGTCGTGGATATCGAGACAAACGCCGTTCCACTGCACGATTTCGCCGGCTTCGTCGCGCATGGCGGCGAGCCGCGTTTCGACCCAGCGAAACATCCCGTCGAAGCGGCGCTGCCGATGGGTGAGCGCATAGGGCTCGCCCGTGCGCAGCGAATGATCGAGACGCTCGTTTACGCGGTCGAGATCGTCGGGATGGATGATGGCGCCCAACAGGCTTTGCAATCGCGGAACATCGGGTTCGTCCTTCGCCGCGACGTCGAAGCCGAGGAATTCGCGCATGTGGCGGCTGAAGTAGATCGGCCGGCCCGAGGGCGTCATGCACCAGATAAGAGCGGGCGCAGTCTCGAGCAGTTCGCGCAGGGAGCGCTCGCTCTCGTGCAGGGCGGCGTCGGTCCGTCGGAAGACATCGACGTCGAAACCCGTGCCGTACCAACCCGTAACGCGGCCGTCGTCGGCGCGTGCAGGGCGGATCGCGAAGCGGTGCCAAACATATTCGCCGGTTGCCCGCAGCACGCGATATTCATAGTTGAACGGTGTTCCGCTGCGCATGCAACGGCGCAGCTCGGCAGAAGCGCTGTCATAGTCTGCCGGATGCACGCCCCTCTTCCAGCCAAGGTCACCGCCGTCGAGGAAAGCCGCATCGCTCAGCGGCTCGTTGAAATCGTCCAATGTCATCGCAAGCGATGTCTGGGCCATGGGGGTCGCATAGGTGAAGCGTCCTTCAGCGTCGAAGGCGAAGGCAGAGCCGTAGACGTCTTCGATGATCTTCGCGGCGTTTACCGCATCGCCGGTTTCCCCGAGCGAGGTGGCGAGCGCCCAGTCTTCGTGCGGGTCGTGAACCAAGGGGCGTACGGTGACATTGGAGGAATAGGCAGGTTCGGCACGATATTTGTGCCATCGCCATCCGTGCCTTGGCGAGCGCTGGCGGTAGCTGACGACCTGCGGCACGCCGCTGCAAAAGGCGCGTGCTTCTGCCTGTGCAATGGCTTGGCGGTCTCCGGGATGAATCGCCTCGTCCGCATGGATATGGGGTTCGGCATGGCGCCGCCATACAAGCGCGCCCATCGCGACGCCGATTGCCAGACCGGCGAACAGGCCAGCCGGCTCGATCATGATGCCTGACGCGCGGGCGGCAAGCGGACGCGAAATTCCGCGCCGCCCTCTGGATGGTTTGAGGCTGACACTCCGCCGCCGTGCGCCGCGACGATCGATCGGCAGATTGCGAGGCCGATTCCCATCCCTTGCGGCTTCGTAGTGAAGAAGCCGTCGAAGATTTGGCCGAGATGGTCAGGGTCGATTCCCGGTCCGCGGTCGCGCAAAGTGAGCACGGCTTCGCCTTTTGAGCCCGCCGTCGTTGCAATATGGATTTCCCTGTCGGCCTCGCACGATGCCTCGACCGCCTGCGCCGCATTGATCAGCAGGTTGACGATGACTTGTTGGAGCTGGATGCGATCGCCGACGATTTTCGGAACGCGGCGTGCATAGGATGTCGTCACGCGAATGCCGCGTGTTTCGATCTCGTGGCGGACGAAGAGGAGGCTTTCCTGCACGAGGTCGTTGAGCGCGATCGGTACCGGTTCGGGTGCCTGCTTGACGGCCATGCTGCGAATGCGGCGGACGATATCGTCGGCGCGGCGCGCGCTCGTCGCGATCCGCGTTGTCAGCTGCGCGACCTTGCCGATGTCGGGTTCGTCGCGCGCCAGCCAGCGAAGGCTCGTCTCGGCATTCGTCATGATTGCCGCCAGCGGCTGATTGACTTCATGGGCGATCGAACTGGTCAGCTCGCCGAGGGTCGAGATGCGCGCGGCGTGGCTAAAATCGGCCTGGAGTTGCCTGAGCTCGGTCTCGATGCGGAGTCGTTCCGTCACATCTTCGAGGCTGAAAATTGTCGTATCGAGTTCGAGCAGCGGTTCGGGATAGGTAACCGAAAAGCGGACGTCGAGCAGGCGACCGTCAAGCGCGCGTATCTTCATATATTCGCTGTAATTCTTGCGCCCGCTGAATCGCCCGATCATGACGCGGCGCAGCGAGTCCGGGCTTTCGGCGAACAGATATCCGACGGGCCGGATTAAGTCCTGTACGCTGGCACCGCCGACGAGTTCGATCGCGCATCGATTGACGTCGGTGACCGGAACGCTCGCCGCTGCGAATTCGACGAGTTCAGGGTGATCGTCGAGATGTCCTGCAAAGTCGGTGACACCGCGTGAGCGCAACTCGGCGTATATCTTGCCCATGTGGCTCGCATCGACCTGCCAGAGCGCGACCGGCATATAGTGAATGAGCTTGCGGTAGCGCGCCTCGCTGGCGCGCAGATAGAGGTAGGATCGATCGTCGTCGGCCACGCCGTCGACGGCAACGAATAACCGGTCCGGTCGATCGTCGCCCGCGCGCCACACGGTAACGAGCGGATCGCGCAGGATGCCGTCGGAGGCAAGGCGGCGCTGGACGCTGCGGCACTCGCGGTCGGCGCGTGCCTCGAGGATGAGATCAGCAAGGATCGTCCGACTTTCGAGAGGCCAGAAAGCCGCGACCGACTGTCCGGCCATCAGGGCCCGCCCGCGGTTGCCGCCAACCAGTCTCGCGGTCCGATCGTTGACCTCGACGATCCGCGCGGCATTGACGAGGCCGTGGAGAAGTTCATCGCGCTCGGACGTGTCGGCGCCGGGCGCGCGGGGGGCGAGACGAGCGAGGATGTTGGCGGCGGGCGCGACGTCGATTTCCCAACTCGCCGCCATCGACCGATCAGGGACTGGGTCGTGCGCTCCCGTCCAGCCTGGTGCCTCGGGCTCCGCGCGGGCATATTCGACGACGTCGCGCAGCGTTCCGGCGCCGTCGTAACGCAGATGCCGCCGGATCCTTGCGACCCGCACGTCGCCGTCGCGCGTGCGGCGCCGAACACGTCCCTCCCACGCGCCTTCCTGAAGCAATTGCGACCAGGCGTTCGCCTCGTCGCCTGGCGCGGGCGACAGCTGGGCGCCATCGGTCCCGCAAACGGCGAGTGCGGGCCAGCCGAACAGGCGCTCGGCGGCCGGGTTCCAATAGCGAATGATCCCGGCGGGATCGAGGATGACGATGCTCTCCGATGCGAGTTCCGCGATGCCCTTCACATCGCTCTCAAGCGGGTCGAGGAGGGTCGCCGTCACCGCTTTGAGCTCGAACCTGAACTTGCGATTGCCTGCGCGAGCGCTCCCAGCAGATGCTCGTCGGTGACGGGCTTGGTGAGCCACGCCTGCGCACCGATCGCGAGGGCATGGGAACGCGTCGCTTCGTCGAGCACCGACGATAGGACGATCACCGGCAGTTCTGCGCGCTCGTCGCGCAATCGTTCGATCAAATCGATGCCTGACATGCCCGGCATGCGAATGTCGGTCACAAGGCAATCGAATTGGCGGACGCGGCGCGCCGCAAGAAACTCGGCAGCGCCCTCGAAACATTCGCAGGCGAGCCCCGAGACCATCAGAAGGTCGCCCAGGGCTTCGCGAACGGCCTCGTCATCGTCCACGATCGCGACGGTCGGCATATGGGACAAGCGGCGGCATCCTCTTTCACGCGGCCTCGCTGGCCGATGGAGTCAATGTCGCGCAGCTTGTAAGCCATTATAACCATACCAAAGTCTAGGCCGGGGCCGGTTCGCGCACCTCCGCCGGCAATTTTTCCCACGCGCGGATCAGTTCGCCAACCGAAGCGGCCTGCATTTTACGCATCACATTGCTGCGGTGCAGTTTCACAGTGATCTCGGTTATGCCCAGATCGTAAGCGATCTGCTTGTTCAGCCGCCCCAGTGCGACTTCGCGCATGACCTGACTTTCCCGCGGCGTCAGCGTCGCATAGCGTTCGACCTGTTCATGGACGATTTGCGCATTGGCACGCTCGGCAATGTCGCGTTCGATCCCCGCGGTTACGGCATCGAGCAAGGTCTGATCGCGGACCGGCTTGGTCAGAAAGTCGACCGCGCCGGCTTTCATCGCCTGCACCGACATGGGGATGTCGCCGTGCCCGGTCAGGAAGACGATGGGTTTGGAAACACCCGCAGAGGCCAGATGCTGCTGGAGGTCGAGCCCGCTCGCGCCCGGCATTCGTACGTCGAGGACGAGACAGCCCGCGCGATCGAGAAGCGGCGATTCGATGAGGTCGCGGGTCGAGGCGCAGCATTCGGCCTCTATCCCTACCGATAACATCAGCTCGCTGATTGCGGTGCGAACGTCCTCATCGTCGTCGACGACCAGCACGAGCGGCGGCTGTTCCTCGCATGCCGGTCGGATCATCTTAGCCTATCCTCTGCTTGCGACGGGCGCGACCGCCGTCTTGCGAGTCGCGCGTCGAACCAGGCTTTGGTGTCGCCGCCGAACTCGGCGGGGGCCTTGCGCTCGAGCCGGCCGCCAATGTCGGCCAGCGTCTCGCTCGCCAGCGTGTCGCGCATTGCCTTTTCGGCCTTGAGCATGACCGCATGGATCGAGCAAATGCCGCGCGTCGCCCACTCGGGCGCGCCGTCCTCGAACAGAGCGCAACGCCCGCGTATGTCCTGACAGTCGAACAAGGGTTTGCGCCCCTCGATCGCATCGACCAGTTCGAGCACGCTGATCGCATGGGCCGGCCGCGCGAGCCGATATCCGCCGCGCACGCCTTCCGCTGCCGTCACGATCCCCGCCTTCTCCAGCTTGGCAAAAATCTTGGCCGCGAAGCTCGGCGAAATTCCCTGGAAGAGAGCCAGATCGCGGGCGCTGCGCGGCGCATCGCCCGCATCGATCAGGCCCAGCAGGCAATGCAGCCCATATTCCACGCTTACGGTCATGTGCGCCATAACGCGGATTATATTTGTCCGCGTTTGACAAGGCAAGACATTTCAGCCTTGCCTTGCCCGCCAAATTCAGTTTTCGGATGGGATGAGCGATCCTCAAAAATTCCAGGCGACGCCCGCCAGAACTTGATGCCGATCCCATTTGGTGCCGCCGCTGCCAAGGTCGCTGTAGCGATATTCGACGCGCGCCGAGATATGGTCGGTGACAGCCCGTTCGATGCCGCCGCCAACCGACCAACCGTCGAGATTGTCCTTGCCGCTGCGCGGACCTTCGAGATCGAGGATCTGCACCCTGGTGCGGATATTCTCATAACCGCCGCGCGCATAGACGAGGGTCTTGTCGGTCACGAGGTAACCGGCGCGGACGCCCAGGTCGAAACCATATTCGGGGTTGATCGCGGCCGATGCGTCCTTTTGCGCACGCGACAGGTCGTCGTCGAACCCGAAATTGACCGCCCCTTCGGCCGACAGCACGACCTTGGCGGCTGGCTGGAGATTATAGCCGAAGAAGATGCCGGCGGTCGCCGCATCGCGGCTGTCGTTGATCGTGGCGGTGCCAAGGTCGGTCGCGACCGAGCCCAGCCGATTCTGGCTCCAGCCGGCCTGCGCCCCGACATAAGGGCCCTCGAAGGTCTGGGCCGCCGCGGGCGCCGCCGTGCCAACTGCGATCAGCGCGCCGAGCGAGAGGGGGAAAGCAAGATTTTTCAACGCATGTTCCTTTCTGTCGTTTGAAAATTGGGGCGCGCGCGGCTGGGGGGGCGGGGCCGCGCGCGCCCCGCAGTCAGGCGCCCTTCCGGGGAGGGAGGAAGGCGCCATCGATGCCGCCCGGCCAAGGCGTCACCGTTTCACCGGCGACCATCCAGGTGCCGGAATCCTTGCGCATGCGAAGCTCGTACATCGCGGGCGGAGCGTCGGAGCTCATGCGGCGATAGAGGATCGCCGTCGCATGATCGCCCTGCTGCTCGACGTGAAGCACCCGATGTTCGGTCGAAAGCGGCGCTTCGCCCGCGTTGCGACGCGACCGGAATTCAGCGATCGAATCGTCGCGAAGAATTCGGGTCACCTCTCCGTCGCTGCCGAGGACCAGGAAAATCTGGTCGGGCGTGTAGAGCCTTTCCATGCCTTCGATGTCATAAGCGCTGCCGACATGGACGACGTCGTGGATCAAGGCGGCGATGGCGGGCTCGACGGGAGATTGGGTCATGCTTATTTCCTTCGATGTTTGGGGATGAGTCAGAGCAGCGCCATGCCGCCGTCGACGCGGAGGTTGATGCCGGTCACGAAGCTGCTGGCGTCGGACGCGAGGAACAGCGCAGCGCGCGCGAGTTCCTCCGGCCGGCCGAGCCGCGCGAGCGGGATTGCGCCCGCCATCATCTCGGCAAAGGCGCCACGCTCTTCGGGTGCCACGCCCAGCTTGCCGAGGATCTCGGTTTCGGTTGGCCCGGGACTGAGCATGTTGACGCGGATGCCGCGGTCCTTGAATTCGAGCGCCCAGCTTCGCGCGAACGCCGCGATCGCCGCCTTGGTCCCGGCATAGACGGCGTGGCCGTCGAGCACCTTGTCGCTCGCGAGCGAACCGACAAGGATGATCGAGGCTCGCTCCTGCAGGTGCGGCGCGATCGCCTGGACCCCAAAGAAAGTGCCGCGGGCATTGATTCCGAACTGGGTGTCATACTCGGCTTCGCACACCTCGCCCGATGGCGTGATCGTGTTGACTCCGGCGTTCGCCATATAGATGTCCGCACCGCCGAAACGCTCGCGAACAAGGTCCGCGACCGCGCGGTGGTGCGCCGGGTCGGCGACGTCGCCGCAGATCGCTACCGCAGCAGGGCCGATCGACCGGACTGCCTCGTCGAGTGCGGCCTGGCGCCGCCCGGTGATCACCACCTGCGCGCCCTGCTCGGCAAAGAGCTTCGCGCTCGCGAAACCGATGCCGCTGTTGCCGCCGGTTACTACGGCGACCTTTCCCTTCAAACTGTCCATAATTCACCTCTGTGGTTGAAGACGGAGATGGATTTGGCTTTTCCAGTTCGGAAAATTAGACTGGAGGCAGGCACATCATTTTTGCTAAAAACTATCGAATGACCGCTGGCCTCGAACCGACGACCGGACTTCAAGCCTTCGTGCGCGCCGTCGAGACGGGTTCGTTCAGCGCCGCGGCGCGTCTTGCCGGGACCACCCCCTCCGCGGTTTCTAAGAGCGTCGAACGGCTCGAACGACGCCTCGGCGTCAAACTTTTCCTCCGGTCCACCCGTTCGCTGACGCTGACTGTCGACGGGACCGCCTATTACGAGCGCATCGCCCCGCTGCTGCGTGCCCTCGACGAAGCCGGCGACGCCTTGAAGGGGGCTGAACGCGCGCAGGGGGTGCTGCGCGCCAGCATTCCCGGCGTGCTCGGTCCCGCGTTGATGGGAGCGCTCACCCGGGAATTCGTCCCGCGCTATCCCGAGATCAAGCTTGAGATCAGTATCACCGATCGCCATGTCGACCTGATCCGCGAAGGCTATGACGTGGCGTTGCGTGTCGGCGAAATGGGGAATGTCGACTGGATGGTGCGACGTCTTGCGACCCTGCCGCTCATCCTCGTCGCGGCGCCTCAATGGCTCGAACGCGTTGCCCATCCCGCGACGCGCGAAGCGCTCGCGCAATTGCCGCATATCCGGTATCGGCTTGGGTCGCAGGCCTATCCCATTCGCTTCGCCGACGGGACCGATCTGCTGCCCGAAGGGGCACTCGACACCGATTCGGGTCAGGCGATGCGGATTGCGGCGCTCGGCGGGGTCGGCATTGCGCAGCTGCTTCGGCTGGCGGTGGCGGACGATCTTGCCGCGGGACGCCTCGCCGAGATATTCCCGCACGATCCGCTCGCCTCGGTTCCCGTCCAGGCGCTGCACGCTTTCGGCCGCCTTGCACCGCTGCGCGTCCGATTGTTCACCGATTTTCTTGCAGACAGGCTTGCTGCGCATTCGGCCTGACGGACCATAAGCGTGCAGCGAGACGGGCTCGCACGGATGCCGCATTTCGAATTCCCTGGACTGGAGGGGGCGGTGTTCTGCCGGTTGGGGGCATACCGGCGCGATCGGTCGGTACGCCCCCGGGGGAGCCTTCGGCTGGAGATCAGAAATCCCAGAAGGCAGCGACCCAGCGGAAGGCGTCGCCATCGGCGGCGACGCGGCCCACCGAAGGGAAGGGCAAATGCGTCGCGACGAGATACTCACCGCTCGCGGCCGCTTGCTGCAACAGGCGAACGCGCACGCGCACCGATTCTTCGGGATCATGCTCGAAGCCGTTATGCCAGTCGGGATGGTCGAAACCGACGGGGAAGAGCGCGTCGCCCGCGAAGGTGAGGCGCTCGCCACCCGATGCGACATGGACGACGCAGTGCCCCGGCGTGTGCCCGCCGGTCAGCTTTGCGACCACGCCCGGCGCCACTTCGCACTCCTCGTCGAAGGCCATGATCTTGTCGGCATAGGCATCGATGAACTGCGTAGCCGTCTTGCGCAGAACCTCGGGAACGGGGTTAGGCATCGCCGTCTGTTCGAAGTCGGGGGTCTGCCAGAAGGCGATTTCGGTGGCCGTGACATGGATGCGCACGTCCGGATTCAGCCGTCGATTCACGTCCTCGACGAGCAGCCCCCCGACATGATCCATGTGCATATGCGTGATGATGATATCGGTGACTGATGCCAAGTCGATCCCCGCGGCCTGCAGCCGCTTGGGAAACTGGCCGGCGCGTGGGAAACCGGGGAACTGGCCGCCGAGGCCCGCATCGACCAAGATGGTCTTGTCGCCGCTGCGCAGCACGAGGACATTGAGAGCCCAGTCGAACATGTCGGGTCCGACGAACATATCCTTGAACCATTCGGCGCGGACCGCGGGGTCCACATTGGTGGCCATCGTTTCGGTGGGCAGCGGCAGCACGCCGTCGCTGACGACAAGCACATCGATGTCGCCGATCCGCAGCGCATAGCGCGACGGAACCAGCTCTTCGAAGCCCGAGGTGTCGGGCGTTGCAATAGTGTCGGGTTTCATGTCTCGATCCTCCTGAAAGCCGTGCAATCACGACGTTCAGCAAGCTAGGTGGCGGTCGGCTCCTGGTCGATTGGATCGAGGCATTGGTTGGGGCATACCTTCGGACAGGGACGATTGTCGGCATCGATAGCCGCAAAGCTGCTTTCGCTTGCTTTGCGGCGCTGACAAGGACCACGCCCTCTGGAAGCGAACGCTTTGGCCTGTCGCTAAACGTCCGCTATCCTCGTTTGCACGCTAAAAGCAGTCAGTCCGAAATCGTTGAGAGTTTCGGACGCCGCCAGGCGTCGGAAAGTCTTCGATGCCCGAACCGCGGTGGTCATGGTGTGAGCTATGGGGAAAGCTGTTTTGCGGAGATCGTGGGGTAGCTAGGTGCTGCCGAAAAGCGGACGTGCGCGATAGCGGACCGTCTGCATATGGGTCGCAAAAGCGGACGCCGAAAAGCGGGCGGACCGATTTTGGTGGTGCGACGTCTGCTTTTGGGCAGCCCCGTCGCGAGCGGGTCCGCTTCCAGGCGCGGGTCTGCCCTGGACGAGGAAGGCGACGGGCCGTGCCGGGTCACGGCGCCGGTGTCCCGGGTGCGAGGGATGGCGGTGGCGGCGCGCGGGACTGGTAGCGGCGCTCGAAGACCTCAATGATGATCATGGTACCGCCGCAGCACGGGCAGGTCGGTCGGGGCTCTGCATCGTCGGCGGGCTCGTCGGTCGGTGGGGGTGCGACATCGAGCAGGCGGCGGGCGCGTTCGAGATGATCCTTGCGGTGTGCGCTGGCGAGGAGGCCATAGTGGCGGATGCGGTGGAACCCGCGCGGCAGGGCGTGGAGGAGGAAGCGGCGGATGAACTCGTCGGCGCCGAGCGTCATGACCTGCTGCCGTCCAGCGCCGGCCTTGCGGTAATCCTTGTAGCGGAAGGTGACGCCTTCCTCATCGAACCGGAGGAGCCGACTGTTCGATATGGCGACCCGGTGGGTGTAGCGCGCGAGATAAGCGAGCACGGCCTCGGGACCAGCGAACGGCGGCTTGGCATATACGACCCAGCGCTTCTTCCTGACGGGAGAGAGGTGCCGCAGGAAAGCACGTCGTTCGCCAAGATGAGTGAGGCTGCCAAAGAAGGCGAGCTTGCCGGCATCGTGCAGCGCGCGAAGGCGGGTTAGGAACAAGCGTCGGAACAGGGCACCAAGGACGCGGACCGGGAGCAGGAAGGCTGGGCGTGCGGATATCCAGCGCGTTCCATCGCGGGAGATGCCGCCGCCGGGCACGATCATGTGGATGTGCGGATGATGGGTGAGCGCCGAGCCCCAGGTGTGGAGGACGGCGGTGATGCCGATCCGGGCACCGAGGTGCTTCGGGTCGGCGGCGATGGTCAGCATCGTATCGGCCGCGGCCTTGAACAGCAGGTCATAGAGGGGCGCCTTATTGTGGAAGGCGATCGCGGCAACCTCGGCAGGCAGGGTGAACACGACGTGGAAATAGCCGACTGGGAGCAGATCGGCCTCGCGCGCCTCGAGCCAACTGCGCGCCGCAGCGCCCTGGCACCTGGGGCAGTGCCGGTTGCGGCAGCTGTTATAGGCGATCCGCCAGTGCCCGCAGTCGGTGCAGGCCTCGACATGCCCGCCGAGCGCGGCGGTGCGGCAATGTTCGATCGCCGACATGATCTTGAGCTGGTGCAGGCTCAGATGCCCGGCATGGGCGGCGCGGTAGGTTGGCCCGGCAGCGCGGAAGATGTCGGCGACCTCGAGTGAGGCGCGCATCGACCTCAGCCGTCGGGCGCTTCCTCGCTGGGCGATGCGAGCGCGAGCCTGTCGAGCGGGCTGACGATCGAGCGAACGGTCCTCGTCGCAACCTGGGTGTAGAAGGCGGTGGTGTTTAGCTTGGCATGGCCGAGCAGCGCCTGGATGACGCGGATATCGACACCGTCCTCGAGCAAGTGGGTGGCGAAGCTGTGGCGCAGCGTATGCGGTCCGACGCGCTTGTCGATGTCTGCTGCTTCAGCGGCTTCGACGACGACACGGTAGAGCTGGCGGGTGCTGATCGGCGCCGCTGTGCTCTGTCCGGGAAAGAGCCAGCCGTCGGGGACGAGGATGCCCTGTTGCCGCCCGGCGCGCCACCAGTCGCGCAGTAGCAGGAGCAGCCCTTCGGGCAGCATGGCATTGCGGTATCGCCCGCCTTTACCGTGCTCGATCCGGAGCAGCATCCGCTTGCTGTCGATATCGCTGACCTTGAGCGCCGACACCTCGGCGACGCGCAAGCCCGCGCCGTAAGCGACCGACAGCGCCGCCTGGTGCTTCAAGGAGCGCGTGGCATCGAGCAGGCGCTTCACCTCGGCCATGGTGAGGACGACCGGGATCTTGCGTACCTGCCTGGTGCGGACCAGCTTGCGCGCGAGGTCGGGGCGGTCGAGCGTGTGCGTGAAGAAGAACCTCAGCGCGCCGACGATGCTGTTCATGGTCGGCGCCGGGACGCCGGCTTGTTGCTGCTCGATCTGGAACTGCCGGATATCCTCGGCGCTTGCGGTGTGCGGCGAGCGCCCGAGCCAGGTCGCGAACCTCCCAACGTCGCGCAGATAGTTACGCTGCGTCTCCTTCGAGAAGCGGCGCATGGTCATATCGTCGATCAGGCGCTGGCGCAGCGGGCTGATCGGGCCAATCTGGATAAGTTCATTCATCGTTCGACTCCTCAGGTGAAGGAGCCGAAAGGGTCTGCCTGCGGCAGCCCACGTTCAATCAGGCGATGCGCTCGAAGGGCTGCTTTACATCGAGGCTAGCGCCAATCCGCGCAGCGGTTCGTGCAGCGGCCATCGTCAGTCACTTGGTTCAGGCAAGAGGAGCGCCGGCTCCGGATAAGCCCACGCTCCTTTTCGCACACTTCGCCGGCTCCATCTTTCGCGCGGTCATGGAGCTTCCTCTTTTGCGGCGCTAAAGCATTGCCGAGGAGTCTGGAAAAGAGCGTATAATCCGGAAGATCCTCATGGAATCACAGATATTTAGTATGCTGGAAAGGGCTTCTTCGCGAGGTGGCTCAAGCGAAGAAAACCCTATGCGGGATACGAAAAAATTTTCTATTTTATATCAGATGGTTAGCGAGGCGCGCAATTTTTGCGATTTAACCTATTTGGTATTATAAAACCTCAACCCATTGAGAAATAACGGGATTTAAGAGGCTAAAAAAGCTGGCTCCCCGGGTAGGATTCGAACCTACGACCGATCGATTAACAGTCGATTGCTCTACCGCTGAGCTACCGAGGAACACGCCGCCGAAGCGGGAAGGCGGACCCTTTGCCGCCGGTCGCGGGATTAATCAAGCCCTCAAACGATAAATTGTTCCATCGCGATGCGTTCATCCAGGCCCTGGTCGGGATCGAACAGCAAGGTCAGCGGGCGGCTGCGGTCGGTCGTCACCAATACCGTCTTCACATCGCGGATTTCCCGCTGGTCGGCGACGGCGCTGACCGGGCGTTTCGCGGCCTCGCGAACGTTGAAGCGGATGCTCGTCGATTCGGGGACGAGCGCGCCGCGCCAGCGCCGCGGGCGGAAGGGGCTGATCGGGGTCAGCGCCAGCATCTCCGATTCGAGCGGCAGGATCGGGCCGTTGGCGCTGAGGTTGTAGGCGGTCGATCCGGCAGGGGTCGACACCAGCACACCGTCGCACGCCAGTTCCTCGAGCATCGTCTTTTCGTTGATCATCACCTCGAGCTTCGCGGCCTGGCGCGTTTCGCGGAGCAGCGAGATTTCGTTGATCGCGGGCAGGATATGGCGCTCGCCGCTGATCGTCGTGATGTCGCCCGACAAGGGATGGATCAGAAAGGGCCGTGCCGCCGCGATGCGGTCGAGCAGCCCTTCGACGCGGAACTCGTTCATCAGGAAGCCGATGGTGCCGCGGTTCATCCCGAAGACGGGCAGGCTGCGCCGCTGGTCGAGCAGCTGGTGCAGCATGTGCAGCAGGAAGCCGTCGCCGCCGAGCGCGATCAGCATGTCGGCCTCGGCCAAGTCGACGAAGTCGTAGAGCGGGCGCAGCTCGGCCTCAGCCTCCAGCCCCGCGGGCGCGTTCGACGCCACCAGTGCGATCTTGCGTTGCATTCGGTCCCCGTGCCCCCATTTCTGGGCGACGTGTCAGCCGCCCGTTGCACTCATATGACGCGCGACCGCCGGTCTGGACTTTCGTTCGATGTGAAAGTCGTGCGCGCGGGGTTTGCCAGCCAATGCGGCATCAATCAAGCCGTCGACGTCGCCGCCGTCGCGTAGGGCCGCGCGCAGGTCGACATGATCGTCCTGGCCGAGGCACATATAGATGCGCCCCTCGACGGTCAGGCGGATGCGGTTGCACGTCGCGCAGAAATTGTCGCTGAGCGGCGTGATGAGGCCGAGGGTGACCGGACTGTCCTCGACCGCGAAATAGCGCGCGGGACCGCCGGTGCGCTTGTCGACGGGAAAGAGGCCGCGCTCGGTGCGGAGCGGGGCGATGAAGTGATGGAGCGGGATATAATGATCGCTGCGGTCCTCGGCGACCTCGCCGAGCGGCATCGTCTCGATCAGCGTCAGGTCGAAGCCGTTACTGCCGCAATAAGCGAGCATCGGCAGCAACTGATCCTCGTTGAGCCCGGCGAGCGCGACCATGTTGATCTTGACCGCGAGACCAGCATCGCGCGCGGCCTCGATCCCGCGCAGCGCGACCGCGAGGTCGCCGACGCGGGTGATATGGCGGAAAGCCCCCGCGTCGAGCGTGTCGAGGCTGACGTTGATACGCCGCACCCCCGCCGCCGCCAGCATCGGGGCGTGCTCGGCAAGCCGCATCGCATTGGTGGTCAGCGTCAGTTCGTCGAGCCCGTGCCCGATCAGCGCGCCGAGCCGCATCGCGAGCATGTCGATTCCGCGCCGTACCAGCGGCTCGCCGCCGGTCAGGCGGATGCGCCGGATGCCGCGTGCGATGAAGCGCGCGGCGAGGTCGCCCATCTCCTCGATGCTCAGCACCGCTGATCGCGGCAGGAAATTCATGTCCTCGGCCATGCAATAGCGGCAGCGCAGGTCGCAGCGATCGGTCACCGACAGCCGCAGATAGTCGATCCGGCGGCCGTGGCCGTCGGTGAGCGGGGCAGGGAAAGGCGAAAGCGAGGCCATCGGTGCGATTGTGATGCAAAAGGGAAGGGCTTGGCAAGAAAAGCCTGATAAGGGGGCGCGATGAATCGCGTACCCGACTCCGTATCCGGCTGTGTCCGGATGCTCGAAGACCTGCATATCCGACACGAAACCGACGCCGGCGTCATGCTGGTGCAGGTCGACCAGATGGCGCGTATCAACAACAGCGCCGGGACCGCGGCGGGCGACGCCGTGCTCGACGAGATCGGGCGGCGGCTGGAAAATTTCGCCGGCGACGAGTTCGGACATGGAAGCTGCGTCCAGCGCCTCGACGGGCCGCGCTTCCTGATCGTTCCGGCGGTGCCGCTGTCGCTCGGCGCCCTGCGCGCGCAGGAACGCGCGCTGCATGTCGCGCTCGCCGAGCCGATGGTCGGCGATCCCAAGGGGCGCCTCGCGATCCGCATCGCCGCGGCATTGATCGTTCGCGACGAGCCGATCGTCGATCAACTCCGCACCGCGAGCGACCAGCTTGCGCGCCCCGCATCGGCGCGCGACGGCGCGATGGTGACGTCGGCGCTGTCGCGCGGCGAGGTCGTGATCCATTATCAGCCGCAATATGACGTCGCGACCGGCGCGATGACCGGAGTCGAGGCGCTGCTGCGCTGGCGGCATCCCGAGCTCGGGCTGCTCGGCGCGGGGCCGCTGGTCACCGCGGCGCGGGCGGCACGGCTCGAACGCGAACTCACCGAACATGCGCATCATGTCGCGCTCGCTGAGATCGCGGCTTGGCCGCGCGCGCTCGGCAAGCTGCGCGTGTCGCTCAACATCACCGCCGCCGACCTCGGCGATCCCGAATTCGCCGATCGCTTCGCGGCGATGGCGAAGAAGGCCGGGGTCGATCCCGACCGGCTGACGCTCGAACTCACCGAACAGGCGATGCTCAGCGATCCGACCGGCGCGGCGGCGCAGCTTGCGCAGATCCGCGCGCTTGGCTCGGCGATCGCGATCGACGATTTCGGCACCGGCTATTCGAGTCTTTCGCTGCTCGCGCAGTTGCCGATCGATTATCTCAAGATCGACAGCGGTTTCACCCGCAGCCTCGACGGCAGCGACCGCGACCGCATCGTCGTGCGCGCGATTGTCGATCTGGCACGCGCGCTCGGACTGCTGGTGGTTGCGGAGGGGATCGAGAATGAGGCGCAGCTCGAACGGCTGCGGGAGCTGGGAGTTGCGACCTGGCAGGGGTTCCTGAAATCGGGACCTGTGCCGGGGGAGGAATTGCTGGCGTTGATGCAATAGGCTTCGTCTTAAGTCGCCTGCCGCGCCAATTTTCCCAGCCCCTTCGACAATTGCAGCGCGCCGTTGAGTCTCGCCCCCGCGCTGCCCCAGTCGCCGCTGACCGACAGCCTGTTGTCGGGCCGGATGCGGGCGCGGCCCTTCAGCCGCTCGACATAAGCGATCAACCCCGGAACATTGGCGAACTGGTCGCCGTGGAAGCTGACCAGCGCGCCCTTGGTGCCGACGTCGAGTTTGGCGATGCCCGCGGTCTTTGCGTTCGCCTTGATCTCCATGAGCTGGATCAGGTTCGCGGTTTCGGGCGGCAGCGGGCCGAAACGGTCGATCATTTCGGCCGCGAAGCCGTCGAGCCCGGCGCGGCCCTCGGCCTCGTTGAGGCGGCGATAGAGCGCCATGCGGAGCGGCAGGTCGGGAACATAATCTTCCGGGATCAGGATCGGCGCATCGACGGTGATGACCGGCGACAGCGCCTCGCGCGGCGGCGCCGCGCCCATGCCCTCGGCCTTGGCGACGAGGATCGCCTCCTCCAGCATCGACTGATAGAGCTCGAAGCCGACCTCGCGGATATGCCCCGACTGCTCGTCGCCGACGAGGTTGCCCGCGCCGCGAATGTCGAGATCGTGGCTTGCGAGCTGGAAGCCCGCACCCAGCGTGTCGAGATCGCCGAGCAGCTTCAGTCGCTTTTCGGCGGTGTCGGTGATTGCACCGCCCTCGGGCGTCGTCAGATAGGCATAGGCGCGTGTCTTCGATCGCCCGACGCGGCCGCGAAGCTGGTAGAGCTGCGCAAGGCCGAAGCGGTCGGCGCGGTGGACGACCAGCGTGTTTGCGCTCGGAATGTCGAGGCCCGATTCGACGATCGTCGTCGAGACGAGCACGTCATATTTGCGGTCGTAGAAGGCGCTCATTCGCTCCTCGACCTCGCCCGGCGCCATCTGGCCGTGCGCGACGACATATTTGATCTCGGGCACGCGGGTGCGCAGGAATTCCTCGATATCGGGCAAATCCTTGATCCGCGGGGTGACGAAGAAGCTCTGGCCGCCGCGGTCATGCTCGCGGAGCAGCGCCTCGCGGATGACGACGGGGTCCCATGGCGCGACGTAAGTGCGGACCGCGAGGCGGTCGACCGGCGGCGTCTGGATGACGCTGAGTTCGCGGAGCCCCGACATCGCCATCTGCAAGGTGCGCGGGATCGGGGTTGCGGTGAGAGTCAGGACGTGGACGTCGGCCTTGAGCTGTTTCAATCGCTCCTTGTGGACGACGCCGAAGCGCTGCTCCTCGTCGACGATGACGAGGCCGAGATTCTGGAACTCGACCGATTTCGCAATCACCGCGTGGGTGCCGACGACGATGTCGATCTGGCCGTTCGACAACCCGTCGCGTGTCTTCTGCGCTTCGGACGCCGGGACGAGGCGTGACAGCCTGCCAATGTTGATCGGGAAGCCTTTGAAACGCTCGACGAAATTGGTGTAATGCTGGCGTGCCAGCAAGGTCGTCGGACAGACGAGCGCGACCTGCACCCCCGCCATCGCCGCGACGAAGGCGGCGCGCAAAGCGACTTCGGTCTTGCCGAAACCGACGTCGCCGCAGACCAGCCGGTCCATCGGGCGCCCCGACGCCATGTCGGCGAGCACGTCGCCGATCGCACGGTCCTGATCGTCAGTTTCCTGATAGGGGAAGCGGTCGGCGAAGGCGGGGTAGGCGGCATCCTGCGCGAGCACTTCGCCGGGACGGAGCGCACGCTGCGCGGCGGTTGCCAGCAGTTCGCCCGCAATTTCGCGGATGCGCTCCTTCATCCGCGCCTTGCGCCGCTGCCACGCCTCGCCGCCGAGCTTGTCGAGGCCGACCCCCTCGCTCTCGCCGCCATAGCGCGACAGGACGTCGAGATTCTCGACGGGGACGTAGAGCTTGTCGCCGCCGGAGTAAGTCAGCGCGACGCAATCGTGCGGGCTGTCGCCGACCGGGATCGAGGTCAGCCCCTCGTAACGGCCGATGCCATGGTCGAGATGGACGACGAGATCGCCGACGCTGAGCGTCGCGAGTTCGGCGAGAAAGGCGTCGGCGCTCTTGCGGCGCTTGGCGCGGCGGACGAGGCGTTCGCCGAGAATATCCTGTTCGGTGAGCAGGCTGATCGCGTCACTGGCGAAACCGTGATCGAGCGGGAGGACGATGAGCGCGACGGTGCCGGTTCCCCTCCCGCTTGCGGGAGGGGCTAGGGGAAGGCGTGTCTCGGGCGCTGCGCTGTCGTCAGACAGGCCCTCCCCCGACCCCTCCCGCAAGCGGGAGGGGAGAGTGGCGCCCAGCGCCTCCTGCCACGTATCGACCTGCGCCAGTCCTGTTACGCCATGGTCACGCAGCAACCCCGCCAATCGTTCGCGCGCGCCGCCCGAATAGCTGGCGATGATCGTCCGCCGCCCCTTGCGCCGCTCGTCCGACAGATGATCCGCCACCTTGTCATAGACGTTGAGGTCGGCGGTGCGCTCGGGGGTGAAGTCGCGCGCGGCGAACGTTTCGAGGTCGATCACCGTCGGCGACGGCGGGACATCGAAGGGAGTGACAATATGGATCGGACGCCGCTCCGCCGCGTCCCACTCGGCTTCGGTCAGATAGAGCGATTCGGGTTTCAGCGGGCGGTAGCTGCCCGCCTGCTCCTGCGCGGCCGCGACGCGATTGGCATGATAGTCGGTGATCGCCGCGAAGCGCGTTTCGGCGGTGGCGTCGGTGCGGTGCCCGCGCAGCACGGGGGTCGCGGGGTCGATATGGTCGAACAAGGTCGCCAGCCGCTCCTCGAACAGCGGCAGCCAATGGTCCATCCCCGCTTGGCGCCGCCCTTCGCTGACCGCCTGATAGAGCGGGTCGCCTGTCGCCTGCGCGCCGAAGATTTCGCGATAACTCGACCGGAACCGCTTGATCGTCGCCTCGTCGAGCAGGGTTTCGGCGGCGGGGAGCAGTTGCAGCGCCTTCGCGGGACCGAGGCTGCGCTGGTCGGCGGGGTCGAAGCGGCGGATGCTCTCGATCTCGTCGCCGAAGAAATCGACGCGGAGCCCGGTTTCCTCGCCCGCCGGGAACAGGTCGACGATGCCGCCGCGCACCGCGAACTCGCCCTGGTCGGCGACGGTGTCGACGCGGTTGAAGCCGTTCGAGACGAGCAGTTCGGCAAGCGCGTCACGATCGATCCGCTGCCCCGGCGCGAGCGTGGTCGCAAGCTGGCGGATGCGGAATGGCGTGAGCGTGCGCTGGGTGATCGCGGCGACGGTGGTCAGGATCAGTTCGCCGCGCTTCGCCGGCGCCTGCAACGCCGACAAGGTGGCGAGCCGGTCGGCACTGACGCGCATCGACGGTCCCGCGCGGTCGTAGGGCAGGCAGTCCCATGCCGGGAACCGATGCACGACAAGATCGGGTGCAAAGAAGGGCGCGGCGTCGGCGATCGCCTGCATCGCCGTGTCGTCGGTCGCGACATAGAGCAGGCGTTTGTCGCTCGCCCGCGCTAGGTCCGCGAGCAGCAGCGGCAGGAATCCGTCCGCCGCGCGCGCGAGCGTCAGCGGCGCCGAGGCCGGCGCGATGGCGGCGAAAATGTCGGCGGCGCTTCGGGTCATGGCAGCGGGATATAGTCCAGCCGGCGCATCGCGGCGATCAGCGGCGGGTTGTCGAGATGCGCGGGCGGATGGCCGATGCCGAGCGCCCACGCCATGATGTCGACGTCATCCTCCTCGACGACGGCTTCGTACCAGGCAAGTTCCGCCTCGCCCCATTGGGGCGAATAGCGGTCGAAGAAGCCGCCGATCATATAGTCGGCCTCGCGCGTGCCGCGGTGCCAGGCGCGGAATTTGAGGCGTTTCAGGCGGTCGGTCATCTGTTTCTCTTTCCCTTCTCCCTTGATGGGAGAAGGATACGAAGCCTTGCCGCTATGCGGCTAGGCGAAGTTGGATGAGGGTGAGCGCTCGCATGGCGAGCGCGCGCTTGCTTTGCAAGCGCTACCCCTCACCCGCTGCGACTAACGAGCAAGCTCGTAAGTCTCGCCGCCCTCTCCCGCAAGGGGAGAGGGGAGGTGCAAGTTCGAATTTACCGCGCTAGACAGCAGCAACCGATGCGACCCGAAATCCTCAACCCGCTCTTTGCCGCGCTGACCGACCTCAAGGGCGTCGGGCCGCAGCTTGCCAAGCCGCTGACCCGGCTGGGGCTTGAGCGCGTGGTCGATGTGCTGTTCCATCTGCCCACCGGCCTCATCTCGCGCGTGCCCGTGGACCGGCTCGATCAGGCGCAGGCAGGGCAGACGATCATCGTGGAACTGACCGCGCAGGATTACCGCCCCGGCCGCAGCCCCCGCGCGCCCTTCGGGGTCGAGGCGTTCGATCAGGCGGGCGACCATGTCCGGCTCGTCTATTTCGGGCGCACCTCCGGGCTCGCGCGCAAGCTGTTTCCGCTGGGCGAGAAACGCCGCGTTTCCGGCAGGCTCGATCTCTATGGCGATATGCGCCAGATCGTTCATCCCGACCATGTCGCCGAACCGGGTGACGAGGCGGGCATCGCGGTGCACGAGCCCGTCTATCCGCTGACAGAGGGTCTGACCAACGCGCGGCTGTCGCAGCTTGGACAGGTCGCGCTCGAACGGCGGCCTGACCTGGCCGAATGGATCGACGCACCATTGCTCGCCAGCCGCGGCTGGCCGGCGTGGCGCGAGGCGATCGAGCGCGCTCACGCGAGCCCGCGCGACGAGGCGGCGCGCGACCGGCTCGCCTATGACGAGATTTTCGCGAGCCAGGTCGCGCTGATGCTGATCCGCGAAGGGCTACGCGCGCGCAAGGGCCGGGCGGTCGTCGGCACCGGCCGGTTGCTCGACGCGCTGCAACTGCCGTTCGGGCTGACCGGCGCACAAGAGCGCGTGGGGCGCGAGATCGCAGGCGACATGGCGCAGGATCGGCCGATGCTGCGGATGCTGCAGGGCGACGTCGGATCGGGCAAGACGCTCGTCGCGCTGCGCGCGATGCTGACCGCGGTCGAGGCGGGGACGCAGGCGGCGCTGCTCGCGCCGACCGAAATCCTTGCGCGCCAGCATTATGCGACCCTGCAACGCATGCTGGGCGGGCTGCCGGTCAATCTCGCGATCCTGACCGGGCGCGACAAGGGCAAGGCGCGCGAATCGACGCTGATGGGGCTTGCCGACGGCAGCATCGACATTCTCGTCGGCACCCATGCGATCTTCCAGCAGGCGGTGACGTATAAGGATCTGTCGCTCGTCGTCGTCGACGAACAGCATCGCTTCGGCGTCGCGCAGCGGCTGATGCTCACCGCCAAGGGCCAGCGGCCCCCGCACTTGCTGGTGATGACCGCGACCCCGATCCCGCGCACCTTGCTGCTCGCCAATCATGGCGAGATGGACGTGTCGCGGCTCGACGAGATGCCGCCGGGGCGCACCCCGGTCGATACGCGCGTCGTATCGGTCGAGCGGCTCGACGAAGTGGTGGCCTCGCTCGACCGCCATCTCGCGACCGGCGCGCAGGCCTACTGGGTGTGCCCGCTTGTCGCCGAGAGCGAGGGCAGCGACCTCGCGGCGGCCGAGGAGCGCGCGGCGTTGCTCCGCGCGCGGCTCGGCGAGGCGCGCGTCGGGCTTGTCCACGGCCGCATGAAAGGGCCCGAGAAGGACGACGTGATGGCGCGCTTTCAGGCGGGCGAGATCGGCGTCCTCGTCGCGACGACGGTGATCGAGGTCGGGGTCGACGTGCCCGCCGCCAGCCTGATGATCGTCGAACATGCCGAGAATTTCGGGCTCGCGCAGCTCCATCAATTGCGCGGCCGCGTCGGGCGCGGCGCGGCGAAATCGGTGTGCCTGCTGCTGCGTTCGCCGAATCTGTCGGAGACGGCGCGCGAGCGGCTGGCGTTGATGCGCGAGACGAACGATGGTTTCCTGATTGCCGAGAAAGATCTCGAACTGCGCGGGGGCGGTGAACTGCTGGGGCTCAAGCAGTCGGGCGACGCCGATTACCGCGTCGCGACGCCCGAGCAACTGGTGCGGCTGTTGCCGGTCGCCCACGACGATGCACGGCTGTTCGTCGAGCGCGACGGCGGCATGGAGGGCGCGCGGGGCGAGGCGGTGCGGCTCTGCCTCTACCTCTTCGAACGCGATGCGGCAGTGCCGTTGCTCAGAAGCGGTTAGTTGACGTCACCGCGCGCGCCCATCGCACGGATCATCGGCAGATAATCTTCGGCGGCGATCGATTTGTCGAACTGGACACCGGTCTTGCCGCCGAGCGACCAGATCACCTTTGCCGCGGTGCGGCCGATGATCGGCATGCGGAAGACGACGAGGTCGCCGATCTCCAGCCCGCGCTCGTAACGCATCAGCATGCCGTCGGCGCTGATGTTGACGCAGGTACACATTTCCTGGCGCCCATCGGGCAGCACGAAGGGCAGGCGGCAATAGACGTCGCTGCGCGGCGCAATCCGCTGGTCGAGGCCGACGTAGTGGGCCTTGTTGGTATCGATCTTACGCATACGTCCCGGACCTTTGTCGTTTGCCATGGATCGTTCTACGCCATTGCTGAAGAATCGGTAAATGCGCTTCGCCGCATCAGCGGGTCACGAGACCGTGTTTCTTCGCCCCCAGGCTGACCGGAACGTCGGCGCCCGCAGGCTGGATTCGATGCTGCGGATCGCGGACCACGACCCCTTCGACCTTGACCGCGCCCTCGTCGAGCTTGCGCCGCGCTTCCTTGTTCGACGTCGCGAAGCCGAGCTCGCGCAAGGCGTCGACGATGGTGATGCCGTCCGCGGGCGCCGCAACGTGCGGCAGGTCACCGCCGATCTGTCCCTTTTCAAAGGTTTGCGCGGCGGTTTCTGCAGCGGTTTTCGCGGCCTCGGTGCCGCGGCAGAGCGCGGTCGCTTCGTTGGCGAGGATCTTCTTCGCCTCGTTGATCTCGGCGCCTTCGAGCGCTTCCAGCCGAGCGATCTCGCCCATCGGCAGGTCGGTGAAGAGCTTCAGGAACTTGCCGACGTCGCGGTCGTCGCAGTTGCGCCAATATTGCCAATAGTCGAAATGGGGCAGCTGTCCCGAATTGAGCCACACGGCGCCCGCCGCGGTCTTGCCCATTTTTGCGCCGGCAGCCGTCGTGAGCAGTGGAGTCGTCAGGCCGTAGAGTTCGGCGCCGTCCATACGGCGGCCGAGCTCCATGCCGTTGACGATATTCCCCCACTGATCGGACCCGCCCATCTGAAGCCGCACGCCGCGCTCCTTTGACAGATAGCGGAAGTCGTATCCCTGCAGGATCATGTAGTTGAATTCGAGGAAGGTCATCGGCTGTTCGCGATCGAGCCGCAGCTTGACCGAATCGAAGGTCAGCATGCGGTTGATCGTGAAATGGGTGCCGACTTCCTGAAGCAGCTCGATATAGCCGAGCTTGCCGAGCCAGTCCTGATTGTCGACCATCACCGCATCGGTCGGGCCGTCGCCGAAGGTCAGGAAAGGCTCGAAGATCGTACGGATCGAGGCGATGTTCGCGGCAATCGTCTCGTCCGACAGCATCTTGCGGCTCTCGTCGCGGCCGGTGGGGTCGCCGATCCGCGTCGTCCCGCCGCCCATCAGCACGACGGGTTTGTGCCCCGTCTGTTGCAGGCGGCGCAGCATCATGATCTGGACGAGGCTGCCGACGTGCAGGCTCGGCGCGGTCGCGTCGAAACCGATATATCCCGGGACGACCTGCTTCGCGGCGAGCGCATCGAGCCCTTCTGCATCGGTCATCTGATGGATATAGCCTCGCTCGTCAAGCAGGCGCAGCAGGTCGGATTTGTAATGGGTCATAGCGGGCGGGCGCTTAGCACGCGAAAGGCGCAAACCCAACCTGTTCATATCTTCATCATCGTCACCCCGGACTTGATCCGGGGTCCCGCTTACTCAAGAAGGGCAGCGGGACCCCGGATCAAGTCCGGGGTGACGAAGAACGATGTTCTTCAACAGGCTCAGGACAAACGGAGAGAGTGAGTGTCCGACCCCGAAAGCAACTCACGCATTGCCCTCATCTGCCACCCCGACACGCCCGCGAAGGCGGTACGGTCGATCGCGGTCGAGATCGGGCTGTCGTTCGACGATGGCTTCGCCCTCGGCTTCATTGTCGACGGCGCGATCGGTGCGGTCGTGCTGCCGCAGGGGGAGGGCGAACTCGTCATCGCCGACAGCGGAACCGACGGGCTCTGGCAGAGCACCTGCTTCGAGGCGTTCCTGACCGAGGAAGGCCAGCCCGACTATACCGAGTTCAACTATGCCCCTGACGGGCGCTGGGCCTGTTATCAGTTCGACGATTACCGTTCGCTGCTGCGCGCCGACCAGCTCGCGCCGTGGCGGATGGAGGCCGAGCGGAGCGCCGATCGCTATGCGCTGCGCATCGAGCCGGGGATTTTCCCCGACAAGGGCTCGAAGCTCGCGCTGTCGGCGGTGATCGAGGAAGTCGACGGCACCAAAAGCTATTGGGCGCTTTGCCATCCGCCCGGAAAACCCGACTTTCATCATCCCGATTGCTTTAGGGTGACGCTTGGGGCACCCGACGCGGCATGACTGTTTCCTTCGGCATCGACCGCCTGCTCGCCGACCCCGCGCTTCGCGCGCCGCTGGAGGGAAAGCGTGTCGCGCTGCTCGCGCATCCCGCCTCGGTCACCGCCGACCTGACGCACAGCCTCGACGCGCTTGTCGCGGCGGGGATCGACATCACCGCGGTGTTCGGGCCGCAGCATGGCGTGCGCGGCGACCTTCAGGACAATATGATGGAGTCGCCCGACTTCACCGATCCGACCTATGGTATGCCGGTGTTCAGCCTCTATGGCGAGGTGCGGCGGCCGAGCGGCCAGTCGATGCACACGTTCGACGTGATGCTGGTCGATCTGCAGGATTTGGGTTGCCGCATCTACACTTATGTGACGACTTTGCTCTACATTCTCGAAGCCGCGGCGGCGCACGGCAAGGCGGTGTGGGTGCTCGACCGCCCGAACCCGGCGGGACGCCCGGTCGAAGGAACGCGGCTGCGCCCCGGCTGGGAGAGTTTCGTCGGCGCGGGGCCGATGGCGATGCGCCACGGGCTGACGATGGGCGAGATGGGGCATTGGTTCATCCGTCATTTCGGGCTCGACGTCGAGTACCGCGTGATCGGGATGGAGGGCTGGGAGCCCGACGGCCCCGGCTTCGGCTGGCCCACCGACCGCATCTGGATCAACCCCAGCCCCAATGCGGCGAACGTCAACATGGCGCGCGCCTATGCCGGGACGGTGATGGTCGAGGGCGCGACGCTCAGCGAGGGCCGGGGAACGACCCGCCCGCTCGAACTGTTCGGCGCCCCCGATATCGATGCGAAGGCGGTGATCGCCGAAATGCACCGGCTCGCGCCCGAATGGCTCGCGGGATGCAAATTGCGTGATATCTGGTTCCAGCCGACCTTTCACAAGCATGTTGGCCAGCTCAACAATGGTATCCATATCCATGCCGAGGGGTCGTGGTACGATCCTGCGGCCTTCCGCCCGTGGCGCGTGCAGGCGCTGGGGTTCAAGGCGATCCGCAGCCTCTATCCCGATTATCCGATCTGGCGCGGCAAGGATTTCAAATATGAATATACCGACGACGTGCTCGCGATCGACGTGATCAACGGCGGGCCGGACTTGCGCCTGTGGGTCGACGATGCGGGCGCGGCGCCGGGCGATCTCGACGCGCTGGCGATGCCCGACGAGGCGGCGTGGCGCGAAGAGATCGCGGACCTGCTGATCTATTGAGGAAAGGGACGGCAATGGATCGACGGCAGTTTCTCGGCACGGCGGCGCTTGGCGGGGTCGCCGTAGCTTTGCCGGCATCGGTTCTTGCCGCCGACACCGCCGGCCTGCCGAACCTCGCCGCCAAGGCGGTGCCGATCGGGGCTGACGAGCGCATGGCGCGGATCGCCAAGGCGAAGGAGCTCATGCGTGCGAACGATATCGGCGCGCTGCTGATCGAGCCGGGGTCGAGCCTCATTTATTTTACCGGGGTCGAATGGTGGCGGAGCGAACGGCTGACCGCGGCGGTGCTGACGCGCGAGGGCGAGGTGGCGATCGTCACCCCCTTCTTTGAGGAACCGTCGGTGCGCGAGACGCTGGGCATTCCGGCGGACGTGCTGACGTGGAACGAGGATGAGAATCCGCTCGCGGCGGTCGCGGGGTGGCTCGGCAAGCGCGGCCTTGCCAAGGGACGGATCGGGATCGAGGAGACGGTGCGCTATTTCGCCGTCGATGGCCTGCAAAAGGCGATGCCGGGCGCGAGCGTCGTCAACGGTGCGCCGGTCGTGCGCGGGTGCCGGATGCACAAGTCGACGGCCGAGATCGCGCTGATGCAGATCGCGAACGACATCACCGTCGCCGCCTATCGCCACACCGCGCCGCGGATCGAGGCGGGGATGACGCCCGCCGACATCGGCGCGATCATGCGCGCTGCGACGGTGGCGCTCGGCGGTGCAAGCGAGTTCGAGCTGGTCCTGCTCGGCGAGGCGAGCGCCTATCCGCATGGCAGCGGCAAGCCGCAGGCGGTGCGCGACGGCGAGGTCGTGCTGATGGACTGCGGCGCGGCGGTGCACGGCTATCAGTCCGATATTTCGCGGACCTTCGTCTATGGCAAGGCGACTGCGCGCCAGCGGCAGGTGTGGGACGAGATGCGCAAGGGACAGGATGTCGCCTTCGCCGCGGCGAAGATCGGTGCCCCCGCGGGAAGTGTCGATGATGCGGTGCGCGCCTTTTACCAGAATCTCGGTTGGGGGCCGGGTTACCGGCTTCCCGGCACCTCGCATCGCACCGGGCACGGCATCGGGCTCGACGGGCACGAGCCGGTCAATCTGGTGCATGGCGAGAAGACCAAGCTGGCGCCCGGCATGTGCTTCTCGGACGAGCCCGGCATCTACATTCCCGGCGAGTTCGGCATCCGCATCGAGGATTGCTTTTACATGACCGAGCGCGGGCCCGAATGGTTCAGCGAACCGCCGCCCTCGATCGATCAGCCGTTCGGGTAATTCCCCTCCCTTTCAGGGAGGGGAGAATAGGCATCGGGTGCCTTCGACCGCTGCACCAGACTCACCAGCACGAACGAGATGATCATCAGCAGATACCAGCTTCCAAGCTTCTCGACCCCGACCATGTGCCAACCGTCCTTCTGGCTGGGATAGGTCCAGGCGCGGGCAAAAGTGCCGATATTCTCCGCGAACCAGATGAACAGCGCGACGAGGCCCCAGCCAACGAGCAACGGCATGCGGCGGTGGACGTGGAGCGGACGGAACCACACCTGGCAGCGCCAGAAGAGCAGGGCGGTCGCCGCGAACAGCAGCCAGCGGATGTCGGGCAGCCAGTGGTGCGCGAAGAAATTGACATAGATGGCGGCAGCGAGCGCATAGCTCGTCCACAGCGGCGGGTAGAGTGTGTAGCGGAAGTCGAAGATGCGCCAGACGCGCGCGATGTAACTGCCGACCGCGGCATACATGAAGCCCGAGAAGAGCGGCACCGCGCCGATGTGGAGCAGGCTGCCCTCGGGATATTGCCACGATCCCGCGGCGGTCTTGAACAGCTCCATCACCGTGCCGACGATGTGGAAGATCAGGATGACGATGGCTTCCTTCGGCGTTTCGAGCCGGAAGGCGAGCATGGCGAACTGGATCAGCACCGCCCCGATAGTGATCGCGTCGTAGCGATGGATCGGCGCGCTTTCGGGCCAGAAGAGGTGCGTGCCAAGCAGCAGCGCGAGCATCAGCCCACCGAACAGGCACGCCCAGCCCTGCTTGAAACTGAAGACGATAAATTCGAGGAACCAGCCGCGCGGTCCCGGCTCGACGGCCATCGCTTCGAGGCGGGCGCGGACGGCGTGGAAGCGGCTGTGGCTGCGCGGCGCCTCAGACATGCACGGAGACATAGGCGATCAGCGTTGCCGCGGGGAGCAGCAGCGCCTGTGCGAGCACCGTTCCGGCAAGACGGCTCAGCGAGATGAAGGTGATCGCGCGGCGGAAATCGCCCTCGTCGACTTTGCCTTCGACCGCATCGTCGGTCATCACCGACAGTTGCGGGTCGATGAAGGCGAACAGCAGGATCGTCGCGAAGCCGTTGATCAGCGCCGATAATTGCGACGCGGTCACCCGGAACTCGGGGGCGAGATAGCCGGCGTAGAGCGACGCGACGACCCCGACCGCGAGCAGCGATTGCGCAAGGCAATTGGCAATCAATACCCCCCAGCCGATCCCTTGCGGCATGTGCCAGCCCTTTAGGTGCGCAAGGCTGGGGAAGCGGAGCGACTGGCGCAGGGTGCGCAGTCCGGCGGGGCTGGCGGCCTTCAGCGCGAGCTTCGTCGTCGAGCGATTGTCCTGATACCAGCCGATCGCGGCAGCGAACATGCGCTGGCCGGTGGGGACGAGCAGGATGCCGATCAGCGTCGCGATGCTCGCGGCGGCAAGCACGAACTGCATGTCGACGAACAGCGACGCGCCCGATCCGTCGTGGATGCGTGTCTCGATCCGCTTGGCGAGGAAGGGCCCCAGAAAGCTGTTCGACGTGCGTGAGAAGAGCACGAGGATGTTGAATAGCGCGAACGACATCGCGATCCGCCGCGTCCGCACCCCTGCGATGCGCGCGGCATAGGCGAGCGCGCCGATCAGGTTGATGAAGCCGGTGAGGAGAAGGATGGTGACGAGGGGGAGGTCGATCATCTTCGCGCCTTAGCGCATGATTGCGGCCAGAGAAATCGTCATCCCGGCGAAGGCCGGGATCTCGACCTCGCGCAATAATGCTGCGGTGAGATCCCGGCCTTCGCCGGGATGACGGAAGTGCAGATCAATGTTTCCGCGTCAACTCGCGCATCGCATTGTCGAGCCCGCCGAGGCTCAGCGGATACATGCGATCGTTCATGAGCTGTTTGATCAGCTTCACCGACTGGGTGTAGCCCCAATGCGCCTCGGGCACGGGGTTGAGCCACACCGCGGCGGGATAGACATGCGTCATGCGCTGAAGCCAGACCGCGCCCGATTCCTCGTTGAAATGTTCGACGCTGCCGCCCGGATGGGTGATCTCATAGGCGCTCATCGACGCATCGCCGACAAAGATCACTTTATAATCATGGCCGTATTTGTGGAGAATGTCCCACATCTGGTGACGTTCGGACCAACGGCGCTTATTGTCCTTCCACACCCCTTCATAGGGGCAATTGTGGAAATAGAAGAATTCGAGATTCTTGAACTCGCTCGTCGCGGCGCTGAACAATTCCTCGCACAGCTTGATGAACGGGTCCATCGATCCGCCGACGTCGAGGAACAGCAGGAGTTTCACCGCGTTGCGCCGCTCGGGCCGCATGTGGATGTCGAGCCAGCCCTGCCGCGCGGTGCCGTCGATCGTGCCCGGAATGTCGAGCTCGTCGGCCGCGCCCTCGCGCGCAAACTTGCGCAGGCGGCGGAGCGCGATCTTGATGTTGCGGGTACCGAGCTCCTTGGTGTTGTCGAGATTGGCGAACTCGCGCTTTTCCCAGACTTTCAGCGCGCGCTTGTGCTTGCTCTCGCCGCCGATCCGCACCCCCTCGGGATTATAGCCCGAATTGCCGTAGGGGCTCGTGCCGCCGGTGCCGACCCATTTGTTGCCGCCTTGGTGGCGCTTCTGCTGTTCCTCGAGCCGCTTCTTCAGCGTCTCCATGATCTCGTCCCAATCGCCGAGCGACTTGATCGCCTCCATCTCCTCGGGAGTCAGATATTTTTCGGCGACCGCCTTCAGCCATTCCTCGGGGACATCGACGGGGTTCTGGCCGTAATCGGTGAGCAGGCCCTTGAAAACCTTGTTGAACACCTGATCGAAGCGATCGAGCAGCCCCTCGTCCTTCACATAGATGGCGCGGGACAGATAATAGAATTGCTCGGGACTGCGGTCGATGACCTCACGGTCGAGCGCCTCCAGCAATAGCAGATGTTCTTTCAGGCTGGCGGGAATGCCAGCGGCGCGAAGCTCGTCGAGGAAGCCGAAAAACATGGGGCAGGGTTAACCTGTCGGAGCGCCGGGCGCAATCACTTTACGTTTACGGAAAGTGGCGCCGCGAGTCGAAGAGAAAGGGCGGAAAACTGCGTAACGTCATGCGCAATTCGGGAATGCGGGTCAGCCGATGCACGCTCTGGGTTCCCGCTTTCGCGGGAATGACGAAAGAAAAGAACCTCCGCTCCCCGCGCCGAGCCAGTCGGCTACCGGCCGCCGGAATGTCGCTGCGGTTTCGAGCCGCCTCAGGCGCCCGGCACTTCCCACAGGATCAGCTTGGTCGCGTTGACGTTCTCGCGCGCTTTCGCCGTATCGAGGCGCGTCAGCTTCACGCTGCCCTTGAGTGCGCCCATCTCGATCATCGCGTCGATCACGACCACGCCGCCGGCGCCCACATCCACCTCGATCTCGGCAGGCTTCGCGAGCTTCGCCTTGGCGGTCGAGACGTGGAGGTGGTGCGTGCCGGGCTCGACATCGGCCATCAGCATCTGGCCCGACTTGATCTGGCCTTTCGCCACGTCGTCGAGCGTCACGTCCATCCCCTGCAGCGCGGCGACGAAGCCGCGGCGGGTGATGTAGAGGCGCGCCTTGCCCGCGGGTGCCTGCATCGCGCGCGCTTCGGCAAGCGCCGCGGTATCGGCCTTCTGGCCGCCCTTGTTGCTCGACAGCGCCCAGATGCAGAAGATGATGATCCCGCCGATCAGCACCACGGCCAGGATCAGCATGGTTTCCAGCGAAAGGACGCTGGCGAGCGAAGGCCCCAGAAACGCACCGAAAATCGCGGCTGCGAAAATGATCGTCAGCCACATGGCATTCTTGCTCATCGTCTTTCCCCTGTCAGGCGGGGGCAAAGACCCCCGTTTCCTCGTCCATCACATGCAGGACGCCATCGTTGATCGCAAAGAATGCACCGCGCAGGCGAAGCGTTCCCTTCCGCTCCTTTTCCTGGATGCAGGGGAAGGTGCGCAGGTTCGCCAGGCTGACCCGCACCGCCGCCATTTCCATCGCGCGGCCTGCCTCGCGGTTGTCGTAATCGGGATAGCGCGCGCGGATTTCGGCGCTCGCATCGTCGAGCATTTCGATCCAGTGGGCGATGAAGCCGCCGCGTCCGGGCTCGGCACCTTCCATCGTCCGGTGCAGCGCCGCGTGACAGCCGCCGCACATGCCGTGACCCATGACGACAATTTCCTCGACCTTCAGGAACTGGACCGCGAATTCGAGTGCGGCGGAGACGCCGTGGCGGCCGGGATTGGTCTCGAACGGGGGCACCAGCGCGCCGACGTTGCGGACGACGAAAATCTCGCCCGGATTGGTATCGAAGATCTGCGACGGTTCAGATCGGCTGTCCGAACAGGCGATCACCATCACCTTGGGCGATTGCCCCTCGGCAAGCTGTTCCCAGCGGTCGCGTTGTTCCTGCCAGCCGCCGTTACGGAAACGCCGGTAGCCTTCGATCAATTCTGCAAAGCGAGTCATGGACGCCCCTTAGCATAGGTTGAGAGGTTGAGAAGAGGCGCGCGCGCGACTATGTGGACGCGATGAACGCTCCCGCACAGCCGCCCCAGCCTCTTCAGCGCCCTCGCAAGCCCGACTGGATTCGCGTCAAGGCGCCCACCAGCCCCGGCTATGCCGAGACCAAGCGCCTGATGCGCGACCTTGGCCTGCACACCGTGTGCGAGGAAGCGGCGTGCCCGAACATCGGCGAATGCTGGACGAAAAAGCATGCGACGGTGATGATCCTCGGCGACACCTGCACCCGCGCCTGCGCCTTCTGCAACGTCAAGACGGGGATGCCGCGTCCCGTCGACCTGCTCGAGCCCGAACATACGGCGGCGGCGGCGGCGAAGATGGGGCTGACGCACATCGTCATCACCTCGGTCGACCGCGACGACCTGCCCGATGGCGGCGCGAGCCAGTTCGTGAAGGTCATTCAGGCGCTGCGCCGCGAAACGCCGCAGACGACGATCGAAATCCTGACCCCCGATTTCCGCAACAAGCCCGAAAGCGCGGTCGCGGCAATCGTCGATGCGCGGCCCGACGTCTACAACCATAATCTGGAGACGGTGCCGCGGCTTTATCCGACGATCCGCCCCGGCGCGCGCTATTATGCGTCGCTCCGCCTGCTCGAAAGCGTCAAGCGCCGCGATCCGTCGATCTTCACCAAGTCGGGCATCATGCTCGGCCTCGGCGAGGAGCGGATGGAGGTGCATCAGGTGATGGACGACATGCGCAGCGCCGACATCGATTTCATGACGATGGGTCAGTATCTGCAGCCGACGCCGCGCCATGCCAAGGTCGCCGAGTTCGTGACCCCCAAGGCGTTCGACGCTTATGCGCAGATTGCGCGCGCCAAGGGCTTCCTGCAGGTCGCCTCGTCGCCGCTGACGCGGTCGAGCTATCACGCCGGCGATGATTTCGAGCGGATGCGCGCCGCGCGCGAGGAGCAACTCGCCCGCGCCAGGGTGGGCTGATTGCCGCGGCACCACGAAACGCGCGAGCTTCCCTACAGCGACGAACAGATGTTCGCGCTGGTCACCGACATCGCGCGCTATCCCGAATTCCTGCCGTGGGTCGTCGCGCTCCGCGTCCGCAGCGACAGCGAGCATGAGGCGGTCGCCGACATGATCGTCGGCTTCAAGGGGCTGCGCGAAAGCTTCTCGTGCCGCGTCCACAAGGAGCGGCCGCGCGCGGTGACGGTCAGCTATATCGACGGTCCGATGAAGCATCTCAGCAACGAATGGCATTTCGCGCCGCTGGCGGGCGGAGGGTGCCGGGTCGATTTCATGGTCGATTTCGCATTCCGCAGCCGCGTCTTCGAAACGCTCGCCGGGCAGATGTTCGACAAGGCGCTCCGCAAGATGATCGCGGCGTTCGAAGCGCGCGCGGGCGAGCTCTACGCCGCTCTTCCTTCGTGAGCCGGCGGTAGCGGCCTTTTTCGTCCTTCCCGCGAAGGCGGGCGCAGCCAGGGAGCCGGTGCGCTGGACGATCAATGTCGAAGCCCACCGCCGCGATGACGAAACCCGTTGGGAAGGAATCTGCGCGCCTTTCCGATGCACGGCTGCAAAGCATCTAATGTGGATATTTCTGCATGTTGACGAAGCTGAAGGGCGGGTCCAGCCTTCGCTGATCCCAATGAGTCGTTGGGGAGACGACGATGAGATCATCGAAAATCATGACTTGTGCGGCGGCCGTTGCCGTTTCGGCCGCGGTCCCGGCTCTTGCCACCGAAACCGTCACCTACAGCTATGATGCCAGGGGCCGGCTGGTGAAGGTGGTTCGCACCGGCACGGTGAACAATAATGTCACGGTCGAATATACGCATGACAAGGCCGACAACCGCACCCGGCTGAAGGTAACCAATTCGCCCAATCCGCCGCCCTGATCGAACGCGACGGGGTTTTTCGGCAAAGGGGGAAGCGGATGCGAAATCGGGGCGATAGCTGGATCGGGAAGCAGGCCGGGGGACGGACCGGCTGCTGGCGGATCGGCGACTGGCTCGCGCGCGCGGCGGCCGCGCTGCTGCTGCTGGCCGGGGCCTGCGGGCCGCAGGCGGTGCTGGCGCAGACGTCGCCCGCGTTCCGCAATCTCGACGCGAACGGGGTCGACGTGATCACCGGCGACCTCGTCCTCGACGTGCCCGAGGCGTCGATCGGCTCGGGCGACGCAAAGCTCTCCCTGACACGCCAGAACAACCAGTTCGCGCCGACGCAGTGGGACGGCTATTATTTCATCCTGACGCGGAGCGGAACGACGACGACCATCCGCATCGGCCTAGCCGACGGGACCGCCGATACGTTCGTCAACGGCGTTGCCTCCAAAGCCAACGGCGCGACGCTGACCGGCGGCTCCAACAGCTATACCTACCGCCACCCCGACGGCACGTCGGTGACCTTCACCGACCAGAATGCGCCGGGAAGTTCGGACGGGGTCATCACCAATTTCTGCGGCTCCGAAGGCACGGCGCTGAGCTGCGAGCTGCTGCCGACCACGATCACCGCGCCCGGCGGCCGGACGGTCACGCTGATGTTCGGGCGCTACAGCTATCCGGGGGTGCCGCAGGGAACGACGCCGACCACCGTCTACGGCAAGCGGCTGTGGATGGTCACTAACAGCTACGGCTATCAGATCAAGTTCGCTTATGTGGGCAGCGGCCTTTTCCCGCATGGCTCGGGAAGCACGCCGCCGCCCGCGTCGTGGCTTACGCGCATCTCGGCCAAGTTCTATAACACCGCGGTCAGTACGACGGTGCCGCAATCGACGGTGAGCTATGCGACCCCGTCGACCGGCGTCACCGAGGTGACCGACCCGTCGGGCGAGGTGACGACGGTGACCGATGGCAGCGTCCAGCAGCCCGGCGACACCACCCCGTCGCTCGACACGACGAGCAGCGGCGGCTCGGTCATATCCGCGACCAAGAACGGCGTGACGCGCAGCTATGCGGAGACGGTCGTGGGCGGCGTCCGCCGGACGACGATCACCGATCCCGACGGGAAGACGCGGGTGATCGTCCACGCGACGGGCGTCGACCGCCCGGCGGCGGTCACCGACGAGAATGGCGACACCGTCAGCTATACCTATGACACGGCCGGACGGATGACGCGCAAGACCTTCCCCGAGGGCAATTATATCAAATACACCTATGACGGTCGCGGCAACATCACCGAGACGCGGCTGGTCGCAAAGCCGGGATCGGGCCTCGCCGACATCGTCAGCACCGCCGCTTTCCCCGCGACCTGCACGAATCCGTTGACCTGCAACAAGCCGACCAGCGTCACCGACCCGCTGGGCAAGGTCACCAGCTATGCCTATGACGCGACGCACGGCGGGGTGACGAGCGTCACCGGGCCCGCGGTCGGCGGGGTGTCGCCGCAGATCCGCTACAGCTACACGCAGGTCGCGGGCGCCTACAAGGTGACCGGCATCTCGCAGTGCCGCACGACGGCGAGCTGCGCGGGGACGGCCGACGAGGTCAAAACGACCATCGCCTATGACACCAACGGCAACATGACCTCGATCACCAATGCGGCGGGCAACGGCAGCGTCAGCGCGACCTCGACGATGAGCTATGACGCGCGCGGCAATCTGCTGACGATCGACGGGCCGCTGGCGGGCAGCGCGGACACGGTCACCTATCGCTACAATGCGAACAACCGGCTGGTCGGCGTCATCGCGCCCGATCCCGACGCGGCGGGGCCGCGGCTGCGCAGCGCGATCCGCTATCGCTATGCGCCGCGCGGCGCGGTGGTCGGGACCGATTACGGCACGGTGGCGGGGACGTCGGACACCGACTGGGCCGCCTTCGCGCTCAGCTATCAGCAGAATGTCACCTATGATTCCAACCACCGCCCAAGCGTCAGCAAGCTGGTATCGGGCAGTACGACCTATGGGCTGACGCAATATAGCTATGACGCGCTGGGGCGTCTCGGCTGCACGGCGGTGCGGATGAACCCGGCGGTGTTCGCGTCGCTGCCGGCGAGCGCCTGCACCGCGGGGACGACGGGCAGCGCGGGCCCCGACCGGATCACGCGGACGAGCTACGACGATGCGGGGCAGGTGACGAAGGTCGAGACGGCGGTGGGGACGGCGGAGGCGGCGAACGCCGTGACCAGCGCCTATACCGCGAACGGCCAGCTCAGCTATGTCGTCGACGGGGAGAACAACCGCACGACTTATGTTTACGACGGTTTCGACCGCCTGTTGCAGACGCGCTATCCGGTGACGACGCAGGGTGCGAACAGCAGCAATGCGAGCGATTACGAGCAGCTCACTTATGACGCGCGGAGCAGCGTGACGCAGCGGCGGCTGCGCGACGGGACGAGCATCGGCTATACCTACGACGCGCTGGGGCGGGTGACGGCGAAGGATCTTCCGGGAACCGAACCCGACACGAGCTACAGCTACGACCTGCTGGGCCGCGCGACGGGGGCGGTGCAGGGGACGCAGACGTTGAGCTTCGTGCAGGACGCGCTGGGGCGTCTGACGAGCCAGACGGGGCCGCTGGGGACGACCGGCTACACCTACGACGCGGCGGGTCAGCGTCTGACGATGAGCTATCCGGGCGGGGTGCTGACGCTGAACTATGATTACGACCCGGCGGGGAATGTGACGAAGATCCGCGAGAATGGGGCGACCTCGGGCGTCGGGGTGCTGGCGTCTTATGCCTATGACGACCTCGGGCGGCGGACGAGCGTGACCTACGGCAACGGCAGCGTGCAGAGCTTCGCCTATGACGCGGCGTCGCGGCTATCGACGCTGACGAACAACCTCGGCGGAGCCGCGACGACGCACGACCTGACGCAGACGTTCACCTACAACCCGGCGGACCAGATCGCGAGCGTGGCGCGGAGCAACGACGCCTATGCCTGGCAGGCGCATTACAATGTCGACCGCAGCTACACGATCAACGGGCTCAACCGGATCATGAATGTGGGGAGCACTGCGTTCACCTATGACGGCCGCGGCAACCTCACCAATGACGGAACGAACGCCTTTACCTACACGAGCGAGAATCTGCTCAAGACGGGGCCGAGCACGACGCTGGCCTACGACCCGCTTGGGCGCCTCTACGAGACGGTGAAATCCCCCACGACGACGCGGTTCCTCTACGACGGCGCCGACCTGATCGGCGAGTATAACGGATCGAACGCAGTGCAGCGGCGCTACGTCCATGGCCCCGGCGTCGACGAGCCGATCGTCTGGTACGAGGGCAGCACGGTCAGCAACACGACGCGGCGGTTCCTGATGGCCGACGAGCGCGGCAGCGTGGTGAGCGTCACCGACAGCGCAGGCGCGACGATCCATATCAACGCCTATGACGAATATGGCATCCCCGCCCCCGGCAACATCGGCCGGTTCGGCTACACCGGGCAGACCTGGCTCCCCGAACTTGGGATGTGGTATTACAAGGCGCGCATCTACTCGCCGACGCTGGGGCGGTTCCTGCAGACCGATCCCATCGGTTACAGCGACGGCATGAACTGGTATAACTATGTCCGTGGAGATTCGGTGAACTTTATCGATCCGTCGGGTCTATGCGGTGCTGGCGCATATTCTGGATATGTAACAGGCTCGCGAATTCGGAGATGCTTGCCAATAGGCTTCGCATCGGCCGATGGGAGTGGTGACGGCAGCGGCCCTTATGTTGGCAGTATACGCGGAACCGAATCCGGAGGTGGTGATTCCGGGGGCGGGAATGGTTTCTGGTTGTGTAATAACTGTGGTCAAGCTGCCGAATACAACGGAAATGAGATAATCATCACTGCGCCAAATTTTGTTTGGGTCGTTTTTGAGAAGGTACAAAACGCTTTCGATCATCCTGAAAACTTCTTCGTGTGTGGAGGCGGAAGTGTCTACGTTGGGGGCGGTATCTGCGGTACGGGCGATTTAGACCTAATCACTTATTCGGAAGCTACGCTGATGGGGCCCGGGGTAACCGTTCTCGGAGGCTATGCTCCCAACGGCGCATCAAATTATCTGAAAGGGCCCAGTGTGTCGGTAGTTGCCGGCGTCGGAGTGGGGGCTACGCCCTCCGGCGATGTCGCCTATTTAGTGGGTACGCACTCTGCATCAGTATCTTACGGCGTATCGATTCCTGAAGCAGCCGAGAGAATATTTTCTCATTTTTCTTCTCTTACTTATCAGATGATGGGTAGACCTTATGACTATCCATAAATTATATTAAGGGCACAGGAGATCGTAGTGAAAATTTTGATGATTCTTGTCCTATTATTTATCGGAATATTTATGTTCTCAGTATCAATTTTATCAATTTTCAAAGGGGTGTCATATTGGCGTCCGAACTTAGTAATGCGAAATAAAGAGCCATTTTTATTTTGGATTTCAGTAATATCACACATATCTATCGGTTTATTCATATTTTTTATGGTCGCATCTATGGTTTTTAGTAGAAATATTTAAAATAATGTGAAATGAAAATTACAACGGAATTACGGAATTACGGAATTACGGAATTACGGAATTACGGTGAATTACGAATTACGGTGCAAATTACGGAAATTACGGTGACAAATTACGAAATTAAAATTACGGTGAAATTACGGTGACAGTTTACTTAAAAATTACGGTGACAGTTTACTTAACCCCTAAATTCCAGTAACATTCCACCATGGCTCGCCTTCCACGCTTCGTCCTGCCTGGAATACCGCATCATGTGACGCAGCGGGGCAACCGGAATTACGGTGACAGGTGCATAATTCCCCAATTAACGAGATAAGGGATCAGGATTGTTGCAACCGTAATTCGGGAGAACAACCGCACGACTTATGTTTACGACGGTTTCGACCGCCTGTTGCAGACGCGCTATCCGGTGACGACGCAGGGTGCGAACAGCAGCAATGCGAGCGATTACGAGCAGCTCACTTATGACGCGCGGAGCAGCGTGACGCAGCGGCGGCTGCGCGACGGGACGAGCATCGGCTATACCTACGACGCGCTGGGGCGGGTGACGGCGAAGGATCTTCCGGGAACCGAACCCGACACGAGCTACAGCTACGACCTGCTGGGCCGCGCGACGGGGGCGGTGCAGGGGACGCAGACGTTGAGCTTCGTGCAGGACGCGCTGGGGCGTCTGACGAGCCAGACGGGGCCGCTGGGGACGACCGGCTACACCTACGACGCGGCGGGTCAGCGTCTGACGATGAGCTATCCGGGCGGGGTGCTGACGCTGAACTATGATTACGACCCGGCGGGGAATGTGACGAAGATCCGCGAGAATGGGGCGACCTCGGGCGTCGGGGTGCTGGCGTCTTATGCCTATGACGACCTCGGGCGGCGGACGAGCGTGACCTACGGCAACGGCAGCGTGCAGAGCTTCGCCTATGACGCGGCGTCGCGGCTATCGACGCTGACGAACAACCTCGGCGGAGCCGCGACGACGCACGACCTGACGCAGACGTTCACCTACAACCCGGCGGACCAGATCGCGAGCGTGGCGCGGAGCAACGACGCCTATGCCTGGCAGGCGCATTACAATGTCGACCGCAGCTACACGATCAACGGGCTCAACCGGATCATGAATGTGGGGAGCACTGCGTTCACCTATGACGGCCGCGGCAACCTCACCAATGACGGAACGAACGCCTTTACCTACACGAGCGAGAATCTGCTCAAGACGGGGCTGTCAACGCTGACTAATAATTCCCCAGAAGTGCCGGGTTAAAATTCCCCAGTTTGGGTTTCGGTGATCAGCCGTTCCAGTGATCGTGCGTGCGCTCCTTCGGTGGCCGCCCGCGCCTTTTGGGCGGCGGCGGCGGCGTGATCGCTGAGATCGCCCTGGTGTGTTCCGGCACGAGGTCGGAGTGCGCGCGCAAGCGGTAACTGGCGCCCTCGATCTGGATCACGATGGCATGGTGCAGCAAGCGATCGAGGAGCGCCGTTGCCACCACCGGATCCCCGAACACCTCGCCCCATTCAGCAAAGCCGCGGTTGGATGTGAGGATCATCGCTCCCTTTTCGTAACGGGAGTTGACCAGCTGGAAGAAGAGGTTGGCACCGCCGGGCGTAACCGGGAGGTAGCCGATCTCATCGACGATAAGGAGGGTGTTTCGGTTGAAGAACCGGAGCCGTTCGGGAAGCCGTCCGTCACGCTCGGCACGCACCAGCATGTCGATCACCTCAGCCAGACTGGCGCGGTAAACACGCTTGCCAGCGCGAACAGCCTCTGCGCCCAAGGCTGTCGCCAGATGGCTCTTGCCTGTGCCCGGCGGTCCCAGCAGATGGACCACCTCGCCGCGCTCGATAAAGTCGAGCTGCGCCAGTGCGAGGATGCGGCCGCGATCCAGCGAAGGCTGGAACGAGAAGTCGAAGCCTTCGAGGGTTTTCATGGGCATGAGCCGTGAGGTCTTGAGCCCGACAGTGAAGCGCCTGCTTTCCCGATTGCCATACTCATGCGAGAGCAAGACATCGATGGCTTCAAGCGCGGTCATTTCGCCGCGCTCCAGACACCGCATGGTATGATCAAGTACCTCGAGCGCGCGGGGCATTCTCAGGCCAACCAGGCTCGTGCGGATGCGGTCGATGATCTCCGTCATGGCCGTACCTCGCTGCCGGCCAGTCGCCGTCCTACCGCCTCGTAGAAGCCCAGCGAGCGCCTGGTAATCTCAAGCCCTGCAGGCGGCGGCACTGTTGCCGCGCGAGGCGGAGCGAGCCGCCGGTGGGAAGGATCAACCCGGCGCTGATTGCGTCCATCGAGAACGGGATGCACCGCGATCAGCTTGCGATCCTCGAAGATCCTGATCTCACGGGGATGATTCTGCACCTCCACGACCCGTTTGCGCGTAGCGTCGGGCACCGAGTAGAGATTGCCGCCAACCGATACCATGCCTTCATGGCTGACTCGCCGCTCGATCGTGAGCACCGCATTGTATGGGGCCGCAGGCAAGGCCGTCAGGACCGGTTGCTCCTCGGCAAAGTGCTCGCTGACGATCCGCCGGGTCGTGGCATGCAACCGAACATTCGCGACCGTGTCCAGCCATTCGCGGAACTGCCTGTTCAGGTCATCAGCGTTGCAGAAGGTGCGTCCAAGGAAGAAGTCCTGACGGATGTAGCGGTAGGGCCGTTCGATCTTGCCCTTGGTTTTCGCCCGATAGGGCCTGCATGCACGCGGCAAAGCGCCGTAATGATCCAGCAAGGCCACCAGCGACCGATTGTAGATCACAATACCCTCGGCATCCTCATCGATCACAGCGGTTTTCATGCGGTCGTAAAGCACCTCGGACGGGGCACCGCCCATCGCATCGAAGGCGTCGATGTGGCAGCGCATCACCGTCTGCAGATCCTGGGTCGGACAGAACCGACCCCACAGCCAGCGGCTATGACCCAACACCATCGAGAACAGCCAGAAGATCCGGGTCACGCCCGGCTCATCGCTGAACGCCACCTTGAACTGGGCGAAGTCCACCTGGGCCTGCCGTCCCGCGGGTGTTTCGAAGCGCCGCTCGAACGGGACCACTCGCGGCGGCCGCATCTGGCGCAGGAAGTCCGTGACGGTCGTGTAGCCGCCCTTGAACCCCATCGCAGCGATTTCGCGGAAGAGACGCTTGCCAGACAACCCAGGATATAACGCGATGCGATCGCGAAGATATGGTTCGTAGGGTTCCAGCTCCCGCGGACGGGGTGGCCGGGGCTTGTACACCGGCGCCTTCACGCCGCCGGCCAGGTGTTTGCGTACCGTCTTTCGATCAAGGCCCGTCTGCCGCGCAATCGCCGACACCGACAGCCCCTGCCGCTTCAAGTCATGGATCATGACAATTTCCTCAAGTCTGATCACCTGCCACGCCTCCCGCCAATCCGGGCAAGCATAGGAGGGATCCGTGCGGGTCGTTGCCAATTCGCTCCGGGGCTAGCCCCGGAGCGAATTGGCGCTCACCTCAAACTGGGGAATTTTCATTCGGCACTTCTGGGGAGAATACATCCGGTATCGACAGGGGCCGAGCACGACGCTGGCCTACGACCCGCTTGGGCGCCTCTACGAGACGGTGAAATCCCCCACGACGACGCGGTTCCTCTACGACGGCGCCGACCTGATCGGCGAGTATAACGGATCGAACGCAGTGCAGCGGCGCTACGTCCATGGCCCCGGCGTCGACGAGCCGATCGTCTGGTACGAGGGCAGCACGGTCAGCAACACGACGCGGCGGTTCCTGATGGCCGACGAGCGCGGCAGCGTGGTGAGCGTCACCGACAGCGCAGGCGCGACGATCCATATCAACGCCTATGACGAATATGGCATCCCCGCCCCCGGCAACATCGGCCGGTTCGGCTACACCGGGCAGACCTGGCTCCCCGAACTTGGGATGTGGTATTACAAGGCGCGCATCTACTCGCCGACGCTGGGGCGGTTCCTGCAGACCGATCCCATCGGTTACAGCGACGGCATGAACTGGTATAACTATGTCGGTAGCGATCCGGCCAACTTCAGCGACCCGAGCGGTACTAAATGCGAATTTGTCGGCATCCATGTGTATCGATACTTGCGGGCGGGAATACCCATCACGCCTTGGATACCGGCTGGGGACATCTATGATTGCACATCAGACCGTCAAGATGGCACGGATATTATCGTCAATGCATATAGAAATCGTGGAGATGGGGGAGGTATATCGTCAGTACCTTTCACAGACCCAGACCCCTGTGCAGGCTTTAAGACAGGGCGTTTTCCCGGAGAGGACGGATATAAGCCGGCCAATTTTGATGGGAAACAAGTGGAAAAGAAAATTTTAGAAAAAATAAAAATTCATATAGATAGCGAATATCCAAAAAGTTATTGGGATACAGCGTTTAATAATATTTTAAATATAACTTCTCTTTTTGCTACTGGAATTCAATATAACCCTGCTCCAGCGGGAGGGCCCATGGGAACGCAGCGGCATACCTTCGATGTCGGAACTATCGTCGGAAAGACATATAAAGCAGGGCGGGAATCATTCTATCCTGCTCGATCCACAAGATTTGTTACAATTATTACGAGGCCATCAGGAAAAAACAAAAGGGATCTTGTTAGCATATATCCGGGATGCTGAATCATGAAGTCAGAAATTTCTGAAATTGAATACAAAGTTTTATCATTCTCATTTGATAAAACTGAATTTGAAATTATCATTGATGAAAATAAAATTAGAATTATTTCTAATAGAAAATCTGTTCTAATTTCAATATATAATCAAATAAACTCTTTATTAATTAATAATGAAGACTGGTACGAAATTGATGGAGAGGCAGAGTTTCATTGGCAATGCGAAGGTGATAACAATATTATAATAGATTGGAAATTTGGAAGAAAATTTGTAGAACATTCAAATTTTATTAAATTAAATTTGTCATTATTCATGAATGTATATGATAATCTAAGTTTCTCTGAAAAAAGTGAGATGAGAAAAGATTTTATTTACAATATTTCTGAATTTATTAAATAAATTAGAATTACGAATTACGGTGACAGTGCACTAATTAACGGCGGGCCGTCGTCTGAATTACGGTGACAGTTTACTTAACCCCTAAATTCCAGTAACATTCCACCATGGCTCGCCTTCCACGCTTCGTCCTGCCTGGAATACCGCATCATGTGACGCAGCGGGGCAACCGGCGCGAGCGGACTTTTTTTGAAGACGGAGATTATCAACTCTATCTCGATCTCCTCGCCGACGCCGCGCAGCGGGCGCATACGGAGATCTGGTCCTATTGCCTGATGCCCAACCACGTGCATGTCATTTTGGTGCCGCATGACGATGACGGCTTGCGCCGGACCTTTGGCGATTTGCATCGGCGCTACACGGGCTACATAAACGCCCGCATGCGAACGACCGGCCATTTGTGGCAGGGGCGCTTCAGTTCGGTCGCAATGGACGAAGCGCATCTTGTGGCAGCATTTCGCTATGTTGCACTCAATCCCGTCCGGGCCCGGCTAGTGAAGAGAGCAACGGATTGGAAATGGTCAAGCACCCTTGCCTTGTGCGATGCGGTCGATGATGGGGTCGTCACGGTTGCGCCGGCGCTGGAGCGCGTTGGTGATTTTACGGCCTTTCTGGATGAGGCTTTCGACGAGGCATTCACCTATGCCGCCTTGCGCAAAGCCGAAAGTATCGGCCGCCCCGTAGGTTCCCCGCAATGGCTGGAAGATATGGAAGCAAGGACCGGCCTGATCCTTAAACCAAAGAAGCGGGGGCCGAAACCAAGAGATGTTTAGGGGTTAAATAAACTGTCACCGTAATCGCACACCCATCAAAACGGCAACTTTCAGCCAAATCCCATTAGCGATTATGACGTGGGGTTAGCCAGTTTTTACGATGAAACCTATGTGGCAATTGATGCATTGGGAAATATGACATGCGTTCAGGGAAGATAAACATCAAGAAAATCACGATGATATTTCTTCTTCTATCTATCACGTCATCATGCAGGGACATCGGAGGGACTTTGCATAAATTATACGCGTTTCCTAAGTGTGATGCCAGATACGGAGTTGAAAAGGAGCAGACTTCCTTTTCGCCGTCTTCAAAGCAATATATTGAATCATCTCGATATCTTAAAATAATGTATGACTTAAGAGAAATGAAGATTCATAAGGACAAAATATGCGGATACAAAGTATTGCGCTCTCAATCTTGCTACTATTTTATTGACAGAGGGTACAGCGCGCCCGGAGGAAGTGAGATTTGCGTAAATCCAAAAACTTACATTATCACATACTATAAATTTGATAATTGAGAGCGCTCCTCCTCGGAATTACGGGAATTACGGTGACAGGTGCATAATTCCCTAATTAACGGGAATAAGGGATCAGGATTGTTGCAACCGTAATTCGGGAGAGCAACCGCACGACCTATATCTACGACGGTTTCGACCGCCTGTGGCAGACGCGCTATCCGGTGACGACGCAGGGTGCGAACAGCAGCAATGCGAGCGATTACGAGCAGCTCGGCTACGACGCGCGGAGCAGCGTGACGCAGCGGCGGCTGCGCGACGGGACGAGCATCGGCTACACCTACGACGCGCTGGGGCGGGTGACGGCGAAGGACCTTCCGGGAACCGAGCCCGACACGAGCTACAGCTACGACCTGCTCGGCCGCGCGACGGGGGCGGTGCAGGGGACGCAGACGTTGAGCTTCGTGCAGGACGCGCTGGGGCGGCTGACGAGCCAGACGGGGCCGCTGGGGACGACCGGCTACACCTATGACGCGGCGGGTCAGCGGCTGACGATGAGCTACCCGGGCGGGGTGCTGACGCTGAACTAGGATTACGCAGGATCCCGCCAGGCCAAGATCAGGCGGCCGCCGACCCGCTCAGCGCGCGTGCTAGCGCGACCCATTCCGCCACGCTGACCGTCTCGGCGCGGCGGGTCGGGGCGATGCCGAGCACGTCGAGCGCCTCGACCGCCCCCGCCATGCCTTTGAGGCTCTGCCGCAGCATCTTGCGCCGCTGGCCGAAGCCTTTTTCGGTGAGCTTCGACAGGATGCGCGGATCGACGCCTTCGGGTTCTTCGGCGGGCGTCACATGGACGATCGCCGACATCACCTTCGGCGGCGGGGTGAAGGCCGAGCGGTGGACCTTCATCGCGATTTTCGCGGTCGAGCGCCACTGGGCGAGCACTGCGAGCCGGCCATAGGCGCTGCTTCCCACCGGCGCGACGATGCGCTCCGCAACCTCCTGCTGGAACATCAGGGTCAGCGAGCGCCAGAGCGGCGGCCAGGCTTTGGGTTCGAGCCAGCGCGTGAACAGCGCGGTCCCGACATTATAGGGCAGGTTCGCGACGATATGATAGGGCCCGCCTGCGAGCGCATCGGCGTCGATCGCCATCGCATCGTCGGGGATCACCGTCAGCCGCCCATCGAACGCGTCGCCAAGTTCGCCGAGCAGGGGCAGGCAGCGGTCGTCGCGCTCGACCGCGATCACCTTCGCGCCGGCGCGAAGCAGCGCGCGCGTCAGTCCGCCGGGGCCGGGGCCGACCTCGAACACCGTCTGGCCGTCGAGGTTGCCGGGCAGCGCCGCGATGCGGTCGAGCAATTGCTCGTCGAACAGGAAATTCTGCCCCAGCGCCTTGCTTGCCGACAGGCCGTGCGCGCGCACTGTTTCGCGCAGCGGCGGCAGCGGGCGGTTGGCCGCGGCGGTCACTTTGCCGGGGCGCTGCTGCGCTCGCGCGCCGTCGCCATCCGCGCCGCCATCGCGATCGCGGCGATGGTCGGCCCCGGATCGGCGCGGCCGGTCCCCGCGATGTCGAACGCCGTGCCATGATCAGGCGAGGTGCGGATGATCGGCAGCCCGAGGGTCAGATTGACCCCGTCGTGAAAATGCAGCGCCTTGAACGGTGCCAGCGCCTGGTCGTGGTAGCCGCAGAGGATGGCGTCATATTGCTCGCGGATGCCCGGCGCGAACAGCGCGTCGGCGGCGAGCGGCCCGTCGATGACGATGCCCTCGTCGGCGAGCTGCGCGACCGCGGGGGCGATGATGCGGATTTCCTCGTCGCCGAGCTGGCCGTTCTCGCCCGCGTGCGGATTGAGCCCTGCAATCGCGAGGCGCGGGGCCGCGATGCCGAAATCGCGCGACAGGCCGCGCGCGACGATGCGTGCCTTGGCGACGATCAGCTCGGCGGTCAGCCGCTCGGGCACTTCGGCAAGCGGAATGTGGACGGTCAGCGGCACGACGCGCAGCGCCGGCCCGGCGAGCATCATCACGGCGTTGGTCGCGGTGACGCCGCAGCGCTCGGCGATGAATTCGGTCTGGCCGGGATGGGTATAGCCGATGCCGTGCAGCGCATGTTTCGACACCGATCCGGTGACGAGCGCGTCGCTCGCGCCGTTGCGGGTCAGGCCGATTCCGGTTTCGAGCGCGTGCAGCGCGCAGGTCGCGCCGGCCGGGGTCGGGTGCCCGGGGGCCAAGGCACCGCTGTCCTCGAGATGCCAGACGGGAAGGGCGGTGCCGAACGCCCGCACCACCTGCTCCATGTCGCCGACGCGCGCCACGGGGCCGTCCCAAACGGCCTCGATCGCGGCGATGTCGCCGATGGCGACGAAAGGCGGTAAATCATGCTCGCGCCGCGCGGTCCAGGCCCGCGCGGCGACTTCGGGGCCGACGCCGGCCGGGTCACCCATGGTGACCGCGATCGGCCGTCGCTCGTCGATATCAGGCATCAGCTATATTCGATCACCGCGTCGCGCCGGAGATCGCGCAGATAGCGCTGGGCCCGCTTGTTCACCTTGTCCTCGAGGATTTTCTCCTCGATCTGGGCGCGATCGGGTTCGGCGACGCTGTTCGGCATTTCGCGACCGCACAACACCAATACGCTGATGCCTTCGTTCGCCGCGCCGAAGGGCTGCGTCGTCTGGCCGACCTGCATCGTCGCGAGGGTCGACTGCAATTGCGGCGGCAGCGCGCGCATCGCGATATTGTCGCGCGCGACGACATGCGCGCCCAGCGAAGTCGCGACGCTATCCGCGCCGCCGCACCCGGCGATGCCGCGCGTCGCTTCGGCGAATTTGCTCGCAAGCGCGGCTGCCTGCGTTTCGCTCGTGCCCGGTGCGAAGTCGAGCGAGACCTGCTTCAGGCTGAGCACCGCGTCGCGCGGATCGGCGGTCAGCACCTGACGCCGGTCGATCATCAGCAGGATCGAGATGCCGCCCGGCACCTCGAGGGGGCCGACGAGCTGGCCCGGCCCCATCTCCTGCGCTGCGTTCGCCATCGAGGCGGGCAACTGGCCGCCGCGAACCCAGCCGAGATCGCCGCCGACGACCGCGGTCGACGCTTCGGAGAATTGGCGGGCATAGGCAGCAAAGCTGCCGCCGGCCTGAAGCGCCTGGATGATCTTGCGCGCGTTCTCGGCGACCGCGGCGGCATTTTCGGGCGTCGCCGACAGATAGATTTCGCCGAGGTGGAATTCGTCCTGCCCTTTGGCCTCGTTCATCTGCTTGACGATCGAATCGACTTCCTCGGTCGACACGTTGGTCGTCGACTGGATGTTGCGCGACAGCAGGCGGTCCCAGGCATATTCACCGCGAATCTGCTGCTTCACGGCCGCGGCGGCCGATCCTTTCGATTCGAGATATTGAGAAAATTCCTCGGGAGTCTGCTTGAAGCGCGCGGCCAGGCGGGCGAATTGTTCGTTGATGACATTCTCGTCGATCTCGATCTTCGCGGCCTTGGCTTCCTGAATCTGCAATTTCTCGTCGATCAGGTTGCTGAACACCTGCTGGCGCAACCGCTGCAATTCATCTTCCGGCAGGTCGACATTGCTGTTCGCGATGCGGATCAGCGCCATGCGCTGTTCGATGTCGGTCGCGGTGATGATCTCGCCGTTCACCGTCGCCGAGGGGCGATAGACGTTCGGCTTGTCGTCGCCGTAAAGCTTGACGTTGCCCGGGATATTCAGGCTCGTCGTTGGAACTTCGGTGTCGGGGACGGTCTGGCCCAGCACCGGCGTCACACCCACGGCCGCCACGGTGATCAGCCCGATCATGGTCGAAAATTTGGTCATTGCCATCCTATTCGAGAAATACCGGCACGCTCCGTATCAGCGGACACGCCCGATGGTCCAGCGCAATCCGCGCCAGCATGCCATAACTGGGGTTCGATCTAGCTTCGCGACGCTGAATGGAAGCTGAGCGGCCAAGCAATGCCGATGCCGGCGCGGGAAGCCGCCCTCGTTAGAACCCCAGATTGCGGAAGGCGATGCGGAACGAGAAGCTGTTGCCGCGGCGCGCGTCGCCGGTGTCGATATAGTCGCGACGCCAGGTCAGCGCGATCGACAGACATTCGTCGTCATAGGCGAGGCCCAGGCGGTGGCGAATCGGGTCGAAGCCGTCGGCGACGCCCAGCGGATCGTCGCTCTTGCGCGTCAGGTCGACGATCGCCGATCCGAAGATCGACCAGTTCTTTGCAAAAGCGACGCGGCCGCCGGCGCGCACTTCCTCGCGATCCTGCAGATCCTCGCCGAGCAGCAGGATGTCGCGGTTGAGCCGCGAATAGCCGAGCACGGCATAGGTCGAGCGGCTGCCGATCATCGCATCGATCTCGTTCCGCCGCACCGCCAGATTATCCTTGTCGAGCCGGAAACGGTGCGTCAGCCGCAGGAAATCCTTGTAGGCGATGGTGGTGCGGCCGACGATGTCCGACGTGCGGTCGGTGAGGCCGGTGCCGTCGGGAAACAGGCTGGGCTTGTCCGACAGACGATAGCTTTGGCCGATGATGCTGTTGATGTTGAGGCCCGGCCGGCTGAAATTCCATTCGAGGCCATAGGTGATGCGCGCGCCGTCCTCGAAGCGGTCGTAGCCGTTGAAGCGGTTGATCGCGAACAGATTGCTGTCCTCGAGGTCGAAGGCGCGCGAATCCTCGTTGGGGATATCGAGGTTCTTGAGACTGGGGGTGGCGACGATCTGGACGCGCGGAGTCAGCGTCTGGGTGCCGCCCAGAAATTCGCCGACGAAAGGCCAGCGCATGTCGGCGGCGACCGCCGCGATGCCGCGGCCTTCCCAGCCCGATTTGCCGCGATAGCCGGGGATCGCGGTCAGCAGATTTTCATCGCTGTGATAGACGTCGCCGCGCACCATCGCGGTCAGCACGACCTCCTGGCCGAGGCCGGTCAGGCCGCGCAGATTCCAGGTCGCGCCGGCAAAGGCGCGCTGCGTGTCCTGCCCTGCGGTGCGGGCGATCGCCAGCGTGTTGAGCTGCAATTCGATCTGTCCGCCGAGCAGCGGGTCGGCGAGCCGCTGGCGATAGTCGATGATCGGCAGCGCGATCGGCTGCTGGCCCTGCACGTCGTTGCGTCGCAGCGTCTGGGTCGCCCAGCCCGCGATCGACAAATAGCTCTGTCCGCCGATCCGTTCGAGCTCGAAGGTCGAGCGCAGCCGGTCGTCGCGGCTGATATCGTAACGGCGCATGAAGGTGCGGTCGGTCGTGATGCGGCCCGAATAGGACAGGCTCCACCGCGGATCGAACTGGAATTTGCCCGCGCTTTCCAGATAGCCGCGGAATTGGCGGTTGGGGTCGATCACCTGCCCCGATACCGGAACGACCGAGCTGTGGGTCGCATAGCCGTTGATGCGGAACGAGCCGATGTCGGTGAGCGCGCGAAACTCGCCTTCGATCATCGGCACCGATCCGGTGTAGAGATGCGGCGTGATCGTGATGTCGCGGTCGGGCGCGAGGCGCAGATAATAAGGCATCGCGATCTCGAAGCCGTTGGTGCGGTCGAGACGGATTTCGGGAACGAGCAGCCCGCTGCCCGCCTCGCTGTTCGCGGGATGGCTGAGCCCCGGCAGCGGAATCAGCGGCAGGCCGAAAATTTCGACCCGCGCTCCCTTGTAGCGCACCTTGTTCTTGCCGCGGTCATAGATCACGCGGACGGCCCGGATCTGCCAGCTCGGCTTCTTGGGGCAGCCCGACCCGTCCTCGACGGGGCAGGGGGTGTAGGCGGCGTTCTCCAGCTCGATATTGCCGTTGTCGAAGCGCGTGCCCTTCACCGCCGCGAGGCGCGCGCCGTTATCGAGCACGACGAGCATATTCTCGACCACCCCGTCGCGCAGCGTGTCGGTCAGGACGATGCGGTCGCCATAGGCGGTGTCGCCCTCGGGATTCTTCAGCGCGACATCGCCCTCGGCGACGACCTCGCCGGTCTTGCGGTTCCAGGTCACCTTGTCGGCGCGCATCTCGACCGTGTCGCGCTTCATCTCGACATTGCCCTCGGCCACGACGACGTCGGTCTCATTGTCGTAGTTGAGATTGTCGGCAGCAAAACCGATCTGTTCGTCGGACTTGGGCGCGGGAGCGTCGACCGTATCGGCCGAGACGTCACGGTCCTGAAGATCGGGCTGGTCCTGCGGTGCCTGCACGACCGGCGGTTCGGCCGTCTGCTGCGCGGCGACCGGGCACGCCATGAGGGCGACGCTGCTCGCGGTCGCAAGCCAGAGCGGCTGTGCGCGGGGGGACCGATGGAACAAAGCCCAGCTCATTTGATATATTTGTCCCACGCCTTATCTAGTGTCCACCCGTGCCGGGCCGGCTGCTTTGTTTTGCAACTCGCAGGCGAAACCCCTATCGGTCCGGCACGTTCCAATCAATCATCGCATGAGAAAGTTAAGGCATGGACATCCAGTTTGTCGCGCAAATCGATGCGTCTGCCGACGTTGTCGCTTTTCCGGTCCGCAAGGGCGAGGCCGCCAGGCTCGGCGCGCTGCTCGGCGCGGCGGCGGCGCAGGCGCGGTTCGAGGGCGCGGCGGGCGCGGTCGCGGAGACCGCGGCGCTCGACGGCGAGCAGGCGAAGCGGCTGCTGCTGGTCGGAATCGGCGACGGCACGGCGCATGACCTCGAACGCGGCGGCGCGGCGCTGACCGCCAGGCTGCAGACGAGCGGCGTCGCGGCGGTCCATGTCGATTTCGCGAGCGCGGGGCAGAGCGACGAGGATGACGTCCTGGCCTTCGCGATGGGCGCGCGGCTGCGCGACTGGCGCCTCGATACCTATCGCACCCGGCTGGCCGACACGGCGAAACCGAGCCTGAAGACGATCGCGATCGCGTCGCCGGCGGGCGACCTGTCGGCGCGCTGGGGTCGCTATTCGGCGGTTGCCGACGGCGTCGCGCTGACCCAGACGCTCGTCGCCGAGCCGCCGAACATCCTCTATCCCGAGACGTTCGTGGAGCGCTGCCAGCATCTGACCGACCTCGGCGTCGAACTGGAAGTACTCGACGAGCGGCAGATGAAGGCGCTAGGCATGGGCGCGCTGCTCGGCGTCGCGCAGGGCTCGACCCGCCCGCCACGGCTGCTTGCGATGCGCTGGAACGGCGGCAATCCGGGCGAGGCGCCGGTGGTCTTCGTCGGCAAGGGCGTCACCTTCGACACCGGCGGCATCAGCCTGAAACCCGGACCGGGCATGGACATGATGAAGTGGGACATGGGCGGCGCGGGCGCGGTCGCGGGCGCGATCAAGGCGATCGCCGGGCGCAAGGCGAAGGCGAACGTCGTCGGCGTCGTCGGCCTCGTCGAGAATATGCCCGACGGCAATGCGATGCGCCCCGGCGACATCGTCACGACGATGTCGGGGCAGACGGTCGAGGTGCTCAACACCGACGCCGAGGGCCGGCTTGTCCTCTGCGACGCGATCGCCTGGGCGCAGAAGGCCTATGATCCCAAGGTCGTCGTCGATCTCGCGACTCTGACCGGGGCGATGGTGATTTCGCTCGGCCACGAATATGCGGGGATGTTCGCGAACGACGAAGCACTCGCGGCGAACCTGCTCGAGGCAGGCGAGGCGAGCGGCAACAAGCTGTGGCGCTTCCCGCTGTCGCCCGCTTACGACAAGCTGATCGACAGTCCGATCGCCGACATGAAGAATATCGGCCCGCGCGAAGGCGGTTCGATCACCGCGGCGCAGTTCCTCAAGCGCTATGTGAACGAAGGCGTCGCCTGGGCGCATCTCGACATCGCGGGGATGGCGTGGGCCGACAAGGACGGCCCGGTCTATGGCAAGGGCGCGACGGGTTATGGCGTGCGCCTGCTCGACCGCTTCATTGCGGATCATCACGAGGGGTGATGCCGAATATGCTCGTCATTGCGAGGAGCGAAGCGACGCGGCAATCTCCAGCCATCGGCCTTGTGCGAGGCCGATGGCTGGAGATTGCTTCCCCCGGCTTTCGCCGGGGTCGCAATGACTGAACAGCAGATACCTCGCGTCGATTTCTACCGGCTGACCCGCGACCCCGTCGAGCGGGTGCTGCCCGCCATTGCTACGCGGGTTCTGGGCAATGGCGACCGCCTGCTGGTGGTCGCGGCCCCGGCGATGCAGCGGCAGGCGATCGACGGCGCGCTCTGGACGTTCCAGCCGGCCGGCTTTCTGCCGCACGGTCCTGCCGGCTCGCCCGACGAGGCGATCGAGCCGATCCTGCTCGCGGGCGCGATCGCCGCCGGGGCGCCCAACGGCGCGACGCATGTCGCGCTCGCCGACGGCGAGTGGCGCGAGGAGGCGCTTGGCTTCGCGCGCGCCTTCCTGCTCTTCGACAACAGCCGCATCGACGACGCCCGCGCGACATGGCGTGCGCTTGCGGCGCGCGAGGATGTCGATAATCGCTTCTGGAAGCAGGACGATCGCGGCCGCTGGTCCGAAGGGCCCTGATCTTTCGGCTGTGACATGGGTCACGGACAGCGGACGCGTTGCGTTGCAGATCATACCCCATGATTTTTCAGGAGCTTGGAATGACTATACGCACGAATCTCGCCCTCGCCGCCGTCATGGCATTGCTCGTCGCGGGTTGCGGCTCGAAATCGGAGAGCGAGGTCGCCAGCGGCACCTATATCGATCCCGCGACAGGCAAGACCGCCGAATATAAGGTCAGCGGGAGCAAGGACGGCGAAGAGGGCAATGTTACCGTCAAGACCGAGGATGGCGAGGTTCGCTTCGGCACCGACGCCAAACTGCCCGCGGGCCTCACTCCTTATCCGGGATCGAAGATGACCGGCGGATTCGCCGGGTCGTCCGAAGGCAGGAAAGGCGGCATGGCGGGGTTCGAGGTCAAGGCGAAGGTCGCCGACGTCGTCGCCCATTACCGCAGCCAGATCGAGGCGGCGGGACTCAAGGTCAAATCCGAAATGACCGCCGACGACACGATGATCATCGGCGCCGAAAAGCCCGGCGACGAAAAGACGACGATCCAGGTCACCGCGACGCAGGAAGGCGACATGGTCAATGGCGCGATCACTTATGGAACGGGTGGCTGAAGTCGGCCCGCGCTCCGACCTTGCAGTGCAGCAAAAGCGCGGCTAGAGGCGCGCGCATTGCAGAAAATACCAACCCAGGAGCTTTCCCATGGCGGTCACCCGCACCTTTTCGATCATCAAGCCCGACGCGACGCGTCGCAACATCACCGGCGCCGTCACCAAGATGCTGGAAGACGCCGGCCTCCGCGTCGTCGCTTCCAAGCGTATCCACATGACCAAGGAACAGGCCGAAGGCTTTTACGCGGTCCACAAGGAGCGTCCCTTCTTTGGTGAACTTGTCGAATTCATGACCTCGGGTCCGGTCGTCGTCCAGGTTCTGGAAGGCGAGAATGCGATGCAGCGCAACCGCGACATCATGGGCGCGACCAATCCCAAGGACGCCGCCCCCGGCACGATCCGCAAGGAACTGGCCGAGAGCATCGAGGCGAACACGGTCCACGGTTCGGACAGCGACGAAAATGCGGCGATCGAAATCGCCTATTTCTTCAAGCCCGAAGAAATCGTCGGCTAAACGATCCAAGCCGCAAGGCCGCAAGGGGCCGCCGGAGCGATCCGGCGGCCCTTTTTGCGTTCAGAGCAGCGGGCTCACCGTCGCGACGAGATTCTGCCACAGCCGCCGGGCGATCCCGAAACCGGCGACGTCCTCGGCGGTGACGCGGTCGGATGCGGCGATATACTCGGCCTGACGCGCGCGAATCTCGGCGGCGAACGCCTTGTCGCGCAGCAGGATATTATTCTCGAAATTGAGCTCGAAACTCCGCCGGTCGAGGTTGGCCGATCCGATCAGCGCGACCTCGCCGTCGACGAGCATCGTCTTGGCATGGAGCAGGCCGGAGCGATATTCGTAGAGCTTCACCCCCGCCGCGACGAGGTCGGCATAATGGCTGCGGCTTGCGCCCGCGACGATGCGGCTGTCGTTGCGCCTGGGGAGGATCATCACCGTCTCGACCCCGCGCCGTGCGCAGTCGAGCAGCGCGAAGAGCAATTGCTCGTCGGGCACGAAATAGGGCGTGGTGACGACAATCTCGCGCCGCGCCGAATGGATGAGCGAGGTGAAGCAGGCGGTCATCGCGGCATAGCGGAGATTGGGGCCGGTGCCGATCACCTGTGCCGCGATCCCGGGCACTTGTGCGGGTTCGGGTTCGGCGCCGTCGCGGAGCAGGTCGCCGATGTCGTCGCCGCGCTCGCTTTCCCAATCGGCGGCGAAGACGAACTGGCAATCGCGGACGACAGGGCCTTCCCAGCGCGTCATGATGTCGACCCACGGGGCATATTGGGACTTAATCCGGAATTCGGGATCGGCGAGATTCTGGCTGCCGCACCAGGCGATGCGATTGTCGACGATCAACTGCTTTCTGTGATTGCGCAGGTCGAAGCGGCCGCGGATCAGCGTCCAGATCAGGCCGCCGATCGGCAGCGCGATTCGTGCGTCGATTCCCGCATTCTGCAACTCGATCCAATAGGCCGAGCGGATGAAACCGCGCGAACCGAGCGCGTCGGCGAGCACGCGCACTTTCACCCCGCGCTTCGCCGCGCGGACCAGCGCGTCCTTGATCCGGAAGCCGTTGTGGTCGGCAAGCCAGATATAGAAGCAGAGGTGGACGGTCGATTTGGCCTTGTCGATATCGTCGACCATCTCGCGGATCGCGGCGTTGCTGTCCGCTGCGAGGTGCGCGCGGTTCCCGGCGGTCGGGGGCAGCGCATTGACCGTCTCGGCGAGCGCGAAGGGCGCAGCCCAGGCGCTGCGCGCGAGCGCGCGGCGTACTTCGGCGCGCTCGTGGGGGTGCGGCAGATGCGCCTCGATCGCGGCATAGCGCGCGCGTCGCTTGGCGCTGATCCGCGCTTCGCCGAGCAGCAGATAAGCGAGAATGCCGACGACCGGCACCGCGATCGTCGCGATCAGCCAGGCGAGCCGCGACGCGGGCTCGCGCTGCGGCCGCAGGATGATCCGCCCCATGATGGTGATGAAAGCGGCGATATAGGCCGCAGACAGGATCAGGGCGAAATCGAATTCCATTGCCTGCAATTCACCGCGCTTCGGTGGAAAAGGCCAGCGCGAAATTTTGGGGGGAGGGGCAGGCAGTTTCCAGTTTGGAAATCCTCGTCATTGCGAGCGAAGCGAAGCAATCCAGAGCGGCTTACACGCACTCTGGATTGCCGCGTCGCTTCGCTCCTCGCAATGACGGGGTGGTTAAGTCCGGCCGTAGCCTAAAAATCCTCAGCCGCCGCCATCAGCCCCGCCAGCTTCTTCGGTGCGACCGCTAGCCAGCTCTTGCGCAGCCATTCGCCGATCGCATCCCAGTCGGTGTCGCCGAGGTCGAGGCGGATGCCGATCCAGCCGTCGCCGAAATAGGCGGGGCGGTAATAGCGCGCTTCGTCGAGTTCGATGAGCTGCGCCTGCTCGTCGGCGCCGCTGATCTTGACCAGCAAGGCGGTTCGGCCGTCGCCGTGATGGTCGTGGGTGAAATAAGCGAACTTCTTGCCCTTGACGATCCCGAAGCAGGGCATGCCGTGAGAGGTCGTCTCGTCGACTTCGGGCAGCGCCATCGCCAACTCGCGGACGCGGCCGAGCAGCCAGTCGGGCGACCGCTCGCGCGAGACGAAGGCGGCGAGGGTGGCGGGATAGAGTTGATGTTCGGCGAACCGGACCCGCCGCGCAAGGCTTTCGGCGGTGTCGCCCGGCACGATCGCAACCGGCGTCTGCGCGAGCACCGGGCCGTCGTCGAGCGCCGGGGTGACGACATGGATGCTGCACCCGCCATGGGAGTCGCCGGCGTCGATCGCCTGTTGGTGGGTGTTCAGCCCCTTGTATTTGGGGAGCAGGCTCGGGTGGATGTTGAGCATCCGCCCTGCCCAGCGCACGACGAAATCGTCGCTCAGGATGCGCATATAGCCCGCCAGCGCGACATAGTCGGCGCCGGCCGCGCGGAGCTGTTCGTCGACCAGCGCGTCGAAGGCGTCGCGGTCCATGCCCTTATGTGCGTGTGCCCACGTCGCGATGCCCTCGGCGTTGGCGAGCGCCAGTCCCGCCGCATCGGGGTTGTTGCTGGCGACGAGCACGAGTTCATAGGGGCAGGCCTCGGCCTTCGCGGCATAGAGCAAGGCCGCCATATTGGTGCCGGTGCCGGAGATGAGAACGGCGACGCGGGCTTTCACACCGATCCTCCCCGGAACGGGGAGGGGGACCATGCGAAGCATGGTGGAGGGGCGCAAGCGGAGTCGTGCGACATCTTGAGGATGGATGACACCGCACATGCCCCTCCACCCCCCGCTTCGCGGGCGGTCCCCCTCCCCCCGTGGGGGAGGATCCTATGCATGATGTGTCGCGCTCCACGCGCCCATCGCGCTCCACGTCTCCGACCCGCCCGACACGGTGCAGCCCTTCTCACCCTCGGCGATATGCCCGATCCGGTGCACTGTCTCGCCCGCGGCCTGCAGCGCCGCTGTCACCTCGGCGACGTCGCTCTCGGCCACGACCACCGCCATGCCGATCCCGCAATTGAAGGTGCGCGCCATTTCCTCGGGCTCGATATTCCCCTGCGCCTGCAGGAAGGCCATCAGCCGCGGCTGTTCCCAAGCGTCGGCGTCGATATGCGCGTGCAGCGTCTTCGGCAGCACGCGCGGGATATTCTCGAGCAGCCCGCCGCCGGTGATGTGCGCGAGCGCGTGAATCCGGCCGATCTTCACCAGCGGCAGCAGGCTCTTCACATAGATGCGCGTCGGCGCCATCAGCGCGTCGATCAGCAGGATAGTCTGGTCGAACAGGGCGGGGCGGTCGAGCTTCCAGCCCTTGTCGGCGGCGAGACGGCGCACGAGCGAAAAGCCGTTCGAGTGGATCCCCGACGAGGCAAGGCCGAGAATGACGTCGCCCGCCGCGACCTTGTCGGCGGTGAGCACCTGGTCGCGCTCGACCGCGCCGACGCAGAAGCCCGCGAGATCATAGTCGCCGTCCGAATACATGCCCGGCATTTCGGCGGTCTCGCCCCCGATCAACGCGCAGCCCGCCTGCTTGCAACCCTCGGCGATGCTCGCGACGACCTCGGTCGCGACATCATTGTCGAGCTTGCCGGTGGCGTAATAGTCGAGGAAGAACAAAGGCTCTGCGCCCTGAACGATCAGGTCGTTGGCGCACATCGCGACCAGATCGATGCCGACCCCGTCATGCTTGCCCGAATCGATCGCGAGCTTGAGCTTGGTGCCGACCCCGTCGTTCGCCGCGACGAGCAAGGGATCGCTGAACCCGGCGGCCTTGAGGTCGAAGAAACCGCCGAAGCCGCCGAGGTCGGCGTCGGCGCCGGGGCGGCGCGTCGCTCGGGCGAGCGGAGCGATGGCACGGACCAGCGCATTGCCGGTCTCGATCGAGACGCCGGCCTGCGCATATGTGTAAGGGGCGGGCTGGTTGTGCTTGGAATCCATGGCACGCGCGACTAACGGTTCCAGCCGATAATTGCCATGATTTCCTTGTCCGGGCCCGCGCTTTTGGGCAGAGCATAGAGAAGATATGACCTCGGCTGCTTTCCCCCGTTCGACTCCCGGTTTCCCGCTCCGCTCGTTCGTGTCCCGCGATTGGCGCTGGGCGGCGCTTTTCGGGCTGTTTCTGGCGGTCCTGGTCGCAGGCCTCGTCGAGGGACAGATCGCGCGCGGCGATCGCGGCATCACCCCGATCAACAGCAGCGGCGATTTCCTCGCGAGCGGGATCACCGTCGATGTCGTCGGCGATAACGCCGAGGATGCGCGCGAAAAGGGCTGGCGCGAGGCGCAGCGCAAGGGCTGGGCGCAGCTCTACAAGCGGATCAACGGCAGCGACGGGCCGGCGCTCGGTGATTCGGTGCTCGACGGCATCGTCACCGCGATCGTCGTCGAAAAAGAGCAGATCGGCCCGCGGCGCTATGTCGCGACGCTCGGCGTCCAGTTCGACCGCGTGCGCGCGGGGCAGATTCTCGGCGTCAGCGGTCGCACTTTGCGTTCGCCGCCCTTGCTTGTCATTCCCGTCTATTCGATCGACGGCATCGAGCAGGTGTTCGAGCAGCGCAGCGCATGGCAGCGCGCCTGGGCCGAATATAATACGGGGCAGAGCGCGATCGATTATGTCCGCACCGCGGGCACCGGCGCCGACACTTTGCTGCTCAATCCAGGGCAGACCGGCCGTCGCGGGCGCGTCTGGTGGCGCGTGATCCTCGACCAATATGGCGCCGCCGACGTGCTGATCCCGATCGCGCGGGTCGAATACAGCTATCCCGGCGGGCCGATCCGGGGCGTCTTCACCGCACGCTTCGGCCCCGACAACAAGCTGATCGACAGCTTCACCATGACCGGCCCGAGCTCCGCCGCGCTGCCTGACATGATGGAGAAGGCGGTCGCGCGAATGGATGCGATCTATACCGGCGCGCTCGCGGCGGGCGTGCTCAGGACCGACACCTATCTCGTCCTCGAAAAGCCGGTCGAAAAGGCCGATCTGCCCGAGGAAACGGTGACCGAGGATGACGCGCTGCCGACCGAAACCGACAGCAGCACCCCCGTCGCGCCCGTCGCCGGGGTGCAAAGCTTCACCGTCCAGTATAGTTCGCCGGACGTCGATTCGGTCTCCGCGACCGAACGCGCGGTCGGCGGCGTCGCGGGGGTCCAGTCGGCGTCGACGACCAGCCTTGCGCTCGGCGGCACCTCGGTGATGCGCGTCAGCTTCCGCGGCGACCTTGCGGCGCTGAAGGCGGCGCTCGCCGCGCGCGGCTTCAAGGTGCAGGAGGGCGGCGGGCAACTGCGGATCAGTCGCTGATGGCCGGGCCTTCGGGACAGATCGCGCTGCCGCTCGACTGGAGCGCCGGCGGCGCCAACGACGGACCGCTGATCGTCGGCGCGAGCAATGCCGACGCGGTGCGCTATCTGCGTCATGTCGCGACCTGGCCGGTACGGACTGCGGTGCTGACCGGCCCGCGCGGGTCGGGTCGCAGCCTGATCGGCCGCCTGTTCGCGTGCGAGACCGGCGGGCGCGTGATCGATGGTCCCGCCAGCGTCTCCGAGGAAGAGATTTTCCACGCCTGGAATGCGGCCCAATCCTCGGGCACGCCGCTGCTCATCATCGCCGACGCGCCGCCTGCGGAATGGAATATCGCGCTGCCCGATCTGCGCTCGCGCCTCGCCGCCGTCCCGGTGCTGACGATCGGCGAGCCCGACGATTGCCTCGCGCGCGACCTGATCGAGGCGCTGTTCGCGCAGCGCGGCATCGCGATCGCGCCCGAAGTGCCGTCCTACATCGTGCCGCGCATGGAGCGCAGCTATGCGATGATCCACCGCATCGTCGCGGCGCTCGACGCCGCTTCGCTCGAAAAAGGGCGCGGCATCGGCATTCGTCTTATTCGTGAAACATTACTGTCACAGGGGCTGATCGATCCCGATTTGCTCGAAAGACAGGATGCAGCGACATGTCGATAGCCGGCGGCCCCCTACGCGCAGACAATGACGCCGATACGGCTACCCCTTCCTTCGGACCCGAACGCTTCTTCAACCGCGAACTGTCGTGGCTCGCCTTCAACCGGCGGGTGATGGAGGAGGCGCGCAATCCCGCGCATCCCTTGCTCGAACGGCTGCGCTTCCTGTCGATTTCGGGGAGCAACCTCGACGAATTCTTCATGGTCCGCGTCGCGGGGCTGAAGGGGCAGCAGCTTCAGGGGATCGACGATCCGTCGGCCGACGGCCGTTCGCCGGGGCAGCAGCTCGCCGAAATCGAGGCCGAGGTGAATCGCCTCGTCGACCAGCAGCAGAGCGAATGGCAATTGCTGCATCGCCAACTCGGCGAACAGGGGATCGTCGTGCACGGCGCCGGGTCGGACAAGGATGCGCTGCGCACCCGGCTGCGCCAATATTTCATCGACCAGATATTTCCCATCCTGACCCCGCAGGTGCTCGATCCCGCGCACCCCTTTCCCTTCATTCCCAATCGCGGGTTGGGCGTGATCTTCGATCTTCAGCGCAAGGCGACCGGCGATACGGTACGCGAATTGGTGATGATCCCCGCGTCGCTGGCGCGCTTCGTGCCGGTGCCGGGGGAGCCGGGCAGTTTCGTGCCGATCGAATATCTGATCGAGCTGTTCGCCGATCTGCTGTTTCCGGGTTTTGCGGTGCGCTCGCTCGGGGTCTTTCGCATCATCCGCGACAGCGATATCGAAATCGAGGAAGAGGCCGAGGATCTCGTCCGCCTGTTCCGCACCGCGATCCGCCGCCGCCGCCGCGGCCGCGTCATCCTGATGGAGGTCGAGGCCGACATGCCGGCCGAACTCGCCGCAGTGCTCAACGCCGACATCCAGGGGCATGAGGCGATGGTCGCCAAGATCGGCGGCTTCATTGGTCTCGCGGCGCTGTCGGCGCTCGTCGACATCGACCGGCCCGACCTCAAATTCCCCGCTTACTCGCCGCGCTTTCCCGAGCGCATCCGCGAGCATGGCGGCGATTGCTTCGCGGCGATCCGCTCGAAGGACATCGTCGTCCATCATCCCTATGAGAGCTTCGACGTCGTGGTGTCCTTTCTGCGGCAGGCGGCCGCCGATCCAGATGTCGTCGCGATCAAGCAGACGCTCTATCGCGCGGGCAACCAGTCGCCGGTGATCCGCGCACTGATCGAGGCGGCCGAGGCAGGCAAGTCGGTGACCGCGATCGTCGAACTCAAGGCGCGCTTCGACGAGGAGCAGAACCTCCTTTGGGCGAACCAGCTCGAACGCGCGGGCGTGCAGGTCGTCTATGGCTTCATCGAGTGGAAGACCCACGCAAAAATCTCGATGGTCGTACGCCGCGAAGGGCAGGGCTATCGCACCTACTGCCACTTCGGCACCGGCAATTATCATCCAGTGACCGCGCGCATCTATACCGATCTGAGCTTTTTCACCGCCGACCCGCGCGCCGGGCGTGATGCGGCGCAGCTCTTCAATTACATCACCGGCTATGTCGAGCCCGAGCGGCTCGAACTCATCACCATGTCGCCGCTCAACATGCGCCAGCATCTGTGCGACCTGGTCGATGCCGAGATCGCGGCCGCGAAGGTGGGAGGGGCGTCGGGCCTGTGGGCGAAGATGAACAGCCTCGTCGATCCCGGCATCATCGACAAGCTTTACGAAGCGAGCGCGGCGGGGGTGCCGATCGACCTGATCGTGCGCGGCATCTGCTGCCTGCGTCCCGGCGTGCCCGGCCTGTCGGAGACGATCCGCGTCAAGTCGGTCGTCGGCCGCTTTCTGGAGCATAGCCGCATCTGGGCGTTCGCCAACGGCGCACACCTGCCGCACAGCGGCGCGAAACTCTATATCTCCAGCGCCGACTGGATGCCGCGCAACTTCGATCGCCGGGTCGAATATATGATCCCGATCGAGAATCCGACCGTGCACGACCAGATATTGGACCAAGTGCTCGTCGCCAATCTGATCGACAATGAGCAAAGCTGGGTGCTGCAACCAGACGGCACCTATCGCCGGCTGGTTCCGGGCGACAAGCCATTCAACCTGCATCATTATTTCATGAACAACCCGTCGCTGTCGGGCCGCGGCACCGCGTTGCACAAGCGGCACGACGTTCCCACGCTCGACTTTCCCATGCGCGAGGATCGATAGATTTTGAGCCTTTCCCGCTCCCCGAAGAACGCCGTGCGCCGCTCGGCGGTGATCGACATCGGCTCCAACTCGGTCCGCATCGTCGTTTACGAAGGCCCAGCGCGCGCGCCGGCGGTGATCTTCAACGAAAAGGTCGCGGCAGGGCTTGGCCGCGGGCTGGCGATCGACGGCCGGATCGCGCCCGAGGATGCCGAGCGCGGTCTCGTTGCGCTGCGCCGCTATGCGCTGCTCGCGCGGCATATGGGGGTGACCGACCTGCAATGCGTTGCGACCGCGGCGGTGCGTGACGCCGCCAACGGCCCGGTTTTCATCGCCGCCGCTGCCGAAGCGGGGCTCGAAATCCGCCTGCTGTCGGGCGAGGAAGAGGCCGAGGCGGCGGGCTATGGCGTGCTGTCGGCGATCCCCGACGCGTGCGGGATCGCGGTCGACCTGGGGGGCGGCAGTCTGGAGCTTGCCGAGGTCGCCGACGGCGCGGTCGGGCGGCGCGCTTCCTTTCCGCTCGGCGTGCTGCGCCTGCCCGCGCTACGCAAGGATGGCGAACAGGCGTTCGAGCGCGCGATCCGCAAGATGCTGAAAAGCGCGGGCTGGCCGAACGGCGGGCTGTCGGGCCTGCCTCTCTATCTGGTCGGCGGGTCGTGGCGCGCGCTGTCGCGCCTCGACCTCGAACTGACGAAAGATCCGCTCGCGGTGCTCGACCAGCACAGGCTGCCGCGTACCGCGCTCCGCCGCCTGATCCGCGCGACCAAGCGCTTGAGCTTCGAGGAACTGCGCGCGATTCCCGGCATGGCGGCGAACCGCGCGGCGGCCTTGCCCGACGCTGCCGCGCTGCTCGCCGCGCTCGTCAATATTCTCGACGTGCCCGAAATGACGGTGTCTTCTTCGGGTTTGCGCGAAGGCCTGCTGTTCCAGGCGCTCGATGCCGAGACGCGTGCGCAGGACCCGCTGATCATCGCCGCCGATTTCGAGGGGCGTCGATTGGCGCGGTTCGCGCCGCATGGCCGGGCGATCGCCGAATGGATCGCGCCGCTGTTCGCGAACGAGGCGGTCGCCGACAGCCGCGTCCGTCTCGCCGCGAGCCTGCTCAGCGATGTCGCCTGGTCTGCGAACCCCGATTTTCGCGCTGAGCGTGGCACCGAGATCGGTCTGCACGGCAATTGGCGCAGCATCGACATTCCGGGGCGCATCCTGCTCGCGCGCGCGCTGTATGCGGGTTTCGGCGGTGCCGATGCCGATTTTCCCATCATGGGCCGGCTGGTCAGCGACGAACGGCTGGCGCGGGCGCGGCAATGGGGCCTCGCGATCCGTCTCGCGCAGCGGCTGACCGGCGGCGTCGAGGCGCCTTTGAAGGCGAGCGGTATCGCGCTCGCCGACGGCAAGCTCAGGCTCTGTCTCGATGCCGGCTGGCATCATCTGGCGGGGGAATCGGTCGAACGCCGCCTGCGCATCCTCGCGCAGGCGCTCGATGCGAAGCCGGAGTTGGTGTTGCTTTAGAAAGCCCTTGCGCTCGCGAAGGGGGACCCGGGGCGGGTCAGACCTCGCTGACCGTCGCGGTGTCGATTTCGCTCATCACCAGCTTGCCGTTTTTCACGGCGAAACCCATGCGCCCCTCGACCAGGTCGAGCGCGGCGTGGCCGAAGACATCGTAGCGCCAGCCCTGCATCAAGGCGATGCCGTCGCGGCCGCCCGCCGCGAGCGCTTCGAGATCGTCGCTGCGCGCGATCAATCGCGCGGCTGCGTTGAGTTCGCGCGCGCGAATCTTGAGGAGCAGCTTCAAAAGGTCCGCGACCAGCGCGCCTTCCTTGCCGAGCCCCGGCCCGCGCGGCGCGCGATCGGGCATGTCCTCCTTCGACAGCGGCTTGGCGCTCGCGAGCGCGTCCATCAGCCGACCGCCGATGTCGTTCGCTTTCCACGTCGCCGACAGTCCGCGCACCCCGCCCAGCCCTTCCTGCTGCTTCGGCGGATGCGCGGCGAGGTCGGCGAGCGTCTCGTCCTTGACGATGCGGCCGCGCGGGAGATTCTTGGTCCGCGCCTCGCGTTCGCGCCACGCGGCGAGCGCCTTCAGTCGCCCGAGCACGTCGGGCTTGCGCGACGGAATCTTGATCCGCTGCCACGCCTTGTCGGGATCGATGCTGTAGTTGGCGGGGTTGGCGAGTTTCTCCATCTCCTCGTCGAGCCAGTGGCCGCGGCCGGTCTTGATCAGCTTCTTCAGCATCATCGGGAAAATCTTCGCGAGATGGGTCACGTCGCCGATCGCATAATCGATCTGCCGCTTGTCGAGCGGGCGGCGGCTCCAGTCGGTGAAGCGCGCGCCCTTGTCGAGCTGCAGCCCGATCCACGCCTCGACCAGGTTGGAATAGCCGACCTGCTCGGCCTGCCCCAGCGCCATCTGGCCGATTTGCGTGTCGAAGATCGGGTGCGGCGTCTTGCCGGTCAGGTTGAAGATGATTTCGACATCCTGCCCGCCCGCGTGAAAGACCTTTAGCACGTCCTGATTGTCGACGAGCAGGTCGAGCAGCGGTTTCAGGTCGATCCCCGGCGCCATCGGGTCGATCGCTGCGGCATGTTCGCTGTCCGCGACCTGGATCAGGCATAGTTCGGGCCAGAAGGTGTTCTCGCGCATGAATTCGGTATCGACCGCGACGAAATCGCTGGTCTTGATCAGGTCCAAAAATTCGACGAGCGCTGCGCTGGTTTCGATAAGCGGATGGATTTGCATATTGGGCCTATACAGCGACTTTTTCGCGACGGGCAGGAAAAATTCGGGGCACCCTTCAGGTCGCGCGGGTGGCGGTCTCGTCCCACGTCCCCAATCTTCAGGCGGGTCAGGCCGCGGTGAAACCCGCATCGATGGCCAGCACGGTGCCGACCGCAGAAGCGGCTCCCGGGGAGCTCAGCCACAATATTCCCGAGGCGATTTCTTCGGGCGTGCTCGATCGGCCCAACGGATAGAGCGCGCCTCCTCCGGACGGGGCGTTCCCATCATAGGATGCGATGATGCGCTCTGCCATCGGGGTCTGTACGCCCGCCGGACATACCGCGTTGATGCGGACACCCCGCTTTGCATATTGCAGGGCGGCGCTGCGGGTCAGGCCGATCACCGCATGTTTGGACATGCTATAGATGGCCGACCGTCTGGAGCCGACCAGACCGGCGCCCGAAGAAACATTGACGATACTGCCGCCCTCGGGGTTTTCGAGCATCGCCGAAATCTGGATCTTCATGCACTGCCATATGCTGCGCAGGTTGATGTCCATGACGCGATCGTAGAGCGCGTCGTCTTCGTCGAGGAGGTTGCACGTCTTCCCCTCGACTCCCGCGGCATTCACGGCGCAGTCGAGGCGCGACCAGCGTCGATCGATGGCATGGGCGGCGGCCTGGACAGCCGCGCCGTCTGTCAGGTCGCAGGCGCATTCCAGACACTCGCCGCCTTGCGTCTCTATGGTCCGAGCGACTATTTCGAGCCCCGAACGATCGACATCCAGAAGCGCGACGCGGGCACCTGCCTCGGCGAAAGCAAGCGCCGTGGCCCGGCCGATACCCGACGCCGCCCCCGTCACGAGTGCCACCTTGCCCTTGAACGGCATCGCTCGTTCCCCTCGCTGCAACTAGCCCGTGGTTGCCAGGCCGCCATCGACGTCGACGATCGACCCCGTCATGTAGGGATTGGCGGCGCAAGCCAGTATCTGGAACGCGATTTCCTCGGGCAATGCGACACGCGCCATCGGCACCGCGGGAGCGGGCGCATTCGCGCCGCGTGCTGCGCGCAGCATCGGCGTGTCGACCAATCCGGGCGCGACGCAATTGACCCGCACGGGCGCGAATTCGGCCGCGAGGACGCGGGTCAGCGCCTCGATTGCGGCACTCGCGGCCGCCACCGGCGCCCGGCCCGCGCGCGGGCGCCGCGCCGCGGCTCCCGACACGAGCGTCAGCGAACCCGCGTCGGTCAGCCGCGCGAACCGGGCGACGACATAAGGCCCCCAGAATTTGGAAGCGAAGGTCGCGCGCGCCGTGTCGAGCGGCAATTCGCGCACGGGGGCGGAACGGATCGCGGCGGCGGTGACGACGATATGGTCGAAGGGGAGATGCGCGCTGAAGAAGCCTTCCACCGCCGCTTCGTCGATCATGTCGAAGGCGGCATATTCCGTGTCCGCACCGATGCTTGCGGCGGCTGCCTCGGCGCGGTCCGGGTTTCGGCCCGCAACGCTGACCTTCGCGCCATGGGTAGCGGCAAGCCGGGCTGTGGCGAGGCCGATTCCCGAACTTCCCCCGACGACGAGAAACCGCTGCGACGCGAAGTCGGCAAAGCCGGGTGCTTCGCTCATGCCCAAACCTCTGCCATCTCCACCGCCTCGCGCATCTGGCGGCGGCCAAGCGCGAAGCAAGCCGCCGCGAACAGGCCCAATACGACGCAGGTCAGCGCCATCGCCAGCCCGACTTTCGCGGGGTCGTGAAAGATCAGCTCGGTGCAGGTCGCGACCACGGTCGGGCCGGTTCCTGCGCCGAGCAGCGTGACGACGAACAGATAGATTGCCGACACCGTGCCGCGGAGTTCGTTCGGCGTGACGATCTGGATCGACGCCGACGCCATGCCGCCGATCGGCGCGAGCAGCTTGAGGACCGTATAGAAGAGGAAGAAAAGGACGATGCTGGACGAGGAAAAGCCGATCGCGCCGCACAGCGCGATGGTCAGCGACAACCACACGGCGAAGCGGAAATGCGCGTCGCGCACCCCGCGCGCCATCTGCCGGTCGACGAACATCCCCATGCCGAGCAGCCCCGACGAGCCGGCAAGAGCGGTCAGCGCCGCCATGGTGAAGCCGGTCTGTGTCACCGACCAGCCGAAACCGCGCATCAGATGCGCGGGCACCCAGGCGATGGTGCCATAGGCGATCGCGGCGACCGCGCCATAGCCGAGGAAGTGGCAGGTGAAAAAGCGGCCGCGCTCGGCGATGAAGCGGAACGCCTCGCCGAAACCGGCCTTGCCGCCGCCTCGCAGACCGCGCCGCACCGGCTCGGGAAACAGGAAGACGAGCAGGGCGAAGGCGATGCCGGGAAGCCCGGTGACGATGAAGACGAATTGCCACGGTCGCACTTCGCCGACCAGCGGCAGCGAAAGGCCACCGTCGGCGGTCAGCGCCATGCCGATCACCAGCCCGCCGATCGCGAAGGCGATGGCTTGCCCGACGATCGAACCGATCGCGAAGACCGACATGGCGGTGGTGAGCCTTTCGCGCGGGAAGAGGTCGCTCAGCATCGAATAGGCCGACGGCGCGAGCGCCGCTTCGCCGAGCCCGACGCCGAAGCGCGCGAGCAGGAGGTGCCAGAAATTGCGCGCGAGGCCGCACGCAGCGGCGGCAATTCCCCAGGCGATCACGCCGATGCAGATGATCTGGCGGCGCGGGAAGCGGTCGACCAGCCAGCCGAGTGGAATGCCCATCACCGCATAGCAGAGCGCGAAAGCGAAGCCCTGGAGCAGGCTGATCTGGAAATCCGAAATCGCCAGGTCGCGGCGGATGTCGTCGACCATCAGCGAGATGATCTGGCGGTCGAGAAAGGCGACCGCGCCAAGGATGAAGAGGACGGCGACGGCGCTCCACGCGACCGGGGAGGAGGGGTAATCCTCCCCGGTCGCGGGAGCGGCGCGGAGCTCGGAAGGGCTCGCGTCCATGCCTAGTAGCTGAAGCCGATCCGGACCCCATAGGTTCGCGGTGCGGCGTAGCGGTCGAACACGGCGGGTTCCCCGACCAGTCCGTTCGCGGTCGACAGCTTGCCCGACCCGATGCCGTTGGTGACATAGAGGACGTCGAAGATGTTCTGCACATAGCCCGCGATATACCAGCTACCGCGATCATAGCGGATCTGGGCGTTGGTCATCCATTGCGGGTCGACCGAATGCGTCTTGTATTCGAACGGCGTCCAATAGGTGCGCGAGCGATAGGCGGCATCGACATGCAGCGATACTTCGCCGCCCGCGACCTCGTTCGGGATCGTGTAATCGACCGCAATGCTGCCCGTTGTCCCGGGCGCGCGCGGCAGGCGGTTGCCCTTTACGTCGACGAGCGCGGGCGCGTCGGGTGAATTGCAGGGGCCGATGACCGAATCGCACAGGATCGCCGATCCATATTCGCTGTGGAGCAGCGACAGGCCGAAGGTCAGACGCAGGTTCGGCGTCACCGCCCAATTGCCCTCGGCATCGAGGCCCCAGATCTTCGCCGTTCCGGCATTGGTCACCACGCGCTGAAGATTGGCGAGCGTCTGCGAGACCTGAATGTCCTTGTAGCTATAATAGAAGCCCGACAGGCTGGTACGCAGCTTGCGGTCGAACAGGCTGGCTTTGATGCCGCCTTCATAGGACCATATGCTCTCGGGCTTGAAGGGGTTGAGCGGGTTCTGGAGGTTGAACCCGCCGCTCTTGAAGCCGCTCGTCGCATTGGCATAGAGGAGCACGTCCTCGCTCGGCCGGAATTCGACCCCGACGCGCGGCGAGAAGCTGTCCCAGCTTGCCTTGTTGCTGACCCACGGCACCGACGGAATGATGCGAAGCTGGCGATAATCGCGCTTTTCGTCCGAATAGCGCAGGCCCGCGCTGATCGTGAACTGCGGCGCCACGTCCAGACTGGCATCGACGAAAACCGAATAGGCGTCGGTCTTGCCATAGCGGTCGTAGGACGAAAGCCCGCCCGCATATTGGTACTGAAATTCACGCGCATTTTCATGGAAATAGTTGAATCCCACGATGGCGTGGAGCGGTTTCGACGTGTCGGTCGCCAGATAGGTTTCGTGGTAATAGGAGGTCGAGGTCGTGATGTCGCCGAGATAGGAACCCTGATAGGGCTTCCCGTTGACGATTCCCGGCGGCAGCGCGACCTGGTCGAGATCGAGGAAGGTCGGACCCGAATCGAAATGACGGCGGCTGGTCACCGATTTGACCGTGCCGATCCCGGTGTCCCAGCGCAGGTGGAGCGACTGGCCGTCGTTCTCGATCGGTTGCGCCGCGCCGACGTCGCCCATCACCTTGCGCGGATCGTCGACATATTGGTCGACCGGCGAGATCAGATACCACCAGGATTCGGGATTGCGGATCTTCAGATAGTCGGTGTTGTTTGAATTGCTGTAGTCGGCGCGCAGGATCGCCTCGAAATCGGGCGACAGCTTCCAGCGCAGCGCCGCGCGCACGCCGGTCGAGCTCTGGCCCTGCATCCGCTGGCCCAGATAGATATTCTCGTTATAGCCCTTGTGATAGGCCGACTGGACCGAGACGCGTAGCGCGAGCTTGTCTTCGACCAATGGCGCGTTGATCGATGCGCGCGCGGCGAGGGTGCTGTAATTGCCGAACGAGACGTCGGCCTTGCCGCTCGGCGTGAAGCTGGGATCGGTGGAAATGATGTTGATCGCACCGCCGGTCGCGTTGCGGCCGTAAAGCGTCGCCTGCGGTCCCTTGAGCACCTCGACGCGCTCGACGTCGTTGAATTCCTGAAACACCTGGATGCTGTTCGGAACATAGACGCCATCGACATAGGTCGCGACGCTGTTGCCGGCCGAGATGCCCTGGAGGTTGTTGCCGACGCCGCGGATATAGATCTGGGCTTGCTGGCCCGAATCCTTGGCGATCATCAGCCCGGGGACCTGATATTGCAGGCCGCCGCTATCGGTGATCCCCGATTTTTCAAGCTGGGTCGACGACAGGGCGGAGATCGATGCCGGGACATCCTGAAGCGAGGATTCGCGGCGCATCGCGGTGACGACGATATCACCATCCCGATCCTGTGCGCCCGCTTCGGCGGCCTGGGTGCTGGCATCCGCGGCCGCCGACTGCTGGGCCTGCGCTACGCCCGCCGACATCAGCATGGCGCTTGTAATCGCAAAACTCGAAACGCCTTTTCGCAACATATCATCTCCCCTGTATGCCCTGAACTCGGACGGCCAATTGCCGATAATGGTTAGTATTCGAAGTATTTGGAATTTTGTCAATGCTGCGGGGGATATTTTTCAATATATTGAAATATCGTGTTTTTATTTTGGCCGAACATCATCGGCCATGCTTCATGGAGCACCCCCGATAAGGGGCGGCAAGGCGTTCGGGTGGCGTTTCGGGAGCGGAGGTTGCTCAGTCGATCCCGTTGCTTGATGGCTCGCTCGTATCGGGCGCAGCCGAAGCCGGTCCAAGCCGGACCCGACGCAAGGAGGCTAAGCCGATTCGGACCTGGGCAGGCAGCTTGTCTCGCCTCGATACCCGTCCCAGGCGCAGGCGAGGGCTATTCCGACTGCGCTTTCAGATACAGGATCAGCGCCTTGCGATCCGCGGCGTCGTCGATGCCGGCAAACGCCATGCGGGTGCCGGGAAGCGCCTTCATCGGCGCAGTCAGGAAATGATCGAGCGCGGCCTCGTCCCAGACGCCGCCCTTGGCCTTCATTGCCCCCGAATAGGAAAAGCCCTCATGGCTGGCGACCGCGCGGCCGACGACGCCATGAAGGTTCGGGCCGATGCCGTTGGAGCCGCCCTTGTCGATCGTGTGGCAGGCGACGCAGCGCTTGAAGACCTGTTCGCCCATCGCCGCGGTCGGTTCGATCGCGGGTGCGGGATCGGACGCCGACGCGCTATCGGTGGTTGCCGCAGCATCGGCCGGCGGCCCGGCCTTGCCGCAGCCGGCGAGCATCAGCGCGCCCGCCAGCACGACGGGCGCGAGGCGCATTATTTCTTGGCTTCGGCGGGAGCGGGGGCGGCGCCTTCGGCTGCCGGAGTGGCCGCTGCGGCTTTATCCGCACCTTCGGCGGCCGGGGCCGCAGCCTTGTCGCCTTCGGCCGGCGCGGCGGCCGCATCGCCCGCGGGCGCCGCTTCGGGCTTCGGCAGCGGCAGGTTCGAACCCTGCGCGTTGAGATAGACGATCAGGTTCGCGCGATCTTCGGGGCTCGACAGGCCCGCGAACGACATTTTGGTGCCGGCTGCGAACTTGCGCGGGCTGGTCAGCCAATGGTCCATCTTGTCGAAGTCCCAGTTGCCGCCGACGCCCTTGAGCGCGTCGGAGAAGGCGAAACCGCCCTTGCCCTGGCCGATCGCTTCGCCGAGCGTGCCATAAAGGTTGGGGCCGATGCCGTTGGCGCCGCCCTGGTTGATCGTGTGGCACGCGGCGCACTTCGCGAACACTGCCTCGCCCTTCGCGGCGTCGGCCGCAGCGAGCAGGTTGGGAAGCGGAACGGCCGCCGCGCCGCCGCCTGCGCCGCCCTCGGCATCCTCGATCGGAAAGCCGGGCTTTTCGGGATTGTGACTGGCGAACAACATGCCCGAGCCGATCGTCAGGCCCAGCGCGCAGATGCCGGCGAACAGCACCCAGCCGGCAATAGTGTTGTTGCGATTGTCCATGCTTGCAGCCCCGTTCGCTAACGCCCGCCCATGGGCGCGTCTATGATTTGGACGCTCCCTTACTGGGGCGGGGAGCGCGGCGCAAGGGGATGAAATGCGATGCCGCGCCGGTTGCGCGCTGAGTGCGCTGCCGCTATGCGCCGCGCTTCTGGCGCGGGAAGGCGGTCATGGGCAGTTATTCGGCTTCGGCACAAGCATTGGTGGACGAAATGCGGGCGGCGGCGCTCGCCGAGCCGGCGCGCGGGCTCGCCTTTCAGGGCGCGCCCGGCGCGAACAGCGACCTGGCTGCGCGCGAATATGACGCGGATTCGCTGCCGCTGCCCTGCTATTCGTTCGAGGATGCGATCGAGGCGGTGCGTGATGGGAAAGTCGAGCGCGCGATCATCCCGATCGAGAACAGCCTGCACGGCCGCGTCGCCGATATCCATTTCCTGTTGCCCGAATCCGGCCTGTTCATCGTCGGCGAGCATTTCCTGCCGATCCGCTATGGCCTGATGAGCCGCGACCTTGGCCCCGTCACGCGGGCGATGAGCCACGAGCAGGCGCTCGGCCAGTGCCGCCAATGGCTGCGTGCGAACAATATCTCGCCGGTCGCGCACAGCGACACCGCGGGCGCCGCTGCCTGGGTCGCCGACAGCGACGAGGTCGGCCTCGCCGCGCTCGCACCGCCGCACGCGGCGGAACTCTACGGGCTGACGCTGCACGGCACCGGGATGGAAGACGCCGACCATAATATGACGCGCTTCGTCGTCCTCGCGCGCGAGCCGCTCGCGGAGCCGCCGGCCGGCGTGCCGCTGATGACGACCTTCGTCTTCGAGGTGAAGAATATTCCCGCCGCGCTCTACAAGGCGCTGGGCGGCTTCGCGACCAACGGCGTCAACATGACCAAGCTCGAAAGCTATCAGGTCGGGGGCAGCTTCGCGGCGACCAAATTCTATGCCGACATCGTCGGCGCGCCGGGCGACGAGCGCGTCGACCGCGCGCTCGAGGAACTCGATTTCCAGACCAAGTCGTTGTCGCTCCTCGGCACCTATCCGCAGGCGCGCCTCAGGCCCTAGGGACGGAGCCTTACCCTCCGCGTCCGCGGAGCATATGGGCCATTGCGAAGCTCTGCACCACGAAGATCGTTACGAGGATGCTCGCAACGACGAGGCCGAACAGGTCGAAGGGCGAGAAATTGGTTCCGCCGATGTCGCCGGGGCCGACGAGCGCCATGGTGACGGTCATCGCCATCAGCATCAGCCGAAGCTCGGTCGGCCCGCCCGCCATGTAGGAAAGGCGGAATTCGCCGACGACCTTCGCGGCGAGGAAAGTGTGGATCGACAGCAGGAAATAGCCGATCACCGCCATCAGCGCGACGTCGAGCCGCATATAGGGGCTGGCCCCGATCGCCCCGACCATCAGCAGCGTCCCGACCGCGTCGATGCTGTGGTCGACGAAATAGCCGTAGCGCGGCCGCTCGATCCGTCGCCAGCGCGCGAGGCTGCCGTCAAGCGAGTCGCCGAACCAGTTGACGATATAGCCGACGAGGCAAAGCCCCAGCCATTCGTCGTCGATCCAGCTCAGCATATAGCCCGCGGCGACGATGACGGCGCCGAGGAAGCCGAGCGTGGTGAGCTGATCGGGCGTGACCCATGCGGGAAGGCGAGGGCAAATCCAGTTGAGCAGACGGCGTTCGTGGCGCGCGAGGAAATTCTGCTGGATGCGGGTCGGCGCGCCGGCCGCCGGGGGGATCGTCATGAAAGCCTTTCGTCGTCGCCGTCGCAAAAATGTCGGCGGAATGTCATCGGGGCGTCATAGACCAAAGGCGTGGAGCCGCAAAGGCCGAGTGCGCCGATGGCGCATCGCTGCGACGGTTCGCCGCCGAAACGGCGCGTTTGGGCGATTGGCAGGTCCGGCGCGAACCGATAGTCTGGCTCGCAAAGGGGGATGGATATGACCGAGATTTCGATGGCGCAAATCGCGCGGCACGGGTTCGGCGGTCTGTTCGACCCTCGAGGGCGTGACGCGCGAAAGCAATATTGGCTGTTCCTGCTTCTCGTTTTCGGTCCGCTCGTGGTTGTGCAGCTTATCGTTCAACTGGTCCTGACCATCCCGCCGCTTGACCTGACCGCTGCAACGCATCCCCGCGATCTGTCGGCCAGCATGCACCTCATGCAGATTCAACTGCGGGCAATGGTGACCGCGGCCTATGCGAACATCGGGCTCTATCTGCTCGGCGCCCTGTTGCTGCTGACGGCAACGGCGCGGCGGTTGCATGATCGCGGCCGCGTGGGCTGGTGGGCGCTGGCGTTGCCGGGAGCGATCTTCGCGACCGGCCTTGGGCAAGCGCGGCGTATGGCGGCGATGGCGGACCGCATGCCGCAGGTCTTTGCGGAGATGGAAAAGAAAGCCCGGCCCGATTTCGCCGATGCCTTGTCCTTTCCGGCGAAGATGCAGGCATCGGCCGGGATCGATTGGCCCTCTATCGTCGGCGGGCTGATCCTTCTGTGGCTCGTCGTCGAACTGGTGCGTGCGGGAACCGACGGGCCGAATCGTTACGGACCGCCACCCGGTCGGTAATCATTCCTGCCAGGGACCGATTTCGCCGACTTCGCCGATCATGCGGAAACGCACGTCGTCATCGACCCACGCGACCTCCCACATCGGTGCCGGCCGCGCCCATTCGCCGATCACGAACAGCGGCAGCTTGTTCGCGGCGACGAAGGCGAGGTCGTCGGCCGTGGGGCCGGGAACGACGGTTTCGGATTTCTGGTGCAGCCGCACGACGGCGAGCGTGCCATCGGGCGGCGCGGGCAGCGACTGGCGCGCGGGAAAGCCGAGGCTCGCGGCGACGACGGGATAGCCCTTGCCGTCGCGGCCGAGCAGCAGCAGCTTGTCGGCGGTGGCATAGGGGCCGCCGACCGGCCGTCCCGCGACCTTGCGCCCCGCGACCGCGGCATATTCGCGAATGTCGCTGTCGGCGATCGTGGGCGGCGCGGCCTCGCTTTCGGCCGCGGGGGCGGGTGATGGCGGCGCGGTACCCGGATCGCCGATGACCGCCGCGGCGAACAGCAGCACCCCGATCAATGCGCGTCGCCCCAGCTTTTGCCGATGCCGATTTCGACGTCGAGCGCGACCGAGAGGATCAGCGCAGGTTCGGCGGCCCCCGACATCACGCGGCGGATGACCTCGCCCGCGGCTTCGGCCTTGTCCTCGGGCGCCTCGAAGACGAGTTCGTCGTGGACCTGAAGCAGCATCTTCACGTCGCCAAGCCTCGCATCGTCGAGCGCTTTCGGCATCCGCGCCATCGCGCGCTTGATCAGGTCGGCGCTGGTACCCTGAATCGGCGCGTTGATCGCGGCGCGCTCGCTACCCGCGCGTTCGTTCTGGTTCGCGGCCTTGATGCGCGGAAACCAGGTCTTCCGGCCGAACAAAGTCTCGGTGTAACCGCGCGCGCGCGCGGTTTCGAGCGTGTCGGTGATATAGTCGCTGATGCCGGGGAAGCGCTCAAAATAGCGGCTGATCAACGCCTGCGCCTCATCGGGCGTCACTTCGAGCCGGTTCGCGAGACCCCAGCGCGAGATGCCGTAGAGGATCGCGAAGTTGATCGTCTTCGCCTTGCCGCGCGTGTCGCGGTTGACCTCCCCGAACAGTTCGATCGCGGTCGCGGCGTGAATATCCTGGCCCTGCGCGAAGGCCTGCTTGAGTTCGGGCACGTCGGCCATATGCGCCGCGAGGCGGAGTTCGATCTGGCTATAGTCGGCGGCCAGCAGCACATGGCCCGGCGCGGCGATGAAGGCGTCGCGAATCTGGCGGCCGACCTCGGTGCGGATCGGGATGTTCTGCAGATTGGGGTCGGTCGACGACAGCCGCCCGGTCTGCGCGCCGACGAGGCTGTAGCTGGTGTGGACGCGGCCGGTCTTCGCGTTGATCTGCCCTTGCAGCGCATCGGTATAGGTCGATTTGAGCTTCGCGAGCTGGCGCCACTCCAAAATCTTGCGCGCGATCGGCACGCCGTCGCGTTCCAGACGTTCTAGCTCGTTCTGGTCGGTCGACCAGTCGCCCGACTTGCCCTTGCGCCCGCCCTTCAGCCCCAGCTTGTCGAAGAGGATTTCGCCGAGCTGCTTGGGGCTGCCGATCGCGAAGGGCTGCCCCGCGAGTTCGTGGATTTCGCCCTCCATGCGCAGCATGTCGTTCGCGAACTCGCCCGACAGGCGCGCCAGATAGTCGCGGTTCACCATGATCCCCGCGCGTTCCATCCCTTCGACGACGGCGGCGAGCGGGCGGTCGACCATCTCGTAGATGCGCGTCCCGCCCTCGATCGGCAGGCGGAGCTTGAGCAATTTCCAGAGGCGCCACGCGACCTCGGCATCCTCGGCCGCATAATGGGTCGCGCGATCGAGCGGCACTTCGGCGAAGCTGATCTGCGACTTGCCGGTCCCGCACATCTCCTTGAAGGTCAGGCAAATGTGATCGAGGTGGAGCTTCGCCAACTCGTCGAGTCCGTGTCCGTGCTTGCCCGCGTCGAGCGCGAAGCTCATCACCATCGTGTCGTCATAGGGCGCGATGGTGACCCCGTGTTGCGCGAGGACGCCGATGTCATATTTGAGATTGTGCCCGACCTTGAGCACCGCTTCGTCGGCGAAGAGGTTGCGTAGCCGATCCAGCGCGGCGCCGATGGGAATCTGCTCGGGCTTCTCGGCGAACATGTCGGTGCCGCCATGGCCGAGCGGGATGTAGCAGGCCTTGCCGGGGCCGGTCGACAGGCTGACCCCGACAAGATCGCCGGTGACGCTGTCGAGGCTCGCAGTCTCGGTATCGACCGCGACGACATGCGCGGCGCGCGCGGCCTCGACCCAGCGGTCGAGCGCCTCGATCGTCGTCACCGTTTCGTACAGCGTGCGGTCGATCGCGGGCCATGCCGGGAGGGTCGGCGTCGAGGGAGCGGCGGACGCCGCAGCGGGCGCGGCGCCCGCGCGCGGCAGCGTCGGCGGGCCGCTCGGCGCGACGCCATTGTCGAGCTTCGCCGACAGCGAGCGAAAGCCGTGCTCGTCGAGGAACAGCTTGAGCGGCCCCGGCGGGATCGCGCCGAGCTTGAGGTCATCGAGCGGGTCGGGGAGGGGGCAGTCGCGCTTGAGGTCGACGAGGACGCGCGACAGTTCGGCCATCGCGCGATGCTCGATCAGATTGTCGCGCAGTTTGCTGGCCTTCATCGTCTCGGCGCCGTCGAGCGCGGCGGTGAGATTTCCATATTCCTGAATGAGCTTGGTCGCGGTCTTGGGACCGACCCCGCGCACACCGGGGACGTTATCGACGCTGTCGCCCATCAGCGCGAGCACGTCGCCGACGAGGTCGGGGGTGACCCCGAATTTCTCGTTTACCGCTTCCATGCCCAGCCGGACGTTTTTCATCGTGTCGAGCATGTCGACATGCGGCGAGCCGTCCGTGGGTTCGCGGATGAGCTGCATCAGATCCTTGTCGGAAGAGACGATGGTGACGTCCCAGCCCTCGCGCACCGCGGCCTCGGCATAGGAGGCGATCAGGTCGTCGGCCTCGAACCCCGCCATCTCGATGCACGGCAGCGAGAAAGCGCGCGTCGCGTCGCGGATCAGCGGGAATTGCGGAACCAGGTCCTCGGGCGGCTCGGGGCGGTTCGCCTTATACTGGTCGTAGATGTCGTTGCGGAACGACTGGCTGCTATGGTCGAGGATGACGGCAAGATGCGTCGGCCCGTCGGCGTCGTGCAAATCCTTCGCGAGCTTCCAGAGCATCGTCGTGTAGCCATAGACCGCGCCGACGGGCACCCCGTTCGGGTTCGTCAGCGGCGGCAGGCGGTGATAGGCGCGGAAGATGTAGCTGGAGCCATCGACCAGATAGAGATGATTCTTCTCGGACATGGCGCGGGGTGTAGCAGGGGGATGCGGGGCGGCCTAGCTATGTCCGTGCGAGGCGTTGCAGTTGCTTTGAGGTGGAGAGCGGACATCCTTATCTTCGTCATTCCCGCGAAAGCGGGAACCCAGAGCGTGCGTCGGCTGACCCTACGCTGGGTTCCCGCTTTCGCGGGAATGACGAAGTTATGAGATACAGAATGTTGCTTAATCAGTCGAAAAAACGCCGAACGGTGCGGCGGGTTTATCCCTCATAGTCGATCTTCAGTTTTCCCGCCGCTGCCGCCGCAATCGCACGCGCCTCGTCGGTCGTGCCGCCTTCGACGCGGGCGAGCGCGATTCCCATGCGGCGATACGGGCGCGTCACCGGCTTGCCGAAGATGCGGACATCGACATGGGTGTTCGCGTCCGGCGGAACCAGCGCCTCGGTGAGGCCGGTGATGGTGAAGTCCGCCGCGTCGCGGTCGGCGAGCAGCACCGCATTGGCGCTCGCATGCGGCACCGTGATGGCGGGAATCGGCAGGCCGAGGATCGCGCGGGCGTGGAGGTCGAATTCGGACAGCGATTGCGACACGAGCGTCACCATCCCCGTATCGTGCGGGCGCGGGCTGAGTTCGGAGAAGATGACCTCGTCGCCCTTCACGAAAAATTCAACCCCGAAGATGCCGTGGCCGCCCAGCGCGTCGACGACTTTGGCGGCCATTTGCTGCGCGGCGGCGAGCGCGGCGGCGGACATCGCCGCGGGCTGCCAGCTTTCGCGATAATCGCCACGGTCCTGCCGATGGCCGATCGGCGGGCAGAAGCTGACGTCGTCCTTGTGCCGTATCGTGAGCAAAGTGATCTCATAATCGAAATCGACGAAGGCCTCGGCGATCACGCGCAGCCGGTCGCCGCGCATACCGGCGGCCGCATAATCCCACGCGGCGTCGATGTCCGCGGCGTCCTTTACCGTGCTCTGGCCCTTGCCCGACGACGACATGACCGGTTTGACGACGAGCGGAAAGCCGACGCGCGCCGCGGCGGCGGCGAGTTCGTCGCGGCTCGTCGCATATTCGAAGGTCGAGGTCGCGAGGCCGAGTTCGCTCGCGGCGAGGTCGCGGATCGCGTCGCGGTTCATCGTGAGCTGCGCGGCGCGCGCCGACGGGACGATGTGGAAGCCCTCGGCCTCGAGTTCGACCAGCACCTCGGTGCGGATCGCCTCGATCTCGGGCACGACATGGTCGGGGCGATGCTTCTCGATCGCGGCGCGGAGCGCGTCGCCGTCGAGCATCGGAAACACCTCGCGTTCGTCGGCGACCTGCATCGCCGGGGCGCCGTCATAGCTGTCGCAGGCGACGACGTGACACCCGAGCCGCTTTGCCGAAATGGTGAATTCGCGGCCGAGCTCGCCCGAGCCGAGGAGCAGGATTTTGGCGGTGGGGGTCATGGCAATCTTTCCGTCGAGGTTGGGCGCAAGATTCGGGACGCGTCGCGGCGTCGCCCCTGCCATAGGAAGCTCATCGCTAAAGCGCGACAGCGAATGACAGGATCGAACTTATGACGCACGCTTTCAAAACCATCTGGTCGCCGGTCGGCGAATTGACCCTCGTCGCCGATGCCAAGGGGCTCGCCGCGATCCTGTGGGAGAAGGACCGTCCGGGCCGCGTCCGGCTGGGACCGCTGGCCGAAGAGCCGGAACATCCGGTGCTGGTCGAGACCGAACGCCAGCTCGGCGAATATTTTGCCGGCAAGCGCCGGACGTTCGACGTGCCCCTGTCCTTTTCGGGCAGCGATTTCCAGAAGCAGGTATGGGAGGCGCTGCTCACCATTCCGTTCGGTGAGACCCGCAGCTATGGCGAGATCGCGCAACAGGTCGGGAGGCCGACCGCATCGCGCGCGGTCGGTGCTGCCAATGGCCGCAATCCGATTTCGATCATCGCGCCCTGCCACCGCGTCGTTGGATCGACGGGCAAGCTGACCGGCTTCGCCGGCGGGCTCGACGCGAAGAAATATCTGCTCGAACTTGAGCAATAGGCCGCGCGCGACTGCTTATTGCGGCCAGCGATCGGTGTCGCGATCGGGATGCTGGTGGTTGCTCGCCCTGATCGCCCCGACATAGGCGGCCATCGTCTCTTCGGTCGTGCCTTCAGCCTTCAGCGGCAGATCCTCGAAAACGGGGAGCCGGGCTTCGAGGCCGAACTGGACCTTGGGCTGAAACCGCTCGGGCTCGTCGAACGATCCGGTCGTGAGGTTGATATGCCTGCTCTCGTGATAGTCGTAGGTGAGCGGCGTTCCGCAGTCGCGGCAGAAACCGCGCGCGGCCTTGTCCGAACTGGCAAAGGTTGCCGGCTGCCCGCGCGTCCAGGTGATCGCATCGCGTGGAACGCCGATCAGCGCGATGAAAAAATTGCCCGCTGCCTTCTGGCACATGCGGCAATGGCAGATATGCGAGGTGTCGAGCACCGCGGTGATGTGCCAGCGCACCGCGCCGCACTGGCAGCCGCCCGAGGCTTCGGTTTCGATCCTGTCCATGACTGCGACTCGCTTGTCGATTTCGCCGGGAAGATAGGATAGGGCAATGGGCGTTGCGCCGTCGAGCCGCTCGACCGTCAGGAGGGTCATATGGTTCAGGAAGAAGGACCGGCGAGTATCGCCGCGCGATTTGCGGACGCATGGAACCGGCACGACATGGCGGCGTTCGCCGCGCTGTTCCATGTGGACGCGAGCTTCGTGAATCGCTTCGGCACCTACTGGCGCGGGGTGGAACAGATCGTCGCGGGCCATGCCCCGATCCACGAGACGATCTACAGCGATTCGACGCTGACCAACGAGATCGCCGACGTCGATCCGATTTCGGCCGATGCCGCGATCCTGCACATGTGGTCGCGGCTGAGCGCGGGCGCGGCGCATCCGGCGGGGCCGCATCGGGTCGACACGATGATTCTTGCGGTCGTGACCCGGCGCGATGGCGCATGGCAAATCCAGGCGCTCGAAAATGTGACGCTGGTCAACCCGCGGACGGGTGAGCCGATATTGCGCGATTGAGCCGCCGTTCGCTCTGCTGGCGTCTGCTCAGCTTTGCGGCGCTCCGAAATAGACGAAGCTCATCTTGTTGCCTTCGGGGTCGCGGGCATAGGCGCCATAAAAGTCCGGCCCATAAAGTGGGCGCGGACCGGGATCGCCTTCGTTGGTGCCACCACAGGCCAGCGCAGCGGCATGGGCCGCGTCCACCGCCGCTTGGCTTTCGCATAGAAAACCGGGCATGATTCCGTTGCCGGGAGCCGCCGCCAACCCGTCGTTCGGCTTGCCGATCCAGACGCGCTGTTCGCTTGGCATCGCATAGCAGCAAGCCTGGTCGCCATAGTCGACCTCCAGCCGCCCGCCGAGATGCGGCATGACCGCATCATAATAGCGCCGCGACCGCGCCATGTCGTTGGTGCCGATGGTGATATAGGCGATGGGCATGGCTCACTCCCACTCGATAATTCAGCGTGGTGTAACGCATTGGAAATGCGACAGAAAAATATTTAGTCTGAAATGACCGAGTAGCAGTCCGTCAAAAAAGCTACGCTCATGAAAAAATAAGGAGAAATTTCGCGATTCAACCAAATCCCTATTTCGAGATATATCGGTTTGCCCGAAAATCGGGCGGAACTCTGCGATCAGGCACAAATTCGCGTGAATTTGCAACCGTTTCTTCTGCGGCGGCGCCCGTTTCTATTGATATTCGCCGTGCTTCGGGGGAGGCGCCTTTGGGTAGACATTGGGTCTCGACCGGACGAATCAGCGCTTTGAGAATTTGTTGTACGGGCCGCGAGTGAGCCAAGCGGCCACACCCGAAAGCGGTCAATCGGTTGAGACCGGACCACGACCTCTTCACGGCGCGCTACAGTCTATGGGATTCCGCAAAGATGCCGTTGCACCAGAGGGGTTTTCACTAACAATGGTGTGCCCGCCTTCGCGGGCACACCATTGTTATAACTCGCCAATACTTGCTATTTGAAGCCCTTCTGAAGGCAAGGAAGGGCGGTTTTGTGGCTTGCCCCGGGGCAGGCCACTCCCATGCACCTCGGTGATGTCCACTATCGGATGAAACAGAGCGTTGACACAATGATCGCCGCGCGCGATGGTCGATCCGCCGATGTGGGAGAGACCGGATATTTCCGGCGCCGAAGGAGCAACCGCCCCGGAAACTCTCAGGCAGAAGGACCATGCGGCAATGGAATTCTGGAAAGTGACGCTTAGTGCGTCCGCCGACGGGATAGCGATCTCAGGCAAGCAGACAGAAGGGGCGCTGATGTCCGGCGAATGCCGGCAGGAGAGGCGCCGGTGTCCGCACAGATTCATACGACGAATGTCGCGTTCAGCATCTTTGATCTGTTCACGATCGGGATCGGGCCGTCGAGTTCCCACACGGTGGGACCTATGCGCGCAGCCGCGCAATTCGCCCGGCTCGCGATGGGCAAAGGCCACCCTGCGCGCGTCTCTTGCGAGCTGTTCGGCTCGCTTGCGCTGACCGGCAAGGGGCATGCGACGGACAGGGCAATCCTGCTTGGATTGTCCGGCCGGCTTCCGGAAGAAATCGATCCAGATCGGGTCGAAGAGATCGTTGCGGCGATAAGGGAGTGCCATTCACTTCGGCTCGCTGACTGTTGCCCGGTCGCATTCAACGAAACAGCGGACCTCATTTTCCGGCGCGGAGAATTTCTGCCCGGACATGCGAATGCGATGCGGTTCACGGCCCGTTATGCCTTCGGTGAGGAATTGACCCGCACCTTTTTCTCGGTCGGCGGTGGCGCGATACGCTGTGAGGGCGAGGCGGAGGCACGGTCGAACGTCGCCCTTCCTTACCCGTTCGGCTCGGCGGAGGAACTGCTCGCAATCGCCCGGACCCACGGGCTTGCGATAGCCGACATCGTCCTCGCCAACGAGGAGGCGTGGCGCGCGCCGGTCGAGACGATTGCCTTCATCGATGCTGTGCGCGACGCCATGTTCGCCTGCATCGAGCGCGGGTGCCGCGGCGAGGGTGTATTGCCCGGTGGCCTCAACGTTCCGCGCCGCGCGCGGTCGCTGCACCATGCGCTGCTGGCCAAGGCCCCCTCGAACGACCCCACCAAGATCTTCGAATGGGTCAGTCTGTTCGCACTGAGCGTGAACGAGGAAAATGCCGCGGGCGGCCGCGTGGTAACTGCCCCGACCAATGGCGCGGCGGGCGTGCTGCCGGCGGTCCTCAAATATTATGAATCCTTCACCCCGGGCGCTTCGCGCGAGGGAAGCCGCGTCCTGCTCGCGACCGCCGCCGCCATCGGATTCCTCTACAAGATGCGCGCGTCGATCTCGGCTGCGGAAATGGGCTGTCAGGGCGAAGTGGGCGTCGCGTGCTCGATGGCGGCCGCAGGCCTCGTCGCCGCGCTCGGCGGCACCAATGAGCAGATTGAAAATGCCGCCGAAATCGGGATGGAGCATAATCTCGGACTGACCTGCGACCCGATCGGCGGGCTCGTTCAGATTCCCTGTATCGAACGCAACACAATGGGGGCGGTCAAGGCCATAAATGCCGCGTGCCTCGCGCTTCAGGGCGACGGCCGGCACGTCGTCCCGCTCGATGCAGTCATCGAGACGATGCGCCAGACCGGCGAGGATATGCGCTCGAAATATAAGGAAACGAGTCTTGGCGGTCTGGCCGTCAACGTCGTCGAATGCTGACGGGCTGGTAACATTCCCCGCCGGGTGCGGGCGCTGAGCGCCAAATGCGTGGCGAGGTGAAGAATATCATCGAAGCTTCAGCGTGTCAGGGCAATTCGACGGACACGGCCACCACCGGGGCCGCACGATCAAGGCCGCCCAATTCTTGGCAGCCGCTCCGAATCCATCGACGCGAACAATGGTCTGCGTCGATGGAAGGAGGGCCGGACCTCAGAATGACTGGTTGAGACGCATGAAGAAGGTGCGCCCGGTCAGATTATACTGATTCCCGGCGACCGATCCGATCCGATAGGTATAGGCATCGGGGCCGATCACCGGCGGCTTCCGGTCGAAGATGTTGCTGACCCCGGCGAGCAATGTCGTCTTGTCGAGAATCTGCCAGCGAACCGAGGTGTAGGCCGTCACATAGGCGGCGACCGACAGCTTTTCGCGGACCTCGGCGAAATCGTTCGAATTGCCGTAAATGTTTCGGCCGGCATAGGCGCCATAGAAGCGGAAATGATCCGTGCCGGGGATGAAGGCGCCCTGTTCCTCCCAATAGCGCGTGTCATCGACGCGGCCGACATAGTTGGCGCCGACGAACCAGGTCAGCTTTTTGTAGTCAAGATGCGCTTCGGCATAGCCGGTGAGCTTGGGAAAGCCCGACAGCCCGTTGCGTTCGAGTTCGGGGCTCAGCGCGTCGCGCGTGATCGAATTTTCGAGGGCGCGCGTGCCCCGGATCTCGAACCCGAGATTGGCATCGGCCCCGAGCGGGAAGCCGAACTGGAGCGCGAAGTCGATGCCGCGGGCGCGCTGCTGGGACAGGTTGATATAGCGGTCGTCGACCTGAGAAATGGCCTGCGTCACGGGATCGCGGGTGATCAGGCTGCAGAAGCTGTCACGTTGCGCGCCGGTCAGATTATAGCAGCTGTTGACGATGTTGGTGACGCCGAAGGTGTCGACTTCGTTCTTCACCTTGATGTCGTAATAATCGACCGCGAGCTGGAGGTTCGCGAAGCCCGGACGGATGACCACGCCGGCGTTGAAGTTGGTCGAGGTTTCCGCCTTCAGCCGGCCCTTGCCGCCGCCGCTGACGCCGAGGATGCCGTCGTTGATCGGCGAGAAATCGGGCGCGAAGCCCTCTGCCTGGCAGTTCTGGACGACGGCGTCGCTCGCGCCGTCGCCGTAGCGCTGGCAGGGGTCGAAATAGCCGAAGAAGGAGGTCTGGTCGGCCAGGTTGAGCTCATAGATCGTCGGGGCGCGGAACGAGGTGCCGTAGGAGGCCCGCAACGCGATGGCGGGCGAGATTTCCCAGGCGCCGGCGATGCGGTAGGTCGCGTTCGATCCATAGGATTTATAGTCGGTGTAGCGCCCCGACGCGGTCAGCCGCAGGCTGTGGAAGAAGGGTTTGTCGGCGACGATCGGAACGCCGATTTCGCCATAGACCTCGCGCACCGTGTCCGAACCCGCGGTGCGCCCCGCGGTCGAGAAGGCGAAATAATTGTGGTTGCGGGCGTTGTAGCCCGGCGTGTCGTCGAGGTCGTCCGTGCGGATGGCGAAGCCGAACACGCCCGCGACCTCGCCGGCCGGCAGCGTGAACAGCGGCCCCGACAGGCTGCCCTCGATGGCGAACTGGTCGTATTTGGTATGGCCTTCCTCATAGCCTTCGAGGAAGGTGCGTTCGGTGTCGGTCCAGTCCTGATCGACGAGGAAGCGTTTGGTCAGCCAGGGGATCGAGACGCATTCGGTCGGACCCGAAATGGTGATCAGGCTGGGGTCGCACGCGATGCCGGGCGCCGTCGCGGCGTTGAGCCGATCCTGATAATAGAAGGTCTGGCCATAGGTGCCGCGCGACAGGCCGAAGCGGGCGCTGATGTCGTAATTCCAGTTGCGCAGCACACCCCCGCCGAACTTGCCGCGCAGCCCGACGGTCGACTGGAAGAAATCGACCTTCTGCTCGGCGCGGAACGGCCGGACGATCTGCGGGCCGACGTCGCCCGACGAATTGCCGCCGCTCGCGATGATCAGCGCCTCCCCGACCGTGTTGTTCGGGTTGGTCGCCGACAGGAAGGGGTAGAGGAAATACCAGCCGTTCGATTGCGAATGGCGGTTCGAATAGAGCGCGCTGAAATAGAGCTCCGAATTGTCGCCGACGTTCACGCCCGCCGAAACATAAGCGTTGATGCGGCGATAGGGCGAGATGGAGTCGGCCTCGTCATAGGCGCGGCTGGTGTTGGGCGAATAGGGATAGGTGTCGGGAAAGCCGCCGCGGTTGGCGCGGACCCAGTCGAGCAGCGGCGCAAGGGCCGGATTGGTGGGATCCTGCAGCCCGAGCGCGGCGGGGGGATAGGGGCCGTTCGCCTGCGTCGGATCATAGACGAAGGCGCCGCCGTACCAATATTGATCGAAGAAGATACCGTTCGGATTGTGGTTGATGCAGCGGAAGTTGCCCGAAGTGTCGCGGGCGTCGACGCGCTCGCCGCTCGTCGGATCGTAGACGAAATCCTGCCGGCACGCGGTCTGGGGCCGATCCTTGAGATCGAGCTCGAACTGCTGGTCATATTCGAGCGCCGCGGTCACGTAGAAATTGTCGTAATTGCGGCCCCAGAAGGCGTTCGCCTGGACATAGCGCCCGCCGTGCTTTTCGGGGAGGCGGGCGAAGCCGCCGAGTTCGAGCCCGTCGCCGCCCTTGCGAGTGATGACGTTGATCACCCCGGCGATCGCATCAGAGCCATAGACCGAGGAGGCGCCGGTGGTCAGAACCTCGATCCGGTCGAGCGCGACCGAGGGGATGACGTTGAAATCGACCGGCGCGACCTGGCTTCCGGTTCCCGACGGGGCGATCCGCTGGCCGTTGAGCAGGGTCAGCGTCCGCGTCGCGCTCATGTTGCGCAGGCTGATCGTATTGACGTTGGCGCCGCCCAGCACAACCGATCCGCCGGCTCCGGTCGCCGAAAGCTGGTTGTTGATCTGCTGCGTGCCTGCCGCGGCGGTGGCATGCGCGACGATCTCCGCCGCGGTCGCATTGCCGAGCACGGCGCCCCGGTCCGCCTTGAGCACCTGCACCGGCGCGGTGGTCGAGAATTCCGACGGCAGGCGCGAGCCGGTGACGACGATGTCGCTTTCCGCCTCCTTGCTGCCGGTATCGGTCGCGCTATCGGCCGACCGGACCTCTGCGGCGTCGCCGTCGCGGGTGTCCGCATCGGCGGTTTGAGCCTGCGCCGCGGCCGAATGGGCGAGCGCCGCGATCAAAACCGCCGACGACACGCCATGAAAATTGAATCGCATGTTGATCCCTCCTCCCTGATCGGACCTTGCAGATTGGCTTCCGTTTGCGGACTGGCCCCCTAATGTCCGGTTTATGCAATGAGCTTGCTGATTTTCCCCGATACCGACACCTAGCATTCATCGGCCTTGCCGATCCCACCAAATTTCGGTGCCAAATTGGCTTGTGGAATGAAATATCGTCGTGATACGATATTATTATGGAAAATATGGAAACACTTGAGCTTGATCGGTTAGATTATCGAATCATGCATATCCTGGCGTCGGACGCGCGGTCGAGCGATGTCGCGATCGGCGAGGCGGTGGGGCTTTCGAGCAACGCCGCGGCGCGGCGGCGCCGGCTGCTCGAAGGCCATGGCGTGATCGAGCGATATACGGCGCAGTTCGATCTCGACCGGCTGGGTTTCGGCATCCTCGTCCTGGTGCAGATGGAGCTGGTGTCGCAGTCCGACGACGCGCTCGATCGCTTCGAGGCGGCGATCCAGAAATGCAGCGCGGTGTCGAAATGCTGGTTCGTCTCGGGCGACGTGGATTTCCTCGCGCTCGTGCATGTCCCGTCGCTGCACGACTTCGACGAAACCTATCGGCAGGAGCTGTCGAGCCTGCCGAATGTCGCGCGGATTCGCAGTTCCTTCGTCCTGCGCAGCGTGATCGACCGGCCCACGGCGCTGCGGGTGCTGGAGAGCGCCGGAAGGCCTTGACAAGCGGACGGACGCCGCGTCATCCTGAGCGAGTCGGATGGGAGAGAGCCTGCCTCGCGCAGGCCGCCGAAGGAGCAACCGCCCCGGAAACTCTCAGGCACGAAGGACCATCCGGCGCATGGAATCTGGAGAGAGGCGCGCAGGCGTCCGCCGACGGGATAACGATCTCAGGCACACGGACAGATGGGGCCCTGATACCTGCTCGGGAGGGGCTTTGTTCGTGAACTTCTTTTCAAAAGATCGTGCGCGCCAGCGCTTCATCGTCGCCGCACTGCTCAGCGGCGTCGCCACCGCAGCCTCCGCGCAGGCGCCCGACCCCGCCGATCCTTATCTCCGTTATCCCGATGTGTGCGGATCGCGGATTGTCTTCAGCTTTGCGGGCGATCTGTGGCTACAGGATGGAACGGCGGCGGAAGCGCGGCGGCTGACCAGCACCCCCGGCCCCGAATATTTCGCGAAATTCTCGCCCGATTGCAAAATGCTGGCGTTCACCGCGCGCATCGATGGCGACGACCAGGCCTATGTGATGCCCGCCAACGGGGGCGAGGCAAGGCGTCTGACCAGCGCACCCTCGCGCAAGGGGCTGTCGACGCGCTGGGGCAGCGATAATCAGGTGGTCGGCTGGACGCCCGATGGGAGCGCCATCCTCATCCGGTCGATGCGCGACGCGGCGATGCTGTCGCAGAGCAACCTCTATACCGTCAGCCTGGCGACGCGCACGATCGAGCCCGCCGGCACCGCGCGCGCCGGCGCCGGGGTCTTCTCGCCCGATGGAACGCAGATCCTCTATTCGCCCTGGTCGCGCGATTTCCGAACCTGGAAACATTATCGCGGCGGCTGGGCGCAGGACCTGTGGATCTATGATCGGTCGAGCGGCGCGGCGCGGCAGCTCACCCGGACCGATGCGACCGAACGCGACCCGATGTGGACACGGCAGGGCCTCTTCTTTCTCTCCGACCGGAACGGGGCGATGAACCTGTTCCGCGCCGATCCGGCAACCGGCGAGGCCGAGCAGCTCACGCGGCACGAGAGCGACGCGAAATGGGCGTCGGCCGATCGCGCAGGAGCCATCGTTTATGAGGTCGACGGCCGCATCTGGCGCTTCGATCCGGCGACCGGTGCCTCCGAGCAGCAGGTGATCCGGGTCTCGTCGGATGCGTTGCAGGCGCGTCCGCGCTTCGCGCGCTATGGCGAGGCGATCGACAGCTTCGTCCCGACGCCCGATGGCGATCGCGCGCTCTTCGTGGCGCGGGGCGACATATTCGATCTGGCCGCGGGCGACGCACCGGTCCGTGCCGTAACCGCGAGTTCCGACGCCCAGGAGCGCGAGGCCGCCATGTCGAGCGACGGCAAATGGATCGCCTATGTCTCCGACCGAGGCGGCGAGGAGGAACTGTGGATCGCGTCTGCCGACGGCGGTGCCGCGCGGCAACTCACCTCGGGTCACCATGATCGCTTCTCGCGGCCGCAATGGGCGCCTGACGGCAAGCGCATCGCCCTGTCGGGGAAGGACGGGGCAATCTATCTGGTCGATGTCGCGAGCGGAGCGATGCGCGAGGCCGGGCGCAGCGGCAGCGTCTTCGTCAACGATTATGCCTGGTCGCCCGACAGCCGCTATCTCGCCTACACGCGCTTCGGCCCAGCCGATATGGGACAAGTACAGATCCTCGACGTTGCGACCGGCAAGACCTTCGCGGCGAGCGATCCGCTCTATAACATGTCGCAGCCGGCCTTTTCGCCTGACGGCAATTATCTCTATGCGCTGACCGACCGCCAGTTCCGGGGCCGGTTCGAGGGGCGCGAGTGGAATTTCCAGGTGCCGCGCCAGCGCTCGATCGCCATCCTGCCGCTTCGCGCAGGGCTACCCGATCCCTTCCTGACCGCGAGCAAGGACGAAACCGTTCCGCCGCTCGCGACGATCGATTTCGACGGGCTGATCGACCGCCTCGCGCCGACGCCGATCGCGAGCGCGAACATCGACGCCTTCACCGTCGGCAAGGACGATATTGTCTATTCGGCGGCGATCGCGGACGACGATGCCTATCGGCTGAGCGCCTATTCGTTCGAGAAGAAGGAAACGCGCACCGTCGCGGATCGCGTCGATGCGGTGGCTTTCCTGCCCTGGAGCGCGTCTGCGGTGACGCGGCGCGAGAAGGATTATGCGCTGCTCGATACCGCCAGCGGCAAGGCGAGGAAGCTCGACATCGGCCGCCTCACCGGAACGATCGCGCCGCGCGAGGAATGGCGCGCGGTCTTCGACGAGGTCTGTCGACGCTACCGCGACTTCTTCTACGACGCGAAGATGCACGGCTTCGACTGGGCGGCGCTGTGCGCGCGCTATCGCGCCGATCTGCCGCGCATCGGCAGCCGGGGCGACCTGACCGAGGTCATTGGGCGCATGGTGTCGGAACTGAACGTCGGCCATGCCTATATCGATGGGCGCGACGAATGGCAGCCCGCGACGCCGGGGTCGGCGGCGCTCGGCGCGGTCTGGGTCTTCGACGCCGCGAAAGCGCGCTGGCGCATCAGCCATATCTATGCGGGCGACCCCGTCGATCCGCTCTATCGCTCGCCGCTCGGCGCGCTCGGCAAGGAAGTGCGGGTCGGCGACTGGCTGCTCGCGATCGACGGTCGTGCGCTCGATGCCCGCACCGACCCGTTCGAGGCGCTGATCGGCAAGGCGGACAAGGAGGTCGCGCTGACGATCGGCCGCGACGGCGTGAAAGGCGAGCGGACGCTGGTCGTCAAGCCGATCGCCAGCCAGGAGGGGCTGGCCTATCGTGAATGGAGCGAAAATAACCGCCGCCTCGTCGATCGGGTGTCGGGCGGACGGATCGGCTATGTCCATATCCCAGCCATGTCGCCGCAGGGGCTGGCGGAGTTCGCGCGCGGTTATTTCGGACAAATCCGCAAGGACGGGCTGATCGTCGATATTCGCGGCAATCTGGGCGGCAGCGGATCGCCTCTGGTCATCGACCGGCTGCTGCGCCCCTTCCTGACGACCGGGCATGTCAAGGGAATGGACTATCCGACGACCTATCCCTGGGGCGGATTCACGCAGGTGTTCACCGGAAAACTCGCGCTGCTCGTCAACGAAGCAACGATGTCCGACGGCGATACCATGGCTTATGAATGGCGGCAGGCGAAGCTGGGTCCGATCTATGGAAAGCGGACCTGGGGCGGGGTGATCGGCACCGGATCGACCGGGCCGCTGCTCGACGGGACCGAGACCAATGTGCCGCAATATGCGCTCGCCGCAACTGACGGATCGTGGATCGTCGAGGGCGAAGGGGTGAAGCCCGATGTCGAAATCGGTTTCGACGCGGATGCGAAGCTGGGTGGCGACGATCCGCAACTTGCGGAAGCGGCGCGTCTGCTCGCCACGCAGATATCCGGGCACCCAGGGACGCTTCCCAACGCTTCGCCAGGGCCTGACAAGCGCGATGTGCAATCCGTTACGGGTACGAGGGGTTGACTGGAATTCCATTCGCTAGCCGGTTTCGAGTGGCTGAAACCATAGGGCGGCGGTTGTTGGGCACCCCGCCGCTGCGGGCGAAGTGCTGACGGTGAGGCGTCACAGCCAAGCAAACTCGTTGGAGTTCGACGCAAGGCTGAATCCCCCACGCTCCCAGCCCCAGTTTTTCCGGGGCCGGGAGCCGGGGGTTCAATTCTAGAAGCCGAAGGCCACGCCAACCCGGCCGCCAGTCGTACCCTTGACGGTCGATCCGGCAAAGCCGCCGCTGACGTACACGCGCGGTGTCAGGCGAACCACCGCGGCGCCGGAGAAGCCCTGCTCGCCCTGATAGGTCGCAAGGTTGAACGAGACCGAGACATTGCTGTCGGGGACGATCATCGTGCCCCCCATCGCCATCGCGGTAACGATGCCGCCGGTCGCTTCGCGAAAGCGCCGGTCGTTGCCGAGGCTGAGCGCATCGATGCGACTGTTGAGCGCGGCAACATTGGTATCGAGCGCGCCGATCGCCGAGCCGACGTCGTGATAGGCGGTGCCGCCGACCGAATAGCTCGGCGCGCTGACCGCCCCCGTCGCCGTATCATAACTCGCGCCGCCGCCGAGCGCCGCCGCCAGGCTGACCCCCGCGGTGTCGCCGCGCAGGACCGCCGTTGTCGCCGCTGCCTGTGCGCCGTTTGCCGTGGTCTGGGCGGTGGCGGCATTGGCGAGCGCGGTGTTCGCGGTGCCTTGCGCCGCCGCCGCTTCGGTGCGGGCGGTGTTCGCCGTTCCCTGTGCGGCGGTCGCGCCTGCGAGCGCCGTGTTTGCCGTCGTCTGCGCGGCCGCGGCGTTGGTCAGCGCCGTCGTCGCGGTCGTCTGGGCCGCGGCGGCTTCCGTGCGCGCCGTATCGGCGGTCGTTTGCGCGGTCGCGGCATTGGCCAGCGCCGTATCGGCCGTTCCTTGTGCCGCCGCGGCGTTGGCGAGCGCGGTGGTTGCGGTGGTCTGCGCGGCCGCCGCCGCATTGCCCTGTGCGGCGAGCGCGGCATTGAGCTGCGCGACGTTCACCGCGTCGGTATCGGTGGTGCCGGCGGCGACATTGGTGATCGCCCGCTCATTGCCCGCCGACCCCACCGACACGGTGTTGGCGCGCGTTGCGGTCGAATTGGCGCCGATGGCGACCGCGCCCTCGGCAAAGGCCGTCGCACTGTCGCCCAGCGCCACCGAACGGTCGCTGCTGGCAAAGGCGCCCGCGCCGATGGCCACGGCGTCCTCCCCGGCGCCGCCGCGGTTGCCCAGCATGATGCTGTCGGCCCCGTTCGCCAGCGCCTGGCCGCCGATGGCGATGCTGTTGGCACCGATCGCGCGCGTCGTCAGCGTGTCGCCGCCGCCGATGGCGATGCTGTTGTCGCCGATCGCCTGCGCCTGTTGCCCCAGCGCCACGGCCGATTGTCCCGTCGCCTGCGTCAGTTCGCCCAGCGCGACGGTTCCGCGGCCCTGTGCATTGGCCTGGTCGCCCAGCGCCAATGCGCTGGCGCCGTTCGCGACCGAAGCATTGCCCAGCGCCACCGCACCGGTGCCGGTGGCCGTGTTGTCGGCGCCGACGGCGACCGCGCCGGTGCCGGTCGCGACATTGGGATCGCCGATCGCGACCGCGCCGTTGCCCGAGGCGATATTCTGCGACCCGATCGACACCGCCTTGCCGTCCTGCGCGGTGGCGCCCATGCCGATGGCGACGGCTTCGTCGCTGTCGGCGGAGGCGTCCGTCCCGACGGCAATGGCGTTTTCTCCGATCGCGTAGCCGCCGCCCACGCCGCTGTCCTCAAGGCGAGACAGGCGGCCGTCGGTATAAAAAGCGTCAATTTCCAGGTCGAGGACGCGATCTTCGACGCCGTCGATCAGGTCGGTGGTGTCTGCGATGTCCTGCTTGACGGCATAAAGCTGGCTTCCGGTGACAGCATCCGAGCTGCCGTCGAATATCTCACCATCGGCGGCATTGATGATCCGCCGCTTGATGGTGTCGCTGCCGACGCTGACGACATATTCCCCCGCCGTCGTGGACCCGGTGCCGAGCGCGACCGAATTGCTGCCGGCCGAGCTGCCGTTGCCGATCGCCACACCGCCGCCCAGCGAATAGACATCGTTGCCGATCGAGATGCCGCCGGTGCCGCGCGCGAGATTGCCGATGAAGATGCCTCCGCCATTGCCGGTGGCCTCGTGGCCGATCGCGATCGTGTTTTCGTCCGACGCAAATGCCTTGTAACCAACCGCGGTTGCGGTGGCCCCGGTCGCGTGCGCGAAAGCCCCGACCGTCGTCGCGCCTGCCGCATCGGCGCTGGACCCCGCGCCGACCGACACCGTCTCCTCGGCGGTGGCTTGTGCCTGACGGCCGCAGGCGACGCTGGAGGCGTTTGATACCGAACCGTCGGACTGGACCGCCTCGTTGATGTCGTTCACGCGCTTTGCACAGGTGACGTCGCCTTCCGCTGCCCGTGCCGCGTTCGGCATGGCGAGCAGCGCGATGGTGAGCGCCGGCGTGGCGGTGGCGATCAGCCAAGCATATTTACGCATCTTGTCTTCCCCTCGATCGAGCGAAGGCCGTCGGCCTCCACGGTGGATATCTCGACCCGGCGGGCGCCTGTTCCGGCGCCTCTCTCCCGCGCGCGGCCGCTAAGTCATTGCCGCGCTTGCCTTGCGTCCGCCGACCTGCGAAGAGCGGCGGACGCCTGACAGAGAGCGAGACGGAAAATTTCCGAGGAAGCGGACACGCCAGCCGAAAAAAATGAGGCCAAAAAAAATGGGGCGGGCAGCTCGGACGAGCTGATCGCGGGCCTGTATGGGGAATTACGGGCGATCGCGCGGCGCGAACATTATCGTGCCGGCCTGCCGCAGACGCTCCAGACGACGGCGCTGATCAACGAAGCCTATGTGAAGCTGCGCAAGGCCGCCGGCTGGGAGAGCCGCTCGCATTTCCTCGCCTGCGCGGCGACCGCGATGCGGCATATCCTGATCGACGCCGCGCGGGCGCGGCTAGCGTCGAAGCGCGATGCGCCGACCTACAGCTTTACCCAGAGCCTCGACTCGCTCGCCGCCGCAGTGCCCGAGGATGAGCAGGTCGTCCGGCTGGGCGAGGCGCTCGAGGGGCTGAAGCGGCTCGACGCCAACCTCGCGCAGGTCGTCGACTGCCGCTTCTTCGCGGGGATGGACGAGAAGGAGACGGCGCTCGTCCTCGGCGTTTCCGACCGCACGATCCGTCGCTGGTGGGTGCAGGCGCGCGCCTGGATTCACCACGAGATGGCGGCGGCCTGATCCCCGGCGGCCTCATTCCCGCGGGGATGACGGCCTTATTCCGGCCCCAGCCGCGCCCGCAGCGCCGGGAAGGATTTGAGGTAGGACGCGCCCGCCGGCCCTTCGGCCTTGAACAGCGCTTCCGCCCGGTCGGTTTCCCGCCGCGCTTCGCCGAGCTTGCCCGATTTGAGCAGCGTGACCGCCTTCGCGCGCGCGAAGATGGCTTGCGGCAGGCCGGGCTTGGGCAGCGCCGCGATCAGCGGTTCGGTCTCGGCGATCGTGCGCCGTGCGTCCGCTAGGTCGCCCGATTCGGCCTCTGCCTCGATCAGGCCCGCGGCGATGATCAGCGTCGGCGTCGCCTGGGGACTGAGATATTGTGCCGCCATCGGGCGCGCCTCGGCGAGGATCGCTTTCGCTTCGGCATATTTGCCGAGCGCCAGCTTGGCGCGGCCGAGCTGGAGGAGGTCGACCGCAAGTCCCGCCGAACGGCCGAAGGTCGCGCGCCGCTGCGCCGCGACGCGCGTGACGATCTGCTCGGCGACCTCGGGCCGGTCGAGCTTGAGGAGGCGCACGGCTTTCAGTTGCGCGATCGCAAGCCCCTGCATGCTCGCCTGCTGACCGGTTCGGCGAAGCACGGCGTCGGCGCGATCGAAGATCGCGGGCATGGCGTCGAGCTGGTTCGCCTCGACCATGTAGACGAGAAGATTATTATAGGTCGTGAGCAGGTCGCGGTGGTTCTCCGCATAGACGATATCGGCGTCGGGCAGGGTGCGGATCAACAGCGAAATGGCATCTTCGAGCCGATCCGTTCGCCGCCAGAGCTGCGCGCGGGCAAGCGCGATTTCGACCAGTTCGCGTTGGAAATGGTCGGGATCGGCCCGGAAAACCGGTTCGGCGGCATCGACGTTGGGGGCGATTTCGTCGACCCGGTCCAGCGCCGCGGCTGAAACCGCGGCCCGCATCCTGAGCTGTGCGGTCGCGACCGGGTCGCCGCGCCCGATCCCGCGCGCGAGCGCCTTTTGAATCAGCGCGTCGGCGCCCGCCGTGTCCTCGATATTCGCATAAAGGTCGAACAGGGTGACGATCAGGTCGGCCGATTTGGAACTGGTATCGAGCGACGCGGCAAGCCGGGCCGAGGTCTGGTCGAGCATCTGCTTGACGTTGATATTTTCTCCGCCCGCATCCTCGGCGGTATCGCGCATCATCACCGTCAGCATCCGGTTGATCGCTTCCGACCGCCGCGCCTCGGCGACCGCGAGGTCGCGCTCGATCGCGGTCTGGCGCGCCTGCCACGCGATCCCGCCCGCGCCGACGAGCAGCGCCGCGAGCACCGCCGCGGTCGCCGCGACCCCCCAGCGATAGCGGCGCAGGAAGCGGCCGAGCATGTAGCGCGTCGACCCGTCGCGCGCATGGACGGGGAGATATTGCTGATGGCGCGCGATGTCTTCGGCGAGTGCGCTGACGCTGCGGTAGCGCTGCGCGGGATCGCGCCGCATCGCCTTCAGGATGATCGCGTCAAGGTCGCCTGCGATGCGGCGCGCGGGCACCGGCCCTGAACCCGCCGCGGCGGCGCGGCTCGGCAGCGCGGCATCCTCATAGAGGACGCGGCGAATCATCACCGGCACCGATGCCTTGCCGCTGCGCCACGGGCTCTGGCCGCTGACCAGTTCGTAAAGCAGCACGCCGAGCGCATAGACATCGGTCGCGACCGTCGCTTCCTCGCCGTCGAGCTGCTCGGGCGCCGCATAGTCGGGAGTCAGCATCGCCTGCGTCGTCGCGGGCAGCGCCGCACTCTCGTCGAGCAGGGTGCCGATGCCGAAATCGAGCAGGCGCGGCTTGCCGCCCGTGTCGATCAATATGTTCGACGGCTTGATGTCGCGGTGGACGACGAGGTTGCCGTGGGCATAGGCGACCGCGTCGCAGACGGTACGGAACAGGTCGAGCCGCGCGTCGAGATCGGCGCCGTGTGCGGTGCACCAGGCGTCGATCGGCTGTCCGTCGACATAGTCCATCGCGATATAGGGGCGCCCATCGGGCGCTACCCCGGCGTCGATCAGCCGCGCGATCCCCGGATGGTCGAGCCGCGCGAGCAGTCGCCGCTCGCGTGCGAAGCTTTCCGCGCGTTCGGCCGCGTCGATGCGAAGCAGCTTCAACGCGATGCGCTGGTCGAAGTCGGTGCCCGCGCGGTGCGCCAGATAGACTTCGCCGAGTCCGCCGCGCCCGATCGGCCGTTCTATCGTGAAGCCGCCGATGGTCTGGCCTTCGGTCAGCGAACTATGGCTGGGGGCTGCTTCTTCGGTCCCCAGCACCGGCGGGGCCATGTCCAATATTCCATCGCTCCGCGATGCTGTCAGTAGGTTGCGGACCGCGTCGATAACCGACGCCGGTTGCGCGACGCTGGCCAATCGCTGGCGCTGGGTTTCGGGCGGAAGGTCGACCAGCCGCTCGAAAAGGTCCTGAACCGTCCGCCATTCGTCCTGGTCCAGCCGCTTCATCGCCCATTCCCCCCCCACCGTCGGCCCGTCTTCAGATGATCCCATGCGCCGCCGCCGTGCAACCCTCTAATTTCAGGCGGATAGGGTTTTGAAAAATATTCGGGCCGGATGTCCGGCTTTGATCCGTTTTCCCGTCTTGCCTTTCGACGTCCATTTCGGCGGCGAGAAGGAGACAGGCAATGCGAAACCGGACCTGGATGGCGGGGGCCTTGATCCCGCCGCTGCTGTTCATCACCGCTCCGGCATCGGCGCAGCTCGATGCCGAACCGGGAGTCGCCCGTGGCAATGTGCAAAAGGTTTCGCCGGTTGCGCAGCGTATCGGGGCGATCGACAATCGCGATGCGGAAGACGCTGCCGGCCTCGATCGCGGACCGGCGATCAGCAATCGCCTCGGCGGCAACAGCGGTTCGAATTCGGGTGGCCGTCGATCGGCGAACAGCGATCGCGGGAGTACGGCCGTTGGCTCCGCCAACCGGGGCAGAAACAGCGCCGGCGGCGGAGGAGGGTATAATTCGGGCCGGGAACTGGGCGGCAACGGCGGAGGTTTCAATTCGAGCGACGGTCATGGCCTTAATTCGAGCGGTGGCCTCAACAGCGACGGCGCGGGTGCCGGCGGTTTCAATTCGGGGCGCGATGCCGGGCTCAATTCGTCCGCAGCCGATGGGGACGTTGGTGGCCTCAACTCGGGCACTGGCGGCCTGAACAGCGACCGTGGCGGCAGGAATTCCGACGGCGGCAGCGATCTCAATTCCTCCAGCGACACGTTCAACGGCGAGGGCGGTGGTCGGAATTCGGACGGAGGGCTGAACTCGGGCTCGGGCGGGTTGAACAGCGGTCGCGGCGGCAGAAATTCCGGCACGGGCGGTTTCAATTCGAGCGGGAACGGACGAAATTCGGATGGCGAAGGTTACAACTCGGCCACGGGCGGGTTGAATTCGAGTGGGAGCGCGGGGTCGGATACGACTGGCGGCGGGCTGAACAGTCGCCAGAGCGGGCGAAATTCGGACACCGAGCGGCGGGGACGCGGCAACGACAACGGCGGATGGAACAGCGGCGGCTCCGGAGATGGCGCAAACCGGAACGAGGGGGGGCGCAATTCGGAGGACCGGGGCAACGCGAACGACCAGGGCGGCTCTAACGACAATGATCGCGGGACCGGCGATGGCGGCGGCAATGACAACGGCGAAGGCGACCGTGGCGGCGCCAACAGCAATTCGAACGGCAGCCCCGACCGACCCGAGGAAGATTATGGCAGTTCGGGCAACGCCGTCAACGGCGCCCTGACCCGCCGCCGCGTGCAGGATATCGCCGGGCGCGGTCTCGGGCGCGACGTAACTGGCGAAAAACGCGATGCCGAGCGTCAAGACAACAGCGATGCCGGGACCGTGCTGGGCGGTTTGCGCAATGTCCTGACCGGCGATCAGGCGATCAGCGCACCGGGCACGGCCGGGGCATCGCCCATCCTTCGCCGGATCGTCAAGGAAGCGCAGGAAAGGAAGAAAAGCCAATGACCATGATGTCGAAAGTCGCGCTGGGTCTGGCGCTGATGGTGTCCGCTGTCGCGATCGGGGCAACGCCCGGCGACGCGCAAAATGCCCAGAAAGATATCTTTTCCTACGCCGCCGGCGCGCGGCTGACAACGGTTCCGCCCGACTCCGACATGTCGCAAATGGCATGGAGTCCGCTCAATCTGATCGACGATACACCGGCGACCGATTGGCTGGGCGAAGGCGGCGAGGCTGTGTTCGTGCTCGAACTGGCCGAAACGACGCGGCTCGGCCGGATCGCTTTCGATACCGCGGGCCTCAACCGCGATCGCAAGGCGCCCAAGAACTTCACGATCGAAGTGTCCGAAACCTCATCGAATGCCGGGTTCCGGCCGGTGTTGAGCGGCACCCTGCAGATGGCGCGCAACAACCAGAGCTTCGTCTTCAAACCCGAAGAGCGGCCGGTCGCGCGCTGGGTACGCCTGATCATCCACGATAATTATGGCGATGAATATCAGGGGTTCACGGGGTTTCGCGGTTACGGCGAACAACTGACCCGCGACGCCACGCTTACGAACCTCACCGGCAATTACGACGGCGCCAGCGGTTGGGGATGGATTCATCTGGTCCAGTCCGGCGATCGCGTCAGCGGCTGTTACCAATATCAGAACGGCAGTTTCGATGGCGTCATCGACGGGCGCGTGATGCGTCTGACGATGCGCGACGAAGGCGCCGAACCGCAGACGGGGCTGTTCCAGTTCTCGCCCGACGGACGAAAGCTGGTCGGGATTGTCCGGACGGCGGGTCCGGCGAACCGCGACGGCTTTTACGCATATTACAGCGCTGAAAAGACCGGCAATCGTGCCGGCGGGTGCTGAAGGAGGGTCTATGAACAAGAAAATGATGCTTGCGTTGGCTCCGGTGCTCGCGCTCGCCGCATGCGGCGGCTCCCAACCGGACAGCAAGGATGCCAAGAGCGCCGCCGCCCAGGCGTCCGGCTGGGATGCGACGGACGCCTGTAAATTGCTCGACAAGGCAGCGGTTGGCGCGGCGCTCGGCGATACGGTTACCGAAACGAGCCTGGCTTTTGTCCATCAGCCGACCGCGGTCGAAGCCGCGACGTCGGAATGCACCTATCGGTTGAAGGGCGGTGGCACGGCGACGCTCATGGCCCGTCGCTCGCCGATTGCGGACAACACGCCCGAGGCGATCGCGCAGACGCGCAAGGCCACGGAGGCGACGATGCGGGCGTTCAGCGACAAGGCGATCGAGGATGTCCCGAACCTTGGCAAGGCGGCTTTTTTCGTGCCGGGCATAAACCAGATGAACGTCTTCCTCGACGACCAGAGATTTGTGGTCCTTACCGTGGGCTCGGCTTCAAAGGGGCGCGCGAGGGATGTGGCTGCCGACTTGGTGAAGAATATTTCCGATTAGGGGCTGTGGGGATTCAGAGTCTATCGCCGCGATTTTTGTATAAGACCGTGTTCCGCCGCCCTTCGACGCCGCCGCAGGCGGCGTCGAAGGGCGGGGGAAGCCTACCATCCCAACACGCGCTTCTCGTCGGATCTCGATTTCAGCGTTACGTCCGCGATCGACCCGAAACGTTTTCAAGCGGAGACCAACGAAGCGTGCAGTGCGGCGCAGGATGCCTGCGGTGTTGTGTTCGAGACGGAGAAGAACAGTTTCGTTGCTGACCGGATGATCGATGCCCAACGGCAATCCTTTAAGGGCAAGATCTATTTTCGTGATTTCTACGGCACGAAGGGCGATCTCACCATCAGCGTCAAACTCGATGTCACAGAGTTCGACAGGCTTTTTCTGCCGACGGTCGTACGCCCCCTGCTTCACCCCTATTCCGATGCAAGCGTTTGCCAGATCGGAATCGCCTGCGTCTCGCTCGAAGAATTGCTGGCGAACAAGCTGAAGTGTCTCCTGCAACGACGGCACTCCTTCGATCTGTACGACTTGGTCTATGCGACGTTTCTGGAGCGGTCGATCGCTCGCTCGTGCTCAGCACGTTCCTGCGCAAGACGATATTCGAACGAAGCCCCGGCTCAGCGAAGCGGATTCTGCTGGGACTGCCGATGGCGTCCTTTGGCAGCGTCTGGAACAATTTTATCAGATGCTTAGTTTCAATAAAAATACCGTCAGAGGAGCCCGCGCTGCCTTATCCGCTACTTTGACGGAAAATCGGGCCCAAAATACCGTCAAAAACACCGTCAAACTGTATTGCAAGGAATCGGAGTATCTTTGTGAGCAAAGTAAAATCAATGAGTTACGGCTCATTTATGATATGCGATACATGATATGCGGTTTGTCATTTAATGAATTGTAAAATAACGACAAATATCTAAAGCGCGCCTGCTTTCTCATTCCCACTCGATCGTCCCCGGCGGCTTCGACGTATAGTCGTAGACCACACGGTTGATTCCCTGAACCTCGTTGATGATACGCGTCGCGCAGCGGCTGAGGAAGCTGGCGTCGAAGGGGTAGATGTCGGCGGTCATGCCGTCGGTTGAGGTCACGGCGCGGAGCGCGCAAACATGGTCGTAGGTGCGCCCGTCGCCCATCACGCCGACGGTCTTGACCGGCAGCAGGACGGCGAAGGCCTGCCAGATCGCGTCGTAGAGGCCGGCATTGCGGATCTCTTCCAGATAGACGGCGTCGGCCTTGCGCAGGATATCGCAGCGCTCCTTCGACACTTCGCCGGGGATGCGGATTGCGAGGCCGGGGCCGGGGAAGGGGTGGCGGCCGACGAAGATGTCGGGAAGGCCGAGCTCCTTGCCGAGCAGGCGCACTTCGTCCTTGAACAGTTCGCGCAGCGGCTCGACCAGCTTCATGTTCATCCGCTCGGGAAGGCCGCCGACATTGTGGTGGCTCTTGATCGTCACGCTCGGCCCGCCGGTGAAGGAGACGCTTTCGATCACGTCGGGATAGAGCGTGCCTTGCGCGAGGAAATCGGCGCCGCCGATCTTCTTCGCTTCCTCCTCGAAGACGTTGATGAATTCGGCGCCGATGAACTTGCGCTTCTTCTCGGGATCGGTGACGCCCTTAAGGCCCGCCATGAAGCGTTCCTCGGCATCCACAACGACCAGCGGGATGTTGTAATGGTCGCGGAACAGGCGCTCGACCTGCTCGCGTTCGTTCATGCGCAGCAGGCCATGATCGACGAAGACGCAGGTGAGCTGCTCGCCGATCGCTTCGTGGATCAGTACCGCGGCGACCGCGCTGTCGACGCCGCCCGACAGGCCGCAGAGCACGCGCTGGTCGCCGACCTGGGCGCGGATTTCGGCGATCTTGGTGGCGCGGAATTCGGCCATCGTCCAGTCGCCCGAACAGCCGCAGACGTGGCGGACGAAATTGGCGATCAGCCGGGCGCCGTCGGGGGTGTGGACGACCTCGGGGTGGAACTGGGTGCCATAATAGCGACGTTCGTCGTCGGCGATCAGCGCGAAGGGAGCGCCGTCGCTGATCGCGACGATGCGGAAGCCGGGCGCGAATTCGGTGACGCGGTCGCCGTGGCTCATCCACACCTGATGGCGCTCGCCGACCTCCCACAGGCCGTCGAACAACACGCAGGGTTCGGTGACGGTCAGGAAGGCGCGGCCGAACTCGCCGTCGCGCTCGCCGTCGGCGCCGCCGGGCTCGACCTGCCCGCCGAGCTGCTGGCTCATCACCTGCTGCCCGTAACAGATGCCGAGGATGGGAAGGCCGCTGTCGAAGATCGACTGCGGCGCGCGGGGGCTGCCGGTCGCGGGGACCGAGGCGGGCGAGCCCGACAGGATCACGCCCTTCGGCCGCATCCGTTCGAGCGCGGCTTCGGCAGCGCTGAACGGGACGATCTCGCTGTAGACCCCCGCCTCGCGGACGCGGCGGGCGATGAGCTGGGTCACCTGGCTGCCGAAATCGACGATCAGGATGGATTCGGGCGAAACGGAAGAGTCTGGAGTCGGCATGGCTGGCCGATAAGGAAGGCGGGCCATGCTGTCCAGCGGTCGATATCCGCCGTTGGTGGAACGGCGATGGTCCCGACACAATGTTGCGACAATTGCGACATAGCTGAACCGCGAACAAAGAATGGCGTCAGCGAGCGTTAAGTCCCGCCGTGCAAAGTAAAAACCAAGATAAAAAGAACAAGGCTCTCTCCTTATGACTAATCATCGCCTGTCCATGTCTACCCGCGCCGTCCTGCTGGCGGCCGGAGCGTCGCTGGCGCTGCCGGCGATGGCAGAGGCTCCTATCGGCTCTGCCGCCGTCGCGGCGGTGGCCGAACAGCCCATTGATCCCGCTATCGCCCCGTCCCAGGACGACGAGGACGATTATGACGATTATGTCGGGGACGAGATCATCGTCACCGCGCCGCGACTGGCAGGACAGCTCGACACCGACATCAAGGCCGAGGCCGAACTCGATGAAGCGGCGATCGCCAGCTATGGCGTGTCGAACGTCTCCGAACTGCTCGACGCGCTGGCGCCGCAGACGCGGTCGGGGCGCGGGCGCGGCAGCGGGCGCCCGATCATCCTCGTCAACGGCCGGCGCATCGGCGGCTTCGGCGAAGTCCGCAACCTGCCGCCCGAGGCGATCGCGAAGGTCGAGATTTTCCCCGAAGAGGTCGCGCTCCAATATGGCTATGCCGCGACCGACCGCGTCGTGAACCTCGTGCTCAAGCCCAATTTCCGGCAGCTCTCGGTGGAGGCCGAAGGCGGTATTCCGACCCAGGGCGGCCGTTTTCAGAGCGAGATCGAGCCGAGCTTCGTTGCGATCGGCAAGAATGGCCGCGTCAACCTTAATGGCGGGTGGGAGCACAACACGATGCTCCTCGAACGCGAACGCGGTTTCGGCGATACCGGGCGCAGCCTGCTTCCCGAATCGGACACTTATTCGATCGACGGGACGATCCAGCGCAGCCTGAACAAGGTGACCGACGCCTCGCTCAACCTGCGCCTTGACCAGACCGACAGCCTGTCGCTGCTCGGCCCCGGCGCGGGCGGAACGAGCGACCCGCTCGAACGCGACAGCCGCAGCCGCAACCTGACCTCGACCGCCAGCGTCAACGGGATGCTCGGCGACTGGCGCTGGTCGCTGTCGGGCAATTATGCCGATGCCGATCAGCGCACCTTCACCGACCGGATCGGCGGCGGGCGCGACCGGTTCGACAGCAGCCAGCAGACCTTCGGCGGCAGCGCCAATCTGTCGGGGACCGTCACCGAAGGCTGGGCGGGCCCCATCCGCCTGTCGATGACCGGCAGCTATTCCGGAATCCGCTACGACAGCCAGTCGGACCGCTCGGGCGCGGTGACGACGAGCGATCTTGCCCGCGACCTGCCGGGCGTGTTCGGCTCGCTGACCGTGCCGCTGCTCGACCCCGACTATCATGTCGGCAAGGTCGGCCGCGTGTCGCTGACGCTGAGCGGCGAGGTCCAGAACCCGAGCGATTTCGGATCGCTGAAAATCTGGGGCGCCAACCTCAATTGGGGGATCACGAGCAATCTGTCGATGATCGCCAGCTTCAATCGCGACGAGGCCGCGCCCGGCATCCAGCAACTCGGCGCCGCGCCGCTCGTGACGCCTGCGGTGACCTATTACGACTTCAAGACCGGGCAGACGGTGCTGATCACGACGACGACCGGCGGCAATCCCTTCCTGCTCGCCGAACAGCATCGCGACTTCAAGCTGGGGCTCAACTGGTCGCCGCCGATGATCGACGGACTCCGGCTCTCGATCAATTACAACAGCAACAAAAGCTATGACACCGCGAACAGCTTTCCGCTGCTGACGCCGGAGATCGAGGCGGCTTTCCCCGACCGCGTGACGCGCGCCAATGACGGCACGCTGATCGCGATCGACCAGCGTCCGGTCAATTTCGACCGCGCCGAAAATTCGCAGATTCGCTGGGGTTTCAATTTCGGCAAGAGCTTTGCTCAGCCGAAGCAGGGCGAGGCGCGCGGCGGCGAGGGCGGCCCCCGGCCCGACGGCGCGCGCGGACCGCGGGGCCAGGGCGGTGCCGGCCGCGGCGGCGCTCGCGGCGGGCGTGGCGGTCCCGGTGGCATGTTCGGCGGGCCGCAGGGCGGCCGCTGGCAGGTGTCGCTCTATCACACGATCAAGCTCACCGACACGGTGCTCATTCGCCCCGGCGTGCCTGAACTCGACCTGCTCCACGGATCGGCGACGGGCAATGGCGGCGGCAGCAACCGCAACCTTGTCGAGCTCGACGGCGGCGTCTTCTACAAGGGGCTGGGCGCGCGGGTCAGCGCCAAGTACGACAGCGGCAGCACCGTCACCGGCGGCAGCGCGGGCGATCTGAAGTTCGGCGACCTTGCGACCTTCAACCTTCGCGTCTTCATGGATTTCAACCAGCAGCCGAAGATGACGAAGGCGCTGCCGTTCCTCAAAAATTCGCGCCTGCGCCTGTCGGTCGACAATCTGTTCGATGCGCAGCGCAAGATCACCGATGCCAATGGCATCGTGCCGATCAACTATCAGCCCGGCTACACCGACCCGCTCGGCCGCTACATCGAGCTCGAGTGGCGCAAGTCCTTCTAGGCGGGATAGGGCGTGCCCGACGGGGCGATCGATGCGGGTTCGGCTGGCACGAAGGTCAGCGCCTGGACGAATTGCGCCGTGCAGGCCGCCCAGCTGTAGCGCGCGCCGAGCGCGACCGCGTCCGCGCGGTCGCAGGTCAGCGCGGCGGCGATCGCGGTATCCAAATCCTCGTCGAGCGCGCCCGCGCCGTCCCGCACGATGTCGCCGGGGCCGGGCACCGGATAGGCGGCGACCGGAGTTCCGCACGACAAGGCCTCGATGACGACGAGGCCGAAGGTGTCGGTGCGGCTGGGAAAGACGAAGACGTCGGCCCCGGCATAGGCGCGCGCCAGCGCTTCGCCGCCGAGCTTGCCGAGGAACAGCGCGTCGGGATGGCGGGCCTTGAGCGCATCGAGCGCCGGGCCGTCGCCGACGATCACTTTTGTGCCCGGCTGCGCCGTGTTCAGGAAGGCCTCGATATTCTTTTCGACCGCGACGCGGCCGACATAGAGCTGGATCGGGCGGGGCAGCGCGTCGAACGCCGGATGTGGCGCACGGTCGGGGCGGAACAGCGCATGATCGACGCCGCGCTCCCAGGGCATCGTCTGCGGCAGGCCCTGATCCGCGAGTTCGCGGGCAAGGCTGCGCGTCGCGACCATGATATGGCGCGCCGGGCGGTGGAACCAGCGGATGAAGCGCCAGACGAACGCGGGCGAAACCGGCAGCCGCGCCGCCACATATTCGGGAAAGCGCGTGTGATAGGCGGTGGTGAAGGGAAAGCCCGTCTTGAGACACCAGCGCCGCGCGGCGAGACCGAGCGGCCCCTCGGTCGAGATATGGATCGCCTGCGGGGCGAAGGCCCTGATCATCCGCCCGACCTTTCGCCAGCCGGCGAAGGCGAGGCGGATTTCGCCATAGCTGGGGCAGGGGATCGAGCGGAACAGGTCGGGCGAAATCACCGCGACCTCGTGCCCCGCCTTGCGGAGCTCGGCGATCGTCGCCTGCAGGGTGCGGACGACGCCGTTGACCTGCGGCTCCCAGGCGTCGGTTACGATCAGGATCTTCATGCGGCGGCCGGCAGCGCGAGTTGGGCCGGCACGGCACGCGCGGCGACCTCCTCGGCCCAATGGAGAATTTCCATCGTGCCGTCATGGTGCTCGACCAGCGCGGTGCATCCTTCGACCCAGTCGCCGTCGTTGTAATAGAGCGCGCCGTCGATCTCGCGCATCTCGGCGCTGTGGATATGGCCGCAGACGACGCCATCGACGCCGCGCGAGCGGGCGGCATGGGCGACGACCTCCTCATAGCGGCCGATGAACTGGACGGCGTTCTTGACCTTGTGCTTGGCGACCATCGACAGCGACCAATAGGGCAGGCCCAATTTGCCGCGGATGGCGTTGACCACCACATTCGCCTTCATCAGCGCGGTGTAGGCGGCGTCGCCGACGAAGGCGAGCCAGCGGTGCGCGAGCATCACTGCGTCGAACTCGTCGCCATGGACGACGAGCAGGCTCTTGCCGTCGGCGGTCTGGTGGATCGCCTCGCGGCGGATTTCGACCCCGCCGAAATCGAAGCCGTCGAACGGCTTCACCATCTCGTCATGGTTGCCGGGGACGTAGACGACGCGGGTGCCGCGCTTCGCGCGCTTGAGGACGCGCCAGACGACGTCATTATGCTCGGGCGGCCAGAAATGCCGCTTCTTGAGCCGCCAGCCGTCGATGATGTCGCCGACGAGATAGAGCGTCTCGCAATCGACATGGTCGAAGAAGTCGATCAGCATCGCGGCGTTGCAGCCGCGCGTGCCGAGATGAATGTCGCTGACCCACACCGCGCGATAGCTGCGCCGCTCGCCGATCACGCGCTCTGGGATATGCGGCTCGGTGGTGAAGGGGTCGGCAAAGCGGGCGGGGATCGGCAGGGTTGAAATCGTTGCCATGTCACGCACTCCGGGAGCCTCGGCCGAAGGCAGCGTTGGCTGCCCACGGCCTAGACAGGAGTTTTGTTACAGCGTGCGGGGTGGAGCGATGACGGTTCGAAGAAAATTTGAAGGCGGTTCGGTGACGATAGGCTCCCCTCCCGCTTGCGGGAGGGGTTGGGGGTGGGCCAGCGACGTTGCATCTGCCCACCCCGCTGCGACTAACGAACAAAGTTCGCAAGTCTCGCTGCCCCTCCCGCTTGCGGGAGGGGAGAGGGGGATCAGACCCGCCGGATCACCAGATTCCGTATCTCGCTCATATCCTCCATCGCGAAGCGGATGCCTTCGCGGCCGAGCCCAGAATCCTTCACGCCGCCATAGGGCATGTTGTCGACGCGGTAGCTCGATACGTCGTTGACGACGACGCCGCCGACCTCGAGATGGTCCCACGCCTCCAAAACCTGGTGCAGGTCGCGGGTGAAGAGACCCGCCTGGAGGCCGAACTTGCTGTCGTTGACTTCGGCGAGCGCCGCATCCCAATCGGTGAATTTCGACAGGATGGCGAGCGGACCGAACGCCTCTTCGCGATAGGCCTTGGCGCCGCGGTCGACGTCTTCGAGCAAGGTCGCCTCCAGCATCGCGCCCTCGCGTTTGCCGCCGACGAGCAGCTTCGCGCCGTTCGCGACCGCTTCCTGAATCCACCCGTCCAACCGCGCGGCTTCCTTTTCGGAGATCATCGGGCCGATGAAGGTGCTGCGGTCCTTGGGGTCGCCCGCGACCAGCGTCTTCGTTTTTTCGACCAGCATGTCGCGGAATTGATCGTAGATGTCGGCGTGGATGATGATCCGCTGGACGCCGATGCACGACTGCCCCGACTGGTAGAAGGCGCCGAAGATGATCCGCGTGAGTGCATGGTCGAGGTCAGCGTCCTTGTCGACGATCACCGCCGCGTTGCCGCCGAGTTCGAGGACGATCTTCTTCTTGCCCGCCTTGGCCTTCAGATCCCAGCCGACGCTGGGCGAGCCTGTGAAGCTCAGCAGTTTCAGCCGCTCGTCGGTGGTGAAGAGGTCGGCGCCATCGCGGCTCGCGGGGAGAATGCTGAACGCGCCTTCGGGCAGGATGTCGCATTCGGCGAGCACCTCGCCCATGATGATGGCGCCGAGCGGGGTCATCGACGCGGGCTTCATCACGAAGGGGCAGCCGATCGCGATCGCGGGGGCGATCTTGTGCGCGGCGAGGTTCAGCGGGAAATTGAAGGGCGAGATGAAGCTGCACGGTCCGATCGGCACCCGCTTCCACATCCCCATATAGCCCTTGGCGCGCGCTGAAATGTCGAGCGGCTGAACCTCGCCATAGTTGCGCACCGCTTCCTCGGCAGCGATGCGGAAGGTGTCGATCAGGCGGCCAACCTCACCCTCGGCGTCGGCGATCGGCTTTCCCGCCTCGACGCAGAGCGCATAGGCGAGTTCGTCGAACCGCTCCTGAAAGCGGCCGACGCAATGGGTCAGCACGTCGCGCCGCTCATAGCTCGCGAGCTTCGCCATCGGTTCGGCGGCGCGCACCGCTCCAGCGATCGCCTCGTCGATCACATCGGGCGTGGCGAGCGCAGTGCGGAACGCGACTTCGCCGGTATATTTGTCGGTGACGACAAGGTCGGTGTTCGGCTGCACCGCCTTGTTGTTGAGGTAGAGCGGATAGACGTCTTTCAACTTCACAATCATTCTCCAGGGCTGTCATCCCCGCGAAAGCGGGGATCCAGCTTCTTCCATTTTTCTTCTTCGTGCCTTTGCGCCTTTGCGTGAATCCATAATTTCCTCACGCAAAGGCGCGAAGGCACGAAGAAGAAAACTGGATCCCCGCTTTCGCGGGGATGACGGAAACGGGCGGTCGCGAAGCCCCCTACAACTCCTTCGACAGCTTCTTGATGTCGACGTTCAAAATCTGGTCATTCTCCGAATAGTCCACCGGGCAATCGATCAGATGGACGCCCGGCGTGCTCAGCGTATGCGCGAGCAATTCCTTGAGGTGGGCGGCGCTTTCGACGCGATGGCCCTTGGCGCCATAGGCCTCGGCATATTTGACGAAATCGGGGTTGCCGTATGTCAGCCCCCAATCCTGAAAGCCCATGTTCGCCTGTTTCCAGCGGATCATGCCATAGCTCGAATCGTTGAGGATCAGTACGGTGATGTTGAGGCCGAGGCGCACCGCGGTCTCCATCTCCTGGCTGTTCATCATGAAGCCGCCGTCGCCGCAGATCGCCATCACCTTGCGATCGGGATAGACCATCGCCGACATCATCGCGCTCGGCAGCCCGGCGCCCATCGTCGCGAGCGCATTGTCGAGCAGCACCGTGTTCGGGCGATAGGCGGTATAGCCGCGCGCGAACCAGATTTTATAGACGCCGTTGTCGAGGCAGATGATCCCGTCGTCGGGCATCGCGTCGCGGACCTGCTGCACCAGATGCGGCGGGAAGATCGGGAAGCGCGCGTCGGCGGCGAGCGGCGCGGTGTGGTCGACCTCGGCCTGGCGATAGGCGAGCATATGGTCGAACGCCCAGCCGCCGTTGGGGACGATATCCTCCTTCATCTGCCAGATCGCGTTGGCGATGTCGCCGATCACCTCGATGTCGGGGAAATAGACGGGATCGACCTCGGCGGTCTTGGTCGAGACGTGGATGACGGTCGGGCCGCCGCTCTTCATAAAGAAGGGCGGCTTTTCGATGACGTCGTGGCCGATATTGACGATGCAGTCCGACGCCTCGACCGCGCGGTGGACGAAGTCGCCCGCCGACAGCGCGGCGCAGCCGAGGAATTTCGGATGCCGCTCGTCGATCACCCCCTTGCCGAGCTGGGTGGTCAGGAAGGGGATGCCGGTCTTTTCGATGAATTGCAGCAGCATCCGGCTGGTCATCGTGCGGTTCGCGCCCGCGCCGATCACCAGCACCGGCGATTTCGCGTTCTCAAGCGCCTTCACCGCCTCGCGGATCGATTTGACGTCGGCGGTCGGCCGGCGCGAATGGCTGCGCTTCAGCGGCAGGCTTTCGGTATGCTCGTCGGCGATATCCTCGGGCAGTTCGATATGCACCGCGCCGGGCTTTTCCTCCTCGGCGAGGCGAAAGGCCTCGCGCACGCGGCTCGGGATATTGTCCGACGACGCCATCTGGTGGGTATATTTGGTGATCGGCCCCATCATCGCGACGACGTCGAGAATCTGGAAGCGGCCCTGCTTCGATTTCTTGATCGGCTTCTGCCCGGTGATCATCATCATCGGCATGCCGCCGAGCTGCGCGTAAGCCGCGGCGGTGACGAAGTTCGTCGCGCCGGGGCCGAGCGTCGCGAGGCAGACGCCGGTCTTGCCGGTGTGGCGGCCATAGGTCGCGGCCATGAAGCCCGCGCCCTGTTCGTGGCGGGTCAGGATCAGCTTGATCTTCTTCGAGCGCGACAGGCTGTCGAGAAAGTCGAGATTCTCCTCGCCGGGAACGCCGAAGATATATTCGACGCCCTCTTCCTCGAGGCATTCGATGAACAGGTCGGATGCTTTTTTCATGATGTCAGTCGCCCCCTCAGCCTTTGCACCGTGCCGGTGCGGCTTTTCAGTCCGTGCCGGCGACCAGCGGCGCAATATCGGCGCAGCGGTTCCCGTCGTTGGTCGCGAGTCCCTGCATTGCCGGGGAGGATTTGTAACGAGGGGGGAGGGGGTTGTCACCCATCCTTACGGCGCCTTTGCTGTTCCGACTCTCTGCAGTCCGGCGCGCTCGTTAGCTGAGGCCCAGCGCCTTTTTGATGTCTGATTTCTGATTTTGATTACCTCGCCAATCGCTTGGCGTTCGGGGAAGCGTGATATTCAATACGCCCTTCAAGTCTTTCGGCGGTTCAAGGACAATATGTTTGCCCGCGCGAACAGTAAATCCCTTGGATTCGAGGAAAGCTTGAAGCTCGCTGGTGGAATCCTTCGCAGCCCGGTTCAAGACGTCATTGATTTCTCGTAAGCCGTCGGCGCGCGCGAAAACTTGCAGAAAGGCCTCAAGAACAACCTTGCCGCGTGCGTGCGTATCTGGCCGGTCTGCATAGGGACGCACAGCCTTTTTCAACCACTCGATAATTTCGCCAGAGTAGAGTTCCAAAGGGAGCTTGTCGGAAAAGCCAGCGCTCCAGGCCGAGATCTTCGACCTTCCGATTTCCTCCTCCAAATGCAGTATCTTCTCCTGCTGCTGCTCGTTGGATTTCCGAAGATCGGTTATTTGTCTTTCTTTGTCCTGAATCTCATCCTTATACAGTTCTTCGAGTTCGGCGTCGAATGTGGTTCCCGAAGCGGTGCGCCTGGCATCGAGCAAGGCGATTTCCTGAATATCAGACCAACTCGCGCCCTGTGATCGGGACTGGGTGGCGACTGCCCGAGCGACCGCGACGATCATATTTTTGAGATCGTCTAGGCTCTGGCCCGATTCCCAATAAAGGCGTTTGACGGTGCCGCGTCCGGGGAGCGCAAGGCCGATCGCGCCCATATAGGCATTTCGTCGACCGCTGGCGTCGGCAAGCTTAAAGGAGAATCTGGCACTGGGTTCGACAACAAGATGAGCGCAGCCGCCCAGACGGTCCGCTAGATGCTCAAGGTCGTTGTCGGAGAGGAGAGGGCATCCCTTGATCGTTGAGACATAAACAACCGGAAGGTAGGTCGTAGCTTTTCCGATGCAAATTTGCACCGCCCGCTCAAGGTCCGATGCAGTCTCGTCCAAATAGATCGGCTTGTCGATAGTGGGCAGAATTCCGTCCAGCGCACCGAAGTCCTGCCGCAGGAGCGCTTTCACTAGAAAAGGTTTGCGAGGAAGTTCGAGCTTCGCACCGGTATCCGTTCCGATACATTGCGACCGGATTCGAAGAAGTCCCGGCTCTCCTTCCGTTGCCCCGACGGAGAGCACGCCTTCTGTGCGCCAAATTCGACCTTCCGTATCCGGAAGATCATGGCGGAAACCGATGAACTTCGAGTTTTCCGAATTGACTTCCCGAAACTTCAGAGTCTCTCCTATGGGTGAAGTCAGGTGGGCATAGAGGTCATCGGCATCTAGAGTACCGCCATCGTCCAGAACGGAACTCGAGCTATTTCCTCTCAACCAACCAACGATTTCTGCTAGAAAGCGAGGCCTGGACAAGGTTCCCTTTACTGGAAACTCGGTGGCAGAAGTCAGCATAGCGTAATAATGTTACGAGCTGAGAGGTAAGTCAACTATTCAGCGTAAGCGATCTCGCGCGACATGCTGGTATGCTTATCTTAAGCCCGCATGAGCGCAATCCGATGCCTTTTGACTCAATCCACGTCGAACAGCCCCGCCAATTGCTCGACCATCGTCCCGCCGAGTTGCTCGGCGTCCATGATCGTCACCGCGCGGCTGTAATAGCGGGTCACGTCGTGCCCGATCCCGATCGCGCACAGTTCGACCGGCGAGCGGTTCTCGATCCATTCGATCACCTGGCGCAGATGCTGGTCGAGATAGGCGCCGTGGTTGACCGACAGCGTGCTGTCGTCGACCGGCGCGCCGTCGCTGATCACCATCAGGATGCGGCGTTCCTCGGGGCGGTTGATGATGCGGTGGTGGGCCCACATCAGGGCTTCGCCGTCGATATTTTCCTTGAGCAGCCCCTCGCGCATCATCAGGCCGAGCGACTTGCGCGCGCGGCGATAGGGTTCGTCGGCGGGCTTGTAGATGATGTGGCGGAGATCGTTGAGGCGGCCGGGGTGTGGCGGGCGCCCGGCGGCGAGCCAGTCCTCGCGGCTCTGCCCGCCCTTCCAGGTGCGGGTGGTGAAGCCGAGGATTTCGGTCTTCACCCCGCAGCGTTCGAGCGTGCGCGCGAGGATGTCGGCGCTGATCGCGGCGATGCTGATCGGCCGCCCGCGCATCGATCCACTATTGTCGAGCAGCAAGGTGACGACGGTGTCGCGGAAATCGGTGTCGCGTTCAATCTTGTAGGACAGCGACTGGCCGGGCGAGACGACGACGCGGGCGAGGCGGGCGGCGTCGAGCTGGCCTTCCTCCTGATCGAAATCCCACGCGCGGTTCTGCTGCGCCATCAGGCGGCGCTGGAGGCGGTTGGCGAGCTTGGTCACCGCGCCCTGCAGATGCGTCATCTGCTGGTCGAGATAGGCGCGCAGCCGCGTCAGCTCGTCGGCGTCGCAAAGCTCGGTCGCGGCGACGATCTCGTCGTGCTTTTCGGTGAAGCGGATGTAATTGAAATCGGGGACGTCGGTCGGCAGGCGGTTGGGACGGACGGGGAGCATCCCCTCGTCGCCTTCGCCGCCCATCTCGGGCTCGCCGTCGGCCTCCATCTCCTGCGCGTCGGGGTCGGATTCGCCGTCGTCGGCCTGGTCGCCCGCCATTTCGGCGCGCGCGTCGACCTGGCTTTCGCCGGCGCCGCCGTCCTCGCTTTCCTGTTCCTCCTGGCTGTCCTCGGCCTCGGACTCATCCTCTTCGCCGCTGTCTTCTGAGCCTTGCTCGACCGGCTCGTCGCCCTGAATGAGGTCGAGGTGGCGGAGCGCGAGTTTCGCGGTTTCGGCGAAGGCGGCCTGATCGTCGATAAGCATTGCAAGCGCGGTCAGGTCGCCGCCCGCATCCTTGGTGATCCATTCGCGCACCAGCGACAGGCCGGTCTCGGTCCCCTGCGGCGCCTGCTCGCCGGTCAGCGCCTCGCGCAGCATCAGTTCGAGCGCGCTCGATATCGGCACGTCGTCCTTGGTCTGCGCACGGGCGATCGGGTCCGACCGCATCCGCATCGCGAGGCTGGCCGACAGGTTGGCGCGCATCCCCACCATGTTGCGCGCGCCGAGCGCCTCGACCCGCGCGCGTTCCATCGCATCGAACGCCGCGGCGGCGAGCGGTTCGGCGGGGCGCGCCGCGTTGTGCAGCTTGTCGCTGTGATGCTTCATGCGCAGCGCATAGCTGTCGGCGAAGCCGCGTGCCTCGGCGACCTGATCGCGCGGCAGCGTGCGCGACGGGGTCGGCACCTTGATCGCCTTGCCGATCTGCGCGGGGGCGTCGGCGGTGAAGCCGACCTCGACCTCCGCATCGCGGGTGACCGCGCGCGCGACGCTCGACAGCGCGGTTTTCAGATCGTCGAGGGGAGATTGGGAGGCCATGACGAGTCGGCTCTAACCAGCTTTTGGGACGGAAGGAAGGGGCGCCACGCTCAATCCTCCTCGTCGCCCGCGGTGCGATGGCAGATCGCATTGTCGTCGGGCTTGGGGTCGGCCGGATCGGGGATCAGGCGGAAGATATAGGCCCAAGGCGTCGCGACGCGCTCGGGCCGCGCGGGCTTGCCGGCGATCACGTCGACGAAGTCGCGGCAGGCGACCGCGCTGCGCAGGAAATTGCTATGCCCGGTCGATCCGCGCGAGACGTCGGTCGTGTCGATCACGGTCACGCCCGGCACTGCGCGCACATAGCAGCGCTCGGGCAGGCCCTTGGCGCGAAGGTCGGCAGCCTCGAACGGATCGAAGCAATAGGGCGAACCGAGCCGCGGATAGCCGTGCAGCGCGCGCGAGGCGGCGAGCGCCTTGTCGCGCAGCGAGACATAGATCGTCATATGCCGCCCGCGCTCGACGCGCTCGGGCGCCAGCACGTCGCCCGCGATGTCGCGCTCGAAGGTCTCGCGGTCGATGTCGGGCGAGGCGAGGATGATGTTGGAGATGTTCGTCGCGCGTCCGGCGCGGCGCGACAGCCGATCGGCGGTCGCGATCGCGGGGATCACCAGCCGCGCGCCGAGCGAGTGCGACACGACGACGATCTCCTTGACCCAAGGCCGATCGGCGAGGGTGCGCAGAAAATCTCCGAAATAGCGCACGTCATGATACATATTGGTTTCGTCGACCGCATATTTCAGTACTTCGCCCTGCGACGGCCAGCTATATTCGATTACCGGCCCGTCGAAGCCGGTCATGCGCGCGATCTGCGCAGCATCCTTCGAGGTCGTCTCGAACGTCTCGCGATAGCCGTGGACATAGAGGAGCACGCGGCCCTGCTTGCGGTCGGTCTCGGCCTGCAGCGCCTGCCACCAGTCGCCCTCGTCCTGGAACGCCATCGGCGTGCGGAATTTTTTCTTGCCGCCGATGGTGCTCTCGCCCGGTGCGGCGAAGCGGCCGTAGCGTATCGTGTCGCCGCGATGGTTGGTGAGCGTGACCGCCTCGGTGCGGCAATCGGGCAGCCGGCTGGTGACGAAGAAGAGCGGCAGCGCCGCTGCATCGACCGGCACTCCCGCCGCCGTGGTGCAGCGCGGGTCGGCGACATAGGCGGCGTGGCGGACATCGCCGTAATCGACGGGCGAGATGCAGCCCGTCAGCAGAAGGGCAGGAAGGGTCGAGGCTATCCAGCGTTGCATTGTCACGCGACGTCACCCCCTCCGCTGCGACTAGGCGGCAAGCTGCCAAGTCTCGCCGCCTCCCCCATCGAGGGGGAGGGGGTGGGGTGGCATTCGCATCACTTGCCGATCACGCCCTCGGGCAGATCCTCGCCGAACACGCGCTGATAATATTCGGCGACGATCATCCGTTCGGCTTCGTCGCACTTGTTGAGGAACGACAGGCGGAAGGCGAAGCCGATATTGTGGAAGATCGCGGCGTTCTGCGCCCAGCTGATCACCGTGCGTGGGCTCATCACGGTCGAGATGTCGCCGTTGATGAAGCCCTGGCGTGTCAGGTCGGCGACCTTCACCATATTGGCGACGGTCGCGTCGTCGGTGCCGGGAACCTTGGCGAGGATGATCGCGCTTTCGGTCGCGGCGGGCAGATAGTTCAGCGTGACAACGATGTTCCAGCGGTCCATCTGGCCCTGGTTGATCTGCTGCGTGCCGTGATAGAGCCCGCTCGTGTCGCCGAGCCCGACGGTGTTCGCGGTCGAGAAGAGACGGAAATGCGGGTTCGGGCGGATGACGCGGTTCTGGTCGAGCAGGGTCAGCTTGCCTTCGGCCTCCAGCACGCGCTGGATCACGAACATCACGTCGGGGCGCCCCGCGTCATATTCGTCGAAGACGAGCGCGGTCGGGGTCTGCAGCGCCCAGGGGAGCAGGCCCTCGCGGAACTCGGTGACCTGCTGGCCGTCGCGCAGCACGATCGCGTCGCGACCGACGAGATCGATGCGGCTGATATGCGCGTCGAGGTTGACGCGGATGCACGGCCATTTGAGGCGGGCGGCGACCTGCTCGATGTGGGTCGACTTGCCGGTGCCGTGATAGCCCTGCACCATGACGCGGCGGTTGAACTTGAACCCGGCGAGGATCGCGAGCGTCGTGTCGCCGTCGAAGACATAGGCGGGATCGAGGTCTGGGACGCGCTCGTCGGCCTCGCTGAACGCAGGCACCTTCATGTCGATATCGACGCCGAACACCTCGCGCGCATCGACCTCGATATCCGGGGCCGCAAGAAGCGTCGAACCGTGATGGTCGGGGAGGCTGTTCGGGATGTCGGTCATGTTTCTTGTCCAGCGATAGGTCAGGGAGAGTCGCCGCGCTGCGGTGCTTCGCCGTCGCGGTATCGCCATGGGTTGCGGCTTGCAACGGCTTATTCAGAAGATCTCGAGCGCCTTCATCACCGCCGACTGGTCGTAATAGGGGCGTTCGCAGACGATCTTGTCGCTGCCGGGCGCGAATTCGAAGCTCGCCGCCATGCGGACGCGAAACGCCTTGCCCGTCGGCTCGATCGTGCGCAGGCCGAGCCGCAGCGGGCCGAGATGGGTGCCGGTCAGCCAGAATTCGACGAGAACCGTGTCGGTCGCCGCGTCGGCGGCGATCGCGATCACCTCGTTCGCCTGATCGGGAAAAGGCTCGCGCGAGGCGGCGAAATAGGAGCGCACGGCCGCTTCGCCGTCGAAGATGGTGCCGGGACCGAGCAGTTCGTAGCGCGGATGCTCGAAGGTCGCGAGGACGCCGTCCCAATCGTGCGTGATCTCCAGCGCCATGTGGCGGCGGACGGTTTCGATACGCCTTTCGTCGAGGTCGCTCATCGCGCTTCTCCTATGCGAACGCCTTCGTCTTTCTCAGCAACTGGTAGGCCGCGACCACTTCGCCGAGCCGCGTCTCGAAACTGCGGTCGCCGCCGTTGCGGTCGGGGTGATATTTGCGCACGAGTTCGCTGTAGCGGCGACGCAGCGCGGCGCGGTCGGCCTCGGGCGAGAGGCCCATCAGCCCCAGCGCGCGATGCTCCTCGCGGTTGAAACGCGGATCGGCGGCTTCGCGGCGCGCCTCGTACATTCGCTGGCGGAAACGCGCGCCGAGTGCGTCCATCGGATCCTTGAAATCGGCCCAGCGCGGCGGCAGATCGGCGCTGCCCGCGGGACGAAAGGCGCGGCTTTCGGTTTCCCAGCCGGCGGTCGGCGACTGCGCTGCCATGATCTGGTCGGCGCTCATCCCCTCGAAGAAATTATAGCCCGCGTTGAACTCGCGGACATGGTCGAGGCACAGATAGCGATAGGGGGGCGGGCCGTCGGGGGAGCGCTGCTGGGTCGCAGGCGCGCGAAATTCGCCGGGCTCGCGGCAACCGGGAACGGCACAGGGGGCTTCGCGCGGAACGCGGCCATGGAATCGGGGGGAGCGGGGGCTTGTCATGCGGAGTATCCGGTCCCAACATGGGGGCATGACGCAAAAAGGTCCAGTGCAACACGAGATGGAGGAGCGGCTGAGCGCGGCTTTTCCCGATGCCTATTTCATCCTCAGCAACGACAGCGCCCAGCATCACGGTCATGCCGGGGACGACGGTTCGGGCGAATCGCATTTCAGCCTGACCATCGCATGGGCGGGCTTTGCGGGGCAGAATCGCGTCGCGCGTCAGCGCGCGGTGAACAAGGCGCTCGGCGACCTGCCGGGGAACCGCGTCCACGCGCTGGCGATCAAGGCGACGGCGCCGGGGGAAAGCTGAGTGTGATCGCCGCGGTGCTCGTCCTGCTTTCGGATGTTCCGGCTTCATTGCCGCCAAATCCGCCGCTGGCATCTGCGTCGATTGCCTTCGACATAGACGACCGCGCCTTTCGAATGCCCATTCCGGACGGATATTGCGTTCCCCGCAATCCACCGGCGGCGACGCGTGGTGAGCATTCGAATGCAGCGGGCCATGTCCTCGCGAGCCTCGCCTATGTCCAAGGTTGCGGGGCAAGCAACGAAGGGGAGTCCATATTCCTGAAATATATAAGGAACTTTGACCCGAAAGCGCCGTCGCGTGAGGTGTTTTTGGCCTTGGCGGCGAAGCGAATGGGGAGCACGGCTTACATCGGTGAACAGGAGTCCGAGTCGTTTGCCAACAGAGTTGAGCATCGGACCGAAACCACGACTGGCCGGAAGATCGATGCGCAGATTGCGGCTAGCCATGTGGGACATGACAAGTTGTGCGTCTATCAGGTACGGACGATGACTGTTGCCTTGGCGGGCGATACGGTCGGGACGGTACGAATGGCGAGCTGTACGACGCTGATCAACGGCCGCGTGGTTACGATTGACGTTGCCAGCACCTCGGGCGAGGACGGGTTCGACACGATGGTGCGGCGATTGCACGCCATTACGGCATCGATTGAGCCGGTAAGCTGAGGCATTGGGGAAATAGGACGGATCGGCCATGGCAGAGCATCGCATCTATCGGATGAGCTTTGCGAAGGTCTATCCCCTGCTGGTCGCCAAGGCGGAGCGCAAGGGGCGGACGAAGGCCGAGGTCGATGAAATCATCCACTGGCTGACTGGCTACAGCCAGGCGCAACTCGACGCAGAACTCGCGGCCGGCACCGATTTCGCCGGTTTCTTCGCCGCAGCGCCCGCGATGAACGCGGCGCGGGCCGAGATCAAGGGCGTCGTCTGCGGCGTGCGCGTCGAGGATATCGCCGAGCCGCTGATGCGCGAGATCCGCTATCTCGACAAGCTGATCGACGAACTCGCCAAGGGGAAGGCGATGGAGAAGATATTGCGGGCACCAGCGCCATGACGATCGACAAGGTCAATCTCGCCGACGCCTTCGCGACCTTCGACGATCACTGGAACCCGCGTGTCGCCGGCGACATCAACGATTTCCAGGTCAAACTGGTGAAGCTCGACGGCAAGTTCGACTGGCATCACCATGATATAGAAGACGAATTATTCCTTGTCGTCGCGGGGCGGATGAAGATGGCGTTTCGCGACCGCGACGTGATCGTTGGACCGGGAGAGTTCATCATCGTCCCCCACGGCATCGAACATTGTCCCGAGGCGCTGGACGGCGAATGCCATGTCCTGCTGCTCGAACCCAATTCGACGCGCAACACGGGCAATGTCGAAACCGAAAGGACGCGCCGGAAACTCGAAAGGATTCGCTGATGTTCACCGTCATCACCCCCTCGACCCACGACATCGGCGCCTTCGACGTGCGACGGACGCTGCCCGACAAGGAGCGGACGATGGTCGGCCCCTTCATCTTCGTCGACCAGTTCGGCCCCGCGCATTTCGACATCGGACAGGGGATGGACGTGCGGCCGCACCCGCATATCAACCTGTCGACGCTGACCTATTTGTTCGAAGGGGCAATCGACCATCGCGACAGCCTGGGCACCTATGCGACGATCCGGCCGGGCGCGTGCAACCTGATGACCGCGGGGCGCGGTATCGTTCATTCGGAGCGCACGCCGCAGGCCGAACGCGCCACCGGTTCGCCGATCTCCGGCATGCAGACCTGGCTGGCGCTGCCCGACGGCAAGGAAGAGATCGACCCGGCGTTCGAGCATGTCGCGGCCGAAGACCTGCCGCTGGTCGAGGATGGAGCGGTCTCGGCGCGGGTGATCATGGGCAGCCTGTGGGGGGTGGCCGCCCCGACGACGCAGCACAGCGCGACGATCTATGCCGACATCGTGATGAACGCGGGCGCCAGCCTGCCGATTGAGGCCGAAGCCGACGAGCGCGCGGTGGTCGTCGCGATGGGCGATGCGAGCCTCGATGGCGAGGCGCTCGAACGCTACAGCCTTTATATCCTCAAGCCCGGCGAAGCGATGACGCTGCGCGCCGCGACCGACGCGCGGGTGATGCTGCTCGGCGGCGAGGCGTTCAGCACGCCGCGTCACCTGTGGTGGAATTTCGTCAGCTCCTCGCGCGACCGGATCAACGAGGCCAAGCACGACTGGAAGGACCGCAAATTCCCGCTGGTGCCGGGCGATACGGAAGAGTTCATTCCGCTGCCGGGGATGCCGAAGACGCCGACCTATCCTTGAATATCAGATCAGGTTGAAAAGCGACATTCTGCGTTTCATGATTTCGTCATTCCCGCGAAAGCGGGAACCCAGTGTGGGGTCAGCCGACGCACGCTCTGGGTTCCCGCTTTCGCGGGAATGACGAAGATGGGGGATGTCCGCTTCCCACCCCAAAAGTGGAGGAGCCGGGATCGTTGCCCCCTTGTCAGTAACCCCGCGCTCCGTCAGACAGTTTCGAAACGAAACCAAGGGAGCGATGCATGAGCGGCGATTTCGAACAGGTGCGGGTGAAGCTGGCGACCGGAGTCGAGCTCGACGTCGTCGACGTGGGGCCGCGCGATGCGCCGGTGCTGATCTTCCTCCACGGCTTTCCCGAATCGCATCGCACCTGGCGGTTTCAGTTGCCGCATTTTTCGGACCGCTATCGCTGCATCGCGCCCGATCAGCGCGGCTATCGCGGCTCGTCGAAGCCGCAGGAGGTCGATGCCTATACGCCCGACAAGCTGATCGCCGACATCTTCGCGCTCGCCGATGCGCTGGATGTTGGGGAGTTCACGATCGTCGGGCACGACTGGGGCGGGGCGATCGCGTGGGGTGTCGCGCTGGGCGGCCAGCCGGGCGGGCTGCATCCCGTATGGTCGGGTCGGGTCACCCGCGCGGTGATCGCCAACGCACCGCATCCCGCGATCTTCCAGCGCTTGCTTCTCACCAATGAAGAGCAGCGCGCGGCGAGCCAATATATCCGCACCTTCCGCGACCCGGCGAGCGACGCGATCATCGCGGAGCATGGCATCGCTGGCATTCTCGCGCACGCCTTTGCCGGGCGCGTCCCGAGCGGCGGCATCCAGCCGCCCGACGAAATCGCCCGGCTGCTGAAAGACTGGGAGGATCGCGACACCTGCCGCGCGATGATCAACTGGTATCGCGCTTCGCCCGCGGTGGTCCCCGCGATGGACGAACCCTATGCCGCGCCGCCCGCCGCGCCCTTTCCGAAGCTGACGATCCCGACGCTGGTGATCTGGGCGCTCGACGACGTCGCGCTGCCCGCGTGCAACCTCGACGGAATGGACGCGCTGGTGCCGCAATCGACGATCGTGAAGGTGCCCGGCTGCGGCCATTTCGTGCCGTGGGAAAAGCCGGGCGCGGTCAACGCGGCGATGGATGACTTCCTCGCCGGCGGCTGAAGCCGCTTCAAAACAAGCGACTGGAATAGGACGAAAAAGTTGGCAGGCGGCAGGGGTGCCGCCGCCTGCCGGGAGGGGTCGGTTCTGCGGGGTTGCCGCAATTGGTCAAAATCATGCGCCCGCGTAGCCCGGGCGCGAGTTAACCATAAGTTTGGTCCTAGTTGCAGGCTTTCAGATTCTCCCGCCTCTGGCATATTCGTGCCCATGAAAGTCGGCAGGCTCAGCGCGGTCACGACGGTCGACCGGATCGACGGCCCTTCCGATTGGACTATCGAGCGCGATGCCCATCTGCTCATTCTGCATGAGGCGGGAAGCTATCACTGGCTCGAAACCTGGCTCGACGGGCATCGCACTTCGCTCGGCGACCCGCTGCCGGGCGAGATGTGGTTTGTGCCCGCGGGCCATATCTATCGCGCCGCGGCCAAGGGGGGCGGGGTGCGGATCATCGAGGTCGAAATTCCGGTCGATATGCTGTCCGTTCCATCCGGCGCACACCCGATCGCGGCCTATCAGGATCGGATGCTGGCAGACCTCGTCCGCGAAGTGGCCGAGGGAAAGCAAGTCGCCGCCGCAGCGCTGCCGGCGCTGCTCGCCGAAACGCTCGCGCGCCGCGTTGCGCGGCCGGTTCCTCCCGCGATCGCCCAGCGCATCGACGATCTGATGGCGTCGATCCAGACCCAGCTTGAAATGCCGATCCCGGTCGAGGAGATGGCGGCCGAGACGGGCATGTCGGTCAACAGCCTGATCAGCAATTTCGCGCGCGTGACAGGGCGGACGCCGGCGCAATATGTGCTGCATCAGCGGTTGCGCCGCGCCTGCTGGTTCCTCGCCAACCGGCCGCTGTCGGTCGCCGAAATCGCCTTTGCCACCGGCTTTTCGAGCCATGCGCATCTCTGTGCTGCCTTTCGCCGCAAGCTTGCTATGTCACCGGGGGAGTGGCGCGACTTTGCGCGGGGGAGAGTCGATTGTGACGGGTAAGGCGAAACTGTTCCGCGATCATGGCGGGCACGGCCATGCGCCGGTCACCAATATCGAACTTTTCTTCGACCTCGTCTTCGTCTTCGCGATCACCCAATTGTCGCATACATTGCTCCACCATCTGGGGTGGCTCGGGGCGCTGCAGACGCTGCTGCTGCTGTTCGCGGTCTGGTGGGTTTGGATCTACACCACCTGGGTCGCGAACTGGCTCGACCCCGAACGCGCGAATGTCCGGCTGATGCTGATCGTGCTGATGCTCGGCGGGCTCGTGCTGTCGAGTTCGATCCCCGGCGCTTTCGGCAAGAACGGCTGGCTCTTCGCCGCGGCCTATTGTTCGATGCAGATCGGCCGCTCGCTCTACATGGTCTGGGTCAGCCTCGGCGTCCATCCCGCGCGGGCGCGTAGTTTCCTGCGGATCACCTTCTGGCTGCTGCTGTCGCTGCCGTTGTGGATCGCCGGGGCGTGCGCAGCGCCCGAGCAGCGGCTGTTGTTCTGGGGTGCCGCTTTGCTGATCGATTATTCGGGGCCAGCGCTTTTCTATCCGACCCCGATCCTCGGGCGTTCGCAGGCGGGCGACTGGGACATTTCGGGCGCACATATGGCAGAGCGCTGCGCCTTGTTCATCATCATCGCGCTGGGCGAAGGGGTGCTGATCACCGGCGCGACCTTTGCCGAACTGCCGCAGGACCGACTCCACTGGTTCGCTTTCGCGATCTGCTTCCTCGGGTCGGCGGCGCTCTGGTGGCTTTATTTCGACAGCGGCGCGAAGCGCGGCAGCGAGCGGATCGAGGCGAGCGACCAGGCGGGGTTGATCGCGCGCAACGCCTATACCTATTGGCACATCGCGATCGTCGCGGGGCTCGTCGTCTCGGCGGTTGCCGACGAAATGCTGCTGATGCACCCGCAGGGGCATATCGAGCCCGGCCTGCTCGCGGTGTCGGTCGGCGGGCCGCTCTTGTTCCTGATCGGCAATATGGGGTTCAAGAAGGCGACGAACGACCGCCGCCTGCCGCCCTTTTCGCACATGCTCGGCAGCGCGCTGCTGCTCGCTGCGGGCGCGGCGGCGTGGTTCGGCCATTGGCAGCCGATCGCGCTCGGCCTCGCGACCTTCGCGGCGCTCGTCTTCACCGCCGTCTGGGAATGGGGCAGCTATCACGGCGGCTGGCAGCGCTGGGCGCCGTGGATCGAACGCTTCGACCGGAGCAAATAGACCGTTGGAAGGGGGGACCAGCCCATGCCGCATAGTATAGTGATGCTGATCGCAGGCCTCGCGCTGCTGATCGTGCTGCGCCTTCTCGTCCGCGACAAGGTGCGGGCGACATGGGCCTTTCTGTTCCTGTGGCTCGTCGTTTCGCTGGGCAATCTGCTCGTCGGCGTGCTGTCCGCAGGCTATGGCTGGGGCGAGGAGATGCTCGTCTGGCTGTTCGTCTTCGGCGTGCCCGCCGCTCTGGCCTTGACGGCCGCGCGCCTCAGTTCGCGGGATTGATCAGGCAGCCGCTCGCCCCGGCATAGCGGGCGCTGCGCGATGCGAGCAGCGGTACGCTGCCGGTGATGGTCCTGGTCGCCGCATCCTCGCTCAGCGATACCATCTCCATGCCGGGCTCGAAGTCGGTCTGGCAGCTTTCGAGGCTGCGCCCCTCGACATAGCGGCACGAGCAGCCGACCCGCGCGGCATAGGCCGACCCCAGTTCGGCCTGCGCCTTGAACGAGGGGAGCTTCCAGACGAGGAACAGCGCGAACAGGACCGCGAAACCGACGACCCACGGCATACAGCCGCCTTGCTTGCCATCGCGCCGCTTGCGGCCGCGCAGGTGTGGTGGCACCTCTGGCGGCGGCATCTCGCCGGGCCGCTGGTCGGCCGTTGCCGTTTCGGGCGGGTTGGTGTTACTCACGGGGTTGCCATGATCACGAAAAAAGCCATGCTGGCAAGTGCCGCGCTGTTGCTGTTCGGCGGCTGGTCGCTCGCCGGGGCGGCGGGGCAGTCCGGTACTCCGGTCGGCGAGGCCCGGCCGGTCGACGCCTCGCCCGCGCTTCCCGCGCTCGATCCGACGATCCGGGCCAAGGCCGACGCGCTGTTCGCCGATGCTGACGATGTCGGCGAAACGCGCGCGCTGCTTGTGCTGCGCGACGGCGATCCGGTCTACGAACGCTATGGACAGGGCTTCGACCGCAACTCGAAGCTGATAAGCTGGTCGATGGCGAAAAGCATCACCGCGGTGCTCGTCGGCTTCCTCGTCGCCGACGGGCAATTGTCGCTCGATGCCCCGGCACCGGTCGCGGCGTGGCAGCGGACCGGCGATCCGCGCGGTGCGATCACGCTGCGCCACCTGCTGCACATGGCATCGGGGCTCGAGCATGTCGAGACCGGCGACCCGGTGTGGAGGGGCGATACGGTCGAGATGCTGTTCGGCGGCGGCGCGGGCGATATGGCCGCCTTTGCCGAAGCCAAGCCCGCGGCCGCGAAGCCCGGCGAGATATTCAACTACAGCTCGGCGACCAGCGTCATCCTCGCCGATATCCTGGCGGACACGCTGACCCCCTCGCAAAATCCCGAGGCGCGGCGCGACGCCGTGCGCGACTTCATCCAGGGGCGGCTGGTCGAACCGCTCGGCATGACCAGCCTGACCCCCGAGTTCGATGCCAAGGGCACGATGATCGGCGGCTCGATCATGCACGCGACCGCGCGCGACTATGCGAAGTTCGGCGAGTTCCTGCGCAACCATGGCGTCACGGGCGGTCAGCGCCTGCTGCCCGAGACGTGGATGCGCTTCATGCTTACCCCGTCGGAGGACGATCCGGGCTATGGCGGTCATATCTGGCTCAATCGCCGCCGTCCGCAGGGCGCCGATGTCGCGCTATGGCCCGACCGCGGTCCGAACGACCTTTTCGCCTGCATCGGGCATCAGGGGCAATATATCATCGTCTCGCCGTCGCAGCGGGTGACGATCGTGCGGCTGGGGATCACGAAGGACGATCAGTTTCCGGCGCTCAGGCGGCATCTGGCGGATTTGACGGCGGCGCTTTGAGGGCGCCCATTGGGGCCGTCGCGACATTTGCGTCTTATAGCTTCGTCATTCCCGCGAAAGCGGGAACCCAGGGCGTGCGTCGGCTGACCCCACACTGGGTTCCCGCTTTCGCGGGAATGACGAAGATCGAGAACGCGACCTTCGCCCTTACACGCTACAGCAGAAATTCCCCCACCAGCGTCGTCACGCAGCGCCCCGTCAGTTCGACCCTGTCGCCGGTCAGCCGACACCCCACATGCCCGCCGCGCGCGCTCGCTTGATAAGCGGCGAAGGCGTCGCGGCCGAGGCGGGTGGTCCAATAGGGCGTCAGCACGCTGTGCGCCGATCCGGTCACCGGGTCTTCGGGGATGCCGGCGCCGGGAGCGAAGGCGCGGCTGACGACGTCGGCGCCCGACGGATCGCCCACGCCGGGCGCCGTCGCGATATAAAGAATGTCGCCCTCGGATAGCGCGGCGAGATCGGGTGTCAGCGCACGCACCTCCTCGGCGCTGTGATAGACGATCAGCGCATAGCCGCTGTCGTGCCACAGCGTCTCGACGACGTCGCCGCCCATCGCGCGCGTGATGTCGGGCAGCGGTTTGGCGCCGGCGCGATAGGCGGGCAACTCCATGCGATAACCCTCGTCGTCGCCGTTCCGAGCGACCTGCAATATGCCGGCCTTGCGGGTGCGGAAGCGCATCTCGTTCCGCCATTGAGCGGCCGAGAGCAGCACATGCCCGCTCGCCAGCGTCGCATGGCCGCAAAGCGCGACCTCGATCGCCGGGGTGAACCAGCGCAGCTCATAATCGGCCTCGCCGCTCTCGTCGGGGACGAGGAAGGCAGTTTCGGCGAGATTATTCTCCGCCGCCATCGCCTGCAGCACCTCGTCGCTCAGCCATTCCTCGAGCGGCATCACCGCCGCCGGATTGCCGGTGAACGGCCGGTCGGCGAAGGCATCGACGCGGGTGACCGGAAAGGAGCGGAGCGCGGTCATGGATAGAGAAGCCCTTTCGTCCAGCCGTCGCCGTCGCGCACGTAGACATTGCGCTCGTGCAGGCGATGTTCGCGGTCCTGCCAGAACTCGATCCGCTCGGGCGTGACGCGCCAGCCCGACCAGCGCGGTGGGCGCGGGACGTCTTGCCCCGCGAAGCGCGCCTGCATTTCGGTGAAGCGCGCTTCGAAGGTCGCACGGTCGTCCAGCGGGCGCGACTGGTCGCTCGCCCAGGCGCCGAGCTGGCTGTCGCGGCTGCGCGTCGCGAAATAGGCGTCGGCGACGCTGTCCTCGACCGGCGCGGCCGGCCCCTCGATACGGATCTGGCGGCGCAGCGATTTCCAGTGAAAGAGCAGGGCGACCTGCGGGTTCGCGGCGAGTTCGCTGCCCTTGCGGCTGTCGAGATTGGTATAGAAGATGAAGCCGTCCGGGCCATGCCCCTTGAGCAGCACCATGCGCACCGAGGGGCGGCCGTCGGGCGTCGCGGTCGCGAGCGCCATCGCATTGCCGTCATTGGGTTCGCTCACGCGCGCTTCGGCGAGCCAGGCATCGAACAGGGGAAAGGGATCGGTCGTCATGCGCGCGGTCATAATGCGGCGCGGGGCGATGGTCGAGTTTCATCGTCACCGGTGAAGGCGGAACTTGACCCATTCGCGCGCCGCTCCCACATCGCGCGCTCATCAGGCCTTCACGGCCAGTCACTTATCGGGCTACAGAAGACAGATGGCAGATCCCTATTCCACCCTCGGCGTCGCGAAAAGCGCGAGCGAAGCGGAGATCAAGTCCGCTTACCGCAAGCTCGCCAAGGAACTGCATCCCGACCGCAACAAGGACAAGCCGAACGCGGCGGAGAAATTCTCCGACGTCACCAAGGCTTATGACCTGCTGTCCGACAAGACGAAGCGCGCGCAGTTCGACCGCGGCGAGATCGACGCCGACGGCAATCCCGCCATGCCCTTCGGCTTCGGCGGCGGTGGCGGCGGTTTTCGCGGCGACCCGCGCGGGCATCCGCAGGGCGGCTTCGGCGGCGACGGTGCCGATTTCGGCGATATTTTCGAGGGGCTGTTCGGCGGACGCGGCGGCGGTGGCGGCGGTCCGTTCGGCTTCGGCGGCGGTCGCCATGCGCCGCCGCCCTCAAAAGGTGCGAATGTCGCCTATCGCCTGTCGGTGTCCTTCGTCGATGCGGCGACGCAGGCGATGCAGCGGATCACGCTCGCCGACGGCAAGACGATCGACCTCAAGCTCCCTGCCGGAGTCGAGACCGGCACCCAGATGCGCCTCGCGGGCAAGGGGCATCCCGGCGCCGCGGGTCCCGGCGACGGCATCGTCACGATCAGCGTCGGCGACCATCCCTTTTATGAGCGCGACGGCGACAATATCCGGCTCGACCTGCCGATCACGCTGAACGAGGCGGTCAAGGGGGCGAAGATCAAGGTGCCCACGGTCGATGGCCCGGTGATGCTGTCGATTCCCGCCGGATCGACCTCGGGCAAGGTGATGCGGCTCAAGGGCAAGGGGTTCAGTAGCAAGGGCGGCGGCCGCGGCGACCAGCTCGTGCGGCTAATGGTCGATATCCCCAGGGAGGATGCCGAGCTTGCCAGGCTGGTCGAGGGCTGGACCGACGGCCGCGCCGTGCGGGCGGACCTCGGCGTGTGATGCGTGGCTGAGCCGAGCGAGAAAAAAGTGGCGGCCGCGCTCGAACGCGAAGTCGCCGCCGAGGTCGATCAGCTCTTCCTTGCCGAAGGCCATTCGCCGCATTCGCCCGAAGCGCGTGCCGAGCGCGCCAAGCGCGTCAAACTGCGCGCGCGGGCGCAGGGCGTCATCGAGCGTGGACGTGAGACGCTGGGGCCGGGAACGCGCGTCTTCCGGGTGATGCGCCGGGTGCTTGTCGGCACATACACCGACGGCTTCATCCATGCGGGCAACCTTGCCTATCTTGCGCTGATCGCGCTGTTTCCCTTCTTCATCCTCGTCGCCGCCGTCGTTAGCCTGCTCGGCGGCAGCGCGGGGGGCGAGGCGGCGATCGAGGCGGTCTTCTCGGTCATGCCGCCGACCGTCGCCAAAGCGCTGGCGGGGCCGATTCGCGAGGTGATGGGCGCGCGCACCGGCATCTTCCTGTGGCTCGGCGCGATCGTTGCGCTGTGGACGGTCGGCAGCTTCATCGAGACGATGCGCGATATATTGCGCCGCGCCTATGGCACCCATTTCTCGCGCGGTTTCTTTCACTATCGGCTGCTGTCGATCGGTATCATAACCGGTGCGGTGGTGCTGATGATCCTGTCGTTCAGCATGCAGGTGCTGATCGTCGGTATCGAACAATTCGTGACGCGCGTGCTGCCGTCCGCCTATCAGGCGGCGGGAACGGTCGCGCTGTCGCGCATCGTGTCGGCGGCGGGGCTGTTTCTCGCCATCTACATGCTCTTCTATTCGCTGACCCCCTCGAAATACCGCCGCCTCAAATGCCCCAAATGGCCGGGCGCGCTGTTCACCACGCTCTGGTGGGTCGCGGTCACGCTCGCGCTGCCGCCGCTGCTCGCCAGCCTGATGAGCTATGACGCGACCTACGGCAGCCTCGCCGGGGTGATGGTCGCGCTGTTCTTTTTCTATCTCGTCGGATTGGGTATGGTGATCGGTGCCGAACTCAACGCCGCACTCGTCGAGGTTGAGGATTTGGGACACGACGCTATTGGGCGCGTGGACGACATCATTGTCGAAGAGAAAAAGGCCGGAGAAACGGAATGACGGGTCTGATGAAGGGCAAGCGCGGGCTGATCATGGGCCTTGCGAACGACAAGTCGCTCGCCTGGGGAATTGCAAAGGCGCTCCACGCGCACGGCGCCGAACTCGCGATCAGCTATCAGGGTGAGGTGATGGAAAAGCGGGTGAAGCCGCTCGCCGACCAGCTCGGCTGCGATTTCCTGATCGATTGCGATGTTGCCGATATGGACAATCTCGATGCGGCCTTCGCGACGCTCGCCGCGCGCTGGCCGACGATCGATTTCGTCGTCCATGCGATCGGCTACACCAACAAGGAAGCGCTGCGCGGGCACTACGCCGACGTGACGCTCGACGATTTCCTGATGACGATGAACATCAGCGTCTACAGTTTCACCGCGGTCGCCAAGCGCGCCGCGGCGATGATGACGCCCTTCGACCCCGAAACCGGCGCGGGCGGCGGATCGCTGCTGACGCTGAGTTACTACGGTGCCGAGAAGGTGATCCCGCACTATAACGTCATGGGCGTCGCCAAGTCGGCACTGGAAACCAGTGTCAAATATCTCGCCAACGATTACGGCCCGCAGGGAGTGCGCGTGAATGCGATCTCGGCCGGGCCGATCAAGACGCTGGCCGCAAGCGGCATCGGCGATTTCCGCCTGATCCTCAAGTGGAACGAGCATAATGCCCCGCTGCGCCGCAACGTCACGATCGACGATGTCGGCGGCTCGGCGCTCTATCTGCTCAGCGACCTTGCGTCGGGCGTCACCGGCGAAACGCATCATGTCGACGCCGGCTATCACACCGTCGGCATGAAGCAGGAAGACGCGCCGGACATCGCGCTTGCCTGACGGCTTCGTCATCCGCGCAGCGACAGCGGCGGATGCCGATGCCATCGATGCGGTCGTTCGCGCCGCCTTTGCCGGAACCGGCTTCGGCCATCAGGGCGAGGCCGATCTGGTGCGGATGCTGGAGGCCGAAGGCGACGGGCTCGTCTCGCTCGTCGCCGAGATTGCGGACGCCGTCGTCGGACATGTCCTGTTCAGCCGGATGGACGTCGAAGCCGATGGCGCAGCGGTGACGGCGGCCGGCCTTGCGCCGGTCGCGGTCTTGCCCGAATGGCAAGGGCAGGGGATCGGCGGCGCGCTGATCCGCGCCGGACTCGATGCCATGCGCGACCAAGGTGTGGCGATGAGCTTTGTTCTCGGCGATACCGCTTATTATCCGCGCTTCGGTTATTCGCCCGAGCTTGCGGCGCGATTCGTATCATCGTTCGCCGGGCCGCATCTGATGGCGCAGATGCTCGATCCCGGCGCGCCCTGGCCCCGCGGCGGCCGCGCGGACTATGCCCCCGCCTTTGGCCGGCTCGGCTGACAAGGGTTGAATTTCGGCGCATTTCCCGCCATCGCGCGGGCATGGACCCTGCGCTCGCCATCGATCATGTGCAGATCGCCATCCCGGCGGGGGGCGAGGCGGCGGCGCGCGTTTTTTATGGCGACCTGCTCGGCCTGACCGAACTGCCCAAGCCCGCCGACATGGCGGCGCGCGGGGGCTGCTGGTTCGCGGTCGGCGCGCACCAGTTGCATCTGGGCGTCGAAGCCGATTTCCGCCCCGCCAAAAAGGCGCATGTCGCGCTGTCGACCGACGCGCTCGACGCGCTGCGCGCGCGGGTCGAGGCGGGCGGCCACAAGGCGAAGGATGACAGCCCGGTCGATGGGCGTTACCGCTTTTTCACCGAAGACCCCTTCGGCAACCGGATCGAGTTCATGGACAGGACGCCGCGCGTATGAGTTTCAACAGCTTCGGACGCGTGTTTCGGTTCACGACCTGGGGCGAGAGCCATGGGCCCGCGCTCGGCGCGGTGGTCGACGGCTGTCCGCCGCGGCTGTCGCTGTCGGAGGGCGACATCCAGCCCTTCCTCGACAAGCGCCGCCCCGGCCAGTCGCGCCACACGACGCAGCGGCAGGAACCCGACCAGGTACGCATCCTGTCGGGCGTGTTCGAGGGCAAGACGACGGGCACCCCGATCAGCCTGATGATCGAGAATGTCGACCAGCGATCGAAGGATTATGGCGAAATCGCGCAGGCCTATCGTCCCGGCCACGCCGATTATGCCTATGACGCCAAATATGGCATCCGCGACTATCGCGGCGGCGGCCGGTCGAGCGCGCGCGAGACCGCAGCGCGCGTCGCCGCGGGCGGCGTCGCGCGGCTGGTGATCCCCGAGGTGCAGATCCACGCCTGGGTCGCCGAGATCGGCGGCGATGCGATCGATCCCGAAAATTTCGACCTCGAGGAAATCGACCGCAACCCCTTTTTCTGCCCCGATCCCGCCGCGGCGCAGCGCTGGGAGGGGATGATGGATGCCGCGCGCAAGGCGGGCAGTTCGCTGGGCGCGGTGATCGAATGCGCCGCGAGCGGCGTTCCGGCGGGTTGGGGCGCGCCGGTCTATGCCAAGCTCGATGCCGACCTCGCCGCTGCGATGATGGGGATCAACGCGGTCAAGGGAGTCGAGATCGGCGCGGGCTTTCACGCTGCGCGCCTGCGCGGTGAGGAAAATGCCGACGCGATGCGCCCCGCGAGTGACGGCAGCAATCACCCCGATTTTCTGTCGAATAATGCCGGCGGCATCGCGGGCGGCATTTCGACCGGGCAGCCGGTCGTCGTTCGCGTCGCCTTCAAGCCGACGAGTTCGATCCTCACCCCCGTGCCGACGATCAACCGGGCGGGCGAGGCCGCCGACATCGTCACCAAGGGCCGGCACGACCCCTGCGTTGGCATCCGCGGCGCGCCGGTGGTCGAAGCGATGATGGCGCTCGTCCTCGCCGACCACAAGTTGCTCCACCGCGCCCAGTGCGGCTGACATGATCGAGGCGCTGCGATCTTTCATCGAAGCGCATCAAGCGGTCCTGTCCCTGGCGATACTGGCGGCGATGTTCGTCGGCTTTCTGATGGAACGTCTTCCCGCGACGGTGATCGCGATCCTCGGGGCCTGCACCTATCTCGCGCTCGGCATCCTCGATGCCGAGGCGGCCTATTCGGTGTTTTCCAACTCGGCGCCGATCGTCATCGGCGCGATGTTCGTGCTGTCGGGCGCGCTGATCCGCACCGGGGTGATCCAGCGCGTCGCCGATGCGATCATGGCGCGCGCCGAAAAGCATCCGCGCCTTGCGATCGTCGAGGTGCTGCTCGGCGCGCTCGCCGCCTCGGCATTTCTCAACAACACGCCGGTCGTCGTGGTGCTGTTGCCGATCATGATGAAACTGGCCGAAGTCACGGGGGTCAGCGCGAAAAAGCTGTTGATGCCGCTCTCGATCGCGGCGGTGCTCGGCGGCACGCTGACGCTCATCGGCACGTCGACCAACCTCGTCGTCGACGGTGTCGTCCGCCAGGCCGGAATGCCGCGTTTCGGGATTTTCGAGATCACCCCGATCGGCCTCGTCACCGCCGCGTCGGGGATGATCGCGCTCGGGCTGATGTGGTGGTTGCTGCCCTCGGACAAGCCGATCGCGGGCGCCGCCGGGACGCATGATGCGCATCAATATCTGACCGAACTGGTACTCAGTGACGACGATGATCTGGTCGGGATGACAGTCGAGGCGTTCCGCGACCTGCCGCGCTCGGGCCGCGTCGTCGGCGTGCGCCGCGCTTCGGCCGTCGTCCATGGTGCCGAGCTTGAGCATTGGACGCTCGCTGCGGGCGACCGGCTGATCGTCCGGGTCGATGGCGCGACGCTGGTGACCTGGCGCGAACAGGGGCGTTTCCTGCTGGGAATCGGGAACGGCGAGCCATCCGCGAGCGACATGGTCGTCGAAACGATGATTGCCCCCACCCATCCATCGATCGGGCAGCGGCTTGCCGATATTCCCTTTCTGCAAAAGATTCGCGCGCGCATCATCGGCCTCGACCGGCCGCTGCACGAGGCCGGTCCCGACCTCGCGAGCGTCCGCATCCGGCCGGCTGACCGGCTGCTGGTCACCGGCGGCCCGCGCGAGGTCGAGGCGCTGCGCGACAATCCCGGCCTGATCGGCGCCGACCTCGCCAAGACGCGGGCCTTCCGGCGCGGCAAGGCGTGGATCGCGATCCTGTGCATGGCGGGTGTCGTCAGCCTCGCGGCGCTCGACGTGATGCCGATCGGCGTCGCCGCGATCATCGCCATCGGCGTTATTCTCGTCACTCGCTGCATCGACAGCGACGAGGCGTGGGGAACGATCGATGGCGACGTGCTGATCCTGATCTTCGCGATGCTCGCGGTCGGCGTCGCGCTCGAAAACAGCGGCGCGGTCGCGATGATGGTCGGCTGGGTCGAGCCGTCGCTCGCCAGTGCGCCCCCCTGGGTGCTCGTCTTCGGCATCTATTTCTTTGCGCTGCTCCTCTCCGAGCTGCTCAGCAACAATGCGGTCGCGGCGCTGATGACCCCGGTGACGCTCGCGATCGCGGCCGAACTCGGCGTCGACCCGCGGCCGCTGGTGATAGCACTGATGATCGGTGCGTCGGCCTGTTTCGCGACGCCGATCGGCTATCAGACCAACACGATCGTCTATGCCGCCGGCGATTATCGCTTCGTCGATTTCGTCAGGATCGGCGTGCCGCTGAATATTATCACCGGCGTATCGACCTGCCTCGCGATCGTGTTTTTCCTGACCTGAGATTGCCCGCGGCCAGCCAGCCTGTTACCCCCGCCCGATAGCAACCGCCACCGGCGGGACAGGGGAGTATTGGATGGCGCGTCGCCTTACGGTTTTCATCTTGATCGGCATGGTTTTGGGCATCGTCGTCGGATTCGCGGTGCGAAGCTTCGTGCCCGCCGACAGCCAGGCCTATGAATATTGGCTACGCGGCTTCGGCACGCTCGCCACCATTTTCCTCAATCTGATCAAGATGCTCGTCGCGCCGCTGATCCTCGGCACGCTCATCGCGGGTATCGCGCATATGGGCGACAGTTCGGCGCTGGGCCGCATCGGCACCCGTGCGCTCGCCTGGTTCATTCTCGCCAGCCTGGTCTCGATCAGCCTCGGCCTCGTCATGGTCAATCTGCTCGAACCCGGCGCCGGGCTCCATCTGGCGGTCGGGGCGCATTCGACCGCCGAGGTCGGGGAGGTCAAGAAGCTCGACCTGTTCGAATTCATCGAGCATATCTTCCCGAAAAACGTCGTCCAGGCGATGGCGGAGAACAACGTCCTCCAGATTCTCGTCTTCGCGCTGTTTGCAGGCGTCGGCCTGACCGCGATCGGGGAGAAGGGGAAGCCGCTGGTGCGCGGCGCCGAGGCGCTGGCCGAACTGATGCTTCAGATCACCGGCTATGTGATGCTTCTTGCGCCGCTCGCGGTGTTCGGCGCGCTGGCAAAGGTCGTCGCGCAATATGGGCTCGCCATCCTCGGCACCTATGCCGAGCTTCTGACCGAATTCTACATCGCGTTGCTGCTGCTCTGGACTCTGCTCCTCGGCGCCGGGGCGATCTTTCTGCGCACGCGCATCTTCTCGCTCATCCGCTATGTCCGTGAGCCGCTGCTGATCGCTTTCTCGACCGCGTCGTCGGAGGCGGCGATGCCCAAGCTGTTCGAGCAGCTCGATCGTTTCGGCGTGCCGCGCCGCATTTCGGGCTTCGTGCTGCCCTTGGGGTACAGCTTCAATCTCGACGGGTCGATGATGTATGCCAGCTTCGCGACGATCTTCATCGCGCAGGCCTATGACATCGAACTGTCGATCGCGACGCAGATATTGATCCTGCTGACCTTGATGGTGTCGTCAAAGGGTATCGCGGCGGTGCCGCGCGCCAGCCTGGTCGTCATCACCGCGACGCTGGCGATGTTCGACCTGCCGGTCGAGGGCGTCGCGCTCGTCTTTGCGATCGACCATTTTCTCGACATGGGCCGCACCGCCACCAACGTCGTCGGCAACGCGGTTGCGACCAGCGTCATCACAAAATGGGAAGGCATGCTGGAGGTCGAGGAGCCGATCGATGCCGAGCGGCCGCACGCGCCCGCGCACACCGCGCATCGCGGCGCGCGCGGGCTCGAACTGGCCGAGGATATGGTGACCGACGAGCGTAAGCCGCCCGCCGATAGCTGACCGTCAGCGCTTGTCTGACGCCTTGGGGCGCTCGAAACGAGGCCGCGGCCGCTCGGCAGGCGCTTGGCGCGGCGGCGTCGCCGGGCGAGCGACGGGCGCCGCCGGGCGCGCTGCCGAAGGCCGTGCCGCGGGAGGCGTCGCCGCCGCCGGCTGGGGAGTGGGCGCTGTGGCTTGTGGGCGGCGCGGAGGACCACCCGCGGTGGGTGACCAGTTGCGGGGCGGGCGGGCATTGCCATCCGGCGCCGGCCGATGAGGCCTCGCTGCGCCGGGGCCGCGGTCGGGGCGGTTCGGGCTGACCGCGGCTGGCGGCGGCGTGCCGGGTGCGGAGCCGTTTGGGGGCCTGCCGTGCGGGCCGTCGCGATCGCCGTGATTCCAGCCGCCGGGGCGGCCGGGCTTGCCGTCATGGCCTCCCTGACCGGGCCTCGGCGTCCAGTTGCCGCCGTTCGGGCGATCCTTGTGATGCTTCCACCACGCGCGGCGGCCGCCCCAATAGTTCAGATACTGGCCGCGCAGCGGATAGCGGTTGTGATAGCTGTCGAAGAGCCACATGCCGTAGCCCGGATAATAATAGTCGTCGTACCAGCCGCCGCCGAAGCCGATCTGCGCGAAGCCGCCGCTGTAATCGGCGGCGTCGTAGCAGTCATAGCCATAGCCGTCGTCATAGGCATAGCCGTCGCTGTCGTAATAATCGGCGCCATAGCGCGACGCGCAATCGCCGCCCGAAGCATAGCTGCTACCGTAGACGTCGCCATAATAGCAGCCGCCGAGCGTCGTCGTTGCGAGCGCGCCGAGCGCGATGGAGAGGGAGCGCCTGAAACTCTGAGGCATGGTCTTGTCCTTTGGAGGGTCAACGGATGCGACCCGTCATCTTGAGTGCCAGATTGCGCGAGTCGAGTTGAATTTGCGGTGAATGGAGGCGGTGCACCGAAAAGGCGTTACTTGCATTGATGTCAGTAGTTCGATAGCCTCCTGCCATTGCAACGATGGACGAGGTCTTGCGCATGAATGCCCCCGCGAAATTGACATGGTCGGAAAGCCGGTTCGGGCCCGATACGGCGCATTGGCTGCCGCGCGGCCCCGAGAGTGTGCTCGATCATATTCCGGGCGAGGACGGCCTGCCGGTGATCGGCAACACGCTCGAACAATTGCGCGACTATCCGGGCTTCGCACGGCGGATGGTCGCCAAATATGGCCGCGTCTATCGCAACAACAGCTTCGGCGGGCGCAGCGTCGCGCTGCACGGCGCGGACGCGAATGAACTCGTCATGTTTGACCGCGACAAGATATTCTCGTCCGAACAGGGCTGGGGGCCGGTGCTCAACCTGCTCTTTCCGCGCGGGCTGATGCTGATGGATTTCGAGAAGCACCGCGCCGACCGCAAGGTGCTGTCGGTCGCCTTCAAGCCCGAACCGATGCGCCATTACGCCGATTCGCTGAACGAGGGGATTCGCGACCGCGTCGCCGCGTGGAGCGGCAAGAGCTTCAAATTCTATCCCGCGATCAAGGAACTGACGCTCGACCTTGCCGCGACCAGTTTCCTCGGCATCCCGTGGGGGCCGGAGGCCGACAAGGTCAACAAGGCGTTCGTCGACATGGTGCAGGCATCGATCGGCGTCGTCCGCCGTCCGCTGCCCTTCACCGCAATGGGCCGCGGCGCGAAGGGACGCGCCTTTCTGGTCGATTATTTCGGCAAGATGGTGCCCGAGCGGCGTGAGGGCGCGGGCGAAGACATCTTCAGCCAGATCTGCCGCGCCAGGGATGACGACGGGGAATATCTGCCGGTCGACGCGATCGTCGATCATATGAATTTCCTGATGATGGCGGCGCACGATACGATCACCAGTTCGGTCACGACGATGGTCTGGCAGCTCGCCAAGCACCCCGAATGGCAGGACCGGCTGCGCGAGGAGATGCTGAGCGTCGCGCCTGCGGGCGAAGGCGTCGGGCACAACGGCCTCGGCGAGCTCGAAATGACCGAGTGGGCGTTCAAGGAATCGCTGCGCCTCGTGCCGCCGGTGCCGACCTTCCCGCGCCGCGCGCTCAGGGATTTCGAGTTCGGCGGCTACCGCATCCCCGCCGGCACCAGTGTCGGGGTGAGCCCCGCTTTCACGCACATGATGGAGGAGCATTGGCCCGACCCCGAGACATTCGACCCGATGCGCTTCGCGCCCGAGCCGACGCGCGAGCGGCACAAATATGCCTGGGTTCCGTTCGGTGGCGGCGCGCATATGTGCCTGGGGCTGCACTTCGCCTATATGCAGGCGAAAATCTTCTTCCATCATGTCGTGACGACACATCGGATCGTCGTGCGCGACGGCTACGCGCCCGAATGGCAGATGCTGCCGATCCCGCGTCCGAAGGACGGGCTGACGGTGACGTTCGAGCCGCTCTGACGACGCGTCGGACTTTCGGTTCCCATTCCGCGGCTTGCAGGAGGCGGCGCGCGACCTATCTCTTCCTCTCCGACGTCAGAGGGGGAGAAGGGATGGTATTCGCATTGTTTCTGGCGGGACTGGTCGCGGTGATGCTCGCGGCGCCCGAAACGCCGGTCGCGCGTCGGCTGCACGCCACGCTCGTCGAGGAGCCGCTCGATCTCGCGGCGCGGTTCGAGCGCAAGCATATCCTGTTCCTGCTGGTTGGTTTGGTAGCGCTCCAGGGTTTTGCGATGACCTTGCCCGCCGATATTGCGATCCTGATGGCATGGGATGTCACCGCCTATGTCGATCTGCTGATCGCCGGCTGGACGCTTTCGGCTTTCGCGCGGCTCCGCTCGGTAAAGGCCTGGATCGGTCTGCAATGCGCGCGCTTCGCACCGCGGCGTTATGTGCGGACACGCCGCATTCGGCCTTCGGCCGATCGAGGTTCACCGGCCAATGACGACGACCCTGCGCCACGGGCAGTGCCGCTGGCGGCCTGATGCGGCCTAGCCTGCGCCCCTATCTGATCTGGTTCGCCGTTGCCGTGCTGCTGACGCTCGGCGCGATCCGGGCGATCGGATGGGCGAAGGATCATCCCGAGCATTTTCCCGGCGCGCGCTTCGAGCTCGACCATCCGCAGGGCTGGGCGACGCATCGCAAACTGGTGGGGCTTGCCGCCGACGATGCCGCCTGTTTCGCGGCGTTCGACCGCGCCAAGGCGGGCTATCTGCGACGTCCGGTGGTGGGGCAGGGGATATGCCGCGCCAGCCAGCGCATGATATTGACCGGCGACCGGCTGGTGCCGACGATGCGCCCCGCGAATGCGGCGCCGGGCTGCGCGGTCACCGCGGCGATGGCGCTCTGGACGCGCGATATCGTGCAGCCGGCGGCGCGGAAATATTTCGGGCAGCGGGTCGTCGCGCTCGAAAATCTCGGCAGCTATAATTGCCGCAAGATCGCGGGACAGAGCGCGCAGAGCGAGCATTCGACCGCCAATGCGATCGACATCTCCGCCTTCATCCTCGCCGACGGCACGCGCGTCTCGTTGCTGAACGACTGGAAGGACGAGGATGTGCGGAGCGAGTTCCTGCACGCGGTGCGCGACGGGTCGTGCGGGCTGTTCAGCACGGTGCTGTCGCCCGACCACAATGCCGCGCACGCTAGCCATTTCCACCTCGACCTGGCGGCGCGGCCGCTGGGGTGGACGGTGTGCCGTTAGAGCATGACCATTTTTGATTGAATCGTCATCCCGGCGAAGGCCGGGGTCTCATCGTCTCGGCCTTACGCACCGGCGAGATCCCGGCCTTCGCCGGGATGACGAGATAAGAAAGGTGGTGTTTCAGTCCAACCCGATCACGATCCGGGCCCCTAGACCGTGAAGCTCTCGCCGCAGCCGCAGGCGCCCTTGGCGTTGGGGTTCTGGAAGACGAAGCCCGCGGCGAAATCATCCTCGACCCAGTCCATGACGCTGCCGATCAGATAGAGCACCGACGCGCCGTCGATGTAGAAGGTGCCGCCCGGCGTCTCGATCTTCTCGTCGAACTTCGCTTCCTCGGTCACATAATCGACCGAATAGGCGAGGCCGGAACAGCCGCGCCGCGGGGTCGACAGCTTGACCCCGATCGCGCCCTTGGGTGCCGATGCCATCAGCGCGGCGACGCGCGCCTCGGCGTTCGGGGTCAGCGTCACCGCGGCGGGGCGGGTGCGGGTCTTGGTGTCGGTCATCGTCATCTCCCCCCTCCGGCTTGCAGGAGGGGTCGGGGTGGTTTCGTGCAATATAGGGATGGTTCGCGCCCGCGCCCACCCCTGATCGCGCCCGCGATCACAGCATCCCCAGTTCCAGCCGTGCCTCGTCGCTCATATTCTGCGGCGACCAGGGCGGATCCCACACCAGATTGACCTCGGCATCGCCCACGCCAGGCACCGCGCCGACGCGCAGTTCGACCTCGCCCGGCATCGATTCGGCGACCGGGCAATGCGGGGTCGTCAGCGTCATGGTGATCAGCACATGCCCCTCGTCGATCTCGATATTGTAGATGAGGCCGAGGTCATAGATGTTCACCGGAATTTCCGGATCGTAGATGTCCTTGAGCGCACCCACCACGGCTTCGTAGAGATCGCCGCCGACCGCGTTCGGATCGTCGGCCGCCGGTTTGGCGGCGAGGAAGCCTTCCAGATAGTCGCGCTTGCGCTCCAGCTTCGCAGCAGCCGGCTCGGCATCCTCGACGCGCGCCTTGGGCGGCGCCTCGACGCTTTCCACTTCCTCGATCCTGATCGTCCGCTCGTCGCTCATCCGAAAATCCTTTCGACGCGGGCGAGGCCGTCGATCAGCGCCGCCACATCGTCGTCGTTGCTGTAAAGTCCAAAGCTGGCGCGCGCCGTCGCGGGCACGCCGAGGTGTGCCATCAGCGGCTGTGCGCAATGATGCCCGGCGCGGATCGCGACCCCGCTTTCGTCGAGGATCGTGCCGATGTCGTGCGGATGGACCCCCGCCATCGCAAAGCTGACGATCCCGGCGCTGTCCTCGGGGCCGAACAGGGTAATGCTGTTCTTGCGCGCGAGCTGTTCGCGCAACGAGCCGACGAGCGCACACTCGTGCGCATGAATGGCCTCGACGCCCAGCGCTGAAACATAATCGGCCGCCGCCGCGAGCCCCAGCGCCTCGACGATCGCCGGGGTGCCGGCCTCGAAGCGGGTCGGGGCAGGGGCGTAGGTCGTCTTTTCGAACGTCACGCGGTCGATCATCGACCCGCCGCCCTGCCACGGCGCCAGCGCGTCGAGCTTGTCGCTCCACAAGACGCCGATGCCGGTGGGGCCATAGAGCTTGTGCCCCGAAAAGACATAATAGTCGCAGCCGAGCGCGGCGACGTTGACCGGCAGCCGCGGCACCGCCTGGCAGCCGTCGATCAGCAGCTCGGCGCCGACGCGGTGCGCGAGCTCCGCCGCGCGCGCGACGTCGAGCGGGCTGCCGAGCACGTTCGAGACATGCGCGAAGGCGACCATCGTGTGATCGCGCGTCAGCAGCTTTTCCGCCGCGCCCAGATCGATGCGGCCGTCCGCCGTCAGTGGGCAGACGTCGATTTGCCAGCCCGCGAGCTGCCACGGCACGATATTGCTGTGATGTTCGAGCGTCGAGAGCAGCACGCGACCCTTGCGCGGGTGGCTATAGGCGACGAGGTTGATCGCCTCGGTCGCACCGCGCACGAAGGTCACCTGCTCCTCGATCCCGCCGATGAACGCCGCGATCCGCCGCCGCGCCGCCTCATAGGCGAGCGTCATGTCGGCCGACCGCGCATAGACGCCGCGATGGACGGTCGCATAGTCGCGCCCCATCGCCAGCGTGCAGGCATCGATTACCGCCTGCGGCTTCTGCGCCGTCGCGGCGGTATCGAGATAATGCCAACCGGGGGTGAGGCCGGGGAACTCGGCCCTTATGTCCCCCTCCCGCTTGCGGGAGGGGTTAGGGGAGGGCATGTCCGTGGCTGCCGCGACGCTCACACCAATTCTCCCAGCTTCGCCAGCGCCAGTTCCTGCAACCGTGCCTCGTCCTCCGCCCCGTCGAACACGCCGGCGACGAACGCCTGCAGCAAGATCTTCTTCGCCTCGGCGGGCGGCATCCCGCGCGACTGGAGGTAGAAGAGCGCTTCCGCATCGAGCTCGCCGATCGCGCAGCCGTGCGCGCATTTGACGTCGTCGGCGAAGATTTCGAGTTCGGGCTTGGCGTTGGCGGTCGCGCTGCGCGTCAGCAGCATCGCCTTCACATCCTGCGCGCTGTCGGTCTGCTGCGCCCCGCGCGCGACCGCGACCTTGCCGAGATAGGTGCCCGTCGCGGTCCCCGCCAGCACCGAGCGCACCACCTGCCGCGAGGTCGCGCCGGGCTCGGCGTGGGTGACGGTGGTGACGATCTCGAGCGTCTGTTCCCCCCCGCCGATCTGCACCGCGCCGAGCGTGAAATCAGCGCCCTCATGGAGGGTGACGTTCATCTCGATGCGCCCGTAGGCGCCGCCGATGTTCAGCACATGCAGTTTGGCAACCGCACCCTTGCCAAGGGTGAGGTTGATCTGGCGGATGTCGCCAAGGTCCTGCACGATCGCGCGCGCAAAGCTGCCGCCTGCGGGCACCATGATGCTTTCGGGCGCGGGTAGCGGCCAGAGGCGCGCCAGCGCCTCCATATCGCTATACCGCCACGCCTCGTCGCGGCGTGTAGGGAGAGTCGCTGCGCTCACGGCCTGCTCCTCTCCGCGTCTCCGCGTCTCCGCGTGAACAATATGAAGGATTCACGCGGAGACGCGGAGACGCGGAGAAAAGAAGAGATTGCGCCTGCGGCGCGAAAGCGGGTCACGCCACCACCTCCGCATAGCCATGTTCTTCGAGTTCGCGCGCCAGTTCGGGTCCGCCCGACTTGACGATGCGCCCGGCGGCGAGGACGTGGACGAAATCGGGCTGCACATAATCGAGCAGCCGCTGATAGTGGGTGATCAGCAGCACCGCCTTGTCGGGGCGCCGCATGATCGTATTGATCCCGTCGCCGACGATGCGCAGCGCGTCGATGTCCAACCCCGAGTCCGTCTCGTCGAGGATCGCGAGCTTGGGATCGAGGATGCCCATCTGCACCATCTCGTTGCGCTTCTTCTCGCCGCCCGAAAAGCCGACGTTCACGGGCCGCTTGAGCATGTCCATGTCGAGCTTGAGCAGCCCCGCCTTCTCGCGCGCGAGCTTCAGGAAATCGCCGCCCGACAGCGGCTCCTGCCCACGCGCCTTGCGCTGGGCGTTCAGGCTTTCGCGCAGGAACTGGACGTTCGACACGCCGGGAATTTCGACCGGATATTGGAAGCCGAGGAACAGACCCGCGGCGGCGCGCTCGTGCGGGTCGAGCGCGAGGAGGTCGATCTCCCCACCTTCGCCATCCCGAACACCCCCGTCGTCACCCCGGACTTGACCCGGGGTCCATTCCGGCGCCGCAGCCGTGGATGCCGGATCAAGTCCGGCATGACGAGTAGGGGTAAACGTCACCGACCCCTCGGTCACTTCATACCCCGGCCGCCCGCCGAGCACATAGGCCAACGTCGACTTGCCCGCGCCGTTCGGCCCCATGATCGCGTGAATCTCGCCCGCATTGATGGCGAGCGACAGGCCCTTCAGGATCGGCTTGTCAGCGACGATGGCGTGGAGGTTTTCTATTTTGAGCATATTATCGCAATCTGTTGAAATAGCTGCCGTCGTAATTGGCAATCACATTCTCGTGGCTGTCCAACTCAACAACGATTCTGATTTCCGCACACTCGTGGCGAAAAGGGCGAATGACATTCAAGAGGACTTGGCGTGCTTTGGACTCTCCACCGTTTTCACGGGTGCGCCTAAGCTCGTCGTCCGTTCGCAAGAAGATGATCGCGGCGAATTCGCAGTCATTAGGAAAGATCGCGAACTCCTGCAGGTCGAATATGTCCGATAATTTCGCGCGAGCGGCCGTTGAAATGTCGTCCCAATTGCGATCACGATAAGCCATCTGTGCCGAAGCTCGATCAAATTCTTCCTGCGTTGGAATTGAGGACGTCATCACCCCACGCTCCCTTCCAAACTGATCCCCAACAATTTCTGCGCTTCGACCGCAAATTCCATCGGCAGTTGCTGCAGCACTTCCTTGGCGAAGCCGTTGACGATCAGCGCCACCGCTTCTTCCTGCGAAAGACCGCGCTGCATTGCGTAGAAGAGCTGGTCGTCGCTGATCTTGCTCGTCGTCGCCTCATGCTCGACTTGCGCGCTCGGGTTGCGGACCTCGATGTATGGCACGGTGTGGGCGCCGCATGTGCTTCCCAAAAGCAGGCTGTCGCACTGGGTGAAGTTGCGGACGCCCTCGGCATTGGGCGCGACGCGGACGATACCGCGATAGGTGTTGTTCGACTTGCCCGCGCTGATCCCCTTGCTGACGATGGTCGAGCGGGTGCGCTTGCCGTTGTGGATCATCTTGGTGCCGGTGTCGGCCTGTTGATAATTGTTGGTGACCGCGACCGAATAGAATTCGCCAACGCTGTCGTCGCCGTTGAGCACGCAGCTTGGATATTTCCAGGTGATCGCGCTGCCGGTTTCGACCTGCGTCCACGATACCTTGCTGCGCTTGCCTTGGCACAGCGCGCGCTTGGTCACGAAATTATAGATGCCGCCCTTGCCCTCGGCGTCGCCGGGATACCAGTTCTGGACGGTCGAATATTTGATCTCGGCATCGTCGAGCGCGACCAGCTCGACGACTGCGGCGTGGAGCTGGTTCTCGTCGCGCATCGGCGCCGTGCAGCCTTCGAGGTAGGAGACGTAGGCGCCCTTGTCGGCGATGATCAACGTGCGCTCGAACTGCCCCGTATTCTCGGCATTGATGCGGAAATAGGTGCTGAGCTCCATCGGGCAGCGCACGCCCTCGGGGACATAAACGAAGGTGCCGTCGGAGAAGACCGCGCAGTTGAGCGTCGCGAAATAATTGTCGTGCATCGGCACGACCTTGCCGAGCCACTTCTTCACCAGCTCGGGATATTCGCGGATCGCTTCGCTGATCGACAGGAAGATCACGCCGGCGCGCTTCAGTTCCTCGCGGAAGGTCGTCGCGACGCTGACACTGTCGAACACCGCGTCGACCGCGACCTTGCGCGCGCCCTCGACCCCGGCGAGCACTTTCTGCTCCTCGATCGGGATGCCGAGCTTCTTGTAGACTTCCAAAATTTCGGGATCGACCTCATCGAGGCTCGCCAGCTTCGGCTTCGCCTTGGGCGCTGCGTAATAATAGGCGTCCTGGTAATCGATGGGCGGGACGTCGAGCTTCGCCCAGTCGGGCGGCGTCATCGTCAGCCAGTGGCGAAACGCCTTCAGCCGCCAGTCGAGCATCCATTCGGGCTCGTTCTTCTTGGCGCTGATGAAGCGTACGATATCCTCGTTCAGCCCTTTCGGCGCGAAATCGGTTTCGATCGCCGACGACCAGCCATGTTCATAATCGGCGACCTTCGCCGCGGCATCGTGCGCGGCCTGGTCCTTGACGGGGAGGGTGGGGTTGTCGGTCATGCTTCTATCCTCCCCTCCCGCTTGCGGGAGGGGTTGGGGGAGGGAATGTCGGCGGAAGCGGGGGTGGCAACAGGCCCTCCCCAAACCCCTCCCGCAAGCGGGAGGGGCTTAACGAGGCTCGCCAGGCTGATCGCGTCCAGTGCCGCGCGGACGGCGCCGTTGACGACGCCCAGATGCGGCTGCACCTGACAAGCGCCCTCGAAGCCGCAGTCGTGCCGCCCCTCGTCGCAGCAGGCGGTGAGCGCGATCGGTCCCTCGACCGCTTCGATGATGTCGGCGACGCTGATCGCCGCCGCGGGCCGGGCGAGGCGGATACCGCCGCCGCTGCCGCGCGAAGCGACGAGCAGGCCGGCACGCGCGAGGCCGCTCACCAGCTTTTGCGCGGTGGGCCCCGGAATTCCCGTCTGTTCGGCGAGCATCCCGGCGCTGAGCGCCACCGATCCGCACTGGCGCGCGGCGGCGCTCATCAGCACGACGGCATAATCGGCAAGGTTCGACAGGCGCACGAAATCCTCGTTGGAATTGCGAATGATTCTTAACTGGAGCGAATTACTCCACTTATATAGGCGAGGGCTGCGCGCGGCGCAAGCAAGCGCGAATTGGGAGGTCCAAAGAAAAAGGCACCCGCCCGGCCGAGGCCGAACGAGTGCCGAGATGAAGGTCTCTGTCCTCGTCAGAGGAAGAGCTCTTCTGGGTCGCAAGCTCGAATTATGCCGACCGCGCGATTCGCGATTGGATGGAAACGCCAAATCGTCATCCGGCGCTATTTTCTTTCGTCCTGTCCCGGGACAGGTCGGGGATCAGGTGTCCGAGACGAGCGGACTGACCTTGCCCGCCATCTGCTTGCGCCCCTTGGTCGTTGCTTCGGTATAAAGCGTCGGGCGGGCGAGCTGGCCCGGTGTCGCGCCTGCAAAGCGCTTCATTTCGCGGATCAGGTGCGACTGGTCGTAAAAGGCGTCGCCGAGTTGCGCTTCCTCCAGGCATTCGCCGCGCGCGAGCGCGGAGGCTGCGCGCACCGCGCGATATTTGCGTGCCAGCATCCGCGGCGACAGGCCGTAATAATGTTTGGTCATCCGTTCGACCGAGCGGATCGACATGCCCGTCGCCTCGACGAGATCGGGAACCTGCGGCGATATCGATGCGGTCAGCCATTGGTCGACGGTGCGCGTGAACCACACCGGCGCCGGCTCGTTCTTCTTCAGGATCTCGCGGACGAAATTATTGGCGATCACCAGCCGCTCGGCGGTGTCGGCCGCGCCGATCAGCGTTTCGATCACCTCCTCGATCCAGTTTCCGAACAGGTCGGCGGCATCGATCGCGCGGTCGGTGAGCTTATCGGCATGATCGCCCATCAGCGTCGCCCAGCCCGCGGGCATCATCCCGAAGCCATAGATGCGAAGCGGGCCGCGGCCGATCGCGCGCACGCTGCCGCTCGTGGGGCCGATGATCGTCGCGCGCCCGGCGGGAAAGCGATGGCCGTCGGGGAAGACATATTCGCCCTCGGCCGTGCTCATGATCCGGAATTGCGGGCGGTCGGCGCGCTCGGCCTCGTCGAACAACGGCATGTCGATCCGCACGAAGTAGAAGCTCGATACCATCTCCGCCAGATCGGGATCGGGCGGGAAATATTGGAGCTCGAACGGCGCATCGCCCTCCGCGCCCGCTGGCGTAGCAGTTTCCGACATGACGAGACCGACCCCAGGCAGCTTTGTTGCCGCCTTTTTCTATCCGCCATAATTTTCCATTTGCGGCGAGGCGTCAAGCCGCAATTCCGTGTCAGCCCTGCTTCTCGCTCGCGATCCAGGCATCGACCCGGCGCTCCAATATGTCGAGCGGCACCGGCCCCGATTGCAATACCGTGTCGTGGAAGGCGCGGATGTCGAAGCGGTCCCCAAGCGCGGTCTGCGCGCGAGTGCGCAACTCCATGATCTTGAGCTTGCCGATCAGATAGGCGGTCGCCTGGCCCGGATAGACGATATAGCGTTCGATCGCTTTCTCGATGTCGCCGGCGGGGTTGGGCGTGTTCTCCTTCAGATACCGGATCGCCTGTTCGCGGCTCCAGCGCTTGTCGTGGATGCCGCTATCGACGACGAGGCGGCACGCGCGCCACAGCTCCATCCCCAGCCGCCCGAAATCGCTGTAGGGATCGGTATAGGCGCCCATGTCCTTGGCGAGTTCCTCCGAATAGAGACCCCAGCCCTCGGTATAGGCGGTGAAGCCCCCGAAGCGGCGGAACGGCGGCAGGCCGCTGAGTTCGGTCTGCACCGCGCGCTGGAGGTGGTGCCCGGGAATGCCCTCATGATAGGCTAACGCTTCGAGTTCGGTCTTCGACATGTCGCGCAGGTCATAGAGGTTCACATAATAGGTGCCGGGCCGCGACCCGTCGGGCGAGGGCGATTGATAAAAGGCCTTGCCCGCCGATTTCTCGCGGAATGCCTCGACCGCCTTCACCTGCAAGGACGCCTTCGGCAGCGTGTTGAAATAGGCGGGCAGCCGTGCCTCCATCGCCTTCACCTTTGCCGCGACGTCGGAAAGATAGGCCTCGCGGGTCGTATAATAATATTGCGGGCTCGTCCGCAGATGCTCGAAGAATTGCGGCAGCGTGCCCTTGAAGCCGACCTTCTTCCTGATCGCTTCCATCTCGCCGTGAATGCGCGCGACTTCGGACAGGCCGAGCGCGTGGATCTCGGCCGCGCTCATGTCGGTGGTCGTATAATTGGCGAGCAGCGCGGCGTAATAATCCTTGCCGCCGGGCATCCGCCAGACGCCGTCCTCGGTCGGCGCGACCGCCTGCTGGCGCTCCATCTCGGCGAGCAGGCGGGTATAGGCGGGGGCCGCGCTGTCGGTCCAGGCGGCCTTGGCGGCGGCGATCAACCGCGTCTTTTCGGTCGCATCGACGTCGAGCTTGCCGACCTTTGTCGTGATATCCTCGATCACCGCATTGTCGGGTTTCAGCAGGTTGCGGATATCCGAAAGCACATAGGTATAGACCCATTTCGGCGGCGCATAGCCTTGTCCGGCGCGCTTCGCCGATTCGGCCGACAGCGCATCGAGCAGCGGCCCGAGCCCGCGAATACGCGAAACATAGGCTTCGGCCTCGGCGACGTTGGCGACGCGGTGGATGTTGATCAGGAAAGCGGGCAGGCGGCTCTGCGCGCCATTCATCTGGTCGAAGATATAGTCGTGGTCGCGCCACGCGAAGAGCCGGTCGGCGCGCGCCGCCTGTGCGTTGAACAGCTCGAACGACAGCGCGTAGTCGGCGGAAAGCGTCGCCGGATCGAAGCTCGCGCGCATCGCGTCGGCGCTTGCCTGCTGCAATTTGTGGCGCGCGACCGCCGCCTCGTCGCCAACATCGTCCCAGCGGCCATAATCGGCGTCGCGAATGCCGCGATAGGCCTTGCCCTGCGGGCTCAGTGAGAGTTGCGCATCGTCATATTTCTGGAAGAAATCGCCGAGGCTGGCCCCCGCGGGTTGCTGGTCCGGCGCGGCCTCGGCGGCGGGCGTGGCGACGCCGGGCTGCGCGGCACAGCCGGCCATGACGAGCGCCATCAGGCTGGCGGACAATGCGGCGATCAGGCGGCGGTGCGACACGATTTTCTCCCTGTTTTCCTGCGACGATGGACTTGCCATAGGGCCCCCGCGCGCGCAATGGCGGGCCCATGTCGCTCCTCGCATCCGCCGCCGACGCCGCCTATGCGCTCGTCCGTCCGCTCGTCCACGCCACCGATGGCGAAGCGGCGCATAACCTGACGCTGAACGCGCTCCAGCCGTTGCCGCGCGCGCGGCGTGCGCTGACCAGTCCGGCGCTCGCGACCGACCTGGCCGGGCTGCATTTCCCGAATCCCGTCGGCCTCGCCCCGGGCTTCGACAAGGATGCGCGCGTCGCGCACGCGATGCCGCATTTCGGCTTCGGCTTCGTCGAGGTCGGGACGCTGACTCCGTTGCCGCAGGACGGCAATCCGCGCCCGCGCCTGTTCCGGCTGGTCGAGGATCGCGCGGTGATCAACCGCATGGGCTTCAACAACGGCGGGCAGGCGCGGGCGGCCGATCGCATTGCGTGCCTGCGCCGTTACGGCCTGCCGGTGCCGCTCGGCATCAACATCGGCGCGAACAAGGACAGCGCCGACCGCATCGCCGACTATGCGAAGGGCACCGCCGCGATGGCGCCGCTCGCCGATTATCTGACGGTGAATATATCGTCGCCGAACACGCCCGGACTGCGCGCCTTGCAGGACAAGGGCGCGCTGGAGGCCTTGCTCGACGGCGTCGCGGCCGCGCAGCCGAAGGGCGCGGCAAAGCCGGTATTCCTCAAGGTCGCGCCCGATCTTGAGCCCGCCGACATCGACGACATCGTCGCGGTCGCCTTCGCCAAGGGGCTCGCCGCGGTGATCGTGTCGAACACGACGATCGCGCGGCCGGCGCTTGCCTCGCGCCATGCCGGCGAGGCCGGCGGGCTGTCGGGCGCCCCGCTCGCCGAACTGGCGCTCCAGCGCGTCAGGGATTTTCGCGCTGCGAGCGGCGGCAAGCTGCCGCTGATCGCCGCGGGCGGTATCGGCTCGGCCGAGCAGGCGTGGCAGCGCATCCGCGCGGGCGCCAGCCTGATCCAGATCTATTCGGCGATGGTCTATGAAGGGCCGGGGCTCGCCGCACGCATCGCGCGCGGGCTGGAAACGCTCGCGAAGCGCGACGGGTTTGCGCGGGTGAGCGATGCGGTGGGGGCAGGCGACTGATTTCCCCTCCCGCTTGCGGGAGGGGGAACAAGGGTTGCGCTGTCCCGACCCCCGCGCCAATGTCGCGCCCATGATCAAACGACTCCTTGCGGCCTTCAGCCTCTTCGTCATCGCCTTCCCGTCGCTCGCGAGCGCGCAGGGCGTCACCTCGTCCGCCGATCCGCGCGCGACCGAGGCGGGGCGCGAGATATTGCACGAGGGCGGCAGCGCTGCCGACGCGGCGATCGCGATGGTCGCGGTGCTGACATTGGTCGAACCGCAGTCGAGCGGTATCGGCGGCGGCGGCTTCATGGTCTATCACGATGCCGGGAACGGCAGCATTTCGACGATCGACGGCCGTGAGACCGCGCCCGCCGCCGCCAAGCCCGAGCGTTTTCTCGGCCCCGACGGCAAGCCGCGTCCCTATATGGACATCATTCCGGGCGGCCTCTCGGTCGGCGTTCCGGGCAACGTCCGGCTGATGGAGATGGCGCACAAGAAATGGGGCAAGCTCGAATGGAAGGCGTTGTTCCAGCCCGCGATCAAGCTGGCCGAGGACGGCTATCAGGTCACCCCCGCGCTCAATAACTGGCTCGTTCAGTTCGAGCCGCTTTGGAAGGACTTCCCGGCGGCGCGCGCTATCTATTATGTGGGCGGCAAGCCCGCGCCGGTCGGCACGACGATCAGGAACCCCGCCTATGCCGCGATCCTCCGCGACATCGCGGCGCGCGGCCCCGAGGCCTTCTACGCGGGCGCCAATGCCAAGGCGATCAGCGACGCGGTCGCGAAGGCGCCGCGCAACGCGACCCAGCTCACGCTCAAGGATTTGGCCGCCTACAAGGCGAAGGAGCGCCCGGCGGTCTGCACCACCTATCGCATCTATAAAGTCTGCGGCATGGGGCCGCCCTCGTCGGGGGCGACGACCGTGTTCGGCATCCTCGGGATACTCGAAGCCTATGACATGAAGACGATGGGCAAGGACGATCCGATGAGCTGGCACCTGCTCGCCGAGGCGATGCAGCTCGCCTATGCCGATCGCGCCGCCTATCTCGGCGACAGCGATTTCGTCGACGTGCCGGTGAAGGGGCTGCTCGACAAGGCCTATCTCGCCGAACGCCGCCAGCTCATCTCGCCCTTCGGCGCCGCGGGGCATTATGAGGCCGGAACTCCGCCGGGCGCCAAGCCGCGCGCCGCGGCGGCGCCGGTCAAGGAGCAGGGGACGACGCATTTCGTCGTCGTCGACAAGGACGGCGACGTGATGTCGATGACCTCGACGGTCGAGAGCATCTTCGGCAGTCAGCTCATGGCGAACGGCTATTTCCTCAACAACGAGCTCACCGACTTCGACCACGCGCCGATCCAGGACGGCGTGCCCACGCAGAACCGGGTGCAGGCGGGCAAGCGCCCGCTGTCCTCGATGGCACCCACGATCGTTTATGGTCCCGACGGCAAGGTCGTGCTCGCGCTCGGCTCGGCGGGGGGCAAGCGGATCATCATGCATGTCACCAAGACGCTGATCGGCGTCCTCGACTGGGGCCTCGACGCCAAATCGGCGATGGAACTTCCCAACCTCTTCTTCGGCCAGCAGGGCGTGCTGATCGAGAATGATGCGGCGGGCGAGGCGATTGCCGCGAAGATGAAGCCTTTCGGCTACAGCTTCACGCCGACCGACCTCGGTTCGAAACTCAATGCGATCCAGCGGGTCGGGGATGGCTGGCAAGGCGCCGCCGATCCGCGCGGCCCCGGCACCTCGTCGGTCGATGGCGCGCCGGCGCAGAACTGATTATTACGGCCTTTTTCATCGTCATCCCGGCGAAGGCCGGGATCTCACCCTCGCGTCACAGCGCAGCGGCGAGATCCCGGCCTTCGCCGGGATGACGGAGGGGTTATGGGCTTCTATCGTGTGGCGATTGACCTTAAGAATGGCCCAATGACAATATAATCTCCCGAGGAGAGGCGCAGGCATGAAGCTGGTAAACCCCCATCTCGACCATTTTCCGAGTCTGGTCGCGATGTTCTTCGACCGCGCGGGGCGGGGCGGCGAAGATCCGTTCCTGTGGCGCAAGGCCGATCGCGCGTGGCAGCCGCTGAGCTGGCGGCAGGTCGCGAACCAGGTGTCGGCGCTCGCGCACAACCTGCGCGAACTGGGGCTGAAGGACGGCGACCGCGTCGTGCTGGTCAGCGAGAACCGGCCCGAATTCTGCATCGCCGACCTCGCCATCATGGCGGCGGGCTGCATCACCGTGCCGACCTACACCACCAACACCGAGCGCGATCACCAGCATATCCTCGACAACAGCGGCGCGAGCGCGGTGATCGTCTCGACCGCGAAGCTCGCGCGGACGCTGATGCCCGCGGTGCTGCGTTCGAACGTCAAGCTCGTCATCACGATGGAAAGCCTGCGCGTCGGCCAGCAGGGCGACGTGCGCGTACTCGACTGGGACCCGCTCGTCACCGGCGGCGAGGCGTGGGTCGAGGAGACGAAGGCGCGCGGGCTCGCGATGACGCGCGACGACACCGCCTGCATCATCTACACCAGCGGCACGGGCGGCGCGCCGCGCGGGGTGATGCAGCATCATGGCGCGATCCTGCACAATGGCGCCGGGGCGGCCGAGATTCTCGTCAACGACTTCGGGATCGGCGAGAATGAGACCTTCCTGTCCTTCCTGCCTTTGAGCCACGCCTATGAGCATTCGGGCGGGCAGTTCCTGCCGATCATGGTCGGCGCGCAAATCTATTACAGCGAGGGGCTCGAAAAGCTCGTTTCGAACATCGAGGAGACGAAGCCGACGATCATGGTCGTCGTGCCGCGGCTGTTCGAGGTGATCCGCGCGCGGATGATCAAGTCGGTCGAGAAGCAGGGCAAGCTTGCGAACTGGATGCTGGGGCAGGCGCTGCGCGTCGGCGAAAAGGATTATGAACGCCGCATGGGCGTGTTCGACCGCCCCGTCGACCTCCTCCTCAACAAGCTGTTCCGCCCCAAGATCCAGCAGCGCTTCGGCGGCCGGATGAAGGCGCTGGTGTCGGGCGGCGCGCCGCTCAATCCCGAAATCGGGGTCTTTTTCCACTCGATCGGCCTGACCCTGCTGCAAGGCTATGGGCAGACCGAGGCGGGGCCGGTGATCAGCTGCAACCGCCCCGCCGCTGGGCTCAAGATGGACACCGTCGGCCCGCCGCTGATGAACACCGAGGTGAAGATCGCCGACGACGGCGAAATCCTCGTCCGCGGCGAACTGGTGATGAAGGGCTATTGGCGCAACCAGCCGGAGACCGAGCGCGTGCTCGTCGTCGATCCGGTGGAGCCCGACAAGGGGCCGTGGCTCCACACCGGCGACATCGGTCATATTGACGCCAAGGGCCGGATCGTCATTACCGACCGCAAGAAAGATCTGATCGTCAACGACAAGGGCGACAATGTCTCGCCGCAGCGCGTCGAGGGGATGCTGACGCTCCAGCCGGAGATTTTGCAGGCGATGGTTTATGGCGACAAGCGCCCGCATCTCGTCGGCATCCTCGTTCCCGACCCCGAATGGATGGCCGAATGGGCCGAGGCGGAGGGGCTGCCCAAGGATCTCGAGCGGCTCCGCGAGCATGAAAAATTCCGCGCCGCCGTCCGCGCCGCCGTCGACCGCGTCAACGAGCAGCTCTCGGTGATCGAAAAGGTGCGCAAGTTCGACTTCGCCGACGAACCCTTCACCATCGAGAATGAGCAGATGACGCCCTCGATGAAGATCCGGCGGCATATCCTGCGGCAGGTCTATGAGGACAAGATCGCGGCGCTGTACGGCGGCTGACGGGTAAGCAGAAGCGATTGCCGCGCAAGATCAGTGGCTTGACTCTTCACGTTCAGAAGGGCGTAAGGAAGAGGGGGCCATGTCCGGATGACGGACAAGCTGATACGAGAGGTGGCCTCCAATGCGTTATTCTGTCTCGATCCTGTGCCTGCTCGGCAGTCTCTGGGCAGCGCCCGTCCAGGCGCAATGCGTCGAGTGCGCGCAGCAGATGTTTCAGGCGACGCTGACGACCAACGTCTGGTACAATATCAATCAGGACCAGATCGACCAGACACGCAGCAGCGATGCGCGTAACGGCGTCTGCTACGATGCCAACCGGCGCTTCAGCGGCTGCGAGGGCAGAGCGACGCGGCCGCGTCCGACCGGCATCGCGTCGGCGGTCGCCAACCAAGCCGAAAATGCGGTGATGGCCGTCCTCAATGCCGAATATCGGCGCCGGCTGCAGGCCTATGGCAATGCCAATGCCGGTCAATGGCTCAACAAGGCGGCGGGCGATACCGGCCGGCAGGTCGGCGCGCTGAACGCCGAATACCGGCGCCGAGGTGTCGGCGCCGATAAATGGTATGTCGAAAGCGCGCGTGCGATCGCCGCCCGCTATGTGAGCGGCAGTCGCGGCGCGGCGATCGGCGAAGCGGTGATCGGCGGCATTCCCGCGGCGACGCGTAAGCGTGCCGAGGATGCGACCTTTGCGATCATCGAGCCGGAGATCGCACGTCGCAGCAACGCCCACGGTCAGGCGGAAACGGTCGAATGGGCGCGGTCGGTCGGATTGGCCGTCGGTTCCGGGGTCCGGAATCTCGCACCCGAATATGCGCAGCGCGCAAAGGTCGATGGCCGAACCAGCGCCGACGACTGGTATGTCGAGCAGGCGCGGACGCTAGCGACCCGGCAGGTGCGTAGCGGACGCTAGTTCGATGCGAGTGCTGAGGTTGCAGGCGGGGATGCGACCCGAAAGAGCTCGGTGCAAACCGGAGCCCCGCCTGCGGACTGAGCCCGTGACTCAGCCAGCGTCCCCCGCCGGTTTGCGATAGGGGACGAATGGACCGAAGACGCAGGTCGGGCCGCGAATGCCGCTGCTGCGGTCGACCAGATGGAAGAAATCGCCTTCACAGGTCGATGAGCCGAACTGACGCACGACCATGATGTCGCTGTCGCGCGCGAGGCCCGGGCAACTTCCCTTGAGGTCGTTGCGGTAGACGAGCTTGCCGCCCGCACGATAGAGCAGGATGTTGTCCGAGATGCGGATCGTCTCGGTCGTGCGATAACTGGGCAGGCACTGGACCGGCTCGCCCGGCACCTTGCCCGCGAGCTGTTTGTCGAGCTGTTCGGCCTGCTTGGGGCTGAGCGCCGCGGCGCCGGCTTCGGCGGTGCCGCCGGGGGCGCAGCTTGCCATCATCGGCGCGGCCAGCAGCGTCAGTGCCGCGGCGCGGATCAACGCGGTGCCCGTTATCGTCAGGGTCATCGTCAGGCTCCTTGCAGCATCGGTGATGCTGACGGTTTCGAAATGAACGGATGGTGAAGTCGCGGCATCAGGCGGCGTCCTTCAGCGCGCGGATGCGACCCAGTTCGGCCGCCGTGGCGGCGCGGAGGAAGGGGTTCGTCGCGCGCTCGGCGCCGATGCTGGTCGGTACCGTCGGCTCGCCCGCCGCCCGCGCCGCCTCGACCGCCGCCAGCCGTTCGGCGAGCGCGGCGTTGCCGGGGTCGACGGTGACCGCGAAGCGTGCGTTCGACAGCGTATATTCGTGCGCGCAATAGACGCGCGTCGCATCGCCCAGCGCGTCGAAGCGCCGCATGTTCGTGAACATCTGTTCGGCGGTGCCCTCGAACAACCGGCCGCAGCCCATCGCGAAGATGGTGTCGCCGACGAAGATCGCGTCGTCGGTCGCGAAATGATAGGCGATGTGCCCGGCGGTATGCGCGGGCACGTCCCAGACCTCGGCGACATGCGCGCCCAGCCGGGCGCGGTCGCCGCCCGTCACCCGCACATCGAGCGTCGGGATGCGTTCATATTCCGCCGCCGGGCCCGTGATCGTGCAGCCTGTCGCTTCCTTGATCGCCGCGTTGCCGCCGGTGTGATCGGGGTGCCAATGGGTGTTCCAGATGTCGGTGATCGTCCAGCCACGCGCCGCCGCCGCTTCGAGCACGGGCTCGGCGACGGCGGGATCGACGACCATCGTCGCCTGGCTGTCGGAATCGTGGACCAGCCAGACATAATTGTCATTGAGGACCGGAATGCGGACGATGTCGAGCGGGCTCACGAATATCTCCTTTCTTCCGGCCTCATGCCTCCCAGACGGAGCGCCGGGCGGTCAGCCTTGACCGATTTACCAGACGCCGGTGTTGGGCATCGAGGCCCAGGGTTCCTGCGGCGGCAGATGGCCGTCCTGCAATAGTTCTACCGAAATGCCGTCAGGCGAGCGCACGAACGCCATATGCCCGTCGCGCGGCGGGCGGTTGATCGTCACCCCGGCGTCCATCAGCCGCTGGCAAGTCGCATAGATATCGTCGACGCGATAGGCGAGATGGCCGAAATTGCGCCCACCCGTATAGGCTTCGGGCGCGCTGCCGTCCTCGGGCGGCCAGTTATAGGTCAACTCGACCTCGGCGACGCCCGCCTGTCCCGGCGGCGCGAGGAAGATCAGCGTGAAGCGGCCCGCCTCGCTGTCGAAACGGCGCACTTCCTCGAGCCCGATCAGCTTGAAGAAATCGATCGTGGCGTCGGGATCCGACACGCGGATCATCGTGTGAAGATATTGGGTCATGCGCCCATGTTAGGCGCGAAGAGCCCGTCCTTCAAATGCTTCGAACAATGCGATGAAATCATCCGGCGCAGGCGTCGGCGCACCGCGCGCTTCGGCGACGTGGACGCTGACCTCGACGCCCGTAGCGCGCAGGTCGTCGGCGCCCTTGCCGTGGAGCTCGAACAGGAAGGTCATCGAACTGCGGCCGACGCGCGAGCAGCGCACGCAGATGTCGATCTCCTCGTCGAGAAGGATCGGCACCTTGTAATCGACTTCGGCGTGCGCGACGTGAAATTCGGGGCTGCTATGGTCGGGCCAGCGATCGTAGACGCCCACCGCGCGCCAATATTCGGTAATGCCGATGTCGAAATATTCGAGGTAGCGGCTGTTGAACACGACGCGCTGCGCGTCGATCTCGGCATAACGGACGCGCTTGGTGACGTGGAATTTGAAGTCGCTGCGAGCCATGATGATCCTTTGAAACGCTTTGTGTCCCCGCGAAGGCGGGGACCCATCTCCGGACGGTTCGAGCTTGCGCCCACCGGAGATGGACCCCCGCCTTCGCGGGGGAACGGATTTTTTTCAATCAAAGTTTAATTTGCGGCCGCCAAATGCGCGACGGTATCGATTAAGAGCGCGATGTCGCCGTCGCGCGACAGGCGGTGATCGCCGCCCTTGACCAATGTCACCTGCACGTCTTCGCTGGCGAGCGCCGCAGCGAGGCGCAGACTGATCGCGGGCGGAACGTCGCCATCCTCCTGCCCGTGCAACAGCCGCACCGGACAGGCGAGCGGGATGTCGGCATCGAGCAGCCGGTTCGCCTCGCCCGACTGGAAAAAGCCGCGCGTGGTGACATAGGGCTGGTCGCTGTAGGATGTGTCCTCGACCAGCGCCCCTTCGGCGAGGATGATCGCCTTCTCCTCGGGCGAGAAACCCCAGTCGGTGAAGTCGGGCGCCGCCGCAATGCCTACAAGCCCGGCAACGCGTCCCATCGCGTCACGCCGGGCAAGCGCGAGCGCGACGAGCAGCATCAGCCAGCCGCCCATCGACGATCCAACGATCAGCACCGGCCCATCGGTCTTCGCATCGATCAGGTCGAGCACATCGCCGCGCCAGTCGATCAGGGTCTGGTCGGCGAACAGCCCGTCGGACAATCCGCAGCCGGCATAATCGAGCAGCAGGCAGGCGCGGCCTTCGGATGCGGCCCAATCGAACAGGGCGGTCGCCTTGCCGCCCGCCATGTCGGACATATAGCCGGGCAGAAAGACGATCGTCGGCCCCCGGCCCGCGACATGGTGATAGGCTAGGCGCGGACGATCGGACCGGTCGAGATAATGGGGGGGTGTTTCCACCGGCGTCAGATGACCCAATCGACCGTGTTCATCTGGATCGTCGCGAGCCCCTTGGCGCTGCGCTGTTCGACCATGATCCTGTTCAGGCGGCGGATCGTGTCGCTGCCGGTGGTGATGCACCAGCCGGGGACGACCGCATGGACCAGCGCGCAGAGGCCGCCGAAGATCATCGTCACCCCGAATTTCGACGCAACGCCGAAATGCTCGACGTAATTTTCATCGACGCTCTTCGGGTGATCGACGAACAGGCGCTTGAACATCTGGGGTGGCTCCTTTCCGGCTGCCGCCGCCCTAGCGGGAGAGCCCGTCTCCCGCAAGGGCGGCGCGCCGGGGTGCCGTCAATTCGCGAGGAAGGCGTCGACCGCGGCGGCAAAGGCGGCGGGCTGATCGAGCATGATGAAGTGGCGGCTGCCGTCGATCCGCTTCAGCGTCGCGGTCTTTGCGGTGGCGAAGGCGCCCTTGTAGAGGCCGTCGACCATCTCGGCCGGCATCGCGCTCGCATCGAAGGGATAGAGCATCGTGAACGGCGCGCTGATCGCGCCGAGTTCGGGGCGCAGGTCGGTGGTCATGTCGTCGTACACGAGTTGCGCCGCCACCCGGGCGTCGGCGGTCCTGGTCCACGCCTTGACCTGGGCGCGGCCGGCATCGGTCGCCGACATGATCTGCAGCGTCTGGTCGTCGGCCTCCGCATTGCTCTTCGCGGCGAGCATCTTCTGCATCGCGGCCGCCTGCGGTTCGACAGTGGCGACGGTCGCGGTCGGGCCGAACAGCATCCCGAAGAAGGGCAGGCTGTCGACGACCATCAGCTTGCCGGCGTCGTCCGGGGTGCGCGCCGCGATCATCATCGCGGTCAGGCCGCCGAGCGAATGGCCGATGATCGCCGGGGCGGGACGGTCCTGTCCGGCGATGCAGTCGGCGATGAAACCGTGGACATCCTCGACGACGCGCGGCAGCACGGGTCCCTCGGCGTTCGGACCGGCATCGTCGCCGAAACCGCGGATCTGGACGATGTGGAGCCGGTATTTCGATTTCAGCCGCTCGGCGGTCGGGTCCCACACCGCGCGCGGGGTCGACAGGCCGGGGATCAGGATGACGTCGGGGCCCTGACCCTCGTTCAGGATCGTCACGCTCTTGCCGAGCGTGATGTCGGCCGAACAGGCGCCCTCGGTCGGGGCTTCCGCGGCGTTGGCGTGACCGGCAAGGTTCGCGACCAGCAGAGTGAACAAAGCGGCGATAGCGAGTTTTTTCATCATCAATCCTTCAGGAAAATCTCTTCGATGGGGAGGCCGAACAGGTCGGCGATGCGAAAGGCGAGGGGGAGCGAGGGGTCGTATTTCCCCGTCTCGATCGCGTTGACCGACTGGCGCGACACTTCGAGCCGCTCGGCCAGATCCCCCTGGCTCCAGTCGCGCTCGGCGCGCAGCACCTTGAGGCGGTTCCTCATGGACACCCTCCGCCGGCCCCGAGCGTCAGCCGGTTGACCAGCCCGCCGATGGCAAGGCCGACGCACCAGATCGGAAAGACCCAGAAGATCGCGAGGCGCGGCACATTGGTGTAGATTTCCAATATCCCCCAGGTCGCGCTGACGCCCAGGGTCAGGGCGGTCGCGATCAGCGCCTTGCGCACTTCGAGCAGCCGCACATATTCGTCCTTGAGCTCGAACAAATAGCTGCCCATCGCCCAGATGAAGCCGACGACCGCAAGGCCGGGGACCAGCGCGATGGCGACGGTCAACGGGGTCGCGGGCGACCCGTTCGGAACGAGGCTGCTGGCAAGGAAGATCGCGGCCACATAAGCGATGCTGACCGGGATCATGCGGCCGATATAGCGCCGCTGCGCGGGATTCATCGCCATCGCTTCAGCCTTTCGCCAGCGCGGCTTCGTGCCGCTTGGCGATCAGCAGCGCCGCGGTGAAGGCGGGCAGCGCGACGATCAGCGTGCTGGTCAGGCCGGGCGACACCAGCCCGGCCGCCCCTGCAAGGGCCGCGATCGCGGCGGGCAGGGCGAGGATGCGGAGGGTTTTCGGCATTGGTCAAGTTCCCTTGTTAATCAGTAAAGGGACATTGACATCATGATTTGTGATTGTCAAGCGTCATTTACACAATGACAAGTAAGCCAACCCCGCGCGTTCAGATGCCGGGCGGAGTCTTGCCGTGGCGGAGCCGCCAATTGGCGATGTGGGCGCTCGCCAGACCGAGCGCGCCGAGCGAGGTGAGCAGGCGGTCGCCGGTTTCGGGATCGAGCCCCGCGATCCAGCCTTCATGCGCGGCGAGCCCGGCGGCGAGCAGCGCGATACCCGTCAGCGCCGCCGCGACGGGATAAGGATGCCGATGCCGCCGCCACCCGTCCGACAGCGCGAGCGCCGCCGCCGGCGCCGCGAGCAGCAGGACGATCGCGTGAAACGCCTCGGGCAGCGCCAGCCAGGCGCTGAGCGCCGGCGCCGCGAGCAGCAGCAGCGGCAGCGCGAGGCAATGGATCAGGCAGGCGAGCGACAGGCCGACGCCGAGCAGGTCGGCGGCGCGCGAGCGCAGCGAAGGGCGGGCGGGGAGGCACATGGTGGGGCTTTCGGAACAGGGCTTTCGGCGGGCGGATGGCACCGCACATAATGATACAATGTATCATTGCAACCCCTGGGCATGAAAACGGCCCTTGCCGCTGCTTTCGCGCGCTGGCAAAGGAGCGCGGCAATCCTGCCCAGAAAGGCTCCTTTTCCCGATGTCCCAGATGATCCGCGTCACCCTTCCCGATGGCTCTGCCCGTGAAGTCGCGCGCGGAACCACCCCGGCGCAGATCGCTGCGGACATCGGCCCCGGTCTCGCCAAGGCCGCGCTCGCCGCGAAGATCGACGGCGAACTGCGCGACATCATGCGTCCGCTGGAGGAAGATACCAACCTCGCGCTGGTGACGAGCCGCGACGAGGCCGACGCGCTCGAACTCGTGCGCCACGATTATGCGCATGTGCTGGCGGAAGCGGTGCAGAGCCTGTTTCCGGGCACGCAGATCACTTTCGGCCCCTCGACGAACGACGGCTTCTATTACGACTTCGCCCCGACCGCCGAGCATGGCGCGTTCCGCGACGACGAACTGCCGCTGATCGAGGAGGAGATGCGCCGCATCATCGCCGCCGACCTTCCCCTCACGCGCGAAGTGTGGGAGCGCGACAAGCTCATCGCCAAATGGCGCGCCGAGGGCGAGACGTTCAAGGCCGAATGGGCCGCCGAACTGCCCGAGGGCGAGGAACTGACCGTCTACCGCAGCGGCGAAGGCTGGATGGACATGTGCCGCGGGCCGCACTTGGCCTCGACCGGCAAGCTCGATCCCGCCGCGTTCAAGCTGACGCGCGTGTCGGGCGCCTATTGGCGCGGCGATCAGAAGAATGCGCAGCTTTCGCGCATCTACGGCACCGGCTGGCTCAACAAAAAGCAGCTCGCCGAACATCTCGTGCGCCTTGAAGAGGCCGCGAAGCGCGACCATCGCAAGATCGGGCGCGAGATGGACCTGTTCCACCTCCAGGAAGAGGCGCACGGCAGCGTCTTCTGGCACCCCAAGGGCTATCGCATCTATCGCGAGCTTGAGGCCTATATGCGCCGCGCGATCGACGGCGCCGACTATCAGGAGGTCAAGACCCCGCAGGTCATGGACGCGCGCCAGTGGGAGCAGTCGGGCCACTGGGGCAAATATCGCGAGAATATGTTCGTCATCCCCGACGAAATCCCGAACACCGAGGATGAGGGGCCGATCGTCTCGAACGACGCCGAGTGGATGGCGCTCAAGCCGATGAACTGCCCCGCGCATGTCCTGATCTTCCGTCAGGGGATCAAGAGCTATCGCGACCTGCCTTTGCGCATGGCCGAAATGGGCTGCTGCCACCGCAACGAGCCGCACGGCGCGCTGCACGGCATCATGCGCGTGCGCCAGTTCACGCAGGACGACGGCCATATCTTCTGCCGCGAGGACCAGATCGTCGAGGAAGTGCGCGATTTCTGCGCGCTGCTCGACCGCGTCTACAAGCAGCTCGGGTTCGAAAAATATGCCGTAAAGCTCGCATTGCGTCCCGATATGCGCTTCGGCACCGAAGAGATGTGGGACAAGGCCGAGGCTGAACTCCGCGAAGCCGTCGAACGCGCGGGTATGGCGAACGACGATTATGGCTGGGAGGAGCTGCCGGGCGAGGGCGCCTTCTATGCCCCCAAGCTCGAATTCCACCTGACCGACGCGATCGGCCGGACGTGGCAATGCGGGACGATCCAGTCCGACCGCGTGATGCCCGAACGCCTCGACGCCTCCTATGTGGGCGAGGATGGCGAACGCCACCGCCCGGTGATGCTCCACCGCGCCATCCTCGGCACCTACGAGCGCTTCATCGGCATATTGATTGAGCATTTCGCCGGCCGGTTCCCGACCTGGCTCGCGCCGGTGCAGGCGGTGGTCGCGACGATCGTCAGCGATGCCGACGATTATGCGAAGGACGCCGTCGAGCAGCTCACCGCCGCCGGCGTCCGCGTCGAGGCCGACCTGCGCAACGAAAAGATCAACTACAAGGTGCGCGAGCACAGCCTGCAGAAGGTTCCGTACCTGCTCGTCGTAGGTAAGCGCGAGGCTGACGAAGGCACGGTCGCGATCCGCACCCTCGGCCAGGACGGCCAGCGCATCCTGCCGCTCGCCGAGGCGATCGCGATGCTGAAGGGCGAAGCGACGCCGCCGGATCTGCGCACGGCTTGACCGGCCTGCACCCGATCCTCGGCTTCGCGCCGCTGACGCTCATCGGTGCGGCGGTGATGACGTTCGGTGCGGCCTTTGTGCGCGGGCTGACCGGGTTCGGCATGGCGATCATCCTCGTGCCGCTGCTCGGGCTGATCATTCCGCCGGCACAGGCGGTGGTGCTCGGCATCTTGCTGCAACTGCTGATCGGGCCGGTCGGGCTGGGGCTGATCCATGCCGATGCCGACCGCGCCACGGCGCTGCCGATCGGGCTGATCGCGATGGTGACGACCCCCATCGGCATGGCGGTGCTGGGCGTAACGCGGCCCGATGTCGCGCGGCTGCTGATCACGGTGGTCGCGGTGGGGGCGTTCGTCGCCGTGCTGCTCCCCAAACAGCCCGAGGGGCACAGGCCGGGCCGCGCCGCGGTGATCGGTACCGGGGTCGCCTCGGGCATCCTCACCGGCTTCGCCGCGATGCCGGGGCCGCCGGTCGTGCCCTTCTATCTGCGCCGCCGCCTCGAGCCCAAGACCGCGCGCGCGTCGATGCTGCTGATCTTCTTCCTCACCGCGATTGCCGGCACCGCGGCGGCGCTATGGGTCGGGATCGCGACGCAGCGCCTGTTCCTGCTCGCGCTGCTGCTTTTCGTGCCCATGTGGCTCGGCAACCGTGTCGGCGGTCGCCAGTTCGGCCGCGTGCCGCCGCATGTGTGGCAGGCGATGGTCGCGGTCGTACTGGGCGTTGCCGCAATCTCGGCGGTGGTGCGGTTGCTGTCCTAAAGGCTCCGCAGCGCCTGCGCGGGCTTGGCCGAGAGCAGCGGCCAGCTTCCCGCGATCCCGATCAGGAAGGACAGGCCCGCGCCGCCGAGCAGCGTTGCGCCGACGATCGCCGGATCGGGCGCGAAGCGGAAATCGAAAAGCTGCGTCACGACATACCAGGCGCCGGCAAGGCCGAGCCCCAGCGCAAGCAGCGCCAATATCCCCGCAAGCACCGCATATTCCAGCCCCTGCGCCCCCAATATCTGCCCGCGCGTGGCGCCGAGCAGTTTCAGGATGACGCTGTCGTAGACGCGCCGCTCGCGGCTCGCCGCGATCGCGCCGATCAGCACCGCGATGCCGGCGAGGATCGCGATGCTCGCCGCCGCGGCGATCGCTTGGCTCATCTGGGTGAGCAGGGTCGTGACCTGCGACACGACGTCGCGCACCTCGATCAGCGAGGCCGAAGGGAAGGCGCGCGGGATGCTGCGCGCGAGCCCGGCCTCGGCCTTCGGCGGCACCGCGACGGTCGCGACCATATTGTGCGGCGCCGCGTCGAAGGCGCCGGGCGAGAAGACGAGGACATAGTTGAGCCCGAAATTGTCCCACTCGACGGTACGCAGCGACGCGACCTTGGCCTGCACCTCGACGCCGAGCACATTGACCGACAGCGTATCGCCGAGCTTCAGCCCCAGCGATGCTGCGACCTCCTGCTCGACGCTGACCAGCGGCGGCCCCTTGTAATCGGCCGGCCACCATGCGCCGCCAACCAGCGTGCTGCCGCTCGGCAAGGTAGGGCTGTAGGTCAGCCCGCGATCGCCGCGCAGCACCCAGGCGCCTTCGGGCAGTTCGGCCAGCTCGTCGACGCGTTGCCCATGAAATTCGGTGATGCTGCCGCGCAGCGCCGGAATCATGTTGATCGCGGCATCGGGCGCGGCATCGGTCACCAGCGAACGAAAGTCACCCGTGCGGTCGCGCGGGATGTCGAGGACGAAGAAGCTTGGCGCGCGCTGCGGCACGGTGCGCGCGATCTCGGCGGTGATGCTCGTCTGGATCGCGGCGAGGGTGACGAAGAGGGTGAGGCCCAGCCCGAGGGCGACGACGAGCGCGCCGGTCGCCGCGCCCGGCCGGTGCAGATTGGCGAGCGCGAGGCGCAGCAGCGGTCGCTTCGGCCGCGGGAGGCGGCTCGCGGTGCGCCGCACCAGCCAGCCGAGCCCGACGAGGATCAGCAACAGTGCCGCCGCCGCGCCGATGAACGACAGCGCGAACAGCGGATCGCGCGCGGTGCCGACCGCCAGCGCGACGATGGCGGCCAGCGCTGCGCCGACCGCGATGACCGTCTGCCGGTCGATCCGCGCCGTGCCGTCGACCGTCGCGCGATAGAGTCCCGCCGCCGGCACATGCCGCGTCGCCGCGAGCGGCGGCAGCGCGAAGGCGATGGCGATCAGCAGGCCATAGGCGGCGCTCACCGCGAGCGGCAGCGGATAGAGCGCGAAGCCCGGCCGCACCGGCAGCACGTCGCCCGCGATCCAGCCGATGAGGCTCGGCGCGAGCGCACCGACCACCAGCCCCGCGCCGATCGCCGCCGCGGCGACGGCGAGGATCTGCAGGCCATAGATGCGCAGGATCGCCGCGCTGTCGGCGCCGAGAATCTTGAGCGTCGCCAGCCCCGGCCGCTTGCCGGCGAGATAGCTCGCGACGCCGTTGCCGACGCCGATCCCCGCGATCACCAGCGCGGCGAGGCCGACGAGGGCCAGAAATTGCCCCATCCGCTCGATGAAACGCCGTGTTCCCGGCGCGCCGTTGCTGCGATCCGTGACCTTCCAGCCCGCTTCGGGAAACTCTGCGGTCAGCCGTTTCCCGGTCGCCGCGGGATCGGCGCCCGCGGGCAGGCGGACGCGATATTTGCTTTCGTAGAGGCTGCCCGGCTGGATAAGCTGCGTCGCGGCCAGGTCGGCCAAGCCGATGATCGCGACCGGGCCGAGCGCGAAACCCTCGCCCAGCCGGTCGGGCTCCTCGGCGATGATGCCGTCGATCCGGAAGGTCCTTTCGCCGAACTTCAACGGCCCGCCGACTTTCAGGTCGAGCCGCGAGGCGAGGTCCTTGCCGATCCAGATCGCGCCCGACGGCGGTGCGCCGCGCCGCGCACCGCTCTCCAGCCGCATCGTGCCATATAGCGGATAGGCGCCGTCGACCGCCTTCAACTCCGACAGCAGCGCGTCGCCGCCCGGCGCGTTCGCCATCGCGCGCAGCCGCACCGTTGAGGACGGCGTGCCGATGCTGCGGAACCCCGCCATCTCTTCGCCCGTGGCTTCGCGCTGCGGCAGGCTGAACTCGATGTCGCCGCCGAGGATCGTCTGCCCGCGCGCTTCGAGTTCGGAAGTGATGCCGCTCGTCAGGCTGCCGATCGCGGCGAGCGTCGCGACGCCGAGGAACAGGCAGACTGCGAGCAACCGAAGCCCGCGAATCCGCGCCGCGAGGTCGCGCCGCGCAATCCGCCAGAGGGTGGCGAAGGGAAGCATCAGATCCTCCCCGGCACGGGGAGGGGGACCATGCGAAGCATGGTGGAGGGGCAGGTGCCTCTCTGCGCCTTCTTTCGACCGTGCATCGATCTGCCTGCGCCCCTCCACCACCCTTCGGGTGGTCCCCCTCCCCCGATGGGGGAGGATCGTTCGACGCCGTTCACGCCCTTTCCTCGATCCGCCCATCGTACATCACGACCACGCGGTCGCAATGCTCGGCCAGTTCGGGATCGTGGGTGATGATCAGCAAAGTCGCGCCCAGCGCGGCGCGGCGCGCAAAGATCAACTCGATGATCGCCTGCCCCGTCGCGGTGTCGAGATTGCCCGTCGGCTCGTCGGCGAAGATGATCGCGGGCGCGCTCGCCATCGCGCGGGCGATGGCGACGCGCTGCTGCTCGCCGCCCGAAAGCTGCGCGGGATAATGGGTCAGGCGATGGCCGAGCCCGACCGCTTCGAGCTCGGCGCGCGCCTTGCCGAACGGATCGGCGATCCCCGCCAGTTCCAGCGGCACCGCGACATTTTCGAGCGCGGTCATCGTCGGCAGCAGGTGAAAGGCCTGCAAGACGATGCCGATCCGCCCGCGCCGCGCCCGCGCCAGCGCATCCTCGTCCATCGCGCCGAAATCGAGCCCCGCGACGCGGATCGTCCCGCCCCCCGCGCGTTCGAGCCCGGCGAGCACCGCCATCAGCGAGCTTTTCCCCGATCCCGACGGCCCGAGCAGCGCGACCGAGGTTCCGGCCGCGACCTCCAGATCGACCCCGCGCAATATTTCGACCGGGGCCTTGTCGCTCCCCAGCGTCAGCGTCACATTGTGGGCAGCGATTGCCAAATCCGGCGAAGCGCGTGAGGCGTCGGTCAAGAAGGAGCCCTTTGGAAATGAAAACGGCCGGATGGCGTTCTGCCTTGATATATGGTTCTATGATCGCGCTTTGCCAACCGCTCGCCGCCTGCGGTTCGGCCGAGGCGCCCGCGGCGCCGGCGAAGGGCAAGGCCGGTGAAGCAAAAGCGGCGGCGATCCCAGCGAATGCGCCGCTGATCATCGCTTTCGGCGACAGCCTCTATGCCGGCTATCAGCTCGGCCCGAAGGAAGGGCTCGCGCCGCAATTGCAGGCGGCGCTCGCCGCCGACGGCGTCGTCGCGCGGGTCCAGAATGCCGGGGTTTCGGGCGACACCAGCGCGGCGGGACGGCAGCGGCTTGCCTATGTGCTCGACAATGCGAAGGCGAAGCCCGCGCTCGTCCTGCTCGGGCTCGGCGGCAACGACATGCTGCGCGGGATCGACGCCGCGCAGACGCGCGCCAATCTCGATGCGATGCTCGCCGAGCTCAAGAGGCGCGGCATCCCAGTGGTGCTCACCGGCATGGTCGCGGCGCCGAACATGGGGCCGGATTATGCCAGGAAATTCAATCCTATTTATCCCGAACTTGCGACCAAATATGGTACCAGCCTCTATCCCTTCATTCTCGATAATGTCGTGGGGAAGCCCGAGTTGATGCTCGGCGATCACATCCACCCCAACGCCGGGGGGGTGAAGATCGTGGCTGCGGGGCTTGCGCCGCTGGTGGAGGATGCGTTGCCGAACTCCCGTTAACGAAGGGATGAGGGGTAGAATGTGATAGGGTTAGACTGAAGCCATACCTTCTTTATCTCGTCATCCCGGCGAAGGCTGGGATCTCGCCGGTGCGTCAGGAAGCGAGGGCGAGATCCCGGCCTTCGCCGGGATGACGATTCCATCAAAAAATCCTGCTTTATGGCAGCAATTTCGCCGCCCGCGCCCGCCATGTCGTCGCCAGCGCTTCCATCGCGGCCAGCTCGCGCAATGCGCCCGGCTCGCGTTTGCCGCCGCCGCCGATCAGCAGCCGGAACACCCGCTCGACGCTCCATTCGGGCAGCGGCCGTTCGATCAGGTCGAGCGTATCGCCCGCCGCGACCGCGCCGTCCTCGATCACGCGATAATACCAGCCGCTGCGCCCGCTCGTCACCACCGTCGCGGGGACGCTGGCGATGCCGAAGCGGTGTCCCAGCTTCCAGCACGGCTGGCGCCCCTGGCTGACTTCGACCAGCGCCGTGCCGAGGCGGAAGCGGTCGCCGATGCAAAGATCGCGTTCGACCAGCCCCTCGGTCGAGATATTCTCGCCGAACGCGCCCGGTGCCGTCAGCAGGGCGTGGCCGCCCAGCGCCTCCGCCCACCAGCCATAATGGTCGCGCGGATAATGATGGATCGCCTTGTCGACCCCGCCGTGCACCGTCAGGTCGGCCTGCTCGTCGCCGTCGATGCCGAGGCGGCGGACGGCGCGCGCGCCCTCGAACGGCGTCTTGCCGATCGCGCTGGTCTCGTCGCCGCGAAAGGCGCGCGCCTTGCCGGTCAATACCGCGTCGATCTTTATGCTCATGCCGCCTCCTGCTCGACACAGATCGCGCCGGCATCCTCGGCCGACAGCGGCAGTGCCAGCAGGCCGCAGCGATGGGGCGCACCGTCCGCAGCATTGCGGATGAAATGGCGGCACTCGGCGCACAGGCCGAACGGACGGTAGCCGCGCCGCGTCAGATGTTCGGTCAGCATGCGTGCCAGCAGCGGTGCGAGCGCGGCGCGCTCGTCGCCGGTCAGGCCGGCAGTCATCGCATCGGCGACCGTTTCGGGGGCCTCGGCCAGCAGCGCTCGTCCCGCCGGGGTCAGCGCCAGCCGGACGAGACGGCGATCGTCCCGATCCTCCGACCGCATGACCAGTCCCTTGCGTTCGAGCGCGGCGACCGTCTGCGACACCGTCCCCTTCGTCTGGCCCAGCCACGCGGTCAGCGCACCGGGGGTGCGGGAAAAGCGATTGGCGACGGCAAGATAGCGCAGGGCCTGCCATTGGGCGGGCTTCAATCCCGCCCAATAGCCATCCCCCGCGATCAGCCGCGCCGCACGAGTCAGCAGGTCGGATAGCCGGTCGGTCATGAGCAAATGGTATCGACTAAAAACCATTTGCTCAACCCATATTGCGGATGGCATATGATTTGTATCGACTCGCTACCATTGCGATCGATCGAAGGAGAAGAACGATGACCCAGAAAGCGATTTTCTATCACGCCGGTTGCGGCGTTTGCGTCGATGCCGAACAGGCAGTCGCCGAAGCGATCGATCCCGCGCGCTATACCGTCGAAAGCGTTCACCTCGGCGAAAATCCGGGTCGCGTCGCGGAAGCGGAGGCCGCGGGTGTCCAATCGGTTCCCGCGCTCGTGCTCGGCGGTCAGCCCTATCACATCAATTTCGGCGCTTCGCTCGACGCGCTCAAATAAACTCGGCGCCGCGCGGGATCGTCAGCCCCCGCGCGGACCGAACAGGATCAGCGCCGCGCCGCCGAGACAGATCGCGGCGCCGATCAGATCCCAGCGGTCGGGCCGCGCGCCCTCGACCGCCCACAGCCACAACAGCGCCGCGACGATATAGACCCCGCCATAAGCGGCATAGGCGCGCCCGGCATGATCGGTATCGACGAGCGTCAGCAACCACGCGAACAGCGCCAGCGACGCCAGCCCCGGCAGGGTCCACCAGACCGACTTGTCCATCCGCAGCCACGCCCAGAAGGCGAAGCATCCGGCGATCTCTGCCAGTGCAGCGGCGATATAGGCGAAGGCGGTCATGCGCGCACCGTGGCGCGGGTGGATGGGAAAGGGAAGGGGAGAGCAGCTTGGAATGCGAGTTGCGTCCTTTTCTTTCGTCATCCCGGACTTGATCCGGGATCCATTCTTTCAACGCTGCGGGAATGGATCCCGGATCAAGTCCGGGATGACGAAGAGCAAGATCGGCCGCTTCCGGCCATTCCCACAAAAGAAAAGGGGCGACCCGCAGGCCGCCCCTTTCCGTGTCATATCGCTGTTCCGAAAGATCAGAACGCGAAGCCGAGACCGACAGCGAAGGTGTCGAAGTCGTTGACGTTGTTGCCGAGGAACTGGTGGCGATACTCGACCTTGCCGTACAGGTTCTGGCCCAGCTTGTGCTGGTAGCCGGCACCGACATAGGGATCGTCGATCTGGCCGAAGGTGTAACCGGCGTTGGCATAGAGCTTGCCGTTGGCACCGATCTTGGCGCCCGCACGACCACCGGCCGAGAACTGGACCTTGGCGCCGTCGATCAGGACCTTGTCGCCGGCGATTTCGGCGCCGCCGAAAGCGGTCGAGCCGAGGTCGAAATCATAGCCGCCCGCAACGCCGAGGGTGGCGTCGTCGAAACCGCTGCCGGTGATGTAACCGCCGCGCACTTCGACGCGGGCTTCGCCGCCATCGGCAGCAAAGGCAGGGGTGGTGGCGACGGCAGCCGAGAGGAGAGCGGCAGCAACTGCGAACTTCTTCATAATCTTTTCCTTTTCATTCCTTCGGACCACGCCCTTTGGGTCGCGGCCCGGGGCTCTAAATGGCCCTCGCGGCTGTCGCTGCAATGAATGGATCGTTCAGAATATGACAATTTTCTTACCTGTGTTGTTTTTGCAACACGGCATAGGTATGCGGCGACGGCCGCGCGGCAATGCGGACGGATTTTGCCGAAATATTTCGATTTTCAGAGAGAATCGCGAGGCGGAACTCAGCCCAGCGCCGCCTGCTTTTCCTCGGCGATGCGGTCGAGTTCGGCGCGGGTCGGCTTGGTCGCCCCGCTCTTGAGCTGGCCACACGCGGCCATGATGTCGCGCCCGCGCGGCGTGCGGACCGGCGCCGAAATCCCGCTCTTGAAGATCAGGCTGCTGAACGCGCGCACCCGCTCGGGCGACGAACATTCATAGGGTGCGCCGGGCCACGGATTGAACGGGATCAGATTGACCTTCGCGGGCAGATTATAGTGCTTGATCAGCCGGACGAGCTCGCGCGCGTCGTCGTCGCTGTCGTTCTTGTCCTTCAGCATCACATATTCGAAGGTGATGCGCCGGGCATTGTTCGCGCCGGGATAGGCGGCGCAGGCCGCGAGCAATTCCTCGATGCCATATTTGCGGTTGAGCGGCACGATCTCGTCGCGCACCTCCTTGCTGACCGCGTGCAGCGACACCGCGAGGTTGACGCCGATCTCTTCGCCCGCGCGCGCCATCATCGGCACGACGCCGCTCGTCGACAGGGTGATGCGCCGCTTCGACAGCGCCAGCCCGTCACCGTCCATGACGATCTTCAGCGCGCCCTTGACCTCGTCGAAATTATACAGCGGCTCGCCCATTCCCATCATCACGATGTTGGTGAGCATCCGGCCGTCGGCGGTGTAATGGCTGCCCTCTTCGTCGGCGTCGTCATCCTCGGGATCGGGGCCGAAGCCGGCCATCGTCCCTTTCGGCCATTCGCCGAGCGCATCGCGCGCAAGCAGCACCTGCCCGACGATCTCGCCCGCCGCGAGGTTGCGGACGAGGCGCATCGTTCCGGTGTGGCAGAAGCGGCAGTTCAACGTGCAGCCGACCTGGCTCGACACGCACAGCGTTCCCCGGTCGGCGTCAGGGATGAAGACCATCTCATATTCCTGGCCGTCGGCGGCGGCGAGCAGCCATTTGCGCGTCCCGTCGTTCGACACCTGCGCCTCGCGCACGGTGGGGCGGCCGATGATGAAGCGGTCGGTCAGCCACGGGCGCATCGCCTTGGCGATATCGGTCATCGCCTCGAAATCGGTGACGCCACGGTGATAGATCCAGTGCCAGATCTGTTTCGCGCGCAGCTTCGCCGCCTTGGCGTCGAGCCCGGCCTCGACCAGCGCGCCGCCGATCGCGTCGCGGGTCAGCCCGACCAGGTCGATGCGGTTGCCCCCGCGCAGGGGAACGGTGCCCGTGGTGACGGGGTCGATATGGCCGGGAATCTGCATGATGCGCGCGCATATAGGCGGGAAGGGCAAAAAGCGCAATTCTCGCTCTCGTCATTGCGAGGAGCTCAGCGACGAAGCAATCCAGGGCGGAGCAAGGAGACTCTGGATTGCTTCGCTCCGCTCGCAATGACGATCTGAAGACAGGGTTACAGGTTCTTCAGAAACGCCAGTCGCTCCGCCACCGCGCCATCGGCTTCGGCATTACGCAGCGGCAGGACGTTCTGCACCAATATTTCCGCCGGCGTCGGCGTCTGCGCGAACAGCCCCATCACTTCGTCGGCGAAAGCGTCGAGCGGCATATAGGCCTCGCGCGTCGACTGTCCCGGCGTCAGTTCGGTACGGACTGCGGGCGGCGCGAGTTCGATCACTTCGACCTTGCCTTCCAACTGGACGCGCAGTGCCTGCGTATAGCTGTGCAGCGCCGCCTTGCTCGCCGAATAGGTCGGCGCCTTGGGCAGCGGCACAAAGGCAAGCCCCGACGTGACGTTGACGATCGCGCTGTCCGCCGCCGCCGTCAGGTGATCGACCAGCGCGTCGATCAGCCGGATCGGGCCGAGGATGTTGGTGACGACCGTCGCCTCCGCGTCGGCCAGGTCGCGCTTTGCGTCCGCCCGTTCGTACATCATCACGCCCGCGTTGTTCACGACGATGTTGAGCGCCGGAAAGGCCGCTACGATCTCGGTTGCAAAGGCCGCGATCGCCGCCGGATCGGTGATGTCGAGCACCCGGGCGTGCAAATTCGCGCGACCCGCGGTCGCGGCTTCCAGCTTTGCTGCGTTGCGGCCGGTGACGATCACGACATTGCCCGCGTCGTGCCAACGCTGCGCGAGCGCGAGCCCGATGCCCGAGCCGCCGCCGGAGAGGAGAATGGTGTTGCCTGTGGTTTTCATGGAGAGTTCCTCGTTCGGGGTGGTGAGGAGGTCTATTTATTCCTATACTCTCCAAAGGAAAGAAGGCACCGAAAGGTGCTATACTTACCTGAAAGAGAGAAATGGATTTTCCTGCCATGCCGCAACCGGAAAAACGCGTCTATGACCCCGAGGTGCCCGTCGACCCGCGTGTCGAAATGCTCGTCAACGACCTGATCGGACGAGTCGCGGACAAATGGACGCTGCTCGTGCTCGAAGAGTTGGAGGAGAATGGCACCTGTCGTTTCACGCGCCTCGCGCAGCTTGTTCCCGGTATCAGCCAGAAGATGCTGACTCAGACGCTGCGCGCCATGGAACGCGACGGACTGGTCCACCGCAAGGTCCACCCGGTCGTTCCTCCCAAGGTCGAATATAGTCTGACGGCGCTGGGGCATAGCCTCGGAGAAGCCTTTTGCGGCGTGTGGCAATGGGCGGAAATCAATCTCGACCGGGTCGAAGCGGCGCGGACGGCATTCGACGGGCGCGGATAACACACCCGCCGGACGATTTATCTGGCGCGGGTCGTGATGCGGATCGGCTGGCCCCGCGCCGCATCGGCGATCACCTGCTCGGCCTCGGCCGACGCGAGGAGGCGCGTGTCGCGCCGGCACGCGCGAACGTCATTCTTGCCTTCGAGGTCATAGTCGGGTGCGGTGCCGCACACCGCGACGACGGCGCGCCAGATGCGGCGGTCGAGCGCCTTGACGCCTTTTGCGGTGCTCAGGTCCAGGTCGGTATGCGCCACCGTCGCCGTGCGCGGCGCGGCGTTCTGGGCGAGAACGGGCTGGGCCAACGGCGCGGCAGCGAGAGCGGCGAGGATCAGAATCTTGCTCATCTTTGTCTCCATCGACCGGCGGATAAGGAGGGGAGGAAGCCGGCAGGACGGGAGATAATCCCCGGCTCCCCACGGCGGGAGCAACGATGTTGCGCGGCCATTCTGCAAAATTGCAGAATGCGGCCATCACGCGTATCGCGCACAAGACATCATGTTCGACTGGAACGATCTTCGCTATTTCCTTGCCGTCGCGGAGAGCGGCAGCACGCTCGCGGCGGCGCGCGCGCTCCGCGTCAGCCAGACGACGGTCGCCCGCCGCATCGCGGCGCTGGAGGCGGCGATGGGGCTTACCCTCTTCGAACGCCGTCAGGCGGGTTATGCGCTGACCCCGGTGGGCGAAGCGATGCTGGCGAATGCGCTGGCGGTTCGCGATGCCGCCGACCGCTTCGACGAGGCGGCGGGTGCCCGCTCACGCGACGCGGGCGGCGCGGTCAGCGTCACGGTGATGGAGATTTTCGCGATCACCATCCTGCCGCCGATCCTGCGCGATCTGCGCGCGGCGCATCCCGAAATCCATATCCATCTCGACACGTCGGACGAACCGCGCGATCTCGCCGCAGGGGCCGCCGACATCGCGATCCGCAGCAGCAAACAGCCCGCGGGTGCGGGTCTCGTCGGGCGGCGCATCGCCGACAACGGCTGGACGCTCTATTGCAGCCGCGACTATGCCGACCGCCACGGCATCCCGCACAGCCGCGAGGAACTGGCGACTCACCCCTTCATCGGCGGCGGCGGCTCGGTCTGGGAACCCTATCGCGCGTGGCTCCGGCAATATCGGCTCGAGGAGTCGGTGGTCATGCAATATGATTCGGCGGCGGGCCTGCTCGCCGGGGTGCGCTCGGGAATGGGGCTCACCATCCTGCCGGCCTTTCTCGCCGACCATGAGCCCGACCTCATCCGCTGCATCCCGCCCAAGGCCGACGATACGACGGGCCTGTGGTTGCTCACTCACGAGCGGCTCCGTCATGTGCCGCGGGTGCGCATCGTCCTCGATTTCCTCGCGGGCGCGCTGACCCGGCTGGCGCGGGAATAGGTGGGTTCGATCCTGTCGAAATACCGCTTTCCTAATATGTTTGGGCGTGGTTCAAATGGAACGGAAGACGGGGTGATGCCGTGGTTGGCAATGATTGGCCGGGAGGGGGTATTTGGAAAGATCGCAGGATTCCGGCAATGCTGCTGCGCCATTCGATGGGCCGCTGAAGGCACGCAAGCAACTCGGCGACAACGCTTTCGAGGAATGGCTTTATACGCCTGAAGAAGATTGGGGACCGGCGGAAGAAACCGAGCAGCAGGCGCTCGAGGCTGAATGGGCCGAGGACGATCTGAAACTTCGGATCAAGACCGCTGGTTATATTTCCATACCGGCGGGCTTCATTGGCTTGGGGGTTCTTTCTCTCTTCACCACGTCATGGGGTGCCCAGATTCCTTTTATGTGGGCGGTCATCAACCTTCCGCTTCTCACGCTTGCCGTGATTACTTGGCGGCGACGCGAACTGCGCCTTGGGCTCAAGCGCCCAGTCAAGGGCCGCAAGGCTCGCATCCTGGCGGCTATTCTGGTGCTGTTCTCCTTCCTGTCTTTCGTGCTGGCCTGGGTGTCGGCCATGATGCGCGGGTGAAGCCATGCCTTGGGAATGTCGTGATCGGCCTTTTTCGCCGTCAGCGCGATTCAGAGTGAAGTTGCGCAGTTTTCTGCCATTTTCCTCGCGAGCCGCTTTTTTGCCATCGTCGCCCTTCGATCAAGTCCCGGGCGACGAAAGAGAATGAATTGCGAGTGAAGTTGCGCGGAAATCCGCCACTATCCCGAATGGCCTCAGCGAAAGCTGGCGCACCCGAGTGCCGCTGCATCGATCGCGGTGGCGGCGCCGCGCAGGCGATAGGTGTCGGCGATCGCGCCGCCCGTCGCGGTGGCGCTTTCGACGCTCATGCTCGGTGCCGATCGCATCGCGGCGATGATCGCGGCGTCCATTCGCGCGTCGCTCGCCCAGCCATGCGCGCCGTTGCCGGTCAGGATGAAGCGGCGGCTGCCGACCGTCAGGCGAAGCTCGCGCCCCGCGCCGCGTTCCTTCGACAGGCGGACGTAGAATTGCCCGCGAATGCGCGACTTCGGCCAATAGCCGATGCTGGCATAGGCCTTGGTCTGCGGCTTGCCGATCGTTGCGGCTGGCGCGGCGATGGCGTAGCAGCGCGGGGTGCCGGGATCGCGAAACGCCCCCCAGCCGTCGAAGATGCCGAGCGCGGCCGGCGCGGCGGCCACGGCAAAGGGAGGCAGCGCCAAGGACAGGAACAGGAGGAAAGCCGCGCGGCGCATCGCGCCTCGATTGCGCGAAAGCGGCTGATTTGCAAGCATGGCTTGCGCGGCGCGATGCGTTCGTTAAGGAAGGTGGACATTTTTACGGGGGCAGGGAATCGGGGCGCCGCCGCGCCCGCGATGACGGCCTTCGGGGACTTCTCCCGCAAGATACTGAGGATGGCGGATTAGAATGAAAGCGACGATCGAACGCGCAGTGCTTCTGAAGAGCCTCGGCCACGTCCAGTCGGTGGTCGAACGGCGCAATACCATCCCCATTCTGTCGAACGTCCTGATTGAAGCCGATGCGACGGGCCAGCTCAAATTGATGGCGACCGACCTCGACCTGCAGGTGGTCGAGACGATCGCCGCGAAGGTCGAGACTCCCGGCACGACGACCGTGTCGGCGCATACCCTGTTCGAGATCGCGCGCAAGCTGCCCGAAGGCGCCGAGGTCAGCCTCGCCGCCGCCGAGGGCAAGATGCAGGTCAAGGCGGGCCGCTCGAACTTCAACCTGCCGACGTTGCCGCGCGACGATTTCCCCGTGATCGCCGAGGGCGACCTGCCGACCAGCTTCGAATTGCCGGTCGCGGAACTCATCCAGATCATCGACAAGACGCGCTTCGCCATCTCGACCGAGGAAACGCGCTACTATCTGAACGGCATCTTCTTCCACGTCGCCGAAGATGCGACGGGACCGGTGCTGAAGGCGGCGGCAACCGACGGCCACCGCCTCGCGCGCTATACGGTGACGCGCCCCGACGGCGCCACCGGGATGCCCGACGTCATCGTTCCGCGCAAATGCGTCGGCGAAATCCGCAAGTTGCTCGACGAGGCCGAGGGCAATGTCGAGATCAGCCTGTCGGCATCGAAGATCCGCTTCCAGCTCGGCAACGCCGTGCTGACCTCGAAGCTGATCGACGGCACTTTCCCCGATTACAGCCGCGTCATCCCGACCGCGAACGACAAGCTGCTCAAGGTCGATCCAAAGAGTCTGTTCCAGGGCGTCGACCGCGTGTCGACGATCGCCAGCGAAAAGACCCGCGCGGTCAAGGTCGGGCTCGACAAGGACCGCATCACGCTGAGCGTGACCAGCCCCGAAAACGGCACTGCGGCCGAGGAACTCGCCGCGGGCTATGACAGCGACGCGATGGAGATCGGCTTCAACGCGCGTTATCTCAGCGACATCCTGGGCCAGGTCGACGGCGACAGCGTCGAACTGCACCTCGCCGACGCCAACGCCCCGACGCTGATCCGCGAGAGCGAGAAGAGCCCGGCGCTGTACGTGCTGATGCCGATGCGGGTCTAAGACCCGCACAAGCTATCCGTCATTGCGAGCGAAGCGAAGCAATCCAGAGTAGGCGTAAACCGTTCTGGATTGCTTCGCTTCGCTCGCAATGACGAGGTGTCTTGGCGTTATCCCGCCTTCGCCACCCGCCAGATCACATTCCCCGTATCGTCGGCGATCAGCGCGCTGCCGTCCTTCGCGACCTTGACGTCGGCGGGGCGGCCGCGGGTCGTCTTGCCGTCCTTGGCGAGGAATTGGCCCAGGAAAGGGACGGGCAGCGCGTCGACCGGCTTGCCGTTCGCGCCGAATTTGACGAAAATCACATCATAGCCCGCCACCGGCTCGCGGTTCCACGATCCGTGCCGCGCGATCAGCGCGCCGTTCGCCCAGCGCTCGCCGAGCGCCAGCCCGTTGGTGAAGGTGAAGCCGAGCGGCGCGACGTGGGCGCCGAGCGCATAGTCCGGGCGCTTCACATATTGGCGGTGATCCTCTTCCTCGGGCGGAACGCGCGGATCGACGAAGCCACCCCAATAATACCAGGGCCAGCCGAAGAAATCGCCTTCGTCGACGGTGGTCATATAGTCGGGCACCACATCGCTGCCGAGCATGTCGCGTTCGTTGACCACCGCCCACAGCCGGTCGCTGCCGGGGTAATAAGCGAGCCCGACCGGGTTGCGGATGCCCGCGGCGTAGGTGCGGACATAGCCGTTCTCGGGCCGCACCTCGAGCACGCTGGCGCGGCGGGTTTCGTTGCCCATGCCCTTTTCGCCGATGTTGGAATCGGCGCCGACCCCGACATAGAGCCAGCCGTTGGGCGCCGCGACGAGGCTCTTGGTCCAGTGGCGGTTGGTGCCCTTTGCGGGCAGGTCGGCGATCTTCTTCGGTTTGCCGCTCATCTTCGTCTCGCCCTCGACATAGGGGAAGGCGAGGATCGCGTCGGTATTCGCGACGTAGAGCGTCTTGCCGACCAGTGCCATGCCATAGGGCGAGTTGAGGTCGGTAATATAGGCGCTTTTGACCTCGGCCTTGCCATCGCCGTCGGCGTCGCGAAGCAACGTGATGCGGTTCGCAGACTTGCCGCCGGCGCCCGCCTTGCTCATCAGGCGGGCCATGATCTTGTTCTCGATCCCCGAGGTGTCGCGCGGCGGACTCTCTGCTTCGGCGACCAGCACGTCGCCGTTGGGCAGCACGAAGATCGAACGCGGATGGTCCAGCCCCTCGGCAAAGCGCGTGACCGCCAGTCCCTCGGCAGCGCGCGGCGCCTGACCGGCGGGCCAGCTTGTCGCCTCGGGCACGTTCATGGTCGGGATGACCTGGCCGCGCTGCGCCGCCATCACCGGCACGCGGCCGCTGAGTTCGGCGGTCGAAAAGCGCGCGACGTCGGGCCGCGACAGCCAATAATAAGCGGCGACGGCGACCATGATCAGAAGGGCGAGGACGAGGCCGGCAATTTTCAGGATTTTGCGCATGAAACCGGTCTTACACCGCGATGCGGCGGCGGCAAAGGGGCGATTGGCGCCGCATGTTGGTTAATCCGGGCGGCATCTGCATTAACCTTACCTGGACGTTCATCACGGTCGGGAACGGGCTGGTCAGGCGTTCGGGATAGAGCGGTGCCGACGCAACGGGCCGGGGACAGCATGCAACTGCCAGCACCTTTTCTAGCCGACCGCACCGCGGTCGACGATGCCGCCATGCTGATTCGCGAGCATGGCGAGGAAGCGGGCTTCGCGGCGGCGGCGCGCGCGGAACAATATCGCGTGCTCGGCAACCACCTCCATTTTGCGCGCTGGCGGCAGATCGAGCGGCTGATCACCTATCTTTCGATCGAGAGCGCGCTCGACACGGTGCATTAAAGCCCGCCTTCGCGGAAACATCCTCCATAGACGCTGCAAATCGAGGCTTTCTCCGTTTACTCCACCCAAAGCCGCTGCGATGCCGGCGATTGCGGAGAGGCAATCTCAACATTCTTTCAACGCATGGCCGGGACGCAAACCGCAATGGGTGAAAGCCTGTCGGACATCCGTGGTGCAACCTTGCGTCAGCGACTATACGCTCGGCAAGAGCGAGCCCGTCCTGTTGATGGCGCACGCATCGTGGCAACGCTTTGCGAACTTATAAGTGCTAGGTAAGACGTCATGGCAGGCGAGACGCTACCCCGTAAAAAGACGATGACACCCGGAATGGAACCGGAGCCCGATTTCGCCCATCGGATACGCCGCGCCGTCATCTGGCGTTCGGGTTCTCAGATCGCGGGACAGATTATCGCCTGGGCGGCCACCTTCCTTGTCATTCGCATTCTGACGCCCGAAGACTATGGCCTTTTTGCGCTGACGCAGGTCATGTTGATGCTGCTGACCCTGCTCAATGGTCAGGGGCTCGCGAGCGCCGTGATCCAGCGGCAGGATATCGATAAACGCGCGATGCGGCAGATTTTCGGGCTGCTGCTGCTGCTCAATGGAACGCTCGCTCTCGCGCAAATCGCATGCGCACCGCTAGCCGCGGCCTATTATCGCGAACCGAGGGTGGCGGACCTGCTGCGGGTGCAATCCCTCATTTATCTCACCACCCCCTTTTCTTCGCTTGCCTATGCGCAGCTCGCGCGCACGCTGGAATTTCGTCGCCAGGCGCAAGTCAACATGCTCTCGGCGTTGATCGGGGCGGCGGTGGCGCTGGGCGGCGCATTGGCGGGCTGGGGAGTCTGGGCGCTGGTCTGGGCGCCGATCGCGCTGTTCGCGACGCGGGCGCTGGGACTGACGGTCGCAGCGCGGATGTGGCTTTGGCCCAGCTTCGATTTCCGCGGCGCGGGGGCGATCGCGCGCTATGGCGGGCTGGTGGCCGTAGGGCAGTTTTTCGGCTTCGTGCAAAGTCAGGCCGACATTTTGGTCGCCGGCCGCTGGTTCGATCCGCATCTGGTCGGGGTTTACACGACGGCCTTGTTGCTGACGCAGATTTTCAACAACAAGGTGGTGCCGCCGTTGAACGAAGTGGCTTTCGCCGCCTATTCGCGAATGCAGGGTGATCGTCCGGCCTTGGCCGCGGGGTTCACGCGCTCGACCCGCGCCATCATGGTCGCCGCGATGCCGTTTTTCTTTGGCCTTGCAGCCGTCGCGGAGCCGCTGGTGCTCACATTGCTGGGGGAGAAGTGGCGCGAAATCGTGCCGCTGCTTCTGCCACTGGCGCTCGCCATGCCCTTCTGGACCCTGTTCACCTTATTGCGTCCAGCGACCGACGCCCTCGGGCGCCCCGGCATTGGATCGGGCAATGCGGCTGCTGGCGCACTGCTGATGCCGGTGACCTTTCTGGTCGGCGCTCGATGGGGGATCGCCGGCATCGCCTGGGCCTGGCTGTTCGCCTATCCGCTTCTCCTGGCCTATTCCGCCGCGCGTTCCTTGCCGATCATCGGGATTCGACCGGCGGTCTTCATCCGGTCGGCCGCCCCGCCCATATTGGCCGCTGCCGCCATGGCGATCATGGTGGGGATGATCGATCATATGTTGCCGTCATTGCCTCAAGCAATCCGGCTGGCCCTCCTCATTTTCTCGGGCGGCCTGATCTATTGCGCGTGGCTGGTGCTGTTCGCGCGCGAAACGATCGATGATCTGATTCGACTTGTCCGCGGGAAGAGCATCGAAGCCGATTAGGAATCCCGCGCCCCGACCCCTTGTTGCAGGGTGGAAATGGCTGCACGCGTCGTGTCGATATAAGCCCGACCGTTGAACCGGCAGCTTCCGATGAAGTGAACGAAGCGTGCGTCGGCCGGTATCCCTCTATCCCAGAAATTGAGATAGTGATCATAGGGCAGGAGCAGGGGATCGGGCTCGTTGGCGATAACCATATTCGACGTTACTTGCTCGGTTCCCCATTGCGCCCAACGCTCGGCTCCCAGCAAACGCGTCGCCTCGACCGAGAAGGCTTCTGCGAGCGTCCGCCCGCCATCGCTCCGCGCGAACCCGGCAAAGCCGGAACAACCCCGAACATAGCGGGGGCTGCTCAGCATCGGCAGCGAAATCCTGTCGAGACCGCATTCGATCGCGCCCTGCACATGCACGGAGGGTTTGTAGAGATATTCCTCATCTTCAAGACGAGATGCCGTTTCGGCAAAGGACAGATATTCGGAATCGGGATCGCCGCGCAATGTGAAGCTGCGGTTGGATGCGATAGCTTCGGCAATTTCCGGCATATCGCCAAGGGAGACCGTATCGGAATCGAGCTGAATGACATAGTCGCCCGCTCGCAAATCGAGGATCGTGAGCAGTCGTTCCCAGGTGCCGCCGCGCGGACACGGCCCCGTATCGACATCCGAGATCGACAAAAGCCGTGGATTCCCAAGGTGCGCGGCCAGCACGTCCCGATCGGAGCTTGTCAACGTGCCGTCGTCGAGAATGACGATCCGCCCCCGCTGCAGTCTTGCATGCAAGGATTTGATCGCAACCAAATATGGCAAGAGCACGCGCGTGCCGATCATCGAGAACAATATAAGTCCGTCGTCGGCAGGCGTGATCGGCGGTGTATCCAGAACAGCACGCGCTGCGGCGCGGTGCACGCGCTCTTTCCACAACCGGTTGAGTTTGTTTGCGATCCTGTCCATCGTTGCGCCCTATCATGCGCCAAAAATCATTGGTAGCCGCAAACCATTCGCATGTGTTTCGCCGCGTCAAACTGCAGGGAAAACGCGGGTTCCACACGATTCGGCTGGTCCAAGCCTCTGGGCTATATGCTGAAAGGCCGGCGTCATATCAAACACTCGATATTCCGACATCGACAGGGATGGAGCGCGGCCCGGCGGCGAACCCTGCAGCGGGAGCGAATTGAAAGCACCTCTTGTCCCACCAAAGCGTGTTGACAGGCAAATGCAGGCGCTTCACCATATTTTTATGCCTGAATCAGTAGGGTAGGCCAACATCGATCCCCTACACGGTAATCTCTATGACCTTGCGCCTGTTCCTGCTCATCCTCGCCAGTGTCGGCCTGTCCGCTTTGGCCCAGCTTGCGCTCAAAGTTGGCACCGGCGCGGCAGCGGCAGGCCGTGCGCAGGGCGTGGCGGGAGAACTCGGCGGGCTGATCCAGTCTCCCTGGGTGCTGGCGGGGCTGGGGCTGTACGGGGTGGGGGCCTTGCTCTGGCTGTTCGTGCTCGGCCGCGCGCCCCTGTCGCTTGTTTACCCCTTTGTCGGCATGGGCTTCATTCTGACGATGCTCGCCGGGGCGCTGTATCTTGGCGAGCATGTCGGTCTCGCGCGGGGCGCGGGGACGATGCTGATCGCCATCGGCTGCGTGCTGGTCGCGCGCTCGGCCTGACGATTTCGCAGCATGGCTGGTTCTGCCCCTATCCATGACAACAGCGCCGCGCCGGCGGCGGCGATCGATGGCGCGTCGAGCAATGCCGTGCCTCTATTCGTCGACGTCGACGGCACGCTGACGCGCGCCGACATATCGCTGGAAAGCCTGGTTCGGGTCGCGCGAAAGGGCTTCGTCGCTTGCTTTGCGGTGATGCTCTGGCTGTTGCGGGGGCGGGCCATGGCAAAGGCGATGGCGGCGCGGCGCGATCCCCTCGATCCCGCGAGCCTTCCCTACCGCGCGGACGTGCTGGAATTGATCGCACAGGCTCGCGCCGCGGGTCGCCCCGTCATTCTCGCCAGTGCCAGCCATTGGCGCAACATCCATCGCATCGCCGGGCATCTTGGCCTTGTGGACGGGATCATCGCGACACGGGGGCGAGCCAACCTGAAAGGCGAGGCCAAGCTCGCGGCCATCCGCTCGCGCGTCGGTCAGCACGGCGCCTTCGACTATGTGGGCGATAGCCGGGCGGACAACTGCCTCTGGAGCGCCGCGCGGCAAGGCTGGTCGGTCCGACATGTGCCGACGGGATCGGCCGTCGAGCGGCTGGGCGAACCAGCCATGAGCCTTGCGCGCGCCGCGATGAAGGCGGTGCGACCGCACCAATGGGCCAAGAATGCGCTGGTGCTGGTTCCGGCTTTCACTTCGGGGCTGTTCATGGAACCCCGCGTGCTGCTGGCGGCGGCCGCGGCGGCGGGACTGATGTCGCTCATCGCTTCGTCGATCTATCTGGTCAATGACCTGCTCGACATGGACGCCGATCGCGCGCATCGCACCAAGAAGCATCGTCCGCTCGCGAACGGCGATCTTTCGATTCCGGTCGCGCTGGGACTGTCGCTGTTGCTCGGCACGGCGGGGCTGGGCGGCGGGTGGCTGCTGGGCGGCGTCGAACTGATGCTGTGGCTTCTGGCCTATATGGCGATCACCACGGCCTATTCCTTCCGGCTGAAATCCGTCATGGTCGGCGACGCCATCGTCCTCGCTACCCTCTATACCATTCGTATCCTGATCGGCGGTGTCGCAATAGGCGTGGCGCTCAGCTTCTGGTTGCTGCTGTTCTCGGTTTTCCTATTCCTCAGCCTCGCCTATCTGAAGCGCTACATCGAGATGCGCGATTCGATCGCCCCCGACCGGCTGCTGAGCGGGCGCGGCTATGTCGGCAGCGATCTCGACGTGGTGATGATGTCGGGCGTCGCGTCGGGGATGGTCGCGATACTGGTCCTGGCTCTGTTCGCGCACGACTCGGACACCGCGCGCCACTATGCCGCGCCCCAATTGCTGTGGCTGCTGTGCCTGCCGCTGCTCTATTGGATCAACCGCCTTTGGATGATGGCCCGGCGCGGGGAAGTGGACGGTGATCCTGTCGCCTTTGCGATCCGGGACAGGCGCAGCATCGCCGTGGGGGCGGCGATGGCGGCCATTTTCCTTGCAGCGCTTTATGGCCCGGCCGCGGCCGGGATCGCGGCAGCTTGAGCGCGAGAGAAAGAAAGACGACGGCCCTGCCGCGCCTTGCCGCGCTTGAGGGGCTGGCGGCGCGAAGCATCACCGCCCTCGGCCGGCATCGCGGCGGCGCGCTGTTGTTCTGCGTGCTGGCTGCGCTTTGTTCGACCTGGCTCTCGGGAATCAACTTTCCCGAACAGAATAATCGATGGCAGATTCCCGTCGTGCTCGATTTTGCCGGTTCGGCGGAAGGGCCGCATGACGCCTATTCGCGCAGCTTTGCCAATTTCATCAGCCTGTTCTGGATTGCGGTTCGCGGCTTCACCAACGAAAGCAATATCGAAGCGGTGTTCGTCGCGATCCAGCTTGCAGGCAATGCGCTGCTCGCCAGCGCGATCTTCACGCTGATCCGGCAAGCGGGGAACCGGCCCTGGCCCGCCGCTTTCGTTACCGGCTTTCTGTGTTTCTGCTACGGCCTGTGGGGCGCGACACCGCTCGGTTATTCCGAGATATTCGTCACTTACGCCACGCATACCCAATATGCCATCGCGCTGTGCCTGTTCGGCCTGGCGCTGATCATGGGCAACCGGCCCTATCTCGCGGCGATCCTGTTCGGCATCGCGGCTAACATCAATTTGTTCATGGCGGTCTGGGGGGGGCTCACCGCCGGGTGCGCGCTTGTCGCCATCCAGCGTCGGATCGTCACGCGCGAGCAGCTTGGCTTTTCGCTGCTGTTCCTGGCGATCGCCGCGCCCGTGACATTGTGGGGCCTGTCGGCGGGCGAAAGCGGAGGGGGCATTCCGGCCACCTTCTTTCGGGATTTCCTTGCCGGCCATGTCTATGGCTTCGATTATCCGCGCGCGCTGACGCAGAGTTTCGCGCTGCTGCTGGCGGCGGGATTGGCGACTTGTTCGGCGTTTTCGAACGAAGCGGGGCAGCGGCTCGGCATCGTCATGCTCGTCGCTACTGCGGTGCTCGCAGCGGCGGCGGCCATGCCTTATCTGACCGACGCATCGCTGTTGCTGCTGCTTCACCCGCTGCGCTTCACCAGCATCCCGGTCGTGCTGGCAGCGGGCTGCGCCGGGGCGCTGTTCCTTGCAGCGCTGCGCGGCCCGGCGGACGGATCGCCATATGCACCGCCACTGTTTGCGGCGGCGCTGGCATTGAGCGGTTTCGCCTTGAAATTGCCGGTGGTCAGCCTGTTCGGCTTCGCACTGGCGGTGCCGCGGGACTATCCGCGGACGAGAGCCGTGGCCCTGCTGCTGTCGGCCGCCTGCTCGCTTGCGCTGTTCCTGCCGGCGCCCGATGCCGCAGCGCCGGGCAAGGCCGTGCTAGCCTTGCTGATGATGTGCGGAATTTTGGCGGCGGTCGCACTGGTCCGTCCCGAAAGCGCACCCTTGCCGCTCCGACTCACCGCCGCCGCGCTTGGTGGGGTGGCGACCTTGCCGCTGTCGCCCGTTATCGGCGTGTCGGTCCTGCTGGCGACCGCTGCTGCGATCCTGTGCGCCGTGCCGCGGCGTCCGCACGCCGCCGGCGCGGTGGCTGCCGCGGCGGCGGCGGCGCTGATGCTCTGGACGGTGCGGGACGATCCGGCCGCTCTGGCGATGATGGGAATCGGCGTCCTGTTGCTGGCATTCGCGCCGATGCTGTGCACGATTGCGATCGTGCCGCCGCTCGCCCGGGTCGGGCTTTTCGCGCTCGTGCCGCTGTTGATGGTCGCCGGTTTCGCCAACGGTGCGCGCCACGGCTTCGCCCCCACGCCGACTGCCGAACAGCGCGACTTCATGGCGGCGCAGCGATGGGCGCGCGTGCATATGCCGCAAAGCGCCAATGTCCTGCCGATCGGCGTCGCGGATGATTTTTCGCTCTTTTCGCGCCGGTCGGTGTGGTGGGAGCAGTCGCAGGGTGCGGCCGTCTTGTGGCAGCCGTCCTTCCTGCCGCTCTGGTCCGACCGGAGAGCCGCGCTCGACGCTGCGTCCACACCCCAGAAGATCGTCGCTCTCGCACGGCGCGAGCAAATTGATTATCTTGTCGTGCGGTCCTCGGAAGCGCCGACGTTTGGCGATCTGGCGCCCGCATATGCGAACGCCCATTTCACGATTCTTGGGGTCGTGCGGCCATAGCCGTGACGAGCCAACGATCGCTCGTCACGGACTCACTTACAGCCGCAGGCCCGCCGTTTCGTCCAGCCCCGCCATGATATTGAGATTCTGGACGCACGCGCCGCTCGCGCCCTTGCCCAGATTATCCAGCCGCGCGACGAGGCGGAACTGGCTGGCGCTCGGATCGGCATAGAGCATCAACTCCATCCGGTCGGTCGCGGCGTCGCTCTTGCGGAGCAGCAGTTCGCTCTCGTCGCCCGCGCTGCGGACGCTGATCAGCGGCGATCCCTCGAAATGCGCCGCGAGGGCATCGAAGGCGGCGTCCGCGACCGCGTGATCGAAGGCGAGCGGCACCTCGACGAGCATCCCGCGAAAGACGGGAACGACCGCGGGGGCGAAGAGCGGCGGATGGATCAGGCCGGCATGGTCGCGCATTTCGGGCACATGCTTGTGCGCAAGAGTCAGGCCATAGCTGCGAAAGCCGATGTCCGCGTCGGCCTCGAAGCGCGCGATCAGTTCCTTGCCGCCGCCCGAATAGCCCGAAACCGCGTTGACGCTGAGCCGCGCGTCGCGCGCGACGATGCCCGCCGCGACGAGCGGCGCGACGAGCGCGAGGAAGCCGGTCGGGTAGCAGCCGGGATTGCTGACGCGTTTCGCCTTCGCGATCGCTGCACGCTGGCCCGCCTTGAGTTCGGGAAAGCCATAGGCCCAATCGGGCGCGACGCGGTGCGCGGTCGAGGCGTCGATCACCCGCGTTCGCTCGTTCGCGATCATCCGCGTCGCCTCGACCGCCGCGGCATCGGGCAGGCAGAGGATGACGAAATCGGCGTCGTTCAGCGCCTCGGTGCGCGCGGCGGCATCCTTGCGGCGCGCCTCGTCGAGCGTGATCAGCGAAAATTCGGTCCGGCCGGCCAGCCGCTCGGCGATTTCGAGGCCCGTCGTTCCCGCCGCGCCGTCGATGAAAACCGTCTGTGTCATGATAATGCTATCGCAATCTCTTCATGCCGCTCACCGGCGGCTGATGTCCCTCTTCCGCAAAGCGCGCGACGACGTCGGCGAGCGGCTCGGTCCTGACCTCCATCCATCGTCGGCTGGCGTGGATGAGCGTGTCGGGATCGGCCATGATGCCGACATGACCGGGAAAGAAGACGAGGTCGCCGCGCGCAAGGTCGGCGGGCGCGACGTCCTTGTCGGCGCCGAGCGCGGCAAGCTGAAGATCGCTGTCGCGCGGCAGGCGGATGCCCGCCGAGGCCCAGGCAAGTTGGACGAGCCCCGAGCAGTCGATGCCGTTCGCGGTGCGCCCGCCCCACAGATAGGGCGTGCCCGCCATGCTTTCGGCCACCGCGGCGGGATCGTCCTCGGCGCGGCCTGCTTCGACGAGCGCGGCGAGGGGGAGGTAGCCGTGCGCGGTCTTGAGCCATTCGCCCTCGGCTTGACCCATTACCAGCGCGCCGCGCGGCAGGACGGCGGGGCCGCCGCTCGCGGCATCGGGCGCCGAGTGGAGCATCGCCTCGATCATCGCGACGCGGTGCGTCGGCGCAATCGGCGCGCCGAGCGCTTCGGCGGCCAGATAGCCGACATAATGGTCGGCGAGGCTGTAACCCCACGCCCAGCCGCCGGTGAGGTCGAGCAGCGCGAAGCCTTCGCCGAACAGCAATTCGCTTGTCTGCTCGGCGTCGAGCGAAGGCGAGGCGCGCATCGCCGCGGCGGGCAGCACGCCGCTCATCATCATCGGCGCGGCATAGTGCGGCGCGAAATGGGTGCCGGCGACCGCGATGTCGGCGAGGTCGGGACGGATCGCGACGGTGCGCGGGTCGAACGCCTGCGACGTGCCGGTCAGCCCGAAACGGTCGCGGCCATGCCCGGCGACGCCGGGGCGCCCCATCCGCACGCGGTTCGCCGCCAGATAATCGCCACTATTCGCTGTCACATACCGTCCTGTCACAAGCCGCCGCAGGCGGACAATCGCGGCGCATTAGACCAGCGGCCCCCATTTTATCAAGACGCTTCGCCCTTGCCGCGGCGGTCGTAGCGTGCTTGCAGCATCGCCCAGGCGGCGCGCAGGCCGAGCGCTGCGCCGCCCTTCGGCCGGCCGGGCCTGGCCGAAGGGCGCCAGGCGAAGGTGTCGAAATGCGCCCAGGCGGCATCGTCGGGGATGAAGCGTTTGAGGAACAGCGCCGCGGTGATCGATCCCGCGAAGGACGAATTGCCCGCATTGCCGAGGTCGGCGATGTCGGTTTCGAGCAGGTCGGCATAACCGTCCCACAGCGGCATCCGCCACAGCGGGTCGTCGCGATCGGTGCCGCCGCGCAGCAGATCGTCGGCGAGGGCATCGTCATTGGCATAGAGCGCGGGCAGGTCGGGGCCGAGCGCGACCCGCGCGGCGCCGGTCAGCGTCGCGAAATCGACGATCAGTTCCGGCTTGTCCTCGCCCGCCTTTGCGAGCGCGTCGCCGAGCACGAGCCGGCCCTCGGCGTCGGTATTGCCGATCTCGACCGTCAGCCCCTTGCGGCTTTTGAGGACGTCGCCGGGGCGGAAAGCGTCCGAGGAGATGGCGTTCTCGGCGGCCGCGACGAGGCATTGGAGCCGCACCGGCAACCCGCTCGCCATCACCAGTTCGGCGAGTGCGAGGACGTGCGCGGCGCCCCCCATGTCCTTCTTCATCAGACGCATGCCCGCCGCGGGCTTGATGTCGAGCCCGCCGCTGTCGAAGCTGATCCCCTTGCCGACCAGTGCGATGCGCGGATGATCCTCCTTGCCCCAGACGATCTCGATCAGCCGCGGCGCGTGATGCTTCGCCGCGGCGCGTCCGACCGCGTGGATCATCGGATAACCCTGTTCAAGCGCTTCGCCCTTGGTGACGGTCAGCGTGCCGCCGTGCGCCTTGGCGATACGCTCGGCCGCCTTTTCGATCGCCCCCGGTCCCATGTCGGCGGCGGGCGTGTTGACGAGGTCGCGTACGAGCGCGACGCCCCGCATCTCCGCGACCGTCGGCGTGATCGCGCCGACGTCGGTAGTCAGCAGCACACGCGGGCCCTTGACGGGCGGGTTCGATTTATAGGCGTCGAAGCGATATTGCGCGCTCAGCCAGCCGAACAGCGCCTTGCCCGGCTGCTGCCCTTCGAGCCGGTAACGGCCTTCGGGCAGGATCTGCGCGAGCTTGGCGAGGCACCAGGCCGACAGCGCGTCGACTCTCGCCACCGTGGTCACCACTGCCCAGCGCTCGGGATCGTCGCCGGGCAGGATGGCGTGGACGAACGCGTCGGGCTTGAACCCGACGGCGGCGAGGTGCGCGCGCTCGCGGGCGTTGCGGCCTTTCAGCCATTCGTCGTAGCTCGTCTTGTCGACGACATGGATCGCGCGGGCATCCTGTCCCTTGTCGGGCTGGATCAGGTCGGAATAGTCGGTCATGCCGCCGTGCTAGGCCGGTGGGGAAACTTTGTCGATTCCCGGCGTTGTTGGAGCATGACGACGACATTCCGCCACCCGATCGCCGCGCTCCTTCTGACGAGCCTTCCCCTGATCAACGCCTGTTCGGAGAAAGCGCAAACTCCGGCGGAAAAGGCCGCGGCCGCCGCGGTTCCCGGCGCGCCGCCGGGCGGCGCCGACGATGTCGCGGCGCGGCAGGCGACGGCGTCGAACGTGCGCGAAGCGAACGATCTCGTCGAATTCGCCTATTCCTATCCGGTCGAGGCGGCGCGCATTCCGGCGCTCGCCAAATGGCTCGACAACGACCGTGCGGTGAAGCGCGATGCGCTGGTCGCCGAGGCGCGGCGCGACCGGGCGACGGCGGAGAAGGAGGGCTTTCCCTATCATGCGCACAGCCATTTGCAGAGCTGGAAGCGCATCACTTCGACCCCGCGCTTCCTCAGCCTGTCGAGCGAGATCGGAACCTATATGGGCGGCGCGCACGGGATGCAGGGGTTCGACACGCTGATCTGGGACCGCAACCATGCGCGCCGGCTCAAGCCGCTCGACCTCTTCACCAGTCCCGCCGCCTTCGACAACGCCGCGAAGGACGATCTGTGCGCCGGCATCGAGCGCGCAAAGGCAGCGCGCGGCGTCACCTGGTCGCGCGAGCCCGGCACGCCCTTTGCGGATTGCCCGGTGCCGTCGGCGCAGACGATCTGGCTCGGTTCGTCGGACGGGCGCTATCTCGACCGCCTGACGATCGCGATCGGACCCTATGAGATCGGCCCCTATGCCGAGGGCAGCTACAAGATCAACCTGCCGATGTCGGCGGCGTTGGTGAACGCGCTGAAGCCCGAATATCAGCGCGATTTCCTGCCGATACATTGATTCGCGTAAGAACTGTGCATCCCGACGGCGGTCCGATCGTTAAGGATTTGCGGGGCGAGCAAGGAGACAGACTCATGCCAGCCAAATCCAAAGCCCAGCAGAAAGCCGCCGGCGCTGCGCTCAGCGCCAAGCGCGGCGACACCCCGAAATCGAAGCTGAAGGGCGCGTCGAAGCAGATGGTCGACAGCATGTCCGAAAAGCAGCTCGAGGAGTTCGCCAAGGGCTCGACCAAGGGCAAGCCCGAGCACGCGGATTAGCGCAGCCTTTCGTCATCCCGGCGAAGGCCGGGATCTCGCCGGAGCGATACAGAGTAAGGTCGAGATCCCGGCCTTCGCCGGGATGACGGCCGTTGGGCAGGTTACTCCGCCGCTTCCAATTCCGCCGGAGCCGGCGCCGCCTTCGCGGCCTCGCCCGCCTTGGTGAAGGTCAGCACGCCGTCGGCGATCTCGCCGGTTCGCATGTCGATGCGGTCCTGCACATAAGTCTGGCTGAGCCGCCATGGCAGCTTGTCGGCGTTCTTCGGCATGATGTGCAGCGCGCGCTGGATATAGCCCGACGAGAAGTCGAAGATATTCTCTTCGGTCAGGCTGTCCGGATCGGCGAGCACCGGGGTCGCGACGTCGGTGCCGGTCTGCTGCATGTGGTTGAGCACGCGGCAGACATATTCGGACACGATGTCGGCGCGCAGCGTCCAGCTCGCGTTCAGATAGCCGAACACCACCGAAAAGTTCGGGACGTTCGAGAACATGCACGCCTTGTAATAATAATGCTCGTTCCACGCGACCGGCTCGCCATCGACGCGCACCGGAATCTTGCCCGCGACCGCGAGTTTCAGCCCGGTGGCGGTGATGATGATGTCGGCATCGAGATGCTTGCCCGACTTGAGCTGGATACCCGTCTTGTCGAAACGCTCGATATGGTCGGTGACGACCGACGCCTTGTCGGCCTTCATCGCCTCGAAGAAATCGGCGTCGGGGACGAGGCACAGCCGCTGCTCCCACGGATTGTAGGGTGGCGTGAAGGCCTGCGCGTCGTAGCGGTCGCCGAGGCTGTCCTTCAGCTTTTTGGTCAGAAATTCCTTGACCTTCTCGGGCCTTTCACGCGCACGGCGGAAGGCGATGTCCTGGAGCCGGACGTTCTTGAAACGCGTGATCTTGTAGGCGAGCTTTTCCGGAAGGAACTTGCGGAGCGTGTTCGCGAAAGCGTCCTTCGCGGGGCGGATGAAATACCAGGTCGGGGTGCGCTGGAGCATCGTGACATGCGCCGCGCCCTTGCCGTCTCCCTTTTCGGTCATCGAGGGGACGATCGTCACCGCGGTGGCGCCCGATCCGATCACGACGACCTTCTTGCCTGCGTAATCGAGATCCTTCGGCCAGAATTGCGGATGGATGATCTGACCCGCAAAATCCTCGCGTCCCGCGAATTCGGCGTCGAACGGCTCGTCATAATCGTAATAGCCCGAGCCGAGATAGAGCCAGCGCGCGGTCGTCGTCGTCACCGCGCCCTTGTCGTTCTCCATCGTCACCGTCCAGCGCGCCGCCGCGCTGTCCCAGTCGGCGCCGATCACCTTGGCGTTGAAGCGGATCTTGTCACGAATGCCGCGTTCGTCGACGATGCGGTTCAGATAGTCGAGGATCGCGGGTCCGTCGGCGATCGACTTTTCATGCCTCCACGGTTCGAAGACGAAACCCAGCGTGTGCATGTCGCTGTCCGAGCGGATGCCGGGATAGCGGAACAGGTCCCAGGTGCCGCCCAGATTGGCGCGCCGCTCGGCCAGAGCGAAACTGCGATCGGGGCAGTTCATCTGAAGATGCGCCGCCATGCCGATGCCCGAAAGGCCCGCGCCAACGATCAGGACGTCCTGGTCCACAGGGCTCGCCGTGCCTGCCATGATTTCGTCTCCCGTCTGTCTTTAGGGTGCAGCTTACGCACCGCGTTGCATTTTGCAATCGAATTGACGTTTACGGAAAGTGCCGCTGCGGCTATGGGCTTTTTTCGCTGTCACATATCCGTCATGGCGATGTCATTCATTTGCAATCAGGGCCGCCGGACGGGGCGGCAACGGAACGAACCAGACCAGACGAATGCGGCAGATCGCGGTCCTTCCTTATCGATTCGGCGGCCCCGACAAGGACGGGCCGACCGAGATTTTGCTCGTCACTTCGCGCGGCACGGGGCGCTGGGTGATTCCGAAGGGCAATCCGCTCACCGGGCTCGACCGCCATGCCTCCGCCGCGGTGGAGGCCGAGGAAGAGGCCGGGGTGATCGGCGCGGTCTGCCCGACCTCGATCGGCAGCTATGAATATCGCAAGCGCCGCGCGAACGGCGCCGCGATCATGTACAATGTCGAGGTGTTTCCGCTCGCGGTGACGCGCGAACTCGACGAATGGAAGGAAATGGACGAGCGCGAGCGGCGCTGGTTCACGCTCAATCAGGCGGCGGATTCGGTCGACGAGGCCGACCTTCAGGCGATGATCCGCTCGTTCGGCGACGGGGGGTTCCGCGCCGCGGCGCGGCGATCGGGCGTCGTCTATAATGTTGCCCAGAAAACGGGGGTCAATCGCATGTTTGCCTGGTTCCAGCGCCTGCTTCCCAAGCAGGGCAATTTCTTCGACATGTTCGAGGCCCATGCGGCGACGCTGTCGGCGGGAGCCGAGGCGCTGGCGCGGATGATGCAGGGCGGCGAGGGGATCGCCGACCATATCCAGGAGATCGTCGAGCGCGAACATGACGCCGACGCGATCACCCGCGAAGTGCTCCAGACGGTGCGCCGCACCTTCCTGACCCCGTTCGACCGCAGCGCGATCACCGACCTGATCGCGGCGATGGACGATGCGATCGACGAGATGCAGAAGACCGCAGGCGCGGTCGACCTTTACGACGTCACCCAGTTCGAGCCCGAGATGCGCGATATCGCGGGCCTGATCGTCGATGCCGCGCGGCTGACGGTCGAGGCGCTGCCGCTGCTGCGCAACATCTCCGCCAACGGCGCACGGCTGCACGAGCTGACCGAACGGCTGGTGCGGATGGAGGGCCACGCCGACGAAATCCACGCGGCAGGGCTCAAGCGCCTGTTCAAGGAATATGGCTCGTCGGACACGATGCGCTTCCTGATCGCCCGCGAATTGTTCCGCCACCTCGAACGCGTCACCGACAGCTTCGAGGACGTCGCGAACGAAATCGACGGCCTGGTCATCGACCACGCCTAGGCGGGGGCGCTCCCGATGCACGAACTCGCTTTCCCCCTGCTCGCCGGCCTGATCCTGCTGGCGCTGGCGTTCGATTTCCTGAACGGGCTGCACGATGCGGCGAACAGCATCGCGACCGTCGTCGCGACGCGGCTGCTGCGGCCGGTGCAAGCGGTGCTCTTTGCCGCTTTCTTCAACTTCGCGGCCTATTTTCTCAGCCTCGCCTTTCCGGCGCTGCACAAGGTGGCGGAGACGATCGGCGCCGGGCTGATCGACAAGGATCTGGTGACCCCCGCGGTCGTGTTCGGTGCGCTCGTGGGTGCGATGTTCTGGAATGTCGTGACCTGGCTAAAGGGCATTCCCTCCTCGTCGAGCCATGCGCTGGTCGGCGGCATCGTCGGCGCCGGGGTGGCCCATGCCGGGTTTGAGGGCATTCAGTGGACGGGCCTCAACAAGACCGTCGTCGCGATCTTCCTGTCGCCGATGCTCGGGATGCTGCTCGCGATGCTGGTGATGTTGCTCAGCAGCTGGGCGCTGCGCCGCGCGACCGCAAAATTCGCCGAGCGGAGCTTCCGCTTCCTCCACCTCTTTTCCTCGGCCGCCTATTCGCTGAGCCACGGCCTCAACGATGCGCAGAAGACGATGGGGGTGATCACCGTCCTCCTCTATTCGACCGGCTATATGACCGGCGAATTCCATGTTCCGCACTGGGTCGCGATCTCCTGCTACATCGCGATCGGCATGGGGACGCTGTCGGGCGGGTGGAAGATCATCGAGACGATGGGCGGCCGCATCACCAAACTGTCGCACCATCAGGGCTTCGCCGCCTCGACCGGCGGATCGATCGTTGTCTTCACGGCCAGCCTGCTCGGCATTCCGGTATCGACGACGCACACGATCACCGGCGCGATCATCGGTGCCGGCGTCGCCCGCCGCGCCAGCGCGGTGCGCTGGGGCGTCGCGAGCAACGTCGTCGTCGCCTGGTTCATCACCATCCCGGCGAGCGCGGTGGTGGCGGCGATCTTCTATTCGCTGACGCGGCTTTTCTGAATCAGCGCGCCGGTCGATAGGCGACGCTCGCGCCGCCGGTCATCCGCACCGGCAGATACAGCCCGTTGCCATAGGCCTTGATCTCGCCCGTCTCGAAGCCGTCGATGCGGGTGCGGATCACGAAAGCGCCCTCGCGCCTCTGATCGACCGCGCGCCGTATCTTGCCTTCGAGTTCTTCGAGATCGCGGGTGAAATTCTGCGTGAGCGCCTCCGCGATCAGCGGCGCGAAATCCGGACTGCGGCCGATCAGGATCAACAGGTCGCCGCCGACCCCGTTGGTATCGCCGTTGACGACGAGATCGGTGAAGCGGACCTGCGCCGATCCCGGTTCGTTCGCCGGCACCGCGGTCATCCAGATCCGCCCGCGCGTCGGTTCGCCGGTCCGGGCCTCCAGCCGCGCTTCGACGTCGGTGCCCACTGCGATCCGGCCGCCCGGCGCGCCATAGACGGTCGACTTGCCGAACTTGACCATCATCGGCCCAAGCTTCGGCAGCACGAAAGGCCGCGTTGCGCGCTTCGCCAGCGCGCGGTCGATCACCGGCTGGAGCTGCGCATAGTCGGCGATCACCGGAACGCGGATGTCGAGGCGCGGGCGCGGCGTCTCGCGCACCAGCTTCGGCAGCGGCGTCGGCTTCGGGTCTTCGGGTCTGTCCGAGACGAAGGTCTCGGTCACGCCTTCGATGCCGAGATTGAGCTTCAGCCGCAGCCCGTCGAGCCGGAAGCCGCCGTAGAGGATGCGCTGCGGCGTCACGCGCATCCAGACCGGCGGATTCTCGCGGTTGAGTTCGAGCGCGGTGAAGCTCTGCCGCCAGATGTCGGCGGCTTGCGAGCGAATGTCGATCTTCGCGATCTCGCGATTCACTTCGCGCTCGACGTCGCGAACGACGGGGGCGAGTTTGGCGTCGGCCTGATCGGTGAAGGTGATCCGCTTGCCGAGGAAATCGATCCCCGGCGCCCTGGTCCAGCCGTAGCGGATCCGCGCCTTGCCCTGCATCCGCCAGTCGGAGGTCAGGTCGATGCGGATGCGGGCATGGGCGAGCGCCGATCCGGTTGCTGTTTCGCCCTTGAGCACCCCGCCGACGTCGCGCGCCGCGACCGTCGCGTTCAGCGGCACGTCGACGACGATCTCATTGCCTTCGCCGCGCAGCCGAAGCGCGCCGCGCGTGACCTGTCCGACGATCGTGCAGGGGATGGCGGGAGTGACCTTGACCTTGCGCCCGAAGACCTTGACGCGCTGCGGCGGCACGCACGCCTTCTCGCGCTGGTCGATCGACCATAATGTCCGCGGCACCGCGCGTTCGAGTTCCTGCCCCAGCGACGCGATGTTCGCGTCGATCGGCACCGCGATCAGCGACGTCTGGCTGGGCGTCGGCGCGCTATCGGTGGCGTGCGGCGGGGCTTCGGCGCCTCCCTTGGCGGGGTCGCAGCCGGACAGCAGCGCCGTCAGCAAAAGCGCGGCCGCCAATGGCTTGATTGCGTACATGATTCCGCCCTCCGGTCGATATTGCTTTAACATCGATCGGTCAGGAGCGTTCCCAATTTTCAGCGGGTCAGGCGCTGACCACCCCGAACAGGTCATGCTCGTCGGCATCCTCGACGACGATATCGACGATGTCGCCGGCCTTCAGCGTCGCCGCGACGTCGCGGAGGTAGACATGGCCATCGATCTCCGGCGCGTCGGCCTGCGAACGGCCGGTGGCGCCGATGCTGCCCTCTTCGTCCGCTTCGCCGACCTCGTCGATGATGACGGGGAGCGTGCGGCCAATCTTGGCTTCCAGTTTCGCGGCGCTGATCGCGGCGGTCTTGGCCATGATCCGTTGGTAGCGTTCTTCCTTGACCTCTTCGGGGACCGGATCGGAGAGGGCATTCGCCTGCGCGCCCGCGACCGGCTCGAAGCGGAAGGCGCCGACGCGGTCGAGCTGCGCTTCGTCGAGCCAGTCGAGGAGATATTGGAAATCCTCTTCGGTTTCGCTGGGGAAGCCGACGACGAAGCTCGACCGGACCGCGATGTCGGGGGCGATCGCGCGCCACGCCTTCAGACGTTCGAGCACCTTGGCCTCGTTCGCGGGGCGCTTCATCCGCTTGAGGACGCTCGGGCTCGCGTGCTGAAAGGGGATGTCCAGATACGGCGTCAGCAACCCCTCGGCCATCAGCGGGATCACCGCATCGACGTGCGGATAGGGGTAGACATAATGGAGGCGCACCCACGGCGCGCGGCCCTCGCCGGTGCGAAGCTGGCCGAGTTCGCGCGCGAGGTCGGTCATGTGCGCGCGGACCTCGCGGCCCTTCCACGCGCGCGGGTCGTGGCGGATATCGACGCCATAAGCCGAGGTGTCCTGGCTGATGACGAGCAATTCCTTCGTTCCCGCCGCGACGAGCTTTTCCGCCTCGCGCAGCACCGCGTCGATCCGGCGGCTGACCAGCTTTCCGCGCAGATCGGGGATGATGCAGAAGGAACAGCTATGGTTGCAGCCTTCGCTGATCTTCAGATAGCTGTAATGGCGCGGCGTGAGTTTCAGCCCGCCCCCGTCATGACCAAGACCTGGGACGAGATCGACGAACGGGCCCTGCGTCGGCGGCGCGGCGTCGTGGACGGCATCGACGACCTGCTCATATTGATGCGCGCCGGTGACAGCGAGCACCTTCGGGAAGCGTGCGCGGATGACGTCGGCCTCGCTGCCCATGCAGCCGGTGACGATGACGCGGCCGTTCTCTGCCATCGCCTCGCCGATCGCCTCGAGGCTTTCCTCCTTCGCCGAATCGAGGAAGCCGCAGGTGTTGACGAGCACCACGTCGGCGCCGGCATAATCGGGCGAAAGGCCGTAGCCGTCGGCGCGGAGCTTCGTGAGAATCCGCTCGCTGTCGACAAGCGCCTTCGGGCAGCCGAGCGACACCATGCCGACCTTCGGCTGGGCAGGGAGAGTTTTGACTGTCATGATCGGCGGCGCCCATAGTCGATTTCATGGCCCTTGTCACGCGTAGCGCGCTGGCCCATGCATCGCGGCGATCGGGCAGGGAAGGACGATGCGATGATGATAGGCGTGCTGGCGGCGATTTCAGCGGCGATCGCGGTGGCGGCGGGAGCGTTCGGCGCGCATGGCGCGGCGGGGCCGCAGCAGGCCGAGTGGCTGCGTACCGGCGGCCTCTATCAGCTTGTCCATGCAGTCGCGGCGCTCGCGATCATGGGGAGCGCGCGCGGGCCGGCGATCACCTTGCTGGTCGGGGCCGCGATCTTTGCCGCGACTCTCTATGCGATGGCGCTCGGGGCGCCGAAATGGCTCGGCGCGGTGACCCCGATCGGCGGGACTTTGCTGATTATCGGCTGGCTTTGGGCGGGGTGGATTTACTGGCGGGGCTAGGCCTCGCTTCGCAATCCTCGCAATTGATGACTTCCAGGATCGTGTCGCCGGCTTCGAGCCGCTGCGCCTCGGGCTCCCAGAAGCCATAGGGCTTGCCGCCGCGATAGACGCGCAGGCCGCGGCCGCCGCTCGCGAGCTGGTCGAGGCCGCGCCCGATCTCCTCGGAACTGATCGGCCGCTCGCGAAGCTGCACGCGCCCGCCCGTCCCGGCGAGGTCGGCCATATAATCGGCCATATGCTCGCCCTGCGCCGATCCCGCGAGGAGCAGGCCGGTGAAGCTGACCGGATTGATGACGTTGCTCGCCCCCGCCTGCCGTGCCAGCAGTTCATTGTCCTGGGTGCGGATGACGACGCTGATCGGAACCTCGGGCGCGAGGTGGCGGACGGTCAGCACGATCAGGATCGAGGTGTCGTCGCGCCCCGCCGACACCAGCACCGACTGCGCCTCGGCGATCCGCACGTCGAGGAGGGTTTCGTCGCTCGATGCATCGCCCTCCATCACATTGCAGCCCATCGCCTCGGCGGCGTTGATCCGGCCGCGCGACGGGTCGATCACGACGATGCACGCGGGGTCGGTGCCGCGCGCGATCAGTTCCTTGACCGCCTCGCTGCCGCTGACGCCGAAGCCGAGGACGACGATATGGTCGGTGAGTTTTGCCTGAATGCGGGCCATACGCCATTTATCCCATGTGCGCTTGATGACGAAACTATAGGCGGTGCCGAGGAAGATGAAGAGGATCGCGATGCGGATCGGCGTCACAATCACCGCCTCGATCAGCCGCGAGCGGTCGGATACCGGGGCGATGTCGCCGAAGCCCGTCGTCGTGACCGAGATCATCGTGAAATAGACGACGTCGAGGAAGCTGATCTGCCCGTCGTGGCTGTCGTGGAGCCCCGCGCGGTCGATCCAGTGGACGAGGATGACGATCGCAATCAGCGCGAAGGCGAGACCGAGCCGCGCGCCGAGGTCCGCCCAGACCGGCCATTTGGCCGCGCGGCGCAGCGTCTGGAAACCCTGTTGCAGTTTCAGCTTCGGATTGGGCCGCCGGCTCATTGCGGTCCTTTTGCCAAAGGCTTGCAGCGAAGGCTAGCCCGCAAACTCCGCCGCATAGGCCCCGCGCAGCGTCGCGAGCGAGGCGTCGTGGGTCAGGTCGAGCTGGAGCGGAGTGACCGAGATATGATGGTCGTCGATCGCTTCGAGGTCGCTGTCGTGCCCCAGGCTGTGCTCGATTCCGTGCAGGCCGAACCAGTAATAGGGATAGCCGCGCGGATCGGTGCCCTCGACGATCGAGCCGCGGCCGTAATCGTGAAAGCCCTGCCGCGTGACGCGGATGCCCTTGACCGCGGCGGCGGGGATCGCGGGGAAATTGACGTTGATCAGCGTGCGCGGCGGCATGTCGAGCGCGAGCAGCGGGCGCAGCACCTTCGCGCCCCACGCCTCGGCCGCCTCGAACGGCACGCTGTCGCCCATGCCTTCGCGTGCATAGACCTGGCTGAGCGCGATCGAGCGAATGCCCGCGAGCGCACCCTCGATCGCCGCCGAAACCGTGCCTGAGTAAGTGATGTCGTCGCCCAGATTCGCGCCGCGATTGACCCCCGACAGGATCAGGTCGGGCTTTTCGGGCATCAGCTTGCCGACCGCCATCATCACCGAGTCGGTCGGGGTACCGGTGCACGACCAGCGCCGCTCGCCGTGCTGGCGAATGCGCACGGGGCGCGAGAGGGTGAGCGAATGGCCCGCGCCCGACTGCTCCTCCGACGGCGCGCAGACCCAGATGTCGTCCGAAAGCTGGCGCGCGATCGCTTCGAGGACCGCCATGCCGGGGGCGTGATAGCCGTCGTCGTTGGTGAGGAGGATGCGCATGTCTTGTCTTTCTCAACCTCCGTTCGCCCTGAGCTTGTCGAAGGGCCGTTCTTTTCTTTGGCGCTGTAAGAAGAAGGACGGTGCTTCGACAAGCTCAGCACGAACGGATTAAGGGGTAAGCTTGGTAATCCCGCCCATATAGGGCAGCAGTGCCGCCGGAATATCGACGCTGCCGTCGGCCTGCTGGTAATTTTCCAGGATCGCGACGAGCGTGCGCCCGACCGCGAGGCCCGAGCCGTTGAGCGTGTGGACGAACTCGTTGCCTTTCGCATCTTCGCGGCGGAAGCGGGTGTTCATGCGCCGCGCCTGAAAGTCGCCGCAGTTCGAGCAGCTCGAAATCTCGCGATAGGCGTTCTGACCGGGCAACCACACCTCGAGATCATAGGTCTTGCGCGCCGAAAAGCCCATGTCGCCGCTGCACAGCAGCATCTTGCGATAGGGAAGATCCAATTCTTCCAATATTTTCTCTGCCGCTCTTGTCTTGCGTTCGAGTTCGGCGTCGCTGTCCTCGGGGCGGACGATCGAGACGAGTTCGACCTTCCAGAACTGGTGCTGGCGGATATAACCGCGCGTGTCGCGGCCCGCCGCACCGGCTTCCGAGCGGAAGCAGGGAGTGAGCGCGGTCATGCGGATCGGCAGCTCGGCCTCGGGCAATATCTCTTCGCGCACCGCGTTGGTCAGGCTCATCTCGGAGGTCGAGATCAGCCAGCGGCCGTCGGTGGTCTGGAACAGATCCTCGCGGAACTTGGGGAGCTGGGTCGTGCCGAACGCGGCCTCGTCGCGCACCATCAGCGGCGTCGCGCATTCGACATAGCCGGGCTCGCCGGTCTGCCTGTCGAGCATGAACTGGCCGAGCGCGCGTTCGAGCCGCGCCATCTGGCCGCGCAGGAAAGCGAAGCGCGCGCCGGACATCTTCGCCGCGGTCTCGAAATCGAGCCCGAGCGCTGGAGCGAAGTCGGCATGTTCCTGCGGTGCGAAGTCGAAGGTCCGCGGCGTGCCCCAGCGCGCGATCTCGACATTGGCATCCTCGTCCGCGCCATCGGGAACGTCGGCGGCGGGAATGTTGGGCAGCGCGGCGAGCCTGTCGTGCAGCGCGGTAAGCTGCTCGCGCTCGGTCTCTTCCTTTGCGGGGAGGGTGGCCTTGAGGGCGGCGACCTCGGCCTTCAGCGCTTCGGCCTTTTCCTTGTCGCCTGCTGCCATTGCCTGGCCGATCGCCTTTGACGCTTCGTTGCGGCGTGCGAGCGCGGCCTGAATGTCGGTCTGCAAGGCGCGCAGCGACGCGTCGAGGCCAAGGATTTCGGCGGACAGGTGTTCGAGGCCGCGACGTGCGAGCCCGGCATCGAACGCGGCGGGATTCTCCCGGATCAGGCGGATATCGTGCATGGCCGCGCTATGGCGGGGCAGCGCGGGCGGTGCAAGCCTTGATCCCGTTCGTCGCCCCCGCGAAGGCGGGGGCTGCTGGCGGTTTGCGCAGCGACGAGGGGAAAGGCCGATGGCGGCCCCCGCCTTCGCGGGGGCGACGAACGTTCAGCCTTCCAGCATGTCCGCCAATTGCCCCAGCGTCGTGCCCCAGCCGTCCTGAAAGCCCATTTCCTCATGCTTGCGGCTGTCCTCAGGGCTCTTGTGGAGCACGCGCGCCGAATAGAGGGTGCCGCCGTCCTGCGCCGCGAAGGTCAGGATCGCGGTGATCGCGAGCCAAGGTTCGACGGGTTGCCAGCCTTCGGTCATCACGGTGGTGAAGACGAGCCGCTTTTCGGGAAGGACTTCGAGGAAGCAGCCGTCGACATGCGGCTGCCAGTCGCCGTCGCCTTCGCGCATCCGGGTCACGAAGCCGCCGCCGGGGCGGAGGTCGAGCGTATCGACGCGGCACAGGATCGGGGCGGGAATCCACCATGAAGCGAGCTTGGCCGGGTCGCTCCACGCGTCCCATACCGCCGACGGCGGCCCCTTGATCAGGCGTGAGATGGTCAGTTCGGTGTCGCTCGTCACGATGCTTTCTCCTGTGAATTCTGCGATTCGACGAAAGCGGCGAGGCGGTCGGTACGACCCTGCCAGATGGCGCGCTGCTCGGCGAGCCAGCCTTCGGCGGCGGCGAGCCGGTCGGCATCGATTTGGCAGGTTCGCACGCGGCCCCGCTTTTCCGACCGGATCAGCCCCGATGCTTCGAGCACCGCGAGATGCTTGAGAAAGGCGGGAAGGCCCATGGCGAACGGCTCGGCAAGCCGCGTCACCGGCGCCGCGCCTTTCAGCAGGCGGCCGATCACCGCGCGCCGGGTCGGGTCGGCGAGTGCGTGAAAGACCGTGTCGAGAGCCATTTGTTGGTTCGCCATATGGTGAACCATAGAATATAGTTCACCGATTGGCAAACTATATTGTGCCGCGCATGAAGAGAGGGCCGCCCCGCGGGACGGCCCTCAGTCAGGTGGTGCGGGCTTCGGTCGCCCGCAACCGCCAGTGGATCTATGCCGCGTCGGCTTCTTCGTCGTTGCGGTTCGCGGCGCGGCGGCGCGCGACGAGCGCGGCAGCGGCGGCCCCGAACAACAGCATCATCGGCGGCGCCGGCACGGGGGTCGGGTCGCCCGACGAACTGCTGGTGCTGCCGCCCGAGCTGGACGACGAGGAGGAAGACGAGCTCGACGAAGACGAGCTCGACGACGAAGAGCTGCTGGTGCTGCCGAAGCTGCTGCTGCCGCCGGTCGCGCCCGACGAGGTGGCGCCGCTCGACGAACTGCTGCTCGACGACGAAGAGGAACTGCTGCTCGACGAGGAGGACGAGCTGCCGCCGTGCGAGGAACTGCCCCAGCCGGAGCTGCCCTTCGACGAACTGCCCCAGCCCGAACTGCCATGGCCGTGCGAACTGCCGCCGCCCGATGAGGAAGAGCTCGACGACGAGGAGGAAGAGGAGGACGACGAACTCGACGACGAGCTGCTGCTCGACGAGGAGGTGCTGACGCCGCCGGTCGAGGTCGACACATTGCCCGACGAAGTGCTGACGTTACCCGACGAGGTCGAGACGTTGCCCGAAGACGTGCTGACGCTGCCCGTCGAGGTCGAGACCCCGCCGGTCGAGGTGCTGACACTACCCGTCGACGTCGAAACGCCCCCGGTCGAGGTCGAGGTGGAAACGCTGCCGGTAGAGGTCGACACGCCGCCCGAGGTCGAGCTGGTAGAGGTCGATACGCCGCCGGTCGTGGTCGAGGTTACGACGACGCTGCCGCTGCTGCCGCCCGAGCTGCCGCCGAAGAAGCCCCCGAAAAAGCCGCCGCCGAAGCCGCCGCCAAAACCGCCGCCGATCACCGTGACGCCGCCGCCGCTGCCGCCGCCGCCTTCCCAGCCGCGCTGCGGGAAGGGAGCATAGGGAATCGGAGGCAGGGGGATCGTTTGCGTCACGACCTGCTGTTGCGGGGTGACGGTGCGGATGATTCGCTTCGTCGTGACGACGCGGCGGATGCGCTTTACCGGCTTGCGCGCGGCGTGGCGTTTGCGCACGACCTTCTTCGCGCCGCACGGCGTGCAGGACTGTACGGTCGATGCCCGCGCCTTCGGCACGTCGGCGATCTGCATCGCGCCGCCCCCGATGAGGGCGCCGCCGCAGGTGCAGGCACAAAGCTTGGCGAGGGCCATTCGGACAGACATATTCCCGTTCTCTCTTTCCCGTTGCAGGCGCGACAGGCGTTTCCTGTTGCACCTCCCGCTAAAGCCAAAAGGACAAAGCTTTGTGAACGCGTCCATGGCGTTAACTGCGTTTACCTGTCCGTGAGCGGGAAACCGCCCCCGGAATCAAGGAAAATACGCATAACTGTCCCAAATCAGAACGGAAATCCCTTCGATTCGGTCCCATCGGTTAATTTGGCGAAAGACGAGAGGTCATGAATGCCGGCCCGGTTCACCCTGGCTTCAGCGCTTCGTCGCTAGTCGCGGCTTCGGCGCTTGTGTCGTTCCTTGGGGGTGGTTATAGGCGCGGCGCATTCCCCTGGTCGTCCGTCCCGGGCGGCTGAGGAGACAGGAAAGGACGCGAGAAGCCCTTTATGCCAACCCAGATCGCCGATGTTGGCGCCGACGCGCTCCTGGAAGCCAAGTCCAATCTCGATTCGGACTATGTCCCCAGCGACGACGAAGAATTTATGAACGAGCGGCAGCAGGAGTATTTCCGCAACCTGCTGCTCGCATGGAAGAAATCGATTCTCACCGAAGCCGAATCGACGCTGGCGCACCTGCAGGATGGTCCGCTGCGCGAGCCCGACCTCGCCGACCGCGCGTCGAGCGAGACCGACTGGGCGATCGAGCTTCGCACCCGCGACCGCCAGCGCAAGCTGATCGCCAAGATCGACGCCGCGATGCGCCGGATCGACGAAGGCGAATATGGCTATTGCGCCGTCACTGGCGAGCCCATCTCGCTCGCCCGGCTGCAGGCGCGCCCGATCGCGACGATGACGCTGGAGGCGCAGGAGCGTCACGAGCGCAACGAGCGCATCTCGCGCGAAGATTGATCCGCGCCGGGACAGGCCGGGCCTTATTTACGTTTCCGCAATCGCTGCGATCTAGATTCGCCGCCTGGCATGCAGCGCGGGGATTGAGGTCGCAATGGAATCGCAGGAATCGCTATCGGTCGACGAGGAAGTGGCGGCGCTGTCGCGCGGCGCCGATCGGGACAGCCTGTTCATGCAGGCCAATCTTCTGCTGCCTGGCCAGTCGGCGCCGCTTGTCGTGCGCGTGCGCAACCTGTCGGCAGGCGGCATGCTGGCCGAGGCGCCGGTGCGCGGTGTCGCTGAGGGCGCGGCGGTCGAGGTCGAACTGCGCAACGTCGGTTTCGTGCCGGGCCGTATCGTCTGGGTCGGCGAGGGGAAATTCGGCATCGCCTTCGATCGCGCCGTCGATCCGCAGGCGGTGCGCCGTCAGGTGGTTCAAAGGATGGAAGTTCCGCCGCATATCTCGGCGCTCAATCGACCGTCCTACCGCCGGCGCTGAGGCGTTCCGCAGGGGAGGGCGTCAGCGGGGCGGTAGCGGTCTGCGACGCTCAGGCGGTCGCGGCCATTTCTTCTTTCAGCCGCAGCTTCTGCTTTTTCATTTGCGCCAATAATGCCGTATCGGGGCTGGGGCGGCGCTCTTCATTCGCAATTTTCGCGTCGAGGTCCGCGTGGCGGGACTTCAGGGCGGAAAGGTGCGACAAGCTCATGGGCCATTCTCCTTTTCGACTCGTGTTGGCAGGACCGAGTAAATCACGAATCGCATCCCTTGTCGTCGCGATTCGGCCAGTCGGTTACCCGCAAGGACAGCCCGTTGCGGACGAGCCATGATCGTGGCAGGAGGCGGGGCGTGAACGCCGAGGAAATCACCCAGCGCCTGGAACTGCTCCGTCTCGAGCATCGCGACCTCGACGCCGCGATCATCGCGCTCGGCGAGGCGGCGGTTCCCGATCAGCTTCAGCTTGCGCGCATGAAGAAGCGCAAACTCCGCCTGCGCGACGAAATCACCTGGTGCGAGGATCAACTCCTTCCCGACATCATCGCGTGAAGGCCGGGCGGGCGCATAAATGCATCGTCATTGCGAGCGCAGCGAAGCAATCCAGAGTGTGCGTAAACCGCTCTGGATTGCTTCGCTGCGCTCGCAATGACGAGGTTTGATTCAAAACGGGACACGGCACTCACCAATTTCATGGTTAGCGCCATTGCGGCCCCCGCTCACGTCATGCCATCTCCTGCGCCATGGTGACGGGACGGACAGATGCGGGCGCGGCCAGCCTTCCGGTGCAGCGCGCGCAGGTCGAAAATCTCTATGTCGACGCGATGCTGCTCGCCGACGAAGCGCATGCCGCCTTTGCCGCGCAGCGCGATCTCGGCCGCGCGGAGGACGACAGCCTGCTGCGGATCGGGCTCGCCTGCGAATCGCTCAAGACGACGACGCGGCTGATGCACATCATCGCCTGGCTGCTGCACCGCCGCGCGATGATCGCGGGCGACCCCGGCGCCGGTCCGAACGACAGCGCGGCACGGATCGGCGCGCCGGTGGTTGCCGATTGGGCTATCTGTGCGCGGTTCGATGAGCCGCTTCGCCGCATCGTCGCGGCGAGCGAGCGATTGTTCGAACGCATCGCGACGATCGAGGCGGGCTGGGATGCGCACAAGGCGGCGACTCCGGTGCAGACGATGCTCGCGCAGCTTTCGGCGCGGCTGTAATTTTCGCCAAAATCGCTTGCCCTAAAAGAAGTATATGAAATACTCTTTTCCGTGAAGGGAGAGCGGATGATGGATCGTGCCGAAAAGCTCGCGCTGCTCGAAGCGAGTCTGACGCGCGCGGCGGAGGTGCTGGGCGACGTCACGCCGCATGTGATGACGCTTTATTATGCGCGGCATCCGGGTGCCGCGGCGAGTTTCGAGCATCATGGGCTCGGCAAGACCGCGGCGCTCGAAGGCGAGATGATCGAGAATTGCCTCTATTGCCTGATGTATTGTCTCGAACGCCCGACCGAGATCGAGATTCTGCTCGAAAATTCGGTGCCGCACCATCATTTCACCCTCGAGGTGCCGCTCGGCTGGTATCAGGGGCTGGTCGATGCCGCGATCGACGTGATCGCCGGGACGGTGCCCGCGGACGCGGCTGCTGAACAGCAAGTGTGGGCGGAGATTCGCGAACGGCTGGGCGCGATCTTCACCGGATGCCGCGATTTGCTGCCCGAGGATGCGGTTGGAGCAGGGGCGTAGCTTGATATCTTCCGTCATCCCGGCGAAGTCCGGGATCTCGACGGGGCAATGCAGCGTGACGGTGAGACCCCGGCCTGCGCCGGGGTGACGATCAACTGGCGACCCACTCGATCCACGCGCCATGCGGATGCGAGCGGGCGAGGGTGCGGCCCGCTTCGCCGCCCGGCCAGTGGCGAACGACCAGTTCGTGATGATGCGCGGCGCGATTCGCCTCGACCGCGATCCAGGCGAGCGGACGGTCGGCGGTCGCTTCGGCGCCGGCTTCCTCCATCGCGGTCGTCACCCGCATCTGCTGGTCCTCGGGGACATATTGCCAGACGATCGAATGCATCAGGACGCGCGTCGTGCCCTCCTTCTGCGGCCTTTTGAGTTCGGCCTCGACGAAGTCGGCGGCGGTGGCGCGGACGAGACTCGGTTTCGCCTCGCGCGCCGCGGCGATCGCCGCCTCCATCCGCGCGAAGCGGATATGATGTTCGGGCCAGATATAGGCCTTAAGGCGCAACGCCTGCGCTGGATCGGTGAGGTCGACCGGGGCGACGTCGCAGCCCTTGAGGCCCGCGATTTCGATTCCATGCTGCGGCGGATGGACACCGCGCCAATAGGGGGTGAAGGCGATCGCGCCCGGCTCGGGACCGACCTGCACCCCGCCGAGGTCGTAATGATAGCGATCGAGCATCAGGTTGATCCCCGCGCTCGACCCGATCTCGATACAGTCGAAGCGCGGCGGCAGGCCCTGATCAGCGAGCCACAGCATCGCCGCGACGAAATTCGACGAGCGCCCCGCCTCGTTGGTTTGCGGCGGGCCGTCGAGCCAGGGGAGCAGCGCCGCCTCGTGCCGTGCGACGACTCCGGCGACGATCGCGGCGTCGTTGATGTCCTCGGCATCGGCATAGATGGGCGCGAGTTCGGGCGCGGCGCCCGCGAGGTGCAGCGCGTGGAGCCCGCCCGCGGCGCGCAGCGGCAGCGCGTCGGCAAGCGGCGCGCCCTGCCACTCCGCCATGCGGCGGGCAAATTCGGTGGCGGGCTTGTCGAGCAAGGTTGCGAGCGCCGCGACGATCCGCGCCGTCACCGGCGCTTCGCTCGCCCGGCAATAGGCGACCTGGTTCGCGAAGGCGGTGCGCACCGCGCCCGCGCCGGTCGCGCCCATGTCGATGAACTCGTAACGCTCGCTCATTGCCCTTTCTCCCGTCGCCGCTTAAAGGCACGGCGCTTATGCCCGAACCGATCATCTTTGCCATCCCCAAGGGACGCATCCTCGACGAGGCGCTGCCGCTGCTCGCGGCCGCCGGTATCGAGCCCGCGGCGGATTTCTTCGACAAGAAGAGCCGCGCGCTGGTGTTCGGGACGAACCAGCCGCATATCTCGCTGATCCGTGTGCGGGCTTTCGACGTCGCGACCTTCGTCGCGCACGGTGCGGCGCAGCTCGGCATCGTCGGGTCGGACGTCGTCGACGAGTTCGACTATTCGGAACTTTACGCGCCGGTCGACCTCGGCATCGGCCATTGCCGCCTGTCGCTTGCGGGGCCTGAAGGCACCGCGCCGCCGGGAATCGGGGCGAGCCATATCCGCGTCGCGACCAAATATCCCGCGACAACGCGCCGCTGGTTCGCGGGGCAGGGAATTCAGGCCGAATGCATCAAGCTGAACGGTGCGATGGAGATTGCGCCGAAGCTGGGCCTCGCCTCGCACATCGTCGATCTGGTTTCGACCGGGCGGACCTTGGTCGAAAATGCGCTCGCCGAGCAGACGGTGATCAGCGAGGTTTCCGCGCGGCTGATCGTCAACCGCGCCGCGTTCAAGCTGCGCTCGGCCGAGGTGCCCGCGCTGGTCGAGAAATTCCGGCAGGCGGTCGGCCATGCGGCGGCTTGACGCCTCCGACCCCGGTTTCGCTGCGGCGTTCGATGCGCTGGTGAACGACCGGCGCGAGAGCGCGTCGGACGTGTCGGCCGACGTCGCCGCGATCGTCGCGCGGGTAAAGGCCGAGGGCGACGCGGCGCTCGCCGATTATACCGCGCGGTTCGACCGCGTCGATCTGGACGCGCGCGGCTGGAGCATCTCGAAGGAGGAATGCGCCGCCGCTTATGACGCGCTAGCGCCCGAATTGCGCGACGCGCTCGACCTCGCGGCCGAGCGTATCCGCGCCTATCACGCCGCGCAGCGTCCTGAGGATCGCGACTATCGCGACACGACGGGCGCGCGGCTCGGTGCGCGCTGGAGCGCGGTCGATGCCGCGGGGGTCTATGTCCCCGGCGGGCGGGCCGCCTATCCCTCGTCGGTGCTGATGAACATCCTTCCCGCCAAGGTCGCGGGGGTCGAGCGGATCGTGATGGTCACGCCGACGCCCGACGGCGCGACGAACCCGGTCGTGATGGCGGCGGCGCATATCGGTGGAGTCGACGAAATCTGGCGCGTCGGCGGCGCGCAGGCGATCGCCGCGCTGGCCCATGGCACCGACCGGATCGCGCCGGTCGACGTCGTCACCGGCCCCGGCAACGCCTGGGTCGCCGAGGCCAAGCGCCAGCTTTACGGTGTGGTCGGCATCGACATGGTCGCGGGGCCGAGCGAGATCGTCGTCGTCGCGGACAGCCGGAACGAGCCGCACGTCATAGCTGCTGACCTGCTCAGCCAGGCCGAACACGACCCGACGAGCCAGTCGATCCTGTTCACCGACGACGGCGATTTCGCCGATGCGGTCGCGGCGGCGGTGGCGGAACTTATCCCCGCGCTTTCGACGGCAGCCACGATGGAGGCGAGTTGGGCTGACAACGGCGCGGTGATCGTCGTGCCGACGCTGGCCGATGCGATTCCGCTCTGCGACCGGCTCGCGCCCGAACATCTCGAACTCGCAGTCGATGCGGCCGAGGCCGACGCGCTGTTCGCCAAGGTGCGCCACGCGGGATCGGTCTTCCTCGGCCGCCAGACGCCAGAGGCGATCGGCGATTATGTCGCCGGTCCCAACCATGTTCTTCCCACCGGCCGCCGCGCGCGCTTTTCGAGCGGGCTGTCGGTGACCGATTTCATGAAGCGCACCAGCTTTCTTGCGCTGGATGAAGGCGCGCTGGCGGCGATCGGCCCCGCTGCGGTCGCGCTCGCGACGGCTGAAGGGCTGCCCGCGCATGCGCTCAGCGTTCAGAACAGATTGAAATAGAGCCGACCTTGACCTTCATTCGTCGTCCCGGCGAAGGCCGAGATCTCGACCTTGCGTAATGAGCAACCGGCGAGATCCCGGCCTTCGCCGGGATGACGATTTGAGCAGATGACGATTTAAGATAAAGCGACACGCCATGAACAAACGCACTCAGTCCCGCTCCGCCGCCCGCCTCGCCGCCGTGCAGGCGCTCTATCAGCACGAGATGGAGGGCACGCCGGTCGCGCAGCTCGTCCACGAGTTCCACCAGCATCGCATCGGCAAGATCATCGAGGACGCCGAATATGCCGACGCCGACATCCCCTTCTTCGACGACATCGTAAAGGGCGCGCTCGCCCGCGCGGACGAGGTCGATGCCGCGATCACCGCACGGCTCGCGAGCGGCTGGACGATGGACCGGCTCGACCGCACGATGAAGGCGATCTTGCGCGCCGGCGCCTATGAGCTGATCGCGCGCGGCGACGTGCCGGTCGGCGCGGTGGTCAGCGAATATGTCGATGTCGCGAAAGCCTTCTTCGATGGCCGCGAGGCGGGATTCGCCAACGGCCTGCTCGACGCGATCGGCAAGGATGTGCGGGCGAAATAGCGCTCCCGTCAACCGCGTGTGTCCCCGCGAAGGCGGGGACCCAGAGCGGAAATAAGCCCAACGGTTGCGCAAATGCGCTCTGGGTCCCCGCCTTCGCGGGGACACGCTGCTATGGTATCTTTTATGCCCGCGCACGATCCATTACGATTTCCGCCATGACCGAAGCCGATTTCATCGCCCGCCTGCGCGGCATTGCGACCGACCCCGCCGCGCGCGGGCTCGCCGATGATGTCGCGGTGTTCGAGGGCCTTGTCCTCACCCACGATATGATCGTCGAGGGCGTCCATTTCCTTCCCGACGAACGCCCGCAGGATGTCGCGTGGAAACTCGTCGCGGTGAATCTCTCCGATCTCGCCGCGAAGGGCGCGGTGCCGGTCGGGGTGCTGCTCGGCTACAGCCTGGCGGGCGACGCGGACTGGGATGCCGCTTTTGCCGACGGCCTCGACATCGTGTTGCGGCGTTACGGGTTGCCGCTGCTCGGCGGCGATACCGTCGGCGTGCCGGCAGGGGCGCCGCGCAGCCTTGGCCTCACCGCGATCGGCAGGGCACCGCTCGAGGGCGTGCCGTCGCGCAGCGGGATGCGCCCGGGCGATCAGCTTTGGGTCAGCGGCACGATCGGCAACGCCGGGGTCGGCCTGGCGATGCGGCTCGGAGAAATCGACGCCAACGAGACTTGTCTCGCCGCCTACAGCCGCCCGCAGCCGCAGCTCACGCTGGGGCAGGCGCTGGTGCCGCACGTCCATGCGATGATGGACGTCTCCGACGGCCTGCTGATCGACGCGGAGCGCATGGCGGCGGCGAGCGGCTGCGACGTCACGCTGATGGTCGAGACGGTGCCGCTGTCGGCGGCGCTGCTCGCGGTGCGCCCCGACGTCCTCGACACGCGCCTCGCCGCGGCGACCGCGGGCGACGATTATCAACTGCTGTTCGCGGCCGATCCGGGCGAGGCCGCCGCGATCCGCGAGATTGCGGCGGGACTCGGCGTCGCGGTGACCCCTGTCGGTCACGCCGGGGTGGGCGTGGGGCTGACGCTGATCCACCGGGCGCAGCGGATCGCGCTGCCCGAGCGGCTGGGGTTCATGCATTAGATCCCGCCTTGCCGGGGTGACGCTAATGCAGGCTTGCCCTCGGCTTTCTTTCTTCCCATAACCCCCGCGTCCAATTTGGGGCGGTCGCATCAGGGGAGAGAGCGAGCCGGCATCAATAAGTCGGACGTTCGACTGCTATCTTTGCGTTCGCCCTTCTCGATGGGGAAGGAACAGACACGCATGAATCCGGTTTTGATCGCGATAGCGTGCGGCCTTTTGGCCGTGCTCTATGGGTTCATTACCTCGCGGCAGGTGCTCGGCGCATCGGCGGGGAATGAGAAGATGCAGGAAATCGCCGGCGCCATTCAGGAAGGCGCCAAGGCCTATCTCGGCCGCCAATATCGCACCATCGCCATGGTCGGCATCGTTGTCGCCATCCTCGTCGGGCTGTTCCTCGGGCCGATTTCGGCGACCGGCTTCGTGCTGGGCGCGGTGCTGTCGGGCGTTGCCGGTTTCGTCGGCATGAACATTTCGGTGAAGGCGAACGTCCGCACCGCCGCCGCGGCCCAGAAGGGGCTGCAGACGGGGCTCACGATGGCGTTCCGCGCCGGCGCGATCACCGGCATGCTGGTGGCGGGCCTCGCGCTTCTCGCGATCTCGGTCTTCTTCTGGTATCTGACCGGCCCCGGCGGCTATGGCGTCGGCGGCGATGACCGTACCGTCGTCGATGCGCTCGTCGCGCTCGCCTTCGGTGCTTCGCTCATCTCGATCTTCGCGCGTCTTGGCGGTGGTATCTTCACCAAGGCCGCCGACGTCGGCGCCGACCTGGTCGGCAAGGTCGAGGCCGGAATTCCCGAGGATGATCCGCGCAATCCCGCGGTGATCGCCGACAATGTCGGCGACAATGTCGGCGACTGCGCCGGCATGGCCGCCGACCTGTTCGAAACCTATGTCGTCACCGTCGGCGCCACCATGGTGCTGATCGCGCTGCTGCTGAAGGGCGCGGGCGACATGCTGTTGCCGCTGATGACCCTGCCGCTGTTGATGGGCGGCGTGTGCATCATCACTTCGATCATCGGCACTTATTTCGTGCGGCTTGGCGGCGGCACGAATGTCATGGGCGCGATGTACAAGGGCTTTCTGGTCACCGCGATCCTCTCGATCCCGGCGATCTGGTTCTCGACGCAATATGCGCTCGGCGACATGGAAGCGACGATCGCGGGGACCGGTTTCAACGGCCGCAGCCTCTTCTATTGCTCGCTGGTCGGCCTCGTCATCACCGGCCTGATCATCTGGATCACCGAATATTACACCGGCACCAACTATCGTCCGGTGCGCAGCATCGCCAAGGCGTCGGAAACCGGCCACGGCACCAACGTCATCCAGGGGCTGGCGATCAGCCTTGAATCGACCGCGCTGCCGACGCTGGTGATCTGCGTCGGCATCATCGTTGCCTATCAGATCGCGGGCATCATCGGCATCGCCTTCGGCGCCACCGCGATGCTGGCGCTAGCCGGCATGGTCGTCGCGCTCGACGCTTATGGTCCGGTCACCGACAACGCCGGCGGCATCGCCGAAATGGCCGGTCTCGACGACAGCGTTCGCGAAAAGACCGACCTGCTCGACGCCGTGGGCAACACGACCAAGGCGGTGACCAAGGGCTATGCCATCGGTTCGGCGGGGCTGGCGGCGCTGGTGCTGTTCGGCACCTATACCGCCGACATCAGCGAATATTCGGCGAAGCTCGGCCTCGATGCGCCGCTGACCTTCTCGCTGTCGTCTCCCTATGTCATCGTCGGACTGCTGCTCGGCGCGCTGCTGCCGTATCTGTTCGGCGCGCTCGGCATGACCGCGGTCGGCAAGGCGGCGGGCGACGTGGTGAAGGATGTTCGCGACCAGTTCGCGAACAACAAGGGCATCATGGACGGCACCAGCCGCCCCGACTACGCCCGCACCGTCGACCTGGTCACCAAGGCGGCGATCAAGGAAATGATCGTGCCCAGCCTGCTGCCGGTGCTGGCGCCGATCGTGGTGTTCTTCGTCATTCGCGCCGTGGCCGGTCCGGCCGAGGCGCTCGAAGCGCTCGGCGCGCTTCTGCTCGGCGTGATCGTCGGCGGCCTGTTCGTCGCCATCTCGATGACCTCGGGCGGCGGCGCATGGGACAATGCCAAGAAATATATCGAGGACGGCAATCACGGTGGCAAGGGCAGCGAGGCCCATAAGGCCGCGGTGACCGGCGACACCGTCGGCGATCCCTACAAGGACACCGCGGGTCCGGCGGTCAACCCGATGATCAAGATCACCAATATCGTGGCGATCCTGCTCCTCGCGGCGCTGGCGCACGGCGCCGCCTAGGCCGCGCCGCCCTCACGGGCAAAAGAAAGCCCCGCCGGAGAGCGCTCCGGCGGGGCTTTTCTTTTCGCCTCCCGGCCTTCGCCGGGATGGCGGGAATTCATTCTCCGGTCTTCAACTGCGCCGCCAAGCCGGCCTGCACCGTGGCGCTCATCCGGTCGAACAGCGCGTCGGGGTCGGCGCGGCGGAGGCGGGCCATATCGGCTTCGGCACCTTCTGCGACGACGATCTCGCGCTTTTCCGCCGCGATGGCGCCAAGAATCTGCGTCGCGGCATCTTCGGGCGACATGCCGTTCTCGATCACCGCGTCACTGGTCCCGCGCGTGCTGCCGTCGGCGTTCAGCGCGTTGCGGCTGACGTTGGTGCGCACCGACCCCGGCGCGACCACGAGGACTTTCAGCCCGCGATGCTCATTTTCGACGCGGACGCTGTCGTGATAGCCGATCAGCCCGTGCTTGGCGGCCGAATAGGCGCTGCGCAGCGGTGCGCCCAGAATCCCCGCGACGCTGGAGATGGCGACGATATGTCCGCCGCCGGCCTCGATCATCCGCGGCAAAAGCTGCTGGGTGAGGGCGATCGGCGCGAGCAGGTCGACATCGACGATCTTTTGATAGACCGAAAAATCGGTGTCGATCGCCAGGCTGCGCTGCGAAATGCCGGCGTTGTTGACGAGGCCGTCGATTCGGCCGCACCAGTCCCAGGCTTCCTGCACCAGCGTTGGCAATGCGGCGTAATCGGTCGCCTCGAACGGCAGAATCATCGTGCCGGGTCCGCAGTCCTTCGCGACCGCTTCGAGCGCCGCGACGTTGCGGCCCGACAGGATCAGCCGCGCACCCCGGCCCGCAAGTCCCCGCGCCAGCGCCGCGCCGATGCCCGACGATGCGCCGGTAACCCACCAGATTTGATCTTTCATATCGGCATCCCCATTTAGCTATCGGTTGCAGCTTGAAACGGGTGTAAAGCGGCGTCAAGCGGCCAATCCCACGGTTTTCCGTGCAGGGGGTGGCAATTTTGTTGCGACTCTGCTATAATAAATATCAACGCGTCGATAGTCCGCCTCCCGCCCGCCGGGCGCCAGGGGACTGACGGCGTCCTTATGGAGCCATATCCCTTGTCACTCTGACTGGCTAGCGCCGCCCGAAATTGCCGATCCCCCTTTCGACAAGGGCAGGATGCACCCGGCTTTTTGCGCTTCCCAGCCCACCGGCAAGGCCAAGAAAGGAACTTGCATGTCCGCAAACACGCTCGTCTTTGAAGTCGGAGATTATGTCGTTTACCCAAAGCATGGCGTGGGGCGCGTCATCGAATTGCAGAAATCCGAAATCGCCGGGATGCAGCTCGAACTTTATGTTCTGCGTTTCGAAAAGGAAAAGATGACGCTTCGCGTTCCCACCAACAAGGCCGAAGGCGTCGGGATGCGCAAGCTGTCGTCGGACAAGACGCTGAAGGAAGCGCTGCAGGTTCTGACCACCAAGCCGAAGGTGAAGCGCACCATGTGGTCGCGCCGCGCGCAGGAATATGAAGCGAAGATCAATTCGGGCGACCTCGTGTCGATCGCCGAAGTGACCCGCGACCTGTTCCGCGCCGACGACCAGCCCGAGCAGAGCTATTCGGAGCGTCAGATTTTCGAAGCGGCGTCGAGCCGCCTCGCGCGCGAACTGGGCGCGATGGAGGAAAGCGACGAAAAGACCGCGCAGGCGAAGATCCTCCAGATCCTCAACGAGCATGCGCCGAAATATTATCTGGAAAAGGCGGTCTGACGCCGCGGATTTCCAAAGGGGGGGAATGAAAGGGCGGTCCTTATAAAGGGCCGCCCTTTTTTTGACGTGAGGGGGGAGGCGATTCGCGCGGAGACGTAGAGATCGCAGAGTTTTTGTTCACGCGGAGACGCGGAGACGCGGAGGGGAAGATTCCGGGTCGTCAGGCCCCTTGCTCCCGCAACGACGCGGACTATCGCAGCGCCGAAGAGGAAAAGTCGCTTCGCGATAATCGCAACCTCTCCGCGTCTCCGCGTGAACCCTTTTATTCTCTGCGATCTCTGCGCCTCTGCGCGAAAATATTGTGGGGCTTACGGATATTTCGCCGCGACGAAATAGAGGCCGTCGGGCGGCGCATTCAGCCCCAGCGCGCTGCGATCCGCCGCATCGAGCGCGGCCTTCAAGTCGCGCGCTGACCATTTGCCTTCGCCGACCATGGACAGGCAGCCGACCATCGAGCGCACCTGATGATGCAGGAAACTGCGCGCCGCGGTCTCGATGACGATCTCGTCGCCGTGGCGGCTGACGCTGATCCGGTCGAGCGTCTTGACCGGGCTTTCGGCCTGGCAATGCACCGAGCGGAAGGTGGTGAAGTCATGCCGCCCGACGAGCGCCTGCGCCGCGCCGTGCATCGCTCCAGCATCGAGCGGCTTGGCGAATTGCCACGACAGCCCCTTATCCCACGTCAGCGGCGCGCGGCGGTTGACGATGCGATATTCATAGGCGCGCCCGATGCACGAAAAGCGCGCGTGCCAATCGTCCGCGACCGTCTCGCAGGCGAGCACCGCGATGGGGGCGGGGCGAAGCTGCGCGTTGAGCGCTTCCATCAGGCGGAAAGGCTCGATCACTTTCTCGATATCGACATGCGCGCGCATCGCGATCGCGTGCACGCCCGCATCGGTCCGCCCCGCGCCATGCACCGGAGTTTCCTCGCGGGTGATGCGCGTGACCGCTTCTTCCAGCGCCTGCTGGACGCTGGGGCCGTGCGATTGCCGCTGCCAGCCCATGAAGGGGCGGCCGTCGAACTCGATGGTGAGGGCAAATCTTGTCATCGCCGCTCCCTTAGCCGTTCGTGTCGAGTGAAGTCGAGACACCCATCGAGAACGCGCCTAGCCCGAGGGGCATCTCGACTTCGCTCGATGCGAACGGACTTAGGAAAGGCGCATACTCTTTGCGATCGCCCGCCCGCGCAGCAGTTCGGTGGCATCCATCGCGGGCTTGCCCGCGCGCTGCACGCGCGTCGCGCGGATCGCACCGGGGTTGCAGGCGATCGTCAGCGCATCGTCAAGCGTGACACCGGGTGTGGCGCCCGCGACCGTCTCCGTCGGGTGCACGACCTCGGCCGCCAAAATCTTGTAACGCTCGCCGTCCAGCTCGAAGAAGGCCCCCGGCATCGGGTTGAAGGCGCGAATCTGGCGTTCGACCTGCACCGCGCTGGTCAGGAAATCGAGCCGCGCCTCGCTCTTGTCGATCTTCGCGGCATAGGTGACGCCTGTTTCGGGTTGTGACACGGGCGCGAAGACGGAAAGATCACTCAGCACCGTCACCATCATCCGCGCACCCATTTCGGCGAGTTCGTCGGTGAGCTCGCCCGCGCTCTTGCCCGCGATTACGGTCGTATCGACCAGCCGCATCGCGCCGGTGTCGAGCCCGGCGTCCATCTGCATGATTGTCACGCCGGTCTCGGTATCGCCCGCCAGGATCGCGCGCTGCACCGGCGCCGCGCCGCGCCAGCGCGGCAGGATCGAGCCATGGACGTTGAGGCAGCCCTCACGCGGCGCATCGAGCACCGCCTGCGGCAGGATCAGGCCGTAAGCCGCGACCACGGCGACATCGAGGTTCAGCGCGGCGAAGGCCACCTGTTCCTCGGCGGATTTCAGGCTCTTCGGGGTGCGGACGGGCAGGCCATGCGCTTCGGCCCAGACGTGCACAGCGCTCTGCTGCACCTTCTTGCCGCGCTGCGCCGGGCGCGGCGGCTGGGTATAGACGGCGGCGATTTCGTGCCCTGCCGCGTGAAGCGCGGCGAGCGTTGGCACCGCAAAGGGCGGCGTTCCCATGAAGGCGATGCGCATGGGCGGCGCTTTGGCGGACGGCGGTGCGACAATCAACCCCTCTCCCCCTGCGGGAGAGGGCAGCGAGACTTGCGAGCTTGCTCGCTAGTCGCAGCGGGAGAGGGGGCAGCTGCGTCGCGCCCCCTCTCCAGCCTTCGCTAGGCGCTTCGCGCTAAGCTCCGGCATCCTCTCCCGCAAGGGGAGAGGATTGTGTGGAGCCGTCCGGCGCGATAGGTGCTGAGCATGGCCTCCACCGAAATCGAAGCGCTCGTCCAGCAACTTGCCCGCCTGCCGGGGCTCGGCCCGCGGTCGGCGCGGCGCGCGGTGCTGCACCTGATGAAGAAGCGCGAGAGCAGCTTCGCGCCGCTGCTCGCCGCGCTGCAGACGGTGTCGGAACGGCTCGTCACCTGCACCGTCTGCGGCAATGTCGACACGCAGGATCCGTGCGCGATCTGCGCCGACCCGCGCCGCGACGCGCGCAGCCTGTGCGTCGTCGAGGAGGTGTCGGACCTCTGGGCGCTCGACAAGTCGCGGCTGTTTCCGGGCAAATATCATGTGCTGGGCGGGCGATTGTCGGCGCTGGAAGGCGTGCGGCCACAGGACCTCAGCATCGACGCGCTGGTGAACCGCGTCGCCGCGGGCGGCATCGACGAGGTCGTGCTGGCGATGAATGCGACGCTGGAGGGGCAGACGACCGCGCATTATCTCGCCGAGCGGCTGGAAGGCTATCCGGTGCGCCTGACCCAGCTCGCGCACGGCCTGCCGGTGGGCGGCGAGCTCGACTATCTGGATGAAGGAACGCTGGCGCAGGCGTTACGGGCGCGGCGTCCGGTGGGTTGACGGCGGGCGTTCGAGTTCATACCTCGCACCCATGGCCCTGTTACCCATCATAGAGACCCCGGACCCCCGGTTGCGCGTCATTTCCAAGCCCGTCGAGACCTTCGACGCCGAGCTGAAGACGCTGGTCGCGGACATGTTCGAGACGATGTACGACGCGCCCGGCATCGGGCTTGCCGCGATTCAGGTCGGGGTGGCGAAGCGCATCCTCGTCATCGACCTGCAGGAACCCGATCCCGACGATGAGGAGGGCAAGGCCGTTATCCGTGACCCGCGCGTCTTCATCAACCCCGTCTTCTCTGACGAGAGCGAGGAGCACAGCGTCTATCAGGAAGGCTGCCTGTCGGTTCCCGAGCAATATGCCGATGTGACGCGCCCAGCCGAAGTCACCGTCGACTGGCAGGACGTGGACGGCAAGCACCATCGGGAGCGCATGACCGGGCTGATGGCGACGTGCATTCAGCACGAGCACGACCATCTGGAAGGCATTCTCTTCATCGATCATCTGTCGCGGCTGAAGCGCGAGATGGTGCTGAAGAAGCTCGCGAAGATGCGCAAGGCGGCGTAAAATCCCTCTCCACTTAGGGGAGAGGGTCGCGGAAGCTTGGCAGCTTGCTGCCTAGCTGAAGCTGGGTGAGGGTGACCCGCGTTGGCGGAGCAAACCCTCACCCGCTGCGACTAGCGGACAAGTCCGCAAGTCTCGCTGCCCTCTCCCGCAAGCGGGAGAGGGAATAACTTACTCCGCCTTCTTCGCGACCCCGACCATCGCGGGGCGCAGCAGGCGGTCCTTCATCATATAGCCCGCCTGCATTTCCTGCACGATCGTGCCGCTTTCCTTGTCGCTCGGGATTTCGAGCATCGCCTGATGCTGATTCGGGTCGAGCGGCAGGCCGATCGCGGCGATGCGGGTGATGCCGTTGCGCTCGAACACGCTCATCAGTTCGCGCTCGGTCGCTTCGAGCCCGGTGAGTAGCGGCTTGATCGTCTCGTCGGCGCGCTGTTCTTCGCTGAGCGACGCCAGCGCGCGGCCCAGATTGTCGGCGACCGACAAGATGTCGCGCGCGAATTTGGTCGCCGCATAGGCGTGCGCGTCGGCGATCTCCTTGTCCTTGCGGCGCGTGACGTTCTGCGTCTCGGCGCGCGCATAGAGCAGATCCTGCTGGAGTGCCGCAAGCTGCTCGGCAAGCTTCGCCGCTTCGTCCTGCGTTTCCGCGGCGGGAGCCTCGGTTGCGGTCGCTTCGGCCTGACCCTCTTCGACGGGCGTATCGTTTTCGGTGTTCGTCATAATCCTATCGTATCAGTCTGGAGAGAGATTGTGCGGTGAAATCCACCATGGGAACGATCCGCGCATAGTTCAAGCGCGTCGGGCCGATCACCCCCACCACGCCGACCACGCGGCCGTCGCTGCCATGATAGGGCGCGGCGATAACCGACGATCCCGACAGCGAAAAGAGCTTGTTCTCCGACCCGATGAAAATGCGCGTCGCGCTGCCCTCGCGCGCGCTGTCGAGCAGGCCCGCGATTTCCTGCTTGGTTTCGAGCTCGTCGAGCAGCTGCCGCACCCGGTCGAGGTCGCCGAGCGCGCTTTCGTCGAGCAGATTCGCCTGGCCGCGCACGATCAGCACCGGCCGGTCGGCGCCGTCCGACGACCAGATCGCGAGCCCGCGCGACACCAGGTCGGCGGCGGCGCGGTCGATCGCGATGCGCTCGGCCTCGATCTCGCGCCGCACCCGCGCCATCGCGTCGGACAGCGTCAGCCCTGCGAGCATCGCGCTCACATAATTGCCCGCCTCGACGAGCGTCGAGGGGTTGAGCCCGGCGGGCACGTCGATGACGCGATTCTCGACCGTGCCGTCGCCCGCGACGAGCACGACGAGCGCCTGCGTTCCCGACATCGGCACGAAGGCAACCTGCTTCAGCACCCGCTCATGCTTGGGGACGAGGACGAGCCCGGCGCAGGCGGACAGGCCCGACAGCGCGGCGGTCGCCTGCGCGAGCGCGCTTTCGATCGGCCCGCCGCCGTCGGCAAGGCTCGCCTCGATCTGCGCGCGGTCCTCGGCTGAAGGCTCGGCGACCTGCATCATCCCGTCGACGAAGAGGCGGAGACCCTGTTCGGTCGGCAGCCGCCCCGCGCTGGTGTGCGGGCTGGCGAGCAGGCCATATTCCTCGAGGTCTTGCATGACGTTGCGGATTGACGCCGGCGACAGGTTGAGCGCCGCGAGTTTCGACAGGGTGCGCGACCCGACCGGCTGGCCGGTTTCGAGATAGGCGTCGACGACCAGCCGGAACACGTCGCGGGCGCGCGTGGTGAGTTCGGTGATCGGCGGATTGGTCATGCCGAGGATGTAGGGGCGGCGCGGGGGAGGGGCAAGCATCGTGCTCGCCTTCCGTCATTCCCTTCGTCATTCCCGCGAAGGCGGGAATCCAGCTCTTTTCCAACTGTCTCTTCGCGCCTTTGCGCCTTTGCGTGAGATTTTCCGATTTCACGCAAAGGCGCGAAGAATGAGCAAGCTGGATTCCCGTCTTCGCGGGAATGACGAAAGTGGGTGCATTTGATCTGGCTTGTGCATAGCCTCCTCACGGGGGAGAAACCGTATGACCACACGCCCACTGACCGAGGACGACCCGCTCGACGATTTCGAGCATCGCACCATCGCATTGCTCGGCCGCCCGCACCGCGTCTACACGATGGGCAACGGCCCCGCGGTGGTCGTGATGACCGAAATGCCGGGGATCAGCCCGCATGTCGCGCGCTTCGCCCGCTGGGTCCGCGATGCGGGCTTCACCGTCTATATGCCGCATATCTTCGGGCGCGACGGCGCGGTGCCGCGGATGCCCGGCGCGCTGTTCACGATGATCGGCGGCTGCGTCAGTCGCCAGTTCCGCGCCTTTCAGGCGAATGAAAGCTCGCCCGCCGTCCAGTGGCTGCGCACCCTCGCGGCGCTCGCGCACAAGGAGTGCGGCGGCCGGGGCGTCGGCGCGATCGGCATGTGCTTCACCGGCAATTTCGCGCTGTCGATGATGCTCGAACCCGCGGTGCTCGCGCCGGTGCTGTCGCAGCCGTCGCTGCCGCTGAATGACGCGGCAGGGATGCACATCGCCCCCGACGAGCTCGCGGCGGTCAAGGCGCGTATGGAGGCGGAGGATCTGACCGTGCTCGCCTATCGCTTCGAGGGCGACAAATTTTGCAAGGCGGCGCGCTTCGCCGCCTATGAGGCCGCGCTCGGCGACCGCTTCGTCGGCCGCGTGCTGCCTGACAGCGCCGCCAATCCCGACAGCCCGATGGCGAATCCGCACAGCGTCGTCACGCTCCACCTGATCGACGAGGAAGGTCAGCCGACACGCGCGGCGCGCGACGAAATCCTCGATTTCTTCCGTATGCGCTTGAGCGGTTGAGGACGGCGGCCTAAGGGCGGCGCATTCATCACCTGAAAGGATTCCCATGCGACCCTCCGGCCGCGCGCCCGACCAGATGCGCTCCATCGCCATCGAAACCAACTTCACCATCCATGCCGAGGGCAGCGTCCTTGTGTCGTTCGGCAATACGAAGGTGCTGGTGACCGCCAGCGTCGAGGAGAAAGTGCCGCCCTTTCTTCGCGGCAAGGGGCAGGGCTGGGTGACGGCCGAATATGGGATGCTCCCGCGCGCGACCCATACGCGCGGCAGTCGCGAAGCGGCGAAGGGTAAGCAGTCGGGAAGAACGCATGAAATTCAGAGACTTATCGGGCGTAGCTTGCGCGCCGTCGTCGATATGAAGAAGCTCGGCGAGCGCCAGATCGTCATCGATTGCGACGTCATCCAGGCCGACGGCGGCACGCGCACCGCGTCGATTAGCGGCGCGTGGGTTGCGCTGCGGCTTGCGGTCGACAAGCTGCTCGAAAGCAAGGCGCTCGCCGCCGACCCGATCGAGGATCAGGTCGCGGCGATCTCGTGCGGCATCTACAACGGCACGCCGGTGCTCGACCTCGATTATGATGAGGATTCGGTCGCCGAAGCCGACGGCAATTTCGTCCTCACCGGCCGCGGCCAGATCGTCGAAGTGCAGGCGAGTGCCGAAGGGGCGACCTATGACGAGGAAGGCCTGCTGCGCTTGCTCCGCCTCGCGCGCATCGGCTGCACCGACATCTTCGCCGCGCAGGCGAAGGCGGTGGGGCGCTGAGGTGACGCGCAAGCTCGTTCCCGGCAAACTCGTCATCGCAAGCCATAATGCGGGCAAGGTGCGCGAGATTCGCGCGCTGCTCGAACCCTATGGGATCGAGCCCGTGTCGGCGGGCGATCTCGGCTTGCCCGAGCCCGAGGAGACCGGGACCACGTTCCGCGACAATGCGTTGCTCAAGGCGCATGCGAGTGCCTCCGCATCGGGACTGCCCGCGCTTGCCGACGACAGCGGGCTCGAAGTCGCGGCGCTTGGCGGGCGGCCGGGCGTCTACACCGCCGACTGGGCCGAGCGCCAATGGTTCGAGGGCGAAGAGGGACGCGACTGGTATATGGCGATGGGCAAGGTCGAAGGGCTGCTCGCCGAGCAGGGACCGGACGTCGACCGCAGCGCGCGCTTCGTGTGCACGCTCGCGCTGGCCTGGCCCGATGGCTATGCGGATGTTTACGAAGGTGCCGCGGAGGGTGACCTGACCTGGCCGCCGCGCGGGACATTGGGATTCGGTTATGATCCGGTCTTCGTTCCGATCGGCAAGTCACTGACTTATGCAGAAATTGATCCAGCCGAAAAACATGCGATCAGTCATCGCGCCGACGCTTTTGCCAAGCTGGTGACGGGGGCTTTCGGATAATTTTATCCGGGTGAATTGACTTTCATTTTACCCGGATATAATGGGGCGCCATGACAGAGCGTTCCGAAACCGTCACCGCCTTTCTCGGCGACACGCAACTCGCTTCGGGCAGCCGCGAGGCCGTTACCCGCACGCTCGAGGATCGCTATCCCGGGGACCTCGGATCGATCCTCGTGTTCGACGATGCCAGCGGCAAGCTGACCGACCTCGATTATTGGGATGCGGCGAAGACCGCGCCCGCTCCATCCGCGGGGCGCCCGCGTCTGGGCGTGAAGGCACGCGAAGTCACGCTGCTTCCGCGCCATTGGGACTGGCTGGCGGCGCAGCCCGGCGGCGCGTCGGCTGCCTTGCGCCGGCTGGTCGAAAGCGCCGTGCGGGAGGCCCCCAGCCTCGCGCAGCGCCGCGATGCGGCCTATCATTTCATGAGCCATATGTGCGGCGACCGCCCGGGTTATGAAGAAGCGCTGCGCGCGCTCTACCGCGACGAAGATGGCGCCTTCGACTCCATCGTGGCGGCATGGCCCGACGATGTCCGCACCCATATCGCGCACCTGCTCCATCGCTGACGCACGCGATTCCGGCTTTCGCCCGAGCGATGAATGGGAGTAGGGGCGCGCCATGGCCGAACCGCTCGCCCTTTATGTCCATTGGCCGTTCTGCGTGTCGAAATGCCCCTATTGCGATTTCAACAGCCATGTCCGCGAAAGTGTCGATCAGGCGGCGTGGCGCGCGGCGCTGCTGGCGGATTTGGCGCATGAAGCAGCTTTGCTGCCGGGCCGCAAGGTTTCGTCGATCTTCTTCGGCGGCGGCACGCCCAGCCTGATGCCGCCCGCGACCGTCGCGGCGGTCATCGCGGCCGCCAATGCGGCGTGGGGGTTGGCGGATGACGTGGAGATCACGCTCGAAGCGAACCCCAATTCGGTCGAGGTCGCCCATTTCGCCGATCTCGCCGCCGCCGGGGTCAATCGCGTATCGATAGGCGTTCAGAGCTTTGATGCGCAAATCCTTGAATTTCTCGGACGCGCACACAGCGGGGACGAGGCGCGGCGCGCGATCGCGGCGGCGCAGGATCATTTCGCGCGCGTCAGCTTCGACCTCATCTATGCGCGGCCCGGCCAGTCGCTTGCGGCGTGGGAGTCCGAGCTTGGCGCGGCGCTGGCGTTCGGCACCGGGCATCTCTCGCTCTATCAGCTCACGATCGAGCCCGGCACGCGCTTCGCGACCCTCGCCGCGAAGGGCGATCTCGTCATTCCCGACGGTGATACGGCGGCCGACCTGTTCGACGCGACGCAGGCGATCACGCGCGCCGCGGGTTTGCCGCGCTACGAAGTGTCGAACCACGCCGCGCCGGGCGAGGAGAGCCGGCACAATCTGACCTATTGGCGCTACGGCGATTATGCCGGCATCGGCCCCGGCGCGCATGGGCGGCGGCTGGCGCAGGCGACCGAGCGGCACAAGAAACCCGAAAATTTCATGTCCGCTGTCGACCGCAATGGCCACGGCCTGAAAGTCGAAACCGACCTGCCGCCGCACGAACGCGCGACCGAGGCGATGCTGATGGGGCTCCGCCTGACCGAAGGCATCGACCTTGCGCGCGTCGAGGATCGGAGCGGGCTGGCGCGCGAGGCGTTCGTCGATGCGGACGCGGCGGCGCGGCTGGCGGGGCAGGGGTTGCTGGTGCAGGCCGGCGACCGGCTGGCGGTGACCGATGCGGGGATATTGCTGCTCGACAGCATCCTTTCCGAGGTGGTGCGGACCGGCTAAACATTTCAAAAGCCCGTTCGCCCTGAGCCTGTCGAAGGGCCGTTCTTCCTTTTCGAGGCTGGAAGAAAGGACGGGGCTTCGACAAGCTCAGCCCGAACGGAATATTGGTTGGCAGACGGACTGATCCGCGACTGGGACGCCCATCTGGCGCATGAGAAGCGCCGGTCGGAGCATACGCGCCGCGCCTATGTCGCGACCGCGACACGCTTTTGCGCCTTTCTGTCGCAGCATCGCGGCGGCGCGGTCGATACGTCGATGCTCAAGAGCCTGACGCCGAACGACCTCCGCTCTTATCTGGCCGACCGCCGCGCCGAAGGGCTGGGCAATGCGTCGGCGGCGCGTGAACTCAGCGCGCTCAGGACGTTCCTGCGCTTCGTCGGCGGCTCCAACGCCAGCGTGCCGCAGCTTCGCGGCCCGCGCGTCAAGAAGGGCCTGCCGCGTCCCGTCGCGCCCGCCGAAGCGCTCCAACTCGCGCAGGATGTCGAGGACAATGCCCGCGAGGGTTGGGTCGGCGCGCGCGATTTCGCACTTCTGCTGCTGCTGTACGGAGCGGGGCTCCGCATCGGCGAAGCGCTGGGGCTCACCGGTGCCGCGTTGCCGCTCGGCGACACGCTGCGCGTCACCGGCAAGCGGAACAAGACCCGCATCGTCCCGATCCTGCCCGCGGTCGCATCGGCGGTGTCGCGCTATGTCGCGGCCTGTCCGTGGCCGATCGGCAAGGAGACGCCGCTGTTCCTTGGCGCGCGCGGCGGCTCGCTGGCGCCGGGGGTGATCCGCGCGAGCGTGCGTTCGGCGCGGCGCGCGCTGGGCCTGCCCGAACGCACGACGCCGCACGCGCTGCGCCACAGTTTTGCGACGCATCTGCTCGCGGGCGGGGCCGATTTGCGCAGCCTTCAGGAATTGCTCGGCCATGCGAGCCTTGCCTCGACGCAGGTCTATACCGCGGTCGACGCGGCGCATCTGCTCGATATTTATCGCAGCGCGCACCCGCGAGCCTGACGGGGATCAGCCGCGCGGCTTCCACCTAATCACCCGCCACAGATAGATCAGCACCAGCGATCCGATCGCGGCCAGCGCCATCGGCCCGACGAAGGCGTCGAGATTGGCGAAGCGGCTGCCGAACCAATGGCCCGCGCCCGCGAGCGCGCTGATCCAGATCGCCGATCCCGCGGCGGTCCAGATCAGGAATTTCGCCTGATTCATCCGCACCATGCCCGCGGGAAGCGACACCATCGTCCGCGCCACCGGCATGAAGCGCGCGACGAAGACGATCGCGGGGCCATATTTCAGGAAAAAGCCGTGCAGCCGCTCGACCTCCGCCCAGTCGAGCGTCAGCCAGCGCCCGTGCCGGTCGATGAAGGGTTTGAGCCGCTCATAGCCGATCCAGCGCCCGATCGCGTACCAGACCCAGTTTCCCGCCGTGGTCCCGGCGACCGCGACCGCGATCAGCGTCCCGAGGTCGAACCGCCCCTGCGCGACCGCGATGCCGCCGAGGCCCATGATGACTTCGGACGGGATCGGCGGAAAGACATTCTCGAGGACCATCAGCACGAAGATGCCGAGATAGCCCCAGCTCTGGATCAGATCGAGAATGATGCCGGTCATGCGGGTTCAACGCAGGGGCTGCGTCAACCGATCCGCCGTTCGATCGCGTCCCAGATCATCGCCGCCGTGTCGACATTGTCGAAGCGGTCGATTGCGACGATGCCGGTCGGCGATGTGACGTTGATTTCGGTCAGCCATTCGCCGCCGATCACGTCGATGCCGACGAACAGCAGCCCGCGTTCGCGCAAGGCGGGACCGAGCACATCGCAAATCTCCTGCTCGCGCGGGGTCAGCGCCGCCGCTTCGGCATAGCCGCCGACCGCGAGATTCGACCGGAACTCGCCTTCGCCGGGCTTGCGGTTGATCGCACCCGCGAACGCGCCGTCGATCAGCACGATGCGCTTGTCGCCCTGCGAAACGCTGGGAAGGAACTGCTGGACCATGAAAGGCTCCGGCCAGACCTGACCGAACAATTCGACGAGCGCGCCGAGGTTCGCGCCGTCCGCGTCGATGCGGAACACCGCCTTGCCGCCGTTGCCGTGCAGCGGCTTGATGACGACCGCGCCGTAACGCGCCTGAAAATCCTTCACCGCGTCGAGATCGCGTGTCACCATCGTCGGCGGCATGAACTCGGGAAAGTCGAGCACGAACACTTTTTCGGGGGCGTTGCGTACCGACACCGGATCGTTGACGACCAGCGTCTCGCCCCGAATGCGCTCGAGCAGCCAGGTGCCGGTCAGATAGCCGAGATCGAAGGGCGGGTCCTGCCGCATCAGCACGACATCGACGTCGCGGCCGAGGTCGAGCATCACCTGCTCGCCGAATTTGTAATGATCGCCCGGCTCGCGCTTCGCCTCGACGACGCGGTGCGCCTTGGTCGTCAGCCGCCCCGCTTCCCACGTCAGGCCGCGCACGTCGTAATGATAGAGCGGATAGCCGCGCTCGATCGCCTTCAGCATCAGGTGAAAACTGCTGTCGCCATTGATGTTGACCGTATCCATCGGGTCCATTTGCACGGCTGCGCGCAGGGTCATTTTTTTCTCCTCAAAGCGCGCGCCACAGTCTGCGCCGCCTAACCGATTCGTCATCCCGGCGAAGGCCGGGATCTCGTCGTCACAATATGACGCACCGGCGAGATACCGGCCTTCGCCGGGATGACGGACAAAGAGCGTCGTTGCGGCACCCTAAGGCTGCCAGACGTGGACCAGATGGCGAGGCAATCGCTTCGGCGCAAGGAGCATCACGTCGATGCGGATGTCGTCGGTCGGCCGCGCGAGGCGCGGAGCCAGCATCGCAGCCGCCGCGGCGACGCGCCGCAGCCGCCGTTCGTCGATCGCCAGGTCGAGATCTTCGGGGCGTTCGCGCCATTTCACTTCGATGAAGGCGAGCGTGCGCCCGCGCCGCGCGACGAGGTCGACCTCGCCCGCGCTCACGCGCAGCCGCTCGCCGACGATCCGCCAGCCGTGCAGCCGCAGCCACCACGCCGCGCGCCGTTCGGCCCTGCGTCCGCGCGCTTCGGCGGCGGCGCGGCTCAAGCCCGGTCCTTGAGCGCCAGCGCCCGCGCATAGACGGGGTGCCGATCGAGGCCATAGCGTTTCGCGACCGCCTTTGCCGCCTGCGCGACGGGCTTGTCGGCCATGGCGGCGCGCAGCGCGGCATCGAGCGTCGCGTCGTCGGCGATTTCGGCGGCCGCTTGGCCCGGCGGGCCGACGACGATCACGATCTCGCCCTTGGGCGGCGCATCGGTGTAGCGTTCGGCGAGTTCGCTCAGCGTCCCCGTCACGCATTCCTCGTAGAGCTTGCTGATCTCGCGTGCGACCGCCGCTTCGCGGTCGCCGAGCCCTTCCGCCAGCGCCTCCAGTGCCGCCGCGAGCCGCGGCCCGCTTTCGTAGAAAACCAGTGTCGATCGCAGCGCGGCGAATTCGGCGATCGTGTCGGCGCGCGCCTTCGCCTTGTTCGGCAGGAAGCCCGCGAACAGGAAGCGGTCGCTCGGCAGCCCCGACAAAGTGATCGCGGCGATCGCGGCGCACGGGCCGGGCAGGGTGGTGACGTGCCGCCCCGCCGCGCGCGCGTCGCGGACGAGCTTGTAGCCGGGGTCCGAAATCAGCGGCGTTCCCGCGTCGGACACCAGAATGACGACTTCGCTCTCCATCCGCGCAACCAAGGCGGCGCGGGCGCGTTCGTCGCTATGATCATGATAGGGGGTCATCGGCACACGCAAACCCAGATGCGACAGCAGCTTCGCGGTCACGCGCGTATCCTCGGCCGCGATCACGTCGGCGGAGGCGAGTGTCGCTGCCGCGCGCGCGCTTATGTCGCCGAGGTTGCCGATGGGCGTCGCAACGATATAGAGACCGGGCAAGGGAGATTTTGAGATGGTCGAATCCGGCATGAAGCCGAAAATGGCAGAAACTGCCCCGCAGCGCCAAGAGAATGCGCCGCCGCGTCGGCAATTGCTGCGCGGGCTCGGCGTCCTGGCGATGGCCGGCTTTCTCGCGGCCTGTCAGGTGGTGCCCAAGGCGACCGGCCCGGCGACTCCGCCGCCGCCGCCCGCCGGCGACAATGTCGGCCCCGGCCTGCCGACCGATACCGACCGGCATCGCGTCGCGCTGCTGGTGCCGGAGAGCGGCACCAACGCCGACGTCGGCACCGCGATCGCCAATGCGACGACGATGGCCTTGCTCGACTCGCGCACTGAAAAGGTCCGGATCACTACCTATGACACCGCGCTCGGCGCCGCTGCGGCGGCGCGGCAGGCGGTCGCCGACGGCAACAAGCTGATCCTCGGTCCCTTGCTCAGCGAGGATGTCGCCGCGGTCGCCCCGATCGCGCGCGCGGCGAAGGTGCCGGTGCTCAGCTTCTCGAACGACAGCAGCGTCGCGGGCAACGGCGTCTTCATCATGGGCTTCGTCCCCGGCCAGTCGGTCGAGCGCGTCGTCGCCTTTGCGCGCAGCAAGGGGCATCAGCGCTTCGGCGCGCTCGTCCCCAAGACCGTCTATGGCGAGCGCTCGACCGCCGCTTTCCGCGCCGCGGTGGCGGCCGCGGGCGGGACGCTGGTGTCGATCGAAAGCTATGACCGCAGCGCGACCGCGCTGACCGGGGCGGCGCGGCGGCTCGCCAATGCGGGCGCGATCGACGCGGTGCTGATCGCCGATTCGGGCGGCAACGCGATCCGCGCCGTGCCGGTGGTGAAGAGCGGCGGCGGCAAGCAGATCCTCGGCACCGAGCTCTGGAACACCGACGCCGCGCTCGGCGGCAATGCGGCGATGCGCGGGGCGTGGTTCGCCAGCGTGTCGGACGGCCTCTACGGCCAGCTCGCCGCCAAATATCGCACGCGCTACGGCAAGGCGCCCTACCGGCTCGCCAGCCTCGGCTATGATTCGGTGCTGCTGACGGTGCGCATCGCGCGCGACTGGAAGCCGGGGACGAATTTCCCGGCGGCGCGACTGATGGCTGCCGACGGGTTCGGCGGTATCGACGGCATCTTCCGCTTCAACAATCGCGGTATCGCCGAGCGCGCGCTCGAAGTGAGCGAGGTCGGGGCAGGCGGCTTCCGCGTCATCGACCCCGCGCCGGCGAAGTGGTAAGGCGCCGCGGCGTGGCTTGACCGCCACAGTCGGACGAAAAGCGTCATCTTTCTGCCACGGGCGGCCTTTACGCCGCGCCCGGCTTCACTATATGAGCGGGGCGCACGTGGATCGCGTCGATTCCGCACGCCTGCCTAAAATACCAGGAGATACAGCTATACCACCGCCGATGACTCGCCGCTCGATGGCGCCCATGCCGCCCAAAAACGGCCCGCGATACAATGAATTCATCGCTTCGCCCAAGGTCCGCGTGATCGACGAGGAAGGCGAGAATCTGGGCGTGATGCTGACGGCCGAAGCAATCGAGCAGGCGGCCGAGGTCGGGCTCGATCTGGTCGAGGTGTCGCCGAACGCCGATCCGCCGGTGTGCAAGTTCCTGGACGTGGGCAAGTTCAAATACGAGGCCCAGAAAAAGGCGAACCTGGCGCGCAAGAGCCAGAAGACGCAGGAAATCAAAGAGATCAAGATGCGTCCGAATATCGACGATCATGATTTCGACGTGAAGATGAAGAAGGTCTTCGATTTTCTGGGCGAAGGCGACAAGGTCAAGATGACCATGCGCTTCCGCGGCCGCGAGATGAGCCATACCCAGCTTGGCCTCAACGTGCTTCAGCGCGTCGCCGAAATGACCGCCGAGATCGCGAAGGTCGAGGCGCACCCGCGCACCGAAGGCCGCCAGATGCTGATGGTGCTCGCGCCGAAGTGAGTTACCCATCCCCTCCGCTTCAGAGGAGGGGCAGCGAGAGTTGCGAGCTTGCTCGCTACTCGCAGCGGGGTGGTGCTCAGCACAGGCGTCCACCACCCCAAACCCCTCCTCTGAAGAGGAGGGGCTTCAATCTTTTCTCATCCGATCCTGAAATCCAGCACCGTCGTCCCCGCAGGGCGACCGCCGCCGACATAGCGGCGCTCAACCATATGGACATCGCCCGCGGCCGACACAGCGACCAGCGTCGATGCGCGCGTGCCATAGACGTCGCCGAGCAGAAACAGCGCCGGGTCGCCCTCGGCGGTCAGCGTGTCGAGCAGGCCTTCGGGGTCGGCGCCGGCTTCGACCACCGCGGCCAGCGCCGCGCGTAGCCGTTCGGCGCGGGGGCAAGGGCTATCGATGGGTTCGTTGGCGAGAGCATGAATGCCGTCCGCCAGCGTCGCGATCAGGGGCTGCGGCCGATTGGTAAGCAGCCGGGCGGTTCCGTTCGTGGCGAACAGATTGAAGGCATTGAACCGATCAAGATCGGCGGCGGTCGGGTCGGCGAAGCGCCCTTCGCCGCGCAGCATGTCGACGACGAGCGCGCCGCGCGAATCCTTCGCCGGATCGGGCATCGCGCCACGCACGTTGGTGACCACGACGACGCGCCCGCTCGGCCGATGCACGCCGAGCCACGTCCCGCCCGCCTGAAGGTCGCGCCCCGCGACGATGCCGCCGCCGTCATCCCATTCGGCGAGCGGCGCGGCGGGGCGCTCGTGAAACTCGTCGCGGTTCCCGATCAGGATCAGCGGCCAGTCGGGATGGACGTGGTGGGCGAGGGCGACGACGCACATGTAGGCGCATATCGGTCGCTGCGACCCCTTTGCCAAGCCGCCATCTCGGTGTGTTGCAACGATATGTCACTCATTGCCGAGGCGGGGGAATGATGATAGCCTCCGCCGATCTTTCTGGAGGGGGAGGTGAATATGAGCAATGCTGTGAAGACGCCCTGGCACCTTTGGGTGGTCGGGGCAGTATCCTTGCTGATCAACGCCTTTCCGGTCGCCGATTTTACGCTGACCAATTTGCAGAATGAATTCTGGCTGTCACCGCTGAACGATGCACAGCGCAGTTTCATCCTTGGCGCGCCGCTTTGGTCGGACGTTTTCTGGGCGCTCGGTGGCTTCGGCGCCTTTGTGGGTTCGTTGCTATTGCTTATGCGGTCGCGCCACGCCGTCACCGCCTTTATCGTGTCGATCATCGGGCTCGCTGGCTCGACACTGTATCAGCATATCCTGAACGGGGAGACGACGAGGCAGCTGTTCCAGAACGTCGCCCTGTTCGTGACACTGACCATTTGGGTCATAATGCTCGCGCTGCTTTTCTACGCCCGCGCGATGAAGGCGAAGGGCGTCCTGCGCTGACTTTAAAAGGGGCGCCTGCGGGCGCCCCCCATCCTACCGCGCCCGAATGAACGCCCGGATGTCCCCGGCCAATTTGTGCCGATCCTCGTCGCGGATGTACATCATGTGCCCCGCATCATAATATTTATACTCGATCCGGTCCTGCGGGATTCCGGTGCGCGACAGCGCATATTCGGCGGCGAAAAAGGGCGTCGCGAAATCATAATAGCCCTGGCCGACGAAGACGCGCAGCCCGCTGTTTTCGCGCAGCGCCTGCCCGATATAGGGCGCGACGTTCAGATAGGCGTTGCTGTCGCGCCCGCCGATCCGCCAGTCCCACGGGCCGACGTTGCCGATCGACTGATATTCGCGATCCGTCTTGAACCCCAGCGTATCGCGCGCCCAGCTATTGATCGCGGCGGTATAGCCTGCGTCGATGCCATAGAAGCTGGGATCATTGTCGGGCTCCTCGCCCGCATTGTCGTAATCCTTGCCGGTATAGCGGCTGTCGAGCCGTCCGATGGTCAGGCCGCGGTCGCGGAGCAGTTCCTTGTAGAAGCGACCGGGCGTCACGCGCAGGTCGGCGCGTTCGAGGAAATCCTCCGACAGGCCGGTGTAGCGCGCGAGTTCGCGGCGGATCGCGGCGCGCTCCCCGCCCTGCAATTTCTGCCCTTTCAACAGCGCCGCGGCATAGGGACCGATCGCCCATTGCCGGGCTTCCTCGGCGAAGGCCTCGACCGACGGTGCGCTCGCCTTGCCGTGATAGAGCGCGGTCGTCGCCATCGAGGGGAGGTTGGTGATATAGCCGAGCTCGTTCCCCGGCGCATCGGAGCCGGCGGCGAAGTCGAGCACGGTCGAGATCAGGATGATCCCGTTGAGGCCGACGTCGTTGAAGGTCTCGTTCATGAGCTGGTTGGCAACCGCCGCCGAGCGCGTCGTGCCATAGCTTTCGCCGCCCAGAAACTTGGGGCTGTTCCAGCGGCCATTCTCGTTCAGCCAGCGTCGGATCACCTCGGCAACCGCCTTCGCATCCTGCGTGATGCCGTAATAATTCTTGGGATCGGCTTTGCCGATCAGGTGCGAAAAGCCCGTGCCCGGCGGGTCGATGAAGACGATGTCGGCGACGTCGAGCAGCGCGTCGGGATTGTCGACGATCGGATAGGGCGGCGCGCCGTCGTCGGTGCCGTTGCCGGGGATCGCGACGCGCTTGGGGCCGAAGGCACCCATCATCAGCCACACGGTGCCCGACCCCGGCCCGCCGTTGAACAGGAAGGTCACCGGCCGGTTCGGGTCGCGCGGCTCCTTGATATAGGCGGTGGTGACGATCGCGGCTTCGGCGACGCCGTCCTGGTTTTTGAGGATCGTCTCGCCGATCGTCGCGGCGTAATTGATCCGCTGTCCGCCGAAGGTGCCGGAAAGCTTGGTGGTGTGGACCTGCGGCACATAGTCGGCGGGCTTTTCGGCTTTCGCCTTGTCGTCTGCTTTGTCCTGCGCATGGAGTGCGGCGGGCGCGGCGAAGGCAAGCGCCAGCGCGATGATCGACAGACCCGTTTTCATGATTTTCTCCCCGATTGCGCGGCGAGACTATGCGGCGCGCAGAGGGGGAGCAAGGTTGCTCGTCGGTTACAGGCGGGATTTCGTCGAAGGGGCGGAACGGTTTATTTTCGAAGCAGGTGCGGAGTGGCTTTACCAAACCAGTATTTTCCGTCCTTGGGTGCCGACCATGGATTGATCGCTTCCCAGCGCTTGCCGGAAAAGTTCATGTCGTCAGGGTCTGCCTCAAGCGCTTGCTTGGTTCGATGCCGCAGCACGCGCGCCGCCTTTGCTTTCCATTCGGCGTCCGACTGGGCGGTGGTATGTCCTGTTATGGGTGTTTTTCGACGGGAGCGGGACATGGCGTCATTCCTATCTCGCCGCGTAAATTGCCGGGCGATAGAGCGGCTCGGGAATAGGAAAGCCTTTTTCCCGCGCAACCTCAAGCCAACCCTCGATCGCGTCGCGTATATTGGAGACCGCTTGCTCGCGCGTGTCCCCATGCGCGGAACAAGGGCGTAGATCGGGGACATCGGCGATCCAGCATTTATCCTCGCCGGACCAGAACAGGTTGATGTGATAATGAGGTTCGTTCACTCGTCGATATATAGGCCATAGGTCTCGATGAGTTCAAGCAGTTCGCGGACCTGATAACGCTTGGCGTCCTTGGTTTCGGGCTGGACCGGAAAGGAGCGCGGCACTTTCGGGTGGACATATTGCCGGTGACTGCCCGTCGTCCGCTCCCATTCGAATCCGAAAGCACGCAACAGCCGCTCGAAATCGCGAAAGCTCACGGTGCGGTTCGATGATTGGAGCAGCAGGGCGTATAGTTTCGCGGGCTTGACCATATACCGATCCTAAGAAGAAAATCGGTCGTTCAGATAGCGCATTTTTTTGGGGTTGTAACAAGGTCGCGTGTAAAAATACTGAAACAAAAATCTTGACTCGCCCCGGGTCCAGAAATTCGGTTGTTCTAAGGATGCCTGTTTGATTTAGCGGATATCACCGCCCCCACTTCGTCTTGCTCTGCTTCCCGAACCGCCCCTTGCGCGTTCCCGGCTTGCCCTCGTTCGAGCGCCCGACCCTCGGCGCCACCTGCTCGTCTGCCGGTAACCCGAGCTCATCGGCTTCCAGTCGCCGGATTTCGTCGCGCAGGCGGCCGGCTTCCTCGAATTCCAGGTCTGCCGCCGCGTCGCGCATCTTCTTTTCGAGGTCGGCGATATAGGCGCGCAGATTGTGGCCGACCATATGGTCGGGCTTGTCGTCGCCGAGGTCGATCGTCACCTGATCCTTGGACGCGACATGCGCGATGATGTCGCCGATGTTGCGTTTGATCGTCGTAGGGGTGATGCCGTGTTCGTCGTTATACGCCTGCTGCTTCTCGCGGCGGCGGTCGGTTTCGCGCATCGCGCGTTCCATGCTGCCGGTGATGCGGTCGGCGTAGAGGATGACGCGCCCGTCGACGTTGCGCGCTGCGCGGCCGATCGTCTGGACGAGGCTGGTCTCGCTGCGCAGGAATCCTTCCTTGTCGGCGTCGAGGATCGCGACGAGCCCGCATTCGGGGATGTCGAGCCCCTCACGCAGCAGGTTGATGCCGACGAGCACGTCAAACACGCCGAGGCGCAGGTCGCGGATGATCTCGATACGCTCCAGCGTCTCGACATCGCTGTGCATGTAGCGGACCTTGAGTCCCGCCTCGTGGAGAAACTCGGTCAGATCCTCGGCCATGCGCTTGGTCAGCGTCGTCACCAGCGTGCGGTATCCGGCGGCCGCGGTCTTTTTCGCTTCGGCGATCAGGTCGTCGACCTGTTCCTCGACCGGCTTGATCTCGACCGGCGGGTCGATGAGGCCGGTGGGGCGGATCACCTGTTCGGCGAAGACGCCTTGGGTGCGGTCCATCTCCCACGTTCCCGGGGTCGCCGACACGCTGACCGTCTGTGGGCGCATCATGTCCCATTCGGCGAAGCGCAGCGGCCGGTTGTCGATGCACGACGGCAGGCGGAAGCCATATTCGGCGAGGGTGATCTTGCGGCGATGGTCGCCCTTCGACATCGCGCCGATCTGCGGGATCGTCTGGTGGCTCTCGTCGACGAAGAGCAGCGCGTTGTCGGGCAGATATTCGAACAGGGTCGGCGGCGGCTCGCCGGGCAAGCGGCCGGTCAGGAAGCGGCTGTAATTCTCGATCCCCGCGCAGCTTCCGGTCGCGGCGATCATCTCGAGGTCGAAATTGGTGCGCTGTTCGAGCCGCTGCGCCTCGAGCAACCGGCCTTCGCCCTCGAGTTCCTTCAGCCGCTCGGCGAGTTCGTGGCGGATCGCCTCGCTCGCCTGCTTGAGCGTCGGGCCGGGGGTCACATAGTGCGAGTTGGCAAAGACGCGCACATAATTCAGGTTGGCGATCTTCTTGCCCGTCAGCGGGTCGAATTCGGTGATTTCCTCGATCTCGTCGCCGAAGAAGCTGACGCGCCACGCCATATCCTCATAATGCGACGGGAAAATCTCCAGCGAGTCCCCGCGCACGCGGAAATTGCCGCGCGCGAACGCCTGGTCGTTGCGCTTGTACTGAAGCGCGACGAGCTTGCGGATGATTTCGCGGCTGTCGGCGACCTGGCCTTTTTTCAGGTCGAAGATCATCGCCGAATAGGTTTCGACCGAGCCGATGCCATAGAGGCAAGACACCGACGCGACGATGATGACGTCGTCGCGTTCGAGCAGCGCGCGCGTTGCCGAGTGGCGCATCCGGTCGATCGCCTCGTTCACCGAGCTTTCCTTCTCGATGTAGGTGTCGGAGCGCGGGACGTAGGCCTCGGGCTGGTAATAGTCGTAATAGCTGACGAAATATTCGACCGCATTGTTCGGAAAGAAGCTCTTGAACTCGCCATAGAGCTGCGCCGCGAGAATCTTGTTCGGCGCGAGGATCAGCGCCGGGCGCTGCAGCTCGTCGATGACCTTCGCCATGGTGAAGGTCTTGCCCGATCCGGTGACGCCGAGCAGCACCTGGTCGCGCTCGCCGGCGAGCGCGGTATCGACCAGTTCGCGAATCGCCGCCGGTTGGTCGCCGGCGGGCTGATAGTCGCTAACCAGTTCGAATCGCTTGCCGCCTTCGACCTTGTCGGGACGTGCAGGCCGGTGCGGGACATAGGCCGCGCTGGTGTCGATTTCGTCGAGCGATGTGCGAATCTGGATTGCCATTGGCGCCAATATGGTATCGATGGGGCTCAACCACAAATATTAGGGTCCGGCCCCACTATTTCCGGGTCCGAGGTTTGAAGCGATTTTGCTCAGGGCGAGGAGGCAAGGCATAGGAATATGTCGATATTTCAAGACTTGCCGACGAAGCCATGGGCAAAATCGATCAAATCCCGCAGGGACGCCGAAATGGCTTCGATCTTGGGCTCGTGCGGCCTTGCGGGTAGCGATGCTACCCGCTGCATCCGCCCAAACCCAATCTCTTCGCCATTTCGACGCCTCGGACCCGGAAATAGTGGGGCCGGACCCTAAGCTGGGCAACCAATTGGTCGCGTTCGAGTTTCCGATCTGCTCAACAGGAGGATGAATTCCATGAAGAAATTTGTGACGATTGCGGCTCTCGGGGTCGCGCTGGCCGTCTCGGGCTGCGGCAAGAGCGAAAATAATGCCGGCGGCACCGTCAAGCGCGAAGCCGGAAACTGGAAGACCGACGTCAAGCTGGTGAAATTCGAAGTCCCCGGCATGCCGGCCGAAATGAAGGACGGCATGGCGAAGATGATGGAAGGCGCCAGCGGCATGGACCAGTGCTTCACGCAGGAGCAGGTCGACAAGGAGGATATCGCCTCCGAACTCGCCAAGGGTCCCGGCAACGGCGGCGAGTGCAAATGGTCGAAGAAGGATGTCAGCGGCGGCAAGATCGACGTCGCGGGCACCTGCACCGCCAACGGCCAGACGGTCGATATGGCGATGAACGGCACGATGGAAGCGAAGAAGACCGACGTGACGATCACAACCAAGGGCAAGGTGCCGAACGGGCAGGGCGATATGGAAATGGTGCTCCAGATGACGAGCACGCACACCGGCCCGTGCAAGGACGGCGCGGCGACGACCAAGAGCTGAGCGCTCGCGTCGCTGACGAAAAGCCGAAGGGCGCCGATGCAAATCGGCGCCCTTTTTCTTTGGGAGGCATCGGGGAGGGATGGACTTGCCGGAAGGGAGGCAGGTGGGGCTGCTCCCCTTCCGGCGAAGTCTCTGTTCAATGGAACCGCGAGACGTTTCGAAAGGCGCCAGGGACCAGCTCGCACCCTTCGGTCTTGCGACCCCATTTGTTCGGGTCGGGCACGAGGCTCGATCCGAACCACGACCGCCAAGGGCGTGCCGCGACCCTTGAACGATCTCACGCACTGGGGCAGGAGGACAGTTACAATGGGTCACGTCGCGGCGTGTAGCCGGATGGTAAGGTTTTCTTTACCATTGCCCCCCAATTTCCGGGCCGTTTGGAGCAACGCCGTGATTTTGTTATAAGGTCGTGGTCGCCTGTTACCGTTACATCATCGGGAAATCGGTGGCCGTCCCCGTCGAATGGCGTATCTACCGCGCGCCACGCAAAGGGCATTTGAGGGTTGCATGGACCGCACGACAACGAACCAGCTTCCGGGACGCGATGATGACGACCGGATTATCGCGGCCGAGCATGAGCGGCTCCGCGCGTCGCCGTTGTTCACGCGGTCGCCGGTTCTGTCGCGCTTGCTCCAATTCCTGGTCGAGCATCGCCTGAACGGCGGGCGCAGCGCCCCCAAAGCCTATGCCATCGCGACTGAGGCGCTGGGTCGCAACGCCGATTTCGACCCCGCCGTCGACAGCTATCCGCGTGTCATGGTGGGACGGCTTCGGACGCTGCTCGATCGCTATTATGCCGAAACCGCGTGGGTTCATCGCCTGCGCGTGCCGCAGGGAAGTTATGAGATCGTGGTTCAGCGCCGCGCCTCACCTCCGGTGCGGCCCGCGGCCGGGGATGACGGCGTATCGTCGGTTGACGGGTCTGACGAGGCCCTGCCGCCATCGCGCCCCGACGACCGCACCGTGTCGGCGCGTCGTTCGCGGGGATTTCGTTGGCTCTGGACCGTTCCGCTCGTCGCGTTCGCACTGGCGGCGGGATGGTGGGCCTCTGCCAATTGGGGGCGCTTGACGCATTCCGCCGCGCGGCCGGTGCCGCTGCTCGAGATCGCGATGCCTCAATCGGGCGACACGCCGGTATCGCGCGCGCTGGCCCGCGCGCTCGAAAGCCGGCTTCGCGACGGGCTGCGCCGCTTCGACCTGGTCGATCTCAGAAGCGCCGCGCCCGCCGGCGCGGCATCGTCGGCGCGCGCCGATTACCGGCTGGACGCATCGATCGTTCGCACGATCGATGGACCCGCCGACGTCACGCTGGTGCTCAATCGCCTGGTCGATCAGCGCACCATCTGGTCGCAGCAATTCCACCTGGCCAAGGCTGAAATGCCCGAATTCGCCGCGATCGATCCCGCGATCGCCCAGGTCGCAGGCGATTATGGCATCATCGTGCGCGATCAGGTTCAGCGGAACCCCGACGATTTCGCCCCCGGCTATCCCTGCCTCGCGCAATTCAACCGGATTCGGCAGATGCGCAATCCACAGGGGGTGCGGCAGATCGACGCCTGCCTGCGCGCGACCCTCGATCGCAAGCCGAACGACCCGGTCGCGCTGAACGCGCTGTCGCTGCTTCGTTTCGGCGACTGGCAGGCGCGCCGCAACACGCCTGATGGGGCCAAGGCCTTCGCCGAGGCCCGGTCGCTGGCGCTGCGCGCCTATGAAAATGGCGCGGGCACGGCGGCGGGCCTGTTCGCGATGGCGCGTGCGAATTTTTACGGGCGCAATTGCGCGGGCGGGCTGGCGATGGGCGACGGCGCTCTGCGGCTCAACCCCTATGATGCCGATCTGGCCGGGTTCATGGGGCTGTTCAAGCTGGCGTGCGGCCACGGCGCGGAGGGAGAGCAACTGTTGCAGCGCTCGCTCGACCTCGATTCCTCCTATCCGGGTGTGCCGGCGGTGACGCTGGCGTTCGTCCGATCGCAGGCGGGCGATCAGGACGGAGCGATGGCAATTCTCGATCGCGTCCCGTCGCCCAGCAAGATGGAGCCGCAATATCTGCTCATCCGGTCGATCGTGCTGGCGCGTCAGGGACATTTGCCCGAAGCGCGTGCGGGCTGGCAGCGGCTGCTCGCCTTTACGAAACAGCCTGCAAACGCGGCGCCCGAAGCAGTGCTGGGGCAGTTCATGATCACGCCCGCCGTGATCGAGCGGGCGTCGGCGGCGGTGCGCGAATCGGGCATCGTTGCGCCGGCGGCGGCGCGCTGACGCCGGACGCGACGGCCGGTTGCGCAAAGACTTGCGGGCGGCCCTTGCCCTTCCTATTTTCAACGCGGGCACCGGAAGACGGGAAGGGGGAAACTGGCCGGGAGCGATGAGCGAACGCCGGTCGGACCGAAACCTTTCGCCTCACTGCTAGGCGCCAGCCCTCTTGCCAGCCCAGCCGCTGGGCACTAGGGCAAATTCCAACATTCACGACATAGTCAGAAAAAAGGAACTGTGCATGAGCGATTCGGCCGAAAAGGTTAAGAAGATCGTCGTCGAACATCTGGGCGTCGAAGCCGACAAGGTTACCGAAGAGGCGAGCTTCATCGACGACCTGGGCGCCGACAGCCTCGACATCGTTGAACTGGTGATGGCGTTCGAGGAAGAATTCGGTGTCGAAATCCCTGACGACGCGGCGGAAAAGATCGCCACCGTCAAGGACGCGATCGACTATATCGAAGCGAACAAGGGCTAAGGCGAGCCTGTCCGGCATAGCCGGATATGGGCGCTCAAGCCGCCCGCATGTTTCCGGCTTCCCGGCCCCGAGCGTTCGCGCGCAGTGGCTGGGAAGCCTTTTTTATGGATGTGCGTCCACGAATTTGATGCGGCGGCCTGCGGGGGCAGGGGCCGACGAAAGGAATGTCTATGCGCCGGATTGTGGTGACGGGATTGGGTTTGGTGACGCCGCTGGGCGCCGACGTGGAAACCACCTGGAAAAATCTGATCGCCGGCAAATCGGGCGCGGGGCAGATCACGCGTTTCGATGCGTCAGATCAGAAATGCACGATCGCGTGCGAGGTAAAGCCCGCCGACCATGAATATGGCTTCGACCCCGGCAAGCGTGTCGATCATAAGGTCCAGCGCCAGGTCGATCCCTTCATCGTCTATGGCATCGACGCCGCGGGCCAGGCACTCGAAGACGCCGGTCTCGCCGAGATGGACGAGGAAACCAAGCTGCGCGCGGGCTGCTCGATCGGTTCGGGAATCGGCGGCCTGCCGGGAATCGAGAGCGAAAGCCTGCTGCTCGCCGAAAAGGGGCCGGGCCGCGTTTCGCCTCACTTCGTCCACGGCCGCCTGATCAACCTGATCTCGGGCCAGGTCAGCATCAAATACGGGCTGATGGGGCCGAATCACGCCGTCGTCACCGCCTGCTCGACCGGCGCCCATTCGATCGGCGATGCCGCGCGGATGATCCGCGACGGCGACGCCGACATCATGCTTGCGGGCGGCGCCGAATCGACGATCTGCCCGATCGGCATCGCCGGCTTCGCGCAGGCGCGCGCGCTGAACATGAGCAGCAACGACGCGCCCGAAAAGGCGAGCCGCCCTTATGACAAGGACCGCGACGGCTTTGTGATGGGCGAGGGCGCGGGCGTCGTGGTGCTCGAGGAATATGAGCATGCCAAGGCGCGCGGCGCGAAAATCTATGCCGAGGTCGTCGGTTACGGTCTTTCAGGGGACGCCTATCACGTCACCGCGCCGCACCCCGACGGCTTCGGTGCCTATCGTTCGATGGAGATGGCGCTGAAAAAGGCGGGCATGACCCCCGCCGACATCGACTATATCAACGCCCACGGCACGTCGACGATGGCCGACACGATCGAGCTCGGTGCGGTCAAGCGCCTGTTCGGCGATGCGATCGGCGACGTGTCGATGAGCTCGACCAAGTCGGCGATCGGCCATCTGCTCGGCGGCGCCGGCGCGGTCGAGACGATCTTCTGCATCCTTGCGATCCGCGACCAGATCGTCCCGCCGACGCTCAACCTCGACAATCCCGACGAGGGCACCGAGGGCGTCGACCTCGTCCCGCACACGGCGAAGAAGCGCAAGGTTCGCGCCGCGCTCAACAACAGTTTCGGCTTCGGCGGCACCAACGCCAGCCTGATCGTCAAGGCGGTCGATTAAGCCACCTTGATCCGTTTGCCCTGAGCTTGTCGAAGGGCGGTTTTTTCTTCGGGCCGAGCCAAAGAGAAGGACGGTGCTTCGACAAGCTCAGCACGAACGGGGTTGGAACTAGGGCGAATGACCATAACACGCCTGTTGCTGGTGTCCTTTCTCGCTCTCCTCCTCGCCGCCTGTTCGGGTGGCGCGCCGCGCGATGCCGAAATCGTCATTCCGCCCGGCGCGAGCATCGCCAAGGCGGGGGATATCCTCGAAAAGGCGGGCGCGTTGTCGGCGTCGAGCTTTCGCAACCACGCGCGGCTCTTCGGCGGCGGCGATCCGATCAAGCCCGGCGAGTATAAGATCGAAAAGGGAATGGATGCGGGAGACATCCTGCGCCTTCTCCAGTCGGGCAAGACCATCCAGCGCCTGATCATGATCCCGCAGGGCATGCCCTCGATCATGGTCCGCGACCGGCTGATGGCGGAGCCGCGTCTGAAAGGCGACATTCCGGTGCCCGCCGAAGGGAGCATCCTTCCCGACTCCTATGCCTTCACCACCGGCGAGAGCCGCGCCGCGGTCGTGGCGCGGATGCAGGCGGCGATGGACAAGGCGTTCGCCGAACTCTGGGCGAAGCGCAGTCCGCGCACCGCAGCGAGGGACCGCAACGAAGCGATGACCCTCGCCTCGATCGTCGAGAAGGAAACCTCAGTTCCGGCCGAACGCCGCACGGTCGCGGGCGTTTATACCAACCGCCTCGCGGTCGGTATGAAACTGCAGGCCGACCCCACCATCATCTATCCGATCACCAGGGGCAAGCCGCTCGGCCGCCGCATCCTGCGCTCCGAAATTCTCGCGGTGAACGATTACAACACCTACAGCATGGTCGGGCTGCCCAAGGGACCGATCGCCAACCCCGGCAAGGCATCGATTGCCGCGGTGCTCGACCCCGAACCGAACGACTATCTCTATTTCGTCGCCAAAGGCGACGGCGGACACGTCTTCGCGCGCACGCTGGCCGAGCATAATGCGAACGTCCAGAAATGGTATCAACTGCGCCGCGAGCGCGGAGAGATGTAGGACAAGCGGCCGACGGTTGCCGCGAGGAGGGGAGACACGATGCGTCGCTTTTTGGGGCTTTCCGCCGGGATATTCTGGCTTGCGGCCTGCATGAACGGCGGCGGCGCGGCTGACCGGCCCGCCGCCGATGTCCGCATCGAAACGGGGCCGCGGCTCGGCGCTCCGCGTGCAACGCATCAGCTCGTCGCGACCGGTGACGGAACATTGCTGGCGATCGGCGGGTGCGTCCGCGTGAATTGCGAGGCGGGGCCGGACAGCGCGACGGTCGATATCATCGATGGCGCGGCCATGCGCCTGTCGCGCCACGGGCAGTTGCTCGCCGAACGGATCCAGCCGTCGGCGGCGGCCTTGCCCGATGGGCGCGTGCTCATCCTCGGCGGCTGGGTCGACGGACGGGTGTCGGCGACGACCGAAATTTTCGATCCGAAGACCGGAACATCGATCGCGGGCCCGGTGATGTCGGCGCCGCGCAATGCGCCCACCATCGCCAGGCTGGCCGATGGCCGCATCCTGGTGGCGGGCGGCTATGACGGGCGCGACGTGCGCGCCGATGCCGAAATCTTCGATCCCGCGACGGGGCGCCTGTCGGCAACGGGCACGTTGGGGACCGCGCGTAGCGGTGCGACCGGCACCTTGCTGGCCGATGGCCGCATCCTCGTCGCGGGCGGCGGACGCCCCGACCGCGAACCGCGCCGGGCGCTGGCGAGCGCCGAACTGTTCGATCCGGCCGAGGGACGCTTCCAGCCCGCTGGCGCGCTGGCGACCGCGCGCTACAAACATGGCGCGGTTCGTCTGGCGAATGGCGATGTGCTGGTCGTCGGCGGGTCGGACGAACGCGATTATGGCGGAAAGCTGCGCTCGGTCGAACGGTTCGACGTCGCTGCCGGCCGTTTCGTGCCGGCGGGACAGCTTGCCGATCCGCGCTTCAAGATCGCCGATGGCCTGCTGCTCTTGCCCGGCAACCGCGTGCTCGTCGCCGCGGGCGATGCCGCGCCCGAAATCTTCGATGTCGCGAGCGGCCGCGGAACGCGGCTCGATTACGACCTTGGCGGGCAGTGGAACTATATGACGCTGGCGCGCGCGGGGGCGAACAGTGCGCTGCTCGCGGGCGGTTATCGCGAGGGTCGGATCGAGCCGACCGACCGCAGCTGGATCATCCATTTACCGAAAGGGGCATCCTGATGGCCGCAAAGCTTTTTCTCCACGGCGTGCCCGACAGCCCGGCGATCTGGCGCCCGCTGCTTGACCGACTCGATCTCGGCGACACGCCCGTCGCTGTCCCCGCGCTGCCCGGTTTTACCGGGCCGCTTCCCGCGGGCTTTGCCGCGACCAAGGAGGCTTATGCCGACTGGGCGGTGGGCGAGGCGGAAGCGCTGTTCGCGCAGCACGGCCCGATCGACATCGTCGGCCACGACTGGGGGGCGCTGATCGCGCAGCGCGTGGCGATGCTGCGTCCCGACCTGATCCGAAGCTGGGCGGTTTCGAACGCCGTGATCGATCCCGACTATCGCGGGCACCGGATCGCGCGAATCTGGAACACGCCGATCCTCGGCGAAATCTTCATGGCGTTGAGCGCGCCCGCGAAGCTCGCTCAAGGGCTTGCGGCGCAAGGCATGCCGGCGGATATCGCCGCGGAGGAAGCCGGGCAATGGGCGAACAAGGACAAAAGGCGTGCGATCCTGAAACTCTATCGGTCGGCGAAGGGACTCAGTTTCGAGCATGACTGGGCGCGCGACATCGACAAGCTGCCCGCGAACGGCGCGCTGATCTGGGGCGCGGGCGATCCCTATGTCGAATTGTCGGTGGCTGAGCGATTCGCCGCGAACACCGGCGTGCCGCTGACGGTGATCGAAGGGGCAGGGCATTGGGCAATCGCCGAACGTCCGGCCGAGGTTGCAGCGGCGCTGCACGCATTCTGGAGTCGATTGTAAAATAGGCGCTTTTTTGCCCATCGGCGCGGCCGATCATTGTGACCATATTAATCGATTAGATCGCGCGCCGCCTTTGCGTCATTGGCGCGGTCACGAGACAGGGCGTCCCATGGACGACGGCACATCCTCCCCCCGATCGCCGCGTCCATCCCGTCTCGAGCCAACCGACCCGGGCTTTCCCCCTCCCTTCCGGGTCTCTGGCGCCGCGCCCATCATTGTGATTGCAGTGATGGGTGCGGCCGACCGCCCAGCACCATTTCGGTCGGCTGAGAAGCCTGTTTTCCGCTCATCCACGGCCCGTGGGGGTCCGTCTTTGCCCGCAATTTTCGCGGCGTGCGCGCATGATATTGACCGGAACGGACAGCCTGCCTATAGGCGCGGCTCGCCCGACGCGGCGACCCTTCGGGGCGGAGTAGCTCAGCAGGTTAGAGCAGCGGAATCATAATCCGCGTGTCGGGGGTTCGAGTCCCTCCTCCGCTACCAAAGACGCTCTATCCCTTAACAGTCTCCTGCTCCGGCGCGTCTGATGTCCGCCGCTTTGAGGTCGGCGATGGTCGGATAGCCGTTCACCGCCATGAGCAGGTCGGCCTCGGCGAGGATGCAGCGAAGCACGTGCGCCGCGCCCTCGGCGCCGCCGAGCGCGAGGCCATAGGTGAAGGGGCGCCCGATGCCGACGGCGCGGGCGCCGATCGCGAGGGCCTTGGCCACGTCGCTTCCCGAGCGCACCCCCGAATCGAACAACACCGGCGTGTCCCCCGCCGCCGCGACGACGGCGGGCAGCATGTCGATCGCGGCGATGCCGCCGTTCGCCTGCCGTCCGCCGTGGTTCGAGCAATAGATCGCCGCGGCGCCGGTATCGATGGCCCGCCGCGCGTCGTCGGGGTGGCAGATGCCCTTGAGGATGATCGGCAGCGAGGTGATCGACCGGAGCCAGACCATGTCGTCCCACGTCAGCACCTTGCCGAACAGCCGGCTCCATAGTCCGATCGCCTCGGCAAGATGGCCCTCGACGGGCTTGTCGAGCCGTTTCCGGAAGACCGGGTCGCCGAAATAATTCTGGAGAACATGGCCGCGAAGCTGAGGGAAATTGCCGCTGTTGAGGTCACGCGGGCGCCAGCCGGTGACCCAGGTGTCGAGCGTGACGACGATCGCGCGATAGCCCGCCCGCTCGGCGCGGCCGACGAGGCTTTCGGCAAGTTCCTTGTCCTTCGGCGTGTAGAGCTGGAACAGCCCGGGCGTATCGCCCATTGCCGCCGCCACATCTTCGAGCGGGTCGTTGCCGAGGGTGGAGGCGACCATCGGCACGCCGGTCGTCGCCGCCGCGCGCGCGGCGTGCAGGTCGCCATGCCCATCGGGAGTGCACATCCCCGTGACGCCGATCGGCGCCATGAACAGCGGGGTAGGCAGGGACATGCCGAAAAGCTCGATCGACAAATTGCGGACGGTCGTGTCGACCATCATCCGCGGGACGAGCCCCCAGTGGCGGAAGGCGGCGGAATTGAGGTTCTGCGTGTGCTCGTCGCCGCAGCCGCCCTGGACATAGTTGCGCAGGCTTTCGGACATGGCCGCCGTCGCGCGGGCTTCGAGATTTGCGGCGTCGACCGGGATCGTGGGCAGCACGCCCTGCAAGCCGGCGCCGTAAATCTCGTTCTGATAGCCTCCGAAACCCGTCATGCGCATTCTCCCATTTGTCGTCTCGTCCTGAACGATCTTGCTCCGGCAAAGAAGCGTGCGAACGCCGGACAAACAAGCCGGACCGGATTATTGCCACAGCTACCCATATCGGCCTTTGCCATCCAGATCGTAAGTGCGCTTCGGCCGGTTGAAGGCAAGCCATTGATTTACGAGAAAACCCATGGGTCTCAAGGGGCTGCTGGTGCCGGCTGTCAGACTCGAACTGACGACCTACCGCTTACAAGGCGGTTGCTCTACCAACTGAGCTAAGCCGGCGCGCGGTCTCCCTAGAGCATTTTTGCCGGAGATGGAAATATCCGGTGACCGGAAAATGCGGGCGGTGAAGGCGTCAGATTATGCCGAAGGTCCAGCCCTCGGTCGCGGCGAGCGTGTCGGAAAGTGGCGCAGGCGACCAGCGCTCCGTGTCCGATGCGATCGCGCGCAGCCAAGCGGCGGTCAGCAGCGCGTCGCTGGCATGATCGCTCATCGATCCCGTCACGCCGGCGGGCGGCGAGCCGAGTGCGGCGAGGGCGGCGTCGAGCGCCTTGCCGTCGCGAATTTTGCTGCGCCCCGGCGGCATTCCCGCCGCGCGCGCGGCGAGGCTGGTGTAAATTTCGACGAGCAAGGGGCCGCTACGCGGCACGGGATCGAACGGCCAGAGCGGGATGCGGCCATGCACGCGCTGAAGCAGGCGCATTCCCGCGAGGCTCGCCTTGCCGACCTGCGCCGCGCCGACGAGGTTGAAATTGCTGACGCTTGCGGCCTGCCGCGTTGCGCGCTGATGCTGTTCGACGACGCGCAGCCGCCCGGTCCCAGGCGCATAAAGGTCGCCGACATCGCCCTGGCCATGACGGAAATGGCGCCGCGCTTCCGGGTGAGCGAGAAAGCTGGCGACCTCATAATGCGGGTCGCGAGCGGTGAGCGTCTCGACCAGCGCCCATAGCGCCGGAAGGTCGGCGGGGCTTTCGGTCCATTCGGGGAAATAGGCGCCGCGATCAGCAAAGGCGAAAGCTGCCGAAAAGTCGAAGCCGATCAGCATGTCGGCGCGCGATGCCGCAATCTCTTCAAGCCACGCCAATATCTCGGCGCGCGACCAGACATGCCCCGGCCGCACCAATGCGGGCGCCGCGGCGCCGCTCGCGACCGCCAGCGCGATCCCGCGCTGGCGCGGGCCGCGCGCGCCCGACCAGTCGAGCGCGGCGAAATGGGTGAAACGGCGCATTGGAAGGCCATAGCTAAGCCTGCAACCTTGCACAAAGCCCCGCGGCGTCCCACATGCGCTTCATGCTGATCGAAACCGAATCGACGCCCAATCCCGCGACGCTCAAATTCCTGCCCGGCCGGGCGGTGATGGAGGCGGGAACCCGCGATTTCGCGAGCCCCGAAGAGGCTGAGGCCTCGCCGCTCGCGACCGCGCTGTTCGCGCTCGGCGACGTCACCGGCGTCTTTTTCGGCCGCGACTTCGTGTCGGTGACGATCGCACCGGGCGCCGAATGGGCCGATGCGAAGCCCGACGTGCTCGGCATCGTGATGGACCATTTCCTCGCCGACATGCCGCTTTTCAATCCGGCGAGCGCGGCGGGAATCAGCGTTCCCAGCGAGGAGCAGGGCGGTTTTGCCGACGATCCTGCCGACGCCGACATCGTCGAACAGATCAAGGATCTCATCGAGACGCGCGTCCGCCCCGCGGTCGCCAACGACGGCGGCGACATCATCTATCGCGGTTTCGACAAGGGCAATGTCTATCTCAAGATGCAGGGGGCCTGCTCGGGCTGCCCGTCGTCGACCGCGACGCTGAAAAATGGCATCGAAGCCCTCTTGAAACATTATGTGCCCGAGGTAACGGCTGTCCACGCCGTCTGATCCAGACTTTCAGCCAGGAGATACCTCGATGAGCGAGCCGCTTTCCGATAGCGCTCTCGACCAGTTGTTCCGTACTGCGCGTACCTATAATGGCTATCTCGACCGACCGGTGTCGGAGGATCAGCTTCGCGCGATCTGGGATCTGATGAAATATGGGCCGACGAGCGCGAATGCGTTGCCGGCGCGCATCATCTGGTGCGTATCGGATGAGGCGAAGGCGAAACTTGCTGCGCTCGCCATGCCCGCCAATGCCGAAAAGATAGTGAAAGCGCCGGTCACCGTGATCATCGCGATGGACCATCAATTTTTCGAACATCTGCCGGACCTGTTTCCGCACACCGATGCGCGGAGCTGGTTCGTCGGTAACGAAGCGCTGGCCGAGACCACCGCTTTCCGCAATTCGAGTCTGCAGGGCGCCTATTTCATCCTCGCGGCGCGCGCGCTGGGGCTCGATACCGGGCCGATGTCGGGGTTCGACAATGCTGCGGTTGACGCCGCCTTCTTTGCCGACACGCCGCATGTGAAGAGCAATTTCATCTCGACGCTCGGCTATGGCGATCCCGCGAGCATCTTCGAGCGCAGCCCGCGCCCCGATTTCGAGCGTTTCAACCGCGTTGCCTGAGGGGCGAACGCTCGTCATCGACAGCGCCAGCGAGGCCTGCTCGGTCGCGCTGGTCGAGGGCGGGCGCATCGTCGATTTCCGGCATGAGGTGATCGGCCGCGGCCATGCCGAACGGCTCGTCCCGCTGATCGCCGAATTGGCTGACGGCGGCCGGGCGGCGTCGATTGCGGTCGGCTGCGGTCCGGGAAGCTTCGCCGGGGTACGGATCGGTGTGGCGGCCGCGCGCGCGCTCGCGCTCGGCTGGGGTGTGCCGGTGCAGGGCTTTTCGACCCTCGCGCTCGTCGCCGCGGGCGCCGCGGAGGCGATCGCTGCCGCGGACGGCGCGCTGATCGTGATGGAGGGCGGTCATGGGCAATGGTTCGTCCAGCCGTTCGCCGCCGACCTGACGCCGCGCGCCGATCTTCGTTCGCTGCTTCCCGACGAGGCGATCCGGGTCGACGACGCGCTGGCGATCGGCAACCGCGCCGAGGCGTTCGTTGCGCACCGCGGCAGCGGCCGCGCCATCGCCGTCCTGCCCGACGCTCGCGCTTTCCCGAACCTGCCGGTCGGCGCGCTCTTCGCTGACCCCAGCCCGATCTACGGCCGCGCGCCCGATGCCAAGCCGATGGCGGCCGCATGAGCCGCTCGATACGCCTCGCCACCGCCCGCGTCGGCGATCTGTCGGCGGCGATGCGCGTGATGGAGGCCGCCTTCGATCCCGCCTATGGCGAGGCGTGGAGCACCGCGCAGCTTCTCACCCTGTTCGCGCTGCCTTCGGCGCGCGTCTGCCTCGCCTGGGACGGTGATGCGGCGTGCGGCTTTTCCGCGGCGCGCATGGCCGGACCCGAAAGCGAGCTTCTCCTCCTGGCGGTCGATCCGGCCTCGCGGGGGTGTGGGGTCGGTCGGATGTTGATCGACGACTGGATGACCTGGGCGAAGGAAGAAGGCGCCGAGGAATATTTTCTCGAAATGCGAGCCGATAATGACGCCGTTCATCTTTACGAGCGCGCGGGTTTTTCGGAATGCGGCCGCCGCCCTGCTTATTACCGCGGTGGCGACGGAGTCGTGCGCGACGCGATAACCATGCGTTGTCGCTAGGATTCGCGGCCGAAATCGGTGATTGCGAAATTACATCCAGAATGGCATGAATCGCGCCTCGATACTATTGCCGCACTATAATCAGCCCGCTCTTCTGGGAATCTCGTAGAAAAGGAAACTCCTCCCATGTCGGATCAAGCCGATACCAATGAAATGCTCGTGACGCTGACCGCCGATATTGTTGCGGCGCATGTCAGCAACAACAGCGTCGCCATTTCGGACCTCGCCATATTGATCAACAATGTCCATGCGGCGCTGTCGAACCTTGGCGAACAGCCGGCGGTCGAGGAAAAGCCGGTGCCCGCGGTCTCGGTGCGCGCGTCGGTGAAGCCCGACTACATCGTCTGCCTCGAAGACGGCAAGAAGCTGAAGATGCTGCGCCGTCACCTGATGACGCATTACAACATGACCCCCGACGACTATCGCGCCAAATGGGGCCTGCCCGCCGACTATCCGATGGTCGCGCCGGCCTATGCCGAAAAGCGCCGCGCGCTCGCAAAGGAAATCGGCCTCGGTACCAAGGGGCGCGGCGGTGGGCGCAAGCGCCGCAAGGTCTGAATTGAAGGGCGATCGGCCCGATCGGAGAGGCAGCGAGGCGGCGCCTGCGGGTGCCGCCCTTGTTCTATCTGCGGGCCGTGCCTATACAGTTGGCATAAGGAAAGACACGACTGCATAAGGCAGGAAAGGCCCGCATGTCCGGAACCATCGACCTCGAAGCATTGTGCCACGAAAAGGGGCTGCGCATCACCGAGCAGCGCCGCATCATCGCCCGCGTCATCTCGGATTCCGAAGACCATCCCGATGTCGAGACGCTCTATGAACGCGCGTCGAAAATCGACAGCGGTATCTCGATCGCGACCGTCTATCGCACCGTTCGCCTGTTCGAAGAGGCCGGGATTCTCGATCGTCACGACTTTGGCGACGGCCGCTCGCGCTACGAAGCCGCGCCCGAGGCGCATCACGACCATCTGATCGATGTCGAGACGGGAAGGGTGATCGAATTCGTCGACCCCGAACTCGAAGCGTTGCAGAAGGTCATTGCCGAACGGCTGGGTTTCCGCCTCGTCGATCATCGCATGGAGCTTTATGGCGTCCGGCTCGACCGCAAGGATTGATCCGGCCGCAGCGCGCGCTGCGATCGCGGCGGGGCAGCCGGCACCGATTTCGCTGAGGGGAAAAGCGCGCATCGCGTGGCGCGTGATGCTGCTTCTCCTCTCGCTCCTCGTCCTGGTGCCGCTCCATTACCTCTACCGGTTCGTAAGCTACGGCTCGCCCTTTCCGAAGCTGTTCCTGTTCCTCGCCGCGCGCATCGCCGGCGCGCGGGTGGTGCGGCACGGGACGCCGCTGCGGCGCGATGTCTTCTTCATTTCGAACCATATAAGCTGGGTCGACATATTGTCGCTCGCGGGGGCGAGCGGCACCGCCTTCGTCGCCAAGGCCGAATTGGGCAGGGTACCGGTGATCGGCTGGCTCTGCCGCCTCAACCGCACCGTGTTCGTCAGCCGCGAGGATCGCGGCGGGGTCGCTGACCAGATCAACCTGCTGCGCGAGGCGCTTGCAGACAATTGGTCGGTGACGGTGTTCCCCGAGGGCACGACGACCGACGGCCAGTCGCTGCTGCCGTTCAAGACTTCGATGATGCAGGTGCTCGATCCGCCGCCGCCCGCGGTGCTCGTTCAGCCGGTGATGCTCGATTACGGGCCGATCGCCGAGTGGATCGGCTGGATCGGCGACGAGGCGGGGATCGACAACGCCCGCCGCATTCTTGCGCGGCCCGGCACCTTCCGGCTCGACATCCATTTCCTCGAACCCTTTCACCCGCGCGACTTCCCCGGCCGCAAGGCGATCACCGCGGAGGCGCGGCGGCGGATCGAGGAGGCGCTGGTCGCGGCGCTCGGCAAGCCGCTGCGGCCTTTTCCGCATTATGTCGCGCCGGTCCGCTATCAGCCTGCGAGTATCGAGGGCGACGGATGACCGGCCGAATCTCCTTCAAATCCCCGCCTGCTTCCTCTATCGGGGCCGCCATGTCCGCACCCGCCCCCAAGACCTTTCACGTCAAATCCTTCGGCTGCCAGATGAACGTCTATGACGGCGAGCGCATGGCCGAGATGCTCGGCGCCGAGGGTTATGTTCCCGCCGCCGAGGGCGCCGACGCCGACCTTGTCGTGCTCAACACCTGCCACATCCGGGAAAAGGCGGCTGAAAAGGTCTATTCGGACATCGGCCGGCTGAAGCGTGCGGACGGCAGCACCCCGACGATCGCGGTCGCGGGCTGCGTCGCGCAGGCCGAGGGGGCCGAGATCGCACGCCGCGCCCCGTCGGTCGATGTCGTCGTCGGCCCGCAGGCCTACCACCGCCTGCCCGATCTGATCGCGCGCGCCGAGCGCGGCGAGAAGGCGATCGACCTCGACATGCCGCTCGACAGCAAGTTCGGCGCGTTGCCGAAGCGCGCCGGCGGCCAGCGCCCCACCGCTTTCCTGACCGTGCAGGAAGGCTGCGACAAATTCTGCACCTATTGCGTCGTTCCCTATACGCGCGGCGCCGAGATCAGCCGGCCTTTTGTCGACCTGATCGCGGAAGCGCGCGCGCTCGTTGCGGGCGGCGTTCGCGAGATCACGCTGCTCGGGCAGAACGTCAATGCGTGGGAGGGCGAGGACGACAAGGGCAGGGCGATCGGCCTCGACGGCCTGATCCGCGAACTCGCGAAAGAGGACGGCCTCGAACGCATCCGCTACACGACCAGCCACCCCAACGACATGACCGACAGCCTGATCGCGGCGCATGGCGAGGTCGAGAAGCTGATGCCCTTCCTCCATCTGCCGGTCCAGGCGGGCAGCGACCGCATCCTCGCGGCAATGAACCGCAGCCACAGTGTCGAGAGCTATCTCAAGGTCATCGAACGCGTCCGCGAAGTGCGGCCCGACATCGCGGTTTCGGGCGACTTCATCGTCGGCTTCCCCGGCGAGAGCGAGGAGGATTTCCAGGCGACGCTCGATATCGTCCGCGCGACGCGCTACGCCATGGCCTACAGCTTCAAATATTCACGCCGCCCCGGCACCCCCGCCGCGACGATGGACGGGCAGATCGACGAAGCAGTGATGAACGACCGCCTCCAGCGCTTGCAGGCCTTGCTCAACGAGCAGCAGCAGGCGTTCAACGAAACGACCGTCGGCCGCACCACGCGTCTGCTCCTCGAACGCAAGGGCAAACTGGACGGCCAACTCATCGGCAAATCACCGTGGCTTCAGTCGGTCCATGTCACCGCGCCCGGGCTTGCGATCGGCGATATGGTCGATGTCGAAATCATTTCGGCAGGTCCGAACAGTCTGGGCGCGATTTTGCGCCAATTGCAGGAGGCTTGATGTCCAAACGCCCGCTGACCGCCGCAACCCCCGCCGAACCCGGCGACCGCGTCCGACTGACCGCGGAATTCGAGCGAACGCAGCTTTTGGGCATCCTCTTTGGGGAGTTCGACCGCAATCTCGTCGCGATCGAGAACCGCCTCGGCGTCTATATCTCGGCGCGCGGCAACCGCGTGCAGATCGAGGGCGAGGCGGAGGCCGCGGCCCGCGCGCGCGACGTGCTGACCGAACTCTATAACCGTATCGAACAGGGGCAGGAGGTCGACGCGGGGCTCGTCGACGGGGTGATCGCGATGTCGGCACAGCCGACGCTCGCGGGCATCATCCGCCACGACGCGAGCGAAGCGCCGACGGTGATGATCCGCACGCGCAAGAAGACGATTGTCCCGCGCGCGCCGTCGCAGGTCCCCTATATGCAGGCGCTCGCGCGCGACGACGTGATCTTCGCGCTCGGCCCGGCGGGGACGGGCAAGACCTATCTCGCCGTCGCGCAGGCGGTGGCGCAGCTCATCACCGGCAGCGTCCAGCGCCTGATCCTCTCGCGTCCCGCGGTTGAGGCGGGCGAGAAGCTGGGCTTCCTGCCCGGCGACATGAAGGAAAAGGTCGATCCCTACCTCCGCCCGCTCTACGACGCCTTGCACGACTGCCTGCCCGCCGAGCAGGTCGAGCGCCGCATCGCAAGCGGCGAGATCGAGATCGCGCCGCTTGCCTTCATGCGCGGGCGGACGCTGGCCGACGCCTTCATCATCCTCGACGAGGCGCAGAACACGACGATCCCGCAGATGAAGATGTTCCTGACCCGCTTCGGCATGAACAGCCGCATGGTGATCTGCGGCGACCCCAAGCAGGTCGACCTGCCGATGCCCGCGACTTCGGGCCTCGCCGATGCGGTCGCGCGGCTCGAAGGGCTGGAAGGCATCAACGTCAGCCGCTTCACCAGCGCCGACGTCGTCCGCCACCCGATCGTCGGGCGGATCGTCGAGGCTTATGAAGGGCCGGGGAGCTAGGGCGGGATCAGTTTGGACTACCTTCCCGTCATCCCGGCGAAGGCCGGGATCTCGCCGGTGCGTCAGGCCGAGGCGGTGAGATCCCGGCCTTCGCCGGGATGACGATGCCATCAGAATGATCGCGCTCTAGCTGCCGACCTTCCTGAACGTCACTATCGACGATCCGCCGGCTGCGATTTCGCGCGTACCCTTGCGCACCGTGCCGTCGGGCCATTTGACCTGATAGACGAAGCGGCCCGACATGGGCTTTGCGGCGCCGGTCTCGATTTCGTTCCATCGGCAGGCGAAACGGTCCCATGGGTCGGGCTTCCTGAGCACGCACACCTTGAAGGCGAAGGCGCTGATCATCAGCACCTCGCCCGCAGGCGGCTGGGTGACGAAGGTCACGCCGGGCGCGCGCCGCGGGACGGCGGTGGCTGGCCTCGGCGGCGGCGCTGCGGACGGTGGGGGAGGTGTCGCTGCGGGTGGCGGAGGGGGCGGTGGAGGCGGAGGCGGCGCGCAGGTATCGACCGCGACGACCGGCGGCAGGTCGGGCGCCGAAGCCGCCCGCGCCGTGTCGAGTGCCGCCGCGAGGTCGGCATAGAGAGCGTCGTTCGGCCGGACGCCGGCGAGCCGCTCGCGTTCAAACGCCGCGAGCGGGGCGGCGAACAGCCGTTCGGGATAATGCCGGGCGACCAGCGCGGCGCGCAGCCGCGCGGTGTCGAGCGCGATGGCGCCGTAATCGCGCAAGGCGGGGTCGGATGCATCCACACCGGGAGTATCGGTGCCACAGGTCATGAGATTATAGGGCTCGCCCTGTCCCGGCTCGGGAACCTCGGCAACTTCCGCGATTTCGGCCTCGGCTGCGACCCGTACCTCATAATAGCCGTCCGGATACCAGCTCTGTTTCGGCAGCTTCGCCTCGATCGCCTTCATTCCCGCGGCGTCGGCGACAGCCGGATCCTGCGCCGCGGCGACAGCGGGGCCGGCGAGCGCGAGCAGCGTGAGCGGCATCCGGCCGATCATCCTCAACTGCCCGTCTTCTTGAAGGTCACGACCGCCGCGACATCCTCGTCCTCATAATTGGGGACGATCTCGCGCGTGCCCTTGCGCACCGTGCCGTCGGGCCATTTCACCTGATAGACATAACGCCCCGAAAGCCGCTTCTCGACCCCGGTCTCGACCTCGTTCCATTTGCACGCGAAGCGGTCCCACGGGTCGGGCTTCTTGCGGGTGCAGACCTTGAAGGCGAAGGCGTTGATCAGCAGCACCTCACCTTGCGGCGGCGACGTCTTGACGATCACCGCGCTGCCTTCGCCCGCGCCGCAACCGCCGTCGGCAACGACCTTGGGGAGCTGGGGTGCCAGACGTTCGCGGTTCGCCTCGACCGCCTTGGCGAGCTGCTGATAGGGATCATTTTCGAAAAAGCCACCATCGGCGGGCTCCGCCGCCGCATCCGACGCGTCGGCTTCCATCGCGGCGTCGGCGGCCGCACTTGCCGCGGCGTCGGCTGCGCTTGCTGCCGCCTCGGCGGCAGCTTCGTCGGCGGCATCGGCGGCGGCATTTTCCGCTTCGATCTCTTCGTCGGTCATCGGTTCGGGCGCCGCCTTCGCCTCCTCGATCTTCGCCTTCTCGAATGCGAGCAAGGGCTCGGCATAGACGACGAGCGGATATTTCATCCGCTCGAACTCGGCGCGCAGCCGCGCCACCTCCAGCGCGACGCCGCCGTAGCGCGCGGTCAGCGGATCGGTATCGTTGAGGCTGACATATTCGGCGTTGCAGTCGATCACGTCATAAGAGGGCGGCTCGCCGTCGCCCCAGTCCATCGTCAGATTGTCGCGCGGAAAGTCGGCCATCTGGCCTTCGGCGGCGATGCGGATGTCGTAATAGCCGTCGGGATACCAGCTTTGTCGCGCCACTTTCGCTTCGATCGCCTTCAGACCGGCGGCGTCGATCGGCTCCTTTGCCGTCACCGTCACCGGCGAAGCCAGCGCCGCCAGCAGCATCGTCATCCGCGCCTTTCGCATCTCAACCCTCCTGCTTCAACCGCCGTGGCCCGCCAAGCCATCCCGAAACGAGCAACGCCGCCGCCGCCGCGATCACCGCCCATGCACCGCCCAGCATCAGCTTCACCCGCCCGATCGACGCCGCGGTCCACAGCGCGGCCGGATCATAGGCGGCATCGGCGAGCGCATCGGAGGGGAGGTCGGGGCATTCACTCTCGAACACCAGCTTCGCGTCGGGGGTGCATGTGGTTCCGCGCACCAGAGGCGCTCCATTCTCCCCCGCGACGATATAGGAGGATGAGGCCCAGCCATAGACGCCGCTCGCAGCGAGCAGCAGCGCGAGCAGCGCGGCCTGCACGCCGCGCGCAGCCCATAGCCGGACCTGCCCGCTCCCGATGACGCCCGCCGGGATGGCGAGCGCGAGCAGCGGCGCGATCCAGCCGATCGCCGACCCCGGCGGCGCCAGCCCGCCGAGCCAGGCCGCGAGCAGCAGCAGCGCCAGCCCCGCGCCGCCGGCGAGTGCGCGTACCAGCCCGTTGTTCCAGCTCAGACGCTGCACCCCGCGCGGCTTGCCGGGAAGATAGTCGGTTTTCGGCCCGTCGACGAGCATCGCGACGACGTCGCCCAGCCGGGCGATATGATCCTCGACCGGCGGCGACAGCGCGTCGAGCCAATGCGGCACACTCATGAAATATTCGAGGCTGCGCTCGGGGACGACCTCCTCGATGCGAAAGGGGATGATCGGCAGGCCGAGGTGCACCGCGCGTTCGACCTCGCGCAATATCTGCGGCGAGGTATTGGCGTGGCTCGAAAAGACGAGGACGAAGACCGTCGACGATTTGAGCCCGTCGATGATCGCCTCGCCCCACGAGGTGCCGGGCACGATGTCGCGCGGCGCAATCCAGCAGCGATGGCCGCGCGCCTCGAGCAGCGCACACACCATATTCGCGATGGTGCGGTCCTTCGACGAATAGCTGATGAAGACCTGTGACGGCATCATCCTTTTCCCCCTGCCGCCATCATGCCGTGCGGAAGCGGGCAGGGCAATCGTCACTTTTCCCGATAAATTGATATACGCAAACGATTCTCAATAGCATAAAACTTGACCCTGCGAATCCGTGCCCCTAGAGCGACGCTATTGCGAATCACTCGCAAACTATCAGGGGAAGAATTTTGCCTAGCCATCGCTCGCCGTCCGCCACCCGTCTCGCCGCCGGCAGCGCGCTGGGCCTTGCGTTCGCCGCGCTCGCGCAGCCGGCCTTCGCGCAGGACAATGACGGCGAATATTGGCTCGCACGCAAGAACCAGATCGTCGTCACCGCGACGCGTATCGCGACCAATGCCGAGGATGTGCCGTCGACCGTCACCGTGAAGAGCGACGAGCAGATCGCCGACGAGCTGGTCACCGATATCCGCGACCTCGTCCGCTTCGAGCCTGGCGTCAGCGTCCAGCGCCAGCCCGCACGCTTCAACGCGGCGCTCAGCGCGACCGGCCGCGCGGGCAACGACGGCTTCAACATCCGCGGCATCGGCGGCAATCGCGTGCTGATCCAGGTCGATGGCGTGCGCGTTCCCGACGGCTTCAGCTTCGGCGCGCAGAATGTCGGGCGCGGCGACTATGTCGACCTCGGCCTCATCAAATCGGTCGAGATTTTGCGCGGTCCATCGTCGGCGCTCTACGGCAGCGACGGTCTCGCGGGCGCGGTCAGCTTCATCACCGCCGACCCGTCCGACTTCCTCGAAAGCGGCAGGAACATCGGCGGCCTCGTCCGCGCCGCCTACAGCAGCGCCGACAACGAGTTCAGCGAAACTGCGATCCTGGCGGGACGCAGCGGCGACTGGTCGGTCATGGCCGCCTACACCCGCCGCGATTATAACGAACTCGACAACAAGGGGACGGTCGGCGGCACCGGTGCTGCGCGCACCAGGCCCAACCCGCAGGACGGCCGCTCGAACGCCGCGCTCGCGCGCATCGTCTACGACCCCGCGAACGGCCACAAGCTGCGCCTGACCGGCGAATATCTCGGCACGCATCTGTTCACCGATGGCCTCTCCAGCCTCAGCCCCACGGTCGAACTGCTGCAGGGCATCGATACCGGCGAGCGCAAGCGCGTGTCGCTCGACTGGAGCTGGCAGGGCGAGGGCGCGATCGATTTCGCGCGCGTCGCCCTCTATTGGCAGGATGGCGAGGATGTGCAGTTCACCGACGAGGACCGCACCCCAGCCGCCGACCGCGAACGCCTCAACACCTTCGAGAACCGCGTCTTCGGCGCCGCCGCCGATGCGCGCGCCGATTTCGCGACCGGTGCGATCGGCCATCGCCTCGTCTTCGGCGGCGACATCAGCAAGACGCGCCAGCGCGGCCTGCGCGACGGCGTGCTGCCGACGCCGCCCGACGTCTTCCCGAGCCGCGCCTTCCCGACGACCGACTTCACGCGTGCCGGCCTGTTCGTCGGCGATGAAATCTCGATCGCCGACGGGCGCCTGCTGCTCTATCCGGCGCTGCGCTTTGACTGGTACGATCTGTCGCCGCGCAATGACGCACTGCTGCCGGGCTTCACCGGCGCCGGGCAGAAGGATTCGCGCCTGTCGCCGAAATTCGGCGCGGTGTGGAAGGTCACCGACCAGGTGCGCCTGTTCGCCAATTATGCGACGGGCTTCAAGGCACCCGAGCCGGGGCAGGTCAACCAGTTCTTCGAGAATCTGACCTATGGCTACACCTCGAAGCCGAACCCCGATCTCGGTCCCGAACGCAGCCAAAGCTTCGAGGGTGGGCTCCGCTTCAACAGCGACCATGTCAGCCTCGACCTCACCGCCTTTTCGGCGCGTTACAAGGATTTCATCAGCCAGGAGGTGGTGAGCGGCAGCTTCACGCCCACCGATCCGGCGGTCTATCAATTCATCAATCTCGATCGTGTCCGCGTCAAAGGCGCGGAAGCACGGTTCGAGGGGCGGGCGTCCTCCGGCCTCTTTGCGACGCTCGCCCTATCCTATGCCAAGGGCAACCAGATCGATCCCGACGGCGTGCGCACGTCCTTGTCGACGATCGATCCGGTGAAGCTCGTCGCCGGCGTCGGCTACCGCGAGCCCGCGGGACGCTTCGGCGGCCAGATCATCATGACCCACAGCGGCCGCAAGGAGGCGTCGCGTGCTGCCGGGGTCTGCTCTGCCGAATGTTTCCGTCCCGATGCCTTCACCATCCTCGACGCGACCGCTTTCGTGCGGATCACCGATGGACTGACGCTGCGCGGCGGCATCTTCAACATTCTCGACAAGAAATATAGCTGGTGGAGCGACGTGCGCGGGCTCGCGCTCGTCCCGCTCAGCCCGCCCGATCCCGCGCTGCCGGGGCTGCTCGTCCCGCCCGCGAGCGCCGACGCCTATACCCAGCCCGGCCGCAACGCGAGCGTGTCGCTCAGCTATCGCTTCTGACCCCCGAAGGACTGCACCGATGAAAAAGACCTGTCGCTCGATCGCCGCCGCGCTGCTTCTGCTCGGTGCTGCGGTTCCCGCCGCCGCGCATCCGCCGATCGCGGCCGAAGAGGCCGCCACCAACTTCGAGCAGGACCGCGCCGACATCCTTGCCATGGCGGGCAATTACCACGTTGGCTTCAACATGCAGGAGTCGACGCGCTGGGACAAGGACTACACCCCGCTCGAACCCAAACGCTCGGGCGGCAACGAAGTCGTGCGCGTGATCGAGGACAGTGGCCGCAAGATCATCCTTCAGCACATGCTCGTCATCACCGACGACGAGGGCAAGAGCCATATCATCAAGCATTGGCGCCAGGACTGGGACTATGAGCCCGCGAAGGTGCTCGTCTATTCCGACCGCAATCAATGGACATGGGAAGCCGTCCCCGAAAAGATGCGCACCGGCCGCTGGTCGCAGACGGTGTATCAGGTCGATGACAGCCCGCGCTATGGCGGATGGGGCCAGTTCGAGACGCAGGCGGGCATCCGCCGCTGGCGCTCCAACTGGACGTGGCGCCCGCTCGCGCGCCGCGACGCGGTACGGAAGCCCGTCTACGACCGCTATTATTCGATCAACCGCCACCAGCCGACCCCCGACGGCTGGGTTCATTGGCAGGACAATACGAAGATGGGGATCAAGGACGGCAAGCTGGTACCGATCGTCCAGGAATATGTCCTCAACACCTATATCAAATACGACCAGTATGACGTGAAGGCCGCCGACGATTATTGGGCCGCGACCAAGGATTACTGGGCCGCCGTCCGCGCCGAATGGGACCGCGTCGCCGCCACCAAGGGCGGGATCGCGATCGACGAGGAGGCCGAGACCGGCACCGTCATCAGCGGCCGCCTGCTGAGCATGGCCGACGAGGTGCAGGAAAAGAAGCTGACCACCGAAAAGGCGATCGCCGAAGCGAAGAAGCTGATCGAGGCGAATACGCGCAGGCTCTGACCGACTTCACCACCATGTGAAGCCCGTGACTGGGGCGGCTCTGCAAGGGCCGCCCCTTCTTTCAGCGAAGCTGGCTATCCTTGCTGCCGCGGCGGTTAAACAGCTCATGTTTTCTCGCCGTGTCGCGGCCCGACTGGCACGGGACACAGGTCTGCACGCCGGGCAGAGCCAGCCTCCGGCGTTCGGGGATTTCCTCGCCGCATTCGCGGCAATAGCGGGCGCTCTCGCCGGCGGGCATCGCCCGCCGCGCGTTCAGCACCGCATCGGTCACGGTGTCGTCGATCTGCTCCTGAACCGCACCGTCGCGCGTCCAACCGCCAGCCACTCCGGCCTCCTGTTCAAAAATCCTGTCTCGCTCCAGATAGGAAGCCGTAAGGGATTTTTAAACCGCCGGGCAAAGGCGGGCGAGCGAGGCGTTGCTTATTTCCGCGCGCCATCAACGCTCCAGATCCCCGCGCCGCGCGTCGCGATGAACAGGAAGATGAAGCAATAGAGCGCGATGGCTTCGCCGCCGTTGACGATCGGGAAGAAGCTCTTGCTGCCGTGGACCATCCAGTAACCGACCGCCGACATGCCGCTGGCGATGAAGGCCGCGGGGCGGGTGAATAGGCCGATCACGATCAGGCCGCCCGCGACCAGCTCGATCACTCCCGCCGCCTGCAGCATCGGGTTCAGCGGCATTGGAAAATCGACCGGGAAATTGAAGAATTTCTGCACCCCGTGCGCGAGGAACAGCAGCCCCGCCACGATCCGCAGCAGCGCATAGGCCTGTTTGCCAAATCCATCGAGAAACTTCATCACCATTCCCCTCCTGTCGAAAGACGGTGCGATGCTAGTGCAGCTTCGCGGGCCGTCAAAGCGCATTATATGAAACGGTGCGTTTCCAGCACTTTGGCGTGGCACGACCAGAAAATGCGATCGCGATCCGATTTTTTCACGTCGCATGTCACATCCACCACCGCTGTCTCGTCATGCTTGTACAACCCAAGTCAAGGAGACACACATGACCAAGGTAACCGACCCTTTCGCGGCCTCGCCGCACCTCATGAAGCAGTGGATGGCGGTCAGCCTCGCGGCCGAAAAGAGCCTTGAGAAGAGCCTGATCGAACTGGTGAAAATCCGCTCGTCGATCCTCAACGGCTGCGCCAACTGCATCAACATGCACACCGCCGATGCGCGCGCCGCGGGGGAGACCGAACAGCGGATCTACCTGCTCGCCGCCTGGCACGAGGCGCCCGTCTATACGCCTCGTGAACGCGCCGCGCTCGCCTGGACCGACGCCTTGACCCGCCTCTCGCAAGGGCACACACAGGCGGAAGCGCGCGCGGCGCTTGACGAGCATTTCACCGCGGAGGAACAGATGAACCTGACCGTGATGATCAATGTCATCAACGGCTGGAACCGCATCGCGGTGGGTTTCGACCTCTGGTACGAGGGCGGCGTGCCGGCGAAGGCCGCCTGATGATGGGGGAAGGCATCAGCGGCGAAAATTTCGGGGGGCAGGACGCGGCGGCGAGTTTCGACCCGCTCCGCCCGCTCCTCGTCCGTGTCGCCTACCGCATGCTCGGCTCGGTCGCCGATGCCGAGGATGTGGTGCAGGATGCCTTCCTCCGCTGGCTCGGCACCGATCGCGACGCGGTGCGCGAGCCCGCGGCCTTCCTGCGCCGCACCGTGACGCGGCTCTGCCTCGATCAACTGAAATCGGCGCGCGCTACCCGCGAAACCTATATCGGTCCCTGGCTCCCCGATCCGCTGGTCGAGGAGGAGGAAGAGGACGACGTCACCCTGCCGCTGATGCTCGCGCTCGAACGGCTCTCGCCGCTGGAACGTGCGGCCTTCCTGCTCCACGATGTCTTCGGCGTCGAATATGATGAGGTCGCGAAGACGATCGACCGCGATCCTGCCGCGACGCGCCAACTCGCGGCGCGCGCCCGCACCCACGTCCGCGATGCGCGCCCGCGCTACCGGCTGGAAAAGGAAAGGGGGCTCGAAATCGCCAACGCCTTCTTCGCCGCCTCGCGCAGCGGCGACATGGGGGCGCTCGGCGCGATGCTCGCGGCAGACGTCGGCATGTGGTCTGACGGCGGCGGCAAGCGCCCCGCGGCGATGGTGCCGGTGCTCGGTTTCAACACGGTGATGACGCTGCACCGCAGCCTTGCGGTGCTGTTCGCGAAACATGGCTCGACGCTTGTCCACACCGGCACGATCAACGGCCTGCCGGGCTTCGTCACCCGCGAGGCCGACGGAGAGCTTCAGACCACGGCGCTGGAAATCGAGGACGGAAAGATCGCCGGCATCTATGTGATGCGCAATCCCGACAAGCTGAAGCATATGCATTGAGGGGAAGGGGGGGCGGCTTTCGATCGAATATTGCCGTCACGCGACCGAAAGCTGGAATCCTTGTCGTCGTGTCACTTCGCCGCTGCGACGCGCGGATAACGGCGCCAGGATCACGGAAGCCGCGCCGTCGGATAAGGGGTGCCGTCCTTGTGAAAATAGCCGTCGGGGGTGAACAGCATGTCGATGTCCGAATAGCCGCCGCCGGTGTCGTACTTCTTGCCGCCGCCCAGCGCCACGAACACGCAGTCGGCATCCGATTCGTTGACCAGATGATGGCCGTTGATGTTCCCCTTCGGCCACACAGCGATATCGCCGGGACGCATCGGCCAGCGGCCGTCATCCTCGATCAGCACCGCTTCGCCCGCGATCATCACCAGCATTTCGTCCTCGCCGTCGTGCCAGTGGCGCTGCGACGACCAGGCGCCGGGCTTCAGCACGACGTGGCTCGCCGCAAAATCGCTGAGGCCCGCGGGCGGCGCGAGGCGGCGATACCAGCGGCCCTGCACGGGCGCGTCATAGGGCGCGGGATAGCCGGTGGCGTTGGTTTGCGGAATGGCATCGAGGTCGAGCTTGGGCATCGGGCAATCCCTTCTTTGTTCTTCCTTTGTTTCGCACATTATCGCCGCGATGCAAAGCCTCGACTTGAGCGCGCGCGAAGGGGTAAGGGAGCGGCATGACCCACGCTGTTGACCCCGTCGCCCTCGCCCAGGCGCTGATCGCCGCGCCGAGCATCTCGCCCGCCACCGGCGCCGTGTTCGACGTGATGGAAGCGGCGCTGATCCCGCTCGGCTTCACGGTCGAGCGCTTCATCGACGGGATCGAACCCGACGGCCCGGTCGAGAATCTGCTCGCGGTGCGGACAGGCAAGGGGCCGGTGCATTTCGGCTTTGCCGGGCATCTCGACGTCGTGCCGCCGGGCGTCGGCTGGACGAGCGAGGCCTTCGCGCCCGAAATCCGCGGCGAGTTGCTCTACGGCCGCGGCGCGGTCGACATGAAGGGCGCGATCGCCGCTTTCGTCGCCGCCGCCGCCGCAACGCCGCCCGAAGCGGGAACGATCAGCCTGATCATCACCGGCGACGAGGAAGGCCCCGCGATCTTCGGCACCCGCGCGCTCATGGAACATATGGATGCGCGCGGGGTGAAGCCCGACATGATCCTCGTCGGCGAACCCACCTCGGTGAACCGGCTCGGCGATATGGTGAAGATCGGGCGGCGCGGGTCGGTCAACATCTGGATCGACGTGCCGGGGACGCAGGGTCATGTCGCCTATCCGCACCTTGCCGACAATCCGATTCCCAAGCTGGTGAAGATATTGGCGGCGATCGACGCGGTCAGCCTCGATGCCGGGACCGACTGGTTCCAGCCGTCGAACATCGAATTCACCGATATCGAGGTCGGCAACGGCGCGACCAACGTCATTCCCGCCTCGGCGCGCGCGCGGTTGTCGATCCGCTTCAACGACCAGCATCGCGGCGCCGACCTCGTCGCGATGGTCGAGCGGCTGGCCCAGGACGTCGAGCCCGGAGCGAAAGTGCTCGGCAAGATTTCAGGCGAAGCTTTCCTGACCCCGCCCGGCGATCTGTCGGAACTGATCGCCGAGGCGATCCACGCCGAAACCGATCTCCGGCCAGAGCTGTCGACGACCGGCGGCACGTCCGATGCGCGCTTCCTCCACGCGCTCTGCCCTGTGGTCGAATTCGGGCTGCTCAACGCGACGATGCATAAACTCGACGAAGCGGTCGCGGTCGACGACCTGCACAAGCTGACCGCCATCTATCGCGGCATATTGATGCGCGCACTGCTCGATTGATCAGTCCTCGCGCCCCCGGCGCAGGATGACATAGACCGCGCCGCCGCCGCCATTGCTGATATGCGCCGGACGCAGCGCGACGATCCGGTCGGCATAGGGCGATACCGACAGCCAGTCGGGCAGCGAGGCGCGGATCGCGCCGCGCGGGCGGGGATCGCCATGCATCTGCGGCAGGCGGTCGGCACCCGGCCGCAGTCGTCCCGCGACCACCAGCAGCACCCGCGCGCCGCGTAGCAGCCCACGCCCGATCGCCTCGTCGAGCAGCGCCTGCGCCGACGCCAGAGTATGGCCGTGCAGATCGATGCTCATGTCGGGGCGCACCAGTCCCTTGCGCAACCGCCGGTCCCAATGGCTGTCGAGCGTGCTGCTCGCCCACGTCCGGCGCGGCGGGGGCAGCGGAGCCGGCGGGCGCGGCGCGGCGGCAGGTGCGGCCGCGCGCACGACCGTCTTGGGCGGCTTGATCGTCGGCGGCGCCTTGGGCTCGATCGGTGCCGGTCGTTTCGCCAGCGGTGCGACGGTTGCCGCAACCTTTTTCCACAACGCGCTTTCCTCCGGGGCGAGTCGCCGCGCCATGTCAGGGGCGTGCCGTAAGCCGCGCGACGCTCGCACGCGGTAGCAGTAGCAGCGCCGAGCCACGCGCCGCCATGCCGCCGGCGATCGCCCGCGCCGCCTCGCCCGCGCCCCAGAAGCTGTCGAAGCGGTTCGCGCCCTTGATCGCGCCGCCGGTGTCCTGCGCGATCCAGAGGCCGTTCGGCTCGGCGCGGTCGAGCGAGAGAAAGACCGGCGCGCCGAGCGGCACATATTTGGGGTCGGCGGCGACGCTCGCGCGGCCGGTGACGGGAACGCCGAGCGCGCCGAGCGGACCGGGACCGGTCAGTTCGCGGAAGAAGACCCAGCTTGGATTCTCGTTCATCACCGCCGCCCCGCGCACCGGATCGGCGCGCAGATAATCGAGGATGCCCTGCATCGACGCCTGCCCCGGTTGAAGCGCGCCGCGATCGAGCAGCAGCTTGCCGATGCCGACATAGTCGCGGCCGTTCTGCGTGTCGTAGCCGATGCGCATGACGCTGCCGTCGGGCAGGCGCAGCCGTCCCGAACCCTGCACCTGAAGGAAGAAGAATTCGGCCGCGTCGGCCGCCCAGGCAATCTCCAGCCCGCGCCCCGCGAGCGCGCCGCGTTCGATCGTCGCGCGGTCGTAGTAAGGCACGAAATTGCTGCCGTCGACGCGGCCGCGAATCTTCTTGCCCTGCAATTCCTTCGAGAACAGGCCGAGATCGACGTCGACCAGATCGGCGGGGCGGCGATAGATGGGGACGTCGTAACCCGGGCGCTTGTCGCGCGAGGCCGCGATCTCGGGCTCGTAATAACCGGTGACGAACGCCGTCCCCGCGCCGACCTGCACCGTGCCGAAATAGCGGCTGAAGAAATTGCTCGCGTCGCGATCGGCCCAGCCCGGCGCGGCGTTGCAGCTTTCGGCCCATTCTCCGTTCTGGGTGAGGCCGCTCGCGTCGGTGCGGCGCAGCAGCGACGGGCAGCTCAGCCGGAACACCTTGAGCGCGGCGGTCGCCTGTTCGGCCGCGATGCCGAGTTCGTTATACTCGGGGCCGGCAAGAACCCCGGCCTCGGCGGCGGTGGTCGCGGTGGCCGGCGGTGCCGGCGCGGGCAGGGGCGGATTGGGGGTCGCCGGAATCGGTTTCGCCGCGCCACCCGCGGGCACCGAGGGGCGCGGCGTATAAGAGGGGATGCCCGACGATGGCGCGGGAGTCGGCGTAGGTCGGGTCGTGGCCGGACGACTTCCCGCTTCGGGAATCACCGAGGCACAGCCCGACAACAACGGCAGGATGGCGAGAATCGCGAATCCGCAAGCCCGAGCCCGCGGCGCGCGCGCCGTCGCGACCGGCCGCATCGAGGTCAGGCGGCTTCGACTTCGTCGAGCAGCCAGTTGGGATCGCTGCTGCCGATCTGGCGGCGGAAGGTCCACAAATCGTCGGCCTGCGCCGCGTCGCTCATCGATCCCGCGATCATCTTGCCCTCGGCATCGCGGGTCACCGCGCTGATGTCGGCCTGATAGCGCACCGTGATCCGCGCCTCGCGGCGGCTGAGCTCGACCGCGGTGATCTTCGCCGAATCGATACCGATCAGACGGTTGTCGAGCTTTTCGCCGCGCGCGTCGCGCGCCTCGATCGCTTCGACGAAGCCTTCATAGCTGTCGTCGTCGCACAGGTCGCGCAGCGTGTCGCGGTCGCCCGCCCAGAAAGCCTCCAGGATCATGCGATACGCCGCCTCGGCGCCTTCCATGAAACGGCCGGCGTCGAAATGGCGGTCGGCGGCGAGCAATTGGCGAAGACCGGCCTCGGCCGCGGGTTCGTAGACGAGTCCGGCGCCGCTCGCGCCGGCGGCGGGCAGCGCCGCGGGCGCATCGCTCTCGTCGAGGCGAACCGGTGCGGGCGCCGCGCGCTCGTCACGCCGCGGCAGGACGGGTTCCTGTTCGTGCCCGGTCCGCTTGCCGAGCACCGAATAGAGCCGCATACCCAGAAAGGCAGCGATCATGGCGAGCAGGACGATCGAAAAAGCAGTCACAGGCAAAATCCGATTATTACGGGAAAGTCTATTCGGCCATTACATAGGCGATCCATGGCCATGTTTCAAACCACCATGGCCTCGGCATCGCGGCGGGTCAACGATTCGGGGCATCCTGGGCGACGCGCGCCGCCCATTGTGCTGTTCCGCCGCCGCTGCTAAGCGCCGCCGCAACCTTCCGTCCCTGGGCCGCCCACGGGCGGACCCTATCCTTTATTTCCAACGAAAGCGTTACGATCATGGCTGACGAGACCGGCACCGACATCAATCCCGCCCTGCAGGCGAATGGCGAAGACACCGCGCCCGCGATCGGCCTGATCTCGCAATATGTGAAGGATCTGTCGTTCGAGAACCCGAACGCTCCCGCCGCCTATCAGTGGCAATCGGCGCCGCAGATCGATGTCCAGTTCAACATCGGCGCCGACAATGTCGGCGAGAATCTCTATGAAGTATCGCTGAAGATCGACATCAGCTCGAAGTCCGACGAGGGCACGATGTTCGTCGTCGACCTGAAATATGCCGGGCTGTTCGGGGTCCGCAACGTCCCCGACGACCAGCTTCAGCCCTTCTTCCTCGCCGAAGCGCCGCGCATCCTCTTTCCCTTCGCGCGCCGCGTCGTCGCCGACGTCGTCCGCGACGGCGGCTTCCCGCCGCTGCTCCTCGAACCGATCGATTTCCACGGTCTGTTCATGCAGCAGGCGCAGGCGCAGGGCGACGTTGGCGAGATGGCGCCGGTCGGCCAGGCCTGATCTGACTTGAAAACCTCGTCATTGCGAGCGAAGCGAAGCAATCCAGGGCGGTTTACGCACATTCTGGATTGCTTCCCCCGGCTTTCGCCGGGGCCGCAATGACGATGGTGATTGAAGAAGAGGCCGCATGACCAGCCTCGTCAAGAGCGTCGGGACGATCGGCGGGCTGACGATGGTCAGCCGCCTGTTCGGTTTCGTGCGCGACATGCTGCTCGCCCGCGTGCTCGGCGCCGGGCTCGCCGCCGACGCTTTCCAGCTCGCCTTCACGCTGCCCAACACCTTCCGCCGCCTGTTTGCAGAGGGCGCCTTCTCGGTCGCTTTCGTGCCGATGTACAGCCGTGCGCTGCATGGCGAAGGGGGTGAGGAGGCCGCGGCGCGATTCGCCGACGACGTGCTCTCGGTCTTCCTCTGGGTTCTGCTTGCCTTTTCGGCGGTGATGATGATCGCGATGCCGGGGATCGTCTGGATTCTCGCGCGCGATTTCCAGGCGGTGCCGGGCAAGTTCGATTTCGCGGTGTTCCTGAGCCGGGTGACCTTTCCCTATCTTGCGCTGATCAGCCTCGTCGCGATGCTGTCGGGGCTGCTCAACGCACGCTCGCGCTTTGCGCCGGGGGCGTTTGCCCCGGTGTTGCTCAACATTTTGCTGATCGGCGGCATCATTACCGGCTGGTGGCTGCGCGGGCCCGGCGGCGACGACCGGATCGTCGCCGAGGCGCTCGCCGTTTCGGTCAGCCTCGCCGGCATCACCCAGCTCGCCTATCTCTGGTGGTCGGTCCGCCGTGCAGGCCTGACCTTGCGCTTCCGCTTTCCCAAATTCACCCCCGAGGTGAAGCGGCTCGGGATGCTGATCCTGCCCGCGACCTTCGGCGCCGGCATCTATCAGGTCAGCCAGTTCGTCGACACGTTCTTCGCGACCTCGCTGCCGCAGGGATCGCTGACGCTGCTCAAGCTCGCCGACCGGCTGAACCAGCTTCCGCTCGGCATCGTCGGCATCGCGCTCGGCACCGCGATCCTGCCGATGCTGTCGCGCCATATCCACAGCGGCGACGCCGCCGAGGCACAGCGGCTGCAGGCCAACGCCTTCGAGATGGCGACGCTGCTGACGCTGCCCGCCGCCGCCGCGCTTGCGATCTGCGCGCCCGCCTTCGTCACCGCCTTCTTCGTCGGCGGGAAATTCACCGACGCTGACGGCGCGACGATGGCGCATATCGTCGTCGCGCTCGTTGCGGGCCTGCCCGCCTATGTCATCGTCAAGATATTGAACCCCGGCTTCTTCGCGCGCGAGGATACGCGGACCCCGGTGTGGACCGCGCTTGCCTCGCTGATCGTCAATATCGCGATCAACCTCTATGTCGTCGAGCGCTTCGGCATCGTCGGGCTCGCGGGCGCGACCGCGGTTTCGGCGAGCCTCAACTGCCTCCTCCTCTATGTCATCCTGCACCGCCGCGGCTGGTTCCATTTCACCGCGAAGCTCGCGGGGCGGATCACGCGCCAGCTCGTTGCGGTCGCTGCGATGGCGGCGTTGCTCTGGTGGATGATGCCGCTCATGCAGCCCTGGTACGGCGGCAATGTCGTGCAGCGCGTCGGCGCGCTCGCCGCGCTGTGCGGCGTGGGGGGCGCGGTCTTCTTTGCCGCGGCCTTCGTCACCGGCGCGCTTGACAAGGATCTGCTCGCCATGCTGACGCGGCGCCGCCGCAACGGTGCGGCAAAATCTCAGGAGTAAGACATGCGGACGCTATCGGGCATCCAGCCCACCGGAAATTTGCACCTCGGCAATTATCTGGGCGCGATCCGCAACTGGGTGCGGATGCAGGACGAGATGGAGGGCGACAAGCTCTATTTCCTCGCCGACCTCCACGCGATCTCGATGCCGCACGTTCCGGCCGAACTCACCGCCAACACCCGCGCGATGACCGCCGCGCTCGTCGCCTGTGGCATCGACACCGACCGCTCGCTGCTCTTCAATCAGGCGCGCGTCCCCGCGCATGCCGAACTGCAATGGCTCCTCAACGGCACCGCGCGGCTCGGCTGGCTCAACCGGATGACGCAGTTCAAGGACAAGTCGGGCAAGAATCGCGAAAGCGCGTCGGCGGCACTCTACACTTACCCTGTTCTGCAAGCGGCCGACGTGCTGCTCTACCAGACGACGCACGTGCCCGTAGGCGAGGACCAGAAGCAGCATCTCGAACTCGCGCGCGACGTCGCGCAGAAGTTCAACAATGATTATGCCAGCGAGGACGCGCCGGTATTCACCTTGCCCGAACCGATCATCCCGGCCGGTATGGCGCGCATCATGAGCCTGCGCGACGGCACCGCGAAAATGTCCAAGTCCGATCCGTCCGACATGAGCCGCATCAACCTGACCGACGATGCCGACACGATGATGCAGAAGGTCAAGAAGGCGAAAACCGATCCCGAGGTGCTGCCGTCCGAGGCCGCCGGGCTGGAGAGTCGCCCCGAGGCCCGCAACCTCGTCGGCATCTATGCCGCGCTCGCCGACACCAGCGTCGATGCGGTGCTGCGCGACTATGCGGGGCAGGGGTTCGGCGCGTTCAAGCCCGCTCTCGGCGCGCTGCTGATCGAAACGCTCGGCCCGATCAACGCGCGCTTCGTCGCGCTGAAGGACGATACGGCGGCGCTCGACGCCATTCTCGAAAAGGGCGCGGAAAAGGCGCGCCTTCTCGCGAAACCGACGCTCGATGCCGCTTATGCCGCGCTGGGGCTGTGCCGCTGAGCAAACTGCTTTTTGCCAAAGGAAATTCTTGTTTATCGGCGGCGCTTCCCCATATTGACGGAAGGTGCCGTCGTGCGGCGAAGCGAGTTCAACCAAGGTTAAGTCGCATCGGCGTAGTCATGTTATAAACGGCGCAATATGCGCGCCCGTCCGAATCACGGAGCATGAGCATGAACAAGAATATTTCCCGGCGGCTCGGTCTGGCCGCCATTGCGGGCGCGGCGCTGGCATTGGCCGGCTGCGCGACTCCCTTCAAGGCCGACGTCGCGCGTTTCCAGACGCAGCTTCCGGCGCCGCAGGGCCAGAGCTTCGCGATCGAGGCGAGCAACCCGGCGCTGCAGGGCGGCATCGAGTTCGGCCAATACGCCAATCTCGTCGCTGGCGAGCTGACCCGCTACGGCTATCGCCCCGCGGCGAACGGTGAGCGGCCCGACATGGTCGTCCGCATGGACTATGGCGTCGACAAGGGGCGTGAGCGCGTCGTGTCGTCGCCCGGCTTCGGCGACCCCTGGTATGGCGGTTTCGGTCCCTCCTATTATCGCCCGGTGATCGTCCGCGGGCCGCGCGGCCGCCGCTATGTCTACGGCTGGCGCGATCCCTTCCTGTGGGGCGGCTTCGGTCCCGGCTGGGGCTATAACGACGTGTCGAGCTACACCGTCTATACCAGCGGCCTCAATCTCCAGATCAACCGCGCTTCCGACGGCTATCGCCTGTTCGAGGGCCATGCCGAGGCGCAGTCGCGCGACAATAATCTGCAGGCGCTGGTCCCGAACCTCGTCGAGGCGATGTTCACCGGCTTCCCCGGCAATTCGGGCGAGCGCGTCCGCATCACCGTGGCGCCGCCCGAAAAGGGCTGATCGCCTTCCGCACGAACAAGGGGCTCGCCCTCCGAAAGGGAGGCGGGCCCTTTTTTGCGCGCCATGTCAATTGGTCCTCACCCTCTTCGGCAACGACCTCGTTCCTTCGCTCCCACCAAGTGTGCGAACCCGTTTGCCAAGGCTGTGTTGTGCGTGTAATACGCGCTTTCGCGCATGTTCGATTTCCTGAAATCCAGATCCTCCGTTCCGCCGTCGCCGCCCGAAACGCCGGCTGCCCCCTATCCCGACCCGTTCGCGCCTGCGGTCCCGCTGCCCGCGCCCGAAAGTCGTTTCCGCAAATGGACACGCCGCGTCTCGCGCGGCTTCGCGATCTTCGCGGTCGTCTTCATCCTGCTCGTCGGCTGGCTCGCACTCACCGCGCCTTTGTCGAAATCGCTGCAACCGATCGCGCCGCCGGAGATCACGCTGCTCGCTTCCGACGGCACCCCGATCGCGCGCATGGGGGCGATCGTCGATGCGCCGGTCGACGTCGCGAAGCTGCCGAAGCATGTCCCCGGCGCCTTCATCGCGATCGAGGACCGCCGTTTCTACAGCCATTGGGGCGTCGATCCGCGCAGCGTCGCGCGCGCCGTCTGGGCGAATCTGACCGGCGGCCGCAAGCAGGGCGGCAGCACGATCACCCAGCAACTCGCCAAATTCACCTTCCTGACCCCGAAAAAGACCCTCGGCCGCAAGGCGCGCGAGGCGCTGATCGCTTTCTGGCTCGAAGCCTGGCTGACCAAGGACGAGATTCTCCAACGCTATCTCTCCAACGCCTATTTCGGCGACAACACCTACGGGCTGCGCGCGGCGTCGCTCCATTATTTCTCGCGCCAGCCCGAGAAGCTGACCCCGGCGCAGGCGGCGATGCTCGCGGGGCTCGTGCAGGCGCCGTCGCGCCTCGCGCCGACCAAGAATCCCGATCTTGCGGCGAAGCGAATGAAGCTGGTCGTCGCCGCGATGGCCGACACGGGCTATCTGACCGCCGCCGAGGCCAGGGCGATCCGCGCCCCGCGTATCGACGTGCGTAGCCGCAACACGCTGCCTACCGGCACTTATTTCGCCGACTGGGCGCTGCCCGAGGCGCGCCAGCTCAGCGATGTCGGCTATTCGCGCCAGACGATCCGCACCACGCTCGACGCGCGGCTACAGGGGATCGCGCGTCGCGTCACCGCGCGCGCCGGGCTGGGCAAGGCACAGGTCGCGATGGTCGCGATGCGTCCGAATGGCGAGGTCGTCGCGATGGTCGGCGGCCGCGACTATGCTGCCTCGCCCTTCAACCGCGTGACGCAGGCGCGGCGCCAGCCGGGATCGACCTTCAAGCTGTTCGTCTATCTCGCCGCGCTGGAGGACGGGAAGACGCCGGAGGATCGGATCGACAATCGCCCGATCGACACCGGCGCCTATCAGCCCAAGAATGCCGGCGGCGCCTATTCGGACACGATCACCCTCGAAGATGCCTTTGCGGCCTCCAGCAATGTCGCCGCGGTGCGGCTGTTTCGCGAGGTCGGCGACGACAAGATCATCCGCATGGCGCGCGACCTTGGCGTCACCTCGCCGCTGGCAAAGGGCGACCCCAGCCTTGCGCTCGGCACGTCGAGCATGACCTTGCTCGAACTCACCGCTGCTTATGCCGCGGTCGCCGCGAACAGCTATCCGGTCGTCCCGCACGCCTTTACGGAAGAGGAGCCGGGCTGGTTCGCGCGCTGGGTCTGGGGGCCCGATCATTTCTCGTCGCGCGTCCACGACGATATCGAACAGATGCTGCGCGCCGCGGTCAATCGCGGCACCGGCCGTGCCGCGCGGCTGCCGCAAGCCAATTTCGGCAAGACCGGCACCACGCAGGACAGCCGCGACGCGCTGTTCGTCGGCTACGCCAACGGGCTGGTCGTCGGGGTCTGGATCGGCAACGACGACAATAGCCCGCTTCATGGCGCCGCGGGCGGCGGCATTCCCGCGCGCATCTGGCGCGATTTCATGCTGCAGGCGAGCGGTCGTGCCGCCGCGCCAGCCCGGAAGGAGCGTCCGGCGGCCGATCCGGGCGGTCCGGTGCAGCCGCTCGACATTCCCGACATTCCCCTCGATATTCCGAGCGTGCCGATCGCCGACAAGACCAGCGTCGGGGTCAAGGACGGCCAGGCGGTGATCAGCACCGAGATCGGCGGCACGAAGATCGATCTCAAGCTGCCGATCGGCGACCGGCCGCCGGCGCAGCCGCCGCCCTCACCGGCGCCGCAATGAAGTCGGCCTTCCTTCACGTCATCCCGGCGGAGGCCGGGATCTCGCCGGTGCGTATGTTTCCGAGGATGAGATCCCGGCCTTCGCCGGGATGACGAAAAAAATCCGCTGTCCTACATTGTCCGGCCGCGATACCGTCCGATTATGATCCGCCTTGCCGTCTCGTCATCGAAGCAAATGCGATTTGCGAGTAAAGTTAGGCAGTTTTCCGCGCTTTTTCGGAGTGTCTCTTTTTCATGCTGAGCGTCGAAACCCACGAAGCGAGCCCCTGGCCCGATGCGCTCGACTGGGAGGCGCGCGCCGCCGAAGCCGCTGCTGCGGCGCTCGCGCTCACGCCGTGGGCGGAGCTTGCCAATGCCGCCCCGCTCGTCGAGATCGCGGTGCGCCTGACCGACGATGCGGAGGTTCATGCGCTCAACCGCGATTTCCGTGGGCGTGACAAGCCGACCAATGTCCTGTCTTTTCCGCAGGTGCAGGCCGACCTGCTCGACACGCTCAGCAACAGCGACGATGGTGAAATCCTTCTCGGCGATATCGTCCTCGCCCGCGAAACTTGCGCGCGCGAGGCGGCGGAGAAGGGGGTTTCGATTGCCGACCATGCGACGCATCTGATCGTCCACGGCACGCTCCATCTCGTCGGCTACGATCATATGGACGATCCGAGCGCGCAGGCGATGGAGGCCTTGGAAGTGAAAGCGCTTGCATCGCTGGGCATCGCCAATCCATATGCGGATCAGGATTAACAGGGGGAACAGACGCTATCATGCCCGACGACCGGGACTCTTCGAGCCGATCGGAAGACGACAGTAGATCCGGCCTGCTGGCCGGGCTCAAGACATTGCTCTTCGGCGGCGACAAGGAGCCGTCGCTTCGCGAACAGATCGAAGAGGTCATCGACGAGGCCGAGGAAGAGGGCGAGGAGCGCCGCGGCGGCGCCAGCGCGGTCGGCGACCTGTCGCCGATCGAGCGCAAGATGGTCCGCAACCTCCTGCATTTCGGCGAGCAGACCGTCGACGACGTCGCGGTACCGCGCGGCGAGATCGTCGCCATTCCCGAGAGCGCGAGCTTCGAGGAGGTCGTGGCGCTGTTCGCCGACGCGGGGCACAGCCGCCTGCCGGTCTATCGCGAAACGCTCGACGAGGTTGTCGGGATGATTCACGTCAAGGACGTGTTCGCGGTGCTCGCGGCGAAGGCCTCTCCGCCGCCGTTGCTCGATCTGATCCGCCAGCCGCTCTACGTCCCGCAGTCGATGGATGTGCTCGACCTGCTGGCCGAGATGCGCGCGAAGCGCACCCATCTCGCGATCGTGATCGACGAATATTCGGGCACCGAAGGTCTCGTTACCTTCGAGGATCTGGTCGAGGAAATTGTCGGCGAGGTCGAGGACGAGCATGACGACGAGCCGACCGCGCTGTTCGTGCCGGGCGAGAATGGCTGCTGGGAAGCCGACGCGCGCGCCGAACTCGACGACATCGGCGAAGCGATCGACCCGCGGCTCGCCGAGGTCGAGGAAGATGTCGACACGCTGGGCGGGCTTTCGGCGGTGCTCGCTGGGCATGTTCCCGAGGTCGGCGAAATCCTCCATCACCCGAGCGGGTGGCGCATCGAGGTGACCGAGGCCGACGAAAGACGCGTCCATCACCTGCGCCTCCACCCGCCGGTCGAGATCGACCCCGAAGCGCCGCTGGACAAGCCCGACGATTTTTGACGCAATTGCCTTTGCCCCGCCAAGCGACTAGCGGAGGGCGGATGGAAGTTTCGGACCTTCGCATCGCCCTGTTCAGCGGCAATTACAATATGACGACCGATGGCGCGAACAAAGCGCTCAACCGGCTCGTCGGCTATCTGCTGGCCCAGGGCGCGGCGGTGCGCGTCTATTCGCCGACCGTCGACGACCCCGATTTTGCGCCGACCGGCGACCTTGTCAGCGTGCCGTCGATGGCGATCCCCAATCGTCCCGAATATCGCATCCCGCTCCATTTCTCGTCGCGGGTGCGGCAGGACATCGCCCAGTTTGCGCCCAATATCCTCCACATTTCCAGCCCCGACCGCGTGTCGCGGCAGGCGGCGGCGTGGGCGCGGCGGCGCCATATCCCGGTCGCCTGCTCGGTCCACACGCGCTTCGAAACCTATTTCCGCTATTACAACCTCTCCTTTCTCGAACCGCTCGTCGTCGCGTGGCTGCGCCGGCTCTACCGCCGCTGCGACGCACTCATCGCGCCGTCCGAGAGCTTTGCGCAGGTGCTCCGCCAGCAGCGGATGAACTACGACATCGGCATCTGGACCCGCGGCGTCGAACGCGACACCTTCACTCCCGGCCGCCGCGACATGAGTTGGCGGCGAAGCTGGGGGATCGCCGACGACGTGCCGGTCGTCGCCTTCCTCGGCCGCCTCGTGATGGAAAAGGGGCTCGATGTCTTCGCCGACACGATCGACCAGCTTCAGCGCCGCAAGGTGCCGCATCAGGTGGTGGTGATCGGCGAAGGCCCCGCCGGCGACTGGTTCGAATCGCGCCTGCCGCAGGCAAAGTTCGTCGGCTTCCAGGGCGGCGAGAACCTCGCCCGCGCGCTCGCCTCATGCGACATCTTCTTCAATCCTTCGATCACGGAAACTTTCGGCAATGTCACGCTGGAGGCGATGGCGTGCGGGCTGCCCGTGGTCGCGGCGCGCGCCACCGGCAGCGCGAGCATCGTCAAGCATGGACAGACCGGTTATCTCGTCTCGCCGGGCGCGATCACGCTCTTCGCGGACGATCTCGAGCGCTATTGCCGCGATCCCGAACTGCGCGCGGCGCATGGCGCCGCCGCCCGTGCCGAAAGCGGCGCCTATCAATGGGATGCGATCAATCAATCGGTCGCCGACACCTATTTGCGGCTGATCCGGCAGAAACAGCGGCGCGGCTAGCATGGCGGATGATCTGTTCGCCGATCAGGAGCCGCCGGCCTCCGTCACCCCCGGCGATGGGCCGCTTGCCGAACGGCTACGGCCGAAGACGCTGTCCGATGTCGTCGGGCAGGAACATCTGACCGGCCCGGACGGTGCGATCGGCCGCATGGTCGCGGCGGGGCAATTGTCGTCGATCATCCTCTGGGGACCACCGGGCACCGGCAAGACGACGATCGCGCGGTTGCTGGCCGAAGCGGTCGGCCTGCGCTTCGCGCCGCTGTCGGCGGTCTTCTCGGGGGTCGCCGATCTCAAGAAGGCGTTCGCCGATGCCGGGAAGATGGCCGCGGCGGGCCAGCGCACCTTGCTGTTCGTCGACGAGATTCACCGTTTCAACCGCGCCCAGCAGGACGGCTTCCTGCCGTTCGTCGAGCGCGGCACCGTCATCCTCGTCGGCGCGACGACCGAGAACCCCAGCTTCGCGCTCAACGCTGCGTTGCTCAGCCGGGCGCAGGTGCTCGTGCTTCATCGTCTCGGCGACGCGGCGCTTGGCACGCTGATCGAGCGCGCCGAAGCGGAGATCGGCCAGCGCCTGCCGGTCACCGCCGAAGCGCGCGCCGCGCTGATCGCGAGCGCCGACGGCGACGGGCGCTTCCTGCTCAATCAGGTCGAGACGCTGTTTTCGGTGACGATCGAAAGGCCGCTCGATCCCGGCGAGCTTGCGCAATTCCTGCACCGCCGCATGCCCGTCTACGACAAGGACCGCGACGGTCATTACAATCTCATCTCGGCGCTGCACAAGGCAATGCGCGGATCGGACCCGCAGGCGTCGCTATACTGGCTGGCGCGGATGCTCGTCGCGGGCGAGGAGCCGCTCTATGTGCTTCGCCGCATCACCCGTTTCGCCAGCGAGGATGTCGGCCTCGCCGACCCGCAGGCGCTGGTGCAATGCCTTGCCGCGAAGGATGCCTATCAATTCCTCGGCTCACCGGAAGGCGAGCTCGCGATCGTGCAGGCGTGCCTCTATTGCGCGACCGCGCCAAAGTCGAACGCCGCCTATGCCGCACAAAAGGCCGCGTGGAGCGCAGCGCGCGAAACCGGCAGCCTCGCGCCGCCCGCGAATATCCTCAACGCCCCGACCAAGCTGATGAAGGATCTCGGCTATGGCGCGGGCTATGCCTACGACCATGACGCGCCCGAGGGATTTTCGGGCGCCAATTACTGGCCCGACGAAATGAAACCCCTCGACCTCTACCGCCCCGTCGATCGCGGTTTCGAGAAACGGATCGCCGAGCGCATGGCTTGGTGGGACGAGCGGCGGCGCGAGGGCAGGGGCGGATAGATGGCGGCGCGCTTCGACAATTGGGACGATGTGGTCGCTTTCGCGCTCGCGCTCCCCGACGTCGAGATGGCGCCCTTCTATGGCACGCCGTGCCCCAAGGTGAGCGGCAAGGCCTTCGTGTCGCCGGGACGCGAGGCGGGCAGCTTTCATGTCATGGCCCCGCACGAGGAAAAGGAGGTGCTGCTTGAAACCGATCCCGACAGCTTCTGGCAGACTCCGCATTACGAAGGCTGGCCCGGCCTGCTCGTCCGCTATGGTCCGCACGATCCCGGGCGGGTCGCCGACGTCATCCGCCGTGCCTGGTGGGACCGCGCGAAGAAAACGCAGCGCGCGGCGTTCGGCGAACGGCCCTGAGATGCTGGCGCGCGCCGCTTTCGGCCTGGCACTCGCGGCCGCCGCGCTTCCGGTGCAGGCGGCCACCGAGATCGATCGGGCCTGGGCGGCCGGCTATCGCGCGGCCTTCACCTGCTCGGCGTTGTGGAATGGTGCGGGCAAGCCGCTGGAGGCGATCGAACGCGACGAACTGACCGGCATTTATCCCGAGATCGAGGCTGATGTGCACGCGCTGAACGCCGATGTCGACGACAAGGCGAAGGTCGTCCGCGTCAGGTATCGGGACGACATGCCGCCGCGCCTTGCGCAGTGGATAACCGGCGAAGGGTGCGTCACGCTGCCGATCGGCGCCGCCCCGATACCGATCGCCGGCTTCACGGGCGCCGCCCGCCCGGTGCTCGACGATCAGCCATGGCCGATGGGCGACAGGGATGCGCGCGCGCCGGTCCCGCGCGGCTTTACGCCGTTTGCGAGCGCGGCGGAGGCTGTCGCGGCCTATGGCGGGCGGACGAGTTCGCTGCTGATCGTCAAGAACGGCCGGATTGTCGTCGAGCGCTATTGGGGCGGGCACGGCGTCCACACCGCGCAGCGCACCTTCTCGGTCGCCAAGTCGATGGCGGCGACGCTGATCGGTCACGCGGTGCTGCAAGGTTCGGTCGATGTGAAGGCGCCCGCGCTGATTGCCGAATGGCAGTCGCCGGGCGATCCGCGCGCTGCGATCACGACCGAAGAGCTCATGCGTATGGCGAGTGGGTTGACCAGCGATACGGCAGGCAACCGCAGTGACGCCATCTATATGGGCGGTGCATCGGTGCGTCAGTGGACGACGCAATGGCCGCTGCTCAATCCGCCGGGCACGCAGTACCGCTACGCCAATAACGACACGCTGCTCGCGACGCTGTCGCTGAAGGCAGCCGAGGCGAAGGCGGGCCGCACGCTCGACCCCAACGCCTTCTTCGACCGCATCGGCATGACGCGCACCTTTGCCGAGCATGACAAGGACGGCGACTATATCCTGTCGAGCCAGGTGTGGACGACCGCGCGCGATCTGGCGCGGCTCGGCCTCCTCTACCAGAATGACGGGATGTGGCGGGGCGAGCGCCTGCTGCCCCTCGACTGGCGTCGTTTCGTCACTGCGCCGACCGGACCGCAGCCCGAGGGAGCGTTCGGCTACGGCGCCTGTTTCTGGCTGTTGAACAAGTCCGAAGGCGTCCCAGCCGATGCTTTCGGAGCCTTCGGCAACCGCGGTCAATATCTGGTGGTGATCCCCTCGCGCCAGCTCGTCATCGTCCGTCAGGGTTATGACGATGGAAAGCAGCGGCTCGACATCGCTAAGCTGGTCGCCGCCATCGTCGCGGCGGACGGGAAGGGGCCATAGAGCGTGAACGGGTTAGACTGAAACCCTGCCATCCTTGTCTCGTCATCCCGGCCTTCGCCGGGATGACGAGACAATTAAAAATGGTCATGCCTTAATCCATCCCCGGATAGCGATTGAACGTCGGCATTTCGTCCAGCTTCTCCATCCAGCCGATGCGCTCGGCAATCTGGATCTGCGCGCCGGCGGGGATCAGGTCCGGATCGTCGAGCGTTGCCGACTGGACGTCGATCTGGCCCGGAAAAATCGCCTCGTTGGTATAGAAGAGGCCGGTGCCGCAATCGGCGCAGAAATGGCGCCGGCCATGTTCGGATGACACATAGATTTTGGGCGTGCCGGTCATCTCCAGATCGGCCTGATTGACCAGCGCCCAGCCGACCATCGGCGCGCCGGCATGGCGGCGGCAGTCGCGGCAATGGCACAGCGCATGATGTTCGACCGCGGTCGGTATCGAATAGCGGATCGCGCCGCAATGGCACTGGCCGCTGGCTCGGGTGGGGGATTCGGTCATGATCGCTCTCCTTCTGATGAGAACATATCATAAACATTATTCGAGTCCAGCAGCACTGACCGGCGCTAGTCGCCCAGATCGACCTTATGGGCCTTGGCCCAATCCTGATATTGTCCGCGCGGGTCCGCCGCGGGGTGGGCCAGGATGGCCGGCATATCCGCGCGTAGCGCGCCCAGGTCGAGCGAGCGGATCATCGCCTTGACCGGGCCGACCCCCGCCGGCGTGATCGACAGCCGTTCGATGCCGAGGCCGAGGAGCGCCATCGCCTCCAACGGACGTCCCGCCATTTCTCCGCACACGCCGAGTGTGACCTTGCTGCCCGACACCAGCTTCACGACGCGCGCGAGATAGCGCATGACCGTCGGCGACAGCCAATCATAGCGTTCGGCAAGCCGCGGGTGCGCGCGATCAGCGGCGAAGAGGAACTGGGTGAGGTCGTTGGTGCCGATCGACAGAAAGTCGAGGTGCGGCAACATCAGGTCGAGTGTCTCGACCAGCCCCGGCACTTCGAGCATCGCGCCATAGCGAATCGCGACCGGCAGCTTCTTGTTGTGGCTCGCGAGCCAGGCGCGCTGCTTGACGAACAGCTCGCGTGCCGCCTCATATTCCCAGGGTTCCGATACCATCGGGAACATGACGTTGAGCGTCCGGCCGGCCGCTGCCTCCATCAACGCGCGCGCCTGCACCTTCAGCAGCCCTTCGCGTTCGAGCGCCAGGCGCAGCGCGCGCCAGCCCATTGCGGGATTTTCTTCCTGCTCGGAATCCTCCATGTTCATATAGGGCAGCACCTTGTCGCCGCCGATATCGACCGTCCGGAAGATGACCGGCCGGTCGCCCGCCGCGTCGAGGACGTCGCGGTAGAGTCGTTGCTGCCGCTCGCGCTGCGGCAATGTCGCCGAGACGAGGAACTGGAATTCGGTGCGGAACAGCCCGATGCCGCGTGCGCCGGTCAGGTCGAGCGCGGCGACGTCCTCGCGCAGCCCGGCGTTGATCATCAGCTCGATCGGCACGCCGTCGCTGGTGACTGCCGGCAGATCGCGCAGCGCGGCGAGGTCGGCGCGGCGCTTTTGCGTGATTTCGAGCTTGGCGTCGAAGGCGTCCTGCACCGCCTGGGTCGGGCGGACGTGGACGGTGCCCGCGCCGGCGTCGAGCAGCAGCAGGTCACCCTCGCGGATCGAGGAGCGCACGTCGCGGACGCGGCCGATGACCGGAACCCCCATCGCACGCGCGACGATGATGACGTGTGCGGTCAGCGACCCTTCCTCGAGCACCACGCCTTTCAGCCGGCGGCGGTCATATTCGAGCAGTTCGGCGGGGCCGAGGTTGCGTGCGATCAGGATCGAATCCTGCCGTAGGCCCATCTGCGCCGCGGTGCCCATCTGCCCCGACACGATGCGGATCAGTCGGTTCGACAAATCCTCCAGATCGTGCATCCGGTCGCGCAGCAGCGGATCGTCGATCTGGCGCATCCGCATCCGGGTGCGCTGCTGGACGCGCTCGATCGCGGCCTCGGCGGTCAGGCCGCTGTCGATCGCTTCGTTGATCCGGCGCGACCAGCCCTCGTCATAGGCGAACATCTTGTAGGTCTCGAGAACCTCTTCTTGCTCGCCGCCGATGCCGAATTCGGCCTGGCTGGTCATGCGGTCGATCTGTTCGCGCATCTTGTCGAACGCCGCGTAGACGCGGTGACGCTCGGCCTCGATGTCGTCCGCGACCGTATGCTCGATGGTGATGCGCGGCTGATGGAAGACCGCGATGCCGGCGCCCATGCCGTCGACCAGCTTCTGCCCCGACAGCCGCTGCGCCGACTGATCGGCGGCTGCGGCGTCGATGCGCGCGGTGGTGTCGACCAGATCGGCGTTGGCGATCAGTTCGGACAGCACCATCGCGACGGTCTGCAGCGTCTCAATCTCTATCTCTTCATAGCGGCGCGGGTCGCTATGCTGGACGCAGAGGACGCCGACCGCCTGCTCGCGGCGGATGATCGGGACGCCGGCGAAGCTATGGAAGAGTTCTTCGCCCGTTTCGGGGCGGTAGGAATAATCCGGGTGCGCCGCTGCTTCGTCGAGGTTCAGCGTCTCGATCTGCGCGGCGATCGTGCCGACGAGGCCTTCGCCGAGCGCGAGGCGAGTGACGTGTACCGCTTCCTGCTTGAGGCCGCGCGTCGCATAGAGCTCAAGGGTGCCGTCGCGCAGCAGATAGATGGAGCAGACCTCGCTGTGCAGGCATTCGCCGATGATTCCGACGACCTGATTAAGCTTGCTCTGCGCGTTGCTGCGCGCAGCCATCACCTCGTGCAGTCGGGTCAGGATCGTGCGCGCCGACTGGGCGGCCGATGTCGGCGGAGGCGGGGCATTGGTCATGTCCCGTCCGTGCTAACAGATGCCAGGCCCCGCCGCCAAGGGCGCGCGCGAAATTTCCTGTCGCGATCAGGCGCCGGGGTTGGTCGCCGGTGGCGTCGCCGACGTCGTCGTTTCGGGAGACGCCGGGCCATAGGGCGCTGCAGGCGTCACGGCCGGAGTGGTCATGATCGCCGGGGGTGGCGCATATTTCGCGTCCCATGCCGCCGCGTCGAGCTGATACTGGGCATAGGCTTCATAGAAATCGAGGAATGGCTGATCGAGCCGCGCGAGCTGCGCCGGCGCCTGTTCGATGACTTGAGCGCTTGGCGTCGAGGAAACGAGCTGCGCGATCTCGTTGGCGCGGGCGCAGAAGGCGCGCTGTGCGGGGGGCTGTGCGAAATAGTTGAAGAGCTGGGTCGACAAACGATCGCGCGGGGCGATTCCGTTGTTGCCATTCTCCTTGCCGAGCTGGGTGATGACCGCCTTTTCGCTCGACTTGATGATCTTCGCATGGGCCTTGATGATATTGTTGTATGCCGACACCAGCGTTGCTTCCTCGGTGCCGCGGCAACCGATCGCCGCGACGTTGAGGCCGATCTTGAGCTGCCAGAAGGCACGGTCGCCCGAAATATTGCTGTTCGCGGTGACGAAATGGCCGTCGATCCCGCGGCCGGGCAGTATCTGCGTCAGCGAAGCATAGCCCGGCGGCAACGGCCGCGGCGGAATGACGATCGTGACCGGCGGCGGCGGCGGGGGAGGCGGCGGCGGCGGTTTGGGTGCGCAGGCGGCGACGCTCGCAAGCAGCCCGGCCATGATGATCTTGCGCGACATAGTCATGAAATTCTCCCCAACCGCGAACATGCGGCCTCAACCCCGTGCGTGCAATGCGGCATCGGCCTGTTGCACCAAAGCCGCGATGATATCGGCAACGCTCTCCTCCGACGTTACCATACCCACCGATTGCCCTGCCATTAACGAACCGCCCTCGACGTCGCCGTCGATGACCGCGCGGCGCAGGGCGCCCGCCCAATAATGCTCGATCTGAAGCTGCGCTTCCAGCATGTCGACCTCGCCCGTGTCGAGCAGGTTCGCGACCTCGCGCTGTTTGGCGGTAAAGGCCTCGGTGCCGTTGTTCTTGAGCGCGCGCACCGGGATCACCGGCAGGCGCGGGTCGATCTGCACGCTCGCGACCGCATCGCGCGCCGAGGCGCGGATGAACGCCTTCTTGAAAGCGGGGTGGGCGATGCTTTCGGTCGCGCAGACGAAGCGGGTGCCGAGTTGGACCCCCGAAGCGCCCATCTCCAGATAGCCGGCGATCGCCTCGCCGCGACCGATGCCCCCGGCGACGAAGATCGGCACCTCGTCTGCGAGCGTCGGTAGAATTTCCTGCGCCAGCACGCTCGTCGATACGGGGCCGATGTGGCCGCCGGCCTCCATGCCCTCGATGACCAGCGCATCGACGCCCGACCGGACGAGCTTCTTCGCCAGCGCCAGCGTCGGCGCGAAGCAGATGACCTTCGCGCCCGATGCCTTGATTGCCTCGAGGCTCCCCTTGGGCGGCAGGCCGCCCGCGAGCACGACATGGCCGACGCCATGCTTCGCGCAGACGTCGATCAGCTCGAACAATTGCGGGTGCATGGTGATCAGGTTGACGCCGAAATTGCGGGTCGCGAGCGTCTTGGTCGCTGCGATCTCGGCATCGAGAAGTTCGGGTGTCATCGCACCGCAGGCGATGACGCCGAAGCCGCCCGCGTTGCTGATCGCGCTCACCAGATGGCGCTCCGAGACCCAGCTCATTGCCCCGCACAAAATGGCGTAATCGCTGCCGAGAAGCCCGGTTCCGCGCGCCATAAGATCGTTAAGATTGCTCATCGAAAGCGCCTTTGCCAGCAGTCGCGCGCGGGCGCAATGGATTGCGATAATCGCGCTTTCGTCCCGCCGTGCGCGGGACTCGGTTCGGCGCGACAACCGGGCCTTTCGGCGCAGAAAGCAAATCAATCATTGTCAACTAAATCACTTGGCATATGCTTGGGGAGCGAATCCATAGGGAAAGGAAATTTGCATGAGCTCCTTCAAGGAGACCGCCAAAGGCGGGTCCGAGCAAGTGCCCCGCGCCGTCCAGACGGTGCTCGACGCACTCGAAAAGCTGAAGTTCGGCGCCATCCAGCTGACCGTCCACGAGGGGCGGCTGGTGCAGGTCGACGTCACCGAACGCCACCGCTACCCGAACTGATCTCGTTCCCCCGAAAGGGGGGCGTTCCATATTTCATGCCGCAGACCGGACCGCCGGATGTGGCAATTTTCTTGCAACAGGAAATTGTCATGACCGCAAAATATCCGTCTGCCCGCCGGCGCCTGCCGGCCGCTTCCGTCTCGCTCACCCTGCTTCTCGCGCTCGCCGCAACCCCGGCATTTGCCGCTGAAACCGCCGCCGATGCCGAGGACGTCGACACCGCCGCCGCGCAGGTCGAGGGCGGTAGCTATGGCGGCGACATTCTTGTCACCGCGCGCCGCCGCCAGGAAACCGCGCAGGATGTGCCGATCGCGATCTCGGTCGTCGCGGGCGAACAGATCGACAATACGGGCAGCTTCAACGTCGGCCGCCTGACCCAGCTTACCCCGACGCTGCAATTCTATTCGTCGAACCCGCGCAACACCGCGGTCAACATCCGCGGCATCGGCGCGCCGTTCGGGCTCACCAACGACGGGATCGAGCAGGGGGTCGGCATCTATGTCGACGACGTCTATTATTCGCGCGTCGCCTCCTCGACCTTCGACTTCCTCGACGTCGCGCAGATCGAGGTGCTGCGTGGGCCGCAGGGAACGCTCTATGGCAAGAACACCACCGCGGGCGCGATCAACATCACGACCAACCAGCCGACCTTCGATTTCGAGGGCAAGGCCGAGGTCAGCATCGGCAATCTGAACTTCAAGCAGGCGAAGGCCGCGATCTCCGGCCCGCTCACCGACCATCTCGCGGCGCGCATCGCCATTTCGTCGACCAGCCGTCGCGGCACCATCTATAACGTCACCACCGACCGCTGGGTCCAGAGCCAGGACAATATCGGCATTCGCGGCCAATTGCTGTGGCAGCCGAACGACGATCTCTCGATCACGCTTTCGGGCGACTGGAACAAGCAGGATGCGGTGTGCTGCGCTTCGGTGTTCGTGCGCACTGGCGAGACGCAACGCCCGCTCAATCGCCAATATGCCGCGCTCGCCGCGGCGCAGGGTTATGTCGTGCCGAGCACCAACCCCTATGACCGGCTGACCGACCTCGACGCCAATCTCAACGCGGGGAACGAGATCGGCGGCGTCGCGCTGCGCGTCAAATGGGACGTCGGCCCCGGCACGCTGACCTCGGTCACCGCGTGGCGCTATTGGGACTGGCAGCCCGAGAACGACCGCGACTTCACCGGCCTGCCGATCGTCACCAAGTCGCAGAACCCGTCGCAGCAGAACCAGTATACGCAGGAATTGCGCTATAATTACACTGGCGACCGCTTCGACTTCGTGCTCGGCGGCTTCTATTATTACCAGCGCATCGACACGCAGGGGACCGAGCAGCATGGCCCGGCGTCGAGCCGCTGGACGCTCAATCCGACGAGCGCGCTGGCGAACGACCCGTCGGTGCTCGACGGTCTGACCGCGATCAACACCCAGTTCCTCAAGAACACCAGCGCCGCGCTGTTCGGGCAGGCGAGCTGGAAGATCAGCGACCAGTTCACGATTCAGCCCGGCGTCCGGCTGAACTATGACAAGAAGGAAGGCTTTTATCGGCGGCGTGTTTTTGCAGGCGACGGAACGCCGGTCGTCTTTGGGCCGACCGACGCGGTCACGCTCGCGCGGCTCGGTGTTTTCGCGCCGCAGGAATATGCGCCCGCGTTCAGCGACTGGAACTTCAGCTACGACCTGTCCGCGACCTACAAGGCGACGCGCGATCTGCTTTTCTATGCGACCTATGCCAAGACCTTCAAATCGGGCGGCATCAACCAGAATGGCGTGCCGAACGATGCGGACAACAATCCGCTGCTCGGCGCCGCGACAGTGAAGCCGGAGTCGGTCAATCATTACGAGGCGGGGATCAAGGCCGAGTTCTGGGACCGCCGCGCCACCTTCAACCTCACCGCCTTCCGCAGCGATATCCGGAATTTCCAGGCCAATGTGAACAATGGCCAGTTCGGCGTGCTGCGCGGCTATCTTGCCAATGCGGGGAAGGTGCGGACGCAGGGCTTCGAGGGCGATTTCTCGATCCGTCCGAGCGAGCGCTTCCGGGCCTATGTCAACGGCGCCTATACCGATGCCAAATATGTGAAATTCGTCGATGCGCCGTGCGCGCCTGAGCAGTCGGGCGGGACGAACAGCCCACCGAACTGCGACATTTCGGGCCAGCGGCTGCCGGGGGTGTCCAAATGGGCCTTTTCGTTCGGGGCCGAGGTGAATGCGGAGTCGAAGCTCTTCGACCAGGATGGGCAATTCTATTTCGGTTACGACGGCAGCTACCGGTCGGACTGGTCGTCGAACCCGACGCCGTCGGCCTATACCTGGGTCAAGGGCTATTCGCTGTCGAACTTCCGCGCCGGGTTCCGGACCGAGAATGGCCTCGACCTCTTCGCCTGGGTCCGGAACGCGTTCGATCAGGACTATATCGACCAGCTCAGCGTCGGACCGGGCAATACCGGGCTAATCGTCGGCCTGCCGGGCGATCCCCGCACCTGGGGCGGGACGGTCAAGGTCAGTTTCTGAGCGGGCTGTCCCACCGCAAAGGAAAAGGGCCGCTCCCGCGAGGGGGCGGCCCTTTTTCATGCAGGCTGGATCAGCGCTGCTGCGGATTCCTGTTCCGATCCTGATCGGAACGTTGGCCGCCCTGCTGGCGATCCTGACCACCCTGCTGTTGCTGCTGGCGACGATGTTCCTCGTCGCGGTCCGCCTGCGGGTTCTTCTGGTTCTGCTGGTTGGGGGTGTTAGCCACTTTCCATACTCCTGCTGTCCCGCCATGCCATCATGTCGCGACCCTTCAGCAACCCGCCGCGGCGGCCGATGTTGCGGGACTTCGCCGGGCCGTGGCCGGAGCGGGACGGACCCCTCCCATAGAAGCAACCGGCCCGCGTCTGATCGGTTCGTTCGATGACTATGTCCGGCTTATTCGGTTAGGTCGATGGAGAGGTGCGGCGTAACCTGACCCGGCAAGAACGAAAGGATGACGCCATCGACTCGACGTCCGTACGCGCCGACCGTTTCCGGCAAGCCCGATGAAGCGGGTGCCCGCGTCACGCTCGCGTCATTCCGCCGCATCATGACCGCATAATATCCATAAGAGAGGAGAGACTGCATGAACGCCCCCCAGACAGGCTGCCCCTTTGGCGGCAAGGACCGTTTCCGTTCGCTGCTCGGCCGCACGAACAAGGATTGGTGGCCCGATGCGCTGCCGCTCGACATCCTGACCCAGAACGGTGCCTCGCCCGATCCGATGGGCGAGGATTTCGACTATGCCAAGGCCTTCCGGTCGCTCGACTATCAGGCGCTGAAGGCCGACATCACCGCGCTGATGACCGACAGCAAGCCGTGGTGGCCCGCCGACTATGGGCATTACGGCCCCTTCTTCATCCGCATGGCGTGGCACGCCGCGGGCACCTATCGCACCGCCGACGGCCGCGGCGGCGCCAACAGCGGGCAGCAGCGCTTCGCTCCGCTCAACAGCTGGCCCGACAACGGCAACCTCGACAAGGCACGGCGCCTGCTGTGGCCGATCAAGCAGAAATATGGCGCGAAGATTTCGTGGGCCGATCTGTTCATCCTGACCGGCAATGTCGCGATCGAGTCGATGGGCGGCCCGGTGTTCGGTTTCGGTGGCGGCCGCAAGGACGTCTATGAGGCCGAACGTGACATCTATTGGGGCGCCGAGGAACAATGGGTCAACGAAGGCGTCCAGACGCGCATCGACCCCGACAAGGAACTTGACCTCGAAAACCCGCTCGCGGCGATCCAGATGGGCCTGATCTATGTCAATCCCGAAGGACCGGGCGGCAATCCCGACCCGCTGCAATCGGCGCGCGACATCAAGATCACCTTCGAGCGCATGGCGATGAGCCATGAGGAGACGGTGGCGCTCACCGCCGGCGGCCACACCTTCGGCAAGGCGCACGGCGCGGGCGATGCGAGCCTGGTCGGTGCGGCGCCCGAAGCCGCCGACATCTCGCTGATGGGGCTCGGCTGGACGAGCAGCTTCGAGACCGGGGTGGGCGCGCACGCGATCACCAGCGGCATCGAGGGCGCGTGGGTGAACACGCCCACCGAATGGTCGGAGAATTATTTCCGCCTGCTCCTCGACTATGATTACGAGCTGGTGAAGAGCCCCGCCGGCGCACAGCAGTGGCAGCCGATCAACCAGAAAGAGGAAGACATGGCCCCCGACGCCCATAATCCGGGCAAAAAGGTGCCGACGATGATGACCACCGCCGACATGGCGCTGAAGATGGACCCAGAACTGCGCAAGATTTCGGAGAAGTTCCGCAGCGACCATGAAGCGTTCAAGGACGCCTTTGCGCGCGCCTGGTTCAAGCTCTGCCATCGCGACATGGGACCGAAGGTTCGTTATCTCGGCCCCGAGGTGCCGGCCGAGGATCTGATCTGGCAGGACCCGGTTCCGGCGGGGAGCAAGCCGTCGGACGGCGATGTCGCGGCGTTCAAGAGTGCGATCCTTGCTTCGGGGCTGACCGTCGGCGAACTCGTCAAGGCGGCCTGGGCGTCGGCTTCGACCTTCCGCAAGACCGACTTTCGCGGCGGCGCCAACGGCGCGCGCGTCGCGCTGGCGCCGCAGAAGGACTGGGCGGTCAACGACCCGGCCGAACTCGCCAAGGTGCTCGGCAAGATCGATGAACTGCGCGGCAGCCTGTCGCTCGCCGACGCGATCGTCCTTGCGGGCAGCGCGGCGGTCGAGAAGGCGGCGAAGGACGCGGGCTTCGACGTCGCGGTGCCCTTCACCGGCGGCCGCGGCGACGCGGCGCAGGACTGGACCGACGTCGAGAGCTTTGAGGTGATGGAGCCGAGGGCCGACGCCTTCCGCAACTATCTCGCCACCAAGCACAGCGTGAAGACCGAGGAACTGATGCTCGATCGCGCGTCGCTGCTCGGCCTGTCGGTTCCCGAACTGACGGTGCTGGTCGGGGGCCTGCGTGTCCTCGGCGCGAACCAGGGCGGCAGCCGGAACGGCGTGTTCACGAACCGCGTCGGGCAGCTCACCACCGACTTCTTCGTCAATCTGCTCGACATGGATACGACCTGGGAAGTCGTCGATGCGAGCGGCGACGAGGAGTTCATCGGCTATGATCGCGGCGGGCGCACCGAACGCTGGCGCGCGACGCGCACCGACCTGATCTTCGGCTCCAACTCGCAGCTTCGCGCCATCGCCGAAGTCTATGCCGAGAAGGGGCATGAGGAGAAGTTCGTGCGCGACTTCGTCAAGGCCTGGGTCAAGGTGATGAACGCCGACCGGTTCGACCTCGGCTGATCTGCGGACCTGCCGGTCCCGCATCATGCCGCGGGACCGGCTGCGGCCGCCAGGACGACGGGTCGTGGGCCCGCCTCCGGGGACATGGGCCGGGGGCGGGCCTTTTCTTTTGGGCTTAAAGCGACAAAGGATACGGACGTGCGCGTCCATATTGTCTCCTTTGTCGCTTTAAGAGCGGTGTGGGAAGGGAGGCGAACAGGCTTTGCGAATTGCAGCGAAGCCGATGGTCGGGCGCGTGTTCCATTCGCCAGATTGGAGCATGGCGGGAGAATGTAGGAAAGGATTATCGGAGAGTGTCACCTTTGGGGTGGGGAGCGGCCCCTGCCCACCTTCGTCATTCCCGCGAAAGCGGGAACCCAGTGTGGGGTTAGCCGACGCACGCTCTGGGTCCCCGCTTTCGCGGGGATGACAAAGTTAGGAGATGCCGGGCGGCTGCAATCGGTCGTTTCCGGACGTTCGTCATTCCGGATTTGATCCGGAATCCATTCTCTCGACGCTCGGGAATGGGCCCCGGATCGCTTTCGCGGGATGACCAAGGCGAAAATGCCGGAATCCTTATCTTTCTGCCCGCCCAATGTTGACACCGTAAATTTTACCTTGACCCACGCCGCCCGCACGGGCAATGTTTACGACGGTAACATTGAGTCGCGGAAGGTGAGATACCATGCGCAACCTGCTCTACGCCGTCGGGCCGATGATCTTCGATTCGCTGGGCGTGATCGTCTTTGCCGTCCTGCTCGGCGTCGGGATGGGGATCGTGCCTGCGACGATCGCGGGGATGGTGGTCGCGGTGGCGGTGGTCGGCCATGAACTCGTGCGCGGGCGGCCGGTGGCGGCGCTCCAGTGGATCAGCCTCGCGATGGTGATCTTCTCGGCCGCCGCGACGATGCTGACCGGCGATCCGCGCTTCGTGATGGCGAAGCCCTCGGTCGTCTATCTGATCGTCGGCGCCGCGATGCTGCGCCGCGGCTGGCTCAACCGCTATATTCCGCCCGAGCAGGTCGAACTGGTCGGCGATGTCATGGACCGCTTCGGCTATGTATGGGCGGCGATGATGTTTTTCACCGCCGTCGCCAATCTGGTGATCGCGATTGGCTTCACCGCCTGGTGGCCGCTGTTCGTCGGCGTGTTTCCGCTCGCGTCGAAAGCCGCGCTGTTCGCGGTGCATTTCAGCGTCGTGCAATGGATCGGGCAGGCCCGGCTGCGCCGCCGCGCGGGCGGGTTGCAGCCGGTCGCCGCCGAATAGGATCAGTCGGCGGCGTCGAGGCCGTATGCCGTGTGCAGCACGCGCACCGCGAGTTCGGTTTCATCCTCGTCGATCAGCACGCTGACCTTGATCTCGCTGGTCGAGATCGCCTGGATGTTGATGCCGCGGTCGGCCAGCGCGCGGAACATCGTGCTCGCGACGCCCGCGTGGCTCTTCATGCCGACGCCGACGACGCTGACCTTGGCGACCTTGTCGTCGGACAGGATGCGGTTGAAGCCGATCTTCTCCTTCGACCCTTCGAGCAGGTCGATCGAGCGGATGAGGTCGGTCGCGGGAACGGTGAAGGTCACGTCGGTCTCGCCCTTGTCGCGGCCGACGTTCTGGATGATCATGTCGACATTGATCCCGGCCGCGGCGAGCGGGCCGAAGATGTTGGCGACGCCGCCCGGCTTGTCGGGGACGCGGGTGACGATGATCTTCGCCTCATTCTTGTCGTGGGCGATGCCGGTGATCAGCTGCCGTTCCATTTGAAGTTCCTCTATTTCCTCGTCGCTGACGATCATCGTGCCCTGCTTCGGCGCCTCGTCGCCCTCGACGAAGCTGGAGAGCACCTGGACGCGCACGCCCTCCTTCATCGCGAGGCCGACCGAGCGGGTCTGGAGCACTTTGGCGCCGACGCTCGCGAGTTCGAGCATTTCCTCATAGGTGACATAGTCGAGCTTCTGCGCGCGGGCGACGATGCGCGGGTCGGTCGTGTAGACGCCGTCGACGTCGGTATAGATGTCGCAGCGGTCGGCCTTCACCGCCGCGGCGACCGCGACCGCGCTGGTGTCCGACCCGCCGCGGCCGAGCGTCGCGATGCGGCCGTCGTCCATCATGCCCTGGAAGCCGGGGATCACCGCGACCTCGCCCTTGCCCATCGCGGCGAGCAGCGCGCCGGTGTCGATCCCTGCGATGCGCGCGCGCGCGTGCGCCTCCTCGGTTCGTATGGGGAGTTGCCAGCCGAGCCAGCTTCGCGCCGGGACGCCCATCGCCTGAAGCGTCAGCGCGAGCAGGCCCGAGGTGATCTGTTCGCCCGCTGCGACGACGACGTCATATTCGGCGGGGTCGTAGCGCGGGTTCGCCTCGCGGCAGAAACCCACGAGCCGGTCGGTTTCGCCCGCCATCGCCGAGACGACGACGGCAACCTCGTTGCCTTGTCCCACTTCGCGCGCGACGAGTTTCGCGACGGTGCGAATCCGCTCGGTGCCCGCCATCGACGTGCCCCCGAATTTCATCACGATCCGCGCCATCTCGCCCCGCCTTCTCGAAAACTGGTTTCCGCCGCAACCACTTGGATTTCTGCGGCGTCCGGCTGTTAGGGAAGGGGGAGGGCGATGGCAAGGCTGACCCATTATCCTGTCGGGATATTTTTTCTTGTCCGGCGACAATCGAACGGCAGTTTTTCGTCAAATTATATGCCTGAGGGGCAAATTTCTTGCGCGGGATAGGGCGAGGTGCCACATCCCACCGCATGAGTGCCGCGACGATCAATCCGAATGAAGCCGCCCATTTCGGCGCGCTCGCCGCCGACTGGTGGGATCCGCACGGCTCGTCGGCGATGCTGCATCGGCTGAACCCGGTGCGGCTTGCCTATATTCGCGAACAGATCGACATGCATTGGCAGGTCGATGCGCGCGAGCGCCACCCGCTCGCCGGGCGCTGCGCGCTCGACGTCGGTTGCGGTGCCGGGCTGCTCGCCGAGCCGCTGGCGCGGATGGGCGCGGTGGTGACCGGTGTCGATGCGGCGCCCGAGAATATCGTCGCAGCGCGGGAGCATGCGGCGGGGCAGGGGCTTGCGATTACTTATCATGCGGGCGAATTGGCGGCGCTGCCCGCGGCGACCTTTGACCTTGTCACCTCGATGGAGGTCGTCGAGCACGTGACCGATCCCGCCGCCTTCGTCGCCGAACTCGCGGCGCGGCTGACGCCGGGCGGGCTGATGATCCTGTCGACTCCGAACCGCACCCTTTGGTCGAAGCTGCTGCTCGTCGAGGCGGCCGAGCGCGTCGGCGCGGTGCCGCGGGGGACGCACGACTGGGATCAGTTCCTGAAGCCCGAGGAATTGGCTGGATTGCTGGAAGGCGCCGGGCTGGAGGTGGTCGACCGCACCGGCCTGTCGCCGTCGCCTGCACGCGGGTTCAAGCTCGGCGGCAGCGAGGCGCTCAACTATCTGATCGCGGCCCGGCACAAGGGCTGAGCCCATCAACCTCGCGCTCGCAATGACGATGGGTTAAAAGTCCACATCCTCATAATATTTCGGCGGCGTGATGATCTCCATCCGCTCGGCAAGCAGCGGGCGGAAGCTGGGCCGCGACTTGAGGCCCGAATACCAGCCCTTGGTCTGTTCATGCCCGGTCCAGTCGATGCCGCCGAGATAATCGGCGACCGAGATGTGCGCGGCGGCGGCCAGATCGGCGAGGCTCATCGTCGCGCCGGCGAGCCAGGTGCGGTGGTCGATCAGATAGTCGATATAGTCGAGATGCTGGTTCGCGGCCTTCATCGCCTCGCGCAGCGCGCCGCCGTCGGGCGGCTGGCGGTGGACGATGCGTTTCTGCATCCGCTCGAACAGCAAAGGCCCGGTGACCTCATAATAGAAGTCCTGGTCGAACCAGGCGACAAGGCGGCGGATCTCGGCACGGCTGGCGGCGGTGCCGTTGATCATCGCCTTGCCCTCGACCGTCTCCTCGAAATATTCGGCGATCGCATTGCTGTCGATCAGCACCTGTCCGCGGCCCTGGTCGACCATGACCGGGGTGCGCCCCGCCGGGTTCAGGTCGACGAATTCGTCGCGGCGCTCCCACGGCGATTCGCGCACCAATTCATAGCCGACGCCTTTCTCGCCCAGCAAAAGCCGGATCTTGCGCGAAAAGGGACAGAGCGGGAATTGATAGAGTTGCCACATGGGTCCGGCATAGCGGCAGGGGGGCGCCGGGCGCAACGGCTATGCGAACGGCGGAGGGGAAGAAGCTCAGCGCCGCGCAGCGGCGCGTTCGCGTTCCCATTGTGCGGCAAGATCGCGGGCCATATCCTTGAGGACAGGCGCATAAGCCGCGAGCGCCGAGGCGGCGTGGCCGGTCATGCGGGTGCCGGCGCGGACGTCATCGCCCATGCGCTCGGCATAATGGGGATCGCGCCCGGCGATGTCGCCGACCGTGGCGTCGGGCGGGATATAGGCGGCGTCGGATTCGGGATCGACGCGCGCGACGGCTTCGGCGAGCGGGCCGACCTTCATCTGCATCAGAGCGCCGACCAGCGCGGTGACGGTATCGGCCATGTGGTCCTGCATCGCGGGATCATTGAGGGTCGCGACGGCGCGTCCGGCCGCAGGGTCGGTAGCGGCGGCGGGCAGCGGTGCGAGAAGTGCCAGCAGAGGAAGGGCAGCGATGGTCAGGCGCACGGCTTCATCCTTTCGGGATGGGGAAAGCGAAGGGTGCCTATAAAGAGAAGACGCTTTCGCTGCGCTGAACGCCTGGGTGCGCTGCGACGACAGGAGGCGGAGGTACGACAAATGTCTGACTTGCCACGGAATCACCGCCCTTGACCGCCGCCCGCGTTACCGATTTATGAGCTATTCGCTGCTAGGACGGGGGGCAGCTTTCCCATCTGCGACCGGAATGAGATGATATGAGCGTTGCCGCGCTGATCACGATAGACACCGAATTGTCCGCGGGGCGGCAGGCGAACGGCCTGCCGGTCGAGGAGAATCTGCGTCAATCGGTGCTGGGCGAGACGGCGGCGGGTGCGTTCGGCGTCGGCTGGCAGATGGACAGATTCGACCGCCACGGGGTGCGCGGGGTCTTCTTCGTCGATCCGATGCCGGGCCTCGTCCACGGCCCCGAGATCGTCGCGCGGATGATCGAGCCGATCCTGGCGCGCGGGCACGAGGTGCAGCTTCACATCCATACCGAATGGCTGGAATGGGCGAAGGATTCGCCGGTCGAGGGACGGCGCGGACGCAATATCGGCGATTTCTCGCTGTCCGACCAGATCGCGCTGCTCGGCTGGGCGCGCGACGCGCTGGTGCAGGCAGGGGCGCCCGCTCCGATCGCCTTTCGCGCCGGGAATTTCGGCGCCGACGATCGCACGCTCGCCGCGCTCGAGGCGCTGGGGCTGCGCTGGGATAGCAGCTTCAATCCCGACTATGCCGGGCGCGGATGCGCGATCAGCCTGCCAGTGGCGGCGTCCGACCCGGTGGCGGTCGGATCGCTGATCGAAATACCCGTTTCGGGCATCGAGGATCGACCGGGTCATTTCCGTCCCGCGCAGGTCTGCGCGCTGTCGTCGCGCGAAATGAGTGCCGCGCTCGACCATGCCTGCGAGTCCGGCGCGCCGTTGTTCATGATCGTGACCCATAGTTTCGAGATGCTTTCGCGCGACCGGCAGCGGCCCAATCGCATGGTGATGCGCCGCCTTGAATCACTCTGCCGTCATATCGCGCGCGAATCGCGGATTGAGTCGCGCGGCTTCGCGACGCTTGCGGCGCCGCAGGCCGGCCGGGCGTCCGCGCCGCGACTGGGGCCGAGCATGATGCGGACCGGGCTCCGCATGGCCGAGCAGATGATCGGCACGTGGCGCTACGAGCGCCGGCTCCGCCCGGCATGACCCGCGATCGGGGGCTGCCCCCGGCCATCGTCCTCGGCGTCGACAGCAGCATCGGACTGACGGTGGTGCGCGAACTGGGGGCGCACGGCGTGCCGGTGATCGCGGCCGGGCGCTCGCGCTGGTCGATCGGGGGCCATTCGCGTTATGCCCGCCAGCATATCCTGCGCCCCCGGGGCGTTCCGCTGGCCGACTGGCTACCCGAGGTCGTCGCGGCGAGCGGGGCAGGGGCGGTGATCCCGATCAGCGAAGCCGACCTGCTCGAACTCGCCGACATGCCGCCTGCGATCGGCGGGTGCCGGATCGCCAGCCCCCGGCACGAACAACTCGACCTCGTGCTCGACAAGCTCAACACGCTGGCGCGGGCGCGCGAGACGGGAATCGAGGTTCCCGACACCTGGCAACCGCTGGCAGGTCAGGATTTCGAGGCGAAGGCGGCGGATATTGCCTATCCGGTTATCCTGAAATGGAGCGATCCGCCCGCGATGTGGGAGCGGCTGGAAGCGGCGGGCATCGACTTCGAGAAGGCCGAGCGCGCCGATGGCGCCGAAGCGCTGGTCGCGATCCTGCGACGCTACGATCCGCTCGGCGTCTATCCGCTCGTCCAGAGCTGGTGTCAGGGCTATGGCTTCGGCCAGATGCTGATGATGGAAGGCGGCCGGGCAACGCTGCGCTTTCAGCACGAAAGGCTGCGCGAATATCCCGCGAGCGGGGGTATATCGACCCTGTGTCGGTCGGTGCCGCTGTCCGACCATCGCGCGCAGATGGAAAAATCGGAAGCCTTGCTGCGTGCGATCGGGTGGGAAGGGCCCGCGATGGTCGAATATCGCCACGACGCGGCGAGCGGCCGCTATTGGCTGATGGAGGTCAACGGGCGATTGTGGGGCAGCCTGCCGCTTGCCAGCCAGAGCGGGGCGCATTTCGCCTTTGCACTCTATCGCCGCCTCGTGGACGGTGTCGCGGGCCAATTGGCATCGGGGTATCGCGACCATCGTGCCCGCTATGTGCTGCCCGATACCAAGCGATTGGTCGATCAACTGCGGGCCAAAGACCTTTCGGCAGGCGAAAAATTGCGTGAAATGGCCACCTATGCGGCCGATTTCTTTCGGTTCGATACCGGCTATTATGTGGCCAAATTCTCCGATCCGGTGCCGACGCTGGCTGATCTGGCCGGGATCATCGCGCGGCTTTTGGGAAGCGGAAGCTGAGCTCAGGGATCGCACTGGCGATCCGCTGAAGGCAGGCGCGCGTATAGGGATCGTTCAGCCGGTAAGGGTCGTGAAGGTGCGGCATGACCGGGCGGGTGTAGAGGCCGAGCAGCGTGCGCGGCAGATGCGCGAGCCGTTCGTCGGCGGCGATCCGGCGAAGCTGGCGCGCTTCCATCGCGAGCAGCAGATCGCCGGGCTGCGGCTGATAGGCCTCGCGCTCCGTGGCGCGATGTCGACTAAGATCGATCCCCATCGCCCCCGCGATCGCGACGATCGGCGGGTGCGCCGGCGCGCCATGCGAAGCCGAAAGACCGAAGGAAGCGGTGGCGAGTCCCGCCTCGGCCGCTGCAACGTCGGCGAAAGCGCTGCGGCAGATATTGCCGTGGCAGACGAAAACGAGCCGCCGCACCGCCTCCGCATCCGGCTCCTCGACCGAGGCTAACCCCAGCGTCGTTTCGCCATAGGACAGGATCAGCCGTACAAGGCCGCGCGTGGTGCCAAAACGGGCGTTGATCCGGTGCGAGAGGCCGGGGGACATCATTGCATAGCCTTTTCAGCCCAGCCATTCTTTCCAGGCGCTCATCGCGCATAGGAGGAAGGTGTCAGCACTCCGTTAATGCCGCATCCCGATAGCGACGATGGCCGATGGTGAAAGGCGTTGCCTATTCCGCGGCAACGACCTCCATCGTCTCTTCGGTCAGCGGATGGGCGAGGCGGCTCAGCATTTCCTTCGGGCATATCTGCCAGAAACGATCGCGCCAACGGTCCCAATCGGCAAGGATTTCGGCCGACCATTTGCTGCCCGTGGCGTGCGCATGTTCCTCGACGAGGGCTTTTAACACGGCTTCCCAATGGCTGCTCGCAAGTCGCTGCCAGACGATCGATTCGCCGTTCGCGCGGCGCTCGAAGCCGGCGTCGGTGTCGAGCACGAAAGCCATGCCGCCGGTCATCCCCGCGCCGAAGTTCGACCCCACGGGGCCGAGGATCACGGCGGTGCCGCCGGTCATATATTCGCAGCCGTTGGCGCCGCAGCCTTCGACCACGACCTTCGCGCCCGAGTTGCGGACCGCGAAACGCTCGCCTGCCTGACCCGCCGCGAGCAGGGTGCCGGCGGTCGCTCCATAGAGGACGGTGTTGCCGACGATGCTATTGTGCTGGCTGACGAGCGGGCTCGACACGGTCGGGCGCACGATGATGCGGCCGCCCGACAGGCCCTTTCCGACATAGTCGTTGGCGTCGCCGAATACTTCCAAGGTGATGCCGCTGCACAGGAAAGCGCCGAGCGACTGGCCCGCGGTGCCGCGCAGGCGCACCTGGACATGGTCGTCGGCGAGCCCGTTCATCCCGAAGCGCGCGGTGACCTCGGCCGATAGGCGGGTGCCGACGGCGCGGTGGGTGTTGCGGACGTTGTAGGTGAGTTGCATCCGCTCGCCGCGCTCGAACAGCGGCTTCGCGTCGTTCAATATCTGCGCGTCGAGGCTGTCGGGCACCGGGTTGCGGAAGTTCGGCCCCTGCGAGCGGCGCTGATCGTCGGGCGCGTCGACCTTGGCGAGGATCGGGTTGAGGTCGAGGTCATCGAGATGCTCGGCGCCGCGGCTGACCTGGCGCAGCAATTCGGTGCGGCCGATCACCTCGTCGAGACTGCGGCAGCCGAGCTTGGCGAGGATTTCGCGCACTTCCTCGGCGATGAAGGTCATCAGGTTGATGACTTTCTCGGGGCTGCCGGCGAACTTCGCGCGCAGCTTTTCGTCCTGCGTGCAGATGCCGACCGGGCAGGTGTTGCTGTGGCACTGGCGCACCATGATGCAGCCCATGGCGACAAGGCTGAGCGTGCCGATGCCATATTCCTCGGCGCCCAATATGGCGGCGATCACGATGTCGCGGCCGGTCTTGAGCCCGCCGTCGGTGCGCAGGCGGATGCGGTGGCGGAGGCCGTTGAGGGTCAGCACCTGATTGACCTCGGACAGGCCCATTTCCCATGGGGTGCCGGCATATTTGATGCTGGTCTGGGGCGAAGCGCCGGTGCCGCCGGTGTTGCCCGAGACGAGGATGACGTCGGCGTGCGCCTTGGCGACGCCCGCCGCGACGGTGCCGATGCCCGCCGAGCTCACGAGCTTGACGCAGACGCGCGCTTTCGGGTTGATCTGCTTGAGGTCGTAGATGAGCTGGGCCAGATCCTCGATCGAATAGATGTCGTGATGCGGCGGGGGTGAGATCAGCATCACGCCCGGCGTCGAGTGACGCAGGCGCGCGATGAACTCGGTGACTTTAAATCCGGGTAACTGGCCGCCTTCGCCGGGTTTGGCGCCCTGTGCGACCTTGATTTCGATCTCGTCGCACGCGCCGAGATATTCGGCGGTGACGCCGAAGCGGCCCGATGCGATCTGCTTGATGTTGCTGTTGGCGTTATCGCCGTTGGCATAGGGCTGGTAGCGCTCGCTCGCCTCGCCGCCTTCGCCCGACACCGCCTTGGCGCCGATGCGGTTCATCGCGATCGCCAGCGTCTCATGCGCTTCCGGGGACAGCGCGCCCAGCGACATGCCGGGGGTGACGAAGCGCTTGCGGATCTCGGTGATCGCCTCGACGCTGTCGAGCGCAACGCCCTGCGCAGGATAGTTGAATTCCATCAGGTCGCGCAGATAGACCGGCGGCAGGTCGGCGATACCGCGCGCGAACTGGAGGTAGGTCGAGTAGCTGTCGGTCGCGACCGCGGTCTGGAGAAGGTGCATGAGCTGCGCCGAATAGGCGTGCGCCTCGCCGCCCGCGCGGTGGCGGTAGAAGCCGCCGACGGGCAGGGTGGTGACCTGATTGTCGAACGCGGCCTCATGCTTCTCGGTCGCATTGATGAACAGCGACTGATAGCCCTCGCCCGAAATCTTCGCGGGCATGCCGGGGAAGAGGTCGTTGACGAGCGCGCGGCTGAGGCCGACCGCTTCGAAATTATAGCCGCCGCGATAGGAGGAGACCACCGCGATCCCCATCTTCGCCATGATCTTGAGCAGGCCGTCGTCGATCGCCTTGCGATAGCGGAGGTGGCAGTCGCCCAGCGACAGGTCACCGCCGAACAGGCCGCGCGCGTGGCGGTCGGCGATCGCGGCTTCGGCGAGATAGGCGTGGACGGTCGTCGCGCCGACGCCGATCAGCACGGCGAAGGCATGGGTATCGAGCACCTCGGCCGAACGGACGTTGATCGAGGCGTAGCTGCGCAGGCCCTTGCGGACGAGATGGGTGTGGACCGCGGCGGCGGCGAGCACCATCGCGACCCCGACGCGGTCTTCGCCGATCTTCTGGTCGGACAGGAACAATTCGCTGCGCCCGGCGCGCACCGCATCCTCTGCCTCGCGGCGGATGCGCGCGATCGCCTCGCGGAGCGCCGATGCGTCGCTGCCGGCGGCGAACGTGCAGTCGATATCGGCGACGGCATCGCCGAAATAGGCGCGCAGCCGGTCCCAGTCGTCGCCGACGAGGACGGGTGAATCGATCACGAGGACGTGCGCGCTCTGCCCCTTTTCGTCGAGGATATTGCCGAGGTTGGAGAAGCGCGTGTTAAGGCTCATCACATGCCGCTCGCGCAGACTGTCGATCGGCGGATTGGTGACCTGGCTGAAATTCTGGCGAAAGAATTGCGCGACGTGGCGCGGCTTGTCGGAGATAACCGCGAGCGGCGTGTCGTCGCCCATCGATCCGATCGCTTCCTTCGCATCCTCGACCATCGGCGAGAGAATGAGCTCCATATCCTCCATGGTCAGGCCCGCCGCGACCTGGCGGCGCAGCAATTCGGCGCGGTCCCACGGCTCGAGCGTCGCCTTGCCGCCCTTGGGCAGGTCGGCCATGGTGCGGAAGCCCTTGACGCGTGCGGCATAGTCGGCGTCGCCGGCGATCTTGTCCTTGATCGCGCGGTCTTCGTAGAGCGTGCCCTCGTCGAGGTCGACCGCGATCATCTGGCCGGGGCCGAGGCGGCCTTTCTTGCGGATGCTCGCCTCGGGCAGCAGCACCATGCCGCTTTCGGAGCCGACGACGAGCAGATTGTCGGCGGTCAGCGTGTAGCGCAGCGGGCGGAGCGCGTTGCGATCCATCCCCGCGACCGCCCAGCGGCCGTCGGTCATCGCGAGCGCGGCGGGGCCGTCCCATGCCTCCATCACGCTGGCGAGATACGAATACATCGCCTTATGTGCGTCGGGGATGTCGTCGTCGTGGCCCCAGGCTTCGGGGACGAGGATCAGCTTGGCGGTCGGCGCGTCGCGGCCGGCGCGGCACAGGGTCTCGAACGCCGCGTCAAGCGCCGCAGTGTCCGATGCCCCCGCGGGGATCACCGGCTTGATATCCTCCGAATGCTCGCCGAAGGCGAGGCTCGCCATCTTGATCTCGTGGCTTTTCATCCAGTTCTTGTTGCCGCGGATCGTGTTGATCTCGCCATTGTGGGCGAGGCAGCGGAAGGGCTGGGCGAGCCACCATTGCGGGAAGGTGTTGGTCGAATAGCGCTGGTGGAAGATCGCGACCCGGCTCTCGAACAGCTTGTTCGTGAGGTCGGGATAGAAATCGGCCAGACTCTCCGCGAGGAACAGTCCCTTGTAGATGATCGAGCGCGCCGACAGGCTGCAGACGTAGAAATCGTGGATCTGCGCCGCGATCACCTTTTTCTCGATGCGGCGGCGGACGAGATAGAGCTGCTTTTCGAATTCGGCGACCGACTGCTCGTCGGGCAGCGGCCCGGCGATCATGATCTGCTCGATCTCGGGCCGCGTCTGCTGCGCCTTGTCGCCGATCACCGACACGTCGACGGGCACCTGGCGCCAGCCGTAGATGGTGAAGCCCGCGTCGATGATCTCGGCCTCGACGATCGTGCGGCATTCCTCCTGCGCGCCGAGGTCGGTGCGCGGGAGGAAGACCATGCCGACGGCGAGGCGGTTCGGGCGCACCTTGTGCCCCGATGCCGCGATCGCATCGTCGAAGAAGCGGACCGGCAGGTCGACATGGATTCCCGCCCCGTCGCCGGTCTTGCCGTCGGCGTCGACCGCGCCGCGGTGCCAGACGGCACGCAGCGCCTCGATCGCCGCCTCGACGACGCGGCGCGACGGCTTGCCGTCGGTCGCCGCGACGAGCCCGACGCCGCAGGCATCGGATTCGAGGTCGGGGCGATACATGCCGCTTTCGGCAAGCCGCGCGTGATCTGGGGTGGGATAATGGGTCATCATATTCGTCCTGACGGGTCAGCTTCCCGGTTCCTCATCCCGGCGAAGGCCGGGATGAGAATGGGGTCTTAGGTCGACGGCTTCTTCTTGCGAGCGTTGGCGACGGCCTGTTCCTCGGCATCATAGGCGGCCGACGAGGCGTTGCTCGCCGCTTCCTCGAGCTGCTCGACGCGCTGGCGGTCAGCCTCCGACCAATTGTCGCGGTTGTAGGCGGGGTCGTCGACCGTCGCTTCGGCGGCATCGGCCGCGGCCTGTGCCGCATCCGCTGCTGCATCGGCATCGGCCGCCGCGGCGTCGGCCGCTGCATCAACCGCTTCGGTGGCTTCAGTCGTTTCCTCGACCGGGGAGTCCCACTGGTCGCGATGTTCCTTCAGCTCCTTGACGCTGACCTTCATCAGCTTGGCGAGCTTCGCGAGTTCGGCGTCGCTGAGGTCGGCGAGTTGCTTTTCCTTGGGCAGATCCTTGAACTTGGCCTCGATCTCCGAGCCGCGATCCATGAACTTGCCCACCAGCGGCGGCACCGCCTTGATCATCGCGAGCATCAGTTCGGGATCGGCCTGGAGCGCCATCCATTCCGAGCTATAGGCCTTGCCGGTCGGGGTCGCGAAAAAGGCGTTCATCTCGCCGAGCTGCTGGGCGGTGAACTTGCGGGCATAGGCGTGTGCCAGCCCGTTCCGCATCGGCCCTTCGAGATCGGTCAGCGCCTCGCTGATCAGGGGTTTGACGATGTTGGTGATCTGATCCTCGCGCTGCTGGCGATAGGGATCGAAGATGCCAGCCGCCGCCAGTTTGGTCTTATCGTCGAGTGCGGCGATCTTCTCGCTCTCAACGCCGGTCTTGATCGACAGCATCAGGTCGGACGTGCCGCCAAATTCGTCCATCAACCCCTTGAAAAGCTTGCCATAGAGATTGTCGAGCATCTTCTCCAGGCTGCCCGGCGGAACCAGCGCGGTCGTCGTCTGCTGCGCGAGTGCGAGCTGTGCGGGCGCGATCGGCGGCAGTTTGTCGGTGCCGAATATCTTTTCGATCATCGCGACAGCCTGATCGATTTCCTTCTGCATCTTCGCCTTGGCGTCGGCCATCATGGCCTCATCGCTCATGCCGTGGCCTTCATCGCTTTCGACGGCGGGGGCGACGATTTCGGCATCGGGGGCCTCCTCGGGCGCGGCGAAAGCCTGCATGGGGGTAAACGCCATCGCGCCGGCAAGCAGGATCGATTTGAACATTGTCGTCATTCGCTTTTTTCCTTCCTGCTCGCTGTTCATGATTTCGACTCTGCAAGCGGCTTGCCCAGAACGCCTTCCAATTCCTGTTGAAGAGCCTTCATCTCTTCCGGCAACCGCGCGAAACCCTTTGCCATCAGATCGCGCTGCCACGTGGCAATGTCGGGATCAGACAGGATTCCGTAGGATTCCTTGACATATGCCTGGCCCGTCGGAGTGCTGAAGAAGCTATGCATTTCCGCGAGCTGGGGCACCGTGAAGCGCCGCGCATAGGCCCGGGACATCGCCGTCAGCATTCCCGGCATTCCGGCTTTCAATTGCTCTGCCGTCTGCTGGCGTTGCCGATCGATAAAGCGGTTGAAGACAGTTTCGACTTTTGGGTTCTGCATGGCCGCGGCGAACGAAGGCTGGTCCTTGAGGCTGGCGGTCATGGTCGTCATGATGGCTTTCATCATCTGTTCCACCATCGCGTCGCGCTGCGCGGCGGGCAGGATGAGGTCCATCAATTGCGTGGCGGCAGCCAGCCGATCGGCGGCCGGCTCCGCTGCCGGCGCGGCGCCTTGATCCTGAGCGTGCGCCGATACGGGCGACATGACAAGCGCGGCGCCGAACAAGATACTCTTCCATCTGGACATAAGCATGATCCTTTCCCTGTTGGTCATGCTGCCTTCTTTTCGCTTTTCGCTTTCGCTTTCAACCACTTTGCCATCTGGTCGCTGACATCGCGGCCGTCGCGGATGCCCCAGACGACCAGGCTGGCGCCGCGCACGATGTCACCGGCCGCGAAGACGCCCGGCAGGCTGGTCATCATCGTCTGATGATCGACGCGCAGCGTGCCCCAGCGCGTGACGGACAGGTCGGGCGAGCCGAACAGGTGCGGCAGTTCCTCGGGATCGAAGCCGAGCGCCTTGATCACCATGTCAGCGGGCAGGTCGAAGCTGCGGCCCGGATCGGGCTCGGGGCTGCGGCGGCCGCTCGCGTCGGGGGCGCCGAGGCGCATCCCCTGCGCCGCGACCTGTTTCACATGCTTGTCGGCGGTGAAGCTTTCGGGGGCGGAGAGCCAGACGAACTCGACGCCTTCCTCTTCGGCATTGGCGACCTCGCGCTGCGAGCCCGGCATATTCTCGCGGTCGCGGCGATAGAGGCATTTGACCGACTTCGCGCCCTGACGCACCGCGGTGCGGACGCAGTCCATCGCGGTGTCGCCGCCGCCGATCACCACGACATGCTTGTCCTTTGCGTTCAGGCAGCCGTCGTCGAAAGCCGGAACCTCGTCGCCGAAGCTCTTGCGGTTCGAGGCGATCAGATAGTCGAGCGCGCCGATCACGCCTTCGGCGCCGCTTCCCGGCACGTTGATCTCGCGCGCCTTGTAGACGCCGGTCGCGATCAGGATCGCGTCGTGCTTCGCGCGGAGCTGATCGAGCGTCGCATCCTCGCCGACCGCGAAGCCCAGGTGAAAGCGGATGCCGCTTTCCTCCAGCCGCTCGATGCGGCGCATGACCACTTCCTTCTCCAGCTTGAAGCCCGGGATGCCATAGGTGAGTAGCCCGCCGGCGCGGTCGTGCCGGTCGTAGACATGCACCTCATGCCCCTGGACGCGCAGATATTCGGCTGCGGTCAGCCCGGCGGGGCCCGCGCCGACAATGCCGACCGACTGGCCGGTCGGCTTGCCCGCCCGGATCGGTTCGACCCAGCCTTCGGCCCAGGCGGTGTCGGTGATATATTTCTCGACGCTGCCGATCGTTACCGCGCCATGCCCCGAAAATTCGATCACGCAATTGCCTTCGCAGAGGCGATCCTGCGGACAGATGCGGCCGCAGATCTCGGGCATCGTCGAGGTCGCGTTGCTGAGCTCATAGGCCTCGCGCAGCCGCCCTTCGGCGGTCAGGCGCAGCCAGTCGGGAATATGATTGTGGAGCGGGCAATGCACCGAGCAATAGGGCACGCCGCATTGCGAGCAGCGCGACGCTTGCGCATCGGCGTCAGGCGCCGCGTAGCGCTCGGCGATCTCGCGGAAATCGCGCGCGCGCTCCTCGGGCGAGCGCTTGTCCGGATAGGATTGGTCACGCCCCACAAATTGGAGCATGCGTTCGGAAGCCATGCAGTATCCCCTTCGTTGCCAAGGGCGATGGCATGGCGTGAAATCGCCTGTCACGACTAAAATTGCAATCAGGACAGTATTACTGACCTTAATTTAGGCAAAATAGACCTCATGGCGGCGGCGCGTAATAATCTTTCGCATATTGGTATCGTTTCGGACCTATCTGGCGGCGAGCCACGCCAGCGCCGCCACTCCGACAATGATTCGATACCAGGCGAAAGGGCCGAAGCCATAGCGGGTGACCACCGCCAGGAAGGCCTTGATCACCGCCCAGGCGACGACGAACGAGACCAGTGCGCCGACCGCGATCAGTCCGATGTCGCTCTGCGTGATCGCGTCGTGGTGCTTGGCGAGCTGGAGCACCGTCGCGCCGGTCAGCGTCGGCAGCGCGAGGAAGAAGCTGAATTCGGCGGCGGTCTTGCGGTCGACGCCCAGCGCCATCGCGCCCATGATCGTCGCCCCGGAGCGGCTGACGCCGGGGACCATCGCGAGGCACTGGACAAGGCCGACGATGACCGACTGGCGCACTGACAGCGCCGCGACTCCGCCGCTTTCCCGCGGCTTCGCGAAGCGCTCGACGAGCAATATGCCGATGCCGCCAATGATCAGCGCCCAGGCGACGACGGTCGCATTCTCCAGCAGCGCCTCGATCTGGTCGCCGAAGGCGAGTCCGAGCACGACCGCGGGGATGAAGGCGAGCAGCAGGTTGCGGACGAAGGCGATGGCTTGCGGGTCGCGCCGGAAGAAACCGACCGCCATGTCCCAAAAGAGGTGGCGATAGAGGACGACGATCGCCAGGATCGCGCCCGGCTGGATCGCGATGTTGAACACCGCCCATTTCGACGCGTCATAGCCGAGCAGTTCGGTCGCGAGGATCAGGTGGCCCGTCGACGAGACGGGGAGAAATTCGGTCAGCCCCTCGACGATGCCGAGGATGATCGCGGTCAGCCAGATGCTCATGGGGTTCCCATATCAAGGTTGCGACGATGCGAAAGGGCGCCCGACATTCGCCGGACGCCCCTGTCCGTCGCCTGACTACGGGGGACAGGGCGATTTTGCCAGCGGCGATTTGATGCGGGCGGCCGTCAGGCGGTCTGGGCAAAGCGCCCGTGTCGGCGATACTGGACCAGCCAGCCGCCGGCGACCGCGTCGAGCGAGGTCGGAACGATGCCGAACTGGCCAAGCCCGGCGGCGTCCTCCGCCACGACATTGTCCCGCTGGAGCATCAGCCACTGATCCTTGGTGATCGGCGCGCCCGGCGCCCAGCCGAAAGCCGTCGCGATCGCGCCTGACACCGCGTCAGGAAGCTCGACGAACAACCGCTTGCGTCCGGTGGCTGTCGCGACCCACTGTTGAAGCGCCGCCATCGTCAGCACCTCAGGCCCGCCGAGCTCGAAAATCTTGCCCGCAGCGGTATTGCCGAGCGCCGCGACGACCGCGTCTGCGACGTCGCCGACATAAGCGGGCTGGAGCCTCGTGTTCGGCGCCATCACCGGAACGACCGGCGCCAGACGGATCAGCGCCGCGAAGCGGTTGATGAAATGGTCCTCGCGTCCGAAGAGGATCGACGGGCGCAGGATCGCGGCGGCGGGGAAGGCGGCGCGCACCGCGGCCTCGCCCGCGCCCTTGCTGCGCGCATAGGCCGACGCGCCTTCGGGGTCGGCGCCGATCGCCGAGACGTGAACGAGCGCGCGGATGCCCGCGGCTTTCGCCGCGGCGGCGACATGCCCGGCGCCGTCGGCCTGCACCACCTTCATGTCGTCGAAGCTGCCCGCGAGGTTGATCACCGCGTCGCTGCCCTGAACGGCGCGCGTTACGCTGGCGGCATCGCGGACGTCGGCGGCGACGAACTGCGTCTGGCCGAGCCCGCCGAGCGGCTTGAGGAACAGCGCCTTGCGCGGCTCGCGCTCGGCGACGCGCACGCGCGCGCCGCGCGCGAGCAGCCGCTGCACGACATAGCGGCCGAGGAAGCCGCTGCCGCCGAAAACGGTGATCAACTGTCCGTCGAGCTTCTGCATGATGTCCGCCTGTATCCGATTCTCTAAAGCCGCCGGGGCGGCATCCAGGCGCTCCCCATGCCGCGAAGCGGCGCGGCGGGCAAGGGGCAGGGCACCGCCGCGCGCGCGAAACCGTCGATTGCCGATAAAATATGCCTCGATATGCGCAGCGCGGTTGACAAGCCGAGCACGGCGCCGCTAAGCGCCCGCTCCTACCCCGTGCCCAGATGGCGGAATTGGTAGACGCACCAGCTTCAGGTGCTGGCGATCGCAAGGTCGTGGAGGTTCGAGTCCTCTTCTGGGCACCATTTACCCTTCTCAGGGCAATCGACAAAATCCCGGAAATCTGTTAGTTTTCCGTGGGTTTTGTTCCGAATTGTCCGAGGGTGTCTCACACAATCTCACCCCGAAACGGGCCATCAAAAAAGCCATAATGGCCCGTCTTTTTTGGAGTGAGTTTTGCTCGATGGCCCGTTCGCCTCGAGCGCTGTGACTGGTGCCGGTCCTAACCCTTTTAAAGGAGTTGAGCCGTGCCTCTTAGCGATGTTCAAATCAGGTCCCTCAAGCCGCGGGATCGCGTCTACAAAGTCTCCGACGCCCACAGCCTCTACATTGAGGTGCATCCGACCGGTGCGCGCCTGTGGCGGTTCAAATACACCATGCATGGAAAGCAGAAGCGCATTGCGCTTGGCGCCTATCCGAATGTCGGCCTCGCCGAAGCCCGGCGCAAGCGCGACGAGGCCAAGCTGAAAATCCATGAGGGAACCGATCCGCTCGCGGAACGGAAGCGTCACAAGCTCGTCGGCAAGTTCAAGGCCTCGAATTGTTTCGGCGATCTCGCCGAGGAATATATCGAGATGGTCACCAAGGAAGGCCGGAGCGAAGCGACGATCGAGAAGACGAAGTGGCTTCTCGAAAAGCTTAGGCCGATCGCCGGCACGCCCATCGCGGACCTGCAAGCCGTCGATCTCTTCGCGGTGCTCAAGAAGATCGAGGCGCAGGGGCACTTCGAGACGGCGCGCCGCTGCCGTTCCTTTGCGAGCCGCGTGTTTCGCTATGCTGCGGCCTCGGGCCGAGCAGACTCCGATCCGACCACGCTTCTGCGCGGCGCTCTGATTGCGCCTCGGCCAAAGCACCACGCCGCCCTCGTCGAGCCGGAAGAGGTGGGTGGGTTCCTGCGCGCTCTCGACGGCTACTCGGGCTATCCGATCACCTTGCTCGCCTGCAAGATATTGCCGCATGTCATGGCGCGTCCCGGCGAGCTGCGACTTGCGCGCTGGGCCGAGTTCGATTTCGAGAAGGCCGTCTGGACGGTCCCGCCGGAGCGCATGAAGATGCGGCGACCCCATTATGTCCCGTTGTCGCAGCAGGTGATCGCACTATTGGAAGAGCTTCGACCCTATGTCGGCGGCGAGGATTATGTCTTTCCCGCGTTCCACACGTGGAAGCGACCGCTCAGCGAGAATACGATGAACGCCGCCTACCGCCGCATGGGCTATGGGCCGCGAGATTTGACGTCCCACGGATTTCGCGCGACCGCCTCGTCGCTTCTCAACCAGTGCGGCAAGTGGAACCCCGATGCGATCGAACGGTCGCTCGCGCACGCCGACAACAATCAGATCCGCCGTATCTATAACCGGACGCCCTATTGGGATGAGCGGGTACGGATGCACCAGTGGTGGAGCGACTATCTGGATGCGCTGCGCAGCGATGATGAAGCGGCGATCACTGCCTTGCTGGAGGACTGACCGTGGATCGGAAAGACGAGATGATGGAGACATCGTCTGAAGCGCAGAGCCGTGTATTGTCGGAGGCGGTGGCGCGCATTGCCGCGCTCTGGAGCATCGGTGACGACTTGCTTGGAGAGATACTCGGCATCGCGGGTAATCGCGTAGCGGACCTGCGTAACGGGACATTTCGACTTGCTCGACCGGACCCAGCCTTCCGGGCCGGTCAATATCTCGTGCGGCTGTTTCAGAAACTGGCTATACTGATTGGCGATGACCGGTCCGTCATGGCCTGGCTTCAAACGGAGAATATGGATCTGGGTGGACGGCCGATCGATCTTGTCCGGACAGAAGGCGGGTTGCGCGAGCTGCTCTCCTATGTGGAGACGAGGAGGGCATCGTCCTGATTCAGGCGGCGCCTATTGACCGCGCACTACGGCTCCCGAAGAAATTTCATCGGGCCTAAGTCATTGAATTATGGGGTCGATGGTGCCGCTTACAGGACTCGAACCTGTGACCCCATCATTACGAATGATGTGCTCTACCAACTGAGCTAAAGCGGCAACGAGGGGCGCCTCTACCAGCGTGTCGACGCGAAGACAAGCGTCGTAGCGCAGTTTCCCGGTGACGAGTGCGAGAGGGTGTTCGGCGCCGCAATTCGCGGCGATCGCGAGAGCGATCCGGCCGTTTTCGAATTGAAAGGAAGCTTCTGCCATCGGGCGCCGCCCTACACCGAATGCAGGAGTTTATTGAAAGTGCCCACCATTTTGGCGGAACGCCCGCTGCTCGCTCCCATAGCCGAGAGCGCGGACCTCGCTGGCCATCCGAAAAAGAAGCGCGGCCCGAAACCGAAGGTGATTGTCGAATTTCCCGAGGCGTCTGGAGAAGAATGGGTCGATCCACCCTCCTTTCCCGAAGCGCTTGCGTTGCACATGCGCCGGCACGGAGATAGCTGCAATCATCTCCACCGCGCCATTATCGGCCCGGACGACAAGACCGATCGCAAGACGATCCAGACGTGGGCGACCGGCGTTAAGGCGCCGGGCACGATCGAAAGCCTCTCGGTCCTGAGCAGAATCGAGCGCCGCTATCGTCTGCCCGAGGGCTATTTTCAGGCGAAACTCGATCGGACCGGGCGCGCCACCGCGCGGCCCGCCATCGCGGCGCTTACGGCTTCCGAGAGGCGGAAACTCGCCTGGCACCTTCCGGGCGATTTCTCGAAACGGCCCAAACGCGAGCGCGAGGAAATACTGGCGTGGGTGCGTTCGGTCATCATCGAGGGCGCGACAGAGTATCGCCGCTTTCAGCGAGAAGCGACGCAGCAGCGCTTCTCACTCCGATTCTCGAACACGGCATCGGTCGATGCCGGTGCGACCGACGGGAGCATGGCTGGCTGCCGCGATGCGCCCTCCCAACTGCAGACTGAAGTCCATAGTCTTATCGCATTCAAAACCTCGACCCTCGCGCCGTCAGGCCTGCTTCGCCAAGGCATGTGGGGCGAGGAAACGGCGTCGCAGAAATTGGAACATCTCGGACTTATGTTCGGTGCTCTATGCTCGCCGCCGGATGGTGATGTTCGCGGATTTGGCGTTCCCGCCGATCGACTGTGTCTCGCGATGCTGCTCTTCCCGTCGGTCTGGGACTGGTATCTCCATTGGCGCGAGGAGCGCCGCGGCTTCTATACGAGCTGGGAGGTCAATATGCTCGACTTCGCGCTCTCGCTTGCGCGCGAAAAGACGGGTTGGATGCGGCAGCACCCAGACCTTGCGGACGCCCTGCAACCGGTCGATGAGCTGATTTCCGCAGGTGAGGTCGACGAAGCTTGTAGGGATTGGGATGCTGACTGCGACCGCTTCATCATCTACGCCCTGAACCGGAAGAAGGATGTTCAGCGCGTCGCGAAGGTCCATCGTGATCCGTTCGAACCGATATTGCCCATCCTCGAAGCCGAGAGCCCGGTCGGCGAATATCGCAAGATCACCGAGGAGATACTGGCGCGGATGCCGAGCGCGCGGCGTCATCCGAAGGCTGCGGCGGAAGCGGTCCGCGCCTTTCTGATGCTGCGCTTTGGCTTGCATCTTGGTCTTCGGCAGAAGAATCTCCGACAGCTTCGATTCTGTGTTCGAGGCGGGCGGCACAGCAGCGAGAAGCAACTCGAGAACCTGAGATGCGGGGAGCTTCGATGGAATGATCTATCGGGCGGCTGGGAGGTCTTCATTCCCGCCGTTGCGTTCAAAAATGCGTCGTCGTCCTTTTTCGGCCGGAAGCCTTATCGGTTGCTTCTGCCCGATCTCGGGCGGCTCTACGAGTTCATCGATCTGTATCTCCGGCGCGACCGGCAGATCCTGCTCGGCGGTGCCGAGGATCCAAAGACCTTCTTTGTGAAATCGGCCAAGCTGACGACGAAGGATGCCGCATATAGTCAGGTCGGATTCTATGATGCCTGGCGGCTGGCGATCCAGCGCTATGGCATCTTTAATCCCTATACCGGCCAAGGAGCCATCAAGGGTCTGCTCCCGCACGGTCCGCACAATGTTCGCGATGTTTTGGCGACGCACGTTCTCAAGAAGACCGGCTCATACGAGCAGGCGGGCTATGCCATTCAGGACAGCCCGGAAATCGTCGCGAAACATTATGGCCGGTTCTTCCCGCACGACAAATCGGCATTGGCGGCAGTGGTGCTCAACGAGGCGTGGGAGAGCTGAGCCGGCGGTAGATTGAGCTCGGCCTCAATTGAGCGCACACTGGCGTCGGCAGGCGCCGCCAGAGGTCGCGCTTTTGCATGGTTGGCCGCGCAGCGCTCTTGGCTCGCTGGTCTTGGTGGGGCGGCGGCTTAAGCACAGCTGCGCGCGCACGCCGCCCCGCCTGCGGCTTCGCCAAGGGCGCGTCTGTTGTCCGATGTTGGCGCCGCGCTGACCGCACGGCGGCGTTGCTGTTGGGCCGGCCACGGACAGCGTGTCGTTCGGCGCACGGCTATGGGACCGCTCGGCCGGTGCGCAAACCTGCGCTGCGCTTCGGCTCCTCCTCTTCGTTGCGGCCCTTCGGGTGCGCGCCGTCCTTTGGCGCGGTCCCGTCGCCTTTTCTCGCCGCCCGCCCCGCCGTCCGGGGTCGGGTGTGGTTGAAGAGAAGGAAGAACGTCATGAAGCTGGATTTCATCGATATGGGCAATCTGTCCATTGCAGCCGCCAACATGCGCGGGAAGGGGAAAGACCCCGACGTTGCAGACCTTATGCCGAGCATTCGCGCGCGCGGGGTGCTTGTGCCGCTGCTCGTTCGGCCCAATTGTTCCGAAGGCCGTTATGAGATCGTCGCGGGGCGTCGGCGATTTAACGCTGTGGGCGCAGTAGCGCGCGAGGGTGGCACGGTCCGGCCCATCCCCTGCGCCATTCTCGACGAGGGCGATGATGCCGATGCTCTCGAAGCGTCAATGCTCGAAAATCTCGCGCGGGTGCAGCCCGATGAGGTCAGCCAGTGGGAAGCATTCGTCGCGCTCGTGAAGGCGGGTCGCTCGGTCGAGGAGGTCGCTGACAGCTTCGGGTTCGAGCCGCGCGCGGTGAAACGCATCCTTGCGCTCGGCAATCTGCTTCCCCGCATCCGCACCCTCTATCGCGGCGGCGAAATCGATGCGGGCACGGTTCGCCATCTCACCCTGGCATCGAAGAGCCAGCAGAAGGCGTGGCTCGCGCTGTTCGCCGATGAAGGAGCTTATTGCCCGACCGGCCATCAACTCAAGGCATGGCTCTTCGGCGGCACGGCCATTGCGGTGAAGCACGCGCTCTTCGATGTCGAGGAAGCGAAGCTCGCCATCGTGTCGGACCTGTTCGGCGAGGTCAGTTTCTTCGCCGATGCCGATGCTTTCTGGTCGGCGCAGATGGCCGCTGTCGAGGCGCGCAAGGTTGACTATCTCGAAGCGGGATGGTCCGATGTCGTCGTGATGCCGCGCGGCGACTGGTTCCGGTCATGGGATTATGCCCATGCGGGCAAGCGCAAGGGCGGTCGCATCTATGTCGAGGTGCGCGAGAGCGGCGAAGTGACCTTCCACGAAGGCTTCGTTACATCGAAGGAAGCGAAGCGGCTTTCGGGCGGCGGCGGGGATGGCGGGGACGATGCTGTGATCGCAAAGCCGGTTCGTCCCGAAGTGTCGGGTCCGCTCAATGCCTATATCGATCTTCATCGCCATGCGGCGGTGCGCGCCGATCTGGCGGAGCAGGGCGGGGTCGCGCTGCGGGCAATGCTCGCGCATGTGATCGCGGGGGCGGACCTGTGGCGCGTTGATGTCGAGAGCCAGCGCGCGCCAAAGGAAGATATTGCCGAGAGCGTCGAGAGCTGCTCTGCCGAGGCGGCATTCGACCTCAAGCGCCGCGCGGTGCTGGCGGTGCTCGGGTTCGATCCGGAAACCCCCACCGTCACCGGAAGGCCGCTGCACCGTCCCCCTTTTGCGCCGCTGTTCGCGCGGCTGCTCGAACTCCCCGATCCGGTGGTGATGGAGATTGTGGCGATCGTCATGGGCGAGACGCTGCAGGCGGGAAGCGAGGCGGTGGAGATGATCGGCCTCCATCTCGGCACCGACATGCGCCAGCACTGGCAAGCGGACGCGGCCTTCTTCGACCAGCTTCGCGACCGCGAAGTGCTGCTCGCCATCGTCGGAGAGGTTGCGGGACCGGAGGTTGCGGCGGCGAATGCGGGCGAAAAAGGCAAGGCGCTGAAAGCAATCATCGCCGATAGCCTTGCTGGCGAAAATGGCCGCGCCAAAGCCGAGCCGTGGGTGCCGCAGTGGATGGCGATCCCGCCGTCGGCCTACAGCACGCGCGGTGGGGTCGGCAGCGTCAAATCGGCGCGGCGGGTCGCGCATGAGCTTGCGGTTCCCGCAGCGCCTGAACCCGATGCCGAGGACGAGCAGCCTTTGGCAGCGTGAAAATATGGCGGGCGGCTATGGTCGCCCGCCATATTTTTCCCGGGCGCAAAATGACGCGCCGGCCTTTGGGGCTGGCGCGGCGCTTCTGATTTTGGCGCGCCGCCGCCGCAAGCGGCGCCGTCGCGCGGTTCAGCCAAAGAAAGAGGCGGCGCGAAGTTGCCTTCGCGCCGCCTCAAACGAAGGATTATCTATCCATCGCCCCCACCGTCGATAGCTTGCCGGGGGCGCTAATCGCCAAGCCACACGGAAGTTGGCGAGCCCGATAATATCGGCTGGCCCACCTGAATTGTACGAAAGCGCCAAATCGCATGCCGTGGGCATGATTTTCTTTCTTAGCGGAGTGGGCCGACGTGATCGCGGATCGCTGCCTCCTACTCGGCTGTTTCCTTGGCCACGACGGAACGCTGGAAGATCGCTTTTCCCACTCAAGTTTCCGTATTTAATCGTTCATGCCGATAGCTCGTGACCACTCCATGTGTTCTGCAGGACCATCCCGGCGACGGGCGAGATGACCTGCACCGGCGCGGCATCCCGCGAAAGTGCGGCGGCGCAATTATTTCCCCGCCGGCTCTGCCGGCTCCTCGCGGCCGCTTCGCTTCAAATAATCGCGCCGCCGCACTCCTCCGCTGCGCTGCGGCCCTGACGGGTTCGCGGCATGCCTCATGCGCCGGTTCCTGGTCCGCCCATGCCGCAGGGATGGTCCCGCGGCTCATTCAAGGAGACGACCAATGGCAGCAATCGGCTTTGTGAACGGCACCATCGACACAGGTTTCGTGGGCCAGCTCAAGACTCTCTCGATCCGGGCCGCGATCGAGATCCGCACCAACCGCTCGAAGAGCGGCGACGTTCAGCCCGACTACCGGGTCTGGTCCGAGGGCGTCGAAATCGGTGCCGGCTGGATCCGCGTCGGTCAGGTTTCGGGCGAACCCTATGTGTCGCTGAGCCTCGCCGCTCCCGAGTTCGGGCCGCGCCGCCTCTATGCGAACCTCGGCCGCGCCGCCGGTCAGGACGGCGAGGACGGTTACGCCCTTATCTGGAACCCCGCCGACTGAGGCGAGCTTCCACCCCGCGCCGCTCTCGCGGCGCGGGGCTTTGCCGTGCCTGGATTTCAGGCGAGATCGCTCGGGATATCGGCGACGGTAAAGCTCATCGGGTTGCGGAGCCAGATATCGACCGCGCCCGCGCGCCAGCCGCAGGCGCGCGAGCCCGTGTTGCGTTGTGGCGGGAATGTACCGGCGGCGATCTTGCGGTAGATGGTGGCGCGGCTGAGGCCGGTCAGGTCGAGGACCTCGGGCAGGCGCATCAGGCGCAAGGGGGACTGCGATACCATGATTTGCTTCTCCTATTCTTGAGGGTCTTTGCGTCGACGCGAGACAGAGAAGGGGATGCAAAGGGCTGGCGTCAACCCGTTGGAAATCTGCGGTTCGTCCGGGATGTACTCCCCTGCACTCGGACGTACTCCAGCGGACTCCAGAGACCTCTGTAGATACCGAAAATAATTCGTCTCAGATCGTCTCGCCGCGGAGCCCGATCGGGAAATGTGACCGCCGGGAGCGGTCGCGATCGCGAATGACGCGCCGCAAGGCGGCGCGAGCGTCGGGTGATTCGCATCGGGGAGGGCGCCTTTGGCGCACATGCGGTCGCCGCGCGAGCGGCGGCGTTTGTTATCCCGGCACGGCGGGGGCAAAGGTGGGCGTCACTCGCCTCTAGCCCCGCCCGGCCGGGCCGCAACCCGCGTCGCGGGTCCTCCATTTCATTGCGGTCCTGCGGATGCAGCCCGCCCGATGATGCGGGTCTGCCGGCTCCTTCCTGCCGCCCACCTCCGCCCCCTTCCGGGCCGGGGTGCGGTGGCTGGAAGGAGAAAAGATATGCGCAAGGAAAGGATCGAACGGGCGAGCCTCTATTCGGAGGTCACGAACAGGATTATCGCGGAGCTCGAAGAGGGGAGGCTGCCATGGGTGCAGCCGTGGGATAACGCAGCTTGCGGATGCACGATGCCGCAGAACGCCGGAACCGCCCGCAAATACGGCGGCATCAATGTGCTAATCCTGTGGGCCGAGGTTGTCGCCAAGGGCTATGCGTCGCAGCGCTGGCTCACCTACCGGCAGGCCGAGGCGGCGGGCGGCAATGTCCGGCGCGGCGAGAAGGGCACGGTCATCTGCTATGCCGACCGCTTCACGCCAAAGGCGGAAGCCGAAGCCGCGCGCGGCGAGGACCGCGAGGCGCGGCAGGTGGCGTTCCTCAAGCGCTTTGTCGTGTTCAATGTCGATCAATGCGAGGGACTGCCCGAGGCCTATATCACGCCGATGGTCAGTCCCGATCCGGTGATTGCCATCGGCGCGGCCGATGCGCTGATCGCCGCGAGCGGCGCGCGCTTCCAGATTGGCGGCGGTGAAGCCTTTTACAGCCCGAGCCATGACTTTGTGGCTGTGCCGCCGCAGGCTGCGTTTCATGAGCCGATCAACTGGTATCGGACGGCGCTGCATGAGCTTGGTCATTGGACCGGTCACGGCAGCCGTCTGGACCGCGACCAGCAGGGCGGGTTCGGATCGGGCAGCTACGCGAAGGAGGAACTTGTCGCCGAGATGGCGTCGGCGTTCACCTGTGCGTCGCTCGGCATCGCGCCGACCGTTCGTCATTCCGACTACATCGCGTCATGGCTGTCGGTGCTGCGCGGCGACGAGAGGGCAATCTTCCGTGCCGCCAGTCAGGCGAGCAGGGCGGCGGACTTCCTTTTGGCCTTTGCGGGAGCGGACCAATGAGCGCGCGCATAAGCCGCGAGGACCGGCTGCGTCTCTGGCGCGCCGAGCGCGCCGTCGACCGGATGGAGGAAATGGATCGCAAGGTCTTCCTCGCCATCCGTGTCGAGGAACTGAGCTATTCGGAAATCGCACAGCGATTCGGCATCACCGTCGCCGATGTCGAATGGCATTTTGCCGGAAGCCTTCGCGTCCTCATGGTCGCAATGGACGAAAAGGATCCATGGTGGTGGCGTTTCCGGCTTTGAGGACGGCGCGAAGGCCGGATGGCGCTTGCCATCCGGCCTTCGCAATTACAGGGTGATAACAATGAGAACCGATCTCGATCATCTGCCCGCAAACAAGCAGCGCGAACTTGAGCGCGTGAAGCAGATCATCTTCGAGGAATTTGCCGACAGCATCGCGCTCGCGACGATGGGCTGGAAGAAGAAGGGTCGGATCGACAAGATCATCCTTTACGGCAGTTATGCGCGTGGCGGCTGGGTCGACGAACCGCATACCGCGAAAGGCTATAGGTCGGACTTCGATCTGTTGATTATCGTCACCGACAAGCGGCTGACCGACAAGGTCGACGTCTGGTCGAAACTTGATGACCGATTGGCCCGCGAGCTTTTGATCGACCAGACGCTCAAGACGCCGGTGAACTTCATCGTCCATACCCTGCAGGAAGTGAACGACGGCCTCGCGCATGGGCGCTACTTTTTCATTGACGTCGCGCGCGACGGGATCGCGCTCTACGAGAGCGACGACAAGGAATTGCACCAGCCGAAGCCGAAGACGCCCGAGCAGGCGCTGGTTATGGCGCAGGAGTATTTTGACGAGTGGATGCCACTCGCTGCCAGTGCCCAAAAGGGATTTCATTTCTTCATTTCGCAGAACGAACACAGGGACGCGGCGTTCATTCTACATCAGGCGGCCGAGCGCCTTTATCACTGCGTTCTTTTGGTCTGCACCTTCTACACGCCGCACGTTCACAACCTCGGCTTTCTACGGACGCAGGCCGAGCGCATCGACATGCGCCTCGTCGATGCCTGGCCCCGCGAATTGAAAGCCGACCGCTCGCGTTTCGAAAAGCTCAAGGAAGCCTATGTGAAGGCGCGCTATTCGAAGCATTATAAAATCACCGAAGAAGAGCTTGTCTGGCTTGGCGAGCGCGTTGAAGAATTGGGCCGCGCGGTTCATGTCGTTTGTTTGGAACGGATCGCGCTGCTAGAGGCGCGGATGAAGATTCGTTAGGCTTCAAAGGACATCCCATGGAAGATTCCGAAACGCTGGTCACGCTGACCGCCGATATTGTCGCCGCGCATGTCAGCAACAACAGCGTCGCGATTTCCGACATTCCGCTCGTGATCCGTTCGGTGCACGAAGCGCTAGCCGGTCTGTCTTCGACGGCGGAGCCCGAGCCTCAGCCTGAACCGCAAAAGCCAGCCGTGTCGGTCCGCGCATCGGTGAAACCGGATTACATTGTCTGTCTGGAAGACGGCAAGAAGCTCACCATGATGCGCCGTTACCTGATGACGAAGTTCGGCATGACGCCTGACGACTACCGCGCAAAGTGGAACCTGCCGAAGGATTATCCGATGGTCGCGCCCAACTATGCCGAGAAGCGCCGCGTGCTCGCCAAGCAGATCGGGCTTGGCAGCAAGGGGCGCGGCGGCGGCCGCAAGCCCGCTACGAGCGGCCGCGCCAAAGCCAAATAACCAATCAGGCCTGCGGTTCGCCGGTCCTGTTCAAGGCATCGGCGATCATGGCGGCGAGCGTCTCTTCGGCCTGCGTGCGGGCCGCCTGATCGGTCGAGCACAGATCGCGGCGAACCCACTGCGGCGCGCGTTCGACCGTCTGCAAGATGATGGCGGTGCTCCTATCGGTCATCGGCGCGCCATATCGCTGTCGCAGGCGGCTGCAAATCCCCATCCGTAAAGGCGCGCCGCCCCCGGCGGCGCCATAGCAGCAATTGCTGTTCGCGCGCCTCGCCGCGTAGCATCGCGGCGGCCTCGACGAGCAACCCGAGGATCACGGCGCGATTGTCGCCGGTCAGCTCGACGAGGTCGGCTTTGGCGACGAGGCCGCCCAGCTCGATCAGCTGGCGCGTGCGCTCGCGGCGCTTCACCTGCCACGCGCGCGTGTCATGCCGCGCCCGCTTCGCCTGCAGGCGGTTGCGTGCTTGCCACGCCCGGCGATGTGCCGCCCGCGTTGCGGCCAGCGCCGCCGCGAGCGCGGGCGCCGTCACCGCGAAAGAAGCTTGCGCCGCGCTTGCGCCACGCCTCCTTCCGCGCAGCGTCTGCGCCGACAGCATCCATCAGCGCACCGGCGAGCTGTTCGATCGACAGCGCATCGGCGCCCGTTGCTATAACCAGCTCGCCGAGCTGGCCTTGCTTCTTCGTCTTGAGCGCCTTGGCCTTGTCGGTGAGCGCCTGGAGTTCGGCATCGAAATCACGCGGTTTGCGCATCGTCTGTCCTTCCATGTTAATGGGATCGGACGAACCAGCTATGCCGAGTCTCAACGTCGTTCAAGTAGCTGAAATCTCGTGAGAAGCTGTGATCCCGAGCGCGATGAAATAGTGTGAGGGCGCGCTTATACGTCGTGCCGACGTGCTCGTTTTGCCCTAAATAAGTAGCCGTCATGGCGATCTATCATTTCTCGGCAAAAGTCATTTCGCGTGCTGTCGGCAGCAGCGCGGTCGCTGCCGCAGCCTATCGTTCGGCCGACCGGCTGCACGACGAGCGGCTTGGTCGCAGCCATGACTTCTCGAATAAGGCGGGCGTCGTTCACAGCGAGGTGATGCTGCCCGAGGGCGCTGACGAACAGTGGCGCGATAGGGAACGGCTCTGGAACGATGTCGAGGCGGCCGAGCTCCGCAAGGACGCGCAGCTTTCCCGTGAAGTCGAGTTCGCCATTCCCAGAGAGATGACCCAGGAACAGGGCGTCGCGCTGGCTCGTGATTTTGTACAAGCCGAGTTCGTCGACCGCGGCATGATCGCCGATCTTAATGTCCATTGGGACATCGGCGCCGACGGCCTCGCGAAGCCGCACGCGCATGTCATGCTGACAATGCGCGAGATCAAGATCGGCGAGGATGGCAGCGCCGAGTTCGGCGCGAAAGTGCGCGACTGGAACCGCACCGAACTGCTGACCCATTGGCGCGAAGCCTGGGCGGAGCATGTCAACGAGCGTCTTGCGGCACTCGACATCGACGCGCGCGTCGATCATCGCACCTTGGAAGCGCAGGGGATCGACCTCGAGCCGCAGCACAAGATCGGCCCCGCGGCGTCGCGCATGGCGGCCGAAGGGCTCGATTCTGATCGGCTCGCCGAGCATATCGAGATCGCGCGGTCGAACGGCGAGAAGATTCTCGCCGATCCCGGCATCGCGCTCGACGCGATCACGCACCGGCAGGCGACGTTCACCAACCGCGACCTCGCCATGTTCGTGCACCGGCACAGCGACGGCAAGGAGCAGTTCGATGCCGTGATGTCGGCGGTCAAAACCTCTCCCGATCTCATCGCGCTTGGCAAAGATGGACGCGGCGAGGACCGGTTCACGTCGCGGTCGATGCTGGAGACCGAGCAGCGGCTCGAGCACGCCACCGCCACCCTCGACGTGCGGCGTAATCATGCTGTCGCCGACCGCCATCGCGAACGGGCGCTGGAGCGTGCGCTCGATCGTGGTTTGGAGTTGTCGCCGGAACAGCGCGGCGCGTTTGAGCATGTGACGAGTTCGCGCGGGATCAGCAACGTCGTCGGCTATGCCGGGGCCGGCAAGAGCGCGATGCTCGGCGTCGCCCGCGAGGCTTGGGAGGCGGCGGGCTATCAGGTGCAGGGCGCCGCGCTGTCAGGCATTGCCGCGGAAGGCCTCGAACACGGCTCGGGCATCGCGTCGCGCACGCTCGCCAGCCTCGAACATCAATGGGCGAATGATCGCGAGTTGCTCAGCGACAAACATATCCTCGTCATCGACGAGGCGGGGATGGTCGGCACGCGCCAGCTCGAACGCGTCGTATCCGAGGCGGAGAAGCAGGGCGCGAAGGTCGTTCTCGTCGGCGACCCTGAACAGCTGCAGGCGATTGAGGCCGGCGCGGCGTTCCGCGCCGCGGCCGAACGTCATGGTGCCGTCGAGATCACGGACATCCGCCGCCAGCAGGAGGACTGGCAGCGCGAGGCTACGCGCGAGCTCGCGACCGGACGGACCGGCGAGGCGATCGGGCGCTACGCCGAGGCGGGGTTTGTCCACGTCGCCGACACGCGCGACGCTGCTCGCACGGAGCTTGTCGATGCGTGGGATCGCGACCGGCAGGCTCATCCCGATGCCAGCCGCATCATCCTGACCCACACCAATGACGAGGTCCGTGAGCTCAACGAGGCGGTGCGCGAGCGGCTGAAAGCGGGCGGGGCGCTAGGCAATGAGGTCGTGCTCAATGTCGAGCGCGGCGAGCGGAGCTTCGCATCGGGCGACCGCATCATGTTCCTCAAGAATGAGCGCGACCTCGGCGTCAAGAACGGGTCGCTCGGTAGCGTCGACAGCGTCAGTCCTGCGCGTATGGCGGTTACGCTCGACGACGGTCGACGCGTGGCGTTCGATCTGAAGGACTATGCCCATGTCGACCATGGCTATGCGGCGACCATCCACAAGGCGCAGGGCATGACCGTCGATCGCGTGCAGTTGCTCGCGACGCCGGGCATGGATCGGCACGGTGTTTATGTCGCCATGTCGCGGCATCGCGAGGCGGTCGACGTCCATTATGGCAAGGATGACTTCGCCAGCCAGTCGAAACTGGTGCGCACGCTCGGCCGCGAGCGTGGAAAGGACATGGCGAGCGATTACAAGGTGGCGGAGGCGACGAAGGTCGCTGAGCCCAAGCGCAGCATGTTCGACGGGCTGAAGCTCACTGTCTCGCGCGAGCCGCTGCGGGAGGAGGCGCCGAAGCTGCGGCGAACCGTCGGGCTGTCGGACGTCCGCGTCGGCGCCCGCGCCCTCGATACGGCCGCGGCCCCGTCGGCGCTCGACAAGGCGGTCGAGCGCTTTGCGCGGGTGACGAAGGAGATCGTCGATGTCCGGCGCGCCGGCGGGAAGGAACTGCCGCACGAGCTCGATGCATACAGGAAGGCCCGGCAGGATCTCGATGCGCTTCGGCCTGGCGGCGCGCGCGATCTGCGCGAAGCGTTCGGGAAAAGCTACAACCTCGCCAGCGAGGCAGCGGCAGGGCGGACCGCCGGCGCGATCGCGGCGATGGACAGCGCGGTCGCGGCCCGGGCCGCCGAACGTGCGGCTGAGCGCGCGGCCGCCGAGCGCGCGGCGCGCGAGCAGGTGCGGCAGGCGGCCGCGGCAAAGCAACTGGCTGCCGAAGTCGAGAAGCGGGCCGAGCTGTTCGTCGCCTCGTGGAAGAAGGAGAGCGCGCAGGCGCGGAAGGCACCAACCTATGCTGCGCGCGACGAGGCGCGTGCGAACCTCAACGACATGGTGAAGAGCCTGCACCGCGACCCGCAGCTCGAGTCGCTGCTGCAGAATCGCCGCGCCCAGCTGGGTTTAGACGCTGTGAGAGGGAAAACGCTGTCTCACGACCTCCAGCAGTATCTCGGGCGTGGACGCGGCATGGGTATCTCGATGTAAGCTGCTGCCATGACCCAGAAACCTGTCCGCACCCCGCCCGCCGCCGACGCCGCCAAGGCCTTCGAAGAGCTGCGCCGTGAAATCTCCCTGCAGCGAACCGCGATCCAAGGCCTCACATCGGCGAAGGAAAAGCTTCCCGACTATTTGCCTACCTTGCGCGATATCGCCTCTCGTCTCGGCCAGATTGAGGAGCAGATCGAAGGCATCAACCAGAAGCCGGCGATGCAGCTCACGCCGCAAACGATCACCGTGGAAATACACGAAGCATTGATGGGCTTCCGAGCTGATGACTCCAAAACTCTGGGGGAGGCTCGCGATACGTTGGCGCGCACGCTTGGCCGCGTCGAGGGCATGATCAAGCAGCGCCGCTCGACCGACGAGCAGAACTGGTGGGTTACTTGGGCGGGAACTGGCGGGTTATTATGTGGCGCATTCCTGGCGCTCGTCGGCGTGGTTCTGTCGACCTAGATCCTGCGCCGAAGGTTGAAGGAGGGGGCGGCTTCGCGCCCGATGTCGGCCGTTCCGGTCCTGATGACTCTGTGCCCGAAAGCGGTCATTCGATCGCAACAAGGATATCGACAGATCCGGGCCTCATGTCAGCCATTGCGGCTGACATGCTGCTTTCCGAATGCGATTATTCATTAGAGGCAGCACGAGGAGTCCGCTTGGATGTTCGCTTAAGCCCATATTTTGCTGATGGTGCACATCAGATTCCTCATCTGGGGGACGTGGGTTCGAATCCCGCCGGGTTCACCTTCTTTTCAATAACCTAGCAGCGAAAGCTCTCGGAATTGCCATTCCGGCGGTTCCCACCATTTTCCGCGAATTTTCGTGCATTCCGTGGACCGCTGGGAGCTCCGTGCAACAAAATTGGAATAAAAGTTGGTGTGATTTTGTTGGAACAAGCTGCACCTGCCATAGGGGCGACGCCGATCAAGATTGGAGTTTGCAAAGACAGAGACCGATCAGCTGCGTGATATGCAGATCGACCGTTTTGCACCTCTGACAACAACGTGATCGCCGTTAGGGATATGGTGACTCGTCGAGTAGATTGGCACGGGGTGTCTGAAATGGCCCGTCGAGGAAAAAGCCAAGATACTCACCGACGAGCGCCAGTTCGCCATTTTCCTCGCCAGTTGGTGATCGCGTGAACAACTCCAGCGCCGTGGCCAACAAGCGATCATATGGTCGGGGGTGAATGGCAAACCGCGAAGACAGCGGAAATCCGAATTCGACAGCTATAGCGGCGAAAATAGCCCGTTGGACATGCCCGTTTCCGTCGAGGAAGGGATGGATTTTACCGAACCAGCAAAAGACATAGCTGAGTCCCAGCAGCTTCTCATGATCGCTTGCTGCATCGTTCAGCCATTGGGTCAGATGATCGAGAAGATCTTTCATCCCGTCAGCAACTTCGTTTGGCGGGATGAAAAGATAGGTTTCGCCCTCGTTGAGCTGGCTCACTGCTTCTATCTTCCGATGCTCCAAACTCGTGCCTTTGGTGCCCCGATAAGTGCCGGCATATTCGGGATGCGCTGGCGGCGTAAAATCCGAGAACAAGTCTTTGTGAAGGTCGCGTGGGTTGGCAAGGATAGACTGTCTCATCGTTCGGTCGTCGCGGATCACCTGCAAGAGCGAATCGCAGCGGGCTTGCATGCGTGCATCAAAGCCCTCGGTGTCATGCGCCTGCCAAGTAAGGGGAGGCGTCACGAGGTACGTTGTTTCGGTTGGTGGACGTTCGAACAAGCGGTCACGGAAGCTCGAACTCATAATCTGTAGTCAGCATGAGCATGCCTTTTTCGATCGTTCGCCATACCAAGCGCAGGTCGCGCAAATCCTCGGGCTTGAATTTGTCACGATGAGGATGGTGTGACCGCGCGCGCAGGCGCCCAGCCTCGTCGACGAGTTCGGCCAAAAGCTCGGGATCCTCGAAAGCGATCGAGAAAATATCGGCAAAATGCTCATCGTGGCACATGATCATGCGGTAGTGCGCATAGTCGGCATGTTCGAGCGGATCGCCACCCCTGTTCGCCGCGCGGCCAATCAGCGTGTTGCATCCGCACAGGGGAAGCCTTTCGCGCTGCCAATCATCCCCGTAGGCGTCGGCCATCGCGCCATCGATAATATCGCGAAGGACCAGCTCATAGCTGTGCACGAGTGATTTCGCCTTCTTGACGTGGCGTTCTTCCCTGTTGCCGGCGAGGCGTCTGCGCATTCGCTGGCGCTTCTCGGACGCCGACAGCATCCGCATTCGTGGCCAGCGTGCGATCCAGAGACCCGAGGCGTCGAGAAACGCGCGGTAAACCCCGAGGGTGCCGATGTTCGGCATGCTCGCGGACGAAAAGGCCCGGAAAGCGTGCATCATCTCGCGGTCGACAAATGAAGCCGTAGAGAGCGCATCCGACATCGCAGCGCTGCGCGCGAAAGCGCCGAGTGCGGCGTCGTCAGTTATGACGTGACGGGAATTGAACAGGCTCATCCTGATCGCCAGCGACGCGACCGAAGGCTGGAACTTCGAAAGCGCATCGGGGAGCGCCATCGAGCGCGCCAACTCGGCCGCTGAGGCAAACGGCGAAGCCAGCGGATGCTCGATGACATCGCGGATCGAACGCATCTTCTCGCTGCCGAAGAAGCCGAGTGTTGCCTTCACGGTATCGATATCGAACCGCCCCATGACGGCTTTCATCGATTCGCTGTCGAATTGACCCATGAGTGCCCTGGCCGAAGCACTGTCGAAGGCCCCTTTGAGCGCCATCGTCGCGGCGCTATCATAGTCGCCCCGGATCATACGCATCGTTGGCGTATCGAAATCGCCGCGAATGATCTTCATCGTCGCGCTGTCAAACTGTCCGAGGACGGCGCGCATGGCGGGGCTGTCAATCTGTCCCCGGGCGATCTTCGCAAGCGAGGATGAGCCGATGGTGTCCTCGATCATGGCGGCGCGCGTCAACTGCTCGGCACGCTGCATCTCCTGCAACTGTGCGGCGGCGGTCTCGTTCCCGAAAACAGCGGTCGCCGAGGCGACGGCCCGCTGCGCCTCTATGGCCGACCGGACCGCCGGCGAGTTCGCGAGCCGGAGCTGATCGACAACCGATTGCGGCAGATCGGATAGTCCGCTCGCGTGAGCGCCGGCTGCTGAAATATCCTTCAAGTCCATTGCGTCAAATCCTGCGCCAACGCGGATCTGCCGTGTCGGGCATGTCCCAATATCACACGCTCATCTCGATCGCACGCCTCGATCCAGCCGGACCAATCGGACAAATCGTCCCGCACTTCACTCGCGCCCGGCGCGCTTGAAGAGGCCCGACCATGTTGCGATCGCCAGCGATAGGGCGATCCAGGCCAAAAGCTTGTAGAGAACTGCAATCGTCCTGGCGGCGGGCAGTGTCCCCAATATCGTCCAATTCCCGAAGACCGGATAGCCGACCTGGAGCTCTGCCCGTTTGCCAGCTCCGATGACGCAGCGCGATTCCTCGCCGAAGTCGAGCGGGATCATCACGTCGAGCGGGTAGATGAAGGGGTCGATCCGATCGCTGCAGGACTGCGAACTGCCAGTCTCAGCAGCCGGCGCAATGAAAAGATCCTTCCGCTTCAGATCGAGGGTGCCGCTGACGCCCCACACCCAGATCAGCAAGATCGTGAGGGCAGCCCTGGTCCCGCTGAGCCCGTGCCCGAAGAGCGTACCGAAGATATGCGCGAACAGACGGCCGGCGACAGTTGGGCGGGCGGCGCCCTCGGCTGTGAAGGCCGATTCCAATATGGTGCGGGACGCTTCGAAAAGTCCCTGCTGTCGCAGGATCGAAGCAAGGTGGCGCGCTGGACGCGCCGAGGTCGGGTCGAAACGCCGATCGAGCCATTCGGTTCGCAGGCGTGTTATTTCCTTTGCCGTGTCCCCATTCCCGCCTGATGGATTGGCGAGCTGCCCATAAGCGAAATTGTCGAGCCCGAGCCGCGTTTCTCCCCAGCTATCGTGACGGCCGAAGCGGTCGACGAGCAACGGCGTCGTGGTCCCCGAAAGGTCGATACGTCCATCCTCTCCGGCAAGCAGATGCTCGCCGTCGATCCGCCGGTCGACCTTGATATTGATAAGGACAAGGTTCGAGCCACCGACGAGTTCGACACTCTTCCAGCTCAACGAGCCAAGCGTTGCCCCGTCGAGGGTGACATGGCCGTCGATCACGCAGGTCACTTCGTCCTCGGAGCGGAACGTTGTCGCCCATTGCAGTTTTCCTTCGACGCGCACGCCGCGCAGGTCGCAGGTTACTTCGTCTCGATTGAGCAAGCGCGTCGAATGGAAAAGGCAATCGCCGCCGAACCGCGCGCTGCTTCCGACGATGACCCCATGAAGTTCGCACTCGTGGAAAACCACGCCCGCGGCAATCGCCGCATTATGCAGGTTGAGCCTCGTCTTGGCTTCAGCAGTCCCGAAACGGACATGAGAGAAGGTCAGATCGCCGGCAATGGTCGCGCCCATTAACGAGAGTTCGCCGCCGATCATCGCGGGCGCTTGCGGCGTCCCGGCGAGCTGGAAGCCGCCGCCAATCTTGGCTCCCTGTGCGATAAGCGCCAGCCGGTTGCCGGCGTCGACCGAAACGACCGAAAATTGAGCGCCGCCACCGATCGTGGCTTCGCCCATGCGGATGTTCCCGTTCGTCACCACGACATTTTGCAGACGCATGTCGCTTCGCAGGCGAATGTGCATCAGTTCGAGCAGCACATCCTCGGGATGCGAGTAGGCCTCGGGAAGCCCGTCGCGAACCGTTGGGAGCGCGGTGCGGACGAGTTCGACATTCTCGATCTGAAGCCCGTTGGCTTCGCTGTTATCAAGCCGCAGCGGACCACTTGCCCGGATATTGTAGCATGTGATTTCTTTGGCGATCCGCGCCTGCCGGGCATTTGCGCCCGCCTCGTCGCCCGAGAAATCGAGCGATTCGAGGATCAGGCGGCCTTCGAGGTCGCAGAGATCAACATTGAGCGTCCCGGCGAAGCTTGTCGTTGCCGATGCATGGCCAATCATAACGTCGCCGCCAACGCGGCAATTGTGCAGGACGAGAAGCTCGTCCGCGCCGGAAAAGGCGGCATCGAAGCATTGGATTTGCCGGCCGATGATCGACGAGCCGAAGCGGAGCGCGCCCTCAACTTCGAGTTTCTGCAATCCGTGCGAGGTCAGGCCGCTGATATCGAGGGTTTCACGAACCTGGAGCTGGTCGCCGACGATCGCCGGCTGCCCACAGCCATCGAGTTTTGCCGCCTTGATCGCCATCGCGCCGAAATCGGCGGAGTCGACGTGGATGCGCCCATGCGCGATAAACCGGCCCTTGCCCGGACACAATCTGACCGACCCCGCCACCCGCGCGCGCGCGAGATCGAGCGCTTTGGGTTCTTCGGCGTCGCGGCCATCGAGCTCGGCTCCATCGAAGAAGGCGCTGCCCCCCACATCGATCCGGTTCGCGACGAAGCAGCCGCGGGTCCGCACATCACGTGCGGCGAAATCGCCCTCGATAAGGGCATTGGTTGCGACCACTGCGCCCCGATCGTCTGAACCGGCAAAGCTGCTGCCGCACAGCGAGACGGTCCCGCCGACACGGCTTTCGCGCATCTCGAGCCAGCGTTTGACCTTGCAAAGCTCGATCGCGACGCTGTGATCGACGCGCATTTGCGGCAGGTCGATGCAGTCGAGGCGCGAGTTGGCGATGACCAGTTGCCGCCAGTGCGACGTGCGGGCGCGAAACTGACCGAGCCGGCAGCCGAGGATTTGAAGCGACAAGGGGCCACTGCTCTCGCCGATCTCGTCAAGCAACAGGTCGCCGTCGATCACCGCGTTGTTGAGGCCGATGACGAAGGGCGGGCCGGCGTGGGCGTTCGAAAAGAGCCGGGATTTGAGTTTCTCGGCGGGAATGCGCGCGCCCTTCCAGTCGACCGATTGGCCGGAAAAGACGAGGTCGAGCTTCGCATCGACAGCGCTTGCGGGCTCGCTCATGTCATTCCCCGGCCTCGTTCGAGCGCTTCAGGAATCGCCATATTCGCTTCATAGGCTTCCACATCCATCATCGGAAATTGCATGAAGAGCCTCCGCTCGCCCATGGATGGCACCGGCATATCGACCCAGCGAACCGCGTCACGAAACGGGTCCATACCCGGAATCGCGGCAAAGATCGCCGGGAGCATCGCCTCCGCTTCTCGGGCGTCGCGATAGAGGCGCCGGGGGACGTACACCGGCGTTTGCCCGCTATTCTCGTTGAAGAGCGCAGCCCCGGACGAAAATTCGCCTCCAGCAAGAAACAGCTCGAGGAATCGCGTATCCGTAACGAGGCAATCGTCGAACGCCCATTCGATGCCATTGCTCTGGTTCACGAGAACGAGCGGCACGATGCGCATCGCCGTGGTCGCCACGCCAATGCGCTTCACCGCTTCCTCGGGATGGCGCTCGATCCAGCGCGCCTTGCGCTGCGCCTGTTTGCACGCATCCTCCAGCTTGCGCAGATAGTCGAAGCGGTCGTTCGGCTCGGAAGGGCAGACGAGACATTTGATCTCGCCCACGATGCAGGTCGAGCCGACGCGGACCAGCAGATCGATCTCTTCTCCGGCCTCGCCGGCCGCGATCGACGACAGGCCGCTTTCCGGCGCCAGAATGTCATTTGCCGACAGCGCCGTTGCCAGCCGATCCCGGTAATCGGCTTCGAAGCGCAGCCCGAAACTCGTCGTCGAGAGGTCGGGGCCACCGGCATCCTGAAGCCAGCGTTCGGTTCGCCTGAGCGGCGATCCCCACATCAGAGCCCCCGCGACCGGCATCAATTTGCCATCGGCGGTCGCGATGAGCGGCCGATGCCAAAGTCCGGTGACGAACAACTGCTTGAGGGCACCGATCGGATCGACCGCGAGGACCCCCAGCACCGCATCGGCCAGTGCCGGGTTGATGGCGAGGGCATCGATCAGCAGGCGTAAGACGGCGTCTCGATCGAGCGCGCACCTTAGCATCTCGTGATAATCCGATGCGAAGGTCGCCGGATCGAGATCGTCTGGAAGCAGGACATGGAGCGCGTCCTGGAGAATGCAGATTGCGGATTCGAGCAGGCGCGGCGTAAGCCCGGGTACTGGACCGATCTGTTGATCGAAGAAGAGGCCGAGATAGGAATCCTCGACGACCTCGAGCATCGAGCGGTGCAGTTCGGCCTGCTCGGCCGTCGGGGTGCCGAGGCGCAGCGCGCCGGTCTCGTCGGCCCCGACGACGGTGCGCGGAAGGCGGGTCACCGCGAGACCGAGATGCCGTTCGAGGTTGCGGGCAACCAAGGAATATTGCGCTGCCAATGCCTTGTCGCGATGCTCCCAAGCCTGCCAGCGCCCCATGTCTTCCGGAAACAGCGCGACGAGATGAAGACGATCCTCGGTTTCGACGAGATGCCAAGGCTCCCATAGGACTTCCTGCCATATGTGTCGGTAGCTATGCTCGAGATTGAGCATCAGCTGGGCGCGAAGCGCGATCTGATCGAGCGGGAGCGTCGGCGTGCCTGGTTCGGGTGGCGCTTCCGCCGCGATACCGAACCAATGGGGCAGCGTGTCGATCAGATTGTTGTTTGCCTGGTCGATCGGAATCTCGGGTCCGCCGCCCGCCGTGGCGACGCCGATCTCGCCGAGCGACGAATAATAGCCGGGACGCCCGCTGGCCATCGCGGTCGCGACCGCTTCGTTATGTTGCCTGCGTAGAATCACCCAGGCGCGATTGGCGTCGGCAACTGCCAGGTTGATGATCGTTTCTCGCGCGACGCCCTCGAAGAGCGGCGCAAGGTAATTGGTTCGGAGCACCCCGAGGTTCGCGCCGATAAGCCGGGCGACACGCGCGATCGTCAGGTCACGCGTGTCGAGCGCATCGTCTGCGGCAATGCGTTGCCATTCCTCGAAACGGAAGGCACGGGCGGTAGGATGAACGAGCTTCGGTTGGAGGCGACCGGTCAGTCGCCGGAATAGTACGCAATCAAGAAGCAAGGTCGATAACATCGGCGCGGACTATCAGCAAATATGGTGCGCCACCAGTTCATGCGCCTTTCTTTCGGCACCATTGCGGCGGTAAGACGGCGCTCGATCCTATTGGGCTGCGGCGTCGAAAGGGAAAGAAAAGGACGTGTCGATGAAGGAGGAAATGGGAATCTGCGCGGCGCTCACCGAGCGTCACGAGGGAGCCGGACGGCATGTAACATCGAGCGGACTGCGCTGGCGGCGGATTGTGGAGAGCGGCGAGGGAAGGCATCCCGAACCGTTCGATCGCGTCGAGCCGACGGTCTAGCGGCGACGCGATCAATGGGGACTGCCAAACGCTACTATGAAGCGATGATGGAATCGGGGCGCATCGATCCGCGACCTGGCGTCTATGTCTCGGCCGCCTGCTTCGAAGATGGCGCGCTGCGCTCCTTCATCCGCAAATCCATCACCAACCAGCCTTGCTCCTATTATTGCGGGCGCGGCAAGGTGCCGAAGGGCGCGCCTTTCGATGTCGTGACCCAATTCATCTTCGAAGGTCTTTGCTCGCGCTATGACGATGCCAATCAGGGCGTCGGCTGGGCCGATGACGAATATGTCGGCGCATCGACCTACGACAGCCTCGAACTCTGCTACGACCATCTCGACCTGACCGAATTTGCGCGTGATGGCCTGATCGACGATATTGCGGGCGCACTGCCCGATTGGACCTGGAGCGAAACCGATCCCTATGCGGCGCGCGACCATGAGGTGCTCGCGTGGAGCTGGGATCGCTTCGTCGATGTCGTGAAGCATGAGCGCCGCTACTTCTTCGAGGGGACGGCGCCGTCCGACGATGAGGAACGGATCAGGCCCAGCGAACTGCTTGCCGCCGTGGCGAACAAATGCCGCCGGGCGCGCATGATCCGCAAGCTGAAGACCGGCACCGCATTCTATCGTTGCCGCTATCGCAAGCGAGGCGAACACTTCAAGGCGCCCGCCGATCTCGGCCCGCCGCCTAAGGATCGGGCCTCGCAAAGTCGTATGAGTCCCGCCGGTATCCCGATGTTCTACGGAGCGGTCGACGAAGCGACGGCGCGCGCGGAGACGCTCGCCTCCGATAAGGATCGTCACACGATGGCACTCTTCGGACTCGGCCGGGACATTCATGTTCTTGACCTGACGCAGTCGCTCTTTATGAGCATCTTCGATCCAAGACGTCAGCCGCTTTACGACTTCGCGATCTTCATGCGGAAGTTCCTCGGCGATCTCCGGAAAAGGGTCGAAAAGGATGACCGGGTCCATATCGAATATGTGCCGACGCAGATCGTCACCGAATATTTCCGGACCTTCCTCCGGACCGCCAAGGGAAAGCCGATTGACGGCATCCTCTATCGCAGCGCCACCGACGGAGGGCGCGACTGCATCGCGCTCTTTGCGGATGCCGGCGATGTCGCGCCGGCCTTGGTAAGGACGGTCGACAGTAGGAGCGGCCATCTCCTGCAAATGCTGTCGTCGCGTGAGCACGGCTAGAATCATCCGGCGGAGGACATATGGACACGGGCATCCTCGAAATCATTGCGAATATATCGGCCATCCTCACGGCGGCGGTCGCGTCATTGGCCTACACCCGCTTTCTCTGGGGCCAACGCCGACGTCGGCGAGCGCTCGAGGCGCATCTTCGCGAAGAAGCCATCAACGATAATGATGAGGGCAAGCGATCCGTCCTGCACCTGATGGCCCATCTTGCGATGACGGAGGCTGAAGTCCTGCAGGCGGGATATCAGAGCAAGACGGTGCGGGCTGTCCCCGGCCGGGATGACCAGGGCCGGGCGGCGCGGATCTACTTTCAATATGCTCAATCCGATCGTCCGGCTCCAAAGACGCTCTGATCGGCGCTTTGGGGATCGAGTGCTGGCCCTCCTTTCGGCTCAGCCGCGCAATGTCCTGGCGATCCAATCGTCGAGCTCGTCCCGATCGACCTTTCCAAGCTGATAGCGATCGCGCTCCACCCGCGCCAACGCGCCGCTCGTGAGGAACGAGGTGGTGACGATAATCGCCTTGCTCGCGCCATGTTCGATCCGCGTATCGGCGAGTTCGCGGACCATCGATAAGCCGACCTTCCGGTCGATACGATGCTTCTTCGCCTGCCACACCGACTTCAGCAGGCCGATGCCCTCGAGATTCTTGACCGCAACGACATCGACGCCGCCGTCCTTCGAACCCTGCATCAACTCGACCTGATACCCCTCGGCCTCGAGCATCTGTGCGATCAGCCGCTCGAAATCGCGCCAGCCCAACTCATCGATCCGGACAAGCCGTTGGCTGACCTTCTCCAGTATCCCTATGCTCGGCGCCAGCGGGCGAAGCCGGGATTGCGCTGCGGGCTGACCGAGGGCGTCACGTCCGAAGAGCTCGCGGTTGAACGTGAAGCGCGTGTCGACGCCGAGCGGCGGGGTATCGGTCGCAATAAAGAGGGCGCGCGAACCAGGAAAGCGGGCGAGCGCGTCAGCGGCGAGCATGTCCGCCCGCCCGGCATCCCATTCAACATCTTCGAACACCAGGAGCCACTTCGTTCCCGGAGATTGATCGGCCAACCAGTCATCGGGATTGGCGCTCAAGCCGGCATAGGTCGCGACCGTGATCCGGTCCGCGATGGATTCAAGCGCTCGGCCCTCGGCGGGGAGCTCTTTCCGCCATTGCTCCGCAAGCATGCGGGTGCCGGCAGCAAGGAGCACGCGGTCGATGGCCCCCTCGAGCAGCAACTGCATCGCCGCGATGCGTGCCATCGAAGTCTTGCCCGACCCGGGCGGGGCGACGAGCAAGGTTCGTGGATCATTGCGTTCGACGAAACTTGACAGAAAGGCACTCTGTTCAGGCGTAAGTCCATGGGGCTGTTCGCTCATCGCGGTATTCTAGCATCTGTCACGCATGTCGCACCTTGTTCTTTGCTCCCGTCCGCAGAGCCTCTATGTTCGGAAAGGTGAGTGATGCTCCCGATTCCGCTGACGAAAAACCTCCCTGGGAAGCGCTTGAGGGCTGGGATCGCACGTTCGCGCAAATGTGGCACATGACGTTTTTGCCCGAAATCGAACGCCGCCGCGAAGCGGGGGCCATCGGGGATGACTTCCGACTCTTCATTGCGCAGGCGCTGTTTCCGCCGGAAGGCCCGAACCGGGTTCTCTTCAACGATGAAGTCGGCGGGGAAGGCTTGCTGCGCGCCCCGCGCGCGTTCGAAGCGGGCGATGTCGTCCTTCAGTCGGACACCGCGTTCCTGGAACGCTACGAGCTGCCCGACGACCTGCTCGACAATGGCCATTTCACGATCGTCAACAGCGGCGATTCGTGGCGGATGTTCTTCAATTTTCTGAGCGGCCGGGCGAAGGCCAAGGACATGCTCGAACTCGCCAGCGAATTTCTTGCCGCCGCGCGCGTCAGTCATGGCGAAGGCAATGCGGGTCCTGCCGTCGACAATCTCTTCAGTGCGGCCGAACTCGTCTCGAAAGCCGAGCTCATCTTGAAGCGCAGCCGCGCCGTGCACTCGAAAAAACACGGGATGATCGCAAGCGAGATCAATGCCTGGGCGAAGCTTGGCAATATCGATGCGAGCTTCGTCGCCCTGTTCAACAGATTGAGTCAGCAGAGGCCACAGGCGCGCTATGGCGACAAGGCACACCGGCCATCGCTTCCGGAAGCCGACAGCCTCGACCTCGTCTCGGCGATGATCGATCGCGGTCTCGACCGGGTTCGCAAGGCCACCGACCCGCTGACCCAGGCTGGGCTCGCCGACTGACTTAATCTTGGCGCGAGGCTAGAGGCGGTAGGCGGCGCGTAGGCGGTCGACGACGTCGGCGCGGCTCATCGCCACATCGAATTGCTTGGGATCGAAATCCTCTTGTCCAGCCAGCGTGTCGACGAACGCCTTCATGTCCTCGGCGACGCTTGCGGGAAGCGTAACCGTGGTGTGAAGGCCGCCTTGCGGGACGGCGTTCCGGGGTGCTGATAGCCGCTCTTTGCGAGGAGCGGTGATGAGCGAGGATATCGGAGCGGCGGGAGCGAGTGCTCTTGTGACTGGTCATATGAGTGATCGTATGAGCAGTCGGATCGCGGTCGTTGGCGGCCGTCGCCGTTGGTCGGTGGATCAGAAGCTGTCGATCCTGCGCGAGGCATTTGGCCCCGACGGCTCGGTCTCGGCGACATGCCAGCGGCACGCGGTCGGCAGCGGGCTGCTCTATACGTGGCGCCGACAGGCCCTGGCTGGCGATCTGACGGGAGCGAAGCGCACGCCGGCACCCTCGTTCGCCGAGGTGGAGGTGTCCGTTCCGGCCCCGGCAACGGCAGGCAGCGGCCAGATCGGGATCGAGCTGCCGTCAGGCGTGCGGCTCACCGTCGACGCGGCGGTCGATGCCGATGCGCTGGCCCGGGTGATGTCCGTCCTTGCCCGATGATCCCGTTACCGCCGACGACACGGATATATCTGGCCTGCGGCGCCACCGATATGCGCAAGGGGTTCGACGGCCTCGCGGTGCTAGTGCAGCAGGTGCTGGAGAAGAGTCCGCACTCGGGCGCGCTGTTCGCGTTCCGCGGCAAGCGCGGCGATCTGGTCAAGCTGCTCTGGTATGATGGCCAGGGCCTGTGCCTCTTCTCGAAGCGCATGGACCGTGGCCGGTTCGTCTGGCCGATCACCAAGGCGGGCAAGGTCAGCCTCACCGCGGCGCAGCTTTCGATGCTGCTCGAAGGCATCGACTGGCGGCGTCCCGAACGCACCGCGGCACCCTTGCTCGCAGGGTAAAAAGCGGCGGATTATCGTTAGTTTTACTGGCATTGCGGAGCCTGTTTTGCTAGGCATCCGGGGTGTCGGAACCAGCCTCTTCCATCATCGACAAGGACGCCCGGATCGCCGAGCTCGAAGCCGCTCTCGCGGCCCGCGACACGCTGATCGATACCCTCCGTCACCAGCTTGCGCAGCTTCGCCGCATGACCTTCGGCCAGTCGTCGGAGAAGCTCGCGCTGCAGATCGAGCAACTCGAGCTCGCCCTCGAGGAGCTCGAAGGCGAAGCCGAGGTCGCGGATAGCCGTACCGCCGACAGAGCACCCGCCGAGCGACCCTCGCCGGTGCGCGCTCTGCCCGATCATCTGCCGCGCGCCGAACGGCGGATCGAGCCCGAGGCCGGCAACTGCACCTGTCCCGATTGCGGCGGCGCACTGCGCCCGCTTGGCGACGACAGCGACGAGCAGCTCGATATTGCCCCGGTCCAGTGGCGCGTTATCCGCACCGTGCGGCCCAAGTATAGCTGCCGCGCCTGTGAGAAGATCGTCCAGGCACCGGCGCCAGCGAAGGCGATAGCACGCGGTAAGGCGAGCTTTGCCACGCTCGCCCATGTCGTCGTGAACAAGTTCGATCATCATCTCCCGCTTTACCGCCAGGCAGAGATGATGGCAGCGCAGGGTATCGACATCGATCGCTCCACCCTCGCCGGCTGGGCGGGCCAGGCCGCGCATCTGCTCGACCCGATCGTCAGCCGCATCCGCGAAGAAGGGCTGAAGGCCGCCAAGCTGCACACTGACGACACGCCGGTGCCGATGCTCGTGCCCGGCAAGGGCCGCACCGCGCAGGCACGGCTCTGGGCCTATGTCGTCGATGATCGCGCATCGGGCGCCGCAACCCCGGCACTCGCCTGGTATCGGTTCACCCCTGATCGCAGCGGCATCCATCCGCAGAGCGAGCTCAGATCGTTCACCGGCCTTCTCCAGGCCGACGGCTATGCCGGATATGAGAAGCTCTATGAAGGCAACCGCATCCGCGAGGTCGCCTGCTGGGCACACTTTCGCCGCAAGATCTTCGAGTGCCACCAGACGAGCCCGACGCCGCTTACCACCGACCTGCTGACACGTATCGCCGGGCTCTACCGGATCGAAGAGGATGTGCGCGGCCAGCCGCCCGATATCCGGCGCCGACAACGACAGGAGCAAGCCAGGCCGCAGATCGATGCGCTTCGCGGCGCGATCGACGACGCCCTGCGTCGTCTGTCGCCCAAGTCGGCGATGGCGAAGGCGCTTGCCTATGGCCGCAAGCGTTGGGATGCGCTCACCCGCTACATCGATGACGGCATCGCGGAGATCGACAACAATATCGCCGAGCGCGCGATCCGCGCCATCGCGATCGGCCGCAAGAACTGGCTGTTCGCCGGATCGAAGGCTGGCGGCGAACGCGCCGCTGCCACCTACTCGGTCATCGAGACAGCCAAGCTCAACGGCGTCGAGCCGCAGGCCTATATCGCCGATGTCATCGAGAAGATCGCATCGGGCTGGCCCGCCTCCCGCTGGGACGAGCTCATGCCGTGGAACTGGACAGCGCAAAGCGCACCCGTCAGCATGGCGGCATGACCGACCAGATCGCACGGATTCGCATAACGCTCGAAGACATGAAGCCCGCCATCTGGCGCCGTGTCGAACTTCCCGTCACCAACAGCCTCAAGACCCTGCACCTCGCGATCCAGGCCTGCATGCTCTTCGAGAACTACCATCTGTTCCAGTTCGACATTGGCGATGCCGCCTATGGCATCCGCTTCGATGATGACGATGCTTTCATGGTCCGCACCCGCGACGCCGCCCATATGCGCATCAACAAGCTCGTCGAGCGCGGCATAACCAGCTTCACCTACACCTATGATTTCGGCGACAACTGGCGACATCGTATCGAGATCGAAGAGATCTCATCCACCATTCCCGGCACCAATTACCCCCGCTTCGTCGATGGCGAACGGCGAGCCCCGCCCGAAGATGTCGGTGGCACACCAGGGTTCGAAGAGTTCCTTGAGGCCATGTCCAAGCCGCGTCATCCCGAACGCAAATCCATGATCGAATGGTATGGCCGACCCTTCGACCCCGCCGATATCAGCCCCGACGAGATCAGCGCACGCATGGCAAAGCTCGCCAAGCGAAGGGCGCAGGGAAAAGCCGCCTACGCCGACGCTAAATCCCGCGACAGCTAATCGATGGCGGTTTCCTGACCACGCTTACCGGGAAGCTCGTAAGTGGTGCCTGCGGGCAGCAGTTGGAGCATGCGCGCGACATCGTTGCGATGCTTCTTGATATCCTTTTGGCTCACGTCTTCGCCTGCCGCCTTGCGTGCGGTGAGGTCGGTACAGGCGCGCGCCTTGAACGGGATGATCGCTTCTTCCTGGAGTACCGGGATTCCTTGGAGGTTGCGCACCATCGACTTCAAGAAGGCGTAATAGTCGGGATTGAGCAGGATGGCCGAAAGGCTCGCGGCGGTTTCTCCTATGGATAGACGGGCGAGCATGTCGCCATCCTTGATCGGCAAGCCTTCTGGCGCATTGGAGAAGAGCTCGATCATCGCAGGATAGTCGCCGGCGGGCTTTGCGAAGCGGTAGAGAATGCGATCACCTTCGCTGCGTTCGCGGATTTCATACCGGCCTGCCTCGATAAACGCCATGAATCGATCGGCAAAGGCCGGGTCGAGCGCTTCGACAATCAGGACGAGATCGAGGTCCTTGGTCGCCCGGAACGGAAGGCCCGCTTCGTCCATGATCAGTTCGCAAGCAGCGCCGCCGATCAGGACGAATTGATGCTCATGTCCCGCGAAATGATCACGAAAACGCTCGATACCGACTACCATCCAAGGGGCTCCAGAAGTTGTTCCGCCGCGAGCGCGACGCGTTCGTCGGGGTTGTCCCGCACCGACAGATACAGGGAAATCCGATCGGCTATCAGATGGTCGACCAGCGGTAGCGGGTTATATCGCCATGTTTCGATTTCGACCACGTCTTCCTCGCCGTCCCAGGCTTCTTCGACGGCGAGCTCGCGGACGAGGCCTTTCCACGACGTCGCATCGACCGCATATCGCTCGATGCGGGGCGGCGCGAGCATCGTATAGCTGGACAGCGCGCTGAGCCCGGCCAGCACAAGCTGATCCGAGGACAGTCGGCCGCGGACGGTCCGCAGCTTGCGGACAGGCGACCTCAGTCGCTGCTCGGTTGCGCGCCACAAATCGGCGCCTTCCGCGCGGAAGCGGACGCGGCGCTGGCGTGACTGGCGGAAGGTCTTGATCAACCCCAGCGTTTCGAGTTCGTCAAACGCCCGGCTCACACTCATCAAGGCCAGATCAAATCGTTTTGCCAATTCGCCGAGGCTGGCGCTGTCGATGTCCATGCCATGAAGACGGGCAATTGTGATGAGCTGCGCCGTGGGCGAGAGTTGATCGGCGGGCGGGGGCTTTGGCCTTTGGGGGTGCTCGCTCAGCGCCAGCAGCAGCTCGGGAACATAGATTTGGTGTTTCGGGCAAAGAAATGCGGCCTTGTGGGCGATCAGCCGGTCGCGAAGCGCAGCGGGCAGCGTTTCGAGCAGCAGGATGATCGGCATGCCGGACAGATGCTGGCGCGCCGTCCCTTGGTGCTTCGCAATGTCCCCTGGCGCTGCCCACGGCTCATCCGGCTGCATGAACAGCACGCGCTGCCCGAGTATTTCGGCATCCCAAAAACGGTAGCGATCAAGCAGGAAATGGGGGAGGTTGCGGGGTGCGGCTGGTGTGAGGTCGACGGGCATGTTGAAGGCACCGGCTAAATAGGCGGCGGCTTCGCTGGCGATCCTGTCGGCACTCTTCATGCTGATATCCTAACAATAGGATTAGTTCTTATCACTACAGATGTTAAGATACAATTCCAATGATATGCTGGCTGGCCAATCCTAAGCTTGGCTCATTGGCTCGACCAATGTGGGTCGTCAGGGGGCGGCATAGCCCACACGTCTCATGACATCGACGTCTGCGTCCGGTAAGCCGAGCGAGGAGGGAAGGACGCCAATGAAAGTCGTGAAATATCTGTCAGGGAATTGGGAGCGCGTGCTGTTTGCGCTGGTCGGCATCGCCTGCCTTACGTTCGGCTTTGTTTTCATCTTCGATGAGAAGATCACCAGCGCCTCGGCAGTTTTTGCGATCGGTTTCTTCAGCTTTCTCTATTCGAACCTCGCGCGGTTCAAACGCTTCAAAGGTCTGGGCTTCGAAGCCGAGCTTTGGGAGGACAAGCAAAGGGAGGCTGCCGATCTCATCGATCGGTTGAAGAATGTCGTCGCGATATACAGCCGCGAGGTGGTCATGGCACAGGTGATGCGCGGGCGCTGGAGCAGCGGCGCCGATTGGAAGGCAAACTGGCTGCTCTACGACGAACTCGTCGGACAACATGATGCGCTCGGGCAGAAGATCGACTTTGCGCCTTTGAAGCGAGACATCGACCAAGTCTTTCTGTTCGACATGAGCCATCATTTGGGGTCGGCGCTCCAGAAGTCGGTCGAAAACGCTCGTTCGGAAGCGCGAAAGAAGATCGAGACAGAATTCGGAAGCTCGGTCCGCGACAATGCGGGTCATAACGCGCACTACACCCAATTTCGCAAAATCCGGTTCGACACCAAAGATATGTATTCGCGACGTAGCGAGAATCTCGCGCAAGATTTGCTCGATCAGGCCGCGAAAGCGAAAGAGGCCTTTCAACGCGATTTTGGGATCGAGGTCCATTTTGACGACGAAGTGCTGCGACACCTTGCGCGTGTCTCGCAGTGGTTTGCGGAGCAGCCGCTGTCCGTCACCGATGAGATGATCGGCATGGCCGAGAAAGAGAGCGTTGATTGAGCGGGCGATTGCTTTGACGTGGGGGTGACATGGTTTGATTTTCCAGCTTCCACACGCTCGATCCGGTAGCGCACAATATCGTTCTGGACCTGCTTGCGAAAGCCGACGAACAGCCATTCGCGCGATATGCGTTTTTCAGTCGTTGCGCACGGGGAGGTGTGGGTGACAATCGTGCGCAGGATCGTCGACAGCAATTATTTGCGAACGCCGGAGCTTGAGGAATATCTTTCCACGTCGCCCCAAAACATGGTGGTGGTTACCGAGTTCGTCCTGCTCGAAGCCCATAAACGCGAGCCCCTGATTACCCTGCCATGCTCGATCGCCATCCTCTCGCGGTTCACGCGGCAGGTCGAAATACTGCGGTCGTCCGAAGACCTGATGCGGTTTCAGGGGCGGTCCGCGGGGTTGCAGCGGCGGCTGATCGATCGCCAGAAGTCTGCGGAATTCTCGCGCTTCTGCCGCCGCGTGCGACAAGCGGTGGACGGCGATGCTTCGTCCAACGCCCAAATTGAAGCGACAGCGGCACTGGCCGCGCGGCATATCGACAGCCTGACCGAAGCTGCTCCCACGATCATCACGCTGTTTCAAGGGCAGGCCGCGCGCTTCACGACCGGCGAAATCGCGGCGCTGCGGACGAAGCAGCCGCGATCCGCCGCCGTTCAGGCCAAGCTTTTCGACCTGATCTTCCGGAGCAGCATCGACATCGCGCAGAGCACGAAAGTTTTGCCCGAGCGCATGGCGCCGGGTGAAATCGTCAATCTCCCCGTGTTCCGCTATTGCCTGTGCATGGCCTTGCTCTTTATCCGCTGGGTCGAGGAGGGGCGCAGCGCCACCTTGCCCAAAGCGCGCATCGCCAATGATGTTATCGATGCGAATATCGCCGCCTATGCCACCTTCTTCGACGGGGTGCTCAGCAACGACCGAAAGCTTCGGGCGCTCGAACGCGAAGCCCGGTTCCTGATCGACGCGCTCAGGCAGCATCCGCCGCGTGCCTAGCTTGACCCGGGCGTCTCGTCGGCGTCTGGCAGTGTCGGCAATGCGATCGCACCCGGCCACACAAATCGCACTTGGGTTGCGTCGCGCGGCAAGACAATCCGGGCTTGCTTCGCGAGGCTCGCGGGCCAATCCACCGGGGCGTCGAGCTCGGGCGCGAGTTTGAGAAGCAATGTCTGCAATTCCTCGATCCACTCGGACGCACTGCGATCTACCCGTAAGATGGTCGTCGCAATCTCGAGAAAATCGGCAACGAGCGGTGCGGTCCCACCGACAGAAAAGCTCCTCGCGAGGCCATCACCGAACCAGCGCACCGTGACCGAAACCCATGCACATTCGCTTGTGCTCGCGCAGACCCTGATCGACCCGACGAGGTCATGCGCCAGAGCGACCCAGTCTTCCTGCTTCGCCGGCATCCCCGGCAGGAGGATCGGGCTGATGTTGACCACCGGGGATTCCCAATGCAGCAGCCCGAATCGATCCTGATCGGTGTAGGATCCGACCAGCTCGCCGAGCGGGCCGGGCCCGGCCTCCACGAATCTAATTGGTTGCCCGTCCCACTCGATAACCTCGTCGGGCGAGGCGGAGAGAGTCGGCGGTCCATCCCGCGCCGCTATTTCATAGCTGACATAGAATGCGAGCGCCGGCGTCTGCCGGTCGGCCGTTTCCCGGGGCGGAGAGGGAAGTGGGGTGTCTGCCTCGGACGGTGCGCCGAGATATTCGGGAACCAGCGGGTTGCCGCGGTAGAAATCGGACAGGACGCGTTTCCACTGCGGAACCGGAATTTCGCCGTCGAGCCGGAACAGCTTGTTATAGGATGAGCGTTTGCCGGCGCGGTCGATACGAAGATCGATGCGCTCGAGATAGGCGTCGCCCCCATAGGCCCTGATCGCGCCGTCGAAATGCGAGATATGACGGGCATCCGCATCATATTCGGCGTGGGCGTACCGGCACCCGAAATTGTTATCGCCGAGCCCGACACTCGGCTGCTCGATCAACTCTTCGATCTCAAACGTCCGGATTTGCGCTGCGCCCCGCCGTTCCGGATCCTTCCACCAGAGCTGTGTCTTGTCGATCTCGGAATATTCCCGCTCTCGCCCGCTGCTCTTGTGCTCCGTGACTCCTGTCGGGATCGTTGAGATATCGTCATTGTATGATGGGCCGTTCCACCATTCGAGTTCCATGATCGGACGCACGCTGCCGGGATGCCCCACCATATCGGGATCGAGGCGCAGGCGGCCCCGCACCTCCTCGGTTTCGGCCGCCGCGCAGAAGCTGCGCAGAACATATTGGTTGAGGCAGTTGCGTCTCGACAGATTTCGCCTGAAAAAGGGATGAGCGAACAGAATCAAATCGCGCGACCGCTCGTGAAACACGCCGGGCTCGACTTGTTCGGCAACGCTCAACAGGGCGTCCAGATCGATGAGGCCATCCTTGTCGACGATGGGGCTTTCCGGATCGAACAGGTCCGGAAATATCGCTGCGGCGAGCCCGGGCGCGCACAACGCGGCCGCCTCGCTGCATTCGACCTTGCAGTCGTCACCGGCGAAACCGACCAACCGATCCCGAAGCTCGGCAAGATGGGGGGTAGCGCGACGTTCCTCGGCATGCTCGCGGAAGGCTTCGCGCAATTTGCCGAATTGCTCCAGTTCCTCGGTCGTCTCGGCGCCGAGCATCAGCGCCACCTGCCGCGCCATATCTTTCGCGACATAGACACCCTTGGGCAGCGCCCAACCGATAAGCCGGTGCTTATCATGCGACATGTTGATGGGAACGCCTGCCGGGGCGCCCATTTTCAGACTGTCGAGCAACTGCGTCTCGATCATGCTGGCGAGCCCCGCAATCGCGAAGGCTGTCATTTGGCGGGTCACGGCGTCGGTCGCGACAACGGCAGGGTCTAATTTCATAAAATCTTCTCTAAGGATAAGAAGGCGAGGGCACCCGCGGCGCGCGACCTCGCCCACCAGGAATGTGGGGGAGGTCAGTGGCCGCAATCCTTAGCGGTTCAGCCGTGCCCTGCCGCGAGGCGGGCCAGCGTCTTTTCGGGCATCCTTGTCTGATGCCGGACCTGACATCATGGAAAATAGGCATCTGCCGGCGCCGTTCAAGGCCAAATTTCACGCGACCTTGCCAAACGGCAGCGACGCATATTCTCCCCAAAGCGGCATCGAAGCGAGTTGAACACGAAGGGGCGAGGTTCTAGCGAAGGCGCTATGGGGATGGGGTGGCGAATGGAGTGGCGAAATTGCCGACTCGACGTGGGCATGCGGTGCTGCGCGCGATCGACGAGGCGCTGACGATGGATAGCGATCGCCGCCCGCCCGACTTCATCGAACTCGACCGCCGCTTCGTGTCCCACACCCGTCATGACGAGGACGGCGACAGCATATGGGCCGAGGTTCTGGCGGATCGGGAGGAGCGCCGCGACTGGGCTTGGCTATTGGGCCATCGCACGGTGGCATTGCTCGCCGAGGCGGGCGCAGGGAAATCCTATGAGTTCCGAGCTCAGACCGATCGCCTCAATGCGGCTAGGCGCCCGGCCTTCTACCTGAGGATCGAGAGACTCCTTGGTGAGAGCATCGACGCAGCGTTTGAGTCGACGGCCCAGGGCAGCCTCTTTCAGGCATGGCGTGGTTCGGGACGCGAGGCTGTCTTCTTTCTTGATTCGGTCGACGAAGCCAAACTCCCGAAGGGCAAGGGTGCGGAGCCGCTGCGCGACGCGCTTGCGACGCTTGAACGCGCGGTCGGGAGCGATTTCGCCCGATCCAGCGTCGTCATTTCCTGCCGCGCGAGCGAATGGCACGGCGATACGGAGGAAAGCCACGTCAACGCCTTCGCCGCGCGGCAAGTTGCCGCCCGCAATCGCCTGAACCTCCCGCCTGACAAGAAGAATGGCCTAGCGAGCCTGACCTTTGCGCCGCTCGATCGCGATCGCGTGCGCATGATCGCGATCGCGATCGACAGCGAACAGAGCGCGAGCGAGCTGCTTTCGGCGCTCGATGCCGAACAGCTTTGGGACGAGGTTCGCACTCCGATGGATGCCGTGCATTTCGCGAGCCTTTTTGCCGCGGCATTGGGCGAGCCGGCCAAGCGGACGTTGCTTCGTTCGCGTACCGCGATCTTCGAAGCATCGGTCAACCGACGTCTTGTCGATGGCGCGGACAGCCGCAGCCGGATCGAACTTAGTCTCGATACGGCTTGGAAAGCTGCATCTCTCTTGGCTTTTGCCGTCGTTGTCATGGAAGCTCGCGACCTTGGGTTTGACAAGGGCGATGCCGGCGCACTCGACGCGACGGCGCTGCTTGCCGAACCGCCCCTTGCGCTTTCCGTTAATGATGTGCGGCAGCTGCTGGCCACACCGTTGTTCACCCCAGCGGGGCGTGGCCGTGTCCGCTTCTACCGTCCCGAGATCGAGTCGATGCTGGCCGCTCGCTTTCTCGAGCCCCAGCTCGGACTGGTACCGGCAACGAAGCTCTTCAAATCCTTCAGTGCCACGACGTTCGGGATGTCTTTCGTTCCGCAGAGGTTCGGAGGCATGCTCGCCTGGCTCGGAGCGCGTGACCAGACTATTCTTCGTTTGACGACCGCGGTCGCTCCGCATTTCATCATCGAGGATGGCGATCCGCGCGCGCTGGCGACCGGGGATCTCATTTCTGCCCTTGAACGCCATGTCGGCGAAACCCATCGCAATCTGGATCCCGGTTTCTATTTCGAGAGTGCTGCGATCGCACGCTTTGCCGAGCCTGAACTTGAGCCTACCGTAGTTGCCTTGGCGCAAGCGACCAAGGTCGCCGAAACGCGCATCCACTTGCTCCAGATGATCCGGATGGGGCGATATCGCTCCGCGGCCGACTGGGTCGAGCATATTTGCGGCGATGGCTTCACGCCTACCGACGTCCGCCTCTATGCTATTCGAGCCCTCATCGCCTGCGGGACGGGTGCTCATTTGCGCCGCTTGGCCGATACGCTTTTGACGTGGGGCGCCCCTCTCGCGGCGGGTCGGCATGCCGACTTCTCGCAGCGGCGCGAGGACGATATCCGTATCCAATTGATTGGCGCGGCCTATCCGCACGAAATCGGTGTCGACACCATGTTGCTGCTGCTGGCGCAGGTCCGGGGCCGCGAGTTTTCCCGCGACAGCGAGATCGTTGCGGCGCTTGCCGAGCGCACGCCCGAAGCCGACATATTGAAACTGCTCGCAGGCTTGGAGCGCTTGGCCTGGGCTTCGTTCCCGCGCGTGTTGTTCGGTCACGATTCTCCAGTTCTCACGCGGCGCGCAGCACTGGTTTTCGACGGGCTTTCGACCATCATCGCGCGAGCGGTCCGCTTGGTGCCCCAAGAGGTACGGGTCGAAAGCATCGACGCGTGCTTTACGGCAAGCCGCTACTCACGGCTCGATCGGGACCGCGAAGATTGGGATGCGCTCGTCGATGCGCTCGCCGACGCGCCCAGCATGCGCGCGCGCATGATCCAGGCCGCGGTCGATGCGGAGGGACCGCATCACCCGCTGTTCGGGGTCGCGGATCGGCTCGCGAAAGTTTGGCAGAACCACCCCGAAGCGCTCGAAGCCGATCTCCGGTTCGGTGTCGATGGCTATGCCGCTGCGCCGGAATCCCATCGCGGCCGCTGGGCCGAATTTCTGCTCAACTGGGTATCCCCTATCACGCGCGCGAGGCATCGCCGCTTGGCCGCCAGGCTGGTCTGGCTTGCGCTTCGACATCCCGCTGGGATCGATTCCGGAACCTTCAAGTCGGCGCGCTGGCACCCATTTACGGGCCTTGTTCGAAGATGGCGCCGCTTCCGGATGCGCAGCTGGGGCTATCGCCGCCGTCGCCTTGCCGAATTCTGGTTCGAGCGGAAAGAAGCCGTGGCGCGTCCGTTGCGCGTGCTGCGTCGCTGGAAACGCTTGGGCGAGGGGAAAGAGCTCGGGTTGCTTCTTTCCTATCTCTTCGAGGAGGATTTTGACGTCGTAGAGCAGGAGCGGCTCATCGAACGCCGCGGCGAACGTCTTGGTAATCAGCTTGTCGCTGGCACCAAGGCTTGGGTTCGCTCGATGTTGCCCGATATCCGTTATAAATATGAGATACGTCAATTGGTGGAATCGGGATTGCGGTGGCTCCATCGTTCCGATCCCAATTTCGGCAACGCGCTTACCGAGCCGGTGAAGCTATCCGCGCTTCAGCATTATCTTCGGGAGAGTGGCAGTCCCGATCCATGGGTCGCGGCGTTGGCGCAGACCGATATTGGCTTCTGGCAGCGCTCGGCCGCCGACATTCTCCTCGGCGAACTGGCTGTGCGCGCGCGCCTGGACCCCGAATACTCCAATACGTCGCTCGGTCAGCTGGATTTGCTCCCAAACAATCTCCAGGCGCTCATGGCCCCCACGCTGCTGGAATGGGCCGAAGCGAACCCCGTAATGGCGCGGCGCGATATCGAAACGCTGGCCGACGTTGTTGTCTCAGAGTCGGCGCTGTTGGCGAGGCTGGTCCGCCTAGCGCGTCGTGCCGCGCTTTCGTCGTTCTGGGAAGGCCAACTGCCCCGGGCGCTCCGGTGGCTGGTCGTCTGGGCGCAGCACGACGTCGCGGCCATCGACGAATATTGTGATTGGCTGGCACGCTTCCGCGGCGACGAAGCAGCCGAACATCAGATCATCATGGCCCTCGGCAAGCTACTCGGCGGTCGTCGGGGGCGCAACCTGCCGACGATCGCCGAGCTTCCGAGCGACAGGCGCTTGAAAATAGCGCTGCTCATCCACGAGATCGTGCGTTTTGAGGATGACGAGCCTATATCCGAAGGTGTTCAGACGATCACGCCCCGGCGCGAGCGCGAGGACGTTCGCCGCGCCGCACAAGATTATCTCGGAGCCGATTATACTGCCAATGGCCGTCAGGCCTTGCTGACCTTCATCGATACCGTCATCGAACCGCATAATCCGGTGTGGGCCCAGGACTGGCGGGCCGGTCACGCGCACGCAGCGGGCAAGCGTCCGCCCTGGACTCGCGACGAGTTCGGACAATTCATCGCGCGCCGCCTCATCCCTCCACGCAACGGTGACGAACTGGCGGCGAGAATTGCCGAGGAGATCGACGCGATTGCGGAAGCACTCGATCATTCCGAATTCGACCGCCGTGCCCTCCTAAACCCGAAGATCGGCGAGAGCGATTTTCGCGCCTGGCTCGGCCACGAACTCGACCAACGGATCCAGCCATGGGCTGCGATCACGCAGGAAACGGTCACGCGCAGCGAAAAGCGCACCGATTTGCGTATCGAGCTACGTCATGGGGACCGCGCGGTCCTCGTCGTCGAAATAAAGCTCGTCCATCGATGGTCGCGCGCGAACCTTCTCGACAAGATCGAGTCCCAACTCGCAAACCAATATCTGATTGGAAACTCCCGCATTAGGCATGGGATATATTTGCTCGCCGACGTCGGTGCCCCCCTGCGGGGCAAGCTTGCTGATCGCAGCAGGCCCGACCTCCCCGCCTTCCTTGCGCTGGCTCGTGCCGACGCCGCGAGGCTTAGCGTTGCGGGTGGCCGTCGGATCGAGGCGCAGCTTTTTTCGGTGATGCGACCGACCGCTGTTCCGTGATGTCTCCATCATCTCTTGCTGTCGGAAGCTACTGATCGTGAGTAAGGAATCCGGATCATTCCTCACGTTCCTGCAGCCTCCCGGAGCAGTCCTATTTAGCCTCGCTTGAGCCGCCCCGTAATTCTGCCGAGGAAACGATTATGCGCTAAGCCAGATGGCCGGGAGGCGGTTTGAATATCGCCCTCGACCCTTCGGTCCTCTCGATTCTGTCGTCTAGCGGCGCAGGAACGCGATACTCTCCAGTGCCGCCCTATCGAGTTGCTGCTTAAACCAGAAACCGCCGCGCTGTCCGCGCGACCAGCGTATGAGCGCGCGTCGGCGAAGGTCCCCGCCGGGGAGGATCAGGTCGATCTCGGTGCCGGGCCGAGCATGCGATCGTAACGGAAACCCGCGCCTTGCTGGGAGATGTCGACAAGGTGGATCGGGCGCGCATCGTCGCGCAGGGCCACGATCGCCTCGACATCGACCGGCACCGAAGTCGCTGAACGACAGCTTTCCGCTCGACCATCCTGAAAGCGGAAAGTCTGCAACCGTTGAGAGTTTCGGACGCCGCCAGGCGTCGGAAAGTCTTCGATGCCCGAACCGCGGTGGTCATGGTGTGAGCTATGGGGAAAGCTGTTTTGCGGAGATCGTGGGGTAGCTAGGTGCTGCCGAAAAGCGGACGTGCGCGATAGCGGACCGTCTGCATATGGGTCGCAAAAGCGGACGCCGAAAAGCGGGCGGACCGATTTTGGTGGTGCGACGTCTGCTTTTGGGCAGCCCCGTCGCGAGCGGGTCCGCTTCCAGGCGCGGGTCTGCCCTGGACGAGGAAGGCGACGGGCCGTGCCGGGTCACGGCGCCGGTGTCCCGGGTGCGAGGGATGGCGGTGGCGGCGCGCGGGACTGGTAGCGGCGCTCGAAGACCTCAATGATGATCATGGTACCGCCGCAGCACGGGCAGGTCGGTCGGGGCTCTGCATCGTCGGCGGGCTCGTCGGTCGGTGGGGGTGCGACATCGAGCAGGCGGCGGGCGCGTTCGAGATGATCCTTGCGGTGTGCGCTGGCGAGGAGGCCATAGTGGCGGATGCGGTGGAACCCGCGCGGCAGGGCGTGGAGGAGGAAGCGGCGGATGAACTCGTCGGCGCCGAGCGTCATGACCTGCTGCCGTCCAGCGCCGGCCTTGCGGTAATCCTTGTAGCGGAAGGTGACGCCTTCCTCATCGAACCGGAGGAGCCGACTGTTCGATATGGCGACCCGGTGGGTGTAGCGCGCGAGATAAGCGAGCACGGCCTCGGGACCAGCGAACGGCGGCTTGGCATATACGACCCAGCGCTTCTTCCTGACGGGAGAGAGGTGCCGCAGGAAAGCACGTCGTTCGCCAAGATGAGTGAGGCTGCCAAAGAAGGCGAGCTTGCCGGCATCGTGCAGCGCGCGAAGGCGGGTTAGGAACAAGCGTCGGAACAGGGCACCAAGGACGCGGACCGGGAGCAGGAAGGCTGGGCGTGCGGATATCCAGCGCGTTCCATCGCGGGAGATGCCGCCGCCGGGCACGATCATGTGGATGTGCGGATGATGGGTGAGCGCCGAGCCCCAGGTGTGGAGGACGGCGGTGATGCCGATCCGGGCACCGAGGTGCTTCGGGTCGGCGGCGATGGTCAGCATCGTATCGGCCGCGGCCTTGAACAGCAGGTCATAGAGGGGCGCCTTATTGTGGAAGGCGATCGCGGCAACCTCGGCAGGCAGGGTGAACACGACGTGGAAATAGCCGACTGGGAGCAGATCGGCCTCGCGCGCCTCGAGCCAACTGCGCGCCGCAGCGCCCTGGCACCTGGGGCAGTGCCGGTTGCGGCAGCTGTTATAGGCGATCCGCCAGTGCCCGCAGTCGGTGCAGGCCTCGACATGCCCGCCGAGCGCGGCGGTGCGGCAATGTTCGATCGCCGACATGATCTTGAGCTGGTGCAGGCTCAGATGCCCGGCATGGGCGGCGCGGTAGGTTGGCCCGGCAGCGCGGAAGATGTCGGCGACCTCGAGTGAGGCGCGCATCGACCTCAGCCGTCGGGCGCTTCCTCGCTGGGCGATGCGAGCGCGAGCCTGTCGAGCGGGCTGACGATCGAGCGAACGGTCCTCGTCGCAACCTGGGTGTAGAAGGCGGTGGTGTTTAGCTTGGCATGGCCGAGCAGCGCCTGGATGACGCGGATATCGACACCGTCCTCGAGCAAGTGGGTGGCGAAGCTGTGGCGCAGCGTATGCGGTCCGACGCGCTTGTCGATGTCTGCTGCTTCAGCGGCTTCGACGACGACACGGTAGAGCTGGCGGGTGCTGATCGGCGCCGCTGTGCTCTGTCCGGGAAAGAGCCAGCCGTCGGGGACGAGGATGCCCTGTTGCCGCCCGGCGCGCCACCAGTCGCGCAGTAGCAGGAGCAGCCCTTCGGGCAGCATGGCATTGCGGTATCGCCCGCCTTTACCGTGCTCGATCCGGAGCAGCATCCGCTTGCTGTCGATATCGCTGACCTTGAGCGCCGACACCTCGGCGACGCGCAAGCCCGCGCCGTAAGCGACCGACAGCGCCGCCTGGTGCTTCAAGGAGCGCGTGGCATCGAGCAGGCGCTTCACCTCGGCCATGGTGAGGACGACCGGGATCTTGCGTACCTGCCTGGTGCGGACCAGCTTGCGCGCGAGGTCGGGGCGGTCGAGCGTGTGCGTGAAGAAGAACCTCAGCGCGCCGACGATGCTGTTCATGGTCGGCGCCGGGACGCCGGCTTGTTGCTGCTCGATCTGGAACTGCCGGATATCCTCGGCGCTTGCGGTGTGCGGCGAGCGCCCGAGCCAGGTCGCGAACCTCCCAACGTCGCGCAGATAGTTACGCTGCGTCTCCTTCGAGAAGCGGCGCATGGTCATATCGTCGATCAGGCGCTGGCGCAGCGGGCTGATCGGGCCAATCTGGATAAGTTCATTCATCGTTCGACTCCTCAGGTGAAGGAGCCGAAAGGGTCTGCCTGCGGCAGCCCACGTTCAATCAGGCGATGCGCTCGAAGGGCTGCTTTACATCGAGGCTAGCGCCAATCCGCGCAGCGGTTCGTGCAACGGCCAGAGATGAAGAGTTGCATCCTGAGGGCACCGCATGTTGGGCGCAAGTCCTCCGACCCATATGTTCGCACAGGGTCACTAGGCTATTGAGTAGAATGGTCGTAAATCATTCCTGAACGCAATCTGCCATCGCATCATCGAGGCAGAAATCATGCGAGGCCACCCCCCAACCCTTTCACGCATTCTCTGGAACAGCGTTCGGAGAAATATCTTCCTGTCGGCGCAATCGAGCGCCCGACTTTCTCAGCTGTTCGCTTTCGGGGGTTGCCTACGGGCTTCGGCATATTTGCCGCTTGCGCAATGCGCCAGCGTTTTCGCGTTCGCGGTACTTGCGGTGCGCTCGGGCAATGGGGTTCGAAGGGCGCCTTTGCTGCAAGGTGCTTTTCTTCGCAACGCACCGTCCCAGATATTCGAAACCGTGGTTACGCTGGTGGCCCTTACGATGCGCCTGTCTCCTCTTGAGCGCGATCTTGTCGCGGCCAGCTTGCTGAGCCTTTTGTATCGATTCTGAAGGTCGGTGCCGCCAGCCTGCCAACTTGATGCGTGCGACATTCCGTCACCTCGCCCTGTCCTAAGGAATAGGTCTGCCTCGCCATCGGTCTGCAGCCGCTAGCCCCTTGCACGATAGGCGAGGGCCGGGCGGTCCGCGATGCTCGGGTCGATCTTCCCGGCGCCCGCTTCAGCGGGTTGGAGGAGGCCCCATTCAGCAAGGAGAGTCCCGTGGCACAGAAAATCGTCATTATCGGAGCCGGTTTCGCCGGACTGCTGGCCGCCCTTTCGGCGGCGCGGCTGCGTGATGAGAAGGGTGTCTCGCCAGCGGATTTGACCATTACCGTCGTCGCGCCCGAACCCGCGCTGATCGTCAGGCCGCGCCTCTATGAACGCAATCCCGCGTCGATGACGGCGCCCCTCCGCGAGCTGTTCGCCGCGACCGATATCGATTTCCGTGCCGGATGGGTCGACAAGATCGATGCAGAGAAAAGCGTCGTCAATTTGAAGGGCGTGGACGGCTCGGCCGAAATGCTGCCCTATGATCGTCTGGTCGTCGCCGCGGGAAGCCACGGATTTCAGCCGCCGATACCTGGCCTTGCCGATTTCGGCCATAGCGTGAACGATCGGGCGGCCGCGGTCGCACTCGATAAACATCTGCAAGCACTCGCCGATCGACCAGCATCGCCCGCGCGTGATACTGTGGTGGTGGTCGGCGGCGGCTTCACGGGGATCGAGGTGGCGACCGAAATGCCCGACCGGCTGCGCGAAATCCTCGGGCAGGATACGCCGGTGCGCGTGGTGATCATCGAGCATGGGCCGTGTGTCGCCGGCGACATGGGTGACGAGCCTCGTCCTTATATCGAGGCACGGCTGCGCGAGCTCGGTATCGAGACGATCGTCGGATCCGGCGTTTCCGGCCTCGACGAAGGCGGTGTCGCGCTCGACGATGGCGCGCGGATCGAAACCGACACGGTGATCTGGTCGGCAGGCATGCGTGCTTCGCCCCTGACCGCACAATTGCCCGGAGAGCGCGACACGCTCGGTCGCGTCCTCGTCGATCCCGATTTGCGGGTCCCTGGAGCGCCGCATATTTTCGCAACCGGCGATACCGCGAAGGCGGCCACCGACGATAAGGGTAATTTTTCGCTGATGTCATGTCAGCACGCGCGCCGCCTCGGCGCCTTTGCCGGGCATAATGCCGCCGCCGACCTGCTTGGCGAGCCAACCCTGCCATATGACCAACCATCCTATGTCGTGTGCCTTGATCTCGGTCCCGATGCCGCGATCTTCACCCGCGGTTGGTCACCCCGGACCGTCGAGATCACCGGACCCGAGGCGAAAAAGGTCAAGATGGAGGTCAATCGCGTTTGGATATATCCGCCCGCGGCAGAGCGCGCGGCAGCATTCCAGAATGCCTTCGAGGCGCGCACGGTCGATTTCTGAGGGGCGCTTTGCCGGGCTCCGCGATGGTCGTGCGCCTCACTCATTTTCGACCGACATTTTTCCCGCGGGCGCAATCGCGGCCCGTCGTCCCCTATCGAACAGGAACTCTCCATGACTGCTGTGCAAATGCCGCTTGATACGCCCTTCGGCCCGTTCACGACCGCCGCTGATGTCGCCGATGGCGTCGATCTTACAGGGAAGTCCGCGATCGTCACGGGCGGCGCATCGAATCTGGGCTTTGAGACGGTCAAGATACTCGCTTTGAAAGGCGCTCATGTTGTCGTGCCGGCACGCAATGCGAGCGCGGCCCGGCAAGTTTTCCACGATATGCCAAACGTCGAAGTCGCCGCGATGGACCTTCTCGACCCATTGTCGATCACAGCCTTCGCGTCCGGCTTTGAGGAGAGCGGTCGCGCGCTCGATCTCCTGATCCTGAGCGCCGGAGTCATGGCGACCCCGCTGTTTCGCGACCCCGCGGGGCGGGAAGGTCAGTTCGCGACTAATCATCTCGGTCATTTTCGTCTGACCGCCGCGCTCTGGCCGCGGCTTCGCGGTGCAGCCGGCGGCGCGCGCGTGGTCGTCCTGTCGTCGCGCGCGCACCAACTTGGCGGACTCGACCTGTCAGATCTCGATTTCCGGCGCCGCGCCTACGACAAATGGTTGGCGTACGGCCAGGCCAAGACGGCAAACGCCCTCTTCGCCGTCGCGCTCGACGCGCGCGGCGCGGAGCACGGCATTTGCGCCTTTTCCGTCCATCCCGGTTCGATACTGGGACCGCTTGCGCGTCACTTGAGCCGGGAGGAGATTAAGCAGTTCGGGGCGGTGCATCCGGACGGCACGGCGGTCGTCGATCCGGACCGCGACCTCAAGAATCCGCAACAGGGTGCAGCCACGACGATCTGGTGCGCCACGTCGCTCGCGCTGGAGGGTGTTGGCGGGGTCTATTGCGAGGACTGCGACATTGCCCCCGTCGAAGCGGACGGCGAACTCGGCGGCCCCGGTGTGCGCCCGTTCGCGATCGACCGCGAAACGGCCGAAGCGCTGTGGCGCGAAAGCGCCCGGTTGCTCGATATTCATCAGCCGGGATATTGCTGATGACCGCCGAACGGACACGGGGGCAGGCCCGCCAGCTTTGCGTATTTTCGGGTTCCAGCCCGGGAATTTCGCCCGCCTATGGAGCCGCCGCACGGAGACTTGGCGAGCAGCTGGCGCTCGGCGGAATAGACTTGGTCTATGGCGGCGCGTCCGTCGGCCTGATGGGCGCCGTTGCCGATGCCGTGCTGGCGCGCGGCGGCCGGGTAACCGGCGTCATTCCGCAGGCGCTCGTCGAAAGGGAAGTCGCTCATCCGGGGCTGACCGACCTGCGCATCGTGGCCTCGATGCACGAGCGCAAGGCTCTGATGGCCGAGCTGTCTGACGGCTTCATCGCACTTCCAGGCGGGATCGGAACGCTGGAAGAACTGTTGGAGATCTGGACCTGGGCGCAGCTCGGAAGTCACATCAAGCCATGCGCCGTGCTCAATGTATCGGGTTTCTATGAGGGGCTGCTGCGATTCCTCGATCATATTGCCGGGCAAGGCTTTTTGAAGCCTGTCCACCGCGACATGCTGATCGTCGAGGACGACCCCGCTATGCTCCTGCGGGCCATGGCGCAATATTGTGCGCCGGTAGCGAGCAAGTGGATCGGCCCGGCTCAAAGATAGGCTGACGCATCCTCGCTTGGGCGGGTTGGCGCTGCCGCGATCGCAAATTAGCCAGGACGAACGTGGCGGTTCGTCCCGGCCTCTATTTTAGCTCCGGATGAAATCGAGCATATCCCTGTTGATCACGTCGGCGTGGGTCGCCGCCATGCCGTGCGGAAAGCCTTCATAAGCCTTCAGCGTCCCCTTCGCGAGCAGCTTCGCCGAGAGCGGGGCGGAGTCCGCGAACGGCACGACCTGATCGTCGGTGCCGTGCATGACCAGCGTAGGGACCGCAATCTTCTTCAGATCTTCGGTGAAGTCGGTTTCGGAAAACGCCTTGATGCAGTCGTAGTGGGCCTTGGCGCTGCCGACCATGCCTTGCCGCCACCAGTTCTGGATCAGGCCCTGGCTGACCTTCGCGCCGTCGCGGTTGAAGCCATAGAAAGGGCCCGAGGCGATATCGAGGTAGAATTGCGACCGGTCCTCGGCCAGTGCCTTGCGGAACCCGTCGAACACCTCGACGGGAAGACCGCCGGGGTTGCTGGCCTTCTTCACCATGACTGGCGGAACTGCGCCGACGAGAATCAGCTTTGCGATCGTTCCGGCTTTGGCGCGTGCGGCATAATGCGCAGCTTCGCCGCCGCCGGTCGAATGGCCGATGTGTACCGCGCCCTTGAGGTCGAGCGAAGCGACCAGCGCCGCGACGTCGGCGGCATAGGTGTCCATCTCGTTGCCGTGATCGGTCTGCGTCGAGCGGCCGTGACCACGCCGGTCGTGGGCAATCACGCGGTAGCCCTGAGAGAGGAAGAAGAGCAGCTGGTTGTCCCACTCGTCGGCCGTGAGCGGCCAGCCGTGATGGAAGACGAGCGGCTGCGCATCGCGCGGCCCCCAGTCCTTGTAGAAAATCTTCGCGCCGTCACTGGCAGTGATATAAGTCATGGGATCGGCTCCTTTGTGAGCTTTCGGGGGGATTGTGCCAAGGCTGACAGCCGACCAGCCCAGGCCGCCTGCAAGCGTCGCCGCGCCACCGGCGGCGACGAGCGCCCGGCGACCGATCATGAAATCCTGAAGTATGGGCATGCTGTGATCCTTCGCGTCGAACCGATGCCGTATACGGGATGCCCGGGACGGGATCGGCCCACTTGGGATAAGGATTTCGGGCGGGAGCGCGATTATACGGGGGATGCGCTGCGACTATGCCAAGGTCGAGGCAGGTTGGCGACTAGTCGTCGCCGCCCTTCGCTATTGGAAGGGTGAAGGTGAAGCGCGCGCCGGTGGGTTCGACGTTGTTGGCTCGGAGTGGGCCGCCGTGCGCTTCGACGATCGAGCGGCAGATGGCGAGACCCATTCCCATGCCGTGCACCTTGGTCGTGAAGAAGGCTTCCAACGCGTGATCGGGGTCGGCAAGGCCTGGCCCCGTGTCGGTGATATCGATCCGTATGCGACCGCGCTCAACGGCTCCTTCCAGCCGTAACTTTCGGCTGCCCTCCGGGCTCGCAGCCATTGCCTCGATTGCGTTGCGCAGGATGTTGACGAGAACCTGCTGGATCTGGACGGCATCGATTGCGACGGGTGGAAGGCCGGGGGCGAGCCGAATGTCGAGCGATGTTCGACTTTGCGCGAAGGGCTCGGCGAGGAGGTCTCGCACTTCGCCGACGAGCGCGCCGAGGTCGGTGGATCGGCGCGGACCGGCGCTATTTTGGAAAAGGGCACGGATGTGGCTGACGATGTCGGCTGCGGATTCGGCGCTTCGCACGATCCGGTCAACGATGCCCCGCGCGCGGGCGATGTTCGGCTCGTCGCCGGCCAGCCACCGCTGGCAAGCCTGGGCGTTGGTCATGATGGCGGCGAGCGGCTGGTTGACCTCATGCGCGATCGATGCCGAGAGCTCGGCGAGGCTCGCCGCCTCGCCGGCTTTCGCGAGTTTATCCTGCGCTTGCCGGAGCTCATCCTGCGCCCGGATCTGGTCGTGGATATCGAGACAAACGCCGTTCCACTGCACGATTTCGCCGGCTTCGTCGCGCATGGCGGCGAGCCGCGTTTCGACCCAGCGAAACATCCCGTCGAAGCGGCGCTGCCGATGGGTGAGCGCATAGGGCTCGCCCGTGCGCAGCGAATGATCGAGACGCTCGTTTACGCGGTCGAGATCGTCGGGATGGATGATGGCGCCCAACAGGCTTTGCAATCGCGGAACATCGGGTTCGTCCTTCGCCGCGACGTCGAAGCCGAGGAATTCGCGCATGTGGCGGCTGAAGTAGATCGGCCGGCCCGAGGGCGTCATGCACCAGATAAGAGCGGGCGCAGTCTCGAGCAGTTCGCGCAGGGAGCGCTCGCTCTCGTGCAGGGCGGCGTCGGTCCGTCGGAAGACATCGACGTCGAAACCCGTGCCGTACCAACCCGTAACGCGGCCGTCGTCGGCGCGTGCAGGGCGGATCGCGAAGCGGTGCCAAACATATTCGCCGGTTGCCCGCAGCACGCGATATTCATAGTTGAACGGTGTTCCGCTGCGCATGCAACGGCGCAGCTCGGCAGAAGCGCTGTCATAGTCTGCCGGATGCACGCCCCTCTTCCAGCCAAGGTCACCGCCGTCGAGGAAAGCCGCATCGCTCAGCGGCTCGTTGAAATCGTCCAATGTCATCGCAAGCGATGTCTGGGCCATGGGGGTCGCATAGGTGAAGCGTCCTTCAGCGTCGAAGGCGAAGGCAGAGCCGTAGACGTCTTCGATGATCTTCGCGGCGTTTACCGCATCGCCGGTTTCCCCGAGCGAGGTGGCGAGCGCCCAGTCTTCGTGCGGGTCGTGAACCAAGGGGCGTACGGTGACATTGGAGGAATAGGCAGGTTCGGCACGATATTTGTGCCATCGCCATCCGTGCCTTGGCGAGCGCTGGCGGTAGCTGACGACCTGCGGCACGCCGCTGCAAAAGGCGCGTGCTTCTGCCTGTGCAATGGCTTGGCGGTCTCCGGGATGAATCGCCTCGTCCGCATGGATATGGGGTTGGGCATGGCGCCGCCATACAAGCGCGCCCATCGCGACGCCGATTGCCAGACCGGCGAACAGGCCAGCCGGCTCGATCATGATGCCTGACGCGCGGGCGGCAAGCGGACGCGAAATTCCGCGCCGCCCTCTGGATGGTTTGAGGCTGACACTCCGCCGCCGTGCGCCGCGACGATCGATCGGCAGATTGCGAGGCCGATTCCCATCCCTTGCGGCTTCGTAGTGAAGAAGCCGTCGAAGATTTGGCCGAGATGGTCAGGGTCGATTCCCGGTCCGCGGTCGCGCAAAGTGAGCACGGCTTCGCCTTTTGAGCCCGCCGTCGTTGCAATATGGATTTCCCTGTCGGCCTCGCACGATGCCTCGACCGCCTGCGCCGCATTGATCAGCAGGTTGACGATGACTTGTTGGAGCTGGATGCGATCGCCGACGATTTTCGGAACGCGGCGTGCATAGGATGTCGTCACGCGAATGCCGCGTGTTTCGATCTCGTGGCGGACGAAGAGGAGGCTTTCCTGCACGAGGTCGTTGAGCGCGATCGGTACCGGTTCGGGTGCCTGCTTGACGGCCATGCTGCGAATGCGGCGGACGATATCGTCGGCGCGGCGCGCGCTCGTCGCGATCCGCGTTGTCAGCTGCGCGACCTTGCCGATGTCGGGTTCGTCGCGCGCCAGCCAGCGAAGGCTCGTCTCGGCATTCGTCATGATTGCCGCCAGCGGCTGATTGACTTCATGGGCGATCGAACTGGTCAGCTCGCCGAGGGTCGAGATGCGCGCGGCGTGGCTAAAATCGGCCTGGAGTTGCCTGAGCTCGGTCTCGATGCGGAGTCGTTCCGTCACATCTTCGAGGCTGAAAATTGTCGTATCGAGTTCGAGCAGCGGTTCGGGATAGGTAACCGAAAAGCGGACGTCGAGCAGGCGACCGTCAAGCGCGCGTATCTTCATATATTCGCTGTAATTCTTGCGCCCGCTGAATCGCCCGATCATGACGCGGCGCAGCGAGTCCGGGCTTTCGGCGAACAGATATCCGACGGGCCGGATTAAGTCCTGTACGCTGGCACCGCCGACGAGTTCGATCGCGCATCGATTGACGTCGGTGACCGGAACGCTCGCCGCTGCGAATTCGACGAGTTCAGGGTGATCGTCGAGATGTCCTGCAAAGTCGGTGACACCGCGTGAGCGCAACTCGGCGTATATCTTGCCCATGTGGCTCGCATCGACCTGCCAGAGCGCGACCGGCATATAGTGAATGAGCTTGCGGTAGCGCGCCTCGCTGGCGCGCAGATAGAGGTAGGATCGATCGTCGTCGGCCACGCCGTCGACGGCAACGAATAACCGGTCCGGTCGATCGTCGCCCGCGCGCCACACGGTAACGAGCGGATCGCGCAGGATGCCGTCGGAGGCAAGGCGGCGCTGGACGCTGCGGCACTCGCGGTCGGCGCGTGCCTCGAGGATGAGATCAGCAAGGATCGTCCGACTTTCGAGAGGCCAGAAAGCCGCGACCGACTGTCCGGCCATCAGGGCCCGCCCGCGGTTGCCGCCAACCAGTCTCGCGGTCCGATCGTTGACCTCGACGATCCGCGCGGCATTGACGAGGCCGTGGAGAAGTTCATCGCGCTCGGACGTGTCGGCGCCGGGCGCGCGGGGGGCGAGACGAGCGAGGATGTTGGCGGCGGGCGCGACGTCGATTTCCCAACTCGCCGCCATCGACCGATCAGGGACTGGGTCGTGCGCTCCCGTCCAGCCTGGTGCCTCGGGCTCCGCGCGGGCATATTCGACGACGTCGCGCAGCGTTCCGGCGCCGTCGTAACGCAGATGCCGCCGGATCCTTGCGACCCGCACGTCGCCGTCGCGCGTGCGGCGCCGAACACGTCCCTCCCACGCGCCTTCCTGAAGCAATTGCGACCAGGCGTTCGCCTCGTCGCCTGGCGCGGGCGACAGCTGGGTGCCATCGGTCCCGCAAACGGCGAGTGCGGGCCAGCCGAACAGGCGCTCGGCGGCCGGGTTCCAATAGCGAATGATCCCGGCGGGATCGAGGATGACGATGCTCTCCGATGCGAGTTCCGCGATGCCCTTCACATCGCTCTCAAGCGGGTCGAGGAGGGTCGCCGTCACCGCTTTGAGCTCGAACCTGAACTTGCGATTGCCTGCGCGAGCGCTCCCAGCAGATGCTCGTCGGTGACGGGCTTGGTGAGCCACGCCTGCGCACCGATCGCGAGGGCATGGGAACGCGTCGCTTCGTCGAGCACCGACGATAGGACGATCACCGGCAGTTCTGCGCGCTCGTCGCGCAATCGTTCGATCAAATCGATGCCTGACATGCCCGGCATGCGAATGTCGGTCACAAGGCAATCGAATTGGCGGACGCGGCGCGCCGCAAGAAACTCGGCAGCGCCCTCGAAACATTCGCAGGCGAGCCCCGAGACCATCAGAAGGTCGCCCAGGGCTTCGCGAACGGCCTCGTCATCGTCCACGATCGCGACGGTCGGCATATGGGACAAGCGGCGGCATCCTCTTTCACGCGGCCTCGCTGGCCGATGGAGTCAATGTCGCGCAGCTTGTAAGCCATTATAACCATACCAAAGTCTAGGCCGGGGCCGGTTCGCGCACCTCCGCCGGCAATTTTTCCCACGCGCGGATCAGTTCGCCAACCGAAGCGGCCTGCATTTTACGCATCACATTGCTGCGGTGCAGTTTCACAGTGATCTCGGTTATGCCCAGATCGTAAGCGATCTGCTTGTTCAGCCGCCCCAGTGCGACTTCGCGCATGACCTGACTTTCCCGCGGCGTCAGCGTCGCATAGCGTTCGACCTGTTCATGGACGATTTGCGCATTGGCACGCTCGGCAATGTCGCGTTCGATCCCCGCGGTTACGGCATCGAGCAAGGTCTGATCGCGGACCGGCTTGGTCAGAAAGTCGACCGCGCCGGCTTTCATCGCCTGCACCGACATGGGGATGTCGCCGTGCCCGGTCAGGAAGACGATGGGTTTGGAAACACCCGCAGAGGCCAGATGCTGCTGGAGGTCGAGCCCGCTCGCGCCCGGCATTCGTACGTCGAGGACGAGACAGCCCGCGCGATCGAGAAGCGGCGATTCGATGAGGTCGCGGGTCGAGGCGCAGCATTCGGCCTCTATCCCTACCGATAACATCAGCTCGCTGATTGCGGTGCGAACGTCCTCATCGTCGTCGACGACCAGCACGAGCGGCGGCTGTTCCTCGCATGCCGGTCGGATCATCTTAGCCTATCCTCTGCTTGCGACGGGCGCGACCGCCGTCTTGCGAGTCGCGCGTCGAACCAGGCTTTGGTGTCGCCGCCGAACTCGGCGGGGGCCTTGCGCTCGAGCCGGCCGCCAATGTCGGCCAGCGTCTCGCTCGCCAGCGTGTCGCGCATTGCCTTTTCGGCCTTGAGCATGACCGCATGGATCGAGCAAATGCCGCGCGTCGCCCACTCGGGCGCGCCGTCCTCGAACAGAGCGCAACGCCCGCGTATGTCCTGACAGTCGAACAAGGGTTTGCGCCCCTCGATCGCATCGACCAGTTCGAGCACGCTGATCGCATGGGCCGGCCGCGCGAGCCGATATCCGCCGCGCACGCCTTCCGCTGCCGTCACGATCCCCGCCTTCTCCAGCTTGGCAAAAATCTTGGCCGCGAAGCTCGGCGAAATTCCCTGGAAGAGAGCCAGATCGCGGGCGCTGCGCGGCGCATCGCCCGCATCGATCAGGCCCAGCAGGCAATGCAGCCCATATTCCACGCTTACGGTCATGTGCGCCATAACGCGGATTATATTTGTCCGCGTTTGACAAGGCAAGACATTTCAGCCTTGCCTTGCCCGCCAAATTCAGTTTTCGGATGGGATGAGCGATCCTCAAAAATTCCAGGCGACGCCCGCCAGAACTTGATGCCGATCCCATTTGGTGCCGCCGCTGCCAAGGTCGCTGTAGCGATATTCGACGCGCGCCGAGATATGGTCGGTGACAGCCCGTTCGATGCCGCCGCCAACCGACCAACCGTCGAGATTGTCCTTGCCGCTGCGCGGACCTTCGAGATCGAGGATCTGCACCCTGGTGCGGATATTCTCATAACCGCCGCGCGCATAGACGAGGGTCTTGTCGGTCACGAGGTAACCGGCGCGGACGCCCAGGTCGAAACCATATTCGGGGTTGATCGCGGCCGATGCGTCCTTTTGCGCACGCGACAGGTCGTCGTCGAACCCGAAATTGACCGCCCCTTCGGCCGACAGCACGACCTTGGCGGCTGGCTGGAGATTATAGCCGAAGAAGATGCCGGCGGTCGCCGCATCGCGGCTGTCGTTGATCGTGGCGGTGCCAAGGTCGGTCGCGACCGAGCCCAGCCGATTCTGGCTCCAGCCGGCCTGCGCCCCGACATAAGGGCCCTCGAAGGTCTGGGCCGCCGCGGGCGCCGCCGTGCCAACTGCGATCAGCGCGCCGAGCGAGAGGGGGAAAGCAAGATTTTTCAACGCATGTTCCTTTCTGTCGTTTGAAAATTGGGGCGCGCGCGGCTGGGGGGGCGGGGCCGCGCGCGCCCCGCAGTCAGGCGCCCTTCCGGGGAGGGAGGAAGGCGCCATCGATGCCGCCCGGCCAAGGCGTCACCGTTTCACCGGCGACCATCCAGGTGCCGGAATCCTTGCGCATGCGAAGCTCGTACATCGCGGGCGGAGCGTCGGAGCTCATGCGGCGATAGAGGATCGCCGTCGCATGATCGCCCTGCTGCTCGACGTGAAGCACCCGATGTTCGGTCGAAAGCGGCGCTTCGCCCGCGTTGCGACGCGACCGGAATTCAGCGATCGAATCGTCGCGAAGAATTCGGGTCACCTCTCCGTCGCTGCCGAGGACCAGGAAAATCTGGTCGGGCGTGTAGAGCCTTTCCATGCCTTCGATGTCACAAGCGCTGCCGACATGGACGACGTCGTGGATCAAGGCGGCGATGGCGGGCTCGACGGGAGATTGGGTCATGCTTATTTCCTTCGATGTTTGGGGATGAGTCAGAGCAGCGCCATGCCGCCGTCGACGCGGAGGTTGATGCCGGTCACGAAGCTGCTGGCGTCGGACGCGAGGAACAGCGCAGCGCGCGCGAGTTCCTCCGGCCGGCCGAGCCGCGCGAGCGGGATTGCGCCCGCCATCATCTCGGCAAAGGCGCCACGCTCTTCGGGTGCCACGCCCAGCTTGCCGAGGATCTCGGTTTCGGTTGGCCCGGGACTGAGCATGTTGACGCGGATGCCGCGGTCCTTGAATTCGAGCGCCCAGCTTCGCGCGAACGCCGCGATCGCCGCCTTGGTCCCGGCATAGACGGCGTGGCCGTCGAGCACCTTGTCGCTCGCGAGCGAACCGACAAGGATGATCGAGGCTCGCTCCTGCAGGTGCGGCGCGATCGCCTGGACCCCAAAGAAAGTGCCGCGGGCATTGATTCCGAACTGGGTGTCATACTCGGCTTCGCACACCTCGCCCGATGGCGTGATCGTGTTGACTCCGGCGTTCGCCATATAGATGTCCGCACCGCCGAAACGCTCGCGAACAAGGTCCGCGACCGCGCGGTGGTGCGCCGGGTCGGCGACGTCGCCGCAGATCGCTACCGCAGCAGGGCCGATCGACCGGACTGCCTCGTCGAGTGCGGCCTGGCGCCGCCCGGTGATCACCACCTGCGCGCCCTGCTCGGCAAAGAGCTTCGCGCTCGCGAAACCGATGCCGCTGTTGCCGCCGGTTACTACGGCGACCTTTCCCTTCAAACTGTCCATAATTCACCTCTGTGGTTGAAGACGGAGATGGATTTGGCTTTTCCAGTTCGGAAAATTAGACTGGAGGCAGGCACATCATTTTTGCTAAAAACTATCGAATGACCGCTGGCCTCGAACCGACGACCGGACTTCAAGCCTTCGTGCGCGCCGTCGAGACGGGTTCGTTCAGCGCCGCGGCGCGTCTTGCCGGGACCACCCCCTCCGCGGTTTCTAAGAGCGTCGAACGGCTCGAACGACGCCTCGGCGTCAAACTTTTCCTCCGGTCCACCCGTTCGCTGACGCTGACTGTCGACGGGACCGCCTATTACGAGCGCATCGCCCCGCTGCTGCGTGCCCTCGACGAAGCCGGCGACGCCTTGAAGGGGGCTGAACGCGCGCAGGGGGTGCTGCGCGCCAGCATTCCCGGCGTGCTCGGTCCCGCGTTGATGGGAGCGCTCACCCGGGAATTCGTCCCGCGCTATCCCGAGATCAAGCTTGAGATCAGTATCACCGATCGCCATGTCGACCTGATCCGCGAAGGCTATGACGTGGCGTTGCGTGTCGGCGAAATGGGGAATGTCGACTGGATGGTGCGACGTCTTGCGACCCTGCCGCTCATCCTCGTCGCGGCGCCTCAATGGCTCGAACGCGTTGCCCATCCCGCGACGCGCGAAGCGCTCGCGCAATTGCCGCATATCCGGTATCGGCTTGGGTCGCAGGCCTATCCCATTCGCTTCGCCGACGGGACCGATCTGCTGCCCGAAGGGGCACTCGACACCGATTCGGGTCAGGCGATGCGGATTGCGGCGCTCGGCGGGGTCGGCATTGCGCAGCTGCTTCGGCTGGCGGTGGCGGACGATCTTGCCGCGGGACGCCTCGCCGAGATATTCCCGCACGATCCGCTCGCCTCGGTTCCCGTCCAGGCGCTGCACGCTTTCGGCCGCCTTGCACCGCTGCGCGTCCGATTGTTCACCGATTTTCTTGCAGACAGGCTTGCTGCGCATTCGGCCTGACGGACCATAAGCGTGCAGCGAGACGGGCTCGCACGGATGCCGCATTTCGAATTCCCTGGACTGGAGGGGGCGGTGTTCTGCCGGTTGGGGGCATACCGGCGCGATCGGTCGGTACGCCCCCGGGGGAGCCTTCGGCTGGAGATCAGAAATCCCAGAAGGCAGCGACCCAGCGGAAGGCGTCGCCATCGGCGGCGACGCGGCCCACCGAAGGGAAGGGCAAATGCGTCGCGACGAGATACTCACCGCTCGCGGCCGCTTGCTGCAACAGGCGAACGCGCACGCGCACCGATTCTTCGGGATCATGCTCGAAGCCGTTATGCCAGTCGGGATGGTCGAAACCGACGGGGAAGAGCGCGTCGCCCGCGAAGGTGAGGCGCTCGCCACCCGATGCGACATGGACGACGCAGTGCCCCGGCGTGTGCCCGCCGGTCAGCTTTGCGACCACGCCCGGCGCCACTTCGCACTCCTCGTCGAAGGCCATGATCTTGTCGGCATAGGCATCGATGAACTGCGTAGCCGTCTTGCGCAGAACCTCGGGAACGGGGTTAGGCATCGCCGTCTGTTCGAAGTCGGGGGTCTGCCAGAAGGCGATTTCGGTGGCCGTGACATGGATGCGCACGTCCGGATTCAGCCGTCGATTCACGTCCTCGACGAGCAGCCCCCCGACATGATCCATGTGCATATGCGTGATGATGATATCGGTGACTGATGCCAAGTCGATCCCCGCGGCCTGCAGCCGCTTGGGAAACTGGCCGGCGCGTGGGAAACCGGGGAACTGGCCGCCGAGGCCCGCATCGACCAAGATGGTCTTGTCGCCGCTGCGCAGCACGAGGACATTGAGAGCCCAGTCGAACATGTCGGGTCCGACGAACATATCCTTGAACCATTCGGCGCGGACCGCGGGGTCCACATTGGTGGCCATCGTTTCGGTGGGCAGCGGCAGCACGCCGTCGCTGACGACAAGCACATCGATGTCGCCGATCCGCAGCGCATAGCGCGACGGAACCAGCTCTTCGAAGCCCGAGGTGTCGGGCGTTGCAATAGTGTCGGGTTTCATGTCTCGATCCTCCTGAAAGCCGTGCAATCACGACGTTCAGCAAGCTAGGTGGCGGTCGGCTCCTGGTCGATTGGATCGAGGCATTGGTTGGGGCATACCTTCGGACAGGGACGATTGTCGGCATCGATAGCCGCAAAGCTGCTTTCGCTTGCTTTGCGGCGCTGACAAGGACCACGCCCTCTGGAAGCGAACGCTTTGGCCTGTCGCTAAACGTCCGCTATCCTCGTTTGCACGCTAAAAGCAGTCAGTCCGAAATCGTTGAGAGTTTCGGACGCCGCCAGGCGTCGGAAAGTCTTCGATGCCCGAACCGCGGTGGTCATGGTGTGAGCTATGGGGAAAGCTGTTTTGCGGAGATCGTGGGGTAGCTAGGTGCTGCCGAAAAGCGGACGTGCGCGATAGCGGACCGTCTGCATATGGGTCGCAAAAGCGGACGCCGAAAAGCGGGCGGACCGATTTTGGTGGTGCGACGTCTGCTTTTGGGCAGCCCCGTCGCGAGCGGGTCCGCTTCCAGGCGCGGGTCTGCCCTGGACGAGGAAGGCGACGGGCCGTGCCGGGTCACGGCGCCGGTGTCCCGGGTGCGAGGGATGGCGGTGGCGGCGCGCGGGACTGGTAGCGGCGCTCGAAGACCTCAATGATGATCATGGTACCGCCGCAGCACGGGCAGGTCGGTCGGGGCTCTGCATCGTCGGCGGGCTCGTCGGTCGGTGGGGGTGCGACATCGAGCAGGCGGCGGGCGCGTTCGAGATGATCCTTGCGGTGTGCGCTGGCGAGGAGGCCATAGTGGCGGATGCGGTGGAACCCGCGCGGCAGGGCGTGGAGGAGGAAGCGGCGGATGAACTCGTCGGCGCCGAGCGTCATGACCTGCTGCCGTCCAGCGCCGGCCTTGCGGTAATCCTTGTAGCGGAAGGTGACGCCTTCCTCATCGAACCGGAGGAGCCGACTGTTCGATATGGCGACCCGGTGGGTGTAGCGCGCGAGATAAGCGAGCACGGCCTCGGGACCAGCGAACGGCGGCTTGGCATATACGACCCAGCGCTTCTTCCTGACGGGAGAGAGGTGCCGCAGGAAAGCACGTCGTTCGCCAAGATGAGTGAGGCTGCCAAAGAAGGCGAGCTTGCCGGCATCGTGCAGCGCGCGAAGGCGGGTTAGGAACAAGCGTCGGAACAGGGCACCAAGGACGCGGACCGGGAGCAGGAAGGCTGGGCGTGCGGATATCCAGCGCGTTCCATCGCGGGAGATGCCGCCGCCGGGCACGATCATGTGGATGTGCGGATGATGGGTGAGCGCCGAGCCCCAGGTGTGGAGGACGGCGGTGATGCCGATCCGGGCACCGAGGTGCTTCGGGTCGGCGGCGATGGTCAGCATCGTATCGGCCGCGGCCTTGAACAGCAGGTCATAGAGGGGCGCCTTATTGTGGAAGGCGATCGCGGCAACCTCGGCAGGCAGGGTGAACACGACGTGGAAATAGCCGACTGGGAGCAGATCGGCCTCGCGCGCCTCGAGCCAACTGCGCGCCGCAGCGCCCTGGCACCTGGGGCAGTGCCGGTTGCGGCAGCTGTTATAGGCGATCCGCCAGTGCCCGCAGTCGGTGCAGGCCTCGACATGCCCGCCGAGCGCGGCGGTGCGGCAATGTTCGATCGCCGACATGATCTTGAGCTGGTGCAGGCTCAGATGCCCGGCATGGGCGGCGCGGTAGGTTGGCCCGGCAGCGCGGAAGATGTCGGCGACCTCGAGTGAGGCGCGCATCGACCTCAGCCGTCGGGCGCTTCCTCGCTGGGCGATGCGAGCGCGAGCCTGTCGAGCGGGCTGACGATCGAGCGAACGGTCCTCGTCGCAACCTGGGTGTAGAAGGCGGTGGTGTTTAGCTTGGCATGGCCGAGCAGCGCCTGGATGACGCGGATATCGACACCGTCCTCGAGCAAGTGGGTGGCGAAGCTGTGGCGCAGCGTATGCGGTCCGACGCGCTTGTCGATGTCTGCTGCTTCAGCGGCTTCGACGACGACACGGTAGAGCTGGCGGGTGCTGATCGGCGCCGCTGTGCTCTGTCCGGGAAAGAGCCAGCCGTCGGGGACGAGGATGCCCTGTTGCCGCCCGGCGCGCCACCAGTCGCGCAGTAGCAGGAGCAGCCCTTCGGGCAGCATGGCATTGCGGTATCGCCCGCCTTTACCGTGCTCGATCCGGAGCAGCATCCGCTTGCTGTCGATATCGCTGACCTTGAGCGCCGACACCTCGGCGACGCGCAAGCCCGCGCCGTAAGCGACCGACAGCGCCGCCTGGTGCTTCAAGGAGCGCGTGGCATCGAGCAGGCGCTTCACCTCGGCCATGGTGAGGACGACCGGGATCTTGCGTACCTGCCTGGTGCGGACCAGCTTGCGCGCGAGGTCGGGGCGGTCGAGCGTGTGCGTGAAGAAGAACCTCAGCGCGCCGACGATGCTGTTCATGGTCGGCGCCGGGACGCCGGCTTGTTGCTGCTCGATCTGGAACTGCCGGATATCCTCGGCGCTTGCGGTGTGCGGCGAGCGCCCGAGCCAGGTCGCGAACCTCCCAACGTCGCGCAGATAGTTACGCTGCGTCTCCTTCGAGAAGCGGCGCATGGTCATATCGTCGATCAGGCGCTGGCGCAGCGGGCTGATCGGGCCAATCTGGATAAGTTCATTCATCGTTCGACTCCTCAGGTGAAGGAGCCGAAAGGGTCTGCCTGCGGCAGCCCACGTTCAATCAGGCGATGCGCTCGAAGGGCTGCTTTACATCGAGGCTAGCGCCAATCCGCGCAGCGGTTCGTGCAACGGCCAACTTATCAATATTTTGTGCAAATGCGACTGGCGCCCTTGGCCGCGGCGGCGCAATTCTCCTGATACTGGCGCTGGCTGAGTGCGCGCGCATTCTCGAAGGCCTTCTCCCATGACGGAACGAAGCTCGACCCGGAAGAAGACGAGGGCGCGGCAGCGCTGCTGCAGACGACCGACTGGCGCTGCCAGCAGATCTCGCGCCGGATGTCGTCGCTGAGCGTCATGCCCGCGCTTTCATATTCTCCCTCAAGCCCTGCCGTCATCACATCGCGCTGCAGGAGGATAAGCGGGAGGCCGGTCAGCCGCCCCGCCTTAGCCTCGCGGATGCGGCCACGCACCTGCTCGCGATAGGCCTGCGCCGCGGCGGCCTGCGCCGCTTTCGCATCGACCTCAGCGCGTGCCTGCGCGGCGAAGCGGGCATTCTCCTCGGCCCTAACTGCGGCTACGAACTCCCTGGTTTCGGCCTTGCGCGCCGCGAGCACGGCTTCGGCGGTCGGAAAGGGCTTGCGGTGGAACGGATCGATCCAGCCTGCCGCCGTGCGCACCGCGACATCGCCATCCTTGTCGACATAGAGATCGAGATAGGCTTCGCCGACGGGCGGCGCCGCGAGGATCGGCTTTCCGCCGACATGCTGATAGAAGCGGACACCTTTCGGGGTGCGCCGGATGATCCACATCCAGGATCCGGCCTGAACCATACCGATGACATCGGCAGGATGCGTCTGCGGACGTAAGTCGCTGCCGATCGGGGTCAGGAGCGGCCCCGCACCCGGGCCCTTCACCTCGGCGGGCGGCGGGCCGCGCTTGACGAAATAGCCGAACCCGCTCGCGACCTTCACCATCTCCATGCCCGCGAACGGATCCTCGCCGCGCTCGTTGACGATCGCGCCGCCGATTTCGAGAAGATTATAAGGCACGGTGAGAACCTTGGTGCCACCGGAGAAGGGATTGAAATTGTCGACCCTGAGGCTGGTGTCGGTGCCGATCGGCGTGAGGATCGCGACATCATAGGGATGAATGCGCGTGTGCGGGAGCACGCCCATCAGCCAGGGCGGTCCGTCGGCATTATATGTCAAGGTCGTGATGATGCGCCGCCAAGGCGTTGGACGATATTCGCCCGTGCGGAGATCGATCAGAAAGGCGCGCTGCGATTCTGCGGTATCCTTCGGGTTCAGCGGGGCCTCTCCGACTGCGAGATTGCGGCCAACGGCATAGACGCGCTCGAAGCGCGGCGGTACGATCTCTCGCCCGCTCATGTCGGCGATCCCGACCAGCGGCAAATCCTTCTTCTTCGCGCCGGGCACCACCACCGCTCGGTAGAGCGGCTTCCCCTTTTCGTCGTTAAGGATCACTTGGCCATTGGACTGGGGCCTGTAGAGATAGTTGACCGCCGTCGGACAGCCATAGGGTACGAGCCCGGCCGCATCGAAGCAGGGCTGGGCAGTGGCTGCGACAGGCAAGCCGGTAGCAAGGGCCAAGGCAAGGAAAAAGCGCTGCACGGTCATGACATCCCCAATTTGCACGACCCTTTGCCATCGTAGCGATAGCTTCAGGTGAGCGGAAGACATGGAAGTCTTTCGGTCAAATCTCGATAGCGTCGATAGCGAGCGCTTTGGGACGTTGCAGCATGTCCGTTCTCTTTCTTTGGTCCCCAAAAGCGGCTGTCTCCAATTGCGCGCGCCGACGCCCTGGGATCCTGGGGCAGTGCCGGTTGCGGCAGCTGTTGCAGGCGATCCTCCATGCCCGCTGTCGGGACACGCCTCCATGTGGCCGCCGGAGCGCGGCGATGCGGCCCCAGAAATTACATCAGGAGAACTTTGGACATCGAGCGAGCCTCATTGTCGGTGCCAATAAAATCAGCCAGGCAAGCCGATGCGCCAAAAGCCGGATCAGTCGGCATATCTTCGATTGGCCTCATATGCCTCGAGTTCGAGCGGAGATTTTTCATGCCCATATTGAAGCAGTTCTGATACATATTGGCGCGCATAGGCGGCGAAGCCGGTGCTTCGCTCGATCTGCATCACATGCACAAGCTCGTGCGCAAGGCGCGGTCGATCGAGCGAGAAGCCATTGCGTATCCAGACCGAGTATCCAAAAGCCTGCGCATTGTTGGTAATCCCGGGACCGATGAAGCCGAATTTCTCGCCTGCAAGCTTGATTTCGGGATTGTCCGTTGGGAAGGGAACTTCATCGACAAAGACCAGGCGCACTCTTTCGGGATGCTTTATGCCGATTTCCAGGGCAAGGCGCGTCTGCTCCGGATCCAGAGGCGTTCCTGTCGATTGACCGCGCTCCTCTATTTTTCCCGCCCATCCTACATAATAGTCTAGAAATCTGCCCAGGAACTCATCTCGACCAGGCGAGATCGTGCTGTCACGACGTACCTGTTCTTCGGCCGCCAGCAGTCTGCCCGATGGGTTCAGGACGCAAACAATCAGTGCCGCCCCAACCATGGCTCGCCTGTGCATGGCGTAACGCCTCGACTGGCCTGCTGAACCGAGTCCGTACCTGATATGCTTCACTTCTTACATCCCTCGCTGTTCAATTTTCTGCGGCCGTCGCGCTGGCAAAATTGAGGTGCCGACGTTCACCAGTGAGGCGGCTGCTAAATGTTCTTCTTCGCTTCGTCGACGACTCAATCCGGTCGTAATGACAATCTTCAGATAGCCCAGGGTCAAAATATGGCCGGCGGACAGAGCTGGAACAGTTCGGCTTTGGACGTCTGGCGCCATCAATAACCCCGTTCGGGGGATGGCGCGTTGCCGTTTAACGGTACAAAGCCGATCATGACGCGACATGGACTTGGGGACAGGGATTGCTTGGCATGACGATACGCTTTCCACCGGCGGCGATCCTGATCGGGACCGTATTGATGGGCGTCGTGGCCGTCGTCGCCTTGCTGTATCTCACGATCCATCAGCCATGGCTGGGCGTCGCTATCACCGGCACGCCAGCCGGAGAAATCCGGATAGCCCACGTTCGCGCGGACGGACCCGCGCAGGGCATCACCGCGCCCCAGCGCCTCATTGCTGTCGAAGGAGCCGGTGAGGAGAGTGTGACGATCGAAGCGAACGACCTTGTCGACGAGCCCGACATAGCCGCCACCTATGATGAAATGGCGCGCTTCTTCGCCCGCCAGACGGAGATCGACCGGACGCTGCGACAAGCGACGGTGACGCTTCGCGGCACGGACAATAAGAGCGCCACCGTCACACCCTCGACACTGCGGCCGCTGGGAGACTTGCCGGGCGAGTTCTGGGTTCAGCTTTGCGTAGGGCTGGCGGCGTGGCTGGTGGGTGCATGGGTGTGGTCCTTGCGCCGCAGCGACCCCGCAACCGCATTGTTCGCGCTCGCCAGCTTTGCAATTCTCCTCGCCACCTTTCCCGCCGCACTCTATAGCACGCGCGAACTGGCGATCGACGGTGGCCTGTTTCGGTTCCTGTCGATCCTGAACCACGGCGGCGCGCTGATGTTCGCCGCTGCGATGATCGCGCTCCTCCTCAGCTATCCGGGACCGCTCGTTTCGGGGGGGTGGCGATATGCCCCCTTCTTCATCCTCGGTCCGTGGTGGATCGCCGATTCCCTGCAAATATTGGGCGGACCGCCGGTGGGGGTTCATCTGCCGATCCTGTTGTCGATGGCAGCCATCATAGCGTGCGCCGCCCTGCAATATTTGCGGGCATCGGGCGATCCGGGCGCAAGGGCCATCATACGCTGGTTCGGCCTTTCGATCACGGTCGGTGCAGGCAGTTTTGCTCTGACCGTCATCGCGCCGAGCCTGATCGGGCTGCCGCCGCTGCTGCCGCAATCCTACGCCTTCATCTTTTTCCTGCTCATTCATGTCGGGCTGGCACTTGGCGTGGCTCGCTATCGATTGTTCGACCTTGATCGCTGGGCGTTTCGCATCCTGTTCTACATGACGGCGGCGGCGCTGCTGCTGCTGGTCGACGCCATGCTGATCTCGTGGATCGCGATCGGCCGTGCCCCCGCGTTCGGCTTGGCACTGCTCTTGGTCGCCATTTTTTATCTGCCGCTGCGTGACACGCTGGCACGCCGGCTTTCTGGGCGCAGCGAACCGCGACAGGAGGCATGGTTTCCCGACATGATCGAAGTGGCGCTCGCCCCGTCCGACAAGGATCGCGATTTGCGCTGGCAAGCCCTGTTGAATACGGTGTTTCGCCCGCTACGGATTTCGCCGGGGCCGGATCGCGGCGCGCCGACCTTGCTGGAGGAAGGGACGGCACTGGTTATCCCGGCTATCGGGGCGCTCCCCGCGCGGCGACTCGACCATGCCATGCACGGCCGCCGACTCTTTTCACCGCGCGATGTATCGCGCGCCGCCGAGCTCTGTGCAATGCTGGCCCACGCGTTGGACAGCCGCATCGCCTATGAACAGGGGGTGGCGGCGGAGCGGGGTCGCATCACGCGCGATATGCACGACAATATCGGCGTCCAATTGCTCGGTGCCTTGCACAGCCGCGACGCTACACGCAAGGACGCACTTATCCGCGACACGCTCGTCGACCTGCGCGAGATCATCAACAATAGCGCCGGGCAGGGCCTTACGCCGGACGAACTCATGGCCGAACTTCGCGCGGACATGGCCGACCTTCTGTCGAGCGCCGGACTGACGCTGGTCTGGAACATGGAGATGGTGCCCGACTTTCCGGCCCGCGCCGTTCCGGCGATGCGGTCGATCCTGCGAGAGGCGGTAGGCAACGCGCTCCGCCATGCCGACGCCGCGACGATCCGCGTTACGCTGGTGCGTGCGGGTGATGGCCTGGTGCTGACCGTCGAGGACGACGGCCGCGGCTTTGTTCCCGACGCCGTCGTGCCGGGGCATGGACTGGAGAATATGCGTGCGCGCGTCGCGGCGCTGAAAGGTCGACTGGCGATCGAGCCCGCAGCGCCGGGAACGCGGATCACGGTCCATGTTCCGGTGGAAGCATGACAATGCAGCGCATTCTGATCGTCGAGGACATCTCTGAAACCCGCTGCTGGCTGGCCGATGTCGCCGCAGAGGCGTTCGCCGACTGCGATATCACCGTCGCGGCCAATATGCGTGAGGGTATCGCGGCGGTTGCGCGCGGCGACTTCGACGTCGCGCTGATCGACCTCGGTCTGCCGGATGGTTCAGGCTTGGAAGTCATGCGGAACATCCGGTTGCTACGGCCTGAAACCATCTGCGTCGTCACGACGGTGATGGCCGACGATGCCAATATCGTCGCCGCCCTGTCTGCCGGGGCCGACGGCTATCTGCTTAAGGAGCAAATGTCCGCGAGCGTCGTGCGCCAACTCCGCCAGATTTCGGAGGGCGTGCCCGCGCTGTCGCCCGCTGTCGCGCGCCGGATCATGGCGCATTTCCGCCTGACCGGACCAAGTGCGGAACCCGATGAAAGGCTGACAGCACGTGAAAAGGACGTGCTGGCGCTGATCGGCCGGGGCATGCGTAATGTCGACGTCGCCGCGGCGCTCGGCCTCGCTGAAAGCACGGTCGCGAGCTATATCAAGACCATCTATCGCAAGCTCGGCATATCCAGCAGGGCGGAGGCGTCCTGGCACGCGACCAAGCTGGGCCTCGGCGTGCCATCCAGCGAGTGAATACCCCTGTTCAGGGGAGAGATCGCGCCCTGCCAAAGCTGTAAGCGGCCGTTGTCCCGGCACCGCATCTGCGACCCGTGCGGTGCCGGAACATCGTGGCGGTAGGAGTGGGGCAGGGACGGATCATGACGAAAACCGGACAGAATCTGGGATATTCGGCGTTGTTTGCCGGAGCGGTGCTTTCGGGCGCAGCGCCTGTGCAGGCGCAACTCCCAGCCCCGGTCGCAAGCAAGCTGGCGGACGCCATCGACCTGTGCGGCATCGGCATAAGGCTCGCGATGGCCAACCTCCCTGAGCGCGCCGCGAAGGAAAGGGGCTTTGCCTACGACTCTGCTCAAAGCACCTGGAAATGGGGACAGGGCAGCGACATGGTGGTGGTAAAGGCGCGGGGCCCCGATTGCGACATCCTCCTCATCGGGCCGGGCGCGAGGGCCGAGGTGGTCAGCGATCATGTCGCGGCCTGGGGCCAGGCGAACGGATTCGATCTGGATCGGTACAACCCCATATTGGGGATGGATCTCCTGTTGGATGGATCAAAGAGCGGAACCTCGCTGGAACTGAAAAGGGCGCCGAACGGCATATTGATCCTGACTCTGTCCCGCGAGGGCGTTTAGCTGTTCGTGGAACGACTTTGGGGGATGGGCGATGTTTGTGACGACGATCGCGCTACTGCTGGCAAGCCATATCGACTTGCTCGGCAACAAGGACGACGTCCGTATCTGCGCTGCGGGTTTCGACCTGCTGGCCGACCGGGCGGCGGCGAAGGGCGCTGATGACATCAATGTCCGGGTACTGCGCGAATTTTCCGCGATGTTCGCCGAGCGGCTCGATGAACTCGGCGGGCGCGACGATGCGGCCGTGGCGGAGGTGAAGAGCCGCTTGCCGGGCGGAGATGCGGAACAGGCCATGATGTCGAAATGCGGTGCGATCATCGGCGCGTTGCGCGGCAACGACACATTGCTGGATGCCGCACGCAAACTGGACGCGGGATCGACCGTCTCGCATCCCGATACCGCCAATCACTGATAGTCTGTCTTAAAGGGTCACATGGATGGCATCATATGGGTTGAAATTCTGCACCGCCGTCGCGGCATTCTGCGCCCTGGCCGGCACGGCCCGCGCCGAAGAGCAACCGATGACCCCGGAGGAGCGTAGCTTGCTATCCTGCGCCATGCAGGCCGTCACGAAAGCTCGCGAAGCCGTTAGAACCTCGGGCAAGCTGCTTGCCGGGGTGCCGCATATGAAGATCTACGACCGGATCGAACGCCGCATTTATGAAGTACTGACGGCAAAAGGCTGGACTGAAGACGAGGTATCGGAACTGCTGGATGAATGGTATGATGTCGCGGATTACGGCAATGCCGCCGCGTCGATGGCCGACGTATGCAAAGGCATCGACCCCGCGTTGTGGCAATGAAACTCTTTCCAGGTCTCCTGGGCGCCGCGGGCGCGGGATTGCCGGTAGGGGATCGTCCCTAAATCGGCACGGAAGCGAGCCTTCGGTCCAGACGCGGACGGGCGGTAGGCATGCCGCACGAAACGGGACGATTGCTGCGGGCGAGCGTGTTCGATGAGTGAACAAGGTCGCACCCCTGTTCAGGGGGGCGCGGGCCGCAAGACTCCGTCTTAGATCAAGGTGACTCTGTTCCAAACTGGAGGTCGTCTTCATGCGTCACACCATTCCTATCCTGCTGGCCACCTCCATCTGCGTGGGTGCCAGTGCCCAGGCGCTTGAACAGTCTGAACAGGCCGGGCAGATGGTCGGTGCCCTGAGGACCCCGATCGAACTTCCGTCTGCCCCACCGCAGAAATTTACACGCAATGTCTTCGCAGGCGACAAGGTGCGTCAGCGCATATTCATTCCATCCTATCGCGTGTCGTTCCTGATCAGTGCCAGCGCATCCGCGCGCACGACCGATACGCGCGCCAACGTGGAAACGGTCCTGTCGGGAGCGGAGCCTGCCTTGATCCAGGCGATCACCGACCGCGCCTATGCAGATCTCGTCGAGCGGTTGACCGCAGCAGGCTTTTCAGTCGTGCCCCAGGGGGAATGGAGCAGCACGTCCGGCGCGACTTCGCTGAAGGCGAAGCCCGGCGAGATTGAAATCCAGAAGATGTCATCCAATGGCGCGCGGCAATCCTATGCGCTGGTGCATCCCACGGGCCTCGCCGCCTGGCCGGAAAGCGCGATGCCGGTCAATCTTGGCGCGGTCCGCACCATGACGCGGGAACTCGACGCGACGATGGTCGCCCCGCGCTTCACTGTGAACTATGCCTATGTGCAGGCCAAAGGCGGCGGATCGATGGCGATGCTGTCGCGCGGTGCGCAGGCTTCGTTCCGGCCGATGATCCACGGCGGACCGGTTATCGGCGGCTTCTCGATGGAGCCGTGGCGCGTGCGCGTCGGCCAGCATGGCGGCTTCATGGAATATAAGGTTGACGGCTCGTTGGAGGCGCCTGGTGATTTCGGTCTTGTATCCGGCCGGGGCGGCGATGCGCGTGCGACGAGTACAGGCGGTGCCGGCGTCGATACCTGGGAGGGGCGTCTCGGCTATAACAGCCAGCTCACGGCGACCGGCCGTTTCGAGGTCGATCCGGAAGCTTATGCGCGACTGGCGCTTCAGGCGCTGGCCTTGCAGAATCAGGTTGCGGTCGACGAACTGAGAAAGGCTCGGAGGTGAAGCAGGCGGCCGTCGTCCTCGCGGGTGCAGCGGTGCTCGGCGGCACATGGCGGGCGTCAAAACCTTGCATTTTCAACTGTTCGCCGGCGGCCTCCAGCGAAGTCGCTGCGCAGGTTCACTGGCCGGTCGCCGAAGCGGCGCCCGGCGCCATGCGCGGCAGCATGTCCCGCGAAGCTAAGCGTTACATGGAGGGGGGCCAGGAAATGAAAAGGCGTTCGATAATCGTGGTCGGCGCATTGATCGGAACGATCCTGACGGCGGGTTTGGCGGGGGCCGCCGAAGCCCTGGCGCGCTACTGGATCGACAAGGCCGCAGGCGTTTCGATCGCCTTTCCCACAGGCGATGATCCAATGCGTAGCTTTACGGCCAATGACAGGCCGCTGACCGGCGACCAGCTCTTTGTGCTGACCCGGCCCATGCTGATGAATAACGACTCGGCATTTCCTGTATTGGCAGGGGTCACGACCTGCGTGATGCGGCGCCGCTATGAAAACCAGGGCGATCGGCTAAGGGGGCTTCTCACCGCCAGCCGCGCGAGTGCTGATGGCGGCAAGGTCGATGGACGAGCACGCTGCGAGGCGGCAATCTATCCGTCATCGGCCACTGACATGACCTTTTATGGCGCCTTGCTGGAGAATGCGCCGCTCGGTCCGCGGGAGGTCTGCGTCGCGGCCTACACCTTGCCCAGCATGGAAAAATTCCCGCGCATCATATCCCAGATGACAACATTCGCGGCGGGAAAGCATGGATATGAGATGCAGTGCACGATGGCGGTAAAAAGCCAGTCGGCGGCGAACGTCTATTGGCCGGGGCAGGCGCGCGATTTCAAGGCGATCAATGACAGCATCGCAATCGCTCCCGCAACGCGCTGAACCTCTGAGGGGAGATTTATGATCGAAAAGGAAAAGCTGTCTTTGAACCGCAGCCGTGGAAAGGGGGCGGGGAGGTTCATCGCCGTGCTGTCGGCGACACTGTCAGGGATCGGCCTGGCCGCCGCGCCCACTCATGCCCAAGCGCTGGGTCCCACCGAAAGGGCCGTCCTTTCCAGTTTCAATGTCTGCTGGTCAGCGGAGGAGGGAGGCAATCTCGCGCGGCTGGCGACGGATGCGGGGTTTTCCCCTTCGCCGCAGCAGACAGGCGCGAATTTCTATCGCGACGTGATGGGCTCGGTGCTCTTCCTCGCCGCCGATTTCGGGCCGGGCTCGGACGGCAGGCCCGAACCCGCCTGCCGCATCACCATACTCAAGCCGCAACTCGACACGCCCTATGCCCCACGTCAGGCGATCCTGCCCGCAGCCGGAGACTTGATCGATGTCATTGTCCGGGAAGCACAGGCCATGGGGTTCGGCTATCGCGTCGTGATCCTGCGCCAGCCGCATCCCGGCCGCCCCGGCCGCAAGCGTACGCTGCTGCGGGCGGAGCAGGGACAGCGCGCGCGCATGATCTATGTCGAGGAAGGCGCGCGGGATTATGAATTCCTCTATGCCCATGGCGCTCGTGTCGTGATCAACGATCCAGCGACAGCCGACCTTGGAACCGAACCATCGGGGCGAAGGGACATACAGGCATTTGTCAACGGCCGCTGGGAAGCCGCCTTCTGCGACCTCAATCCCCATGCCTGTCTGACGCCGCAGCAGCAGCGGCAACTGGATCAGGCCGCAGCGGCACGGGCGCGGGATTCGACGAACTGGACCCTGCCCTTTTCCGGCGTCGGCGCGGCCGCCCGGAATGGCGATAATCGCAGCAACGAACAAAGATTGAAGGACAAGGCATGGTGGGACAATTATCATCGCTGCGGCAGCGGCAAATGCTGAGTTCCGCGCTTAATCTGGTCGTCGGTGGCTGCGCGCTGCTGCTTTGCGCGGCAGCGCCGGCGCGGGCTCAGGACGATGCGCCCAGCCTTGGCACCTTCGTGCTTGCCGGGTTGGGTGATGTCTGCGTTCCCGTGATCGAACGCGGGGAATCGCTGGCCGAAACCGCAAGCGCAGCTGGCTTCCTGGAAGTCACGGGCGACAACCGCGCCGCGCTGGGGGGAGGCGCAGGAATGTCCTGGTGGCTGTTCGAGTTTGCCGAGGCCGTGCTGGTTGTCGGCCGTGACCTTGGTGAGCCGGGTTCGGCCTGCCGGGTAGCGGCGAGCGTCCCGATCGCACGCATCGGGGAGCTGGAGAAACAAGTCGGCGCATGGGCGGCGAAGGCTTCGCCCGCGTTCCAGCAGATCGCGGCTCCCTCTTCCGCCAAGACGCGCGACGCCCAGTGGGTGTGGGAACGGGCGGCGGGCGGAGCCGTCCAGCGGCTGCGGCTGTCACTGACGCAGCACAAGGATGGCACGGCGACATCCACCCTCCAATTTGGCCTGCTGCCTCGGCAAGACCGCTGACACTCCGGGTGAATGGCAGGTCTTCGGTCTGGTGGAGCCTTGCCCGGACGGCGGCGATCATCGTGCCGTCGGGTATGGCGCTCTATCTGCTCATAGCATGGCTGGCAGAACAGCCGCGCGTTCAATATTGGTGGGCGATCCTTCTCGCCGGGCCGCTGAGCATCTTTCTGGGATATTATCTGCTGGACGCTATGGGCGACGGGCTGATCGCGGTCGGACGCCGACCCATCGAGCGTGCACGGCAGCCCGCCGCCTATTGGACGTCGATAGCGTGGTTCGCCATCATGGCCGCGTTATTGGTCGCCGTTTGCCTTTATGCGGGGGTTCGCCTGGTCGCGGATTGACCGGTACGTCAATCAACCGCCACAGGGCAGCGATAATGGCGGATCGCCCGTGCCCAGTCTGCGCGGCCAACCTGCGTCGGCGCAAGGTCGAAGCTGTCGGCATCCACTTTGCGCGCGACGGGACCGGGGCCGCCCTCGACCGGCCACCATGGATGATTGCCTGCGAACTGCATCACCCGAAAACGCGCTGTCGATTTCGTCCCATCGCCCCGCGTTACGGAGCGAACGACTTCATTGCTGGGGCCTGCCTCGATCCGAACCGCGCGCGCGCAGTCCGGCGTTCGCGTGGACAGCGTCTCAAACCTGTCCGCAGGCGCCGGACCGGTCGCCCATCGCCCGGCAAAGAACGCCATGTCTGCCGCCGAGGCGGGGGCGGGTGCGGCCTGAACGGGGGTTGCAGCCCACAGGCAAGCTAAGCAGGCAGTAGTGGCCGTCATCCTCGTCACGGGCTCTCATCCTCCAACCACCCGGCCGCATCGCCCTCGATGTCATCGCCGGACCGCTCGAAATGCGCCTCGCGCTGGCGCTGAAAAGCCGTCGTGAGTCGCTTGCGCAAGCGCTCGCGGTCCGTGGCGTTGACCATGCGCCCCGCGGTCATGCGCACGAAACGGGCTTCCAGAATCGTCGAACCGGACTCTTCCTGATCCCCGCCCGCCTCGACATAGCGGGTGATCGCAAGGTCGCAGCCTGCCCGATATGAAGGCGCTGCGACGATGGAGGACGGCCCCCAGTCCTGCACGTCCGGATAGAGGCCGATCTCGTCCCACAACTGCGAAAAGACCCTTATCGTCCAGTGGTTTATGCCCAGTCCATTCCCCTGCGCATTCCAGGTCGCGACGATATGTTCCATGGTTCCGTCGCCGTCGAGATCGGCGGTCGCCACATGATAGGCATCATATCGGCCCGCCATGACGCTGTCTTGCCAGGCACGTGTCCATTCGCCGTCGCGCACCAGCAGCAGCGCGTCGGTCCACTTGTCCCACATCGGCTCCTGCCCGTCGGGCGTTTCCACGGCGCATCGCCAAAGAGTCGCGCCCTGCTCTACCGTCAAGGGCACGCCCGCCACGCAGTCGGCCGCATTAGGTGGCGCGGGCCGCATCGCCCGGGCCTCGCCGCCCTGTGACGGGCGCTCAATTCGGACAGACCTACATGGCTCGGCTGCCGATAAAGCCGGGCCGGCGAGACACAAGCCAAGCGCCGGCAGGATGGAGAGAATCTTCCCATTGCTCAATTGACCGGCCCCCGGACTGTCGATCGAATGTGGTCATATTGCGGAACCTTCTCACGCGGAACCCCCGGAACAGGGGAGGCGCAGTCGAGCATGCTATTGCCGATCGGGCTCGCCGGCTTGCCGGGGCCGCAGACCACGCGTCGAGCCTGACTGCACTGCATCGATTTCACTGAGCGCTATGATACGCAGCCACAAGCTCTTCTCTGTGCGGGATCAATGCGGCATCGATGTGTCGGGGACCGGGGGGCAATTCGAAGGGGCCTACTTCGTTTCCGATGACCTCTCCCGTGGGAGTGTCCGTGCCGGGACTCGCTCATCTCCCTGCTGCATCCCGACAGGAGTGGATGGATGAAAGCTCCTTTGAGGTGAAACGGCCAAAGTGGTCCAGACGTAATGTTAGTATTTCCGGCGGATTTTCCTTGAAGAGGAGGTTCGTCGATGACGAAGCAGCGATTTTCCACGGAGCAGATCGTGTCTGTTTTGAAGCAGGCGGAGATGGGGCTGCCGGTGAAGGATTTGATCCGGCAGATCGGGATAGCAACGAGCGGCAAGACTGGGAGAGAAAAGCGCTTCAAACAAACCTCCTCATCCCCGCGTAGCAGAGATCAAAAGGCAACGCTTGAGCGCACGCTGCGCTTGTCCGGGAGGTTGCTTCGCCCCGGTTCGAAGACGCGTATGTCGGCCAAGATGAATTAGCAAGGCGGTTCAGTTTGATCGGCCTAAACGGCAGCTATTCGCGATCGAGTGCCAAGAGCGGACGGTCTGCAACCGTTGAGAGTTTCAGACGCCGGGAGGCGTCAGAAAGTCTTCGGTGCCCGAACCGCGGTGATCATGAGCCGAGCTATGGGGAAAACTGTTTTGCGCAGGTCATGGTGCTGGACGTTGCTGCCCAAAATCGGACGTATCTGAGATCGGACCGTCTGAATTTAGATCGCGAAAGCGGACGCTGAAAGTCGGACCGTCCGATTTTGCGGTTCCGGCGTCTGCTATTGGGCAGCACCGGCGCGAGCGGGTCCGCTTCCAGGCGCGGGTGCGCGCTGGATCGTGTCGGTGCCAGGCCGTGCCGGGTCACGGCGCCGGTATCCCGGATGAGACCGCAAGCGGTGGCGGCGCGCGGGGCTGATAGCGGCGCTCGAACACTTCGATGATGATCATGATGCCGCCGCAGCACGGACAGGTCGGTCGGGGCTCTGCATCGTTGGCGGGCTCGACGGTCGGCGGAGGTGCGACATCGAGCAGGCGGCGCGCGCGTTCGAGATGGTCCTTGCGGCGTGCGCTGGCGAGGAGACCATAGTGGCGGATGCGGTGGAACCCGCGCGGCAGGGCGTGGAGGAGAAAGCGGCGGATAAACTCGTCGGCGGCGAGCGTCATGACCTGCTGCCGTCCGGCGCCGGCCTTGCGGTAGTCCTTGTAGCGGAAGGTGACCCCGGCCTCGTCGAAGCGAAGGAGGCGGCTGCTCGATATGGCGACGCGGTGGGTGTAGCGCGCGAGGTAAGCGAGCACGGCCTCGGGGCCCGCGAACGGCGGCTTGGCATAGACGACCCAGCGCTTCTTCCGAACGGATGAGAGGTGCCGCAGGAATGCACGCCGCTCGGCAAGATCCGACATGCTGCCGTAGAATGCGAGCTGCCCGCGATCATGGAGGGCGCTCAACCGAGCTAGCAAGCTCAGTGGCAATGTCACGCTAAACCGACCGGTCGGACAGTCAGCGGGATGCGCAGTACGATGTATGTAATGCAGTTAGCTGGGAGACTCTACGTCGCCGTCTCGGGGCCAGCTAGCACCCCGCACCGAGACCTCGCTACCTGCAGTTGCTGCCGGATCATCGCCAAGTGAAATAGCAACAGCGAACGTCTCGTTTCGACAACCTGAGCCGGAAACCGGACTGTCTCCAGACGGCCAGCATCCGTTTAGGAGGCCCACGCTGGCAGGTCATCGCAATTGGTGAGGCCATCGTTGATAACCGATCGCCTGTTCGAAATCACCCAGATCATTTTGCCAAGGGCGATCGATTTCCCCGTATAGATCCGAGAGTGTCCGTTCATAATCGGCGCCTGCACCCACGAGGCCGCCCTTGGCAATGGAAGAGATGGTCACCTGCCGTAGTCGGCCGAGCCCTCCCTCGCGCGGAAGGTCGCGAAAAGCCCGGATTGCTACTTCGAGCAGATTGCCCTTTGTTTCATAATCAACTCGGTCCGAAGGGATCACGCGACGCAACGCAATCCCGAGAGCGAGCGCAGCGGACTTCGGGATATTGCCATTGTCATGGTCCACCCGGTCATTTTCCGGTTCGGCATGCTGCGACCCTATTGGGACTTTGGCGGCCAGCTGGACCCAGTCGGAAAGCGCGTCGAATGCTGCGTACAGGAGGTAGCTTGCGCGTGTCCGATATTCGCCGAATTGCGGTGTCTCGGATTCTACCAAATCATAAATTTTCGTGATCTCTTCGACGAGCGACGGAATATAATAAAGCCACATATGCCACGCCACGCCCTGACATGCCGCCGCCTGCACCATGATGTCGAAGTAGCGGATCGACATATAGGTAGGATCACGCCAGCGGCCGTGATCGTCCCAGTGCCGATCGCGAAGCGAATTAAGAGAGGCGCAATAGGCCGCGTCGTTCACCGGGTTGAGTCTGGCGATCGCATACTCTCCGACGGGCTGGTATACCGCGAGGCGCTCCGCAATATTGGCATCCGAAAATAGACTGTGCAGGATCACGTTCCGCTCGGGGATATAGTAGCCACAGCGATCGAAGTTCTGGTTGTTGGCAACCTCGCGATTGTCCGTCGTCAGAACATTTGGCGCAACTCGTGGCGTAAATTAGCGGAGAGCGGGCCTCGTCTTGGGATTGATATTAGGCGGCGAGCTTTCGGTGCTGCAAGCGCCGATATTCGATAGTCTGTCGTTTGATCCTTTCGCGCTGTTTGATGATGGCGGGTGCCCTGCCGAAGTAGGCGTCAGCAGGCGTCACGTTGCCGAGGCTCTCGTGGTATCGGCGGTGATTATAATGGTCGATGAAGGCCTCGATCTGGGCTTCAAGTTCGCCAGGCAGGAAGTAGTTTTCGAGCAGGATGCGGTTTTTGAGGGTCTGGTGCCAGCGCTCGATCTTGCCCTGGGTCTGCGGATGCATCGGGGCACCGCGGACATGGGTCATCTTGTTGGCCTCGATATATTCGGCCAGTTCCCCAGCGATGTAGCTCGGGCCGTTGTCGCTGAGCAGTCGGGGTTTGTGCAGCACCGTGGCGCTGTCACATCCGGAAGCCGCCAGGGCGAGGTCCAGCGTGTCGGTGACGTCCTCGGCCCGCATGGTGGTGCACAGCTTCCAGGCAATGATGTAGCGTGAGAAGTCGTCGAGCACGGTTGACAGGTACAGCCAGCCCCACCCGATGATCTTGAAGTAGGTAAAATCGGTCTGCCACATCTCGTTCGGTCGGGTGGTCTTGGTGTGGAACGCATCGGCGGCCTTGACCACGACATAGGCCGGACTGGTGATCAGATCATGGGCCTTGAGCAGGCGGTAAACCGTGGCTTCCGACACGAAGTAGCGCCTCTCGTCGGTGAACCGCACCGCCAGTTCGCGAGGGGATAGCTCGGTCGTCTCCAGCGCCATCTCGACGATCTGGTCCCGGATATCGTTGCCGATGCGATTCCACACCCGGCTCGGCGCCGATGGCCGATCCTCCAGCGCCTCCGGCCCGCCTTCGAGGTAGCGGTCATACCATCGATAGAAGGTCCGGCGGGGGATGCCGAGCTGGTCCAGCGTCCGCTTGGCGGGCAGATGCGACTGCTCGACGATCCTGATGATCTCGAGCTTCTCAGATGCGGGATACCTCATTCTTCGTCGCCCCCATCCGCGATCATGCTTTTTTTGAGCAGACGGTTTTCCAGCGTCAGGTCGGCCACGCATTCCTTCAGGGCACGGGCTTCGCGGCGCAGGTCGTGCACCTCGCCGGTGGTCGCAGCTCGGGCGGTATCGCCGGCCAGACGACGCTTGCCCGCTTCCATGAACTCCTTCGACCAGGTGTAATACAGGCTCTGGGCGATGCCTTCCTTGCGGCACAGCTCGGCGATGCTGTCTTCGCCGCGCAGCCCCTCCAGCACGATCCTGATTTTGTCCTCTGCAGAGAAGTGCCGGCGCGTCGCACGCCGTATGTCCTTCACCACCCGCTCAGCTGGGGCCTTCGGCGCCGATTTTTTCAAGGAGGATTTGGGCTTCATCTTCGTTCCTTCGTCACTACGACGAAGCCCAAATCCTCCTTAAATCACAACCTCAAATATGCGCCATTGGTGCTGACGGCGGACAGAATTTTCCGGTGCTCGCGACGCCGAAGCCATCGATGTTGGTGACCTGCCGCAAAAACGTCGCCGTGAGCTTCACCGCGTCGCTCGGCTGGACGAGCAGCGCGACACGCCCGCCCGTCACGCGCTGCTCGCCGATATGGTCTTCGTCGACCGCCTGGCCGTCGATCCCGAAGCTCGCCAGCCCGGCCTTGAAGGCCGAATTCGAGCCGGCGCGCTCGCGGTAATAGCCGCTGTCCATGAAGTCGTAGGCGACCGCGCGAACGGCGACCTTGTCGGTGACAAGTGGGATATTGATCATGCCGCGCAGTTGATAGTTGGTGGATCCGGTGCCTTCGGTGGTCGAGACGCCGCCGCCGACCATGCCCGCCACTGCGCTCGCATCGGGCGCCACCGGGATCGTTCGCACCGCCCCCCCGAGCGATGCATTGCCGAACGCCGTGCCTTGCGGACCGCGCAGGACTTCGACGCGCTCGATGTCGACGAGCTTGATGTCGATGTTGCTCGCCCCCGCGAGCCCGCCCGAACTCGACGTCGGCGTTTCGCCGAAGTAGGTCGCCACAGTGGTGCCCGAATTGGCGTTCTCGAACGACGGCGAGGATTCGATGCCACGGATGACAATGGCCTGACCATATTGCTCCGCGCCCTGGTTCACGCCGGGCAGGCCGCGAAGATAATCCTCCGACGAGACGAGGCCGCGCTTGCTGATGTCCTCGGCGCTAACGACGGAAATGCTCAGCGGCACATCGATCAGGCGCTCGGACCGCTTTTGCGCGGTTACGACAATGTCGTTCGATTGATCATCCGCCGCTGCCTTTGTCGGCGCGGGCTGTGTCTGCGGCTGGTCCTGCGCAGCCGCTGGCGTCGCGATGCCGATTGTGAGCGCCGCCGAACATAGCAGCCAAATCTTCGTCTTACGGTTCATCCTGCCTCTCCTCCCCTGGGCCGCTTTGCTTCGGATGAACAAAGACTGGCGCCGACCGACCGCCCTCTCTACGAATTGGTATCGCGGCCGAATCAAACCATAAGGCTGTCTATGTTTTGTGACAAGAGGGGAATCGATGGCCGACGCCGAGTCCAATAATCGCAAGCGACCGGCACCGCTTAGGCGGCCCAAAAGGCCCGACAAGGCGCCCAAGCGCGAACGCGGCGACTGGCTCGATGCGGCGCGCGACGCGCTTGTCGCCAAGGGTATCGACGCGGTGAAGGTCGAGCCGCTCGCGAAACAGCTCGGAGTGACCACCGGCAGCTTCTACCATCACTTCAAGAATCGCCGCGAACTGCTCGCGGCGCTGCTCGAGCATTGGGAGGCAACGAACAGCGGGCCGATCTACGAGGCTGTGGAATCGGCGGGCGGCGATCCCGACACGCAGTTCGATGCACTGTTCGAAACTTGGATGACCGAATCCGCCTATGATCCAATCTATGACTCGGCGGTCCGCGCGTGGGCGCATGGAGCTGACGAGGCGGCGGCGGCGGTACGCCGCGTCGACGATCTGCGCATCGCGCTCCTGAAGCGAATCTTCCTGCGCTTCGGTTATGACGAGGATCGCGCCTTCATTCGCGCCCGCGTCACCTATTTCCACCAGGTCGGCTATCAGGCCATGGAGATCAAGGAAACCGCCGAGCAGCGGCGTGCGCTGAGCGCACTCTATCGCGAAATTCTTGTGGGCGACCCTCCCGGTAAAACTTGATCCCCGCGAGCGTGCCAGTGACGTGCCAAAAGTGTTGCGCTCTCTACAAATCATAGACTAGTCTATGTTATGACTCGCTTGCCGAGCGGGCGACGCCTTCGTGCGTCTGCCGGTCGGCAGGAAGGCGAGCACGGGGAGGAGAGCCGGAAGTTTATGGGCAAGTCAGCCGACATCGTCATCATCGGCGCCGGGATTATCGGCATGAGCGCCGCCTACCAGATCGCACGGCGCTCGAACCTTCGCGTCGTGGTGCTCGACAAGGGCGAGGGCCCCGGTGAGGGATCGACCGGCGCGTCGTCCGCGGTGTGCCGGTTCCGCTATTCGCATGCAGAGACCGTGGCGCTCGCGCAGGCGGGGATCGGTGCGTACCGGCGCTGGAGCGAATTTCTCGGGACAGCCGAACCCTTCGCGCGCTTCCACGACATCGGCGTGCTTTGGATGACGAGCGAGGCCGGTTGGACGCGTGACGAGGTTGCCCGACTCGGTGCGCTCGGCGTTCGCACCGAGACGATCGACGATCAGGCGCTTGGCGAGCGCTATCCCGCGCTCAATCCGTGCATCGTCGCGCCCGACCTCGTCGGCGGAACGGCGCACGATTGCCGCGGCGGCGGCCTCCATCTCCTCGAATGCGACGGCGGCTACATGGACCCCGTCGACGCGCTTCAGGACATCATCCGCGCGTCGCGACGCGAGGGCGTCGAGATCCGCTTTCGTGCGCCCGTCGCAGATGTCGAGATGCACGGCGGCGCAGTCGCAGGCATTCGGCTCGCGGGTGGCGATACAATCGCTTGTGGTCAGGCCATCATGGCGGCCGGCCCCTGGTGCACAGATTTTCTTGCGCGCGAAGGTCTCGGGCGCTGGCCGCTTGAGCCGACGCGCATCCAGATCGTCCATATAGATCGTCCGGCTTCGGTGCGGGGGGAATTGCCGGTGTGCGTCGACATGCCGGGCGGCATCTATTTCCGTCCGCAGAACCGCGGGCAGCAGATTCTTATCGGTTCGGTGCTCGAAGAGGATGAGCGCGAGGCAATCGACGATCCCGATGCTTTTGCGACCTATGCCGACGATGCGTTCATTCATGCCAAGCTGCACGCGCTCCAGCACCGGCTCCGTCTTGACGATATTCGCGGACCGGTGCGTGGCTACAGCGGCCTCTACACGATCAACCGCGCCGACATGCACCCGATCGTCGGCGCGACGCCGGTTCCTGGCCTGTTCGTCGCCAACGGATGCAGCGGCCACGGGTTCAAGCTCGCGCCGGCGATCGGCAGCCTCCTGGCACAGGCGATCACAGGGGCGCGAGGCGACTTCGACACCAATGTAGATCCTGCGTTTCTCGCGTTCGAGCGTCCCCCGATACCCCTCGCGTCGATGAGCGTGCTGGCATAGCCCGTGTCTGATCAGGATGCAGCAGCCAGCGCCAAGATTCCGCGTGACCGGATCGTCCTGTTGCACATCGAGGCGACGCCTGTCGCGACGCTGTGCGGGTGTGTGCTCGACGCACTGAGGGACGCCGGGTTGCCGCCGGTCGATATCGAGCTTCAGCACGACGGGCGAGCGCTCGCAATCAACATGACTTTCGACGGTCGACGTGCCCTCCCGTCGACTGTGATGCTCCGCCGGCTCGACCGGCTTCCTGCGGTGAAATGGGTCGAAATGCGCGACCGGACCGGAGCGCCATTTGGTAGGCCGAACCGGGGGCGGTAATGCAACCGTTGAGGCGGGGGCACCGCGCGACGCGGCGATGCGCTCGACCTGTGGCATCCCTCGATGCCTCATCCCGCGCGCTTTACGCAGGCGTCGAACCCCTGTGCCTGCAAAGCTACGATCACCGCCTCGCCATGCGCGGCATCGGTTAGTTCCACGACGATATCGAGCGCCGCGCCCTTCGGGTTGAGCGCGAGGCTGAGGCGCTCGTGGCTCACATCGACGATGTTCGCGCCTTCGTTCGCGAGCGCGGTCGCGATCTCGGCAAGCGCACGGGGGCGGTCCGAAATCGGCACGTCGAACCGCATGAGCTGGCTCGAGCGCACGAGATCGCGCATGATCACCCTCGCGAACATGCGGCTGTCGATATTACCGCCGGTCAGCGGGATGCCGACCTTTCGCCCGGCGAACCGCTCCGGGTGCGACAACACGGCGGCGAGCGCGGCCGCGCCAGCGCCTTCGACCACTGTTTTCTCGACCGACTGGAGGAGTGCGACCGCCTGTTCGATCGCGCCTTCGTCGACGAGCAGGATATCGCGGATGTGCTGGCGGACAACCTCGCGCGTGAGGGTGCCGGCCTTCTTGACCGCGATGCCCTCCGCGATCGTCGGACCTGCTGTGGTCACATCTCCTTCGCCGGCCAGTGCGAGCAGCATGGAGGGATAGGCGAGGGCCTGGACTCCGACAACGTCGACATGCGGCGCCAGCGCTTTCACCGCCGTGGCAATGCCCGCGATCAGCCCACCGCCACCGATCGGCACGACGATCGTGTCGATCTCGGGCGCTTGCTCGAGCATTTCGAGCCCCACCGTGCCTTGCCCGGCGATCACCTGCGCGTCGTCGAACGGATGGATCAGCGTGAGCCCGAACGCGCGTGCCTGATCGGCAGCGATCGCCGTCGCTTCCTCGAATGTCGCGCCATCGACGATGACGATCGCGCCATGCTCGCGCGTGCGGCCGATCTTGGTCATCGGCGTACCGCGCGGCATGACGATCGTCGCCGGAATGCCGAGCCGGGCGGCATGATAGGCGACGCCTTGCGCATGATTGCCCGCCGACATCGCGATGACGCCGGCTTTCCTTTCGTCCGGCGTAAGGGTCAGCAGCTTGTTGAGCGCACCGCGCTCCTTGAAGCTGGCGACGAACTGGAGGTTCTCGAACTTCAGGAACAGATCGCAGCCCGCGATCCGCGAAAGCGTCAGGCTCGGCAGGCAGGGGGTGCGCATGATCGCATCGCCCATGCGCGCCGCGGCAGCGCGGATATCGTCGATGGTAGGGAGGGCCTGGTCGGTCATCCGATGTCCTTTCACTTGGATCGCATCGGGAGACGGCTGGTCAGCACCCGCGGGCAGGTTGCCAAATCGGCCGCATCGTCCCCGCCGACGGCAGGAACCACCACCTTTGCGGCTACGGCCGCGAGGTTGGCGCGGACCGCCTGTGCGGCCCGTCTCCAGATGCAGGCGCGCATCGCGCCCGCCGACAAGATGCGCGAACCGCGGATATCCGCACTCGCCGGGCAAAATCTCGCGGACCAGAGCCGGCAGGGCGGTGATAGCGTGCGGCGACCCTCGGGCGCGCGCGGCGCGTGGGATGCGAGAACCGCGGGAGCGGCCGGCTACGAACGCTCCCGCGGCCGGGACGGGTCATGGCGGAACGGGCCAGCAAGGGGCGGCCGAACCGACGGTCGTCCCCGCGCTCCGGAGTGTTGCGCGAGTCCGCATGAACCTGGACGCGATACAGCGATTCACCGCGTCCCCCGCCCCAAGATGCATCGGACCCCGATATCCGCATCGCCGGGCGCTGCTGCGCGCGATGGTTGCACACGCGCGTCGCGGCGCTAGTCTCGCGGATGCCGGCTGAAAGACAGAGCGTGCGCCCGGGATCGCCGCTCCGTCGCGTTGCTATGGAGTGAGACCAATGAGGACCGGATGGGCCTTGACCGGCATGTGCATCGCCGTGACCATTTCAGGCGCGGCCGCTTTGACGGCAGCCGGATCGGCCGCGGCGCGAGCGTCGCACGGGTGCTGCGATCGCGCGACCGCCTGGGCGCGTTCCGGTCGCGCCGCTGCATCGTCAAGATACGGCCCGTCGGACTTGGCGGGAAGGGCATGGGCGGGGCGAAGGCGCACCTTCGCTATATCCAGCGCGACGGCGTGACCCGCGAAGGCGAGCCCGGCCAGCTCTATTCGGCCGACAAGGACGCGGCCGATAGCAAAGCCTTCCTCGAGCGCTGCGACGGCGACCGCAGGCAATTCCGGATCATCGTGTCGGCCGAGGACGGCGACCAATATCCCGACCTCAAGCCGTTCGTGCGCCGGTTGATGAGCGAGATGGAGCAGGATCTAGGGACCAAGCTCGATTGGGTCGCGGTCGACCATTTCAACACCGGCCATCCGCACACGCATATCGTGGTGCGCGGCGTGAACGATCGCGGCGACAATCTGCTGATCGCGCGCGAGTATATTTCGCATGGCGCGCGCCAGCGCGCGATCGAGATCGCGAACCTCGACCTCGGCCCGCGCACCGACCTCGAGATTGAGGAGCGGCTTCGCAGCGACACCGGCGCGGAGCGGCTGACCGCGATCGACCGGCGGCTGATCCGCGACATGGGGACCGCGCGTCTCGTCAGCGCGAGCGATGCCGATCCCTTCCAGCAATCGCTTCGCGTCGGCCGCCTGCAGAAGCTCGGTCGCATGGGCCTCGCTTCGCATATCGGCGGCGACACCTGGCGGCTCGCTCCCGACCTTTCGGGCACGCTGCGCCGCATCGGCGAGCGCGGCGACATCATCCGCACCATGCAGCGCGAGCTGACCGCGCGAAACGTGGAGCGGGCCGCCGCCGATCGCGCCATCTACGACCCCACCGCCGAAGGTGCGGCGCCGATCGTCGGGCGCGTCATCATGCGCGGGCTCGCCGATGAGTATAACGACCGGCATTATCTGCTGGTCGACGGTATCGATGGCCGCACGCATTATGCCGAGATCGGCAAGGGCGAACTGGTCGATCCGATCCCCGAAAACGCGATTGTCCAGATCGCGCCGCGCAGCGGCGGCGTCCGGCCCGTCGATCGCTCGGTCGCCGAGGTCGCGGCGACCAATGACGGGCGCTACACGATCGACGCGCATTTGCGGCACGACGCGACCGCAAGCGAACGCTTCGCCGAAACCCATGTCCGCCGGCTCGAAGCGATGCGGAAAGCGTCGCACGTCGCCGAGCGCGAACCCGATGGAAGCTGGATCATCGCGCCCGACCACCTTGCCAGGGTGGAGCGGTTCGAGGCCAAGCAACTTCGCGACCATCCCGTTGCCATCGAAACCTTGTCGGCGCTGCCGCTCGACAAGCTGCCGTCGGCCGAGGCCGCGACCTGGCTCGATCGTGAGCTGGTCGCGGAGACGCCGACGCCGGTGCGCGATGCCGGGTTCGGCAGCGAGGTACGCGCCGCGCAGACGGCGCGGCGGCAATGGCTGGTCGCCGAACAGCTTGCCGAGGAGCAGGACGGCCGAACCGTCTATCGGCGCGGGATGCTCGCGGCATTGCAACGGCGCGAGCTCCTGCGGGTCGCCGGTCAGCTATCGGACGAGCTGGGCGTTCCGTTCGCGGAGGTGCGGCCGAACGAGCAGGTCAACGGGCGCCTGGTCCGCGCCGTCGACATGGCGAGCGGGCGGCACGCGCTCATCGAGCGGTCGCGGGATTTTACGCTGGTGCCATGGCGTCCGGTGCTCGAGCGCCATATCGGAAAGCCGGTGTCGGGTATCATGCGTGACGGCGGGATCAACTGGACGATCGGCCGCCAGCGCAGCGGGCCGAGCATTTCGTAAGCCCGTGCAAGTGCCTCGAATATCGTCCGGATAAGGCTCCTATGGGGAGACGGCCTCTTCGAGCGCGGCGCGAATGACATCGAGGGCGTTTTCCAGTTCCTCGGATCGCCACGTCTCCATGTCGGCCAGGCGATCGAACAACACGCCTTCGTCATCTTTCTCGACAAGCAATTGAAGCGCGATGCGCAGATTCTCATCCATATGCGAGTCCTATTGCGATCGGCTGACGGTCGGCGATCTGCGCGGATTAATTGCAGGTATTCTCGGGGCAGCGCGGAGACATCCGTCAGGTCGATGAAGGCCGCGCCGGTCCGTCATCGGCCGCCCGGCAGAAATCCCAATATTCGTCGATGTCCGCGAGACCGGGCTTCTTCGCCTTTCTCGAAACGTCCATCGCGAGCAGCATGAGACGCATCGTGTCGTCAGCATCGGGCACGGCACTCGGCTGATAGACAACTGGCAGGTTCATTGCGAGGATCCCAGTCAAAGCGCTTCCATCTCTCTTTTCGAGCGTGGCGATCGATTGCCGCCCGATCGCAGCGTCCGAGACGCTCAGACTACATCCCTGCGCTCCCAATGCCCAGCATGATTGGCAACATGGCAATGCGGCGACGCGGACGGAGGCTGAAGATCACGCCTTGTCCGGCCTCAAGCGAACAATCCCCTTTGCGCGGATCAGCTCGCGCGGATGCGGGAGCCTTACGTTCATTCCCGCGAGTTGTTCGTCGGTCATGCCAATGCAATGGCGATTGGGCTGGCCGGGATAGATTTCCGACACCGACGCATCGGTCAGGCCATGGATCGACACATAATAGACCCGCTCGAATTTGGGCGGCTTGGCGGTCAGCAGGCGGCGCACCCATTCGATCGCGAAGGGATCGAGCCAGAAACCCTGTTCGGTGACATAGAGAAGGAGAAAGCGGTTCTCGCCGCCCTGATGCCCGGACTTCTTCTCCACGAGCGCGGCCGCAAGCTTTCCCTTTTCCTGGGGCGGGAGCGATTCCGGCGCGGCCTCGAATTTCGGGCCATGCTCGGCGAGCGGGGCAAATTCCGCCAGCTCCATCAGCTTGTCGCCGAGCCCGGTCGAAATCGTGAAGTCGAGATCATTCTCGGCATTCTGCTTGGGCGGCCCGAACGGCTTCAGCGACGGCTCGCTCTCGCCCGCCACCCAGCGCTCGAAGCCCTTGACGAAGAGGTCGGCAACGAGTTGCTCGCGTTCGGCTTTGTCCGCCGGGAACTTGGTCACCAGCCATTCGGCACCGGCAGCGCCCATCTCGACGGGTCCATCCTTGCCCTGCGGTTTGTCGGTCATCGTCAAGGCCTTTCCACATCGGAGCCGAGGAAATGGGTGCGATCGGTCGGCTATGGCTTGGGCGCGGCGTCGGTGAACGCGACCTCGAAGCGATCGAGCACCGCTCCGATCCCCGGCGCCCGGTCGAGATCATATATGTCTTTCGCCGCGAGCTTGGCGACGGCACGATCGTAGATGGCGAGATTGGTTTCGTTGTTGAGCCGCGAGGGATAGACGATCCCGTCGACCGCCGCGGGATGCTCGTGGATCGCTACCGACCATTTGCGCGCGAGCGCCTGATTACGGCCACGGGCAACGTCGGTCGGAATCCCCATCTGCAACAGGCCGTCATCGCCAAGGTCGACGAGGCGCAACTGCTCGCGGACCGAGATTTCCGAATAGTGGCGATCGGTCAGCTCGCTTTCGGCAATCTCGATTTCGCCGACAAGTCCATCGCGCCGATCGCGCAGGATCGTCTCGACGAAACAGACCTTGAGCGATGCCCCGAGATAGAGAACGCCGAAGCGATTTTCGGGCTTGCGGCGGCGCGGGTCGCTGAACCGCGTCGCATTTTTCCCGAAGCCGAGCGGATCGGGATACGCCTTGCGGTGAATGCGGCCGAAAATCTCGCCGACGTCGATCGGCGCAAGGACCAGATCGACGCGGGCAAAATCGGGAGTCGGCGGCGAACCCGTCACTAGGAGAAATCGCCTCGCGCAAGGCTTTCGGCAGCGTCGAGCACCTTGTCGGCCTGGCCGCGCAGCAAGGCATCCCTGGCGGTCGCACCGCCGAGCACGTCATGCCGCTGAGTGAGGAAGCGATACACGCCCCACGGGCTCGGGCCGAGCAGCTCGAACAGCCGCGGCAAGGCCTCGATCGCATTGCCGTCGTCGTCGACCTGCCAATCGGGGAACCGGAACCCGCGCTTAGCACCGTCGAGCCCGAGCAGCTCATGGCGCTGGCGGCGCGCATTCACGGTCACGCGCGAGACGCCGAGGCGTTCGGCCATGTCGTCGGCGCTCAGCATGTCGTCGCCGCTCAGTATCTCGGCCGCGCGAATACGTCCGCGATCGCGCGCGCGGGCGAAAGCCTGCTCGCGCTCATCCTCTTCGGAGAGCGGAGCAGCCGTCGCATCCTCTTGCGGCAGCGGCGCGATCTCGGGATTGCCCTTGGCGTCGATGACGACGGTGAAGCCGCCCGATCGGCCGCTTTTCCGTGACCGGGCGATCCCGCGACCGAGCGATTCCACGACCGCCTTGACCACGGCCTCCATCGGGGAAAGGGTGGCGAGCGTTTCTGGCGCGATCGCGACGGCGAGATTACCCGCCTTCGCACGCGACTTGCCGAGGACGAGCTGTCCGCTGCCGGCGCGCTGCGCTTTCTCGCGCGTGGGGATGGGCTTCACATTTCCCATGGTGAGTCTCCTGTCGACCCAACATGGCGATGAATTGTAAATCCGTCAATCCCGTTAAGTTGGTAAAGTATGCTCAGCCGGTTCGGCCGATGGGACCGAGGTCATTCGGGAACAGGCACGCCTGGGCGCCCACCGGCCCTGCATCGTCATCGCTGCGAATCTCGAAGCAGCGCAGGCGATCCACGAGTTGCCGCGCAATCTGCCCAACCGCCGCATGGCGGCGGCGACGATCGGAATCGGTCAGGCCATCGAGCAGCGCAGGCGGGGCCGTGGAAAGCGCCACTTCGAGGTGCAGCGAAAGGGTTTCATCATCGACTCGGGACATAGCTCCGGCAAGGGAACAAAATAAGAACGAATAGTCAATCGCCATCGCGCTTCGCCGCGGCGAGCGGTGAAAGAGCGGGAGCAGGACAGCCTAGCGTCACTGTACGCGAAATGTGGATTCTTGCGGCGCGCATGGTCACCGGGCGCGGAACGAGCCGTGACTACAGCCGCGCCGACTGGTATTTCGAGGCGCTGTTCGCCAATCCGGCGCTGACCGCCGGGGGGATGCTTTCCCGCTCGCTCGATCCCGCCGCCTGCAGCCACCCCAAATGGGATAGCGAGCTCGAAGCTGGGCAGGGCGCGCTTGCCGGGGGCTGGTATATGGCGGCACCCCCGGTACCGCCCCAACCGCGCCTCGACAGTCAGGTCTTCGCATGGCTCAAGCGCGCCTTCTATTTCGAGCATGCCGAGGGGGATGCAGCGCTTGAGCTCGGAGACCCAGAAGCGGCAGAATTCATGATGCTTCTGGTCGGCGTCCAATCCGGGCGCCAATCAGTCCGCATGATCGTCGATGCAATCAATGCTGCTTATTGTCCGCCGCGATTTTCCGGTCGCGAGCACCATCTCTACCTCTGGTCTGGGCATCGCTTTCACGAGCAGCCGTCGCGGTCTTACGTCGCGAGCGAGCGGATCGCTGCCGACGATCTCCGACTCGAGATACCGAGGCTTCCTGCGACGACCACGGGCGCATTCACCTTCCTCGGCGATCACCTGATGCTCGCGCTGGCTGACGGGGGGCCACGGTTGCGCATCGATTACCCGCTCTTTCGCACGCTGCGCCGACTTGGCCGGGGTCTTCCGCGCAAGCTCGTCCCCGAGCGCGAAATGCATCGCCTGGATGCGTTTCTCGAAACGCTGACCAAGGATCGAGCAGGCGCTGGCGACACCATATGGTCGGTTCACCTCGAACATATGCAGGTTCTCCAGATCGGGCTCAGCCCCGACCGCAAGATGTTCGAATCGGTGCGCGCTCATGACTGACGCCTCGACCCCTTCGAACCGCGAATCCGCCGCGGCGCAGCGGCGCATCCATGGCGCCGCGCTTGGCTATCAGCCCATGCGGATGAAACCGGTGCATCTGGCCACCGGCTTCATTCGGGTTCTTACGCAGAAATGCTATCGCCTTGAAATTCTGAATAAAGCCTCCGTTCCTCGCGTCGCGCCCAAGCTGGGAGCTCGCGTCCCCGACGAATATGTCGCAGAAGTGCTGCTGCCGATCCTGGTCGGCGAGGGGCGGGTCAACGCGGTGTCGCCCAGCCTCGCGATGCACGCATCGCTGTCGAAGGTAACACCGCCGGGGCTGCTCGAGGAACTGACCGAAAAGGAAGCCTTCGGCCGCTATGCCGAGCCATGGGAGGTGGCGAACGTCATGCTGTTCCTTGCCAGCGACCTCTCTTCCTATATGGCGGGCGAAGTCGTCGCCGTGTCGAGCCAGCAGGCATGAGCGCGCGCGTCTTCGCCAACTGGAGCGACGACATCATGACCTATGTCCGTGCGAGCACGGGCTACAAGGCGGGCGGCTTCAACGCGCGTGCGGCGGACAATAACGGTTTCGATCCCGAGGATCTCACCTCCTACGAGATCGGGTTCAAGAGCGAGCTGTTCGACCGCCGCCTGCGCTTCAACGTCGCGGCTTGCCGAACTGCTCGAACGCTTCATGGCGGTGCGCAGCCAGGTCGGGGGACAGAATTTCATCGACGTTCGCTACGCCGATCTGCTCAGCGATCCGATCGGCGAGGGCACGCGCGTGCTCGAAGCTGCGGGGGTTGAGGTAACGCCGGACGTTCGGGCGGGGATGGCCGAATGGGTCGAGGCCAACAAGCGCGAAGATCGCGCGCCGCATAAATATGCCCTTGAAGATTTCGGCTTGGTCCGCTCCGATGTCGAACAGCGTTTCGCGGCCTACCGAGCCGCCTTCCTGGAGAGGACATAAATTGTGACCGAAGCCGTCAATCTCGCCGCAATCGAGGAAATCCGGTTGCTCAAGGCGCGCTACCTGCGCGCGCTCGATACCAAGGATTGGGCTCTGTTGCGCAGCCTGCTGACCGACGACATGGTCGGCGATTTCCGCGAGATGCCGGGCGAGACGGACGAATCCCTGTTGACCACCGGCGCCGACGCCTTCGTGGCAGGAGTCGCCGCCGCGCTCGAGCACGCCACGACGGTCCATCATGTCCACAGCTTCGAGATTCGTTTCACCGGCGCGCGCGATGCCGAGGGCATATGGGCGATGGACGACCATTTCTGGGCGGGCGAAGGGAGCGACCTTGCCGGTCGCTCGCACCACGGCTTCGGCCATTATCACGACTGCTATCGCAAGGCGCGCGGGCGCTGGCTGATCGCCAGGACCCGGCTCAGCCGCATCCGCGTCGAGCGCGACTGACGCGCCCGCCGGTTCATTCGGGCATCGGCGGATAGCTGGCGAGGAAGCCCGCGTCGGCGATGATTTCCTGCCCGTTGATCCCGCCCGAGCGCGGGCTTGCGAGAAACAGCGCGAGTTCGGCGATATGCTGCGGCAGCAGCAAGCCATCGGCGCCGGGAAGCGCGAGCGCGTCCGCGGGCTGGAGCGGCGCCTGATCGGTCACGCCGAGGATCGCGGTCGCGACCGGCCCCGGACAGATCGCATTGACCCGCAGTCCGCGCCGCGCAAAGCTCTGCGACGCCGAGCGCACGGCGCCGACGACGCCGTGCTTCGCGGCGCTAACCGGACGCTCCGTAATGCGCTCAGGTAAAGAAGCGCCATGGCGTCGTCGATCCCGGGATCGGTATCCAGGATGACCGTCTTTGTGTCTTCGGTCGCCATCGGAACTCCGCTCTCGCCTGATGATGTCGGCATCGGGCCGTTCAGTCGAACACGGCGCGGCAGACGGCTTCGCATTTGCCGAGGTCGAACCGGCCGTCGGTGCGAACGCCCGATTCCATGTCGATCCAATATTGCGCACCTTCCGGCGCTGCGATCGCATCGACGACGGAGCGGGCATTTTCCGAACGGATGCCGCCGGAAAAGCCGCAGAATGGACCCGAGGTGGCGGGCAGAGGGGGCCAGGCGTCCGGTGTTTTTCCCGTGCCGAAAGATGTGTCGAAGAGCCAATCCAGCCGTGTGTCGTCGGGGAAACGGTCGAGAGCTTGCAGCATGGTTCGGATCGTCCGCGACCGTCCGAAACCTATGCAGTTTTCGACCTGCTGCAGGGAACTGCCCGAAAAGCCGTGATTGACCTGAAGACGCTGAAATCGGGTGAGGTCGATCGTTGCATGGTCCGGCTCGTTCGCGATCAGGCCAGCCTGTTCGCCGCAAACATGGGCGGCAAAACGAAGCCCGGACGATTCGAGAAGGCGCGCACGGATATCGACGTCGGCGAAAAGCGGATCATCCGATTTCGCATCGTCGATCAATATGCCCCATTCGATCGGATAGTGCCGCGACAGCGTCTGCATATCGCTGATGAGCATTGCGGAATCGACACCCGTGAAAGCGACGAAGCTCGGTTTGGCAGACATGAAGGCTCCTAGAATAGAATGCTGAGCAAGCCGACGATCGTGCCGGTCATGCAGGTGGTGAGAAAGGCCGCGAGCAAGGCCTTGAGGCCGAGATCGACGATTTCGTCGCTTTTTTCGGGTGCCATGGCGGTGAGCGTGCCGATCAGGATGGCGACGCTGCCGAAATTTCCGAAACTGCACAGCGAATAGGTGGCGATCAGCGTGCCGCGCTCGGTCAGCGTGCCGGGCTTCAGGTCGGCCAATTGACCATAGGCGACAACCTCGTTGAGCGTCACTTTGGTGCCGAGCAGGCCGCCAACGGTCTGCAGATCGCTCATCGGGACACCCATCAGCCAGGCCACGGGAGCCAGCAGCGCCCCGAAGATCGACGTGAGCGTGATAGGCGCCCCTTGGTGGGGAAGGAGGGCCAGCAGCGCGTTCACGATAGTGATCGAGCCGACGAATACGATCAGCAGGGCGACCACATAGGCGGCGATCCGCACCGCATTGATCGTTCCGTGAGTCATGGCATCGAGGCTGCTCTTGTAGCTGCTCTCGAGCGGGATGCGCTCGGATGAGCGCACGACCTCGCTGGGGATCATGATCCGGGCCATGGTGATCGCCATCGGGGTGCTGATCAGCGAGGCCGTGAGGAGGTGGGTGAAGGCGTTGGGAATCTTGCCTGCGAGCATGGCACCCAAAAGGATCATCGAGGATCCGGCGATCACGGACAGGCCATCGACCATGATGATGAAGAACTCGCCGCGCGAGAGGCGCGGCAGCAGCGGTCTTACGAGCAACGGCGATTCAATCATGCCCAGAAAGATGCAGGCGGACGTCGATACGCCCACCGGTCCGCTGACGCCGAAGAGTCTGCCGAAGAGCCAGGCCGAACCGCGCACGATCCAGCGCAAGGGCCCCCAATGCCAAAGCAGCGCGGCGAGGGCGCTGACCAGCAGAACGGCCGGTATCACCTGCGCGGCAAAGATGAAGGTGGACGCCTGGGGGTTGGTCCGGACGAACGGCTGGGGGCCGCCTCCGAGATAGCCGAAAACGAACATCGCACCGCTTTCGGCGGATCGCTGCAGATGGTCGACGCCGTGTGCGACGCTGCCCAGTGCATCGACTACCTCGGGAACCTTCGTGAGCAACAGCGCGATCAAAATCTGCGCAACGAGCCCGCCAGCCATGGCGCGATAGTGAATTGCACGCCGGTTCTCCGAAAGGGCCCACGCGATCGCAAGGAATATGAGCAGGCCCAGGCACCCGCGGAGAAAGTCGGCATATGGCATATCGTCTCCCTGCTCCGAGGCGTTTTGCCGCTCGTTTCGAATATGCGGCGGCTATTCGTGAAACGTTTCATATGTCTTGATGCCAAAGATGGCAAGCAAACTCCGCTTCGGCGATCATGTCGTGTGCAAACAGCGTCGATCCTTCGCCCGCTCCTTGCCATCCGAACGCGCTTCAGGAGCCATGCCATGTCCTTGAATCAAGCATGCCGCCAATCTGGATTTTAGGTTGGGGATACTGAAACAGCGCCCCTATCGCACAGCCGGCATGACGCCGAGGACGAATTGTCAGCCGTTCGATACGGCTTCGATTTCGTCTTTCAGCGGCATGGCGGGTGCGGCGCCGGTCCGCCCGACTGCAATGCCCGCGGCGACATTCGCGCGGCGGACGGCATCGGGGACGGACGCTCCCTGCGCCAAGCTTGCCGCTAGCACGCCGCAGAAGCAATCCCCGGCACCTGTTGTGTCGACGGCGACCACGGGAGCGGCGGCAACATGAAAGGATGACCTGGAATCGACAAGCTGCGTGCCTTTGGCTCCCAAGGTGACGATCAGTATCTGATCATCGCGCACCATGAGCTTGCGCGCGGCTTGCTCGATCGCCGCGTCATTGCCGGCAGGGCAGGGGACACCGCTGAATTGCGCCAATTCATGTTCGTTTACGATGATAAGGTCGGCGTCCCCGAAAAGACTCCTGGCTGCTTCGATTGCCGGTGCCGCGTTCAGGATGGTTCTTGCCCCTGCCTGCCGACCTTCGCGCAGGAAGCCTCCTACAACCTCGATATCCATTTCGAGTTGGGCGAGCCAGACAAGCGCCTGCAAACCTGCCGTCGCCAACCGATCCGCGGGTACGGCCCGGTTGGCGCCGCTCGCGACGATGATGGAATTTTCGCCGTCTCGGTCGACGACGATATGAGCAACCCCGGTCGGCGCATCGGCAAGGGTTACGACCCCGTGCGTGAGAATATCTTCGCGCTTGAGAAAGCTCAGCAGCGCGTCACCGCTGGCATCGGCACCGACCGCGCCGAGCAAGCTCGTCTCGGCGCCCGCGCGCCGTGCCGCGACAGCCTGATTGAGCCCTTTGCCGCCGGGGCCGGTCGCGAAGTCGTCGCAGAGGAGCGTTTGCCCCGGGATTGGGAGCGCTTCGCAGCGAAACACGACGTCGAGGTTCAGGCTTCCCAGCACGGCGACATTCACGGAAAATCTCCTATGAAACGTTTCATTATCATTCACTGGATATAGCCGAACGCTTCGGATAAACAACGGCAAAACGCGGGTGTGGAAAGGGAAAAGATCGTTGGCAAGGAAACGGGCGACATTGAAGGATGTGGCTAAAACGGCGGGCGTATCGCTTGCCAGTGCTTCCTATGCGGTGAATCGCACCGGTTCGCTGGGCGAAGATACGCGCGCCCATATTCTCAAGGTTGCGGAGGAACTCGGCTATCGGCAAAATCTTGCCGCGCGGGCAACGCGAACGGGAAAAACCGGGGCGATCGGGGTGGTCGTGCCGGACATGACCAACCCATTTTTCCCCAGTCTGATCCAATCCATCGTTCAAAGAGCGCGGGCCAATGGATATAGCGTCTTCGTTACCGACAGCGAGGGTGATCAGGCGCAAGAGGCCGAGATCGTCCGCCAGATGGTCGATCGCGGCGTCGACGGCATCGTGTGGTTTCCGGTCAACGATGAAAACAGCATCGGCGCCGTGGCGAAGGACTTGCCGATCATCGTCATCGACCGGACGGTGGCTGGGTTTGAGTGCGTCCAGGCCGATTATGCGGAAGGGGGGCGCCTTGCAGCCGAATATCTTGTTTCGCGTGGTCATGAGAGGATAGGCGTGATTGCCGGCCCCATGGACGTGAAGAGTATGCGTGATCGCTGCGAAGCCGCCCGCGATGTGGCCGAACGGGCCGGAGCATTGGCCTTTTTCGTCGAAAATGCTTTCTCGCCCGAGTTGAGCGGAAGCGTCATCGAAGCGCTCGAGAGTCGCGCCGCCGACGCGGTGTTCTGTGGCGCCGATCTGATCGCGATCGGCGTCCTCAAACATATGCGCAAAGCCGATATCGCGGTCCCGCAGCAATGCGCGATCATCGGCTTTGACGATATCCCGTGGGCCGAGCATTGCACCCCCGCTCTCACCACGATCGAGATGCCGGTGGACGAGATGGCGGCAGAAGCGGTCGACGCCCTGCTGCGCAGGATCGAAGGCGAGGACGAAAGCAGCCGCCGGGTCGTTTTCGGGATCAACCTGATCACGCGCGAATCGGCCTGATATTTTCGACAACGCTGGGTTTTGCCGATATTTGACAGATAGAATGAAACGTTTCATTATAGCCTCGGATGGAAAGGATGGGGCCATGGTGAACGGGGGACGAAAGGCTTTTCGCGGGCGAGCGCGTTCGGCGGTTCCGGGGGCGGTCGGCGCAATGTTGCGCTTATCGATCCCGTCCGGCCGTGCTATCTCGGCGACGCCCCGCTGAGCGTTCGCGCACGGCCCTAAATTGCTCAGCGGAGTTTGAGGTTATGGAACCCAAAAAGGTCGTTGTTTCCGGTTATGCGACGCTCGACTATGTCGTTCAGCTTGCCGAATCCTTTTACGGCACCGGAACCGTTTTCGGCGAGCTCGGCGTATCGGGGGCATGGCCGAGGGCTGGTGGGGCGGCTCTTTATGCCTCTCGCAGGATCGCGGCTGCCGGGCACCGTGCATTCGCGCTGACCTGGGTCGGGGATGATGGCGATGGCGGCCATTATCTGCGGGCCTGTCAAAGGTCACAGATATGCTGCGATGCGATCGATCGCCAGCGAGCGACCAAAACGCCGCGCTGCATCCTGGTCTATCGCCCGGATGGAGATTATGGCTGCCTTCTCGATACCGGATCTGGCGATGGAGAACGCCTGTCCGAAAGGCAGGTCGAAATCATTCGTGAGGCCGAGCATATGTGCGTTGCGGTGGGACCGCCTGCAGCCACGAGGGCGATTGTTGAAATCTGTTCGCCTGCAATTCCGCTCAGTTGGATCGCAAAGCTTGATCTTCCCTCCTATCCGTCCGACCTCCGCGCCCGTCTCGCACAGCGCGCGAACCTCATATTTTGCAATGCGAGCGAGCGGGAATTCATCGAAGCGGCGTTCGAGGGATCCAGACCCGACAATCAGGTCATCATCGAAACGCTCGGCAGTGCAGGTGTTCTGATCGACGGTCCCGACGGTCGGCGGGTCTTGCCAGCCAATGCCATACGGGCTCACGATACGACGGGCGCCGGGGATACGCTTGCAGGCGAGGTGATCGCGCAACTCATGGGCGGACAAGTGTCGATCGATGTCGCTGTGGAACGCGGGATGAAGGCCGCCCGCGATTTGCTCGCGAGCCGCATTCCGGACCAAGGGCAAGAGATATTATGACCATCGTGAAACTTTGCGGCAAGGATGTGCTCGAGAGTTTCGGGTTCGCCGCTGCGGGTGGAAAAACGCCCTTTCATTCCGCCTTGCAGGAGACGGTCCCATGAAATTCTTTGCCGACACCGCCGAGATTGCCGACATTCAGGAGCTGGCCGCGACCGGGCTGCTCGACGGGGTGACGACCAACCCGTCGCTGATCGCCAAGTCGGGGCGCGACTTCAAGGAAGTGACGAAGGAAATCTGCGCCATCGTCGACGGCCCGGTGTCGGCCGAGGTCGTCGCGCTCGACCATGAAACGATGATGAAGGAGGCGGAGATTCTCCGCCGGATCGCCGACAATGTCTGCATCAAGGTGCCGCTGACGATCGACGGGCTCAAGACGTGCAAGGCGCTGACCAGCGACGGCACGATGGTCAACGTCACCCTCTGCTTCTCGGCGACGCAGGCGCTGCTGGCGGCGAAGGCGGGCGCGACCTTCGTCTCGCCCTTCGTGGGCCGCCACGACGACAATGGCTTCGACGGGATGCAGCTCATCGCCGACATCCGGCTGATCTATGACAATTATGCTTATGGCACCGAAATCCTGGTGGCGAGCGTGCGCCACGGCATTCATGTCCTGGAGGCCGCGAAGATCGGCGCCGACGTGATGACCGCGCCGCCGTCGGTCATCAAGGGGCTGTTCAAGCATGTCCTCACCGAAAAGGGCATCGAAGGCTTCCTCGCCGACTGGGCCAAGACCGGCCAGTCGATCTGACCTGCAGAGCGGCGTTTATCTCGCTATCGCATAGCCCTGCATGCCGCGTGGGTTCGCCGCGGCGCGCAACAGGCCGCGACCGTCTTTGAAATCATGGGCGCAGGCGGACAGCCGGCCTTCGGACCAAGGACCCCCGACCGTCAGCGCGTGGCCGCGTCGTCGGAGTTCATCGACCGTCGTTTGCGGAAAGCGACTTTCGACGATGAGCGACCCCGGGTGAACCTCGCGGGGCCAGAAGCTGGCGAACATATGCTCGGTGTGAAAAGCGGGCGCCTCGATCGCGGCCTGGAGCGGGCGGCCGTGCACGACATGCGCGAGCCAGAGTTGCAGCGACCATTGATCCTGCTGATCGCCGCCAGGAGTCCCGAAAGCGAGGTAGGGGCGCCCGCCCCGATAGGCGAGCGACGGGGTGAGCGTCGTGCGTGGGCGCACGCCAGGGGCGAGCGAGCCGGGCAGGCCTCCGGCAAGCCAGAACATCTGCATGCGCGTTCCGAGCGCGAAGCCCAGTCCGGGGATCGCCGGGCTCGATTGCAGCCAGCCTCCGGACGGGGTTGCCGAAACCATATTGCCCCAGCGATCGACAACATCAACATGACAGGTATCTCCGCGCTGATGCGCGTCGATGCCGACCGGCAGCGCGAGTTCCTTCGCCATCGTGGGTTCGCCGCCGCCGACAGCCGTTTCACCACGGCTGCCGCCGCAGGCCGGTGGCAGGCGGGGCGCGAGGCCTGCAGGCGCCCCCGGTCGCTGGTCGTGGCTGGCGGTGTCGCCGATCAGCGTGCGTCGCTCGGCCGCATAGGCTTCGCCGAGCAATGCCGTCAGCGCACCGTCTGGCATCGCCTCGCCGTACCAGGCATCGCGATCGGCCATCGCCAGCTTGATCGTCTCGCACACCGCATGAACATAGTCGGCCGAATCGAGCGGCATCGCGCCGATATCGAGGCCCTTGGCGATCTGCACGGCTTGCAGCAACGCCGGTCCCTGGCTCCACGCGCCGCATTTATAAAGGCGATGCTCGCCGTGATCGACGCCGATGGGACGTTCGATCGGAGGGCGCCAGCCCGCCATGTCATCGGCGCACAGCAGCCCGCGATGACGCCGGCCGCTCGTGTCCATTGCTTCGGTTCCGCGCATGAATGCATCGATTGCTTCGGCCACCGGACCTTCATACCAATAGGCGAGCGCCGCCTCGATCTGCGCCGCGCGGCCGCCGGCGGCGGCTTCGGCATGGGCGAGCAACCGGTCGTAGAAATCGGCGAGCAGGGGGTTCGCGAACAGCGATCCCGCCGCCGGAGGCACCCCGCCGGGCAGGTAGAGCTGGGCCGAACTGGTCCATTCGTCGACGAACAGTCGCTCGACCGACGCGATCGCGGCGACTGCTCCCGCAAGCACCGGATGACCGGTCCGTGCATAATGGATCGCGGGTTCGAGGACGTCGCGCAGCGCCACCGTCCCGAAATCGCGAAGCAGCACCAGCCACGCCCCGAAAGCACCGGGGACGCAGGCGGCGAGCAAGCCGGTGCCCGGGATCATGTCGAGGCCGCGATCGGCGAAGGCCGCGATGGTGGCGGCCGCCGGCGAAGGCCCCTGGCCGCAGATCACCGTGGGTTCGGGATCGCCCGCGCGAGCAGCGAGGATCGGTGCATCGCCGCCGGGGCCGTTGAGGTGCGGCTCGACGATCTGGAGCGTGAAGCCCGCGGCGACGGCGGCATCGAAGGCATTGCCTCCCATCTCGAGAAGCCGCATCCCGACCGCGCTCGCGATCCAGTGTGTCGAGGCGACAGCACCCACGGTGCCGCACAATTCGGGGCGTGCGGTAAATTCCGCCATAATTTCAGTCCTTTGAATGCATCACGTTCAGGGGAGGGGTGCCGGATCGCTATCCGGACTTGATCGGCTTTCCGTGCGCGATCGGTTCGTCGCGGCCGGCCACCCGTCCTGTTCGCAGGAAGGGCAGGAATGCACTGAGCCAGAGAAACGCCCAGAATGCCGCGCCGGCGACGAACCAGCCGAGCGCCGGGCCAGTCGCAGCATCAGTGCCGCCCATCCAGCCCTTGAGAAGGGCAACGCCGCTCGGACCGAGTGAGGCGCCGAGGGTGCCCGAGACGAGAAAATTGACCGCCACCGCCCGTGCGCTGAACATCGCGGGGAAAAGGGCCTGAAATCCGAAAACCCCCACGCCGACGAGCGCCCCGACGCCAAGCATGGCGAAAGCGAGGAAGACGATCGCGACAGTGCCGTCGGGCGCGTGCGCCGCGAACAACAAGGCGATACCGATCAGGACGCAGGCGAAGCGAAGCAGCCGGACCACCGATCCCGCGGGTTCGCTCGACCGAAGCCAGGGAACGGCGCGGCCGGCGATCAGCGCTCCTGCGCCGCCGCCGATCATGTAGACAGCGCCGAAAGCAAGGCCGGTCTGCTGTGTGCTCCAGCCATGATTGCGCATCAGCATAGCGGGGGCCCACGACATTACGGCGTAGACGATCGCGTTAAGCGCGATGCCTGCGGCGAGATAACAGACGACGGGTGCGCGGCGCTCGGATACGAAGGCCAGGAAATTGCGGAAGGAAGCCTGGGTCGATGGCGTGGCCGGCCGTTTCGGCTCGCGCATCGTCGTGACAAGGCCAAGCCCGACGACTCCGATCGCAAAGCTGCCGAGAAACAGAATGCGCCAGGGTGAGAGGCCAAGCGGCGGCGCGTCCATGGCGGCGAGGGCATCGAGCGCCGGGCCGCCGACGAGCATCGAGAGACCGCCGCCGGCATAGAGGCTGAACGCGATCCATGCGACCGCTCCGGATTGCTTTTCGGGCGGATAGATTTGCCGGATGATCGAGATCGCGGCCGGGGTGAGGCCGGCTTCCCCGATCGCGAGACCCATGCGCGCGACGAGCAGCATGCCGAAGCTGGTCGAGAGTCCGAAGACGAGCGTCATCGCATTCCAGACCAGCAGGCTGACGAGGATCACCGCCTTGCGATTGAAGCGATCGGCGAGGATCGCGACGGGAAAGGAGGCGAGGCAATAGACCGCCGAAAATGCCATGCCCTGCAACACGCTGAACTGAAGGTCGCCGATGCGCAGATCGCGCTTGATCGGTTCGACCAGGATGTTGAGCATCTGGCGGTCGAGAAAGGCAAGGATCGAGGCAAAGAACAGCACAAACAGCGTAAAGCGTGCGCCGCTGCGCCAGCCTGCGGACCCGGAGGGAGTGATGCCGGTCACCGGCATCACATTTTGAACGACAACGACGCGAGAATCCGCCGCGGCATCCCCGGCGCCCCGAGCCCTTCGCCGACGGTGAAGACGTCGGCGGTGAACTCGTTGTAATATTTCTCGTTGAAGAGATTTTCGCCGCGCAGGGCGATCTGCCACCGGCCCTCGGGGTCGCCGATCGAAACGCGCAGGTTGACGAGATCATAGGCCGGCTGGAACGACGTATTCTGGATGTTCCAATAGAATTTGCCGACATGGCTGTAGTCGCCGCGCAGTCCGAGTTCCAGATCGCTGGAAAGAGGCACGCGATAGTCGATGCTGGCGTTGGCGGTGAAGGACGGCGAATTTGGCACGGTCAGCCCATCGATCGGCACGAATTTATAGACCGCGGCCGCGTCGTCCCAGCGCGAGTGCAGCCAGCCTCCTGATGCCGCGAGCGTCAGCCCGTCGATCGGCCGGTAGGAAAGGCCACCCTCGATTCCATAGCTCACCGACGTGCCGATATTGGCGACCTCTTCGGCGATCGTGCCATCGTCGTTGACGAATTGGGTTTCGAACTGGCGGCGCTTGTAATCGATATAATAGCCGGCAAGCTCGAAGGAGAGGCGGCGATCGAGCACCGATCCCTTGATTCCGGCTTCATAGCTCGACGCCCGTTCGGAGCGATAGGCGCCGCCGGTGCCGGTGGTCACATTGACGCGGCCCGGTTCGCTGCCGATCGCATAATTGGCGTAGAGCATGACATCGGGGGCGATATCATAGGATAGGGTGAGTTTCGGAAGCACCGTCGTGTCGTTGACATCGACCGAGATGGGAACATTGTAATCACGGCCGGTGAACTGGCTTCGGGCCACGCGCAAGCCGGCCCCGATCCGGAAGGCGTCAATGCGATAGTTGGCGGTGCCGAAAAGCGCATATTGCCGTTCGATCGTGTCGCCATTGTTATAATCCTTGATGAACAAGGGGCCATCGGCGTCGGGGCCGAGGAGCAGGTCGACGTCGTTGGTGAGACCGCGATTGTCGATGGAGGCATAATAGGCCCCGACGAGCCAGTCGAAGGGGCCCCCGTCGGCTGAGGTGAGCCGCAGCTCTTCAGTGAACACGGTCGACGTGTTGCGATCGCCGGTGAAGGCGGTGACGGCGTCGGCCGAACTGTAATCGAGATCCCAGAGCAGGTCGTTCTTGCGCCGCGTCCACGACGTGATGTTGGTCAGCTCGACGCCCCCCATGTCCCAGGACAGGTTGCCGATGATGCCGTCGACGCGGCGCTTGTTCATCACATCCTCGCTATAGTCCGCCGTGCGCACATAGTCGGCACCAGAGGATGTCTCGGCGGCGGTCACATAGACGTTACCGCCGTTGTGGAGCTCGTTATGGCGATAGCTGAGCTGGATATCGACGGCGTCCGACGGCTGCCATCCGATGGCGATGCGCGTGCCCCATTCGGTGCTCGCGTCGGGATGGCCGCCTAGCAGCGTGTTGCGGACAAAGCCGCCCATATGATTGTAATAGCCCGAAACGCGGGCGGCGAAGTCATCGGCAAGCGGCGCGTTGACGGTGGCGAAGGCGTTGACGGTATCGAAGGTGCCATATTCGACCCGAGCCTCGCCGCCATAATCGGCCGTCGGCCTTTTCAGCACATATTTGATCGCGCCGCCGATATTGCTGCCGCCATAAAGCGTGCCCTGCGGTCCCTTGAGGATTTCGATGCGCTCGACATCTTCGACGGCGGCCGATTGATCGGTGAAATTCTGGACGTCGTCGATGTAGAAACCGACGCCCTGCGTATTGCCGAAGGCGCCGACGCCGCGGATCACGACATTGGGCTCATTGTCCTGGCGCCGGTTGAGGATGATGTTCGGAGTCTGCCGCCCGACGTCGTTGAGCGACGAAATGCCGGCGCTGCGGATCGTATCGGCGGTGATCGCGCTGATCGTTTCGGGAATATCGATCAGCCGCTCGTCGCGCTTGCGCGCCTGGACGATGATTTCATCGGGATAGATGCGATCGCTCTGGCCGGCGGCCTTGTCGCCGGCCTCCTGGGCCTGGACCAAATGCGGCGCCAGCAGAGCCGCGACGGCGGTGGCGTTCAGGATCATCGTTCGCTTTTGCATAATCATCCCCATCCCTTGGTTCGTATCTTTCCGGAAGGAGCTGCCCGCGGGCAACACGCCTCCGTGCCGTCGGGGACCATCCCCGCAGCCAGGCCTTGCTTGTTTCAATCTGCGATCTTCCGACGGCTTCGCCGCCGAAGATCACGCCATGGCCGGTGTCGGCGCCGGCGCCGGGTAATCCTCTATTTCCAATGCGCTGTTGAGCTGGCGAGACTTGCGCCCGACCAAGCCGAGCCGGGTCAGGATCGGCGACAGGTCCATCATGCGGTTGCGTGTCCAGATTTTCGTCCGGGTTGCCGGGACCATGATGTCGGAGCCGCCCAGCGCCGTGGCCTGATTGTCCTCGACGAACCGGCGTGCGGTGCGGTCATAGGCAGCGAAAGCGTCTTCATGATGCGTCTTGGTGGCAAGTTCGCCGGCGAGCACATAGGCACCGACCAGCGCCAGGCTGGTGCCCTGACCCGAAAAGAAGGACGGACCATAGGCGGCGTCGCCGACCACGGCGACGCGCCCGTTCCACCAGCGCGGCATGTGGATTTGCAGCATCGAGTCGAAATAAAGATCGTCGGCCGCTTCCATATCGTCCAGCAATTCGGGCACGATCCAGCCCTCTCCGGCGTAGCGGGCGCGCAGATCGCGGCGCAGGCCATCGACATCGGCATATTCGGCGGAGGCGGGTTTCGGACGGCGATAGGCGAGGAGGCCGTTCATGCGCTCGCCTCCGGTCTCATAGACAGAGGCCATCAGACCGGGCGCGTTGTAGATGACGGCCTCATGATCGAAACCGTGCCGATTGGGCAATGAAAAGCCGGCGAAGCAGGAGCCGAGATAGCTGTCGAACTGGGCTTCGGGGCCGAAAGCCAGCGCCCGCGTCGTCGAATGCAGACCGTCGGCGGCGACGACGAGGTCGTAACGCTCCTGTCGGCCGCTGCGAAAGCCGACGTCGATCCCGTCGACCTGGTCATCGATCACGGTCACGCAGTCGCCGAACCGATAGGCGATCCGGTCGCGGGTCAGATCATAGAGAAGGTTCGCCAGCACACCGCGCGGCACCTCGACATCGCGCCCGACGACGCCGCCGGTGATGTCTTCCTGCCGCAGACTCGTGATGACGCGGCGGGCGTTGCGAAAGGTCCAGCAGCGCGTCCGGATATGCGCGTCGCGGAGTGCGGGCAGCATGCCCATCCGCTCACTGACGTCGATCGCGGAACCGCGGATGTCGATCGCATAACCGCCGCTGCGAACCGTTTCGGCCCGCTCGACCAATGTGACCTCGAAACCATAATGGTCGAGCCAATAGGCGAGGGCGGGTCCGGCGATACTCGCGCCGCAGACCAATATCTTGCGAGCGGTAGGCCGGCTCACGCGCGCGCGCCTTGGGAGTGGGCAAACACGAAGTCGCGGATGAGGCGGGCGGTGCGCTCGCGATATTGCAGCGTGATGCCGTGGCGGCTCTCGGGCAATAATTCGAACCGCGCTCCGGGAATGGCGGCGGCCATCTGACGCGCTTCGTCGGCGTGCGCGATAGGGTCGTGATCGCCGCACAGGACCAGCGTCGGTGCCGTGATCCGATTCAACCGATCGGTCACGTCATGACCGTCGATCGCGGCGGCACGGCGGGCAAAGGCGCCAGATTCGCGGATGAGGAGAATGGAATCGAGCTCGGCCACCAGATCGGGCTCGTCGTCGATGGCATCGGGTGTAACGACCGCGGCGAGCATGAAGCGCCGCACCGCCGCCGGATCGTCATCGCGGATCGCGCTGAGATCGGGCGTATGGAAACGTGCGCGCTCCGACGCCGTTGCGCCGAGGATGAGGCTCTGAACCCGATCCGGAAAAAGCAGCGCGAACGTCATCGCGACCGCTCCGCCATAGGAAGCGCCGAAGACATGTGCTCGCTCGATCCCGCGCTTGGTCAGGAAGGCGGCCAGATCGCGGGCGTGATCTTCCATCGCATAGGGCCGCGGTTCGCACGGGCTGTCGGGCGAATCGCGCTGGTCGGGCGCAAGAGCGCGAATGCCGTCACCGAGCAGCGGCAGAAAGCTGCCGAATTGCCGGCGGTCGGCGTTGCTGCCGTGCAGCAGGACGAGCGGCTCGCCTTGCCCGGCCTCGTCGAAACATAATGTGACTGCGTCTGCTATGGCCTGTCTCATGGCGCAACCTCCAGTTACGGGCCGCCGCAGCGGCTTCGGGCGTCACCTCGGGGGCATGCATAGGAAGCGATGCGGCACGCTGTCCAAGACTGTCTTTTCATCGATGCCATGCCTGTGCGGTATGCAGGGATGAAAGCCTTATTCCTCTTCGCTATCGGCGCTTCGGGCGGTCGGCCAATCATTTTGCGCGATCAGTTCGGCGACGAGCGCGAGCAGCATCTCCTGTATTTCGCGGATCGCCCGAAACCCCTGCCGGTTCCAGTGGGTCGCAATGGCCCAGGAGGCCCGGAGCCCCGCGATGGGCACGAAGTCGAGCCGTTCGCTACGCCCGGGGCTCATCACGCAACTGGGGGCGATACCATAGCCGGCACCCCGCTCGACGAGGTCGCCGACGAGCGCGGAACTGTTGACCTCGCTTCGCACGACGAGCTTGCGCACGACTTCGGGAAAGGCATCCTCCATATAAGCGAGCGTGCTTTGCGGATAGCCGGCCATGATGAGCGGCAGGCCGACGAGGTCGGGTACCTCGACCTCCGCGCCGAAATCCGCTCGTCGATCCTTGGGGCAGACGAGGCAGAAGCTTTCGCTGACCAGCGGGATCATCATCACGCCGCTTGCCTCGGCGGTGTTGGAGATCAGCGCGACGTCGAGGTCGCCGTCGGCGATGCGGTCGCGCAGATAGGAACTCGACCCTTGCACCAGGTCGACGCGGCAGTCGGGATAGCGCGCGAGAAAACCGGCCATGACCGGAAGCAGCAATTTCATGTGGATCGACTGTGGCGCGCCGAGCGCGACCGTTCCTGAAAAATCGCCGCCTTCGGTGGCCATTTCGTCGATCAGTTGCCGAACCGATTCGAGAATGTCCGATGCACGCCGATAGAAGCGCTCGCCCGCGTCGGTCAGCGACACACCCTTGGCGTGCCGCACGAACAGGGCTTGGCCGATTTCATCCTCCAGCTTCGCGATCGAACGGCTGAGCGCGGGCTGCGCGACGTTGAGATAATAGGCGCCGCGTACGAAGCTCGTGGCATCGGCGACCGCCTTGAAATAGCGAATTTGCCTCAGTTCCATGGCGCGCATCTCCCCAGGCAATCAGGCCGGGGTAAAGGAGAGCCGTTCGCCCGACGCAGCCCGCTCCCCTGATAGCCTTTGCGCGAAGCAGGTCAAAATGGCCGCCAACAATCAGGCGTCCGCCAATTGTCGCCTGGCTTCGGCCACCTCGTCTTGCGGTTCGTCGTGCCTCGCATAATAGCGGGCCAGGATCGCGCATGCAAAAAGCTGGATCTGATGAAACAGCATCAAAGGCAGCACCGCGAGACCGACCTGGGACGCGGGAAAAAGAATGCCCGCCAGCGGCACGCCGGAGACGAGGCTTTTCTTCGACCCGCAAAATTGCAGCACGATGGCATCGGCCCGATCGAGCTTGAGGAGTCGGCCGAGCAGCCAGGTCGCGATCAAAACCGACACGAGCAGTCCGATACAGCAGGCCGCGAGCAACAGCAGTTCCGCGGGCGCGACGCTGTGCCACAGCCCTTCGATCACTGCGGCACTGAAGGCCGTATAGACCACGAGCAAGATCGAGCCGCGGTCGGAGGCCATCACCAGTTGTTTGTGCGCCGTCACCCAATCGCCGATCCTGGGCCGCAGCAGGTGTCCGGCAATGAAGGGCAAGAGGAGCTGGAACAGGATCGTGCGTGCTCCGCCCCACGACATGGTGACGCCGCCGGCGCGCATCATCAGGCTGGCGAGCAGCGGGGTCAACGCGATGCCGAGCAGGTTGGAGAAGGAGGCGCTGCATACCGCCGCCGCGACATTGCCGCGTGCCACCGATGTGAAGGCAATCGACGACTGCACCGTCGACGGCAGCAATGTGAGGAACAGCAAGCCCGCCGCCATCGTCGGGTCGAGCAGACGGGACAGGCTGATCCCGAGGCCGAGCAACGGAAAGAGGAGAAAGGTCGAGGCCAGAACCGCAAGGTGCAGTTTCCATGCCCCAGCGCCCGAGAGCAGCGCCTGGCGCGAAAGCTTGGCGCCCTGCAGAAAGAAGAGCAGCATGATCGCGGCGTCAGTGAGCATGTCGAATGCTCCGACACCCGCGCCATGCACAGGCAGCAGCGTTGCGAGCCCGACGGTCGCGATCAGCGCGAAGAGGAAGGGATCTATGGCGGCTTTCAGGTAACGGGACATTATCTTCCCTTCTCCACGCCCGATCAGCCGGCGTCCGGGGCGATCAGTGTGCTCTGGTGAAAGAAATTGCGCCATCCGTCGGCGTGCAGGCTGTAGAGCCGCACATGGCGCCCGGACTTGTCCCGGGTCGTGCCGTCGGTGGCCTCGAATCGATTCTCGAAGCAACCGTGAACGACAGCGAGATCGTCGATCAGCCTGACGTGATTTTCGGTGACCCGATAGTCGACATAGCGTCCGGCCCGGGAACAGACGGCCCCCAGATAGCCGGCCTTGTCGCGCAGCGCGCCGTCGGCATCTACGTGGATATAATGCTCGTCGACCATCGCCGCGAGCAGCGCGAGATCGGCCCCGACAATGGCTTCGGCGCGCCGGGTTTCGAGCACATCGATTTCCGATTCGATCGACGGCATGGCGGAATATCCTCCTGGACTGGATTCGGCCCGCGCCTTTAGCCTCGGTCGTCGGCGCCGCGCAAAGTCCGATCGATCATCGCCGCCATGCAGGTCCGGCATGAAGGCGGCCGCGATGATCGAGCCATGCCGCGTGGACATGGGCGTCATGACAAAAGACTAGTGGCATCGATCCTGCGGCAATGCCAATCAGGGGTGGATCCCGCCATTCGGGCCCGAAGGAACTTGCGCCATGGCCGATGATGCCTCCCCGTCTCTTGTCGCCCGATTGTCTCACGTCAATCTCGCCATCCGCGACGAGCAGGCTTCGCGCGATTTCTACGTCGGACTGCTCGGTCTGGAAGAAGTGTGGCGGATGCCACAGCCGCAGCCCGGCCTCTGGCTTCGGATCGGGACGAAACAGATCCATTTGCTGCGGCCTGTCGACGACGCCGAGCTTCCGCCGCAACGCATTCTCGACAGGACGCCCATGGCGCCGCATCTCGCCTTTTCGGTCGACAGCGTAAAGCAGGTCGCCGCGCGGCTTGAGGCGGCTGGCGTGCCGGTGGTGTTCAGCGAATTCATGGAAGGCCAGGCTTTCTTCACCGATCCTTCGGGCAATATCCTCGAAATTATCGAAGACGGCGACTCCGCGGAAGATTGAACCCGCGACCTGGGTGCGCCGAACACTCCCGATCGAGTTCCCGTCAGGCGGCGCGTTCGAGCGGCCGCGCAAGGGACCGCCGTACGAGCCGTCCCGGCAGTGCGCCGGTATGCTCGCCGTTCAGGTAGGTGATCTCGCCCGACACGATCGTCGCGACATAACCATCCGACGCCTGCTGCATCCGCTTGCCCCCCGCGGGCAGGTCATAGGCGACGCGCGGGACGTGCAGCCGCAGTGCGTCGAGGTCGATGACGTTGATGTCGGCCTTCCAGCCTTCGGCGATCCGTCCGCGATCCGCCATGCCGACGGTCGCCGCCGCCTTGCTCGTCAGTTCGGCGATCGCCAGCGGCAGCGGCAGGCGCTGGTCGTCGCGCGCGTCGCGCGCCCAGCGCTGGAGCAGATAGGTGGGAAAGCTCGCGTCGCAGATCAGCCCGTAATGCGCGCCGCCGTCGGCCAGCCCCATGACGGTGTTCGGATGCCCCAGCATTTCGCGCACGCTGTCGAGATTGCCGCCCGAATAATTCGCCGCGGGCAGATAGAAGACCGCGCGGCCTTCGTCGCCGAGAAGCAGGTCGTAGCTGTAATCCTCCAGCGATCGTCCCGCGGCGGCGGCCAGCGCTTCGACGCGGTCGTCGCGAGCGGGCTCATATTGGGGCGTGTCGCCCCACGGGCAGGTCGCGCGAAAGGCCGCGACGAGGTTCAGCGTGACCGGATTGCTGTCCTCGGGCTGTTCGGACAGGAGCTGGCGGCGGAAATCCGGATCGCGCATCCGCGTGACCCGCTCGGCGAGCGGCAGATGCGCGATCGCCCGGTAGCTCGGATGGCAGGAGAAGAGGTGCAGGCTGAAGTCGAGCCCGAAGAACATGCCGACCGGCCGCGGTGCAACCTGTCCGCGCATTTCGACGCCGTCGGCGGCGGCGCGTTCGAGCCCTTCGAGCATATGTCGCCAGCCGCCGCCGGGCTGACCCGCGACGTCGAGCAGCGTGAAGGAGAGCGGACGGCGGCCATGTTCGGCCACGGTCCTGAGCACATCGAACTCGACCCCGGCATCGCCGTCGGGCGCCGGGATGATTTGGAACACGCCGGCGTCGGCATCGGTCAGCCCGTCCATCAGCGCGCAAAGCTCGTCGACGTCGGAATGGAGACTTGGCGCGAGTTCGCCCGCCTTCGTGCGGTGCATCATGTTGCGCGAGGTGGTGACGCCGAACGCGCCGGCCTCGATCCCCTCGGCAACGAGCGCGCGCATCTTTGCCAGATCGTCCGCCGTGGGCGCCTCGCGGCGCGCGGCGCGCTCGCCCATGACATAGATGCGCAGCGCCGAATGCGGGATCTGCGCGGCGATGTCGATGTCGAGCCGCCGTTCGTCCAGCGCGTCCAGATAATCGGGAAAGCTCTCCCAATTCCAGGGGAGGCCATCGACCATCACCACTTCGGGAATATCCTCGACCCCCTCCATCAGCTTGACGAGCATCTCGCGCTGGTGCGGGCGGCACGGCGCGAAGCCGACGCCGCAATTGCCCATCACCACCGTCGTGACGCCATGGCCCGACGAGGGCATCAGCCGCTCCTCCCAGGTGACCTGGCCGTCATAATGGGTGTGGATATCGACGAAGCCGGGGGTGACGATCTTGCCCCGCGCGTCGATCTCGCGCTTTCCCGTCTCCGGCACATCGCCGACCGCGATGATCAGCCCGTCGCGGATGGCGACGTCGGCGGTGCGCGGCGGGCTTCCCAGGCCGTCGTGGACGGTTCCGCCGCGGATAACGAGATCGTGATCAGCCATGTCCGTTCCTCTTCCCGATTGCCGCTGTCTGCGGGTTGTCTTTTGCAACTGGTTTAGCCGATTCCCCGTCTGTCCGAAAGCCTGAACCGGAAGGGTCGGCCGCGCGCCGGGTCTCCGGGCAATCCCTTATCGTCAGTTATATTGACGTGTCGGCACGAAAAGTCGTCATTTTATTTGACAAGATTGGATTCATAGATAGCTTACTAATTAACCGTCGACGAAGATCGGCGGCACGACATGGGAGAGGGATGAATATGGGCAAGCGCTCCATTGCATGCTGTGCGTCGTTGCTGGCTGTCGTCGTCACCACCGGAGCTTCGGCGCAGGTCGAAACTGCCCCGGCGGAGCAAAGTGCCGGGTCCGCGGATCAGGTCGCCGAGATCATCGTCACGGCGCAGCGCCGCGAGCAGAATCTTCAGGACGTTCCGGCTTCGGTGACCGCGTTCGACAGCGCGAGCCTGGAGGCACAGTCGGTCCTCAATCTGACCGACCTCAATTCCAAGGTGCCGAACGTCGTCCTCGCGCCGGTGGGTGCCTATCCCTATGCCAGCGCCTTCTTCATTCGCGGCCTTGGTTTCGCCGACGTCGAATCGACCTTCGAGCCGTCGGTCGGGGTCGAGATGAACGGCGTCTATCTGGCGCGCAACAGCGGCGCGCTTCAGGATTTCTTCGACATCGAATCGGTCGAGATTCTGCGCGGACCGCAGGGCACGCTCTATGGCCGCAACACGATCGGCGGCGTCGTCAGCGTGCGGACCAAGCGGCCGGGCGATACCTTTGCGGGCGAGGGGCAATTGACCTTCGGCGATCGCGGTCGGGTCGAGGCTCGCGCGGCGCTCGAAACGCCGCTGGGCGACAATCTCGCGGTGCGCGCCTCGATGCTCTACAAGACCTACAACGGCTACAACTACAATGCGACGACCGGCGAAAAGGTCGGCGACAACGAGGTCTGGTCGGGCCGTCTGACGCTGGTCGCGCGGCCGTCCGACAATCTCGAAGCGACGCTCGTCGCCGATTTCGACCGCGAGCGCGGATCGGGCGCGGCGTTCCGCAACGCGTCGCTTCCCGGCGACGTCTATTATAATTTCAGCCCCGATACCGGCACCCCGACCCCGGCGGTTCCGGCGGGCAATTCGGACCCGACCGATCCCTATACCATCTATTCGGATACGCCGCTGTTCGCGGACCTCGACACCTGGGGGCTGGCGTTCAGCCTCGACTGGGCAGTCGGCGGCGCGAAGATCACCGCGGTCACCGGCTATCGCGAGTTCAAGGATCGCGTGCAGAGCGATTATGACGCGAGCGCCTTGCCCTTCTTCTCCGCGCTGCGCGATCAGAAGCACGAGCAGTTCAGTCAGGAAATTCGCATCGCGTCGGACGGCAAGTCGCGCCTCGACTATGTGCTCGGCGCCTTCTTCATGCACCAAAGCTACGACATCACCAATGCGCAGAGCGGGCTCATCTACGGCGGCGCGACGGTCCCGCAGATCGCCAGCCAGAGCAACACCGCCTGGGCAGGCTTCGGCCAACTCGACTTCCACGCCACCGATGCGCTGACGCTGACCGCCGGCGGGCGCTACAGCTATGAGAGAAAGCGCTTCACCAACCAGCCGCTCTTCTATCCGACATCGATGACCTATCGCGACAATTGGGACAATTTCTCGCCCAAATTGGGGATCAGCTATCAGGTCGATCCCGATGTCCTCGCCTATGTGACCTGGTCGAAGGGGTTCCGCAGCGGCGGCTTCAACGGCCGCGCGGCCAGCTTCACCTCGGCGGGCCCCTATGATGCCGAAACCGTGTCGAGCTTCGAGGGCGGGCTGAAGACCGAATTGTTCGACCGCCGCGTGCGCTTCAACATCGCGGCCTTCTCGTCGACCTACACCGACATGCAGGTCGGTACGCAGGGGCTGACCTCGGGCGGCGTCTATGAATCGATCGTCACCAACGCCGGCAAGGGGCGTATCGACGGCGTCGAAAGCGAATTGCAATGGGTCCTCGGCGGCGGATTCAGCATCAACGCGAACGCCGCCTATCTTAACGCGCGGTTCAAGGAGAATTTCACCGATCTGACCAGCGACGGCGTCGACAATCCGACCGACAACAGCGATCTGCCATTCGCCTATGCGCCGAAATGGTCGGGCAGCCTCGGGCTTTTCTATGACGCCGATGTCGGGATCGGAAAGCTGAACGGATCGGTCAACGCGGTCTATATGGACGATCTCTATACCAGCGGCGGCGCCGCCAACCGGACCAGCGACGTCCAGTTGCGGCCGAGCAATGTGCTGGTCGATGCGACGCTCGGACTGCAGAGCGAGCAGGGCTGGCGGATCGGTGTCTGGGTCAAGAACGCCTTCGACAAGACGGTCATCAACAACACCTTCGGCCTTGGTCCGCTCGGTTTTCTGCGCATCTATTCGCCGCCGCGCACGTTCGGCGTCGATCTGGGTTATAAATTCTGATGCTGGAATCGGGCGGCGGACCCGTGGAGTCTCCCCTGCCGTCGCCGGATTCCTGGACCGGCGCCGGGGCGGGGCAGGGGACCGCGATCGGCGTGCGCGACCGGCGCTATGCGGTCTTCATGCTGCTGGTGGTATCGACGATCGCCTTCATCGACCGATCGATCCTCAACACGGTGGGGCAGGCGATCAAGACCGATCTCCACCTCAGCGACACGCAGCTCGGTCTGCTCGGCGGCGCGGCCTTCGCGATCCTTTACGGCGTCCTCGCCATTCCGGTCGCGCGCCTCGCCGAACGCTATAATCGCGTGCGCATCATCGCGGTCTCGATGGCCGCCTGGTCGGCGATGACGGCGCTGTGCGCCGCTGCCAGCGGCTTTGGCGGGCTGATGCTGGCGCGGATCGGCGTCGGCATCGGCGAAGCCGGATCGGGGGCGCCCTCGCAGTCGCTGGTGGGCGACTATTTCCTGCCCGAAAAGCGTGCTTCGGTCTTCGGCATTCTCGGCCTCGCGACGCCGATCGGGATCATTCTCGGCGGGATCGGCGGCGCGGTCGTCGCCGAAAGCCACGGTTGGCGTGCCGCGTTCCTGCTGGTCGGGCTTCCCGGTATCGCGCTGTCGGCGATCGTTTGGCTGACCCTCAAGGAGCCGGCGCGCGGCCTCTCCGACGGCCGGATCGCCTCCGACGTCACTCCGCCGCTCGGCGCCGTGCTCCGGCGCCTTGCCGGAAGCCCCGCGTTTCGCAACCTCGTGCTGGCGGGAACGGTGGTGAGCTTCGTCGGCTATGCCGGCATGACCTTTGCGCATCCCTTCTTCGTGCGCAATTTCGACGTCGGCTATACCGAGGCGGCGATCGCCTTCGCGGTGATCAACAGTCTTTCGCTCGGCAGCGGCAGCGTGCTCGGCGGGATCGTCGCCGACCGGCTGGGGCGCCGCGACATCCGCTGGTACGGCTGGCTTCCCGCCATCTGCATGATACTCGCGGCCGCGACCTATATGCTCGGCTTTTCGCAGACGAGCTGGTTCTGGACGATCCTGCTCCTGACCCCGCCGGGCTTTTTCGCCGGCGTCTTCACCGGGCCGACCTTCGCCGTCACCAGCAACCTCGTCGAGCCGCGTATGCGGGCATCGGCGACCGCGATCCTGACGCTGACGATGAGCGTGCTCGGCATGACTCTGGGCCCGATCACCGCCGGCTGGTTCAGCGACATCTTCGCGGCGCAGGCTTTCGCCGGCGATTATGCTGCGCGCTGCGGCGAAGCGACGACGGCCGCGGCCTGTGCGGCGGCTTCGGCTCAGGGGCTCCGGACCGCGCTGGTCACGGTCTGTTCCTTCTATGTCGTCGCGGGATGGCTGTTCTTTCGCATGGCGGCTTACCTGCCGCGCGAGCTGGCTCATATGGAGAAAGGTCGATGACCGAGGCGGAGCAAATCGCGGCGGTTGCCGATCGCTTTTTCGGGGCGGTCGAGGCGGGTGACGCGAACACGGTCGAGGCCTGCTACGATCCCGCGGTGGTCATTTGGCACGGTCATACGCGCCAGGCGCAGGACCGGGCGGCGAACGTCGCGACGCTGACGCAGTTCATCGCGCTCACGCGCGAGCGGCGCTACACCGACCGCAAGATCCATATCTTCGACGGGGGTTTCGTTCAGCAGCATCTGCTTGTCGCGATCGCCAACGGCGGCGCGCGCCTCGAACTTCCGGCGGCGCTGATCTGCGCGGTGACGGGCGATCGCATCACCCGGCTCGAGGAATATTTCGACAATTCGGCCGTGATCGAATGGGCGAAGGCGCCCGATTTCGCGTGACGGCTTCAGGAGAGACCAGATGAAGACAATGGGGATCAATCACATCGCGCTGGTGGCGCGCGACATGGCCGAAACGGTCAAATTCTATACCGAGGTGCTGCAGATGCCGCTGGTCAAGACGGTCGAACTGCCGACCGGCGGCCAGCATTTCTTCTTCGATTGCGGGGGGGGATCGGCGGTCGCCTTTTTCTGGTGGAAGGATGCGCCGCCCGCAGCGCCGGGCGTCGCGTCGGTGAAGAAATTTCCCGGCGACGATAAGACCGCGGTCGGATCGATGAACCATCTCGCCTTTCATATGGAGGAGGACGAGCTGGAGGCCGCGATCGGCCGGCTGGTCGAGGCGGGAGTCGAGGTCATCCCGATGGTCGTGAACCACGACGACAGCGAGACGACGGTGAGCATGACGATGCACGACGGCGTGTTCATCCGCTCGGTCTATTTCACCGATCCCAACGGCATCATGATGGAGTTCGCCGCCAACACCAAGGTGTTCGGCCCCGAGGATGTTCGCCACGAACCCCAGCGCGTCGAGGCGGCCGCCTGATCAGGGGAGCGCAGCCGGCACAGGCAACCTGTTTCAGCGCCTGATCGTCACGACCGGCGGCTCGCCCCAATCGGCCTCGAACGCGCCGCGCAATGCGCGCACGCGGCGCTTGCCGATCCGCTGTTCTAGCAGCGCGCCCAACTGTTCGACGATCGCATTGGCGTCTTCGTGCATCTGCGCGCCGCGTTCGGCGAGCGTCACGATCTTGATCCGCCGATCCTCCGGGTCGGGTTCGAGGGCGAAAAAGCCCGCCTTGACCAGACTGCCGATCGTCGTGTGCACCGCCTGGCGCGACAAGCGAAGCGCCCGGGCGATATCGGCCGGGCGCCGCGTGCCGACGAGGACGTGCAGAATGACCATCGATTCGGCGCGCGTGACCGGCTCCCAGCCTGCGGCCTTGAGGCTGCGTTGCAGCGCGTCGTCGAACCATTCGAAGCCCTCGAGCAGGGGAGCGATAAGGTAGTTGGTCGACTGCATTCCCGGTGTCTATGCATAGGACTTGCCGATAGGCAAGCGGCGAGCGGATGCGGAAGCACGGGATGTCGAGAAGCGCCGGTGATGGGGCTTTCGGCACCTCTCTGCACTCGCCGCGATCGGGCCGCGCAAGGCAGCGGCGGTGCAGGAAAAGGCGGAGCAGGGGAATAAGCCGCTCCACCGTTCCCGAAGGTCAGAAGCGATAGCGCGCTTCGAGCGAATAGGTGCGCGGCGCGCCCGGAAGCGCCGAGTTGAACTGGAGCAGCGCCGCGAGCGGCATACCGCCGACATAATAGACTTTGTCGAAGGCGTTCTTGAGGTTGGCCGCCAGCGACCAGCCGGCCGCTTCATCCTCGATGCCGATCCGGAAATTGGCGATCGAATAGCCGGGCAGATGCGCGGTCGGGTTGAGGTTGCCCGACGCGATATAGAAGGTGCCGGTCTGCGAATAGAGGTCGCCGCGCAGCGATGCGGTGAGGCGGCTCGACACCGGCGCCGAAATCTCGCCATAGACGGTGCCCGACCATTCGGGGGTATCGGGCACCGTGCCGAGCAAGATCGTGCCGCCGAACGCCGGGGTCAGACCGTTGGTGAAGCGTGCGTGCGTATAGTTGAGATTGCCGCCGATCCGCAGCCAGTCGGTCAGGCGCACGTCGCCGTCGAGCTCGAACCCATAGACCTTGGTGCGCGGGACGTTGACGGCCAGAGAGGCGGGGCCGTTGATGTCGGCAAAGGCGTTTCGCTGCCCGTTCTTGATCCACATATTGTAGAGCGCGATGTTGAACCGCGCGGGCATGGTGCCGAGAAGGCCCTGGAATTTGGCGCCGGCCTCGACATCGGTGACGGTTTCGGTGCCATAGCTGTTGCCGTTCACTGTGGCGTCGCCGACGATCGGCGGCGAACTGCCGTTGAAGCCGCCATTGCGATAGCTGCGGCGGGTAACCGCATAGAGCAGGACGTCGTCGCTGATCTGGTTCTGCAATCCGAAGGTCCAACTGAGGTTGCGGATCGTCTTGCGCTGGTCGTTGTCCGCCACGCCGCTATCGATCTGCGCCGGGGTCGCATAGCTGTTGTCGATCGGCAGCGTCCGTCCGCGCACGGTTTCGCTGGTGTAGCGCAGCCCCGCCGTCACCCCGAACCCGCCGCCGAGTTGATAGGTGCCCTGGCCGTAAAAGGCGTAGCTGTTGTTATAGGCGACGTCCGAATTGACCGACAGCGGCGACAGGCCGAGATCGCCGAACACGTCGAGGAAGGTCGCCTGGCGGAACACGTTCGACTTCTCGCTCGATAGATAGAAGCCGAGGGCATAGGTGAGCCTGTCGGCGGCGAGCGTGCCGAGAAGTTGCAGCTCCTCCGACAGGATCGTCGTTCGCGTATGGCCGCCGGGCCGTCCGACTTCGTCGATTTCGCCGTCGCCCGCGACGCCGAAGGGCGAACCGTCGGTGTCGCCGCGAACATCGGTCTTCAGATGCGCATAGCCGATGATGTTCTTGAGCTTGGTCGTGTCGTTGAGATCGACCGATGTCGAGTTGGTGACGATCAGATTCTCGGCGCGATAGAAATTGGCGTCGTTGGTCGCGATCGTGAACGGCCCGCGCGCTTTCTGGATCGCCAGGAAGTCGGCAAGGCCGCCGGCGGGGATCGTCGGGTTGGTGTGCCGGCTGAGATAGCCGTCCCATGCACCGGGGCCGAAGACGAGATCGAGGCCGGGAGAATAGAAGAGAGACACCGCCGCCGCGGTGGGCTGCGTCGGATCGAGCGCATAGAGGACCGACTGGGTGCTGGTTCCGTCGGCCTTGTAGTAATCGACGACCAGATCATTCTCGAAGCCGCCCTCGCCGCGCCAGGTCAGGCTGCCGCGTACGCCATAGCGTTCGATCGAGCCGGGCCGCGACCCGTCGTAGAGATTGTGCTGGAATCCGGTCTGGTCGCTGTAGAAGCCCGCGACGCGCGCAAGCAACCGGTCGTCGACGATCGGCAGGTTCAGCGCGCCTTCGAGCTGCACCGTGTCGTAATTGCCGTAGCGCGCGCTGAGATAGCCCCCGAATTCATTGGTCGGCTTGGCCGAGGTGAACAGCACTGCGCCGCCCGTCGCGTTGCGGCCGAACAAGGTGCCCTGCGGTCCCTTGAGCACCTGGACCGATTGCAGGTCATAGAAGGAGGTCGCGCCGCTGCCGCCGCCGCTGTTGCTGCTGATCTGCACTTCGTTGAAATAGGGGAGGACGCCGGGACGGGTGCCGGTGAACTGGTCGACCGATTGCCCGCGAAGCGAGAAGTTCACTTCGTTCGAGGTCGCGCCCGCGCGCACCGACAGGCCGGGCGCGGCGAATTGCAGGTCGGCCTCCGACCGCACATTCTGTTCGGCCAGTTCCTGCATACCGACGACATCGACCGCGACCGGCGTGCGCGACAGGCTTTCGTCGCGGCGCTGCGCGGTGACGATGATGTCCTCATTTCCCGCTGTCGTTTTGCTGGCGCTGTCCGCCGTCGTCTGGGCGAGGGCCGGCGCGGCACCTCCCAGCATCGCGGCGGCCATCGCAAATCCGCTGATCCCGTGCCTCGGCATCGTCTCTCTCCCCAGGCTCCGCACCTTCGGGTGCGTGTTGTCTGTAATTAATTACTTACATGAGCAATTGCGCCTGTCAACCGGCTTCCTGACGGCCCTCGGCTTCGGCGCGGGTCATTCCCGCCAGGCGGATGAGATATTCGTGCAATTCGAACCAGATATTGTGATAGGAATCGATTTTCGGGGAGGCGAGATAGGGGGTTTCTCCCGCTTGTAACCGGGCGAAAGCCGCTTCAAGGCGGGTGCGGAAAAAGGGGAGCGGCCCGCGCGGCTCGATCGCCTCCAGCCACGCCATTGTGTCGCGGTGCAGCCCGGACATCCGGCCCAATATGGCGGCGTCATAATCGGGGTCGCTATGGTCGTTGAAGACCGGGGCGCCGTCTGACGGCCGCATCTGCCAGCCGGTGACGAGCGTCTTGAAATCGTCGTTGAGTATGTGAAACGCAGCGAGGCGCTCGCGCGCGGCGTCAAGTCCCATCGCATCCCTATGCGTCGCGACCATCTGATCGCCGCGTGCCTTGCCTGAGTCGGTCGCCTTGATGAAACGTGGCGACGAGGCATCGAGAAATTCGTCCAGCCCGGCGAGCTTCGCCGCCAGCGCGTCGCTGTCCAATCGCCCGATTTCGATCGCGGCATCGCGGGGACAGAATCCCTTCAGCGCGACGAGGAGGACCAGTTCGTCGTCGGACAGCGCCGACTGCGCCGCGCCGCTGCCACCGTCCGCGGGGCCATCCCGCCAGCCCATCATGACCACGGCCTCGGGCGTAAGATGCGTCTCGCAGGCAAGCGCACCAGCGAATATCTCGCCGGTCTCGCCGTCGATCGACAGGATCGCACCCTCGTCGATCCGCATATCGTCTACCAAAATGCCGCCTTCGACGAATTGCATCGCGTCCCAGCCGACCACTGCGGGCTTGCCCCAGCCGCGCGCGACCACCGCCGCATGGCTGGCGAGCCCGCCGCGGGAGGTCAGCAGCCCTGCGGCGGCGGCGATGCCTTCGATATCCTCGGGCGAGGTTTCGGGGCGCGCTAGAATTACCGCTTCGCCCTGCGCCACAAGGTTGACGGCGCGCTCGGCGCAGGTCACCAGCTTTCCCGAAGCAACGCCCGGCGACGCACCAAGGCCGGCGCCCAAGGCGCTTTCGTCGCCGGCAATGCGCCGCGAACGCGCTGCGGCGCCGAGCAGATGCCCGACCCTGTCCAACGCTTCGCTCCGTGTCAGGGGAAAGTCGGGGTCGAGCGCCATGTCGTGCGCGATCCGGATCGCCGCTTCGGGCGATCGCTTGCCGGGGCGCGCCTGCAAAATCCATAGCTTTCCAGATTCGATGGTGAATTCGACATCGACCAGATCGCGATAGTGACGCTCGATCGCGTCGAGGCAGCGGTCGAGCGCTGCGGCGGCGTCGGGCAGCCGGCTCGGCAATTGGGCAATGTCGATCGTCTGGTGGGCGCCCGATACCACGTCCTCGCCCTGCGCCTGAAACAGAATGTCGCCGAAGATCCGCGGTTCGCCGTCGGAGGGATTGCGGCTGAAGACCACGCCCGTCCCCGACATCGCGTCGCGATTGCCGAAGACCATCGCCTGGATATTGACCGCGGTCCCGGCGTCGTCGGCGATTGCCTCGATCCGCCGATAGGCTTTGGCGCGCTCGCTGTTCCACGACTGGAACACGGCCTCGATCGCCGCGCGCAACTGCGCGCGCGGCGCATCGGGCGGCGCGTGACCCACTGATTTGACGAAGGATTCGTGGAGGCGGTGCAGGCAATCGCGGGCGAAATCCTCGTCGCCGCCGCTACAGGCCGCGAGCCCCGGCACGATATCGGCGTTGAGCCCGACGTTGAGCACCGTGTCCATCATCCCCGGCATCGACGCTGCGCCGCCCGACCGGACGCTGAGGAGGAGGGGATTGACCGCATCGCCGAAGCGTCGCCCCAGCATCGTCTCGATCTGCGCGAGATGCGTCTCGATCGCCTCGTCGAACGCGGGCGACCAGCCCGAGCGCAGATAGTGCCGGCACGCGCCGGTGCCCAAGGTGAAGCCCGGCGGCACAGGCAATCCCATGGCGCGGGTCATGTCGGAAAGACTCTTGCCCTTGCCGCCCAGCAGTTCGAGGCGTTGGGCGTCCGACAGCGCGTGGGGTGCATCGAACATGAAGGCGATCGCTTCGCTCATCTCCGGCGATCCGTCACCGTCGAGCGCGCCGCTGGGCAGTCCGCCATGCCAGTCTCCTCTTCCCGGCCGATCTTGCTCGACCGGCTTTTATGTAAGCAAACACTTACTTCTGGAGGCCGGGATAAGTCAATCGGGCTTTCTGTCCGTGCCGTCGCCGCGATGTTCGAACAGCGGTAGCATCATCTGCGCGAGTTGCTTGGCGCTTGCCGCGGTATCGAGCCGGGTGCCGCGAAAATGCGCGTTGGCCGCGACGAAAAAACTGATCCCGATTCCTGCGATCGCCAGAAAATTCTGGTCGAGCTTGCTGCCGGGGGCATCCGACGGCATGGCGGTCGCGGTCCGCCGCGCCCAGCCTTCGATCAGCGGAACGATGCGTTTGGCATAGAATTCCGGGCCATAGCTGCCGCTGCCGAACAGCGCGATGCCCAGCAGCGGAAACACCTCGTCCATATGGCTGAGATATTGCTCCGCGCCGCGTTCGAGGAGCTGAAGCTGGGTTTCCGCATCGGCCGCAGTCGCGACCAACCGTCCCGCATGATTATAGGTTTCGAGCCAGCTTTCGAGCGGCTCGATCACCGCCGCGTCGAACAATTCTTCTTTCGAAGCGAAGTGGCGATAGATCAGCGCTTCGTTGATCTTCGCCTCGACCGCGATGTCCTTGGTCCGGGCGCCCGCATAGCCGCAGCGGATGAACACTTCGGTCGCAGCCGCCAGGATCGATTCGCGGCGTTCCGCAGATGAAATGCGGCTCGTCGCTTTCTTCGGCCGGGCTTGCGCTTTGGTCACCACCATCCCTCGATCTTCGGTCCGTGCAGTACGGCAAATAGCGTGATGGCGCCCCCGAATGCAAATCCGACCGGTTTCGGCGCCCGATCCCCCCAACCTTTGCGGAGTCAGGCCTGGCGCCAAGAGGATTGACGCTCCCCGAATCCAGATGTAAGCATTTACTTACTTATAAAGCGAGAGAGGAATTTCATCGATGTCCCGTGCCCCGCGCCTGATTTCGCCGGACGATCATCTGCAAGCGCCCGCACATCTGTGGCGGACGCGCCTGCCGGCGCGGCTTCGGGATCAGGGGCCCTACGTGAAGCGGATGACCGGCGCCGCCTATGATGCCGGCGGCGGCAATTTCCGCTTTCGCGAGACACCCGACGGCGCGCTCGGCGATGTCTGGCATTATGACGGAAAGCAGGTTCCGATCGTCAAGATCGCGGCGGCGGCGGGCTTCTATCCGCGTTCGTCGGTGAAGTTCGGGCCGAACACCTTCGACGAGATTCGCGAAGGCTGCTACAACGGCAAGGCGCGTCTCGCCGACATGGATCAGGCCGGTATCCTCGCCTCGGCCAATTATCCCAACATGTTCGTCATGTTCGCGGGCGAGCAATTCAGCTTCGCCTCGGACAAGCTGCTCGCGCTCGAATGCATCAAGGCCTATAACGACTTCGTGATCGAGGAATGGTGCGCGGGGTCGGGCGGCCGGCTGATCCCGATGGGGATCGTTCCGCTCTGGGACGCCGACCTCGCGGTCGCCGAAGCTCATCGGCTCGCCAAGCTCGGTTTCAAGACCATCTCCTTTCCCGAGGCACCGCATCGGAGCGGCCTGCCGTCGATCTCGTCGCGCTATTGGGACGGGTTGTTCGAGGCGATCGCCGATGCCGACATGGTGCTCTCGGTCCACATCGGCACCTCGCCGATGACGCTCGCCGCGCCCGATGCGCCGGCAGCGGTCGCGCATGTCGGCGCCTCCTATTATGTCATGCACTGTCTGATGGAGTTCCTCTGGTCGGGCGTCTTCGTGCGCTTTCCGCATCTTCGGGTCTCGTTCGCGGAATCGCAGCTCGGCCTCGTGCCCTACACGCTCGACCGCTGCGACTTCATCTGGGAGAATATCGTCATCGACGGCGTCGCCACCGTCGACCAGCGCGCGCTGCCCGAGAAGCCGTCGCATTACTTCCGGCAGAATTGCTACGTCTCCTATTTCCGCGACCCGGTCGGGCTGGAAATGACGCAGCATATCGGGATCGACAACATCATGTTCGAAACAGACTACCCGCATCTCGACTGCGACTGGCCCGATTGCCTGACCGAGGCTGAGCAGATGGTCGCCCATCTGCCCCACGATGCGCAGGACAAGATCCTGTTCGGCAACGCGCACAGGCTGTTCCGGCTCGACATCAAGGAACCGGCGCTCGCCTGAGCCCCGCGAACGGATCAAGACAGGAGAGGGCGATGAAGTTCACCGCGACCGAGCGGATGGCGCCGCACCATATGCCGGATGTGGACGAATATTTTCACAGGCCACCTGATCCGCTGCCCGAACGGTGGCAGGAAAATACGATGCTCGCGGCGTGGAACATCGACGAAGGGCACGGCTTTCTGGTTCATACCAAGCGCTGGCCAGCGAAGGGCGACCATGAGGCGCATATCATCGTTTTCGTCGACGGCGTCGCCTCGTCGGCGATCCTCCACCGGCCGACCGGCGACACCCTCCGCATCAACGATGAAATCCCCGAACTGCTGTTCGAGCCCGAGGTGCCGTGGAGCCGCTGGCGGCTGTGCGCCGAAATTCAGGGCGCGGGCGGCATCGGTCCGCACGGCTTCCTCGCGCATGCGCCCCGCGGCGATACGATCGGCGCGATCGATATCGTCATGGAAAGCGATCTTCCTATTGCCGATTTCAACGCCGCGCTGGCCGAATGGGCCGAGACGCTGAGCGCGGCGGGGTCGCATTCGCACAATTCGGCGCAGGCGCATTATGAGCAGGGCGGTCGTTGGCACGGCACGCTGCGCGTCGGCGGCCGGACAGTGAAGACCAGTGGGTTGTTCGTGCGCGATCATAGCTGGGGAGAACGCGTCGAGCGCGGGTTCGACTCCGGGGTGTTCTGGACGGCGTCGTCGCTCGATAACGGCAATATCTTCTGCAACGCGATCGGCTTTCCGCAGCCCGACGGTTCGGCGATCGGCACCGGCATATTGGTGAACCGCGACGGCGCGTTCCTGACCAACAAGGTCGGGGGGCGCTTCACCCCCGAGCCGGGCCTGCTCAGTTACGACCGATCGGAGTTGACGTTCGGGTTCGATACGCCGGTCGTGCTGACCGGCGAAACCCACGTCCACGTACCCAAATATCTGCCCGGGTCGGGCTTCCGCCGCTATGACAATAATGCGATCTCGCGGGTGCGGATCGGCGATCGTGTCGGCATGGGGTGCCTGGAATGGGCGGCGGTGCTCGAAAAGCATCAGGCCGACGATCTCGATCGCCTGCTCGAAGACGCATAAGAAACCGACCCGCCGACCGGCAAAATGCCGGCGACTGGATCGGGGGAGAGGATTGCATGACCGTCGATACGTGGCTGCTTCACGACACGCCGTCGAAGCGCTTCCCGATTTATACGCGTTCCAACGCGGCCGAAGTGATGGGCGCACCGGTATCGCCGCTCGGCTGGTCCTATGTCTGGCGCGAAGCCTTCGGTCCGGGCACGGTGCGCGGCTATGTCGATTTCGGCGGTTTCGACGCCGACGAGTTCGACGGGCCCGAGGATGTCTATGGGATCTTCGGGGGCTATTTCTACCTCAACATCTCGGTGATGTTCGTCGAGATGGAGCGGATGATGCCGGGTGGCGCGGCGCGCATGGCGGCGATGTTCGACAGCGGCCCGGGAATGCCGCCGCATATCGCTGAGGATTGGCACGCGAATGCCGCCTGCGGCGCGCGGGTCGCGGCGAACGTCGGGCGCTTCATGGCGGGCGAGGTGCATCCCGACCTGGACGTTCTGCACGAAGCGGCGATCGCGCTTCGCGCGGGGCGTCCCGATCTCGCGTCGATTTCGCCTGCCGAGATCATCGCGCGGCTGCGGTCGATCACGCCGCTCCTCGACCGCGCCGGATGCATCCATGTGCAGATCGGGCAGGCGGGCATGATCGCGATGGGCCAGCTTTCCGAGCTTCTGGCGGCCGTCGGCCGGGCCGGGGACGTGGCGCGGCTCGGCACCGGCATCGGCGATGTCGAGTCCGCCGACATCGCTCGCCGGCTTTGGACGATCAGCCGCCTGGTTCGCGGCTCGCCCTCGCTCAAGGCCGCTTTCGCGCCGGGCATCGATGGCGTGCTGGGTCGCATAACCGACCGCCGGTTTCACGACCTCTTCCGCCATTTCCTCTATGAGCATGGCGCGCGCGCGACGAACGAATGGGACCTGATTTACGATACCTATGAAACCGCGCCGCAAACCGCGCTGGCGTTGATCGACGCGATGGCGAAGCAGGGGGACGAAGCCGATCCCGAGGCGGCGCTGAATCGCAACGCGGCGCTGCGACGCGAATGTCTCGCCGATATTCGTGCGCAGTTTCCCGGTCAGGCCGATGCGATCGACGCCGCCGCCGCGGCGCTCGCGACATGGTTCGTCGCGCGTGAGCGGTCGAAGAATATGTGCGTCCGCCTGGTTCACGAGGCCCGGATGGGCTGCGAAGCACTAGCGGCGCATGGCATCGCCGTCCGCGCCCTTGACGAACGCGCGCAATTCTACATGCTGCTGTCGAGCGAACTCGATGCATGGACGTCCGATCCCGCGCGCTTTACGGGCACGCTGCGCCAGCGGCTTGCCGATTATCATGCGCTCGACCGCCTCGAGCCGCCCTTTTTCGTCAATGGCGAATGCCCGCCGATCGCCGAATGGCCGCAACGGGCTGTGCGCGACATTGCCGCAGCAGCCGATGGCGACCGGCTGACGGGCGTCGCCTGCTCTCCGGGACAGGTGACGGGACGGGCGCGGATCATCCTGGATCCCTCCGACCCCGGCGCGCTCGAACCCGACGAGATTCTCGTCACAACGAATACCAATCCCAGTTGGACGCCCCTGTTCCTCGTCGCCGGCGCGGTGGTGACCGAGTTCGGGTTGTTCAACAGCCACGCCAGCATCGTCTCGCGCGAACTGGGAATTCCATGCGTCGCGTCGGTCGACGGGGCGACCGACCGGATCAAGGACGGCATGCTGGTGTGCGTCGACGGCGCCGCGGGCACGGTGGAGATATTGGCGGGGGCGGCGTGATGACAGCGACCGGCGACGCCATCGTCTCGCCCTGCACCTATGCCGATCCGGGGGCGATGGACGCGCTTTTCACGCAGCTCCGCCGCGACGATCCGGTGCACCGCGTCGAGCATCCCGATTATCGCCCCTTCTGGGCGGTCACCAAATTCGCCGATATTCAGGAGGTCGAACGGCAGCCCGATCTCTTTCTGAATGCGCCGCGCACTTTCCTGCGCACTCTCGCCTATGAGGAGCGCGCCCGCGCGGCGACCGGCGGCAATCCCGCGCTTCTGCGTAGCCTCGTCTTCATGGATGCGCCCGATCATGCGCAATATCGCAAGCTCACGCAGGCGTGGTTCATGCCGGGGCGGATCAAAGTGCTCGAAGCCGATATCCGCCAGCTCGCGGCCGAGGTGATCGATGATATGGCCGACCGCGGTGGAGCCTGCGATTTCGCCGCCGACGTCGTGCCCTATTTTCCGGTGCGGGTCATCATGCGCATCCTCGGCGTGCCGCGATGCGACGAGCCGTTGATCCTGCAACTGACGCAGGAAATCTTCGGCTCGGACGATCCCGACGTGCAGGCGGCGCGGACGATGACCGCGAGCCTGGCCGATACGGTGAAGGTCTTCTCCGACTATTTCCGCGACCTGACCGCCGAGCGCCGCCGCAATCCTTCGGACGATCTCGCCACATTGTTCGCGCAGGCCGAGATCGACGGCCGGCCGATGGCGGACCATGAAAGCGTCTCCTATTATATTCTCGTCGCGACGGCCGGGCACGACACGACCAGTTCCACCACAGCGGGCGGCCTGCTGGCCTTGATCGAGAACCCTGATGCGCAGGCACAGCTAAGGGCCGATCTTTCGCTTCTGCCCGGCGCCGTCGACGAAATGGTGCGCTGGGTGTCTCCCGTCCGCCATTTCTTTCGCACCGCGACCCGCGATCATGAGCTGCGCGGCAAGGCCGTTCGCGCGGGTGACAGCCTGATGATGTGCTACCCCAGCGCCAATCGCGACGAGGAGATATTCGACGATCCTTTCGCGTTCCGGATCGATCGCCCGGCGAACCGGCACATCGCCTTCGGCTACGGCCCGCATCTGTGCCTGGGCATGCATATGGCACGGATGGAAATCCGCATCTTCTACGAAGAATTGCTGCGCCGCGTTGCCTCCGTCGAGCTGGCGGGCGACCCGGCCTGGCTCGCATCGACCAACGTCGGCGGGCTCAAGCGCCTGCCGATCCGTTTCACGCTCGCTTGACAGACGGGGCTCGTCCCGCCGATCAGGCAAAGGCGGCCACCGGGGAGGAACTATGATCGCCGACACCGATTTTTCCGGAAAGACCATCCTCGTCGTCGGCGGATCGAGCGGCATCGGCAACGGCATTGCGCACGGCTTTCGCGAACGTGGCGGGGCGGTGCATGTGTGGGGAACCCGCGCTGCGGCGTCCGACTATGATCCTGCCGACGGCTCCGATCTGGCCGGGCTCGGCTATGATGGCGTCGATGTTGGCGATCCCGTGGCGATCGAAGCTGCCGCGACGCCCTTCGACCGGCTCGACGTGCTTGTGCTGTGCCAGGGCGTCGTCGTCTACAAGCGCGGCGAGTTCGAGCGCGAGGGCTGGGACCGGGTCATGGCGGTCAATCTCGACAGCCTGATGCATTGCGCGCGTAAATTTCGCCGCCAGCTATCCGGGACCCGCGGTTCGATCGTCGTAGTCAGTTCGATTTCGGGTTTGCGGGGAAATATCGGCAACCCCGCTTATGCCGCGTCCAAGGCGGGCGCGATCAGCCTGACCAAGACGCTCGGCCAAGCGTTCGCCGCCGACGGTATCCGCGTCAACGGCCTGGCGCCGGGGCTCGTCGATACGAAATTGACCAAGGCCACGACGCAGCATCCTGATCGCCTGGCAGGCCGCCTGGCGGCGATCCCGCAGCGGCGAATGGGGACGCCCGAGGATATGGCCGGCGCCGCGATCTTCCTCGCGTCCCCGCTCGCATCCTACGTAACCGGCCATACGCTCGTGGTGGACGGCGGTCTCTCGCTCTAACACTGGCTGTACCGTCCTTCCGTTGCTGGAAGGACAGCGGGGTGTTATCCTAAGTCTCTGAAAAATGGTGGACGCACTAGGGCTCGAACCTAGGACCCGCTGATTAAGAGGCCCCAATTCTGGGGAATAAATCATTTTATTCGAGCAACTTAGATGCATCCGTTCATATTATTTGATGATGTGCAATACCATATCTGACACTGCTCAACCTTTGCCGACGTCACATATTCACTCACATTGTGCTACAGCGGTGATGTGGGCACAGATCTGTCGTCATCTTGCTTTTGGCCAATTGCGTGGTCGCAGGCATGTGAATGATCTGATAGGCTGAAGGCTTACCTTTGCGCTCGAGTTTTTATCCTCTAAGAAGAAAATCATGTAAAACTAGGATCTGATTGTCCGACAGTTTTAGCAGTTCTGACAAATTCTTCAATAATTGGCTTTTGATTATCTGCGCGTTTTATCAAGCAAAGATCAAATGTTGTCGTATCTTTCTCGGTAAATGGGGTATAAGTGACGCCTGGGATATTGAGGTTGCGAACGGAATCTACGCCTAATGCAATGCCAAATCCGCTCGATACTAATGAAACTGCCGTTACAACATCTTCAACATTTTGAGCAATATTTACAGAAACATTACGCTCATGCAGCATTCTGAGTAAGAAATTGCTGAATCCACCTGGCCTTTGAATTGGTGGATAAAATATTATCGGCTGATGATTTAAATCTCTCAAAGACAGATGTTGTTTTTTTGCAAGATGATTCTCTGTAGGAATTGCGGCAACCATTCGTTGGCTTGCGATCGTTTGCCAGAACAATCCCGGATAATCACTGAAAAAGCGGTTGAACCCCACATCGATGCGGCGTTCGGCCAACGCCTTTACCTGTTCCTCCCGCGACATGGTGTGGAGCGAGACCTCGACGTCGGGGAACTTTTCGCGATATGCTAGGACGATGCGCGGGATGAGGTCGAAAATGGCCGATCCGAAGACACCCACATCGATCCGGCCCATCTGACCCTGGCCGATCGCGTTTGCCCGCGTCGCACCCTGATCCACAAGTGCAAGAATATTGCGCGCATCGGCATAGAAGGCTTCCCCGGCGGCAGTGAGTGTAATGCCGCGGCTGTTCCGCTCGAGCAGGCGCACGCCCAGGATTTCCTCAAGTTGCTGAATCTGGCGCGTGAGCGGTGGTTGCGAGACGTTGAGTTCAGCCGCCGCGCGGCGAAAGCTGCGGTGCGTGACCACGGCCACAAAATACCGCAGGTGTCGCATATCTATGGATGACGAATAGCGTACCATCGGGATGCTCTCTCCGTTCTTCTTATCGCGTTGATAGCGCGAACGGCGTATCGTTGAAAGCCGCGCGATACGGGTGAGGTATCCCAAAAGCGCGGAAACGGTATTGGACCGCATCACGGCGCGGCTTTAACACGGTTGGGTTGCTGACCCGCTCCTAAGGATGCGGTGCAAGCGCCTGCGGAGGATGACCTTGAACGACCCTGTTGCAACCAGCGGCGCGCGCGGCGCATTACCGGAGATCCGGCATTTCATCGATGGCGAATATCGCGCCTCGATAAGCGGCAAGACATTTCCGAAGCATCGACCCTATGACGGCCGGCACATTCTCGACGTGAACGAGGGTGGGCGTGAGGAAATCGATGCTGCCGTAAGTGCTGCCCGCGCGGCACTGCATGGTCCATGGACGAAGATTTCAGTCGACGACCGCGCCGATCTGATGCGTGCGATCGCGGACGGCATCACCAAGCGGTTCGACGATTTCGTCAGCGCCGAGATGAACGATACGGGGCAGCCCATCTCGGCAATGCGCCATGCCTTCGTCCCTCGCGGCGCCGCTAACTTCAATGCCTTCGCCGATCTGGTGAAGTCGGTGTCGACCGAATGCTTCCACACGGAAACGCCAGATGGACGAGGAGCACTCAATTACGCGATCCGCAAGCCCAAGGGCGTGATCGGCGTGATCAGCCCCTGGAACGCGCCGTTCCTGCTGATGACCTGGAAAGTCGCGCCGGCGCTGGTCTGCGGCAATACCGTCGTGGTCAAGCCATCGGAGGAAACCCCGTCAACGGCGGCGCTGCTGGGCGAGGTGATGAACGAGGTCGGCGTGCCGAAGGGCGTCTACAACGTGGTGCATGGTTTCGGTCCCGATTCCGCTGGAGCCTATCTGACAGAGCATCAAGGCGTCGATGCGATCACCTTCACGGGTGAGACACGCACGGGCACGGCGATCATGCAGGCGGCGGCGCGGGGCGTGCGGGATGTGTCGTTCGAGCTCGGCGGCAAGAACAGCGCCATCATTTTCGCGGACGCCGACCTCGAAGCGGTCCTTGAAGGTCTCATGCGATCGGTGTTCCTCAACACCGGCCAGGTCTGCCTTGGCACCGAGCGAGTCTTCGTCGAGCGGCCGCTGTTCGACAGCTTCGTCAGCGCACTTGGCGAACGGGTTAAAGGCCTCAGGCCGGGGCATCCGGAAGGTGCTGGCACCAACTTCGGACCGCTGATCTCGCTCGAGCATCGGGAGAAGGTCCTCGGCTATTACCGTCGGGCGCAGGCCGATGGCGCCATCATCGTCGCCGGGGGCGGAGTGCCCGAATTGCCGGCCGAACTCGGCGGTGGTTCGTGGGTCGAGCCGACCATCTGGACCGGCCTGCCCGACGACCACCCGGTCATCCAGGAAGAGATTTTCGGTCCCTGCTGCCACGTTCGTCCGTTCGATACCGAGGAGGAAGTGATCGGCCTTGCCAACGATACCTCCTATGGCCTCTCCTCCGTGATCTGGACCCAGAACCTGTCGCGAGCCCACCGCATGGCCGCAGCGATCGATGTGGGCATTACCTGGGTGAACTCGTGGTTCCTGCGCGACCTGCGCACGCCATTCGGCGGCACCAGGCAGTCGGGCATCGGCCGCGAAGGCGGGGTACACAGTCTCGAATTCTACAGCGAACTGCGCAACGTCTGTGTGAAGCTCTGACATGGCCCTTGAAACCAACATGATCGAGCGCCTCGGCGACGAACTCTTCGAAGCCCTGTCCGAAAACCGGACCGTGCCCAACCTGCGCGACCGCAATCCGGGGATGGACATTGTCGACGGCTATCGCGTGCAGGAACGGATGATCGCGCGCAGGCTTGCTGCGGGGGAAACCATCGTCGGCAAGAAGATCGGCGTCACGTCCAAAGCGGTGCAGCAGGCAATCGGCGTTTTCGAGCCCGACTTCGGCCAGTTGACCTCGGCCATGGTGGTCGAGGACGGCGCGGCGATCGATCTCGACACGCTGATCCAGCCCCAGGCCGAGGGCGAGATTGCCTTCGTGCTCAAGCAGGATCTGATCGGCCCCGGCGTCACCGCCACCGACGTCCTGCGCGCCACCGACTATGTCACCGCGTGCTTCGAGATCGTCGATAGCCGGATCGACAATTGGGATATCCGCATCCAGGACACGGTCGCCGACAACGCCTCGTGCGGTATCTATGCGCTGGGGCGTGAGCGCTTCGATCCGCGGGATGTCGATCTGACGCTCGCGGGAATGGTTCTCGAGCGCAACGGCGAGCTTGCCGCTACCGGGGTCGGCGCGGCGGTGCAGGGCTCTCCGCTTAATTCCGTCGCCTGGCTCGCGAACACGCTTGGCCGCCTCGGCATTCCATTCCGGGCCGGGGAGGCGATCCTGTCGGGATCGCTCGGTCCGATGATCCGCATCGCCGATGACGATCGCCTGTCGGTGCGCATCGGCGGCCTTGGCAGCTGTTCGCTTTCGTTCATCCGGGGAGGCTGGAATGCTTGAGACCGCCACGATCCAGGCGATCGCCGATATCGTCGTCGGGGCGCAGGACGGCGCCCACACGATCACCAAGTTCACCGATGATCATCCCGAGATGACGATCGAGGACAGCTATGCCGTGCAGGACGAACTGCTGCGGCGCTGGCAGGCGCGGGGACGCAAGCTTGCCGGGCTCAAGGCCGGTCTGACGTCGAAAGCCAAGATGGACCAGATGGGCGTCCATGTTCCGAGCTTCGGCATATTGATGAACGACACGCTTGATTCCGACATGGGCGTGGTGCCGATGGACAAGCTGATCCATCCGCGCGTCGAGGCGGAAATCGCTTTCGTGATGAAGAACGCGTTGTCCGGCCCTGACGTATCGATCGAGCAGATCATCGCCGCGACAGATTTCGTTCAGCCGGCCGTCGAGATCATCGACAGCCGCTTCGAGAAGTTCAAGTTCGACCTCGTCAGCGTAGTCGCCGACAACGGTTCATCGGCCCGCTTCGTGATGGGCGGCCGCGCCCGCCGGCCCCAGGAGCTGTCGCTCGATACGATCGGGATCGTTTTCGAGAAGAATGGCGAAGTCGTCGCCACGGCCTCTTCCGCCGCCGTGCTCGGTCATCCGGCGCGGGCGATCCAGATGCTGGTGGCCTGGCTCTACGAACGGGGCCGTACCTTGCCCGCCGGAACGATCGTGCTGACGGGCGGCGCGACCGAAGCCGTGGCGGTCGCGCCCGGCGACTACATTTCCGCGCGGTTCCAGGATCTGGGCACCGTGAGCTTCCGCATGGGTCAGAAGGACGCCGAGTGATGCCGATCATATCCGTCACAATCGCCGAGGGTCGGCCCGTCGAGAAGCGCCGCACGCTGATCAAGGCGCTGACCGAAGCCACGGTCAATGCCTTCGATGTCCGTCCCGACCAGGTGCGGGTCATCATCAACGAAGTGCCACTCGAAAACTATGCCGTTGCCGGCGTCACGTTCGCCGAGCAGGCCTTACTCCCAGGAGCAAGCAAATGACGAAAATCAGGTGTGCCATCATCGGCCCCGGAAATATCGGGACCGACCTCCTTTACAAGCTCCTGCGTTCGGACCTGCTCGAGCCGGTGTGGATGGTCGGGGTCGATCCCACTTCGGATGGCCTATCGCGCGCAAAGGAACTGGGCCTCAGGACCACCGCCGACGGCGTGGACGGGCTGCTGCCGCATGTCGTCGAGGACAAGATCCAGATCGCGTTCGATGCCACGTCGGCCTATGTCCATCCGGAAAACAGCCGCAAGCTCAATGCGCTTGGCGTGCTCATGATCGATCTCACGCCCGCCGCGGTCGGACCGCTCTGCGTTCCGCCGGTCAACCTGGCCACGTTGGCTGACCAGGCCGTTATGAACGTCAATATGGTGACCTGCGCGGGGCAGGCGACAATCCCGATGGTCAAGGCCGTCAGCCGCGTTCAACCCGTCGACTATGCGGAGATCGTCGCGACGGTGGCCTCGAAGTCGATCGGTCCTGGCACGCGCAAGAACATCGACGAATTCACCCGCACGACATCGGGCGCCGTCGCCAGGGTCGGGGGCGCGAAGGTCGGCAAGGCGATCGTTGTCGTCAATCCCGCCGAGCCGCCGCTGATGATGCGCGATACCGTCTATTGCGAGACGGCCGAGGATCCCGACCAGGAGGCGATCACGCGTTCGGTCCGAGACATGATCGCCGAAGTGCAGAAATATGTGCCTGGCTACCGTCTGAAGAACGGCCCGACCTTCGAAGGCCGCAAAGTGTCGATCTTCCTCGAGGTTGAGGGCCTTGGAGACTACCTCCCCAAATATGCCGGCAATCTCGATATCATGACCGCCGCCGGAGCGCGCACCGCCGAGATGTTCGCGCACGAGATCCTGGACGGAACGCTCAAACTCAAGCACACCGTCGAGGAGGCCGCATAATGACACTCGAAGCGCAAGTCCGGGGCCGCAAGGTCAAGATGCATGATATGTGCCTGCGCGACGGCATGCACTCGATGCGCCATCAGATCACGATCGAGCAGATGATCGACATCGCCACGGGTCTCGACGAGGCCGGCGTGCCGCTGCTGCAGGTTACCCATGGCGATGGCCTCGGCGGCTCCTCGCTCAACTACGGGCGCGGCCTCCATACGGACAAGGAATATATTACCGCCGTCGCCTCGCGGATGAAGAACGCAAAGGTCTCGGTGCTCCACGTCCCTGGGATCGGCACGCTCGACGAGCTGCGCATGGCGGCGGACTGCGGCGCGAAATGCGTGCATGTCGCCTCGCATTGCACCGAGGCGGACGTCACCGAGCAGCATATCGGCCTCGGGCTCAAGCTCGGCATGGACACCGTCGGCTTCCTGATGATGGCGCATATGACGCCGACCGCGAACATGGTCGAACAGGGCCTGCTGATGGAAAGCTACGGCGCGCAGACCGTCTACTGCGTCGACAGCGCCGGCTACATGCTGCCCGATGACGTGACCGACCGTATCGCTTCGCTGCGCGCGGCGCTGAAGCCGGAAACCGAGATCGGCTTTCACGGCCACCACAATCTCGGGATGGGCGTGGCGAACTCGCTCGCGGCGGTCGCGGCGGGCGCTGACCGCATCGACGGTTCGGCCGCCGGTCTTGGCGCGGGCGCGGGCAACACCCCGCTCGAATTGTTCGCCGCCGTGTGCGATCGCCTGGGCGTCGAGACCGGGGTCGATACGTTCAAGCTGATGGACGTGGCGGAGGATCGGGTCCTGCCGATCATGCCCCGGCCGCCGCGCGCCGACCGGGATTCGATCACGCTGGGCTATGCCGGCGTCTATTCGACCTTCCTCTACCAAGCGAAGGACGCGCACAGGAAATACGGGATTTCCGCGCGCGATCTCCTGCTGGAGCTGGCCCGCAAGAAGATGATCGGCGGGCAGGAGGATATGATCGAGGACACCGCGCTCACCATGGCCAAGGAGCAGGGCCTGATCCCCGCATAATCGCACGGATTACCGGCCTGCCGACCCGCCCGCTGCCATCTCTCCCGGCGGCGGGCGGGTTTTGTTTGCGGGCGCGAAGCGCATGCATTTTGCCATCGACCAAGGATTGCCCCATGGATTTCTTCCCGCCCGTCGCCGAACAGATCTTCGCGCTCGAGCATGCCGCCGGTCTCGCGCGGATTGCAGAGCATGCGCGCTTCGCGGAAGCAACGAGCGAGACGGTCGCAGCCGTGCTGCAGGGTATCGCAGCGCTTGCGGCCGGGGAATATGCGCCGACCAATCGCGTGGGCGACACGGCCGGGCCGCGCTGGATCAACGGGCGCGTCGAGATGCCGGCGGCCTTTCATACGGCCTATCGTTCGTTCGTCGAAGGCGGGTGGGGCGGCATTGCGGTTTCGCCCGAGCTTGGCGGGATGGGGCTGCCTTTCTCTCTGGCCGTGGCGGCGATGGAATCGCTTGGCACAGCCAATATGGGCTTCGGCCTGATCCATCTTCTCTCCTCCGGCGCGATCCACGCCATCGAAGCCTACGGCTCCGACCATCAGAAGAAGGTCTGGCTTCCCCATCTCGTGAGCGGTCGTTGGAACGGCACGATGAACCTCACGGAACCCTTGGCGGGCAGCGATGTCGGGGCCTTGCGGACGCGTGCGGAACCGGCCGCTGGCGAGGGGCAGTGGCGCATTCGCGGCCAGAAGATCTTCATCACGTTCGGCGAATGCGACCTCGTTGAAAATGTCGTCCATCTCGTCCTCGCGCGAACGAACGATGCGCCCTCGGGCACAAAGGGGATTTCCCTGTTCCTCGTGCCCAAGCTGCGGCTCGACGATCAGGGGCGGCCGACCATTCCCAACGGCGTGCGCTGCGTTTCCATCGAGCACAAGCTGGGCATTCATGGCTCTCCGACCTGCGTGATGGCCTATGGCGAAGACGGCGAGGAATGCCTCGGCGAGCTTGTCGGCGAGCTTGGCGGCGGCATGCGGGCGATGTTCGTGATGATGAACAAGGCGCGCCTGCTGGTCGGCAACCAGGGCGTGCAGATCGCCGAACGCGCGACTCAGCAGGCGCTCGCTTATGCTCATCAGCGTATCCAGTCGGCGCGCGCCAGCGATCCGACTGCGGGACCGGTGGCGATCATCGAGCATCCGGATGTCCGGCGCATGCTGCTCCGGATGAGGTCGCTGACGGAGGCCGCGCGCGCGCTGACCTATGCCTGTGCGGGCGCGATCGATATGGGCTCGGCGGGCGATGGCAAGGCGGCAGCGCGCGCCGAAGTCCTGACCCCTCTGGCAAAATCCTGGGCCAGCGATATTGGCTGCGAGGTCGCCAGCCTCGGCATCCAGGTGCATGGCGGCATAGGCTACATCGAGGAGGCGGGCGCTGCCCAGCATTATCGCGATGCCCGTATCGCCCCGATCTACGAGGGAACCAACGGCATTCAGGCCGCTGATCTGGTGGGACGCAAGCTCGCGATGGCGGACGGCGCGGCGATCGGCGATCTGATCGAGGATATTCTCGCAGAATGCGGTGAGGAGCCCTTGCTCGGTGCTCTGGCTCGGGCGTGCCTGGAGGTCCTCGCCTGGCTCAAAGGCCGTCCCGTGGATGATCGCCTGGCGGGAAGTCACGATTTCCTGACGATGCTGGCCGTGGCCACGGCCGGTTGCCTCATGGTGCGGCAGGCGAGGGCAGCCAAGGCCGGGCTAGCTGGTGATGCGGACAGCGCATGGCTCCAGGCCAAGGCGGCCACGACACGCTTTTTTCTCGATCGGATCGTTCCCGAGGCATTGGGGCGCAAGGTCGGCGCGATCGCCGGATCCGAAGGGCTCTATGGCCTTTCGCCCCAGGCCCTCATCGGTGTTTGGTGATACGTTTGGAGCATCGCGGAGCGGCTAAAATGGTATTGGATAGTATCTCTTCCGCTGACTAACGAACCTTTCCAAGGATTGAAGTGTCACCGCCTTTGGAGAGGCAAATTCAATATACTCGGCCATGTTCCGAGTTCCTCTCCCGAAGCGCGCCCAAACAGGGAGGGGATTATGACGAAATATCTGCGCCTCGGGATTTCCGCGCTCGCGGTCATCACCGCATCGGCTTCGCCCGCCTTTGCGCAGGAGGCCGCGCCGCAGGCCGAGGAAGCGGCGCCCGAAGGCGGGCTGCAGGAGATCGTGGTCACTGCCCAGAAGCGCGCCGAGAACGTCCAGAGCGTGCCGGTCGCCATTACCGCCGTTTCCGGCGACATGCTGACGGCCAAGGGCATCACCGATGTCGCCAGTCTCGCCGGCCAGGCGCCGAACGTGACGCTGCGCAGCACCGCGCAGTTCGGCGGATCGAGCTCGGTCCTCATTTCCTACATTCGCGGCATCGGCCAGAACGACTTCGCATTCAATCTCGAGCCGGGCGTCGGCGTCTATATCGATGGCGTCTACCTTGCCCGCAATATCGGTGCGAACGCCGATCTGCTCGACCTGCAACGCATCGAGGTGCTCAAGGGGCCGCAGGGGACCCTGTTCGGACGCAATACGATGGGCGGCGCTCTCAGCATCGTCACCCGAGATCCGGGCAATGAACTGAAGGTCAAGGCGGAAGTTACCACTGGCCGCTTCAATCGCATCGATTTCCGCGGTTCGATCGACATTCCGCTCGTCGAGGACCGCCTTGTCGCGAGCCTTGCCGTTTCGACCAAGCATCGCGATGGCTACCAGGAGCGCATTCCCTACACCGGCTATACCGACCAGAACCCCATCTATCTGCTCGCCACCGGCGGGGCCTATGGCGGTCCGACCAACACCAATTCGTTCGAAGGCAATCTCTACCCGATCACCAGCCAGAAGCGCCCCGATCGTTCGGGCAACCAGAACCAGACGGCCGTGCGCGGCAAGTTGGTCTGGACGCCGACCGATAACCTCAAGGTTCGGCTGATCGGCGACTATCTGCGGGTGAACGAACAGGCAGCGCCGTTCTCGTTGCTGCGCGTCGAGCAGAATGCCTATGTCGCGGTCTACAACACCTGCATCACCGGCAATCAGGCGGTGATAGACGGTGTTTCGGCCATGGCCGGCTTGCCTGGGCTGTCCAACGTCTGCAACGGTATACGCGGGAACGTGGGTTCGCCGACCGGCACGCAGCCGTCTCTGGCAAGCCAGGCCGGCCAGCATCTTCCCTATGACGGTCGCTACGTCGTCAGGAAAGCGGACGGCAGCATCGATCCCGACAAGTCCTATGCGGCGGGTGCCAACTTCAACATCGTGAAGAACTGGGGCCTCAATGGTCAGATCGAATATGATGTCGCCGACAACCTGCAGCTGAAGTCGATCACGGCCTATCGCAAGCTCGACTCACGCTTCGGCGCCGATGTCGGCGGCGATCCGTCAGGCGCCTTCCAGCCTACCTTCGGCGATGATGAGCAGCAGTTCACCCAGGAGCTCCAACTGATCGGCAAGGGCTTCGGTGGCCGCTGGAAATACGTCTTCGGCGGTTACTTCTTCCACGAAAGCGGGAGCCATGTCGAAGGTGTGAGCTTCACCGGTGGCCTGCTGCAGATCAATTCGCCCAATGACCGCTACGACACCAAGTCCTACGCGATCTACACCCACAACAACATCGAGCTGATCCCCGATCGGCTGGGGATCACGATCGGCGCGCGCTACACCCACGAAAACAAGTGGTTCGAGGGCACGCAGCAGGACGAGAACAGCTTCGTCTATCGGCTGATGGCGCTGCCGCCGTCGGTTCTCGCCGACCCGTCCGATCCCACATGGCTCTATCCGCTGGGTCGGAACACGCAGAAGTTCAACAACTTCTCGTACCGCATCGGCGCCGAGTACCACATCGACAGGGACATCATGGCCTATGTGTCCTATGCGACCGCCTTCAAGGCGGGGGGCTGGACGACGCGCCTGACCGGGCCGTTGTTCGACACCACGACGCTTCAGCCGCTTCCCGCCCCGACCTTCGGCCCGGAAAAGGCCAAGACCGCGGAAATCGGCCTGAAGGCCACCTTGCTCGACCGCAGGCTGCGTCTCAACTTCGCGGCGTTCCACACCGACTATCGGAATATCCAGCTTACTTTCGTCAACGGCTCCTCGCCGGTGACCGCCAATGGCGGCAACGGCAAGATCGACGGCTTCGAAGTGGAAATGAACGCCGCCCTGTTGCCGCATTGGTCGCTCGATGCCAGCGCCGGCTATCTCAACGCCCGTTACACCAAGATCCTGCCCGGTATTCCGCTGACCGGCGACGAGGATTTCGTGAACACGCCGAAATGGACGGCTCAGGTCGGCACGTCCTACGAGATCGAGACCGGCATCGGTTCGTTCACGCCCCGGATCGACTGGACCTTTGCGACCAAGACCTACAATGACGAGACCAACACGGCGGACCTGATGACGCCGTCGCACAGCTTTTTCAATGCGTCGCTCACCTACAAGATGGCGAACAGCGGGATTGAGCTGCAGGCCGGCGTCACCAACCTTACGGACAAGCGGATCATCGCTTCGGGTTTCTCGAATGCGGAAGCGGTCTACAGTGGTGTGTTCAGCCGGCCGCGTGAGTGGTTCCTGACCTTGCGCTATTCCAATTGATCCACCCTGCTTGGGAGGTCGCCTGGGCGACCTCCCGCCTTTTCGCCACATGCGCTTGCGGGACAGTCCGTCTCTTCATTCTCGGGACAATTGCTGCCATGAAACCGGAAAACATAGTCGCGGAGAAGGTAGCGGTGTGATCCAATGGATGAAAATCGCCTGATTGAGCAATATGGGCTTCACGAAAGCCTGAAGTTCCAGACGGCCGACGGACATATCTGGTTCGATCAGGCGCGTATGCTATTGTTGCATGCCACGACGCTTGGTGAGATGCGTCGCGAACTGATCGAGCAACTCGGCAGCGTCAAGGCCAGAGGCATTCTCTGGCGCTTCGGCTTTCGTGGCGGTCAGAGCGACGCCCGCGTCGCGGCCAAGCGCGCGACGAAGGCGGACGACTACGATTCCTTTCGTCTGGGTCCCGCGATCCACGCGCTGGAAGGCATGGTCAAATCCGATATTGTCGACCTTTCGATCGACTGGGAAGCTGCGAGCCTAGAGGGCGTCGTTCAGTGGATTTCGAGCTGGGAAGCCGAATCCCACGCCGAGCTCGGGCTAGCTCTCGATGAGGCAGATCCGACGGCGTGCTGGAGCCTGACCGGCTATGCATCGGGTTATGTCAGCGAGTATTTCAAGCGATTGATCCTGTTCCGCGAGGTCGAATGCGTCTGCGCGGGTCATGCCAAATGCAAGGTTGTCGGAAGGCCGGCGGAAGGTTGGGGCGACGATTCGCCGATCGAGCAGCTTTGGCTCGAGCATGGTGATCTCAGGCGTTTGGAGGCAGAGGAGGAACTGCGCCTACTCCGGCGGCACGCGCGCCGCGGCGAAAGCCGGCCGCCGGCACCGGGGAAGGGGCCGATCATCGGCGCTTCGCCCGCCTTTATCCGCGCCTTCTCATTGCTCGGCAAGGCCGCGCAGAGCGCGATCAATGTGCTCCTCCTGGGAGAAACCGGGGTGGGCAAGGAAGTCTTTGCCCGTTGGCTGCACGAAAACGGTCCGCGGGCTGCCGGACCGTTTGTCGCGATCAACTGCGCGGCCATCCCACTCGATTTGGTGGAAGCCGAGCTGTTCGGCGTGCGGCGCGGGGCTTATACCGGGGCCGATGAAACGAGGCCGGGGCGTTTCGAGCGCGCAGATGGCGGCACGCTGTTCCTCGACGAGGTGGGCGACCTGCCGCTCGCGGCGCAAGTCAAGCTGCTGCGCGTGTTGCAGACCGGAGAACTTGAGCGTCTCGGCGATACGCGTCCGATCAAGGTGGATGTCCGCATCGTATCGGCGACCAATGCGCATCTGGAGGACGCCATTCGGGAAGGGCGGTTCCGCTCTGATCTCTACTACCGGTTGGCGACCTATCCGGTTGCGATCCCGCCGCTGAGAGAACGGGGCGGGGATATAGGGCTTCTCGCCCGCATGCTGGTCGATCGCTTCTCACCGCGTTATGGCAAGCAGGTCGTCGGCTTTACCGATCATGCGCTCTGGACGCTCGAAGGCTATGATTGGCCGGGGAACGTGCGCGAGCTCGAAAACGTCATTGAGCGCGCGGTGCTGCTCGTCGATGATGGCCAGGTCATCGGCACCGAGCAACTGCCGCCCGAATTGCTCCGGGGTGAAGAGGGCGCGATCGGCGTGAGCCGGGGTGGGGCGCTCGTTCACAAACCGGCGGCATCGTGCGAGAAGATGCTCGAGGACATGCTTGTCGACGGCTTCGATCTCGCCGCGCACGAGCAGATGATGGTCGAACTCGCGCTACGCAAGACCGGCGGCAATCTCGCCGATGCGGCCAGGATGCTCAACCTCTCGAAGCGCCAACTCACATACCGCCTCAACAAGCAGGGCGTGTGATCGTCGGCCTCGTGACATTTTTGGTCCGGTAGTCGACCGGACATGACAAATATGTCCTGAGATCCCGCCGCCCGCCGGGCTTCACCTTCGAATTTCCCCCAATATCCGCTCATTTTGCAAAGTGGCACGGGCCTTGCTGAACAGGTCTCGCGCCCTGTCGAAAAGGCGCGACAAAACAGGATGGGAAAGGTCTGCAGGTCATGGAAGGCGAAAGCCCGGCACAAACCGCGAGAAGCTACGAGAGCGGCGCTCATGCCTCGTCTAGTGACACGGTGTTTGATCCGTCGCGCAAGTTCGTGCGCGTGAACGGCGAGCGGCGCGGTCTGGTCGAATTCGACTTCGGCGTGGGCGACCTCGCGCTCAGCGTCGAGATGATGCTGCCACCTGAAGATTTTCGCCAATTCTGCGCAGACCAGCAGGCCACCCTGGTCACGGCGAGCCGTGACGCTGCCCAGGGGGACGAAGCGGTCGCGATGTCGTGGCGCCCATCGGACGTCCAGCACCTCATAGAGCGGCAGGCCAGCCTGCCTGGAGAGCAATGATGCAGATCGACCTCAAGACCATCCAGATCGAGCCGAAGCGCAAGACCTTTGACAATCTCGTGCGGCGGTTCGGCGACAAGCCGGCCTCTCGTTATCAGGAAGCCTCCTACGATATCCAGGCGAAGGAGAATCTGCACTACCGCCCGACATGGGCGCCGGACCAGGAACTCTACGATACCCAGAGTTCGCGGGTGAAGATGGCGGACTGGGACGCCTTCAAGGATCCCCGTCAATATTTCTACAGCACCTATACATTGACGAGGGCTCGCCAGCAGGAAGCGGTTGAAGGCGCCTTCGCCTTCGTCGAGAGCCGGGGGTTGCACCAGTCCGTGCCGGTCGATGTGTCGAGCGCTGCGCTCGCCGTGTTGGTGCCGCTGCGTCATGCGGCCTGGGCTTCTAACCAGAACAATGTGCTGATCGCCGGGTACGGCGTGGGCACGACCTTTACTCAGCCCTGCCTCTATCAGGGCATGGATGCGCTGGCGATCGCGCAATATATCTCGCGCGCTGGCCTCTTGTTCGGTGGAGCCGAGGCGCTGTCCGCCGGGCGCGAGGCATGGATCGGGGCGGATGTCTGGCAGCCACTGCGGAGGCTCGCCGAAGACACGATGGTGGTGCGCGATCCGGTAGAACTGTTCGTCGCGCAGAACTTCGCCATCGACGGCCTGTTGTATCCGGTCGTCTATGAAACGCTGATCGATGGCGTTCTCTCGGCCAGAGGCGCCTCGGCGATAAGCATGGTCACCCAGTTCCAGGTCGATTGGTACGCGGAAACCGCCAAGTGGGTGGACAGCGTGCTCAAGATCGCCGCCGCAGAGAGCGAGGGCAATGCCGCCGCGCTCGCGGAATGGTTCGCAAGCTGGAGCGCGCGCGCCGCCGCGGCGCTTCTGCCTGTCGTGGAGCCGGTGCTGGGCGAGGGCGCGGACGCCGTGATCGCCGAGGCGCAGGACAGCCTGCGCAAGCGGGCCGCCAAGGCCGGCCTCGCGCTCTGAGGAGAGATAATCATGTCGACCGTGTTCATTGTGTTTCAGGCCAACGAGGAAACCCGTCCGATCATCGAAGCGATCGTGCAGGACAATCCGGCCGCCGAAGTGGAAAATCAGCCGGCAATGGTGCGCGTCGCGGCGCCCGATGAAATGACGATCAAGCGCGAGACGATCGAGGAGCTGATCGGCCGGCGCTTCGATCTCCAGGAACTTCACATCAACCTCGTGACCCTGTCGGGCCACGTCGACGAGGACGACGACCGGCTCGTGCTGAGCTGGAACAATTGAGAGGATACCCGATCATGGACATGCAAACCCCGGCGCCCAAGCTCGGCATCAAGGAGCGCTATCGCCTGCTCACCCGTGACCTGGGATGGGAGCCCACCTATCAGTCGAAGGAGGCGCTTTTCCCCTACACCCGTTATGAGGGGATCAAGATCCATGATTGGGACAAATGGGAGGATCCCTTCCGCCTGACCATGGATGCCTACTGGAAATACCAGGCGGAGAAGGAGCGCAAATATTACGCCATTCTCGATGCCCATGCCCAGAACAACGGGCATCTCAATATCACCGATGCGCGCTACCTGACCGCGCTCAAGATCTTCATCCAGGCGATCAGCCCCGGAGAATATTGCGCGCACAAGGGCTTCGCGCGCATCGGCCGCGAGTTCGAGGGCGTCGGCACGCAGGTCGCCTGCCAGATGCAGTCGCTCGATGAAATCCGCCACGCGCAGACCCAGATCCACGCCGCATCCAACTACAACAAATATTATAACGGCTTCCATGCCTTCGCCGACGGCCGCGACCGTATCTGGTACACCTCGGTCGCGCGCTCCTTCTTCGACGATGCCATGTCCGCCGGGCCGTTCGAATTCATTACCGCGATCGGCTTCGCCTTCGAATATGTCCTGACCAACCTGCTGTTCGTCCCGTTCATGTCTGGCGCCGCCTACAATGGCGACATGGCCACCGTGACCTTCGGCTTCTCCGCGCAGTCGGACGAAGCGCGGCACATGACACTGGGCCTCGAGTGCATCAAGTTCATGCTCGAGCAGGACCCCGACAACCTGCCGATCGTGCAGGGCTGGCTCGACAAATGGTTCTGGCGCGGAATGCGGATGCTCTCGCTCGTCGGCACGATGATGGATTACATGCTGCCCAAGCGCGTGATGAGCTGGAAGGAAGCGTGGGAGATCTATGGCGTCGAGAATGGCGGCGCGCTGTTCCGTGATCTCGCCCGCTATGGCATCCGCCCGCCCAAGGGCTGGGACCTGGCCAGCGAGGCATCCGAGCATGTCACCCATCAGTTCATGCTTGGGCTTTACCAGTGGAGCTTCGGCACGGCCTTCCATGCATGGATCCCGAACGAGCAGGACATGGACTGGCTCTCGAAGAAATATCCGGACACTTTCGATCGCTACTACCGGCCGCGCTGGGAGCACATCAACCAGATGGCGGCGGCCGGCACGCCCTACGCCAACTATGGCCTCGCCAAGCTGTGCCAGACCTGCCAGCTCCCTGTCGTCTTCACCGAACCGGGCGATCCGACGCGCCATTGCTATCGCGAGACTGTCTACGAAGGCGAGAAGTTCCACTTCTGCTCCGACGGCTGCAAGGACATTTTCGAGCATGAGCCCGAGAAGTTCGTCCAGGCATGGCTGCCGATGAACCAGCTGTTCGCCGCGCCCAACTTCGGCGACCTCGGCAAATGGATGGAGTGGGTCGGCCTGCGGCCCGGGATCGACAATGGCGACTATTCGACGTCCGAGGACCGCGCCAATTTCGAGACCTGGCGGCAGAGAGCTTCCGCCTGAGGCCAGGCGCGGACAGCGCTCCGCGACGCCCGCGCCCCTGACACCACTGCATTCGTAGAAAGGACCCATCATGTCGGTCAAGGCTATCGGGACATACAAGTTTCCTTCGCGCGATCGTGAAGAGATATTCGGCGACAACATCATCACCTATTTCAGCTGGGAGCAGCACCTGCTGTTCGCGGCGCCGTTCCTGCTGTTCACGCCGAGGGACGTTACCTTCGGCCAGCTGATCGAAGACCGGGTCAAGCCGCTTCTAGTGTCCGATCCCCAGGCCGGTGAGATCGACTGGAACGGTGTCGAATGGCTGAATGGCGACAAGCCGTTCGCGCCGGATTTCGCGGCCACGCTGGAAGCCAACGGGATCGGGCACAAGGATCATATCCGCATGATCACCCTGTTTCCCAGCGCGCTTTTCCCCAAGCCCTGAACGCCATGGCTCATGAACTGACGATAGAGCCGCTGGGCGCGAGCGTGCCGATCGAGGAGGGGCAGACCATTCTCGATGCCGCCCTGCGCGCCGGCATATATCTTCCCCATGCCTGCGGCCATGGTCTGTGCGCCACCTGCAAGGTGCGCGTCGTCGACGGCGAGGTGGACCATGGAGATGCCTCCAGCTTCGCGCTCATGGATTTTGAGCGGGACGAGGGCAACACGCTGGCCTGCTGCGCCACCGTCGAGGAGGATGTCACGATCGAGGCGGACGTTGATGAGGATCCCGACGCCGAGGTCATCCCGATCCGCGACTTCGCTGGCCGAGTGACCCGGATCGAAAGCCTGACGCCGACAATCAAAGGCCTGTGGATCGATCTCGGTCAACCTCTCCACTTCCAGGCCGGCCAATATATCAATCTTGTCTTGCCGGACGGCATCGGCACGCGCGCCTTCTCGATCGCCAGCGCGCCGGGCGATGGGCAGTTGATCGAGCTCAACATCAGGCTCGTACCGGGCGGCGCCGGGACCGCTTATGTTCACGAGGTCTTGCGCGAAGGGGATCCGATTAAGGTCACCGGCCCCTATGGCCGCTTCTTCGTGCGCAAGTCCGCGAACGTGCCGATGCTGTTCATGGCCGGCGGCTCGGGTCTGTCGAGCCCCCGTTCGATGATCCTCGATCTGCTGGCGCAGAATTGCGACCTGCCAATCACACTGATCTATGGTCAGCGCAGCGGCGAGGAACTCTACTATCACAACGAGTTTCTCGAGGCTGCCGCCAGCCATGCCAATTTCACCTATTTACCGGTGTTGTCGCGCGAGCCGGACGACAGCGCCTGGCAGGGCGAGCGCGGCTTCGTCCATGAACTGGCGCAGCGCCACTTCGGCGGCGACTTCCGGGGGCACAAGGCCTATCTGTGCGGCCCGCCGTTGATGATCGAGGCCTGCATCGCGACGCTGATGCAGGGGCGGCTGTTCGAACGGGACATCTACACCGAGAAGTTCATTTCGGCAGCGGATGCCCAACAGATCCGCTCGCCCCTGTTCCGGTCGATCTGACGATGAAACAGGGCCAGAAAGATGAGGCGGGGAGGGGCGGGGGTTCCTTCGCGCCCGAGGCGCTGCCTGGCGAAGTGCTGGAGCAGGTGCTTGCCGCGGCGCGCGCCGAGTGTGAACGCCTTGGCGTTCGGGCCTCTGTAGCGGTTGTCGATACCGCGGGGGCGTTGGCCGCGTTCCTCAGGCTGCCCGGCGCGTTCCTCATCTCGACCGAACTCGCGATCGACAAGGCATGGACCGCGGCGGGGTTTTCACTCTCGACACGCGGCCTTGGCGACATGCTGGCGCAGGCCGAGGACAGTGTGCGCGACGGCCTCTTGCGGCGCCCGCGCTTGACTGTCGTTCCGGGCGGCATCCCCATCCTGCAAGGGGCGCACTGCCTGGGTGCGATTGGTGTGTCGGGCGGATCCGCGCAGGAGGACGAGCAAATCGCAGCGGCCGGACTTCAGCAGGCCGGAACTGGTTGAGAATACGCAAACCGTATCGCGGGCTGCACGCTAAGGTATTGGAGAGTATCGTGCGGAGGCAGTACCTCAAGAGGTGGGAGAAGGACGAAACAATGGCACCCGATTCCGCCAGCATGGCGGCAGCACAAGAGATGATGGGGCGCTCGGCTGCAGAGCCAGGCCACCGGTTTCGTGTGCGGGTGGCCGGAACGTCGTTCCAGTTTCTCGCCCAGGCCGATATCCCGTTGCTGCATGGTATGATCGCCGCTGGCACCTCGGCCGTAACCGTAGGCTGCCGTGGCGGAGGCTGCGGAATTTGCCGCATCCGCGTGATTGGCGGTCTTTATCGGGCTTTGCCCATGAGCCGGAGCCGTATCTCGCAGGCCGATGAGGCGACGGGAATTGTGCTGGCCTGCAGGATCATTCCCCAGGGCGACCTGGAAATCGAAGTGCTTCCGCTCAAAGTGTGGCGAAAGCCGGAACCCAAGCGTGGCGACGCCGCGCCAGAAAATCCTGGAGAAAATTGATGTCTATCCACGGCGTCCTGAGGCTGGGCGAAATTTGTGTGCGGGTTCTCGATATCGAGGCCTCGCGCCGGCACTATGGCGACTATCTGGGCCTGATCGAAACGGGCCGCGATGACGATGGCAAAACCTACTACAAGGCCTGGGACGAGCATGATTGCCACTCGGTCGTCATCCGCCCTGCTGACCATTGCGGCGTCGATTATGTCGCGTTCAAGGTTCTCGATGACGACGCATTGTCCGAGCTCGACCGGCGGCTGCGGGACTATGGCGTCAAAACCCGCCAGATCCCGTCTGGAACCTACGCCCGCAGCGGACGGCGCGTCGAGTTCACGCTCCCCACAGGCCATGTCTGCCAACTCTATGCCTTCAAGGAGCAGGTCGGCAACGGCATGGATGCGGCCAATCCGGGAACGATCCCCGACGATGGCTACATCAAGGGCATGCGCATCATCCGTCTGGACCATTGCCTGCTCGGCGGACGGGATATCGCCGCGTCGCGCGATTTGTTCATCAAGGTGTTCGGATTCAACCTCACCGAGGAATTGCAGGATCACGAATCCCGCGCAGCCCTGGCCACATTCGTGTCTTGTTCGAACAAGCCGCATGATATCGCCTTCGTCGCCCAGCCCGAGGACGGCAAGCTCCATCATATGTCGTTCCTGCTGGAGTCCGTCAGCGATCTCTATCACGCTGCGGATCGCATGGGGAAATATGACATTCCCATCGATTTCGGGCCGAACCGCCACGGCGTGACCCGCGGCGCCACGGTCTATTTCTTCGATCCGTCGGGCAACAGGAACGAGGTCTTCACCGGCGGCTATGTCTACTATCCGGACAATCCGGCGCTGATCTGGGATACCTCGAAATTCGGGAACGCCCTGTTCAGCCAGGGCAACGTCGTCGTTCCCAGCTTCCTTAATGTGGTGACCTGACCGATGCGCGAACAGGCAATCGTCGTCGGTGCGGGCGGCGCGCTCGGGCAAGCCATCGTGGCGGACCTCGTTGGTGCCGGCATCGACGTTCTCGGCATCGCCCGAAACCCGGCATCGCTCGCCGCGCTTGGCGAACGGCATGGCGACAGGTTTCGGGCCGTCATCGCCGATATGGCCGATGACGCGGCGATCGCGGCGATCGGCGCTGCGATCACCGCGCCGGTGGCCATGGTGGTCCATGCTCCGGGGGTGACGGTGGCGGGTGGCGTGCGCGCCGCGCCCACGGCGGCGCTGGTCGAGGCCTGCAATATCAAGGTCGGAGGCTTCGTTCGCCTGGTGCGGGCCGCCGAACCGAATCTGCGGCGGGGATCGCGTCTCGTCGCGATCGGGGGCCATTATGGCTTCGAGCCGACTGCCTATGCCGCGACCGCGGGCGTCGCCAATGCGGCGCTTGCCAATCTCGTGCGGCAGATGAGCTGGGCCTATGGCGAGCTCGGTGTGACGGCTCATCTCGTTGCGCCGGGGCCGGCGGATACCGACCGCCTGCACGGCATCGCCAGGGCGCGCGCCGAGAAGGAGGGCGTGAGCTTCGAAGTGATGCTCGATCGCATGCGAGCGGACTCCGCGATCGGAGCATTCACGTCGGTCGAGTCCGTGGCCTGGGCGATCGCTTTGCTTCTCGACCCACGGGCCGACGCATTCGCCGGCTCGACCATGATGCTCGATGCAGGGCGTCGCCACGCCATTCCTTGAGGAGACGAAATGCCCATTGTCGAGTTCCATCTGACCGAGGGACGGCAATCCGAAGGTGACATCGGCGCGTTGCTCGAACAGGCGACCGATTTCTATGTCCGGACGCTGTATCCTGCCGTCGATCCTCTACCTCTGGACCGCGTAAGGGCTTTCGTCTCACTGCATCGGCCGCAGCATTGGGCGACCGCAGGCGTGCTGGCGTCGGAAGGAGGAGCAGATGCGCCCTACTTCACCTGCCTGGCGCTGGCGGGAAGGCCACAGGAGCAGCTTCACACCTTGCTGCGCGGATTCACCGATCTGATCGTGGAGCACTGTCGCTGCGAACGCCGCCATGTCCGCGGGCAGGTGATCTCGATCGCGCCGGAGAACTGGTGCATCGCCGGGGAGCCCGCCAGCATGGTCCGCGCCGGCGAAACAGAATGGCGCGCCAAAGGAAGCTGAGAGTGCCGGGCACCCTGTGACAATGCGCCACGGGCGGCATCGCGGTAGGAGCGCGACGTGACGAGCTGGCAAGGCGTGTTGCGCATGGGCGCAGGGTGGTTGGTGCGGTGGCTTGAAGCCTATGGTTGCATCCATCTTCGGGCCTTTGGCGATGGCGGGGAGGCGTCGCACGGTTCGAACGACGGAGCCGTGAGGCCGAGTCCATCGGCGGGTGAGGACGTAGGCAAGCAACCGGTCGGCAGCGATGCGATCGGTCGGCGCCTCCCGTGAGACCATCGTCCATCGGCAAAATCACGATTCAAGCCGTCCGGCTGAGAGCCTTGATCGCGTCGACATGCAGGCATCACGACGAAGCGAAGCATTGGAAATCCATATATGTCTGGAACAGCACTTCTCGTTCATGCGCATTCGGAAACAGATTCGTTCGTTACGGCGATGCGCGACAGAATTGCCGGGCGCCTGGCCGCCGATGGGTGGCGGATCGCGCATTCAGACCTCTATGCAATGGGCTTCAATCCCGTCTTGTCGCCAGCGGATTTTTCTGCCCGGAAGGATTCAGGGCATCTGGTTTACGCTCTGGAGCAACGCCATGCCTACGAGACCGGCACCATCGCGTCCGATATCAGCCTCGAGATAGCCAAGATCCTGGCCGCAGACCTCGTCATCTTCACCTTTCCGCTGTTCTGGTTCGGTGTTCCCGCGATCTTGAAGGGGTGGATCGACCGGGTTTTCGTATCGGGGACGTTCTACCGGGGCCGGCATATCTACGGCTCGGGCGGCATGGCCGGGAAGCGGGCTTTCGCGGCGTTCAGCCTTGGCGGGCGCCAGCATATGTTCGGCCCCGGATCGATCCACGGTGAGCTCGTGACCGGAATGCTGCGACCTTTCCTCCAGGGCGCGCTGGGCTATGTCGGCTTCGAGGTGATCGAGCCGTTCGTTGCTTATCACGTCCCTTATCTGAGTCCCGAAGGACGCCAGGAAATTCTCGCGTCGCTTGAATCGGCTGTCGCTCGTCTGGACGAGCGCGAGCTGTTGGCGATGCCCGATCTGGCTGTCTTCGATGCGCAATTTTTGCCTTTGCCTCTCACCTGAGGAGAGCAGGGACAACTTTCGACCAAGTGATACCGAAAAGGTAACAATGCAGCGGGAAAATGGTATTTGCTCGCAACTCATGAAAGGCCTAGTCGCCTTAGTGCAAACAAGTTGACGTCCCCGGGGACTTTGATCTGGAAACGCCGATGGACCTGCAAAGGCAGGAGGCGGCCAGAGGGGCAGTCGATGCTAATTCATGAAATTCGGGCACGTCGCGCGAACGGTGTTTCGGCGCGAATAGCGGATCGGATGGTATTGAGGGAGTGGATATGGCACTTGATGGCGTACTGCGCCCTGGACATGCGCAGATCAGAGTCCTGGAACTGGACAAGGCGGTTCAATTTTACCGCGATGTTCTGGGGCTTGAGGAAACCGGTCGTGACAGTTCAGGCAGGGTTTTCCTGAAGTGCTGGGACGAGCGCGACCACCACAGCCTCATTCTGCGCGAATGCGACCGGGCGGGAATCGATAGTCTCGCCTTCAAGGTACGGGACGAAGCTACGCTTGACCGATTGAACTCAGATCTGAACGCTTATGGCGTCGCCACAGAATGGATGCCCGCCGGCGATCTGCTCGAAACCGGGCGGCGCGTGTGTTTCACGATCCCTTCAGGCCACACCATTGAACTCTATGCGACCAAGACCTCTGTCGGCAACGGCATCGGCATGGTCAATCCCGCACCGTGGCGGTTGAGCGCCGAACATGGGATCGGCCCGGTCCGGTTCGATCATGCCCTGCTTTATGGTCCCGATATCGCCAAGGTGCACGACCTGTTCGTTGAAGTGCTCGGCTTCTACCTGGTCGAGCGCGTGCTCACACCCGATGGGAACGGCAACGCAGCTATCTGGCTCTCCTGCGGACAGAAGGTCCACGATATAGCGTTTGCTGAATATCCCGAGCCCGGAAAGCTGCATCACGTCTCGTTTCTCATGGAAAGCTGGGAAAAGGTCCTGCGAGCTGGCGACATTATGTCGATGAACGAGGTTCCAGTCGATATCGGTCCGACACGCCATGGCGTGACGCGCGGCTGCACGATCTATGCTTGGGATCCGTCAGGCAATCGTTTCGAAACCTTCATGGGCGGGCATCTACCTTATCCGGACTACGAGCCTCTGACGTGGTCCTTCGATCACTTTGGTCAGGGGCTTGATTATCCTCAGCGCAAGCTTCACGAAAGCTTCCTGACAATAGTGAGTTGATAGTTTCATAATAATATGAGTGAAAAACTATAAACGCACATGCTTATTAACAATGTGAGCGATTATTAAAATTTGAGGGTATGTATAGGACATATTTCTTATTTGCAATTTACCATCTTTTACAAAAGATGGCGCGGTAGTAAAAATTTTCAAGCTTCGATTTGTAGAAAATACTCAACAAATCCTCATTGCTTAGACATTGATCATGGATGGCTTAATGTGGGTGCAATGCCCAAACTCCCTGGATGCTAGGTGGGAGTTTGGCCAATGTGGCTGTCCCGCTTCGTCAAGGACTTTCGTAATGCTGCAGACGCAGCGACCGCAGAAATGGAACTGGCCGGGACAATTAATGATGTCGCGCGCGAACTGGGATTCGAATTCGTCGCTGTTCTCCACTCGGCAAGCCTGGTCAGGCCATGTTCCCAACTCATCCGGTATGAAAATTATCCGCAGGGTTGGGATCGCCGGTTGATAGGTCGTGGCGGCAAGATCGTCGACCCCATCCTCGCGATCGCGCGTCGGCGAGCATCGAGCTTCCTTTGGGGCGATGTGCTGGCACGCGTGGTATTGTCTGGAGAGCAGCACGCCATTCTTGACGATGCGTCACGCTATGGCATCCGTCAGGGCATAACCATCCCAGTGAATGTGCCCGGCGAGCCCGAGGGGTCGGTTAATTTCGCAACGAGCAGGATTCACGACATCACTTCCGAGCGCATTCTTGTCGCGGATGTGGTGGGACGCATAGCATTTGATGCGGCGCGCCGGATCGCAGGCCTTTCGAATGGCCCAGATTTCGTTCCCCATATCGCTGACCGCGTGCGCGAATGCATCTTCTGGATCGCGCATGGCAAGACCGATCAGGACATCGCCGCCATTCTCGGCATAGGCCTCGAAACCGTCCGGACTTACGTCAAGTCGGCGTTCCGCCTGCTCAATGTGATAACCCGCGCCCAGCTCGTCTATGAGGCTTTGCGTCTCGGGTTGATCGAGTTCCTGCCGTCTATTCCCCCATTCGGGTGAATATCTCTGCCATCGGCATCCTGATCATTGTCCGGCTCCACTTCGAGGAGCTTGCCCATGATCAGACTATCCCAAGGCTACGATCTCGCCGACATCTATGACACCGGAATGTTCGAGGACCGGCGATTGCTGTTCGTCGATACGATGGGCTGGGATGTGCCCGTGTCGCACGGCCGCTTCGAGATCGACCAGTTCGACGGACCCGACGCGGTTTATATCGCGGACCTCGATGACAGCGGTCATCATCAAGGATCGATGCGTCTCCTGCCTTCGACACGGCCGCACATTCTCGGCGATCTGTTTTCCGGGCTGTGCGATCGCGCCGTCCCGCGCGCCGCCGACATCTTCGAGATCACCCGGCTTTGCCTGCCGTCACGGCTTGGGGCCGGGGAACGGCTGCGTGTGCGCAACCGCCTGATCACCGCCATGGTCGATCACGCGCTGGGCGAAGGAATCCGGACCCTGACCGGGGTGGTTCGGTCGGGCTTTCGCGAGGCGGTGCTGGCGATGGGCTGGGATGCCTCGCCGCTTGGGCCGGTTCGCACGATCGGCGGTATGACGCTCGGCGCCTTTCGCATCGAGATCGATGCCGACACGCCCGCACGCCTTGCGCGCACCGGCATTTACGCTCCCGTGGCCAAGTTCGCCGCGGTCGCTGCGTGAGGAGGATGGCAATGACGCACCTCATCACGCACCACGCAGCCGATTTGCTGAGCCAGGGCTACACCGTCGTTCGCGGCGCGGTGTCCGCCTCGCTTGCCGAAGCGCTCAACGCGGACCTTGATCGTTGCTTTTCCGAGACGCCGTTCTGCGATGGCGATTTCTATGGTCGGCGCACCAAGCGGTTCGGCAGCCTGCTGACGCGATCTGCGCTCGCCGCGCAATTTGTCCAACACCCCGTCGCGCTTGGGCTTGCCGAACATGCGTTGGGATCGTTCTGCGACCGCATCGCGCTCAACCTGACCCAGGGCGTCGAAATCCACGAAGGCGCGCTCGCGCAATATCCGCACCGCGACGAGGACATGTGGGCCGGACCCAGGGGCGAGATCGAATACCTGATCAACGTCATCTGGCCCTTGACCCCGTTCACCGCCGAGAACGGCGGCACCCGGATCTGGCCGGGGAGCAACCAGTATCTGGGTGAGCCGCAGGCGGAAGATCGGGCCATCGTTCCCGAACTCGAGCCGGGGGACATGCTCGCCTTCCTCGGCAGCACGCTCCACGGCGGCGGCGCCAACCGGACCCCGACGCCCCGGCGCGGGCTGATCGTCAGCTACAGCCTTGGATGGCTCAAGCCCTTCGAACTGCAATGGCTGGTCTACCCGCCCGAGATCGCGCGGACCTTCTCGCCGGAACTCGCGGCACTGATCGGCTATGCCCAGCACCGGCCCAATCTCGGCAATGTCGAGGGACAAGACCCCTCGGTGCTGCTCTATGGCAAGCCGGCCGCGCATCAAGCCGCAATCGACGCGCTACGCGACGATCAGGCCGAGGCGCTACGCGGCTATGTCGCGGAGCAGCAGGCGGCGAGGGCAGGGGCTTCGCAGCCCTGACGACAGGAGACGGGAGCCTGCGTCGTGGCCATCGCCGGCGGCGACTGGCGCGACGCGGGCTCCTACGCCCGGCTCCTGGGCGGAGACCGGCGCTGCTTTGCCTGGGAGTGGTTGCGGCGGACCCCGGCCTATGTCGCAGCCTGGCGCGAGCGGCAGGCGCCTTCTCCTTTCGGCCTGATCGCGTTTTCGGATCCTGACGACGACGCGTTGACAGCGCGGCCAATCTGGAGCCGCGGGATCGATGCCGGCGTTTTGCAGGGCAGCGTAGTTTCCGGCGATGGCGATGATGGCGGTGTGGATCGGTTCGACTTCAGGCGACTTGACCCATTGCTGACAGTGCTGCCGGGCGAGAGGGACCGAGCCCATATTCTCATCTCGGACGGTCTGCGCTCGATCCGCATCGATTTGCTGGGTAATGGCGGCTTGCGTGAGCCTCTGGCGCTTGCCTGGCGCATTGCGGGCGTGACCTGCGCCGATCCGCAGATCACGGCGTTGACGCAGTTTGTCGCCCTGGCGCGACACGGCCGCTTTTCCCGGACCCTGCATCCCGTCGAACGGCGCGCGGCGCGGTGGACGCAAATGCTGCGCGTTCATGATGCGATAGCGGTCGGAGTTTCGACGCGTGAGATCGTTGCCGGGTTGTTCGGCGTCGATACGCTTCAGCCGCGGTGGCGCACCGATGCCGCATCCTGGCGACTGCGAGTGCAGCGGCTTGCGCGCGGGGCCGGGCGCTGTCTGGCGATGGGGCCGGGTGGATGGCTCGGCGGCGGGCCGGTTTAGGCCGGTGCCGGAGGATATGGGTTTGGCGTCAGGCGCTCGTGCGCTGGCGCATCCTTGCCGCGGTATCGGGATGCAGCATTTCCCAGGTCTCGACGCCCAGCGCTTCGGCGAGATTGCCGAGCTTGTCGATCGAGATTGCGTATTTCTCGTTTTCCAGATCGCTGATGTAGCTGCGGTCGATGCCCGATTTCACCGCAAGTTCTTCCTGCGCGATCTTTCGAACTTCGCGCAATGCTTTCAAGTTTCCGGCTACGATTTTGCGATCCCTGGTCATTGTGCGCCATTGTGGACGCCGCAGATATTTCCGCTGTCGGGAATACCCTACAGAAGCGGAGGTTGACCCCTCGCGCCGTGGGCGCGACCGCGCTCTATTCCGCTAGGCGCCTTCGCCGCCAAGCTCCACCGGGCCGGCTTTGCCGTCCCGGCCAAAGGTGACGATCGCTGGGGCAGCCGGACAGGGCGTCCGGCAATGTGGAATCGCGCGGGGGCCGCGCGATGGGGGACCGTGCGCGAGACGATCCCATGCGCCCCCTTCGCCGTCTCACAGCATCCCTGGCGTGCCGCACGGATTTTCATCGGCAAGGAGTTGCGTCGGAGGAAAGCTGCGCTAGCCGGAACGGGGCCGGCGGCGTTTGTCTGCCTTGCGGCAGCGCCAGCCCCGTTCCGGCAAGCTCCGCGTAAATCCTCCTCCCGTGCCTCTTGCCGACAAGAAATCCGCGCGGCCCTGGGGATCCTGCGAGGACGGCTCCGGGTGCGATGGGATCGGGGCAAGCCCCGCGCCCGGCCCCTGGTAGACGCGGTATCGGTCGCACGGGCGGCCGATGCGTTCTTGTCGTTTGCTGGCGCGCTGGTCGCGCGCCCCGGGGATGCTCGGACTCTCCAGTTGCGATGGATTTCTGTCAATAAAACAATGCGATAGAATGGATTTTTCCAATCCTGTATAAGTATAACTGTCGGAGGGAAAGAGAACGTCCGCTGACATCGACACAAAACCGACAGGCAAGGAGTAAAGACGATGAACATTGGTGAAATGATCCGCAGCGATACCGGCATGGTTTCTGGCTATATCGCCGAAGCGGGGTTCGACTTCGAGAATGTCTATTTCGAGAAGGTGACTTCCGACAATCCGCGTGCGCCGCTGTTCAACCTGATGAGCAAGAGCCCGCGCGGTCGCGGGGTGCGGCTGGGTTCGATCTGGGAACGGGCATCGCGCGAGACCGGCGAAGTCTATTTCGGCGGCTACATCGACACGGCGCAGTCGGGTTATGTGCCCATCCGCCTGTTCCGGTCGCGGCAGGATACGAGCGTCTGGAATATCGTGCGCAAGACCGCGCAGCGGCGGCGCGAGGTGGACGGTATCGACCTGCCCGATGATATGGGCACCTCGGGCGATGACCACGGCTATTCCGATACCCTGAACTGATCCGATCCGGGGGAGCGGTTAGCCGCTTCCCCGACCCTTTCCCACAATTGCCAGAAGGAGCCTTCGCCATGACGAAGGAGACTGCGCGCCGCGCGCGCGGGAGCGATGCCGCGCGTTCGCATGAATCCCGTGCCAGCCTTTACGACGAGGTGACCGCCCGGATCGTCGGCGAACTGGAAGCGGGCCGCTTCCCGTGGGTGCAGCCTTGGGGCCATGGCGGCACCGTCAATCCCGGCTTGCCGCGCAATGCGCTTACCGCCCGCAATTATTCGGGTGTGAACGTGCTGATATTTTGGGGCGCGGTGATCGAACATGGCTGGCCCTCGCAAAGCTGGCTCACGTTCCGGCAGGCGCTCGAAGCCGGGGGCAATGTCCGCAAGGGCGAAAAGGGCGTGACCGTGGTTTATGCCGACCGCTTCACCCCCGAAGCGGAGAAGGAACGGGCGCGCCAGACCGGCGAGGACGCCAAGGCCATTCCTTTCCTCAAACGCTTTACCGTGTTCAATCTGGCGCAGTGCGAAGGCTTGCGACCCGGCCTTGCCGCCGATCCCGCGCCGCTGCCAACACGCGAAATCGTGCCCTTGGCCGAAGACGTCATTGCCGCATCGGGCGTGGATTTCCGCATCGGCGGGAACAAGGCGTTCTATGTGCCAAGCGCAGACTATGTGCAGGTGCCGCCACAACCGGCGTTCTTCGATCAGGTCAATTTCTACCGGACGGCGCTGCACGAACTCTGTCATGCCAGCGGCCATCATTCCCGGCTCGCTCGCAATCTTCTCAACCCGTTCGGCAGCAAGGATTACGCCCGCGAGGAACTGATTGCCGAAATGGGATCGGCCTTCCTGTGCGCGGCGCTCGGCATCGTGCCGACCGTGCGCCATGCCGATTATCTGGGCACGTGGCTCGCCGTGCTGCGCGAGGACAACCGCGCGATCTTTCGCGCAGCGAGCGCCGCTAGCAAGGCCGCCGACTGGCTTTTGACCCGCCACGGCGAGGCGAAAGCCGCCGCGCTGGCCGAAGGCGGGAGGCTGGCGGCATGATCCTGCTTCCTCCCGACCTGCGCGCCTTGCTGCGCGCCAACGACGAAGCTCGGCGCGTCGCCGCGCTGGTCGAAACCCGCGAACCCGATCCCGCGCCCGTGGTCAAATTCTTCAACCCGCTGGGCGCGGCGACATGGCTGGCAAGCGAGCTTTACGAGGATGGCGACACCTTGTTCGGGCTGGCCGATCTGGGCTTCGGTTGCCCCGAACTGGGCGTGTTCAGCCTCCATGAAATCGCTTCGGTTCGCTTGCCGTTCGGGCTGGGCATCGAGCGCGACCTGACCTTTGCGAGCGACACCCCGCTATCGGTTTGGGCCGATGCGGCCCGCGCCGCAGGTTCCATTTCCCAAGCCGAAACCCAGCTTTGCCGCCTTGCGGCGCACCCCATTCCGCACCCCGGCGACGACCGGGACGGATGACGCGGGCGGGCGTTTCCCGCCGATGAAAAGCCGGTCCGCCATCCCGGAAAGAGCGACGGACCGGCACCTTAGAAAGGTAGTGCCATGAGACTGGAATTCATCGAGCTTGGCAAGCTGTCGGTCAGCAAGGCCAACATGCGCTATGCCAAGAAGGCCCCGGACGTGTCCGACATTCTGCCGACCGTGCGCAAGCGCGGCGTTATCGTGCCGGTGCTGGTCCGCCCTAACTGCGCCGAAGGCGCGTTCGAGATCGTCGCGGGCGCACGGCGTTTCACCGCTGCCAGCATCGTCGCCGACGAGCGCCGCGCGGGCGGCCTCGACGTCGAGGCGATGCCCTGCGCGATCCTCGACGATGGCGACGATGCCGACGCCATCGAGGCTTCGCTGATCGAGAACACCGCCCGGCTCGACGCCGACGAGGTGACGCGCTGGGAAACCTTCACCCGGCTGGTTCGCGAAGGGCGCGGCATCGCCGACCTGTCGGCGACCTTCGGCCTCCCCGAACTCGCGGTGAAGCGCATCCTCGCGCTCGGCAACCTGATACCGCGCATCCGCACCCTCTACCGCGACGGCGAAATCGACGCGGCGACCGTCCGTCATCTGACCATGGCCAGCAAGAGCCAGCAGCGCGCCTGGCTGGCGCTCTACGATGATCCCGACGGCTATGTCCCGACCGGCCACCAGCTCAAGGCATGGCTGTTCGGCGGGCAGTCGATCCCGGTCAAACACGCCCTGTTCAATTGCGAGGGCATAGGCGGAATCGTCGCCGACCTGTTCGGCGAGGACCGCTATTTTGCCGATGTGGACAGCTTCTGGACCGCGCAGAATGCGGCCATCGAAGCGCGCCGCGAAGACTATCTCGAAGCGGGCTGGAGCGATGTTGTGATCGTGCCGCCGACCGAACATTTCTCGACCTGGGAATATCAGAAGGCCCCCAAGCGCAAGGGCGGGCGCGTCTATATCGACGTGCGCGGCAATGGCGAGGTGACCTTCCACGAAGGCTATGTGACCGGCAAGGAAGCCCGCCGCCTTGAACGCGGCGAGGCGCTGGACACGGGCCGCAAAGCGCCCCGGCCCGAAGTGACCGGCACGATGCAGACCTATCTTGACCTGCATCGCCATGCCGCCGTGCGCGCCGCGCTGACCGGCAAGCCCGGCATTGCGCTGCGCTTGATGGTCGCCCATGCCATCGCCGGTTCGCACCTGTGGACCGTCAAGCCCGAGCCGCAAACCACGCGCAACGATGGGATTCGCGAGAGCGTCGAGACGTGCCGGGCCGAAGCCGATTTCGACGTCAAGCGGCGGGAAGTTCTGGCGCTTCTGCACTTCTCACCCGAGGAACCGACCGTTCTTGGCGGGAATGGCGATGCCTATGGTTTGGTAGGCATCTTTCTCGCCTTGCTTCCCCTGTCCGATCATGCGGTGATGGACATCATTGCCGTGGTCATGGGCGAGAGCCTTGCGGCGGGCAGCGCTGCCGTCGAGGTGGTGGGGCAGGAAATCGGCGTCGATATGACCTGTTACTGGCAGGCCGACGATGCGTTCTTCGAGTTGATCCGCGACCGGGAAGTGTTGACCGCCCTTGTCGCCGAAGTGGCGGGAGCGACCGTCGCCACGGCCAATGCTGGCGAGAAATCGAAGACCCTGAAAACCATCGTGCGCAACCACCTTGCCGGGGCCGAGGGCCGCGCCAAGGTGGATGGCTGGGTGCCTCGCTGGATGGCGTTTCCGCCCGCCGCCTACACCCCGCGCAGCGGCGTTGGCACCGTGGACAAGGCCGGACTGGTGGCGGCGGCGCGGCAGGACATCGACACCGCCGAGCCGTCCGGGCCGGAGCCGAGCGGCCCCGCCGCGATGGCGCTGGCGGCGTGAATCCCGAGGGGATGGCGGCATGTCCGCCATCCCCGTTTCATGGAGGGTATCATGGCTTCCGAATGCCCCAGCTACCGCCTCGAACAGCAATATCCGCACCGCCAGAAGCATAGCACCATCTGGTCTGAATATGGCGTCTACCGTTCGTTCGAGCGCGCCCGCGCCAAGGCGGCATTGCTCGATAGGCCCTGCCGGATCACCGAATGCCGCGTCGTCTGGCGCTCGGTCGCGCTGCGCTAGCGCGCCGCTTCTCCCCAAATCCCGAAAGGAATTTCACCATGGCCGACCGCGTGTCCGCATCCATCACCATCGGCGGCAATCTGCCCGCCATCCTCCTGCCCGGTTTGCTCGCCGCCATCGAACGCGAGGGGCTTTCGACCGATTGGGACGGCGAACCCTTCGCCGCCGACCAGCTTCCCCATGCCGAACCGCTCGTGCTGATGGCGCACGAAGTGGCGTGGGGCTGTTTCACCGAACTCGAAGCGTTTTGCACCAAGCATGGCCTGCGCTTCGCGCGCTGGTCCGGGGCCTATGCCGGACAATGGAGCGCGGAACGCACGGTCTTCACTGGCGACGGCGAGCCGCAATCCTATGCCGCCGACGAAGACGATTATATCCTCATCGGGCGCTGCACGGTCGAGCGCCTGGGCAGCATGGCAGCGATCCGCGCGCATTTCGACGCGGCGGATTTTACCGTTCCGCCGCTGGTGATCGTCGCCCATGAACAGGAGGCGGCGCATGGCTGACATGTGGACACAGGGCAGTTTCGCCATTCGTTGCAGCGCCGCCGAGGCGGCACTGCTGACCGAGGCGATCAATGCCGCGCATGATATTTGCGCCGCACTTGATCGCGATCCACCGGGCGCGGATTTGTTGGCGGCGTTTCCGCCGAGCGATCCCGGCGATCCGTGGAGCGGCTTCATACAGGCATTTCCCGACCCGGTATTTCCCTGCGTCGGAGGCGATTTCTGGAGCGAAGCGCTGCCCGATGAGCCGGGATATTGCGCGGTATCCTTCGCCAGCATGGACGATTTCGATCCCGCCGCCGTGGCCATGCTGATCCAGCGATGTTGCGTCGAAACGCTGCGGGCGGGGCCGGTTGGCTTCGAGTGGGCGGCGACCTGCTCCAAGCCCCGGATAGGCGAATTTGGCGGCGGATGGTGCGCCGTCTTCGCCGACCGTATCGAGATCGAAACTACCGGCGAAGCGCTGTCGCAGGCGCTGGATGGCGGGATTTGACCTGAACCTTTCGCCCGCGCGCCAACGCCGTTCCGGCGTGGCGCGCGGGCGACGTTTGACGGCAAACGTCCGGCATGACAGCGTGCCTTATGGCTCCTGAAAATCATCCATCAGGCAAATGGTGGCGGCGCGGGACGCGCAGCCGCTACCACAGTTACTATCATCCAGCGACCAACCGGCAGGGCAGATTGCTGTTCTGCCTGATCGCCATGCTGGGTCTTGCGGCGCTCGGCTTCACCGCATTCCATATGCTGCGCCAGCACGCCCTGTCGCACGACGACCGCGTGCTGGGAACGATCGGCATCGCCTGCGTACTGCTGGGGGTTTGGCAGATACGCACATTGTCGCGATAGCCCGTTGGGGCCGCTACGATATGCCTGACCCGCGCTTGCCGATGACCTGCCGGGTCTTGCCGCACAGGCCGCAAACGTCTTGCGTCCAGCCAAATCCCCGCCGCACCGCCAGTTCGTTGAGCGCGATGCCCACCGAACTTTCGTCAACATCGGCGAGCCGCTCTGTCAGGCATCCTGAACAAGCGGGCGCGGGCGACAACCGCTCCACCAATCGCCGAATCTGATTGAGAATCACCGTCATCATTACCCCGCCGCCCCGCTCTAACGATTGCGGCGGGCCAGTGTAAACGCGCATCGCTGTGCAGATATTGCGCGCCCGAAACACCGGAATTCCGGTCAGGGGACACGAAAACGCGCCGGTCGATCTTCGAGCCTCTGCCAGTGCCGGTCGGACCGGCATGTTCCGACGCCAGACGCGGCCTCCCGCCGCCCTTTGGAACAGATACAGTCATGGCAGACGACACAGATCGCGCGAGCGCCGCACGACGCGGCAGTCCCTATCTCAACGCGCAGCAGGCAGCCCATTTCCTGCAGATGTCTGCGCGCACGCTCCAGCGTCTACGCGCCAAGGGCGAAGGACCAGTGGTGCGCCGCCATGCGCGCATGGTGCTCTATCATATCGACGATCTCCTGGCCTGGTCGCGCGCACGGGAAGACGCCCGGGCGAAGGGGGCAGAGTCGTGAGCGGCCAGCGCACGCGCGGCGGTGACCTGCCGCTTCTCGCATGGGGTGAAGACCTGCGCCGCCGCAAGGTAGAGCGTCGCCGATTGCGCCGCTGCGCGGCGCTGGTCGGCGGGGGTGTGGGCGCGGTCTTGCTGTCCATCGTCCTGCCGCCCATGCCGCTTCTTGTTTGGAACGCCAGCGCCAGCGCGCCAGTCGGGCTCTACGCGGTGAGCCACACCATGGGGCCGCATCGTGGCGATATGGTCATCGCGCGGGTGCCCTTGGCGGTGCGCGAACTGGCGGCATCGCGCCGCTACATTCCCGCCAATGTCCCCTTGGTGAAGCATGTCGGCGCGGTGCCGGGCGATACCGTTTGCGCTTTCGGCAACGTCATCACCATCGAGCGGGTGCCGGCCGCGGTGCGCTATGATTTTGATTGGCGCGGGCGGACCATGCCGCGTTGGTTCGGGTGCCGATTGCTTCGTCAGGGAGACGTGTTCCTGCTGTCGCCCGCCGCGCCCGGTTCGTTTGACGGGCGCTATTTCGGGGTTACTTCAAGCGCCGATGTCGTCGGTATCGCGAGGCCGCTATGGCTGCGCTGAAAGGCATTCTTGCGCTCGCCATGACCGTCGTTGGCGTCCGGGCGAGTGCTGTCGTGCGATCCGATGCCGTCTCGCAGTGGACGCCCTATATTGCCGAAGCATCGGCCCGTTTCGGCATCCCGGCGCCATGGATCGAGCGTGTCATGCGCGCGGAAAGCGGGGGGCATACCACGCTGAACGGACGTGCCATTCGCTCGCGTGTCGGCGCTATGGGGCTGATGCAGTTGATGCCCGCGACCTGGGCGGCGATGCGCGATACCTATCGCCTCGGTTCCAATCCCGACGATCCGCACGACAACATTATCGCGGGCACCGCCTATCTTCGGCTGATGGCGGATCGTTTCGGCTATCCCGGCCTGTTCGCCGCCTACAACGCCGGGCCGGGGCGCTATGCTGCTTATCTCGCCGGGAGATCGCACCTTCCCGGCGAAACCATCGCCTATATCGGCGGCATCACCGGCCATGCCCGGATGACCCCGGCGACCGTCGCCGCCAGCCCGCGCGAGCTGCTGTTCGTGCTGCGGCGCGACCTTGGCGACGCACCACGAACTGTTCCGGATAAGGCGCAGAACGACCCGATGTTTGCGATCAAACGGAGCGATCCGTGATGCCGTTGGACCGGGTTTTCGCGGCATTTGAGCAGCGTGAAGCCCCGGTTTCGTTGGCAGCTTTCTGCCCGGATTTTGCCCGACAGCGGCGGCGTGATCTGCGTGCTGCGGGCCTAGATATGGAGCCGGGAATGGCGAAATCAGGGGGAGGGGAGGTTGTGCAAGATAAAGGCAGTGCCTCTGGGGCACTGCTAATGCTCTGTCTGCACATCGTTTTTTCCGGAGGCTGTGCCTTGGAGACCGGAGGCGGGCGGTTCTGGGTGGATGGTGCTGCTGATTGGGCGCCCGGCCGGTGAGCAACGACGAGGAGTTCACGCCGAAGCTCGGCAAGCCTGGGTCGCGCGGCAAGGGCAAGGCCCGCAAATATGTCGGGACGGTGGTCGCGGCCTCGGCCCGTCTCGGTGGCGCGATGGGAAAGCGATCGGCGCGCTTCGACGGGTCTCGTATCGGGCGGGGCGCGAGCATGGGACGAGTGCTGTCGGGACGCGATCGGCTTGCCGGCTATCGCAGCCGGCGCGTCGTCACCAAGATGAGCTACCGGAAACTTGGCGCGAACGGACTTCAGGCCGCGCGCGTCCATCTACAATATCTCCAGCGTGGCGGCGTCGATCGGGATGGCGGGAAGGGGCAGCTCTATTCGGCGGGCGAGGATGGAGTGGATGGACGGGCGTTTCTCGAACGTAGCGTCGGTGACGAACGCCAGTTCCGCTTCATCGTCTCTGCCGAGGACGGCGATCAATATGCCGACCTCAAATCGCTGACCCGGCGGCTGATGGCGCAGATGGAGCAGGATCTGGGTACCCGGCTCGACTGGGTGGCGGTCGATCATCACGACACCGGCCATCCCCATACCCATATCGTGTTGCGCGGGCGCGATGATCGCGGCGGCAATCTCATCATTGCCCGCGAATATGTAAGTCACGGCCTGCGCCAGCGCGCGATCGACCTCGTCAATCTCGACCTGGGGCCGCGCACCACGCTCGAGATCGAGGAACGCTTGCGCCATGACATCGGCGCCGAGAGGGCGACGGCGATCGACCGCCGCATGATCCGCGAGATGGACGAGCATCGCGAGATCGGTCAGTCGATGCGTGATCCCTTTCAGCAGGCGCTTCGCATTGGCCGCCTGCGCAAGCTCGAGGAGATGGGCCTTGCCGAGGAGGTTGGCGGCGGCCGATGGCGGTTGGCCGATGGGCTGGAGGACACACTGCGCCGGGTCGGCGAACGCGGCGACGTGATCCGCACGATGCAACGCGAGATGACCGCCCGCAACCGCGCCGGCGTCGAGCAGCATGTGTTCGATCCCGCCGAAGGCTCTGCGATCGTCGGACGCGTGGTTGCGCGCGGGCTCTCCGACGAGCTCAATGATCGGCACTTTCTGCTGGTCGATGGCGTCGATGGCCGCAGTCATTATGTCGACATCGGACGCGGCGATGCGATCGGACCGACGCCTGAAGGGTCTATCGTGCGGATCGAGGCCGCCCGCGGCAGCGTGCGGGATGCCGATCGGACCGTCGCGGAAATCGCGGCCGCGAACGAGGGGCGATATTCGGTCGATCTGCACCTGCGCCATGACCCGTCGGCGAGCGAAGCCTTTGCCCAAACCCATGTGCGGCGACTGGAGGCAATCCGGCGGCTCACCGGCGGCGTCGAATGCCAGCCCGATGGAAGCTGGGAAATCGCCACCGATCATCTGGCCCGCATCGAAGCCTATGAGGCAAGGCTGGCGCGTGCCCGGCCGGTCACGGTCGAGATGCTTTCGACCATGCCGATCGACAAACTCATCGCAGCGGGTGCTGCAACCTGGCTCGATCGGCGGGTCGCGGGTGAGGATGCGATGCCGGTTCGCGATGCGGGATTTGGGCGCGAGGTCCGGCAGGCGGAAGGCCAGCGGCGGCAATGGTTGGTCGAGCAGGGGCTGGCCGAGGAACAGGATACCGGCATCCGGCTGCGCACCGATGCCCTTGCAGTCCTGCGACGGCGGGAACTGCTGCGGGTTGCGGGGCAGCTCTCCGACGAACTGGGCCTGGCGTTCGTGGAAACGAAGGCAGGCGGGCGGATCGAGGGCACGCTCAGGCGGCAGGTCGATATGCTTGGCGGACGTTATGCGCTGGTCGAGAAATCGCGCGAGTTTACGCTGGTGCCCTGGCGGCCGGCGCTGGAGCGGCAGATTGGCAAGCCCGTCGCCGGCATCATGCGCGGCGACGGTATGAGCTGGACATTCGGGCGAGGGAGGGGAGGACCGTCGATTTCGTGAGGGCTAGAATGGAATATTGTCGAGATCATCCCCTTGGGGCAAGACTTCCTGGATGCGCCGCCCTTGTATCTCAAACTCTTTGCCCGTGGTCCGTTCGAGAAATTCTCGCAGACGGCGATGACCTCGGTGCGTAAGATACGTCGCGTTGTGAAGCTGGTCGTTGCGATAGAATCCGTCGATGATGGCGGTTAGCTCCTTCTCCGAGAGCCTTTCGACGCCACCATTCAGTCGGTCGAATCGCGATCTTGCATCGCCCCAATCCGGCGCCGCCACGAAGGAGGTGACCAATGCAGCTTGCAGCCGTTCCCTCTGCCCAAGGGCTTTGGCGATCAGTGGGTAGAGTGCCACGGCTGCTTCGAGCGGTTTGTCCTTATTGCCGCGCAGCGCCTGCTCGTGGCCGATAAATCCCGGCGGGTCTTTCTTGCCGAGCTTGAGGCTTATGATCGGTTTATCGGCTCCAAGGGCATAACCCACCTCCTGCATGGTCCAGATGCTGTCCTGGAAATCGTCGGTCAGGAATAGGAGCATCACCTCCATCGTTTCCAGCCCGCGCATGATTTCCTTGCGCCATTCAGACATGGGCTGGATCGTGTCGTGGGCGACGAATGACGAAATGCCATAGGGTTCCAGCGCAGATGCAAGCTCATTCGCAGCGCCCTTGTGTGTGTCCCGATGGCTGATGAACAAGCGGACCATTCCCGGCTTCCAGAAGGGAAGTGTGTCAGGATTGGCGGGGTGCTTCTGCGAGAACGGTATCGCCGCCTGATATTTGGGATCGTTTTCATCGTTCAGTTCGAACTGAACGGCCCGGAAATATTCGTTGGGAATCTGCCGGGCGAGATCATTCAGGTCGGAGCAAATCCCTTCGGCCACTTTGTCCTGCTGTTTGATCCCAACCTTGGCCAGAACATGAAGTGGCAGGTAAAGGCGCGCATCATGACCATGTGTGCCACCATCATAGTTGTCGAAGTCCGTTTCTTCGATGACCCGCGCGCGGCAACTGGTGACGATTTCCATTTCAAGCGCGCGCTCTCGGGCGGCATATTCGGCGTGAAGGCGGAGGAGATAGCTTCCGATCCTTGTGGGCAAATAATGGCTCATAGGCTGCCCACACTCTGTTCGACCCAGCCTTGGCCTGGAATCCAGCGAAGCGACCTGGTCGCTTCATAGTCTGACAGCGCATTGAGCGTCGGGCCAAGGAATGTCCTGAGCCGACCGATCAGTTCGGGAAAGGGCGGCGGCTCCAGCGTCGGTGCGCTGCGATTAAGAAAGGCGCGCCATTGGACCAGCTTATCCGGTCGTTCTGCAAAGCCCGGCGTCAGACCGGCAGGCCAGTCGGTGGGAAACGGCCTTTCGCGCCCATCGAGCGTCAACCGCACCGCTTCGACCAGCATCTGCAAATCGAAGGGAAACGTCTCGGAGATCGCCCAAATGTCGTAGTGATCCTTGAGCCGCGACGTGGCGGCATCGAAACGAACCATCGCATCGAACTTTTCCGCGACGACGCTTTCGGGGGGATAGGCCCGGATATGGGCGGGCGGTAGATCGGGTATAAGGCACGGATAGTCGAGATCGAGCGGCGCGGGATGAACCGGATCGCCAAAGCCGATGTCGATCTGGATGGGTATGCGCGTGCTTTTGAGCCGGGCTTCGAGCCGGACATGCAGGCCGCGATAATCCTCATCCTCTCGCGTGCGTTCAACTCTGATGCTGTTGCCCACGAAAATCAGACCGTCCGTAGACGATGCCGCGTCCCTCTCGACACCGCAGATTTCCAGGAACGTCGCATGGGCTGCTTCGATATCGTCATCGCCGAATCCCAGAAGGTCGAGGTCGCCTGTCGCCCTGAAAGGCGCATCGGTCCATGCCGCGAACAGCATCGCGCCTTTTAGGATGAAGCGATTGCGCGCCGACGTTCTCGATAGGCGATACAGCAACCGCTCGATGCCATAACGGACGAGCAGACGCTGGAAATCCTGGCCCGAGGCGCGCGACTGGTCGAGCAGGCGCTGGCGTATCGAGGCCGCCACATCGCGTTTCTGCGGTGGCAGTGTCATGACAGGCTTTCGAGATAGGGGCGCATGACATTCTGCACCCGGCAGATGGCCGCGTAACGCCAGAGATCGGCATGAGTCGCCTTGCGCTGACGCAGACCGTCGCGCAGCGCTTCGATCGCCACGTCGAGCCCAACCCGGCTGCGGTATTTGAAGCAGTCGACGATGGTTTTTGCAGGATCGTAGATCGGCACCGTGACGCCTTCGATTTGGGCGGTCATGCGTCCCGCCTCAAAGGCTTCGCCCGATGCGCGCACGGCTTCGACGCGGAATGGAAGCGTCCGCGGGATCCGCGCCTTGTGATGGAAGCAGAGCCATATCGCATGCGGGAGCTGGGTAGTCAGTTCGTGAAATTGCAGGGCGGATAGCAGCGCGACGACGCCATGTGGCGCGAGACGTGCCGCCTCGGCCAGACTATGCATGGCGTTCACGTCGTCCGTATCGGCCATTTGATACAGCCCGCGCGCAAGACGAACGAGCTGCCCCTGTTCGCACAGGCGCTTGACGATTGACGGCGCGATACCTGCCTCACGGAAATCCCTGGCGCGGGCGATCCCGCGTGAACGGGCGAGAGCAATGGCGCGGTTTGAGAGGGGTTCGCCGACTTTCATTGGGTCAAATTGTGCAAAACGTCGGCATCTGTCAATAAGTGCCGACATTTTGCGCGCTCTGCCTTACCGTTCCTTGTATTGGGCGCATTGCACATCGATCACTGAGCATTGGACATTTGCGCTCCGGCTCCAACTCATTGTCCTCCCCTGACCATCTCTGGCGTCGTAACGACACTGCCGCCGTCGCAGCTCCAGCAACATTTTCGAGGCCAAGGCCCGCGGTGATTCCCTGTCGGCGGGCGGAGAGTCCGCATGACCCCCACCAAGCTTCTCATCGGCCAGATCCTCGTCGTCTTCGCTATCGTCCTCGCGGGCATCTGGTTCGCCACCCAATGGGCTGCATGGCGCCTGGCGTGGCAGCCGGAACTCGGCGCACCGTGGTTCATCATCTACCACTGGCCGGTCTATCGCCCATGGTCGATCTTCCCGTGGTGGTATCATTTCGATGCCTATGCGCCGCAAATCTTCGACCGTGCCGGTGCGATCGCGGGCGCCAGCGGCTTCGTCGGCTGCGGTGCGGCGATCTTCGGATCGCTGTGGCGCGCCCGCCAACGTCGGCAGGTCACTACTTACGGCTCCGCCCGTTGGGCCAGCGCGCGCGACATCACCCGCGCCGGCTTGCACGATGACGCAGGGGTGTTCCTGGGCAAGTCGGAAGGCGCGTATCTGCGTCATGACGGCCCGGAACATGTCATGGCCTTTGCGCCGACCCGTTCAGGCAAGGGCGTGGGCCTGGTCGTACCGACCCTGCTCGGCTGGACCGGCTCGGCGGTCATCCACGACATCAAGGGCGAGAACTGGCAACTGACCGCCGGATGGCGCCAGCGCTTCTCGCACTGCCTGCTGTTCAATCCGACCGACGCCGCGTCCGCCAAATACAACCCGCTGCTCGAGGTTCGGCGCGGCGAATACGAGGTCCGCGACGTCCAGAACATCGCTGACATCCTCGTCGATCCGGAAGGCGCGCTCGAACGCCGCAACCACTGGGAGAAAACCAGCCATTCGCTGCTCGTCGGCGCGATCCTCCATGTCCTCTACGCCGAGGAAGAGAAGACGCTCGCCCGCGTCGCCACCTTCCTGTCCGATCCGCAGCGGCCTTTCGTCGCGACGCTCAAGCGGATGATGACCACCAATCACCTGGGCACCAGGGACGCACCGAGAGTCCATCCGGTCGTGGCCTCGGCCGCGCGCGAAGTGCTCAACAAGAGCGAGAACGAGCGCTCGGGCGTGCTCTCGACCGCCATGTCGTTCCTCGGCCTCTATCGCGATCCGACCGTCGCTGAAGTTACCTCGCGCTGCGATTGGCGGATCGCCGACCTGCTCGACGCGAGGCAGCCGGTCTCGCTCTATCTGGTCGTGCCGCCGTCCGACATCAGCCGCACCAAGCCCCTGGTGCGTCTGATCCTCAACCAGATCGGCCGCAGGCTGACCGAGCAGCTTCACACCGAGGACGGCAAAGCCCGGCACACACTGCTGCTGATGCTCGACGAGTTTCCGGCGCTGGGGCGGCTCGACTTCTTCGAGACCAGCCTTGCCTTCATGGCGGGCTACGGCATCCGCGCCTTCCTGATCGCGCAAAGCCTCAACCAGATCGAGAAGGCCTACGGCGAGCACAATTCCATCCTCGACAACTGCCATGTCCGCGTCGCCTTCGCGACCAACGACGATCGCACCGCGAAGCGGATTTCCGACGCGCTCGGCACCGCGACCGAACAGCGCGCGATGCGCAACTACGCCGGGCACCGGCTCGCGCCCTGGCTCGCGCACGTCATGGTCAGCCGGCAGGAGACGGCGCGCGCATTGCTGACGCCGGGCGAGGTGATGCAGCTTCCGCCCAGCGACGAACTGGTGCTGGTCTCCGGGCATTCGCCGATCCGCGCGAAGAAGCTGCGCTACTACGAGGATCGTACCTTCACGGCCCGCCTCCTGCCACCACCGGCGACGGGGGACGGCCCCTATGCCGACCGACCGCCGCAGCGGCCGAACGACTGGGGCGGCCTCGCCTGCCTGCCGGATGCGCGCCTTGCGAGCAAAGACGGTGATGCCGAAGATGCCGATGCCAGTGACGAAGGCGGTTTGCAGCAGGAGCGCCACCCCGGCCTGCCGCAGGAACAGCCGATCGCGCCCGACGAGCCCGCGACGCCCGACCCGCTGGGGCTCGGCGAGGACGATGCCGATGGTTCCGCCGACGCGCGGATGATGGACCAGGCCCGCGCCGCCAGCGTCGCGCGCACGGCCTATGGCATCGATGCCGGCGTTTCGCCGTCGTCCGACCTGCTGCCGGGCTTCTGATCATGGCGCGTATCCGTCATCAGTTCATGCTCGATGCCAGGTTGAGCCAGCGGCTCGACGAGCTTGCCGCGCGGCCCGGTGCGACCAAGTCGGCGATCCTCGCCGATGCGGTCGACGCCTGGCTAAACCGGCGCGGCTCGAACGAACTCGACGATCGCTTCGGGCACCGGCTCGACCGGCTGACCACCACGCTCGGGCGCATCGAGCGCAACACGCATATCCTGATCGAGACGCTGGCGCTGTTCGTTCGCTATGAACTGGCGATCCACGCGCCGCTTGCCGACAATGACAACGCGGGCCGTGCCATCGCGCGCGAGCGCTTCGCCGCCTTCGTCGGGCAGGTCAGCCGCCAGATTGCTTCGGGCAAGCGCACGCTCGGGCAGGAGGACGAGCTGTGAGCGGCGCGCCTCCATCCGCCATCACGTCGGACACGCGCCGCCGCGCCATGCTCCGCACCGCAATGGGACCGGCGATCACCGCCGCGCTTGCCGATCCTCGGGTCATCGAAGTGATGGTCAACCCCGACGGCGCGTTGCGCGTCGACATATTGGGGGAGGGCCGCGTCGATACCGACGTCCGCCTCGATCCCGCACAAGTCGAACGCATCATCCGCCTGGTAGCGAGCCATGCGCGCAGCGAGGTGCATGGTGACAAGCCGATCGTCTCGGCGGAGCTGCCGCCGCATGGGGCAAGTGCGGGCGAACGGTTCGAAGGTGTCCTGCCGCCCGTGGCCTTGTTTCCCTGCTTCTCGATCCGCAAGCCGGCCGCGAAGGTCTACACGCTACTCGACTATGTGAACGACGGTATCATGTCGGCCGACGCTGCATTGCTGCTCAGCGGCGCGGTCGTCGACCGAAATAATATTCTGGTCGTCGGCGGCACCTCGTCGGGCAAGACCACACTTGCCAATGCGCTGCTCGCCGAGATGGCGCATCAGGGCGACCGGGTGATCCTCATCGAGGATACGCGTGAGCTGCAATGCGCCGCGCCCGACGTGGTGGCACTGCGCACGCGTTCTGGCAATGCGAGTGGGGCCGGCTCGGTCACCATGGCCGATCTTGTCCGCTCGACGCTGCGCCTGCGCCCCGACCGCATCATCGTCGGTGAGGTGCGCGGCCCCGAAGCGCTCGACATGCTGAAGGCCTGGAACACCGGCCATCCTGGCGGGATTGCCACGGTCCACGCCAACTCGGCGCTGTCGGCGCTCTACCGCATCGAACAGCTGGTGCAGGAAGCCGTTACAGCCGTGCCGCGCGCGCTGATCGCCGACGCCATCGACCTCATCGTGTTCATCGCCGGGCGCGGTCTCGCGCGGCGGATCGACACCATCGCCCGCGTTGCCGGGCTCGACCGGCACGGCAGCTACGCCCTCACCGACATCACCCCGAAACCCTAGCCCCAAGGAGAACGACCCATGCCTTCGCGTATCCTCAAGATTTTCGCCCGCCGCACCAGCCTGATTACGGCCGCGGTCGTCGGCCTCGCCATGACCTTTCCCACCAGCGCGGAGGCCGCTGGTTCGGGCATGCCGTGGGAGCAACCGCTCCAGCAGGTGCTCGAATCCGTGCAGGGGCCGGTCGCCAAGATCGTCGCGGTGATCATCATCATTACCACCGGCTTGACGCTCGCGTTCGGCGAGACGGCGGGCGGGTTTCGGCGGCTGATCCAGATTGTCTTCGGTCTGTCGATCGCCTTTGCCGCCTCCTCGTTCTTCCTGTCGTTCTTCTCGTTCGGCGGCGGAGCGCTGATCGCGTGAATATCGGCAGCCACAACACCGGCGGCCATATCGAGGGCTTCGAGGTTCCCATTCATGGGAGCCTCGGGGCGCCGATCCTGCTCGGCGGCGCACCGCGCGGGCTCGCCATCGTCAACGGCACGCTTGCCGCCGCCATCGGTCTCGGGCTGCAACAATGGATCGCCGGCATCGTCGTCTGGGCGGTGGGCCACAGCGTCGCCGTCTTTGCGGCCCGCCGCGATTCCGCCTTTGCGCCGGTCCTTGCCCGCCATCTTCGCCAGCGGAGCTATCTCACATGCTGAACTTGCGCGAATATCGCCATGTGGCCGATCGGCTTGCCGACCATCTCCCCTGGGCCGCTCTGGTCGCCGAAGGCGTCGTCCTCAACAAGGACGGCAGCTTCCAGCGCACTTTGGCGTTCCGTGGGCCTGATCTTGAATCCGCGACCGAGGCCGAGCTGGTTTCCGCCTGCGCGCGAGCCAACAATGTCCTGAAGCGCTTCGGCACCGGCTGGGCGCTGCATTTCGAAGCCGAACGGCGAGAGGCGCTGGGGTATCCGGCAAGCAGCTTTCCCGATCCGGTCACCTGGCTGGTCGATCGCGAGCGGCGCGGCCGGTTCGAAGCCGAAGGGGCGCACTACGAGAGCCGCTATCATCTGACCCTGACCTGGCTGCCCGCTGCCGATGGCGCGGACGCGGCGGGACGCTCGCTGGTCGATCGGCCCGATGCCGGCGCCGGTTCTCTTCGGGGACGCGACTGGCGCGGCGCATTGACCAATTTTATCGCCGAGACCGACAGGGCGCTCGATCTCTTCGCGGCGTTCATGCCGGAAGTGCGGGCGCTGACTTCGGCCGAGACGCTGACCTATCTGCATGGCACGATCTCCGCGCGCCGTCATCCGGTCGCGGTGCCCGAGACGCCGATCTACCTCGATGGACTCCTTGCCGATACGCCTCTGATCGGTGGGATCGAACCGATGCTGGGCGAGCGCCATCTGCGCACACTCACCGTCACGGGCTTTCCCAACATGAGCCGGCCGGGGATTCTCGACGCGCTTAACGAAGCAGATTTTCCCTATCGGTGGGCCACGCGCTTCATCGCGCTCGACAAGAGCGATGCGACCAGGCTGCTGACCAGGCTGCGCCGGCAGTGGTTCAACAAGAGGAAGTCGATCACCGCGCTGCTACGCGAAGTGATGTACAATCAGCCCGCGCAGCTTCTGGACTCCGACGCCGACAACAAGGTCGCCGATGCCGACATGGCGCTCCAGGCCCTCGGCGGTGATCATGTCGCCTTCGGCTACTTGACCACGACGATCACGGTGTCGGACGTGTCGCGACCCCAGGTCGAGGACAAGATCCGGGAGGTCGAGCGTATCGTCGGCGGCCTGGGGTTCACGACGATCCATGAAGGCGTCAACGCGGTCGAAGCCTGGCTGTCATCTTTGCCCGGGCACGCCTATGCCAATGTCCGCCAGCCCATCGTCCATACGCTGAACCTCGCGCATCTGATGCCGTTGTCCTCGGTCTGGGCGGGACCGGCAGGCAACGACCATCTTGACGGACCGCCGCTGCTGGTCGCGCAGACCGCCGGTTCGACGCCGTTCCGGCTTTCCACCCATGTCGGTGACGTCGGCCATATGATGGTGGTCGGCCCGACCGGCGCGGGTAAATCGGTGCTGCTGGCGATGATCGCCATGCAGTTCCGGCGTTATGCGGGCTCCCAGGTCTACATCTTCGACAAGGGCTTTTCCGCGCGCGCCGCCGTGCTGGCGATGGGCGGGGCGCATCATGCGCTAGGGCTGGGATCGGATGCCGGTGCTGCACTGGCGTTCCAGCCCTTGCGCCGCATCGACGATCCCGCCGAACGGAGCTGGGCCGCCGAATGGATCGCCGCGTTGCTCGATGCCGAGAAGGTCACGGTCACACCCGAGGTCAAGGATGCCGTCTGGTCGGCGTTGAACAGCCTTGCTTCGGCACCGCCGCAGGAGCGGACGATGACAGGCCTGACGCTGCTGTTGCAGTCCAATGCCCTGCGCGCCGCGATCCAGCCCTATACGCTCGATGGACCGCACGGGTCGCTGCTCGATGCCGCAGAGAGCGGATTCCGGTTCGCCGACGTGCAATGCTTCGAAACCGAGGTGCTGCTCGGCCAGGCGAGCGTCGTCGCGCCGGTCCTCACCTATCTGTTTCACCGGCTCGAAGAACGGTTCGATGGCCGGCCGACACTGCTGATTCTCGACGAGGCCTGGATATTCCTCGACCACCCGCTGTTCGCCGCGCGCATCCGTGAATGGCTGAAGACGCTCAGGAAGAAGAACGTCGCGGTGCTGTTCGCGACGCAGAGCCTCGCCGACATCGCCGACAGCAGCATCGCGCCGGCCATCATCGAGAGCTGCCCGCAGCGTATCCTGCTGCCGAACGATCGGGCGATCGAGCCGCAAGGCAGGGCGGCCTACGAACGGTTCGGGCTCAATGACCGCCAGATCGAGCTGGTCAGCCGGGCGACGCCCAAACGGCATTATTATCTGCAATCGGCGCGCGGCAACCGGCTGTTCGAGCTTGGTCTCGGGCCGATCGCGCTGGCGCTCGCCGGCGCCTCCGATCCCGCCAGCCAGAAGCGCATCGATGCGATCCTTGCGGAGCACGGGGTCGATGGCTTTGCCGCCCACTTTCTCGGATCCGCCGATCTCGCCTGGGCCACCGACCTGCTCGGTGCCTTTCCCACCCCCTGATCCCCCAAGCAGAAGGAACCATCCCGATGAAGTCCAGAATCCTTTCGACCGCGCTGTCGCTCGCCGCGACCGGCTCGCTGATCGCTGCCGCTGTCCTGCCGGCAACGCCGGCGCAGGCGATCATCGTCTATGATCCGTCGAACTACAGTCAGAACATCCTGACCGCAGCGCGCACGCTCACGCAGATCAACAACCAGATCCGCATGCTCCAGAACCAGGCGCAGAGCCTGATCAATCAGGCGAAGAACCTGACGACGATCACCTTCCCCGAATTGCAGGCATTGCAGCAGACCATCCAGCAGATCGACCAGCTGATGGGCCAGGCCCAGGGCATCCAGTTTCGTGTCGCCAATCTCGACCAGCAGTTCCGTTCGATGTTCCCGGCGAGCTTCAACCAGGCGCTGACCGGCAACGCCCAGGTCATCGCCGCACACAGCCGGCTCGATACCTCGATGGCGGCCTACAAGCAGACGATGACCGTGCAGGCGCAGGTGGTCGAGAACATCGCCGCCGACCAGGCGGCATTGAACGGGATCGTGCAGCGCAGCCAGAGCGCCGAAGGCGCGTTGCAGGTCACCCAGGCCACCAACCAGCTTCTGGCTCTCGTCGCCAAGCAGCAGTTCCAGATCCAGAACCTGATGGCGGCACAATTCCGGGCCGATGCCATGGAGCGCGCCAACCGCATCCAGCAGCAGACCGACGCACAGGGCGCGGCCGCCAAGTTCCTCGGTTCCGGCACCGCCTACACCCCCCAGTAGGCGGACGCCGATGAGGCGACGTAAAGCCAAGTGCCGTCGCCGTTCCTGCCGCGGGGCTCGTTTGCCCCCATGCCTCCCGGACGGGTCCCGCGGCCTTTTGGTTTCTCCTGAAAGATCGAAACGACCATGCGTATCGCTTATGCCGACCCGCCCTATATCGCCTGTGCGCATCGCTATAGCGACCAGCCGGACTATGCCGGCGAGGTCGACCATGCCGCGCTGATCGAACGCCTCGAAACCGACTTTGACGGCTGGGTGCTTCATGCCGCGGCGACGCCGCACAGCATGGCGGTGCTGGCGCCGATCGTCAGCGCCACCGGCGCGAGATGGATGGTCTGGGTCAAGGGCTTCGCGGCGTTCAAGCGCAACGTCAGCGTCGCTTATGCATGGGAACCCGTGATCGTGAAGGCGGCGCGCAAGCCGGTCGTCTCGAAGCGGCTCGTGCTGCGCGACTGGATCGAGCATGGCATCACGCAGCGCCGGGGTCTGGTTGGCGCGAAGCCCGAGGCCGTCTGCCACTGGGCGTTCGAACTGGCCGGCGCTCGGCCCGATGACGAGTTGATCGATCTCTTCCCCGGCACCGGCGCGGTGAGCCGCGCCTGGGCGACATGGCAAGGCAAGTTCGCGCTGCCCGAAGCGGAGGAGGGCCGCCGCCATGGGTGACCTCAACGTCATCGACCAGTTCATGCAGGCGTTCATCCGCTACATCGATAGCGGGTTCGGCCTGCTGGGCGGCGACGTCAGCTTCCTCTCGCGCACGCTGATCGCGCTCGACATCACGCTCGCTGGTCTGTTCTGGGCGCTGGGCGGCGAGGACAATGTGCTCGGCCGGCTGATCAAGAAGATCCTCTATATCGGCGCCTTCGCGTTCATCCTGAACAGCTTCTCGACGCTCTCGGACATCATCTTCCGTTCGTTCGCGCAGGCCGGGCTTACGGCGGGCGGCGGCACGATCACGGCGGCTGATCTGCTCAAGCCCGGCAAGCTCGCGGGCACGGGTTTCACCGCCGCATGGCCGCTGCTGCAACAGGTGAACCAGTATCTCGGGTTCACGACCTTCTTCGACAACTTCCTGACCATCGTCGTGCTGCTGGTTGCCTGGGTCATCGTCATCCTCGCCTTCTTCATCCTCGCGGTGCAGATGTTCGTGACGATCCTCGAGTTCAAGCTGACGAGCCTCGCCGGCTTCGTCCTCGTGCCGTTCGCGCTGTGGAACCGGACCAGCTTCCTTGCCGAGCGCGTGCTCGGCAACGTCGTCTCCTCGGGCATCAAGGTCATGGTGCTCGCGGTCATCGTCGGCATCGGCTCGAACTACTTCACGCAGTTCACGACCGCGCTGCAAGGGCAGGAGCCCGACATCGGCCAGGCCATGAGCCTGGTGCTCGCCAGCCTTGCTCTGTTCGGCCTTGGCATTTTCGGTCCCGGCATCGCCTCCGGCCTGGTCGCCGGCGCACCGCAGCTTGGCGCGGGCGCGGCGCTAGGCTCCGTGCTCGGTGCTGGCGGCATCATGTATCTGGGCGGCGCTGGCGCGCTCGGTGCGGGACGCGGCCTTGCCGCCGCCGGTCTCGGCGCGGTACGCGCCGGCACCGCGATGGGGTCGGCGGCCTCGACCGCCTATACACTCGGCCAGGAAGCGGCGGGTTCGTCGAGCGTCGGCGCCGGAATGAGCGGCGTGGCGCAGGCTGCGGGAAGTGCCGCGAAATCGCGCATGTCCTCAGCGCTCGGAATTGGCGAAGCAGCCGAGTCCGGGAGACAAGCCGCGTTCAACGCCATGACCGGCCGCGCGGCTGCCGCAGGCGCCGCTGGCGAAACAGGCAGCGAGGCTTCCGCCATGCCCGGTTGGGCGCGTGCGATGAAGGCGCAGCAAACCACCCGTCATCACGGCCAGGCCGCGATCCACACGATCAATCAGGGCGACCGTGGCGGCCACGGCGCCACGCCCGACATCAAGGAAAGGGACGACTGATGCTCTTCAAGCGAGCGGTGCAACGCTATGGGCGAACGCCCGAACCCGAAACACCCTATCAACGCGCCGGCCAGCTTTGGGACGAGCGCATCGGTTCGGCCCGCGTGCAGGCGCGCAACTGGCGGCTGATCGCGTTCGGCTGCCTCGGGCTGACCGCGGCATTGTCGGGCGGTCTGCTCTGGCAATCCTTGCAAAGCCGGGTCGTGCCGTATGTGGTCGAGGTCGATCGGCTCGGCGAAGCGCGGGCGGTCGAGCCCGCCGAGAAGAATTACCAGCCCACCGATCCACAGGTCGCCTGGTTCCTCTCGCGGTTCATCATCGACGTGCGCGGACGATCGCTCGATCCGGTACTGATGCGGGCCGACTGGCTCTCCGCCTACGACTTCACCACCAGGCGGGGCGCTCTGTTTCTCGGCGAATATGCGCGAACCGCCGATCCATTCGCGCAGGTCGGCGAGCGTACCGTGTCGGTGCAGGTCACCAGCGTCGTGCGGGCGTCCGACAAATCGTTTCAGGTGAAGTGGGTCGAGACGGCTTACGAGCGAGGGAGCCAGACGGGCGCGTCGCACTGGACCGCGATCCTGACCGTCGTGATGGCGCCGCCATCGAGCGCCGACACGCTGCGCAAGAATCCGCTCGGCGTCTACATCGATGCGATCGACTGGAGCCGCGAGCTGGAAACGCCGGCGGCGCTTCCAGCCGCATCGCCGGTGGCATCAGCGACCGCCAGCACGCCGACGCCGACGAACATCCCGGCAGGCTCGCCGCTCGATCCTCACCTCGCCGACCCGACCCCCAACCCGGAGACCCGCCCATGAAGTCCGCATTCTTTGCGGCGACGGCGCTTGCTGCTGCCGTGCCCGCCTTCGCGCAAACCGTTCCGAACGCTCCGGTGTCGTCCACCGCACCGGGAGCGCCGTCGGCTGTCATCACGATGCCGCCCGCCGCATCGGTCGTTTCTCCGCCACCCGTGGTTGCCGTGTCGGCGCCGCGACACCGCCACGTATCGCCTTCGCCGGCCGAACTGCGTGTCCGCGCCGCCAATCGCAAGGCGACACTCGAGCCGGCGACCGGCGGCTATCTCAATGCCGCGCAGGTCTATCCGTACAGTGACGGCGTGATCTATCATGTGCTGACCGCGCCGGGTCAGGTCACCGACATCGCCTTGCAGGCTGGCGAGATGCTGGGCGCTGTGGCCGCTGGCGACACCGTGCGCTGGGTTGTCGGCGACACGACGAGCGGCAGTGGCGATACCCGGCGCACCCATGTCCTCGTGAAGCCGTTCACTTCGGGGCTTGCCACCAACGTCGTCATCACCACCGACCGGCGCACCTATCATCTGGCGCTCAGCAGCACCGAACATACCGCTATGGCGGCGCTATCCTGGACCTATCCGGCCGACCAGCTCATCGCGCTCAAGGCGGCGGCCCAGCAGGCGAGGGCCGCCGCGCCTGTCGCCTCGGGTCTCGCGGTTGACCGACTTCATTTTGATTATGTGATCACCGGCGATGAGCCGGCCTGGCGGCCGCTACGCGCGTTCGATGACGGGCGGCAGACGTTCATCGAGTTCCCGGCGGACCTGGCGGTAGGCGAGGCGCCGCCGTTGTTCCTGGTCGATGGCAACGGCACGGCCAGCCTCGTCAATTACCGGGTGCAGGGCCGCTACTATATCGTCGATCGGCTGTTCGACGTCGCCGAACTGCGGCTCGGGCTCAAGCATCAGGATGTGGTGCGGATCAGCCGCGCGGGCGCTGCCGCCAAGCACCGGAGGGGCGCATGAGCGCGGTTGCCGAGAACGGAGCCGCCCCGGCCCAGTCCGCCAAGCTCGATCCGGAAAGTCTGGCGATCCGCACCCGGCCGCCGCGCGCGATCCGGTTCAAGCGCGGCGTGATCATCGGCATCGCCGCGCTTGGTTCGGTGAGCCTGGTCGCGGTCACATGGATGGCGCTCAAGCCGCGGTTGTTTCAGGCGGTCAACACGCAGGAAGAACTGTCGCAGCCCAATGCGCGGCCGACCGACGCTTTGAACGGCGCACCGGCGACCTATGGCGACGTGCCCAGGCTCGGGCCGCCGTTGCCCGGCGATCTCGGCAAACCGATCCTCGATCATCAGCAGGCGATGACCATCCCGGTCAATCCGATCAATCCGGCCGATCAGCAGCTCCAGCAGGCACAAGCCGCCGAGCGCGAGCGTCAGCTCGCCGAACTCAAGGCCGCGCGGGAATCCGGGGTGCTGGTGCAGGGGCGGCAGGGCAGCGTCGGCGGCGAGGCTTCAGCAATCCCATCGGCGGCAGCGAGCGCGGATAGCGCCGCTGCCCCCAAGCTGGCGCTCGATCCCGCCAACGATCCCAACGCGCAGGGGCGTAAGGAAGCCTTTGTCGGCACGCTCGATCCGCGCGGGGACGTGAATCCACATCTGCTCGCTGCGGCGCCATCACCCTATACGCTGTCCGCAGGAAGTGTGATCTCGGCGAGTCTCATCACCGGGCTGCGCTCCGATCTTCCCGGCCTCGTCACCGCGCAGGTCACCGAAAACACCTATGACAGCGCGACCGGGCGTATTCTGCTGATCCCGCAGGGCGCGCGGCTGATCGGCAGCTATGACAGCGTGGTGGCGTTCGGGCAGAGCCGCGCGCTCATCGTCTGGCAGCGGATCATCATGCCCGACGGTTCTTCGCTGCGGATCGACAACGTGCCCGCCACCGATCCCTCCGGCTATGCCGGGCTGGCCGACAAAGTGGATTTTCATACGTGGCAATTGCTCAAGGGCATTGGGCTCTCGACCCTGCTCGGGGTCAGCTCGCAGCTCGCGTTGTCCGGTCAGAGCGACCTTGTCCAGGCCATGCGGACATCGACGCAGGACAGCGTTGCGCGGGCCGGCGATCAGATTACCCAGCGAAACCTCGGTATCCAGCCGACGATCACCATCCGGCCCGGCGCGCCGGTCAGGCTGGTCGTCCACAAGGATCTGGTGCTCGCCCCGGTCGGGGGCCGCTGACATGGCGGGGATCAAGCTCGGCAAGCTGCCCGATCGCACGCCGGTGAAGATTGCCGTGACGGTGACGCCCGAGCTTGATCACGCGCTGCGCGACTATCTCGAGCTTTATCGGGCGGCTTATGGGGATACGGCTTCAACAGTCGCCGACCTCATTCCCGCGATGCTCGAAGCCTTTCTCGTCAGCGACCGCACCTTCGCCAAGACACGGCGCAATGCTGTCACGTCGCCATGACGGATTCATCGGGATTTCTGACTCTCAAACAGGCCGCGGATTTCCTCGGCGTGCATCCCAACACCGTGCGCAGATATGCCCGACTGGCGATGATTCCCTGCGCCAAGATCGGTCGCGATTGGCGGTTTCTGGAAGTCGATCTTGTCGCCTGGCTGCGTGAGCGGTATTCTGCGCCCGCACGGATGCATCTGAGTGCCGACGAGAAGGAGGCACTATGGCACTCTGGAAACGTGCAGGTATCTACAATGTCGACATCACAGCCCCGGACGGAAGCAGAATTAGACGCTCTGCTGGCACCACCGACCGGGCAAAGGCGAAGGAATACCACGACAGGCTGAAAGCCGAACTGTGGGATTTGGCGCGGCTCAAGCGGAAGCCCCTGCGTAGCTGGGACGAAGCGGCGGTGCGCTGGCTCAAGGAGAAGTCGCACAAGAAGTCCTACCGGGACGACGTGCAGCGGATCCGCTGGTGGACTGGTCATTTGCGGGGCAAGACCCTTGACCAGATCGACCGGGGGCTGATCGACCGGCTGGTGACGAAACATGTTCAGGCCTCGGATCGCACGAAGGACCTCTATGTGGCGCTCATTCGCGCCATGTTCCGGCGGGCGATGCGGGAATGGGAATGGATCGATCACGTCCCGGCGTTCAAGACCTACAGCAGGGGAGGGCAGGTCCGCGTTCGCTGGATCACCGAGGAGCAGGCCGAACGGCTGCTTCGCGAACTGCCCGACCATCAGCGTGAAGTGGCCGTGTTTGCGCTCTCCACCGGCCTGCGCCAGGGGAACGTCCTCGATCTGACCTGGGACCGGGTTCAGTTGGCCCGGCGCATGGCCAGGATCGAGCATGGCGATACGAAGAACGGGAATGCCCTTGGCGTACCCCTCAACGATCTCGCCATGGCTGTCTTGCAGCGGCAGTTGGGCAAGCACGAGACCCATGTGTTCACTTATCGGGGCGAACCGCTTCGGTCGGCGAATACGCGGGCGTGGCGCAAAGCGCTGGCGAGATGCGGGATCACCAATTTTCGCTGGCACGATCTGCGGCACACCTGGGCGAGTTGGCTCCGGCAGAATGACGTGCCCACCTGGGTGCTTCAGGAACTGGGGGGATGGAAATCGGAGACGATGGTACGGCGTTATGCCCATCTGTCGGTGAAGCATTTGCAGCCCTATGCCGACCAGCTGATTTTTGCGCCGAAAATCGGGTTGTCCGAAAAGGTGCAGGAAACTGCGGAAGGCAATGACACAAAATCACCCACATCGGCGCCCGAAGGCGGCCTTCGGGTGGTCGCCCGGAATGGAGTAAGATGTTGATTAAAAAGGCAGAAAAATGGTGGACGCACTTGGGCTCGAACCAAGGACCCGCTGATTAAGAGTCAGCTGCTCTACCAACTGAGCTATGCGTCCACATGCCGGTTTGCGGCGGTCTCCTCAGCGGCTCCGGGGAGCCTTGTGCTGCGAAGAGAGCGGCCCGCTATCATGCCAATTCGCTGATGGCAATGGTCCTCGCCGATATTTTTTCACATCTATCCTCCATCGGGCAGTTGTGCATTGTGCGACGGACTCGCTGCGGTACCATCCAAACTCGCTAGGTCGCGGGCGTCTCTGCCACGGCGCCCGCTGAGCAGGATGTTCGTATCGCGGTTGACGCGCACTTCGTTCGCGGCCGGTCGGTCCAGAGCGATGCGCGCATGGCTTCGGGTTCGCCGTCGATCAATTTCTCGATATCGCCCGGTTCAACGCCCGCATGCACGCCTGGATATCGCGGGCGGTTTTGTGGAGCACTTCCTGATTGACGGCTTCCCCGACAAAGCGTGACAGGTCGCCCTTGCGACCGCCGCCGCCATTATGGCGCGAGTCCTGATTTCGGCGCTTTGAATATCTGGCCGTCGATCGGCGCATTGACGGAGACAGTCTTCCAATAGACGGTGTTGGCTTTTACGCCGTCATAATAAAGGGACACCTCGCGCGCCTGCAACCAGCGCGGATTGTCGAGCATGACGAAATCGTCATAGGTGCGCACGTGAAATCCGCGCGGCGTCACGAAGCCCATGTAGCGGATATAATGGCTGTCGCGATCGATGCCGAACAGCGTCCGGGCCCCGTTCGGGTCGATGATCCGGATCATCCGCACCGGGTGGCCCTCGACGTTGGTGTCGGGCGCCCGCTCGATCCGGAAACCGTCGTTCAGCGCCTGGCGGATGATGCCGAAGCCGAAATTATTCGCCCAATAGGCGTCAGCCTCCGCCTTTGGCATCACCCCTTTCTCGGTCCAGGTCGTCGTGCCGTCGAAACCGACCTCGAACAGCAGGCGCTCGCCGTCGCGGGCGATGATCCGCACCTTGCCGTCGGCCTGATGGGCGACGGTACGGCCGGGGTTCATCTCGCGCCACATGCGATAGTCAGTGGCGCGCGAGCGCGGTGTCGCGGAATCGGGCGCATAGAAGACCGCCGTTCCGGCCAGATAAAGGGTGCGCGGGGTGAGCCACGCCACGCCGCCCGCCGCGTCGATCGCCGCCTGCAATATCTCCCGCGGCGACTGCGTGTCCGCAGCGACGGGCGTCGCGGGTTGATCAGCTGCGATCGCGGGCGGGTCTGTCACCACGGCGAAGATTGCCGACGGATCGGTGACGATGGACAAATTGGGATCGGACGTGATCGATTCGATCGAACAGGGTGACGCCCAGACGCTCGCCGATGCCAAGGCTTATGCCGATCAGGGCGATGCGCGGGTCGAGGCGATCGCGAACGACGCCCGCGCCGTCGCCGACGCGGCGCTGGAGAACGGCAAATATTTGAAAGTCAATGGAACCGGCGACGTTCCGCTGGCGAACGGCGTCGACGCGGTCGCGATCGGATCGGGCAGCGTCGCCGACAGCGACCAGTCGGTGGCGATGGGGGCCGGTGCGCAGGCACGCGGCGGCAAGGCGGTGTCGATCGGCGCGCAGAATGTCGCCACCGGCAATGGCGCGGTCGCGATCGGCGACCCCAACAACGCCACCGGCACGGGCGCGGTCGCAGTCGGGGCCGACAATACCGCAACGGGGGACGGCGCGGTCGCGATCGGCAACGCCAACACCGCCACGGGGAACGGCGCGATCGCGCTCGGCAACGGGGCATCGGCGACGGCGGACAACAGCATCGCGCTCGGCAACAGCGCCGTGGCCGACGAGGCGAATACGGTGTCGGTCGGCTCGGCAGGGGCGACGCGCCGGATCACCAATGTGTCCGCGGGCGTCGCGCCGACCGATGTCGTGAACATGTCGCAGCTCACCGGATTGACGAACAACGTCAACGCCATCAGAGGACGGGTCGACATCCTGGAGAGCCGTGTCGACCAGCAGAGCTTCGACCTCCGGCGTATCGATCGCATGGCGGGCCGCGGCGTGGCGATCGCGACGGCACTTGCCTCGATCCCGCCGCTCAGCGGCGACAAGAATGTCGGGATCGGCTTCGGCACGGGCACCTACGACGGGCGGTTCGCCTTCTCCTTCGCGCTCATCGCCCGCGCCGGGGATAGTGCGCAATTTCGTGTGAATGCCGGGACCGCCGGCAATGGCAAGATCGCCGCCGGTGCGGGAGCAACCTTCGGATTCTGATCCCGGCGTGCAATCAGGATGGTCTGCTTCTTGCGCGCGCAAGGAGCGGACCATCCGCAATCGGTCATTTCGCCATGCGGCCAGCGGCTCCGGGGAGTCTTGTTCTGCGAAGAGAGCGGCCTGCCATATGCTCATTCGCGCATGGCAAGGGCCTTTGCCGATATTTTTTCCGCCAGGGTCAAGTCGCCGCGAAATGGAGCGGGCGGCCGCGGGCCTTTCGGCCAGAGCGGCATCATGTCTGCCGGGCGACGAGTTGGGTCGGCAGCATGGCGGATCGCGGCCGCCCGCCGTCCAGCGTCTGCATCAGCTTTTCGACCAGTAGCGCCCCCGCGACTCCGGTCTGCTGCGCGATGGTGGTGATCGACGGGGTGAAATGCGCGGCGGGCGGAATATCGTTATAGCCGATGAGCGAATAGTCGCGCGGGGTCAGATGGCCTTCGGCGTTGAAGGCGCCGATGACCGCCATCGCGGCGGTGTCGGAAAAGGTGAAGACGGCATCGGGCCGTTCGGTACACGCCTTCAGATAGGCGTGGGCCTGGTCGTGAACCGCCGAAAAGGCCATGGATTCGATCGAAAGAACCTCGATCTCGATATTCTGGCCTGCCCGCGCGGCCGCTTGCAGCCCCTCGAAGCGCAGGCGGATCTCCTCGTGCTGGCGGTTGCCGACGAACAGCCAGCGGCGGCGCCCGAAGGACAGGAAGCGCTCGCCTGCCAACCGGCCGCCCAGGAAATTGTCGCTCCCGACCGCGCAATAGCCGCTTGCGTCGCTCACCGCGCCCCACACGACCATCGGAATGTCCTTGCGCGCGACCTTCCGCAGCAGCGCGTCGCGCGCGCCCTGTCCCAGCACGATGAAGCCGTCGGCGCCGCGTGAGCGGTGGAGATCGACGAAACCCTCGACCGTATCGAGCCCCGACGGCGACAGCAGCAGATCGAGATCGCGCACCGACAGCGCTTCGGAAATGCCCGCGAGCAACTCGAAGATGAAGGGGTCGCCGATCGCGCCCTGGCGGTGCGATCCGAAGTCGAGCACGACGGCGATCGCATTGGCGCGTTCGCGCCGCAGCTTCTGCGCGTGGCGATTCAGCGCATAGCCCTGCTCGCGTGCGACCGCGAGCACGCGCTCGCGCGTTTCGGCGCTGACCAGCGGGCTGCCGCTGAGCACCCGCGAGACGGTCGGCTTTGAAACTTTTGCAATACGCGCGACGTCGTCCATCGTCGGGCGTGTCGTGCGCGGCATCGTGGTCGTATCGCTGTTCCGGGCCGCCATAAGCCGTTCATATGGCAGCGATGCCGCGCGCGCAATGCTCGATCGCAATGCTATGAAACTTGTTGTTGAAATGCATTTCATAAAAATCTATCAGAATCGGCGAACGGGTGACACAGCCCGCCGAGGGAGGATGATCGATGGCAATCACGCGCAATTATTGGATGTCGCTTTGCTGGGGCGTGGCGCCGCTGGCGCTGGCCGCCGTTCCCGCGCCGGTGCTGGCGCAGGACGCGTCGCAGGCCGATTCGGCCGCGGGCGGGCTCGACGAAATCATCGTGACCGCGCGCCGCGTCGACGAACGCGCGCAGCAGGTGCCGATCGCGATCACGGCCTTCAGCCAGGACAATCTGCGCGAAAAGGGCGTGAACAACGGCACCGATCTTCAGAATTACACGCCGTCGCTGTCGGTTGTCGGCGACGTCGCGCGCAATCAGGAAACCTATTCGATCCGCGGCATGGGCGGCAGCACGGGGCAGGGCACGGGCAGCGGCCCGGGCGTCGTCGGCTATTTCGCCGAAGTGCCGACCAGCGTCAGCGGACCCGGCAGCTTTTTCGATCTTGCCTCGCTTCAGGTGCTGAAGGGCCCGCAGGGCACGCTGTTCGGCCGCAACACCACCGGCGGCGCGGTGCTGCTCGAACCCATGCACCCGAAGATGGGCGTCGTCGAGGGCTATGCCGACCTGACGCTCGGCAATTACGATCGGCGCAGCGGGCAGGGCGCGCTCAACATCCCGCTGGTCGGCGACAAGCTCGCGATCCGCGTTGCCGGGCAGTTCGACAAGCGCGACGGCTATGTCCGCGATGCCGTCACGGGCTTCGACTATCTCAATCGCAACAATTACAGCCTGCGCTTCGGCCTGCAGTTCAACCCCACCGACACGATCCGCAGCTATACGGCGGTCAGTTATGTCAATGTGAAGGAGCATGGTGGCGGCAGCATCCTGCTCGCGGTCAATCCCGATCGCCCCTATGCCGCCTTGCTCCAGCCCTATCTGCTGGAGCAGCAGGCGCGCGGCGTTCGCGAGACGGCGCTCAGTGTCCCGACGCGCGAGGTCGCGAAGAGCTTTCTCGCGCTCAACAATACCGAGATCGATCTGTCGGACACGCTGACGCTCAAGAATATCTTCAGCTATGCGCGCACCCGTTCGACGAGCGCGACCGACCGCGATTCCACGCCGCTGCCGATCGCCGACCTGCTCGGCGCCTATCCGGGCAGCTACAACAACAACCTGCGCACGATCACCGAGGAATTGCAACTCCGTTATGACGACGGCACGCTGCGCATCCAGGCGGGCGGCTTTTTCCTCGACGACAAGACGCCGTCGCCGCTGACCTTCCAGACCGTCAATCCGATGCAGTTCGGCGGCATCCTCGGCGGCGGTCCGATCATCCTGCCGCCCGCGCTGCAGGCGGCGCTCGGCGTCGACGGGCCGCTGCTCCCCGCGCTCAGCCTTCAGCCGACCGCGCGCGTCAGCGCCCAGAGCAGGGCGATCTATGCGCAGGCGCAATATAAGCTGACGCCCGACCTCACCGCGACCGCGGGTTTCCGCTGGACCTGGGACCGCTTCGGCGGCGAGATCCAGGCCTATCAGGCGGCCGAAAGCTACGACGTCTTCAACCAGCTCGCGGCGCTCGGCGTCATCACGCCGGCGCAGGCGGCACAGGTGATCGGGCTCAACGCCGATCTTTGCACCTATGACGCCTTCAAGGCGGTGGCGGCGGGCGGGTTCCCGACCCTCTATTACCCCAATTGCACGACGCCGACCTTCAACGGCAAGAGCAACGGGCCGACGTGGCAGGTCGGCCTCGACTGGCAGGCCAACCCCGACACGCTGCTCTATGTGGTGTCGCGGCGCGGCTATAAATCGGGCGCCACCAACCCGATCGTCTCACTGTTTCTTGGCGAGGAACACCCGCTGTTCGCGGTTCGGCCGGAACAGGTGACCGACCTCGAACTCGGGGTGAAGAAGGACTGGAATCTGGGCGGCGATGCCAGGGCCCGCACGAACATCTCGGCCTTCTATACCTGGTACAATGATATCCAGGTGATCCAGCGCGCGTCGATCGCGGGGTCCGACATTCTGACCAACGCCAAGAAGGCCCGGGTCATGGGGCTGGAGTTCGAGGGCCAACTCGTGCCGGTGCGCGGTCTGACGTTCAGCGCGGTCTATTCCTATAATTCGGCGAAATATCTCGAATATGATTCGATCGCGATTCCCGAAATCCCCTCGGCGCTGACCGCGGCGCAGCCGAGCCGCGACTTGTCGGGAACGCCCTTTTCCTTCGTGCCCAGGCACAAGTTCAGCCTCAACGGGCGGATCGACCTGCCGCCCGTCGAAGGGGTGGGGGAGATGGCGTTCAACGCGAACTGGACCTATCAGTCGAGCCAGCGCGTGACCCCCGAAGCGCAGCCGTTCGACACGATCGCGGGCTATGGCCTCGTCAATCTGCGGTTCGAGTGGAACAATATGTTTGGCGCGCCCATCGACCTCGCGGTCTATGGCACCAACATCTTCGACAAGGAATATCGCGTCACGGCCAATCCCGGCTATAATAATTCGGGTTTCATCAACTCGATCTATGGGGAGCCGGCGCAATATGGCGTGCAGGCCCGCTATCGCTTCTGAGCCCGGCATGACGACCGGAACCCGGTTCGACCGGCGCGAGATGATCGGTCTCGGCGCGGCGGCGATTGCCGCCGCCGCGGCCGGTCCGCTCCGCGCCGCGCCGGCCTCGCACCCCTTCCTCTGGGGCGCCGCGACCGCGGGGCATCAGGTCGAGGGTAACAATATCAATGCCGACATCTGGCTGCTCGAACAGGTCAAGCCGACCATCTTCGCCGAGCCGTCGGGGGATGCGTGCGATAGCCTGCACCGTTGGCGCGAGGATGTCGCGATCGTCAAGGCGCTCGGGCTCAACTGCTATCGCTTCTCGGTCGAATGGTCGCGGATCGAGCCGGCGCCGGGGCAGTTCAGCCAGGCCTGGCTCGATCATTATGCGCGCATCGTCGACCATTGCCGCGAACAGGGGCTGGCGCCGGTCGTCACCTTCAACCATTTCACCACCCCGCGCTGGTTCGCGGCGGCAGGCGGGTGGGAGAATCCCGACGCGCCTGACCTGTTCGCGCGCTATTGCGACCGGGTCGCGCGCGCAATGGCGGCGGGGATCAGCCATGCGCTGACCTTCAACGAGCCCAATCTGGCGCTCGGCGGCAACTGGGCCATTCACCCGCTATCGCAGGCGATGCGCGATGCCGTCGCGGCCTGCTGCGCGGCGGCGGCGAAGGCGAGCGGATCGGATCGCTTCTCGTTGCTCAACGCGGGCGATCCGGCGCCGATGATCCCCGGCGTGGTTGCCGCGCATGTCGCGGGGCGCGCGGCGATCCGCGCGGCGCGGTCCGATCTGCCGATCGGGATGAGTCTTGCCATCCCCGATAATGTCGCAGTCGGTGCGGACAGCGGGATCGAGCGCAAGCGCGCCGAAGTCTATGGCCCTTTCTTCGCGGTGATGGACAAGGATGATTTCATCGGCGTGCAGACCTATGGCCGCGCCTATGTCGGCGCCGACCGCGATGTCGATCCGCCCGCCGATGCGCCGAAGCGGCCGGGCGGCGGCGAATGGTTTCCCGCCGCGGTCGGCAATGTCGTGCGCTATGCCCACAAGGCGACGGGGCTGCCGGTGATGGTGACCGAGAATGGCATCGACGCCGCCGACGATAGCGAACGCGAGCGTTTCATTCCCGAAGCCGTCGCCTCGGTCGAGGCGGCGCGGCGCGACGGCGTGCCGGTGCTCGGCTATATCCATTGGTCGCTGCTCGACAATTTCGAATGGATGTCGGGCTATGGCCCGAAATTCGGGCTGGTGTCGGTCGACCGGCGAACCTTCAAGCGGACGGTCAAGCCGAGCGCGAAGCGGTTCGGTGCGATCGCGCGGGCGGGCGGAGTTCGGGCAGGATGATCCGGTCTTTTCTGGTGCCCCTGCTCGCAGCGGGGCTCGCATCCGCGACGGCTCAGGCGCAGGCGGTCAAGGCGCCGTGGCCCGACTTCCTGTCGCCCGAGGCGAAAGCGGGGCTCGCCGCCGACGCCGCGCGCTCGCCCGAACCCGCGGACATCGCGGGACGCCGCGCGCGCATCGACGCGATCCAGCAGGAGATCGGCGCGCCGCGCCTCGCGCGTTATGGCGTGACGATGAAGGAGGATGTGATCGCCGGGGTGCCGGTCCGCATCTTCACCTCCGCCAAGGGCGCGGCGAAGACGCCGATCTTGCTCAATCTTCATGGCGGCGGCTTCATCGTCGATGCGGGGTCGATCAGCGAGAATGCCGCGGTCGCGGCGCTCACCGGCTATCGCGTCGTCGCGGTGCGCTATCGCCTGCTCCCCGAACATCCCTTTCCCGCCGGGGTCGATGACGCGCTCGCCATCTATCGCGCCTTGCTGGCGGATCACGATCCGGCGCGGATCGGCGTCTATGGCACATCGGCCGGGGCGATCCTGTCGGCCGAGTTGGTCGCGCGGCTGCGCGCAGAGAAATTGCCGCAGCCCGCCGCGCTCGGCTTCTTCTCGGGCGCTGCCGACCTGTCGCGGGTCGGCGACAGCGCCGGGCTGTTCGCCGATGCGTTGGGCGTCGATGCGTTGGCCGCGCTCTATGCGGGCGGACGGGCGGTGAGCGATCCGCTCGTCTCGCCGCAGCGGGGCGACCTGACCGGCTGGCCCGCGACGCTTTGTCTTGCCAGCACGCGCGATTTCCTGCTGAGCGGCACCGCCGACTTCTGCCGCGCGATCGACGCGGCGGGCGCGCCCGCGAAGCTGGTGGTGTTCGACGGGCTGCCGCATGCCTTCTGGGCCTATATCGATGCGCCCGAAAGCGATGCCGCCTTCGCCGTGATGGCGCGCTTCTTCACCGAGCGGCTGGGAGAATGACCATGAGGATAGTGCTCGCCGCCGCGGCGCTCGCGGCCGCATCGCCCGCCGCGGCCCAGCTCGCGGTGCCGACCTTCACCTTGCCGGTGTCGAACCAGCTCAGCGACGAGGCGCAGGCCGTCCTCCAGCGCATGGCCGCCGCGACCGCGCCCGCCGAAATCGCGACCGACGTGGCAAAGCAGCGCGCCTTCTACGACCGCTACAACGACGACCGCCTCGCCGAGATGCGGAAGCACTTCCAGACCCGCGAGCAGCGCACGGTGATCAACGGCGTCACCGTCGACATCGTCGAACCCGCGGGCGGGGTCGCCAAGGGCAATGCCGCGCGGGTGCTCGTCAACGTCCACGGCGGCGCCTTCATGTGGGGATCGGGCAGCGGCGCGCTGGTCGAGGCGATTCCGGTCGCCGCGACGATGGGGGTCAAGGTGGTGACCGTCGATTACCGCCTCGCGCCCGAGCATCGTTATCCCGCGGCGTCCGAGGACGTCACCGCGGTCTACAAGGCGCTGCTCGAACAGTATCGGCCGGAGAATATCGGCATCTACGGCTGCTCCGCGGGCGGCGTCATCACCGCGCAGGCGACCGCGTGGATACGCCGTCAGGGCTTGCCGCGCCCCGGCGCGATCGGCACCTTCTGCGGCACCGGCGCGCCCTATTCGGGGGATAGTCCCTATCTGGCCGGACCGATCACCGGCGGCGCGGCGCTGTCCGCACCCGCGCTGCCCGACGTGCTGCCGCTGGCCTATATGCAGGATGTCCCGGCGAGCGATGCCGCCGCCTATCCGCTCGCCTCGCCGGACGAGATCAAGGCGATGCCGCCGACGCTGCTGCTCGCGGGCGGACGCGATTTCGCGGTCAGCGCGCTGACGCTCGCCGACCGGCGGCTGACGGCGGCCGGAGTGCCGAGCGAACTTCATCTGTTCGATGGCCTGCCGCACGCCTTCTTCGTCTGGCCCGACATGCCCGAATCGATGGAAGCGTATCGGCTGATCACGTCCTTCTTCGACCGGCATCTGGGACGAAGCGCGCGTTGATGCGAACCCGCACCATCGCCTCGCTCGCGCTCACCTATGCGCTGCTCGGCCTGCTGATGAACAGCGTCGGAACTGTCATTCTGCAATCGATCGCCCAGTTCGGGATCAGCAAGCCAATGGGATCGACGCTCGAGGCGTGCAAGGATCTGTCGGTCGTCGCCGCTTCCTTCCTGCTCGTCGCCGCGGTTCCCGCCTTCGGCTATCGCCGCTCGCTGATTGCGGTGCTCGCGGCGATGGCGGCCGCGTGCCTGCTCGCCTCCTTCGCGACCGGCTTTGCGGCGATGCAGGCGCTGTTCGTGGCGACCGGGCTGGCGTTCGGCATCACCAAGATCGCGACCTATTCGGCGATCGGCCTCGTCGCGCGCGATCCTGCCGATCATGCCAGCATCACCGGCCTGATCGAGGGCGTGTTCATGGGCGGCGTGCTCGCGGGCGCGTGGATCTTCGGCTGGTTCATCGACGCGGGCGACTGGCTGCGCGTCTATTGGCTGCTCGCGGCGGTCTGCGTGCTCGCGGCCGTCCTCTGGCTCGGCGTCCGGCTCGACGAGAGCATGGTTCCCGTCGACAGCGAGGGGGCTTCGGTAACGGCGGGGTGGAAGGCGATGTTCGCGCTCGCCGCGCTTCCCGCGACCGCCGCGGTGCTCGCCGCATTGTTCCTCTATGTGCTGGTCGAGCAGGGGGTCGGCACCTGGCTGCCGACCTTCAACCGCGAGATATTGCATCTGCCCGCCGCGATGAGCGTCCGGATGTCGAGCCTTTTCGTGGCCTCGCTCGCGCTCGGGCGGCTGGCGTCGGGCGTCCTGCTCCGCCGTATCGACTGGCTGCCGGTGCTGCTCGCCTGCCTTGCGGCGCTGGCACTGCTCGTTGTTGCGGCGCTGCCGCTCGCCGAAGGGGTGCGGCCGCGCGCCGGGATCGGCTGGGCCAGCGCGCCCGCCGCCGCCTGGCTCTTTCCGTTGATCGGTTTCTTCCTCGCGCCCATCTATCCGACCGTCTGTTCGGTCGCCCTGAGCGCGCTGCCGCAGCAGCGCCACGCGGCGATGATCGGGCTGATCGTGATCTTCTCCGCGCTCGGCGGCACGATCGGCTCCTTCCTCGTCGGGCTGCTGTTCCAGATGCTGCCGGGGACGACCGCTTTCTATCTGCTGCTGCTCCCGATCGTGCTGGTCGCGCTCGCGCTGCCGCTGGTGCGGCGGCGCGTCGCGGGAGCGGCCGCATGATCGCCGTCGATACCCCCGCCGGATTGTTCGGGCCGCTGTTCGCGGCGGTGCAGGAATGCGGGCTGTTCCCCGATTCCAAGACGTTCGCCGACGCGCGCCCGCGCCGTGCGCCCGCCGCGATCCTCGCCGACTGGCACGCCGAGCGCCCGGAGGGCGGGGAGGGGCTGCGCCGCTTCGTCCTCGCCAATTTCGACCTGCCGCAGGACTGGGCCGACCCGCCGCTCGACCAGCGCCCGCTCGCCGCGCATATCGAAGCGCTGTGGCCGCTGCTGACCCGCGCCGCGAGCGAGCCGGCGCCTGGATCGTCCGAGCTCTGGCTCCCGCACTCCTATGTCGTTCCCGGCGGGCGCTTTCGCGAGCTTTATTATTGGGACAGCTATTTCACCATGCTCGGCCTCGCGCGTTCTGGGCAGCAGCAACTCGTCGAGAATATGATCGCCAATTTCGGCAGCCTGCTCGACCGCATCGGCCATATCCCGAATGGCACGCGCAGCTATTATGTCAGCCGCTCGCACCCGCCCTTCTTTCACCTGATGGCGGCCCTGTCGCGCGACGCCAGCGGCGAGGGCCGTCGCCGCCGGCTCGGCTGGATGGTGCGCGAACATGACTATTGGATGGACGGCGCGGCCGGCCTCGCGCCCGGGGCCGCGGTGCGCCGCGTCGTGCGGCTGGCCGATGGCGCGCTGCTCAACCGCTATTGGGACGACAGCGACCGCCCGCGCGACGAAAGCTGGCGCGAGGATGTCGCGCTCGCCGCCGAAGCCGAAGCGCGCGACGCCGGGATGCTGTGGCGCGACCTCCGCGCTGCGGCCGAAAGCGGCTGGGATTTCAGTTCGCGCTGGCTCGCGGACGGACGGAATCTCGGCTCGATCCGCACGACGCGGCTGGTTCCGGTCGATCTCAACGCGCTGCTTTTCGGGCTCGAACAGGCGATCGCGGCCGAAGCCGAGGGACTGGGCGACCAGGCCATGGCGGCCGATTATACCGCCCGCGCCGACGCCCGTGCGCGTGCCATCGCCGATCATCTGTGGCACGAAACGGGCGGCCATTATGCCGATTTCGACCTCGACAACGGCGCACCGTCGGACCGCCTGACCGCGGCGGCGGCGTTTCCGCTCTTCGCCGGGCTCGCGAGCGGCGAGCGCGCTTCGCGAACCGCAGCGGCGTTGCGGCGCCTGCTCCGGCCCGGCGGTCTGATGACGACGCTGTGCGACAGCGGCCAGCAATGGGATGCGCCGAACGGCTGGGCGCCGCTGCAATGGATCGCGATCACGGGCCTCCGCCGCTATGGCGAGACGGTGCTTGCCGATGCGATCGCCGATCGCTGGATCGCGATGGTCGAGGCGCATTATGCCGCGACCGGCCAGCTTCTCGAAAAATATGACGTCGTCGCCTGTTCGGCGGGTTCGGGCGGCGAATATGGCACCGAAACGGGGTTCGGCTGGACCAACGGGGTGACGCTGGAATTACTAGCGATCCGAGATAGGAAAGCAGGAAGGAGTGGAGGCGATGATGCGTAAAGGGATGGGACTATCGTTCGCGATGCGGTTGGCGCCCGCGCTGCTGGCCTTCGCCGCGCCTATGGCGCTTCATGCGGAGGAGACCCCGGCGGTCACGCTGACATCGGCGCAATCGGCGCTGGTCGCCAAGGCGGCGAAGCTCGGCGCCACCGACCTCAAGACACTTCCCGCACCGGACGGCGGCTTCGTCCTCGCGGGCAAGCTCGCAGACGACCAGTTCTCGGTCGCTTTCCCGGCGGGCTGGAAGGGCGGCGCCCTGCTTTTCGCGCATGGCTATTCGGCGCCGGGGTCGCCGGTCGCGGTGGCCGAGGATCCGCTTTCGCCCGGCGTGGGGACCAACGGCATGATGCTGAAAGTCTATCAGGACGGCTATGCCGCGGGCCACAGCGCCTATGACAAGGCGGGCATGGGGGTCGAGACGGCGACCGAGAACACCCTCCGCCTGCGCGATTTCCTGACCCGGCTCGGTGCGAAGCGCGTGCTCGTCGCGGGCGGATCGATGGGCGGCAATATCGTCATGTCGCTGATCGAACAGCATCCGAAGGCTTTTGCCGGCGCGATTTCGGCGTGCGGCGTCACCGACGGCTGGGAAAGCCTGTTCGCGCAGCTTATCGACATGCGCGCCGCCTATAATGTGCTGACCGAAGGCACGCCCTATGCCTTGCCCGGCGAGCACGACCTGCTCAAGTCGGCCTTCCCGATGGACCCGCCCGCGGGTGAGGCGGCGAGCAGCGACGCTTTCCGTAACGGGCGCATCGTGCAGATCGCCATGCCGGTGCTGATGCTGGCGCAGGCGGCCGCGGCGAATCCCGAGGGGCGCGAAGCGCGCATCCTGAAGCAGGTCGCCTCGATCGGCGGCTTCGAGCCCGAAGTGGCATCGATCGCCTATCCGCTCGTCACCGTGACGCTCGGCATGGACGATCTGGGCGCGACGCTCGGCGGCAATATCTATGGCAACGCCGGCAAAGTCTATGCGAGCCCCGAGATGACGGCTGAGGAGGCCGCCGCCTTCAACACCAAGGTCCAGCGGATCACGGCGGACCCGGCTGCGGTCGCCAACGCGCGCCGCTGGCATCAGGCGACGGGCCGGTTCGACGTGCCGCTGGTGACGATCCACAACCGCATCGACTCGCTCGTCCCCTATGCCCAGTCGGAGGCGCTGGGGCGCATCGTCGCGGCAGCGGGCAACGAAAAGCGGCTCGTCCAATATACGGTGCCGGGGACGAAGGCGGCGCTGCCGGTCGGCGGGGTCGAGGGCTATACGCATTGCGGCTTCTCGCCCGAACAGATGACCGCGACGTGGGAGGCGCTGAAGGGTTGGGTCGAGACCGGCAAGCGCCCCGCCGCCGACGCGGTTCGATAAGGCGCGAAGGGCAGGGCGTGTCCGACCCCTCCGGCCTCAACCGCCGCGAGTTTCTCGGTGCCGGTGCGTTCGCCGCCGCCGTCCTCGCGAGCGCGGGGGCGAAGGCGGCGGAGCGCATCGCCGCGGTGGACATCGACGCACTGCTCGCGCGAATGACGCTCGCCGAAAAGCTCGGCCAGCTCGCGCAGGCGCGCGGCGAGCGCAACGACACCGGCCCCTATGTTCCCGCGGGCAGCGAGGCCGATGTGCGCGCGGGCCGCATCGGCTCCTTCCTCAGCGTCTATGGCGCTGACACCACCCGGCGGCTCCAGCGTATCGCGGTCGAGGAAACGCGGCTCGGCATTCCGCTGCTTTTCGCCGACGATGTGATCCACGGCTTCCGCACCATCTTCCCGGTCCCGCTCGGCGAGGCGGCGAGCTTCGATCCGGCCGCCGCCGAACAGGCGGCAAGGATCGCGGCGGTCGAGGCGACCGCCAACGGCCTCCACTGGACCTATGCCCCGATGGTCGACATGGCGCGCGATCCGCGCTGGGGCCGCGTCGTCGAGGGCGCGGGCGAGGATGTCGAGCTTGCCTGCCGCTTCGCCGAAGCGCGGGTGCGCGGCTTTCAGGGCCGGACGCTGTCGGACCCCGACGCGATGATGGCGACCGCCAAGCATTTCGTCGCCTATGGTGCGGCCGAGGGCGGGCGCGACTATGACGTCGCCGACGTGTCGCCGCGGCGCCTCGCCGAATATTATTATCCCCCTTTTCAGGCTGCGATCGCCGCGGGCGCGGCGAGCGTGATGGCCGCGTTCAACGAGGTCAACGGCGTCCCGATGCACGCCAACCGCGAGCTATTGCGCGGTGTGTTGCGCGGGGCGTGGAAATTCGACGGCCTGATCGTCAGCGACTATACCGGCATCCGCGAACTCGTCGCGCACGGCGTAGCCGCCGACGATGCCGAAGCCGGGCGGCTCGCGATGGAGGCCGGGATCGACATCGATATGGTCAGCGGCATCTATGCTGACCTGCTGCCCGCCGAAGTGGAGGCGGGCAAGCTCGATATCGCGCTCGTCGATGCGGCGGTGCGCCGACTGCTCGAGGCGAAGGCGGCGCTAGGGCTGTTCGCCGACCCCTATCGCAACTGCGACCCCGCGCGCGCGAAGCGCGAGACGCTGCGCCGCGAGCATCGCGCCGCCGCCCGCGACCTTGCGCGCAAGAGCATGGTCCTGCTGCGGAACGAAGGACAGGTGCTGCCGCTGTCCACGGCCCTGCGCAGTGTCGCTGTCATCGGCCCGCTCGCCGACGACCGCCGCTCGATGCTGGGAAGCTGGGCGCCGACCGGGGTCGCCGCCGATGCAATCACGCCGCGCGAAGGGATCGCCGCGGCGCTCGGCTCGGCCACGCGAGTGATTCATGCCGCGGGCGGTGAGGTGGCGCTGGCGGCGGCGCGCGACGCCGATGCGGTCATCCTCTGCCTCGGCGAGGATTGGGACATGAGCGGCGAGGCGCGCAGCCGCGTCGCGCTCGACCTCGCGTCCGACCAGCAGGCGCTCGCCGACGCCGTCCTCGCGCTCGGCAAGCCGGTGGCGACGGTGATTTTCGCGGGCCGTCCGCTGACGATCGGCGCGCTTGCCGAGCGCGCCCCGGCGATCCTCTGGGCCTGGCATCCGGGGGTCGAGGCGGGGCCCGCGCTCGCCGATCTGCTCTTCGGCGACGTCAGCCCGTCGGGCCGCCTGCCGATCAGCTTCCCGCGCCACGTCGGGCAGATCCCGATCCACTACGACCACCGCAGCACCGGCCGTCCGGCGAGCGAGACCGAACGCAACAGCGCCAAATATGTCGACGCCCCCTGGACCCCGCTCTATCCCTTCGGCCACGGCCTGACATATGCGCCCGTCCGTTACGAGGGGTTGACCCTGTCGTCCGAACGGGTCGCGCCCGGCGCCGCGCTTGATGTCGCCTTCCGGATCGCGAACGAAGGCCGGTTCGCGGTCGAGGAAGTCGTCCAGCTTTATCTGCACGACGAGGTCGCGAGTACGACCCGCCCGGCCAAGGTGCTCAAGCGTTTCGCCCGCATCGCGCTCGCGCCCGGCGAGCGCAAACAGGTCCGCTTCACGCTCGCGGCCGCCGATTTCGCGTTGCTCGATGCCGGTCTTGCGCCCGTGGTCGAACCGGGCGGCTTCTCGCTGTTCGTCGGCGGCAGTTCGGAAACGGCGCTGGAGGCGCGTTTCACCGTCGAGAGTTGAGCCGCGCCTCAGTGAAAGCGGCGGCTGCCCGTCTTGCTGTCGTTCTCGACCGCCAGGATGATGCCGATGCAGGTCATGATCGTCAGCATCGACGATCCGCCATAGGAAAAGAGCGGCAGCGGAATGCCGACGACCGGCGCCAGGCCCATCACCATCGACAGGTTGATCGCGATATAGAAAAAGATCGTCATCGTCAGGCCGGCGGCGGTCAATTGGCCGAAGCGCGTGCGGGCGCGCAGCGCGACGCGCGTGCCCCAGCGGATCAGCAGGAAAAAGGCGAAGAGCAGGCCGATCCCGCCGATCAGCCCCCATTCCTCGGCCATCGTCGCGAAGATGAAGTCGGTATGCCCCTCGGGCAGATAGTCGAGATGGCTCTGCGACCCGTTGAGGAAGCCCTTGCCGCCGATTCCGCCCGATCCGATCGCGATCTTCGATTGGCTGATATGATAGCCGGCGCCGAGGGGATCGCTCTCGGGGTCGAGGAAGATCAGGATTCGCTTCTGCTGATAATCGTGAAGCATCGAGAAAAGCACCGGCAGCGCCGCGGCGCCCGCGCCGGCAGCGCTGCCGAACCACCAGAAGGGCAGCCCGGCGACGAACATCACGACCACGCCGCCGATGCTGATCGCGAGCGCGGTGCCGAGGTCGGGTTGCAGCATGACGAGCGCGGCTGGGAGCCCGATGGCAACCAGCGCGGGCCAGAGCGCGGTGAAGGTGCGCGTGTTGCCCGGCGGCAATTGGGCATAGAAGCGCGCAAGCGCGAGGACGATCGCGACCTTCATCAGTTCCGAGGGTTGAAGGTTCATGAAGCCGAGGTTGAGCCATCGCTGGCTGCCGCCGCCGACGAAGCCCAAAAGCTCCACTGCGAGGAGTAGCAGCAGCACGCCAAGATAGCCCAGATAGGAGAAATCCTCGAAGATCCGGAGGGGCATCCGGCTGATGCCGAGCATGATGCCGAGGAAGACGAGGAAACGCACCCCCTGTTGCCACGCCCAGGGCGACCAGTTTCCGCCCGCCGCCGAATAAAGGACGAGCAGGTCGAAAGTGATGATCGAGCCGAGCAGCGCGATCAGCTTCCACGGAATGCGCTGGATGGCGGGCGGGACGGGGATCATTGCGCGAGCCCCGGATCGGGCGCGGCGATACCGGCCTTCCAGGCCGCATAATTGCGATCCATGCGCTCCTTGATCGTGCCGCCCCAGCCGGTCTCGAACGCATCGAGCGCTTCCATCGCCTTTTCGCGGTCGTAGAGGAAGGTGAGAATGTCCTTGGCGACGGGGGCTGCGGCGCGGCTGCCGCCCATGCCATGCTCGATGATGACCGATATGGCATAGCGCGGATCGCCGACAGGCGCGAAGCCGATGAACAGGCCGTGGTCGCGAAACTTCCACGTCCCGCCCTTGCCGTTGCCGGTGTTGAGCCCGCGTACCTGCGCGGTGCCGGTCTTGCCGGCCATGGTGATTCCGTCGAGCGGCAGGCGGCTGCGCCCGGCGGTGCCGCCCGGCCCGTTGACGACGAGGTCCATGCCCAGGCGCGCGGTCCCGAGCGCTTCGGCGGAGAAGGGCAGGGGGTCGTTCTTGAACTGCCGGTTGACGAGGCGGGGATAGAGGCGGCGCCCCGAGGCGATGCGCGACGCCATCACCGCGAGCTGAAGCGGGTTCACGCTGACATAGCCCTGTCCGATCACCGCGTTCAGCGAATCCGATGCCGACCAGGGCTGGCCATATTTCTTCATCTTCCACGCGCTGTCGGGGATGGTGCCGAAGCGCTGGTTGCTGCCCGCGAGCTGGAACTCCTCGCCGAGCCCCATCAGGCGCGCCGTCGGGGCGATCGCATCATAACCGAGCCGGTCCGCAACCCAGTAGAAATAGCTGTTGCAGCTTTTCATGATCGCGTGCGGCATATCGAGGCTGCCGTGCGTGCCGAGGCAGCGGAAGAAACGGTTGCCGAGGCGATAGCCCCCGATGCACGTATGGCGCTCGCTGGGATCGATGCCATGCTCGATGGCGGCGATCGCGGCCATCGGTTTCAGCGTCGAACCGGGCGGATAGAGGCCGCGCGTCGCCTTGTTGATCAGCGGCTGGTGATCGTCGGCGCGCAGCCAGCTATATTCCGAATTGCTGATGCCGTCCGAAAAGCTGTTCGGATCGAAGCTGGGCATCGAGACGAAGGCGAGGATGTCGCCGGTCAGCGTGTCGATGACCACCGCTGCGCCCGATTCGGGGCCCAGGCGCCGCGCGGCATAGTCCTGCAGGTCGGCGTCGATCGTCAGGTGGACGGTCTTGCCCTGCGTGTCGGGCTGGGTGCTGAGCTCGCGCACCACCTTGCCGCGCGCGGTGACCTCGACGCGCTTGGCGCCGGGCTTGCCGCGCAGCATGTCCTGGAAATATTTTTCGAGCCCGTCCTTGCCCGTCTTGTAGCCGGGCGTGATGTAGAGCGGATCCTTGACCTTCTCATATTCCTCGGCGGTCGGCGCCCCGACATATCCGATCAGATGGCCGACCGCGGCGCCGGTCGGATAGTTGCGCGCAAAGCCGCGCTGTGGCGCGATGCCCGGCAGTTCGGGCAGATGGACAAGCACCGAGGCATAATCCTGCTCCGTGACGTCTTCCGCGACCGCCACCGGCTGAAATCCCGACGCGGCCTTCAGGTCGCGCTCGATCCGCTCCATCGTGTCGCCATCGAGGCGGAGCAGCGTCTTGAGCTGTCCGAGCACCAGATCCTTGTTGTGCAGGCGATCGGGAATGATGTCGACGCGCAAGGAGACGCGATTGTTCGCCAGCGCCTTGCCCTGCCGGTCGACGATCCAGCCGCGCCGCGGCGGGATGAGCGTCAGATTGACGCGATTGCTTTCCGATTCAAGGACGTAGCGTTCGTTGTCGATGATCGAAATATAGGCCATGCGCGCCGCGAGCGTGCCGAACAGCGCCGCCTGCGCGCCGCCGACAACGATCGCGCGGCGGGTGAAGGTGATGCCTCTCCAGGCTTCGGTGATGGGCGGGCTTTTCTTGCCGAACATGAGCGGGATTTATCTGCGCCTGAGACGGAAATTGTCAAACTTGCCGGTCAGACGAAGAAACAGCGGCATGAGCAGGACCGAAACGATGATTTGGGGCACCACGAGCCCGAGGACATGTCCCGGCGCGGCGTGGGGGTGAGTGATCAGCGCGGCGATTGACTGAATGACCGCGACGAGCAAGGCGCCGATCGCCCAGTCGTGCAGAAAGCCGCGCCAATAGATGCGCTGCGAGATATAGGCGATCACGATGCTCGCGATCGTCCACAGCCCGATCGCGGTGCCGATCGGCGCGCCGCTGAACAGATCGTCCCACAGACCGAGCGGCAGGCCGATCCACACCGGCCACATCTCGGTGCGCAGCAGCTGCCAGCTCAAAAAGAACAGCAGTCCGAGCGGCGGCAGCACCGGCGAACTGGCGACGAGCGGCAGCATCAGCGGCAGCGCCGAGGCGAACAGCACGGTCGCGATCGGCACGATCCGCATCCGCCACAGCGACGCCGGCTCGCCGAGGCGCGGTCCGCGCGGGTTCATGGCGCTTTCGCGGACGGAGGAGCGGGGGCGGGCGCGGGGACCGCCAGCGCCTCGATATTGTCGGGGGTATAGGCGCGCAGCACCGACACGGCATCGACCTTCGCGGGGTCGGCGAGCGGGCGGGCGAGCGCGCCGTCATCCTGGCGGCGCGCGACGATCGCGACCGGGATGTTCGGCGGATAAAGGCCGCCGGTTCCCGAGGTGACCAGAATGTCGCCGGGCTTGAACGGATTGTTCGCGATGTTGAGCGTACGGATGTCGAGATCGCCGTTGCCGCGGCCATAGGCGAGCGCGGGCAGTCCGTCGCGCGCGCGGCGGACGGGAACGATATTGTCGACGTCGGTAAGCAGCAGCACCTGCGATACCGAGGGGCCCGAACTCAGCACGCGTCCGATGAGCCCGTCGGCGCCGCGCACCGGCTGCCCTGCCGCGATGCCGACGTTGCGGCCGATGCTGAGCAGCGCGATGCGCTTGCTGCTCGTCGAGGTCGAGGTGAGGAGATAGCCGTTGGCGATCGCCGCCTTGTCGGTCTGCTGCAATTCGAGCAGCGCCTTCAATTGGCGATTTTCCTCCTGGAGCGAACTGGTCGCGACAAGCTGGCGGCGCGTCGCGGCCAGCTCCTTGCGCAGCCGCCGGTTCTGCGACCCCGCCTGAACATAGGCCGACACGGCGTCGTCGATCCCCGAGATCGAGCCGATCGCCGCACGGCTGGCGCGCGCGATCGGCGCGGTCACTTCCTGGCTCGCGATGCGAAGCTGGGCAAAGCCCACGGGATCGACAACCGACAGCACAGCCAGCAGCAAACCCGCCACCGCCCCCGTCACCGCAATGACATAGGCAGCGAACAGGCTGTACTGGGCCTTTCGGGATTGCCCCGGACGCCGATGTGCCGGGCGGACCATGATGCGAGCCTAGACGATCAGGCTTGCTGCAGCACGCCGCGGAAGGCCGGATCCTCCATCGCGCGGCCGGTGCCGATCGCGACGCAGGTCAGCGGATCCTCGGCCACCGTGACCGGCAGGCCGGTCGCGTCGCGCAGCAGTTCGTCAAGCTCGGCGATCAGCGCGCCGCCGCCGGTCAGGACGATACCCTGGTCGACGATGTCGGCGGCGAGTTCGGGCGCCGTGTTTTCGAGCGCGATGCGCACGCCCTCGACGATCGTACCGATCGGTTCGGACAACGCCTCTGCGATCTGCGCCTGGTTGATCGAGATTTCCTTGGGCACCCCGTTGACGAGGTCGCGGCCCTTGATGTGGATGGTAAGGCCGACGCCGTCAGCGGGGATGCGCGCGATGCCGAAATCCTTCTTGATCCGCTCGGCGGTCGCTTCGCCGATCAACAGATTATGGTGTCGGCGGACATAGGAGACGATCGCTTCGTCCATCTTGTCGCCGCCCGCGCGGACCGAGGTGGTGTAGGCGAGGCCGCGGAGCGACAGCACCGCGACTTCGGTCGTGCCGCCGCCGATGTCGACGACCATCGATCCGATCGGTTCGGTCACCGGCATGTCGGCGCCGATCGCAGCCGCCATCGGTTCCTCGATCAGCCACACTTCGCTCGCGCCCGCGTTCGAGGCGGCGTCGCGGATCGCGCGGCGCTCGACGCTGGTCGAGCCCGAGGGCACGCAGATCACGATTTCGGGGCTGCGGAACGCGTTGGGCTTGCCGCCATGGACCTTGGTGATGAAATGCTTGATCATCTGTTCGGCGACGTCGATGTCGGCGATGACGCCGTCGCGCAGCGGGCGGATCGCCTCGATGCTGTCGGGGGTCTTGCCCATCATCAGCTTGGCGTCGTCGCCGACCGCCTTCACGCGTTTGATGCCGTTCAGCGTCTCGACCGCGACCACCGAAGGCTCGTTGAGGACGATCCCCTTGCCGCGCACATAGACCACCGTGTTCGCGGTGCCGAGGTCGATTGCCATGTCTTGGGAGTTGAATTTAAGCCAGCGAGAAAAGAAGGACATCGATACTGCTTCCTGTCATCGAAGCCGCGTCCCTGACGGACACGCCCCTGTCGTGATTTCACCCGCGCGCCCCGGGGCCGGCGACAGCTACAATCAGGGGGAGATTCCGGCTCGTCCTTTTGGGGTGGCTGGACAAAATGATCAGGGCTGTGCGGGTGGGTCGCGATTTGCGTCCGACTGCGCTACGAGAGGCCCCATGTCAATACGTCGCCTGCCGGAAACGCTCGTAAATCGGATCGCAGCCGGTGAAGTGGTCGAAAGACCCGCCGCAGCGCTGAAAGAACTGGTTGAAAACGCCATCGACGCGCGCGCGACTCGCATTTCGGTGCGAATCGTCGAGGGCGGGATTTCGCGGCTGGAGGTCGAAGATGACGGCTGCGGTATGACCGCCGCCGAGATGGCGCTCGCGCTCGAACGCCATGCGACCTCGAAACTCCCCGACGACGCGATCGAGGATGTGACGACGCTGGGATTCCGCGGTGAGGCGCTGCCTTCGATTGCCAGCGTCGCGCGGCTGACCCTCGAAAGCCGGGTCTCGGGCGGCGACGGCTGGAAGCGCGTCGTCGACAATGGCGCGCTTGCGGCGGAGGGGCCGGCGGCACTGGCGAAGGGCACCCGCGTCCTCGTCGAGGATCTGTTCGCGCGCGTCCCCGCGCGGCGCAAGTTCCTACGCAGCGGCCGCAGCGAATATGCCGCCTGCCTCGACGTCGTGAAGCGGCTCGCGATGGCGCGCCCCGACATTGCGTTCGTCGTCGAGCATGACGGCCGCCGTGTCCTCGACGTCCAGGGCGGGCAGGACCGGCTCGCGCGCGTCGCGGCGCTGACCCAGCGCGAGCTGGCCGCGAACAGCATCGGCGTCGATCTCGACCGCGGCGAGGTGCATCTCGGCGGCGTAATCAGCTTGCCGACCTACAATCGCGGCATCGCCGATCATCAATATCTGTTCGTCAACGGCCGCCCGGTGAAGGACCGGCTGCTCGTCGGGGCCTTGCGCGGGGCTTATGCCGACCTGCTCGCGCGCGACCGCCATCCGGTCGTAGCGTTGTTCCTCGACGTGCCGACGAGCGAGGTCGACGTCAACGTCCACCCGGCGAAGACCGAGGTGCGCTTCCGCGACCCGCAGCTCATTCGCGGGATGATCGTCGGGGGCTTGCGCCGCGCGCTCGACGAGCATGGCTTCCGCAGCGTCCAGCGCCCGGCCGAAGCGGCGCTGGCGGCGTGGCAACAGGAACCGGTGCCGCCGCCCGAGCCCGCAACCGGCTTTCTCTTCGGCCGCCGCACCGAGCCCGCGGTGCATCTTTTCGGCACCGACACGCCGCCCGCGAACGAGGCGGTCGCGCGCGTCTACGATCGGCTCGTTCCCTTCGCGAGCGCATCTGCGCCGCTCGCGGGCCGCGCCGAGGTCGCCGAAATGGCGCCGCCCGAGGCCGACGAGCACCCGCTCGGCATCGCGCGTGGCCAGATCGCGAAAACCTATATCGTCGCCGAGGCCGGGGACGGTCTTGTCATCGTCGACCAGCACGCCGCGCACGAACGGCTCGTGCTCGAACAATTGCGGCGCGGGATGAGCGGGCAGGCGGTGCCGTCGCAGGGCCTGCTGCTGCCCGAGGTCGTCGAGCTCGACGAGCCCGCGTGCGACCGGCTCGAGGCCGCGGCGCCGCAGCTTGCCGCGCTCGGCGTCGAACTCGAACGCTTCGGTCCCGCCGCGGTGATGGTGCGCGCGACCCCGGCGATGCTGGGGGCGATCGACTGCCACAAGCTCGTCACCGACATCGCCGACGATCTCGCGGGCTACGACGCCGCGCTCGGCCTGTCGGAAAGGCTCGAACTGGTCGCGGCGACGATGGCGTGCCACGGCTCGGTGCGCGCGGGGCGGACGCTGAATGTCGCCGAGATGAACGCGTTGCTCCGGCAGATGGAGATCACGCCGCACTCGGGCCAGTGCAACCATGGTCGTCCGACGTGGGTAAAATTACAAATGGCTGATGTTGAGCGGTTGTTCGGGCGAAAATGAATAGGTTAAGGCATTGATATTATAATTTATTTTTGTCGATAGCTCGGACGGCCATGGTTGATGGCTGCTAACGACCGGGAGCCGACCTGTCTTCTCCCCTCCCTGCAAGGGAGGGGGCGGGGGTGGGTGGCCGCCGAAGGCGGCGCTCTTCTTCCGGCTCGCTACGCTCGCTACCCACCCCTAATCCCTCCCTTGCAGGGAGGGGAATATCCGCTCACCACCCCCAAAGCTGTCGTTCTCACTTCAGTTTGGCGGAAAAGCTGGCCCCTCTTAAGGGGTTGACCTTGGTCAAGCTCGCGATGGACGATGTCGAGCGGCTGTTTGGAAGAAAATAGGTCACCTAGACGGTGATGTGCAGGAAGGCGATCCTGCCATCCTCGATCGCGAAGATATGGCGCAGATCGACTTCACCACCGGGAAAATTGCCCACGAGATGGCATGTAACCACGATCTTGCCATTCTCCTCGGTCACCGCGACGGGTGTGCCGGTATAGCTGTATTTGCTTGAGGTTTCGGCCTTCCACGCGATGATTTCGCTCTTGCCGCGATGTGTTTTCCCTTCGTCTTTGACGACGGCTTCGCCGGTGAAGCATGCGGCGACCGCGGCCGCGTCGGCGCGGTCGGCGGCGAAATAGGCGGCGATGGGGCGGGGCAGATCGATGGACATGGGGGCTCCTTGGATTGCTTCGCCGCCAAGATGTTTCTAAACTGCGAAAATCGCAAGAACGCACAAAAAAGTAAGGTACTTACCTATGAGTAAGATAGGGCATACGGCGATGACAGCCGCCGATGGTGTCGAACAGGCGTTCCGGATGCTGGAGGGGCGCTGGAAGCTGGTAATCCTGTTCCATCTGTTCGGTGGTCCTTTGAGGCGCTTTTCGGACCTCGAACGGGCAATTCCCGGCATATCGCAAAAGATGCTGATCCAGCAGTTGCGCCAGATGGAAAGCGACGGCATCGTGCGCCGGATCGTGCACCATCAGGTGCCGCCCAAGGTCGAATATGGCGTGACCGAATGGGGGCAGGCATTATGTCCCGCGCTCGACGCCATGCTAAGCTGGGCCGAGGCGCGGTCGGGCCACGCGGAGGAGTGATGGAATGAAACTCGGAATATTCCTTGCCGCCGGTCTTTTTGCCCTTGAGGCGAATGCGGGCGCTGCCGCCGAACCGGCCAAACCGGTACAGGCCTGTCCCGCAAACCCCGTGCTCCCGCCCGAGCTTTCCGACTGGTCGCGCGCGGCGGCGAGCAAGACCATCTATGCCTATGGCGAACCGCGCGAGGCGAGTTGGCCGTCGCTCGGCGCGGCGCGGACGACGCTGGGGTTGCATCGTTTCGAAAGCCTGCGCTTCGAGATCGCGCCCGAACGCAAGCCCGACCCCTTCAAATATGGCGGCATGGTGCCGATCGAGGTCAAGACGCCCGGCCGGCTGGTCGTCGCGCTCGGCGCGGGGGCGTGGATCGACCTCGTTCGCGACGGCAAGTTCCTGAAATCGGCCGCGCACGGCCACGGCCCGGACTGCTCGGGCATCCGCAAGATGGTCGAATATGACGTCGAACCGGGCCGCTACCTGCTCCAGATATCGAGCGCCCCTACCGCGTCGATCGACGCGATGGCGATCCTGCGCGATTGAACGATCCTCTTCGTCACCCCAGACTTGATCCGGGGTGACGGGTGAGGGGCGTCGTAATCAATCGGTGCCACCCACGTCCCGCACCCGGATCAAACCCGCCGAGCGCATCGTCATCACCGGCTCGTCATGCTGGTTGAACACGGTCATCCGCGACTGGATGATCCCCATTTCGGGGCGGCTCCCCGACCGCCGCTTTTCGAGTATTTCGCTCTCGCAGCGCAGCGTGTCGCCCGGATAGACGGGCTTCAGCCAGCGCAGATCCTCGATCCCCGGCGAACCGAGCCCGGCCTGCTCGTGCTGCTTCATGTCGTCGACCATCATCCGCATCATCATCGCGCCGGTATGCCAGCCGCTCGCCGACAGCCGCCCGAAATAGGTCTGCGCCGCCGCTTCGTCGTCGAGATGAAAGGGCTGCGGGTCATATTTGGACGCGAAGTCGATCACTTCCTCACGCACCACCTGTTTGCTGCCGAAACGCCGGACGACGCCGACCTCGATATCTTCGTAGTAAAGCAAGATAATTCCCCGATCAGGCCGACATCTTGATCCCGGCGACGCCATTTTCGACGATCCCCGTCGCGCGCTTCGACAGCGTGTTCACCGGCGTCGTCACCTTGTCGACGGTCATGAAGTGCGTCTGCCACGCCTCGCGCCCGACCTCGCAGACCATATAGCCGCGCAGATCGTTGGCGAATTTGAGTTCGGGGTTGAGCTTCAGGAAGACGTCGGTGCCCTTGCGCAGGTCGCTGCCGTCGCCGCCGCTGGTGATCGAGGTGCCGACGAACTCCGCGCCGACGACCTTGTCCTTGAGGATCAGGTCGCCGCAGAAGTTCTGATGCTCGTCGCCGGTGATGACGACGGCATTCTTGAGACCCGCGAGGCGCGAGAGCATCCGCTCGCGCGGCGCTTCATAGCCCGCCCAGCTATCAAGGTTCAGAATCTTCTTCGGCTCGCTTTCGTCGCGGCGGCGATCGAGCGACATCATCGTCACCTGCTGCGCGATGCCGTTCCAGGTCGCGCCGCCCTTTGCCAGATTCTTCGCGAGCCAATCGTCCTGCGCCTTGCCCAATACGTCGGCATTCTTGGCGAAGACGTCGGGGCAGGCGGGCTTGAAGCCGTCGCCGCACGGCTGGTTGTCGCGATATTGGCGCGTGTCGAGGATCTGCATCGACAGGAGGTCGCCATAGCGCAGCTCGCGGTTCGCGGCGATGAAGCCGCCCTTGGGGAGCAGCGCCTTGCGCACCGGCATATGCTCGTACCACGCCTGAAACGCCGCCTGCCGGCGCAGCATGAAAACCTCGGGCGGTGGCGCGTCGGGGTTGTTTTCGTCGAGCCCCATCTTCCAGTCGTCATAGACCGATACCCAGTCGTTGCGGATCTCGTGATCGTCGAAGGAGGAGATGAAGGCGTGGACCGATCGCGCCGCCTGCATGTCGATGTCGAGCAGGGTCTGGGTGTAGGAGGTGCGGAAATCGCTCAGATCCTGCAATCCGCGTAGCGCATATTTGCGCACCGGCCGCACCGGAAGCCCGTCGGGGAAGAGATAGTCCTGCTGATATTCATAGATGAAGTCGCCGTAGTGATAGACAAAGGCGAGATCCTCGCGCGCGAGGTGGCGATAGGCGCCGTAAAAGCCCGATTCATAATGCTGGCAGCCGCAGACCCCGAATTTCAGCGCGTCGGTGCGGGCGCCGACCATGGGAAGCGTGCGCGCGCGACCGCGCAGGCTGCGCTCGCCGCCTGCGGTGAAGCGGTAATAATAGGGGCGGTCGGGCTTCAGCCCCGCGACCTCGACATGGACGCTGTGGCCGAGTTCGGGGCGCGCGAGTTCGGTGCCCTTCGCCGCGATGGTGCGAAAACCGCCGTCCTCGGCGACCTCCCATTCGACCGGCACATTGACCAGCGGCATCCCGCCGTGCGGCTCCATCGGGTCGGGCGCGAGCCGCGTCCAGATAACGAAGCCGTCGCTCGCCGGATCGCCCGCCGCGACGCCCAGGCTGAACGGAAAGTCGCGAAAAAAGCCTGCTTCCGCGCGCAGGATCGCGGGGGCGGACAGGCCCGCGAGCGTCGCGGTGGCGAGGAAATGGCGGCGGTTCAGCATGGGCACTCCACGGGCAAGGACGACTCAATGCCAGCGGCATAGCCCAGCTATCCGATCAGAACCACATGCGCGCCATCCATAGCGCCATCGCGATCATCATGACATTTTCGGTCAGCGAGACGAAGCCGAGCGGCACCTTGCTGCTGCCGCCGACGCAGGCGCATTTGATGTCGCGCTTGTCGATATAAACCGCCTTGAACACCGACACCGCGCCGATGCCGCCGATAAAAAGCGCGACCGGGATCGACAGCCAGGGCAGGGCGTGCGCGGTCATCAGCACCCCCGCCAGCCCCTCGGCGAAAGGGTAGATGCTCGCATAGGGCACCCAGCGCCGCGCGAGCAGATCGTAATTCAGGAACATCGTCGCGAACTTGTCGACGTCCTGCAATTTGAGCAGCGCGAGCACGATCATGCTGAACGAGATGAACCATTCGGCCGCGCGCAGCGTGAAAGGCGTGCCGTCGACGGCAAAGCCCGCCGCGAGCGCCATCAGCGCGGTCATCGCGAACAGCGCGATCACGGGCGTGTAGCTGGTCGCGTCGGGGTCGGCGACCTTCAGCCCGAAATGGCGGCGCAGATCGTCGTAACCACCGATGCGCACCCCGTCGATGAAAGTCTGCGGCGTCGTCTTGACGCCATGCTCGGCCTTGAACGCGTCGGTCTCCTCGCGCGTCGTCAGCCAGCGGTCGTCGACCGCGAAGCCGCGGCTTTTCAGAAGATGTTTTGCCTTGAGGCCATAGGGGCAGATATGCCCCGGCATGACCATGCGATGGAGGATTGCCTGTTTCGTCATGCGCCCCATATAGGATCCGTACCATGGTACGGAGTCAAGTGATGCAACTCACGATCGGAAAATTGGCCGCCGCGGGCGGGGTCGGGGTCGAGACGGTGCGCTATTACCAGCGCCGCGGCTTGATAGGCACGCCGGTGCGCAGCGGCGGCGACGGCTGGGGCGGCGGCGTCCGCCGCTATGGCAAGGACGATGTGCGGCGGCTGAAATTCATCCGCGCGGCACAGGCATCAGGGTTTACGCTCGAGGAGATTTCGGAACTGCTCGCGCTGGAGGAAAGCGACGACCGCATCCGCGTGCGGGCGCTGGCGCGCCAGCGGATCGACGCGCTCGACGAAAAGATCGCGCAAATGACCGAAACGCGCGGGGCGCTCGCCAGGCTCGCCGACCAATGCGCGGCAAGCGATGTGGGGCCATGCCCGATACTAACGGCGTTCGAGCCGTAAGGCTTGGAGGCTGAAACGGATTCGCCACTAACGACCGGTTGCGGACCTATCCTCTCCCCTCCCTGCAAGGGAGGGGACGGGGGTGGGTGGCCGCCGAAGGCGGCGCTCTTCCTTCCGGCTCGCTACGCTCGCTACCCACCCCTAACCCCTCCCTTTCAAGGAGGGGGATATCCGCTCACCACCCCAAAGCCGACATCACCCGCCCACTCACTGCACCCGCACCACCTTATACCCCTCGGCCGCCAGCATGGCCGGCACGCCGTCATCGCCCACCAGATGCCCCGCGCCGACCGCCATCAGCACCGTGCCCGGCCGGTTCAGGCGCTGCTCGACCCACGCGCTCCAGCGCCGGTTGCGGTCGGTGAGGAGCGCCTTGCGCGCGGCGGGAACGCGGTCGACGTCCTCGTTGACGATCTTCGCCAGCGCATCGACGTCGCCGCGTGACCAGGCAGCCGCCATCGCGATCACGTCCCGTTCGGCGCGATCGGCGTTCGCGGCCGCACGGACAAGCAGCGCGCGCTGGGTGGCGGAGTCGAGCGTCTCGAACAGCATCAGTTGCGCTTTCGCGCTTTCGAGCCCGCGAACCGGCTTGCCCGCGTGCCGAAAGGCAGTAGTCAGCCCTGCCTCTACGCCATCGGCGGGCGACAGCTCGGCGCGCGCCGCGACGCGCTGCCCCATCAGCACCAGCACCGCCCAATCGTCGAGGCCGTCGCCGCCGAGCGGTTCGTCTCCCTCGATCGCGCGATAGCCCGCGAACGCCTTTGCGGGCAAGCGCGCGCGCATCGCCAGCGGTGCGACGCGCGGTGCAAGCTCCTGAAATACCGCGCCGGCGTCCGCGAGTTGCTCCGGCGACAGCTCGAGCATCAACTCGTCGGCTTTGCCGATCGCTCCGGCGACCTTGCCCTCGTCCCAATCGGTCCCGGCGGGCAGCGCGTGCATCGTGCCGAGCATATAGATGCGCGTGTCGTCATCGGCGACCAGCCACATCGCCGGCCGCGCCTTGACCGCCGGCTCCGCCTGGCACGCGATCAGAAGTAGCGGCAAAAGGGCCGCCGCAAGGCGGCGACCCCTTCTTATCGGGATATCGGTCCCGATCCGCGTCACTGAACGCGCGTCGCTTTCAGTCCGCGTTCTTTCAGATAGTCCTGAACGCTCTTCTGTCCCGCGAGGTGGCCCGCGCCGACCGCGACGAAGACCGTGCCGGGCTTGTCCATCCGCGCCTTGATCTGGTCGGCCCAGCGGGCATTGCGGTCCCACAGCAGGATCTTGGTCAACTCGGGCGTCGCGGCCATGCTTTCGTTCATCGTCGCGGCCAGCTTGTCGGTGTCGCCCTTGCTCCACTGTCCGACCATCGTGTCGAGGGTGGGGGCGAGCTTGTCGATATCCTTCACCGTCGCGTTGAGGAAAGCGATCTGCCCGTCCTCGGGGATCGAATCGAAGAAACCGAGCTGTTCCTCGAGCGTTTCGAAGCCGGAAATCGGCTTGGTCGCCGTCTTGGCGGCTGCGGTGAGCTGCATTTCGGCACCCTGCGTCGGATCATAGCCGAGCTTGGTCAGCGGCAGAACCGACAACGTAACGGCTGCGAACCACGGCTTGAACGCGTCGAAGGCGGCGACCGGCACGCCGAGGCCTGTCAGCGCGGCCTGATAGGCCTTCAGCGCGTCGGGGTCGAGCTTGGCCGACAGGGTCGTGCCGCTCTGGTCCATCGCCAGCGGCATGGTGACTTTCGCCGCCTCGGCCTGATCCTCGGGCAGTACCATTTCGAGGACGAGTTCGTCCGATTTGTCGAACGCCTGCTTCACGGCGCCGTCGAACCAGCCGAGGCCGGGCTTCAGCACATGGACGGTGCCGAACAGATAGATGGTCGTGTCGGCGTCCTTGACCGCCCACAGGCCCGGCTTGGCGGCGACCGTCGCGGTTGCCGGGGCCGTGGCGACGGCGGCTTCTTGGGCAAAGGCGACGTTGCCGGGAGTCAGCGCGCAGGCGGCAAAGGGAACCACCGCGCAGCTTGCAACGAGCGTCTTGAACCAGCTTTTCATCAAAAACACCTTTCAGTCATGGCCTTGTGGCCGGATGGAAATAGGGGAGGGGAAAGCGAAAGTCAGCGGAATTTGAGCCAGAGATAGACGATGGCGTTCGCGACCATCGACAGCAGGAACAACAGCATCGCATCGGCTGGCGGAGCAAGGCCGGCGCGGTGGAGCACCCACCAGACGGGGGCTGGAAAGATGAAGGCATACCAGCCCGCAAGCCCGGCCCACAGCCAGGCACGCTCCTCATGATCGTCGATCGAGCGGTGATAGATGACCATCGACACGAGCAGCCCGATCACCCACAGGATCGACGCGCCGATCGCGAACTTCGCGCTGAGCGCCCCGGTGAACGCCATCTCGATCGCGCCGCGATTGGCCGGCTGATCGAACGAGGCCCAGACGCCGACGATTCCGCCGATCACCGCGGCAAGGCCCAGCGCCGTCCAATAGCGGCGGCGGCGACGCGACAAGGCGCGGAACCAGTCCGCGTGACGGCGGAAATAGAAGAAGAGGCCCGCTATGCCGAGCGTGGCGGCGATCAGCGGTCCGGCCCAGGGGGCGAGCGTCGCCTTGCCCGCTTCCGCGGCGGCCTTGCTATAGCCGGCGAAGATGCCGGCGAGGAAGATCGCGCCAAAGCAGATCAGCGTCGGCCAGATGAATCCCGGCGCGCGCGGTTCCTGAGGCTCCGTGACCATCATCCTATCCTTCATGGCCGTCATCGAAAATCTCCTCGATCGGCATGGCGAACAGTCGGGCCAGCTTGAAGGCGAGCGGCAGCGACGGGTCGTATTTGCCCGTTTCGATCGCGTTCACCGCTTGCCGCGACACGTCGAGCCGGTCGGCAAGTTCCGCCTGGCTCCAGTTGCGCATCGCGCGCAGCACCTTCAGCTTGTTGTTCACACGCCGTATCCGTCATGCGTCCCTGACCGAATGTCAGGTATTGTTGACTAAATGACATGATTCGCTGACCATGTCAACAAGACCTGACATCGGCGGTCGGGAACCAGCGCTCCGCGGCACTTTCGCCAACTTCCACCGCCCTCCCTTGACCCTGCGCCGCCGCTGCGCCAAGGGCGGCGGGGATTGTTGCACCTGCGAAAGGCGGAAAATCGGGTGGCCGACGCGGCGGAAAAGAAAGTCCTCAGCTTTCAGGACATGATCCTGACGCTCCATGCCTATTGGGCGGCGCGCGGCTGCGCGATTCTCCAGCCCTACGACATGCGCGTCGGGGCGGGGACCTTTCACCCCGCGACGACGCTGCGCAGCCTTGGCCCCGAGCCGTGGAACGTCGCCTATGTCCAGCCGAGCCGTCGCCCGACCGACGGCCGCTATGGCGAGAATCCGAACCGCCTCCAGCATTATTACCAGTATCAGGTGATCCTGAAGCCGTCGCCCGCCGACCTGCAGGAACAATATCTGGGCTCGCTCGCCGCGATCGGCATCGACCCGCTGCTCCACGACATCCGCTTCGTCGAGGATGATTGGGAATCGCCGACGCTCGGCGCCTGGGGGCTGGGCTGGGAGGTCTGGTGCGACGGGATGGAGGTGACCCAGTTCACTTACTTCCAGCAGATGGGCGGCTATGACTGCAAGCCCGTCGCGGGCGAACTCACCTACGGGCTCGAACGTCTCGCCATGTATATCCAGAATGTCGACAATGTGTACGACCTGCGTTTCTCCGACGCCGTCGGCGACGTCGCGGCGGTCAGCTATGGCGATGTGTTTCTGGAAAATGAGCGGCAATTCTCGAAATGGAATTTCGAGGTCGCCGACACCGACACGCTCTTCGCGGGCTTCAAGGCCGCCGAGGCCGAATGCCAGCGCGCGATCGCCGCGAACGTCCCGCTCGCCGCCTATGATCAGGCGATCGAGGCAAGCCACCTCTTCAACCTCTTGCAGGCACGCGGTGTGATCAGCGTGCAGGAACGCGCCAATTACATGGCGCGCGTCCGCGACCTTGCGAAGGGAAGCTGCAAGGCGTGGATCGACAGCCAGTCCGAACGCTGGACCGCACAATATCCGGGGTGGACGCTATGATGGTCGTCCAAAATCCTCCCCGAAACGGGGAGGGGGACCACGCGAAGCGTGGTGGAGGGGGCTCGCGGAGCCTGCAACGCCCGCAGGTCTATGCCGCCCGCAAACTCCGCCGCGAAATGACCTTGCCCGAGGTTCTCCTGTGGGAGCAACTGCGCGGCCAGAAACTGGGCGCGAAATTCCGTCGTCAACACCCGGTCGGTCCCTATGTTGCGGATTTCTGCTGCATGGCTGCAAGACTGATCGTCGAAATCGACGGCGAGGCGCATGATCGCGGGATGGCGCCGGCTCGTGACGCCGCGCGTGACGCACGCCTGACAGCGCAAGGATTTGAGGTCGTTCGCGTGACGGCAAAGGATGTGCTGGAAAATATGGACGGCGTCGTCGCGCTGCTTCGGCTCAAGGCCGATAGCCCCCTCCACCATGCCTCCGGCATGGTCCCCCTCCCCGCGAGCGGGGAGGATTTTGCATGACCGATTTCCTTCTCGAACTGCGTAGCGAGGAAATTCCGGCGCGGATGCAGGCCGGCGCGCGCGCCGAGCTCGAAAAGCTGTTCCGCGCCCAACTCGCCGTCGCGGGCCTCGAAGCGGGCGACATCATCGTCTGGTCGACCCCGCGCCGCCTCGCGCTGATCGCGAAAGGCCTCCCCGACGCGACCGCCGCGGTCAGCGAGGAACTCAAGGGTCCGCGCACCAGCGCGCCGCCGCAGGCGCTCGAAGGTTTTCTCCGCAAGACCGGCCTGACGCAGGACCAGCTCGAAGACCGCGACGGCGTCTGGTTCGCGGTGATCGACAAGCCCGGTCGCGCGACCGCCGATGTCCTCGCCGAGGCGATCCCCGCGATCGTCCGCGGCTTCGCCTGGCCCAAGTCGATGCGCTGGGGCAAGGAAAGCGCGAGCAGCGAGAGCCTACGCTGGGTGCGCCCTCTGTCGGGCATTGTCGCGATCTTCGGCGAAGCGTTGATTGCGTGTGAAGTTGGCGGGATTTCCGCCGGTTTCGCGACGCGCGGCCATCGCTTCCATTGCCCCGGCGAGATCACCATCGGTTCGGCGACCGACTATGCCGACAAGCTGCGCGCCTGCCACGTCATCGTCGCCCATGAAGAGCGGCAGGCGATCATCCGCGACGGCGCCGCCAAGGCCGCCGCCGACGCCGGCCTGACGCTCGTCGAAGACGAGGGACTGGTGATCGAGAATGCGGGGCTCACCGAATGGCCGGTGCCTTTGCTCGGCCGCTTCGACGAGGCGTTTCTGGAGGTGCCGCCCGAGGTCATCCAGCTCACCGCGCGCGTGAACCAGAAATATTTCGTCGTGAACGGTGCCGACGGCAAGCTCGCCAACGGCTTCGTCTGCACCGCGAACATCGACGCGGTCGACGGCGGTGCGGAGATCGTCGCGGGCAACCGCAAGGTCCTCGCCGCGCGCCTCTCCGACGCGCGCTTCTTCTGGGAACAGGACCAGAAGAAGACGCTCGAGCAGCACGCCGAAAAGCTCGCGAACATCACCTTCCACGAAAAGCTCGGCACCGTCGCCGACAAGGTCGAGCGCGTCGCCAAGCTCGCCGAATGGCTGGCGAGCGAAGGCATCGTCCCGAACTGCGACCCCGCACTCGCGCGACAGGCGGCCGAACTGGCAAAGGCTGATCTCGTCACCGAGATGGTCGGTGAGTTTCCCGAACTGCAGGGCCTGATGGGCGGCTATTACGCCCGCGCCGAGGGCCTGCCCGACGCCGTCGCCGACGCGATCCGCGACCATTACAAGCCGGTCGGGCAGGGCGATGTCGTCCCGACGGCGCCGGTAACCGTGGCTGTGGCGTTGGCGGATAAGCTGGACACGTTGACGGCCTTTTTCGCGATTGATGAACGGCCTACTGGCTCGAAGGATCCGTTTGCCCTTCGACGTGCGGCGATTGCAATTATTAGGCTCATTGTTGATAGTAATTTGCGGTTCGGAATGAACCGGGCGCTGCTGATAAGCAGTGCTACACCAGTTGCTAAGATTCGCTTTTTTGACCAGTTGGGCGACTTTTCTGCAGCGCTGGACAAGCTGCTAGAGATGGAATCAAAGGGTCAGCATGTCGAAGGTGTTTCCGGCCCTATGGGTGAGTTCTTGGAGTCCAAGGAGGCAGGAATAAAGGAATCTGCCGTTGACTTGGCGCTCTCGACAATATCCAGCGCTCTCGACTTCATCATCGACCGCCTAAAGGTCCAGCAGCGCGAAGCTGGCGTCCGCCACGACCTGATCGACGCGGTGTTCGCGCTCGGGGGTGAGGATGATCTCGTTCGCCTGCTCGCGCGCGTGAAAGCGCTGCAGGCCTTCATGGCGACCGAGGACGGCACCAACCTGCTCGCGGGCTACAAGCGCGCGGCGAATATTCTGAAGCAGGCGGGCAAAGATAGCGTCATCCCAGCGGAAGCTGGGATCGCTGGCGATGGTGGTACGACGATGGCGGCCCCAGCTTTCGCTGGGGCGACGGAGATGGACAAGGCCCTGCTCGCCGCGCTCGACGCCGCCGAACCCGCTGCCTCCGCTGCCGTCGCTGACGAACGCTTTACCGACGCCATGGCCGCGCTCGCGAGCCTGCGCGCACCGATCGACGCCTTTTTCGAGGGCGTGATGGTCAACGATCCCGACGAGGCGGTTCGCGCCTGGCGCCTCGGCCTGCTCGCGCGATTTACCGGCGCGGTGCATGGCGTCGCAGATTTCTCAAAGATCGAAGGCTGACGCTACGGCTATGCGCCGCAGCTTATAACGAACGAAGTAAAACTGAATCGACCAACCCGGATTGCATACCTATCCAGCCGCAACCTCCTCCCCGGGGCAGCAGGAGCATATGATGACGAAGATGGTGCATTTGTTCGGCGGCGCGGCCACCACGGCCGAGCGCTCGAAGGAATTGCTGGGCGGCAAGGGGTCGAACCTTGCCGAAATGGCCTCGATCGGCCTGCCGGTCCCGCCGGGCTTTACGATCACCACCGACGTCTGCACCGCTTATTATGCCAATGGTGAGCAATTCCCCGCCGGATTGGTCGAGGATGTCGCCGCGGGGATCGCGCATATCGAAGGCATCACCGGCAAGACATTCGGCGACGCGGCCGATCCGCTGCTCGTCTCGGTCCGCTCGGGCGCGCGCGTGTCGATGCCGGGGATGATGGACACCGTCCTTAACCTTGGGCTCAACGACAGCACCGTCGCCGGCCTGTCGCAGGCGTCGGGCGACCCGCGCTTCGCGTGGGACAGCTATCGCCGCTTCATCCAGATGTACGCCGACGTCGTCATGGGCCTCGACCATGCGGCGTTCGAAGAGGCGTTGGAAATCGCGAAGGAAGACAAGGGCTTCTATCTCGACACCGAAATGTCCGCCGAGGACTGGCAGGCGCTGGTCAAGGAATATCAGGCAATCGTCGCGCGCGAGACCGGCGCGCCTTTCCCGCAGGAGCCGAAGGACCAGCTCTGGGGTGCGATCGGCGCCGTCTTCGCGAGCTGGGAAAGCGACCGCGCGAAAGTCTATCGCCGCCTGAATTCGATCCCCGGCGAATGGGGCACCGCGGTCAATGTGCAGGCGATGGTGTTCGGCAATATGGGCGACACCTCGGCGACCGGCGTCGCCTTCACCCGCGACCCCGCGACCGGCGAGCGCGCCTGGTACGGCGAATGGTTGATCAACGCGCAGGGCGAGGACGTCGTCGCCGGCATCCGCACGCCGCAGTATCTGACCAAGATCGCGCGCGAAAAGGCGGGCGCCAAGCCGCTGTCGATGGAAGAGGCGATGCCCGAAACCTTCGGCGAGCTCGGCCGTGTCTTCGACACGCTCGAAAATCATTACCGCGACATGCAGGACATCGAGTTCACCGTCGAACGCGGGACGCTCTGGATGCTGCAAACCCGCTCGGGCAAGCGCACCGCCAAGGCGGCGCTGCGCATCGCGGTCGAAATGGCGGCCGAAGGGCTGATCAGCGAAGAGGAAGCCGTCGGCCGCGTCGACCCCGGCGCGCTCGACCAGCTTCTCCACCCGACGCTCGATCCCAAGGCGCCGCGCGATGTGCTCACCAAGGGGCTCCCGGCGAGCCCCGGCGCCGCGTCGGGCAAGATCATGTTCGACGCCGACAGCGCCGAAAAGGCCGCAGGCATGGGCGAGGCGGTGATCCTCGTCCGCGTCGAGACGTCGCCCGAGGACATCCACGGTATGCACGCGGCAAAGGGCATCCTGACCGCGCGCGGCGGGATGACCAGCCACGCGGCGGTCGTCGCGCGCGGCATGGGGCGTCCCTGCGTCTCGGGCGCGGGCGGGCTCGCCATCGACGGCCATGCGCGCGTGCTGCGCGTCGCGGGCCGCGAACTGCGCGAAGGCGATATCCTGACCCTCGACGGCTCGACCGGCGAAGTGATGGCGGGCGAGGTTCCGACGCTGCTCCCCGAGCTGGTCGGCGATTTCGGCACGCTGATGGGCTGGGCCGACAAGGTCCGCCGCATGAAGGTGCGCACCAACGCCGAAACCCCCGCCGACGCGCAGGTCGCGCGCGATTTCGGGGCTGAGGGCATCGGCCTCTGCCGCACCGAGCATATGTTTTTCGACGCCGCGCGCATCACCGCGGTGCGCGAGATGATCCTGGCCGACAGCGAGGACGGCCGCCGCGCCGCGCTCGCCAAGCTGCTGCCCGAACAGCGCGGCGATTTTGCCGCGATCTTCGGCGTGATGGCGGGGCTGCCCGTGACGATCCGCCTGCTCGATCCGCCGCTGCACGAATTCCTGCCGACGCGCGAGGAGGATTTCGCCGAGGTCGCAGCAGCAGCGGGGGTGGGCATCGAGGCGCTCAAGGCGCGCGCCAACGAGCTCCATGAATTTAACCCGATGCTCGGCCACCGCGGCTGCCGCCTCGGCGTGACCTATCCCGAAATCTACGAGATGCAGGCGCGCGCGATCTTCGAGGCAGCGTGCGACGTCGCCGCCGAAACCGGCGCGGCGCCGATTCCTGAGGTAATGATCCCGCTGGTGGCCACGCGCCGCGAATTCGACCTGATGAAGGCGGTCGTCGATACGGCGGCGAAGGCGGTGTTCGCCGAAAAGGGACGCGAGATCGCCTATCTTGTCGGCACGATGATCGAACTGCCGCGCGCCGCGCTGATGGCAGGCGAGATCGCGCAGTCGGCCGAATTCTTCAGCTTCGGCACCAACGACCTCACCCAGACAACGATCGGCATCAGCCGCGACGACGCGGGCCGCTTCCTGACCCAATATGTCGACAAGGGCATCTTCGTCACCGACCCGTTCGTCAGCCTTGATGTCGAGGGCGTCGGCCAGCTCATCGAGCTTGCCGCCGAACGCGGCCGGGGCGCTCGCGCGGGGATCAAGCTCGGCATCTGCGGCGAGCATGGCGGCGACGCGCCGAGCATCCATTTCTGCGAAAAGACCGGCCTCGATTACGTCAGCGCCTCGCCCTATCGCGTGCCGATCGCGCGGCTTGCAGCGGCGCAGGCGGCCTTGCAAAAATAATCGCTGAAAGGGGGTTGCGCGACTCCGCGCTGCCCCCTAAAGGCACCGCTCCACGCACCCGTAGCTCAGCTGGATAGAGCACCAGACTACGAATCTGGGGGTCGGACGTTCGAATCGTTCCGGGTGCGCCATTTCAGAACAGAACTGCGAACGCCTAGCACCGCCGCCTCTACGCCAGAGGCGGCGGCTAGGGTCCGCAGCAGCTCCGAGCGGGTGCCGTGGATAGCCGCTTCCGTCTTGCTGGACACGACGACCTTTTGCGCGACGGCGCGCAGGTAGGCCCGCGCGAAACTGCCATCGTCATTCCGCAGCTTGCGGCGGGCCTCATTGGCGAACGCGCGCAGGCTATCCGGTGTGATGGCGGGACCGACACGCTCGATGTGCGCAAGTGCGCGGTCGGCATCGCCCCGCGCCTGATCCCGAACGGCCTTTAGCTCGGCGATTCGTTCTTTGAGGGACGGATCGCTCATATCGACCACGCCATTCTCGATCGCGTCATAGAGCCGCTTCAACTTTGCTTCGGCCTCGGTCGCCCGCCGCTCCATTTCGGCGACGTGCTGCCGGCGTTGTCCGGCCCATTCGTCCCGCCGTTCAAGGAGCTGGTCCATGAGGTCTTCCAACCTGGCAGGATCGAGCAGCCGGGTTTCGAGATGATCCACCACCGCCCGGTCGAGCCGGTCCATCGGCACGGTGATGCCAGGGCAGCCTTTCTCGCCCTGCCGCGCCTTGGTGGAGCAGGTGTAATAGCGATATTCGACGCCCATGCTGCCCTTGCCGGTGCGCAGCGTCATCGCGCCGCCGCAGCAGGCGCAGAAGCAGATGCCAGTCAGCAGGATCGGCCCGCTTACGGCACGCGAGGGCATGACGCGGGGGTGGCGCGACTTGAGCGCGCGCTGGACGGCCTCGAACTCCGCCACCGAAATGATCGGCGGCACTTCCATGACCGCGTGCTCGGCCTCGGGCTTGGCCGTGCGCGTCTTGTGATCGCGCGTGTTGAACCGATGCTGGCCGATATAGGTGGTGCGGGTAAGCACCTGATGGATCGACGCCAGACCCCACCGCCCGCCGTCGCGCGTGCGGATATTGTTGTCGTTGAGCCAAGTGGCGATCCGCTTGAGGCCCATCGGCCCCCGATCATCGACGCCGTTCAGCGCCATCCGATAGATTCGCCGCACCGTCTCGGCTTGGATGGGGTCGATCTCCAGCTTCTTCTTGATCTTGGAACCGCGCTGTTCGGCCGCAACGATGCGATAGCCGATCGGAGGACGCGCGCCGTTCCAGAAGCCTTGCCGGGCGTTTTCGTTCATGGCGCGCAGCGTGTGCTTGGCATTTTCCTTCGACTGATATTCGTCGAACAGCGTCATGATCTGGCGCATCATCACGCTCATCGGATCGTCACCCAGGTCTTGCGTGATGGAGACAAGCTTCACGCCGTTCTTCGCCAGCTTGCGGACGTAGAACTCGAACTGGAATTGGTCGCGGAAGAAGCGCGAGAAGCTATGGACGACGATAACGTTAAATGCTGGCGGCTTCTCCATCGCCGCGTCGATCATCGCCTGGAATGAAGGCCGGCGATCATCGGTCGCGGTGTTGCCCGGCTCGACGAACTCGGCCGCGACTTCCCAGCCTTTGCTCAGGCAATGGCCTTCCATCTGCCGACGCTGATCGGGGATCGACAGATCATGCTCGGCCTGGCGGCTGGTCGAGACGCGCATGTAGAGAGCGGCGCGGGCCGTCACCACGACCGGCGCCTCATCCTCATATCGTTGCACGGCGGCGCTGGTCATGACGCTTCACTCCTTACTTCATGGCAAGGGACCGAGCAGCGCGTCCAATTCCTTGCGTAGATGGCCTTCGATGACGCGCAACTCCGCGTCACTGATCGGAACTTGCTCGGGCCAGTCATCGGTGACGACGATCGGGCCGTTATCCTCGACCGCATGAGCGCGGGTTGGTAGGCGCCGTTGCGGTGGCACGCGCATATAGTCGTGCAGGTCGTCGAGACTTTCCGACCATTGGCGGGGCGCACGGCGGCGACGTTTGCGAGGTAGGGCCATGCGCCAACGGTGGCTCGCGGCGGCGATCGGCGCAAATGGCGAACCGTAGCGTAGTAGAGATAAGTGCTTACGGCGGTTCCGGGCCGCCTATCTCCGCCGATCATGGTTGCCCGCGCCATCGCCATCAATCCTCCGAATCGAAGCTGCGGTTCTCGCGGCAATGCCAGAGGCGCAGGATGAAGATGGTCGCAGACGCGATCTCGTAACGCATCTCATAGTCGCCCACGATGATCCGCCGAACCTCGCGCGGCTCGTAGGCTTCCAGTTTCTCGCCAATCCTCGGGTAGTCGAGCAGCCGATCCGGCGCATGGGCGAGTTGCTGGACCACGCGCGCCGCCGCGTCGGGCGCGACCGGGCTCAGGTGGTCATGCAACCGCACAAGGTCCGAGGACGCCTTGCTGGTCCACTGGATTCTCATTTGACGGGGGGCGGCAGCGGCTTGTCCGTTCCAAGGCTGTCGGCCCATGCCTGGATCGCCTGATGGTCGATCACGCGCCCCGCATCCACATCGGCCAGGGCTTCGAGCGTCATCCGGTGACGTTCTTCCTCCAGATCGACCCAGGCGGCGAGCGCCTGCTTCATCACCCAACCGCGCGAGCGTTCGAGCCGCGAGGCCATTGCATCCACCTTGTCCGCGAGGCCGAGCGGCACATGTGCGGTCAGGACTTTTGTTTCAGTCGCCATGAAAATCACCTCAAATCAGGACGATTAAAAAATAATCAAAAATGGGCTTCAAAGCAACGCAAATCGCAGGAGAGAGGGCGGAATCGCCGTCCTTTCGTCTGGCGCCGCAGGCGGCGCGCGGGAGTTGCTAAGGACTTCGCCCTCGCGCCGGCAAGGTAAGTGAAACCGTCCGGGGCGGTATCCCCAGCCTTCCGCGCTTCGCTTGTGCAGGCCGGGTGATCCCCCTCCGCCCCGGCCGCCCTTGCTCGTTGCTACCCCTGGCTCGCCGCCGGGCAGAAGGTCAGGCGCGGCGTTCCGCTTCGCTGACCTTCAGACCCCAAAGGATTTGAGACATGAGCACCAATTCCAGCGTCCCCCGCAACGTCATTTTCAATGGGGATTGCATCGACGTGATGCAGGCTTTCGATACCGGCACGGTGGATTTCATCCTGACAGACCCGCCCTATGTGACCCGCTACCGGGACCGCCAGGGACGCAAGGTGGCCAATGACGATAACGGCCGGTGGCTGCGTCCGGCTTTCCGCGAGATGCACCGCGTCTTGAAGGATGGCGGCTTTGCGGTTTCCTTCTATGGCTGGAACAAGGTGGATTTGTTCATGGACGCATGGAAGGCGGCAGGCTTTCGCGTCGTCGGCCATCTCGTATTTCGCAAGCGTTATGCGTCGTCGGCCCGTTTCCTTCGCTACGAGCACGAACAGGCTTATTTGCTGGCGAAGGGCAATCCCATCCGTCCGGCACGGCCTATCCCCGACGTGCTAGATTTTCCTTACAGCGGGAACCGCCTCCACCCCACGCAGAAGCCGATTGAGGCGCTGGCGCCGTTGATTGAGGCTTTCACGCAGCCGGGCGAGTTGGTGCTGGACCCGTTCAGCGGCAGCGGCTCGACACTGGCGGCGGCGCAGCAGCTCGGCCGAGACTGGACTGGCATCGAACTGGATAACCGCCACTATCACACTGCCTGCAAGCGCCTGGTCTCACAACGGTATCACCGGGCGGCCGCATAGGTCGCCCCATGTCGCCATCGTCGCCGACAGACCGCCGACCGGATAACCCGGCCGGCGGTAGCCGCGCGTCTCCGCGCGGCCCGATTGCGCGCGCTCGCCGGGCATGGCCCGGCTCGCGCGAGACAGTAGCCAAAACCGACCCTTCGCCCTAAGAAGGGCGCGGGCTGCTACGCGGCGGCCTGGGGCGTGGAAACCCCTAGATTAACCGGACTGGCGTCGGCCGAGATGGCGCCGCGAATCCTTGACCATGCGGTCGGGGAGCCTGCGACGCATGTCCAGGCGCCTCGGTGCTAAAGGTCTCAGGAACCGAGTTAATCCGGTTGTTTCCACCTCCCCGATCATGGGTCAGGAGTGATGTTTGCGGGGGCGCACCGCAGACAAATCGCTTCTTGCCCAGGAGTTAGGCCGTTGCGGATGGCGGGCGGAACCATGTCGGCCCCGCGCGTAGCATTGTCATCGTTTCGGTCTAGTAAGTTAACGAGGATGAAGGTCGGGAACATCATGAGCGGCAAGCAATTCGAGGATCGCGCGCCCGACGCGCCGCGCCTCACCGCCTATGACGAGGATCATCTGGAGGACTATCTGCGCCTGCTCGACGAAGACGACGCGGGCACCGACTGGCCCGACGTCGCCGCGTTTGTTTTCGGCATAGACCCCGCCGCAGAGCCCGATCGTGCGAAGGCGATGCACGCCAGCCATCTCGCCCGCGCGCGGTGGATGACCGAAGTCGGTTACGCCTATCTGCTCGGCCCACGCGCCACCGAATAGCGTTAACGCTCAGTCCAGATTGGACTTTTCGGCCGTGCAACCCCGGCATGTATGGGAGCAGCCTTCGCGCTGTCGCCGACGCGTCCGCTTGTCGATCCTGGTCGTCCAGAGTCCGCGTAAAAAGCGCGGCGGGGAGGATGCTATGCCGACGCCGCCACGACGGCCCCGGCGTGCCGGCCTACGGCCGGACACGCTCGGTCGGGCCGAGTTCGCCGCCAAGTTCCTGCGGCGCAACCGCCGCTATCGTGCAGATCACGCCAGCATGGTCCACCGCATCGCGGAGGACGCGGCGAGCGAGGAAGCCGCACAGTCGGCGCTCGCCCGCCGATGGGGGTTGTCTTTTCGCCTATGCGCCGGATGACCTGTTGGACACGGTAATCTGGCGGCCCGAACTGACCGCCGTCACCGTGATCCTCGACGCCGTGCCCGATGACTTCACCGGCGCGGCGATCGACCCGCTCGCACTCGGCGCCCTGCTCGCCGACCAGGCTGGGCTCGACGGCCGTCATGTCATCATCGCGGACCCGGCCGGCGAACATCGGCTATGGTTGCGCGATCCGACGCCCGGCCGGCCGCTCGCCGCGATCATCCCGCTGGACAAGGATTTCGTTACCCGCATCGCCAGCCTGTTGCGCTTCCATCGTCTGATGTTCGGCAAGCGGACTGGACCTTTGCCGCGCGGCTGGCCGCTCACCGCCTATCGGCGCACGCGCATGGACGCCATGCTGCGCGCGCTTGGCCTGCACCTTGCCGGCGCCACCTACCGCGAGATCGCCATCGCGTTCGGCAAGGATGAGGCCACGCACCTCTCGGCGGCCGAATTTAAGGCTTCAAGCGCCCGGTCCTTCGCTTATCGCCTGGTGCGCGACGCCACCGCGATGATGAACGGCGACTACCGCAAGCTGCTGCGCATCCGCTGACCGCGCCCGCCCGGCCGCCTGCCCGCAGGGGGTGGGCACATCGGCGCGGTTACGAATCTTCGTTCCCTACAGCACCGCACATAGTTCGTCATGTTCGCCTCCTGCCGCCACATTCCGCAGGAGACACCCCTTGACCCATTCGCCCGTCAATCTGCCACCGCGCTTCCTGCGGACGCCGGAGGCGGCGCGCTTCCTGGGACTGTCTGGTCGCACGCTGGAGAAGCATCGCTATTTCGGCACCGGCCCGGCCTATCGGCGCATCGGCGGCCGGGTGGTCTATTCGGTGGACGACCTTCGCGCCTGGGCCGATCTCGGCACCAAATACTCGACATCCGATCCCGGCCAGGACGATCTCATGCCTCGCCGGGATTCGGCGCTGGCGCAGAGCCGCCGATGAGCCCGGCGGCGTCGCCCATGCGCCGCAGGCGGGCCAGCGCGGAGCGCGCGCAGCTCGACCTGTTCCACTCCATTCCCGGCGACCTGGCCGCGCGCGACGCACAGGACTTGATGGCCTGGCCGTTTTTCAGCCTCGCCAAGTCGAAGCGCGTGACGCCGATCGACTTCCGCATGGGGCCGACCTGGATTTCCGTCGAGGCCGTCCCCGAACACGGCATGGCAACGATATGGGACGCCGATGTCCTGATATGGGCGGCCAGCCAGCTCGTGGAAGCGCGCGATGCCGGCCGCCCGACCTCGCGGCTGATGGCGGCCACGCCGCACGAGATACTGACATTCATCGGACGGGGCACGTCCGTCCGTGACTATGAGCGGCTGCGCGCCGCGCTCGACCGGCTGCAATCCACCACGGTCGCCACGTCGATCCGCCAGCAGCACCAGCGCCGCCGTCATCGCTTCTCGTGGATCAACGAATGGCAGGAACGGCTCGACGGCGCCGGCCGGCCGCTCGGGCTGGAGCTGATCGTCCCCGATTGGTTCTATGCGGGCGTCATTAACCAGGCGCTCGTGCTGACCATCGACCGCGCCTATTTCGATCTCACCGGCGGGCTCGAACGCTGGCTCTACCGCATCGTGCGCAAGCACGGCGGGCGGCAAAGCGGCGGCTGGAGCTTCGACGTTCCGCACCTTCATCTCAAGTCCGGCGCGCTCTCGCCGCTCAAGCATTTCGCGCATGACCTGCGCCGGATCGTCCAGCGCCAGCCGCTCCCCGGCTACGTCCTCACGCTTGAACATGCGCTCGGCCGCGAACGGCTCAACTTCGTCCCGATCCCCGTCGATCCATTCGACGCCGCCATGCGCCGCGTTGGCATCCGGCTTGTGGATAAGCGGTGATGGCGCTCGTGCTATCAGGGACCGCCGGACTCGTGCCATCAGGGACCGGAGAGTCGTGCTATCGGGGACCGAAACCGGCCCTAAACCCTTGCCGGCTCGCGGAAATCCCGCCCCTTAACCTTCCTAACAAAGAATCCTTCCGATTCTTGCTAACGCCGCCGGCTGTTGTGGACGGCTCGCCGTGGCGACCGCTCGCCGGCATCGCGCCGAGCGCCAATCCCCGGAGACAAGCGATGAACGACAACAACGCCGTGGGCGTGCGCGTCGGCGGCACGCCTACGCCGCTGCGCCCACATCTCACCGAGGTCGAACTGATCTGGATCGAGAAGAAGCTGGAGCACTGGATACGCTTCGGCCGGGTCGCGCAGGAGCGCATCGTCACACGCCGCACGCGCGTCATGAGCTTCCGGCCGGGCGCGATCTTCGCCTTCGTCCGCTGGGCGTCCAACGACTTCGGCACGATCAGCTCACGCATCGACGTGGTGCGCGCGGTTGGCACAGGCGAAGCCTATACGACGCTGCCGTTCGTGCGGCCGGGCGGCGACATCCTGCTCCATATCGAAGGCTGGCCGAAGGTCTCCCAGGTGCTCGCCGCGATCGACGCGGTGGAGCTGGCGGGCGTCGATCCGTGCGATGCCGCGCCCGACCATTGGCGGCATGTCCACAACCGTATCGCCGCCGGCCACCAGCCTCGGCCCTACACGATGGAGCGGCATCGCGCCTGGCTCAAGCGCCGGGAGATCGAGGGATGACGCGCTTCGGCTATGTCATGGTGACGGTCGTCGCCGCGCAGCTATTCGCCGTTCTGTTCGTTGCGGTCGACTTGCTCGATCCGAACCCGCGCCTGGTCTGGAACCCGAGCGCGAGCGCGCCGATCGGGCTCTACCGGATCGCGCCCGAGGACGATCCGCCGGTCGGCGCGCTGGTCGCGGTGACGCCGCCCGAACGGCTCGCCCGTTGGCTTTCGGCGCGGGCATATCTGCCCGAGGGCGTGCCGCTGTTGAAGCACGTTGCCGCCAAGGCCGGGCAACGCGCCTGCCGCATCGGCGACGTGGTGAGCGTCGATGCCGTGCCGGTCGCCGTCGCTCTTGCGCGTGACGGCCAGGGCCGTCCGCTGCCGGTCTGGCAGGGCTGCCGGACGCTCGCACCGGACGAAATGCTGCTGCTCAATGTGGCCGTCCCCGGCAGCATGGACGGCCGCTATTTCGGGCCGCTGCCGGCTTCCACCGTGCTCGGACGGGCGATCCCGATCCTCACCCGCGACACGCCCGACGCGCCGCTTACCTGGCGGGGGATCGGAGCGTGAAGCGCCGGGCCTTCATCTTCGCGCTGGCGCTCGGGATGCAGCCGGCTTGCGCCAACGTCGCAGCCGCGCAGCAAGCGGCCGACACGCGCGCCGCCCATCCTTACGCGCCCCATGTTACGGAGGCCACCCGACGCTTCGGCATCCCCGAACGCTGGATATGGGCGGTCATGCGCGTCGAGAGCAACGGCGATTCCCGCGCGGTTTCAACGGCCGGAGCGCGGGGGCTGATGCAGATCATGCCCGCGACCTGGGCGACGCTGCGCGCCCGCTATGGGCTGGGGGCCGACCCCTTTGACGTGCGCGACAACATACTGGCGGGCGCGGCCTACCTGCGGGCGATGCACGACCGCTATGGCGACGTGACCGCGATGCTGGCCGCCTACAATGCGGGGCCGGGCCGCTACGACGAATATCTGTCGCGCGGCCGTCCGCTTCCATCCGAGACGCGCGCCTATCTGGCGAAGCTGGCACCGATGATCGGCGGCGCGGGCGACGTGCAGCTTGCCGCCGCTTCGCCGCTGCCCGATCCGTTCGCCTGGCGTCGTTCCGCGCTGTTCGTGCGCACCGCGAGCGATACCGCCGCGCCGCCCGGTGACGACGATGCCGACGCCGAAACCACCAAAGCCGCGCCGATGGAGCGTCGTTCGAGCGACAGCGAAACCGCCGCCGAAACGCTGTTCGTGTCCCGCGCTGGCGCGGCCCGACCGCAATGACCGTCCCCGGTTTCAGAGCGCCGGTTGCAGTCAGAAAAGGGGCTGGAGGGGCAGGAGTAAGCCGAAGAAAGGGACGGCAAGATATAAGTCGCACCCCATTTTCCCGAAAAGCCGAGGCTTTTCATGGGGTTCATGCGGGTGCGTCGGTCGGCGAGCGTGCCGCTCGGAAGGAAAAAGCAAGCAAAATCAAAGTGCCGAATGGCACCATAGGCCATTTTCGGCGGAAAGCGCGCTGGCCGTGACCGAGGACAGCGATTTCCGCGTCCGGCCGGGGAAGGCCAAGCGCAGCGCGGCCCAGGGCCGTAACGCGCGCGGCCTGATTGCCGAGGTGCTGCGCGTCGCCGCTCGCAGCGGTGGAGGCCGGCGCCCTGGCTGGGGCGGAGCGCGCCGACGCGGACAATCGAACTTCGGCCGGGGGCGCACTGCGTTCGCGCGCAGCCGCCTGTTCGGATCGGGCCGGCGCGTGGTGGTCAAGATGGTGCCCGTCACCCGCTTCCACCGGGACGGGCGGCCCAGGGCGCCGCTGTCCGCGCACATCACCTACCTCAAACGTGAGGGCGTCACCCGCGACGGATCGCCCGCGCAGATGTTCGACGCCAATGGCGATGGCGCCGACGGTCGCGCGTTCGCGGATCGCTGCAAGGACGACCGGCACCATTTCAGAATCATCGTCTCGCCCGAGGACGCGGCGGACCTCACCGACCTTCGCGAATATACGCGCGATCTCGTTCGCCAGATGGAGGCCGATCTCGGCACCAGGCTGGATTGGGTCGCGGTCGATCACTGGAACACCGACAATCCGCACGTCCATCTGCTGGTGCGCGGCGTCAACGACCAGGGTGCCGACCTCGTAATCAACCGCGACTATATCAGCCACAACCTGCGCTCGCGAGCCGAGGAACTGGCGCAGGCCGAGCTTGGCCCGAAGCCGGAGCATGAAGTCGTCCGCGCGCTCGAACGCGAGGTGACGGCGGAACGCTGGACCAAGCTGGACGCCGAGATCGGCCGCACGGCGGATGAACTCGGCATCATCGACTTGCGCCCCCAGCACCCCGGACCCAACGATCCCCAGGTCCGCCGCCTGATGATCGGCCGCTTGCAGCATCTTGAGACGATGGGGCTCGCGGACGAGGCCGCGCCCGGCCAGTGGGCGGTCGCGCCGGACGCGAAAGCAAAGCTGCGCGAACTGGGCGCGCGCGGCGACATCATCCGCACCATCGGCAAGGCGCTAAACGATCGCGGCCTGCAGCGCCCCCTCGACACCTACGAGATCGTCAGCGCGGCGCCGCAAACGCCGATCGTCGGACGGCTGATCGACAAGGGTCTGCACGACGAGCTGTATGGTTCAGCCTATGCCGTGATCGACGGCATCGACGGCCGCACCCACCATGTCCAACTGCCCGGCATCGAGGCGCTGGAAAACAGCCCGGAGCTGGGCGGCATCGTCGAGCTGCGCGCCATCGGCAGGCCAGGCGATCCGAAGCCGACGATGTTCCTCGCCACGCGATCCGACCTGGACCTCGCCGCCCAGGTGAAGGCGAGAGGCGCGACCTGGCTCGATCATCGTCTCATCGAGCGCGGCGCGGGCGTGACGGCCGCCGGTTTCGGATCGGAGGTGCAGCGGGCGCTCGACCAGCGCACCGATCATCTCGTGCGCGAAGGGCTTGCCCGCCGCTTCGGCAACCGCGTGGTTCTGCAACGCAACCTGCTCGACACGCTGCGGCGCCGTGAGCTGGACGCGGTAGGTGCCGAGATCGCAGGCCGGACGGGGCTCGCCTACCAGCCGACCAATGTCGGCGACAAGATCACCGGCACTTGCCGCCAGCGCCTCGCGCTCGCTTCCGGTCGCTTCGCCATGATCGACAACGGCTTGGGATTTCGGCTCGTGCCCTGGTCGAACGACCTTGAGCGCCAGCTCGGCCGGCAGATCGCCGGTATCGCCCGCAACGGCGGCGGCATCGATTGGTCACTCGGTCGCAGGCGCGGCCTCACCCCCTGAAAGAAGGAGACTCCCATGTCCGCCACCAAAATCCTTTGGGGACAGATTGCCGCCGTGTTCCTGATCGCGCTCGTAGCGATATGGAGTGCGACCCAATGGACGGCCGCCGCGCTGGCCTATCAACCCGAGCTTGGCCCGCCCTGGTTCACGGCTTTCGGCTGGCCTGTCTATCCGCCGCCAGCCTTCTTCTGGTGGTGGTTCTCGTTCGACGCATACGCGCCCGCGATATTCGAGACCGGCGCGTTCATCGCCGCGTCCGGCGGCGTCATCTCGATCATCGTCGCCATCGGCATGTCGGTCTGGCGGGCGCGCGAATTGAAGAACGCAGAGACCTATGGCTCGGCGCGCTGGGCGAGCGTGACAGAGGTCCGCACCGCCGGCCTGCTGGGTGACAATGGTGTGGTGCTGGGCAAGCTCGGCATCCACTATCTGCGTCATGATGGGCCGGAGCATGTCTTGTGCTTTGCCCCCACCCGAAGCGGCAAGGGCGTCGGCCTCGTGGTCCCGTCGCTGCTGACCTGGCCGGCATCCGCCATCGTCCATGACATCAAGGGGGAGAACTGGACGCTCACCGCCGGTTTCCGCGCTCGCCACGGTCGCGTCCTGCTGTTCGATCCGACCAATGTGGAATCGGCCGCCTACAACCCGCTGCTGGAGGTGCGGCGCGGCCAATGGGAAGTCCGTGACGTGCAGAACGTCGCCGACGTGCTGGTCGATCCCGAGGGCAGTCTGGAGAAGCGGAACCATTGGGAGAAGACCAGCCATGCGCTGCTGGTCGGCGCGATCCTGCATGTGCTCTATGCCGAGCCCGACAAGACGCTGGCCGGCGTTGCGGCCTTCCTGTCCGACCCGTCGCGCACGATCGAGCAGACGCTGGCCGCGATGATGGCGACCCCGCATTTGGGCGAGGCGGGCGTCCATCCCGTCGTCGCTTCGACCGCCCGCGAGCTGCTGAACAAATCGGAGAACGAACGCTCGGGCGTGCTTTCCACCGCCATGTCCTTTTTAGGGCTGTATCGCGACCCCGTCGTCGCGCAGGTCACACGCGCCTGCCATTGGCGTATCGCCGATCTGGTCGAGGGCGAGCGGCCGGCGACGCTCTACCTGGTCGTGCCGCCATCCGACATCTCGCGCACCAAGCCGCTCATTCGCCTCGTGCTCAATCAGATCGGCCGCAGGCTCACCGAGGAATTGAACCCATCGGGCAAGCGCCATCGCGTGCTGCTGATGCTCGACGAGTTTCCCGCGCTGGGCCGCCTGGACTTCTTCGAGTCGGCGTTGGCGTTCATGGCGGGATACGGATTGAAGTCGTTTCTGATCGCCCAATCGCTCAATCAGATCGAACGTGCCTATGGCCCCAACAACGCCATTCTCGACAACTGCCATGTCAGGGTGAGCTTCGCCACCAACGACGAACGCACCGCCAAGCGCGTATCGGATGCGCTCGGCACCGCGACCGAGATGCGGGCGATGAAGAATTACGCCGGGCATCGGCTCTCGCCCTGGTTGGGGCATCTGATGGTCTCGCGTTCCGAGACCGCCCGCCAGCTTCTCACCCCCGGCGAGGTGATGCAGCTCCCGCCCGACGACGAGATTGTCATGGTCGCGGGCGTTCATCCGATCCGCGCGAAGAAGGCGCGCTACTTTCAAGACCACCGGCTCTCCGAACGGATTGCGACGCCGCCGGTCGCGGCTGGCGGCGAGGCCCGGCCGGACGATTGGACCGGGCTGGCCGTCGTCGCCGATCCCAAAGCGGTCGCCGCGATCGTCCGCGCGCAGGAGGACGCCGCCAATGGCGGGCTGCGCCGCGAGCCGGAGCTGCCCGATCATGTCGCCATCGTGAAAAAGACCGCGCCGCCGCCCGCGCAGGAGTTTTCCATCGTCGAGGACGAGCCCGAGGACGTCGCGCGGCAGGCGGCGGTGCGGCGCCGGATGCAGGGCGTCGCCCGGCAGGCGTCGCTCGATCCCGGCGACGGTATCGAGCTGTAGGAGCGGATTATGCGCGTTCGGCTCAACGTCTATTTCCCGCCCGAGCTGGCCCGCCAGGTGAGCGAGCTGGCGATCCGGCGGCGCATCTCGCGCTCGGCGATCGTGGAGGCGGCGGTCGCCTCCTATATGTCGCCGGACGGCTCTGACCGGATGGAGGCGGCCTTCGCGCGCCGGCTCGATCGCCTCTCGCGCCAGGTCCAGCGGCTTGAGCGCAACACCGGCCTCACTACCGAGGCGCTGGCGCTGTTCGTGCGCTTCTGGCTTTCGGTGACACCGCCGCTTCCCGACGAGGACCAGGCCACCGCACAGGTGAAGGGCCGCAAACGCTATGAGGGCTTCGTCGAAACGCTCGGCCGGCGCTACGCCAGCGGCAAGAGTCTGCTCGATGAGATCGCCAAGGACATAGGCCCGGACGAGCCCGCAGTAGAAATGGATTAGCTGCAGGGGGCTGACAGCCCGATCACGGAATCCGTCCGCCCGATCAGACCTGCTCGACCACTGAGAACTGCGGTAGATATCGGTAAATGCTCCCGAAATTCTTGCGTTGGTCCTCGGGAATCCAATCGAGATCGGTTGCGGCTGCAAGGTCCGGCAGCTTGCGTTCCATTTCCCGAACTTCCATCGGCGTGACGAGCGGAATCTTGATGCGAAAGGTGGTCGATCCGGTTCGGACGAACGGGAGCGCGTCGAAATGGCAAGCTTCAAAAATAGGAAGATCCGCCTCGGCAACGATGATCCAGCCGACCGTGACCATCGACGCACCGTCCTTGTATTTGAAGAAACAAAGTTGGCGAACGCTACGTTTCCGGCTGGCATCCTGCAAGCCAGCATCGGCATCCGCGACAGCCTTTGCCAACAACGCCCCTAAAGCTGATCTGCCAAACTCGGCGAATTTGGCACCGTCAAAATCGACAGCTTTCGTATCATCGGCGAGAAAATCCGGAAAATCCTCTTTGAGCCTCTTCAGTTCCTTCTCGCGATCCGGGTTGACGGTCGGAAATGCGGTCGTGAAGGTCACTCCAACGAAACTGCCGCTCTGCGCATGACGCCCGACCGTCGCCAGATCGTTCGCCATCGAGCGGGAAAGCGACCCGTCGTAGTCGAGCCAGATCAGCGAACGCTTGGTCAGGTCGAGGGTGGGAAGAATCGCGCTTGAATGTCCGAAATGAAGTGTCAGGCCAGCATAGGGATTGTTGTGCCGAAAGCGCGCCTGTTCGTCGGGATCGTCGGTAGCCTCGATACTCACTAGATCTTTGATTCCTAGGCCCTTGTGGACCATCCGGAAGTCGACGAACGCAACGGAGCCGAAACCGATATACTGATACGTTTCGATCGGTGCGAACCGCATACGCTTGAAGAGGTCGATCAACATGACGCGCTCGGCGTGCTTGGCGGGTCGAAGTCGATAGTCGATTTTTTTGAACGAGCCGGCCACCTCAATCGTCCTCGACTAAGTTCGAGAAGGCATAATCGAACGACTTTTCGCCTAAGTCCTTGTTGTTTTGGGCACCGAGCGCGTCCTTCAACTTATCCACTTCGGCTTGGGGCTTCTGGTAACTGATACGCGCAAGAGATGGGCCTCTCTTCGGGACCGACGTGTAGGTGAATACCGGCCGCTCGGCGATTTTTTCCAACGCGATGGCTGGAGCTCTCGTTATCGCCAGACTCAGAACCTTGTCCGTGTCTTCGAGGTCTTTTTCGGCATCAAGGCTGTTGAGGAAGTCGATCACCGGGCGCGTGATTTCGATCAAACGCCCCTGGAGGCGTCGATAGGCATCGGATTCGAGGTCGAGGCCGGTCTTGGTGGTGTTCCAGGGGAGAATGCTCGAATCCTCGGAATCGAGGAACGCATATCCCCGGAACCTTGCGAACTGGCCATGATATTTCGGGACGTTCACGCCGTCTTCGGTCACTTCGCTCCAGCCCGTTGTGGCCTCCTGATCTGCCTCGAGGATGCACCGGCCATTGCAGAAGACATACCAACCGGCGTGGGCGCGGCTGGAATCGCCCACGCCGGCGTATAAGCGCGTGACGAGAGGCGACTCTGCCCCGAGATCGTCCTCGAACCGGCGATAGGCCGGGGCGATTCCCTCGCCTTCCTTCAATTGCCATTCGGTCGGAATAATCGCTTCGCCGTTGAGCGAGATGCTAAGCCCCATACGCATCGGGTGCTGCTGAACCACGCGGATATCGTGGCGAAGCTTTCGGGCGAAAGCCTCCTGACCGAAGGTAGACGCCACGGCGGGGTCCAGCGCATCGACCTCTATACGGGTGCCCGTCGCTTCGACCGGATGCGGTCCCGCAACCAGATCCTTGATGTCGAAATCCCAATTCAGGTCGTCGTTGGCCCAGGCCGGCACGTCAACGTCGACTCGAAAGCTGTATGCCGGTTCGACGGAGATGACGTTGAAGCGGTCCCCCATCTTGAACAGCGCGCGTTTCATGCCGACGCCGAACTGGCCAACGGAATGGGAAGTGCGCTGGAAGCCTTTGGCCCGACCGAACTTGAAAGCATATTTCCGGGCGACATCGAGAGGGATGCCGCCGCAATTGTCCTCGATCCGAAAGCCGTTCGGCCCGACTTCCAGTGTAACTGTCAGTCCGTTATAGTCGGCATCCGGTCCAGGTCTCAGCCTTTTCGCGCCGTCGATACAGTTATCGACAAGGTCTTGGATAGCTTCGTCGAGCTGGATGTCTTTCGTGATGATCTCGACGAAGAAGGCTTTGGTGGGAGATGCATCGACCTTCGTAAGATCGTTTTCATCGGTCGGAACTAGTTGCGCCATTCCATCCCCCTTAAATCTCGAACGTCTCCTATCGCCTCGGCGGCGTTATCCAAAGCTAAAGCCAATAGGGATCGGCACATTTTTTCATACAGCTTCATGGTTAGGAGCCGCCGAAGCGCTCTCGATGCGCGGCTAGGTAGCTTTGGCGCGGCCACAATCGAAGATCGGCAGGAAGGAGCACCCGATCGAATTGCGGAGCGAATAGCGCCTTCAGTTCGGACGGTATTTTGTTGTGAGAGATCAGTAGTCTATAGTCTTCGCCGATCGAAATCAGATGCCTGTCGAACAGCCAATGGGCGGTCGCCGAGAGTGCGATGCCATTCTGAACGACGTCCGGTCCTCCCAGTGCCACCGGCAAAATGTGCGCTGCCTGCACCTCCGATCGCCCACCGCCATTCACGATCCTGATCCCGCTCACGGCGCATCGATCCCCATAGGCCCGACACACGGCCCGCCTGAAACTGGCGTCGCGAATCTTTCGATTGAGAAGGATGGAAGCTGTCCGCCGCTCAATCGCGTCGGGCGCATGGAGGACGTCCCATGTCGCGGTATCGATATCGGTCGCATCCAGGCCAAGCATCTTGGCATTTGCAGGATCGAGTGTGTCGGAAAGACCGGCATCGACGATGGCCGCAAAGTCCGCTTCCTCTAGCTCTCGGACCGATTTGCCTCGGAGATACAGCCCGACTTGGGGGACATTCTCGATCGCTCTCAGAGCAGCTTCGGCATATCGGCCATCGATGCGCCAGGCGACGGGTCTGTCGAACATCAGAAAATCGCTGATCGACGCATAGTGATAGCCGGCAATCGCAGGATCGGGAGCGATGCCTATAACGCGCCCGACCGCGAAATAAGCGATGCCTTCGCCGCCAGCTCGGGGACGTCGGAATACCACCCAGTCGCCGACACATTTTCGCATTAGCGTGAGATAGCGCGGCGGAAAATGATATCGGCTGGCGATTTCGTCGTCGTAGGCGGATTCGGGTTTAGTATCGAGGACGGCTTTCATGGCTCGTTCGTCCCGTTGGAAAGACCGAATATCCGATCCAGACGGGCTCCCAAAATCTCAGGCGATTTTGTCTCGCATTCCCAGACGATTTCGGTTCGCCACCCCTTGGCTTGCAGCGCCTTTTCGTTCTCGCGGTCGCGCTGCACGTTCCGGTTGAACTTTTCCTGCCAGAACTCCTCGCGGCTCTTGGGAGTCGATGCCTTTTTGCAGTCCGGATGCCGGTGCCAGAAGCATCCATGCACGAATATCGCTATGCCCCATTTGGCAAAAACGAGGTCGGGCGTGCCTGGTAAGTCCTTGCGATGGATACGGAACCGCAGCTTACGCCTATGAGCCGCAGATCGGACGCGTATTTCGGCGCTCGTGTTTTTCGAGGGCACTCGCGACATTAACCACGATCTTCGCTCGGGCGACAACCGATCCGTCACCGACTCTACTCTGCAGCTTCGGCGAAGATCTCCAGGTCCTCGGAAATCTGCTCTGCCTCGATCGCAGGTGCATCGGCAAGCAGGTTCAGATGGGTTCCGATGGCGGTGAAGATCGCGGCCCCGATGATCGGTGACACGGAATTGCCGATCATGCGGAAGCTATGCCAAACGGTCGGATGGAAGAGATGGTTGTCGGGAAATCCTTGCAGTCGCGCAGCCTCGCGAACGGTGATGACGCGATTTTCTTCGGGGTGGATTGGGCGCACCGCCTGGTAGGACCCCTTGTCCGATCCTGTCCCCGCGCGCAGCGTCGGACATTGGCCCTTCCATTTCAGCCTGGGGTGGCGGCCGACTGGATCGACCTGGCCTGGCTTGACCGACGCGAACCGTTCGACAACTTGCGGGGTATGCTCCGTCGGCCGATGCCCCGTAAATACATTGTTGTCGGCCCGAAGCGGCCAAGCGTAATCGGAGGGCAGGCCCTTGCGACAGATTTTCCATCGGTCGTAGCCGGGAAGAGAAGGGCAGTCCGGCAGTGCCCGCGCGTCCGACAGGTCCGCAATGGCTGCTTTCACCGTCGCTGCTGGCTGTTTATGCGCATCGATCACAGCGTGGTCGAGCGGCGCCTCCAAGTCCTTTCGAATTCCAATCACGAACATGCGCTTCCGCTTGGTCGCCGCACCGAAATCGGAAGCATCCCAAATATGAGGCCCCAATATGTCGTAGCGTGGCCGCACCTTCTCCAAGGCTTCGTCCAGCACTGGACGCGCATCCGCATAGGCAAGCCCCCGGACGTTCTCCATCACAAAGAATGACGGCTCGACCTCGGCAACGATCCGGAAAAAATGGCCCAACAGTTCTCGCCTCGGATCGGACTTTGAGCGGCGCCCGATGTCGCTGAAACCCTGACATGGCGGCCCACCGAAGATTCCGGCGATCTCGCCGTCAACGTCGGCAAGAATTTCTCCGCCCGAAAGGGTGGCGACGTCTCGATGAAAGAGCTTTGTGTTGGGGAAATTGACGGGATACGAAGAAGTTAGGATTTCGTCATTGTCATAGGCGGCAGCGACTTCGAAACCGGCACTATGGGCGCCAAGGGAAAAACCTCCGCCACCACAAAATAAATCGACCAATTTCATCGCATCGATGCCTGCCCCTATTCCATCGACGCACACCTGTCGACAAGATGGCACCTCATTGCAAGCATATATTGTCGGGCCGGTCACGGCAAGCGCCGCAGAGGCGCTTCGCCGGATGGTGGCCGCGAGATCGGGCGAACTTGGGTCGAATCAATTCGGAGCGCGCACCGGTCCTAGATGTGTCCGTGTCGGATTTTCGCACTGGATAAGTATCTGCCGCCGCCTCTACTACGCCGCGACGTAACTGTTGCCCTGCTCGATTTCCTGGCTCTCTTGATGAGCCCCTGACGCCGGGCGGTTGGTCGCCCGGCCCATTTCAGGGGCCGTTTCTTGTCCGTCCAACCGATCCGATCCGAAGGCTTCACGCGCGGCGCGCGGATGCTGCGCACGGCGCTGGGGCCTTCGATCGCATCCTGGCTCAAAGACCCTGCCGTCATCGAGGTGATGCTGAACCCGGACGGCCGGCTCTGGATCGACCGGCTGGGCGAAGGGATTTCCGACACCGGCATGACGATGGGCGCGGCGGACGGCGAGCGCATCGTTCGCCTGGTCGCCCACCACGTCGGCGCCGAGGTTCACGCGGGCAGCCCCCGCGTCTCGGCCGAGCTGCCCGAAGGCGGTGAGAGGTTCGAGGGACTGCTGCCCCCGATCGTCGCGGCGCCGGCCTTCGCCATCCGCAAGCCCGCCGTCGCCATCTTCACGCTCGACGATTATGCGGCGGCCGGGATCATGTCGCCGGCCGAGGCCGGCGCGCTGCGTGGGGCCGTGGCGTCGCGCGCCAACATCCTTGTCGCGGGCGGCACCGGCGCCGGCAAGACGACGCTGGTCAATGCGCTCCTGGCGGAGATTGCCCGCACGCCAGACCGGATCGTGCTGATCGAGGACACGCGCGAGCTGCAATGCGCGGCGCCCAACCTTGTCGCCATGCGGACCAAGGATGGCGTCGCCTCGCTGTCCGATCTTGTCCGATCCTCGCTGCGCCTGCGCCCCGACCGCATCCCCATCGGTGAGGTGCGGGGCGCCGAGGCGCTGGACCTCATCAAAGCCTGGGGAACGGGACACCCCGGCGGTGTCGGCACGATCCACGCCGGAACCGCGCTCGGGGCGCTCCGCCGCATGGAGCAGCTCATTCAGGAAGCCGTCGTCACGGTCCCCCGCGCGCTGGTGGCCGAGACCATCGACCTGATCGCCGTGCTGGTCCGCGACGGACACGGCCGTCGGCTGTCCGAGCTGGCCCGCGTCGCGGGGCTCGATCCCGCGACCGGCGACTACCGCCTCGCGCCCCTTTCCACCACCGAACCGGGAGACTTGCCATGAAGAAGAACACCAAGCGCCGCCTGCTGGGCGGAACCATGCTCGACCGCCTCGGCCACGCCGGGATCACCGCCGCCGGGCTGCTATACGCGCTGCCGGCGCACGCGGCCGGATCGTCGATGCCGTGGGAAGCGCCGCTCCAGTCGATCCTCGAAAGCATCGAGGGGCCGGTCGCCAAGATCATCGCCGTCATCATCATCATCGTGACCGGCCTGACCCTGGCCTTCGGCGACACGAACGGCGGGTCGCGGCGAATGATCCAGATCGTGTTCGGCCTCAGCATCGCTTTCGCGGCCAGCTCCTTCTTCCTCACCTTCTTCTCGTTCGGCGGCGGGGCGTTGATCGCATGACCGGCGCGGCCGATCAGGGCGAACGGATCGCGGGTTATTTTGCGCCGGTTCACCGGGCGCTGACCGAGCAGATATTGCTCGGCGGCGCCCCGCGCTCGCTCGCCATCGTCAACGGGACGCTGGCAGGCGCGATCGGGCTCGGCCTGCGCCTCTGGATCGCGGGCCTCGCTATCTGGGCGATCGGCCATGTGTTTGCTGTATGGGCCGCGCGCCGCGATCCGCAATTCGTGGACGTGGCCCGGCGCCACATCCGCTATCCGACGTGGATGCGGCCATGATGAGCTTGCGCGAATATCGCAACGGGGCGGCCAACCTCGCCGACTTCCTGCCCTGGGCCGCGCTGGTCGGGGAAGGCGTCGTGCTCAACAAGGACGGCAGCTTTCAAAGGACCGCATGTTTTCGTGGCCCCGATCTCGACAGCGCCACGCCGGCCGAGCTGGTCGCCACCACGGCGCGGCTGAACAATGCGCTGCGCCGTCTCGGATCAGGCTGGGCGATCTTCGTCGAGGCGCAGCGCACGCCCGCGCTCGACTATCCCGAATCCGATTTTCCCGATCCGGTCTCGGCGCTCGTGGACATGGAGCGCCGCGAACAGTTCCGCGAGGAAGGCGCGCATTTCGAGAGCCACTATTTCCTCACCCTGCTCTGGATGCCGCCGGCCGAGGACGCCGCCCGCGCCGAAACCTGGCTGTATGAGGGCCGTTCCGGCGCGGGCGTCGATCCGTGGGAGTTGCAGGCCAGCTTCACGGATCGCAGCGACCGCGTTCTCAATCTGGTCGAAGGCTTCGTGCCCGAGGTTCGCTGGCTCGATGACTCCGAGACGCTGACCTATCTGCACAGCACGATTTCGACGCGGCGCCAGCGCGTGCGCGTCCCCGAGACGCCGATGCATCTCGATGCACTGCTCGCCGACGAGCCTCTTACTGGCGGGCTAGAGCCGAAGCTGGGCGAGCATCATCTGCGCACGCTCACCGTCATCGGATTCCCGAGTGTCACATTCCCCGGACTGCTCGACGAGCTGAACCGGCTCGCCTTCGCCTATCGCTGGTCCACCCGCGCGATCATGCTCGACAAGACCAACGCGACGAAGCTGCTCACCCGAATCCGCCGTCAGTGGTTTGCCAAGCGCAAGAGCGTCGCTGCGATCTTGAAGGAGGTGATGACCAACGAGGCGAGCACGCTGCTCGACAGCGACGCTTCGAACAAAGCGGCCGATGCCGACACCGCCCTGCAGGAGCTTGGCGCGGACTATGCGGGCATGGCCTATGTGACGGCGACCGTGACGGTGTGGGACCGCGATCCCGCCACAGCGGCCGAGAAGCTGCGGCTGGTCGAGAAGGTCATCCAGGGCCGCGACTTCACCGTCATCCCCGAGGGGATGAACGCGATCGAGGCATGGCTGGGGAGTCTCCCCGGCCACACCTACGCAAATGTTCGGCAACCGCCGATCTCCACCCTCAATCTTGCCCACCTGATCCCCCTGTCAGCGGTATGGGCGGGACCGGAACGGGATGAACATTTCGGTGCGCCACCTTTGCTCTATGGCAAGACCGAAGGAAGCACCCCGTTCCGGTTTTCCCTTCATGTCGGCGACGTCGGACACACGCTGATCGTCGGTCCGACCGGGGCGGGCAAGAGTGTCCTGCTCGCGCTGATGGCGATGCAGTTCCGCCGATACGAGAACGGGCAGGTCTTCGCGTTCGATTTCGGCGGCAGCATCCGCGCCGCCGTGCTCGGCATGGGCGGCGACTGGCAGGATTTAGGCGGCGGGCTGTCCGACGAGGACGCGACCGTCGCCATGCAGCCGCTCGCCCGGATCGACGAGGCGGCCGAACGCGCCTGGGCCGCCGAATGGCTGGCGGCCATCCTCGACACCGAGAACGTCACGGTCGATCCGCAGGCGAAGGAACATATCTGGACGGCGCTAACTTCGCTCGCCAGTGCGCCGCCCACCGAACGCACCCTGACCGGCCTCGCCGTTCTGCTCCAGAGCCAAGAGCTCAAGCAGGCGCTCGCGCCCTGGTGCGTCGGCGGCCCCTGGGGACGCTTGCTCGACGCCGAATCCGAGCGGCTGGGCGAGGCGGCGATCCAGGCGTTCGAGACCGAAGGGCTGATGGAGAGCGGCGCGGCGGCGGCCGTGCTGTCCTACCTGTTCCACCGCATCGGCGGCCGGCTCGACGGGAGCCCGACGCTCATCATCATCGACGAAGGCTGGCTCGCGCTCAAATCGCCGGCCTTTGCAAAGCAGCTTTCGGAATGGCTGGTGACGCTGCGCAAGAAGAACGCCAGCGTCGTCTTCGCCACCCAATCGCTCGCGCAGATCAAGGACAGCGCGGTCGCGCCCGCGATCGTGGAGAGCTGCCAGACGCGCATCCTGCTTCCCAACGAGCGCGCCGTCGAGCCCCAGATCGCGGAGATTTACGAACGCTTCGGGCTCAATGCCCGGCAGATCGAAATCCTCAGCCGAGCGACGCCCAAGCGCGACTATTACTGCCAGTCCCGGCGAGGAAACCGCCTGTTCGAGTTGGGGCTGGGCGAGGTCGCGCTGGCCTTCGCCGCCGCCTCGGCCAAGACCGACCAGCTCGCCATCGCCGACATCATAGCCGTCCACGGCCAGGCCGCGTTCGCCGCCGAATGGCTGCGGCATCGCGGGCTCGCCTGGGCCGCCGACCTTCTTCCCCCCGATCCCGATCAACCGCAGCAGGAGTTTCCCCTATGACCCGCTTCTCCCTGCGCCGCGCCATCCTGGCCGGCGCCGTCGCCGCCTCGGTCATCGTGCCCGTCGTCGCGCCGATGCCGGCCTACGCGCAGTTCGGCGGTATCGTCTATGACCCGACCAACTACGCTTCCAACGTCTTGCAGGCGGCCCGCGCGCTCCAGCAGATCAACAATCAGATCACTCAAATCCAGAACCAGGCGACGAGCCTCATCAACGAGGCGCGCAATCTCGCCAATCTGCCGTTCAGCTCGCTCCAGCAGTTGCAGCAGCAGGTGCAGCGCACCCAGCAGCTTCTCGGCGAGGCGCAGCGCATCGCCTACGACGTGCAGAATATCCAGCAGGCGTTCACCGACCGCTACAAGGGCGCGGCGCTGACCGGCAACCACGCGCAGATGGTCGCCAACGCGAACGCTCGCTGGGAGGATAGCGTGGGCGCGCTGGAGGACGCGCTGCGCGTGCAGGCGGGCGTCGTCGGCAACATCGACGGCGCCCGCACCACGATGGACAGCCTGGTCTCGGCCAGTCAGTCGGCGACCGGCGCGCTCCAGGCGACGCAGGCGGGCAACCAGCTTCTCGCCCTGCAATCGCAGCAGCTCGCTGACCTTACCGCCGCCGTTGCGGCGCAGGGCCGGGCGCAGGCGCTAGAATCGGCGCGCAACGCGGCCGTCGAGGCCGAGGCGCGCGAACGCTTCCGCCGCTTCCGCAACCGCGACTGACATGAGCCGCACGGCGAAAATCGCGGGCGGCGCGGCGCTGGCCGGCATGATGATGACGGTGGCCGTCGTTTCGGCTTCCCGCCGTCCCGAACCGGCCGCGCCGCCGCCGGCCGCGCGCGAAAGCGCGGCTAACCCGATCACCGTCGATATGCGCCGCTGCCGGACGCTCACCATGCCCGACAGCGGTTGCGAAGCCGCCTGGGAAGCAAAGCGCCGCCGCTTCTTCGGCAAGGACGAGCAGTGATGGAAGACACCGGCGTCATCGACACCTTCCTGGGCGTCTTCACCAGCTACATAGATTCGGGTTTTGGCCTCCTGGGCGGCGAGGTCGGCTTCCTGTCCACGACGCTTATAGCGATCGACGTGACGATCGCTGCCCTGTTTTGGGCGTGGGGCGCCGACGAGGACGTGATCCAGCGCCTCGTGAAGAAGACGCTCTACATCGGCGCCTTCGCTTTCATCATCGGCAATTTCCAGTCGCTTGCGACCATCGTGTTCGAGAGCTTCGCGGGGCTGGGGCTCAAGGCGAGTGGTGACGCCCTCAGCCTCGCAGAGTTCATGAAGCCGGGCAGCATCGCGGCGACCGGCCTCGACGCCGGAGCGCCGCTGCTCGACGCGACCGAGGACTTGATGGGGCCGGTCGGCCTGTTCGCCAACTTCGCGCAGATTCTCATCCTGCTCGTGGCCTGGCTGATCGTCGTCCTCGCCTTCTTCATCATCGCCGTGCAGGTCTTCATCGTCCTGATCGAGTTCAAGTTGGTCACGCTGGCGGGGTTCGTGCTGCTGCCCTTCGCGTTTTTCAGCAAGACCGCCTTCATGGCCGAAAAGGTCTTGGGGCATATCGTCTCGACCGGAATCAAGGTGCTGGTCCTGGCCGTCATCACCGGGATCGGCACGACGCTGTTCAGCCAGTTCACCGACACGCCCGTCGTGGTCGAGCCGGATATGGAGCAGGTCATGGCGATCGCACTCGCCGCGCTGACCTTGCTCGGCCTCGCCATCTTCGGGCCGTCCATCGCCAACGGCATCGTCTCGGGCGGCCCGGCGCTCGGCGCGGGCGCCGCGGCCGGGACCGCGCTCGCCGCGGGCGGCGCGCTGGTCGGAGGCGCAGCCGCAACCCGTCTCGGCGCTGGCGCGGCAGCCGGCGCCATCGGCGGAACGGCCAGGGGCGCAGCGTTCACGTCCGGCGCGGCATCGAGCGCCTATGCGCTCGGTTCGGCCGGCAAGACCGGCGCGGCGGCCGTCGCCGGAGGCGCGGGCGGCGTCGGCAGGGCGGCGGTCGGCGCCGCCATGTCGCCGCTGCGCAAGGCCGCCGCATCCTTGAAGGACAGCTATCGCTCGGGCGGCCGCGCGGCCGTCACCGCGACCGGCGGCACGATCACCGGCGGCGCCACGCCGCCCGCATCATCGACCGCCGGGCCGCCGGCCTGGGCCGCCGCCATGAAGCAACGCCAGACCATGACCCACGGCGCCACGGTCGCCGCCCACACGCTGCGCGGCGGCGACGGCGGAGGCGGAGGCGCGTCCGTCGATCTCAGCCAGAAGGATTGATCCGCAATGTTCCGACGCCCCACTATCCGCTACGGCCAGACTCCCGAACCCGTCACCCCCTATCAGCGCGCGGCGCAGGTATGGGACGACCGCATGGGCGCCGCCCGCGTGCAGGCGAAGAACTGGCGCCTTGCCTTCTTCAGCGCGCTTGCCCTCTCGGGCGGGCTTACGGTTGGCCTGGTCTGGCAATCGGCGCGGGGGCACATCGTCCCCTGGGTGGTGCAGGTCGATCGGCTCGGCGAAGCGCAGGCGGTCGCACCGGCCGAGGCGAGCTACCGGCCGACCGATCCGCAGATCGCGTTCCACCTGGCCCGCTTCATCGAGCAGGTCAGGAGCATCCCGGCCGACCCCATCATCGTGCGCCAGAACTGGCTCCGCGCCTACGACTTCACGACCGATCGCGGCGCGCTGGCGCTGAACGACTATGCCCGCGCCAATGACCCGTTCGCCAATGTCGGGCGGGTGCAAGTCGCGGTGGACGTATCGAGCGTGATCCGCGCCTCTGGCGACAGCTTCCGCATCGCATGGACCGAGCGGCGCTATCAGGATGGCAGTCTCGCCGAAACGACGCGCTGGTCGGCGATCCTCACCGTCGCGGTGCAGACCCCGCGCACGCCCGACGCGCTGCGCAAGAACCCGCTCGGTCTGTTCGTGAACGCAATCAACTGGTCGAAGGAGCTGGCCCAATGAGACATCCCCGATTCCGCAAGGCCGCCATGCCAGTCTTGCTTATGTCCGCGTCCGCTCTCGGCGCTTGCGCCACCACGTCGGCCAAGACGGCCAACGTGCCGCCGGCCGAGATCGCCGCGACGCCGGCCCCGGAACCGCCGCGCGCCGTCGAGGTGGTGACGATCCCCGAGCCCCTGCCGCTCCCCGGCCAGTTGAAGCCGGTAGAGGCCGGCGCGCGGCCGTCCGAGCCGTCCGATCCGCGCCAGCGCGTCGGCGCGGCCAACGCCGCCGCTCGCATCCAGCCTACCCGTGACGGCTATGTGAACGCCATCCAGCAGTATCCCTGGACCGAAGGCGCGCTCTATCAGGTCTATACCGCGCCCGGCCAGGTGACGGACATCGCCTTGCAGGAAGGCGAGCATCTCGTGGGGCCGGGGCCGGTTGCGGCCGGCGATACCGTGCGCTGGATCATCGGCGACACCGTGAGCGGCAGCGGCCAAACGGCGCGTGTCCATATCCTCGTAAAGCCCACCCGGTCCGACATCGGCACGAACTTGGTCGTCAACACCTCGCGGCGCACCTATCATCTGGAACTGCGCGCGACGCCTTCGACCTACATGGCGTCGGTGAGCTGGACCTATCCCCAAGACCGCCTCATCGCGCTGCGCGGCGCCAACGCCGCCGCTGCATCATCCGCTCCGATCGCTACCGGCCTCGACATCGCCGCGCTCAATTTCCGTTACCGGATCGAAGGCGACCGCGTGGCCTGGCGTCCGGCCCGCGCGTTCGACGACGGCCGGCAGGTGTTCATCGAGTTCGCGGCCGAGATCTCGCAGGGCGAGATGCCGCCGCTGTTCGTGACCGGCGCGGCCGGCGATGCCGAGCTGGTCAACTACCGCGTCCAGGGCCGCTACATGGTGGTGGACCGGCTGTTTGCCAGCGCCGAGTTGCGTCTGGGCGACCGGCGCACAGAGCGGCGCGTGCATATCCTGCGCGATGAAGCACGCCGGGGGCGGCCGTGAGCGATCCCGCCGGCACGCCCGCACAACCTGTTCCGCAGCAGCCCGCGCCGGCCGCACCGCAGGCAGCGCCGCAGCCTGCGCCTGCCGATCCTCGCGCGTTCCAGCTTCGCGGTGATCCGCCGCGCGTCATGCGCCTGTCGAGGAAGGCGCTCGCCGCGCTCGGCGCCGCCGCCGGTCTCGGCATCGGCGGCGCGCTGCTCTACGCGCTGAATCCTCCCGACAAGGGCGAGCGGCAGGAACTTTACGGGACGGAAGGCAGGGCGACCGCCGAAAACATCACGTCCGGCCCGAAGGACTACAGCCAGGTTCCAAAACTCGGGGCGCCGCTCCCCGGCGATCTTGGGCGGCCGATCCTGTCGGCGCAGCAGCGCGGCGAGAACGTGCCCGTCCCGCCGATGGGAACCGGACAATCCGATCCGCGCGCGCAGGCCGCCGAAGCCGCCCGCCAGCGTGCGCAGCAGGAACGCGACGCCGCCCGCACCGCCAGCCTGTTCCTCGGCAGCGGCACGGCGAGCGGCGGGGCCGCCATGCCGACGGTCGGCGCAGCGCCGGACTCCGCCGTCCCTACACAGCCGGATGGAGCGGCGTCGCAGGGCGACCAGGCCGGCAAGCGCGCCTTCATGGCGCAGGCGTCCAACCCGCGCACGGTGAGCGTCGAGCGGCTGACCACACCGGCATCGCCCAACATCGTGCAGGCGGGCAGCATCATTCCTGCCGCGCTTATTACGGGCGTCCGTTCCGACCTTCCCGGCCAGATCACCGCCCAGGTGACGCAGAACGTCTATGACAGCCCGACCGGGCGCATCCTGCTCATTCCGCAGGGCGCGCGGCTGACCGGCGAATACGACAGCCAGATCGCCGCCGGGCAGACCCGCGTGCTGCTCGCCTGGGATCGCCTCATCATGCCGGACGGGCGCTCGATCGTCCTCGAGCGCCAGCCCGGCGCCGATCCGGCCGGTTTCGCGGGGCTACAGGACCGCGTGAACCAGCATTGGGGCAATATGCTGAAAGCCGCTGCCATCTCGACCTTGCTCGGCATGGGGACCGAGCTGGCGGCCGACAGCGAAGGCGATCTCATTCGCGCCCTGCGCAGGGGCACGCAGGACACCATCAATCAGACCGGCCAGCAGATCGTGCGCCGCCAGCTCAATGTGCAGCCGACGCTCACCATCCGGCCGGGGCATCCCTTGCGCGTGGTCATCACCCGCGACCTCGTGCTTGAACCGATCGGAGCGACACGATGACGAAATTGAAGCTGGGGCCGCTGGCCGATGACCGCCCGGTCAAGATCAACGTCGAGCTACCCGCCGCCGTCCACCGCGATCTTGTCGCCTATGCTTCCGCGCTCGCCGCCGAGACACGACAACAACCCGTTGCGCCGGAGAAGCTGGTCGCGCCCATGCTCGCCCGCTTCATGGCGACCGACCGGGCATTTGCGAAGGCGCAGCGCCAGGGTCAGCCTCATGGAATGTCGAAGGACAGCGCATAGCGTTCGCGCACGAAGGCGAGAAAGCGACGCAGCGCGGGATTGCCGTTGTCATTCCGCCAGTATCCCGAAAAGCCGATCAGCACTGGCCCCTGCTCGCCGTGGACGGGCCGGTAAACCACATCAGGATAGCGTGCTCCGGTCGCACCCTCGCAGATGATCGAGAGGCCGAGACCGCCGCCCAGGATGCTCAGGATCGTCTCGCGGCTGGCGTGGTGCATCCTGATGTCCGGCTGGACTCCCGCGACCGACAGGCGACCGAGCAACATGTCGCGAATTTCCGGGCCGGGATCGGCGGCCGTGAGCAGGAACTGCTCGCGTCGAAGGTCTGTCCAGTGGAGCAGGTCGCGCTCGGCCAGCGGATGACTGGCTGGCAGCGCCACCAGCACGCGCTCGCTCCAGAACGGCTCGTGCCGGAACCCGTCATGGCTAGTGACGCCCACGAGGATCGCAATGTCGATCTCGCCGGTATCGAGTCCGGCGAGCAGTGCGCCCCGATCGGCTTCCACGCCATCCAGATCGACATCGGGATGTGCGTTACGCCAGCCCAGCATGGTCGCGCGTAGATTTCCGGCCGAGACCGAGCTGTAGTGCCCGACCATCAGACCGCCTGCGCGGCCTTGCCCTGCCGCCCGCATGGTCGCCACCAACTTGTCCGCATTGGCGACCATAGGCTTCACCGCGCGGATGAACGCGCTTCCTGCGATCGTCATGGTAACTCCCGCGCGCGAGCGATCGAAGATTTTTGTGCCGACCACACGCTCCAGCTTGAGGATATTTCGGCTAAGAGTGGACTGCTCGACATCCAATGCCCGCGCGGCCCGGTAGAAGCTGCCGTGATCGGCCGCCGCGATGGCGTAACGGAGTTGACGGATGTCGAACGGCATCACGTTCTTCCTACTCGCGCGAATGCCCGCACCGAGCGTTGAAAGCCAAGCACGATCAGCAACGACGCGCCGACGAGTGGAAACAGAATCGCCATTGCCGCGATCATGCCGACGACGATCGGAGGTAGCCTGTCCGTAGGATGTAGGGCCGGCGCCGCCAACTCCCCCTTGGGCCGTCTGCGCCACCATAGGACGATGCCGGCGACCACGCCGCCGATCAGCGCCAGGCAGACGGTCAGATTCGCGAGTTGGTTGGCGAGGCCATATTGCCGCCCGACATGAAGCTCCACGCCCCATTCAACGGCCTTGGCGATCGGGCTGTAGTTTTCCCAACCGACATTACCGATGATCCTGCCGTTCGCCGGATCGACATAGATGGTGCGTTGGCCCTCGGCCTTGTCGGGGACATAGCTGATCGTGAACACGGATGCCGGATCAGCGGGGTAGAAGATACGCACGCCTTCGCCGAACTGCTGCCGGTCGAGCAGCGGTAGCAGCCGCTCTATATCGGCGATGCCGATCCGTTGATGGTCGCCGTGATGATGGCCGCCCGATCCATGCGGTGGTGTGGTCTGGCGGATCGTCCAGGGCAGCTTCGCGGCCTCGGGATCGTGCATCGCATGATCGTTGGCGCCAGCTCCGCCGTCCACCTTGGGCGCCGCGCGAAAGTTGGGCGACGGCGCGATGAACGGCACGCTCTCCCCGATCCGAGCGAACTGGTGGCCCCAAAAGGCCGACCAAGGGAGGCCGGTTAAAATGAGCAGGGCGACGAGGACGGCATTGACCGTTGCCGGAATAGCATGGAGATCGCGCCAGAAGCGCCGCCCCGTCGCCGACAGCCGGGGCACGAATACGCCCTTGAGCTTCCACCGGCGCGGCCACCACAGCCAGATGCCCGTCGCCAGCATCACCAGCGTCCAGCAGGCGATCAGCTCGACAACGTAGCTGCCCGCCTCGCCGGCCATGAGGTTGCCGTGCAAGTCGCGGATGATGTTCGTCGGTTGGGTCGCGGGATCGACCGTTCCGGTCACACGGCCCCGGTATGGATCGAGATAGACGTCGCGCATCGCACCATCGGGCAAGCGGACGTTCCACACCGACGCCTCACCTGGCCCATGAGGCAAGCGGACGCGGCCGATCCGCGCGTCCGGCAGGGCGCGTGCCACGGCGGCCTCCTGCGTCGCCAGCGGTAGCGGCGCACCGGCGACGGCCACGGTCTGAATCTCGCGGTTCCACCAGCCATCCACTTCCCGGTCGAATAGGTAGAGCGCGCCCGTCAGCGTAAGAATTACGAGCAGCGGGGCCGTGAACAGCCCCGCGTAGAAATGCCAGCGCCACACCGCCCGATAGGCGGTGGGCCGCGCTGGCGGATCGTTATCGATCGCAGTCACGGCCATATTCGCCTCCCTTAGAAGTTGACGCCGAGGCGCAGGGAGAAGGTGCGGGGATCGCCCGGTATGACCGCGAAGCTGTTGCCCGACGCCGTGTAATAGGTCTTGTCGAACAGGTTGTTCACGGTCGCGTCGATCGTGACGGCTCCCAGGCGATAGCCCGCGCCAATATCCGCGATGGTGTATGCCGGCAGGCGCACCGAACTGCCGTTCACCAGCAAGCGGCTGCCGATATGGTTGATCCCGCCCCGGAGCGACAGGGCCGTGCCGGGGATGGCGATGGAGGTTCGCGCCGTGACGGTGTGCTTTGGCACGTCACCGAGCGGCGAGCCCTGATCCCCATCATTACTGCGCGTGATCTTGGAATCTAGGTAGGCATAGCCCGCCGAGATCGACCACCAGGGCAGCGGGTGCCATTCGCCCTCCATCTCCACGCCGCGCACCCGCTGCGCGCCGACATTGATGCTGAAATCGGGGTTGTTGGGATCGGTGGTGAGCGCGTTGACCCGCTTGATCTGGAAAGCAGCCACGCTGCCCCGCAGCGTGCCATGCCGAAGCCGCAGCCCGACTTCCGCTTGATTCGACTCTTCCGGCTTGAGGGGCTTGCCATCGGCGGCCCGCGCGCCTGCGCTGCTCTCGATGTCGAAGCCGGTATTGTAACCGGCATAGACGGAAAGCGCGTCGTTCAGGCGATAGGTAGAGCCAAGTTGCCAGATGGTGGACTGGACGCGCGACCGATCGGCGGCCGGCCCGCCATAGTCTCCATTCGCCGCCTCGATCCAGCTATGCCGGATCGCGCCGATCACGTCCCAGCGGTCGGTGAGGGCGATCTGATCCTGCGCATAGAGCGCATGGCCGTCTATGTTGTAGAAGCTGTCGAAGGCGAAGGCCCGAGCCGGAGATACGCCCCTGAAACCATAGACCGGGTTCACCACGTTGATCGGCGTGACGTTGGTAAGGTTGTATTGAGTGAAACGACCGCGCTCGCGGTCATATTCATAGCCGAGCAGCAGCTTGTGCGTGATCGGCCCCGTTCTCACCGTCCCCGAGAGGTCGAGCTGCGCGATGGTATAGGCATCGTCCTCGCGGCCCACGCGACCGTTACGATTGATGGTCACGAGATCGGCTCGCGGGCTTTGCAGCCGGATTTGCAGGAAGCTCGTATTGAACTCCTGATACTGGAACCGGGGTGTGAGGGTCCAGTTGTCCGACAGCTTCACGTCGACCCACGCCTGGACGAGCGGCGCGTTCGCGTCCATCCGGTCAACATCGGGCTCGCTGAGGTTGAGGCCGCGCCGGAGGGTTCCGACACCGTTCGACTGGACGGTGCCGGGAATGGGCAAGCCGACATAGCGCCGGGTCTTCCGCTCGACATATTCGGCGACCAGGTTGGCCGTGATGCTATCCGATGGGGCATAGCGCAGGCTGAGACCCGCGTTCAGCCGATCCATGTCCTGAAAATCGACGAACGTGCCGGAGCGTTCGACTTCGCCGGTCGCGCGAACGGCAAGGCCGGGAGCGAGGCCGCCAGTCATGTCGAAGCTGAGCATCTTCTGATCGTAGTTGCCGATCGTGCCGGCGAAGCTGCCCGCCGCTTCTTCCTGCGGGCGCTTGGTGACGATGCTGATGATCCCGCCCACGGCCGACTGGCCGTAGAGCACGCCCGATGGGCCTTTCAGAACTTCGACGCGCTCGATGTTGGACAGGGCCGACGCATCGACATCCTCGTAGTAGCGCTGGCGGATGCCGTTGCGCATCTGATCGGCAAGGAAGCCGCGCACCTTAAGGCTGAACGACTGGTAGGCGCCGACGCGCGAGTAGCCCGCGTTGGCGCTCGGCACGCCGCGCAGCAGGTCGCCTATTGATCGCGCGCCCTGCTCGATAATGTCGTCTGCGGTGACGATCTGGACGCTCTGCGGCACCCGCTCGATCGGGATGCCCGACTTCGCGCCGAAGTCGCCGGAGAACTTGGTGCCGGTAACGATGATCGTATCCACCTCTTGATCCGGGGTGGCTTTTTGGGCGGCGGCGGGATTGGCGGCCGCCAGGGCGGACAGGGCGGCCGAAGTCGCCAGAGCAATCTTGAACATTTGGATTTCCTTGTTTGGACGGATTGGCGGCGCTCAGCGAGCTGCGGCCAGCGTGTTGGCGATGATCCCGGCGACCGCGCGGCGTTCATCTGCGGCAAGGCAGAGGCCGATCGGGTAGCGGTGGTTGCGGAAGATGAGCGCGAGCGCGGGCGAGACTTCCGAGCCGCGCAGGTCGAGCTTCGTCCAATAGGCGGGCAGCGCGAGCCGCTGTTCGCGGCCCTGATCGTCGATACTGAGATGGACGATCTTGCCATCGACCAGCGTCAGCCGCTCTTCGGGCGGACGGGTCCGACGAAAAGCATGGAGCGCCGTGACAAGCAGAGTCAGGTCAAGGGCGCTGAACACGAGCACCGGCCATGCGCCGATGAGCACGAAGCGCAGCGACATAGCCGCCATGACCAGGCCGAAGCCGATGAGGACGAGATTGGTCCCTTTCGGCAGGGCAGATCGGTTGGCGACCATGCGCAGGTCGAGCGTGCAGGGCTCGAACCATGCAGATGCGGGGAGCCTGCCGGCATCGGCAGGATCGGACGGCCGCAGAGGCCGCCCGGCGATTGAATATGCCATGATAGTATCCTGATCCGGCGCGCGCGCCGTTAGGACGGACGCGCGTGCGTTGTTGAGCGTTCGGATGGATCAGGCGGTGGCGGGTGGTCCGCGCAGCGGGGGTCGCAAGTAAGCGCGACGCGCCAGAACGGGTCGCGAAACGAAGAGGAAAACAGTCGCGATGATGAACGCGATGGCGACTACGAGCAGAAGCGGATCGGCTGCCGCGAGAGTCGGCGTCGAGAGCCCTGCGAAGGCGCAGGGCATGTCCGCCTTTTTATGGTGATCGTGGTTGTCGGAATCTCCGGCCGTGCCGGGGATTTCCATCTGGATGGTCTGCACGCCTTGTCCGGTGCAGAGCTGGATCGTCATCGTGCCGTTCGCGAAAGCGGGCATGAAGCCCGCCGGCACGACCAGCTTGACCACCAGCGCGGTGACAACCAGCCAGAAGGCCAGCCAGCGATGCCGCGCGACGAAGGTCCGGAACAGGGTCACGAGTGGGCCACCCCGGTCAGCCTTCGGCTATCCGCCAAGCGTTGCTCGACGAGACGGCGAACGCGATCCAGCAGCTTCGCTCGATCGTCGTCATCGGCTCTGATAGCCGCCTGCATTTCATCGACGAGATACTGAAGGCTCTTGGGGCCGTAGGTTGCGACCACCCTCTTCGCAATCTGTTCTACTTCTTCCTCAGACCAGGTTTTCGGCCAAATGCTGAGTGCGCGGCCGTGGTCCCGATGGCCCGATATTTTTCTAATCCCCATTCCGTTTCCCCATCCAATATTTTGAATGAACGACTGCCCGCTCACGGCCGCCCTAGTCGGTCCGTTCGCGCGTCGTCCTTCAGATAAATGGATCAGGCGGTGGCGGGTGGTCCGCGCAGTGGGGGTCGCAGATAGACACGACGCCGTAGGACGGGTCGCGAAACAGTGCGGAAAGCGGTCGCGATGATGAACGCAATGGCGACCGCGAGCAGGAGTGGATCGGCTGCCGCCAGGGTAGGCGCTGACAGGCCGGAGAAGGCGCATGGCATCTCGGCGCGCTTGTGATCGCTCTTGTCATGATCACCGGCTTGGCCGGGAATCTCCATCATGACTGTCTGGGCGCCCTGCCCGGTGCAGAGCTGGACCACCATCATGCCGTTTGCCATGCCGGGCATGAAGCCGGCTGGTATCAGCACCTTCAACAGCACCGCCGCCGCGACCAGCCAGGCGGCCAGCCAGTGATGGCGAGTCATGAAGGTGCGAATGGTGCCCACGGCGGGCCGTTTAGATTGAACGACACCAATTGTCGAGTTTATGACGTTGCTCGACGCGGTTGGATTGCAGCCTTCACCGTTCACGATCTATGCAGCGCGCTCGAGCTGGAAGGGAGGATGGGATGGGATGAGACGTGCGGCGATGACGATGCTCGCGGCTGCCCTGGCGGTCGCGGCTTGCAGCAATCCCAAGATGACCGACGACCCAAAGACGACCACGGATGCCAATCTCAAAGCAGCCTTGCAGGCGTGGTTCGATGAGCATCCCGATTGCGTCCGGCTCGATAGGAGCGGCAGCTTGCCGATCGAGCGCGAAGCATCGCGCCAGGTGGACAAGCCGGCGCTGGACGCGGCCGTCGCTGCCGGCCTGCTCTCGGTCGAACCGCTTGCCGGCGATCGGGTCCGATACAGCCGGACCGACGCCGGTAAGGGTGCCCTGCGAGACGGGGACCGATTCCTCCGGGGCGTGAACCTTTGCTACGCCCGGCGCAACATCGAGGCGGTCGAGAACTTCACCGAGCCGACCGACATGGCAGGGGTGAAGGCGACGCGCGTCACCTACCGTTACACGCTCAAGGATGTTGCGTCTTGGGTGAGCAACCCGGCCATCGCTGCCGCGCTTCCGGCGATCCCCGAAGCGGTCGCTAAGCCCCCCTCGACAGACGCCGACGACCTGATATTGACCGACAAAGGCTGGACGCACCATCGCGCGCTACGCTGACCGTTCCCTTATGCCATAGCGTGTGAAAGCGCATGGCGACCGGGAACGGCGGGGCAATGCGGGGAAGTGCGGCCCTAGCGTAGTAGAAGCGGCGACACGTAGTTATCAGATGAATCCGTGACGGCGCGCCATTCCCTTCCATCGATCGATATTCCCGCCTAAACGGAGCCGCGGCCAGCGATTTCGTGGGAACATTTTTGCGCGTGCCGCATCCAATCGCCTTTGGCGGGAGGTGTCGATGGCTGATTCATCGGTGATGGCGGCAGGGGTGACGGCGGCAGGCGGGTTCGAGGCCATGGCCGACGCCGGGCTCGTCGAGCAGGTGCGGCGCGGCGAGCCGCTGGCCTTTTGTGCGGTGATGCGGCGTTACAATCAGCCGCTGTTCCGCGTCGCGCGCGCGATCATGGCCGACGATGCGGAGGCCGAGGATGTCGTGCAGGAAAGCTATGCGCGCGCTTTTGCCGCGATCGACGGCTTTCGCGGCGAGGCGGGGCTGGGGACCTGGCTGACGCGGATCGTGATCAACGAAAGCCGCGGCCGCCTGCGCCGCCGGCGGCCGCTGGTCGATCTCGATCAGGTCGAGCGGAGCCAGGCGGCGGGCGCGTTGATCCTCGGCTTTCCGGGCGGCAAGGTCGTCGACGATCCCGAGGCCGACGCGGCGCGCGCCGAGGTGCGGCGGCTGCTCGAACGCGCGGTCGATGACCTGCCCGAGCCCTTCCGCCTCGTCTTCATCCTGCGCGATATCGAGGGCCGCTCGGTCGAGGAGGTCGCGGGTCTGCTCGATATCCAGGCCGAGACCGTCCGCACCCGGCTGCACCGTGCGCGCCGCCAGCTTCGCGCGGCGCTCGACGCGACGCTTGCCGACGCGCTGCGCGGCAGTTTTCCCTTCCTTGGCGCCCGGTGCGACCGGCTGGTCGACGCTGTAATGCGGCGGCTGCGGGCAGAGCGCGGCTGGCCCGATCCGCTCTAGCGATCGAGTCCGAACGGGATTGCGGCGAGCAGATCACGGCGCAGGTCGGGATCTTCGCGAAAATCGCCGAGCCACGCCTTGGTCACCATTGCAACGCCCGGTTGGTTGACGCCGCGCGTCGTCATGCAGCCGTGCCGCGCCTCGACGATCACCGCGACGCCGTGCGGCTTTAGGACGGAAAACAGCGTGTCGGCGATTTGCTGGGTCAATCGTTCCTGCAATTGCAACCGGCGGCCAAAGGCGTCGACCAGCCGTGACAGCTTCGATATGCCGACGACCCGGCCGCGCGGGCGATAGGCGACATGGACGCGCCCGGTGATCGGCGCGAGATGATGCTCGCAGGTCGAAACGAGCGGGATGTCGCGAAGCAGGACGGTGTCTTCATATCCGTTCGCCTCGTCGAAGACGCGCGCCAGATAGGCGGCGGGATCGACGGCATAACCCGCGAACCATTCGGCATAGGCGCGCGCAACGCGGGCGGGCGTGTCGCGCAGCCCCTCGCGCGCGGGATCGTCGCCCGCGGCCGCGATCAGGGTGCGGACGGCGGCCTCGACCGCCGCGCGTCCGGGGCGCGGTGCGGCTGCCGGATCGAGGGTTTCGCAGTCGTGGCGGTCGGCGGAGGCGGGGGGCTGCAATAAATCCATGACATATCCTTGGCGTTTCGGAGCGCATTGGATGGCGCGGCGCGGGGAATGTTCCGGAATCTTTTTCGGGAACGCCGCGCCCGCATCCGCATCGAATGACCGCCATCGCGCGGCGTATTCCCGCCGCGCCGACTGCAAAGGAGGCTTTCGATGATCGAACATTATAGCTCGCGCCGCGGATTGCTGCGCGCGACCGGCACTGTGGCCCTCTCCGCTGTCGCTATCGGGATATTGGGCGACGCGCCGGCGCTGGCCCGCGCGGCGGGAAAGGAACCGGGAGGCGCCGCCAATGCCGGCGACATCGACATATTGAACGTCGCGCTCGGGCTCGAACATGAAGCGATCGAGGCGTATCAGATCGGTGCCGAAAGCGGCCTGCTGCAAAAGCCCGTGCTCGACCTTGCGCTGGTCTTCCAGGGCCAGCACAAGGGGCACCGCGATGCGCTCGCCGGCGCGATTGGCCAACTCGGCGGCAAGCCGGTCCAGCCCAAGTCGCGCGCCGACTATATGACCAGCCTCAACATCGCCGCGATCAAGACCCAGGCCGATATCCTGCGCCTCGCGCAGGCACACGAACTGGGGGCGGCCAACGCCTATATCGGCGTCATGCCGTCGCTCGGCGGCAAGGACCTCGCGCAGGTCTGCGCGAAGATCGCCGCCGATGAGGCGGCGCATTGGTCGCTGCTGACCTCGGCGCTCGGCGAAGCGCTGCCCAAGCCCGCCTTCATGTTCGGTTGAGCCATGCGGTGGGCACTTGAAACGGCTGCGGCGGCCTGGCTGGCCGTTGCGGCCACCGCGATGGCGATGGCGCCGAGCGGGGATCCCGCGCGCGGTGGCAGACTCTATGCCGCCAATTGCGGAAGTTGCCACTCGCTCGACGCCAACCGCGTCGGCCCGGCGCATCGCGGCGTCTATGGGCGCAAGGCGGGAACCGCGCGCGGCTATACCTATTCGCCCGCGATGCGCGGCGCGCGGATCGTCTGGAACGAAGCGACGCTCGACCGCTTCCTCCAGAATCCGCAGGCGATGGTGCCGGGAACGCGGATGGGCTTTCGCCTGACCGACCCCGCCCGCCGCGCCGATGTGATCGCCTATTTGCGCCAGCAGAGTCGCTAGGCGCAGGCGGACAAGGGCCGGCCGTCGCCGCGCGGCAACGATTCGCGGGCGACATCGTGGCCGATCCGGGCGGCGAGCCTCGATCCACCCCCTGCATCGAGGTCTCGTCGCCGATCGCGCGCGCATAGCTATGGCGGTTGCGTCGGCCGATGCGATGCGACATGCCCTCCCGAACAAACGCAAGGGAGAGTCATGAGCGAAGCCATCGTCACGGTTGATATCGGCGGCACCCATGCGCGCTTCGCGATCGCCGAGGTCGAGGGCGGCCGCGTCGTCGCACTTGGGCCGGAAGCGACGCTGCATACGAAGGATCATGCGAGTTTCCAGACCGCATGGCAGGATTTCGAGCGGCAGCAGGGCCGTGCGTTGCCTCGCGCGGTCGCCATCGCGATCGCCGGGCCGACGCGCGGCGAGATCATCCGCTTTACCAACAATCCCTGGATTATCCGCCCGGCGCTGATCGGCGAGAAATTGAACGTCGATCGCTATGCGCTGGTCAATGATTTCGAGGCGGTAGGGCACGCCGTCGCGCAGGCTGGCGAAGCTTATTTCGAGCGGTTGACCGGCCCCGACGAGCCGCTGCCTGTCACGGGGACGATCAGCATCATCGGCCCCGGCACAGGCCTTGGTGTCGCGCATGTGTGGCGCGACGGCGCCGATTATCGTGTCCAGGCGACCGAGGGCGGCCATATCGACTTCGCGCCGCTCGACAGCATCGAGGATGCGATCCTCGCGCGGCTGCGGACGCGTCATCGCCGCGTGTCGGTCGAGCGCGTCGTTTCGGGGCCGGGCATCGTCGACATCTACGAGACGCTGGCGAGCATGGAGGGGCGCGCGATCACGCCGCTCGACGACCGCACCATCTGGACCCGCGCGATGCGCGGCGAGGATGCGCTCGCCGCCGCTGCCGCCGACCGCTTCTGCCTGTCGCTCGGCAGCGTCGCTGGCGATCTTGCTCTGGCGCAGGGGGCGAGCGGAGTCGTGATCGCGGGGGGATTAGGCCTTCGCATCCGCGACCAACTCGTCCGCTCGGGCTTCCCCGAACGTTTCGTCGCCAAGGGACGGTTCGAGAATTTCATGGCGGCACTGCCTGTCAAGCTGATCACGCATCCGCAGCCCGGCCTGTTCGGTGCCGCCGCTGCCTTCGCGCGCCGATACGCCTGAAATTCCGCTGGCGCCGCGCGCTGAAACGCGGCAGCAAGGGGCATGGCCGCACGCCCCGTCCTCGGCATCATCGCCTGCAACCGCACGGTCGGGAGCGAGGTCGCGCAGGTGGTGATCAACCGCTATGCGACCGCGGCGATGCGCCACGCCGATTGCGCCGCGCTGATCATCCCGTCGCTGCCCGACTATATGCAAGCGGGCGAGGTGGTCGGCCGCCTCGACGGGGTGCTGCTGACCGGCACGCCGTCGAATGTCGAGCCGGCGCGCTATGGCGATCCGGCGGCGGGGGAGGGGCCGTTCGACCCCGACCGCGACCGCATGATGCTGGACCTCGTCGAAGCGGCGATCGCGGCGCAGCGGCCGCTGTTCGGCATCTGTCGCGGCTTTCAGGAGATCAATGTCGCGCTGGGCGGGACGCTGCGGCGCGATACCTCGGCTGCCGGGGAATTGCTGCACCATCATGCGCCTGACGGCGTGGCGTTCGATGCGATGTTCGACCATCATCACAAGATCGATCTGGTCGAAGGCGGCTGGCTGGCGTCGGCGTATGACGCGCCGTCGCTCGACGTGAACTCGGTTCATTATCAGGGGATCGGCGACCTTGCCGACGGTTTGCAGGTCGAGGCGCGCGCGCCCGACGGGCTCGTCGAGGCCTATAGCGCGCGCCCGAACGGCGCGCCCCTGCTCGCGGTGCAATGGCATCCCGAATGGGCGACCGACGACAACGACCAGAGCCGGACCTATTTCCGCCTGCTCGGCCGGGCGCTCAGGGGGGCGTTATGAACCGCTGCGTTACCCGCTATAACCGCTATCTCGCACGGCTTGGGTTTTCGCCCTGAACCGGGACTCCCCTCCCTGAAAGGGAGGGGGCGTTCAGAGGCACGTGACTCTGAACGCGGGTGGGCGGCTCGCCGCAGGCGAGCGCTCTTCCCTGTAACGTCCTTACCCACCCCCCGACCCCTCCCTTTCAGGGAGGGGAGAGCAGGAAGAAGCTCATGCCCCGCAATTACGACATCGCCGAACTGCGCCGTCTCGACATCGCGCATCATCTGCCCGCGCAGGCCGACTGGGCCGAGATCGAAAGGCTCGGCGGAAGCCGCATCATCACCCATGCCGAGGGCGCTACCATCACCGACGGCGACGGCCACCGCATCCTCGACGGCATGGCGGGCCTCTGGTGCGTCAACATCGGCTATGGCCGCGAGGAACTGGTCGAGGCGGCGGCGGCGCAGATGCGCGAGCTGCCCTTCTACAACACCTTCTTCAAGACCGCGACGCCGCCGACGGTGACGCTCGCGGCGAAGATCGCCGAACTCACCGGCCAGCGCCTGCCGCACATCTTCTTCAACGCCTCGGGCAGCGAGGCGAACGACACCGTCTTCCGCATGGTGCGCCATTATTGGAAGCTGAGGGGCGAGCCGAAGCGCACCGTCTTCATCAGCCGCTGGAACGCCTATCACGGCTCGACCGTCGCGGGCGTCTCGCTCGGCGGGATGAAGGCGATGCACGCGCAGGGCGACCTGCCGATCCCCGGCGTCGAGCATGTCCGCCAGCCCTATTATTACGGCGAAGGGCAGGGGATGAGCGAGGAGGCGTTCTGCGACGCCTGCGTCCAGGCGATCGAGGACAAGATTCTCGAGGTCGGCCCCGAAAATTGCGCCGCCTTCATCGGCGAGCCGGTGCAGGGCGCGGGCGGCGTCATCATCCCGCCCAAGGGCTATTGGCCGAAGGTCGAGGCGGTGGTGCGCAAATACGGCCTGCTGCTCGTGTCCGACGAGGTGATCTGCGGTTTCGGGCGTACCGGCAAGATGTGGGGGCACGAGACGATGGGCTTCACGCCCGACCTGATGCCGATGGCGAAAGGGCTGTCGTCGGGTTATCTGCCGATTTCGGCGACCGCGGTCGCCGCCCATGTCGTCGACGTGCTCAAGACCGGCGGCGATTTCGTCCACGGCTATACCTATTCCGGGCACCCGGTCTGCGCCGCGGTCGCGCTCAAGAATATCGAGATCATCGAGCGCGAAGGGCTGGTCGAGCGCACCGGCAGCGTCACCGGCCCGCATCTCGCCAAGGCGCTCGCGACCCTGAACGATCACCCTCTGGTGGGCGAGACCCGCGCGATCGGCCTGCTCGGTGCGGTCGAGATCGTCGCCGACAAGGATATGCGCGCCCGCTTTGGCGGCGCCGAGGGAACGGCGGGACCGATGGCGCGCGACGCCTGCATCGCGAACGGATTGATGGTGCGCGGCATCCGCGACAGCCTCGTCATGTGCCCGCCGCTGATCATCACGACCGAACAGATCGACGCGATGGTGGCCATCATCCGCAAGTCGCTCGATGAGATCGAGCCGAGATTGCGGGCGCTCTGAACCTTTCATCCGTCATCCCGGCGAAGGCCGGGATCTCGCCGGTGCGTCGGGTGGCTAGGGTGAGACCCCGGCCTTCGTCGGGATGACGGAGAAGGGTAGACGACCTTCGACAAGCTCAGGGCGAACGGATAAGGGACAAGGCACAACACTTTAGAAGAAAGACCTAGCCCCCATGCCATCCGGCCTTTTTGCCCTGCTCGACGACGTCGCCACCATCGCCAAGGTCGCCGCCGCGAGCATCGACGATGTCGGCGCCGCGGCGTCGAAGGCCGGGGTGAAGGCGGCGGGGGTGGTGGTCGACGATACCGCGGTGACGCCGCGCTACGTCACCGGCTTCACCCCCGACCGCGAGTTGCCGATCATCTGGCGAATCACCAAAGGGTCGCTGTTCAACAAGCTGGTGCTGATCCTGCCGGCGCTGCTGCTGCTCTCGACGTTCCTGCCGTGGGCGATCACGCCGCTCCTGATGCTCGGCGGCGCCTATCTCTGCTTCGAGGGCGCCGAGAAGGTGCTGCACGCGCTGCGGGAGGACAAGACCAGCCTGGCGGAGGACGCCGAGATCGTCGCCGACAGGAATCATGAGGAGACCATGGTGAAGGGTGCCGTGCGCACCGACTTCATCCTCTCCTCCGAAATCATGGTCATCGCCCTCAATGAGGTGCTCGACCAGCATCTCGTCATGCGCGGCGCGACTCTCGCGGTCGTGGCAGTGCTGATCACCATCGCGGTCTACGGTGTCGTCGGGCTGATCGTGAAGATGGACGACATCGGTCTGCACATGGCGAAGGAAGGCAATGCCGCGCGCCGGGGGATCGGGCGTGGGCTCGTCGCCTTCATGCCGAAGCTGCTCGCCGCGCTCGCGACGATCGGCACCGCGGCGATGCTGTGGGTCGGCGGACAGATCGTGCTGCACGGGCTCGACGAATATCATATCGGCGGGCTGGGTCATGCGCTGCACGCCTTCGCACTGAAAGTTGGCGGCGGTCTGCCGCTGGCGGGCGTATGGGAATGGCTGATCGCCGCCGCGGGCGCGGGTGTGTTCGGGCTGATTCTGGGCGGACTGATCGCCGGCGTGCTGCATTTCCTGCCGGGCAAGAAGGCCCACTAACCTCGTCACCCCGGACTTGATCCGGGTCCGGCTGAGCGACGCCCGAAAAGCGGGACCCCGAATCAAGTCCGGGGTGACGGTGGCGGGTTGCGTCTTTGGGTAATCTATCCCAGCAACACGACCGGACTATCGGCGCGCCAGTGCATGCTCACCTTGTCGTCCCAGGTGAAATCCTCCTGGTCGTGGCGCGACAGGTTCGGGCGCGAGACACGGAGGCGCGCGCCGCTTTCGAGTTCGATCTCGAACAGCGTGATGTCGCCGAGGTAGCTCATCCCCTTGATCGTTCCGCGCGCGAAATTATGCCCGTCGGGCGCGTCCTGCGCGGCCGCTTTCACCGCCTTGCCCGCGCCGGGAACGTGAAGATAGATTTTCTCCGGCCGCAGCGCGACCCAGACGTCTGCGCCGTGCGGGCCGGTAACGCCGTGGTTCAGATAGACCTTGCCCAGCCCCGGACAGTCGACCGCCGCCTTGTCGGGTTCGTCCAACGTCAGCTTGCCCTCGAAGATGTTCACCGAGCCGACGAAATCGGCGACGAAGCGGTTGGCGGGATATTCGTAGAGGTCGGACGGGGTCGCGAGCTGCGATACCTCGCCCTTGTTGATCACCGCGATGCGGCACGCCATCGACAGCGCTTCGTCCTGGTCGTGGGTGACGGTGACGAAGGTGATCCCGACCTTTTCCTGCAATTCGGAAAGCTCGAACTGCATCTGCGCGCGCAGCTTGGCGTCGAGCGCCGACAGCGGCTCGTCGAGCAGCAGCACCTTGGGCCGCATGACGAGGCTGCGCGCGAGCGCGACGCGCTGGCGCTGACCGCCCGACATCTGGTCGGGCATCCGGCTCTCATACCCGCCGAGCTTGACCAGTTCGAGCGCTTCGGCGACGCGGTCGTGCACCTCGCTGCCGCGCACGCCCGCGATCTTCAGGCCATAAGCGACATTGTCGGCGACGCTCATATGCGGGAACACCGCATAGCTCTGGAACACCATGTTCACCGGCCGCTTGTTCGGCGGGATGCCCGCCATGTCCTGTCCGTCGATCAGGATGCGGCCCTCGGTCGGCAGCTCGAACCCCGCGATCATGCGCAGCAATGTCGTCTTGCCGCAGCCCGAAGGGCCGAGCAGCACGAAGAATTCGCCCGCCTGGATGTCGAGGCTGACATTGTCGACCGCGGTCACCTTGCCGAAGCGCTTGGAGATATTCTGGATCTGGATGATCGGTGGGGCGTCGGTCATGGTCTACCTATCTTCACCGTTCGCATCGAGCGAAGTCGAGATGCCCATCGGTGGTGCGCGCCTTATGGGTGTCTCGACTTCGCTTGACACGGAACGGGATGAAAAATTGCATCAATGCGTCTCCGCAATCGCCTTCACGCCCTGCAGCTTCAGCGCGATGGCGGTCAGGACGACGGTCAGGATGATGAGAATGGTCGAAGCCGCGTTGACCTCCGGCGTCACCGAAAAGCGGAGCATCGAATAGACTTTCACCGGAAAGGTGATCGTCTCCGGCCCGCTGGTGAAATAGGTGATCACGAAATCGTCGAGGCTGAGCGTGAAGGACAGCAGCGCGCCCGCGACGAGCGCTGGCTTCATGTGCGGGATCAGCACGTCGCGGAACATCTGCCATTCGCCCGCGCCGAGATCCTTCGCCGCTTCCTCCTGCTCGCGGTTGAAGCTCGCGAGGCGCGAGCGCACGACCATCGTCACGAAGGGGAAGCAGAAGGTGATGTGGGCGATGGTGATCGCGCCCAGGTTGAGCGGCCAGACGAGATCGGTCGGCCAGTGGAGCCCTTTGGCGAAGAACATCAGGAAGGCGACGCCCATGCAGATTTCGGGGACGATGATCGGCAGCGAGATCGTCCCGTCGATCGCACCCTTGAAAGGAAAGCGGAAACGCCACAGCATCACCGCCGCGACCGCGCCGAGGATCAGGCTGAAAATCGTCGCGAGCGCCGCGATGGTCAGCGAATTGACCAGCGCCTCGATCAGCGCGTCGTTGTTCAGCGCCTTGTCGTAATATTTGAGCGTGAAGCCGCGCCACACCACGTTGCGCTTGCTGTCGTTGAAGCTGAAGATCATCAGCACGATCAGCGGTGCATAGAGAAAGACCATTACTGCGCCGACCCACAGGCGCATCCACAGGGTGCGGCTATATTCGAGCGGGGCGATCGGGGTTCGGGAGAAGAGCGCCATCAATCGATCTCCGGCACTTTCCGGCGCATCGATTGCAGCGCGATCAGGATGAACATCGCATAGATGAGGATGAAGGAGAGCGCCGAGCCGAAGGGCCAGTCGTTCGCCTTCTTGAACTGGCGCTCGATCACGTTCGCGATCATCTGGCTGTCGGTGCCGCCCATCAGGTCGGGAGTGAGGTAGGCGCCGAGCGCGGGGATCAGCGTGATCATCACCCCCGCGACGATCCCCGGCGCGGCGAGCGGGACGACGATCTGCATGATCGTGCGGAAATGACCGGCGCCGAGATCGAGGCTCGCCTCGATCAGGCTGCGATCGAGCCGGTCGAGCGCCGCGTAGAGCGGCAGCACCATGAAGGGCAAATGGACATAGACGAGGCCGAAGACGACCGCGAAATTGTTGAAGAGAAGCTGCACCGGCTCCCACGTCGGCAGCGGCTGGAGCCCGACGAGCGTCTTCACCCAGCTCGCGCCGCCCCAAAGCGCCCCGAGCCCCTTGTTGGCATAGCCTTGCTGCCCGAGCAGGATCATCAGCGCATAGGTGCGCACGAGCAGATTGGTCCAGAAGGGCAGCATGATGCCGAGCAGCAGCCACGGCCGCCATTTCTCGCTCGCGAAGGTGATCGCCATCGCGACGGGAAAGCCGACGATCAGGCAGATCAGCGTGACGAGCGCGGCGACCGCGAAACTCTTGCCGAAGATACCAAGGTAGAGCCACTCGGTCGCGCGCTTGTAATTGTCGAGCGTGCCCGAGACGTGGATTTCGTTGAGCCCGGCATTCTCGCCGAAACTGTAGAACCAGACGATCGCCATCGGGACGACGAAGAAGACGAGCGTCCATAGCAGCGTCGGCAGCGACACCGCCGCGAAGACCCTCTTGTTGGCTTTCCAGTCCTGTTCGGCCATCCCCCCGATGCCCCTTTCAGGATGTTGCGATCAGGCCGCCCGTACCTTGGTGAAGGCTTCCTCGTAGAGCGGCTGCAGCTTTTCGTTGAACTTCGCATATTCGCACCGCGCGAGGACGTCGGCGGGCGGATAGATGACCGGGTTGTTCTTGTAACTGTCGGGCATCAGCGCCTTGGCCGCCGCGTTCGGAGTCGGAAAGAGGATCGTTTCGGTGATCTTCTTGTCGACCTCGGCATCGAGCATATAGTTGATGAAGGCGTGGGCGTTCTTCGGATGCGGCGCGCCCTTCGGGATCGCGAGCGTGTCCGAATTGAACTGGCTGCCTTCCTTCGGAACGATGAAATCGAGGTCGTCATCCTCGGTCATCACCTGCGCGATATCGCCATTATATTCGAGCACGACGTCGCAATCGCCCTTCATCAGCAGATCCTGCCCGTCGTCCTCGTGGAATTTCTTCACATAGGGCTTCTGCTTGATCATCATCGCCGAAATCATCTCGATATCGGCGGGAGTGAGGGCATTGACCGACTTACCGAGATATTTGCCATAGAGGCGGTACATGTCGCCCGCCTCGGACAGCCAGGCGATGCGGTCCTTATATTCGTCGCTATCGAACAGCACCTTCCAGCTATCCGGCTTCGCCTTCACCTTCGACTTGCGATAGCCGATGCCGAGCACCAGCCAGGTATAGGGCATCGAGAATTTGCGGCCCGGGTCGTAATCGACGTTCATGAAGCTCGGGTCGATATTCTTGATGTTCGGAATCTGCGCATGGTCGAGCGGTTGCAGCATGTCGGCGCGGATCATGCGCTCGACGAAATCGTTCGAGGGCACGATCACGTCATAGCCGGGATTGCCCGCCTTGAACTTCGCGAACAGGGTATCGTTGCTGTCGAACAGGTCCATCGTGACGTCTACGCCGGTCGCCGCCTTGAAATCGTCGAGCGTCGTCTCGCCGATATAGGTGTCCCAGTTGTAGAAGTTGAGCCGGGCCTCCTCGCCGTTCGCGAGCTTCTTGCCTTCGCCCTTGCCGCACGCCGCAAGGCCGCCGAAGCTGATCCCAACCGCCGCGACCCCCAGCGCCTGCAGCAATGAACGGCGACCGCGGCTTTGCCCCAACATGTCTTTCAGATCCATGGCCGGCCTCCCTGTTTCAATGGGGCAAGCTGACTCAATAATGGCGGGTTGGAAAGAGGCTATTTTGCGGCACTGCGCAAATTTTTGAAGAGATCAGGCGTTGCGAAGATACCAGTCGTAATCGAGTGTCGGAACGACGCTGAAATAATGGTCCTGCTCGACGCGCTTTACGATGCTGAACATGTCGACGAAGCGGTCGCCGAGATAGTCGCGCATCAACGCCGAGGCATGGAAGCGATCGACCGCGGCGAACCAGTTCGACGGGGGCTTCTCGCCGCCGCTGTTCTCCCGGTCATAGCCGTTGCCGACGACCGCCGTGCCGGGATCGGCCCTGTTCGTCATCCCGTGATGCATCCCCGCCAGCACCGCCGCGGCCGCGAGATAGGGGTTGGCGTCGGCGCCGCAGGCGCGATGCTCGACATGGCGGCTCGCGGGCGGCCCTGCCGGGATGCGGAAGGAGACGGTGCGGTTGTTGACGCCCCAGGTCGGTGCGACCGGGGCGTAGCTGTTCGCCTTGAAGCGGCGATAGCTGTTCGCGTGCGGCGCAAAGAGCGCGAAGCCGTCGCCGACGCTGGCGATCATCCCGCCGATCGCATGGCGCAGCGCGGGAGTGCCCTCGGGATCGTCACTCGCGAAGATGTTCGCGCCGCTCGCGTCATCGACCGAGACATGGATATGCATGCCGCTCCCCGCCTGTTCGGCGAAGGGTTTCGCCATGAAGGTCGCCTCGAGGCGGTGTTGCTGCGCGATCGCCTTGACCAGCCGCTTGTACATGATCGCATCGTCGCAGGCGCGCAGCGCATCGGGCTTGTGGCGCAGGGTCAACTCGAACTGGCCGGGCGCGAATTCGGAGATCGCGCTTTCGAGCGGCAGGCCCTGCCCATCGGCCGCGACATAAAGCGCGTCGAAGAAAGGCCGGAAATCGTCGAGTTCGCGCAGGCCATAGACCTCGACATTGCGCGGTGTATCGCGACTGTAGCCGGGGCGCGCGGGGCGGATCGACCCGTCGCGCGCGCGGCGCGGATCGACGAGGTAGAATTCGAGCTCGATTGCGAGCACCGGCGTCAGCCCGTCGGCAGTGAAGCGATCGAGCACGCGCCCGAGAACGTGGCGGGGGTCGAGGTCGTGCGGGGTGCCGTCGAGTTCGTAGAAGCTGGTCAGGAACTGCGCGGCATGGTCGCCGCCCCACGGCGTGCGGACGAGCGTGCCGGGAACCGGCTTCATCGAGCGGTCGGCATCGCCGTCCTCCCACACGAGGCCGGTCTCGATCGTATCCTGTCCGGTGATGTCGACGACGGTGATCGATCCGGGCATCATCCGGCCGCTGTCATAGACCGCAAGCACTTCGTGCCGGCGTAGCCGCTTGCCGCGCGGAACGCCGCCCATGTCGGTATAGATGAGCTCGATCGAATCCACGTCGGGATTGGCCGCGAAAAAGGCTTCGGCCTCCGACCTCGGGGCGATCACGCCCGATGACTTCGACATGGATTACGCTCCTTCACCCCAATCGGTCGCGCAGCGCATACCAGAGCAGGCCGAGCGTAGCGAGAGGGCGCCGGAGCCATTTGTCGCCGGGAAACGGCCGCGACGGCAGGCTCGCCAGCACATCGAACCTTTCGGCGGTACCGGCGAGCGCTTCGGCGATCAACTCGCCCGCGAGCGTCGTCACCAATGCGCCGTGCCCCGAAAAGCCGTGCGCGAAGAAGATATTCCCACGCCGCCCGATATGGGGCAGCCGGTTTCGTGTCACCGCGACCGCACCGCCCCAGCCGTAATCGATCGGTGCGTCGGCGATCTGCGGGAACACCTCGGCCATGAACGGCCGCACGAAGGCCGCGATATCGCGCGGCGGCGTCTGCGAATAGCGCTCGCCGCCGCCGAAGATCAGGCGCTTGTCGGCCGAGAGGCGGAAATAGTTGAGCACGAACCGGCTGTCGGCGACCGCGGCGTCGCTGGGCAGCAGGTCATCGGCATTCGCGAGCGGCGCGGTCGCGATATTATAGTTCATGATCGGCACGGTGTAGCGGCCGAGATCGGGTTCGAGGTTGCCGATCCAGCTATCGGTCGCGTCGATGAAATAACGCGCCTCGACCGATGCGTCGCGGGTGAGCAATTCGCCGGGGTTGAAATCGAGGAGGCCCGTGACGCGCTCTTTTTCGATGATGCGAACTCCGGCGGCTTCCGCGGCTTTCGCCAGTCCAAGCGCATAATTCAGCGGGTGGAAATGCCCGCCCTGCGGATCGTAGATGCCGCCATGATAGAGCGGGCTCGCGATATGGGCGCCCATATCGGCCTTCGCGACGATATCGCTTGCATAGCCGAAGCGAGCGGCGAGGTAATCGGCCTCGCGCTGCATTGCGCCCAAATCCTTCGGCGTCCACGCCGCCTCCAGATGGCCGGTTTTGAGATCGCACGCGATGCCGTGCCGGGCGATCCGCGCTTTCACCCGATTGTCGCGCCAGCAGAGGTCGAACAGCGCATCGGCGCGTTCGCGGCCGAACTCTTCTTCCAGTTCGGACGCCGTCCAGCGGAGGCCGGGAATCAATTGTCCGCCGTTGCGTCCCGAGGCGCCGAAGCCGATATGCTCGGCCTCGAACAGGATCACCGAAAAGCCGCGCTCGGCGCAAGCCAGCGCGGCGCTGAGACCCGTGAAGCCGCCGCCGATCACCGCGACGTCGCACGCCAGTTCACCATCGAAGGTGCGCGGCCGCCAATCATGCGCGGTCGCGGCGTAGTAGCTGTCAGCGAGCGGATCGGTCATCGGTGAGGAGACCTCTAAATTCCGTTCGCGTCGAGCGAAGTCGAGACGCCCATCATGCCTGCACGGCGTCTCGACTTCGCTCGACGCGAACGGGGAGGAAGGGTCCGGAAATCATCGCTTGGTCACACCCGCATCAGCAGATGTTCGCGCTCCCAGCTCGACACTACCGACTGATAGTTGAACAGCTCATAATCCTTCACCGCGAAGAAGATTTCGAAGAAATCGTCGCCGAGCAGGTTGCGGACCTTCTTGCACGAAGCAAAGCGGTCGAGCGCTGCTTCCAACGTGCGGGGCAGGGTGCGTGCGCGATTGTAGGCGCTGCCGGTGATCGGTTTCGGGGGCATCATGCGGTCGACCATCCCGATATAGCCGCAGACGAGCGAGGCTGCGATCGCCAGATAGGGATTGCTGTCGGCGCCGGGCAGGCGGTTCTCGACCCGACGGTTGTTGCGGTCCGACACCGGCACGCGGAACCCGCACGAGCGATTGTCGATGCCCCATTGCACGTTGATCGGCGCCGCGCTGTCGGGGCGCATCCGGCGAAAGCTGTTCACATTGGGCGCCCACATCGGCGAGATTTGCGGCATGAAGCGGATCAGCCCGGCGACGTAGGAGCGGAAGGCCGCGCTGTCGCGGCCGTTGGCGGTCGCGAACAGGTTGCGCCCGGTCTCTGCGTCGACGACCGACTGGTGGATATGCATCGCGCTGCCCGGCTGGCCCGCCATCGGGTTCGCCATGAAGGTCGCATAGACATTGTGTTGTTTAGCGACATTGCGGACGACGCGCTTGAACAGGAAGACCTCGTCGGCGAGGCGCAGCGGGTCGCCGTGGATGAAATTCACCTCGAGCTGCGCCGCGCCCATTTCGTGGATCATCGTGTCGATATCGAGCCCCATCAGCTCGCAATCGTCATAGATATGATCGATGATATCCTCATATTCGTTCATCGCTTCCAGCCCATAGGGCTGGCTCGCGGTCTCGCTACGGCCCGACTGGCCCACAGGAGGCGTCAGCGGAAAGTCGGGGTCGGCGTTCGGCGAGACGAGATAGAATTCGACTTCGGGCGCGATGATCGGCTTCCATCCCTTGTCGGCATAGAGCGCAAGCACCTTCTTCAGGATCGTCCGCGGCGCGATGTCGACCTCGGTCCCGTCTCCGTTATAGGCATCGGCGATTACGAAGGCGGTCGGCGAGGTGAAACCCGGCGCGACGCAGATGGTGTCCGGGTCGGCGAGCAATATCTTGTCGGGATCCTTGTCCCAGATATCGTCGATATCCTCCGGGTAATGGCCGTCGATGGTGCAGATGAAGACGCTGCCGGGAATGCGCAGCGACTTGTCCTTCACCGACGACAGAAACTTCTTGGCGGGCAGCACCTTGCCGCGCTGGACCCCGTTGATGTCGGGGACGATGCATTCGACTTCGTCGACCGCGTGCTCGCTGATCCATTGTTCCAGATTGACCGCCATGCGCCCCCGATTGGGCCGAGGAACTGGCCCGCTTGTGGAAGGCCAGCCTATCGCAACCCCGGACGAAGCGCCAGAGGGGCCGGTATCGGCCATTTTTCCGTGGATCTTTAGGGAGCGAATGTCTGGTTTCGACCGGAAGCGGACCTATCTTCTCCCCTCCCGCAGGCGGGAGGGGTCGGGGGTGGGCAGCGACGGTGCAAGGACCCACCCCGCTGCGACTAACGAACAAAGTTCGTAAGTCTCGCCGCCCCTCCCGCTTGCGGGAGGGGAAAGTAGCGCCATCCTTCAACGTCCGCTCCCCACCCCAAAGCCGCCATTCCGTCAGACGATTTTTCGCTGTCCTACTTTATTCGGGCGCGATAGCGTTACGCCATGTCGATGCCCGCGCATCCCGTCTCCTGCGACCGCGCCCTGCATGGCGTATTCATCGGCAGGGGCGAAACAAGAGGGGGACGTAGCGTGACTTTCGTGACCTTTGGAATAAAATTACACGGAACAGCGCGGGCGCGTCGGACGGTCATGGAGATGCGCAATGCAGGGTGACAACGACGTTCTGGCCTCCTTCTGGATGCCCTTCACCGCGAACCGGTCTTTCAAGGCGCATCCGCGCCAGCTCGTCGCGGCGAGCGCCATGCATTACCGATCGGGCGACGGGCGCGAGATTCTCGACGGCACCGCGGGCCTGTGGTGCAGCAACGCCGGCCATTGCCGGCCCGAGATCACGGAGGCGATCGCCAAGGCGGCGGCGACGCTCGATTTCGCGCCGACCTTCCAGCTTGGCCACCCGGCGCCATTCGAGCTGGCGCAGCGGCTTGGCGAGCTGATGCCCGCGGGGCTTGACCGGATCTTTTTCACGAACAGCGGGTCGGAATCGGTCGATACCGCGCTCAAGATCGCGCTCGCGGTGCAGCGCGCGAGGGGGCAGGGGACGCGCACCCGGCTGATCGGGCGCGAGCGCGGCTATCATGGCGTCGGGTTCGGCGGCATCAGCATCGGCGGCATCGTCAGCAATCGCCGGACCTGGCCGGGACTTCCCGGCACCGACCATCTCCGCCACACCCACGACTTGGCGCGCAATGCCTTCACGCGCGGCTTTCCGCAGCATGGCGCCGAGCTGGCCGACGACCTCCAGCGTCTCGTCGACCTGCACGGGGCGGAGACGATCGCGGCGGTGATTGTCGAGCCGATGGCGGGCTCGACCGGAGTGCTGTTGCCGCCCGCCGGCTATCTCCAGCGGCTCCGCAAGATTTGCGACCGCAACGGCATCCTGCTGATCTTCGACGAGGTGATCACCGCCTTCGGCCGCGTCGGCGCCGCGACCGCAGCCGAGGCGTGGGGGGTCACCCCCGACATCCTCACTATGGCGAAGGGCCTCACCAACGCCGCGGTGCCGATGGGTGCGGTCGCGGTGAAGCGCGAGCTGCACGACGCGGTGATCGACGGCGTGCCGGGCGGGATCGAGCTGTTCCACGGCTACACCTATTCGGGGCACCCGCTGGCGAGCGCCGCCGGGCTGGCGACGCTCGACCTCTATGCGCGCGAAAGCCTGTTCGACCGTACGAACGAACTCGCCGCTTATTGGGAAGAAGCCGCGTTCAGTCTGAAGGGCCGGCGCCATGTCATCGACATTCGCACCGTCGGGCTGGTCGCGGGCATCGAACTCGAACCGCGCCCCGGCGCGCCGACCGCGCGTGCGATGGAATTGTTCCATGCCTGCTTCGACAACGGCCTGCTTGTCCGCGCGACCGGCGACATCCTCGCGCTGTCGCCGCCGCTGATCGTCGAAAAGGTCCAGATCGACGAGATGTTCGGCAAGATTGGGGATCTGCTGAACGCGATCGACTGACGCTGCCGCAGATTTGCCACGCCTTGCAGAACGAACGGACCGCCTGTGCCGAAATGGGACGAGCGACCTATGGTCTATGAAAACCAAATGCGGTAAGGGGCTGCAACGCCGGAATCGGCGAATCTCCCCTTTAAACAGGTTTTTACAGTGTCCTTTGCTTTTCGTTACCTCGCCCCGGCGGTCGTCGCGGCGTCGCTGGCGGCTTTGCCCGTGCTGGCGCAGTCGGGTTCGTCGATCACCGGGATCGACGCGCTCAAGGAGTGGAATCTTGTCGTCCTCGGCAATCTCGAATCCTCGTCAGAGGTCGAGGGGCGGACCTTCGTCGGCGGCAATCTGACCGGCAATTCGTCGACCTATAATATCCGCGGCTGTACGCCGTCTGCCAATGGTCAGCCGGGGCTGACGGTCGTCGGCGACGTCATCGGCGGCCACAAGAATCTCAACAATGGTTCGGGCGCGGTGGTTGGGGGGAATGTCAGCAGCGGTTTCAACCTCAACGGTGCGCCCCAGACGGTGAAGGTCGGGGGGACGATCAGCAACACCAACGTCAACCAGAACACCGTCCTCTCGAACCTCGGCACCAGCGATCCCGCGTTCACGGTCAGGCTCCAGCAGCAGAAGAGCGACCTTGCGGACAGCATGGGCAGCCTGTCCTATGCGATGGGGACGCTGACCTCGAACAGCCAGCTCAGCATCCAGGGCAACCGCGGCATTTTCAATGCCCAGCCCGATGCGAAGGGGATGGCGGTGTTCAACATCAGCGCCGCCGACCTCGACAAGATCGGCGAGATCCAGTTCAACCTGAACGGAGCCGACACCGCGATCGTCAACGTCAGCGGCCGGGCGATCAACCTCAACGACAATTTCCTCGGCGGAACGAACAACCTCGGCGAGCATGTCATCTGGAATTTCCCCGACGCCGAGGAATTGAACGTCACCACCGCCTGGGGCGGCTCGGTGCTTGCGCCGCTCGCCGATGCAGAAACGCGCAATTACATCCAGGGCTCGGCGGTCTTCGGCAATCTCAAGCAGAATGGCGAGATGCACGTCGGCACGTATAACGGCACTTATTCGCCGCCGCCGCCGGGAGGCTCCTCTTCGGGTGGGTCGTCGTCGGGCGGCTCGAGCTCGGGCGGCGATCCGGTGCCGGTACCCGAACCCGGCATGGTCGGGCTGTTCGGCCTGAGCGTCGCGGGACTGATCTATCTGCGGCGGCGGCGCGCGAAGCGCGAGGATTAGGCGCCGTCCGCGAGCGGGAAGGCCACCGAAACCCGCGTGCCCTTGCCGAGCGCGCTTTCGATATCGAGCAGCCCCTGATGGCGCTCGCTGATATGCTTGACGATCGCGAGACCAAGGCCGGTGCCGCCGACCGAGCGGCTGCGTGCCTCGTCGACGCGGTAGAAGCGCTCGGTCAGGCGTGGGAGGTGATCGGGGGCGATGCCGTCGCCTTCGTCGCTGACCGACAGGCGGATGCGCTGTCCTTCGCGGGCCAGTTCGACCGTCACCGGCGTGCCGGCGCGGCCATATTTCATCGCGTTCGAGACGATGTTGTGCACGAGCTGGCCAAGCTGTGCCTCGTCGCCAAGCATCGGCTGCTTTTCCGTTCCGAACCGCGCGACGATATCCTTGGGGCGTGCGGCTTCGCTGTCCTGTAGCTGCGCGATCGTATTGCGCACGATCGCGGCGAGATCGACCGATGCCGTCGGGCGGCGAAAGCGGTCGGCCTCGACACGCGAAATGGACAGGAGGTCGATAACGAGTTGCTGCATGCGGCCCGCCTCGCGCTCGATGATCGAAAGGAAGCGGTGACGCATCGGGCCATCGGCCTCGCCGTCCATGTCCTGTAACGTCTCGACATAGCCGAGGATCGCCGCCAGCGGCGTCCTGAGCTCATGGCTGGCGTTGGCGACGAAGTCCGATCGCATGCGATCGGCAGCGTCGATCGCCGTGCGGTCGGACAGGAAGATGATCCGGTCGTCCCCCGACAGCGCGGCGACACGCATCGTCCAGCGCTGTCCCGGGCGCGGAAAGTCGACGAGATTCAGCGTTTCGAGCGGCGCCTCGCCGCCGATGCGCGCCAGCCATTCGGTCGCGGCAGGGTGGCGGATCGCGGTGCGGACGTCCGCACCGACGATGTGCCGACCAAGCAGGCGCACCGCGGCATCGTTGGCGATCGTCACGATAGTGCCGTCGACCCCGATCAGCGGCTCCTGCTCCTGATCGACCCAAAGCGCGAAATCGGGGTGACGCAGCAGGGAGAACAGGGGCGCTTCGACCGGGGACGGCGCCTGCGGCTCGGGAAGCTGAGCGGGGGGAGCGGTATAGACCGCGGCCGCGCCGACGATGCCCGCCAGCGCCAGAATCACGATCGTCAGCGCGTCGCCGCCGGCCAGCGCGGCAAAGATCGCCGCGACCGCAATCAGCGTCAGGGCGGCGACAAGGCTCGAAAGGCGATCGAACATCGCCTTTGCGCCTCGCATGAAGCGAGGGGCCGTGCAAGGATGTTCGCGGCCGTTAACCCTCGTTCGGGACATGTCCCATTGCGGGAAGCGCCGCGATGGGCGCGGTGTTTCGCTTTTCCTGTCCGCAGCATTGAGCTATGCGCTTCGCGATGGAAAACAGTGATATCCCGGCCGAAAATCCCATTCATGACGAAGAAGGCGTGCCGTCACGGCGCCGGATGCTGGCGCTCGGCGCGGTGGGCGTGTCGGCGGCACTGACGATCCGGCCCGCCTTTGCCCAGACCGCGGTATCGGTGATGAACTGCCAGATTCCGGTGCCGGGACCGACGGCCGCCGGTCAATATATCGACACGAGCGGCAAGCTGGTGCCACCGGGGACCAAGGGTGCTTTTCCGGGCTCGCCGCGTCCCTTTACGGGCGAAGAGGTTCGGCGCGCGTTCCGCGGCCAGACGCTGCCCGGCGCAACCTACAACCAGTCGCAGGCCTATCTCCAATATATCCGGCGCTTGCAGGCGGGGCAGAGCGGCTTTACCTGTTTCGCATCGATCCAGATGCCGCGCTGATCATCCCCGTCTCGGGCGATGAACGGCATCGCCAGACAAAGGGATATATGTGAAACTAGCTTCGCTCAAAGCCGGCCGCGACGGGCGGCTGGTCGTCGTGTCGGACGATCTCGCCTGGTACGCCGACGCTGGCCAGATCGCCCCGACGATGCAATATGCGCTCGACAACTGGGCCTATGCCTCGCCGCGCCTCGCCGCGCTGGCCGAAGACCTCAATCACGATGCGATCCCGAAGGAGCGGTTCCACGAGCGCGATGCCGCATCGCCGCTGCCGCGCGCCTATCAATGGGCCGACGGCAGCGCCTATGTGAACCATGTCGCGCTGGTGCGGCAGGCGCGCGGGGCGGAGATGCCGGACAGCTTCTGGCACGACCCGCTGATGTATCAGGGCGGCAGCGACGCCTTTCTGGCGCCGCGCGACCCGATCCCGCTCGGCGATCCGGCGTGGGGCTGCGACATGGAGGCAGAGGTCGTCGTCGTCACCGGCGACGTGCCGGCCGGGATCGATCCGGTCGCGGCGCGCGAGCATATCCTGCTCGTCGGCCTGACCAACGACGTGTCGCTGCGCGGGCTGATCCCGGCCGAACTCGCCAAAGGATTCGGTTTCTTCCAGTCGAAGCCGTCGTCGGCCATGTCGCCGGTGTTCGTCACGCCCGAAGCGCTGGGCGATCGCTGGCAGGGCGGCAAGCTGCACGGCGCGCTGTGTGTCGATCTCAACGGGCAGCCGCTCGGCCGCGCCGACGCGGGGGTCGACATGACCTTCGACTTCGGCCAGCTCATCGCGCACGCGGCGAAGACGCGTAACCTCGGCGCGGGGACGATCATCGGGTCGGGAACGGTGTCGAACCGCGACGCCGACGGCGGTCCCGGCAAGCCGATCGGCGAGGGCGGGCTCGGCTATTGCTGCCTCGCCGAAGTGCGGACGGTTGAGACCATCCGGCAGGGTGAACCGAAGACGCCCTTCATGCAAAAGGGCGACGTCGTGCGCATCTGGATGGACGATGAGCGCCATCACAGCATTTTCGGCGCGATCGAACAGCAGGTCGGCTGAGAAACAAAAAAGGGGCGGGATCGCTCCCGCCCCTTCAATTATCGCCAGGGATCCGGGTTTAACCGGCGCTTTTGCCGAACCCGCCGCCCGACATCGCGTCGCTCAGCGAACAGGCCGCCGGGCCGAGGATCACGATGAACAGCACCGGCAGAATGAACAGGATCAGCGGCACGGTCATGATCGCGGGCAGGCGCGCGGCCTTTTCCTCGGCGCGCATCATGCGTTCGTTGCGGAATTCGGCCGACAACACGCGCAGCGCGCTCGCCAGCGGCGTGCCGTATTTTTCGGTCTGGATCATGGTCGTAACCACGCCCTTCACCGATTCCAGATTGACGCGATAGGCGAGATTCTCGAACGCTTGCCGACGTTCGGTCAGAAAGCCGAGTTCGATCGACGTCAGCGCGAATTCTTCGCCGAGTTCGGGATAGGCGCGACCAAGCTCCTTCGCGACGCGCGAGAAGGCGGCGTCGACGGTCAGGCCGGCTTCGGCGCAGATGACGAGCAGATCGAGCGCGTCGGGCAGGCCCTTGCGGATCGCGTCGGTGCGCTTCTGGCGCTTGTTCTGCACGAACAGATCGGGCGCCTTGTAACCCAGGATCAGCGCGGCCATCGTAAAGCCGGAACGCTTGAACGGCGTCATGTCGGGCCACATGTCGACCCAATAGATCAGAAAGGCGGCAAGCCCGCCGAACAGGATCGGCAGCACGAGGCGGCCGAAGATGACGGTGACCGCCAGATCCTTCGACCGGATGCCGGCCTGCGCCAGCTTTTGCTGGACGTCCTGAATCTGCCCTTCCTGCAGCACCTGGAGCCGGCCGAGGAAGGTGCGCATCCTGTCGGCGGTCTGGTTCTTGCGGACCAGCTTCGCGCGGCGTTTTGCGGTCGAGGCGGTGATCCCGGCCTTGAGCTGTTCGCGGCGGTCGTTGAGCGCCTTGACGCGCTTTGCCATCGGGTTGCGGACGGTCAGCGCGCCATAGATGGCGAAGAGTACCGCGCCGACGCCGACCGCGGCCAGCATCGTCGCCGCCCAGACGACGTCGACGCCCATCAGCGTCGGACCGGGCTGTGCTCCGGTAAAGGCGGCAAGAAGGAAATTGCTGTTCATCTGCCGCCCTTCAGATCTCGAAGCTGATCATTTTTTTCATGATGAGGGCACCGATGGTCATCCAGATCAGCCCCCCGATTCCCGCGATGATCAGACGCTGTTCGAAGAAGAAGCCCGCGAGATAGTCGGGATTCATCGACCAGACGACGCCGAACACGAAGAAGGGCAGGGCGCCGACGATATAGGCCGATGCCTTGGCTTCCGACGACATGGCGCGGATTTTCAGCTTCATCTGCGCGCGCTTGCGCAACACTTCGGACAGGTTGGCCAGCGTTTCGGCCAGGTTGCCGCCCGTCTCGCGCTGGATCGCGATGGTGATGCAGAAAAACTGGAATTCGGGCGTTCCGATCATCTCGGCGGTTTCCTGGAGCGCGGCTTCCATCGTGTTGCCGATACGAATCCGCTCGATCACACCCTTGAACTCCTCGCCGACCGGGCCCGGCAATTCCTGGCTGACGACCTGAAAGGTCTCGGTGACGGGAAGGCCCGATTTCAGGCCGCGAACGAGCAGATCGATCGCGTCGGGAAAGCGGGTGTTGAACTTTTGGACGCGCTTCGCGATGACCTTGCCGACATAGGCGTGGGGCAGGCCGATGCCGACCAGCAGCCCTGCCATCACGGCGAGCAGGAAGGGAGTCCGCAGAACGAGCAATCCGCCGGTCGCGACGACGAAGAGGCCCATGCACCAGAATATATATTGGGTGAGGTTCCAGCCCTTGCCCGCGCGGCGCAACCGCTTTTCCATCAGGTCGCGGCGCGGCACCAGGTCGGAGAGGCTGCTCCCGCCCCGGCCGCCGACCGCCTGAATCGTCTTGCGCATTTGCGCCGCGACGACCGCTTCGGTCGACGCGGCGTGTCGGTCGCGCACCGATGCGAGCCGGCGGCTTTTCGCCTTGCCGGCCGACGGCCCCGCAAAGGCGAGAACCAGCATGGCAAGCGCCACGATGGCGGCGGCGACGGTCAGGATCATTGGCAGGTTCATAATGGCCTTTTGTCCGTTTCCTGCTTGGAAAGCCGCCACGGCCGGGATGCCCCGGCCGCTGCGGCGTCCTTATTTCGCGCTTTTCTTCGCGACCAGCGTGCCGAGGCCGCCGAGCTTGCCGAGCAGTGAGCCGCCACCCGGTTTCGCCTTGCCGGCGATGGCCGCTTCCTCGCTGCTTTCGTCGGCGCCGTCGATGATGACGCGCATCAGGCTGGTCCAGGCCTGGGCGCCCTTGGTGCCCTTGCAGATTTCGGCATAGGATTTGCCGAGCTTCGCGGCCTGGCTGACCAGCTTGGGATCGAACGGAATCGTGATGTCGATCGGACGTTCGATCGACGATTCGAATTCCTTGCGCGACAGTTCGCCGATGGCATTCTGGAACTTGTTCGCGACCAGCACCACGCGGGCGCCCGGCACATGCTGCTTGAACCAGGAAAGCAGGCGGATGGTATCGCGCGCCGAGGCGAGTGTCACGTCGCTGACGAGCAGGATCGTGCCCGCTTCCTGCACCAGATGCGGGAAGGGGATCAGGACGTGGCGCGGAATATCGACGATCGTCATTTCGAACGCGCCGCGCAATTCCTCTTCGAGCTGGAAGAAGGCCGAGCCGTCGGTCATCACCGGCTGATGGATCGGGGCCTCGGCCGACAGCAGGCTGAGCTTGTCGGAGGCGCGCACCATCGCGCGTTCGATGAACAGGCCGTCGATGCGGCTGGGGTTGTCGATGGCGTCGATCAGCCCGCGGCCGGGCTCGAGGTCGAGCGTCAGCGCGCCGGTTCCGAAATGCACGTCGAGGTCGAGCAGCGCCGTCTGCCGGCTGCCCTGTTCGCTCATCACCCAGGCCAGCGACGTCGAAACCAGCGACGCGCCGACCCCGCCGCGCACGCCGACCACCGCCGTCATATGGTGCGGCTTGTCGTCGTGCATGTCGGCATGTTTCGGCGCCGACAGCATCGCCTGCGCCATGGTGAAGCTCTCACGCACCTGGTCGAGCGACAGCGGCTTGAGCAGATAATCCTGAATGCCGCTCGACAGGAGGTCGCGGTATAGGCGAACGTCGTTCACCTGGCCCGCCGCGATCACGACCGTGCCCGGCTCGCAGACTTCGGCGAGCGCGTTGATGTCGTTGATCGGGTCACCCGATTCGGACATATCGACGAACAGGATGTTCGGGCTCGCCGACACCGAAAGCGACTGGACCGCGTTGCGCAGCCCGCCCTTGTTGCATTTCTCGATCGGCCAGCCGAGGTCGGCGGCGGCGACGCGGATCAGCTCCAGCGTATCGTCGTCGCAGACGAAGGCGTTGAACGGATCACGCAGCCCGGCTGCTTTGAAAGGAGCGTTCACTGAGCGCCTCCGCTGTTGCTCGTTGACGTGGCCTTGAGTTCGCCGGCCCCCGTCTGGGGTTTTTCCCGATAGGTCTTGATCGCGCGTGTCGCCGCGTTGGGATCGTTGACCGTGGCCCGGTTGCCCTTGATCAAGTCATTGGGGTCGGCGACCATCGCCGCAAGATTGCTGTTCGTCGCGCAGCCGTAATTGGACGAGGTCGCGTTGGTCGGATTGATCGACGATTTGCTCGACCAGTCCGGGCAGCCCGGCACATGTGCCGACGCGCGCGTCACGATGACGCGGACATAGCCCGGCGGCACCGCGCCGGTCGTCACCGGAACGTCGGGGCTCAGCAACAGGCCGCGGCGTTCGACCATCGCGCGGATGGTCGCCTGTGCTTCGCCCGCGCCATACACCGACGGATCCTCGATCGAGACGCGATCGCCGTAGCGGATGCCCATCGCGTCGAGCCATCCCTGGAGGCGGCCCTGTTCGCTCGGCACCAGATCACCGCTACCGACGGCGACGTCGAACTGGTGGATGGTGTTGCGGACCACCGGCTGGTGGACCGATTCCAGGCTGTGGTTGCTGTTTGCGGCCCCGGTGCAGCCCGTCAGCGACGTTGCCAGTGCCAGGGCGGCGGTCCAAGTTGCGATTTTGCTCATCACTCTGCTCCCCAAAACCAGCGTCACTTCTTGTTCAGGCTGAAACCGGGCGCGACATCGCCGCCGCCGCGCGGGCGATCCGCGTCGCCGACCGCCGTATCGAGCGACGGCTTCGGCCGGTCGCCACCGGTCACCCCGTCGCTCGTCTGATTGAGCAGCAGGCGCTGAAGATCGTTGGCATCCTGATAGGCGTCGGTCGGCAGCTTGATTTCATTCGCCGACACCGGCTGAACCAGATAGGGCGTCACGACGATGACGAGTTCGGTCTCGCCGCGCTTGAAGCTGTCCGATTTGAACAGCGTGCCGAGGATCGGCACGTCGCCGAGACCGGGAATCTTGTCAATCGCGCCGATCGAACGATTGTTCATCAGGCCGGCGATCATGAAGCTTTCGCCTGAACCCAATTCGACCGTCGTTTCGGTACGGCGGATGGTGAGGGCCGGGATCTGGAAGCCCTGCATCTCGATCGCGCCTTCGGTCGACAGTTCCGACACTTCGGGGCGAACACGCAGGCTGATGCGACCGTTCGACAGCACCGTCGGCGTATAGGCGAGGCTGACGCCATATTTGCGATATTCGATCGTCGTGCCGGCGAAATTGCCGGGGATCGGGATCGGAAATTCGCCGCCAGCGAGGAAGTCGGCGGTCTCACCCGACATCGCGGTGAGGTTCGGCTGCGCCAGCGTCGCGACCAGGCCCGAACGCTCGCCGAGATCGAGCGAGGCGATCAGGTCCAGCCCGAACAGACGGCCGGCGCCGGCCAAGCTGTTGGTTCCGGCCGGGGTGCTGAACTCAACGGTCTTGGTGCCGTCGGGGTTATAGGTGATCGTGCCGGGATTGCGGCCGCGGAACACCCCGCCCAGGAAACCGCTGCTCTTGTCCCGCGTCAGGATGTTGCCGCTGATCTCCTTGACGAGCGAGCGGTTCACTTCGGCGATGCGGACCTGCAAATTGACCTGCAGCGGCGTCGCCGTGCGCAGGCGCGACAGCACCTTGGTCTGTTCGCCGACAAACGCCTGGACCAGCCGTTCGGCCTCTGCAGCATCGTCGGGCGATGCGACCGTGCCGGTGAGCAGCACGAAGCCGTTCATCGTGTTCGACGTGATCTTTGCGTCGGGCATCGCCAGTGTCAGCATCTGGTCGATCGTCTCGATATTGTTGCCGACGCGGGCAACGGTCGAATAGACCACCCGGCCGCTGGCGTCGGTCGCATAGATGCTCGTCTCGCCCGGCGCCTTGCCGAAAACGTAAAGCTGGCGGCCCGAACGGACCTGAACATCGGCAACCTTGTCGTCGGCGACGAACACGTCGGTCATCGGCGCCGACAGGCTGACCAGGCGACCACGCCCGACCGAGAGGTCGACGCTGCTGCTGGCATTCTGCGTCGCCTGGGCCGAAGCCTGCTGCGCCGGGGCGGAGATCAGGGTCGCCGCGACCAGGCCGATCGCCAGGGTGCGGGCGAGCGCGGCCGCCTTGAAACGGGTTTTGCTGGTCATCTTACTTACCCCCAACCGGAACTTCGGTCATCTTGTCGCCGCGCGTCACGCGGACCACCGGACCCCTGGGTGCCGCGGGGGCGCCCATGGTCACGGGCGATCCGCCGCCACTGAAGGATTGCTGCTGCGGCTGCTGGCGCGGGGCCGACACGCGGCCGCTTACCGGAACCCAGAAGCGCGAGACGTCGCCGCCCGTGGTGGCCGAGCTCTTGTTCGCGGTCGGCCGTGCGGCGGCCTCGGCGAGCATCTTCTTTTCGGCGGCGGTGCCGCCACCGGCCGGAACATTGACTTCGCCCGACGCGATCGCGGCTTCCAGGTCGCCGCTGTTTTCGGCGAGGGGACGGAGCGCGAGCGACAGCTTGCCCATATTCTGCGCGACGGCGATCTTCTCCGCGATGTCGGGCGTCGCCTCGAGCGTCACCGAGCCGAAGGTGCGGACCGGCGTCTTGCCGGTTTCATCCTCGGCATCGTAGCGCTGGTCGGTCGCCAGGACGCGAACGTTGCGGACGATCGTCTCGGCCGTATAGAGTTCGTCGTCGGGATAGGCGCTGCCTTCCTTGATCTTGAGCTCCTGCGCCAGAACCACGTCGACGCGGTCGCCCGGAAAGACGAAGCCGGCGACGCCCTGTTCCTGCGAAACCTTGACCGTCACCGCGCGCATGCCCGGCCCAAGCGCCGCGGCGAGGAAGCCGCGATCATCGGGATGGACGAGCGCGCCCTGCGTCAGCGGCTGCCCCGCGGTGATCGGATAGCGCACGACGGTGCCGACCAGAGTCTGGACGTCGGTCTTTTCCTTCAGGAAATAGGCCTTTTCGACCAGTTCCTTCGGCCAGGGCTGAAAGCGGAAGCTGTCGGGGCCGATGATCGTGCCGGCCGGCAGCTGCCGGGTCGCGACAAGGATCATGGGTCCGTTGATTTCCGGCGCAGCCGCCGCGCGTGCCGTCGGCGTCGACGCGCCGCGCATCATCTGATTGACCCCGAACGCAGCCCCGATCGCAATGACCAGCGCGCCGACGATCAGCATAATCTTTCGTGTATCCACGATTTTCGCCTCCTACGCCGAACCAGAGATGGTGGCGCTTGCCCTCAACTCGATGCGATAGACTGAAAGTGGTTAAGATATTGTTGGTGAAGCGCCCAAAGACCGGCGATCGCGATCGCCACGCCGTAAGGAACCTCTATTGCCTTGTCCGAAGGCCTTATTTTCGACTGGATCAGCATGACGGCCGACAGGATGCCCCCGCCGATCGCCATGATGGTCAGCATCGGAGCGAACAGCGGCAGCGGAATCCACAGCATCACCGCGCCGATCATCTTCACGTCGCCGCCGCCCATCGCGCCGATCGCGAACAGTCCGGCGAAAAGCAGGAAGACGGCGAACGCGGCCACCAACTGAAGCGGAATATCGGGCCATATCGCCCATCCCGCGGCGATCCAGAAGGGGATGGCGAGCAACGCCATCGCCGCATTCAGGCCGTTCGAGATGGTGCGCGAGCGTAGGTCGCTGACCGCCGCGGCGATCATCAGCATGCCGAGAAGAGCCATCAGGCATAGGGAGACGAGGCCGCTTTGCATCGGTTTTTCCCTACACATCATGGCTTACCAAAGAGTAACCATGTCATCCGCACGGGTTGCATTCCGGCGCACAGCCGATATGCGGCGGCGATGACCGATGCGCTGCCCTCCTCGACCGACGTGCTGATCGTCGGCGCGGGCATCGCCGGTGCCAGCCTCGCCGCCGCGCTGGCGCCCTATCGCCGGATATTGATGATCGAGGCGGAGGATGTTCCCGGCTATCATGCGACCGGCCGTTCGGCGGCCTTCTGGCAGGAAACCTATGGCGGACCCGGCATCCAGCCGCTGTCGATCGCGTCGTTCGATGACTTGCAGAATCCCCCAAGCGAATTTTCGGCGCGCGGTTTTCTGTCGCCGCGGACTGCCGTCAACCTCGCGCGCCGCGGGGATGCGGCTGCGGTCGATGCGTTCGTTGCGGGCTTTGCGGCCGGCGGCGTGCCGATGGAACGGATGTCCGCGACCGGGATTGCACGCCTCGTTCCCGGAATCCGCCCCGAATGGAGCGAGGCAGCCTTCGAGGCGTCTTGCAGCGATATCGACGTCGGCGGGCTTCACGCCGCCTATCTGCGCGCGGCGAAGCGCGCGGGCGCAGGGCTCGCGACGCGAGCGCGGCTCGATAGCGCACGCCGCACGGATGCAGGGTGGGAGGTTCGTCTGGGGGACGAAACCGTCCGTGCGAACCTGATCGTCAATGCCGCCGGAGCCTGGGCCGACCGGGTCGCCGAAGCCTGCGGCGCCGCGCCGCTGGGCATCCAGCCTTATCGGCGAACCGTCATCCAGCTTCGGCTTGATTATCCGGTGCCCGCCAGTCTGCCGCTGGTGATCGACATCGGTGGCGCTTTCTATTTCAAGGGCGAAAGCGGAGGGCGGGTCTGGCTCAGCCCGCACGACGAGACGCCGTCGCCGCCCTGCGACGCGGCGCCCGAGGAACTGGACGTCGCGCTCGCGATCGAACGGCTGCGGCAGGTCGTCGACTGGCCGGTCGCGGCGGTCGAGCGGAAATGGGCGGGACTGCGCAGCTTTGCGCCCGACCGCCTGCCTGTCTTCGGCGCCGATGCGTGCGTTCCCGGCTTCGTCTGGTGCGCGGGGCAGGGCGGGTTCGGGATCCAGACCTCGCCGGCGATCTCCGCGCTGCTCGCGGCAGAGCTCGGCGCCCCCGCGCCGGAGGGTGCGATAGGGCGTGTCGACCCGGCGCCCTATGCCCCATCGCGGCTCGCCTGAGCCGCATCTAGCCGCTTGCGCGGTGAGATCGGTGGATTACCATGGGCTTAGCCGCGTCACCCCCGTCGCGGCCTGACCTGTGGAGGATGGCATGGCCCATTATTTCGAAATCAAGAAGAACAAGAAGGGCGAATTTGTCGCCTATTTCAAATATAATAGCGAACCCATCTTCTGGACCGAAGGCTACACCAGCAAGGCTTCGGCGAAAAATGCCATCGAGTCGATCCTCAAGAACGGGCCGGGCGCGGAAGTCCGCGAAGCCGAATAATAGCGAGGGCGCGGGCGTTCAGCGCGCCCGCGCCACTTCCAGCGCGGCGTCGCTCGCCAGCTTGTCGGCCAGTTCATTGTCGCCATGCCCGGCGTGGCCCTTGACCCACAGCCACTCGATGTCGTGCCGCGCTGCCTCGGCGACCAGCCGCTGCCACAGATCGGCGTTGGCGACCGGCTTCTTCGCCGCGGTCTTCCAGCCGTTGCGCTGCCAGCCGTGCACCCATTTGGTGATGCCGTCGCGGACATAGATGCTGTCGGTCGACAGTTCGACATGGCAGCGCCGCTTGAGCGCGGCGAGCGCTTCGATCGCGGCCATCAATTCCATGCGGTTGTTCGTCGTGTCGCGCTCGCCGCCCGCCAGCGTCTTGACCACATCGCCCCAACGCAGCACCGCGCCCCAGCCCCCCGGGCCGGGATTGCCCTTGCACGCGCCGTCGGTGGCGACGATCACCGTCTTGCCGGTCGTCATGCGGCGGTGAACAGGCTGGCGGCATCGCCCGCCTGATAACGGCGCAAGCGATTGAGAAAGGGCACCGGATCCTTGCGCGTGACAAGCGCGTCGGCCGGGGTGTGTACCCAGTCGTGCGCGCGCGTGAGCAGGAAGCGCAAAGATGCGCCGCGCGCGAGCAGCGGCAGCGCGGCGATTTCCGCTTCGCTCAGCGCGACCTCGCGTGCATAGCCACGCATCAGCGCCCGCGCGCGGACGGGATCGCAATGGCTGCCGTCGTCGGAAAAGGTCCATGATGCATGGGTGACCGCAAGGTCATAGGCGCGAAAGTCGCTTGCCGCGAAATAGAAGTCGATGAGCCCCGTCACCGTCTCGCCGAGCATCAGCACATTGTCGGGGAAGAGGTCGGCGTGGATGACGTGCGCGGGAAGCTCCCCGGGCCAGTTCGCGTCGAGGAAGGCGAGCTCCGCCTCGACGATATCCTGCAGTCCAGAAATCACCGCGTCGAGATCGCCGGTCGCATCGGCGATCGCACGCCAGTGGCGGTGGCCCATGCTGTTTTCGCGCCCACCCGGAAAATCGGCGGCGGCGCGGTGTATCGCGCCGAGCGCCGCGCCGACCGCCGTGCACTGATCCGGCGTCGGGTGGCTCGGCGATATGCCCGACAGAAACTGGATGATGCAGGCGGCGCGGCCAGCGATTTCCTGGATCGCGATGCCTTCGCGGTCGTGGATCATCGCCGGAACCGGGCAATCGCGGCTCGCGAGATGATCGAGCAGATCGACGAAGAAGGGCAGGTCATCCACCCGCACCCGCTTTTCATAGAGCGTCAGGATGAACTGGCCGCCGCTGGTTTCGAGCAGGTAGTTGCTGTTCTCGACCCCTTCGGCGATGCCCTTGCACGACCGGACGGTGCCGATATCGTAGCGGGAAACAAGGGTCGCGAGGTCGTCGGGATCGACGTGCGTATAGACTGCCATCAGTCGGCCACCGGCTCGAGCCCGCGCGGGAGTTTGAAGACCATGTTTTCTTCGGCGGTTACCACGACATCCTCCACAATCGGGCGGTGCGCGGCGACGGCGTCGATGACTTCGCGGACCAGCGTTTCGGGGGCGCTGGCGCCCGCGGTGATGCCGAGCGTGGCGATGTCCGTCAGCCAGGCCGGATCGATATCGCTGCCGCGCTGGACGAGATGCGCCGGGGTGCCCAGCCGCTCGGCGACCTCGACGAGGCGCAGGCTGTTCGAGCTGTTGGGGGCGCCGATCACGATCATCCGGTCGCAGCGGCGGGCGATCGCCTTCACCGCGTCCTGGCGGTTCGAGGTCGCATAGCAGATATCCTCGCCGCGCGGCCCGGCGATCGACGGGAAACGATGCTGGAGCGCCGCGACGATGTCGCGCGTGTCGTCGACCGACAGCGTCGTCTGGGTCAGGAAGGACAGCATGTCGGGATCGGGCGGCGCCAGCGCGGCGACATCGTCGACCGATTCGACCAGGGTCATCGCACCCTCGGGCAATTGGCCGAGCGTTCCGATCACCTCGGGATGGCCGGCGTGGCCGATGAAGATGATGTGGCGGCCGCTTTCGTTCGCGCGTTCGGCCTGGCGATGAACCTTCGAGACCAGCGGGCAGGTCGCGTCGATATAGTCGAGCCCGCGCGCCTCGGCCTTCGCGGGCACGGCCTTGGGCACGCCGTGGGCGCTGAATACCACCGGAACGCCGTCGGGAACCTGATCGAGCGATTCGACGAAAATCGCGCCCTTGGCCTTCAGCGATTCCACGACATAGCGATTGTGGACGATTTCGTGGCGGACATAGACCGGGGCGCCGAAGCGGATCAGCGCCAGTTCGACGATGCGGATCGCCCGGTCCACACCGGCGCAAAAGCCGCGCGGCGCCGCGATCAGGACCGCGAGTTCGGCGCTTTCCTGCGCGATCGGTTGGGGAGCGTTCATGGTGCGCGCGCTCTAGCCTAGCTCGGTATATGCGGTAAAGCAGGTTCGTCCGTGTTGCGCCTCGTTCATCGCGCCGATAAGAAGCGGCGCGCATGGAGCGTCGGACAGCCGGTTCGTCGGACCTGCCTCGAGATTTGGAAAGCCCGGTTTCTATGATGTTCATCTCCTCCTCGTCCCGCAAACTCGTCGCCGTGCTGTGCGGGGGCGCGGCCCTGGCGACGATCGCCGGCTGCGCGAAGGACAATGACATCGACGTTTCGGCGGGCGGCGCGGGCATCACCGCGACGCGCAGCGCTTGCCCGGCGGTCGCCGTTCCCGCCTATACGGGTGACATCACCCTGTTCGACCCGGCGACCAGCCGCGACGCGCGGGCGATCGACGTCGTCGCGACGATCACCCACGTCACGCCGCAATGCAATGATCAGGCCGAAAAAGTCTATCAGCTCGCCGATTTCGACGTCGTGGCGACGCGCCGCGACGCGGGACCCGCGCGAACGGTGACCTTGCCCTATTTCTCGACGGTGGTGCAGGGCGGTACCGCGGTCATCGCCAAGCGTGTCGGCCAGGTCACGGTGAGCTTTGCCGAAGGCCAGGTGCGCGGTACAGGGCACGGCCAGGCCGCCGCCTATGTCGATCGCGCTGCGGCGACGCTGCCCGCCGATATCCAGGAACGTATCACGCGCCGCCGCAAGGCCGGCGAAGAGGATGCCGCGATCGATCCGCTGAGCATCCCCGAAGTTCGCACCGCGGTGCAACGCGCGAGCTTCGAACTGCTCGTCGGCTTTCAGCTCACGCAGGATCAGCTCGAATATAACGTCCGACGATAAGGTTCGCGGCGGCGCACCAGCGCCGTTCGCTTTCGCTCATGCCCTGCCGCGCCGACGCGAGGCAGGGCTTTTCGCGTGCCCAAAGCTGCGTTAGGGCGCGCGCGACCGTTTTTTCGCTTCAAGATAGGCCTCGCCGTGACCCTGTTCAGCCGCTTTTCCGCCCATATCGACGCCGCGCTCGATGCGCTGGTCGCGCGCGATGCGCTTCCCGCCGGACTCGACCGGAGCGCGATCAGCGTCGAGCCGCCGCGCGATCCGTCGCACGGCGACGTCGCGACCAACGCCGCGATGGTGCTCGCCAAGCCCGCGGGGACCAATCCGCGCGTGCTCGCCGAACAGCTTGTCGCCGAACTCGGCGCGCTCGATGAAGTGACCGAAGCGAGCGTCGCCGGGCCCGGCTTCATCAACCTGCGCCTTGCCGACGACAGCTGGCGGAGCGAGCTCGCGCTGATCCATGCCGAGGGCGGCGATTACGGCCGCTCGGCGATGGGCGAGGGGCGGCGGGTCAATGTCGAATATGTCTCGGCCAACCCGACCGGGCCGATGCACGTCGGCCATTGCCGCGGCGCGGTCGTCGGCGATGCGCTCGCGGCCTTGCTCGAATATGCGGGGCATCGGGTCACCCGCGAATATTATGTCAACGACGCCGGCGCGCAGGTCGACGTGCTCGCGCGCTCGGTCCACATGCGCTACCGCGAGGCGCTGGGCGAAGACGTCGGCGCGATCCCCGAGGGGCTCTATCCCGGAGATTATCTGAAGCCCGTCGCCGCGAAGCTCGCCGCCGAATATGGCGACCGCTATGTCGGAGCGCCCGAGAGCGCGTGGCTCAGTCTGTTCCGTGCCGAGGCGGTCAGCGCGATGATGGACATGATCCGCGCCGACCTCGCCAAGCTTGGCATCCATCACGACCTCTTTTCCTCCGAAGCCGAGCTTCAGGCGGAAGGCAAACCCGCTGCGGCCGAGAAATGGCTGCGCGACCATGATCTGGTCTATGACGGACAGCTCGAAGCCCCGAAGGGCGAAACCCCCGAGGATTGGGAACCGGTCGAACTGCCGCTGTTCCGCTCGACGCAGTTTGGCGACGATCAGGACCGGCCGATCAAGAAATCCGACGGAAGCTGGACCTATTTCGGCGCCGATCTTGCCTATCATTTCCAGAAGAGCCAGGATGCCGACGAACTGATCGACATCTGGGGCGCCGACCATGCGGGGACGGTCAAGCGGATCAGGGCAGCGGTCGCCGCGCTGACCGGCGGCAAGACGCGTTTCGACGTCAAGCTGGTGCAGATGGTCCGGCTGCTCAAGAATGGTGAGCCGTTCAAAATGTCGAAGCGCGCGGGCAATTTCGTCACTCTCGCCGACATCGTCGACGAGGTCGGCAAGGATGCGGTGCGCTTCACCATGCTGACGCGCAAGGCCGATGCGCAGATGGATTTCGACTTTGCCAAGGTTGTCGAGGCGTCGCGCGACAATCCGGTCTTCTATGTCCAATACGCCCATGCGCGGATCGCGTCGCTGAAGCGCAAGCTCGCCGAGGCGGGCGTTGCGGCGGCGACGCCGAACCCGGCGCGGCTCGACGACTATGAGCTCGGCCTCGTCAAGCTGCTCGCGCAATTCCCGCGTATCGTCGAGGCGGCGGCATCGGCGCGCGAGCCGCACCGTATCGCCTTCTACCTCGGCGATCTCGCCGCGGCGTTCCATGCCTGGTGGAACATGGGTAACGACCGGCCCGAAGCGCGTGTCATTTTGGCAAACGACCCCGAACTGACCGCGACGCGGCTTTATTTGGCCGACGGAATCGGGCAGGTTATCCGAAACGGGCTCCACCTGATGGGAGTGGAAGCCCTTGAGGAGATGAGCTGATGGCCGAGGGTAAGGGCGAAACCGCAGAGGAAACGGGCGGCGAGGGACTGGGCCTCGAAGGCGAGGATCGCCTGCCCTGGCTCGAAGCCGCCGACGGCTATGAAGAAGATGGCGAGGTGTCCCCGGTCCGCCTGCTGGTGATGGTGCTCGGCGGGTTGCTGCTGATCGGTGCCGTGCTTGGCGCCCTGTGGTGGCTCCAGAACGGCGGCGCGCGCGGGCAGGGCGAACTGATCGCGGCACAGAAGGGCGATTACAAGATCGCGCCGAAGACCGACGGCGCCAAGACCTTCGAGGGTGAGGGCGATGCGAGCTTCGCCGCGACCGAGGGTGCGGTTCCGGCGGGCAAGGTCGATCCGACGCGGATGCCCGAGGAGCCCGCGGTGACCCCGGCGGAGCGCGAAGCCGCGGCCCGGGCCGAAAAGGCGAAGGCCGACAGCGAAAAGGCGGCCGCGGCAAAGGCCGAGGCGGCGCGCATCGCCGCCGCCGACAAGGGCAAGCCGGGGCCCGCCGCCATGTCGGTCAAGACCGGCGACGCAGCGGCGGCCGACAAGGCGCAGACGGGCGGTTCGGCGACGATCCAGCTCGGCGCGTTCAGCAGCGAGGCCGCGGCGGCGAAGGCGTGGACCAATTTGTCGAAGCGCTTCCCCTATCTGGCCGACCTCGGCAAATTGGTGTCGCCAGCAACGGCGGGGGGCAAGACCGTCTACCGGCTACGCGCCTCGGCGGGAAGCGCCGCCAACGCCGCGTCGCTTTGCGGAAAATTGCGCGTCGCGGGTGAAAATTGCGTCGTCGTCCGCTGATTCGGCCCGCTTGGCCGCAGAGGACATTGGTTCGTTCCCCCCGCCGTGCCATGTTGAGGCTAAGGGGGCGCCGGCCGATGGAGGTTGACGCACGATGATACCCGCGATTTTCGGGCTTTCGGGCCTGACCCTGACCGATGACGAGCGCGCTTTCTTTCGCGACAGCGATCCCGCTGGCTATATCCTGTTCGGTCGCAATATCGCGAACCGCGAGCAGCTTCGGCGCCTGACCGATGATCTGCGCGGGCTCGATGGACGCGCCAACCTGCCGATCCTGATCGATCAGGAGGGCGGCCGCGTCGCGCGGATGAAGGCGCCCGAATGGCCCGATTTTCCGAGCGGCGCGGCGTTCGACGCGCTTTACGAGCGCGCCCCGGCCAGCGCGATCGAGGCGGCGCGGCTCAATGCGATGGCGCTTGCGGTGATGCTTGCCGAGGTCGGGATCACCGTCGATTGCCTGCCGTTGCTCGACGTGCGTCAGCCGGGGGCAAGCGATGTGATCGGCGACCGTGCGCTCGGCAGCGAGCCGATGCGCGTTGCGGCGCTGGGCCGCGCGATCCTCAGCGGGCTTCAGGCCGGCGGCGTCGTCGGCGTCGTCAAGCATATCCCCGGCCACGGCCGCGCGATGCTCGACACGCACGAAGCGCTGCCGACCGTCACCGCGTCCGACCATGATCTGCAGAGCGATCTCGCGCCCTTTGCGGCGCTGCGCGATGCGGCGATGGCGATGACCTGCCACGTTATCTTCGACGCCTGGGATCGGGATCGGCCCGCGACGCTGTCGCCGACCGTGATCGACGGCATCATCCGCCAGCGCGTCGGTTTTCACGGTCTGTTGATGACCGACGACCTCGATATGAAGGCCCTGTCGGGCACTGTCCCGTCGCGCGCCGCCGATGCGGTCGCCGCCGGGTGCGACATCGCGCTCAATTGCTGGGCGAAGATGGACGACATGATCGGCATCGCGCAGGCGCTCGATCCGATCAGTACGCTTTCGCGCGCGCGGCTCGAAGGGGCCATGGACCGCATTTCGGGCGCGCATGACTCGCGGCAGTTCGCGGTGCTCATCGACCAGCGCGACGCGCTGCTGGCGCTCGCCTGATGGAGGAGCTGCCGCTCGCCTTTGAACTGGCACCGGCGGCAGCGACCGAGCGCGAGGATGCGCTGCAACTCAACCTCGATAGCTGGGAGGGGCCGCTCGACCTGTTGCTGACGCTCGCGCGCGGGCAGAAGGTCGACCTTCGGCAGATTTCGATCCTCCAGCTCGTCGAACAATATCTCGCCTTCATCGCCGAGATGCGCGCGAAGCTGGAGGTCGCGGCCGATTATCTGGTGATGGCGGCGTGGCTCGCCTATCTGAAATCGGCGCTGCTGCTGCCCAAGGACCCGCTGGAGGAGCCGTCGCCCGACGAGCTGGCGTTGCGGCTGCAATTGCGGCTCCAGCGCCTCGCCGCGATGCGCGAGGCGGCGGCGCGGCTGCTCGCGCGCGATCGCATCGGCCGCGACGTCTTTCTGCGCGCGAAGCCGGAAGGGCTGCACGACGTCAGGGTGCGGCGCTGGGATGCGAGCCTTTACGACCTGCTGGCGGCCTATGGTCAGGTCAAGCTGCGCACCGAGCCCGTCGTCCACATGGTTGCGCGGCGCCCGGTGATCACGCTCGACGCGGCGCTCCAGCATCTCGAACGGATGATCGGGCTCAAGGTCGACTGGGCCGAACTGTCCGATTTCCTGCCGTCCGACTATCAGGGGCCGCTGCGCCGCTCGGCGATCGCGTCGAGCTTCGTCGCCGCGCTTGAGCTGGCGCGGCAGGGGCGCGTCGACCTCAAGCAGGCGGGGGCATTCGAACCCCTTTATCTGAAGGCAGCCCCCATAGGACAACAACCGGCATGATCGATGATCTGGAACGCGCGATAGAAGCGATGCTGTTCGCGAGCGACGAGCCGCTCGATGCGCGGCAGGTCGCGGGACGTCTGGGCGATGAGATGACGCCGGGCGAGGTTCGGACGATCATCGTGCGGATCGCCGAGCGTCATAAGGGCAGCGGCATCGAACTGGTCGAGCGCGGCGGGCATTGGCATTTCCAGACCCCCGCCGACCTTGCCCATCTGCTGCGCCGTGAGCGCGACGATCCGCGCAAATTGTCGCGCGCGGCGGCCGAGGTGCTGGCGATCGTCGCCTATCATGAGCCCGTCAGCCGCGCGGAGATCGAGGCGATCCGCGGCGTCCAGACCTCGAAGGGGACGCTCGACGTGCTGATGGAGGCCGAATGGATCGCGCCTGCCGGACGGCGCGAGGTGCCGGGGCGGCCGCTGATCTACAAGACCACCGATGCCTTTTTGCAGCATTTCGGGCTCGCGAGCCGCAAGGATCTGCCGGGAATCGAGGATTTGCGTGCTGCGGGCCTGCTCGACCCGGTCGACCTCGCTTTCGAGGAAGCGATGGGCGAGCTGGACCTAGTAAAAGACGGCGAGGACGCCTAGATAGCGGCCTCAAGGAGATTGGAAGATGGGTAGCTTCAGCATCTGGCACTGGCTCGTGGTCGGGATTCTCGTCCTGCTGCTGTTCGGCAAGGGTCGCTTTTCCGACATGATGGGCGACGTCGCCAAGGGCATCAAGAGCTTCAAAAAGGGCATGGCCGACGACGACGCGCCGCCGCCGCCCGCTCCGCGCCAGATCGACGGCCAGCGCTCGCCCGAAGCGACCCCAACGCCGACGGCTGAAACCGAAATCCGCTAACCGCGCAATTTCGCCTGCGGGGGAAGCTCTAGTTCATGTTCGACGTCGCGCCGACCGAGTTGCTGCTCGTCATCGTGGTGGCCCTGGTCGTCATCGGCCCCAAGGATCTGCCAAAGGCGATGCGTTTTGTCGGCAAATGGGTCGGCAAGGCGCGCGGCATGGCGCGCCATTTCCGCGCCGGGCTCGACACGATGATGCGTGAGGCCGAGCTCGAGGAGCTCGAAAAGCAGTGGCGCGAGCAGAATGACGCAATCATGCGCGAATTTCCGCGCATCGACGATGTCGCCGCCGGAACCCCACCGATCCTGCCCGCCGAAGCGCCGGCCGAAACGTCCGGATCTGAAGAGGCGGAAGTAGCCAAGCCCGAGACGCACGATGTGCCGCCGCCGGGCGGGCCGCTGCCATGACCGTCGAAGCGCCCGTCGAAACCCCCGTCACCGCCGATGAGGATGGCGCCGGCGGCAAGATGCCGTTGCTCGACCATCTGATCGAGCTGCGCTCGCGTCTGCTGAAGTCGCTGCTCGCGGTCGGCCTGGCCTTTGGGGTGTGTCTTTACTACGCGCGGCCGATTTTCGGCATCCTCGTCCATCCGCTGGTCGTGGCGGGGCAGGGGAAGCTCATCTATACCCAGTTGTTCGAGGCGTTTTTCGTCGAGATCAAGGTCGCGCTGTTCGCGGCGACGATGATCGCCTTTCCGGTGATCGCGAACCAGCTCTGGAAATTCGTGGCGCCGGGCCTTTACCGCAAGGAAAAGCGGGCGCTGCTGCCGTTCCTGTTCGCGACGCCGGTATTGTTCGCGATCGGTGCCTGCTTCGCCTATTTCGTCACCATCCCGATCGCGCTCAAATTCCTGCTCGGATATCAGGGGAATGTCGGCGGCGTGACGCAGGAAGCGCTGCCTTCGGTCGGCAATTATCTGAGCTTCGTGATGCAGTTCATCCTGGCGTTCGGCATCGCTTTCCTGCTGCCGATCCTGCTGATGCTGATCGAGCGGGCGGGGCTGGTGACGCGCGCGCAGCTGATTTCGGCGCGGCGCTACATGATCGTTGCCGCCTTTGCGGTCGCGGCGGTGTTCACGCCGCCCGATATTCTCAGCCAGTTGCTGCTCGCGATCCCGCTCGTCTTTCTCTACGAACTCTCGATCTTCGCGATCTGGTTCACGGGGCGCAAACGCAAGACAGGCGCCGAAGCGGCGCCTGTCGAGCCTCTCGAAGAGGCCTAGGGGTAAGTCAGCACCGCGCCGATCAGTGAATGGCGTCGTCGCCGGCCTGTCCGACCGACTCGATATCGCGGCCGACGCCTTTCACCGTGTTGCAGCCAGCGACCAGAAAGCTGGCTAGCAGGGTGAGAAGGATTACACGGACACTCGTCATTGGATCACCTCTTGCGGGTCATGTCTTGAGCGCAAAATGGCCCGGCACGCGTTCGAGGGGGGGGAGGGAATGCGGGCCGGGCCAATGTTGCTGAGCAGCGCTGCGGGGGGGGCGATGCCGCTGCTCGAAAAGGAAACGACCGGCGCGGCGAATAAGTTCCCGAAAAAAATTGCAGCGATAAAAATTTTTTTGCGATTCTTTTGAATCGCTTGGATTCCAGCGCTTTGATCAGTTCATCGCGGTCAGGCCGCTGAGCACCGCGAGCCCGAGGAACGAGAAAAAGCCCATGATGTCGGTCAGCGTCGTCACGAAAACCGCCGACGAGACGGCGGGATCGACGTCGAACCGGTCGAGCGTCACCGGCACCAATATGCCGGCGAGCCCCGCAACCAGATTGTTGATCAGCATCGCCGAGGCGATGACGACGCCGAGCAGCGGGTTGCCGAAGATCAGCGCGGTGCCGGTGCCGATCAGCACGCCGAGCGACAAGCCGTTCACCGTCGCGATGCGGAGCTCGCGGAAAATCATGCGCAACGTGTTCGACGCGGTGAGCTGATTGGTCGCGATCGCGCGCACGGTGACCGCCAGCGTCTGCGTTCCCGCATTGCCGCCCATGCCCGAGACGATCGGCATCAGCACCGCGAGCAGCGCGAATTTGGCGATCGCACCCTCGAAGAAGCCGACCACCGACGCCGCGAGCATCGCGGTGCCGAGATTGACGACCAGCCAGCTCAACCGGGTGCGGATCGTCATCACGATCGGTTCGTTGATATCGCCGTCGCCCGCGCCCGACAGGCGCAAGATGTCCTCGCCCGCCTCTTCCTGAATGATGTGGACGACGTCGTCGACGGTGATCATGCCGACCAGACGCCCGGCCTTGTCGACGACCGCGGCCGAGATCAGCGCATATTTCTGGAAGCGCAGCGCGACCTCTTCCTGGTCCATGTCGACCGGGATCAGCGTCTGCTCGCGCTTCATCAGGTCGCTGATCGCGATGGTGCGCGGCGCGCGCAGGATCCAGCTCAACTGGCAGGTGCCGACCGGGCGGTGCATCGGATCGACGACGAAGATTTCCCAGAAATCGGTGGCAAGATCGACATCCTCGCGGAGGCGGTCGATCACGTCGCCGACGGTTACATGCTCGGGCACCGCGACATATTCGCGCTGCATCAGACGCCCGGCGGTCTCCTCGGGATAGGAGAGGGCGTCCTCGATCGCGGCGCGATCCTCGGGCTCCATCGCCTGAAGGACGGCCTGCTGCTCGTCCTCCTCCATGTCCTCGATGATCGCGACGGCATCGTCGGTATCGAGTTCGGATGCGATTTCGGCCACTTGCTCCGGCGCGAGCAGGTCGATCAGCCGTTCGCGCACATGGTCGTTCATTTCCGCGAGCACGTCGGGCGAAACCATATCGCCGAGCACGTGCGCGAGGAGCGGGCGATCCTCGTCGGAAACGAGCTCGAACAGGTCGGCGATGTCGGCGGGGTGGAGACGGCCGACGCGTTCGCGCGCCGCCTCAACCTCGCCCGCTCCGGCGAGGTCGATAACGTCGCGAACGAAGGCGGGTTTCAGCCGGTCATCCTCGTCGAGTTCGGTTTCGGCTTCGCGCGGGGCTGGATCGCGGTCGATCTCGCGATCGTCGGTGATGGTCACGTCGTCGGGGGGCAGGGATTCTTCGCGTTTGTCCATCGCGCGGTCCTCCCTGGAATATGCGGCGTGTGATGTGGCTTCCGGCCTTCCCCTAGTCCCGCCGCCGCATGATGGCAACGCCGCCGCGACGCTTTTTGCGCAATTAGGGCGTGGCTTTGCCGCGCGGCGCGGCTATGGCGCTCGCATATCCATCATGCCTTTCCCAAGGCTTTCCAACCAGGAGTTCCTCATGTCCGACCAGACGCTCACCCTTTCGCTGTCGACCGGCGACGTCGTCATCCGCCTGCGCCCCGATCTTGCGCCGCAGCATGTCGAGCGCATCACGACGCTCGCCAAGGAAGGCTTTTACGACGGCGTCGTCTTTCATCGCGTGATCCCGGGTTTCATGGCGCAGGGCGGCGACCCGACGGGCACCGGCATGGGGGGCAGCAAGCTTCCCGACCTGCCGCAGGAGTTCAACGCCGAGCCGCACGTCCGCGGCGTCTGCTCGATGGCCCGCGCGCAGAACCCGAACAGCGCGAACAGCCAGTTCTTCATCTGCTTCGAGGACGCGCGCTTCCTCGACAATCAATATACCGTCTGGGGCGAAGTGATCGAAGGCATGGAAAATGTCGACGCGCTGCCCAAGGGCGAGCCGCCGCGCGAGCCGGGGAAGATCGTCAAGGCGACGGTGGCGTAAACAAAAATAGCCGTGCTCCCGCGAAGGCGGGAGCCCATCTCCGGCCGGTTCCATCTTGCACCGACCGGAGATGGGTCCCCGCCTTCGCGGGGACACGCAAATATTTTATGAAGCCGGCTGGGATCATTCCCCCACGAACCCGTTCAGCCGTTCGCAGGCGCTGATCCAGTCTTCCTTGAACGCCTGCACGACCTGCCCGGCGCCCATCGCCTCGTTCATCAGCCCCACACCCTGGCCGACCCAGTAAGTCGCGAGCGCCTTGGCGCCTTCGTGGCCGCCCTCGGACAATTTGTCGACCTTGCGCAGCGCCGGTTCGCTGACCAGCGATTGCAGCGGCATGGGGAGCGGTTTGGGCGCGCCCTCGGCTTCCCAGGCGTCGGTCCACGGCGAGCGGAGCTGGCGCGAGGGTTTGCCGGTGCGGCTCTTCGACCGCACGGTGTCGCGCGCCGAGGCGGCGAGCATCTTTTCCTTCACGACCGGGTTGGTCTCCGCCTCGGCCGTGGTCAGCCAGACCGATCCGGTCCAGGCGCCGTGTGCGCCCATCGCCATCGCCGCCGCCATCTGGCGCCCGGTGACGATGCCGCCCGCGGCGAGGATCGGCGTTGTCGCGCCGACCGCCTCGACCGCCGCCGCGACTTCGGGCACCAGCACCATCGTAGCGACCTCGCCGCAATGACCGCCGGCCTCGCCGCCCGCGACGACAAGGATATCGACCCCCGCGCGGACCTGTGCCAGCGCATGGTCGCGCGTGCCGACGAGCGCGGCGACGGGCACCTTGTGGCGCTTGCCGAGTTCGAGCATCAGCGGCGGCGGCACGCCGAGCGCGTTGGCGATCAGCGCGATCGGATGGCGGAAGGCGACTTCGAGCAGCCTCGCCGCGCCGTCCTCATGCATATTGTCGCCGAAGCTCTGCCGCGTCTCCATCGCCTCTTCGAGCCCCGCCGCATCGACGTCGAACTTGCCGAGCAGGTCGGCGGCGAAGCGCAGGTGCGATTCGGGAACCTTGGCGGCGTTGGACGTCGGCGCCTCGCCCTTGCCGGCGAAGCTGTTGGGGACGATCAGGTCGACGCCATAGGGGCGGCCGCCGATATGCGCGTCGATCCAAGCCAGTTCCTCCTCGAGCCGTTCGGGCGGCAGCGCGGCGGCGCCGAACACGCCCATGCCCCCCGCCTTCGACACCGCGACGACGACGTCGCGGCAGTGCGAGAAAGCGAGCAGCGGAAATTCGATGCCGAGCATGGCGCAGATGGGGGATTGCATGGGGTCTCTCCATTTCCTTATTTGCCGCCATGTCAGCGCCAGTTGACGTAAACGTCAAGTTGATTTGCGTGGGAAGCCCTCTATCGCTCGCCCTATGAGCGATTTTTCCCTTTCCGGTTTCGACCTAGACGCCTTTGTCCGCAACACCTTGGCCGAGGATCTGGGGTCGGGCGGCGACATCACCTCGATGGCGACCATCCCCGCCGACGCGCGTTTTTCGGGGGTGATGGACAGCCGCGACGCGATCACCGTCGCGGGCCTGCCGATCGCCGAAGCCTTTTTCCGTGCGCTCGATCCCGCGATGGAGATCGACATATTGGTCGCCGAGGGCGAACGGGTGGCGGCGGGAAGCGACCTGATGCGGCTGTCGGGCAACGCCCGCGCGATGCTGACCGCCGAGCGGTCGGCGTTGAACACGGTGCAGCATCTGTCGGGAATCGCGACGATGACGCGGGGCTATGTCGATGCGCTCGGCGGCACCGCGACTCTGCTCGACACGCGCAAGACGATCCCCGGCCTGCGGGTGCTGGAAAAATATGCGACGCGGATGGGCGGCGCGACCAATCATCGCATGGGGCTGTGGGACGCGGCGATGATCAAGGACAATCATGTCGCGGTCGCCGGATCGGTCGAGGAAGCGGTGCGCCGCGCGGTCGCGGCGGGGATCGAAAACATCATCGTCGAGGTCGACCGCGTCGACCAGGTCGAACCCGCGCTGAAGGCCGGGGCGACGCATCTGCTGCTCGACAATATGGGGCCGGATGCCCTGCGCGAGGCAGTTGCGATCGTCGGCGGCCGCGTGCCGACCGAGGCATCGGGAGGCGTGCGGCTCGACACCATCGGCGCGATCGGGGCGACGGGGGTGACTTATGTGTCGGTGGGGCGGCTGACGCAGTCGGCGCCGGCGGCCGACATCGGGCTCGATTTTGCGCTGGCTTGATATTGCGCTGGCGCTGCTGCTTGCGCCCTCTGCCGCGCAGGCCCAATCGCCCGCTTGCGTCGCGCCCGATCGCGTTCCCGTCCCGCGCCTCGAACAGCCGCGGCGCGGCGAGCCGGTACGCAAGGCGCCGGTCGCGGGCTATCTGCTGAGCATGAGCTGGTCGCCGCAGCGCTGCGCGGGGGTGCGCAATCCGAAGGATGCGCGCGACCGCTTCCAATGTTCGGGGGAGAATGGCCGCTTCGGCTGGGTGCTGCACGGACTATGGCCCGAGGCCGCCGATGCCGGCTATCCGCAATGGTGCCGGCCGGCGAAGATCGTGCCGCAGCCGGTGCTGAAGAAGCATATGTGCATGACGCCATCGGCGCAGCTCCTGCAGCACGAATGGGCGAAGCACGGTACCTGCATGAGCCCGAATCCCGCCGCTTATTTCCGCGCCGCCGAGATCCTGTTTCGCGCGGTGCGCTTTCCCGACATGAAGCGGCTGGGGGCGGCGCCGCAGACCGCGGGCAGCGTCCGGCGCGCCTTCGCAGCGGTCAATCCGGGGGTGAAGGAGACGATGATCGCGGTTGCGGCCGGCCGCGACGGCTGGCTCGACGAAGTGCGCCTCTGCCTTGGTCCGCGGATGAAGCCGCAGCAATGCCGGCCGTTCCAGAAGGGGCTGGCCGATCGCCGCAGCGTGCGCGTGCGGCCGATGCCGCGCGATTAAGCAAATCGGGAATCGTCGTCCCGCGCCGGGACAGGGACGGCGTTAACGATTTTTTAACCTTATCGACTCGTTAAGCACGCCCTAGCTTCGGGGCATGGACTCGGGCCGACAGATCGACATTCGCGAACGGCTGCGCGCGCACGCGGCGCGGCAGGCGACCATCGCGCGGCTGACCGCGCCAGAGGATTGGCAGGGCGAGCTGGTGCGGATGCTGCGGACGCAGCGGCCGCTTCCGTCGCCCTGGTCGCGCGACGGCGATTTGCGGCTGTTTCTGGAAAGTTTCGCGATCTTCTTCGTCGCGACGATGATGTTCCTGATTTAATCGCAGGCCTTATGTAGCTTCCACGCGAGGAAGGCCGATACCAGGCACATCGCCGCGACCATCAGCAGCGTGTCGTCGATCGTCAGCCCGAGGCCGATCAGCACGCTGAGCAGCAGCGTCGCCGCGACCATGAAGCCCGAATTGACGATATTATTCGCGGCGACGGTGCGCGCGGTCTGCGACTTGGCGACGGTGGTGGTCAGGAACGCATAGAGCGGAACGACGAACATGCCCCCGGCGACCGCGATGCCGAACAGATCGAAGATGATGCGGTCGCCCGCGCTCAGCGACAGGAATTCGCGCCAGTCCATCAGCGTCGCATCGGCGTGGACCCAGCCCTTCACCGACCACCAGAGGTCGAGGACGAACAGACCCATCACGATCACCGATCCCGGCGAATAGCGCGCCGAGACATGGCCTTTGAGCAGCCGGTTGACGACGATCGAACCGATCGCGACGCCGATCGAGAAAATGGCGGTGAACATCGTCGCGACAGTATTGTCGCCGCCGAGCGCATTTTTGACCAGAGGCGGGAATTGCGCCGCCAATATCGCGCCGATCGCCCAGAAGAAGCTGATCGAGACGATGGCGAGGAACAGGCGCGGGATATGCATCGTGCCGCTCACGATCTGCCACGACGAGCGCAGTACATTATGGTCGATGACGAGCCCTTCGGCCTCCTTTTCCGGCGGCGCGGCGGGGACGAAGCTGGCGGTCAGGCGGCCGATGACCGCGACGACGACGATGCCGGGGATCGCGATATGCGGCGGGGTGAGGCCGCCGACGATCGTGCCGCCGAGGATGGCGATATAGGTGCCCGCCTCGACCCAGCCGGTGCCGGCGAGCACCTCGTCCTCTTCCAGATGCTGGGGCAGGATCGCATATTTGATCGGCCCGAAGAAGGTCGAGTGCATCCCCATCGAAAAGAGCGCGAGCAGCATCAGCGGGACATTGTGCAGCCAGATGCCGCTGGCGCCCACGATCATGATCCCGATTTCCGCCGACTTGATGAGGCGGATCATCCGCGTCTTGTCGGTGCTGTCGGCAAGCTGGCCCGCGAGCGCGGAAAAGAGGAAGAAGGGCAGGATGAACAGCCCGCCCGCGAGCGCGTTGAACCACGCCTCTGTTTCCGGATCCTTGTAGATGGTGAAGGTGACGAGGATCACCATCGCCATCTTGTAGAAATTGTCGTTGAAGGCGTTGAGAAACTGCGTCGCGAACAGGGGCAGGAACCGGCGTTGCTTCATCAGCGCAAAGGAACCGGTCATTGAAAATCCACTCTTGCAGCCCGACATCCGGACAACGCCCGCCCCGGATATTCCCCCCAAAGGCAATCTTGTTGTCGCCGGGGGGGCTTATCGGGTAGGGCGGATGGGGTCAAAGCCCAATTTGGAACCGATACGCCGACAGGGATCATGCTCAGCCTTCCGAATATATTGACGCTGTCGCGCATATTGGCGGTTCCCATCCTGCTGTTCCTGTTGTGGCCGGGAGTCGCCGAAGGATCGCTCCAGCCGAAGCCGATCGATTACGCCTTCGCCTTCGGCCTTTATTGCCTGATGGGCATTACCGATTATTTTGACGGCTATGTTGCGCGTTCGCGCGGGATCGTGTCGCGGCTGGGCGCCTTCCTCGACCCGATCGCCGACAAGATCATGATCGCGGCGGTGATCCTGCTCCTCGTCTTCACGCGCGATATCGCGGGCTATCACGTCATCGCCGCGCTGATGATCCTGCTGCGCGAGATCATCGTGTCGGGGCTGCGCGAATTTCTCGCGACCCTGCAGGTGTCGATGCCGGTGACCCAGCTCGCGAAGTGGAAGACGACCTTTCAGTTGATCGCCTTCGGCGCGTTGATCCTGGCGGGGGCGTTGCCGGAGATGGGGTGGATCAAGACCGTCGGCCTCGTCTCGCTGTGGGGCGCGGCGGTGCTGACGCTGATCACCGGCTGGGATTATCTGCGCGTCGGCCTCAAGCATATGGATTGAGCCGTGGCGCTGACGGTGAGCTATTTCGCCTGGGTGCGCGAGCGGATGGGAGTTTTCGAAGAGGTGATCGATCCGCCCGCCGGAGTGGCGACGATGGCCGATCTGGTCGGCTGGCTCGCGGCGCGCGATGCGCGGGGGGCGCTGGCCTTCGCCGAGCCGGCGCGCATCCGCGCGGCGCTCGACGGGACGATGGCGCTGCCCGATGCGGCCATCGGCAGTGCGCGCGAGGTCGCACTGTTTCCCCCGGTGACGGGCGGATGATCCGCGTCGCGGTCCGCGCGGACGCGATCGACGTTGCCGCCGAACTCGACCTGCACGATGCCGGGGGACACGGGGCGAGCGCGAGCTTCATTGGCCGGGTGCGCGGCGACGACGGGCTGACCGAATTGTTTCTCGACCATCATCCGGTGATGACCGAAGCGGGGCTGGCGGGGCTGGCTCATGCCGCCGCCGACCGCTGGCACCTCGCGGCGCTGACCCTGATCCACCGCGTCGGCGCGATGGCGCCCGGCGAGACGATCGTGCTGGTGCTGGCGAGCAGCCCGCACCGCGCGGAGGCGCTGGCGGCCTGCGAATATCTGATCGACCGGCTCAAGACCGACGTGATGCTGTGGAAGCGCGAGACGTTCGCCGATGGGCGGGTGCGCTGGGTCGAGCCGCGCGAGGGCGATCAGGGCCGCGCGGAGCGGTGGGACTAGCCGGCCCGGTGACAAACGAATGTCGGTTTCGGGGTGGAGAGCGGACACTCCCCACTTTCGTCATTCCCGCGAAAGCGGGAACCCAGTGTGGGGTTAGCCGACGCACGCTCTGGGTCCCCGCTTTCGCGGGGATGACAAAGTTAGGAGAGGCCGGGCGGCCGCAATCGGTCGCTTCCTGACATCCGCCCGCGCGGCGACGAAGGGCGCGGTGGTTAGTTTGCCTTATGCTTCCTGAAAATATCCGCAAGGAGGCGGAATTCGTCGGCGCGCGGGCTGCCCTTGCGCCAGACCAGCGCGATCGTGCGCCAGTCGTGGTCGGAAGCGAGCGGGCGCGTGTCGATGTCGGTATGGTCAAGGATTCCCGCTTCGATCGCCATCTGCGGCAGCATGGTGATGCCGAGGCCATTGTCGACCATCTGAACGAGGGTGTGGAGCGAGGTGCCCATCATCCGCGCGCCGGCGCGCAGCTCGGGACGGTTGCAGGCGGCGAGGGCGTGGTCCTTCAGGCAATGGCCGTCCTCGAGCATCAGCATCTGCGCGGGGTCGAGTTGGTCGGCGCTGACCATGGCCGGAAGATCCTCCGCTTGCTCGCCGGGGAAGGCGACGAACAGTGCGTCGTCGAACAGCGGCTCGCTCTCGACGTCGCCGCAGGCATAGGGGAGCGCGAGAAGGACGCAGTCGACGGCGCCGTGATGGAGCGACTCGCACGCCTGCGCGCTTGGTTCCTCGCGGAGGAAGAGCTTGAGCGACGGGCGCTCCCTGCGCAGCCGCGGGAGAAGACCGGGAAGCAGGAAGGGCGCGATCGTCGGGATGACGCTCATGCGCAGCTCGCCGACCAGCGGCGCGGCGGCGGCGGCGGCCATGTCGGCCAGTTCCTCAGCCTCGCGGAGCACGCGATGCGCCTTGGCGACGATCTTGTCGCCGAGCACGGTGAAACGGACGACGCGGCGCGTGCGCTCGACTAGCGTCTGGCCGAGCAAAGTCTCAAGTTCGCGAATACCCGCCGACAGCGTCGACTGGGTGACGTTGCAGGCGTCGGCGGCGCGGCCGAAATGGCCGTGGTCGTGGAGCGCAACGAGATATTGCATCTGTTTGAGCGTGGGCAGGTAATTTTGCATTGATCGAATGTAGCAATCGGCTGCTCTATTTTGAACAAGCATATCGATTAATATTTAGCGCCAATGTGGCGGCGTTTGTTGTTGGTTCCGGGGGCGCCATGATAGCAAGTCGATCCGGCGGGAGGGGCTGATGGCGATTTCCAGATTCTTGATCGGCGGCGTGGCGAGCGCGCTTCTGCTCACCGGCGGGGTCTTTCTGTGGAAAGGCCATAGCCAGATCGCCGAAGAGGAGGCGCTTCCCGAGCCCCCGCCCGGTCTGCCGGCCATTCCCGTCGCGGGCGCCAATGCGCCGAAGCACGGGCCGGCGCCGCCCGCGCTGCCCGCCGCGAAGGAAGCCTCGCGCGAGGAGCGGCGCTTCAACCGCTTTGATCGCGACCGTAACGACCGGATCAGCCGCGTCGAGCTGATGTCCTCGCGCACCGCGGCGTTCCGCAAGCTCGACAGGAACGGCGACAATCTGCTGACGTTCGAGGAATGGGCCGTCGCGACGGGCGAGCGCTTCGCCAAGGCTGACGCCGACAAGTCGGGCGACCTGACGCGCGCCGAATTCGCGACGACCGCGCCGAAACGGGCCCTGAAGCCGAAGTGCAGTTGTTGAAAAGATTCTCGCGCAGAGGTGCAGAGATTTTTTGGTTCGCGCGGAGCCGCGGAGCCGCGGAGAAGTGGTGCTGACCGCGAAGCGGCCTTTGTTGATCTCGCGGAGAGATCAAAATCAGAAAGATAGAAGAGCCTGTCGGCTCGATCCCTCCGCGTCTCCGCGTGAATCCCTTTCTTCTCTTTACCCAGCCAGCTTCATCCACTCCGCCAGCGCCGTTCCGGCGCGCTGCGTGTAGCCGAGCTTCCGATCCTTTTTCCGCACATCCTCGGCTAGCGGAGGGAAGAGGCCGAAATTGACATTCATCGGCTGATAACTCGCGGCGTCCGCGCCGCCGGTGATGTGGCCGAGCAGGGCGCCGAGCGCGGTTTCGGGCGGCGGTGGGGGCAGGGTGCGACCGCTCAGTTCGGCGATGGCAAAGCGCGCGGCAATCAGGCCGATCGCGGCGCTTTCGACATAGCCCTCGCAGCCGGTGATCTGTCCGGCAAAGCGGATGTGCGGTGCCGACTTGAGGCGAAGCTGATCGTCGAGCAGTTCGGGCGAGCGGATGAAACTGTTGCGGTGGAGCCCGCCGAGCCGCGCGAATTCGGCCTTCTCCAGGCCGGGGATGGTGCGGAACAGCTCGACCTGCGCGCCATGCTTGAGTTTGGTCTGGAAGCCGACCATGTTCCACAGCGTGCCGAGCGCATTGTCCTGCCGGAGCTGGACGACAGCATAGGGCCAGCGCCCGGTGCGCGGATTGTCGAGCCCGACGCCCTTCATCGGGCCGAAGCGCAGGGTTTCGACGCCGCGCTCGGCCATCACCTCGATCGGCATGCAGCCCTCGAAATAGGGCGTGTCTTTTTCCCAATCCTTGAAGTCGGTTTTTTCGCCGTCGATCAGGCCCTGGACGAAGGCGTGATATTGCTCCTTGTCCATCGGGCAGTTGATATAATCCTTGCCGTCGCCGATCGGCCCGACCTTGTCCCAGCGGCTGGCCATCCATGCGACGTCCATGTCGATGCTGTCGCGGTAGACGATCGGCGCGATGGCATCGAAGAAAGCGAGCGCGTCCTTGCCGGTCGCGGCGCCGATGCTCGCGGCGAGACCGGCGGCGGTCAGCGGGCCGGTCGCAACGATCGTCAACCCCGCCGACGGCAGCGTATCGACGCGCTCGCGCACGATGGTGACGTTCGGATGCTCTGACAAGGCCCGTGTGACGCCGCCCGAGAAGAGGTCGCGATCGACCGCGAGCGCCGAGCCCGCGGGGACTTTCGTGGCGTCGGCTTCGCGCATGATGATCGAGCCCAGCGACCGCATCTCGCGGTGGAGCAGGCCGACCGCGTTGCTGTCGCCGTCGTCGCTGCGGAAGCTGTTCGAGCAGACCATCTCGGCGAGCGCGTCGCCCTGATGCGCCGGGGTCGTGTCGCCGCCCCCGCGCATTTCGGACAGGCGCACCCGATAGCCCGCCTCGGCGAGTTGCCACGCCGCTTCGGAGCCCGCGAGGCCGCCGCCAATGATGTGAATGTCGTGGGTTGCCATATTCTATCCGTTGACTTGGGTGGGATCCGCCGCGCACTGAAGGACGATTGCCCTAATCCCAGTCGTCATCCCGGCGAAGGCCGGGATCTCATCGGCGCATTCGAACGCGATGGCGAGATCCCGGCTTTCGCCGGGATGACGGATGGATAAGATCGGGCTTCATTCCAAGGCGCTCGCCCTCTAAGCGGATTGCCGGGAAGATGCAAAGGGGCGGATAATGAACGAAGTTCAGCATTGGGATCGCGCGCGCTGGCTGTGGGGGCTGGCGCTGGTCGGCGGCATCGGCTTTTTCGTCGCGGTTCACCAGCATTGGGACGGCGCCGCCATCCATCTGTGGAAGACCTCAGGGGTCGCGCTGCTCGCGATCTGGGCGGCGGTCAATGCGCGGAGTGGCGACGGGCGGATGATCGCCGCGGTGCTCGGCTTCGGAGCGCTCGGCGATTGGGCGCTCGATGCGATCGGATTGATGCAGGGCGCGGCGGCTTTCGCGATCGGGCACCTCGTCGCTATCGCGCTCTATCTGCGCAATCGGCGGCCCGCGTTGACCGGATCGCAGCGCCTGCTCGTCTTCGCCGTCGTGCCGCTGGCGATGCTGATCGCCTGGGCGCTGACCCGGCATGGTGAGACGGGCGAGATGGGCGCGGCGGTCGGTTACAGCGCGCTCGTCGCGGCGATGGCGGCAACCGCCTGGGCGAGCCGCTTTCCGCGCTACCGCACCGGCATCGGTGCGATGATGTTTCTCGCCAGCGACCTGTTCATCTTCGCGGGCGAAGGCGGGACGCTTGGCAAGGATGTGACGATGTGGTTCGTCTGGCCGCTCTATTTCGCGGGGCAGGCGTTGATCGCGTGGGGCGTGGTCAAGACGCTGTCCAGCGAAGCGCGCGGATAGGGCGCAGGTTCAGTCCTCACCCCGCAGGCAGGACGCCATCCAGGCCTCGTCCTCGGGCTCGGGGCCTTCGCCGTCCAGCGAACGCACCTTGGGCAACCCGGCATCAGGACGGGCGCCGGCGCAACTGAAGCTGTCGCCATCCTTCACGCTGTGGAGTCGGCTGCCGCAGGTCTGGAGCGTCTGGTCCGAGGTGCCCCAGCCAACCTTTGCTGCGTCCGGCGGCGCTTGTCCGGCGCAATAGGTGTCGGTTTCCGACCCCGGGTCGCCGCAAATCCGGTCGATATGCGCGCGACTGCCCTTTGCGGTCGCGATGAAGCGCTGGCTGTAATAGGCGTTGGTCGCGAAATCGCGCTGGACCCCGCACACGCGGTCGCCGTGCTGCGCCATCAGCGTGTAGGCGCAGATGTTTGCGCCCTGATAGGTTTCGCAGGCCATCCACGCGCCGTCGAAGGGGGCGGGTGCGTGCTGCGGGGCCGCGCCTCCCGTCACGAGCGCCGCGACGGGCAAGGCGGACAGCAGAATAAGGCGCATCGCAATTCTCTCTCTGGATGGGTCTGTGGGATCCATCTCATGGCTGGCGGGGGGCTGCAATGTCCCGGATCACAATCATAGGGAAACAGGCCTATCCGTCCCACGCCGCGATCGTCGTGCGGTGAAGCAGGCGGTCGTGTCCGTCATAGCCGCCGGTCGCGCGATGCAGTACCGAGCGATTATCCCACATGATAAGCATATCGGGCTCCCATTCGTGGCTGTAGCGAAATTCCTCGCGGCCCTGCCATTCGAGCAGTTCGACGATCAGCGGGATCGCCTCCGCATCGTCCATCCCGTCGAAGCCGATGATATAGCCCGCGCAGCCGAACAGGCCTTCGCGGCCGGTTTCGGGATGCTTGCGGACAAAGGGATGAAGCCGGGTCGCCAGCGCTTCCTCGCCCGAGCGGATGTCCATGCTGCGGCCCTGATCCTTGGTGCCGTACATGCCCGAGGGGGCGTAGCCGCCGCGCGCGCTGTGGACGGCCTGCAACCCCTCGATGCGGCCGCGCAGGTCCGCGGGCATCGCGTCGAGCGCGGCGTGCTGGTTCGAAAATTCGGTGTTGCCGCCGACGGGAGGTATGGTGATGCCGAAAAGACAGGTGCCCGCGGGCGGGCGGTCCTGAAAGCTCCAGTCGCTGTGCCAGTTTTCGGCGAACAACGGTGCGGTCTCGTCGGCGCGGCGCTTGACCGCGATGATATGCTCGCGGCCGGGGATCGGCTTGATGAACGGATCGTCGCCGAAGCCCCCGAAATAGCCGGTGAAGCGCTCAAGATCATCGTCGCTCATCTTCTGTTCGGGGAAGACGAGGACGTGATGATCGAGCCACGCCGCGCGGATTTCGGCGACGCTTTCGGGTGCGAGCGGCCGGGTCAGATCGACGCCGGTGATGCGGGCGCCGCAAGCCTCGCCGGTAGGAGTGATGGTGAGCGTCATGGGGGGAGGGTGCGCCAGATGGCGGAAGAGGTCAATCGGCCCAATCGTCGCCCCCGCGAAGGCGGGGGCGACGGTCAATCCCGCTTGCTGAGCCCTACCACCGCGTGCATCGGCAATTCGCCGTAGAGGTGCGGGAAGAGCGCGCCCTCGCGCGCTTCTTCCCAGCGCACTGCGTCGCCGAATTGCGACAGGTCGACCTCGGCGATCATCAGGCAGTCTTGGCCCGCGAAATGCTTCGCCAGCGTGGCTTCGAGCTGCTCCGCGGTCGACAGGTGGATATAGCCGTCGGCGATATCCACCGGCGCCCCGCGGAACACGCGTTCGCGCTCGAAATCGACCCATTGCTGGTGCGTCAGCACCTTGAAGGCCGTCGCGACGTTCACTCGGACGGGGCCTCGGTCGCGGGGGCCTCGGGAGCTTCCGTTTCGGCGGCGGCCTCGGTGTCGTCTTCGTCGCTGTCCTCGATCAGCGCGGCGGAGACGACATGCTCGCCTTCCGCCACGTCGAACAGGCGCACGCCTGCCGAGCCGCGGCCGATGACGCGCAGGCTGTCGAGACCCATGCGGATCAGCTTCGCCTGGTCGGTGACGAGCATCAGCTGATGCGCCTGCGTCGCGGGGAAGCTGGCCACCACCAAGCCGTTGCGCTTGATGTTGTCGATGTTGGTGATCCCCTGGCCGCCGCGGCCGGTGCGGCGATATTCATAAGCCGACGACAGCTTGCCATAGCCGTTCGCGCAGACGGTCAGGATGAACTGTTCGCGGCCCGCCAGTTCGGCGAAGCGATCGGCGTCCATGTCGGGCGCGCCTTCCTTTTCGGCCTTCCACGGGGCGAAGCGGAGGTAATCCTCGCGCTCGTCCTGATCGCGCATCCCGCCGCGATGGAGGATCGACAGCGAGATCACCTCGTCGCCGGCCGCAAGGCGCATGCCGCGGACGCCGGTCGAGTTGCGGCTCTGGAATTCGCGGACGTCGTCGCCGGCAAAGCGGATCGCCTTGCCCTGCCGCGTCGCGAGCAGGACGTCGTCGTTTTCGCCCAGCAGCGCGACACCGATCAACCGGTCGTCCTCGTCCTCGCCCTCGAATTTCATGGCGATCTTGCCGTTCGACGGAACGTTGGTGAAGGCGTCCATGCTGTTACGACGCACATTGCCCTTTGCGGTTGCAAACATGACGTGCAGCTTGCCCCATTCGCCCTCGTCCTCGGGCAGCGGCAGGACGGTGGAGATCGTCTCGCCCTGCGCCAGCGGCAACAGGTTGATCATCGGGCGCCCGCGCGTGGCCGGTCCGCCTTCGGGCAGGCGCCACACTTTCATGCGATAGACCTTGCCCGCGGTCGAGAAGAAGAGCACCGGCGTGTGGGTCGAGGTGACGAAGAGTTCGGTGACGACGTCCTCGTCCTTCGTCGCCATGCCGGCGCGGCCCTTGCCGCCGCGGCGCTGGGCGCGGAAGGTATCGAGCGGGGTGCGCTTGATATAGCCGTCGAGGGTGACGGTAACGACCATCTCCTCGCGCTCGATCAGATCCTCGTCGTCGATGCCGTCGGCGGCGGGAGCGACGAGCGTCTTGCGCGGCGTCGCGAACTCCTCGCGCACCGCGATCAGTTCCTCGCGCATCACCGCATAGAGTTTTTCGCGGTCGGCGAGAATCGAAAGCAGTTCCTCAATTTCGGTGGCCAACTCACCGAGTTCCTTGCCGATTTCGTCGCGGCCGAGCGCGGTCAGGCGGTGGAGGCGAAGGTCGAGGATCGCCTTCACCTGAATTTCGGAGAGGCGGTAGGTGGCGCTCTCCTCCATCTCGCCCTCGATCGCCTCGACGAGGCGGATGTAGGGCGCGATTTCGCCGATCGGCCATTCGCGGGCGAGCAACGCTTCGCGCGCCGCGGCGGGCGAGGGCGAGCCGCGGATGATGCGGACGACTTCGTCGAGGCTCGAGACCGCGACGACGAGGCCGAGCAAGATGTGGGCGCGGTCCCGCGCCTTCGCGAGTTCGAATTTGCAGCGGCGGGTGATCACCTCCTCGCGGAAGGCGATGAAGGAGGTCAAAATCTCCTTCAGGCCGAGCATTTCGGGGCGGCCGCCGCGGATCGCGAGCATGTTCGCGGGGAAACTCGACTGCGCCGGGGTGTGACGCCAGAGCTGGTTGAGCACCACCTCGGCGGTCGCGTCGCGCTTCAGTTCGATAACGACGCGGACGCCCTCGCGGTTCGATTCGTCGCGGATGTCGGCAACGCCCTCGATGCGCTTGTCGCGCGCCGCTTCGGCAATCTTCTCGACCAGCCCCGATTTGCCGACCTGGAAGGGGATCGAGGTCAGGACGATCGACTGGCGGTCGTTGCGCCCTTCCTCGATGATATGCGTCGAGCGCATCATGATCGAGCCGCGCCCGGTCAGATAGGCGTTGCGCGCGCCGCCCTGGCCCAGCATCATCGCGCCGGTCGGGAAGTCCGGGCCGGGGACGATCGCCATCAAATCTTCGAGGCTTATCGAAGGGTTGTCGATCGTCGCTAATGTTGCGTCAATGACTTCGCCGAGGTTGTGCGGCGGGATGTTCGTCGCCATGCCGACCGCGATGCCGCCCGCGCCGTTGACGAGCAGATTGGGGAAGCGCGCCGGGAGCACCGTCGGCTCTTCGCGGCTCGCGTCATAATTGGGCTGGAAGTCGACCGTGTCCTTGTCGAGGTCGTTCAGCAGCACCATCGCGGTCTTGGCGAGGCGCGCTTCGGTGTATCGCATCGACGCCGGCGGATCGGGGTCCATCGAGCCGAAATTGCCCTGACCGTCGATCAGCGGGACGCGGAGCGACCAGTCCTGCGTCATGCGCGCGAGTGCGTCATAGATCGCGCTGTCGCCGTGGGGGTGGTAATTACCCATTACGTCACCGACGATCTTCGCCGATTTCTTGTAGGGACGGCCGGGGACGAAGCCGCCCTCCTGCGCCGCGTAGAGGATACGGCGATGCACGGGTTTCAGGCCGTCGCGTACGTCGGGGAGCGCGCGGCTGACGATCACGCTCATCGCATAATCGAGGTAGCTGGTCTTCATTTCGTCGACGATGTTGATCGGCGAAACGCCGTCGGGGGACGGCGGCAAATGCGGATTTTCTTCGGTCAAAGCCCGGCCTTTTTTCTGCTTATCGGGAGATGGTTTCGGCCTAGCCCATAGGGGCGGCGAATGCCAGCGATTCGGTCGGTTTTCGGCAGATTTTTTACACCTGCGAGGGCACCGGAATCGCGCGGCTTTCGACGTATCGGGGTGACGTCATGATGCGCGACAAGCGGCTTGCCAATCGCTCGCGCGCCCCTAAAGCTGGCGCGCGATGACCAACTGCCAGCCTGGGGGGCGCCGGTGGCCCTGATCGCGCTCGTCGGCGCGAGCGAAATGCTGCCCGACGGGTCGCTGCGCGCGCTCGTCACCGTCGCGGGCGAGACGTTGATCGAGCGGCAGGCGGCGCGGCTCGCCGATGTCGGGGTGACGCATATCGCGGTCGCGGTCGCGGCGGTGCCGGCGGAACTGCTCGGCGTTTGCGACCGCATCCGCCGCCGCGGCCTGAAAGTGACGCCGGTGCGCGTCGCCGCCGATCTGGTCGCGCTGGTCGAGAGCGATGACCGCATCCTTCTCGTCGCCGATGGCCTGCGCGCCGGGGGCACCCATTATGCGGCGATCGCCAAGCCTGGGTCGCCCGCGATCCTCGTCACCGGCGATACGGTGCTGACGCAGGCGTTCGAGCGGATCGACGCGACGCGGCGCTGGGGCGGGCTGGCGTCGATCTCGCAGCCGATGGCCGCGGAACTCGCGGCGATGCCCGGCGAATGGGACATGATGCTGACGCTGCTGCGCATGGCGGTGCAGGCGGGCGCGCGGCGGCTCTATTGCGAGCCGGCGCTGTTCGAGCAGGGCGAGATCGCGATCGTCACCGACCGTCCGACCGCTGCGCTGATCGAGCAATCCAGCCTGCAGCAGGTCGAATATGGCGGCATGGGGCTTGGCCGCTCGGCGATCATGATGCCGCTGGTGCGATTGGTCGGCCCCTTGCTTGTGCGTTCCGCAAAGACCGCGCGCTATCTTCCTTATGTTACGGCGCTTTTATGGGTCGGCGTCGCGTTGCTCGCGGCGAGCGGGCTGGCCGCTGCGGGGGCCATCGTCGCCGTACTCGGTGGGCTGGGGCTCGCCGCGATGCGCTTTCTTTCGGCCTTTCGCGCCGAGAGCGCGGCGCAGGACCGGGTACGACATGTCATTCGCGTCTTCGGCTGGCTGCTGCTGGGGCTCTTTCCCTGGCTGCTGTCGCTGGGCGGGGCCGATCATCTGATGCCGCGCTTTTCGGAAGCCGCGCTTGCGCCCTGCCTTGCGGCGACGATCCTGCTCGCGCGCTGGCTGTACGAGGATGTCGGCGAGACGCGCCGTTTTCACTGGCTGCTTCCTGACGCCGACCAGGCGTGGATGATGCTGGTGCCGGCCCTGCTGTTCGATTTCGCGACGCTGATGTTCGCGGTGCTGCCGCTGCTGGCATTGTTCCAGATCATGATCTGGCTCCGCCTCGCACGGCGGCCGGATTCACTCTAAAACAAAGCGCTGCAAGGTTTAACGCCTATTAACGATAGGCTGCTATCGCGGGCGTGCATGGCCGAATCCCTTTCCTCGCCCGGCATCGAATTGCCGTCGCCGATGCTGTCGGCGCGCCTGCGCGAACTCGCCGGTTTCCTGGCGGCGCCGATGGCCGGACGGCTGACCGAGGAGCAGCGCGCGCTGTCGCTGGGCATCGCGCGGCGGCTGGTTGCCGATGCGGCGCAGATGCCGGGAGATGCGATCGATGTCGCGATGCTGTGGCACGATTGGCTCGAGAGCGGATTGCCGACGGCGGCGCGGCTGGCAACGGCCTGCTATGCCCGCGCCGAGGAGCATCGCTGGCGCGAGCATTCGGCGATGCGGGCAATCGCGCCCGCGACTGACGAGGCCGACGAAGCCGCCGCGGCGACGACCGCACCCGAAGTGGCGCCCGAGGTCGATCGCGCCTATCTGGCGCTTCAGATCGCCGACCGGCGGCGCTTCGACGCGCGCGGCCATCCACGCATCGCGCCGGCCGATACCGACCCCGACCTGCTCCGCGCGCTGCTTGGCGACATTGCGGCGTGGCGCGTGCTCCAGCCGGGCAAGGACGGCGCGTCGGCGTTCGACCCCGATGATTTCGTGCAGCGCGCGCTCGACCGGCATTCACCGGCTGCGGGGATCGACCGCGCGGCGCGGGCCTATCATGCGTCGCTGGCGACCGCTGCGGATGTCACGGCGGCAGCGGTGACGGCGATCGCGGGGCACGACTGGCCCGCGTTGATCGCACTGGCGGCCTGCGAACATCGCCGGCCCTATGCCGATATGGCGTTTGCGCTGCTCAGCGCGGCACCGGCGGCGTTGCCGACCCTGCTCGCCCCGCTGCGGCTCGACCGGGCCGCGCTCGCGCCGCTCGAGGCGTCGCTTGCCGCGCTTCCGTCGCGCGCCGGTGGAGAGGCGGACCAATGAGCGAGCGTGTCATCCGTGGGCGGATCGACCGCGCCGGCGCGCTGATCAGCGCCGATGCGCCGCTGTTGCGGCTCCAGCAACGCGCGGGCGCCGGGATCGGCAAGCCGCTCGCGCTGCCGCACCTCGCGCGGCTCGTCGCGCTGGCACAGCGGCTGCAGCGCGACCTTTCGCGGCCGCTTTATGCCGCCGATGATCATAGTGACATTCATGCGCTCGTCCGCGTCCTGCCCGACGGCGACGGCGCCAGTCTGGAAATCAGTGACTGGCGTGCCGGGGCAATGACGATGCCGCAAGCGGCGACCGCCGACGCGGTCCCGCCGCTTCGCGGATGGACATGGGAATGCGACCAGCAATTGCGGATGATCGCCCTGCAGGGCGGGACCGACGCGCCGCTTGTTCCCGCGGATTGGGAGGGCCGGTCGCTGTCCGAGCTGTTCGAGTTGCAGCCCGACGAGCAGGGACGGTTTCCGGTGCTGCGCGCGCTCGCGAGCCAATCGCGTTTCGAGGGACAGCGCGTCCGCGCCGACGGTTCGGCGGGGCGGGTCGCGATGACGCTCGCCGCCGCCCCGATTTTCGATGCGACCGGGCGTTTTACCGGCTTTCGCGGCGAGGCCGATGTCGAGCGCGAGGGCGCGGCGAGCACGAGCAACGCCACCGCGACACTTGCCGACCCGGCTTTCGGGTCGCTGCCGCTGTCGGACCCGCAATTCGGGCGGCGGATCGACGGCGCGCTGCGTGGGCCATTGAGCCGCATCATCGCCACCGCCGAGACGATCCATGGCCAGTTCGACGGGCCGATCCGCGCCGATTATGCGCGCTACGCCGGCGACATCGCGCACGCCGGGCGCCATTTGCTCGGACTGGTCGACGATCTCGCCGATTTGCAGAATATCGAGCGACCCGGCTTCAAGGCAGCGGCCGACGAGATCGACCTCGGCGACCTGGCGCGCCGCGCGGTCGGGCTGCTCGGCATGAAGGCCGAGGAAAAGCGCATTCGCATCGACGCGCCGAAGGTCGACGACAAGATGCCCGCAACGGGCGAGTTTCGCCGCGTCTTGCAGGTGCTGCTCAACCTGCTCGGTAATGCGATCCGCTATTCGCCCGAAAACTCGCAAATCTGGATTCGCGTCGACCGCGAGGGCGACCGCGCGATGGTCACCGTCGCCGACCAGGGACAGGGAATTTCGGGCGAGCAGCAGGCGGTGGTGTTCGAGAAATTCGAACGGCTCGGCCGCACCGACAGCGGCGGATCGGGGCTGGGCCTCTATATCGCGCGGCGTCTGGCGCGCGCGATGGAGGGCGACCTGACGGTCGAAAGCGCGCCGGGGCAGGGGGCGCGGTTCACGCTGAGCCTGCCGGCGCGGGATAGCTAAGGGTCGTCGCCCCCGTGACGGCGGGGCCGCCAGAGGCGTAGCGCAAGGGCGACGATTGTCTTGGGGCGTGCCGCCACGAAAAAGGGGCCGTGGAACGGCCCCTTTTCCTGTTTTCGATTTCTCGCGAGTGCTTACCGCTTGTCGACGGGCACGAACGGGCGCTGCGTCGGGCCGGTGTAGAGCTGGCGCGGGCGGCCGATCTTCTGCGCGGGATCCGAAATCATTTCGTTCCACTGGGCGACCCAACCGACGGTGCGGGCAAGGGCGAAGAGCGCCGTGAACATCGTTGTCGGGAAGCCGATCGCCGAGAGGATCACCCCCGAGTAGAAATCGACGTTCGGGAACAGCTTCTTCTCGATGAAATAGGGGTCGTTCAGCGCCATTTCCTCGAGCTGCAACGCAACCTCGAACACCGGGTCGTTGACCTTGAGGGCGTCGAACACCTCGCGCACCGTCTTTTGCATCACGGTCGCGCGCGGGTCGTAATTCTTGTAGACGCGATGGCCGAAGCCCATCAGGCGGAACGGATCGTCCTTGTCCTTGGCGCGGGCGATATATTCAGGAATTCGCTCCGGACGGCCGATTTCGCGCAGCATGTTGAGCGCGGCTTCGTTCGCGCCGCCGTGCGCGGGGCCCCAGAGGCAGGCGATGCCCGCCGCGATGCACGCGAAGGGATTGGCACCCGACGAGCCCGCGAGGCGGACGGTCGAGGTCGAGGCATTCTGCTCGTGATCGGCGTGGAGGATGAAGATGCGGTCGAGCGCGCGGACCACCGCCGGATCGACCTCATATTCCTCGGCGGGAACGCCGAAGGTCATGCGCAGGAAATTATGCGTGTAGCCGAGGTCGTTGCGCGGATAGACGAACGGCTGGCCGACCGAATATTTATACGCCATCGCCGCGATCGTCGGCATCTTCGCGATCAGCCGATGGCTGGCGATCATGCGCTGATGCGGATCGTGGATCTCGGTCGAATCATGGTAGAAGGCGCTGAGCGCGCCGACGACGCCGCACATGATCGCCATCGGATGCGCGTCGCGGCGGAAGCCGCGATAGAAGGTCGCGAGCTGTTCGTGCAGCATCGTGTGGCGGGTGATGGTGTTGTCGAAATCCGCAAGTTCCTGCGCGTTCGGCAATTCGCCGTTGAGCAGCAGGTAGCAGGTTTCCATGAAGGTCGAATGTTCGGCGAGGTCGCCGATCGCATAGCCGCGATGCAGCAGCACGCCTTCGTCGCCGTCGATATAGGTGATCGCCGATTCACAGCTCGCGGTCGAGGTGAAGCCGGGATCGTAAGTGAAGGCGCCCGTCTGGGCATAGAATTTGCGGATATCGACGACATCGGGGCCGACCGTGCCCTTGAGCACCGGATTTTCGACGGTGGTGTCGCCCAGGGTGATTTTTGCGATATCGGTCATTTTCTTTCCCCTGAAGGTTTAGGGCGGGAGACGTTGCGGCTACGCCCCTGCCGGATAATATTGCGCTGCGTCAAGTCGCGCCAGGCTCGCATCGCGGCCGAGCAGCAGCAACACGTCGAAAATTCCCGGAGATACCGTGCGTCCGGTCAGCGCGGCGCGCAGCGGCTGCGCGAGTTTGCCGAGCCCGATTCCCGCCGACTCGCTCGTCTCGCGAACCGCGGCCTCGATATCCTCCGCATTCCAGTCGTTCAGCCCGCGCAGCTTGTCGGTGACGCCGGCGAGCACTCCCTCCGGCGCGTCCCTTAGCACCTGCGCGGCCTTTTCGTCCACCGCGAGCGGCAGCGCCTCGAAAAGGAAGGTCGCACCTTCGGCGATCTCGTCCAGCGTCTTGGCGCGGGGTTTCAGCGACTCCATCGCGCGCACCAGCAGATCGCGTTCGGCATCGCCCAGCGCGCGGCCGACGCACTTTTCGACGCGCGGGGCGACGAGATTGGCGAGGCGGGCGTCATCGGCTTCGCGAATGTAATGGCCGTTGAGATTTTCGAGCTTCTTGAAATCGAAGCGCGAGGGCGAGCGGCCGACATGATCGAGGTCGAACCATTCGACCGCCTGCTCGCGACTGATGATCTCTGCATCGCCGTGCCCCCAGCCGAGGCGGAGGAGATAATTATTCACCGCTTCGGGCAGATAGCCCATCTCGTCGCGATAGGCATCGACGCCGAGCGCGCCGTGGCGCTTCGACAGCTTCGCGCCATCGGCGCCGTGGATCAGCGGGACATGCGCATAGACGGGCTCGCGCCATTCCATCGCGCGGATCAGCGCAAGTTGCCGGAAGGCGTTGTTGAGATGGTCGTCGCCGCGGATGACGTGGGTGATCCCCATGTCATTGTCGTCGACGACGACGCTGAGCATATAGGTCGGCGTGCCGTCGCTGCGCAGCAGGATGAAATCGTCGAGTTCGGCATTCTGGACGGTAACGTCGCCCTGCACGCGGTCGCGGATCGTGACTTCGCCGTCCTGCGGCGCGCGCAGGCGGATGACGTGCGGGGCCGCGGGGTCGCCGTCGTTGCGGTCGCGCCACGGGCTGCGGACGCGGAAGGGGACGCGCTTTTCCTGCGCTTCGGCGCGCATCGCCGCGAGTTCGTCCTGCGTCAGGTAGCAGCGATAGGCCGCGCCCCTGGCGAGCAGGTCGTGCGCGACCTCGGCATGGCGCGGCGCGCGCGCGAACTGGAAGACGGCATCGCCGTCCCAATCGAGATCGAGCCATTTCATCCCGTCGAGAATCGCGTCGATTGCGGCGTCGGTCGAGCGCGCGCGATCGGTATCCTCGATGCGAAGCAGGAACTTGCCGCCATGGTGGCGCGCGAACAGCCAGTTGAACAGCGCGGTGCGCGCACCGCCGATGTGCAGATATCCGGTCGGGGAGGGGGCGAAGCGCGTCACCACGTCGGCGCCCGTTGCCTCGGGGGTCGCTTCTGCCAGATTGGTCGGGTTTTCGGTTGCCACTGCGGCCTCTTTCACTCAATTTGCCGTTCCGGTCAGGGGGATCGGGACGGAGGATCGGGGCAGCCCCTAGCATGGCGGCAAGGTCGCTTCAAACGCCCATGTTCGCGCACGCGATTACGGTCCTCCGTGGGCTTCCGGAGCGCGCCGAGGCATGGCTCGATGTCGAGCGCGAGCGGATCGGGCTCTGGCTTCCAGTCGCGTTCGGCGCCGGGATCGCCGCCTGGTTCGCCATGCCGACGATGATGCAGTGGATCGGGTTGCTTTTCCTGCTCGCCGCAGGAGCGCTTGTCGGGGTGCTGACGGGGTGGCAGCGACGGTCGGGCCGTATCGCGGTGGTCGGCTGTGCGGTGATGGCGGCAGGGCTGCTGCTGATCTGGGCACGCGCGGCGTGGGTCGCGGCGCCGGTGCTCGCGCAACCCGCGGTGACCGCCTTTTCGGCCAGGGTCGAAGCGGTCGAGCCGCAGCCCGCGCGCGAGCAGGTGCGGCTCATCGTCCGCCCGCTACGGCGGCCCGACCTGCCGCCGCGGGTCCGGCTGACGCTTCGCGGCGATGGCGGCAGCATCGCGCCGGGCGAATTCATCGGGCTCCGCGCGCGGCTGATGCCGCCACCGACGGCGAGCCTGCCGGGTGGATATGATTTTGCGCAGCGGGCGTGGTTCGACCGGATCGGCGCGGTCGGGACGGTGCTCGGCGATGTCGCGCGGTCGCCCGGAGAGCAGCACGGTAGCCAGCCGTTGCGCGCGCGGCTCAGCGCGCATATCCACGAACAGGTCGCGGGATCGCCGGGCGGGATCGCGGCGGCGCTGGTCACCGGCGATCGCGGCGCGATATCGCCCGAGGATGACGAGGCGATGCGCCGCGCAGGGTTGGCGCACCTGCTGTCGATCAGCGGGCTGCATGTGACCGCGGTGATCGGCTTTGCGATGCTCGTCGCGATGCGGCTGTTCGCACTCAGCGGGCGGCTGGCGCTGGCGGGATATGTGCTGCCGATCGCCGCCGCGGCGGGCGCGCTGGCGGGGGCAGGCTATACGTGGCTCGCGGGCGCCGAAGTGCCGACGCTGCGTTCGCTGATCGCGGCGCTGCTCGTCCTTGTCGCTTTTCTGATGGGGCGCGAGGCGTTGACGTTGCGGCTTGTGGCGGCAGGCGCGCTGATCGTGCTGTTATGGCGTCCCGAATCGCTCGCGGGGCCGAGTTTTCAGCTCAGCTTCGCGGCGGTGACTGCGCTCGTCGCGCTTCACGAAAGCCCGGCGATGCAGCGCTTCCTCGCGCGCCGCGACGAAGTGCTGCCGCTGCGATGGGGGCGGGCGCTGGCGGGATTGCTGATCACCGGGCTGGTGGTCGAACTGGCGCTGGCGCCGATCGCACTGTTTCATTTCCACAAGGCGGGGCTTTACGGCGCGCTCGCCAATGTCGTGGCGATCCCGCTCACGACCTTCGTCATCATGCCGATGGAGGCGGCGGGGCTGCTGTTCGATAGCGTCGGGTTCGGCGCGCCCTTCTGGTGGGTGGCCGATCACGCGCTGCGCCTGCTCATCGCGCTTGCGCACGCGGTGGCCGACACGCCGGGGGCGGTCGCGACGCTGCCGAGCTTTCCGCGTTGGGGCTTCGCGCTGACCGTTGGCGGCGGGCTCTGGATCCTGATCTGGCGGACGCGCTGGCGTTGGGCGGGGGCGGTGCCGCTAGCGATCGGGATCGCGGCGTTGCTCGCGCAGCCGCGCCCCGATCTGCTCGTCACCGGCGACGGGCGCAACATCGCGGCGGCGGTGCCCGGCGGCGGCTATGCGCTGCTGCGCGACCGCGCGGGCGATTTCGTGCGCGATGCGATGAGCGAGGCGGCGGGGATCGACGCGCCGCTGAGCGCGCTCGCCGATCTCGACCATGTCGAATGCAACGCCGATTTCTGTCGCTGGCATCAGGGCGCCGACGGCGTGCAACGCGTCATCCTCGCCTCGCGGGGCCGTGACCGGATCGAGGGCGCCGAGATGGCGGCCGCCTGCGCCGCGGCCGATGTCGTGATCAGCGATCGCTGGCTGCCGCGCGAATGCATCGGGCGCTGGCTGACGATCGACCGCGACAGTCTGGCGCAAAGCGGCGGGCTGGCGATCTACCTGGGGAGCAGGCCGCGAGTCGTCGCCGCGCTACGCGCGGGCGACGAGCATCCGTGGCGCCGCCCCGACCAGCTCAGTGGTAACGACGAAGCAGTCCCGAAAGACGCCCTTGCACCATGACGCGCCCGGCTTCGTAGCGCTGCGGCTCATAGGCGCTGTTGGCGGGATCGAGCCGGATCATCTTACCCTCGCGGCGGAAAAATTTGAGCGTCGCGTCCTGCCCGTCGACCAGCGCGACGACGATGTCACCCTCGCGCGCGGTGTCGGCTTTCTGGATCAGCGCATAATCGCCGTCGAAGATGCCCGCCTCGACCATCGAGTCGCCCGACACTTCGAGCGCATAATGCTCGCCCGCGCCGAGCAGCGCGGCGGGAACCGCGAGCTGGTTGTGATCCTCGAACGCCTCGATCGGTACGCCCGCAGCGATCTTGCCGTGCAGCGGCACCTCAATGATGTCGTTCGCGGCGATCGGGCGCAGCGCGGGGGCGGGCTTGCGCAGCGGGACGATATTGTCGCGCTCGCTTACGACGGGAGCCTTGGCGCCTTCGGGGGTCTTGAGCACCTCCAGCGCGCGGGCGCGATTGGGGAGGCGGCGGAGAAAACCCCTTTCTTCCAAAGCGCTTATCAGGCGATGGATACCCGATTTCGACTTGAGGCCGAGCGCTTCCTTCATCTCCTCGAACGACGGCGAGATCCCGCTCGCGTCGAGGCGCTGTTGGATGAAGTGGAGCAGTTCATGCTGCTTGGCGGTCAACATCGCTTGTTCTCCATGATGCCCCGAATGGACCGGGCGCCGGACATAGGGAGAACGATAGTGGAACAAATCGGAACTTGTCAAGCGATGTCGATATAATCGGCCAGTTCGCCGGTGGCTTTGGCGGGTGCGCCGATCTCGCGGATCAGCAGCGCGTCGGCTTCGGCGAGCGGGAAGGTGCGGCCGCTGTCCTGCCCATCGAACAGCATGAGGCGCTCGCCGTCGCGGCGCGCGCGCAGATAGTCGCGCCGCGCGCCGCCGGGGCCAAGCGCGGTCGCGAGTGGCGCTCGCCGGATTCCGGGCAGTGGGTCGCGCGCGCCGGCGAGATGGCGGACGAGCGGGAGCAGGAACAGGGTCGCGGTGACGAAAGCCGACGATGGATTGCCGGGCAGACCGAGCAGCAGCGCGTCGCCGATGCGACCCGCGATCAGCGGCTTGCCCGGCTTCATCGCGATCTTCCAGAAATCGACGCGCCCGCCCGCATCTTCGAGCGCGCCGCGGATATGGTCATGATCGCCGACTGACGCGCCGCCGACGGTGACGATGACGTCGTGACGTCGCGCCAGATCCTTGAGAACACGCGCGATCATCGTCCGGTCGTCGCGCATGTGCAGCGGCAGGCCGACGTCGGCGGGTTCGCGCGCGAGCAGCGCCGCGAGCATCGGGCCGTTGCTGTCGGGAATCTGGCCGGGTGCGAGCGTGCGGCCCGGCTGCACCAGTTCGTCGCCGGTGGTCATGATCGCGACGCGCGGGCGCGCACCGACCGCAAGCTGCGCTGTGCCGCCCATGATCGCGGCGGCAATCGCGCCCGGGGTCAGGCGCGTTCCGGCGGCGAGGAGTCGGTCGCCCGCGGCGAAATCGCTCGCGCGGGGGCGAATATGCTGGCCGCGCGCCGGCGCATCGCCGGTCAGAGTGAGCACTGTCTCCTCGGTGGCGGCATTTTCCTGGATGAGGATAGTGTCGGCGCCATCGGGAAGCATGGCGCCGGTGAAGATGCGCGCCGCCTGGCCCGCGCCGAGCGGTGCGGACGGCGCGGCGCCTGCGGCCACCTCGCCGGTGATCCGCCATGGGCCGGGAAGATCGTCGAAGCGGATCGCATAGCCGTCCATCGCCGACAGCGGCGCCGCGGGCTGGTCGCGTTCGGCCGCGATGTCCTGTGAAAGATAGCGGCCAAGAGCTTCCGAAAAAGCGATAGTTTCCGGCGCGAGCGGCGGGCGCAAGGCGAGCAGGCGCGCCTGTGCCTCCTCGACGGCAAGCAGGCCGTTCATGCGGCGCGCCAGTCGCCCGAGCGGCCGCCGCTCTTTTCGAGCAGACGGATATCGCTGAGGATCATCGCGCGGTCGAGCGCCTTCGCCATGTCGTAGAGCGTCAGCAGCGCGACCGAGACGGCGGTGAGCGCCTCCATCTCGACCCCGGTCGGGCCGGTCGTTTCGGCCGTGGCGCGGACCGAAACGCCGGTGTCTTCCCAGTCGAATTCGACCGAAACCTTGGTGAGGGCGAGCGGATGGCAGAGCGGGATCAGGTCGGACGTGCGTTTCGCGGCCATGATGCCCGCGATCCGCGCGGTCGAAAGGACGTCGCCCTTGGGCGCGTTGCCGCTGCGGATCGCGCTCAGTGCCTCGGCCGACATGGCGATGCGACCGCTCGCGACGGCACGGCGCCGGGTGGCGGGCTTGGCGCCGACATCGACCATATGCGCTGCGCCGCTGTCGTCGAGGTGAGTCGGTTTGCTGGTCATCGGAGGCGAGCCAAGCAAGGTGGGGCGGGGAAGGCAAGGGGGATGGTGGGTTTCGGCCGGAAGCGGACGCTTCTCTCCCCTCCCGCAGGCGGGAGGGGGCGGGGGTGGGCAGCGACGTCGCGATGGCCCACCCCGCTGCGACTAACGAACAAGTTCGTAAGTCTCGCTGCCCCTCCCGCTTGCGGGAGGGGAAAGTAGCGCCATCCTTCAACGACCGCTTCCCACCCCACAGCGGAAATGTCGCTTTACCCGTTCAGGAGTGCCTTTGTCGCCGCCTCGACATCCGCCTGGCGCATCAGGCTTTCGCCGACGAGGAAGGCGTGGACGCCGCTTTGCGAGAGGCGGTGGCAGTCGGCGTGGGTGGCGATGCCGCTTTCGCCGACGAGAAGCGTGCCGGGCGGCACGCGTTTCGCCAGCCGCTCGGTTACCGCAAGATCCGTCTCGAAGGTCTTGAGATCGCGGTTGTTGACTCCGATCAGGCGCGAGCGCAGCCGCGTCAGCGCGCGGTCGAGTTCGGTTTCGTCGTGCACCTCGACGAGAACGTCCATGCCGCGCTCGATCGCCGCTTCCTCGATCTCGCGCATCGCGCCGTCGTCGAGCGCGGCGACGATGATCAGGATCGCGTCGGCGCCGATCGAGCGCGCTTCGGCGACCTGCCACGGGTCGATCATGAAATCCTTGCGGAGAACGGGAAGGTCGCACGCGGTGCGTGCCGCGATCAGAAATTCCTCATGCCCCTGAAAATAAGGCGCGTCGGTGAGCACCGACAGGCAGGCCGCGCCGCCCGCGGCATAGGCGCGGGCGTGTTCGGCGGGATTGAAATCTTCCCTTATCAATCCCTTGGACGGCGAGGCTTTCTTGATCTCTGCGATCAGGCCGAAGCCGCCCGCGCTGATCTTTGCCCGCAGCGCCGCGGTAAAGCCGCGCGGGGCGCCGGCGTCGATGCCGTCGAGGTCGGCGATCGAATAGGCCTGACGGCGTTGCGCCACTTCCTGCGCTTTGGTCGCGAGAATTTCGATGAGCTTGTTCATTTATAGGCGATCCAGCAATTGAGCAGGGCGTTGGCGAGCCCCTTGTCGATCGCTTCCGCAGCTTCCTCGACGCCGTCCGCGAGCGTTTCGGCGGCGCCCGCGACGACCAGCGCTTCGGCGGCATTGTAGAGCACCGCGTCGCGATAGGCGCCGGGCTCGCCCAGCAGCAGCGCGCGGAGCGCCGCCGCGTTCGCCGCTGCGTCGCCGCCGCGGATGGCGGTGATCGGATGGTTGGGAAGACCGGCGTCGGCGGCGGTGCTGCGCTGCATCCGTACGCCCTCGCGGGTGACCACCGCGACCTCGTTGCCGCCGGCGAGCGACAGTTCGTCGAGCCCTTCGTCGCCCGAAATCACGCGCGAATGATCGGTGCCGAGCCGGTGCAGCGCCTCGGCATAGACGGCGACATAGGCGGGACGCGCGATGCCGACGAGCTGGCGCGAAACGCGCGCGGGGTTGGCGAGCGGGCCCATCAGGTTGAAGATGGTGCGCTGCCCGATCGCCTTGCGGATCGGCTGGATACGCTTCATCGCGGGGTGATGGTTCGCGGCGAAGAGGAAGCAGATGCCCAGATCGGCGAGCTGCGCCTCGGCCATCGCCCCGGCGCGTTCCATGTCGAGGCCCAATGCTTCCAATGTGTCGGCAGCGCCTGATTTCGACGAAGCCGCTCGATTCCCGTGCTTTGCGACCGGAACTTCGCACGCCGCGACGACGATGGCGACCGCGGTCGAGACGTTGAGCGTGTGGTGGCCGTCGCCACCGGTGCCGCAGACGTCGATCGCGCTTGCGGGGGCGTCGATCGGAATCATCCGGTCGCGCATCGCCTGCGCCGCGGCGGCGATCTCGACCATCGTCTCGCCGCGGTCGGAGAGCGCGATCAGGAAGCCGGCGATCTGTTCGTCGCTCGCGTCCCCGTCGAGGATCGCCGCGAACGCGGCGGCCGCTTCGTCATGCCCCAGCAGCGCGGCGGGGTCGGGGAGCGGGCCGAGACGGCTCATGCCGCGCGCCGCGCCGCGACCGGCAGTCCTGCTATCTTCAGGAAATTGGCGAGCATCGCATGGCCGTGCTCGGTCGCGATGCTTTCGGGATGGAACTGGACGCCGTGGATCGGCAGGTCGACATGGCGGAAGCCCATAACCGCGCCGTCGTCGCTTGTCGCATTGATCGCGAGAACCGGCGGAATGTCGACGACTTCGAGGCTGTGATAGCGCGTCGCGGTGAGCGGCGAGGGGAGGCCGGCGAAAAGGCCGGTGCCGTCATGGCAGACCGGCGAAGTCTTGCCGTGCATCAGATGGCCGCGCTGGACGGTGCCGCCGAAATGCTGGCCGATCGCCTGATGACCGAGGCAGACGCCGAGCAATGGCTTGCCCGCATCGGCGCAGGCGGCGACGAGATCGAGGCTGATTCCGGCTTCGTTCGGGGTGCAGGGGCCGGGCGAGATGAGGAAGGCCGCGGCCCCGGTCGCGAGCGCCTGCGACGCGGTCAGCGCGTCGTTGCGCTCGACGCGCACCTCGGTCCCGAGCTCGATCAGATAATGAACGAGATTGAAGGTGAAGCTGTCATAATTGTCGATGACGAGGATCATGGCGGCGCCCTAACGGTTTTGCGGCGCGGGGGGAAGGGATAGAAGCTATCGGGCGGGCAACGCGGGCTTCGCCGGTGTGGCCATCGAGTGCGGCCTCCTAGTCCGCCATTCGCACCACCACCTTGCCCTTGGCATGACCCGATTCGAGATAGGCCATCGCATCGCCGATCTCGGCAAAGGGAAAGATGCGGTCGATCACCGGATCGAGCGTCCCCTCTTCGATAAGCTGCGCGAGTTCTGCGAGTTCAGCGCCGCTGGGATGCATGAAGAGGTATCGGTAGGTGACGCCATGCCTGCGCGCTTTGGCGCGGAGACCAAAGCTCGCGATCCAGAACAGCGCGGCGAGTCCGGGGCCGCGGCCGAGGTCCTTTCGCGCGGTCACGGGTTCGGGCATGCCCGCGATCGAAACGACCGTTGCGCCGGGTTTCACGACCCCGAAGCATTTTTCGAGCGTCTCGCCGCCGATCAGGTCGAACGCGCCGTCCATATCGCGCACCTCGTCCTCAAAGCGCTGCGCTGTATAGTCGATCACGACATCGGCGCCGAGCCGCTCGACGAGCGCGCGGCCGCGTGGCGAGGCCGTCGTCGTCACTTCGGCGCCGAGCCACTTGGCGATCTGGATCGCAAAGGTGCCCACCCCGCCGGCGCCGCCGGGAATGAAGACCCGGCTGCCGGGGCCGAGCCGCAATTCATCGCGGAGTGCCTGGAGCGCGGTGAGCCCCGCGAGGGGCACGCCCGCGGCGGTTTCGAAATCAAGCGACGGCGGCAGGGCGGCGAGATGGTTTGCGGGCACGACCGCATAATCGGCGAAGGCGCCCATGCGATCCTTCGGGACGCGCGCGAAGACGCGGTCGCCGGGCTTGAAGCCGCTTACATCGCTGCCGCAACTCTCGACCGTGCCGGCGAGCTCGTTGCCCATGACGACAGGAAAATCGTAGCGCTGAACCAGCTTCAACATGCCGTCGCGCGTTTTGAAATCGACGGGATTGAGCCCGGCTGCCCGGACACGAACGAGCACGTCGTCCGGGCCGGGGACGGGGCGGGGAGCCTCCGCGAGCGCGGTCATTTCGGAGCCGCCGTAACGATTGAGAAGAAAGGCCTGCATTGCCCGTTACTCCGCCATCAGCTTCGCGAGGTCGTCCTTCCAGAATTTCGCCCAGGTGTGAGTGCTATGGCCCTTCGTCTCGGCGCTGGCGGGGATCAGAATGAACTTCGCCGCCGGCATACGCGCAGCCGCCTTTTCGGTGATGCCGTAGCCGGGCGGGTTGATGAAATCGTCGGCCGAATTGATCCAGAGAACCGGCACCGCGATCTTTTCGAGATTCGCCCATGGATTATAGTTTCTTGACGAATCAAACTGATAGATGATGTCGTTCGCATCATTTCGGCCAAAGGTGCGCGCGAAGGCTTCGTCCTTGTATTTTTCCGCGGCTTCGCGCGTCGGATATTGCGCCTGCAACGCATAGGGGTTCGCGCCCGCGATCATCGACAGCGACGCCGCGGTGCGCAGCCCCGATAGCGGCGGGTCGGAATAGTTGCCGTCCTTCCACAGCGGATCCGCCTTGATCGCGTCGATCGACAGGGTGCGCCACATCCGGTTCTCGCCCGCGATTTCGACCGGCAGGCAGGCGAAGGGCGCGAGTCTTTCGGCGAAGCCCGGATGCGCCTCGCCCCAGACGAAGGCGTGCATGCAGCCCATCGAGGTGCCGAGGATCAGCTTCAGTTTCGTCACGCCGAGCTTTTCGGTGAGCATCCGGTACTGGGCGGCGACCATGTCGTCATAATCATAGCGCGGGAACGCCATTTTGAGACCGTCGCTCGGCTTCGACGAGCCGCCGTGACCGATATTGTCGGGCAGGATGACGTAATATTTGCTGGTGTCGAGGACTTGTCCGGGACCGAACAGCTCGTTCGCGAACTGCGGCTGGAAGAATTGCTTGCCGGTGCCGCCGGTGCCGTGGAGGATCATCACTGCGTTGGTGACATGGCCTTGCCGGTCGCGCTGCGGCTTGCCGAGCGTCGTGTAATGAATCCGGATCTCGGGCAGCGTTTCGCCGGTGCCGAAAGTGAAATCCTTGAGGATCGCGTCACCCTCGACGGCGCTTTCGGGCTGCGCGTGAGCGGGGCTGGCTGCGGCGAGGAGCAGGGCGAGCGGGGCGAGGCGTTTCAGCATGGCGACGAAGCTAGCGCTCGCCGGCACCGGGTCAAGCTATTGCCCGTAGTCCGCCTGGCCGGCGATACGCACCGCCTCGCGCGCCGCCGCGAACAGCGCGCCCGCCTTCGCCTCGCATTCGCGCTGCTCATAGGCGGCTTCGCTGTCGGCGACGATGCCGGCGCCGGCCTGGACGTGCATTTCGCCGTCCTTGACGATCGCGGTGCGCAGCACGATGCAGCTGTCCATATTGCCGTCGGGGGCGAAATAGCCGACGCCGCCCGCATAAGGCCCGCGCGCGTCGGCCTCCAGCTCGGCGATGATCTGGCAGGCGCGCACTTTAGGCGCGCCGCTGACCGTGCCCGCCGGGAAGCCCGCGAACAGCGCGTCGATCGCATCCCTGTCGGGCGCGATGCGGCCGATGACGTTCGACACGATGTGCATGACGTGGCTGTAGAACTCGACCGTATAGCTGTCGGTGACGGTGACGGTGCCGCCGGTCGCGGCGCGGCCGACATCGTTGCGGCCGAGGTCGAGCAGCATCAGATGCTCGGCGCGCTCCTTGGGATCGGCGAGCAAGGATTCGCGATTCTCGGCATCTTCCGCGCTCGTCTTGCCGCGCGGGCGGGTGCCGGCGATCGGGCGGATGGTGATCTCGCCGTCGCGGACGCGCACGAGGATTTCGGGCGACGAGCCGATGATCGCGAAGCCCGGCAGATCGAGGAAATAGAGGAAAGGCGACGGGTTGATGCGGCGGAGCGCGCGGTAGAGGTCGAAGGGCGGCAGGTCGAACGGAGTCGAGAAGCGCTGCGACAGCACGACCTGAAAGATGTCGCCCGCGGCGATATAATCCTTCGCCGCCGCGACCATATCGGCGAAGCGTTCGGGCGTCGTCGCGGGGATCGCGGCGATGTCGGCGGGCAGGGTTTCGGTGCCGGCGCGTTCGCCATGCGCGCTGGCGGTCGCGAGGCGCGCGGCGATCGCGTCGAGGCGGTCGGCCGCGGCGTCGATCATCCGGTCGATCGGCGCGCCGGCATCGGGCCAGATCGGCGCGATCAGGAACAATTCGTCGGCTAGCCGGTCGAAGACGAGGATCGTCGTCGGGCGGACGAACACCATGTCGGGCAGGCCGAGCCCGGCGCCCGGCGCGCGCGGGATGCGCTCGACGAGACCGATGGTTTCATAGGCAAAGAAGCCGACGAGCGTCGCGAGTGCCTTCGGCAGGCCCTCCGGCACGTCGAAGCGGCATTCGGCGACGAGGTCGCGCAGCGCCTGGAGTGCGCCGGTTTCTAAGGGCGCGAAGGCGCCCTTGTCGTGCCGCCAATCGCGGTTGATCCGCGCGGCATCGCCAGTCACCTCGAACAGCAGGTCGGGGTCGAGCCCGATCAGGCTGTAGCGCCCGCGCGTCTCGCCGCTTTCGACCGATTCGAGCACCCAGTCGCCGCGGCCGGGCTCGATCAGCTTGAGCGCGGCCGAGACGGGGGTCTCGATATCCGCGATCAACCGCTGCCAGACGACCGCGCCGCGGCCGCCCGCGAGCGCTTCGAGCGCCGCGGCCCTGCCCTCGAGGGCCACTATTCGGCGACCGGCGTCGCGCCGGTCAGTTCCTTGCGAAGCTGTTCGAGCAGATCCTTGTTGATCTTCACCCCGACGCGGCGCTTCGCCTCGCCGGCGAATTGCTCGACCAACTCGTTGCCGAAGGCGGGGGCGAGCGGCTGCGCGATCGCATCGACGCGCGCGGGATCGATCGCTTTCGGATCGGGGCGGTCGACCTGGGTCAGCGCGATCACCATCCAGCCCCGGTTGCCGGGGATTTCGAGTGTCTTGACGCTGCCCTTCGCCATCGAAAAGAGCAGCGCGAGTTCGGGCGGAACCGGCTTGCCGTCCTGGCCGAGCTCTGCACGGCGGCCGCCGATCGTCTGGACGCCGGCGTTGGGTCCGGCGGCCTTCGCGGCTTCGGCGAGGCTCTTGCCGCCTTCGACCGCCTTGACGATCGCGCGCGCCTTGTCGCGGGCGACCTTCTGCCCCTCGGCAAAGCGCCATTCGCTGAGCAGGTCGCCGCGAATCTGCGCGAAGGGCGGCGGCGCCGCCGCGACGATCGACTTCACCGAATAGACGGCGAACTTCTCATTCTCGACCAGCGTCGCGAGCTGCGCTTCGCCTTCGCCGCTGGTCTGGAAAGCACCGCTGATCATCGGCGCATATTCGGCCGCGAGCGCGAAGCCCGGCGTGCCCGGCGCGCGGCCGCTGGGGAGCAGGGCGGGGGTTTCCTCAACCTTGAGCTTGCGGTCGGCGGCGATCTCCTCGATCGAGGCGCCGCTGTTCACCGCGTCCTGAATCGCGTTGTAATAATCGACGATCGCCTCGTTCGCCTTGTTCTTGCCGAGTTCGACGCGAATCTCGGGCGTCGCGGCGGCGAGATCGCGGGCGGGCTTGGCCGTGACGCCTTCGACGCGGGCGACGACCCAGCCGAGGCCCGACTGCACCGGGCCGATCAGGTCGCCCTGCTTCGCCGCAAAGGCGGTCCGGGCGATCGCATTGCTGGCCGTCGCGGCATAGGCCGATTGCGTCAGCTCGCCGGTCGTCGAGGCCGAAAGCCCCGCGCCCTGCGCGGCGGCGGCGAGCGATGCGCCGCCGCGGACTTTCGCGGCGATGGCGTTCGCGGTGGCCTGATCGGGTGCGATCACCTGCGCGAAGCGGCGCGTCTCGCTGGCGGCATATCGCGCGGCATTGTCTTTATAGGCTTTGGCGATTTCGGCATCGCTGACCGCGGGGACCGGAACGGCGCTGCGGTCGAACAGCGCATATTGCACCACGCGGCGTTCGGGCACCGTGAATTTGGAGACGTTCTGCTTGAGGAAGGTCTGGAGCGCGGTGTCGCCCGGATCGTTCCTGGGCGCGAAGGCACTCGCCGGAATGAAGGTCGCCTGACCCTGCCGCGCCTCGAGCAGAAGCGCCGCATAGGGACGCGCGACGCCCGGCGACAGGCGGGGAACCGTGCCGATCGGCACGCCGATCTGTTCGAGCAGCAACTGCTGCCGAAGTTCCTGGCGGAGCTGCGCCTCGGTCATGCCGTTCTGGCGCAGGAAATTCTCGAACGTCTTTTGGTCGAACTTGCCCGACACCCCCGAAAAGGCCGGAATGTCGGCGATGCGGCCGTCGATCTGGCGTTTGCTGACGCTGAAGCCGATCTTGGTCGCGAACTGATCGAAGGCCAGGCCGTCGACGAGCTGGCCGAGCACCTGATCGAGCCCGCCACCTTCGACGAAAGCCGCCATGGTGAGGCCCGGCTGCTGCTGGCGCGCCTGATTATACGACTGGCGCACGCGGTCGCGCAGTTCGCCGAGGCCGATCTCGCGATTGCCGACCTTGGCGACATTGGCGCCGCCGAGCCCGCCGAACGAGGCGTTGCCCGTCACGTCGCCGAGCGCGAACAATATGCCGATCAGGACGATGAAGGCGAGCGCGATGAACTTGCCGATCGTCGAACTGAAAAGGTTGCGGAGGTTCGTGATCATGAAGCGGTCAGTCTTTCGGCAGGCGCGGATGTGCGCGGTCGCGCGCTGCTTTAGGCGGGACGGGAGAGCGCATCAAGGCGGGAAAGTGCGAGCGCTCGTGACCGGCTTGCCTTGGCGGCTCTCGCGCCGCTAGGGGGAGCCATCGGATCGATGAACAAGGGAATGGGCGATGACGCGGCGCAAATATGTGGTCGGCAATTGGAAGATGAACGGGCTGATAGCCGCGCTCGGTGAGGCGAAGGCGATTTTCGCCGCCGCCGAGGCGCATCCTTCGGTCGATGTCGCGCTCTGTCCGCCGTTCACGCTGATCGGCGCGATGGTTGCCGCGGCGCCCGGCGCGGCGGTCGGCGGGCAGGATTGTCATGCATCGGCCTCGGGCGCCTTCACCGGGTCGGTCGCGGCGCCGATGCTTGCCGATGCGGGGGCAAGCCTCGTCATCGTCGGGCATAGCGAGCGGCGCGAGGGATTCGGCGAAAGCGACGCCGACGTCCATGCCAAGGCCGAAGCGGCGCTTGCCGCGGGGCTTTCGGTAATCCTGTGCGTCGGCGAGCCGCGCGACGTGCGCGAATCGGGCGGAGCGATTGCGTATGTGCTGGCGCAGGTCGCCGGGTCGCTGCCCGGCGATTTCGATCCGGCGCGGCTTGCGATCGCCTATGAACCGATCTGGGCGATCGGAACCGGACTGGTGCCGACCGTCGCCGACGTCGCCGATATGCACGGGGCGATCCGGGCAAAGCTGGGCGAGCAGGCCGGCAGCGATGCGGCGCGGGTCATGCGCATTCTCTATGGCGGGTCGGTCAACGGTGAGAACGCCGCCGAGCTGCTGGGCGCGGGCGACGTTGACGGCGCGCTGGTCGGCGGCGCGAGCCTGACCGCGGCGAAGTTCGGGCCGATCGTCGAAGCGGCGGCCAGTCTCTGATCGTCGCCCCCGCGAAAGCGGGTGCCGCCATCGGCCTTGCGCAAGGTTGCCAGCGGCCCCCGCCTTCGCGGGGGCGACGTATGGGTTGAACCCCCGCCGCTTCGTCTCTATGTGCGCCGCGGGCGTGGTCCGCATGGGGCCGCGCAAGGTCCGGGAAATATCATGTCCAGTCTCTTCACCTTCCTGCTTGTCGTCCAGGCGCTGATCGCCGCGGTGATGATCGGCGTCATCCTGATGCAGAAGTCGGAAGGCGGCGGCCTGGGGGTCGGCGGCAGCCCCGCGGGGCTGCTCTCGGCGCGCGGCGCGGCGGATTTCATGACCCGGGCGACCACGGTGCTCGCGACCTTGTTCGTCGGCCTGTCGATCGTTCTCGCGGCGCTGGCCTCGGTGGGCGGTGCCGGCGGCTCGACGATCGATACGTCGCTGTCGAAGACCGCGCAGCAGAACAGCGGCGCGCCCGCCTCGTCGCTGACCGGCGCAGCGCAGAACGCCCCGGCCCAGAGCGCTCCCGCTTCGGACGATCCGCTCGCGGCCGCATCCGCCGCGGCCAGCCAGAAGGCGGCTCCGGCCCCGACCGAAGCGCCCGCCAAGAAATAAGCCGGTAAATCCCCGGACAGCTTCGGCTTTCCGGCTTCGCACGCGCGGCGGCGGAAAAATTTCCGCGTCGGGCGATTCGACGGCTTGCGCCGTCCCCCTCCTGTTGAGTAAGTCTTTCCTCCCATGGCGCGGTTCATTTTTATCACCGGCGGCGTGGTCTCCTCGCTTGGCAAAGGTTTGATGGCGGCTAGCCTCGCGGCCTTGTTGCAGGCGCGTGGCTATCGTGTGCGTATCCGGAAATTCGACCCTTATCTGAACGTCGACCCGGGAACGATGTCGCCCTATCAGCATGGCGAGGTCTATGTGACCGACGACGGGGCCGAGACCGACCTCGACCTTGGTCATTACGAGCGTTTCACCGGCGTCGCGGCGCGACAGAGCGACAATGTCACCTCGGGCCGTATTTATCAGCAGATCATCACCAAGGAGCGCCGCGGCGACTATCTGGGCGCGACGGTGCAGGTGGTTCCGCACGTCACCGACGCGATCAAGGCCTTTGCCCGCGCCGAGACCGACGACCTCGATTTCGTGCTGTGCGAGATCGGCGGCACCGTCGGCGACATCGAATCGTTGCCGTTCATCGAGGCGATCCGCCAGCTTCGCAACGAGGAGGGGCGCGAGAATACGCTGTCCGTCCACGTCACTTTGGTGCCCTATATTGCCGCCGCGGGCGAGCTGAAGACCAAGCCGACCCAGCATAGCGTGCGCGAGCTTGCCTCGCTGGGCGTCCAGCCCGACGTGCTGCTCTGCCGCTGCGAAAAGCCGTTGCCCGAGGGCGAGCGCGCGAAGATCGCGCAATTCTGCAACGTGCGGAAGGAAGCGGTGATCCCGGCGCTCGACGCCGATTCGATCTATTCGGTGCCGGTGCAATATCATGGCGAGGGGCTCGATTCGGAGGTGCTGCGCGCTTTCGGCATCCATGATGCGCCCGAACCCGACCTGACTGCCTGGTACGACATCATGGATCGCAAGCAGCACCCCGAGGGTGAGGTCACGATCGGCGTCGTCGGCAAATATGTCTCGCTGCCCGACGCCTATAAATCGCTCAACGAGGCGCTGGTCCACGGCGGCATGGCGAACCGGGTCAAGGTCAACATCCGCTGGCTCGACGCCGAAATGTTCGAGGAAGGCGACCTCGCGGCCAGACTGGAGCCGATGCACGGCATTCTTGTGCCCGGCGGCTTCGGCGAGCGGGGGTCCGAAGGCAAGATCGCGAGCGTCCGCTTCGCGCGCGAACAGGGGGTGCCGTTCCTCGGCATCTGCCTCGGCATGCAGATGGCGTGCATCGAGGGCGCGCGGAACACGAGCGGGATCGCCAAGGCGTCGAGCACCGAGTTCGGCACTACCGACGAGCCCGTCGTCGGCCTGATCACCGAATGGATGAGCGCCGAGGGCCTTCAGCAGCGCGGCGCGAACACCGATATGGGCGGCACGATGCGGCTCGGCGCTTATGACGCCAAGCTGTCGCCGAACAGCCATGTCGCTAGCATCTATGGCGCGAACGACATCAGCGAGCGCCACCGGCACCGTTATGAGGTTAACGGAGCGTATCGCGAAGCGCTCGAAAAAGGCGGTCTGGTCTTTTCAGGCCTGTCGCCCGATGGCATGCTGCCCGAAATCGTCGAGCGGCCGGACCATCCGTGGTTCATCGGGGTGCAGTTCCACCCCGAGCTCAAATCCAAGCCCTTCGATCCGCATCCGCTGTTCAAGGGGTTCATCGAAGCCGCAGTGAAGCAGAGCCGGCTCGTCTAACGCAAAAGCAAAGGGATGACAGGGGCATGGATCACGCGAAACTCGCTGCACTGCAGGGCCCCGATAGCATATTCTCGGGCCTGACCGTCGAGGATTGGGCCGAGATCGCCAGCCGGTCGGTGCAGATCAGCTTCGCCAAGGGCAAGGAATTGCTCGTTCAGGGCGACCCCGGCGACATGATGTTGATCCTGACCGAAGGCACCGCGCGCGTGTCGATGCTGACCGCGGGCGGGCGCGAGATCGTCCTTGCCTATGCCGAGCCCGGCGCGGTGCTGGGCGAGATCGCGCTGCTCGACGGCGGCGAACGCACCGCCTCGGTAACCGCAACGAGCGCGGGGAGCGCGCTTCAACTCGGCCGCAATGCGCTCAAGGATTTTTCGGCGAGCCATCCCGAATTCACCTGGTCGCTGATGCAGCAGCTCGCGCGGCGGCTGCGCACCGCCGACCAGACGATCGAAAGCGACCGCGCCTATGCCTCGGGCCCGCGGCTCGCGCGCTATCTCAAGCGGCTGATCCGTAAGGATGCTACGGAAAATACGCACCGCGTCGAATTGAGCCAGACCGAGCTCGGCAATTTCGCGGGGATGAGCCGCGAGCATATCAATCGCCAGCTTCGCAGTTGGGAGGAATCGGGCGTGATCTCGCTCGAGCAGGGGCGGGTGAGGGTGCTCGATACCGAGATGCTCGAGGATATCAGCGAGAGCGAGGGGTGAGTCCTCCCCTCCCTGAAAGGGAGGGGCTGGGGGTGGGTGGCCGCAGGCGTTCTGGCTTGAACGCATACCCACCCCGCTGCGACTGGGCAGCAAGCTGCCAAGTCTTCGCACCCCTCCCTTGCAGGGAGGGGGTGTCCGTGTTCCCAGCTATCTTCGTGCCAGAATCACAACGCCCGGGCCTCTGACGAGACCCGGGCGCCTGTGACGAACACTCGCCATCCCCCTTTGTTGCAAGCCCGGCGAAAGGCCTGCACTCCCTGGAGCCGGGCCTTTGGGCCGCGTTGAACCAGAGAGTGTGGGCTAGGGCCATGGGGGGAGTTTGTCACCCTTCGGCACGCTTATCGCGTTTCTTTTGGCCCGGCCTGTGGCCGATGAGCAACATATTATGCGAATCGTTCGCAACTGAGTGGCGCCAGCGCTCCTTGCCAGCGACGCCGCCGCTGCCTAAAGCGAGGCCATGACCGCACCGCGCATTGCGCCGAAAAGGCCGCTCGCCCCATGATCCTGCGTGCGTATGAACGCGCCATCTTCAAACGCTATCTGCTCCCCCAGCGCGGCGAAGGCTTCATCTTCGTCGCCGCGGCGTTCAGCTTCATCGCGGTGACGCTGGGGGTCGCGGCGCTGGTGATCGTGATGAGCGTGATGAACGGGGTCCGGTCCGACCTGTTCGACAAGATCGTCGGATTGAACGGCCATGCCGTGGTGCAGGGCTTCGGCGGGCGGCTGGACGACTGGCAGGACGTGCTGAAGCAGGCGAAGGCGACACCGGGGGTGGTCTCGGCGACGCCATTGATCGAGCAGCCGCTGCTGGCGAGCTTCAGCGGGCGCGTCGAAGGCGTGCTCGTGCGCGGGATGACCGTACCCGACATCCGCAAGAACGACGTTCTCGGCGGCAAGGTGCTGCAGGGTAGCCTCAATTCGCTTGTCCCCAATTCGGGCAATGTCGCGCTCGGCAGCGAGCTGGCGCGCAATCTGGGGGCGGTGGTCGGCTCGACGGTGACGATCATCAACCCGCAGGGGCGCTCGACGCCCTTCGGGACGGTGCCGCGTGAAATCGCCTACCGCGTGTCGGCAATCTTCGAGATCGGCGTCTATGATTTCGACAAGGCTTATGTCGTGATGCCGATGGAGGATGCGCAGCTCCTGCTCCTGACCGGCGATCAGGTGGGGATGATCGAGGTCAAGGTGACCGACCCCGACAAGGTCGGCGCCATCCTGCAGCCGCTTGCCGAAAAGGTCGCGGCGAAGGCAGTGATATCCGACTGGCGATCGATGAACGCCAGCTTGTTCGAGGCGCTGTCGATCGAGCGCGTCGCGATGTTCATCATCCTGTCGCTGATCATCCTGGTCGCGGCGTTCAACATCATCTCGTCGCTGATCATGCTGGTGCGCGCCAAGATGCGCGACATGGCGATATTGCGGACGATGGGGGCATCGCGCGATTCGGTGATGCGCATCTTCATCGCGATCGGTCTCGCAATCGGGGTCGCGGGGACGCTGATGGGGATGGCGATCGGCTTCGGCCTGCTCTTTTTCCGCCAGAATGTGCTGCGCGGGTTCGAGATCATCACCGGGCAGTCGCTGTGGGACCCGTCGATCCGCTTTCTGACCGAACTGCCCTCGAAACCCGACCCGTTCGAAATCGCCGGGATCGCGGTGATGACGATCGTCTTCAGTTTCCTCGCGACGCTCTATCCCGCCTATAAGGCCGCGAACACCGATCCGGTGCAGGTGCTCCGCTATGAGTGATGTCCTCCTCGAACTCACCGAACTCAAGCGTAGCTTCACGCAAGGTGACGTCACCATCGAGGTGCTGCGCGGAATCGACGCGAATCTTCGCCGCGGCGAGATCGTCGCGCTGCTCGGCCCGTCAGGGTCGGGCAAGTCGACGATGCTGCAAGCCGTCGGCCTGCTCGAAGGCGGATTCGAGGGGACAATCCGCATCGACGGCGAAGACGTCACCCGCCTGGGTCAAGGCGAACGGACGGAGACGCGGCGCGAGAAGATCGGCTTCGTCTATCAGTTTCACCATCTGCTCCCCGACTTCACCGCGATCGAGAATGTCGTGCTGCCGCAGCTCATTCGCGGTGCCGGGCAGAGCGAGGCCGAGGAACGCGCAACCGACCTGCTCGGACGGCTGGGGCTCGCCGAGCGATTGCATCACAAGCCGAGCAAGCTGTCGGGCGGCGAACAGCAGCGCGTCGCGGTGGCGCGCGCGCTGGCGAACCGGCCTTTGCTCGTCCTCGCCGACGAGCCGACGGGCAACCTCGACGAAGCGACCGCCGACCGGGTGTTCGACCAGTTCGTGAAACTGGTGCGCGATCATGGCTCGGCGGCGCTGGTCGCGACGCACAACGAGCGGCTGGCAGCGAAGATGGACCGCGTGCTGCGCTTGCACGAGGGGCGGATAGAGGGGTAAGCTATTCCCCAGAAACCCCTCCCGCAAGCGGGAGGGGCAGCGAGAGTTACGAGCTTGCTCGTTACTCGCAGCGGGGTGGGCCAGCGACGGAGCGATTGCCCACCCCGCTGCGACTAGGCAGCAAGCTGCCAAGTCTCGCTACCCCTCCCGCTTGCGGGAGGGGGTGCAATCGGGGGAAGAAACTATGGCTTTATACGATCTTTCGGCGAAGCTGCCCGGCGGCGGATCGCAGTCCTTGGCCGATTATCGCGGCAAGGTTCTGTTGATCGTCAACACCGCGTCGAAATGCGGCTTCACTCCGCAATATGAGGGACTGGAAGAACTCTACCGCGATTACAAGGACCGCGGGTTCGAGATACTGGCCTTCCCCTGCAACCAGTTCGGCGCGCAGGAGCCGGGCGATGCGGCGGAGATCGCGAATTTCTGTTCGTTGACCTATGACGTGACCTTCCCCGTGATGGCGAAGATCGATGTCAACGGATCGGACGCCGATCCGATCTTCAAGCATCTGAAAGAGGAAAAGACCGGTTTGCTCGGCAGCGGGATCAAGTGGAATTTCACGAAATTCCTGGTCGACCGCGACGGCAAGACCGTGTCGCGCCACGCCCCGACGACGAAGCCCGAGTTGCTGCGGAAAGAGATTGAGGAATTGCTGGGATAATGCCCGGCCCTTCGTCATCGTGAGCGTAGCGAAGCAATCCAGGGCGGCTTACGCCTACTCTGGATTGCCGCGTCGCCTTCGGCGCCTCGCAATGACGATTTGTGAATCGAGGCCATGGTCGAATCATCTGGGCGGCGTTAGCGTCCCCGTCATGGCCTACAGCCCCTTCGTTCCCCTGCGCGTCTTTTCCAGTTTCACCATGCTGGAAGGGGCGATCGACCCGAAAGCCATTGCCAAGGCCGCGCGCGAGCGAGGGTTTCCGGCGATCGCGATTGCCGATCGCAACGGGCTTTATGGCGTCATGGCGTTCGGCGAGGCGTGCAAGGCGGCGGGGGTGCAGCCGGTCATCGGCGCGCTGCTGAGCGTTGCGCGGCCGGGGCAGCGGCTTGCGAACGGCGCGCCGATGGTCGACTGGCTCGCGCTCTATGCGCAGGACGATGCGGGCTACAACAATCTCTGCGCGCTCGTCTCGCACGCGCATCTCGGGCGGCCGGTCGAGCAGGAGCCGCATGTCGCGCTCTCCGACCTCGCGGGCCGCACCGACGGGCTGATCTGCCTGACTGGCGGCGGCGAGGGCGCGCTCGCGCGGCTGCTCGCGGGCGAGCAGAAGAGCGCGGCCGAGGATTATGTCGAGCAGCTCGAAGCGCTGTTCGGCGGGCGGCTCTATATCGAATTGTCGCGGCGCGGCGATGCGACCGAAACGGCGGCCGAGGACGCGCTGATCGACATGGCCTATGCGCGGGCGCTGCCGCTCGCCGCGACCAACCCCGCCAATTTCGTCGAGCCGCAATTCCACCCCGCGCACGACGCGATGCTGTGCATCGCGCAATCGGCTTATGTCGAAAGCGAGGATCGCCGGGTGTCGAGCCCCGAGGCGTGGCTGAAGCCCGCCGAGGCGATGAAGGACGCTTTCTCCGACCTGCCCGAGGCGATCCGCAACACGCTGGTCGTCGCGCAACGCTGCGCCTTCATGGCGCCGAAGCGCGCGCCGATCCTGCCGAGCCTCGCGGGCGACCGCGAAGGCGAGGCGGCGCAGCTTGCGGCCGACGCCCGCGCGGGGCTGGAGGCGCGGCTCGCGCTCTATCCCGACTTGAGCGCGGAGGAGCGGCAGGCCTATGTCGAGCGGCTCGATTTCGAGGTCGGGGTCATCACCCAGATGGGCTTTCCCGGCTATTTCCTGATCGTCGCCGACTTCATCAAATGGGCGAAGGCGCATGATATTCCGGTGGGGCCGGGGCGCGGGTCGGGGGCAGGAAGCGTCGTCGCCTGGGCGCTGACGATCACCGATCTCGATCCACTCAAGCTCGGCCTGCTGTTCGAGCGCTTCCTGAACCCCGAGCGCGTGTCGATGCCCGACTTCGACATCGACTTCTGCGAAACGCGGCGCGGCGAGGTGATCCGCTATGTGCAGGAGAAATACGGCCGCGACACCGTCGCGCAGATCATCACCTTCGGAAAGCTGAAGGCGCGCGCGGTGCTGAAGGATACCGGCCGCGTGCTCCAGATGAGCTATGGCCAGGTCGACCGGCTCGCGAAGCTGGTGCCCAACCATCCGACCGACCCCTGGACGCTCGAACGCGCGCTGAACGGCGTTTCCGAGCTGATGACCGAATATAAGCAGGACGACGGGGTGCGCCGCCTGTTCGACATGGCGCGCCAGCTCGAAGGGCTGCCGCGGCACAGTTCGACCCACGCGGCGGGGGTGGTGATCGGCGACCGGCCGCTCGACCAGCTCGTCCCGCTCTATCGCGACCCGCGCTCGGACATGCCGGTGACCCAGTTCGACATGAAATATGTCGAAACGGCGGGACTGGTGAAGTTCGACTTTCTCGGTCTCAAGACGCTGTCGGTGCTCAAGGAAGCGCGGCGGCTGCTGGCGCTGCGCGGGGTCGATGTCGATCTCGACCAACTCGCGTGGGACGACGAGGAGGTTTACGCCCTTCTCCAGCGCGGCGAGACGGTCGGGGTGTTCCAGTTGGAATCCGAAGGGATGCGACGTACGCTGTCGGCGGTGAAGCCGACCAATTTCGGCGACATCATCGCGCTCGTCGCGCTCTATCGCCCCGGCCCGATGGACAATATCCCGCTGTTCGGCGCGCGCAAGAACGGGCGCGAGCCGATCGCCTATCCGCACCCGCTGCTCGAGGGCATCCTCGCTGAAACCTACGGCATCTTCGTCTATCAGGAACAGGTGATGCAGGCGGCGCAGATCCTCGCCGGCTACAGCCTCGGCGGCGCCGACCTGCTGCGCCGCGCGATGGGCAAGAAGATCCAGGCCGAGATGGATGCGCAGCGCGAGACCTTCGTTGCGGGCTGCGGCGAGCATAACAAGATCGACGCCAGGACCGCGAACGAGCTGTTCGACTTGATCGACAAGTTCGCGGGATACGGTTTCAACAAGAGTCATGCCGCCGCCTATGCGCTGCTCTCCTATCAGACCGCGTGGCTGAAGGCGCATTATCCGCATGAGTTCTTTGCCGCGTCGATGTCGTTCGACAGCCACCAGACCGACAAATTGTCGATCTTCATCGACGACATGCGCCGGCTGGACATCGCAGTTGCGCCGCCGTCGATCAACGACAGCGAGGCCGATTTCTCGGTCGGGCGCGGCGAGGATGGATTGGCGGTGCGCTATGCGCTCGGTGCCTTGAAGGGGGTCGGCGAAAAGGCGATGGAGGTGCTCGTCGCCGAGCGCCATGCCAAGGGCGAATTTGCGAGCCTCGACGATTTCGCGAGCCGTATCGATCCCAAGCAGCTCAACCGCCGCCAGATCGAGGCGCTGGCGGGCGGCGGCGCGTTCGATTGCGTCGAGCCCGACCGGCCGCGCGCCTTTGCCGGAGCCGAGGCGCTGCTTGCCTGCGCGAACAGTTCGGCGCACGAGCGTTCGACCGGACAGGGCGGGCTGTTCGGCGGCGACGTCGCGATCGCGCCGGCGCTCCAGCTTCCGGCCGCCGAACCCTGGACGCTCGCCGAGCGGATGACGCGCGAGAAGGAAGCCTTCGGTTTCTATTTCTCGGCGCACCCGGTCGAGCAATATGAGGCGATCGTCCAGGCGCGCGGCGCGCGCAGCTATGGCGACATTTGCGAGAATGTCGAAATGACGCCCGGAACGCGCATCCCGATGGTGATGGCGGCGATGGTCGAAAGCGCGCGCCCGCGCGTGTCGCAGCGCGGCAACCGCTTCCTCAACCTGACGCTGTCGGACCGCAGCGGGCAGTTCCAGTCGAGCTGTTTCGACGAGCAGGCGGGCAAGGTGCTGGAAGCGCTGGCGGCCGAAGGCGGCTGCGCGATCCTGTCGGTCGAGCTCGACCTGCTCGAAGGGGAAGAGACGCCGCGGGTGACCGTGCGCGGGGCGCAGTCGCTGGCGGACATTGCCGCGACCGCGGCGCTGCAACTGACGTGCCGGGTCGAGCTGGCTGACGCGGTGGCGGAGATCGCGGGGCTGTTCGAACGGCGCGACGATGCGCGCGGCAAGGTGATCATCGCGACCCGCGATCCGCTCACCGACGAAGATATCCGGATCGAACTCGGGAGCCGTTTCGCGCTCGGCCCCGACACCGTCTCACGTCTCGAAATGGTGGCAGGCGTAACCGAAGCCGCGCTGTCGCTTGTCGCGCCGCGCGATTTCAGAGTTCGCTAGGCGCAGCTAGATGGTGCAAAAGATGCCTGGAAGCTGCCTCTGCGGCGCAGTGCGCTTCGAAGTGTCGGGCGATTTCGATGCCTTTTTCCTGTGCCACTGCGCTCGCTGCCGAAAGGGGAGCGGGTCCGCGCACGGCGCAAACCTGTTCGCCAGCGGGGCGACGATCGCGTGGCTGGCCGGCGAAGCCGACGTCGCATCCTTCCGGCTTTCCGGCACCCGCCACGAGCGGAGTTTCTGCCGGACGTGCGGGGCCGCCTTGCCCAGCATGCAAATGAATGGCGCCCTGCTTGTCGTTCCGGCCGGGAGCCTCGACGGTCCGGTCGATATTCGCCCCACGGCGCATATCTGCTGCGAAAGCCGCGCAGATTGGGACGCCGATCTGGCGAATATCCCTCATTTGGCAGGCCTGCCGGGTTAGAGAGCGGCTTCGGGGCGCGAGCCCGCGCATCTTTGGTCTTGCGCGGACTTTGCTTCCCACCCTATCCCTTGGGGGCAACGATAATCGAGGATGCCTTATCATGGGAATGCAGGGCCAGCCGCTGCTTGTGACCAGCCTGATCGACCACGCCGCGCGCGAACATGCCGCGCGCGAAATCGTCTCGCGCTGGGCCGACGGCAGCGTGACGCGATCGACGTGGGGCGAGGTGGGCAGCGATGCGCGCCGCTTCGCGGCCGCGATGGTGAAGCTGGGGATGAAGAAGGGCGATCGCATCGCGACGCTGGCGATGAACCACGGCCATCATCTGGTGAGCTGGTACGGGACCGCGGGAATGGGCGGGGTCCTGCACACGGTCAATCCGCGGCTGTTCGACGAGCAGCTCGTCTATATCATCAACCATGCCGAGGACCGGGTGCTGTTCCTCGACGCGGCTTTTCTGCCGATCGTCGAGCGGCTCAGGCCCGAACTGAAGAGTGTCGAGCATTTCGTCCTGTTCGATGCACCCGCGCAGGACGGCTATCTGTCCTATCGCGACCTGATCGCCGCCGAGGACGGCAGTTTCGCCTGGGTGGAGCTCGACGAGCGCGACCCGGTCGGGCTCTGTTACACCAGCGGCACGACGGGCAATCCCAAGGGCGTGATCTACGAGCATCGCTCGAACGTCCTGCACGCGATCACCGAGGTGCAGCCCGACGCCTTCGACCTGTCGAACCGCAGCGTGATCCTGCCGATCGTGCCGATGTTCCACGCGAACAGCTGGGGCGTTCCCTTCGCGGCGGCGACCGTGGGCGCGAAGATGGTCTTTTCGGCAACCAACGACGCGCAGGTGCTGTGCGATCTGATGCAGGCCGAGGGGGTGACGCACAGCGCGGGCGTGCCGACCGTGTGGCTCGCGATGTTCGCGCATATGGACGCGACCGGCATCGGCTATGGCGCGCTTCAGCAGGTCAACATCGGCGGATCGGCGGCGCCGCGCGCGATGGTCGAACGCTTCATGAAGGCGGGCGTCTATGTCGGCCATGCCTGGGGCATGACCGAAACCAGCCCGATCGGAACGATGGGACGGCGCCCGTGGAACTGGGACAGCCTGAGCTTCGACGAGCAGGTCGATGTCATCTGCCACCAGGGCTGCCCGCCGTTCGGGGTCGAACTGCGCATCGTCGACGACGAGGACAATATATTGCCGCGCGACGGCGTGACGAGCGGACGCCTGCAATGCCGCGGGCCGTGGATCATCCAGCGCTATTTCAAGGCCGACGCCGATGCCACCGACGCCGACGGCTGGTTCGACACCGGCGACGTGTCGGTAATCCACCCCGACGGCGTCATGCAGATCACCGACCGCGCGAAGGATGTCATCAAGTCGGGCGGCGAGTGGATTTCGTCGATCGAGCTCGAAAATGCGGCGGTCGGCGCGCCGGGGGTGCAGGAAGCCGCGGCGGTCGGCGTGTTCCACCCGAAATGGGACGAGCGGCCGATCCTGCTGATCGTGAAAAAGCCCGGCGCCGAGGTGAGCGAGGCGGTCATCGTCGATTACCTCAAGGACAAGGTCGCGAAATGGTGGCTGCCCGACGAGGTCGTCTTCGTCGACGAACTGCCGCACACCGCGACGGGAAAAATCCTGAAGCGGCAGATTCGGGACGATTACAAGGATTACAAGCTGCGGTCGCTGGTGGAGGCTTAAGGAACAGACCGTCGCCCCGCGAAGGCGGGGGCGACGATATTGTCAGAACAATTCCATCTGCCCATCGCGCTCGGGCGGCCGGAACAGGTCGCAGCGAAGCGGCGGGAAGCGGCGGTCCATGCCGTATTCGCGGGCCGCGCGCCGCACGCGCTGGCGGATGAGTTGCGGCCAGATGCCTTGGCCTTTCATGCGGGTGAAGAAGCCGGGATCGTTGTCGCGGCCGCCGCGGATGTCCTGGACCATGTGCATCACCTTTTCGGCGCGGTCGGGGTAGTGGGCGGCGAGCCAGGCGCGGAAGAGCGGGCCGACCTCATAGGGCAAACGCATCAGGATATGGGAGGCGCGGATCGCCCCGGCCTCGGCGGCGGCGGCCATGATCGCCTCTATCTCGTGATCGGTGATCGCGGGGATGATTGGCGAGATATTGACCTGCGTCGGCACGCCGGCGTCGATGAGCCTGCGGATCGCGGCAAGCCGGCGGCGCGGGTGCGGCGCGCGGGGTTCGAGCGTGCGCGCGAGCGCCGCGTCGAGCGTCGTCACCGAAATCGCGACCCCGACCAGATCGTCGCGCGCCATCGCCGCGAGCAGGTCGATGTCGCGGAGCAGCCGGTCGGACTTGGTGGTGATCAGCAGCGGGTGCTTCGTCTCGGCCAGCACCTCGACGACTGCGCGGGTGATCCGCCATTCGCGCTCGATCGGTTGATAGCCGTCAGTGTTGGTGCCGATCGCGATCGGGGCGACCTTGTAATTGCGCTTCGCCAGTTCCTGCCGCAGCAGTTTAGCGGCGTCGGGTTTGGCGAAAAGCCTGCTTTCGAAATCGAGGCCGGGCGACAGGTCGTGGAAGGCGTGCGTCGGCCGCGCGAAACAATAGATGCAGCCATGCTCGCAGCCGCGATAGGGATTGATCGAGCGATCGAAACCGATGTCAGGCGAGCTGTTGCGCGCGATGATTGTCTTCGGATGCTCAACGGTCACCGTCGTTCGCAGCGGTGGCGGGGCGCCATCGATGTGCTCCGCGGCGTCGAGCCAGTCGCCATCGGCCTCGCGTTCGGCCGATCCTGTGCGTGTCGGGCGCAAGTTGGTCGGCGCGCCGCGGCCCGATAGCGGGGGAAGGGGTTTCGGCGATTCCACTGGACGAGAGTATCGCGCCGAATGGAACAAAGAAAGAACATTATACTGTTTCGTCATTCCGGCGAAGGCGGGAATCTCGACCTCGGTCCGGAAGTGATGCGATGAGATCCCGGCCCTCGCCGGGATGACGAATGAGAGGCTATTCGGTCAGCCGCGGCATCAGTTCGACGAAGTTGCAAGGCCGGTGCCGGCTGTCGAGCTGGGTCTCCAAAATGCCTTCCCACGCGTCGGTCACCGCGCCGGTCGAACCGGGGAGCGCGAAGATGTAGGTGCCGCGCGCGACGACCGCGCAGGCCCGCGACTGGATCGTCGAGGTTCCGATCGTCTGGTAGCTGAGCCAGCGGAACAATTCGCCGAAGCCGGGGATATCCTTCCCGTCGAGGCGGTGCAGCGCCTCCGGCGTGACGTCGCGGCCGGTGAGGCCGGTGCCGCCGGTGGTGATGACGACATCGACCTCCGGATCGTCGATCCAGTTGTGGAGGCGCGAGACGATCAGGTCGCTTTCGTCGCGGATGATTGCGCGCGCAGCAAGGATATGGCCCGCATCGGTCAGCAACGCCTCTAGCTTGTCGCCTGATTTGTCGTCGGTCGCGCTGCGGCTGTCCGAAATCGTCAGAATCGCAATGCGAACCGGCCGGAACGCCAGGCTTTCGTCAATCGGCATCGACGTCAATTGGCATCGGCGAGGCCGCCGGCCCAGCTCAACCGGGTGCGGTCCTTGCTGTCGGGGAAGCGCGGCCATTTGCCCTGCGCGAGCGCCGCGCGGCTGACCGACGGCTTGCCCTGCTGCGCTTCGTACATCCAGTAATTGCGCAGGACGGTGCCGACATAGCCGCGCGTTTCCCAATAGGGGATCGATTCGATGTAGAGCAGTGGGTCGCCATTGTCGCGAATCTCGCTCTGCCAGCGCGCGATCGGCGCGGGGCCGGCGTTATAGGCGGCGATCACCTTGGGCAGCAGGCCGCCCGTCGAGCCGTCCTTGCTGAGATATTCGAGATAGCGCTGGCCGAAATCCATGTTGACCGCGGGCGTCTTGAGGTCGCCCGGCGCGCGGCCGTCGCCGTTCCAGCGCGCGAGGTCGGATGCGGTGCCGGGGCGCACCTGCATCAGCCCCATCGCACCCGCCGGGCTCACGACCGCGCGCTGAAACCGCGATTCCTGGAGCGTGTGGGCAAAGACGAGCGCCGGATCGACGCGCCAGCCGCCATTGGGTTCCCATTTGGGCTGCGGATAGCGCGCCGCCGTCGCGAGCTTGCGGCCCTGCGGCGTGTTGTGTGCGAGATAGAGCTGGGTTTCGGGAAGGCTGAGCGCCTGCGCCATGCCGGCGAGCTGGGCGTGCTGGTTCGGATTGCCGATGCGCGCCTGATGCTTCAGCAGTTCGCCGGCATAGGCGTCCTCGCCGATCTCGGCGAACGCCATGGCGGCGCGGACGTTGGGCAGATCTTCGAGCGCGCGCCAGGCGCTGCGGTCGGGACGGACATTCTCGCGCTGGCTTCCGGTCTCGATGCCGAGCGTTTCGGCGGCGAGCAGGCCATAGAGGGTTTCCTCGTTCGCGGCGGCGGCGCGCAGGCGCGACTGCACCGACTGCGGCTGGCCCGAGGCGATCGCGGCGCGCGACGCCCAATAATAGGCCGCGGCGCGCAGTTCGCTGTCGGGCGCTTCGCGCGCGACGCGGTCGAACGAGACGAGCGCAGTCGGATAGTCGCGCAGGCGCCATGCAGCGAGCCCCTGCACCCACGCGGCCTGCGTCGCCCAGGCGCCGCGGCCTTCGGTGCAGGCCTGCGACAGGCGCAGCGCGTTCTGATCGTCATTCTCGATATAATAGGACCAGGCGATCTTTTGCCGCCATTCGTCGCGCGCCTCGGGCGTCAGCTTGTCGGCGACGGCCATATAGAGCGATTCGGCGCCCGCCGGGTCGTCATTCTTGATCCGGTCGGGGATCGAGCGCGCAAGGCCCGCCGCGAATGGGTCGCTGACGCTGTCGGCGCCGACGCGGCGCGGCGCGGTGCCCGACCAGCTCAGGCGGTTCTGATAGGGAAGCGTCGGGATGTCGGTCGCGCCGCGCTTGGTCGCGAGGCGGCCGAGCTGTTCGGCCTGCGGCAGTTCGGGCGAGCGCGCGAGGATCGGCATGATGTCGGCGACTTCGGCGCGCGGGCTGTTCGCGGCGGTGAGCAGTTCGGCGCGCAGGAAATCGGCGAGCGGCCCATTGTCGTCGCCGAGCAAGGATTTCGCTTCGGCCCAGCGCTGGCCGCGGATTGCGGCGAGCACCTGCGTATAGAGTTGTTTCTGTTTCGAGGAGAGAATGTCGGGCACCGTCTGCGGCGCGGCGAGCAGGTCGGGTGTGCCGGTATCGGCGGCGAGCGCGGGCGAGGCCGTTGCGGCCAAGGCCAGAAGCGCGCCCGAAAGCAATTTTGCGGTCATAATCTTCATATCTCTGTCAACGTCCCCGGTTGAACAGTTTCAGGCTGTCCCAGGCAGCCGCCTTTTGCGCGGGCCGGGCAAGCAGCATCGCGGGGTGCGCGACTGCCACGGCCTCCATCTTGCCGCCATCTTGGTTAAGATCGAGTAACCTTCCGCGCGCGTCGGGAAGCGACAGGCCCGCCGCCATCTGCACGATGTCGCTGCCGATCAGCAGCAGGCGCTGCGGTCTGGCTAGCCCGAGGTGGTGCCAGAGCAGCCGGTCGAGCTCGCCCCTGTCTTTGTCGTCGCAGCGGCCGCCGGGCGGGCGCGTGACGGCAAGGCTGGCGAGATAGCAGTCGGCGCGCGCCATCCCGATCGCGCGCAGCATCGCGTCGAGAAGCTGGCCCGCGGGGCCGGAAAAGAGGGCGGCGTCGCGCTGGTCGTCGATTTCGGGCCAGGCGGTGAGGAGCATCAGCGGCGCTTCGGCCTGCCCCGCGGGAAGCACGCGGCGCGCGTCCCACTGGCTGCCCGGCACGTCGGGGCCTTCGGCTAGCCATGTCTGGAAAGCGTCCCAGTCGTCCGGAAACACGACCGGGCCTTTGGGGGCGGCTTCGGCGGGCACTTCGCGGCGCTGGAGCGCGGCAGGAAGCGGAGGGGCTTCGGGCTCGGCGACCGGCGATGGTTTCGGCCTTGCCGCAACGTCATTGGCGACGGGCACGTCGAGCCAGCCCGCCGACGCTTCGCCGACGAGTGAATCCACGCCAGCGAGCGACCACCAGTCGTGATAGCTTTCGGCCAGCAAGGTTGAATTGCGCCCACCCATGATTTTGTTTCAAACAGGCAGTTGACGGGGCCGTCAATTGGCGGGCATCGCAATATGTGACAGAGTGAGCGCGGGACACGATGAATGATCCCGCGCGGGGACGGCAGAAAGGTACTTGCGGTGAGCGAACGGGAATCGATGCCCTATGACGTCGTGATCGTCGGGGCGGGGCCTGCGGGGCTTTCGGCGGCGATCCGGCTGAAGCAACTGGCGAACGAGGCGGGCAGCGAATTGTCGGTCTGTATCCTCGAAAAAGGGTCCGAAGTCGGCGCGCATATCCTGTCGGGGGCGGTGATCGACCCCAAATCGCTCGACGAATTGATCCCCGAGTGGCGCGATCAGAGTTGCCCGCTCGCCGAAGTGCCGGTGAACGATAATCAGCATTGGGTGCTGACCAAGAAGAAGAAGCTCGGGGTTCCGCACTTCATCACACCCGGCTTCATGCACAACAAGGGCACTTACACAGGCAGCCTCGGCAATCTCTGCCGCTGGCTGGCCGAACAGGCCGAGGGGCTGGGGGTCGAAATCTTCCCCGGCTTCGCCGCCGCCGAAATCCTCTATAACGAGGATGGATCGGTGAAGGGCGTCGCGACCGGCGACATGGGGATCGCGCGCGACGGCAGCCACAAGCCCGACTATGCCCCCGGCCTCGAACTCCATGCGAAATACACTTTCTTCGCCGAAGGCGTGCGCGGGCACCTGACCAAGATGCTCAAGCCGCAATTCGCGCTCGACGCCGATTGCGAGCCGCAGGTTTACGGCATCGGGGTCAAGGAACTCTGGGACATCGATCCGGCCAATCATGCGCCGGGCCGCGTCATCCACACGCAGGGCTGGCCGCTCGACGAGAACGCCAATGGCGGCGGCTTCCTCTATCATCAGGCGAACGGGCAGGTCGCGCTGGGGTTCGTCACCTGGCTCAACTATCGCAACCCGCACATCTCCCCCTTTCAGGAGATGCAGAAGTGGAAGACCCATCCCGAGATCGCGAAGATCCTCAAAGGCGGCAAGCGCGTCTCCTATGGCGCGCGCGCGATCAGCGACGGCGGCTGGCAGTCGGTGCCGAAGCTCGCCTTTCCGGGCGGCGCGCTGATCGGCGACACCGCGGGTTTCCTGAACGTGCCGCGCATCAAGGGCACGCACACCGCGATGAAGTCGGGCATGATGGCGGCCGAAGCGGCCTTTGCGGCCGTCGCGGCTGGGCGCGAGGGCGATGTGCTCACCGCCTATCAGGATGCTTATGACGAAAGCTGGGTGAAGAAGGAGCTTGGCGTCGTCCGCAACGTGCTGCCGCTGGTCGAGAAGTTCGGCGACCTTGCCGGAACGATGCTGGCGGGCATGACGATGTGGCTGGAAAATTTCGGCATCCGCGTGCCCTTCACGATGAAGCACCACCCCGACAACACGACGCTTTATCGTGCCGACCAGATGAAGAAGCCCGACTATCCGAAGCCCGATGGTGTGCTGACCTTCGACCGCCTGTCCTCGGTGTTCCTGTCGAACACCAATCATGAGGAGGACCAGCCGGTCCATCTGCAACTCAAGGACCCGTCGATCCCGATCGAATATAATCTGCCGCTCTATGACGAGCCCGCGCAGCGCTATTGTCCCGCGGGCGTCTATGAGGTGGTCGGGCAGGACGAGGGGAATCCGCGCTTCGTCATCAACGCGCAGAATTGCGTCCACTGCAAGACCTGCGACATCAAGGATCCGACCCAGAATATCAATTGGGTCACCCCCGAAGGCGGCGGAGGCCCCAATTACCCCAATATGTAAGTCCGTTCGCCTGATTTTCGCCGTCGGCGCGCTGGCCGCCGCCGGTTCCGTGCAGGCGGCCGTCGACGATGGCGCCACGCTCGCCGCGCTGGCCGATGCGCGGCTGGCCGAGGAAGCGAACGATCCGGCCGCGGCGCTGGCGGCACTGACGCGCGTCGCGAGCGCGGCGCCCGACATGCCCGGGCTGCGCGGCCGGATGCTCGAACAGGCCATCCAGGCCGGCGACCTGCCCGCCGCACGCAGCGCCGCGCTTCGGCTGTGGCAGGGTGGCGACCGGCGTCTCGACGCCCAGCTCGTGCTCGTCGTCGACGCGATGCGACGGGCGGACTGGAAGGGTGCGCGCGATTATCTGAACGGCCGGTCCGACAAGGCCGGCGGCGATGCGATCGCCCGGCTGATACTCCCGGCCTTTCAGGGCTGGATCGACGTCGGCGCGCGGGAAAAAATACCCGAGCGGCATTTGCTCGCCGCGGCCGGTAAGGGACGCCCCGAACCAGCGCTGGAACTGGAAGCGGCCCTGGTTCAACTTGCGGCGAAGCGGCCGGCGGAGGCGGTGGCGCTGGCGGCCCGGACCACCCCGACCGATCGGATGAGCCAGCTCGTCGCACTGCGCCTTGCGGCAACATTCGCCGCGATGGGCGAGGGGGAGGCAGCCGACGCGCTACGCGGGCGGATCGCGCTGGCGGCGGGCGGGCGTGAAGATCCGATGCTGCTGCTTCCCGACCGGCCGGTGTCGACGCCGCGCGGCGGGATGGCGCATTGGCTCGCGCTGCTCGGCGACGGCTTCGCGCGGATGCCGAACGGCAACGCCAGACTGTCGCTACTGTTCGGGCGCGCCGCCTTCTGGCTCGACGACCGCGATTGGGCGGTGCGCTCGGCGCTCGTCGAATCGCTCGATCGCGCCGAGCAGGAAAGCGATGCTGCGGCACTATTGATGGGTGGCCGCGCGCCGATTCCGCCCGTACTCCAGATGCGCCGCGCCGAATTGATGGCCGATGCGGGCGACCTTGCGGGGGCGACCCCGCTTGCCGAAGCGGCGGCAAGGGCCTCTCCGGCGCGCAGCCTGTTCGCGCGCTTCGCCGACATCGCGCGGCGCGCCGACGACCGTGAAGCAACGGCGCGCGCTTATGCCGGAATCGAGGCGACGCTGGGCGATGGGCCCGAGGATCGCGCGCTGCGCGGAAATCTGCTCATTGCGCGCGCCGAACTGCGGTTGCAGGCTGATGATTGGGACGGCGCGTCGGCGCTGATCGAGCAGGCGGTCGCGCTGCGTCCCGACGACGCGGCGGTGCTCAATTTCGCGGGCTATTCGGCAATCGAACGGCGCAAGGATGTCGCGCAGGCGCTCGCGCGGATCGAGGCGGCGTGGCAGGCCGAGCCGCAGGATGTCGCGATCACCGATTCGCTCGGCTGGGCCTATTTCCTCACCGGGCGCACCGCCGATGCGGTCCCGCTGCTTGAAAAGGCGCAGGCGAGCGAGCCCGGCAATGCGGTGATCGTCGAGCATCTGGGCGATGCCTATTGGCAGGCGGGGCGCAAGTTCCAGGCGCGTTATACGTGGCGCGCGGCGGCGCTACTCGCCGAGGCGGACATGGCGGCGCGGCTCGCCGCGAAGCTGCGCGACGGGCTGACACCGGCGACGACGGCGCCGTGATGGCGGTTTTCGGCGAAACCGGCTGGGCGAAGATCAACCTGGCGCTGCACATCCGCGCGCGGCGCCCCAACGGCTATCACGAGATCGAGACCTTGTTTGCGTTCGTCGATGCCGGCGATGCGCTGGCTGTCGAGGTGGCCGACGCCGATCGGCTGATCCTCGACGGCGAATTTGCCGAAGGGCTGTCGGACGGCGCCGACAATCTGGTGCGGCGCGTGCTGGCGCTGATGCGCGAACGCCATGGCGCGGAGCGCGTGCCGCCGCTGGCGATCCGGCTGACCAAGCGCTTGCCCGTGGCGGCGGGGATCGGCGGCGGGTCGGCCGATGCCGCGGCGATGGCGCGGCTGGTGCGGCGGCATTTCCTGCCCGAAATCGGCGATGCCCCGCTGGCGCGGCTGGTCGCGCCGCTCGGCGCCGATATCGCGGCCTGCGTCGCAAGCGCCACCTGCCTCGGCACCGGCGTCGGCGAGAAGTTGAGCGGGGTGCCCGAACTTGCGCTGAGCGGAACGCCGGTGCTGCTCGTCAATCCGCGTCAGCTGGTCGCGACGGGGCCGGTGTTCTCCGCGTGGGACGGGGTGGATCGCGGCCCCCTGTTCACCGGCGCCGATGTGCGCGCGCAGCTTTTTGCCTCGCGCAACGATCTGCAGCGGCCCGCGATCGCACAATGCCCCGCGATCGTCGACGTGCTGACCGAACTGGGCGCGCTGAAGCCTTGGCTTGCGCGCATGTCAGGCTCGGGCGCAACCTGCTTCGCGTTGTTCGACGCACCCGCCGGGCGCGATGCGGCAGCGGCGCGGCTCGTGGCGAGCCATCCGCACTGGTGGCAGCTTGCAGGAGCGCTCAGATGAGCGAGGCGTGGCGGCAATTGGGAGCACCGCGCGCGGGCGGGGTGCTGCTGATCGGCGATCATGCTTCTGCGCATGTGCCGGAGGACATCGACCTTGGCATCGATCCGGCGCTGCTCCGCAATCATATCGCGATCGACATCGGCGTCGCCGAGGTGGCGGCGCTGCTGGTCGAGGCGGCTGCGGTCGATGCCGCGATCCTCGGCGGCGTGTCGCGGCTCGTCGTCGACTGCAATCGCGACGAGGATTCGCCCGGTGCGATCCCGATTGCCAGCGACGGGCACGCGATTCCCGGAAACGCACTCGATCATGACGGCCGCGAGGCCCGGCTTGCTCGCTTCTTCCGTCCCTATCACGACCATATCGCCGCGACGATTGCAGCGCATCGCCCGGCGATGATCCTGTCGCTGCACAGCTTCACGCCATCGCTGGCGAGCGATCCGGACCAGGCGCGACCGTGGCAGGTCGGGGTGCTCTATAATGAGGATGACCGGCTTGCGGGGCCGGCCATCGCCGCCTTGCGAGGCGAGGGGCTGATTGTCGGCGACCAGCTTCCCTATTCGGGCAAGCTGCTCAACGCGACGATGAATCGCCATGCCGAAGCGAACGCCATTCCTTACGTGGGGATCGAGATGCGGCAGGATCTGGTCGGCGATGCGGCGGGGCAGGTGCTGTTCGCCGAGCGGCTGGTGCGGATGTGTAAGAATATATCGTTGAAACTGCCCGCATAGGCGTGTAGGGGCGCTTTCATTCGCTAATTATTGAAATAATATTATCAGGAACTCTCCAAATGGCTTCTTATCGTTCCCGCACCACCACTCATGGCCGCAACATGGCGGGCGCGCGCGGGCTCTGGCGCGCGACGGGGATGAAGGACGGCGATTTCGGCAAGCCGATCATCGCGGTGGTCAACAGCTTCACCCAGTTCGTTCCCGGCCATGTTCACCTGAAGGACCTCGGCCAGATGGTCGCCCGCGAGATCGAGGCGGCGGGCGGGGTCGCCAAGGAATTCAATACGATAGCGGTCGATGACGGCATCGCCATGGGCCATGACGGGATGCTCTACAGCCTGCCGAGCCGCGACCTGATTGCCGACAGCGTCGAATATATGGTCAATGCGCATTGCGCCGACGCGATGGTGTGCATCTCCAACTGCGACAAGATCACGCCGGGAATGCTGATGGCGGCGCTGCGCATCAACATTCCGGTGGTGTTCGTGTCGGGCGGGCCGATGGAGGCGGGCAAGGTCGTGCTGAAGGGCAAGGAGGTCGCGCTCGACCTGGTCGATGCGATGGTCGCCGCCGCCGACGAAAAATACAGCGATGCCGAGGTGACCGCGATCGAACAGGCGGCGTGCCCGACCTGCGGGAGCTGCTCGGGCATGTTCACCGCCAATTCGATGAACTGCCTGACCGAGGCGCTGGGGCTGTCGCTGCCGGGCAACGGTTCGACGCTGGCGACGCACGCCGACCGCAAGGCGCTGTTCCTGCGCGCGGGGCGAATGATCGTCGAGATGTGCCGCCGCCATTATGAAGAGGGCGACGACCGCGTGCTGCCGCGCACGATCGCGAGCTTCGAGGCATTCGAAAATGCGATGAGCCTCGACATCGCGATGGGCGGGTCGACCAACACCGTGCTCCATCTGCTCGCCGCCGCGCACGAGGCGGGGGTCGATTTCACCATGACCGACATCGACCGGCTGTCGCGCCGCGTTCCCTGCCTGTCGAAGGTCGCGCCGGCAAAGCAGGACGTCCATATGGAGGACGTCCACCGCGCGGGCGGGATCATGGCGATCCTCGGCCAGCTCGAGCGCGCTGGGCTGCTCCACGCGCATCTGCCGACCGTGCACAGCGCGACGCTGGGTGATGCGCTCAACAAATGGGATATTTCGCGCACCAACGATCCCGATGTGCAGACCTTCTTCATGGCGGCCCCCGGCGGCGTGCCGACGCAGACCGCCTTTAGCCAGGACCGGCGCTGGGATTCGCTCGACCTCGACCGCGAGGCGGGGGTGATCCGCTCGGCGGAGCATGCGTTCAGCAAGGACGGCGGGCTTGCCGTGCTGTCGGGCAATATCGCGCTCGACGGCTGCATCGTGAAGACTGCCGGGGTCGACGAATCGATCCTGAAATTCGCAGGGCCTGCCAAAGTTTATGAAAGCCAGGACGCCGCGGTTGCGGGCATATTGACCGGGCAGGTCGAGGCGGGCGACGTCGTCGTCATCCGCTACGAAGGGCCGAAAGGCGGGCCGGGGATGCAGGAAATGCTCTATCCGACGAGCTATCTCAAATCGAAGGGGCTCGGCGCGGCCTGCGCGCTGATCACCGACGGGCGTTTTTCGGGCGGCACCTCGGGCCTGTCGATCGGCCATGTCTCGCCCGAGGCGGCGGAAGGCGGCGCGATCGGGCTGGTCGAGAATGGCGACCTTATCGAGATCGACATTCCGGGGCGCAGCATCAAGCTGGTCCTTTCCGACGCGGAACTCGCGGCGCGGCGCGCGGCGATGGAAGCGAGGGGCGACGATGCGTGGCAGCCCGCCAAGGCGCGTCCGCGCAAGGTTTCGGTAGCACTTCAGGCCTATGCGGCGATGACGACCAGCGCCGCGCGCGGCGCGGTGCGCGACCTGTCGCAGTTGAAGGGCAAAAGATGAAGAAACTCGGGGGCTTGATCGCGGTCTTGCTTGTCGCGGGCTGCAACGGCGGCCCCGACAATGGCAAGCTTGCCGAGGCCGAAGCGCGCGGCAGCAAGGAAGCGGCGCTCGACGGCCTTATCGACTGCGCGCTCGAAGGTGCGAAGGCGTTCGACCGCGACTGCACGATCACCGAAATGAGCGGCGCCGACGGCACCGTGCTGGTGGTCGGCAAGGCGGACGTCGGATACCGCCGCCTGCAAATCGCGACCGACGGCCGCGGGGTGGTGTCGGCCGATGGCGCCGAGCCCGCGAAAGTGACGATCGTCGGGGACGGGATGATCGAGGTGGCGGTGGGGGGCGACCGTTATCGACTGCCTGCGAATACCGGCGGGGCGAAGTAATCCACTCGTCATTGTGAGCGCAGCGAAGCAAGCCAGAATGGCGTAAATCGCCCTGGATTGTTTCGCTGCGCTCGCAATGACGATTCCCATCGATGGTTCGATGTTCTAAACTGCGCCTATGCCCGTTCCCGCCGATGCTCCCGTTTTTCCAAGCAACATCATGCGTGCGGCCGAAGCGCGGTGCGTGGGGCTGGGGACGTCGCTTTCGGAGCTGATGGAACGCGCGGGCGTGGCGGTGGCCGACATTGCCTGGCGTATGGCGGCCGGAGGGCCGATCCTCGTTCTCTGCGGGCCGGGGAACAATGGCGGCGACGGCTATGTCGCCGCGCGCATTCTCACGGCGCGGGGCGCGGCGGTTCGGGTGGCCGCGCTGGCGCCGCCCGCAACCGATCTGGCGCAGGTGGCGCGGCGGCGCTGGACCGGCCCCGTAGAGCCGCTCGGTCCCGATACCGCCCCGGCGCCGCTGATCGTGGATGCGCTGTTCGGAATGGGCCTGTCGCGGCCGCTGTCGAACGAGCTGTTCGACATCCTAAGGGGATTTGCCGGGTTGCGTGTAGTGGCCGTCGACGTTCCGAGCGGGGTCGATAGCGACGGGGTCGCGCCATGGTTGCCGCCACTCCCCGCTGATGTCACGGTCGCACTGGGGGCGCTGAAGTTCGCGCATGTACTGCTGCCGTCTGCCGCGGCTTGCGGCCGCGTTCTGCTTGCGCCGATCGGGATCGAACCCGATCGGCGGATCCGGACACTGCCGAAGCCGGTCAGCGGCATACCCTCTGCAGACGCGCATAAGTTCAGCCGCGGCATGGTACTGGTGCGGGCCGGGGCGATGCCGGGTGCGGCCGGGCTGGCCGCGGCGTCGGCGCTCCGCGCGGGGGCGGGCTATGTCGTGCTCAGCGGGTCCGCCACCCCGCCGTTCGCGGCCCTGATCGCGGAAGATGGGGGGGGCTATGTCGAGCGGCTAGGTGACAAACGGCTGGGCGCTGTCATTCTGGGGCCGGGCTATCCGTCTGGCGGCGATCTTGATTCCGATGTGGCGGCGGCGCTGGACAGCGGCAAGCCGGTCGTCCTCGATGCGAGCGCTATCCTGTCCGCGCTCCCGCGCCTTGGCGGCGGGACGAGGGCTATATTGACGCCGCACGAGGGGGAGTTCGCGCGGGCCTTTCCGGACATCGAGGGCGACAAGATACATCGCGCGATGGCGGCCGCTGCGCGGACGCGGGCTGTGGTCATCTACAAGGGTGCGGACACGGTTGTTGCAGCTCCCGACGGGCGCGTCGTCGCGGCGTGGCCGGGGAGCCCCTGGCTCGCGACCGCGGGAACGGGCGATGTGCTGGCGGGGGCGTGCGGGGCGATGCTCGCGGGCGGCGACGACGCGTTCGATGCGGCGGTCGCGGCGGTGGGCTGGCATATCGCCGCCGCGCGCCGTATAGGCCCCGGCCTTGTGGCCGACGATCTGATTAGGGACTGATATGAATGACAGCGCGCTGATCGAGCGCATCGCCGCGCGCGGCGATGGCGTGACCGCCGACGGGCGCCATGTCGCGGGCGGCGTGCCCGGCGATCATGTCATGGCCGACGGGATGCTGGTGCCGGGTCCAAATCGCGCCGAGCCGGTGTGCCGCCATTTCGGCAAATGCGGTGGCTGCCAGTTGCAGCATGTCTCGGACGCTGCGCTCGCCGATTTCGTGCGCGATCGGGTCGCCGGCGCGCTGGAGGGGCAACAGGTCGCGGCGGGCGAGGTGCTGCCTGCTTTGCTGTCGCCGCCGCAGAGCCGCCGCCGCGCGGCGCTCACCGCGCTCAAGGCCGGCAAGCAGGTCGCGCTCGGCTTCAACGCGGCGCAGAGCAACCAGATCGTCGACATGCGCATGTGTCCGCTGCTGGTGCCCGAACTGTTCGCGCTCGTCGCCCCGATCCGCGCGTTGCTCGATGGCATCGCACCGCAGCGGCGTCCGGTGAAGGTCAAGCTGCAGATGCTCGACCAGGGCGCCGAGGTGGTGCTGGAGGGGGTGCGGGCGGAAGGGCTCGACGCGGCGATGGCGCTCCAGGATTTCGCGGGCGACCATGCGCTGGCGCGGCTGGCGATCGATCAGGGCGACGGGCTGGAAACCGTGTGGCAGCCCGAGCCGCCGACCGCGCATTTCGGCACCATCGGCGTCGAGGTGCCGCCCTTTACCTTCTTGCAGGCGACGGCGGCGGGCCAGGCGGCACTTGTCGAGGCGGTGCGCGATGCGATCGGTGGCGCAGCGGCGGTCGCCGACCTGTTCGCGGGGGTCGGCACCTTTGCGCTGTCGGTGCAGGCGGGGCGCAAAATCTATGCCGCCGAGGGCGCACGCGATGCGATCGCGGCGCTGACCGGCGCGGCGAACCGCGCGCGGGCGTTGGTCGCGACCGAGCATCGCGACCTGTTCCGGCGGCCGCTGGTGCCCGCGGAGCTCGATCGCTTCGGCGCGGTGATCCTCGACCCGCCGCGCGCGGGAGCCGAGGAGCAGGTGAAGCAGATCGCGGTGTCGAAGGTGCCCGCGATCGCCTATGTGAGCTGCAATCCCGCGAGCTTTGCGCGCGATGCGAAGCTGTTGGTGCAGGGCGGCTACCGGCTCGACTGGGTAAGGCCCGTCGGGCAGTTCCGCTGGTCGACGCATGTCGAACTGGCCGGGCGTTTTTCGCGATAGACCTTCGCCCCCGCCTGCGCGGGGGCGACGTCTTCTCAATGCACCACGAAACCGATGAAGGCGTGCAGGCAGAGCGCGATCAGCGCGAGGCTCGCCAGCGCGAACACCGCGAAGCGCCACATCACGCGATTGACAGTTGCCTGAATCAGGCTGTGCACGATCCGCAGGCCGACATAGGCCCAGGCGATCTGCGCGTTGAGCCCGCCGCCGATGCCGCCGACCGCGAGTGCCAGCGCGACGGCGTAAAAGACCGTCGGCTGTTCCATCAGATGGTTGTAGTTGTGCGCCTTCCACTGGACTTCGGCGGGCAGCACCTCGTCGAGGCCGCGGCCTGTCGTGCCGACGAGATTCTTCGCATCGATCTTGGCCCGGCCCATTGCGGGGATGCGCGTCGCATACATCCACACCCACATGACCATCGACCAGAGTGCGAGCGTCGCGACCGGTCCCAATATGGCGTTCGTTTCCATGGTTTCCCCCTCAGCCCAGGGTTGCGATCACGGCGAGCAATGCCAGCACGAACAGGCACAGCGTCGACAGCAGGAACAGGGTAAAGCGCACCGGAATCCGGTTCACCGTCACCTGCCAGAGGCTGTGAACGATGCGGATGACGACATAGGCCCAGGCGAGCCCGCGTGTCAGGCCGGTGTTGCCGCCCGACAGGTGCAGGAAGACGATCGTCGCATAGAAGATCGTCGGCTGCTCGAGCAGATGGGTATAATTGTGCGATTTCCAGTTCACCGCAGGCGGCAGGACGCCTTCCAGATCGGCGCCGCGGCCGCCGGGCGGCGCGGTCTTGAGGTCGACCCCCATTTTCTTGAGCGCCGGCAGGCGCGTCGCGGCGACCCATACGGCCATCACGAGCGTCCACAGGACGAGCACCGCACCGGGCGCGAGCAGGCTTTGTGACATGAGCATCCCCCTTTTTCGATTTGCGAGGATGCTAGGGCGCGCGCGCCAATATGCAACGGGGGATGTTCAACCCCGCCGCGCCGCCAGTTCGGCGCGGATCGCTTGACCATCGCCGTCGATCCGTGGCGCATAGCCCAGGTCGCGCGGCGCCGCGGCGCCATATCCGACCGGCGGCCGCATCTCGAAAAAGGCGCCCACCTCGGGATGTTCGCGAGGACGAAAGAAATCGGTCGCGGCAAGATGGGGATCGTTGCGGATATCGTCGAGGTCGCGAACCCGCATTGCGGGAATGTCGTTGGCCGCGAAGATTTCCAGCCATTCGGCGGTGGTTTTCGCGGGCGTCCGGCGCGCGATCTCCGTATAGATCAACGCCATGGGCTGGCCCTTCGCCTTGGCCTCCTCATAGGCCGGCGAGGTAAGCAGATCCTCGCTGCCGAGCAGTCCCATCAGTCGCGCAGTGGATGTGGGCGTATAGGGGACGATCGCGATATGGCCGTCCTTGGTGGGGAAGGGCTGGCGCGTCGGGTCGAGTTGACGCGGATAGCCTGCCGGGCCGATCGCGGGGTCGAGCGTCGCGTCGCACAGATGCTCGGTCAGCATGAAGGCGGTGAAGCATTCGAACATCGGCACCGCGACCTCCTGTCCTTCGCCGGTGCGCAGCTTGTGGACGAGCGCGGCGAGGATCGCCTGAGCGCCGAAATGGCCCGCAATCTTGTCGGCGATCAGCGATGGGAAATAGCGCGGGCGGGGATTGCCGTCGGCGCGAGGAAGCAGGCTGGTCGTCCCGCTCGCCGCCTGGATCACGTCATCATAGGCCTGAAGGTCGGCGTAGGGACCGTCCTGGCCGAAACCGGTGCCGTGGACATAGATGATGTCGGGCTTGATCGCCTTGCAGCTTTCATAATCGAAGCCGAGCCGCGCGATCGCCTTGCCGCGGATGTTGTGGAAAAAGACGTCGCCGGTCGCGATCAGGTCGCGCAGCGTCGCGGCGTCCTCGGGCTTCTTGAGGTCGAGCGCGATCGAGCGCTTGCCGCGGTTAACGGTCAGGTGGATCGACCCCATCGTCGGATCGGGCCTGCCGTTGCCGAGATAGCGTGACACGTCGCCGAGACCGGGCGTCTCGACCTTGATCACTTCGGCGCCGAGGTCGGCGAGCATCTGCGTCGCATAGGGACCGAAGATGACCGTGGTGAGATCGATGATCCTGATTCCCTCGAGCATCGCCATCGCCGTTCCTTCTCCCGGAGTTTCGAATGGCGATGCCCGAACGCGGGGCCTTTGTCACCCCGCGCAGGAATCAGGTTCGGGAGATCAGATGACGCCGAGCGACTGCATCGCTTCGGCGACGCGGACGAAGCCCGCGATATTGGCGCCGAGGACATAATTGCCCGGCGCGCTATATTCGTCGGCGGTCGCGGCGCAATTGTCGTGGATGCCGCGCATGATCTGCGCCAGCCGTGCCTCGGTCTGGTCGAAGGACCAGCTGTCGCGGGAGGCATTCTGCTGCATTTCGAGCGCCGATGTCGCGACGCCGCCGGCGTTCGCCGCTTTGCCCGGCGCGAACATCACGCCATTCTGGTGGAACAGATCGACCGCGTCGGGTGTCGAGGGCATGTTCGCGCCTTCGCCGACCACCTGAACGCCGTTCCTGATCAGCGTTGTCGCGTCCTTGCCGGTGAGTTCGTTCTGCGTCGCACAGGGGAGAGCGACGTCGCACGCGACGTCCCAGATCGACCCGCCCTCGATATAATGAGCGGTGGCGCCTTTCATGCGGACATAATCCGACAGGCGTTCGCGGCGGATTTCCTTGACCTCCTTCAAAAGGTCGAGGTCGATGCCGTCTTCGTCGAGGACATAGCCATTGGAGTCGGAGCAGGCCACGACCTTGCCGCCGAACTGGCGCACCTTGTCGATGGCATAGATGGCGACGTTGCCCGAGCCCGAAACGACGACGCGCTTGCCGTCGAGCGTCGCGCCTTTGGTCGCCAGCATCTGCTGGACGAAATAGACGAGGCCGAAGCCGGTCGCCTCGGTCCGCGCGCGCGACCCGCCGTAGACGAGACCCTTGCCGGTCAGCACGCCCGCCTCGTAGCGGTTGGTGAGCCGTTTATACTGGCCGAACATATAGCCGATCTCGCGGCCGCCGACGCCGATGTCGCCCGCGGGAACGTCGGTATATTCACCGAGGTGGCGTTGCAGCTCGGTCATGAAGGCCTGGCAGAAGCGCATGATCTCGCCATCCGAGCGGCCGCGCGGGTTGAAGTCCGATCCGCCCTTGCCGCCGCCGATCGGCATGCCGGTCAGCGCATTTTTGAAGATCTGTTCGAACCCCAGGAATTTGATGATGCCGAGGTTGACCGACGGGTGAAAGCGGATGCCGCCCTTATAGGGGCCGAGCGCCGAGTTGAACTGGACGCGGAAGCCGCGGTTGATCTGGACCTGGCCGCTGTCGTCGACCCAGGGAACGCGAAAGATGATCTGCCGCTCCGGTTCGCAAATCCGCTCGATCAGCGCGTGATGCGCATATTCGGGATGTTTGGCGACGACGCGCCCGAGGCTTTCCAGGACTTCGTGGACCGCCTGGTGAAATTCGGCTTCCCCGGCGTTACGGCGCAATACTTCATCAAGAACCGGCTGCAACTTTTCATCAATCTTGCTCAAAACATCCTCCTGACTGCATGAATCGAACGGGCGTGTGGACGATGCACGGCTGGGCCGCAAGGCTGTGGGGCAGGAAAAATGGCTTCACGGGAACCTGCTCGCTCAAAATCCGAAGATATCGAAGAGCCCCGGCGTCTTGATCTCGATCACCCCAGTGCCGAATCCGGACCCTTGGCATAGGCGGCCGAGATCAACCGGTAGGAGCGCGACCGAAAGGCGATGATTGTCAGGATGACGCCAAGCAGACCGGTGATCGTGAAGACCAGCGCAATCCCGCGTTCGGGCCCGCGGCCGAACCAGTCGCCGATCGCATCGGCGCCCGCGCCGTCGGTCATGAAGGGGACGAAAAAGAATTGCGTCAGCGGCGCGATCAGAAAAGCCGTCAGCGGCGAAGCGGCGAGTTCGATCGACTGCGCGAAGCCGAACACGCGGCCTTGCCGTTCATAGGGGACGACCTTTTGCATTGCGGTCTGTTCGGCCGCCTCGGCATAGGGGCCGAGGAACAGCCACAGGAAACAGCCGGCCGCTAGCAGCGGGATCGACGATTGGAGCGTGAATACGGCCGCGATGATCCATTCGGCGAAGCAGACGAGAAGCAAGGTGCGGATAGGATTGGCGCCGAGGCCGGTGCGCGCGATGAGCGCGCCGCTGAGGATGAAGCCTATCGAGGTCACGGCCCATAGCATTCCCCATTGCTGAACCTCCATCAGCGATAGGCCATAGGCGTCCATCAGCGCCATGAAGACGCCGCCGAGCAGATTGTTGAAGCACGAAAAGAGAATCAGCGCGAACAGGCCGGGGATCGCCAGAACGACGCGAAACGTCCCGGCAAGGTCGACGCGCTTCGGCTCCGGCGCTTCGGCCGCCTCGCGGGCTTCGTCGATATGAACCGCCGTCAGATGCAGCGCGACGATGATCGAGAGCATGATTGCGATCGCGAGCGTGGCAACCATCCCGCCCCAAGCGACGAGGAAGCCGCTGATCGCCGAGGTAGTCAGAAAGCCGATTCCGCTGACGATGCCGACGAGGCCGTTCGCCCTGTCGCGCCGCTCCTCGGGCACGAGCAGGGTGACCAATGTGGGCAGGGCGATCATGCGGATATTACCGGCGATCATCCCAAACATGCTGGCAAGGATGAACAGCCACAGCGTCGCGCTCGACACGTCGGCTTCGCGAATGGAGGGATCGAACGCATAGCCGCCGAGTGCGAGTGCATAGAAGGTGCATGACGCGAGGCTTGATGCGATCATCATGATGCGTTTGCCATGATGGTCGACAAGGCTGCCGAACCAGATGCCCAGCATCGCGGTAAGCACCAGATAGATGCCCGCGATCATTCCCGTCGCGAACACCGACTGGGTTTCGAGGAAGGTCCAGAAGGTCAGCGCGAACCACACCGTGAAATTGGTGATGTTCGCGGCCAGATTATTGACGAGGAGATGATGGAAGGGTTGCATGGGCCGCGCAATCTAGCGTTTCGGCCCTGCGGCGCCAGCCCATGGAAAAGGGACCGGTGCATCGCGGCGCCGGCCCCTGTTTCGATGGTCCGTCTTCAGTCAGAACAGCTTGGTCACCGTCGCGCTGCGGCGTTCCTGTTCGACTTCGCCGGTGTAGAGGCTCGCCATCGGTTCGTCGCTGACGACGTGGATTTCCTCGGCGCCGAAGCCGTTGAACCTGGTCCGCATCGCGCAGCCATAGGCGCCGAGCATGCCGATCTCGATGAAATCGCCCGCCTTGACGTCCGCCGGCAGGAAGAAGGGGCCTGCCATATGGTCGAGGTCGTCGCACGTCGGCCCGTAGAAGCTGAACGCCGTCATCTCGGCCTCGCTCGCGGCTTCGCGAAGCAGCGTGACCGGGAAGCGCCAGCCGACATGCGCGGCGTCGAACAGCGCGCCATAGGCGCCGTCGTTGATGTAGAGCTCGTCGCCGCGGCGCTTTTCGACGCGGACGATCAGCGAGCTGTATTCGGCCGACAGCGCGCGGCCCGGTTCGCACCAGAGCTCGGCCGAATAGCTGATCGGCAGGCTTTCGAAGCTGCGGTGGATCGTGTCGAAATAGGCGCCGAGCGGCGGGGGCTCCATGCCCGGATAGGTCGAGGGGAAGCCGCCGCCGACGTCGATGATGTCGACCGTCACCGCCGCCGCGACGATCGCGGCGCGGACGCGCTCCATGGCCTGCGCATAAGCGTGCGGGGTCATCGCCTGGCTGCCGACGTGGAAGCAGATGCCGAGCGCGTCGGCGGCCTGACGGGTCGCCATGAGGAGTTCGGCGACCTCTTCGGGCTCGGCGCCGAACTTGGCGGCGAGGCTGAGCTTCGAATGGTCGGACGAGACGCGCAGGCGCACGAGCAGGTTGAGGTCGGCCGCGCCCTCGGTCGCGCGGACGATCTTCTGAAGCTCGTCCATCGTGTCGAGCGAGAAGGTGCGCACGCCATGCTTCCAATAAGCCTCGGAAATCGCTTCCTCGGCCTTCACCGGGTGCATGAAGCAGAGCGTCGCCTGCGGCAGCGTGCGCGCGACCAGCCGCACCTCGGCAATCGAGGCGACGTCATAATGAGTGACGCCCGAATCCCAGAGGATGCGCAGCAGGTCGGGCGACGGATTCGCCTTGACCGCGTACATGGTCGTGCCGGGGAATCGCTCGATGAAGAAACGCGCTGCGCGCGCCGCGGCGTGCGGACGGACAAGCGTAACAGGTTCGACCGGCGAAAGTGCCTGAATCAGCCCGTGGGCGCTATGATGCTGGTGCAACTCAAGGGACCCCCAAAAATAACGTTAAACATCCAAGGCTGCCTTGCGGTTATTGGAAGTCCCCCTGGGGCAGCGGAGGGCGATATATGCAGGGGGGGTCCCCCTGTAAAGACCCTATCGCGCAATTTTGTAACGCGGGAATGACGCAAGCGCCGAAACGGGGCTGGGTTGCGCCGAAGGGGGAAGAGACAAGCGCGGGTCGCCTCGTTAGAATGAAGCATCATGCCATCTTGAGACGCTGTCCCGACGAAAGGCGGGGTATCGTCCCTGGGGAATGGCGCGGCGTCGAGGTTCCGGCCTTTGCCGGGATGACGAGGAAAGAGGATATGCGCCCATGGTTTCCCGCGCCGAGGTGAATCACACTTTCACGGACGTCGAACTCGACGAACTGAAAGCCTTCGGCGCAGTCGAATCGCATCGCGCGGGCGAGCCGATCGTCGAGGAGGGCGCAATGGCGCCCGATTGCATCGTCACCTTATCGGGGCATACCGACATTTTTGCATCGACCGACGAAGGGCGGAAGCGCGTCGGCTGGATGGAGCGCGGACAGTTCGCGGGCGATCTGTCGGTGCTGACGGGACAGCGGCATTTATCGCGGGTCGAGATGGGTCAGGATGGCGAGATATTGCGCATCGCGCACGCCGATTTTCAGCGCCTGATCGCCGGAAATTCGCACTATTCGGACATTTTCGTGCGTGTGCTGTCGGCGCGGCGCGAGTTCAGCAACCACCGCGGCTTCGCGGCGGTCATCGTGATCGGCGCGGCGATGGACCGCGGCGTCTATGCTGCGCGCGACCTGCTCGCCAAGCATGGGGTCGCGCACCGCTGGTTCGATCCGGCGGATGGGCCGGTGGCGGCACATCTGTTGGCCGAGCGCGGCTTGGCCGAAGAACAATTGCCCGCGGTCATTCTCGGCGCTGCCGATGTGCTGATCCAGCCAACGCCCGAACAGCTCGCCCAGGCGCTGGGCCTCGATCTGCTTCCCGATGGCGCAACCGCCGACGTCATCGTGGTCGGCAGCGGCCCCAGCGGGCTTGCCGCGGCAGTTTATGCGGCGTCGGAAGGGCTGACGGTGATCGCGATCGATTCGCTCGCACCGGGCGGACAAGCCGGCACGTCTTCGAAGATCGAGAATTATCTGGGCTTCCCGACCGGTATATCGGGCAACGAACTGGCGCGCCGCGCCACGGTGCAGGCACAGAAATTCGGGGCCCGCATCGTCGCGCCGGTGCGTGCGGGCGCGCTCGACCGCGACGGCGACGCCTATTGCCTCAGCCTCGCCGACGGACGGCGGCTGCGCTCTCGCGCGGTCGTGATCGCATCGGGCGCGCAATATCAGCGGCTGCCGATCGATGGGATCGAGGCCTTTGAGGGACGCGGCATCTTCTATGGCGCGACGCCGATGGAAGCCCAGCTTTGCAGCGATGCCGAAGTGACCGTGGTCGGCGCCGGCAATTCGGCGGGGCAAGGCGCGATCTATCTTGCGAGTGTGGCGAAGAAAGTCCGGGTCGTGTTCCGCCGCGCGAGCCTGCGCGACACCATGTCCGAATATCTGGTCAAGCGGCTGGAAGAACATCCGAATATCGAGATCATCGCGTCGACCGACGTCGTCGCTCTGCACGGCGAGGAGCGGCTGGGCGGTCTGACCTATCGCTGCCGCGAGACCGGCGCCGAAGGGCGGTGCGACTGCGGCTTCCTGTTCCTGTTCATCGGGGCGAGCCCGAACACGCGCTGGTTGCCGCGCGAAATGGTGTGCGACGAGCGCGGTTTCGTGAAGACCGGAGCCGACATCGCGCCGCTCGAACTGGTTAAGGCGGGCTGGTCGCTCGACCGGATGCCGAGCCGCTACGAGACGAGCTGGCCGCGCATCTACGCCGTCGGCGACGTGCGCAAGGGGTCGGTGAAGCGCGTCGCCTCGTCGGTGGGCGAGGGGTCGGTTGTGGTCAGCGACATCCACCAGGCATTGGCGGAAATCGGGGTCAACTCAGGCGCGTCCTGAAATCCTCATAGCCGAACTCACGGACCAGCTTCAGTTCGTCGGTCTCGCTGTCCCACAGCCAGATCGACGGCAGCGGCACGCCGTTGAAGCTGTTCGTCTTGACCATCGAATAATGCGCCTGATCGAGGAAAGCGAAGCGCTGGCCGATGCGGGCGCCGCCGGGCAGGCGGTAATCGCCGATCACGTCGCCCGCGAGGCACGAAGGGCCGCCGAGGCGCGTCGCCATGCCCTCGCTGCCTTCGTTCAGCATGGCGGGGCGATAGGGCGCCTCGATCACGTCGGGCATGTGGCAGGTCGCCGAAATGTCGGTGATGCCGATCGGCATCCCGTTGTCGAACAGGTCGAGAATTTCGCCGACAAGGATGCCCGCATCGAGCGCGACCGCCTCGCCGGGCTCGATCATCACGTCGCAATCGGTCGCGGCGCGTACCTGCTTGAGGAAGGCGATCAGGTCATCGACCTGATAATCGGCGCGGGTGACGTGGTGGCCGCCGCCGAAGTTGATCCACTGGAGTTGGCCGAAGAAGGGGCGCAGCATCGGCTGCACCGCGTTCCATGTGCGCTGGAGCGGCGGAAAATCCTGTTCGCAGAGGCTGTGCATATGCACGCCATCGACGCCCTCCATATGCTCGGGGAGCAATTGGGTAACCGGGAAGCCGAGGCGGCTGCACGGCGCCGCGGGGTCGTATTTGGGAGTCTCGCCTTCGCTGTGCATCGGGTTGATGCGCAGACCGATGTCGAAGCGTTCGCCTTTTGCTCGCAGTTCATCGAGTAATGGGCGAAAGCGCGCGATCTGGCCCGGCGAGTTGAAGATCAGGTGATCGGAGAGCGCCGCGATTTCGGGCAGATCGGTTTCCTTGTAGCCCGCGCAATAAGTCGCGACTTCTCCGCCATATTCCTCGCGCCCGAGCTTCGCTTCGTAAAGACCCGACGCGCAGACGCCGTCGAGATAGTCAGCCACGACCGGCCCCAGCGACCACATCGAAAAGGCCTTGAGCGCCGCGAGCACGCGCGCGCCCGACTGGTCGCCGATGTGGCGCAGCACCGCCAGATTGGCGCGCACTTTGGCCGCATCGACGACGAAGGTGGGCGAGGGGACGCGGGTCAGATCGAAGCGGGCAAAGGCTCCGGGATCGCCGGCACGGGTTTCCATGTCGCTATACTACCTCAGGCCGCAATCGGCCCCTTGAAGATGAAGAACGCCCCCGCCGCTATCAGTGCGAAGCCGACGAGATGATTCGCGGTCAGCTTCTCCCCGAGCCAGAAGACCGCGAACCCCGCGAATATGATCAGGGTGATCACCTCTTGCAAGGTCTTGAGTTCGGCGGTGGTGTAGACGCCGTGGCCGATGCGGTTCGCCGGGACGGCGAGGCAATATTCGAAGAAGGCGATGCCCCACGCCATCACGATCGCGAGCCAGGTCGGGCGTGAAAGATCCCCGAGATGGCCGTACCAGGCGAAGGTCATGAAGATGTTCGAGAGACAGAGCAGGGCGATGGGGGCGAGATAGGCGGTCATATCGTGGCTCCGCCGCCAATTGCCGTTCGCCCTGAGCTTGTCGAAGGGCCGTTCTTCTTGGCGGCGTTGAAAAAAGAACGGTGCTTCGACAAGCTCGGCACAAACGGAACAAGGGTTAGCGTATGAGTTAGAAATCCAGCGGACCGTCCAGTTCCTTCACCTGCCACGGCAGGCCGTGCCTGTTCAGCATGTCCATGAAGGGATCGGGGTCCATCTGCTCCATGTTGAACACGCCCTTGCCCGACCAGGTGCCGGTGACCATCATCGCGGCGCCGATCATCGCGGGAACGCCGGTGGTATAGCTCACCGCCTGATTGCCCGTTTCGGCATAGGCCTCTTCATGGTCGCAGATATTGTAGAGGTAGAGCGTCTTTTCCTTGCCGTCCTTCCCGAGGCCAGTGGCGATAACGCCGATGTTGGTCTTGCCCTTGGTCGTCTCGCCGAGACTTGACGGTTCGGGGAGCACCGCTTTCAGAAACTGCAGCGGGATGATCTCCCTGCCTTCATAGATCACCGGGTCGATCCGCGTCATGCCGACGTTCTGGAGCACGGTCAGATGCTGGATATAGGCATCGCCGAAGGTCATCCAGAAACGGATGCGCCGAATCTCGGGCAGGTGGGTCTTCAGGCTTTCGATTTCCTCATGGTACATGAGGTACATGTTTTTCGGCCCGACCGCCTCGAAGTCGAAGCTCTGCTTCACCGACATCGGCGGGGTTTCGACCCAGTCGCCATTCTCCCAGTGGCGCGCGACCGCGGTCACTTCGCGGATGTTGATCTCGGGATTGAAGTTGGTCGCGAAATGCTGGCCGTGATCGCCGCCGTTGCAATCGAGGATGTCGAGCGTGTCGATGCGGTCGAAATGATGCTTGCGGAGCCAGGTGGTGAAGACGCTGGTGACGCCGGGATCGAAGCCCGAGCCGAGCAGCGCCATCAATCCCGCCTCCTTGAAGCGGTCCTGATAGGCCCATTGCCAGTGATATTCAAACTTCGCCTCGTCGCGCGGCTCGTAATTGGCAGTGTCGAGATAATGGGCCCCGGTCGACAGGCACGCCTCCATGATGGTGAGGTCCTGATAGGGGAGTGCAAGGTTGACGACATGCGTCGCGCCGATTTCGCGGATCAGCGCGGCGGTCGCGTCGATATGGTCGGCGTCGACCTCGGCGGTGCGGATCGTGACGCCGGTGCGTTCCTTGACCGACGCGGCGATCGCATCGCACTTGAACTTGCGGCGGCTCGCGAGCGTGATGTCGGGGAAGATGTCGGCATTCATCGCCATCTTGTGCACCGCGACCGAACCGACGCCGCCTGCGCCGATCACCAATATCTTGCTCATCGTGAAAAATCTCCTGTCGCGGACCTGCGCCGCTTGTGATCTATGAGCGGCCCTATAGGACGAAGCCATGACAGAACAAAGCCCCGAAGCCCTGCTCGACCCGGCGCGTGCCCCTACGCTCGCGGGTGTCGAACGCGCGGTGGCGAAAGTCGCTGCCATCCTGCCGCAAACGCCGCTGCTGCCGCTCGAGGTCGATGGCCGGACGATCTGGTGCAAGGCCGAATGCCTGCAGCCGGTCGGCGCCTTCAAGATCCGCGGCGCGTGGCACCGGCTGACCGACCTGACGCCCGAACAGGCGAACCGAGGCGTGGTCGGCGTGTCGAGTGGCAACCATGCGCAGGGCGTCGCCTGGGCGGCGAAGCGGCTGGGTATCAAGGCAACGATCGTGATGCCGCGCGACGCGCCGTCGATGAAGCTCGCCGCGACACGCGCGCTCGGGGCCGAGGTGGTGCTGTACGACCGCGTCACCGAATCGCGCGACGCGGTCGCCGCGCGGCTGATCGAAGAGTGCGGCGGGACGCTGGTTCACGCCTATGGCGATCCCTGGATCATCGAGGGACAGGGGAGCGCCGGGATCGAGGCGCGCGCGCAGATGGCGGCGCGCGGGCTGGGCGAGCCCGATCTGGTGGTCGCGTGCTGTGGCGGCGGGGGCTTGTCGGCGGGGCTGGCGCTCGCCTGCCCCGACGCCGCGATCGTTGCGGTCGAGCCCGAGGGTTGGGACGATGTGACGCGCAGCCTGGCGGCGGGGCAAATCCTGTCGGTCGAGGATATGGCCTGGCCGACCGAATGCGATGCGTTGCAGACGCCCGAGACCTGGCCGATCAATTTCGCGGTGCTGCGCGCGCGGGGCGTGCGTGGGATCGTCGTGACGCGCGACGAGGTGCGCAACGCGATGCGGCTGGCCTTCGAGCGGTTGCACCTCGTCGTCGAACCCGGCGGCGCGGCGGCGCTGGCAGCGGTCCTCGCAGGGAAGGTAGAGCCCACCGATGCGACGCTGGTCACGCTGTCGGGGGGCAATGTCGATCCGCGGAAGTTTGCCGAGATCATCGCTGGATAGGAAACTTATCGAGGGTGGGGCGTGTTTGACGGGGATAAGGAGACGCGAGATGCACAAGAGCATGATCCTGGTAGGCGCCGCGGCGCTGGCGCTGCTGACCGGGTGCGAAAAAGCCGAAGCACCGGCCCCGGCGCAGACGAGCACGACCGAAGTTCCTGTCGAAACGGTTCCCGACGAGACCGCACCCGACGATTCGGCGACTGCGTCGCATCGCTTTGCGAGCTGGGCGGGCAAATGGACCGGGGTCGAGGGCATGTATGCGACCATCACGACCGCCGAGCCCGGAAAATACAAGCTGGAGATGCAGTCGGACCTCGATACCAAGGGCAGCTATGACGGCGAAGACAGCGAGCATGGCATCAAGTTCAAGCGCGGTAGTGAAGACCTGTCGCTCCGCCGTGGCAGCGGCGACGAGACGGGACTCAAATATCTGGCGGGCAAGAAGGACTGCCTGATCGTCAAGCCCGGCGAGGGATATTGCCGGGACTAGCCGACAATTCGTCATTCCCGCGAAAGCGGGAATCCAGCTTCTTTCTCCCTTAATTCTTCGCGCCTTTGCGCCTTTGCGTGAGTCTTTTGAAAATCTCACGCAAAGGCGCGAAGAAGGAAAAGCTGGATTCCCGCTTTCGCGGGAATGACGAACGGGGGAGCGAGAATGACGAGGGGGGAAAGGGCATGAGCGGCATCACAAAGGCGGAAGACGCCCATCAATCGGCGCTGATCGAGACGTTGGCACAGGCGTTCCAGACCGATCCCACGCTGTCGTGGATATTGCCCGACCCGGACCATCGCGCGCGCGCGTTGCGAGGCTTGTTCCGCGTGCTGGTGCCCGCCGACCGGCGCGCCGGTATCGCGCTACGGTCTGAGGGCGATGAGGCGGCATCGCTGTGGCGGGCGCCGGGGCAGGCTCACAGTGGCACGCTCGAATTTCTCCGCACCGTCGTGCCGCTGGTCGCGACCTTCGGCACCGCCTTGCCGCGCGGGCTGAAGGTGCAGGGCGGGATCGATGCGCACCGGCCCAAAGGGCGGTTCTGGTATCTCCACTATGTCGGGGTGCGGCCCGAGCATCAGGGCAAGGGGCATGGCGGGCGGATCATCCGAGCGCAGACGGACGCGGCCGACAGCGAAGGCCTGCCGTGCTGGCTGGAGACCGCGACGCCCGCGAACGTGCCGCTCTACGAACGGCTGGGGTTCGTGGCGCAAGTCGAATGGGATGCGCCAGGCGGCGGGCCGCATTTCTGGGGAATGATGCGCCCGGCGCTTTGAAATATAATCCTGATGAAATCGTCATCCCGGCCTTCGCCGGGATGACGAGAAGGGGAGCCAGCGTTTCAGCGAACCCGATCCGCCCTAATCGCCGAACCCCACGAAGCGCACGGCATCCTCCACCGGCTTGCGGTTCGACACCACCGCGTTGGCCGGAAACGTCTCGTCGGGCCAGCCCATTGCGACGCAGATCATGATCACCTGATCGTCGGGAATGCGGGCCTGTTCGCGCACGACGGGGCTTTGCATGATGCCCTGGCTGTTGATCACGCAGCCGAGCCCGCGCGACCAGGCGGCGTTGACGAGCGCGTTGGTCACCGCGCCGCAGTCGAACGGCGCGATGTCGCCGCCGAGGAGGACGCGGTCATAGGTGACGACGATGCTGACCGGAGCGTCGAACTGGCGGAAACCGCGCAGCACCCAGTCCTGCCGCGCGCCCTTGTCGTCGCGTGCGATGCCCATCGCGCCGAACAATTGCTTCGCGATCTCGATCTGCCGCGCGCGATGGTCGTCGGCGATGCCGTCGAAGCGGCGGAACTCGCGGCTGTCGGGCTTGCCCGCCAATATGCCTTCGGTGTTGCCCTTGCGGATCGCCTCCAGCGGCGCCCCGGTGACGACCGAGAAATTCCAGCACTGGTTGTTGAAGGAGGAGGGCGCGCGCATCGCGACCCCGATCACCTCGGCGATCAGCTCCTTCGGAACGGGCTTGTCGAGGAAGCCGCGGATCGAGCGGCGCCCCAGAACGACCTCGTCGTAACGCGGTGCCTCGCTCACGCCGCCTTCTGAAGCTCCAGCTCGAGCCGGTCCCAGATCTCGACCAGCGCTTCGGTGAGCTCGCGCATCATCGCCTCGTCGTGCGTCGGGCCGGGGGTGAAGCGCAGGCGTTCGGTACCGCGCGGCACCGTCGGGAAATTGATCGGCTGGACGTAGACGCCGTATTCGGCGAGCAAAATGTCGCTGATCTTCTTCGCGCGCACCGGATCGCCGACCATCAGCGGGACGATGTGGGTTGTCGAATCCATCACCGGCAGGCCGGCGTCGCGGAAGCTCTGCTTGAGATAGGCGGCGGCGGCCTGCTGCGCGTCGCGCTCGACGCTCGACTGCTTGAGATGCCGTACGCTGGCGAGCACGCCCGCGACGAGCACCGGCGACAGGCTGGTCGTGAAGATGAAGCCGGGCGCATAGCTGCGGATCACGTCGATGATATTCTTGTCGGCGGCGATATAGCCGCCCATCACGCCGAACGCCTTGCCGAGCGTTCCCTCGATGATGTCGACGCGGTGCGCCGCCTCGTCGCGGTCGGTGATGCCGCCGCCGCGTGGGCCGTACATGCCGACGGCATGAACCTCGTCGCAATAGGTCAGCGCGTTATATTTCTCGGCAAGATCGCAGATCGCGTGGATCGGCGCGATGTCGCCGTCCATCGAATAGACGCTCTCGAAGGCGATCACCTTTGCCGCCTGCGGATCGTCGGCGGCGAGCAGTTCTTCCAGATGGTCGAGGTCGTTGTGGCGCCACACGCGCTTTTCGCAGCCCGAATTGCGGATGCCCGCGATCATCGAGGCGTGGTTGAGCTCGTCCGAATAGATGATGCAGCCGGGCAGCAGCTTGCCGAGCGTGCCGAGCGTTGCTTCGTTCGAGATATAGCCCGAGGTGAAGAGCAGCGCGCCCTCCTTGCCGTGCAGGTCGGCAAGTTCGGCCTCGAGGTCGATGTGATAATGGGTGTTGCCCGCGATGTTGCGTGTGCCGCCGGCGCCCGCGCCGACGTCGTGCAGCGCCTCTTCCATCGCGGCGACGACCTTGGGGTGCTGGCCCATCGACAGATAGTCGTTCGAGCACCAGACGGTGATCGGCTTCGGCCCGTTGTGCCCCGCGAAGCAGCGCGCGTTCGGATAGGAGCCCTTGTTGCGCAGGATGTCGATGAAGACGCGGTAGCGTCCCTCTTCGTGCAGCCGGTCGATCGCGCGTGCGAAAATGTCGTTATAGTTCACGTCTCAGCCCCGCATATTGGCTTTTGGCGCCGCTCCCTCCGGCGACGCAGTGGGGGACGCAATACCGCCGAAAAACCGCGAAAGCCAGTGCGAACGATTCGCAGCAGATAGGTCAAATTGTCTCAATGCGGCCGATGCCATAGGGCGCGAGCGCGGCGAGCGGCGGCGGCGGATTGGTGTCGCTGCGCGTGAAGACCGCGATGCCGGGCGCGGCCGCGGCGGGCCAGGGCTGGCCTTCGGTGAGGTGCGCGATGCGCCGCGCGATGCCCGCCGATCCGTCGATCAGCCGCACGTCCGGCCCCGCCGCCGCCTGCAATTCGGCCGACAGCAGCGGGAAATGGGTGCAGGCGAGGACGATCACGTCCACCGCCTCGCCGCCGGGCTGGCTGCGAAGGCCCGCGATGGCGCGTTCGGCGGCGGCCGCATCGACCTCGCGCCCGTTCAGCTTGTTTTCGGCCGCGGCGACGAGCGCGGGGCTGCCGTGGCGGAGCACGATCTTGCGCCCCGCGAACTTCGCGCTGAGGTCGTCGACATAGGGCTGGCGCACCGTCGCCTCGGTGCCGAGGACGCCGATCACGCCGCTTTGCGTCATTTCGGCGGCGGGCTTGATCGCGGGGACGGTGCCGACGATCGGCAGGTCGAGCGCGGCGCGGACGTGCGCGAGGGCGATGGTGGAGGCGGTGTTGCACGCGATCACTGCAAGTCGCGGCTGATAACGCTCGACGAGCCGCCCGAGCAGCGCGGGAACGCGCGCCGCGAGTTCTGCGTCGCTTTTTTCGCCATAGGGCAGGCCGGCATAGTCGGCGGCATAGACGATCGGCGCGGTCGGCAGCAGTGCGCGCGTCGGGCCGAGGACGGTGAGGCCGCCGAGGCCGCTGTCGAAGAAGAGGATGGGGGCGTGCGCGGCAGGTTCGGTCATTCGCGCCGGTTAGCAGGCGCGCGCGTGCGTCTCAATCAATGATGGACTTGTCATGCTTCGTCACCCTGAACTTGTTTCAGGGTCCATGGCCTGTCGTTTCCTTCGGCGCAGCGCAGCGCAGGGCGAGAGGGCAGACCATGGATGCCGAAACGAGTTCAGCATGACGAAGAAGGTCTGAAGATTTGTCGCCATTCTGGCGATCATCCGTCTCGAACCCGTTGATTGCGTCGCCCAACATCGCCACACTGCGCCCGAACGGAGCAGGGGGTTTCATGACGATAGTTTTGCTGGTCCTCGGGGGCTATCTGCTCGGATCGATCCCGTTCGGCGTTATCCTGACGCGGCTGTTCGGCGCGGGCGACCTCAGGCAAATCGGGTCGGGCAATATCGGCGCGACCAATGTGCTGCGGACCGGGCGTAAGGGGCTTGCGGCCGCGACCTTGATCCTCGACGGCGCGAAGGGCGCGGTCGCGGTACTGCTCGCGCGGCATTTCGTGCCCGAACTCGGCGCCGACGCTGCGATGATTGCGGGCGCGGCGGCGATGATCGGCCATTGCTATCCGGTGTGGCTGAAATTTCGCGGCGGCAAGGGGGTCGCGACCCTGCTCGGGCTGTCGCTCGCGCTCGCATGGCCGATCGGGGTGATCTTCGCGCTCGTCTGGCTGGGCACGGCGCTGCTCAGCCGCATCTCGTCGCTCGGCGGGATGGCGGGGGCGGTCGCGGCGCCGATTGCCGCGCTCGCGCTCGCGCTCGGGCAGCGCAGCTATGCGATCGGGCTTGCGGCGCTCGCGGTCGTGGTGCTGTGGCGGCACCGCGAGAATATCGCGCGGCTGCGCGCGGGGACCGAGCCGCGGATCGGCGGAAAGAAGGACGCATGACCCACGCCGAGCGGATCGCGCGGCTGCGCCTGATCCGCACGCCGAATATCGGCCCGGTGAGCTGGCGTCAGCTCCTGCAGCGCTTCGGCTCCGGCAAAGCGGCGCTCGACGCGCTGCCCGACCTGGCGCTACGCGGCGGCCGCGCGACGCTGCGGATCGCCTCGGCCGAGGCAGCCGAGCGCGAATGCGATCGCGTCGCTGAGCTCGGCGCCCGGCATCTTTTTATCGACGACGCCGATTATTCGCCATTGCTGCGCGCGGTCGAGGGCGCGCCGCCGGTGCTGATCGTGCGCGGCGACGCCGCGATGCTCGCGCGCCCATGCGTCGCGATCGTCGGCGCGCGCAACGCCTCGGCGGTCGCCTGCCGCTTCGCGCGCCAGCTTGCCGCCGACCTTGCGGCGCGCGGCGTCACCGTGGTCAGCGGGCTGGCGCGCGGAGTCGATACGGCGGCGCATGTCGGCGCACTCGGCGGCGCGACGGCGGGCGTGATTGCGAGCGGGATCGACATCGCCTTTCCGCCCGAAAATGCGGCCTTGCAGGAAAAGATCGCCAGTGATCATCTGCTGATCGCCGAACAGCCGCCGGGCACCGAGCCGCTCGCGCGGCACTTCCCCACACGCAACCGCATCATCGCCGGGCTCGCGCACGGCACGGTGGTGATCGAGGCGGCGCCGAAATCGGGATCGCTGATCACCGCGCGCCGCGCGGGCGATTATGGGCGCGAGGTGATGGCGGTGCCGGGCTCGCCGCTCGATCCGCGCGCGCAGGGCTGCAACTTGCTGATCCGCGAAGGCGCGACGCTGATCCAGACCGTCGACGATGTGCTGGAGGCGGTCGGGCCGATCGACACACGGATGGCGCGCGAGCCGCGGCGCGATTTCGTTCCGGCACTTGCGGCCGAACCGATGGGCGAGGGCGATCGTGACGCGGTGGCGGGCCTGCTCGGCCCGACGCCGGTGGCGGTCGACGAGCTCATCCGGCAGTCGGGCCGCCCCGCCGCCGCGGTGCAGCTCGTCCTGCTCGAACTCGAGCTCGCGGGGCGGATCGAGCGACACGCTGGCGCGCGGATTTCGCTGTTGTGATCGCCCGCACTGCCCATCAAGTCCCGGTAATATAACGACTCGTCCTGGTTCAGCCACCGTTCAGCGGTACGCCGACAGGTTGATGATATTGTATCTCATGCCGGGGAGATAGACGATGCGAAGCCGATATGTGACGGGCGTGACGATGGCCGCGGTACTGGCCTCTGCCCCCGCGCCGCTGCCGATGGCGATCGCGCAGGCACGGGTCGCCGATGCGCAGCAGGGCTTCTGCCGCAACGCCGCGCCGTTGCCGCGCCTTGGCGCCGAAGCGCCGCCGCGCCAGCAGCAGGACGACAGGCGCTATGTGACGCGAAGCGCCGAACCGGACCGCGCCGAGGTGGAGATCGATGCGCCGCCTCCGCCGCCCCCTCCGCCGCCGCCGCCCGCGCCACCTCCACCGCCCGTGATGGCAGCGCCTGCGGACGCGGCATCCGAAATCGCGGTCAGCGGATCGGCGGTCGGCGCGAGCGAGCGCTCGGTCGTGCGCCCCGGCCCCTATCCGCCGCCGATGCCGGGGCCCTATCCGCGCCCACAGCCGCAATCGGGCATTCTCACCGCGGGCGAGCATGACGATCTGCTCAATCCCGAACTCTATGCCGCCTATGTGAACCGCAGCGGCGATCTGGGGCAGGAGGTGCGCGATCTGCCGCGCGTCGACACGATGCGCGTCGTCACCGTCAAGGTGAACGACCGCAGCGGCCAGCCGATCCCCTTTGCCGACGTCGTCGTGACGTGCAGCGACGGCAACAGCATCACCATGGCGACGCAGGCCGATGGCAGTGCGGTCTTCTTTCCGGGCCTCGACCGACTGAGCGAGCGGATCACCGTGTCGGCGAAACAGGCCGGGCGCACCATCGCGGATGCCCGGCCCGTGTTCGTCGCCGATGCGCCGGGAGGCCAGACGGTCGGGTTGACCGCGAACCAGGCGGCGGTGAAAGCGACGAAGCTCGACCTGATGCTCGTGATCGACACGACGGGCAGCATGGGCGACGAGATTCGCTATCTTCAATCCGAACTGCGCTCGATCATCTCGTCGATCAGCGCGAAGCATCGCGACCTCGACATCCGTGTCGGTTTCGTTTTCTACCGCGACCTCGGCGACGATTATGTCACGCGTACCATCGCCTTCGACCGCGACATCGGGCGCGCGCAGGGCGTACTCGCGCAGCAGGACGCGAACGGCGGCGGCGACTATCCGGAGGCGATGGATCAGGCGATGATCCGTGCGGTTGGGCAGGATTGGCGCCCCGACGCGGTGAAATCGCTGCTGCTCGTCGCCGACGCGCCGCCGCACGACGAGCTGTTCGGGCAGACATGGGCGGCGGCCGAAGCGGCGCGCGCGAAACGCATCCACATCACCCCGGTCGCCGCGTCGGGCGTCGCCGACAAGGCCGAATATGCGATGCGAGCGATGGCGGCGGCGACCCAGTCGCGCTACCTGTTCCTAACCGACGACAGCGGCGTCGGCAATCCGCACGCGCCGCCGGCGATCGACTGCTACCTCGTCACCCGCCTCGACGCGCTTGTCCGCCGGGTGATCGACAGCCAGATCAGCGGTCGCCGCATCGAGCCGAACGATAATGAAATCATCCGCAGCGTCGGCAAATATGACGCGGGCAAATGCATCCTGCCCGCTGATTTCCGGTGGCAGAACCGGTAGGGAATTGACTCGCCCCCGTATCTGACCGATGCGGGGGCCGTGGGTTGCTTCGATTAACCTCTCGCTTCGGTCGGTAGGGTCGGCTGACAGGGGGAGGGGTCGGAGGATATGTCCCATGAGAAAATTGCTGTCGGCCGCCGCCGCGCTGGCGCTGCTGGCCCAGCCCGCCATCACCTTCGCCAAGGATCAGGAACCGGTCAAGATTTCGGGACCGGCGAATGCGAAGGGCGTCACCGCCGTCGCCATCGGCGCCTTCAACGTCGGTTTCATCTTCGAATCGACCGACCAGACCGCGACGTCGGGCGGGCTGATGGGCGCCTTTGGCGGCACGACCAAGGCAAAGAGCGAACTGGTCGGCGTGACGCCTGAAATGATGCAGGCGATCACCGATGCCGCCTATGCCGATTTCGTGTCGCAACTGACCGCGGGTGGCTACACGGTGCAGCCCGCCGCCGACCTGTTCGGCCATGCGATGCTGGCGAAGACGAAATCGCAGGAGGTGCCACTCGACATCAATATCGCACTCGAAAAGGGCAGCAAGGGCAAGGCGACCTATTACAAACCGACCGCGCTGCCCTCGCTGCTGATGGTTCCCGGCGATTTCCTCGGGTCCGGGATGAGCAGCATGGGAATCAACATGGCGGCAGGACAGGCGGTCGGGGCGCTGAACAATTATGCGCGCGAGAGCGGGGTCGGGGTGATCGACGTCGTCTATCTGATCGATTTCTCGCAGCAAAAGCGCCCCGGCGCGTTCAGCTTCGGCGGGCTGCAGGTCAACAGCGCATTGTCGGTCAGCGCCGACTATTCGCGCATGACGCTGATCGCGCCGAGCGGCAAGCAGGCGGTGATCACCGTCAAGGCGCCGGTCGCGGTCGAAGGCGAATTCATCGAAAAGAGCGATGCGTCGAGCGGCACCGACAAGGCGCTGCAGTCGGGCGCGAACGTCGCGGGCGGCGTCGCCGCGGCGATGGGCTTTGGCGGCCTCCGTTTCGGCAAGACGCGCAAGTTCGCCTTCACCGCCAAGCCCGGCAATTATGAGGAGGGTGCCGCGAAGGCCGCGAGCCTTGCGAGCGAGATGCTGCTCGGGCGGCTGAGCGCTCTCCGTTGACCCCGGCGCGGGCGCTCCCTAAATCCGCTTGACGGAGGGCCGGAGCGCCCGCCACCCTCGCGCGTGTACGTGAGAGTAATCGGGGAACGAATTTTCAATGCAATTGGTGATTGTGGAATCGCCCGCCAAGGCGAAGACGATCGAGAAGTATCTCGGCCGTGATTTCAAGGTGCTGGCAAGCTATGGCCATGTTCGCGATCTGCCGCCCAAGGACGGCTCGGTCGACCCCGACGACGGCTTTGCGATGCAGTGGCAGCTTTATCCAGACAAGGCGAAGCGGCTGAAGGAAATTCAGGACGCGGCAAAGCAGGCCGACCGTCTGATCCTCGCGACTGACCCTGATCGCGAGGGCGAGGCGATCAGCTGGCATGTGCAGGAATTGCTGCGCAGCAAGAAGGCGCTGCCGCAAACCGTCGACCGCGTGACCTTCAACGCAATCACCAAGCAGGCGGTAACCGATGCGATGGCGCATCCGCGCGCGCTCGATGACGATCTGATCGACGCCTATCGCGCGCGCCGCGCGCTCGACTATCTCGTCGGCTTCACCTTGTCGCCGGTACTCTGGCGCAAGCTGCCCGGTGCGAAATCGGCGGGCCGCGTCCAATCGGTGACGCTGCGCATGATCGTCGAGCGCGAGCGCGAGATCGAGGCTTTTGTTGCGCAGCAATATTGGTCGGTGACTGGGCTGTTCGAGATGAGCGGGACGCCCTTCAAGGCGCGCCTCGCGCGCTGGCGCGGCGACAAGATCGAGCGGCTGTCGATCGGCACCGAGGCCGACGCGCGCGCCGCCGAAGCCGACGTCAAGGCGGGCCATTTCACCGTCGACACGGTCGAGACCAAGCCGCTGACGCGCAACCCGCCGCCGCCGTTCACCACCTCGACCCTGCAACAGGAGGCCGCGCGCAAGCTCGGCTTCTCGGCCAGCCACACGATGCGCGTCGCGCAGGACCTCTATGAGGACGGTGCGATCACTTACATGCGAACCGACGGCGTCCAGATGGACGGCAGCGCGATCAGCGCCGCACGCCGCGCGATCGCCGACCGCTACGACGGCGGCTATGTTCCCGACAAGCCGCGGCAATATCAGACCAAGGCGAAGAATGCGCAGGAAGCGCATGAGGCGATCCGTCCGACCGATTTCGGCAAGGACAAGGTCGGCGGCGGCGATCATGCGCGCCTTTACGAACTGATCTGGAAGCGCGCGCTGGCGAGCCAGATGGCGTCGGCACGGCTCGAACGCACCAGCGTCGACCTGTCGGACGGCACCGGCAAGACGGTGCTGCGCGCGACGGGGCAGGTGGTGAAATTCCCCGGCTTCCTCGCGCTCTATGACGAAGGCCGCGACGACGCTGAGGATGAGGATGCGCGCCTGCTTCCCGCGATGAGCAAGGGTGATGCACCTGCGAAGACCGGCGTCGAGGTCGAGAGCCACGAAACCCAGCCGCCTCCGCGCTATTCGGAAGCGAGCCTCGTCAAGAAGATGGAGGAGCTCGGCATCGGGCGCCCGTCGACCTATGCCTCGATCCTTCAGGTGCTCAAGGACCGCGCCTATGTGCGCGTCGAGAAGAACCGCTTTCTTCCCGAGGAGAGCGGGCGGCTGTTGACGGCGTTCCTCGAACGCTTCTTCAACCGCTATGTCGAATATGATTTCACCGCCGGGCTCGAGGAGGAACTCGACGATGTGTCGGGCGGCCGCGCGCAGTGGCAGGCGGTTCTCGAACGCTTCTGGCGCGACTTCAAGCCGCGCACCGGCGAGGTGATGGAGCAGAAGCCGTCGGAGATCACCGCGGCGCTCGACGAATTTCTCGGTCCCTATCTCTTTCCGGACAAGGGCGACGGCAGCGACCCGCGTCTGTGCCCCAATTGCGGCACCGGGCGGCTCGCACTGCGCGGCGGCAAGTTCGGGCCGTTCATCGCGTGCAGCAATTATCCCGAATGCAAGTATACGCGCAAATTCGCGCAGCCGGGCGGCAATGGCGAGGCGGACACCGGGCCGGAGACGATGGGCGCCGACCCCGAAAGCGGGCTGGAAGTGACGAAGCGCAGCGGCCGCTTCGGCCCCTATATCCAGCTCGGCGAGGGCAAGGAGGCGAAGCGTTCGTCGATCCCCAAGGACATCCCGGCGGAGGATTTCGATCTCGATTATGCGCTGCGGCTGCTCAGCCTGCCGCGCGAGGTCGGGGTGCACCCCGAAAGCGGCAAGCCGATCCTCGCGGGGCTGGGGCGCTATGGCCCCTATCTGCTGCACGACGGTAAATATGGGAAGCTGACCGGCACCGCCGAAATCTTCGACATCGGAATGAACGCCGCAGTCGTCCGCATCGCCGAGGCCGCGAACGGCGGCGGGCGCGGGCGGGCCAAGGTCGAACCGCTCAAGACGTTCGGCGCGCACCCGACGAGCGGCGGCGAGATGAAGCTGATGGCCGGGCGCTTCGGCCCCTATGTGACCGACGGCACGACCAACGCGACCTTGCCCAAGACGATCGAAGCCGACGCGCTAACCGAAGAGGAAGCGATCGCGCTGATCGACGCGCGCGCGGCGAAGGGGCCGGCGAAGGGCAAGAAGAAGGCGGCGCCGAAGAAAAAGACTCCGGCCAAGAAGGCGCCGGCGAAGAAAGCTGCGGCGAAGAAGGAATGAGTCACCCCGGCGAAGGCCGGGATCTCTACCCGGCATTATGACGCATCGGTGAGATCCCGGCCTTCGCCGGGATGACGCTTTCGGTCGAGCATGATAGCATCACCGCATCGGGAGGTTTTTCGATGCGTCCTATGCTTGCCGCCTTGTTCGCCCTTCTTTCGGTTCCCGCCGCCGCGCAGCAGGACGGGACGCTCGTTTCCGCCGATCCCGTCGTCGAGACGCCGCCCGGCACGCAAGCATGGCGGGTTCGCTACTGGACCGCGAACCAGGACGGTCAGCGGCAGGAGGTGACCGGCATGGTCATCGCGCCGCGTGAGGCCGTGCCCGCGCAGCCGCGGCGTGTCATCGCCTGGGCGCACGGCACCTCCGGGGTGGCGCAGAAATGCGCGCCGTCGAACAATCCCGCTTTCTTTGCCTCGAACCCGATGGTCGAGGCGATGGCGCGGCGCGGCTATGTCGTCGCGGCCCCCGACTATCCGGGGCTCGGCAGCGCGATGCCGCATCCCTATCTGGTCGGCGCCGATACCGCCTATTCGGTGCTCGACGCGGTGCGCGCGGCACGGGCGATTCCGGGCGCGGCAGCGGGCACGCGCTTCGCGGTCTGGGGCGAATCGCAGGGCGGTCATGCCGCGCTGTGGACCGCGATTTTGGCGCGCGGCTATGCTCCCGACCTGACGCTGATCGGCACCGCGGCCGCCGTTCCGCCGACCGACCTTGCCGCCAATATGCGGCAGGCGAGCGACCCCAATGCGCGTGCCCTGCTGCTCGCCTTCACGCTGCATAGCTGGTCCGAACGCTTCGGCTATTCGCTCGACGGTTTCACTAATAAGGCGACGCAGGGTGTCATCCACCGCCTTGCCGAAAACAACTGTATCGATGTCGATAATAAGCCGAAACTCGGTACGATCCTCGGCATGTTGGCGGTGCGACAGGCGGTCCAGAAGAAAGATGTGACCCGGATGGAGCCGTTCGCCAGGGCGATGCGCGCGAACAGCGTCGACCCGGCACGCGTTCCGGGGCCGCTGCTGATCTCGCAGGGAAGCAAGGACACGCTGGTTGCGCCGGCGGTGACGCGGGCCTTCGCGAAGGCCGTGTGCAAGCGTCGCACCGCCGTCCGCTGGATCGAGATTCCGGGGGGCAGTCACATCGACGGTGCGCGCGGCCCGCGTACCGATGAGACCCTCGACTGGATCGACGCCCGCTTCGCCGGACAACCGCCGCCGGACGATTGCCGGCGGATTTAGAGTGACGAGCCTTTAATCTGACCCAACGTCCCGTTCGTGTCGAGCGTAGTCGAGACACCCATCGACCTTGCGTTACACCGATGGGTGTCTCGACTACGCTCGACACGAACGGAATTGAGGCTGTGCTATTTCGCCCGGTGTCCTATCCCGCGCAGGGCGGATCGGCGGCACGGAAGCTGTGCTCGCTGACATTGTCGTGGCGGACGAGGCGGATTTTCGAGCCGGGGTGGCAGGGCGTGCCGTTCGGCAGCACAACCACGACTTCCTGCGCTTCTCCAAGGCGCACGGTCGCGCGTGGCTTGCCGTTCGCGGTGTCGATCCGCTCGACCTCGCCGCTCACCAGATGATCCTTGTTTTCGCGCGCGATCAGATTGCGTTCGGTAAGGACGATCAGCACCGCGGCGATCGCCAGATACCACATCCAATATTTGAGGACGCCGCGCAGGCGGTCGGCGGGCGTATTGAACGGATCGTGCGCCATATTGCTTCCCTCAATCGACCCAGTCGAGGCCCATGTCGCGATAGACGCCGCGATCCTCGTCCCAGTTTTCCTTGACCTTCACGTGCAGGAACAGGTGGACCTTGCGACCCATCAGCTCGGTCAGCTCGGCGCGCGCGCGGGCGCCGATTTCCTTGATCCGGCTGCCGCCCTTGCCGAGCACGATCGCGCGCTGGTTGTCGCGCGCGACGAAGATCTGCTGGTGGATTTCGGCGCTGCCGTCGGGGCGCGTCTTGAACAGCTCGGTCTCGACCGTCGACTGATAGGGAAGTTCCTCGTGAAGCTGGCGATAAAGCTGCTCGCGGGTGATCTCCGCCGCCAGCATCCGCTCGGGCGCGTCGCTGACCTCATCCTCGGGAAAATGCCACGGCCCTTCGGGCATCAGCGCGGCGAGATGCGCCTTGAGTTCAGGCACACCATCGCCGCTGCTCGCGGCGATGAAGAAGGTCTCGTCGAACGCCAGCCGCGCGTTGAGCTCGGTCGCGATGGTGAGCAGCTTGTCCTTGCGGGTCAGGTCGACCTTGTTGAGGACGAGGAATTTCTTCTCGGGCCGGTTCGCGACGCCTTCGAGCACGCGCTCGACCCGGCCCGTCAGCTTGGCGGCGGCATCGACCATGACGAGGATCGCCTCGGCCTCTTCCAGGCTCCCCCACGCGGCGGCGACCATCGCGCGATCGAGGCGGCGCGTCGGCGCGAAGATGCCCGGCGTGTCGATCAGGACGATCTGCGCGTCGTCCGCCATGGCGACGCCCATCAGCCGGGTGCGCGTCGTCTGCGCCTTCGGGCTGACGATCGCGACCTTCTGGCCGACGAGCGCGTTGACGAGCGTCGACTTGCCCGCGTTGGGCGCGCCGACGACGGCCACGAAACCGCAGCGCTGGGTCATTTCGCTTCTTCCTGTGTCAATCGTTCGAGCAGCGCGGTCGCGGCCGCCTTTTCGGCTGCCTGCTTCGACGCGCCTTCGCCCTCCGCCTCGGCGAGCTTGCCGACCGTGACCGCGACGCGAAAGCGCGGGGCATGGTCGGGGCCTTCGCGGCGGACGAGGCGATATTCGGGGGGCTTGCGCTTGCGAGCGAGCGCCCATTCCTGAAGCGCCGCCTTGGGATGCTTGGGTGCGGCGACCTGGCCGTCGATCATGTCGCCCCATTTGGCGACGATGAAAGCCCGCGCGGCGTCCTCGCCCAGATCGAGCCAGATCGCGCCGAGCAATGCCTCCAGAACATCGGCGGCGATATTGTCGCTGTGCCGCCCGCCGTCGCCGATCGCCTGGCTACCGAAATGGACATGCGCATTGAGGTCGAGACGCTGTGCGATCGCCGCGCAGGTCTCCCCCGACGCGAGCGCGTGGAGCCGCGACGACAGTTCGCCCTCGGCCGCTTTCGGGAAGCGGTGGAAAAGTTCGGACGCGATCACCAGCCCGAGCACGCGGTCGCCGAGGAATTCGAGCCGCTGATAATCGCCCGCGCCGCTGCTGCCGTGCGTCAGCGCCTCATGATAGAGCGTGAGGTCGCGGGGGTCGGCGCCGGTCAGGGCCGCGATCGTCGCCGCGGACGGCCGTTCGCTCAAAAGCCGTCCCCGATCCGGCTCCACCGCGCCGCGGTGAACCAGCTGATCGGATTGAACCAGCTTGCCGACCCGTCGGTCGAGAACATGCCGACGAGTGCGTGGCCGACGAGATTCTTTTCGGGGACGAGGCCGATGCCGCCATTTTCCTCCGCGGGGAAACGGCTGTCGGCGCTGCGGTCGCGGTTGTCGCCCATCAGGAACAGATGGCCTTCGGGAACGGTGACCAGCGGGGTGTTGTCCTGCGCGATCGAGGTGATGTCGAGGATCGCATAGCTTTTGCCGCTGGGCAGCGTTTCCTTGAACTGTGGGTAGCGGCACTCGCGTTGGCCCGCCGCGGTGACTTCCTCGAACTGCGGGGCATAGCAGGGCAGGGTGCCGGTGGTGCGCGACGCGTCGATCATGTTCTGCGTCACCGGGATGACGAAATCGGCCATCGGCTCGCGCTTCAGCGGCTTGCCATTCAGCCAGACGATGCCGTCGCGGACCTGGACCGTGTCGCCGGGAAGCCCGATCACGCGCTTGATATAGTCATTGTCGTTGACCGGCGGCGCCTTGAACACGACGACGTCGCCGCGATCGGGCGTGCGCGCGAAGATGCGGCCCGGAATCAGCGGCACGCTGAACGGCAGGCTGTATTTCGAATAACCATAGGCCATCTTGTTCACGAGCAGATAGTCGCCGATGAGCAGGCGCGGCTGCATCGATTCCGACGGAATGTTGAAGGGCGACAGGAAAAAGCTGCGGAAAATCAGCACCGCGACCGCGAGCAGCGCAAGAAAGCGGATCGTGTCGACCGCCTCTTCCTTAGCCGAGAGGGGCGCGGGTTCGGGCTTGGCCGGGCTGGGGTCGGTCGCGGGCGAATTATCGGCGGTAAAGCTGGCGTCGGTCATGCCCGCGCATTGGCGACGAATAGGTCTGCACGTCAAGCGAATATCGGCGGATGGCGCTGGCGCGGGGACCGCGGCGGGCCTAAAGGATGATCGACTTTGATTGAAAAAGCCGCGTGCTCCCGCGAAGGCGGGAGCCCATCTCCGGTCGGTGCAAAATGGAACCGACCGGAGATGGGTCCCCGCCTTCGCGGGGACACATATGTGTTTTAATCGAAGATGATGGCGCGCCTTCAGGCCGAACGGAAATCAAAGGAATATCAAATGACCACCCCATCCGAAGCGTGGCAAGCGCTCGCCGACTGGCAGCCGCAGCCCCTCTCCCGCCTCATTGCCGCCGATCCCAAGGCGCGCTTGCAGGCGCTGGTGCGCCGCGTCGCCGACATCCGTTTCGACTTTGCGAAGACTCATCTCGACCAGGATGCGGTCGCGATCCTTGCCGGCCTGGCCGAGGCGCAGGATTTTGCTGGACGCCGCAAGACGCTGTTTTCGGGCGGCATCGCCAACCCCACCGAGAACCGCGCCGCCGAGCATAGCGCCGAGCGCGGCGAGGGCGCGCCTGAGTCCGTCCATGTCGCACAGGCGCTGCACCAACGGATGCGGATGCTGATCGACGCGATCGAGGCTGGCGCGTTCGGCGAGATCCGCCACTTGCTCCATATCGGCATCGGCGGTTCGGCACTGGGGCCCGATTTGCTCGTCGACGCGCTCGGGCGGCATAGCGGGCGTTATGACGTCGCGGTGGTCTCCAACGTCGACGGTGCGGCCCTGGCCGAAGCCTTCGCGAAGTTCGACCCCCAGTACACGCTCGTCGCTGTGGCCTCGAAGACCTTCACCACGACCGAGACATTGCTCAACGCCAATTCGGCGCTGCAATGGCTGGACGAGGCGAGCGTCGACGATCCGCTTGGCCGCTTCATCGCGCTCACCGCCCATCCCGACAAGGCGATGGAATGGGGGGTCGATGAGACGCGCATCCTGCCGTTCAGCGAGACGGTCGGCGGGCGCTACTCGCTCTGGTCGTCGATCGGTTTCCCCGCGGCGCTTGCGCTCGGCTGGGATGCCTTTGCCGACCTGCTCGAAGGTGCAGCCGAAATGGACCGACATTTCCGGCTGACCGATGGCGTCGACAATATCTGCCTGCTCGCGGCCTTCGCCGATCAGCTCTATACCAACCGGCTCGGCTGTCAGACGCGCGCGGTCTTCGCTTATGACGAAAGGCTGCGGCTGCTGCCCGCCTATCTGCAGCAGCTCGAAATGGAATCGAACGGCAAGTCGGTGACGCTGGACGGCGCGCCGCTCGGCCGCCAGAGCGCCGCGATCACCTGGGGCGGAGTCGGCACCGACGCGCAGCATGCGGTGTTTCAATTGCTCCATCAGGGCACGCACCTGACGCCGGTCGAGTTCGTGGTCGCGCGCGAACCCGATCATCTGCTCGACGACGCGCATCATGAAACGCTCGTCGCCAATTGCATCGCACAGGGTGCGGCCTTGATGACGGGCCGCGCGAGCGAGGACGGCGCGCGCCATTATCCGGGCAACCGTCCGTCGGCAACGATCCTGCTCGACCAGATCAGCCCACGCAGCCTGGGAGCGCTGATCGCCTTCTACGAACATCGCGTCTTCGCCAATGCCGTGCTGCTCGGCATCAATCCGTTCGACCAGTTCGGCGTCGAGCTGGGCAAGGAAATGGCGAAGGGGCTTGCCGAGGGAACGGTGGAATTCGACCCCGCGACGCAGGCGCTGATGCAGGCCGCGCTGGGGGAATAAATAGGGACAGTCCCTATTTATGGGCGATGACGCTGAACGCAAAATTCGATTGGCAAGCTGCCGCCGCGTAACCACATAGACGGCCTCCGCGAATAGCGGCCTGTCCATGTCAGGGGTAATCCATGAGCGATTTCGACTATGATCTCTTCGTCATCGGCGCCGGATCGGGCGGCGTCCGGGCCTCGCGCGTCGCGGCGTCGCACGGCGCGCGTGTCGCGGTGGCGGAGGAGTATCGGGTTGGCGGCACGTGCGTCATCCGCGGCTGCGTCCCCAAGAAGCTGCTCGTCTATGGCGCGCATTTCGCCGAGGACATCCACGACGCGCGCAAGTTCGGTTGGGACGTGTCCGACTGTAAATTCGACTGGCGGGTGCTGCGCGACAATGTGCTCGCCGAGGTCGACCGGCTCGAAGGCCTCTATGGCCAGACGCTCGACAACCACAAGGTGACGCTGTTCCGCACGCGCGCGACCGTGATCGGGCCGCAGAAGGTGCGGCTCGCCGACGGGCAGGAAGTGACCGCCGAACATATCCTGATCGCGACCGGCGGCTGGCCGCACGTTCCCGAATTTCCGGGTAGCGAGCATGCGATCACCTCGAACGAGGTCTTTCACCTCGACACCCTGCCGAAGCGGATCGTGATCGCGGGTGGCGGCTATATCGCCAACGAGTTCGCGGGCATCTTCAACGAGTTTGGCAGCAAGGTGACGATCGTCAATCGCGGCGACACCATCCTGCGCGGCTATGACGCGCAGATCCGTGACCGCCTGCTCCAGATTTCGATGACCAAGGGCATCGATTTCAAGTTCAACGCGCCGTTCCGGTCGATCGAGAAGAATGAGGACGGCTCGCTGACCGTTCACCTCGACAATTGCGAGCCGATCGAGGCCGATGCGGTGCTGGTGGCGACCGGGCGCGTGCCGAACACCAAGGGCCTCGGGCTCGAAGAGATCGGCGTCGCGCTCGACGCGCAAGGCGCGATCAAGGTCGACGAGGCGAACCAGTCGTCGGTGCCGAGCGTCTATGCCGTCGGCGACGTCACCAATCGCATCCAGCTTACCCCGGTAGCGATCCGTGAGGGACAGGCTTTTGCGGACTCGGTCTTCGGCGGCAAGCCGACGCGCGTCGATTATGCGAACGTGCCGAGCGCGGTGTTCAGCCACCCGCCGATCGGCGCGGTCGGCATGACCGAAGCGCAGGCGCGCAATGAACTGGGTTCGGTGCGCATCTACACCAGCGATTTCCGCGCGATGAAGAATGTCCTCGCTGGCCGCAACGAGCGCGCGCTCTACAAGATGGTGGTCAATGAAGCGACCGATCAGGTCGTCGGCCTCCACATGATCGGCCCCGACGCGCCCGAGATTTTGCAGGCGGCGGCGGTCGCGGTGAAGGCGGGCCTGACCAAGGCCGATTTCGACGCCACCGTCGCGCTGCATCCGAGCATGGCCGAGGAACTGGTGCTGATGAAGTAAAGCCACCGGTACGTCATCCCGGCGAAGGCCGGGATCTCGTCGTCGCGTCGTTCCGCAAGGGGGAGATCCCGGCCTTCGCCGGGATGACGAATGGAGCGTGTGGGTGAGCGATCCATCTGCTATGCTGCTCCCATTGCAGGGGAGCGGACAGATGGCAGGCACGGCACTGGTCACCGGCGGCAGCGGCTATATCGCGGGCTTCCTGATCCGGCAGTTGATCGGGAACGGCTGGACGGTTCACACCACCGTCCGCAGCCTGAAGCGCGAAGGCGAAGTGCGAGGCTGGCTGAACGTCCCCGACGACAGGCTCCGCTTTTTCGCCGCCGACCTCGAACAGGACGCCGGCTGGGCCGAGGCGATGGCGGGGTGCAGCCATGTCGCGCATGTCGCGTCGCCCTTTCCGCTAGGGGTGCCGAAACACCCTGACGAACTGATCGTGCCCGCGCGCGAGGGGGCTCTCCGCGCGCTGCGCTTCGCCAAGGCGGCTGGGGTGACGCGGTTCGTCCTCACCTCCTCGATGGCGGCGATCGCTTATGGTCACGGCGACGGCGGCGGCATCTATACCGAAGCCGACTGGACCAACCTCGACAACCCCGGCGTCATGCCCTATCCGCGCTCGAAGACCGTCGCCGAGCGCGCCGCGCGCGACTGGGTCGCGGCCGAGGGCGGCGGCATGGAATTCGCCTCGGTCAATCCCGCTGCGGTGTTCGGGCCGCTGCTGTCGGACGACCTGTCGACCTCGATCGAACTGGTGAAACAGCTTTTGGAAGGCAAGGTGCCGATGTGTCCCGACATCGGTTTCGGCATCATCGACGTGCGCGACGTCGCTGACCTTCATTATCGCGCGCTGACCGCGCCCGGCATCCGCGACGAGCGTTATGTCTGCTCGGGTCCGTTCCTGAAGATGATCGACGTCGCGAACATCCTCACCGCGAACCTGGGCGAGCAGGCAAAGAAGGTGCCGACGCGCAAGATGCCGGACTGGCTGCTCAAGCTGTTTGCGCTGGTGCGCCCCGAACTGAAACAACTCGTCGCCGAACTCGGCAATGTTCGCGGCGGCGACAGCCGCCATGCGATGGAAACGCTCGGCTGGACGATGCGTCCGCCCGAAGAAGCAATCCTTGCGACCGCACATAGCCTGATCGAGCGGGGGATTGTGAAGCTATAGATTCCCCTCCCATTTATGGGAGGGGTTAGGGGAGGGCATGTTTCGGCGTGCTTCAGAGTAGTAGGCCCTCCCCCGACCCCTCCCGCCTGCGGGAGGGGAGAAGAAGCTAGCCGATCCGGTAAGGCACCACCCCGCGCCGATCCGGGTCTACCAGGATCGGGCGGTCGCTGGGCGGAAAGGCGCGCTGGTCGCAATCGTCGCGCGGGCAGATGCGGCACGACAGGCCGATGCGCGCCGCGGCCTGCGGCGCATCGACATCGACCCCGTCGGCATAGACGAAATCACCGGCATATTGCGCCTCGCATCCCAGCGCGACAGCGTAGCGGCGCGGGGAGCGGGCGTAGCTGCCCGACGGTTTCACCAGCCCCTTCGCCATCGAGACATAGCGCTGGCCATCGGGCGTTTCGGCGAGCTGGAACAGGATGCGGTCGGGAATTGCCGCTGCCTCGTGGACGACCCACAAGGGGCAGGCGCCGCCGAAGCGTGCGAATTGCAGACGCGTCGCGCTGTGGCGCTTGGTGATGTTGCCCGCCATGTCGACGCGGCAAAAGAACATCGGAATGCCGCGCGCGCCGGGGCGCTGGAGGGTCGAGAGGCGGTGGCACGCCTGCTCGAAACTGACGCCATAATCGAGTCGCAGCCGGTCGATGTCGTGACGCACCGCACGGGCGCTGGCGCGGAACGGGCCATAGGGCATCAGCACCGCGCCGGCGGCATAGTTGGCGAGCCCGACATGCAGGAGCTGGCGGGCGGCCGCCGTGCGCAGCGGCGATGCCTCGACCACCGCCGCGATCTCGCCCGCGAGCGCGAGCGCGGCGAGCTGGTGCGCGAGTTGGAAGCGGCGGCTTTCGGGCGGCTGCGCCGGGTCGATCACCAGATGGCGCATCGTCGCGTCATAGTCGCGCAAGGCCTGTGCCTGATTATAGACGATCGAGATGCCGAGCGCGCCCTGCAGCCGCCGCTCGATCGTCTCGATCGCGGGGGAGGGCGCACCGCCGCGCAGACCCTGCGCCAGCGTTTCCGCAGCGCGGTCGATGCTGTCGACATAATTGCCAGCATCGTGGAACCAGTCGCGCACCTCCTCCCACGGCAGGCGGCTCCCCTCGGCGGTGCCGCCGGTCAGCGCCTCGTCGATGATCTGGAGCCGTTGCCCCGCACGGCGGTAGGCGGCGTGGAGCGCGACGAACTGGTCGGCAAGATGCGGCTGCTGCAGCGCCGCGCGTTCGAGCTGTTCGGGCGCCAGCGGCGATGCCGCGAACAGCGGATCGGCCGCCGCCTCGCGCAGCGCCCCGGCGCGGCGGTCGCCGGCGTCGGCGGCCACCTCCTCCCATTCGAGGGGGAAGAGCTTTTGCAAGCGGTCGAGCAGCGCCGGGGTCAGCGGGCGGTCGTCATGTTCGATCTGGCTGAGATAGGAAGTCGAGATGCCGAGCGTCGCGGCGAAATCGGCCTGGCGGATGCCGCGGTCGTGGCGAAGCTGGCGCAAGCGGCTTCCGGCAAAGATGCGTTGGCGGGTCAAAAACCTTCTCCTCTCCCCTAGCCGGAGTTGGAGAGGGGGAGCTCCCTCTCAGGACTTGCTAGGCGACAAGTCGCCAAGCCAAGCCTTTCTCTCCCGCAAGGGGAGAGAGCTATTAATTTGCAAACTTGTACTTTGCAACTTTGCAAATTCACATTTGCATCGGCGGCATAATGCGGGCAGGCGACGGTCGAATATCTGTTGGAGAGCCGCATGTCCGCCAATATCGCCGAAATGGAAGCCCGCCGCGCCGCCGCCGCCCTTGGGGGCGGGCAAAAGCGCATCGACGCGCAGCATGCCAAGGGCAAGCTGACGGCGCGCGAGCGGCTCGACGTGCTGCTCGATCATGGCTCGTTCGAGGAACTCGACACCTATGTCGAGCATGATTGCGTCGATTTCGGGATGCAGGACCAGAAAATTCCGGGCGACGGCGTCGTCACCGGATCGGGGACGATCAACGGCCGCCTCGTCTATGTCTTCAGTCAGGATTTCACCGTCTTCGGCGGCTCGCTGTCGAAGCGCCATGCCGAGAAGATCTGCAAGGTGATGGAAAAGGCGATGCTGGTCGGCGCGCCGGTGATCGGGCTCAACGACAGCGGCGGCGCGCGCATTCAGGAGGGCGTCGCGTCGCTCGGCGGCTATGCCGACGTGTTCCAGCGCAACGTGCTCGCGAGCGGCGTCGTGCCGCAGATCAGTCTGATCATGGGGCCGTGCGCGGGCGGCGCGGTCTATTCGCCCGCGATGACCGACTTCATCTTCATGGTGAAGGATTCGAGCTATATGTTCGTCACCGGCCCCGACGTCGTGAAGACCGTGACCAACGAGGTGGTGACGCAGGAGGAACTCGGCGGCGCGATCACCCACACGACGAAAAGCTCGGTCGCCGATCTGGCGTTCGAGAACGACATCGAGGCGCTGCTCGCGGCGCGCGATTTCTTCGACTATCTGCCCGAGAACAACCGCAGCGGCGTCCCGGCCCGCCCGACCAGTGATCCCTATGACCGCGAGGAAAAGAGCCTCGACACGCTGATCCCGCCCAACGCGAACCAGCCCTATGACATGCACGAGCTGATCCGCAAGACGGTTGACGAGGGCGATTTCTTCGAGGTGCAGCCGGCGCACGCGGGCAACATCATCTGCGGCTTCGGCCGCATCGAGGGGCGCACGGTCGGCATCGTCGCCAACCAGCCGCTGGTGCTTGCGGGCGTGCTCGACATCAATTCGTCGAAGAAGGCAGCGCGCTTCGTGCGCTTCTGTGACGCGTTCGAGATTCCGATCATCACCTTCGTCGACGTCCCGGGCTTCCTGCCCGGCACGGCGCAGGAATATAACGGCATCATCAAGCATGGCGCGAAGCTGCTCTTCGCCTATGCCGAGGCGACGGTGCCCAAGATCACGGTGATCACGCGCAAGGCCTATGGTGGCGCCTATGACGTGATGGCGTCGAAACACCTGCGCGGCGATTTGAACTATGCCTGGCCGACCGCCGAGATCGCGGTGATGGGCGCGAAGGGCGCTGTGGAAATCATCTTCCGCAGCGACATCGGCGACCCCGAAAAGATCGCCGAGCGCACCAAGGAATATGAAGACCGTTTCGCCAACCCGTTCGTCGCGGCGCAGCGCGGCTATATCGACGAGGTGATCTACCCGCACTCGACGCGGCGGCGGATAGCGCTGGGGCTAAGGAAGCTGCGGAACAAGCAGTTGGAGAATCCGTGGAAGAAGCACGACAATATTCCGCTTTGACGCGGTCATGTGACGACCGGCACATCCGATGCGCCGGGCTGGAGGCAAGAGCAGCAAGCGGCTAGGCTGCCGCGATGGTCTTGATTTTCCAATGAGGTTTGAAAATGCGTAACGCCTTTCTCGCTCTTCTGATGGCTCCGGCCCTGCTGGCCGCGCCCGCCGCATCGGCGTTCGATCCCGACACGCCGGTCGGGGCGGCAAAGGAAGCGTTTCCGGTCGTACTCGGCGATGACGAGGACACGACGATCGACGCCGCGTTCCGCGCTGCCTTCGCGCTTCCGAAAGGCGCCAAGGCGGAGGCCGAGCGGATGATCGACGATCGTACCTATCATTTCCGTCCCGTTGCGCTCCATCTGCTCGAAGATAATACCGGCGTGCTGCTGAGCGTCGGCGGGCTCGACGATGCGGGACATAGCGAGGGCGGCCTCAACGCGATCCATTATTTGAAATCGAGCCCGGCGGGCTGGGTGAAGCAGGGCGAATGGATCGACGTCGGCGCGGTCGGCACCGTGGGGAATGGCGCGACGAGTTGGGTCTTTACCAGCCTGCTCGGCCGCAATCCCTATCTGGTCACCGAAGGCGGCGGCGTGTGGCAGGGCTGCGCGATCGGCACCGCGGTCGTGACCGAACTGACCCCCGACGGCCCCGTCGATCGCGGCGGTTTCACCGATTCGATGAGTTCGGGCGCCGGGATCGGTCAGACCGAACAGACCTATGACGGGCAGATCGTCGCCGCCGTTCCCGACAAGAGCTTTACCGTCGCCTACACCGGCACGCGGTCGTTCAGGCAGCAATATATGCTGAAGGACGGCAAATATGCGCTGGTCGGCAAGGATCAGGTTGCGGGTTGCTGAGGCGGACATGGGACGGGCCACGCGACAACGCCGTATCGATGCGCAGGAGCGTTGGCCCGATCTGTATCAATTTCTTGCGGCCTATCCGCATCGGGATTGGCCAGATGATAGTGGAACGTCCGAAGCCGCCGTCGATTTGGCCATTTCCGAGCATGGCTTGGAACAGCGCCAATCGATCGCACGCCAATGGTGGAATTGGAATGCAGTCGAAGGAAGCGATGCCGACCCGCGTCCGGCGATCAACGATGGGTTGGGGGTCGAAGTCTCGTTCGATACGCCAAGGGAAGGACGCGATTTCATGAACTCGGTTTATGACAAGCTGATCGTGTCGATCAGACAGGAAGTGAAGGATTGGAAGCCGTGAAACTGGGCCGCCTCAACCATATCGGCGTCGCGACGCCGTCGATTGCCGACAGCATCGTCTTTTACCGCGACGTGATGGGCGCGACGAAAATTCACGAGCCGTTCGATCTGCCCGATCAGGGTGTCAAAGTGTGTTTCGTCGATACACCGGGCGCCGATGGCGCGCTGAACGGCACGCAGATCGAGCTGGTCGAGCCGTTGCCGGGCAACACGTCGATTGCGGGCTTCCTCGAAGAGAACCCGGCGGGGGGGCAGCATCATATGTGCTATGAAGTGCCCGACATTCACGCCGCCAAGGCCGCGTTCGAGGGACAAGGAAAGCGTGTGCTGGGCGAACCGCGGATCGGGGCGCATGGGACGCTGATCTTCTTCGTCCATCCGCGCGACATGGGCGGGGTGCTGACCGAGATCATGGAGACGCCGAAGGAGGCGCACTGAGTTTTCGTTCCTCCCCCCTTGCGGGGGAGGAAAGTGGAGGTTGGGGACTTGTCCCCTACCGGAACTTGGAGAGGGGTTGGTTGGCGAGCCTGCGGCTCGCGACCCCTCTCCCAGCTACGACTAGCCAGCAAGCTGGCAAGTCTTCGCACCCCTCTCCCGCAAGGGGAGAGGGAAATGAGGTTGAGATACGCATATGACCGACAAACCGACCCTCGACCAATGGGCCGCCGCCGCCGAGAAGGAAGCGAAGGGCAAGGACCTCACCTGGGCGACGCCCGAGGGGATCGACGTCAAGCCGCTCTACACGGCCGAGGATGTCACCGCCGACCCCGGCCTGCCCGGCTTCGCGCCCTTCACCCGCGGGGTGCGCGCGTCGATGTATGCGGGGCGGCCGTGGACGATCCGGCAATATGCGGGCTTTTCGACCGCTGAGGAGTCGAACGCTTTCTATCGCCGCAACCTCGCCGCGGGGCAGAAGGGGCTTTCGGTCGCTTTCGACCTTGCGACGCACCGCGGCTATGACAGCGACCATCCGCGCGTCGTCGGCGACGTCGGCAAGGCGGGGGTCGCGATCGACAGCGTCGAGGATATGAAGATCCTCTTCGACGGCATCCCGCTCGACCAGATGTCGGTCAGCATGACGATGAACGGCGCGGTGATCCCGATCCTCGCCTTCTTCATCGTCGCGGGCGAGGAGCAGGGGGTCGAGCGCAAATTGCTCGACGGGACCATTCAGAACGACATTCTGAAGGAGTTCATGGTCCGCAACACCTATATCTATCCGCCCGAACCCTCGATGCGGATCATCTCGGACATCTTCGGCTACACGTCGCGCGAGATGCCCAAGTTCAACAGCATCTCCATCTCCGGCTATCATATGCAGGAAGCCGGGGCGACGCAGGTGCAGGAACTCGCCTTCACCATCGCCGACGGCGCCGAATATGTCCGCTATGGCGTCGCCTCGGGCCTCGATATCGACAAGTTCGCGGGGCGCCTGTCCTTCTTCTTCGCGATCGGCATGAACTTCTTCATGGAGATCGCCAAGCTGCGCGCCGCGCGCGTGCTGTGGCACCGCGTAATGACCAACCTCGGCGCCAAGGACGAGCGGTCGAAGATGCTGCGCACCCACTGCCAGACCTCAGGCGTCTCGCTCACCGAGCAGGACCCTTACAACAACGTCATGCGCACGACGATCGAGGCGATGGCGGCGATGCTCGGAGGGACGCAATCGCTCCACACCAATGCGCTCGACGAGGCGATCGCGCTGCCGACCGATTTTTCGGCGCGCATCGCACGCAACACCCAGATCGTCATCCAGGAAGAGACCGGGATGACCAAGGTCGTCGATCCGCTCGGCGGCTCCTATTATGTCGAGGCGCTGACGCAGGAACTGGTCGACAAGGCGTGGGAGATCATCGAGCGCGTCGAAAAGGAAGGCGGCATGGCGAAGGCCGTCGCCGCAGGCTGGCCCAAGGCGATGATCGAGACCGCCGCCGCCGCGCGGCAGGCGCGCGTCGATCGCGGCGACGACGTGATCGTCGGCGTGAACAAATATCGCCTCGCCAACGAGGATCTGCTCGAAACGCTCGAGGTCGACAATACCAAGGTCCGCGAAGCGCAAATCGCCCGCATCAACAAGATGAAGGCAAGCCGTGACGAGGCGGCGTGCCAGGCGGCGCTCGACGCGCTGCGCAAGGCGGCGGCGGGCGAGCAGTCGATCGAGAACAATCTGCTCGCGCACGCCGTTGAAGCTGCGCGTGCCCGTGCGACGCTCGGCGAGATTTCGTCGGCGATGGAAGAAAGCTTCGACCGCTACGGCACCCAGCCGACCCCGGTGAAGGGCGTCTATGCCGCGCCTTATGCGGGCGATCCGCGCTGGCAGGCGGTGATCGACGGCGTCGCGGCGGTCGAGCGGCGCATGGGGCGCAAGCCTAAGCTGCTCGTCGCCAAGATGGGGCAGGACGGGCACGACCGCGGCGCCAACGTCATCGCCTCGGCCTTCGGCGACATGGGCTTCGACGTCGTGTCGGGGCCGTTGTTTCAGACGCCCGAGGAAACGGTGGTGCTCGCGCTGGATAGCGGCGTCGACGTCGTCGGCGCATCGAGCCTTGCGGCTGGGCACAAGACGCTGATCCCCGAACTCATCGCCAAGCTGCGCGAGGCGGGGCGCACCGACATCAAGGTGATCGCGGGCGGCGTCATCCCGCCGCAGGACTATGATTATCTCCGCGACGCGGGCGTGCAGGGCATCTATGGCCCGGGCAGCAACGTGGTCGAATGCGCCGCCGACGTGCTGCGCCTGCTCGGCCACAATATGCCGCCGCTGGAGGATGCTGCATGAGCGATGATATCGACGAGGGGAAGGTTGCGGTTGTGCCTGAACTCCACGACAGCTCGGCCTATCTCTATGATTATTTCAAGCATCTGACCTCGCTGTCGATCCTGACGCTCGGCGGGGTGCTCGCGATCTCGACAGCGGCTGGCGAGGCTAAGGCTTCCAAGGAGTCGATGATCGCCGTCGTTGCGCTGGTCGGCATCGCCGCGTTGCTCGCCTTCAGCGGGACGAGTGAAATTGTCCGCCAGAAGGCGACGGGAGAGATCAAGGCCAAATGGCTGACCTTCTATCGCGTGGGCGCTCCGATCGCGCTGTCGCTTGGCGTTGGCGCATTTCTCTATCTTTTCCTGAAAGGCCTTCCCGCATGACCGGACAAAAGCCCGAAACGCTGACCATCCACGCCGGGACCGCGCCCGATCCGACGACCAAGGCGCGGATCACCCCGATCTATCAGACCTCCTCCTATGTCTTCGACAGCGTCGAACATGCCTCGCGCCTGTTCAATCTGGAAGAGTTCGGGAATATCTACACCCGGATCATGAACCCGACCAACGGCGCGCTCGAAGGCAAAATCGCGGCGCTGGAGGGCGGGCAGGCGGCGCTGGCGGTGGCGTCGGGCCACGCTGCGCAGTTCCTCGCGTTTCACACGCTGATGGAACCGGGCTGCGAGATCGTCGCGGCGCGCAAGCTCTATGGCGGGTCGCAGAACCAGCTCGGCCAGAGCTTTCGCAAGATGGCGTGGACGACGCATTTCGTCGATGCCGACGACGCGAGCAATGTCGCCGCCGCGATCACCGATCAGACGCGCGCGGTGTTCATCGAAAGCCTCGCGAACCCCGGCGGGGTCGTGCAGGATATCGAGGCGATCGCGAAGGTCGCGCACGACGCGGGCGTGCCGCTGATCGTCGACAACACGATGGCGACCCCGATGCTGTGCCGCCCGATCGAGCATGGCGCCGACATCGTGGTGCATTCGACGACCAAATTTTTGAACGGCCACGGCAATGCGATCGGCGGGGTGATCGTCGATGCAGGATCGTTCGATTGGGCGAAGGGCGGCAAATATCCGACGCTGAGCGAACCCAATGCCTCCTATCACGGGCTCAAATTTACCGAGGCGTTCGGGCCGCTCGCCTTCATCCTCGCCGCGCGCACGCTCGGTCTGCGCGATCTCGGGCCGGCGCTCGCGCCGATGAACGCGTTCCTCGCGTTGACGGGCATGGAGACGCTGGCGCTGCGCATGGACCGGCATTGCGACAATGCGCTGGCGCTTGCGAAATGGCTGCGCGCGCACCCGAAGGTCGATTGGGTTTCCTATGCCGGGCTGGAGGACGATCCCTATCATGCGCTCGCCAAACGCTATCTCGGCGGCCGCGGCGGCGCGGTGTTCACTTTCGGGCTCAAGGGCGGCTACGACGCTGGGGTCAAGCTCGTCTCGTCGGTCAAGCTGTTCAGTCATCTCGCCAACCTCGGCGACACACGCTCGCTGATCATCCACCCCGCCTCGACGACGCACAGCCAGTTGTCCGAGGCCGATCTGATCGAAACCGGCGCCGGCCCCGACGTGGTGCGCGTGTCGGTGGGCATCGAACATATCGACGACATCATCGCCGATCTGGCGCAGGCGCTGGAGGCGACCGCGTGAGCGTGCGTTCGGCCCTCCTGGCGCTGGCGATCCTCGCCGCCGCGTCGCCCGCACTTGCGAAGGACGCGGGGCAGCCGAGCGAATATCGTCCGGGCGTCACGGTCGAACGGCTCTACACGCAGCAGCTCGACGACGTCTATTACACGACCTGGTTCGGCCGCCTCGAAAAGTCCGACAGCGGCTGGCGCGACGTCTATGTCGAGACGGCCGAGAAATATGTGAACAAGGGGCTGATCAGCTTCAACTGCGCTGAGGCGAAGGCGGACATCGGCCTCATTCTCTATGACGTCGGAACCTACGGCGATGCGGCCGACCGGCGTGTCGTGCGTGTTCGCTTCGCCGACCGCAAGGCGTGGGCCGGGGAAAGGTTCGAACCGCTCTACGGCGAAACCCCGCCCTATCAACTCTATCTCGCGGCGCGCCAGCGCTTCTGCAAATGACGAAGGGACCGAGCATGAACTTTGCCATCGATGACGAGGCGCCGCGCACCGACTGGACGCGCGAAGAGATCGCCGCGCTGTTCGACCTGCCGTTCGACGAACTGATGTGGGAGGCGCAGGGCGTCCACCGCCGCCATCATGCGCGCGGCGAGGTGCAGCTTTGCACCCTGCTGTCGATCAAGACTGGCGGCTGCGCCGAGGACTGCGGCTATTGCTCGCAGTCGGCGCATGCCGAGACGGGACTCAAGGCGACCAAGCTGATGGACGTGCGCGCGGTGCTGCAGGCGGCGGCCGAGGCGAAGGATGCAGGCTCGCAGCGTTTCTGCATGGGCGCGGCGTGGCGCAACCCCAAGGATCGCGACATGCCCGCGATCGTCGAGATGATCGAGGGCGTGCGCCAGATGGGCATGGAAACCTGCATGACGCTTGGGATGCTGACGAAGGAGCAGGCGCAGACGCTCGCGGTGGCGGGGCTCGATTATTATAACCACAATATCGACACGAGCCCGGAGAATTACGCGAACATCATCTCGACGCGCACCTTTCAGGATCGGCTCGACACGCTGGAGGAAGTGCGCAACGCGGGCATCAATGTCTGTTCGGGCGGGATCGTCGGCATGGGTGAGACGCGCGCCGACCGCGTCGGCTTCGTCCACGCGCTCGCAACGCTCGAACGCCATCCCGAAAGCGTACCAGTCAACGCGCTGATCCCGATCAAGGGCACCGTGCTCGGCGACATGCTCGCCGACACGCCGCTGGCGCAGGTCGACGACATCGAATTCGTCCGCACCGTCGCGGTCGCGCGCATCACCATGCCGAAATCGATGGTCCGCCTGTCGGCGGGGCGCGAGAGCATGTCGGAAGCGACGCAGGCGCTTTGCTTCATGGCGGGCGCGAACAGCATCTTCACCGGCGACAAGCTGCTCACCACCGGCAACCGCGGCGACAGCGCCGACGCGGCGCTGTTCGCGAAGCTGGGGATCGTGCCGATGGTGAGTGAAGAGCCGATGCGGATGGAGGCGGCGGAGTGAAAAATCTCAGGGTGTTGTGGCTTGCGGCGTTGGTCGCCGGAAATTTGTCGGCGGCGGAAGCGGTGGCATGTATCCCAACATCATTGGAAACGACCAGGAAGTTCAGCGACGTTATCGTCGAGGGCACTTTCATCGTTGACTCCAAGGTCCGCGGCGAAGGCCATATCGTGCCGGCGAGGACGCTAAAGGGCGCCCGCAAGAAGACGTACCCTGTTCGCTGGAACCCGGACATTTTGCCCGAAAGTCTTCCCGATTGCGGGGCGGAAATTCCCGCATCCGGCTTGTTCGAGGGCCTTAGCTTAAAAAAGCGGGAGGATGGCACGTACCAACTCACCGGTAGATGGCAGCCCGCAAAGAAAGATAACTGATGTTCAAGAAAATCCTGATCGCCAATCGCGGCGAAATCGCTTGCCGCGTCATCAAGACCGCGCGCCGCATGGGCATCGCGACCGTTGCCGTCTATTCGGACGCCGACGCGCGCGCGCCCTTCGTGCGGATGGCCGACGAAGCGGTGTATATCGGGCCGTCGCCCGCGTCCGAATCCTATCTGATCGCCGACAGGATCATCGAAGCCTGCAAGGCGACGGGCGCCGAGGCGGTGCACCCGGGCTATGGCTTCCTGTCGGAGCGCACCAGCTTCGCAGAGGCGCTGGCCAAGGAAAATATCGCCTTCATCGGCCCGCCGGTGAACGCGATCGCCGCGATGGGCGACAAGATCGAGTCGAAGAAGCTCGCCAAGGAAGCGGGCGTCAACGTCGTCCCCGGCTTCGTCGGCGAAATCCGCGACACCGAGCATGCGGTCGAGATTTCGAACGAGATCGGCTATCCGGTGATGATGAAGGCGTCGGCGGGCGGCGGCGGCAAGGGGATGCGCCTCGCCTATGACGAAAAGGACGTCCGCGAAGGCTTCGAGAGCGTCAAGCGCGAGGGGTTGAACAGCTTCGGCGACGACCGCGTGTTCATCGAGAAATTCATCCTCAACCCGCGCCATATCGAGATCCAGATTCTCGGCGACCAGCACGGTAACATACTCTATTTGAACGAGCGCGAATGCTCGATCCAGCGCCGCCACCAGAAGGTGGTCGAGGAAGCGCCGTCGCCCTTCGTCACCGAAAAGATGCGCAAGGCGATGGGCGAGCAATGCGTCGCGCTGTCGAAGGCGGTCGGCTATTACAGCGCGGGCACGGTCGAGCTGATCGTCTCGGGCGCCGATCCGACGGGCGAGAGCTTCTACTTCCTCGAAATGAACACACGGCTCCAGGTCGAGCATCCGGTGACCGAAGCGATCACCGGCATCGATCTGGTCGAACAGATGATCCGCGTCGCGGCGGGCGAGAAGCTCGCGATGACGCAGGACGATATCGGGATCGACGGCTGGGCGATCGAGAACCGCGTCTATGCCGAGGACCCCTATCGCGGCTTCCTGCCCTCGACCGGACGCCTCACGCGCTACAAGCCGCCGGTGCCGGGCTGGACCGACGACGGCGAGGAGAACGGGCGCCGCGGCGTCGACGGCGTGCGTGTCGACGACGGCGTCTATGACGGCGGCGAGGTGTCGATCTTCTACGACCCGATGATCGCCAAGCTGATCACCTGGGGCAAGACGCGCGACGAGGCGGCCGACCTGCAGGTCGCGGCGCTCGACCGCTTCGAACTCGAAGGGCTCGGCCATAATATCGATTTCGTCTCGGCGATCATGCAGCATCCGCGCTTCCGCTCGGGCGAGCTGACGACGGGTTTCATCGCCGAGGAATATCCCGAGGGCTTCCACGGCGCGCCAGCCGACGAAGCGGTGACGCGTGCGCTGGCCGCCATCGCGGGCTTCATGGCGAGCGCCGAGGCCGACCGCGCGCGGCGCACCGACGGCCAGCTCGGCGACCGGCTCGACCCGCCCGCCAAATGGCAGGTGACGATCGGCGGCGCGAGCCACAAGGTGAAGCTCGGCCACAAGCATATCAAGGTCGATGGCGAAAAGATCGACATCGCGCTCGAATATACGCCGGGCGACCGGCTGGTGGTCGCGGAGATCGACGGTAGCGAGCTGGCGGTGAAGGTCGCGAAGACGCGCACAGGCTGGCGAATGACGACGCGCGGCGCCATTCACGACGTGCGCGTGCTGCCGTGGCACGTCGCGCCGCTCGCGACGCACATGATCGAGAAGATCCCGCCCGATCTGTCGAAGTTCCTCATCTGCCCGATGCCGGGGCTGCTAGTCGCGCTGCATGTCGGCGAAGGCGACGCGGTCGAGGCGGGGCAGCCGCTCGCGACGGTCGAGGCGATGAAGATGGAGAATATCCTCCGCGCCGAAAAGACCGGCGTGGTGAAGACGGTCAACGCTGCGCAGGGTGATAGCCTCGCGGTCGACGCGGTGATTTTGGAGATGGAATAACCTTCCGCTTCTCGTCATTGCGAGAAGCGAAGCGACGAAGCAATCTCCAGCCATCGGCTCTACAGGGCGAAAGCTGGGGATTGCTTCGTTTCGCTCGCAATGACGGAGGGTTTGAATGCACTTGAATCACGACAACAAAGCCCCTGCGGCCGACCCCATCGCCTTCGACGATTTCCTCCGCGTCGATATCCGCATCGGCACGATCGTCGAGGCCGAACCTTTTCCCGAAGCGCGCAAGCCAGCGTTCAAGCTGAAGATCGACTTCGGCCCGGCCATCGGCGTCAGGAAGAGCAGCGCACAGATCGTCGCGCGCTACGGGCTTGAGGAGTTGTCGGGGCGGCAGGTCGCGGCGGTGGTCAATTTCCCGCCGCGCCAGATCGGCAAGTTCATGTCCGAGGTGCTTACGCTCGGCTTTGCGGACGAGGCAGGCGAGGTGATCCTCTTCGCGCCCGACCGTGCGGTGCCGAACGGGTCGCGGCTGTTCTGAACCGTGATCGGGTTAGGCTGAAACGCCACCGTCCTTATCTCGTCATCCCGGCGAATGCCGGGATCCCACCGTCTCGATCTGACGCACCGGCGAGATCCCGGCCTTCGCCGGGATGACGACTCAGGCAAAAACGATCAGGCTCTAGGCCGTCTCCGCTTCCCCCATCAGCCGTTTCGCGAGGAACAGCTTGAACAGGATGAACGCGACCAGCCCGACCGCGGCGGTCGCGACGTGGAACAGCCAGAAGCTGGTCGTCGGCATCGACGAATACCAGGTGCCGACCTCGCCGACGACCTTGTTCGCGCCGAAGAAGGCGAGATAATAGATGCCGACGATCGTCGCGTTGAGCGCCTTCGGCGCCAGCTTGGTGAAGAGCGCGAGGCTCACCGGCAGGATATGCGCAAAGCCGATGCTGTTCAGCAGATGGAACATCACGGGCCAGAACAGCCCGATCTTGCCGCCGCCCTGCGTCGCCGCCGCCATGACCAGGCAGAGTCCGCCGGCGATGGTGAAGACGCTGCCGATGATCATCTTGCCAAGCTCGTCGGGCTCGCGGTGGCGCTTGCCGTACCAGACATAGAAGGCGGCGACTGCGGCGAGCATCGAGAAGCTGGCGGCGGCGTCGATCGTGATCATCCAGCTCGTCGGCAGGGTGGTGCCGAAGAAGGTGAGCTGGAAATGCTGGTCGGCCCAGACCAGATAGGCGTTGAAGATTTCCTGATTGGTGAGCAGCGCGACCGCCATCACCGGCACCAGCACGATAACGGCGAGGACGCGTAGCCCGTCCTGCCGCGTCATCGGTTCGGCGGCCTTCGCCTCGGCGTTTTTCCCGGGCCGGTTATCGGCGGGCAACCACGGCCCCGCCATGATGTAGAGGATCAGCCCGAGCACCATCACCACGCCCGCGGTGCCGAAGCCCCAGTGCCAGCCGACCTTCTCGCCGAGCGTGCCCGAGATCAGCGGCGCGGCGATCACGCTGACGTTGATTGCGATATAGAAGATCTGGAACGCCATCGCGCGGCGGAGATCGTTCGGCCCGTAGAGCTCGCCGACCTGGCTCGCGATATTGCCCTTGAACAGCCCGACCCCGACGATCAGCGCGAGCAGGGCGAAGAGGAAGGCGCCCTCGAACGCCATCAGGAAATGCCCCGCCGCCATGAACAGGCCGCCGAGGATCAGCGTCGTCCGCCGCCCGAGCCAGCGGTCGGCGATCAGCCCGCCGAGGATCGGGGTCAGATAGACGAGCGAGGTATAGTCGCCGAAAATCTTCGATGCGAAGGGCTGGCCATCGATCCCGCCATACCAGCCGCGCAGGGCTTCGAGCCCGACCACGCCGCCCGCATGGTCTGGCAGCAGCAGATATTTGACCATGTAGAGAACGAGCAATGTCTGCATCGAATAATAGGAAAAGCGCTCGCACCCCTCGACGAAGGCGAGATAGCCGAGCCCTTTCGGATGGCCCAGAAAGGCGCGGTCGCTGCGGTCCGCCTCGAAATCGGGCGTCGCTTCGGCGATGGTCATGGATTGTCCCCCGGTGATCGGTCTTGTTGCCGCGACCCTTAAGGTTTCAGATGGAACTTGCCAGCGGCAATCGACGAACGGCGGAACTCGGGGGCGAGGGAATGGCTGGAAGCGAACGATTGCGGACGTAATATCCTCCCCGGCACGGGGAGGGGGACCACCGAAGGTGGTGGAGGGGCAGGTGCGTCATGACGCGCCTTATTCTGGATCGAAGCGTAAACCGAGGGTGCCCCTCCACCATGCTTCGCATGGTCCCCCTCCCCGTGCCGGGGAGGATCGGCTACGTCCGCTCCCCACACCAAAGCCGACCCCCAGCCCGCTGCTATTCCACCAACGCCACCGCCCGGATCCACCCCGCGCTGGCACGTTCGATCTTCACCGGAAAGCAGGAGAGCGTCCAGCCGGTCGGCGGCAACGCCGCGAGGCCCGTCAGTTTCTCGATCTGGTAATAGGGCCTGATCCGCCCCGCCTTGTGGCCTTCCCAGATGATCGACGGGTCGCGCGTCTCGGCCCAGCGCCGCGCGGTGTGGCTGAACGGCGCATCCCAGCTCCAGGCGTCGGTGCCGACGACCTTCACCCCGCGTGTCGTCAGGTAAAGCGTCGCCTCGGCGCCCATGCCGCAGCCCTGGTCGGTGAAAGCATCGGTGCCATAGACCGCGCCCGACTGGACGAGCACGATATCGAGCGGTTTGAGATCATGCCCGATGCGCGCGAGTTCGGCCTCGACCTCGGCGCCGCTCACGACATGGCCTGCGGGGCGATCCGAGAAATCGAGCTTCACGCCGGGGCGGAAGAAGAGGTCGAGCGGCGCCTCGTCGATGCTCGGCGCCGCGCTTGCGCCGCTATCGGTCGTCGAATGGAAATGCCACGGCGCGTCCATGTGCGTGCCGTTATGGGTGCTGAGCGTCAGGCTCTCGACCGCCCAGCCCTCGCCGTCCGGAAGGTCGTCCTTCGTCAGCCCGGGGAAGAACATCGCGATCTGCTCCCACGTGTTTTCGTGGGTCATGTAGGTGATCTGCGGGCGCATCACCGGCGGGTCGGACACGACGTCGTTGGTGATCGGGATCGAGAGGTCGATGAACTGCATCGGTGCAGTCTGCCACCGTTATGCTGCCGCGCCAAGAAGGCTTGCGCGATGTCATGCGCGGGTTAGAGATGACGCAAAGCCCGAACCGGGGCAGGGGAGAGTATATGACCGACGCAGCCGCCGTCGCCGATCACGGCGCGGGCTATCAGCCGACCGCGCAGGACATTCGCCTGGTCATCGCCGCTTCGTCAGCGGGGACGATCTTCGAATGGTATGATTTCTTCATCTACGGCACGCTGGCGGCGATCATCGGCAAGGCGTTTTTCCCCAGCGACAATGCGACGCTCGAGGTGTTGCTCGTCTGGGCGGGGTTCGCGGTCGGGTTCGGTTTCCGGCCGCTCGGCGCGGTGCTGTTCGGTTTCCTCGGCGACCGGCTCGGGCGCAAATATACCTTCCTGATCACCGTCACCTTGATGGGGATCGCGACCGCGGGCGTCGGCATGATCCCGTCCGCGGCGACGATCGGCATCGCGGCGCCGATCATCGTCATCGCGCTGCGCATCCTGCAGGGGCTCGCGCTCGGCGGCGAATATGGCGGCGCCGCGATTTATGTGGCCGAGCATTCGCCGCCCGAAAAACGCGGTTTCTACACCAGCTTCATTCAGGCGAGCGTTGTCGGCGGTTTCGTGCTCAGCCTGATCATCGTGCTCGGCTGCAAGGCCGTCATGTCGGACGCACTCTGGGAAAGCTGGGGCTGGCGCGTGCCCTTCCTGCTGTCGCTGGTGCTGCTCGCCGTTTCGCTGTGGATGCGGCTCAAGCTGTCGGAAAGCCCGGTGTTCCGCGCAATGAAGGCCGAAGGCGAACTCGCGAGGAATCCGCTCAAGGAGAGCTTCACCTATCCGGGCAATCCGAAGCGCATCCTCGTCGCGATGATCGGCATCGCCGCAGGGCTGACGGTGATCTGGTACACCGCGATGTTCTCCGGCCTGTCCTTCCTCAAGGGGCCGATGAAGGTCGAGGAGACCGCCGCAGAAATCATCGTCGGTGCGGCGGCGGCGCTCGGCATGGGCTTTTTCCTGCTGGCGGGGCGCCTGTCGGACCGGATCGGGCGCAAGAAGCCGATCGTCTGGGGCTATGGCGTCACGCTGGTGCTGCTCTTCCCGCTGTTCTGGTGGATGGGCAGCGTCGCCAATCCCGCGCTCGAAGCGGCGGCGGCGCGTGCGCCGGTCGTCGTCACCGGGTCGCAGTGCAGCTTCGATCCCTTCGCCAAGGAACAGGCGACCGCCTGCGGCAAGACGCTCGGCGAACTGACGAAGCTGGGGGTGCCCTACAAGGTCGCGGCGAGCGACAGCGGCTTCGACAGCGTCGCGATCCATATCGGCGGCAAACAGGTCGCGAGCGACGACCCGGCGCTGCTCAAGCCCGCGCTCGAGGCGATGGGATACAACTTCGAACCGCAGGTTCCGGGCGCGCTCGGCATTGCCGTCATCCTCATCGCGCTGCTCGGATTGAGCGCCTTGTCGGGCTTCACTTACGGCCCCGTCGCCGCGCTCCTCTCCGAAATGTTCCCGCCGCACGTCCGCTATTCGTCGCTGTCGATCCCCTATCATCTCGGCTGCGGCTATTTCGGCGGCTTCCTGCCGCTGATCGCGAGTTTCATCATCGCCAAGACGGGCAATGCTTACTCCGGCCTCTGGTATACGTGGGGCGTGGTGCTCGTCGCCTTTCTGCTCACTGCTTTCATGTTGGAGGAGCCGGTGGAAGGCCAGTGGGACAAGCCGACTCCCGGCTGACCCATTGGCGGCGCCTGCAAAGGCGTATAGGTCGGGCGCATGATCGACATCGCTTCTCCGCTCCGCCTCCGCCTCGATTCCGCCGCGCTCGTCCGGAACTGGCAATGGCTGGCGGCGCGGAGCCCCGGCGCGTGCGGGGCGGCGATCAAGGCCGATGGCTATGGACTGGGCGCCGCGAAGGTGATGCGCCACCTCGCCGCCGCCGGATGCCGTGATTTCTTTGTCGCTACCTGGGCCGAAGCGGCGGCGCTGATGCCGCTCGCCGGCGATGTGTCGCTGTCGGTCTTTCACGGCGTGGGCGAGGCCGACATGGTCGCCGCGCGGACGCTGCCCGTACGCCCGGTCCTGAACAGCGTCGAACAGGTCCGGCGCTGGCGCGCGGCGGGCGAGGGGCGGCCGTGCGACGTCATGGTCGACACGGGCATGAACCGCCTCGGCCTGCGGGTCGAGGAAGCGCTTGGCGGCGCGCTGGACGGGTTGGCGATCGACACTTTGCTCAGCCACCTTGCGTCGGCGGACGAGGACAGCGAGCAGAATGCACGGCAACTCGCGACCTTCCGCGCCGTGCGCCAGGCCGTTCCGGCGCGGCGCTACAGCCTCGCGAACAGCGCGGGCATCTGCCTCGGCTCCGATTACGGCTTCGACCTGACGCGTCCCGGACTGGCACTCTATGGCGGCGTACCGCGCCGCGAGGCCGCGGGGCATATCCGCCAGGTCGCCTTTCCCGAGGCGCGGGTACTTCAGATACGCGACGTGCGCGCGGGTGAGCCCGTCGGCTATGGCGCGACCTGGATCGCGCCGGTCGACAGCCGCATCGCGATCGCCAATATGGGCTACGCCGACGGCTATCTGCGCTGCCACGCCGGGCAGGGCGGCGCGGCGTGGCAGGCGCGTGACCTGCCGCTCGTCGGCCGCGTGTCGATGGATCTGATCGCCTTCGACGCGAGCGCCGCCGACGGCCTTGCTGAAGGCGACTGGCTGGCGCTCGACTATGAGCTGCCATCGACAGCGGCGCGCAGCGGCTTGTCGCAATATGAGTTGCTGACGGGACTGGGGAAGCGGTTCGAGCGGCACTGGATTTGAGAACGCCCCGAACTTGCGGGCCTCGCATGTTGCGGCGCATCAATCTTTGGTGTTAAGGTCCGGCCGCCGGGAACCATCCGGCGGCGATCGGATGCGATCGAGAGGAGCAGAGGGCAGCATGGCAAAGTCGAAGACGGCCGCAGACGGCGATGTCGTCACCATCAAGAAATATGCCAACCGGCGCCTCTATGACACCGAACGCAGCTGCTACATCACGCTCGACGATCTGGGCGCGATGGTCCGCGACGGACGCGATTTCCGCGTCGTCGATGCGAAGAGCGGCGAGGATATCACGCACAATGTCCTGACCCAGATCATCATGGATACCGAAACGCGTGGCGAGACGTTGCTGCCGGTCAATTTCCTGCGCCACCTGATCGGCCTGTACGGCGACAAGATGCAGTCGATGGTGCCGCAGTATCTCGAAGCGTCGATGACGGCGTTTCGCAAGAACCAGCAGGACGTCCGTTCCGCCTTCGAGGGCGCGCTCGGATCGAATCCGCTCGCCGAACTGACGCGGCGCAATCTCGAGATGTTCCAGCAGGCGGCGGGAGCCTTCATGCCAGGTGCGGCCGCCGGCAAGGGCAAGGACGCCGAGATCGCGGCGCTCAAGGCGGAAATCGCCGAACTCAAGGCCGAACTCGCCAAACAGAAATAATGTGGGGCGTATTTCGCTCCCCCAGCACAGAAAACAGGACAGATGATCAAACATGCGCTCAGCGTAACCCGTCAGGCCGACTTCGCGGCCTGGTATCAGGATGTCATTGCCGAAGCCGACCTCGCCGAGGAATCGGGGGTGCGCGGCTGCATGGTGATCAAGCCGTGGGGCTATGGCATCTGGGAGCGCATCCAGACGGTGATGGACGCCGCGATCAAGGACGCCGGGGTTCAGAACGCCTATTTCCCGCTCTTCATCCCCTTGAGCTTCTTTGAGAAGGAAGCTGACCATGTCGATGGGTTCGCAAAGGAAATGGCGGTTGTCACCCATCACCGGCTGATCGCCGACGGCAAGGGCAAGCTCGTTCCCGATCCCGAGGCGAAGCTGGAGGAGCCGCTGATCGTCCGCCCGACATCGGAGACGGTGATCGGTTCGGCGATGAGCCGCTGGGTGCAGAGCTGGCGCGATCTGCCGCTCAAGGTCAACCAGTGGGCCAACGTCGTCCGCTGGGAAATGCGCACGCGCATGTTCCTGCGCACAAGCGAATTCCTGTGGCAGGAAGGCCATACCGCGCACGCCGACAAGGACGATGCGATGGCGGAAACGCTACGCGCGCTCGAAATGTATCGCGCCTTTGCCGAGGATGTCCTCGCGATGCCGGTGATCGCGGGCGAGAAGCCCGAAAATGAGCGTTTCCCCGGTGCCGTGGCGACCTATTCGATCGAGGCGATGATGCAGGACGGCAAGGCGCTGCAGGCCGGCACTTCGCACTATCTCGGCACCGGCTTCGCCGAGGCGGCGAACATTCGCTATCAGGACAAGGAAGGCGGCCACAGCCTCTGCCACACGACAAGCTGGGGCACCTCGACGCGGATGATCGGCGGCGTGATCATGACGCATGGCGACGACGATGGTTTGCGCTGCCCGCCGCGCATCGCGCCGCACCAGATCGTCATCGTGCCGATGCTGCGCGACAACGAGGAGGATGCCGCGATCCTCGACTATTGCCGCGGCCTCGAAAGCGAGCTGAAGGCGCTCGATGCCTTCCGCGAGCCGGTGCGCGTGCTGCTCGACGCGACCGCCAACAAGGCGCAGACGAAGCGCTGGGGGTGGGTCAAGAAGGGCGCGCCGATCATATTGGAGATCGGCCCGCGCGACGTCGCCGGCGGCAATGTCGCGGTGATCCGCCGCGACCGGCTCTATCAGGAGAGCGGCAAGCTGAACACGGCCTTCGTCGCGAAGGCTGATTTCGTCGCAGGAGCGGTGGCGATGCTCGAAGAGATTCAGGTGAACCTTCATGCCGAGGCGAAAGAGCGGCTGCATTCGAACATCCGCCGTGACGTCACCGACCTCGCGGCGCATTTCGGCGGCGACGACAAGTTCGTGGGCTGGGTCGAGGTGCAATGGGCGCGTCCGACCGGTTCCGTGCTCGAAGGGATCGTCGAGACACTCAAGGCGCTCAAGCTGACGATGCGCAACACGCCCCTCGACGCCGCACCGGCGGATGGCGCCTGCTTCTTCACCGGCAAGCCGGCGGTCGAGCGCGTGCTGATAGGACGAACCTATTGATTTATTTCACGCGGAGGCGCGGAGACGCGGAGAGATCGTGCTTGCCGCGAAGCGGCTTTCCCCTTTTGACGCCGCGTCAAGGCGCATCGCTTGATCGAGAAAGGGGCCTGTCGGCCCGAGCGGTCGTCTCCGCGTCTTCGCGTCTCCGCGTGAACCATTTGGACGGCCCGAGATGAAGAAACCAAAGCCGCAACCCGGACTCCCCTCACGCGAGCAGATTCTCCGCTTTATTGAGGACAGCCCCGGCGCGATCGGGAAACGGGAGATCGCCAAACATTTCGGGCTCCACGGGACCGACAAGATCTCGCTGAAGGCGCTGCTCAAGGACATGACCGACGAAGGTCTCGTCGACATGGCGCCGGGGCGGGCGTTTCACAAACATGGCGGATTGCCGCGCGTCACCGTGCTGCGCGTTGCGGCGGTCGAGGGCGATGCGGTGTGGGCGGTTCCCGATCGCTGGGAAGGCAGCGGTCCCGTGCCGCGTCTCCGCGTGATGGAGAAGGGACGCAGGGGCGCACTGGGCGTCGGCGATCGCATCCTCGCGCGCACCGAGGAGCGCGGCAGCGGCCATGTCGCGCATCCGATGAAGAAGCTGCAGTCGGGCGGCGAGGCGGTCATCGGCGTGCTCGTCGCCGACACCGGCCCCGGCGGCAAGCCGATGACGTGGCTGCGCCCTGCCGACAAGCGCGCGCGCTTCGATTTCGCGGTCGCCGACATTAGCGATGCGAACATCGGCGATCTCGTCCGCGCCGAACTGTCGGGCCGCGGCCCCGCGACCAAGGCGCGCGTGGTCGACCGCATCGGCGACCCCTTCGCACCGCGTTCGCTCAGCATGATCGCGATCGCGCGGCACGAGATTCCGCATGTCTTTGGCGAGGAGGTGCTGGCGGAGGCCGAGCGCGCGGCGAAGCTGCCGCTGACTCCGGATGGGCGCGAGGATTTGCGCGACCTGCCAATCGTCGCGATCGACCCGGTAGACGCGCGCGACCATGACGACGCGGTATGGGCGATCCCCGACGCGGATGAAAAGAACAAGGGCGGATACCGCGCGATCGTCGCGATCGCCGATGTCAGCACTTATGTCCGCGCCGATGGCGCGCTCGACCGCGAGGCGCGGCGGCGCGGCAACAGCGTCTATTTCCCCGATCAGGTCGTGCCGATGCTCCCCGAGACGCTGTCCGCAGGGGTCTGCTCGCTGAAGGCGGGTGAGGATCGCGCTGCGATGGCGTGCCACCTCACCGTCGACAAGCACGGCAAGGTGACGTCATGGCGCTTCACCCGCGCGCTGGTGCGGCTCCGCGCGAACATCGCCTACGAGGATGCCCAGGCCGCCTATGACGCCGACAGGCCCAAGGGGGAGTGGGACGAGCACGTCCTGCCCGCGCTCAGGAATTTGTGGGCCTGCTGGACCCTGCTCGCCAAGGCGCGCGATGCCCGCGCGCCGCTCGACCTCGACCTGCCCGAACGGCAGGTGATCCTCGACGAGCAGGGCGGCATTGCCGAGATTCGGGTGCGCGAGCGGCTCAATGCGCACCGGCTGATCGAGGATTATATGATCGCCGCGAACGTCGCCGCGGCGAAGGCGCTCGAGGCGAAGAAGTCGCCCGTCATGTACCGCATCCACGAGCCGCCGAGCCGCGAGAAACTCGTCAGCCTGAAAGACTATCTCGAAACCTTCGACCAGAGCTTCGCACTGGGACAGGTCATCACCCCCGCGGTGTTCAATCGGCTGATCGACGGCTTTTCGGAAGACGACCGCCTGCCCGAAATCATGCAGGCTATCTTGCGCAGCCAGACCCAGGCTTACTACGGCCCAGCCAATGCGGGCCACTTCGGGCTCGCGCTCGGCTCGTACGCGCATTTCACCTCGCCGATCCGCCGCTATGCCGATCTGATCGTTCATCGCGCGCTGGTCGACGCCTATCGCCTCGAAGTGCCCGGAAAACCCAAAGGCCTGCCCGAGCGCACCGGGCTGGGCGAGGCCGACCGCAAGGGGCTGTCGCGTATCGGCGAAGCGATCAGCGCGCTCGAGCGCCGCGCGATGGAGGCCGAGCGCGAGACGATCGACCGCTATGTCGCGGCGTATCTGGCGACGAAAACGGGAGAGATCGTTTCGGCGCGGATCACCGGGGTGCAACCGTTCGGCTTCTTCGCGACCGTCGATGGGCTGGGCGGCGACGGGCTGGTGCCGGTATCGACGCTGGGGAGCGAGCGCTTCTTCTATGACGACGCAGCGCGGACCCTCGACAGCGAACATGGTCGTGTCAGCTACTCGGTCGGACAGCGGCTCGACCTCCGGCTGATGGAGGCGAATCCGATCAGTGGTGCGCTTCGCTTCGAGCTTCCCGATGCCGAGGATCGGCCACCCGCCAAGCGTCCGCCGCGCCGCGACGGCAAGGGAAAGCATGTCGTCGGCAAGCGCGGGCGGCCTGCGAACATCCGCCATCAGGGGCGGCGGCGCTGAGCGCACGCGCTTCGCCAGCGCGAAAATCAGCGTGTCCCCGCGGAGGCGGGGACCCATCTCCTGCCGGTTCAAATCTTAGCCGACCGGAGATGGACCCCCGCCTTCGCGGGGGAGCATGATTTTTCAATAGGGGAGGCGCACCGGACCTCCGGCCGTCCTAACTCAACGCATCGAGCCGGGCGATGTCGATGCCGCCGGGCACCAGCATCACCGGGCAGGGAAGGGTTCCCGCATCCTGTCCGGTGAAATAGCTCACCAGCGGCCCGGGGGCGCCGCTGGCCGCCGTCGCCAGCACCAGTGCCGATATCTCCTCATTCTCGCGGATCACGTCGCACACGGCTTCAGTCGGCTTGCCTGATTTGACCATTGTCTGCGCGACGATATTGGCCTCCTGCATCACCGCGTCGGCGGCGGCGCCGATCAACTGCTCGGCATGTTCGCGTGCTTCGGCCTCGATCGTCGCCTGGACGCCGCCGAAGGCGACGAAATCCTGCGGCGGCAGGATCGCGAGGACGACGATGCCGCCCCCCGTCCGCGCCGCGCGCCGCGCCGCGAAACGCAGCGCGAGGCTTGCCTCCGGGCTGTCATCGATCACCACCAGATATGTCCGCATCGCCCCGACCCCCGCTATGTATTTTGCGAGGCGAGAGTGCGTCACATTCGTATGAAAGGCAAGGTTGCCGCGCTGGACCTTGACCGGTCCAGCGCTTATGGCGAGGAACAATCCGTAGCGGCAGGCCCCGCCTGCGAGACTCTTCGAGGGACAAGACCGACGATGCCGATCGAACTCAAAATGCCCGCCCTTTCGCCGACGATGGAGGAAGGGACGCTTGCGAAGTGGCTGGTGAAGGAAGGCGATACGGTCCAGTCGGGCGACCTGCTCGCCGAGATCGAAACCGACAAGGCGACGATGGAATATGAGGCGATCGACGACGGCGTGATCAGCCAGATACTGGTTCCCGAGGGCAGCGAGAATGTGAAGGTCGGCACCGTGATCGCGGTGATCGCGGGCGAGGGTGAGGATGCGAGCGCCGCCAAGGCCACGCCGGCGCCTGCTGCTGCTGCGCCCACCCCCGAGCCCGTTCGCGCTGAGCCTGTCGAAGCGCCATCCTCCTCTTCCGCAATCGCCGCGAAAAAGGACAGTCCTTCCCCCGGACGCGATCCGGGGTCAGGACAAACGGAGGCAGGGGCGAGGATAAAGGCCAGCCCGCTCGCCAAGCGCATCGCGGCGGAGAAGGGCATCGACCTGTCGACGATCACCGGCACCGGCCCCGGCGGCCGCATCGTCAAGGACGACCTTGAAGGCGTTTCGGCCAGCGCCCCGGCAACAGCCGCCCCGGCTCCTGCCGCGATGGCCGCTGCTGCGGCGGCGCCGGCCCCTGCCGCTGCCGGCCCGATCCCCGATTTCGGCATCCCGCACGAGGACGAGAAATTGTCGGGGATGCGTAAGACGATCGCGCGCCGCCTGACGCAGTCGATGCAGGAATCGCCGCACATCTATCTGACCGTCGACATCCGCCTCGACGCGCTGCTCAAGCTGCGCGGCGAACTCAACGCCAGCCTCGAAAGCCGCGGCGTCAAGCTCAGCGTCAACGACATGCTGATCAAGGCGCTCGCGGTCGCGCTCGAACGCGTGCCGGCGTGCAACGTCAGCTTCGGCGGCGATGTCATGCGCAAATACAGCCGCGCCGACATCTCGGTCGCGGTCAGTATTCCCGGCGGCCTGATTACCCCGATCATTACCGACGCGGGCGGCAAGTCGATGTCGAAGATCTCGACCGAAATGTCCGAACTCGCCGCGAAGGCGAAGGAAGGCAAGCTCCAGCCCAGCGAATATCAGGGCGGCACCGCCAGCATCTCGAACATGGGGATGATGGGGATCAAGCAGTTCACCGCCGTGATCAACCCGCCGCAGGCGATGATCATGGCGATCGGCGCGGGCGAGAAGCGGCCTTACGTGGTCGACGACGCGCTGGCGATCGCCACGGTGATGTCGGCGACCGGCAGCTTCGACCACCGCGCGATCGACGGCGCCGACGGGGCACTGCTGATGAAGACCTTCAAGGAACTGGTGGAGAACCCGCTGGGGCTGGTGGCGTAAAATGCCCGAGGGGCCGCAAAGCCCCTCTCCCCTTGCGGGAGAGGGGTTGGGGAGAGGGGGGCGGCCTGTCGCACTCGCCAGAGCGAAGCGCATGCGGTCCGAACCCACCGATGCTGAAAGGGCTTTATGGCACCTCCTGCGCGGCAAGCGATTTTCGGGACACAAGTTCAAGCGTCAGGTTCCGATCGATCGCTACATCGTCGATTTCGTCTGTTTCGCACATCGTCTGATCATCGAGGCGGATGGCGCTCAACATGCGGAAAATGATTACGATGCAGAACGCGACGCGTATCTTGTCGAGCAGCGCTTTCGCGTCATCCGTTTCTGGAACAATGATATTCTGCTTAACATCGAGGGCGTGAGCGAAGCCATCTGGGCGGCGCTTCAGGACGAGACGTTCACCCCCTCTCCCCAACCCCTCTCCCGCAAGGGGAGAGGGGCTTTTGAAGGAGCCCATAATGGCTGACACCAATTACGACCTCATCGTCCTCGGCTCAGGCCCCGGCGGCTATGTCGCGGCGATCCGCGCGGCGCAGCTTGGGCTGAAAACCGCAATCGTCGAGCGCGAACTGCTCGGCGGCATCTGCCTCAACTGGGGCTGCATTCCGACCAAGGCGCTGCTGCGCTCGGCCGAAATCTATCATTATATGCAGCACGCGGGCGATTATGGGCTCAAGGTCGCGCAGATCAGCGCCGACATCGACGCGGTCGTGAAGCGGTCGCGGGGGGTCGCGAAGCAGCTCAATCAGGGCGTCGCGCACCTGATGAAGAAGCACAAGATCACCGTCCATATGGGCACCGGCAAGCTGACGGCGCCGGGCAAGCTCGAAGTCGCGGGCGAAAAGGGCAGCGAAACGCTGACCGCCAAGAATATCATCGTCGCAACCGGTGCCCGCGCGCGCGACCTGCCGTTCGCGCCCGCCGACGGCAAACGCATCTGGACCTATCGCCACGCGCTCGTTCCGCCTGAAATGCCGAAGAAGCTGCTCGTCATCGGATCGGGTGCGATCGGGATCGAATTCGCGAGCTTCTACAAGGATATGGGCGCCGAGGTGACGGTAGTCGAAATGCTCGACCGCCTCGTTCCCGTCGAGGACGCCGACGTCTCGGCCTTCCTTGAAAAGGCGCTCAAGAAACAGGGGATGACGATCCTCACCGGCGCCGGGGTCGAGGAATTGAAGGCGACCGCGACCGGCGTCACCGCGAAGATCAAGACGAAGGACGGCAAGGTCGAGCAGGGCGATTACAGCCACGCGATCGTCGCGATCGGCATCGTCCCGAACACCGAGAATATCGGCCTCGAAGCGCTCGGTGTGAAGACCACGAAAGGCCATATCGACACCGACGCGATGTGCCGCACCAACGTCCCCGGCCTATGGGCGATCGGCGACGTCACCGCGCCGCCGTGGCTCGCGCACAAGGCGATGCACGAATCGATCATCGCGGTCGAGGCGATCGCGGGCAATCATCCGCACGCGATGGATCCGCGCAATATCCCGGGCTGCACCTATTGCCGCCCGCAGATCGCGAGCGTCGGGCTGACCGAGGCGAAGGCGAAGGAACTTGGTTACGAGGTCAAGGCCGGAACCTTCCCCTTCATCGGCAACGGCAAGGCGATCGCGCTGGGCGAGGCGGAAGGCTTCACCAAGACGGTGTTCGATGCCAAGACCGGCGAACTGCTCGGCGCCCACATGATCGGCGCCGAAGTCACCGAACTGATCCAGGGCTATACGATCGGCAAGACCGCCGAACTGGTCGAGGATGATTTCATCGGCACCGTCTTCCCGCACCCTACGCTCAGCGAGACGATGCACGAAGGCGTGCTCGCCGCGTTCGGGCGACCGTTGCATATCTAGGCGCGCTTGAATCCTGCGATCCTTCATTTCTCCCGAACGGGCAGCGTCGTCAAGGCGCTGTTCTTTCTGGGCGTCGCGGCGATTGCGTTCGCTGTGGCGGCGCTGATGCACAGCGAGCGTGCATCGTCGTCGCCGATCGTCGTCGGCGCCCCGGACATGGTGCTGCCCGCACCGGCGCCGCATCGCGACCCGCTGACGCCGTTCAAGATACCGCTTCTCGTCATCGCTGGGGTTACCTGCCTTTTCTACGCCGGGCGGCACGGTCTGCGCGCGCTGACGCGGCAGACGGCGGTCCGGATCGAAGGGGGGTGGCTCCATTTCCATCCGAGCTATGGCGCCGACCCGAACCCCTTGCCGACTGCTGACATTGCGGAAGCGATCTGCGATCGCGCCGACCGACTGCCGGGCGAGATGTCGGGGGCGGTCAGGTTCGGCGCGCGCGCCCGGCACGGCCTCTATCTTCGCTATCGAACCGATGGAGCGAACCGAGAGCTGCGAGTGATCGACAACGACGTCGACGGCGGCACCGAGCAATTGCGCCGCTTCGCAGCACAAATCGACGCCTGGCGCCGGTCGGCGGCGGCAAAGGCAGAGCGATGATCGGCAAGCCAAAAGCTATTCTTGCGGCGATCATGCTCATCGTCGCGGTGATCCTGCTCGGCCTGATCGTCAGCGCGGGCTGGACCGTCACCGCCGACCTTCGCATTTCGAACGCGCTGTCGCTGCGCGTCGGGCAGAGCGATCCGGCGCTCATCGCTTTCATGCAGGGGGTGAGCTGGATCGGCGGGGGGACGCCGCGCTGGATCATCGTCATCCTGCTTTCGGCGCTTGTCTGGCACTGGTGCGGGCGGCGCTGCGCGGTTGCGCTCGCTGGAGCATCACTGCTGGCGAATCTCGCCTCGAACGCGCTCAAATTCGCGTTCGACCGCGCGCGTCCCGACATCATCGAGCATCTCGATCATGTGAACAGTGCTTCCTATCCGAGCGGTCATGCGACGAGCGCCGCGGTCGTCTATCTGCTGCTCGCCTGGCTCGCGCCATCGCGCTGGCGGCCGTTCGCCTGGACGCTAGCCACCGCGATGATCCTGCTCAACGCAGCCTCGCGCATCATGCTCGGCGTTCATTGGGCGAGCGACATCGCGGGCGGCACGATGCTCGGCGCAGCCTTCGCGCTGCTCGGGGCGTGGTGGGCGTCGCGGTCCGATCTAAGATTATCGTAAGTTTTCCCTGCTAACGCGGCGGTGGTGGGCCGCGATACGCGGGGGAGAATGGGTTTGAAGACCGTTGCTTACAGCAGGGCAAAGCTCGTCAAGACGGCGGTCGGCGCGCCGATCCTCGCGGTGGCGGGGCTCGCTTGCCTTGGCCGTTTCGGCCTGTTCGTCAGCGCGATCATCCTGATCGGCGCGGTCGTTCTGGTCGCTTGCGGGGTGCAGGCGGCGCGCAAGCTGATGGGCGATGCACCCGCGCTTCGCTACGATCGCGACCGGCTCACCATCTCGACCATGTGGTCGGAAAAGACGGTAGCGTGGCGCGACGTGGCGGCGGTCGGCACCTCGGCGCTCAACACCTATGCCTTCTACGGCCTGATCAAGGTCGGCAGCACCCAATATCTCGACATCAGGATGCACGGCGGCCTGCTGGCGAAGAAGCACCGGCTGCTCAGCGACATGCTCGATCTGGACAAGCCCGGACTTGCGGCGCTCCTCGACGATCTGGCAGCGCATCGGCAGGCGGCCGAGGGGCGTCCGGCGAGTCCGGCCGATCAAGCGGCGCCGGTCGGGGTTGTGACCGCGCCGCAGGCCGACATCTTCGACCCCGATGCCGCGCTCGCCAATTATCTTCGCCGCCAGCAGGCCGGCGAGCCACGTTCGCCGGAACCCGCGGCCGCGCCCGCCTTCGGTCGCCGCGATGCGCTCGAAAGCGCGCCGCGACCGTCGCTGACCGGGCCGCGCCCCGGCGGCTTCGGGCGAAAGATCGTCTGAGCCCTAAAATTCCGCTGTCCTAAAAAGTCTCGTTTTGCCATCTATCGGACAGGCAACAGCAACAGACGGGGCGGGATATGCAATCCAGTGTGAAGTTCGGCGGTTTTCTGCGGGGAATCGCTTTCGGCGCGAGCGCGCTTTTCGCGGCGGCCACGCTGCCCGCGACGGCGCAGGACGGGGCGGGGCAGACGGTGATCACCGCCGCGCGCTATCTCGACGTGCAGAGCGGCAAGATGGTCGAGTATCCGGCGATCTTCGTCGGCGCCGACGGACGCATCGCGAGCATCGCCGACGCGCGCACGGTGCGCTGGGGTGCCGGGGTCAAGCATATCGACCTGGGTGAGCGAACCCTGCTTCCCGGCCTGATCGACATGCACGTCCATCTGACCTCGCTGGCCGAGGTCGGCGGCTATCAGGGGCTGCGCTATACCGACAGCTTCTGGACCGTGATGGGCGTCGTCAACGCGAAGAAGACGCTCGATGCGGGCTTCACCACGGTGCGCAACGTTGGGTCGGCTGATTTCGGCGACGTCGGGCTGAAGCAGGCGATCGAGGGTGGCTATGTCCAGGGACCGCGGATCATTCCCGCGGGCTATGCGATCGGCGCGACCGGCGGCCATTGCGACGAGGGCGGCCTGCCGCCGTCGATGGATCACAAGGGACCGTCGGTCGTCGACAGTCCGCAGGAAGCGCGCGCCAAGGTGCGCTGGCTGCACAAATATGGCGCGCGCGTCATCAAGATCTGCGCGACCGGCGGCGTCTTCTCGCTCGGCGACAGCGTCGGCGCGCAGCAGCTCAGCTTCGACGAGATGAAGGCGATCGCCGACGAGGCGCATATGCTAGGGCTCAAGGTCGCGGCGCACGCGCACGGCGACGACGGGATCAAGACCGCGATCCTTGCCGGGATCGACACGATCGAGCATTGCAGCCTTGCGAGCGACGAGGCGATCAAGCTCGCGATCGCGCACAACACCTGGTTCGACATGGATATCTATAACGACGACTATATCCTCGCGACCGGGACCGCGAACGGCACCGAGCAGGAAAGCCTCGACAAGGAAAAGGCGATCGGCCTCGCGCAGCGCCAGACTTTTCAGCGCGCGGTCAAGGCGGGCGTGCACATGATCTTCGGCACCGACGCGGGCGTCTATCCGCACGGCGACAATGGCCGGCAGTTTGCCAAGATGGTCGAATGGGGCATGACCCCGCTGCAGGCGATCCGCGCCGCGACGCTGAATGGGGCCGAGGCGCTGAGCATGACCGGCGACGTCGGCACGATCGCGGTCGGCCGCTATGCCGACCTCATCGCGGTCGATGGCGATCCGCTGGCGGACGTGCGACAGCTCGAGCATGTCGACGCGGTGGTCAAGGGCGGGGTGCTGGTGAAGGAACTCTGATCGTCATTGCGAGCGGAGCGAAGCAATCCAGAGCGGTTTACGCCACCTCTGGATTGCCGCGTCGCTTCGCTCCTCGCAATGACGAGGGAGGCTTGGACGCTCAGACCACCAGCCGGTCGATCATCGCCTCGCGCATCGCGGGCGTCAGGTTGAGCACCGCTTCGGCATAGGTCGGGATGTCGCCATGGTCGCGCCGCACGGTGGCGAGCGCAGCCTCCAGATAGACGGGGTTCACCGACATCAGCGCGCGCACCGCGTCGTCGCTGATCGCAGCGCCGTGGCGCGCGCGAATATGCTGGGCGCCCTGCGCGATCCGCTCCTCGATCCGCCCGGCGGTATTGGTGAGCAGATAGTCCTGGATCAGGTCGTCCTCGTGCACGCCGAGCAGCCGGTGAACGATCGCGACGGCGAAGCCAGTGCGGTCCTTGCCGGCGACACAGTGGACGAGGCTCGGCGTGTCATATTCGGCGAGCGCGGCGAGATAGAGGCGCAGCGTCGCGACGAGCGCGGGGCGATAGGGCATCCCAGCATAGGTATCGATCATCCGCGCCCGCGCGGTCTCGAAATCGATCGCGCCGCCCGCGGCTGCGGCCTGCAGGTGCGGGGCGAGGCCCGCGGTGACGCCGCCTGCGAACAGCACGCGGCCCGCGAAATTTCCCGATCGGCGGCACGGGTGCACCTCGCGCTCGTCGTCGCCGCGCAGGTCGATGATCGTGTCGAGGCCGATCGCGTCGATTGCGGTCAGGTCCTCGTCGGTCGCCGCCTCGTGCTGCGCCGAACGCCAGAGCATTCCATTGCGCAACCGCCCGCCGCCTTCGACGGCATAGCCGCCATAGTCGCGGAAATTGTGGACGCCCGACAGGGGCAGGACGCGTTCGGCCTGCATCGTCATTCTCCCGTGAACACCGGCGGCCGTTTCTCGACGAAGGCGTTGATCGCCTCGCGGTTGTCCGCGGTTTCGTGAACGATCGCCTGATAGGCGGCGCTGAGTTCGAGGATGTCGCTCATCCGGCTTTGCTGCGCCTCGCGGAGCAGCCGCTTGGTGAGGCGTAGCGCGCGCGGCGGGTTGCAGACGATGCGCTCGGCAATCGCGACGGCGTGGTCGAGCAGTTCGGCGTCGGGAACGACTTCGGTGACGAGGCCATAATCCTTCGCCGCCTGCGCATCGAAGCGGTCGCCGGTCAGGAACAGTTCGGCGGCGCGCGGATAGCCGAGCACGCGCTGGAGCAGCCAGGCGCCGCCGTCGCCGGGGACGATCCCGACCTTGATGAAGCTGCACGCGAATTTGGCGCTCTCCGCCGCGATGCGGATGTCGCAGGTGCAGGCAAGGTCGCAGCCGAGCCCGATCGCATGACCGTTGACCGCGGCGATCATCGGGATTTCGCAGTCCATCAGCGCGCGGATCACCGCCTGCACCCCGCGGCGATAATTGGCGCGCGTCGAATCGGGCTGGTCGAGCACGCCGATGCCCTGGCGCTCCTGCATCGACTTGAGGTTGCCGCCGGCGCTGAACGCCTTGCCGCTGCCGGTCAGGATGATCGCGCTGACGCTGCGATCCTCGCCGAGCGAGCGGAGCGTGTCGATGATGTCGTCGCAGTCCGCATGGGTGCCGATCGCGTTCATGCTCTCGGGCTTGATCATCGTCAGGATCGCGATCTTGCCCCGCCGCTCGACACTCAGAAATTCACCCATCGAAAACTCTCCTGCACCCGCGAAGGCTATGCCTCGCGGATCATGCTTGCAAGCAAAGGATGGCGATCAGCGGACCGCGCCGCCGCCCCGAAGCGCCGCGATCCGCGCCGCGTCGTAACCGAGCGCGGCGAGCACAGCGTCGCCGTCGGCGCCGACCGCCGGGGCGGGGCGCGGGATATCGGTCACGCTCGCCGAATAGCGCGGCGCGGGGGCGGGCTGTGTGACGCCGCCGACGGTCAGGAAGGTTTCGCGTGCGACGTTATGCGGATGCTGCGGCGCTTCGTTCAGCGAGAGCACCGGCGCGAAACAGACGTCCGTCATCTCCATGATCTCGCACCATTCGTCGCGGGTCTTCGTCGCGAACAAAGCGGTGAGCTTGTCCTTGAGCGGTCCCCATTGCGTGGGGTCCATCTGCGCGTCGAAAGCGGGATCGGCGTCGAGCCCGGTCTTCTCGCGCAGCAGGGCATAGAATTGCGGCTCGATCGACCCGATCGAGATGAACTTGCCGTCGGCGCAGGCATAGGTGTCATAGAAATGGGCGCCGGTATCGAGCATGTTGGTGCCCGGTGCGTCGTTCAGCCGGCCCATGGCGAGGAAGCCCCAGCTCATGCCCGCGAGCAGCGCCGAGCCGTCGGTCATCGCGCAGTCGATCACCTGACCCTGGCCGGTCTTCGCGGCGTGGAGCAGCGCGCTCGCCATGCCGAAGGCAAGCATCATGCCGCCGCCGCCGAAATCACCGACATAATTGACCGGCGGCACCGGCTTCTCGCCCGCGCGGCCCACAGTGTGGAGGACGCCCGACAGCGCGATATAGTTGATGTCGTGTCCAGCGGCCTGCGAATAGGGGCCGAACTGGCCCCAGCCGGTCATGCGCCCATAGACGAGCTTTGGATTGTCGGCGAGCAGCACCTCGGGGCCGAGCCCCAGCCGCTCCATCACGCCGGGGCGATAGCCCTCGATGATCCCGTCGGCGCTCTTGCAGAGATCGCGCGCGATCCGGACGGCCTCGGGATTCTTCATGTCGAGCGCGATCGAGGTGCGGTTTCGCGACAGCGGGTCGCGCGGATCCATGAACCCGCTGGGACGATCGATGCGGATCACCTCGGCGCCATGGTCCGCGAGCATCATGCCGCAATAGGGGCCGGGGCCGATGCCTGCGAATTCGATGATCCTGATGCCGCTGAGCGGTCCCGCCATGTCGTGTCTCCCGAAAGATGCGGGGGCGGCCGTTGCGCCGCCCCCGAATATTGCTTCGCCCAGAGGGGCGCCGTGGTCAGATGCGTTCGATAATGATCGCGGGCGCCATGCCGCCCGCGGCACACATGGTGACGAGGCCGTAGCGGCCGCCCGAACGCTCAAGCTCGTCGAGCGCGGTGCCGATCAGGATCGAGCCGGTGGCGCCGATCGGGTGGCCGAGCGCCATCGCGCCGCCGTTGATGTTCACCTTCTCGCGGTCGAGGTCGAGGTCGCGGATGAACTTTTCCGCGACGACCGAGAAGGCCTCGTTGATTTCCCAGACGTCGATGTCTTCCTTCTTGAGGCCGGCCTTTTCGAGCACCTTCTTCGCTGCGGGAACCGGGGCGTTGAGCATCAGCGTCGGATCGTCGCCGATGTTCGCATAGGCGACGACGCGCGCGCGCGGCTTCAGCCCATGCTTGTCGGCATAATCCTTCGACGTCAGCAGGATCGCCGCGGCGCCGTCGACGACCCCCGACGAGTTGCCGGCATGGTGGAAATGCTGGATTTCAAGGTCGGGATAGCGGCGGTTGATCTGCTTCCGGAAGGTGAAGCCGTCGCCCATGTCGAAATCGGCGATCTTGGAGAAGCTGGGATTCAGCGCGGCAAGACCTTCGGCGGTCGTTTCGGGGCGCGGGAACTCCTCATGGTCGAGCGCGACGCTGCCGTCGGTATTGAGCACCGGAACGACCGACTTGTCGAAGCGGCCTTCCTTGATCGCCTTGTCGGCGCGCTGCTGGCTCACCAGCGCGAGCGCGTCGAGCGCTTCGCGGCTGATGCCTTCCATCGTCGCGATCGCGTCGCCGCAGATGCCCTGATGCGACTGGGGGTGGATTTCGTCGAGCGCTTCATGGCCCGAGCCCATCAGGCGCGGCGGCAGCCCGGCGTTGGCCTGTTCGGCGGCATAGGCGGTGGTGTAGCTCATCATCTCGGTGCCGCCGGCGATGACGCAATCCTCCATGCCGCTCATCACGCTCGCCGCGGCGAAGTTCACCGAGCTGATGCCGCCGCCGCAGAAGCGGTCGAGCGTCGTGCCGCTGGCCTTGGTGTCATAACCTGCCGACAGCGCCGCCATGCGGCCGAGGTCGCCGCCCTGCTTGCCGTTCTGGCTGGAGGTCGACCAGACGATGTCGTCGACGGTCGCGGTGTCGAGGTTGTTGCGGTCGCGGATCGCGGCGAGCACGGTCGCGGCGAGGTGCTGCGGGTGGAGGTGTGACAGCGCGCCCTTGCCGGGCTTGCCGATCCCGCGCGGGGTGCGGACGGCGTCGATGATATAGGCTTCGGACATGAGATGTTCCTTTCGGGAATGAGGTGATTGCGTAGAGTCAGGGATTTACCGGGGCGCCATGCGGATCGCGCCGTCGAGGCGGACGGCCTGGCCGTTGAAATAGGTGTTGCGGACCATCTCCATCGCGAGGCTCGCATATTCCTCGGCCTTGCCGAGGCGCTTGGGGAAGGGGACCGAGGCTTCCAGGCTCTCCTTGACCTTCGGATTCATGTTGCCGAGCAGGGGCGTGCCGAACACGCCGGGCATGATCGAATTGACGCGGATGCCGAGATCCATCAGATCGCGCGCCATCGGCAGGACGAGGCCGTTCACCCCCGCCTTGGCCGAGCCGTAGATCACCTGCCCGATCTGCGCGTCCTGCGCCGCGACCGAGGCGGTGAAGATGATCGCGCCGCGCTCGCCGTCTTCGAGTTCTGGCAGGGTCGCCATGCCCTCGGCGGCGATCGAGCCGATGCGGTAGCTCGCGGTCAATATGCCCGCCACGCCATATTCATAGTCGGCGGTCGGGGTGCGGCGGAATTTCCCCGTTTCCTTGTCATAGGCAAGCGTCTTGCCGCGACGCGAAGTCATCGCGCAGTGGACGGCGATGCGTTCCTGCCCGTGCGCCGCGCGCGCCTTGGCGAAGCCGTCGAGCACCGACTGTTCGTCAGTGATGTCGACATGGACGAACAGCCCGCCGATCGACTGCGCGACCTCTTCGCCGAGCGCGTCGTTGATGTCGAAGATCGCGACTTTCACGCCTGCGGCGGCGAGCGCTTCGGCGGTCGCGCGACCGAGGCCGGAGGCGCCGCCGGTGACGACGGCCGCGGTGGAGGAATCGAGTTTCATGGGGAGGCTCCTGTCAGGCTGGTATCTGGTTGAAGGGGATGCCCTTGTCGGGGCGGTGATCTTGCGGCAAGCCGAGGATGCGCTCCGCGATGGTGTTGAGCAGCGTCTCGTCGGAGCCGCCCGCGATGCGGCCCGTCGGTGCGTTGATCCAGCTCGATGCCCAATCGTCCTTGGGCGAGGCATGTTCGTCGAAGGCGAAACCGCCCGCACCCTGCAGGTCGAGCGCGAGTTCGGACAATTTCTGGCGCGAGCGCACCGCGACGAGCTTGTTGAGCGAGCCCTCGGGGCCGGGCGTCATCCCCGCCTCCATCATGCGCCGGGCGCGGACGTTGATCGAATCGAGCCCGGCGCGCATCGCATAGTTGCGCGCGATCTGCTGGCGGATGCGCCCGTCCTCGATCGCGGGCTTGCCGTTCAATCGCACTTCCTTCGCGAGGTCGATGAACAGGTCGAGATGCGGGCCGAAGCCGGCGCTGTCGGTCGCGACATAGCGTTCGATCATCAAGGTCGCGAGCGCGACCGCGAAGCCTCCGCCGACCGGCGACATGCGATGATCGTCGCTGATCTTCACATCGTCGAAAAAGACTTCGTTGACGTGACTGTCGCCGCCCGCGAGCTTGATCGGGCGCACGGTGACCCCGGGCGCCTTCATGTCGACCCAGAAGTAGGTCAGGCCCTTGTGCTTGGCGACGGTCGGGTCGGTGCGGACGACGATGACGCCGTAATCGCTATATTGCGCCCAGCTCGTCCAGACCTTCTGCCCGTTGATCTTCCAGCCGTTGCCGTCGGTTTCGGCGCGGGTGCGAAGCCCTGCGAGATCGGTGCCGCCCGAGGGTTCCGAAAAGAGCTGGCACCAGATTTCCTCGCCCTGCAGCGCCTTGAGCACGCGCTCCTTCACGAAATCGCGGTCGGGGCCGAACTGCATCAGCACCGGCACCGGCATGCCGAGCGAAATGCCGAAATAGACGTTGGGGAAGCCGTGCTTCATCTCCTCGGCTTCGAAGGTGATCTTCTCGATATGGCCGAGACCCTGGCCGCCGAGGTCGGTTGGCCAGTTGATCCCGGCAAAGCCGGCGTCGAACTTCGCCTTCTGATAGCGGCGACCGAGCGCGAGATCGTCTTCGACGCTCAGTCCTTTGCGCGCCGCCTTGCCGAAGGTCGGCACCATCGATTCGCACCAGGCGGCGGCCTTGGCGTGCCAGGCTTCGAGATCGCTCATGCTTCGTCTCCTGCAAGGCGGCCGACCAGCACATCTTCCCAGAAGAAGCTGCTTCCCTGTTCGAGCGCGAGGCTGCGCGCACGGCGCATGTGGAGGTGGAGGCCGATTTCCCACGTCACCCCGATGCCGCCATGAATCTGCACGCAGTCGCGCGCCGCGGTGTCATAGGCCTCGGTCGCCGACAGCCGCGCCGCGGCGGCGGCGGTGATGAAATCGGCCTGATCCTCGCGCGAGGCGGCGTGGATGCAGTTCGCGCGCGCGAGTTCGACGAGGCCGTAAAGCTCGGCGATGCGATGCTTGATCGACTGGAAGGCGCCGATCGGCTGACCAAATGCCTTGCGGGTCACGGCATAGTCGCGCGCGATCTCCATCAGCGCCTCGGCGCCGCCGGTCTGCTCGTGCGCGGTGACGACGGCCTGCAGGGCGAGAATATGGAGCGCGGCGGCGCGGGCGGCATCGCCGGTCGCCAGCGTATCGGCGGGGGTATCGGCGAAGGAAAGGTCGGCGATGCAGCGGCTGTTGTCGAAACTGTCGATGGCCGTGCGCTCGACCCCGGTCAGGTCGACCAGCACGAGCGTCGGTCCGCTCGCCAGCACCACCGCGACATCGGCGAACAGGCCGCCCGAAACGGCGCCCGCGATGCCGGTCAGCCGACCGCCGGTCAACGCGACCGGGGGCTGGTCGGGCAGGGGGTCGGGGCCGGCTGCGAAGGCGATCGCGCCGATCGTTTCGCCGCTGGCGAGACCGGGGAGCCAGCGCGCCCTCTGCTCATCGCTGCCGTAAAGCTCGATCGCTTTCGCGGCGCCAAAGCTCGAGGTCAGGAAGGGCGCGCCGCTCAGCGTGCGGCCCGCCTGATGCGCGATCAGCCCGAGTTCGATCAGGCCGAGCGCGAGTCCGCCATAAGCCTCGGGCAGCGCGAGCGCGGTCCAGCCCTGTTCCTTCGCGGTCGCCCAAAACGGCTGGTGATAGGCACCCTGCGTCTGGAGCAGCGGCAGCAACTCGTCCTTGCTGACCCGCGCTTCGAGCGCGCGGCGCGACTCGGTCGCGATCGCCTGCTGCCCTTCGTCGTACAAAATCGACATCGGCCCGATTCCTCTCGCCCTTGGTTAGCCCATCATCCGGACGTTAACGTAAACGTCAAGTTGTTTTGACGTTACGGCTTGCCGAGCGTCAACTGACAGGCATGTCAGGCACGCCCGGCTTTCCAGTCGCGCTTGATCTTTTTGGCGAGGCTCCATTTGTGAACCTCGGTCGGGCCGTCATAGATGCGGAAGGCACGGACTTCGCGGAAGACCTGCTCGACGATCGTGCGGTCGGTGACCCCGGTGCCGCCCATCACCTGGACGCAGCGGTCGGCGATGCGCATCAAGGCTTCGGACACCGCGACCTTCGCCATCGAGCTTTCGACGGTGCCGAGCGATCCCGTGTCGAGCACGCCCGCGCACCAGTCGATCATCAGTTCGGCCTGCTTGAGGTCGATCATATTCTCGGCGAGCATGAAGCCGACGCCTTCATGGTCGATCAGCGGCTTGCCAAACGCCTCGCGGCGGTTGGCATAATCGCTCGCGATCTCGTGGGCGCGGATGCAGCAGCCGAGCCAGCGCATGCAATGCGACAGGCGGGCCGGCGACAGACGCACCTGCGCATAGCGAAAGCCTTCGCCCGCCCGGCCCAGCATCTGGTCGGCGGGAACGCGCAGATTGTCGATGGTCAGCGTCGCATGGCCGCCGGGCATCGAACTGTCGATCGTGTTCGGAATTTCCTCGATGCGGATCGCCGGATCGGGCAGGTCGACGAGGAACATGCACGCGCCTTCCTCGGCCTTCGCCATGACGATCCCGACGCGTGCGCCCTCGGCGCCGGTGATGAAGGTCTTGCGGCCGTTCACGACCCAGTGATTGCCGTCGGGGCGGCATGTCGTCTTCATCATCGACGGGTCCGACCCCGCGCCGCCTTCATCGGCGGGCTCAGTCATGAAGAAGGCCGACCGCACGCGCCCTTCGACCATCGGTTTCAGGAAGCGTTCCTTGAGTTCGGGGCTTCCCTCCTTGCCGAGCAGATACATATTGCCCTCGTCGGGCGCCATCGTGTTACAGGCGAGCGGGCCGAGCGGCGACAGGCCCGACTTGATCAGCACTATCGCGGTTTCGCGCTGGTTGAGGTGGCTGCCGTCCTTCAGAATGTGCGGCGTCAGCACGCCCGCGGCGCGCGCATGCTCGCGCATCTCCATCACCAGTTCGTCGGTCGGCGCGCCATGATGGTCGCGGCGGGGATCCTTTTCATAGGGGATCACGGTCTCGCGAACGAAGGCTTCGACCTTCGCGGCGATCGCTCGCGCCCGATCCGATATGCCCATATCCGTCGTCATCATGATTTCCTTCGATGTCTAACCATTCTGGAGTCTCAACCCGACGTTGACGTAAGCGTCAAGTTAATTCAAGGGAGAAGGTAATGGTGCCGTAACGGCAGGAACAATGGAGAAGGACCGACAATGGCTTTCAAGACGCGCATTACCGAAATGCTCGGCATCGAACACCCGATCGTGCAGGGCGGGATGCAGAGCGTCGGCTATGCCGAGCTGGCAAGCGCGGTGTCGAACGCCGGCGGCCTCGGCATATTGACCGCGCTGACCCAGCCGAGCCCCGAGGCGCTGCGCGACGAGATCGAGCGCTGCCGGTCGATGACCGACAAGCCTTTCGGCGTGAATATGACGGTGTTCCCGACGATCAATGCGCCTGATTACAAGGCCTATGCGCAAGCGATCATCGATGGCGGCGTGAAGATCGTCGAGACCGCGGGCACGCAGGCAGTGCGCGAAATCTGGGAGATGTTGAAGCCGCACGGCGTCATCATCCTGCATAAATGCACCGCGGTCCGTCACGCGCTGTCGGCCGAAAAGGCGGGCTGCGACATCATCTCGATCGACGGCTTCGAATGCGCGGGCCATCCGGGCGAGGACGATATTCCGGGCCTGATCCTGATCCCCGCCGCCGCCGACAAGGTGAAGATTCCGATGCTCGCCTCGGGCGGCTTCGGCGACGGGCGCGGCCTTGTCGCCGCGCTCACGCTCGGTGCCGAGGGGATCAACATGGGCACGCGCTTCTGCGCGACGGCCGAGGCGCCGATCCACGACAATGTGAAGCAGGCCTATATCGACAATGACGAGCGCGGCAGCTTCCTGATCTTCCGCAATTTCAAGAACACCGCACGCGTCGGCCGCAGCCCGGTCAGCGAAGAAGTCGCGCGCCGTCTCGCCAATCCCGACGCGCAGTTCAGCGACGTGCAGGAACTGGTGTCGGGCGTCGCGGGCCGCGAACTGCTCAAGTCCGGCGATCTGACCAAGGGCGTTTTCTGGGCGGGCATGGTTCAGGGGCTGATCCATGACATTCCCACCTGCCAACAGTTGATCGACCGCATCATCGCCGAAGCGGATGCGATCATCGACCAGCGGCTCGCGGGCTTTCGCGCCTGAACTGCTGACGCCACGCCTTGCGGCAGGGTTGCGGGTGCCGCTATGCAGGCGGCTCCACAACCAGTCAGGGAGCAGGCTTGTCTATCGTCGAATATAAGGGCTTTGGCGGGGTTCGCCTCTCGGCCGATCTGATCGGTGACGAAAATAATCCGGTCGTCCTGCTGGTGCCCGACGCCGGACAAGGCCGCGAGGCGTGGCGCGCGGTTGCCGAGGCGCTCGTTCTTTCGGGGCGGCGCGTCGTCAATCTGGAACCGCGCCCGCTGTCCAGCTCCGGCTGGAGCGCCGACGAACAGGTCGCGCATGTCGAGGATCTGCGTGCGGTACTAGCCCAGATGGGGTCGCGCCCCGTCGTTGTCGCGGCGCGGCGCGGCGGCTGGATTGCAGCACAGGCGCTCGCCCCCGATGGCGCACATCTCGCCGCTGGACTCGTGCTGGTCGATATGCCGGCGACCGACGAGGCGGTCGGCGCGGCGCCGCGTCTCGCGCTGCCGACGCTTGTCGTGCGCGGCGGCTTCGCGCCTGCCGAATGCACGCCGGCGAGCGATGCTTTCCGCGCCGCGCTGCCGGTCGGCGAAAGCGCCGATATCGGGGAGGCTGACATGGCGTTCACCGCCGATCGCGGCGAAGCGCTGCTCGGCCAGCTCCTCGAATTTCTCGAACGACGGCAGCCGCGCGAGGCAACCGAGTTCAAGGCGGGGTCGGATCCGCGGACGCTGCGCGACGCGATGGGATGTTTCGCGACGGGGGTGACGATCGTCACCACTCTCGACGCAGCCGGCCAGCCGGTCGGCCTCACCGCAAACAGCTTCACGTCGGTCTCGCTCGATCCACCGCTGCTGCTCGTCTGCATCGCCAACACGGCGGGCACCGCGCCGGCGCTGCGGGGCGCAACGCACTTCGGCGTCAATGTGCTGCAGATCGGGCAGCAGCCTGCCTCGAACCGCTTTGCGGCGAAAGGCGAAGACCGATTCGCGAACCTGCCCTGGGCGCCCGGCCAGACCGGCGTGCCCTTGCTCGAAAGCTCGCTCGTCTCGTTCGAATGCGAGGGCGAGTCGCTGCACGAAGCAGGCGACCACTTCATTCTTGTCGGCCGCGTCGTGCGCGCGCAATTCGAACCGCACCGCGATCCGCTCCTCTATTTTCGCGGCAAATACCGGCGTCTGCATTTCGCCTGACCGCGCCGCTTCCTTTTGGACCGTGCCGTTTCGACGCCGAACCGAGCCATTGCGCGCCCTGTTTACGGAGCTTTCGCCGCGTTCGGCGGTTGATGCATCGATACCACCCATCAGGAGGATATGAGATGCACCCGATTTCCCGAGCCGCGATTGCCCTGACCGCCGCGTCGATCGCCATTGCTCCGGTCGCCGCTTCGGCTGCGCCGGCCATTGATGGAACACGCGCCGTATCGGCGACGAGCGGCGCGAACCAACTCGAAGGGAATTCGAGCTGGCTTATCGGGCTCATCGGCCTGCTCGCGGGCGTTGCCGCGATCATCATCGTTGCGAGCAACGACGACGATGCGCCGGTCAGTCCCTGACGGAAAAGATGGTGAGCCCTGCTGGGTTCGAACCAGCGACCTACTGATTAAAAGTCAGTTGCTCTACCGACTGAGCTAAGGGCCCATCGTGGTGCCGATGATCGGCACCAGAAAAGGAGGGGTCGCCCTAGTGCGCTGCGACGCTCTGGTCAACCGGCTTGGGGCGGATAAGGCGCGCGGCAAGCTGACGGATCGTGCGGCGGCTCAGCGGATGGCGCCAATCGGGCGCGATGGCGCGGAGGGGGCCGAGCACGAAGGCTCGCCTGGCCATCGCGGGATGCGGGATGTGGAGGGCGCCGTCGCTCCACGCGCCGCCCGACCATAATAATATATCGAGATCGAGCGTTCGCGCGCTCCAGCGCTGACCGGTGCGGCGGCCGAATTCGGTCTCGATCCGTTGCAGGCGTGCGAGCATTTCGGGCGGGCTGAGCGGCGAGGCGACCAGCGCAACCGCGTTGGCGTAGCGCCGGCGCGAGGGACCGATCGGCTCACTGGTGATGATCGGGCTGACATCGACCGGCTCGATATCGTCCGCCTCAAGCGCGCCCAGCGCCGCCAGCAGGACCCGCCGCGGATCACCGTGACGCGCGTGCCGACGGTTCGAGCCAAGCCCGATCGCATAAAGCGGCAAGGGCACGGGGAAGGGCGTTGCGCTGGTCATCCCCTGCGCCTATCGCAGCCGCGTGGAGATTGACAGCCCTTTGCCCGAAAGCGAGCCGCCGCGTGATTGCCCGCGCTGTCCGCGGCTCGTGGCGCTACGGCATGCGTGCCAGGCCGAATATCCCGACTGGTGGAATGCGCCTGTTCCCGCTTTCGGCGACCCCGATGCGTGGCTGGCCTTTGCGGGACTCGCGCCCGGCAAGCATGGCGCGAACCGCACGGGACGGCCCTTTACCGGCGACTATGCCGGCGATCTGCTGTTCGCGACGCTCGCCGAATTCGGGCTCAGTAAGGGGCATTATGCGGCGCGCATTGACGACGGGCTGACTCTCGACGGCGCGATCATCGTCAACAGCGTCAAATGCCTCCCGCTACAGAACAAGCCGATCCCCAGCGAAATCGCCCATTGCCGCCCCTTTTTCGAGGGGCAGATGGCGGCGCTGTCGAAGGTCAAGGTTGTCATCGCGCTGGGACGCATCGCGCATGATGCCGCGTTGAGAGCGGAGGGCGTTCGGCTCGCCGCCTGTCGTTTCGCGCACGGGGCGGTCCATGCGCTGCCGAGCGGGCGGCATCTCGTCGACAGCTATCATTGCTCTCGCTACAATACGAACACCGGGCGGCTTACGCCCGCGATGTTCGCCGACGTCTTCCGTACCGCGCTCGCGCTGCGCGATCAGACGAGCGAACGGAATTCCTCGACGACGGCGCGGTAGAGCTGGCGCTTGAACGGCACGATCAGCTTTTCGAGATCGTCGAGTTCGACCCAGCGCCACGAACGGAATTCGGGGTGCGGGGTCGCAATATTGACGTCGCCGTCGTCGCCCATGAAGCGCATCAGGAACCAGTGCTGGCGCTGGCCGCGGTATCGGCCGCCCCACATCTTGCCCATCAGATGGTCGGGCAGGTCGTAAAAATGCTCGGTCTTGCTGCGCGCGATGATCTCGACGAGGCCGCCGTGGATGCCGGTTTCCTCGCCAAGCTCGCGGATCGCCGCGTCCTCGGCCTCTTCGCCCGGATCGATCCCGCCCTGCGGCATCTGCCACGCGTCGGCCGACGAATCGAGTCGCTGGCCGACGAAGACGCGGCCGTCGCGGTTCGCCAGCATCACGCCGGCGCAGGGGCGATAGGGGAGGGACTCGTCGCTCATGCGGTCGCTTCGGTGACGATCGCCTTCAGCACTGTCAAGGCGCCGCGAATGTCGTCCCTCGCGCTCGGGATGCCCTGCGCGAGGCAGATATAGCCGTGGATATTGCCCTTCGCCTCGCGATAGGTCGTCGGCACGCCCGCCTCGATCAGCTTCGCGGCATAGGCCCGGCCCTGGTCGCGCAGCGGGTCGAGCCCGGCGGTGATCAGCAGCGTCGGCGGCAGGCCCTCGGCGGGAAAATCGATCGGCGAGGCGCGGCGATCGGCGGGGTCGGCGGCGTATTGCTCGCCGAACCAGATCATGCCGGCCTCGGTGAGCAGATGGCCCTCGCTGAAATCGCGGTAGCTCTGCCAGTCGTTGTGCGTCGTCACGGCGGGATAGATCGGATGGATCGCCACTACCGGCTTCGACGCTGGTGCGTCGCGCAGCGCGAGCGCGGTGACGATGGTCAGATTGCCGCCCGCGCTGTCGCCCGAGAGGACAAGGCCGGTACAGGGAATATTTTCCGCGACCCAACGCGTCGCCGCCTCGCAGTCGATCGGCGCGGCAGGGAAGGGATGTTCGGGCGCGAGCCGGTAATCGACCGCGACCACCGGCATGTCGAGGATGCGCGCGGCTTCGGCGCAATAGGGATCGTGGGTTTCGAGGTCGCCGATCACCCAGCCGCCGCCGTGATAGAAGACCATCACCGGCCCCGCCGCACGGTCGGGACGATTGTCATAGATGCGGATCGGGATGTCGCCCGCGGGGCCGGGAATCGCCTTGTCCTCGACCTTCGCGATTTCGCCGCGCGGCACGTCGGCCATCTGCCCCATCACGCGCATCATCTGGCGGCCCGCCTCGGGCGGCATCTCCTCCATTTTCGGGCCTTCCTGGGCATTCAGGAAAGCGAGAAAGGCGGCCACGTCGGGCCGGGTATAATGGGTCGTGCCGTCGGTCATCCTGTCATCCCTCGATTGTTTTTCGGCCCCAGCTATTCGGCATCGCCCGCCGATATTCAATCGCAAAATGAAACCCGTCACGCGCTTCGCCTTTGCAGCGCACAATTTTTTCTGAATTGCGGCTTGCGGCTCGCGGGCCTAGGCCCATGTCAGAGGTTCGCAAGATTCAAAGGCAGATACAGAAAATGGCGACAGCGGTAGCGGACGGAGCCGACCAGCGGCAGTCCCCTCTTTCCGACGCAGTGGTGGTACGATTTGCAGGCGATAGCGGCGACGGGATGCAACTGACCGGCGGTCAGTTCACGCTGTCGTCGGCCCTGGCGGGCAATGATTTCGCGACCTTCCCCGATTTTCCGGCAGAAATCCGGGCGCCGCAGGGGACATTGTTCGGTGTCTCCGCCTTTCAGATCAACTTCGGCTCGTCGTCGATCGACACCGCGGGCGACGCGCCCGACGTGCTCGTCGCGATGAACCCCGCGGCGCTCAAGACCAATGTGGGCAATCTGAAACTCGGCGGCCTGATCATCGCCGATGAGGGCGAGTTCAACGACCGCAACCTTGCCAAGGCCAAATATGAGTCGAACCCGCTCGACGACGGTAGCCTTGCGAAGTGGCAGCTCCTCAAGCTCAATATCAGCCAGCTCACAATGGATGCGGTGAAGCCGTTCGGGCTGGGCAACAAGGAAGCGTTGCGCTGCAAGAATATGTGGACGCTGGGGCTCGCGCTCTGGATGTTCGACCGCGATCGTCAGCCGCTGATCGACTGGCTGAACGCCAAATTCGCCAAGGCGCCCGAACTGGCGGCGGCGAACGTCGCGGCGCTCAACGCGGGCCACGCCTATGGCGAGACCGCCGAACTCGCGGGACCGCTCAAGCAGCATCATGTCGATCCCGCGCCGGTCGCGCCGGGCCTCTATCGCACGCTGACAGGGGCGGAGGGCATCGCGCTCGGCCTCGTCGCGGGGGCGCAGCTTGCCAAGCTGCCGATGTTCTTCGGCGGCTATCCGATCACGCCTGCGTCGGCGATCCTGCATCATCTGTCGCGGCTCAAGGAATATGACGTCACGACCTTCCAGGCCGAGGACGAAATCGCGGCGATCTGCTCGGCGATCGGTGCGAGCTATGGCGGCTCGCTCGGCGTGACCTCTTCGTCCGGCCCCGGCATTGCGCTCAAGGGCGAGGCGATGGGGCTCGCGATCATGACCGAGCTGCCGCTCGTCATCGTCAATTCGCAGCGCGGCGGCCCGTCGACGGGCCTTCCCACCAAGACCGAGCAATCGGACCTCTATCAGGCGGTTTACGGCCGCAACGGCGACGCGCCGATGCCGGTGATCGCGGCGCGCTCGCCCGGCGATGCGTTCGAATGCGCGATCGAGGCGTGCCGGATCGCGGTGCAATATATGACCCCGGTGATGCTGCTGACCGACGGTTATATCGCCAACGCCGCCGAGCCCTGGGCAGTCCCCGACCTTGCCAGTTATGAGGATTTCCCGGTTCAATTCCTGACCGAGGTCCCCGAAGGTGGTTTCAAGCCCTATGGCCGCGACGAAAAGCTCGCACGGCCATGGGTCAAGCCGGGTACCCCCGGCCTTCTCCACCGCATCGGCGGGATCGAGAAGGAGGTCGACACCGGCCACATCAACTATGCCCCGTCGAACCATCAGGCGATGACCGACATCCGCAAGGACAAGATCGACGGCATCAAGGTGCCCGATCAGGTCGTCGAACTCGGCGCCCAGGGCGGCAAGCTCGCGGTCGTCGGCTGGGGCTCGACCTTCGGTCCGATCCATCAGGCGGTGCGCCGCAAGCGCGCCGAGGGTGTGGACGTCAGCCATATCCACATCCGCCACATCTGGCCGCTGCCGGCGAATCTGGGCGCGCTGCTCAAAAGCTATGACAAGGTGATCGTGCCGGAGATGAACACGGGACAGCTCAAAACCGTGCTGCGCGACCAGTATCTGGTCGATGCGAAGCCGGTGAACAAGGTTTCGGGCCAGCCTTTCACCATCGCCGAAATCGAGAGCGCGATCGAGGAGGCGCTGCAATGAACGAAATGACCACCATCGCGCGGACGACGACGCTCAAGGATTGGGAGACCGATCAGGAGGTCCGCTGGTGCCCCGGCTGCGGCGATTATGCGATCCTGAAGGCGGTACAGCGCACCTTGCCCGACATCGGCGCGGTGCCGGAGAATACGGTGTTCATCAGCGGCATCGGCTGCTCATCGCGCTTTCCCTATTATATGGAAAGCTATGGCTTCCACACGATCCACGGCCGCGCGCCGGCGTTCGCGACCGGGTTGAAGCTCGCCAATCCCGAACTCGACGTGTGGATCGTCACCGGCGACGGTGACGGGCTGTCGATCGGCGGCAACCACACGATGCACCTGATCCGCCGCAATCTCGATTGCCAGATCATGCTGTTCAACAACGAGATCTATGGCCTGACCAAAGGGCAATATTCGCCGACCAGCCGTGTCGGCACGACCAGCCCCTCGACCCCATACGGCTCGGTCGACCGTCCCGCGCAGCCCGCGGCGTTCGCGCTCGGCGCCGGCGCGCGCTTCGTCGCGCGCGGGTTCGACGTCTCGAAGGAGTTGCCGAACGTGCTGAAGGCCGCGCACGCGCACAAGGGCGCTGCCTTTATCGAGATTTTCCAGAACTGTATCGTTTACAATAAAGACGTGTTCGAGGATTTCGCCGCGCCCAAGGGTGCCGAGGACCGCCAGCTCTGGCTCAAGCAGGGTGAGCCGATGCTGTTCGCCAAGGGCACGAAGGGCATCGCACTCGATAGTCAGGCGCTGACGCTGAAAGTCGTCGATGTCGTCGACGGCGACTGGCAGGCGGCGGGGGTGATCGTCCACGACGTCACCAACCGCAGCGTGGCGCATATGCTCGTCGAGATGCGTTTCGGCGAATTCCCGATGGCGCTCGGTGTCCTCTACGACGACCCGCGCCCGACCTTCGAGGCTGACGTCTGGCGCCAGAACAAGGCCGCGAGCGAAGGCAAGACGGCGGACCTGCAAAACCTGCTGAAGAAAGGGCAGACCTGGACGGTGACAGAAAGCGGGCCGGATCTTTGATCTCCTGCGAAGCCGGCCCGGACCGGCTCTATAAGCAGTCATGGACAATCTGACCCACAGTCTCGTCGGTGCCGTTCTCGGTCAGCTGGGGCTCAAGCGGAAGACCGGCCTTGCGATGCCGGCGTTGATTCTGGCCGCTAACCTGCCCGACATCGACGCGGGCTGCACCCTCTATGGCATCGAATCGCTCGCGATGCGGCGCGGGATCACGCATGGGCCGATTGCGTTGCTCGTTCTGCCCCTATTGCTGTGGGCGCTGCTGATCGCGCTCGATCGCTGGCAGGCGCGGCGCGGCACGCGGCCGGCGAAGCGCGTGCCCATCGATAAGGGCTGGTTGCTCGCGCTCTGCTATATCGGCTGTCTCAGCCATCCGGCGTTCGACTGGCTCAACAACTACGGCATCCGGCTGCTCGAACCCTTCAGTTCGCGCTGGTTCTACGGTGACACGCTGTTCATCATCGACCTTTGGATATGGCTTGCGCTCGGCCTGTCGGTCTGGCTCTCGTTGCGGAGCGAACGGCGTGGCCAGGCCGGTTGGCGGCGCCCCGCCTGGACCGGCTTTGCGGCGGTGTGCGTCTATATCGCCGCGAACGGCCTGATCACGAATGTTGCGGAGCGAACGACCACCGAAGCGCTGCGCGCGACCGGAAAGACCGACATAGTCGCCGTCGCCAGTCCGCCGCCGCTGGCCTTCTGGAAACGCGACATCTTCTGGCGCGCCGGCGATCGCTACGGCAGCGGCACCTTCGCGCCCGGCGTCGGGGGCACGCTCGACATTGTCGGCAAGCCGACGGGGATGGACGATCCGCGCCTTGCGACATGGGTGAAGGCCGACCCGGCGGCGCGTGCCTTTCTGTTCTGGGCGCGGATGCCGATCGCCGAGCGCGACGGCAATGCGATCGTCCTGCACGACCAACGCTATATGCAATCCTTCGCACGCGACCGATTCATGGTTCGCGTGACGGCGCCCGACACCGCCAGCCATCCTGAATGACCGCCGCGCAACCCTCAAAAGGCTATGCGCGTTCCTCGTTCGGAAACGCCGATCGCCGCGCGTTTCGCTCCCTTTCATCGTGTGACGCCATGACGGCGTGCACGGCCGATTGTCAGGATGCCGCTTTTGCGGCAGGAAGGCGATAATGAACACGCATGTCAGTCCCCGCCGCGGCAAGGAGCTGCTTCGCGCCGACCGGGCGTTCGGCTCGGGGGGGGCGCTGGCGCGGCTGATGGCGCTGGCGCCGGCGCGCTTTTTTCATCGTCAGCTCGACCGGATCGACGCCGGGCTCGCGCACGGAACGCTCGAGGGCTATTTGCCCGACGGCAGCGTGCGTATTCTCGGCGGGCGTGGCAAGGGGCCGACCGCGGTCGTCTATCTCAAAAGCTGGACCGCGCTGGTGCGGCTCGCTTTGTCGGGGTCGGTCGGCTGGTATCGCGCGTGGGACTTGGGGGAATGGGATTCGCCCGACCCGGTGCCGCTGTTCGACCTGTTCATGCGCAATGGCGAGGCGCTCGGCAATGCGGGGCGGTCGCGCGGGCCGTGGCGATGGATGGCGCGGGCGGCGCATTTCCTGAACCGCAACAGCCGCGCGGGCGCTCGCCGCAATATCCATGCGCATTATGACCTCGGCAATGATTTCTACCGCCTATGGCTCGACAAGGGGATGAACTATTCCAGCGCGCTTTTCGCCGATCCGGGCCAGTCGCTCGAAGACGCGCAGGCGGCGAAGGTCGATGCGATTCTGGACCGTCTCGACCTTCGATCGGGTAGTCGGTTGCTGGAGATCGGCTGCGGCTGGGGGGCGCTCGCCGAGCGTGCGGTCGAACGTCACGACGTGATCTATACCGGTATCACCCTGTCTCCCGCGCAGGCAGAGGTCGCGGACCGGCGGCTGAACGCCGTCGATCTGTCGGGCCGTTCGGCAATCGAGCTTTGCGACTATCGCGATGCCGTGGGTCCCTATGACGCGATTGCCAGCGTCGAGATGGTCGAGGCGGTGGGACAGGCCTATTGGCCTGCCTATATGGATGCGATCGCGCGGCTGCTGCGTCCCGGCGGGCGCGCCGCGATCCAGTATATCCTGATCACCGACGCGCTGTTCGAACGCTATGCGGCGAGCACCGATTTCATCCAGGCCTATATTTTTCCGGGCGGCTGCCTGATGTCCGAAAGCCGTTTTCGCGCGCTCGCCGAGGAGCGGGGTCTTGCGTGGCGCGACGTCCACCGCTTCGGCACCGACTATGCCGAGACACTGCGCCAGTGGCGCGAGCGCTTCGACGTCGCAGTCGCGGACGGGCGGCTGCCAGCGGGCTTCGACGAGCGTTTCGTGCGGCTCTGGCGCTATTATCTGCAATATTGCGAAGGCGGTTTTCGCGGCGGCGGTATCGACGTTGCGCAGGTCACTTTGGAAAAAACAGCCTGAAAACAGGGGAGAGAATGATGCGAAGATTTTGGGCGGCCGTGCTGTTGGGCACGGCGACGGCGGCGCTGACCGCCCCCGCGACGGCGCAGACCGCCGACACCATTTCCCAGAAACTGCCGGAGGATTTGAACGTGCTGTTTTGGAGCCAGGACCAGCGTGACGCCGCTTTCCGCACGATGGAGACGGTTCCCAAGGTCGTCGTCCACACGATCAAGGCGGGCGGCCCCGTTTACCCGCTGCCCGAGGGCAAACCGATCGACCTCGGCCTCGATGTCGACGCGCATATGGCGCAGCAACGCAACGCGGGACTGATCATCGTCCAGGACGGCAAGATCCGGCTCGAAAAATATGCGCTCGGCTATGCCGCGGCAGGCCGCTGGACCAGCTTTTCGGTCGCCAAGAGCTTCACCTCGACGCTCGTCGGCGCGGCGGTGAAGGACGGCTATATCAAAAGCCTCGACGACAAGGTGACCGTCTATATCCCCGGCCTGCGCGGCTCGGCCTATGACGACGTCAGCGTGCGACAGCTTTTGACGATGACGTCGGGCGTCAAATGGAACGAGGATTATACCGATCCCAAATCCGACGTCGCGCAGTTCAATCTGCAAAAGCCGGTCGCGGGCGAGGATATCACCGTCAGCTATATGAAGACGCTGCCCCGCGAGGCGCCTGCGGGGTCGAAATGGGTCTACAAGACCGGCGAGACCAATTTGATCGGCGTGCTGGTGTCGAGCGCGACCGGCAAGACACTGTCCGACTATCTGTCGGAGAAGGTGTGGAAGCCCTTCGGCATGGAGCAGGACGCGGTGTGGATGCTCGGGCCGACGGGGCATGAGATCAGCGGCTGCTGCATCTCGGCGAGCCTGCGCGATTATGCGCGGCTCGGCGAATTCATCCTGAACGGCGGCGTCGCGGGCGGGCAGAAAGTGCTGCCCGACGACTGGCTGCCCGCAGCCACCACCAAGCAGGCCGACATCGACTTGCCGGGGCGCGGCTATGGCTATCAATGGTGGACGAACGACGACGGCAGCTTCGCCGCGCAGGGCATTTTCGGTCAGGGCATCTTCATCGACCCGAAGCGTAAGCTGGTGATCGCCTCGAATGGCAACTGGCCGACCGCCACCGACCCCGAAGGCGTTGGCAAGGCGCGCGAGGCCTTTTACAAGGCGGTGCAGGCGGCGGTGGATCGGGAGGCGAAATAAAACCTGTCGCCCCCGCGAAGGCGAGGGCAGCTGGTCGCCTTGCGCTACGCTGATAGCGGCCCCCGCCTTCGCGGGGGCGACGATCAGGCCGCGGCGCCCGCAGCCCGCTGCGCGACCCAAGCTGCGGCGAAGGGAACGAGCACGCCCAACGCCATGATCCACCAGCTATCCGAAAAATCGGCGGCGCTATAGAGCGCCGCGCCGATCACTGCGCCGGCGACGACCCAGCCCGGGCCGTTGCCGCCCGAAACCCGCATAGCGAGCCACGCGCCACCGAAGGTGCCGACGAACCAGCCGACGATCAGCGCGATCGTCGAGCCCAGCGGGATCAGGATTTCTCCCGTATTAACGTCATATTCGGCGGGGGCGATCTCGCTGCCCGCATATTGCGCCAGCCAGAGCAGGGCGAAGGCGACGAGGATGCCGACCAAAGCGGCGATCGCCGATCGCAAGATGCTGTTTTTCATTCCCAAAACCTTCGCCCCAACTCCAAACCTGCCCGCATTTGGCACAGAGTTGCAAAGAACGGGTTAAGCGTCCAGCATCACTTTGGGCAGCGCGTGAAAAGCGGTGCTGTCGAAACCCTCGACCATCATCGCAGCGACGAATTCGCCGACCGCCGCGGGATCCTTGATGCTGTGCGGATCTTCGCCCGGATAGGCGCGCGCGCGCATCTGGGTGCGGGTGCCGCCGGGATCGAGGATCGCGGTGCGGACGCCCGAGATATTGCGCATTTCCGCGCCATAGCTGGTCACCAGCGCTTCGAGCGCGGCCTTCGACGCGGCATAGGCGCCCCAATAGGCGCGCGGGTTGCGTGCGACGCCGCTCGACAGCGCGAGCAGGCGGCCGCTTGTCGCACGGCGAAGTAGCGGGTCGAAATTGGCGATCAGCGCCTGCTGCGCGATCAGGTTCAGCGTCAGCAGGCGGTTGAATTCCTTGCCGTCGATCGCCGCGACCGGAGTCAGCGTGCCGAGCATCGCGGCGTTCAGGACCAACATGTCGAGCTTTTTCCAGCGCTCGGCCATCGCGCTCGCGAGGCGGGCGATGCTGTCGCCGTCGGTGAGGTCGAGCGGCGCGATCGTCGCGCTGCCGCCGGCGTTGTGGATGCGGTCCTCGAGGTCCTCAAGCCCGCCCGCGGTGCGCGCGGTGATCACGACATGCGCGCCGCGCGCCGCGAGCGATTCCGCGATCGCTTCGCCGATGCCGCGGCTCGCCCCGGTGACGAGCGCGACCTGGCCCGCCAATTCTTCAGATTTTATGGTCATGTCGTCAGACAACCCGCTCGGCAAGCAGCGAAAACTGATCGTCGATGCTGTTTTCGTCGAAATCGGTCAGCGTCGTCGGATAGTCGCCGGTGAAGCAGGCGTCGCAATATTGCGGAGCGTCGTCGGCGCGCTTCGCTTCGCCGAGCGCACGATAGAGGCCGTCGATGGTCAGGAAGGACAGGCTGTCCGCGTTGATGAAATTCGCCATCTGCCCGACCGTCATCTGCGCCGCGAGCAGTTTCGCGCGCTCGGGCGTGTCGACGCCGTAAAAGCAGCTATGCTGGGTCGGCGGGCTGGCGATCCGCATATGCACCTCGGCCGCGCCCGCATCGCGCATCATCTGCACGATCTTGAGGCTGGTCGTGCCGCGCACGATCGAATCGTCGATCAGCACGATGCGCTTGCCCGCGATCAGCGCGCGGTTGGCATTGTGCTTCAGCTTGACGCCGAGGTGGCGAACCTTGTCGCCCGGCTGGATGAAGGTGCGGCCGACATAGTGTGAACGGATGATCCCAAGCTCGAAGGGAATGCCCGATTCCTGCGCATAGCCGATCGCCGCCGGGGTGCCCGAATCGGGGACCGGAATGACGAGGTCGGCATCGACCGGATTTTCGCGCGCCAGTTCGGCGCCGATCGCCTTGCGCACCGAATAGACGCTCGTCCCGTCGACGATCGAATCGGGGCGCGAGAAATAGACATATTCGAAGATGCACGGCCGCGCCGCGCGTTCGGCGAAGGGGTGGTGCGACGTCAGTTCGCCCTCGCGGATGATCACCAGTTCGCCGGGCTCGACCGAGCGGACGAATTCGGCCCCGACGACGTCTAGCGCCACCGTCTCCGACGCGAGGATATAGGCGTCGCCCAGCTTGCCGAGAACGAGCGGGCGGATGCCGAGCGGGTCGCGGCATCCGATCATGCCCTCGGCGGTCAGGCAGATCAGCGAATAGGCGCCCTCGACCTGTTTCAGCGCGTCGATGAAGCGGTCGAGCAGGGTGCGGTAGTTGGACGTCGCGACGAGGTGGATGATCACCTCGGTATCGCTGGTCGACTGGAAGATCGAACCGCGACGCACGAGAATCTTGCGCAGCGCCGTCGCGTTCGAGATATTGCCGTTGTGCGCGACCGCGAAGCCGCCGGTCGCCAGGTCGGCGAACAAGGGCTGGACGTTGCGCAGCGCGGTTTCGCCCGTCGTCGAATAGCGGACATGGCCGATCGACGAATTACCGCCAAGCTGGCGCATGATGTCGTCGCGGTCGAAATTGCCCGCGACATGCCCCATCGCCCGGTGGGTGTGGAATTCCTTGCCGTCGAAGGCGGTGATCCCGGCGGCTTCCTGCCCGCGGTGCTGCAGGGCGTGCAGCCCCAGCGCGACCACGGCGGCGGCGCTTTCGGCGCCATGGATACCAAAGACGCCGCACTCCTCGCGGAGCTTGTCGTCATCGAAAGGATGCGTCGTCAGCATGTCGATCCAGGGGCAGGGGGCGGTGACTGCCGCGCATATAGGAGCGGTTGTTCCAAATGTCGCCCCCCAACTTCACACTATTGTCATCGAGCGCCGCCACCGGTGGGGTGACAGCGGCCCCGGTCCTGCTCTAAAGCGCTGCGCATGGACCCTGCCAGCGACGAAACCGACCGCTTCCTGCCGCGCTTCGACGCCGCGGGCCTCGTCACCGCGATCGTCACCGATGCGGAGACCGGCACGTTGCTGATGGTGGCGCATATGAACGCCGATGCGATCCGGCTGACGCAGCAGACCGGCGCGGCGCATTTCTGGTCGCGCTCGCGCCGCTCGCTGTGGCGCAAGGGCGAGACGTCGGGCAATGAGCTGACACTGGTCGAGATGCGCGTGGATTGCGACCAGGATGCGCTGCTGCTGCGCGTCCGACCGGCGGGGCCAGCGTGCCACACCGGGCGCCGCTCGTGCTTCTATCGCCGGGTCGAACGCGATGGGTCGCTGACGTTCCTTGATGACGATGCCTGATCGCCGCGCTCTCTGGTTGATCCTGCCGCTGTTGCTTGCCGGCTGCGACCGGGGGGCGCCCGATCGCGCGGGCAGCGAAATCGACGCGGGCAATCCGCTCGAAATCGCGGCGCGCGAGCGCGGGGTCGTTCGTCCCGACACGGCGACACCCACCGGCGTGTTCGAGCGAAGCCATGAACTGGGGCGCGACGCGATGTGCGCGGTCCCCGATGGAGCGGGGCGCTGGCGCTTCGCGGTCACGGCGTCCTTCGGCCCCGGCCTGCGCTGCACCGCGCGCGGCACGATGACGAGCGAGCGCGACGGTTGGCGGATGCGCTTTGCCGGTGTCGAGGACTGCGACATGCTGGTGCGCGAGGAAGAGGACGAGCTTCGCCTGCCCGGAAAGCTGTCGTCGCAATGCGACAGCCTGTGCCCCGCGCGCGCTTCGCTCGCCGGGCTCGATCTGCCGCGCGCGAGCTGGTCCGAAGAGGATGCGAAACGCTTGCGTATCAGCGACGGGCGCGGCAATATCATCGGGCTCTGCGGCGATTGATGTTGCAGGCGCCCTGCCGCTCGGCCAGCCTTGACGTTCACGTCAACGGAAACTATCCTCGCCGCATGACCGAAGAATACGGCCACGCCCATATCGATACGCCCGATCACCTCGGCCGCGACCAGTTCAGCATCACCGATCTGTCGACCGAATTCGGTGTCACCGCGCGCGCGCTGCGCTTTTACGAGGACGAAGGGCTGATCAGCCCTTCGCGCCGCGGCTTGTCGCGCATCTATTCGAAGCGCGACCGCGCGCGGCTCGCCTGGATATTGCGCGCGAAGCGCACCGGTTTCAGCCTGGCCGACATTCGCGAGATGATCGACCTCTACGACGTCGGCGACGGGCGCAAGACCCAGCGCCAGGTGACGATAGAAAAGTGCGAGCAGCGGATTGCGTTGTTGCAGCGCCAGCGCGACGATATCGATAGCGCCGTCGACGAACTGACACGGTTCATCGATACGGTCAAAAAGGTCGAGGCAGGCCGAAAAGTGCGCTGAGCTTCGGCTCCTGGCCTCCCCGGGCGAGATATTTGCCAACCCGTGATTTTCAGAAAGACGAGTCATGCCCGTTTACCGCGCCCCCGTTCAAGATACGCTGTTCCTGCTCAACGACGTGCTCGGCATCGATCGCTATGCGGCCCTGCCGGGCTTCGCCAATGCGTCGCCCGACATGGTCGAGGCGGTGCTGACCGAAGCGGCCAAATTCTGCGAGGAAGTGCTGTTTCCGATCAACTATTCGGGCGACCAGCAGGGCTGCACCCGCCACGACGACGGATCGGTGACGACGCCCGACGGGTTCAAAGAGGCCTATAAGGCCTATTGCGAGTCCGGCTGGACGCTGCTGACCCAGCCCGAGGAATTCGGCGGGCAGGGCCTGCCGCACGTCGTCGGCTTTCCGGTCGAGGAATATCGCATGGCCGCGAACCAGGCCTTCGCCATGTATCCGGGGCTGACGCAGGCCGCGGTCGCCGCGATCCTCGTCAAGGGATCGGATGAGCAGAAGGCGACCTATGCGCCGCGGATGATCTCGGGCGAATGGGGCGGGACGATGAACCTGACCGAGCCGCACTGCGGCACCGACCTCGGCCTGATCCGCACCCGCGCGGTGCCGAACGGCGACGGCAGCCACGCGATCACCGGCACCAAGATCTTCATTTCGTCGGGCGAGCACGACCTGACCGACAACATCATCCACCTCGTCCTCGCGAAGACTCCCGACGCGCCCGACAGCGTCAAGGGCATCTCGCTGTTCATCGTGCCAAAGTTCCTCGTCAACGACGACGGCTCGCTCGGCGAGCGCAATACGCTGTCGTGCGGCTCGATCGAGCACAAGATGGGTATCCACGCCAATGCGACCTGCGTGATGAATTATGACGGCGCGAAAGGCTGGATGGTCGGCGAGGAGAATAAGGGCCTCGCCGCGATGTTCGTGATGATGAACGCCGCGCGCCTCGGCGTCGGCATCCAGGGGCTGGGACAGGCCGACATCGCCTTCCAGAATGCGGTGCAATATGCGCAGGACCGCCGTCAGGGCCGCGCGCTCACCGGCCCCGCCGACCCGCAGGAAAAGGCCGATCCGTTGTTCGTCCACCCCGACGTGCGCCGGATGCTGATGGACGGCAAGGCGGTGGTCGAGGGGCTGCGCGCGCTCTGCCTGTGGGGCGCGCTGCAGGTTGACCTCACCCATGCCGCCGAAAGCGAGGAGGAGCGCCAGCAGGCCGACGACCTCGTCAGCCTGCTTACCCCCGTCATCAAGGGCTATGGCACCGACAAGGGGTTCGAGGTCGCGGTGAACGCGCAGCAGGTGTTCGGCGGCCACGGCTACATCGAGGAACAGGGCATGAGCCAATATGTCCGCGATGCCCGCATCACCATGATCTACGAAGGCGCGAACGGGGTGCAGGCGATGGACCTCGTCGGGCGCAAGCTCGCGCAGAACGGCGGCCGTGCGATCCAGGCCCTCTTCGCGATCGTCGACGCCGAATGCGCCGCCGCGAAGGGCAAGCCCGCCTTCGCCGATTTCGCGGGACGCCTCGAAAAGGCGAACGGCGAGCTCAAGGCCGCGACCATGTGGTTCATGGCGAACGGCATGACCAACCCGAACAATGTCGGCGCGGGTGCGCATCACTATATGCACATCACCGGCATCGTCGCGCTCGGCCTGATGTGGCTGCGCATGGCAGAAGCCGCGCAGAAAGCGCTCGACGACGGGCGCGGCAACAAGGAGTTTCTCGAGGCGAAGATCGTGACGGCGCGCCACTTCGGCGAACGCTTCATCCCCGACGCCGGCGCACTGCGCCGCAAGATCGAGGCGGGTAGTGAGGCGATGATGGCGCTGACGCCGGAGCAATTCTTCGCCGCCTGAGGAAAAGCGCTTGCAACCATCACCGCCATCATGCGTGCTGGCGGCGATGGGGAGCGAACTGACACCGATCGTCGTCGAGGGCCGCAACTGCTGGCGGATCGAGCGCGCCGACAAGGTGCGGATGATCGTCGATGCCGCCGATTATTATGCGCTGCTCGAACGGCTCATGGCCGATGCGAAGGAACGTATCCTGCTCATCGGCTGGGACTTCGACCCGCGCATCGCGCTGAAGCCCGACAGCCAAGGGAAGGGCGAACCGCTCGGCGACTATCTGCTCCGCCTCGCGAAGAACTGCCCCGATCGCGACATCGACATCCTGCGCTGGAATTTCGGCGGGCTCAAGCAGTTCGCGATGCCGCGCATCGTCTCGATGGTGCTGCGCTGGAAGCTGACGCGCTCGATCAGTTTTCGCCTCGACAGCGCGCATCCGGTCGGGTGCAGTCACCATCAGAAGGTCGCGGTGTTCGACGATCACCTCGCGGTGTGCGGCGGCATCGATGTCGGCGCGAACCGCTGGGACACGCGCGAGCACAAGGATGCCGATCCGCATCGCACCGCGCCCGACGGCAAGCCCTATATGCCGTGGCACGACAGCACGATGATCCTTGCGGGGCCGGTCGGCAACGCACTCGCCGACCTCGGCAACGAGCGCTGGCAGCGCGCGACGAAAAAGCCGCTGCGCGAATTGAGCGGCAAGGGAGAGAATTGGCCGGACGACCTCGACCCGGACTTCGAGGGCGTCGACGTCGCCATTTCGCGCACGCGCGCCGAATATGACGGCCATCCCGAAATCCGCGAGATCGAGCGCCTCTATCTCGACATGATCGCCGCCGCGAAGCGTTTCGTCTATTTCGAGAATCAATATTTCACCTGCGGCAAGATCGCCGCCGCGATCGCCGAGCGGCTGGACGAGGATGATCCGCCCGAATTCGTGATGGTGATGCCCAAGACCGCCGACGGCTGGCTCGAACAGATGGCGATGGACGCGGCACGCGTTCAGCTCGTCCGCGCGGTCGCGAAGGCGAAGCACGGCGACCGGCTGAAAGTCTATTATCCGCGCACGCAGGATGGCGAGCCCATCTATGTCCACGCCAAGACCGCGATCGTCGACGACCGGATGCTGCGCGTCGGATCGGCGAACATGAACAACCGATCGATGGGACTCGACAGCGAGTGCGACGTGACGATCGACACTGCGCTGCCCGCGAACCGCGGCGTCGAGCCCACTATCCGGCGCCTGCGCGAGTCCTTAATCGCCGAGCATCTGGACGTCGACCCCGAAGAGGTCGCGCACCATTTCGATGCCGCGGGATCGCTGATCGAAACGATCGAGGCGCTGCGCGGCGACGGCCGCTCGCTCGAAATGCTCGACCTCGTCCCGCCGGGGCCGCTCGACGAGTTCATCGCCGATAACGAACTGCTTGACCCCACGAGCCCCGATGCGATGTTCGAAGGCATCGCCGAGCGTGGGCTGAAGAAGAGCTGGCACCGCGGCCGCGACTGGATGCGACGGAGACTGCGTCGGTCGTGATTTAGGCTGTGCGCATAATCACTTGCGGGCGCTGCATTCGCTCATATGATGTTCTGCGATGCCGGACGCCGCTGCCATGCCTGTCGATCCGAAGCGGCCTTCCGCCTTCATCAGCCATCACAGTTCGCAGGTCGCCATCGCGCGGCGTCTCAAGACGCTGTTGGCGGCGCGCGGGATCGACGGCTGGCTCGCGCCCGACGATATTGCAGCGGGCACTGCTTTCGATCAGGCGATCCTGGATCAGATCGCGCGGTCCGATGCGATCGTCCTGCTCTTTTGCGCCCAGTCCGACCAGTCGCGCCATGTGAAGCGCGAATTGATGCTGGGTGAAGACGGCAACAAGACGATTCTTCCGGTGCGGCTGGAGGATGTCCCGGCGCAGGGGCTCGCCTATTGGCTCAAGGATTATCAGTGGATCGACTGGTTCGCGGGTGAGGAGCAGGCGGTCGACCGTATCGTCGCAGCAATATCGGGTAAGCCGACGCCAAGCGCGTTCGCGCCCACCGCAGCGACTCACTCTACCGCACCGCGCCGCCGGACCTTGTGGCTGCGGCTTGCGGGGGCGGTGCTCGTCGCGGCGCTGGCGGGGGGCTTATGGTGGCATTCTCGCGGATTGGATGCCGTGCCGGCGGGCGAGGTCGCCGCCAATCCGATCGAGCCGGGCATCTGGACCGGCAAGCGCGAGATGGTGCAGATATTGTTCCCCGAGCTTCCGCCCGAATATCAGAAACAGATCAAGGACATGGTTGAAACCGACCCCGATCCCGAGGACTGCATAAGCGAGAAAGTCGCTGCAAAGCCCGATGTCGAACTGTTCGACCCCCGGCATGAATCGCAATGCACGATCGGGTCGTTCAAGATGAACGGCGGCCGCGTGAGCGGCTATCTCAACTGCAAGATCGCGGGAGATCCGAAGGGCAATCTCCAGATCACGATCCGCGGCACTTATACGCGTACCAGCATGGAGTTCGACAATGTCGTCACCATGCAGACCAGTCAGGGCATGGTGCGCTTTCGCACCCACGAAACGCAGAAATGGCTGCGCGGCCCCGCTTGCAGCGCCTGATCAATCGGCCAGCGACAATATATGCTGCGCCTGCTTGAGGTGCGGCGCATCGACCATCTTGCCGTCGACCTGCAGCACGCCGACCCCCGGATTGGCGGCGAAGGCATCGACGATCGCCTGCGCGCGCGCGACCTCATCGGCCGAGGGCGTGAAGGCGGCGTTGATCGGCGCGACCTGCGAAGGATGAATCGCCATCATGCCGGTAAAGCCGTCGCGCCGCGCGCGCGCGGCATAGGCGGCAAGCCCCGCTTCGTCCTTGATCGCGGGAAAGACGGTGTCGATCGCCGCGACCCCCGCGCCATGCGCCGCGAACAGGGTCAGCGCGCGCGCGACCTCATAGGGTGAGGTGTAGCTGCCGTCCTCGTTCCGGCTCGTCGTCGCACCGATCGCCGCAGGCAAATCCTCGGCACCCCAGGTCAGGCCGACGAGTCGCTCCTTCGCTTCGCGATAGCTGCCGAGGGTGAAGATCGCCGCGGGCGTTTCGGTCGCGATCGGCAGGATCGGCGGTAGCGACGCATCGCGCGCGGATTCGCTGCGCAGGATCGTGTCGAGTTGCTGGATGCTCGGCGCGCCCTCGGCTTTGGGAAGCATGATCGCGTCGGGTCGCGCGGCGGCGATCGCCGCAACATCGGCTGCGGTCATATGCCCGTCGAGCGGATTGACGCGCACCAATGTGATGACCTCGCGTTCGCCTGCCAGATAGTCGGCAATCGCGGCGCGCGCCGCCTCCTTGTTCGCGAGCGAAACCGAATCCTCTAGATCGAGGATGATCGCATCGGCGCCCGACGCGGCCGCCTTGGCGAAGCGTTCGGGGCGGTCGCCGGGGACGAAGAGCAGGGAGCGGAGGCGCATCAGGCGTCCTTCTTCTTGATCAGCGCCGATCGTTCGCACTGGCAGACGGTCTCGTCGCGTTGGTTGATGCAGCGGTGCAGGAAGGTGACGATACCCGCATTCGGCCGCGATTTCGATTCCTTGAGGCCGATCACCTCGCTCGTCGCGCGCAGCGTGTCGCCGAGGAACACGGGTTTCGGCATCACCAACTTGTCGTAGCCGAGGTTGGCGACGAGCGTGCCGAGCGTCGTGTCGCCGACCGACAGCCCGACCATCAGGCTAAAGGTGAAGGTGCCGTTGACGAGAATCTGCCCGAACTCCGACGCCTTCGCCGCCTCGATGTCGAGATGCAGCGGCTGCGGATTGTGCGTCATCGTCGTGAACAACAGATTGTCGGTCTCGGTCACCGTGCGCCTTATGTCGTGCGCGAGCGTGTCGCCGATCGTCCATTCGTCGAAAAACCTGCCTGCCATCGTCAGTCCCTCAAATGCAATTTCATGCCGACATGGCTCTGCAAGAAGCCGAGCCGGGCATAGAAGCGGTGCGCCGCGGTGCGTGTAGACGACGACGTCAATTGGACAAGCTTGCAATCGCGTGCGCGGCACTGGTCCACCGCCCACAGGATCATCTGCTCGCCCAGTCTCTGTCCGCGCAGGTCGGCGACGATGCGCACCGCCTCGATCAGTCCGCGCCAGCTTCCGATAAAGGAAAGCCCCGGCAGGAAGCTCAGTTGCATCGTCCCGACGACGCGGCCGCCCAGTTCCGCCGCGATCAGGCGCTGGTTCGGGTCGGCGTCGATCGCCTCGAACGCGGCGAGATAACGCGGGTCCGATGGGTCGGCCTCGCGGCCCGGCGGAATCACATCCTCGGCGAGCATGGCGAGGATCGCGGGAAGGTCGGCCTTCGTCGCGTCGCGGAGGATAAAGCCGCTCATTCGGCCGCCTCGATCTTGGCGAGCAGCGCCTCGACCTGCACCTGTGCGCCCGCGACGGCATTGAGTTCGGCGACGACGCCGTCGAACGGCGCGGTCAGGCTATGCTCCATCTTCATCGCCTCGAGCGTCAGCAATTTCTGCCCTTTGGTTACCGCGTCACCCGCTGCGACATCGACCGCGATGATCTTGCCCGGCATCGGCGACAGGATCGCGCCGTCACCGGCGCTACCGCTCGCACCCCCAACCGCGCGCCATGGCGACAATTGCCAGACCGAGCCCGCTTCGGCGATCAGCATCGATGGCGCGGGCTCGTCGGCGCCGGGGCCGTGGAGCGTCACGTCCACGCGTTTGCCGTCGAGCAGGAAGGGCACGCTGCGCACATCGGGGGCGTTGAGGCGAAAGCCCGATTGGAGCGAGCGCGGCACCATCGCCATCGCAGCGTTGGTCAGCGCTTGGCTCGATGGCGCCGGCTCGGCGGCCATGCGGTCGCCGTCGCGGCCGATCAGCCCCGTATCGACCGTACCCGCCACGAAATCGGGATGATCGAGCGCGGCAATCAGGAAGGCCGCGTTCGTTTTTACCGGCCAGATCGCGCTGTCCTCCAGCATCTCCGACAGCATCGCGCGCGCTTCCTCTCGATCCTCTCCATAAGCGATGACCTTCGCGATCATCGGATCGTAGAAAGGGGAAACCTCGGCGCCCTCGTAAACGCCGGTGTCGATGCGGCCGAGATGTTCGGGAAGCTGGAAGAGTTCGAGCGTGCCGATCGAGGGCAGGAAGCCCTTCGCCGGGTCTTCGGCATAGAGCCGCGCCTCCATCGCCCAGCCGTTGATCGCCAATTGCTCTTGCGTTAGCGGCAAGGGCTCGCCCGATGCAACGCGAAGCTGCCATTCGACCAGATCGACGCCGGTGATTTCCTCGGTCACCGGATGCTCGACCTGAAGGCGCGTGTTCATTTCCATGAACCAGATGCGGTCGGCGCGCAGGCCCTCGCTGGCGTCGGCGATGAATTCGATCGTCCCCGCGCCGACATAGTCGACCGCCTTCGCGGCGCGCACCGCGGCGGCGCAAAGCTCGGCCCGCGTCGCTTCGTCCATGCCGGGGGCAGGAGCTTCCTCGATCACCTTCTGGTGCCGCCGCTGGAGCGAGCAGTCGCGCTCGAACAGGTGGACGACGTTGCCGTGGGCGTCGCCGAACACCTGCACCTCGATATGGCGCGGGGTCAGGATATATTTTTCGATCAGCACATGGTCGTTGCCGAACGACGCCGCCGCCTCGCGCTGGCACGAGGCGAGCGCGTCGGCGAAATCGGCCTCGGCATCGACCTTGCGCATCCCCTTGCCGCCGCCGCCCGCGACCGCCTTGATAAGGACGGGATAGCCGATCTGCGCGGCCTGCTCGGCGAGGAAAGCGGGGTCCTGATTTTCGCCCATATAGCCCGGCGTCACCGGCACCCCGGCCTCGGCCATCAGCTTCTTCGCGGCGTCCTTCAGCCCCATGGCGGTGATCGACGACGGTTTCGGCCCGACCCACACGAGCCCCGCATCGAGGACCGCCTGCGCGAACTCGGCATTTTCGGACAGAAAGCCATAACCCGGATGGATCGCCTCGGCCCCGGTCGCCTTGGCGGCGGCGATGATCTTCTCCCCCACCAGATAGGATTCACGCGCCGGCGACGGCCCGATATGCACGGCTTCATCGGCCTCGCGCACATGGAGCGCCTTGGCGTCGGCGTCCGAATAGACCGCAACGGTCCTGATGCCCATCTCGCGCGCGGTGCTGATAATGCGGCAGGCGATCTCGCCACGATTGGCGATGAGGAGGGATTGGATCATGGCCGATCCTCCCCGGCACGGGGAGGGGGACCATCCGCAGGATGGTGGAGGGGCACAGGCGGTTTGCCTTGTCGTTCGCTGATCTTCATCGCCCGTTCCTTGCACACGTCCATTATCCGCATCATCGCGCTCTCCAAATTGGTCATGATCGCCGTTGCCGGCACGCGCAGCGTCGCGACATGCTGCGACTTCAGGAAATTTGATCGGACCGCATCCTGTCGCGCAGCGCGCTCACCGTCATGCGTTCGCCCATCGACCTCGATCGCCAGCCGCACCGCCGGACAATAGAAATCCAGAATATAGATGCCCGCCGGGTGTTGGCGTCGAAACTTGAAACCATCCGGCCGCCCTCGCAACACCCGCCAGAGCATCCGCTCGGGAAGGCTCATTTCGCTGCGCAATTTGCGGGCGCGTTTCAGTGTGGCGCGGGGGCCGGTGATCATCGAGGGTGCCCCTCCACCATCCTGCGGATGGTCCCCCTCCCCGTGCCGGGGAGGATCTTATAGCGCTGCACCGTCATCACATCCTGAACACGCCGAAGCCGCGGTCTTCGACCGGGGCGTTCAGCGTTGCGGCGAAGGCCAGCCCCAGCACGTCGCGGGTCTGCGCGGGGTCGATGATGCCGTCGTCCCAGAGGCGCGCGGTGGCGTGATAGGGGTTGCCCTCGTCCTCGTACTTCTGGCGGATCGGCGCCTTGAAGGCTTCGGCCTCTTCGGGCGTCCATTTGTCGGCGTCGCGGTGGACGGTCGCCAGCACACTCGCCGCCTGCTCGCCGCCCATCACGCTGATCCGCGCATTGGGCCAGGTGAAGAGGAAACGCGGCGAATAGGCGCGCCCGCACATGCCGTAATTGCCCGCGCCGAAGCTGCCGCCGATTAGCACGGTGATCTTCGGCACCGTCGCGGTGGCGACTGCGGTCACCAGCTTCGCGCCGTGCTTGGCGATGCCTTCGGCCTCATATTTGCCGCCGACCATGAAGCCGCTGATGTTCTGGAGGAAGAGCAGGGGAATGCGTCGCTGCTGCGCCAGTTCAATGAAATGCGCGCCCTTGACCGCGCTCTCGCTGAACAGCACGCCGTTGTTCGCGAGGATCGCGACCGGAAGACCCCAGATATGCGCGAAACCGCAGACGAGCGTGCTGCCGTAGTTCGCCTTGAACTCGTGAAATTCGCTGCCGTCGACGATGCGCGCGATCACCTCATGGACATCGTAAGGCGCGCGCACGTCCTGCGGGATGATGCCGTAAAGCTCCTCCGCGGCATATTTGGGCGGGCGCGGGTCTTTCATCGTCACCTCGAAGCCTTGCTCGGCGCCGAAGGTCGAGACGATGTCGCGCACGATCGTCAGCGCATGTTCGTCATTCTCGGCGAGGTGATCGACGACGCCCGATTTCTTCGCATGCAGGTCTCCGCCGCCCAGGTCCTCGGCGCTGATCTCTTCGCCCGTCGCGGCCTTCACCAGCGGCGGGCCGGCGAGGAAGATGGTGCCCTGATTGCGGACGATCACCGTCTCGTCGCTCATGGCGGGCACGTAAGCGCCACCCGCGGTGCAGCTTCCCATCACGCAGGCGATCTGCGGGATGCGCTTGGCGCTCATATTCGCCTGGTTGAAGAAGATGCGCCCGAAATGGTCGCGGTCGGGAAAGACCTGATCCTGATGCGGCAGATTGGCGCCGCCGCTGTCGACGAGATAGAGGCAGGGCAGGCGGTTCGCCTCGGCGATCTCCTGCGCACGGAGATGCTTCTTCACCGTCATCGGATAGTAAGTGCCGCCCTTCACCGTCGCGTCGTTGCAGACGATCATCGCCTGCCGCCCCGACACGCGGCCAATGCCGGCGATCATGCCGGCGCCCGGCACCTCGCCTTCATACATGTCGCCCGCCGCAAGCTGCCCGATCTCGAGGAAGGGCGAGCCCGGATCGAGCAGCCGCTCGACCCGCTCGCGCGGCAGCAGCTTGCCCCGCGAAGTATGCCGCTCGCGCGACTTTTCGTTGCCGCCGAGTGCCGCTGCGGCGACCCGCGCATGGAGTTCGTCGCGCAGGCCGCGATTGTGCGCGGCATTGGCGCGAAACGCGTCGCTTTCCGCATCGATCATCGTTCCCAGAACAGGCGCGCTCACGTCTCTCACTCTCCCGCTGAAGTCTGGCGGGATACCCCGCCGCTCGTCGACCCACAAGGACCGCAGGCCGAAAATGGTTGGCATTGAAACCGGATCGTCACAGGCCTATGCCCTATCGCATCCCCCATGAAAGCAAGGCCGACCCCATGAAAAAGACCGTCTTCGCCATCCTTCTGTCCACCGCCGCGATCGTCGCGGGTCCGGTCGCCTGTTCGAAGGGCGGCGACAAGGCCGACGCCAGCTACACCGTCGGCACCGAACTCGGCATCAGCAAGACCGCGATGGACACCAGCGTGAAGCCCGGCGACGACTTTTACGCCTATGCCAACGGCAATTGGCAAAAGACGACCGCGATCCCGGCGGACCGCTCGTCGACTGGCGCCTTCTACATAGCCTTCCTCGAAACCGAAAAGCGCACCCGCGAGCTGGTCGATGCGATCGTCAAGAGCGGCGGCGATCCCAAGACCGACGACGGCCGCATCGCCGCTTTCTACAATGCCTATATGAACACCAAGGCGATCGACGCCGCGGGGATGAAGCCGGTCGAGGCCGATCTCGCGCGCTTCGCGGCGATCACCGACAAGGCCTCGCTGTCGAAGGTGCTGGGTGAGCAGACGCGCGCCGACGTCGATCCGCTGAACGCGACCGATTTCAACACCGAAAATCTGTTCGGCATCTTCGTGACGCAAGGGCTCGCCACGCCCGGTGAGGTGATCCCCTATGTGCTGCAGGGCGGTCTCGGCCTTCCCGAGCGCGAATATTATCTGTCGGCCGATCCCAAGATGGCGACGATCCGCACGCAGTATCAGGCCTATATCGCCAAGCTGCTGACCGCCGCCGGCCAGAGCGATGCCGAGGCGAAGGCGAAGCGCATCTACGACCTCGAGGTCAAGATCGCGAAGGCGCACGCGAACCGCGAGGACAGCGAGGATTTCGCCAAGTCGGCGGGCGTCTGGGCGAAGGGCGATTTCGCGACCAAGGCGCCGGGCATCGACTGGGACGCATATTTCGCGGCCGCCGGGCTCGACAAGGCGGCGAAGTTCGGTGCCTATCATGCGCGGGCGATCACCGGCCTGTCGGCGCTCGTGGCGTCGGAGCCGCTCGATACGTGGAAGGACTGGCTGGCGTTCCATCAGATCAACAGCCACACCGACGTGCTTCCGAGCGCGCTCGATAATGCGCACTTCGCTTTTTACGGCACGACGCTTTCGGGCACACCGGAGCAGCGCAGCCGCGACAAGCGCGCGCTCGATGCGCTGAACACCGACCTCGGCGACGCGGTCGGCCGCGTCTATGCCGAGAAATATTTCCCGGCATCGGCGAAGGCCGAGGTCGGCGATATGGTGAAGGGCATCAAGGCGGCGTTCGCCACGCGCGTAAACGCGATCGACTGGATGGCCCCCGAAACCAAGAAGGAAGCGATCAAGAAGGTCGAGACGATCGTCGTCGGCGTCGGCTATCCCGAAACCTGGCGCGATTACGGCAGCTACACCGTCAGCACCGACAATGCCTATGCCAACGAAGTCGCGGGCGAGAAGGCCGAATATGCGCATCAGCTCGCCAAGATCGGCAAGCCGATGGACAAGGCCGAATGGTGGATGACGCCGCAGACGGTCAACGCCGTCAACCTGCCGGTACAGAACGCGCTGAACTTCCCCGCCGCGATCCTGCAGCCGCCCTTCTTCAACGCCGCCGCCGACCCCGCCTATAATTATGGCGCGATCGGCGCCGTCATCGGGCATGAGATCAGCCACAGTTTCGACAACAACGGTGCGGCCTTCGATTCGACCGGGGCGCTGCGCAACTGGTGGACGGCGGCCGATCTCAAGAAGTTCGAGGAAGCCGGCGCCGCGCTCGCCGCGCAGTTCGACACCTACAAGCCGTTCCCCGACCTCGCGGTGAACGGCAAGCTGACGCTGGGCGAGAATATCGCCGACGTCGCGGGCTTGCAGGCCGCTTACGACGCCTATCACGCCTCGCTCGGCGGCAAGGCCGCGCCGGTGATCGACGGCTTCACCGGCGATCAGCGCTTCTTCATCGCCTATGCGCAGACCTGGGCGACCAAGATGCGCGACGAGGCGCTGCGCGCGCGCATCGCGACCGACGGCCATGCGCCGGGCATGTACCGCGCGCTCACCGTCCGCAACCTCGATGCCTGGTACAAGGCGTTCGACGTCAAGGAAGGCGACAAGCTCTACCTCGCGCCCGACAAGCGCGTGCGCGTGTGGGGATAACGCCAAGGCAGGGCGGGGCATCAATCGGCCCCGCCTTCCTTCTTCGCGGGCCTCTTGCGGATCAGGTGACTGTAGACGCCGACCAGGTTGATGCAGAGCAGCGCGACATTCTGCCAGCCGATGCCTTCGCTGTCGGGTTGCAGGAAGCCCCAGGCGATCAGCGCGAGGCTGCTTGTCACGAAGATCACGAACGCCCAGCCGTTCCACCGCTCGCCGAGATTGAGCGACACGAGCAGCGCCGCAAGCGTCGCCGCGGCGGCGCCATAATATTGCAGCGCGTCGAGCAGGGTCTGATTCATGCGAAACCGCCGATCAGGGCGAAAAGCCCCGCCCCGCTTAGCACGGGCCAGGCGATGTGGCGGCCCTTCGTATAAACGGCGTTGAAGAGGCCCGTCGCCAGCCAGGCTGCGCCGATGGCTGTCAGCAGCCCCTTCGGTGTGCCCGGCCACGCAACCGCCGCCGCCGAAACGAGCATCAGCACCGATGTCGCGTGCCAGGCGAAGCGGACGATCCGGCGGACCAGCGCGTCGGCGAGCAGACCGCCGCCGCTCCGCAGCAGCGGCGCGATCAGGCGCCGGTAGCCGAGCAGCGAATGCACCAGCGCTGCCGCCACCATGAAGGCAGCCGACAGCCCGGTCCAGATCATGCGCCGGCGCCGATCAGTTCGCGGCCGATCAGCATCCGGCGAATCTCGTTGGTCCCCGCACCGATGTCGAGCAGCTTGGCGTCGCGCCAGTAACGCTCGACCGGCCAGTCCTTCGTATAGCCCGCGCCGCCGAGCGCCTGGATCGCCTCGCCCGCGACCTTCACCGCATTCTCGCTCGCGAGCAGGATGCAGCCCGCGGCGTCGAAGCGCGTCGTCTGCCCCGCGTCGCACGCCTTGGCGACATTATAGACGTAGGAGCGCGCAGACTGGAGCATCACATACATGTCGGCGATCTTCGCCTGCATAAGCTGGAACGACCCGATCGGCTTGCCGAACTGCTTGCGCTCGCGAACATAGGGAATGACCGTGTCGAGGCACGCCTGTATGATACCGAGCTGAAGCCCGGCGAGGACGACCCGCTCATAATCGAGTCCCGACATCAGCACGCCGACGCCGCCGTTCTCCGGTCCCATCACCTGGCTTTCGGGCACTTCGCAGTCGGTAAAGACGAGCTCGGCGGTCGGCGAACCGCGCATCCCGACCTTGTCGATCTTTTGCCCGATGCTGAAGCCCGGCATGTCCTTTTCGATCAGGAACGCGGTGATCCCGCGCGATCCCGCCTCGGGGCTGGTCTTGGCATAGACGACCAACGTGTCGGCATAGGTTGCGTTGGTGATCCAGAACTTCGTGCCGTTGAGGATGAAGCGGTCGCCCTTCTTCTCGGCCTTCAGTTTCATCGACACGACATCGCTGCCCGCACCCGCTTCGGACATCGCAAGGCTGCCGACATGCTCGCCGCTGATCAGCCTGGGAAGATATTTCGCCTTCTGCTCGGCATTGCCCCAGCGGCGAATCTGATTGACGCACAGGTTCGAATGCGCGCCGTAGCTGAGGCCGATCGCGCCCGACGCCCGCGAGACTTCCTCGACCGCGATGACATGTTCGAGATAGCCGAGCCCGAGCCCGCCCCATTCCTCTTCGACAGTGATGCCGTGCAGGCCGAGCGCGCCCATCTGCGTCCACAGTTCGTCGCGCGGGAACCAGTCCTCGGCGTCGGCTCTGGCGGCGAGCGGTGCGATCTGCTCGTCGGCGAAGCGGGCGGTGGTCTCGCGGATCATGTCGGCGGTTTCGCCGAGCGCGAAGTCGAAATCGGGGGTAGCGCGCATGAGCATCCCTTCGGTCAGGGGCGGAACATCGTCCCTGTCTGCCCGAAAGCGCGTTCATATGAAAATTGAAACTACGCGCGATTCAGCATAAGGAAAATTTATGATCAAGCGGTCCCACATCCGGCAGTTCCTCGCGGTCGTCGACGCCGGCAGCTTCACCCGCGCCGCGCAGCAGATTCGCGTGACCCAGCCTGCGCTGTCGACGGGCATCGCCGACCTCGAACGCATCGTCGGCGCGCCGCTCTTCATCCGCAATCGCCGCCAGATCCGCCTGACCGAGGCGGGCGGGCGCTTCCTGCCGATCGCGCGCGACCTCGAACGCGGCTTTCGCGCCGCCGACGGCTTCGGCCGCGTCGAAGAGGGCGACAAGCCGCTGCTGCGGCTCGGGACGATCCGGTCAGTTCCCGGCGAAATTCTGCAGAATATCGCGGCCCTGCTTGCACGCGATTTCGGGCTCGAGATCAGCGAGAATAGCGAGTCCGAACTGCGCGCGGCGATCCACGGCAGGCGTCTCCACATGGCGATCGTCCCGCTGCGTCCCGGCGAGCGAGCGCCCGATGTCGTGCCGCTCTATGAAGAGCCTTTCGTGATGTTCGTCGCCGCCGATCATCCGCTCGCGGGGCGGGATGAGGTCGACCCGGAAGAGCTGGCCTCCGAAACGATGATCGCCCGCCGGTCGTGCGAATTGCTCGACGCGACCAGTCGTTTCTTCACCCGCCGCCGCGTCCGCCCGCGCTTCGCGTTGCGCAGCGACAGCGACGAGCGCTGCCTGCGGATGGTTGCCGCGGGAGTCGGGATCACCACCGCGCCCATATCGCTGGCGATCGGCGGCGTCGCCCCGCTGAAGGTCACAGGCTATGACTTCCGGCGTGAACTGGGACTGGTCCTCGATCCGGCGTGGCGAGCCTTGCCCGCGGTTGAGCCGCGATTGAGCCGCGTCCTCGAAACGATCGGCTCGATCGGCACCGAATGGCGGCAGGAAAAAGTCGATGCCGCCGGATGAGCCAGCGATCTCACAAGCCAGACTTGCAACGCCCAAAGGCCATAATGTTTGCCCATGGGCCGGGCGCGGCGTTACGGCGACCGGCATATCCCGTCCATTTGGACGTAGGGCGAAATGAAGAATGCGCTAATCCGTTGCCCGGCGGACATATGAGGAGGCTGGTTGGTGTCGTCTGATTTGCGGGCAGGATCGTCCGGGTTGACCCATCTCGATCGGCTGGAGGCCGAGAGCATATATATCATGCGCGAAGTGATGGCCGACGCCGCCAAGCCCGTCATGCTCTATAGCGTCGGCAAGGACAGCGCGGTGATGCTGCACCTGGCGCGCAAGGCCTTCTATCCCTCGCCGCCGCCGTTTCCGTTGCTGCACGTCGACACCACGTGGAAATTCCGGGCCATGTACGAACTGCGCGACCGCATGGCGCGCGAGAGCGGCATGGAACTCATCGTCTATCAGAACCCCGAAGCGAAGGAGCGCGGGATCAATCCGTTCGATCACGGCCCCTTGCACACCGACATGTGGAAGACCGAAGGGTTGAAGCAGGCGCTCGACCTTTACGGCTTCGACGTCGCTTTCGGCGGCGCGCGGCGCGATGAAGAGAAGAGTCGGGCGAAAGAGCGTATCTTCTCGTTCCGCACCGCAAGCCATGGCTGGGATCCCAAGAAGCAGCGTCCCGAGCTTTGGAACCTCTACAATGCGAAGAAAGCGAAAGGCGAGAGTATCCGCGTCTTCCCGATCTCGAACTGGACCGAGCTCGATATCTGGCAATATATCGCGCGCGAAAATATCCCGATCGTCCCGCTCTATTTCGCCGCGCCGCGACCGACCGTGGAGCGCGACGGGCTGTTGCTGATGGTCGACGACGACCGCTTCCCGCTGAAGGAGGGCGAGGTGCCGGTGGAACGTTCGGTGCGCTTCCGCACCCTCGGCTGCTACCCGCTCACCGGCGCGGTCGAGAGCGAGGCGGCGACCTTGTCCGAAGTGATCCAGGAAATGCTGCTGACCACGACCAGCGAACGCCAGGGCCGCGTCATCGACAAGGACGGCGGCGACGCGTCGATGGAAAAGAAGAAGCAGGAGGGGTATTTTTGACCCGCCACGTCAATCTTCAGATTGACGAAGGGTCAACCCCCGCGAAGGCGGGGGCCTCTTTCGGAACCAATGGACGAAGCGGGATTGCGCTGCGAGTCACGCGCCTCGCAGCGCCCTTCGCGGGAATAACGAAGTTAAAGATATGACCGACCCTATCTATGTCACCGACGCGCTGATCGCCGAGGACATCGACGCCTACCTCGCGCAGCACGAGAAGAAGTCGCTGCTCCGTTTCATCACCTGTGGCTCGGTCGATGACGGCAAGTCGACGCTGATCGGGCGGCTGCTCTATGACAGCAAGATGATCTTCGAGGATCAGCTCGCCGCGCTCGAAGCCGACAGCAAACGCGTCGGCACGCAGGGGCAGGAGATCGACTTCGCGCTGCTCGTCGACGGCCTCGCCGCCGAGCGCGAGCAGGGCATCACGATCGACGTCGCCTACCGCTTCTTCACCACCGAAAAGCGCAAGTTCATCGTCGCCGACACGCCGGGGCACGAACAGTACACGCGCAACATGGTCACAGGCGCTTCTACCGCCGACCTCGCGGTGATCCTGATCGACGCGCGCAAGGGGGTGCTGACGCAGACGCGGCGGCACAGCTTCCTCGCGCATTTGCTCGGGATCAAGCACATCGTGCTCGCGGTGAACAAGATGGACCTTGTCGGATACGACAAGGCGGTGTTCGACCGCATTACGCTCGCCTACCGCGCCTTCGCGAGCGAGATCGGCATCACCAGCTTCACCGCGATCCCGATTTCGGGTTTCAAGGGCGACAATATCACCGGCCTTTCGGTGAACACGCCCTGGTTCAAGGGACCGGCGCTGATCGAGCATCTCGAGAGCGTCGAAATCGGCAGCACCGCCGCCGAAGCGAAGCCCTTTCGCATGCCGGTGCAATGGGTCAATCGCCCCAATCTCGATTTCCGGGGCTTTTCAGGGCAGCTTGCCAGCGGAGTGGTTAAGCCGGGCGACGCGGTGCGCATCCTGCCGAGCGGCAAGACGACGACCGTCGGCCGCATCGTGACGCTCGACGGTGACCAGCAGGAAGCCGTCGCAGGCCAGTCGGTGACGCTGACGCTCGCCGACGAGGTCGATTGCTCGCGCGGCGACGTGATCGCGGCCGCCGATGCACCGCCTGAGGCCGCCGATCAGTTCGAGGCGACGCTCGTCTGGATGGCCGATGAAGCGATGATCCCGGGCCGCGCCTATTGGCTGAAGCTTGCGACGCAAAGCGTGTCGGCGACGGTGCAGGCGCCGAAATATGAGATCAACGTCAACACGCTCGACCATCTGGCGGCGAAGACGCTCGATCTGAACGGCATTGGTGTCGTCGAACTGTCGACCGACAAGCCGGTCGTGTTCGAATCCTATGCCGACAATCACACGCTCGGCGGCTTTATCCTGATCGACAAGCTGACCAATGCGACCGTCGCGGCGGGGATGCTGCATTTCAGCCTGCGCCGCGCGCAGAATGTTCATTGGCAGGCGACCGACATCGACCGCGACATGCGCGCGAACCTCAAGAACCAGCGCCCCGCGCTGCTTTGGTTCACCGGGCTGTCGGGGTCGGGCAAGTCGACGATCGCCAACCTCGTCGAAAAGAAACTGCACCGGATGAACCGGCACAGCTTCCTGCTCGACGGCGATAATGTCCGGCACGGGCTCAACCGCGACCTGGGGTTCACCGAGGCCGACCGGATCGAGAATATCCGCCGCGTCGGCGAGGTCGCGAAGCTGATGACCGATGCCGGGCTGATCGTCATCACGGCGTTCATCTCGCCGTTCCGCGCCGAGCGTGAGATGGTGCGCGCGATGCTGCCCGAAGGCGAGTTTCTCGAAATCTTCATCGACACGCCGCTGGCCGAGGCCGAACGCCGCGACGTCAAGGGCCTCTACAAGAAGGCGCGCGCCGGACAGCTCAAGAATTTCACCGGGATCGACAGCCCCTATGAGGCACCCGCCACGCCCGAGATCCGCATCGACACGACCGCGATGTCGCCCGAGGCAGCGGCCGATCTGATCATCGATCGCTTGTTGGGGTGAGCATGACCGAGAATGACGAGCAACTCGCCGCCCGCCTCGCGACCGCCGCGGGGGCGATCCTGATGACGCTTCGGACGCGAGGCGATCTTGCGGGCAAGGAACTCGGCAAGGCCGGGGACGCCGAGGCCAACGCGCTCCTGTGCCGCGAACTTCGCGCCGCGCGTCCCGACGATGCGCTGTTGTCCGAAGAAGAGAAGGACAATCCGGCGCGTTGCGACCGGAGCCGCGTGTGGATCGTCGATCCGCTCGACGGTACCCGCGAATATGGCGAGGGGCGCGACGATTGGGCGGTGCATGTCGCGCTGGCCATCGACGGCATCGCGACGGTGGGCGCGGTCGCGCTGCCGGGGCTGGGCATCACGCTGACCTCGGGCCACCCGCTGCCGCTTCGCCCCGCAAACGCGCCGTTCAAAATGCTCGTCAGCCGCACGCGGCCTGCCGCCGAGGCCGTCTTCGTCGCGGAGAGACTGGACGCGGAGCTTGTCGCCATGGGTTCGGCAGGCGCAAAGGCGATGGCGGTGGTGCGCGGCGAGGCCGATATCTACCTCCACACCGGCGGCCAATATGAATGGGACAATTGCGCGCCCATTGCGGTGGCGCAGGCCGCCGGACTGCACGTCAGCCGCGCCGACGGGGCACCGCTTCGTTATAACAGGCCGGATCCGTATCTTCCCGATCTGTTGATCTGCCGAAAGGAATTGGCCGCGGACGTCCTCCGGCTCGCCGCGGAATATTCTCACGCCTGACGGCCAAGCCATTGCCAGCAAGGCCGGCGCGCCCTAATTCGGTTGCATCGAAAAACCGAACCACGGGAGACGCGCGATGACCGACCTGCCTGAAACCAACACCGTCATGGTGACGCTCGTGAAGCCCGAGGGGCAGCTCGAGGTCTATTTCGAGCGCCGCGCGATGCCTGAGCCGAAGCCGCACGAGGTGCTGGTCAAGGTGCTGACGACGCCGATCAACCCATCCGACCTTGGCCTGTTGTTCGGCGGCGCCGACATGACGACCGCGCGCGCGGGAACGCGTGACGGGCTGCCGATGATCACCGCCGATGTGCCGCCGGCGGGAATGCGCGCGATGGGTGGACGGATCGGCGATGCGCTGCCGATCGGCAACGAAGGCTGCGGCACCGTCGTCAAGGCCGGGGACTCGCCCGAAGCGCAGGCGCTGCTCGGCAAGACCGTCGCGCTGCTCGGCGGCGAGATGTATGCCGAATATCGCTGCCTGCCCGTACAGATGGTGATGCCGCTGCCCGAGGGCACCGATCCGGTGGACGGTGCTTCCTGCTTCGTCAATCCGCTCACCAGCCTGGCCTTTACCGAAACGATGCGGATGGAAAATCACAGCGCCATCGTCCACACCGCCGCCGCCTCCAACCTCGGCCAGATGCTCGTCAAGATTTGCGCCAAGGACGGCATTCCGCTCGTCAATATCGTACGCAGCGACGCACAGGTCGAGATATTGAAGGGCATCGGCGCGCAGCATATCGTCAACAGCAGCGATGAGGGTTTCCAGGACAAGCTGGTTGCGGCGATCGTCGAAACCGGCGCGACGCTGGGCTTCGACGCGATCGGCGGCGGCAAGCTGGCGGGCCAGATCCTCTCGGCGATGGAAGTGGCGGCGGTGAAGCGCATGACCACTTACAGCCGCTATGGTTCGGACACGTTCAAGCAGGTCTACATCTATGGAGCGCTCGACGTCGGTCCGACGATTCTCAACCGCAGCTTCGGCCTGACCTGGTCGCTGTCGGGCTTTCTGCTCACCCCCTTCATGGCGAAAGCGGGGATGGAGGTCGTCGGCCGTATGCGCCAGCGCGTCGTCGATGAACTGACGACCACTTTCAAGAGCCATTACAGCCACGAAATCTCGCTGACCGAAGCGCTGAACCTCGACACGGCGCACGCCTATAATGCGAAGCGGACCGGCGAGAAATATCTGATCCGTCCGCATGGGTGAAGAGGTGCGGGGGCGATTAGGATAGAATAGCGAAGGGTTGCCTTCGACCGCAAAAGCGGCGCTCCTCGTCTCATAGCCTCATCATTCCCGCGAAAGCGGGAACCCAGCGTGGCGGAAGCCGACGCACGCTCTGGGTTCCCGCTTTCGCGGGAATGACGAAGGTTGGGAAGGGCCGCAATCCACCCCCGTTTTCGGTCATTCACCGTTGATCCATATCCTCGATATCCGATCCACGGACTCCTGTATCCGGACCGGGCAGGGGACGGATCAGGGCGTCGGCAATTCCACAGCTTCAGGCATGGTCTTGTCGACCGGCGCCGGAACAACGTCGGTCACGCCGGGAAAATCCATCCGAGTCATGACCTGTCCGGCACAGCTGTAGGTTGCGCGATTCTCGATTCTGGCTTCCACCATCCGCGCAGCCGCATCGGGCTGGAAAGCCGCCATCGCGGCCCTGGCATCATCGAAATTCCGCGCATAGCCCATGCCGCTGTACCTGCCGCCTGCGGCAAGCTGCGCATCGAGAAAAGGCGTCGCGTCGGCCAGATAGGTATATTCGCCTGCCTTGACCTCAAAAGCCGGAGCGCCGAAACAATTGGTCGTGTTGGGCAGAACCGTGCCCACGGCATCGGTCTGCAATATATACCAGCCCGGGGTCAGTTTAACGACCTGCAATTCATAGGCGGCCTTTTTGTCCCGGCTGACGAATTCGCTGCCGTAAGTGGTGTGATCCCCTTTTTTCTTCCAGTCGCGCGGTTGGTAGAAAAGGTCGCCATTCTCACGGTCGAAACGACGGATCTGAACGCGGCCGGAGCGCCCCGCGCTTCCGGCGTCGTTGCGGCGGAAGGCAAGGACCAGCCCGCCCTCGTTTTCGGCGAGCGCAAGCGGTACCTTGGGATCGACTTTCTTGCCCAGGAACAGCGAGGGCGGACCCGCCAGCGGGCCGCGCATGTTCAGCCTGTCATCGGCGACAGGGGTGAAGCTGGTCATTTCGGTAACCTCGCCTTCGACCGCTTGTGCGCCGACCATGGTTTCGAAATAATTTTGCCGCTCGGCGTCCGACAAGGCGGCTATCTTCGCGCTCTGTGCCGCGGGAAGCTCGACCAGCCGCCATCCCTTGATCAGCAAACAGTTGCGCCGGTTGGCGCGGCGCATCTGGCCTTCGACGATCGCCGCACCGATGGCCGCGCCGATTCCGCCGCCGATTCCCGCCGCAAGCGGCGAGATGGCGGGATTATATAGCGCGGGATTGTATATCGGCACCGACCCGGCCGGCGTCTGCGATCCCCGTGCGATCAAGCGGCAGGTTTGCCAATCGGCATCATATTCCGCCCGGGTGGCGCCGGGCTTGTTGTAAAAGCGGCTGTCCTTGAGATCGCGCGCCGCGTCTTCGGCGATTTCCTCGGGCGTGTCCGCCCCGCTGTTCGCCGCGCGCGCCGCAACCGGCTGCACCATCAGCGCAGCCGCCGTCAAAGACACTATCGCCTTTTTCATATCTGCTCCCCCTTTGACCCCCGAGCCGAAGCCCAAGGCTTCTGCGCTGGTATCGAAGGGCGCGGAGTGGGCATCCCAGCCGCGATTTTCGACGACGCCTAGCGCTTCATGCACTGACGCGTGTCGTCGCGCTTATATTCGCTGCAGTTCCACAGCGCCTTCTCGAACCCCGCCTTGTCGTCGCGGAGATAGGAGAAGGTCATCGCTGCACGCTGCATGTCGCTCATCGTGTCGCTGTCGGGTTTGAGCGTCGGATTGGTCCAGCCCATGAACTTGCAATAGGGCTTGTCGCCGCAGAGGCGGAGCGCGGTCGTGACGAAACTTTCGGGCGCGGCGCGGCGGTCAAGCGCGACATAGATGGTGTCGCGGCCAGCGGCTTCGCCGGCGCCGGCGACGACCTTCGGCGCGCCGACCGCGGCATTGGCGTCGACCCCCGCGAGTTCGATCGGCGGCGCGCCGACTGCAAGCGCGTGGGCAGGGGAGAGCGCCGCCATTTTGGCGACCCCGCCGTCATTCCCCGACACGGTACCGCGAAACGCGCCCGGCGTTCCCCAATAGCCCGGCCAGCGGAAGAAGAGGTGGGTGTCGACGATCGCGATCTTTTCCAGGCTGTCGCTCCAATAGGGGCGCACCCAGTCGGTGTGATAATGGGTCGCGAGCCCGACCCTGGGGTCGGTCGTTCCCGACAACATGCTGTCCGCATTCGCCTGCGCCCGCGTCCAGGCGGCGTCCGAATAGCGGCGGTTCAGCGCGCCGTCGCAGGTGAAGGTGAATTGGCATCCGGTGGTACGCTCGGACCCCTGAAACACGACGCCGCAGATCGACTTGGGAAAGGCGGGATGCCGCGCCCGATTGATCACCACCTGCCCGACCGCAAGCTGCCCCTTCGAATCGTCGCCCGCCTCATAGAGCATTGCCGCGGCAAGGCAGTCGCGCGCGCGGACGCGGGCGTCGCCGCTTCCGGCATAGAGGAAGGGCCGCGCGGCGACGAACCCCCTGGTGACGAGCGGAATCTCCGCGTTCTGCGCGCGGGCGTCGGCTTCGGTGACCGGCGCGAGTTCCATCGGCTGGACGTCGGGAACGACATCGGCGGGCGGCGCGACCGGGTGCGGCCGCGCGCCATGCCGACCCGCGTTCGTCTGTCCGCTGGCATAAAGCACCGCGACGATCGCCGCGGCGGCGATCAGGACGAACAGCCAGCCGGTCCAGTCTAGACGCGGCGTCGCCGCTGGGCAGTCGCGCCGCAGCGACGTCGCCGATGAATCGCCGGTCAGGCGCATTCGAGGGGTCAGATTTCCGGCAGGAAGTCGGGAACCGAAAGATAGCGCTCGCCGGTGTCGTAGTTGAAGCCGAGGATGCGCGTGCCGGGCGGAAGCTCGGCCAGCTTCTGCTCGATCGCCGCCAGCGTCGCGCCCGACGAGATGCCGACGAGCATGCCTTCCTCGGTCGCGGCGCGCAGCGCCCAACGCTTGGCGTCGGCGGCCTCGACCGTGATCACCCCGTCGAGAAGGTCGGTATGGAGATTGCGCGGGATGAACCCGGCGCCGAGGCCCTGGATCGGATGCGGGCCCGGTTGGCCGCCCGAAATGACCGGCGATTGGGTCGGCTCGACCGCGAACACCTTCAGGTTCGGCCAATGCTGCTTGAGGAACTGCGTCACCCCGGTGATATGGCCGCCGGTGCCGACGCCGGTGATCAGCACGTCGATCGGCGTGTCCTTGAAATCGGCGAGGATTTCCGGCCCCGTGGTGCGGAGGTGGACGTCGACATTCGCTTCATTCTCGAACTGCTGGGGCATCCAGGCGCCGGGGGTCGTCTCGACCAGTTCGATCGCCCGCTCGATCGCGCCCTTCATCCCCTTTTCGCGCGGGGTGAGGTCAAAGGTCGCGCCATAGGCGAGCATCAGGCGCCGGCGTTCGAGCGACATGCTTTCGGGCATGACGAGGATCAGCTTGTACCCCTTGACCGCGGCGGCCATCGCCAGGCCGATGCCGGTGTTTCCCGACGTTGGCTCGACGATGGTGCCGCCGGGCTTCAGGCTGCCGTCGCGCTCGGCCGCCTCGATCATCGCCAGGCCGATGCGATCCTTGATCGAACCGCCGGGATTGCTGCGTTCGGACTTGATCCAGACTTCGGCGTCCGGAAACAGCTTTGCCATGCGGATATGCGGCGTGTTCCCGATGGTATCGAGGATCGAATTGGCTTTCATGATCGGTACGCTCTTTCCTTGAATTCAAACCGCGGGTCGCGGCGGACGCGGTTCGGCCAGTCTCCGGCGCGCAGCCACTGGCTTTCGTCCGCCAGCGCAGGCGTCGGCGCGGGTTGTAACGAGGCGAGCAGATACTGTCCATAAGGCCAGTCCCCGATGCCCGAGTCGGCGTTGATGTGCCCGAACGGTCCGGCGTTGACGAAGCGCGCGTCCCACTGGCGCGCGAGGCGCCAGACATAGGCGGTCTTGGCATAGGGATCATCGTCGCTCGCCACGACGATAATTGGCGTCTGCGACGTGAAGCCGGGGGTGTCGGCGAAGCCGGTGATGCGCTTTTCGTGCCGCAGTCGCCCAAGGTCGGGCGGCGCGACGAGCAGCGCCCCCGCGATACGAGCCCGCGTCGGAGTGCTCGCCGCCGCGAACCAGTGTGCGAAGGCGTGGCAGCCGAGGCTGTGCGCGGCGATCAGCACCGGCGCGCTTTCGGCCTCGATCGCCTCGGCGATCCGGCGCGTCCACGCTTCGCGGTCGGGGTGCGACCAGCGGCCGAGTTCGACTCGCTCGGCGTTCGCGAACTTGCGTTCCCACAGGCTCTGCCAGTGAGTCGGGCCGCTGTTGTGAAGGCCCGGAATGGTCAGGATTTTATGGCGAATTTGGCTGCCTTGCATGGCGGGTTCTCCATCGATGGGAGGAGGGGGAACCGCGGTGACGGGTACGTCCTGGATAACTCAACAAAATAAATTGACAATAGCTTTGTGGCGAAAGGACAGCGGCGTGCGACGAGCTGACTCCGGGCCTGCGAAGCGGTGCGGAAATGCGTCAGTCGCCCATGTCGAACCGCGCCTCGAAGGTCCGGGCGCGCCGCAGTTCGGGAAAGAGCCACGCCCAGAGCGCGGTGACGCCGATCGCCGCCGCGCCGCCGACGACGACGGCGCTGATCGGTCCCAGCGCCGCAGCCATCGCGCCCGCGCGCATCTCGCCGAGCTCGTTCGATGCCGAAATCGCGAGGCCCGACGCCGCGCTGACCCGCCCGCGCATATGATCGGGGGTGTTGAGCTGGATCAGCGTGCCGCGCACGAAGACCGAGAACATGTCGGCCGCGCCCATCAGGACGAGCAGTGCCAGCGAGAGCAGCAGATTGGTCGACAGGCCGAAAGCCACCGTTCCGGCGCCGAAGACCGCGACCGCCCACAGCATCTTGACCCCGACGTTGCGCTCGATCGGGCGGATCGCAAGGCCGAGCGCGACGACCGCGGCCCCGACCGCCGGCGCGGCGCGCAGGAGCCCGAGTCCTTCGGAGCCGACGTGCAAGATGTCGCGGGCATAGACGGGCAGCATCGCGGTCGCGCCCGACAGGATGACCGCGAACAGGTCGAGCGTGATCGTGCCGAGCAGGAAACGCTCGCTCCAGACGAATTGCAGACCGTCGACCATCTCGCGCAGCGGATGGCGGCGCACCTCGGCGGGCGGCGGCAGCACGGGCCGCACCCGGCTGATCGTCCAGGCCGAGATGACGAGAAGGATCGCGGCGAAGATATAGACCGACGTCGGATGCGCGGCATAGATCAGGCCGCCCGCCGCGGGACCGATCACCGACGCCGATTGCCAGGCGATGCTGCTCATCGCGATCGCGCGGGGCAGGATCGCGGGCGGGACGATGTTGGGCGCGATCGCGCTCATTGCCGGCCCCGAAAAGACGCGCGCGACGCCATGCATCGCCGCGAGGCCGAACAGCAGGTTCAGCGTCAGCCCGTCGGTCCAAGTGAACAAGCCGAGCACGGCCGCAATCGCAAAATCGATGGCGTTGGAAAAGATCGCGACGCTGCGCCGCTCGAACCGGTCGGCGGCCCAGCCCGCGACGGGGGTCAAGAGCGCGATCGGCACGAACTGGACGAGTCCGAGCAGGCCGAGCTGGAACGACGCTTCCTTGATCGTCATGCCGTAATCGGTGCGCGCGGTGTCGTAGAGCTGGTATCCGATCACGACGACCACCGCGATCGTCGCCATCACCGCGGTGAAGCGCGCGATCCAGTAATAGCGATAGTCGGGGATGCTTAGCGGAGAGGGATCGAGGATCGCCGGGCCCGGCATCTCCGGCTCTTCGCCGTCTGGGGGAAATATCGTTGCCATCGGCCTCACGCCCTAGAGGGGAATTCGGCTCTGTCCAGAGCGCATGGCCATGCCGTTCGTCGATTAACGGGTGTCATTCGTCGGACGCGGTGGCAGAAACCCGCCATCGATTGAGGGAGATGATCGAATGACACGTCAATTTGCCCGCTTCGGCGGTGCCGCCATGGCCGCGGCGCTGCTCGTCCTCACCGCCTGCAACGGATCGGGCGACAAGCCCGCGTCGGGATCGGAGGCGAAGAACTGGACCGAGTTTCGCGACAATTTCCTCGCGGGCTATTTTCCGCTCAACCCCAATTTCGCGGTCTATCAGGGCAAGCACGAATTTGATGGTCAGCTTCCCGACTGGTCGGCCGACGGCCTTCAGAAACAGATTGCCTTCCTTGAAAAGACGATCGCAGACGCCAAGGCGTTCGACGGCAAGATGACCGATGCCGAGAAGTTCGAGCGCGACTATCTGGTGCATGTCGCGCAGGGGCAGCTCTTTTTCCTGAAGGACGCCGATTTCCCGCACAAGAACCCGGCCTATTATGTCGGGCAGCTCGACCCCAACGTCTATGTCTCGCGGCCCTATGCCGACGCCCCGACGCGGATGAAGGCGTTTATCGCCTATGCGCAGAAAGTCCCCGCGGCCGCCGAGCAGATCAAGGCGAACATCAAGCTGCCGCTGCCCGCGACCTTCGTCAAATATGGCACCGCGGGCTTCGGCGGTTTCGCCGATTATTATACCGGTGACGCCAAGAAGGCCTTTGCCGAGGTCAAGGATCCCGAGCTTCAGAAGCAGTTCGACGAGGCAGCGGCGAAGGCCGCGGCGGCGATGAAGGATCTCGCCGCCTATATTGGCTCGAAGCCGGGCACCGCCGACGGCTATGCGATCGGGGCCGACAATTTCGCCAAGATGATCCTGACCAACGAAGCGGTCGATACCCCGCTGGATGAGCTGGAGCGCATCGGTCAGGCCGACCTCAAGCGGAACCAGGATGCGCTGAAAGCCGCCTGCGCGACTTACGCCGCCGGGATGACGATCGCCGATTGCATGAAGAAGATGAATTCGGACAAGCCCGCCGATGGTCCTGTCGCCGAGGCCCGGCGCCAGCTTCCGGCGCTCCGCGCGTTCATCGCCGAAAAGGATCTCGTCTCGATCCCCGGCACCGAGCAGGCGCAGGTAGAGGAATCGCCGCCGTACAACCGCCAGAACAGCGCCTATATCGACATTCCGGGGCCGTATGAGAAAGGCCTGCCGTCGGTCTATTACATTTCGCCGCCCGACCCGAGCTGGGACAAGGCGACGCAGGATGCCTTCGTTCCGGGCAAGAAGGATCTGCTCTTCACGTCGGTCCACGAGGTGTGGCCGGGCCACTTCCTGAACTTCCTCCACTCAAACCGCGCGGAAAGCATCTTCGGCAAATTGTTCGTCGGCTATGCCTTTGCCGAGGGCTGGGCGCATTATACCGAGGAGATGATGTGGGACGCGGGACTCGGAGACGGCGACCCCGAAACGCATATCGGCCAGCTTTCGAACGCGCTGCTCCGCGATTGCCGCTTCATCTCGGCGATCGGGCTCCACACCAAGGGGATGACCGTCGCGGACTCGGAAAAGCTGTTCAAGGAGCAATGCTATCAGGACGATGGCAATGCGCGGCAGCAGGCCGCGCGCGGAACCTATGATCCGCTCTACCTCAACTACACGATGGGCAAGCTGATGATCCGCAAGCTCCGCGACGACTGGACCAAGGGGGACAGGACGAAGTGGAAAGCGTTCCACGACGAATTCCTCTCCTACGGCGGCCCGCCGATTCCGATGGTGCGCGCCGCGATGATGAAGGAGGACGCGCCGAAGGCGGTCTTCTGAGGCTGGCGAATCGAATGACCCGCGGCTAGCCTCTCGTCCAAAGGGGCTAGCCGATGGTCGATGTCTTCATTTCCTATTCGCGCGACAACAAGGCGCGCGTGGCTGAGATTGCCAATGCGGTCGCGGCGGCGGGCTATGACGTGTGGTGGGACGCCGAACTGCCGCCGCATCGCTCCTACGGCGACGTGATCACCGAAAAGATCGGCAGCGCGAAGGCGGCGATCGTCGTCTGGTCGCAGACATCGGCGCAGTCCGAATGGGTGCGTGCCGAGGCCGATGTCGCGCGCAATCAGAAAAAATTGGTGCAGACGTCAATCGACGACGTGATGCCGCCCTTGCCCTTCAATCAGATTCAGTTCGCGGAGCTCGCGGATTGGAACGGCGAGCCCGATCATCGCGGCTGGCGCAAGGTGCTGATGAGCCTGGAAGAGCTGTGCGGACGGGAAGCGGCGCCCGTAGCCGCTTCGCAACCCGCACCGCCGGGACCGGCTCCGGTTGCCCGGCAGGATTCGACTCCGGCCCGAAAATCATCCTTTCTGCCATGGGCGCTGCTGGGGCTTGCGGTCGTTGCCGTCGCCCTGCTCGCGTGGAAGCTCCTTCAATCATCACCCGGACCCGCGACGGTAGCGGCACCTGCCGAAGCCACGGCCACGGTGGCGCCCAAGGAAGCCGACGCAAGCACGGCACCGGCTACGGTGCCATCCGCCGAAGCCTTCACGCTGGCGGCTGTGATCGACGATCCCGACGGCTTCACCAACATCCGCTCGGGCCAGAGCACCAAGGCGGCGATTATCGGTAAGGTGCTCGAGGGCGAGAAATTTCTGACCTATCAGCAGCCCGGTTCATGGTGGCGGGTGCGCAAGGCAGACGGCACCACGGGCTTCATGTTCCGCAAATATATCCGGCTGATCGAGGGGGGAGCGACGCCGCCTGCCGATACGAGCAAGGGCGCGATCATCGCCGATTCCTCGAAGCGCGTACTGACCGCGACCGACGTCGCGGGTCTCACTCCGGAGCAGGCACGGCTGGCGCGGAACGAGATTTTCGCGCGCCACGGCCTGCGTTTCAAGGACCCGAGCCTGCAAGCCTATTTCACGTCCTTGCCCTGGTATCGGCCGACCAGCGACAGCGTCGCACTTTCGGCGGTCGAAAAGGCGAATGTCGCACTGCTCCAATCGGCCGAAACCGTCCCGCAATGACAGCATCAGCCGCCGCCGTCGAAGCCGAGGTTGCGCACCGGCTGGGGCAGGGCGATGCGCTGAGTGCGTTCGACTGCGCAGCGGCGGCGCGGCGCGACGGGATCGACAGCCCACGGCTGCGCTATCTGATGGTGCGTGCGCTCGCCGCGTCGGGCGACAGCCTCGGTGCGATGCACCTTTATGAGCAACTCGGCCTGGCGGCGACGGGCGACGTCGACAGCCTGGCGCTTGCAGGTCGTATCTGGAAGGATGAGGCCTTCGATCATGACGGTGTCGAGCGCGCCGGTTTCCTGCGCAAGGCCGCTGCCGCTTACGACCATGCGTTTCAGGCGTCGGGCGCGGACTTCCCGGCCATCAATGCAGCCAGCCTTTATGCGATGCTCGGCGAGCGCGAGCGCGCGGCAGCGCTGGCGGGACCGATCGCGGCGAATGGCGCCGCCGACAATTATTGGGATCAAGCGACTCTCGTCGAGGCGCTGCTGCTGCTCGGACGCGGCGAGGAGGCGCTGGTCCATGCCCGCGGCGCTCACGCGCAGGCGGGAACGCGGGCAGGCGATCGCGCCTCGACCTGCCGCCAGATCGCCCGGCTGGCGGCCAGCGGTGCGATCGACGGGGGCCATGGGGCGGATATCGCGGCCTTGCTGCGTCCCGCGCCGGTCGGCGTCTATTGCGGCCGCATGTTCCGCGCCGGCGGGGAGGGCGAGGCGAATGCCGCAAGGGCGATAACCGAAACGCTGGGCCGCCAACCGCTTTCGGCGCTGATCGGCCCGCTGGCGTGCGGTGCCGACATATTATTCGCCGAAGCTGCGCTCGATCGCGGGATCGACCTGACCATCGTCCTGCCCTTTGCCGAGGATGATTTCATTGCCCAGTCGGTCCAGTCGGGCGGCGGCGAATGGGTTCCGCGCTATCGCCGCTGCCGGGACGGTGCCGCGATGGTCCATTTCGCCAGCAATGCCGGCTATGTCAGCGATGATTGCCAGTTCATCCTCGGCTCGCACACCGCGATGGGGCTGGCGAAGCTGCGCGCGCGCGAACTCGAAACGGTGGCGATCCAGCTTGCGGTGGTCGATCCGGCGGTGGCCGCGCGTTCGGGTGCGGAGATTGCCGGAACCAACGCCGATATCGCGCTCTGGCAGGGCGGAGGCGGCGAAACGCTGACGATCCCGGTCGGCGGTCTCGACCGCAATCTCGACTTTCCGCCCGCGCCCAAGCCGCCCGCGGGCACGCAGCGGGGCCTTTACGCGATCCTGTTCGCCGACTTCGCGGGCTTCTCGAAGCTCGGCGAAGCCGAACTCCCGGTCTTCGCGCAGGAGGTGATGGGGGGTATCGGGCGCATCCTCGACCAATTCGGCGACGCCGTGCTGTTCCGCAACACCTGGGGCGACGCGGTCTATGCGGTGATCGACAACCCCGCGGCGGCGGCGCGGATCGCGCTCGCCATGCAGGAAAGACTCGACGTGCTGCCCGCCGGGCTGGGGCTCGAAGGACATAAGGCGGGGATGCGCACCGGCATCCATTTCGGCCCGATCTATCGCGGGGTCGACCCGGTGGTCGGCAACGAGCTTTGGTACGGCACCGAGGTCACGCGCACCGCGCGGATCGAGCCGGTGACATTGGTCGGGCAGGTCTATTGCACCCAGCCGCTCGCCGCGATGCTCGCGCTCGAAAATGCGCGCGATTTCGATTGCGATTATGTCGGAAAGGTGGGGCTCGCCAAGGATTATGGCGAACTGGCGCTCTATCGTCTCTCGCGCCGCTCAGGCGGCTGAGGGCGCACGCAACCGGGCGATGAAGAAACCGTCCAGTCCGCCCGCATGAGCGAGCAGGCCGGGCAGCGTGCGGATGCAACCGCTGTCATCAGGGACGATACCGCCGGGCAGTTCGTCCGCCGTCACGGGGTCGATGGACCAATCGCGATGCCAGTCGAGAAAGGTCGCGACCTGGTCCTCTCCTTCGGCGCGTTCGAGCGAGCAGGTCGCATAGACCAAAGTGCCGCCCGGTTTGACCCATTTTGCGGCACGCGCGAGCAGTTCGCCCTGCAATTCGGCCATTTCCTGGATCTGGCGCGGCTCGATCCGGTGCAACACGTCGGGATGACGACGAAAAATGCCGGTCGCCGAGCAGGGGGCGTCGAGCAATACCGCGTCGGCGGGGGCTTCTGGCTGCCACTGGCGGATGTCGCCCCGGACGATTTCGGCGGCAAGTCCGGTGCGCGCGAGATTGTCCGAAAGCCGCGCGAGCCGCTTCGCGCTCGAGTCGACGGCAACGACGTTCCAGCCTGCAGCCGCAAGCTGCATCGTCTTGCCGCCCGGCGCGGCGCAAAGGTCGAGCAGCGTGCACCCGCCTCCCGGTCCAAACAGGCGCGCGGGGAGGCTGGCGGCGAGATCCTGCACCCACCACCCGCCGTCGCGATAGCCCGGCATCGCCTCGACCGCCTGGCCGCGCGGCAAGCGGCGGTGCCTTGGCGCAAGCCTCACTGCCTCGCTCCACGCGTCGTCGCCGGGTTCGGAAGCGAAGCTGAGATCGATCGGCGGCGGCGCGCTCCACGCTGTCGCGGCTGCCGAGACGATCTCCTCACCCCATTGCGCCGCCCAGCGCTCGGCGACCGCTTCGGGCAGGGTGGCGCTTTCGGGCAGGCTCCACTCTTCCTGCTGGGCGCGCGACAGAAGCGCGTGGACAAGGCGGCGCGGGCCGCCCGCAACGAGCGGAAGCGCGGTCGATACCACCGCGTGTGGCGATGTCTTGAGGACGAGCAATTGCGCCAGCGCCAGCCGAAGCACCGCGCGCGATTTCACGTCTTCGGGCAGGGTCTGTTCGGTCGCCCCGTCGATAAGGGCGTCGAGGTCGCCCATCCAGCGCAGCGTTTCGGATACGATGGCAATAGCGAAAGCGCGATCGGCGGGAGGCAATCCTTGCGTCGCGGCGTGTGCGGCGACCTCAAGCGGATCGCCGCGGCGCAGGACGGCGTCGAGCAGGCGAAGCGCGGCCCGCCGCGATGCCGTGCCCGGCGGATCGGCTTCGGCCGCGCGGCGGCGTTTTTTTGGATCGGCCATGGCTTTCCATCCCGTTATGGCTGGCGCAGGGCAAGCGAAATCCTGTAGGAAGGCCTGCATGGCCAAGAATGATGATATGATGATGGGCGCAACGCCCCGCGCGACGCGGCGCCCGGCGCATGTGAAACCGCCCGCGGGCTGGACGAACAGCCCCGTGCCCGAACCCAAAGCCCTTCATGAGGATAAGGCGGAAGACCAGCCGGGCGGACGCAACCCCGTGCGCTATGGCGATTGGGAGCTGAAAGGCCTCGCAATCGATTTTTGAGGCCGGCGGCAACCGGCAAGACCGTCGCCGCAGTGCGGGAGGCGGTTCGGCCCCGGCACTCGCGGCGACGATCTTCTATTCCTTCAGACCGCAGGAACCTGAACCAGTTCCGGCACCCGGCCCGACTTCACCTGCTCGGCGAAGACTTCGCGCATGAGCTGAAGCGAGAAGAGGTGCGCGAAGATCAGCGCGAGGATGCCGTTCTGCATCATCTTGCGAAGCACGTCGCCACGCAGTTCGCGCAGCTTGTTCTCGTCGACCATCTGGAAGCCGCGATAGATATAGGGCTTGTCGCTGCCTTCGGGCTGGATCGCGACTTCGCCGTCCATCAGCAGGTCGGCCTTCTTGAGCTCTTCCATGAAGAAGCCGGTGCGCTGGCCCGCTTCCTCGAAATTCTTGCAGAATTCGAGGATGGCGTTGACCTGCTCGGTCGGCTTGCCGTCTGCGAACAGCGCGTCGCCTTCCTCGAACTTGCCGATCGCCGCCGACGTCGGGTCGAAGCATAGCGACAGATCCTCGCTGTCGGGGGTAAGCCGCGCGAGGAGGAAAGGATAACGGCGGATATAGGCGGGGACATAGACCGGATTGAGCAGCTTGCCGTCGCTGTCGACGAAGGTGTTCACGCCTTCGTTGAGGCCCATCAGCGCCAGCGGCACCGGATTCTCGCCCGCCGAAAAGACGATCGGATAGAAACGGCAGGCCGATGTGAACTCGTCCGACGTCAGCGGCACCGCGTGCTGATTGACCAGGAATCCCGCGTTGTCGAGCGGTCGAGCGCGGAAATCAGCGTGATCGACGCTCGAAAGCGGAACGATGTCGTTATAGAAAATCGGCAGATTGTTGGCGGGCGCGGTGGCCATGGCGAAACTCCGGATCATGCGCCCCGAGGGTTTCGAGGCAAAATGGCTAATGGCGCGCCTTATTGGCAGGCGCGGCGCGGCGCAAGGGGCGATGGCGCGGAGCGCCGCCCCAATCAGCCGATCAGTTTCCCGGGATTGAACAATCCGGCGGGATCGAGCCCCGACTTGATCGCGCGAAGCGCGGCGAGGCGCGCCGGGCTGTCGAGCTCGGCCAATATATCGCGCTTCATCTGCCCGATGCCATGCTCGGCCGAAATCGAGCCGCCGAGTTCGACGACATGGGTGTAGACGAGGCGGCTCGCCGCGGCGCCATGCGCGGCCAACCAGGCGGCACCGTCGGTGCCTTCGGGAGGCTGGACGTGATAATGGATGTTGCCGTCGCCCAGATGCCCGAAGGATACGGTCCGGATGCCCGGAAAGGCGGCCGCGAGCCGGCCCGGGTTATCGGCGATGAAGCGCGGCATCAGATCGACCGGAACGCTGACATCATGCTGCAGCGCCGGGCCCTCGGCGCGCTCCGCTTCCGATATCGAATCGCGAAGGCGCCAGAAATCCTCGCTTTCCCGGTCGTTTTTCGCCATTGCGACGTCATGGATCAGGCCGGCGTCCAGCGCCCCCATCAGTTCGCGCTCCATCAGTTCGCCAAGCAGCGAGGCGTCGTCCCCCGCGAGTTCGACCAGCGCATACCAGGGGCTGGATTGGGCAAGCGGATGGCGGGTCTGGGGAATGTGGCGCAACACCGCTTCCAGGACGTGGTTCGGCACGATCTCGAACCCTTCGAGCACGTCGCCAAGCGCCGCATCGAGGCGGCGGAGCAGCAGCAGCGCATCGTCGGGTGAGGTCAGGCCGATCCAGGCCGTCTGGCGCGCCGAATTGGCTGGAACGAGACGCAGGCTTGCCGCGGTCACAACCCCCAACGTCCCCTCGGCGCCGCAGAGCAGATGTTTGAGGTCATAGCCGCGATTGTCCTTCTTGAGCGGCGCGAGTCCTTCGAAAATGCTGCCGTCGGGAAGAACCGCCTCGATTCCGGTGACAAGCGCGCGCATCGTGCCGTGGCGCAGAACCTGCGTTCCGCCGGCGTTGGTCGAAACGAGTCCGCCGACCGTCGCCGATCCCTTGCCGCCCAGCGTCAGCGGGAAGCGCAGCCCCTTGTCGAGCGCGGCGTTATGGAGATGTTCCAGAATGACGCCCGCCTCGGCCACGACGATCCGGGCCGTGGTGTCGATCTCCCGGATATGGTTCATGCGCCGCAGGCTGAGGAGCAATTGCCGCCCGGACGCATCGGGCGTCGCACCACCCACCATGCCGCTGTTTCCTCCCTGCGGAACGAGCGCGACTCCTTCGGCCGCGCAGGCGCTGACAACGGCCGCGACCTCGGCGGTGGTCGCCGGCGACAGCATCGCCGCCGTTTGCCCGTGATATTTGCCGCGCCAATCGGTGAGCCACGGTGTCAGGACATCGGGATCGGTGCTGAACCCCTTTGGCCCTAGAAGACCGGCGAGCCTGGCGAGCAGCGCGGGAGAAGGGGAATGCGGCATGGCGGACCTCCGGAAAATCGACGCCGACCGGCCAGTTGGGCCTCGACAGCAATTCATTTGATGTTCAATCAGGGGCGTTAAAGGGGGCGATGGACGATAGACGGCTTTTCGTCCAGCATCGAAGCGGGAGTTGCGGGTGATCATCATCTTCTGTCAAGGCGCCGGAAGGACGGCCGCACGACCGTGCTGACCATTGCGACCCTGTTGGCGATGATCTGGGGCCCCGCCGCGGATGCGCCGATGACTTCGACTCCGCCCGAACCGTTGGTCGCCATTGCGATTCCTTCGCCGGAGGACCAGACGGCGGGCTTTTGGCAGATGGTGATCGAGCAGCGGCTGATCATCCGCGTCCCGGCGCAGCGGTCGCCGCTGAACAATTTCTCTGCCGCCCCCGCTCCCCAGGCACGGACACGGCAACTTCCGGTCGAGTGGAAGGAAAAGAAGGCCCCGAAATGCATCGCGATGCGGAACATCGCGGGAATGCAAGCGACCGAGCATGACAGCATCGATCTGCTCACGCGGCAGCGGCAGCGACTGCGCGCAGAGTTGAGCCGCGGATGCCGCGGGCTCGACTTTTACGCCGGCTTTTACATGCAGGGAACCAAGGACGGGCAGCTTTGCGAGGATCGGGACGAGATTCACGCCCGGACCGGCGCCAAATGCCAGATCAAGAAATTCCGCCTGCTGGTTCCCGTCGCACGCGACGAGGATTAATCGCGGCAATCAACGCCTTTCCTTGACTTTTCGTCCTCACTTCCGCAAGGGCGCCGCAGCGATGGCGCTCGTGGGTCGCCGCGCCGTCACATTTTTTCCGGACAGTTTGCCCTTATGAAATTTGCCGACCTCGGCCTTTCCGATGAACTTTTGCGCGCCGTGACCGAGGCGGGCTATGACGAACCGACGCCGATTCAGGCGGGCGCGATCCCGTCGGTGCTGATGATGCGCGACATGATCGGCATCGCTCAGACGGGGACGGGCAAGACCGCGTCCTTCGTACTGCCGATGATCGACATATTGGCGCATGGCCGCGCCCGCGCGCGGATGCCGCGCTCGCTGATCCTTGAGCCGACGCGCGAACTGGCGGCGCAGGTCGCGGAAAACTTTGAAAAATACGGCAAGTATCACAAGCTGTCGATGGCGCTGCTGATCGGCGGCGTGCAGATGGGCGACCAGGTCAAGGCGCTCGAAAAGGGCGTCGATGTCCTCATCGCGACTCCGGGCCGGCTGATGGATCTGTTCGAGCGCGGCAAGATATTGCTCACCGGCTGCAACCTGCTCGTCATCGACGAAGCCGACCGGATGCTCGACATGGGCTTCATTCCCGATATCGAGAATATCTGCACCAAACTGCCTGCGAATCGTCAGACCCTGCTCTTCTCGGCGACGATGCCGCCGCCGATCAAGAAGCTGACGGATAAATTCCTCTCGAACCCCAAGACGATCGAGGTCGCGCGTCCGGCCAGCCGCAACGAGAATATCGAGCAGTTCGTCGTCAAGACGTCGGAGCGCGGCAAGCGCGACACGCTGCGCGGCCTGATCGAAGCCGAGGATGTCGGCACCGCGATCATCTTCTGCAACCGCAAGACGACGGTGCGCGAACTCGCGAAGTCGCTGCAGCGTTCGGGCTACATGGCCGGCGAAATCCATGGCGACATGGACCAGTCGAGCCGTATCGCCGAACTCGATCGCTTCAAGGCGGGGACGATCAACATTTTGGTCGCATCGGACGTCGCGGCGCGCGGGCTGGACGTGAAGGGCGTCAGCCACGTCTTCAATTTCGACGCTCCCTGGCATCCCGACGATTATGTCCACCGCATCGGCCGCACGGGCCGCGCGGGAGCCAAGGGCAGGGCGTTCACGCTGGTCACGCCGTCAGACGACGAAGCGCTCGATAATATCCAGAAGCTGACCGGCTATCAGATTCCGGTTCACGACACCGGCAAGGCGGATGCGCAGGCAGAGCGCGAAAGCGACGAGCAGCGCGAACCGCGACGCGGCGGCCGCGCCGAACGCGGCGGGCGCTCGAACGTCGAGAAAGCGCCCCGTGCACCCAAGCGTGCGGCGGAGAAAAAGCCCGAAGCGCCGAAGAAGGATAGCGGACGCAAACCCGCACCGGCTTCGCGACACGACGATGATGGCCCCGACGATGGCTGGAATGGCCCGATGCCGGGATTTCTGTCCGTGGGCTTCGGGAATTGAGTTGATCGTCGCCCCCGCGAAGGCTGGGGCCGCTGGCGGGCTGCTTCTGCATCGCTGCGTAAGACGACGGCGGCCCCAGCCTTCGCGGGGGCGACGGCCGGAAATGTCTTACAACCGAACCAGCATCTTGCCGATATTCTCGCCTGAAAACAGACCGAGAAAAGCGTCGGGCGCCGCATCCAGCCCCTCGCGCACGGTCTCGCGCATCGTCACCGCGCCGCTCGCGATCAACCCGCCCATGTCGGCGTAGAATTCCTCGGCGCAGTCGATGAACTGGTCGGTGTAGATAAAGCCCTCCATGCGGATGCGCGCGGGGATGGTGCGGATCAGATGCTTCATCTCCTGCGGCTTACCGTCATTGTAAACGTCGATCATGCCGCAGATCGCGAAGCGCGCGAAATCATTGGCGGCCCAGAAAGCGGCATCGAGATGCTCGCCGCCGACATTGTCGAAATAGACGTCGATGCCCGGTTTGCCGAGACGTTCGAGCGCCGCGGCAAGCTGCGGCAGGACCAGCCCGGCCTTGTAGTCGACCACCGCATCGGCGCCGAGCTCGTCGACCCAGCGGCCTTTATCCACGCCGCCCGCCGAGCCGATGACCGTCATCTCGCGCGCTTTGGCGATCTGGACCACCGCCGAGCCGACCGCACCCGCCGCCGCCGAAACGAAGACCGTGTCGCCAGGCTTCGCCGCCGCAACGCGCAGCAGCCCGATCCAGGCCGTTCCGCCGGTCAGGCCCATATTGTGCAGAAAGGTCTGGGGCGAAAGGCCCGCCGCCAGCGCCTCGGCGGGCAGCTTGTTCGGCATCATGTCGAGCCCGATGACGCCGCCATCGCGCCAGCCCCCCATATGCAGGATCAGGTCGCCCGGCGCGAAACCGTCCATCCGGCTCTCGATGACCTCGCCGATCGCGCCGCCGGTCATCGGCTGGTCGAGTTGAAACCCCGCCGCGTAACTTTTCGCGTCGTTCATCCGTCCGCGCATGTAGGGATCGACCGATAGCCAGAGATTGCGGACGCGGATCTGGTCGGCGTCGAGCGGGCTGTCGGGAAGGTCGCGCAATGCGAAATCGTCGTGCGTCGGCAGTCCCTGCGGACGGCGGATCAAATGCCATGCCTTGCTCATGGTGCCCGTTTCCCCCAAATTTTCCGGTCGCGGCGACAATCGTCAGAAAAGCCGTTGCCACTGTCAACCAGTCTCGCTAAGAGCCGCCCGGTCGCGGGGCCGTAGCTCAGATGGGAGAGCGCTGCAATCGCACTGCAGAGGTCAGGGGTTCGATTCCCCTCGGCTCCACCAGCGACCCATTTCCGATAATGTGAAGGCGTATCGACCGGGGACAGCTTTGCCGCCCCCGGCCTCTGTCGTCAGGCAGCAGGTGCCGGCGGTTCGGTCGGACGGCCGCGGAAACGCCGCCACAGATAGATGGCCAGCGCCGCGAGCAGCGCCCAGGGCAAGATCGCCGCACCGAAGACCAGCACAAACGATAGCAGCGTGCCACCGCTGCCGAGCAGCGCGCTCCAGGCGTTGCTGAATGGATTTTCGTGGCCGATACCCGGCAGTCCGCCGTCGCTGACATAGTTGAACGCGACGCTGGTCCACGCGATGCGCGCTTCGCCTTCACGACGACTCTGGCGCTCGTCGCCGAGCTGTCCGCGAAGCTGGGCGACCTGCGCCAGCAATTCGGCGCGCTCGCGCTTGTCGAGCCCGCCTGCCTTCAGCCGCTCCTCGATCCGCGCGATTTCGGCTTCGGAGCCCGCGCTGCGTTGTTGCGAGGCGAGGATTCCGGTTCCGACATCCTCGCCCTTCACGCTTGCGTCAGCGAGGACGCCTTCGGCCTTTTCGACGCTGGCAAGAGCGCTCGCGCCGAATTTGCGCGCGATCCCCGGTTCGAGCTTGAACTGCGTCTGCGCCTCGACAAGCTTCTCGTCGTCGAGCTGGTAGCGGACATCGACAATGCGGCAGCGCTGGACACCGAGCGTCTCGCACGCCGCGGCATGCTCCTCCTGAACCTTGGCGATGCGGTCGTCGGCGAGGCGGAAGGTATAGGAATAATCGAAGGCGACACCGGGCGCCGCGTTCAGGGCGACGTCGGGACCGGCGGCGTCGCCGGCGGCGGTTTCGGTGGCTGGGGCATTGGATGTGGAAACGCTTGCATCTTCGGACTGCTTTTCCGAGCAGCCGACCAGGGCGAGCGCCATCGCGCCCGCTAAGAGTCTATTTCGCATGCAGATTCTCCCAAAACGCGACTCGTCGATCGCAGGAGATGGAATATCATAAGTGATGTAGTTGACAATAAGATTCAGGCGGCGCGGACAAAGCCGTCGAGGACCTTCTTGCTGCCTGCCTGATCGAATTCGACGTCGAGCTTGTTGCCGTCGATGTCGATGATCTCGCCATAGCCGAACTTTTCGTGAAACACGCGCATCCCGATCGCGAGGTCGGAGCGCGGCTTGGCGCCGACCGAGGCGGCGGGGCCGCGCTCGCTGGGCGCGGGGGCGCGCGTGATCGTCGAGGATTGCGCCGCGGCGCGCTGCCATGCTGGTCCGCGCGTCATCGTGCGCGCGGGATTGCGGTCCGCGACATGCGCAAAGGGATCGCCCTGCGCCGACCAGTTGGCGCGCCACAGGCTCTGCCCACCGCCGAAGCTGTTTTCGCTTGCCACATGCTCGGGTGGGATTTCGCCGATGAAGCGGCTCGGGATGCTGCTCATCCACTGGCCATAGATGCGGCGGTTCGCGGCGTGATAGATGCTCGCGCGCTGCCGCGCACGCGTGATCGCGACGTAAGCGAGGCGGCGCTCCTCCTCCAGGCTCGCGGTACCGCCTTCGTCCATCGCGCGCTGCGACGGAAAGACGCCGTCCTCCCATCCGGCAAGGAAGACATGGTCGAATTCGAGGCCTTTCGCCGCGTGGATCGTCATGATCGTGACGGTCTCGCTGCTGTCGTCATTGTCGCGGTCCATGACCAGACTGACATGCTCGAGGAACGCCTCGAGCGATTCATATTCCTCCATAGCGCGGACGAGTTCGGAGAGGTTTTCGAGCCGCCCCGCCGCCTCGGCGCTGCGATCGGCCTGCAGCATCGCGGTATAGCCCGATTCGTCGAGGATGAGCTGGGTCAGCTCGGGATGCGACAGCTCGCTCGCCTTGCCCTGCCAGCCGCGCATCTGCGCGACGAAATTCGCAAGCTGACGTCGCGCCTGCGGTGTCAACTCGTCGGTCTCAGTGATCCGCGACGCGGCGTGGAACAGCGGCGCGCGCTCGTGCCGCGCGAACTGGTGGATGCGCGCGAGCGCCTTGTCGCCGAGCCCGCGTTTCGGGACGTTGACGATGCGCTCGAACGCGAGATCGTCGGCGGGCGACTGGACGAGGCGGAGGTAAGCGAGCGCATCGCGGATTTCGGCGCGCTCATAGAAGCGGAAGCCGCCGACGATGCGGTACGGCATGCCGATCGCGATGAAACGATCCTCGAACTCTCGCGTCTGGAACTGCGCGCGGACGAGGATAGCCGCACGGTCGAGCGATATGTGCTGGCGCTGAAGGTCTTCGAGTTCCTCGCCGATCCGCCGCGCTTCCTCCGGCCCGTCCCACACGCCGACGACGCGCACCTTGTCGCCTGCGTCAAGCTCGGTCCATAGCGTCTTGCCGAGCCGGTCCGAGTTCTGCGCGATCAGCGCCGAAGCGGCGGCCAGAATCTGAGGGGTCGAGCGGTAATTCTGTTCGAGGCGGATCACCGTCGCGCCGGGGAAATCCTTTTCGAAACGCAGGATGTTCGCTACCTCTGCGCCGCGCCACGAATAGATCGACTGATCGTCGTCGCCGACGCAGCAGATATTCTTTCGGCTTTGCGCGAGCAATCGCAGCCAGAGATATTGGCTGGCGTTGGTGTCCTGATATTCATCGACGAGGATATATTTGAAGCGCTGCTGATACTGTTCGAGCACGTCGCGGTGCGTTTTCAATATCACGAGCATGTGGAGCAGCAGGTCGCCGAAATCGCAGGCGTTCAGCGTCTTCAGTCGCGCCTGATAGAGCGCATAGAAATGTTGCCCCTTGCCGTCGGCATAGGCCTCGCGATCCGCGACATCGAGGTCGCCCGGAACCAGCCCGCGATTCTTCCACTTGTCGATCAGCCCCGCGAGCTGGCGCGCGGGCCAGCGCTTTTCGTCGAGCCCTTCGGCCTGGATAAGCTGTTTGAGCACGCGAAGCTGGTCGTCGGTGTCGAGGATGGTGAAATTGCTTTGCAGCCCCACCAGTTCGGCGTGGCGGCGCAGCATCTTCGCGCAGATGCTGTGGAAGGTACCGAGCCACGGCATCCCCTCGACCGCGTCGCCGATCATCCGCCCGATCCGCTCGCGCATCTCGCGCGCCGCCTTGTTGGTGAAGGTGACGGCGAGAATTTCCGACGGCCACGCGCGCCGCGTCGCGATGATATGCCCGAGCCGCGCGGTCAGCGCCGCGGTCTTGCCGGTGCCCGCGCCCGCGAGCATCAGCACCGGCCCTTCGGTCGTCAGCACCGCCTGCCGCTGCGGACCGTTGAGGCCGGCGAGATAGGGCGGGTCCGAGGGATCGGGCGGAGAGGCGGGGGGGCTGTTCACGCGCGAACGATTAGGGAACAGCGGCGGCGCTGTCCAGAGCGCGGCGAAGCGCCGACGGCCCGGTCCGTCCCAATTCGTCGAGCGTCGCGAGCGCCATTGCGCGATAGGCGGGACGCAGGGCGGGGCAATCGGCGGCGAGCGCGTCGAGATGGCCCGCGACCGTCCGCTCGTCGCCGCGCAGCAGCGGCCCCGATAGCGCCCTGAAACCGCGTTCCAGACTGTTTTCGAGCGCCGCGCGAACGAGCGGGGCGAGCAGCGCCGCGGGATCGTCCACGCCCGTTGCGGTCAGCGCGTGCGAGGCGCCCGCCATCAGCGTCACGAGATGGTTGGAGGCATGGCAGAGCGCGGCGTGATACAGCGGACGGCGCTCCTCGGCGATCTCGACCGCCACGCCGCCGAGCAGGCCGACGATTTGACGCGCGATGTCGCTGGCCTCCGGCGATGAGCCGGTGACTGCAAATCGTGCCCGCTTCATGCGCTCGATTTCACTCCGGGTGTCGCCGGTGAAAGTCATCGCCGGATGGATCGCCGCGGTCAGCGTCCCGGTGCCGCGCAGCGGATCGAGGATCGCGGCACCGCTGCTCCCGCTGACATGAAAGACGAAGGGCGCTGCGCCCGCAGGCAGCGCGGCGGCAAGGTCGGCGGCGACGGCTTCGAGCGCGTCGTCCGAAACCGCGATGGCGATGACGTCGCAACTACTTGCGAGATCGTTCAACCGGGGCGCTGCGATGGCGTGCGCAACCGCACGGGCCTTGTCCGGCGATCGCGCCCATAGCAGCGGCGGCCGCGCCGAGTGCGGTGCGAGGGAGAGCGCCAGCGCTTGCGCCACACGGCCCGCGCCGACGATGCCGATCTGGTGGAATGCGGTCATGATGTGTGTCTAGCGCGGTTGATGCCGCTTCGCCAATTGGATGAGCTTCTTATAAACCGCCCAATTGTTCATCGTCATCCCGGACTTGATCCGGGATCCATTCTTACCAGCGTTGAGGGAATGTATCCCGGATCAAGTCCGGGATGACGACGGGAGTATTGCAATTCTCCTCGGGCTATCCGGCTGCATTCCACCTTGCACAAAATACCCCAACCCGTCCAAAGCGGCCTGATCGAAACAAGGGGAGGGGCGTTGCCCATGGATCTGGCACCATATCGCAAGCATCGCCGCATCCTGACCGCGAGCCTCGTCGGCACCGCGGTCGAATTCTATGATTTCTATGTCTATGCGACGGCGGCCGCGCTGGTGATCGGGCCGCTCTTCTTCCCCGCCGAATCGCCGTCGGCACAGCTTATGTTCAGTTTCATGAGCTTCGGGCTCGCCTTTCTCGCGCGGCCCGTCGGCGCGATTGTCTTCGGCCATTATGGCGACCGCATCGGGCGCAAGTCGACCCTCGTCGCCTCGCTGATGCTGATGGGCGCTTCGACGCTGCTGATCGCCTTTCTGCCGACCTATGCGATGGTGGGCTGGGTCGCGCCGCTGCTACTCTGCATCCTGCGCTTTGGGCAGGGGCTGGGGCTCGGCGGCGAATGGGGCGGGGCGGCGCTGCTCGCGGTCGAGAATGCGCCGCCCGGATGGAAGTCGCGCTTCGGCATGTTCCCGCAATTGGGGGCGCCGGTCGGCTTTATCGCCGCGAACGGGCTGTTCCTGCTGCTCGGGCTGATGCTGAGCGACGCCGATTTCGCGAGCTGGGGCTGGCGCATCCCCTTTCTCTTTTCGGCGGTGCTCGTCGGCCTCGGCCTGTGGGTGCGGCTGAAGATTGGGGAGACGCCTGATTTCAAGGAAGCGCTGGAGCAGGACGCACCCGTCGGCGTCCCGCTCGGCGAATTGCTGCGCCACCACCTGCTCGCGACGCTCGCCGGCACCTTCGCGGTCGTCGCCTGTTTCGCGATCTTCTACCTCTCGACCAGCTTCGCGCTGGCGCACGGGACAACGACGCTCGGCTATCCCAAGGAGCAATTCCTGCTCGTCCAGCTCGGCGCGATCCTGTTCATGGCGGGCGGCATTATCTTCGCGGGCTATGCGAGCGATGCGTCGAGCGCGCAACGCGTACTGACGTGGGGATGCGGCGCGACGATCCTCGTCGGGCTGCTCTTCGGGCCGTCGCTGGCGTCGGGAAGCTGGCCGATCATCTTTGCCGGGCTCGCGGCGGCGCTATTCGTAATGGGCCTCGTCTATGGCCCGCTCGGAAGCTGGCTGACCGCGCTGTTCCCGGTGCGCGTGCGCTACACCGGCGCGTCGGTGACCTTCAACGCCGGCGGCATATTGGGTGGCGCGCTCGCGCCGATCATCGCGCAGGCACTGAGCGACTGGCGCGGGACCGACGTCGTCGGTCTCTATCTCGCGCTCGCCGGGGTCGTGAGCTGGATCGGACTGCTGATGGTGCGGAAGACGTCACGCCAGCCGTAGCAGCGTCAGCTTCGCCTTGCCGACCCGGCGCTCGGTATCGATCGCGAACCCCGCAACGTCGACGCTTTCGCGCTCGCCGGTCTCGACCGAAATCCAGCTATCGGGTCCGACCCAGCCCAGCCGGTTGAGCTTGTCGAGCGCGACACTTCCGGCTCCGGTCTCGTAAGGCGCGTCGAACAGCAACAGATCGAAGCTGCGGCGAGCAGGGCCGAGGCCAAGGACGGAGCCTGCGCGAACATCGGCGCGCGCCGACGCGTCAAGTGAAGCGAGATTCTTGCGGAGCGCATCAAGGGCGTCGCGATCCTGCTCGCCAAACAGGCAGTGTGCAGCGCCGCGCGACAGCGCCTCGATCCCGAGCGCGCCCGAGCCCGCGAAAAGGTCGGCGACATACAGCCCCTCGAAACTGCCGACGCGGCTGGCGAGCATCGAGAAGAGCGTCTCGCGCGTCCGGTCCGCCGTGGGGCGCGTCGCGTCATTCTTCGGCGCGATCAGCTTGCGGCCGCGCCATTCGCCCGCGATGACTCTCATTTGTCGAGCCGGCGCCGGAACTGGAACAACTCGTCCCGCGGCACGATCTCGACCTGCCCCATGTCGAGCCCTTCGAGGGTGAACTGCCCATAACGCGTGCGGATCAGGCGGCTGACCTGAAGGCCGAGATGTTCGAGAACGCGGCGCACCTCGCGATTCTTCCCTTCGGTCAGCGTCATCTCGATCCACTGGTTGCGCCCGGTGCGGCGTTCGAGATTGGCGTCGATCTTGCCGTAACGGATGCCGTCGATCTCGATCCCCTCGACCAGGTCTTCGAGCTGTGTCTGGCTGATGTCGCCGAAAGCGCGCGCGCGATAGGTGCGCTCGACTCCGCTCGCGGGGAGTTCGAGCTGGCGCTTGAATTCGCCGTCATTGGTGAGGAGCAGCAGCCCTTCGGTATTATAGTCGAGCCGCCCGACCGGCATCAATCGCGGCAAGCCCTTGGGCAGGATGTCATAGATCGTCTTGCGCCCCTTGGGGTCGCGCGCTGCGGTCAGGCAGCCCGCGGGCTTATGGAAACGATAGAGGCGCGTCGAGACGGGCTTCGCGACGGGGCTGCCATCCACCGTCAGCCCGTCGAGCGACGACAGCAACGGCGCGGGTTGCGCGATCGTTTCGCCATTGAGCGCGATACGGCCTTCCTCGATCATCCGCTCGACATCGCGGCGCGACCCGACTCCGGCGCGCGCAAGCAGTTTGGCGATGCGTTGCGGCCCGTCCTCGCGTTCGGGCTCGGTCTTGGGGTTGCGAGACGGCGCGGCGGCGCGTGCGGCGCGGCGGCCGCGCGGGGCATCGGCGGGCGCCGAAGGGGGCGCGCTGCGGGGTGGGCGGCGGCTGTTCATGGGAACGGATGCGGCTTTCTTGTCGTTTTCAGACACAAACTGTGTCTTTGTGATCACGCTCATAGCCTGAAAGCGATCGCTTCGTCGATGGCAAGCCGAAGCGATATTGCAGGAAGGGCGAGAGCGAGTCATGGCGTCGGTAAAGGGAGTCATCATGCTCTTCGCGTCTCGCCCGTCGTGCATCAAGCGCCTGTTGGTCATCGAGGATGACCCGCTGGTGGCGTTCGACAACGAGCGGACGCTGAAGCACGGTGGCTACGACGTCGTCGCGACGGTCGATTCGGGTGAAGCCGCGGTCGCGGTGATCGCTTCGGCGCATGTCGATGCGATCGTTCTCGACCTTGGCCTTGCGGGCCATATGACGGGCCGCGACGTCGCCCGCCTTGCGCGGGACCGCGGCATTGCGGTGCTGCTGGTGACCGGCGAAATCCCCGCCGATGCCGCGGACATCGCCGTCGCCTGCCTCGGCAAGCCGCACAGCGCCTCGGCGCTGTTGTCGGCGGTGAAAGCGGTCGAGACGATGACCTGCAAGAAGAAGGCGCCGCGCAAGGTCAACGGCCTCGTCACCTTCTGGCGCCCCGAAGCGGCGTGACCGCGCGGCATTTCGGCGCAGCGTCCCAATTAGCCGCTTCCAATTTGCCTCCGACGCTTTAGGCCATGGGCATCGTGTCCAGGCGTTAGGGGAGAGCCGATTTTGCAAGCAGACAGCGTGACCCCGGCGCCGCAGGGCTGGTGGGACAGCATCCGGCCCTATCTGGAACGCGCGCCGATCGCCGCCTTCCTGCTCGGCGTGTCGTCGGGTTTCCCCTATGCCATGATCGGCGCGACGCTGACGACGCGGCTCGCGCAGGACGGGATCGACAAGAAGACGGTGACCGCCTTCACGCTCGCCTTCCTCGTCTATAATCTGAAACCCCTGTGGTCGTGGGTCGTCGACGGCGTCCGGCTGCCCGTGATCGGCCGCCTCGGCCAGCGCGTGTCGTGGATGATCGTCGCGGCGGTGCTGGTGATGGCGGCGGTCGCGAACCTTGCCGTTCAGGACCCCAAGGCCGATATCTTCCAGGTCGCTATCGCGGCGATCCTCGTCGGTCTGGCGGGGGCGACCTTCGATATCGTGATCGACGCCTATCGCATCGAGATATTGAAGCCCGAACAACTCGGTATCGGATCGGGAATGAGCCAGTACGGCTGGCGGATCGGATCGGCGGGCGCAGGCGCGCTCGCGCTCTATCTCGCCGCGCGGCACGGGTGGGAACCCGCCTATCTGGCTTGCGCGCTTCTCGCTCTGCCGGCGGTCGTCGCCGTCCTCTGGCTCGGCGAGCCCGACCGGCATCGCGACCCCGCCGAGCGCAAGGGCGGCAGCGCGATCGTCCAGTCGATCATCGGCCCCTTCGTCGAATTCTTTCAGCGGCAGGGCGCGTTGCTCGTCCTGCTCTTCGTCCTCGTCCACAAGATCGGCGACACGCTGGCGAACCTGACCTTTCGCCTGTTGTTCGACGACCTCGGCTATACGAATGACGAGATCGCCATCTATGACGTCGGCATCGGCTTCTGGGCCTATCTGATCGGCATTTTCGTCGGCGGCGTCCTCTATGCCCGCATCGGGATGAAGCGGTCGGTGCTGATCAGCCTGGTTCTGATGGCGGTTTCCAATTTCAGTTTCGCGCTGCTCGCCGCGACCGGCAAGAGCAACCTCGGCATGGCGGGCGCGATCGGGTTCGAGAATTTCGCCAGCGGCATCGGCGGGGTCGTCATCGTCGCTTATTTCTCGGCGCTTTGCGACCTGCGCTTCACCGCCGCCCACTATGCGCTGATTTCCTCGGCGGCGAGCATCATCGGGCGGTTCGTCACCGGCACCACTGCGGGCGCGCTGATCGAAAGTTTCGGCTATGTGCAATTCTATCTGCTCACCACCGTCGCCGCGGTACCCGGCATATTGCTGTTCTGGTGGATGATGCGCACCGGGCTGGTCGATCTGTCGGTCGGTTCGGCGGGCAAGGCGCACGGTGACTAAAAACGGGGTGAGGGTCAGCCGGGCGTTTCGCCGTTCGCCTGCAATATCTCGCCCGCCAGATAGAGCGACCCGCAGATCAGCACGTCGGCGGCGGAGCGCCGATCGCGGATGAAAGCGAGCGCCGCTGCCGGGTCGCTGCACGGTTGAACCTCGGCGACACCCAATTCGCGCGGCACCCGTCGGCAGAGATCGGCCGGATCATGATGCTCATGCCCCAGAATCGGCACCGCCTGAAACGACGCGATCTTGTCCGCGAACGGACGCAGGAAACCGATCGCATCCTTGTTGCTCAGCAGGCCGCAGACGATGTGGAGCGGCGGTCGGTCGCCGAGCGCTCTCGCCAGCGCCGCGCCGGCATCGGGGTTGTGTCCGCCGTCAAGCCACAGCGCTGTGCCGGGCCGCAGGATCGCCGTCAGCGGTCCCGCGCCGAGCCGTTGCAACCGCGCGGGCCAGTGCGCGCGCTGCATCGATGCAGCAAGCGCCGCGTTGGATATTTCAAATGCCGTCTGATGGCGAAGCATCGCCACGGCAAGCGCGGCATTGTCGGCCTGGTGGGCACCCGCCATCGCGGGTAGCGGCAAGTCGAGCACACCGCGCGCATCGCGGTAGTGCAGGCCGCCTTCGTGGACCGCCGCGTCCCATGCTTCGCCGCGGCCGAGCAGCGCGGCTCCGGCCTTGGCAGCTTGCTTCGCGATTTCATCGCGCGCGCTCGCAGGATAGGCTTGAGTGACCAGCGGCACCCCCGCCTTCGCAATGCCCGCCTTTTCGAAGGCGATGCGGTCCAGCGGAGTAGCGGGGACATTCGCCTCGGGCGCAAGCAGAAAGGCTTCGTGATCGATGCCGAGCGACGCGATGCCGCAAACCGCCGGGCGCGCGATGATGTTCGTCGCATCGAGCCGTCCGCCGAGCCCGACCTCGACGATGCACGCATCGGCGGGATTACGCGCGAAAGCGAGGAAGGCGGCGGCGGTCGTGACCTCGAAGAAGCTCGCTTGCAACCCTTCGGCGACATCGAGCACTTCGCCGAGGAGTGCGGCGAGCAAGCTGTCGTCGATGAGCTTGCCTGCAATCCGGATACGCTCGTTGAAGCGGACAAGATGCGGGCTGGAATAGACGTGCGTCGTCAGCCCCTCTGCCTCGATCGCGGCGCGCAGGAAGGCACAGGTTGATCCCTTGCCGTTGGTGCCCGCGACGTGGAGCACCGGCGGCAGATCGTTCTGCGGATCGCCGAGCCGCGCGCAAAGTTCGGTGATGCGTTCGAGCCCGAGGATATCGCGCCCCGGCGACAGCGCCGCGAGGCGATCGAGCTGCGCTTGCACGGCGGGGTCGGAGCTATAGGCGTGGTCGGGCATGTCTGCTCCCTCTCCCCTTTAAGGGAGAGGGCCGGGGAGAGGGGGAATCTCCGAATACGGCCTGTATGAAATGAAGCCGGAAGAGAGTCCCCCTCTCCCTGACCCTCTCCCCTAAAGGGGAGAGGGGACTACGCCGCCTTTTCCGGTGCCAGATAACCGATCAGGCGACCCAGCGTCTCAGGCAACTGCTTGCGGTGCACCACCATGTCGATCATCCCGTGATCGAGCAGATATTCGGCGCGCTGGAAGCCTTCGGGCAATTTCTCGCGGATCGTGTTCTCGATCACGCGCTGGCCCGCAAAGCCGATCAGCGCCTTGGGCTCGCTGATCTGGACGTCGCCGAGCATCGCATAGCTCGCGGTGACGCCGCCTGTTGTCGGATCGGTGAGCAGCACCACATAAGGAAGGCCCGCGCGGCGTAGACGCTGAAGCGCGACGGTCGCGCGCGGCATTTGCATCAGCGACAGCGTGCCTTCCTGCATCCGCGCGCCGCCTGCGGCGGTGATCGCGATATAGGGGACGCCGCGCTTGATCGCCTGCTCGACCCCGGTGACGAAGGCCTCGCCCACCGCGACGCCCATCGACCCGCCCATGAAGGCGAAATCCTGCACGCCGATCACCGCGCCCTGGCCCGAAATGCGGCCGAACGCATTCTGATAGGCATCGCGGTCGCCGGTCTGCGCGCGCGCCGCCTTGATGCGATCGACATATTTCTTGGTGTCGCGGAACTTCAGCGGGTCCTCGGGCGCCGGCGGCGAGGCGATAAGCTCGTGGACGCCGCCGTCGAAAAGCTGCGCGAAGCGTTCCTTGGCGCCGATGCGGTCGTGATGGTCGCAGCGCGGGCAGACGTTGAGATTGTCCTCCCACTCCTTGACGAACACCATCTGCTGGCACTGGCGGCATTTGTGCCAGAGATTGTCGGCGGTATCGCGCTTGGCGGTGAAGGGCAGGGCGTTGCGGACGCGGTCGAGCCAGCTCATGCGGCGATCTCCTTTGCGCCGTGAATAGCATCGGCGAGGGTGCGGGTGAAGGCTTCGACGTGCGGTGCGGCGCCGTCGCCATGTTCGGCGATGATGTCGATGAAGGCCGAACCGACGACGACGCCGTCAGCGACCCGCGCGATGGCAGCCGCCTGCTCGGGTGTGCGGACGCCGAAGCCGACCGCGACGGGCAGATCGGTCGCAGCCTTGAGCCGCGCCACGGCATCCTCGATGCTCGCCTGCGCCGCCTGCTGCAGCCCGGTGATCCCGGCGACCGAGACATAATAGAGGAAACCGCCTGCGCCATTCAGCACGTCGGGCAGGCGCGCCGCATCGGTGGTCGGGGTGGCGAGCCGGATCAGGTTGACCCCCGCGGCGCGGAGCGCAGGGCCGAGTTCGGCGTCCTCCTCCGACGGAATATCGACGCAGATGACGCCGTCGACGCCCGCCTTCGCGCATTCGGCGGCGAACCAGTCGGCGCCGCGGATCGTCATCGGATTGGCATAGCCCATCAGCACGAGCGGCGTGTCGGGATGGCGCGCGCGGAACGCAGCGGCGATGGCGAAGATGTCGGCAGTCGTCGTGCCCTTGGCGAGGCTGCGCAGATTCGCGGCCTGGATCGCGGGCCCATCGGCCATCGGGTCGGTGAAGGGCATTCCAAGCTCGATCACATCGGCCCCGCCCGCGACGAGCGCGTCGAGGTTCGCGGCGGTATCGCCGTCGCCCGCAGTGATGAAGGCGACGAGCGCGGGGCGCGGCTTCGCGAAGGTGGCGGCGAAGCGGGTCACAGTTTCACCCCCAGTGCGTCGGCGACGGTGAAGATGTCCTTATCGCCCCGGCCCGAGCAGTTGACGATGATGATCTTGTCCTTGTCCAGCGTCGGCGCGATGCGTTCGGCAGCGGCGATGGCATGGGCAGATTCGAGCGCCGGAATAATCCCCTCCAGCTTCGTCAGTTTCTGGAAGCTCGCCAGCGCCTCGTCATCGGTGACGGGTTCGTAGCGAACGCGACCGACCTCGTGCAGCCAGCTATGTTCCGGCCCGATGCCCGGATAGTCGAGCCCCGCCGAAATGCTGTGCGCCTCGGTGATCTGGCCGTCTTCGTCCTGCAAGAGATAGGTTTTGTTGCCGTGGAGGATGCCGGGGCGCCCGCCCGCGAGGCTCGCGGCGTGCTTGCCGTCGAGGCCTTCGCCCGCCGCCTCGACGCCGACGATCTCCACCTCGGGATCGTCGAGGAAGGGGTGGAAAAGGCCGATCGCGTTCGACCCGCCGCCGACCGGCGCGATCAGCATGTCGGGCAGACGGCCCTCGGCTTCGAATATCTGTTCGCGCGCTTCGTTGCCGATCACCGACTGGAAGTCGCGGACGAGTTCGGGATAGGGGTGCGGCCCCGCGACGGTGCCGATGATGTAGAAGGTGTCGTGGACGTTGGCGACCCAGTGGCGCAGCGCCTCATTCATCGCGTCCTTCAGCGTCTTCGCGCCGCTCTCGACCGCGACCACCTCGGCGCCGAGCAGCTTCATGCGGAACACGTTCGGCTGCTGCCGCGCGACGTCGACCGCGCCCATGAAGATGGTGCAGGGCAGGCCGAACAGCGCCGCGACGGTCGCGGTCGCGACGCCGTGCTGGCCCGCGCCGGTCTCGGCGATGATCCTCGTCTTGCCCATCCGCTTCGCGAGCAGGATCTGGCCGATGCAATTGTTGATCTTGTGCGCGCCGGTGTGATTGAGGTCCTCGCGCTTGAGATAAATCTTCGCGCCGCCGAGATCGGCCGTCAGCCGCTCGGCGAACCACAGCGGGCTGGGGCGGCCGACATAATGTTTGAGCAGATAGTCGAACTCGGCCCTGAACGCCGGGTCGGCCTGCGCGGCGCGATAATGGCGTTCGAGGTCGAGGATCAGCGGCATCAGCGTTTCGGCGACATAGCGGCCGCCGAACGCGCCGAAATGGCCGCGCGCGTCTGGCTGGGTGCGGAGGCTGTTGGATAGGTCGGTCATCGTCCCGCCGCTTTAAGGAAAGCCGCCATCTTGTCCACATCCTTGACGCCCGGCGCGCTTTCGACGCCCGAGGAGACGTCGACGAGCGGCGCGCCGGTCTCGGCGATCGCCTGCGCGACATTGGCCGGGGTCAGCCCGCCCGCGACGCCCCAGTCGATCGTGTGGCGATGATTTTTGAGCAACGACCAGTCGAAGCGCGCGCCGGTACCGCCGGGCAGCGCCGCGGCGGGCGCGTCGAACAGGATGCGGTCGGCGGCGCCGTCGTATTTGCGGACGCGTTCGAGCGTCCCGGCGTCGGCGAGCCCAACCGCTTTCCACACTTCGACGGGAAGCAGGCGTTTGACCGCCGCGAGCCATTCGGGCGTCTCATTGCCGTGAAACTGGACGATGTCGGGGCGCACCTGTCCCAGCGCCTCGCCGGTGAGTTGCTGCGAGGCATTGACGAGCAACAGCGCGACCTTGACCCGCCCCTCTGCGCGCTGACGCAGTTCGGCCGCGGTCTTCAGGTCGACGTGGCGCGGGCTGGGCTCATAATGGACAAGGCCGACATGCGTCACGCCGAGACGGATCGCGGCGTCGAGCGTTTCCGGGGTCGAGAGGCCGCAGATTTTGACGAATGGGGGCATATTTTTCCGGATCTCATTGCTCCGTTCGCATCGAGCGAAGTCGAGATGCCCCTCGACCTTGTGCTGTTCCGATGGGTGTCTCGACTTCGCTCGACACGAACGGGAATGGAGAGAAGTTTCTAAAGCGTCGCCTCGATCTCGCGCGCGGCGCGGTCGGGGTCGGTCGACTGGCTGATCGGGCGGCCGACGACGAGGATCGAGGCGCCGTCGGTCATCGCCTGCGCCGGGGTGACGACGCGCTTCTGGTCGCCCAGCTTGCCGTTCGCGGGGCGGACGCCGGGGACGACAAAGAAGCCGCCCGGCCATGCCTTGCGCGCCGCTTTCACTTCCTGCCCCGAGCAGACGATGCCGTCGAGCCCGGATTCGCGCGCGAGTTCCGCGAGGCGAACGACCTGGTCGTGCGGATTACCGCCGACGCCGATGTCGCCCAAATCGGGCGCGTCGAGGCTGGTCAGCACGGTGACGCCGATGACCTTGGTGGCGGTTCCCGCCGCCGCCTTCGCTTCTTCCATCATCGCGCGGCCGCCTGCGGTGTGAATGGTCAGGATCGCGGGTTCGAGCGGGCGCAGCGCCTGAATCGCCTTGGCGACGGTGTTGGGAATGTCGTGCAGCTTGAGGTCGAGGAAGATCGGCAGGCCGAACTTCGCCATCTCGTGCACCCCATGATGACCGTTGGCGCAGAAGAATTCGAGGCCGAGCTTCAGTCCGCCGACATGATGCCGCACCTTCTGTGCCAGCGTCAGCGCGGCGTCGAGGTGCGGAGTGTCGATGGCGAGATAGATGGGCGATGTCATGGCTTGTCCGTCGGGAAGAGGTCGGTGGGGGCGGGGGGAACGTCGTTCACCGGCGCCGCAGCAGGAGCGGGTTCGACCGGGCGATTGGCGAGCGCGCGCATGTCGGCAAGCTGCCGCTCGCTGCCGTCGAGGCGGCGCTTCAGCGACCAGCGCGTCGTGCGCAACGCCACCCACATCGGCACCGCGCCGATCAGGAAGGAGGCGAGGATGACGAGCGGCAATTTGGTCTCGGCCTCCCAGCCGGGCCAGATGGTCACGGTCACGACGCGCCAGTTCGCCATCGCGAAGATGACCAGCACGGCGGTCAGCAAGACCCAGATGATCGTCCGCAGGATTCCCACTTGGCTTGCTCCTCCGTTGGGCTTTGGACGACCCTATGCCAGAATGTCGCGGGTTTCCAGCCCTTAGCCGGGATGAGCGGCGTCAGCCGAACACCCGGTCGAAGATCGTGTCGACATGCTTCATATGATAGCCGAGGTCGAACAGCGCGGTCAGCTCGTCGGGCGACAGCTTCGCGGCGACGTCGGTATCATTCTTGAGCAGATCGAGCAGCGACAGCGTTCCGTCGCTCTCCCACACTTTCATCGCGTTGCGCTGAACGAGCGCATAGCTGTCCTCGCGGCTCGCGCCCGCCTGCGTCAGGGCGAGCAGCACGCGCTGCGAATGGACGAGCCCGCCCATGCGGTCGAGATTCTTCTGCATCCGTTCGGGATAGACGAGCAGCTTGTCGACGACGCCGGTCAGCCGCGCGAGCGCGAAATCGAGCGTGATCGTCGCGTCGGGGCCGATGAAGCGCTCGACCGACGAGTGGCTGATGTCGCGTTCGTGCCACAGCGCGACATTTTCCAGCGCCGGGGTGACGGCGCTGCGCACCATGCGCGCGAGGCCGGTCAGATTCTCGGTCAGCACCGGATTGCGCTTGTGCGGCATCGCCGACGAGCCCTTTTGGCCGGGGGAGAAATATTCCTCGGCCTCCAGCACCTCGGTGCGCTGGAGGTGGCGGACCTCGACCGAAAGCCGCTCGATCGACGAAGCGACGACGCCCAGCACCGCAAAGAACATCGCGTGCCGGTCGCGCGGGATGACCTGCGTCGACACCGGCTCGACGGTCAGGCCGAGCTTCGCGGCGACATGCGCCTCGACCCGCGGGTCGATATTGGCGAAGGTGCCGACCGCGCCCGAAATCGCGCAGGTCGCGATCTCTGCGCGCGCGGCCTGAAGGCGAAGCTTGCAGCGCGAAAATTCGGCATAGGCCTCGGCCAGCTTCAACCCGAAGGTGACGGGTTCGGCATGGATGCCGTGGCTGCGACCGATCGTCGGGGTCAGCTTATGCTCGTAAGCGCGGCGCTTGATCGCTTCGAGCAGTGCGTCGAGGTCGGCGAGCAATATGTCGGCCGCCTCGCTGAGTTGTACCGCAAGGCATGTGTCGAGCACGTCCGAACTGGTCATGCCCTGATGCATGAAGCGCGCCTCGTCGCCGACGTTTTCGGCAACCCAGGTCAGGAAGGCGATGACGTCATGCTTGGTCACCGCCTCGATCGCGTCGATCGCCGCGACGTCGATCGCGGGACCCGTCGCCCACCAGTCCCACAGCGCCTTCGCGGCCGATTGCGGGACGACGCCCAGTTCGGCGAGCGCATCGGTCGCGTGCGCCTCGATCTCGAACCAGATGCGGAACCGATTCTCCGGTGACCAGATCGCGGTCATTTCCGGTCGGGCATAACGGGGAACCATCGGATTTCCTTTTCAATTTTGGGGCGACATCGCAGAATCCGTTCGGAAACGCGATGGGGCGCCCCCTAGCAGGGACGGGCGGTTTCGCCAATCGCCCGCCGTCCGCAACTTTCGGCAAATCGGGTGGGTTGCTTTCTTGCCCCTTTGGAAAAGTCGGCAGGTCCGGACCGGTCCCGCCGCAACAGGAGTGAAGTGATGCTTAAATATGTGCTTTTGATCGGTGCCGCCGCTGTCAGCTTCCCCGCCCTTGCGCAAACGGAACCCGCCGGCGATCAGCCGGCGCCGACCCAGTCGGAACCCCCGGCGGAACCGACCACGACGACCGATCCCGCCCCGGAACCCGACCAGAAAGCGGATACCGAAAAGGCGCAGCCCGCCCCCGACAGCACGACCACGCCGACGCAGGATCCGGATTCGGACAAGCAGGATGAGCCTGCCCCCGAACCCGATTCGCCGCCGCAGTAAACAGGAGATTTCATCATGTTGAAGCATATGCTTATCATCGGCGCTGCCGCCGTAAGCATGCCCGCTTTCGCGCAGGAGACCCCGCCTGCCGATCCTGCGGCGCCGCCGCCGACCGAACAGCCGGACCCGTCGACTACTACGCCGACCCCGGCACCCGCGCCGGAGAGTCCGCCGCCCGAAAGTGCGCCGCCTGCTGGCGACGCGACGGCGCAGCCCGCCCCCTCGGGCACGGCCGCGACCCCGGCGCAGATCGCGCAGATCGTGAACAGCGAGTTCGCATCCTATGACGCGGACAAGAGCAACGACCTCAACCAGGAAGAATTCGCGGCCTGGATGAAGAAGCTGCGCACGGCGACCGAACCGTCGATCGACCCCGAATCGGAACAGGTCAAAACCTGGATCGGACAGGCGTGGACGGCAGCCGACGCCGACAAGTCGGGCGCGGTCAGCAAGGAAGAGCTTACCGGCTTCCTGACCCGCGGCGCCTGATAAAGGCCCGTCACGCGGCGCACGATACGGCCGCTGGAGCGATCCGGCGGCCGTATTGCTATGACTGGTTCAACCGGCGGTTGCGGGCTGGACGACGCCGACGACCGACAAGGTACGCTCGTGTCCGTCGCGGTCGGGCCAGCGGATCGACTGCCCCTGCCGCAATCCGATCAGACCGGCGCCGACGGGGGTGAGGATCGAGACCCGGCCCGCCGCAATGTCGGCCTCATGCGGATAGACGAGCTGGACCGTCCGGGTTTCGCCACTGGCCTCATCGACGAATTCGACCTGGCTCGACATGGTGACGACGTCGCGCGGCATGGTCTTAGCGCTATGGACCGTCGCGCGCGCGATCTCATCGCTGAGTAGCGTGCTGACCTGGGGCATGCGCTTTTCGACGCTGACGGCCAGGTCTGCCAGGGCATCGGCTTCGGTATCGATCATATGGATGGAGGGCCGCCGGCGCGGCTTACTTTGGGTCGTCATGGTGCAGGCTTTCCACAAAGGGGGAGGGGTGGGAGCGCCGCGCGCTGCTACACCCGATAAAATTGAATTTCGCCCCGGGTCTCGGGGCGCGACGCACCGGAACCCGGGGCTATATGCCCGCGAGAAGCTGACCCCCGTGAAAACGGAATCGAAGATGGCGGTGCCGATTCTGCATCCGCCGATGATGTCGCACCCGCCCCGGTAAGTAAAGCCGGATCAGATAAGGCCCATCGCGCGCAGGCTGCGATAATCGGAGCCGCCGACGATGATATGGTCGTGAAGGACGATGCCGAGCTTTCCGGCCGCTTCCGCGATATCACGGGTGATCGCGATGTCCTGGCGGCTCGGCTCGGCGTTTCCGCTCGGATGATTATGGACGAGGATGATCGCCGCCGCGCCGAGTTCGAGCGCGCGCTTCACGACCTCGCGGACATAGATCGCCGACTGGTCGATCGATCCCTCGCTCGCGACTTCGTCGCGGATCAGCATGTTGCGCGAGTTGAGGTAGAGGACGCGCACCCGCTCGATATCGATCGGCCCCATGTCGGCGCGCAGCCAGTCGAGCAGTGCATCCCAGCTCGACAGCAGCGGCTTGTCGCTGAGCGCGCCCTTCAGCATCCGCAGGCTGGACGCCTGCACGATCTTCAGCGCCGCGACCGCGCTGTCGCCCATGCCATCGACGCGCCGCAGCACATCGGGATCGGCGCTGATCAATTGCGCGAGCGAGCCGAATTCGCGGAGCAGCGCCTTCGCCAGCGGCTTGGTATCGCGGCGCGGGATCGCAAGCGCGAGCAGATATTCGACCAGCTCGTAATCGGCCATGCTTTCGGGCTCGCCGAGCAGCCGCGTCCGCAGCCGCGCGCGATGTCCCGCATGATCTGGCGCATCCCCCATCGATGTCGGCATAACCAGCTTGTGGGGCGCACTCAACGGCCATAAGGTTCGCTGCCTATGGCAACGTCCTTATTTCCGGAGCCAAATGCGCCAATTCGGCGTTATTTGTCGGAACAGGGTCAGCCCGCCGGGGCGCATGAGGAACGAATATCAGCGTCATGACGTCATCGGCCGCTTTGCCTTTCCCGTCTCGATCCGCACGGCGCGCTTATGGCTGATGCGGACGACAACCCGCCACTCAGGCCGCACAAGCGGACGATCCTGTTCAAGAAGCGCTGGCTGACCGCGGGCGCGGTCATCGCGCTTGCAGGCGTGCTGTGGCTCGCGCGCGAGCCGATCGCCGATCGGGTCATTCGCGACCAACTCGACGATCGCGGCATTCCGGCGCGCTATACGATCGACGCGATCGGCTTTCGGCGCGAGCGCCTGTCGAACCTTGTCATCGGCGACCCGGCGCGGCCCGATCTGACCGCGAAAACGGTCGAGGTCTCGCTCGGCTATGGCTTTTCGGGCCCCTATGTGGCGGGGATCCGCGCCGATGGGGTGCGACTCTACGGTCGGTTCGTCGACGGACAGATATCGCTTGGCTCGCTCGACAAGTTTCGCGATCCGACCGACACGACGCCCTTCGCCTTGCCCGACCTGTTCGCCGAACTCACCGATGCGCGGGCCCGGGTCGAGACACCGTGGGGCAATATTGGTGCGGCGCTGAACGGGCGCGGCAACCTCCGCCGCGATTTCACGGGGAAGCTGGCCCTTGTTGCGCCGGACTTCGTCGCGGCGGGGTGCGAGGTCGCGGGCACGACCTTCTATGGCGCCGTGCGCGTGCGCGATGTGCGGCCCAGCCTATCGGGCCCCTTGCGCGCGAAAACGCTCAGTTGCGCAGACGGCAACGTCACGGCGGTATCGCCGCAAATCGCGCTCGACCTATCGCTATCGGAGAATCTGCAAAGCTGGAAAGGCAGCGCCGATGCCGCGCTCTCCCGGCTGGCGGCAGGATCGGTGATCGCCGACCGGCTCGGCGTGAAAGCCGGTTTTTCGGGCACCGCCGAACGCACGACCCTCTCAGTCGATGCCGAGATGGCGCGGCTGCGCGGCACCGGCTTTGCCGCGCAAAGCGTGACCCTCGACGCCAAGGGCACGGTCGGACGCGCGGCACCCGCGATCGAAGGCCGCATCGCTTTCGCCCGTGCGAGCGGCAGCGAAGCGCTGCGGCGCACGATCGTCGACGGCGCGAAAGCCGCCGACGGCACGCCGCTCGGCCCGCCGGCGAAGCGCGCCGCGGCGGCGCTCGCCCGAATGCTTGCCGATGTCGGCGGCACCACGCGCTTCGCGCTCGCGGGTGAGGGACAGAGCGCGCGGATCGAACTGATCGCGCCCGAAATCGCCGCCACCAGCGGCGCGCGCATTAACGGCGGCTCCGACAGCCGCATCGCCTATATCTTCGGAACGCCGACACCCGCGGTCACGATGCTGGGAAGCTGGACCTTCGGCGGCGGCGACCTGCCCACGGGATCGCTGTCGCTCGATCGCCGCAGCGACGGCGTGATCAGCGGGACCGCGCGCTTCGAACCTTATAGCGCGGAGGGTTCGCGGCTCGCGCTCGCGCCGATCCGCTTTTCGGGCAATGGCGGCCTGCTGCGCTTCTCGACGCGCGCCGAACTGTCGGGACCGCTGGCGGGCGGGCGCATCGAGCGGCTGACCGTGCCGTTGAGCGGCGCGCTGTCGGCCACGGGCGCGCTGGCGCTCGATGGCGGCTGCACCCGCGTCGGCGCCGAGCGGATCGCGATTTCGGGCTTCAGGCTCGGCCGCGCCGGCATTGATCTGTGCAGCCGCCCCGGGGCGCCGCTGCTCAGCGTTGGTCCCGGGGGGCTGCGCGGAGCGATCCGTATTCCGTCGCTCGCGCTACGCGGCGCGAGCGGTTCGTCGCCCTTCGCCTTCGATGCGCGCGACGCCGAAGTCGACCTTGCGTCGCAGCGCTGGGCGCTGGCGCTCGCCGACGTCCGGCTTGGCGAGGGCGACAACGTCACCCGCTTCGCCGCCGATCGGATCACGGGCCGGCCCGGGGCGGGCGGCATGACGGGCGATCTCGCCGGCGCCAGCGGCAAGATCGGCGCGGTCCCGCTCAACATGAGCGAGATCGCGGGCCGCTGGCGCTATGCGGGCGGCGCACTGACGCTCGACGGCGGCCTGCTGCTGACCGACGCGGCGGCGCCGGCGCGCTTCGCGCCGCTGATCAGCAAGAACGCAAGCTTGCGCTTCGTAAACGGCACGATTGAGGCGACGGCTGGCTTCAGCGAGCGCGAGAAGGGGGTCAAGATACTCGACACGGTGATCCGCCACCAGCTCGGCGACGGCACCGGCGGCGCCGACCTGATCGTCAAGGAAATCCGCTTCGACGATCACTTCCAGCCCTCCACGCTGACCCCGCTGGCGCTCGGCGTCGTCGCCAATGTTCAGGGAACGGTGGTCGGCGATGGTCGGATCGACTGGACACCCGGCGGCGTCAAGAGCCGCGGAACCTTCGCGACCGCCAATACCGATCTTGCCGCCGCGTTCGGCCCGGTCACCGGGCTGACCGCGACGCTGACCTTCGACGATCTGATCGGCCTGCACTCGGCGCCGGGGCAGAAAGCGTCGATCAAGGAGATCAACCCCGGCATCCCCGTCGTCGATGGCACGATCGATTATCAGCTCATCGGTGGCAACCGCGTCCGCATCGAGGGCGGGCGCTGGCCCTTTGCGGGCGGCGAGCTGCTGCTACACCCCGCGACGCTCGATTTCGCCGCCGACCAGCCGCGCCGGCTCAGCTTCGATGTCGTCGGGGTCGATGCCGCCACCTTCCTCCAGCAGTTCGGCTTCGACAATATCAACGCCACCGGCAAATTCGATGGAACGCTCCCGGTCGAGTTCGACGGGCTCGGCGGCCGCGTCGTCGGCGGCCGCATCGATGCGCGCTCGGGCGGCGGCACGATCGCCTATGTCGGCGAATTGTCGAATCACAACCTCGGCACGATTGCCAATTTTGCCTTTGGTGCGCTGCGCAGCCTCAAATATGACGATTTGACGATCATCCTGAACGGGGATCTCGACGGGGAAATGGTGACCGATATCCGCTTCGGCGGCGTGGGGCAGGGCGAGGGCGCAACGCGCAATTTCCTGACCAATCAGATCGCGAAGATCCCGCTGGTGTTCAATATAAAGGTCACCGGGCCCTTCCGCCAGTTGGTAACATCGGCCAAGGGCTTTTATGACCCGTCGGTCTGGATCGAGCAGAATTTGTCGAGATTGATAGAAGAGCAGGAGGCGGCGACATCCGGCGCCTCTCCAACCGTTCAGCCCCCAGAAAGCGAGCCCGTGCGATGAAGAGCAGAACAAAGGAAGCAAGGAGGCCGGGTATCGGCGATCGATGCATGATCATGGTGGGAGCGGTCATGCTGGGCGGCTGCGTCCAGATCGCGACCCCCGACAAACCGATCGAGATCAACCTGAACATCAACATCAAGCAGGAAATCGTTTACAAGCTGGATGGTGATGCCAAGAAGCTCATAGAGCAGAATAGCGGCATATTCTGACGAGATAGGAATGATGATGGTGAAACAGTGGAAACCGGCAGGATGGGCGATGGCCGCAATTACGGCGACGGCAGCGGTCGGTCTGATCGTGCCCTCGGCGATGGCGCAGCGCGATCCCGCCTATGAAGCCGCGCGCTCGGCCGGACAGATCGGCGAGGAGCCCACCGGCTATCTGGGTTTCGTCTCGACCCCGACCCCGGCGGTGCGTCAGCTCGTCACCGACATCAACATCAAGCGCAAGGCCGCTTACACCAGCGGCGCGCCGCAGGGCAGCACGGTCGAGCAGTTCGCTTTCGTCACCGGCTGCAACCTGATCGCCAAGACGAAGCCGGGCGAGAAGTACAAGGCGCCCGACGGCCGCTGGCTGACCCGCGACGCGAGCCCGCCGGTGCGCGATACGCGCTGCCCGTAACGAGACGATCTACAAGGCGGCTTCCGGGCCGCACATGCCGCCGCGCCCCTAAACGCGGCGGCATTTTTGTGCGGGGCAGCAGAAGCATTGACTTCGCGGGGCGGCATTCCTAAACGGGCCGCGCCTTAGGGGTCTCCCGAATTTTCGGGCCTTTTTTCGCGGGCGGAATCGGAATATTCCGGTTTTGTTTCAGGAGGATGGCGCAAGATGACGGAGAATGGCAGCGATCCGGAACACACTTCGGAGGATTCGCGCCTGGTCTCGCTCGAACAGCGATTGGACCGGGCCGAAGCCGCAGAAGCGAAGCGGAGCGGGGTCAATCCACCCGAAGCCGACGCCAATTACCGGCTCGGCAACCGGGTATTGGCCGAATTGCTGGGTGGTTTGCTCGGCGGGGCGTTGATCGGATGGCTGATCGACCGCTTCGCCGATACTTCGCCTTGGGGTTTGTTGGGGATGTTGGCCCTCGGGATCATCGTCGCCTTCAGGAACATCTTCCGGATCGCCAATGCGGCCTCGCGCGGCAAGAACGGTTCGGAATAGGTCAGGTTCAGCCCGGCGGCGCAAGGCGCCGGGACGTATTTTGGAGTGACGCGCGTGTCCGCTGAGGCCGGTAAATTCGACCCGATGCACCAGTTCACCGTCGAACCGATCGCGAAGCTGTTCGCGGTCGACGGACGCGAAGTGTGGCTGACCACCAGCGCAGTCTGGATGGCCGCTGCGGCGATCCTCCTCTGGGTCTTCATGCTCGGCGGCATGAAGCGGCAGCTCGTTCCGGGCCGTTGGCAGATGGCGGTCGAAGGCTTCACGGGCTTCATCTCGTCGATGATGTCGACGAACATCGGGTCCGAAGGGCGCAAATATACGCCCTATGTCTTCTCGCTCTTCATGTTCATATTGTTCTGCAACATTCTGGGAATGGTGCCTTTTGCGCTCGGCGGGCTGCATCCGCTGACCGTCACCAGCCATTTCACCATCACCGGCGTGCTTGCGGTTCTGTCGTTCGCGATCGTGCTCGTCGTCGGCTTCTGGCGTCACGGCCTGCATTTCTTCTCGCTCTTCGTCCCGCACGGTACGCCGTGGCCGATGATCCCGTTCATCGCGCCGATCGAGTTCGTGTCGTTCATGGTGCGCCCGTTCAGCCTCGGCCTGCGACTGTTCGTCGCGATGACCGCGGGGCACGTGCTGCTCGAAGTGTTCGCCAACTTCATTGTCCAGAGCTCGGGCGCCGGCGCCGCGATCGGCCTGCCGGTCGGCCTCGCCAGCATGGCGCTGATGATCGGGATCAGCGCGCTCGAACTGCTCGTCGCGGGCATCCAGGCCTATGTTTTCGCCCTGTTGACCTCGCTCTACATCAACGACGCGGTCAACCTTCACTAATCGTTTCAAATCCTATAGTTAGAATAAGGAGTTAATTTCATGGACGCACAAGCAGCGACGCTCATCGGTGCCGGTCTCGCCGCGATCGGCGCCGGCATGGCCGCCATCGGCGTGGGCAATGTCTTCGGCAGCTTCCTGGAAAGCGCGCTGCGCAATCCGGCGGCCGCTGACGGCCAGCAGGGCCGCCTGTTCATCGGCTTCGCCGCCGCCGAACTTCTCGGCCTGCTGTCGTTCCTGATCGCCATCCTCCTCTATCTGAAGGCGGCCTGACACCGGCGCCGCGCCGTCCGGTTCAGCCGGACGCGCGGCGGCTTATGCGATGCGCCTTTCCAGCAGGGATGGCGCACCGGTTTCGTCGTCAATCGGAAGAAACAACATGCCACAGATCAATCAGCTGGCGGAGAACTGGTATCTCGCCTCGCAGCTCTTCTGGCTCGCGCTGATTTTCGGCGCGGTCTTCGTGGTGATCGGTCTCGGCATGTATCCGAAGATCGAGGCCACGGTCGATGCGCGCGACCGCAAGGTCGCCGACGACCTCGCTGCCGCCAAGGCGGCGCATGCGCGGGCGGATGATCTGGAAAGCCAGTATCGCCAGCAGAACGACGCCGCGCGCGCCGGGGCGCAAAAGGCGGTGCAGGACGCAAAGGACAAGGCCGCGCGTGACGCCGAAAAGCGTCTCGCCAAGATCGACGCCGAACTGTCCGACAAGATGACGGCCGCCGAGGCCGACGTCGCGGCGGCGCGCAAGTCGGTGATGGCGGAAATCGAATCGGTCGCGGCCGAAGCCTCGGCCGATCTCGTCGCCAAGCTGTCGGGCGTGAAGGTCGCGGCGGCGGATGCCAAGGCGGCGGTGAAGGCGGTGCTCCATGGTTGAACTGATCCTGTCCGAAGCAGCGCACGGCGCCGAGCCCGCGGGCGCGCTGTGGTCGTCGCCGAGCTGGTGGGTCGCGCTGGCGATGACGATCTTCTTCGTCGTCCTGATCTGGAAAAGGGCGCCCGCCGCAATCGGCGCGATGCTCGACGGAAAGATCGCCGCGATCGCGAAGCAGCTCAGCGAGGCCGAACAGCTTCGCCTCGACGCCGAATCGCTCAAGGCCGAATATGAAGCCAAGCTCGCCCGCGCGGCGAAGGAAGCCGAAGAACTGCGCGCGCGTGCCGAAACCGAGGCCGAAGCGCTCGTCGCCAAGGCCAAGACCGACGCGACCGCATTGATCGCGCGCCGCAAGCAGATGGCCGAGGACCGCATCGCCGCGGCCGAAGCCCAGGCGCTGACCGAAGTCCGCACCGCGGCGACCAAGGCGGCGACCGAAGCAGCGGCGAAGCTGATCGCCGACAAGCACGACGCCAAGGCCGACAAGGCGCTGGTCGACAACGCCATCGCGGCGGTCGCCAAGGGCTGAGCCTTTCCGGCATCGCTGAAACAAGGCGCCCGCGGATTTCCGCGGGCGTTTTGCTGTGTGCGGGACGGGATGTCGGCTATCGACCGATTGAGGACGCCCGGCATCTCCTAACTTTGTCATCCCCGCGAAAGCGGGGACCCAGAGCGTGCGTCGGCTAACCCCACACTGGGTTCCCACTTTCGCGGGAATGACGAAAGTGGGGAGTGTCCGCTCTCCACCCCAAAGCGGAAGCCCGAAACGCCGCCTGATCGCCTCTCAAAACCGCAGCATCACCCGCCGCGCCAGCGCCGGCGAGATGCTGTTCACGAACTGCAACAGCTTGACCATTCCGGCATTGACCTCGCGCCGGCCGGTGCGGATGCCGTGGACGATCTCCGCCGCGCAATCATGCGCGCTCATCTTCTTGCCGCCACGGCCCGCCGTCATCCCGGTTTCGACCACCGGCGGCAGCGCTTCGATCACCCGGACGTTGCTGTCCTTCAACAGATGCCGGATCGCCTGCGTATAGCTCCGCAACCCCGCCTTGGTCGCGCAATAGACCGATCCGCCCGCGCGCGGCGCGATGGCGAGGCCCGAGGTGACGTTGACGATTGCCGCTTCGGGCTGCGCGCGCAGTGCCGGCAGCAGCCGGGTGCAGAGCGCAATCGGCGCGTCGAGATTGGTGCGGATGCAATGCGCGGCGCTCTCCAGCGTCTCGGGCCGGTCGAGTTCATAATCGCTGCCGACCCCGGCATTGTTGACAAGCAGCGCGAGCGGCTTGCCCGCGACGCCGTTCACGACCGCGTCGACGCCCGCCGGGGTCGAAAGATCGCCCGCGATCGTCCCGAAACCCAGCCCTGCCATCGCCCGCAATTTGTCGGCCGAGCGCCCGGTGACGATCACCTCGGCGCCTGCGCCCTGCAATTGCAGCGCGATCTCACGCCCGATCCCGTCGCTGCCGCCGGTGACCAGCGCCAGCTTTCCGCTTATGTCCATAGCGACCCCTCCGATGTTTTCCCGCGCGCACTATGGCGGGGCGCATCGCCTTCGCCTACATGCAAATTCATGGTTCGCCCCAACGCCCCCGACAGATTCAACGAGGAAAAAGCCACCTATGTGGTCCGCGGCGAAGGCGAGGGCGCCGACAAGCCCGACCTCGAGCGCGGCGCCGAGGCGATTCGCAGCGTCGTGCGCAAATTGCCGGTGCGCCCCGGCGTCTATCGGATGCTCGATGCGCGCGGCGAGGTGCTCTATGTCGGCAAGGCGCGCGCGCTCAAGAACCGCGTCACCAATTACACGCAGGTCGCGCGGCTGCCGCAGCGGCTTCAGCGGATGGTCGCGCAGACGCGCGCGATGGAAATCGTCACCACGACGAGCGAGGCCGAGGCGCTGCTGCTTGAGGCACAGCTCATCAAGCGTTACCGTCCGCCATACAATGTCCTGCTGCGCGACGATAAGAGCTTTCCCTTCATCCTGCTCCGCATGGACCATGATTTCCCGCGCGTGCAAAAGCATCGCGGCGCGCGGCGTGCGAAGGGGCGCTATTACGGGCCGTTCGCCAGCGCTGGGTCGGTGCATCGCACGCTCAACGCGCTGCAAAAGACCTTCCTGCTGCGCAGTTGCACCGACAGCTTCTTCGCTAACCGCTCGCGGCCGTGCCTGCTCTATCAGATCCGCCGCTGCTCGGCGCCGTGCGTCGATCGTATCGGCAAGGCGGATTATGCCGCGCTGGTGAGCGACGCGCAGGATTTCCTCGAAGGCCGCTCGACCGCCGTCCAGAAGCGCCTCGGCGACGCGATGACCAAAGCGGCCGAGGCGATGGATTTCGAACAGGCCGCAGTACTCCGCGACCGGCTGAAGGCGCTGACCTTCATCCAGGGCAGCCAGTCGGTCCACGCCGACGGGCTCGGCGATGCGGACGTGTTCGCGCTCGCCGCGAAGGGCGGGCAGCTCTGCATCGCGGGTTTCTTCATCCGTGGCGGGCAGAATTGGGGGCATCGCAGCTTCTTCCCTGCGCACGTCGCCGGCGTGCCCGAGGAGGAGGTGATGGCAAGCTTCCTCATGCAATTCTACGAGGGCGTGCCACCGCCAAAGCTGATCCTCGTTGACCGCGAGCCCGACGAAAGCGCGCTGCTCGCCGAGGCGCTGGGCGAGACGGCGGGACGTAAGGTCGAGATCAGCGTGCCCCAGCGCGGCAACCGCAAGCGCCTGCTCGACCAGGCGGTGCGCAACGCGGGCGAGGAACTCGACCGGCGGCTCGCCGAAAGCAGCAGCCAGGCAAAGCTCGGCCGCGAACTCGCCGATCTGTTCGATCTGGAGGATGCGCCGCAGCGCATCGAAATCTACGACAACAGCCATATCCAGGGCACCAACGCCCTCGGCGCGATGGTGGTCGCGGGCCCCGAAGGCTGGATCAAGGGCGCCTATCGCAAGTTCAACATCAAGCGCGCCGAGACCCAGCCGGGCGACGATTTCGCAATGATGCGCGAGGTGTTCCAGCGCCGTTTCGCGCGCGCGCTGGAAGAAGACCCCGAGCGGACCAAGGGCGAATGGCCCGACCTCGTCCTGATCGACGGCGGCAAGGGGCAGGTGTCGGCGGTTTCGGCGGTGTTCGCCGAACTCGGCATCGACGATCTGCCTTACGTCGGGGTCGCGAAAGGGCCCGACCGCAATGCGGGGCGCGAGACCTTCTATCTGCCCGACGGTCGCGAATTCACCTTGCCGACGAACAATGCGGTGCTCTTCTACATTCAACGGCTGCGCGACGAGGCGCACCGCTTCGCGATCGGCGCGCACCGGCAGAAACGCGCGAAAGCGATGGGAAGCTCGCCCCTCGACGAGGTGCCGGGAATCGGCCCGGCGCGCAAGAAGGCGCTGCTGATGCATTTCGGCACCGCCCGCGCGATCCGCGGCGCGAGCCTGGAGGATTTGAAGAAGGCGCCGGGCGTCAGCGCAGGCGTCGCGCAGGCGGTGCATGATTTCTACAATCCGGGCGGCTAACCGTTCGCCGGAAAAACAGGACAAAAGGGAGAGGACAGATGGATTTCACCGCGATGATGCCGCTGGCCGGAACATTGGGCGTCACCATCCATGAGGGGAGCAAGGATTGTGTCGCGGGCAAGCTCCCGGTGCGCCCTGACATCTGCACCGCGGGCCATATCGTCCACGGTGGCGCGATCATGGCCTTTGCCGACTGTCTCGGTGCGGTTGGCGCCTTTCTGACGCTGCCCGAGGGCGCGAGCGGCACGACGACGATCGAGAGCAAAACCAATTTCCTTGGCGGCGGCCCGGTCGGATCGGTGCTCGTCGGCGAAGCAACCCCGGTCAAGATCGGCAAAAGGCTGTCGGTATGGCAGACGCGCATCCGCACCGAGGAGGGCGCCGACGTCGCGCTGGTGACCCAGACGCAGATGGTGCTTTGGCCGTCCTGACCACCGAGGCGATCGTCTGCGCGGTGCGGGCGCATGGCGAGCATGGCGCGATCCTGCGCGCACTGACGCCGCAGGCGGGGCTCGTCGCGGGCTATGTGCGCGGCGGGCGCTCGCGGCGGCTGCGGCCGATCCTGATGCCGGGCAATGCAATCGCGCTCGAACTGCGCGCGCGCACCGAGGATCAGCTCGGCGGTGCGACGGCCGAACTGCTGACGAGCCGCGCCCCCTTGCTCGCCGAACCGCTGGCGGCGGCGGCGATCGACTGGGTAACCAGCCTGACCGCCGCGACGCTGCCCGAAGGCCAGCCCTATCCCGCGCTGTACGTGGCGCTGGCCGCCGTCCTCGACGCGGTCGAGGTGGCGCCCTCGGCGCGGCAATGGGCCGCGGCGCTGGCGCGCTACGAATTGCTGCTGCTCGCCGAACTGGGTTTCGGGCTGAACCTGGAGGAATGCGTCGCGACGGGGGCGGCGGACGATCTCGCCTTCGTCAGCCCCCGGTCGGGAGGGGCGGTCAGCACGGGCGCGGCCGCGGGCTATGAAGAGCGATTGTTTCGCCTGCCGCCCTTCCTGCGCGGCCACGATAGCAATCCATCAACGGAAGACGTCCTCGACGCGCTGGCGATCACCGGTCACTTTCTCGACCGCGACATCATCGACGGGCGAAACCGCGACTTGCTCACCGTAAGGGAAAGATTGGTCACCCGACTGGGCAGGGCGGTTGCGTGACTCGCGGTCGCTGTCTAGAGCGGCAGCGTCTTTGGGTATCAAGTCCCGTGCTCCCGCGAAGGCGGGAGCCCATCTCCGGTAGGCTCTATATGGAACCGGCAGATGATGGGTCCCCGCCTTCGCGGGGACACGGTGCCTCAGATGCTCCTGCTGCTTTCGAAAGGGCGACATTTTGAACATCCTGCTGCTCGCTGGCGACGGTATCGGTCCTGAGATCATGGCGGAGGCGGAGAAGGTGCTTGCGGCGCTGGCGCTGCCCGTCACGCTCGATCGCGCGCTCGTCGGCGGGGCGGCCTATGAAGCGACCGGCCACCCGCTCCCGCCCGAAACGCTCGCCAAGGCCAGGGCCGCCGATGCCATCCTGTTCGGTGCGGTCGGCGATCCGCGGTTCGACAATGTCGAGCGCCATCTGCGCCCTGAACAGGCGATCCTCGGCCTGCGTTCCGAACTCGGCCTGTTCGCCAACCTGCGCCCTGCCAAGCTGTTCGCGGGGCTGGAGGACAGTTCGGCGCTTCGCCCCGAAGTCGCCTCGGCGATCGACCTGCTGATCGTCCGCGAACTCAACGGCGACGTCTATTTCGGCGAAAAGGGTGCGCGCACCACCGCCAATGGCGAGCGCGAGGGTTATGACGTCATGGCCTATAGCGAAAGCGAAGTGCGGCGCATCGCCCATGTCGCTTTCCGTGCCGCGCAGGGCCGTCAAAAGCGGCTCTGCTCGGTCGACAAGGCCAATGTCCTCGAAACCTCGCAGCTCTGGCGCGACGTGGTGATCGAGGTTGCGGCCGACTATCCCGATGTCGCGCTGTCGCACATGTATGTCGACAATGCCGCGATGCAGCTTGTGCGCAACCCCGGTCAGTTCGATGTCGTCGTCACCGGCAACCTCTTCGGTGACATCCTGTCTGATCAGGCGTCGATGTGCGTCGGCTCGATCGGGCTCCTCGCTTCGGCGTCGCTGAGCGACGGCAAACTGGGCCTTTACGAGCCGATTCACGGCAGCGCGCCCGATATCGCGGGCAAGGGCATCGCCAACCCGCTCGCGATGATCCTGTCGCTCGCGATGCTGCTCCGCCATTCGGGCGGCGACGAAGCGAGCGCGGCGCGGATCGAGGCGGCGGTCGCGAAAGTGCTCGCGGACGGCGCGCGCGGCGCCGATCTTGGCGGGACGATGAGCACGACGGCGCTCGGCGACGCGGTCGTCGCGGCTTTGAACGACTAGAGCGGACAGGCATATGAAGAAGAAAACGGGTTTCGATCGCGACACGACGCGGGGCTGGCACCCCGCGACGCAGGCGGTGCGCGGCGGCACCTGGCGCAGCGAGCATGGCGAGACGTCCGAAGCGCTCTTCCTGACCTCGGGCTACACCTATGAGAGCGCCGAGGAAGTCGCGGCGCGCTTCTCCGGCGACGAACAGGGCATGACCTATTCGCGCCTCCAGAACCCGACCGTCGCGATGCTCGAAGAGCGGATCGCGCTGCTGGAAGGGGCGGAGGCATGCCGCGTCCAGGCGACCGGCATGGCGGCGATGACGACTGCGCTGCTGTGCCAGCTTTCGGCGGGCGACCATATCGTCGCGGCGAAGGCTGCCTTCGGTTCGTGCCGCTGGCTGGTCGACAGCCTGTGCCCGCGCTTCGGGATCGAGACGACGGTCATCGACGGACGCGACAACGACGCATGGGAAAAGGCCATCAAGCCGAATACCAAGGTCTTTTTCTTCGAAACGCCTGCGAACCCGACGATGGATATCGTCGACATGAAGCATGTCTGCGGCCTCGCCCGCGCGCATGGCATCACCAGCGTCGTCGACAACGCTTTCGCGACCGCGGTGCTTCAGCGCCCGATGGAGTTCGGCGCCGACGTCGTCGCTTATTCGGCGACCAAGCTGATGGAAGGGCAGGGCCGCGTGCTTGCCGGGGCCGTCTGCGGCACCGAAAAATTCATCAACGATGTGCTGCTGCCGTTCCAGCGCAACACCGGGCCGAACCTGTCGCCGTTCAATGCCTGGGTGGTGCTCAAGGGGCTCGAAACGCTCGACCTGCGCGCACGGCGGCAATCGGAAAATGCCCTGACGGTCGGCAAGGCGATCGAGGGACGCGTCGCCCGCATCCTCCATCCGGGGCTGGCGAGCCACCCGCAGCATAATCTGGCGATGAGCCAGATGGACGATTGCGGCCCGATCTTCTCCTTCGTCCTCGATGGCGGCGCGGCGCAGGCGATGGCCTTCCTGAACGCGCTCGAACTCGTCGACATCAGCAACAATATCGGCGACGCCCGCAGCCTCTGCTGCCATCCCTGGACGACGACGCATTACGGGGTCAGCCCCGAGGCGCGGCTCGACATGGGGGTCGAGGAAGGGATGCTCCGCATCAACATCGGGCTCGAGGATCCGCGCGACGTGATCGCCGATCTGGACCAGGCATTGACCCGCGTCGGGCTTTGAGCGACGCTAGGGTGGAGATGATCGACTCTTTCTTCCCTTTTGCGGCGACCACGGGGCCGATCACCGTGCGCGTTTCGGTGAGCTATCTGCCCGAACAATCGCATCCGGCGCTCGGCCGCTGGTTCTGGGCCTATCATGTCCGGGTCGAAAATCACGGCGACATCGCCGCGCAACTGCTGACCCGTCACTGGCGGATCAGCGACGGCCGCGGCCAGGTGAGCGAGGTCGAGGGGGAGGGTGTCGTCGGCGAGCAGCCGCTGATCGCCCCCGGCGGCGCGTTCGACTATGTCTCGGGCTGCCCGCTCGCGACCCCCGAAGGATCGATGGTCGGCAGCTATACGATGGAAATGGGCGACGGATCGCAGATGCTCGTCGCGATCCCCCAATTCCCGCTTCAGGCGCCGGCGACCGCATCATGAAACGCACCCATCTGCCCCTGAACGCCCTGCGCGTCTTCGATGCCGCTGCCCGGCACCTGAGCTTCACGCGCGCCGCCGACGAACTCGCGGTGACCCCCGCCGCGGTGGGGCAACAGATCCGCGCGCTCGAGGATATGCTCGGCGTCGTTCTCTTCCGCCGCACGCCCAAGGGGCTTGAGCTGACCGGCGAGGCCGAGGCCGGGCTCGACGCGCTGCGGCAGGGGTTCCTGCAATTCGAGGAATCGGTGCGCGCGATGCAGGCGGGACAATCGTCGCAGTCGCTGACGATCGCCGCGCCGCGCGACCTGACCGCCAAATGGCTCGCGCCGCGGCTCGCGCGCTACAGCCAGCAGGCCCCCGACGTGCGCTTCACGCTCGTTTCGGCCGATGGCGGGATCGACTTCACCGAAGCGAACCTCGACCTCGCGATCTTCTGGACCGACGGCGCGGGCGAACATGAGGGCGTTCCGCTCGCCGAGCCTGCGATGGTGACCGTCGCCGGACCCGGTGCCGAAAGCGACACGCGGATCGCCTGGCCCGGCTGCCCGGTCGAGGACGGCGAACCGGCGTTGCGGCTCGGCGACGCAGGGCTTGCGATCGAAGCCGCTGCCAACGGGCTGGGACAAGCCAATGTCCCTGCGATGCTCGCCGAGGCTGACATAGCGGCGGGCCGGGTCCGCCTGGTGCGGGAACCTTTTGCCGCCAGTCGCGGTTACTGGCTCGTCGCGCCGACGCCGCAATGGCGGCAAGCGAAGGTCAAGGCACTCGTCGCCGCGCTGACGGCACAATAGCAATAAGCGGTGTGTCCCCGCGAAGGCGGGGACCTATCCCCCGCCGGTTCCATCTCGCGCCATTCGGAGATGGACCCCCGCCTTCGCGGGGGAACAGGCTATGGTGATTATTTCGCCGCCAGCGCCAGCAGCCGCGCCACCAGACCCGAAAACACCGCCGTATCGACGTTGGCGTCGGCGTTGTTCCAACTCGCGGTGACAATGAACCATTTGCCGTCAGTCTTGCGCTGCCCGAGCAGGCTCATCGCCAGCACCCCATTTTCCGACCCGCCCTTGTAGCCGAGATAGCGCCACGGCTCCGCTGCGACCGGCCCCAGGCCATTATTGATCGCCAGCGCCGCCATCGCCTGCTCCGACCCGCGTTTCCTGAGGTCGATCATCAGCCGCGCTATATCCTCCGGCGATGCGAACCATTCGAGACTGTCGATGAAACGCGGTCCAGCGGTAAAGCTGACGCCGTCAACATTGCCGAGAACGAGCTTGTCGGCGTTACCGTCGATCAGCTTGCGCTGCGCTGCATCGTCGGCTGCGACGAATTTCCCGCGCAGATCGGTGAAATTATTGCCCTTGAGCGCGAAAGCCTCGACCGTGGTCAGAAAGGGGATGCTCCGCGACGGATCGCTATTGCCCGCCGCGCGCATCCGCGCCTCGATCGCATCGCGGCCGAGCAGGTGGATCAGCGTGTCGGCGGCGCCATTGTCGCTGACCGAGATCATCCAGTTCGCGAGCGTCTGGAGCGTGACCGGCATGCCTTTCGGCCAGTTCGCGGTCGCGGCCGAAGAGAAACTCAGGTGCGACAGCGGGACGACATCGCTCCAGCGGCGCCTGCCGGCGGCGATCTGCGCCGCCAGTTCGTCGAGCACATAGAGTTTGAAGGTCGATCCGACCGCAAATTGCCGGTCGGCATGCGCCGCGGCGATCGGGCGGAAACTGTCACCATCAACCTCGGCAACCAGAAAGCCCGTCGTGCCGGGCAGCGCCGCGATCTCACCCGAAACCCGCGCGTAGCTATCGTCGGCCACCGTGAAGCCGGTGATGCGAAGCCCGGTGACCCGCTCGTCGGGCGCGCCGCCCGCATCGAGCAGCACCGTCGCGACGCCCTTTTCAAACCGCAATTTCAACGTGCCCGAATGTCCATCGGACGAATGCGCGCCTTCGGCGGCGATCGCGCGGCCATATTGCGCGATGATCCCCGCGGTCATCGTCTTGAACTGGGCCTCGGGCACCGCGGCCTGAAAGGAGAGCGCGAAATAGGCGTCGAAGGCCATGTTGCCATTGATGACATCGACGAGCTCTGCCGCGCGGCGATCGAAAGCCGTCGCGCTTTCAGGGGAGGCGTTTGCCGCCGGTGGCTGATGGGCAAGCGCGGGCGAGCCATGCAGGGCCGTCATCGAGGCGAGCAGGATCGCGATCATGGTCTTCATGGAACATCTCCCTTGAAAGAGGCCGCACGATCGACCCGTTCGATCTGCGCGCGTATCCTTGCGGCGGCATGGCGATTGAGCAGCCATATTCCGCCGAACACCAGACATTGAAAAGCGAGAACCAGAACGAAGGCAAAAGGATTCTCCAACCCGCGTGCCTCGGCCAGTCCCGCCAGGAACAGCAGCAGTCCGGGCAGGAACGGGGCGAGATACCAGCGGCCGACATTGGCGAGCAGATGCTCCTCACGCACCAGCCTCGCCCGGTAATAGCCGCGCACATCCTGTCCCTCGGCATCGGGATCAGGGCGGGACGATCGGTGGGCGAGCTGTCGGCCGACAATCACCGCAGCGGCCATTGTCAGCAAGCTGCCGGCCTTCAGCAGGAACCCCGGCAGGATGACCGCGTAAATGCCGAACACCGCCAGAACCAGTGCCGCGCCAATATATTCGCGTCGATTGCGCCGCCGAACGACGTTGCTCAACCGCGCGGCCCGGCGCTTGACGTCATCAAGTGCGAGTGGCGTGAAGGAGACTTCATCGTCCCGCCACAGGGCGCGAAGCTCCGCTTCGTTGCGAAAATCGATCATGGGGCCTCTCCAGCCGCGAAGCGGCGCGTCAGCATGGTCTTGAAACGATGGATCCTGGCGGCGGCAACAACGGGTGAAACGCCGGTGACGGCCGTGATTTCGGCGCCCGTGACGCCTTCGAGATAGAGCAATAATATCTGTCGGTCGGGCGGATCGAGCCGCTCGACGATCGACAGGATCAGCGCCATTGCCTGTCCGCTTTCGGCGGCATCGAAGGGCGAGGGGGCGGCATCGGCAATCTCGATGTCGTCGAGGCTCGCCCAGCCGGGCGCGTTGCGGCGGCGGTGCGCCAGCATGTGCGATGTCGCGCGATTATGCGCGACGCGCCACACCCAGGTGCTCAGCGCGCAGCGGCCGTCGAAATGGGCGAAGCTCTGCCACAGCGCGACCTGCACATCCTGCTCGAGGTCGCGGCGAAGATCGGGGTCAGCCTCATAGCCGCGCGCCATGCGGGCAAGGGCGGGCCCGAAGCGGTCGATCGCCTCGGCAAAGGCCCGGTCCTGTTCGGCTTCGTCCACGCCATGCTCCGAAATTTCGTGTCGCATAGCCTCTTAGTCGGCGGTGGCGGGAATTTCTGACGCGGCGTCGCGAAATTATTTATCAGGCATCGATCGCCGCCTCGTCGAGGGTCGCGGCATTGGCCTGGATGAACTGGAAACGATGTTCGGGATGCTTGCCCATCAGCCGGTCGACCAGATCCTTGACCAGATGCCGCTCCTCATATTCCTGCGGCAGCGTGACGCGCAGCATCGAGCGCGTCGCCGGGTCCATCGTCGTTTCCTTGAGCTGGTTCGGGTTCATCTCGCCGAGTCCCTTGAAACGCCCGACCTCGACCTTTTTCCCTTTGAAGACCGTGGCTTCCAGCTCGGCGCGATGCGCGTCGTCACGGGCATAAGCCGATGTCGCGCCCGCCGTGAGGCGATAGAGCGGCGGCTGCGCGAGATAGACATGCCCATTGCGCACGATGTCGGGCATCTCCTGAAAGAAGAAAGTCATCAGCAGGGTCGCGATATGCGCGCCGTCGACGTCGGCGTCGGTCATGATGACGATCTTGTCGTACCGCAGCCGGTCGGCATCGCAATCCTTGCGCATCCCGCAGCCGAGCGCGAGCGCAAGGTCGGCGATTTCCTGATTGGCGCGGATCTTGTCGGCGCTGGCGCTCGCGACGTTCAAAATCTTGCCGCGGATCGGCAGGATCGCCTGCGTCTTGCGGTCGCGCGCCTGCTTGGCGCTGCCGCCCGCGCTGTCGCCCTCGACGATAAATAATTCGGTGCCTTCGGGGCCGTCATTGGCACAGTCCGTGAGCTTCCCCGGCAGGCGGAGCTTGCGGCCGCTGGTGGCGGTCTTGCGCTTCACTTCGCGCTCGGCCTTGCGCTTCAACCGCTCGTCCATGCGTTCGAGGATCAACCCGAGCAGCGCGCGGCCGCGGTCCATATTGTCGGACAGATAATGGTCGAAATGGTCGCGCGCCGCATTTTCAACGAAGCGCGCGGCCTCGGGGCTCGACAGCCGGTCCTTGGTCTGGCTCTGGAACTGCGGGTCGCGGATGAACACCGACAGCATCATCTCGCCGCCGTTGAACACGTCTTCCGCCGTGATCTGCGCCGCCTTCTTCTGGCCGATCAGCTCGCCGAACGCGCGCAATCCCTTGGTCAGCGCGGCGCGCAGCCCCGCTTCGTGGGTGCCGCCGGCGGGGGTCGGAATGGTGTTGCAATACCAGCTATAGCTGCCGTCGGACCAGAGCGGCCAGGCGATCGCCCATTCGGCGCGCCCCTGGTCGCCGGGGAATTCCTGCCGCCCCACGAACGGCTCGGCGGTCGCGCATTCGCGGGTGCCGATCTGTTCCTTCAGATGATCGGCCAGTCCGCCGGGAAACTGGAACACCGCCTCGGTCGGGGTATCGTCGCCGATCAGTTCGGCGGCGCATTTCCAGCGGATCTCGACGCCCGCGAACAGATAGGCCTTCGACCGCGCCATGCGATAGAGGCGCTGAGGCTTGAAGCGGCCATGCTCGCCGAAGACCGCGGGGTCGGGGACGAAGGAGACGCTCGTCCCGCGCCGGTTCGGCGTCGGGCCCAGTTCTTCCAGCGGTCCCTGCGGAACGCCTTGCGAGAAACCCTGCCGATACAATATCTTGGACCGCGCAACTTCGATCACGGTTTCAATCGACAGCGCGTTGACCACGCTGACCCCGACGCCGTGCAGGCCGCCAGAGGTCGCATAGGCCTTGCCCTCGAACTTGCCCCCCGAATGGAGCATGGTCATGATGACTTCGAGCGCCGACTTGCCGGGAAATTTCGGGTGCGGATCAACGGGCATACCGCGCCCATTGTCGATCACGGTCAGGCGATTGCCGACGTCGAGCTCGATTTCGATCCGCGTCGCATGACCCGCGACCGCCTCGTCCATGCTGTTGTCGATGACCTCGGCGGCGAGGTGGTGAAGCGCCCGCTCGTCGGTGCCGCCGATGTACATGCCGGGGCGGCGGCGCACCGGCTCCAGTCCTTCGAGCACCTCGATCTGCGAGGCGTTGTAGCTGTCGGTCGCGGGCTGGCTGCTGTCGAACAAATCGTGACTCATGGCGTGGATATAGGGGGCCGGAAAGGCCGCTGGCAAGCGCGGTTTTCAAGCCGTTACGGCAGGCGGAGGCCCGGCTCGGCTCGTCCCGTTTTCGGCACAAGGATGAAACTCCGTTCCGACCGGCGGGTTGGTCCGCCGACTGCAAAGTCGTTCAAAAAGTGGAGAAAACATATGAAATTCGCAGCTCTCCTCGCTGCTTCGGCAGCATCCGTTCTGGCGGTTCCGGCCTTCGCGCAAAATGACCGCGATCCTGCACAGGACTTCAACGGACCTTATATCTCGATCGGCGGCGGCGCTTCCCTGCAGGGCAGCGACCGCGGCGAAACCCTGGTCTTCGATACCGACGGCGACGGCGTTTACGGCGACACCGTGACCACCGTGGGCGGAACCGACGCTTTCTCGCCGGGCTTCTGCAACGGCCGCGCGACCGGAACCGCCAATATCGCTTGCCGCAACGACCGCGACGGCGCGAATTATTTCGGTCGCCTCGGCTATGACAAGCGCATGGGCAATTTCGTCCTCGGCGCGGTTATCGAGGGCGGCCGCAGCGAAGCGCGCGACAGCGTCAGCGGCTTTTCGACGACGCCCGCGAGCTATGAGATGAGCCGCAAGGCCGACTGGCAGGCCAATGCGCGGCTGCGCGCGGGCTATACGCCGGGCGGCGGCGCGCTCTTCTATGTGACGGGCGGCCCTGCTTATACGCGGCTCAACAATCGGTTCGCGACCACCAACACCGCCAACAGCTTCGCCGACAACGGCAAGACCAACGGCTGGGGCTATGCCGCCGGCGGCGGCGCCGAAATCATGGTCACGAACAAGATCGCGGTCGGTCTGGAGTATCTCTATACCGACGTGAAAGACAAGGATTATATGGTGAACGTCGGGCCCGGCACTGCCGACCCCGCGACCAATCCGTTCCTGCTGGACGGTGGCGCGACCGATATCCGGCGCAGCGATCCGCACTTCCGCACGCACGCCGTGCGCGGAACCCTGAGCTACCGCTTCTAACCTCTTGGGAAGCGGGAAAGGGAGGCGTCGGGGCTCGTCCCCGGCGCCTCTTTCCTATTTCGCAGCCGGTGGCGCGGGAAAGATCGCGAAATTGCCGTTGGCGCTGGCGACGAGCCGATCGTCCTGAAACAGGCGCGCGTCGATATTGGCGATGCGCTTGCCCCGATGAAGCACGGTCGCGTCGCAAATTAGCGGGCCTTCGCGTACCCCGACATGATAGTTGAATTTGATCTCCAGCGTCGCGCACCAGAAATCGTCGGGAAGCAGGCTGGTCACCGCACCGCCCATCGCGGTATCCGCGAGCGAATAGGCGACGCCGCCGTGCGCGACGCCTTGCGGATTGAAATGCTGATCGCGCTTGATGTCGATCGTCATCCGGCAACGCCCGTCGCCGCGCTCGACCATTTGCAGACCGAGCGCGCGCGCGAACTGAAAATCCTGCCCGAAAGGTCTCAACGGACGCCCTTAACGAACCCGGGGCCCGCCGAAGGGCGGGGGCGGGGGCGGGCGGCGCGTGCCGCGCGGAAGCTGCGCCTGATAGGCGCGGCCGCAATGCTCGACGCAATAGGGGAAGCCCGGATTCACCGCTTCGCCGCAGAAATGGAAGTCGGGCTCGCCCGGGTGCCCCATCGGCCAGCGGCAGATGCGGTCGTTGAGGTCGAGCAGGCTCGTCTTGTCGGCGATTTCGGGGCTGGGCTTTGCGGGCACCAGCCGACGCGGCGGCGCGGGCGGGATCGGCGCCTGTTGGTCGCCCGGCCCCTGACGGATGAAACCGCCCGGGCCGATCGACACGATCCGCGGCGCATCGGGCTTCGGCGGCGCTTCGGCGGCGTCGGCTTCGACCGCGGGGCGCGGCTCGACCGCCGGCTTCGGTTCGGCCCGCGGCGGGGCCGCCGGACGCGAGAAAGCGGGCGCCGCCGCACGCGGCGGGGCAACAGGCGCAGCCGGCTTCGGCGTGGCGGGCTTGGGCGCCTTCACCACCTTTTCGGTGGCCTTCACCGGCGACGGGCGCGATTTCAGGCCCAGGCGGTGCGCCTTGCCGATCACGGCGTTGCGGCTGACCCCGCCCAGTTCGTCGGCGATCTGGCTGGCGGTCAGGCCCTTTTCCCACATGCTGCGCAGTTGCTCGATGCGCTCATCGGTCCATGACATTCGTTTCGTTCCTTATCATTCCACGCTGCTCGCCAGCCGGCGATCCCGAAGGACCGGCGCCGTCACTGCCCAGCTTGCGGTAAGATCGGGGAGGCGATAGGCGAGAACGCCATGAACGACCAGCCCCAAATTTCGCATCCCGACTCGGCCAATTCCGCCGCGGTCCCGGCTTTCGCCGAACCCGGCGTCCCGCAAATCCGGACGCTCAACGTTCCGGCGATGCAGGCGCTATATGTCAAGGAGGTGCGGCGATTTTTCAAGGTCCAGCTGCAAACTATCTGGGCCCCGGCGGTCACGACCTTGCTGTTTCTCGTCATCTTCACCGTCGCGCTCGGCGGCGCGGGGCGCAAGGTCATCGGCGTTCCCTTCGCCGATTTCGTCGCGCCCGGCCTGATCATGATGGCGATGCTGCAGAACAGTTTCGCCAATTCCAGCTTTTCGCTGCTGGTCGGCAAGATCCAGGGTACGATCGTCGATTATCTGATGCCGCCGCTGGCGGTGGGGGAGTTGATCATCGCGTTGATCGGCGCCGCGATCACCCGCGCGGTGCTCGTCGGTCTGGCGCTGTGGGTCGCGATGCTCCTCTGGCCCGGCGTTCATGTCGGCCCCGACCATCTATGGGCGGTCGCGCTGTTCGGATTGCTCGGCGCAATGATGCTGAGCTTCCTCGGCCTCATCACCTCGATCTGGGCCGAGAAATTCGATCATGCCGCCGCGGTCACCAATTTCGTCGTAACGCCGCTCGCGCTGCTGTCGGGAACCTTCTATTCGGTCGACCGGCTCGCGCCCTGGTTTCAGGGCGTCGCGCACGCGAATCCCGTCTATTATGCGATCATGGGCTTTCGCTACGGCTTCATCGGCACGGTCGATTCGACGATCGCGCATCCGGTGCTGACCGCAGCGGTCACGCTGATCGCGGTCAACGCGGCGCTCGGCGCGCTGACCTATCGCCTGCTGACTTCGGGGTGGAAGCTGAAGGCCTGACAAGCCTCCCGCAAAGCCCGATCCCTAGTGACGGTGGATCGGGCGGACGCGGTAACGCCCCTGCACCAGCCCGTCGAACATCGCGTCGACCTGCGGATGGTCAACCGGACCATGCTCGCCGTCGATCACCAGATTCTGCTGGCTAACATAGGCGATATAGGCCGAATCCTCGCTCTCGGCGAGAAGGTGGTAATAGGGCTGTTCCTTCGCGGGTCGGATCGCTTCCGGGATCGCTTCATACCATTCGTCGCTGTTCGCGAAGACCGGATCGACGTCGAAAACGACGCCCCGAAAGTCGAACATGCGGTGCCGCACGATATCGCCCGGCGCGAAGCGCGCGCGTTCGATCAGCGGCGCGGCCGCACGGCGCGGATTCGGGTCGCGGAAATCGGGGGAGGTTTCTGACGTCATATCCTCAATCTATGGCTATTTACGCACGGTTCAAGTCCGTTACACTCCGCCCGGATCGCGACAGGCCGAATTTGCCCTGTGATCGCGGTTACAGATGCACTGGCCGACGGGGCTAGCGTGCAATTCGGCCTTCGCATGACCGAAACGGGAAATGGGCCGCCAGAATCCAGGGAGACGTATTGCCATGACCGACACACCAAATCCTCTTCCGCCCGCGGCATCCGGCCTTTTTCAGCGCGCGAAGGATATCCTCCTCAAGCCAAAGGAGGCCTGGCCCGCCATTGCGGCCGAGCCGGCGACGGTTCAATCGATCTATGTCCCCTATGTGCTGCTGCTGGCCGCGATCGGCCCGTTCGCCCAGCTCGTCGGCGGGCAGGTCTTCGGAATCACCTTTCTGGGCGTGACCTACCATCCGCCGCTGGCTGGTGCGCTCGTCTCGGCGGTGCTGTCCTATGGCCTGACGCTCGCGAGCGTGTTCCTTCTCGCGCTCGTCATCGACGGCCTGGCGCCGAGCTTCGGCGGACAGAAAGACCAGACCCAGGCACTGAAGGTCGCGGCCTATGCCGGAACCGCAGGCTGGGTAGGCGGCATCTTCGGGCTGATCCCGGCGCTCGCCATCATCGGAATGCTCTTCGCGCTCTATGGCCTCTATCTTCTCTATCTGGGGCTGCCGGTGCTGATGAAGGCGCCGGAGGACAAGGCGCTCGGCTATACGGCGGTTGTGATCGTCGTGGCGATCATCTTGTTCCTGGTCGTCGGCGCGGTTGTCGCGGCCGTGGCCGCCCCTTCGATCGTCACCATCAGGTGACGCCTGCTTTCGCAGGGCTTCCAGCGCTGTTTTGAAACGCAGCGCTGGGGGCAAGCCTGTGTCGCGACCTATGCAAGAAAATGGTCACACGATTGAAAATCTTTAGTTGGTTATCGCGCGCGACCCGATGTTAGCATCCCTCGATCGATGAGGAGAGAGGGAGAAGATCGCGATGCCGAACGATATTGCCTATTCGCGTAAACTGGGTCCGTTGACGCCGCTCGTCGGGGAATGGGAGGGCGATGTCGGGGTCGATCTGTCCTATCACAACAAGGACGACTGGACGACCGAGACCACTTATTTCGAAAAGGCGTCGTTCAAGCCGATCCCGCTTCAGGAAAACGGCCAGCAGACCCTGTGGGGCCTGAACTACAGCATGACCGCATGGCGTCACGGCGAGGAGGCGATGGACCCTTTCCACGACGAGATCGGCTTCCTGCTGTGGGACAAGACCCATGGCGAAGTCATGCGAACGGTGGTGTTCGGGCGCGGCATCGCTATCCTCGCGGGCAGCAGCGCCAAGCCCGACGACAAAGTTCTGACCTTCGACGCCGCGCCGGGCCAACCCTGCTACGGCATATTGCAGAACAAATATCTGCTCGAACGCGCCGAAATCCGCGATTTCAAGAGCAATTTCACAATCAACGACGACGGCACGTTCAGCTATACGTCGGACCTGATGCTCCGGCTCTCCGCCACGGGTGCGGAGATGCACCACACCGACCGCAACACCTTGCGTCGCGTCAGGCGCTATCATCCGAGCGCCGAGAACGGCTGACCGCAGGCGGAATCCGAACTATCTCGAAAAAGCCCAGGGGAACCTGGGCTTTTTTTCAAATGGCCGAGATGTTTGAAAACAGGAAAATGGAGGGAGTGAGGGATTCGAACGAAAACGACTAATGACTGAAGCCATGTCGCTTTTTTAGCTCGATCCCGCTCTGGAGCCACGATTGAGGCCACGCCAGGACGTTTTCCACCTTAAAGCCCGACACTTCCAAGCGTTTGCGGCGGTGCTGCGGTCTTATAGCTGGTCGGTGTCAGTGGTTCAACCTCGGCGGTTCATGGGGTCTTTGGCCCGGGTCGCGTTGACAACAGATTTCCGCCAAAGTCGGAGGGCCGCGAGGTCAAAGAAGCCCTCGAAGGACGGGACGGACTTGTCGCTGCGGGCGGCTATGTAGTGTTGGTTGTTCCGGTTGGAGGCTTCTTCGTTCTCAGCTGCATATGGCTTGCGCTATCGCATCGCCGCCCGTTGAAGCCCCCCAGCCAATCACCGTATCTCTAAATCCATCCGAACCTGTTTCAGCACGGACGGAGGAATCGTTGCGGTCGGACAATGGACCCAATTACCACCACCCTGAAAGGTCAGGACGCCGGGACTGGTGGCTGTGACTGCGGCGTTATTGGTAACCAGTTCGGCTGCTTCAATTACGCGAAAGGGGATGCGGTAGCGGTTGCCGCCTAGAGCTTCGATGTGCCTGCCATCCCAATATGCAAAATATTGCTGTTGAATTGCGTCAGGGCAATCACCTGTCGTGGCATAAAAGCCCTTCTCGACGGGCGGAGCGGTGCTTGCGCCGTCAGCCGTAGAAGCTTGCGCGCAGCCTTCCCTGTCGACGAGCTTGCCGCTGTCATTGCGCCGCTCCACGGGGTCGATGCCATTGTTCGTCCAGCCCCATGTGACCTTGGTGACGGGACCGCAGCGGCCGTTGAAGCCGCCCGGCAGGTCCAGCACGTCCCGTCCGCGGCGCTGGACGATCATGGCGGGGGCAATCCAGCCCATGAAGCCGTTGAACGCCTTGTAGCCGCTGGCCGAGGAGACAATGAAATCCACCGGCGGCCCCTGATCGCCGTAGGCGGGGCCGCTGGTGGCGCAACCATGTCCCGGTGTGGTGACGACGAAATCCGGCGTGCCGTCCGCGTTGAAGTCAGCGGTGACGAAGCCACCCCGCTTGCTTTCAAAGTGCTTCTCCACAAGGGCGAAGACATCTCCACCGCCGGTCAGCGGGGCAAAGCGCATGGGGACGAAACGCTCCCCCTCACCGCGGCATTGTCCACGCGCGAAGGTTTCCCATGCGCTCAAGGCAGCGGGTGGCAATGTGGTTGGGCTAGTCGGAGCGGCAACCGGAGCGGCGGCGGCAGCAACCGTGCGCTGGGCGGCGGCCGCCCCATTGGCATTTTCGTTGGCGGTGGTCTGCGATCCGCAGGCCGTCAAAGCGGCAGCCATAAGACCCAATGCCGCTATTCTTTCCAATGACGCCATTTTTATCCTCCTTGCTACCGCCATCAGTGCCCCAAAAGGACGCCCGGCAGCCGATTCTATGCGCATAGGTGCTACCGCACGGACGCCGCGCATGTCTTGGTGGCGTTATCAAGAATATCTAAAGGATGAGAAAGGAGGGGGAATATTCTGTGAATCTGTCTGTGGATTTGGTCGGTTTTCACTGTGTGACACCCATTGTGCATGACGAAGAATTATGAGCCCGCCGAAGCCGCAATCAAACGTCTGCCACTCCATGCTAGACCTTGCGGCGCTTCCCCTCGAAGCCGTCTTTGACGTCCGCAATCCATGCGACGACTTCGCGTTCGCTCCATCGTGACGTGCCAGGCGATGGCTTATAGGGTTTAGGAAAACGACCATCGTTGACCATCGCATAAATCATCGTCTTGCCGAGGCCGACGCGGCGGCAAACCTCCGGCAGTTTCAGGAAGCGTTCGGGCTTTTCCCAGTTGTCGGGCATGTCAATGTCTCCGCCTTTGGCGAGACGGCCGCGCTTTCGCGAAGGCGCGGTCGCTCGCAAGAAAGCTGTCGAGCATGAAGGGGATAAGGTCCGGCACGGACTCCCGCCGACCATAGGCGGCTTCATAGGCGTCCGCGTAGGCATTCAGCGCGTCGGACAGGTCGGGCATGACGCTGATCGTAATCTTGACAGGCGTGCGCTCGGGCAGTTTCGGCAATTTGAGGTCAACCATTCCCGCCTCCCCACGGCCGACCGACCACAATGTCTTTGTGGACGATGACCCGCAGCGGCCAGCCGGGGCGGACGCGCATAGTCGGCTGGATATTGAGATTGCGGGTGACGAGCTGGTCGCCCGCCCTCGCACCGCTCTGCTGGGCGGATTCGCGGATCGCGCGCACAAGATCGCTCTCGGTGCTGCCAAAGCTCAATTGCGAGCCGACGCCAAGCAGCGTCGACAGCGCGACGCCCTTCAATAGCTGCCATGCGTGCCGGTCGATCTTGTCGGACAGTCCCGCATAACCCTGCGTATCGGTCGCCGGAACATTGTCGATGCGGATCGACGACCCATCGGGCAGGATGATGCGTTGCCATACCACCAGCGCGCGGCTCTGACCGAACGCGACGACGCTATCGTAACTGCCGACCAGCCGCGACCCCTGCGGGATAAGCAGGCTCCGCCCGGTCACGCTGTCATGGACATTCTCGGTGATTTGCGCCGTGACCAGCCCCGGCAGGTCCGAATTAAGCCCGGTCATCAGGCTAGCCGCGATGACGCTCCCGGCCTGCAAGGTCCACGGCGAGACTGGCGCGGTCAGCCTATGCGGGTTCACGTCGCCGCTATCGTTCGCCTTGCCAACCATCGCGTTCTTGCGCTGCTGGGCGTTCGGATCGTCGGCCGCCTGCACGGGCGCGGACATATCGGGGGCTGCCTCGGCCGCGACCGCGGTAGGGCGGGCCGCTGCGGTATTGCCCGCGACTTGCAACATCACGCCGGACTCGCGGGCCGCGCGCTGCTCGGCCGCTATGCGTTGGCGCTCGGCTTCCGCTTCCTGCGCGGCGCGCCGTGCGGCCTCGTCGCCGTCATCCTCCGGCATCATATCCAGCCCGCGCTGATGATTGAGAATCGGACGCCCCAAATCACCGGGCAACGGCGCGCCAAGCTGCGGAACGTCGCTATAGTTTGTCGGCGCGCCCGCAAGGGCATCGGGCGGGGCTTTCGCTCCGACCAGCTTGTCATCTGACGGGGCCACCAGGCCAATGCTCGCGGGCTTCAGGGCCAGCCATGCGACGCCGACAATCGCGGTCGATCCGACGGCGGCAATGGCGACGATCGCGCCGCGGCGGAAGCGCGTGACGCGCCCCGGCGCGGCGCGGAGCACGAGGGTTTCGGGATCGACCTTGGGCGGGACGGGCTTCGGCGATGCGTTCTGGGCGGGCGATTCGACGGGTTCAGTCACGACCGTGCCTCCGCTTCGGCTGCACGCTCGAAATCCGCACGACCTTCTGTTTCTTGCCGCCGAGGCGGAGTTCGGCCGCACCGAACAGCCGATCGACGACATAATAGCGTCCGGCCATGCGATAGTTGACAAGCTGGGCCTCGCCGTCATCGCCGATGACGAACAGCGGCGGCGCCTCACCCACGGCGATCGACGGCCGAAACTCGATAAAGGTCTGCCGCCCATCGTCGAACGCGCGCACGGGCCGCCATGCGGGCTTGTCACCGCTGATCCCATAGTTGAAATTCAACCGTTCGATCGCGAGGCCCGACGCGATTGGCTCCGCCGCCGCTGCCGCGTCTTGCTGCCTGCGCAACGCAATCAGCTCGTCCTGCGGATAGGTCCACGACAGCGCCGTCATCGCGTCGGTCGCCCGGCTCGCCAATTCGATGTGATAGACGCGCTTGTCGGTCGTGATGACCAAGTTCGTGCGAAGTCCCGCCGAAAAGGGCTTCACGAATATATGGGTACGCTGACTGGCACCGCTCCCGCTGGTTGTGTCGCCGACCGTCCAGCGAACGGTATCGCCAGCGGCGACCGACGTGATCGTCTCGCCCGGCTGCAACACAATGTCGGTGATGCGCTCCGGTGCGGCATAGAGCCGATAGAGCGCGCCTTCCGAATAGGGGTAAATCTGCACGGCGCGGACGAATCCGGCGCTCGACGGTTCGCGCAGCGCGGCCTTGTTGGCGGCGGCGACCTTCGCGGTCGGCTGGGCTGCGGCGGGAACGGCGAGCGCGGCAAGGCTCGCCGCCAGAATGACGGCGCGGATCATGGTTCGGTCCTTTCGGGGGTTTGCGAAGGTTCGGGATCGAGCTGCGGGCCGAGGGGCCCTTCGACGGGCTCAGGCGGCGCGACCAGTTCGTCCGGCGTCGGAAAGCGTTTGAGCGGCTTGAGAACCTCGGTGTCGAGTTCGCGGGACCAGTCGATGGCATCGACATAGAGTCCGAGCGGATTCTTGCGCAGCACGTCGGTGGATCGCGGCGGCTTGATCTTGACGGTCAACATCGCGGTCCAGCGCGAGGTGCCGGACAGGCTGCCGCGCTCATATTCCTGTTCGGTCCATTTGACCTGAAAGCTGCTGTCCGACGCGCGGACCACGCTTGTCACCTGAACAGAGACGGTGCGACGGCCGACCTCCGCGAACGGATTGTCGGCGCGGGCATATTCGCCAAGGAACAGCGAGGCACGTTCGGTCGCGAAGTCGTAGGCCGACAGCCAATTTTCGCGCATCAAGACCGGATCGAGCGAGCGCGACCGGACATTGGCGATGAACCGACCAAGGTGCCAGGCGATCTGCGGATCGGTGGCCTTGTATTCGGTGGCAGCGGGCGCAACAGCGCGGGCCTCGCCAAGCCGATCGACCTCGACGACATAGGGGACGACGCGGCTTTGCATTGACTGCCACACCAGGCCCGACGACAGGCCGATTGTGAGGACGAGGCCTCCAAACGCCATAAGTCGCCAGTTCTTCGCCTGCACGCGCGCGGAACCGATGCGCTCGTCCCATAATTGCCCGGCGCGCTGATAGGGTGTCGCGGGTTCGGGCGTCTGCCCGTAACGCTGCACGGCTCTTTTGAATCGCATGACTTAATCCCTTTCTTTTATGTCGGGGGCTGCGCCCGCGCCGCCGCGGTCGCCCGACTGGATCGCGTGGATCGCCATCTGGCGGCGGTGCCGGCTGGCCTGGGTGGCGTGGAGTTTTTGCGCCCATGCCGGCGGCGATGCGTCGCCACTGGCGGCGCTGGCATTGGCTGCGCTCGATGCACCGCTGGCTCCCGCGGCCCAGGCGGCTTGCTGACCGCGCGCGGCGGCAGCACGAAGCCCGAGGGCATTGTGCATCCTGTTGGCGGCGGCGCCCTTCGCAGCGGTCGCCATACCGCCGATACCGGCGCCCACGGTGGCGGTGCCCGATGTTTCCTGACCGAGCTTGTAGGCAGTCGATGCAGCGCTCCCCATCGACGTGCCGGCGCGCAGCGCACCAAGGCCCGCGCCGGCTGCGCCTCGCGCAGCGCCGAGCGCACCGGCGCCGCCCATCACGATCGTGCCGCCGGCCAGTGCTGCGGTCGCGGCGACCGATCCCGCGCCGAGTTGTGGCGCGCCCGCGATCAGACCGGAAGCGATCGACGGCGTGAAGATGCCGAACAGTCCCAGCACGAGGGCGGCCAGCGCGAGGCTCATCGCCTGCGCCAGATCGACCTCCTGCCCCTGCAAGCCGTTGATGAAATCGGAGAAGAAGTTGGAGCCGATGCCAACGATGACGGCGATCACCATCACCTTGATGCCCGAACTGACGACCGACCCAAGCACGCGCTCGGCAAGAAAGCTGGTGCGGTTCCACAAGGCGAAGGGAACGAGGACGAAGCCGACGAGCGAGGTCAGTTTGAACTCGAGAATGCAGATGAACATCTGCCCCGCGAGCGCGAAGAAGGCGAGAATGACGACCAACCATGCGATGCAAAGCACCGCAATCTCGATAAAATTGTTGAAGAAGTCGATCGGCCCGACCAACTCCTTCGCCTGCAAGAGCAGCGGCCAGGCCGCCTCGAAACCCGTTCCGGCGAGCCGCCCCGGCATCAGCAAATCCTCGGCGCTGATCGTGCTGCCGCCCGCTGTCAGGCCAAGCCCGGCGAACGAGCGAAAAATGATGTCGGTCAGCGTCGGAAAGCTGTTCAATATCAGCGCGAAGGCGCCGACATAGAGAATCTTCTTGAGGAACTTGCCGATGACGTCGTCCTCGCCGCCGAGCGCCCAGAACAGGCCGGCGAGCGTGATGTCGATGCCGATCAGGATCGTGGTCAGGAATCCCACATCGCCGCCGAGCAGCCCGAAGCCGCTGTTTATGTAGGTGACGAACGCCTGCATGAACTGATCTATGATGTTCATATCGTCCATGTTCGCGGGACTCCTTGGGAATAAGGTCGAAGGGTGTCGCGGGGACCGCTGGCCGGGAGTGGGAGGAAGCCATGCGGCCCCCGCGACGAGACGGCGCTCGCCGGGGAGCTGGGGCGCAGCGCCGCCCCAAGCTCACTGACGCGGCGTGTAAGCCTTACCGTCGCCGAGGAATCGGGTTGCCCGCGCGCGGGCCTCGCGCTCGCTTTGTCCGCGCCGCGCGGCTTCGAGCGATTCCTTGCGGAACTGCGAGGCCATCAGGTTTTGAAGCTGAAATTGCTGCTTGGTCGCGAGCGCGAGAAGCTGGTTCGTTGCCTGCTGCGCCTGCAAGCTGCCTTCGGCGCCCTGGCTCTTGGCGACGATCTCGCTGAGCGCCTGCGCGTCGTCGCGGACATTCTCGACGATGCCGCTTTGGACCTGCATCGTCTGCCGGAACGCGGCCATTTCATTGTCGAGACGCTGTTTCGCGACCGCAATCCGCTGATCACGCTCCATCACCTCGCCGACGCTGCCCGGAAATTGCCGCCGGAATTGCTCGTCCAGTTCATCGACGCGGAAGTCGATACCCTGCGCCTGCCCCATCAACCGGTCGATCTCGCCGAGCGTCTGGCGAAGCTGGTCGAGCTGCGGAAAGTCGATGCGCGCGAGGTTCTTGCCCTGGTTGACCAGCATCTGCGCTTCGTTCTGCAAGGATCGGATCTGATTGTTGACCTGCTGGAGCGTCCGGGCGGCGGTGAGCAGATTCTGCCGGTAGTTGGTGGGATCGAACACGCTGATCTGCGCCGATGCGGGCGCACTCGTCATGCCGGTGCCGGCGATGACAGCGCCGATCGCGCCGAGGCCAACGGCCGAGGTGAGCAGATATTTGCGGACGGGAGAGCAGGACATGCTGTTATTCCTTTTCTGCTGGAGAGTGGACGACGGGGAATCGGCCAAGCAGCTCGGCCGCCCAGTCGAGGCCGGCTTGGGTCAGGAAGTGCGCGGCGAAGTCGTCCGCGCCATGTTCGGCGAGAATTGCGTCGATGCGCTTCTGCGTCTCGGGGTCCGATGCGCCGCAAAGGGCGAGTGCGATCGGACCTAGCCCCAGCTCGAGCAGCCGGTTGCCGCGCGCGGATTGCAGGTAATATTGCCGCTTGGGCGTCGCACGGCTGACCAGTTCGATTTGCCGCGCATTGAGTCCGAAGCGGGTATAGGCGGCTTGGCTCTGCGGCTCGATCGCCCGGTCATTCGGCAGCAATATGCGCTGTGGGCAGGATTCGATGATCGCAGGGGCGATGCTGGAATCCGCGATGTCGGCGAGCGATTGCGTCGCGAACACGACCGCGACATTGCGCTTGCGGAGAACCTTCAGCCATTCGCGGATGCGCGCGGCAAATAAGGGGTGGTCGAGGAACACCCAGGCTTCATCAAGAATGAGCAGCGTCGGCTGCCCGGTGAAGCGTTCTTCGAGACGATGGAAAAGGTAAGTCAGGACCGGAGCAACAACACCTGCCTGTCCCATCAATGCTTCCGTCTCGAAACATTGCACGTTGGCAATCGCAAGGTCGTCCTCGGCGGCGTCGAGCAAGCGGCCGAACGGTCCTTCGAGCGTGTAGGGCGCGAGGGCCGAGCGCAGCGGCGCCGATTGCAGCAGCAGCGACAGGCCAGTCAGCGTCCGTTCCTCGACCGGGGCGGTGGCGAGATTGGTCAGCGCCGACCAGAGCGATTCCTTGATTTCGGGCGTGACGACGACAAGCTCATGCGCGAGCAGCGCCGCGATCCACTCGGCTGCCCATGCGCGTTCGTCGGCGCGGTCGATATGGCGCAAGGGCTGAAAGGCAAAGGCAATGGCACGGCCGCCGCCGATACCGCCCGCGTCATCCTCGCCGCCCAGCCCGAGCGCGTGATGCGCGCCGCCCATCGCCAGCACTGCGGCGCGCGCAGAAAAGCCCTTGTCGAAGATATAGACTTGGGAATCCGGGTAGCGCCGGAACTGCAAGGCGAGCAGCGCGAGCAACACCGACTTTCCCGCGCCGGTCGGGCCGACGATCAGCATATGCCCCACGTCGCCGACATGCGTTGAAAGCCGGAACGGCGTCGATCCGCTGGTTTCTGCATAGAGTAGCGGCGGCCCATCCAGATGGGTATTACGCGCCGGCCCCGCCCATACCGACGATAGCGGCATAAGGTGGGCGAGGTTCAGCGTGTGGACGATGGGTTGCCGGACGTTGGCATAGACATGCCCCGGCAAGCTCGACAGCCAAGCCTCCACCGCGTTGATGCCCTCGCGGATGCAGGTGAAGCCGAGGCCGTTGACGATCCGCTCGACGGCGCGAACCTTCTCTTCGACGCGGCCCCGATCGGTGTCAGCGACAGTGATCGTCGTCGTCAGATAGCCGAAAGCGACGTGATCGGCGCCGAGCGCCTGCAACGCCAGGTCGGCATCGACGACCTTGTTATCGGCGTCGGAATCGAGAAGCTGGGCGGGCTGGTTGTAAATCACCTCGCGCAGCATCGCCGTCACCGACTTGCGCTTGTTGAACCATTGGCGGCGCAGCTTGGTCAGCGCCTTCGTCGCCTCGGTCTTATCGAGAGCTATAAACCTTGTGACCCAACGATATGAAAAATCTTCGTGATTGAGCGCATCGAGGATTCCGGGCCGGCTAAGGTTCGGAAAACCCAGGATGGTCAGCGTCCGCAAATGCTGGTCGCCAAGCATCGGCTCCAACCCGCCGGTCAACGGCGTATCGGTCAATATGGCGTCGAGATACATGGGGGTTTCGGGGACCGCGACGGCATGGCGGCGCGTCGAAATGGTGCCGTGGAGGAAGGTGAGCGTCTCGCCATCGTCGAGCGCGCGCACCTCCGGCATGAAGCCGGAAAAGAGATCAAGCGCGCGATCGGTTTCGGCGATGAAGCCGACGAGCGCCTGCCGCCAATCGCGTCCCTTCACATCGTCGCTGCGTTCGACCAGCGCGCGGCCCGCCGTATCGGCCTGATCGGGCGGCGGCAGGAAGGTGAGCGTCGCATGGTAGCGGCTCTCAAAATGCGCGCCCGCATTCTCGAAGCTCGCGCGCCGTTCCTCGTCGACCAGCCACGATGCGGCGTCGGGAAAGTCGCTATCGGGATAGCCCAGCGCCTCGCGGCGTTCGGCCTCGAAGTGGAGCGCCCAGCCTGACCCGAAACGCTTGAGAACATTGTTCGCGCGCGCGCAGGCGGCGACCAATTCCGCCTCCGTGGCGGATTCCAAATCCGGCCCACGAAAGCGCAAGGTGCGCTGAAAGCTGCCGTCCTTGTTCAGCACGACGCCGGGGGCGACGAGCGCCGCCCAAGGCAGATGGTCGGCAAGCCGGTCGGCACGATTACGATATTCGCGCAGGTTCAGCATGTCAGATACCCCCGCTGGCGAAGGTGGCGAGTGACGATGGGCGCGAAATCGGGGTCACGCTTCGCGGCGAATACCGCGAGCGTGTGACCCCCCGCCCACATCACCAGCCCCGCAATCCATTGCTGCAAGCCGAGTCCGAGCGCGGCGGCGATCGTGCCATTGACGATCGCGATGGCGCGCGGCGCACCGCCGAGCAGGAGTGGTTCGGCCAAGGCGCGGTGCATTGGCGCCTCGAAGCCTTCGATATGCGAGCCTGCGCCGATCATGCGATCAACGCCCCGCCGCCGAAGCTGAAGAAGCTGAGAAAGAAGGAACTGGCCGCGAAGGCGATCGACAGGCCAAAGATGATCTGGATGAGGCGCCGGAAGCCGCCCGCCGTCTCGCCGAACGCGAGGGTCAGGCCGGTCACGATAATGATAATGACGGCGACGATCTTCGCGACCGGGCCTTGGACCGATTCCAAAACCTGCTGCAACGGTTCCTCCCACGGCATCCCCGATCCGGCGGCCTGCGCGGTCGCGGCAATGGCGATGCCGAGCAATGCCGCAGCAGCGGCGGTTACGGCCTTGTTCGGTTGGCGGACGCGGGACAGGCGCATGTCATTCTCCTTCAAATGCGGTGGAATCGGAGGTGAGGTCGAGGACGGCGTAACCGCCCTGCGCGTCGAGGCCGGCGACGCGCGCTATCGTCTCGACGCGCCTCGCGAGGCCGCGCCCGGAAATGAACACGATCCTGTCGATGGCCTCGGCAATCAGCCGGCGCGGGACGGTGACGACGCTTTCCTGAACAAGCTGTTCGAGCCGATAGAGCGCCGCCGTCGCGCTGTTCGCGTGGACGGTCGCGATGCCGCCCGGATGCCCGGTGTTCCATGCCTTGAGCATGTCGAGCGCTTCGCGGCCGCGCACTTCGCCGACGACGATGCGGTCGGGGCGAAGACGGAGCGTCGATCGCACAAGATCGGCCATCGTGACCGCGCCGGTTCCGCTCGGGCCGATCGCGCGGGTGCGAAGCGCGACCACATCGGACGTCGCGCATTGCAGCTCGCGCGTGTCCTCGATGAGGATAACGCGCTCGTCGAGGCCGGCCATTTCGGCAAGCAGCGCATTGGCGAGCGTCGTCTTGCCCGATGACGTGCCGCCCGCGACGAGGATATTCCGGCGCTCGACAACCGCCATCGACAAGAGCCGCGCCGTGTCGGCGGGCATGATGCCGTCCTTCACATAGTCGAGCAGCGTATAGATGCGCGCGGCGGGCTTTCGGATCGAGAAACAGGGCGCGAGACTGACCGGCGGCAAGACGCCTTCGAACCTTTCGCCCGCGCCTTCACCGTGTGGGGGCAACTCGGCCGAAATGATCGGGGCCGCCGCATGGGCTTCGGTGCGCGCATGGCTCGCGACCAGGCGAATGATGCGCTCGATCTGTGCCGGGTCATAGCGCGTGCCGGTGTCGGTCCGGCCTTCGCCCAATTTGTCGAGCCGCAACACCCCGTCGGGGTTCACCATGATCTCGATAACGGCGGGGTCGGACAGTGCCGCGGCGATGCCCGGGCCCATTGCGGTGCGGAGCATCGCGCGGCGGCGATCGGATGAAAGTGCCTCGCTCATCGTGAGCCTCCATTGTCTTTCGGGGGTGCCGCAAGGGTGCGCTGGCCGCTGGCGAGGGCTTCGCCAACGCGGGTAACGAACGCCTCGAAGCGGTCGCGGCCAATCGCGCGCGCCGCCTCGTCGGCTTCGGGCAAGGGTGCCTGCACCATCAGTTCGTAGCGGACGAACAGGGCGAGGCTTTCGAGCAGGATATGGCCGTCGCGCTCGATGCGCCCGAGCGCCATCGACATGCGATCGAGCCGCTGATTGAATCGATTTTCCAATTCGCTCGCGGCCTGCCGGTTAAGCCAGGCTGTCAGCGCGTCGGTCAGGATCGCCGATTTCGACGCGCCGGGAGCGGAAGCCAGCGCCTCAAAGCGGTGGCTCAAATCCTCCGGCAAGAATAGTTGGTAGCGGACGCGCTTGGGTTTGATCGACGCCATCGTCAGAAACTCGGAAGCGTGTCGCTATCGCGACCCTGATTGATGGTGTGGGCGCGGATCAGCGTGCCGGTCGTGCCGGCGCGATCCATTGCGTGCTTGTCGACGACAGGGTTGGCGTCGTCGTTGTCGAGGCCGAGAAGATCGAGCTGTTTGAGCGGCTCCGCCTTCTTTGCCGATTCTTCGCCGAGGCCGGGGTGACGCTGTTGTTGCAAGCCGCCGTCCTCGGCCACGCTGGCTTCCTCGTCGATCGCCGTGAGCCGGATATCGGTTGCGCGAACCATCCCGGTCCAGTCGTCGGGGCGGCCCTTGGGGCGGTCGGGGTAATCGCCAATGGCAAGCGCGGGCGGCGGGACGAGCCGCGCGCGGAAATTGGCGTCCTTGTAATATTGCAGTTTCTTCGCCCGGATCGGGGCCATGCCCGACACAAGAACCAGCTCGTCAGCGGGCGGAAGCTGCATGACCTCGCCTTGGGTCAGCAGCGGGCGCGCCGTCTCCTGCCGGCTGACCATGACGTGCGCGAGCCAGGGGGCGAGCCGATGGCCCGCATAGTTCCGCATGGCGCGCTGCTCGGTCGCGACGCCGAGAGCATCGGAAACCCTCTTCGCCGTCCGCTCGTCATTGGTCGAGAAAACGACGCGGACGTGGCAGTTATCGAGGATCGAATTATGCTCGCCGTAGGCTTTATCGACCTGATTGAGGCTTTGGGCGATCAGATAGACCCTGATCCCGTAGCCGGCCATGAAGGCGAGGCTCGTCTCGAAGAAATCCAGACGGCCCAGCGCCGGAAATTCGTCGAGCATCATCAGGAGTTGATGCTTGCGCTCCTGCATCCGGTCGGCATCCAGCTTCTCGGTCAGGCGACGGCCGATCTGGTTGAGCACCAGACGGACCAGTGGCTTGGTCCGCGAAATGTCCGACGGCGGAATGACCAGATAGAGCGATACGGGATGGTCGGCTTCGACCAAATCCGCGATCCGCCAGTCGCAACGCGACGTGACCTCCGCGACGGTCGGGTCGCGATAGAGGCCGAGGAAGCTCATCGCTGTGGAGAGGACGCCCGAGCGTTCGTTCTCGCTCTTGTTCAACACCTCACGCGCGGCCGATGCGACGACGGGATGAACCTGCGGCGCCTCCTTGGTGCCGAGGTGATTGGTGGTCATCATCCGGCGCAGCGTCGTCACGAACGGGCGCTGCGGATCGGACAGGAAGGTTGCGACGCGCGCGAGTGTCTTATCCTCTTCGGCGTAGAGAACATGAAGGATCGCGCCGACGAGAAGCGAATGGCTGGTTTTTTCCCAGTGCGACCTTCTTTCGAGCGCCCCTTCGGGGTCGACGAGAATGTCCGCGATATTCTGAACGTCGCGAACCTCGTTCACGCCCCGCCGGACCTCCCGCAGAGGGTTATATTTGGCGGAAGCGGAGTCGGTCGGATTGAACAACAGGACGTTGCTGAAGCGCGCGCGCCAGCCCGCGGTAAGCTGCCAGTTCTCGCCCTTGATATCGTGGATGACCGCCGAACCGGTCCAGCTCAGCAGCGTCGGGATGACGAGCCCGACGCCCTTGCCGCTGCGGGTCGGGGCGAAGGCCATGACATGCTCCGGGCCGTCGTGGCGAAGATAGCGTCCGCGCTTGCGCCCCAGAAATACGCCCGCGTCTTGGAACAGGCCGGCCTTGTCGATCTCACGCGGCGTCGCCCATCGAGCGGAGCCATAGGTGGTAACCTGGCGCGACTGGCGCGCGCGCCATAGCGACCCGGCGATGGCGGCGGCGCAGCCGAGGAAGCCGCTCGCGCCAGCGAGCATCCCCGCCTTGTCGAATATGTGCGGCGCATAGGCGTCGTAGTGATACCACCACGGGAAGATGGACCACGGCCGATAGACGGGCGTGTCTCCAGCCATGAACCAGGCGGGTCCTAGCTGCGATTGATAGCCGAGCTGCGCCGCACACCATTGCGTCGCGGCCCAGATGCCCGCAATGACGATCGCGAACACGATAAGGATTTGGCCGATCAACAGCTTGGTGGGGGTCAAGAGTTCGCTCCGGGAGGACGGAAGTGTCCAGACCCGGTAAATCGCACCGATCAGCCGACGCGAGACAGTGACGCTAGGATGCTCGGTTCATGCTCGGTCGCCGCGTGCGCACTCAGTAGCAGCTGAGCGGCCAGAGGCTTTGTCGGCTTCGCGCCCGAAACCAGCCATCCACTGTGACTTCAGGTGTGATCAAAAGCAGACGCTCAACCCATCGCAGTGAATCGTTGCGCTACAGCCGAGCCGCGCGCCGAGCATCGCGTCAGTTACGTGTCCGGTGAATGGCATCGAGACGCACTAGGATGCCAACGATTAACCTCGAGGAACGCAGGAGCAGGTAGCGCTGCGCGATCGACCACCCTGACCCGCGCGTTCCATCGCCGCAGCCGTAGGTTTTCATCTCAAAGGGCACGTCAACTGTTTGCCATTGAAATCACGGCGTCGAGCAGGACCTTTACAGCCGCGACCGCCGGGCCTTCTACCAACATCCCGCACTCCAGGTTGGTCGACTTCGATCGCCTCAACAGGTTCGCCGAGCCCACATAGGCGGCGACGCCGTCGGCTAGGACGATCTTTGCGTGGAACGTCTCGTTCGCGCTATCGGTGCCGCCGTAGTCGATGATGCGCGTCGCGATTGAGTCGATCCGCTTCCCCTCGGCGCCGCATGCGAGGAGCTGCGTCGCGTCGCGGAGCACCAGGATGCGTTCGGTCGCGATTGTCGCCTCGAAGAGGTCGGCCGCCCAAGCCGCGCCGACCCGGTCGATGTAGGGGATCATGATGGTAAAGCGCTGGCGCGCGAGACCGGCGACGTGCTGGAATGCGTCCGTCGTTCGGGTGAGCGCGACGTATTCGCTTCCAATGTCCGCGGCAAGCGCGCTGGCGAGCCGGCTTGGCTCGGGCGGCATGGTCACAACGAGGCGCGCCGTGGCCTTCGGCGAGACGAGGATCTCTCCGGGCATCAGGCGATGCCGGGATCGAAGTAGCCGACGAGGTTCGGCGCGGTCCGGGGTTCCCACTCGGGGCCTTTGCCCCCCTTTAGGACCGAGCGAGAGAGCAGCAGGTTAGAGGCGATGCAACTCACCTCGGATACCATGACGCATGCCGGGCAGGCGCCGCCGCGCGAGTCGCAGAGGCTGCCCGATCCGCAGCGCAGGTTCCTTGGGTCGAGCGCGCGCTTGAGGAACGCCTCGGCGTAGTTGCGCCACATCGCCGAGATGTTGCCGAGGTCCGGCGTCATCCCCTTGCGGTAGATCACGAACGACAGGTCGGCGGGGAATATGTGCTCGCCGATCCCGTCCCGGTCGACGCCGGAGGTGTCGGCGAGCGAATGCATCATTTGGTGCGAGAGCGTGTGCAGCAGGAGGTAGACGTAGGCGGGCAGCGTGCGCGGGTAGCCGCCTTGCCCCTCACGGTCCTTGAACTTCTCGAGGAAGGGGCCGAAGTCGGCGTAGCGCTCGAGATACGCCCGCCCGACATGGTCGGCCGGTGCGTCGACGATCTGATTGGCCTCCAGCCAGCGCAGGACCCGCGCCTCGTCGAGACGGAAGTATAGCGCCTCGTTGAGCTGCTGCGTGACGTATATCGGCCGCTTGTTGTCCGCGATCGGCAGCTGGTCGAAGGCTTTAAGCCGGACCGGCATATCGACGCGCTGGCCGTTGTGCTCCCGCTGGTAGATCGGTGTCGCCGACACGCGCGTGTAGCCGAAGCTGAATTCGCAGATTGGCAGTCCGCGGATTAAGACCAGGCGCTCCATGCCGAGATGCCTGAGCAGCGAACCGACGGTCTGCTGGTATTTCGCCTTCCGGGTCGGGTCGTTCACCACATCAGTCAGCGCGACGTCGGGGTCTATCACGTCCACCGCCGCGTGCCGCTTCATTGCCTGATCGATGTGCTCTCGCACGAACGCATCGTGCTGCACAGTGAGGCGAATCGGGTCGTAGCGGCGGGTCCAGTCCTCGCGCACGGCGATTGCCTGCAGGACGGCGGAGCTGCCGAGTTGGCCGCGTTCGGCGATGCCGTCGGCGAACCATGCCTCTCGCAAGGCGGTCGCCGCCTCGCGGTGCCGCCTTGCGGCGTCGGCCCGGCCGGAGGACTCCGCCTTCTCCGCCATGCGCATGTAGGTCTCGTATTCGTCCCACTCGTCCACACGCGTCAGGTCGGACTCAACGCCCTTGCGGATCTCGTCCTCCGAAGGCTCGGCGAACGGTATCTCGTGTATCTGCGCCAGCTTGGCGACCAGGCCATCGCCCCGCTTCGGCGTCATGAGCTCGACGACCGCGCTGTCCTCGAACACGATGAAGCTGGTCCTCTGGACGTAGAAGGTCGAGTTCGCCCGGTACGATACCGGGAGCATATTGACCTCGATCCACTGGAACTGCCGGCCGCCGTCGTTCTGCTGCATCTGCAGGCGCTCGAGCGTGTCGGGGTTCGCCTTCTTGAGCGCCCGGGTCTCGCCGCAGCCCTCGCAGACGTATCGCCATTCCGAGAACACTGGGGCCGCATTCCGCAGCTTGAAGCTCGACGATCCGCAGGTGCACATTTTGATCTGCCGGGCGGTGCCGGTCTGCGGATCGAAGTTGTAGTTGAAAGGGCTGAGCGGCTCGATGTCGCCGGACCAGTGGGCGTAAACAACGTCGACCTGCGTCCAACGGGCCTCGTGGCCGTTACACTTCCTCGGCAGCGGCTGCCTCGCCTGGTCGGCGACGCTGTCGAACTCGCGCGTCGAGCCGCAGATGCCGCACCGGTAGAGGAGCGGATAAGGGACGTATCCGACCTTGTCCGGGCTCGTCATCTGGAAATCGACCCGCTGCACGCGCGCCTCGCCCGACTTTGAATCCCGGAACGGCGTGTCGAGGACGAGTTCGGGCAGGGCGTCAGGCAGCACCTTCATTACCCGGTCGCGCCAGTTGGTCACCGCGTCGTTCAGGTTCTCGAAGATCAGGTCGATCGTGGTCGGCTTGAGATCCTTCGCCTCGTTTGGCAACGGAACCGAGCGGCATATGCCCTTGCCGCCCTCCCACGTCATCAGCACGCCGGGCGCGTAGGAGCCCGCGATCTGCACACGCGAGCGCGACATCGTCGGCGGTTCTAGCGGATCGGGGTCGGTCCGTGCGGCGCCGATCGACGAAGGTCGCCGCGCCGGAGTGTTGCGCCAGTCTTTTCCAGCCTTCTCAGTCATCGCTGCCCCCGTCCGCGTCGAGTTCCGAGGCGCTGCCGCGCTGGGTCCTGATCGCCTTCATCACCTTCGCGATGTCCCGCCGGTCGACGTCCGCGGATCTGCCGCGGGCCCGCGGATCGCGCATCGCCGCGACGATGTAGCCGGCCTCGTCGACGTCCCGCAGCGACGTCATCGGCGGCTTAAACACCGGCACGTCGGTCCAATAGTCGCGCAGACTTGAGATCGTCGCGAGGCTCGAGATGTGCCGCGCGAACCGCTCGACCTGGTTGTCGACCAGGCCCCGGTAAAACTCCTCGTAGTGCGGCGACCCGAGATTCGACGTGCCCTTGCCGGCAAAGCCGCTCGCGCGCAGCATGAACGAGATCAGTTCCTTGGTGAAGCCGAGGTGGTCGCGCTTTTCCAGCGCCGCGAGGCGGCTGACTTGGTCCATGTGCGGGACCTCGTACTTACGGGCGTCGTCCTTGGCGATGAAGTCGCGCGCCTCGCGCAGCATAGCCCAAGCCTGCACATAGGACGCCATGGTCCGCTTGATCGCATTCTCCGCCCAGCGCTCGACCGCCGGCGGCGCGATCATGCGCTCGAGGAAGCGGTGGAAGATGTCGTGGGTCTCGACCACGTACCGGTCACGCCTGCTCTGCGGAGTGGGGAGCAGCATGACGAAACCCACGTGCGTGCGGCCGACGCGGCTGGATGCCTGGATGTATTCCGCGATGTCGGACGGCAGACCGGCGAAGAACATGCTGTTGAACCGGTCGACGTCCACGCCGTGGCTAATCGCCGACGTCGCCACGATGTTGCGGACCGTGTGGGCGACGTCGGGGTAATCGGCACACGCGAACGACCGGTCGGCAGCCTCCATCACCGCCTGAATCTCCTTCATGTCGATCCCACCCGAGATCAGCCGGCTTTCGAACGGGGCGTGGGCGCGACCGATGCGCCGGTGCTCCTGCTCAACTGCCGCGCTGAGGGCGTCGATCACCTGGTCGCCGCCCTTTTTGTTGGTCACGTATGCAAGGGCGATCCGGTGCAGGTCGATCAGCGCCATGATGTCGGCCTCGCGGCCCTGCCCAACGGCACGGTCGATGGCCCCGCGGTGCCAGTCGCCGGCGCGCCCCGCCGAGACAGCCGCGCGGATTGTCGCGATCGTCTGCGGACGCTTTCCCTCGTCGAGCATTCCGTCCCAAAGCGATGTGATGATGCCGTGGAAGGCGGCGAGCACGCCGACGGTCGTCACGGTGTGCGTCGCATCGTTCGTCATCAACGAGACGTAGAGGCGCATCCACGGCGCAGTCGCCTCCGGTGCCTGCGCGAACGGTAGCGAAGCGGCGAACGCGACGCGGTCGCCGTTTTCGGCGGGCGAATCTGCGGGAGCTGCGAAGAAGGAGTGGTAAAGGTCCGGACCCGGATAGGGGAACCGGAGCGGAATGCGCTGGTAGAGTGTCTCCAGCTGGCGCTCGGGGGTCGAGATCGTGGCGGTCGCGGCAATGATCTTCGGCATGCGCGCCGCCCCCCAGCCGTCGCCAGTCCAGCGCCTGGCCACGCCGAGCGCGTCTCCGGCCATGTCGGCGATGTCCTCGAACGTCGTGTCGAGCAGGGTGTCGAAGAGGCCGCTGAAGGTGCCGAGGCTCTCCTCGAGGAGATGCGCCTCGTCCTGAATTAACAGGGACGGGAAGGGATCGTGGAAGACATGCTGTCCGGTGTGGTAGGCGGGATAGACGTTGGAGCAGCGGTCGGCGGCGGGATCTCGCTTGAGGTCGGACTCGCTACGCGGATTGTCGAGGTTGCCGCGGTGGTCGATGCGCCGCGCGAGACCGAACATTCCCAGCACCTTGCTGATGGTGCTGGTGTTCTGTCCGAGCATTGCCAGCTTGTCGACGGTGCCGAGCACGATCGACGGAGCCCGCGCGTAGACGGCGTCGTCGGTGAGCAGGAAGGGTAGCGGGTGACGGCCGCCGTGCGCTTTGTTCCATTCGCAGGCATTGTTGAAGCAGAGGATCGCGGCGCGCTTGCCGAACTGACCGTCGGATTCGTCGCGCCTGAGACCGGTGTTCTCCCCGCAGACCGGACATTCCGGGATCTTGTCGAACGCCTCGCGCGCGTCGACGTAACGCCGGCCGCGGTCGCGCTCTTGGTCGTCGCCGGTCTCGCCGTCGAGGGCGCTGTCGTCGAGATGGTCGTGGTCGCTCGTCAGCGGGATGTCCGACTTGAACGCGCCGTAGTGGTTGGGTGTGTTCTGGCTGCCGACCCAGAAGCCCATCTCGAACGGCCAAGCGCCGACGCCGTGCTGCTTGCGCACGAGCTCCGCCCTGACGACCAGCTTCAGCAAACGCTGCGCCTGCTGGAGCGTGAGGAGCCGGAGCGGGTAGCGGATCATGGCGGTGATCCCGCGGTCCTTGCCGCGGAGGCGGTCCAGGAACATCGCGAACAGCAGCGTCCCGTAGAACGCCTCAGACTTCCCGCCACCGGTGGGGAAGTAGAGCAGGCTAACACCGTCCTCGTCGAGCAGTGGATCGTGCGCCTCGCGCCATTCATCCATCCGCGAAGCGAAGACCGGCACGTGGGCGAGCACGAACGCCATCTGGAAGAGGCGCCATCCGCGGCTCGGGTCGAACGCGTCGCGCAGCGCGAAAGCCTCGTTGGTCATGGTCCATGCCCGCCACGGCGCCGCACGTCGCTCGAGCCCGTGCCGGTCGCCGCCTTCACCGGCGGAGAGTGCGTCGGCGGCCTTCTTCGATGCGATCAGCAGCTCGACACCGCGCTCTATGTATCGCGCCTCCGCCCGCTGGGCCGCGATGTCCTTCCGCAGCCGGGCCGTCTCGATCGCGGCATCCGCCGGTTCGAGACCCGCGGTGACGGTGCCCGTGAGCTGCGCCTCCTGACGATCGATCCAGGCCAGATACTCTCGCGGCAGCTCGAGCAGCCTGGAAGCGTCGAACGACGGATCCTTTAGGACGACGAACTGGAAGGGGAGGTCAAGGTTGCGCGCGACGATCCTCGGCTGCGCGAAGCGCGGCGCGCATGTCGTGCGCAGCCGCAGGTTGCTCCCTTCGATCTGCGCCTCGACACCGCAGTTGAGACCGATGGCCGGATATTCCAAGTGCTCGCGGAAGCGATAGGACGGCTCCACCCGGTCCAGCCGCAGCTGGCGGTGGGCGTCGGCCGGGATCTCGATCGTCAGGCCGGCGTTGAACACCGTGTTGCAGCGGTCCCGCGCGTCGGTTGGGGTTGGCTCGGGCGACTGATTGTCGAGCATGATGCGCATCGAGATCGCACTGGCGTCGAGGAAGTCGGTCTGAAGCTCGACCTTTACGACGACGCGGGACAGGTCCGGGATGAGGCGGTTGCGGTCGACAGGACGTGCCGACAGCGCCGCGACCGCAGTCCGCCACTTCTCCTCGCTCAGCGTCTCCCCCGGCTGCACGGAAGCGTCGCGCCAGGCGATAGTCGCGCCCGGGCCGGTCACCCACGCCTCTAGCTGGGTGGCGACCGCGTCGCCTAGCGACCGATTGTAGGTATCGATGGTCGAGGCCAGTTCTGAATCCGCCGCGTCGCACTTGAACTCCAGTGTCGGCAGATCCAGATCGAGCCGCGTCCACTTTCCGGGTATGGGCGCAGGATCAACGAGCCCGAGCGGCAGTTCGCGGCGGTCGCGGACGAGCCGGGCGATCGGCGGAAGTGGCGGCTTCGCGTCCTCGGGGGTGTTCTGGTCGGTGTCGGCGACGTCCTCCGACGGCTGCACGGTCTCGTCCGTGTCGACGTCCTCCGTCAGCAGCTTGATGCCGTGTGCGGCATAGGCCTTCCGCCGGACCTCGGCCAGGATCTGCGCACGGGTCGCCCGCACCTTTGATCGCTTCGCCTCGTCCATGCCCTTCCAGTCGGGCTTGTCCACGCCGGCGGCCTGGAGGGCGGGCATGCGCTCGGTCCGGATCACGTCGTCGATCTGCTGCTGAATGTTCGCGCGCAGCCGGAAGTCGAAGTCGAGCTCGCCACCGCCCGCGATCAGGTCGGTCCATTCCGGGATGACCCTGACGTATACCGAGAACCGCGGCGTGACGCGCATCGTCGCGCCGGACCCGGCGACCGTGATCAGGTCGACGCCGATGGCGGCGACCCGGATGTCGGTCGTCTCGTCTGCCTGGCCGGAGGTGTCGAACCGCGGCAGGAGCTGTCCCGCGAAGATGCCTCGCCTCGGCGAGCTGCCGAGCAGATAGCGTCCGCGATCGTCGCCACCGGCGACGCGTCCGACCAGCGCGTTCACCAGCGCGTCGCAGACCGCCTCCTTCAGCTCGACGTCGATCTTAGAAAGCTCGCTGTTCGACTTACCCTTCATCATCCCCTGAAGCTCCTGACATTGTCGACAACGGCCACGTGCTCCTCGGCCATCGACCGCAGCAATCGTATTTGATCGGTGCGGTCGCGGTTGCTCGCCATCGCGGCGTGCGGATCGGTGAGGATGCCCCGAAACGCGTCGTGAAAGACATTGCCGTAGCGCAGCCGGTGCGAGCGCTGCGCGACCACTGCCCAGCGCCAGAAGTTGCTCGCTATGCCCTCGCCAATCCCGAGGGCTCCGGTGAATCGCATGAACGTCTCGCGATCGCTCGGCGCGTGTGGGACCACGTCGTGCAGAGGCTTTTCGAGCTCGTCGGCTAGGTCGATCCAGTAGCGCGCCCGCTCGGTTGTGACCGACCGGTCGCCCATCCGCGCGACGAGCGTCCGCAATTTCGCCTGGATCGACGGCTGCGGGATCGCCGCGAACCTTTCGGCCACCAGCTCGTGATAGTCGCGGATCTCCTCTGAAGCGGTGGCCTGGATGTTCACCAGCGTGCGCGCCCGCTCGACGAAGCTGTGGCCGATCACGCAGACCTCGTCGCCGGGCTTCACCGCCGAGGCGGGACGCTCCACGAATGAAGTGGTGGTAGCGCCGTCGTCACGCAGCACGATCTCGGTGCTTCGACGCGCGATGATGCGCTGCTTGTTCTTGAGTTCGATTTCGACGAGGTTGCGTTCGCCGCGACCGCCCCCGCTGAGGTCGACCACGGTGCCGTTCGGGAACTCGATGTCGTCGGTGGGCATCTCGAAGCGGACGACGTGACGGCCGATCTCCTCGACCCTGGCGTTCGCCTTCGCCGCGAAGCTGCGGAGCCGGACGGCCAGCGGCGCGATCCCGATCTCGGCCCCGAGCCGCTCGGCATCTCGGGCGGCGAATGCCAGCGTATCAGCGTCCGCCAGCACGGTCACCTGCTCGGGCAGCCATGGCTGGCTGAGCGTGGTCAGGATGGCGGTCCGCGTCGGCGCGACAATAACCACCCGTTTGAACTGGTTCCGTGCGCCGGGCGGCAGGTCGGCGACCGTCCTGAGCACACGCTCCCCGCCGAACCGGACGAACTCAGAATCGATGCGCGCCGCCAGCTTCGGCTCTGCGACACGCAGGCGGTCCGCAGCGAACTCTGCGACCAGGTCCGACCGGAAGACAAATACCGATTTCGAGCTCGACCGCGCCGCCGGAGTCAAGACCGCATCGAACAGCGTCGTCATCGGGGTCGCCGCGTCGAAGGCCCGCATGATTTCCCGTGCCTTGCCGAGCGTCCCATCGTCGGCGTCCACCTGGCTTGCCAGGGCGCGGGAATCGGCGAGCGTGGCGAGATCGGCGCCCGCCCGGTAGACGGACATCAGATCGTTGGCCGCCGCCGTCGAGGTTTCCCGTTCCATGAAGCGGCCCAGCTCAGCGAGGGATCCAGGCAAAGAAGCCGTCCGTCGGATGGTTGCCATGAGGTTTCGCGCCGTCTCGGCCCCCTTCAGATCGCCCCTGTCCGAAAGGCTATTCGCAAGGCGGCGGACCGCCTCTATCCCGTGCGCCGTGTCGCCGAAAAACCCGTCGGCCTCGATCCGGTCGCCGCCCTCGAACGCCGCCGCTACTGTTGAGATCGGCTGAACGATGTCCGAGGTCTGGGAATAGGCCACGTGCCCTGGCGCCGGGACCTGTTTGCCGTTCTTTCCAGGTCGGCGCGTGCCGAGGATGTCGAACCGGGCTGTCCGGTAGGTCCACGGGTCGTCGGCGATGGCCATGATGCCGGTGGAGGGATGGACGTCACGCAAGCAGGCCACCATCTCGACGGCCTTCTCGACCCAATTCCATCCGAGCCTGCTGCGGGCGTTCCGCGTCAGGTCGAGGATCAGGAGGTCGGGGCTGCGCTTGATTGCGCGGAGGTCCACGCCGATTCGCTCGCCGGCGCGCAGCGTGTAGAGGAAGAAGTCCGCCTTGTCAGGGTCGTCTGCCTCGTTCGAGCGACTCTGCTTGCCGATGTCTGTCTTCGACCGCGTCCGCCATAGGAGCGTGCTGTTTGCCGCCCGTTCGCCGCGCGGCGTCGCGTGGGGGACGATCTCATCAAGGATGGGGTGCTCGAACTCGGCATAGTCGCGACCGTCCGATGCGCGCCCGGTCAGGTTGCGCACCCGGCCCAGGACCTGGTGGAAGTCCTTCGCCGCATCGCCGCCACCGTTCATGTAACGCTTGACGTGCTCGAAGTTGGCCGCGCCAAGCTCATGGCGGTCCACCTGCACCTGTCGGGCCTGGGCATGGGTGCTGCGCGCATAGGGGAAGACGACCGCGCGGACCTCGTCCGACCGGCGTCGCACTGTCTCGCTCGCGCCCTTCGACACTAGCCGCTCCGTGTCGGCGCTGCCGACCGCCGCGATCGTCAACAGTCCGGCGATGGCGGACGGGGAAATTCGCACCGGCGGCCACGGCATCACCACCTGCACCGAGCCGTCCGACGCTACCTCGGCGGCCGACCGGACGAGACGTTCGTAAGCGGGTGTGACGGCGGCCACCTCGCTCAGTCCCAGCTGATGGAACGGTTGGGCGGCGAGCGCTGCCATGTATCGCTCAATGTCCCGCGGTTTGCGCGCGGGGACGGCTGGCTTCGTCGGTGCTGCACTCGCCGATTGAGCGCGCGCGGCGCTCACCTTCGCCATCTTCAACAGCAGGGCCTGGCGCTTGTCGAGTGTGGCCCGACGCTGCTCGGCGCGGTCGTCCAGGCCCATATTCGGCGGCTTCTGGAATGGCCGGTCCCGGGACATCAGGCGTCGCTCGTTTCCGGCACGTGCCGGTATGCGGCGCTGGCCGCGGCTTCGCAATCCCCGTCAGCTTCCTCGAGCGCGTCGGCGAATGCCGCCGGGGATGGAAGGTCGAGTTGTCGCAGAAGCGTCACCGACACCGCGGCGGTGCCCGACACCCGGCGGTAGCGTTGATCGACCGCAGCGGTGTTGAGGAGCTTGACCGCTAGGTCCAGCATTTCGGGATCGTCTGCGGTCAACACAATGGTGTGGTTCTCGCTGACGAAGCCGCCCCACTTCGACTTGACCGACGGGTCTACCATTGCCGCGACCAGCCGCCGGGGCTGCTTGTCGTTGGTCGTGCGCTGCATGACTGCGGCGGCGCTGGTGACGATGGCGGTGCTGTCCTCGGTAAAGGTGACGAAGTCGGTGCCCGCGTTCTTCTTTCCGTACGGCAGGCACGTGGTGCCGGGCCGCACGTTCTTGGCCCAGATGAGCGGGTATCCGCGCTGACGTCGGCGGAGCTTGGCGACGAGGCGGCCTTTCTCCCGGTTCCACACGAAGTATCCGGCGCGCGCCGTCACGCCGTAGTCAGCCAGCGTTGAACCGCCGACTAGAGTCGGATCGATGGCAGGCAAGGGCCAGGCGTCACCCGCCTCCGACGGTAGCGTCTGCTCGGTGACCGGGGCGGCCGACGGCACCGCGCCGACCACAGGGAAGCGGACGGTCGCCGTCGCGTCGTGCGACTTGCCCTTTCGGGCGATCAGCACGCTGATGTCCTGCGCCACGTCGATGAAGACGCCGTCGCGGCCCGGGATCGAGCCGACCGCGATGACTTCTGCCTGCGAACGGATGAAAGCGCGCATCCGGTCATACAGCGGGCCGGCGCGGAAGCTCGACGGAATGACCAGTGCGACGATCCCGCCGGGCTTGGCGTGCCGGAAGCACAGCTCAGCGAAGAGCGCGTACTTGTTGACATGCCCACCGTGCGCGACCTTTCGCCAGCCCATGCCGCTCACCTGGTCGAGGCCGACGCGGCCATAGGGCGGGTTCGCGATCACCAGTCCATACGATGCCGGGATCGTGACCTGCAGCGCATCGCCGTTGATGATCACCTCGCGGTGGAGGGGCGAGCCCAGGCGCTCCGCAATCAGGCGTCCGGAAAGGGTGGCGAGGCCGGTGTCAATCTCGATGCCGTTGAGGCGATATGCCACCTCGTTCGGGTTCAGCCCGGCGATGGCCATGCGGCCGGCGAGAGTTGACAGGAAGGCGGCGCCACCCGCCGCCGGATCGAGCACGGTGTCCGTCTGGATGTCGAAGCCCGCCTCGATCGCGAGGTCCACCACCGCGTCGGCGACGGCCGGAGGCGTGAAGTAGGTGGCCTGCGATCGGCGGACCTTGGTCGGCAGCAGCAGTGTGTAGAGAGTCCCGACCCAGTAGTGGCGCTCGTCGACTGGGAGTGCCCGCAGCGCGCGGCGGAAGACGTCCAGGCTGGGCTCACCGATGTCGGCAAGCAGGTCGAGGCAGATTTCGACGCGGGCTTGCGGCGTGCTCGCCCGCTTGACAAGCGAGCGAGCAGTCGTGCGCGCATGCGCGAGCAGCGTAGCCTTGCCCCCCCTCTCGTTCACTGCGATTCCCCATGCGCCGACCACCTGCGCGCAGTAGTCATAGCGGGGCTGCACTCGCTCGTAAAACCGATTAGCTGCCGTTTCTTATTGACCGTGGTTCACTTCGTTAGACAGTTGTTCGACTTAGTCAGAGCCGCAGTCCTATCTCAGCAAAACCGACATGAAGACCTGCACAGCTTTTTCGGGCGGCGAAGCCTCGCTGCGCAAGGTTGCGAGGCAGCTTATGGATTCGCGGGTCTTAGACACCGAGCAACCTACAACGCCGTCCGAACCGATTGGCGCAACTGAACCTCGCGTCCAGTCCCGGCTGTTGCGTTGCACATGTCTGAGTCTGAAATGGACGAGCGCTTGCGTTTGAAAAGCGGGCGGAGTGATCTAAAGGGCTAAATCTGGATCTTAGCGGTGTCGGCAGCCGTTAAACGAGCGTCCGCCTCTCGCCCTTAGGGGTCTGAAAGTTGCCAGTCAGGTCACGGCCAGATTGGGTCACGAAATATTCGGCCCGCTGCGCTGCCGTCCGAATGTCCAGCTTATGCCGCCCTCGCGCATTATGCCCGACACATTCTTGCCGATTTGCCGCTCCATCACCGGACGCCACGGAACCAGCGTGAAATCGCGCGACCGCTCGACAAGCGCATGGCGTCCGCTCGTCATATCGACAGCGCGGACCAGACGGCCCTGAATCGGCTCGTGCGGCTTTGCTTCGGCAAAGGGCTTGCCGACCTCATCCGATAGCTGACCAGCGACGCGCAACAGCTCCCGCCGCTGGAGCGTGGCGAGCATGTCCCGGCGATAGATGGTCTGCCCGTCCTGCTCCTTGGCAAGCTGCTCGGCGATCAGCCATTGCCGCCGCGCGGCCTGCGCGGCGCGGACCTCACGCCCGAACCCGGCATCGCGCACCGGCGCTGGCGCATCGGCGACCAACTCGCGGTCGAGCCAGGTCGCGGCGTCCACCTCGGGCAGCTTGTCGAGCGGCACGGCCGACAGCGTTTCGACGGTGACAGGCCGGTCGCGAAGCTGACGGGCCTCGAACTTTTCCACCTTGCCCAGATGATCGGGCGTGATGATCCAGCTTCCGTCAGGTTCGCGCTCGATGCCCCGCGTAACCCGGCGCATCGCTTCAAGCCTGCGGACATGCGTTTCGGCAAAGCGTTCGCTGGCGGTCGGATCGTGCTGCAAATGCGCGTCCACCGTATAGCGCCCGCCATTGGCGGCGGCGACCTCGACTATGGTGCGATCTGCGGGGCGCACACCGGCGCTGCGCGGCGCGATCTGGACGATGGCGTCTTTCGGAATAGGCTCGACTGCTTCGCCCTTGCCGATCTCGGCATAGTGGGTGCGACCGTCGATGCCGTCGATCAACAGATAATGCCGGTCGCTATGCTCGTCGGCGAGGCCGCGCATGACGACGCGGCCGACGATCGGCGGCGCTCCTTCGGCCGCCGGATCGTATATGACGCGATCGGCGGACGCGCGTTCCAGATTCCGCGCGGTCAATTCGCGCTGCATGGTGCGGATAATGTCGCCGCGTTCACCGATCCGGCGCAGCGTGTTCGCGAGGTCGGGTTCGAGCCGCCAGCTATCGCCGCCGATATGCGAAGCGAGGGCCATGCGTCCGAGCTTCTGCAAGCGGCCGATGCGAAGCGACTGCTGAAAGGGATCGGCGTCGCTCGCGCTGACCAATCGGCCCGTGTCCATGTCGCGGATCAGCTGCCGGTCGATGACGGTCAGCCGTTCCTCGTTCACGTCGCCGCGAAGCCGCTCCGCAATCTCGAGGTCGGTGCGCGGACCAAGATCGAGGTTCACTATGTCGATGGCGCGTTCGCGAAGTCCGTGCGAAATATATTCGCGCGCAATCACCAGGTCGTCGCCGCGATCATTCTTGCCGCGCAGCACGACGTGGGTATGCGGGTGGCCGGTGTTGAAATGATCGACCGCCACCCAGTCGAGTTTCGTTCCTAGATCCTGCTCCATCTGCGTCATCAGCAGGCGCACAAACGGCTTCAAGTCCTGATACTGGTCCGCGTCCTCGGCTGACACGATGAACCGGAACTGGTGTCGGTCGCCCGACGACCGTTCGAGGAACGCCTTGCCGTCCGCCACGTCTTTGTCGGCTGAATATAGCTCGCCGGGCTGGCCCTCGCGGGTCACGCCGTCGCGCTGGATATAGCTGAGGTGAGCGCGGGCGCCGCCCATACCTTGTCCGGCCAGCTTGACGGGGCGCATCTTGACGATGACGCGGCGCGAGCGGAACGCCCCAAGCCGGTCGCGCGAGCGCAGGACGCGCGCGACGCTAGCGCCGCGGCCGATCCGGCTGCCGTCGAAGCCGCCGCGCTTGCCGGTTTTCATGCCGGCGCGCTTGGCCGCCTTCACGACCTTGTTCAGATAGCGCGCATCTTGGCCTCGGCCTATGCGGCCCAGGCGCGGCACAAAATCATCGTCGCGCATATGGCGTCCTTCCGGTCTGGAATGACGCTCCCCGCTGTCAGACATGGCGCGTCGGCGCGGCGAGGCAAGGAGTCTCGCGATTTGCGGCCGAAAGCCGCAGATAACCGCCATTCATGACGGCCTTGTCTCGCGGCTTAGCCGCGTGTCTCGCAACCTTCCTGAAAAAACGATGTGCAGACAAAGGCTTAATAGTGAATCGCGGTAACGCGAGACACTATTTTTATCTTGCCGTTCGCGCTTTCATCCTCCCAGCCACCCCATCCGGACAGGCTTTCGCTCGCGCCGAACCGGGACTATGGCCGCGATGTGAGAAATGGCGGAACGACGATTGCGGGGCAGATAGAACGGCTGATCGTTCGGCTGGACGGCGCTGCGGTGTGCGATGGCTGCGTGACCGATCGGCTCAATCTGTCGGTTCCCGCCCAAGTCAATGTCGTCACCCGCGCTCTTGGCGGGGTGCGCGGGTTCGAGCGCAAGAGGGACGAATGTGCGCTTTGCGGCAGCACCAAAACGGTGATCCGGCACGATGCACGTTAGGCAACGGGAGCTTTCGGGGAGCGTCTGCGCCGCGTTGGCGCGGTCGCGGCGGGCGCCGTTTTTGCCTTCGTGACCGAGGCTTTTCGGCCTCCTTTCGTCCCGAGGCCGATCTCTTTGGCGAGCACGCGTCGGCGCTCGGAATAGTCGGATGCGACCATTGGATAAGACGCGGGCAGGCCCCATTTGGCGCGATATTCGTCAGGGGTAAGCCCATGATCGGTAGCAAGATGCCGCCTCAGCATCTTCATTTTCTTGCCATCCTCAAGGCAAACGAGGTGGTCCGCCTTCACCGATGCGCGCACCGAGACGGCGGGTTTCAGTTCGGGTTCGGCTTCGGCGGGTTCGCCGCCAAGTGCGGCCAGGGCGCCGTGAACCCGCTCGATCATCGTCGCCAGGTCGGCGAGCGCGACATTGTTGTTCGAGACGTGCGCCGCGACAATGTCGGCGGTCAGCGTAAGCAAGGTTTCGTTCTGCTCGTCGGCCATGATCGTCTCCCTTGATCTGTTCGGGACCGGGGTAGGTAACAGATAGAAGAACGTCAAATTTTGTCTTGAGCGCACAAGAAAAAGCCGCGCGGCTGCGAAGCGCCGCGCGGCAGAATATTGGAGTAAAACTGTCGCTCTAACGGATCGAATACGACCTCCAGACGACAAGACATTGCACGATCCGGCACGGCCTGTTCAGCAGCGCCGCCTTTTCCATCGCACGGTCGAACGAACGATAGGTGCCGTAAGGCGACCAGAGCGTGCCGCGCACCTCGGGGTGCGGGTATTGCTGTTCCAGCACATAATTGGGACGTTCAGGAGCCATGATGCCCTCCATCAAAAAGGAGGGATGGCGGACGCGCCGCCATCCCTGTGAGGGTCAAGCCGCGAGCGGTTCGGGCTGCGGCTCGGACTCTTTCGGTGCGGGCAGTGCGACGACCGCGCCGGGGCTGGTGGGATCAGGCTCGCTCCCGGCCCGCACCGCTGCGACCAGTTCGGCCGCCGTAACGGTACCGACACCGCCACGATCCGTGTAGGCGGCGGGCGGGAACGCCATCCATTTCGGCACCCAGCTATCGACCTTGGCGCGCCCGTTCGCGCCGCCGATGTGATCGCGAACGATCTGCTTCAAGGTCTTGGTCTTTTCGCCCGCGTTGGCGGTCGCGACGGGTTCGCCCGCGACCTCGGTGATGATGCGGGTCAGCACCATCTTGTCGCGCAGCCCCTCGAAAAAGGCGTCGTCAGCTTGCCAGTAGCGAGCCATATCGACACCGATTTCGCCGCCGACCGCTTCGACGGCAGCGCTGCCGACGGCAAGCGTTTCGCCCATGACGACGGCAATCACCTGCATGACGGCGCGATCTGTGAGGCCGAGCAGGGCGAAGAACAGCCCGACGAGGCCGGACGGATCGCCGTTGCTGCCGGTCACGGTCGGTTCCTCGGGCGAGTAGTTGAGCAGGTCGAGAACGGCGCGGCGCTTCGCGTCGAAGTCGGTTTCGCCCTTGCAGGTTTCGACCGATTCCCGCACCGCGTCATTGCGGGCGGCCTGACCCTCGACCCGCACGGTCCAGAGCGGCGAGCCGACGATGGCATGGGCGACCATCAAGCGTAGCGCGACCTTGGGATGGCCGGTCAGCGCCGCGCGCACGGCGGCATGACGGTGCAGGTCGATATAGTTCTGCATCGTCCCCGTCACCTCGGGGCGCGGCACCTTCGGACCGATGTCGACCACTTCGCCCTTGGCGATCCGCTTCGCTTCCTTATCGGTCACATAGCCTTCGCGAAATTCGACCTCGCCATTGGCGCGAACATCGACATAGACGCGACCGCCCTTCGTCTTGGGCATCCTAACATATTCGTAGGCGTGGAAATATTCGCTCGGCGGAATGATGACCACATCGCTCCATCCGTTGTCCAGATAGGCGTCGCGGCGCTCGTCGATCGCCGCGTTCTGCGCGGTCCAGAAGGCTTCGGCATCCGCGAAATAGCTATCCTGCTCGAACAGGTCGAGAGTGATACCCTTCATGCCTTCGGTGTCGAACAGCGCGTTCTTGACCGGGATGCACGCACCGCCGAACAGCCAATCCTTAAGCTGGCGGCCAGTCGGTGCCCATTGCTGGGGGTCGTCGAGCAGCGCCAGCCATGCCTTCTGCTGCCCCTTCGTTGCCAAGGTCAGATGGCGGACGGTGGTGCGGTCGATTTTGCCCTTGCGGAACAGACCCCGGATGCGGGGAATGAGATTGCCGAGCGCGAGGATACGGCGCACCATCAATTCGGGCATACCGAAGGTCGCGGCAATATCCTCGATGTCGCGGCCTTCCTTGACGAGCCGGGTGAAGCTTTCCCATCGCGTCACCTCGTCGGGGTCGAGCCGCTTGATGTTCTCGATCAACGATGCCTCGATGGCGGCGGCGTCGTCGCCATCCTCGAGAATGGCGCACGGCAACGGGTCGATTTCGATGCCGCTGGCAACGCTTTCCTCCGCGACGATCTTCGCGGCGGTGAAGCGGCGCGCGCCCGCGACGATCTCATACGCGTCGGGGCTGCAATTCGGCCGGACGATCAGCGGCACGAGAACGCCGCGCTTGCGGACGGTCGGCAATATGTCGGACACATCCGGCGCCTTTTTCGCGTAGCGCATATTGGCTTTGCTGATCGACAGCTTGCCAAGGTCGATAAATTGGAGTTTCATTGGTCTGCTCCTATGAGCGCCGGTCCGTCGATTTTTGCGAGTGGGCGGACCGGCTTAGTCAGCGGCGAAAACGCGCCGCGCGTTATCCGCCCATCGGCGGAATCTCGTCATCGTTCACCGCGCGCGCGAGGCGGCGAAGCAGGGTTTCAGCGGTGCTGATCGACCCGGTACGGCGCGCCCATCCCGCCCATGTCGAAAGCGGGTGGCCGGTCTGGAAATGAATGTCGCGCTCGATACCGAGGCCGAACGGCAAGCGAACGCTGGCCAGTTCGGACAGGCTGAAACTGCCTTCTTCGGGACAGCCGAAACCCAAGTCGGCAAGGCCGCGCAGCGTGTCGCCATCCTCGGCCAGTTCGGTCGCCAGCCAAGTGGCCGCGCCCACTGGATTGAAGAATTTGACCACCGGAACGGGGTCGAAATTTTCAAGATGGGCGGCGGCGTCGTTCGCGCGCAAGGCAGCGTGAAGCTCGGGGGTCAGGAGGATCATGCCGCTTCCCTCCGTTCTTCGCCCTCGCGGAAGGCGAGGATATAGTCGGCGGCTCTGGTCGCTTGGGCGGTTGCGCGGAAAATGGCGCGCTTGTCCTCGCGCAAAATGTCGAGCCAATAGCCGAGATAGTCCGCGTGCCGGACGGTCGGCACCAAGCCCAAGGTCGCGCCGATGAAGGCGGAAGATATTTCCGCGATCAATTCCTCGCGCGCATATTCGGGCGAGCCGAAACCGCCCTTCATTTCGCGGCCGAGCCGCTTCGCGCCGCCCGTCCAGTGCGAAAGTTCGTGAAAGGCGGTATCGTAAAAATCGTTGGCGTTGCGGAACGCGGCGAGCGGCGGCACCTGCACATAATCTTGCGCCGGGACATAGAAGGCGTCGTTGCCACCGATCCGAAAATCGGCGCCGGTCGCGGCAATCAGCGCCTCGGCCTCGGGGATGACCTCGGGCAGCGGACGCGGCGCGGGATCGCCCGCGATCTTCTCGGGCAAGCCTTCGCATTGCGCGACATTAAAAACGGAAAAGCATTTGAGGAACGGGATAGCGTTGGGTTCCTCGCCGCTCTCGGCGGCGCGGACCTTCTCGCCATCGGGAACGAAGCGGTCGGCATAGACAACGAGCGTTCCCTTTTCGCCCTTTTTGACATTACCGCCTGCGCCCAAGGCTTGGCGGAAGGTCAACCAGCCCGACACGGGATAGCCGCGTTCCATCGCCGCCGACCAAAGCAGGAGGATGTTGATGCCGGAATAGCGGCGTCCGGTCACGGCGTTGCGGGGCATGGTCGGGGCGGCGTCCCAAGGCTGCACCCAAGGGAAGCGGCCTTGCTCCAGTGCGGCGACGATCTTGGCGGTGACATCGGCGTAAAGGTCGCGCGCGTTTCCACCGCTGCGCGCACGGCGCGCAGTCGTTCCCTTCGTCATGGTGTTACTCCATCCGGTCGTGCGATTTCACAGTGCGCCACCGGTCGCATCTCGATCAGCGGCATCTATACTTTTACAGGATAGTCGAAATAGTCTCTATACTATTGATTTCTTGACACAAACCCATCGTGCCTGGTGGGTCCGAGCAAGAAAAGGGCCGCGACCAGCGGCCCCAGAAAAGGAACGAAAACGCATCGGCCGCTCGTGCGGCCGATCCCTTTTCGACAGGGACATGGAGCGCAGAGCCGGCCCGCTTCCATCGCACCCGGAGCCGTCCTCGCAGGGTCCCAAGGGACGCGCGGATTTCTTGGCGGCAAGAGGCACGGGAGGGTTAGCGCAGCTTGGCAAATGGGGCCGGCGCTTCTCGAAGGGAGAAGCAAAAGCCGGCGGCCCCATTGGCTTAGCGAAGCTTATCCCGACGCAACTCCTTGCCGCTGAAAATCCGTGTGGCACGCCAGGGACACTGAGAGGCCGGCGAAGGGAGCGATGGATGCGGCTGGCTCCAGATCCCCATCGCGCGCCGCGCGCGCGATTCCACAGCTTTAGCTGCCCCGGCGCCACAGCTTCAGCAGCCGAACAGTGGGCCGTCTCGGTTTGCCTGTCCGCCTTGAGAGAGGGAGCTTCTCGAATCGGGATCGGGGTGGACCACCCAGTGCCGCCACACGATCAGCCGTCCAGTACCGAATAATCCCATGCCCGGTTCCTTATGGTCCGCGACATGCGGGGACCGACCGTCCATTGTCTCTTGGGCGCAAACGGATTGTCCATCGGGATGACGCGCGACTTGACGGGAGAAATCGCAATGCGGGGCGAGTTGAATCTGAACCGGGGTAGAATGTTTGGCGCGGCAGCCTGCGTGAGCCTGATCCTCTCCGGCTGCGGCGGCGCGCCCGACGTTCAGCTCCCCGCCGACCGGACGGAAAGCGCGGGGCTCTGCTATGGCGCCACTCTGGCGCTGACGCAGGAAAAGGTCGGGAAGGGTTCCGTCCCGCTCGACGACGCGAGCCACGCGCTGCATTTCGCGCTGCTCGCCGCGACGGACGGCGACCTCGGCGACCCGGCCAAGGTCGTCAGCAAGATCGAGAGTATCGGTACACAGGACAAGGGATTGCAGGACAAGCTCGCCGCCGACAAGAATGCCGGAAGCTACGCTGCCCCCTGCGCCAAGGCGTTCCCGGAGACACAGGCGGGCACGTTCAAGGGCCTGCCGCCCGATACGCGCGACACGCGCACCCAATGCTATGTGCTGTCGACCGTGCTGCTTCAGATCTTCGCGCAAAGCGAGATCGCGCCCGATCCCCGCGCCGCGACGTGGGTGAAGCTCAACGGCCAGCTCGAACAATTGTCGAACAACGAGGTCTATCCTGCGGAGGATGACAATCATATCGGCGAGATCGCGATGCGGGCGCTGGCCCAGGCGGTGCGGTGGGGGCCACCGGTCGACGCGATGGCGGCGTGCGGCGAGCGTTACCTGAAGGACTGACCGCGATGCCGGAAGGGGAGCGCGCGGCGATATGAGCTACACCACCGTCTACGACATCGCGAACGACAGCATCGACTGGCAGTTTCCGCTGATCGGGCTGGCGCTGATCCTCGTCGGCGCGGTGATGAAATGGGGGTTCGGAAAACCGGGCTGGAACAGCTATCCGATCATGGCGATCGGCGTCTTCACGATCCTCGCGTCGGGCGCGGTGCCGTGGTGGGACTATCGCCGCGTCACGCAGGCGGTGGCGAGGGGGGAGGCGCAGCAGGTCGAAGGCTCGATCCACGATTGGCGCATCGCGCGCGGACGCGGCAGGCGCAAAAGCACGGGCACCACTTTTTATAGTCATTACGAGCGTTTTTCGGTCGGCGACGTCGCTTTCGATGTCAATTGGGGGGCGCTGCCAACCGCGGCAGCACCGAGGAGAAGCCCTCGGTTCGCCTGGCGAACGGCATGCCCGCGCGCATCTGGTATCTGCCGATCGACGGCCCCGGCAAGCCGCCGCGCATCACGCGCATCGATCTGGGCGCGGTCGGCTGGGCCGATGCGGTGCAGGCGGACGATGCCGGTATCGCCTTCCGGCTGGTGCAGGGCCGGGTCGCCGACGAGGCCAACGTCCTGCCCGCCGCCCGGAAGGTGCGGCTCGACACCCTGCTCGCCGCCTTCGAGCAGGCGAGCGGGCACCGGCTCGTCGTCGTCACGACGCCGTCGCTCGGCGGGATCGACATCGCGCGCTTCGCGGCCGAAATCGCCGATCGCCGGGGCATGGCGGACGCCGGCATATTGCTGCTGGTCGCGCCGAACGAGCGGCAGGCACGGATCGCGGTCGGGCGCAACCTCGCCGCCCGCCTGCCCGACGCCGCGGCGCAGGCGATCATGGACGGCGCGATCCTGCCGCCGTTCCGGCGCGGCGACATTCCCGGCGGAATCGAGGCGGGCGTGGAGAGGATCATCGCCAGGGTGGCGGGGCCGGAGAACCCGTGAACCGGGTCCTGAACCCGCCGGTGATCGCCGCCGTGCTGCTGTTGCTGCTGGCGGGCGCGGCGTCGCTCGGCTGGCTGTGGCTGCGTGATGGCCGGGTGACGCCCGCCGCGATCGTCATCCTGTTCCTGCCGGTGGCGATGTTGATCGCGGGCATGGCCGCGTGGGGAACCGACCGCTCGCAGATCGGCATCACCGCCTGGGCCCTCACCATGTTCGGTGCGCTGATCCCCGCCGTTTACGCACTGCAAAGCGGCCCCGGCTGGCTCGTGCAATGGCGGTTCATGGCGATCTTCGGCGTTGCCTATTTCGCGATCCTGACCATGTTCATGCTATGGCTCGCGGCCTGGACGGCGTGGGTGGCGCCCGCGCCCGGCGCCATGCCATTGCCCGAACATCGCTTGAAGCGGCGGATCGAATCGCTGGCGAATGCCGGGCTCGAGCTGCGCGTCGAGCGCCCGGCGGACCGGCCAGGGCAGTTGCTGGTGACGCGCGGCTTTCGCGACGGCAAGCGGTCGATCGGGATACGGCTGACCTTCGTCTCCGGGGGGCATTGCGTGCTGGCGCGCGAGGTGTCGCTGATCCGCGGCGACAAGCCGATGGACGCAAGCGAGGCGCGAATGAGCAGCAGCCTCCGCTCGCGCGACGGCACTCACCCCGATGCCGCCCTGATCTATGACGCCAGCCTGACCGTGACGCCGCCGAGTGCGGCCATTCGGCGGCAGATCGCGCTGCGTATCATGGACGATCGCGTCGAGATTGCGGGAGACAGGGATGCGGCCTCGGCTCCCGCCAATCTGGCGCATGTGCTGACCGAACTGGTCCACCAGTCGGGATGGGGATGGCAGGGCGTGTTCGCCGACTGGCAGCGAGGCTGTCGCAAGGCGTGACTCAGTTCGCCCCGACCGATCCCAGAATGCGCGCGGAACGAATGCGGTCGACTACCACGACATGATCGGCACCCCCCATGGGGCCGTAATGACCCGCGTCCCGCGATCTTCGCCCGTCGAATTCCATAACAACAGCGACCGTGCCGCCCATGCGGTCCATTTCTGCACGCAAGGCCGGATCAGGTGCAGCGGTCGGCGCAAAATCCAGCCAAACGGCCTCGGCGTTCCCGCTCCGCTCGGTGGGGATGGCCTTTGCCCCGGAAAGAAAGGCTGAGCGCTCGAAGCCCGACAGCCACACGCCCTGCATAGGTTCCGCGGGCAATAGCACGAGGCATTGGGCGTAATCGAAAGCAGGGCAATCCATGTTCGACGGCGCGCCCGTCTCATCGCTTTCATCACTCACGCGCCCCTGACCCGCCATGTCGGTACTTGCCGAGCAGCCGGTGACCATCATTGCCACGCCGATCGCCCACCGTATTACCATTTTCGCCTCTCCGAGTTGCAGACGTGCATATCAGCGCAGCCGAAACCGATCCCACTCTATCCGGTTCTCAGGCACTTTTCCCGCGCAAATCCGACGGGGTCATTCCGAAGCGTCGACGGAAGGTGCGGTTGAAATAGGACAGGTCGCCAAAGCCGCAGGCATAGGCAATCACCGCGATCGTTCCCGGCGCCTGTCCCGGATGCAGCAGCAGGCGATGCGCCCGGTCGAGCCGCTGACCGAGGACGTGAGCGGAAAAGCTGCTGCCTTCCTCCTGGAACAGGCGGCGGACATAGCGCGGGCTGATCCCGCAGCGCCTTGCGACATCCTCGACGCCCAGGTGCGGGTCGCACAGCCTGCGTGCGATCTCGGCCTTGATCGCCCGCAGCCGCGCCGCTTTCACGCCGGGCTGTTCGGGCAGCGGCGGGCCGTCGATATCCGCCGCCGCGATGGCGGCGATCAGGTCGCGGATATGCCCGGCAACAAGCGGCCCCGCCGCGCCCGCAGCCGCCTCGGCGCGCAGGCGGAGCATGTCGACATAGGCATGGAGAAGGCCCAGCAAGTCGTTCTGCCGCGGCACCACCCGCATCGCCAGGTCGTCTGCGTCCGAATAGAAGGCGCGCAGATCGTCGAGCGCGATGGCGATATTGGTGAAACGGCTCCGGCTCGGGCAACCTATGGCGCTGACCTCGCCGCCGCGCACGAAGATCGAGTCGCCCGGCGCCAATATATGCTCCTGCCCGCCCTGCCTGACTTCCAGCGACGCGTCGGCGGTGATCAGATAGAGCATCTCCGCCGGGTCGGCGGCGATCAGATGGCGCGTTCGCGTTACCCGCACCGGCGATGCGAAGACCGAGGCATAGGCGGCACCCGGCAGCGCGCACAGCGTTCCTTCGGCGTGAAATGGCGTCTCCGCCGCCGGCTCTATGTCGATCCGAACCATCGCCTGGCCGAAGACCTCGCGCCACATCGGCAGGCGCTCGCGTGCCGGAATCGAGGCGGTCGATAATCGCTGCGACAGAAAAGCCGAATCCACGCCGCCCCCCCTCCACTGGCATCGCGCCGCCAACGATGGCGGGGAGTGCCGAGCGACCCACCCTATCGACCGAGTGCCGCGTGGTCCACCTCGCGTTCCGTCTGATCCGAGACGGGTGCGAGCTGGCATGGCATGACGGCGGGGCAGGGAGAAAATGATGCGCGAACACCCATTGCCGAATCCGATACCCGCCGATTTCTCGCCGGCGCCCGGAACTTGACGCGGGAGTGGGTGCGTCGACAGCGACCCGTCGGCGTATCCGCGGGCCGAACAGGGGGACACTGCCGATCGGCTTCCCTCTGTCCCTGTCCGGTCTCCCCCGTCGGGCCTGCCCGTACTTTGTGCAGCACGGGCAGGCCCTCCCTCCGAAAAGCCTGGAGATAGGAACCATGACCCGCAAAGGGCAAGCAAGGGCCCGATTTCCAGGATCGCCAACCCGGCGGCCTTGGCGCGCACTGCTCGCATCCGTGCTGGTTCTTGCTGCCGTGCCGACCGCGGCGCAGGATGAACGGCCACGCTGGTATGGCGTCGATCATGGCGAGCAGACGCGGCTCGTTTATGGCGTGCCCGAGAGCGACGATACGTCGCTGATCTTCATCTGCCAGAAGGGCGGTCCGGAACTATCGGTCTATATGACCCATCCACCGCTTCGCGCGGCGGCAGGGCAGAGCCTGCCGGTTCGTCTGAGCAACGGGCGTGCGGTCTCGGCCTTTCGCGCAACGGTGCAGACGCAGGAGATGGACGATCTGCTGCATCTGATGGCGCAGGTTCCGCTCGATGCGCCGCTCGAATCGATACTGGCGGCGGAGGGACAGTTGACGATCGACCTGGGCGGGGTCACGGCGCGCTATCCGCTCGATGGCGTCGTAGCGGCGGCGCGGCCGCTGATCGCGCTCTGCGGCACCGCCGCGCGGGCGGCGCCCGCCGCCGACCTCGCCGTAACCGTGACGAACAAGACCCGCCGCCGCGTCGAGCAGATCGCGCTTCGCGAGCCAGACGATATCGAACTGAACTCCGACGCCTTCGGCTATGACGGGCTTGCTCCGGGGCGCCGGCGGACCTTCACCATCCCCGGCGGCGGCGGAGTTTGCACTTATGAAATCTCGGTCCTGTTCGAGGAGAAGGAGGAGGATTGCTGCAACGATCCCTTGCCCATCGGCCAGCAGAACCTGTGCGACGATCCGCGCATTGTCGTCCATGACTAGCTGGCCGGTTCTTCGCTTTAGCGGCCTGCTCCTGTCCGCCGCCCTTGCCCCAGGCGTGACGGCTGCCCCTGCGGCCGCGCAGTCGGCGCCCCCTGTCAGCGTTCCGGCGAGCTTCGATTGCGGCAAGGCGACGCGCGCAGTCGATCGCTTCATCTGTGCCAACGCCGCCTTGCGCTGGCAGGATCTGGCGCTGTCGCGAAGCTACCGCGCCGTACTGGACAAGCTGAGCGGCTCGGCGCGCGCGGCGCTCGTGGCGGAGCAGCGCGACTGGGTGAGCGAACGCGACCGCCGCTGCGCCGCCGACCGCAGCTTCGCCGAGTTGAACGATCCCGCCTCTTCGGTCCATGATCAGGCCTATGACTGCATGATCATCGTTTATCAGGGTCGCCGCCAGACCCTCGGCGACCGTGCCGCGGCGCCGATCGCGACACGGGTGATTGGCGAAATCGACCTTGGCCCCATCGCCCGTGCGCGGCCCGAACTGGCCGAGAAGGGGCGGGTGCCGGTCGCTGGGATGCGGCTGTCGCCCGACGGCCGCCATGTTGCCATCCTGTTGCCCAGCCGCGAGCTCGACGGCCCCGACCAGTTGTGGCTCTTTCGCGTGGCTGACCGCAAGCTGACGGCCGTGACACCGCGTCCCGACACGCGCGCGCAGCATCCCGCCGACGCCCTGACCGCGATCACCGGGCTGGCCTGGCGAGGTGACACGCTGTTCGCGATCGCTTCGCTATGGGGCGACGGCAGCGACGGCGAGAGCGGTCCGACCGCCTATTACGCCGCGACGGTCGCGGGCAGCCGCCGCCTGCCCGATCGGCCGCCCGAGGCGGCGGACCGGTGGGAATCGGTGACGGGCGGGCTGGTCTATCGCGAGGATGAATTTTCCGACGACCTCGACGCAGTGGAGTCGCTGCGCGGCAACGAAGGCTGGCTGGTCTGGGCGGCGGATCGCGGCCACGGCACCGTCGACCTCCACATCCGCGCGCGCAAACCGCTTGGCACACCGTATCTCGTGGCGTGGGGCGGTTGGGAGCTGGCGTCCTTCCTGTTCGACGACGCGCGCTCGCGCCTGAACTATCCCGCCGACGTCGGTATCATGCGCTTCGACATGGCGACCCGCGCCGAGCGCCGCATCGCGGGCACCTGGCGCGGCGACCGGCCCTATGCTGTGTCCGCGGATCAGGGCACGCTGCTGTGGGTGACGCGCAACGCCTGCGGCGATGAACATGAGGCCGACCCAGACGCGCCCGAGCGCTTCTGCCTCGCCGCCATGACGAACGGCGCCTGAACCATGGGTTTTTTCGCGAACCTCCGCGACGCGCGCTGGAAGCCAAGCCTTACCGACCCGGTATCGAGCACGGCGCAGGTCGTGTCGTCCACCATGCAGGCGGAACAGGTCGCGGACCGGATCAACGCCAGCGGGTGGGACGCGAAAGCGGGCGGAGAGCCTTTGGGCGCCTTCTTCGGGATGCCCGCCAGCGTCACCATCAACGGAGAGCCCACGACGGCCAAGGCCCTTTCTGCTTTCGAGACGATGACCGGGATGGACTTGAACGGCGACGGGCGGGTCGGCGGGCACGGCGGGCAGGCCATCGGCGAAGAGGCCGCCACGGACGGCGCGAACAAGCTCCGCCATCTCCAGACACTGCGCGGCGACGGCCTGATTTCCGAAGCGGGTTATCAGGCCAAACGAGCCGACATCCTGTCCGGGCTTTGAGGGGGATAGGCGATGGGCGATTGGGCCATATTCACCGTGGGGATGATGCTGTTGGGACCGGTCGTCATCCTGATCGTGGGCCTGATCGGGAGCATGACCGTGCGCGGCATCGCAAGGGGCGGCGCATCGGCCGCCACCGCGCGGTGGGGATGCGGGTTGGTCGGGCTGACGGCGATCTGCGGCTTTTGCGGCGTGATGGTGGCGTCCGCGGGCGGCGCCCTCCATCCCCCGCTGGTGACGGTCGCCGCGCCCTATGTCTGCGACGGGACGGTCGAAACCCAGTCGCGGAACTATTCCTACAAGCCGGGGCAGCAGGGTGTCGCGCGCAATATCTTCTGTCTCGATCCGGATGGTGGCCGACGCGACATCACCTTGCGCGCCGCCGGCGCGGCAGCCGTCTATTATACGCTGATCTTTCTGGTCGCGGGGCTGGTGCTGGTCTTTCTGGTCCGGCTGTTGAAGCCGCGCCGATCCGCCGACGCCCAATCGGATATCGTCGCGGACTTCGGCAAGAGGATGGCCGAGCGGCTGCGCACCGACGCCGATATCGTGCGCCGCCCCGCCGCGCCGCCCGTCACGGGCGGCGGCGTCGAGGACCGGCTGCGGCACCTGCAATCGCTGCGCGACGGCGGCCTGATCAGCGAAGAGGAATATCAAGCCAAGCGCACCGAGATATTGGCCGGCCTGTGAGGATGCGCCGGACTCGCCTCGGCCTCGCGACGCTACTCTGCGCCGGTGTTGCGGGCTGCGCGAGCCGGGAGCAGGCGGCGCGTGACACATTGGCCCAGGCATTCACATGCCCGGTCGAGCGCGTGGCGGCGACGAAAGTCGATGGCGTGCGCTGGAGTGAAGTGCAGCGGCGCGCGAACCCCGTCCCCGACCCGCCCACCGAAATCCGCGCCGACCCGGTGCGGCTCGCCCAGTGGACCGAGAGCCATCATGCGTCCTTCTCTCCCGGCTTCGACCATAATTATGAGGGATTCCGCGCCGCCGGATGCGGGCATGAAGTCGAATACCTCTGCTTCTGTCCGCTCGAAGCGCCGATCGCGAAGCAAGCCGCCTGCCACTGCGAAGCGCCGTCGGTTCCGCTGCTGCCGGCACCGCGAGACCGAGAGTCGCAATGACCATAGACAGCGACACCACGGACATAGCGCACACGGCACCTTTCAATCGGTTTGGGTCGGTTCATCGTCGTATGAAGAAGATTGCGCGGCGGCCGGAAGCGACCGGACTGCCCGCGCCGTCTGTTCCCGCACGCTCCAGCGCAAACAGAGTCGATGGCGACGCGAGATTCGAGGCGATCGCCTTCCTCCCTTTCGCGGACGAACCATCCCAAAGCTGCCGAACATAGGCACGGGTTTCGGCCGGCAATTCTCGGCCTTGCGAAACGAAGGCGGCATAGCGCGCCGGCCCCGCATTATAGGCGCCGAACAGGCCCGGATAGCCGAAGCGGTCATACATGAGCCGCAGATAATAGGTTCCGGCCATGATGTTGTCGCGGGGGTGGTGTGGGTCATTTCCCAGACCGAGCCGCGCGCGCATATCGGTCCAAGTTCCCGGCATGAGCTGCATGAGGCCCATTGCCCCCGCGCGGCTGACGATCGGGCGACCGTCGAGCGTCGTCCGTCCGCCGCTTTCGGCGCGCATCACGCGCTCGATCCATTCGACCGGGACGCCATAGCGCGCCGACGCCTCGGCGATATAGGGGCGCCAGTGATCGACCGATTCTGCGTTGGCAGGCGAAGCCGCGAGCAGCGCGAGCGCGGCGAGTGTGATCCTCACCGCCGCCATAGGAGCTGCGCCCGCCCGACAATATCGCCCGCGTCGGTAACGCCGAAATAGCGCCCGTCGAACGACGCGGGGCTGTCGGCCATCAACAGGAAATATTCCCCCGGTCCGAGCGCGCGGCAGCCCGACCACCACGGCATCGGCTGCCCCGCGCCGTCGCGATCGAGCCGCCGCGCGACAAGCCGCCCGTTGACCATCACGCGCGCACCCACCGCGCACACTTCATCGCCCGCCGCGGCGACAACGCGCTTCACCAACGGAACATTCGCCGGAAGATAATGGCGGCGCGCCGCGAACATCCGATACTCGACCGGCACTCTCGCGATCACCATGTCGCCGCGCGCGAGCGGCGCGGCCCCGCCGACCGCATAGAGGCCGACCGGCGCGCTGGCGCTGGCGTTCCAAACAAGGCGCGGACGGGGTTCGATCAGCAGGGTCGAAACAAGCGCGCCCGCAAGACTGCCGAGCGCGAGACTCCAGACCAGCAACCGCTTCGGGTGGATGGGCGAAGGCGACTCCGGCGCCGGGGCTATGGCCGCGCGATCAGTCACGACCGATTCCCACATCGGCCGTGCCGCGCGACCAGCTTTCGAGGTCGTCGGGGTGATAATAGATCAGGCGGCCGTGGCGGCGGAAGCGCGGCCCTTTGCCGCTGGCGCGCAGCTTTTGCAGCTTGCGCCAACCGATGCCGAGATAATGGGCGGCCTGCGCCGTATTGAGATAGGGACGGCCCGACGACCCCAGGCGATTTGCATCGGTCGACATCGCTTCCGCGCTCCTGCAATTTTGCTCGGCGGGGGTGCTATCGCGGCAGGAAGGGCAGGCAGAGGCCCGCAATCGGCGCTCCTCATTTTCGGGCCAGGCCATGAAAATGCGCGTGCCGCATATATTCCGCACCGCCGCGTGATTATATTCTATGGAGTTGCGGGCCGATTGGCCGTGGTCATGCGACCATGAGTTGCCGCGGCCGACAGATTCTTGCAGACAATTTGAAGGAGCTGCGCGACCTCCACGCGATGACGCAGGAGGATTTGGCGGGCGCGGCGCAGATCGACCGCAGTTCGATCAGCATGATCGAGCGTGGGAAATTTGCGGCATCGATCGACATGATCGAAAAGATCGCCGCTGCCTTTCAGGTCGGGATCGACGAAATGCTCCAGCCGGGCCTCGCCGAGAGATCGCGCAAGCGTCTCGGCAAATAGCCGGCTCAGGGATCAGGGAAAGGCGCCGCTGATCCAGTCGGCGGGCTTCGACACTGCCGCGCGTCGGGCCGCTTCGACGAGGCGCTGGCTGCGTCGTCGCCACGGCGCCGCATTGACCCGCCAGTTGACGATGCCCGCGGTCCCGAACAGCGCATCGGCAATGTCGCGCTGGCTGGCGCCGGCCAGAAGCGCATCGTGGACGCGCAAGACCTGACTCCACCGCCCCGCGCGCCGCTCGGCGGGAAAATGGCCGCGCCGCCACCGGCCTTCGCGCGCGAGCGCGATCAGGCGGGCGAGGGCGGCGAGCGCGGCCGCATCGAGCCGCGCGACATGGACGGTGAGCGCGACGGGGCCGCCGCATAGGCTGCCGGAAACGATGTCGAGACGCAGCGGGCGCGCGGCAGTCCCGAACAGCCAATGCTCGCCGTCCGCGCTTGCGGCCATCGCGCGCGTCTCGGCGACGCGCGATAGGTCGAAATTGCCGCCCCCGCGCGAACAGGTGCGCGCGGTCGCGATCAGCAGGAAGGGATCGACGGCCGCGGTCCATATCGGGCGGGCTGCGCGGGCGTCGGCCTCGAAAGCCGGGCGGTTGCGAAGCCCGAAGGCCGGGGCGGCATTTTCCTCCCGATCGGCCTCGGCCTGATAGTCGGGACGGCGGCGTAGCCATTCCCAGGCGAAGGCGTGGCGCCCGCAGGCGTCGAGCCATTCATAGGCCGACGGGTCGCGCCAGTCGGCGAGAAGCCGACCGGCGGACATGATCCGTCCCGTTATCCGCCCACAAGGCCGGCGCGAGCGGCTTCCTGCTCGGCGATATGGTCGGCGATGGCCTCGGCCTGTTCGGGCCGCAGCGCGTCGATCGCCGCAAGGCCGTCGATCACGGGATTGCCGAGCAACACCGACGGGCATTGCCCTTCGACATTGCCGAGGTTGGGACGGTGCTGGGCGTAGCCGACGAGGGCGGCGAGGTCGGGATCGAACTGCCGCGCGACCTCGGGCGGATAGACGAGATACTGGTTCTCGAAGGTCCGCAGCCAACCGAGGCAATAGCCGACGATCACGGCGCGCCGCACCGCGTCCGATATATTGGCGCCGGCGCCGTGGACGATCGAGCCGAGGAACAGCAGCGCCGACCCCGGCGCCATGTCGGCAACGATCGGCGGGACAGTCAAGGGATCGACCCCATCGTCGCGGTGGCTTCCCGGCCAGAGCCGGGTTGCGCCATTGTCGGCGGTGAAGGGATCGACGGGCCAGATGACGTTGAGCTGATAGTCCATGCTGGTCTTGCCGCCGCCCCATAAATCCTGATCGCGGTGCGGCACCTGCGCGAGCGCGCCGGGATGGATTTCGACGGCCTGCGTCAAGTTGAGGACGATGCGGTCGCACCATGCGCCGAGAATGGTTTCGGCGATGGTCAGGATCAGTGGATGCCGGACGAGCGCGGCGGCGTGGTGCGAGCGCCGGAGCAGCGCCCCGAAACGCTTGGTGCGCGCGCCATAGAAGCCGCCTTCGCAAAAGGGTGTCGTCTCGAAGCGCGGCGACAGCTCGGTCTCGAGCGCGGCGATGGCGTCGGGCGCGATGGAGTTCTCGACGATGCAATAGCCGTCGGCGAGCAGCATCGCGGCGAGGCGGGCAGGATCGTGCGTCATATCGCTCCCCTCAAGCCAATTCGGCCGCGGCCGCCGCGATCGTGTCGGGCGCGTAGATGCCCGTCGCGGCGAGCAGCGCCGGCGTGTCGGCGCCGATGTCGAGACGGAAAGCGCAGATCGAACTGCCCTGATGGGTCCGCGCGGGGCCGAGCGGCGCGGCGCGCCAGCCCATCGCGAGGACGGTTTCGCGAAAGACCGCGGTGACGACGCCCGTCAGCACCGACACGCGGCTTTGCAGCGCATGATCGACCATCGCCGAAATCAGCCGGTTGCGGACCGCGCGTCGCCCATCGCGCCCGAGCCGCGACGGCAGGCATAGCCGGGTGATCTCCATGACGTGCGGACCGCATGGGATCTCGCCATCGCAGAGGCCGGCGAAGTGGTCTGCGAGCAAGTGCGGGCGGATCGTCGGCAGCAGCCGCATCGACCCGGCATGTTCGCCGTCGGCATCGACAGCGATCAGATAATGGGCGTTGCCGCCGTCATAATGGTCGATTTCATATTGGCCGGCGACGACGGGAACGTCCCACCCGAGCTGGTCAACGAACTGCCGCTTACGGTCGCGGAACATCGACGCGGCGAGCGGATCGGCGAGCGAACAGCCGTGGCGGATAAGAATCATGACATTGGCTCCCTTGGTTGTTCACAACAAGGGAGCAGGCAGCCGGACGACTGGGGATCGTCAAAATTTATGAACCGATATCGTCGGAAGGGATGAGGCCCACGCGGCGCGCCACATGGGCCAGTTCGGTGCGGCTGCATACGCCGAACGCTTGCCGAAGATGGGCCATATGGGTTCGGACGGTCGTGGGTTTGAGGTCCATGATAAGCGCGATCTGCTCGTCCGTGCGGCCCATCGCGGCCCATTTCAGGCATTCGAGGCGGCGCGGGCTGATCTGCGGAACCTCGCTCTCGTCGATAGGAACCGGATAGCCTTGCAGCCGCCGCGCCTCGGCAAAGGCTTCGTCGGCGATCCACGCTGCGGCGCGGCAGAGGGCGGCGGACGGAAGCGCGTTCGCGTCGGTCGCGAAGGTGCAGCAACCGGCAGGCTCGCCCGGCACGGCGACCGGGACGGTAAAGCCGATGCGCAGGCCGTGGTGGATCGCTTCGTTCAAGATGCGGACCTGCTTTGGATCGGACGGCAAGCCGCGGCGCAGTTCGTGCCAGGTGAACGGGCGGTTGGTTCGCTGCGATGCGAGCAGGGCGGGATCGTGCCGGAAATATTGGCGCGCCACGAAGATATGGCCCCATTCGCCGAAATTATGAAGGAACAGGAGGCGTCGGCCGGGCCGCGTGAACCAGAGGGCGTGGACGATGGCGAGCCGGTTGAAGCCCAGTTCGCGGACGGCATCGAGCGTGACGTCGAAGATGGCCTCGCCGCTTCGGGCGGCGCGCACCTGCTTCCTGTGCTGCTCGATCAGCCGGTCGAGCGGCATGACAGCGGACCGAACACGCCACGGTCAAGGCGAGCGATGGTATTGAATATATTCCGCAAAGTGCGGCGGACGGATGATCCTGCCGTTTGGCGGGCGATCGCGCCTAGCGCGCGCATTCCCTGCATGACAGCGGCGACGCACCGCTGTTCGGCCGCGCCGCAAGCGCATCACGCACGGCCGCCGCAAGGGTCAACGCACGCGCGTCCATAGCTTCGTCCTGCAGAAGATCGCCGCCTTGCAACCCTTCACCTCCAGCTTGCCATCGGCGCGGAGCGTCAGCGTGCCGGTCGCCGCGCCGTCGCCGGATTCGGGATCATAGAGCGGGCCGCCCTTCCATTGGGCAGGACCACCCTCGAACCCTTGCAGCACGACCAGCCCTTTCAACCGCCGCTCGCGCAATTTGCGGTCGGGGTTCCTGACGTCGCGATGGTCGGGGTTGGCCCGCAGGGGAGCGGCATCGACGATCTTGCCGCAGAGGGATGGACCACAGCGGTAAATCTCGACGCGCCCCCCTTGGCTGCCGGTTGCCCAAGTGCCGGTGATGGCGCCGCTCCCCTGCGAAGCCGCGGCCGTTCCCCCTCCGGCGGCCGCAACCAATGTCATCGCGAGTAAAATCCTCTTCATGCCATCGCTCATTTCGGCATCGGCGCGACGAGCGGCGGCGACAGAGTTGCGAGAGCGCGTTGCGCCAGCGCGCGGTCGTCGTGCTGCCACGGATGGAAGTTCGGCCGGAAATAGGCGAAGAGGTCGCGCAACAGCAGCCGCATCAAACCGGGCTTGCCGTAAAGGTAGGAAAGCAGCCCGGTCCACGTCCGCAGGTTGTTCTTGCCATCCTGCCGCAGCAGGTCCGCGGTGTTGCGAAAGACGACATAATGAAAGCGGACGCCCGCCGCGAGCATGGTGAAGGACCGCAGCGTCCAGCACCGGAACGGCGACCGGCTTCGCATGGCGAGTACCAGCGTGTCGTATGCGACCGCCTTATGCTCAATTTCCTCGATAGCGTGCCAGCGCCACATGCGTTGCTCCTCGACGTCGGCTCCCGCGAGGTGCGCCGGGTCCGACAGGATCGCGTTGGCGAGCGTCGCAGTGAAATGCTCGAGCGCGCAGGTTCCGGCGAGCTGCATCAGCGGCGGGCGCTTGCGTGCCCATGCGATCGTGCGGGCCGCGCGGTCCTCGGACGATGTAAGGTCATAGCCTGCATCGCGCGCCTGCCGGTTGAAAAAGACATGCTCGCGCGAGTGCGTCGATTCCTGAAAGATGAAATCGTCGATCTGCTCGCGCAACGCCTCGGGCGCTTCGTCGCGGTAATGGCGCACCGCCGACATGAAGAATTTTTCGCCGACCGGGAAGGTCGAGGACAGCGCGTTATAGAAAGCCGTGCGACCTGCATCGCCACCGTGCCACCAGCGGCGCGCGGTCATTCCGCGCCCGAATTTCCAATTGCGCCGTTCGATCACCGGCGCCGCCGGATGTTCGGTCTGGAGTGTCATATCTGCCTCCGTCATTGCCGGACAAATAGGCCGCCGCCCCGTTGCCGGGATATTGGTCGAGGCGGCGGCCCAGTTATCCCTCAGGGGAGAGGGAGTGCGAGAGACTGTTTTCCGGTCCAAAAAAGCCGGGCCGATGCTTGCCCGGGAGCAAGCGAGGCATCGGCCCGAGGCGTTCCCCCAGTGGAGAGAGGACTCAGAATTTCTTGGCGATGCTGAACCCGATGATGCGCGGGTCGAGGGTGAAGACGTTGGTCGTCAGGCCGCTGTCGTCGGAGTTCAGGAAGGCATCGGTGATCGGCGTCGAGTTGAATACGTTCTTCACATAGGCTTCGATCGACAGGTCATCGGGACCATCGACGCGCAGCGAAATATTGAAGTTGGTCCAGTCACGCAGCCGGTCATAGGGGTTCAGGTTGTAAACCCGCGCCCACGATTTCGCCTGCCAGTAACCGTCGCCGCGAACCGTCGCGCTCCAACCGTCGTTGAAGGGGATGGTATATTCTGCGCCGAGGTTGACCGTCCAATGCGGCGAGTTGGGCAGTTCGTTGCCCGACACGTCGCTATACAGGCCCGCACCGCCGTTCAGTTCGGGATAGTTGGCGACGTCATAGGCTTGGCCGGTCGCCGGATCGTTGATGGCCAAACCATTGCTAAAGAGGCCGCCGATCCCCCCACACAATTTCCATGAGTTCACAAGGGCATGGTCTCGCGCAAGCCAGCCTTCGACAACGGGGGTCGGCAACACGCAGTTGGAGGGCAACTGCACCCACGGCTTGACCACGGTGTAGTTCGGGTTGCCCAGCGTACGGTTCATCGGGTCGATCGACTTCATCCCCTTGCCGATGCGCGTGCCGAGATAGCCGACATTGGCGTTGAAGCGCAGCCGATCGACGGGCTCAAAGATGGCGGACAGTTCGCCGCCCCACATCTTCGCATCGAAATTCTCGTTGACCGCCGTGCGGTCGCGGATCTGCGACACCTGATAATTGCTGTAGTCATAGAAGAAGGCGCTGGCGTTGAGGATCAGCCGCCCGCCCATCAGCGCGTTCTTGGCGCCGATCTCGAACGCGTTGACGAATTCGGGCTCGAAAGTCGGGCCATAGTTGACGCCGGTGAGTTGCCCCAGCGGGAAAAAGCCCGGAAAAAAGCCACTTGCAGCAAAAAGATTATAGTCGGCCTGCGTCATGATGCCGCGTTCCAACAGTTCGTCCGGATCGGCCGCGAAACCCGGCGTCGGCGGATTGGCCCCTCCCGCCTTGTAACCGCGGCTGTAGAAGGCATAGAGCAATGTCTGGTCGGTGAATCCCAGATCAGGTTTCCAGTCGAGACCGATGCGGCCGGTGAACTCTCCCCATTTCTGTTCGAGAACACCGGTCGAGGGATAACCCATGTTGACGAGCCCCAACCCCGTCGCCGTCGGCGCCGTCAGCAATTGGCTGGGCACCAGCGTGAAACTCTTTTCGTCATGCGTGTAACGTAGTCCCGCCGTTAGCTTCAGGTCGGGGTTGATGTTGTAATAGGCTTCCCCGAAGGCCGCATAGCTTTCGAGCTTATAGGGGTTGGAACTGCGGAAATAATTGTGCCCTTGGCCGTTAATGCTCTCGACCGGATTCGGATCGATATAGGGACAGCGCGAATTTTCAATCGGCGTCGGCGCGCCATGAAGGGAAAAAAGATAGAAATTGGTGAATCCGCACGTCGTAATATCGCCAGTCTGGTTTGACGGCGGAAGCATCGCGAGGAGCGTGAAGATATTCGACATGACATAATAATCGGTCTGCGTCTTAAACTTCGTATAATTGCCGCCGACGCTGAAATTGAACGGTCCGTCGAAGCTCGACTGCAAGCGGAATTCCTGCGCGAACTGCTTGGAGGTCGCCGACGATATGTCGAAAACGCCGAGCGTGTCGGAGCAACCGATCTGCGGATCGCAGAAGACGCCGCCCGGAGTCAGGTTCCGGTACGGACTGGGGCTATTGTTGGTAACACTTTTGACAAGCCCCGAAGAGTCCCCAAACAGTGGAAACGTGTTGAACCTGTTGTAGTCCTGAAAGCTGTAGACACTGTCCCAATTGAACATGGTCTGCGACGAAAAGGTCAGTCCGTCCACGACATCGACATCGAGATTGAGTTCAAGAATGTCAGATTTTGCCCGATAACGCGGATCGTTGAAGGAAGCGATTTCTCGCAGATTGCGCGATTGCATCGCGCCGCCATAAGGGTCAACATAATTGATCACGTGCGCTCGCTGGCCATCAGGCGTAGCGCCGTAGCCAAACGAATCATCCACGATCCCGAGTCCAATGATGAAGGGTAGTGAAAGCCCGTTCGGCGTCCCGAACGCACCGTCGTCATACAGACTGCCCGCCTTGCAACCCGTGCTGAACAGGCCTTGGCGAAGGGGGGTGTAGAGGCCCGGATCATACCCAGGATAGTTCGTATCCGCGGTCGGCGTCGATCCGATCATCTCCGGGCTGTCGTCGCGGTGGCAAAGCTGCTTGCCGGTGCGCGAGCGATTGTCGTTCTCGCGAAACCGTTCCCAGACGACATTGCCGCGCAGCCAGTCGTTCTCGAACCCCAGCGTCGCGCGCAGCGAATAAAGATCGCGGCCGTTGACGCGGTTCTTGGTCACGCTGTTATAGTCGTAGCCGTCGCGGTCCGTCAGCGACCCGGCGATGCGCAGACCGAAATGATCGGGAACGATCGGGATGTTCAGCATTCCGCTCATCCGGCGGCTGTCGTAATTGCCGACCTCGCCCTTGATGTTGCCCTCGAAGCGATCGAGTTTCGGCTTGGCCGAAATCAGATTGATGACGCCTCCGGTGGCGTTGCGGCCATAGAGGGTGCCTTGCGGCCCACGCAGCACCTCCAGCCGTTCCATGTCGAAGAATTCCTGCTCGAAAAAGCGGTTGTGAATGACGCCGACATTGTTGAAGCTGACCGCAACGCCGGGGTCGGTCGTGGCCGAAATGGCCTTTGTGCCGATGCCGCGGATCGAGACGTTGTAGCTGGTGAAATTGGATTTGCTGAACGTAAGATTCGGCACAGCGCGCATGATGTCGGAGCCGCTTTCGATCTTCTGCTCGGTCAGATCGTCCTGCGACAGCGCGGTCATCGCGATCGGCACGTCCTGAATGGACTCGACCCGCTTCTGCGCGGTGACGACGATTTCGTTGGCACGGTAGTCATCGGCCGCGGCCGTCGCCGCGTTTCCCGACGCGGTATCCTGCTCGATGACATAGGCGCCCTGCGCGGTGCGCCGCGCCTTGAGGCCGCTGCCCTGCAACGCCGCGCCCAATGCCTGATCGGCGGTCAGCGCGCCGCGCACGGCGGGGGCGCTGTGGCCTCGCACGTCGGCGGGCTGGAACACGACCTCGCTGCCGGTCTGGCGCCCGATCTGGGTCAGCGTATCGGCGAGCGACTGCGCCGGAATGTCGACCTGCTTCGCCTCGGCCGCCTGCGCCTGCGCCGGGCTGGTCATGCCGACCGCCAGCGCGGCGACCCCGAGATACATCGCCGCCTTGAACGAAATTGCGGTGCGTGTTGCGGATTTCATGCTTGCCTCCCCCATGTGATGCCATCGCGCCGTTAGCGGCGTCAGACATCAGAACGTGGCCCGCGCAAAAACCCTTCACCCCAAGGACCAGATTATGGCGCAATCAGCGCCAAAATGCAGCCATTACGTAGCGTCAAATTTGCATGAAAAAAATTTAATCGCCGCCCCGGTTTCGGGGCGCGGAAGTCTTTTTCGCGCCGAACCTATCGGCCCTTGGCGCTCAACTCGACGCCGCCATCGGACAGGTCGCGCTGGCGGACGGGCAGCAATTCCCCGACGATCGCGGCGAAGCGTTCGGGGTTGCCGGTGCGGAACACGCCGCTGACGCGCAGATTGCCGGTGGCGGCATCGCCCAGGACGATCTGCTTGGCCGAATAGCGGTTCATTTCGGCGACGGCCTCGGCAAGCGATGTATCCTTGAACTCGACAAAGCCCTCGCGCCAACGAAGCGCCTGAGCCACGTCCACTTTCGCCACGACGGGCTTCGCGCCCTCCGTCGTCACCAGTGCTTGGCCGGGGGCGAGGACGACCGGCACCATGACGGCTGAGGGTTCGCGCGGGCCGTCGTCGGCGTCGTCAACGACCACCTTGCCTTCGACGAGCGTGATCTTCATGCGGCTGGCGTCGAGCCGAACCGCGAACACCGTGCCCAGCGCCGTGACCTGATTGGCGCCCGCGCGAACGACGAACGGCCGGTTCGGGTCTTTGGCAACCGCGAACAACGCTTGTCCGCGGAGCAGCCGGACGATGCGGCGCTCCGCGATATAGCCGACACGAATGGCGCTATCGGTGTCGAGCGTCACGGCGGTTCCGTCCGCCAGTTGCACGGTGCGGCGCTCGCCCTTGGCGGTAGCGAACTCGCCCTCGTCGGGCAAATCGGACGTTGCACTGGCCGCTGGCGCGGATTGGGCCGCGAGCTGCGGCGCGTCAGCCTGTGGCCCGAAAGACAGCAGGCCGGTGCCGAGCGCGACGGCGGCGAGCAGCGAGGCCGCGACCCCGACGCCGACCCCGGCCCACAAGCCACGCCTCGGCTTCGGCCGAATGGCGAGGGCGGAGGCGCGCATCGCGTCCATCACCGGGTCGCTCGGCGGGTTCTCGTAAAGTCCCCAGGCCGCTTCGGCGCGTTCATAGGCGGCGACGTTCGCGGGCGAATCGGCTTTCCATTCATCGAACGCGGCCTGATCGGCGGCGCTGAGCGGGCCGTCCTCGACGCGGACAATCCACGCGGCGGCGGCTTCGTCCGGCGTCATGCCGCGAACCGACAAGGGGCGGGGCTGGTTCATGGCTGGCGGTCAGTCCTTCGCGTCGGATTCGGCTTCAAGCGCCGCGACGCGCTCCTTGAGCAGGAAGCGGAACAAAGGATTGTCGTAAGGGCGCATCTCATCTTTCACAATGTTGAACATCCTGACATTTTCCGGGCTGCCCGCTTTCCATAGCTCGAACGCTTCCAGATCTTCCGGGCGGGGCGGATCGTCCGGAAACCCGACACGGTTGAACCAGGCGGCGGCGGCCTCCAGGCGCTCGCGCTGCTCCCAAGTCGGGCCGGGCTTTCGCGTCATTGCTCGCCGCTGCTTCGTTGCATGACGTGCCAGACAGCGACCCGCATGTGCCTCTCGACGGAGGATACGGAGATGCGAAGTCGGGCCGCTACGTCCTTCACCTTCATTCCCTCCACGCGCCTGAGCAAGAATACCGCCCGCGTTTCCTCGGGCAATTCGAGCAGCATCGCAGAGGTCAACTCAAGCTGCTGCCGATATATAAGAACGTGCTCCGGCGAAAAATCCTTCTCGCCGTGTCGATTTTGATCGAATGGTTCGTAAAGATGATCGCGGTGCGTAATCTTCTTTCGCAAATGATCGGTCAGAACGCTGCTTGCCGTCTCGAACACATAGGCGCTGATATTCTGGCGCTCCAGCTCGGACGCGCCGCCGCGTTTGAGCAGACGCTCGAACACGTCTTGAACCATGTCCTCCAGGTCGCTGCGATCCTTCGTCCTGCGACCAAAATAGGTAAGCAGCGAGCGGCGAAATTTGCGGTCGAGCCGATTGAGGACCGCCTTGTCTTGCTCGCTATACTCGATTGATCGTCGCTGGTTCACCATGTCCCTCACCCTCGCGCGCGAGGATGATTCACAATTCGGACGGGCGCAAGACGGGTTGTGATGACGCGGTGGTGAGCCTTGGCTGGTCAACATACAATCGACGAAAGACCGGCGTTTCAGATGCTTCGAGCATCGGCGCGGCCGAAGTGGCGCCGCTTTTGACCCAGGCCGGGCGGTGCGCTATGATGGCGGCAGCGAACACGCCGGTCTGGCGCGTTCCACTTCCCTGACAGACCAGCTTTCTGCGGCGCACTGTCGTTGAGACTCAGGGCGTAGGTCTTGCGAAAGGCGCATAGGGTCATGGGACAGAGAAGCGAAGATTTCGACATGAACCTCGCCTGCGATTGCGGGTTCAAGGAGGTCGTTCGGGTCGTCACGCCGCTTGCGGGGCCGGTCCGGCGAACCTGCCCGGAGTGCGGTTCCACGCAGCTTCATGCCTGCGACCTGTTCCTCGAATCGCGAGATATGATCGAGCAGGTCGATGACCTAGTGAAGAGCGCGATCGGAAGTTTCAGACCCCTTAGCGTTCCAGTGCCGTCCGCGACCAAACCGTCAAAATCCGGGCCGCCTGGTCGGCCTAAGCCTGCCGACAGGCGACCCTGATTTCGGCGCTGGGACTTTGGGTCGTCGCCCATCCAATTATTAGCGGAGCAGTGCGGCGATGGCCGCACCGCTTGCCGCCTATGCCGCCCGCGCGCGAGCCGGAAAGCGGAAATCCGCCGAAACCGGCTGCGGCACCCGCCGCCGCGAACGTTCGCCAGTCTCCTTCGACGGGCGCTCGACCAGCGCAACCGGAGACGGCAGGGTCGTGACAAGCATGTCGGCCCAAATCTGCGCCAATTCCCGACGACGTGGCATGTAAGCCGCCCGGTTGTAGGCGCCTTCAACTTTCTCCTTCGGGACGTGGGCTAGCATCAAGTCGATGATCTGCCGGTCGCCCGCATTGCCTTCGCGGTTCGCCCATTCGTTCATAATCGTCGAGAAAGCGGCGCGGAAACCGTGCGGTACATGATAGCCGTGATAGCCCGCGCGGTTGAGCAGATAGCCGATAGCGTTCTCGCTCATGGGCCGATGGGGATGGCGATTGCTCGGAAAGAGCAGGGGACACGCCCCCGTCAGCGGCCATAGCGCCCGCAAGATGGCGACGGCCTGATACGACAGCGGCACAAGATGATCGCCGCCTTCTTCATTTTTGCGATCAAGGTCACCCTTCATGCGCGCGGCGGGAATCCGCCAAAGTGGCTCATCCCCATCCAAGTCCTCGAACTCGTCCCAGCGCGCGCCGCGCAACTCGCCGGGACGCACGGCGGTCAGGGCGAGGAAGCGCATGGCGAGGCGCGTCACCGGGCGGGCATAATCCTCTTCGACCTTGCCGATCATCTCGCGCAGCTTTTCAAGGTCGGTGATCGCCGGTTGCCGACCCTTGCGAAGCGGCTTCAACACGGCGGCCAGCTTCTCGGCGGGGTCGGACGTCGCGACGCCTTCGGCGATGGCATAGACATAGACGGCGGAAATGCGCTGCCGGACACGTTTCGCAATTTCAATCGACCCGCGCGCCTCGATCGCGCGCAACACCTTGAGGACGATCGGCGGAGTCAGGTCCATGATCGGATATTTGCCGATGGCGGGAAAGACGTCGCGCTCAAGGCTGCGAATCACGTCGTGGGCATGAGCGACCGCCCATTGCGACTTGAATACCTCGTGCCATTCCTTCGCGACCCGCTCGAAGGTGCAGGCGGCTGCCTTGCGATTCGCTTCGATGGTCAGCTTCTTCACGATCGCGGGGTCTTTGCCTTCGCTTAGGATCGCGCGGGCTTCGTTGCGCTTGGTCCGCGCTTCGACGAGGCTCACCATCGGATAGATGCCGAAGTGCATACTCTTCTGCTTGCCGCCATAGGCGTAGTTCCATCGCCAGAGCTTCCCGCCGTTGGGCTTTACGAGAAGATAGAGGCGGTGGCTGTCCGTCAGCTTGTAAGCCTTATCGCGGGGCTTGGCGCTGCGTAGTTTTGCGTCGTTCAACATTGCTTTTCTCCGAGACCACGTTTTCGCGCACCGGGACCACGTTCTGGGACCACGCCGAAGGCGGAGGCGACTGAACATGGCCGAACCCGGTAGGGCTCGGAAACGACGGTTTTATGGGAAGAAAAACAATCCTGGTGGTCTGCGCTGAACCCCTTTGGAAGAGGCTCTGGAGGAGAGTGAGGGATTCGAACCCTCGGTACCGTTGCCGGCACTTCGCATTTCGAGTGCGACGCTTTCGACCACTCAGCCAACTCTCCTCGCTGAGAGGAGTGCCCCCTAGCGGCGGCTCGGACATCTTGCAAGCCTCTCGTCACATTTTGGCCGCGCCCGATCGTCGCCCTGCCGAAAAAGGGGGATTGCGGCGCAAAGGCGCTTGGCAGCGTCGGCGCGCGGCTGCTAGCCGATGGAAAACATCGGGGAGAAACGACGCGTGCCGCTGACCGGAATAAGGGTGCTCGATTTCGGCCGCTACATCGCGGGCCCCTATTGCGCGGCGCTGCTCGCCGATTACGGCGCCGATGTCATCCGCATCGAGGCACCGGGCGGCAACGACGACCGCTTCACCGTGCCGGTCGCCGAGGACGGATCGGGTGCGATGTTCATGCAGATGAACCGAGCCAAGCGCTGCCTGACGCTGAAGCCCGGCAGTCCCGAGGGGCGCGAGATTGTCCGCCGCCTCGTCGAAACCGCCGACGTCGTCGTCGCGAACCTGCCGCACGACGCGCTCGTCAGGCTGGGGCTCGATCATGACAGCCTGTCGGCGATCAACCCGCGCATCATCCTCGCGACCGCCTCGGCTTTCGGTAGCGAGGGGCCGCTCGCGAAGAATGTCGGGTTCGACGCGGTGGGACAGGCGATGTCGGGGGCGGTGCATCTGACCGGCACGCCCGATCAGCCCTGTCGCGCACAGGTCAATTATGTCGATTTCGGCACCGCGCTGCATACCGCTTTCGGCGTCATGGTCGCGCTGCGCGAGCGCGAGACGACGGGGAAGGGGCAATGCGTGTCGGGGTCGCTGCTCGGCACCGCGCTCGCGATGACCAATGCGCTCACCATCGATCACGCGCTGAACGGGATCGAGCGCCAGCCGATCGGCAATCGCAGCTACAGCTCGGCGCCGACCGACTTGTTCCGCACCCGCGACGGCTGGATCGTCACGCAGATCGTCGGCGGCGGCATCTTCGCGCGCTGGGCGGAACTGGTCGGCCGCCCCGAACTCGTCGACGATCCGCGCTACGCCAGCGACATATTGCGCGGCGATAATGGCGACGACCTCAGCGTCATCATGCAGCAGTGGTGCATCGGCCGGACGAGCGCCGAGGCGATCGCCGAACTCGCCGCCGCGCGCGTCCCCGCCGCGCCGGTCCTGCGCCCCCATGAAGCCTTGGCGCAGCCGCAGGTCGCCGCGATGGGGCTGGTCGAGCCGGTCGCCTATCCGGGCGCGGTGAAGGAGGTGCCGATGATCCGCGCCCCGATCCGCCTGTCGGCCAGCGCCAGGCCCGCGCCCACGCGCGCGCCGCAGGTCGGCGAGCATAGCGACGCGATCCTCGCCGAACTCGGTTACGACGCCGAAGCGATTTCGGCTTTGCGAGCGCAAAATATTATTTGAGCCGCCGGTGCTGGACGGCGGTACCTCGCAGCATTAGATACCGATCAGTATAGATTTAGCTCAGGAGTTCCCGATGACCGATCAAGCCGAATATGTGCCGCCGAAGATCTGGACCTGGGACAAGGAAAGCGGGGGTCGCTTTGCCAACATCAACCGCCCCGTCGCCGGTCCGACGCACGACAAGGAGCTGCCGATCGGCCAGCATCCGCTGCAACTCTATTCGCTCGGCACGCCCAATGGGGTGAAGGTCACGGTGATGCTCGAGGAACTGCTCGCGGCCGGCCACAGCGGCGCCGAATATGACGCATGGCTGATCAACATCGGCGAGGGCGACCAGTTTTCGAGCGGCTTCGTCGGCGCCAATCCGAACAGCAAGATCCCCGCGCTTATCGACCGCAGCGGGCCGGCACCGATCCGCGTCTTCGAATCGGGCGCGATCCTGATTCATCTCGCCGAGAAATTCGGCGCTTTCCTTCCCACCGATCCCGCGAAGCGCGCCGAGACGCTGTCATGGCTGATGTGGCAGATGGGGAGCGCCCCCTTCCTGGGCGGCGGCTTCGGTCACTTCTATGCCTATGCGCCGTTCAAGCAGGAATATCCGATCAACCGCTACGCGATGGAAGTGAAGCGCCAGCTCGACGTGCTCGACCGGCAGCTCGCGATAAGCGAATATATCGCGGGGTCCGACTATACGATCGCCGATATGGCGATCTGGCCTTGGTACGGCGCGCTCGCGAAAGGTCTCGTCTATGAGGCAGGCGAGTTTCTGCAGGTGCAGGAGTATCGCAACGTCCAGCGCTGGACCGACCAGCTCGCGGCGCGCCCCGCGGTGAAGCGCGGGCGGATGGTCAACCGGGTGGTGGGCGACCCGGCGAGCCAGCTTCGCGAACGCCACGACGCCTCCGATTTCGACCTCCGCACCCAGGACAAGCTGGAGGCGCAGCAGTCCGCCGAATGACGGATTTTCCGCGCACCGCCTGCCGGGGCCGTTAACGTTCCGGCAGGAGGCACGGAGTTGCGAGCCTCGCACGCCGCGCTCCTTCTGTAAAATCTGCAAAATCGACGCGCAGCCGCTTCGACCCCGCCTTCATCGCCCCGCGCCATGCTGGGCGGATGATGGCTCCCGATCCCTTGCAGCGGTCCGCTCGTTCGCTTCCCGCCCGTCTGGCGCGAAGCGAGCGGGCGGCCGCGATGGTCGAGATGGCGCTCGTGCTGCCGCTCTTCCTCGCGCTCCTCATGGGCATATTGGTCTATGGCCAATATTTCCTGCTCGCGCACAGCGTCCAGCAAGCGGCGAACGACGGCGCCCGCGCCGCGATCGTCGGGCTAGATGCCGCCGACCGCAGCGCGATCGCGACCCGCGCCGTCGACCGCAGCATGCAGGCGATCGCGGGCTTCACCCCCGCCACGCGCAATGTCGCGGTGAGCGAGACCAGCGACGCGGTAACCGTCGCCGTCACCTATAATGTCCCCGCTACCAGCCTCATCCGCTCCTCCTTCGTCCCTTCGCCGGGCAACGTCATCCGCGCCCGCGCGACCTTTGAGCTTCCGGTGGACTGACATGGCGTTCTTCCGCACCCTTCTGAAAGACCGACGCGCCGGCATCAGCATCGCCTCCGCTTTCGCGCTCACGATGCTGATCGGCGCGGCTGCGCTTGCGGTCGATTTCGGCTCCTTCACCCTCGATCGCCGCAAACTGCAAGGGATCGCCGACGCCGCCGCGCTCGCCGCAGCCGGGCGACCCGGCCAGGAACGCGCGGCGGCCGAGCGAATCATCGCCGCCAACTGCAATTGCGCCATCGCTATCGCGTCGCTGACGACCGGCACGTATCAGCCCGATCCTGACGTTCCCGCCGAACAGCGCTTCACGGCAGGGGGCGGCGCGCCGAACGCGGTCCGCATCGTGCTGACCCGCGACCGGCCAATGTTCTTCGGCCGCTTCGTGACCGGCCGCGACGAAACAGTCATTGGCGCCTCGGCCACAGCGGCGCGGCGGGGCTATGCCGCCTTTTCGCTCGGCTCGCGCGTCGCGGCGCTCCACGGCGGAGTGCCGAACGCGTTGCTGTCGGCGCTGACGGGAAGCCAGGTCAATCTGTCGGTGATGGATTACAACGCCCTCGCAGGTGCTGACGTCGATCTGCTCGCTTTCTCCGACGCGCTGCGGACCGAGCTCGGCGCCAATGTGCTGACCTTCGGCCAGACGCTCGACACGCAGGCGACGCTGCCGCAGATACTGTCGGCGCTCGCGGCGGCGAGCGACGGGCAGGCAGCCACCGCGCTCAGCGCGCTCGCGACCAAGGCGGTGCCGAAAACCCTCTTTCCTTCACGCGCGATCGATCTCGGCCCGCGCTCGTCGAGCATTCGCGTCGATGAAGCGAACCCGGTCAAGGTCAACGCGCTCAGCCTGCTACGCTCGATGCTGCTGCTCGCCAATGCAAACCGCCAGGTCGATCTCTCGGTCGCCAGCAATCTGCCCGGCGGATCGGGGGTCGACATCGCGCTGCTCATCGGCGAGCCGCCCGCGGACTCTCCGCTGATCGCGGTCACCGACACCCAGCAGGTCGTCGTGCGGACCGCACAGGTGCGGCTGAAGCTGGTGACCAAAGTCGCGCTACCGCTCGCGAGCGTCGAGATTCCGGTCTACGCCGAGCTCGGATCGGCCTCGGCGCGGATTACCGATATCGATTGCTTTGCCGGGGACAGCGACGCCGTAACGCTCGGCATCACGACTTCGCCTGCGAAGCTCGCCATCGGGTCGGTCACCGACAGCGATTTCCGGAATATGCAGCGCCCGCTCGACCCTGCGCCGGTCAAGCTCGTCAAACTGCCGCTCGCCAATGTCGAGGGGAAAGCCGAACTCGTCCTCTCCGACCTCAACGAAAAGCCGGCGCGCTTCACGCGGGACGACATCGACGACGGCACGGTCAAGACCGTCGAAAGCAGCGGGCTCGTCGCGGGCGCAGCCAAGTCGCTCGCCGACCGGATCGACCTCAAGGTCAACATCCTGGGTCTTGGGCTCGGCCTCAACGCGCTTTCGGGCGTGGTTGGCGAGGCACTGGGTCTCGCCGCGCCGGTGCTCGACGGGGTGTTGGAGGGACTGACCGAAACGCTCGGCGTCCATGTCGGCGAGGCCGACGCGCGGGTGAATGCTTTGCGCTGCGGACGCGCGAAGCTTGTCTGATCCCATATCGGCGCCGATCCGGATTCGCTTGCCCGCCGCCGGGCGCCACTTCCGCTCATAAAGCAGCAAAGGACTTCATGGGGAGGCGAGGTGTGGCAAGGGTCGGAGAAACGCAACGCGTGTCGGCAGCGGACTTCATTCGCGGCTTCGGCAATTGGCGATTGCAGGCGGCGCGAAGACCGGTGGTCGTCACCCATCACGGCAAGGATGCCCATGTGCTGATTTCGCTCGACGATTATCGCCGGCTGGGCGATGCAAGCGCGCCTTCATCGGCACTGCGCGACTCGCTTGCCGATCTGGTCGAATCGATCCGCGACGGCGCAATCCTTATCGACCGCGAGCGCCGGATCGCTGCGGTCAATCCCACCGCCTCGGACATGCTCGAAACCGCGGCGGCAGAGCTGATCGGCCGCCCGCTCGCCGACGCCGTGCCAGCGCTCGGTGGCCATCTGCTGCTCGCTCACGTCAACCGTCTGCTCGATCATCGCGAGCGTTTCGCGGGTGATGTCCCAGGTCTGCTGCGGCCGCGCCAATGGCAGCATGTCGAACTGGTGCCGCTGCCGGTCGGCGGCGCAATCGTCCTGCGCGACATCAGCGCCGCGATGGACGGGCAGGCGATGGACGATGCGCGGCGCGCGCTAGCCGATGCGATCGAGGTGCAAGGGGAAATCGGCCGGGCGAGGATTTCGGTGCGCGAAGCGGTCGAGGATGCGAACGAGGCACTGACCGCGATGATCGGCGTCGATCCCGCCGCAATCCGCCGCGTGCGCTTTTCGGCGCTGATCGCGATGGGCGAACGCGCGGCTTTTCTCGACGCTCTCGAAACCCTGTTCCGCACCGGTACGCCCGCGCGCCTGACCTCGGCACTGGTAACGCGCGAAGGCGCGGCGCTTCCGGTCACGCTGGCGATGGCCGAACGGCGCGGCGCCTACGCCAGCGAAGGCGCGGTCGTGGTCGTGACCAGAGCGGGGTGACCTTGATTGGAATCGTCATTGCGAGCGAAGCGAAGCAATGACGAGGTGGATCAATCCGCAGTCATCGCACTCTAAAACCAGTTGCCGCGCGTGATCGCCTTGCTTCCGACCGGAAGCGAATAGCTGTCGCCGTCCTCGCCGACGATCAGCGGCCCCTCGAACTTGCCCTTTGCACCACCAAGAAACGCCGCGTCGAGATAGCGCCCCGGATAGGGCGGCACGATGTGGGTGAGCACCAGCATCTTCACATGCGCGGCCTCGGCGCTTTCGGCGGCCTGCGCCGGGCTGGCGTGATAATCGAGGATATCGTGCATGATCTGGGCGGTTTGCGGTCGCCCCGTCGCCTTCAGCCGCGCCGCGAGCATCGTCACCATTTCGGGCTGCAATGCTTCGTGGATCAGCAGGTCGGCGCCCTTGGCGACACGTTCGACCATCGGCGATTTCGCGGTATCGCCGCTGATCACGACGCTGCGCCCCTTGTAATCGAAGCGATAGCCGACCGCGGGCTGGACCGGACGATGATCGACCGGGAAGGCCGTGACCTTGAGCCCATCGGCTTCATAGACGACCACCGGCCCCGTCGGCACCGCGAATGGCATCGCCGTTGCGCCTGCAGCCTCGGGCGGCGTGATCACCGGGCCATGGTGCGCGGTGCGATAGCCGTTGTCGGCGGCATAGACCGCGTCGAAACCGCCGATCACCGCCTCAACCCCGGTCGGGCCATAGACGGGGAGGGGACTCTTGTTGCCGCTCCCCGTCCAGCGCAGCAGCATCATCGGGCCGAGGCCGTCGATATGGTCCGAATGATAATGGGTCAGGAACAGCGCCCGAATTTTGCCATTGGGCAGGCCCATCAGCGCGATGTTCCGCGCACCGCCTTCGCCGGCATCGACGACGACCATCGCCTTGCCCGCGATCACCACGGTGCAGGCGCCCGCACGGTCGCGGTTGGGCAGCGGCGACCCGGTGCCGCACAGCCCGACATGCAGGCCGTCGGGCAGCTTCGCCAGATTGTCGCGCCCCGCCTGGCTGTCGAGCCCGCGCTGATAAAGCCAAAGGCCGATCGGCCGCTGGAACAGCATCGCCGCGCCCGCCGCGACGGCCAGCAGCAGCAAGAGCGCCGTCAGCGCCCGCAAGCTCTTTTTCATCATCCCCTCCCGCGCGATAGTCTTGTCTCTCTGGACAAGACGCAAAGCCCGGCGCAGTCTTTCATAAAGCGTTGCGGCCTGCAACTTACCTTTACGTAAACGTGAGCGCCTCCTATAAGGGCGCCATGGCCCAATGGGAGAATCGATAATGGACATGGAGTTCAGCCCCGAAGACCTCGCCTTCCAGAAGGAAGTGCGCGAGTTCATCGCCGAAAATTACCCCGCCGACCTGCGCGGCAAACAGGATGAGGGCGACGAGCTCAGCAAGGAGGACTTCCTCGCCTGGCACAAGATTCTCTACAAGAAGGGCTGGGTCGCGCCCGCCTGGCCGGTCGAATATGGCGGCACCGGCTGGACGCCGACGCAGCGCTTCATCTGGTCGGAGGAGACCGCGCGCGCCGACTGCGTCCGCCTGATGCCCTTCGGCCTCGCGATGGTCGGCCCCGTCATCTACACCTTCGGCACCCCCGAACAGAAAGCGCGCTTCCTGCCGCGCATCCTGTCGGGCGAGGATTGGTGGTGTCAGGGCTATTCCGAACCCGGTTCGGGCTCCGACCTCGCCAGCTTGCGCACCGTCGCGGTGCGGGACGGCGACGAATATGTCGTCAACGGGCAAAAGACCTGGACGACGATGGCGCAGTATGCCGACTGGGGCTTCTTCCTCGTCCGTACCGACAAGGATGCGAAGCAGCAGGAAGGCATCAGCTTCCTCCTCATCGACATGAAGTCGCCCGGCATCACCGTTCGCCCGATCATCACGCTCGGCGGCGAGCATGAGGTGAACGAAGTGTTCCTCGAGGATGTCCGCGTCCCCGTCGACCAGCGCGTCTATGAAGAGAATAAGGGCTGGACCTGCGCCAAATTCCTCCTCGCGCACGAACGCACCGGCATCGCCGGCGTGGCGGCATCGAAGCGCGGGGTCGAAAAGGTGAAGGCAATCGCGCGCACCGAACTCGACGGCGATCAGCCGCTGCTCGCGAACCCCTTCTTCAAGCGCAAGATGGCCGAACTCGAAATCGACCTGACCGCGCTCGAATTCACCGAATTGCGCAGCCTCGCCGGTGCCAATGCCGGCAAGGGACCAGGACCTGAATCGAGCCTGCTCAAGATCAAGGGCTCGGAAATCCAGCAGCGCCTGACCGAACTGACGCTGGAAGCGGTCGGCCATTATGGCGCGCCCTATTTCCGCGGTTTCGGGGAGGGCGACAACGAGCATCCGATCGGGCCCGACTATGCCCATCGCGCCGCGCCGACCTATTTCAACGTCCGCAAGACGACGATCTATGGCGGATCGAACGAGATTCAGCGCAACATCATCGCGAAGATGGTGCTCGGCCTTTGATCGAATAATCGACGTCATTCCGGCGCAGGCCGGAATCTCGACCTCTCGCCATGATGCGGCGGCGAGATCCCGGCCTTCGCCGGGATGACGGTGGAATAGAGGATAAGATAGTGGATTTCACCTACACCGAAACGCAGGACATGATCCGCGACACGCTGTCGCGCTTTCTGGCCGACACCTATGATTTCGAAACGCGCCAGAAGTTCATCAATGGCGATCTGGGCCGCGATCCCGCGATCTGGACCGCGCTCGCGCAGGAACTGGGGATGCTCGGCGCCGCGTTCAGCGAAGAGCAGGGCGGCCTTGGCGGCGGCGCGCTCGAAAATGCGATCATCATGGAGGAACTGGGCAAGGTCATCGCGATCGAGCCCTATCTGCCGACCGTCGTCATCGCGGGCGGCGCGCTCAAGGCCGTCGGCGGCGCGCAGGCCGATGCGATGATCCCCGAAATCATCGCGGGCAACGCGATTGTCGCTTTCGCCTATGCCGAGCCACAAGGCCGCTACGACCTCGCGAACCTCCGCACCACCGCGAAGAAGGACGGCGCGGGCTATGTCCTGAACGGCCACAAGGGCGTCGTCTATGCCGCGCCGTGGGCGACGCATCTGCTCGTCACCGCGCGCACCGGCGGCGGCCAGCGCGACACGGACGGCGTGTCGCTGTTCCTGATCGACGCCAATCTTCCGGGCATCGTCCGCCGCGACTATCCGACCGTCGACGGCAATCGCGCCTCCGAAATCTATTTCGAGAATGTCGCGATCCCCGGCGACGCACTGCTCGGCGGCGAGGGAACCGGCCTGCCGCTGATCGAGCAGATCGTCGACGAAGCCACGGTCGCGGTCTGCGCCGAGGCGACCGGCGTGATGCAGAAGCTTCACGAAGGCACGCTCGAGTATACGCAGCAGCGCAAGCAGTTCGGCGTGCCGATCGCCAAGTTCCAGGTGCTCCAGCATCGCATGGTCGACATGTTCATGGAGGTCGAGCAGGCGCGTTCGATGACGATCATGGGCACGTTGAAGCTCGACCTGCCCGCGAACGAGCGCATGGCGGCGGTGTCGGCGGCCAAGAGCAAGGTCGCGCGCGGCGCCAAATTCGTCGGCCAGAACGCGATCCAGACCCACGGCGGTATCGGCATCACGCAGGAACTGGCGATCGGCCATTATTTCAAGCGCGCGACGATGATCGAGGGCCAGTTCGGCAGCGCCGACCATCACCTGGGCCGCTACGAGCGCATCGCGCTGGCGGATTGACGCCATAAACGCCCCTCCTCTTCAGAGGAGGGGTTGCGAGACTTGCGGACTTGTCCGCTAGTCGCAGCGGGGTGGTGCCCTGAACCGGCGTCCACCACCCCAACCCCTCCTCTGAAGAGGAGGGGCTATTTCAGTAGGCGACGTCGACGGCAATCCGGATCGTCCGGGGGCGGAGCGGGGTGATATAGCCCGCGCCGCCCTCGACGAACGGCGTGCCGAGCGCGAAGCGATTGCCGCGCGCGTCGAATATATTGGTCAGCGTCAGCGACAGGCCGCGATGTTCGGTGCCGAGGCGCAGCGCCAGGCCGGTGTCGACATAATCCCCCTGACCCTCGCCGAGCACCGGCCCGATGCCCAGCCGCGACGGCCCGATATAATTCGCCCAGCCGTTGACGCGCAGCTCGGTATCGGCCCCGACGGGCGCGACATAGGTCACCGCCCCTCGCACCGCATGGCTCGCAACATTGGGGATGCGCCCCAGCTTGGCAGGGGCGTCGGCAAAGGCAGCCATCGCCAGTGGCGACAGTTCATCGACGCGGCTGTGGTTATAGACCGCACCGAGATCGAAGGAGAGCGCGGCGACCGGACGGAAGGCAACCGCACCCGAAATGCTCGTGATCCGGCCATTGCCGATATTGGCGGTGGTCGGAAAACCATTGCCGTCGATGAAGTCCGCCTGAATGTCGCGCCAGCGCGTGTGGGACACCGACAGGCTTGCGTCGAACGGCGTCCGTCCCTTTTCGCCGAAGCGAACCCCGCCTTCCCAGGTCCGCACCTGGTCGTTGCGGAACCGGCGCACGAAATCGCCGTCGATGGCAAGGCCACCGGGGCGGAATCCCTCCTGATAGCGGGCATAGAGGCGCAGATTCTCGAATGGCGTCGCGAGCAGCGAGAAAGAGGGAAGGAGGTCGGTTTCGGTGCGGTGCGCGGTCGTCGCGCGACCGGCCATGGCGATGGCAAGGGGGACGCTATCGGCTTCGCCGCCGAGGCGCGCATGGGAAATCCGCCCGCCCGCCGACGCGATCAGATGCGGCAAAAGTTCAAGCGTCGCCTCGGCATAGCCGGTGAATTCGGTGATCTCGTTGGTCACACCCGGCACTGCGGCGCGGAAGAGCGCGGTGCCATATTGGCGCCGTTGACGGGTTCGGTTGTCGACGATGCTCGCGCCGATCACCCAGCCGAAGCCGTCGACGAAGGGGCGGGATAGTCGCGTTTCGCTGACGAACATGCGGGTGCGGTTATACTGGTCGAGTATCCGTGGCTCTTCGTCCGGCTTTCCGGCGTCGAACCGCTCGAACAGCCGGTGGCTGACGACGGCGTTCGACGACTGGAAATGCAGGCCGTCCCAGTCCTTCTGAATGACAACGGTGCCGAGCCCGTAGCGCGTCCGCGCATTCTGCTCGACCAGCGAACTGCGCGTCAGCGGCGGCGCATCCTTGTCGGCATATTGCGCATCGTCGGACGTGATCGCCTGATAGACACCGCTGAGGTCGATCGTCCAATTGTCGCCCGCCTCGATCCGAGCGGCGGCGCGGCCGCCCCATATATGGGTGCGATTGACGTCATTTTTTCCGAGCAATGGATTATCGATATAGCCGCCGTCGGTCAGCATATAGCCGAGCAGGCGCACCGCGCTGCCGCCATCGCCGACGGGGACGTTGACGATTCCCGCGATGTCGCCGCCGGGGTCGCCGTGCTGGGTCGCCGAAACCCCGGCGATCGCCTGCAACCGGGTTTCGCGCGGATCGGGCGCCTTGGGGACCGAACGGATGATCCCGCCGAGCGATCCCGCGCCATAGAGCGTTCCCTGCGGCCCTTCGAGCACCTCGACGCTGTCGATGTCGTAGAGGCGGAGGTCGGGATCGGGCGCGTTGTAGCTGAGCCGGACATCGCCCAGATATTGCCCGACCGTCGCCTGCGTCGGACCGGTAAAGCTCGAATCGGCGATGCCGCGGATGAACAGCTTGTTGCGGCCCGCCCCCAGATAGGTCGAGGAAATCGTCGCAACGCGCGACAGGATCGAGTCGGTTCCGCGCTCGCCGCCGAACGCGAGATCGTCGCCATCCAGCCGGGTGGCGACGCCTGCGAAATGCGAATAGGGAAGGTCGGTCTTGCTCGCGGTGACGATGATCGCTTCATCCGCCGACGCAACGACCAGCGCCGGTTCGCGTGCCCGCGGTTGCGGCGCGGCCCGCGGCAACAGGCGATGGGCGACTTTCGGGGGCGGCGTGCGGCGCTCGATCCGCCAGCTCGTCGCATTGACCCGCACCGCACGGGCATCGGTTCCCGCGAGCATCTGCTTCAGCGCATCCTGCACGTCCATCCGTCCGCGCACCGGCCTGACGTCGGCCTGCCACAGGCGCGCATCGGCAACGCTGATGCTGACGCCCGCCTGCCGGCTGAGCTGCGGCAGCGCCGTCGACAGCGCGCCGCCCGGCACGTTGAACGCCCGCTCCTCGGCCGCCGCGACTTGCGCCGGCAGGCCAACGAGCGCGAGAACCAGCAGGGGCGTTTGCCAGCGCGCCATGGCTAGCGTGTCAGCACCCAGCCATTGCCGCGCCGTTCGGCAACCGTGCCCGATAGTGCGGCCAGATCGGCGACGGTGCGCGCGCGATCCTTGTCGATGATCAGCGCACCGCGGAAGGATTGCCCTTCGGCGCCGGGGGCGACCGCGACCTCGATTCCCGCCGTACGCTTCAAATCCTCGGCAACGGTGGTGAGCGGCGCGTCGTTATAGACGAGCAGCCCGGTGCGCCAGCCGCCGACATTGGCGACATCGACGGGATGCACCTGCGGCGGCTTGGCGTCGGCGTCGCCGGCCTCGATCGCTTGTCCGGCGACGACGCGAACCTTGTCGCGCTGGGGGTTGTAAAGCACCACGCCTTCCGACACCGCGACCGAAGTCCGGCGGTCGCGGCGGACGACGTTGAACGCCGTGCCGAGGTCGACGATGCGGGCGGCACCCGCCTCGACGAGGAAAGGGTCGCTTTCACGGTGGACGACATGGAACATCGCTTCGCCCGATTCCAGCCGTGCGAAGCGGGGGCGATCCTTGTCGAGCTCGACGACCGAGGCGCCGTTGATCTCGATCTTCGACCCGTCGGCAAGCATGATCGAGCGATGCTCGCCCGCCGCCGTCTCGATCCGGTTCGTATCACCGAACAGACCAAGCTGCGGCAGCGCTACCGCTGCGACGAATGCGGCCGCGACCGCGCCACCCAGCCACAGGCGCCGCGCCGGGCGGCGCGGCGTTTCCGGCCGGATCACCACCGAAGGCGCCCGCTCGGACGGCAGGGCATCCAGGTCACGGTCGAGGCTCGCGAGCGCGTCATAGAGGTCGGCATGGCCGGGGTCTTCGGCCAGCCAGTCGGCGAAGCCGTCCCAATCGTCGAACGCGGGGTCGCGCTGCCGGATGATCCAGTCGCTTGCGCGGGCCTCGGCGGCGGTTTTCGCATCGTCAAACATCGAACTGCCTCCGGGTCCGGGCGATCGCGGCATAGACCTTGCGCAGATCGGCTTCGACGGTGCTCAGGCTGATGCCGATTTCGGCCGCGATCTCGCGCTGCTGGACCCCATCGATGCGAAAGCGGCGAAAGATGCGCGCCGGCCGCTCGCCGGTCGCCGCGATCGCCTGTTCGACCAGCACCAGTTGCTCGCGCGAAATCAGCGCCGTTTCGGCAGATGGACCTTCGGCGATCGACGCGTCGCTCCACGCCGCATCGCGCAGCGCGCTCTGCCGCGCCGAGCGATAGCGGTCGAGCATCAGATTGTTCGCCGCGCGCATCACATAAGCGAGCGGTTCGGCAATCGGCCCCATGCCGCGTTCGGTCAGCCGCATCCACAAATCCTGAAACAGATCCTCGGCCGCATCACCCGCGCCACGCACGTCCAGAAAGCGGACGATGCGCTCGCGGTTGGCGAGCAACACGCCTTCGATGCCCTGGACGGCGTCGGTTCGATCACTCGCATCGGTCATGGATTGCTTGCCGCGGAATGCCATTGTCTGTCGGCCCGCGCCCAATCGGCGCGTGCTGTTCGGCCCCCTGATACTGCCGCCATATAGCGCGCGGCGTGCGCCATGCAACCGCGTCGGCATGGCGGGGCCGGCATGGCGGGCAGGAACGGCGGATAATATCATCATCTCCTTTTTATCCTTTGAGCCTTGGCAAGGGGGAAGCGGGGGTAGGGAGGGGCTTCCCCCTTGCTGCGGGGCCAGCCAATGGGGGATTAAAGGCCGACCCGCAGGCTCGCACGGAACGCCCAGCCGATGTGGCTTTGCTGTTCTTCCGCAGACACTTCGCCGGCGACCTGAAAGGCCGAATTGCCGGCGATGCCGCGGAAACGGCCGACCCAGCCGCTCGTGCGATCCTCTGGAACCAGGGTGAAGGGCGTGCCGTCCTTGAACGACGCGACGGTTGCGCCCAGCGAGCCGCCGACGATCTGGCGCCGTCCGCCTTCGAGTTCGAAGCGCGTCCAGCCGTCATATTCGTCGGTGCCGCCGAACTGAAGGCCGAGCGCCACCGTGCCCGACACCGCCAGTTCGTCGCTGCTGCGGCCCTGCACGGTCAGGTCGAGCGCATCGCCGCCGCCGGATTCGGCATAGCCGTCTTCCTTGAGCTTGTAATAGTCGACCGCGACGGTGGGGCGGATCGTCAGCCCGCCGAGGCGCGCGTCCTTGGCGACCGAGCCCGACGCCGAATAGAGCGTCGCGTCCCATTTGCCGCGCATCGTCTTTTCGATGTCCTCAGCCCCTGCGTCGGCGCGGAAGAAGCGCGTGCCCTTCAGGCTGATCGGCGCGCCCGAAACGCGCGCGCTCGCCAGCCATCCGTCCGATTGCAGGCGCCAGTGGAGCGACCCTTCGAACTGGCTCGACGACACTTCATTGTCGTTGCTGCTGTTGCCGTCCTTGCCGCTCAGGAAAGCGATCGAGCCGCCGAAGTTGCCGACGTCGCTCTTGATCTCGGCACCCATCGACAGGCCCCAGCCGCTGACATTATAGCCCGCGGTCTGGCCGACACCCTTTGCGGTGCCCCACACGGCCTGGTTGATCCAGTAGCGCCACTTGCCTTCGTCCTGGAACGGCGCGTTCGGATCCTGCAGGTGCCGCGCCAGCGCGCGCGAGCCCGAGGTGACGGTCTCGAACACCCCGCCTTCATGCTCGGGCAGCATCTGGCGAAGCTGGTTGTGGAACTGGTCGCCGTTGGTGATGCCGAGGAACACATCCTCGACCTTCTGGTCGGCAGTCACTGCATCGATCACCGCGTCGAAGGCGCCCGCTTCGGACCGGTTGAGGCCAAGCTCGGTGCTGCTCTTGCGTGCCACATTGACGATGAGCTGATTGGCGTTCGAGCTGAGCGTGCCCTTGTAGAGGAAGGGCAGCAGCGTCGATTCGGTGGTCAGATTGCTCGCGCCGGTCAGCGTCCCGGCGGTCAGCACGATATGGTTGCCCTCGGCCTCCTCGAGGCTCGACAGCTTGAGCGCGAGTTTCGAGTCCGCGCCGAAGCTGGCCGTGCCGCCGACGGTCAGCGCGGTGCCGGTGCTGCCGTCGTCGAGCGTCACCGCCAGGACGCCCTTGTTGGTGACCGCAAGCGAAGCGATCGACGCCGCGCCGCTCACGTCGAAGGTACCGCCATCGACCGACACCGCGAGCCCCTGCGAATTGGCGAGGCTGCCCGAAAAGCGCGACGTGCCGCCGATGGTCAACGTATCGCTGCCGCCGCCGAAATCGGCCGCGCCGCTGAACACAGAGGTGCCGGCGAGCGTCATCGTGTCGTTGCCGGCGCCAAAGCGCGCATTGCCCGCATAGGTGGCGTCGCCCGACAGGTTCAGGCGATTGTCGCCCGCGCCGAAATAGCTGTTTCCCTTCACCGAACCGTCGGCGATGTCGAACAGGTCGTTGCCGCCGCCGAAGCGGACGTCGCCGACGATACTCGGCGCGGCGATGCCGCTGGCGACCGCGGTCTGCTTGACCGTCGCGCCATTGCCATTCGCCGACAGGTCGATCGCGATGTTGCGGTCCGAGGTCGCGAGCGCGCCGGTGGCACTGATCGTCCCGCTATTCTCGATCGTATCGACGGTGCCCGACAGATCGACGATCGCGCGCGCGGTGCCGGCATCGCCCGCCGCCTTCGCGCTGATCGCTCCGCTGTTGCGGATGAGAGCGACGTCGCCACCCGCCTCGACGATTATGCCGGTCGAGATGGCGGAGGCGTCCTTGCCGCCGGATGCCTCGACCTTGCCCGCGACGCGGATTTCGGGCGTGGTCGCACCGCTGCCGACGCGGATCGCCGTCGCCGACGCGCCGTTCGAGATCGCCGACACACCGCCATTGATCCCGACGCCACCAGCGATCGTCACGTTACGGCCCATGCCGCCGAGCTGGATCGCGGCCGCGTCCTTGCCCGCATAGAGGCCGTTGCCGACGACCGTGCCGTCGATGATCAGGCCCAGACCGGTTCCGGTGCCCGCAACCGCGCCGATCGTGATGTCCTGGCTGGCCGAACCGATGCGCAGCGCGGGCGCCGAGCCATAGGACTGGATCGCGCCCGATCCTTCCTTGGCGTCCTCGATGCCGTCCTTGTCTTCGTCCTTGTCGTCGGGCTTGGTGTCCTTCGGGGGCACCGCGACGACGATGCCGCCGGTGACATTGCCTTCGATCGACAGTGCCGGACCACCGATCAGCAGGTCGTCGGCGTCGAGCTTCGACGGGTCGGCGGGGGCCGTGGTATAGCGATAGCCGGTCGACGTCAGCGTGCCCTGCACGACGAGCGCGCCGTTGATATTGCCCGCGAGCCGCGCGGCAGTCGCATTCTCGCCGACCGCGGTGATCGTGCCGGCCAGGCGGACATTGCCGGTCACGTCCTGCAAACCGACGCCCAGCGCATTGTCGCCGAGCACCGAAATCTTGCCGTCGTTGGTGAAATTGCCCGTCAGTGGCCCGCCGAGGCGGATGCCCGCCGAGTCATTACCCTCGATCGTGATCTCGCCGCTGTTGACGATATTGCCGGTGAACGCGCCGCCGGTCGCGATGCCGGTGCGACCGCTGCCCACCGCATAGGGCCCGTCGATGTCACCGTCCTTGTCGATGTCGGTCGGCGCATAGCTTTCGTCGATGATGATCTTGCCGGTCGCCGAATTGGCGATCGCGCCGCTGACGCCGCCGTTCGCAAAGACCCCGGTCGCGTCGTCCGAATTGGTGATCTGGATCGTCCCGTCGTTGGTCAGCTTGTTGTTGCTGTCGATGGTGACGGCGGTGCCGCTCGTCGGCTTGACCGATCCCGCCGAGGTGATCTTCACATCGTCGGCGGCGCCCGATTTGACCGTCGAGGTGCGCACCGGCGTGGTGGTCGCGGTGCTGATGCTCGTTTCGGCCTGAGCGGTGGTGGACAGAACGGCGGCAAGGCAGGTGGAGGCCAGCAAGGTCGTGCGCATGAAATCCCTCTTTTGATGTCGACCGGGTTGTTCCCGGAACCGACCTCAAGACGGAGGCACCGCGCGCCAGCCTTGAAAGAAATTTGATCGCAAGAAACGGGGCGGAGCGGCGCTCCACCGCGGATAGGGGGCCGACACCTGCCTTGACCGAAGGACGACCATGCCGACCCACGACATTTCCCGCAGCGTAGCCGGTCTCGATAGGGAAGCGCTCGCAACCGATCTCGGGGGCAGAGGCTGGCATGTTGTTCCCGGCCTGCTGTCAGCGGCCCGATGCGCCGCGCTCAGGGCCGATTATGCGGCGGGCGCCCTCTATCGCAGCACAATCTCGATGCAGCGGCACGGCTTCGGCCGCGGCGAATATCGCTATTACCGCTATCCGCTTCCCGATCCCGTCGCGGCCCTTCGCACGGCCTTCTATCCCCCGCTGGCCCGGCTCGCGAACGATTGGGCGGCGGCGCTCGGGCGGACATCAGCCTATCCCGCCGACCATGCTACCTTCCTCGCCCAATGCGCGCTCGCCGGCCAGCCCCGCCCGACGCCGCTGATCCTTCGCTATGGCGCCGGCGATTATAATTGCCTGCATCAGGATCTGTACGGCGAACTCCATTTCCCGTTCCAGATCGCTATCCTGCTTTCGCGTCCGGGCGCGGATTTTGACGGCGGCGAATTCGTCCTCACCGAACAGCGCCCGCGGATGCAGTCGCGCCCGCACGTCGTGCCGCTGAAGCAGGGCGACGCAGTGATCTTCGCGGTCAACGAGGCCCCGCGCCAGGGCAGCCGCGGCCCCTATCGCGTCAAGCTGCGCCATGGCGTCAGCGAAATCCGCCGCGGCGAACGCTTCACGCTGGGCGTGATCTTTCACGACGCGGTGTAGGAAGGGGGCGAGGCTCGGATTACATTCGTCGATGACGAGTTGAATGGCCGTTTTCGACTGAACCCCGTCATCCCGGCGAAGGCCGGGATCTCGCCGGTGCGACATGGCGATAGGGTGAGATCCCGGCCTTCGCCGGGATGACGGGAGCCGTTAGTAGATGTCCGCTTCCCACCCCAAAATCGCCGCTCGCGATAAAGTCGCGCATGAAAAGCAAGGTGGCGGACAGGGTGGTTTTATTAATTTAAACCTATGTATTTGAAATGACTTTTCAAATCACGTCCACGTAATTTCGGACCCACACGGTTCCACCGCGCGTCTGAATTCATGATTCAGTCCGTGCAACTCTTCTGCCATTGTTCGCTACGATTGTCTAACATTTTCTTTTGTACTCCATCGCAGATCGACAACAGTCCAATCTATTTATCATCAGAAGATTTGAGGCCTGAAGTTGGCAGGTGCGAGATCGGGAAGCGAACAAACGGGGAGGCGTTCGATGGGTATGACTGGCCGATTGCAGACCGACAGCTATGAATAACTAATTATAAGAAGCGGATATTGCTCGCTGGCGCTGGGATGCGATGCCAAATAGGCGGTTGCTCGCCAGTGTCAGTCCGCGCGCCGCACAGCCTCGGCGGCGCGCGCTCCCGCGCGTAAGGCACCCTCGAGGTAGCCTGGGAATTCAGCCGCGGTTTCGGTCCCGGCCCAGTGGATGCGCCCGCACGGTTCGTGCCATGCGTGACCATAGCTGGTCAAAACGCCGGGAGGCAGATGCGCGGCGTAGCCCCCAAGCGACCATGGCTCGTCCAGCCAGTTCTGCTCGACATAATCCAGCGGCTGCGACGCCTGGGAGCCGAAATAGTGCACGAGATCGGCAACGACCGCTTTGCACCGCGCCGCGGGATCGAGGGCGCTCATCGCGAGCGCGTGGCGCGCCTCGATCAACCCGACAAGCACGCCCAGACCATCATCACCAAGCGATTGATCGAAGACGGTCCCCAAGTGGCGGTCGCCGCTGATCGCCGAGCCCGTGAGGCCGCGATGACGCCAGAAAGGCGTTTGATAGGCGACATGGACCTTGATCACCGCGCCCATCGGCATCCGCCGCAGTAGGCCGGCCCGTTTCGCGGGCAGAGCCGGCGCGAAATGGATTTGCGACGCGAGCATCGGGGGTGCTGCGACGATGACATAGTCGGCGGCATAGGTGCCGCGCGAGCTGACGACACGCGCGCCCTCCGCATCCTGTTCGACTGCGACCACCGGACTGTTCAGCTCGACGTCGCCGTCGAGACGATGCGACATCCGCTCGGGAATCTGCCAGGCACCGTCGATGAACTTATCCTGCTGCGCGCCGCCCGCGACGCCGATCATCGTTTCCAGTCCCCCGCTGCGCCGGAGCATGTCGAGGAAGAATAGGTATGAGGCCTGGCTCGCGTCGGCGCAAAGCAACGCCGCCGCGACCGTCCGCACGAAATAACGCGCCGCCGACGTTCGCACGTGCCGGGCGGTCCAGCTTTCGAGAGAATGCGCATCCCATTCCTGCGCGCGCCGCGCCGTCCACGGTGCTTCGGCCGGAAGCGCGTCCATGTCACACCGCCAGCGCCTCGCGATCAGGCCCAGCTCGAGCAGCGACGCGATGGGAAGTTTCGGCGTTTCCCCATAACGCACGACGCGGCCGTCGCGGCTCAACAGGTTCGCGCCGTCGGCATATTGCGGATAAACGTCGATCCCCAGTTCGCGCGCCTGGGTCAGGAGAAAAGTCTGCTGCGGCCCAACCCATTGCCCGCCGAAATCCACGACCTGGCCGCAAATCTCGCCCCGCATCGCGCGGCCGCCGACGCGATCGCGCGCTTCGAGCACCCGCACCGTCTTTCCCGCCCGCTTCAAATCGAGCGCGGCCTTGAGGCCCGAGAGCCCCGCGCCGATAACGATCGCGTCGAAGCGGGCATCCGGAGCGGCCATTTTCCTACTCCCCGGTCAAAACCCGGTGCAACGCGCGCGATGTCGTAATTCCCTGCTCGATCGCACCATCGATCGCACTGCGCCACGCGCTTGCCCAATCGCCGCTCGCAAAGAAGATGCGGCCGTGTGGCGCCTGCAAATCCTTGAGCGCCTTCGAAATCTGGCCCGGCCGCGAAATGCACCAGGCCCCCTTCGAATAGGGGTCGTTGTTCCAGTCGTGCGCCTTGACGTCGACGACGACCGCGTCGGGCAGGAACTGCCTGACCACTTTCTGCACCTCGCCCTTGTCCATGATCCGGAGCGGGTGATCGCCCGAACCGAAAGCGATGAGATGCGTGCGCCCGTTCGCGGCGCCGTCCCAGAACATATGATTGATCGGACTGGGGCCGGTCCCCGGCGCCCATGCGGTAAAGATCGGCCGTTCGCCCTCGAGCAGGATATGGATCTTGTTCGCCTTGCCCGCATGGCCTTCGACCGAGACGTCGAGCTTTTGCCTGGGAAGCGGCGGACGGAAGCCGACGTCCTTGAGGGTGTTCAGTGGCAAGGTGGAAATCGCGGCCCGCGCCGACCAGGCCTTGCCATTCGGGCCGACGACACGCACCCCGTCGCTCGTCGTTTCGATCGTGGCGACCGGGCTGTTCAGTTCGATGGTCGCCCCGCAATCCGCCGCCAGCGCGGAATATAGCGAGCGCATCCCACCCTTGAGCTTGAAGCGGCTCACGACATCGGACTCGAGTTCGAGACTATAGCCACTGAGGGCGACCAGCCGGACGATATCGACCCACGAAACATTCTCCGCCGCGCCGCCGCTGCTCGCCGCGAAAATCGTCGCCGCCAGAATGCGCCCTTCGGTCGTCAGCGACGACGCGGCAATCTTGTCCGCGACGGACATGGTATCGGCCGCGACCCAACCCGCGTCGGCGAACGGTTCCGCCGGCCGCGGCATGATCGCGCGCGCATCCGCGAACATCGCCTGCACGGGACCGTAAAATTCGGCGCCCCGCTCCGACAATCTGGCGTGGTGGCGCGTCCCCGCTTCGTCGAGATAGATGACCTCATCGGCAAAATTCCCGGGCGATTCCTCCAGTTCGACGCCGTAGCGGTTGATCTCCGCCCACACATGCGGCTGGAACCAATGCACCCAGGTGCCCCCCATGTCGTTGGGCTTTCCGTCGAACTCGTCGGTAAAGGTGCGGCCGCCGATCCGGTCGCGCGCCTCGAGGATCAGCACCTTGTAGCCATGCCCTTTCAGCTCGCGCGCCGCGGTCAGCCCGGCAAAGCCGGCGCCGACGATGATCGCGTCATAGTCGCCCTTCCCCTCGCCCCCGCCGTTGGCGGCGCGCGCCTGCGCGATCGAGGATGCCATGACGCCCGCCGCCGCCGTAGCCAGCACGGTCCGGCGCGAGGGAAAACTCTGCTGCGATCGATCGTCACTCATTGCGGATGCCCTTTTCCAAATCTGTTCCGGCGACCTTCCGAACACAATATTTGTCATATGTCAAATTTTTGTTGCTCCCGTTTCGACTCGTGCAGCGCGGCGAGCAAATCATGGCGCGCACCCATCCTCTGACCTGTCGGAACAAAGGGATATTGAATATTTTTATGGGTTTAGCTAAAAATTAAGACGATTGACCAATTTTGGACATATATCTAATATTGAGCGGTGGCCGGACATGCCGAGCGCGACCGACGCTCCCCGGCCGCTCATTTGGAAGGGGACCCGGAATGAAGAAGACTTGCCTGTTTTTGCTCTCCACTGCGTGCGCAGTTACCCTCGCGGTGCCGGCGGCCGCCCAGCAGTCGCTGGCTGAAGACACCGCGCGATCGGGCGATGACGACATCGTCGTGACCGCGCAGCGCCGCGAAGAGGGGCTGGAGGATGTTCCGATCGCGATCACCGTCCTCAGCGGCGACAGCCTCGAACGCTTCCGGTTCAACGATGCGACCCAGATCGTCCAGCAAATCCCCAACATGAGCGCGACCAATACGCTGGGCGCAAGCGCGCCGCTCTTTTCGGTGCGGGGCATGAGCAACGCCGATTTCAACCCGTCGTCGAATACGCCCGTCCCGATCTACAGCGACGATATCCTGATCAACAACGTCACCGGTCAGGGGTTCGCGTTGTTCGACCTCCAGCGGGTCGAAGCGCTCAAGGGTCCGCAGGGCACGCTGTTCGGATATAATTCTTCGGCCGGTGCCATCCAGTTCATCTCGCGGCGCCCGACCGACAGTCTCGAAGGATCGGGCTCGGCGTCGATCGCGGAACATGGCGAGCGGACGCTCAATCTGGCGGTTGGCGGTCCGCTGATCGGCGACAGCGTCCGCGGCCGGATCGCCTTTTTCGGTCGCCGCGACGACGGCGACTTCATCAACATCAACAATGGCGAGCGGATCGGGAAGGATAATCGCTGGGCCGTCCGCGGGCTGCTCGATATCGACCTCGCCGCGAACGCCAGCGTTCTGATCAAGGCCCAATATGGCAAATATGACGGCGACCCGGCGATCCGGCCCACCGAACAGGATGTCAACAATCTGACCGGCGAAACATTGGGCGGAAAGCGCGAGATCCGCCAGGAACTCGCGCAATATGAGAATGTCGAATATGGCGAACTGTCTTCGCGCCTGAAGGTCGATCTGGGCGCAGTGGGGCTCGATCTCATAACCGGCTACCTCGACATCAAGTCGGGCCTTTCGACCAATTTCTTCGACGGCACACAGGTCGGCCTCCTCGATCTCGGCTATGGCGCCGGTCCGGTGCAGACCCCGCTCTACGGCGTCCAGGGCGGCACCGCGCACAGCAAGCAATTTTCGCAGGAGGCGCGGCTCACCTCGCAGACCGACGGGCCGCTGTCGTTCATCCTCGGGGCCTATTATCTCAAGGAAAAGCTCGACGGGAGCATCTGGTTCTTCGCCGGCGACGATTCGGGGGCCTTCGGCTACTTCGGTTCCGACCCCGCGGCCTTCCTGACCTACAGCATCTACAAACAGAATCTCTCGTCGTTCGCGCTCTTCTCGCAATGGGACTATAAATTCACCGACAAGCTCAAACTGACGCTGGGCGGCCGCGTATCCTGGGACAAGCGTTCGCTCGACCTGACCTTCGCCAACTATGACGGCGCGACGACGTTCGTGAACGGCGCGACCGTCGATCCGCTGCACCCGAAATTCTCGGACGTCACGGATCTGTCCGGTCTCGATCGCACGCAGCAAAAGCTCGATTGGACCAACTGGAGCGGCCGGCTCGCTATCGACTACCAGCCGTCGCCCGACGCCTTGCTCTATGCGAGCCTGTCGCGCGGCGTGAAAAGCGGGGCTTTCAACACGGCCGCGCTCGTCGATATTTCCGAGGCGAATTCTATCGGTCCGGAAACCGTTCTCGCCTATGAAACCGGCGTCAAGCTGACGCTGGCGGATCGCCGCCTGCAAACCAACCTCGCGGCCTTCTATTACGACGTCGACAATTATCACCAGAAGGTTGTCGACCAGTTCGCCCGCGAATTTCTGAGCAGCGCCGACAAGGTCGAGTTCTACGGTTTCGAATTCGAAGCCACCGCGCGTCCGGTCGATATATTGACGGCGAAGCTTGGCGCCGGTTGGCAGAAGGGCAAATATAGGCGCTTCATCGAACCGACCGGCTCGGGTCCCGTCGACCGCTCGGGCAACACCGTTCCGGGCACCGGCAACTGGACCGTCAACGGATTGGTGCGACTGGACCTGCCGGTGGCGAACGACGCGGCGCTGATCTCGCCGCAGATCGATTTCAGCTTCGTGCAAGGGTCCTATTATTCGACCGGCAACGACGTGAAGGCGCCTCAGCTCAGCCCCGCTCGGAAGACCGACGATTTCTTCAATCTCAATCTCCGGCTGACGCTGCAGGACGCCGACGAAAGATACGGGATCACCTTCTTCGTCCAGAATGTCCTCGACCAGTTTCGCGTGCTGCGACGCAATCCGGTCACCTTCCTCGACAATTCGCTGAGCGGCTATTCGCCCCCGCGAACCTTCGGCGTGAGCATCAACGGGCGCTTCTAGAATCCGGACGCCATAGTGTGAGACCCCGCAACATCCGAACGGGTAGCACTCCCTGACTTGGCCCGGCGCATTTTCCAAGATTGCGCCGGGCTCCTTTTCAGCATCGGTCAGGCGGCCCCGAGAGCCGGGGACATGGCGTAAACCTTCCGAAAATCCTCACTGAATTCCGCCGTTCCCGAATAGCCTTTCGGTAGAACGAAGCAGTCGCCGGCGCCAAAGGACTGCGCCTCGCCGGTCTCGCTCCTGAAATCGACATGGCCCGAGACGATGTGCCAGAGTTCGTCGCTCGGATAAGCGGCGATGCTGACCCGGCCGGCCGACCCTTGCCAGACCCCGACGTCGATCTGCCCGTCGGCGCTGCGGTAGAAGGAGTGCGCTCCTCCTAGCACCACCGCTCCTTCCGGACCGGGCAAAGCGTGCAAGCCGTCGATCGCCACGGCGGAATCGAGTGCCACGAGCTTATGCGGAGCAGATGTTCGGCTCTTGTCCATTTTTCGTTCCTTCGACGCAGGGGGAACGGCAACGGTCGCCTATCCCACCGTCAAGACGGTTCCTCATTTTTTTGACATATGTCAAGAATTGCATTTGATGACGCGAGCGGCTTAACCGGTTTGCCGGCCCGAAAGTCCGGGGGTAGTGGTTGTTCAAGCCCACAGCTGGCGCTGGAAGAAAGGTATCGGGGTGCCCGATCTGAATTTTTCGGTTTTGAGGTTCGTCCCGCGCGAAGGCGGATATGCACGCGGCCAGGAAGGCTTCGAGCTGATTCTGAAGACTGCCGTCTCGGTGCTCGTCGAGCATGGCTACAAGGACATGACGCTTCGTCGCATTGCCAAGGAATGCGGCATGAAGGCGGGCAATATCTCCTATTATTTCAAGTCGAAGGACGATCTCGTCCGCGCGCTTCTCCAGGCGATATCGGGCAGTTACGAAGCGGCGATCAGCGAAGCGACCGCCGGCGCCGACGGTGACCCGGAAAGCAAGCTGACCCAGCTGATTTCCTTCATCCTTCAGGACGGCACGACACGCCAGACCAGTTATCTGTTCCCCGAGCTATGGTCGCTCGCGAACCATGACCCCTTTGCGAAACAGTGCGTCGACGAACTCTATCTTCGCGAACATGAGCGCTTCGACGAAATCATCGGCGAACTGAACCCCGCCCTGTCGGCGAGCGACCGCTCCGTCCTGTCCACCTTCATACTGTCGTCGATCGAGGGGATCGCTGTGTTCGCCGGCTACGGCAAATATTGGCAAGATGCCATGCCGCAGTTGCAGGCAACCGCCTGCCACTGCTTCCTCGAATTCGTAAAATCGGCTAAACCCGGCGCGGTCGGCACCATTTCCACCAACAGGCTTGAGCTGAATATCTGAATCGAGCCCGTCGAAGTCCGAGGGTCCGGGCGCCGTTACAAACTGGACGAAGGGCTTGCGCGCCAGAAGCTTCAGCACCGGTATGCGATCGCCTAATGGCTTTGCCCGATGCACGAACCACTGCGTGGATTGGCGCTAGCCTCGACGTAAAGCCATCCAGCGATCGCCGCTCCTGATTGAACGTCGGCTGCCATAGGCAGAGCTTTTCGACCCCTTCAACTGAGGAGTCGAGCGATGAATGAGCTTGTACAGATTGGTCCGATCAGCCCGCTGCGCCAGCGCCTGCTGGACGACATGGCGCTGCGCAGGTTCGGGCCGGAGACGCAGCGTAATTATTTGCGCGACGTCGGGCGGTTCGCAACCTGGCTGCAGCGCTCTCCCCACACCGCGACCGCCGAGGATATCCGCCAGTTCCAGTTCGAGCAGCTCGAGGCGGGCGTCCCGGCGCCCACGATGAACAGCATCGTTGGCGCGCTTAGGTTCTTCTTCACGCACACGCTCGACCGCCCCGATCTTGCGCGTAAGCTGATCCGCACCAAGCAGGTTCGCAAGATCCCGGTCGTTCTGACCATGGCCGAGGTGAAGCGTCTGCTTGATGCCACTCGCTGCCTCAAGCATCAAGCTGCCCTGTCGGTCGCCTATGGCGCAGGCTTGCGCGTCGCCGAGGTGTCGGCGCTCAAGGTCAGCGATATCGACAGCAAGCGCATGCTGCTCCGGATCGAGCGCGGTAAGGGCGGCCGCTACCGCAATGCCATGCTGCCCGAAGGCCTGCTCCTGCTGCTGCGCGACTGGTGGCGCGCCGGGCGGCAGCAGGGCGTGCTCCTGCCGGAGGGCTGGCTGTTCCCGGGACAGAGCGCCTCGGCTCCGATCAGCACCCGCCAGCTCTACCGCGTCGTCGTCGAAGCCGCCGAGGCCGCGGATATCTCCAAGCGGGTCGGACCGCATACGCTGCGCCACAGCTTCGCCACCCACCTGCTCGAGGATGGCGTCGATATCCGCGTCATTCAGGCGCTGCTCGGTCACGCCAAGCTAAACACCACCGCCTTCTACGCGCAGGTCGCAACGAAGACCGTTCGGTCGGTCGTCAGTCCGCTCGACAGGCTTGCGCTGGCCGCGCCGGACGAAGAGGCGCCTGACGGCTAAGGCGATGCGCGCCTCGCTCGAGGTCGCCGACATCTTCCGTGCCGCGGGGCCTGCCTATCGCATGGCCCATGCCGGACATCTGAGCCTACACCAGCTCAAGATCATGTCGGCGATCGAACATTGCCGCACCGCCGCGCTCGGCGGCCATGTCGAAGCCTGCACCGACTGCGGGCATTGGCGGATCGCTTACAACAGCTGCCGCAACCGGCACTGCCCCAGGTGCCAGGGCGCCGCGGCACGCGCCTGGCTCGAAGCCCGCGAGGCCGACCTGCTCCCGGTCGGCTATTTCCACGTCGTCTTCACGCTCCCCGCCGAGGTCGCCGCCATCGCCTATTATAACAAGGCCCTCGTCTATGACCTGCTGTTCAAGGCCGCGGCCGATACGATGCTGACCATCGCTGCCGACCCGAAGCACCTCGGCGCCCGGATCGGCATCACCGCCGTTCTTCACACATGGGGATCTGCACTCACCCATCATCCCCACATCCACATGATCGTGCCGGGCGGCGGCATCTCGCGCGATGGAACGCGCTGGATATCCGCACGCCCGGCCTTCCTGCTCCCGGTCCGCGTGCTTGGCGCGCTCTTCCGCCGCCTGTTCCTGACCCGGCTGCACGCCCTCCATGACCGCGGGCAGCTCGCATTCTACGGCAGCATGTCGGCGCTTGCCGAGCGGCGCGCTTTCCTTCGCCACCTCTCGCCCGTCAGGAAGAAGCGCTGGGTCGTCTACGCCAAGCCGCCGTTCGCCGGCCCCGAAGCGGTCCTCGCCTATCTGTCCCGCTACACCCACCGCGTCGCCATTTCGAACAGCCGCCTCCTCCGGTTCGACGAAGCCGGGGTCACCTTCCGCTACAAGGACTACCGCAAGGCCGGTGACGGACGGCAGCAGGTCATGACCCTCGTCGCCGACGAGTTCCTCCGCCGTTTCCTCCTCCACGCCCTGCCGCGCGGGTTCCACCGCATCCGCCACTATGGCCTGCTCGCCTCCGCCAGGCGCAAGGCTCATCTCGAACGCGCCCGCCGTCTGCTCAATGTCGCCCCCGCGCCGGCCGACGATCCGCCCGCCGAGCTCGAAGCTCAGCCGCTGTGCCCGTGCTGCGGTGGCACCATGGTCATCATCGAGGTGTTCGAGCGCCGATATCAACCCCGGGCGCCACCCCGGCCCGCACCCTTATCCGGGATACAGGCGCCGTGACCCGGCACGGCTCATCCATTCCCATACCCGGCGCAGCCCTGCGTCCGGAAGCGGACACACTTGCGCTCGCCCTGCCCAAAAGCAGACGCCGGAACCGCAAAATCGGCCCGTCCGCTTTTCGGCGTCCGCTTTTGCGATCCAAATTCAGCCGGTCCGATCTCAGATGCGTCCGATTTTGGGCAGCAACGTCCAGCACTACGACCTGCGTAAAACCGCTTTCCCCATAGCTCAGCCCATGACCCCCGCGGTTCGGGCATCGAAGACTTTCCGACGCCTGACGGCGTCCGAAACTCTCAACGATAGCCGTCCGTCTGATTTTGATGCCTGACCCCTGCTAGCCGCCGTTCCGCGATGGGCACGATATCCGCTGCCTCTATCGAATCACGGATTATTCTTCCTCAGATTTGCAGAAACCTGCCCCGTCGTGTCGAGGGTTCAGATCGGACCTTTCTGTTGTTCGTTCCCAAGCGATTGCAAGATATGCTTCCTATACTTGCAAGGGAGGGAATCATGACGGGATTGATGGAAGGTTCGCCTGTAATTTTTCATTATCAACCTACCGACGTTAAGCAACTTAGCTCGCCTGAGGACTTAAGGCGTTGGGAAGAGGCTATGAAAACCAAGGTCGGCTTCAAGGCCGATTTTTCCAACCTTTCGGGCACCTGCTGCGAATCATACTGCGGGGGTTCGGCCGACGATTGCGATTCGGACTGATCTAACGTGCCGATCGTCCTGATCACTTCGCTCAAGGACGATTTGCATGCATTTGTGATCAGGGACGAGCTTAAACGGAGGGGCGTCGACTGCCACTATGTGACGGTCGACGCCGTCCACGAGCAGACTACGCTGGGCTGGGCGAACGACGGCGCCTGCATCCTCACGATCGATGGACGCCCATGTGCGATCGCGGATTTGGATGCCATCTGGTGGCGTCGATCGGCGACTGTGCAAAAGGGCAGAGAAAGCCTTGGCGACGTTCAAGACGATTTCATCAACCGTGACTGGCGGGCCGGCCTTCGGGGCGCATTGACCGCCGGCTTTGATGGCAGATGGATATCGCACCCGGACGCCACGGATGCCGCATCGTTCAAGGCGAACCAACTCAAGGTGGCACGCGACGTCGGCCTGACCGTGCCCCGGACATTGATATCAAATGAGCCTGGTCGCGTACGACAATTCATCGGCGATCTTGGGGGCCGAGCGGTAGTGAAGAATGTAAGCGGCACCCTCAAAACCGCGCTCTTCGCAGCAACGGTGACGACGGAGAATTTGCCACCCGACGCAAGCATCCTGGCTTGCCCGACCATCTATCAGGAAGTGGTCGAGGGACAGGATCACCTTCGTATCTCGATCTTCGGAGATCGCTTCTTCGCGGCCCGGATTTCGACTCCCGAACTCGACTGGCGCAAGGCGCTGCCGACTGATATTGAGATGGTCCAGCTGGACGGCGAGCTTCAGCGGCGGCTGGCGGCATATCAGCAACGGTTTTCGCTCGAGATGGGAATCGTCGACATCAAGTTGCGAGCCGACGGAACGCCAATCTGGCTAGAGAATAATCCCCAAGGCCAATTCCTGTTTATCGAGGGGATCACCGGATTTCCGCTCGCGGCACACTTCGCGGACTTTCTGGCGGCAGGCTCGAATATCGGCCGGAACAAGGGTGCGGTTGCGACGGAGAGTCAGGTCGAACTTTCGGCCCAATTGGCGCTTGATCATCCGCCTCCGCATGCAAAGTTGACGACACAAGCGGGTCATCGTTGACCGGCTCGCCGGGCTCACCCAGGATCGCGTCGCGGACGCCCCAACAGCCGGGATCAGGCGCTTTGCAGACAATGGTCGGGCGACCGCCATCAGCGACCCGTGAGCTTGGCTGATCGAGTCGATCAAATGCTGAAAGGTTGGATGAGCCGTCTGTAATATGCGATGGACCGCGGCTGACCGCTGTCATAGCCTCCGCCAATCTTCGGGGGACAATGCATGACGAGCCACGCTAAGCCGAGCACTGTGTTTGGGCATCCCGCCGGCCTGACAGTCCTGGCCGGCACCGAGATGTGGGAGCGCTTCTCCTTTTACGGAATGCAGGCGCTGCTCATGCTCTACATGACCAAGCATCTGCTCCAGCCCGAACATGCGCGGGGCGTGCTGGGCCTGGCCAGCTTCCGCGAGGCGCTGGTCTCGATCTTCGGCCCGATGACCGACCTTGCCTTCGCTGCGCAGACCTATGGCATCTATTCGGGCCTGATCTACGTCACGCCGCTGGCAGGCGCATGGCTCGGCGACCGCGTGCTGGGAAAGACGCGGACGGTCTCGGTCGGTTGCATACTGATGGCGTGCGGACACCTGGCGATGGCGTCGGAGCCGTTCTTCCTGCTCGCGCTGACGCTAATTGTGATCGGAGCGGGCTGCGTGATCGGCAATATGGCCGCGCAGGTCGGCCAACTCTACGCGCCCGGCGATCACCGGCGCACCCGCGCCTTCGGGCTCTATCTGCTGGCGCTCAATATCGGCGCGCTGATCGCGCCGCTGGTGGTGGGTACGCTGGGGGAGAAAGTCGGCTGGCACTATGGCTTCGGCGCGGCGGGGCTGGGCATGTTGATCGGCCTGGTCATCTATCTAACCGGCCGTCGTCACTTGCCGCCTGACCGGATCAGCAAGCGCAGCGACCATCCGAAGCTGACGGCCCGGCAATGGCGCGTGCTGGGGGTGCTGATGCTGATCCTCCTCCCCTATCTGCTCGCCAGTTCCGCGCTGTTTCAGGCGTATGGCGTGATGTTCGTCTGGGCCGACACCGCGGTGGATCGCGTCGTGCTCGGCTGGGAAGTGCCGGTCACTTGGGTGGGCATCTTCGATGGAGCGATGACGATCGTCGGGGTGCTGATCGGTAATGCGTTGTGGAAGCGGCTGGCCGATCGTGGACGCGAGATGAGCGATCTTGCAAAGTTGGGCATTTCGTGCGCGGGCATGACGCTGGGCTATCTCTACATTTCCGCGGTGTCGCTGCTTCCTGTCGTGCCAGTGCTGCTCTGGCTCGGCTTCTATCTGATCATCGATCTGTTCACCGTATGGATGGAGGCCCCGCCCCAGGCGATCATCTCGCGTAGCGCCCCGCAATCGGTGACCGCGACGATGATGGCGGTGTTCAAGCTCGCCAGCGCCTTCAGCTATTTCCTGCTCGGCTGGATGGGGCGCTTTTACGAACCGCTTGGACCAGCTCTCTACTGGCTTCTCATCGCTTGCCTGCCGTTGGCCGGCCTTATGCTGCTGCTCGCAATGAAACGCCCGGTCGAGCGCGTGTTGGACGATGCCGCACGTCATGGAACCGCGCCGGACGGAGCCGCCGCGGCGGGGCTGGCGTGACCCTCGGTCGGCGGTTGCGCCGGTAATCGCTACCTCATGCGTCAACGACCGCTTCTGAACTCAGCCACGCATGTCGTGGACGGCTTCAATGAGGCGCGAAGCTGCCTATTCCCGCTCGAAGAGGGGAATAGACGCAAAATCGTTGGCCGCGCGCCTGCTGCGAGATTGCCGACCAGACTTCCGGACTTCGCCCTGATCGCTGCGGCGTCGGATTGGCACCGCCGTCTGGCTGGTAGAAGTGCCGCGCTGCCGCTCGATCAAGTTGCGGAGACTTTCCGTCAGGACCAAGGTCGCGGCGCCCATCTTGACGATCTCGACTTCACCCCTTGCGATGAGAAGGTAGAGGGAACTGCGGCTGAGTCCCGTAAATCGGCAAGCATCTGGAACCCGCATGCTGATGGGCTCTATTGCAAGCGGTGAGGACGGTGGTGGGGCAGGGGACTTAAATGGCACAACGGCACCCTCGCTCTTGAACGGTGACGGGGCGGCTGGAAGGGTTGCCGCCCCGTCTCGCCCGATTATCCAAATTTGTGCTGCGCCGTTCCACACGACGTTTGTGCGCCAATGCCTGTTTTTCTACGCCCGGCTACCGCAACTCGCCCCGTTGGATGCTCTGGGTTGTCGCCGGACGCTCCGCATACGGGAGCATCGCCACGCGTTTGCGGACGCCGGCGGGGTGTCGAGGGACAGCGGCTTTCGGCCGGAGGGACGATCTACACGTCACCCGGACGCCGGTTCAGCGCTTCCAATTCGCGCGCGGTTGATCCGCCGCTCAGGTCATTTTCGTCCGCCATATTCGTGTCCGGCGAGAGTGCGATGCGCAGCCTCGAAACGTAGCAGAATACCGTCACTTTGCGGAAACGAGGCAGCGGTGTAGTCGGATTGTCGCCTCGATAAGTGGCGGAAAAGCGCTATGCACCCGTGCGTAAGGTGTGTGATTATAGATTGTGGGTCCGATGCGAAGCATCGCGGCCCGAAAAATGCGGCTCCGGCAATTGAGCGAGCCCAGGGGCGATTGACCGTTTTGGGGTGGGGAGCTGTCCCCTCGTGAACCCCGGCGAAAGCCGGGGCCCAGTGCGGCAACCTGTGACGTTCGTATCGGAATTCTGGGCCCCGGCTTTCGCCGGGGTTCACATCCCGTTCGGCAGCAATCGGTCGTTTGCCGTCATTCGGCCATCCCCGGCGGCGAGCGGCCGAAATGGGGTGGGAGCGGACGTCAATCCGTGACGCTGAAGGGCGCGATTCGCTCTATCGCTTGCCGATATGCTGATCGATCGAACTCGAACGGGCCGAACCCAGAATAGTCTCGATTGGGTCGGTGAGGTTGCGCGAAGCGATCCCAAAGCACGCGCTCCCCTTCTATGCGGACATGAGCCATGAGGGGCCAGCAACCGGCCTCACCACAATCGCAAAACAGCGCATAGATTTCGCCCGATTCATCGCCTTCGACTGGTTCCTGCTGCCCAGAAAAATAGTCCGAGAGCGGGCCGAGATTGGAGTATGATGGCACTATCCCGCCGTAGCCACCCGCAGGATCGTTGAAACCGCTTGCTCGTTCGAACTCAGCCACAAGGTCTGCGAGGCGACTGCCGTCGATACAGGGCATCAGGGCAGGTGTTTGCCCGTCCAGATACTCGCATTCGAAATAAATAGTGTTGGGCATGGCCGGGCTATGAAGGGTTGGCTCATCGACTGTCAACGTCGGTAGACGGTCGTTTGCCGCCATGTCGGCAGCGCGGATGCAGCGCCCGAAATGGGGTGGTAAGCGGAAATGCCTACCGTTATTGCGGTGCCGACAATGAGCAGTCTGACAACAGAAGCGATTGCGTTTCGTGCGGCGAGCCTATGGGTCGTCGGGATATTCGCTTTGGCAGTGATCAACGCTTACTCGTATCGTCCTCGGCGGGGACAACGAGATTCCCGATGGCTCGTAATCCCGGGCCTTCTTGCCAAGTTTGCAGTCCTCCTGGGTCCCGTTGGCCTCGCGCTAATCATCGGGCGAGCGACTATCGAATGGGGTAAAACTCCAGCGATGGCCGCTGTCGCGATCTGCATATTGGCTGGGTATCTGGCAAGTTCGTTCTTGGTTCAGGTTCTGCGAAACGCAGCCTGCTCAATCATGGGCGCTCCGGCTCAGCCAATCCATATATGGAGGCAAGTTAAACGGTCGAAACGACGGTAGCTCCGGAGCGGCTAATGTCTGCAATCGGTCGATTTCAGCCGTTGATGGTGAGGGGTCTTGCGTCAGGAATGCAGTTGGTGAGGATGATTTTAAGAGGGCAAGATAAAAGCCGTGCCAGCCTTCGGCACGCGATGGTCGGATTTCTGCGGCTTTGAGCGTATGGCACCGGGCAAACATGCCATACCCGGCACGCGAAACCGCGCGCAGCCGCGCGGTTTTTGTATGGCATTGGACGATCAGGGGCGAGTTGAAGCGTTTGCTTCGAGTTGGGCTATCCGCTCCGAGCAAATCGCGTGGACCGCGCGGCCGAGTTCCTCGACGCAACTACCAAGCCACGTCAGCTCCTCTCCGGTGATGCGGTAATGCTTCGAATAGCGGGCCTTCACATAGGCCTCTTTCAGCTTTTCAAATCTTGCCCGGTCCTCGCGGCGCTCACGTGGCCAAGCATCGACCAAGCGCATGTCGATGCGCTCAGCCTGCGTGCGCAGGAAGGCGAGATTGTGGACGTGCGGGGTATAGAAGGTGCAGACCAACAGGACGCAATGATAAAGCGTCTCCGCTGTCTGATGATATTCAAATGCCGCGTGCTTCAATAGGCCTTCTTGAACCGCGTATCGAGCGAGCTTTTCCCGACCCATTGCTGACGGAAACCATTCGTCAAAATATTCCCGCGCCATCGCCAGCGCCTGCTCCGGCGTTTTTGGCTTGGGCGTGTGGAGCGGCTTGTCGTCATATTCGTAGAGCGCGATTCCGTCGCGCGCGACGTCCATGAAGAAATAGCGGCCATGGGCGAGGCCATCGTTCACTTCCTGCAGCGTGTGAACGATGAAGTTGACCGGCGTCTTGAGCGTCTTGTCGATCGCGAGTTCGCGAATGAGCCGGTCTTCGAGCTTGCCCCAGAAATCGACCTTCTCCGTCAGACGCTTGTCGTTGACGATGATGAGAAGGTCGAAGTCGGAGCGGTAGCCCTTGGCGGTGTGCGGCTCATCGACCCAGCCGCCGCGCGCGTAGCTGCCGTAAAGGATGATCTTGTCGATCCGCCCTTTCTTCTTCCAGCCCATGGTGCCGAGTGCGATCGCATCTTCGAACTCTTCGAAGACGATTGCCTTCACGCGTTCAAGCTCGCGCTGTTTGTTGGCGGGAAGATGGTCGAGGTCGGTTTTCATCGCTGGCGGCACCCTGTCGGCGCGGCGGCTGATTGGCAAGGTCGAAGCGGCGTCACTGCCGCCAGAATTGCCACCACCTGCGGTTCTTTCCATCGACGGCCTGAGCGATGACCCGCAAACTGCGGATCATCGCTTGTTCGACCTCGGCAATGCTGACGCCATGGCGCTCGGCAAGCTGGCGATAGCTGAGCTCCTCGACACGGTGACCGAGAAAGATGGCGCGGTCGGCCTCGCCGATCCGATCGACGGCGCGCTCATATTGACGGAGCAGGTGGCGCCGCGCGCGGGTGTAGCGGCTCACCGCTTCCTCCCGTCGCAATAGTTCGCCCAATCCTCCATCATCAGGCGGCGCTTTTCGAGGAGGTTGCCGCGCCGATAGGCGGCCTCGACCTTATTCGCGACCGTGTGGGCGAGGGCGGCTTCGGCAACGTCGCTCGGGTGGTTCGTTTCCTCGCTCACCCAATCCCGGAATGACGAGCGGAACCCGTGGGCCGTGTATGGCTCGCCCATTTCCCGGAGCAGCTTGGTCAGCGTCTGATCCGACAGCGGTCGATTGCGCCGCATACCGGGAAAGACAAGATCGCACCCCTTGATGCGGAGCCGCGCGCACCGCTCGACGATGCGCAGCGGGCGGCGGGTGAGGGGAACGACATGCTCCCGATAGGCCTTCATGCGGTCCTTGGAGAGTTTCCACAGCCTCTTTTCTAGGTCGAACTCACCCCACGTCGCCCCGCGAACCTCCCCCGACCGGGCGGCCGTGAAAATCGCAAATTCGAGCGCGAGGCGGCTGAACGATTCCCGCTCACGCAATCGCTGCACGAACGCGGGAACATCTTCATAGGACATCGCCGCGAAATGATTGTCCCGGCGGGGCTGGCGGGGCAGGCCTTTCGTGATCGCCCGCATCGGGGCATCGGTATCGCGATAGCCCGACGCATAAGCCCAATCGAGCACGGCGCCGATCCGTTGGCGGACCCGGCGCGCCGTCTCGGGCTTCGCTAGCCAGATTTCCGCGAGCAGGTCGCGGATCATAGGACCGGTGATCTGATCGACCTTGAATTTTCCGATGTGCGGGAAGGCGTAAAGCTCCATCGTTCGCATCCATTGCGCGTGATGCTTGCCGTTGCGCCACGTCTTCGAGTGTATCTCGTAGGTTGTGACGGCGGCGTCCTTGAAGGTCGGCACTGCCTGTCGCTTGCGGCGCTCAATTTGAGGATCAACGCCCATCTCGATCTGGCTGCGAATTTCTTGCGCCATTTCGCGCGCCTGAGCCAGACTGACTTTCTGGCAGCTGCCAAGGCCGAAATCGCGGCGCACGCCGTCGCTCTGGACCCGGCACACCCAGCTGCTGGTGCCCCCCGGCCGTTCGAGGCGCATGAGGCCGTCGCCGAGACTCACGCGCCGCTGTTTTTCCTTGGGCCTCGAGAGCCCGTTCGAAGTGCTTTTCATCCCTCTGATCATAAAATTTGTTCCCACATTGGCAAAAATGTCGGCCTGGATCATGTGGGACGCACAGGGATGCGAATCGCATCTCAAACCCGCAGCTAAGCTGGGGTTTCGGAGACGGTTCGGGAAAGAGTGGGATTGAAACCTGGCGGACAGGGTGGGATTCGAACCCACGGTGAGCTTGCACCCACGGCGGTTTTCAAGACCGCTGCCTTAAACCACTCGGCCACCTGTCCACTGCCGCCGACATAGCGCGCGGCGCCCCCGCGGCAAGCAAAAGATCGACGGCTCGGTTCGCCGCGCGAATGACTCGACCTGTCTCGCGGCGGATGGCGAAGCCGCGTGCATCTGGTTCAATCCGATTCTATGGGGTGGGACATGATGCACGCTAGAGGTTTCAGAATCGGTCGTCTTTCCAGCCTGCTGGGCTTCACCCTCTCGGCCTGGTCGATGGTGATGTCGGGCCCGCTCTACGCACAGAGCGACGCGGGCTTCGACGCCTATGTCCAGTCGTTGTGGCCGAAAGCTCAGGCGCGCGGGGTTTCGCGCGCGACCTTCGACCGAGTGACGTCAGGATTGCGCTATAATCCCCGCGTCATCGCGCTCGACCGCGACAATCTCGGCGCGCCGCCGAATCCGAACACGCCGATCCCGGCTTTCGCGCCCTATCGCGTGAAACATGTCGATGCGGCGCGGATCAACGGCGGGCGGCGCGTCCACGACCGGCTGCTGCCCCTGCTGTCGCGTATCGAGCAGCGCACCGGGGTACCGACGAGCATCATGATCGCGATCTTCGGCCACGAAACCGCCTATGGCGCGGTGACCGGCAATTTCGATCTGCCCGAGGCGCTGGCGACGCTCGCCTATGAAGGGCGCCGCCGCACCTTGTTCGAGCCCGAATTTATCGCGACGCTCGAAATGGTGCAAAAGGGCGTGCCGCGCGACGTGCTCAAGGGAAGCTGGGCCGGCGCCTTCGGCTATCCGCAATTCCTCCCCTCGGTCTATCTGCAAGTGGCCGAGGACGGCGATGGCGACGGCGTCGCGCGCATCTGGTCGAGCGAGGCCGACGCGATCGAATCGATCGGCGCCTATCTGCGCCGCGCCGGCTGGCGGGCGGGGCAGCCGTGGGGCGTCGCGGTGCAGGTTCCCGCCGGCTATAATCGTGCCGCGATGGCGAGCCGCCTGCAGCCGACGCGCTGCCCGCGCGTCTTCGCGCGCTACAGCCGCTGGCGCTCGATGGCCGAATGGCGCGCCGACGGTTTTCAGACGCTCAGCGGCCGCTGGCCCGACGGGCAGGTGCAGGCAACCTTGCTCGAACCCGATGGTCCGGGAAAAACCGCTTATTTGCTGACTGGCAACTATCGTGCGATATTGGACTATAATTGTTCCAACTTTTACGCACTGTCTGTGGGGTTGCTGGCGGATGAAATCGATCGTTAGGGAGGGGGCCCTGATCGCGGGGGCGGCGTTGCTGCTTTCGGGATGCGGGGCGATGGATGGCAAGCGCGAAGGCGGGCCCACTGCGGGCCCGGCGCCCGCACCGCTGGTCGAACGGGTCAGCGACACGCCGGTCAAGCTCGGCGATCCCTACACCGTCGCCGGGGTCACTTACACGCCCATCGACATCCCCGATTACGACGATGTCGGCTATGCGAGCTGGTATGGCGACGAGCTCGCCGGCAAACCGACCGCCAATGGCGAAATCTTCGACCCCGACGGCATCAGCGCCGCACACAAGACGCTGCCGCTGCCGAGCTATGTCGAGGTGACGGCGCTCGATACCGGGCGCACGATCCTCGTCCGCGTCAACGACCGAGGGCCGATGACGAACGACCGGCTGATCGACCTGTCGCGCGGCGCAGCCGAACAGCTCGGCATCACCGGCGGCAACGCCGCGGTGCGGGTGCGCCGAACCAACCCGCCGCAGGCCGAACGCGCGCAGCTTCGCGCGGGCCGCGCGGTCCCCGAACGGATCGCGACCCCCGACTCGCTGCTCGCGATCCTGCGCAAGAAGCTCAAGGCTCAACCCGCGCCCAAGCCTGCCACCGCGCCCGTCGCGGCGCAGCCCGCGCCGCCGGTGGCGTCGGGCAAGGTCAAGCCCGGCGACGACCGCCTCGCTGTCCAGCCGTCGAAGCCGGCGTCGAAACCTGCTCCCGCGAAACCCGCCACCGCTACGGGGGCCTATCAGGTTCAGGTCGGCGCCTTCAGCACCGAAGCGCGCGCTGCCGCCGCGGCCAAGTCGATCGGCGGGACGGTGGCGAAGGCGGGCAAATATTGGCGGGTCCGCATGGGGCCGTTCGCCAATGAAGCCGAGGCGCGCACCGCGCTCGGCAAGGCCAGGGATAAGGGCTTCCGCGACGCGGCGGTCGTTCGCGACCGTTGACGGCCGCGATGCGAAGGCCCTTTTTCATCGTCAGGGCCGCAATCGGCGGCGCCGCGGCGCTGGCGCTTATCGCGGCCTTTCCGGCGGCTTCGGCAGGCGATGCGCCTTCGAAGTCGGCGCCCGCCAGCCGCCCGCTCTATATGACGCAGGCGCCGATCGTGATGCTCAAGGATCTCGATTCGGGCGCGATCCTCTTTTCGCGCGGCGCCGAAAAGCGCTTCCCGCCCGCCTCGATGGCGAAGGTGATGACCGCCTATATCGTCCTCGACCTGATCGAAAAGGGCGAACTGCCGCGCGACAAGATCATCACCGTCGGTCAGGCGACGTGGAAGAAATGGAACGGCAGCAACGGCGGCTCGACGATGTTCCTGCGCTCGGGCGAGAAAATCTCGGTCGATGAGTTGCTCAAGGGGCTGATCACCGTATCGGCCAACGACGCCGCCGCCGCGCTGGCCGTAGGGATCGACGGCAGCGAAGAGGCTTTCGTCAAGCGAATGAATGTGATGGCTGCAAAACTTGGCATGACGTCGAGTCATTTCGGTACCCCGAACGGCTGGCCCGACGGCGGCGTCACCAAGGTCAGCGCCGCCGACCTGATCCTGCTCGCTGATCGCCTGATCCGCGAGCATCCGCGCGACTATGCGCGCTATTTTTCGCTGCCGAAACTGCAGCACGGCAAGAGCCCTGACGGCAAGCCGATCGTCCAGCCGAACACCAATCCGATCCTCGGCCGCGTCGAGGGGGTCGACGGGCTCAAGACCGGCCATACTGCCGAAGCGGGCTATTGCTTCCTCGGCTCGGCGAAACGCGGCGGGCGGCGGTTGATCATGGTCGTCGCCGGCATGGCGAGCGACAAGGCGCGCCGCGATGAGGCCGCACGGCTGATGACCTGGGGCTTCGAGCAATGGGAAGGGCGCGAACTCGTGCCCGCGGGCGCGAAGATCGGCCGCGTCGACGCGGGGCAGGGGCGTGCGCCCGCCGTCCTTGCCGAAGCCGCGATTCCGGTGCGGATGACGGTCCCGCGCGGCTACACCGGCGGCTACAGTGCCGTGATGCGCAGCCGATCGCCCGTTCCGGCGCCGGTCGCGCGCGGGACGCGGGTCGCTGATCTTGTCGTCACCCCCGACGGCCTGCCGCCGCAGGTCACGCCGCTGCTCGCCGCGAACGATGTCGGCGCAGGCGGTTTCGGGGCAAGGCTGCGCACCGGATTCTACCGGCTGACCGGCTGGTGAGCGGCCGCTTCATCACCCTCGAGGGCGGCGAAGGGGTCGGCAAGTCGACCCAGATCCGCGCGCTATCCGCCGCGCTCGCCGCGCGCGGGGTCGAGGTCGTCGCGACCCGCGAACCCGGCGGCAGCGCCGGCGCCGAAGCCATTCGCGCGCTGCTGATGGAAGGAAGCGACGACCGCTGGGATGCGCGGAGCGAAGCGTTGCTCTTCGCCGCGGCGCGCGCCGACCATGTCGCGCGCACGATCCGCCCCGCGCTGGATCGCGGCGCCTGGGTGCTCTGCGACCGCTTCGTCGACAGCTCGCGCGCCTACCAGGGCGGCGGCGGCGGCATCACCGACGCCGATCTGCTGGCGCTGCATGGCTTCGGCTCGCTCGGCCTGCTTCCCGACCGCACCTTCTTGCTCACCGTCAGCGCGCGCGAGGCCGATCAGCGGCTCGCGCTACGCGACGCCGCGGGCGCCGACCGCATGGGCAGCAAGCCCGCCGACTATCAGGCCCGCCTCGCCGCGCGCTTCGCCGAGATGGCAGCGGCCGAACCCGACCGCTGGCGCGTGATCGACGCCGACGCGCCCGCCGAAGCGGTGACCGCCGCGATCCTCGCCGAACTGGAACCCTGGCTGTGACCTTGATCGGCCATAGCGACGCCGAAAAGGCCTTTCTCGAAGCCTGGCAGGGCGGGCGGATGCACCATGCCTGGCTGCTCGCCGGGCCGCAGGGGATGGGGAAGGGGGCTTTCGCCGCGCGCGTCGCACGCTTCCTCGCCACCCATGGTCAGGCGGGTGCAGGGCAGGCGATCACGCTCGACGACCCGGGCGATGCCGCCGCGGGCAAGCTGGTCGAGGCAGGCAATCACCCCGAGATCATCCAACTCGCGCGCCAGCCGAAGGACAAGGGAAAGGAACTCGCGCGCAACATCACCATCGATCAGGTTCGCGGCGTTATCCGCCGGCTGCACCTGTCGCTGTCGCTTGGCGACTGGCGCGTGATCATTGTCGATGCGGTCGACGATCTCGAGACCGATGGCGCCAATGCGCTGCTCAAGACGCTCGAGGAGCCGCCCGCGCAGACATTGTTCCTGCTCGTGAGCCATTCGCCGGGGCGCTTGCTGCCGACGATCCGCTCGCGCTGCCGAATCCTGCGTTTTCAACCGGTTGAGCATGACGTCATGATGGCGTGGCTCCACGATCTGCGCCCGATGATCGATACGGCCGAACTGCGCGCGATCGTGTCCGCATCGGGCGGCGTTCCCGGCAAGGCGCTTGCGCTGATCGATAGCGACGTTGCGGCGATGGAGGCAAAGCTGCTGGCGATCGCGGCCGGCGGCGACCCCGGCAATCGCCTGCGCGAAGCGCTCGCGCGCGAGGTCGGCGGGACGAGCAATCGCGCGCGGCTCGAGCTGGTGATCGATATCGTTCCCGGCCTGCTCGCGCGGCTGGCGCACGAGCGTCCGATCGCCGAGATCGCGCCGGTGCTCGCGCAATGGGACCGGGTGCAGCGCACCGTGCGCGACGCGGTTCGTGGGTCCTATGACGGCGCGATGGTCGGTTTCGAGATCGGCAACTGCCTTGCCGAACTCGCACCGCGCGAGCGCGCGCGATAACCCTGCCCTTGGAAAGGGGGGAGGGCGAAGGCCGCCCTTCCCCTCGCGCCCCGCAACCGCTAAGGCGCGCGCATGTCCGAGCCTTTCTATATCACCACCGCCATCAGCTATCCCAACGGCCGTCCGCATATCGGCCACGCTTATGAAGCCATCGCCACCGACGTCATGGCGCGGTTCCAGCGCGCGCGCGGCCGCGACGTGCGCCTTGTCACCGGCACCGACGAGCACGGGCTGAAGATGTTCCAGACCGCGCGCGGTCAGGGTCGCGAAACGATCGATCTCGCCGATGAAATGTCGGGATATTTCCGTGAGATGTATGCCAAGCTGAACATCAGCTATGATAATTTCATGCGCACCTCCGATCCCGCGCATCATCGCGCGTCGCAGGCGATCTGGCAGGCGATGGAAGCGAATGGCGACCTTTATCTCGACCGCTACGAGGGCTGGTATTCGGTTCGCGACGAGGCTTTCTACGACGAAGACGAACTCACCGACGGGGAAGGGGGCGTCCGCCTGTCGCCGCAGGGCACCCCCGTCGAATGGACGGTCGAGGAAAGCTGGTTCTTCCGCCTGTCGAATTATCAGGACAAGCTGCTCGCGCTCTATGCCGAACGGCCCGATTTCATCCGCCCCGAAAGCCGCCGCAACGAGGTGCTGCGCTTCGTCGAGGGCGGGCTCAAGGATCTCAGCGTCTCGCGCACCAGCTTCGACTGGGGGGTGCCGGTGCCGGGCTCGCCGGGGCATGTCATGTATGTCTGGGTCGATGCGCTGACCACCTATCTCTCGGGGCTTGGTTATCCCGATACCGACGGAGATTTCGGCAAATTCTGGCCCGCGAATATCCATATGATCGGCAAGGATATCGTTCGTTTTCATACGGTTTACTGGCCGGCCTTCCTGATGAGCGCCAAATTGCCGCTGCCCCAACAGGTGTTCGGCCACGGCTTCCTGCTCAACCGCGGCGAGAAAATGTCGAAATCGCTCGGTAATGTCGTCGATCCGATGGAGCTGGCCGAGCGTTTCGGGGTCGATGCACTACGCTATTATCTGCTCCGCGAAGTCAGTTTCGGACAGGACGGCAGCTATTCGGCCGAAGCGATCGTGCGCACCGCCAATGCCGACCTCGCGAACAGCTTCGGCAATCTCGCGCAGCGCAGTTTGTCGATGATTTTCAAGAATCTGGATGGAGTAATTTCCACCGATTACACGCCGTCGCAGGAGGATGCCGACCTGCTCGCCGACCTGCTCGCGATGGCCGAAGAGCGCCTGCCGCGCGAATTCGAGCAGCTCGCTTTCTCGATCGGGATCGAGGACTGGATCCGCGCCGTCTTCGCCTGCAACCAATATGTCGACGCACAGGCGCCCTGGGCGCTGCGCAAGGTTGATCCCGAACGGATGCGCGCGGTGCTGATGACCTTGTTCCAGGCGGTGCGGACGCTCGCGATCGCGATCCGCCCGGTGGTGCCCGATGCCGCCGACAAATTGCTCGACCAGATGGGCATCGCCGCCGACGCGCGCGATTTCGCGGCGCTTGCCGACCGTGACTGGTTCGCAAAGCTCGTCGCGAGCAGTTTCACTCTGGGCCAGCCGGTTCCCATCTTTCCTCGCCTCGAGCTGCCGGAGGTGGAAGGGGAGGCCTGATGCTCGTCGATTCGCACTGTCACCTCAACTACAAGGGCCTTGCCGAACAGCAGAGTGAGGTGCTGGCGCGGGCTCGCGAGAGAGGCGTCACGGCGATGCTCAACATTGCAACGCGCGAGAGCGAATGGGACGATGTGCTCGCCGCTGCCGAAGCCAATGCCGACGTCTGGGCTAGTGTCGGCATCCACCCGCACGACGCCGATCATCACCCCGACGTCGATACCGCGAAGCTGGTCCGCCGCGCCGCGCACCCGCGCGTCATCGGGATCGGCGAGACCGGGCTCGATTATTATTACGACAAGAGCGATCGCGTGCGGCAGCAGGACAGTTTCCGCCGCCACATCCATGCATCGCAGGAAACCGGCCTGCCGATCATCGTCCACACGCGCGAGGCCGAAGCCGACACGCTCGCGCTGCTTGGCGAGGAGATGGGAAGGGCGGTCTTTCCCGGCGTGATCCATTGCTTCACCGCCAGCGACAATTTCGCACGCCGCGCGCTCGATCTCGGCCTCTATATCTCGATTTCGGGGATCGTGACGTTCAGGAATGCCGCCGACCTGCAGGCGACCGCGCAGTGGCTGCCGCAGGATCGACTGCTGATCGAAACCGACTCCCCCTTCCTCGCCCCCGTCCCGCACCGTGGCAAGACCGGCGAGCCGGCCTTTGTCGCCGACACACTCGCCTATCTCGCCAACCTGCGCGGGGAGGAGGCCGACACGCTGGCGGCCGCAACGAGTGCCAATTTCTATAATCTTTTCAATAAGGCGGCACCATGACGTCACAAGGCGTCGAGTCTCCAAAATCCGTTCGCCCTGAGCTTGTCGGAGCCTGCCCTGAGCGCCTGCAAGGCAGTCGAAGGGGGCCGTTCTTTCTTTTGACGCAGCAAGAAGAAGGACGGTGCTTCGACAAGCTCAGCACGAACGGCTTGGTGCTGAAATCATGAAGCTCCGCATCCTCGGTTGCGGCACCTCGTCAGGCGTACCGCGGATCGGCAACGACTGGGGCGCGTGCGACCCCGACAATCCCCGCAACCTGCGCAGCCGCGCCTCGATCATGATCTCGCTCGGCGGCTTTCGCATCCTTGTCGACACCAGCCCCGATATGCGGCTGCAACTGCTCGACGCCGGAGTGGGCGAGGTCGATGCCGTCATCTGGACCCACGAGCACGCCGACCACACGCACGGCCTAGACGACCTGCGCCAGATCATGCACCTCCGCCGTTCGGCGGTGCCCGCTTATGCACGCGCGCATGTACTCGACATATTGAAGTGGCGTTTCACTTACGCCTTTGCGGGCAACGCCGGCTATCCGGCGTCGGTCGATCCGATCGACCTTCACGATCATCAGTCGATCGGGCCGATCGAGGTCTCGGCGCTCGAAATGCCGCACGGCCCGATCAAGGCGACCGGACTGATCTTCAGCGACGGTGCGCACAAGATCGCCTATGCGACTGATTTTTCGAAATTCACCGACGAGATGGTCGATTTCTTCCAGGGCGTCGATCTGTTCGTTATCGACTCGCTCCGCCGCTATCCGCATCCGACGCATCCGCATCTGGCGATGACGCTCGAAGGGCTCGCCAAAGTCGGTCATCCGCGCGCGATCATCACGCACATGGACAATACGATGGACTATGACGATCTGGCGGCCGAATTGCCACCAAGCGTCGAGCCGGGCTATGACGGGCTGGAGGTGCAATTATGAGCGGCAACAGCGCGGTCGACCTGATCTGGTTCGCCGGAGCCTTCGCGCTGGTGCTGAGCGCGCTCGTCGCGCGCCGGATCAAATTCTCCGATGGCATCAAGATGGCACTCGCGTGGATCGCGATCTTCGGGCTGATCTTTCTGGCAGTCTGGACGTTCCAGACGGTGCGCGGGGGATGAGGCGCCAACGTCTGCGCCCCTCCATCTCCCTATCTATTTAACATAATATATATTATCGGATAATGAGATGACCGAAACCAAGCCCCCCTCGGCTGCGTCCCCCATCGATCGCCTGCTTGGCGTCATGGCCCGGCTTCGCAACCCCGACGGTGGCTGCGAATGGGATCTGGCGCAGGATTTCGCGACGATCGCGCCCTATACGATCGAGGAAGCCTATGAGGTTGCCGACGCGATTGCCGGCGGCGATCCCGCGGCGATTTGCGACGAACTCGGCGACCTGCTGCTCCAGGTCGTCTTTCACAGCCAGATCGCAACCGACCGCGGCCTGTTCGGCTTCGACGACGTCGCGACCGCAATCAGCGACAAGATGGAGCGCCGCCATCCGCATATCTTCGGTGATACCAGGACCGACGATGTCCGCGTCCAGTGGGAAACGATCAAGGCGGCCGAACGCGCCGCCGACGGTTCCGGAAGCGCGCTCGACGGCGTCGCGCTGTCGCTGCCGGCGCTGCTCCGCGCGCAAAAGCTGCAGGGCCGCGCCGCGCGCGTCGGCTTCGACTGGCCCGATACCGATGGTCCGCGCGCCAAGATCGCCGAGGAACTCGACGAAGTCGTGACGGCACCCGACGATACGGCGCGCGCCGAGGAGATTGGCGACCTGCTCTTTGCGGTGGTCAATTATGCGCGCCATCTTGGCGTCGATGCCGAAGGCGCACTCCGCGCCGCGAACGACAAATTCGCCCGCCGCTTCCATGGCGTCGAGGAGCGCGCGGGGCCGGATATCGCCACGCTGCCGCTCGATACGCTCGAAGCGTATTGGCAGGCGGTCAAGGCGTCGGAACGAAACTGACGCTAGATTAAACCCGGTTCGTCATTGCGAGCGAAGCGAAGCAATCTCCAGCCATCGACCTTGCACGATCCTGGTAGCTGGAGATTGCTTCGTCGCTGCGCTCCTCGCAATGACGATGTCAACCTTGCTCCAGCCTTGCTCCCGCTACTCATCCCCCGTCGGCCAAAGACGCCCGAACCGCGCGCGATCGGCGGGATCGAGCCGTACCGTCAGCACATGCCCTTCACCCTCGGCAACATCGGACAGCACTTCACCGCGTGCGTGGAGCCATGCCATCGCCTCGCCTTGGTCGAAGCGCAGGAAAATCTGCTCGACGCGGTGACGCGCGGTCAATTGTGACGCCATGAGCGTCCGCGCCGCCTCGACGCCCTCGCCCGTCATCGCCGATATGACCGCGACGTCGGGCCGTCGCGCCGCCATCTCGTCGATCCGCTCCCGCGCATCGACGTCGGCGGTGTCGATCTTGTTCCAGATTTCGATCTGGGGGACGGCGTCGTCCTCCCCTTCCCCATCTTGCGATCCGTTGACGCCCAGCGAATCGAGGATCGCGCGGACGTCGTCATATTGGGCTTCGCTATCGGGATGCGCGATGTCGCGGACGTGCACGATCAGGTCGGCGGTCGTGACTTCCTCCAGCGTCGCGCGGAACGCGGCGACAAGTTCGGTCGGCAGGTCGGAGACGAAGCCGACGGTGTCCGACAGGATCGCCTTGTCGATCCCCGGCAGCCGGATTTCGCGCATTGTCGGGTCGAGGGTCGCGAACAGCATGTCTTCCGCCATGACGTCACTTCCAGTCAGGCGATTGAAAAAGGTCGACTTTCCGGCGTTGGTATAGCCGACGAGCGCGATCACCGGCCAGGGCGCGCGCTGGCGTTTCGACCGCTGAAGCTGGCGGGTGCGGCGGGCATCGTCGAGCTGGCGGCGGATGCGCGCCATCCGGTTGCGGATCATCCGCCGGTCGGCCTCGATCTGCGTTTCGCCCGGCCCGCCGAGAAAGCCGAAGCCGCCGCGCTGGCGTTCGAGGTGGGTCCAGCTTCGCACGAGCCGCCCCGCCTGATAATCGAGATGCGCGAGTTCGACCTGCAATCGTCCCTCGGCCGTCGCCGCGCGCTCGCCGAAGATTTCGAGAATTAATCCTGTCCGATCAATGACTTTTGTCTCAAACTCGGTCTCCAGATTGCGCTGCTGAATCGCGGTAAGTGCCGCATCGACAATGACGAGCTGCGCGGCACGTTCGACAACATCGGGCTTGATCGCCTCGATCTGCCCCACCCCGATCAGCGTCGCCGCACGCGTCTGCCGCAGCCGCAGCGTATGAACCGCCACGACGTCAAGGCCGATCGCCAGCGCGAGCCCCTTAGCTTCCTCGGCGCGCGCATCGAGGTCGCGCGACAGTCGCTGGCCGTGCCATTCGGGCACGATCAGCAGCGCCGCGGCGCCGCGGGTGACGTCTCCGTCGCTATCGCTCATCGGATCGATCAGGCGTCGCCGTCTTCGTCGCCATTGTCGGTGAGATTGATCGGCCCGTTCGGCTGAACGGTCGAGATCGCATGTTTGTAGACAAGCTGCACCTGCCGCTCGCGCTCGAGCAACATGCAGAATAGGTCAAAGGCGACGATATCGCCCTGGAGCATCACGCCGTTCACCAGGAACATCGTCACCGATTCATCCGACCGCCGCACTGCGTTCAGAAACACGTCCTGCAGCGCCTTGCCCTTGCTCGCCGGCGCATCGCGAATGTCGCTGCCCAACGACGCGAGGTCGAAATCATGCGACGGCATTACCGTCGAGATCGCGTGCTTGTAGACAAGCTGCGATTGGCCATCGCGGCGCAGCAGCAGCGAGAAATTGTCGAACCAGGTGATGATGCCCTGCAATTTGACGCCCTTGACCAGGAACATCGTCACCGGCGTCTTGGTTCGGCGCAGGGCATTAAGGAAAAGATCCTGGAGATTCTGATTCTTGTCGGACATATTTGCCTCCTTGGTTTTGGCGGTGAAACCGCAGGTAAAGCACCGCCTTGCGGCGCTGCGACCGTCTTCGCATCCGCAATATGCGGCAAAGCTCCGCACAGGTCTAGCGGAAAGCCGTCAGCCTTCGCCGTCGTGATTGTCCGTCAGTCCGAGCAGCTTGAGCTTCCGATGCAGCGCCGAACGCTCCATGCCGATGAAGGTTGCGGTGCGCGAGATATTGCCCGAAAAACGGTTGATCTGGATGCGCAGATACTCGCGCTCGAAATTCTCCCGCGCTTCCTTGAGCGGGATCGCGGTGATCGACTCGCTGTTCGGTAATATGTCGGCGCCGCCGCGGACCAGTTCCGCCGGCAGCATGTCGGCGTCGATGCGGCCCAGCCGGTCGCTCGGCGCGAGGATCATCACGCGCTCGATCACGTTGCGCAGTTCGCGGACGTTGCCCGGCCAGTCGTGCGCCTGAAGCGCCGCCATCGCCTCGCCGCTGATCTCGGGCGGCGGCGCGCGGCGATCGGCGGCGTAACGGCGAACGAAATGATCGCACAGGCTGGCGATGTCGTCGCGCCGCTCGCGCAGCGGCGGGATATGCACCGGCACGACATTGAGCCGGTAATAGAGGTCTTCGCGGAACCGGTTTTCGGCGATTTCGACCGTCAGGTCGCGTGCCGAGCCCGAAATGATGCGGACGTCGACGCGGATCATCGTCCGCCCACCGACGCGCGTGAAGCTCTGGTCGGTCAGGACGCGAAGAATCTTGCCCTGCGTCGTCAGCGGCATGTCGGCGACCTCGTCGAGGAACAGGGTTCCGCCATGCGCCTGTTCAAGCAGGCCGACACGGATCGAGCCATCCTCGGCCTCCGAACCGAAGAGTTCGATCTCGACCGTTTCGGGGTCCATCCGCGCCGAGGAAATCACGCGGAAGGGCGCGCTATGTCGCCCGCTCCAGCCGTGGAGAACGCGCGCGGCGACTTCCTTCCCGACGCCCGGCGCCCCGGTGATGAGGACGCGGCTACCCGTTCCGGCGACACGCTTCAGCGTCGCGCGGACATTGTTGATCGCGGCGCTGGTGCCGGTCAGTTCGTCAGACGGCCCCGCTTTCTCGCGCAATTGCTCATATTCGAACTTGAGCCGCTCGCTCTCGGTCGCGCGCGCGACGAGGTGGAGAAGTCGCTCGGCCTCGAACGGCTTTTCGATAAAGTCGAACGCACCGCGGCGGATTGCCGCGACGGCGGTATCGAGGCCGCCGTGGCCCGAAATGACGATGATCGGCAAGGTCGGATCGAAAGCTTTTATCGCCTCGACCAGCCCCAACCCGTCGAGCCGCGACCCCTGGAGCCAGACGTCGATCAGCGCGAGCGAGGGCCGCCGCTGGCGGATCGCATCGAGCGCCGCATCGCTGTCCGACGCCGTGCGCGCCTCATAGCCTTCGTCCTCCATGACGCCGGCCACCAGTTCGCAGATGTCGCGTTCATCGTCGACGATCAGGATATCAAGCGCCATATTCTTCTCTGTCCTGCCGGTTCCGGACCCGTCCGGGAACCGATTCACCCTGCCCTGTTACCAATTCCCCCCCCTTGCTTGCCAACGACCGCAACCGCCCCGGATGCAGGGTCAGCGTCACGCATGTGCCCTGTCCCGCCGGATTGTCGCAGAATTCGAGTTCGCCATAATGCTGCTCGACGATCTTCTTGACGATCGCGAGTCCCAGCCCGGTGCCGCCCTGGCGCGTCGTCATATAGGGTTCGGCGATCGTATCGCGGGCCTGCGGCAGCCCGACCCCGTCGTCGCTGACCCGAATGACAATGACGTCGCCCTCACCCGTCGCGAGCTCGGCGCTGATGTGGCCGATCGGCGATGATGCGACATTATCGGATTTTTCTTCAATCGCTTCGACCGCATTCTTGACGATGTTCGTGAGCGCCTGCGACAGCAGGCGGCGGTCGCAGACAAGCGGCTCGATCTCGTCGGGCGTCTTCACGCTGAAGGCGATCTCTGGCTTTGCCACCTCGAACAGGAAGACCGCCTGGCGCAGAATGTCCCGAATATCCTCGACCCCAAAAGTCGGCTTGGGCATGCGCGCGAAGCTGGAAAATTCGTCGACCATGCGCCGCATATCGTGCACCTGGCGAACGATGGTATCGGTCAGACGGCGGAAGGTCGGCGCATCGCCCTCGACCTTTTCGCCGAACCGGCGCTGAAGCCGCTCGGCGGCAAGCTGGATCGGGGTCAACGGATTCTTGATCTCGTGCGCGATGCGCCGTGCGACGTCCGACCAGGCGGCGCGGCGCTGATCGAGCAATTGCTGCGTGATGTCCTCGAAACTCAGCACGAAGCCATCGCCTTGCGCCACCGCCTTCGCCGCCAAGGTCGCGGGCTCGGCATCGCGGCGCACAAGCTGGACGACACCTTCACGCTCGCCACTGGTCAGCAGACCCGCGAGTTCGGGGGCGACGTCGGCCAGCGGCCGGCCGGTAAGGTCGGCCGCACTCTGCCCGATCAACCGCTCGGCCGCGGCGTTGACGAGCAGGATATGATGGCCGGCATCGACCGAAACGACCGCCGACGATACTCCGCTCAGCACTGCTTCGATAAAGCTCCGCCGCGCTTCGAGCTGGGCGTTGGCGGTCACAAGCGCACCCGTCTGTCCCTCCAACTGTTCGGTCATGCGATTGAACGCGCTCGTGAGCACCGCAATCTCATCCTCGCGCGCCGGGGGAGTAACCCGTACCGACAGGTCTCCGCCAGCAGCGGTCCGCGTCGCGCCGATCAAGGTGCCAAGCGGCCGGACGATACGGTCCGCGACAACGATGGCGGCAATCACCGCCAAGGCGAGGAGCAACAGCGAACCGAGATAGAGCGCGCCGTTGAACTGCAATTGCAGCTTTTGCGATCGATCAAACAGGTCGTTATAGTCGGCCAGCACGGTCCGCGCCCTGCCGAATTGCAAAAGACCCAATGCGCCGGTGTTGCGCGCGACATAGAGATAAAGCCGTTTGTCGCCCTTGATCTTGGTCGCGGCCTCGATGCGGCGGTCGGTCTGATGGATGATGATCGGCTTTCCGTCGTCGAGAGCCTTGATATCTTGGGGAGAAATACGCTCCGATGCATCCCTTTCATCGGGTTCTATCATGGCTTCCGTAATATACTCGCCGGAGTCACCCATTCTTATGATGGCCGACTCGTTCAATCCCCTGAACAACACCTGCTGCACATAGAAAAACTTGAAATCGGAATCGTTGAATGAAGCATATTTAATGGCCTTGCTGATGTCATTGGCCATCACCAAGGCGTTTTGCTCAACTTGCTTCTGATTCTCCTGATAATAGCCCTGCGCCAGGTTAGCGGCGTTTTCGAACATGCCGCGCGATCGGTCTGAGAACCAGAAATCGACGCCGAACTGGAACAGCAGCGAGGCGAAGATCACGACCAGCAGCGTCGGCGTTGCCGCGAGCAAGGAAAAGAGTGCCACCAGCCTGACATGCAGGCGGCCATTGCCCCCTGCCATCGAACGCATCGCACGGGCGCGCGCAATCCGGCTGCCGACGAGCACGATCAGCGCCATCGCCGGCACGAGGTTCACGACCATGATTGCCGCGACGAGCGCGGGCGTCAGCAGCCTTTCGCTCTGCGCGTCGCCGGTGACGAAAATATAGGTGGCGATCGCGACGCTGATGATGATCGCCAGCGTGTAATATTCGGGCGCCGCAAAGTGCCAGCCCCGCGAATCCGCGGTCGGATCGGTAGAATCGCTTTCGACACCAAGGGAAGCGGCAGGCTCCATTGTTGCCTTGCTACGACAATCCTGTTGCATAGAAAACACACAAAGTGCGGACGCGCGCCGATATGTGCGCTTTTTGCCGTTGGTGCGAGGCGTCAGGGGCGCGCGGGGTCGATGTCGAGTTGCCCCAGCCGCTTGCGCAGCGTGTTGCGGTTGATCCCCAGCCGGCGCGCCGCCTCGAGCTGGTTGCCGCGCACCTCGCGTAGCGTCCGGCGCAGCAGCGCGGTTTCGACGATCGCTTCGAGCGCGCCATGGATCGCGCCGTCCTGATCCGATGCGGACAGCGCCTCGCGCGCCCAATCGTCGACCGCGCGCGCGATCAGCTCGGCGGGGGCGGCGATCGCCGCGCTCTCGCCATGGTCGCGCAGCACCGCCTCGACATCGCGCGCGCCGACCGATGTGTCGCGCGACAGCACCGCGAGGCGCTGAACGACGTTCCCAAGCTCGCGGACGTTGCCCGGCCAGTCGTGGCGTTCGAGAAGCTGCATCGCCGCGGGCGCGAACTGGCGGTCGGGAAGCCCCGATCGCCGCCCCGCATCGACGAAATGGCGCACAAGCGCGGCAATGTCGCTGCGCCGGTCGCGCAGCGGCGGCAGCGTTACCGGAATGACGTTGAGGCGGTAGAAAAGATCCTCGCGAAAGCGCCCGTCGGCAACCAGCGTGCGCATGTCGCGGTGCGTCGCCGCGACGACGCGGACGTCGGCGCGGAGCGCCTGGCTGCCGCCGACGGTCGAATATTCGTTGCTCTGGAGCACGCGCAGCAGCCGCGTCTGCGCCTCCAGCGGCATGTCGCCGATCTCGTCGAGGAACAGAGTGCCGCCCGCCGCCTGCTCGAAACGGCCCGCGTTGCGGCTGGTCGCGCCGGTGAAGGCGCCCTTTTCGTGGCCGAACAGTTCGGCCTCGATCAGTTCGCGCGGGATCGCGGCCATGTTGATCGCGACGAATGGTCCACCCCGCCGCAATCCCGTCGCGTGGATCGCGCGCGCGACGACCTCCTTGCCGGTGCCCGATTCGCCCAGGATCAGCACCGCGAGATCGTTGGTCGCGAGCCGTGCGATGGTGCGGTAGACTGCCTGCATCGCTGGCGCGCGGCCGACCAGCCCGTGACTGTCGGTCTGCCCCGGATCGGCCTTGACCGCGGGCTGGCTGCTCCGTTCGAGCGCGGCGCGGACGCTCGCGGTCAGTTCCTCGAGGTCGAACGGCTTGGGCAGATAATCATAACTGCCGATCCCGGTCGCGCGCACCGCGGTGTCGAGCGTGTTCTGCGCCGAGAGGACGATCACCGGCGTGTCGGGATCGACGCCCACGCCGGGCAGCGAGTCGATGCCGTCGCCGTCGGGCAGCACGACATCGGTGATGATCAGGTCGGCGCGATGGTCCGCCAGCCAGGCGTTACGCTCGCCGATGCTCGAAACCGACGCGAAGGTGCCGCATTCGGCGTCCAATGTTTCGCGGATGATCAGCGCGATCGCCGGATCGTCCTCGACGAGCAGGATCGTCTTGCTGCCGGTCATGCGCCCCGCCCCTGCTTCGACACGGCGGGCAGGTGGACGCGGAAGCGCGTCCAGTCGCCGTCGCGGAGATGCTGCGCGGTTCCGCCCATGTCGCGCGCGAGCTTGGCGACGAGCGCGAGGCCGAGCCCCCTGCCCTCGCGCTTCGTGGTGACGAAGGGATCGAACAGGTCGCCGCGGATATCGGCGGGGACGCCGGGACCATTATCGCTGACGCTGACCTCGATCGGCAGCGCGATGCGGCCACGCCCGTCGCCATTGTCGATCGACAGACCGTGGCGATAGGCGGTCGCGATCCGCACGATGCCATCGTCGCGCCCCGCCAGCACCTCGCAGCCGTTGGTGATCAGGTTGAGCAGAATCTGGACCAGCGCATCGTGATTGCCGTGCACCAGCGGCAGCGACGGGTCGAAATCCTCGACGAAGCCGATGCCCGGGAACTGGCGCGCGCGCGCGGTCTCCATCGCCTGATGGATCGGCTGATAGAGGTTGACCGGGCCGCAGGCGATCGGCTGCCCGCGCGAGAAATGCTCCATCTGGTCGATCAGCGTCGTGATCCGGTCGACCTCGGCACAGATCAGGGTCGTGAAGCGTTCGCCGCTGGCATCGGCCTTGCGCGCGAGCAGTTGCGCCGCGCCCTTGATCCCCGCGAGCGGGTTCTTGATCTCGTGCGCGAGCATCGAGGCGGCGGCGCCCGCGGCGCGGCCCGAACGGCCGATCGCGCCGCCCATCAGATCGGCCTCGCGCTGCGACGGCACGAGCGTCAGGATGCGGTGGCCGCTGCGGCCATAGGGCACGAGCTGCATGTCGACGAAGACCGACCGGCGCCCGCCGAGCGTGATTTCGGCGCGGTGCGCGAAAAGCGCGGGAGCGGCGGGATCGTTCATCCGCTGGCGAAAGCTGCGGTCCATGCCGATCACATCGTCGATGACGCGCCCCACCATCGCCGCGCGCCCGATATTGCAGAGCTGCTCGGCGGCGGCGTTGACGAACAGGATCACCCCGCCCCGGTCGATCAGCAGCGTGGCGACGGGATGCGACTGGATGATCTCGTCATGGTCGAACATCGGAATGCTCGACGTCAGCGCGCTCACGCGGCGGCCTTGCTCAGATAGGGTCCGTAGAATTGCTCGAGCGCGTCGAGCACACCGCGGCTGTCGGGGATCTGGTTGACCTTGTTGCGGAACTCGGCCGATCCCGGCAGGCCCTTGACGTACCAGCCGAGATGCTTGCGCGCCATATTGACCCCGGTCATCTCGCCATAATGGTCGAGTATCGCGCGATAATGCGTTGTGATGATTTCATATTGTTCGTCGATGCCGGGGTCGGGACGCTCGCCCTCCCCGCGCAGCGCAGCCATCACCTGCCCGAGCAGCCACGGCCGGCCATAGGCGCCGCGGCCGATCATCACCCCGTCGGCGCCGCTCTGCACGATGGCGGCGCGGGCATCATCGGCCGAGCAGATGTCGCCGTTGACGATGACCGGGATCGACACGGCGTCCTTGACCGTGCGGACGAAAGCCCAGTCGGCGGTGCCGCGATACATCTGGTTGCGGGTGCGGCCGTGCACGGTGACCAGCTTCGCGCCCAGATCCTCGGCGATATGCGCGAGTTCGGGCGCGTTCAGGCTGTCGACGTCCCAGCCCATGCGCATCTTGACGGTCACGGGGACCGACACCGCTTTCACGCAGGATTCGATCAGCGCGGCGGCGAGCTTCAGGTCGCGCATCAGCGCCGATCCCGCGTCGCCATTGGTAACCTTGCGCACCGGACAGCCCATGTTGATGTCGATGATCGCCGCGCCGCGATCCTCGTTGAGTTTGGCCGCCTCGCCCATTTCATAGGGGGTGCAGCCGACAAGCTGCATCGACACCGGCTCCTCGACCGGGTGCCATGCCGCCTTCTGAAGCGACTGGCGCGTTTCGCGGATCGCCGCCTGGCTAGCGATCATCTCGGTGACGTTGAGCCCCGAACCATAGCGGCGAACGAGGGTGCGGAACGGCATGTCAGAGACGCCCGTCATCGGCGCGAGGATCACGGGATCCGCGATGGTGATGGGACCGATCTGGATGGGCCGAAGCGGCGCCATGGCGGGGAGCTTTCGTCGAAATTGCCTAAATTTTGAGCACGCCCCTACACGCTAAGCGGCTTTCCCGCAAGTCGCGGCTGCGCTAACCGGCGCGCGACATGGCCGAGTCCCCGCCTTCCCCTTTTCCCCGCATCGGGGTCATCCTGCTCGCCGGCGGTCGGGGAAGTCGCACAGGTTTCGACCGGCCGAAGCAACTCGAAACGCTCGGCGGGAAGCCGGTGCTGCGCTGGAGCCTCGACGCCTTCGCCGCGCATCCCGCGATCTTAGGCGGCGTGCTGGTGGCAAATGATGACGTCATGGCGGCGATTGGCGCGCTGCCCGAAGGCTGGATTTCCGCCGATCCCGGCGCCGAACGCCAGCAGTCGGTAGCCAATGCGCTCCCCGCGCTCGCCGACTGGAATGAAGATGCGATCGTTCTCGTTCATGACGCGGCTCGGCCCGGAGTCGGCGCCGATGTCATCGACCGGTTGATCGCGGCCCTGCACGAAAGCGATGCCGCAATCCCCACGCTGCCGGTTCCCGACACGCTGGTCGAGCAGGCGGCTAACGAAGCCGGCGATGCGGTCGATCGCGCCGCTCTCGCGCGCGTCCAGACGCCGCAGGCGTTCCGGCTCGGCATCTTGCGCCAAGCCCATGCCGCCGCGGCGGGTGAGACCGCCACCGACGATGCACAGCTCGTCCGCCGCCTCGGCGTTCGGGTCGCCGTGGTTCCGGGCGACGCGCGGCTCCATAAACTGACATATGCTGAAGATATGGCGATCCTTTCCGGGCTCTTGGGGGCAGCGACAATGATGCGAACCGCGGTCGGCATGGGCTATGACGTCCATCGCCTCGTGACGGGCAAGCCGCTGTGGATCGGTGGACTGGAAATTGCGCATAGCCATGGTCTTGAGGGGCACAGCGACGCCGACGTCGCGCTCCATGCGATCACCGACGCGATCCTCGGCGCACTCGCCGACGGCGACATCGGCGACCATTTCCCGCCGAGCGACCCGCAATGGCGCGGTGCCGCCTCGCACCGCTTCCTCGCCTTCGCCGCCGAGCGGGTCGCCGCGCGCGGCGGGCGCATCGATCATGTCGACCTGACGATCATCGCCGAAGCCCCCAAAATCGGCCCGCATCGTCCGGCGATCCGCGCCCGTATCGCCGAAATCCTTGCGATTCCGCTGGAGCGCGTTAGTGTAAAGGCCACAACGACCGAGCGGCTGGGCTTCACCGGCCGCCGCGAAGGGATCGCCGCACAGGCGGTCGCCACCCTGTCACTTCCGGAGAATTGAACCTTGTCGTCGATCGTCGAAACGCGCCAGACCGCGCGTGAAGAAGCCGCCATGTCAGTCCTCGCCGCCAACCGCGCCGCCCGGCGCACGGTCGCCGTGGCCGAAAGCTGCACTGGCGGCATGGTGTCGGCCGCACTGACCGACATCGCGGGCAGTTCCGACGTGTTCAGCGCCGGCTTCATCACCTATTCGGGCGATGCGAAGAAGCGCCAGCTCGACGTCAGCGGCGAAATATTGGAAACCTTCGGCGAGGTCTCGCTCGCGACTGCCTGGGCGATGGCAGCAGGGGTGCTGGCGAACAGTGACGCCGATGTCGCAGTTGCGATCACCGGCATTGCCGGGCCCGGCGGGGGATCGGAGAAGAAGCCGGTCGGCCAGGTCGTCTTCGCGCGCGCGCTGCGCGGTCAGGATCCCGACGATTATTTTACCCAGCGGGTACAGTTCGACTCGAAAGATCGCGCCGCCATCCGCCACGCCGCAACCCTATTCGCGCTCGACCTGCTTCAGCCCGGCAGGGACTCGCTGCGACCGTCGGAGGATATCGAGCTTCCGGCCTAAACGGCGCTACGGAATCGCGTAGGTCACATTCGCCTGTCCGACCGGCTTGTCCGCATCGTCGGTCCAGATACGAATATCCATCACCGCCAATCGCTTGCCGAGCCGCAGCAGATGCGCGTCGGCGAATACCGGCCCCGGACGGCACGGGCGCAGAAACTGATAGTTAAGCGCGCTCGTCACCGCCATCGCGACCGGGCCGATATGCGCGAGGACGAGCGCATAGGCCGCCATGTCAGCGAAGCCCATCTGCGTCGGGCCGGAGATCAGCCCGCCGGGGCGCAGCGCCTGCTCGTTAGGATCGATCCGCGCGCGGATATGGCCTGGCGCCGCCGAGACGACATGACCGCGCGAACCCGGCTTCGCATGGGGGAAGGCCTCCGCCATGAAGGCGTTGAGCGCGTCCGCGTCCATGCGGATCGCGCCGGACGACATGGGTGCCGAAATCGGAGCCGCCTCCCCCGCCATGCCGGTCAGCGCGTCAGCTTCTTGTAGGTCGTGGCGTGCGGCCGCGTCGCCTCGTCGCCGAGACGGCGGATCTTGTCCTCTTCATAAGCCTCGAAATTGCCTTCGAACCATTCGACATGGCTATCGCCCTCGAAGGCAAGAATGTGCGTCGCGAGGCGGTCGAGGAAAAAGCGATCGTGGCTGATGACCACCGCGCAACCCGCGAAATTCTCCAGCGCTTCCTCGAGCGCCGCGAGCGTTTCGGTGTCGAGGTCGTTGGTCGGTTCGTCGAGCAACAGCACGTTGCCGCCGGCCTTCAGCATCTTCGCCATATGGACGCGGTTGCGCTCGCCGCCCGAAAGCTGGCCGACCTTCTTCTGCTGATCGGTGCCCTTGAAGTTGAAGGCGCCGACATAGGCGCGCGTCTGCATCTCGTGCTTGCCGATCGACATCATGTCGTGACCGCCCGAGATTTCCTCCCAGACATTCTTGTTCGGATCGAGCGCGTCGCGGCTCTGGTCGACATAGCCGAGGCGAACGGTATCGCCGATCGCGACGCTGCCGTTATCAGGCTGTTCCTGTCCGGTGATCAGCTTGAACAAAGTCGATTTGCCCGCGCCGTTCGGCCCGATGACGCCGACGATGCCGCCGGGCGGCAGGGTGAAGGACAGGTCCTCGAACAGCAATTTGTCGCCATAGGCCTTCGAGATGCCCGTCACCTCGATCACCTTGCCGCCGAGGCGCTCGGGCACCTGGATGACGATCTGCGCCTTGCCGGGGGTCCGGTTTTCCTGCGCCTCGACAAGCTGGTCGAAGCTCTTGATACGCGCCTTCGACTTGGCCTGACGCGCTTTGGGCGACTGCCGGATCCATTCGAGCTCGTCGCGGATCGCCTTCTGGCGCCCCTGATCCTCGCGCGCCTCCTGTTCGAGTCGCTTGCCCTTCTTGTCGAGGTAGGTCGAATAATTGCCCTCGTAGACGAAGTAGCGGCCGCGATCGAGTTCGAGGATCCAGTTCACGACATTGTCGAGGAAATAGCGATCGTGGGTGACGAGGATGACGTTGCCCGGATAGTCGACCAGATGCTTTTCCAGCCATGCGACGCTTTCCGCGTCCAAATGGTTGGTCGGTTCGTCGAGCAGCAGGATCGACGGCTTTTCGAGCAGCAAACGGGTCAGCGCGATACGGCGCTTTTCGCCGCCCGACAGATTTTCGACGCTCCAGTCGCCGGGCGGGCAGCGGAGCGCCTCCATCGCGATTTCGAGCTGGTTGTCGAGCGTCCAGCCGTCGACCGCGTCGATCTTTTCCTGCAGCGTGCCCATTTCCTCCATCAGCGCGTCGAAATCGGCATCGGCGGGCGGATCGGCCATCAGCGCGCTGATCTCGTTGAAGCGGTCCATCATGTCGGCGACCGGGCGCACCCCATCCATGACATTTTCCTTGACCGTCTTGTTCGGATCGAGCTGCGGCTCCTGCGCCAGATAGCCGACGGTGATGCCCTCGCCCGGCCACGCTTCGCCGGTGAAATCCTTGTCAATGCCGGCCATGATCTTCATCAGCGTCGATTTGCCGGTGCCGTTCGGGCCGACGATGCCGATCTTGGCATCGGGATAGAATTGCAGGCTCAGATTGTTGAGCGTCGGCTTTTGCGCGCCGGGATAGGTCTTGGTCAGACCCTTCATCACGAAACTATATTGGGCGGCCATCGATATGCTCCGAACAGAGGCTGGGCCGCGCGCTCGCGGCCGGAAGAGTTGGGCGCCGGTTAGCGAAAGGGCGCGGGGTTGGCAATCATTGGGGCAATCGAGGCTTGCGAGGGGCGGAGGCGGCCCGCTAGGACTGCGTCATGACAGGCTCATCCACCCCCGCCCGCCTTGTCGGGATCGCCGCCCTGCTTCTCGCAACCGCCGCCAGCGCCGCACCGAGCGCAGTCGACCTCGCGCAAAGCGGCGACGACCCGGCCTGGTCGATTACCGAGGATCTGACCACCGAAATCGGCCCGCGGCCCGCTGGCAGCGATCGTGAAGCCGCGGCGCGGCGCTGGGCCGTCGACCGGCTGAAGGCGATGGGCTTCGCCAATGTCCGCGAGGAAGCCTATCAAATGCCGGTATGGCAGCGCGGCGCGGAGGAGGCCTGGCTCACCGCGCCCTTCCTGCCGCAGAAGCTGACCGTCGTCGGGCTCGGCAACAGCGGCGCGACCGGGCCGAAGGGGATCGAGGCGGAGGTCGCCTATTTCGACGGCTATGACGCCCTCGTCGCCGCGCCCGACACGGCGGTGAAGGGCAAGATCGTCTTCGTCGACAATCAGATGAAGGCGGCGCAGGACGGCAGCGGTTACGGCTATTTCGGGCGCGGGCGTTTCATGGGGCCGAGCGTGGCGGCGAAGAAGGGGGCGCTCGCCATCGTCATCCGTTCGATCGGCACCGACAGCCATCGCATCGCGCACGCGGGCGTGACCAATTTCGACGACGGCGTGACCCCGATCCCCGCCGCCGCCATTTCCGGCCCCGACGCCGACCAGCTCGTCCGCCAATGGCAGCGCCGCCCGGGCGCGCTGCGCCTGAAGCTGCTGCTGACGCCGCGCCGGCTGGAGCAGCAGGCATCGGGCAACGTCATCGCCGAGGTGCCGGGAAGCGATCCCGCCGCGAGTCCGGTGATCGCCGCCTGCCACCTCGATAGCTGGGACCAGGGCACCGGCGCGATCGACGATGCGGCAGGCTGCGGGATCATCGCCGCTGCGGCGAAGCACGTCATGGCCGCGGGCCAGCCGCGCCGCACGATCCGCATCCTCTGGGCGGGCGCCGAAGAAGTCGGCGGGTTCGGCGGCAAGGCCTATTTCGATGCGCATGGCAAGGAACGCCACGCCGCCGCGCTCGAATCCGATTTCGGCGCCGACCGCGTCTGGCGCGTCGATTTCAAGCTGCCCGACAGCGCGAAACCGCTGACCGAGCGGATCGCGGCGGCGCTCGCGCCGCTCGGCATCACGCCCGGCAGGACTCCCGCCAGCGGCGGCACCGACATCGGCGCGCTCACCGCCGCCGGCACGCCGATCGTCGACCTGCAGCAGGACGGCACCCGCTATTTCGACATCCATCACACGCCCGACGACACGCTCGACAAGGTCGATCCGGCGCAATTGCGACAAAATGTCGTCGCCTGGACCGCGACTTTGGCGATTCTCGCGAACAGCAGCGATTCCGAGCTTCCCTGATTGTTTCGGGGAAATGACAGTTTTCTGCGCGCACGGGACATCTCAATTATTTTTGTTGACGATTCACGCGGAAAGGCTAAATCCCGCCGCTCGCGGGACGGGAAAGTTTCCCCAGCGCGGAAAGGCATTTTAGGGAGCCCACACATCATGAAGAAGTTTGCTGCTATCGCCGTTGCCGCCAGCATGTTCGCCCTCGCCGCTTGCGGTGAGAAGGCTGCTGACGAAGCTGCCACCACCGAAGCTCCGGCTGCGGACGCGGTTGCTGAAGAAGGCGCCGACGCCGCTGCTGCTGGCGCCGATGCCGCCGCTGCTGGTGCCGACGCTGCCGCTGCTGGCGCCGACGCTGCTGCCGCTCCGGCCGCTGCTGCTCCGGCTGCTGCCGCTGCTCCGGCCGCTGACGCCAAGGCTGCTGCTCCGGCTGAAGAAAAGAAGTAAGTCGCAGCCCTTCGGGGCAATGACTGAAACGAACAAGGGCGGTCTTCCTTCGGGAAGGCCGCCTTTTTCGTTGCCCAAAGCCTATTTGCCCCAGCTTATTTGATCTGGGCCTGGATGCTGATCGTGAAGCTGGTCGGAACGCCGGTCGACCCCGCCATCGTGCCGCGCGGCCGCAGGCAGACATATTTCACCGCCGGATCATAGGACGCGACCGGCGTATAGGTGCAGGCGGCGAAGCTTGCAGGGCGGGTCGCCGAACTGGAATAGCGAATATCGGTCGCGCTGCTGAAGGTCAGCCCGCTCGTCGGCGATCCCTGCGTGAAAAGCGGATTCGCCGCCGTCCCCACCGAAATCTGAAGCGGCAGCGTATCGACGATGAACATGCTGTTGTTGTCGACCGACGCCGGCCCGCTGTTGCGGACTTCCAGCGTGTAACGCACGATGCCGCCCGGGATCGCCTTGGGATCGATCGCCCCGTTGACGGGATCGGAGACGAGCGCCGACGTCTTGGCAATGTCGAGCGTCGCGTTCGATGCCCGTTTCGTGTTGGTGATCGTGCAGTTGATGACGTCGCCCATCTGCGGCGTCACGCTGCCGCCGACGACGGTCGGCAGCACGGTCGATGAGGAGGCGCCGTTGGCGCAGCTCAGAACCGCCGAATATTGGCCGAGGCTGGTCGTTCCCGCTGGCGCCTCATCAAAGCTGTAGGCGGTTCCCGCGGCGACCTGCGTCTGCGCGGTCGACGCATTGCCGACGCTTGCTCCGGTGCCGGTCGTGGTCATCGTCGCGGTGACCGTCGCCCCTTGCGCAATGGTCATCACGAACTGGTCGCCCGCGAACTGGCGCCCCGACGCCGCCAGCGCCTTGGTCAGGCGGAGATGCGGATAGGGCGTCTCGGTAAAGCTGCACTGGACGGCATCGCCAAAGCGCAGCGTACCGAAATCATAGGAGGTGGTGACGACGCCGTTCGGCATGACGGTCGGCGAGCCCGATGCGGCGTTGCTGCACGTCAGCGTCGAGCGATATTGGCTGAGCGCGCTGCTGCTGCCCGCCGCCATCGCCTGGTTCAGCGTCAGCGGGATCGCCGCGGTGCTCGACAAGGCGGCGGCGGTGAAGGGCCCCAGCCCTGCCCCGCTCGACGTGCCCGACGCCAGCACCGTGCCGCTGCCGGTGGCGTTGATCGAAAAGGCGAATTGGTCGGCCGCGTTAATCCGCGTTCCCGAAATCTGGGTGTTGAGCCGGATCGAGGCGAAGCGCACCGCGAACATCGCCCCCTGGAGCCCGCCACCGACCATCGTGGTCGTCACCTGCGTCGGCGAGGTCGACCCCATGATATAGGCGCCCACCGTCCCCGCAGCGCCGCTTTCGGTGAAGTTGCTCGTCCCGACGCCCGAGACCGAAGGATAGGTCGATCCGCTGATCGGCCCGGCGCGGTCGAGCTCCTGCCAGCCGCCACCGTTGGTCTGGAAGCGCAGCGATTCATTCTCGTTGCTCGACTCGCCGTCGGCGGCGACAAACATGAAATTGCTGATCGTTCCCGACGCCGGCGGGGTCAGCGCGATGTTCGAGATCGTCACCGTCGTCGTGCCCGCCGCGGTCTGATAGAGGATCGGACGTCCCGCGATGCCGAGAAAGGCCGTGTTACCGACCGCCGCCCCGGTCCATGACGGTGCCGCCGCCGATGTTGCCGCCGACCCCGAGACCTTCAGCCGAAAACTCATCACCGTGCCGTCGGGCAAGGTGTAGGAAAAAGCCTGCCCGTTCGTGCTCCGCGCACTCGTATCGTTGTAGCTGCCGAGATCGAGCCAGCAATAGGTCTGCCAGTCGGCGGGACCGGTCGACCCCTGCGAGGTCGCATAATAGCAATTGGCCGCAAATGCGGGGCTCGCGGCGCACAGCGACGCGACCAGCGCGCACAGCGCTGCAATCCATTTTCCCGGACGGAAGCCCACCATCATCAAATGCCTTGGTCCCATTTGCGAGGGACCGTCCTAAAGACAAATGTTTATCAGCGCGTTAAGGGTGATTGGCGCACGTTCAGGACGCATAGCCCGTGCAATTACGGGGCCTTTTGGGAAAGCTGGTCGGGGAGACAGGATTCGAACCTGCGACATCCTGCTCCCAAAGCAGGCGCGCTACCGGGCTGCGCTACTCCCCGACCGTGCGGGCGCCTTAGACAGGCTGAGGCCCCAAGTCTATCCCGCAGACGTCGCGATCAGCCGCGCGTAGAAATCGATCATCTTCTTGAAGCTGTCGATCGCCATATGCTCGTTGGTGCCGTGGATCATCGCCGATTCCTTGAGCGAGACGCGCAGCGGCATGAAGCGATAGACGTCCTCCGACACGGGTTCCATGCTGCGGCTGTCGGTGCCCGCGACGACCAGCATCGGCGTCAGCACCGCGTCGGGCGCTTCCGCACGCGCGGTGGCGGCGATCCATTTCCAGCCCTGCGAACTCGTCGACGAAACGCGCGAAGGCTCGCGCGGCGGCTTGACCCAACTGAGATCGACCTTCGCATCACCGACCGCCGCCTTCGCGCGCGCCATCACGTCAGCCGAACTGTTCCAGGGCGCGATGCGATAGTTGATCAGCGCGTTAGCCGATTGCGGCAGGACATTCTCCTTGGGGCTGCCCTCCAGCATCGTCGGCGCGATGGTGGTGTGGAAGGCCGCAGCGGTCGAGGGCGTATCGGCGATCCCGCCCTTGAGCAGCCGCCCGAACAGCCACTGGTTGGCGACCGCCATCTTGGTCGTCCCGCCCTTCTTCGCTGCAAGCGCTTCGATCATCTGTTCGCCGGGGCCGCGAATTTCCAGCGGGAACGGCTTGTCGGCGATAGCGAGCACCGCCTTGGCGAGCGTCGCCACCCCCGTTTCGGCCGGCGGCATCGAGCTGTGGCCGCCGGGCGCGTTCGCGGTGACCTTCAGGGTCGCATAGCCCTTTTCGGAAATGCCGATCATGATCGCGGGGCCGTCGATCACGGGCGTATCGGCGAGAATGAGGCCGCCCTCGTCGAGCGTGTAGATCGCCTTGACGCCTTCGGCCTTGAGCTTTGCCGCCGCCGCGACCGCGCCCGACCCGCCGGCTTCCTCGTCATGGCCCGAAACCAGATAGATGCCGCGCTTCGGCTTGAAGCCCGATTTCGCGAGCGCGTCGACCGCCTCGAACAGGCCGATCAGCGAGCCCTTGTCGTCGACGGTGCCGCGGCCCCACACCGCATTGTCGGCGATCGTCCCCGCAAACGGCGGATATTTCCAGTCCTTCTCGGTTCCGGGCGTGACCGGCACGACGTCCTGATGCGCCATCAGGATGATCGGCGCGAGCGACGCGTCGCTGCCCGGCCAATAATAGACGAGCGTCTTGTTCGGCAGGATCGTGCGCGTCATCGCGCCATGCGCGGCGGGATAGGTCGAGGCGAGCCAGGCGTGCAGCCGGTCCCATTCGGCGAGCTGGTTATCGGCCGGGTCCTGGTTCGACACGGTGGGAATCTGCGCGGCTTCGCTGAGGTGGCGAACGGCGGCGTCGAGGTCATAGGATGGAGCGGCGGCGATCCGGACGTCGCTTCCGTCGGCGACGTTCGCGGGAGCAAAGCTTGCGGTGCGCACCGCAACCGTCGCCGCGGCAACGGCGACGAGCGCTACGCCGCCCAAAATGATGATCCCACGTTTACGCATATGACTCTCCCCTTCTCGGATTTTCAGAAGACCGCGAATGGTTCCGGTTTGCAACCCAATTAGGGCCCATACTCAATTACAGCGGCAAAAAGCACGAGCGTCCGCTAAACGGACATTGGAAATTACCGAATCTGACTGGGGCGAAAATGATCTGCCATCGCTGGAAAACGCTCTTCATCCACATCCCGAAAACCGGGGGACAGAGCATCGAGCAGGTTTTTCTCGACAAGATGGGCCTCGATTGGGACTCCCGTGGTCCGCTGTTGCTGACGACCAACCATGACCCTGAGGCCGGCCCGCCCTTTCTCGCCCATCTCACGGCCGGGGAATATCTGTCGAAAGGCCATTTGGCGCCGATCGATTTCAACGATTATTTCCGATTCACCGTCGTGCGAAACCCGTGGGACCGCGCGGTGTCCGAATATAAATACAGATATGCGCGCGAGATGGATTTCCGGGACTTCATCCTCACGGCCTATCCCGCCCCCGAAGGCAGCAACGAGGAGCGGCACCTCATGCCGCAATGGTCATTCGTGCACGACGAGAACGGACAAAGCCTGGTCGATCACATCATCCGGTTTGAGGAGTGCAGCCGGCAATTCGCCGAGATATCGACGCGGATTTTCGGCGAGCCTATCGCCCTGCCGCATGTCAACCAATCGCCCGACCGCCGTCCCTACCGGGAATTTTACGACGCGGAAACGCGCGAGGCGATCGGCCGCCGGTACCAATCCGATATCGCGTGGCTCGGCTACAAATTCTGACCGGCGTTCAAACAAGGACCACCGCACCACGCATATCCCGCCGCAGCCCGCTGTCGTCGTAGGGGAGCACGCGATGCATCGTCCAGCGATTGTCCCACGCCACCATATCGCCCGCGCTCCAATGATGTCGGAACAGGAAATCGGGACGCGTCGCAAAATCGACGAGTTGTCGAAACAACGCGAGGCTTTCGTCGCGTCCCCAGCCGATGACTCGCTCCATATAGGGCGGGCTTAACCGTAACGATCTGCGCCCATCGGCGAGAGTCTGGACCAGCGCGTGCCGCGCACGCGGCAGGCGTGACCGCTCGTCGGCCGACACCGGCGGCACATCTGCGGTAAGGATCATATGCTCGAAACTATACTCGACCGACAATGTCTCTATTCTGCTCTGCAAATCGCGCGGAAGCGCGTCAAAGGCCGCGACCAGGTCGGCGAATTCGGTGTCGCCACCGCCCGTTTCGATCGCTTCGGCGCGCAGCAGGACGGCCCGGATGTCGCGCTCGCGATAGACGCCGTCGGCGTGCCACAGCCAGTTGAGACGCAAGAGGCACGCTTTGTCGCTGTCCGATCGCAGCAAGGTGCCGTCCTCTTCGAAATTGGCCGACCGGAAAGTCTTCTTCGTGCCGAAGGTCTGAATTTCCCCGAAAATCCCGGCCAGCGCGACATGCATGGCATCGTCGGCCAACAGCCCCGGAAAGATCAGAACGCCGAACCGGCTGAGCGCATTATCCAGTCGTTCGCGGGCGCTCTCCGCCAACAGGCTGGCCGGATCGTCGACCTGCACCAGCGCACCGAACCCTCGCGGTCGGGGAACGATGTCGAACGGCATCAGACGATCCTGACGAAGGCGGGATGGCGAAAGGGCGTTCCTTCGGGTTTGCCCGCCAGGATACGGATCGGGTCGCCGCACGCTTCGTCCGCCGCCAGCCGATCGACCTCGGCGAGGCCCTGATCGGGGCGCGGGCAGCAGGTGACGTCGTCGCCGAACACCCGCAAGGATATCGTCCGCCTCCGCGTCCCGGCAGCGGTCGGCGCTCCGCCATGCAGGATCGCCGGGTGGAACAGCAATATGTCGCCCGGCTCCACCGCCCACCGGACAATGGGAAAAGCGCCCCGGTCCGCCTCGATCTCGGGCAGCGGCGGCCAGATGCCATCCTCGAACATGGCGGCACGCTCGTCCTCCGCGTCGAAAGCGGTCGGATTATAGAGCGGCCCCCGATGCGACCCGCGGACGAATTCGAGAGAGGTAGCCGCCGCAACCGGATCGAGGCTGATCCATGCGGTCGCCATATGATGACCCGCCATCGGCACGTAAGGCAGATCCTGATGCCAGGGCGTCCGCCGCGTTGCGCCTCCTTCCTTGCGCCAGACCTGCTCATAGAGCAGCCACAGATCCTTTGTGCCGAGCACGTCGGCGATCAGCAATGCCAGGCCGCTTTCCATCGCGAAAGCGCAATAGTGCGAAAGGGCTTCGGGGTTGGCATGATCCTGAAAGAACGAGCCCTCGACGCCCGCCAGCACGTCTCCGGCATAGGGGCCGGGATTGGCGATGCTCCAATCGAACAGGCGTTCCGCCGCGTCATATTGCGCGCGCGACAGGGCTGCGGGAATGCGAACGACGCCATCGGTCTCAAAGGCCACGCGGGCGTTCTTCAGTTCATCGGCCGTCATCGGTGCCTCCGCGCCTTCCCCTGCCCCATCGATCCGCGGCGTCCCGAAGCAGTCCGCCATCCAACAGGGTTCGCTTTTCGTCCTGCACCGCAAGCGCCAGCGCCGCAGCCGGGCCCATGAAGCCGACCCACAGGTCGGGCGTCACGATCGACGGGTCATCGGATATCCAGACGTCACGACCGCCCTTCCCGATCCGCATGAAATCCAGATTGGCGGCGAGGCGGCCGATCTTGTCCGCAGCGAGCGTCCGGTGCCGCTCCATGGCCGAAACCATTTGCCAAAGCTCCAACTGCCCTGCCAGACCATGGCAATAGGTTGGCGTGGCGATCGCCGGAAGCTCGGCCAGCGACGCGACGGCCCAATCGATCTCCTCGGCCAGCCCGCAATCCGCGCCGGGGCCCGCAAGCACCGACCATAGGAAACCGGCCGTTCCGTGGCACCAATTGCCCGGCGCGTGGCGCTGGTCGCTGTCCAGACGCATCCGCATGCCCTGCCCGTTCGCTGCGTCCATTTCGCGCCGCGCAAGCCCCTTCAACGTGGCGACCGAGAGGGCGGCGGCTCCCGGGTCGCCGGTGCGCCTCGCCCAATAGCCAAGCGCCGCGGCGATGCCGGCGCTCCCGTGCGCGCAGCCGAGAAAATCAGAGCCGGCGCTATCCCTGACGCGCCAGACCGTCAAATCCTCGACCATGGTCCTGCAATCTTCCAGCTTCCGTATCGCAACCCTGCCGAGATCGAGCGGCCAGTCATCCTCGATCAGTTCGGACATAGCGGCGGCGGCGAACAAGGTACCGGCGCTTCCCGAGAAGAGGTCGAGCTCCCGATCGTCCGCTGCGGCTGCGGCGAGGCGGGCGCGGGCGGCCGCCAGATATTGATTCGTGCCGAGCGCTCGTCCCGCGACTGCAAGCGCCAAAGCGACGCCGGCATTGCCGGTAAAAAGGCCGGCTGCCTGACCGCCCGCTGGCCTGGACGCCAGCCATTCGGCGGCTCCGGCGATGTCGTCGCGGCAATCGACATCGACCGTGCTGCTCGCCACCAACAGGCCAATCAGAATCCCCGCAGCTCCGATATTGATCGCCTCGCATTCGAAATGGCGCTGGAAATGCGCGTTGCGCCAGTAACGCATGCCGCCATCTTCGATCCGGAATTCCGTCGTCGCGTCGACCGCCGCCTTGATGGCGAGGTGAAGACGCGGGTCATCGAGCGACGCGCTGCTCGGCGTCTCGCCCTGTTCGTCAGACAACCCGTCCTCGTCGTTCAGCGCGTCGAGAAGGTCGATACAGGCCTCGGCCGATGGCCGCTCCAGCGGATCGGCGGCCGTCATCCGGTCCACTACATCGGCGGCTTCCCTTGCCCCTTCGCGGCGGAGAAGGTCGGCAAGAATACCGGGCTGCGCCGCGAGCAGCCCCGGCGGAAAGCCGGTCACGGCATGAAAGAGGCTGACGCCGAGGGCGTAAATATCCTGGGCGGGATGCGCGGGCGCGCCATTTGTCGCCTCGGGCGGCATATAAGCGTCCGTGCCGCGCCCCGAAAGGCGCGAGCCGACGCGCTCGGCAAGCTCGAAATCGATCAGGGTGACGGCGCCATCGCGGGCGATTGCATTCTCCAGCTTTACATCGCCGTGAACCCAGCCGCGGCAGTGTACCTCGGCCAAGGCCTTCGCCATCGACGGCATTGCTTGCATCCGCACCGACTGTGGCAGGTCCGCAAGGAGGTCGCCCGCCACGTCCTCCATAGCCAGGCTCGGCATTTCGCCACCGCACCAGGCAGTCACGCGCGGCGCACAACCTTGCATCCCGGCGATTTCATTAAGCGCCTGAAATTCGCGTGCGATATGCTCTTCGGCGCTGCCATCGTCGGGGTAGCGTGTCGCGCCGGGCAGACGCTGGCGAACCACCAGCGTCGCCCCGCTGTCACGGTCGGCCGCGAACAGCAACCGTCCATGAGCGGTTTGCTTGATTTCACCAAGAACGACCAAATTCAGGTCGCCGATCGCCATGGGTTTGCCCGCAACCTCATCCCAGGCGGCGACAGCGAAGCCGGGAAGCGGCGGTTCGATCCCGACCGGCGGTTTTCCCCCGATGATCCGTTCATCCGCGACCAAATGGCCGCCGGGCAATCGCACGGCGGCGTGAATGATCCCGCGGCTGTCGACGATCCGGTTCCGCGCATCGAACGCACCGAACCGAAAGGCCACGGCCGAGCCGGGCCGTACATGCAAGCTCGTCCGGATCGCGGGTGCGGCGCTCTTCGGCCACAGTCGATCAACGGCGTGAATCACCTTGCGCGCGTGCGCGTCATCGGCGGGATAGAGGGTCGCGATCTTCCCGACCTGTTCGGCTCCGCCCTCCCCGGCATTGATCGCGGCGATCGCATCGAGCGAGGCCGGAAGCTTGAAGGGAACGCGCAGTTCCGCCAGAAGCGGCGCCAGCGTGCGGGCAAAGGTCGCCGCTTCGCCGACCGCAACGGCGACATGCACCTTCCATCCCTGCGCGACATCCGTGGCCGCCGAGGGTGCGTGAAACTGCCAGCAACAATTTCCGTCCCGCCATCGGCGCACGGTCCAGTCATCACCGAGCTGTTCGCTTAAAAAGGAAAGCGCTTCTTCATAATCATGAAGAAGCGCCGTCCGCCCCGACATTATCGGAGACCTATAGTGGGATCAGTGCCGCGTTGCCTGGCACGTATGCCAAGGGCAGCGATGCCCGGCGTGAAGATCATTATCCGCGCTCACCGTCGCGGCAGCAGATACAGCTTTGAAATCGATATCGCCGCCAGCGAGCATCTGTTCTTTCACGATTTCGAACTCGCGGCGCATCACGTTCAAATTGGCCTGCATGGTACATTCCTCCAATTAGGGCGCGACCCGAAATCGAAAGATTTCGGTTGGATAATGTCAACTTAGGTTACAGGATGTCAAGCTCGATATCGCTTTACGCTTCGGTCGGAGAAGAAATTTGTCGGACATATTGGCGTCTTTGCCTTTCATGGACGCCGATTTCAAAAGCCGCAGCATCGATGCGGTCAGCCAGCTCGCAGCCGTCGCCAACGCCCCCCTGTTAAAATTTGCGCTTCCGTTTGGCGGCGAGGCTTGGCTGGTGACGGGTCATGCACTTTCCAGCAACCTTCTGGCCGATCATCGGCTTTCCAAAATATCGCCGCTTCAGGACCCATCCGCTCCCGAAACGCATCCTCTATATCGCCACCTGCTCATAGCCGATCCGCCCGAGCATACACGGCTTCGACGCCAACTCCGACACGCCCTGGCATATTGGACGAGCGCGAGGATCGAGACTCTGACGCGCGAGATCATCGCTCGCCGCCTGGCGATCCTCGACCGCGACGAGACGCACTTCGATCTTGTGACCCGCGTCGCCATGCCCGTGGCTTTGGAGATCACCTGCACGATCGTCGGCATTCCGCTCGACGACATGGCAAAGATACACGCATGGAACGACAGGCTGACACGGTCGGATTTGGGCGGCGAGAACCGGGCGAACGAGATTGCGGACGAAATCGAAACCTATCTTGCGGGCCTCGCTGAGGAGGACACCGACCATGCCGGCGATGGCGCCTTGGCAATTCTTGGCAGAGCGGCATCGCGCGGCGATCTCGACAATCGCGAAGCGATGGCCCTTGCCTATCTCCTTCTCTCGGCCGGTTATGAGACAACGGGGCATCTGCTGTCGTCCGCAGTCTGGTTGCTCGCCGATGGCCACGAAACCTGGCGGGCCATTGCAGAAGATGACGATGCCGCCGTGCGCGCCATCGAGGAATGCCTGCGGCTCAACCCGTCGCTTGAACTCGCGACCCCGCGATATGCGCGTGAAGACTTAGAGATAGCCGGCATCACCGTTCGCGAGGGCGATCTGATTTTCATCGCCCTTGGCGCGGCGAATCGCGATCCGTCCGTCTTTATGGCGGGCTCGCTTCTTGATTGCTCTCGTTCCGGGCTGGCCCGGCATCTGTCATTCGGGCGAGGGCCACATATCTGCCCGGGCGCGGGCATTGCACGCGTTGCCTCCCGAACCATTCTGCAGGAATTGGCGCGTCGCTTTCCCGATCTGACGCTTGCCACCGGTCATGAACTCGAATGGATTCCGGGCCTGGTGATGCGCGGTTTGCGCTCGCTACCCATTTTCGTCGGCGGCGAATAGCAAGCCCTGCCGTGCCGCATCGCAACCATGAGGGGAGGTTATGGTGGGCCCGGCAGGACTCGAACCCGCAACCTAGCCGTTATGAGCGGCCAGCTCTAACCATTGAGCTACAGGCCCCCTTTCACACCCGGCGGGGGATGTGCGGGCGATAGCGGAGCATGACGGCGATTGGCAAGCGGCTTGGGTCAGCCGGCCGGCGCTTTCCGCTCAGCCATCGCCAGGATCGCCGCGGCGTCGGTCGCCTCCACCCGGCGCAGCGCAAGATGGTCCAGCACATTGTCCCACCAGCGATAAAAAAGATCGAGATCGGCATCGCTTCGGACATAAGGGGTGTTTCCGGGCTGCAGCGACGGCGAATGGAAAGAGAAATTGAGCACCGGAAGCCCCCGGTCCAATGCGATATCGATCGCGCGGCACGCGCGCTCCGCGGGAATACCCTCGGGTGTCAGCGCGATCCGTTCGACCAGTCCGAGCCGCGCCAATGCTGCCCGCATACGCGTGCCGTTACGCGTGAGGCGATGATAGAGGCTCTTTCCCTTCAGCCCCATAAGACCACCGAACACCGTCGTCACCGGCACCTCGAGCACCGCGCCATGCGCCGTCGGCACCCACCAGGGCTTGAGCGGAGCGGCGCGATAATCCGGACCGTGCCCGCTGCGGTAATCGAACCCCGCACGCACCGACGTGTCGCACCGGAAGCCGAGCTCGGCGAGCATCGTGGCGGTTTCGGATCCCAGGCCGTAACGCCCGGCCCGATAAACCGTGGGCGCCACCCCGAACCGATCGCGGATCGCGTCGCGCAGCGCTGCCATCTTGGCACGCTGCAAAGCGGGCGGCAGATTGCCGGTATAACTGTTGCGCTCGTTCACCGGCTCGTCGTGCGGGGGCGTCACCCAGGGATGAAGCTGTGCGCCGATCTCGCATCGCCCCCGTGCCTGGGCGTCGCCCAATATGGCGACAGCGCGGTCATCCGCGACGATCGGCCAGTCGACCAGATAGATGGGCTTCACCCCCGCCCGTTCGAAATAACTCTGGCATTCGGCGAGCGCAGGGACCGAATCGAGCCGGTATCCGGTGCGCGCGAACGGCGCCGACCAATCGAAATCCTCCTCGGTGTCGCAGGTCACCCAGAAACGCGGTCGCTCGCCGTCTTCGAGACCGACAAGTCCCGCAGCCGCCGGATATGCGTGGAAACTGCCCGCAGGCTGCACCTTTTTCCCTTCCGCCCCCAGCCCGCTCGCGCGGGCTATTCGCCCTGCTGGACGCCTAGCTCGGTGCTTGGGTTGGCCGAGGGCAGATGCAAGGTCAAGGCGTTATGCCCAATATCGAGTCGTCCTCCCGCCCCGCGTGCCAGGCTGTCGACCAGGCGCAACGAAAAGCCGAGGCTCAGAATCGCCGCGCCGGGGGCTTCGCCTTCGGGACTGAAACCGGGATCGAGCAGGTCGGCGGCGGTCGCGAAACGGATCGCGAGCGGGCGGACGATGCGCAGTTGCAGCGTATCGTCCTGCGCGGCTTCGGTCACGAGCTGCCCGACAAGCACCGAGCCGGGTTCCGAAATATCGACAAGCGCCGTCAACAGCCGGCCGATCATGCGCCGCGAATTGGCATCGCCGACCTGTGCGACGAACGGTCCGCCGACCCGCGAAATGCTGAGGCCGACCTGCTGATCGGCCAGGATCGCACCCAAATCCATCTCGACCTGCGTCATCACGGCGCCAAGGTCGGCCGTCTCGCCGGGCGGCAGCGCCACTTGCGGTCCGGTGGCGCGAGTCGCGGTGTCGAGATCTTCGATGATCGCCTGGATCGCGGCCGCGTCGGCGACGATCGCTTCCGCCATCGCGCGATAGGAGGCGCTGACCGGCCCGAACATCTGGCCCGAGATGATCTGGGCAAACCCCGAAATCGCATTGAGCGGGCTGCGCAATTCGTGGATCAACTGGCGGATCGAATCGCCCGACTCCTCGGCGGCCGGACGTCCATAAGGCATTTCGCTCGGCTGCGGGCGGCGCGCGCTGCCGCGATAGCCGCGAAACTGCCCGGTTGCCGAATCGAACCAGGGCACGGCCGAAAAGCGCCACTCACCGGCATCGGTCGCTGCGCCCTCTAGAACCATGCGGGCGTTGACGATTTCCGCGCGCTGGCGAAAGGCACCCGCAGCCGCGCCATCGGCACCCGGCTCCCCGCCGAGGGCGGATTCGGCGATCGACAGGCCGATCGCCGCGCCGCGCGTGATGCCGTCGACCCAGCGAATCAGCCCGTCCGGCCCCGCCTCGAACAGGAAGCCGGTGCTGGCCTTTCGCGCCGTGGGTTGCGCCCGCGCCGACTGGAAACGGTCGATGCGGCGGACAAGCTCGCTGATCTGGCTCGGCGCGCCGTCCGCTGCCGTCAGCGACTCATCGACCTGCGGTTCGGCGGCAACCGAAACCGCGGCCGGTTGCGGTAGCGCGACAGACCCCGCACCCAGGCTTTCGAGCGCACGCCGCACAGAATCGGACAGGTCGTCGCGCCCGGCGAGAATCGAGCGCGCGGTCGCAGCGGTTGCGGGAAGCAGCGCGAGCCAGTCCGCTTCCGCCAACCGCGCGCGCCGAAGCATCGCCGCCGACACGGCGGGCACGTCATTGGCATAGAAGGCGACGAGCGGCGCAAAGCGACCGTGGCGCGCGATCGCCGCGGCGCAATCGCGGCGTATCTTTTCGGGCACCTGCGACCGCAATATGGCGAGCGCGTGCAGCGCACGCCGAACATCCTCATCGGACAGTTGATTACCGCGCTGCGCCAGAATATCGGAGATTTGGCGCCACGCCGCGATGCGCGAACGCGGATCGCCCGGCGCCTGGCGCAAGATGGTCGCGATCATCGAGTCAGCAGTCACGCGAAGCCGGCCCCACACTCTGTTCGTTGGTTAGCGTAAGCTTAGCGGCTAGCGTGAATCATCCGGTCATGAAAGTGCCTTAACCATCCACGTCACATTGTGGGACAATTGCAATCGGCTGAAATATTATTATGGTCATCGCAGTTTTGGAAAGCGGATGTTTCAATGATGGCCACCCAGAAATTCGATCAGATCGACTTGCAGATACTCGCCGAGCTGCAGAAAAACGGGCGGATGACCAATGTTGAGCTGGCGCAGATGGTCGGGCTGACGGCGCCGCCCTGCCTGCGCCGGGTGCGCGCGCTCGAGGAGTCGGGCGTCATCCGCTCCTATCACGCCGACCTCGATGCAGCGAAACTCGGCTATGGTATCACGGTCTTCGCGATGGTGAGCCTGCGCAGCCAAGCCGAGTCCGACCTCAAATCCTTTGAAGACTATGTCGGACAGCTCCCCGAAGTGCGCGAATGCTATATGCTGAACGGCGAGATCGACTTCCTGCTCAAGGTCGTCGCGCGCGATCTGCAGAGCTTCCAGTCCTTCCTGACCGCGCATCTGACATCGGCCCCCAACGTCACGAGCGTGAAGACCTCCCTCACGATCCGCACCGCCAAGCAGCTTTCAGGTATTCCCGTCGAAACCTGACAACAATTCGACTCGACAAAAAAGGCGCCTCCCACCGGGAAGGCGCCCTTTCTTTGCAAACGGTGCGATCAGTTGGCGGGGGCTGGCGCCGCCGCGGGTGCGGCCGGTGCCGCCTTAGCCTGGACATGGACGGTCCACAGCTTGGCGAGGCGGGCCCGGTTACCCTGCACCTTCGCGAAGCTCGCGACCGCCGCATCCGACTGACCGGCCAGTGCCTGCGCGACGCCGAGGCGATATTGCGCGACCGGATCGGCCGATGCGATCGCTTCATAGATCGGAATCGCCTTCGCGACTTCGCCGATGCTGACAAGCGCGTCGGCGGTGCTGCGCGCGACCTTGGGATTGGAGGTCAATCCCGGCTTGCCGGCGTCGGCGATCAGGCCCGACCGGTCGGCGTTCGCACGTTCGGTCTGCGAGGCGAGAAGCGGGCCGAAGCGCGCATCGCTCTTCGGGAAGATGTTCTTGGCAGCCCCTTCGTTGATCACCGAGACGACCTCTCCCGGGAAGCCGGCGTCGGTGGCGAGCGCGGTATATTCCAGATATTCGCCGCGGTCGGTCATCGCGCCCGTGGCGCGCATCAGGCGCAGGATGTCGAGGTTGAGATCCTTGTCGCCCCCGACCTGCTGCAACAGGATATAAAGCGTGTTGCGCCAAATCTCCGGCTGCGGATAGTCGCGCACCCGCAACGTCAAAATGTCGAGCAGATCGTCGGTCCGCTTCGCGGCCTGAAGCGCCTTGGCCGGACGGACATAGAGATCTTCGGATGCCGGTCGGCCGGCGGCATGCGCCGCTTCGATCCCGGCCTTTGCGATGGCAATTCCCTGGTCGACCTGACCGGCGTTCAGATAGCTGTCCATCAGCAGAACGGGCAGCGACTCTTCGGCCGATCCCGCGGCCTTGGCGGCTTCGAAACGCTGGATCGCCTTCGGATAATTCTTCTTCACATAAGCGAAGCGGCCCGAATAAAAATTATAGAGACCCGCATCGGACGCCGGGACAAAGCCCGAATCGAGCGCAATGTCGAGGCCCTGCTCCTGCAACGCCTCATCCTTGTTCAGAATGCCGAGTTGCAGCGTGTAGAAACCGAGGAAATATTTGTCGTCGTTGCTGCTCGCGACGCTTTGCCCTTCGGTCACGGCCGCCTGGAGCGCGGCCGCATCCTTCTTTTTGGCGGCGTCTTCCATTTTCTTGCCGACGGGGCCGAACGCCTTGCTCGGGCTGAGCGACGGCCCCTTCGCCGCCTCTTCCTTCTTCGGCTTTTCCTTCGCCGCTGCGGGGGCGGCCATAGCCATCATCGAGCAGCCGAGAATAGCCGCCATCGCCGTTGCGGACATCGGGCGGAAACGGGTGAACATCAAAATCTCTCCTCAGAAACGGCCGACTTGCCGTGAGACAAGCGGGGGCCAGCCGCAGTTCAGAACGCGGCTAGACCCGTAGCGTTGCCAAGGCAAGACGGCCGGGATCGATATTTCCATTGGCGGCGGGCGGCTGAACGAGAATTGAACCCGCCGATACAGGCGCGCTTATGCGATGCTCTCGATCGCCGCGTTGATATCGCGCAGGACGGCGGGATCGCCGGGCACGCCGTCCATCGCCGCTTCGGCAAGCTGGATCAACGGGATGATGCCAAAGGTCGCGGCCAGGCTTTTCAACCGTTCGGCGGCGACATGCCAGTTCGCGTCGCAACGCGATCGGCGCATCAGGTCGGCAAGCTCGCGCGCGCCCGCGGCAAAGCTCAGGCGCAGCTCGCGCGCCGCAACCGGATCGTCGCCGACCGCCGCGCTGATATACCGGTCGAGGGGTCCGCTATCGAACGACATTCCACAGCCTTGTCATATCGTGGTTAAGTTTCCGTTCCATGGCCGGCATTTGATGCTAAGATGGCAGGATGACGGGGGAAAAGAAGATCGTCGGATTGTGGCGGGATTCCGGGGCAAAGCCGGAATCGAACGGCGCGGGCGAAGCTGCCCCGGCAGACGCTGCGACGCCCGAATCCGTGCCCCAGCCCGAAGCCGCCGAGCCGGTGGAGCGGGATTGGCTCGATATGTCGGCGCTCGCCGAAACCGAAGATCATGACATGTCCGGCGAAGCCGAGGCCTCCTCGGCATTCCGCGACCGCATTGCCCCTGTTCTGCTGATTCTCCTGGCTCTGGGTTGGACGATCTTCGCGCTCGCCACCGCGACCGGCGGCTTCACCCGCGCGCCCGCGCTGGCCGACTCGCCCGCGCTTGTGGCGACGATCGCGATGCCGCTGACCCTGCTCGCGGTGCTGTGGATGGCGCTGCTGCGCTCGGGCCGCTCCGAACAGGCGCGGTTCGCGCGCGCAGCCGGGACGCTTCGCAAGGAAAATGACGCGCTCAACGAGTCGATGCGCGCGCTGGCCGCGCATCTCGCCGACGCGCAGCGGCAACTCGCCGAACAGGCGCGCAGCGTGCAGCAACTCGGGCTCGATACGGTGACCCGGCTCACCGAAAGCAGCGACAAACTCGCGACCAATGCGTCGGTCATCGCCAATGCGCACGACCAACTCGCGCGGTCGGGCGATGTCGCAATGCAGCGGATGGACGGGCTGCTCGCCGGACTGCCACGGATCGACGATGTCGCACAGCGCCTCGCGGTCAACTTCCGCGAGGCGGGACTGGTCGCGCACCAGCAAGGCGCCAACCTCGAAGCGAGGCTTGCCGCGCTGTCGGAAGAGGCAACCAGGGTCGCGGAAACGGGCGGAGTCTCGGCCGCGAGTCTGCACGAAGCGATTGGCGCACTGCAACAGCAGGCAAAGGATACCGAAGCCGGACTGGCCGAAGCATCCGCCCACATCACCGAAGCGCATGATATCGCCTTCGCCCGCATGACGCAGGCGGCGGCGAGTGCGCGCGACGATCTCAAGGCGACGGTCGCGGCCGTGACCGCGCAGATGGACGGCAGCTGGCGCCAGTTCCGCGAGGGCGTCGATATCGCCGCGGCGCAGCTCGACGCGCGCCTCGCCGCCGCACGCGATGCCGGCGACGCGATGGGGGCGCAATTGACCGCGCATGGCGCGGCGAGTGAAGCGCTTGCCGCGCGAATCAAGACGCATGTCGCCGACGTCGGTCAGCAGCTCGAGCTTCTCGACGTCAGCGTTTCGGCGAGTACGGGCGTGATCGGCCGGGCGATCGACGACACCAAGGGCCAGCTCGCTGCCTTCATGGCGGAAGTGCAGACCGGCAACGGCTCGACGCACCAGCTCATCACCCAGGCCGAATCGCTGCTCCTCGCGCTCGACGCGGTCACGCGCGAGCTCGACGAGACACTGCCGCACGCGCTTGACCGCATGGCCTCGCACGGCAAGACGACGCAGACCGCGCTGGCCGAGATCAAGCCGATGCTCGAAGCGTCCGAACTGGTGGCGCAGTCCGCGCTGTCGCACGTCAGCGCAGTCAAATCGACGCTGCAGGCCAACGAAGAGAAGATGGCGACGCACGCCGAAAGCCAGCAGGCGCTTGCCGAGCGCGTCAACGCCTCGCTCGCCGAGGCCGACGCCGCGCTCGCGCGGCTGCGCAGCGGCGCCGACGATTTCGCCGAACAGGGCGGCGCGCGGATGATCGCGACGCTCGGCGAGGTCCGCACGACCGCCGATGCGGCGGCCGAGGAAGCGCGCCGGACGCTGGAAAATCTTGTCGCCGGCGCGCGCGAGGCGATGCAGGCGACCGCGACCGAAGCGATCGACGCCGCCTTCAAGTCGGAGATCATGGCGCAGCTCACCGCGATCGAGGACGCCTCGCAGCGCGCGGTCGAGGCCGCGAACGGCGCCGCCGACCGGCTGATGCGTCAGCTCATCACGATCATGGACACCAGCGCCAGCGTCGAACAGCGCGCGATCGAGGCCGAACAGGCGATCGCCGCATCCGACCGCGATTCGCTCGCGAAGCAGGTCGGAGTGCTGACCGAAGCGCTGAAATCGACCGCGATCGACATGACCAAGATCCTGTCGAGCGAAGTCAGCGACACCGCGTGGGACGCCTATCTGAAGGGCGACCGCGGCGTTTTCTCGCGCCGCGCGGTCAAGCTGGTCGAGAATAGTGAAGCCAAGGAAATCCTGCGCCTCTATCAGAATGACGACAGCTTCCACGCGTCGGTGAACCAGTTCATCCACGATTTCGAGGCAATGCTGCGCCTGCTGATCGGCGCACGCGACGGTTCGGCGATCAGCGTCACCCTGCTGTCGTCGGATATCGGCAAACTCTATGTAGCATTGGCGCAGGCGATAGACCGGCTGCGGAACTGATCTGATTTTAGCGATGGCGGCTTTCGACCGGTTGCGGCCACCCGGCCTCTCCTAACTTTGTCATCCCCGCGAAAGCGGGGGCCCAGCGCGTGCGTCGGCTGCCCCCACACTGGGTTCCCGCTTTCGCGGGAATGACGAAGGTTGGAAGGGGACTGATCCCCACCCCAAGTTGCTCGTTCTTCTGAAGAAGGCCGCCCGGATCAGGCCCGCCCGCCGAGCACGTCGGGATCGGCCCAGCCCTGCAGATAGCCGACATAGAAGATCACAAAACCGATCGTCGCGACGATCGTCATCTGGAGCAGTATGCGTCCGGGACGGAAGCGCGCGGGGGCGCCCGGCTCCTGCCCCTTGACCAGCGGAACCGCATCGTCGTCCGCGCCGCGGCCGTGGAAGGGCAGCACGAAGAAGGCGCTGAACGCCCAGAAGAGCGTGTAGATCGCGAGGGCCGAGGTCCATTTCATCGCTCAGATATCCACGATCAGCACGTCGGTGATCGGTTTCTTGCCGGTCCAGTCGGTAGCGACGCGGCGAACGCCGAGGCGGATTGCTTCCTTCAGCGCATCGCGGTCGCGCGCCTTCCCGTTCGCCGCCTGCTCGGCCGCCTCGTTCAGTTCCTCGATAAAGGACTCACGGTCGTCCTCGACCGGCACCCCGCGATAGTGGATGGCGCTATCGACGAACTTGCCGCCCGACAGCACCACCGCGACCGAAATCTGGCCGTTCAGCGCCAGCTTGCGCCGCTCGTTGATCGTCTCGCCATCGGCGGGGAGGATCACGTCGCCGTCGAGGAGCAGCCGCCCCGACCGCACCCGCTCGACGATCCGCGCCGGGCCGGGCGCGAGGCGGACGAGATCGCCGTTTTCCTGCACCAGCGCGTCGGGCACGCCCCTTTCGAGCGCGAAGCGCGCCTGTTCGTGCATGTGGCGGATCTCGCCATGCACCGGCACGATCAGCTTCGGACGCAACCAGCCGTAGAGCGCGGCGAGTTCGGGCTGGCCCGGATGGCCGCTGACGTGGATATGCGCCTGCTTCTCGGTGACGGTCAGCACGTCCTTCGCGGCGAGTTGGTTCATGATCCGCCCGATCGCGACCTCGTTCCCCGGAATCTGCTTCGAGGAGAAAACGACGGTATCGCCCGCCTCGAGCTTGATCTGGTGGACGTCGCCCGCCATGCGCGCAAGCGCCGCGCGCGGTTCGCCCTGCCCGCCGGTCGCGATGACCATCAGCTTGTCGCGCGGCAGCCGCATCGCCTCGTCGAAATCGACCGTCGGCGGGAAATCTTTCAGATATCCGACCGACCGCGCGACGCCGAGGATACGGTCGAGCGAACGCCCGGCAACGCACAGCGTGCGCCCCGTCGCCTTCGCCACCGCGCCCAAGGTTGCGAGCCGCGCGGCGTTGGAGGCGAAGGTGGTGACGACCACCCTGCCCTTCGCCGCGCCGACCGCGTGCATCAGCCCGTCGCGGACGCTGCCTTCGCTTCCCGACGGCTCGGCATTGAAAGCGTTGGTCGAATCGCAGACGAGAACGTCGACGCCCTCGTCGCCGACCGCGGTCAGTGCCGCGGCGCTCGACGGGATGCCGAGGATCGGATCGTCGTCGAGCTTCCAGTCGCCGGTGTGGAAAACGCGGCCATAGGGCGTGTTGATCACCGCAGCGCTCATTTCGAGAATCGAATGCGCCAGCGGCATCAACCGAATATCGAAAGGGCCGACCTGAAAGCTCGCGTCGATGTCGACGACCTTGATCTCGACCTCCTTCTCCAGCCCCTCTTCGGCGAGCTTGTGCGCTATCAGCCCCGCGGTGAACCGGTTGGCATAGAGCGGCACGCCAAGGTCGGCGGCAAGATAGGGGATGGCGCCGATATGATCCTCGTGCCCATGGGTCAACACGATGCCGAGCAAATCCTTCTTACGGTCCTCGATATATTCGAGATCCGGCATGATGATGTCGATGCCCGGATAATCCGCGCTGCCGAAGGTCACGCCAAGGTCGAGCATGATCCACTTGCCGTCGCAGCCATAGAGATTGGCGTTCATGCCGATCTCGCCGGACCCGCCGAGCGCGACGAAAAGCAGCTCCTTGCCGGGAGTCGTCATGCGCGCATATTCCTTTGATGATAGAGGTGCATCAGCCCGTTCAGCGTCAGGTCGGGCTCGATGCGGTCGAAGAGGTGAGCCTGCTCCTGAAACAGGGTCGCGAGGCCGCCGGTCGCGATGACGGTCAGCGGCGTGCCGATCTCGGCCTTCATGCGGGCGATCAGGCCCTCCATCATCGCCACATAGCCCCAATAGACGCCGATCAGCATCTGGCTTTCGGTGGTGCGGCCGATCACGCTGGGCGTCGCAGGCGCCTCGATCGCGATGCGCGGCAGCTTGGCCGCAGCGGCGACGAGCGCTTCGAGCGAGAGATTGACCCCCGGCGCGATGATCCCGCCCAGATAGGCGCCTTCGGGCCCGATATGATCGAGCGTCGTCGCGGTGCCAAAACTGATGACGAGCTTGTCCCGGCCGGGCGCGACCGCCTGCGCCGAAATCGCGTTGACCGCACGGTCGGCGCCGACCGATTGCGGCTCGTCGACCTTGAGCGCGATGCCCCAGCTCACCGGCTCGCGCCCGGCGACGAGCGCGTCGACGCCGAAATATTTATGCGCCAGCAGTTGCAGATTGTGCAGCGCGCGCGGCACCACGGTCGAGATGATGACGGCGTCGACCTCGGCGCGATCGTGCCCCTCGATCCGCATGAGCTGGTCGAGCCAGACCATATATTCGTCGGCGGTGCGGCGGTCGTCGGTCGCAATACGCCAGCGCGCGAGCAGTTCGGCTCCGCGAAACAGCGCGAATTTGGCGTTGGTGTTGCCGACATCGATCGCTAGCAGCATCTTAGTTCCCCTTCACGGACCGTTGCAGTTCGACGTCGCCCGCGTGGATCAACATGACTTCCCCGTCGGCGCGGCGCAAGCGTAGCGCGCCGTCGGGCGCGAGCCCGTCGAAGGTGCCGTCGATGCCCTGTTCGGACACGCGCAGCGGCGTCCCGACCGGATGCCCAAGCGGCAGCCAGGCGCGGACGACGCTTGCGACGCCTTCCTGTCGCCACGTCCACAGCGCGTCGACCAGCGCGACCGCCAGCGCCTCGGCAAAGCGGTCGCGGTCGATCGCGATGCCGACCCCCGCAAAGGAAAAGGTCGCGCGGTCGGGCAGTTCGGGCGCCGAGGTGAGATTGACCCCGATTCCGATCACCACCGCATTGCCGCTGCGCTCGAGCAATATGCCCGAACATTTCGCGCCATCGACGAGCAGATCGTTCGGCCATTTGAGCTGAAGCGGAACCGAGGGCGCGAAGATCGTCACCACCTTCGCCAGCGCGACCGCCACGACCAGCGCCAGCGTCGCGGGCGACGGATCGCCCGCGGTAAGCTGCACGACGGTCGAGCCCATGAAATTGCCCTGCCCGTCATCCCACGGACGCCCGAGGCGACCGCGCCCAGCGGTCTGACGGTCTGCGACGAGCCAATGCCCCTCGCCGACATGCTCGCCGCCTGCCAGCCGCGCCAGCAGGTCGGCGTTGGTCGAACCTGTCTGCGCGATCCGCTCGATCGGCGGGATCAGAACAGCACCGCCGCGGCGCTGGCGGAAAGCGCCGCCAGCACACCGATGAAGAGATAGCCGATGACCGACAGCCACAGCGCACTCGCGGTGATCACCGCATCCTCGACCACCGTACCAGTGCCCTTCGGAAACTCGGTCTCAGACTTCTCGTCAAAGTACATCGTCTTGATGATCGCGATATAGTAGAAGGCGCCGATCACCGAAGCAACGATGCCAGCGACCGCCAGCGGCACGAGGTTCGCGTTCACCGCGGCCTCGAACACCAGATACTTCGGCCAGAAGCCGAAGAGCGGCGGGATGCCGGCGAGGCTGAACAGGAACACCGCCATCGCCGCGGCGAGGCCGGGACGGCGCTGCGAATAGCCCGCGAGCGCCGGGATGCTCTCGATCTGGTGGCCTTGATCGTCGCGGAGCTGCATCACGACGAGGAAGCTGCCGATCGTCGTCACGACATAGACGAGCAGATAGGTCAGCACGCCCTCGACCCCCTGCTGGGTTCCCGCGGCAAGGCCGATCAGCATATAGCCGACATTGTTGATCGACGAGTAAGCAAGCAGACGCTTGATGTTCTTCTGTCCGATCGCGCCGACAGCGCCGAGGATGATCGAGGCGAGCGCGAGGAAGATCATGATCTGCTGCCACGCGCCGACCGCCGGCCCCATCGCTCCAATCACGACGCGCGTCATCAGCGCCATCGCCGCGACCTTCGGCGCGGTGGCGAAGAAGGTCGTTACCGGCGTGGGCGCGCCTTCATAGACGTCCGGGGTCCACATATGGAACGGAACCGCGCTGATCTTGAACGCCAGCCCCGCGATCACAAAGACGATGCCGAAGATGATCCCGATGTTGAGCTCGCCGCCGACGGCCTGCGCGATGCGCGCGAAATCGGTCGTCCCGGTGAAGCCATAGAGCAGCGAGATACCATAGAGCAGAATGCCCGACGCGAGCGCACCGAGAACGAAATATTTGAGCCCCGCTTCGCTCGACCGCTCATCGCTGCGCATGAAACTGGCGAGAACATAGGAAGCAAGGCTGTTGAGTTCGAGCCCCACGTATAGCGTCATCAGATCGCGCGCCGACGCCATGATTCCCATGCCGAGTGCAGCGAACAGAATCAGCGCCGGATATTCGGCGCGCATCCCGTCCTTGAAGAAGCGCGGCGCGATCAGCACGCAGACGAAGCTCGCGGCATAGAGGAGCAGCTTGGCGAAGCCGCCAAAGCCATCGACCGACAAGGTTCCCGAAAACACTGTCGTTTCGACACCGACCAGCGAAAGGACCGCAGCCGCAGCCGCAGCGAGCGTCAACATCGCCGCAAGCTGATAGGTGCCGACACTGCGATCGCCCAGGAAGGCGCCAAGCATCAGGGTGATCAGCCCGCCGATCGTCAGGATCAGCTCGGGCCAGACGAGAGCGAGATCGGCGGTCATTGGACGCCTCCCGCATGATGCGCTTCGCCCTTGGCGTCTCCATGCGCCGGAGCGGCCGCCTTCGGCTTGCCTGCCGTGACGTGCGCGTCGCCTGCGGGCTTGGCCGGGGCGAGCCGCGCGACCACCGTGGTCACGTCGCCGCGCATCGGCGCGAGGAAGCTTTCGGGATAGACGCCCATCCACAGCGCGACCGCGGCCAGCGGCACGAAGATCGCCCATTCGCGGGGATTGATATCGGCCATGGCCTTCACATCGTCCTTGGTGAGGTCGCCGAACACGACGCGGCGATAGAGATAGAGCATGTAAGCGGCGCCGAGAATGATGCCGGTGGTGCAGACGAGCGCGACCCAGCTCGACGCTTCATAGATGCCGGCGAGGCTCAGGAATTCGCCGACGAAGCCGCTCGTTCCCGGCAGGCCGATCGACGCCATGGTGAACAGCATGAAGAAGAGCGCATAGGCCGGCATGTTGACCGCAAGCCCGCCATAGCGGCTGATCTCGCGCGTATGCAGCCGGTCATAGATCACGCCGACGCAGAAGAAGAGCGCGGCCGACACGACGCCGTGGCTGAGCATGACGATCAGCGCACCCTCGATCCCCTGCTGGTTGAACGCGAAGAGGCCCGCAGTAACGATCGCCATATGCGCGACCGACGAATAAGCGATCAGCTTCTTCATGTCGCTCTGCACCAGCGCGACGAGGCTGGTGTATACGACCGCAACCATCGACAGACCGAAAACCAGCCACATGAGCTGCGCCGAGGCATCGGGGAACATCGGCATCATGAAACGGATGAAGCCGTACGAACCCATCTTGAGCAGCACGCCCGCCAGGATCATCGAGCCTGCGGTCGGCGCTTGCACGTGCGCGTCGGGAAGCCAGGTGTGGACCGGCCACATCGGCATCTTGACCGCAAGGCTGGCGAAGAAGGCGAGCCACAGCCACGTCTGCATTTCCGGCGGGAAATTATAGACGAGCAGCGTCGGAATGTCGGTCGTCCCGGCCTCGCGGATCATCGCGATCATCGCGATCAGCATCAACACCGAGCCGAGCAGCGTGTAGAGGAAGAATTTGAACGCCGCATAGATGCGATTTTGCCCGCCCCAGATACCGATGATGAAATACATCGGGATCAGGCCGGCCTCGAAGAAGATGTAGAAGAGTAGCAGATCCTGCGCCATGAAGACGCCCAGCATGACGACTTCCATGACGAGGAACATCGCCATGTAAAGACCGACGCGCTTCGTCACCGACTCCCAGCTCGCAAGGATGCAGAGCGGCATCAGGAAGACGCTGAGGAGGATCAGCATCAGCGCCATGCCGTCGATGCCGAGCGCATAGTTAAAGCGGCCGAAGAGCGGCGCGGATTCGACGAACTGCCACTGCGCGCCGCCGATGTCGAAATTCGCCCACAGCATGACGCCGAGCGCAAAGTCGAGCAGCGTCGCGACGAGCGCGATCATCCGCGCGCTGCGGTCGTTCGCGAAGACGCAGAGGATGGCAGCGATCGCGGGGACCGCCAGCATCAGCGACAGGATGGGAAAGCCGCTCACAGGAACTTCACCATGGCCCAGCTGGCGAGGCCGACGAGACCGAGCAGCATCACGAACGCATATCCATAAACATAACCCGATTGCAGCCGGACCGCGAGCCGGGTCCCCCCTTGTACGAGCGCCGCGACGCCATCGGGACCGAAGCGGTCGATGGTGCCTTCATCCCCGCGCTTCCAGAAGAAGCGGCCGATCGCGAAGGCGGGCTTCACGAACAGGACGTTGTAGAGCTCGTCGAAATACCATTTGTTATACAGGAACTGGTGCAGCAGCCTGAACTGCGCCACGAACTTCGCCGGCAAGCTGGTGTCGCGGATGTAATTGTTCCACGCAATCACCAGACCGATCGCCATCGCGGTGAACGGCATCCACTTGATCCAGGTCGGCACCAGGTGCGCCGCGTGCATCAGATGCTCGTCGAAGAAGAGGCTGCCCTTCCAGAAGGCGAGCCCGCCCTCGGGATCGATGAACTGATGGTGGAAGACGAAACCCGCGAACACCGCGCCGAGCGACAAGACGCCGAGCGGGATCAGCATCGAGAGCGGGCTTTCGTGCGGATGATAGCCCGCGGTGCCATCGCCGTGCGTATCATGGTGATGCGCATGGGCATGATCGTCATGGCCGTGCGCGTGATCGTCATGCACCGCATGCTGGATATGCTCGCTCTGATCCCAGCGCGGCTTGCCATGAAAGGTCAGGAAGACGAGGCGCCACGAATAGAAGCTGGTGAGCAGCGCCGCGAAGGTGCCGACCCAGAAAGCGACCTGACCGCCGCCGCCCGCGGCATAGGCCGCCTCGAGGATGCCGTCCTTCGAATAGAAGCCTGCAAAACCCGCGACGCCCGCGATGCCGACGCCGGTGATCGCCAGCGTCCCCGCCATCATCGCCCAGTAAGTGAGCGGGATGTGCTTACGCAGCGCGCCGTAATAGCGCATGTCCTGTTCGTGGTGCATCGCATGGATCACCGAACCCGCGCCGAGGAACAGCAGCGCCTTGAAGAAGGCGTGGGTGAAAAGGTGGAACATCGCCGCACCATAGGCGCCGACGCCCGCGGCGAAGAACATGTAGCCGAGCTGCGAACAGGTCGAATAGGCGATGACGCGCTTGATGTCCCACTGGGTCGTGCCGACCGTCGCGGCGAAGAAACAGGTGGCGGCGCCGACGAAGGTCACGACGCCCGCTGCGACCGGCGCGGCCTCGAACATCGGCGACAGGCGGCACACCATGAACACGCCCGCGGTGACCATCGTCGCGGCGTGGATCAGCGCCGACACCGGGGTCGGGCCCTCCATCGCGTCGGGAAGCCAGGTGTGCAGGCCGAGCTGCGCCGACTTGCCCATCGCGCCGATGAACAGCAGCAGGCAGAGCACGGTCATCGTGTCGAAGCGGTGGCCGAGAAAGCCGATCGTCGACCCCGCCATACCCGGCGCGGCGGCCAGAATCTCGGGGATCGATACGGTGCCGAACACGAGGAAGGTGCCGAAGATACCGAGCATGAAGCCGAGGTCGCCGACGCGGTTGACGACGAACGCCTTGATCGCGGCGGCATTGGCGCTCGGCTTCTTGTACCAGAAACCGATGAGCAGATAGGATGCGAGGCCGACGCCCTCCCAGCCGAAGAACATCTGGACGAGATTGTTCGCGGTCACGAGCATCAGCATCGCGAAGGTGAAGAGCGACAGATAGGCGAAGAAGCGCGGCTGGTCCGGGTCCTCCGCCATATAGCCCCAGCTATAGAGGTGGACGAGCGCCGACACCGTCGTGATCACGACGAGCATCACCGCGGTCAGCGTATCGACGCGCAGCTCCCAGTTGAACTGGAGCGCGCCCGAGGACACCCAGTGCAGCACCGGCGTCACGCCCGCCTCGCCCGTCCCTGCAACGAACGACAGGAAGATCGGCCAGCTCAGCGCGCAGCTCAGGAACAGCGCACCCGTGGTGATGATTTTCGACGGAACATTGCCGATGACGCGCTGACCGAGGCCAGCGACAATCGCCGCGAGCAGCGGCAGGAAAACGATCGCCTGGATCATGCGAAAACTCCGTCGTTCCAGCGAAAGCTGGAACCGCTCGCGACCTGACGCCGCGTTGCCGGGAGGGCGATCCCAGCTTTCGCTGGGATGACGAGGATGGTGTTGATCACCGGTTTACCCCTTCATCCGGTTGGCATCGTCGACGGCAATGGTGCCGCGGCCGCGGAAATAGATAACGAGAATGGCAAGGCCGATCGCCGCTTCGCCCGCGGCCACCGTCAGCACGAACATCGCGAACACCTGGCCGACGAGATCGCCGAGCGCCGCGCTGAACGCGACGAGGTTGATGTTCACCGCGAGCAGGATCAGTTCGATCGCCATCAGGATGACGATGATATTCTTGCGGTTGATGAAGATGCCAAGCACGCCGAGCGTGAACAGCACCGCCGAAACGGCGAGATAATGGCCGATCGAAATCACAATTCCATCCCCTGCCCGACGCCTGGATCGACCAGACGCGTCGCGTCCTCCGGACGGCGCCGGTTCTGTGCCGAAATATTCTGAGTCCGCACCCCCCCGCGCTGGCGGTGGGTGAGCACGATCGCGCCGACCATCGCGACGAGAAGGACAATGCCTGCGGCCTCGAACAGGAAGATATAGCGCGTGTAGAGCAGTTCGCCGATTTGCTGGATATTGCTGGTGTCGGCCGTGGCCGGCGCCGCGCGTGCGGCAAGGTTGACCCCGCCAGCACTCCACGCGCCCAGCGCAAAGATCAACTCGGCCGCCAGGATGACCGCGACAAGCGCACCCAAGGGCATGTAGCGCACGAAACCCGCGCGCAATTCGGCGAAATCGATGTTGAGCATCATCACGACGAAGAGGAACAGCACCGCAACCGCACCGACATAGACGATGACGAGCAGCATCGCGATGAATTCGGCCCCGACAAGCAGCATCAGCCCAGCCGCATTGAAAAAGGCGAGGATCAGCCACATGACGCTGTGGACCGGGTTGCGCGAGAAAATCACCATGACCGCGGAGGCGATGACGAGCGTCGCGAAGAGCCAAAAGGCGATGACCTGAATCATATGCGCGCGCCCTTATCGATAGGGCGCGTCGGCGGCAAGATTCGCCGCGATCGCGCGCTCCCATTTGTCGCCGTTGGCGAGCAGCTTCGCCTTGTCATAGAGCAGCTCCTCGCGCGTTTCGGTCGCGAATTCGAAGTTCGGCCCCTCGACCACCGCATCGACCGGGCAGGCTTCCTGACAGAAGCCGCAATAGATGCACTTGGTCATGTCGATGTCGTAGCGCGTCGTGCGGCGCGAGCCGTCATCGCGCGGCTCGGCCTCGATGGTGATCGCCTGCGCCGGGCACACCGCTTCGCACAGCTTGCACGCGATGCAGCGCTCCTCGCCGTTCGGGTAACGGCGCAGCGCATGTTCACCGCGGAAACGGGGCGACAAAGGGTTTTTCTCGAACGGATAGTTGATCGTCGCCTTCGGCTTGAAGAAATATTTGAGCGTCAGCCAATGGGCTTTGACGAACTCCCAAAGCGTGAAGCTTTTGACGAGATGGGCGATTGTCATTGATCGAATCCTACCTCACCCACGAACAAAGGCCAGCAAACAGAACATGCTCACCTCCGGCAATGGGCGTGACTTCGGCGACGGCTGCGGCGCGGCGTGATGACCAAGAAAAACCGAACAAAGTCATCGTAACCAAAGAGTGGTCGAGCCGGTTGACATATGAGAATGACATTGAGGCATTGGATGTATTTTCCCACCCGTCATAATCGCCATCAAGAGACCGATTTCCAGACCCGCTTATGCTCAGCTTGGGGCGAGCCTTCCCATCTGATGTGCCGTCTGACGAGCTAAGTACAGCTTCCAACTGCACCATCTGATCCAAGTGATTTTTCAAATCACAGGTAATTTTACCGGTCGAAGGACGCGGCGGTGCTGGCACTGCTGGCTCCGCCAAAGCCGGAGAGCTGGCAGCGGCCAATGACATGGCGCCCGACAAAAATATGTGAGCGTTCATGCCCCATACCTCGTCAGCATCAGATAGCCGGAGATCAGGAAGATCCAGAACAGCGAGATCGGCAGAAAGACCTTCCAGCCCAGCCGCATGAGCTGGTCGTAGCGATAGCGCGGGACGGTCGCCTTCACCCAGCTGAAGGCGAAGAAGAAGAAGAGTATCTTCGCGAACAACCAGATGATGCCGGGGACGGCATAGAGCGGCGCCCAGTCGATCGGCGGCAGCCATCCGCCCCAGAAGAGCACCGCGTTGAGCGTGCACATCAACAGCACGTTGGCATATTCGCCGAGCCAGAAGAGCGCGAAGCTCATCGACGAATATTCGGTCTGATAGCCCGCGACGAGCTCGCTTTCGGCCTCGGTCAGGTCGAACGGCGTGCGCGCGGTCTCGGCCAGCGACGAGATGAAGAACAGCACCGCGAGCGGGAAGAGCAGCAGGTTGAAGCCGAAGGCGTTGACCAGCCCAAGCCCATGCCCCTGCTGCGCCTTGACGATCTCATTGAGGTTGAAGCTGTCGGCGAACAGCACGACGCCGATCAGGATGAAGCCGATCGAGACTTCATAGCTGATCATCTGCGCCGAGGCGCGCATCGCGGAAAAGAAGGGATATTTCGAGTTCGACGACCAACCCGATAGGATGACGCCGTAGACGCCGAGCGAACTGATCGCGAGGATGTAGAGCAGCCCGACATTGATGTCGGCGAGCACCGCGCCCGAATTGAACGGGATCACCGCCCACGCCATCAGCGCCACCGTGAAGGTGATGATCGGTGCGATCAGGAACAGGCCGCGGTTCGCGCTCGACGGGATGATCGTTTCCTGCAGGAACACCTTCAGCCCGTCGGCGAAGCTCTGGAGCAGGCCGAAAGGCCCGACGACGTTCGGCCCGCGCCGCAGCGCCATCGCCGCCCAGATCTTGCGGTCGGCATAGATGATCATCGCGACCGCGAGCATCAGCGGCAGCGCGATCAGCAGGATGCCGCAGATCGTCGCGACGCCCCACGCCCATTCGTAGGACATGCCGAGAGATTGGAAAAACTCGGTCATTCCGCCGCCTCCGCATAATCACCGCCGTGGAGCAGTTCGTCCGAACAGCGCTGCATCGTCGGCGACGCGCGGCAGATGGCGTTGGTCAGGTAGAAATCCTTGATCGGCGACGGGATCGCGCGCGCCTCGGGCTTCGCGGGCAGCTTCGGAACCGACCAGCCATAGTCGGCGAGCCCTTCCGCGCCCAGCGCCGGAACCGCCGCGATCATCGCCGCGCGGCACTCGGCGAAGCTGTCGAAGCCGACCGACACGCCCAGCGCATCGGCAAGCGCGCGGAAGATGCTCCAGTCCTCGCGCGCATCGCCCGGCGCGAACACCGCCTTCTCGCTACGCTGGATGCGGCCTTCGGTGTTGACCGTGGTGAAATCCTTCTCGGTCCACGCCGCGGCGGGCAGGATAACGTCGGCCGCGTGCGCGCCCTTGTCGCCATGGTGGCCGACATAGACCTTCAGCGTCCCCGCGAACGCCGCGAAATCGACCTCGTCGGCGCCGAGGAAGAAAGCGAGCTTGGGCTTCGCCGCGATCACGTCCCTGATCCCGCCCGGCTGTGCATAGCCGAGCATCAGCGCGCCCATCCGCGCGGCCGAGAAATGGACGACGTTGAAGCCGTTCCAGCCGTCCTTGACCGCGTTCACGCTCTTTGCGAGCGCCAGCGCCGCGCCATGCACGCCCGGCACCGACAGCGCGCCGCCGCCGAAGATCAGCATCGGTCGCTCGGCGCCCTTGAGCGCGTCGAGCGCCGCCTGCGGCAGCTTCGCGACCAGCGAGGCATCGTCGCCGAGCCATTCGACCTTGTAGGTCAGGTCGATCTCCGGCCCGATGCCATAAACCTTGGCGCCCTTCTTCCACGCTGCCTTGCGGACGCGCGTGTTGATCAGCGGCGCTTCCCAGCGCAGGTTGGTGCCGACGAGCAGGATCACGTCGGCATTCTCGGCCTCGGCAATCCCGGTGTTGAAATTGACCGCCGACAGGCTGGTGACGTCATAGTCGAGCCCGGTCTGGCGCCCCTCGAACAGATTGCCGCCAAGCGCGGTGACCAGCGCCTTCGCGGCGAACATCGTTTCGCAATCGGCCATGTCGCCCGCGATCGCCGCGACCGACGACCCCGCCTTCGCGGCCTTGATCGCGTCGAACGCCTCGGCCCAACTCGCTTCGACAAGCTGGCCGCTTTTGCGGATGTAAGGCCGGTCGAGGCGGCGGCGGATCAGGCCGTCGACATGGTGGCGCGTCTTGTCGCTCGCCCATTCCTCATTCACATCGTCGTTGACCCGCGGCAGCACGCGCAGCACCTGCCGCCCGCGGCTGTCGATGCGGACGTTGGTGCCGACTGCGTCGCTCATGTCGATGCCGAGCGTCTTGGTGAGCTCCCACGGCCGCGCCTCGAACGCATAAGGCTTCGACGTCAGCGCGCCGACGGGGCACAGATCGACGACATTGCCCGAAAGCTCGCTGTTCACCGCGCGCTCCAGATACGACGTGATCTGCATATTCTCGCCGCGATAGATCGCGCCGATATCCTCGACCCCGGCGACTTCTTCGGCAAAACGGACACAGCGCGTGCACTGGATGCAGCGCGTCATCACCGTCTTGACGATGGGCCCCATATATTTCTCGGTCACCGCGCGCTTGTTCTCGTCATAGCGTGAAGCGCCGCGGCCATAGGCGACCGACTGGTCCTGCAGATCGCACTCTCCGCCCTGGTCGCAGATCGGGCAGTCGAGCGGATGGTTGATGAGCAGGAACTCCATCACCCCTTCGCGCGCCTTCTTCACCATCGGGCTATCGGTCTTGATGATCTGCCCCTCGGCGGCGGGCAGCGCGCACGACGCCTGCGGCTTCGGCGGCCCCGGCGCGACCTCGACGAGGCACATGCGACAATTGCCGGCGATCGACAGGCGCTCATGATAGCAGAAGCGCGGGATTTCCTTCCCCGCCAACTCACACGCCTGCAGAACGGTCGCGCCCTGCGGAACGTCGATCTCTACGCCATCTATGATGACCTTAGGCATCAGCGTTTTCCATTCGTTTCAATCGACGCGGAACGTGCTCCGTGTGCATAGCGGCTCCACAGGCCCTCGACCGCAAAAGTGCGAATATTAGCAGGAGTCAGAGACAGGGATTGCCCTTGGCTCAGGCAGGTCCCGAGGGACGGACCGAGCGCTTGCGCAGCCGCGCGTTCTTCCTTGCTGCCCGGCATGCTCCGCAAGATGGCGTCCACACCCGCCGTATTCTCGAAGGTCAAGCAATCCGAAAAAGCACCGACAATCTGTGCGGCATATAGGTCGGGACCGTCGGAGACATATTTCCGATCGACATTTTCCAAGCTTCCGGGCGGAAGCGATGGGGGTTGTTCGTGCGCAGCCAAATAATCCTCTTCCTGAAGCATGGACCGCAACTCGCGCGGCGAAAACCGATAGCTTAGCGCCGAAACATCCCAGTCGGCCTGATTGCCTAGACACGTAGACATGCCCAGATAATCTCCGATATCTTTCTGGGATATTCCCAGTTTTTCATAACGGATCGACTGGGAGTCGCTATTTTCGAGAAGTGCCGCGACTTTCCGTTGATTCTTGCGATAGAGACATTGAGCGAATCCCTTTTTGATGACGCCGGCATGTTCGGCCTCAACAACTTTCGGCGGCACCGGTATATGAGAACCGGTCTGCACCTCAGGCTTCAACTGCGCTTGCACGGCCATCGGCGCGGCACACAAGCAAATTGCCGTCAGCATCAACCTCAACTGCGGGGGGAGTTTTTGCGTTTTCATGCCAGCGCGCCCTGCGGGACGCTGATTTCTACGCCGTTTGCGGTAAGTCCAGGCATACCCCATCTTCTCAATTCGCTTTCGCCGGAACCGGGCCGGCGTTCCGGACGAACCGGTTCCATAGACCATCCGCAGCGAAGGCGCGGACATTCGCCGTGTTGAGTGAAAGCGTCTGTCCCCGCATCAAACAGGCTCCCAGAGCCGGCGCCAGCGAGCGCGCCGCCTGCTTCTCTTCGTCGCTGCCCGGCATCGTCCGCAGCAGCGTGTCCGCGCCCGCGGTATCGCGAAATGCAAGGCAATCGGCGAACCGGCCCAGCGCACGCGGGGAGGCCGAACCCTCGGTGATATAGCGGCGATCGATCGCTTCAGTCGCGTCCTCGGGCAGCGCCGGCGCCGCCTTGAAGCGCGCGAGATAGGCTTCTTCGAGCATCATCGAGCGAAATGCCGTGTTCGACACGCTAAGCTGACGATGCTCGGACGCAGCCGAGTTCAGTTCACCGCAGAAATTATCCCTGCTGATTTGCTGCCAGAAGCGTTCCTGCGTCGTATCCGCGGCATAATATTCGATGCCCTCGGGATCGCTGTTTTCGAGCAGCCTGTCGACGCGGTCGGGAATGCGACCATAGACGCAGCGCGCGAAATTCTTGCGTTCCAGCCCCGCCTCGCGCGGATTGACCTCAACCGGCTTCTTCAGAAAGCGCGTACCGACCTGCGCCTCGGGCTGCATGCCGTCGCCGGACGGCTTGGCATGCGCCGCGAAGGGCGCCGCGCAAAGCAGCAGCACGGCGGAAATCGCAGCGCCGCCCTTACAGGCCCGGCGGCTTTTCGGATGGAAAGGATGAAAGATCATATCAACCCTCCTCAACGTCCTTGCGCCGCCAACAGACGGAAACTGGCGGTTGCAACGATGGCACGAAGACCGGCGATGCCCGTATCCAACCGCGCATCCTGGCTGCAGAGCGCGACGACAGGCCCCAATTTCGCGGCCGAAGCGGCCTCGGCGTCCGACCCAGGTTCGGTAGCGAACAGGTTTGCGACGTCATCGGGCGACGAACGCGCAACGCACATCGCCACCTTGTCGGATGCCGAGAAGGTCGAAACCTCCTTGCCGGAAGCCGCTTTCGCAAGACGCACGTTGAGCGGCGCGCCGTTTCCGCGCATCAACGCCTCGGCCAGCGCCGCAGCGAACGGAAGATTGCTTCCTCGCAGTCTTTCACCGCGCGTGCCGACTTGCTTGGCGCATTCCTCATTCGCCCGGACAAGATTTCGCAGGCCATTGCCATAAGATGTCGCACGGAAATCCTGGGTCAGAATATCGGTAACCTTCTCCGGGCTTTGCGCCGCCACACAGGCGGCGTAGCGCGCCAACGTCTGCCGCGCGACCGGATCGGCGGCTGGCCCGCTATCGGATGCCGCCGCCAACAAGGCGATTGCGATCACCATCACTCCGCGGCCTCCAGCGCCCCGCCATTCTCGGCGATACGGCGTTCCAGTTCAGGTCGGAAATGGCGGATCAGACCCTGGATCGGCCACGCCGCCGCGTCGCCGAGCGCGCAGATGGTGTGGCCTTCGACCTGCTTGGTCACGTCGAACAGGGTGTCGATCTCGCTGATGTCGGCGTCGCCGGTGCGCAGCCGCTCCATCACGCGCCACATCCAGCCGGTGCCTTCGCGGCATGGGGTGCACTGGCCGCAGCTTTCATGCTTGTAGAAATAGCTGATGCGGCTGATCGCCTGAACGACGTCGGTCGACTTGTCCATGACGATCGCGGCGGCGGTGCCGAGGCCCGAGCCGAGCGCCTTCAGCCCGTCGAAATCCATCGGCGCGTCCATGATCTCGGCCGCCGGAACCAGCGGCACCGACGAGCCGCCGGGGATCACCGCGAGCAGATTGTCCCAGCCGCCGCGGATGCCGCCGCAATGTTTTTCGATGAGGTCGCGGAACGGGATGCCCATCTCTTCCTCGACGACGCACGGGCGCTCGACATGGCCCGAGATCTGGAAGAGCTTGGTGCCCTTGTTGTTCTCGCGCCCGAAGCTGGAGAACCACGACGCGCCGCGGCGCAGGATCGTCGGGACGACCGCGATGCTCTCGACATTGTTCACCGTCGTCGGGCAGCCATAGAGGCCCGCACCCGCCGGGAACGGGGGTTTCAGGCGCGGCTGGCCCTTCTTGCCCTCCAGGCTCTCGATCATCGCGGTTTCTTCGCCGCAGATATAGGCCCCGGCGCCGCGGTGGACGAAGACGTCGAAATCATAGCCCGACTTCGCGGCATTCTTGCCGAGCAGGCCCGCGTCATACGCTTCCTGCACCGCCGCGAAGAGCGTTTCGGCCTCGCGGATGAACTCGCCGCGAATGTAAATGTACGCCGCGCGCGCGCGCATCGCGAAGCCCGCGATCAGCGCGCCCTCGATCAGCTTGTGCGGATCGTGGCGGATGATCTCGCGATCCTTGCAACTGCCTGGCTCGGATTCGTCGGCGTTGATGACGAGGAAGCTCGGGCGGTCGGCGCGCGGCTCCTTCGGCATGAACGACCATTTGAGGCCCGTGGGGAAGCCCGCGCCGCCGCGGCCGCGCAGGCCCGACGCCTTGACCTCCTCGATGATCGCGTCCTGGCCGCGCTTCATCAAATCCTTGGTCTTGTCCCAATCGCCGCGCGCCTGCGCGGCCTTGAGGTTCCACGGCTGGAACCCGTAGAGATTGGTGAAAATGCGGTCCTTGTCAGCGAGCACGAGATGAGCCCCCCTTCAATACGAACTTCGTCGAATAGCCCCATAGGATTCCGGCCGGAACCGCCAGCAAGGCCATGATGATGATCTGCCTTTCGGAGAGCTGATTGCCGAGCAGCAAATTGATCAGCAGCATGAGCGGCAGATAGATGGCCGCCCAGACCAATCCCGAGCGAAAAGGATGGGTCCTGACATCGAGCGCCGAACGCGTCATCGCCGCTCGCCCTTCTTCAGCATCTTGTACGCGACATAGCCGAGCGCGAGCACCAGCAGCGGCCCGATCAGCGCGAAGGTAACGCGCAGCACGAAGCCCAGCACGACCAGCGCGCCGATGATCGCGAGGATCGTGATGATATCCTTCTGGCTCACGCGACCTCTCCTGCATCGTCACCCCGGACTTGATCCGGGGTCCCGCTATTCACCGCCGCAAAGCGGGATGCCGGATCAAGTCCGGCATGACGAAGAAACGGGGTGCTGGCCTTCATCACCACGCCTTCCGGTAATCGTGATTGGCCTTGACCATTTCCTTCAGCGTCGTCGGGCCGCCTTCGGGCTCGCTGGTGTGACGCTTGGGGTTCTGTGTGCCCGCCTTCGGCTGCTTGCCCGCGGCGAGATCGTCGAGCAAGCGGACCGTGCTGTCGTAATCGAGATCTTCGTAATTATCGTCGTTGATCTGGACCATCGGCGCGTTGGTGCAGGTGCCCATGCACTCGACCTCGGTCAGCGTGAACAGGCCGTCGGGCGTGGTCTTGCCCTTCACCATGCCGCGATTCTTGCACGCGGCCATGACGTCGTCCGACCCGCGCAGCAGGCACGGCGTCGTGCCGCACACCTGCACATGATAGCGGCCGACCGGTGCGAGATTGTACATGGTGTAGAAGGTCGCGACCTCGTAGGCGCGGATGAACGGCATATCGAGCGCGGCGGCGACATATTCGATCACCGGCACGGGCAGCCAGCCCTGCGTGTTCGTCTCCGTCCCGACCTGCCGCTGCGCAAGGTCGAGCAAGGGCATCACCGCCGAGCGCTGCCGCCCCGCGGGATAGCGCGCGACGACGGTCTTCGCCTTTTCGGCATTCTCGGGCGTCCACGCAAAAGCGCCCCAGCGCGCGCGGACTTCGGCTTCGTCGGGGATTTGAGGTGCGTCAGCCATCGATATCCCGGCTTTCCTGTTTCTTGTGGCGGCGTGCGTATAGGCTACTGGCGACAAGCAGCATTATGCCGCCAAGCGCGCCGAGGGACGCCGCCCCTTCGGCGACATCATGGCCCGAATGTCCGAGCATCCAAACGCCCAGACCGCCGCCGACCGCTGCCAGAAGCAGAAGCCCGGCCAGCAGGGAGTGCGTCCGCCTCGACGCAGGCGTGGCTCCAAGTGTCGGGTGCGACGTCACCGGTCGCACTCCCCGAACACGACGTCGATCGCGCCGATGATCGCGGTGGTGTCAGCCAGCATGTGGCCCTTCGCCATCATATCCATCGCCTGCAGGTGCGAAAAGGCCGTCGGGCGGATCTTGCAGCGGTAGGGCTTGTTGGTGCCGTCGCTGACCAGATAGACGCCGAATTCGCCCTTGGGGCTTTCGGTCGCCACATAGACTTCGCCCGCCGGGACGTGGAAGCCCTCGGTATAGAGTTTGAAGTGATGGATCAGCGATTCCATCGACTGCTTCATCTCGCCGCGCTTCGGCGGCACGACCTTGCGGTCGAGGCTGGCGATCGGGCCGCTCGGCATGTCGCGCAGGCACTGCTTGATGATGCGCGCCGACTGATAGACTTCCTGCACGCGGACCATGAAGCGGTCGTAGCAGTCGCCGCGCGTGCCGACCGGAATGTCGAACTCGACCTTGGCATAGGCGTCATAGGGCTGCGACTTGCGGATGTCCCACGGAATGCCGCTGCCGCGGATCATCGGGCCCGAAAACCCCCACGCCAGCGCGTCTTCCTTGCTCACCGTCGCGATATCGACGTTGCGCTGCTTGAAGATGCGGTTGTCGATGACGAGGCTCATCGCGTCGCCGAACAGCCTCGGAAGCCGCGTCTCGCACCATTCGCCGATGTCGACGAGCAGCTTTTCGGGGACGTCCTGATGGACGCCGCCGGGGCGGAACCATGCCGAGTGCATCCGCGCACCGCTCGCGCGCTCGAAGAAGTTGAGGCAATCCTCGCGCAGCTCGAACACCCAGAGGTTCGGGGTCATCGCACCGACGTCCATGACGTGCGACCCGATGTTGAGCATGTGATTGCAGATGCGCGTCAGCTCGGCGAACAGGGTGCGCAGATATTGCGCGCGCGCCGGCACCTCGAGGTCGAGCAGTTTCTCGATCGCGAGGACATAGCTGTGCTCCATGCCGAGCGGCGAGCAATAGTCGAGCCGGTCGAAATAGGGCAGCGCCTGCAGATAGGTCTTGTATTCGATCAGTTTCTCGGTGCCGCGGTGGAGCAGCCCGACGTGCGGATCGACGCGCTCGATGATCTCGCCGTCGAGCTCCATCACCATGCGCAGCACGCCGTGCGCCGCGGGGTGCTGCGGGCCGAAGTTGATCGTGTAGTTGGTGACGACCTGGTCGCCCGCGGTGTCGGCGGTGTCGACCGGATAGCCTTCGAACATGTCGCTGCCGTGGTGCTTGACCTGAGGAGCGTCGGTCATGCGTCACCTCCTGCTTTGGGCTTGCGCGGTGCGCGCGGCTTGGCCGGAGCCTTCGTCTTCGCGGGCGCCTTTTCGGCTTTTTTCGTCGCGGGCGTCTTGGCCTTTGCCGCTGCCGTCGTCTTCGCACCGTCGCGGCTCGGCTTGGCGGCCTTCAGGTTGGTCTTGGCGCCCGCGCCCGTCTGCGCGGTCTTTTCGGTCGTCTTCGGGGTCGGCGGCGGCGCCTTCTTCGCGGCCTCGTCGTCGGCCTTCTTGACCTTCTGCGCGGTCATCGGGGTCGGCGCGCCCTTGCCCGGCGCCTCGCCGGTTCCGCCGGCCTTTTCGTCGCCCGGCAGCACATAGTCGGCGCCTTCCCACGGGCTGAGGAAGTCGAAGCTGCGGAAATCCTGCGCCAGCTTCACCGGCTCATAGACGACGCGCTTGTCCTCTTCGCTGTATCGCAGCTCGATATAGCCGGTCAGCGGGAAATCCTTGCGCTGCGGATGTCCCTGGAAGCCGTAATCGGTCAGGATGCGGCGCAGGTCCGGGTTGCCCGCGAACAGCACGCCGTACATGTCGAACACTTCGCGCTCGAGCCAGCCGGCGACCGGCCAGACGGGCACGATGCTCGGCACCGGGGTCGCTTCGTCGGTGCAGACGCGGACGCGCAGGCGGTGATTCTTCGTCACGCTGAGCAGATGATAGACGACCTCGAAGCGCTCGGCGCGGTCGGGATAGTCGACCCCGGCGATTTCCATGAGCTGCTGATAGTCGAGATTGTCGCGAAGGCTGATCATCACGCCCGCGACGGCATCGCGGCGCACGGTGATGCTGTCCTCGCCGACAGCGAAAACATGCTCGATCAGGTCGTCGCCGAGAAGCTTCTTCAGCGCGGCGCCGATACCGTCGCGGGGGGCGATCAGGGGAGCGGGGCTGGTCATCAGCGTTCGATCGTCCCGGTGCGGCGAATCTTCCGCTGCAACTGCATCACGCCATAGAGCAGAGCCTCGGCGGTCGGCGGGCAGCCGGGGACATAGATGTCCACGGGCACGATGCGATCGCAGCCGCGCACCACCGAATAGCTATAGTGATAATAGCCGCCGCCGTTGGCGCAGCTGCCCATCGAGATCACATATTTGGGGTTCGACATCTGGTCGTAGACGCGGCGGAGCGCCGGAGCCATCTTGTTGCAGAGCGTCCCCGCGACGATCATCACGTCGGACTGGCGCGGCGAAGCGCGCGGCGCGACGCCGAAACGCTCCATGTCATAGCGCGGCATGTTGACGTGAATCATCTCGACCGCGCAGCAGGCGAGCCCGAAGGTCATCCACCACAGCGAGCCGGTGCGCGCCCAGTTGAACAGGTCCTCGGTCGAGGTGACGAGAAAGCCCTTGTCGCCGACCTCGCTGTTGAGATCGTCGAAAAAGCCCGCGTCGGGGCTTGTCCCCGGCGCCACCGGGAACATATCGGGGTTCGTTCCCGGAACGACCGGCATCTGGCCGGGCATGATGATGCTGGAGCTGCTCATTCCCAATCCAACGCGCCTTTTTTCCATGCGTACACAAGGCCGATCGCAAGCTCGGCAAGGAAGACCATCATCGTCGCCCAGCCGGCCCAGCCGATTTCCTTGAGGCTGACCGCCCAGGGAAAGAGGAAGGCGGCTTCGAGGTCGAAGATGATGAAGAGGATGGCGACAAGATAGAAGCGCACGTCGAACTGGCTGCGCGCGTCCTCGAATGCGGGGAAGCCGCATTCATATTCGGTCAGCTTCGCCGGGTCGGGCCTGTGCGTGCCGGTCAGGCGCGCGACGCCCATCGGCAGGAAGACGAACGCCGAGGACAGGCCAACGGCGATGACCAGAAAGATCAGAATCGGCAGATATTGCGTCAGATCGACCATGGGAGCTCGCAGTCTATTCAGGTGTTTGCCACCGTTATCGCGGGGCGCTTTAGGCCAGTGCGCCGCGCCCCGCAAGCGCCGCGGGCAGGATTTTCGTTACCATTGTGACCAAAGGCATAAGGAAGGCTGGTCCGATCACCTAATGCTGTGTTACGCCGCCTGCGTGGGTCGGCGTTTCGGGTGATTATAACCCATTTTTCAATCAGGGAGCTGACATGCGATCATTTTCTTTCGGGACCACGCTGGCGATGGGCGCCGCCCTCGCGCTTTCCGCGACGCCGGCGCACGCCGAACTGGTCAATGCGAAAAATCCGGCCACGATCAAGGCGATCGTCGAGTCGCAAGGATGGCCCGCCACGCTGGTCAGCAAGGCCGACGCGGACCCCTATATCGAAAGCAGCCGCAACGGGCTCAAATTCCTCATCATCTTCATGAACTGCGAAGACCATAAGAATTGCAAGACGCTGCAATATTACATGGGCTTCAGCGACGCCAAGGATGTGTCGCTTGAGCGGTTCAACCAATGGAACAAGGAAAAGCGCTTCGCGCGCGGCTACAGGGATGACGAAGGCGACCCGGTCCTGGAGATGGACGTCGACGTCGATTTCGCCGGCATCCCGCGCGAGAATCTGGGCGAGACCTTCAACACCTGGGCCTCGCTGATGGACAGCTACCGCGAGTTTATTTTCGACAAGTAAGACGACTTCCTCGTTCGTCACCCCGGACTTGATCCGGGGTGACGATCAGGAGTGATGAAGCAGGTTCACGAGTTGCGCAGCGCGCCCGCGACCAGTTTCTGCAGCTTGCTATGCACTGCGCCGCTGCCCGCGATAAATTCGCTGCGCTCGATCGAGCGGTCGCCGCCACGGAAATCGCTGACGAAACCGCCGGCCTCGCGCACCAGCAATATGCCGGCGGCGACGTCCCAGATGTTGAGGTCGCCTTCCCAGAAGCCGTCGAAGCGTCCCGCCGCGACCCAGGCGAGGTCGAGGCTCGCGGCACCGAAGCGGCGGATTCCGGCGACCTCGGGCGCGACCGCGCCGAAGATGCGGCTCCACTGCGCCATGTCGCCATGCCCCATGAACGGGATACCGGTCGCGATCAGGCATTCGTTGAGATGACGACGCGACGCGACGCGCAGGCGCCGGTCGTGCAGCCATGCGCCGCGGCCGCGCTCGGCCCAATAGCTTTCGTCGGTCACCGGCTGATAGATCAGCGCTGCGGTGACGTCGCCCCAGCCGCCGCCGAACTTCGGTTCCTGCACGGCGATCGAGATCGCGAATTGCGGGATCGCGTGCAGGAAGTTCGAGGTGCCGTCGAGCGGGTCGATGATGAAGCGCGGTTTGCCCGGCTCGCCCTCGATCTCTCCGGCTTCTTCCATCAGGAAACCCCAGCCCGGACGCGCGTGGGTCAGTTCGTCGTAAAGGGTGCGCTCGGCGGCTTGATCAGCCTTCGACACGAAGTCGGCAGGCCCCTTCTGCGAGACCTGAAGGTGCTCGATCTCGCCGAAGTCGCGCCGCAGCTTGGTGCCGGCCTTGCGCGCGGCGCGTTCCATGACGGTGATGATGCCCGATACGGCCATTTGCTTTCCTCCAACACGTCATCCCAGCGAAAGCTGGGATCGCTGTCGGCAATGTAAAACGCTAGCGGCCCCAGCTTTCGCCGGGGCGACGAAAATCAATCCGCGCGGCGGACATATTCGCGGTCATAGACATTGACCACGATGCGGGTGCCGCTGGTGATGTGCGGCGGCACCATCACGCGCACGCCATTGTCCAGGATCGCGGGCTTGTACGACGACGACGCCGTCTGGCCCTTCACCACCGCGTCGGCCTCGACGATCGTCGCTTCGATCTGCTCGGGCAGTTCGACCGAAATCGGGCGTTCTTCCCACAGTTCGAGCACGACTTCCATGCCGTCCTGCAGGAACTCATGCGCGTCGCCGACCACCTCCTTCGAGATGGTGATCTGCTCGTACGTATCCTTGTCCATGAAGACGAGATCGTCGCCCTCGGCATAGAGATACTGGAAATCCTTGGTGTCGAGACGGACCTTCTCCACCGTGTCGGCGCTGCGGAAGCGGTTGTTGAGCTTGCGCCCGTCGATGAGGTTCTTGGCTTCGACCTGCATATAGGCGCCGCCCTTGCCCGGCTGGGTGTGCTGGATCTTGGTGACCTTCCAGATGCCACCTTCATATTCGATAATATTGCCGGGACGGATTTCAACGCCGGTGATTTTCATCGCGCACACTCGCTTCAACAAGGATGGAAAGAGCCGCCGGCGCGCGTAGCCGCACACCGGTTCAGGAGCGCGCCCTTAGCGGCGGACGCGGCGGAGGGCAAGCGGTGCTTATTCGGCGGGCGTCGCGTCGATCCGCCGACGCGTCCGCGCATAAGCGAACCAGCCGAGCGCCGCGAGCAGGCCGAGGCCGATGAATTGGGACGCCGTCCCGAACCCGTCGCCGACGATCGCGAGGCGGTCCGCGTCGCCGACCGCCGCGACCGTGCCCGCGAACACCAGCCCGTAAAGGCTGTCGCCGACCACGAGCCCGGTCGCCAGCAGAACGCCCATCCGCCGCCCGAATTCGGGGCGGCTCGTCTTGTCCGACATGCGGTTCCAGAAATGGCCGATCACCGTGCCGATGATCGTCGGCAAAGTCACCGACATCGGCAGATACATGCCCATCGCCACGGCGAGCGGCGGCAGCCGCGTCCTGCCCGCCCGGCCCAGCCCTTCGTCGAGGAGGATCGCACCGACACCGATCGCGGCGCCCAGGCCAACCAGATCCCAACGCAGCGTCCCACCGAGCACGCCTTGCGCGATCGATGCGATCAGCGACGCCTGCGGCGCCGCGAGGGCATTCGGTCCGGCCCCGGGGGCACCGGCGAAACCGAATGCGGTGTTGAGCAGATCGAGCACCGGCGGGATGATAAACGACCCCGCCAGCACCCCCAGGATCAACGCGACCTGCTGCTTCCACGGTGTCGATCCGACCAACTGGCCGGTCTTCAGGTCCTGGAGATTGTCGTTGGCAACGATGCCGACCCCGAACACGAAAGCGGTCACGAAGAGCGCAAAGGCGATCAGCGGCGCGCGATCCCCCGCCGCCACGTCACCGCCAAACACCGCAGCAACCAGCACCGCGGCGATCAGGATGGACAGGATGCCGATCCCCGACACCGGGCTGTTCGAGGTTCCGACCAGCCCCGCCATATATCCCGTGACCACCGCGGTCGCGACGCCGACCACCAGAATGAACAGCAAGGCGAGCAACAGGGCCGAGCCGGTATGACCCGCCAGCGGGCCGCCCTGCACGAAATTCCACAGCAAAAGTCCGATAGGGATGAACAGCGCCAGGCTGACTCCGCCGACGATCTTCCCCGGCATGTCGCGCTCGGTCAGGTCGAGCACCCGCCCGGCCTCGCGCGCCCGCGCCGCTTCCGCGATTCCCTGGAGGCCGGCGATGATGCTGCCGCTGATCCGAATCAGCGCCCAGATCGCTGCGACCGCAATCGCGCCGGCACCGACGAAACGCACCTCCTGGCTGAACACCGCGCCGACGATATCGTCGGCCGCGCCGGGCTTTCCGGCGCTGAGCCACGGAAGCAACACGAACCAGGAAATCGCCGCGCCGATCGCCATCGCGATCCCCGTCGCCAGCCCGATCAGATGCCCGACGCCGATCAGCCCCAGCGACATGGTGCCCGCGACGCCGCTCACTCCGGCGCCGAGCTTGAAATTCTTGGCGACCTCGCCCGCCGCCACCTTGAGCGCGGTCATCACGCCATAGAAGGCGGCGACCAGCGCGCCGAGAATGATCGTCGAAAGGCCGAGCCGATTCTCGCGCGCGCCTTCGTCCCCCGCCATGCCGACACGCAGAATCTCGGCGCCCGCAACGCCCTCCGGATAGGGAAGGTCCGAATTGATCACCAGCGCGCGGCGCAGCGGCACCGACAGCATCACCCCCAGCACCCCGCCCGCCGCGCAGGTCAGCATCGTCGTCCAATAGGGAAAATTCGTCCACCAGCCGACGATGACCAGGCCGGGAAGGATGAAGATCATCGTTGCTACGGCGCCCGCCGCGCTGCCGATCGTCTGGACGATGTTGTTTTCGACCATGTTTGATCCGCCGAGCGTTCGCAGCACCGCCATCGAGATCACCGCCGCGGGAATCGCGGTCGAAAAGGTCAAGCCGACGCGCAACCCGAAATAGACGTTCGCCGCCGTGAACAGAAACGTCAGCAATCCCCCGAGTATGATCGCGCGCAGCGTCAGTTCGCGCATCGCCGCGCTGCCGTGGTTCCCGTTGGTCATCATGGTCTCCCTCGCCGCAACCTGTCGCGGGCGGCGCGCTTCGAGGCAAGCGAAAAGGCGACGAACCGAAGCGGATTTGACGCATCGATCCAATATATCCGCCAGCCCGCGATTCATAAGGCGCGCATGACGAACATCGATCTTCCCGACCGGGCCCCGCCCCGCACGCCGCCAAAGCCGGCCCGGCGCCCCACGCCCTGCGCCGGCCTGTTCGGATGGCGCAAAGGCGACAATGACAAATCCGGCAAGGCGCCCGAACGCGAGCATCCGTTTGCCTAATTCCCTCTCCTTACGCCCACTCTCGCTCCCGTCAGCAGCGGATAGGGATTGATCGGCTCGCCATCCTGCCAGCCGCTTCCCGGCACCGTCGCGAGCATCTGGAAATGCAGGTGCGGAAAGGACGGGTCGGCATTGCCGCTTGCCCCGACCGTGCCGATCACCTGCCCGCGCTTGACCGCCTGCCCCTCGGCAAGGCCGCGGCGATAGCCCTGCAGATGCGCATAATAGAGGATCAGCCGACCGTCCGCCGAGCGCTGATAGATGGTGAGTCCACCGCGCTTCGACGCGAACAGTTTCTCGATCCGCCCGTCCATCGCCGCGAGCACCGGGGTGCCGAGCGGCGCCTGTATGTCGATCGCGCGATGAACGCGTCCTTTGGGGCGGCTCCTGTCCCAGCTATCGACGAGATCCGACGCACGCATCCCCTCGACCGGGATGATGATGCCGAGCTCGGATGCCGCTCCGATCGTGGCGAAAGCGGCCACGGCGCAGAAAAGCCTGAGCCCGGTCCCCGTCACCCCGCCATCAGCTTATCGAACGCCCGCACCGCTGCCGCCGGGCCCTCGGGATGTGCCCAAACGCCGCCCGAAACCGCGAGGAAATCCGCGCCGGCCTCAACCAGCGCCTTGGCATTGTCGACGGTGATCCCGCCGATCGCGACGCAGGGCAGTTCGAACAATCCCTGCCACCATGTTAAAATTTCAGGGTCGGCCTGATGCTCGACCGCCTTGGTCGTCGTCGGAAAAAAGGCGCCGAACGCGACATAGTCCGCCCCTGCCTCGCCCGCTTCCATCGCAAGATGGCGGCTGTCGTGGCAGGTCACGCCGATCTGCGCGCCCGGCCCGAGCAGGCGCCGCGCCTCCTGCGGATCACCGTCGCCCTGTCCCAGATGGACGCCATCGGCGCCGAGCCGCTTCGCGAGCGCCATGTCGTCGTTGACGATGAACGCGGTATCATGCGCGGCGCAGATCGCCTGCAACGGTTCGGCGAGCCGCGCCGCCTCGTGCTGACCCACATCCTTGACGCGGAACTGGAACGCCGCGACCGGCACGGCCGACAGCGCTTCCTCGAGTTTCGCGGGGAAATCGCCTCCGACGTCGAGCGGAGAGATCAGGTAAAGCTGGCAGGCGGGCGTGGTCATGGCGGGTTCATAGCGATGCGGCGATTATCCCGCAAATGCAGAACATGCCGCGCCTCGCCCTTCCCCTTATCGCTGCCGCTTTCACGCTGTCCGCCTGCGCCACGACGCCGCGCAGCGGCGACGGGCCGCCACCGCTTCCCGACGCGAGCAGCGTCGCGCTCGGCCAGCGCGCCTATGCCGACGGGCCGATCATTCAACCGGTCGCGGTTCTGGAGGACAGCCGCTGCCCCGAAAATGTCATGTGCGTCTGGGCCGGGCAGCTTCGCCTAAAGATGCTCTGGGTTCGCCCCGGCGGACGATCGCAGCCGTTCGAGGTCATATTGGGCAAGCAGACGCCGCTCGCCGACGGCACGATCCTGATCGAAAGCGTTTCGCCCGCACGCCGGACCGATCGCCCGATCAAGCCCGAGGATTATCGCTTCGCTTTCCGCTTCATGGGCGGGCTCTAATCAGACCACCGCTCCGTCATCGCCTTTCACGGCTACTACGCCGCTCGGCGACCATTCTGTCTTTTCTGAAACGGGAGGAGACGGCGCGATTATCGCCAATATCGCCTCTTTAGCGTGCAAAACCATCCCACCGACAAAAATATAACCGCCAACGGCAATCAGATTGGACTTATCGTTGAGCAAGCCGATATTCAGCGTATCGCTATAGGTTGGCGCCCCGCTTTGGAAAAAGCCAACCGCCATAAGAACCGCCCCAATAACTGCTAGTATGATTCCCATCGCACACCCCCATCGAGCATAATACTAACATATCGTGCGCCCAGCCGGGAGAAACGTCAACGCACCCGCGCCAGCACGAATCCGTCCCAGCCCTTCGCCCCCACCGTCTGGATCGCGGTCGCGTCGAGCCGCGGATCGGCGCTTAGCCGGTCGAACAATGCGCGCGTGCCTTCGATCCGCTCGTCGCCGCTGTTCGCATCGAGCACCCCACCCTCGCGCACGACATTGTCGACGATGATCGTCGTGCCGCTGCGCCCGAGCCGAATCGCCTCGTCCACATAAAGCGCATTATTCTGCTTGTCGGCGTCGATGAAGACGAAATCGAAGGGCGCGCCCGGCGCCATCGCGGCCAGGCTGTCGGCGGCCGGGCCGACGCGGATGTCGACCTTGTCCGCGACGCCCGCCCGTTCGAGATTCGCGCGCGCCACCGCCGCATGATGCGCCTCGAGTTCGAGCGTTACCAGCGCGCCACCTTGAGGCAGCGCCCGCGCGAGCCAGATCGTCGAATAGCCGCCGAGCGTCCCGACTTCGAGGATATGCTTCGCGCCCTCGGTCTGGGCGAGCAGGAACAGCATCTTGCCCTGCGCCGCCGACACGTCGATCGGCGGCAAGCCCTGTGCTGCATTATTGGCAAGCGCGGCGGCAAGCGCATCGTCGTCGCCGAGCAGTTTCCCGGCGATATAATCGTCGACGGCTTGCCAGCCAGTAGCCATTACGCCACCGAGGCCGCGTGAATCTCGTCGATCGCGCCGCCGAGCGAGGCGTTGAACTCGTCGTCGCTCATCTGGTGGCGGAGATCTTCGAGCAGGGCGCGGCTAAAGCTCGCGATGATGCCGGGGTTTTTCGCCAGTTCGACACAAGCTTCGGGGCGCGCGAAGCCGCCCGACAGCGCGACGACGCGCAGCACCTTCGGATGATCGACGAGCGGCTGGAACAGGCCCGGTTCGGTCGGCAGCGACAGCTTGAGCATGACCGGCGCGCCGTCCCAGGCGTCGAGCTCGGCCAGCATTTCCTGAAGCAGCAGACGGTCGGCGGCGTCGCGTTCGGCGCTCTTGATGTTCACTTCGGGTTCGATGATCGGGACCAGGCCGTGCGCGGCGATGCGCTTCGCCTCGGCGAACTGCTGGCGCGCGATCGCCTTGATCCCCGCGGGATTGGCGAGGTTGACGACGCTGCGCATCTTGGTGCCGAACACGCCCTTGGCGACCGCGCGTTCGCACAGCGCATCGAGGTCGGGCATCGGCTTCATGAGCTGGACGCCGTCGGCCTCGGCTTCGAGCCCCTTGTCGACCTTCAGAAAGGGAACGACGCCGCGTTCCCAGAGCAGCGCCGGAACCGGCTTGCCGCCTGCCTCGCCGTCCATTGTGCGCTCGAACAGGATCGCGCCGATTACCTTTTCGCCGTTGAAGCAGGGCGCGGTGACGATGCGGCTGCGCATCGCGTGGATCAGGCCGAACATCTCTTCGTCGTTTGCATAGGCATCTTCCTCGATGCCATAGCCCTTGAGCGCCTTGGGCGTCGAACCGCCGCTCTGGTCGAGCGCAGCGATGAAACCCTGTCCCGACTTGATCTGATCGAGCATCTCGGCATTCGCGGTCGTCATAACATCTCCGGTTGATTGCATACGTATGTGGTGGCGCGCATAGCTTCCCGGCGAGCGGGAAGCAAATACGCGGTGAAATCAGGCCTTGAGCGCGTCCACGCCGGGCAGCGGCTTGCCTTCCATCCATTCGAGGAAAGCGCCGCCCGCCGTCGAGACGAAGGTGAAATCGCCGGCGACACCGGCGTGATTAAGCGCTGCGACCGTATCGCCGCCGCCCGCGACCGAAATCAGCGAGCCCTCGCGGGTCAGCGCAGCAGCGGTCTTTGCAAGCGCGACCGTCGCCGTATCAAAGGGCGGCGTCTCGAACGCGCCGAGCGGACCGTTCCAGACGAGCGTGCGGCAATTCTTGAGCACGTCGGCGAGCGCTTCGACCGCGGCGGGACCAACGTCGAGGATCATCTCGTCGGCCACGACCTCATGCACATTGACGGTGCGCGTCGGCGGATTGGGCGCGAACTCTTTCGCGACCACGACGTCGTAGGGAAGATGGATCGTGCAGCCCGCGGCATCGGCGGCGTCGAAGATCGCGTTGGCGGTGTCGACGAGATCATGCTCGCACAGCGACTTGCCGACGTCGACCCCGCGCGCGGCGAGGAAGGTGTTCGCCATACCGCCGCCGATGATCAGATGATCGACCTTGCCGACGAGATTGCGCAGCACGTCGATCTTGCTCGACACCTTCGCGCCACCGACCACCGCGGCGACCGGATGCGCGGGATTGCCGAGCGCGGCGTCGAGCGCGTTGAGCTCGGCCTCCATCGCGCGGCCCGCATAAGCCGGAAGGCGGTGCGCGATGCCCTCGGTCGAGCCGTGCGCGCGGTGCGCGGCCGAAAAGGCGTCGTTGACATAAAGATCGCCGACCTCGGCGAGCGCATCGGCGAAGGCGGGGTCGTTCTTTTCCTCGCCCGGATGGAAGCGCGTATTCTCGAGCACCGCGACGTCGCCCGGCGCGAGCACCGCGACGCCCGCCTTCGCGCCTTCGCCGATGCAGTCGGGGATGAACATCACCGAATGGCCGAGCACGTCGGCGACCCCGTCGATGACGAGGCTCAGCGACTGGGTCGGGTTCTTCGCGCCCTTCGGCCGTCCGAAATGCGCGAGCAGCAGCACGATCGCGCCCTTGTCCGACAGCTCGCGGATCGTCGGCATCGCCGCGCGGATGCGCGTATCGTCGGTAACCGCGCCGTCGGACATCGGGACGTTGAGGTCGACGCGGACCAGCACCTTCTTGCCGGTGACGTCGCCGATGTCGTCGAGGGTCTTGAACCCAGCCATTGCGGCCTCCCCGTCAGGCTTAAAGGAACTTTGCGATCACGCCCGCAGTGTCGATCATGCGGTTTGAGAAGCCCCATTCATTATCGTACCAACTCAGCACGCGCACCAGCTTGCCGTCGATCACCGCCGTTTCGAGGCTGTCGATGGTCGAGCTCGCCGCATTGTGGTTGAAGTCGATCGAGACCAGCGGCTCCTCGGTATAGCCGAGCACGCCCTTCAGCGGGCCTTCGGCGGCCGCCTTGAGCACCGCGTTCACCTCTTCCGTAGTCGTGTCACGCGACGGCGTGAAGGTCAGATCCACCACCGACACATTCGGGGTCGGAACGCGGATCGACGACCCGTCGAGTTTGCCCTTGAGTTCGGGCAGGACGAGGCCGACGGCCACGGCCGCGCCGGTCGAGGTCGGGATCATCGACATCGCGGCGGCGCGGGCGCGACGCGGGTCGCTATGGATCTGGTCGAGAATCTTCTGGTCGTTGGTATAGGCGTGGATCGTGGTCATCAGCCCGCGCTCGATACCGATCGCCTCGTGCAGCACCTTGGCGAAGGGCGCGAGGCAGTTGGTGGTGCAGGACGCGTTCGAGATGATCAGATGATCGGCGGTGATCTGATCGTCGTTGACGCCATAGACAACGGTCAGGTCGACTTCCTTGGCGGGAGCCGAGATCAGCACGCGCTTGGCACCGGCGTCGAGATGCTTCTGGCCGCCGGCCTTGTTGGTGAAGAAGCCCGTGCATTCCATCACGATGTCGATACCGTTCGCGGCATGCGGCAGCGCGGCGGGATCGCGCTCGGCGGTCACCTGAATGCGCTTGCCGTTGATGATCAGGTCGTTGCCATCGACCTCGACGCTGCCGTTGAACGCGCCATGCACCGAGTCATGGCGAAGCAGGCGGGCATTTGCCTTGGCATCGCCAAGGTCGTTGATCGACACCAGTTCAAGGTCATGGTCGGTACGTTCCAGAATGGCGCGGGCCACATTGCGGCCGATGCGTCCGAAACCGTTGATTGCGACTTTCACTGCCATGTCGGGGAGTCCTTTCTGCGGAGGAGGCGGTCGGTGCTTAGTGGCCGAGGCGCGCCAGAATCTGGGGGGCGATGACATCGACGGTCAGGCCGAAATGCCGATAGAGATCGTCGATCGGCGCCGACGCGCCAAAGCTGTCGATGCCGAAGCGGAGGCCGTCGCGGCCGGTGTAGCGTTCCCAGCCGAAGGTCGTGCCCGCCTCGATCGAGACGATCAGCGCATCGGCGGGCAGAATGTCGGCCTGATAGCCGGCGTCCTGTTCGTCGAACAACTCGGTCGAGACCATCGAAACGACATCGGCGCCCTGCCCCGCTGCTTCGAGCTTGTCAGCGATTTCGAACGCGAGCGAGACTTCGGAGCCCGTCGCGACGAGCACCACCTTGCGCGCCGCCGCGGCATCACGCAGGCGGTAACCGCCTTTCGCGCAAAGATTTTCGGTGACGTCATGGCGCAACGGCGGCAGATTCTGGCGGGTCAGCGCGAGCAATGACGGACGGCTTTCCTGCGCCAGCGCGAGCGCCCAGCATTCGGCGGTCTCGACCGCATCGGCGGGGCGCATGACGAGCAGGTTCGGCATCGCGCGCAGCGATTGAAGATGCTCGATCGGCTGGTGCGTCGGGCCATCCTCGCCCAGGCCAATGCTGTCGTGAGTCATCACATAAACGACGCGCTGCTGCTGGAGCGCCGACAGGCGGATCGCGGCGCGGCAATAGTCGGCAAACACTAGGAAGGTGCCGCCATAGGGGGCGACGCCGCCGTGCAGCGCCATGCCGTTCATCGCCGCGGCCATGCCGAATTCGCGAATGCCGTAATAGACATAGCGGCCCGAATAATCGCTTTTCGTCAGCGGCTTGGTCGACGATGTTTTCGTATTGTTGGAACCCGTCAAATCGGCGCTTCCGCCGACCAGCGCGGCGATGTCGGCGGTGAGCGCGCCCAGCGTATTTTCCGACGCCTTGCGCGTCGCCACCTTCGGCGGCTCGGCGATCAGGCCGTCGAGATAGGCCTTGAACGCCGCGCCCGGCACCAGCTTGCCGCTCAGGCGATCCTCAAAATCCTTTTTCTTTTCGTTGTTTGCGAGACGACCATTCCATTCGGCGTGAAGCTTCTCGCCCTTCTCCCCGAACGCTTTCCACGCATCGGCGATGTCGGCGGGAATGACGAACGGCTCGGCGGTCCAGCCGAGCGTCGCACGCGCCGCGGCGACTTCGTCGGCGCCGAGCGGCGAGCCGTGGGTCGCCGAGGTGCCCTGCTTATTCGGCGCGCCGAAGCCGATCAGCGTCTTGCACGCGATCAGCGACGGGCGGCCGGCGGCAAGTGCACCGTCGATCGCGCGGCGGATATCGGCGGGGTCGTGCCCGTCGCAGCTATCGACGTGCCAACCGGTCGCGGCATAGCGCGCCCGCACATCCTCGCTCGTCGACAGATCGGTCGATCCGTCGATGGTGATCTTGTTGTCGTCCCACAGCACGATCAGGCGGCCGAGCTGCAAATGCCCGGCGAGGCCGATGGCTTCGTGGTTGATGCCCTCCATCAGGCACCCGTCGCCGGCGATCACCCAGGTGCGGTGATCGACCAGATCGTCGCCATAGATCGCATTGAGGTGCCGTTCCGCGATCGCCATGCCCACGGCGGTCGCAACCCCCTGCCCGAGCGGCCCGGTCGTCGTCTCGATGCCCGGAAGCTCGAAATTCTCGGGATGCCCCGCGCACGGGCTGCTGAGCTGGCGGAAATTGCGGATATCGTCCATGGTCGGCCGCGCGTAGCCGGCAAGGTGCAGCGTTGCATAAGCGAGCATCGAACCATGGCCCGCCGACAGGACGAATCGGTCGCGATCGGCCCATTTCGGATCGGAAGGATCGAATTTCAGATAATCCGAATAAAGCACGGTCGCGACGTCGGCCATGCCCATGGGCATCCCCGGATGGCCGCTGTTCGCGGCCTGGACGGCGTCCATCGCAAGCGCGCGGATCGCGTTGGCGAGCTGGCGTTCGGGCAGTGTCATTGGTCCCCCGGAAAAGGATGTGAAGATGGCCGGATTCGGTGGGGACAGCCCTTCGCGATGGCGGGCGCAGGAGTCAACCGCTGCGGCACAAAATAGCGGCAATTTCGGCGCCGAGAGGCGATTGCACCCCATGACCGGCACTGCTAACCCATGAACATGGAACTCGACCTTGACGAATCCAGCCTGGCCATCGGCCGCATCGAACGAGCGCTGAGCCGGATCGAGACGGTGCTGACCGAACGAGCGAATCGTCCGGCAACCGAGCCAGCGCCCGGCGACCAGTCGGCCCTGAAGGCCGAGGTTGTGGCGGTGATCGGCGAACTCGACCGGCTGATCGCGGAGGCGAAAAATGGCTGACGTCAAACTCAACATCGCCGGACGCGCCTATGACGTCCATTGCGCCGACGGGCAGGAGCCACAGCTTCTGAACCTGGCGACCGTGGTCGACGAAAAGGTGCGCGCGATGCCGGGCGGCACCGAAGTCCGCCAATTGCTCTTCGCGGCGCTGATGCTCGCCGACGAAGCGCAGGAGGCCAGGGGCAAGGCCGCCAAGGCCGAGCCGCAATCCGATTCGCTCCGCGCTGCGGTGGCGCTCGCCGAAAGCCGCGAAGCGCAGGCACGCGACGAACTGAAGGCCGCGCGCGCCGAACTCGATGCGCTCAGAAAGGCGCCGCCCTCGTCCGCGACGAGCGTCAGGCCGTCGCACGACCGCGCGCTGCTCCAGATCGCCGACCGTATCGAGACGCTGGTGACGCGGATCGAGCAAATGCCCTAAATCCCTTGAGACCGCGATGCAGCCGCCCTACATAGGGGGCGGCGGGCACTGCCCGGTACGAGCTTTTGCGAAAATCCCTGAGGCGATACATCATCCTAGGGGGCTGTCCCTGCCCGGACCCTGGTCCGACGTATATGGTCCCCACCTGACGTTACTGGCGTCAGAGGATCTTCCAGCAAACGACCCATGGTGGTCCCGCCACCCGCCATCAACGTTCAGAGGAGCGGAAACGACATGCTTTCCGACGACCTCGCCCAACAGAAGCAGAAGCTCCGCGAGAAGCTGCGCTTCCGTCGCCGACATTTCGCCGCCAATCTGGACGCCATGGCGCGGCTCGCGGCGTTTCGCGCCCCTCCCGCCCCGCTTGCCGATCTCGTGGCGACATCCTTTCCCGTCGCCGCTTATGCCGCCTGGGGCTCGGAACCCGACATATTGCCAATGTTGACAGAGGAAACATTGGCGCTTCCTCATCACGAGGGACGCATCGAAACCATGGATTTCCGCCGCTGGCAGTCTGGCGACCCGCTCGTCAAAGGCCCGTGGGGAACGCCGCAACCCGCGGACGACGCCGAGTTTTTGCTCCCCGCCCTGATCCTCTGCCCCCTCGTCGGCTTCGACCGCCACGGGGGACGCCTCGGCCAAGGCGGCGGGCATTATGACCGCTTTTTCGCGGAGCATCCGGATATCATACGGATCGGAATCGCTTGGTCGGTACAGGAAGTTGACACTGTTCCCATCGAGCCGACCGACGCAAAACTCGATGCCGTGCTGACCGAACAGGAATATATTATGACCGGAGACCGACTGTGAGCCAGCTACCCGCCGACCCGCCGCCGAGCTGGCGCAAGCCCGCGGGCATTTTCCTGATATTGGCGCTGATCGCGCTGTGGGCGACGCTGATCGTCGCGCTGTCGCCGTGGGTCGGCACTTGGCCGATCCTGATCCAGGCGGTCTTCTATCTCGTCGCGGGGATCGTCTGGGTGCTGCCGCTGAAGCCGCTGCTGCGCTGGATGGAACTGGGGCGGCGGCGCGGCTGAAGCGCCGCGCCGACCCCGTCATATTCCGGTTCTGGAAAGGTCCCAAGCTGCGGTGGCCATTTCGCCCGAAAGGGCAGGAAATGGCGCGAGTGACGGGGCTCGAACCCGCGACCTCCGGCGTGACAGGCCGGCACTCTAACCAACTGAGCTACACCCGCGTGTGCTTGGGAGCAGCGCCAATATGCGCCGCGCTTCGGCCTGTCAACCGTCGCTATCGCCCTTTGTGCGATTTAATCGATCGCGCATCTCGTCGGTCGTCGTCAGCGTGCCGCGCTCGAACAGGAAACCCGCAAGATCCGGGGTTCCGGTCGAATGAAGGACGGTCTGCAGGATCAGCAGAAGCGGCACCGCGAGCAGCGCACCGGGCGTCCCCCACACCCACCCCCAAAAGCTCAGCGACACGAGAATCAGCAGCGGATTGATCGTCAGCCGCCGCCCGAGCACCAGCGGCGTGACGAGATTCGCCTCGACCAGATGCACGCCGATGAAGATCAGCGCGGGCAGCAGCGCGAAACCCACCGCGTCGAAGGTCATCAGCCCGCCGAGCCCGAGCAGCACCGCGGCGACGATCGGCCCCAGATAGGGCACGAAATTGCACAAGGACACGATCCCGCCCCACATGAAGGGCGACGGCATCCCAAGCGCCCAGAGCAGCAGCGAGACGATGAGCCCCAGAATCGCGTTGATCATCGTGATCGTCGCCAGATAGTCGGCGGTCGCGTCGACGACATTCTGGATCACCCGCGCGGTCTGCATCGCGCCATCGAAGCTGCCGCGGCGACGGATCGTCCCACGCCGCAGCCGCGTCCAGCCGGCGAGGAAGAAGAAGATGACGAGCACGGCGAAGAAGAGTTGGATCGCCGCCGCGGGCGCCGCCGAGATGAAATAATCGACGACCGATGACGGCGCCTGCGCTGCGACCGCCTGTGCCGTCGCCTCGGTCCCGCTTGCCACCGACATCAAGGTTCGGTCCACAAAACGCTGAAAGCTAGCATAAAAATCGATAAGAGGCGCAAGGTTGCTCTGGATACGCGGAATCGATTCGGGAATCCGCGCGAACCAGCCGGTCGCGGGCACGACGATGATCGCCAGCGCCGCATTGACCAGCATCAGGAAAGCCGCGAGCGACAGGAAGGCCGCCAGCCCAGACGGCACGCTGCGCCGCTCGAGCCATTCGAGCAGCGGCACCAGCGCGATCGAGATGACGATCGCCGCGGTCAGCGGCAGGAAGAATTCCGCCCCCGCCTGCAATGCAAAGGGCAAAGCAAGGCAGAAGGCCGCGCCGACGATCAACGCCAATGCCGCAAGCAGGCGGTCGCGGCGAAAATCGTCGATTTCGATCTGGTGCAGGGGACCGGAGCGCGCCGGTCGCGTGTCCTTCTTCCCCCTGTCCTCGGCCACGACGTCTATCTCCCGCTCAACCGCTTCTTCCTACGCGAGCTTTGTTCGCCGCGCCAGCCACGCCGGATTCGCCGGCCTGCTTGCCGCTTTGTCCCGATACGGGTCAAAATCCCATTTTCTATCGGTATTTTAACCAGAAATTTTTCTTTTTCCGCGATGGCGAATTCCAAGGACCAGCTTTGGAGTCAAAATCATGGTGAAAGCGCCTGTGGGGGGCGCGAAGCATCATTCGCTTCTTCTTCCCTCCTGTTCAGCCATCGCGCTCGTCGCGACATGCATCATACCCACCGCGGCCCACGCCGCGGGAACGCTCGCCGGCACGACGATCAGCAATACCGCCAGCGCCAGCTTCGATAACGGCGGCGGCACGCAGACGATCGATTCGAACCGCGTCGACCTGAAAGTCGACGAACTGCTCGACGTCACCGTCGCCGGCAACGCTACCGACGTGCCGACGGCGCCCGGAGCGACGAACCAGGTTCTGACCTATCGCGTCACCAACACCGGCAACGGCCCCGAAGCCTTCGCGCTCAGCACGATCGCCAACGTCGGCGGCGACAATTACGATCCCGTCGTCACGCAGATCTTCATCGACACCAACGGCAATGGCACCTGGGATCCGACCGACACCCTCTATGTGGCGGGGTCGGAATCGCCGCTTCAGCCCGATACGGCGATGACCGTGTTCGTCCTCTCGACGACCCCGGCGTCCGCCGCCGACGGCAATCGCGGGATCGTCACGCTTGTCGCTGCGGCAAAGACCGGCACCGGCGCGCCCGGCACCAGCTTCGCAGGCAAGGGCGAAGGTGGCGGCGATGCGATCGTAGGTTCGACCGGCGCCGACGGACAGGACAATGGCGCCTATAAGGTGTCGGCGGCGACCGTGACGCTCGTCAAATCGGCCGTGGTCGTCGATCCGTTCGGCGGCAGCGAACCCGTTCCGGGCGCCACCATCACCTATACGATCACCGCGACCATCGCCGGATCGGGCTCGGTGAACAGCCTTGCGATCATCGACAATGTGCCTGCGGACACCGCCTATGTGGCCAATTCGATCAAGCTCGGCGCCACGGCGCTGACCGACGCGAGCGATGCCGATGCGGGCGATTACGACGGCACGCGAATCCGCGTCCAGCTCGGCACCGTCGCAGGCGGCCAGACCCGCGCCGTTACCTTCAAGACCAAGATCAAATGATGGAGATGCGTATGCGTATCGCTCTTATTCTTTTGTCGGCCGCCCTTGCTCCTGCTCCGGCGCTTGCGGCCAACCAGGTCGCGCTCGACAACAGCGTGTTCGTCGAACGGGTGACCACCGACGCCAGCGGCAAGCAGCGGGTGCTGCTCGAGGAGCCGAAGATCGTCGTGCCCGGCGACCGGCTCGTCTTCGTGCTCAACTATCGCAACGCCGGCGCCCAGGCCGCCGACCGCTTCGTGGTCACCAATCCGATGCCGTCGGCGGTCCGCTTCGCCGATGCGGGCGACACCCGGCCGATCGTCTCAGTCGATGGCGGCCAGACCTGGGGCACGCTCGACACGCTGACCGTTCCGCTCGCCGACGGCACCCGCCGTCCGGCTCAGCCCGCCGATGTCACGCACATCCGCTGGGCATTCCAGAAGCCGATCCCGGCCGGGGGCGCGGGGAAGCTCATGTTCAGGGGCATCGTCAAATAACGACGTGATCAAAACCGCTTAACGGTTGCCGGCGGTGGGGAATTTGGCAGCCAATCAAGCCTGGGGAATCAGCTATGACCAGCAAGCTGACTTACTGGGGGACCATCGGTGTGGCAGCGGCGTCCGTCGCTGCCGCCGGCCCGGCCTATGCGGCCGGGACGACCGCGGGAACCTCGATCACCAATACCGCCACCGTCGACTATAAGGTCGGCGGCGTTTCGCAAGGTCAGGAGAGCGCGTCGAATAGTTTCACCGTCGACCGCAAGATAAACCTGCTCGTCGAAGAGGTGGGAAACGTCACAACTAATGTCGTGCCGGGACAAAGCAATGCCGTCACGACCTTCCAGCTCACCAACAGCTCGAACGAAGTGCTCGACTTCGCGCTCGCGGCGACGCAGATCACCGGCGGCACCGCCTCGCACGGCGGCACCGACACGTTCGATACGACCAATATCCGCATCTATCGCGACAATACGTCCAGCGGCACGGTCGGTGACTGGGACGCGGGCGACGCGCTCGTCACCTATATCGACGAGCTCGCGGTCGACACGCCGATCCGCCTGTTCGTCGTCGCCGACATTCCGGCGGGCCTCGCCAACAATGCCGTCGCCGGGGTGACGCTGCGCGCCACGGCGCGCGAAGGCGGTGCTGCGGGCACGCAGGGCCTGGCGATCACCCAGACGACCGGCGCGAACACCGCGGGCAAGGATACCGTCTTTGCCGATACCGCGGGCGTTGCCGGCGATGCGCCGCGCGACGGATCGCACAGCGACAACGACGACTATACCGTCCAGACGGCAACGCTCGCGGTCACCAAGACCAGCCGCGTCATCTCGGACCCGTTCAACCTGACGAGCAATCCGAAGCTGATTCCGGGCGCTGTCGTCGAATATTGTATCGCGGTCGCCAACAGCGGCAGCGCCGACGCGACGTCGGTGGTCATCAACGACCCGGTTCCGGGCCAGCTGACCTTCGTCACCAGCTCGATCCTGCTGAACGGCACGGTCACTGGCGGCACCTGCAACGCCAACGGCGTCGCGGGCGGCAGCTATACGAACCCGAACGTATCGGGGACGATCGCGACCGTCGCGGCGGGCGACACGCGCACGCTCGTCTTCCGCGCGACGGTCAACTGACCGGACGGAATGACGGGGCAGCGGGAATAGGCAAATCGCCTGCTTCCCGCTGCCCTTTCGGGACCAGCGATGCCATTCCGCCAAGCCTATATGTCCCTCGTGGCCGCTGTGGCCGCGGCAGCCATGCTGCCCGCGGCCCCCGCGCACGCGCAGGTGATTTCCAATACCGCATCGGCCCAGTGGTCGGATAACGGCCAGCCCGGCCAGATTCTGTCGAACCGCGTCGACGTGACCGTCCGCGCCCGTCCACCCGAACAGCCGGTGATCAGTACCTATCGCCTCGTCGGGAGCGGCGGCGACAAGACCGCACCGCTCGTTCCGACCCGCTGCGCCGCCGCCAATCCGGGCGCGCGCGCCGCCGCCGGCAGCCTGATCCAGCTCGCCGGCGCCTATGCCGGCATTTCGACGGCACCGGCCTCGCTCCAGAGCAGCGACGCGTTTCGCGCCGGCGAAGTGCTGGTGGTCGGCGTCGCGCTCGCCTCGGCGAACGTCGATCCGAATGCGATCGACACGCTGCCGGTGGTGCTCGATCTCGCGAACGGCGACAGCGAGCGCATCACCCTCACCGAAACCGCCGCGAACAGCGGCGAGTTCGCGGGCTTCATCAACACGGTCGGGGTTCCGCCCGCCGTCGTCGTGGGCGATTGCCGCCTGTCGGTCGATCCGGGGTCGCCGATCCAGCTCCGCGTCACAGACCAGGCCAACGCCAGCCTCGTCGCGACGGCGACGATCGATTTCCTCGTCGATCCCTTCGGCATGGTGTTCGACAGCGGCGACGGCTCGGCGGTTCCGGGCAGCCGCGTCACGCTGATCGACACCGCGACCGGCCACCCCGCGCAGGTGTTCGGCGACGACGGCACCTCCGCCTATCCCGCGACGATCGTCACCGGGCAGGATGTCGCCGACGCGAGCGGGCGGGTCTACAGCTTCCCGGCAGGCGATTATCGCTTCCCCTTCGTCGCGCCCGGATCCTACCGCCTGATCGTCGAGCCGCCCGCACCCTATAGCGCGCCGTCGAAATCAAGCGCCGCCGATCTCGCAGGCCTGCGCCGCCCCGACGACGGCCTGCCCTTCACCATCACCGATGCGAGCTATAGCCGCGTCTTCACGCTCGACAGCCCGGCGCCGGTGCGCGTCGACATTCCGGTCGACCAGCCCGGCCTGCCGCTCGTCCTGCGCAAGACCACCTCGACCCAGACCGCGGTTCCGGGCGACGTCGTGCAATATCGTATCGAAGTCGCGAACCGCGACGCCCGCCGCTCGACCGGTGTGGTGACGGTCAGGGACACGCTGCCCGCCGGGATGCGCCTGCGCGCCGACACGGTGCGCGTGGACGGCGCACGCGTCGATGCCGCCGTCAACGCCAACGGCCGCGACTTCACCGTCGCCCTGCCCTCGATCGCCCTTTCGGGCAGCGTACTGCTTACCTATGTGGCCGAAGTCACCGTATCGGCGCAGCCCGGCAGCGCGCTCAATCGCGCCTCGGCCGCCGACAATCGCGGCACCGAGAGCAATGTCGCCGAAGCGACGATCGCGATCAAGCGCGACCAGCTCGGCGACCGCATGACGATCATCGGCCGCATCACCGACGGCGGCTGCGCGGTGAACCCCGGCAAGGCACCCGGCATCGCGGGCGTCCGCGTGATGCTGCAGGACGGCAGCTACACCGTCACCGACGAGGGCGGCCGCTATCATTTCGAGGGCGTTCGCCCCGGCCTGCACGTCGTTCAGATCGACCCGTCGACGCTGCCGCTCGACCGCGAGGCCGTCGATTGCGCGCGCTCGACCGCAAGCGCGGGCAGCGCAATCTCGCGCTTCGTCGAGGGTCGCGGCGGCTCGCTGAAGCGCGCCGACTTCCGCGCCGCCGCCGCCGCGCCGCGCACCGCGCCGGACAAGATGCAATTCGCCGCGCCCAAGCCGATGAGCGATCCCGACGCCGCCGGCGCGCACCGCGACTGGCTCGCGGGCCAGGCGCCGGGCATCGGCTGGCTCTTTCCCGACATCGACCATAATCCGCGCACCAAGGCGATCCGCGCCGCGATCAAGCACGCACCGGGGCAGAAAGTCGCGCTGACGATCAACGGCAAGCCCGTCGACGCGCTGACCTTCGAAGGCGTGAGCAAATCGGCCGACGGACAGGTCGCGGTCAGCCTGTGGCGCGGGATCGAGATTCGCGAGGGCGACAACCGCCTCGCCGCGACGGTGACCGACGCCGATGGCGCGGTCGTCGAAACGCTCGAACGCAGCGTCCATTATGCGATCACCCCGATGCGCGCGACGCTGATCCGCGAGAAATCGGTGCTGGTCGCCGACGGCGTCACGCGCCCGGTCATCGCCGTGCGCCTGACCGACCGCGACGGCAAGCCGATCCGATCGGGCCTGACCGGCGATTTCAGCGTCCCCGCGCCCTATTATCCCGCCGTCGAGGCCGACGCGCAGCAGGCGCGCCAGCTTTCGGGCCTCGAACGCGCGCAGCCGGTGTGGCGCATCGATGGCGATGACGGCATCGCCTATATCGAGCTTGAACCGACCACCGCGTCGGGCACGCTGACGATGGATTTCACCTTCCGCGACGACAAGGTCGAGCGCAAGCAGACGATCGAAACCTGGCTCGATCCGGGCGACCGTCCGTGGACCGTCGTGGGCTTCGCGGCAGGCACGATCGGCTACAACACGCTCGACGACCGCATGGAGCCTGTCGCCGACACGCTCGACGACCTCAATGCCGACGCGCGCCTCGCGCTCTATGCCAAGGGTCGCATCCAGGGCAAATGGCTGATGACGCTGGCCTATGACAGCGACAAGGATCAGGACGACGCACGCTTCGGCGGCGTGATCGACCCGCGCGCCTATTACACCATCTACGCCGACCGGGGCGAAACGCGCTACGACGCCGCGTCGGTGCGCAAGCTCTATCTGCGCCTCGAACGCCCGCAATTCTATGCGATGTTCGGCGACATCGAAACCGGAATTTCGGAACCGCAGCTCGCCCGCTATCAGCGCGCGCTCAACGGCGGCAAGGCCGAATATCGCGGCCGCAACATAGCCGCCACCGCCTTCGCCGCCGACACCCCCTACCGTTTCCGCCGCGACGAGATTCAGGGCAACGGCCTGACCGGCCCCTATCAGCTCGGCGCGCGCGACATATTGCCGAACAGCGAGCGGATCGTCATCGAGACGCGCGACCGGCTGCACAGCGAGCGGATCGTGAACAGCGTCACGCTGACCCGCAACATCGATTACGACATCGACTATCTGGCGGGCACGCTGCGTTTCCGCGCGCCGGTGCTCAGCCGCTCGTCGGCGCTCGATCCGCAATTCATCGTCGCCGAATATGAGGTCGATGGCGTTGGCGAGCGCGTGTTGAATGCGGGGGCGCGCGTCAGCTATCGATCGACCGACGAAAAACTGCGCGTCGGCGCAACGATGATCCACGACGAAGACAACAGCACCAAAACGAACCTCGGCGGCGTCGACGCACGCTATCGCCCGAACGCCGATACCGAAGTACGCGCCGAATATGCGGTGAGCGACGCCAAGGCGAAGAACGGCGGCGCAGCGGCGGTGGGAACCGCCAAGGCGTGGCTGATCGAAGCCGAGCATCACAGCCGCAGCATGGACGTCCTCGCCTATGTCCGCGAGCGCGAAGCGGGTTTCGGCACCGGTCAATTGAACAGCGGCGAGGACGGCACGCGCAAATTCGGCTTCGATGCCCGCGTCAAGGCCAGCCGCAGCCTGTCGCTGACGGGCAGCGCGTGGCAGGAGGATTATCTGAACGTCGATGCGCGCCGCCGCGCCGCTAAGGCGCTGGTCGAATATGACAATGGCACCACCGTGATGCGCGCGGGCCTGACCCATGCCGACGATCGCCTCACCGACGGGTCGCGCAATACGTCCGACATCGTCCAGCTCGGTGCGACGCAGCGATTGTTCGACAAGAAACTCGAGCTCGACGCACAGACCGAATTCGCGCTCGGCGGCGACGACGCCAGCGTCGATTTCCCGACTCGTCACCGCATCGGTGCGCGCTACGCGGTGACACGCGACGTCAATCTGGTCGGCAGCTATGAGATCGCCGACGGCGACACGGTCAAGGCACGCACCGCCCGCCTCGGCTTCGACCTCGCGCCTTGGGCCGGGGCGCGGCTGCTCGCGACCGCGAACCAGCAGGACATCGGCGAATATGGCCCGCGCAGCTTTGCCGCCTATGGTCTGTCGCAATCGCTGAAACTCGACGAACGCTGGTCGATCGATCTGTCGGTCGACGGCAACCGTACCCTCGGCGGCATTCGCGCCAGGGACGTGCTCAACGCCGCGCAGCCGGTCGCCTCGGGCGGCTTCCTCGGCGACAACGGCACGCTGACCGAGGATTTCCTCGCAGTCAGCGCGGGCGCGACCTATCGCACCCCGCGCTGGACGTTGACCGGTCGCGCCGAATATCGCGACGGCGAACTCGCCGACCGCACGGGCCTGACGCTCGGTGCGCTGCGCCAGCTCGGCGAAGGCCAGGCGCTCGGCGCGCTCTTCACCTATGCGAAGGCGAGCGGCAGCGGGACCACGCCCACGACCGAAGTCATCAGCTTCGAGGCGAGCTGGGCGCACCGTCCCGCCGATTCGCAGCTTTCGTGGCTCAACAAGAGCGAATTTCGCTCGGACAAGGTGCGCGGCGCGGTCGCGGGTCAGGCCGGGCCGATCGGCGGCGCCGCGCTGACCATCGACGGCGACGCGACCAGCCGCCGCCTGCTCAACAGCCTGTCGGTGAACTGGACCCCGCTCAAGACTCATGGCGGCGAGTGGACCGAACGCGCCGAGATCGGCTTCTTCTGGGGTACCCGCTACAGCTTCGACCGCTTCGGCGAAGACGACGTAAAGGGCTGGTCGAACCTGCTCGGCGCCGATTTCCGCTTCAACCTCGGCGAGCATGTCGATGTCGGCGCTTCGGGTACCGCGCGGATCGGCACCGGCGGCGACACCATCGCCTGGGCCGCGGGGCCGACGGTGACGCTAGCGCCGATGAAGAACGCCAACGTCACTTTGGGCTATAATTTCGCGGGCTTCCACGACCGCGATTTCGAGGACGCGCGCTTCTCGCGCTCGGGCGCTTATGTGACGTTCCGGCTGAAGTTCGACCAAACGAGCTTTGCTGGATTGGGGCTTTAGTGCTCGTCATTGCGAGGAGCCGAAGGCGACGCGGCAATCCAGAGCCGGCGTGAACCGCCCTGGATTGCTTCGCTTCGCTCGCAATGACGAGGTTTATCAATCCGCGAACAGCAGGACCGGCGTCTCGATCAGCTTCTTCAGCGCCTGAACATAGCTCGCGGCGTCCCAGCCGTCGACGACGCGGTGGTCGCAACTGATCGACAGGTTCATCAGCTTCGCGCGGCGAATGTCGTCGCCGTCAAAGACGGGACGCTCGACGATCTTGTTCGGCCCGATGATCGCGACCTCCGGCCGGTTGATCACCGGCGTCGTCGCGATGCCGCCGAGCGGACCCAGTGAGGTAACCGTCAGCGTGCCGCCGGTCAGTTCCTCGACCTTCGCCTTGCCGGCGCGCGCGGCCTCCGCGAGACGCGTGATTTCGCTTGCAAGCTGCCAGACATTCTTGTCCTGCGCGTCGCGGATCACCGGGACCATCAGCCCCGCGTCGGTCTGCGTCGCCATGCCGAGATGCACGGCGCCATAGCGCGTCACCACGCCGCCTTCGTCGTCATAGCGCGCGTTGATCATCGGAAACTGCGGGATGGTGCGGCAGATCGCGACGATCAGGAAAGGCAGCATCGTCAGCTTGGGGCGCTGGCCGCGATTGGCGTTGAGGTCGGCGCGCATCTCTTCGAGCGCGGTGACGTCCATTTCCTCGACATAGGTGAAATGGGGGATCGCGCGCTTCGACGCCGCCATATTCTCGGCGATCTTGCGCCGCATTCCGATGACCTTGACCGGCTCATCCGCGCGCGCGCGGCTCGCGCCGGGAGCATGATAGCCCTGCCCGGCGCCGTAGCGCAGGAAAGCGTCGAGGTCGGCATGGCGAATGCGGTCGCCCTCGGCCTGAACCTGCGACAGGTCGACGCCGAGATCGCGCGCACGAGCGCGGACGGCGGGGGAAGCGAGAACGGCCTTATCTCCCCTCCCGCTTGCGGGAGGGGTCGGGGGAGGGCTTGTTTCGGCGGTGACCGGCGGGGCGGGTTCGACACGCCCTCCCCTAGCCCCTTCCGCACGCGGGAGGGGAGCTTCTTCCGCCACCGATACCTCTTCTGCCCCCGGCGTTTCCACGACGACCTCTTCCTCGACCGCTTCCGCGGCGGGTACTTCCGCGACCTCGCCCTCGGTCTCGATCACCGCGAGCGTCGATCCGATCGCGACCATGTCGCCGACCTCGCCCGCCAGTTCGACAACGATCCCCGTTACCGGCGATTCCATTTCGACGGTCGCCTTGTCGGTCATCATGTCGGCAAGCTGCGCGTCTTCTTCGATGCGGTCGCCTACACGCACGTGCCACGCGACGATTTCGGCCTCGGCAATGCCTTCGCCGATGTCGGGCAGACGGAATGAATAGCGGGCCATGGCGTCAGTCCTTCAAGATCTTGGTCAGCGCGGTCGCAATGCGGACCGGGCCGGGGAAATAGGCCCATTCGAGGCTGTGCGGATAGGGCGTGTCGAAGCCGGTCACGCGCTCGACCGGCGCCTCCAGATGATAGAAGCAGCGTTCCTGCACCAGCGCCGCCAGTTCGGCGCCGAAGCCCGAGGTGCGCGTCGCTTCGTGGATGATCAGGCAGCGCCCGGTCTTCTTCACCGACGCCTCGATCGCCTCGACATCGAGCGGCAGCAGCGTGCGCAGGTCGAGGATTTCGGCGTCGACGCCCATCTCCTCGATGATCGTCTTCGCGACATGCACCATCGTGCCATAAGCGAGCACGGTCACCGCCTCGCCTTCGCGCACCGTCGCCGCCTTGCCGAGGTCGATGCGGTAATAGCCCTCGGGCACCGCGCTCGCATCATGCTTCGACCAGGGCTCGACCGGGCGGTCGTAATAGCCGCTGAACGGGCCGTTATAGATGCGCTTGGGCTCGAGGAAGACGACGGGGTCGTTGTCCTCGATCGCCGCGATCAGCAGGCCCTTGGCATCATAAGGGTTCGACGGGATCACCGTCTTGACGCCGCAGATATGCGTCATGATGCTCTCGGGCGACTGGCTGTGCGTCTGGCCGCCGAAGATGCCGCCGCCGAACGGCGTGCGTACGGTCATCGGGCAGATGAAGTCATTCGCCGAGCGGTAGCGCAGCCGTGCCGCCTCCGAAACGAGCTGGTCGAGCCCCGGATAGATATAGTCGGCGAACTGGATTTCGGGAACCGGGCGCAGGCCATAGGCGCCCATGCCGACCGCGACGCCGATGATGCCGCATTCGTTGATCGGCGTGTCGAACACCCGCGTCTTGCCATGCTTTTTCTGAAGGCCCGCGGTGGCGCGGAACACGCCGCCGAAAAAGCCGACATCCTCGCCCATCACGACGGTGGCGGGATCGCGTTCGAGCATGATGTCCATGGCGCTGTTGATCGCCTCGATCATGTTCATGGTCTTGGTCTCGGCCATTATTCGGGCTTCCAGTTGGGGCCGAACTTGGCCTCCTGCTCGGCGAGCATCTGGGCGCATTGCTCCTTGAGGTGCCACGGCATCTCCTCGAACACGTCCTGAAACATCGTCTCGAACGGCTGGTGCATACCGTGACCCAAAATGCCGAGCTTTTCTGCCTGCTTCTGGGTCGTCTTCACCAGATCGTCGAGTTCCTTCGCCTGCGCCGCATGGCGCTCTGCATCCCATTCGCCGAGCAGTTCGAGATGCTGCGCCAGCCGCGCGATCGGATCGCCGAACGGCCAGACCGTCGCCTCGTCGGCGGGGCGATAAGCGCTCGGGTCGTCCGACGTGCTGTGTCCCTCGCTGCGATAGGTGAAATGCTCGATCAGCGTCGGGCCGTTATTCGTCCGCGCGCGGTCCGCGGCCCACTGAGTCGCCGCATAGACCGCGAGCGGATCGTTGCCGTCGACGCGCAGCCCGGCGATGCCATAGCCGACCGCGCGCGCCGCGAAGGTCGTGCGCTCGCCGCCCGCAAAACCCGAGAAGCTGGAAATCGCCCACTGGTTATTGACGACGTTGAAGATGACCGGCGCATTATAGACGGTCGCAAAGGTCAACGCCGAATGAAAGTCGCCCTCGGCCGACGATCCTTCGCCGCACCATGTGGTCGCGATGCGGTTGTCGCCCTTCGACGCCGAGGCCATCGCCCAACCCACCGCCTGCGGATACTGCGTCGCGAGATTGCCCGACACGCTGAAGAAGCCATGCTCGGGCGCCGAATACATGATCGGAAGCTGCCGGCCGAGCAGGTGATCGCCGCGGTTCGAGTAAATCTGGTTCATCATCTGGATCAGCGGATAATCGCGCGTGATCAGAACGCCCTGCTGGCGATAGCTGGGAAACACCATGTCGGTGCGGTCGATCGCCATCGTCGAGGCGACCGAGGTCGCCTCCTCGCCGGTGCATTTCATGTAGAAGCTGGTCTTGCCCTGCCGCTGCGCGCGGAACATGCGATCGTCGAAGGCGCGGACGAGCATCATCGTGCGCAGCATCGTGCGCAGCCGGTCGGGCGACAGCTTCGGGTCCCACGGTCCCTTGGCCGCACCGTCGAAATCGAGCACGCGGACGAGGCCATAGCAAAGCTCGCGCATCGCATCGGGCTTGGTCGCTTCGCCGGGACGCGGAGTCGCGTCGACCGCGGGAATCGCGATATCGCCGAAATCGGGGGTGTCGCCGGGGCGATAGCGCGGCTCGGGAATATGGAGCGACAGCGGCGGCAGATTGCTCGCCGAACGCCCCGGTTTCGCCTTCGGCGATTCGGGCATATCTTCTTCCCTTCGGGGCGCGAATCAGCGCCTAGTTATATTTCGTGCTGGCGACATATTATTTCAGTCGCCATGGAAATGCAACGCCGGTGGTCAGACTGCGACGGGCGCGGAAATATGGGATTGCGGCGCATAGGCTTCGACCGCAAAATCATCGAACCGGTAGTCGAAAATGCTCGAAGGACGGCGGAGGATGCGCAGCTTCGGCGCACCCTCGGGAACCCGCCGCAACTGCTCCTCGACCAGTTCGGCATGGTTGAGATAAAGGTGCACGTCGCCGCCGGTCCACACGACCTCGTGCGCGTGAAGATCGCATTGCTGCGCGATCATCCGCGTCAACAGCGCCGCCTCGAAGATGTTGAAGGCAAAGCCGAGCCCGAGATCGCACGAGCGCTGAAAGAGCAGGCACGACAGCCCGCCGTCGCTGCGGACGTGGAATTGATAGGTCATGTGGCACGGCGGCAACGCCATCCGGTCCAAATCGGCGACGTTCCAGCCGGTGAAGATATGGCGGCGCGAGCCCGGATTGGTCTTGAGCGACTCGATCAACGCCGCGATCTGGTTGTGCCCCTCTGCGGCGCGGCGGAAGAGTCCCTCGCCTGCCGCTTCGTAGCGCGGCCAGTTCACCCATTGATGACCGTAGACGGGACCGAGATCGCCCCACCGTGCCGCGAAATCCGCGTCGGCGACGATCCGCGCCTCGAAATCGGCCGCGCTGATCGCCTCGCCGGTCGTGCGGCGATAGCTATCGAGCGGCCAGTCGGTCCAGATCTTCACCCCCTGCGCCACCAGCGCGCGGATATTGGTGTCGCCGGTCAGGAACCAGAGCAGTTCGCGCAGCGCAGTCTTCCAATAGACGCGTTTCGTCGTCAGCAGCGGGATCGCGTCGTCCTTCAGCGAGAATCGCATCGTCTCGCCGAACAGCGAGCGCGTGCCGACTCCGGTGCGGTCGACGCGCTCGTCGCCTTCGGTCCAGATGCGCCGCATCAGGTCGAGATATTGCAGCTCATAATGGATGGAATCGGACAAAAGACGCTCCTCGCTGTCGCTCTCTTTGCTAGGCCCCGTGCCGCGGCTCGACAAGGGGGTCGGCGGTGCGGGGCGGCAATCCTCCGATACGGCTCAATCGCCGCTTGGGCGACCGTGGCGCCCGTCGCACAAGCGCGGGATGATCCTGCGCGAACCCATCGACAAGCGACCGCATGTTGCGGGAGCCGCCGGCTTCGTGCCCCGCGACGCCGAAGATGCGATCGCGCGCCATCTGCTACGGCCGATGCTATTCGCCGATCGCGAAATCGCGCTGCTCGCGGGCTTCGACGCCTATGGCCGGCTTGCCGGACTCGAAAGCGTCGCGGGCGATACGAGCGGGCGCTGCGTCATCACGCCTGCCTGCTGGAACCGCCTCCTCGGCCGGCGCATCGCGACGGTGCTGATGGCGCACAACCACCCGTCCGGAATCGCGCGGCCCAGCGAGGCCGACCTTCGCTGTACGCAGGAAGCCGGGCAATTCCTGCGCCTGATCGGCATCGACCTGTCGGATCATCTGATCTTCGTCGAGAACGGACATTTCAGCTTTCGCAGCGCCGGGCTGATCTAGAAAACAATCGTCGGGACCATGCCGATTGGCGCTTGATGTTCGCAAATTGCGCGTCTAGAGGACCGCCCTGCCTTCGCGCCGGTCTGCCGGCGCAAAGATCGGTCGGGGAGTAGCTCAGCCTGGTAGAGCACTGTCTTCGGGAGGCAGGGGCCGGAGGTTCGAATCCTCTCTCCCCGACCAGCTTATTTCCGCGATCGATATGGGACCGCAACGCGGCCGAGCCAGCGCGCGAAAAGCGGCACCCTGCCGGATCGGTTTCTTTTGTAATCAACGGCTCTTGTAAGTCGGCGCGACAATGCATAGATTGTCTTTACGCCACCGTGGTTTTCCCCCTTTCCATCGTGGCGAGTGCCCCGTCGCAAGACGCGGGTGCGTCCTCCCTGGACCCTGGCCACCTCGTACTTCGGTACGAGGTGGTTTTTTATTCAGCGGCCAGCGGCAGGACATCGGCCCCAATCCGCCCTGCCCTTTCGACGAGCCCGGAAAACCAGTTGCGAAGCGCCGCCATGCGTTCGGGGTCGGGGGTGCGGTCGGCCTGAAGATAGAGGCTGCGGTCGATCTCGATCTGCACCGCCTGAATCGCATCCGCCGGCTTGCCGTGCGTCCGAACGATATGTCCGCCGGCATAAGGCTGGTTGCGCGAGACGGGAACGCCGAGGCCCTCGGCTTCGTCGACGATCAACTCGATCAACGCTTCGTCCGCGGTTCCGCCGAAACGATCGCCGATGACGATCCCCGCACCGTGTCCCGGCTGTCCGCGCGGGATCGGCGGCATACTGTGCAGATCGATCAGGATCGCCCGGCCGAACCGCCTTTGGGCAACCGCCAGTTCGGCGGCGAGCGCGCGATGGAACGGCCGGTGCAGCGCGTCGAGCCGCCAGTCGAGTTGCGGCCCGTCGATCGGGCGCTTCCACAGCGATCCGCAATCGGCAAGGCGCGTCGGCACGACCCCAAGTCCGGCGCGCTCCTTGCGCCCCGGCGCCGAAAAGCGGGGACGAAGCGGCGGCGCGACTTCGCCCGGCGCCATCTGCCCTTCGCCGCGATTGCAGTCGGCGACGGCCCGCGCCCACATCGCCTGTACCAACGTCGCACCCGCCTTTACCGCATCGGCGGCGATCAGGTCGCACCAGCCATCTTCGAGGCGTTCGAGCACCGATCGATCGACCCGCGCCGCGGCCAGTATCTCGGGCGGGTAAATACGCCCCGCGTGCGAGACCGACACGACGACCGGACCGGGTTCTGCCGGCCGGTCGACGGCGATGGCGGCAGGGAGCGAAGCTAAGGGCATCGGCGAAGCGTGCCAAAAATCGACAGAGGAATCCAGTGCGACGGGATTTGTTAAAGGTCTCGCGCTATCAGGGGGACGCGCTAAACAGGGGGCGCGGACCAGACTCGCGCGCCGCCGGACCAGGGAACAGATTGCCAGATGATTCGCATATTGCTTGCCGAAGATGATGATGTGATGCGCGAATATCTGGCGCGCGCGCTGACCGGCGCCGGCTATCATGTCACCGCTGTCGATCGCGGCACCGCGGCGGTCCCCTATATCGATTCGGGCACTTTCGACCTGCTGCTCTCGGACATCGTCATGCCCGAAATGGACGGGATCGAGCTTGCCCAGCACACGGCGAAGGCGGCGCCGCAGACGCAGGTTATGTTCATCACCGGCTTCGCCGCCGTGTCGCTCCGCGCCGAGGAAAATGTGCCGCAGGCGAAGCTGCTGTCGAAACCTTTTCACCTCAAGGATCTGGTGCGCGAGGTCGATAATCTCTTCGGCCGCGCCGACCGATCGAGCCAACCCTGACAGCGAGTGCCGTATACCGGGATCGTCATTGCGAGGAGCGTAGCGACGAAGCAATCTCCAGCCATCGCCATGGAGCAGCGATAGCTGGAGATTGCTTCGTCGCCTGCGACTCCTCGCAATGACATGATGAAAGGCTCCGGCGTCGCCACACTCCAAACGAAAGGCTTGCCAAGCGGCGCCGAGGCCTTTAGGGGGCGCGTCACCCCAAGGGATGGGCGTGTAGCTCAGTGGTAGAGCACTGTGTTGACATCGCAGGGGTCGCAAGTTCAATCCTTGCCACGCCCACCATTCAAAACGCCGCCACCCGCACGGGCTGGCGGCGTTTTTGCATTCAGGCCATCCCTTTCGCCAGGTCGCCGCGCGATGCGTCGCCGATCTGGCTGCCGCCGTCGCAGTCGAGGATCGTCCCGGTGATATAGCTCGCGGCGGGCGAACAGAGGAAGACCGCCGATTCGGCGACTTCGGCAACCTTGCCCCAGCGCTTCATCGCGATCCGGTCGTAATGCGCGGCCCGCGTCTCCGCATCGGGCGCGAGCCGCTTCATCCCCTCGGTATCGGCGATCGGCCCCGGCGAAATGCCGTTGACACGCACCTCCGGCCCCCATTCGAGCGCGAGGACGCGGATGAGCTGGTTGATCCCGGCCTTCGCGGCGCAGGCATGGGCCTGCAACGCGGAGGCGTTGATCGCCTGCCCCGCGGTGATCGCGATCAGCGAGGCGCCAGGGCGATTCAGCAGGTCGTGACAGCCACGGAACACGTTGAACGTCCCGTTGAGGTCGATGTCGACCACGGTGCGAAAGGCGTTCGACGACATGCCGAGCACCGGCGCCAGGAAATTGCCCGCCGCGCCCGAAATGACGATGTCCAGCGGCCCCAGCCTGTCGGCCACCGTCTCCATCACCCCGCGAATCGCCGCATAGTCGCGTACGTCGCCCGACAGGCCGATCGCGCCGGAACCGATCTCCTCGGCCGCCCGCGCCGCCTTGTCGGGATCGCGGCCCGCGACCGCCACTTTCGCGCCGAGTTCGGCGAAGCGCCTGGCGATGCCAAGGTTGATCCCGCTCGTGCCGCCGGCAACGAACGCGGTCTTGCCCGCCAGCAGATTATCCCGAAAGGTCGACATGCTCCAGTTTCTCCCAGTTGCGGCGATGGGGCTTGACGGATCGAGACCAGTCGCCTTTTGAAACGCAACCAGACAACAAGGAAGCGCCGATGGCAAGTGCCGGTCCCACCTCGAACAGTTTCGTCTCGCAGCGATTGAAGCTGCACTATGTCGATTGGGGCAACCAGGATGCGCCGCCCCTGCTCCTCGTCCACGGCGGCCGCGATCATTGCCGCAACTGGGACTGGGTGGCCGAGAAACTGCGCGACCGCTGGCACGTCATCGCGCCCGACCTGCGCGGCCATGGCGACAGCGCCTGGGCGCCCGACGGCAATTACGAGATGGGCGCTTTCGTCTACGATCTCGCGCAGCTCGTCCATCAGCTCGACCTCGCGCCGGTGACGATCGTCGCCCATTCGATGGGCGGCAATATCGCGCTGCGCTACACCGGCCTCTATCCCGAGAATGTCCGCAAGCTGGTCGCCATCGAGGGGCTCGGCCCATCGCCGAAGGTGCTCGCCGATCGCGCCGCAACCCCGTTCGCCGAACGCTTTCGCAAATGGATCGACGACAAAAGGCTGGCGGCGGGCCGCACGCCGCGCCGCTATGCGGCGCTCGACGATGCCCTCGCGCGGATGATGGCCGAAAATGCCTATCTGACCCACGAGCAGGCGCGCCACCTCACCATCCACGGCATCAGCCGCAACGAAGACGGGACGTGGAGCTGGAAGTTCGACAATTATCTGAACGTCTGGCCGGTAGTCGACCTGCCACAGGCCGACATCGAATCGCTCTGGTCGGCTATCGCCTGTCCGACTTTGCTCCTCTATGGCGCCGATAGCTGGGCCTCGAATCCCGACAAGGACGGCCGCATCGCGCATTTCCGGAGTGCGGAAGTGATCGAGTTCGAGAATGCCGGTCACTGGCTCCATCACGACCAGTTCGACCGGTTCATGTCCACGCTAGACGATTTCCTCTAAACCGGCGGCGAAAGCGCGCGGCGGTCGCGCGCTCGGGATGCGCCATGGTCTATACGGGGCAGCTTTCGGGCCGGCAGCACGCCGCGGCGGGCGGCGCGACGCTGGTCGCGCTGCTCGCGGTCGGCCTGATTCTGCTGAACGGGCTCGACCTCCAGATTGTCCGCAAGGCGAGCGAGACGATCGTCGCCATCGCCCTTCCCGCTCCGCCGCCCCCGCAAGAAGAAGCGAAACCCGCGCCGGCCGAGAGCGACAAGGCCAGCGGCAAGGCTTCGGCCGCGAACAAGCACGCCAGGGCGGCGCCCATCGCCGCGCCCAAGCCCAAGCTGTCACCGATCAAGCCTCCACCGATTCCCGCGGCGCCAACACCCGGCATCGGCAGCGACGCCTCGGCGGGGGCAATGCCCCTCCCCGGCCCCGGATCGGGCGCGGGCGGCAGCGGCAATGGAACCGGCGCGGGCGGATCGGGAAGCGGCACCGGCGGCGGATCGAAGGCGGTGTGGCGCAGCGGCACGATCCGCGACAGCGACTACCCAAGGGATGCCGCGCGCGCGAAGACCGGCGGCGAGGTCGAGGTGCGCTTCACGATCCAGTCGACGGGGCGCGTCACCGGCTGCCGCGTCACCCGATCGAGCGGCGATGCGTCGCTCGATGCGACGACGTGCCGGCTGATCGAGGACCGCTTCCGCTTCAGGCCCGCGACCAACAATGCGGGCGATCCGATTGCCAGCTCCTATGGTTGGCGACAAAGCTGGTGGCTGGAGAAACGGCGCTAATTTCTCCCGCCCACAGAGCGAATCATCCCCTTTGGATTGTCACGCATTGCCGGTGCGCGATTGACGCAAAGGGATTCAGGTCATAGCCTCCGCCAAACAAAAATGACTGGGTCTCTATTCTCATAACTCCGCGGCGGGGAGTGCGTGTATGGAGAATGATGCGGCCACCTTCCGGTTTTCGCTTGCCGAGATACCGCAGCCTCAACGTCGGGAAATGGTGCGGGAGGTCGCCGGGCGCGCCATTGCGAACCTCGACCTCACCCCCAAGACCGACGATCCGCAGATGGAAGTCGAAACCCGGTTTTTGCCTGGGTTAACCGTCACCGATGCCTGGGTCTCCCCGCATCTTGCATCCAGTTACGATCTCTCGCGCGGCGACGATGACTTCACGCTGCTATGGAGCAGTTCGCCTGCCAAGGGAGGAGTTTTGCAGTTCGGCAGCGAACTGCCCGCCGACGGATCGGCCGCTCTCCTTTCCTGCGCCGACCGGATGGATTTCGAAACGCATGAAGCCTTTCCGCATGTGTCGGTGAAGCTGCAACGTTCGCTCCTGTGCCCATTGCTGCCCGACGCCGAAGCCGCGCTCATGCGGCGCATACCACCAGACAATCCGGCGATGCGGCTGCTGAAATCCTATCTCGGCAGTTATCGCGCGCTGCATGATACCGGCCCCACGGCCCAGTTCGCGCACCGCGCCGCAATCCATATGGCCGATCTGGTGGCGCTGGCGATCGGAACGGATCGGGACGCGACAGAACTTGCCGCGGGGCGGGGACTGCGGGCCGCACGGCTGGACGCCATCAAGCGCTGGACGCTTGCCCACCTCATTTCTCCCGAACTCGGCATTCGATCGGTCGCCGACGCCGCGGGTTTGAGTGTGCGGGTGGTTCAGTTGCTTTTCGAGGCGGACGGTGTGACCTTCACCGCCTTCGTCCTGCGCGAAAGACTGGCGCTGGCGCATCGCCGTCTGTCCATGCCGCATCTTGCGAAACGGACGATCGCGGAAATCGCCTATGGCTGCGGGTTCGGGGATCTCAGCTATTTCACGAACAGCTTTCGCAGGGCCTATGGCGAAACCCCCTCCGACGTCCGGCACAGAGCCCTTGCCCGCCCCCATTGACGGGTTTCGTTTCCGCACAAATTGCCGCTTCGCCGTGGCCCAAGACGGCCTTTCGAAGGCCGTTGCAAGATAACCGCATCACAGAGCTTGCCAAACAGGGGAGGAAGTTCGTCCGATGTCGCGACCTTTATTCATATCACTTACGCTTGCCGCCGCCGCGACGCTCGCGGCCTGTTCGGGGGCCGAAAAAAATGGCGATCAGGGCAAGGAAACGCAAAATGCCGCCGACGCATCGCTTCCGCCTGCCTTGTCAGGAGAAGCGGGCTTTACCCTGGCCGCCGACTGTTCGGCCAAGCTGAAATCGGTTTCCAATCTTTACAGCACCCTCGCGGCGCAAAGCAGCGGAACCGATGCCGAAGACCTGGCGAAACGCGCGTCGCAACGCGACACCGCCGCGACCGCCTTCGCGCAGATTGCCGAACGCGCGGCGGGCACGATCGGCAAGACCCCGGAACAGGCCGCGCAGGCCATCCGCGATGCCGACGCCGCGGTGCATGCCGAGTTCGAGAAGCGCCCGTTCGAGGATTTCGCCACCTGGGTCACCAACGAGGTCGATACCAAGTGCCGCGAAGCCCTGTCCGGCAAGAGTTGACCCGGCCATGGCCGTGCTGGCGACGGCGCTGAAAACAATCGCCGTGCTGACGTGCAGCCTGTTGCTGGCGGCCGTCGTCGGCACCATCGGCAGCGTCTTTCTCGAAGTCCTTCTGCCGCGTTTCTTCAGCGCGCTGCTGCCCTATGCGATATGGCTGGTCGTCGGCATCTATTGCGGACTGCTCAGCTTCGGCGGCGCCGGAGCCTGGGCATCGGGCCATGCCAGCCCGTGGGCATGGCGCGGTCAGGCCAGCCAGGCCGAAGGGGACTGGATCACGCTGCCCGGCGCGAAACGGGTCGGAACGACGGTCGCCGTCGTCGCCATTCTGGAGCTCGTACCGCTCGGCGTATTTTTCCACCTCGTCAGCCACGACGGTCATTCGCTGACCTTCTTCGTTTCGGCCCTGATCGGAACGATCCTCGGCCGCTGGTCGCTGATGCCCGGCGACGGCGCCCCCCTATCCGGCAATCCGATACGATAAGGAGTTTTCCATGACCGCGACCATTCGCCCCGGCGAGAGCATCATCGACACCTGGACGCTCTTCTATCTCCCGCCCGGGGGCGGCAAATACAACGGCAAGCTGACCGTTACCAATCAGCGGCTCCTTTATGATGCAAAGCTCGACGCCAGCCTTATCGGCACGCTCGGCAATTACGCCGCCGATGGCGAGCTGGCGATCGAGAAGACCGATATCCGGGCCATCGACGTGCAGCGCAAATTGTTCAGCAAGCGCGCGACCGTGACCCTCGCCGACGGCAGCCAGCACATCTTCGACTATGGCGCGATGAACATCGACAAATGCGTCGCGGCGATCGAGGCGCGATGATCGCAGGGACCGGCTTCAGAATGCTGCGCGCCGCCGCTCTCGGGGCCGCTTTCGCAGCCGCGCTGCCCCTGTCCCCCGGCGCGGCGGCGCAACAGGCCGAAACCTATGGGGACTGGATGGTCCAGGGGCCGGCGGACGGCGCAATCACCGCCAGCACCGCCACCCCGGCCGGATCGCTGTTCGGCATGGTGTGCGACCGCTCGAAATGCGACGCCTTCTTCAATCCGAAAATCGCGTGTGACGACGGGCACGACTATCCGGCCCTGATCGGTTCGCCGACGGCGACCTTCGCCGTCAGGATGCACTGCGCGACGGTCGGTGCCTTCCGCGCCTTCATTCTTCCCCTTGACGGCGGATTGGCGGAAGCGATGGCGGAGGGCGGCGAGCTTGGCATCGCCTTTCCGCTCGGCTCGGGTCAATTCGGCGAAGCCCGCTTTTCGCTGACCGGCGCGGCGCAGGCAGCGGCGCGAGCGCACGAACGCATGGGGTTGTCGCGCAAGCCCGCCACATAGCCGACGGCGCCCCGGCCCGGCTCTATCGCGGCGTCCGCATCATTCGGATCATATGGCCGAGGCCGACGACCAGCGCGACAACGACCTGCATGAGATAGAAGGCCAGCCAGACCAGCCAAGCAGCGAACAACAGCAGCCCATACCAGCCGGCTGACTGGATATCGAAGATGCCATAGATCGCCAGCATCCCGATGCTGACGGCCAGCAAGCCCAGATTGAGAAGGCAGCCGATCCGTCCGCGCTGCGCATCGCGCGCCTTCAGGTCCGCGATCGCTGCCGGGGTGAAATGATCGAGCACGCGCTGCATCGCGGCGCGGGCCGGCGGCGGGACCGGGACCATCAGTCCGATCTCCTCGACCGCATAGGCGCCGAGCGAACGGGACGAGCCCTCGAAAGTGGAAACGAACGCCAGATAGTCGGCGCCGGGGCGCGGTGCGGTCCGCCCCAATACCCCCGGTGCCACGGCCGTCAGGCTGGACGACAAACCACCGTGCAAGGCGAAATATCGCGCGCCGACCTGAACCCCTTCTTCTCCAACGCGAATATCGACCCCGGCCTCCGGCGCATCGAGGTCGCATAGCGACAGCGCCAGTTTGGAGAGGGCGTCGCCGTCGCCCTTGTCGTGCGCGCCCTGCAAATCGCGCTGGAACCGCGCCCAATCGGACGCAGTCACCGTCCAGCCGGCGATGAGGCTCGCGCTTCCCTGCTCCGCGAGGCGCCGCATATATCGCCAAGCCCGCCACGCCTTTGCAATATAGGGCGGCACGATGAAAAGGCTGAGAAAGAATATCGCGGACGAGAAGGCGCCGGGCAGCGCAATCAATGTCTCGGTCGTCGATGAAGCTGTCTTCGCCGCCGCATAGTAGGATGTCGTCACCTTATCGCCCAGCACGACGAAAGCCGCCGTCAGTAGCAGGCCGATCAGCGGCACGCTAATCCAGATCAATCCCGTTCGGATCGGATTGCGCATCCCCCACATCAAACACCCACTTCATCGCCGCGATATCTTTTTGCGGCGTCACGCACCGATTGTCTTGGACGGGGACGAAGGGCGATCTTGTCGAAAACGAATATGGGCGGTTGCGCGCCTTGCCTTTCAACGGCTCTCTGCCCCGTCCGGTGGACGCGCCTTCGCTCGTCGTCTCGAATAAAGGTCTTCCGAATGGATCGTCATCCCGACGAAGGCCGGGATTTCGCCGGTGCGTCAATCCGATAGGGTGAGATCCCGGCCTTCGCCGGGATGACGGGAAATAGGAGCCAGGATTTCGGCCGCACCCGACCATGCTCCCGGCCGACGCTCCGCAAAAACACCGGGCAAGGAGGAGCCTGACGGCGCCCGTCCTTCGCTTCTGCGACAAAATAGCGACAATATCGCGAATGATTATCAATAAACATTGACTCTGCGAACGACTCTCAATAGCGGCGTCCCCGTCACGATCTTCGAACCGAAAAAGGGGAAATCCATGTCATTCTTGCGTTTGCGCGAAACCATGTCGGCGGCGGCTCCAGCCTATCTGGCGCTGAGCTGTTTCGGTCTCGCCGCATCTCCCGCGACCGCGCAGGACGGCGGACAGGAAGCGAAACAGCCGGTGCTCGGCGGCGTGACGGTCACCGACACCGCCATCGACGACGAAGGCTATAAGGTCGACAAGCCCTCCTCGCCCAAATTCACCCAGCCGCTGCGCGACACGCCGCAGACGATTCAGGTCATCAGCAAGGAGTTGTTCAACGAACAGGGCGCGACGACGCTGACCGAAGTGCTGCGCAACAGCCCCGGTGTCGGCACCTTCTACGCCGGCGAGAACGGCAATACGACGAGCGGCGATTCGATCCGCATGCGCGGCTTCGATACGTCGAGCAGCATCTTCGTCGACGGCATCCGCGATCTGGGATCGGTCTCGCGCGATATCTTCAACACCGAAGCGGTCGAGGTCGAAAAGGGCCCGGCGGGTACCGACAACGGCCGCACCTCGCCGACCGGCGCGATCAATCTGGTCAGCAAGCGCGCCACGCTCGAAAGCGCGCTGTCGGGCACGCTGTCGGTCGGCGTCGACGGGCAGAAGCGGATCACCGCCGATGTCAACCAGACCCTCGGCGGCCTCAGCAACAGCGCGCTCCGGCTCAACATGCTGTGGCAGGACAGCGACGTTCCGGGCCGCGACCATGTCAATAACCAGCGGCTCGGCCTCGCCGCCTCGCTCGGCCTCGGGCTCGACACCGCGACCCGCGCCTATCTGAATCTGCTCTATGTCGATCAGGACAATATCCCCGACGGCTATGTCCCGACGATCGCCCTTCCCGGCTGGGAGCCCCAGGCCGGGCTGGAATCGCTGGTCGGCCACCCGGTCGATTCGAAGAATTTCTATGGCACGCGCAAGGATCATGACGATGTGAAGGCGCAGATGGCGACGCTGATCATCGAGCATGATTTTTCGGACAATGTCCGGCTGTCGAACGTCGCGCGCATCGGCCAGACCGAGCAGGATTATCTGCTGACCGCCTTCATGTCGACGGGCGCCAACATCGTCGGCAATCCGGCCAACCCCGACGATCTGTCCGCCTATACGCTGACCCGCGGCACCCCCACGATCCGCGACGCACGGAACCGCATCCTGACCGATCAGCTCAACCTGCGCGCCGATTTCTCGACCGGAGCGATCGAGCATAATCTGAGCATCGGCGCCGAGCTGACCAGCGAAAAGCAGGTGATCTTCAGCCACAGTTCGACGGGCACGCTCCCGGACGCCAATCTCTACAACCCCGACTGGAACGACACGAGCGACTATACCCATTCGCGCAACGGCGCGGTCGCCCGCGGCAAGACGAACACGCTCGCTTTCTACGCCTTCGACACCGCCAAATTCTTTGATGGGCTGTTGCTGGTGACCGGTGGTATCCGCGTCGATCATTACAAGACGACCTATTTCGCCAACGCGGCTTGCGGCGGCTCGGGCCGTGGCGCCGTGCCATGCGGGACGGCCCCCGTCGGCACGATCGTCACTACGGCGGACCTGAAGGCCAAGGATACGCTGTTCAACTGGAAGCTGGGCGCGGTGCTCAAGCCGGTCGAGCCGCTCAGCCTTTATGTGAACTATGCGCTGTCGCAGCAGCCCCCGGGCGGCGAAGCCTTCACCTTGGCCACCGGCAACAGCGCCAACAACCCCGACTTCGAGCCGCAAAAGGCCAAGACGATCGAGGCGGGTGTGAAGTGGGACGTGCTTGACGGCGCGCTCGCGGTCAACGCGGCGATCTTCCAGACCAAGGTGCTGAACGAAATCAACGCCACCGATCCCTCGGACATCCAGAGCGGATCGAAGCGGGTGCGTGGGGTCGAGCTGTCGGTGGTCGGCAACATCACCGATGCCTGGTCGATCTCCGCCGGCTATGCGCATCAGAAGACCAAGGTCACGAACGGCAGCGGCATCGCGGCGGACGGCAGCGAAGGCCTGACCTATTCGCCCGACGACAGCTTCTCCTCCTGGACCAGCTATCGCGCGCCCTTCGGGCTCGAGATCGCCGGCGGCGTCCGCTATACCAGCGGGATGCGGCGCGGGACCGATGGCGCGGTCGGCACGCCGCCGCGCACCCAGGGCTATACGGTCGTCGATGCGCTGCTCGGCTATGCGGTCAACGACAATGTCAAACTGCGTCTGAACGCCTATAATCTGTTCGACAAAGATTATGTCGCGGCGATCAACAAGAGCGGCTATCGCTACACGCCGGGGCAGCCGCAGACCTTCCTGTTCAGTGCCGATTTCCGTTTCTAGGGAGCCGGAACGGGGCTTGGGGCGATGGGGCCTGGGCGGGGGGCGTGCCTCCCGCCTTCGCCGTTTGAAAAGGATTTGAGCCGGCATGTTGCTGCATATCCCGAACGTCCTGACGCCGGAGGAGGCGGCGGAATTCCGCCGCCGCCTCGATGGCGCCGACTGGACCGACGGGCGCGAGACGGTCGGCGCGCAGGGCGCGAAGGTCAAACGCAACGAGCAGGTGCCCGACACCTCGCCGCTCAAGACCGAACTCGGCGCCGCGGTGCTCGCGGCGCTGAAGCGTAGCCCGCTCTTCTTCGCCGCCGCGCTGCCGCGCAAGATATTGCCGCCGCGCTTCAACCGCTATGCCGGCGGCGGCGCCTATGGCTTTCATGTCGACGGCGCGGTGATGAAGCTGGCGACGGGCGAGCATCTGCGCTCCGACCTGTCGTGCACGCTCTTCCTCAACGATCCCGCCGATTATGACGGCGGCCGGCTGATCATCAGCGACACCTATGGCGAACACGCCGTCGCGCTGCCCGCCGGCGACGCGATCCTCTATCCCTCGAGCAGCCTTCACCGCGTCGAGCCGGTGACCCGCGGCGCGCGGCTCGCATCCTTCTTCTGGATACAGAGCATGGTGCGCGACAACGACCTTCGGCGGATGCTGTTCGAGATGGACACCGCCATCCAGAAACTCACGCTCGACGGAGCCGACGACAATGCTGTCCTCCAACTCACCTGCGTCTATCACAATCTCCTCCGGCGCTGGTCCGAAACCTGAGCCCGAGACGGCGATGCGGGCGCGCGAAGCAGCGGTATCGGCCCGCGGCGTTTTCGCGAACGCGGGCTTCGTGACGACCGGCCGTTATGGCGAAGATCGGAGGCCCAATCTGCCCGCCGCGGCGCTCGCGGCCCTGCTGACGGCGGGGCTGTTCGCCGTGCTGCTCCACACCGGCTATCACCGCGCGCAAGTCGAGGCCGCCAAGCTGGCGGTGGTCAACCTGTCGATCGCGCCACCGCCCCCGCCGCCCGCATCTCCGCCGAAGGAAGTGCCGCCGCAGCAAAAGGCGCCGGTCTTCGCCCCGCGCCCGCTGGTTGCGATTCCGACCGATCAGCCGCCGATCCAGACCTCACCCGATCCGGTTCCGGCGCCGCCGGTCCCGGCACCCGCGCCGCCGGCGCCGCCGGCCCCGCCCGCGCCGCCTTCGACGGTGCAGGCGAGCGATCTCGGCACGCGCATGGTATCGGGCGCCCCGCCGCGCTATCCCACCGAAAGCCGGCGGCACCGCGAGCAGGGGACGGTGCTGCTGTCGTTGACGCTCGACGTCGACGGTTCGGTCGCGGCGATTTCGGTCGCGCGCAGCAGCGGCTTCGACCGCCTCGACGAAGCGGCGCTCCGCGCGGTGCGCAAATGGCGCTGGGCGCCGACGATGCGCAGCGGTCAGGCGGTGAAGGTCAAGGGACTGGTCGAGATCCCGTTCGTCCTGCGCGGATAGGCCCGCGCCTCAGCCCAGCATCGCGCGCCATTCGCGCGAGACATGTTCGCGATCGCCGGCGACCATCGATGCCGCGAGCCCCTGCGCATCGGCGAGCGCGATCGCCTTCTCCGGTCCCAACACGGTCAGCGCGGTCGCCCAGCCGTCGGCCATCATGCAGTTTCGGTGCAGAACCGTCACCGACGACACGGTGCTGACGATCGGCCGCCCGGTCATGGGATCGAAGCTGTGCGAATAATGCCGCCCGTCCGCCACGAAGCCGCGTCGGTAGTTGCCCGAGGTCGCCACGGACAAATCGTGCAGCGCGATGCGCCACGGCGGGATCGACGTCGTCGGCGGCATCTCGACATCGACCCACCACGGCTGGCCATCGGGCCTTATCCCCTCGCCACGCAATTCGCCGCCCAGTTCGAGCAGGAAATGACGCACACCCTGCCCGAGCAGCCATTCGGCGGCGAGATCGACGCCATAACCCTTGGCGATCCCCGACAGGTCGAGTTCAGCGCCTTCGCCGCGCCGGATGCGGCTATTCTTCAGTTCGACGCGCCGATCCGCGACCGGCTGATCGCGCGGAACGCAGTCCACCGGACCGCGGCTCCCAAAGCCCCAGCCTTCGGTAATCGCTCCCAAACCGGGATCGAAGGCGCCGTCGCTCGCCCCCGCGATCTCCAGCGCCGCCGCGACCACATGAGCAAATTCGGCAGGAATCTCCCGCCACGCGCCCGCGGGCGCGCGATTGAAGCGCGATAAATCGGAGTCAGGCTCCCACTGGCTCATCTGCCGGATGACGCGGCCGAACGCCGCCTCCACCCCCGCCGCGAGATCGGGCAGAGCGGAGACCGCGTGCAGCGACCAGCTCGTCCCCATCGCCTCGCCCGACAGAATCTGAATCTCCCCCGCGCCGGTCCGCGCCGCAAAGGCGGCGGGCGTCAGCGCGCGGGGGATCAGGATGCGGTCGCCGGGTTGTTCGCTCAGGGCGCCATCACCTCGAGCGTGGTGACATAGCCCGCTCGGCGCTGCGGCGCGGCCGATGCCGGCGGCGGGCCGCCCTCGCCACCTTCGCCGCGCGCAGTCTGCGGCGTCGTGACGTTCATCCAGTATAGGCCGGGCTCGGGCCAGGTCACCGCGACCTTGCCCTCGGCATCGGTCTTGAGGTCGATCTGGCCGAGCTGATCGCGATAGCGGATGCCGCCGGGGATCACCGTGACCGGCAGGTCCACCGCGGGCTTGCCGTCGAGCAGGAACTGGAACGTCGCCGCCTCGCCCGCGAACAGGTCGTTCGGATGCGTCACGGGAACCATCTCGATCCCCTTGCCGGTCGGCTTGAACAATGTCGTCGTCGGTTCGCCGACCGTCACGAAAATCTCGTTGCGGTTGTTCGCCTCGGCGGTCTGGACATTGGTCGCCCCCGCCGGGAGCCGCTCGGCAAGGTTGGCGGCAGTGGTGCCGCGCGGCAGCCGCTCGGTCTTGCCGTTCAGCTCATAGCTGCCCATCAGCGAATCCGACACCGACGCGATGCGGTAGGTGCCCTTCTGCGTCAGATGAACGTCGAAGGTGCTGCGATAGCGCCCCGTCGCCTTGTTCTCGATCGTCACTTCGCTGCCGTCGGGCGCCCACGCATGGACGGCATCGAGCCGCAGCGGCTGATGCTCGAAATAGAAAAGGTCGTTCGACACCGCGGCATCGACCGTCACCCACACGTCATCGCCCGACAGCACCGTCGACGACGGCATCATCCACTGGCGATGCGCGCTCGCCGGAACCGCGGCCATCGCCGCCAGCGCGACCGTCGCCGCGAAACCCCAAATCTGCTTCTTCATTGCCCTGCCCTTTCGTTGGATCAGCGGAAGGCGACCGTGACGGCGCCGAGTTCACTCTTGCCCGCGGCGCGCCCGCCCGGGCCGGCCTTGGCAGGCCAGGTGAAGGGGATGCGGAGCAGTTCGCGTCCGCCGACCTCGCGCGCGGCCTCGATCACCAGCACATAATTGCCCGGCGCCGTGGCGCCGAGCTGGGCGCGGCTGAACGAGATTTTCTGCGCGCCCGGCGCGCGCGTTGCGCCGGTGATACCGTTCGCGGGAAATGTCATCGTCCGGCCCGAGGCACGCCACCACTGGCGCACGTCGCGCAGCCATTTGGTGCCCTCGTTGTTCTTCATGTCATAATCGTACCAGACCGCGACGGTCTTGGCCGGAGCGCCCGCCTTTTCGACCCATATCGCCACATAGGGCCGGTGATATTCGGCGACCTTGAGCTGCGGGATGGTGATGGTGACGTCCATCGTCGCGGGCGCCGCGGCCAGGACCGGGGCGGTCAGCACGGCGCTCAGCGAGCCGCCGATCAGAAGCGTGCGCGAAGGGGACTGCATGAAGACTCTCCTTAGTGGATGAAGATGATCGCGATGGCCGCGGGAAGGATCAGGCCGGCGCCGACGAGCGGCCAGGTGCTCTTGCGCTTCGCCGAATGCAGCCAGAGCAGGAACAGGCCGGTGATCGCGAAGATCAGGCAGGCGAAGGCGAAAACATCGATGAACAGGCTCCACTCGCCGCCCGAATTGCGCCCCTTGTGGAGGTCGTTGAGATAGGAAATCCAGCCGCGATCGGTGACCTCGCTCGACACCGCGCCGCTCGCGCGGTCGATCGCGACCCAGGCATCGCCGCCGGGGCGCGGCGCGGGCAGATAGACTTCGTCGGCGGACCATTCGGCCTCGCCCGTCGCCTTGACCGGGAAATGATCCTCGACCCACACCGCGACGGGCCGCGGCAGAACGCCCTTGCCCCCGGCCGGATCGGCGCCGAGCTGGCCCAGCACCGCCTGTGGCATCTGCGCCGTCTTTTCGACGACGACGGGCGCCCCCTCGATGTCGGCGGCGTGATTGAGCGTGAAGCCGGTGATCGCGAACAGCAGCAGGCCGATCAGGCTGATCGCCGAGCTCATCCAGTGCCACATATGCAACTGCTTCAGCCAGAAGGCTTTGCGGCTCTTCTTGACCGGCGGGCGCGGGGATGTGCGCGAGGATGGGGGTGCGTGCATGGGGACTTCTGGTTGAAAACGATGCCCGCCATTATCGAGAACGATTCGCAATTACAATAGAATTACGCGCATCGCCGCACCTCGGCACCGACGATATTTCATGGTCCTATCCTCTGCTTATGTTAACGGGGCGTGGGTATAGATCGCGCGCGCTGCCGCCTGTCGCAGCTCGGGGAATGACATGATCCGCCTCTTCCTATCCATCGACATGGTCGGCTCGACCCAGTTCAAGGCCCGTTTTTCGGGCCAGGGAAGCCAGGGCTGGCTCGAGGTGTTCCAGGCCTTCTTCTGCAACTTCCCGCTGATCCTTGCGGGGCAGGTCGGCTTCGAGTTCATCGATGACGAGCGCACGCCGTCGATCGACATCTGGAAGGCGATGGGCGACGAGGTCATTTTCGCCGCCGAGCCGCAGAGCGCCGAAGAGGCGGCGTCGATCCTGCGGGCGCTGCTCCGCGCGATGGCACTCTACGAAAGCCGTTATTTCGAGCGCATTCCGCTGCGGCTCAAGGGCACCGCCTGGCTCGTCGCCTTCGGCGAACAGAATATCGAGCTCGACATCGCGGAACTGGCGGCGGGCGACGGGGCGCGGCATATCGACTATATCGGTCCAGACGTCGATCTCGGCTTTCGCCTTTCCAAATATGCGCGACCGTCGAGCCTCGTCGTCTCGCTCGACCTGCTCGAACAGTTGCTGGGCGCCCGCAACGCGAGCGACCTCGCCTTCCACCTCGTCGGCCGCGACGAACTCAAGGGCGTGATGTTCGGCCGCCCCTATCCGATCGTCTGGGTCAGCGACGCCGAAGCCGGCTTCGACTTCCTGCCGTGGGAGATCGAGGAATGCCCGCTCGTCGCCGCGGCGGCCGACGCGCCGCCGAGTGAGCCGGAACAACTGATGGGCGCAATCGCCGACATGCGGCTCTATCTGCGCAAGATGCACGGCGTCGACCGCGCGCCGCTGGTGCTGGGAAGTTAGGCCTGGTCCGTTGAGGGAATCGTCATCCCGGCGAAGGCCGGGATCTCGCCAGTGCGTCAGGCCGAAACGGCGGGATCCCGGCCTTCGCCGGGATGACGAGACAAGAACACGGAGTTTCGGGGTTTACTCGATCATGCCCTAACCGCCCCCCGCCGGCCCTTCGTAGCAGACCACCAAAATCGCGATATCGTCGGACTGCGGAATTTCGCCGACGAAGGCGCGCACGCTGTCGGCGAGACCTTCGGCGATGTAGCGCGCCGACGGATGCTCGCGGCTGCGCTCCAGCGCCGCCCGGATGCGCGCGGCGGTATAGAGTTCGTCGTCCGGCCCCGTCGCCTCCGACACGCCGTCGGTGAACAGGACCACCGCGTCGCCGGGCGCCAGCGTGAAGCGATCCGAGCGATAGGCGACATCGTCGAAGATGCCCATCGCCATGCCCTGCTGCTTCTCCAGCCGCTCGACGCAGCCGTCCGCGCGCACGATGAAGGGCGCTTCGTGGCCGGCGTCGCTATAGACGACGCTGCCGTCGCGAAGGTCCAATATGCCAGCGAGCGCGGTGACGAACATCTCCGCCACATTGTCGCGCGCGAGTTCGGCGTTGACGCGCGTCATGATCTCCGCCGTCGAGGTCGCGGACAACGCCTGCGCCTTGAACAGCGTCGTGGTCATCGCCATGAACAGCGCCGCCGGCACCCCCTTGCCCGCGACGTCGCCGACGACGAAGAACAGCCGGTTCCGGTCGATCAGGAAATAATCGTAAAGGTCGCCGCCGACCTGCTTCGCCGGTTCGAGCATCGCAAAGACATCGAGGTCGGTGCGCCCCGGAAAAGGCGGGAATTTGCGCGGCAGCATCCCGACCTGAATGTCGCGCGCCGCGGTCAGCTCGCCCTCGACGCGTTCGCGCGCCGCGGTCGCGGTCTCGACCTCGATCAGATAGCGCTGCAGCCGCGCGATCATTCCCGACATCGCCTCGGCGAGGCTGCCGACCTCGTCGCGCCGCGCGCCGCCGAGCTCCTGTATCGCGAGCAGTTCGCGCTCGTCGGGCTCGAAGCTGCGTTCCTCCATCCCGCGGGTAAAAGCGGTAAGCTGCGCCAGCGGCCGCACGATCCGCCCGATCAGCAGCCAGCCGACGGCGAGCGAAAGCGCGAACATGACGACCCCGACCGCGATCGACTGGATCAGCGCCTTGCGCAGGCTCGCGTCGAGTTGGTGCAGGTCGATGTCGGCCCCGATGACGTAGGTGCGCCCGTCGCGCATCCGCATCGGTTTGTAGATCGACCGGAAGCGGCCGAAGCTGTCGCTATATTCGTCGAACCGCACCCGTCCATCGCGAAAGCTCTCGCGCAAGCGGGCAGGCGCCGTATCATAGAGCGCGAAGAAGCGCGTCTCTGTCCCCGATTGCATTTCGGCGATCGTCGCGCTGGTCGCGACGGTGCGTATCTGCGGTCCGAACTGCATATAGGTATAGGCGTAGACCAGCCCCGACTCGTTCGCGAAATGCGACAGCCGGTCCTGCACGATGTCGAATTGCTCGGGTGAGACCGACGTCGCGTCGCTGATTCCGTCGTGATAGCCGCGCGGCACGATTTCCTGCACCGCATTGGCCGCGGTGACGAGCTGCCGGTCGATTCCGGCCAGTATCTCGGCGCGATCGATCGTATAGAGGACGACCGAATAGGCCGTCGCCGCGATCAGGTTGAGCGCGAACAGCAGCAACAGCAGCTGGGGCTTGAGCCCGAATTTTCGCTTGCGTCCCGTCATCGCCCCTGCCGCCACCATCGCTGCTTTTGCCCGTGCTGACAACCGTGCGGCTGACTTCATCAATATTTTGTTGCTATGCGATGCGGCATTGCGGGGCGAAGGGGCGAAACATCTTGATCGACAGGCTGAACCGTCTGCTGCGCGTCGAGCCGGGGGAGTGGCCGAAACTCGCGCAGTTCGCGCTGTTCGGCTTTCTGCTGCAAATGGGGCTCGGGATCGGTTTCAGCGCGGGCGACGCCGCTTTCTTCAGCCATGTCGGCGCCGACGCGCTGCCGGTGATCTTCATGCTCACCCCGGCGGTGATGCTCGTCTACACGGGCGTGTTTTCGGTCCTGATGGTGCGCTTTTCGCTGAATCATATGGTGATGGCGACCCTCGCGATGCTCGTCGCGGGCGGCGTGATCCTGTGGGCGCTGCTCGGCCGCGCGGGCGACAGCGCGCCGCTCTATTACGTACTGAAGCTCTATCTCGCGATGTGGTATATCGCGCTCTACAGCCTGTTCTGGAACTTCACCGACGCCTATTTCGACATTCAGGACGCCAAACGGCTGTTCCCGCTGTTCGCCGCATTTTGCGCGCTGGGGACCGCGGCGGGGGCGCTGATCGTCAATCTGCTCGCCGCGGTCGTCCCCTTGCCGGGTTTCCTGCTGCTTTGGGCCGGCATTGCCCTCGCGACGATGCCGCTCGCCCGGTCGCTCGGCCGCCGCTGGCCGCAGCTCAGCGAAAGCGACTCCGAAGAGACCGGGCAACCGGCGGGGGTCGCGGCGCAGGTCGCGATGATGGCGAACAGCTTTCGCTCCTCGCGCTATACGCTTGCCCTGACGGCAACCCTGTTCGTCACGCTGCTGATGACCAATCTTGCCGAATATCAATATGCCGCGGTGCTGCAGCAGGGGCGCAGCGAGGCCCAGCTCGCGGCGCTGTTCGGCGCGCTCTATGCGGCGTCGAACATCTTCAACCTCCTCGTCTGTCTGTTCGTCTTCAATCGGCTGGTGATGCGCCTCGGCGTCCGCAACGTCGCCTTCATCCTGCCCCTCACCTATTTCGCGGTGTTCGGCTTCTTCTTTCTCAGCAGCGGCTATGCGGCCGCGATCGCGGCCTTTTTCGCCTATCATGGCGTGCTGACCTCGATCGAATACAACAATCAGAATCTGTTGTTCAACGCGGTGCCCTCGGCGATCAAGCGCCCGCTCCGCACCGTGATCGAGGGGATGTGCGAACCGCTCGCCAGCCTGATCGCGGGCGGCTTCCTGCTCTATGCCGCCAAATATCTGGACCTGCGCGAGCTTTCGGGAATCGGAGTGATATTGGGCGCGCTGCTGATCGCGGTCGTCGTTCTGCTGCGCCAGCTCTATCCGGCCGCGATGGCGGGCAACATGCGGCAGGGCTGGCTCAATTTCGGCGCGCCCGCTCCCACGCTGACGCCCGAGGCCGAGGCGCGGCTGCGCGATCTCGCGGTGTCCCATGCTCTTGCCGCCGGCTTGCACGGCGAAACGAGCCAGCCCCGCCTCGCCGATCCGGACGCCATCGCCGATCTCCTCGCGGAGGCCCCCCGGCAAAGCCCCCGCGAGCGCCGCCGAAGCGCGGCGATGATCGCCGATTTCGGCGAGACCGCCATTCCGCATCTGGTCGCCGCGCTGCGCGATACGCGCCGCCAGCAGGGCGAACGCGCGGTGGCGGCGCGCGCGCTCGCCAGCCTGTCGCAGGCACAGTTCGCGGCGCAATCGGACGCGATCGTCGCCGCCGAACTCGACGCGGCGCAGCGGGTGATCGACAGCGCCCGGCGGCTCGACGCGGCCGACGATGGCTCGGGCCTTACCGGCCTGCTCGCCCGCGCCCAACGCGAACGCGCGAGCACCGCGATCGATTTCCTGCTCGAACTGCTGGCGCTGCGCGGCCTGCTGCCCGATTTCGACTTGCTGATCGTGTCGCTCCATTCCGCCAATGCCAAGGTGCGCGCCAACGCCATGGAGGCGGTCGAGACGGGCATCGGCCATGCGCTGTTCCGTCACGTCGAAGCGGTGCTGCGACCGCCCGAACGGGATGCCGCCGCGCCGCCATCCGGTGACGAGGTCGTCGCTCTCGCCGAGACCGCCCTCGACAGCGGCGCCCCCGTCGAGGTCGCCGTCGCGCTCGCGCTGCTCCACCAGCGCCTTTCGCAAGGCGAATTTGCTCGCCGGACCGCGCCTCTAATCCGCGTGGGAATGCCCGATCCGCTGCGCCGCCAATTGCTCGCGCTGCTCGGCTTGCAGCGTGCGACCGGTCCGAGCCGTGTCGACCTGATCGACGCATTGCGCCGAACCCCGAACTTCGCCGCCGCGACGCTCGAAGCACTCGCCAGCCTTGCCGAGGCAGCGCGGACCGAGCCTCTTGTCGATGCCTGGAGCGGCGTCACCGCCAGCGGCGACCGCTTCTGGATCGCACACGACGATATCGGGCGGGTCGCCGTGCGGCACCCCGATCTCGCGCTGGTGATGCTGCGCGTGCAGGACGGGCGCAACCATGCGGCGTAACCGGAAAATCGGCATCCAGACGCTGCTGCTGCGAATATTCCTGCCGGTGGTCGCGCTCGCGGCGCTGCTGGGGGCGATTTTCGTCTACAACCGGATCAACGCCACGATCCTGCGCCAGTTCGACGACCGGCTGATCGCAACGAGTGCGCTGACGGGCGTGCTGATCGATCCGGCCGATCACGACTGGCTGATCGACGCAGCAAAGACCAGGCGCGACCCGGCGGCGATCGAGCAGGACATCCGCTATCGCCGGAACGTCGAGCCGATGCGCCGGATTCGCGAGCGGCTGGGGCTCACCTATATCTATACGCAGGTGACGAGCGGCCGGGCCGAAGTGCGCTACATCCTCGACGGCACCGAGGGTGAGGAGCATACGGCGATCGGATCGCCCGACACCCTGCCCGAAGAGACGATGGCCGGGCTCGGCGACGTGCAGCGTCGGCAGGATATTTATGTCTCGCCGGTCGAATATCAGGAAAAATGGGGGCTGCTGAAAACCGCGGCGGCGCCGGTCTATGGCGCCGACGGAGCGATCGGCGGCACGGCCGGCGCCGACGTCAATGTGTCGGTCATTCGCGTCGCGACCCAGAACGCCCTGTTCCTGAGCGCAATGATCGGCATCGCCTCGCTTCTCGCCTGCCTGCTGGTCACCTTGCAGATCGTGCGGCGCGTCGCGCGGCCGATCGAGCGGCTGACGCAGGAAGCGCTGCGTATCGCCGCCGGCGATCATCGCCCACCCGCCGATGGGCAGGCCCCGCGCGAGGTGCGCGATCTCACCGCTTCACTCGCGGCACTGAGCGCCCACGCGACCGCCGATCTCGAAAGCGCCGCCACGCGCGCCGCGCAACATCGGCTGGCTGCGAGTGAAACGTGGCTGTTCGGCGGCGAAGGCAGGGCGCCGGTCATGCCGGCGGACGGCCCGCACGACCGTCCGTCCGAAACCCTCGCGCCGCACGCCGCCCCGGTCGATTCCGAACGGGAGCATGCGACAATCCCGGCCGAGGTCATCGATCATATGGCGATGCTGGCGTCGATCGCGCCGTTCGACAGACTGTCAGCCCGCGAGCTTCTGCTCGTCGCGCAGCACGTCCGCCCGCGATTGTCGCAGCCGGGCGCGCTGCTGATCGAGCGCGGCCAGCCCGCGCAGATGCTGCACATCGTCATCGCAGGCTGGGCGATGGCGGGAGAATTGCGCGCTCCGCCGCTCTTCGATGTTCCATCGCTGCTCTTTTCGCTTCCCGCCGCACAGGATTACCGCGCGGGCGCCGAAGGGATGCAATCGCTTTGCCTCGCGCGCGCGCACCTGTTCACCATCGCGCGCGAATGCCCGGAGTTCATTGTCGGCCTGCTCGACATGAAGGCGCTGCCGTCATGCGGATAAGGTCGATCATCCTTGCCGCGGCGATCCCGCTGCTGCTGCTGCTTGCGGCAGTGAACGGCGCCCTCCTCTATTTTCAGACGAAGGCCGAGATGCGACGCGGCCTCGACGAGCGCGCGCTTGCGGTGGCGATTACCACCGCCGAATTTCTGTCGACGATGGACGATCCGGCGGAATCGGTCGGCAGCGCGCCGCGCCGTGCGGCGCTGGTGTCGGCAGCACGGCACGTCGAAGGTCTCGAAGGCCTGTATCTGGTGGGTTCTACCGGCCGGATCACCGCGCTCGTGCCACCGGACCGACCGTGGACGCCAAGCCGTGCCGCTCCGCGCGCCGCGGCCGAGGTCGGTGCGATGACGAACGCCGACGGAAACCGCCATGTCGTCGCGCGCGCGCGTGTCGCGGGCGGCGGCTTCGTGGCCGCTCGTATCGATGCCGAACCGCTGTTCGCGCGGCTGGACGAGCTCTTGCGCTGGATCGTCGCCGGGATCGCGGCGGCGGGAGTCCTCGGCCTGGCCGCCGGCTGGCATGTCGCGCGACGAATCCAGCGCGAACTGGCGGTAAGCCGGCAGTTGATGACCGCGCTCGACACGGGAGGTCCTACGCCCGATACGAGCGCGCTGACCATTATCGAAGCCTCCGATCTGGCCGCCGCGCTCCGCCTGCTCGACGCCAATCGGCGCGCCACGCTTTCGGCAATCGACGCGCGGCGAACGCTCGAGGATCGCGACCGGACCGACATCGCGGCCTTTGCCACCTGGCGCGCTGCGGCCTTTCCATCGCTCGATACGACGGTTGCGGGCGGAGGGATCGCAGCCCGGCTATGCGGCGACGCAGCGCCCGGCTGCTTTTTCGCGCTCTGCACAAACGAGGATCGGGCTGCGCTGATCGTCGGCAAATGCAACGGCGACGACGCGCGCGAAGCATTGGCGCGCGCGGTCGCCGCGCGCGATTTTCTGAAACGGCACTGGCATGAAGGGACTCCCGACGAAGCGCTGGCCGCCGTGCGCGAGGCTTTCGCCGCGCTGCGGCTTCATCATCTGGCGTGGAGCGAGCGCAATCCGCCGACCGCCCCCTGCCTGCTGGCGATCATCGATGAGGCAACTGCCGCGGAATCCTATGCCCGTATGGCCCCCGACGCGCCGCCCGCAACAACGGTCGAGCGGATCGACGCTTTGCTCAAATTGGACGGCGTCCTCGCCGTCGTCAGTCCAGCCTGATCAACGGAGCGCGGCAAGCCCCGCATCGACATCGGCCTCGATGGCAAAGATCGGCGTGAAACCGCTGATGTCGAAAACCTCGTGAACCGCCGGCGACAGGCCGGTCAGCACCAGCCGGTGGCCGCCCGCCTTCGCCGCTTTCATGCCCTTCAAAAAGACGCGCAGCCCGGCCGAACTGACATAGGCGACCCCGGCCAGATCCATGATCGTCGCCGCATGCTGCTGAACGCGATCGGGCAGCACCGCCTCGAGTTCCGGCGCGCTGTTGCTGTCGATTCGGCCCGATGCCGCGACGAGCCAGGCACCGTCGAGTTGCTGTTCGCTGATATCCATCGTTCCGTCCCATTGCCTGTCGGCGCGCGCCGCCGCGCACCCTTTATGTAGCGATTGTCAAATTTTTCCACTCGATTAAGCTGATGTCCCGCAGGCGCAAGCCCTGCATTCTGGAACGATCGGCAACGTGGCGACCGAATTCAACTGCACCCTGTCCGATAGCCGCGCCGGTTTGCAGGCGATGATGGACGGCGCGGAGGCCTTTCTCGCGGACAATGCCATTCCCGATCGGACCGCCGCCCGGATCCTGATCGCGCTGGACGAGATCGTCAGCAATATCTTCGCCCATGGCGTCCGCGAGGGCGAGCCGACCGTCGCGGTCGGCCTGCGCATCGCGGAGGGCCAGATCGCGGGCGAGATCGTCGACGACGGCATCGCCTTCGATCCGCTCGCCGCCCCGCCGCCCGACACCGGGCTGTCGCTCGAAGATCGGCCGATCGGCGGGCTCGGCCTTCATATCGTCCGCGAAACGATGGACGAAATCCGCTATGATCGCGATCACGGACAGAACCGTCTACGATTCCATAAGATGTTCGCGCTAAAGGATTCGGACTAGGGACCGCGGCGCCGCCTGTGGGGGCACGGCGCCAAGGGGGAAACTGCATGTTCACATCGTCGCGCAAATTCGTGCCCGATCCGGCGGCGCCCGCGCCGCTGCTCGCGGTCTGCCGCGACACGGCGCTGGGGCTTTGCGTCCGGGCGCTCGGCGCCTGCGCTGCGGGAAGCGTGATCGAACGCTTCGACGGCGACATCGGCCCGCGCGTCTCTCAGCATAGCCTGCAAGTGCGGCCAGGGTCGCACATCGCGGGAACGCGGCATATCGGCTATCTGTCGCACGCCTGCGACCCCAACTGCCGCCTCGACATGGCGCGCTTCGAGCTGGTGGCACTGCGCGCGATCGCGGCGGGCGAGTTGTTGTCGATCGATTATGCGGCGACCGAGGACCGGCTCTATGCGCAATTCGCCTGCGCCTGCGGCGCGCCCGGCTGCCGCCGCTGGATCATCGGGCGCGACGAGCCAATCAGCCCGGCCGGCGTTCGCTATCTGGCGGGACTGCGCGGCGCCGTCGCTCCCGTCTGACGAGGTCAAGCGATGACGGCCCCTTGGTGGCAACGCGACGACCTTCGCCATGATGCCGACCGGCTGATCTTCGCCGGCCGCGACGTCGCGACGCTCGCCGCGGCCGCGGAAGGCCCGCTCTATCTCTATTCCGCCGCGCGTATCCGCTCCAATCTGGCGCGGCTGCACGCCGCGCTCGCCGAAACCGGCCACCCGCACCGCCTCTATTATGCGATGAAGGCCAACCGCCATCCGCCGCTGCTCGCGATGCTCGCCGCGACCGGACAATGCGGTATCGACATCTGCTCGCCCCGCGAACTGGAGCGTGCGCTGGCCTGCGGCTTCACCGCCGACCGGATCAGCTTCACCGGTACCGGCGTCGCGCGCCGCGATCTCGACATGCTCCTCGCGCACGACGACCTCGTCATCAATTGCGATTCGATCGGCATGATCCGCCGGATCGGCGAGCGCGTGCCCGGACGCGCGATCGGCATTCGCGTCAATCCGGCGCGCGGAGTCGGCTATGGCGACAGCGAGCGCCTGACCTATGCCGGAGCGCGGACAACCAAATTCGGAATCTACCGCGAACAGTGGGCGGAGGCGCTGGCCGCCGCGCGGGCGCACGATCTTCGCGTCACCAGCCTGCATTTCCATGTCGGCTGCGGCTATCTCGACGAACAGCTCGCCGATTGGGAAGCGGCGCTGGAAGCGGGCCTCGCTTTCCTCGCCGACCTCCCCGACGTGCGCGTCGTCAATATCGGCGGCGGCCTGGGCGTGCCGCACCGCGCATCGGACAAGCCGCTCGATCTTGCGAAATGGGCGGCGCTGCTGCGGCGCCATTTCGCCGGTCGCGCGGTCGAGATCGCGGTCGAGCCCGGCGATTATCTGGTCAAGGATGCCGGGATGCTCCTGCTCGGCGTCACCAATGTCGAGCGCAAGCAGGACACGCTGTTCGTCAGCGTCGACGGCGGCTTCAACCTGCACCCCGAACCCGCCTTCTACGACCTCCCATGCGAGCCGGTAGCCTGCGTCCCGCGCGCGTCGGACCCGGCGTCGTTCGAGCGCTGCACCATTGCCGGCAATATCAACGAGGCGCTCGACCTCTGGGCCGAGGACGTCGTGCTACCCCCGCTCGAAGAGGGCGATGTCATCGCCCTGCTCAACGCCGGCGGTTATGGCGCCGCGATGAGTTCGGACCATTGTATGCGCGGCACCTTCCGCGAAACCCTGCTCGACTGAGAATAGATCAGAAATCGAACTGGGTGCGCAGCCCGAAGGCATCGGCCGAATAATTGCGGTCGCCGGTCACCGTTCCCAGCGCGGCATCGTCAACCATCAGATGCCCGTAATTGGCCGTCAGGCGGACATAGGAAATCGGCGCCCAGACCAGCGAAACGCCCAGCGTCCGCTGGCGCCCGCCGACGATCCCGGCGTCGTTCAGATCGAGATGGTCGTAGCGCGCGTTGATCTCGATCGCGCCGGGGCCGCCCTCGGTGATCGGGCGCTTCGGCGACAGCCGGTCGAACGCGCCATCCTTGTACCCGCGGCTGTCGCCGCGCGTCAGGACATAGCCGACCTCGGCATAGCCGCCGAAGAAGGTCGGGTTTGCAAAGCCGGGACGGCTTGCCTTTTGCCAATAGGCTTCGCTCGCGACGTGGAAGGGCCCGTTGATCAGCGCAGCCTCCAATCCGAGCCCGCGTTCGCGCGACACGGTGAAGACGCCGGTATCGACGAGGCGGGCATCGGTCGTATGGACGAACGGACGCGGCGCATAACGCACCCCGTTCGGCCCGTCGTTGAGCTTGCGCCAGTGCGCCGACCCGGCGAGGTGGAGCTGCGTGTCGCCGAATTTGGGCATCCACACCGCGCGGCCGTCGAGGCTGAAGCTGTTGTTCGTATCGCTGAGCAGGTCATTGGCATTGTCGCCGAATATCCCGCCCTGAAGCAGCAAGGCCTTGCCCTTATACTGCCCCGACAGGCCGACACGGCGCTTGAAATTGAACGCCTGGGTAAAGGCGGCGCGCTCGGTAAAGCTGTTGAACAGATCGCTCGTCAGTTCGTCGAGCGACCAGAAGGGCTTGATCTGACCCGCGGTCACCGAAAAGGGACCGGGGCCATAGGTCAGATAGACATCGGCCAGTTCGACCCCGCTGTTGGCGACGTCGATATCGACCCGATAGCTCACCCCGCCCGGGATCTTGCCGTCCACGCCCAGATAGATGCGGCGGAACTCGGTGCCGACGCCGCCGCGCGCCCCGGTCACGCCCGCCGGCGCGTCGATGCTCGCGACATCGACCTGCATCCGCCCGCGCGGCTTGAAGCTCCAGCCATCGGCGGTTCTGATCTCGGGCGCTCCTTTCCAGACGATTTCGGTCGCGGGCTTTGCGGTCACCGCGGGCACGGCAGGCGTCGGTGTCGTCACGGGCGCGGGTGCCGGTTGCCCGGTCGCGGCGTCGAGCCGCGATTCGAGCGTCTGCACCTGCGCCTTCAGCGCTGCGATCTGCGCGCGCAGGTCGGCGGCCTCCTCGGCGGTCATCGCCTGCGCATGCGCCGCCTGCGGCAGGATGAACATCGTCGTCGCCAGAAAAGAGGCGGTCAGAAGGTGGCGCATCGGGGAATTGCTCCGCTGTGATAGGTGACAATCTCGCGGCGCTCCTATGACCGCTACATGACAGTTGCACGTCATTTCGATGACATTTCGGTTACCGAATAGCTTTTCATTCGCCCCTTGCCTGCCCGCGACGAACGGCTAAGGACGTGCCAGCTTTCTGACCAGTTTTCGCGGGCAACCTTTCGGCGCCCCTTTCAGGAGATCATCATGACGATCAAATTTGACGGACGTGTTGCCATCGTGACCGGCGCGGGTGGCGGGCTCGGCCGCGCCTATGCACTCGAACTGGCGCGCCGCGGCGCGAAGGTCGTGGTCAACGACCTCGGCGGCGCGCGCGACGGCACCGGCCATTCGGACGCCGCGCTCCAAGTCGTCGAGGAAATCCGCGCCGCTGGCGGCACCGCCATGTCGAACGGCGGCAGCGTCACCGAATATGATCATATGGCCGAAATGGTCGCCAAGGCGAAGGCCGAGTGGGGCAGCGTCGACATATTGATCAACAACGCCGGCATCCTGCGCGACAAGAGCTTCGCCAAGATGGAGCCCGCCGACTTCGACCTCGTCGTCCAGGTCCATCTGCTCGGCAGCGCCAACGTCACCAAGGCGGCGTGGGACATCATGCGCGAGCAGGCCTATGGCCGCATCCTGATGACCGCCTCGTCGACCGGCCTCTACGGCAATTTCGGCCAGGCCAATTACGGCGCGGCGAAGCTGGGCCTCGCCGGCCTCACCAAGACGCTCCATCTCGAAGGCGCGAAATACAACATCCGCTGCAACACGATCGCGCCGGTCGCGGGCACCCGCATGACCGAAGACATCTTCCCGCCCGAACTGTTCGAGAAGTTCACGCCGGAGAATGTCGTCCCCGCCGCGCTCTATCTGGTCAGCGAAGACGCGCCGACGAACATGATCGTCGGCGCCGGCGCCGGCGCCTTCCACGCCGCCTATGTCACCATGACCCCCGGCGTCGCGCTGCCCGAGGGCGAGCGTACCCCCGAAGGCGTCGCCGCCGCATGGGACAAGATCATCGACCGCAACGGCGAGACTGTCCCGCAATCGGGTGCCGAGCAGTCGATGGCGGTGATGAAGGCATTGCAAGCCCTGGGCTGAGCCTGATACCCCATCCTTCCGAAGGGGGCGCCGGGGCGGCGCCCCCGGAAGCGGGGGGACAATATGGCCGAAATGAGCCTGGCCGACGGCATCGATCTGCTTCAGCGGCGCGCGAAACTTGTCAAATTTCTGTTGGCCGGGGGATTCGTCGTGATTGCCGCGGTCCTCATGGGGCAGATCGCCGAGCTTCTGGGATATGTTTCGCTCGATGAAAGCGTCGAACTGACCGGAGCATCGGGGCTCTACGCCATCGTCGGGATGGCCGACGGCGTGCTCACGCTTGTCACGATCGTCTTTTTCGCCATGTGGATATATCGCGCGGCCGCCAACGTTGTCGCCGCCAACGTCGCTGGCTTCGCCTACACGCCCGGATGGGCGGTGGGCTGGTATTTCATTCCCTTCGCCAACCTGTTCAAACCCTTTTCGGCGATGCGCCAGATCTGGAACGCGAGCCATGGCGAACAAGGCGAACGGCTGGATTACGCAGAGGGCCTGCTCGCATTATGGTGGGGTTGCTGGATAGTCTCCAACATCGCCTCCAACATATCCTTCCGCATGACCTTCAACCCGTCTTCGGCGGAATCGCTTCTCATGGGACAACAGGTGGGCCTCGTCGCATCGGCGGTCAGCCTGGTGCTCTACCCCGCCGCCTATCGGCTGGTGGACCGGATCACCGAAGCGCAGCGCGCGCAGCTCAACGCTGCCCATATTTTCGCGTGATATATCGTATTGTAACACTAACACAGTTTTGCTAAAAGCCGCGTGGGGCAAGGGGATCGATCCAGAAAGGGACGACCCCGATGTATAGTGAAAGCGACCTGCAAGCCGCGGTCGATGCGAAGGTGTTGACGCCGGAGGCCGCGGAGGCCTTTCGGTCGCACATCGCATCGGTGCGCGAAGCCCCCGGAGCGGACGAGGAATCCTTCCGCCTCATCACCGGTTTCAACGACATCTTCGTCAGCATCGCCGCGGTGATTCTGCTCGTCGCGGTCGGCTGGATCGGCGAATCGATCCATCCCGCCCTCGCCGGCGCTTTCGTTGCCGCATCGGCGTGGGGTCTCGCCGAATATTTCACGCGCAAACGCCGCATGGCACTGCCGAGCATCGTGCTCGTCCTCGCCTTTTCGGCGGGGGTCTGCGCGACGATGATCGGATTCCTGTTCAAGCATGGCGAGGACATCTTCGGCCCGCGGCTCGGCGATACGACCGCGGCTATCCTCTTCGGCTCCATCGCCGCGGTGACGGCTGTCGCGACCTGGTTCCACTGGAAGCGCTTCATGGTGCCGATCACCGTCGCTGCCGGCACCGCCGCGCTCGCCGCGACCGCGGTGGCGCTCGTGCTGGCCGCAACCGGCGTGCCCAGCCCCGACGGCACACTGCCGATGATCCTCGTGCTGATCGCCGGCCTCGGCGTCTTCACTCTCGCCATGTGGTGGGATCGCAGCGACCGGGTACGCCAGACGCGCCGCAGCGACGTCGCCTTCTGGCTCCACCTGCTCGCCGCGCCGATGATCGTCCACCCGATCTTCCACCTGCTCGGCGTGACGCGCGGCGACGATATCGGCAGCGGCGCGGCGGTGCTCGTTGTCGCCATCTACATCGCCTTCGGCTTGATCGCGCTCGCGATCGACCGCCGCGCGCTGCTCGTCTCGGCGCTCGCCTATGTGCTGTTCGCAATGACGCAGCTCTTCCGCACTTTCGGCGCGGTCGAACTCAACGTCGCGCTGACGGCGTTCGTGATCGGGTCGGCGCTGCTGCTGCTCTCGGCCTTCTGGCAGAATGCGCGGGCCGCGGTCGTGGGCCTGCTGCCCGACAATCTGGCGAACCAGTTGCCGGCCACCATTCGGGCGACGGTTCAAGTCTAACTGCAAGCGTCATCCCGGCGGAGGCCGGGATCTCGCCGGGGCGTAATGCTCAAAGGGCGAGATCCCGGCCTTCGCCGGGATGACGGCGTGGGGGCGCCGTCAGTCCCCGACCAGCTTCATAAGCTTGCGCTCGACGGGGGCGAGCACGCCCGCAAGCTCGTCCCCGCGCTTCAATATCGCCCCGGCTTCGGAGACAAGGGCCCACATGCCCTGCCGGCTCCGCAAGGCGGGGCGTTTTTCTATGCGATATTCGGGGCGCTCGGCGGCGCGGCGAAAGGCGGAGAAGATCGCGGCGTCGCGGTGGAAGTCCATCGCATAGTCGCGCCAATGCCCCGCGGCGACCATACGGCCGTAGAGGTCGAGGATGCGCATCAATTCAGTGCGCTCGAAACCGGTCTGCTGCGGTGCCGCCCGATTGCCGAACGGCAGAGGCGTCACCGTTCCCATCAGGCGCTTTTCCGACTCCCCTTGCGCTGCGGCGCGTCGGCTTCCCCTTTGAGCGCATCGCGCTCCGCGACCAGCATCGCGATCTGCTTCTGCATCTGCTCGAGCTGGCATTGCAGCAGTTCGAGTTTCTGCGTCGCGGGATCGAAGGTCTCGCAGCACGGCGTGCCATAGGGCACGAACTCGCGCGCATATTCGCTGGCGTCGAGCAGGGTCGAGCGCGCCGGGATGCCGACCATCACCGCGCCTTCGGGCACGTCCTTGGTCACCACCGCATTGGCGCCCACGCGCGCCCGCGCATGGACGGTGACGGGGCCGAGAATCTGGGCGCCCGACCCGACGATCACATCGTCGCACAGCGTCGGGTGGCGCTTGCCGCCGATGCCGTTGGCGGGATCGGTGCCGCCCAGCGTCACGTCCTGATAGATGGAGACATTATCGCCGATCTCGGCGGTCTCGCCGATCACGACGCCAAAGCCGTGATCGATGAACAAATGCCGCCCGATCTGTGCACCCGGATGAATGTCGATCCCGGTCAGCCAGCGCGACAGATGATTGACGAAGCGCGCAAGGAAGAACAGGTCCGCCTCAAACAGCCAGTGCGCGATGCGGTGCATCCCGACCGCGAGCAGCCCCGGATAGAGCAGGATTTCCCAGCGTGTCCGCGGCGCGGGATCGCGCGCCTTGATCGAATCCAGATAGGCGATCAGCCCGTTGAACATGCGTCTGTCCCCTGCGACCCTATTTCTGTACCGCGCAAGATAGATGTTCGGTGGCGGCATTTCCACCCCCGCGCGTGCTTTTGTCGCTCAGCGCCCGAAAAGACCGATCCGCAACAGCCGCAACTCCTCGCTCCGCCAGCGCCGTTCGCCATCGCGCGCGGTGATCGCAGCGGCCCAGCGGTCGAGCATCAGCAGGGCCTTTTTCCCCCGAAAAGACGCGCGCGGCGGGATCGGCTGGTCGCGGGCATCGGCGAAGAGTTGCCGCGCCTCCGCTTCGCCTTGCTGAAGCCCGGCGCCCCACAGCAATCCCCAGCGCACGCCGCCAGCGCCGCCCGAAAGGGAGAACAAGGCTTCACCGAACCCCGCCGCCGCGTCGCGCCGTTCCGTTTCGTTTTCGGCAAGCAGCATTGCCTCTGCCGCATCGACGAGCGCGTCGAGACCGCTCTGCTCACCCCACGCGGCCTGCAATTCGGCGAGCAGCGGCTCGCCCTTCGGCAACATCGCGGGATCGCTCGCGAGCAGCGCCATCATGTCGCGCCACCAGGCGAGCTTGATCTGCCCGATCATCGGCTCGCGCGCATCGCGGAGCAGCTTGGTCAGCCGCTCGGCGAGCGCCCATAGCGCGGTGACGGCCAGCCGCCGCTCGCGCGGCACCGCCACCATGACGCGCGGGTCGCGGATGTCGGGGTAAGGACTGGCTTCGGATTCGGCGTCGCCGTTCATGCGCAGCGCGGTATCATCCCATCACCGTCATTGCGAGCGAAGCGAAGCAATCTCCAGCCCGCGACCTGTATGCCGATAGCTGGAGATTGCTTCGTCGCGTCGCTCCTCGCAATGACGAGGCGTTATCCCCGGTTGGTGATCGCCTTCACCGCCGCGATCACCCGCGGTGTGTCGACCAGTGCCGCCTTTTCGAGATTGTCGGCATAGGGCAGCGGCACATCCTCGTTGCAGACGCGCACCACCGGGGCGTCGAGATCGTCGAAGCCCTGCTCCATCGCGACCATCGCGAGCTCGCTGGCGATCGAACAGGTCGGCCAGCCCTCCTCGACGACGACGAGGCGATTGGTCTTCTTGAGGCTGGCGAGCACCGTCGCGATGTCGAGCGGACGGATCGTGCGCAGATCGATCACCTCGGCCTCGATCCCCTCGCCCGCCAGCGTATCGGCGGCTTCGAGCGCCAATCCGACGCCGATCGAGTAACTGACGACGGTGACGTCGCTGCCTTCGCGCATGACGCGCGCCTTGCCGATCGGCAGGACATAGTCGACGACGTCGGGAACGTCGAAGCTGCGGCCATAGAGCAGCTCGTTTTCGAGGAAGACGACCGGGTCCTCGCTGCGGATCGCGGCCTTGAGCAGGCCCTTGGCATCGGCGGCGTCATAGGGCGCGATCACGATCAGGCCGGGGACGCTCGCATACCAGGGGGCATAATTCTGGCTGTGCTGCGCGGCGACGCGCGACGCGGCGCCGTTCGGTCCGCGAAACACGATCGGACAGCGCATCTGGCCACCCGACATGTAATTGGTCTTCGCGGCCGAGTTGATGATGTGGTCGATCGCCTGCATCGCGAAGTTGAAGGTCATGAACTCGATGATCGGCTTGAGGCCGCCCATCGCCGCGCCGGTGCCGAGCCCGGCAAAGCCATATTCGGTGATCGGCGTGTCGATGACGCGGCGCGCGCCGAACTCGTCGAGCAGGCCCTGCGTCACCTTATAGGCGCCCTGATATTCGGCGACCTCCTCACCCATCACGAAGATGCGGTCGTCGGCGCGCATTTCCTCCGCCATCGCATCGCGGAGCGCCTCGCGGACCGTGAGCTTCACCGTCGCCGTACCCTCGGGAATCGACGGATCGGCGGCGCGCACGGCGGGTGCGGGCGCCTTGACCGTCGCCCCAGCGGAAGCTGGGGCCGCTGGCGTCGGCTCGCTCTCATTGGCGGCCCCAGCTTCCGCTGGGGCGACGTCCTTGGCGGGCGCAGGCGCAGGCGCCGCCTCCTCCCCCTCGCCCGCGATCGTTGCGATCACGGTGCCGACCTTCACATTGTCGGTGCCTTCGGGAACCAGGATCGACGCGATCGTGCCTTCGTCGATCGCTTCATATTCCATCGTCGCCTTATCGGTCTCGATCTCCGCCAGAATGTCGCCCGACTTCACCGTGTCGCCTTCCTTGACGAGCCACTTGGCGAGCGTGCCCTCTTCCATCGTCGGCGACAGCGCCGGCATCTTCAGTTCGATCGCCATCTCAATATTGCTCCACCAGCACGTCGGTATAAAGTTCGTGAAGTTCGGGCTCGGGCGCGCTTTCGGCGAAGTCGGCCGCGTCGCTCACGATCTGGCGGATTTCCTTGTCGATATCCTTGACCTTGTCCTCGGTGATCCCGGCGTCGAGCATCAGCTTCTTGAGATGCTCGATCGCATCACTCTTGTCGCGCACCGCCTGCACTTCCTCGCGGCTGCGATATTTGGCGGGGTCGGACATCGAGTGGCCGCGATAGCGATAGGTCTTGAGTTCGAGCAGGATCGGCCCCTTGCCCGCGCGCACCCATTCGAGCGCCGCTTCGGCCGCGCCGCGCACCGCGAGCACGTCCATGCCGTCGACCTGCATCCCGGGAATGCGGAAACTTTCGCCGCGGCGATAAAGCTGGTCCTCGGCGCTGCTGCGGTTGACCGAGGTGCCCATGGCGTACTGGTTGTTCTCGATCACGAAGATGATCGGCAGCTTCCAAAGCTCGGCCATGTTGAAGCTCTCGTACACCTGGCCCTGGTTCGCGGCGCCGTCGCCGAAATAGGCCATGGCGACGCCGCCGTCGCCGCGATATTTGTGCGCGAAGGCGAGGCCCGTGCCGAGCGACACCTGCGCGCCGACGATGCCGTGACCGCCATAGAATTTATGCTCGACGCTGAACATGTGCATCGAGCCGCCCTTGCCGCGCGAAATGCCCGCGGCGCGACCGGTGAGTTCGGCCATGATCACCTTGGGGTCGATGCCGTAGGCGAGCATGTGACCGTGGTCGCGATAGCCGGTGATGACGCTGTCCTTGTCGCCGTCGAGCGCCGACTGGAGCCCGACCGCGACCGCTTCCTGGCCGATATAGAGGTGGCAGAAACCGCCGATCAGTCCGAGGCCGTAAAGCTGCCCCGCCTTCTCCTCGAAGCGGCGGATGAGCAGCATTTCGCGATAGAATTTCTCAAGCTCTTCGGGCGTCGCCTGATAGGGAGCGGGCTCGCTCGGCTGCTCGCGGTTGGTGGCGGGCGCTGGGGTGGAAGCGGATTTTTTCGGCGCGGCAGTCTTACGCGCGGGTTCTTTGGCCAAGGCGGATTTCCTCTTGCGGTTAGCCGTTACGGCAAGGCCCCCTATAGGAGAGCGACGGCCCGCTTGGCAACGCCCGCTTGGCGGGCACAGGGCCCGGCGTTACGTATGCATTTTTTGCAATCAGGGAGTGGAGAAGAAGGGGCGTCCTACCCTTCAGACCATGGACCCTGAAACAGGCTCAGGGTGACGAATGTTTCAGGGGCCAGCTTAAGGCTTCTCGTTACCGTCCATCGGGATAGCGATCTCGTCGGGGTGCATGACCCCCAGCTTCTCGCGCACATATTCGTCGGCGAGATCGGGGTCGACGCGGCGCCGGTCGAGCAGATTGACCCTGTTCTGCAATTCGCCCTGCTTCTTGGCGAGCTGGTTCAGCACGATGCGCTTCTTCTCGACCGACTGACTGTAGTCGCCCCAGGCATAAAGCCCCGTCGGCCCGAAGATCGCATAGCCGATCATCGCCAGCACCGCGATCAGCGCCACCGCGGGACCAATGGCCCGATTCATCGATTTGCGGAATTTATGGCGCTGCGTCATTTCGGCCCTTGAATCAGAGTTGATTCGCGGCGTCAAGGGCATCAAACCCCGATGGAAGGAAAATGCCCGCCGCCTCTCATCAATGCGCCAGCATCACGGGCATGTCGGCCGCGGCGAGCAGATGGCGCGTCGTGCCGCCCAGCAGCCATTCGACCACCGCCGGATAGCGATAGGCGCCGGCCACCAGCAGGTCGGCGCCGACGCCATGCGCTTCGCGCACCAATTGTGCGCCCAAATTCGCATGGTCAGGCGCCACAACGTGCAGCGCGGCCTCCGTTCCGGCTTCGGCCAGCAGCCGCGTCAGCCCGCGCACGGCATCGTCGCGCGCACCGATGCGGATGCCGGTGACGCGATGTGCGTGCCGCAACCACGGACCGGCGCCCTCGATCGCGTGGCGCGCGGCCTCGCTGTCGCTGAGCCCCACGGCGATATGCGCGAAAGCCGCACGCTCGCTGCCGCGCCAGCCCGGCGGCACGATCAGCACCGGCTTGCCGCTACGAAAGATTGCGGCATGAAAGGCGTCGGCGCTGTCGAGATTGGGCTCGCGCACCAGCACGAGGATGATCACGTCGGCCGCCTTCGCTTCCTCGCAGAGCAGCGCCGCCTCGGCCCCGACCAGTGCCTTCCATCGCACCGGCGGCGTGCCCTCGGCCGCGCCGGCATTCCAGGCCAGAAAAGCCGAGCGGACGGCCTGCGCGCGTTCCTGCGCAGTGCCTTCCCAGCGTTCGCGGAGGAGCTGGATGTCGATTTCCTCGGGCGCGACGACCAGATGTTCGGGATCGACGACGACATGCAGCGCCTCGATGCTGGCGCCGCCCAGCGACCGCGACGCGACGACGGCGGCGTCGAGGCAGGCGGGGGCGCTCGCGGCGCCGGTCAATATGGCGAGCAGCCGCATGTCAGCCCCGCATTCCGTGCAGCGCCGACGATCCCGCATATCCGGCCCAGACCGCCAGCAGGCACAGCAGGACCGAAAGCAGGACGTTCGCCGCCGCGCGCGCCGGCTCGCCGGATTGCAGCAGCGCGAGCGTCTGCAGACTGAAGGAGGAAAAGGTCGTATAGCCGCCGCACAGACCGACCAGGATGAAGAGGCGCACGTCGGGCGGCACCGTCAGGCGCCCGCCGGGTTCGGTCAGCGCCGCGAACAGGCCGATCGCGAACGATCCGGTGACATTGATGACGATCGTGCCCCAGGGCATGGCCTCGCCCAGACGCGTGGTGATCAGCAGGTTGATCCAGTAGCGCAGCAGCGTGCCCGTGGCGCCGCCCGCGGCAAGCCAGAGCGCGGTCACCATCGCGCCGGCCCCATCGGCTTTCGTTGCGAAATCATCATGTCCCATCTCCTCGCGCGGGAGAAGGACGAACACCTACCCGCGCATCATGGCGCAAGGCAGGAGTCATCAGCCGGCATGGCGGTTATCGGGGAACTCCATCCCCATCGACGGCGATCATAGCGCCAATCGGCGGCGATGACAACGAGCTGGGACAACGCGCGAACACGCCGCTGCGGGAGCCTCTCAAACGGGTCGCAGGAAAACCAGCCGGAAATCGCCGCGCTCCACGTCGGCGAGCGTGAACTGGAAGAAATTCAACTGTCCCCCGACGGGATGGTCGAATCCCCGCGCGCCGCCCTCGTGCGCCAGGATCGCCTGCCGCTCCCATAACGACGCGAACTCCGCGCTGTCGGCCCGCAGTCGCTCGACGACGGCGCGCACGCGCGGATCGGCCAGCGACCGTCCGTAATCGTGGCGGAACTCCGACAAAAGGCGCTCGGCGCGCGCGTGCCAGTCGGGAAGCAGGTCGCGCGCTGCGGGATGGAGGAACATGTAGTGGAGCAGGTTCGGATGCGCCTCCCCATCGAACAGGCCGGTGAACAAGGTGTGCGCCGCCGCGTTGGCGCAGCAGACATACCAGGCGGGATCGAGGCCATAGGCGGGCCAGGGCAGCGCCTCGACCGCCGCGGCCAGCTCGGGCGGCGCGGCCTCCACGGGCACGGCGGGGGCTAGGTCGGGGTCGCGCCGGTCGGCGAGCGCGAACATGTAATCGCGCTCGGCGCGGGACAGGCGCAGTGCGACGGCGAGGCGGGCCAGCGTCGCCGCCGAAGCACGGACGTCGCGCCCCTGCTCGATCCAGGCGACCCATGTCGTCCCGATTCCGGCGAGGTCGGCCAGTTCCTCGCGGCGCAGGCCCGGCGTCCGGCGGCGGCGCGACGCCCCCGCCGGCGCCATCGATTCGCGCCGGGCGCGCACGAAGGCGCCGAGCAGCCTGCGTTGTTCGTCCGTCTGCATGGATCAATTTATAACAGGATAATTATCTCTATTGTAACAGGGTAATTTACAGCGATCATCGCGGCGAAACCCGTTGGAGAAAATACGCATGACCGCCCATCACGATCAGATCGTTCAGGATCAATTCGGCCCCACCGCCAACGCCTATGTCGCCAGCAGCGTCCACGCGGCGGGCGCGGATCTCGTCCGTATCGGCGAGCGCGCGGCGAGCGCGCGTCCCCGCCGCGCGCTCGACCTGGGCGCGGGCGGCGGCCATGTCGCCTATGCGCTGGCGCCCCATGCTGAAGAGGTGGTCGCGTGCGACCTCTCGCCCGACATGCTGGCCGCGGTCACCGCCGAAGCCGGCCGGCGCGGCCTCGGCAATATCGCGGTCGCGGCGGCGGCGGCAGAGGCGCTGCCCTTCGCCGACGGCAGCTTCGATTTCCTTGCTTGCCGCTTTTCGACCCATCATTGGCGCGACGCCGAAGCCGGATTGCGCGAGGCGCGGCGCGTTCTGGCCGATGGCGCGCCGGCCATTTTCGCCGACGTCGTCGCCCCCGGCGGCGCGGCGCTCGACACCCATTTGCAGGCGGTCGAGGTGCTGCGCGATCCTTCGCACGTCCGCGATTATGCCGTCGCAGAATGGGCCGCCATGCTCGCGCGGGCCGGTTTCTCGATCCGGGCCCTGACGCGGTCGCGGCTGCGCATGGATTTCGCCGACTGGACCGCAAGGATGCGGACCCCGCCGGTGCAGGCGGACGCCATCCGCGCGCTCCAGCAGGCCGCGAGCCGCGATGTCACGACGCATTATGCGATCGAGCGCGACGGCTCTTTCACGATCGACGTGGCTCTGTTCGAGGCCGAATAGCCCGCAAGCCGATCAGCCGAAAATCGCCATCCCCGGATAGCGCGCCATGTCGCCCAGTTCCTCCTCGATACGGATGAGCTGGTTGTACTTCGCGAGCCGGTCCGACCGCGCGAGGCTGCCGGTCTTGATCTGGCCGCAGTTGGTCGCGACCGCGAGGTCGGCGATCGTCGAATCCTCGGTTTCGCCCGAACGGTGCGACATGACGGCGGTGTAGCGCGCGCGGTGCGCCATATCGACCGCATCGAGCGTTTCACTGAGCGTGCCGATCTGGTTGACTTTGACGAGCAGCGAGTTGGCGAGGCCGGTTTTGATGCCTTCCTCCAGACGCAGCGGATTGGTGACGAACAGGTCGTCGCCGACGAGCTGGCACTTGTCGCCGATCAGGTCGGTCAGCGCCTTCCAGCCCGCGAAATCATCCTCGCTCATCCCGTCCTCGATCGATTTGATCGGGTAATCCTTGACGAGCGCGGCGAGATAGTCGGCCATCTGTTCGGGGCTCAGCGACAGGCTCTCGCCGCTGATCTCGTACTTGCCGCCCTTGAAGAATTCGGTTGCGGCGCAATCGAGCGCGAGCACGACGTCGCTGCCGAGCTTGAAGCCCGCCTGCTCGACCGAGGCGGCGATGAAGTCGAGCGCATCGCGCGTCGAGGCGAGGTTCGGGGCAAAGCCGCCCTCGTCGCCGACCGAGGTCGACAGCCCTTTCTGCGCGAGGCCCTTCTTCAGCGTGTGGAAAATCTCGCTGCCCCAGCGCACCGCGTCGGCGATGCTGCCCGCACCGACCGGCATGATCATGAATTCCTGCACGTCGATCGGATTGTCGGCATGTTCGCCGCCGTTGATGATATTCATCATCGGCACCGGCAAGGTGCGCGCCGAGACACCGCCGACATAGCGGTAGAGCGGCAGGCCGCGCGCATCCGCTGCTGCTTTTGCGGCGGCGAGGCTGACGCCGAGGATCGCGTTGGCGCCGAGGCGGCCCTTGTTCGCGGTGCCGTCGAGGTCGATCATCGCCATGTCGAGCTCGCGCTGATCCTCGGCATCGAGGCCGATCAGCGCATCGGCGATCTCGCCGTTCACCGCCGCGACCGCCCTGGTCACGCCCTTGCCGAGATAGCGCGCCTTGTCGCCATCGCGGAGCTCGACCGCTTCATGCGCGCCGGTCGAGGCGCCCGAGGGCACCGCGGCGCGGCCGAAGCTGCCGTCCTCGAGCAGCACATCGACTTCGACGGTGGGATTGCCGCGGCTATCGAGGATTTCGCGGCCGTGGATGTCGATGATGGCGGTCATGGGAACTGTCCTGCTGAAGCCCGTGCGGCGGGGCATTGGAGAAAGCGCCCGCCTGTTATCGGCGCCGTGCCGCCAGCGCAACCACCGCATAGGAATTTTGACGAGCTATGGAACCATTGGCCGCGCCTTGCTATATATCTGGACAGGACCAAAGGGCTCACGACCGGCACTCCCCTGACGGCACGAGGCTCGATAAAAGAAGAGGATAGTGCCCCATGGCCAAAGCCGCCACTCCCACCGCCAAGAAAGCCACGCCCAAAGCGCCCGCGAAAGCCGCCGCAACCAAGGCCGCGCCCGCGCGCAAGCCCGCCGCGGCAAAGGCGACGGCCAAGGATCATCCGATCCGCGACCAGCTCGCGGCGACGCGCGACACGATCCGATCGGAAGCGTCGAAAAAGGCCGCTTCGCTGAAGGAAGAGGCGACGACGCTGAAGAATCAGGCGTCGGCCAGGGCGCGCGACGCTGCGACCAAAGGCAAGGACAAGGCCGCTGAAGCCGTCGGCAGCCTCGCCAAGATGCTTGAGGACAGCGCCGGCACCGTCGACAGCAAGTTCGGCAAGCAGTATGGCGACTATGCCCGTTCGGCCGCGTCGACCGTCGCCGGTCTCGCCACGACGCTCGACAAGAAGGATCTCGACGAGCTCGCCGCCTCGACCAAGGACATGGTCAAGAAGAATCCGGCGGTCGCCGTCGGGGCCGCGGCGGTGATCGGCTTTGTGCTGGCCCGCATGCTCAAGGGCGGCTCGAACGACTGACAGCCGCTTGCCGTCCTCCGACCCCAACCTCCCGCCCGCTTCCGGGCCGCGCAGCTTCGACGGCGTCAGCCACGGCTATGCGCCCGATGGACGGCCCGTCGCGCCGCCGCCGGTGCCGCTCGAGAAGATCGTCGATGACGTCATCGACAATCTCTCGGCGACCGCGAAGGCCGAACTGGCCCTGCTCGAAGCGCGCAGCGAGCTGGCGCTGCACGGCGCAAGCTGGACCGCGGCGTGGGGCGCGATCGCCGCCTCGGCGCTGGGCATCGCGATGCTCGCGCTCGCGTTCGGGGCGATCCTGGTGCTCGCCCCGCATATCGGCCCGCTGCTCGCGACGCTGATCGTCGTCGGCGTGCTGCTCGCCATCGCCGCCTTTGCGGGATGGCGCGCGCAGCGCAGCTATGGCGACATCCGCACCGCGCTGCGGCGCGACCTGACCAGCGAAAGGAGCGACGACTGATGCCGGGGACGCGCAACCGCCTGATCAACGCCGCGCGCCGCTCGATGCTTCAGCGCGCCGAACTGCACCGGCGGCTCGACGTCGCCAAGGCGGCGTTCAAGCCGGGAGCGCTCGTCGATCGCGGCAAATATCGCCTCGGCGAGAAGGTCGACGATGCCGCGCATATCGTGCGGCAGGAGTTTCGCGACAATCGCCTGCCGATCGCGCTTGCCGCGGTGGCGGGCGTGGCGTGGCTGTTTCGCGAACCGATCAAGGACCATGTGCCGAAGCTGGCGCAAAAGGCGCAGGATCTGGCGGACGCCGTCCTGGACAAATTCCGGCCCGATGCGGCCGAGCCATATCTGGAGGAAGATGATGAAGCCGCTGAGTGAAACCGCCAACGACGCCCGCGCGAAAGCGAGTGAACTTGCGGAGAAAACCGCCGAAAATGCGCGCGCGACCGCCGAAGCGGCGAAGGCGCGCATCCAGGACGGCTATGGCCGCGCCCGCGCCGCGACGAGCGAGCTTGCCGCGAAAGCAGGCGAACAGGCCGATGCCGCGCGCGAAGCCGCAGGCGAGGCTTATGCAAAGGGCAAGGCGCAGGCAAAACGCGCGAACAGCAAGCTCAAAACCGCGGCCGAGAAACAGCCGCTGGCGCTTGTCGCGGGGGCCGTCGCGATCGGCGCGCTGCTCGGTTCGCTGCTGCCGAAATCGGTTCGCAGGGATCGCGCCGACGACGAGGAATGAGCCGACTTGCCGTAGCGGCAAAGCGCTGGTAGGGGCGCGCATCCTCCCCTCCCCAGCGCTAACCCGCAAGGAAAGCTAGCCATGAGCAAATTGCACCTCGTGTTCGGCGGACGCGTCAGCGATCCGCAGGGCCTCGATTTCGTCGACCTGAATGCGCTCGACGTCGTCGGCCTGTTCCCCGATTACAAATCCGCCGAAAAGGCGTGGCGTAGCGCAGCCCAGCGCACCGTCGACGATGCCGAAATGAAATATGTCGTCGTCCACCTGCACAAGCTGTTGCAGCCGGACGCGGAATAACACCAACCTCGTCATTGCGAGCGCAGCGAAGCCGTTCCGGCTAATTGGAACTTAGAGCATTTCCGATTAAATCGTCATCCCGGCGAAGGCCGGGATCTCTTCCTCGCGTCCTGGCGCACCGGCGAGATCCCGGCCTTCGCCGGGATGACGAGACAGGAAAGGCAGGGTTTCAGCCTAATCCCAACACGCTCAGCGGAAATTGTCGGCGTAGGCCTGAATCTTCAGCGTCCGGACCGGCGTCGGCGCGACCTCGACCTCGATCCCGTTCTTCTCGGCATAGGCGACCGCTTCGTCGCGGGTCGCGAAGCCCAGCCGAAGCTGGCGCCGCGTGTCGCCGCTGCCCGCCCAACCCATCAGCGGATCGGCCTTGCGCGCCTCGGCGGGCGCATATTCCAGCATCCAGCGCTGCGTGCCGGCACGGCCCGACTGCATCGCATTCTTGGGTTTCTGGAAGATACGCGCTTTCATCGACACTCGTCCTGACAGGGTGACTCTGCCGCCGCCTTAGCGCCAAGCTACGTCCACGAAAAGAGGCCTATTGCCCATCGCGCCGCGCCTGCGCCGCCTTGGTCAGCAACGTCGGCCGCGCGGACGCCGGGTCGTCGGGCCAGCTATGCTTGGGGTAGCGCCCACGCATCTCCTTCGCGACCTCGGACCAGCTTCCGCTCCAGAAGGAGGCGATGTCGCGGCTCGTCTGGATCGGGCGGTGTGCGGGCGAGGTCAGCGCGAGGACGAGCGGCACCGGCGGATCGCCGATCGCCGGATGGCGCGCGAGGCCGAACATCTCCTGCACCCGCACGCTGACCGTCGGGCCGCCGTCGGCGCCATAGTCGATCGCATGGCGACTGCCTGCAGGGGTTACATAATCGGCGGGCGCGAGCTTTTCGAGCAATTGCCGCGCGGGCCAGTCGAGCAGGCCGGACAGCGCGTCGGCAAGCCGCTGGTCGCCGATATCGCGCAGCCCGCGCGTCTTGTCGAGCAAGGGCGCGAGCCAGATGTCGAGGCTGTCGGCGAGCGCGGGCGCCGATAGCGCATCGAGCCCCGCAAAGGACGCGCGCTGGCGCAGCGCCTGCGACACCGGCCCCCAACCGATCAGCCCGAGCCCTTTTTCACGCACCGCCGCGAGGCGCACCGCGACATCGTCCTCGGCGCCTTCGGCCCGCCCCGCCTGCCCGCTCGACAGTGCGATCGCGCCGAGGCGGCGCTCGCGGCGGTGGTCGACGCGGTCGCTATCCGCATCGTAGCGGCTCGCTGAGCGGCTCTCGATCCGGTCGGCGAAGATCGCCTCGACCTCGGCGAGCGTGATCGGGGCCGCGCCGAGGATGCGCACGCCCGCCGCGTGCCCCTGCGCGTCGGCGATGGCGAGCCATTCGCTGTTCGCCAGCGGATCGAGCGGATCGAGCTTGTAGGCGCGGCCGCCCGCGCTCAGATAGTCGCCGCGCTGCCCCGCGCGCTGCCGCGCGACGCGGTCGGGCCACGCGGTCGCAATCCAGCCGCCGACCGAGCGTTCGCCGAGTGCGCCCGCATTCGCCGCCAGCCGTTCGCCAACCCCGGCCAGCCGCCGCGCGAGCCGCCACGCCCCTTCGGCGCGGTCGCCCTTCATGCCCCGCCAGCGCGAAAGCCGCGCCTCGACATCGACCCCGCGTCCGCCGAGCCCCGGCTCGGTGAGCAACACCGCAAGCTTGGCCGCCAAATCGGCCTCCCCCGCACGTGCTGCGTCGATCAGCATATGCGCGAGCGGCACCGGTAGCGGAATTGCGGCGAGCGCCTTGCCGTGCGCGGTGATCCGTCCGTCGTAGCCGAGCGCGCCGATTGCCTGGAGCCGCGCCTTGGCTTCGGCGATGGCGGCGGGCGACGGGGGGTCGAGCCAGCCCAGTTGGCGCGGATCGACGATGCCCCAGCTTGCGCAGTCGAGTACGACGGGCATCAGGTCGTTCTCGTGAATTTCGGGCGGGTCGAAGGGCGGCATCCCCGCGGTCGCGGCGGCTTCCCACAAGCGATAGGCGACCCCCGGCCCCTGGCGCGCCGCGCGGCCCGCGCGCTGGGTCGCCGACGCCTGGCTCGCGCGCTCGGTGACAAGCCGCGCAATCCCGGCGGCCTTGTCGAAGCGTGGGCGCCGCGACAATCCCGCGTCGATCACGATCCGCACGCCTTCGATGGTCAGGCTCGTCTCGGCGATGCTGGTGGCGAGGATCAGCTTGCGTCCGCCGTCGGGGTCGCGAACCAGCGCTTTCCGCTGCGCAGCCGGATCGATCTGCCCGTGCAGCCGGTGGACGACGAGCGGCAGCCCCGCCGCTTCGACCGCCGCCGCGGCGCGCTCGATGTCGGCGGCGCCGGGCAGAAAGGCGAGTATATCGCCCTCTTTTTCGTCCGCCATCGCCTGCCGCACCGCCGCGAGCACCGACGCCTCAAGCCGATCCTCGGCGCGGCGACCGACATGGCGCAGGTCGAGCGGCCAGCTCTTGCCTTCGCTCCTCACCACCGGCGCATCGCCGAGCAGCGCCCCGAAGCGGGCGCCGTCGAGCGTTGCCGACATGGCGACAAGGCGGAGGTCGTCGCGCAGTCCCTGCTGCGCATCGATCGCGAGCGCCAGCGCGAAATCGCCGTCGAGGCTGCGTTCGTGGACTTCGTCGAACAGCACCGCCGAGACGCCGTGCAACTCGGGGTCGGCGAGGATGCGGTTGCGAAACAGCCCCGGCGTCATCACCAGCAGCCGGGTCGCCGCCGACTGCTTGCTGTCGAGCCGCGTCGCATAGCCGACGCGCCCACCGACAGCCTCGCCCATCTCCTCGGCGATCCGCTCGGCCGCGGCGCGCGCCGCAAGCCGACGCGGCGACAGCAACCACACCGCGCCCTTGCACCACGGCTGATCGAGCAACGCGGGCGCGACCCGCGTCGTCTTGCCCGCCCCCGGCGGCGCGACGACGACGGCATTGGGCTTCAGCAGCAGCGCCGCCATGATGTCGGGCAGCACCGCGTCGATGGGGAGCGGAATTTTTGTCATGGGCGCGTTACTGGCCTCATCATCACAACGCCAACCTTGCGATATTCCAATCCGTGTCCCCGCGAAGGCGGGGACCCATCTTCTGCCAGTTCCACCTTGCACCGGCCGGAGATGGACCCCCGCCTTCGCGGGGGAACATGCATATGAGAAATGGGTGAAAAAGCCTAATAAGCGCGGGCGACCGCGAAGGCGACGGCTTCGGTCAGCGCGTTCTTCGCCTGGCTTGCGCGAAAACCGCCGATCGCATCGACCGCGCGCTGGCCGTAATGGCGCGCCCGCGCCAGCGTGTCGGCGATCGTGTCGTGCTTCAACAGCAGGCTCTTGGCATGGGCAAGGTCGGCATCCGACGTGCGGTGCCCGACGATCGCCTGTTTCCAGAACTCGCGCTCCTCGGCGCTGCCGCGCGCATAGGCGAGGATGACGGGCAGCGTCACCTTGCCGTCGCGGAAGTCGTCGCCGACCCCCTTCCCCATCGTTTCCGCGTCGGAAACATAGTCGATCGCATCGTCGACGAGTTGGAAGGCGATGCCGAGGTTGCGGCCATAGGCGTCGAGCGCGGCTTCGGTCGCGTCGTCGCGCTCGGCAACGACCGCGGCGATCTTGCATGCGGCGGCGAACAGCTCGGCGGTCTTGGCGTTGATGATCGCGAGATACTGGTCCTCGCTCGTCTCGATCCGGCGCTGCGCCGAAAGCTGGTTGACCTCGCCCTCCGCGATCACCGCCGAGGCGCGCGAGAGGATCTTCAGCACCTTCAGCGACCCGTCCTCGACCATCACCTCGAAAGCGCGGCTGAACAGGAAATCGCCGACCAACACCGAGGCGCTGTTGCCCCAGATGATGTTCGCGGTCTTGCGGCCGCGGCGCAGGTCCGACCCGTCGACGACATCGTCGTGGAGCAGGGTCGCGGTATGGATGAACTCGACCGCGGCGGCGAGCTTGCAATGGCGATGCCCAGGATAGTCGAGCAGCTTGCCGCAGGCGAGCGTCAGCATCGGCCGCATCCGCTTGCCGCCGCCCGCGATCAGGTGGCCCGCCAGCTCGGGAATCAGCGGAACTTCGGACTGCATCCGGTCGAGAATGACCGCATTCACTTCGTTCATGTCGGCGGCGACGAGCGCCATCATCGGGTCGAGCGAGGGCGGCCGGTCGCCGTGGAGCTGGTGGATGTCCGCAGTCATGACAAGCGCCGCATTGGCCGCGCGCCTGCAAATTTGCAACGACTTTCGGCTTGCCTTGCTCCCCCGCCCGGTGCCAAGCGTGCCGGGCATAAGAGGAGCCGCGCATGGACGATCAACTCAGCCGTTACCGCCAGAGCATCGACAATATCGACGCGGCGCTCGTCTATATGCTGGCGGAGCGGTTCAAGGTGACCAAGGCGGTCGGCGAACTCAAGGCGCGGATCGACCTGCCCCCCGCCGACCCGGACCGCGAGGCGCGACAGGTCGAGCGGATGCGCAGCCTGGCGCGCGACGCCGATCTCGATCCCGATTTCACCGAAAAATTCCTGCGCTTCATCATCGACGAAGTGATCCGTCACCACGAACAGGCCAAGCGGGAGAGCGAGGCATGACCCATCCGATCTTCGCCAAATGGCCGGCCGAGCACCCCGACCGGCTCCAGCTTTTCGGCGCGCCGACCCCCAACGGGGTCAAGGTCAGCATCATACTCGAAGAAACCGGCCTGCCCTATGAGGCGCACCGCGTCGACATCATGGCGAACGAAAGCCACGACCCCGCTTTCCTGTCGCTCAACCCGAACGGCAAGATTCCGGCGATCTACGACCCCGACGGCCCCGGCGGCAAACCGCTCGCGCTGTTCGAATCGGGCGCGATCCTGATCTATCTTGCGGACAAGACGGGGCGGTTCCTTCCCGAGGACGCCGGCCGCCGGTACGAAGCGATCCAGTGGCTGATGTGGCAGATGGGCGGCGCCGGGCCGATCTTCGGTCAACTCGGCTTCTTCCACAAATTCGCTGGCCGCGACTATGAGGACAAACGCCCTCGCGATCGCTACGCGGCGGAATCGGCGCGGCTGCTCGGCGTTCTCGACGGCCGGCTGGCGGAGCGGACGTGGATCATGGACGAAGATTACAGCATCGCCGACATCTCGCTGCTCGGCTGGGTGCGCAACCTGATTACCTTCTACGACGCGGCGGAAATCGTCGGGTTCGAGCGGTTCGAGCATGTCCAGGCCTGGCTCGACCGCGGGCTCGCGCGTCCGGCGGTGCAGCGCGGATTGGTCGTCGGAGCGGCCTGAACCGCACATGGTGGATAAGTAGCCGCAGCGTCCGCGTCGGCGCTTGCTCGCGACAACCGGCTCCTTCACCATTGGGGCGGGGCGCGATGATCATGCTCCGCGGACCAGGAGGATGACATGCTGCGCCGATCCGGTCTCGTGACGACATTGTTGGCGAGCCTGACGATCGCCCCGGCGGTCGTGACGGCCGGAGCAGAAGCCAAGCCCACGCCGCCAGCGCCAGCGGGCGTCTGGCAACCTCCGTCCGGTCTTCGCCAGATACCGATCTGGCCCAGCGAAAGACCCGACGGCGCCGATGCATCGCAGCCCGCGGAGAGCGCGGTGACGGCGGATCGCCCCGTCGCGGGGCGCCCATGGACTTTCATCCTCAATGTCTCCGTCCCGACGATGACCGTGTTTCCCGCCAAGGGCCGGAACAGCGGCGTATCGATGATCGTCTTTCCCGGCGGCGGGTTTCAGGGGCTCGCCATCGATCTGGAGGGAACCGAGATATGCGATTGGATGACGGCGAAGGGCATCACCTGCATTCTCCTGAAATACCGCGTCCCAAAAAGCGCCCATCATTGGGACAAGGGTTGCAAATGCCATATCACCCCCGACGTTCCGCGCGCGCTTCAGGATGCCCAGCGGACGATCCGCCTCGTCCGCAGCCAGGCCAAGGCCTTGATGATCGATCCGGCCAAGATCGGCGTGATCGGCATGTCGGCGGGCGGATACCTCGTCGCGCAGACCAGCAACCTGTTCGATCCGGTCTATAAACCCGTCGACGACGCCGACAGGCTGAGCAGTCGTCCCGATTTCGCGATCGCGCTTTATCCCGGCCACCTCTGCCGCACCGGCGCGACGCTCGACCCCGATCTGCACGTCACCAAACAGACCTCGCCGACTTTTCTGCTGCAGGCGTGGAACGACCCGGTCGACGATATATGCAACAGCACGCTCTATGCGCGCGCGCTCGACGACGCCGGCGTGTCTGCCGAGGTTCATCTGTTCGCCAAAGGCGGCCACGCGTTCGGCCTGAGGCCGAACGAACACGGCATCACCCGCTGGCCGGAACTGGTGGAAAATTGGCTGAAGGAAATGGCGTTTCTTTAGGGTCAGGACCCTAAGCCCATCGGTCGTCGTCGACGTGGTCGACGCGGCTAGAGCCGGTCCATCCGCAGCCAGCGCGCATCCCCCAGCCAGGCCTTCGACAGGGCTCTGTCGGCCGCCGCGGCTTCCAGCTTATTCCCTTGCCTGGCCTCGCTGCGACTTAGGCCATACAACGCCCAGCCGTTGTTCGGCGTCTGCGCCAACGCGCCGCGAAACGCCGCGCTGGCATCGGCATAGCGCCCCGCCTCGAACAGCGCCGCCCCCAGCGACTGCCGGACCGGATAATACCAGTAAGCGGGTTCCTGATAGGGAATCCGTCCCTCGATCTCGATCGCCTGCCGATAGAAGGCGATCGCCTCGTCATGGCGACGCTCGGTCGCGGCGAAGCGGCCACGCGCAACCAGCTCGGCGAGTTTCACCAGATCATCGGCCGGAACGCCCTGCTCGATCATGCCCTTCATGGCGTCCGATGTTCTGAGCCGCGCCATCGCCGCCAGCTCGGCCTCGAAGCCGGCTCGATCGCGGAGGCGGGCATAAGCGATGCTGCGGGCATAATGGCGCATCGCGGTGGGGTAAGCGAGGCGCGCATCGGGCGCCGCCATCGCCAATATGGCTTTCGGTTCGGCAAATTGCGCCATTGCCAGATAAGGCGCCGCGTCGATCGACTGGATCCACGCGATCCGTTCCGACGTCGCGGGGTCGAGCACCGTGCCGAGCCGCTGCGCCTCGCGGATTGCGGTGGGCATGTCGCCCGCCATCTGCGCCGACGTCACGATGAAGTGGATATTGTGCGGATAATAGCCGTAGCGGACGAGACCATGATCGCCGGCGCTGCGAATGAAGGCTTCGTCAGCGCGCGCCGCCGCGACGTTCACGCGGATCGAATCGGCGTGGCGCCCGCGCAGTTGATAGATATGCCCCGGCATGTGCACGAGATGCGCCGCGCTCGGCGCACGCGGGTTCGCCAGCCGGTCCGCAGCGGCCTCGGCACGCTGCGGATCGCTCGCTTCCATCAGGTGTATATAGAGATGGTTTGCCTGAACATGCGCGGGATTGCGGCCCAGCACCGTTTCGATCAGCCGCACCGCTTCGCCGCTGCGGGCCACCGGCGTTTTCTTGTCGCTCTCCCAATAATTCCACGGACTCGTGTCCATCGCGGCCTCGGCGGCGAGCACCGCGACATCGTCGTCACCCGGAAAGCGGCGCGCAACATCGAGCATCGCGTCGGCATAGGCCATGTCCAGCGCCGCGCGATCCGCGCCCGGATCGCGCGAATAGCGATGCGCGACGGCTTCGATCAGCGCCCGTTCCATGGGAGACGCCCCGTCGCGCCGCGCCATCGCCCGGTCCATCGCGTCGAGCGCCGCCGCATGGTCGCGGTCGTCCATCGGCGCGTTGATGTTCGGGCCGAGAGCGACCGCCTCGCCCCACCAGCACATCGCGCATTCCGGGTCGAGCCGCTGCGCCTCGCGGAACGAGCGCACCGCGCCCGCGTGGTTGAAGCCATAGGTCAGGAGAAGCCCCTGGCTGAAATAGCGCCGCGCCTGCGGATCGCGTGTCGAAACGGGAAACGGTGAGGCGGCGAGATCGGCGAAAAGCGGGATCGACCCCGCCGCGCTTGCCGGCGCCGCGAACGCCGAGGCGATCAGAAGCTCGCGAGCCAGGGCGGATCCTGCCTTTTCCGCTCCACACAACAGAGTGGCGAGGCGACTGGGATCGAGAGCATCGAGAGCAGCGGCCGAAAAAACCGGCAATGTCGTAGAGCTTGAAAGCGAAAACCCGATCCCGAAGATCGCGGCTAATTTGAAGGCTCCGTGCATCCCAGTTCCCCCTTCCCCAAAGGTGAATCCGCAATAGCAGCGGGAAGCTAACATGGAGGCCAGCTTATTCAAAGCGCGACGATTTCGGTTCCGACGACCGGGACGGAAAATGTCCTGAAACGACCGGAAGCCGACCTAGCTTACATCGTCATCCCGGACTTGATCCGGGATCCATTCTCTCAACGCCGGGTGAATGGATCCCGGATCAAGTCCGGGATGACGAAAGAGTAGCGCGCAGCATCTCCTATCTTCGTCATTCCCGCGAAAGCGGGAACCCAGGGCGGGGTCAGCCGACGCACGCTCTGGGTTCCCGCTTTCGCGGGAATGACGAAAGTTGGGAAGGTGCCGCTCCCCGCCCCAAACCCGCCTACCCCGCCGGCAGCCTGAGCCGCACGAGCAGCCCACCCAGATCCTCGCTTTCCTCCAGCGCGATGCTGCCGCCGTAAATCTCCGCCACATCGCGGACGATCGCGAGCCCCAGCCCGGTTCCCGGCTTGCCGCTGTCGAGCCGCACGCCGCGGTCGATCACCCGCTCGCGATCGGCGGGCGAGATGCCCGCGCCATCGTCCTCGACCAGTATCTCGGCCATATTGCCGTCGCGCTGGATCGTCACGAACACGCTGCCGCCGCCATATTTGGCGGCGTTTTCCAGCAGATTTCCGATCAGCTCGTCCAGATCCTGCCGCTCCAGCCGTGCGACCAGCGTCCGGTCGCCCGCCGCGTCGAGGCGGACATTGGGATAGAGCAGCCCGACCGCGCGCGAGACGCTGTCGACGCTCTCGCGCACATTGGCGCGCGCCTGCGCCGCGCCGCGGCGGCCGACCGCGCGCGCGCGCGCGAGGTGATGCTCGACCTGCCGCTGCATCGTCGCCGCCTCGCGCCGCACCGTGTTCGCGAGGTCGCTGTCGGAGCCGGTCGCGCTGTTCACCAGCACGGTCAGCGGCGTCTTGAGCGCATGGGCGAGATTGCCCGCGTGCAGCCGCGCTTCCTCGGCCTGTTTTTCATTATGCGCGAGCAGCGCGTTGAGTTCGTCGACCATCGGCTGTACCTCGAGCGGCAGCGGCGCGGTGACGCGGCGGTTCTGCCCGCCGCGCATCGCCGCGATCGCGCGGCGGATATGGCGCAGCGGCAGCAGCCCGTAGAAAGTCTGGAGCGCCGCGAGGATGATCAGCCCCAGCCCGAGCAGCGCCAGGCTGGGGATCAGCGTCGCGCGCACCGCGCGGACCTGAAGGTCGAGCGCGTCGCGCGACTGGGCGATCTGGAAGCGCCAGTTGGTCTTGCTGCCCGGCAGGATGACGTTGCGTTCGAGGACGCGCAGTTCCTCGTCGGGAAACTGATTACTGTTATAGGTGTGGAGCGCGGTATCGATATGCTCGCGCGGCGGCCGCAGCGTGCGCTCCCACAAGGAACGCGAGCGATAGGGTTCCTGCCCCGCCCCGCTGATCTGCCAGTAGAGACCGCTATAGGGTTCGAGGAAGCGCTGGTCGCCGAGCGGCTCGATCAGCCGCACCTCGCCGTCGGGACCGATTTCGGACGAGCGGATCATCGCGATCAGCACATATTCGAGGCTCGAATCGAAATTGCGCGTGATCGCCCCGGTCAGCACCCGGTCGAGCGCGAAGCCGCCGCCGATCAGCAGCACCGAAATCCAGATCGCCGCGATCGCGATCATGCGCCGCGCGAGGCTGCCGGTGACGCGGCTGGTCAGCGCCGCGGGCCGCGGCGGCGTTTCGGTCACGGCAGCCGGGGCGGCGTCCGCCACGCGCGACTCAGCCCTGCGGATCGTCGAGCTGGTAGCCGAGACCGCGGATCGTGGTGATGATGTCGGCGCCCAGCTTCTTGCGGATGCGCGTCACGAACACCTCGATCGTGTTCGAATCGCGATCGAAATCCTGATCGTAGATATGCTCGATCAACTCGGTGCGCGACACGACCTTGCCCTTGTGATGGAGCAGATAGGACAGCAGCTTATATTCCTGCGCGGTGAGCTTGACCGGCTCGCCGTCGAGCGTCACGCGGCCCGAGCGCGTGTCGAGGCGGACCTTGCCCGCGATCAGCTCGCTCGACGCATTGCCCGAGGCGCGGCGGATCAGCGCGCGCAGGCGGGCGATCAGTTCCTCGGTCTGGAACGGCTTCGCCAGATAATCGTCGGCCCCCGCGTCGAGCCCCGCGACCTTGTCCGACCAGCTGTCGCGCGCGGTCAGGACGAGAACGGGGAAGTTCCGCTTCTCGCGCCGCCAACGGTCGAGCACGGTCAGCCCGTCGATCTCGGGAAGCCCGAGGTCGAGGATCGCCGCGTCGTAATTTTCGGTCGAGCCGAGGAAATGGCCGTCCTCGCCATCGGTCGCGAGGTCGACGGCGTAACCGGCACCTTCCAGCGTGGCCTTGAGCTGCGGGCCCAGCGTGGGCTCGTCCTCGACAATCAAAATCCGCATTCAGGCGCCTTTCCTTTGCGCACCGGCATTCCGGCCGCCGTGTCACGACTGTGTATCAAGTCCGAACGATCATCGCAAAATGTCGTTGCGGTCCTCGTTCGGTAATGGGGTGTCAGGGTTTGCGGCCGACGATCCGGCCGGTGCGGGCGTCGACATAGACGATGACGACCTGCGAGCCGTCCATGAATTTGAGCGCATAGATCATCCGCCCGGAATCGAACTGCGGCCCGCCGAGATAGGTCATGCCGTTGTAGGGCGGTCGCGCCTTCACTTCCGCCACCAGTCGGTTGAGCGGAATGACCTGCCCCTGCGCCGCGGCGTCGCGCATATTGTCCTGATCGCGCTCGACGCGCGCCGACGCGGGCGAAGCGGCAAGGAGCAGGACGGAAGCGAGCGAGAGGAACAGGGTGCGGATCATGGCCCGTGCTTCTAATGCGAACGCATTGAATAAGCGATGAATGAAGCGGACAGCCGATATTCGGCCTCTGCGCCGCGCCGGTCGGGTCGGGGGAATGGTGGGCGCGACAGGGATTGAACCTGTGACCCCACCCGTGTGAAGGGTGTGCTCTACCGCTGAGCTACGCGCCCATTCCATGCCGACCGAAAAGCCGACGGCTTCCGAAAGCCGGCCGTCCATAGCCGCTCGCGCGGGTAATGCAACGCCCATTCGACATCGATCGTCCGGGATCGCCAGGAATCAAATCAGGCCGCGGCTTGCGCCACGGCCCGAAAAGATGTCACCCAAAGGTGCGGTCAACTTAGTTGACGGCATCCTTGAGGGCCTTGCCGGCCTTGAACTTCGGCTGGTTCGACGCCGCAATGGTCATCGTTTCGCCGGTGCGCGGGTTGCGGCCGGTCGACGCCTTGCGCTTGCTGACCGCGAAGGTGCCGAAGCCGACGAGACGGACTTCGCCGCCCTTCTTGAGCGCGCCGGTGATCGAATCGAACACGGCTTCGACCGCCTTGCTCGCATCGCCCTTGGTGAGGCCGCTCGAGTCAGCGACGGCGGCGATCAGGTCTTGTTTGTTCATGCCTAAGGAACCCCTGTGAGTGGTTGGTTGATCGAATGATTCATGGCCCGAAGCCATGGCGCGCCACTAACGATGTTTCGGCCCGGCTTGTCAAAGCAAAAAACGCAGAAAACCGCTCCAAAACGCCGATTTTACGACGAATCAGGACGAATGGAGGGTGATCGGCCGGCCGATCAGTGGCGAATCGCGCTTTCGGGGTCGCCGCCGGGCGCATGCGGGGGCGATGCGGCAAGCTCGTCGGCCTCGGTCCATTCGATCGGCTCGACCGGCGAAACCAGCGCCTCGGCCAGCACCTGGTCGACATGGTTCACCGGAATGATCTTGAGCTTTTCGGTGATGTTCGCCGGAATCTCGACCAGATCCTTTTCATTTTCCTCGGGAATGAGCACGGTCGTGATGCCGCCGCGCAGCGCCGCGAGCAATTTCTCCTTGAGCCCGCCGATCGCGAGAACGCGGCCGCGCAGCGTGACTTCGCCGGTCATCGCGACGTCCTTGCGCACCGCGATGCCGGTGAGGGTCGAGACCATTGCGGTGACCATGCCGACGCCCGCCGACGGGCCGTCCTTCGGCACCGCGCCTTCGGGCAGGTGGATATGGATATCCTTGCGCGCGAACAGGCTGGGCTTGATGCCATAGGCCGGCGCGCGCGCCTTCACGAAGGACAGCGCGGCCTGCACCGACTCGGTCATCACTTCGCCGAGCTTGCCGGTGGTGCGAACCTGTCCCTTGCCCGACGCGGTGACCGCCTCGATCGTCAGCAATTCACCGCCGACCTCGGTCCAGGCGAGGCCGGTGACCGCGCCGACCTGATCCTCGCCGTCCGAGACGCCGTGGCGGAACTTCTGTACGCCCGCGAACTCGGCGAGATTGTCGGGAGTCACGCGCACATTCTCCGCCTTGCCCTCGAGAATCTTGCGCAGCGCCTTGCGCGCCAGCCGCGCGATCTCGCGCTCGAGGGTGCGGACGCCCGCTTCGCGGGTGTAATAGCGGATCAGGTCGCGAAGGCCTTCGTCGGTCAGTTCGAACTCGCCCGCCTTCAGGCCATGCGCCTCGACCTGCTTCGCGATCAGGTGACGCTTGGCGATCTCGACCTTCTCATCCTCGGTATAGCCTTCGAGCCGGATGATCTCCATGCGGTCGAGCAACGGCTGCGGCAGGTTGAGCGAATTCGCCGTCGTCACGAACATGATGTCCGAAAGATCGACGTCGACCTCCAGATAATGGTCCTGGAACTTCGCATTCTGTTCGGGGTCGAGCACTTCGAGCAGCGCCGACGCCGGATCGCCGCGGAAATCCTGGCCCAGCTTGTCGATCTCGTCGAGCAGGAACAGCGGGTTCATCGTCCCCGCCTTTTTCAGGTTGGTCACGATCTTGCCCGGCAACGATCCGATATAGGTGCGGCGATGGCCGCGAATCTCGGCCTCGTCGCGCACGCCGCCCAGCGACTGGCGCACGAATTCGCGCCCCGTCGCCTTGGCAATCGAGCGGCCGAGCGAGGTCTTGCCGACACCCGGCGGGCCGACGAGGCACAGAATCGGGCCTTTCAGCTTGTTGGTGCGCGCCTGCACCGCCAGATATTCGACGATCCGGTCCTTGACCTTTTCGAGCGCATAATGGTCGTCGTCGAGGACGGCCTGCGCCTTGGCGATATCCTTCTTGAGTTTCGATTTCTTGCCCCACGGCAAGCCGGTCAGCGTGTCGAGATAGTTGCGCACGACGGTCGCCTCGGCCGACATCGGCGCCATCGCGCGCAGCTTCTTGAGCTCGGCGTTCGCCTTGGCCTTGGCTTCCTTCGACATTTTGAGGCCGTCGATCTTGAGCTGCAACTCGCCAAGATCGTCGCCGCCCTCGCCGCTGTCGTTGCCGAGTTCGCGCTGGATCGCCTTCAACTGTTCGTTGAGATAATATTCGCGCTGGCTCTTTTCCATCTGCCGCTTCACGCGGCCGCGGATCTTCTTCTCGACCTGGAGCACGCCGAGTTCGCCCTCCATGAAGGCAAAGACCATTTCGAGCCGCTTCGCCGGCGCATCCTCGACGAGCAGCGCCTGCTTGTCGGACACCTTGATGTTGAGATTGCCCGCGACCGAGTCGGCGAGGCGCGACGCATCGTCGATCTGCGAAAGCTGCACCGCGGTTTCGGCGGGCATCTTCTTGTTGAGCTTGGCATAGTTTTCGAACTGGTCGACGACCGACCGCATCAGCGCCGCGGTGTCGACGCTGTCGTCGGTCGAGTCGGCGACCGGCTTGACGCTCGCCATCACCGCCTTGCCGTCATCTTCGAGCTTCAGCAGCTCCGCGCGCTCCTTGCCCTCGACGAGGACGCGGACGGTGCCGTCGGGAAGCTTCAGAAGCTGCAACACGGTGGCGATCACGCCGGTGTCGTAAAGGTCGTCGCGCTGCGGGTCGTCCTCGCCGGGATCGAGCTGGGCGACGAGAAAGATTTCCTTGTCGGCTTCCATCGCCGCTTCGAGCGCGGCGACCGAACGGTCGCGGCCGACGAAGAGCGGAACGATCATGTGCGGGAAAACGACGATATCGCGTAGCGGCAACAGGGGGAAAGATTGCGTCATTACGGCTCCTGAGCGAGCCCCGGCTTCGGCGGCTCCGCCCTTCTTATAGGGTGATCATCGCTAATATGGCGTAACTTGCCGCGCATTCAATGACGGTGGGGTGAACGGGTAAGGCTCGCTCTCCCGTCTCAATCCGTCATCCCGGCGAAGGCCGGGATCTCGCCCCAGCGTTTTGATGCACTGGCGAGATCCCGGCCTTCGCCGGGATGACGGATGAAAGGACGTCAAAACGGCAGCTTGAACCCCGGGGGTAGCGGCAGGCCGCTCGTCATCTTGCCCATTTCCTCGTTGCTCACCGCATCGGCCTTTTCGCGCGCATCGTTGAACGCGGCGGCGAGCAGGTCTTCGAGCATCTGCTTGTCCGACGGGACGATCAGGCTGTCGTCGATATGGATCGCCTTGATGCGCCCCTTGGCCGTCGCGACGATCCTAACGAGGCCGCCGCCCGAAACGCCCTCGACCTCGAGCGTGTCGAGCTTGGTCTGCGCCTCCTGCATCTGCGCCTGCACGGTGGCGGCGGCTTCCTGCGCCGCCTTCATCATTTCTTCGATCGATTTCATGGCTGGGACCTTTGGTGATGATTGTCGTCTTCGACAAGCCTCGCGTCGGGAAAAGCCGCCAGAGCGGCCTTCACGACGGGCAGTTCGCGGATGCGGGTGTCATTGTCGGCCCCCTTTGCCTCTTCGATGTCCTTGAGGCTCGGGCGAGCCGGACCGTCACCCGGCCGCACCTGCCAATGGCTTCCGGTGTGCGCACGAAGCGTGTCCGCAAGCTGGCGGGCGAAATCCCCATCCAGCACCGGCGCAGGAGCATAAACGAGCAATCCGGGTTCGAGTTCAACCACCCGCACCTCGTCATGAACCAGCCGGACCAGTTGGGATTTTTTCAGATCCTCCAGCACCCGCAGAATCTGCGTAATCGTCAGCGCCGATGCTGGCGGCTCGCCGAGGTTCGACGCGGCGGGTTCGGCAATGACCTCGACAGCCTGCGGCTCTGCCCCCGCCGCCGCAGCCGGGACGGCCAGCGGCATCGTCGGCACGCCGCCCTTTTCGAGCAGCTTCGCCAATTCCCCCGGATCGGGCAGCGAGGCCGCATAAATCACGCGGAGCAGCAGCATTTCGAGATGTTCGAGCGGATTGTTCGCGCGCAACACCTCGTCATGCCCCTTGAGCAGCAATTGCCAGAGGCGGTTCAGCGGCGCGAAACCCAGCTTCTTCGCCCAGTCGCCGATCCGCTCGCGATCGGCCTCGGCCAGCGCGGGATCGTCGTGACGCGAAACCTTGGCGAGCGTGACCGCGTGGGTCAGGTCCATCAGCCCGCGCACCATCGCGACCGGTTCGATTCCCAGCGCATATTGCGCTCGGGCGAGGTCGATCGCGCCGCCGCTGTCGCCCTCCAATATCGCCGCCATCAATTGCGCGATCGACGACCGATCGGACAGGCCGAGCATCGCCCGCACCTGTTCGGCGCCGATCTTGCCGCCGCCGTCGAGGTCGGCGTGCGCAATCGCCTGATCGAGGATCGACAGGCCGTCGCGCACCGACCCTTCGGCGGCGCTCGCGATCAGCCAGACCGCGGGCGCCTCGGCCTCGACACCTTCCTTTTGCAGGATGGCGCTGAAATGCGCGAACAGCATATCGGGGGTGATACGGCGAAGGTCGAAGCGCTGGCAGCGCGACAGCACCGTCACCGGCACCTTGTTCACTTCGGTGGTCGCGAACAGGAATTTGACGTGCGGCGGCGGCTCTTCGAGTGTTTTCAGCAACGCATTGAAGGCGTTACGCGACAACATGTGCACTTCGTCGATGATGTAGATCTTGTAGCGCGCCGACACCGCCGCATAGCGCACCGCCTCGATGATCTCGCGCACGTCATCCACGCCGGTGTTCGACGCGGCGTCCATCTCGATCACGTCGATATGACGGCCTTCGGTGATCGCGCGGCACGGCTCACAGACGCCGCACGGGTCGATCGTCGGCCCGCCCTGCCCGTCGGGGCCGATGCAGTTCAGCGCCTTGGCGATCAGCCGCGCGGTCGAGGTCTTCCCCACCCCGCGCACCCCGGTCATCAGAAAGGCGTGCGCCAGCCGGTCGCGCGCGATGGCGTTGCCCAGCGTCTTGACCATCGCATCCTGCCCGATCAGCTCGGCAAAGGTCTGCGGGCGATATTTGCGGGCAAGGACGCGGTAAGGACCGCTCGAAGCGGGCGCCGGAGTCTCCGGCAAATCCATCCCCAGCATCGGGGTATCGTCGTCGGCGGAATCGCTCATGGGGTCTGTCTTAGGGGCGGCCGGAGCGCTTGTCGAAGGGGAATAAGGGTAGATCAAACCACGTCACCCCGGACTTGATCCGGGGTCCCGCTCAGCAACGGTGAAAAGCGGGACCCCGGATCAAGTCCGGGGTGACGATGAAGTCTGACGATAGTCTGGAGGTGGGAGCCGGAACGACCCGCAGCGAATTCGTTGCGGCTGCTTCCTTCCGGACCTGACCGGGTTGGCGAAGACTGCGTCCGCCCGACTCCCGGCGCGCATATGGCGGCGGCGGCGCGGAAATGCAAGCCGCGCGGTCAGTCGAACGGATTCTCCACGAAAGCGCGGGCCACATCGGCAAGGATAGCATCTGCGGCATCGCCGTTCACCGTCGGACGGTCGAGATAGGCGGCGATCATATATTTGTTGCCGTCGGGCGCCTCGACGAAGGCGACGTCGTTATAGGCGGTGCCGCATGATCCGGTCTTGTCGCCGGCGATCCACGCCGGTGGCAGCCCGGCGCGAAGGCGCGCGCGGCCGGTCTTGCTGCCGATCAGCCAGCCGCGCAGCGTCCGCCGGTCATCGGCGGTCAGATGATCGCCATAGACGAGCATCGCGCCGCTTTTCGCCATCGCCGCGGGGCTGGTGGTGTCGCGCGAATCGCCGGGCACATTCTCGTTGAGTTCGGGCTCGGTTCGGTCGAGCCGCGTCACCGCATCGCCCATCGCGCGCATATGCTGGGTAAAGCTCGCGGGCCCGCCCGTCGCCTTGAGGATCAGATTGGCCGCGGCATTGTCGCTGATCCTGACGCTATGTTCGGCGGCGGCCCCGAGGCTGAGTTCGCCCGCCGCGAGTTGCGTTTCGCTATAGGGCGAATGCGGCAGCAGATCGGCGCGGGTCAGCGGCAAGGGCGTGCGCAGCGGCAGGCCGCCGCCCGCCGCGCCGCGCAGCACCTGCCCCGCGAGCAGCAGCTTGAAGGTCGAGCACATCGCAAAGCGTTCGTCGGCGCGGTGGCCGAACAGCAACCGGCCGGTGGTGTCGGTCACCGCGACGCCCAGACGCCCGCCCGAGCGGCGCTCGATGTCGGTGAGTTGCCTGGCGAGCAGCACCGAATCGCCCGTCGCCTCGCGCACCGGAGCGGAGGCGGCGGAACAGGCCGCAAGGCCAAGCAGCGCGGCGACGGCAATGGCCGCGCGCATCAACGCGGCCCCTGCATATTGCGGCTCTCGGACGGAATATGGACGATCAGCCCGTCGAGATCGCCGGTCAGGACGATCTGGCAGGCAAGCCGGCTGGTGCGGCGCACCCCGGCGGCGAGGTCGAGCATATCTTCCTCCTCCTCGCTCGCGGGCGGCAAGCGGTCGAAATGCTCTTTGGCGACGATGACGTGGCAGGTCGAACAGGCCATCTGCCCCTCGCACGTCCCTTCGAGCGGCATCAGATGCGCCTGCGCGACGTCGAGCAGGACATCGCCCGCGCTCGCTTCGGCCTCGGTGCGCCCCTTGCCGTCGGCGTGGATGAAGGTGACGCGCACTCAATTGACTCCCTGAAGCCGCGCCGCATCCTTGATCGCGGTCAGCCCGGCGCGCAATTCCGCTTCGCTGGTATAGCGTCCCCAACCGAGCCGGATCGAGGCGCGGGCGTCGGCCTCGCTCACCCCCATCGCGCGCAGCACATGGCTGACCTTGCCCGATCCGCTGCCGCACGCGCTGCCGAGCGAGAAAGCGACATCGCGCGCGTCGGACATCAGACGGAGGCCATTCACCCCGTCGCGCCGGACATTGAGATTGCCGTGATAGCGCGGCGCCGCGGCGCCGCCCAGCGTCCATTCGGGCAGCATGTCCATCGCCAGCGACCAGAGCCGTTCGACATGCGCCGCATCCGCATCGAAGCGCTCGGCCGCGAGCGCCGCGGCGGCGCCGAACCCGGCGCACAGAGCCGGGGAAACGGTGCCCGACCGCATCCCCTGTTCCTGCGCGCCGCCGACCATCAGCGGCTCGAGGTCGACACCGTCCTTCACCCACAGCGCGCCGATGCCCTTCGGCCCGTGAATCTTGTGCGCCGAAAGTGCGATCAGGTCGGCGCCGTCGGGGATGGCAACGCGGCCGTACCCCTGCACCGCGTCGCAGAGCAGCAGGCTCCCCTTCGCGTGCGCGGCGGCGGCGAAAGCGGCGACCGGCTGGATCGTCCCGACCTCGTTGTTCACCAGCATCGCCGCGACAAGGCCCTGCTCGGGGATCAGCGCGTCATCGGGCGGCAGCGCGATCCCCGCGCCGTCGACCGGCAGGATCGTCGCGTTCAGCCGCTCGAGACATTGCAGCGACGCGGCATGTTCGATGCTCAGCCCCGCGACCCCGCCCGGCTTCGCCTGCGCGCCGCGAAACAGCGCCCAGTTGAGCGCCTCGGTCGCACCCGAGGTGAAGAAGACGCGCCCACCCTTCGGCAGCAGCGCCGCCACCTGATCGCGCGCCACCTCGACCGCCGCCGCTGCGGCGCGGCCCGCCTTGTGCGTGCTCGACGGGTTCGCGAAACCATCCCCCTCGCCCGGCCCTTCGAGCCAGCGCAGCATCGCCTCGCGCGCCTCGGGAGCGAGCGGCGTCGTGGCCTGATAGTCGAGGTAAATCATTCCGCGAAACGATCCTTATTGCGAACGATTCGCAAAAGTTGCAAGTCGAGACCTATTTTCTATATAGGCGCGCATCCAGCTCCGCCACCCCGCCGTCCGGCGAATCGGTGACCAGCCCCGAACCAAAGAAGGTGCGCCCATGCCCGACGTTATTTTCCCCGGCCCCGAAGGCCGTATCGAAGGCCGCTTCTCGCCCCCGCCGCGCCCGCGCGCGCCGGTCGCGCTGATCCTGCATCCGCACCCGCAGGGCGGCGGCACGATGAACGACCGCATCACCCAGGCGATGTACAAGAGCTTCGTCGCGCGCGGCTTTGCGGTGCTGCGCTTCAACTTCCGCGGCGTCGGCCGCAGCCAGGGGACGTTCGACAACGGCATCGGCGAACTCAGCGACGCCGCCTCGGCGCTCGACTGGGTCCAGTCGATCCACCCCGAGGCACAGACGACCTGGGTCGCGGGCTTCAGCTTCGGCGCGTGGATCGGAATGCAGCTTCTGATGCGCCGCCCCGAGATCCGCGGCTTCCTGTCGGTCGCGCCGCCCGCGAACATGTACGACTTCAGCTTCCTTGCCCCCTGCCCCTCGTCGGGAATCATCGTCGCGGGCGGGCAGGACGAGATCGTCCCCCCCGCCGCGATCCAGAAGCTGGTCGACAAGCTGCGGACGCAGAAGGGGATCACCATCCATCACGACGAAATCCCGCGCGCGAACCATTTCTTCGAGCATGAGCTCGATCAGCTCATGAAGTCGCTCGATAATTATCTGGATATGCGCCTCGCCCCCGATTCGCCGATTCGGTGATGAATCAAACCTGGTCATTGCGAGCGGCCCTTCGGCTGGCCGGCAGGCCGGCCGCTCAGGATAAACTTCGACTTTGTCGAAGCCGCGCGGCAATCCAGAGCAAGCGTAAACCGCCCTGGATTGCTTCGCTCCGCTCGCAATGACGAAGGTTTTTGTCGGATCTATTTCGTCGGCACCAGCCAGATCGCGATATTCGCGAACATCACCAGCGCCGCGACGAACATCAGCAGCGCGCGCTTACGGTCGCCGGTGCGGAAAATATACACCGCGCCGCCGGTCAGCGCGACCCCGGCGAGCATCAGCAGGGACAGGATGGTGTCGGACATAGGGCGGCTTTATCGCCCGCGTCACAAATTTGCCACCTGGCTTATGGTCAATCCGGGCCGCTTCGCCTAAAGCGCGCTCATCGATTCCCTGTCACCCCTGCGGGAGCCGCCCCGATGCGCATCGCGATAGCCTCTGACCACGCCGCTTACGAGCTCAAGGCCGTGCTCGCGGCCTGGCTGCGAGACCTCGATCACGAGGTGCTGGACCTCGGTCCAGCGACGGCGGACCGGGTGGATTATCCCGACTTCGGCTACAAGCTCGCCGAGGCCATCGCCGATGGCCGTGCCGAACGCGGTATCGCGCTGTGCGGTTCGGGGATCGGCATTTCGATCGCGGTCAACCGCCATCCCGCCGCGCGCTGCGCATTGGTGAGCGACCCCTATGCGGCGGCGCTCTCCCGGGAGCATAATGACGCCAATGTGCTCGCAATGGGCGCGCGGCTGATCGGCGAGGATATGGCAAAGGCCTGCGTCACATCCTTTCTCGTCGGTGATTTTGCCGGCGGCCGCCATGGCCCGCGCGTCGACAAGCTTTCCCACCCGCCCCAACTGGAGACCAGCCGATGACCACCGAAACGCTCGACAAGCCCATCAAATCGGCCGGCTATTTCACCGACGGCGTCGCCGCGACCGACCCCGCCGTCGCGGCGGCGATGAAGCATGAACTCGACCGCGAGCAGCATCAGATCGAACTGATCGCGTCGGAGAATATCGTCTCCAAGGCGGTTCTCGAGGCGCAGGGCAGCGTCTTCACCAACAAATATGCCGAAGGCTATCCGGGCAAGCGCTATTATCAGGGTTGCGGCCCGTCGGACGAGGTCGAGACGCTGGCGATCGACCGCGCGAAACAACTGTTCGACTGCAATTTCGCCAATGTTCAGCCGCATTCGGGCGCGCAGGCGAACGGCGCGGTCATGCTCGCGCTGACCAAGCCCGGCGCGACGATCATGGGCATGAGCCTCGATGCGGGCGGTCATCTGACGCACGGCGCGGCACCCGCGATGTCGGGAAAATGGTATAATGCGGTGCAATATGGCGTGCGCGCCGACGACCATCTCGTCGATTTCGACCAGGTCGAGCGCCTTGCGAAGGAACATCGCCCCTCGCTGATCATCGCGGGCGGTTCGGCCTATCCGCGCACCCTCGACTTCGCGCGCTTTCGCGCCATCGCCGACGATGTCGGCGCGCTGTTGATGGTCGATATGGCGCATTTCGCGGGACTGGTCGCGGGCGGCGCGCATCCCTCGCCGATGGAACATGCGCATGTCGTCACCACGACGACGCACAAGACGCTGCGCGGCCCGCGCGGCGGCATGATCCTGACCAATGACGAAGCGATCGCGAAGCGCATCAATTCAGCGGTCTTCCCCGGCCTGCAGGGCGGCCCGCTGGTCCATGTCATCGCCGCGAAGGCGGTCGCCTTCGGCGAAGCGCTGCGCCCCGAGTTCAAGGCCTATGCCAAGGCGACGATCGCCAATGCGCAGGCGCTCGCGAACCGGCTGAAGGCGCGCGGCGCCGACGTCGTCGCGGGCGGCACCGACACGCACCTCGCGCTGATCGACCTCCGCCCGCTCGGCATCACCGGTCGCGACGCCGACGAGGCGCTCGAACGCAGCGCGATCACCTGCAACAAGAACGGCGTTCCTTTCGACCCGCTGCCGCCGGTCAAGACCAGCGGTATCCGCGTCGGTTCGCCCGCCGGGACGACGCGCGGCTTCGGCATCGCCGAGTTCGAGGCGATCGGCGACATGGTCGCGGACGTGCTCGAAGCGCTGCGCGACAAGGGCGAGCATGGCGACGTCGAAGCCGACGTCCGCGGCCGCGTCCGCGCGCTCTGCGAGCGCTTCCCCATCTATCAGGGCTAAGAGCGATGGCGCGGCAGCACCCCGAAGAACCGACGCTGGTCGAGTTGACGATCGAAGAGGTCAAGGCGATGGGCAAGCAGGGGATCGATCATCCCTCTACGCGCCCTGTCCTGACCGGCGGCGTCATCGGTGCGATCGCGGGCGCGGTGCTGCCGGTCGTCACCTGGCCGGTCGGCCTGTTCGCGGGCGCCGCCATCGCGCTCTATTCGCGGGTGAAACGCTGACCCATGCGCTGCCCCTATTGCGGACATGAAGACAGCCAGGTGAAGGACAGCCGTCCGACCGAGGACGGCGCCGCGATCCGCCGCCGCCGCCAGTGCGAGGACTGCGGCGCGCGCTTCACGACCTTTGAACGCATCCAGCTTCGCGAGGTCGCGGTGCTCAAGGCGGGTGGCACCCGCGAGCCCTTCGACCGCGAGAAATTGATGCGCAGCGTCCAGATCGCCTGCCGCAAGCGCCCGATCGACGGCGCGCGGATCGAACGGCTCGTCTCGGGCATCCAGCGCCAGCTCGAAACCTCGGGCGATAACGAAGTGCAAGCGGCGCAGATCGGCGCAATGGTGATGGAGGCGCTGAAGGGCTTCGACAATGTCGCCTATATCCGCTTCGCAAGCGTCTATCGCGACTTCACCGAAGCCAAGGATTTCGAGGAATTCGCCTCGTCGATCACCGAGGCGGCGCGGCCCAGCAAATGACCGCGGCCGCCCCGCCCCCCGTCATCGTCCTCGTCCGTCCGCAACTTGGCGAGAATATCGGCAAGGCGGCGCGCGCGATGCTCAATTTCGGGCTGACCGAACTGCGTCTCGTCGCCCCGCGTGACGGCTGGCCGAACCCCGACGCGGGTCCCGCGGCATCGGGCGCCGATATCGTGCTGGCCGAGGCCACCGTTTACGACAGCCTTGCCGAGGCAGTCGCCGACTGCACGACCGTCTATGCTACCACCGTGCGCAAGCGCGGCGTGACCAAGCCGGTGCTGACGCCCGTCGCCGCGGCGACGCAGGTTCATGCAAGTGCAGGCCGCTCGGCCTACGTCTTCGGGCCGGAGCGGTCGGGGCTGGAAACCGACGATGTCGCGCTGGCGCACGCCATCGTCACCGTGCCGATCAATCCTGAATTCGGTTCGCTGAACCTCGCGCAGGCCGTGATCGTGCTCGCCTACGAATGGTCAAAGGGCGTCGCATTGGCGAGCCCGCCCACGGTCGATCTCGATCCGCCCGCACCGCAGGGCGAACTCGAACAATTGATCGAGCATCTGAATCGCGACCTCGACGCCGCCGGCTATTTCTTCCCGCCCGAGCGGACCGAGGCGACGCTACGCACCTTGCGCACTGCGATCACCAAGACGGGCTGGTCCTATAACGACGTCCGGATGATGCACGGCATCATCACGACACTGGGAAGAAAGCGCAAATCTGCGCGGGATGCCGAAGAATCTTAAGATGGCTATCACCGATCGGAAATCCTCGCTCCCCCGCGAAGGCGGGGCCATCTCCGGTAGGCGCCATCTGGAACCGGCAGATGATGGATCCCCGCCTTCGCGGGGACACGGTGATATTTTAACCCCGAATCCCGTCCCAGCGATCGAATTCATGCGCGATCGACTGTTCGACCAGTTCGTTCCACACCGCGCGGATGCGGTCGGGATCAAGCCCCGCCGCCGCCGCCTCGCGCGCGACATTGTCGAGAACCTGCGCCTTGCGCGCTTCGTCGCGGACAGTGCCGCGATCGCTCTTGATCCGCGCCGCGGCATCCATGTAACCGAAGCGGCGGACGAGCAGCGCGACCAATTCGCGGTCGACGGCGTCGACCCCGATCCGGACTTCGGTCATCGTTTCGCACTGTTCGGGAAGTTTGGCGGCTGTCATGCGCGCTGCCTTTAACGGCTTTTTCCGCGCTGTCGAGGCGGGTGTCTCGCCTCGCCCCGCAACGCTTGACTTTCCGCCCTTCCCCGTCTAGTCGCGCGCCTTCGCAATGGACCCCGCACCCCGGTGAAGCGGTGGTCGCATATGGAAATCTCCATATGGTGCGACCCGGGATACCGCCGAAATCCTTCGGCACACAGCATATTGGAGACGACAATGTCGAAGCGCCAGAGCGCCAAGTATAAACTCGACCGCCGCATGGGCGAGAACATCTGGGGTCGCCCGAAGAGCCCGGTCAACCGCCGCGAATATGGCCCCGGCCAGCACGGTCAGCGCCGCAAGGGCAAGATGTCGGACTTCGGCATCCAGCTCCGCGCGAAGCAGAAGCTGAAGGGCTATTACGGCGACATCACCGAAAAGCAGTTCAAGAAGAACTATTTCGAGGCGTCGCGGATGAAGGGCGACACCGGCCAGAATCTGATCGGCCTGCTCGAACGCCGCCTCGACGCGGTCGTCTATCGCTCGAAGTTCACGCCGACCATCTTCTCGGCGCGCCAGCTCGTCAGCCATGGTCACGTCTATGTGAACGGCGTGAAGTGCAACGTCGCGAGCCGCCTCGTGAAGCCGGGCGATGAAATCACCCTCGGCAAGAAGGCGCAGGAAATGGCGCTGGTCGCCGAAGCGCAGAGCCTGCCCGAGCGCGACCTGCCCGAATATCTGTCGGTCGACGGTACCAAGACGACCTACGTCCGCGTGCCCACGCTCGACGAAGTGCCTTATCCGGTGAAGATGGAGCCGAATCTGGTCGTCGAATTCTATTCGCGCTGATCCGGTTTCGACCGAAACGCGTTCAAGGGGGCGGTCCGAAAGGGCCGCCCTTCTTGCATCGGAGCCGCGCGGCTGGCACAAGTCCGGCGTCGCAAACGAACTCCAAGGACATTCCATGCTTCGCTTCCCCCGAACAACCGCGGCTTTCGCGGTCCTTCTGTCCGTTGCCGCGTGCAGCGGATCCGACAAGGCGGCCGGCCCCGACGCGGCCTCGCTTCCCGACGTCCAGTTTCCCGAGCTGTCGCTGCAGACGCTGCAGGGCGTGACCAAGGAGCTTTCGTCGGATGCCTATGAAGGCCGCGCGCCGGGCACCGCGGGCGAGGAAAAGACCCTCGCCTATCTGATCAAGCAGTTCGAGGACGCGGGGCTCAAGCCCGGCAACAACGGCAAGTGGACGCAGGACGTGCCGCTGGTCGAGATCACCGCGAAGAACGCGACACCGCTCAGCTTCACCGGCGGCAAGGCGCCGGTCACGCTGAACTACGGCAACGACTATGTCGCCTTCAGCTATCGCGTCCAGCCGAAAACCGAGGTCAAGGACAGCGACGTCGTCTTCGTCGGTTACGGCATCAACGCCCCCGAAAAGGGCTGGAACGATTATGCCGGGCTCGACGTCAAGGGCAAGACCGTCATCATCCTCGTCAACGACCCCGACTGGCAGACCCCCGAGGCCAAGGGCGAGTTCGGCGGCCGCGCGATGACCTATTATGGCCGCTGGACCTATAAATATGAGGAAGCGGCGCGCCAGGGTGCCGCCGCGGCCTTGATCGTCCACGACACCGAACCCGCCGCCTATGGCTGGAACGTCGTGGAAAGCAGCAACACCGGCACCCAATATCTGGCCGAGACCAAGAATGGCGGCGCCGACCAGACCGCGGCGAACGGCTGGATCCAGCTTGCAAAGGCGAAGGAACTGCTCGCGAGCGCGGGGCAGGATTTCGACAAGCTGCGCGCGGCGGCGGGCAAGAAGGGCTTCAAGGCGGTGCCGCTGACCGGCGTAAAAGCTTCGTTCGGTTTCGACAACCAGATCGCGAAGAAGATGTCGCATAACGTCATCGGCGTACTGCCGGGGGCGAAGCGCCCCGACGAATATGTGCTCTATACCGCGCACTGGGACCATCTCGGCCGCTGCACGCCGGTGAACGGTGACGATATCTGCAACGGCGCGGTCGACAATGCGAGCGGGGTCGCGGGACTCGTGACGCTCGCGCAGGCCTATCAGAAGGCGCCCGCGCCCGATCGCAGCATCGTCTTCCTGGCGGTGACCGCAGAGGAATCGGGGCTGCTTGGGTCGGCCTATTATGCGGACAACCCGATCTTCCCGCTCGCTCAGACCGTCGGCGGCGTCAACATGGACGCGCTGAACCCGAACGGCCCGGCGAAGGACATCGTCGTCGTCGGGCGCGGCAAGTCGGACCTCGACACCTATCTGGAAAAGATCGCCAAGGCGGCGAAGGTGACGATCGTCGACGAACCGACGCCGGAGAAGGGCTTCTATTACCGCTCCGATCATTTCAGCTTCGCAAAGCACGGCGTGCCCTTCTTCAACTTCGGCTCGGGCGAAGACCTGGTCGATGGCGGCAAGGAAGCCGGCAAGAAAGCGGCCGAGGATTATGAGAAAAACCGCTATCACGCGCCTGGCGACGAATATGCGGCGATCAAGAATTGGGACGGCATGCTCGCCGACCTCAAGCTCTTCTATGCCGCAGGCCGCATGCTCGCCTCGACCGACGCCTGGCCGAACTGGGTGAAGGGCGACGAGTTCCGGGCCGCGCGCGACAAGTCGCGCCCGGCGAAGTAATCGGACGGCGCCCATGACGCTGCGCATGTTTGCCGAATGGGCGCCGCACGAAGCGGTATGGATCGGCTTTCCGCACCTCGACGAGGAGTGGGCGGGCCAGATCGACGCGGCGCGTGCCGATGTCGCCGCCTTTGCGGGCGCCGTCCATGACGGCGGCCGCGGCGAGGAGGTGCGGCTGGTCGTCAACGACGAGCGCCAGGCAGCCATCGCCGCGGAGCTCGTCGAGGCGGGCGTGCGCATAATCGTCCAGCCGCTCGGCGACATCTGGTTGCGCGATACCGGGCCGATCGTCGCGGGCACCGGCGCCACGCGGCACGCGCGCAATTTCGAGTTCAACTGGTGGGGCGAGAAATTCGTCATGCCCGGCGACCGCGAAGTCGGCGCGGCGCTCGCGGCGGCGAGCGGGCTGCCGGTCGACGATCAGGACTGGGTGCTCGAAGGCGGCGCGATCGACGTCGACGGCACCGGGCTCTGCGTGACAACCGAAGAATGCCTGCTCAACAGCAACCGCAACCCGACGCTGACGCGCGAAGACATCGCGGTCAGGCTGCACCAGTCGCTCGGCATCGAGCGGCTGCTGTGGCTCGGCAAGGGGCTGATCGGCGATCACACCGACGGCCATGTCGACAATCTGGCGCGCTTCGTCGGCGAAGGCCGGCTCGCGATTCCCGTCGCGGCGGGCGATGACGACCCCAATGCCGAAATCTATGCCGATGCGCGCGCGCGGGCCGCGGCGTTCGGGGGCATCGAGATCGTCGATCTCCCCTCGCCCGGCCGCGTCGAAGTGGGCGGCGAGCTTGCGGCGGCGAGCTATATGAACTTCTATATCGGCAACACGGTCGTCGTCGTGCCGACCTATGGCGTGCCGAACGATCAAGCGGCGGTCGATGCGCTTGCCGCGCTCTTCCCCGATCGCCGGGCCGTCGGCGTGCCGGCGCGCGGGATCATCGTCGGCGGCGGCAGCTTCCACTGTTCGAGCCAGCAGCTTCCGGCATAATCACCTTTATGGTCATCCCGGCGAAGACCGGGATCTCGACCTTGCATCCCAACGCACCGGCGAGATCCCGGCCTTCGCCGGGATGACGGAAATGAGGCATCGGCATCGGCTTTTGCGCTGGCAAGATGCGCCACCTCGCCTATATCCGCTCCATGACCCGCACGATCTCCGTCGCCGCGCTGCAGCTCCCTCTGCCCGGCCCCGCCCAGCCGAATATCGATGCAGTCGGCGCGCTGGTCGAAGAGGCCGCCGCGAAGGGCGCGCAAATCATCCTGCCCCCCGAACTCTTCGAAGGCCCCTATTTCTGCCAGGTCGAGGAGGAAGAACTCTTCGCCAATGCGCGGCCGACCGCTGAGCATCCGAGCGTCACCGCGATGCAGGCGCTCGCTGCCAGGCTGAAGGTCGCGATTCCGACGAGCTTCTTTGAAAAGGACGGGCCGCATTATTACAACACGCTCGCGATGATCGGCCCCGACGGCGCGATCATGGGCACCTATCGCAAGAGCCACATCCCCGACGGCCCCGGCTACGAGGAAAAATATTATTTCCGCCCCGGCAATACGGGGTTCAAGGTCTGGGACGTCTTCGGCACGCGGATCGGCGTCGGCGTCTGCTGGGACCAATGGTATCCCGAATGCGCGCGCGCGATGGCGCTGATGGGGGCCGAACTGCTTTTCTATCCGACCGCGATCGGATCGGAGCCCTATGACGCCGATCTCGACACCAGCCGCATGTGGCGGCGCGCGATGCAGGGGCATGCGGTGTCGAACTGTATGCCGGTGATCGCCGCGAACCGCATCGGCGCCGAGGGCGAGGCGAATTTCTATGGCCACAGTTTCATCACCGATGAATGGGGTGATCTGACGCAGGCATTCGGCGCGAGCGAGACCGGCGTTCTCGTGGAGGCGATCAACCTCGATCGCGCCGCGAAGCACCGCGCCGGCATGGGCTTTTTCCGCGACCGCCGACCGCAGTTCTATGCGCGGCTGGCCGAAGATATCTGACAGACCCAAAGGGGGCAGCATGGACATACCCAAGGACATCTTCACCGAGCCCGAGGACGTCGATCCCGATACGCTCGCCAATCTCGGCCCGCTGCGGCGGCTCGCGGGCGTCTGGGAAGGGACGCGCGGCGTCGACGTGAATCCCAAGGCCGATGGCCCCGAGACGCGCAAATATTACGAACGGATCGAGATGCATCCGATCGACCCGCAGGCGAACGGGCCGCAGCTTTTCTATGGCCTGCGCTATCACGTCCATATCAACACGCCCGAGGAGGACATCGCCTTTCACGACCAGGTCGGCTATTGGCTCTATGAGGCGGCGACGGGTCTGATCATCCAGACGCTCGCCATCCCGCGCGGCCAGATCGCGATCGCCGCGGGGCACGCCAAGCCCGGTGCGAAGCAGTTGATCGTCAAGGCGACACGCGGACAAACCGAATATGGCATCTGCTCGACCACCTTCCTCGAACAGGCCTTTCGCACCGACAGCTACGAGCTGACCGTCGATTTCCACGACGACGGGTCGTGGAGCTATGTCTCCGACACGATGCTGATGGTGAAGGATCAGGGGCTGTTCCGGCATCGCGACCACAACCGGCTGAGCAAGATCGCCGAACCCGATCTCAACCCCTGGGCCAAGATCGCGAAAGGCGCGGCGCAGGACACCGGGCACTAATTCGGCACCACTCCCATTCCGTTCGTGTCGAGCGAAGTCGAGACACCCATCGCCTGGCGCTGCCTCGATGGGTGTCTCGACTTCGCTCGACAAGAACGGGACGGTGGGTCGTCCCCGCCTTCGCGGGGATGCACATGCCGGGACTCTGCCTAGTTCTGAAAGCGACGGATGCTTTCGAGGTCGGCACGGTCGAGCGGCTGGGTCAGCCACAGGCCGCCGCGCGTCCCGCGCGACCAGCGCACGATCGCCTTGCGGCGGATTCCGCTCGCGAGCACGAGATCGAGTTCCTTGCCGACCTCCAGATGCCCGTCGTGGACGAAACCCGCGCCGCTCTGCGACAGGTCGACGAGCTCGATCTCGCTCGTGCCTTCGTCGGTCACCACCTGCGCGCTGCTGTGGACGGGAAGTCGCGGCTGACGATAGCCGCTCGCACGCTGTTCGGCAGCGAGCTGTTTGAGCACGTCGGCGACGTCGACCTCCTCGTCGAACGCGACGCCGCAACGGCCGCCTTCGGACCACACGACCTTGCCCCGCACGGTCACCGCATCCGAAAGCGCGATTTCGAGCTGTTCGCCGACCGTGATCGGCACATCGGCGGCGAGCATCATGCCATTGTCGGACATGTTGCGCACACGCCACAGGCCAACGTCGCCATCGCGCGTGACCTTCGCGATGCGCCACACGGTGCGATAGCGGTCAGCGCCACGGCGATCGGCCTCGCCCGCCGGTAGCGGCTCAGGCGTCGCGCTGGAGAGGAGCGGTTTCTTCATGCCATCCTCGTTAAAAGCAGCACCGGAAGAATGGGAATATGTCATAATATACTCAGCACAACTCGATGCCGGCGCCTAATATTAGCAAAATTTCGCATAATATTCAACGACACTAGAAATCACAGTTAACCTAAATTCAACGAACTGGCCTTCGCACCAACGACCATGGCGGGCGATTATGAATAAAATCCCCAATTTGCAGAATTTAACGGCACCATAGTGGCAGCATTAAGCGATCGCGCCCGTCGAAAAGCGCCGGGACGGATCGAACGAGCCGGAAACGCCCTCAGCCTCGATAGATTTTCGGATCGATGCCGTGGCGCGCGATCTTGTCATAGAGCGTCTTGCGCGGGATGCGCAGGAACGCGAGCGTCGCCGCGATATCGCCGCCCGCACTCGCCAGCGCGTCGCGAATGGCGTGCGCCTCGAACTGCGCCACCCGCTCGGGCAGCGCCGGCGGCACCTCACCCTCGTCCAGGGCCGGCGTATCCAATCCGAGCACCTCGCTATAGGCGAAATTGCGAAGCTCGCGGACATTGCCCGGCCAGTCATGTTCGATCAGGTGGCGGCGCGCAGCATCGCCCAGGGTGAAATCCCGCGCGCCCATGCGGCCTGTCGCTTCCTCGACGAAAGAGGCAAAAAGCTGCGGGATATCGACCCTGCGCTCGCGAAGCGGCGGCATTCGCAGCCGCACGACGTTGAGGCGATAGAAAAGGTCTTCGCGAAATTCGCCGGCACGAACCGCCTGTTGCAGGTCGCGGCGCGACGACGCGATAATGCGCAGGTCGACCCCGCGCGGCTCGCTCGCGCCGATCGGGCGGATCTTTCGCTCCTCGACGACGCGGAGCAGCGTCGCCTGGATCGCGAGCGGCATATTGTCGATGCCATCGAGGAACAGGGTGCCGCGATGGCTCTGTTCGATCCGCCCTTCGCGGGCAATCGGGCCATAGCCGGGGGCGCCGCGATCGTGGCCGAACAGTTCAACCTCGGCGAGCCCTTCGGGAAGCGCACCGCAATCGACCGCGACGAACGGGCGGCCCGAGCGCGGCCCCTTACGGTGGAGGAGCAGCGCCGCGAGTTCCTTGCCCGTACCCGTCTCGCCTTCGACGAGCACGTCAATGTCGGCGCGCGCGATCTGGACGATCGTCGCGCGAAGCTGCGCCATGACCGGGCTGTCGCCGATCAGCGGGCTGTCGACGCTGGTCTCGGCCGCGGCGCGCAACATCCGGTTGTCGAGAATCAGACGCCGGGAGGTGAGCGCCTTGCGAACGGCTGCGATCAGATGATCGGTCGCGTAGGGCTTGGCGAGGAAGTCGAACGCCCCGCCCTTCAGCGCCCCGATCGCCATCGGCACGTCGGCGTGCCCGGTGATCAGGATGACGGGGATTTCGGGGTCGATCGCGCGGATGCGCGCGAAGAATTCGAGGCCGTCGAGGCGCGGCATGCGGATATCGGTGACCACCGCGCCGCTGAACGCGTCGTCGATCGCCGCGAGTGCCGTCTCGGCATCGGCGAAGGCCCGGACCTCGATATCGGCGAGTTCGAGCGACTGCACGGTCGCCGCGCGCAAGGCGTCGTCGTCGTCGACGAAAATGACCTGCTGGCGAGTCACGAATTCGCTCATGCGCGGCGAACCTCCAGCCGAAAGGCCGCGCCGCCCAGCGGCGAGGCGACGCTGTCGAGCGCTCCCCCGAACTCGCGCGCGATATCGCGCGCGATGCCCAGCCCGAGGCCGAGCCCGTCGGCCTTGCCGGTGACGAAGGGCGTGAAAAGATTGTCGGCGACGTCGGGCGCAATCCCCGGCCCATTGTCGGAGACGGTGATCGCGATATCGCCTTCCGCTCGCGTTTCGATGCGGATGCGCGGATCATGGCGGCCGGTCAGCGCGTCGAGGGCATTCTGGAGCAGATTGACGAGAATCTGTTCGAGCCGCACGCGGTCGGCGATGCAGCGCATTCCCGGCGCTTCGCCGACGCGCTCGACCATGACGCCATGTTCGCGGATGCGATCGCCGACGAGCAGCAGCGCGCCGTCAATCACCCGCGCGATCTCGACCGGGCCGAGCGCGGGCGTGCTGCGCCGCGCGAAGCTGCGCAATTCGGCGATGATCGCGGCGATCCGCTCGGTCAGCGCAACGATCGTCCCGATATTGTCGCGCGCTTTGCCCGGATCGCCGCGGTCGAGAAAAGTGCCGGCGTTTTCGGCAAAACCACGGATCGCCGCGACCGGCTGGTTGATCTCGTGCGCGACACCCGCGGTGATCTGACCGATCGTGCCGAGGCGGCTCGCCTGCGACAATTCCTCGCGTGCGGCGCGGAACCGCCGGTTCGCCTCGACCAGATCGGCGGTGCGCGCCGCGACCTCGCTCTCCAGCATGTGGCGTGCTTCCTCCTGCAACCGCCGCTTCTCGCGCGCGCGGAACACCCAAGTCAGCAGCGCGGCGAGCAGAATGAAGGCGATCAGGATCGCGGTGCGCGCGGTCGCATTGGCGCTCGCCTCGGCGGGCGCGAGCGGCTGGAAGGCGTGCAACTGCGCGCCTGCCATCGGCACCGGAACCGTCGCTTCGCGGTAGCGCGCGTCGCCGTTCGCCCAGGTCGCTCCGTCTTTCGTGAGAGGGAGCGGCGTGAGTGGCAGATCGCCGAATTGCAGCACCGCACGAATCGCCGCGCGCGTCCGCTCGTCGATCGGCGCGAGGGTATGAAAGCGCCAGTCGGGGCGGCTGGTGATGATGACGACGCCATGATCGTCGGTGACGAAGGTCGCGAGCGGCTGGCGCGCCCATTCGGCTTCGAGGCCGCCGAACTCGACCTTGACGACGATCACGCCGAGCGCCCGGCCGCCTTCCTCGACGCGGCGGGCGATGAACAGCCCGGGCCGGCCGCTAACCGTGCCGAGCGCGAACAATTCGGCGCTGCCCTTTGCCATGGCGTCGCGGAAATAGGGGCGAAAGCCGTAATTCTGGCCGACGAAGCTCTGCGGGCGGCGCCAGTTGCTCGCGGCGATCGTCCGGCCGTCGCGCGCGATCAGGTAGATGACCGCGGCATCGGTGCGATCGGCGAGCAGTTCGAGCTTGTCGTTCATCCGCCGCGCCGCCCCGGCATCGCCGCTGCCCAGCACGGTGCGGACGTCGGGATATTCGGTGAGCACCAGCGGAAGCAGGCGGAATTTCTGAAGCTCGCCCGCCAGCCGGCGCGACGCGCTTCGCGCCTGCTGCTCGGCGGCGGCGTCGGATGCGACGCGCGCATGGCCCGCTGCCCAGCCGAAGGCGGCGACCGCGATCATCGCCAGCAGCAGCAAGGCGAGCAGGGCCGCCCAGATCAGGCGCCGCCCAGCACCCGGCGCGTGCGAATCATCAAGGATGACCGGAGTCGTCATATGTGCGGATTATCGCACATATAAGTTCATGGTAAGCGGAAAATCGCACATTCGAAACGGGGAAATATCGCACCCCCCTCCGCAATGGCCTTATTTTCTGCCGTTTTTCGGATAATGCGAAGTTCGTGGACCGGCGATGGGGCCGGCCATAATTTTGGGGAAGCAACGGCGAAAGGCCGTGCTCGGGAGGATGTACGTGGCAGCCATCATAATCGACGAGACCGGACGGGCGCCGGCGGGAACGACACCGTTCTACCGCCACCTCTATGTCCAGGTGCTCGCCGCCATTCTTCTGGGCGTGATCATCGGCCATCTCTGGCCCGCGACCGGCGAGGCGCTGCGGCCGCTCGGCGACGGCTTCATCAAGCTCGTCAAGATGATCATCGCCCCGGTGATCTTCATCACCCTCGTCACCGGCATCGCGGGAATGACCGAATTGCGTTCGGTCGGCCGTGTCGCGGGCAAGGCCTTCGCCTATTTCCTCTTCTTCTCGACACTGGCGCTGATCGTCGGCCTGATCGTCGCCAACACGGTGCAGCCGGGCGCGGGCATGAACATCGACCCGAAGACGCTCGATGCCGGCGCGGTGTCCGGCTATGTCGAAAAGGCGAAACACAGCGGACTGGTCGATTTCATCATGTCGGCGATTCCGACGACGCTCGTCTCGGCGCTCACCGGGGATTCGCTGCTCCAGGTGTTACTGGTCTCGATCCTGTTCGGGATTGCGCTGTCGATGGTCGGCGAACCCGCCGCGCCGGTGCGCGACCTGTTCGAGCGCGTCGGGCTCGTCATCTTCCGGCTTGTCGCGATCCTGATGCGCGCGGCGCCGGTCGGGGCGTTCGGCGCGATGGCCTTCACGATCGGCAAATATGGGGTCGGATCGCTCGCGAATCTCGCCGGGCTGCTCGCGACCTTCTATCTCACCTCGGCGATCTTCGTGGTCGTCGTGCTCGGCATCGCGGCGCGGCTCGCGGGCTTTTCGATCTTCAAGCTGATCCGCTATCTGCGCGCCGAGCTGTTGCTCGTGCTCGGCACCTCCTCGTCGGAAAGTGCGCTGCCCAGCCTGATGGAGAAGATGGAGCGCGCCGGCTGCGCCAAGTCGGTCGTAGGGCTGGTGGTGCCGACGGGCTACAGCTTCAACCTCGACGGCACCAACATCTATATGACGCTCGCCGCGCTGTTCATCGCGCAGGCTTGCAATGTCGACCTGTCGCTCGGCCAGCAGGTCGCGCTGCTGCTCGTCGCGATGATCAGCTCGAAAGGCGCGGCGGGCGTCACCGGCGCGGGGTTCGTCACGCTGGCCGCGACGCTGTCGATCGTGCCGTCGGTTCCGGTCGCGGGCATGGCGCTGATCCTCGGCATCGACCGCTTCATGTCGGAATGCCGCAGCCTCACCAATTTCATCGGCAATGCGGTCGCGACGGTCGTCGTCGCTCGCTGGGACGATGCGCTCGATCGCGATCGGCTGCGACTGGCGCTGGACGGCGGCGCGCCGTCTCCGCTGGCCGCGCCGCCCGTCGAACAGGACATGGATTAAAAGCAGAGGGAGAAGGAAAATGAGGGGTTCGACATCGGCATTGCTGCTCGCGAGCACGGCGATCTGCCTGTTCGCGGGCGCTCCCGCCCGGGCGCAGGATAATGCACCCGCCGCGCAGGACGACGCGGCCGGTGGCGGGAGCCAGGGCGGCGACGCCTCCGACATCGTCGTCGTCGGCACACGGATCGAAGGCGCGCGCGTCACCGAGGCGCTGCCGGTCGTCGTTCTCGATCAGGACCGCATCGACGCCGTCGGCGCGGTGAGCGGCGATGAGCTGATCCGCAGCATTCCCCAGATGGGCGACGTCAGCTTCAACCCCGGCAACAATGCGCAGACCAGCAACGCGGCGCGCGGCGACGTCGGCTCGGTCAACCTCCGCTCGCTGGGGGTCGGCAACACGCTGGTGTTGCTCAACGGGCGCCGGATCGTTACCCATCCCGCCAGTCAGGGGCTGTCCGATACCGGTACCGTGCCGGTGCTGAGCTATAATTCCAACGCGATCCCGACGACCGGGCTCCAGCGGTTCGAGGTGCTGCTCGATGGCGCCGCCGCACTCTATGGCTCGGACGCGGTCGCCGGCGTCGTCAATACGGTGCTCAAGGACAATTACGACGGCCTGCGGCTCCAGGCGCAATATGGCGGCGCCGAAGGCACCCATTTGCGCGAGTTCCAGGGCAATATCCTGGCAGGCAAGAATTTCGATCGCGGCAATATCACCGTCTCGTTCGAATTTACAGACCGCTCGGCCCTGCGCGCCGAGGATCAGGATTTCACCGCGTCAGCCGACCTGCGTCCGCTGTTCGCCGATTATCCCGATTTCGCCGATTCGACGACGCCCGACGGGCGCGCGACGCGCGGTCCCTGGCCCGCTCTGCAGGTTCAGATCGCCGGCGGCCGTCCCCGCCTCGGCTCGACCAACATGACCACGGCGGCCGGCTCTTTCACCGTTCGCCCGCCGAGTTTCGGCGGCTGCACCTATCAGCTTTCACCCGACCTCTGTCTGGTGAACACCTCGCTCGCGACGAACAACACGTTCCGGAACCTGCGCTACGACACCGCGATCGGCACCACCGTGATGCCGCGCGTCAAGCGCTACAACGGCTTCGCTAACGGGCATTACGATCTGACCGATACGCTGACCCTGTTCGGCGAGTTCGGCTATTATTATTCGGATACGCTGCGGGGCCAGCCGGCGGTGATCAACCTCAACCAGATATGGATCCCGGCGACCAACTATTACAATCCCTTCGGGCCGGTCGGCAGCCCCAACCGCATTCCCGGCCTGACCAACGTCCCCGACGAGGGGCTGCCGGTGCTGCTCACCAATTACCGCTATGTCGATGCGGGGCCGCAGACGGTACATGTCACCGGCGAGCAGCTTCGCGCGCTGCTCGGCATCCGGGGCGAGACCGCGGGCTTCAAATGGGACAGCGCCTTCACCTATTCGGAAGCGAGCGCGCACGACAGCAGCTTCGCGGTGCGCAGTTCGGCGCTTCAGCAGAGCCTCGCGCTGTCGACCCCCGACGCCTATAATCCGTTCAACGGCGGGTGCGCCACGGCAACGACCTATGGCGACTGCACGCCCAGTTCGCAGGTCGCGCTCGATGCGATCGGCTTCCAGCTTCAGCGCCGGTCGAAGACGACGCTGACGATGGGCGATTTCCGCGCCTCGCGTCCCGACCTGTTCAAGCTGCCGGGCGGCGATGTCGGCGTGGCGTTCGGCGTCGAAGTCCGGCGCGAGACGCAGCGCGACGACCGCGACGCCGCGGTCGACGGCTCCGATCCCTTCGTCGACATGGTGTCGGGCGCGATCACGATCAGCGATGCCGCCGCAGTCAGCGACAATCCCGACACCTATGGCAAGCGCACCGTCGCCGCCGCCTATGCCGAATTGGCGGTACCGTTGGTGTCGGAGGATATGAACATCCCGCTGATGCGGCGCTTCGACCTCCAACTCGCCGGACGCTATGAGCATTACAGCGATTTCGGCAGCGTCGCGCGGCCGAAGATCGCCGCGGCGTGGGACGTGTTCGACGGCCTCCGCTTCCGCGGCTCTTTCTCGCAAGGCTTCCGCGCGCCGAACCTCGAACAGGTCAACGCGGTCGAATATGCCCGCCTCGCGACCAGCCAGGATTTCCTGCGCTGTGAGGTCGACCTGCGCGCCGGGCGGATCGACAGCTTCACCGCCTGCGGCAACAATGTCGGCTATTCGCGCCGCGTGTCGGGCAACCCCGACCTCAAGCCCGAAAAGAGCACCAACTATAATCTCGGCGCAGTGTTCGAGCCGGCCTTTATCCCCGCCGATCTCGGCCGGGTGACCTTCACGGTCGACTATTGGTCGATCCGGCAAAAGGGCATCGTCGGCATCCTCGGCAACGACACAGCGATCGCGCTCGACTATCTGCTGCGCCTGCAAGGATCGTCGAACCCCAACGTCGTCCGCGACGCCGCCAACGCCGACGATGTCGCGGCCTTTGCGGGAACCGGCATCGCGCCGGTCGGCCGTATCCTGACGGTGCGCGACCAGTTCATCAACCTGTTGCCGCAGACGGTGCGTGGGCTCGATTTCGGCTTCTACTGGCGGTCGCCCCAAACCGGAATCGGCAAGTTCGACCTAGCGGTCAACGCGACACGGCTGCTCAAATTCTCGCGCGCGCCGGGCGACGCGGTCGACATGCTCGTCGCCGCGCGCGAAGCGGGCGACATCAACGCCGCGACGCCGCTGCCCGAGACGGAGAATCTGATCGAGGCCAACGGCCGCCCGAAATGGCGCGGCTCGGCATCGCTGACCTGGTCGCTCGGCCAGTTCCAGCTCGGCGCCTTCGCTCGCTATACCGGCGCGGTCGACGAAACGGGCTTCGTCGACGCCGATGGCAATCCGTGGCGGGTCAAGTCGCAGCTTACCGCGAACCTCTATGCCCAGGTCCGCATCCGCGACCGGGACGGGATCGGCGGCGACATGCGCTGGCGCGTCGGCGTCCGCAATATCGCCAACAAGAAGCCGCCGCTGTCGTCGGAGGGCTATCTGGGGTCACTCTACAGCCCCTATGGCCGTTATTGGTACAGCTCGATCACCACGGAGTTCTGAGGATGAAACACGGGTCCGGTATCTGGCTCCTGATCGGCTGCGCCGGACTCGCCGTCGCGCCGGCGGTCACGGCAAAGGAGAGCGCGCCCGCGCCCACCGCCGCCGGCGCGGCATCCCCCACACCGCAAACAGCCGCGCCGAAAACGGCGCCGCGAACGATCCTGTTCATCGGCAACAGCTTCACCCAGGGCGCGCATTCGGCGGCGCGCAACTGGCACGCGGATACGGTCACCGATCTCAACGGCGCCGGTTATGGCGGTGTTCCGGCGCTGTTCAAGGCCTTTTGCGAGCAGGCGGGGCTCGATTATGCCGTCAGCCTCGAGACGCAGGGCGGCAAGTCGCTCGGCTTTCATTACGACGAGCGGCGCGCGCTGTTCGACAAGCCGTGGGACGTCGTCGTCCTCCAGGAATATAGCGTTCTCGACCGCGCCCGGCCCGGCGATCCCACCACCTATATCCGCGATGTCGGCCGAATGGTCGCCTTGTTCGAAAAGCGCAATCCGGCGGTCGATATTCGGCTCGCCGCGACGTGGACACGCGCCGACCAGACCTATACGCCCAAAGGCCATTGGTACGGCAAGCCGGTGAGCGCAATGGCCGACGACCTGCGTGCCGCCGCCGAAGAGGCCCGCGCCGCCAACCCCACCGTCAGAGGCATATTACCCGTGGGCGAGACGTGGAACCGGGCGATGACGACCGGCGTCGCCGACCCCGATCCCTATGACGGCATCACCTATGGCCAGCTCGATCTTTGGACCTACGACCATTATCACGCGAGCGTTGCGGGCTATTATCTGTCCGCGCTGGTCACCTTTGGCGCGATCACCGGCGTCGACCCAACCAGTCTTGGCGCGCACGAAAAGAGCGCCGACGCGCTTGGCCTGTCGGACGCGCAGACGGCCGCGTTGCAGGCGGTCGCGCGCGACGAACTGGCGCGATTGAAAACCGCGCGCTGATCGCTACGCGCGCCGCGCCGCTTCGAGCTCCGCCGCCAACGCTGCGACGAGTTCGGTCGCCGGCACCGCGCGCGCCAGCGGCGCGCCCTGCCCCGCCCATTGCGCCCCATACCCATGCTCGCCCCGCGCCTTGGCGGCGGCATGCAGCGCTTTGCCCAGATCATAAGTGATCGGATAGGCGGGAATTTCGGCCGGATCGATCGCGGCATCCTGCGCGGCGAAGCGATTGGACAGGATACGCGCGGGTCGGCCCGATACGGCGCGCACCATCGCGGTATGACGCGCCGCATCGCCGAGAAGCGCGGCGCGATAGGCCGCGTCGGCCAGGCTCTCGTCGCAGGCGACGAAAGCCGTGCCGAGTTGCGCGGCGGAGGCGCCAAGGTTGAGCACGGCGGCGATGCCCGCGCCGTCCATGATCCCGCCCGCCGCGATGACCGGCCGGTCGAGCCGCTGCGCAAGCAAGCGGGTGAGCGCCATCGTCCCGAGCCGGTCGTCGCGCGCGTCGGGATCGAATATCCCCCGGTGGCCGCCCGCCTCCCATCCCTGCGCAACAATGGCGTCGATCCCGGCGGCAGCCACAACTTCCGCCTCGGCAAGACTGGTAGCGGTGGCGAGCAGCATGATCCCCGCAGCACGCAGCGCCGCGATCACCTTCTCGGTGGGCAGACCGAAATGGAAGCTCACGACCGGCGGGCGCTCGTCGATCAGCATTTGCAGCATCGCGTCATGGCCGACGAAGCTACGATAGATTTCACCGAGCGTTTCCGGCGGTTCGGCATCGAATTCGGCGAACAACGGGCGAAAACGTTCGATCCACCGGCGCTCGCGCCCGGTATCGGCGATCGCGGGCCGGTGGCAGAACAGATTGACCTGAAACGGCCGCGCCGTGCGTGCGCGCACCGCGGCGATCATCCCCCGCGCCCCGTCGACGTCGGTCGCACCGACGCCGATCGAACCCAGCGCCCCCGCCTCGCTGACCGCCGCCGCCATGTCGGGCGACGATACGCCCGCCATCGGTGCCTGAATGATCGGCAGATCGATGCCGAGAAGCGAGAGTAGATCGTGAGGGGCCATGGACAAGCCCTAAGACCGTTTCGGCCGGACTTCAAAACCAAAGGCGTTGGGAAGGGTGGCGGAGACGGAGGGATTCGAACCCTCGGTACCGGATTTACCAGTACGACGGTTTAGCAAACCGTTGGTTTCAGCCACTCACCCACGTCTCCGCATGGTCTGCCGCGCTAACGGCAGGCTGGCTTAGGCGGGTCGCTATAGCCATGCGCTTCGCGCCTCGCAACGCCTAACATTGCTCCCTTTCGACCTTATTTTTCGCGGTTCATGGCAAAAAGGATTCGATCCGGCGTAAAATCGACTCAAGTCATCGCCCATTCATTGCCCGCGATTCACAGTCGGAGTCATGGTAAACCCGTCCGGCGCATCTGGCGCGGACCGATTTGGGGGACATATGCGTAAAACGCTTGCCACTTTTGCCGCCACCACCCTGGCATCGATCGGGCTGATGCTCGCGCCGGTCGCGGCGAATGGCCAGATGACCTCGGTCGACCCCAACACCGCGATCGATTCCGATCTCGACAACCCCCAGCCCGTGACTCCGGCGCCTTCCGTGAACGATCCGGCACCTGCCGATCCGACCCTGAACAGCGACCTTGCCACCGGCGACGAACAATATTCGACGACACCCGACACCGGCGTCGCGACCACCACCGCCGATAGCGCGACGACCGCCGCCTCCGATGGCTCGACCTACAAGAAGGACGACCTGATCGGCGCCGCCGAGGGCGTGTTCGGCAAGGGCGCGCAAGGCCTGGCGGGACTGATCGAGGACATCCTCAAGAAGCAGGGCGAGCCCAACGCCTATATCGTCGGGCGCGAGGCCGGCGGCGCGCTGGGCATCGGCGTTCGCTATGGCTCGGGCACGCTCCACCACAAGATCGAGGGCGAACGGCCGGTTTACTGGACCGGCCCGTCGATCGGCTTCGACGCGGGCGCCAACGCGGGCAGCACCTTCGTCCTCGTCTACAATCTCTTCGACACCGAGGATATCTACAAGCGCTATCCGGCGGGCGAAGGGGCAGCCTATCTCGTCGGCGGCTTCAACGCGAGCTATCTGCGCCGCGGCGACGTTGTGTTGATCCCGATCCGGGTCGGCGTCGGCGCGCGACTGGGTGTCAATGTCGGCTATATGAAGATCCGCAAGAAGCAGAATTGGGTGCCCTTCTAAGGCCCCGAGAGCTTGCCAAGGGGGCGAGCATAGCCCGCGCTTCGGCGCGGGCTTTTTCTTTGCGCGCAGCAAAATAGTCGAAGGCGATGATTCACTTCTTCATTTCTTGCTTACGGAAGGCTGTTCGACCATTCTGCTTCAGGATGTCGGGGAGGATAAAATGATTGCTTCGCTCTTGGGAGCTTTGGCGCTCATCGGAAATGCGCAAACTATTCCCGATCCGCCAGTCTCGCGCTGGATCTTGCGAGACGATCCGGCAAGGTGCCAACTGGAACGGCAAAATATCGAACCATCCGCCATTTTGGCGATCGAGACCGTGCCGGGGATCGACAGCTACAACGTGGCTATCGCCAGCCCGCAAATCAAAGGTTCCACGCCGCTTTCCCCCGCCGCGCTGACCTTTGCTCCATCCCGGAAAAAATTGAACGGGCTGGCGCGCGCCACAAAACTGCCGAACGGCATGCCCGTAATTCGGATGCAAGGCGTCGCCCTGGATTTCCTCACCGGGCTTGAACATGCTGAAACGGTGACCATAACGACCAAGACCGGTATCGAAGGCGCCGCCCAGATCGCTGGTGCAGCCAAGGCCGTCGAGGCGCTTCGCAAATGCACCGCCGACCAGTTGATCGATTGGGGCGCCGATGCTGGCCAGTTCGCCCCCGGCGGCAAGCCACCGGTGGCGTTGAAGGACCGGGACGATTGGCTCTCGAACAAGGAACTGATGGATATTGCGAGACAGTCCGGACAGTCGGATGTCGATGCTCTGTTCCGTGTCACCATCACGGTAGACGGCGTCGTCGATGGCTGTCGTGCCGCGACGGATAATATCAGGAGCGGGATAGAAACCGTTGCCTGCGGTGCAGTCGTGGGCAAGACCTTGTTCACTGCTGCAAAAGATGCCGGCGATCACCCCGCTCGCGGCGTCGCCACATTTCGCGTCGGCCTCAGCCGCCAGCCATCCCTCTGAAATCAGATCTCTTTCTTGATGATCGACCCAGTGGACCGCTGACGCTTGTTGGCGAACCTGCCTATCCGCAATTTGCCAACAGCTAACATTGCTAATCCCCGTCGAAGGCGATCAGCGTCTCGCATGTCAGCCCCGCGGCCTTGAGCCGCTGTGAGCCGCCCAGATCGGGGAGGCCGATCACGAACAGCGCGGCCGCGACCTCGGCGCCGACGCTCTGCATCAGTCTTGCGGCGGCGAGGATCGTGCCGCCGGTCGCGAGCAGATCGTCGACGAGCACGACACGATGCCCCGCGGTCACCGCGCCTTCGTGCAGTTCGAGGCGGTCGACGCCATATTCGAGCTCGTAGTCGACGCCGATGGTGACGCCCGGCAGCTTGCCCGCCTTGCGCACCGGGACGAGACCGACGCCCATCGCGGTCGCCATCGCCGCACCGAACAGGAAGCCCCGCGCTTCGACCGCGACGATATAGTCGGGACGATAGGCAGCGGCGCGGGCGCTCAGGCGGCGGACGCTCTCGGAAAAGCCGGCGGCATCGCCGATCAGCGTGGTGATGTCGCGGAACTGGATGCCCGGCTTGGGAAAGTCGGGGATGGTGCGGACCAGCGACACAAGGTCGAGGTCGGGCCGAGGCGGGAGAGCGATCATCGGCGTGACCGCCCTCCCCCGAAGGCTCAATGCTTCTTGTCGGCCCAGATGTTCCGGTACGACATATAGGTCAGGCCGGTGAAGATGAGCAGGAAGATGAAGGCTGCCCAGCCCACCTGAACGCGCTTCACCAGCTTCGGCTCGGCGGTCCACACCAGGAAGGCGGCGACATCGCTCGCCATCGCTTTCACCGTGTTCGGCGAACCGTCAGCAAAGGTCACCTGGCCGTCGTGCAGCGGCGGCGCCATCGCGAGGTTGAGGTTCGCGAAATAGGGGTTGTAGTGCAGGCCCGTCGGCGGCTGCAGTTCCTTCGGCAGGTTCGCCGGCGGATTCTGGAAGCCGGTCAGCAGCGAATAGACATAGTTCTTGCCACCTTCGCGCGCCTTGGTGATCAGCGACAGGTCGGGCGGCAACGCATTGTTGTTCGCCGCGCGCGCCGCGGTTTCATTGGCGTAGGGCGCCGGGAAATGATCCGACGGCAGGCCGGTGCGCGTCGACGGTTCGCCGGTGTCGGGGTTGACCGACGGGATCGTGTCATAGCTCTTGGCAAAGCTCTTGATCTGCCCCTCGCTATAGCCGAGATCCGCGATGTCGCGGAAGGCGACGAGGTTCAGGCTGTGGCACGCCGAACAGACTTCCTTGTACACCTGCATCCCGCGCTGCAGCTTGGCCTTGTCCCAGTGCGGGAGCAGACCGTCGCTCGACAGCGCAAGATGCTTCGGTTCCTTGTGGAACGCGTGCGAAGCATTGGCTTCGTTGGAAAGCGGCGTGGTCAGGATCGCGCACAGCAGGGCTGCGATGAAACCCAGACCGACGAGAAAACCGAGCGGACGAACCATGGCTGTATCAGCTCCTATTAAAGTCCGGCGCTCAGGCCGTGGCCGCCGACGTGTCGTCGGCATGCTTTGCGAGGACCGCTTCCGTGATCGAATTCGGCATCGGCAGCGGACGTTCGATCCGCGAGACGATCGGCAATATGATCAGGAAGTGCGCGAAATAATAAGCCGCGGCGAGCTGGCTCATGATCACGTACGGCTGTTCGGCCGGACTCTTGCCGCAGAACCCCAGGATGAACACGTCAACGACGAGAACCCAGAAGAAGATGCGGTTGAGCGGACGATAGTTCGACGACTTGACCGGCGAGCTGTCGAGCCAGGGCAGGAAGAACAGCAGCGCGATCGCCGCGAACATCGCGATGACGCCCCACAGTTTCGCATCGATCCACAGGAAGTTGAAGGTAAAGGCGCGCAGGATCGCGTAGAAGGGCCAGAAATACCATTCGGGCACGATGTGCGCGGGGGTCGAAAGCGGGTTGGCGGGGATATAATTGTCCGCATGGCCGAGCAGGTTCGGGCTGAAGAAGGTCAGCGCGACGAAGACGAGCAGGAACACGCCGACGCCGAAGCCGTCCTTTGCGGTATAATAGGGGTGGAACGGGACGGTGTCCTGTTCGTCCTTCACCTCGATGCCCGTCGGGTTCGACGACCCCGGAATATGCAGCGCCCAGATATGCAGGATGATGACCCCCGCGATCACGAACGGCAGCAAATAGTGGAGCGAGAAGAAGCGATTGAGCGCGGCGTTGTCGGGCGCAAAGCCGCCGAGCAGCCAGACGCGGATCGGATCGCCGACGACCGGAATCGCCGAGAAGAAGCCGGTGATCACCTGCGCGCCCCAGAAGCTCATCTGCCCCCAGGGAAGGACATAGCCCATGAAGGCGGTCGCCATCATCAACAGGAAGATCACGACGCCGAGCAGCCACACCATTTCGCGCGGCGCCTTGTACGACCCGTAATAAAGGCCGCGGAAGATGTGCAGATAGACGACGATGAAGAACATGCTCGCGCCGTTCATATGCGCGTAGCGGATGAACCAGCCGGCGTTCACGTCGCGCATGATATGCTCGACCGAATTGAAGGCGACGCCCGCATTGGCGGCATAATGCATCGCCAGCACGATACCGGTGACGATCTGGATGACCAGCGCGGCACCCGCGAGGACGCCGAAGTTCCAGAAATAGTTGAGGTTGCGCGGAACCGGATAGCCGGGACCGGTGGCATTGTAGACAAGCCGCGGAATCGGCAGCTTCTCGTCCATCCACTTCATCAGCGGATGCTGGGGTTCATATGGCTTGGCCCAGGGAAAGCTCATCTTATCTCGCTCCTCAGCCGATCGTCACGACGGTGTCGCTGTTGAATTCATAGGGCGGCACAGCCAGATTCTTGGGTGCCGGGCCCTTACGGATGCGCGCCGCGGTGTCGTAGTGCGACCCGTGGCACGGGCAGAAATAACCGCCGTAATCGCCGCGGTTCTCGCCCTCGGCGGCGCCGAGCGGCACGCAGCCGAGATGGGTGCAGACGCCGAGCGTGATCAGCCAGTTTTCCTTGCCGGGCTTGGTGCGCTCGTCGATCGTCTGCGGGTCGCGCAGTTCGCTCAAGGGAACCTTCTTCGCCTCCGCGATCTCGACCGGGGTCAGGTTGCGGACGAACACCGGCTGCTTGCGCCAGCTCGTCTTGATCGCCTGCCCCGGCTGAATCGCCGAAATGTCGATTTCGGTCGACGACAGCGCAAGCACGTCAGCGGAAGGATTCATCTGATTGACCAGGGGAAGCACCACCGCGGCCGCACCGACACCGGCGAAACTGACCGCCGCGATATTGATGAAGTCCCGGCGCCGCACGCCATCTTCGATGCCGGCGGTAGTTTCGGTTTCACTGGCCATTCGACTGCCCTTGCATGGGTGAACTGACAAAGTTCCCGAAGAAGGATGGCCCGCCCCGTTGCGCGCGCACAAAACGGCGCAGCCCGGCGGCCCCTCCGGGAATTGCGGGCCTGATAGCCGCACAGTCCGGGCTTGCCAACAGGCAATTTCCCCTTCGTCCCATCGATCGGCCCTTCGGACCCTAAGCTCTCGATTCCTTCGCCCGCCGGGACTATGGCCGCGGCATGGAAATCGCCCTGTTTCAGCCCGATATTGCCGGCAATGTCGGCACGATCCTGCGCACCGCCGCCTGTTTCGGGGCGCCCGCGCATATCATCGAGCCGTGCGGTTTCCCCTTCGGCGACGCGGCGCTCAAGCGCGCCGGAATGGATTATGCGGTGCGCGCCAATGTCCGGCAGCATCTCGGCTGGGACGCGTTCCGCCAATGGGCACAGATCGGCGGCCAGCGCCTTGTCCTGCTCTCGACCGCGGGCGCGACTCCGCTTCCCGACTTTGATTTCGATCAAGGCGATGTGCTGCTCTTCGGATCAGAGAGCGCCGGCGTTCCGCACCATGTCCACGAGGCCGTCGCCGCGCGGGTCGCGATTCCGATGCAGCCCGGCTTTCGCTCCTTGAATGTCGCGGTCGCGGCTGGCATCGCGCTCGCCGAGGCGCTCCGCCAAACGAAAGGCTTTTCCGCATGATCTCGCTCGACCCCCAGCAACAGGCGGCGCGAAGCTGGTTCGAGTCGCTGCGTGACCGCATCTGCGCCGCGTTCGAGGCGATCGAGCGCGAGACCGGCAGCGACGCGCACTTTACCTACACGCCATGGGACCGCGAGGCCGAGGGGATCGCGCCCGGCGCGGGCGGCGGCGGCGTGCGCGCGGTGATGACGGGGCAGGTCTTCGAAAAGGTCGGAGTGAACGTCTCGACCGTCGGCGGCGAATTCGCGCCCGATTTCGCGGCGTCAATCCACGGCGCGGGCGAGGATCCCAGCTTTTTCGCGACCGGAATCAGCCTCGTCGCGCATATGGCGAACCCGCATGTGCCCGCGGTGCACATGAACACGCGCTTCCTCGCGACGACGAAGCGCTGGTTCGGGGGCGGCGCCGACCTCAATCCGCCAATTCCATACCAGGAGGACACCGACGCCTTTCACGCGCGCTTTCGCGCCGCCTGCGCGCCCTATGGCCCCGACGTCTACGAACGCTACGCCAAATGGGCCGACGATTATTTCTATATCCCGCATCGCGGCGTGCATCGCGGCGTCGGCGGCATCTTCTACGACCATCTCGAATGCGGCGACGATGCCGAATTCGACCGCAATTTCGCCTTCACGCAAGGGGTCGGCGAAGCCTTCCTCGACATCTTCCCGCAGATCGTGCGGCGGCGCATGGGCCTGCCCTTCACCGACGCCGACCGCGAGGAACAGCTCATCTGGCGCGGGCGCTATGCCGAATTCAACCTCGTCTACGACCGCGGAACGCTGTTCGGGCTCAAGACCGGCGGCAATATCGACGCGATCCTGATGAGCCTGCCGCCGCTCGCCAAATGGAGCTGACACGAAGAAGGGCGCCCCGCCTGCGGAGCGCCCTTGTTTCCGATCAGCGCCCGGTCAGGCGAAAACGCCGGCGTTGCTGTCGGTATTGACGCAGCGATAGATCGCTGCCGGCGTCGCAACCGACAGCAGGATCAGCGGAACATAGATCAGCAGGCCGAAAATGACGGCGAACAGGATCGTGCCCGCGCCCGCGCCGGGGCTTCCCATCGCGCCGAAGATGCCCCCCGCCGCTCCCGCGATACCGCCGAAGATCAGATTGGCGACCATCAGGAAAACGAACGACATGATCGCGATAATCACGTTGAAACCGACGATCGTCCACTGCGACGCGCCGGTCAATTTCCAGGACGCGCCCAGGGCAGCGAACGGGTTCGACCGGCGGTGCGCCGCCATCCACGGTCCCGCGACCCCCAGCCGCCCGAACAGCCACAAGAAAAAGACGATGATCGCGATATAGACGATGATCCCAAAGGCGATCAGTCCGCCCGACACGCCGCCGTTCATGAAGATTTCGGGCGACAGGCCACTCACCCCGAACAGCGCGACCGCGAACAGTCCGACGATCAGGAGGATGATATACATGGCGATGACCATCCCGATGTAGAGGATGAACAGCGCCCCGACATAGGCAGCGCCGGCGCCGAGCGACCAGCCGATGTCCGCAGCCGGATCGCCGCCGACCAGGCCGCTGCGCCAGACGAGAAGGCTCGCTGCGAACATCACCGTTCCCGCGATGATCGCAAAGAAGAAGATTTTGCCGAAAGCGCTGAGCGCGGCGGAAGGATCGTTGGGCGACGCCGCCATCGACGCGAAGGTGCTGCCGAGCAGCAGCCAGCCCAACAACGCGATCGCCACCAGCGCCCCGCCCAGATACAGCAGCATCCGCGCCCAATTGGCGCCCAGAAAGGCGAACGTCTCCGAAAACGCCGCCCCTATGCTCATTTTGGCCATGTCTCTTCCCCTGTTGTTAACCCCGACTGTCCTTCACGTCTTTCGTCCCGATGGAACGAATTATTGGAAAATGTCCCCCGCGCCCCTCGCCGCCAATTGCCGATAGACCGATGCGAGCACCGCCGTGTTGAGCAAGCCGAAGCCCGCGGACACGGCCGAATTGATCACGCTGCCGATCAGATAGCCGAAAGAGCCGCGGACGCCGAAGATGCCGGTCACCTGCTGAACGATCAGCGAAATGACGATCAGGACGATCAGGAACAGGAAAACGAAGAAGGCGACCCGCCAGCCGTTGCCGCTCGTCAATTGCCAGCTACCCATCAGGGCCGCGAACGGATTCTTGATATTGCGGTCCGCCAGCAAGGGATAGGCGGCGGCAAGCCGGCCAAAGAGATAGATCGCCGGCACGATCAGCAGCAGAAACGCAATCCCCATCAACAGCGATTGCACCACGAACATCGCGATCATCGTCGGGATCATCGCCAGCGTAAAGAGCAGCGCCTCGCCGACGCTGGTGCCCGCCCGGGCGAGCCACAGCCGCAGAATCGCGAGCGATCCCAGCGTCGATGCCATGGTGATCGCCAGAAGCCACGGGAATTGCTGCTTCAAATCCGCGATGAGCATCGCATTGAGCTGTTCCGGGGTGATATTGCCGGGCGGCGAAAGCGGCACGGGGCCGAGCAGCGCCATCATCATGCCGGGCTGGAAAAAGAACAGCCCGGCCAGCACGCCGGTCAGCGGCAGGTGCGCGCGAACCAGCATCGTCGCATCGTCCCATGCCGCGCCCATGTCGAATTTTGTCATTGATACCCCATTATTTTCTTTTCCCGGTTGCGGTCGAAACTGACGGCCTTCGTCCCCAATGTCCAGCCTCTTGCATCTGCGCCCGCGAGACGGCACTTACCCCGCGATGACCCGACTTTCTGCACCCGAATGGATCGTCGCACCCGGCCGGACCGATTATGCCGCGGCGCTCGCCGACATGGAGCAGCGCGCCGCCGCGATCCAGGCGGGCACGGGACGCGAGCGCATCTGGCTGATCGAGCATCCGCCGCTCTACACCGCCGGGACCAGCGCCGATCCCGCCGAACTGCTCGACCCGCGTTTTCCGGTGTTCGATGCCGGACGCGGCGGGCGCTATACCTATCATGGCCCCGGCCAGCGTGTGGGCTATGTCCAGCTCGACCTCGCGAAACGCGGGCGCGACGTGCGCGCCTATGTCTCGGCGCTCGAAGGCTGGGTGATCGACGCGCTCGCGCTGCTCGGCGTCGCCGCGCGCCGCGCCGAAGGCCGCATCGGCATCTGGACAGACGATCCGGACGGCCGCGAAGCCAAGATTGGGGCGATCGGCGTCCGGGTGAAGCGCTGGGTCACGCTCCACGGCTTTTCGCTCAACGTCGATCCCGACATGACGCATTTTTCGGGCATCGTGCCGTGCGGGATCGCCGAGTTTCCGGTCACCAGCCTCGCGATGCTGGGGAAGCAAGCGTCGTTCGCCGAGGTCGACCGCGCGCTGGCCGACGCCTTCCCCGCCTTTCTCGACAAGCTGCGGGCGAGCGACTAGGAACGGCGCCATGACGCGGATCATCCTCAGCTCGCTCCTCCTGCTTTCGCTCGCGGCCTGCGGCAACGAGCCATCGGGCAAATCGACCGCCAAGCTCGACGCGGTCGAGGTTCAGCCGGGCTCGATCAGCGATTCGATGATCATCCTCGACAATGCGGCGGGCGACGGAACCGCGGTCGACAACAGCGTGCCCGACGACGGAACCAAGAAGGACGGCGCCAAGCCCGCAGCCGATACGGCCGAGGGCGACGAGGTCGCATCGGAGAATCCCGATGCCGTCGAGGCGCCGGTGGCGAAGAAAGCGGTGGCCGCCGACAGCACGGCGACGAAGACCGAATAGTCCGAGTCCGCTCGTCATTGCGAGCGGAGCGAAGCAATCCAGAGCGGTTTACGCCTGCCCTGGATTGCCGCGCGGCTTCGCCGCTCGCAATGACGGTGGATGTAATCTCTCTATCGCAGCCCCAGCGATTTGTGCGTCTGCAGCGACAGGCGCCAGCGCGGATCGGCCATCACCAGATCGATACACGCCTGAACATTAGCCGCCGCGTTCGGATCGTCGAGCGGCTGGATCAGCCGGTGCGCGAAATCGAGCTCCGCGAGCGCCGCGACGTCGCTGCCCGGCTGCGGCCAGACGAGCTTCAACTCGTCGCCGCTCCGCTGGACAAGCTCGCTCCCGGCCTTGGGGCTGACACAAATCCAGTCGATGCTGCGCGGCACCGCGTGCGTGCCGTTGGTCTCGATCGCGATCGTGAAGCCTTCAGCGTGCAGGGCGTCGATCAGCGGCGCATCGACCTGGAGCATCGGCTCGCCGCCGGTCAGCACGACGTAGCGGTCGCCCGCCCCGTCGCCCCAGCTTTCGCCGATCACCCGCGCCAGCGCCGCCGCATCGGGATATTTCGCGCCGAGCGTGCCGTCGGTGCCGACGAAATCGGTGTCGCAGAATTTGCAGATGGCTTTCGCCCGATCCTGCTCGCGCCCGGTCCACAGGTTGCAGCCCGCGAAGCGACAGAAAACCGCGCGGCGCCCCGCCTGCGCGCCCTCCCCCTGCAGGGTCAGGAAAATCTCTTTGACGGCATAAGCCATCGGATCAGGCGTAACGTGTCGGGTCGGCGAGGCCGGCCTCGGCGAAGCCCTTGTTGCGCAGCCGGCAGCTGTCGCACGCGCCGCAATGCAGGCCGTCCGGGGTCGGGTCGTAGCACGACCAGCTCATCCCCGCGTCCATGCCGAGCCGCACCGCCTCGGCCGCGATATCGGCCTTGGTCATATATTGGAGCGGGGCCTGGATGCGGAAGGCGACGCCCTTGTCGCCGTCGCGCGTCGCCAGCGCCGCCAGCTTCTCGAAGCCCGCGATGAAATCGGGGCGGCAGTCGGGATAGCCCGAATAGTCGAGCGCATTGACGCCGATCATGATGTCCTCGGCCTGCCGCGCCTCGGCCAGCCCGAGCGTCAAGGACAGGAAAATGAGGTTGCGCGCAGGAACGTAAGTGACCGGAACCTCGTCCCCCACCCCGTCCTTGGGCACGTCGATGTCGGCTGTCAGCGCCGATCCGCCGAAACGGCGAAGGTCGAGCGGCAGCACGATATGCTCGGCCGCGCCGACATCGGCGGCGATGCGCGCCGCCGATTCGAGCTCGACGCGGTGGCGCTGGTTATAATCGACCGTGAGCGCGACGATGCGCGCGCCGGCTTCGCGCGCCAGCCCCGCGCAGACCATCGAGTCGAGCCCGCCCGACAGGAGGACGATCACCGTCTTTCCGGAAAGATCTTGCATCGGCGCCAGATAGGCCCCTGCCCTCGCAGGCGCAAGTGTTGCGGCGCACCAAAGAAATGGGCCGCGCGGCGGTTGCGGCACGGCCCAGTTCGGCACGAAACCGTTAGGGAGAAGGACACACATCGGTGCGTCGCCTCTCCCAATTAGCAGAGCGTGGTTAACAAGCCGTTGCCGACGCCGATCAGCAGCCGCCGGTGCGCCGCGCCTCGATCGCCTGCGAGAAGGGGCGGCCTTCGGCGATCCCCTGGGTGTCGATCTGGACGAGCCGGTTGGTTTCGCTGCGGATCGTCGTGCGGCCGTGCCCGGCGCCCGGACAGGTGTAATGGACAGTCACCGAGTTCGGCGTATCCTCGATGATATAGCGCGAGCAGTTCGCGCGCGGATGCTCGATCTGGATCATCCGCCGCGCATCGCCGAGGCACATCGTCTGCAACACCGCGTCCTTGCCGCGCTCGCGGAGTTGCCAACTGCCCTTTTCGAGCCGGTCGAGCATTGCAAGCGACGGCGCCTGCGCCGGAACCGCGGTCGCCGCGGCGAGGCCGAGCGCCGCGAGAGACGTTCTGAAAAGCGGGGAAAAGATCGCCATATTTCCTTCCATCTGGTCGTCCTTCATGGACGGAAATGCGACCCCATCGATATGGAGGTAGCAAGGCAGATGATGGATTTCAACCGCTTGGCGCTGATTTGCCCCGTTTCACCGTTAGAATGACCCGGGTGGTGGCGCTAAGCGGCCGTCCCATGTGCGGCGATCTCGTCGAGCGAGATGGGGAAGATGCGCGAGCAGAAGGCGCAGTCGACATTGACCAGCCCCGCCTCGTCGGCCATTTCGCCGCGCTCGGCTTCGGGAAATTTCGACAGCACGCCGGCGAAATAATCGGTGCTACAGCGGCAGCCGCGCGAGACGAAGCGCCCGGCTTCGACCCGCACCTCGTCCTCGTGGAACAGCCGCCACGCCAGCGTCTCGAGCGATGTCGCGGGGTCGGTCAGTTCCTCGCCCTTCAACGTCTCGGCGATCGTGCGCGCATGCTCCCATTCGGGATGGTCATGGCGCACGTGCAGCCGGTCGCGCCCGGCCTCGCCCTCGGGAAGATGCTGAAGCAGCAGGCCGCCCGCGACGCATCCCGCCTCGGCATCGTGGCGCGCGGCGAGCCTGATCAGGCCGGGAATCTGCTCCGACTGCTCGAAATAATGTTCGGCCGCGTCGCCGATCGAGGCGCCTTCGAGCGGGACGATGCCCTGATAACGCTCGCCCCCCGCCGCCTGGTCGAAGGTGATGGCGAGAAAGCCCTCGCCGAACAGGGCGAACAGGGTGGGATCGGCCCCCACCTCGGCCAGTCGCTCGGCATCGAACTTCAGATAGCCGCGCAGTTCGCCGCCCTTGTAATCGCAGACGAGCAGTTCGACCGGCCCGCCGCCGGTCTGCGCCTGCAGGGTGAGCTGGCTCTCCTCGCCCTTCAGCGTCGAGCCGAGCAACGCGGTCAGCACCAGCGCCTCGGCGAGCAGTTTTTCGGCGACGGGCGGATAGCTATGCGCCGCCATCACCGTATTCAGCACCGGGCCGAGGCGGATCAGCCGTCCGCGCACGTGGCGATCGGCGATCGTGAAGACCAACGGCTGGTCGAACCAGGTTTCCGGCGTTTCGCTCACAACTTGCCGAGCGCCCACAGCAGGACCGACTTCTGCGCATGAACGCGGTTCTCGGCCTCGTCCCAGACGCGCGACTGCTGGCCGTCGATCACCGCGTCGACGACTTCCTCGCCGCGATGCGCGGGCAAACAGTGAAGAAAGAGCGCGTCGCTCTTCGCCGCGCCCATCAGCCGCTCGTCGACCTGATAGGGCGCCATCGCCGCGAGCTTGTTGTGCGCATGGTCCTGCCCCATCGACACCCAGGTGTCGGTGACGACGAGGTCGGCGCCGGCGACCGCCTCGCGCGCGTCACGGACGATGTCGATGCGCGCGCCACGCGCCCGCGCCGTCTCGACGAAGCCCGCGTCGGGTTCATAACCCTGCGGCACCCCGGCGCGGACGTTGAAGCCGAACAGCCCCGCCGCCTCGATCAGCGAGGCGAGGACATTGTTGCCGTCGCCAAGCCATGCAAGCTCCAGCCCCGGAAGCGCCTTTCCGCTCTCGACGATCGTCAGCAGGTCGGCGACGATCTGGCACGGATGCGACAGATCGGTCAGCCCGTTGATCACCGGAACACCGGCATATGCGGCCAGTTCCTCGATCTTGTCATGATGATCGGTGCGGATCATGATCGCATCGGCGTAGCGCGACAGGACGCGCGCGGTGTCGGCGATCGTCTCGCCGCGGCCGAGCTGGCTGGTGCCCGCGTCGAGGATCATCGGCACGCCGCCCAATTGGCGGATCGCGAGATCGAACGAGCAGCGGGTGCGCGTCGAATTCTTCTCGAACACCATCGCCAGCACATGATCGGCGAGCGGCTTGTCGGCGTCGGGTCGCGCCTTCGGCCAGCCCGCCCGCGCCGCCTTGCGATCGATCGCATCGGCGAGCATCGCCGCGACGGCGTCTCCGCCCGCGTCGGACAGGTTCAGGAAATTCGGCATTACGCTTCGGGCGGCGTATAGCTCGCCGCCCCCGCCGACAATTTCTCGATGCACTCGTCGATATGGCCCTGCTCGATGTTGAGCGGCGGCAGAATGCGGATGACATTGTCGCCCGCCGCCACCGTCAGCAGCCCGTGATTGTCGCGCAGATGTGCGACGAAAGCGCGGCTGTCGGACTTCATCTTGACGCCGAGCATCAGGCCCATGCCGCGCACGCTCTCGAAGAGATTGTCGTGGTTCGGAATAAGCTGTTCGAGCGCGCCGCGCAGCCGTTCGCCGGTCGTCTTGACCTGATCGAGAAAGCCGTCCTCGAGGATCACGTCGAACACCGCCTGCCCCGCCGCCATCGCGAGCGGATTGCCGCCATAGGTCGAACCGTGGGTGCCGATGGTCATGCCGCGCGCCGCCTTTTCGGTCACGAGGCAGGCACCCATCGGGAAACCGCCGCCGATGCCCTTCGCGCTCGCGAGGATGTCGGGGGCAAGGCCGTATTGCTCATAGGCATAGAGCGAGCCAGTGCGCGCGACGCCGCACTGGACCTCGTCGAAGATCAGCATCAGGTCACGCTCGTTGCAGATGTCGCGCAGCCCCTGCAGGAACGGCTGCGATGCGGGGCGAATGCCGCCCTCGCCCTGCACCGGCTCGACGAGGAAGCCCGCGGTGCTGTCATCGACGAGATCGAGCGCCGCATTGAGATCGTCAAAGGGCGCATAGGCGAAGCCGGGCAGCAGCGGGTCGAAGCCCTTGCGCAGCTTTTCCTGATTGGTCGCCGAGATGGTGCCGAGGGTGCGGCCGTGGAAGGCGTTGTTGAAGGTGATGAGCGTATGCTTGTGCGCATTGCCCGCGCTCGAATGATAGGCACGCGCGGTCTTGATCGCGCATTCGACCGCTTCAGCGCCCGAGTTGGTGAAGAACACCGTGTCGGCGAAGGTGTTATCGACGAGCCGCTGGGCAAAAGCCTCGCCCTGCGGGCTGCCGTAGAGGTTCGACACATGGATCAGCGTCGCGGCCTGGTCCTGAATCGCCTTGGTCAGGTGCGGGTGGCCGTGGCCGAGCAGATTGACCGCAATGCCGCTCGCGAAGTCGAGATAGCGCTCGCCGCGCTCGCCGATCAGATAGGCCCCCTCGCCTCGCACCGGACGCACGGCGCACCGGGGGTAAACGGGCATCAGCGGCGTGATCGACATGTCAGACACCTTTCCGTGAGGAACAAAGGAAAAAGGCGACCCCGAAATGGGCCGCCCTCGTTCGGGCCGTCCCTATACTGCCGCGGCCGGAGCCGCGTCAACATGGGGCTTAGAGCCCCTTCGCCGCCTCCATCGCGAGCGCGACCGAGCGTTTGCGCGCATCATGGTCGTACATCGACGAGGCGATGATGATCTCGTCGGCGCCGGTGCGCGCCTGAAACGCCTTAAGCCCGGCAGCGACGTCCTCGACGGTGCCGACCGCCGAGCATTGCAGCACATGGTCGAGGATCGCGCGCGCATTGGGCGGCAGACCGTCCTTGTAGCCCGCGAGCGGCGGCTTCATCTTGCCCGGATTGCCGGTGCGCAGCGCGACGAACGCCTGCTGCTGCGACGAGGCGAGCAGTTCGGCCTCCTCGCGCGTATCGGCAGCGAAGACGTTGAACGCCGCGGCGGCGTAAGGCTCCGAAAGCTGCTCCGACGGCTTGAACTGGCGGCGGTAGATGTCGAGCGCTTCGTCGAGCGCGTCGGGCGCGAAATGGCTGGCGAAAGCATAGGGGAGCCCCAGCATCGCCGCGAGTTGCGCGCCGAACAGACTCGACCCCAAAATCCAGAGCGGCACCTTCGTCCCCTCGCCCGGCACCGCGCGGATGCCGAGGCGATCGTCGCCCGCGAGGAAGGCCTGCAGTTCGACCACGTCCTGCGGGAACTGTCGCTCGTCGCTCGCGAGATTGCGGCGGAGCGCGCGGGCGACAACGCCGTCCGAGCCGGGCGCGCGCCCGAGACCGAGGTCGATGCGGCCGGGGAACAAGGCCTCCAGCGTCCCGAACTGTTCGGCGATCACCATCGGCGCATGGTTCGGCAGCATGATCCCGCCCGCGCCGATGCGGATGGTGGAGGTCGCCTGCCCGATATGCGCGAGCACGACCGAGGTCGCGGCACTCGCGATCCCGGCCATGCCATGATGCTCGGCGACCCAATAGCGTTCGTAGCCCAATGCCTCGGCATGGCGCGCGAGATCGGCGGCGTTGGCGAGCGATTGCGAGATCGTGCCCGTGTCGGTCACGGGGGCGAGGTCGAGGAAGGAGAGTTTCACCATGCAACTGATATGCGATGGGTGCGCGGGAGGTTCAAGCACCCAACCTCGTCATCCCCGCGAAGGCGGGGATCCAGCTTGAAGCGGATGGAGCAGGGCAAAGCTGGATCCCCGCCTTCGCGGGGATGACGGAACAGGGTAAAGCAAGGTCAGGCCCGCTCGTCCTTCGGCGAATCCATCAGCACATAGGTGGTGATCGAATGCACCTGCGGCAGCACGCCGAGCACCTCGGTGTGGAAATGCTTGTAGGCCGCCAGATCCGCCGTCTCGACGCGGAGAAGATATTCGATCGTCCCGGTGATGTTGTGGCATTCGCGCACCTCGGGCGCCTCGGCCATCGCGGCCTCGAAACCCGCTTGCGATTTCTTGGTGTGCGACGACAGGCCCACGGTCACATAGGCAAGGAAGGTCAGGCCACGCTTCGCGGGGTCGATCACCGCGCGATAACCCTTGATCACTCCGCTGCGTTCGAGCTCCTGCACCCGGCGCAAACAGGCCGAGGGCGACAGGCCGACGCGATCGGCCAGCTCGATGTTCGAGATTCGCCCGTCGCGCGACAATTCCTGCAATATATTGCGGCTTATCGCGTCAATTTTGCTCATAGGTTGCATCATATACAGAATTTCGGTTCAACTTTGCAATCCGGCGTTCTGAGAGCCCGATATATTGCGTGCATGGAACAAACCGCCCTCGCCGCGCTCTCCGCCTTTGCCGTCGTCACCTCGATCACGCCGGGGCCGAACAATATGATGCTGATGGCGTCGGGTGCCAATTTCGGCCTCCGCCGCACCATCCCGCACGCACTTGGCGTCGGGATCGGCTTCACCCTGATGATCGTCCTCGTCGGCGTCGGACTGATGGAATTGTTCGACCTGTTTCCGGCTCTCAACACCGCGCTCAAACTGGTCAGCGTCGTCTATATGCTCTGGCTCGCGTGGAAGATCGCGCATGCCGCCGCGCCGAGCGATGGCGAGAATCCGGGCGGCAGGCCGATGAGCTTTTTCCAGGCGGTGCTGTTCCAGTGGGTCAACCCGAAGGCCTGGTCGATGGCGCTGACCGCGATCGCGCTTTATGCCCCCGACCGCAACCTCGCCGCGGTGCTGCTCGTCGCGCTCGTCTTTGGAATCATCAACCTTCCCTCGACCAGCCTGTGGGCGGTGATGGGCGTGTCGCTGCGCGGCTGGCTGTCGAGTCCGGGGCGGCTGCGCGCCTTCAACTGGACGATGGCGGCGCTGCTGGTGGGGTCGCTCGCGCTCCTTCTCTGACCCGATTGCAAGGTTGCGGATCGCAACCTAAAGACGGCGCTCCCCCTACAGGAGAAGAGAGCCATGCAAAGCCGCCGCCTCGGAAAAAGCGCCATCCACGTCTCCGACATCTGCATGGGGACGATGACGTTCGGCAGCCAGACCGACGAGGCGGAAGCGCATCGGATCCTCGACCGCTGTTTCGACGAGGGGATCGATTTCTATGATACTGCCGAAGGCTATCCGGTGCCGCCCGACACCAAATGGGTCGGCCGCACCGAGGAGATCGTCGGGCGCTGGCTGAAGACCAAGAAGCGCGACGCGATCATCCTCGCGACCAAGGTTTCGGGGCCGAGCCATCTCTGGTTCAAATCGCCGTGTCGCGGCGGGATGACGGCGCTCGACCGCCACAACATTCGCAGCGCGATCGAGGGCAGTCTGGCACGGCTGCAAACCGACTATGTCGACCTTTATCAGACGCACTGGCCCGACCCCGACGCGCCCTATGACGAGATGATGGACGCGCTCGACGAACTGGTCCGCGAGGGCAAGGTCCGCGTCCTCGGCTGCTCGAACGAGACGAGCTGGGGGCTGATGAAATCGCTCGCCGCGTCGGAGCGGCTGGGCGCCGCCCGCTATCATACGATCCAGAATAATTTCAGCCTCAACAACCGCCGCTTCGAGGATGAACTGGCGCAGGCCTGCCGGCAGGAGGGCGTCAGCCTGATCCCCTATTCGCCGCTCGCCGGTGGGGTATTGTCGGGCAAATATCAGGGCGGTGCCCGGCCCGAAGGCGCGCGCTTCTCGCGCTACCTGGCGATGGAGGGCCGGCAGGCCGCGATGGGGCAGCGCTTCGTCAATGAACGCAGCCTCGCCGCGACGGAACGCTATCTGACAATCGCCAAAGAAGCGGGATTGCACCCGGTGACGATGGCGACCGCCTGGTCGAAGCAGCATGATTTCGTCGCCTCGACGATCGTCGGCGTCAGCGCTTATGATCAGGTCGAACCGATCCTTGCGGCGAAGGAGCTGGTGCTGAGCGACGATCTGATGAAGGCGCTGCACAGGGTCGGCAAGGACATCCTCTACCCGATGGGGTGACCGATCCGGCGGAGCGTCGGCCATTCGAGAACAAGCGCCTCGCCGACCTTCAGCGCACGCCAAACCTTCGACGCCGCGTTGAAGGCTGCGAATATATCCGCTTGGGCGGCTTCGAACCGCGCACGCTCCTCGCCGCTGAGCGTCGCGCGCACCCGCGCCGCCTCGCCGAGCGCCGCCTGCTGCGCGGCGCTACTGGCACGCGTCTCGCTGCGCCAGCCGATATCAAACAGGAAAGCGGCAAGTTCCGACAGTTCGCCTTCGCGCCCCTGCGCCTTCAGCAGCGCCGCCCCCTTCGCTGCCTGCTTGCGCGCCGCGCGGCGATGGTCCTTGGCATCGGCGCCTTCGGGTCCGCCGATATGGAACGAGCCGGCATTGCCGCCCGCCGCAATCTGCCCGAACACGCCGCTCTTCAACCCGAGCACCGCCTCGACGACGAAATGCACCATATCGTGCGGCAAGTCGGGATCGAAGCCCGGCGCCGGGTCCATCTCCAACATCGGCCCCGAACTCCGCTCGATCCGCATCGCATAGCGCCGCTCGCCCGACCGGATGAAATGAACCTTCATTGCAGCATAGATGACGTCAGAGGCTCGCCTTGAACAGTTCGAGCATCCGTCCCCACGCTTTCTCCGCCGCCGCCTCGTCATAGGCGCGGCCGTCGGGCGGGCACCAGCCGTGCATCGCGCCCTTGTAGACCTCGACCTCGTGCCATTCCGGGCGCGGGTCGAGCACGGTCTTGAGCCGGTTCTTTTCTTCCGGGTCCTTCTGATCGTCATTGTCGGCGATGGCGAAGAGGAAACCCGCCTGCGTTTCCGGGATCAGCAGATGCGGGCTGTCGGGCTTGTCGGTGCCGACCGCCGCGCCGTGAAAACTCGCCGCCGCCTTGACCCGCGCCGGGTTCAGCGCCGCGGTATAGATGACCATCGGCCCGCCCATGCAATAGCCCGCTGTGCCAAGCCCTTTCGCGGTATCGACCTCGGCCTGCGCGTCGAGGAAGGCGAGATGCGCTTTGGCGTCGGTCTGCACGAGCGTGCGGTTCAATTGCTTGAGGTAGCCGAACAGCGTCTCGCGCACCCCCGGATCGTCGAAGTCATGCCCGGCATGGACGACCGGCGCTTTGGCCCAGCGATAGAAGGGGTTCACGCACAGCACCGCATAGCCCTCGCCCGCCAGCCGCTCGGCCATCTGACGAAAGGCAGGGCGCAGGCCGCGAATGTCGGGCCAGATCAGCACGCCGGGATGCTTGCCCTCGGCCGGCGCGACGAAATACGCATCGACGGTCCCGTCGGCGGTCTTGATCTCCACATCACGGCCCTTGACCGGCCCGGCGGCGCAGGCCGCGGCGGGCAGGATCGAGGCGATCGCGCCCGCGCCGACCAGCGCCCCGAAATCGCGGCGGCGAACGGGGATGCCGGCGCGATCCAGATCGGCTTCGGTGATGTCGTCGCACATGGGCTTTCTCCTCTTTCCGGCATTGATGCGCTCCGCCATGCCAAAAGCCGCTGCGGCAAAGGGCGATTCGGGGAAAGGCGCGGAAAACTGCGCAACTTCACACTGGAATCGCGTTGGCAATGCCAATCAACACGAGCACAACTAAGCACGGCGGGGAATAATAGGAAAGGCCCGGCGCGCGTCCTCCACTTCGTCATTCCCGCGAAAGCGGGAACCCAGCGGGCCAGCGCCGCTACTGGGTTCCCGCTTTCGTGGGAATGACGAAAGAATGGACCTCAACGATGGAGCAGAACCTCATCGTAGCTATGCGCAACCTGATGCACGCCGACCTCGCGAAGCTTCGCACCATGCGCGATGCGGTCGAGGATATGCCCCGCGCCGCAGAAACCGATCACCGTCATTCCCGCCGCGAGCGCCGCACGGGCGCCGATCGGCGAGTCCTCGATCGCGAGGCAGGCCGCGGGATCGAGGCCAAGCCCCTTCGCGGCGGCGAGGTAGATGTCGGGGTGCGGTTTGCCGCGCTCCCAGCCGTCGGCGCTGTAGACATGCCGCCCGAAATGATGCGCGAGCCCGAAGCGATCGAGCGACGCCGCGATATAGGCGGGGCTGCTCGACGACGCGATCGCGCGCGGCCGGTCGCCGAGCGTGTCGAGAAATTCCGGCGCGCCAGGGACCGGCGAAAATCCCTCGGCGAACCGGATCTGCGCCCGCGCACGATGCTGTTCGCGAAAATCGGCGGGTAGCGGACGCCCGAAACGCTGGACGATCCGCCGCTCGGTCTCCTGCCAATTATGTCCGCAATAGTCGCGCAGGCACTCCTCATAGGTCGTGGGCAGCCCGATCGCGGTCAGGCTTTCGGCGAGCGTCCGGTTCGCGCGCACCTCGCTGTCGGCGATGACGCCGTCGAAGTCGAAGATGATGGCAGCGGGGGTCATCAGCACCGCCTATCGAGGAAATCGAACAGCTCGCCCGCCCATTTCCGGCGCTGCTTGATGAGGGCGACATAGGCCTCGGGTCGCCACGCCTGCAGATCGGCAATGACGTCCGCCAGCGCCACGATATCGTCGAGGCCCGTTTCCGCCAGCGTGCTGGCGCGACCTCTGGCATCGACCGCGCCCCAGATCAGGATGGCGCCATCGACGGGCTGCGCCGTCCCTTTCAGCGTCACCTGCAGGCGCTCGCCCCGCGCCGCAGCGAGAAAGGCGGCAAAGGCCGGTTTGCGATGATGGTCGAGCTGCCGCGGTTCGGTCAGGGTCAGATAGCGATAGCCCTGATATTCGATCTCGCATTTCTGTTCGACGACGTGGATTCGCCCGGTGCGCCGGTCGCGAAAGAGGAAATCAAGCGTGTGCCGCTTTCCGTCATGATGCACCGTCGGCCGCCCCAGATTCTCATAGGGAGAGCGAGCATCCCGACACCAGAGATCGACCAGCGTTTCAGAAAAAATGCCGAACAGACGTGCGAGATATTTGCCCCGCGCCGCCTCCGCATCGTTCTGACGAAATACCGCCTGAAAGGGGAGCGCAGCGTCCGCACTCACTCCACCGTCACCGATTTCGCGAGATTGCGCGGCTGGTCGACGTCGGTGCCCTTCGCAACCGCGACATGATAGGCGAGCAACTGCACCGGCACCGCATAGACGAGCGGGGCGATCAGCGGGTGGACCTTCGGCATCTCGATCGTCGCCATGCAGCCCTCGCCGGCTTCGGCGAGACCCTCGGCGTCGCTGATCAGCACGATCTTGCCGCCGCGCGCCATCACCTCCTGCATGTTGCTGACGGTCTTTTCGAACAGCGGGCCGCTCGGCGCGAGGACGATCACCGGCACCGCCTCGTCGATCAACGCGATCGGTCCATGCTTCATTTCGCCCGAGGCATAGCCTTCGGCGTGGATATAGCTGATTTCCTTGAGCTTCAGCGCACCCTCGAGCGCGAGCGGATAGTCGGGGCCGCGCCCCAGATAGAGCACGTCGCGCGCCGGAGCGACGAGGTGCGCCATCTTCGCAATCTCCTCGTCGTGCGCAAGCGCGGCGTTCAGCGCGGCGGGCGCCTCGATCAGGTGGCGGACGATTTCGCGCTCTTCGGCCTCGCTGAGCTTGCCTTTCTTGAGCGCGAGGTGTGCGGCGAGCGCCGCGAGCACCGCGAGCTGGCAAGTGAAGGCCTTGGTCGAGGCGACGCCGATCTCCGGCCCGGCATGGGTCGGGAGCAACAGGTCGGCCTCGCGCGCCATGCTGCTGGTCGGTACGTTGACGACGACCGCGATTGTCTGCCCGTTCGCCTTGCAATGGCGCAGCGCCGCGAGCGTGTCGGCAGTCTCGCCCGACTGCGAGATGAAAAGCGCGAGCCCGCCCGGCTGGAGCACCGGGTCGCGATAGCGGAATTCCGACGCGACATCGATGTCGACCGGGACGCGCGCGAAGGTCTCGAACCAATATTTGGCGACCATCCCGGCGTAGAAGCTGGTGCCGCACGCGACGATGGTGATGCGTTCGATCTTCGACAGGTCGAAGTCCATCTGCGGCAGCGCCACCGTCTGTTCGAGCGGGCGGATGTAGGAGGAGAGCGTCTGCGCGACCACCGTCGGCTGCTCGAAAATCTCCTTCTGCATGAAGTGGCGGTAATTGCCCTTCTCGACCGCCGCGGCGGTGACGCCCGACGTCGTAACGTCACGCTCTACGGGATTATTTTCACTATCGAAAATCTGCGCGCCATCGCGGGTGATGACGACCCAGTCGCCCTCCTCCAGATAGGCGATCTTCTGCGTGAGCGGCGCGAGTGCAAGCGCGTCGGAACCGAGATAGGTCTCCCCTTCCCCATAGCCAACGACGAGCGGCGAGCCGAGCCGTGCGCCGATCAGCAGGTCGGGATGCTGGCGGAACGCAATCGCGAGCGCGAAGGCGCCGCGAAGCTGCGGCAGCACCGCCTTGACCGCATCCTCGGGCGACTGACCCGCCTCGACCTGTTCGGAGACGAGGTGCGCGACAACCTCGGTATCGGTCTCGCTCTCGAAGCGGCGGCCGCGCGCCTGCAGCGCTTCGCGTAGCGGCTTGAAATTCTCGATGATGCCGTTGTGGACGAGCGCGATTTCGCCGGTCGCGTGCGGATGCGCGTTGCTCGTCGTCGGCGCGCCGTGCGTCGCCCAGCGCGTGTGCGCGATGCCGACGGTGCCGGGCGCGGGATTGCCCGCGAGTTCCTTGACGAGATTATTCAGCTTCCCCTCGGCGCGGCGGCGGATGAGCCGGTCGCCGTCGACCGTGCAGACGCCCGCCGAGTCATAGCCGCGATATTCCATGCGCCGCAGCCCGTCGACGAGGCGATCCGCGACCTGGGTCTTGCCGATAATTCCGATGATTCCGCACATGGGGGATGGGCTTTCTTCTAGAGCGTATAGGGGACACGGATGCCCGGCATCGACGCCGGGAAATCCTTTGCATTTCGGGTAACGAGCACGCGCCCGCGCGACTGGGCGGTGGCAAGGATGATGGCGTCGGGCGATTTCAGTCCGGGCCGGTCGCGGCGCAAGGCCGCCGCACGCCCGGCAATTTCCTCATCGACTTCATCGATGCCAAAACCGGACAGCAATATCTGGGCGCGGCGCAGCCCCTCCCCTTGGCCCTTGGACATGACATCGATCCATACCATTCGGCTGACCCACAGGCGGCCGCGCTGAAGGGCGCGCTCGATTTCGCTGCGCGGTTGGGGAAAGCCGCGCAGCACATCGATCAATATATTGCTGTCGAAGGTGAAACCGCTCACTTGCCCGCTTTTTTCTTCTTCGGGTTCGCACTGGCCTTGCCGGACGTCTCCCTCGCTACGGCAAGTTCGGGATAGGCTTGGCCCAATTCAATCCCATGCTCGGCCGCCCAGGCTTTATGGATTTCATGCTCGCGGTCGTCCTGTTCGTCGAACAGGTCGGGAAATTCGGCGCGAACCTCCTCATAATCGGAGTCCCAGGGCCGCGTCCAGGAAGCGCGTTCGCGCCGCTGCCATTCGACCGCATCGCCGATATCGGTGCGATCCTTCCACGCCCCGAACCCGACCTCCAGCCAGTCATTGGGCGCTTCCGCACGATAGGATGCCACCGCCTCGCGCAGGATCGACGCGCGCGACTTGCCCTGCTCGGCGGCGAGCTGGTCGAGCCACTTGATGTCCTCATCGGGAAGGTCGGCGAGAATGCGAGTCATGATATACCGATATCATATCATGATATCATGTCAATCGAAGAGCTTCCGATAAACGAGAAAGCCCGGCTTTTCGGCGATCCGATCATAGAGTTTCATCGCGGTCGCGTTCGTCTCGTGCGTCTGCCAATAGACGCGCGACAGCCCCTGCCCGCGTGCCGCGGCATAGACCGCCTCGATCAGCGCGCGGCCGACGCCCTTTCCGCGCGCATCGACGGTGGTGAACAGGTCCTGCAAATAGAGCGACGGCAGTAACGCCGTGGTGCTGCGGTGGAACAGATAATGCGTCAGGCCAAGAAGCGCGTCGCCCTGCTCGGCGACGAGCGCGAACATCGGCTCATAGGGATCGAAGAAGCGCTCCCATGTCGCGGCGGTGATTTCGGGCGCCAGCGCAGCCGCGCCGATGCGGCCGTAAAAGGCGTTGTAGCCGTCCCATAGCGGCAGCCAGCGGTCGTAGTCGGCGCGCTGGACAGACCTGACGGTCACCATCTCAGACGCGCCCGAAATTGCGGTCGACGAAGGTCATCGCGAATTGCGCAGGGTCGGCGGGGCGACCGTTACCGGCCTCGAACCGCAGCTTGCCCTCTTCCCAGATCCTGCGGATCTGCGCGGGCAATTCGGGCGGGAACTTCATCTGCTTCGCGACGATCTCGGTCCAGCTTCCGGTCTGCCCCAGGCTCTGGCGCAGCGTCGGCTCCATCGCCACGCAATAGGCGCGCGTCGGCTCGTCGAGATGGCCGATCGCGTTCAGCACCCAGGCATCGACATAGCGCAGGAAAGGCTTGTCGTCGTAGCGGTCGCTCATTTCTTCGCCTCCGCCGCCTTCTTCTTGCGCATCGCGTCGTGGAAGCGGTCGGCCCAGCCGGGTTTCACCGACTGCTCGGCGCGGACGAGGCGAAGCTCGCCGTCCATCACGTCGGCGGTTACCGTGCTGCCCGCGCCGACGATCGCGTCGCGACCGATCTTCACCGGCGCGACGAGCGCGCTGTTCGACCCGATGAAGGCATTGTCGCCGATCTCGGTCCTATATTTGAAATAGCCGTCGTAGTTGCAGGTAATCATCCCCGCGCCGATATTCGCCCCCGCGCCGACGCTGACGTCGCCCAGATAAGTGAGGTGGTTGGCCTTGGCGCCCTTGCCGAGCACGGCTTTCTTGGTCTCGACGAAATTGCCGATCTTCGCTTTCTCGCCCAGCACGGTGCCGGGGCGGAGGCGCGCGAAGGGACCGACCTCGCAGCCTTCGCCGATCGCCGCGCCTTCGATATGGCAGTTGGCGCGGATCGTCACCCTGTCGGCGACCGTCACGCCGGGGCCGAAGAAGACGTTGGGCTCGATCGTCACGTCGCGGCCGAGTTCGGTATCCCACGAGAACCAGACGGTATCGGGCGCGCGCAGCGAGGCGCCGCCCGCCATCGCTTCCTCGCGCTTGAACGCCTGCCACTGCGCTTCGGCAGCCGCGAGTTCGGCGCGGCTGTTGATGCCGGCGACGTCGTCGGGGTCGGTCTTGACGACCGCGCAAGACCGGCCGTCGGCGTTGGCGATGTTGACGATATCGACGAGATAATATTCCTTCGCCGCATTATCGTCGGTCACGCGCGCGAGCAGCGCGAACAGGTCGCGCGCCTTCGCCGCCATCAGCCCCGAATTGCACAGCCGCACCGCGCGCTCGGCCTCGGTCGCATCCTTGTGTTCGACCATCTTCACGACGCGATCACCTTCGGTGATTACGCGGCCATATTGCAGCGGATCGGCGGGCTCAAACGCGAGCACGACGACCGCGGGGGCATCGGGGGCGCCGAGCCGTTCGATCATCGCCTGCATCGTCGCGGCCGGAACGAAAGGCACGTCGCCATAGAGGATCAGCACATCGCCGTCGAAACCCGCAAGCGCGCTCTCGGCCTGCTGCACGGCATGACCGGTGCCGAGTTGCGGCTCCTGTACTGCAAGCGCGGCGCTGCCCGCCAGCGCGGCCTCGATCTGGTCGGCCTTGTCGCCGACGACGACGACCTTCTTCGCAGGAGTCAGCGCATCGACGCTCGCCATCAGGTGGAGCAGCATCGGCCGGCCGGCGATCGGGTGCAGCACCTTGTGGAGGTCGGACTTCATGCGGGTGCCCTTGCCCGCGGCGAGGATGATGGCGGCGATCTGCTTGGTCATGTCGCGCGCCATGCCAGCAAATCATTGCGGATTCCAGCACATCGCGCCATGCGGACCGATATGAGCGATTTCCCTTTCCGCATCCTTGGCTTCGACCTCGACGGCACGCTCGTCGATACCGCCGCCGACCTGACCGCTGCCGTGAATCACACGCTGTCGCTGATCGACCGCGCGCCGCTGAGCGAGGCGGAGGTGCGGCCGATGATCGGGCTCGGCGCGAAGCATATGCTCGAACAGGGGCTCCGCGCGACCGGCGGCGCGGAGGAGGGTGTCGTGGAGCGGCTCTATCCCGACCTGCTGCGCTATTATGAAGCGCATATCGCCGTACACAGCCGGCCTTTTCCTGGCCTGACCGCCGCGCTCGACCGGCTCGATGCGCTCGGCGTCCGTACCGCGGTCGCCACCAACAAGGCCGAGGGAATGGCGCGAAAACTCCTCGGGGAACTGGGCCTCGCGGATCGCATGGCCGCGATCGTCGGCGGTGACACGCTTGCCGTCCGCAAACCCGCCGCCGAACCGATTCTGGCGATGATCGAGCAGAGCGGCGGCGGCCGCGCCGCGTTCGTCGGCGACAGCATCTTTGACGTCACGGCAGCCAAAAATGCCAACGTGACCAGCATCGTTGTCCGCTTCGGCTTCCTCGACCGGCCGGCCGAGAAACTGGGCGCCGATCATGTCATCGACCATTATGACGAGCTGGTGCCGCTGCTCTCGGGGCTTTAGCGCTTCCGCCACTTCGTCCACAAATGCCGCGACAGCATCAGCGGCGGCATCCGAAGCCAGTGCGAACGGATGTAGAAGGCCTGCTGGAGCGCGAAATGCGTCGCATGACCCCAGTCGTCGCGCGCGAGCAGGCGGCGCCTGAACCATAGGTCAGCGGGGTCGTGCCTGTCCCACCCCGAAGGCAGCGCCGAACCGTAAAGGTCGCGCGCCAGCCTCGCCGCCCGATGCACTGGCGCGTGAAGACCATGCCGGTCGGCGCGGGCATCGAGCTCGCCCCAGAAACCGGGATCGGCCGCGGCGAAATCGCGCGTCAGGGAATGAAAATCCCACAAATTGCGAAGCCCGCCCTGCAGATCGCCATCGGCGAGCAGATGCGCGGCGCAGTGACAGGCCATGTCGGTCGGGCACAGCACCGCAAAGCCGTTCCCGGTCATCACCGCATCGCTGACGAGCGACAGGGCATCGGGCGCGATGCGGTGGGTCTGGGGCAGGATCGTGTGATGGACGTCGATCATCCGGTCGCGCGCCTTGTGGATCAGCGGCGGCAGCTCGTGCATATGCTCGCGGTAATAGGCGTCGTCATAGGGGTCGGACTTGACCCACTCCCACCCCGCCTCGAGCAGTTCATTCTCCGCGCGGCCGATGTCGCTGACGAGGACGAGGATGTCGAGGTCGCCGATCTGCCGCCCCTCGGCGCACGACAGGCCCGCGGCGGCATAGGCGGTGCCCTTGAGCAGCACGAACTCGATGCGCTCGCTCGCAAGCGCGCGGCGCGCCATTTCAGCTTCCCACAAAGACTGCGCCTGCGCGACCGCCGCCGCCGCGCGCTGGTCGGCGAACAGCGCGGCGACGGCGGGCGGCAGATCCGCGCCGTCCAAACGATGCGCGAGCGTCGCCAGCATCGCCTCCGCCCGCGCGACCGAGATCACGCCGTCCCATTCGCGTGGCGCCAGCGACGCAGCCTCGCGCCGCCCGGCGAGCAGGTCGACGAGGGCGCGGGTCGCGCTCATCGGACGGACTCGGCGAAAAGCTGCTCGACCAGCGCCATGCCGGTCGCGCTGTCGGGGTAGGAAATACCGAACGCCGGCGTTCCGCGCACCAGCCGCGTCAGCGCTGCGAAACCCGCTTCGCCGAGCGCGACATAGTTGGTCGAGGCTTCGGTCAGACGCACGAAGGCCTCACCCTCGCCCATCGGCTCGATCGCCGCCTCCCCGCCGAAGCGCGGAAAGAGCAGCAGCACCGGGCGAGCGGGCTCGTGCATCGCGGCGATGGCGTCGGGGCGCGGGATCAGATGGCGGATATCGCCCTTCGGCGTTCCCGCGAGCAGCGGGCCGAGCCGTGCAGCATCGACCCGCGCCGCGACCTCGGCGATCGCCGCATTCTTGAGGCTGACCGCGCGCGGGAACGCCAGCGCGTCGCCGCCCGCCGGGTCGATCAGCGTGAACTCGTCGCCCATCAGCCGCCAGCCATCCTCGCCGAGCAGTGCCGCCAGCGTCGATTTGCCCGACCCCGACTCGCCCGACATGATCACCGCACGCCCGTCGCGCGCGACGGCGCTCGCGTGAAGCAGCAGATGCCGCCGCCAGCCGAGCGCGACCTGCAAATTCATTCCCATTTCGGCGGCGAGCAGCCCCATCGAGAGCGGCAGCGGCAGCGCGTCGGGAATCACGAAATCGCCGCCGATCTGCACCGAGGGGCGCAGCCAGCGCCGCCACGGGCGCGCCGCAAACAGCCGCACCGTCGCATCGGCAGGCCGCGCGTCGTCCTGCGGATAGCTCGCATAGAGCCGGTCGAGCGCCGCGACCGGCGCGCGCCAGTCGCTGCCGATGCGAAACTGGACCGGGCCGACCGCGATGCGCGTGCTGTGCCTCACGCCTCCGCCACCAGTCCCATCGCCGCGAGTTCGGCCAGCCGTTCGGCAAGGAGTGGCGTTGGATCGCCGTCGCCGCCCAGGTCGAAGCGCGCCGCCAGCCGCTCGGCAACCGTCGCCGCATTGCAGGGGTCGCCGGCCATCACGGCCAATATCTCGGGCATCAGCTGGGTCATCAGATGCGTCTGCATCGATCGGCGGTCGAACAGCACGGTCAGCTCGCCGAGCGCCTCGATGCGCAATGTCTCCGGCGGCGCCGCGCGATAGACGCGGTCAGCCATAGTCTTCGGCGGCCGCGGTCAGCTTCGCCAGGATCGCCATCAGCGTCGCGCGCTCGCTGCCGCTGAGGTTCGATTCGAGCTGCGCTTCGCTGGCGAGCGCTGCGGGCACGATGGCGTCGTAGAGCGAGCGGCCGGTATCGGTCAGTTCCAGATGGTGCGAACGCCCGTCGGCCTCGTGCGCCTGGCGCGCGATGAGATGGCGGTCGGCGAGCGCCTTGGCCGCGCGGTTGACCGTCACCTTGTCCATCCGCGTCGCGGCGACGAGTTCGCGCTGCGTCTTGGGCTTGCCTTCGCCGAGCACCGCCATCAGCCGCCACTCGGGAATCTTGAGCCCGAAGCGGTTCTGATATTCGGCGGCGATCCGGCTCGACAGCGTGTTCGACGCGATCGACAGGCGGTAAGGCAGGAAATTGTCGAGATTCAGCTTTTTCGCGGCCATGCCTTCAAAATCCCCAACGCTGGTCCCGGTGCGCTCCATCCTATCGCCTGATTTCGCGCTGTGAAGCCTTCAGAAGCCGAGCCGCGCGCCGATCCAGAGCGTGCGCGGCGTCGCACGCTCGACGATCCCCGCCGACGAGATCGCCGCGGGCACGAGGGTGTTGGTCAGATTCTCGCCCCGCGCCTCGATGCTGACCGCATCGGTGACGCGCCACGACAGGCCCGCATCGAGCGTCAGCGCGTCGTCCAGCACCTGAAGCCCGAGATCGTCCTCATTCTGCTTGCCGATATAGCGCAAGGTCGCAAAACCGCCGAACGGGCCGCTCGCGGTCGATCGCAGCGACACGCTGCCGCTGTTCTTCGCGATCTGCGCCGGGCGGCGGCCATCGAGGCTCGCCGCAGCGCCCGCAGCATCGACCTTCGCATCGGTAAAGGCCCAGGTCGCGCGCAGCGCCACCGGGCCGAGCTGCTGGTCGGCGGCGAATTCGATCCCCTTGCTGTCGATCGCACTCAGATTTTGCCGCTGGCTGAGGTTCGGCGCGAGCGTCACATTGGCGATCGCGTTTTCGAGCCGGTTGCCGAAGAAGGTTACCGACAGCTTGGTGCCGTCGCGGCTCCAGTCCGCGCCGACCTCGCCGCCCCATAGCCGCTCGGGTTTGAGCAATTCGTTCGCGGTGGTCGTATCAGCGCCTACCCGGAACGGGCGATAGAGTTCGTTGAGAGTCGGCAGACGCCAGCCGCGATAGGCCGCGGCGCGCAGCGCGAAGCCGCCCGAGGTCCAGCGCACGCCCGCGCGGCCGCTCCCTTCCCAGCCGCTTCGCGCTGGAAAATCGAGGTCGGTGATCAGCGACCCGCCGATGTTGCGTTCGAGCCGATAGCCGGTGCCGAGCCACCAGCGGTCGATGCGGCCCCCGAGGGTCCAGAGCAGGCCGTCGCCCGCTTCGCCCGAGGTCCATTCGGCGAATGCGCCGACCGTGTCGCTGCTGCCTCCGGCGATGCGGTGGCGGCCCGGGGTGGTGCCGGAGAAGAAATAATCCTCTTCGGTGCGGCCGGTGGTGCGGCGCCAGTCGACGCCGACGCGGAGCGGATTGGCATCGCCGATCGCGGGCCGTACCTCGACGCGCGCGCCGATCCCGGTCGCGGGAACGCTTTGGAAGAGCGCGGGCGCGACGCTGTTCCGCCCCGCCGCGACGCTCGCGAAGCCGCTGTCGAAATCGCGAAGCTGGAGATAGACGAGCGCAAGCCATTGCGTCGCACCCCACGGATCGTGGACGAAACGCAGGCTGGCATCGATCCCGTCGAACTTGCTCGTCGTGTAATCGGTGCCGCGGTCGCGACGGTCCGAAAAACCGCGCAGGCTCGCCTCGATCCGGCTGTCGTCGCCGGCGTCGAAGCGCAGGCGGATACCGAGCCCGCCCTGCTCGTAGGGCGCGGCGCGATCGACCGCGCCGCGCTGGCCTTTCACGATCGGAACGAAGCCGTCGCCGCGGCTGTAGCGGCCGTCAATTGCCACCTGCCCATTGCCGAGATTGCCGCCCGCGCTGGCCGAAAAGTCGAGGCTGTCGCGGCTACCATAGGCGGCGCTCGCTTCGGCGCCGTCGGTCATCGTCGAATAGAGGCCGATCGTCCCCGCAAGCGCGCCGGGTCCGTCGACCCCGCTGCCGCCGCCGCGCGTGACGATGATGCCGCCGAGGTTGATCGCGTCATAGGCCGACCAGGCGACCCAGCCGCCAAAGGGATCGGCCTGCGGCACCCCGTCGAGCGTGACCAGCGCGCGGCTCGACGCATTGCCGCCGAGCCCGCGCAAGGTCACCCCCTGGCTCGTCGGATGCGCGGTGCGCCCGTCCGAGCGGCGGAACTGGACGATCCCCGCTTCGTCGCGGAGACGATTTTCGATGCGGGCGCCGAGGCCGAGGTCGAGATTCGAAATCAGGCTCGCGGCCTGGACAATGTCGCTGTCGGACGGGCTGAGCGCACCGCTTCCGTTCACGATGATCACCTGCGGCGGCACCGGTGCCCATTGGATACAGCAATAGGTGACATCATCCTCGGTCTGATCGGTCACCACGTCCTGCGCCATCGCCGTCGCCGGCAGCGCCAGCGCGGCGACTCCGATCAGAAAGCGGATCACGCCGCTTTCACCGCATCGGGATGCGCGCGTTGAAATGCCTCCAACTCCATGCACGCCGCGTCGATCTCGATCAGGCGCGGATAATGATCTATCGGCACTTCGAAACGCCGCGCATTGTACATCTGCGGCACGAGGCAGCAGTCGGCGATCCCCGGTGCATCTCCGCCGAGATATCTGCCTTCGCCCGCCATCGCTTCGAGCGCGTCGAAGCCCTGCAATATCCATTCGTGAATCCAGCGGTCCTTGGTCTGCTCGTTCAGCCCCAGATCGCGGGTCAGATATTTGAGGATGCGCAGATTGTTGAGCGGATGGATGTCGCACGCGACGACATAGGCCTGCGCGAGCGCGACCGCGCGCGGCATCGCTTCGTCGGGGATCAGCCGCGGCTCGGGAAACGCGCGGTCGAGCCAGTCGATGATCGCAAGGCTCTGGATGATCGTCTCGCCATCGGCGACCAGCATCGGCACGAAGCCCTGCGCATTCTGCGCCAGATATTCGTCGCTCTTCTGCTCGCCCGCGATCAGGCTGACCTCGACGCGCTCATAGGCGAGGCCTTTCAGGTTCAGCGCGATGCGGACGCGGTAGCTGGCCGAGGAGCGGAAATAATCGTGGAGGACGAGAGAGGTCATAAGGTTCGGCGCACCATCCGCTTGTTGCGTCATCCCGGCGAAGGCCGGGATCTCGACGGCGCGTCAGGTCTCGACGATGAGATCCCGGCCTTCGCCGGGATGACGAATATGGGCTGGGTCCATATCATTCAAGCCCGATCGCCTGCTCTCACTCCCCTTTCGGCATCTCCGATATCCATTCCCGCAGCAGCGCCGCGCCCTCCTTGTGCACCGTCGAGCGTCCCAGTTCGGGCATCGCGATCCCGGGGTCGAGGCTTTCGAGGCGATAGATGAGGAAGCTGTGATCGGGGTTGCCCGGCGCAATCGCGAAGTCCATCCCGCCGCTGCCGCGCCCCGCCGCCGTGGGGCGCTTGCCGATACCGTAATTGACCCCGACCGGGTCGTTCCAGCGCAGGAACAGGCCGCTGTTCGACGCGCTCCCTTGCGGGTTGTGGCAATGCGCGCAATTCGCCTCCAGATAGGCGCGGGCGCGATCCTGCACCGTGCCGCTCGTCGGGTCGTCCCAGCGCGGCATGACCGGCTTCAACGCCTCGGGATTATCGAAATAGAGCCGCTTCGCATCCGCGTTCATCGCCGTCGGCAGCACGAGGTTGCGCGCCTTGGGTCCGATCGGCTCGATCGTTCCCGCCAGATTGTGGCATTCCTTGCACTGGTTGCGGTTGGGCACGCCGTACTGGATGCTGTGCATTTCGCCGTCGGGGCTTTTGAACGTCACCGGCACGCGGCGCCCGGCGATGGCGAGCGAGGCGTCCTTGCCGTCGGCGTCCCAGATATAGGGGAGCGCGACCCAGCCCTTGGCGCGGTGGATCAAAAGCCGCGTCTCGACCGGGCGCCCGCCGTTCCAGTCGGGCCAGCCGAAGCTCTTGACGATGACGGTGCCGACCGGAAAATCGATCGTCCCGTCCGCGCGCACCTTCGCCTTCTGCCCCGCGGGGATCGAGACGAAGCGATGCTTTTCGGCATAGTCGCTGAACAGCGGCGTCTCCAGCGTATAGGCGAAGCTTGCGACCGGCCGCGCGGGATCGTTCGCGGCGAACAGCCCGAATGCCGACAGCTTCGGCGGCATCGCGTCGCCGTCGATCAGCGCCTGATCGACATGCGGCGGCGCCCCGCCGCTCGCGCCGCTCGCGCAAAGCAGCGCCGCCACCAGCGCCGCGACCGCGCGTTTCACCGGACTTTCGCCTCCATGGCTTCGGGCAGCGTGATGCCGGGGAGCGGCGCGGGCGGCGTGCCCTTCGACAGGTCGGCGGGCACCGGCTTCGCTTCGCTCTGCGGCGTCGTCACGTCGGGCAGGCCCAGCGACAGCACCCCGACCTTGTCGAGCACCACCGCGTCGCCCGCGCCGTCCCACAGGATCGGCGGAATCGCGCCGCCCAGCGCCGCCGCGATCTCGGCACCGCCAGCGAAGGCGGGGGCATAGCCCGCCTTGCCGTGCTGATTGTCGCGCACGACGATCGCTTTCGGCAGCGGCTGATATTTGGGGTCCTTCTGATCGTAGCGATAGCCGACGATCATCACATTGGCGGTGCCGTTCTGGTCGAAAGCGTTGCCGAATATCTCGACATGGGTGTTCGCCATCACCAGCACCCCGGTGCCGGTCGGCACGCTCGCGACGATATTGCCCTTCGGCGCGAAATTCGGCGTGCTGTTGTCATTGACGATATTCTCGAACACCCGGACATTGTGCCCGCCCTGCTGCGGCAGGTTCGGCAGGTCGAACACCAATATGCCGCCGGTATTCTTCGTTGCGATATTGTCGTGGACGTCGGCGTCGAAGCTGTTTTCGATCTCGATCCCCGCGACATTCTCGGTCGCGATCGAATCGCGGACGACGATATTCCTCGACTGGCCGACATAGATGCCCGCGTCGGACGCGCCGCGGACATAGACGCTGTCGATCAGCACGTCGCTGCTCTCGACCGGATAGACGCCATAAGCGCCGTTGGTCGCCTTCGGCCCGGCGGTCCATTCGACGCGAAGCTCGTGATAGACGATGCGGTCGGCGCCCTTCGACTTGATCCCATCGCCGCGCGTGTTGAGCACCGCGAAATTGGTGAGGAAAACATCGTCGGAGGTGACGAGCAGCCCCTCGCCCGCCCCCTGCTGACCCGAAAAGTCGAGGATCGACCCCGCGCCGTCCTTGGTTCCCGCGCCGCGCACGGTGACATTGTCGACGTCGAGCGACAGGCCGTCGGTCAGCTTCCATACCCCTGCGCCGAGTTCGACCGTGTCGCCGGGCTCGGCGAGGATCAGCGCCTCCTGCAGCTTTTCATTGGCGTCGGGCGTATCGGCGCTGACGCTGATCGTCTTGGCCGCCGCCGGGCTGGCGATGAAAGCCGCGACGAGGGCAAGCGTCGCCGCGTGGCAAAAGCCGTGGAATCGCATAGGTCTCTCCCTTGTTTGGGGGGATCATGCGGCAAGACTTGACGGATGCCAAGCAGGTTGCTGACATGGCTGTAGCTAATAAGCCGGGGAGAGGTCGCAGTGGTTCAAAGAATGATATGGGCGCTTGGCGCCCTGGTCGCCGTTCCGTCCGTAGCCGCCGCGCCCGCGTCGGTCGGTGGGCGCTGGAAGACCGACGACGGGAAAGCCATCGTCGCGATGGCGCCGTGCGGCGCGAAGATGTGCGGGCGGATCGAGCGCCTGCTGATCAAGCAGCCGGCGGGCGGCCAACTCGACGAGCGCAACCCCGACAAGGCGAAGCGCGGCCGCGCGGTGACCGGGCTGCAAATCTATTGGGATCTCGTACCCACCGACGACGGCTGGCGCGGTCAGGGCTATAGTCCGGAGGACGGCCGCTATTACAAGGCGCACCTGCGCGTCGCCGGCAACAAGCTCACGATGAAGGGCTGCGTCGCGGTCTTCTGCCGCACCGTGACCTGGACGCGGGTGAGCTAGTTCCCCCTCCCGCCTGCGGGAGGGGAACCGTTAGGGTGCATCCCCCAATATCCAGTCCACCCCCGCCGCAACATGGATGCGCGTCGTGTCGTAGATCGGCAGGACATTGGCGTCCGGATCGACCAGCATCACCAGTTCGGTGCAGGCGAGCACCAGCGCCTGCACATCCTGCTTGGCGATGTCGGTGATGAAGGTCCGCATCGTGCGGCGCGCGTCTTCGGTCACCTTGCCCTGCATGAGCTGGTCATAGATGATATCGTCGATCACCTCGGCGCGCGAGGCGTCATAGGGCGCGAGGGTCAATCCGTGGCGGACGAGGCGCTGGCGGAACCAGGGTTCGGCCATCACGTTGCGGGTGCCGATCACCGCCGCCGACCTGATCCCGTCGGCCTTCATCTTCTCGCCCGTCTCGTCGACGATGTGGAGCAGCGGGATAGAGATCGCCGCCGCGACATCCTCTGCGACCTTGTGCATCGAATTGGCCGCGATCATCAGCGCGGTCGCGCCCGCATCCTCCAGCCGCTTCGCCGATGCGATCAGCACCTCTTTCGCATGGTCCCATTGCTCGGGGGTCGAAAGGCGCGAAAGTTCGCAATAGTTGAGGCTTTCGAGCAGGATCGGCGCCGAGCACGACGTCCCGATCCGCTTCTGCACCCCCTTGTTGAGATGACGGTAATAAAGCTCGGTCGAGGCCCAGCTCATGCCGCCGATCAGGCCGATTTTGCGCATATGATCATTTCCCTGGTTCGAATTTTTGCCTGCCTTACCGGCAAGTTGCCGCCCGGTCGAGGCGCAGCTTGACCCGCCGCGCCGAATATCGTTCATCTGGGACGAAGGGCGGACGGCGTGCGCCGCGCGGAAGGAGGAGCCAAGCGATGGACCCGATACGCAGATGGGGCTGGATCTATTTCGCCGCGCTCGTCGCGGTGGTGATCGTCGGCTATGTCCCTGCGTTCGAGGATGCCGACGGCAATCTTTTCGGCCTGTTCAAGCTCGATCTCTATGACGACGCGCTCCACCTCGCCTCGGGCCTGTGGGGCGGGATCGCCGCCTGGCATTCGCGCCGCGCCGCCGAACAATATTTCCGGGTCTTCGGCCCGCTCTATTTCCTCGACGGGGTGCTCGGGCTCATCACCGGCATGGGCTATCTCGACGGCGGCATCTTTCTCTATGGCCCCATCGATCTGCCGCTCATCACCCGCTTCTTCGCCAATCTGCCGCACCTGATTCTCGGCGGCTGGGCGGCGTATGTCGGCTATGCGATGGCGCGGAAGACCGCGTGACCGAGCGGAAGAAGCGTCGCTTCAAAAAGCGCTACGCGCTGGCGCTGCTGATCTTCGCACTGATCCTCTGGCCGATCCTCTACATCGAACTCGGCTGCGGGCCATCGGCGCAGGCCGCCGCACCTTACCGGCCGCTGCTCGCCAACGCGGCCGACCGGCGGCCCGAGGCGCGCACGCTGCTGACCTATCCCGAATGGCACATCGTCTATTCGGCCGAGAGCCTTGGCCGCCATCTTCGGGATAAACCGCCAAGCAGCTATCGCTATTTCCGCGATATCGGCAGCTTCTGGTCGAGCTATTGCGCGCTCAATCGCGCCGCCGACCCCGGCGATGCGGGCGATGCGAAGGTGATGCTCTATACGATCGGGATCAGCTTCAGCGCCGAAATGGCGGTGAAGGCGGCGTGGGAAAACACGATCGGTCGCGCCTTCGAATGGATCGGCGGCTATCGCAGCGCCGAGGATCGCTATGCCGCAGGGGTACAGCAGCGTTACGGCGCCTTCATGCACGAAACGCCCTGGTATCGCTTTCCCTTCGGGCAGGCGTTCACCGGCCTCTGGCACACCGATTTCGGCGGGGTGCGCGGGGTCGAGCGGCGCGTCGCGCTCAGCCTCGAATATGGGGTGAAGACGGGCTATGCAAAGCTCATCGGCTGGGCGAGCGGCACCGCACTCGGCGCCGACGCGGTGCGGATGCGGCTGGTGCTGGACGCGACTCCCGAACAGGTCGCGGCGATCGACCCGCGGCTGAAGGTCATTTCGTCCGGCGCGCAAGGCACCATCGTCGACGCGCCGCGCTATGCCCAGTTCACCGACCTCGCGCAGAAGATCGCCGCTGCGGGCATCACCTTCCGCGAGATTGCGGGCAATGACGATATCTTCCTCACCGTGCTCGCGCCCGCGTCGAAGCCGGCGGGCAAGCCGCTGCTGACGATGGCGCTCGGCGACCGGCCGGGCTGGGAACGGCGCGGCTATCTGGTCAAGGTGCCCGCGCTATCGGCTCGGCTCGCCGCGCTCCCCGCCGAGGGCGCGACCCTCGAACATATCTACGATTACTGATGAAACGCACGCTGATCGGCGCCGTCCTTGCCCTGCTTGCCTGGGCAGCGATCATGCTCGCCCTGCCCTTCGTCGGCCCGTCGGGGCGGCAGGTTGCGGTGGTCGGCGACACGGGCAAGGCACTGCGCACGATCGCCGATGCCGGCGGGCGCGTCGTCGCGGTGCGCAAGAATGCGGTGATAGCGGTCGCGACCGACGATCGGGGGTTCGTGTGGCGGCTCTACCGGAACGGGGCGCCGCTGGTGATCGAGGGCCGGATCGCCGCGGCCTGTTTTCCGGTTGCTACGCGCTAGGCGCGTAACGATCATACCAACTATTCCGGAACAGCTCCTCCGGGTCCCATTTCCTCTTCTCGGCAACGAACGCATCGAACTCGGGATAGGCTCGCCGAAGCTGCTCGCCCGAATAATGAAGCTGATAGGGCAGAAAGAAGCGCCCGCCATGCTTCGCGGTCAGGTCGATCAACTCGCGGGTCAGCCGATCCATCTCCGCATTCCCCGCAGCATCGGCCGACTGGTTGATATAGAGAACGACCGAAAACGCCCGTTCGGGGGCGTAGCTCAGCGCATTCTCTTCCTTTTCGACTGCGCGGATCGAGGCGTTGAGCAGATTGGTCCTGTGCCGCTTGAACACCCCGCGCAGCTCGGCGACGAACGGCAGCAGCGCCGCGCGCGGCACGAAATATTCGTGGAGGATGTCGGTCTCGTCGCGCAGCTTGTTATAGAGATAAGGCACCGAGTCATGCATCGGGTCGTTGCGCGACACGAGGCACGCTTCGCCATCCTGCATCGCCTGCGCCCGCGTCACGGTGCAGCTTTCGATGCGATGCTCGACGTTCTTCTCGGTCCACCATTTGAGCGATTTGAGCCAGTCGGCGCGCTTCGACATATTGACCGTCAGGCGGCGCAGCTTGACCGCGCCGACCTCCGACAAGGGCGCGCGCTCCAGCCCCGCCTCGTCGGGCACTTTGGCATAGCTGTAGACGAGCGCTTCCTCGAGCAGACTGCCCGGCGCGGTCGACAAATGGGTGTAGGTGAGCCCGACCTCGGGATCGGCCTCGAGCGCCGCGAAGGTCTTCGGAAAATCCTTCGTCGCGATTACCGCGCGCGCCGAGCGGTAGATGTCGTTCGGCACCACATCGAGCGTCGCCTCGGTGACGATCCCGAACAGGCCGTAACCGCCAACGACATGGCGAAAGAGATCGGGATTCTCCGCACGCGACGCGGTGACGACGCGGCCGTCGGCGAGCATCACGCGCAGCGCGCGGATCGATCCCATCATCGCCCCGGCGCGGTGGTCCATGCCGTGCGCGTTGACCGCGATCGACCCGCCGACGGTAAAGACGTCGGTCGACTGCATCGCCTTGATCGCGAACTCGGGATGGATCTTATTCTGGATATCGTGCCAGCGCGCACCCGCGCCGACGGTGATTATGCGTGCCTCGCGGTCGAGCCGAACCGCGTTCATCCGCCGCATGTCGACGACCACACCGCCCTTGGCGAAGGCTTGCCCGCCCATGCTGTGCTTGGCGCCCGCCGCGGTCACCGGCAGCTTGTTCGCGCGCGCATAGGCGAGTGCGTCGGCAAGCTGCGCTTCGGTCGCCGGCGCGACGATGCCGCGGATCGCGGTGCGGTTGAGGCAGCTTTCATCGTTGATCGTGCCGCCCGTCTGCGCCCAGTCGGGCTCGGCGGCGGCATCGGCCTGTGCCTTGTCGAAAGCGAGCTTCGCGACGTCGGGGCCGCAATCCTTGACGCCGTCGGGGTCGGCGGCCAGCGGCGCGGCCCAGATCGCCGCGCCCGTCGCCGAGGCCGCAGCTACGCCGCCGACGACCCAGCGCTTTTTGACCATCCCGCCGTGGCCCTTAGTGCCCGCCGCCGTTGAGCGCCTTGACGATGTCGTCGGCCATCTTCTTGGCGTCGCCGAGGAGCATCATGGTGTTGTCCATATAGAAGACGTCGTTGTCGACGCCGGCATAGCCGACCCCGCCCATCGAGCGCTTCACGAACAGCACCGTCTTCGCCTTTTCGACGTCGAGCACCGGCATGCCGTAGATGGGCGAGGTCTTGTCGGTCTTCGCCGCCGGGTTGGTCACGTCGTTGGCGCCGATGACGAAAGCGACGTCGGCCTGCGCGAACTCGCCGTTGATATCCTCCAGCTCGAACACTTCGTCATAGGGGACGTTCGCCTCGGCGAGCAGCACGTTCATATGGCCCGGCATACGCCCAGCGACCGGATGGATCGCATATTTGACGTTGACGCCTTCCTTCTTGAGCACATCGGCCATTTCGCGCAGCGCGTGCTGCGCCTGCGCCACCGCCATGCCGTATCCGGGAACGATGATGACATTCTCGGCCTGGCTCATCAGGAAAGCGGCGTCGTCGGCGCTGCCCGGTTTCCACGGGCGCTGTTCCTTCGCCCCGCCGCCCGACGCCGCCGCATCGGCGCCGAATCCGCCCGCGATCACGCTGATGAAGCTGCGGTTCATCGCGCGGCACATGATGTAGGACAGGATCGCGCCCGACGAGCCGACGAGCGCGCCGGTGATGATCATCGCGGTGTTGCCAAGGGTGAAACCCATCGCCGCCGCGGCCCAGCCCGAATAGCTGTTGAGCATCGACACGACGACCGGCATATCGGCGCCGCCGATCGGAATGATCAGCAGGAAGCCGATCAGGAAGCTCAAGGCCGTGATCGTCCAGAAGACGGCCGGCGACTGGTCGGTCAGGAAATAGCCGATCAGGCCGATGATCGCCGCGAGCGTGCCGAGGTTGATGATATGGCGGCCGGGCAGCATGATCGGCGCACCCGACATGTTGCCGTTCAATTTGAGGAAAGCGATCACGCTCCCCGAGAAGGTGATCGCACCGATCGCGATGCCGAGGCCCATTTCGACGCGGCTGACGGTGAAGATCTGCCCCGCCGCATCGGCGATGTGGAAGGCCGAGGGATTGAGATAGGCCGCCGCCGCCACCGCCACCGCGGCGAGGCCGACGAGGCTGTGGAACGCCGCGACAAGCTGCGGCATCGCGGTCATCGCGATTCGCCGTGCCATGACGATGCCGATGATCGCGCCGATCGCGATCGCGCCCAATATCTCCGCCATCGCGACGGCATCGATGCCGACATAACTGTTCGCGGCATCGCCGCTTTTCCACGGCGCATGGGTGATCAGCGTCGTCACGACCGCGATGGTCATGCCGATCATGCCGTAACGGTTGCCGCGCCGCGACGAGGCGGGACTCGAAAGCCCGCGCAGCGCGAGGATGAAGAGGATGCCCGAGGCCAGATAGGCCAGTGCCACCCAGGGATTGATCGGTGCTACTTCGTGCATGTGAAACTCTTCCCCCTGACCGTCATCCCGGCGAAGGCCAGGATATCATCGCCGCGTTCGACCTCGTCGGCGAGACCCCGGCCTGCGCCGGGGTGACGAATGAACCAGCGCCTTAGCGCTCTTTCTTCTTGTACATCGCGAGCATGCGCTCGGTGACCGCAAAGCCGCCGAAGATGTTGATGCTCGCCATCACCACCGCGGCGAGGCCGAGCCATTTCGACGACGCCGATCCCGCAGCTGCGCTGGCGATCAGCGCGCCGACGATGATCACCGACGAAATCGCGTTGGTCACGCTCATCAGCGGCGTGTGCAGCGCCGGGGTCACCGACCAGACGACGAAATAGCCGACGAAACAGGCCAGAAGAAAAATCGAAAAGATGGAAATGAAGTCCATTGCGTATCTCCCGCTAGCCGCCGGTCAGGCGAGCAGCCGTTCGTTGACGACCTTGCCGCCCTGCGTCAGGCGCACCGCATTGCCGATTTCCTCGTCGAGCACGGGCTTGCCCTGTTCCTTGTCCCAGAAGGCCGAGAGGAAGTTGAAGAGGTTGCGGCTGAACAATGCGCTGGTGTCGGCGGGCATCAGCGCGGCGATATTCTTCGCGCCGATCACGGTGACGCCGTGAATCTTCTTCGCCTCGCCCGACACCGATCCTTCGACATTGCCGCCGCTTTCGGCCGCCATATCGACGATCACGCTGCCGCTGCGCATCGTCGCAAGCTGCGCGTCGGAGATCAGCCGTGGCGCGGGGCGCCCGGGGATCAGCGCGGTGGTGATGACGATATCCTGCTTGGCGATATGCGACGATACGAGTTCGGCCTGCGCCGCCTTATATTCGTCGGACATTTCGGTAGCATAGCCGCCTGTGCCTTCGCCCTCGATCCCCGCGACCGTCTCGACGAAGATCGGCTTGGCGCCGAGCGACAATATCTGTTCCTTGGTCGCCGCGCGCACGTCGGTCGCGCTGACCTGAGCGCCAAGGCGGCGCGCGGTTGCGATCGCCTGCAGCCCGGCGACGCCGACCCCCATGACGAAGGCCTTGGCGGCGCTGACCGTGCCCGCCGCGGTCATCATCATCGGAAAAGCGCGGCCATAGGCGTTCGCCGCCATCAGCACCGCCTTGTAGCCCGCGAGGTTCGACTGGCTGGAGAGGATGTCCATCGACTGCGCGCGCGTGATGCGCGGCATGAATTCCATCGCCAGCGCTTCGAGGCCGAGCTTGGCATAGTCGTCGACCCGCGCGCGCTCCCCGAACGGGTTGAGCCCGGCGGCGAGCCAGGCGCCGTCGGCAAAGCCCTTCAGCCCCGCGGGGTCGGGTCCCTGAACCGCGAGGATGATGCCCGCGCCCTTCAGCACCTCGGCGCGGCTGCCAACGGAGGCCCCTGCGGCGACATAGTCGGCGTCGGCGATCGACGCCTGCTCCCCCGCTCCCTTTTCGACGGCAAGTTCGGCACCCAGCCCAATGAATTTCTTCACGGTTTCGGGAGTCGCGGCGACGCGGGTCTCGCCGGGGGCGAGCTCCTTCAATACGGCGATGCGCATGCCGGAGGGCCGGTCAGGAGATCAGAAGGACGACGATGATCGCCACGACCGCACTCGCGATTGCGCCGACCTTGAACAGGCTCAGGAAACCCGCATAGGTTTCGTTCGCCGCTTTCATTTCCTGCTGTGCCATGACCTGTCCCCTTTGCCATTCTGTCCGAAAGGCACGCGCCCGCGCGCCCAGAATCGAAATATCGCGCCGGTCTTAGCCACGCCGCCCCCGATGCTCAAGGACACTTTGGTCAAATCGGACTGCGGCAAAAGCCGAACGGCCTTAATGCCCCTTTTACCCCTAGCGGCTACAACTTGGCGCGACCGCGGAATCCGGCATGGCAAATGTCGCCAAAAGGGGGCAGAATCAGAACGATGGCGAATGCGCGCGACACGCGAATGGTGATGATCGTCGACAGCGAGCCTGCCCAGCAGCGCTTTCTGTCGGCCCTGGTCTCGCGCGGCGGCTGGCGCAGCGTCGTCGCGGGCGATACCGACACCGCGCTCGCCAAGCTCGGCACGCAGGAGGGGATGACGCTCGACGCCGTGCTCGTCGACCAGGGCACGCCGGGGATGCCGATCGCCGAATTCGTCGCCGAACTGCGCCGCTGGCGCCCGGCACTGCCGTTGATCGTCATCACGATGCGCAACGGGGTCGAGATCGCGGTCGCGTCAATGCGCGCGGGCGCGAGCGATTTCGTGCAGAAGCCGATCGCCCCCGACCGGCTGCTCGGCGCGCTCGACCGCATCGTCGCGCCGAACGGCCCGCAAGGCGAACTCCGCCCGCTCACCGAAAAGCTCCGCGCCCCGCTGGCGTTCGAGGAGATTATCGGGTCGAGCCCCAATTTCCGCAGCGCGCTCGCCATCGCCGCCAAGGCCGCGCGCGCGCGCGTCCCGGTAATGATCAACGGCAAGCCCGGTACCGGCAAGGAAGTCTTTGCCCGCGCGATCCACAGCGCATCGCCGCGCGCGCGCGGCCAGCTCGTCATGGTCGATTGCTCGGCGGTGTCGCCGGGGCTGATCGGATCGGGGCTGTTCGGCCACGAACGCGGCGCCTTTCCCGGCGCCTTCGACCGGCAGGTCGGCCGCCTGGTACAGGCCGACGGCGGCAGCATCATCATCGACCATGTCGAATGCATTCCGCTGGAAACGCAGGCAAAGCTCGTCGAATTCCTGAACAGCGGCGAAGTCCAGATGATCGGCGGCTCGATCCGCCAGAGCGTCGATGTCCGCATCATCGCAACGAGCACCAGCCCGCTCGACAAGCTGATCGAGGCGGGGCATTTCCGCGAAGACCTCTTCTACGCGCTGTCGACCGCGCAATTCACTTTGCCCTCGCTTTCGGAGCGCCGCGGCGACGTCGGCCCGCTCGCGCGCCATCTGCTCGCGCGCATCGGCGGCCTGCCCGGCATGGGGCCGATCGGCATCACCGACGACGCGCTGCGCCTGCTCGCCGCTTATGCCTGGCCAGGCAATGTCCGCCAGTTGCAGGACGTGCTGTTCCGCGCCGCGACGTCGAGCAAGACCGACGTCCTGACCAGCGCCGATCTCAAGGCAATCGAAGCCGCGCTCGGCGGCGGCACGCCGGGGGGCGAAGGCGATGTCGCGATCAACGGCGAAGCGATCGGTATCACGCTTTACTTGCCAGACGGCAATTTGCGGCCGCTGGAAGAGATCGAAGCCGACGTCATCCGCCTCGCCATCGGCCACTATCGCGGCCGCATGAGCGAAGTCGCGCGGCGGCTGGGGATCGGGCGCTCGACGCTCTATCGCAAGCTCAGCGATCTGGGGATCGATACGGCAGCTTGAGAGAGCAAATATGAGAATATATGACAACCCACCGAACAGCGATGCCTTATATCTGGGCGATGGCGAATGGATGAGTTGGGACGACTTCGGCGAAGATGAAGATTTCGACGAAGTTATCGAACAACCGGAAGCGAGCGAAGCACCATTCGACCCCGATCCCCGTCTCACAGAAATCTTCGACCGTCTACTCGGTACGGCTAGGGATTATCACGACCTTACCGGCAAGCATCTGCAAGTTTATGGCGATCTCGGCGAGCTGCATGGCGCGATAAAATATGGAATCCGGCTTCACCGGAACTACGCACAGGGTTCAGATGGCCGATTGGGAAATGACCTGATCGAGATCAAGACCATTAGTCCGATCAAATCAACCAACATTATCGAACTGAATCTCAGCAGAAACTTCAGCAAGATTCTTATCGTCAAAATCGATGAGAACTTTGAAATTCATTCAAAGTTGATTGGGCGCAAATCTCTTCGCAAGAAGCAAGGCAAGAAGCGCATCAACTGGAGCGCATTTTAGCTGACTGTCACCCCGTCAACGCCGCATCTCTGAGCCCGCGCCATACCCGCAGTGCCTGCCGGTTCTCCGCCACGTCATGCACGCGCAGCAACTGCGCACCCTGCGTCGCCGCCTGATAATGCAGCGCCACGCTACCGCCCAGCCGCGCGTCGGCGGGTGCCTCATTATCGAGCGCCCCGATCATCCGCTTGCGGCTGGCGCCGAACAACAGCGGACAACCGAGCGTGTGGAACAGCGCCAGCGCGTTCACCAGCGCCAGATTATCGCCGACACCCTTGCCGAAGCCGATGCCCGGATCGACGATGATCTTCGCGGGGTCAATCCCCGCCGCCTTGCACGCCGTGACGCGCTCGGCGAGCAGGTCGTAGACGTCGAAAACGGGGTGCTCATAAGAGCCGCCCTCGTGCGGATCGCTCTTCGCCGACGGCGCGTGCATCAGCACGACCGGGCAGCCGGCCCGTACGACGACCTCCATCGCCCGCTCGTCGTAGCGGAGTGCCGAAATATCGTTAACGATCGTCGCGCCGGCCGCCAGCGCGGCCTCCATCACAGCGGCCTTGCGCGTGTCGATCGACACCGCGACGCCGCCCTTCGCAAGCGCCGAAACGACGCCTTCGACGCGGCCGATCTCGTCGCCTTCCCAAATCAGCGGCGCGCCCGGCCGAGTCGATTCGCCGCCGACATCGACAATCGCAGCGCCCGCCGACGCCATGGCGAAACCCGCGTCGACCGCCGCCGCGGTGTCGACATGCTTGCCGCCGTCCGAGAAGCTGTCGGGGGTGACGTTGAGGATGCCCATGAGCTGCGGCTCGCCCAGCCGCACGACGCGCTCGCCGAGCTGGAGATTGCCGCGCGGGCGCGCCACCGCGGCGCGCTGCGCCGTTGTAGCTTCGGCGAGCCGGTCGGGCATCGCCGCGATCCACGCGTCGAGTTCGGGCACCGGAACGATCGCCGATTTGACGCTGCCGTCGTCGCGCAGGCTGACGTGCCACGCCGCGAACCAGACCATCGTGTCGGCAAGGCGCAGGCAGGCGTCGTCCAGCTCGTGCGGACGATCGACGAAGCAGGCCGGGCGGAGGTAGACGCGCGCGTCTTCCCACGTCGTGCCGAGGTCGGGTTTGGTCAGCGGAGCGAACATAATCCCTACCCTTTTTCCGTCATTGCGAGCGAAGCGAAGCAATCCAGAGCGGTTTACGCGAACCCTGGATTGCTTCGCTTCGCTCGCAATGACGCAGTCTATTACGCCTCGTTCGCGAGCAGCCAGTCCTGCCGCACCGCGTCGATCACGCGCAATTGCTTGCCGTCGTCGATATGCCAGAAAGTCCAGCCGTTGCAGCTTGGCGCGCCCTGAACGCCGGCGCCGACCTTGTGGATCGACCCCGCGTCCTGTCCGGCGCAATCGAGCGAGCCGTCGACGCGCACTACCGCCTTCCAGCGGCGTTTGGCGTCGGTCAGCACCGATCCTGGCGCGATCATTCCGCCTTCGACGAGCGTCCCGAAGGCGACGCGCGTCGCGGCTTTCGGCGCCATCATCGTCTTTACCGTGCTCTCGTCGAGCGGCAGCGCCATTTCGATGCGCTCTTTCGCCGCCGCGATATAATCATCCTCGCGCTCGATGCCGATGAAATGGCGGCCGAGGCGCTTCGCGACCGCTCCGGTGGTGCCGGTGCCGAAAAAGGGGTCGAGGATCACGTCGCCGGGGTTCGAGCAGGCGAGCAGGATGCGATAGAGCAAGGCCTCGGGCTTCTGCGTCGGGTGGACCTTGTGCCCGCCCTTCTTCAGCCGCTCCTGCCCGCCGCAGATCGGGATCAGCCAGTCGCTGCGCATCTGCAATTCGTCATTGAGCGTCTTCATCGCGCGATAGTTGAAGGTGTAGCGCGCCTTCTCTCCCATCGAGGCCCAGATGAGCGTCTCGTGCGCGTTGGTGAAACGCGTGCCCTTGAAATTGGGCATCGGGTTCGCCTTGCGCCACACGATGTCGTTGAGGATCCAATAGCCTTGATCCTGCAAGGCAGCTCCGACGCGGAAGATATTGTGATAGCTGCCGATGACCCAGATGCTGCCGCCGGGCTTCAGGATGCGTTTCGCTTCCTTCAGCCACGCATGGGTGAAGCGGTCATAGGTCGCGAGGCTGTCGAACTTGTCCCATTCGTCGTCGACCGCATCGACCTGGCTGCCGTCGGGGCGATGCAGGTCGCCGCCGAGTTGCAGATTATAGGGCGGATCGGCGAAGATCATGTCGATCGACGCGGCGGGCAGCGAGCGCATCATATCGATGCAATCGCCCTGCAGGATGCTGTCGAGCGGCAGGTCGGCCGGAACCGCCTTCGGTGTCCGCTGCTTCGCCGCCGGGGCCTTGACCCGTTCCATCACACCCATGCCGCTTGCCCCTGTTTCCATTGCAAAGAAGGCCTTGATGAGTCCGGCGGAGTCCGCCGTCAAGCCCAGGACTCTAGGGATTCCGCGTGTCGAAATGGTTAAGGGGAGGAGAACGAAAGGAGTCTGCCACGACATATGGAGTCTGTCGCGACTCGCGGACTCAACCACTGGTGGTGTGACGATCGGGACTCACTCGCGGAAAAAATTTCGCGCAGCGATGGCTACCAGCGGTTCGAGACCTTCTCGGCGAAGCCCGGCAGGTCGCGGACGGTCAGCGCGGTGCCGTCGTCGAGGATCGCTCGGCCGGAGAAATAGCCGAAGACCTGATCCTGCTCGGTCTGGACCATCCCGGCATCGACCTTCGCCCAGCGGTTGACCGCGGGCGCGAAATCCATCTCGAAGCGGCCGTCGTTACTCGTAAAGCGCCACGGCGCGCTGTCGGGCGCGCCATTGGGCATATGGAAGGTCACCTGATCGAGCTTGTGCGCGCGGCCATCGACGAACAGCATATTCTCGCTCGCCGCCGAGGTGTCGCCAAAACCGTAGCCGATGTTGAAACCGAACGGGCGTCCGTCGACCAGCCCCGACGCCGATCCCCAATACCAGACATTGTCATAGGTCCAGACGCCGCGCCCCCAGTCGAGCACCGCAAAGCCAGTTTCCGGCACGAAATCATGCGATTCGGACCCGTTTTTCACACGCCCCTGCGCTGGCATGCAGTTGATCTTCTGGTTGTAGTAAAAGGCCTGCATATCGTCGGCGAAGGGCGTTGCGATCACCATCCGGTCCATCGCGGGCTGATCGAGCCAGATCTCGCCCGACAGCCCGCGACCGTCGTCGAAATCGGGCGCATGGACGGTCAGCCGCCGTCCGCCGGGCTCGTGCCGGAAAGCGAGTTCGAGCCCGCCCTGCGTTTGAACGATATCACCGCGATCGGCGCTCGGCGGCAGCGCCATGCCGCCCATCGGTTCCGCGACCAGCGCACCGTGATTGACGAAGCTCCGTCCCCGCAAATCCATCCACGACACGCCGAGAAAGCCCACATAGCCATTGTCGGCGACGGTCAATGCGAGCCCGAAATCGGCATCGAGCACGCAATAATAATCCCATTCCTTGATCCGCGCCGGATTGGCGGCGATCGCGGCGCGGTCGTAGCGGCGCACCTCGCGCGTCGCATAGCCGGGGTCGATCAGATGCCCGGCGGCGTCGTGCAGCGGGCCCGCGCCCATAAGATGCTGCGCCATCCCCCGCGTCCCTTTCACAGCCCCGGATCGACGCCGGTGAGATCGATCGAACGGTTCCACAGCTCGCGCGCCGGTTTCGGGTCGCGCGCCTTGCCGCTGGCGCGCGCCGGGCCCGAACGCCCCGATATCTCGCCCAGGCCCTGCGGCCCCAGATAGTCGCCGCCCTGCACATGCGCGCCGGTCGCCGCCTGCAAGGTCGGCCAGGCGCCCTGCGCCGCGCTGTTGAAGAAGGGGGTCGCGAGCGGCGTCATGCCGCGCAGCGGGAACGGCAGGTGCCGCGTGAGCTCGGTCAGCGCGACGCCCGGATGACAGCCGATCGCCTGCGTCGCGCGGCCCGCGGCGCTGAGCCGCCGGTCGAGCTCGAACATGAAGAGCAGGTTCGCGAGCTTGCTCGTCTGGTAGCGCTGCCAGTGATGATAGCTGCGCTGCGCGCCAAGGTCGCTGTAATCCATCGCCCCACCCTTGTGCGCAAGGCTGGCGGTGACGACGATGCGGTCGTCGACATGGCCGTGGACCAGCCCGGTGAAGGCGAAGGTGCCGAGGTGGTTGACCCCGAATTGCAGCTCATACCCCTGCTTCGTCAGCGTCCGCGGCGGGATCATCACCCCGGCGTTGTTGATCAGCGCATCGATCCGCGGCCCCGCCAGCACCACTTTCGCCGCCTCCTTCACCTGATCGAGATCGGCGAGGTCGAGCGGCTGGAACGACAGGTCGGCGGCGGGCGTATCGGCGCGGATGCGGTCCATCGCCGCCTCGGCGCGGCCCGCGTCGCGGCAGGCGAGCACGACATGCGCGCCGCGCGCCGCCAGCAGCTTCGCCGCCTCGAAACCGATCCCGGCGTTGGCGCCGGTGATCAGGAAGCGCCGTCCGCTCTGGGTCGCAACGTCATCGGCCGTGAATCCGCTGCGCATCGCCCTCTCCCGTCCGTCAGATCAGCATGAGCTGCGCGACCGGTGCGAAGCTCGCGCGGTGGTGCGGCGTCGGCCCATGCTTGCGCAGCGCCGTCATATGTTCGGGCGTGCCATAGCCCATATTTCGTTCCCAGCCAAAGCCCGGATAGTCGCGCGCCGCGGCGACCATGAAGCGGTCGCGATGCTCCTTGGCGATGATGCTCGCCGCCGAAATGCACGGATGGAGCGCGTCGCCGCCGACGATCGCGCGCGCGCGGTAGCGCCATTTGGGCAGGCGGTTGCCGTCGACCAGCACCTCGTGCGGGTCAAAGCCCAGCGCCTCGACCGCGCGGGCCATCGCGAGGAAGGTCGCCTGCAGGATGTTGATGCGGTCGATCTCCGCGACGCTTGCCTCGCCGACGCCCCAGCGGCAGCGTGCCTTGATCAGAATCTCCAACTCGCCGCGGCGTTTCGCGGTCAGCTTCTTGCTGTCGTCGAGCCCGGCGATGCCGCCCTCGCATAGCAGCACCGCCGCCGCGACGACCGGCCCCGCAAGCGGCCCGCGCCCGGCTTCGTCGACGCCGACGATCATTGGTCCCCCTCCCGCTTGCGGGAGGGGTCAGGGGAGGGTCTGTCGAGATCGGGCACGCGGGAAACATGCCCTCCCCCAGCCCCTCCCGCAAGCGGGAGGGGAGCTAGATCCGCCACGGCGGGTATCTCCGATATTCGCCCGCCTGATAGAGGCAGAGGCGATTGCCAGAGGGATCGGTCAGCCGCGCCTCGCGCCAGCCCCATTCCTCGTCCTTCGGCATCTGCTCGAACGGCACCCCGCGCCGGGCGAGATAGGCGACCCAGGCATCGAGGGCGCCGCTTTCCAGATAGGTCGTCGTGCCGCCCGCCGTGCCATCGCCGACATGAATCGACAGGGTCACGCCATTCGCGGCCTCGAACCTTGCGTATCCATTTTCAGGGCTGTCGACGATCTGCGTCAGGCCGAGTTGCTTGTAGAAAGCGACCGACGCCGCATAATCGTTCGCCGGCAGCGTGATCTGGTTGAGCGCGGGTCCGGTGAACAGTCCGTCGTTGCGCACCGCCTGCTGTCCCATCGGGCCATGCCCGCTCCCCAGCCCCGGCGCATCGAGCAGCGACAGCCGTACGAAATCGCGCGCGCGCGCGATCGCGGGTTCCAGCGGCATCCCCTGCGCCAGCCCGGTCGCGATCGCGCTCGCCAGCGTGCAGCCGGTGCCGTGGCTGTGCGGCGTGTCGATGCGCGGCGCTTCCCAGCGCGCGACCTCACCCTCGCCGGTTTCGAAGAGGCGGTCGATCACCGTCTCGCCCTCGGCATGGCCGCCCTTCACCAGCAGCGAGCAGCCATGCGCGAGCACCGCCTCTTCGCCGCCGAGCGCTTCGAGCTCGGGCAGGTTCGGGGTCGCGACCATCGCGCGATTCAGCAGCGCGCGAAACGCCGCGATCGTCGCGGCATCGGCGAGCACCGATCCGCTCGTCGCGATCATCACCGGATCGAACACCACCGCGACCTCGGCCAGATCGGGCCGCGTCAGTCGCTCGGCGACCGCGGCGGCCGTCTCCGCGCTGCCGATCATGCCGATCTTCACCGCATCGACGCCGATGTCCGATGCGACGCTGTCGATCTGCGCGAGCACCATGTCGGTCGGGATCGCATGGACGCCCTGCACGCCCAGCGTATTCTGCGCGGTGATCGCGGTGATCGCGGTCATCGCGTGGCCGCCGAGCATCGTCACCGCCTTGATGTCGGCCTGGATGCCCGCACCGCCGCCGCTGTCGGAGCCGGCAATAATCAGAACGCGTGCAGTCAACGCTTGAACTTTCGCTCCGTCGAAGCCGGGAATTTGTGCAGCGCCGCGCCCTCGCGCAGCGGTCGGTCGAGCAGGTCGCCGCCGCAATTGGGGCAGCGCTCGTCGAGCTTGTCGGCGCAGGTCGCGCAGAAGGTGCACTCGAACGAGCAGATGAACGCGCCGTGGATGTCGGCGGGCAGATCGCGGCCGCAACGTTCGCAATCGGGTCGCATTTCAAGCATATGGATATTCCTTAAAGGCCGTTCGCCCTGAGCTTGTCGAAGGGCCGTTCTTCCTGCACCGTTCATAGAGAAGAGAACGGTGCTTCGACAAGCTCAGCACGAACGGGGGGAGACTATTCGGTGCTCAATTCGCGGCCGCGACACGCACCGCATCGCAGATCATGTCGACCACCTGTTCGACCTGCCCGGCATCGTCGCCTTCGGCCATCACCCGGATCACCGGTTCGGTGCCTGAGGTACGGATGACGAGGCGGCCGCGGCCGTTCAGTGCCGCTTCGCCCTCGGCGATCGCCGCCTGGACGTCGCCATTCTCGAGCGGCTTGCCGCCGGCGAAGCGGACATTCTTCAAAAGCTGCGGCACCGGATCGAATTGGTGCAGCAATTCGCTCGCGGGTTTTTCCGACCGCACCAGCTCGGCGAGCACCTGCAGCGCCGCGAGCGTGCCGTCGCCGGTCGTCGCATGATCCGACAGGATCATATGCCCCGACTGCTCGCCGCCGACGTTGAACCCGCCGCTCTTCATCCGCTCGAGCACGTAGCGGTCGCCGACCTTGGTGCGTTCGAGCCGCAGCCCCTCGCCCTCCAGAAAGCGTTCGAGCCCCAGGTTCGACATCACCGTCGCGACGATCCCACCGCCTTTCAGCAGCCCCTGCCGCGCCCAGCTCGCGCCGATCAGCCCCATGATCTGGTCGCCGTCGACGATCGCGCCCTTTTCATCGACGACGATCAGCCGGTCGGCGTCGCCGTCGAGCGCGACGCCGATGTCGGCACCGCTCGCGACCACGGTTTCCTGGAGCAGGCCGGGGGCGGTCGAACCGCAGCGGTCGTTGATGTTGACGCCGTTGGGCTCGACCCCGATCGCGACGACGTCGGCCCCCAATTCCCAGAACACCGTCGGCGCGCTGTTATAGGCGGCGCCGTTGGCACAATCGAGCACGATCCTGAGGCCGTCGAGCCGGACCGATTCGGGCAGGCTCTGCTTCACGTCGTGGATATAGCGGCCGCGCGCGTCCTCGATACGCTTCGCGCGGCCGACATGCGCAGGCTGGGCGAGCGCCGGCTCCTGCGTCAGCCGCTGCTCGATCTGCGCCTCGTCCTCGTCGGACAATTTATAGCCGTCGGGGCCGAATAATTTGATGCCGTTGTCGGCATAGGGATTGTGGCTCGCCGAGATCATGACGCCGAGGTCGGCGCGCATCGATCGCGTCAGCATCGCGACCGCCGGGGTCGGCATCGGCCCGACCTGCACCACGTCCATGCCGACGCTGGTGAAGCCCGCGACCAGCGCATTTTCGAGCATATAGCCCGACAATCGCGTATCCTTGCCGATCACGACGCGATGCTTGTGGGCGCCGCGCAGGAAATGCGCGCCCGCCGCCATGCCGACGCGCATCGCGACCTCCGCGGTCATCGGAACCTGATTGGTCAGTCCGCGAATCCCGTCGGTTCCGAAAAACTTGCGCATGCCACCTCTGCTACTTAATCCGGGTCGCAGGACAAGAGCCGACCCCGGCATATAGGGAGGCCCTAGGTCACCCGTTTTTGCTTGGCAAGCTGGGCTCTCTTCCTTTGGGGGATTTGAACTTGAAATCGGCATGGATCATCCTTTCGGCGCTGGTCGCCGGCATGTTGCTCGGGATCGGGATCGAGATGGCGTCCCCCGACACCGGCACCGCCTCGCTGCCTTTCATCGAACCGGTGGGTATCCTGTGGCTGAACGCGCTCAAGATGACGATCGTCCCGCTCGTCGTCGCGTTGCTCGTCACCGGCATCACCGCCACCGCCGACGCCGCGCGCGCGGGCAAGCTCGCGGGGCGCGCGGTCGCGACCTTCATCGGCGCCAATATTCTCGCCGGACTGATGACGCTGCTGCTGCTGCCGCTTCTCCTGAAGCTCTTTCCGCTTTCGTCCGCTGCCGCCGAAGGGCTGCGCCACGGGCTCGGCGGAACCCCCGGCACGGGGGCGTCGCCGAGCTTCGCCGACTTCCTGCTGTCACTCATCCCGACCAATCCGATCGCCGCCGCGGCGGAAACCGCGATCCTGCCGCTGATCGTCTTCACCACCATCTTCGCTTTCGCGATCACCCGCGTCGGCGGCGCCGAGCGCGCGATCCTGTCGGGCCTGTTCAAGGCGCTCGGCGACGCGATGCTCGTGGTCATCGGCTGGGTGCTCGCACTCGCGCCGATCGGCGTCTTCGCGCTCGGCTATGCGCTCGCGGTCAAGGCCGGGGTCTCGGCCTTCGGCGGGCTGCTCCATTATGTGCTGATGCTCTCGGCAATCGGGGCCGCGACGATCCTGCTCGGCCTGCTGCTCGCGGTGCTCGTCGCCGGCATTCCCCTGCCGCGCTTCCTCCGCGCGATGGTACCGCCCTTCGCGGTGGCGCTCAGCACCCAAAGCTCGCTCGCCAGCCTGCCCGCGATGCTGCGCGCGACCGCCGATCTGGGCGTCGATCCCAAGAAGGCCGACGTCGTGCTGCCGCTCGCGGTCGCGCTGTTCCGCTTCACCAGCCCGGCGATGAACCTCGCGGTGGTCGTCTATGTCGCGTGGCTGTTCGGCATTTCGCTGTCGCCATGGGCGCTGGCGGTCGGCCTCGCGGTCGCGCTGGCGGCGGCGCTCTCTTCGGTCAGCCTGCCCGGGTCGATCAGCTTCGTCACCTCGATCGCGCCGATCGCGATCGCGATGGGGGTGCCCGTCGCGCCGTTGGGGCTGCTCGTCGCGGTCGAGACCTTTCCCGACATCTTTCGGACCATCGGCAATGTTATCGCCGATGTCGCCGCCACCAAATTCGCCGCCGATGGAGTCGACAGCGACAGCACAGGAGAAACGCCATGAAATATCGCAAGCTCGGCCAGGGTCTCACCGTCTCCGCGATCGGCATCGGCTGTATGCCGATGATCAAGGGCGGCAATATCCTCTATGGCGAGGCCGCCGACATGGACGAGGCGATGCGGACGATCCACCGCGCGATCGACCTTGGCGTCACCTTTTTTGATACCGCCGAAATCTATGGCCCGTTCAGCAACGAGGAACTGCTCGGCGAAGCGATCCGCGGCAAGCGCGAGGGGCTCGTCATCGCCACCAAATTCGGCTTCAAATTCGACGGCAAGCAGATCGTCGGCGTCGATGGCTCGCCCGAAAATGCGCGCCGCGCCTGCGAAGGTTCGCTCCAGCGGCTCGGCATCGACACGATCGACCTCTTCTATCAGCACCGCGTCGACCCCTCGGTGCCGATCGAGGATACGGTCGGCGCGATGATGGAGCTCGTCAAGGAAGGCAAGGTCCGCCACATCGCGCTGTCCGAGGCCGGCCCCGAAACGCTGCGCCGCGCCGCCAAGGCGGCGCCGATCACCGCCTTGCAGAGCGAATATTCGATCTGGGAGCGCGACGTCGAGGCCGAAATCCTGCCCGTCTGCCGCGAGCACGGCATCGGCTTCGTCCCCTATTCGCCGCTCGGCCGCGGCTTCCTCGCGGGCGCCGTGCGCAGCCGCGACGAACTGCCGGAGAACGACTGGCGGCGAAACGACCCGCGTTATTCGGATGAGAATCTGCCCGCAAACCTCGCGATCGTCGACGCGATCGCCGGGGTCGCTGCAAAACATGGCGTGTCGAACGCGCAGGTCGCACTCGCCTGGCTGCTCGCACAGGGGGACGACATCGTGCCGATCCCCGGCACCAAGCGTCGCGCGACGATGGAGGACAGCGTCGCCGCCGCCGACCTCACCCTGACCGCCAACGACCTCGCTGCGATCGAAGCCGCCGCGCCGGTGGGCGGGACGAGCGGTCCGCGCTATGGGGAACAAGGTATGCGGATGGTGCGGCTGTAGGATTTCCGGGTTTCGACCGAACTCCGTCATCCCGGCGTAGGCGGGGATCTCGCTGGTGCGTCATTACGATAGGGTGAGATCCCGGCCTTCGCCGGGATGACGAAAGTGGCTGGGAATGCCCGCTCCCCACCCCAAAGCCGCCGTCCCCCTACCCCCTCCGATCCAACCGCTCGCACAAGTCCTCGACCTTCTCGCGAAGCTCGTGAAACCGCATCTGATCGAGCTTTTCGTGCAGCCGCATGATCTCCAGCTCGGCGCGCAGGTTGATCTCATAATCCAGTTTCTCGGTCAACCGGTCCTTCGCCGCCTGCCGGTTCTGGCTCATCATGATCACCGGCGCCTGGATCGCGGCCAGCATCGACAGCATCAGATTGAGAAAGATGAAGGGAAACGGGTCGAAGCTGAGCCCCAAACCCTCGAACGCTTTCGAGTTGATCAGCATCCACACGAACAGCACGATCGCAAAGCCGATGATGAACCCCCACGATCCGCCGATCGCCGCGACACGGTCGGCCAAGCGTTCGCCGAAGCTCGTCTGCGACGGATCGGGGTCGTCATCGCCGCCGTCCGGGCTGCGGCTCGTCGGCGCGCGTTCGGCGATCGCAAGAATGACGCGCTGCTCGCCCCCGTCGAGTTGGTCGTAAGCGCGGCCGAGCAGGCGCAGCGACAGGTCAGCGACTTTTTCCTCTTGATTCATCGCGCCCTATCCCACCCAGCGCCAGATCCCCGCGACCATATAGCCGAGCGCACCATGCGCCCAGGTCGCGGCGAGCCACAGCACTATTCCGCCAAACAAGGCATGTCCGCGCGGGATGGTGTTGCCCCATGGGGTCGTGCCCGCGACCTGCCGGGCGAAGGGAATGAAGCTCGTCCGCGCGGCCCAGTGCCGCCACGCATCGCCCATCAGACGCGCTTTCTTCGCGTCCTGCCCCGCCGATCCGACGAGCGCGAGAAAGGCGATGATCGCCGACAGCGCAATCTGACCCGGCGTCGGCATCACCAGCACATGCGCGAGCGCCCAGAGCGCAAAGCCCCACATCATCGGGTGGCGGGTGATCGCGAAGACCCCGCGCGGCGCGCCCTGCGCGCTCGCTGCGGCACCCGGCGCGGGCAGCGCGGGATTGCCGATCAGCGACCCCATGAACAGGATGCTCGCGAGCAGCACGAGCAGCGAAGCGACCGCCCACGGCGGATCGCCGACGGTCCAGAGCGGCGGCTCGGGCGGCAGGCCGCGAAACGCCTGCACCATCAGGACGAAGGTCGCGATCGCGACGACCGAATAGACGATCAGGAATCCGCGCTCGCCGAGCCCTCGCGCCAGCCCGTCGCGCAGCGGGTGCGACAGGGCAAGATGCGAGCCGACGAACAATGCGCCGGTGACGACAAGAAGCGAAATGGGCTGCATCGGAGTCCTCTCCTCCCAGCGCCGCCGTCCATTTCCTTGTCATCCCGGCGAAGGCCGGGATCTCACCCGAGCGTAATATCGCTAGGTCGAGATCCCGGCCTTCGCCGGGATGACGAAATGGGAAAAACAAACGCTGCCATCACCTGTAATCACCGATCATACGCCTTCGGCAACGCGCCTTCCTCGGGCGTCAGATACCGGTCGCGCAGGCGGTCCTGACGCGTGGTCAGCGACTGGCGCTTGCCGTCGATCCATATCTGCACCGGGCGGCTGCCGAGTTCGAGCGGATCATGATCCCAGATCACGACGTCGCCGGCGCGGCCCGGTTTCAGCGAGCCGATGCTGCCCTCCATCCCCACCGCGCGCGCCGGGGCGCTGGTTATCGCGGCAAAGGCCTGATCCCACGTCAGCCCGCTCGCACCCGGCAGCTTCGTCAGGCCGACGAGGTTGCCCGCATATTGGGTGGTATAGCCCATCTTGTGCGCATCGTCGTCGTCGAAGACGCCGACCGACACATCGACCCCGGCCGCCTCCAGCCGCCCAGCGTTCGACTGGGTCGCACCCAGCCGCTCGAAACTGTCGGGCAGGTCGCTGAGCGGCGAGACGATCGCCGGCACTTTCGCCGCCGCAATCTCGCGCGCGACGAGCCAGCCTTCGGTCGCCCCGACGAGAACGAGTTTCAGCGCGGGAAAATCTCCCTTCAGCTTCAGCACGTTCAATATGTCGGCGGCGCGGTCGACGCGGACGAATAGCGGCGTCGCGCCGTTGATCACCCGCACCAGCGCCTCGGCGTCGGCGCGCTGGATCATCGCGTCGTTGCCCCATTCGGCGAGCGTCGCAGGGTTGCGGGCATAACTGCGCGCGGCGAGCAACTGCTCGCGGAACAGCAGGAAGGTCGCGGCGCGGCTGCCGCCCGCCTTCGCCGATCCGTCCTCGCCGAAGGCGACGAACTGCAGCGCGCGCGGTTTCGTCACCATATCCATGTCGTCGGCCAAGTCGATGACCGCGCCCTGCCCCGCGAACAAATTGCTGCTGTCCCCCGGCGCGACAATCGCGCGGGTGACGCCCGCCGCGCGATTGACCGCGACCGGCGAGCCCATCGGGTTGAGCGCGGGCGCGATGTCGAGCCCCGCCGAAAAGCGCGACCGGCTTGCCGAACGGTCGTTGCTGCCCGCCACCGAATCGACCTCGACCAACCCGACACGGCTGAACGCCGCAACGATGCCGGGGGTGACGTAACGGCCCTCAGCATCGACGCTTTCGACGCCCGCGGGAACCGCAACGCCGCGCCCGGCGGCAATGACCTTGCCGCCGCGCACGACGACGGTGCCGCCATCGACCGGCGCGCTACCGTCGCCGATGACGAGTTTCGCGTTGGTGATGGCGATATCCTGCGCGGCTGCGGGAAGCGCGATCAGCGCGGCGGCGGAAAGAAGAAGCGTGCGGATCATTTCACATCCCCCTCGCCCGGCTGCCCCAGTTCGAAGTCGGTCACCGGCCGCCGTTTCGGATCGTTCGCGTCGAACATCAGCGCCCCGTCGATCCAGACCTTTTCGGGGCGGGTATAGACGCTGAACGGATTGCCGTTCCACAGCACGACGTCGGCCATCTTGCCGGGTTTCAGGCTACCGACCCTGTCAGCCAGGCCAATCGCCTTCGCAGGATTGATGCCGAGCCAGGTCCATGCCTGTTCGTCGCTGATCTGCATCCCCATGCGGCGCCCGGCGGCGAGCGCCTTGGCGGCTTCCTGATTGAGGCGCTGAATCTGGTTCGCGTCGTCCGAATGGACGACCGTGCAGGCCCCCGCCTTGTACACCAGCGCGATATTCTCGGGCACCGAATCATAGGCTTCCATCTTGAAGCCCCACCAGTCGGCCCACATCGCGACGCAGATGTCCTCCTTCTTGAGCAGGTCGGCGATCTTGTACGCCTCGACCGCATGGTGGAAGGCTGCGACCTTGTAGCCGAACTCGTGGCTCATATCGATGACGTTCGCCATTTCGTCGGCGCGGTAGCAATGGTTCTGGATCAGAATCTCGCCCGACAGCACGCCCACCAGCGTTTCCATCGCCAGATCGCGGTCGACGGCTTTCCCCTCGTCGAGTTTCTTCTTGTAAGCGACCGCTTTCGCCCAGGTCTGGCGGTCGACCGCCATATTGCCCATGCGGGTCGAGGGCATCCGACCCTTGTTGCCATAGACGCGCTTCGGATTCTCGCCGCACGCCATCTTGAGACCATAGGGCGCGCCGGGGAATTTCATCCCCTGCACGGTGCGCGCGGGCACATTCTTGAGCACGACCGAGCGGCCGCCCATCAGGTTCGCGCTGCCCGGCAGGATTTCGAGCGTCGTGATGCCGCCATTGACGAGCGCGCGGGTAAAGCCCGGGTCCTGCGGCCAGACGCTGTGCTCGGCCCAGACCTCGGGCGTCACCGGGCTCGTCGCTTCATTGCCGTCCGAAAGACCCTCGACGCTCGGGCTCGGATAGTCGCCGAGGTGGCTGTGGATGTCGATCACGCCGGGGGTCAGAAATTTGCCCGTCCCGTCATAGACGTCGGCGTCGGTCGGCAAGTCCATGTCGGGGCCGCCGAGCGACAGGACCTTGCCGCTCGACAGGACGATCGAGCCATGGTCGATCCGCCCGCCCTCACCGTCGAAGATGGTGACGTTCCTCACCACCGTCAGGCGCGAGGGATAGGGCTTGTAGGTCGAGGGATAGGGGTCCTTGTCGAACCGCGCTGGCCGGTCGACCGCGACCGTCGCGGCCGGCTTGTCGCTCGCCGATTTCGCTTCGGTTCCCGTCGCCGCGCAGCCGACGAGCGCCAGCGACACCGCGGCGAGCAGCCCGCCCTTCACGCCCCCGATCATCGTCATGCCCCCCTGGGTTCGGGATGGACCCCCGCGGCCTGCGCTTCGCCAAGCTCGCTCTCGCCGGCCACCGCGTCCTGACGATCGCGCAGCGTATCGAGGTGCATCCACTTCTTCACGATCGGCGACAGCGCCAGCACGACGATGCTGACGCCGATCGTGATCAGGCCGATCTCCTGATAGATGGCGAGCGTCGCCTCCTTGGTCATGTCGCCGCTCTCGCCGCCGGTCGCTTCGCCGATCTTGCCCGCGACGAAATTGCCGACCGCGGTCATGTAGAACCAGGCCCCCATGATCAGCGAGGCGAGGAAGCTCGGCGCCAGCCGGTTCATTGCGCTGAGCCCGACGGGCGACAGGCAGAGCTCGCCGGTCGTGTGGAGCATATAGAGCAGGAAGACGAAGAGCACCGGCGTCGCCACCTCGGGACCGACGCTGTTCGCGCCCCAGACGAAGACGAGGAAACCCGCGCCGACCTGCGCCAGCGCCAGCGCGAATTTCGCGGGCGCCGACGGCTCGAGCCCGCGCTTGCCGAGCCATTGCCACAGCGCCGCGAACATCGGCGCGAACAGGATGATATAGATGGGGTTGATCGACTGGAACACCGACGCGGGCACGCCGCCCTTGTCGACATAGCGGTCGGTGTAGAGGTTGAAGCTGCCGCCCGCCTGTTCGAACAGCCCCCAGAACAGCGGGTTCAGCGCGATCAGGAAGAGGATCGCGAACATGCGCTCGCGCGGTTCCTTGTCGAGCTTGAAGCTCTCGTAGAGGACATAGCCGAGCAGCGCGACGCCCGAGACGATCAGCAGATTCTGGATGACGCCCTGATATTGAACAAGCGCCCACATCACCGCAACCGCGGCGAGGCCGATGCCGTAGATCGCGAATTCCTTCTGCCGCGCAAGCGGCGCGGGGGCTTCGCCGGCGCCGAGCAGCACCTTCTTGCCGAGCACGAAGACGATCAGCCCCGCGACCATGCCAATACCCGCGAGACCGAAGCCATAGGACCAGCCGATCTTCTGCCCCAGATAGCCGACGAGGATGGTGCCGAGCGCGGCACCAACGTTAATCCCCATATAGAAGATGGTGTAAGCGGCGTCGCGGCGCAGGTCGGTCAGGCGATAGAGCTGGCCGACCATCACCGAAATATTGGCTTTCAGGAAGCCCGAGCCGACGATGATCAGCGCAAGCGCGAGCCAGAAGATGTTGATGGCGCCATCGGCCTGCTTGGTCGCGGCGTCGGTGATGCCGTGATCGCCCTCGAACGCCATGAACAAATGGCCGAGCGCGAGCAGCACGCCGCCGAACAGCACCGCCTTGCGCTGCCCCAGATAGCGGTCGGCGAGATAACCGCCAAGCACCGGGGTGATATAGACGAGCGCGGTATAGGCGCCATAGATCAGATTCGCCTTGCCGTCCGAGAACAGCCAGTGCTGCGTCAGGTAGAAGATCAGCAGCGCCCGCATGCCGTAATAGGAAAAACGCTCCCACATCTCGGCGAAGAAGAGCATGTAGAGGCCCTTGGGATGGCCCGCGAATTCGGGTTTCTTGCTGCCCGCGATCAGCGCGCCGATGCTGAGGAATACAGCGAGGAGGACGAGCGCGATGACCGCGATCCAGTCCCCTTCATTCCACAAGGCCATGTCTTTCATGCGATTGCGTCCCTTACCCCGATTGTCGTGTCTGCGGCGTTTTTTGCCGCGCATATCGGGCAACCTAGCGCGAAAATTGCGCAAGGGAAGAATCTAATTGCGCGTGAAACCATGTCGACCGCCGTGAATTTATTGCGAACCGTTCGCAACACTTGCGCGGCGGCGGAAAGACGCCCAAAGGACGCCCCATGTTCAACGACACCTCCTCGCTCCGCTCGCATCTCGCCACCCGCCGCTCGGGCAAGGCGCGCGACATGGTCGCGCCCGGTCCCGACGCTGCGACGCTGCGCACCATCATCGCGCTCGCGCTGCGCACCCCCGATCACGGCAAGCTCGCGCCGTGGCGGATCGTGACGGTCGCCGACGACCAGCGGGATGCGTTCGCCCAATTGCTCAAGCAGGCGTGGGTCGATGAGAATCCCGGCGCCGCGGGCATGGACCTGTCGGCGTTCGACCAGTTCGCGCATCAGGCTCCCACCCTGATCGTGCTGCTCTCGACCCCGGTCACCGACAGCAAGATTCCGCTGTGGGAGCAGCAGATGTCGGCGGGCGCAGTCGGCATGAACCTGCTCCACGCCGCGCACGCGCATGGCTTCGTGGGAAGCTGGCTGACGGGCTGGGCCGCCTATAGCCCCGCGGTCGCCCGTGCCTTCGGCGCCCACGCGGGCGACACGATCGTCGGCTATTTCTTCCTCGGCACGGCGGGCGCCGACCTTTCCGAACGGCCGCGCCCGGAATATGACGATGTCGTGAGCGCCTGGGACATATAATATCAAACGAGGGCTCTGTTACCTAATATCCTGATTTGACTGTGCTGCTGTCTTATGGCATTAAGGCGCCATGCTCGATCAATCCAAACCCGTGTACCAGCGTCTGCGCGACACCATCGCCAACGCGATTCTCGACGGCACCTACCGCGACGGCGACATGCTGCCCTCGGTGCGGTCGCTCGCCGCCGAGGAAGGCGCCAATCCGCTGACGGTCGCCAAGGCCTATCAGACCTTTCAGGACGAGGCGCTGGTCACGGTGAAGCGCGGGGTCGGCATGTTCGTCGCCGAAGGCGCGACCGACCGGCTGCGCGACCTGATGCGCGAGGATTTCCTGGCCAACATCTGGCCCCCGGTCGCCCAGCAGATGCGCCGCATCGGGTTGGATGCGCGCGAGCTGCTCGACCTGAGCGAGGCGTAAGCCTAACGGCGGGTTTCGACCAGAAGCGGCCACTCTTCTCCCCTCCCGCAGGCGGGAGGGGTCGGGGGTGGGCAGCGACGTCGCGATGGCCCACCCCGCTGCGACTAACGAACAAAGTTCGTAAGTCTCGCTGCCCCTCCCGCAAGCGGGAGGGGAAATCAGCGCCATCCTTCAATGGCCGCTTCCCACCCCAAAACAGCCAGCCGCAGCTCGCCTTACCGCCCGATCTGCCCGGCCTTGTCGCGCAAATCCTGCGCCGCCTGCCGGTTGCCCCGCTGCTCGAGCAGGTCGGCATAGAGGAGCATGATCTCGCCGTTCAGCGGTTGCAATCGATACGCCATGGCGATCAGCGGCAGGGCGCGGTCGCGCGCTCCCTCGGCGGCATAGGCGCGCGCCAGATCGCGCAGGATCACGGCATCACGGTTGCCGATCCGGCGCTGCACCCGCTCGAAATGCGCGGCCGCCTGATCCCAATGTTCGATATCCATCGCCAGATGCCCCGCCAGCCGATCGGCGGCGATGCTCGATGGCTGGCTGTCGCGCAGCGTCAGAATCGCGGCGCCCGAACCGGCAGGATCGCCGGCGCGGAACAGCGCGTTGGCGAGCCGCAGCGTCGTGCGTTCGCCCGCGTCGAGGGCGCGCGCGGCGCGATAGGATTCGACCGCCAGCCCGAAACGCCCGCCCGCAAGCGCCGCGTCGCCGAGCAGGATATGCGCGTCGGCGACCCCGCGGTTCGCATCGCGCAGTCGCATCGCGCGCGCGATCGCGCTGCCATAATTCCCCGCCGCCATGTCGGCGGAAATCGCGGGGACCGCCCGCGCAGGGTCGAGCGGCGCGGCGTCGGCGGCGGCCGCGAGCGATCCATAGCCATTGTCGACCGCGAACGGCCCCGCCTCGCCAGGCGCCAGTGCCGCCGCGCGCGCCGTATCGTCGGCCGCTTCCCCCTTGCGCCCCAACTCCGACGCCACGCGCGCCGCCAGAAGCAGCGACCAGCTATCGGCATCCGTCCGGTCGATGATGGGCTCCAGCGCCTCGGCGGCGGCATCGGCATCGCCGTCGGCCCAATTGGCGGCCGCCAGAATACGGCGAGCGGTCAGATTATGCGGCTGCTCGGCAATCAGCCGCTCGGCCCAGTTCACCGCCACCGCCTGGCCGCCCAGTTCGAGTTCGACGATCGCGCTGAGCAGCATGACGCCGGGTTGATCGTCGAGTTCGCCGCGCGTGCGCTGAAGCAGGCTGCGCGCGAGGGCATAGCGGCCCGCGCGCGCGGCGAGAACGGCCTGGAGATAATAGAGCCGGGGATCGCGCGGGACGAGCGTCGCGGCATGGCGCAGCGCCGCGAGCATGTCCCGGTAGCGGCCAAGGTCGCCGAGCGTCGCCGCCTGGTCGATCAGTGCGTCGGCGTTGTCGGGATCGGCAGCGAGCGCCTTTTCATACCAGCCGAGCGAAGCGTTCAGCCCGTCCTGCGTGCGGGTCAGATTGGCCTTATATGCCAGCGCCGCGCTATTCCGTCCGTCGAGTTCGATCGCGAAATCGACCGCGTCGCGCGCGCCCAGCGTATCGGCATTGGCATCGCGAAAACGCGCGATGTCGACCCACAGCGCCGAATCGCGCGGCCGTTCGCGCACCGCCCGATCATAGGCGTCGCGCGCCGCGCCCAGATCGCCGTCGGCGAGGTGGACGTCGCCCGCGACCCACGCCGCTTCGCCGATCATCTCGGGCGCGATCGGCCCGGCGTCGAGCGCCGCGAGTGCGCGCTTGCCATCGCCCTGCAACGCATAGGCGCGTGCGAGCAGCGGGCGCAGATAGTCGTCGTTCGCCCCCGCCGCGAGTGCCGCCTTGACCGATGCCTCGGCACCCGGGCCGTTGCCCAGCCGCAGCTGCGCGCGCGCCAGTTCGACGCGCGGCCGGATCGCCGCCGGATCGTCGGCGATCGTGCGCTGCAATTCGGCGCTGCGTGCCAGCCATTGCTGGCGCGGACCGTCCGGACGCGCGTCGCCGCAACCGGCCAAGGCTGCCGCCGCGATCAGCGACGCCAGTAAAGGCCGGGCCAGCGTCATTCAGGCCTGCATCCGATATTGCTTGAGCAGGTCATAGAGCGTCGGGCGGCTGATCCCGAGCAGCTTCGCCGCCGACGAGATATTGCCTTCGCTCTGCATCATCGCGCGGCGGATCGCGACGCGGTCGGCCGCCTCGCGCGCCGCGCGCAAGTTGAGCCAGCTTTCGTCGCTCTCGCCGTCGCTCCCCAGGTCCAGATCCTCGCGCATCACCAACCTGCCGTCGGCCATGATGACGGCGCGCTTGATACGATTCTCCAGTTCGCGGACATTGCCCGGCCAGCGCCCTTCATCGATCGCCTGCAGCGCGTCGGGCGCGAAGCCGCGGACCGAGGGGTTCATCGCGGGCGCATATTGATGGAGGAAATGGCGCGCGAGCAGCACCGCGTCGCCGGGCCGCTCGGCGAGCGACGGAATCTTCACCACCATTTCGGCGAGCCGGTAATAGAGGTCATCGCGGAAGCTGCCCTCGGCGATCATCGCATCGAGATCGCGGTGCGTCGCGCAGACGATGCGCGTATCGACCGCAATCGCCTTGCGTCCGCCGATCCGTTCGATCGTCCGCTCCTGCAAAAAGCGCAGCAGCTTGACCTGCAGCGGCAGCGGAATGTCGCCGACCTCGTCGAGGAACAAAGTGCCGCCGTGCGCCAGCTCGATCTTGCCTTCGGTCGTCTTGACCGCGCCGGTGAATGCTCCCTTCTCATGCCCGAACAATTCGCTTTCGAGCAGATTCTCGGGGATGGCGGCGCAGTTGATCGCGACGAAAGCACCGTCGCGCCGCCCGCTCGCCTCGTGCAGCCCGCGCGCCAGCAATTCCTTGCCGGTGCCGCTCGCACCGAGCAGCATCACCGATACGTCGAGATCGGCGACCCGCTCGATCGTGCGCGCGACCTTGATCATTTCGGGCGCGCCGGTGATCATTCCGCCGAGGACGCGATGATCGCCCGCCCCCTGGCTCGCGAGCCGCGCATTCTCGACCTCGAGGTCGCGGACATGAAAGGCGCGGCGGACGATCAGCCCCAGTTCCTCGATGTCGATCGGCTTCTGGTAGAAATCCCATGCTCCGCTGGCGATCGCCGTCAGCGCGCTCGCACGCTCGCCATGCCCCGATACGACGATGACCTTGGTATCGGGCTTGTTCGCCAGGATCGCCTTCAGCACCCGAAACCCCTCGCGCGTGCCGTCGGGATCGGGCGGCAGGCCGAGGTCGAGCGTCACCACCGCCGGTTCCTCGGCGCGCAGCAGTTCGATCGCGCTGTCGTGATCGCCCGCGATCAGCACGCGATAATCGTCATAAGCCCATTTGAGCTGCGCCTGCAGCCCCGGGTCGTCCTCGACGATCAGCAATGTCTGCGCTTCGGTCCCCGCGTCCCTCATCCTATGCCACTTTCCCCAAAGGCTCCCCTGTTCCGGCATCCTCGCGCGCGTCGGCCAGCGGCAGCCACAGCGTGAAATCGCTGCCCTTCCCCGGCTCGCTCGCGACCTCGATCGCCCCGCCCATCGCCTGCGCGAGCCCCAGCGCCTCGAACGCGCCCAGCCCGAAACCGCCGTCCTTGGTCGACACGAAGGGCTTGAACAATTCGTCGCGGATGAAGGCGCGCGTCATGCCGCCGCCCTGGTCGATCACGTCGATCCGCGCCCGCCCCTGCTCGGCGACCGCGACGACCTGCACCGGCGTGTCGGCGGGCGAGGCGTCGATCGCATTGGCGACGAGATGCTGGACGATCTGGCGGATCGATGCCGCGTCGCCCCACGCCGCAAGCCCCGCCTGACAGCCGACGAAGAGCGCGCGGCGCGGCCGCACCTCGGCCGCGACGTCGCGCAGCAGCGGCTCGACGAGCGTCCGTCCCGCCTCCACCGCGCGGCGCTCGCGCGGCGACAGGCGGACGAGCAGGTCGGACAGGCGCCCGGCCGAAATCTTGAGCGTCCCGATCATGTCGGCGCGGAATTCGGGCTTGTCGGCATGCCGCTCGGCATTGCGCGCGAGCAGCGAGAGCTGGCTCGCCAGATTCTTGATGTCGTGCATGATGAAGGCGAAGCGGCGGTTGAACTCGTCGAAGCGCTTCGCCTCGGACAGCGCCTCCAGACTCTGCGATTCGGCAAGGTAGCTCGCCGCCTGCTGCCCCGCGATGCGCAGCACGTCGAGGTCTTCCCAGTCGAGCGCGCGCGACACCGGCGGGCGATGCAGCACCGCCACCGCGATCATCCGCTGGAAATGCAGCACGGGCACCACGACCCAGGCGCGCGTGTCGTCGAGCAGCCAGTCGGGGATCGCAAGGCCCTCCCCATCGGGCACGGCCCCGCGGCGCTCGGCATCGAGGTCGACGATGTGCCGGCTTTCCTGCAACATGAAGCTCGACCGCAGCGGCAGCGCCGCCCCCTCCTCCAGACCCGCGGGCCAATGCCATTGCTCGGCGACGCGGAACGCCCCCTGCGCGTCGGGCAGCAGGAGCAGCGCGCCGGGGCTGCCGGTCAGCTCCGCAAGCGCCTTCGCCACGCGGCGGTGCAGGTTGCGGTCGTCCTCGCCGTCTCCTTGCGCCAGCGTCGCGGTGAAGCGCATCCATTCGGCGCGATAGTCATAGCGATGCTCGAAGAAATGTTTCGAGATCATCACTGCCAGCCACGCGCGCGTCCGCGCCGACAGCAGCAACAGCCCGCCGGTGCCGAGCGCGACGATCAGGAAGACGCCCTGCGCCAGTTCGCCGTAATCGCCGCCGACCAGCCGCGCGACCGCGCCGGCGAGCCCGATCAGGATCAGATAGGCCGCGGCACCGAGCAGGACCAGCGTGCGCGTCGCGACGCTGCGCGACAGCCGGATGCGCTCGCGCCCGACATCCATCGCCGCGAGGACGAAGGTCGGCGCCATCATCAGCGCGACTGCGGGGATCAGGTGGATCAGCGTCGACGCGGGCTTGCCGGTCAGCGCCCCGATCAGCTGGACATTGAGCTCATAGGCCCAGAGCATCGCGAAACCGCCCGCGACCGCCATCACCGGCATCCGGAGGCCCGCGCTCGCCCGGCGCGCCGCGCCATCGACGAGCAGCAGTCCGCCGACCGCAACGATCATCGCCGATACGCCAAGCGTCGGGCCCAGCCACGCGCCGGCCGCCGCGCTCCGCATATGCACCGCGATTCCGCCGACCAGCGTGATCGCGGCGATCGTGACGAGCAGGCGAAGGATCAGGCGCAGCGGTGCCGGCATCGGTGCGGGCGCCGGCCAGAAGGTCGCGCCGAGCCAGCCGAGCATCGCCAGGTCGCGGAGCGACCGCGCCACCATCGCCTGCGACGATCCGGGCGCGAAACGATAGAGCGCGGCACACCAGACGGCGCTCGCGATCGCGGCGACGACCAGCCAGCGCGGCGCCGGCATCAGCGCCGCCATGCGTTCGCGCGGCCGCGAAAGCAGCCATAGCGCGACGCCGCCGAAACCCGCGAACGCCAGCGCCGACAAAGGCTGCGACAGGGCGCCGAGCGTCGCCACCGTCAGCGCGCGCCCTCGGGCCACAGCACGACGCGTACCGTCTGGAGCAGGATCAGCAGGTCGAGGAAGGGCGAATAATTCTTGGCGTAATAGAGGTCATATTCCAGCTTCACCCGCGCATCCTCGATCGACGCACCATAGGGATAGTTGATCTGCGCCCAGCCGGTCAGCCCCGGCTTCACCATGTGCCGCTCGGCATAATAGGGCAGTTCGCGGGTCAGTTCCTCGACGAAGCTCGGCCGCTCGGGGCGCGGGCCGACGATGCTCATCTCGCCCTTGAGCACGCACCAGAGCTGCGGCAGTTCGTCGATGCGAAGCTTGCGGATGACATGACCGACGCGCGTGACGCGCGGATCGTTCTCGCTCGCCCACACCGCCTTGCCCGCCGCCTCGGCATCGGTGCGCATCGAGCGGATCTTCAATATGTCATAGGCTTCGCCATAGAGGCCGACGCGCGACTGGCGATAGAAGACCGGCCCCCGGCTGTCGCACTTGACCGCGATTCCGGCGATCAGGATCAGCGGCAATCCGACGACGAGCACCAACAGGCTCGCGACGATGTCGAACACGCGCTTGCCGACGCGCGAGATACGCTGTCCCGCCGAAAAGCCGTCGGAAAAGATGAGCGCGCTCGGGTTGGTCGTCGCCAGGTCGACGCGCCCCGTCTCACGCTCGATGAAGCTCGCGATGTCGTTGACGTGCACGCCCGTGGTCTTGACGCGCAGCAGGTCGGCCAGCGGCAGCGCGCCGCGGCGCTCCTCCATCGCCAGCACCACCTCGCCCGCGCCGAGCGCGACGGCGTGATCCGACAGGCTGGAGATCGCCTCGCGCGGAACCGCGTCCGGCACCGCGCGCTCGCTGCCCGACATGGCGACGAACCCCGCGATGGCAAGGCCGCTGCCCGGCGCGTCGGCGAGCGCCCGCAGCCGCGCCGCGCGCTTGCCCGCGCCGAGCACCAGGATGCGCCGCCTGAACGCTTCGGCGCCCGCCACCTGCGTCAGCGCGAGCCGGATCACGAACAGGGCCGCGATCGCCAGTCCCATCGCATAGAGGCTGTTGACGCGCCACAATGTCGCGGAAGGCAGCAGAAAGCCGACGACCGAGATGAAGATTACGCCAAGCGAAACCGCGGCCAGCAGGCGCGCGGTCGCGAACTTCATCGATCGCAGCGCCTCGCTGCCATACATTCCGGTCGCCATCATCGCGAGCGAATTGGACAGCGCGAAGGTCGCGATCCGCGCCCAGCGCTCGCCGAACGTCCCGGCGTCGAAGCCGGAAAGATGGGCATAGATATGCCAGGCCGCCTCGGCCGAGCCGAGCAGCGCGATGAACTCGACCAGCGCCAGCCAGACCACGGCATGCGGCACATAATGTTTGAACAGACGGAACATCGAAAAGCCTGGCCCTTTCAGATGCCGACCCTAGCGCCGAGGTCTCAACTGTCGGTTAATTTTACACTCGTTTCGTCCCTATCGGGCAACGGTCCGCAGTCAAACGGCGGGATGGGACGGGGGATGTTGCAAGCCGCACCGGTCGCCGCCGGCCCGTTGATACCTGCCGCCGGTCTATTCGGGGGTGACCGCCGATATGCCGGGCGGTAGACTGCGGCAATGGTCGCATCCCCTTCCCTCACCGCCCCTTCCTTCGCGGACGCGCCTTTGGGCCTGCTCGCTCATGCCCCGAACGAACTCAGGGGTCGCCATTGCCACGACACGGCCTATGTCGCGATCATCCTCGAAGGCGGGTATCAGGAAGCCGGCGACGAAGGGCGCTTCGACGTGGGGCCGGGCGATGCGTTGATCCATCATGCCTTTGAATCGCATCTCGACCGGGTCGAAGCGCGCGGCGCGCGGGTGCTGATCCTCGACCTGCCGGCCGCGTTGACCGGCACGCCGCACGTCCGCGGCCGGGTGCGCGATCCCGATGCGCTGGTTCGTGTCGCCGGCCGCGACGCCGCGGATGCCGCCGCCCTGCTCATCGAGGATTTCGCGGTCGCGCCCGCTGCCGCGCATGATTGGCCCGATTTGCTCGCCCACGACCTTCGGACATTCGCCCCCTTCGCGCTTCGCGATTGGGCAGAGACCCACGGCGTGCGCGCCGAGACGCTGAGCCGGGGTTTCCGCACCGCTTATGGCTGCACGCCGAAGGCCTATCGCGCCGACATCCGCGCCCGCGCCGCTCTCGCCGCGGTCCGGACGAGCCACGAACCCCTCGCAGCCATCGCGCATCGCCTGCATTTCACCGATCAGGCGCATATGACCAGGGCCGTCGCGCGCATCAGCGGCGTCACCCCCGGCCGATGGCGCGAACATCAACTGGATACAATACGGCGCTGACCGGACGGGCTAGAACCGCTGCCGAAACATATTTTTTCGGAGATTTCCATGCTCGACCGCCGCACTCTTCTGGCCGCAATCGCCGCTGCATCCGCTGCCGCCGCTGCGCGGCCCGCCCGCGCGATGCTTGCCGATCCGGCGACAAGCGAAAGCGGCAGGTTGAACGCACTCTACGAATATCTGTTCGACATGCTCGTCGAAAACGACCCCGAATTCGCGACCGCCCTGGGGCTCGACAAGGGGCCCGGCGCCGCGGCCAAGTCGCGCCTCGCCGATCGGTCGCCCGCCGGGATCGAGCGCAGCCACGACCTTTATCGCGTCGGTCTGGAGGGACTTAAAAAGATCGACGCGTCGAAATTGTCGGGGATGGACCTCGTCAACTACGAAACCTTCCGCGGTCCGTGGGAGCATTATGTAAAGGCCTACGACAATTTCACTTACGGCCTGCATAGCTGGCCCGAACCGCATCCGGTCACCCAGCTCAGCGGCACCTATCGCTCGATCCCCGATTTCCTCGTCAACCAGCACGGCATCGCCGATGCCGCCGATGCGGAAGCCTATCTGTCGCGCTGCGAAGATTTCGCGGTCCAGCTCGACAATGAAACGGGTCGGATGAAGACCGACCATGCGGCCGGCATCCTCGCGCCCGATTTCGTCATCGACCGCACCCTCGGCCTCTATGAAAAGATCATGGCACCCGCCGCCGACGCCAATCGCCTCACCACCAATCTCAAGGCCAAGACCGAAGCCAAAGGCATCGCAGGCGACTGGGCGCGCCGCTGCGCGGCGATCGTCGATAGCAAAATCTACCCGGCGATGCGCCGTCAGGCGGCCGAACTGGCGCGCATCCGTCCCAGGGCCACGCACGACGCGGGGGTCTGGCGCCTGCCGAAGGGCGACGAATATTACGCCTATGCCCTGAATTTCGCGACGACGACCGAGATGTCGGCCGAGGAGATTCATCAACTCGGGCTCGAACGCATGGCCGACCTTTCCGCGCGCGCCGACGCGATCTTCCGCGAACAGGGCATGACCGGCGGGACGGTCGCGCAGCGGATGCGCGCGCTCGGCGCCGACAAGCGCTTCATCTATCCGAACACCGATGCCGGCAAGGCGGAGCTGATCGGCAAGCTCAACGAACAGATCGAGGAAATGCAGCGCCGCCTGCCCGAGATGTTCGGCCGCCTGCCCAAGGCGAAGGTCGAAATCCGGCGCGTCCCGGCCGAGATCGAGGACGGCGCAACCGGCGGCTATTATCAGATCCCGGCGCTCGATGGCTCGCGCCCCGGCGCCTATTATATCAACCTGCGCGACACGACCGAGAATCCGTCGTGGACGCTGCCGACGCTGACCTATCACGAAGCGACGCCGGGCCATCACCACCAGATCGCGCTTGCGCAGGAGGCAACGGGAATCCCCCGCCTGCGGCGCCTGCCCGCCTATTCGGTCTATACCGAGGGCTGGGGCCTCTATGCCGAACAGCTCGCCGACGAAATGGGGGTCTATGACCGCGATCCGTTCGGCCGCCTCGGCTATCTGCAATCCTATATGTTCCGCGCCGCGCGGCTCGTCGTCGATACCGGCCTCCACCATTATCGCTGGAGCCGCGAGAAGGCGATTGCCTATTATAACGAGGCGCTCGGCACGCCCGAGCCGTCGAACGTCACCGAGATCGAGCGCTATTGCGTCTGGCCGGGCCAGGCAACGAGCTACATGGTCGGGCAGACGCGCTGGGTCGCGACGCGCGAACGCGCGCGGGCGGCGCTGGGCGACCGCTTCGACATCCGCGCCTTTCACGACACCGCGCTCGCCGCGGGCGCAATGCCGATCGACGTGCTCGGATCGATGATCGACCGCTGGGTCGCAGCGCAGAAGGCCTGATGCGCGGCGGTCGGCGGGACTTTCCGTTCAAGAGAAAAATCCGATCCCGTTAAAGTCCGGCGCTTGCTAAACCCCGAGCTAGAGCATCGAGCCTCAAATCTGATCCACCGTCCCGTTCGTGTCGAGCGAAGTCGAGACACCCATCGGTGTCACGCAAGGCCGATGGGTGTCTCGACTTCGCTCGACACGAACGGATAAAAGGCGTTGCAGACTTAACGCACGATGCTCTAATCGCCCGCGAAATCGAACGCGCTGACCCCGCGCTCGCCCTCCCTGAATCGCAGCGGGCGGCCGAGCGGCGGCGTCGATCGCTGGACGCAGCCGGTGCGCGTGCAACGACGGCAGCCGAGTCCAACCGGCGTCGCGGGCGATCGCATCAGGTCGATGCCGCGCGCTGCAATCAACGGCGCGGCGACCTTGGCGTCGACGCCGACGCAGACGGCGAAGCGCGCGGGGGTGCCGCTGCCCGTCGCGCCGGGCGCCGCGACCGAGCGGCTTTGCGTGAACCAGCGCGAGCCGTCCTCGATCTCGACGAGATCGGCGACCACCTCCCCCGGCCGCGCGAACGCTTCATGGACGCCCCACAAAGGACAACGCGCGTCGCCGTCGACGAGCGGCGACTGGCTCGCCCCGGCATAGCGCTTGCTGCCCTGCCCCGCGCGATCGATCCGCAGCATGAAGAACGGCAGCCCGCGCGCGCCGACGCGCTGGAGCGTCGTCAGCCGGTGCGCGACCTGCTCGTATCCCGCGCCGAAACGCCGCTGAAGCAGCAGCAGGTCGTATCCCGTTGCGTCGCAGGCGCGCAGGAAGCGGCTGTACGGCATCATCAGCGCGGCGGCGAAATATTGGATCAGGTGGCGCTCGAACAGCCGCGCGGCAGCGCTCTCGGCGAATTCCGCCCCGGCGACGAGCGCGTCGATTTCGCCCTTCGCCTCGATCTGCGCCAGCGTCGCCGCCGCCTGAAAGGTCCGCGACGCCGGGCGCAGCAGTTCATTCAGCATGAGTTGCCGCGCATGCCAGTCGAGCCAGCGCAGCCGGTCGGGCATCACATCGCTCGGCAGGATGCGGATGCCGAGCTGGTGCCGCGTGCGCAGCCGCTCCGAAATCGTTCCGTACAGGTCACCCCCCGCTAGCCGCAGCTCGTCGGCAAGCTCCTCGGCGCGCGCGTCGAGATCGGGGAAATGGTTGCGCCATTTCTCGATCGCGCGGCGCACCGCGGCCACTTCGGGCGCGTCGCCCTGACCTTCGGCGCGCTCCTCGGGCGCCGCGTCGAACAATCGCGCAAAGGCCGCGGCGGTCGCGGGCGCGGTCTGCAACCATAGCTCGACCTCCTGCGCGCCGATGCCGAGATCGGCGAAGCGTGGATCGGCGAGCCGCCGCCGCAGGCCCGCGAGCCCACCCGGCACCTCCTCGGCGCCGAGCCTGGCGGCGTCGAAGCCGAAGCGCTCGGCCAGCCGCACGATTACCGTGGCGGAGAGCGGCCGCTGCCCATGCTCGATCAGGTTGAGATAGCTTGGCGAAATATCGAGCGCCTCGGCCATCGCCGCCTGCGTCATTCCCGCCTCGCGCCGCACCTTGCGCACCGCCGGCCCCGCAAACACGCGCCGTTCCGCCATGGATTGTAACTTTCTTTACTAATTTACACGCCGATTTACACCTAACCGGCATATTTCACAAATTTTATTGACAAATCTTTTCCCTTTCCGCGACACTTTCGCCACCTTCCACCCATCACCTCCTCACAAGGATACAGACGATGGGCTATCAGGAAGACATGGCGCAGGCAGGCCGCCTCATCCGCGATTACGACGGCACGTGGGACGGCATCAGCGGCGAAAGCATCGCCCGCATGCGCGCCCAGAACAAGTTCCGCACCGGCCTCGACATCGCGCGCTATACCGCGCGGATCATGCGCGCCGACATGGCCGCCTATGACGCCGATCCCGCCAACTACACCCAGTCGCTCGGCTGCTGGCACGGCTTCATCGCGCAGCAGAAGATGATCTCGATCAAGAAGCATTTCGGCACCGTCAAGGGCCGCTACATCTATCTCTCGGGCTGGATGGTCGCGGCGCTGCGCAGCGAGTTCGGCCCGCTGCCCGACCAGTCGATGCACGAAAAGACCAGCGTTCCCGCGCTGATTGAGGAAATCTACACCTTCCTCCGCCAGGCCGATGCGCGTGAACTGGGCGGTCTGTTCCGCGAACTCGACGCCGCGCGCGCCGCGGGCGACGAGGTGAAAGCAAAGCAGATCCAGCACGCGATCGACCATCACGAAACCCACGTCGTGCCGATCATCGCCGACATCGATGCGGGCTTCGGCAATGCCGAGGCGACCTATCTGCTCGCCAAGAAGATGATCGAGGCCGGCGCCTGCGCGCTGCAGATCGAGAATCAGGTCTCGGACGAAAAGCAGTGCGGCCACCAGGACGGCAAGGTCACCGTGCCGCACGAGGATTTCATCGCGAAAATCCGCGCCTGCCGCTACGCCTTCATGGAGCTCGGCGTCGAAGACGGCATCATCGTGACGCGCACCGACAGCCTCGGCGCGGGCCTGACCAAGCAGATCGCCGTCTCGAAGGAACCCGGCGACCTCGGCGACCAGTATAACGGCTTCCTCGACTGCGAAGAGGTCGAGGGCGCGGGCAACCCCGGCGACGTGCTGATCAACCGGGGCGGCAAGCTGATGCGCCCGAAGCGCCTGCCCTCGAACCTCTATCAGTTCCGCCCCGGAACCGGCGAGGATCGCTGCGTCATGGACTGCATCGCCAGCCTTCAGAACGGCGCCGACCTGCTGTGGATCGAAACCGAAAAGCCGCACATCGAACAGATCGCCGGCATGGTCGACCGCATCCGCGAAGTCGTTCCCAACGCGAAGCTTGCCTACAACAACTCGCCGAGCTTCAACTGGACGCTCAACTTCCGCCAGCAGGTGTTCGACGCCTGGGAAAAGGAAGGCAAAGACGTCAGCGCCTATGACCGCGCCAAGCTGATGAGCGTCGATTATGACGGCACCGCGCTGGCGGACGAAGCCGACAACCGCATCCGCACCTTCCAGCGCGACGCGGCGAAGCGAGCGGGCATCTTCCATCACCTGATCACGCTGCCGACTTACCACACCGCGGCGCTGTCGACCGACAATCTGGCGAAGGAATATTTCGGCGACGAAGCGATGCTCGGCTACGTCAAGAACGTCCAGCGCGCCGAAATCCGCCAGGGTATCGCCTGCGTGAAGCACCAGAATATGTCGGGCAGCGACATCGGCGACGATCACAAGGAATATTTCGCCGGCGAAGCGGCCCTCAAAGCCGCGGGCAAGGACAATACCATGAACCAGTTTGCGGCCTGATGGCAGCGGGGAATCAGTTCGCCGCTTAAGCGAGTTCGGCGCGAGGGGACCCGTTGCACCCCCTCGTGCCACCCTCTTTGGCGCGGGGCGCCTTGCACGAAACCCCGCGTCTCCCGAGCTTTCCTGGGGAGGAAAGCCTGTCCGTCGGAAGCCGCAAGGCCTCCGGCGGACATTTTTATTGGAGCCGCGAAAAGGAAAAGCTCGCTCTATGACAACGTTTTCCCTTGCCCCATTCGCCACGCCGATGCATTATGCTGCAACGCACAAATTCCCTCCAGACCCTCCCCGAGGCTATTTCGCGATGAATGACAACCGGCTGACGCTGATGGAAGCGATCGCCCGCCGCCGCAGGATCACGGCGCTCTACAACGGGACGCGCATGACGCTTGCCCCACATCAGTTGTTCGAGCGCCACGGCGCGCTGTTCGTCAGCGCCCTCAATCTCGACAAGAACTGGCGCTCCGAGGACGAGCGCCGGCTCGGCCATTTCAAGCTCGACGGCCTTGGCGCAGCCGCGCTCGAGGAAGAGGAGTTCGAACCGCTCCCCTCCTTCGAGGCCGCCGCGCCGCGCGACGACGACATCCTACTGATGGCGGTCTAACCGCCGGCGGGTTCCTCTGCCTTCGTCTTCACCAGCGACCAGATCACCCCGCCCGCGATCAGCGCGACCGTCACGCCCAGGCTGACGAGCGGCGGGAATTTGCCGCCGTCGAGCAGGAAATCGGCGACGAAGATCTTCGACCCGATGAAGACGAGCACCAGCGCCAGCGCATATTTGAGATAGTGGAAGCGATGCACCATCGCCGCGAGCGCAAAGTAAAGCGCGCGCAGGCCGAGGATCGCCATGATGTTCGACGTATAGACGATGAAGCTATCGGTCGTGATCGCGAAGATCGCGGGCACGCTGTCGACCGCAAACACCAGGTCGGCGAGGTTGATCACGACCAGCGCGAGAAACAGCGGCGTCGCGGCGAGCGCGAGCTTGCCGGTCTTCGTATCGGGAGCGCGCACGAAGAATTTCTCGCCATGCAGTTCGGAAGTGATCGGGATATGGCGCGACAGCCAGCGGACGACGGGGTTGCCCGCGACGTCCATCGGCTTGTCGCCCGCGAACAGCATCTTGACGCCGGTGAAGATCAGGAAGGCTGCGAAGACATAGAGCAGCCAGCCATATTCGGTGACCAGCGCCGCGCCGCCGGCGATCATGATCCCGCGCAGCACGATCACCGCGACGATGCCCCAGAGCAGGGCACGATACTGGTAGCGCGGCGGGATGGCGAAGGTCGCGAAAATCAGCGAAATGACGAAGATATTGTCGATCGACAGCGCCTTCTCGATGAAGAAGCCGGTGTAATATTGGAGGCCGGCCTCGCCGCCCTTCTCGGCCCAGATCCACGCGCCGAACGCAAGCGCGATGCCGATGTAGAGCAGCGAAAGCTTCAGGCTTTCGCCGATCTCCATCTCCTTGTTTTCGCGGTTGAGGATACCGAGGTCGAAGGCGGTCAGTCCCGCGACGAGGGCGATGAAGGCCAGCCAGAACCAGGCCGGGGTTCCCAGCCAGTCGGCGAATAGAAATTCCATGATGATCATCCCTGGCACACGCCGGGGACGCCGCCCCTTAAGGGCAGCGTCACCGGTCGCTTATCCTATTATTACAGCGCGAGCGCAGGCTGGCGCGACAAGCTCGCGAGCCGTTTGCGGATCGCGAGCTTCGCGGCCTTCAGCCGCAGCAGCCGGAACGGATCGGCGCCGCGGCGGCGGTTCTCGCGGCGGAGCGCGTCGTCGATCCGGCGATGCCATTCGGTCAGCCGGTAAAATTGGGAATTGAACGTCATAAGGGCCTCCTGATTGCTGAAATCAAGCAGGTGACGCCGACACCACGACCCGGATTTGAGGGGAGAGATGGGCCGCAAGCATCGGTGTCACCCGATGCGGTCCGACATCACGTGGCGGAATAACCTTCCGCCGACGCCAGAGGGGCCCGGCCCGCATGTCGACGATCTAGGATGGGGCGCGGGCCATTTCAACCCTTTGCCCTCGCCCCGCCTGTCGTGTTAGCCCGGAAAGACATCGGGTGGTCGAAGGGAGAATATGCGCATGACAGTGTCGGTCGACCGCGACGGCCCGGTGACGATCGTCACCATCGACCGCCCCGAAAAACGGGGCGCGGTCGATCCCGCGACCGCAATCGCCTTGCGTGCAGCCTTCGCCGCCTTCGCGAACGACGCCGAGGCGCGGGTCGCGATCCTGACCGGCAGCGCGGGGTATTTCTGCGCCGGCTTCGATCTCGGCGCGGTCGGCACGTCGGGCTATGATCCCAACGGCCCCGGCCCGATGGGCCCGACGCGAATGCTGCTCGAAAAGCCGGTGATCGCAGCAATCGAGGGCCATGCGGTCGCGGGCGGGCTCGAACTCGCGCTGTGGTGCGACATGCGCGTCGCGGCCGAAAGCGCGGTGTTCGGCGTCTATTGCCGCCGCTGGGGCGTGCCGCTGATCGACGGCGGCACCGTTCGCCTGCCGCGCATCGTCGGACAGGGCCGCGCGATGGACATGATCCTGACCGGCCGCCCGGTCGCCGCCGACGAAGCGCTGCGCATCGGCCTCGCCGACCGCGTCGTTCCCGACGGAACCGCGCTGACCGCCGCGATCGACCTTGCAAAGCAGATCGCCGCCTTCCCGCAAATCTGCATGAACAGCGACCGCCTCAGCGCCTATCGCCAGTGGGATTTCGATATCGAGGGGGCGCTGGCGCACGAAGCCCATGCCGGGGTCGCGCCGCTGCGCGAAGGCGCGGCGGCGGGCGCCCGACGCTTCACCGAAGGCGCCGGACGCGGCGGCAGCTTTACCGCTTTCAAGGGAGAATAGGATGCGACATCTGCTTGCCGCGGCCGCACTGGCCGCCCTGCCCTTCGCCGCGCAGGCCGAGGCGCCGGGCATTCCGGCCGCGATCTACACCGACCCGCCCGCCGACAAAGAGCATCCGGCGGCGATGGAGGTCGTCCATATTCCGAGCGGCGGGGTGGAGATCAACGGCGTCGTCTATGTCGCCGCGGGCGCCGGACCGCATCCGGCCGCCGTCCTCTGCCACGGGCTGCCGGGGCTCGAGAAGAATCTCGACCTTGCGCAGGCGATCCGGCGCGCGGGGTGGACGGTGATCACCTTCAACTATCGCGGATCGTGGGGAAGTCCGGGCGACTATCGCCTCGCGGGCAACCTCGACGACACCGACGCGGTGCTCGCCTTCGCGCGCGATCCCGTCAACGCCGCGAAGCTCCGGATCGACCCCGCGCGGCTGGTCGTCATCGGCCACAGCATGGGCGGCTGGGTGACCGCACTGACCGCGGCACACGACAAGAAGCTGCTCGGCGCCGCGATGATCTCGTCGGGTAATATGGGCGCGCTCGCCGGGGTGCCGCGCGATCAGGCCGCGGCGCTGCTCCGCGCCAACGGTCTCGAAGCACTCGCGGGCACCGGCCCTGACATCATGGCGGACGAAATCATCGCCAACAAGGAGAGCTTTGACTTCGTCAAGGCCGCGCCGCAACTCCTTGATACCAATTTGTTCGTGCTGACCTCCGACGACGGCTTCGCGTCGATGAGCGATGCGCTGAGCGACGCGATCAAGGCGAAGGGTGGCACGAAGCTCAAGACGCTGCATGTCGCGACCGACCATAGCTGGTCCGACGCGCGCATCCGGCTGGAGAGCGAGATCATCGATTGGCTCGGAACGCTGAAATAGGCCCCGAAATCGATCTATGCGGCGTTGCGTAACAGGGCGATCATGCTGGCTTCGAACTCGAACGGGCTACTTCGCCCATCGAGAATGTCTTGAGGCGCAAGCCGGCTTACGACCTTGCCATTTCCTATCAACAGGCCCTCGTCGCAAGCCGTGAGCGTGATCATGTCGTGAAGAGCGGTCAGGAGCGTAAGGCCGTCATCGACGCATTGGCGGAGCGCTTTGCGAAGGTCCAGCGCCGCAACCGGATCGAGCCAGTTGAACGGCTCATCGAGGATGACGAGCGACCGGCCGCTCGCAAAGGCACAACCAATTGCGACCCGCTGCTTCATACCGGCCGAACAGTCCCCGATTTTCATATCCAGGAGCCGGTCGAGGCCAAGGGGCCCGGCAATTCGTCCAATCGCCCGTAACCAGATATCTGGATCGGGCTCGATGAGGCCGAAAAGCTGACGTCCCGTCAATGCGCCCGGAAGATATTCGGCAGGTGGCATGAATCCGATGCTTTTGGCGCGGACCGCGGGCTGATCGCAAAGTTCGCGATCGTCGATACGGCACGATCCCATCGTGCAGGGCAGACGGCCGGCGAGTCCGCGTAAAAGACTCGTCTTTCCGGAGCCGTTGGCCCCGATGATACCGAACCAGCGTTCGCGACCGACCGTCATCGACACATCGTCCACCGCACGGGTGCGATGGCGCACGACCGTCAACTCGCGCAATGCAATGGCCGACGCAGTCACCACAGCATCCATGCCGTCCTCCCGGCGCGCCAGGCCAGCCAGCCGGCGACCGCGATCAGCAGCAGGGGCGCCGCCCAAGGGAGCGCCCCCCCTGTTGCCAACATGATGGAAAGCAGACACGCGAGCGTCAACTGGACTTGGCGACGCCCCATGACGCGCGACAGCAATATCTCCAGAATCTTATAGGCGGCCACCGCCAGCGCCGTCACCACGACGGCGGCAACAAGCTGTGCATTCCCGGCCGCTGCGGCAGCGATCGCCAGCGCCGAAGCCGCGAAAAGCCCGATCCGCAAGCGCGCGCGAACCGAACTGGCGGGCGAGTGGCCGATAATCCGCTCGAACGTTACGACGGCATGGTCGATCGGCGCATACCAAAGCATCAGGCCGATCGTCAGGAACGACGCAACCCCGGGGGCGGTTACCCTGTTCCCGAACAGCGCCGATGCGAAGACGATTGCGGCGGCGGCGGAAACGACCGGCAGCGCCCCAGAGCCGGCATGGCGCGAACGCCACAAATCGACGAGGAAGCCGAAAACACCGTTTGTCGTCGGAATCTGCGGCAGCCGCGCCAATGCCAGACACATCTGAACGGGAAGGAGAGCGAACCACCATGCAACCCAGACTTTGGCAAACAGGCCCAGATCGGGGAGGCAAATGAGGCCCGCGAGCACCGAACCGGCAAGAAGATGGAAAAAGAGGCGATATAGGATATCAGGACCTACCCTGAGCGCTACGGGCGAAAGCACGGATTCATGCCGAAAATATCGCAAGCGCGAATGCAAAGCGAGGTCGAGGGAGACAGCGGCGAACGAAGCCAGGCCCATGAGGAGGAATGGCCGCATGTCATCGGCCAGCATGTCGACCGACGCCCGGCCGAAACCGATCGCCATCGCGCCGGCCAGCGCCATCGTCAGCATGTCTTGCGGACGTCGAACCATCTGCCTTAGACCCGCCGCGGCGATAGCCAGGTCGTGCGCGAGCAGCGGGTTTCCGAACGGGACGTAACGGGCCGGGCGACGATGCCCCATCTTATCGATGTCCTTCACGATCGAAGCGACGCCTCCGGCGATATCCACGCTCTCCTGGCTCGAGCCGCCCCTACCCCTTCGCCATCAGTTTCATCGCCATCGACGTCAGCGCCTCGGTCGCGGTCGAGATGACCGCGGGAGCGTCGGGGGCCCAGAAGGGCGAGTGGAGGCTGGGGAGCGTCCGTCCTTCCTTCTTCGCCGCATCGAATTCACCCTGCGGAACGCCGCCGACCCAGATGATCAGGCTCTTGATGTCCTTGTTTTCGTCACGCGAATAGCGGCCGAAATCCTCGCCACCCATCACCGGCGGAAGCTGGACGACGCGCTGGTCGCCGAAGCGGGCTTTCAGGCCGGCCGCCATTTCCTCGGTGAATTCGGGGGTGTTGAAGGTCGCGGGGGTATATTCCTCCTTCTCGACGCTCACCACCGGCATCCGGTCCTCGGTTATGCCCGCGGCGATCGCCTCGCCCTTTGCGATGCGCGCGATGCCGTCGAGCAGCTTCGCGCGCACCTCGTCGGTATAGCTGCGCACCGTCAGTTGCAGCTTCGCCTCGTCGGGGATGATGTTGTGCTTGGCGCCGGCATGGAAGCTGCCGACGGTGACCACGGCGCTGTCGAGCGGGCTCGTCTCGCGCGACACGAGCGTCTGGAGCGAGGTCACGATCCGGCTCGCGAGCACGATCGGGTCCTTCGTCGCCTGCGGATAGGCGCCGTGGCCGCCGAGCCCCTTCACGAGGATATCGACGCTGTCGACATTCGCCAGCGCATAGCCCGGCGTATAGCCGATCATCCCCGCCGGAAACTGCGCCGCGTCGTGAAAGGCGATCGCATATTGCGGGCGCGGAAAGCGCGTATAGAGCCCGTCCGCCAGCATCATCCGCGCGCCCGCGCCGCGCTCCTCGGCGGGCTGGCCGATCATCACCAGCGTGCCCGACCATTTATCCTTGTTCGCCGCCATCAGCCGCGCGGTGCCGATCCAGCTCGTCATATGGGTGTCGTGGCCGCAAGCGTGCATCACCCCGGTCTCGACGCCCTCCTTGGTCGTCACCCGTACCTTCGACGCGCCGGGCCATCCGGTCTGCTCGGTCACCGGCAGCCCGTCCATGTCGGCGCGAATCAGTACGACCGGACCGGAGCCGTTCTTCATCACCGCGACGACGCCGGTGCCGCCGACCTTTTCGGTGACTGCGAAGCCGAGCTTGCGCGCCTCGGCGGCGAGGATGCCTGCGGAACGGACCTCCATGAAGCTGAGTTCGGGGTTGGCGTGCAGATCCTTGTAGATCGTCATCAGCGACGGCATCTGCTTCTGCACCTCGGCGCCCAGATCCTGCGCCGCGGCGGGCGCGCCGATGCCAAGGGCGGCCACGCCCATCCACAAGCTCCGCATCATCATCTTCCCCTTCGTTGTCAGCCGGCCGGAACGAGCTCGATCACGTCGAGCAAGGATTCATAGGTGGGCGACGGAAGCACCAGCCGCCAGCGATTGTCGCCGATCCGTTCGACCAGCCCCGCCATGTCGCGCATCCGGTCACTGCCATAGCTGACCGCGATCGACTCGTCGCCGAGCACCAGCGTGCCGAGAAAGACCTGCCGCGTCAGGCTGTCCGAAAAGATCAGCCCGACCGGCCGCTGCGACCCGGTGAGCTTGGTCAGGCTCATCAGCCCCTGTTCGGGCGCAACGCGGCAGCGGAACCAGTCATAGGCGATATAGCCGAGCGTCCCGCGCCCCTGCGTACCGACCTTGATCGTGCGGCAGCGATAGTCGCCCGGCGGCAGATGCGGGTTGGGCAGCGCGGCATTCGGCTGAAGCAGCACGCCTTCGTGCTCGATGCTTGCCCCATAGCCCTTGGCGCGCGCGCTGGCGAGCGCGGCGGTCCAGCTCGAATACCAGTTGCGGATGCGCTGCTTGTCCTGCGCGGTCGCCGTGGCGCGCCACGTCCCCGCCGGATCGGCGACCGGCGCGTCGGCGGCCGATGGCGGCACCGACGGCACCGTCTGACAGGCGCCGAGGGCAAGCCCCAGCGCCACGATGGATAGTTTTGGGATGCGACCCCGCATATCTTCCTCCTGCCCCCTGTTCGGTTAACCTTAAGAGCCGGAAGGAAAATGCTCAAGGCCGGAGCGTCTCAGGCCGCGGTCCATCCCCCGTCGACGCTGAGGTTGGCGCCGGTGATGTTCGCCGCCTCGTCGCGCGTCAGGAAGGCCGCTAGCGCCGCGACCTGATCGACGGTGACGAACTGCTTCGTGGGCTGGCCCGCGAGCAGCACGTCGTTGATCACCTGCTCGCGCGTCATGTGCCGCGCCTTCATCGTGTCGGGAATCTGGTTCTCGACCAGCGGCGTCCAGACATAGCCGGGGCTGATGCAGTTAACGGTGATTCCCGCGTCGGCAACCTCGATCGCGACGGTCTTGGTCAGCCCCGCGAGCCCGTGCTTCGCGGTGACATAGGCCGACTTGAACGGCGAAGCGACGAGCGAGTGCGCCGAGGCGGTGCCGATGATCCGCCCCCATTTCTTCTTGCGCATCCCCGGCACCGCGTGGCGGATCGTGTGGAAGGCCGCGGTCAGGTTGAGCGCGATGATCATGTCCCATTTCTCGACCGGGAAATCCTCGACCGGCGACACGAACTGCATCCCGGCATTGTTCACGAGGATGTCGACCCCGCCCAGATCCTTGTCCGCGCGCTGGAACATCGCCTCGATCTCGTCGGGCTTGGTGAGGTCGGCGCCGTCATAGACCGCCTTGCCGCCATTGAGCACGGCCAGCGCCGCGCGTTCGGCCTCGATCGCGTCGGCGTCGCCAAAGCCGTTGATGACGATGTTCGCGCCCGCGGCGGCGAACGCCTTGGCGATGCCGAGCCCGATGCCCGAGGTCGATCCGGTGACGAGCGCGGTCTTGCCTTTGAGATGCATGGATTAGTCCTTTCAGGTGGGGGAGAGGGTCAGCCGGCCTTGGGGCGAAGATCGCCTGACTGGACGGCAAAGCTGTCGGAGCGCCCTTCGGCGATACTGTCGGCGAGCAGGTGGCCGTCCTTCATTGCGGCCTCGACCGCGGCGCGGCCGAGCGCCCAATTGGCCTCCATCGTCGCGCGCGAAAATTCGAAATCGCGCACCCCGGTCTGCCACGCGGGCGGCTGGTGAATAAGCTGGACGACGTTGAGCGCCTTGGCGTCGATCATCCGCTCGACCGCTTTCACTTCCGGCAGGTCGCGCGCGTCGGGCGGCAGTTTGGCGAGCATCCGGTCGATCAGCCGATGCTCCTTGCGTCGGCGCACCAGCCCGTCGGAGATACGCCGCGTGCGGCTTGAATAGCGGATATCCTTCTCGCGCGACCAGGCTTCCTCCAGATCGTGCGGTCGCTCGCCGCGGGCGGGGAAAAGATCGACCTGAAAGACGAGCATGTCTTCGTGTCCGGCTTCGACGACATGCTCCAGCGGCGTATTCGAAACGAGGCCGCCGTCCCAATACCAGGTCCCGTCGATCTCGATCGGCGGCAGGCCCGGCGGCAGCGCGCCTGACGCCATGATATGCCGCGCGTCGATCGTGTCGGTGGTCGTATCGAAATAACGGAAATTGCCCGTCTCGACCGCGACCGCACCGACCGACAGCCGCACCTTGCCATGGTTCAGCCGGTCCCAGTCGACCAGCCGGTCGAGCGTCGCGGCGAGCGGCGCGGTGTCGTAGAAGCTGACCGCGGCGGGCGTCTGCCGCTCGGCGAACATCGGCGGCGGGATGCGCGGGACGAAGAAGCCCGGCACGCCGAAGCTCGCGACCTGCGCCGCCGCGCCCAGATGCACCCATTCGCGGATCAGGTCGTTGTCGACGCTCGGCAGCGAAGGCAGCGCCGACGATACGCCCTCCCAGAATTCGCGCATCCGCCCGACCGCCTCGTCACGCGGATTACCCGCGATAATCGCGGCGTTGACCGCGCCGATCGAAATGCCCGCGACCCAATCGAGCTCGATCCCGAGTTCGATCAGCGCTTCATAGATGCCCGCCTGAAACGCGCCGAGCGCGCCCCCGCCTTGCAGGACGAGGACGACCAGATCGGGAAGCGGCAAAGCGGCGCGGGCGGCACGGCGGGGCATGGACTCGAAACGATCCTTATTCTGCGTTCGGCACCCTTGGACTTTTGTGCACCGCAACAGACGAGATTGCAAGTCTCCGCTCCATGTCTCCGCAAGACGCGAAGCCCCTTCCAATTGCCCCGCGCTGCTGCCACTATCCGCCCCGGACAAACACTTAGCGGCGGGAGGGACCCCATGCGCCTCGACGATTATGATCCCGGCGACGATATTCAGGATCTCGGGCGCGGAAGCGGCGGCTTCGGCGGCGGCGGGGGCGGCGGCATGGGCGGCCTGCTGTTCGGGTTGCTGCCGATGCTCCTCGGACGCAAGATGGGGTGCGGGACGATCCTGCTGCTCGGCGTTGTCGCTTTCTTCCTGCTCGGGCCGGGTATGAACATGCTGGGGTCGGGCGGCAGCACGGCCGACCCGGCGGCCGACAGCAGCGGCGCGCAGGCCGGCGCAGCGGCGTGCGACACGCAGGCCGAACGCTTCGCCTGTCAGGTGTTCAGTTCGACCAACCGTTTCTGGGGCAGCCAGATCAGCGGCTATCGGGAACCGGGTCTGCGCTTTTTCACCGAGAAGAACATGTCGGGGTGCGGCGCCGCGCAGTCCGCCATGGGGCCCTTCTATTGCCCCGCCGACCAGCGCATCTATCTCGACACCGAATTCTTCGACGAACTCCAGAACAAATTCCGCGCGGCGGGCGACGCGGCGCAGGCCTATGTCGTCGCGCATGAAGTCGGTCACCATATCCAGACGATCACCGGCATCTCCGATCAGGTTCGCAACGCCCAGCAGCGCGCGTCGCAGGCCCAAGGCAACGCACTGCAGGTCCGCATGGAACTGCAGGCCGACTGCTACGCCGGCGTCTGGGCGAACCGCGCGCGCAACAAGGACGGCCAGCAAGTCATGGAGCCCGGCGACATGGAGGAAGCGATGCGCGCCGCCAATGCGATCGGCGACGACACGCTGATGCGCTCGGCGGGCCAGCGCCCGGTTCCCGAAAGCTTCACGCACGGGACGAGCGAGCAACGCATGACCTGGCTGCGCCGCGGCCTCGAAACGGGGGATCCGAAACAGTGCGACACCTTCAGCGCGTCGCTCTGATCGCGGTAGCGGCGGCGCTTGCCGCCGCGCCCGCTTCGGCTGAAACGCTTTATGTCCAGACCGGGCGATTGATCGACGGCGTCTCGAACGCGGTGCGCACCGGCCAGTGCGTGACGATCGAGGATGAGCATATCAGGGCGGTCGCCCCCTGCGGCCAGGCGCCCGCGGGGGCGACGGTCGTCGACTGGTCGGCCTATACGGTGCTGCCGGGGCTGATTGACCTGCACACCCACCTCGCCGACGTCGGGCAGAGCGCCGACGTCGCGGCGCCGATCAAGGCCTCGCCCGCCGAAACCGCGCTCGTCGGCGCGCGCAACGCGCGCGTGACGCTGAATGCCGGCTTCACCAGCGTGCGCGACGTCGGCACCTATCGCGGGCTGACCGACGTGGCGCTCCGCAACGCGATCGACCGCGGCGACGTGCCGGGGCCGCGCATGTGGGTCGCGGGTGCCTATATCACCATTCCCGGCGGCGGCGGCGAGGTGAACGGCGTCGTCCCGAACGACCAGCTTCCACCCGACATGCGCCTCGGCGTCGCCGCGACGCCGGAAGAGGCCGCGCAGAAGACCGCCTGGCTGCTCGACCATGGCGCCGATTTCATCAAGACGATCGCCACCGGCGCCGTGCTCGCGATCGGCACCGAACCCGGCGCGCCCGAACTCACCGAGGATCAGCTTCGCGCGGTCGTGACGGTCGCCCACGCCCGCGGCAAGCGCGTCACCGCGCACGCCCACGGTGCGGTCGGCATAAAGAATGCGATCCGCGCCGGGGTCGACAGCATCGAACATGCCAGCCTCGCCGACGAGGAAGCGCTGCAGATGGCGAAGGCACACGGCACCTGGCTCGTCATGGACATCTACAACGGCACCTATATCGACGAGGAAGGTACGCGCGAGGGCTGGCCCGAGGAATATCTCCGCAAGAACCGCGAGACCACCGATACCCAGCGCACGGCGTTCCGGCGCGCGGTCGAACTGGGGGTGAAGATCGGTTACGGCACCGACGCCGGCGTCTATCCGCACGGGCTCAACGCACGGCAATTCGCGAACATGGTCAAATATGGCATGACCCCGATGCAGGCCATTCAGGCCGCGACCGGCCGCGCCTCGGAGGAGATGGGCCGCGCCGACATCGGCGCGATCGTGCCGGGGCGCTATGCCGACATGGTCGCGGTCAAGGCCGACCCGCTGAAGGACATCACGGCGCTGGAAGCGATCGACCATGTAATGAAGGGCGGCGCGATCGTTCGATAACGTCCGGAAGCGGACCTATCTTGCATCGTCATCCCGGACTTGCTCCGGGATCCATTCTCTCGGCGCCGGATGAATGGATCCCGGATCAAGTCCGGGATGACGAGAGTCTGAAAGCGGCCGATTGTAGGCGTTCAAGTCCGAGCATAGCGCATCCGAAAGAGGAGGTTGTCTTTCAGAATATAGTGGTGAAACAGCGATGCCGCGGCGTGGAAACCGATTAACCAATATCCGATTGTGCCGCCGAGACCGTGGAGGTCTTCGATCTCTTTCGCCAGTGCCCCGTTCGGACCGATGAGTGGCGGGAGCTCCAAACCGAAGAAGGGGATGGACTTCCCCTCGGCGCTTAGGATGAGCCAGCCAGCGATTGGCATTCCGATCATCAGAAGATAAAGAGCAAAGTGGGTGGCATTTGCGATCAGCTTCTGCCAGCTTGGACCTTCCAAAGGCGCTGGTGCCGGCCATATGAGCCGCGCCACGACCCTGAACCAGACAAGTCCGAAGACGGACAATCCCAGCATGAAGTGCCAATTCTTGAGCGCGTCACGCGGTACACTGCCTTTGGGCCAGAACTCCCTGAGCTCGATTGCCGCATAGACCGCTGTGATGACCAGCAACATAAGCCAGTGGAGAGTTATCGACGGCAGACTGTAAGAATTCGATTTTCGCTCGCCTGCCATAATGATCCTCCGGCCGCCAAATTGCCCTGCACGAATCCGCACTGCATTGATCTGCATCAATCAGCACGGGATTGGCCACACGGCGACGCCCACTCCCCACCCCGAAGCCGCCCTTGATGTTCGACCGACACCACGAACGGGGTTGAACGCACGCGCGGCCCGGCTAAACCGCTTTCATGCGTAACCATATCCTCACCAGCGCTATCGCGCTTGCCGCCGCCCTCTCCTCCCCTGCACTCGCCCGGCCGATGACCGAGGTCGATCTCGCGACGCTGAAGCGCGTCGGCGCCCCGGCCGCGTCGCCCGACGGGCGCTGGGTGGTGTTCCAGATGACCGAGACCGCGCCCGACAGCTACAAGCGCTCGACCGGCCTCTGGCTCGTCGATCGCAAGGCGAAGGACGCCAAGCCGGTCCAGATCGCCGATACGCCGGGCAAGAACGAAACCGCGCCCGCCTTCGCGCCCGACGGCAGCCTCTATTTCCTCTCGAACGCCTCGGGCAGCGATCAGGTCTGGCGGATTGACGTCAAGGCCGGCGGCGCGGCGACGCAGGTCACCGACACCAAGGCCGATATCGCTGGCTTCAAGATTTCACCCGACGGGGCAAAGCTGCTCGCCTGGGGCGACATTCCGATGGAATGCACCGACTTCGGCTGCGACGCCAAGGATAAGGGCGCGCTCGTCGGCCCCGGCACCGGCCGCCTCTACAAGGACGGCGTCGGCTTCGTGCGTCATTGGGACGAATGGGAAACGCCCGGAACGCACAGCCGCCCCTTCGTCTTCAACCTTGCGGACGGCAAGGCGAGCGTCGCGCGCCCGATCGCCGCCGGGCTGGTCGGCGACACGCCATCGAAACCCTTTGGCGGCGGTGAGGAACTGGCGTGGGGGCCGGACAGCCGCACCGTCTATTTCACGATGCGCAAGGCCGACCGCAACGAGCCGCGCTCGACCAACCTCGATATCTATAGCTGGCTGGTCGACAGCCGGATGATGCCGGTCAATCTGACGCAGAGCAATGAGGCGACCGACACCCTGCCCGCCCCGTCGCCCGACGGCAAATGGCTCGCCTATGCTGCGATGGCGCGGCCCGGCTATGAAGCCGACCGGCAGGTGCTGATGCTGCGCAACCTCGAAAGCGGCGAGACGAAGAAGCTAACCGACGCCTGGGATCGCTCTGTCGGATCGATCGCATGGGCGGCGGACGGCAAGTCGCTCTACGTCACCGCACAGGACGTGCTCGATAATCCGGTGTTCAAGGTCGACGCTGCGACCGGCAAGGTCGAACGGCTCAAGGCGTCGACCGAGGCGTTCGACGGCAACATCGGCGACGTCAGCGTCCTGCCGGGCGGCGGGCTCCTCTATTCGCGCAACACCGCGCTGCTGCCGACCGACATCTATGCCCGCGACGCGAAGGGCAAGGTGACGCAGCTCAGCGCGGTCAATGCTGCGACCCTCGCGCAATTCGACCCGGTCAAGATCGACCGGATGCAGTTCGCGGGCGCGAACGGCGACAAGGTGTGGGGCATGATCCTGAAACCCGCGAACGCCGCCGCGAAGCTGCCGGTCGCCTTCATCGTCCACGGCGGCCCGCAGTCGAGTTTTGGCAACAGCTGGTCGACGCGCTGGAACCCGCGCCTTTTCGCCGAGCAGGGTTATGGCGTCGTCACCGTCGATTTCCACGGCTCGACCGGCTACGGTCAGGCCTTCACCGACAGCATCAACAAGGACTGGGGCGGCAAGCCACTCGAAGACCTCAAACTCGGCCTCGCCGCGGCGGGCAAACAGGATGCGCAGCTCGACATCGCCAACGCCTGCGCGCTCGGCGCCTCCTATGGCGGCTACATGATGAACTGGATCGCGGGTCAGTGGACCGACGGCTTCAAATGCCTCGTCCAGCATGACGGCGTCTTCGACGCGCGCGCCATGGCCTATGAAACCGAGGAGCTGTGGTTCGACGAGTGGGAGCATGGCGGCGCCTATTTCGAGGTTCCCGAGGAATTCGAGAAATGGAACCCGGTGAACCATGTCGACAAGTGGAAAACCCCGATGCTGGTGATCACCAGCGAAAAGGATTTCCGCATTCCCTACACGCAGGGGATCGCCGCCTTCACCGCGCTTCAGCGCCGCGGCGTTCCGTCGCAATTGCTCGTCTTCCCCGATGAAAATCATTGGGTGCTGAAGGGCGCGAACAGCGTCCAGTGGCACCGCACCGTGTTCGACTGGCTGGGGAACCATTTGAAGAAATAGGGCCGCGTGCTCCCGCGAAGGCGGGAGCCCATCACCGGTCGGCGCCATTTTGAACCGGCAGGAGATGGGTCCGCGCCTTCGCGGGGACACGCCCGTGTTTGACAAGGGCCGGTTCCCCCTTGCCGCGCTGCAGCATGGCTGGCAAAGGCGGCCGCTATGCCGATGGAAAAAACCTTCGATCCCGCCGCCATCGAGGCGAAATGGGCCCAGACATGGGAAAGCCGCGGGCTGTTCCGCCCTGCGCGCCCGGACGCGCAGCCGTTCACGATCGTCAACCCGCCGCCGAACGTCACCGGCGCGCTGCACATCGGCCATGCGCTCGACAATACGCTGCAGGACGTACTCGTCCGCTACGAACGGCTGCGCGGCAAGGATGCGCTGTGGGTCGTCGGCATGGATCATGCCGGAATCGCGACGCAAATGGTCGTCGAGCGCCAGCTCGAGGAGCGGCAGGACAAGCGCACCAACTATACGCGCGAAGAGTTCGTCGAGAAAGTGTGGCAGTGGAAGGCGGAGAGCGGCGGCCAGATCACCGGCCAGCTTCGCCGCCTCGGCTGCTCGATGGACTGGTCGCGAGAGCAGTTCACGATGGACCCGCATTTCACCAAAGCTGTGGTCAAGGTCTTCGTCGATCTGCACAAGAAGGGCCTGATCTACCGCGACAAGCGCCTGGTGAACTGGGACCCCAAGCTCAAGACCGCGATCTCGGACCTCGAGGTCGAGACGCACGAAATTCAGGGCGGCTTCTGGCACTTCAAATATCCGCTCGCCGATGGCGTCAAACTCGATGACGGACGCGATTATATCGAGGTCGCGACGACGCGCCCCGAAACGATGCTCGCCGACATGGCGGTCGCGGTCCACCCCGACGATGCGCGATACAAAAGCGTGATCGGCAAGGACATCCTCCAGCCGATCACTGGCCGCCGCTTCAAGGTCGTCGCCGACGAACATGCCGATCCCGAGCTCGGATCGGGCGCGGTGAAGATCACGCCGGGACATGATTTCAACGACTTCGAGGTCGGCAAGCGCGCGGGGTTCAAGCCCGGCGAGATGCTCAACATGCTCGACGGCGATGCGAACGTAATCCAGACGGCCGATGGGCTGGTCCCCGAGGACTATCTCGGCCTCCACCGCTTCAAGCGCGATGGCGTCGATGGCGCGCGCGAACTGGTCGTACAGCGGATGAAGGCGCTTGGCTTCCTGATCCCGCACGTCGACAAGGACGGCGCCGAGCATGACGCCGAGCCGCGCACGATCCAGACGCCCTTCGGCGACCGCGGCGGCGTGGTGATCGAGCCCTGGCTGACCGACCAATGGTATGTCGACGCCGAAACGCTGGCGCAGCCGCCGATGGCGGCGGTGCGCGACGGGCGCATCAACATCGTCCCCAAGACATGGGAAAAGACCTTCTTCAACTGGATGGAGAATATCCAGCCGTGGTGCGTGTCGCGCCAGCTCTGGTGGGGTCACCGGATTCCGGCTTGGTATGCCGACGACGGCCGCATCTTCGTCGCCGAGACCGAAGAGGAAGCGCAGGCTGAAGCGGGCGAAGGCGTGGCGCTTGCCCGCGATCCCGACGTTCTCGACACCTGGTTCTCCTCGGCTCTCTGGCCCTTCGCGACGCTCGGCTGGCCGGAAAACACCGACCTCCTGAAGCGCCACTACCCCAACGACGTCCTCGTCTCGGGATTCGACATCCTCTTCTTCTGGGATGCGCGCATGGCGATGCAGGGGATGGAGTTCATGGGCGATGTCCCGTGGAAGACGCTCTATCTCCACGGCCTCGTCCGCGCACCCGACGGCGCGAAGATGTCGAAGTCGAAGGGCAATGTCGTCGACCCACTCGGGCTGATCGACCAGTATGGCGCCGACGCCCTCCGCTTCTTCATGAGCGCGATGGAAAGCCAGGGCCGCGACATCAAGATGGATGACGCGCGCCTCGCGGGCTATCGCAATTTCGCGACCAAGCTCTGGAACGCCGCGCGCTTCTGCGAAGCCAACGGGATATCAGCCTCGGCCAGCCTCGAAGCACCCGCGGCGAGCCTGCCGGTCAATCGCTGGATCATCGGCGAGGTCGCCGACACCGTCGCGGCGATCGACAAGGCATTCGCCGCCTATCGCTTCGACGATGCCGCGAACGCGATCTACAGCTTTGCGTGGGATCGCTTCTGCGACTGGTATCTGGAACTGATCAAGCCTGTCTCGAGCGAAGTCGAGAGAGGCGCGATCGACGACGAGACGAAGGCGGTCGCCGGCTGGGTGCTCGACCAGATCCTCGTCATGCTCCACCCCTTCATGCCCTTCATCACCGAAGAGCTGTGGACCGGCCTCGGCGACCGCGACGCCTATCCGCTGATCACCGCGAAATGGCCCGAGCCGAAGGCAGAGCGCGACGCGGAGGCGAGCGCGGATATCGACTGGCTGATCAAGCTGGTCAGTGAACTCCGCGGTGCCAAGGCCGAACTCGGCCTGCCGCCGGGCGCGCGGCTGACCGCGCATTTCCCGGCGTCGCTGAAGGACCGTGCCGACAAGCTCGCGGCGCAGCTCGACCGCCTCGCGCGGCTCGACGCGATCAGTTTCGATCCCGCACCGGCGGGCGCGTCGGCCCAGCTCGTCGTCGAGGGCGAGACGATCATCATCCCACTCGAAGGCGTGATCGACATCGCCGCCGAGCGCGACCGCCTGACCAAGGCGCTCGCCGCCGCGGCCAAGGAGTTGGGCGGCCTCGCCGGCCGCCTGAACAACCCCTCGTTCGTCGAGCGCGCCAAGCCCGAAGCGGTCGAAAAGGCGCGCGCCGACCATGCCGCCAAGGCGGCCGAAGCCGAGCGCCTGACCGCGGCATTGGCACGGCTGGGGTGACCGACGGCGAAACGCCCGTCACGCCGCTGCCCGTCGCGGCCGCGGCCGACCCGGCCGCGGGGCCGATCCCGCCGCGCCAGAACGCGCGCGGCGGCGGGCGGATGGACCTGACCAGCGGGCCGATCACCAAGACGCTGATCCTCTTCGCGCTGCCGACGCTCGCGTCGAACATCCTGCAGACGCTGTCGAGCTCGGTGAACTCGATCTGGGTCGGCCAGTTCCTCGGCGAAAGCGCGCTCGCCGCGACCGCCAATGCCAACATCATCATGTTCCTGATGTTCGGTGCCTTTTTCGGGTTCGGCATGGCGGCGACGGTGCTGATCGGCCAATCGATCGGGCGCGGCGACATCGATGCGGCGCGGCGCGCGGCGGGCGGGGTCATCGGGCTCGCGCTGATCTTTTCGATCGCGATCGCGGTCGTCGGCTGGTTCGCATCCGACCGGATATTGCATTGGCTGAAAACCCCGCCCGAGGCGTTCGGGCTGGCGCACGACTATCTGCGCGTCACCTTCCTCGCGGTGCCCGCGAGCATGTTGTCGGTGACGCTGATGATGGCGTCGCGCGGCGCGGGCGATGCCGTGACGCCGCTGCGCTTCATGATGCTGACGGTCGTGCTCGACATCGTCTTCAATCCCGTGCTGATCCTCGGCCTCGGCCCGTTCCCGCGCCTTGGCATCGCGGGCAGCGCGCTTGCCACCGCGACCGCAGGGACGATCAGTCTCGCAGGGATGATCGCCTGGTTCTATGCTCGAAACCATGTGCTGCGCCTTCGCGGCCGCGAACTCGCCTATCTGTTGCCCACGGGGAGCGAGCTTCGCTTCATCGTCGGGCGCGGCCTGCCGATGGGCGCGCAGATGCTTGTCATCTCGGGCGCCGGGCTCGTCATGGTCGGACTCGTCAATCGCGAGGGACTCGTCACCGCCGCCGCTTATGGCGCGACGCTACAGCTCTGGAATTATGTCCAGATGCCTGCGCTCGCAATCGGCGCGGCGGTCAGCGCAATGGCGGCGCAGAATATCGGCGCGGCGCGCTGGGATCGCGTGGCGTCGGTGACGAACAGCGGCATGGCAATCAACCTCGTCATGACCGGCATCCTGATTGCGCTGCTTCTGACCTTTGACCGCGCGGCGCTCGCGCTGTTCCTTGGCAGCGAAAGCCCGGCGATCGAGGTGTCGCGCCATATCCAGTTGATCGCAACCTGGACCTTCCTGCCTTTCGGCACGACGATCGTGCTGATCGGCACGCTGCGCGCCAATGGCTCGGTCGTCCCGCCGCTGATCATCCTCTTCCTTTCGATGTTCCCGATCCGCCTCGGCATCTATTATTTCGGCTATGCGGCGATCGGCAGCGACATTTTATGGTGGAGCTTTCCGCTGTCCTCGCTCGCCTCGCTGGCGATGGCATGGGCGGTCTACAAGCGCGGGGGCTGGCGCCGCACGATGCCGCGGCCCGACCTCGGATAGCAGCTTTCGACCAAAGTCCGGGCCGCTTCGACTGGCGGCCCGGAGCCTGCTAGCCTTGCGGCGCCGTTTGGCGCTAAGGCAGCCTCGATGAACATGACTATCCGCAAAGATACGCTGCGCGATCAGCGAGCGAAGATGCTGGCCGCGGCGCCCGACTGGCGCGCCTCCGACGCACGCGTCAATCCGCGGGTCGCGATTGGCTCAATCGTCGCGATGTGGCTGCTCTATTTCCTGATCACCACGGGCCTCGGCATTCTCGCGGGGGCCGAGCAGTGGGAATATGCCGGCCGCCGCGCCACCGTCGTCGTTGCGGGCATTCTCTGCACCTTCGTCCTCTACCAGCTCATCCAGCGCGTCCAGCCGCGCGGCTTCGGCGCCCGGCTCGCCGTCGCGATGGGCGCCGCGATCCCGCTGGTCATCGTCTATGCGTGCATCAATCTGCTGGTCTTCTATTACTGGCTGCCGCTCCCGGACTCGGCCAAGATCATCGCCGACATCCAGGCGAAATTTCCGCTCGCGTGGGAAATCGTACTGATCCTCGACAGTTCGATTCGCTGGTATTTCTTCTTCGCGGTCTGGGCTGCGCTCTATGTCGCTTTCGGCTATGCCAACGAAATGCGCGCGGTCGAACGACGCGCGAACCATTTCCGCATCGAGGCGCAAACCGCGCAGCTCCGCGCACTCCACTACCAGGTCAATCCGCACTTTCTGTTCAATACCCTCAATTCGCTGTCAACGCTCGTCCTGCGCGGGTCGAAGAGCGAGGCCGAGACAATGATCATGAACCTGTCGTCCTTCCTGCGATCGAGCCTCGCGATCGATCCCGAACAGCTCGTCAGCCTCGACGAGGAGATCGCGCTCCAGCGGCTCTATCTCGATATCGAACAGGTTCGCTTCCCCGACCGGCTGCAGGTCGAGGTTGCGGTGCCGAAGGCGTTGGAAAACGCCTGCGTCCCGGTGCTGATCCTGCAACCGATCATCGAGAATGCGATCAAATATGGGGTCGCGCCCAGCAAGGGCCGGATCGCGATCCGGCTGACCGCGAGCAGCGAGCACGGCCTGCTCATCGTCCGCATCGAAAACGACATCGATCCCAAGGCGCCGATTCCCGCGCCGGGAACGGGTCTCGGCCTCGGCAACGTCCGCGAGCGGCTGCTGACCCGCTACGGTCCCGCGGCGGGCTGCGAATGGGGCCGGTCGGACAGCGGCGGCTTCTTCGTTTCCTTGTGGCTGCCGTTGGCACGGGAGGGATGTTGAGATGATGCGGACATTGCGCACGCTGATCGTCGACGACGAGCCGCTGGCAATCGAACGGCTGCAGATCCTTGCCGGGCAGCAGGACGGAATTTCACTTGTCGGAACCGCCAGCGACGGCGCCTCGGCGCTGCGCATGGTCGACGCGCTCGCTCCCGATCTCGTCCTCTGCGACATCGCGATGCCCGATCTCGACGGGCTGGCGGTCGCGGCGGCAATCGACAGGATCGACAATCCGCCCGCGGTCGTCTTCGTCACCGCTTTCGATCGCTATGCGGTGGCGGCGTTCGATGTCGCCGCGGTCGATTATCTGCTCAAGCCGGTATCGCCCGACCGCCTCGCCCGTGCGCTGGCCCGCGTGCGCGAGTGGAGCGCGACCGACCGCGCGCCCAAGCAGAAGAGCAAATGGATCACCGAATTCTGGGTCCAGAACCGCGGCGAGATGCTGCGCATCGATGCCGACCAGGTCGACCTGATCGAGGCCGAGCGCGATTATATGCGCCTGCATGTCGGCGGCCGAAGCTGGCTGATCCACCAGACCATCAAGTCGCTCGAAGTACGTATGAACCCCGATCAGTTCATGCGCATCCACCGGTCGAAGATGATCCGCCGCGACGGCATCGTCGGGCTCAAGCACCATGGCGACGGCGCGTGGAGCGTCGATCTGGGCGAAGGCGGCGTCCACCGGATCGGCCGCACCTATCTGCACGACGTAAAGGCGATCACGCACGGAGCATGATCGCCTTCGTCGGGGCCGCCCCCTGCTTGTGGGCGGCTTCGCCGATAACGGTCAGGGAGCGGCGACGACCGGCGGTTTCTCGCTCGCGAACCGGGCGCTGCTGCCTTTCAACAACGCCGCGAGCTGGGGTTCGGCGCTGCTCCGCGCCCGCGCTTCGCACGCCTGCTCGTCCGCGCGCTGTTCCAGCGAAGGACGGGGATCGACGCGGCACATCGTACGGATCGCGTTGCGAACGCGAAGGTCGAGCCGCTCGCGGCCATCGATCGTCTGAAGATCGAGATCGCCGTAACGCACCTCGACGCGCGGCGCGTCGTCGTCCTGCGCCATCGCGGGCGCGGCCATGCCGGTGGCGGCCATCGTCAGGGAGATCAAGGCAAGGGTCGGTTTGAACGTCGGTTTGAACATGGGGGGAGTCCTCTCAATCCGGGGTTATGATGCGGGACACGGCCTGATGTTAACCGGGGAAGATTGCACCAACCCGCATCCCGCACAGACGGAATGCGCCATTCGCGGCGCCCTCGCATGCGGGGTTCGACCGGTTCGGGAACCCGGTCGATCAGCCGGACGAAGTGCCTTTGGGCATCGACCAATGGCCGAAGGCTTGCAACCGGCCGTCACAATGTTTCTCTTCGTGAAATGAGAAGGAAATCCCGCCCCTCTCCGAGTCGCGGCCGGGCCGGGCGCCGGCTGGTCTGGGCGCTCGGGCTGAGCGTTGCCGGATTCGCGGGCGGGGCGCTGCTGGGCCTCGCGGTTGTCGACAAGGGGCTCGATCACGCAGCCGGCGGCGATGCTTCCTTTGCCGGACTCAGCGCCAACCCCGACGCACTCGTCACCGGGCAGACGGACGCCCCGCCCTGCCCCGACTGCGCCGACAGCTATGGCGTCGCCGCGCGACTGAACGCCCGGCGCGATCACCGGATGAGCGATGCCTTTCGCGAACTGGGCCAGGTCGATGGTGATATCATGCCATCGCCCGAACCGGCGGACAATTATCGCTATGGCGGCAGACTTCCCGATCCCGCGCCGCGCTCCGACCCGCGAGACGAGCCGGCAATGGTCATCCCCGTCGCGCTTCCGCCTCCCGCCGCGCGCGCGGCGCCGATTGCGCCGAAGCCGGCCGACGAACGGCAGCAAAAAGGCCCCGGCGAACCGCCGGCCCCTCCTGCCGATCCACGGTAGGAATCGTCAGCGCGTCAATTCCTGGGCTGCGGCTGCGCACAGCGTGACGTATCGCCCGCCTTGCAGGCCGCGACATCGGCTTCCCACTGAATCCGCTCTTCGGCCGACATGGCCGCCACGCGCGCCTTTTCGGCCTCATAGGCCTCGGTTTCCCTGACGAATTCGGATTGCGCGGCCGCTTCCTGCTGATCGCGTGCGGCGACCTGCGCTTCATAAGCCTGCGTCTCCGCATTGGCTTTCGCCAGTTGATCGGCGTTGAGCCGCGCCGTGTTCGCGCGTTCCTCTGTCGTCGTCCCATCGGGATTTTTCTGCATCGCACCCGCCTGTCCCGCCGCGAGCAGCGCCATCGCCGCGCCAGCCGTCAAAATCGCCCTGATCATCGAAGCGCTCCTTCCAATTCAGGCACCTGCCCATCCAACGTTTTGCTCGGCTCGTCGTTCCCCGTAACGCCGGCCCGATCGCATGGATTTGACGATGCCCCGCACAGCCGTCATTCTGACCCGGCTCTCCATGTCCGAACGGCGGATCATTTGCCAGCAGCTTCTCGCCACCCGCTCAATCGACCGGTCTTTTTCATTCCGCTGGCGATCCTGACGATCGCGCTGCTGCTCAGCGTCTGGCAGGGCGCGGCGTTCGTCGCGGCGGAAACTGCCGTCAACGACTGGATACTGCGCCGCCTCGGCCCGCTGTTCGCGGGCGCCGGCGTCGCGTTCCTCGCGCTGCTCGGCGCGGTTGCCCTGTCTCCGCTCGGCCGGACGATCATCGGCGGCGCGGGCGCGCAGCCGTTGCTGAACCGCTGGCGATGGTTCGCGGTGATGCTCTGCACGACGATCGCGACCGGAATCCTCTTCTGGGGCGCCGCCGAGCCGTTGTTCCACCTGAACGCGCCGCCGCCGATGCTCGGCCTCGAGCCCGGCAGCGACGCCGCAGCGGCCTTCGCCATGTCAACGATGTTCCTGCACTGGACGCTCACGCCCTATGGCATCTACACCGTCGCCGCGCTCGCCTTTGCGCTCGTCTATTACAACCGCGGTGAGCCCTTCAGCCTGTCGTCGCTGTTCGTGCCCTTGCTCGGGCACCGGGCGCGGGGGCCGGTCGGCACCGGCATCGATATCGTCTGCCTCTATGCGCTCGTCGCGGGGATGGCGGCGTCGATGGGCGCGGGCATATTGGCGATCGCGGGCGGCATCGAAACGCTCGGCGGTTTCGCGGGCGGCATGCCGCTTCGCTGGGCCGTCGCGATCCTGATCGTCGCGAGCTTCCTGATCTCGGCCGCCACGGGCTTGCAGAAAGGCATAGCGGGGCTTTCGGTACTCAACACCTGGCTCTTCTTCGCCATTATCGCCTTCGCGCTGATCGCCGGACCGACGGCCAAGATGTTCGGCCTGTCGCTGCGCGGCGGCGCCGAATATGTCGGCACCTTCGTTCCCCGCAACCTCGGCCTCGACGTCGATGGCGACTGGAGCCGCCAGTGGACAATCTTCTATTGGGGGAACTGGTTCGCCTGGGCGCCGGTCACGGCGCTGTTCCTCGGCCGCCTCGCGGTCGGCTACAGCGTCCGCGAATTCATCCTGATGAACCTTGTCCTGCCTTCGCTGTTCGGGGCGCTGTGGATGACCGCCATCGCCGGATCGGCGATCGTCCTCGACCAGCACAGCGGCGCCGGCCTTTATGCCGTCATCGCCGCCAAGGGGCCGGACTCGGTGCTCTTCCGCCTGTTCGACGCATTGGGCGGCGGTCCTGCGGTGACCGGGCTCATCCTCTTCACCATCTTCCTCTCCTATGTCGCCGGCGCCGACGCCAATGTCTCGGCGATGAGCGCGCTATCGACGCGCGGCATCACGCCCGACGCGCCCGAGGCGCCGATGGCGGTCCAGAGCGTGTGGGGGATCGCGGTGGGGCTGGTAGCGGTCGTGCTCGTCGCCGCGTCGGGGATCGACGGCATCCGCATGATGTCGGTCCTGGGCGGGGCGCCCGCGCTGTTCGTGATCATCGGCGCGGCGCTGTCGCTGGCCGTGATGATGGCGCGGGGGCAGCGCGCAGCGGCCGCCCCCGTCATCGTCGATTAGCCTTACCAGATCCGGGTGCGATCCTCGGGCTTCAGATAATATTTGGCATTCGCCAGGACGTTGAACGCCTTGTACCAGGCATCGACGTTGCGCAGCGGCCCGATGATGCGCCAGCGTGAGGGGCTGTGCGGATCGCTCGCCACCTGCTGCTTGATCGCATCGTCGCGCGCCTTGTCGCGCCACGCCTGAGCAAAGGCGAGGAAGAAGCGCTGGTCGCCGGTCAGCCCGTCGATCACCGGCGCTTCCTTGCCGCCCAGCGAGCGGTGATAGGCGTCGTAGGCGACCTCCAGCCCGGCAAGATCGGCCAGATTTTCGCCCATCGTCAGATCGGGGTTGATGAAAGCGCCAGGCGCCGCTTCATAGGTCGCATATTGCGCGCCGAACCCCTTCGCCTGCTCGTCGAAGCGCTTGGCGTCGGCGGCAGTCCACCAGTCGCGCACCGCGCCGTTGGCATCGATCTTGCGCCCCTGATCGTCGAAGCCGTGCGTGATCTCATGCCCGATCACCGCGCCGATCGCGCCATAATTGACCGCATCGTCGACGCTCTCGGCGAAATAGGGCGCCTGCAGGATCGCCGCCGGAAAGACGATCTTGTTTTCGAGCCCGCCGTTATAGGCGTTCACTTCCTGCGGGTTCATCGACCATTTCTTGCGATCGACCGGCTTGTCGAGATCGGACAGCGCATAGGCATATTCGAACGCCGCGCTGCGTTTCACATTGCCGTAGAGGTCGGCGGGGTCGATCTTCAGCCCCGAATAGTCGCGCCACTTGTCGGGATAGCCGACCATCACGTCCATCTTCTCGAGCTTCGCGATCGCCGCCGCCTTGGTCTCGGGCGCCATCCAGCCGTTGCCGCGGATGCGGTCGCCCATCGCGAGCTTCAGATTGGCGACCAGCGCCTCCATCTTCGCCTTGGCGCTCGCGGGGAAATAGGCCTCCGCATATTCCTTGCCGACCAGTTCGCCGAGGCTGTCGTCGACCAGCCGCAGCCCCCGCTTCCAGCGCGGGCGCAATTCGCTAACCCCACTCAGCGCCTTGGTATATTCAAAGCGGCTGTCGACCCAGTCCTGGGACAGGTAATTCGCCGCATTGTCGGCAACATGGAATAACTGCCACAGCTTGAGCGTGTCGAGCGGCGTCTTCGCATAAAGTGCGGCGATATCGCGGATCGCACTATTCTCGTTGACGATGATCCGTTTCTGCGGCGCGATGCCGGCACCGGCGAACCAGGCGTTCCAGTCGAGTCCCGGCGCATAGGCGGCGAGTTCGGCCGACGACATCGGATTGTTGATCTTGCCAATGTCGCGGCGGTCGGCGATCACCCAACTCGCCTTCGCGATTTCGGTTTCGAAGGCGAGAATCGTGTCAGCGGCCTTTTCGGGCGCCGGATCGCCGATCATTTTCATCGTGCGGACGATATAGGCGCGATAAGCGTCGCGCTGCGGCTTGAAGCTGTCGTTCAGATAATAGTCGCGGTCGGGAAGCCCGATCCCGCCCTGCCCCAGCCACAGCACGTTCCGCGTCGGATCATTGCTGTCGGCATAAGGACCGCCGCCGACGATCGAAACACCGAACGCCCCCTGCGACGCCCCCATGAAGCGCGCCATTTCGGTTCGGTCCTTGATCGCCTGCACCGCCGCGATATCGGCCATCAGCGGCTTGGCGCCGAGCGCCTCGACGCGCGTTTCGTCCATGAAGCTCTGATAGAGGCCGCCGACCTGGCTCGTGGCGGACGCGCCGGTGACGAGCTGACGGAGCTGGCGCTGCGTCAGGTTATAAACGTCGTAATCGACCCCCGCCGACGCCTGGTCGGCCGGAATCTCGGTGCGGGCAAACCAGCCGCCATTCGCATATTTGTCAAAGTCGTCGCCAGGCTTCACCGACGTATCACGCGCGCCGAGATCAACGCCCCATGTTCCGAAGGTCAGCGCCTTCAGCGATCCATCACCCGATGTGGACGCATCGTCATTCGCTTCGGCAAGCAGCGTCTTCGCCCCGGCGCCATCATGCGCCAGGGCCGGCGCCGCCGCCAAGGCAGCGGCAAGCGCGAGGCCGGCGGCCCCTGCAAAAAACTTCATCATTCCCCAGTCTCCTAAGTCTCGTGCGCCGTCCCCTTTCGGGGACGACGGACATGTCCGACTTGTCCGCCGGTGATGCAAACGGGTCAAGCGAGCCGCCGGGCATTGGTCGAAGCCTCTGGGATGTTGGTGGAAAGCCTCCGCATTGCGGCGCGGCATCCGACCCCCTATCTAGGCGGCGACGCGGCGCAAGCGGCCTCTTGCGCCTTTAGAACAAATCTGGAACACAGCCTTCCCATGAGTCTCACCCACATTTCGGTGCGCGGCGCGCGCGAGCATAATCTCAAGGGCGTCGACGTCGACCTGCCGCGCGACGCGCTGATCGTCATCACCGGGCTTTCGGGCAGCGGCAAATCGAGCCTCGCCTTCGACACCATCTATGCCGAGGGCCAGCGGCGCTATGTCGAGAGCCTGTCGGCCTATGCGCGCCAGTTCCTCGAAATGATGCAGAAGCCCGACGTCGAGCATATCGACGGGCTTTCCCCCGCGATCAGCATCGAGCAGAAGACGACGAGCCGCAATCCGCGCTCGACGGTCGCGACGGTGACCGAAATCTATGACTATATGCGCCTGCTCTGGGCACGTGTCGGCATTCCCTATTCGCCCGCCACGGGCGAGCCGATCAGCGCGCAGACGGTCAGCCAGATGGTCGATCGCGTCCGCGAGCTTCCCGAGGGCACGCGCGCCTATCTGCTCGCGCCGGTCGTGCGCGGCCGCAAGGGCGAGTATCGCAAGGAACTCGCCCAGTGGCAGAAGGAGGGCTTCACCCGCGTCCGCATCGACGGTGAATTCTACGAGATCGAGGACGCGCCGGCGCTCGACAAGAAATACAAGCATGACATCGAGGTCGTCGTCGACCGCATCGTCGTGCGCGAGGGGATCGAGACGCGGCTCGCCGACAGTTTCGAGACCGCGCTGAAGCTGGCCGAAGGGCTCGCCTATGTCGACCTCGCCGACGGCGTCGTGCCGGGTCGCGAGGAAGAAGATACCGGCGGCGCGATGAAGGGCGCGGGAATCCCCGCGAACCGCATCATCTTCTCCGAGAAATTCGCCTGCCCCGTCTCGGGCTTCACCATCGCCGAGATCGAACCGCGCCTGTTCAGCTTCAACGCGCCGCAAGGCGCGTGCCCGGCGTGCGACGGGCTCGGCGAGCGGCTGGAGTTCGATCCCGAGCTCGTCGTCCCCAATCACGCGCTGAGCCTGAAAAAGGGCGCCGTCGTGCCGTGGGCGAAATCGAATCCGCCCTCGCCTTATTATATGCAGGTGCTCGAAAGCCTCGGCAAAGCCTATGATTTTGGGCTCGAAACGCCGTGGCAGGATTTGCCCGGCGGGGTGCAGCAGATCATCCTGCACGGCACCGGCGGCATGCCCGTCGAGCTGACCTTCAAAGACGGCAAGCGCACCTATACGACGCACAAGGCGTTCGAGGGCGTGATCGGCAATCTCAATCGCCGGATGCTGCAGACCGAGAGCGCGTGGATGCGCGAGGAGCTGAGCAAATATCAGACCGCACAGCCGTGCGAGACGTGCCACGGCGCGCGCCTGCGCCCCGAACCGCTCGCGGTGAAGATCGCGGGCGAGGATATCAGCCGGTCGGCGCAGCGCTCGGTCGCCGACGCGCTCGCCTGGTTCAGCACGCTCGACGAAAAGCTGAACGAGACGCAGCGCCAGATCGCGAAAGCGATCCTCAAGGAGATCAACGAGCGGCTCGGCTTCCTCAACAATGTCGGGCTCGATTATCTCAACCTCAACCGCACGTCGGGCACGCTCAGCGGCGGCGAGAGCCAACGCATCCGCCTCGCCAGCCAGATCGGCAGCGGCCTGTCAGGCGTGCTCTACGTCCTCGACGAGCCGAGCATCGGCCTCCACCAGCGCGACAACGACCGGCTGCTCGCAACGCTCAAGAGGCTCCGCGACCTCGGCAACACGGTGATCGTCGTCGAGCATGACGAGGATGCGATCCGGCACGCCGATTATGTCGTCGACATGGGCCCCGGCGCGGGCGTCCACGGCGGCGAGATCGTCGCCGAGGGCACGCTGAAGCAGGTTCTCGCGAACAAGAAGAGCCTGACCGCCGCCTATCTGACCGGCGCGAAGAAGATCGAGGTGCCGGCGCACCGCCGCCCCGGCAACGGCTTCGATCTGGTGCTCAAGGGCGCGCGCGCCAACAACCTACGCAATGTCACCGCGAAAATCCCGCTCGGCACCTTCACCTGCGTCACCGGCCTGTCGGGGTCTGGCAAGTCGAGCCTCGTCATCGACACGCTCTATGCCAGCGCGGCGCGGACGCTCAACGGCGCGCGGATGGTCGCGGGGCCGCACGACGCGCTGACCGGCCTCGAGCATTGCGACAAGGTGATCGACATCGACCAGTCGCCGATCGGCCGCACCCCGCGCAGCAACCCAGCGACCTACACGGGCGCCTTCACGGTGATCCGCGACTGGTTCGCGGGCCTGCCCGAGGCGCAGGCGCGCGGGTACAAGCCCGGGCGCTTCAGCTTCAACGTCAAGGGCGGGCGGTGCGAGACCTGCACCGGCGACGGGCTGATCAAGATCGAGATGCACTTCCTGCCCGACGTCTATGTGACCTGCGAGACGTGCCACGGCAAACGCTACAACCGCGAAACGCTGGAGGTGAAGTTCAAGGGGCGGAGCATCGCCGACGTGCTCGACATGACGGTCGAGGATGCCGCCGATTTCTTCAAGGCGGTGCCCGCGATCCGCGACAAGATGGCGATGCTCGTCCGCGTCGGGCTCGGCTATATCAAGGTCGGGCAGCAGGCGACGACGCTGTCGGGCGGCGAAGCACAGCGCGTCAAACTAGCCAAGGAATTGTCGCGGCGCTCGACCGGGCAGACGCTCTACATCCTCGACGAACCGACGACGGGGCTGCATTTCGAGGATGTCCGCAAATTGCTCGAAGTGCTGCAGGCGCTGGTCGATCAGGGCAACAGCGTCGTGGTGATCGAGCATAATCTCGACGTCATCAAGACCGCCGACTGGATCGTCGACCTCGGCCCAGAAGGCGGCGTCAAGGGCGGCGAGATCGTCGCCGCGGGGACGCCCGAACAGGTGGTGAAGGAGAAGCGCAGCTTCACCGGGCAATATCTGGCGCCGCTGCTCGAAAAATAGGCAAAGCCCCTTCCCTTCGAGGGGAAAGTCCCCCCTGATCCGTCGCCGCCCCGGATCGGGCCGGAGTCGAAAGATCGGGCGAGCGTCGAAGATCGCGACCGAAGAAAGGGCAAGTGCAGCGCCCAAAGAAATCCCTCCGTTTCGGCGCGATTACTTACATCGTTGACAACGGTATTTCGCCCTCGCAAGAAGCGGTTGTCGCGTTCTGCGACATTGGGGGAAATGTCTATGAAATCCGTGAGGGTCGCCACCACTTTGGTTGGCGCGTTCGTCGTGCTCGCCGCAAATGTCCAGGCGCAGGAAGCCTCCGCGCCAGCCGCCGAAAGCCCCGCCGCCGAGGCAACGGCCGAAGCCGAAGCCGCACCGGCCGTCGCTCTGGTCGCTGCCCCGACGCCGACGCTGCTGCTGCCGCCGTATAGCGAGGTCATCCTGACCCCCGACGTCGAAGCGTCGAGCAAGAAGCTGCGCGAGGGCGACACCGTGCTGATGCACAGCCTGTTCGACGTGATGCACAACGGCGTCGTCGTGATCCCGAAGGGCACGCCGGCGCGCGCCACGGTGACCTGGCGCACCGGCAAGGGCGCGTTCGGCAAGTCGGCGAAGATGGAACTCACTTTCAACGAGCTGACGATGGCGAACGGTCAGAAGCTCGGCCTGTCGGGCCTGCACCGGCAGGAAGGCGCTGGCAACACCGGCGCCGCGGTCGGCGCGGTGGTCGCGGTCGGCGTCTTCGGCGCCTTCGTCACCGGCAAGTCCGCGATCGTCCCGGTCGGCCAGCAACTGACCGCGCGCACCGCCGAAGCGCTGCCCTATGTCATCCCGGCCGGCGCGAAGATCGTGCGGACCGCCGAGCTGGCGCCCGCAGCGCCCGCCGCCGCACCTGCCGCCGAACCCGATGCAGCTCCCGCCGCGGAGCCCGTCGTCACGACGACGCCCACCGCGGGCTGAACCAGCGGGCCAACCGGCCACAGTGGCGCCCCGGACGGGTTCCGGGGCGCTTTTCTTTTGCTCGCGCACGCGCGCCAGCCTCCCTCCCGTAGGCGGGAGGGAAGCAGACGGTCACCCCATCAGCTTCGCGGTGACATCCTCGGCCGCATAGATGCGGATCACCGGCGGCTGCGGCGACAGCGCGCGCATTTCGGCGACGAAGGCCCCCGAGGCGGGCACCGCGAAATGGGCGCGGACCGCGTCGACGCTCTCCCACTCCTCGACGAACATCATCCGGTCGCGGGTCTCGACATCGACATGGCAATGATGCGCCAGACACCCCGCCTCGCCCCGCGACCGCGCGCTATGCTCGGCCCCAAGCGCAATCATGCGCTCGCGATGCTGGGAAGTAAGGATGACGTGGCCGGTGATGAGGATCATGATCCGTCCCTTCGCTGCTTTCGCCTGCATGATAGGGGTTTTACGGCGCCATGCCACAGGGCTGTTCATGACACTTATATGACGTCCTCTGTCACAAACACGTCACACGAATCCCCCATTGGCGGCTCAGCGAGTCGCCCTCGGGGGTGGTGGCTTGGTTCGGTAACGACCCTCGACAGGATTTTCCCATGGTGAAGAAATTTGCCCTCACCGCTTGCGTCGCGACCGCCGCGCTGGCGCTTTCCGCGTGCCAGGACCAGGCCTCGTCAGGCGGCGCGGCGCGCGATTATATCAGCGCGGTCGGCTCCTCGACCGTCTATCCCTTCGCGACCGCGGTCGGCGAGAAGTTCGCCGAGGCAACCGGGAACAAGGTGCCGAAGATCGATTCGACCGGCACCGGCGGCGGCTTCGAGCGTTTCTGCCAGGGCGCGGGCGGCGACACGCCCGACATCGCCAATGCCTCGCGCCGGATGAAGAAGAAGGAATTCGACACCTGCGCCAAGAATGGCGTCACCGACATCGTCGAAATCCAGGTCGGCATCGACGGCATTGCGCTGGGCGAAGCGCAGCGCGGCCCCGGCTTCAAGCTGACCGAGGAAGACGTCTACAAGGCGCTTGCGGCGAACCCCTATGGCAAGCCGAACACCGCGAAGACGTGGAAGGACGTCAACCCGGCGCTCCCCGCGGTCGGCATCTCGGTCTTTGGTCCGCCGTCGACCAGCGGCACGTACGATGCGTTCAAGGAGCTGATCCTCGGCAAGGGCTGCGACGCCAACCCCGAGATGAAGGCGCTCAAGGACAGCGACAAGGACAAGCATGAGGCGGTCTGCACCGGCCTGCGCGGCGCGCCCTTCTATGTCGAGCAGGGCGAGAACGACAATCTGATCATCTCGAAGCTCGACAAGAACCCCGACAGCCTCGGCATCTTCGGCTTCTCCTACCTCGACGCCAACAAGGACAAGATCAAGGCGGTGCCGGTGCAGGGCGTGTCGCCGACCTATGACACGATCGCCGGCGGCAGCTATCCGGGGTCGCGGCCGCTGTTCATCTATATCAAGAAGGCGCATGTCGGCGTCGTCCCGGGGCTCGCCGAATATGTGGCGGAATTCCTGAAGGGTGCGGCGAAGGACGGCTATCTTGCCGCCAAGGGTCTGGTCATCTCGCCCCCCGACGTGGCGGCGAAGGCCGCGGCGAACGCCAAGGGCATGACACCGCTGAATGGCGCGGAACTGAAATAACCTTCCCCCCGCTGGTGGCTGGGGCGGGTTTCGTCCGGTCCGGCCACCATTTTTCCACGGATCGTCATTGCGAGGAGCGAAGCGACGCGGCAATCCAGAATATGCGGAAACCGCTCTGGATTGCGTCGCTTCGCTCGCAATGACGAAGGTTTTGACCGGATGACGATCAAGTGACCTTCAACGCCGCGGCCCTACTCCTGCTCATCGCAGGCCTCGCGCTGATCGGCTGGCTTGCCGGCCGCGGGCGCTCTGCATTGCTCGCGGAGCGCGCGGGTGCGAAACTGCATTCGCGGCCGCAATATCATGGCTGGTATGTTGCGCTGTGGCTGTTCGTCCCCGCCGCGATTTTCCTCGCCGTCTGGTCGAGCGTGTCGCCCGCGCTGATCACCAACAGCGTGCTCGCGAGCGACGCGGCGCAGAGCCTGCCCGCCTTCGGCTTCGAGCGCGGCGCGATCCTGTCCGACGCGCGCAACGTCGCGCAAGGCGCGCAGGCCGCGGTGCGCATTCCCGCCGCCGCGCCGCTGGTGAAACCCTATGCCGACGCGACGCATAGCTACGCGTGGATCGGCATCGCGGCGATGCTGGCGCTCGCACTCGCGGGCGGACTCTATGCCTTCACGCGGATCAGGCCCGATTTCCGGGCGCGGACGCGGGTCGAGAAGATCGTCATGGCGATCCTGCTGCTCGCCTCGCTCGTCGCGATCCTGACGACCTTCGGGATCGTGCTGTCGCTGCTCTTCGAATCGATCCGCTTCTTCAGCCTCGTCCCCGCGACCGAGCTGCTGTTCGGCACCTATTGGAACCCGCAGAGCGGCGCGGCGCAGCCCGATACCTTTGGCGGCATTCCGCTGTTCTGGGGCACGGTGCTGATCGGCGCGATCATCGCGATGATCGTCGCCATTCCGATCGGGATGATGACCGCGGTGTACCTCACCCAATATGCCGCGCCGCGCGTGCGCAAATGGGTGAAGCCGTTGCTCGAGATTCTCGCGGGGGTGCCGACGGTCGTCTATGGCTATTTCGCCGCGCTGACGGTGGCGCCGGCGCTGCGCGAGTTCGCGGTGATGCTGGGCATTCCGAACGCCTCGACCGAAAGCGCACTCGCCGCGGGCATCGTGATGGGGGTGATGATCATCCCGTTCGTGTCGTCGATGGCCGACGACAGCATCAACGCGGTGCCGCAGGCGATGCGCGACGGATCGCTCGCACTGGGCGCGACGCCGAACGAGACGATCCGGCAGGTGCTGATCCCCGCCGCGCTGCCCGGCGTGATGGGCGGCATCCTGCTCGCGGTCAGCCGCGCGATCGGCGAGACGATGATCGTGGTGATGGCGGCGGGGCTTTCCGCCAACCTCACTGCCAATCCCTTTGCCAGCGTCACCACGGTGACCGCGCAGATCGTCAAACTGCTGACCGGCGACCAGGAATTCGATAGCGCGAAGACGCTTGCGGCGTTCGCGCTGGGGCTGGTGCTCTTCCTCGTCACGCTGCTGCTCAACATCGTCGCGCTGCGCATCGTCAAAAAGTATCGCGAAGCCTATGAATAGAGACACCGCCCCCACCGACTGGAAGGGCATCGCGATGCAGAAGCGCATCGCGAGCCGCTATGCCGCCGAGCGCCGATTCAAGCTGTTCGGGCTGGGCGCGGTGCTGCTGTCGGGCGCTTTCCTGGCCTTCCTGCTGTTCGTGATGGTCGGCAACGGCCTGCGCGGCTTCACCTACACCAATGTCGAGGTGCCGATCGACTTCAAGGCGATGCCGCTAACGGTCGACGCATCACGGCTCGGCGACCCCGACGCCGACCGGGCGATCGCGAACGCGGGGCTGGCCGACATCGTCGCCTTCGCCGCCGACGAGGCGCTGGGCGCCGACGGGTCGAAGCTGCTTTCGGAAAATGCGTGGAAGGAAGTCCGCACCGCGATCAAGGCCGATCCCGAGCTGCTCACGGCAAAGACGGTCTTTCACCTTCCCGCCGCGTCCGAAGTCGATATCGCCGCCAAGGAAGGCGCCAAGGGCGCCCTCGGCGCGAAGGTCGAGGCGCTGGAGAAGGATGGCAAGCTGTCGACCGGCATCCACTGGTCCTTCTTCCGCAACGCCGATGCGACCGATCCCGCGGTCGCGGGCATCTGGGGGGCGCTCAAGGGATCGGTGCTGACGATCTTCATTGCCTTCCTCATCGCGTTCCCGACCGGCGTGCTCGCGGCGCTCTATCTCGAGGAATATGCGCCGAAGAACCGCTGGACCGACCTCATCGAAGTGTCGATCAACAATCTGGCCGCGGTGCCCTCGATCATCTTCGGCCTGCTCGCACTCGCGGTATTCATCAACTGGTTCGGGCTTTGCCAGGCGAGCGCGCTCGTCGGCGGGCTGACGCTGGCGCTGATGACGATGCCGGTGATCGTCATCGCCGCGCGCAACGCGATCAAGGCGGTGCCGCCATCGATCCGCGACGCCGCGCTCGGCGTCGGGGCCAGTCCCGTGCAGGTGGTGTTCCACCACGTCCTGCCGCTCGCGCTACCGGGCATCCTCACCGGCACGATCATCGGCATGGCGCGCGCGCTCGGCGAGACGGCACCGCTGCTGCTGATCGGGATGCGCGCCTTTATCGGCGACGTGCCGAACGGCATCTGCGCGCCCTCGACCGTACTGCCGATGCAGATTTTCCTCTGGTCCGACGAGGTCGACCGCGGCTTCGTCGAGAAGACCTCGGCGGCGATCATCGTGCTGCTCATCGTGCTGCTGTCGATGAACGCGCTCGCCATCTATCTCCGCAACAAATTCGAAAAACGCTGGTGAATATGACCCAAGACGATCTGACCATCGCCGATCCCAAGATGAAGGCCCAGGGGGTCGACGTCTTCTATGGCGAGAAACAGGCGATCAGGGATGTGTCGATCGACGTCGGCACCGATCTGGTCACCGCCTTCATCGGCCCTTCGGGCTGCGGCAAGTCGACCTTCCTGCGCTCGCTCAACCGGATGAACGACACCGTCGCCAGCGCGCGGGTCACGGGCACGATCCTGCTCGACGGCGAGGATATCTATGCGCCGTCGATGGACGTCGTGCAGCTTCGCGCGCGCGTCGGCATGGTGTTCCAGAAGCCGAACCCCTTCCCCAAATCGATCTACGACAATGTCGCTTATGGCTCGCGCATCCACGGACTCGCGGCGAACAAGGCCGACCTCGACGTCATTGTCGAACGCGCGCTGACCCGCGCCGGCCTGTGGGATGAGGTCAAGGATCGCCTCGGCGAGAGCGGCACGGCGCTGTCGGGCGGCCAGCAGCAGCGCCTCTGCATCGCGCGCGCGATCGCCGTCGATCCCGAAGTCATATTGATGGACGAGCCCTGCTCGGCGCTCGACCCGATCGCGACCGCGAAGATCGAGGAACTGATCCACGAATTGCGCGGCAAATATGCGATCGTGATCGTCACGCACAATATGCAGCAGGCGGCGCGCGTGTCGCAGCGCACGGCTTTCTTCCACCTCGGGACGCTGGTCGAATATGGCAAGACCACCGACATCTTCACCAACCCGCGGCAGGAACGCACCAAGGACTATATCACCGGCCGCTACGGTTGATCGTAGCGCAAGAGGACAAGAGTGATGGCACTTACCAACGATCATACCGTCAAGGCTTTCGACGAGGATCTGAACCGCCTGCGCGGGCTGATCAGCGAGATGGGCGGCCGCGCCGAGCAGGCGCTGCTCCAGGCGATGACCGCGCTCGGCAAGGGCGATCTCGCACTCGCGGCGCAGGTCGTGCAGGGCGACAAGAAGATCGACGCGCTCGAAACCGAGGTCGAGCAGCTCACCGTCCAGACGATCGCGCTCCGCGCCCCGATGGCCGACGACCTGCGCGAGATGATCGCGGCGCTCAAGATCGTCTCGGTCGTCGAGCGGATCGGCGATTATGCGAAGAATATCGCCAAGCGCGTCGCGCTGATGGACCCGACCCGCTCGATCGAGGCGATCCCGGTGCTGACGTCGATGTCCTCGCTCGTCGCCGAACTGATCCACGACGCGCTCGACAGCTTCGCCGCGCGCGACGCCGACCTCGCGGTGCGGGTCACCGTCCGCGACAAGAATGTCGACGATTTCTACAACAGCATCTTCCGCACGCTCGTGACCTTCATGATGGAAAATCCGAAGCACATCACCGAAAGCGCGCACCTGCTGTTCGTTGCCAAGAATCTCGAACGCATGGGCGACCATGCGACCAACATCGCCGAGATGGTCTATTATGTCGTCACCGGCGAACGAATGGAGGAGCGCGAGCGCGGCGAAAGCCCCGAAGGCGGCGCGGCCGCGGAGAAGGAGCAAGGCTGATGCCGCAGCCCGACCTGCTGCTGATCGAGGATGACGAGGCGATCGCCGAACTGATCGTCTGGCATTTCGCACGCGAAGGCTTTTCGGTCCGCCAGACCCCTGACGGCGAACAGGCGCTGATCCTGGTCGAGGAGCGCGTTCCCGACATCGTCCTGCTCGACTGGATGATCGAGAGCCTGCCGGGAATCGAAGTCTGCCGCCGCCTGCGCCGCAATCCCAAATCGGCGAACGTGCCGATCATCATGCTCACCGCGCGCGGCGAGGAGGAGGACCGCATCCGCGGCCTCGAAACCGGCGCCGACGATTATGTGACCAAGCCGTTCAGCCCGCGCGAGCTCGTCGCGCGCGTCTCGGCCGTGCTGCGCCGCCTGCGCCCCGCGCTCGCCGGCGAGCTGCTCGCCTATGCCGACATCGAGCTCGATTCGGTCGCGCACAAGGTGGTGCGCAATGGCCAGATCGTCGCGATGGGGCCGACCGAATTTCGCCTGCTCCGTCATTTCATGGAGCATCCGGGCCGCGTCTTTTCGCGCGGACAGTTGCTCGACAGCGTGTGGGGGCAGGACAGCGATATCGAGTTGCGCACGGTCGATGTGCATATTCGCCGCCTGCGCAAGGCGATCAACCTGCCCGGCACCGCGGACATCATCCGCACGGTGCGCTCGGCGGGCTATGCGCTCGACGCGGGCAAGAGCATTTAGGATCGCCGCGATCGGATGCGGGTGGAACCGCCCAAATCGCGCGCGCGTTAGGGCGGGATGACGAAACGAAACCACGCGGGCCTGCTGTCGCCCCTGATGCTGATGCTCGCGGCCTGCAATGGTGGGGGCGAGCAGCAGGCGGCACCATCCGGCCAATCCGCCGCCGACGCGCCGCCCGCGAAAGCCGCCGTCGAGACTGCATCCGGCACGCCGGCCACGACCGCACCCGCAGCCGCGCCCGCCGGGCCGCGATCCTGCGCGGCGGAAATCGGCCAGCAGGCAGCCGACCGCCGCGTCGCGATCTGCCGCAACCTGTCGCCCGCGACGCATCCGCCGTGCAACGCCGCCAACAGCTGCGCGATGATCGAGAATGAGATTGCGCGAAGCTGCGCGATGCTCGGCAAGGATGGCGCGCTGCCCGCGGATTGCCGCCCCGCGCCCGACAGCAAGGCGGCGGCGATCGGGGTCGTGAAGCTTTACTATTCCGCGATCGATGCCGGGGATTACGATACCGCGTGGCTGCAATGGGGCGAGAATGGCCCGCCGAAGCAGACGCCGGACGGGTTCCGCACCGGCTTTGCCCACACGCGCTCGACCCGCGTGACGATCGGCACGGTCGGGGATGCCGAGGGTGCCGCAGGCTCGATCTATCTGACGGTTCCGGTCACCGTCGAAGCGACGCTCGACACCGGCGCATCGCAGCGCTTCGGTGGAGATTATGTCCTGCGCCGCGTCAACAATGTCGACGGCGCGAGCGCGGACCAATTGCGTTGGCATATAACGTCCGCCAAGCTTCGGCCCCTGCCCGCGCGCTAATCTCGGATAAAAAAGCCGCGTGCTCCCGCGAAGGCGGGAGCCCATCTCCGGGCGGCGCGATCTTGAGCCGGTCGGAGATGGATCCCCGCCTTCGCGGGGACACACTTATGTTTCATCAATCGATGAAATGAAAAACCCGGCCGCCTGACAGGCGACCGGGCCGATAAGCTCATCTTGCGAACGCTCCGTCAGGGAAGCGTGGTCCGCCCGCCGCGTCCGAAGAGGAAGGCGACGACGAACAACACGACGCCGATGATCAACAGGATTTTCGCAAACTCGGCCGAAATGCCCGCAATGCCGCCGAAGCCGAGCAGCGCGGCAATAAGCGCCACGACCGCAAAAATAATAGCCCATCTGAACATGCCTATTCTCCCTATTGGCGCGCGACCTCACCCTCGCCCGCGCGTCGGGCGAAAGGGGCATCGCATCATCCTGTTTGGATGATCGAGAAACGCGCGCCAGTGCAGGAAGTTCCGGTGGCCCCGTGGCCGGTGCCGGTCAGCGCAGCCGCCACTTGGCGCCGATCTGCTCCGCCGGACACCAGCGCATCGGCGGGCCGGTATCCTGAATGGTAAGTTGGATGCGCGTCGGCGATAGGATTTTTACCTCCATTTCCCATTCGGGAAGGAAGAAGGAACCGCGCGATTTTTCGACCTTGCCGAGCGGACCGACGAAATTCTCCTCGAGGCCGCCCGGCGCGCCGCCGCCGCGCATCAGGCCGAGGCGCTTGCCGTCATAGTAGAGCGCCTCGAAGCCGGGGTTCGAGCAAGGCTCGGTCTCGTCCACATAATAACCCGATACGATGCCGAGCGGCGCGACGGGCTTTTGCCCCGCCGCCTGCGCGCCCGACGCCGCCCCCGCCGCCGAGGCGCATTGCGGAACGAGCGCGCGGATCGCGGCGGTCGAACCGCCAAGCGAGACATAGCTCAGATCCTTCCATTCATCGCCACCGTCGCTGCTCGCGATCAGCGACAGGTCGGTATCGCGGCCGCTGAGCAGGCTTTCGACGACCGGGTCGATCGTCCCGCTGAAATCGCCCTTCCCCGGCTCCTGCACGAGAGTCTGCGTTCCTTCGCGATCCTCCATCGAGCTTCGGAACGAAAGCAGCAGCGGATGCCCCGCGGCGGGAAGTGGAACGCCGGCTTTCGGCACGACGGTCATATAAAGACCGCCGCCGGGCTGACAGCGGATGCCGATCGCCGCGAATTCGGGGTGTCCGGTCACCGCCGCGATCGCACCCGATCCCGTCCCCGCGAACTGCCACCGCGCGGTGTGCTGGGGCGGCGGGGTAAAATTCTCTTCCTCGCCAGCACCGTCGCCGCCCTTCATCTTGGACGGATCGACGTTCCGCTGCATTCCGGTCTGCACCCATTTCTGGCCGTTCCAAACAAGGGTTTGTCCGCAAACCTCCGCGCCATATCCACCGCAGACGCTGCCGTGGGTCAACAGCATCAGCCCCTTGCGCTTCGCGTCGACGGATATGATGTCCCAGCCGCGGACATTGTCGTTGAAAATTTCGCGCAGGCCGTTCTTGGTCGAACCGAGGATGCCGATCACGCAACCCGCGGTCCCGCACCACGCCGAATAACCCGACGTCGTGCAGCGGGTCGCGGCATATTCGATCACCCAGTCGGGCTTGCCGTCGTTCGTCACCTCGACCTGGGTCGCGAAACCCGCGCGATCGGGAACGAACTTGCCGCCTTCGGCGCGGCAATCCTGCTTGAGCTGGTCATAGACCGCCTGCACCTCGCGCGGCCAGGGCTTCGGCGCGGTCTGGGCATCAACGGTGGCCTGCAGCGAACAGGCGGCAAGCGACATCAGAGCAAGGACAAAACGCATGATGTTCCCCCGGTTCAAAAATAGATCGATCGCGACGACTCACCTATCACGGCGCACGGTGCGTCTGCCGCCAAGTCTTCCCGTCACCTAAATGCGCGGCAACGGCAAAGTCTTGATGCCGCTATCAAGAATTTCTAAAGCTTGGGAAAAGCGGGCGTAACAGGGGGTCGTAAAGCCATGTCAGCTACTCATTCGTCGCGGCGGCGGCGGCGGTTATGGCGCTTTGTGAACGCTGAGTTCGACGAAGCGAGCTGGACGCTGCGCATCGGCGGCGCCCCCGTCGCGCTCGAGGGCAAGCCGCTCGAGGTGCTGCATGAACTGCTGCTGCGCGCGGGCGAAGTCGTCACCAAGGACGAGATTCTCGATGCGGTCTGGCCCGGCGTGACCGTGGTCGAGGGCTCTCTCGCGACCGCCATTTCGAAGCTGCGCAAGGCGCTCGGTACTGCGGGTTCGGACATCGTCGCCACCGTGCCGCGTGTCGGCTATCGCCTGACCGCGCCGGTCGAGGTCGAAAGCATCGACACGCCGCTCGCGCCGCGTTTCGCTTTCACCACCGGGGACAGTGTTCCCGGACGCAAGGCCTGGCAACTCGAACGGCCGCTGGGTGACACCGGCGCCGCGGACGTCTGGCTCGCGCACCAGGCCAAGACGGGCGAGCAGCGGGTGTTCAAATTCGCCGACGCGCCCGACCGGCTGCGCGCGCTGAAGCGCGAGGCGGCGCTGTCGCGCCTTGTGTCGGCCGGGCTCGGGAAGGCTTCGCCGCTTCCAGCGCTGCACGAATGGAATTTCGACGCGGCGCCCTTCTTTCTCGAATATGCCTGGGGCGGGCGCGATCTGCTTGCCTGGGCCGAAGGCGGCTTGTCCGCAATCCCGCTCGCCGAGCGGCTGGCGGTCGCGGCGATGGCAGCGCGCGCGGTCGCGGGCATCCACAGCGTCGGCGTCCTCCACAAGGATCTGAAGCCCGCCAACATGCTGATCGACGACAGCGAGAACGGCCCGGTGCTGCGGCTCGTCGATTTCGGCAGCGGGCGGCTGATCGACGACGCGCTGCTCGCCAGCTTTCAGATCACCAATCCGGGTTCGCTCGATACCGATCTCGGCAAGGACGAGCCGCGGTCGGGCACGCTCGCCTATCGTGCGCCTGAATTGGTCGGCGACGCGGTGCCGACGGTGAAGAGCGACATCTACGCGCTGGGGCTGATCCTCTATCAGCTCGTCGTCGGCGATTTCACCGCGGCGCTTGCGCCGGGCTGGGAGGAGCGGGTCGCCGACCCGCTGCTGCAGGGCGACATCGCGCGCGCTGCCGCGCTGACGCCGGGCGACCGGCTGGACAGCGCCGCCGACCTTGCCGAGCGGATCGAGCGGCTGGACGACCGCCGCGCCCAGGCCGCCGAAGCCGCCGAGCGCGCCGCCTTCCTGGCCGATCAGAAACGCCGCGAGGAGCGCCGCGCGGCGCAGCGGCCGTGGGTCCGCGCCGCCTTCGCGAGCCTGACCGCCGGGCTGCTCGCGACCTCGGCGCTCGCGGCCTATGCCTGGCACCAGCGGGGCGCCGCACTCGCCGCGCGCGAACTGACCGAGACCAGCTATGCCTTCATCGCCGAGGATGTGCTGGGCAGCCCCGACCCCGCCAAATCGAGTGCCGACGAAACCGTCGTCGACGCGATCAAGCGCGCGAGCGAGCAGATCGACCAGCGTTTCGCGGCCAATCCGGGGATCGCCGCGCGGCTGCACCTCGCCATCGCGCGCGCCTTTCACCAGCGCTCCGACCCCGACACCGCGCGCGGCGAATATGCGCGCGCCGACGCGCTGTTCGCGAAGGCAGGCGAGACCGAAAGCGACGACGCCATCACCGGCCGCCTCGACCGCATCAATATGGAGGCGACGTCGGGTCAGCCCGAGCGGCTCGAGGAGGCGGGTCGCCTGCTGGAGAAGGAGCGCGCGCGGCTCGGCAAGCGCGGCGAGACCGGCCGCATGGGCTTCGCGCTCGCGCGCGCCGAAGGCGCCTATGATTATTTCGCCGACATCGAACGGGCCGAGCCCGCGTTCCGCCGCGCGGTGGCGATCGGCGAAGCGAGCGGAGCCGATGTGCCGCCGGGGCAGTTACTCAAGGCGCGCTCGTCGCTGGTGCTGACTTTGATGCGGCTCGGGCAGGCCGACAAGGCCGAGCCGATCGCGCGCGCGATCGTCGCCGATTCGACGCGCATCCGCGGCGCCGATCATCCCGACACGCTCGTCACCCGCCAGCACTGGCTGAACAGCCTGTCGATGACCGGGCGCTACAAGGAAGCGCTGGACGGCAGCACGCCGCTGCTCGCGGCGATGGAAAAAAGGTTCGGCCCTGACCATCGTTTCACCCTCGGCCTGCGTTCGACCCGTTTCGAGAGCTTCGCCGCCCTCGGCCGCTATGCCGAGGCGGCAGCCGAGGCGGAGAAGGTCTGGAAAGGCGCGGCCACGCAGGCCGGGGCGCATTCGCATCAGGCGCTGACCGGGCAGATCGACTATGCCTCGGCGCTCTGCCAGACGCCGCAGCGGGCGAAAGCGCTGGGTCTCGCGCGCGACGCGCTCGACACCAGTCTTTCGGCGTTCGGCGCCGATTATCCGCTCACGCACGCAATCCGCTATTTCACCGCCGAATGCCTGATCGCCAACCAGCGCTTCGCCGAAGCCGGGCCGATGCTGGCCGCGGTCGACCGCGAAAAGACCGCGCAGCTTCTCGGCAATCCCGATTTCGACGCCACCGTCGACGTCGCGCTGGCCGAGGTCGCCGTCGGCGATCACGACAAGGCCGGGGCGCGGCGGCTGCTCGACAAGGCTGCCCCCGCGCTTGCGAAGACAAAGGACGAGATATTGCGCGCACGCGCGGCAAAGCTCGACCGGGCGCTGGCATCCTGAACGATGACGGCCGAGCGCAGCCCCCAGACCGACGGCGGCGGTTTCGACCTGCTGACCGACAAGCAGTCGGCGGTTCTGGACCTGCTCGCGAACGGCCGCACCTCAAAGGAAATCGCCGGCGCACTCGGTCTGTCCGAATCGGCGGTCAATCGCCGCATCGAGCTTTTGCGCATCCGCTTCGGCGGAATCACCCGCCTCGAACTCGCGCGGCGCTATCGCGATTGGGCTGCACTCCATGGCGCAACCGATGGTGTAGAAACTGACAGGCAAAGTCTTCGTCTCGCCGAACCCGTCGCCGCGGAGCAAGAGCCGGTCGAGGACGGCGAAGACGCCGCGTTGACCTTCAGGGATTCGGTCGCGATTTCGATCGATCCGCCCTGGACGGGCGCGGCCGAACCCAAAGTCGTCCCCAGGGTGCTCGACGGCGACAATGCCGTGCTGACCCGTGGCGCGGCGATCGCGGTCATGCTGCTCGCGACCATCGCCAGTCTCGTCCTCGGCCTTGCCGCCGCGGGCGCGCTCACGGCGACGCTCGGTCATTAGCCTTCCCTGATCCGATATTGGCGAGTTCCGGCCGCGAGCGCCGGGCCGCGGGGGAAGAAAATGACCGCCGTTCCAGCTTTCATGATCCGCATACGCAACCAGATCCGCGCCGCCGAGGCGAAGGCCGACGAGAGTCTGCTCGCCAAGCTCGACGTGATGAGCACGATCCTGCGCGCGCGGCAGGTCGAGGAGGTGCCCGCGCCGCACATCGGGCAGGACGCGATCGTCCGCCTGGGCCGCGCAATCCAATCCGACATCAGCGCCGCGAACGACGTGTTCCGCTCGCACGACGCGCTCGTCGAGGCCAGGGCGCGGATTACCGGCGGCCCCAATCACGACGACACGCCGATCTTTTCGGGCACGGGCGACCCCGGCAAGGAAGCTGCCGCCTAGGGGCCGGCCTTGGCGATTGACGCCGTTGCCGTGCAAAGCCAAACCCGCTCGGATGAGCTGGACCTGGACCTTCAATATCGTGACGATGCTGCTGCTCGTGGCCGCATCGCTGCGCTGGGGAGCCGGGCCCGAACGGATTTGCGCGGCGGTGATCGCCGCCATGGATGTCGGCGACCGCATCTATCACCTCGTGGTCGGACGCGGCACGATCTATGCATCGGTCGACGTCGGTCACTTGGTTTCCGACCTGCTCGCCGCGGCGGTCTTCATCGCCGTCGCGCTGCGGGCGAACCGGGTCTATCCTTTATGGCTTTCCGCCTTCCAGCTCGTTTCCGTCGTTTCCCATTTCGCGCGCGAAATGGACAGCAAGGTGGGAATTCTCGCCTATGCGGTGATGAATTACGCACCGTACAACCTGATCCTGCTGACGCTGGCGGGCGGAATCTGGGCGCACGCGAGGCGCGAGAGGCGCTACGGACCCTACCGGTCGTGGCGAACCTCCTCGAACCCTTCGCGGGCGGCCTCGCCGAAATCGCCGCCGACCGGCTGATCCGCCATTTCGGCGGTCTCGGCCGCGCGCTCGCCGCCTCTCCCGAACAGCTCGTCGCCGCGCTCGAAGGTGACCGGCGGCTGGCCGAGGCGATCGTCGCGGCGCGCACCCTGTTCGAGGCCGGACTGCGCGAGCGGATATCGCATGCGCCCGTATCGACGAGCGATCCGGCGTTCCGCGAATATCTGCGCTTCACCATCGGCAAGGCGCCGACCGAATGCCTGCACGCGACCTATGTGACCCGCGACTGGGGCTATCTGGCCGACGAGCAGGTAGCGAGCGGTTCGACCGGGCAGGTCGAGACCAGCCTGCGCCGCCTGCTCGGCCGCGCCTTCGACGTCGGCGCCCATGGCGTCATCCTCGCCCACAACCACCCATCGCGGTCCGCCGAGCCCAGTCCCGCCGACGTCGCGCTGACCCGGCGGATCGCCGAGCTCACCCGATCGGTCGATATCCGCCTTCTCGACCACCTGATCGTCGGCGGCACGGACATCGTCAGCATGCGCGAAAGAGGTCTGCTATGAGCCCGCAAAACTCACCTGCCCGGCCGCCCAGCGCGCACGATTCCGACGAGGCAAGCCGGCTCGTCGCGTTCGCGCAGGAGGATTATGCAAACCGGCGCCGGCGCGACCGGATTTTCCGCGCCGGCGTCTTTGCCGAGCCTGCGTGGGACATGCTGCTCGACCTCTATGTCCAGGAACATTTCGGGCGCGCGGTCAGCATCCAGAGCCTGTGCGTCGCCGCCGTGGTGCCTCCGACGACGGCGCTGCGCTGGATCGGCAGGCTCGTCGATCGCGGGCTCGTTCTCCGCACACCGTCGCGCCACGACAACCGCGTCGTCCATATCAGCCTGACGGCGGACGGGCGCGCCGGGATGGAGCAATATCTGCGCGGCCGCCGGTCTGCGAACGGAGGCGGCGTCTAGCCGGCCAGTCAGGCGTTTGCCGATTGCAGGCGGCGGCATCTGCGCTATGGGCAGCGGGTCTCAGATCGAAACCGGAAAGCCAGCGATGCCCGAAGCCTCCCATCCCGAAATCCGCGAATCCGTCCGCCGGCTGTGCGCCGACTTTCCCGGCTCCTACTGGCAGGCGCTCGACCGCGACCGCATCTATCCGACCGAATTCGTTCGCACGCTGACGCAATCGGGCTTTCTCTCGGTCCTCGTGCCCGAGGAGTTTGGCGGGGCCGGGCTCGGCCTGTCGGCGGCGACGGCGATCCTCGAGGAAATCCACCGTTCGGGCTGCAACGGCGGGGCGTGCCACGCGCAGATGTACACGATGGGCACGATCCTGAAGCACGGATCGGCCGAGCAGAAGCAGCGCTATCTGCCCGGCATCGCCAGCGGCGAGCTGCGCCTCCAGGCCTTCGGCGTCACCGAGCCGACGAGCGGCACCGACACGACGCGGATCAAGACCTTCGCGCGCCGCGACGGTGATGACTATGTTGTTTCGGGGCAGAAGATCTGGATCAGTCGCGCCGAGCACAGCGATCTGATGGTGCTGCTCGTTCGTACCACGCCGCGCGATCAGGTCGCCAAATCGTCCGACGGAATGAGTGTGCTGCTCGTCGACATGCGCGAAGCGGTCGGCAATGGCCTGACGATCCGCCCGGTGCGTACGATGCTCAACCATGCGACGACCGAACTCTTCTTCGACGACCTCCGCGTCCCCGCCGCGAACCTGATCGGCGAGGAAGGCAAGGGTTTCAAATATATCCTCGACGGCATGAATGCCGAGCGCATCCTGATCGCGAGCGAATGCATCGGCGACGGGCGTTTCTTCATCGACCGCGCGTCGGCCTATGCTTCGGGGCGCGAAGTGTTCGGGCGGCCGATCGGCGAAAATCAGGGCATCCAGTTCCCGATCGCGCGCGCGCATGTCCAGCTATCGGCGGCGGCGGCGATGGTCGATCAGGCGGCGGCGATGTTCGAGGCGGGCGAGCCGTGCGGCACCGAAGCCAATATGGCGAAGATGCTGGCGTCCGAAGCAAGCTGGTATGCCGCCGACATGTGCATCCAGACCCACGGCGGCTTCGGCTTCGCCGAGGAATATGACATCGAACGCAAGTTTCGCGAAACGCGGCTCTATCAGGTCGCGCCGATCAGCACGAACCTGATATTGAGCCATGTCGCGACGCATGTGCTGAAACTGCCGAAGAGTTTTTAAACCCGGCTTATATTCGTGTGTCCCCGCGAAGGCGGGGACCCATCTCCGGTCGGTGCGGATAGAACCGACCGGAGATAGGCCCCTGCCTTCGCAGGGGCACGACGCAACTTTTAATGCCGCCCCAGTTCCTCGCGGCCCACCACCATATAATGAACCTCGTCGGGGCCATCGGCGAAGCGCAGATGACGAACGTCGGCATAGAGGTCGGCCAGCGGCGTCCAGTGCGAGATGCCGGTCGCGCCGTGAATCTGGATCGCCTGATCGATAATCTGACACACGCGTTCGGGCACCATCGCCTTGGCCATGCTCACCCAGACGCGCGCCTGGCGATTACCGAGCAGGTCCATCGCCTTCGCCGCCTTCAGCACGATCAGCCGCAGCGCCTCGATATCGCAGCGCGCCCGCGCGATGACCTCGAGATTCTTGCCGAGCTGAGACAGCGGCCGCCCGAAGGCGGTACGCGAATTGCCGCGCTTGACCATCAGGTCGAGCGCCAGTTCAGCCTTGCCGATCGTGCGCATACAGTGATGGATGCGGCCCGGGCCGAGGCGCATCTGCGAAATTTCGAACCCCCGCCCCTCGCCGAGGAGAATATTCTCGCGCGGCACCCGGACATTGTCGAAACGCATATGCATATGGCCCTGCGGCGCATGGTCGGCGCCGAACACGCGCATCGGGCCGAGCACCTGCACGCCCGGCGTGTCCATCGGCACGAGGATCTGCGAATGCTGCCCCTTACGCGCGGCTTCGGGATTGGTCCGAAGCATGCAGATCAGGATCTTGCAGCGCGGATCGCCGGCGCCGCTGATGAAATATTTCTCGCCGTTGATCACCCATTCGTCGCCGTCGAGTACCGCGCTGGTTTCGAGATTGCTCGCGTCCGAGGAGGCGACGCCGGGTTCGGTCATCACATAGGCAGAGCGGATTTCGCCGTTCAGCAGCGGCTTCAGCCATTGCTCCTTCTGCGCGGGCGTGCCGACCATTTCGAGCACTTCCATATTGCCGGTATCGGGCGCCGAGCAGTTCAGCGATTCCGATGCGAGCGGCGATTTGCCGAGTTCGGCGGCGATATAGGCATAGTCGAGGTTGGTGAGCGGCGTCCCGGTGTCGCCGTGCGGCAGGAAGAAATTCCAGAGACCCGCGGCCTTCGCCTTGTTCTTCGCGCCTTCGAGCAGGTCGAGCTGACCCGGCGCCCAGCTCCAGCGATCGGCGCGGCCCTCGCCGAGCCGGAAGAATTCTTCGGTGATCGGATCGACATTCTCGGCGATGTGGCGCTTCACCGCGTCGAAGAGCGGCTGCGCCTCCTTCGACATGCGCAGGTCGTTGAGTTCGGCTTCGAGTTCGATCTCGGTCATAGGGGGTCTCCGCTGTGATTTGCGGCGACGCTAGCGATAATCATCCATCGATAGAAATGATAGGTTTGAATATTCGATATTCGCTTGAATAATATCCTTCCGTCATCCCGGCGAAAGCCGGGATCTCACCGGTGCATTACAAAACAAGGGCGAGATCCCGGCCTTCGCCGGGATGACGATAAAGGCGAACCTATTCCGACTTCCCCAGTTCATCCGCGATGATCGCGCGCAGCCAGCGCAGGCCGGGGTCGGCATCGGCCGCCTGGTGCCAATAGAGATAGCTGCCCCCCTGCTCGACCGGCAGCGGCATCTCGACGAGCTGCATCGGCCACATCGCATCGAGCACTTCGGCGTGCGATCGCGGCAGCGAAAAGAGCATGTCGGACGCGGCGACGATCTGCCACGCCGTGATCGCGTGCTGGCACCGCACCGCGACGCGGCGCGCGAGGCCCAGGCGGTCGAGCGCCATATCCTCCATCCCCGGCCCGTGCGGCCGCGCGGTAGCGACGATATGGTCGAGCGCCAGATAGGTATCGAGGTCGATCGCGCCATCGATGCGCGAATGCCCCTTGCGCGCCACGATGACGGGCGGCTCGGTGCCGAGATAATGGCGGCAAAGCCGGTCGTCGGCGGGCAAGGCGACATCGAGCGCGAGGTCGAGGTCACCGTTCGCGAGCGCCACCACCAGGTCGCGGCGGCGAAAGGTCACGCTCGCCAACATCGCCCGCGGCGCCTCGCTCCGCACGCGCAGCGCAAGCGCGGAGAAACGCGGCATCTCGCCCGACAGGCGCACCCCGATGCGAAATTCGCGCGCCGTTTCGGCCGGGTCGAAGGCGGTCGCGGCGTCGAGCGCGGCGTCCAGCCCGCGCAGCGCCTCGCGCACCGGCCCGGCGATCGCGCGCGCGGCCGAGGTCGGCACCAGCCGGTTGCCCTGCCGCACGAACAGCGGATCGCCGAACGCATCGCGCAGCTTCGCGAGCGCATGGCTGATCGCGGGCTGCGACAGGTTGAGGTGGCGCGCCGCCGCCGACACCCCGCCCTTCGCGTGGATCGCATCGAACACCTGGAGCAGGTTGAGATCGAAGCGCGCGAGCCGCCGCATCATTTCACCTGCCGTTTCTCGAGCTTCCGCGCGAGCGTCCGCCGGTGCATCCCCAGCCGCCGCGCGGCCTCCGAAATGTTGAAATTGGTCTCGACCAGCGTCTGGTGGATATGCTCCCACTCGACGGTCTTGATCGACGAGGGCCGCGCGTCGAGCGGGGCATCGACATTCCCCTCCGACCGATCGAACGCCGCCTCGATATCGTCGGTGTTCGACGGTTTGGCGAGATAATAGGACGCGCCCAATTTGATCGCCTCGACCGCCGTCGCGATGCTCGCGAAGCCGGTGAGCACGACGATCCGCATCGCCGGATCGGCGGCGCGCAGCATCTGGACCGCGACAAGCCCCGACGCATTGCCGAGCTTGAGATCGACCACCGCGAAGCCCGGACGCCACCCGGCCAGCAGCATTTCGGCTTCGTCGGGGCTTGCCGCGACGCGCACCTCATAGCCGCGGCGTTCGAACGAGCGCTTGAGCGTCCGCGCGAAGACGTCATCGTCCTCGACGATCAGCAATTGCCGCCGGTCGCTCATGCGCTCTCGCTTTCACGGGCCGCGACCGCCGCGAGCGGCAGCATGATCCGCACCACCGCGCCGCCGGCATCGCGATTCTCGGCGCTCGCCCAGCCGCCGAGTTTGCGCAGCACGTTGACGAGCAGGAAGAGCCCGAGCCCGCCGCCGGGGCGTCCCTTGGTCGAGCGATAGGGCTGGCCGAACCCGTCGAGCATCGCTTCGGCGAAACCCGGACCATGATCGGCGATCTCGATCACCGCGGTCTCGCCGTCGCGCGACGCGGTGATGCCGATCCAGTCGGGCGACACTTCGGCGGCGTTGTCGATGACGTTGCCGATCACCTGCCGCAGCGCCGGGTCGGAGACGATCGCAACATCAGCGCCGAAGCGGTCGCTAAGGTCGATGCGCCCGGCGAAGCGGGCCGCGTGGTCGGCGACGATATCGCCGAGGAAGGTCCGCATCGTCGTCATTTCGGGCGCGATCCCGCGCGCCTCCCCCGCCGACATCAGGATGCCGCTGACGATCGCCTTGCAGCGCCGCACCGCCGCGTCCATGTCGGCCAGATCGTCCTGAAGCTCCGCCTTTGCGAGGTCCGGCGCCCCCTTCCAGTCGCCGATCAGCACCGACAGCGTCGATAGCGGCGTCCCGAGCTCATGCGCAGCGCCCGACGCAAGCAGCCCCATGCGGACGATATGATCCTCCTCCGCCGCGCGCTGGCGGCTCGCAGCGAGCGCGGCGTCGCGGTCGCGCAGATTGCGGCTGATCCGGGTGACGAAGGCGACGAGCAGCACCGCGATCAGCAGGAAGCAGACGAGGCTGCCCTTGAGATAGAGCGCCATCGGATCGGCGGCATAGGGCGGCGGCAGGATCAGCGGGGTCGGCTCGACCGCGAGTACCCCGATCGCCGCAAGCGCCGCGACGACGATCGCCCACGACGAGGCGGGCGTGAGCAGGATCGCGCCGATCACGACCTGAAGCAGGAAAAGCGAGGCGAAGGGATTGGCGAGCCCGCCGCTGTGATGAAGCTGCCAGCCGAGCGCCGCGACATCGAACAGCAGCGCCGCGGTCAGCTCGGCATTGGTCACCGCGCGCCCGCGCCGCAGCAGCGCGAGACTGGCGAAGTTGATCGCGATCAGCACCGCGATCGCCGCCACCAGCGGCGCAAGCGGCAGGTGGATGCGCATCGGGCCGGTGACGATGGCGATCGTCGCAAGCTGCCCCCCCACCGCGAGCCAGCGGAGCTGGATCAGCAGCGCCATGTTCCGACGCCCGGCATTCGCCTCGGCGGGCGCATCGACTGGCGGGATCGTGGGCTCGGTCATCAATCCCGGATACGCCACAGCCGTCCCGCGAAAAAGAGGCTCAATGCACAAAGCGCGAACCAGGTCAGCGCATAGACCATATGATTGTCGGGAAAGCGCACGATGGTCAGCCCGCCAACCGGATAGCCGCCGGGGTTGGGCGTGGCGTCGGCATCGACGAAATAGGGCGCCGTCCGGCCCAGCCCCCTTGCCTTCGCAATCGCCGCGACATCGCGCGAATACCAACGGCCCGCCGCCGGATCGTTCGCGCGCAGGAAGGCGCCGCCGGGCTCGGTGACGCGCAGCAGGCCGGTCACCGTCATATCGCCAGCGGCGTTCCCCACCTCGCGCGTGCATGGATCGCGCCGCTCTCTCGGCACAAAGCCGCGATTGACGAGCAGCGTGAAGCGCGGGGTTTCGAGCGGCGTCAGCACCCAATAGCCCGCGCCGCGCGCCGTCACCGCCTGCACCAGCGTCTCGCGGTCGTGGCGGAAACGCCCGCGCGCGGTCACGCGGCGATAGGCGTCGTCCTTCGCATCGATCCGCGGCCACGCACCGGGGCCCGGCGCCCCGACCGGCGCTGCGTGAATGCGCGCATCGACCGCGGCGACGAGGTCATGCTTCCAGACGCGGCGATCGAGCTGCCAGACGCCGAGCGCGGCGAAACCCGCCGCCACGGCGATCAGCGCCGCGACGACGAAGCCGCGCTTCAAGGAAGCTGGCTCACATCGTGCGGCATCGGCATCATGTTGGTGTTGAGATGGTGCATCACCCACAGCGATCCCGCGAGCATGATCACGACGATGATGATCGTGAAGGTCAGCGAGGTGATCGACCAGCCGCCCTCGGCCTTCGGCGACATATGGAGGAAGAAGACCATGTGGACGACGATCTGCACCGCCGCGAAGACCATGATCACCGCCGCGGTCGCGCCATCCGACAGCGGCCGCTCCATCACCAGCCAGAAAGGAATCGCGGTCAGGATCACCGACAGGATGAAGCCGATGACATAGTCGCGCATCGAGGCGTGCGGCATCTCGATCTCGTGCGGTGCGTCCGCGGCGTGGTGGGGATCGCTCATCGCAGCACTCCCATCAGATAGACAATGGTGAAAACGCCGATCCAGACGACGTCGAGGAAGTGCCAGAACATCGACAGGCACATGACGCGGCGCTTGTTCGCGGCGATCAGCCCATGCTTGCCGAGCTGGACCATCAGCACCACCAGCCAGAGCGTGCCGAAGGTGACGTGCAGCCCGTGCGTGCCGACGAGGGTGAAGAAGCTCGACAGAAAGGCGCTGCGCTGCGGTGTCGCGCCGATCTCGATCAGATGATGGAATTCGTAGAGCTCGATCCCCAGGAAGGCGAGACCGAACAGGCCGGTGACCGCGAGCCAGAGCTGCGTTCCCTTCACCTTGCCCTGCTGCATCTGCAGCACCGCGAAGCCGTAAGTGATCGACGAGAAGAGCAGCATCGCGGTGTTGAGCGCAACCAGCGGCAGCTCGAACAGATCCTTCGGCGCCGGTCCCGCGGCATAGCTGCCGCCGAGCACCGCAAAGCAGGCGAACAGGATCGCGAAGATGAGGCAATCGCTCATCAGATAGATCCAGAAGCCCAGCATCGTGCTGTGCCCCTCGGGATGCGCGTGCTCGTCGAGGTCGTAGAACTGCACCGGCTCGTCTGCGACTGCGGTGATGGTTTTGGCGCTCATCGCATCAGGCTCCGGCCGCAAGGTGGCGGGTCCGCACGTCCTCGACCGCCGCGACGGTGGCCGCCGGAATGTCGAAATCGCGCTTGTAGTTGAAGGTATGGAAGATCGCATAGGCGATCGTCGCGACGAAGCTGGCGATCACCAGCCACCAGATATGCCAGACCAGCGCGAACCCCATCACCAGGCAAAAGGCCGCGAGGATGAAGCCGGTGCCCGTATTGCTCGGCATGTGGATATCGCGGAAGTCCGCGACCGGGCGTTGATGCCCGCGCTTCTTCATGTCGTGCCACGCGTCGAGCGAATGGATCACCGGGGTGAAGGCGAAATTATAGTCGGGCGGCGGCGAACTGGTCGCCCATTCGAGCGTGCGACCGCCCCACGGATCGCCGCCTTCGTCGGCGAGCTCCTTGCGCCGCCAGATGCTGACGCCGAACTGGATCAGCATCGCCGCAATACCCACCGCGATCACCGCGGCGCCGATGGCGGCGATCACGAACCAGATTTGCAGGCTCGGGTCGTCGAACACGCGCATCCGCCGCGTCACCCCCATCAGGCCGAGGATATAGAGCGGCATGAAGGCCATCCAGAAGCCGACCACCCAGCACCAGAAGCTGATCTTGCCCCAGAAGACGTCGAGCTTGAACCCGAACGCCTTGGGCCACCAGTAATTGATCGCCGCGAACAGGCCGAACAGGACGCCGCCGATGATGACATTGTGGAAGTGCGCGATCAGGAACAGCGAGTTGTGGAGCACGAAGTCGGCGGGCGGCACCGCGAGCAGCACCCCGGTCATCCCGCCGATGACGAAGGTCAGCATGAAGGCGACCGTCCACATCATCGGCAGCTCGAAGCGGATGCGACCGCGATACATGGTGAAAAGCCAGTTGAAGAGCTTTGCCCCCGTCGGGATCGAGATCACCATCGTCGTGATGCCGAAGAAGCTGTTGACGCTGGCCCCCGACCCCATGGTGAAGAAGTGGTGCAGCCACACAATATACGACAAGATCGTGATGCAGATCGTCGCATAGACCATCGAGGTATAGCCGAAGAGCTTTTTGCCCGAGAAGGTCGAGGTGACTTCCGAATAGACGCCGAACAGCGGCAATACGAGGATATAGACCTCCGGGTGTCCCCAGATCCAGATCAGGTTCACATACATCATCGGCGAGCCGCCGAGGTCGTTGGTGAAGAAATTGGTGCCGGCATAGCGATCGAGCGCCAGCAAGGTCAGCGTCGCGGTCAGGATCGGGAAGCTCGCAACGATCAGGACGTTCGCGCAAAGCGACGTCCAGGTGAAAACCGGCATCTTCATCAGGCCCATGCCCGGCGCACGGAGTTTCAGGATCGTCACGATCAGGTTGATCCCCGACAGGGTCGTGCCGACGCCGGCTATCTGAAGCCCCCATATATAATAGTCGACGCCGACATTGGGACTGTAGGCGATCCCCGACAGAGGCGGATAGGCGAGCCAGCCGGTCTGGGCATATTCGCCGACGAACAGCGAGATCATCGTCAGCGCCGCGCCCGAAACCGTCATCCAGAAGCTGAAATTGTTGAGGAAGGGAAAGCTGACGTCGCGCGCGCCGATCTGAAGCGGGACGATATAGTTCATCAGACCGGTGATGAACGGCATCGCGACGAAGAAGATCATGATCACGCCGTGCGCGGTGAAGATCTGGTCGTAATGGTGCGGCGGCAGATAGCCTTCGGACCCGCCGAACGCCATCGCCTGTTGCAGCCGCATCATGATCGCGTCCGAAAAGCCGCGCAGGAACATGATGAGCCCCAGGATCATGTACATGATCCCGATGCGCTTGTGATCGACGGTGGTCAGCCAGTCGCGCCACAGCCAGCCCCACAGGCGATATCTGGTGATCGCGGCCAGCACCGCGATGCCACCGATCGCGACGGCGATGAAGGTGACGACCAGGATCGGTTCGTGCAGCGGCAGCGCGTCGAGCGACAGCTTGCCGAGGAAAGGGCCGGTTGCGGGGGCGGGTTGCGGGGTGATCACGAAGGCTGCCTTCAGCTTGTCTGGCGGGGAACGGCGTTCAGCGCGGTGCGCTCGGGCGCCTGATTGGGATGGGGCAGGCCTTCGCCCTTCAGCGGCGCCGGGTTCACCGGCTTCGCATCGGGACGGTCGGCCGAGTACATCTGCTGGCTGCACAGCGCCGCGACATAGCGGACGCTCCAGTTCGCGAGGCCACCAGTTCCGCGCGCGGCGAATTTGTCATAGGTGATCGAACGGACGTTCTGGATGCCGGCGATCCCCGCGCCACCCTTCGCATCGATCGCCATCATGTCGTGCATGCACATCTTTCCCGGTTCGACGCACATGTTGACCACCGCGTCGAAAAGCTGCGGATCGACGGCGGCAAAGCGACGCACGGGCTCCTTCTGGCTCGGCTTTTCGAGCTTCAGATAGGCGGCGCGGTCAAGGTCGGCCTCGCCCGACGCCTTTGCCTCGGCGATCCATTGGTCGAACGCGGACGGTGGCAGGCTCTTCACCTTGAAGCGCATGTCGGAAAAGCCCCACCCCGAATAATTGGCCGAAAAGCCGTCGAAGGTGCCGGTCTTGTCGAACACGCCGTGGAGCTTCGTCTCCATTCCCGGCATCGCGTAAATCTGGCCCGCAAGCGCCGGGATATAAAAGCTGTTCATGACCGACGATGCCGAAATGCGAAAGCGAACCGGCCGGTTCACCGGAAGCGCGAGTTCGTTCACCGTCGCGACGCCCTGTTCGGGATAGATGAACAGCCATTTCCAGTCGAGCGCGACGACATTGACGTCGAGCGGCTTCACATCGGCCGCGATCGCCTGCCCGGGCGCGGTGCGCGCGAGCGGGCGATAGGGGTCAAGCAAATGCGTCGCGACCCAGGTCACCGCGCCGAGGCAGATGATGATCAGCAGCGGCGCCGACCAGATGACGAGTTCGAGTTGGGTCGAATGATCCCAGTCGGGCTTGTAGGTCGCCTGCCTGTTCGCCGCGCGATAGCGCCACGCGAAAAAGACCGTCAGCGCCATCACCGGCACGATGATCAGCAGCATCAGCACGGTCGAGATGATGATCAGATCGCCCTGCTGGCGCGCGACGTCGCCCGCGGGATCGAGCACGATCAGCCCACAACCCGACAGCAAAGGCAGCGCGGCGAGCAGCGGCAAAAGCCGCAAGCGAGCGGGAAAACGGGGGAGATTGCTTGGCATGATGCGCGCCTAGGCCTCCTTTGTTGCACTGCACATAGGACATTTTGTCCAATCCCGCGATCGCCGCGGATCGCGCAGGGGCAATTTCATGAAGGGCGCTTTTGCCCTATGATCGACTCGCGCCGCAAAGTCCGCTCCGGACCGGCGCCAGTAGCAGGACGCATCTTATGTCTGCCGAAACCGCGCCGTCCACCACCCAGGCCGAACGCGATGCCCGCGCGCTCTACGAAGACGACCATCGCATTTCTCCTGCCGAAATCGCGATCGGGGTCATCATAGGGCGAACGTCGGAATTTTTCGACTTTTTCGTATTCGCCATCGCCTCGGTGCTGGTGTTCCCGAAACTGGTCTTCCCGCACCTCGATCCGCTCACCGGCACGCTGTGGTCGTTCGCGATCTTCGCGCTCGCCTTTCTCGCGCGGCCGGTCGGCACGATGGTCTTTTCGTGGATCGACCGCGTCTATGGCCGCGGCGCCAAGCTGACGATCGCGCTGTTCCTGCTCGGTGGGTCGACCGCCGCGATCGCCTTCGTTCCGAGCTACGAGACCGCCGGAATCGGCGCCGCGCTGCTCCTCGCGCTCTTCCGCATGGGCCAGGGCGTGGCGCTCGGCGGCTCGTGGGACGGGCTCGCCTCGCTGCTCGCGATCAACGCGCCGGAGGGGAAACGCGGCTGGTATGCGATGATCCCGCAACTCGGAGCGCCGCTTGGTCTCATCGTTGCGAGCTTGCTCTTCATGTTCCTGATCGCGGCGCTGCCGGCGCAGGATTTTCTCGACTGGGGCTGGCGCTATCCCTTCTTCGTCGCCTTCGCGATCAATGTCGTCGCGCTCTTCGCGCGGCTGCGCATCGTCGTGACCCCCGAATATGCCGCGCTGTTCGAGGATCGCGACCTCGAACCCGCGAAACTGACCGAAACGCTGCGTTCCGAATGGCGGATCATCGCGATGGGCGCCTTCGCCCCGCTCGCGAGCTTCGCCCTCTTTCACATGGTGACGGTGTTCCCGCTGTCGTGGGTGTTCCTGTTCACCGAAGAGACGCCGGTGCGCTTCCTGATGATCGAGGCGGTCGCGGCCGCAATCGGCGTGTTCGCGATCATCGCGTCGGGCTATCTCGCCGACCGCGTCGGGCGCCGCACGCTGCTGGGCGTCACCGCCGCCGCCATCGCCGCCTATAGCGGCTTCGCACCACAGCTTCTCGGCGCGGGCGAGGTCGGCGAGGCGGTGTTCATGGTCCTCGGCTTCATCCTGCTCGGCTTTGCCTTCGGCCAGTCATCGGGTGCGCTATCGTCGAACTTCGACCCGCGCCACCGTTACACCGGATCGGCGCTGACCTCGGACCTCGCCTGGCTGTTCGGTGCGGGTTTCGCGCCGCTGGTCGCGCTGTGGTTGTCGAGCCGGTTCGGGCTGATCGCCGCAGGCGCCTATCTGCTGTCGGGGGCGATCGGGACGCTCGTCGCGTTGTGGCTCAACCGCGAGCTGGCGCGGACGATCGATTGACGGCCGCCGTCGCCCTCGCCGGTGTCGTCCTCGCGGGCGGCGCGTCGTCGCGCTTCGGCCGCGACAAGGCAGAGGAAATATACGCGGGCCGAAGGCTGATCGACTGGTCGATCGCGGCGTTGGCCCCAATTTGCGGCGTCGTCTTCGTGTCGGGTCACGCCCATCCGAGCCACGAAAGCGTGCCCGACCGGCCGCGCCCCGGGCTGGGGCCTCTCGGCGGGCTCGCGGGCGCGCTGACAGCGGCGCGCGAGGCGGGATATGAGCGCCTGCTGTCGCTGCCCTGCGATACACCGCAGCTTCCCGAGGGGGTGCTCGATCGGCTCTGCAGGTCGGACGGCGCGGCTTTTGCCCTCTCCTGCCCCGTGATCGGCATCTGGCCGAGCGCCGACGCCGACCGCCTTGCCGCCTGGCTGGCAAATGACGGCTCACGAGCAGTGCGCGCCTGGGCCGAAGCGATCGGGGCGCAGGCGGTCGAAAGCGATGCAATCGTCAATATCAATCGCGTGCAGGATATGGAAAAGCTCGGCTAACCGTCGGCTGCGCGCAGATTCCCTTCGACCTCGGTCAACGCCAACGCTCCGAGCAGCCCCGCATCGCCACCGAGCGCAGGCGCCACGATCATCTCTTCGGGCTTGCCCACGAAATAGCCTCCCGCCGCCGTCACCACTTCTCTCCGCACGCGGTCGAGCAGCCCGGGCGTTTCCATCACCCCGCCGCCTAGAATGACGCGGTCGGGCGCAAGAATCGCCTGAAAACTAACAATTGCCCGCGCCAGATACCAGGCGATGATCGCGTGCGCTTCATGTTCGGCAGGCGGGTCCGAAAGCGACGCCCCCCACCGCGCCGCAACCGCCGGACCGCTCGCTAGCCCTTCGAGGCAATCGCCGTGAAACGGGCAGATGCCGCCGAAATCCGTATCGTCCGGGTGCCGCGGCATGGCGATATGCCCCATCTCGGGGTGCGAGGCGCCGTGGATCAGCCGCCCGCCGACCACCGCACCGCCGCCAATTCCGGTCCCGACGGTCAGGTAGAGCGCCGACCGGCACCCCTGCCCCGCGCCCCAGCGATATTCGGCGAGCGCGGCGCCGTTGACGTCGGTATCGATCGCAACCGGGCAGTCCAGCGCCCGCGCAAAAGGCGCCGCCATCGCCGCCTCGCTCCAGCCGGCTTTGGTCGTTCGCGTGATATGCCCCCAGGTGGGCGATGCCGGATCGAGGTCGAGCGGGCCGAAGGAGGCGATGCCGACCGCGGCATAATCGCCGCCCTGCGCGCGCAGCCAGTCGATCGCCGCGCCGATGGTCTCGGCGGGATTCGTCGTCGCTATGCGCGTGCGTGCCGCAATCGTGCGATCGCCGTGTGCGACCCCGACGACGAATTTCGTCCCGCCCGCTTCGATCAGCGCAATCCTGTCCGTCGTCATCGCCGGCATTCTCCTATTTCCAGCCTTCGGACAGGCTGACCGGTTGTCAAGCACGCGGCCGCCCGATAGGGCACGCGCGGTGAACAGCAGCATCGAAATCGGAACCGACGACCGGGGCAGCGCCGTTCACGTCAATGTGCAGGAACTGCTTGCGACGCGCCTGCTCGTCCAGGGCAATTCGGGGTCGGGCAAGTCGCATCTGCTGCGCCGCCTGCTCGAGGAAAGCGCGGGACTCGTCCAGCAGGTAGTGATCGACCCCGAGGGCGATTTCGTCACCCTCGCCGACCGTTACAACCATATCGTCGTCAACGCGGGCGACTATAGCGAGCGCGAGATCGCCGCGATGGGCGCGCGCATCCGCGAGCATCGCGCCTCGGTGATCGTCGCGCTCGACACGCTCGATATCGAGGCGCAGATGAGTTGCGCCGCGGTGTTCCTCAATGCCCTGTTCGATGCGCCGCGCGAGCATTGGTTTCCCGCGCTCGTCGTCGTCGACGAGGCGCAGATGTTCGCGCCGAGCGCGTCGGGCGACGTCTCCGACACCGTCCGCCGCGCCAGCCTGTCGGCGATGACGAACCTGATGTGCCGCGGCCGCAAGCGCGGTCTCGCGGGCGCGATCGCGACCCAGCGCCTCGCCAAGCTCGCGAAGAATGTCGCGGCCGAGGCGAGCAATTTCCTGATGGGCCGCACCTTCCTCGACATCGACATGGCGCGCGCCGCCGACCTGCTCGGCATGGAGCGGCGCCAGGCCGAAGCGATCCGCGACCTAGAACGCGGGCATTTCCTGGGGCTCGGCCCGGCAATTTCGCGGCGCCCGGTCGCGGTGAAGATCGGCTCGACCGAAACCGCGACCCGCGCCGGAACGCACGGCCTGCTCCCGCTGCCGAGCGCCGAGCCGCACGATATGCGAACCATGCTGTTCGCCGAACTGGAAACGCAGCCGCTTCCGACGCCAGCACCCGCGCCGAAGCCGGTCGCCGCGCAGGAGCTGATCCAGCGCTTCGCCGAGCAGGATGCGGAAGACGAAGCGCCCGTATCAGCGCCGACTTTATTCCCGGAAGCCGACGTGCCCGATGCCGAACCGGCGATCGTCGCGGCGCTCGAAGACATGCTCGCCGACCCCGATTGCGCCTTCCACCCCGAATCCTTTCTCTATCAGGATTTCTCGGTGCGCTGCCGGATGCAGAAGCTCGGCCGCGTTCCGCTCGACTTGGCGCAGTTTCGCAAACGGTTCGCGCTGGCAAAGGGCGGCATCTTCGACCCCGCCGAGGACAAGTGGCGCGAATTGCTGGCCGCTGCCGACCGGCTCCCCGACGACATGCTCGCGCCCTTCGTTCAGATCGCGCGCGCCGCGATCGAGGGCAGTCCCTGCCCCGACGACGATGCGCTCGGCCGCGCCTATGGCACGCGCTCGCCTGGCCGCATCCGTCGGCTCGTCGATTATATGGAAAAGCAGGGCGCGATCGTCGTGCGATCGGACTTCGGTGGGCGGCGGTCGATCGGCATTCCCGAATTGGGGCTCAGCACCGAGGCGGAATAGCGATCACACATCGTAATCCATGTCCCCGTCATCCCGGCGCAGGCCGGGATCTCACCCCATCGATATGACGCACCGGCGAGATCCCGGCCTTCGCCGGGATGACGACAATGGCATTATGCCGTCGCCAATATGTCCGATCGCCGTTCCAGCAACCGCCGCTGCTCAGCCTGCGAGCGGTAGAGAAAATCAGCAGGAAGCCCGAGGCGCAGGCTCGCCTGACATGGCGCCGACGTCCGGCTGGCGAAACGGTCGGCCAATTTGCCCGCCGCGCGCAGCATCAGCCTGTCCGCGCGCGTGAGGTCATATTTCGGCCCCAGGTCGAGCCGGCTCCGGAGGGTATCGGGGAGCAGCGATACCGACGCCCGCGCGATCGCGCGATGCAGGAAGCGGGGCGTCCCCGGCGCGGCGCGGCCCGACTGGATGATATCGAGAAACTCGAAGATAATCGGATGCGCCTCGAACCGCGATTCGAGCGCCCCCATCATCTCCATGAACCCGTCGACCGACGCCGGCGTATGCCGCGCGCCGAACTCGCGCCCGATCGCGTCGCCGTCGCGCATGAAGCGGTCCTTGTCGGCCTCGCCGAGCGGATGGACGAAACGGTCATAGGCCATCAGAAAGCCATAGGAGGCCGTCGCCGCGACCCAGTCGAGCAGCACCGGGTCGAGCGCGCGATAGGATTCGCCCGCGGGGGTCTTGCCCTTCACCGGCCCGTGCAGGCGATTGACCTTGCCGATCACCTCCTTCGCGAGGCTTGCCGGGCCGTAGCAGGCGAGCATCGCGACGAGCCCGGTGCGACGCGACCGGCCGATCGGATCGACCTTGTAGGTCGAATGATCCCACACCCCCGAGCGGATGCGCGGCTCGGCAAATTCGAGCAGCACCGCCGCGACGCCGCCGATGCCGAGCGCGATCGGGTTCTTGTAGACGCGCCACTGGACGCTGTCGGGCGCAAGCAGGGCCGGTTCCCCGGCGGGAGAGGCAAAATCGATTATCGTGCCCAGATAATTGTCCTGCATGTCTGCGTGCGCCCTTTCAGCAATTATTTGCGGCTTCCGCCGCGAGCGGCACCGGCCCGCTCCCCCTCCCGGCCTCCCCGACGATAGGAACCTATGGGAGACCGGGAGGGGGAGCGGGCCGGTGCGGGAACCCCGCTAAAAATCGTAACCCAGCGTCAGGCCGAAGGTTCGCGGCTGATTAGCGAAACGAACGACGACGTTGGCGTTGCTGGCGACCGACGACCAATAATATTTGTTGAACAGATTCTTCGACCACAGCGACAACGACCACCCGGCCTCCGACTTGAGGCCAAGGCTGGCGTTCACGACGGCGAAGGAGTCTATCTTGTAGAGCGGATCGTCCTCGAAGATGGTGTTCGACTTGCTCTGATAGCGCAGGCTGACCGCGCCATTGACGTTCAGCGTGTCGCTCACCGGCGTATCATAGGCGGCAACGATGCTGCCCTGGAAATGCGGGCTGTAGATGAATTCCGCGCCGTCGAAATTCTGCGGTTGACCGGCGGCATTGGTGCCGACATAGTCGATCACGCGCGTCTTCAGCCACAGGCCGTTGGCGGAAATCGTCACGCCTTGGGCCGGACGCAGCGTCAATTCGCCTTCGACGCCATAGGCCTTCGACTTCGGCACATTGTCGAGGCGGGCCAGCGCCGTATAGATCGGATCGGCGAAATAGGTGCTGATCTGCTTGTCCTTATAGTCGTAGTAGAAGGCAGCCAGATTCGCTTGAAGGAGGCGATCGGCCAGCGTCGCCTTCAGCCCCACTTCATAGGCGGTCAGCTTTTCCTGCGTGACCGGCGCGTTCTGGCGCGCCTTGCTCGCCGCGTTGACCGGCGAGGTGCCCGATTTATAGCCTCGGGACACCGACGCATAGACGAGCGTATCGTCGTTCGGCGACCAGTCTAGCACGACCCGCCAGGCGAGGTTGTTCTCGTCGAGCGTGGAGACCACCGGACCGAAGCTGTTCGTCACATCGTCATAGGTGTTGCACTGCCCCTCGACGATGGGCGCCGGGATCGGCAGCGTGCCGCCCGCCGAGAAGAGGAAGCGGTTCACGACGTTGACGTTCGGCAACATGCTGCCCTTATAGTCGCGCGAGCACCCCACATAGTCCTGCTTGTCCTCGGTATAGCGAAGGCCGACGGTCAGCTTGAGCTGCTCGGTCAGTTCGGCGTCGGCGTTTCCGAAGAGGCTCCACGTCTTCGTGTTCATCGTGCCGATGTCTTCGTAGGTGCGGAATGCCGTCGCCATGTCGGCGGCCGTGTAGCCGCCGGAATTGAACGGCGTTTCGAGCAGATTGACGCCGGGCACGACGAGATAGGGCGCCGCGCGGATGAAGCGTGCATTCGCATTTTCGCCGAGCAGCGTGCGGTTGCTGTCGACGATCTTGTCATGACCATAATAGCCGCCGACCAGCCAGTTGACGACGCCGCTCTCGCCCTCGAAATGAATCTCCTGCGCGAAGCTCTTGATGCGACCGTCGGCTTTCTGCAGCAGAACCTCGAACGGCGCGCCGCTCCAGTCGGACAGCGCCTTGCGCCGAAAATCATTGTAGCTGGTCAGGCTGACGAACTTCACCGTATCGGTAATGTCCTGATCGAGGCGCAGCTTCAGGCCCCAGAAGCGATTATTCTCGGCCAGGTCGCCGGGCAGTCCGGCCCCGCGCCCGATATCGGCCGAACGAGCGGCTTCGGGCGCCCAGTCGGCCTGGCTGGCCTTGGTCGGAAAATTGTCCGCAATATAGTCGGCAAGCCCCGGGACATTGAAAAAATGCGACGCGCTGGTGCCCGTCACGGGATTGGTCGCCGGCGTGAAGCCGATCCCCTGCCCGGCGACGGTGTCCGACTTGTTCCGCCACCAGGTCACCGACAGGTCGATGTGGGTGCCGGTGCCGGGTTCGACGGCAAGCGAGCCGCGGATGCCGAGCTTGTCGACCTTGCCGAGACGCTCGTCGGGGCGCGAATTGCTTACCTGCCAGCCCTTGTCGCTGTTCTCGCTGCGGATCGCGAGGCGCGCGGAAACGCCTTCGCCGAGCGGGCCGGAGATATGGCCGGCGAAATTATAGGTCTGGTAATTGCCCAGTTCGGCGCTGACCCCGGCATCGAAATGATCGGTCGGCTTGGCAGTGATGAAGTTGATGAGCCCCGCCGTCGTGTTGCGGCCATAGAGGGTGCCTTGCGGCCCCTTCAGCACCTCGACGCGCTCCAGATCCATGATCGGCCCGGTGTTCATGATCGGATAGGCGTAAGCGACCTCGTCGACATAGGTGCCGACGGTCGAGGTTGCGGACAGGTTGATCGTGTTGAAGCCGATGCCGCGCAGCGTATAGGTCGGCACCCCCTGATAGCTTTGCGACACGGTGAAGCTCGGCGCCACGGCGGTCAGGTCGCGCACATCGGTGACGCGCAGATTTTCCAGCGTTTCGCTGTCGACGGCCTGAATCGCCATGCCGACGTCGTTGATCGATTCGGCGCGGCGCTGCGCGGTGACGATGATGTCCCCCTCGACCGGCTCCGCCGCCTGGTCGGCCTCGGCAGCAAAGGCCGGCACCGTCCCGATCAGACCCGCCGCGGTTCCCGCGAGCAGAAAAATACGCATTGCCTTCATCGTCCATCCTCCCTCAAACAGCTTGTCGCGGAGTTCGTCTCTGTGCGAGCGTCGCGCGAAGCCGGACAGTGGCAGAGGACCGGATTGCGGGCCGGCAAACAAGCTGGCACCTGTGTCAGGATGAGGATGGAATGGGACGCGTGACCGACAGCCAGACGCTTTGCTGGTCAGAAATGCCCGCGCTGATCGCCGAGGTTCAGGCGGCGGGCGACGCGATCGGCCTTCCTTTCATTGCGGCGCAAGCCGATCTCGGCGATCCCGAACCGATGGCCGACGCCGATGGCCGTCCCTATGCCGAGACGAGCTTTCGCTGGATCGATCCGGCGCACGCCTATTGGCGCGACCGCAAGCTCGCGCTCCACATCGCTTTCCTGACCGCGGCGCGGCTCGTCGCCGAACCCTTTTATTACAGCGACGGCAGCCTCCACACCTGGCGCCCGACCGGGCTGCTCGACGCGGTCGATTGCGAGCAGGCGAAGAATACGCCCAATTTCGGCGAAGCGATCATCGCGCCGGTGCATCTGCCGCGCGGTCTCGTCGGCGCAGTCTTCTGGTGCTCGCGCGAGCCCGTCGGGGTCGAGGCATTGTTCGCGGACCATGCGGGCCACCTCCACAATCTTGCCGTCAAGCTGGTCGCGACGCACAATGAAGCGCGCGGACGGCCGCGCAACGCGACGGTGCCGCAGACGCTGACGCGGCGCGAGGTCCAGTGCCTGCGCTGGGCGGCGGCGGGCAAGACCGATGGCGAGATCGGGATCATCCTATCGCTGTCGGTCTCGACGGTGCGCTTCCACCTCCGCAACGCCGCGGCGAAGCTCGGCGCGACCGGGCGGGCGCAGTCGATCCAGATCGCCGCGGGCCTCGGCTTCGTCGGCGCGCGCGCTGCCTGATGCAGGTGCCAGCTTGGCTCGACAAGACGAGCGCCTGTAAGCCGGGCGCATGGACATGCTGACCGACGCCCTGATCGATCCCGGCCTCGCCGATTTCCGCGCCGAGGTGTGCGCCTTCCTCGCCAAGGAACTTCCCGACGACCTTCGCCGCGCCGCAAGCCGCGCGACGAGCGTCTTCATCGATCCCGCCGTCACGCTGCCGTGGCAACGCATCCTGAATGCGCGCGGCTGGGCGGCGCCCGACTGGCCGGCCGAGTTCGGCGGGCCCGGCTGGAGCGAAGTCCAGCGCTATATCTTCGCCGCCGAATGCGCTGCGGCGGGCGCACCGGGGCTCGCGCCGATGGGGCTCAAGATGGTCGCACCGGTGATCATGCATTATGGCACGCCCGAACAGCGCGCGTATTATCTGCCGCGCATCCTGTCGGGCGAGGATTATTGGTGTCAGGGTTTCTCCGAACCCGGCGCGGGCTCCGACCTCGCCTCGCTTCAGCTTCGCGCCGTGTCCGACGGCGACGATTATGTGCTGAACGGGTCCAAGATCTGGACCACCCACGCGCATTTCGCGAACCGCATGTTCGCGCTCGTCCGCACCTCGACCGAGGGCAAGCCGCAAGCGGGGATCAGCTTCCTGCTGCTCGACATGGCGACCCCCGGCATCACGGTCGAGCCGATCCGCACCCTCGCGGGCGATCACGAGTTCAACCAGGTCTTCTTCGACGATGTACGCGTGCCGCAGGCGAACCGGCTCGGCGGCGAGAATGAGGGCTGGTCGGTCGCCAAGCATCTACTGACCTTCGAGCGCGGTGGCAAATATGCGCCGGGACTGATCGGGCGGCTCGAACGGCTGCGGGCCGAGGACGGCATCGGTCCCGTGCTCCGCGCCGAACTCGACCGCGAAGCGATCGGGCTCGCGGCGTTGCAGGCCCTCGAAATCAAGGCGATGCGCGGCCTCGGCGGAAGCCCCGCGCTTTACGCATCGGTGCTCAAGATATTGGGAACCGAAGCCGCGCAGCGCATCGACACGCTCGCCTGTCAGATCGCGGGCCCCGCCGCATGGGCCGACGCCGACGGCCAGACCCCCGCCGAGCTTGCCGTCGCGGTGCCGCGCTATCTCAACGACCGCGCGGCGAGCATCTATGCGGGCTCGAACGAAATCCAGCGCGACCTGATCGCGCGGCTGATGCTGGGATGATCAGGCCGCCGCTTCGGCATAGCGCGCCAGATGATCGGCGCGCGACCCGAATGCCGCCGCGATCGACAGCGCGCGCTTGAAACAGGCGCCGAGGCTCAACTCCTCGGTCAGGCCCATTGCGCCATGGATCTGCACCGCGCCTTCGCCGACGATCCGAACCGCATCGGCGACCTCGACGCAGGCCGCGCTGACCGCGCACGCACGATCGGCGCCATCGCGGTCGACGCCAAGCACCGCAAGTTCGGTGAGCGCGGCCGCCTTCATCAGAGCAAGCTGCATGTCGGCGACACGATGGCGCAAGGCCTGGAACGACCCGATCGGCGCACCGAACTGCCGCCGCTGCCCCATATAATCCGCGCTGGCGACGACCATGCGCTGCATCAGCCCGACCGCTTCTGCGCAGCGCGCCGCTAGCATCAGGTCGGATATCCATTCGGCAAAACTGGCTGCCTCTGGCCCTGCCGCCAGCAACGCGCCGTCGGCGGCAGGCGCGGTGAAACCCAGGTCGGCGGTGACGCTGCCATCGTGCATGATCCGGTGGCGCTGCTCGACCTTGCCCTGGCCAGCCGCAAGCAGGACGACGCCGCCGCGATCGGCGACAAGGAACAGGTCGGCCTCGGCCGCCCCGGCAACGAGCCGCGCGACCCCATGCACCGCGCCGAGCGCGACATCGGGCATAGCGGCGCTCGATGCGGAGCAGATGATGGCCGCGCGCCGCGTCCCCGCCGCAAGATCGGGCAACACCTCGTGGCCCGCATCAGCCCGTGCGATCAGCATCGCGGCAGCGGCGTGCGACAACCAATCGGCGCCCGCAAGCGCCGGACCAAGCTCGGTCATGGCAACCGCGACCTCGATGACGCCGCCGCCGAAGCCGCCCGCGGCTTCCGGCACCGTCAGCCCGGCGAGCCCGATGGCATCGACCAGATCGCGCCAGCCCGGACGCGGATTGTCGGCAAGCAGGCGCCGGATGCTCGCCGCGAGCATGTCGCGCTCGACGCTGTGCGGCAGATCGAGCCCGTTCACCGCCGTCCTATCCCGTTATCGCGCATCTCGCTCTCCCTGCCCCCGCCTATGCGGCGATCGACAGGGCCGGACTAGCTGTCGGGCGTGACAGGTGGCAAGCCGGATCAGCCGATCAACCCTGCCGCCTGCGCAAGCACCCACAGGCCGATGACGAGGAACAGCGCCGCCGCGACCATCCGCACTTTCTTGAGGTCGACGCGCTTGAGCAGCTCGTTGCCGAGGAAGATCGCCGGGACGTTCGCGATCATCATCCCCAGCGTGGTGCCGGTCGTGACCGCAAGGACATTATGATATTGCGCGCCGAGCGCGATCGTCGCGACCTGCGTCTTGTCGCCCATCTCGACGAGGAAGAAGGCAATCAGCGTCGTGACGAACGCCCCGAAGCGCGGCTTCGGCGCCTCGTCATCCTCGAACTTGTCGGGGATCAGCGTCCACGCCGCCATCGCCACGAACGAGAGGCCGATCGCATAGCGGAAGACCGAGCTGTCGAGAAAGGCAGCCGCCGACGCGCCGAGCAGCGCCGCGAGCGCGTGATTGGCGATCGTCGCCGCCAATATGCCGAGGATGATCGGAACGGGCCGATTGAAGCGCGTCGCGAGCAGGATCGCGAGCAACTGCGTCTTGTCGCCGATCTCGGCGAGCGCGACGACGGCGGTCGAGGTAAGGATGGCTTCCATGGCAAAACTCCGGGGCCGGGCGGCAGGCGAACTCCAACGGACATCGCACCCTGCCGCCCGGCCCGGACGGAAGGTTCGATGCCATTGGTCTCGCCCGAACGATTTCCCGTTCCCACCGCACCACGGCCTCTCGACCGAGTATGTTGACGCGGCGGCCCGTCCGGATCGGACGGCTGGCTACTCCCCAGATGACGGGGGCGGATTAGACGGCTTCGCGGATGCTGGCAAGGCTTTTGGCTGCGACGTGGCCGCCGCGGCCCTCTCCGTCTCGGCGATGTCGGCGTCCATCGCCTTCGCGCGCGCCTCGATCTCCTTCGCCGCCTTGTCGTAACGATCGTCGAAGTCGGGCTCCTGGTGACAGGCAGCAAGCAGCAACGGCAGCAGGAGAGCGGCGCGGCGCATCAATAATCCTTGCGATAGCGGATGCTGACATTGGTCTGGCCCGATCCGCCCGCCTGGCTGAGCAGCGACAGCGCGCGCGTCAGGCTGATCTCGAGCTGGGTCGCGGTATAGCCGCGCGCGTCGGTGATCACCTCCAGATAAATGTCCTTGGTGATATATTGCCCCGCAGCCAGCGCGGTGCCGCGACCCGTCGTATCGTCGGGGCCGAGAACGCGCAGCCGGTCGATTCCCGCCGCCGACTGCAGCGCACCGAGCGGGTTCAGACCCCCGCCGCCGCTGCTCAGCGTGTTGAGCGACGAGGCGAGTTGCACCGCCTGAAGCGGCGACAGCGAGGTGATCGAATCGCCGAACAGGATACGCGAGACGATCTCGTCCTGCGGCAGGCCCGGCACGCTCGAGAAGGTCACCTGCGGATTGCTCGCGCGGCCCGACACATTCACCGACACCGTCACATTGTCGAAGGTATCGCTCGCCACCAGTTGCAGCGCCGGGTCATAGGCATCGCCGGTCGGGAAGGTCACTTTCCCTTCCTCCAGATCGAACGACCGTCCTGCAAAACCCAGCGTTCCGCGCACCAGCTCGACCTGACCGGTCACGCGCGGCTCGATGGTCGTGCCCTTAAGCTGAATATCGGCCTGCCATTCGGACTCGAGCCCCATGCCGGTGACATAGATTTCGTCGCCTGCACGCAAGCGAATGTCGAGGCGGATGAGGTCGAACAGGCTCCCGCCGACCGCAGCGAGCCCGTCGCCGCTGATCCGCCGCCGCCCCGTCGGCGGCTTGCGCCGCACACCCGTGAGAACCGGCACGGCGGCGGCCCCCTCGCGCACGATACGATAGCGGGTCTCGGGCAGGCGAAGGTCGCCCGACAGCAGCGCGGTCTGCCCCGCGACCTTTTCGAGCGTCAGCGTGCCCGTCGCGCGCGCCGCGATATTCTCGCTTCGCGCAAGCCGCGCATTGTCGAGCGTCGCGCTGAGGTTCATCGGATAACCGTCGGCCTGCGACAGGCTGACATAGCCCTTCGCATCGATGCTGCCGTCGCCCGCTGTCGCGGTGAGCTTTTCGATCTCCAGCCGGTTGCCGGTGAAGCGCCCGTCCACGACCATGTTGGTCAGCCGCGTGCCATAGGCCTGATTCTCATAGGTCATGCCATTGCCCCGGATCACGCCATTGAGGCACGGATCGTCGACCCGGCAGCTGAAATCGGCGGCGACCGCGATCGGTCCCGAAACCCCCTGCCCGGCAGGTCCAGCGAAGGAATAGAGCGTGTCGGCGGGGCCGTTGTAGCGCAGCCCGCCGCTCAGCGGCGCGGCGCGCAGCCGCGTCGTCCAGTCGCCCGCGTTCGGCCCCAGCGGCCGCAGCGAGGCCTGCAGCCGCCCGATCACGCTGCCGCGCTTGCGGATGACCGCCCGCGCCTCGCCGCCGTCGCTCAGCAGCTTGCCCGCGAAATTGATGTCGACCGGCTGGCTGACCGTCGCCGCGGTGGTGCGCGTGAAGTCGCTGATCGTCAGCCGCGCATCGGCGCGCGGAAAGGCGTCGGCGTTCGCCTGCGCAAAATCGATGCTGCCCGTCGCGCGCCCGCCGAGCCCCAGTCCCGGATAGACGGCGTTGACGACCGCCATATTCGCGCGGTCGAGCCGGCTCTGGACCATGATCCCCTCGCCGAAACGCCCCGCGAGCCGCGCGCTGCTGCCGCGGCCGAGGTCGATCGTCGTCGGGAGCAGCTCGTAATCCTCCTTGTGCGGGATGATCCTGGCGGGAGAAACGGTACGGAAATTGACCCCGGTCGCGCGGCCCTGCACCGACGCACGCCAGAGCCCGGGCTGCAAATCGGCGTTGGCAGCGATGCGGAAGGGCACGCCGCTCGTTCCCTCGACGAGCGCCTGCGCCTGGCCGCGTCCGTCGCGATAATCGACCTTCACCCGCCCGACCGCGATGTCGTAGGTGCGGATCTGCGTGTCGGCGATCTGGATATCGGCGACGACGCGCGGCTGATCGTAGAGAACGACATCGGCGTCAACGATCGCCGACCCCACCGCGAGCTTCGCGGCGCCGGGCAGCACGACATTGTTCGCGCGCACGTTGATCGCCGCCGCCTGATATGGACCTTCGCCGCTCAGCCGGACGAGGCCGCCGAGCCCCTGCCCCGATGCGTCGAGCCGACCCTCGAACGGCCCGGCAGCGCTCTTCACCAGCCGGCCGTGGAAACCGATCCCCGACAGGTCGCCGCGTTCGATGTCGATCGTCATCGGTCCCGCCGCGGTCAGCAGCACGACGTCGGCCGATAGCGGGCCATAGTCGGTGTCTCCCGTCGCCGCGAGGCGATAGCCGTTCGGCGCGCCATTGATCTTCGCGACCAGATTGGCGAGCCCGATGCCCAGCCCCGGCCGGTCGGCGGTCACCACGGCGCGCGGATCGCTGATCGTCCCCGCGAGCTGAACGCCGACCGGGCCGTAATCGGTCGAATGCGCGCGCGCCGCGAGCTTTATCTGTCCATCGGGCGAATAGCTGCCCTGCCCGCCCGTCACCCGCAGGCGCGGCGCGGCGAGCCGCAGATTGGCGAAACGGACGATGCCGTCGGTGCCATAACGCACGTCGCCGCTCGCGACGGCGTTGCCGCCCAGGAAATCGCGCACCCCCGAATTGAACAGCCGCGTCGAGCGCGCGCGCACCTTGCCGACGATCTCGAACCCGCCGCGCGGCGCGGTCTTCAAATCGGCATTGGTGTCGATGTCGAACAGGCCGACGCTCTCGATGCGATAGTCGTTGACCCGCCCGTCGATCGCGCCAGTGTAGAAGCCCTTGTTCAAATCGGCGATCACGATCGCCTTCGCGTCGATCCGCGGCGAGCGGAGGCGCAGATTGTCGCTGAGGATGCGCCCGTCCTTATAGGCGAGATCGCCGTCGAGCCGCACCTGCACCAGCGTCCCGCCAGCGACGGTATCGAGCCCGCGAATGCGCGCCACCCGCCCGGCGACGGGAACATAAATCTGATCGGCATCGACCCGCGCCTTGCCCGCAAGGCTCAGCGTCTCGACGATGACGTCGTTGAAAGCGAGGGCATTGGCGTTCGCCTGATAGTCCACCGTCGGCAGGCCAAAGGCGCCGTCGAGCTTCGCGGTCGCGCGCAGGCCGTTGCCGCGCAGATTCGGCGCGAGCGCATCGGGGCGCAGCAGCACCAAAGCGAGGCTCAGCGCATCGTAGCGACTCTCACCGAGATCGACCCCGCCGCTGATGCCGAGGCGGAAAGCGTCCGACGACAGACGGCCATCGAGATCGGCCTTGCGCTTGTCGAGCCGCGCGGTGACGTCGACCGCGGTCTCGCGGCTCAGCAGCGAAGCAACCGGCCCCTCGGCGAGCAGCCGCGATGCCTGTGTCGTGCCCTTGACCGCGAAGGTGCCGTCGCGTCCCGTCAGAGCCAGCCGTGCAAGCGGGTCGGTGCCGAGGTTGGCGGTCAGCGAACCGTCCCATTTTTTCCAGTCGCCGCGCCCGCCGAGCTTCGCGGTCAGCGGCGCAGTGAACCCGCCCATCGCCGCGAGCACGCCGCCCTGCGGCGCGTTGAGGTCGAGCGTCGCGGCAAGGCGGTTCTTGTCGGGCACCGCATCGAGGACGAGCGCGAGCCTGTCGCCCCTGGCCTTTTCCCCGATCGTCTCCGCATTCGCGGTGACTTGCGCGCGGCGGTCGGCAATGGCGATCTTGCCGCTCAGCGTTGCGACCTGCCGCTCGCCGGTGATCGCGGGCGCGAAGATCAGCCGGTCGACGCGCAGGGTCCGCAAGTCGATGTCGATGTCGGGGAGCAGCGGCTCGCCAGTGTCGGGCACCGGCTTGAAGGTCGGCAATTTCTCGACGACCAGCGTCTTCGCGGTCGCCGAACGGACATCGACATGGTTCGACAGAAAAGCGAGGGGCCGCCAGTCGATCCGGAGTTCGGGCGAACGCACGAACACCCCCTTGGGATCGGACAGCGTGAAATTGCGCACGACCATCTCGCCGAACAGCGATCCGTCGAGCCGGCCGATGCCGATCTTCATCCCGTTCTCGAACTCATATTTTTCGATCTGCGTCGCGACGAAGCGGCGTCCGGCGTCGCTGTTGAGCCCGACAAGGAAAAGCGCGACCAGCGCGATCAGGCCCAGCAGCGCGATTCCGGCGCCCTTGGCGATCCGGAACCCCAGCGACGGCCCCGCCGGCGTGTCGCCTTCGGTTGCGATGGCCGCGTCCTCCGCCATCAGAAGGCCTGGCCGATCGAGACATAGACGGTGATCCGAGCCTCGCCCGGGCGCCGGCCGAGCGGCGTTGCGATGTCGAGCCGCATCGGCCCGAAATTGGTATAGAAGCGACCACCGATCCCCGCGCCGAAGCGCAGGTTCGAGAAGTCGGGGGTCGATCCGCGATAGACCTGGCCGGCATCGAGGAAACCGACGATACCGTAATTGCCGAAGCGATAGCGCGCCTCGACCGCCGCCTCGTTGAGGCTGCGTCCGCCGATCGGATCGTCGTTCGGGTCCTTGGGACCAAGCTCCTGATAGCCGAAGCCGCGCACCGACCCGCCGCCGCCGGCATAGAAGCGCCGCGACGGCGCGAGCCGCTCGCGCGCCGCGCCGACGATCGAGCCGACGCGCACCCGTCCTGCGAGCACGATGCTGTCGGTCACCGGATAATAGCCGCTCGCATCGACCTGCGTCCGCGCATAGGGCGAAAAGCGGCCGGCGAGCGAGCCTTCGGGTTCAACCCGCGCGGTCAGCCGGAATCCCTTGGTCGGATCGAGCAAATTGTCGGTGCGGTCGATCCCGACCTGCCCGTTCAGCCCGACGATCGTGTAAAAGTCATTGACGCGCTGGCCGAGCGCAAAATCATAATCATCCTCACGCGTCGCGATCAGTTCGGCGCCGAAAGCATAGGTCAGCTTCTTCTGCCAGATCGGCGTCGAGTCATAGCTGATGCGCGCCGCAACGCGGCCGGTGATCGCGTTGAACGCATTATAGCGGCTCCGCGTCGCCTCGGTGATCAGCTCGAAAGTCCGGTCGCGGCGTCCGGCATTGGAACGGCGCATCGTCACGCCCAGCGACTGCTCCTTCGTCCCGGCCACGGCCCGCGCGATCAGCGCGCCTTCGGGCGGGAAGAAGTTGCGGTGCGTCCAGCTTCCCTCCAGGCGGATGCCCTGCCCTGTGCCATAGCCCGCATTCGCCGCGATCGTGCGCGGCGGGCCTGCCTGCTGGGTGACGAGCATGGTCACATATTCGCTGTCGTCGCCCGCGCTTTCGCCCGTCGGCTGCGGCTCGACCGCCACGGTCGCGAACAGGCCGGTCGCGACGAGCGCCTGCCGCAAATCGTCGACCTTGCGGCTGTCGTAGAGATCGCCGCGCTTGAAGCGTGCGAGGACATCGACATGCTCGGCGTCGAAGGCGAGCTTGCCGGTCGTCTCGATCCCGCCGAAGCGGCCGCGCGCGCCGATGTCGACGGGGAGCGTATAAAGCCCCTTCCCCGTATCGCCGTCGAGCAGGATATCGCGCTGCCCGATCTTGGCGAAAGGATAGCCTTCCTGCGGCAGCTTGAGCGCGATCGCCGCTTCGGCGCCCTGCACGCGCTGCGCAACGATCGGCTCGCCGATCACGAGCGGGAAATTGTCGTGGATCAGTCCCGGCGGAATCGTCGGCTTCGCGTCGATGACGATGTCGGAGAAAGTATAGCGCATGCCGGGCTTCACATCGATGACCGCGGTGATCGACCGATTGCGGGCGGCCGCGCCATTGGCCCCCGCCTCGGCTTCGCCGCGATCGATGCGCGTTTCGACGACGGCGTCATAATAGCCTTCGGAGGCGAGGATGCGCGACATCAGCTCGGAATCGGCGCTGAGGCGCGCGCGGAGCATCGCGAAATTGTCGGCCTTGCCATCGCCGTCGTGGAGCGCCGACAGATCGTCGAACAGGTCGGCGAGATCGGCATCGGTGCCATCGTCGGCTGCGGCAAGGCCGTTGACCTTTACCGCATAGTGGATCGTCCGCGTCTCGTTCTTGTCCTCGGGCTCGGCGAACTCGACCGGCGTGACGTCGAAACTGCCCAGCGGCGGCAGCGGCGCGGCGAGTTCGGCATCGCTGATCGGTGCATCGCCGATGGCTTCGACGCTGTCGCCGTCCGCCAGCGCCGGCACCGGCGCGCCATCGACCTGCGGCACATCGCCAGCGGTGGTTTCGGCCGGCGTTCCGGCCGCCTTGGCTTTCGCAGCCTCAGCCTGCCGACGCTCGAACTCCGCGATCGATTCGAGCGGCTTGTCGAGCTCGGGGTCGTCCTCGGCGCTGATCGGCGGAATCGCGGACTTGAACTCCTCGTCGGGGATGATCGGCGCGACCTCGGGCAATTGCGCCTCGGGCGGCGGCGGGGTCGGCGCGGCGATGTTTTGGGTTTCGGTCGCCTGCGGCTCCACCGTCGGCACGACTGCGGGCGGCGCCACATCGGTCTGCTGCGCGGCGGCGGCTCCGGTCCACGCAAGCCCGAACAGCGACGCGGACAGGATCAATCGCTGCCGGCGCCGCATTCGCGGCGAAGGATCAAATTCGCGAGATTTATCAATATGACGCATCATGTCCCGGCCGATGCGCGTTTGTGGCTCGCGAGGCGTGGCTGTGCAACCCGAATCTCCCCTGTTTCCAAGCCAACTCTCCGGCAATAGGACAGTTCCCGGCGTTGCGGTGGTTCGAGGGAGCGGTGTCAGCTGTCGGCGCCGAACAGGTCGCGGCTGTAAACCTTGTCCGCGACATCGGCGAGTTCGTCGGTCACCCGATTGGCGATGATGATGTCGGCCTCGGCCTTGAAGGCATCGAGATCGCGGACGACGCGCGAGTTGAACAGCCGATCCTCTTCGATGAGTGGCTCATAGACGACGACCTCGATCCCCTTGGCCTTGACCCGCTTCATCACCCCCAAAATGCTGCTGGCGCGGAAATTATCCGATCCCGCCTTCATCGCCAGCCGGTGAATGCCGACGACGCGCGGGTTCTGCTTGATGATCTCCGCCGCGATGAAATCCTTGCGCGTCGTGTTCGATGCGACGATCGCGGCGATCAGATTCTGCGGCACCTCCCTGTAATTCGCCAGCATCTGCTTGGTATCCTTGGGCAGGCAATAGCCGCCATAGCCGAAGGACGGATTGTTGTAGAAGCTGCCGATCCGGGGATCGAGGCACACCCCTTCGATCACCTGCCGCGAATCGACGCCGTGGGTCGCCGCATAAGTGTCGAGTTCGTTGAAGAAGGCGACGCGCATCGCGAGATAGGTGTTGGCGAACAGCTTGATCGCCTCGGCCTCGGTATTGCCGGTGTGAAGGATCGCTGCATCGGGCTTGAGCGAAGCCTCCAGCAGCAGCCGGGCGAAGGCCTCCGCGCGCGGGTGGGTATCGCCGACGATGATCCGCGACGGATGGAGGTTGTCGTAGAGCGCCCGCCCTTCGCGCAGAAATTCGGGCGAAAAGACGATGTTGTCCGATCCCGTCTCGGCGCGCATCCGGTCAGTGAAGCCGACCGGCACCGTCGACTTGACGATGACCAGCGCGTTCGGCGCCTGCTTCAACGCATCGGCGATTACGGCCTCGACCGTGCTCGTGTTAAAATAATTGGTGTCGGGGTCGTAATCGGTCGGCGTCGCGATGACGACGAAATCGGCGCCGTCATAGGCAAGTGCCCGGTCGGTCGTCGCGAGGAGGTCGAGCGGCCGGTTCGCCAGATATTCCTCGATCTCGGGATCGGCGATCGGCGAGGTCTTCGCGTTGATCATCTCGACCTTGCGCGCGTCGATATCGAGCGCGACGACGCGGTTGCGCTGGGCGAGCAAAACCGCATTCGATATGCCGACATAACCCGTGCCGACGACCGTGATCTTCACAGGCGTCGCCTGCTGCGCTTCTGCTTCGGGCAATGAACGATCCTCTGCTGGATATGGCGCGGTCCCTAGCAATTGCCGCGCAGCCACTCAACCCGCGTGCCTGTCAGGTGCCACAGAAGGTTTTATAGGGACCGAATTCGGCGGGCGCCGGCCCCTCGAACAGCGCCCATTCAAGGCGCCGGACAAAGGGATTGCGCACGACTTCAAGCAGTTCGAGCCACGCTGCAAGATCGCCTGCCTCGGCCGCACCCAGCGCCGCCTCGACCAGATGGTTGCGCGGGATATAGAGCGGATTCACCGCATCCATTGCATCAGCGCGATTCAGCGGCGCGTCGGTCTCGCGCGCCAGCCGCGCCCACCAGTCGGCGATCCACGGCACCATCGCCTCAGCGTCAGGCAATTGCGCCTCGAGCTCCGATCCGTCGCCGCGCAGCATCATCGCGAGACCACGAAAGAACAGGGTGAAATCGACCTGGTGGCGTTCGAGCTCGGCGAAGAGCGCGTCGAACAGCGCGACATCGCCGTCCTGTGCCTCGGCCAGCCCCAGCTTCGTGCGCAACCGCCCATGCCAGACCGCAGCAAAGCGGCCCGGAACCTCGGCCACCAGCGCCTTCGCCGTCTCGACATCGGCGGCATCGACCGAGTGGATCGCGGGAAGCAGCGCTTCGGCAAAGCGCGCCATATTCCAGTGCATGATCTGCGGCTGGCGGCCATAGGCATAGCGGCCATGGGCGTCGATCGAGCTGAACACGGTGTTGGCGGCAAAGCGGTCCATGAAGGCGCACGGACCATAGTCGATCGTCTCGCCCGAAATCGCGACATTGTCGGTGTTCATCACGCCGTGAATGAAGCCGACGCCCAGCCAGTGGGCGACGAGGTCGCATTGCAGCCCGATCACCCGGTCGAGCAGAGCAAGATGCGGATTGGGCGCCTCGACAAGGTCGGGGAAATGGCGGCGAATAGTGTAATCCGAGAGCTGGACGACGTGATCGGCGCCGAAATGTGCCGCGAAGAACTGGAAGGTGCCGACGCGGATGTGGCTGCTCGCGATGCGGGTCAGCACCGCGCCGGGGTGCGCCTGCTCGCGCTGGACCCGGTCGCCGGTCGCGACCGCGGCCAGCGCACGCGTCGTCGGCACGCCCATCGCCGCCACCGCTTCGGAGACGAGAAATTCGCGCAGCACCGGGCCAATCGCGGCCTTGCCGTCGCCGTTGCGCGAAAAGGGCGTCGGTCCCGATCCCTTGAGCTGCACGTCGAAGCGCGCGCCGTCGGGCGCGACGATTTCGCCGAGCAGCAGCGCGCGGCCGTCGCCGAGTTGCGGCGAGAAATGCCCGAACTGATGCCCGGCATAAGCGAGCGCGAGCGGGTTCGCCCCACCGGGCAGGTCCTGCCCCGAAAAGAGACGCGCGATCACCTCGTCGCCCGCGCCGGCACCATCGATCCCGAGCCGGCTCGCAAGCGCATGATTGAAGGCAAGCAGCTTCGGCGCCGAGGGCTTCGCAGCTTCGGCGGGGGCGTAGAAGCCTTCCATCGCATCATGAAAACTATTGTCGAACGCGAGATCCATCGCCTCTATGTCGAGCGCGACCGCCGCGATTGCAAGCATCGATGCGGTGCCTGCGTACCATAGCTGACGATCGATGAAGGCGATTGATCTTCGACCAATAGGCCGTCACAGGAGCGGATATGAAAGTTTTCGTTACCGGCGGAGCGGGCTATATCGGCAGCCATACGCTCGTCCAGCTTCTGTCCGCGGGTCACGAGGTCTGCGTCTTCGACAATTATTGCAACAGCTCGCCCATCGCGCTCGCGCGGGTTCGCCAGCTCACCAATCGCGACATGCGCGTGGTCGAGGCCGATATCTGCGATGCCGACGCGCTGACGCGCGCGGTCACGGACTTCGCACCCGATGCCGTGATTCACTTCGCCGGATTGAAAGCCGTCGGGGAATCGAACGATATTCCGCTGCGTTATTATCAGACCAACGTCAGCGGAACGATGAACCTGCTCGGCGCGATGGACGCCGCGGGATGCCGGCGCATCGTCTTCTCATCTTCCGCGACGGTGTATGGCGAGGCGCATTATCTGCCCTTCGACGAAAACCATCCGATCGCGCCGACCAATCCCTATGGCCGCACCAAGGCGATGGCCGAGGGCGTGATCGCCGACTGGGCGCGCGCGAACCCCGATGCTTCGGCCATCCTGCTGCGTTATTTCAACCCGGTGGGCGCGCATGAATCGGGCCGGATCGGCGAAGATCCGGACGGTATCCCCAACAATCTGATGCCCTTCGTCGCGCAGGTCGCGATCGGACGCCGCGAAAAGCTGGCGATCTTCGGCGACGATTATGACACCCGCGACGGCACCGGCGAGCGCGATTACATCCACGTCGTCGATCTCGCCGACGCGCATCTCGCAGCGCTCGACTACAGCGATACCGCGCAGGGCTGCGAGGCAATCAACGTCGGCACCGGCACCGGCGTCACGGTCAGGGAGCTCGTCGCCGCCTACGAACGGGCGTGCGGTCATTCTCTCGCCACCGAAATCGCGCCGCGCCGTCCGGGCGACGTCGCGAGCAGCTATGCGGCGACCAAAAAGGCGACGGATTCGCTGGGTTGGAGCGCCAAATTCGGGATCGACGACATGTGTGCCAGCTCCTGGCGATGGCAATCGAGCAACCCCGACGGGTTCGGGGACGCCCCACGCAGTTCATGATCTCCCCTTCCCGACGGTAATGCGAAGCGCCCGCATCCTTGGCGGCAAGAGACACTTTCGCGGCTGGCTATGACCCCGGTCACAGCGCTGCGCGCCAGCCATTTCCAATGACGTCGGATACAAACGAATCATGACTATTTCGCCTGCGAATCCCGCGCCCTGGGATCGATATGCGTCGCGGCGAGTTATGCCAGGCTGAGGGAGGTCTTTCCAGGTGGGGCGACTACGGCGATCGACATTGAAAAATCTCGGTTTCTCCTTTATGCGGAGGCAGAAACCGGTCCGATTGAGCGCGGCTCTGCGGAGGAATTTCCCGTGATCTGCGGCTCTCCCCCTCGCTGTGCAGATGACTTAGAAAGCGGTTGGCGACAAAAATGATAATGCCGAACGATGATCGCTGGCGTAGCCTGCGCGCTCAAATGCTGTCCTTTTTAGCTGACCGCCCGCGCATCCAGCGTCAACTCGCGGCGGTCGCGATTGATGGTCTTCTTTGCATCGCTGCGGTGTGGATTGCCTTTTCACTCCGCCTTGGGGTGTGGGACCTGTTTTCGATACCCATCGCGACCTTCGCGGCCGTGGCGCTGCTGGTCTGGTATCCCATCGCCTGGAAAATTGGCGTTTATCGCTCTTTGATCCGTTTTTCGGGGGCGAGAACGATCGCCGATCTGGCCGTTGCGTGCGCCATTCTGGCTCTCCCCCTCTTCGTCGTTTGCGTGGTGTTCCGGCTCCCCTCGGTCCCGCGAACGCTCTGCGTGCTGCACCCGATCATCTTTCTGCTTCTGCTCGGATCGAGCCGGATCGCAATCCGGTTCGTCCTGCTCGACCTTCTCAAGGTCGTATCGGTCGATGTGCGCCGCGTGCTCGTTTACGGCGCCGGCCGCGCCGGACAGCAGCTTGCACTGTCGCTTCGCCACGAACCCCAGGTGCTACTCGTCGGATTTGTGGACGACGACCTGCGGCTCGATGGCCAGCGCCTTGATGGCGTGCCGGTTTTCGGCGCCAATCGCCTGGCCGAGATACTCGCGGATACCGACGTCGACGAGGTGCTGCTCGCGATCCCGAGCGCATCGCGCGCCCGGCGGCGCGAGATAATCGAAACGCTTCAGGATGAAGAGGTCTTCGTCCGCTCGCTTCCCAATCTGACCGGCATCATCGAGGGTTCGGTTACCGTCAACGATCTGCGCGAAATCCAGATCGAAGAGCTTCTTGGGCGCGAAACCGTCGCGGCGAACGAGTTACTTATGAGCAAGACGACCGCCGGGAAGGTGGTTCTGGTCTCGGGAGCGGGCGGCTCGATCGGCAGCGAATTGTGTCGCCAGATCATCCAGTGCCGCCCGGCGCGCCTCATTCTGCTCGAGCAGTCCGAATATGCGCTGTACGCGATCGAGCAGGAACTGATCGAATTGATGCACGAGCTTGAAATCGAAGTGCCACTGGCACTCGAATTGGCGAACGCATCCGAACGTTCGTCGATGAGCCGCATCTACAAGCACCACAGACCCAACACGGTATTCCACGCTGCCGCCTACAAACACGTTCCGCTGGTCGAGGCCAACCCCATCTCGGGCCTTCGCAACAACATCATGGGCACGCTGCACAGCGTCGCCGCGGCCGAGGCCGTGGAGGTCGCCAATTTCATTCTGATCAGCACCGACAAGGCGGTCCGCCCGACCAACGTCATGGGCGCCTCGAAACGCGTGTGCGAGCTCATCCTTCAGGCGCGCGCCGCGCAGCCGGGGGTGACGACCGTGTTCAGCATGGTCCGCTTCGGCAACGTCCTCGGATCGAGCGGCTCGGTAGTGCCGCGCTTCAAGGCGCAGATCAAGGCCGGCGGCCCCGTCACCGTCACCCATCGCGAGATCACGCGATATTTCATGACCATCCCCGAGGCCGCGCAGCTCGTCATCCAGGCAAGCGCGATGGCGAGGGGCGGCGAGGTATTCGTGCTCGACATGGGCGAGCCGGTGAAGATTTTCGACCTCGCCACCAGCATGATCCATCTGTCGGGACTGAGCGTGCGCACCGCCGAGCATCCCGACGGCGACATCCATATTGTTGAGACGGGGCTCCGCCCCGGCGAGAAGCTTTACGAGGAACTGCTGATCGGCGACAATCCCCAGGAAACCAATCACCCGCGGATCATGCGCGCCCGCGAGCGGATGATGTCCTGGGAGGATCTCGATCGCGCGTTGCAGACGCTCGATACGGAGATTCGCGGCGGCGGCGACGGCACGGCCGCGGTGCGGATCATCCGCGGGCTGGTTCCCGAATATGTCCCCGATGCGGGATGGGTCGAGCGGCTGAGCGTCGGCAGGAAATAACCGCAGCCCGCGCCGCGATATCCGGGTCAGGCGCTGGCGGCGGCCACGACGGCATAGGCGGCGGCCGCCGCCGCCTGCATCTCCTCATCGGTCAGCGTCGGATGGACCAGCCACATCAGACTGGTGTCTCCCAGTTCGCGGGCGACGGGCAGCCGCTGCGCGGGCCTTGCGCCCGTGCCGTCGAATGCCTTCTCGAGATAGACTTCCGAACAGCTTCCCTGATAGCATGGCACGCCGCGCGCGTTGATTTCCGCAATGATGCGATCGCGACCCCAGCCATCCGCCAGCCTGTCGGGCCGGACATAGGCATAAAATTTATACTCGGCGTGAACGCTGCCGTCCTCGCTGGGCAATCGCGGCACCCGAATGCATCCCTCCGGCCCCGCGAAAGGCGCCAGCGCGTCGCGAAGAACGGCCGCGTTGCGCGTCCGCGCCGCGGTCCATTCCGCCATGCGCTTTAGCTGGATGCGGCCGATCGCGGCCTGCATCTCCAGCATGCGCCAATTCGTCCCGATGCTTTCATGCAGCCAGCGGAATCCCGGAAGATGATCGCGATCATATACCGCGTCCCAGCTTTTCCCATGATCCTTGAACGCCCACATCCGCGACCAGAGGGCCCGATCGTTGCAAGTGACCATGCCCCCTTCCCCGCCGGTCGTCATGATCTTGTCCTGGCAGAAGGACCAGGCGCCGACGTCGCCGATCGATCCCACGCTGCGTCCCTTGTAGCGCGCGCCGTGCGCCTGCGCGCAATCCTCGATCACCCGGATTCCGCGAGCTTTGGCGAGCCCCATGATCGGGTCCATATCGGCGGGCCATCCGCCCAGATGAACGACGATGATCGCTCGCGTGCGCCCTGTCAGCCGCGGCGCAATGGTCGCGGCCGAAATATTGCCGCTGTCCGGGTCCACATCGGCAAAGACCGGCACGGCCCCCGCGTTGAACACGCAGCTGACCGATGCGAGGAAGGTCCGCGGCGTGACGATGACCTCGTCGTCGGGGGCGCCACCGTTGACGCTGCCGATTCCCAACCCCTGCAGCGCGAGATCGAGCGCGACCGTTCCGTTCGCCAGCGTGATCGCATGATCCGTTCCCGTCCATGTCGCGAATTCGCGCTCGAACTGACGGCATTCATCGCCGGTCCAGTAATTCACCTTGTTGGAACGAAGCACGGCGGCAACAGCCGCCACCTCTTCCTCACTGAAGCTCGGCCAGGGGGCGAAGGGGGTATTCAGCATCTATCTTTTTCCATGATACGCGCCGGATTTCCAACAACGGTGGCGCCTTCGGGCACGTCCTTCGTCACCACCGCCCCCATGCCGACAGTCGCACCGGCACCGATACGAAGGCCTTGGCGGATAATCGCCCCCGATCCGATATAGGCGTGATCGCCAATAGCGACATTGCCGTTGCAATGCACGCCCGGCGCTAAGGTCACATAGTCGCCGATCACACAATCATGCTCGACATAGCTGTAGAGATTGGCGTGAAAGCAACGGCCGATGCGAATGTTCGAGGTCAGCGTGACGAACGGCGACAGCAGCGCGCCAGGGGAGATCTCCACATCGTCCATGATGACGACATTGGCGGCTGTCGTCCCGATCACCGCGACCCCCGCCTCGCGACAACGCCGGTCGAGCCTTTCCCGGATGCGCGAGTTGGCAATCGCCAGAGCCGTTGCCCCCGCCCCGGCGCTCTCGCTCACGAAGCGGTCGAACGTCCAGACCAAATGGCCGTTCACCGTCTCCGTCTGCGGAGCGTCGTCGATGAATACCAGCTGGGCACCAGCTTCGGCCAGCTCGGCGCGCAGCAGCGGCATGATGCCGCGCCCACAGCCACTCGCGCCATAGATGCCATAGAGCGCTGCGGTCATTGCCCCGGCGTCCCCTGGAACTTGCTCATCGTCACCTCACCCTCCGCGCTGATGCCGTCGCGCCGCAATACTTTGGCTATCGTCATCAGGATGATCTTCAGGTCGAGGCCGAGGCTGCGATGATCGACATACCATGTATCCAGCACGAATTTTTCTTCCCATCCAAGCGCGTTGCGCCCTTTGACCTGGGCCCATCCGGTGAGGCCGGGACGCACTTCATGCCGCCGCGCCTGCTCCGCATTGTATAGCGGCAGATATTCCATCAACAGGGGCCTGGGGCCGACAAGGCTCATGTCACCTTTGAGGACGTTCCACAGTTCCGGCAGTTCGTCGAGACTGGTTGAGCGCATGAGCTGCCCCAGCCGGGTCATTCGTTTCGCATCGGGAAGCGGATTGCCGTCCCGGTCATTCGCGTCCCTCATGGTACGGAACTTGATCATCCTGAACGGCCGACCGTGAAGACCGGGGCGCCGCTGCACAAAGAAAACGGGACGCCCCGTCCTCCAGCCTATGGCTATCGCGCATGCCAGCAGCACCGGTGAAAAAAGCACAAGGCCGATCAACGATCCAAGAATATCGACCAGCCGCTTCATTTCATAAGTCCATGAAAGCCAAAAGTTTCTGATTCTGCTTATGGACGTCGAAGCGCTCCTCGGCCAGTTTCCGGCTTTCCGCGCCCATCGGCACGATGGCGTCCGGATGATCGGCGAAATACCGCATTGCCTCCGCCAGGGCGGCTGGATCACGCGGGGGGACCAGAAAGCCGTTACGCCCTTCTTCCACGGTTTCACGACAACCCGGCACGTTGGTGGTCACGATCGGCAAACCCATCGCCATCGCCTCCTGCGTGCTGCGCGGAACGCCTTCACGATAGGAAGGGAGAACGAATATGCCGGCCTGGGACAACCAGTCCCGGACGGGAACATGGCCCGGCCATTCGATTAGGCCTTCCTCCACCCAGTCCTTCACTTCTTCCAGGGGAATGGCGGCGGGATTGGCGTCATATCCGCCCACCAGCAGGAAGCGGGTATCGGGACGACTCTGCCGCAGGATACGAGCGGCGGCGACATATTCGCGTACCCCCTTGTCCCCCAGCAGCCGGCCGATCATGATGAAGGTGATCGGCGCATGCACGTTGGGCAAGCTATAGTCCCATTCCTTCAGGTCCAGCCCGATGCCGCCCAGCAAAGCCGCTTGCGATGGAGAAACCAACCCACGTTCGATGAATTCCGCGCGATCGTCCGGGTTGAGAAAAACGACACTGTCCGCCCGGCGCAGCGCCACGCGATAGAGAGCCGATACAATCCGCTGTAGCAGCATCTTGCGCCAACCGATCTCCGGTCCGTGCGTGAAGGCGAAACCCAGCCCCTCGATCATCGTGTAGCGCCGCGGAACGCCGGCCAGCCAGGCCGCGATCGTCCCGTAAATGACCGGCTTGATATAATAGCCAAGGATGGCGTCGGGCTTGTGCAGGCGCAGCAGGCGTCGCAAATTCAGCAGCGACGCCGCATCCTTGAGAGGATTCATCCCCGTCCGCGCGAGACCGAAATCGACCGGCACGACCCCGTTGTCGCGCAGCCACGCCCGCGACGCATCGTCGTGATCGGGCGCAAATGCCAGGACTTCGTACCCCCGGCGCACCATTTCGATCAGCAAAGGTCCGCGAAAATTGAGCAGCGACGACGCGAAGTTGGAAATTACGGATATTTTCATAAATAGCCGACTCGACAATCAGATAATACCGAAAGTTAAAGATATTACATACTTTATCAATCCAAATGTCATTGCAACAACCGCAATAATATTAAATGAAGTTTTACTAATTTTTATAGAGTCAAAAAATGATGCATACATAAATGGTATAAACAACCAAGACATAAATGCAAATCTATTGGAGTAACCTCCGTGAGCAAAGAAAAAATATGGCATACATAGAAGTATATAAATTTTAAGAATAAGTGATACATACTCCTTATTTTTTATAGAAAAGAAATTACTAGAAAAGTAAAAAACAACCCCAATTGCAAATGTATATATGAAATAGTATATATTAAATCCATAAAATTCCGACTGTGATCCATAGCTAACTACATCATCATAAAAAGATGATTCAAAATACATTGAAAATCTATTAAATATTATATCTGTTATTCCAAAATAATATCCAAGAGCAGCAGCAACAAATATTAAAAACGCCTGATGCTTATTTGCAAATAATATGACAACAAAAGGAATTATCATTACAGATGATTTGTGCATTCCAAATGAAATGATGAAAAATATGGTTGAAAATATGTACCTTTTGCATGAGAAAAAATAGATAGCTATATATGCAATTGGGAGGGAAAGCCCCTGTCTTAAGCCATTTAATGTTGCAGCAAGATACCAATTTGATGAAAGTAAAAATCCATATAGTAAAAACAATCTCGAGCTATCTATTCTCTTATGAAAGAGAATAGCTAAACATATTAATAGAGAGTTAAGTGTAATAAATAATATTATAATATAGAAATTATAACTAAACCCTAAAAATGATATAATTTTTGATAAAATCTGGAATAAAAATTCATATTCCCATGCGTTATATCCTGTAGATAGGGATTTATAATAGTTCATATACGCGTTATAATCAGTACCAATATCTGAATCTCTAAATCCAACTAACGCAGACATGGCAAAAATTAGAAATATAAGATAGTAAAACCCGAAATTTCTACTAAATGGTTTCTTTTTAATATCTTCTTGCGATCGAATCATAAGATCGACCTTTCAGGGAAAAAATTGAAATTACATCTGATATATAATGAAAACATAATAACAATCCGCGATATCAGACACAAATTCCATCAATGCCAAACGACTTATTAAGCAAATTGATGATGTCGCCTTCTTTGCATTATCCGAAGAACAGGTTCCGGAATAATGGACAACAGCCTCAAGGGGAGCCACAAGGCGAAGGATTTCGCAATATCCAGTTCGCGGTAAAGATTGAGACAAAATGTATCGCCGCGCAAGGCGCATCCGGCCGCATTGAACAGCGCTGCTCGATACAGGAATTTTCTGGCTTGCGGAGCCGTATCGGCGGCGATGCGCCTCTCCTGCAATTGCCTGTCCAGCCAGGCAACGAAAAATGGAATCTCACGGCTCGGGTTCCGATCGCTCCTGTTTTCGGCGTCCTCGTTCACACAGGCCCCCAATGCGGTGCTATAGGCGATCCCTCCGGCAAACGCCGCCTGAATCCATATGATCACATCCTCGCCCTTTTTGACATTTTCCGGGAATCGATCAATTCCGGAAAGGATATCCCTCGCAACGCAGGCGGTCGAACTGTTCACGAGCGAGAAGCTCCGGGAATATTCCGCGAAAAAGCCCGCGGCATCGGCAACGAAATCGGGCGCCTCCGGCTGCCTTTTACGATATTTGACCCCATTCCTGACGACCGCATGCGCGCAACTGTAAAGGCCGCGCTCCGGATAGGAAATGATCAGTCGATTCAGTTCCTTCAGATGCTGCGAGGTCCATGTGTCGTCCGCATCGAGAAATGCGACATATTGGCCCTTTGCTTCCGATATTCCGCGATTGCGGGCAGCGGAGACGCCCGAATTCTGCTGCGTGATCATTCTCACTCTGTCCGATGTGAGGCCACGCACGACGTCCGGGCCAGCGTCGGTGGAACCATCATCCACGACGATGACCTCATAATCTTCGAATTGCTGCCCCAGCACGCTTTGCAGCGTCGATCCGATATGCGATCCCTTGTTGAACAAGGGGATGACCACGGAAAATCGGGGAGAAGCGGCCATCTGCTAGCAGGCCTCGGCCAGCTTGCTCGCAGCATCGCGCGCGCGCGCGCGCCATTGCGGGATATTCTCCGCGAGGATATCCCTTATGCGCCCCTCTTCCTTCAGAAGAAGCTCAAGTTTTTCGGTGAGCGTCTGCAAACTCAACATCGGGGTGTCCAGCACCACGGGGATATCCCCAAAGAGGTCCCTGTTGATCCCCCTCGCCTTGACGCTGTAGGAAATGGAGATCGTCGGCACGCCCGACGACAAGCCGGCAATCGTCGCATGCGTCCGCGCGCCGATGAAGAAGCGCAGCTTCGCGATCACGCCTTTGATCTGTGCGGCGTTGAAAGTCGACGGCATGATCGTCACCGCCTTGCCCAGATCGCCGAGATCCCCGAGCATCGTCGCCATATAGGCGGCGTCGCCGCTTTCAGGGCCGGCCCCGACGGGATCGACATGGGGTATCAGAAGGACGCCAAATCCTTGCGCGACGGCGAAGCGAATGAACCGCATCGTTTCCTGGCGCAGATCCTGACCTTCCCTCCGATAGCGTTCGATAAGCGGGGAGATGTTCAGACCAAGAACGCCCGCGCCGCCGCTGGTCGGCCAGAAGGGCGCGGTATCAACTGGCTCGAGGACGAGCGTGAAGGCGGGGTCTGCCATCAGCGAAACATTGCCGAGGCCGAGCGTCCGAGTCAGATAATCATAGGAAACCTGCTCACGCACCGCGATGTTCGACATGCGCGCCAGATGATCGCGGATGACGGGCACGAACTGCGGCTCGGCTTCGAACGGCCCCACCGATGCTCCCCACAGGAACATGGGACGCCCCATATCCATCGCCAGCCGGTCGATCCCCATCGTCAGCGAGGGCAAGCGATAATCGAGCGAATAATTATCGCCGCCCACGGCGATCACCGCATCGACGCCGCCGATCTGCTCGTTCAGCCAGCGCGGAAAGGGAAAAGGCCAGCCGCTCCGTTTCAGCACGCCCAGCGGAATACGCTGCAAATGGGTCCAGAAACGGGTGTGCGCGGGAACATAGGCTTTCACAAACCGCACGCCGAAGCGATCGGCATCGGGCCACTGCCGGCTGTCGCGCGCGATATCGTCCGAAGGGACCAATATCTCGCACGGTCCCGCCACCTCGTTCAGCATCATCGCGGTGCTTCGCACGATCGCCTCGCATCCGCGATTCTCGAAGGTGCGGTGGCCGGTGAAATAGAAACGTTTCAACTCAGAATCTCCAGATGGTCGCGGTGCGGCTTCCGCGCGGAATAGCAGGTCTTTATATTTTCGTTCGGCAGGCCCACCGCGAGCATCATCATGATGCTGTGCTCGGGCCTGACCGGCAGCAATTTGCGTATCTTCCTGTCGTCGCCTGGCGTTTTGCTCCAGTTCAGGCAACAGCTTGCGTAGCCAAGGGCGTGCAGCGCCCAGACCAGCGACATCGAGAACATTCCCCCATCGATCCAGTGCTGATACCGCTCGCCTGCCGCATCGAACGCCGTGAGATCGGAACAGATGATCAAAAGGCAGGGAACCTCATGTCCGAATCCGCGATTGCCGTTCTGAAGCGACAGCGCGCGGTCGATAATCTCCCTCGACCGCAAGCAATAGACATAAGACGCCTGCCGATTGCACACCGACGGCGAATGGAGCGCCAGGCTGACCGCTTCCTCGACCACGTCCAACGGGACGGGAGCCGGGGAAAAATCGCGCACCGATGCACGGCTCCGAAAAAAGCTCTCTGGATCGGCAAGGCGCCCTGAGGCCAACTGGTCGGCGGACAGATCGCGAACGCCACCGATATCCAGTGCCTCGGCCGCATGCCGATCTCGGAACGCAACGATCCGCTGGTCGGAAATCGGTGCATTTGCGGAATCGACATAATCGCCAAGGACCTTGAAACCGATTTTTTCGTGAAAGGTAAAGCCGGACCCCGCCCGCCCTCCCTTTTCAAGATGTCGGACGAGATCCTGGGCGGCACCGATCCCCGATTGCCCCCGACGCTCGCGAAAGCTCAGGCTTTTCTCGAGCCGGTGATAGATTTTGACCGCCTTATAATCGCGTACGGTCGAGCGGTCCGTCCGCCGCCAGCCCGCATAGCGGTAGAAGCGCGCATAATCGTACAAAAAGCCAAGGCCTGCCGATGCGATATCGCGAAAGGGACGAAGGACGTCCTTCGCGAAATTGATAAAACTCATGATTCAGCCTCGAAAAATTAAGCGCTGGTTCTCAAATCCACATATTTTCTGCTGTACGTATAATAGAGGACCAGCAAAACAAGCTCACAGAGTATCGTGGAAATCGCGGCCCCGTATAATCCATATCGAGGAATGAGCAGGATATTCGCGCCCAAGTTCAAGAGCGCGACTGTCCCCATGATGTAGGACTTGTTTGCCATATTCCTTCCCGAAACGAGAAGCGATCCCACGCTGGTCGCTACGAACCGGATCGGGATCGCAATCGACAGAATAGATAATATGACGTGAGCATCTTCATATTTCTGGCCGAACAATGTCGATATGATGAAAGGGGAAAGAATGCTTACAAAAATCATGGCTGCAATGCCGGTCAGCAGCATGAACGCCCTGCCTTTTTTATAGGCTTCGACGAATCTCTCCTGATTGTGATTGGCCCAGATGTGGATTTTGGGGAGAAGAAACTTCTGATATATCACAGAGGGAAACAAATAGACTGCGGACATGACGACAAAGGCGACGTTGTAGACGCCCGCCGCCTCGTCACCTCTGATATATTTCAGCAATATGATATTGCTTTGAAAATATATGAGATGGAACACGCCCGCCGCGCCGAAGGGCCAGGCTTCCGCAAATATTCGCCGCAAGCTTGGCGCGGGGCCAGCCGGCATCGTTTCCGGCTTCGGACCATGTCCATGCAGGCTGAAATGAGCATGATACATTTGCCATAGATAATATGCACCGATTGCGACGACGATCAGCGAAACGCCCGCGTACGCAAGCGCCGCCTGTTCGAGCGAGATATGCCTGGTCAACAGGAAGGCGAACGCGGCGAGCGCGATCAGCCGCAGGAGGTGCGGCAAAAACTGCCACAACGCCAAGGCGAGGTAACGGGCCTCAAGTTGCAGCCGTGAACTCACCAGCTCGACCGCAATCTGGCTGAGAAGGAACGCCGACAACAGGACCAGCAGCCCGCGCATAGTGGCGTCGTGCGGCCCATAAAAAGCCCAGAGCGCAAGTCCCGCAAGCACAAGCGCGGTCGATCCGACGATATAGCGCAGCGATCCGCGAAGCCAGCGCATACCCCCCCATCCCTCTTCGCCAAAGATCCGGAGCCATAACGCTCCCAACCCAAAGCTTGCCAGGGGCGCGATGAGGGTGACCGTGTTCAGCGCGGCGGCGAACGCCCCAAATTCCGCTGCGTCCAATCGGCGGGCCAGCAGGACCTGCACCAGAAATGCGCAGCCCGCTCCCGCGAGCGACCCGAACCAGAGCAACGACACCGCGCTCGCGGCGCGTAAATGGCCCGCCGATATCCGATTATTGGTTGTTGCCATGCGAAAGCTAATGCCCCTCGGCAACAGCGGACGTCATCCAGGGCCGAGCCGATCTCATTGCTCCATCACTTTCGATAATAATCGCGGAACCAGGCTACGAACTCGGCGATTCCGTCGCGAAAATCGGTCTGCGGGCGGTAGCCGGTGAGGCGCTGGAGAAGCTCGGCATTGGCCCAGGTCGCGGGTACGTCACCCTTCTGCATTTCCATATAATTGCGGATTGCCTTCTTGCCGAGGCAATCCTCGATCACATCGACGAAATCGAGCAGGCGCACCTTGTCCGAATTACCGATGTTGACGATGCGGAAAGGCGCCACCGGTGAAAGGCTGTCGCCCGGCTCGATCGCTTCATCGGCAGCAGGCCGCATGGGTACTGCGTCGATCAGCAAGCGGATGCCGCGCACCAGATCGTCCACACAGGTAAAGTCGCGGTACATATTGCCCTGGTTGTAGATATCGATCGGGCGGCCATCGAGGATCGCATCGACGAATTTGTACAGCGCCATGTCGGGCCGTCCCCATGTGCCATAGACGGTGAAGAAGCGGAACATGGTAATCGGCAGGTTCCAAAGATGCGCATAGCTGTGCGCCATGCTCTCATTAGCTTTCTTGGTAGCCGCATAAATGGTCAGTTGCGTGTCGGCCTTCTCGGTCTCGACGAAAGGCATTTCCTCGTTCGCGCCATAGACCGAGGAGGTGGACGCCATCAGCAGGTGGGCGACCTCCAGCCGCCGCGCTGCCTCCATGACGTTGAAGGTGCCGACGATATTGCTGTCGATATAGGCGCGCGGATTTTCGAGGCTGTAGCGCACGCCGGCCTGGCCGGCGAGATGGACGATGACGTCGGGCCGGAACTCGTCGGCGACGCGGTCGAACTGCATATCAGCCTCCAGCATCCCCTCGACGGCAGTGAAGCCCGCCGACTGAAGCAGCATAGCATGCCGGCGCTGTTTGATCCGCACATCATAATAATCGGTTATCCCGTCATAGCCGCAGACGCTGAAACCCTCGGCAAGCAGCAGCTTCGCGAGGTGAAAGCCGATAAAGCCCGCTGTGCCCGTAATCAGAACCCGGCGCGCAGACGAAGCAGAGAGAGGAACCGCAGCCATTATTCTACTATTCCTTCCGCCTAGTTGAGGCGCCTCAGATTCAGATAGCGGAATTGCACATCGATGCCCGCCGACATGTCTGGGACGTTCACGTTGATCGAAAACCAATACCAGCGGCAAGCGTCGTTCGCGATAGTCAGACTGGTGCGCCTATGTCCGGCATCCAAACCTAAGATTTGCACGGCATCGGGATCGCTTCCCTTTTCAGCACAGGCGACGCGCGCCGTCAGCACACCCTTTTCGAGCGCAGCATCCGGATCAATTACCCACTCCATCTCATAGATCCCAGGCGCGAGTTCTACCAATTGACGGATGGCATAGCCCCGCGCGCCAGCGATCGCCGAAATCGACAAAAGCTTCCGCTCCGGCTCTATCGTCGCACCGAGATTACCCGATGAAGCGAATTGCCAATTGATCGGCGGCAGAACAGACGGCCTCGAAAAATCGGGATTGTTAAGGATCGCGTCCGTTCCCCGCGACAAGGGCGTCCGACTCAAAGCGGCCACCATTCGTCGCGCGACATCGAAATGCTGGTTATTAACCAAGCGCTGGACAAGGGCGCGGTCCGCATTGTTTATTTCGGTTTGCCGCCAAGGCGCCCCTGCGACGAGGATGCGCAGCTTTGCCGCATTCTCCAGGCTTGCCGGCTCAGATATCACCGCGTTCCAATAATGAATGGACCAGTTCGGCTTCGGTCCGATAACCGGCGCCAGCGTCGAGGCCACTTCAGGCCTCGCGGTCGCTTGGGCCATCGCCTTGATATAGATAGATCGCAACGCTTCATTGGTCGAGACGGCACGCGACAGCCACAAAAAAAAGGATGCCTCGTCACCGCGGAGCGCCGCAGCCTGGATCGACGCCGAGGTTATCAGCGAACTCCGCCGCGTAAGCTTTCCGCCGAGACCGAGCAACGCTTGCCTGCGCGCGCTGCCCGCGCGATCTGTCGATGCAATCAATATCCCCAGCGCCGCGGACGACAGCGGCTCACTGCGATATGCGGCCGACGCCAGTTTCCGCTCACGCATGGAAATCACGGCCTTCGGGTTCTGCTTTTGCCGCACGGCATAGGAAGCGAAGGCCAGATTAGCCTTCACTTGCCCCATCGGCCCCACACCGATGGCGGTCGACCGGCTCGGATATTTGACCTGGCTTGCGATCGAAGCGCTCGCCGCACCGACCAGTCCAGCCAGCACGACGGCTGCCAGCCAAAGCAATATTCGCGCGATAGTCACCGTTTCACCAAATTCTCATGTCGGCCCGACAGGATCATACGTCTTCGGTCTTGTCGGGACCATAGCTGAAGCCATAGCCATAGCCATAGCCATAGCCATAGACCTGGTTGCGAGCGCCCACTTTGGTGACGATCGCGCCAAACAGCTTCGCTCCCGACATGCGGAGCCGGTTCAGCGCCGTCGCGATGGCGCGGTTCTTCGTGGCATTGGCCTCGATCGTGAACAGCACGCCTTCGACCCGGCGCGCGATCAGCGGCGCATCGGCGAGCCCCAGAAGCGGTGGCGAGTCGATCAGGACATGGTCGAAGCGTTCGAGCAGCGTCGCGATCAGCGTCGCCAGGCGTTCGCTGCCGAGCAATTCCGCGGCGTTGGGCGGCATCTTACCCGCCGTGATGATCGAGAAGCCGAATTTAGGCAGCTCCGCGATCATGCCGCTCAGATCCTCGTCCCCCGAAAGATAGTGGCTGAGTCCCCGCTGGTTGGGAATATCGAGATAGCGATTGAGCGACGGGTTGCGAACGTCCGCATCGACCAGAATGACCGATTTCCCGGTCGCCGCCAGCACAGTCGCAAGGCAAAGCGACGAATTGCTCTTGCCTTCCTTCGGCCGGGAGGAAGTGAGCATGATCGCGCGCGGCGCGCCATGCTCGGTCAGAAAGGTTAGGTTGGTCATCAACGAGAAATAGGCCTCGTAAATCGCCGATTTCTTGTCCGCGATTGCGTCTGCAATCGGCCTGTTGAGCACCTCCGGGATCGCGCCGAGCAGCGGCAGGCCGAAGCGCGGCAGAACATCCTGCGGATCGCGCACCGAACTGTCCATCTTTTCAAGCACGAAGACGAGACCTGCCGCGAGGGCCATCCCTGCGAGAAGCGCGACGGCCAGATTGATGAGCAGGCTGGGACTGGATGGGCGCTCCGCAGGCTTCGCGCGATCGACCAACGATACGTTGTTCGTGCCAACGCCGGCGACGCCGATTTCCTTGTAACGCTGAAGTAATCCCTCGTAGAGTTGGCGATTGGAGTCGACCTCGCGTTGCAGGATCGCCATTTCGATCGATTCCCGCTGCTGATCATTGTAGCGGCTGGTCAGACCGGTCAGTTCCGCTTCCAGATCGCGCTCGCGCTTCAACGCGGCGTTATAGGCTTCCCGGTTACCCTGCGACGAGCGCCCGACCTCTTCGCGGATGCTTTTGTCGAGATTCGCGATCTCCGATCGCAGCGACGCGACCGCGGGATAATCATCGGCAAAGGTCGTGCGCAGCTGCGCAAGTTCAGCCTGTGCCACCGCACGCTTCTGGCGCAGCGCGCTGATCGTCGGGGCGTTGACCTGAGCGACGCCCGTCATCGTATTGGCGAGTTCGGCTTCTGCGGCAATGCGACCCTCGCGCGCCTTGGCGAGCGCCTGACTGATCTGGACGATGTCCGATCCCACCAGCGTTTGCGTCTTCGTCCTGCCATTATTGTCCGTTTCGGACGAAACCGTAACAATACCCTTTGAAACTGAATAATTGATCAGCGCGCGCTCGGATGTTTCCAGATTCTGTCGCAATGCGTCGAGCCGAGCCTCGAGATATTTGCGAGCATCGGAGGTCGCCGCAAACCGGCGATCGATCGTTGCCTGCACAAATTGGGCAACCCATAGATCCGCCAGTTTCGCGGACAACGCCGGCGACGGCGTCGAAAAGCCGATATCGATGAGGCTCGACGTTCGCACCGGGGAAACGCTGACTTTGTCGATCAGGATATCGACGGCCTTGTCCGTCAGGCTGCGCCTTTCGGCGCTCGACATTCCCGCATCTGAAGTCTTCAGACCGAAGGCCTCGATAAAGTCCTTATCCGCGGTCAAATTGCCCGCCCGAACGACACGTTCGGCAAGAGATTCGGATTTGAGCAACGAATATTGGGTGTTGTAGAAGGCGATCTCGTTGACAGTCGAGCGATCCCGCTGATCGTCTACCGACGTATCGACGGGCGAATCCGGCAAGACTTCGATGCGCGCGGTCGAAGTATATTCCGGGGTCGCGAGAAACGTCGCGAGAAGACCGAGCAGCAACGCGCCGACAATCGCCGACATCACCCAGTTGCGATGGCTCAGGATCGCTGAGAATATCCGCTCAATTTCGGGAAGCGACGTGGAAAATTCCCCTTCGCCCTCTTCACCATAAAGCGTCGGCGCAGGGCCGGCAGACACGATCGGTCCGCGGGCAATATCGTTCATCTGGCGGTCCATCCCTATCAAAATTCCCGAGCGAGAAGGATAAGCGGCGACAGCAGCGCCGGCGCAGCCGCCAGAACATCCTTGAACATGCGACGCTGCGGCGAATCGCCTACGATCACCACGTCATTGGGGAAAATCTCCGGATCGGCGTAATTTCCGCGGCGGATCGCCCCGATATTATAGATGCCGACATATTGCTTCGTTCCGACATCCCGGAACACCACAACATCGTCGAGTTTGGCAAATTCAGTAAGGCCGCCCGCCAACGCGACCGCACGCATCAGCGTCATGCGGCCCGCGACGGGATAAGACCCCGACCGCTTGACCTCCCCATCGACCGACACTGACATCGACTGGAAGGCCAGCGCGCTCGCGCTGGTGGGCGCCTTGAAGTTCACCGTTACCTGGGGGTCGCGGATGTATTTCCCCGCAAGCTGAGATCGGATCTGATCGGCCAGCGCCAGCGGGGTTTTGCCGGCGGCAGCGACGGTGCCGATGAGTGGGAACGAGAAATTCCCCTCCCCATCCGTCATGATGTCGCGCTGCAAATCAGGCACACCGAAGACTTCGATGCGCAATTCGGTAAAGGGGCCGACGAACGCCAGCCGGGTCGAACGGATCACGTCGGACGCCTCGGGCGGCGGCAGCGCCGACAAAGCGGTGATCGGCGTCCCCGGCACACTGGCAACCGGGGGCGCGCTTTTCACGCACCCCGCAAGCAGCGCGGCCATTGCGGTACACAGGAGGATATTTTTCATGGAAGAACTGTCAAACCCCGTAATCGACGGCGAAAAAGGCTATAGTGGATCGGCTTTTGCCCGCAAGCCTATTCCCGCCGGGCCGTGGCAGGCTTGGGACATACGAAAAGAACCAGGAGCATGATAGTCATCGCCTGCAACGAGGGCAGCCGAAGCGGATAGTCGACCACACTGGCCGCAGCGAAGAAGCCCACGGTCGTCAGCACGGGCAGGCGACAGTCACCGCGATGCCCCTTGATCAGCCGTGAAAAACTCGCACGCATGGCAGCGCGACCGAACCATACCAGCGCAGCCACGACAATCAGCGCCATCGGCAAGCCGCCGGTAATGAGCATTTCAGCCCAATCATTATGTGCGTGATTGAAGTAAGCAGGCTGGAGAAGCAAATCCCGTTCGAAAATCTGATATATGCTAGGAAACGAGCCGAATCCTCCACCGGATATCCAATAGGTTTCGATCATTTGTCGAACGGTGGGCCATGCGAGAACCCGAAGATCATCCGCTGCCCGGTTTTCCGCGATGCGGCCCAGCGACGTTTCGCGGCTCGACAGAACAAGGATGGTAATCAGAAGCGCCGCGAACAATATCGGCGGAGTGTAGACGAGCCATCGCGTTTGAGAAGCAGCGCTTCCGGCCTCTCCCTTACGATGCCGCGCGGCCGCCGGCCGACCGCCCCACGCTGACACAACCATCATGTAGCCGAGTGCGAAAGCCACTCCGCCCGCGACCGCCCCCGCTCGCGAGCCGATTAACATTGTCATTGTAGCGCACAGGATCGCCGCAGCGACGTAGCCCAGCTGTGCCATCGAATTCTGCTGCCGCCGCATCAGTTCGTCGCGCAGAAGAGTAGCAGCAAAAATGACGGCGCAGGCCAGAAATATAGCGTGGTGGTTGCGGTTGGCGAAAAAGCCGACGATCGAATCACTATTGGTGATTCGGTAGAGATAAGCGGCGCTGCCGGCGCCCGAGACGATCTGCAGTAGTCCAAGCAAACTACTCGCAACCGCAATGATCACCAACGCTTGCATTACCCGCGACATGTCCTCCGCGCCCAGCCGGCCAGCGACCAGCAGCGCCGCCAGCGGCACCGTCATCGCGAGAAAGCTGTCCCACGTCTCCGAGGGGGTCAGCGAGATAGGACGCCAAAGGTCTGGTTGCCCTAGCAGGCCATCGATCGCGACGATCAGTTCGCGACCAGGCAACGTGTGCCAAATCGAGGGGGCCAGCGGGATGAGTTGGATGGCCATCCAGGCGATTAGGACAAGCAGAATCGTCAGCGGTGTGCGAATGCGGCGCCAGTCCTCACGCGTCATGTCGACGATCGCCCAGCAAGCGAACAGCACCGAGCCGCCCCGCAGGATCGGCAGCGACGCCATATCGCTCCGCGACCCACCACCGGTCAGGAACACGAACAGCAGAAACAGGAGAGGCATCCAGCTGCGTACGTCGGGCAAACCAAGGCCCCTGGGATGCATCGACCCTGTAGTTTTTCTACCCATTATTTCACTATTCTAGCGTCGATTTTAGACAAGACGGACACACAGTCCGTATCCGCGCGGGCGAATAGACGGTCCTGCGAAAGCTGACAAGGTTCGGCAGGCAGAAGCCAGTCAGGCCGCATGTGCCCTCGCCTTGCTCGCGCGCGCGAAGAGGAACCAGCGCTTTCCGCCTTCGAGCCCCAGGGCAGCAAGTGAGCCACTGCGAAACGCGCCGATGTCGATGCCGATACGATTTGCCTGTTCGTCGGGCTCGTTGGTGATGCTGTGGCCATGGACGATGACCTTGCCGTGATCGCCGAGATCATCAAGAAACTCTTCGCGGATCCAACGCAGATCGGAAAGCGCCTGCTTTTCGAGCGGAACACCGGGGCGCACCCCCGCGTGGACGAAAGCATAGTCGCCGATCTCGACCATATCCTCGCCGCCGCCGAGGAAATCGACGTGGCTCGCCGGCACCAGTCCGGGCAATCGCTCGGCGACCCCCTCGAAACTCGCGTCTTCGAACGCCAGATCGCCGCGCCAATAGCTGCGGATCGTGGCATCGCCACCGATCCGCATGAAATAGCGGACGCGGCGCACGTCGCCCGTCAGCGCCGCGAGAAAGCATTCCTCATGATTGCCGATCAGCAAGCGAACGTCGGGAAGTTCGCACCGGAGGCGCATCGCGCGCTCGACGACCTGCGCCGATTCCGGGCCGCGGTCGACCAAGTCGCCCAGCAGGATCAAGGTCATCTCGGCCGGCGCGCGCGCCGCATGATCGGCGCGGATAAGGTCGATCATCTCGGCGAACAGGTCGTCGCGCCCGTGAATGTCACCGATGGCGTAGACACGCTTTCCCGCCGGTATTTCATGTCCCCGGGGCGCGGACGGGGCCGAGCTTTTGCTGCGCTTCCAGAACATGACTAACGAACCGATCCAACCTCAAAATATCGAATGACGGGGCTTAGGCGGCGCGATGGCCGCACTATTTCCCCCTAGCCCTCCACCCCGTGGATGACAACATACACCGCTAAGCGCGAAAAGTTGCGCCTCGTCTGCCAATTTTTCGGGCTGGCATATCTTCGTGCTTAAGAGAGCCGAAAGCATTTGCAAGCTAAAGCGATGAAGAATCATGATATCCTGGCGCGAAACATCGAGCCGCGCGATTCAGGGAACGACAAATGAAGATAGTGACGGTTTTCGGCACGCGGCCGGAAGCGATCAAGATGTTTCCCGTCGTGCACGCTCTTCGCAGCCAGCCAGGGATCAAAGCGCGCGTTTGCGTCACCGCCCAGCACCGCGAAATGCTCGATCAGGTACTCCAAATCGCGCGGATCACCCCCGACAACGACCTCGACGTCATGCAGGCCAACCAGACGCTCGACGCCCTGCTTGCGCGACTGGTCACCGGCCTTGGCGAGGCGTTCGATGCCGAAAAGCCAGACCGTATCCTTGTCCACGGCGACACGTTAACGACGATGGCGGCGACGCTCGCCGCCTATTTCCGCAAGATTCCGGTCGGCCATGTCGAGGCGGGCCTGCGCAGCGGCAATATCTATCATCCTTGGCCCGAAGAGGTGAATCGCAAGGTCGCCGGCGCGGTCGCCGACCTGCATTTCGCACCGACCGAAACCGCTGCCGCCGCACTCCGCGCCGAGAATGTGCCCGCCGACCGCATTCACATCACCGGCAATACGGTGATCGACGCGCTACTCGCGACGCAGGCGCGGCTTGTTGAGGAACCCTCGCTGGCCGCCGGTCTCGACCCGCTCGCCGCGCGCTTCGCGGGCAAGCGCATCATCGCCGTCACCTCGCACCGCCGCGAGAATTTCGGCGACGGCATGAAGGCGATCGCCGAGGCCATAGCGGGCATCGCTGCGCGCGACGACGTCGCGGTGATTTTCCCCGTCCACCCAAACCCGCATGTGCGCAGCGCGATGGAGCCGATCCTCGGCAATCTCGCGAACGTCGCGCTGATCGATCCGCTCGACTATCCGCACTTCGTCCGCCTGCTCGGCCTCAGCCACCTGGTGCTGACCGACAGCGGCGGGGTGCAGGAGGAAGCGCCCTCGCTGGGCAAACCGGTGCTCGTGATGCGCGAGACGACCGAGCGGCCCGAGGGTATCGAAGCGGGTACTGCGCGGCTCGTCGGCACCGACAAAAATCGGATCGTTTCGGAAATTTTCAGCCTTTTAGACGATGAAGGCGCCTATAATGCCATGGCGCGCGCGCATAATCCCTTCGGGGACGGTCGCGCCGCGACACGAATAGCGGAGATAGTTGCGCGTGCCCATCGATAACGACCAGCAGGTTACCGTCCTCGGACTCGGCTATATCGGCCTGCCGACCGCCGCGCTGATCGCGCGTTCGGGCAGCCGCGTCACCGGCATCGACGTCAGTCAGCATGTCGTCGATACCGTCAACAGCGGCAAGGTGCATATCGAGGAAGTCGATCTCGACGGTCTCGTCCAGGGCGTCGTGTCGCGCGGCGCACTCGTCGCTTCGACCGAAGTCGCGCCCGCCGACGTCTTCGTCATCGCGGTGCCGACCCCGCATGATGAAGAACATCGCCCCGACATCACCCACGTCCTATCGGCCGCGCGCGCGATCGCTCCGAAGCTCGAGGTCGGCAATCTCGTCATCCTCGAATCCACCTCGCCCGTCGGCACCACCGAAAAGGTGGCCGCGTTGCTCGCCGAGCTTCGCCCCGACCTCAACGTGCCCGGCGCCTGCACGGGCGCCGCCGACATCTTCGTCGCTTATTGCCCCGAGCGCGTGCTGCCAGGCCGCATCCTCGTCGAGCTCGTCGACAACGACCGCTGCATCGGCGGCATCACCCCGCGCTGCGCCCGCCGCGCGATGACCTTTTACCGCCAGTTCGTCCGCGGCGCCTGCGTCACCACCTCCGCACGCGCCGCCGAGATGGTGAAGCTGGTCGAGAACAGCTACCGCGACGTCAACATCGCCTTCGCCAACGAACTGTCGATGATGGCCGAGCATCTGGGCGTCGACGTGTGGGAAGTGATCCGCCTCGCTAACCGTCATCCGCGCGTCAACATCCTTCAGCCCGGACCCGGCGTCGGCGGTCACTGCATCGCGGTCGACCCCTGGTTCCTCGTCCACGGCGCGCCCGAGCATAGCCGCCTGATCCGTACCGCGCGCGAGGTCAATCTCGCCAAGACCGCGCATGTGATCGGAGCCGCGGAGATGCTCGTCTCGCAGCATCCGGAGGCACGCGTCGCCTGCCTTGGCCTCGCCTTCAAACCGAACATCGACGATTTCCGCGAAAGCCCCGCGGTCGAGGTCGCCACCGCGCTCGCGCGCCGCTTCGGTCGCCAAGTTCAGATCGTCGAGCCCTATGCGCGCGGGCTTCCGGCCGAATTCGCCGGCACCGGCGCCGAACTGATCGACCTCGACAGCGCGCTCGCGACCTGCGACCTACTGATCGTCCTCGTCGATCATGACCTGTTTAAGTCGATCCCACTTGAGGAACGCGGCAACAAGATCGTCTACGACACGCGCGGCCTGTGGCTCGACCAGCCGGGAGGCGGCGCGAACGGCAGCCGCCTTCACCGGGCAGCCTGAGGCAGCGCGCTTGACCTATCACGCCCGCTGGCCGCATTCTCGCGCGATGACCCGGCTCGAACCGATCATCGTCGAAAAGCCATGGGGCCGCACTGACATCCCTGCCGATTTCGGCGATTTCGGCGGGCGCCGCATCGGCGAAATCTGGTTCACCCGGCCCGACGGCGATACCGCACCGCTGGTCAAATTCCTCTTCACGTCCGAGCGGCTGTCGATCCAGGTCCACCCCGACGATGCTGCCGCACAGGCTGCGGGCTATCCGCACGGCAAAGAGGAATGCTGGCTGGTGCTCGATGCCGAACCGGGCGCCGAACTCGGCGCCGGCCTCGCCGCGCCGACGACACGCGAAGCGCTCCGCGATGCCGCGCTCGACGGGTCGATCACCAGCCTGATCGACTGGCGCGCGGCAACGGCCGATGATTTCCTTTACAATCGCGCCGGGACGATCCACGCGATCGGCGCCGGTCTGACGATCGTCGAGGTGCAGCAGAATGTCGACTGCACCTATCGCCTTTACGATTATGGCCGTCCGCGCGCGTTGCACCTGGACGCGGGGCTTGCGGTCGCGACGCTGGAGCCTCGCCCCGCCCCACGCGACGCGCACGTCGACCCGACGCGCGGCCGATTGCTCGTCGACGGCCCGCATTTCAGCCTGCTCCACCTGGCCGGCGCTGATACCGCCGGCTTGCTGCCGGACTGGATCGACGATTTCACCTTCGTCCCGCTGTCCGCGGGTTGCCGGATCGAGAGCGAAGCGGTGCGGCTCGGCGAATGCGTCGCGACCACCCGCGCCGACACGATCCGCCTTACCCCCGGCGCGCGCGCGCTGCTGAGTTGGCCCGCACGTTGATCGTTCCCGTCATCCTGTCGGGCGGCACCGGCACGCGCCTCTGGCCCATATCGACGAGCGAGACGCCCAAGCAGTTCCAGCCGCTGATCGGCGACGGCGACATGTTCCGCCAAACGCTGGCGCGCGTCGTCGACCGCACGCGTTTCGCGCCGCCGCTGGTTGTGTGCGGTTCCGCTCACGTCGCCCATGTCGAGGCAGATCTCGCCATTGCCGCCATCACCGACGCTACCATCATCGTCGAGCCCGCCGCGCGGAACACCGCGCCGGCCATCGCCCTCGCCGCTCTCGCGGGCGACCCGCAAGCCACGCTGCTCATGATGCCAGCCGATCATTTGATGACTGATGTCGCTGCCTTTCATCGCGCGATCAATGCCGCGCTTCCCGCGGTCGAGGCGGGCGCGCTCGCGACCTTCGGGATCGCGCCGTCGCACCCCGAAACGGGCTACGGCTATATTGCGTCAGGCGACATTATTGCCTCCGGCGTCAATCATGTCCGCCGCTTCGTCGAGAAACCACCGCGCGACAAGGCCGAAGCGATGCTCGCCGATGGCGGCCATTATTGGAACGCCGGCATCTTCCTGATGCGCGCCGACCGTTTCCTCGCCGAACTCGACCGGCAACAACCGCCGATCGGGCGCGCCTGCGCCGGCGCGATGGCGACGGCGCGCCGCGACGGAGCGCTGATCCACCCTGATGAAGACGCGTTCCTGTCCAGCCCGTCGCAATCGGTCGACTATGCGGTGATGGAGGGTGCGGAGCAACTCGTCGTCGTGCCAGTAGACCCCGGTTGGTCCGATGTCGGCGGCTGGGCGGCGCTCTACGAACTCGCCGACAAGGACGACGCGGGCAACGTCCGCATCGGCGAAATCGTCGCACTCGATGCGCGTGGCAATTATCTGCGCGCCGACGGCGGCAAGCGGCTTGCGGTCATCGGCGTTTCCGACCTAATCGTGGTAGCGCATGGCAACGATATATTGGTGATCCCGCGCGAGCGAGCGCAGGAAGTCAAGTCGATCGTCGAATATCTGGCAGCGACTTCACCTGACTGATCGACCGGCATTGCGGGTCGACGATGGCGACCTCCTATTTTCGCGGATGCACGCGACGCCAGCGAAGTCCGACCATCAACACCAATGGCCAGAAAATCGCGTTAATAATGTCGAACGCGGTGTCGGGCATCCTCCACGATCCATGCGCGACACGGTCGGACGCCCGTTTGAGTAAAGCCGCAGCCAATACGAAAGGGAACGGCGTCCAGGCAGCCAGCGACCGTCGCGTTACAATCCGGACCAAGAACATTACTGCCAGCCCGCCATGCATATGCAGGAGGCTATCGGATGCGCCGGTGCGGTCTCCGATCGCGAACCATAATATTGCAACAGATGTTCCATGGATCAGACATGACCGCCCGACAGGTGAGAAACAAGACGCGAGTTGACGAGGCATCCTGTGCGCCGCCCACCACGACACATTATAGGCCGCGGCCCACATCGACATGTCGACGCGGGTTGCAATCGCGGATAAGACTCTCGATCAGCAAGCCCTAACGAAAATAGCGGCTATTCGCTGTCTCGGTCGAACCGGAATCGTTGCGAGGATCGGAAAGAATTGCGAAACTTCGCCGCCAGAGCCGATATCTTGGCGGGAATCGGCACTCAGACGCAGCGAAGTGAGCTTGGGCTGGAGACCGCAGATCAGGCGGCTGCGGCGATCGGTTGCTGATCGGGCCGCCAGTTCCACGGCATGAGTTCTTCCCAGCTGGCAGCAGGCCATTCGCCAGCGATCTTGGCGATGACGTCGGCAATATAGGCCAGCGGTTCGAGGCCATTGAGTTTGGCGCTCTCGATGACGGAGTAGACAGCAGCGGCGCGATCTCCGCCTATCTTTGAGCCATCAAACAGACAGTTTTTACGGCCCAGGTGTTTGACCCCATGGTTTGATGGTGCGATCCTTTCGTTGGATTAGAAGGCAGCATTATGGGACGAGTTCGCCATGGGAGCGCCACGACCACGCACGCCATCCCGAGAAATTCCACGCCTTCCGCCTTATCGACGGATGAAGAAAATTTGCGGGATGTCCTCGCGGCCATCGACAATGGCGGCTCGATCCGGCGCCGAAGCGAAGGTATCGGCGCGCAGCTTCGCACCCGGCAACGCCGCGCGATCCGCGACTGCGGCCATATAGACGCGCGTTTCCCGAGGAAGTCCTGACCGCCCGACCAGAAACGCCGAATAGCGCGCCGGTCCCGCATTATAGGCGCCGAACAAGCCGGGATAGCCGAAGCGGTCATACATCAGGCGCAGATAATAGGTTCCTGCCAGGATATTGTCGCGCGGCGCGTGGGGATCGCTGCCCAGCCCAAGCCGCGCGCGCATGTCGGCCCATGTCCCTGGCATGAGCTGCATGAGGCCCATCGCCCCCGCACGGCTGGTGATCGGGCGGCCGTCCAGCGTCGTGCGGCCGCCGCTCTCGGCGCGCATGACGCGCTCGATCCAGTCGACGGGAACGCCGAAGCGTGTCGACGCCTCTTCAATATAGGGTCGCCACGCCTCGACCGACCGGGCCTCGGCCGGCGTCGCGAGCGCCACGCCGACCAAGACCATCCAGAGTCTCACCGACTTCATAATCGATGCGCCTTGCCGATGATGTCGTTACGGCTGGTTGGACCGAAATAGCGCCCGTCGAAAGAATCGGGGCCATCGCCCAGCAGCAGATATTCGCGCTGGCCGAGCGTCGTGCAGCCGTGCCAGTCCGGCATGTCGCGCCCGCGCCCGTCGGCAAGGCGGCGGATAGCGACGCCGCGGCCGTTGATCCGGACGAGTGTCCCGATCGCACAGACGCGATCACCGGGTATCGCGGCCACTCGTTTGACGAGCGGCACGTTGACCGGAATGTAGCGTCGCCGGCCGGCCCAGAGACGCCAGAGCGCCGGAACGCGTGCAATGACCGTATCGCCGGCGGCGATCTCGCCTTTGCTGCTGACGGCGTAGAGGCCAAGCGGCGCGCTGGCCGAGAGATTCCATACGAACCGCGGCGATGGCCGCACGATCGCATCGAGCACGGCCGCCGCGCCGAGCAACGCCAGGCCCGCACCCGTCATGAGGAGCACCCGTCTCGCATGCGCCGGGCATCGCGGGCGGGACGGTCGGCGCGAAATTCCGGCCATCAACCGGCCTCCCCCGAACCGAGATCCTGTCCGTTCATCAACGACCATTGGTCGAGATCGTCGATATGATATCGGATGTGGCGGCCGTGCCGCCGGAAGCGGGGCCCACGACCCTGCCGTCGCATGACTTCGAGTGTGCGGTAGTGCAAACCGACATAGTGCGCAGCCTGTGCGGTGTTGAGAAAGGGATGGCCGTGTCGCGCCCGCTCGGCCCGCGCATTGGCATCGTAATCGTCCACAGGCCTTCTCCCCGGATCATGGCCGCGTGACGGCGGCCTTCCGGCAGGATGAAAGCATCAAGACAGGCTGCGCAGGATGGTCGAAAATGGCCCCTGACAGAATCGACCGACCCCGCGCGACGGTACAGGCCCACGGACCCCTGCCTTGATACGACGGCCGAGTGCGGCTACGCCGCAAGCGCGGGCGCCGTAAGACAGGTGCGTGCCAGCGACCGGGGGTAATCGGTGACCGGCGCGGACCGAAGTAGCGGGCCTTTGCATAAAGGTTCCAACGCCCGCCCCTTTTCCCTCAGCGGCGATGACTGACGCAGCGGAATTCCCCGCACGCCTTTGCGCGACAGCCCCATCATGGTTGCGCTGAGCCGCAGCGGCATCGCGAAATGCTCTGTAAAGGCCCGCTAATTTGCGGCCAGCGAGGATATTCAGAACTTCGTTTAGGGGTCCCGGCGCCCAATCCGTCCTTGTCCCTAGGACGGAAAGGATGACCAAGCCAATGAGAAAAAAGGCCGAGAGCTTCACGCTCGTCGCACGCGACCTGCCCCCGACCAACAGTCTCGATGACCTGCGAACATTCGCGTGGGAGATATTGCGACGACGGGCCGATTTCCGCGGCGTGCCGGCAACGGTCAGCCAGATCGGTAGCCCGCAAGCTCCGATCGAACTCATTACGCCGCTCGCCTCCTCGATCGAACGGGCGCTGCGCTTTCGCCGAGACGCCGAACCGATGTAGTCCCGACGCCCGGCTGATGTGGGATGCCGAATATGATCCGCTGACCGTGCGGGCCGCTGCGGCACCCTGTCCACCCGGCGACACCGAGGCTTTCGACCTGCATGCCCTCGCTTGCTCGGCAACCCTGTTCAAGGATACGAAGGGCGAGGACCTATTGATCGGACGCGGACGCACGGCCGTTCGGCTCAGCATCCACGACGGAACCCTGCTCAATGGCCCTGTCCGGCTGGCTTATCGGCTCGAAGGGCGTCGCCGACTGGGTCGCCGCTTGCTCGCGCTGCGACAGTGGGACGCGATGATGCGGCTGGGACGCGTCCCGCGTTCCCTCGCCGCGCCTGCGGCCAATGCGAACCGAAATATGCTCCTGCTCAGGACGGTTAATGCCCTCGCACGCTCGCCCCGAACCCGCGATGTGGCCATCGCCCTTTTCGGCGAGGCGCATGTATCAAGCGATTGGGATCATGAATCCGACTATCTCAGAATGAAGACGCGGCGTCTGATCGGCAAGGCCCGGGACCTTGTGGCGGGCGGCTATCTCGCGCTCGTCGCTGGCGGCCGCTAAGCCTTCCGCCGCCTGAGGCCACGCACGCTCAACGAACCGAGGCTGATCGAGCCCCCCTTTCGCCCCTCGAACCATTGACGGAGGAAGGCTTCATTGTCGTCGAGCTTTGCGCCCAATTCCTTGAACACGCGCTCGAAGCCACCGATGATGTTGGGCGGATCAAGATAGGCGATGTCGGCGCCGCGATCCTCGTGGAAGCCTTGCAGGTGCATCATCAGAATGAGCGCCAGCTTGGTATCGGCGCAATCGACCGCGAATTCGGGGGATTCGAAGGGAACCGACAGCATGATCGCGAACGGGTCGCTGTCGGTCGCCTCAGCGAAGGCGAAGAGCCGTTGCATGTCGAACCGCCCGCCTCCGGCCTCGAAGAGTTCGTAGCTGCGCAAAGGCATACCCATTCGCTCTGCAACGACGTTCGCACGCAGATCGCGCAGCCGCCGAATATCGCGAACGGCGCGGGCCAGAATCTGCCGTCCTTCGGAAAATTGGACGGACGATAGGTCCATGCCTGCAAGTCTCCGCAATTGCCCGGCTTGCTTTCCGCCATTGGGTCGCCCGCCAAAAACATAGCCTATGTCATTCCATTTCACGGGGAAACGGGTTTTTGAGCCAGATCTGGCTCTATTCGCGATGCCCGGAATCACCATGTGGGATGATGAGCAGCATCGCATCAAATTTGCGGACCGTCCGCAATAGAGCTGCGGACCGCCGCACCGGCTGCTCCGATGATCCTCGCTATGCGACGTCCGAGGGCGTGGGGAATGGCGGAAACTCGACCATCCAGCGATCGCGCCCTAATTTTTCAGAATGATGACGGCGGTGAGACGATGAGCGGCAAGCGCCGCCTGGCCGGTCCGAAGGTCATTCGGGCGGTCATGCGACGGATCGAAGGGGGCACACTCGATCCGGGCGAGCGGATCATGCCTCGCGAAATCGCCAATAGCCTTGGAACCAGCGACATCCCGGTGCGCGAGGCCTTCTATCAGTTGGTCGGCCAAGGGCTGTTGATCGAGCGGCCAGGCGAAGGTTTCTATGCCGCCACGGTGAGCAGCACCGCGCTCCGCACCTATTATGTTGCCCATGGCAGCATCGTCGATGCCTTGCTGAACCTCTGGCAAGGCGACGGCGCGGTCAGCGTCCGGTCCGCGATGCCATGGAAGATGTTCGAGGCGCTCGCGCGGCGGTCGAGCGACGATGCATTGGCCGTGATGCAGCATCATGTGTCGAGCCGCCTCGCCCTCGCGCGCAGCCACGAGGTGGCCGTCGCTGGGTATGACGCCCTAACCGAAACGCTGAAGCTGGCACTGACACAAGGTAACTCGAGCGCCGCGCGCAAGGCGTCGCGCGATTTCCATCGTGCCTGCGCGAAAGAGGCCGCCGCCATCTGGAAGGCCATGACAGACAAATAGAGAATCCGTCGCGTATATTATGAATATATTTAAAATATTATTTGAATAATTCTTCCATAGTCTTCCTAATAGGAATGCGGCTCAGATAATTGAGTCGATTTTCCGATGATGTACTGGAGAAAAGCCATGAAGAAGACATCGCAACTTCCGAAGGATCGGACTCGCAAGGGTCTGATCAAACTGGGCAGAGCGAACGAGCGCACCCAGTCGAGCTTCGACGGTCTCTATCTCGAACCCGGGAGCGTCAAACGCTATACGATTGGCGGCTGACGGACCGTGCGGGGTTTCGTCCGCGACACGCGTGCGGAGCCCCGCACCTCAGGGTTAGTTGTGATCGACCCGGCAATCTTCGAAGTTCGGTCAGGCGAAGGCCTTGTCCTTTTCGATCTCGAAGGCGACGATTATAGTTGCACATATCAGCCCGAACATCCGATCCCCGCATATCGGACGCTCGCCTCGACCGAGGACGCATCGGATCGACCTTTGGCTGGAGGCGAATGGATTCCGCCCCGCCCCCGACCTGACGCACGGGTCTCGCTTCGCGATATCAAACGCTTCGTCCAGGCGCTGATCCAATCCCACCTTTGGTTTCGTGGACGAAGCGTGCACGAGCTCGCCGGAATTGCAGAGCGGCTTCGTGCGGAGCCCCGCGGGCACGGCCTTGATATCCGCGATGTGGCGGATCGCTTCCAGACATTATGGCTATGGTTGCCGCGGCGGCCGAAATGCCTGTTCGGCTCCTTCTTCCTGCTGCATTTCCTGGCCCGATACGGCTTTCGCGCGGACTGGGTCTTTGGCGTACAGCTTTTCCCGTTTCGCGCCCATTGCTGGATCGCGGCAGAGGACGAGCTTCTCAACGAGGCTCCACATGCGATCGAGGATTATCATATCATCTGGGTTTCGGCGCCCGCGACGCAATGACACCCTTTCTCATCCTGTCATGGCCTCTCGACGGCGGATCATCCGAAGCGACGGCGCGCGGCCTTCGCGCAAATCTGGTCGCGCTGCACCCAAGCTGGACGCTGCTGCTCGATGAACCGGGAAGATTGATCGCGATCAAGGCAGGCGGCCGCGTCATTAGCGGACGGTGCGGCGGCCACCCCAGCTTCCTCATCGGCGATGTATTTTCGGGCGGCCTGCGCTCGATCGACCGGATTTTCGCCGAGACGATCGATTTCGCCGAACTCTGTCGCAAGCTTTCCGATGATTTCTGGGGCGCCTATCTGGCCGTGCAGACGCGCGAGCCGGGGAACGTCTCGGTCTTTCGCGATCCGATCGGAATGCGGGATGGGGTTCGCTGGTCGCGATCGGGGCTTCATCTCATTGCATCCGACATCCTCCCCTGGCTTAGCCTTTCGGCCCCCGACGAACTCGCGATCGATTGGCGCCGGATCAGCGAACTTCTGTTCGCCTCGTCAACGGTAGCGGAGGCCACGCCCCTTCTTGGTGTCGAGACGCTCGAACCGGGCGCCTTGCTGACACTCGGCGACGGCGATGCGTTGGCACGCCGTTTGTGGGTGCCGCGCCGTCATTATGATGACCGCGCTCAGCCCGCGGGCGCCGACGAGCTGCGCCAGATCACGACCCGCTGCGTTGATGCCTGGCTGACTGCCTATCCCCGCCCTCTCCTTGAATTATCGGGCGGGTTCGATTCCGCCGTCATTGCCGCCGCTGCCACCCAAGCCGGACAGGAGATCAGTTGCGGCGTCAATGTGTTCGCCGACGATTCCGCAGGCGACGAACGGCGCTATGCCCGCGACATAGCGCATCTCCATGCCCTCGCCTTGCACGAGATCTTCATGCCGGTGGGGGAGTTCGCACTGACCGATCTCGAAGACATGCCGATCGGTGTGCGTCCGGGCCTTGGAAGCACATCATTGGCGCACGATCGCCTCCTCGCGAATTTCGCCGAGGCGCGGGGCGCAGACACGCTGATCACGGGACATGGCGGCGACGCGGTCTTTTTTCAGCATCCCACACCGATAATCGCCGCCGACCCCAGCTTTCCCCGCACTGCGTTCCAAGCCTATGCGGACCTTGCCCACTGGAGCAAAACGTCGATCTGGACGGTGGCACGCCATGCCTTCCGCATCGGCCCCGGCGGAGGCGCGGCATTCTTCGATGATGCGATGACGTTACGTCCCCTCGGCTCCGTCGCGCGCGAACCGCGCTCAACCTGGGCCGGTGATCTCGAAGGCCTGCCGCCCGCAAAGGTGCTACAAATTGACGCGATCGCCGGCGACCGCAGCGCGTTCGGCCCCTCGTGGCGAAGCCAATCGCTGACCGTGGTGCATCCCCTGCTTTCACAGCCGCTAGTCGAACTGATGATCGGGACCGACGTCTTTCATCTTACCGAGGGCCAACGCGACCGGGCGCTCGCACGCCACGCCTTCCGGAAGTTTCTTCCAGCATCGATCGCAGAACGCAGGGGCAAAGGCGCGCTCAACTCCTATTTCGGAAGGCTGCTTGCCGCGAGCGCATCCTTTCTGCGGTCGTATCTGCTCGATGGTCAGCTTGTTCGGAATGGCGTCCTCGACGGCGAGCGACTCGATGCGATGCTCGATCGCGATATCCTGATGCAAATCGACTATTATGGCGAGCTTCTCGCGGCCCTCATCGTCGAGCAATGGGCGCGGGCCTGGGTCGATCGACTGGATGTGATCCGGCGGGATCGCAACGCATCCTCGGATTCGAAGCCGTCCGCTCGAGCCAACTGAAGATACGCTCATAGAAATCGCGCAGATTGGCCGGGCTGCCCACGACATGCCCCTCACCCCAGTAAGTCACCAGCTCCGCATCCTTTTCCTGACGGGCGAGCGCCATGAAAAGCTGTTCGGCGCCCGCCAGGGGCGATGGATCGTTATCGGCGGCAACGATCAGCAAGGGCGTCCGAATCCGCCCCGCCTGATAGACCGGACTGGCGGCGATATATCGCGCGGGGTCGGTCCACGGGGTCACGCCAAGCCCACCCTGCCCTGTCTCCGCCCATGCGAAATAGGATGCAGGGCCGAAACCCATCTCGGGTGCGAGCCGCGTCGATTGCCCCAACGTCCCGGTGACCGCTGCCAGGTCATAGACCCCCGCCGACGCGATTCCCGCCGCATAGCGGCAGCTATCAGCAAGGATCATCGCGACCGCATAGCCGCCGAAACTATGCCCCCACATCGCGATGCGCTCGCGGTCGATCAGTCCCGTCGCAACCGCCGCGTCTACCGCGCGGCCCGTATCCTCGACGAAAGCCGGCGGCTCGTTCGTGACGAAGGGTCTCGTCGGCAGGCTGGGCAGCAGCACGGCATAACCGCGTCCGGCAAGTATCTGGGCGCTCGTATAGAAGCGGGCGGCACCTAGCCCCTGTCCGCCGGGCTCGGCGTCGCCATAGCTCGCGCCGGGATAGGGGATTACCACCAGCGGCAAAGGCCGGCCATCTCGATCGCCCGGCGGCAGATAGAGCCATGCTATGGCTTCGCGCCCATCGGCGAGTCTGTAGGACAGCTTTCGGGCACGCGCTGGCTCGACATCCGAAAGCCGGGCATTTGCCGTCGCAATCGTTTCGGCGCGATCGTCCGACACGAGCGTCAGCGACTTGACGCCCTGATCGGTCGATCGGCGCAGAAGCAACATCCGCCCATTGTTTGGCACATCGACCGCTTCGATCCGTCCGCTCGAGCCGGTCGTTACTGTGCGATCCGACAGGACGTCGCCCATGAACGAGACTTCGCCGGACCGCGCCTTCCAGCCGATCGTCCGCCCATTGGAGATTTGAACATCGGGGCCGAAAAGCCGTCTCGGCCCCGGAGCATCAAGACACCAGATGCCGTCGGCCGTCGACATCGCCGCCTGGCAAGCCGGTGTCGTCGACAGGCTGGGCCCGACCTCGGCCAACGTCGAGGTCAACGGGTATGCGCGATCCCGGCGCACGACATACCAATCGACACGCGGGTTCTCCGTCCCCGTCGCGCGGGCCAACAACAGAAGGTCGGTCCCGCGCCAATGAAAGGCGATGCGCGCGGTCCCATCGGGAAATTCGGTCACGGCAGGACGGACACCGGGTGGATCGAGGCGTTCGAGGGACCGGTCATCAATCGACAATTGGACCAATCCAGCGTCCTTCCAATCCTGCCTTCCGCGCCGCGCAACAAAGGCAAGATGCCTGCCGTCGGGCGACCACTGAGGCCGCCACAACAGGTCGCAATCGCCGCAGGGGCGCGTCAACTCGTGCTGCCGCAGATCATAGAGGGCCAGCCTTTGCCGAAAGGGAACGTCGATCTGGCTGACGGCGCGATCCTGTGGAACCGGTGCGTCAGCCCCCTGCTCGACAAGCGCCAGATGTCTACCGCCCGGCGCCATCGCCACCGAGACGAAACGCCCCGTAGCGAGCCGCCGCATCTTTCCCGACCCGGCATCGATCGCGACCAGCAGCTTGCCGGGCGCCGCCGCGCCGTCTTGCTGAAATCGGCCGCTGCCGATCACGGTGACGGCGGACGCACGCCCCGATCGCGTCGCCTGCCACCGCTCGGGCAGGACTTCGGCCGCATAGTCTAGGCTACGGAGCCGCCACGGCAGTTCGCCGCCGGAAAGCGTAATTACGACGAGCGTGTTCGGGGATCTCCATGCGAGCGTCGTGTAGAAGGGATCATAGTCGGGGGTGACATCAAGCCAGCGGGCCGCCCCGCTCGCCATGGTCACGATGCCGAGTTGCCAGCGGTCGTCTTTGAGCCGACCTACCGCGAGATAGCTGCCGTCGGTGGAGAACCCATAGGCGATCACGCCGGGCTCCGGATCGCGAAGCAGCGGAACCGCACGCCACGGCGCCTCGAGATCGACGCGATATAATCGTGAGCGCAGAACATCGTGACTCGGCAACATGTCGAAGCGGCTCATCACCAGGAAAGGTTCGAGCCGTTCGAAGACCAACCACCGATTCTCTGGGTCGAACAAGGTCTTGCCGAACCCCTCGGTCTGGAGAAGATCATCGACGGTAAAGGCCCGGGCCGCTGCCCGCTCGCTCGTGCCGAGCGAAAGCAGGAGCGCGGCCGCCATAAGCGCGCGCTTGAACATGATGCTTACCAGCGCTTGGTGATCTGGATCGAGACGAGGCGGCCGACGGCATCGGCATTGGCGGCGTCATAGCCGAGTCCGGTCAGCGCATCATAGAAGGGCGGATCGCGATCGAAGAGATTGCGCACATTGAGCGCGATGCTCGTTCCTCGAAGCGGGCTGTCGTCGGACGCGTTCCAGCCGAGATGCGCATCGACGGTGATCCAGGAGCTTATGCGGGCACCGGTGAGATCATCACGATAGCCATTGACGAAATTGACGCCGACCAGCGCATCAAAACCGCCGCGTCGCCAGCTTGCCGTTGCCCGCCCGCGAAAATCGACGGGCCGTCCGGCCAAGTTGCGTTGATCGACGACGGCGGACACCGGCGTCGTTTGCTCGCGGAACGCCAGAAGCCAGGCCCCATTTGCATCGAGCGCGAAGATGTCGGCACCGCTTTGCACCGTATAGCCTAATGCCAGATCGATCCCGCGGACGTCGGTCGTGGCGGTGTTGACGAACCGGGTGTCGATGACCGCGGCGATGCTGTCGACCGGGAAGGAGGCGTCGCCCCCGGCGAGCCTGGCGATCAGGGCGGAAACATAATCCCTGTCGGCGGCATTGTTCGCGGGATCGACGAGCCGGACAAAGGGCGCGAGATCGGGATCGGTGAGCGTCTCGCGAAATCGCAGCCCCGCCGGCCGATCGATGCGCCGGTCGAAGATGGTTCGAAAGAGCGTCGCATGGGCGCGCAGGCCTGGCAGCGCAGTTGGTGCGAGTTCCGCACCGACCGTCCAGCTAAGCGCACGCTCAGGCTCAAGGTCGGGATTGCCCCCTGCGAGTTGAAGAACGCGCACCGTTCCCCCATTGGCGTTCGGCACGAACGCGCCGCTGACGCCCGACTGTCCGCGCAATTGCGCGAGATTGGGGGCGCGGAAGGAGGTTCCGTAGGTCCCGCGCAGCGTGACGCCATCGACGGGCGTCCAGGTGATGCCGAATTTGGGGTTCGCCGTGGTTCCGAAGTCCGGATAATGTTCGATGCGGCCGGCGAGCGAAAGATCGAGACGTCGAAAAGCGGGCCGCGCATTCTCGGCGCCGAAAAGCGGGACGCGCAGCTCGGCAAAGGCAGCGGCAATCGTCCGGACGCGCTCGACCGGGGTTCCGATCCTCGGCGTGGGCGTCACGAAAAAGGATGAATAGCGGCTTTCATAGGACTCGCGCCGAATGTTCGCACCGGTTGCGAGGCGGACCGCGCCTGCCGGAAGATCGAACAGAGGACCGTCGGCTTGCAGATTGCCCGTGGTGACGCGGTTCGCGTTGCGGCTTTCCGTATAACCGCTGCCGATGGCGGTGAGAACAGCCGGTTGATTGGCATTGCCGTCGCCATAGGGGTTGAAATAGCCGTCGCGCGCCGGGTTATAGGCCGTGGCCGGGTCGTCGGGAATCGTGCCGAGAGCTTCGGCGATGATCGCTTCGTTGGGCAGATTGTCGGTAAGATGATATTCCTTGGACTGAGCATAGGCGCCATAGGCCGAAAGCTTCCACGATTTGCCAAGATCGATATCGACAGCGCCGACGAGACCGAAGGTGTCCGACCAACCGGTATCGCGTGTCGTGCCGATTTCGCGTCCAAAGGAATAGCCGATCAGATCGGAGGACGCGCCGGTCGGCGACACGAACCAGGGATTATCGGGCGTGACCGTCAAGATCGTCGCGTAACCCGAGCTCCGGCTTTCAAAACTCCGCCGCGTGTAGCGGCCTTCGAGCGACAATCGGACCGACTGGCCGATATCCTGTCCGATATATGCATAGAGACTGTGTCGCTTCTGTCGCGGCGAGAGATAGACCCCGCGCTGATAATCCTCCAGATTGACGGCCCCCGCGAGAAAATCGGCTGGCTGCAGGTTGGTCCCGTCCTGCCCGCGCGGTATCGCATAGGACACGTCGAAGCCACCCGTGCCGGGATCGAAGCCCAGAATATTTCCGGGAGAGCTGAAGACATAGCGGTGATCGGTCCCGCCGAGCGGCCTGAGGTCCGCCGAGCGTGCGAAGCGGCGGTCGTCCGCCAGCAGCGGGGTCCGGTTATAATATTCATAGGACAGCAGCGCGCTGCCACTATCCCAAGCCGTCCCGGCGGTCTGGTAAATCTGGAATTCGCGCAGGCCGCCCTTGGTGACGGTGCCATAGCGCATTCCGGTTTCGAGGCCTTCGACCCGGTCCTTCATGATGATGTTGACGACACCGCCGACCGCGTCCGAGCCATAGATGGCCGACGCACCGTCCATCAGCACCTCGACGCGTTTGACGACGCTCATCGGGATGGTCGATACGTCCGCGAAGTCGCCGAGGGCACCGGCCCCGGCGATACGCCGCCCGTTGACGAGCACGAGGGTCGCCGACGCACCAAGACCGCGAAGATTGACCCCCGTCGCAAGCGTCGCGTTGGTCCCGCTGCGATCGGTAAAGGACAGCGCGCTCTGCTCGGTCGCCGTGCCACCGAAATTGCCAGGTAGTCTCTGGAGGAGATCGGCAACGGTCGAATAACCGTTGCGCTCAATTTCCTCGCGGTCGATCGTCCGCACATGCGAACCGACCGGGGCATTGCCACGGATGTTCGATCCGGTGACGATGATTTCCTCGATATCCCTTGAATCCGGTCTCGACTCCGACCCGCTGCTTTGTGCCGCCGAGCGAGCGGCGGCTCCGGCATCTACTGGCAACGCGGATATTGGGTTCCCGGACCGCCGGAGCCGCTGGCGCGGCTCGATCATGATCACCTTGTCGTTGACGCGCCGTACCCGCAGGTTGCTGCCGGCCAGCAGCCGTTGCAAGGCGGCCGACGGCGACAAGCGTCCCTTGAGGGCAGGAGCGCGCCGGCCCGCGACCGTGTCGGGCGAATAGATGAGCTGCAATCCCGATTGGTCGGCGAACAGGGTGAGCGCCGACTGGAGCGACCCCGCGGGAATATCGAACGCGATACCGTTGCGCGCCGATTGCGCTTGAGCCGGAGCGCCCACCGCGACCGCGCTCGCGACGACCATGCAGGCGGTCGTGCAGCGGAAAATTGCAACCATCCATTTCAATAGCATCACTTATCCCCAATTTGTCGCACAGTCGAGGGTGAAAGCCTTCGCTGCGTCGTTGCTGTCGGGGATGAGACGTGCGGCGATGCATGCGACCCTAATGGACGGCGGAATTTTCCTGCTCGCGATTCCGATCTGCGATAAGATGGATACGCCCCTGACCATCGATGCTCTGCCGCAGAGGCAGGAACGCCGTGACCGCAGTCACGAAGCTGGCGGTATCGCCCGCTTCGAACGAGCCGCTGATGCGCCTCGAACCAAAATCGGCCGCGTCGAGCATGACGGTCGAGCCGCCATGCCAGTTCATCTCGGCCAGCGCTTCGGCAAGCGGCGCGCCATCGAAGACAATCCGCTTCTCCGCCCACGCGGCGACCGCATCGGCTTTGACCTTTCGGACGCGGGGGCCCTTCACCGGCCATTGCCATTGTTCGCCGGCCCGTAACGGATCGACCGAGCCATCGGGCGCGCGCACCGTCACGCCGCCTTCGATCAGGGTGACGAGAATGCGTTCGCCGTGCCGCGAAACGTCGAACCGGGTTCCCGTCGCCGTGACGGTCACGTCGCCAGCCTTGACGGTGAAAGGCCGTGCCTTGTCCTTAGTGACGTTGAACAAGGCTTGCCCCTCCCCGAGAACAAGCCGCCTCTCCTCCCCAGTGAAGCGGACGCGCACCTCGGTGGCGCTGTTCAGGCTGAGGCGCGATCCGTCGCGGAGGGCAATGGTCCGATGCTCGCCCGCGGCTGTCGCATAGCTCTGTCCGGCGGGAGCGAGAAACGAGTAGCCAGCCGCGATGCCGATGACGAGAACCAAGCTCGCAGCCAGCCAGAAGGCCGACCGCGGCAATGCACGGAAAGGCGTGCGGCGACGCCGGCGGGCGGTTGCATCTTCGATCGCACGCAAAATGCCCGGTCGCTCGCCGACCTTGTCGGCCGATGACCAAAAGCGTTCGGCTTCCTCGAACGCCTCGGCATTGCCGGGCTGCCGCCGCCACGCGAAATAGTCATTGAGAGTGCCTTGCGACACGGGAAGCGTCTTCAGCCGAGCGAACCACTGTGCTGCCTCGGCACGCCGCCGTTCCGCTTCACTGTCCTTGTCGTCCATAGGCCGCCGCTTAGCTCCGCAACCTGCTGGCGCACAGTTCGATCGCCTTGCCGATGCGCCATTCGACCGTCTTCACCGAGATCCCGAGTTGATCGGCGATATCCTTGTTCGTCAGCCGCCGAAATCGGCTGAGCACAAATACATCACGCAGGCTTTCGGGCAAATCGAGAATCGCGCGCTCAAGTTCAAGCAGGCTTTCCTGCTCCGCCATCGCGGCTGGATTGATGCTTTCCTCGGCGCGAACGAGGCGCAGATGTGCGATCCTTCGTTTGTCGCGGCGAAAGCGATCGCGAAACAGATTGAGCGCGATACGGGAAAGATACGCACGCGGATGCTCGACGTCCGCCAGAGAGGTGCGGATAACCCGCAACCATGTGTCCTGAACGATATCATCGGCATCCGAAGGTTGAAGGCGGAGCGTCCGGCATAGAAAACCGTGCAGCCAAGCCGAATGGGAGCCGTGCCATTCGCGCAGCGCTCGCCCCTCGACATCACTCGGGTCCAGCGGGTCTGCCACCTTGAGAAAAGAGTCGGCCACCGCGCCACCCTTTCACCTCTCGAGGAAGAGGCGCCGGCCTTTCGGCCGCAGGGAACACCCATGCGGGAGCGCAGCGGGCGCGCGGATAGCGGCACGCCATCGTCGGCCGAAAACAGCCGATAACCCTTCGCCGCAGCGAGGCGTCGGGGCGGTTCATTGCATAGGGGGTTCCACGCCCCTGCCACTGGCCTTCCAGTGGCTCCGTTAGACTGAGTCATTTCGCCGATCATGACAAGCCCGAAATAATCCGCAGATTTCGGCCAATTTTCAATTGGGCCGTCAAAAAGAAGGCAAATGATGGGAGGGGTGGGTGTTGGAACCTCCTATGCAGAAGCCCGCGATCTGTCCGAACACGCCTGTGCGTTGCCACACCCCTCCCGGCACGAAGTCCGATCCATAACGCGGCACCGGAAAATGGCCTATCAGGCGGCGTCTCATTCAGCAATCCGCGTGGACCACCGATTTGGTCCTCCCCCGGATCGGATGATACGCTTGCCGCGCAGAACAGGAGGATCCCATGAAATCCCGCGTCATCGGAGCAACGCTCATCGGAACGGCGATCTCCGGCTGTGGTCAGGCGGAACCGCGCAGCAAGCAATATTTCGACACTCATATCGACGAGGCTCGGCAGGTCGTCGAGGGTTGCCGGGACGGGTCAGTTCGCGGAGGCGAATGCGACAACGCCGAATTGGCAGTCAATCAGACAGATGCCAAGGAGCGGGCCAAAAGATTCCTCGGCGACGGCAAAGCGTACACGCCTCGCCAGGCTACCAATGTCCCTTAAAGAAGATGAGGGCTAATGACGCTACTGCGCAAGCCGTTCTTCGCAGATCGCCTTGGCCAGCGTTTGCAGGTCGGTGATACGGTCGGTCAGCCAGTCGAGTTCGTTGTCGTCGATCTTGTAATGCTCCGAATAGCGCGCCTTGACGTAGGCGGCGCGCAGCAGTTCATAGCAGCGCTTGCCGAATTTGGTGTCGGTCTTCCAGACCCCCATCAGGCGCTCATCGAGCTGTTCGGCGCGCTTCGACAGGAAGTTGAGATTGTGCGATTTCGGCTGGTAGAGAACCAGCACCAGCATGATACAATAATAGGCCCGCTCCATCGCTTGATGAAGATTGAAGGCGGCCTCGTTTCGCCATTTTGCTTGTTCTTTGGGATTATGTTCGGATTGCGCCCGCCCACGAGCATACTGAACGAAACCGAGCGACCTATCGATACCGGAGAAGTTATTTTCGTAATATAGCTCCGCCTCTTCGCGCGCTTCCTCCGCGCTCAGTTCACCGGGTTTCTCCAGCGGATGCCCCGGCTCCTCGAAAAGCGCGATGCCCTCCTTATAGATATCGACCCAGAAATACCGGCCTCGCCGGAGCTGATAGTTCATATCGTCGAGACTATGGATGATCAGATTGAGCGGCTGCGGCCAGCCGCGCTCGGTGAGCATGTCGACCATCCGGTCTTCCGCTTCGTACCAATATTTGGACGCATCGGTCAGATCCTCGTGGTCGACGATGACGAGCAGATCATAATCCGAGAAATAACGACCGACCGGATCGACGACATGCTTGCCGCGCGCGTAGGAACCGAAGAGGATGATCTTGAGGACGCGGCCGTTGCGGCGATGATCCGCGGTGCTGCCGCCGGTCGCCTTCGCGAATTCCTCGAGCAGAATCTGGACGGCGCTTTCCATGTCGCGCTGCGCGCGGCGGGGGAGATTGGCGATGCGAGCTTGCAAATCACTCACGGCCTTCGTCATCGCCTCCATCGTGCGCGGCGCCAGCGGCTTGCGCTTGTCCTTGCGGTCGATACCCGCATCCTCGGCCGTCACAAAACGTCGCCGGTGATGCAGCAAACGCAGTATGACGACCGCTTCCTGTTCGATCCGATAGACAAGCAGGAAGGGCGTGTCGGGTATCCGATATTCACGGGCACCGGCGATCCGCCCAACACGCGACAGATCGGGATCGTCCGCGAGCTTCGCCACCGCCGCCATGATGGCATCGCCGACGGCGATAGCAAGTTTCGGGTTACGCTTTGCGAGATATCCGAGCTGGCGGGCTCGACTGTCGTTCGCCTTGGGCAACCAATAGATTGGCAGGGATTCAGGACTCATCACGGCGCTCTATCTCGCCCCTCTCCCGTTCCCACTCCCCGGTGATCGCCTCGTTCGAGAAACGCTCCGACCGCGGCTTGCCGGTATCGTGCATCGCATCGTCGATCTCGCGATGCAGCCAACGCTCGTGCGCGACCTCTTCTTCATGGCGTTCGACGGCTTCGCGGATCATCCGGCGGAGGAGTTGCGCCGCCGACAGGTCGCGCGTCTCAGCCATCGCGGCGAAGGCCTCTTTCAAAGGCCGGTCGAGCCGGAATGTGAAGGTGACATCGGTCATCGTCCGTCTTCTTCTCCCGTCAGCATTTCGTTGAATCAAATGTAACACACTATAGGATGGGTAACCATAGCGATGCCGCTATGCCACCCTATCCGGTCGTCGAGAGTGGTCCGAAATCCATGCTAAGGGATACACTCCCCCCTCTCCTACGTATCGCTGCCTCCCCTCGAAACCGTCTTTTACGTCCGCAATCCGTGCGACGATTTCGCGTTCGCTCCATCGCGAGGCGGAAGGGGCGAGCTTATAGGGCTTGGGGAAACGGCCCTGCTGGATCATCAGATATACCATAGATTTGCCGAGCCCGACCCGGCGGCAAACCTCTGGCAGTTTCAGGAAGCGTTCGGGCTCGCCCCAGTCTTCGGGCATCGCGCTATTTCCGCCGCGAACGGGACGATCGAGCCTTTGCAAAGCCGCGGTCGCTGGCAAGGAAGCTATCCAGCATGAACGGGATAAGGTCCGGAACCGACTCCCGCTGGCCATATGCGGCTTCGTAAGTGTCAGCATAGGCATTCAGCGCCTCGAGCAGGTCCGGCATGACACTGATCGTAATCTTGACCGGCGTTCGCTCGGGCAGTTTCGGTAATTTGAGATCAGCCACGCCCGCCTCCCCACGGCTTCCCGACGACAATATCCTTGTGGACGACGACGCGAAGCGGCCAGCCGGGGCGGACGCGCAAGGTCGGCTGAATATCGAGATCGCGGGTAACGAGCTGATCGCCAGCCCGCGTTCCGTTCTGCTGCGTGGATTGGCGAATAGCGCGCACAAGGTCGCTTTCACCATCGCTCCATCCGAGTTCAGTGCCGACGCCGAGCAAGGTCGATAATGCGACGCCCTTCAAAAGCTGCCATGTGTGCCGGTCGATCTGGTCGGACAGCCCCGCATAGCCCTGCGTGTCGGTCGCCGGCACATTGTCGATGCGGATGGACGATCCATCGGGGAGGATGATGCGCTGCCAGACGACCAGCGCCCGACTCTGGCCGAACGCGACCACGCTGTCATAGCTGCCAACGAGCCGCGAGCCTTGCGGTATCAGCAGGCTTTGCCCCGTCACGCTGTCATAGACATTTTCGGTGATCTGCGCCGTTACCAGCCCCGGCAAGTCCGAGTTGAGGCCCGTTATCAGGCTGGCCGCGATGACGCTGCCCGCCTGCACGGTCCAGGGCGAGACGGGCGCGGTCAACCTGTGCGGGTTCACGTCGCTTTCCTCGTTGGTGCGGCCGATCATCGCATTTTTGCGCTGCTGCCCGTTCGGATCGTTTCCGGCCTCCACGGACGCCGGCAATTCGGACACTTGTTCTGGTTCAACCGCGACGGGGCGAGCAGATGCGACATTCCCTGGGACTTGCAGCATCACGCCCGACTCCCGCGCCGCGCGCTGTTCGGCCGCAATACGTTGGCGTTCGGCCTCCGCTTCCTGCGCTACGCGCCGCGCGGCCTCGTCACTCGAATCCGCCATTCCGATTTCGCGTTGGTGGTTGAGGATCGGGCGTCCCAAATCTCCAGGCAGCGGTGCGCCGAGCTGCGGCACGTCGCCATAGCTGGTCGGCGCGCCCGCGAACGCATCGGCGGGCGCTTTCGCGCGATGCAACTTGTCATCGGCGGGCGCGACGATGCCGATGCTCGCCGGTTTCAGTGCCAGCCACGCCACGCCGACAATCGCGGTCGATCCTGCGGCGGCTATGGCGACGATCGCTCCGCGACGGAAACGAGCGACACGCCCCGGCGCGGCGCGCAGCACGAGAGTTTCAGGATCGGCCTTGGGCGGTGCGGTCTGTGCGGCCTTTGCGGACGGTTCGACGGGTTCAGTCACGGCCGCGCCTCCGCTTCGGCTGCACCGTCTCGACCCGCACGACCTTCTGCTTCTTGCCACCAAGGCGTAGTTCGGCAGCGCCGAACAGGCGATCGACGACATAGTAACGACCCGCGACGCGGTAGTTGACGAGCTGGGCTTTGCCATCCTCGCCGATGACGAACAGGGGCGGCGCTTCGCCGACCGCGATCGACGGCGGAAATTCGATGAATGTCTGCCGCCCATCGTCGAAGGCGCGCGACGGCCGCCAAGATGGCTTGTCGCCCGAAATCGCATAGTTGAAATTGAGTCGTTCGACGGCGAGACCAGATGCGACCGGCGTCGCCGCCGCTGCCGCGTCCTGCTCCCGGCGCAGCGCAATCAGCTCGTCCTGCGGATAGCTCCACGACAGCGCCGCCATCGCGCCGGTCGCCCGGCTCGCCAATTCGATGTGATACACCCGCTTGTCAGTCGTGATGACCAGATTGGTGCGCAGCCCCGCCGCAAAGGGCTTCACGAAGATATGCGTGCGCTGGCTCGCGCCACTGCCGCTGGTCGTGTCGCCGACGGTCCAACGCACCGTATCGCCCGCGGCAACCGACGTGATCGTCTCGCCGGGCTGCAAGGCAATGTCGGTGATGCGCTCAGGCGCAGCATAGAGTCGATAGAGGCTACCGTCATTATAGGGATAGACTTGCACCGCGCCGACGAATCCTGCGCTCGCCGGCTCGCGCAGCGCGGCCTTGTTGGCGGCGGCGACCTTCGTGGTCGGCTGGGCGGCAGCGGGAACGGTGAGCGCAAGGACGCTCACCGACAGAATGACGGCGCGGATCATGGTTTATTTCCTTCGGGTGCTGGCAAGGGTTCGGGGGTGAGCGGAAAATCCGCAGGCGGCGCGAGCAGATCTTCGGGCGACGGAAAAGGCTCGAGCGGCTTCAGGACGTCGGAGTCGAGTTCCCGGCTCCAGTCGATCGCATCGACATAAAGGCCGAGCGGGTTCTTGCGCAGCACGTCGGCCGAGCGTGGCGGCTGCACCTTGACGGTCAACATGGCCGTCCAGCGCGACGTGCTGGCGAGGCTACCGCGCTCATATAGCTGCTCGGTCCATTTGACCTGAAAGCTGTTGTCCGATGCGCGGACAACACTCGTCACCTGGACGGAAACCGTGCGTCGGCCAACATCGGCGAACGGATTATCGGCGCGGGCATATTCGCCAAGGAACAGCGACGCGCGCTCGGTCGCGAAGTCGTAGGCCGACAGCCAGTTCTCGCGCATCAACACCGGGTCGAGCGAGCGCGAGCGGACGTTTGTGATGAATTTGCCAAGGTGCCAGGCGATCTGCGGGTCGGTCGCCTGATACTCCGTGTCTGCCGGCGCGACCGCCCGCGCCTCACCGAGAGTGTCGACCTCGACGACATAGGGCACAACACGGCTCTGCATCGACTGCCACACCAGCGCGGACGACAGGCCGATCGTGAGGAACAGGCCGCCGAACGCCATCAGCCGCCAGTTCTTCGCCTGCGCGCGCGCTGCGCCGATGCGCTCGTCCCATAGTTGTCCTGCGCGTTGATAGGGAGTTTCGGGCTCCGGCGTCCGCCCGTAGCGCTGCATGGATCGTTTGAATCTCATAGTTTAATCCCTTTCCTTGATGTCCGGTGTAATTCCGGCGCCGCCGCGATCGCCCGATTGAACGGCGTGGATCGCCATCTGACGGCGGTGTCGGCTGGCTTGGGTGGCGTGGAGCTTTTGTGCCCATGCGGGCGGCGATGCGTCGCCACCTGCGGCGCTACCGCCGACCGCGCTCGATGCGCGGCTGGTTCCCGCAGCCCAGGCGGCTTGCTGACCGCGCGCGGCGGCAGCGCGAAGGCCGAGGGCATTGTGCATCCGGTTGGCGGCGGCTCCTTTGGCGGCCGAAGCCATGCCACCGATGCCGGCGCCGACCGTGGCGGCCCCGGACGTTTCCTGGCCCAGCTTGTAGGCGGTCGAAGCGGCGCTCCCCATCGCCGTTCCGGCGCGAAGCGCCCCGAGACCGGCGCCGGCAACGCTCCGCGTAGCGGCAACAGCGCCGGCGCCGCCCATCGCGAAGCCGCCTGCGGCCAATGCGCTTGTCGCGACGACGGAACCGGCGCCAAGTTGCGGCGCGCCCGCGACCAGCCCCGAGGCGATGCCGGGGCCGAAGATGGCAAGCCCGAACAGCGCGAGGCTCGCGAGCATCAGAGACACCGCCTGCTCGATCGATACTTCCTCGCCCGCTATCGCACTGGTGAAGTCGGCGAAATAGTTGGAACCGATGCCAACAATGACCGCCAATACCATGACCTTGATGCCGGAACTGACGACATTGCCCAACACGCGTTCGGCGAGAAATGAGGTGCGATTCCAGAGTGCGAAGGGAACCAGCACGAAGCCCGCAAGGCTCGTCAACTTGAACTCGAGAATGGTGATGAAGAGCTGAATCGCGAGGATGAAGAAGGCCGCGATGACGATGACCCATGCGATGACCAGCACCGCGATCTGGACAAAATTGTCGAAGAAATCGATCGGCCCCACCAGTTCGGCCGCCTGTACAAGGAGCGGCCAAGCCGCATCGAACCCGGTGCCGGCGAGCCGCCCGGGCATCAGCAAATCCTGCGCACCGATCGTGCTGCCGCCCGCGGTCAGTCCCAGCCCGGCAAAACTGCGGAAGATGATGTCGGTCAGCGTCGGAAAGCTGTTCAATATCAGCGCAAAGGCGCCGACATAGAGAATCTTCTTCAAAAACTTGCCGATGACATCGTCCTCACCGCCGAGCGCCCAAAACAGGCCGGCGAGCGTGATGTCGATGCCGATCAGGATCGTCGTCAGGAAGCCAACGTCACCGCCGAGCAGCCCGAAACCGCTGTCGATATAGGCGATGAACGCCTGCATGAACTGGTCGATGACATTGAGATCCTGCACCTGCAGACTCCTGGATCAAGGTGAAATGTGTCGCGGGACCGGTCCCGGAGAGAGGGGAGCGGAATCGGCCCCGCGACGGAACGGCGCTCGTCGGGGAACTGGGGCGCAGCGCCGCCCCAAGCTCACTGGCGCGGCGTGTAGGCCTTGCCGTCGCCGAGGAATCGCGTCGTTCGCGCCTGCGCTTCCCGCGCGCTCTGCGTCCGCCGCGCGGCTTCGAGCGATTGGCTGCGGAACTGTGCCGCCATCAGGTTCTGGAGTTGGAACTGTTGCTTGGTCGCGAGGGCAAGAAGCTGGTTGGTTGCCTGCTGTGCCTGCAAGCTGCCTTCCGCACCCTGACTCTTGGCGACTATCTCACTGAGCGTCTGGGCGTCATCGCGGACATTCTCGACGATGCCGGATTGCACCGCCATCGTCTGGCGGAAGGATGCCATCTCATTGTCCAGCCGATGCTTCGCCGCCGCGATGCGCTGGTCGCGTTCCATTACCTCGCCGACGCTGCCCGGGAACTGCCGGCGAAATTGCTCGCCCAATTGATCGACGCGAAAGTCGATGCCTTGCGCCTGACCCATCAGCCGGTCGATCTCGCCGAGCGTCTGGCGAAGCTGGTCAAGTTGCGGGAAGTCGATGCGGCTGAGGTTCTTGCCCTGGTTGACCAGCATCTGCGCCTCGTTCTGGAGCGACTGGATTTGCTGATTGATCTGCTGGAGCGTGCGCGCGGCAGTGAGCAGGTTCTGCGAATAGTTCGCGCCGTCGAAGACCGGGATGGCATAGGCCGTCGGCACGGCCGCGATCATCGCGGCGCCGATGGCGCCGGTTCCGAGCAAAGCGGCGATGACATATTTCTTCATGAGGCTTCTCCTTCGGGGGATCGGGCGGCGGGAAAGGCGGCAAGCAGGTCGGCCGCCCATGCGAGGCCGGCTTGGGTCAGGAAGCGCTCGGCAAATTCGCGCGGACCGTGTTCGGCAAGGAGCGCGTCGATGGCCTTTTGCGTGTCGGGATCGGACGCGCCGCACAGCGCGAGCGCGACCGGGTCTAGTCCGAGTTCGAACAGCCGGTTGCCGCGAGCCGATTGCAGATAATATTGGCGCTTCGGGATCGCGCGGCTGACCAGCTCGATTTGCCGCGCATTGAGGCCGAAGCGGACATAGGCCGCCTGGCTCTGCGGCTCGATCGCCCTGTCGTTCGGCAGCAATATGCGCTGCGGACAGCTCTCGATGATCGCGGGCGCGATCGTTGAATCCGCAATGTCGGCTAGCGATTGCGTCGCGAACACGACGGCGACATTGCGCTTTCGCAGCACCTTGAGCCATTCGCGGATGCGCGCGGCGAACAGTGGGTGGTCGAGAAACACCCAGGCTTCATCGAGAATGAGCAGCGTCGGCCGCCCGGTGAACCTCTCTTCGAGCCGATGGAACAGATAGGTCAGCACCGGGGCGACGACGCCCGCTTGCCCCATCAGCGCCTCGGTCTCGAAACATTGCACGTCGGCAATCGCAAGGTCGTCCTCAGCGGCATCGAGCAGTCGCCCGAATGGCCCTTCGAGCGTATATGGCGCGAGCGCGACACGCAGCGGCGCAGACTGCAAGAGCAGCGACAGACCGGTCAGCGTTCGTTCCTCGACCGGCGCGGCGGCGAGATTGGTCAGCGCCGACCAGACCGCTTCCTTGACCTCCGGCGTGACCACGATCATTTCATGGGCGAGCAAGGCACCGATCCATTCGGCCGCCCATGCCCGCTCGTCCGCCCGGTCGATATGCCGTAGAGGTTGAAAGGCGATGGCCTTCCCGCCTTCGTCCTCGCCGCCAAGGCCGAGCGCATGATGCGCGCCGCCCATCGCCAGCACCGCAGCGCGCGCCGAAAAACCCTTGTCGAAAATATAGACTTGGGAATCGGGGTAGCGCCGGAACTGCAAGGTCAGCAACGCGAGCAGCACCGACTTGCCCGCGCCGGTCGGGCCGACGATCAACATATGCCCCACGTCGCCGACATGCGTTGAAAGCCGGAACGGCGTCGATCCGCTGGTTTCCGCATAGAGCAGCGGCGGGCCGTCCAGATGCGCGTTGCCCGTCGGTCCCGCCCATACCGACGATAGCGGCATCAGGTGCGCGAGATTGAGCGTATGGACGATCGGCTGGCGGACGTTCGCATAAACATGGCCTGGCAGGCTCGATAGCCACGCCTCCACGGCGTTGATCGTCTCACGGATGCAGGTAAATCCCAGCCCGTTGACGATCCGCTCGACCGCGCGCACCTTCTCTTCGACGCGGCCGCGGTCGCTGTCGGTCACGGTGATCGTGGTCGTCAGATAACCGAAGGCGACATGATCGGCGCCGAGCGCCTGTAGCGCCAGGTCGGCATCGACGACCTTGTTGTCGGCGTCGGAATCGAGAAGCTGCGCCGGCTGATTATAGATGACCTCGCGCAGCATCGCCGTCACCGACTTGCGCTTGTTGAACCATTGGCGGCGCAGCTTCGTCAGCGCCTTGGTCGCGTCGGTCTTGTCGAGCGCGATGAAGCGCGTCACCCAGCGATAGCCGAAATCCTCGTGGTTCAGCGCGTCGAGGATTCCGGGGCGGCTGACATTCGGGAATCCGAATATGGTCAGCGTCCGCACATGCTCGTCGCCAAGCATCGGCTCCAACCCGCCGGTCAGCGGCGTATCGATCAATATGGCATCGAGATACATCGGGGTTTCGGGAACCGCGACGGCATGGCGACGCGTCGAGATGGTGCCGTGGAGGAACGTCAGCGTCTCGGCGTCGGTCAGCGCCCGGACCTCGGGCATGAAGCCCGCGAACAGGTCGAGCGCCCTATCGGTCTCGGCGATGAAGCTGGCGAGTGCCTGCCGCCAGTCGCGGCCTTTCACATCATCGCTGCGCTCGACCAGCGCGCGGCCCGCCGTATCGGCCTGATCGGGCGACGGCAGGAATGTCAGCGTTACATAATAGCGGCTCTCATAATGCGCGCCCGCGCTCTCGAATGCCGCGCGCCTCTCCTGATCGACCAGCCAGGACGCCGCATCGGGAAAGTCGCTGTCGGGATAGCCCAGCGCCTCGCGCCGTTCGGTCTCGAAGTGGATCGCCCAGCCGGACCCGAAACGCTTGAGGACATTGTTCGCCCGCGCGCAGGCCGCGATCAATTCGGCCTGCGTCGCCGATTCCAGGTCCGGCCCGCGAAAGCGCAAGGTGCGCTGAAAGCTGCCGTCCTTGTTCAGCACGACGCCGGGCGCGACGAGCGCGGCCCACGGCAGATGATCGGCGAGGCGGTCGGCGGTGCTGCGATATTCGCGAAGGTTCAGCATGTCAGATACCCCCGTTGGCGGAGGTGCCGAGCGAGGACGGGCGCAAAATCGGGGTCGCGCTTCGCGGCGAATACCGCGAGCGTGTGACCCGCCGCCCACATCACCAGCCCCGCAATCCATTGCTGCAAGCCGAGGCCAAGCGCGGCGGCGACGGTGCCATTGACGATTGCGATGGCGCGCGGCGCGCCGCCGAGCAGGATGGGTTCGGCCAGCGCGCGGTGTATCGGCGCCTCGAAGCCTTCGATGTGTTGGCCCGCGCCGATCATGCGACGAGCGCCCCGCCGCCGAAGGAGAAGAAGGACAGGAAGAAACTCGACGCGGCGAACGCGATCGACAGCCCGAAGATGATCTGGATCAGGCGGCGGAAGCCACCCGCCGTCTCGCCGAACGCGAGCGTCAGGCCGGTGACGATAATGATGATGACGGCGACGATCTTGGCAACGGGGCCTTGGACCGATTCCAGAACCTGCTGCAACGGTTCCTCCCACGGCATCCCCGATCCGGCGGCCTGCGCGGTCGCGGCAAGGGCGATGCCGAGCAATGCCGCAGCCGCGGCGGTTACGGCCTTGTTCGGTTGGCGGACGCGGGACAGGCGCATGTCATTCTCCTTCAAATACGGTGGAATCGGGGGTGAGATCGTGGACGGCGTAACCGCCCTGTGCGTCGAGGCCGGCGACACGCGCGATGCTATCGACGCGGCGCGCGAGGCCACGCCCGGATATGAACACGATCATGTCGATGGCCTCGGCAATCAGCCGGCGCGGGACGGTGACGACGCTCTCCTGAACAAGCTGTTCGAGCCGATAGAGCGCGGCGTCCGCGCTGTTCGCATGGACCGTCGCGATGCCGCCAGGGTGGCCGGTGTTCCATGCCTTGAGCATGTCCAGCGCCTCGCGCCCGCGAACCTCGCCCACAATGATGCGGTCGGGCCGAAGGCGCAGGGTCGAGCGCACAAGGTCAGCCATCGTCACCGCGCCGGTTCCGCTCGGGCCGATCGCGCGGGTGCGAAGTGCTACAACATCGGACGCGGCGCATTGCAGCTCGCGCGTGTCCTCGATGATGATGACGCGTTCGTCGAGGCCGGCCATTTCGGCAAGCAGCGCGTTGGCGAGCGTCGTCTTGCCCGATGACGTGCCGCCCACGACAAGGATATTCCGACGCTCGACGACGGCCATCGACAGCAGCCGCGCGGTGTCGGCCGACATGATGCCGTCGTTCACATAGTCGAGCAGCGTATAGATACGCGCGGCTGGCTTTCGGATCGAAAAACAGGGCGCGAGGCTGACCGGCGGCAAGACGCCCTCGAACCTTTCGCCCGCGCCTTCGCCGTGCGGGGGCAGTTCGGCCGATATGATCGGGGCGGCCGCATGGGCTTCGGTGCGCGCGTGACTCGCGACCAGGCGAATGATGCGTTCGATCTGCGCCGGGTCGTAGCGGGTGCCGGTGTCGATCCGGCCCTCGCCGAGCCGATCGAGCCGCAACACCCCATCGGGGTTCACCATGATCTCGATGACGGCGGGATCGGACAGCGCCGCCGCGATCCCCGGCCCCATAGCGGTGCGCAGCATCGCGCGGCGGCGCCCAGAGGACTTATTGGCGTCGGAAAGCGCGTCGGTCATGGCAGTGCCTCGGTGATGTTCTGGGAGTCGAGTGTCCGCTTGCCGCCCGCGATCTGACGGCCAAGCTGGGCGATGAATCGCTCGAAACGCTGATTGCCGGTCGCAAGCGCGGCGGCGTCCGCTTCGGGGAGCGGCGCGGTGACGGTGAGCTGGTAGCGCACGAACAGCGCCAACGCCTCAAGCACCACCTCCATGTCGCGGCGGCCCGCGGCAATTTCGCGCGATATGCGGTCGAGCCGGACTTTGAGGAGGTCGTCGACCTCCTTGGTCGCGCGGCGAGCGAGCCAGTCGCGCAGCGCCTCGTTGACGATGCGCGACTTGTTGCCGCCGCGCCGGAGGACCAGCGCGTCGAGCGCGTCGCTCAAGTCGCTATCGATATAGAGATTTTGCCGGACCTTCATCGCCTACAGCCCCGGCAACAGGTCTTGGGATTGCGATTGATTGATCGCGTGGCCGCGGACCAGCGACGCACGAACACGGTCCATGACGCGCTTGTCGGCCGCGGTATCGGGATCGTCGCGCTCAAGATCGGGCAATTCGAGCTGCGTCGCGGGTTCGGTATGCGGCGGCGTCTCGTCGATCGACGGGTGTCGCTGCTGCTGCAAGCCGCCGTCCTCGTCCGTGCCGCCGTCCTCGTCGGCCTTGCCGAGCCGGCCATCGGGTGCGCTGACCAGCCCGGTCCAGTCGTCGGGACGGCTCTTCGGGCGGTCGGGATAGTCGCCCATCGCAAGCACGGGCGGCGGCACGAGCCGTGCGCGGAAATTGGCATCCTTGTAATATTGCAGCTTCTTCGCCCGGATCGGCGCCATGCCCGACACCAGCACCAGCTCTTCGGCGGGCGGAAGCTGCATCACCTCGCCCTGCGTCAGCAGCGGGCGCGCCGTCTCCTGCCGGCTGACCATGACATGCGCGAGCCAAGGCGCGAGCCGATGGCCGGCATAGTTCCGCATCGCTCGCTGCTCGGTCGCCACGCCGAGAGCATCGGAAACCCGCTTTGCCGTGCGCTCGTCATTCGTGGAGAAAACGACGCGGACGTGGCAGTTATCGAGGATCGAATTATGCTCGCCGTAGGCTTTATCGACCTGATTGAGACTCTGCGCGATCAGATAGACCCTGATCCCGTAGCCGGCCATGAAGGCAAGGCTCGTCTCGAAGAAGTCGAGCCGCCCCAACGCCACGAACTCGTCGAGCATCATCAGAAGCTCATGCTTGCGCGGCATCGAGCTTCTCCGTGAGACGGCGGCCGATCTGATTGAGCATCAGGCGCACAAGCGGCTTGGTGCGGCTAATGTCGGACGGCGGAATGACCAGATAGAGCGAGACGGGATGATCGGCTTCGACCAGATCAGCGATACGCCAGTCGCAACGCGACGTAACCTCCGCGACGGTCGGGTCGCGATAGAGGCCAAGAAACGACATGGCGGTCGAGAGGACGCCTGAACGCTCGTTCTCCGATTTGTTCAGCACCTCGCGCGCAGCCGATGCAACGACGGCATGGACTTGCGGCGCATCCTTCGTGCCGAGATGATTGGTGGTCATCATCCGGCGCAGCGTCGTCGTGAACGGGCGCTGCGGATCGGACAGGAAGGTCGCGACGCGGGCGAGCGTCTTTTCTTCCTCGGCGTAGAGGATGTGGAGGATCGCGCCGACCAGCAGGCTGTGGCTGGTCTTCTCCCAATGGTTGCGCCGTTCCAGCACGCCTTCGGGATCGACAAGAATATCCGCGATGTTCTGAACGTCGCGAACCTCGTTCGCGCCCTTCCTGACCTCCAGCAGCGGGTTATATTTGGCCGACCGCGGGTCGGTCGGGTTGAACAGCAGAACGTGCGAAAAGCGTGCGCGCCAGCCTGCGGTTAGTTGCCAGTTCTCCCCCTTGATGTCGTGGATGACCGCGGAACCGGTCCAGCTTAGCAGCGTCGGGATGACGAGGCCGACGCCCTTGCCCGAACGCGTCGGCGCGAACGCCATGACATGCTCCGGGCCGTCATGGCGTAAATAGCGCCAGCGCAGCCGACCGAGAAATACGCCCGCGTCTTGGAAAAGACCCGCCTTGCCGATCTCGCGCGACGTCGCCCATCGGGCCGACCCGTAGGTTGTGACATGGCGCGACTGGCGGGCACGCCAGAGCGAGCCGGCGATGGCAGACGCGCAGCCGAGAAAACCGCTCGCCCCCGCGATCATCCCCGCCTTGTCGAAAACCTCCGGCGCATAGGCCTCGTAATGATACCACCAAGGGAATATCGCCCATGGGCGATAGATCGGCGTGTCGAACAGGGTGAACCAGGCCGGACCTAGCTGCGACTGATAGCCTAGCTGGGCGGCACACCATTGCGTCGCGGCCCAAACCCCCGCGATGACGATGGCGAACACGACAAGGATTTGGCCGATGAGCAGCTTGGTCGGGGTCACGATTTTGCTCCGGAGGGACGGGGGCGTCCCAATTCGAAGAAGATCGCGCAAATCGATGGCTGTGCGGAATCACGTTTACGCCATAACCCGCCACATTGCGCCAGCGTTGGGAGTTTCTTCCGAATTAGAGCCCAATCTCAGCCGAAATGCTGATCACATCGATCTCGCTTGGCTGATAGCTTGCCCCCAATCGGCCGAGTATTTCAGACGATCCCGCCCCGTTTCGCCGTGAGACCGATCACAGGAAAACCAATAGTCACATCGCCTCGAAAACGTGGCCCTCCATCGCTGCGTCAAGTCGGCCTATCGCGCTCGATGAGAGTCTCGCGACGAAGGCGCAACTTCTGCGCTCCATTCCGGGAATCGGTCCCGCCTCGGCCGCGATGCTGATCGCTGAAATGCCTGAACTCGGGAGGATGACGGCAGGCGAAGCCGCGTCCATGACCGACCTTGCTCCGGTGCCGCATGACAGTGGTGCAATGCGCGGCAGGAGAACAATCGTTGGAGGACGGCGAGCGCTGCGTCATGTGCTGTTCCAGGCCGCGCTCGCCGCTACGTGTCACAATCAGATGCTGAAACCAGTAGTCAAGCAACTCAAAGAGCGCGGGAAATCCCACAAACTTGTCATCATCGCAATCGCACGCAGGCTCGTCACAATCGCCAATGCCGTCCTCAAAACGGCTTCGCCGTGGCGGCCATATCAAGCCGCTTAAACACAGTTGCTAGATAACCGCCTTCCAATTCCATATCCCGAAATCGCCTCAAGGAGGAATCTTCATATCCAGAAATAGTTGCAGGATGGGAGAGTCAAAAAATGCAATTAATTGCACACGATTATCCCCTCCACGACAATGAGCAATTGTCCCACTTTTTTGCGCGACACCTTTCCCCGACATCCCTTGCGGCGCGGGAAGCCATCTCCCATATCCCCGCCCATGACCAATCCCCATGCGCAAAGTGCCGCGCCCTGGCACGGAACCACCATTCTTTCCGCCCGCAGTGCAGACAAGGTCGTCGTCATCGGCGACGGTCAGGTGTCGATGGGCCAGACGGTGATGAAGCCCAATGCGAAGAAGGTGCGCCGCCTCCACGACGGCAGCGTCATTGGCGGTTTCGCGGGCGCCACCGCCGACGCCTTCACCCTGTTCGAGCGGCTCGAAGCCAAGCTCGAACGCCACAACGGACAATTGCTCCGCGCCGCGGTCGAACTCGCCAAGGACTGGCGCACCGACAAATATCTCCGCAACCTGGAAGCGATGATGATCGTCGCCGACAAGGAGGTGACGCTGGTCATCACCGGCAACGGCGACGTGCTCGAACCCAAAGGCGGGATCGCGGCGATCGGCTCGGGCGGCAATTTCGCGCTCTCGGCGGCGCGCGCCCTTGCCGATTATGAGAAGGACCCCGAGGTGCTGGCGCGCAAGGCGATGGAGGTGGCCGCCGACATCTGCGTCTACACCAACGACCAGTTCACCTCCGAAACCATCGAAATCCGGACATAAGCATGAACAAGGACCTGACTCCGAAGGCGATCGTCGCTGCCCTCGACACGCACATCATCGGCCAGAACGCCGCGAAGCGCGCGGTCGCCGTCGCGCTGCGCAACCGCTGGCGTCGCCAGCAGCTTTCGCCCGATCTGCGCGACGAGGTAAGCCCCAAGAATATCCTGATGATCGGCCCGACGGGCTGCGGCAAGACCGAGATTTCGCGCCGCCTTGCCAAGCTGGCCGACGCGCCTTTCATCAAGGTCGAGGCGACCAAATTCACCGAGGTCGGCTATGTCGGCCGCGATGTCGAACAGATCGCGCGCGACCTTGTCGAGGAAGCGGTGCGCCTCGAAAAGGACCGCCGCCGCGGCGCCGTGCGCGCCGCCGCCGAGGAAGCCGCGATGGAGCGACTGCTCGACGCGCTCACCGGCAAGGGCGCGAGCGAGGCGACGCGCCAGAGTTTCCGCCAGCGCATCCGCGAAGGCCATCTCGACGACAGCGAGGTCGAGATCGAGGTTGCCGACGCGCCGAACATGCCGTTCGATCTGCCCGGCCAGCCGGGGCAGATGAGCATGATCAACCTGTCGGACATGCTCGGCAAAGCCATGGGCGGATTGCCCAGGAAGCGCCGCAAGCTGAAGGTGATCGAGGCCGCGACGCGGCTGATCGAGGAAGAACAGGACAAGCGCCTCGACCAGGATGATGTCGCGCGCGTCGCGCTCGCCGATGCCGAGGCGAACGGGATCGTCTTCCTCGACGAGATCGACAAGATCGCGGTCAGCGACGTGCGCGGCGGCTCGGTGAGCCGCGAGGGCGTGCAGCGCGACCTGCTGCCGCTGATCGAGGGCACGACGGTCGCGACCAAATATGGTCCGATGAAGACCGACCATATCCTCTTCATCGCGTCGGGCGCCTTCCACGTCGCCAAGCCGAGCGACCTGCTCCCCGAATTGCAGGGCCGCCTGCCGATCCGCGTCGAACTCGGCGCGCTGACCGAGGAGGATTTCGTCCGTATCCTGAGCGAAACCAAGGCCGGGCTTCCCGAACAATATGCCGCGCTGCTCGGCACCGAGGGCGTGACGCTGACCTTCACGCCCGACGCGATCGCGCGCGTCGCAAAGCTGGCGGCGGACGTGAACGAGAAGGTCGAGAATATCGGCGCGCGCCGTCTCCAGACGATCATGGAGCGGCTGGTCGAGGAGATCAGCTTCACCGCCGAGGACGTCCCCGACACGACGCTCGCCATCGACGCTGCCTATGTCGACAAGCAGCTCGCCGATGTCGTGGGCGACACCGACCTCAGCAAATATGTGCTGTAGGGTGTGAGGTCTGGCTTATAGTGGTTCCCAAATCTTCGTCATTCCCGCGAAAGCGGGAACCCAGTGTGGAGTCAGCCGACGCACGCTCTGGGTTCCCGCTTTCGCGGGAATGACAAAGGTAAGGGATGAAGACTGTCGCTCACCTGCCGACTATAAACTCTCGTCATCCCGGACTTGTGTGGAGTAGATGTGGTTTACTGATTGCATCGGCCGGGATGCGCATCCCGGCCGATGCGGGCAGGAGGCCGTGGTATCGGACTGGCTGGCACAGCCGAGGTCAAGCAAGGCCCTGTCCGCTCCCTTAGACCCCGAACGGTTGATCGGGCGCGAGCCCGCACCACAAGCCAGGGAGCGAGGCCATGATAGAGGACTGTATCGTTGTTGGCATAGACGTATCGAAGCTGCGGTTCGACGGCTATGCTCACCCTTGCGGCAGGCGCCTGAACGCAGGCAGTTCGGCCAAGGATATCGCGATGCTCACCCGCCAGGTGGCGGAGCTGTCGCCGACCGCAGTCGGTCTGGAAGCATCGGGCGGCTACGAGCGCAAGCTGGCCGACAGCCTGCATGCCGCGGGCCTCCCGGTCTACATCCTGCCCCCCGCCCGCGTCCGCGGTTTTGCCCGGGCCCTGGGTCAGGCGGCCAAGACCGACGCCATCGATGCGGTGATGATTGCGCAGTATCTGGCTGCCACCCACCACCGGCTCAAGCCCTACGCTCCGGACCCCGCGCGGGTCAGGCTGAGCGCACTGGCCGCGCATCGCCGCCGCCTGGTCGCCGAGAAGAGTGGGCTTGCCAGCCAGCTCGACACGATCGACGAACCCGTTGTTCGCAGCATGATCGAAGCACGGCGGCGCGCAATCGTCCAAGACGTCAAGGCGCTCGACAAAGCGGTGCGGGACCTGCTCGCCGCCACGCCGCACCTGCGCCGACAGCACGCGCGCCTGTGTCAGGTGACGGGCGTCGGACCCATCTTCGCCACCACCCTCCTGGCCGATCTGCCCGAACTGGGCCGGGTATCGACCAAGGTCGCCGCCGCTCTCCTCGGTGTCGCCCCCCATGCCCGCCAGTCCGGCAACTCCAACCGGCCAGGCCGATGCGCCGGTGGGCGCAAGCATCTACGCGACATCGCCTATATGGGCACCCTCAGCGCCATCAAGGCCAGGGACCCCCTCCTGCAACCCTTCTACGCCCGGCTGCGCAGCAACGGAAAACCCTTCAAGCTCGCCATGGTCGCTACCATCCGAAAACTCATCACCATCCTTAACGCCATCGCACGATCAGACCCCGCCTTCGCTTAATTATCCACGGTTGCTTGATCCGGGATCCATTCATCCGGCGCCGAGAGAATGGATCCCGGATCAGGTCCGGGATGACGATGTGAGATAGGTCCGCTTGAGGCCGTCTCCCGACAATCCCCATCAGGCGGCCATGAATGACGGGCCCGCTAACCGCCTTTCTTCTTCTGCGCCCGCGCCGCGCGGACGCCTTCGATGAACTGTTTTTCGTTCACTTTCACGGCCAGCCCCTTATCCGACAGGAAAAAAGCGGCGCGCGGCATCGTGATATTGCCTTCGCTGGTGGTCAGCACTGCGCCCTGCGCCACGATTTCCTTGATCTTGCCCAGCACCGCCGCACCGTCGGCGCTGCGCACCGCCGCCCCCGGTTTCAAGGCGCCATCGACCGCCGCTGCATCGGCCTCGGCCTCCTTCAGCACCGCGAGGATCTTCGCCTTGGGCGCCTTGAGGGCCGGCCCCTTCGCTGACTTCACGAACGCATCTTTCGGCACGACCAGACCGTTGCCGTCGATCGCCACCGCGACCTTGTCGCCCGCCACCTTGACGATCTGCCCGACCTCTTCGCCATTCTGGTCATAGACCTTCGTGCCGGGCGTCAACGAAGCGGCCGCCGCCGCGCCCTGCGCGCACGCAGGGGAAGCCGCAAGTGGCGCAAGGCCGGCAAGACACAGCGCGATGAGCGCAGCGGAGGGTTTGAACATGAAGGCTCCTGTCGAACGGTAATGGCCCGTCCGTGACGCATCGCACGCGGTCACACCAAATACTTAGCTGCCCGGCCGTGCTGCGGATACGGCGAGCCGACGAAAGGCCGCCCGGACGAACAGGAGAAAAATCGCTGCCGTCCCGTAGCAAGATTATCGATCGATCAGTCCTATGGACCGGTCCTTCGGCATCTGCCTTCGGCCGAAACCCGTAACCGCTTATTTTCAGCCGTTCGTTTGCCGGACTCCATTTGACTTTCGCGCGCCGTCAATGCGATGAACGGCCCGCACGGTCGAACCGGGTTGCAACGACCGGCAAGGAGACAGCGATGGCAGACGAGGAAACCGCCCCCGAGCAGGGCGAGTTGGCGATCACGCGCACCGGCGACAAGCTGCGGTTGGCGCGCGAGGCCGCCGGCCTGTCGCTCGCCGACGTGGCGACGCGCACGCGGATCACCCAAAGGCACCTCGACGCCATTGAAAAATCCGATTTCTCCGAACTGCCGGGCCGGACCTACGTCACCGGCTTCGCGCGCGCCTATGCCCGCGCAGTCGACCTGCCCGAGGCCGAGATCGCGGCCTCGATCCGCCGCGAGCTCGAAGAGGATCAATATGGCGCGCGGCCGGTCTACGAAGCCTATGAGCCGACCGACCCGGCGCGCCTGCCGACCGCGCGGCTGACCTGGACGCTCGTCATCGTCGCGCTGCTGCTGGTGTCGGCCTATGGCGTCTGGCGTTTCCTGTCGGTCGAACCCGACGAGGCGCTGATCGCGGCGCAGAACCAGGCCGCCGAAGATTCGGAGGCCCCCGCCACCCAGGCCGCGCCCGCAACCGCCCCGGCGAAGGCCGGCGCCTCCGTCGCCGCGAATGCGCCGGTCGTGCTGACCGGCCTCTCCGAAGTGTGGATCGGCTTCGACGACGCCAAGGGCAAGACCGAGAATTGGCGGACGCTCGACCCCGGCGAAACCTATGAGGTGCCCGCGGCCTATATCGAACAATTCACGCTTCGCACCAGCATCCCGCAGGCGCTGAAGGTCACCGTGGGCGGCCGCGACGTCGGCCCGATCGGCCCCGCCGACACGCTGATTAAAGGCATCTCGCTGAAACCCGCCGACCTCGTCGCACGCGCCGGCGGCGGCACCGGAGCGGCTACCCCGGCATCGACGCCCGCGCCGAAAACCACGCGTTGAGGCCGTCATCCCGATGAAGCGAAGCCGCGGCGCGCCGAAATAGGTTTGCGCGTCCGCCGTTTCGGGCGTTATGAAGGCCGGGATAAAATTGGTTAATCTGTGGGGGCCTATCGGCAAATGATGAAGCATGTCACTCTCATGGGCGTGGCGGCGGTCGCGATCGCGGCGGCCGCGCCTGCTCAGGCGCAGGACCAGACCGTCACCAAGCGCGTCGACCGGCTCGAAAAGGAAATGCGCGCGGTCCAGCGCCAGGTTTTTCCCGGCGGCGCTCCAACTTTCTTCGAAGGCGAGATCGCGCCCGACAATACGCCGGGCGAGCGCGCCAAGGCCGCGACCCCGGTCGCGGACCTGACCGCACGGGTCGATGCTCTCGAATCGCAGCTCCAGACGCTGACCGGCCAGACCGAGCAGAACGCCTATCAGCTCCGCGAGCTCGAAAAGCAGTTCACCGCCTACAAGGCCGAGATGGACAGGCGCTTCCCCGCCGAAGCGGCGCCCGAGGCGACCCCTGCCAGCCTCCCGGTAGTGCCGACGGTGAAGCCGACGCCCGCCGCCACGACGGCGGCAGCGCCCGCAAAGAGGCCCGCCGTAACGCCGGCCAAGGCAGCGTCCCCCGACGCCGCGCGCCTCGCCCTGGTCAAGAAGGTCGAAATCCCTTCGACCGGCAACGAACAGCAGGATGCCTATAATTATGGCTTCCGCCTCTGGGACGCGAAACTCTATCCCGAGGCGGAAACCCAGCTCAAGACCGTCGTGACCAAATGGCCGAAGAGCAATCAGGCGAGCTTCGCGCAGAATCTGCTCGGCCGCGCCTATCTCGACGAGGGCAAGCCCAGCCTCGCCGCGGTCGCTTTCTATAATAATTACAAGGATCGGCCGAGCGGTCCCCGCGCCCCGCACAGCCTGATGTATATGGGCGTCGCGCTCGAAAAGCTCGGCCGCAAGGCCGACGCCTGCAAGGCGTTCCGCGAGCTCGACGATGTGTACGGCGACAAGGCGCCGCAGGATGTCCGCACCGATGCAGCCGCCGCAAAAGCAAAAGCAGGCTGCTGACAGCAGCGAGGCCGTCGAACGGCTCGGGCGCGACCTCGCCGCGCTAGCGGGCGCGGACTGGCAGCGGCTGCATTATGGCGTCGCGGTCTCGGGCGGTCCCGACAGCATGGCGCTGCTGTGGCTGATGGCGACGCTGCTGCCCGGTCAGGTCCGCGCGGCGACGGTCGATCACGGTCTGCGCAAGGGCTCGGACGAGGAAGCGCGCATGGTCGCGGGCTTCTGCGCGCGCGAGCATATTCCGCACGACACGCTACTTCCGCCGGCGCCGATCCGGGGATCGACGCAGGCGGCGGCGCGCGCCGAGCGCTATCGCCTGCTCGACGGGTGGCGGCAGGATCATGGCATCGCGCATATCCTGACCGCGCATCATGCCGACGACCAGCTCGAGACGATCGTCATGCGGCTCAACCGCGCGAGCGGGGTCGGCGGCCTGGCCGCGATCCGCGCACGCAACGGATCGGTGCTGCGGCCGCTGCTGCACTGGCGGCGCGACGATCTGATGCGGATCGCGTTCGACAACGACATCCCCTTCGTCGACGATCCGTCGAACGCCGACGACCGCTTCGACCGCGCGCGGCTGCGCCACGCGCTGCGCGCGCAGACGACGCTCGATGTCGAGGCGGCGGCGCGCTCGGCGCGCTGGCTGGCCGAGGCCGACGAAGCGATCGACTGGGCGGTCGAGCGGCTGATCGCCTCCTGGCCCGATGCGTCCGATATCGCGGTGATCCGCGACGAAGGCTATCCGCCCGAGATCTTCCGCCGCGTCGTCACCCAGCGGCTGCGCGCCAACGATCCGGGGCTGGCGCTGCGCGGCGCCTCGCTCGACGGCGTCATTGCCGCGATGAAGGCGGGCCGGCGCGCGATGGTCGGCGCGCTGCTGATCGATGCGGTTCCCGGCCTCGCCGGCACGATCTGGCGCATTTCCGCCGCGCCGCGACGGAAAGCGCGCGCCTAGGGCGAATTGGCTCATTGTCATTTAACCCGATTATCCTACATTATCGGGAGAGAAGCGCCGCGTGCGCGAATTTTGGCGCGAATTTGGGAAAGATTCCGATGCAGGACGATAAGGAACCGCAGGGCAACCCCTGGATGAAGAGCGTGATGATCTGGAGCGGCATCCTGCTTGCCATGCTCCTTGTCGCCTCGATCTTCGGGGGCGCGGCGCAGCCGACCGGCAACACGCTCGCCTATTCCGAATTCCGGCAAAAGGTGCAGGAAGGCGCGGTCAAGCAGGTCGTGCTGTCCGAAGATCGCGTCACCGGCGAGCTGACCAACGGCGACCGCTTCACCGCCAATATCGTGCGCGACCCCGAGCTGCTGAAGATGCTCAACGACAATAATGTCAAATATGACGGAAAGCCGACCGAAACGGGCAATATCTGGGTCTATCTGCTCATCCAGTCGCTGCCCTTCCTGCTGATCCTCGGCATCGCCTTCTTCGTCTTCCGCCAGGTGCAGAAGAACAACGGCTCGGGCGCGATGGGCTTCGGCAAGTCGCGCGCCAAGATGCTGACCGAAAAGCAGGGCCGCGTGACCTTCGACGATGTCGCGGGGATCGACGAAGCCCGCGAGGAGCTGGAAGAAATCGTCGAGTTCCTGAAAGACCCGACCAAATTTTCGAAGCTTGGCGGCCAGATTCCGAAGGGCGCGCTGCTCGTCGGCTCGCCCGGCACCGGCAAGACCTTGCTTGCCCGCGCGATTGCGGGTGAGGCGGGCGTGCCCTTCTTCACCATTTCGGGTTCGGACTTCGTCGAGATGTTCGTCGGTGTCGGCGCGTCGCGCGTCCGCGACATGTTCGAGCAGGCGAAGCGCAACGCGCCGTGCATCGTGTTCATCGACGAAATCGACGCGGTCGGCCGCCATCGCGGCGCCGGGCTCGGCAACGGCAACGACGAACGCGAGCAGACGCTCAACCAGTTGCTCGTCGAAATGGACGGCTTCGAGGCGAACGAGGGCATCATCATCGTCGCGGCGACGAACCGCCCCGACGTGCTCGACCCCGCGCTGCTACGTCCGGGCCGCTTCGACCGTCAGGTCGTCGTGCCGCGTCCCGACATCGAGGGCCGCCAGAAGATTCTGGAAGTCCACACGCGCAAGAAGCCGCTCGCGCCCGACGTCGACCTCCGCCGGATCGCGCGCGGCACGCCCGGCTTCTCGGGTGCCGATCTCGCCAACCTCGCGAACGAAGCGGCGCTGCTCGCGGCGCGCAAGGGCAAGCGCCTGATCGCCTCGAACGAGTTCGAGGAGGCCAAGGACAAGGTGATGATGGGCGCCGAACGCCGCTCGATGGTGATGACCGAGGACGAGAAGAAGGCGACCGCCTATCATGAGGCCGGCCACGCGCTCGTTTCGCTGCATGTCGAGGGCAACGACCCGCTGCACAAGGTCACCATCATCCCGCGCGGCCGCGCGCTGGGCGTGACGTGGAACCTGCCCGAGCGCGACCGCTATTCGCAGAATATGAAGCAGATGAAGGCGCGGCTCGCGCTCTGCTTCGGCGGCCGCATCGCCGAGCAGCTCATCTACGGCAAGGACGAGCTCAACACCGGCGCCTCGAACGACATCCAGCAGGCGACCGACATGGCGCGCGCGATGGTGATGGAATATGGCATGTCCGAAAAACTCGGCTGGCTGCGCTATCGCGACAATCAGGACGAGGTCTTCCTCGGCCACAGTGTCTCGCGCGCGCAGAACATGTCCGAGGAGACGGCCAAGCTGATCGATGCCGAAGTCCGCCGCCTCGTCGAGGAAGGCGAGAATGTCGCGCGTAAGGTGCTGACCGACAATCTCGACGAGCTTCATCTGCTTGCCGGTGCGCTGCTCGAATATGAGACGCTGTCGGGCGAGGAGTCGAAGCGCGCGATCAAGGGCGAAGACATCGGCCGCGACAATGATCAGGGCAAGAACGGCAACCCGGTTCAGGGCCATGCCGGCGGCCTGCCGCAGATCAAGCGCAAGCCGCGCCCGTTCGGCGACGCCAACCCGCAGGGCGTCTGATTCAGACCTTGTTCATTGATTTGGCACGATTCCGGTCCGCATGATCAACGGGGAAATGCGGATCGGATCGGCTTTTGCCGCACTCGGCGCAGGCGCTTTGCTGTGCGGCATGGCGCCCGGCGATATGAGCGTCGCGACCTTTCTCGCGCGCGCCGGTTCGATCGAACGGCTGGGGCCGCTGGCGATCGCAACGCCCGAGGCGCATTATCTGAAAGGCGAAGTGATCGCCGCGGGCAAGCGCTACAAGGCGCGGATCGACGCCGAACGCAAGGCCGGGCGCCGGACCACGAGTTGCCCGCCCGAAAGCGGCACGCTCACCCCCGAACAATGGCTGGCCCATCTGCGCAGCTATCCGCCGCAGTCGCGCAAATCGATTTCCATCTACTCGGCGTTCGACGGACTGATGCGGAAACGCTATCCCTGCCCCGCCTGATGCGGCGCGCATGAGGCGAAGAAGGGTGCGGCATGACGATCTATTGCGATGAATCGGGCGGACTCAATACGGGCGCGATGACCTTCGCGGCCGTGATGCTCTCCCCCGATGCGGCCGCGGCGATCCATGCCCGCTTCCGCGCCGTTACCGGGCTGCGCGGCGAGCTCAAGGGCAGCCGGATCAGCCTGACCGAGCGCGCCTATCTGCTCGAACTCTTCGATCGCGCGGGCGGACGGGCGTGGGTCGCGGTGGCGAAGCGCGACAATCTTGCGCCGCCCGCCGATGGCCGGCTCGCGACCGATCTTGCGCTCTATACCGCGCTGCTCGATCTCGCGGTGAGCAACTGGCTTCCCGAAACCGGCGGCGTCTGCACCGACGTCGTGATCGACGATGGTCGCTACGACCCGGTGATCCTGGCCGGTGTGCGCGAAACGATCCAGGCCGGGCTCGCCGGCTGGGGCCAGGCGTCGCTCGCCGACAGCCGGCGCTCGGACGGCGTGCAGATCGCCGACGTGATCGCGAACAGCCTGTTCAACGTCGAGATCGGCTCGCCGCGCGCGCACCGCATCGGCGTCATCCTCGAACCCATGCTCGCCTCGCGCGCGATCCGCATCGCAGAACTCACGAAGCTCCTCTGAATCAAGAAGGGCCGCGGTTTCCCGCGGCCCCCTTGGTTATCGACTGTCGTCGGCGCTTATTCGAAGTCGCCGCCGCCACCGGCCGGGCTGCGCGGCGGCGCGGCGGCGGTCAGGCGAAGCGCTTCGGCCGAACGCGCGATCGAGCTGATTTCGTCGGGCGTATCGTCATCGTCGACGACCACCTTCTGGAGCGAACCGACGAGCGCATCGCCGAGGTCGGTGGGACGCACCGTCTGCTCGGCGATTTCGCGCAGCGCGACGACGGGATTCTTGTCGCGGTCGCGATCGACCGTCAATTCGGAACCGCCCGAGATTTCGCGGGCGCGATGCGCGGAAAGCAGCACCAGATCAAAGCGGTTGGGAACCTTGTCGACGCAATCTTCGACGGTAACGCGGGCCATTGTGTTTCCTTAGAAGCGGAGAGGCCAGCCAGAGGCATGGCGGCAAGCGCTGCGCGCTAGCAGCGGGCGCCGCCGATGTCAATAAAACCCCTGCCCTTGCGGGCTCCACGCCCCCAAGCCTATGAGCAAGACATGACCGAGCCCGATGCCGCCGCCGGCCCCCTTGATACGTTGAAGGCAGACGTGGCGGGCCATCGGCTGGAGGTCATCTTCGACGGCCAACGGAGGCTCGAACGGCTGCTCGCGCTGATCGGTGGCGCGATCCGCAGCGTCGACCTGATCATGTATATTTTCGAGGACGATGATGCCGGGCAGCAAATTCTCGGCGCGATGACCGCGGCGGCGCGGCGCGGCGTGCGTGTGCGCGCGGTGATCGACAGCTTCGGGTCGGGCGACATATCCGACAGCCTCTTCGCGCCGCTCCGCGCCGCGGGGGGCAGCGTCATCTTCTTCTCACGACGCTGGCGGTCGAGCTATCTCGTCCGCAACCACCAGAAATTGCTGCTGATCGACGGCGAAGCCGGCGTGACCGGCGGTTTCAACATCGCGAATCCCTATCTCAGCGACCGGCGGACGCATTGCTGGTTCGACCTCGGCATCGTCATCCGCGGCCCCGTCGTCGCGGACATGACCGCTTGGTTCGAGGCGCTGCACGATTATACCGTCCACGACGACGGCAAGCTGCTGGTGCTGCGCCGGCTGATCCGCGAATGGCCGGTCGATGGCAAGCCGCTGTCCTGGCTGGTCGGCGGTCCGACCCAGCGCCTGTCGCCCTGGGCGCGAATGGTGCGCGGCGATCTGGTCGGGGCACGGCGGCTCGACATGGCGATGGCCTATTTCTCGCCCGGTCAGGGGATGCTCCGGCGGCTCGGCCGGGTCGCGCGGGCGGGGAAAGCGCGCTTCGTGATGGCGGCGAAGTCGGACAACCCCGCCACGATCGGCGCATCGCGGCTGCTCTACGGCTATCTGCTCCGCCAGAAAGCGGCGATATGGGAGTATCAGCCGTGCCGGCTGCACATGAAGCTGATCGTGATCGACGACATCGTCCACGTCGGCACGGCCAATTTCGACATGCGCAGCCTGTTCCTGAACGTCGAGGGGATGCTGCGCATCGAGGATGCGGGCTTCGCGCAGCAGATGCGCGACTTTCTGGACGGGCTGAAAGGCGATTGCGAGATCGTCACGGCCGCGAGCCACAAGGCACGGGCGAGCTGGCTGACGCGGCTGCGCTGGACGCTCGCCTGGTTCGTCGTCGGCGTCGCCGATTATACGGTGACGCGGCGGCTGAATTTCGGGCTGGGGGAAATCGATCCCGAGAGCGAGATTTAGTCCTTCCAGCCCCAGAATAGGAAGCAGGGCGGGACGTTCACCCATTCGAACGCATTGTCGATGCGCCGGAAATGGGCCGCGAGGAAATCGCGGGCGCGGGCGCGAAACTGATAGACGAGGAAGGCGCCGCCCGGACGCAGCACGCGGTGGGTCGCCGCGGCGATCGCGGGGCCGACCCCCGCCGGCAGCGTCGAGAAGGGCAGGCCCGACAGCACATAATCGGCCTGCTCGAAGCCATGCGCGCGGACGATCTCCTCGACATCGGCGGCCGAGCCGTGGACCGCGATGAAGCGGCTGTCGCGGATGTCCCCCCGCAGATATTCGATGAAATCGGGGTTGGTATCGATCGCGATCAGCGTCGCATCGCCCGCCATGCGTTCGAGCACCGGGCGGCAGAAGGTGCCGACGCCGGGGCCATATTCGACGAACAATTTCGTATTCTTCCAGTCGACCGGGCGCAGCATGTGGCGGATCAGCGTCGGCGAGGACGGGACGATCGACCCGACCATGACCGGATGCTTGATAAAGCCCTTCACGAACATCCCCCACGGTCCGAAAAAGCGCTTCAGCTTCTCGCGGACCCGGCGGATCGGCGAGACGGTCGATTGGGCCTGCGCCCGAGGATTGGTCATGACGGCTTTCGCATTGTTGCGGCTGAATAAGTGCGTGGCAAAATCGGCCCGCCAGCGCAAGGAAAGAGTCGGTCTTGACACTGGACAGCCCCCCTTTCGCGTGTAGGAAGACGCTGACCGCGGCGCAGGGCGACCGAAAGGGGACGAGGTGACGGCCAAATCGATTCCTGCCGACCGCATGGCGGTGCTGTTCGCGGTCATGCTCGTTGCCGCCGCCGGCAACACCGCGATGCAGTCGATCCTGCCCGCGATCGGCGCCAAACTTCGCATTCCGGACGTCTGGGTCAGCCTGGCGTTCAGCTGGTCAGCGCTGCTCTGGGTGCTGACCGCGCCCTATTGGGCGCGTCAGTCCGACAAGCGCGGCCGCAAGGTGCTGATGGCGCGCGGGATCATCGGCTTTTTCCTGTCGATGGCGCTATGCGGCCTCGCGCTGTGGGCGGGCCTGTCGGGCTGGCTCGCGGCCAGCACGACCTTCATCCTCTTCGCGCTGTTCCGCAGCCTCTACGGCGGCTTCGGGTCGGCATCGCCGCCGGCGGTGCAGGCCTATGTCGCGGCGCGCACCGACGCAGAGGAGCGCACACAAGCCCTGTCGCTCGTCTCCTCGTCCTTCGGCCTCGGCACCGTCATCGGCCCCGCCGTCGCCCCCTTCTTCATCCTGCCGATCTTCGGCCTCGCCGGCCCGCTTCTCGTCTTCGCGGTCATCGGCATGATCGTGCTGGTGATGCTGCGCTGGCGGCTTCCGAACGACACGCCGCGCTTTGCCGCCCGCGGCGCGATCGCCCCCTATCCGCTTTCCGCCGGCCCTGCCGAGCCGACCGCCGAGGACGAGAATGACCGCGATCCTGCGACGCAGGAGTCGCTCGGCTGGCGCGACGAGCGCGTTCGTCCCTGGCTCTACGCGGGCTTTTTCGGTGGCCAGGCGCAAGCAATGATGCTCGGCGTCATCGGCTTTCTGATCCTCGACCGGCTGCACCTGCGGCTGAAACCCGACGAAGGTGCCGCGATCACCGGCATCGTGCTGATGGGCGGCGCCTTCGCGACGCTGCTCGCACAATGGGGGCTGATCCCGCTGCTCAAGATGACGCCGCGCACGACCGTGCTCTATGGCGCCGCCTTTGGCGGGACGGGCATCATCATGACGGGGCTGGCGCAGGATATGCACGCCATCGTCATCGGCTTTGCGTTCGCGTCGCTCGGCTTCGGTCTCTTTCGTCCCGGTTTCACCGCGGGTGCGTCGCTATCGGTCCCGCGCCGTGATCAAGGCAGCGTCGCGGGCATGACCGCATCGATCAATGGGTCCGCCTATATCATCTCGCCCGCGATCGGCGTGTTGCTCTACAACTGGCACGCGATGGCCGCCTATGGCCTGATGGCCGCCTTCTGCGCCTGGCTGGTGGTGTGGGGCTGGTCCGCGCTACGGCAGGACCAGACTGTTCCGGACATACATATTTAGAGCAAGATCGCATTGCCTTCACTCGTCATTGCGAGGAGCGAAGCGACGCGGCAATCCAGAGCGTGCGTAAACCGCCCTGGATTGCTTCGCTTCGCTCGCAATGACGAGCGAGGAAACCAAAGTCATCAAGCTCCCGCGCCATCCCGGCCTTCGCCGGGACGAGCAGGTTCAATCCTTCGTCTCTTCGGGCGGATCGTCGGGATGCTTCCGCTCGCGCATCGGCTTGAGCATCCCCGGCGCGAAGAAACCGATCGGATCGACGCTCATCGCCGCCTGCTTGATCTCGCCCTGGATCTTTTCATAATCCCTTTCCATGGCTTCGGTCACCGACGCCCGCGTATCCTTCAGCGCCGCCTCGAAATCCGCCATGGTGACGACATCGCTGCTCAGCGACCGCTTGAGCGCCGCAAGACCCGCGCGCCGGACGAGATCTTCCAGATCGGCGCCCGTGAAGCGCTCGCTGCGCTCGGCCAACGTGTCGAGCGACACATCCTCCGCAAGCGGCATCCTGCCGGTGTGAATCTCGAGAATGCGCTTCCGCCCCTCGGCATTCGGCACCGACACATAGATGAGTTCGTCGAGCCGCCCCGGACGCAGCAGCGCCGGATCGATCAGGTTCGGGCGGTTGGTGGCGCCGATAACCACAACCGACTGCATCTCCTCGATCCCGTCCATTTCGGCGAGGATCGTGTTGACGACGCGCTCGGTCACCTGCGGCTCGCCCGACGTTCCGCTGCCGCGCGCGGGGACGAGGCTGTCGAGCTCGTCGATGAAGACGATCGTCGGCGCGACCGCCCGGGCTCGCGCGAACAGCCGCGCGATCTGCTGCTCGCTCTCGCCATACCATTTGGACAGCAGGTCCGACGATTTGATCGAGATGAAGTTCGCGTCGGATTCGCGCGCCGCCGCCTTTGCCAGCAGCGTCTTTCCGGTTCCGGGCGGGCCATAGAGCAGGAAGCCTTTCGCCGGGCGAATGCCGAGACGGCGGAACGCTTCGGGATTTTTCAGCGGCAGTTCGATCCCTTCGATCAATTTGTCGCGCGCGGCATCGAGGCCGCCGATATCGCTCCACCGCGTCTTCGGCGCCTGCACCATCACCTCGCGCATCGCCGAAGGCTGCACCCGCTTTAGCGCATTGTTGAAGTCATCGCGCGTGACGCGTAATTCCTCCAGCACTTCGGGCGGGATCGTCCCGTCCTCGAGGTTGAGCTTCGGCATGATCCGCCGCACGGCCTCGATTGCCGCCTCGCGCGTCAGCGCCGCCATATCGGCGCCGACGAAACCGAAAGTCGTGCGCGCGAGTTCGGCCAGATCGACATCCTCACCAAGCGGCATACCGCGCGTGTGGATGCCCAATATCTCGCGCCGCCCGCTCTCGTCGGGAACGCCGATCACGATCTCGCGGTCGAACCGGCCCGGACGGCGCAGCGCCTCGTCGATCGCATCGGGACGGTTGGTTGCCGCGATGACCACCAGGTTCGTCCGCGGTTCCAGCCCGTCCATCAGGGTCAGGAGCTGCGCGACGATGCGCTTCTCCGCCTCGCCCGTCACCTGCCCGCGCTTCGGCGCGATCGAATCGATCTCGTCGATGAACAGGATCGACGGCGCGGCCTTCGTCGCGGCCTCGAACACATCGCGCAGCCGCTTTTCGGATTCGCCATAGGCGCTGCCCATGATCTCGGGTCCGTTGATCAGGAAGAATTGCGCCTCGCTCTCGTTTGCGACCGCGCGTGCGAGACGCGTCTTGCCCGTTCCCGGCGGGCCGTGGAGCAGCACGCCGCGCGGCGGATCGACGCCCAACCGGCGGAACAGTTCGGGATAGCGGAGCGGCAGCTCGACCATCTCGCGAAGCTGGTCGATCGTATCGCCAAGCCCGCCGAGATCGTCGTAGGTGACGTCGGTGCGCCGCGTATCCTGCGGCTCCTGATATTCGGGAAGCAGTTCGACTTCGGTATTCTCGTCGATCGTCACGATCCCCTTGGGGCTCGCGGAGACGACGAGCAGGCGCACTTCGGCGAGCGCATAGGCCGGTGCGTTGAGCATCTGGCGCAATTGTGGCGGCATGTCGCCCGACGGCAGCCGCTGCTGCCCAGCGGTCGCAACGGTGTCGCCCGCGACGAGCGGGCGGCCGAAGAAGCTGCGCTTCAAGGCATTCGCCGAACCCTGAAGCCGCAGATTTTCCTGCGCGGGCGCAAAGACGACGCGCGTCGCGGGGCGCGTTTCGGCGCGGCTCAACTGCACCATGTCCCCGGCCCCGGCCCCCGCGTTGGCGCGCTGCAGGCCGTCGAGGCGGATGACCTCCAGCCCCTCGTCCTCGGCATAGGGTGCGACGACGCGCGAAGCGGTCTCGCGCTTGCCGCTGATCTGGATGACGTCGCCTTCGGTCACGCCAAGCTGAGCCATCGCCGATCGCGGGATACGGGCAATGCCGCCCCCGCTTTCCTCGGCGCGCGCATTGGCGACTTGCAGTTTGACGCTTTTCTCTTTTACCGCGGCGTCGGCCAAATTCTTTCTCCCGCAAAGAGGTCAATATGCGGAAGATAGGATGGTCGTTCCCGATTTTCGACCCCCGTTCGCTCGGAACGAGCAGACGCCAATTACGCCGCACCGCACAAATTTTCTGGCATGTCAGTAAGCGCCATGCCATCACCGCCGCCGAGACGATCATGCAACGCCTTCCCCCCCTCAGCAGCATGGAAGCCTTTCTCGAGGTCGCGCGCCACGGCACGGTGAAGGCGGCCGCGAGCGAGCTTGGCCTGTCGATGCCGGCGCTGTCGCGGCGCATCCAGACGCTCGAGCACGCGGTCGGCCGGCCGCTCTTCAACCGTCACCACCACGGCCTCAGCCTGACCGAGACGGGACGCGAGCTGCAGGAACAATTATCGCCGATCATCGACGATCTGCGCGGAGTGCTCGGCCGTGTCGGCAGTCCCGACGCATCGCTGCGCCTGCACCTCAATGTCCTGCCGCTCTTTGCGCAGCAGCGGCTCTTTCCGCGCCTTCCCGAATTGCGCCGCCTGCACCCCGAACTACATATCGATCTCGACACGCTGTCGCACGCCGAGGCGCGGCTCGGCGAAGGGATCGACGCCGCGATCGCGCTCGCACGGTCGATCGATCCGGCGCTTTACGCGGCACGGCTGGACCAGGACAAGGTTTTCCCCATCGCGGCCAAGACGCTGACCGACGACGGCCGCGCGATCACCGTCCCCGAACAGTTGCAGCGCCTGACCGTCCTGCTCCACCGCGAAATGCCCGAGACCTTCGCGGAGTGGCGGAAGGCGGTCGGTATGCCCTATCTCGAACCGGCGGGGATCGATTTTTTCGATTCGGGTCCGTTGATGCTCGAAGCGGCGGCACAGGGTATCGGGGTCGCCTTCATGCACGGCCATCATTTTGACGATGCACAGGACCCGCGGCTCGTTCGCCTGTTCGATTTCGACGTCGACAGTCCCTACAGCTATTGGTTCGTCTGCCGCCCGCGCGCGCTGCGCCAGCCGTCGGTCAAGCTGTTCCACGACTGGCTGCTGTCGGCGCGCATCTAGGGCCGGCCCCGTCTTGCCGGGTTGGGCCGAGCCATTGGCCGAATAATCCGGAAAATGGTGCTGCTGGAGAGGATTGAACTCTCGACCTCACCCTTACCAAGGGTGCGCTCTACCACTGAGCTACAGCAGCATCCGGGACGCCCGCGAACAGATGCTCGCTGGGCAGGCGCGGCCTATGGCGGGGCGCCTTGCCGCTGTCAAGGTGCGAGGCTTGACGCTGCGCCGATTTCGCCGCATCGCCCCCCTTGTGAGCAAACCGCCCTCCCCCGCCGACCTCGAACGCGAGCGCCGCCTGGCCGAGGCGCTGCGCGCCAACCTGCGCAAGCGCAAGACGCAGGCGCGCGAGGCGAAGGCGGAAAACCCGCCTAAAGACTGACGGTCACCGTCACCGCGTCGCCCTCGGCAAGGTTTTCGGCCTTGCGGACCGCGGCCTTGACCGGAAGCAGCCAGCCGCCGCTTTCGCGGTGCGGAAAGACCGAGGTGTTCCAGCGCGTGTCGCCGATCGTCGCGCGCACACGGGCCGAGCCGAATCCCTTGCAGCCATCGAGCCACTGGCCGCCGATCGCGGCGAGACGAATCCCGTCGGCGGCCTCGCCCGCGATGGTCAGGAAGAACCACGCCGCCGGCGCGGTCGCCGACTGCCAGCGCCAGAGCGGTGTCGTGACGGTAAAATCCTCCACCGCGCCTATTTCGCGGCGACAGGCCGGATCGGCACCGCGATATTGCAGATGTCGGCGCCACCCGCGGGCGTGATGAAAAAGGGATCGCGACGGTTCTTCCGCGCGTCGGCGTAGCGCGCAAAGCTCGCACTGTCGGTCGACAGATATTCGAATTTCGGCTGCTCGGCCGTAGGCAGATCGGTCGCGAGCCGGATCGAAACGATCGGCACCTGCTCCTCCGCGCGCTCATAGACACCGAGGTCGCCCGTGCCGCGCGGCAGGCTCGACAGATGCTCGATCCCGCTGATCACGCGGCCGACGACCGCGATATTGCGGTCGAGATGGCGCGGCGCGTGGCCGATCACGGCATAGAGTTCGGCGCCCGAGCCCGTATCGGGCGACATGTTGCGGCCGACGCCGACCGCGCCGTAGCAATGGACCGGCCACCAATAATCACCGCTCTGGGCAAGCGGCCAACCATCCCTGATATCGGCCGCCTCGGCATAGGAATCGACCAGTTCAAGCCGGCCGAGTTGTTCCTCTTCGGCGGCAGGCACGCGCTGGACATACTCACTCTCCGGCACCGTCACCAACCCCTTCGGCAGCGGCTTCTTCTCGGTCGGATCGCCCCATTGCGCGACATAATTGTCCTGCACGCGGGTGACGGCGGTGCCGTCCCACCAATGCGCGGCGGCGAGCTTGCGGATATTGCCGATCCAGCCCTGGCTGAAGGGCGGCGGCATCAACTGGATGACGACGCGGCGCGGGTGGCCCTTCGCATCGGGCGCGAGGTCCATGACGAGCAGGTCGGACGGCGCGATCGCGATCCAGTCGCTCGCGGGCGCCGCGGCGGCAATCTCGCCGGGCGACGGGATCAGGGCAGGCTCTCCGGCATGAACTGGAAGAGCGAGCAGGGCGGCGGCCAGAAGCAGATGTCGCATCGCGCCTGTCTGCCACGCCCATCCGACTTGCGAAAGACCCGGCAAGCGATTAGGGCGCCCCTTCCAGAGCGAATTGGAGCATCCGATTCACGCTTCGTGCTCCGCACGAAACGACCGGGTGCAGCGGAGCGGTGGCCGAGTGGTCGAAGGCGCTCGCCTGGAAAGTGAGTATACGGCAAAACCGTATCGAGGGTTCGAATCCCTCCCGCTCCGCCAGACACCTGTCCGCAGGGGTCCGTAAAAGTCCGGTTATATCGACTTTTTCTCTCTGAATTCCGATGCTTAGCTCGCCTGATTTTCCGTAGCGGTTCAGAGCCGTTCGGAGCCATCCAGTACCAATCCGGGTACTGATCCATGGTATCGGCGGTCCAAAAACATGGTATCTTCGGAGAAGAGAAATGCTGAGCGATATCAAGGTCAAAGCAGCAAAACCGCGTTCAAAACCCTATAAGATGTCGGATGGCGGCAGTTTGCTGCTCCTCGTAACCCCCAGCGGCGGCAAATTATGGCGCTGGAATTACCTCTATGACGGCAAGCAGAAGAGCATGGCCTTCGGGGCCTGGCCGCTGGTCTCGCTTGCCGATGCGCGCGGCAAGCGCGACGAAGCAGCTGCCATCCTGAACGAAAAGCGCGACCCTGCCATCGTCAAGCGCCTCAAGATCGAAGCGATCCTCGAGGCATCGCGCCAGACGTTCGAGCGCGTCGCCCGCGATTGGCATGCCAACGCCAAGTCGCAATGGGCCGTCGTTCACGCCGCCGACGTCATCCGCAGCCTCGAACGCGATGTGTTCCCGACCATCGGCGACCTTCCCATCGCCGATCTCTCCCCGCCCCTCCTCCTCGGGGTCTTGCGCGAGATCGAGGCGCGCGGCTCGATCGAGACCGCGAAACGCATTCGCCAGCGTATCTCCGCGGTATTCGTGTTCGGCATCGCCCAGGGCATCGTCGAGCGCGATCCCGCCGAGAAGCTCGGCGCGGTCCTGAAACCCTTGCGCAAGGGACGCCAGCCGGCCATCGTCGAGCTCGAACCGCTGAAGAAGATGATCATTGCCGCCGAGGAAGATTATGCCCGCCCGATCACGCGGCTCGGTCTCCGTCTCCTCGCGCTGACCGCGGTGCGCCCAAGCGAGCTTCGCGGCGCGCATTGGGCCGAATTCGAGGATCTCGACGGCAAGCTCCCGCTCTGGCGTATTCCCTCGGCGCGCATGAAAGGCGATCTCGACCGGAAGGACGAGATCGGCGGCGACCATCTCGTCCCGCTTCCCCCGCAAGCGGTTGCCGTGCTCCGCGCGATCTGGCCGCTCACCGGCGAAGGCGATCTGGTCTTCCCGAGCAACCGGCACCCGCACCGTCCGATGAGCGAAAATGCCATCGGCTATCTGCTCAACCGCGCCGGCTATCACGGACATCATGTCCCGCACGGGTTCCGGGCCGCCTTCTCGACGATCATGAACGAGTGGGCCGAGCGGCACGGCAAGGACACCGACCGCGCCATCATCGATCTCATGCTCGCGCATATCCCCAAGCAGATGAGCAACAGCGAAGGCGCCTATAACCGCGCCGCCTATATGCCGCGCCGCCGCGAACTCGCGACCATCTGGGCCGACATGCTCAGCGAAGGATTGCCCGCACCCGCCCTGCTGATCGATCGGCCCGTCAAGGCGATCGGCGGCCATTCGCGGCGCAAGACCTTGCCCCCTGTCGAAACGGATTTCCGATTCTCTCCGCGACGGCGAGCAGCCTGAGCCGAACATTCCGGGATGCCATGGTTTTACGAGGCCGTGGCGTCCCTGGCTTGCCGACGCTCGCCCAGACAGCCCTTGACAAAATGTATCATATATGACACATGCCGAACACGGGCGATTTGCCCGGTCCTAGCAAGTCAAAATGGAGAAAAGTCATGGAATATCTCGGAAAACGGGAGCTGATACATGTACGAGGTGCTATTTCATAAGACGGCTGCAGGAAACGAGGTCGTCCTCGATGTCCTTCGTGGCCTTTCCGCAGATGACAAGAAGGTGGTGGGAGAAGATCTGAAAACGCTGCAACTCGGCTATCCCATAGGAATGCCGCTTTGCCGTCAGGTTGGAAAACTCTGGGAGCTGCGCAGCACGCTGCCTTCCAGGCGGGAGCTTCGGCTCCTCTGGTTCTTCCACAAGGCGACGCAGACGATCATCGTCGTGCATGCGTTTATCAAGAAGACACAGAAAACACCCCAGAAAGACATCGATCTCGGAGAAGCCAGGAAGGGAGAATATAGATAGGAGGCTCAATATGGAGGTCAAACGGGATCGACGCGATCCCCGCGAACTGACTTCGCTCGACGCCTGGCTCGACGAGGAAGGCATTCGCGATGAAGTCTCCACCACGGCGATCAAGCGCGTGATCGCTTACGCTCTTCGTGAGGCCATGCTGGAGCAGAGCCTGACGAAGGCCGCCATGGCGGAGAAGATGCACACGAGCCGCAAGCAGCTTGATCGGGTGCTCGATCCGGACGAGCATAATGTGACGCTCGATACGCTCGCGCGCGCCGCGCGGAGCGTCGGCCGCAGGCTGAAGGTGGAGCTGGTTTAACCCTCCGCCCTCTCCTGCCGCGCATCCCATACAGCCGGCTCATTGTCGGATTTCTGTTCGCCGCATTTCGCATGGCACGGCATCATCTGCGATTGCACGCTGCCGGTCCCGAGCCCAGAAGCGACCGATGAAATCACCGATATCGCTTGCTTTCGCTGTCGCCCTCTCACTTTCGGCATGCGTGCCCACCGCCGCGCCGCCTGCCGCGTCCGCGCCGGTCGACCGTCCGCTCAAACTCGCAAGCTGGAATCTCGAATTCCTCGCCGAGAAGGACGGGGTGGGATGCAATCCCCGCACCGAAGCCGACTATGGGGCGATGCGCCGGATCGCCGACGGGCTCGACGCCGATGTCATCGCCTTCGAGGAGGCGGAAAATCCCGCCGCGGCGGCGAGAGTGTTCGATCCGCGCCGCTATACCATCGTTATGGAAGGCAGGCCGTGGAACCCGGGCGGCACCTGCGGCGGCAAATATCCGGAGCAGACGGTCATCCGCCAGGCGGTGGGCTTTGCCGTCCGCAAGGGTATCGCCTTCGATCGCAACGCCGATGTGATCTCGCTGATGGGCGGCAACGAGCAATTGCGGTCGGGCATCGATATCCTGCTGAAGCCCGCCGGGCGCGAGCCGATCCGGCTGCTCGGCGTTCACCTCAAATCGGGTTGCTTCGCCGGCGATACCGCCAAGGCCTGCCCGATATTGCTGGACCAGATACCTGCGCTCGAGACGTGGATCGATGCGGCCGCAAAAGGGCCTGCCCGCTTCGCTATTCTCGGCGACTGGAACCGGCGCCTCGCCCTCCCGGGTGATCGGGTCTGGGCGGAGATCGACGATGGCGAACCGGCAAACAGCGATCTTCGGCTAGCCGATGAAGGCATACGTCCCGAATGCGATCCGCGCTACGACAGCTTCATCGATCATATCGCGCTCGATCGCCGCGCCGCTACCGATATGCTCGCCTTTGCCGAGACGCGCTATGCGGAGGGCGAGAAACATTATTCGGACCATTGCCCGATAGCGGTGACGCTGCGCCGGTAATATGGCACCGGTGCGGGGCCGGCCTCAGTTCGCCGGCGGGCGCGGCCCGACTGGTCCTATATAATGGCGCATACCGTGGAGACGCATATGCGCCTTCACCGCTTCGGCCCCTTGCGGCAGCGTTTCGAGCAGGTCCATCAAAGCTCTGATCCGCCCATTATAATCGGCGCCGCGAAAGGCATGCTCGCGCCGCTGGTCGGCCTCGGAGAGCTCCGCTGAGGGCTCGCTGTAGAAACGGCTGCAGCTATATTCGGCCCAGCCGAAGAGCGCCTTGCCGTCCGGGCCCATATGAACCGAGCCGCCGATCTCGCAAAATTTCTCGAGCCATGCCGCGGCGAACAGGTCGAGCCCCGGCGCGAGGTCGGCAGGGATCCCGTTTTCGCCGCCTGCCGATCGATCTGACGCGGTCATTGGAGCCTCCTCGATGCTGAAGACGCGCCATCTGCTCGTCCGTAAGCCAGAACAAATCATTCATCTTCCAGGCCCCTTATCGCGAGCCTGGATCACAACCGTCACATCAAATCAACGAGTCATGACCCTAGTACTGTTTTTCAGAATTCTGCCTGTCAAACCATGCGACCACGCGTCCGATGCCTTCGGCGATCGTGACTTGCGGCGTCCATCCGATATGGTCTTCGGCTGCCTTGCGACTGAACCCCTGCTTGTGCGAAACAGGAAGGGCGAGCCGGGTCGGATCAACGCGAAACTCAGGCTTCATGTCGGAGCCGGCGGCAGCGATGATCAACTCGACGATCTCGCGCTGCGACGTATCGTCGCCCGACACGATGTTGAGGCCGAGGCCAGTGGCCGCGCTTTCCATGCCCATCAGATTGGCCCGCGCGACATCGCCGACATAGACATAATCTTGGACGCCGCTGCCATCGCCTTCGATAACCGGCGCGCGTCCTGCACGCACGGCTTCATAGGCCTCCACCATGCGGGTCGCATCGAGCGCCCGCTTGTGCAGGCGCTCGCCGTAGATTGCCGAATAGCGAAGCCCCAGAAACTCGATACCGTGTTGCTGTTCGTAGAGCCGCCCGATGCCCTCGCCGATAACCTTGGAGGCACAGTAAATGATGACGCCGGGCTGCATGCCCCCCCAACGCAAAGGAGAATCCTCGCTGTTCGGTTCGTCTCCGACCGCGCCGTAGACACCCACAGAGGAGCTGAACACGACTTTCTTCACGCCCCGATACCGGCATGCTTCCATCACATTCTGCATACCGCGGATGTTGACGTCGATCCCCATCCACGGGTTCGCCATGATCGGCGCGGCGAGGAAGCCCGCAACCGCAAAGACGCCGGCTGCGCCTTCAAACGGATCATAGAGTTCGTTCAGGCGAAGGATATCGCCGCGAACGAAGCTGCATCGCGTATCGTCCAACAGATGATCGATGTTATCCGTCGATCCCAGCGCGAGATTGTCGAGGAGAATGATTTCGCGCGCGCCAGCCGCAAGAAGCTGCTCGCCTATGTGCGATCCCAGTAGGCTCGCCCCGCCGACGACGACGAATTTCTGATCCTTTATCGCAGGCATTTCAATTCTCCGGATTTGCGGTTTACGCAGTATATTCGCGGCGAAGGCGCGCAGTCGCGTCTTCGTCGATCGATATCCCTTCGGGGTCGTGCTGCGGATCGCCAAGGATCACCACGCCATAGTCGCGCGCCGCGCGCTCGATGCTGACATATTCATTGCGAACGTCGGCGAGGACGTTTGCCGGATCCCGATCGAAGGGCGCCCCCCACCCCCCGCCGCCGTTGGTAATGTAGCGCGAGATCGTCCCGGGCGCGGTCTTCCAGACCGGCTCGCTCGCATAATAGTGATATTTACCGTCTTCGGGATCGAGCGACCTGGTTTCCGGGTCGAGGACACCTGCCACGGGAACGCTCGATCCATAAACGTCCGCGCCTGTCGCCAGCAGTCCCGTGAGCCCCTGCTGCTCGGGTGGAAAGAACCACACGGCACCGCAAGGTCCAGGTTCGCCGCCATTGGCTCCGACGCCGCTCGGCGCCCGGGTCCGGAACGGGGAGCTGTAATGCTCGGCGTCGGTGAGCCAGAGCGTGTCCTTGAGGTTGGCCGCCCCGCCCCGCCGTGTCCCTGCGCCCCCCGTGTCGATCGCATGTTCCTTGCGGAGGACGACGACGGGCGTGTCCGCCTCGATGGACTCGGTGGCCGGGTCGAGATTGTTGAGGGTCAGGAGAACGGTATAGCTGTCGCCATCGCTATCCTTCGTCGCACCCCAAGGCCCATGTTCGCCGCCGCACTGGCACACATTGGCCCATGGCGTACCGTCGGCATGGACCCCATAGGCATTATGCGTGTTCGTCGACCCATAGTCGCCGCCGACGGCATTTTCGCCGAGAACCGGATTGAGCGCGTCGAGGATCGCTGCGACCAGCGCGCCGCTGCTTTCCCAGAACATCATGATGGCGCCCTCGGGCGGAAGCGACGTCAAAATCGTCCCCGGCGGCGCGGCGAGGTCGATATCGCGCCACGTCCCCGAGGTGAAAGGCGCTTCCGGGTCAAGGAGGATCGTCAACGCCACGCCCACGGCGGTTTTCGCATCGAGGATCCCGCAGTTGATTGAAGAGCGTGCCTGTGCCGACGTGCCCGAGAGATCGGCCTCGATGTGATGTCCGCGCTTGCGAAGCGTGACGACCACCCGATAATCGAGCGTGTCGTCGACGCCATCGGCATCGATGAGGGCCGAGCCCTCATAGTCACCGTCCGGTATCCCCGCGATGGCCATGCGCATGCGCTCCGCCGATGCGTCGCAGGCATATTCCAGGGTGCCGCGATAAGCGTCGAGGCCATAGCGGCGGATATTCTCCAGAACGAGGCTTTCACCCAGTTCGAGCTGGTGCGCGATGCTGTAGAAGTCGGGCAGGAGCAGGCCGCCGAAGCGCGAATTATCGAAGATGAGGCTGAACGTCGACCGCACCGGCTTGCCCGCCGACCAGAGCAGCATCGGGGGGATCACCAGCCCATTTTCATAGACATTGCGCTTCGTGGCCGAAAATCCGCCGGGCACGGTGCCCCCGATGTCGAGCTGATGCGCGCGCATGTTCACGAAGGAGACGAGTTCACCCTCGAAGAAGACAGGTCGTACGAACAACACGTCGTTGACGTGGGTGCCGCCACGATAGGGATCGTTGCAGATCAGGATGTCGCCGGGCTGCAGCGCCTCGGGCGTATATTCGGCAACGCTGTTGCGGACCGCATCGCCCATCGTCCCCAGAAAGACGACCAGGCTGTTGCTGACCACGGGCATCGGATAGTCCATCTCGGGCGGGCCACTGATGGTACAGGCAAAATCATACCAGTCGCGGATGATCGGCGAGAAGGCCTCCCGCATGAAGCCGGTCGACATATGTTCGACGGCGAAGCGAAGCCGATTGAGCAGCACCGATGCCGTGAACCGGTCGCACTTGTAACGCGCAGCAAATTCGCCGTCGGGGAGATTGCGGAGCAGCACGGTCGAGCTCCCCGTTTGCATCTTTTCCATCATCTTCACAGCGTTTCGCTCCGACGAATGAGAAGTTCACCATAGCGGCCGACCAGGGCATATTGTCCGGCACCGACATGGGTGGTCGACAGTCCCTCCTCGATGAGCGCCGGACCCTCGATGCGGTCGTCACGGCAAAGCGCCGCGCGATCGAATACCTGCGCTTCCCGGCGCCCCTCGCCGCTCGCGTCCTCAAGGTCGCCAAGGTAGCGTAGCGTCACCGTGCGCGTCGGCATCAGCGCTACCGCCGGGTCGCGGACCGCCGCCTCGGGATATTCGACCTTGGGCGTGTCCAACACGGCACGTACGCGAAAGACGACGCCCTGCACCGGAAAGTCCGGAAAGCGATTGCCCGAGCGCAGTTCGTAGGTGTCGTGAAATGTCGCCAGCATCGTTTCGATCGCGGCCGCATCGATCTTGCCGTCGGGCGCCGGAACGAAGGGCGTCTCCCAGCTCTGCCCGGCCAGCCTCGCGTCGAAGCTGCGCTCGAAGGTGACCGCTGCCCCCGCGTCAAGTTCGCCGCGAAGCTGCTCTTCCATCGTGCTGTAAAGATCGTCGATCTGCCCGGCGACATCGGGCGTCAGCATGGCGTAGAGGCTGCGGCTCGAACTGAAGACCTGGTCCGCGGATAATAGTCCCAGCGCCGAGAAGAGGCCGGGATTCGGCGGAACGATAACCTGCTTGCACTTGAGTGCGTCGAGAACGCCGGTCAGCAGCATCGGCCCGGCGGCGCCATAGGCCATCAGACTATAGTCGCGCGGATCGACGCCATTCTTGATTGCGACGTTGAGCAGACCTTCGGCGATATTGTTGGTCGCGATTTCGAAAGCGTAGCGCACCCGCTGCGAAAGCGAGAAGCCGCAATCCAGATTTTCGAAGGCCTGCTCGGACAGGGTCCGGTCGAGCTGGATCGCTCCGCCGGCGAACTTGCCGGGATCGAGAATGCCGATCATGAGAAATGTATCGGTGGTCGTAGGCCGCGCGCCGCCCCGGCCATAGCAGGCGGGGCCTGGTGTCGATCCCGCGCTCTCGGGGCCAACTTCAATCTCCCCGGCTCGCCCGATCTGGACGATGCTGCCGCCCCCTGCTCCGATCGCCGATACATCGATCGCGAGCGAGTTGACGATCAGATCGTGCTCGAGTTCGAACGATGTGTTCACGAACGGCGCGCTGTCGGTCACGATGCTGATATCGCAGGACGTGCCGCCGACATCGGCGCACAACAGATTGGGTTCATCGATCAGGCGGCCGAAATGCGCGCTTCCCACTGCTCCGGCCGACGGGCCGGAGAAGACGATCCGGTAGGGCCGTTCCATCGCCCGCTCGACGGGCACCAGCGTTGCGGCGCAATCCGCGAAGTTGAGCTCGCCCTTGAACCCGGCCGCAGCAAGACCAGCTTCGAGCCGCTGCGTGTAGCTGCCGTAGATGATCTTCATGAAGGTATCGACGATGGTCGTCGACGCACGGGCATATTCGCGAGCGAGCGGTGAGACGTCGCTCGAAATCGAACAGGGAATGTCTCCGAGAATTTCCGCCACGAGCTCGCGCAGCCGCAGTTCGTGACGGCTGTCGACATAGGCGTTGATGAGGCAGATCGCGACGCCTTCAACCTTGCATCGGCCCAGCAATTCGATCTGCTCGCGGGCATGGTCTTCATCGAGCGGAAAAAGCTCGGATCCGTCGGCCAGCATGCGCTCGCGAATGCCGCGCCGAAGATATCGCTGAACGAGAGGACGCGCCGCGTCGCCGAAGCTTCTCCGCCAGCGCGGATCAAGGATCGCCGACGCCGGGCGCCATACACGGCCCATGTCGAGAATGTCCCGATGGCCCTCGGTGGTCAGAAAGCCGATTTTGGGAAGTTTGCGGGTGATGACAGCGTTGAGACCGTGCGTGCTTGCATGGTTGAACAGCGCAGCGTCCGCAGCGCCGAGAAGCGACGCCCCCTCTATGATCGGACGCGTGACGTCGCCATAGTCAGTCGACAATTTGGCCGTCTCGATCTTCCCGCCGCGAAGCGACACGACATCGGTGAAGGTACCGCCCACATCGACCGCGATCATCGGGCCGCATCCTTGATTAAATCGGAAAGCAGGCTGATGGGCCCGAGGCGTGGCCCGCGTTCTCGACTGACCGAGTGCAGGCAGCGATCGCATTTGACAGCCTGAAACCAGCCTCCCTCGGAGTTTACGGGGTAGCTGTGGAGGCTCTCGCTTTCGCAGGCCGGGCATTGTCCGCGCACCGGTTCGCGATGCAATGCAAGAGGCGGGCTCGTGACGCGATGGGAAACCATCGGTCTAGACGCCCGCAACGACAACATTGGCCGCATCGCGGTCCGAGACAGTCACGGGGTCGGCAGGAAGCCCTGCCACATATAGTCTTGCCATTTCTCCGACCTCTCCCGAGCGCAAGGCAATTATGCTGCCTCATCAAGCCGGGGCGCGCCGCCGAACTGGCGCGCGCCCCTGTGGCCTACGGGATAGTTGCTGCCCGGCACCGGCACATTCCCCATTAAGAGGGACAGTGCCGTCCCGGATGACGGCGCGACCTCGTACCGAGGCGCGCCGCATAGATGATGTGAGGCCCCTTCCCGCGCCCCCTCAGGCCGCGAGATGGTTTCTGTAGAAGGGCGCCAGATTGGCCATCGCCTCGTCGACGGCCGCAGGCTGGTCGTACAATGCCAGATGCGTGCCGCCCTCGACGATATGGAGATCCTTCTGGGCACTTGCGGCCTTTGCGAGGATATCCTTGCTGAACCACAGCGACCCGGCATCGCTGCCCGCAACGAGTTGCAACGGCTGGGTGAGAAGGCTGTCGGCGAGGTGGAAGGCGTCGAAGGTGACCAGCGGCACCAGGCTGCTCGCGGGAAAAAATCCCGGGGCGTTGCAATGCTGCGCCCGGGGAGTCCGGTAATAATCATAGGCCTCGCGCATGTCCCGATCGTCGACGCCATCGAGACTGGTGGGCGAGAAAGGAATATTGTCGCCCTCACCGCCCTGCGCGCGCACGGTCCGCTGCGCCGATCCCATTTCGAGCAAGGCGAGCGACTGGCCGATATCGCCCGTTCCATCCCAGCCCCGGCGAAACATGTCGCCGATATTGACGGTGCTGACGCCGCCGACCGCTTTCACGCGCCGATCGGCCATCGCGGCATTGATCGCATATCCGCCCCCGGCGCACACGCCGAGGATACCGACACGATCCGGATCGACGAAATCCTGGGTCACAAGATAGTCGATGGCAGAGCGGGCGTCTTCCACGCGCGCATGGGGGTTTTCCGTAGACCGCGGTTCGCCGCCGCTTTCGCCCTGGAAGGAGGCATCGAACGCAAGCGCCACAAAGCCTTCGGCGGCAAGACGAGCGGCATAAAGGCCGGCGGTCTGCTCCTTCACGCCGCCACCCGGATGAACGCACGCAATGGCGGGATAGCGCTTGCCCTCTTCGAAATCGGGAGGGAGGTGCAGATTTCCTGCCAGCGTCAGGCTGCCGTTCGAAAAGGTCACCGATTTCATGTTCAAAACTCCTGCATGAATTACCGAACAAAATAGGCCGTGGTGACATCGTCGATTAGATACTATAATCGGTATATTAAAATAAGCGGAGCTAATGAATGAAGGGCGAAGATCTTCGCGACCTCAGTGCCTTCACGGCGGTTGCCGAGGAAGGCAGTTTCACACGCGCGGCGGCGAGGCTTGGCGTGTCCCAGTCCGCGCTCAGCCAGACAATCAGGTCGCTGGAAGAACGTGTGGGAATAAGGCTCTTCTCGCGCACGACACGCAGCGTGAGCCTGACCGACGCAGGCGAGCGGCTGTTTGCCGACGTCGGACCTTCGCTGGGCGAGATCGATCGCGCCTTCGCATCGCTGAGCGACTTGCGCGATCGTCCGGCCGGCACGATTCGCATCACCGCCGACGAATATGCGGCGCACAGTGTGCTATGGCCCGCGATCGAGAAGTTCCTTCCCGGTTATCCCGACATCCGGATCGAGCTGACAACCGACTATGGGCGCGCCGACATCGTGAGCGACCGTTATGACGCTGGTGTCCGGCGCGGCGGGCTGATCGCCAAGGACATGATTGCCGTGCGGATCGGCCCCGACGTCCCGATGGCCGTGGTCGGGACGCCAGCATATTTCGAGCGAAATCCCATCCCCAAATCGCCGCGCGAACTGGTCGCGCACAATTGCATCAACCTGAGGCTGCCGACGCACGGAGCCTTCTTCACCTGGACGTTCCGGAAAGGAAAGCAGCAGGAGCAGGTCAAGGTCGACGGGCAACTCGTGTTCAGCAGCATCCTGCAGGTGCGCGATGCCGCGGCCGCCGGCTGCGGCCTGGCTTATCTCCCTCTCGACTATGTGCGACAAGAGATTGAGCGCCGCCAGCTGGTCGAAGTGCTGACGCCCTGGCGACAAATATTCGAGGGATTTCACCTCTACTATCCGAGCCGCAGGCAACAAACCCCGGCGCTAGCCGCCTTCGTCAAGGCGGTGCGCTACCGCGCCTGAAGCTATAGTTTCTCCTGTAGCTCCGGAACCGCGTTGAAGAGATCGGCGACGAGGCCGAAGTCGGCGACCTGGAAGATCGGGGCATCCTCGTCCTTGTTGATCGCGACGATCGTCTTCGAATCCTTCATTCCGGCGAGATGCTGGATCGCGCCCGAGATGCCGATCGCGAAATAGACTTCCGGTGCGACGATCTTGCCGGTCTGGCCGACCTGATAGTCGTTGGGAACATAGCCCGCATCGACCGCTGCGCGCGAAGCACCGAGCGCGGCACCGAGCTTGTCGGCGAGCGGGACGATGACTTCCTGATATTTCTCGCTCGAGCCCAGCGCACGACCGCCCGACACGATGATCTTGGCCGAGGTAAGCTCGGGACGATCCTGCTTGGCGATTTCGGCGCCGACAAAGCTCGACAGGCCGGCGTCGCCGCCGATCGATACGGCTTCAACGGTGCCCGAACCGCCCGAGGTGGCGGCCTTCTCGAAGGCGGTGCCGCGGACGGTGAGGACCAGCTTCGGATCGCTGCTCTCGACGGTCGCGATCGCGTTGCCGGCATAGATCGGGCGGGTGAAGGTCTTCGGACCCTCGACCGACAGGATTTCCGAAATCTGCATCACGTCGAGCAGCGCGGCGACGCGCGGCGCGATATTCTTGCCGGTGGTCGTCGCGGGCGCGACGAACGCATCGTGCGACCCCATGAGGTCGGCGACGAGCGGCGCGATATTCTCGGGCAGGTTGTGACCGAAAGCGGCATTGTCGGCGACGTGGACCTTGCCGACACCCGCAATCTGCACAGCAGCCTTGGCTACGCCGTCGACGCCGGCACCGGCGACGAGCAGATGGACTTCGCCGAGCTTCGAGGCGGCGGTCACCGCGGCGAGCGTGGCATCCTTGACGGCGCTGCCGTCATGTTCGACCCAAACGAGCGTTTTCATGAGTGCACTCCCATCGCTTTGAGCTTGGCAACCAGTTCATCGACGTCGGCAACCTTGACGCCGGCCGAGCGGACGGGCGGTTCCGAAACCTTGACCGTCTTGACGCGCGGCGTCGTGTCGACGCCGTAATCGGCCGGCGACTTGGTATCGAGCGGCTTCGACTTCGCCTTCATGATGTTCGGCAGCGAGGCGTAGCGCGGTTCGTTCAGGCGAAGGTCGGTGGTGACGATCGCGGGAAGCTTGAGCTTCACCGTTTCGAGACCGCCATCGACTTCGCGCGTCACGCTGACGCTGTCGCCCTCGACGTTCACGGCGCTGGCAAAGGTGCCCTGCGCCCAGCCGGTCAATGCAGCGAGCATCTGGCCGGTCTGGTTGTTGTCGCCGTCGATCGCCTGCTTGCCGAGGATGACAAGGCCGGGCTGTTCGGCATCGGCAATCGCCTTGAAGATCTTCGCAAGCGCGAGCGGTTCGACGTCGTCGTCGGTCTGGACGAGGATCGCACGGTCGGCGCCCATCGCAAGCGCGGTGCGAAGCGTTTCCTGCGCCTTCGCCGGGCCGACACTGACGGCGACGATCTCGGTCGCAACGCCCTTTTCCTTCAGGCGGATCGCTTCTTCGACCCCGATCTCGTCGAACGGGTTCATCGACATTTTGACATTGGCCAGGTCGACGCCGGTGCCGTCGGACTTGACCCGCGGCTTGACGTTATAATCGAGCACCCGCTTCACGGGGACGAGGATTTTCATGAGCATCTCCCTGCTGAGTGGGCGATCAGGCGCCAACCCTTTTCGGAGCGCGCCAACTGCCATCCTGCCCCGCCCCTGTCCAACCATGCGCCGCCTCATACTCCCTGCCCTATAGGGAAACCCTATGGCGGGAGGCCCCGCGCTGGCGAGAGCCGACGTCTGCATTTATCAGTCGCGCATTCGAAATCGTTCGGGAGAGAGTGAAATGGCGAATTGTCTCGAAGGCAAGGTGGTTGCGATCACCGGCGCAGGGCGCGGCATCGGCCGCGAACTTGCGCTACATTGCGCGTCAGAGGGCGCGGCCGTCGTCGTCAACGATCCGGGCGTCGCGCAGGCGGGCGATGGCAGCGACGCAGCACCGGCCCAGACGACTGCCGACGATATTGTTGCGGCCGGCGGCAAGGCGATCGCCAATTTCGGCAATGTTGCCGACCCGAAAGAAGCTGCCAGCATCATCGAAGATGCCGTCCAGCATTTCGGTCGCATCGATGGTGTAGTGAATAATGCGGGCATTCTTCGCGACACCATCTGGCACAAGATGAGCTACGAGGACTGGAAAAGTGTCATCGAGGTCAATCTGACCGGCGTCTTCAACGTCTCGAAGGCCGCGACACCCTATTTCCGTGAGCAGCAGTCGGGGAGTTTCGTGCACTTCACCTCGACCAGCGGCCTAATCGGCAACATCGGCCAGGCGAATTATTCGGCCGCGAAACTCGGCGTCGTCGCCTTGTCACAATCGATCGCGCTCGACATGGCCCGCGCCAGCGTGCGCTCGAACTGCATCGCGCCCTTCGCATGGAGCCGCATGACCTCGTCGCTTCCGACCGATACGCCCGAGCAGCAGGAGCGCGTGAAGCGCATGCAGGAAATGTCGGCTGACAAAATCGCGCCGCTCGTATCCTTCCTCATTTCCGACGCGGCGAAAGACGTATCGAACCAGATATTCTCGGTACGAAAGAACGAGATTCTGCTCTTCTCGAAGCCGCGCCCGATCCGCTCCATGGCCAAGCTCGAGGGCTGGACTCCCGAAAGCATTGCAGGTGAACTGCTTCCGGCGTTCCGCCCGAGCTTCGCCCGCGCCGACGAAGTGTCGGCCCATGTCTTCCCCTATGATCCGATTTGAGGAGCAGAATGATGGGCAGCGCCAATCCGGGCATGGACGAGGATATCTTCGAGCAGTTCATCGAGCAGTTGCAGCGCTATGTCCGCGAGCGGCTGCTGCCGGCCGAGAAGACGATCATCGAAGCGGATGAGATCCCGGCCGACATCGTCGCCGAGATGCGCGACATGGGCCTGTTCGGGTTGACGACGCCCGAGGAACATGGCGGCGCGGGGCTGAACGTGACGCAATATGCGCGTACCATCAACGCCCTGTCCTATGCGATGCCCGCGTTTCGCTCGCTGGTAACGATCAACACAGGGATGTTCTGCGCGGCAATCAAAAATGGCGGCACGGCGGCGCAGAAAGCCGAGTGGCTGCCACGGATCGCCGCAGGCGACATCGCGAGTTTTGGGCTGACCGAACCCGGCTCGGGATCGGATTCGGCGGGGCTGCAGACGACTGCAACACAAACCGATAATGGCTGGGTGCTCAACGGCACCAAACGCTATATCACCAATGCCCCGTTCGCAAAGGTAGCGCTGATCATGGCGCGCACATCCAAGGACAATCTGCCGAAAAACGCCCATGTATCGGCGTTTATCGTGCCGATGGACACGGTGGGTGTATCCGTGGGCAAGCCCGACAAGAAGATGGGACAGGCGGGCAGCCAGATCGCCGACATCATCCTCGACGACGTCAGCGTCGGCGAGGACGCCTTGCTCGGCGGCGAGCTCGGAAAGGGCTTCGCTTTCGCAATGATGAGCCTCGATACGGGACGGATCTCGGTCGGTTCAGCGGCGACGGGCTATGCGCGCCGTGCGCTCGACAGCGCGATCCGCTACGCCTCCGAGCGCAAAGCCTTCGGCGAACCGATCGCCAATTTCCAGCTGATCCAGCAGATGCTCGCCGACAGCGAGATCGAAATTTATGCCGCCGAGGCGATGATGGCCGACGTCACGCGCCGTGCCGATGCTGGCGAGAATGTCCTGCGCAAGGCGGCAGCGTTCAAGGTGTTCGCGACCGAAATGTGCGGCCGGGTCGTCGATCGCGTGGTCCAAATCTATGGCGGCGCCGGATACCTGGCCGAGTATGACGCCGAGCGTTTCTTCCGCGATGCCCGTCTCTATCGCATCTATGAAGGCACGACGCAGATCCTGCAGCTCCAGATTGCGAAGCATATGCTGCGCGAATTTGCGGCCGCGGCCTGACTCATGAACGACTGGGATGCCTGGATCGGACGCAGCGAGACGCGCCACGACCATGTCGAGGCCGCACAGCTTGTGCGCTGGCTCGCGACCTTCGATCGGCCCGGAACCGGTAGCCACGAGGTTCCGCAAGGGTTCCACTGGTGCCTCGCGACCCCGGACGCACCGACAACGGCCCTGGGGCCGGACGGACATCCGCGCCGCGACGGCGGCCCGGACGGTTTCTTGCCGCCCGTTCCGCTGCCCCGCCGGATGTGGGCAGCGAGCAAGGTCGAGTTTCTCGCGCCGCTCTGCGCCGGGCGCGCTGTCGAACGTGTCTCGCGCATCGCTTCAGTTACCGAAAAGTCGGGAGGATCGGGGCGCCTCGTTTTCGTCGAAGTCGAGCACGACACCCGTTCCGACGGCGAGACCCTGCTGCGCGAAACCCAGTCGATCGTATATCGCGAGGCTGCGCCCCCCGATGCACCGCTCGCGCCCCCGGTCGGCGACGGCAGTTTCGATCCGGCATCGTGGGAATTGCATCGCGAAATCCGTCCGTCGGAGGCACTGCTCTTCCGCTACTCGGCGTTGACCTTCAACAGCCATCGCATCCATTACGATCTCGCCTATGCCCGCAATGAAGAGCGTTACCATGGGCTCGTCGTGCAGGGTCCGCTCACTGCGACGATGCTTCTCGATCTGGCGCGGCGCCGCCTTGGCGATAACCGGCTGCGGCAATTCGCGTTCCGCGGCCTCTCTCCCGCAATCTCCAGCGAACCGCTTCACCTCGTCCTGCGCGGCGAGCAGGATCTCGAACTCGCCGCGTTCGCCGGCGACGGGCGGCAGGTCATGCAGGCGTCCGCCTCCTGCTAGCGGGTCAGGCGGCCGCCTGGGTCCGCGAGGCGGGAGCGGTCGCCGCCATCAGACCCGGTATGTCGCGGCAGCGTTCGAGGTCCATGAGTCCCTCGACCAGGCGGTCGATCTGGCTGTCCGGAATGACGCCGGCGGCGTTGTGGCGAAACTTGGTGACCAGTTCGTCGACCGTGAGCGCAATACCATCCTCGGGCGCCTTGCTGCCGCGCGGAAAGCGCCGCTCGCCGCGATGCATCTCACCGCGCGCGGTGATCTCGATAATCGCCGGTCGGCTGGCCGCGTTGCCGGTCAGAAGCTTCACATAATCGGGATGCACTTCGTGCGTGACCCGGTCCATCAGGCTCATGACCGACTTTCCGAACACGAGGTCCGGGTCCATCCATTCCTTACCGGGCTTCACGCGATGCGCCGCGACGGCAAGACCGTGCGCGATACTGAACTGCGCATCGTGAACCGTCGTCACTTCGCGGTTGAGCCATACTGGCTGCTCGACGAACCCCTCGACATAAGCCTTGATATGCTCGATCTCGTGCGGCTTGATGTCATGCGTGTCGAGGATTTCGGTCATCGCATCGACCAACGCATGCAGAATGCGGCAATGCGGATAGGGTTTGAACCCCTGCTCGGCCGGAAAGCGCCATTCGCTGCCGAGGGCGTCGGTGATGGGCCCCGGTTCCCACCGCTTCGTACCGATGAAGCGCGGAAAGCCGTATTGCCGGTCGTCGAGGACCATCAGGTCGCCGCGGTGGCCGAACTCGGCCATATGGGCAGCGTTGAACGCGGCTTGCGTCAGGACGCCCGCCTGGAGGTATTTGATCGTCGAACTCGGCGCATGCTGGAACCAGGCGGCTTGCGACTGCACGGGGGCGATGCATCCCGCGATGCCCAGGGCGTGCGCTATCGTCTCGGTCGCCGCACCCTTGACCTTGAGAATTGCGGCGGTCGCACCGAAGACCGTGCTGCTGTAGCCATAGATTTCGGGCGGCAAGACCTTGCCGTCCTGCGTATCGCGCAGATAGTCCATCGCCTTTCCAAGCCGATAGGACATTTCATGCGCCAGGGCGACCGCCTCGATGAGGGCAGCTCCGCTTGCGCCCTCCTGTTCGGCCATCGCGAGCGCGCCCGGGAGAACATAGGGACACACATGTCCCGGCGGCAGGATCGCGTCCATGTCCAGCGTGTTGATGAGTTCGCCGTTGGCGAAGGCTGCACCGAAGATCGACACTTTATCGCCGGTTCCGATGATGGTGGCGGGGCCGGACCTACCGCCGGTTAGCCGACCATAGTCGATCCCGGCCTTGCCCTTCGGCTGTTCGGTCGACGCGAGTGCGCAGCCGATAGAGTCGAGGATGATGAGCTTGACGTCTTCGACCACTTCGGTGGGAAGATCGGCCAGCCGCGTGCCCGAGGCAAAGGCTGCCAGTTCTTCGACAATCGTTCCGGACACGGCCGCTCTCCCAACGCGATCATTCGCTTGGCTCCGTGGATAATGCGCCGGGACGTTCCGCGCACTCCCCCTGGTGAGGGACAAAAGGAACCGCGCGGCCGTCTTCCGCGCGGTTCCTTCCACTTTTTGGCCGATCAGCGAAAATTGTAGCTGAGCGTCACGCCGTAGGTCGCGGGCCGCCCGGCGAAGCGCGATACCGTGTCGTAGCCCGACACGACGTTCGACCAGTAATATTTGTTGCCGATATTCTTGCCCCAGATGAAGGCGCGCCACTTTCCGTCGCTGTCCTCGACGCCCAGCTGGGCATCGATCAGCGCATAGTTGCCGATGCAATAGACGCAATTGGTCGAAGCGGCGTTGATCGTCGACGGGTTGACGTCGCCGCCGAGCGTCGCAATCGTTTCGGAGCGGTAGTTGATCGTGGCGCCCAGCAAAAGGTTGAGGTTCGACGTGATCGGCGGGTTGTAATTTCCGCTGAACGCGACCTGATGCTTCGGGGTATAGGGGATGGGCGTCCCTGCAAAATCGACCCCGGTATCGCCGCCCGCATTGGTGCCGACGAAGCGATCGATCTTCGCATCGAGGTAGGTATAGGCTGCATTGAACACCAGATGGTCCGAAGGGCGCATCGTCATCTCGAGTTCGAAGCCCTTGATGGAAGACTTCGGAATGTTGCGAAGCACGTCGAGCTGGCCAAAGGTCGGATCGGTGAGCTTCGTACGCAGCTGCTTGCCGGCATAGTCATAATAAAAGCCGGCGAGATTGAGCTGCAGCGCCCGATCGAGAAGCGTGGCCTTGATACCGCCTTCATAGGCGAGAACCGATTCCTGCCGTGCCGGTTCGTACTGGTTGAGGGTGGAGCCGGTGATCGACGGGAAGCTGCCGGCCTTATAACCCTTGGACACGTTCACGTAGAGCAGCGTATCCGGCGTGACCTTGTAGTCGGCGCCGACGCGCCAGGAGACATTATCTTCCTGAAGCGTGCTGATGTACGCACCCGTGCCGCCATAGGGGAGATAGTCGACCGCGGGATTGGCCGGCGATTCCGAGTTGACGTTGATCGAGACGCACTCGCCCGGAGCGTAGGGCACGAAGGCCTGGCCGGAATAGAGCGAGCCGAAGAATTTGATTACGTTCCCGAATGGATAGGGCGGTCCCTGGGGATCGCTTTGGCAGATGTTCGCCTTGTTGCGCGCATTGGTATAGCGAATGCCGCCTTTCACGGTCAGATTTTCGAGAAGATCATATTCGACGTTGCCGAAGAAGGCGTAGTTGCGCATCCGCTGGTCGTTGGCGAGATTGTCGACGCTCAGGGGGAAGCCGTAAAGCGAACCGAAGCCGACCCTCGCGGACGAGTTGAAATAGTCGATATTCAGTTCCTGATAGACCTTGTCCTTCTCGTAATTGGCGCCGACGACGACGCGAAACGGGTTCTGCGGATTGTTGGCGAAACGCAGCTCCTGGAAGATCGTCTCGATCCGGCCGATCGTCAGCGGAACATCGAGCGCATTGAGCGGCAGGCCGTCGGAGTCATTGCCCTGCCGCTGTCTGAATTTTGTGTAGGCAGAAAGCGACGTGATCGTTCCGAAGTCGCCGATGTCGAAGTCTGCGCGAAGCGACGCCTGCCACATATCATTGTCGGCGAACGGTATCTTTCCGGGCCCGAACAGGCTCGATCCGAGCGACCAGTCGGCCGCGCGTGCCCCGCCGGGCGAGAAGGGCGCCGCTACGACTGCGGGGTCGCGAAAAGCGCCTGCCGGGAAGCCGAACGGCACGCCGATATTCTCGTTCTGGAATTGCAGAGCAATGTGCTGGGCGGCCTGCGTCTCGCTCTTGTCCTTCCAGCCGTTGAGGTTGAGCAACAAACGCACAGACGACGAGGGCTCGAACGCAAGCTGGAAGCGCCCCATATAATTCTCGACCTTGCCGTTCGTGTCGCCGGGGCGGCTGCTGCTCTTCTGCCAGCCGTCGGCGAATTCGGCGCGGCCCGCCAGACGGGCGGAAAGCCCGGCGCCGAGAGGACCACTGACAAAGCCCTCGACATCGACCTGGTTGAAACGGCCGTAGGTCAGCGAACCGCCGGCGGCGAAGCTGTCGGTCGGCTTCGCAGCGATATAGTTGATCGCGCCGCCCGTGGCATTCTGGCCGAACAGCGTTCCTTGCGGTCCCTTCAAAATCTCGACGCGCTGGAGGTCGAAGGTCGAGTGCGACGTCAGAACGGGAAAGGACAGCGGGATTTCGTCGACATAGATGCTGACCGAGGGATAGGCACCGATCGAGGTTTCATAAAAGCCGACGCCGCGCAGCGTATAAACCGGCGTGCCGTTTGGCGCTGCGGCGTAGGAAAGGCTGGGAACCCGGGTTGCGATATCGGAGAGCGAGGTGAGGTTCTGTTGCTGCAGGGCATCCCCGCCGAGAACCGCAGCCGTGACGCCGACGTCGTTCAGATTCTGCTCGCGCTTGTTCGCGGTGACGACGATCTCGTCATATCCTCCCGTCCGAGCTGCCTCGGATGCAGGCTCCACCGGCGCCTCTTGCGCCGCCGCGAGATTCGACCATGCGAGGGCCACGACCGCAGCGCCCGACAGCCGAAAAACATTACGAAGTGTCATTCTCTCTCTCCTCCCGTCCCCAAGCGGCCTGCCGCAATCTTCGACGACATGGTCCGGCGCTCACGCGCAATGAGGTCTTTTCGTTAATCCGCAGCGCTGCTCCTCTCGAAGCCAGCCCGGCTCACAATCTACCAATCCACCGTTAGATTTTTTACTCGATACAAGCTTCTGCCTATGCCTCCTCCGTCGCGCCCGCCATCAGGCGTCGAGATTGAGCATCACCGTCTTCGCCTCGGTATATTCTTCGATTGTCGCCCAGCCGCCCTCGCGGCCGATCCCCGACCGCTTGATCCCGCCGGCCGGAGAGTTCGGCATCACCGAATAGCCGTTGATGCCCACCGACCCGGTGCGCATCGCCTTGGCGACGCGAAACGCCCGGGTCAGGTCGGTGGTGTAAATGCCGCCGGAAAGCCCATATTCACTGTCATTGGCAATCCGGACCGCCTCCGATTCCTCATCGAACGGAATGACGCACAGGACCGGCCCGAAGATTTCCTCGCGTGCCACGCGCATGTCATTGTCGACATCGACGAACAGCGCGGGGTTCACCCAGTTGCCCGCCGCAAGGTCGCCGCCCGGCTTGTCGCCCCCGAACACCAGCTTCGCGCCCTGCTCCTGTCCGAGCGCCACATAGCCGAGCACCTTGTCCAGCTGGCGTTTCGAGATGATCGGCGCCGAGGTGGTCGCCGGATCGAAGGGGTCGCCGAAGCGGACCTCGCGCACCTGTTCGCTTGCATGATGAACAAATTCGTCGACGATCGACCGGTGCACGAGCGCGCGGGTCGGGGTCGAACAGACCTGACCCGACAGGAAGGTCGAGCAAAGGCCCATGAGGTTGCGCGCCGCGGTACGAACATCGCGCGTGTCGGGAAAAACAAGTGCGGCGCTCTTGCCGCCAAGTTCGAGGGTCAGGCGCTTCATGTTGCTGCCGGCAGCCGACATGATCTTCTCGCCGACGAGCGGGCTGCCCGTGAAACTGACCTTGTCCACCCCGGGGTGGGTCGAAAGCGCCTCGCCGGTCACGGGTCCGCCCGTCACGAGGTTGAACACGCCCGGAGGCAAATCCGATTGTGCCAGAATGTCGGCCAGTTTGCTGATGGCAAGCCCCGCCAGCTCGGAGGGCTTGAGAACGACCGTGTTTCCGCACGCGAGCGCCGGAGCGACTTTCATGGCGAAGGTCATCACCGGCCCGTTCCACGGCGTGATGGCGGCCACGACCCCGATCGGCTCGCGGAACGTCATATAATGGAGGTTGGTGGTGCCGGTATATTGCGGAAATGTCTCACCGGTGATCTTGTCGATCCAGCCCGCATAATGGTCGAACATGTCGCCCGCGACGCGACCCGACACCCGCCCGCCTTGGCTGAAGGTGATCGGCATGCCGTTATCGAGCGTCTGGAGATGGGCGATCGCTTCCTCGGCAGCATAGATCGCGTCCACGATCGGTTGCAGGATCCGCTTGCGCTCGCGTGCCGCCATCCGGGGCCACGGCCCGTCGTCGAATGCGCGCCGTGCGGCGGCGACCGCCTGATCGACTCCCACCTGCCCTGCCTCGAGAAAACTCGTGACGACCTCATTTGTCGCGGGATGGATCTGATCGTAGCGGCTGTCGCCGAACTCGCACCATTTGCCGTCGATATAGAGATTGCCCGGGCGGACGCCGAAGCGCTCGCGCATCGTCATGACGCTGCTCGTGGCCGGGCCATTCGCGGTCGCAGCAGGAGACATCGGGGCGGTTGCCATCTGATCCAATCCCTTTCGCGAGCAGCCTGGAGATGACCGCATCGCATTTGTGTCGAGGCCCATGGCCTCTCATTATGCGATGAAGCTAATGCGTGATCGCAGCTTCGGCATTCCCTGTGTTGGGGGACATCGGGTCTTCACGCATAGGGATCCGCGAACGCGCCCGAGGCGCTCATCACGGTGGTGCGCAATTCCTGATAAGCTTCAAGCGCGCCCGCCCCGTTTTCGCGACCCCAACCGCTCGTCTTGAAGCCGCCATAGGGGGTGGACCACCGGAGGTAGCGATAGGTGTTGACCCAGACCATGCCCGCCTCGATGCGCTGCGACACGCGAAGCGCGCGCCCCAAGTCCTGCGTCCAGAGTCCCGCGGTCAGCCCGAAATCGCTATCGTTGGCGATGGCGATGGCCTCGTCCTCGTCGTCGAAGGGAATGATCGACACCACGGGGCCGAAGATTTCCTCGCGCGCGACGCGCATATGATTGCCGACTCCGGCGAAAATCGTCGGCTCGACGAAATAGCCCGCCGAAAAAGCGCCCTCGAGACGCTTGCCACCGGCGACGAGTTCGGCCCCCTCTGCCTGGCCCAGCGCGACATAGGACAATGTCTTCTCGAGTTGCGCGGCATGCGCCTGCGGTCCCATGTGAGTCGCCTCGTCGAGCGGCATACCGACCTTCACCCTGCGCTGCCGCTCCCGAAAAGCCTCCACGACCCGATCATAGATCGATCGCTGGACGACGACCCGCGATCCCAGTGCGCAGGCCTGACCGCAATGCGCCCACGCCGAAGACGTCGCGGCATTGATTGCGCTTTCGAGGTCGCAGTCGTCGAACAGGATATGCGCGGCCTTGCCGCCGAGTTCGAACGTGAAGCGCTTCAGCGTGTCCGAGCCGTCGCGCAGCATCCGCCGGGCGGTGGCGCCCGAGCCGGTGAAGGAGATTTTCGCGATGTCCCGGTGCTCGACCATTCGCGCGCCCGCGACGGCGCCCGTTCCCGGAACGACATTGATAACCCCCGGCGGAATCCCGGCCGCTTCGGCAATACGGGCCAGTTCGAGAGACGTGACCGCGGTGAATTCGGAGGGTTTGAGCACGACGCTGCACCCGGCGGCGAGGGCCGCGCCGATCTTCCAGCATGCGGTAAGCAGCGGGACGTTCCAGGGCGTGATGGCGCCGACGACGCCGACGGGGACATTCGTGGTAAAGGCGTGAATCCCTTCGTCGAGCGGAATCGTGCGTCCTTCGCTCTTGTCGGCAAGCGAGGCGAACCAGTGATACCATTGCGCATGCGCGCCAATATCCATTCGCGTCTCGCGGATCGCCCGGCCGCAGTCGCGTGTCTCGAGTTCGGCGAGCCGCGGCGCTTCCTCGCGATAGAGTTCGGCAAAGCACCGAAGAAGCCCCGCACGCTCCCAGGCGGCCATCCGTCCCCACGGACCCCGCATCGCCTCGCTGGCGCTCGCAACGGCGCGATCGATATCGGCCGCCCCGCCCGTCGCGACGCGCGCCCACGGACGGCCACTGGAAGGGTCGATCGTCTCGATTAACTCGCCGTCGAGGGGCGCGACCCACGCGCCCCCGATATAGAGACGGTTCCATTGGGGGATGTCTCGTGAAGCGGAATCGCCCGGGATCGTTGCCACGATTTCATTCCTCTCGCCTTCAAGCGACACGTTCTCACGACGCGTCAGATGGCGGGAAAGATCGGGAGATGACGGAAGGCGCACAATCCCCCGATCAGGGGATTGGATCAGTCGGGGAAACGAAGAGGTTCGATCACGGTCCGGCCGACATGCGCGTAGAGCTCCAGATACCAGAGCAGCAGTTCGCGATGGCACCCGATCCCCAACCGCTCGTACAGCCGCTTGCGGTGGGTAAGCACCGTTTCCTGACCAATTCCGAGGTCCACCGCGATCGAACTGGCGCTAAGGCCGTAGAGCAGGCGCGCGGCCACCTGGAGCTCGCGGGGAGACGGTGTCTGCGGAGCCAGTGCCATCGTGTTCTCGATCATCGAAAGCGATGTCAGGGCCTGGATCATCCGCTGGCTTTGGGTGACTGCCTCGACATGCTTCACGACCATAGGGAACACCATGCCCGTTGCGGCGTCGAGCCGCCGGGCATCGTCCGCACCCAATATCCCGCTGTCGGAGGGGCGCAACATGCTGAGGCCAAGAACCCCGAACGATTCGCGGTTGAACAGCATCAACCGCTCGCGCAGTCGCTGCCTCGTATAAAAGTCGCGAAGCTCGCTGACCGCGCCTCCGCCACTGTCGAGCTGGAACAGCCTCGGCTCGCCGGCATCCACCCGGCTCCCTTGCTCCATGTCGCGATCGACCAGCCAGAGGCGGCTGCGCAAATAATCCTGGGTCTGCCGAACCGCTATCGCCGAGCCATCCCGGCTGAGCTCGGACACGACGCGCGGTTTATCGCCATCGAAGAGAAAGACGTGGACATGCTCGGCACCGCATATCTGACCGAGGCAGCCGAGCATTTCGTCATAGAAAGAGGGCCTGCCGATGGCGCCAAGCAGCCGCGTCAGCGATGGATCCGCTATCCCAAATGGCTCGCCCGGAGTCCCGCGCCGCGGTCCCAGGCTCGTTTCGCGCTCAGACATCTCTCTCAGCTCCGGCTCCCCGCCTTTCCTGTTTCCTGCAAAATAGCGTAGCGCTGCCCGCGAGTCATCTATTCCTTGCCAAAGTCAGGCGCCCGCTTCTCGCGGAAGGATGCGAGGCCTTCGCGCGCCTCCGGCCCGCCGAAGCCCATCATTTCGAGCGCGAGGGATGCGTCGAACGCCGGCCCTGCCGCGCGCATCCAGTTGTTGAGCGCATGCTTGGTGAAGCGGATCGCGGTCGGCGCGCCGGCGGCAAGGCGCTTCGCGACCGAAAGCGCCTTCTCCTGCAGTTCGTCGTCCTCGACGCACAGCGATACGAGGCCGATCCGTTCGGCCTCCTCACCGCTCACCGGATCGCAAAGGAGCAGGTGATATTTCGCTTTTGCCATGCTGCAGAGCAACGGCCACAAGATGACTGCGTGATCCCCGGCAGCGACGCCGAGCCGCGTGTGGCCATCGGCGAGTTTCGCGCTCTTGGCCGCGATCGAGATATCGGCAAGAAGGCCGGCGACCAGACCGGCACCGACCGCCGGCCCCTGGATTGCGGATACGATCGGCTTGGTACAATCGAGGATGTTGAAGACGAGATCCCGCGCCTCCTGCCACACCCGAACCTTCGCGGCGTAACTTTCGGTCAGTTCCTCGACGAGAGAAAAGTCTCCGCCGGCCGAGAAGGCGCGCCCGGCCCCGCACAGGATGACGGCGAGCACATCGGGGTCCGACGAGATATCGCGCCAGATTTCGGTGATCTCGACATGCCCCTGCCGATCGAGCGTGTTGAGTTTGTCGGGCCGATTGAACGTCAGGCGCAACACGCCCGGAGAGGGCCAATCGATGTCGAAGGCCTGATAATGGGCATAACGATCGCTCACTGTTTCTCTCCTCACGCTGGCGTTCAGGCGGCTTGTCTTGCCGACCGCAGTTCTTCGATGGCACCCGGGTTGTCGAGAGCCGACAGGTCGCCGAGCGGCTGATCGGTCCAGACCCGCTTGATGACGCGTCGCATCACCTTCGAACTGCGCGTCTTGGGAAGCTGGCGTACGAGGTGAACGCCGCCGGGTTTGAACGGTTTTCCCAGACGATCGGCGACATGACCCGCCACCGTCCGCGCAAGCTCGCTCCCGTCGCCGGTCCAGTCCGGCATACATATGACAAAGACGAGCAGCTTTTCGCCCTTCGTCGCGTCGGGTACACCGATTGCGGCAGCCTCGCTGATCGCGTCGAGTTCGAGCACGACTTCTTCGACTTCCGCAGGACCGAGGCGCTTGCCGGCAATCTTCAGCGTATCGTCCGACCGGCCGAGCATGAAGAAGGAGCCATCGTCGAGTTGCATCGCCAGGTCGCCGTGGATCCACATCCCGGGCGTGGTCCGCCAATAGCTGTCGAGATAGCGCTCATCGTCCTGCCAGAAGGAATGCGTCATTCCGACAAAAGGCGCCCGGATCGCGAGTTCCCCGACCTCGCCCACAAGCGCTCGCCCTTCGGCGTCGACGACCGCGACGTCGATGGCGGGCGACCCCGTGTTGAAACCCGAAGGCCGGATCGGTTTCACCACGACGCTCGAGAGAAGCGCGCCCGAAACCTCGGTGCCGCCGGTGTAGTTGATAAGCGGGACGTCAGCCCCGAAAATCCGCTGGAACCATGAGAAATGTTCGGGATCGATCCCCTCGCCTGCAGTGATCAGCAACTCGACGCTCGACCTGTCACCGGCGAGCGCGAGTTCCTCGTTGGCGGCGAGCCCGCGGATCAATGTCGGAGCCGAACCATAATGCGTTACGCCGTGGCGCTCGACGACGCGGCTCATCCGCGACCAGTCGGGATAGTCGGGCGCCCCGTCGTAGCAGACGAGAGTGGCGCCCCGCAGAAGCGCACAGGACAGGACCAGCGTGCCGGCAATCCAGCCCATGTCGGCGGGCCAGCAATAGACCTTGCCCGGCCCGACGTTGAAATGGACGAGCGAATCGTGCGCGATCTTGAGCGGAAAGCTGCCGTGCGTGTGAACCGCGCCCTTCGGCTTGCCGGTTGTCCCCGATGTGTAGATGACCATGAAGGGATCGGACGGGGCCATCCGCTCGGCGGGCCCGGCGTCACCAGCGGTTTCCGCGATCGCACGCCAGCTCAATCCGCCTGGCGGGACCTCTTCGCCCTTCCAGATGATGGTTTCCAGCGACGGCAACTGGCTCGCGGCTGCCTCGACTGTGGGAACGAGATCGACCCGGCGACCGCGTCTGTCGAAACCGGTCGTCGCGATCAGGGCACGGACCGAGCTGGGTTCGAGGCGCGAGACGATGGCGTCGGCCCCGAAACCGCTGAACAGCGGGACGACGATCGCCCCGATATAGGCAAGGCCGAGAAGCGAGATCGTTGCCTCGATGCCATTCTCGATGAGGAGACCAACCCGGTCGCCGCGGCCGATTCCCTGCGCGCGAAGGCCCGAGGCGAAGCGTCGCACTTCCCCTCCGAGTTGTGCATAGCTGAGGGTGCGAACGGTGCCGTCTTCCTGCTCGGCAACCACAGCCCGCTGGCTCGCCGTCCGGGAATCGGTGCACCAGGCGAGCACGGTATCGACCCAGTTGAGCTCGCCTCCCGGGAACCATTCGGGAAATTCGGGGCCGCGATCGAAGCGGGCATAGGCGTCGGGACGCCGCGACCACACGATCCCCAGTTCATCGATGACCCGCATCCAATAGTCGCCGGGCCGCGCGACGGACAGGCGGTGGAGTGCGTCATAGTCCTCGACGCCGAAGGCGTGTACCCACTGGCTCACAAGCGCCCCGTCGACCTGGGCGCGGCTCGGCCGCCACATATTGCTATCGTCGTTCGACATGCCTTGATCCCTTGGAGCGCGCCGTTCGCGCTCGCATCCTCTCACGTGCAATTCTCTCCCTTGCGCCCCTCCTGCGCAAGGCACGGCAAAGGCCGATTGACCTCTTACCTCGACAAGGCATAGGGTAACCCTATGGCCTAGATCAGGAGTTTTGACGTTATGTCCTCACCGCAGCTCGCGCATGAGCGCTCGCTTCACACGGCAAGAGAGTTACCCGCCTTGGACGTTCGCCAACTCCATTATTTCGTGACGCTCGCCGAGCAGGGATCGATTTCCTCAGCGGCCGCGACCTTGCAGATGGCGCAGCCTTCGCTCTCGGAAAACCTGATGCGCCTCGAAAAGAAGCTCGGAGTACAGCTCGTGGTGCGCAGCGGCCGCGGCATCATCCTGACCGAAGCGGGTCAATTGCTTGCCAAGCACGGCCGCGAGATCGTCGACGCCGCCGGACGCGCCATCGACGAGATTCGCCATGTCGGCGAGGAAGCACGCGGGCCGGTGTCGATCGGCCTGCCTCCCTCGCTCGGCATATTGCTGAGCGTCCCGCTCGCCGAGACGATCCAGAGCGAGCATCCCGACGTGAAGCTCCGGATCAGCGAGGGCATGTCGGGCAATATCGCCGAGTGGATCGAGGAAGAGCGCATCGACATCGGCTATGTCTACGAGGTTCGCGACAACCAGGACCTGCTCTTCCAGCCCTTGCTGCTTGAGAAGCTCTTCCTCGCGACGGCTCCCGACAATGTCCCCGACTGCATCAATTATGACGATCCTGCCTCGCCGACGATCCGCGGGATCGACCTGGAAAAGCTGCCGCTCGCCCTCCCCGCCAGCACGCACGGCGCGCGAAAGGTCGTCGAGCGGTTCGCCCGCTCGGCGGGAATGAAGCTCGATATTGTTGTCGAGATCGACTCGCTGCCGCAGCTCATCACCATGGCGACCCGCGCCAGCGCCTATACGATCCTGCCCCATGCGGCCGTCATCGACGAGGTGGCGGCCGGCACGATCCGTCTCTTCGAAATCGTCGAGCCGACCATGACGCGCACCGCCTATCTGCTGCGCAAGCGGTCCCGCCCGATCACCCGGGCCAGCCAGGCGGTGCAGCAGTCGATCAGCCTGATCGTGCGCGAGATGATCGAGCGCTTCCAGCTCGAAGCCGCCGTGGTCGATGATATGTCGCTGCAGAAAGATCGGTCATGAGTTCGATCGAACGTGCCGAACTTGCGCGCGCGAGCCACGCAGCGGACACGCCTCGCGCCGCGGCCTTGGCCGACCTGCTGGCCGAGCGATACAGTTGCCGGGATTTCCGCGACGAGCCGGTCCCCGACGCCCTGATCGACCGGATGCTGACGATCGCGCAAATGTCGCCGTCCTGGTGTAATACCCAGCCATGGCAGGTGACGATCACGTCCGGCGACGCGACCGAGACACTGCGCGCCGCGCTGCTCGCCGACCTGCACGACGGCGGATTCACCGGCGAGCCCGACATCGAATTTCCGTCCGCCTATAGCGGCGCCCGGCTCGATCGGCGGCGCGAGGTCGGTTGGCAGCTCTACGAAAGCGCCGGAATCGCAAAGGGAGATCGCGAGGCGTCCGCCAGGCAGGCCTGGGAAAATGAGCGTCTCTTCGGGGCGCCACATGCTCTGTTGATCCACGCGCCGCGCGAGCTCGGAGCATATGGGGCGGTCGATTGCGGCGTCTATCTCGGCATTCTTCTCCTCGCGGCGCAGAGCCTCGGCCTCGGTATTGTTCCCCAGGCCGCGCTCGCGCGGCACGCGTCGCTGATCAAACGACAGTTCGCGCTGCCGGACGATCTGATTTTCATCGTCGGGGCATCCTTCGGCTTCGCCGACTACGACAGTCCCTTGAACCAGTTCCGGTCACGGCGCGCGCCATTGACCGAAAGCATCAGGAAAGTGAATCAATGACCCGCCTGCCTCTCGATGGCCTCCTTGTCGTTTCTCTCGAACAGGCGGTCGCCGCGCCGCTCGCAAGCAGCCGCCTCGCGGACGCGGGCGCGCGCGTGATCAAACTCGAGCGGCATGAGGGGGATTTCGCCCGCGGATATGACAATTATGCCGCCGGCCATTCGACCTATTTCACCTGGCTCAATCGTCACAAGCAATCGGTCCGGGTCGACTTGTCGGACCCCGCCGATCGCGATCTTGTGCATGCGATGCTGGCCGGTGCGGACGTGTTCATCCAGAATCTCGGCCCGGGGGCCGCCGGGCGCCTCGGACTTGGCGCCGCAGACCTGCGCGCCGCCTATCCACGCCTCATTACATGCGACATCCGCGGCTATGCGGAAGATACGCCCGACGCCAAGCGCAAGGCCTACGACCTGATGATCCAGGCCGAGTCGGGGTTGTCCAGCGCCACCGGAACCGAAGCCTCGGGACCGAGCCGCATCGGCGTTTCGATCTGCGATATCACGACCGGCATGACCGCGCACGCGCAGATCCTCGAAGCGCTCTACAGGCGCGAGCGCACCGGCGAAGGCAGCGCCATCTCGGTTTCCTTGTTCGATGTGGCAGCCGAGGCGATGAACATCCCTTTCATTGCCGCCCGCAACGGCGGTCCGCTTGCGAAGCGGGTCGGGCTCGCCCATCCGTCGATCGCGCCTTATGGCGCGTATGAATTCCTCGACGGAACGCTGCTGATCGCGGTGCAGAGCGAGCGCGAGTGGGCGCAGCTATGTGCCGGCATTCTCGGAGACGCCTCGCTGGCAACCGACAGCCGCTTCTGCTCGAATTCACTGCGCGTTGCGAACCGCGCCGAACTGGAACAGGTGGTCGGCGCGGCACTCGGGAAACTGACGACGCATGAAGCGATCGGCAGGCTCGAAGCCGCCAAGATCGCCTGGGGCCGCGTATCCGACCTTAAGGATCTGATGGCGCACAGCGCGCTTTCGACGGCGGCGGCGACCGCCGACGGCGACGAGGTCGTCATGGTGGCTGGCCCCGCCGTCGTCGATGGCGAGCGCACGGGCGGAGGCCGGGTGCCGTCGCTCGGCGAGCATGATCTGATTGTCCGCGAGGAATTCGCGCCGGCCTGAACCCGACGCGAACTGTGCGCGGGGCGAATTCAGATCGTCCCGCGCGCCCTGAGCTGCTCGACCGCTTCGGCCTCGAAGCCGAGGAGGCTTCCGAGAACGTCGGCATTCGATGCCCCCAGCTCCTCGGCCGGCCGGTCGAAGGCCGCATAGGCCCCGGAGAAGCGGATCGGCAGGCCCATTCCGGTCGCGCCGACCTTGCCATGGCGCGGATGTTCGAGTTCGACGACGGCACCGCGCTCACGCAATTTCGGGTCGGCGAGAACTTCGAGGGCGGTTCGCACGGGACCACATGGCACTTGCCGCGCCATCAGCGCATCGACGACCTCGGTGGTCTTTCGACTTCGCGTCCAGGCTTCGATCATTTCGTTGAGCTCACCGGCATGCTGCATCCGCGGCCCGCGCGTGGCAAAGCGCGGATCGGCGAGGATATCGGGACGCTCCATGGTTTCGAACAATCCTCGCATCCAGTCGGGAGCAAAGGCCACGATCGCGACATGTCCGTCGATGGTGGGGTAAACGCCGAAGGGCACGAGCCGGTCCTGGAAATTCCCGGACCGTGTCGGATATCCGGCCCCGCTGAAAATCTCGAAATGCTCTTCGGCGACCAGCGAGGCGAGGCAGTCGAGCATCGACACTTCGATATGCTGCCCCTTGCCCGTCCGACCGCGCTGAATCAGCGCAGCGAGGATGCCGTTGCAGGCATAGAGCGGAGCCAGCAGGTCGGCGATCGGAAGACCGAAGCGCGTCGGCGGACCATCGGCGAAACCGGTCACGTCCATGATCCCCGAGAGCGCCTGGACGATGATGTCCATGCCCTTGGTGCCGGGATAGATGCTGGGCTCTCCGAATGCCTTGATCGAGGCGTACACGATCGCCGGATTGACCGCGGCGATATCGTCATAAGCGACACCGAGCCGGCCGGTCGCACCCTCGCTCATATTCTCGATGACCACGTCGCACTGCTTCGCGAGATCGAGCAGGATCGCGCGGCCTTCGGCCGACTTGAGGTCGAGCGTCACGCTCTTCTTGTTGCGCGCGCGATTGAGGATAGTGAGCGACACGTCGCCGGCCTCGGCCGAGCCGAAATGAATCCCGTGATCGCCGACATGCGGCGGGTTGGTTCGCGCGATATCGCCCCCCGCGGGCGATTCGATGCGGATCACCTCGGCCCCCATTCCGGCAAGGAGCAAGGAACCATAAGGTCCGGCTAGCGCCACGGTAAGGTCGAGGACGCGGATGCCCTCCAGCGGTCGCTGCATCGTCATTTCGCTTTCCTAACTTCCTCTTCCCGCTGCCGTGCCGCCTCGATGGCCGGTTTCACTTGCAAAACAGCGCCGTGAAATTGTCGACCGGGCCGCTGCCGCCCAGCTGCCGGACGCCCATGAGCAGCGCCGTCGTCTTTTCGACGCCGATGACATTCTCCGCGAGTTCGCGGAATTTGCGCTCGAGCTGTTCTTCGCTCATCGGATTTTCGACCGTTCCCGTCGAATCTTCCACGAACAGATGCTCGGAGCTGCCGTCCTTGAAGGTCAGAACCACGTCGGCGACGAACTTGCCGGGATACTGACGGTCGAGGTCCGCATCCTCGGTCATCCGCACCCGGCGTGCCAAAGTCAGGATTTCGCCTTCGTCGGAAAGGTCGAGACGGTCTTCCTTCGCCGCCACATGCACCTGATAACCGTTGCCGAGCCCGAGCAGCGTGAACGCGAGCTGGACCGGCAGGCTGTATTGCACATGCTCGATGGTGCGAGGCGTATAGGCGTTGGCGTTTTTTGTCCCCACGGGGACATTGGCCGATCGCTGGATGCGAACGTCGACATGCTCGATCTCGGCGGCGCGTCCGGCATATGGCGTCACGGCGTCGATATAGCCATGGATGCACCCGCAACAGAGATAGGGCTTGATCCAGACCTTTTCGATTTCGAGCGGCCGTCCGGGCGCGAACCAGGCGGACGCCTCCGGCCCGACATCGAGGCCGAGAAAAGTCCGATAGAAGCCCTTGTTCCCGGTCAGATAGGCCACCGGCCCCGTGATGCCGTGCGCCGCCATCTGGGCCGCGCGGATCCCCCCTGTCGTCCCGATGCCGGCGTGAACGCGTTTGATCGAGCCCCCGCTCGACGTGTATTCGGTCGTTCCGGAGGCGTGGCTCATGGCGATCGCGAGCGCATGGGCGGTTTGTTCGCGGGTCAGCTTCAGGAGCCTGGCGGCCGTCGCCGCGGCGCCGAAGTTCGCCAGCATGCAATGCGGATGATAGCCGCGGCTCAACAGCTCGGGCGCGGCGATCGAACCGATCCGGGTATAGACTTCGTAGCCGACTACCATCGCGGCGAGCATCTCGTCGATCGTCGCGCCCGCTTCCTCGCCGAGCGCCAACGCGGCCGGCACGACGCAGGAGCCCGGATGGCTCGCGCTCTCGCGGTGGGCGTCATCATATTCGAAGGCATGACCGAAAGTGGCATTCACCATCGTCGCATCGATAGCGCTCATCCGGTCGCCGTAAACAGTGACCCGCGCGGTCCCTGGACGCTGCTGCGAGCGGACGAACTCTAGCGCGTTCTTCGACCAGGGAAGCTGCGAGCAAGCGACCTGATTCGCTATCTGGTCCTGGACCAGCCGCCTCGCAGCGATACGCGCACCCTCCGTGAGATCATCGACGGAAAAAGCCCCGACGAAATCGAGGATCGCCTCTTCAAGGGTTGCTGTCCGGACCGGGGTGTTACCTGCCGGGCTGTCCGTCTCGTCAATCATGGTCGATGAGGCCATCTCGCTATCATCCTCTCGTTGCAGTCCTTCGGATCGGATCCGCTTCGGGTCATAGAGTTACCGGTCGCCTCCCCTTCTGCCAACGCACGCGCCGATGCCATAGGACAATCCTATACCTAGCTCAGGACGCAGCCGCCGTGCCCTTTCCGCGCGAAGACGAAGATGCGAGCAACGCGCCCATCGCGGTCCGCGGAGTCGGGACGCCCGGGAAGGATCTGGATGGTGCATCAGCATGAAAAGCTTTCGCTGCGGAGCTTGCTCTTCGTTCCGGCCGACTCCGAACGAAAGCTGGCCAAGGCGATCGAGTCCGAGGCCGATGTCGTCATTCTCGATCTGGAGGATGCCGTCGCGCCGCCCGCCAAGGACAATGCGCGCCGACTAGCGTCCGACCTTCTCGGTTCGCCGCGGCGCAAGCGCGTCGCGGTCCGTATCAATGCCGCCGATACACACTGGCATCTCGCCGACCTTGCTGCGATCGGACGCCTGGCGCCCGATATCATAATGCTGCCCAAATGCGGTGGCGGCGCCGATATCGATCGGCTTTGCGCGCAATTGTCGGTTCTCGAAACCGCGGCGGGCATCGCGCTCGGATCGACCAGGATCCTGCCGCTCGTCACGGAGACGGCCGCGGCCCTCCGGACAATGGATTATCGCGACGCGAGTCCCAGACTGTGCGCGCTGGGCTTTGCCGGCGAGGACTTGGCGGCCGATCTCGGCGTAGCGGCGCGCGACGAGGCCGGGATGAACCCGTTGCTCACCGATGCGCGGCATATGGTCGCCATCGCCGCCGCAGCCGCTGGCGTTGCCGCCGTCGACACCCCGTTTCCAGACCCGCGCGACGATGCCGGCCTCGCCCGCGAAGCGGCCGCGGCCGCGCGCACGGGCTTTTCGGGCAAGATGTGCATCCATCCCGGCCAGCTGGCGGAGGTGCAAGACGCCTTCACGCCGAGCGACGCCAGCCTGGCGTGGGCGCGGTCGGTAGTCGGAGCCTTCGCGGCATCGCCCGACGAAGGCGTTGCGCTCCTCGACGGCAAGATGGTCGACCGGGCGCATCTGCGTCTTGCCGAGCGGCGTCTCGGTCAGGTTCCTTCGCGCGAACGGGAGATCGCCCATGCCGATTGATGCCGAAAAGCTGCTGCGATTTGCGATACCGAGCGTACGGCAGGCAATGACGCCGAAGGACGCGGCCTTTTATGCCCTGTCCATCGGCATGGGCCGGGATCCGATCGATCGCAAGCAACTGCCCTTCGTGGATCCTTTGGCCGGCCCCGCGGCCATGCCGGCAATGGCTTTGGTCCTCGCCCATCCGGGTTTCTGGCTCGGCCACCCGGACTCGGGCGTCGATCCGCTGGCGGTCCTTCATGCCGGGCAGGCACTCGAGCTGTTCGGCCCCGTGCCGGTCGCGGGCGATGTCGAAAGCCAGACGCGCATCACGCACCTTGTGGACAAAGGGCCGGGCAAGGCCGCCTTGATCCACAGCGAAACCGAACTGGCTGGCGCCGATGGCATACGCTTCGCCCGGCTCGACCGCACGACATTCATCCGCGGCGGCGGCGGCTTCGGCGGGAGCGACAGCGGGCCGGTCAAGGCGTCGCCCCCGCAGCCCGAAGGGGATCCCGATCTGGCCGTCGATCTCCCCACCGGGCGGGAACAAGCGTTGATCTATCGCCTCAATGGCGATTTGAACCCGCTCCACAGCGATCCCGACGTCGCTGCCAAATCGGGTTTCGACCAGCCCATTCTCCACGGGCTTTGCACCATGGGCGTGATCGTCCACGCTCTTCTGCGCGGCCTTCTCGATTATCGCGCCGATCGCCTCCGCGCGGTCAGCCTCCGCTTCGCCTCGCCGGTGATCCCCGGCGAGACCATCCGCACCGAAATCTGGAAGAGCGGCGCCTTTCGCGCCCGCGTCGTCGAACGCGATGTCGTCGTCGCCGACCAGGGCTGGTGCTCCTCGTCGCAGGATTAAAACATGCAAATGAGCCCATTCGATAGCGAGCATTTTCCCGAGATCCGGGAGGGCGTGCGGCGCCTCTGCGCGGAGTATCCCGGCGAATATTGGCGCGAGCTCGATGCCAAGCGCGAATATCCGACCGCCTTCGTGCGGGCGCTGACCGAGGCGGGATATCTGTCCGTGCTGATCCCCGAGGAATATGGCGGCTCGGGTCTCGGTTTGTCGGCGGCGGCTGCCATCCTCGAGACGATCCAGGCCGAAGGCTGCAACGGCGGTGCCTGCCACGCGCAGATGTACACCATGGGGACGATCCTCCGCCATGGCTCGGAGGCGCAAAAACGCGATTATCTCCCGAAGATCGCAACCGGCGAGCTGCGGCTGCAGGCGTTCGGCGTCACCGAACCGACAAGCGGCACCGACACCACCGCGCTGCGCACGACCGCAGTTCGCGACGGCGACGATTATGTCATCAACGGTCAGAAGATCTGGACGAGCCGCGCCGAGCATAGCGACCTCATGCTGCTCTTGGCGCGCACGACCCCGCGCGACCAGGCGGCGAAGAAGACCGAAGGTCTGTCGACCTTCATCATCGACATGAAGAAAGCGCTGGCGGACGGCTCGCTGACGATCCGGCCGATCCGGACGATGATGAACCACGCAACCACCGAAGTCTTTTTCGACAACATGCGGATCCCTGCCGCCAACCTCTTGGGTGAAGAAGGAAAGGGCTTCCGCTACATCCTGTCCGGAATGAACGCCGAGCGCGTCCTGATCGCGGCCGAATGCGTCGGCGATGCAAAATGGTTCACGAAAAAATCGGTCGATTATGCCGGCGAGCGCAAGATTTTCGGCCGGGCGATCGGCCAGAATCAGGGCATCTCCTTCCCGATCGCGCGCGCCTACGCCAATATGCGCGCCGCCGAGTTGATGGTGCACGAAGCGGCGCGGCTCTACGAGATCGGCGCCGCGAACGGCGCCGAGGCCAATATGGCCAAGATGCTCGCCGCCGACGCCTCGGTCGAGGCCGGCAATGTCTGCATCCAGACGCATGGCGGATTCGGATTTGCCGAAGAATATGACGTCGAACGCAAATTCCGCGAGACGCGGCTTTACCAGGTCGCCCCGATCTCGACCAACCTCATCCTGTCCTATCTCGCCGAGCATGTCCTCGGCATGCCGAGGAGCTATTGATGCGCCGCGCCGCTATTGTCAGTCCGCTACGTTCGCCCGTCGGCGCCTTCGGAGGGAGCCTCCGCGATATTCCGGTCGAAACGCTGGGCAGCATCGTGACCAATGCCGTCATCGAGCGCAGCGGGATCGATCCGGCGCGGATCGAGGATGTGGTCTTCGCTCAAAGCTATGCCAATAGCGAAACGCCTTGCGTGGGGCGCTGGATCGCGCTGTCGGCCGGACTTCCGGTGGAGGTGCCCGGGATGCAGCTCGATCGCCGTTGCGGCGGCGGGCTCCAGGCGCTTGTGACGGCCGCGATGATGGTGGAGACCGGCGCGTGCGACGTCGTCCTTGCCGGCGGCGTCGAAAGCATGAGCCGCATCGAATATTACACGACCGACATGCGCTGGGGCAAACGGTCGGGCACGACACAATTCTACGACCGCCTCGATCGCGGCCGGGAGCGGTCGCAGCCGGTGGAACGCTTCGGCTATATCTCGGGCATGATCGAGACCGCCGAAAATCTTGCGGCCGACTATGCGATCGGCCGCGAGGAGGCGGATGCATATGCTGCAGCGAGCCAGCAGCGCGCCGCGGCGGCGTGGTCGGAGGGGCGGTTCGCGGACGAGGTGGTCGCCATCCCTGTTCCGCAACGCAAGGGCGACGCGATCGCCTTCGAGCGCGATGAGGGCATTCGGGGCGATACGACCGTCGACACGCTCGCCAGGCTGCGGCCGCTCACGAAGGACGGGACGGTGACCGCGGGCAATGCCGCGCAGCAGAATGATGCCGCCGCAGCCTGCCTGATCGTCGCCGAGGACAAGCTCGCCGAACTCGGCCTCGAACCGATGGCCTTCCTCACCGGCTGGGCGGCAGCGGGCTGCGACCCCGCGCGCATGGGGATCGGGCCCGTCCCGGCGACAAGGAAGCTGCTGGCGAGATTGGGGTTGTCGCTCGCCGACATCGACCTGCTCGAAGTCAACGAGGCATTCGCAGTCCAGGTCCTCGCGGTGCTGCGCGGACTGGGCTGGGAAGACCATGACCGCCTCAACGTCAACGGCTCGGGCATTTCGCTGGGCCATCCGATCGGTGCGACTGGCGTGCGGATCATGACCACCCTGCTCCACGAGATGCAGCGCCGCGAGGTGCGCTACGGCCTCGAGACGATGTGCATCGGCGGCGGGCAAGGCATGGCAGCGATCTTCGAGCGCGCCTGAGCCGACGCGACGACCTCCCTCCGAATGCGTGGAGCTTCTGAGTCCCCGTGCCTTCCGGAACAAAATCGGCCTGACCTCGTGGTGCCGTGCCGCCGTCCCCAATGTTGGGGGCAGCGGTGCCGCGCTGCGAGGTCCAGAGTCGTTCCTGACAGGCAATGCCGCAGGACCGCAGCGAAGCGGGAGCGCGTGCGGGAATGTCTCCCGGAAGTCGGGGCATGAGGAGGATGATTGTGACTGTATCGAAGCAAAAGGGTTGGAAGTGGGCCGCCGCCGCGGCGATCATGATCGGAGGCATCGTCCAGACACCCGTTGCCGCCCGGGCGACGGAGGAAGGCGTGAAGCCGGAAGTCGAATTGCAGGGCGTCGATCGCCTGCTCGCCATGGAGGACATGAAAAACCTGCGACTGACATTTTGCCGCTCGCTCGACGGCCACGACTGGACATCCTTGCGGGCAACGATGGCAGATGATTTCGAGCTCTATCTGGCCGATGAAAGCGGAAACCCCGGCAGCCCCCTGGCGAAGCCTGTCACGATGACCGGCGCGGACAATTTCATGGGCTTTGTCAAGCAGTTGCTGGCTCAAGGTCAGTCGATCCACATTTGCACCATGCCGCAGTTCCTTTATGTGGGAAAGGACCGTGCCCGCGCGTTGTGGTTCATCAATGGCTACGGCAACATTGGAGGACAGACCGGCCTCGGCTTCGAGCGCGTCGTCGAGGACTATATCCACGTCAATGGAAAGTGGCTGATCCAGAAAGCCGATGCGCGGGGCACGGCCCACGTAACCTTCTCGAAATAGCTTTCGAGGCGAGGGCCAAAAGACGATCATGCAGCAACAGCCGCCGCTGCAGCTGTTGCTGCCTCCCCTTTGGGTCGCCTCCCCGCCGCACTCGCTCTGAAACGAAAAACGAGGGTCCGGGCGCTCCCATTTCTCTGCGAGGCGTCGCGAGTTGGGGGCTGTCGCGACGGCGAACGAATGTCGCTCGATTTCCTTGTCCACGAGCCGGCTCACGAAGAGGACATGAAAATGGACGGGCAGATCGAGCACAGCAAGTTGACGCGTTCGGTCGGTGAATTCGAAGCCATGCTCGGCCGGATTACCGACCTGGCGGACAAAAATTTCGACGACCATCGCAGGGAGGCTGTCAGGTTGCGCCGGTTGATCGCCGACCAGACCGCCACGATCCGGTCGCTCGGCGAGGCCGCCTATGCCGGGTCCGAAAGCCTGGAAGTATTTCGTCAGGAATTTTCGAAGCTGCGAACGGCTATGGCGCTTCACTATTCGGCATGGGCGGTTGTCTCAATCGACCTCGAAAATCCCCTTTATCTCGCCTCTGTGAGCGCACTGCGTAAGGCAAATCGGGACTTCATCGCCTGGATCAAGCTCAGCCGGCCCCACTAGACGATACCATGGGCCTGCAATGCGGCGATGTCGCAGACACCGACGGATTCGAGTATCTCGGCGCTATGCTCGCCAAGCAGCGGAGGGCGTCGCGCCGCGCCGGCAGCGCCGGGAGACAGGCTTGCGGGCGCGCGTGCAAGCGAAACGCCGTTGCTCCCGGGATAGTCGACCTTTTGCAGATAGGTGTCCGCGAGCCCCATCGCACCACCCATGACGTCGGCGGGCGTGAGTACCGGGCTTGCACCGATATTATGCGAAGAAATGGTGGCGAGGCATTCGCCGAGGCTGCGACCCGCGGCCCATTCGGCCATGATGACGCTCAATTCAGCGCCGTTACGCCCCCGCTGGATGTCGTCGACGAAGCGCGGATCGCCGAGAAGTTCGGGGCGGCCAACCATCCTGGTCCATCGCTTGAACATTCCGGTTCCGATCACCTGCATGATGAACCATCCATCCTTCGCCGCATACATGTCGGACGGCCCGGCGATCGGGCTCCGGTTGGCAATCGGTTCGCGGATATTCGTCCCGGCTTCCTGTTCGATCAGGACCGGGTTCATGATATTGAGCGCGGTTCCCGCCAGCGTCGCCTCCACGAGACTGCCCTCGCCTGTCTTCATGCGCCGTATGATGGCTCCCAAAGTTCCGAACGCCGCAGAAATGGCGGTCGAATAGTCGACATAGGAGGTTGCGGAGCGATAGGGCTTGCCAGGCTCGCCGGTCAGGTAGATTGCCCCGCTGATCGCTTGGCCGACGCCGTCGAACCCCACGGCCTCCGCCAGAGGACTGTCTGCGTCGAAAGCCCCTATGCTCGTCAGGATAATATCGGGCCTGATCTTTTTCAGCGCTTCATAGTCGAGGCCGAAGTGGCGGAGCGCCCCGGCCGAAAAATTGGCCACCACCACATCCGCGGACGCGATAAGGGCGCGCAGGACCGGCTTCGCTTCCGAAGCCGCTATGTCGAGCGTAAGCGATTTCTTGCCGCGGTTCGCTTGCAGAAACATCGCCCCCTCGCCCTCCGTGGTTGCCGGCATCAGGAAGCGATCGTCACCGCCCCCCGGGCGTTCGATGCGGATGACTTCTGCCCCGAGATCGGCGAGGAGTGCGGCACAGAAGGGCCCGGCGATGTAGCGACCGAAATCCAAAATTCGAATGCCATCGAGTATCCCCGTCATCGCTACGCTCTCCAATTTTCTAACAGTTGACCGATAGATTATAGAATTCTAACGTGCAAGCGCAGTCCCGCAATCGGGGGAAAGGCGACGCGGCCCGCCAAATTCGAAGCAGGCCCGGTCCGCCACTGCAAATAAGGAGAAGGATCCATGGCCGCCGAATCCCCCCCCGCCGTCAGCCTGTCGCACCAGCGCGCCCTCGACTGGATTGCGGCTGGACCGAAGCATATCTGGATCGGCGGAAACTGGCGGGAAGCCGAGACGGGCGCCCTTCTCGATTCGATCAATCCGGAAACCGAGACCAGGCTGACGAGTATTGCCGATGCGAGTGCGGCCGATGTCGACGCGGCGGTGGTAGCGGCGAGACGTGCCTTCGAGGCATCGTCCTGGGCCGGCATGACGCCGCATCAACGCACCAACGCGCTGCTCCGCATCGCCGATATCGTCGAAGCCAATGCCGGAGAACTGGCGGTGCTGGAGTCGCTCGATAACGGCATGCCGCTCTGGTACAGCACCGCCGGGGTCGCGGCGGTCGTCAACCAGTTTCGCTACTATGCCGGTTGGCCGACCAAGATCTTCGGTGCGACAAACCCGAGCGCGCCCGACGTGTTCAATTACACGCTGCGCGAACCTGTCGGTGTATGCGGCCAGATCATCGCTTGGAACGTCCCGCTCGTGATGGCGTCGATGAAGATTGCCAACGCGCTCGCATGCGGAAACACCGTCGTGCTGAAGCCGGCGGAGCTGGCCTCCTTCACCACCCTTCGCCTCGCCGAGCTGATTGCCGAGACCGATCTGCCGCCGGGCGTGGTGAATATCGTCACGGGCCTCGGCGCGAATGCGGGTGCGGCGATCGCAGGACACGCGGGCATCGACAAGGTCGCGTTCACCGGCTCGACCGCGGTCGGAAAGCAGATCATGCGTGCTGCGGCCGACAATATGAAGAAGGTGACGCTCGAGCTTGGCGGCAAGTCGCCGAACATCATCTTCCCCGACGCAGATATCGACAAGGCGCTCGAATTCGCGGTGCGCAGCTTCTGCGGCAATTCAGGCCAGGTCTGCTCGGCGAGTACACGCGTGCTCGTTCACGAGGATATGCACGACGAGATCGCCGATCGGGTCGCGGCCATGGCAGCGACCTACAAGGTGGGCTCGCCCTTCGATCCCGAAACCAAGCTCGGACCGCTGGTATCCGCCACACAGCGCGAGCGTGTGATGGGATATGTCGATGCCGGCAAGGAAAGCGGCGCCACGCTGCGCTTCGGCGGCGCGCGCGTCGGCGAGCGGGGCTATTTCGTCCAGCCGACCGTATTCAGCAACGTCGACAACAGGAGCAGGATCGCCCAGGAGGAGATTTTCGGCCCGGTCGTCACCATCATCCCGTTCAGGGACGAGGCAGACGCGATCGCGAAGGCCAATGATACGACCTACGGGCTCGCGGGCGCGGTCTGGAGCCGTGATTTCAGCCGCGCGACCCGCGTGGTCAAGGCGATGAAGGCCGGACGCATCTTCATCAACAGCTACGGCGACTCCGATCCCGTCATGGCCTTCGGCGGGTACAAGCAATCGGGCCTCGGCCGCGAATATGGCCAGGAATCGATCGATGCCTACACGCAGGTCAAGTCCGTCTGGGCACGGCTCTGAAGCGCCCAGCGCCATCGCCGCGCGGCTAGTCTCCCAGCGGCGGTGTCTCGGGCACCGGTGAAAAATGATGGGCCCGAATGCGCCCGCCTGCACCGCGCAGAACAAGCAGGCTGGTACGAAGCTGCGACCGGGTTTGATGGCCGCCAGCCAGCATGAAGGAGAATTCGGCGGATCCCTGCGCGAAGAAGCAAGATGTATCGACGGCAAGAAGCTCCTGCTCGACCAGTTTCAAGGTCGCCGAGACGATGACGCCGCGGTAGGATTCGAAATATTCCGCGATCGCCGCGCGCCCGACCGCATGCCCTTCCCGCCCCCCGAACAGCAGGGCGTCCTCGGCATAAAGGGCGGCGAGCTCCGCTGGGTTCCAATCGGCAGCGGCCTCGCTCCATTGCACCGCGAGATGCGCAAGCAGGTCCCTGTCTTCGGCAAGGCTCATATTCGGAATATCTTCGAGGCGGTATCGCTCATGATCGCGCGGCGCTCATCACTTGAACGGTCTGAAATCAGATCGCGAAGGACCGCAATCAACTCGCCATAGGTGCTGAAGTAGAGCGATTCGACGGGCCAGTTCGAACCCATGAAAGACCGCTCGACGCCGAATTCTTCGATAACGGCGTCGGTCACGGTCTTCATGCGGTCGAACGTCCAGCGATGATCGGTCATCGCAAGCCCCGATATCTTGCAGGAAATATTCGGATGCTTCGCCAGGCCGCCGAGCGCGCGCCGCCATGCCTCGATATCGCCAGCTTCCCGCGACAGCGGCAAGCCGCAATGACCGAGAATGATGCGGGCGGAAGGAAAATCGCCGGCAAGCTCTCCGAGGAGAGCGAATTGCTCGAAGGTGGCCGGTTCCTCGAAAATCAGATCGCGATCGACGAGGGCAGAGAAGCCGCGCCGAAAATCGTCCGCCGGGGCGTTGGCCAGTCCCCATAGCATGCGCACACCGCGAAAGGCCGGATAGGCCAGATGCCGGTCGAGCAGCGCACCGACGTCCGGATCGGCCAGGTCGGCGCGCCCGACAATCGCCATCGGCAGCCCCAAGCGCTCCGCTTCGCCTTGAAGCCACCTCGTTTCGGCGACGGGCTCCGCTCCAAAGGCGGCTTCGACATGGACGAGCTTGGTCAGCCCCTCGGGGAGCGCCGCCTTGAGAAACTCTTCGGCCGGAAAGTCGCGAATGATGGGCGAATAATCGCCAAGGATCGCCTCCCATTCTTCGCTGACTCCGTCCAGCCAGCTGTAGTGCAACCGGCTGCGGTCGATGAGATGGATATGACTGTCGACCCAAGGCTCTGCCATGTGCCCTCCTCCCTATGCGGCTTCGAGCGACGCCTTCTTGAGCATCAGCCCGGTCCGGCGCAAGCTGACCACGAGTTCGTCCCGCTGGTTGTGCCCGCGCGTTTCGAACTCGACGATACCGGCGTGCGGCATCGACTTGGACTCGCGGCGGCTGATGATTTCGGTTTCGGTATAGATCGTGTCGCCGAAGAAGACCGGTTTGGGAAATTTGACGTCCGAGAAGCCCAGATTGCCGAGCGTCGTCCCCAGCGTCGTGTCGCCCACCGTCACGCCGCAGACCAGTGCCAGCGTGAACAGGCTGTTCACGAGGCGCTGCCCGTACATGGTCGTCTTGCAATATTCCTCGTCGAGGTGAAGCCAGGCGCTGTTGTAGGTCAGCGAACTGAAGACCAGATTGTCGTGCTCGGTCACCGTGCGAGTGATCGAATGCTTGAACACCTTGCCCGGCTCGAGCTCTTCATAATATTTGCCGGTGGCGAGTTCCTGATAATTTACAGCCATCGTTGTTCTCCTGTCAGCCCAGCGCTTCGGCCAGCGCGATGATGTCCTGCGCCGTCTTCGCGTGCGCGATGTCGATATGCTCGCCGTCGTATACGACCGACGCGCGCCCTTCGGCCTGCGCCGCTTCGAGCGCCGCGATCATCCCGCGATAATAGGCCACTTCGTCTTCGGAAGGGCTGTACACCTCGTTGATGATGGGAACATTCGACGGGTGGAGCGCGAGTTCGCCGTCCATCCCGAGGGCACGATCGTTGAGCGACGACGCCCGCAGCCCGTTGAGATCGCGGATCTGCTGCCACACGCCGCCGATCGGGCGCTTGCCCGCCGCGCGTGCCGCCATCACGATGCGCGATTTGAGATACAGCGTCTCGCGGCCCCCGGGCGACCAGACGGTATTGAGCGCGCGCGCGACATCGGCATTCTTTGCGGTCGCACCGACGATCGCGGTAACGCGCGGAACGCAGGCGATCTCATAGGCATCCTGGAGCGCCTTTGCGGTTTCGAGCAGCGGAATGAGCCCGAGCGACCCCAGTTCGACCCCGTTTCGCGATTCCGCCTCGGTGATCATCGAGGAGGCGGTCACGACATCCTCATAGCCATTGGGCTTCGAGATGTAGATGCCCTCGACGCCCGGCCGCACGACGGCGAGCAGGTCGTCGAGATCATAAAGATGCGGGCTTCGGTTGATGCGAACATAGAGCCGCTGCTTGCGCTCGAGCAGCCAGTCGATCTTGCTTGCGACCAGTGCGCGCGCGTCGGCCTTCTCGGCGATCGGAACGCTGTCCTCAAGGTCGAGAATGAGCGCATCGGCGCCGGCGCCCGCCGATTTTTCCAGCATATTTTCCTTGTTGCCCGGAACGAACATGAAGGAACGGGTCGGTTTCAGTGCCATGATAATTTCCTCGCGGGGGTCAGTAGGATTTGGGGAGGCCGAGCTTCTTCTCGGCGATGTTGCTGAGGATCATCTGCGGGCTGACCGGCGCGATGTAGGGAACCCACATTTCGCGGAGGAAGCGCTCGACGTGATATTCCTTCGCATAGCCAAATCCGCCATGCGTGAGGATCGCCGTCTGGCAGGCTTTCATACCGGCCTGTGACGCGAGGAGTTTGGCGGCATTGGCCTCGGTTCCGCACGGGATCCCCTGATCGAGCAGGCTCGCTGCCGCCATGATCATATGGTTCGCGGCCTCAAGTTCGGCCCAGCTTTGCGCCAGCGGATGCTGGATACCCTGATTCTGCCCGATCGGACGATCGAAGACGATGCGGTCCTTGGCATATTGCGTCGCGAGGCGGATCGCGGCCTGCCCGATGCCGACGGCTTCCGCGGCGACGAGGCAGCGCTCGGCGTTCATGCCGTGGAAGATATATTCGAGCCCCTTGCCCTCGTCGCCGATGCGATCCTCGACCGGGACGGGCAAGCCGTCGATGAACATCTCGTTGGAATCGACCGCCTTGCGGCCCATCTTCTCGATCTCGCGGACGTCGATATAGTTGCGATCGAGCTTGGTGTAGAAGAGGCTCAGCCCTTCGGTCTTCTTCTTCACCTCTTCGATCGGCGTCGTGCGGGCGAGGATCAGCATGTGATCGGCAACCTGCGCGGTCGAGATCCAGACCTTCTTGCCCGAGATGATATATTTATCGCCCTGGCGCTCGGCCTTGACCTTGAGCTTCGTCGTGTTGAGCCCGGTGTCGGGCTCGGTCACCGCGAAGCACGCCTTGTGCTCACCGCGCGTGAAGGGCGGAAGAATGCGTTGCTTCTGTTCCTCGGTTCCGAAGAGGACGACCGGGTGCAAGCCGAAGATATTCATGTGAATGGCCGACGCGGCCGCGAGGGCGCCGCCGCCCGAGGCCACCGTACGGAGGAAGAGCGCGGCCTCGGTGATGCCGAGCCCTGCCCCGCCATATTCTTCGGGCATCGCGATGCCGAGCCAGCCGCCCTTGGCGACTTCCTGGAAATATTCTTCGGGAAAGCCGCCCTTCAACTCGCGTTCGAGCCAATATTCGAGACCGAACTTTTCGCAGATCTTTTCGGCCGCCTCCACGATCGCCCGCTGATCGGCGCTCAATGTATAGTCCATGCCGTCCTCTCCCTTTCCGTTCGACTCGAATTTCTGCAAATTTTCTAACAGTGGTTAGACAGAATAATTTTGCATCGTCAATCGTTCTCCCTTGATTTTCCGACAGCCGGACGGCAGCAACAACCCGACGACTGCCATAGGACAATCCTTTGGCTCGCTGGCGCCGACCGATAGTGAAGGGAAAAGACATTGGCCGAAACCAAGCCAAAGGTGCCGGAAAAGCGGCTCAAAAAGGGAGATTTGACCCGCGCTGCCATCCTGGCTTCCGCCGCGAGGCGCTTCGCGGAGAAGGGCTACGCCGATTGTTCGCTGCGGGACATTGCGTCGCTCACGGGGATGAAAGCCGGCAGCGTCTATTATCATTTCCCGTCGAAGGAAGTGCTGCTCGACGAGGTTCTTCTCGCTGGCATCGACCGGCTGACCAAGACAGTGACCGATCGCATGGCCGCCCTGGGCGACAAGGCATCCGCAACCGAGTTGATGCGGGCGATGATTCACGCGCACGTCACCTCCTTTCTCGACGTGCGCGACGATGCGAACACCTATTTGCGGATTTACGAATATCTGCCCCCGGTGATGAAGCGACGGACGCGCAGCAGCCGTCTTGGCTATGCGCAAATCTGGTTCGATACGTTCGACCGCGGGGTGAAGGATGGCGAATTCTCGCCGAGCATCGACCGCATCACCTTCATCTCTTTCCTGCTCGATTCGATGAATGGCGTGATCGAATGGTTCCGTCCCTCGCGAATGACCATCGATGGCGTGTGCGAGATGATCGAGTCTGCCGTGCTCGAAGGCATATTGACCGAGAAGGCCCGCTCCAGCGGGCTCTCGCGGCGGCGCGTGCCCGCTTGAACGGGCCGACGATGCCTATCCGGCGGGCCCGCCGCCGATGGAGATTTTCTAACGACGGGCCGATTATTATTGCAAGACGCTCCAGCGCACCCTAGCTTCGGGAAAAGGCATGTCGTCGCGTCCGCGTCGACGCCGCGAGTGGAGACGATGCGATGTCAGGACCGCTTTCCGGGCTGAAGGTGATCGAGATTGCGGGGCTGGGGCCGACCCCGTCATGCGGAATGATGCTCGGCGACATGGGCGCGGAGGTCGTTCGCGTCGATCGCGTTGCCAAGTCCGATCTCGGCATCGACATCCCGTCCCGCTTCAACCTTCGCGACCGCAACAAGCGCTCGATCGCGATCGATCTCAAGCAGCCTGACGGGATCGAGGCCCTCCTCAAGCTCGTCGAAAAGGCCGACGTGCTTATCGAGGGTTTCCGTCCCGGCGTCGCCGAACGGCTCGGCTTTTCCCCTGCCGCCTGTTTCGAACGCCGGCCTTCGCTCGTCTTCGCGCGTGCGACGGGCTGGGGCCAGGATGGCCCGCTGGCGCAAACCGCGGGCCATGACATCAACTATATCGCACTCACCGGCGCGTTGGCCATGATGGGTACGCCGGGCGAGCCTCCCGCGGTTCCGCTCAATCTCGTCGGAGACTATGCCGGCGGTGCGGCCTATCTCGCATTCGGAATCATGTGCGCCGTTTATGAGGCGCGGACGTCGGGTCAGGGCCAGGTCGTCGACGGCGCGATCGTCGACGGCGTAACCGGGTTGCTGACGATGTTCCATGCGATGCGCCAGTCGGGTGAACTCGCGCCCGAGCGCGGCGCCAACCTGCTCGACGGCGGCGCGCCATTTTATACGACCTATGCCGCCAAGGATGGCAATCATGTCGCGGTGGGCGCCCTCGAAGGACGCTTCTACGAGATCCTCGTGAAACACCTCGGGCTCGACGCTACCGCGCTGCCCGACCGCAACGATCGCGCAAACTGGCCGGCGCTGCGCGCCGCCTTTTCGCAGGTCTTCGCCTCGCGCACGCGCGATCAATGGGCAGCGCATTTCGAAACATGCCCCGACGCCTGCTTCTCGCCCATTCTCTCGCTCGAGGAGGCCGACAGCCATCCGCACAACCGCGACCGCGGCATGCTTGTCGACTTCGACGGATTGCAGCATCCGGCGCCCGCGCCTCGCCTTTCGCGCACGCCGGCATCGATCGAAAGTGCGCCGCCACTGACCGGCGCACATACATCGGCGGTACTGGCCGAGTGGGGCTTCGACGCCGCACGGATCGAGGACGGACTCGCTAGCGGGATATTCTTCGATTCCAGCCGCGGCTGAACCTGGCTTTGAGACCTGCGTGTCCTGCGAGGCTCGGTACGACCGGGGCACAAGAAAATCTAACGCGCGCTTGATTTTCTTGTGCCAAGGACTAAGCTCATCCCCATAAACGGCAGGATTGCGATTCCCTTCCGGCGTCCTTCCATCACGGCCACGACGCCGGACGCCGGGAACATGATCGAATCTCAAGCCAAAAAAAAGAAATGGGAGGGTGCCTATGTGCCCGTATGACAGGGTAGAATTTTCCACCCCCTCGCCTTCGAGCGATGCGGTTTTGCGATACACGGGCCTCGGAGGCCTTATCGACGTCGTGGGCAGGCCCGATTTCGAAGGGCAGCTCGCGCGGCAGCTATCGCAGATGTTCGATTCCGAATTTGTGCATATTTGCCACCTCCCGACGGCGCAGCCCGAGATGGTAAAGTCGCTGGCGCAGGACGGCAGCCGCCGTGCGGAGGAGCAGAGCGCGTCCTATCTTGCACGCAAGATGTGGCAATTTGACCCGACGATCAATGCCGGCAGCCGCTGGGAAGACAGCGCGCCGCTTTTTTCCCAGCTCGATATCGCCGCTCCCGAGACCAAGGAACTCAAACATTTCTACGAGGCCGCGAATATTCGCGAACGTGTCGTCGTCTACGGGAAAGGTGCCGACGGCCATCTGGGACTGAGCATTGTCCGCACCGCCGCTCGCGGGGCGTTTACGGGCGAGGAGCGCTCGCGTATCGGACTGATCGGCGAAATCGCTTTTCCGTTGCTGGCGCGTCACTATGCGCTCGTGAACGAGCGAAATATCATCTCCTCGGCGCTATCTTCGCTTCCGCTGATCGAGAACTGCATCGCACTGTCGGGTCACACCATTCCGCGCCGCGAGGCGCAGGTCGCGGCCCGCATGCTATATGGCATGACATGTGAAGGAGCGGCGCTCGATCTGTCGATCGCCTATGAGACGGCGCTCAGCTACAAGAAGCGCTTCTACCAGCGGTTCAATCTCGGCGGCTTCCGGGACCTGCTGAGCTGGTACCTCATGCAATTCTCCGGCACCTGTCATCTGCTTTGCGGCACACTCAAGCATTGAAAGTCACCGCGCGACCGGTTTGCGATCGCGCGGTGACGCCCCCTTTTTCGTACGATCCGGGAAGACACCGAATGCCCCCGTGCGCTTGTCTTACTTGGCGGGTGCGGGCGCCGGCGGCGGGAAAACGGCGCTTGCTTCGATACGCGCGTCGGCCTTGCTGATCAGCCACTTGCCGTTGACCTTCACATAATCTTCGACGACGCGCTCGAACCCCAGGCCCGACTGGCCGCCGATCTGTCCATAGCCATTGATGAACCAGAGCGCGCGCGCGCTCTCTTTACCGACATATACGAACTGCGGCATCGTGCAGATATGGATCGACTGTCCCTGGCTCAGCAGAGTCTTGGCGAGCGTCACAAAATTTTCGGCGCCCTTCGTTTCGAGCGGCGGACGAGTGGCGGTCTGACCCGGGCCGCTGTTGTCGGCGAAGTATAGTTCGAATCCGTCGGCCATCGTCGCGCGAAGGGCCTCCCAGTTGTGATTGTCGAGCGAGCGGCAGAAAGTCAGGCGGAGATTCTTCATCTCTTCCATCGCCAGAAGTCGGTCGACGCCGGTGATCTCGACGGCGGGCTTGTTCGCTGCGGTCGGTTCCGCGGCGCCGAGCGCCCCCGAAACGAGTGTCAGCGCCAGCACAGCACCGCCGCTCAATAGAATCCGGCCCAGTCTCGCCATATATTTTCTCCCAAGATTTGCCTGTCGAATGAGGCGTTACGATTTCAAAAGAGGATGCCCGGCCGCATCGCATTGGATGCAGCCGGACATCGGCTCAGTAGGTGAAAGAGATCGAAGCACCGATGACCCGCGGCGGCGCCCAGATCGCGTAGGTCCCGAGCGGGCCGCCCTGATATTGCTGCGGGCGGGCGTGGTCGGTGAGATTGGTGACGAACAATTCGCCGCGCCAGTGCTTGTCCGCGGTCGTGTAAGAAATATTCGCTCCGACTTCCGCATAGGTGTCGACGGGGAAGCCGAGGTTCGCGACATTATAATTCTTCGTCGCGGCATTCACATTGGCCGAAAGCTGGACGATGCCGGACCCCACGTCGATGTCATAGCTCGTTGCCAGATTGCCCGACCATTTGGGCGAACGCGGCATCCGCGTACCGTCGGCGGTGACGTTGATCGTTGTCCAGGTGCCGGGCAAGGCCGTGCTCGGCACGAACTTGGGGGCATTGGCGAAGCGAATGAACTTCGCGTCGAGATAAGCCCCTGCCACGCTGATCGTCCATTCGGGTGTCGGACGGAAATTCAGCTCCAGCTCGGCACCATAGGTGCGCGCCTTTTCGGCGTTGACCGAGTTGGTCTTGGACGGGTCGTTCGCGTCGACCGCGGTCACCTGGACGTTCCGGTAATCATAATAGAAGGCCGCGGCGTTGAGGCTGAATCGCGGAGCGCTGTGCTTGAACCCGACTTCATAGGCGTTGAGATTTTCCGGATCGATGATGATCGGCGCCGCGCCCGAATAGGTCCCGGTCTTGTAGCCGCGCGAATAGGAGGCGTAGACATTCGTTCCCGGATCGATCTGGTAACGGATCGCCGCGCGCGGGGTGAAGCTGTTCCAGCGCTTGTGATCGGGAATATTGGGATCGGGAATACCGGGAATATCCCTGAGCGGAACGGGCTGACCGGTCGCGCTGTTGACGATCGAGAAATCCTTGCGCTCGGTGCTGTAGCGCCCGCCCGCGGTCAGGAACAGGCCCGGCGCCACTTCGTAGGTCGTGTCGAGGAAGGCGGCGACCGTTTCCGATTTGACATGCTGGAAGTTGCCGCCGATCGAAGGCTGCCCGAAAATGATCGACAGGCCGCTGTCCGCTTCGCGGATCTTTCCCCAGTAATAATAGAGTCCGGCAACGAAATCGAGTTTGCCCACCTTGCCGTTGAGCGTCATTTCATTGGAAAAAGTCCGGTAGAACACATCGTTGCTGACGTGGAAGAAGCTGACCTGGGACAGGTCCGCGTCAGCCAGGAACCGGTTCTTGTCGGCGCGGTAGCTGGTCACGTTCTTCAGGGTCAGCGCATCGTCGATTTCCCAGTCGACGATCGCGGTGCCGGCGTCGGCGACATTGCGGTTGATCGGCTTGCCGTTCGCGGAGGTTTCCCATGGCTTGGTTGCGATGACCGGCGTGTCGAGGCCGAACAACCCGGCCAGCAGCGTGATGCCCTCGAAGCCGTCCGGATTGTTGAGGCCGAGCGCCGTGGTGTCGAACGCATAGCTGTGTTCGTACATCAGGCGGACGCTGAGCCCCTCGTTATTGGTGAGGAGGATTTCCGGGCGGACGAAAAACATCTTGGCCCGGGCATCGTCGTCGGCCCCCGTCACGATGTTCTTCGTATAGCCGTCCGACTTGCGATAGCTGACCGAGAGGCCCGCCCGGATATTGTCGGTAAGGGGGCCGGAGACATAGCCTTGCGCCCGCATGTCATTATATTCGGCATAGCCAAGCTTGAAGCGGGCGGTCAGCACATCGGACGGCTCCGACGTGGTGATGAGGATCGCCCCGCCGGTCGAGTTGCGGCCGAACAGCGTGCCCTGCGGTCCCTTGAGAACCTGCATGCCGTCGATGCTCGGAAGATCGAAATTCATGCCGCGCGTATTGGGCAGATAGACGCCGTCGACATAGACCGGCACGCTCGCATCGAGCGAGCCGCTGAGGAGCAGCGTCCCGACACCGCGCAGCGTCGGCATGAAGGTGGGCGCCTGTCCCTCGAAGCGCAGGCTCGTTACCGACTTGCCGAGATCGAAGACCGAGTTGATCTGCTTCGTCGCCATTTCCTCGGAGCTGATCGCGTCCACCGAAACCGGCACGTCGACAAGCCGCTCGGACCGGCGCTGTGCCGTGACGATGATGTCGCCCGAGCTGTCGGCATGGGCGGTCGAGCTTTCCTCGGCCGGCGCCTCCTGCGCCCAGGCCTGAGCGGGAACAAAGGCGACCATCGCGCCGCAAAGCAATGCAGAAACTTTCACAAACCCCTCCTCAATCTTATCATATTTCGGGCGCTCCGTCCCGATTTCGCTTATCATCCCGGGGCACGCGCTACGCAGACCCCTCTTCCAACTTGACTGCATCGTGGCGCGGTTTCGCCGCGCCGGATGCCCCCATCGCTGGGGACAGCCGACGGCAGCGGCGTAAAAGCTCCAAAAAGCTCGCCTAACGCACTGGGGACAAAGAGCCTGTCCCCAGCGATGGGGGCTTCTCCCGACCGGCCCTGCTGGTAGCCGACGCCGATGGAATTTGCGCCCGAGCGACGGGCGACGGGAGAGAAATATGGCTGGGATTGAAGGACGGTCGATCATTGTAACTGGCGGGGCCAGCGGCATCGGCGAGGCCGCGGTGCGATTGCTCGCGGAAAATGGCGCGCAGGTTACCGCGGCGGACCTCAGCACCGAAAAAGGGGAAAGCCTCGCATCAGAATTGCGCGCGAAGGGACAGGCCGTTCAGTTCATCCGGACCGATATTGCCCAGGAAGCCGACGTGCGCGCGATGGTCGATTTCGCAACCGACAGCTATGGCCGGCTCGACGGTGCCTTCAACAACGCGGGGATCGCCAATGCGCCGGGCCTGCTCGGCGACTTGCCGTTCGAAGAATTTCAGCGCGTCTTCGGTATCAATGTTTTCGGCACCTTCCTGTGCATGAAATATGAGATCCAGGCGATGCTGCGCACGGGCGGCGGATCGATCGTCAATACCTCATCGGTGAGCGCGCTCATTTACGATACGCAGCTGGCGGCCTATTCGGCGTCGAAGCATGCGATCACCGGCCTGACGCGCGCCGCCGCCGCCGAATATGGCGAGAAGGGAATCCGCGTGAATGCGATCGCACCGTCGGCGACCCGCACCCCCCTCTATCTCGAATATGTCGAGGCGAACCCCGATTATATCGCGAAGCTCGAAGGCGCGCATGCCCTGCGCCGCGCTTGCGAACCGATCGAACAGGCCCGCGCCGCCATGTGGCTGCTGTCCGACGACCCGTCTTTCGTTACGGGCATCACGATGCCGGTCGATGGCGGGTACACGCTCTACTGAATCAACGGCAGCACGATCCGGGCGAAACGATCCGACTGCGCCCACCGGGGAGGATAATGACATGATGAAGCTTGCGAAATTACTCCTGACGACGACAGCCGGACTGGCCTCGGCGATCGCGGCTCCCGTGTTGGCGCAGGATGCGCCGGAGACCGGCGACGAAGCTTCGCAGGCGAACGAGATTATCGTCACCGCGAACAAGCGCGAGCAGCGTCTTTCCGACGTCGGCGCGACGATCTCCGTCCTGAGCGGTGACGCACTTGCCGAGCGCCAGATCAGCAGCATCGAGGACATTGCCCAGTCGGTCCCGGGCATGTCCTTTGCCAATTCGGAAAATGGTACCCCGATCCTGACGCTGCGCGGCGTCGGCTTCATCGAATCCTCGCTCGCCGCCTATCCGACCGTCTCGACCTATGTCGACGAGGCGCCGCTGCCCTTCGGTGCGCTTGCGGTGCACTCGGCCTATGATCTCGATCGCGTCGAAGTCCTCAAGGGGCCGCAGGGAACGCTGTTCGGCCAGAACTCGACGGGCGGGGCGATCAACTTCATCGCCGCCAAGCCGACGCGCAATTTCGCGGCCGGCGCGAGCATTTCCTATGGCCGCTTCAACGAGATCAACGGCGAAGCCTTCGTCAGCGGGCCGCTCAGCGACACGCTGCGGGCACGCGCGGTCGGGCGTATCGAGAGCATGGACGGCTGGCAGGTCAGCAATTCGCGCCCCGACGACCGCAACGGCAAGGTTCGCAATTATATGGGGCGCCTGCTCGTCGACTGGGAGCCGGCGCCAACCGCGCGCTTCAGCCTCAACATCAACGGCTGGAAGGACAAGAGCGAGCCGGTGGCGCCGCAATATATCGGCTATACGCAGCAGAACCCGATCGGCAATCCGGTTGTCCCGACCGTGGCCTTCTCGCCCGAAAGGCCGCGCGCGGCCGATTGGGGCGGCCCGACCTCGGTCTTTACCCCGTTTGGCGACAGCAGCTTCTGGCAGGCGTCGCTGCGCGGCGATATCGATCTCAGCGACAGCGTCACGCTGACCTCGCTCACCTCCTATCTCGAGCTCGATCAGCGCCAGTCGGCTGATCGCGACGGTTTGCCCTATGAGGTCAACGACATTTTGAGCGATGGCTCGATCAAGAGCTTCTTCCAGGAACTGCGCCTCAGCAATGGCGATAGCGGACCGTTCCGCTGGGTCGTCGGCGCCAACTACGGCAAGAGCAAGGTCGATCAGTCGGTCAATTTCCGCTTCGACTATACGTCGGTCAACGAGACGGTGCTCCAGGTGTTCGGTTATGACCTCAGCGAGGCGACCTATACCAACTTCCAGGATCTCAAAAATTATGCCGTGTTCGCCAATGGCGAATATGACATCGCCGATGCGCTGACGCTCAAGGCGGGCATCCGCTATACCAAGTCGAAGGCGGCCGCGGCGATCTGCAATAGCGACTATAGCGGCGATCCGCTCGGTACGGGCGCGTTCATTTACGACTTTTCCAATGGCGGCGCATTCGGGCCGTTCACGCCCGGCAAATGCTTTGCTGGCAACGATCTCGGCGTCACGGTCAACGGCGTCGCACCCGGCGCACCGGGCGAGTTCCGGGGGACGCTCAACGAGGACAATGTCTCGTGGCGGGTGGGGCTCGATTATAAGGTAGCGCCGCGGACCCTGCTCTATGCGAACGTCTCGCGCGGCTACAAGGCAGGCAATTTCCCTGCGGTTTCGGCGACGACCTTCATCCAGGCCCGCGCGGTCAAGCAAGAGTCGGTGACCGCCTATGAAGCCGGTCTCAAATCGTCAGTGCTCGACGGCGCGCTCCAGATCGACGCCGCAGGCTTCTACTATGATTATCGCGACAAGCAGATCCGCTCGAAGGTACAGTCCTTCTTCGGAATCCAGGACGCTCTGGTCAACGTCCCCAAGTCGGTGATCAAGGGCTTCGAGCTCGAACTCTCCGCCCGCCCCACCACCGGCATGACGACTTCGCTCGGTTTCACCTTCGTCGATGCGACGATCAAGAAATTCGTCGGCATCAGCGGCGGCGGACTGCCTGCCGATTTCTCGGGCACGCGCATTCCCTTCGCGCCCAAATACCAGCTTTCGGCCAACTTCGATTATGAGTTCCCGGTCGCGGGTTCGGTCAATGGCTTCTTCGGCGCTGGCGCCAACCTGCGGTCCGATACGATTTCGGTCGTCGGCGGGGACACCAATGCGCCGAACGCGATCCCGGCGAACAAGAAGCTCCAGGGGATCGACGATTATGTTCTCGTCGACGCGCGGGTGGGCGTGGCCAGCGCCGACGGACGGTGGCGCCTCTCGCTCTACGGCAAGAATATCTTCAACCAATATTATTGGAACAACGCCATAACATCATCGGATGCGATCGCCCGCTTTGCCGGGATGCCCGCAACCTATGGCGTCAATCTCTCCCTCAAGCTCTGAAGTTGGCCGTACCCATTGCTGCGCTGGCGGGCCGGTCCCGCCAGCGTGACAATCTCTCTCGCCCGGGATAAAAGGGCCGCATCTGCCGCGAAATTGCGCGAGAGGATGATGATGGCCCGGGAAATTGGCGCGAATGGTCTGGGTCTGCCGGTGGTCGAGCTCGGCGGTCCCGGTTCGAGTCCCTATGCAAGGATGTTCGACGCGATCGGACGCGGCAATCTCGAACAGGAGATGCTGCTGTTTCTCCACGAACTATGTGGAGCGGACTCGGTTCATTTCTTTCGTTTGCACGGCGGTCCGCCCGACATCAGGAGCGGCGCAAGCATTTCCGGGCAAGGCATCGCGGATACGCAGGCACGGACATATCTGGCCGGCGGATATTGGCGCGGAGACCGGGAAATGCAGAGCGTGGGCATGGGCCGCCCCGCACCCGCACTGTACCAAATGGACACCCGCGAGGCTCCGACAAGCGAATTGCGCGACTTCTACAGAAAACAGCGCCTCGTCGAGCGATTGATGGCCTGCGGCCGAACGGCAGCGGGCATCGTCGGGTTCAGCGTGATGCGTTCGGCTCCGAGGGACTTGATCGCAAGCTCCAACCTCGATCGCATCGGCGACGCTTTCTCGCGTATTTTCCCGATTTTCGCCAAGCATATGGAGGTTTGCGATCGCGGCAGTCGCCTCGCGGACTCGCTGACCGATCTCGCGTCGATCGAGCAGCGGCTCCTCGCCTTGTCGATCCCGCCGCGGGAAAGGCAGGTCGCCGCCCGTCTGCTCTACGGCCTGACGGCAAGCTGCGTTGCAGCGGATCTCGGAATCGGAACCGAGACCGTGAATACGCATCGCAAGCGCCTTTACGAACGGCTTGGGATCAGCAGTCATCACCAACTGACGATCTGGTTTCTCCGAAATGGCGTCCAGGCGCCCGGATCGCCCCCCGTTCCGTCGCAGGCCTGAAGCCGCTCGTGCCGAAGCCTTGTCCCCAAGGAGGGGGATTGCCGGCTTGCTGACCGCTTCCTAGCCTCTTCATCTCAAAGAAGCCCAGACGGCAATGCAGCCGATCGGGACCGAAGATGGGAAGAGAAGCCATGGGCAGACTGCCGGCCGGGTTCGAAGAACTCGAGACATTCGTCGATTACTGGGATGTGCCGACCTCGAACGCGCGCTGGAACCGGCGCGCGGGCGCCGACTATGAAGAGATCCTGCGCTTTTACACCGCGATGACAGCGCGGATGGAAGAGGCGACGGTCCATGTCGAGCAATATCCGCTTAACGATATGCCCGAGGACGCCGCGTGCCTGTTCAGGCTCCTGCTCGCCTTGATGCAGGCCTCGATGGCCGTCGAACTGCACAAGGCGGCGAGAGTGCCGCACTCTCCCTTCCCACATGCCCTCGAGATCAGCACCGGCCTGCGGCCGTACGGCTGAAGGCAAGATCGGCGGAGACCCAATCGATGAACGAGATGAGCAAACTCTATCCCAAGCTTGCCGACCTGGTCGGCGTCGCGACCGGGCCCATGGCGGCGAGCCTTTATACGGACCCCGAGCATTTCGAGAAGGAGCGCGAGCGGATCTTCCGAAGGGCGTGGCTCATGGTGGGCCGCGAGGAACGTATCGCCGAGCCCGGCCAGTTCTTCGTGAAGGAGGTCGCGATCCTGGGCGCCTCGATCATCATTACCCGCGCAAAGGACGGTGCCGTCCGCGCGTTTCACAATGTCTGCTCGCATCGCGGCAACCAGGTCGTCCTCGAGAGCGAAGGCAAGCAAAGCCGCTTCACCTGCCGCTATCACAGCTGGACATACAAGAATACGGGCGAGCTGATCGGTGTGCCCGACGAGAGCGGCTTCTTCGATTTCGACAAGAAAAAATGCGGCCTCACTCCCGTAGCCTGCGAAACCTGGGACGGGTGGATTTTCGTCAACCTGCAGCCGAAGCCCGAAGTGAGCCTCACCGAGTTCCTCGGCGAGTTCGGCAAGGAGTTCGCCGATATTCCGTACCCGCACGCCGACAATTGCATGATCATGCGCGGCGAGATCAACGCGAACTGGAAATGCCTCGCCGATAATTTCAGCGAATTCTATCATCTTTTCTCGATCCACCCGAAGACATTGGCGCCCGTCTATGCGGGGAAGGATAACCCCTGCAGCCGACCGATCGACGCGGGGTCATTCGGTCCCCATCGCTCGGTCTCCGGATGGCTCAACACGAGCTACGAGCCGCCGAAGGACTGGATCGTCGTCCGCTGGCTCTATCCGGCGAACGCCACGGTAACGGGAACACAGCAGGAAGGCGCCGCGAACCCCCTCGCCGACCACCCGCGCGTGAATCCGTCGAAGCGCAAGGATTGGTCGAGCGACGTCAACTGGATATTCCCCAACTGGCATATCCAAGTGTCGGCAAGCCGCTTCTGGACCCATGAATTCTGGCCGCGCAGCATCAACAGGTCGAGCTGGGAGATGCGCTGGTATCAACCCGAGGCGACGACCGTGCGCGAGCGTCTCCAGCTGGAGCATTTCACCGCGACGATCGCCGATGCGTTCCTTGAGGACCTCGCCAACATCGAAAGCACCCAGCGCGGAATGGAATCGGGAGCCAAATCGCTGGTGTATCTGCACGAGGGAGAAGTGCTCGTCCGGCATTCTCTCGAGCAGGTCGACAAATGGACCCGCGCAACGAGCGTCGCCGACGCACTCGGTTGAGCGACAGGTCCGGCCGGCGAACCGTCCCTTCGGCCAATCCAGGCCTCGCGCCGTTTGCCAATCGGGCGCGGGGTGGGAGAGTTTGATTGTCCGAACATAGCGAAACGGAGCAGAGGCTCGACAATCCGCTCTCGTGGTACGTCCTGGCACTGCTCACGGCGTCCTACGCGCTCGCCTATATCGACCGGCAACTGCTCAACCTGGTTGTCGATCCGGTCAAGCGCTCGCTGCTCCTGACCGATACCGAGCTAAGCTGTCAAACGGCCCTTTAATTGCGGGTATCTGTCAAGCCTGCATATTGATCCGAACCGGGGTCATGGTCCTTTTCGAGGTCATGCCTCATGATGATGTCCGGGTCGGATGCCTCAACGTGCGCAACGCGGTCCTGGAAGTCCGCAGCCGTTTGAACGAGGTCACCGCAACCACCGTCCCGGTGGATCATCACAGGTCTGGCGTCAGGCCTGCAATCTCAGGGTGGGTATGACGGTCAGGCAGGCTGCTTCCCCCACTCGAACTCGGTTCCATCCACCCAGATACAATGAAGGATGATGGCGAGCTTTCGGGCGACCGCGACCTGCGCCTTCTTCATGCCACTTCGCTTCGCAAGCCGCAGCCCCCACGCCTTGAGCGAGCACCACCGCTTGGTTCGATGGAGCAGCACGCTGGCCGCCTCGAACAGATAGGCGCGTAACAACCGGTCGCCCCAGCGCGAGATTTTTCCCGTGACGTCCATTTCACCCGATTGCTTTCGGCGGGGCGTAAGTCCGAGATAAGCGCCAACCTTTGCCGCATTCTGGAAACGGGTTGGATCGTCGATCGTGTGACGATATGTCAGGGCCGTGACGACGCCAATGCCCGGCACGGTCATGAGCCGCCGCGTCGTTTCATCCTCTCGCGCAAGGTCGCGGATTGTTCGGTCGATCTTTTCCAGTTCGCTACAAGTCTGTTGGTGCACGGATAGCAGCGGCCGAAGAATGGGGCCGAGAGCATGGCCATCGGCGATGAGGTCGTTGACCCGCCGTTGGAATTGCCCGCCGGCAGCGCGTGGAAAGAGCAGACCGCATTCCTTCAGCATAGACCGCATCTGGTTTTCGAGGTCGCGCCGGACCCGTACCAATCGGGATCGACACACGAGGATGGATCGCGCGGTCTGGCTTTCTTCACTCTTGACGGCAACCTCCCGATACCAGCCGACCCGGACGAGTTCCGCCAAACCGCGAGCATCATTCTCGTCGCTCTTGTTCATGCGAACGGACAGGGCCGCATGGGCGTGACGCGCATCGATGCAGACCACGGGCAAACCGGTGCGCTTGAGTTCATGCCAGAGCCAACTCGACATGGCGCCCGTCTCGAGGCCGACGCGTTCGGCATTGGGAGCTTTCTTGGCGATGACCGCCGCCAGCACGCCCGGATCGGATTTCACCCGGCCCTGGTGTATGGGCCGTCCTGCCTCATCGACGATGCAAATCGACGTTTCCTTTTGCGATACGTCCAGTCCGACATAGTGCTTCATGGCGATGCTCCTCCGTTACGATGATTTCTCGCATCCTGCAGCTGTCGCGCCCAAATGAGAACAACGGCAGCAATTACGTCATCGTGTTCAAAAGGGACCCCCGATTGGAGTGGGCCCCTTGGGCCGGACAGGGAAGCATAGTTGGATTGACCGGTTGGCCGGGCTTTTGGAGAAGAGCCCATGGCAAGACACCGATCCCATAGCGTTGAGTTCAAGCGTCAGGTCGCACAGGAGTTTCTGAACGGCGAGACGCTTCACGGCCTTGCCAAGCGGCATGATATTTCCCGGCAGTTGATCCGCATCTGGGTGGCGAAGTATGAGGCCGGTGCCCTTGATGACGATGCGCGGGCGGCGGATCTGATCCAGGAATATGAGGCGCGGATTGCCGCACTCGAACGCCTTGTCGGCAAACAGGCGCTGGAGCTGGAGTTTTTAAAGGGGGCTCTGCGCGACGCACCGCGGCCGAGAAGCGCCAATACATCCGTGATCACCGGCCCGGCGGGATGTCGATCGCACGAGGATGTCGGCTGATGGGCATCGCACGATCGACATTCTATCATGAGCCGACCCAACCGATCGGCGATGCCGAACTGGTAGCTGCTATCACCGTGATCTGCGATGAGTTCGAAGCTTATGGCTGGCGCCGCGTGCAGGCCGCGCTCCGCCATCAGGGCGTGATCGCGAACCACAAGCGGATCAAGCGATTGATGCGCGCGCATGACCTGCAGCCGCGCCGTCGCAGGCGTTATACCGCAACCACCGACAGCGATCATGACCTGCCAGTCTTTCCGGATCGCTCGAAGGATATGATTCTTGATGGTCCCGATCAACTCTGGGTGGCGGACCTGACCTATGTCGCCATCATTGGCGGCTTTGCCTATGTCGCGATCGTCCTCGATGCCTGGTCACGCCGCGTCGTCGGCTATGCGATCGGAAGATCGATCGATGCGCGGCTCGCAGTGGCGGCGCTGAAGGTGGCGATCGAACGACGGCGCCCGCGATCAGGATGCGTGCATCATTCTGACCGCGGCAGCCAATACGCATCCCGGATTTATCGAGCGATGCTCGCCGATCATGCCATGGTCGGCTCGATGAGCCGGCGGGGCAACCCGTACGATAACGCCAAAGCGGAAAGCTTCATGAAGACACTCAAGGTCGAGGCGGTCTATCCCATGGCATTCGAAACCTTCGACGATGTCGCCGACCAGCTTCCTAGGTTCATCGACGACATCTACAACCAACGCAGATTGCATTCCGCGCTCGGCTATGTCAGCCCCGCGCAGTTCGAGCAGCAAAACTCCCGGCTCATGGTCAAATCAGCTGCGTGACCCTGTCCGGCCCAAGGGGCCCACTCCAGATCGGCGTCGAAGAGGGACCCCCTTTTCGGATAATATGATGCTGGTTTGTTGAAGATGGCCTTGCGCTGCGTGCGGCGGAGGGCGGGCGTAGCCCGACCGGAGGCGCGCGCAGCGCAAGATAGATTTTTGAAGGCGCCGAAGGTGGCTGTCAGCTGCGGTTTTTGAAGCGCCAGCTGTCGTTGCCCGTCTCGACGATATCGCAGTGGTGGGTGACGCGGTCGAGCAGCGCCGTGGTCATCTTGGGATCGCCGAACACGGTCGGCCATTCGCCGAAGGCGAGGTTCGTGGTGATGATGACGCTGGTCCGCTCATAAAGCTTGCTGATGAGGTGGAACAGCAACTGCCCTCCCGAGCGGGCGAACGGCAGATAACCGAGCTCGTCGAGCACGATCAGGTCGAGCCGCGACAGCTGCGCCGCCAGGGTCCCGCCTTTGCCGATCCGGGTCTCCTCTTCGAGGCGTGTCACCACCCAGGTCGCGCATCAGCCGCTCGATGGTGCATCGCGCGACGGCGAAGCCCTCGCGGTTCATCTGTCGCCAGACCTTGCGCACCCCGTAAACGCCGAAGTTCTCCGCAAAAACGCGGACCACCTCGGGCTTCAGATCCCGATCGCGCCGGGCACGATCTGATAGCCTTTCAGGATCTCGTCGCTGAGCGACCCGCTCGTGGTAAGTGGATGGGGCGATCGGCAGAACCCGGCAGATCGGCTCGACCCCATAAACCTCACGATGCTCATCAATGAAGGCAGTCATCGCCTGAACGGGCGGTCGAGCTCCGCCTGGGCAAAATATGCCGACGCCTTGCGCAGGATCTCGTTGGCCTGGCGCAACTCGCGGTTCTCGCGTTCAAGGGACTTGAGGCGATCAGCCATCTCGGTCGGCACACCGGCGCGCTTGCCGCTGTCGACCTCGACTTTCTTCACCCATTCATGAAGCGTCTGCGGAACGCAGCCGATCTTCGCTGCGATCGACACGATGGCTGCCCACCGTGATGGATGATCGCCTTCGTGATCTAGGACCATCCGGACCGCACGTGCGCGAACCTCAGGTGCAAATTTGTTCGTTGTCTTACTCATCACAGGCCCTTCCTCTCAGGAGTTAGGGCCTCCGGCAATCCCGGGGCGGTTCATGACGACGTTCCCGATCAAGCTGACGATGAAGCGGTGCAGGCATTTCGTCAGGGACTCATCCAGACGCTATCGGATTTTGATCAGGACGAATTACGCCCCGCAGAACAGCGATCGCGCAGAATCCGGTCTCTCGCGGATGGCAAGGGCGTTGCTTCGCTTGCGACAATCGTCATGCAGCAGCTCGGTGATGACCAATCGCGGGAATTCGATCGACAGCCCGATCGGCTTTGTAGGAGCATATGGGTCTACCTAAACGCGCGCGAAACATTCGAGGATGCCGAGAGCTTTCATTTTGCCCGGCAGTTCCGCGACCATGGCAAACTCTATGACTGGACTGCCCGCGATGACTGGTCCGGTTGCATAGTTAGTTGAAGATCGCCTCCGATGCCAGCCTGGGCGGGAGGCGGAGCGCAGCGGAGCCGAGCGGCCAGGCTGGCATCTTGATCGTTTCCGGAGTCGGTGGTTGGTATCCGAGGCTGCTGTGCGGCCGGAGGCGATTGTAATGATCGCGCCACCATCCGGTGACGCACCGGACCTCCTCCAGGCTGTAGAAGATTTCACCATTGAGCAGTTCGTCGCGAAGACGGGCATTGAAGCTCTCGATATAGCCATTCTCCCATGGGCTGCCGGGCTCGATATAGAGGGTAGTGACGCCGAGCCGCCCGAGCCATTCACGCACCGCATGGGCAACGAACTCGGGGCCGTTGTCGGACCTAATATGCTCGGGTGGGCCATGTTCGATGAACAGATCGGCGAGGACCTCGATGACGTCGTTCGACCGGAACCGCCGCAGCGGCACCATCGCCAGGCATTCCCGGCTATGCTCGTCGATGATGTTGAGCATCCGGAACTTCCGGCCGTTGTGCGTCTGATCCTCGACAAAGTCGTAGGGCCACACATGCCCGCGGTGCAGCGGGCGCAACCGGATGCACGACCCGTCGCCAAGCCAGAGCCGGCGGCGCTTCGGTTGTCTCTTCGGCACCTTTAAACCCTCCCGCCGCCAGATGCGCTCGACCACCGACAGGCTGACCTGCCAGCCGGCATGCCCGAGCAGCGCATGGATACGGCGATAGCCGTAACGGCCATAATCCTTCGCCAGCGCGATGATGTTGGCCGTCAGGCGTCGCTCGTCGGCATCATCTCTCGGAGGATGTCGCTGTGTCGAGCGGTGCTGGCCGAGCACGCGGCAGGTCCGTCGCTCCGATACCGGCAACGCACGACGAACCTGCTCAATAGCCTCGCGGCGACGGGAGGGGCTCAAAAAGTCAGCTTCGACGCCTCTTGCAGGATCGCCTTGTCCAGCGCGAGGTCAGCAACAAGCCGCTTCAACCGCGCATTCTCCCGCTCCAAATCCTTCATCCGCCGCGCCTGATCAACCTTCAGGCCGCCATATTCCTTGCGCCACCGATACAGCGTCTGCTCGGATATACCGATCTGGCGGCAAGCCTCGACCGCCGTCGATCCCCGCCCCACAAGCACATCCGCCTCACGCAGCTTCGCGATAATCTGTTCCGGCGTAAAACGTTGACGTCCCATAACTTTCTCCAATTCTTTCGCCACAATCGGCTCTCTCTCTAGAATTGGACCAGTTTTTCCAAGGCAGACCAGGACCGTCGGCACTGGCCTTGAGGGCTGGCCGATCGGCTGATCTCCCCCGGGGGGAGGTCGAAACTCTGGGGCCTGCGGGACGGAAACCGCGCTTGGCCCAAACTTTTTACGCTCGCGAGTTAGCGACCGGGGGTGGCGACCAAGAAAGTGACGGAAAACCCGTCTATTTGACTGGATAGGGCCCGCAAACAGAGCGTTAGTCGTCTCCGCCAACCACGGAGACCCACGATGACCAATTCGACCCTGCCGACCCGCAACGAAGGGTGGGGGTTCTACGGCTCCACCGCCGGGTTCACGGATGCGGACGCGGCTTGGTCGATCGCCTTTCCGGCGGTTGCCAAGGCGACCGGCGCAACCGCCGAAGGGATACGGGACTTTCTCGACAGCCGCCACGGCCGCCACTTCGCGGACGACGTGCACAACGGGATCCACGCCGGCCTCGGTCTCGAAGCGGCGATCGACGCCGCCATCACCCGCTGGATCGGCTGGACCATCAGCCGCACCACATCGCGCGAAACCGGCATCCCCAAGGGCCTGCCCTACCTGACCGGCTTCGTGACCCACTTCGCAATCGAGGCCGAACAGGCCGACTGACCGCGTCGGCTAACTGACGATCGTGATTGCCGACTGGGGGCGGGCAGCTCTTTATGGGGCCCTCGGCGTCCCATGCTTCAAGGGGCATTGCGCTGTGAAGGGTCCCGGCTAAACGCAGGCGCTGCGGCTGTTATACTCGTCGAGAAAGAAAAGGCGTTGGCATGCCGTCGCAACCCTGATGCAGGGTCAGGCGAACATCCCGGCCCGTTGCCAGTAAGTCATGACTACCTTTTCGCCCTGCATAACAGGTAGCCCGGAATGAAGGCTGGCGGGATCTCGGCGGCCCTTTACGTCCACGTTGCGGAAAATCACCGCTGATCCGGGTTGAGGACACACGGTGAGCCCGCAAGACGGGAAAGCGGTGCCGCCGCCCGCTTCCGGGCTTTGCAGATAGACCAACACCGTATTCACCCGCTGCCCGCCACGCGCGGTGTGAACTGCGCCGCCCGCGCCACCAGGAAATGAATCGAAGTGCGCCCGGTATTCCTGCCCCTCACGATAGTGCAGGATCTGCAGACCCTCGCCATTGGCAACGGGCCAGTTGGTGAGCGCCGCTAGCCGGTGTTCGATCCGGTCGATCAAGGCGGTTTCGGCGCGCTTCAGCATCACACCTGAGCTGGTCCGTTCCGGATGGGGCAAATTCTCGCCGCTGGCCTCATCCACAACCGTGGAGCGATGCAGACCCCGATCGTGGGCATAAGCGAGCAACTCGGCACATTCGGCCGATGACAACACGTTTTCGCAAAGAGCGACGGCAGGGCTGGCGAGACGCAGGATCACTTTGATCTCGCGTCCCTCGCACCGGATCATCCCCGTGTCCGGGACAACTGGCAGAGCTACGACCGGCGCCGTCAGGCTGGGAAATACCTGCGCGATGCCAGTTGCAAGAGCTGCCCGTGCATCCGCCTCATTCCATCCGGCGGCAATCATCCGGACTTGCATGTCCGCCGGATCGCAGCCAGCGGAGAGGTTGCTGGCGATCCATTCCTGCCAGCTTGGCTCAGATCCTTGCATCTCCTCCCTTTCGATCGGACTGGTTCCTGCGCGCCAAGCTTATGGTCCCGCGCGCAGGAACAGCTGGTTCAGAACCCGAAATGGAGCGAGGCGCTCACCGAGAACGGATTGCCTCCGGCGTTGCCCACGGTCTTGTGCGCCGAGAGGGAGAGCACGCCATTGCGTCCGATCCGCTGGTCGATGTCCGCGCCCAGGCGGGCATGGTCGCGGTCCACCGCATAAATGCCGCCCGTGCCACCCATGCCCGTGCCGATGATCTGGAATGCCGGACCGCCGTCGAACCGGTCGAAGCGGTGGACATATTCCCCGCGCAGACGCAGCGTGGTTGGCTCGGCTAGGGCGAAGCGACCGGTCAGGCCAAGGCGCCCTTCCGAAGCCTCGTCAACCGAGCGGCCGACAGTGACCGGGAAGCCGCCGCCAGTTTCAGTATAGCCATCAACCGTCACCTGGCTCCAGGAATAGCTGATCGTCGGGGTCAGTCCGAAGCTGTCGCTTCCCACCATGTCGAACCAGTCAAGCCGAGCGCGCAGGGCAACCCCGCGGGCATCGGTAGAGCCGGTGCTGGTGTCGGTGTTTGCACCATTGAGGTAGTTCCGCCGCAGGTTGACGTTCCAGTCACCATAGATCGCCGTCGCGCTCAGCACGGCACCGCTCTGGCCGAGCCGCAGGTCGGCCTCGGCCACGCCGTGCCAGCCTTCCAATTTCTGCTTGCCGCCGAGCGTCAGGTCGGAATCCGACCGGTCATAGCCGATCCCCGCCCCCAGCCGCAGCGGGCCGGCATCGACGCAGGCGCCAGCTTCGGCCAACACGGAGTCGGTGTCGTTGCGGCCATCGCGGCGATAGTCCAGCACGGTCCACGCGCAGCCGCGGCCCGGCTGTACATAGTCGGTCAGGATGCGGTGATGTGCACCCCACATCATCAGCCCGAGGCCACCTTGCAGCGCGCGGTTGGGCGCCGCCTGCATCACTGTTGCGCTGAAATCGTCCAGACCGATGACGCCCGTGCCCGGTGTCGGCGTCGGCGTCGGAGTGGGTGTCGGCGTCGGAGTGGGTGTCGGCGCCGGAGTAGGTGTGGGCGTCGGAGTAGGTGTGGGCGTCGGCGTGGGCGTCGGAGTAGGTGCGGCCCCGGCTACGCGGGCAATATAGCCTTGCTGGTGTCCGTTGATGAGCCCGTAGCCCACGACGACATTGCCATCGTTGCTGACGCCAACAGCGTCTTCATAGCTGTTCAGGCCGTTGTTAACGCCGCTCGCAGCCAGCCAATCGGCTACCGTCTGTACGTTATTACCGGCCCAGCGCACTGCAAAGGGCAGGTTGCCGGTCACCCCTTGAACCGTCACGGGCACCAGCGCCTCGCCTACGATCACCGTGCCATCCATGTTGACCGCGCTGGCAGTCGACCTGACCTGGTTGGGAACCTTGGGCAGCGCGATCATCCCGGTGTCCTGTGTCCACTTGGTGGCGATCCAGTAGTCGTTCCGGTTGACATCATTGCCGGTGATCGCGGTGCTCTCTCGCGCATAGCCAACCACGGTGTTGCCATCGCCGGAAATGTCGTTGGCGTAGCTGCCGCCCAAGACCGAATGCTGCGCAATCGTGCCGAGCGATTGATATCCGCCGGTCCGTGTCCAGCGCCCGGCGTATCTGACATCGTCAAATTTTCCGTCGACAGCTGTCACTATTGTTCCCCGACCTTGGAGGACGGAGAAGGCCGAACCATCGTGGGAAAGAGAGTTGACCAAAAAGGTCTCGGGTAAACCCGAAGCCGACGTGGCCTCCAGCACTTCGGGGGCTCCGCCCTCGGTCCAAAGCGCCACCGAAGCAGCGGCCGTCGTTCCGGCGACGACCCGGCCATCGCCGCTGACCGCGACGGCCTTATACCACGCGCTGCCATCGGGGTTGGCAAGAACCGTGGGGTTGCCGTTTATCCACTTAACGGCGACGTATCCGGTCGTATCGGTGACCGAGGTCGGCGCTGCATGTCCGACCACAACGGAACCGTTCGCGGATATTTCTTCCGGCATTACCGAAGCGTATCCCACCGGATTGGCAAGCTTCGTCGCGCCGGTGGAGGTAAAGACATAGGCTTCCCGCAGGACTTTTCCGCCGACAATTTTCTGATCATACCCTAGCGCCGAGTTCCCGTCGCCCGAGACATCGACGAATCTCGCGCGACTTGAGTCGCTTTGGATCCCGTTCTCGAATGCGTCAGGGCTGCCGGAAATCTGCTCAGACCCGGTGAGCGGGCCAAACGGCCCGGTGGGAATAGGAGTAGGTGTCGGCGTAGGAGTAGGCGTAGGGGTCGGGGTGGGAGTAGGTGTCGGGGTAGGCGTGGGCGTTGGTGTCGGAGCGGGTGTTGGCGTCGGAGTAGGTGCGGCCCCGGCTACGCGGGCAATATAGCCTTGGTTGTGTCCGTTGATGATACCGTAGCCCGCGACGACATTGCCATCGTCACTGACTCCCAATGCCTCCTGGTACATGTTCGTACCGCTGGCCACCCCATTGGCGGCCAGCCATGCCGCAACCGTTTGCGCATTTCCGCTGGTCCAGCGCACGGCATGGGATTCGTTGACCACGAAGGTGCCGATGGTCTGTCCGGGAACGATTGCCTCGCCTACGATCACGCTGCCGTCGGCATTCACGGCAGTGGCAACGGATGCGAGCTGGTTTGTCAGCTTTGGCAGGGCGACCATGCCGTCCGCCTCGGTCCACTTGATGGCAATCAGGTTGTCGTCTTTGTACAGATCGTTGCCCATGATGCCGCCCTGCTGCGACGAGCCGACGATCGTTCCGCCATCGGCTGAAATATCGTTCGCGAAGCTGGTCGCGAGGGCGGCGGAATGGCTGGCAAGAACGCCCAGTTCGACAAATCCGCTGGCGCGGGTCCAGCGCAGGGCCTGGACATTGGGGCCAACCGGAGTGGCGCCCGAATATTGCTGGCCGCGCCCACCGATGGCGGCGATGACCGAGCCATCTCTCGAGATGCCAGTAATCTCAGCATTGAAGGTCATGCCATTCTGCACGGGACTGAACGTGCCGACTTGCAGCAGTTGTTCGGGGGCGGCGGTGCCCGTCCACAGGATCGGGATGTTGAAGCCCGATATGCTTGCCAGACCACCGATCACATTGCCGTCACCGCTGACCGCAACCGCCCTGTAGTTTCCCGCGCCGGTGGGTTGGGCGAGGATTGTGGGGGTGCCGTCAAGCCACTTTACGCCAACCATGCCGCTGAAATTCGTGCGCGCGGTCGGCTTGGCCTCGCCGACGATCACCGAGGCATCGTCGGAAATCCCGGCGGCCGTGAAATGGAGGTAACCCGTGGGCGCCATCAGGCTGGTGGCACCAGCAGGGGTGAAGACCCAAGCCTCGCTTACCGGCAGATTGTTGACCAGCTTGTTGTGAAACCCGATGACCGTCGTTCCGTCTCCGGAGATATCCACGAATTCCACGGTATTGCTGTCGCCGTTCGATCCGTTCTCTGCCGAATCCGGACTCCCGGGAATCTGCTCTGAGCCAGTCACCTGTCCGAACGCAGGTGCAGGCAATCCTGCCAGCAGGACAATTGACCCCAACGTACCCACAATTGCGGTCGTGGTTTTCAATAGAGCATTGGTTGCAAACTTGCCGGTCATCTTTGAAAGTGTCCCCTTTAGGCGCCCGCGCGCGCAGTACCGCGAGCCCATCCGTGCCTAACTGGACTTTGAGAGAGGATGCACCCCCTGTTCAGGGGGGGCTAACGCGGCGGACGCAATTCACGGAAAAGAAACAACACTTCCAATCCCCGGTACAGTCATTTGTCGGCTTTTCCGCCATAAGACAGGCCAAGTTGGGCCGCATGCCACGACGCTTCGGCCCGGCTCGAAATCCCCAGCTTGCGGTAGATCACCTTGATATAGCCCGAGACGGTATTCTCGCTGAGCATGAGCTGCGCGGCGACTTCGGCATTGCGCATGCCGCGTCCGATCAGGGTCAGCACTTCCAGTTCGCGCGACGTCAGGTTGACGGTTTCGCCTGCTGCCGGCCCGGTCCGCCGAAAATGCTCCATGATCCGCCGGGCAATGGAGGGAGAAAGCGCGGGCACCCCTTCCTTGATCTGCTGCAATTGGCGGATGATGCCTTCGCGTATCTGCTCCTTCAGTAGATAGCCCGAGGCGCCAGCCGAAAGCGCGCCGACGATAGAGCTGTCATCGGCCATCGCGGTGGTGACGATGCAAATGGTGTCGGGAAAGGCCGCGCGCAGGCGGCGCAGCACGTCCAGTCCCGACCCGTCTGGCAGGCGCAGGTCGATGAGGGCCAGGTCGAACACTTGCCGATCCATTGCGGCGAGCGCATCGCGCACGCTGGATGCGCCTGTCACCCCGCAGCCCGGAAAAGCCTCGACTGCGATCTCGCCCAGCCAGTGCAGCGTTTCCGATACATCTTCCAGGATCAGCACGGATTTCATGCAGGGACGCCTTTCAACGGAAAGCGCACTTCGATCATCGTTCCGCGCATCCCCATGGCCGCTCCGCGCGAAACCGTCATCGTGCCGTGAAGCGCAGTCGCGCGTGAGCGCATGTTGCGCAGACCGTTGCCCGCCGGCGCGGTGTCAGGATCGAAACCCTTTCCATCATCCGCAACCATCAGCACAAGACCTCCCGTCGTATCCCCCAGGCGAATGCCGACCGTCGAGGCCTCGGCATGACGCAGCGCGTTGCCTACGGCCTCGCGCAGGATCGAGCGCATGGCGGCCACCGATTGCGGTGGCAGTTCCGCTTCAGTGTCGACCTGCCAGACCAGTCCAATGTCAGCGGATGACAGCAGGTCGGCAATCTCCACCCTGAGGTCCGCCATCAGCTCGGCAAGGGTCAGTCGCTCGCCCGCGCTGTTGTTGATGATTTCCCGGAGGTCCGCGAGCGTGTCGCGGATCAGTTCATCCTTGCGCGCCGGATCGCGGCTGTGCAGCGCGCCGAGCAGTTGTACGCCGATATTGTCGTGCATGTCGCTGGTTATGCGCTGGCGCTCTTCGGCAACACCTTTTTCGTGGGCCAAGCGGCTGGCGATGGCGTGATCCAGCATCGCGCACAGTTCGCCCGCCCTTGCCTGCTCACGCGATGAGAACAGACGACGACCGTGCATGGCATGTACGAGCCGAAGCGGCGGCAGCGCCCCGGTGGCGGGGATGGCAAGGGCTGCGCCTTCATCAATCACCGTGGGCTTGGCAATCGCTTCACCCGCCACGATCTTCAGCGGCTGGAACACCCGCTCGAGCAAGGCGCGCCAGCGGACCATGCGTTCCGCCTCGCCCTCTGCGAGCGCGATGGCGAGCATGTCCTGGAAACTTGCCTTGCCCTCTCCGCCACGACGGAACAGCTTGCGCGCAATCATATCGCGCAGGGGCAGGTAAAGGAACGCGACCAGCACCAGCGCCAGCCCGAACGCCGGCGCGCGTTCCAGCGCGATCCACGAGATGAGCGCCGCGTCCACCGCGATCAGCAAGGCGGCGCCGGTCATGTAGAACAGGATGCGGAAGGCCCAGCGGTCGAGATCGAACAGCCGGTACCGGGCGACGCCGATGGCCATGCCGGCGTGGATCAGGAGGAAAAAGGCAAAGGCATAGCCCTGCGGCAAGCCGGGCATCAGCCCGATCAGGCTGGGGGCGATGACTGTGAATACGAAAGCCCCGGCCCCAACTGCGACCGACAGGCTGAACCAGCGCACCACCGCCCGTGCGCCGGGGTCGCCACGCGAGTGCCAGTACTGTAGCGCCGCTGCCAGCAGGATGCCGATCATCTCCAGCATCGTCGGCAGGTGCGAGCCGGCAGGAGGTCCGTCGAACACCTGCATGGAGTCCGCCAGCCACCAAGCCCCGAACAGTACGAACGGAGCCCATAGCCAGCGGGCCAGAACCAGGGGCGTGGGATATCGCAGCAGCAGCGCGATCATCGCCGCGCCAAATAGCAGCGCGCCGCCATGGTTCATCACCGACAGGCCACGGAACAGGCCGCCATCGAGGGCGAGTTCCCGGGTGCTGTAAAGTGCGGCTGGAAAGGTGAAAACAAGAATGCCAAGGCTGGCCAGGGCGAACAGGCGCGCGGCCGGATCGTCACGTCGCAGCGCCCAGACCCAGCCGCCGATCAGAAAGCTCGACAGGCCGACCAGCATCTGCACCCAGAAGGCGGGGGGAAGATCGCTGAGTGGCCGCATTCTTGCGGGTGAAACCCTCGTTTGTCGCAGCGCGTTGCCGTCCATTGCCTCGATCGAGACACTCTGGCCGCTCACTAGCCCGACAAGCGCGGACTGGCGGGCAAAGAAGTGCCGCATGTCGGCATAGGTTGCCAGCGTGTCCGGCTCTTCGATCAGGTCGCCGGCCTCGATCGCAACTCTATGTCCGTCATTTCCGCGAAGGGCCGTAACCTGCGCCGGGCCGGTCAGGGATCGATCAAGGCCCGGCGCAGGCGCCGCGTGGATGGCGCCGGTTTCATCGGCGGCGAACGTCACGCCCAGCCATGGACGGCTGATCGCCAACTGAATCAGGACAGCGCCGGCCATCAGTCCGGCCAGAACCAGCCCGATCATTACAGTTGCCAACGACAGTCGCGCGATCATGAAAGTTATTCGCCCCCCGATATTACTGCCTCGGTTGCCAGACTTAACGGCGGCGGGGATTCGCGCCACCCCCTGAACAGGGCATTCGCACAAGACGCTATCCTCTGAACCGGGGGATGGGTCCGGTGGCTTGTGGCTCGCCGTATTGCTGCCCGTCGCAACCGTGTTGCTGTGCACCTATGGCTTGACCGATATGGTCCCTGAAGCACGTATTGCTTCAATCCTATCCACCTCTGACGTTTTGAGCGCTGCTGCATTGGTTACAGCTGCGCTGACCGCTGGAGGAGCAGACAACGTCTCAGCTGTAGTGATTAGCGTGCCAGCGTGATCTGCAGCCATCAAGGTCCGCATGTGGGCCGGTTGCCGATTGGCGGGTCTTGGCCAGAAGAGGGGCTGAAGCAGTAAATCAGCTTGCAGGCAGCTTTGGCAGGCCAACTCGTGTCTCAATCCGGGAGATGGACGGATCGCGGGTTTCAAGCTCAGGCCCGAGCCCTAATCGCCGCTGCGCGAGGCGATAGGCTGATAGCACCCTTCGCCCCAATCACCGGAGGTCTGTTACGGCCACGTAAAGAAGAAAACAGCCCGTCACGAGCATCAAGGCAAACACGGCCGTCATCACCCAGAAATAGAAGGGCTGTCTATCTGCGCGGACGTATATCCATCCCGACTTGTCGCGCAGGTGCCGGTTCCGGAGCGCCGACCACAAACCTTCCAGTCCGATAATAACGGACAGCACTCCAAGAAGAAACTTCATGTTAAAGGACGTCCGGAGGCCGATCCAGCCGCAGCAGCGGGAATATTCTCCGCCTGGGGCAGCGTCAGGTAGCTATCTCGACAGACCTCTTCCATTAACCGGCCTTCCATCTCGAGCCAGTGTGGGGACCGAAACCCTGATTCAGAGACCCGCTTGTCATATAAGTCACCATCCCGAAAACGCTCCTGCCGAACCCTCCGGAATTGCGACGTTTCGCAATCATACTCGTTGAGAAAAGCGTCAGTCAGCAGGGAACCGTCCAGCGTCAACCGGACAGACCATGACCAAGCCGTTCTGACGTGCTGTGCGGTCTGGTCTGGCGCCGAGAGATAAGCTCCCCAGCGGTCATGCTGGCTGAGAACGTATACCTGTTCGGCAAGCGGCGCCGACTGCGGCCCGGGGGAAATCAGGAGTGTCGTCGCAAGGACTACCGTCGGGATCATAAGACACTCCACGCGGCGGCTCCGGAACCGCCGAGGGCGGCTGTAGCCATGTTTCAAAGGCGTCGTCAGGGCCGGGGCGGCGAGCTGTTGGGTGAGGCAGGCCTGAATCCGCCGGTGGCCACGTTCCATTCGAGGGGGACAGCCGCGCAGAACCCACCAGCAAGACACCGCGGACCGTCGAGCAGCCATGCGGGCGCGCGGTCTACCTGAAAAGACGGCCAGCGACCCGGCGCCGCAGCAAAGGCTCGGGAAGCGCCGTCCGTCCCATTGGAGACCCAAACTTCATAGCCATAGTCCGAAGCGGCTTGGCCCTTACAGGCGCTAGGCGCTTCAATAACCCAGTCCCGCTGGCCGTCTCCGTTCAGATCCGGTGTTGAAGCGACGGCGGGGTAGGAGATGTTAAACTCTTCGGGGTCGTCAGCGTTGCCACAGGCGCGACGCCCGCCGAGATGGCGGTCGACCACTGGTGCCGGGATGTTGTATGGCAACACGGGCCTCCCATCACTGTCGCCAAGATCCACGGTCTCCTCGCTAAAGCCGCTTACGATAGCTTCGCCATCGGCGTTTGGACGCTCGGAAAGACTGCGGGCGACCGGGTCCCAGGCCCATGCGAGGCGACATACTTCGCGGGGGGACGAGCAGTTCAGGTGGTGAAACGATGCCTCCAGTCGGACTTCGTCCCCGATATTCCGAATAACCAAATCCCAGGCTTGACGGTCAAACACGCGCATGAAGTGATCGCCGTCGCTGACGTACAGGCTGTGGCGACAGCCTCCTGTTCCGCAGAAACGTTGGTCCTCCGGCCACCGGATTAGCCAGTCCAAGACCCCATCCATGCTGACATCAACTGGTATAAGCACGCCGGGAGGCGTTTCCGTCAACAGGGGCGAACGGTTGGTAGGGTCCTCGATATCGAACGATGCACGGTTCAGTTCGTCCAGGACATACCAGCTGAATCCGGAAGGGGGCTCCTGCGCAAGAACGACGGTCGGCGCCAAGGCGAGCCAGAGGCCTGCAAACACGGCCCTTCCCGGTTGGCCTAAGACCATTGAGTTCGCCATCCCCCTAAACAACCCTCCGTTACAAGGATGGGCGATCCCCCACCGACATGTTGCTAACTGAACAGGTCGTCACCTCTTGGGCTTGCTGCCCATGCCCACTCTCTGGCCAGACGCTGGTGCAACCGTCTGCGGAATGCCCAGACGGCGCATGGCCTGCTGCACCTCGTCCATAGCCAGGGTATCGAGGGCATCCTGGAAGCCCAGTGCCGCAGCCGCCTGCAGCAATTCGATCCCGCGCTGCTCGTTGCTGGTGATGCCGGCCTCTCCCACAAAGGTCATTTTGCCCAATACGGTCAGCGATTGTGGGTCGTTCTGTGCCGCGCCCAACTGCACATAGCGTAGGCCTTCGGGAACATTTTCGGGCACGCCCTGTCCCAACATCAGCGAAAGACCGTAAGCACCCTGCGCCTCGGGATGGCCCAGGTCAGCCGCCCGGCGAAACCATTCCAGGCCAGACGCCTCGTCCTGCGCCACGCCTTGCCCGGTCATGTAGAGCTGACCCAGAAACGACATACCACCCGGATCGCCCGCTTCGGCGGCGCGACGAAACATGGCCACGGCTCCCTGCAGGTCTTGTGTGACGCCGCGCCCAACAAACATCATCCGCGCCAGTTCGGTCATCGACGGGCCGTGGCCCTGGTCAGCCGCGAGGCGGGCATAGTGGGCTGCGCGTTCCCAGTTCTCCGCGGTTCCCACGCCCAGTTCGTAGACGATGGTACCGAGAGCAACCTGGGCAAACAGTTCGCCCGCATCGGCTGCCCGCTCCAGGTTGGCCACGGCAACAGGATCACGCTGCCCATCTTCCAAGCCGCTGAGCCGATAGAGCCCGTTCAGTCCCGCGCCGTATGAACTGCCTGCAGCCGCCGCCCGGGCGGTGGCGTCAAGCGCCAGCGTCCGATCCTGCGGGCCGCCGATCCCCTCGTGCGCAAAATAGCCTAGGTTGGCCAGCGCCTCGGCATGGCCGCGTTCGCCCGCGGTGGCAAACCAGCGGCGCGCCTGGGCATCGTCCCGTGGGACGCCGGCATATCCGGTGTAATAGAGCCGGCCGAGGTTCCACGCACTTTCGGGATTGCCGCCTTCTGCCTCGGCGAACAGCCGAGCCACCACCTGTTTGGACGTTTCCTGCTGATGGATGATGTACGTGCGGCGATCGACCACGGACTGCGGTCCCCCGCTTGACTGATTGCCGCGGCCAAGCGCAGCCGCCAGCCCGTCCAACGGCGTGCCCATGCCACCCGATCCGGACGAGGAAGACGAGGGGGACGAGCCGCTGCCCAGCGAACGCTGCTGCTCCAGCCCGGCCTGGAAGGCCCGGTCGGCTGCAGCGCGATCATTGGCGGCGTCTTGCGCCCGCATCGATGCCATCATGCGCTGGCGGTTGGCCTCGTCGTTGGCGGCGCTCCACTGCGCTTGCGTGGCCTGCGACACGGCGAGTAGGCCGACTGTCAGCAGCGCATGCAAAAATCGACTGCTAGCCACTGAAGGGCACCCCTGGGCCTACCGGGCCGTTGTGGTTCTGACGAATGCTCATGATGAACTCCATCGCGTCCTTCTGCTGCACAAAGAATTTGCAATATTCGGACAATTCGGGGTCGGATGCATAGCTCTTGTCGCGCAGCGTCGCGGCGAATTTCGCGGCAAGCGCCGCCATCGACGACTCTTCGGCGGCAACCGGATTGGTCCACAAAAGGCGGTTCTTACTCGGCTGGATCGCTACGCAGGCGCCGTAGCCCGACCGGGCATGGGCGGGGGTTGCCGTGAGCGCCATCGCGAGGGTGGCGGCGGTCAGTAGGATGCGCATTAAAGTTCTCCCAATCAGGAATGTGCGGTGGTCCTTAGAGATAATCAGACAGGACTTCCCGAAACGAAATAAACCACTCATAAATAAAAAACTGGCGGTGCGACGGAATCGCACCGCCAGAGCTACCTTCAAGAAGCTCCATCGCTGAAGCACCTTGGAGGCCGGGTCGCCCCTTCATAATGAGCTGTCCGCTCACCGCCGCACACCCCCCGAACGGGGGGGGCAAAGATAATATCCCACGCCTCGGGTGATCTGCCCCCTTCTGAGTGGCCCAATTTCTATTTCAGAATTGGCCATGAAGGAGGAATGGAATGGCAAGGAAGCACAAGGCCTTGCATCTCGGCACCGACCTCATGTTCTTTTACGAAGGCGGCTGCAAACGGCGGCGGGACACGCGCTCCATCTATCACCTTTAGTTTACTGTAAGGCTACCGCACGCCTGCGTGCTCGTTCGGGCTCAGAGGCCGGGTCTGTCCCTTGGCGAGATCGCCGAGCGACACCCCGCCGATGGCAACGCGCACCAGCCGCAGCACATTCGCGCCGCGCGCGGCGACCATGCGCCGAACCTGCCGGTTGCGCCCTTCGGTCAGCACGATCTCGATCCAGCTCGACCGCCCGGAGGTGCGCAGCAGCCTCACCGATGCGGCGCTGAGCCGCTCGCCGTCATCCTCGACCGGTTCGGAAAGGGCAGACACCAAACGCTCGTCCGCGGCGCGGTCGATCTTGACGTGATAGGTCTTCGTGACGCCCGAAGCTGGGTTCATTAGCCGTTCGGCCCACTGGGTGTCGTTGGTGAGGAAAAGCAGCCCTTCGCTCGCTTTGTCGAGTCGGCCAACCGGCGCAAGAAACGGCAGTCCTTCGGGAAGGCAATCGTAGACCGTGCCGCGCTGTTGTGGATCGCGCCGCGTGGTGACGGTCCCGCGCGGCTTGTTGAGCACGAGGTAGATCTTGTCCTGCGCGATGATCTTGCCGCCATCGACAGCAATCACCGCCTTGGCCATGTCGACCCGCAGGCTGGCACTGCGGGCCGGCCTGCCATCAACCAGCACCCGCCCGGCCTCGATCAGGGCCAGGGCCTCGGTTCGCGAACAATGTCCCAGCTTCGATAGCGCGCGCGGCAAGCTCACGGTAGATGCCGCATGGGAAGGCGGCCGGACGCGCCGGGTGACAGAGCGCATGGCGCCCTGCCTGAAATCGTGACGGGACATGGTCTGGTTCCGCCTTCCGAAGCCGCATTTTCGGGAAGGAGCATGGCTGGAACGGAAATATGCAGAAAGCGTGGCACTGCGCGGATATCCTGACCCCGGGCAGCCGCAAGTGCGCCCGGGGCTAGATGCCCGCGATTAGTCTGCCGGCGCGCAATGCGCGGTGGTAATTGCCATCCGTCATGCGGCCCTCATCGGCCCGTCGACTGCAGAATCCACCCCCAGTTCGCGCGAAATGGAATCAAGCGCCCCAGTTTGCTTCATGATGTCTGCAATGTTCATCGTGGCACCTTTCTGTAAAATCGCCCGGACGCAGCCTGACGAGGACAATCAGAGGTAAGATGCCTTGCTAGCACTACTTTGGCATAATTTGAATTTTGCGATTCCCTTGAGGCGATTTCCCTGATTCATAGGAAACCAGCTTTCTGGGAGGCTGGTGATGGTAGAAGACTGGCGTGGCGATCTGGAGGAATGGCTGAAGCCATTCCTCTTGGCTTTGCGGCATAAAACCCGAATGCGGCTGTGCCCTGCGTACATTGCGGGTCTGATCGGCCCGGGTGACCGCAAGAGTGTCCAGCCGATGGCGGCGCGCGATAGCGAGTTTGGTTATGACCAACTCCATCATTTTGTTGCTGAAGGCGTGTGGGAAAGCGCCCCGCTTGAGGCTATTCTCCTGAAAGAAGCCGACCGTCTTGTGGGGGACGAGGCCGGATATCTTGTCATTGACGACACAGCGTTGCCGAAGAAAGGCAGCCATTCGGTCGGGGTGGCGGCGCAGTACGCCTCTTCGCTTGGCAAAACATCGAACTGTCAGTCACTTGTTTCAGTCACTCTGGCATCGCGGGAAGTGCCGGTTATGGTGGGCCTGCGTCTCTTCTTGCCCAACAGCTGGACGGATGATGTTGATCGTATGGATCGGGCCCGTGTCCCGCCAGAACGCCGGGTCGCCCTGACAAAGCCGGAGATCGCGATTGAGGAAATTGATCGTGTCATTGCCTCTGGTGCCCGGTTCGGCTGTGTGCTGGCTGATGCAGGCTATGGGTCGAGCGGGCCGTTCCGCCAAGCCTTGAGCGAACGGGGCTTGCTGTGGGCAGTGGGCATATCCCGGCGCCAGAATGTGTATCGAGCGGACGTCGGACTGATTTTCCCGAAAGCTGCGACCGGAAATCGACGCAAATACCACGTGCCTGATGATGTTGCCGTTTCTGCCGAAATGATGCTGGCCGATGCAAAATGGCAGAAAATCAGTTGGCGGCGCGGGACTAAAGGCCAACTGACCTGCCGATTTGCTGCTCGTCGCGTCCGGGTGGCGGATGGCCACAGGCATCGCATGGGTAAAGTCGGATTTCTTGACGAGGAGGCGCTGCTTTTCGGCTTCGCGTTGATAGACCTGCAGCAGGTCGTTTGCTGTGATGCGACGATTTCCTGCGCGCGGCCCCATGCGGCTGGAGCCGATGCCCTTACTTCGGCTGCGAAGGCGATGATCGAGCAGGCGGCGGACGGAGGCGAGCTTCTTTCCCTTCAGCTTACCGGTCTCGTAAGCCTCCAGCAGCAGGTTCTGGGCTTCCTCGGTTTCGGCGCGAGCGACCTCGATCGCCATGGTGACGGGGATCAGGCCGGTTTCGACCGCGGCCAACAGCCGTTCCTCGCCGCGTTCGAGCAACGACACCACCATGCTGACCCACGAGTTATGGACACCGATCTTCCGGGCGATGTCCGCTTCACTGTACCCGCGCTTCCGGAGCTCACCGATCTCGCGCATGACGTCGATGGGGCGCTGCACCCGGCGGGCAATATTCTCGACCAGGCTCATGACCAGGCATTCGTCCTCGGCCGCCTCGATCACAACGGCCGGGATCTCCGTCTGCCCGAGCATCTGAAAGGCCTCGAGGCGACCTTGCCCGCATACCAGGTCGTACCGGGGGCCGCCGGGCCCCAGGCGTCGGCTTACGGTAATGGGGCGCTTAAGGCCGATCGCTTCGATGTTGTTCACGATCTCTCGGTGCTGCCGCTTGTTGCGCGAGCGCGGGTTGAGCACGGTGATCCGGGAGATCGGGATCATTTCGATCTGCTGGGGGCGTGATTCCGTCATCAGGCGGCCTCCGCGATGCGCACTGGGGCGGCGATGTCATAGAGGTAGTCGAGGGTATCAAAGCGGTAGGCGTCGAGACTGAGGCCATTGTCTTCGGCCAATCGCACCCGGTCGGACGCGACATCAAGGCGGGGGAACAGGTAGAAATCGAGCGGTGCCCGGTTGTCAGTGTCCATGCGCACGACAATGGTGATGTCGGGCATGACCGAGGTATCGAACCGCAGCTTCCAGCGCAGCAGCCCAGTCGACGTGGTCTGGCACCTGGCGATGACGACCGACAGGCTGAATTCGCCGTTGACGATCACCCGGTCGGTCTCGAGATCCTGCCAGGCTTCGCTGCCCTGTTCACGCAAACCGTCGAGCACTTGCCGCAGGACATCGGGACGTAGCTTGCGCAGGTCCCGGTTGATCGCAACGTAGCGGTAGTCCCGGTCCGGGGTGAACCCGACCAGGCTGTAGGCACGCAGGAGGCTGCCGAACCGGGAACTGTACGCGCTGCTCGATGGCAGACCGTCGCATTCGTCGATGATGATGCCGGACAGCAGGCCCTTGCTGGCGTAGAGGCCCCGAAGCGCTTCCAGCATTTCCTCGTCGGACAGGCGGAACGAGCGCGCCGTGATGATCGAATGGGCCGCCTCGAACAGTTCCCGTTCGACGATCCCCTCGAATGCGCCCTGTGACCTGATCCACATGTCCGGGGCGTTGCGAACCCGCTTCTTCTTCAGCTTGAACGAGCGGCGGTTCCAGACATTGTCGCCGACATACTTCTCGTTGATCAGGAGCTGGTGGACGGTGCCGCGCGTCCATGGGCGTTCAAGGTCGGTGAGAATGCCGCGGGCGTTGAGTGCCTCGGCGATCTCGCGCTCGGTCTGCCCATCATGGACGAAGGCTCGGTAGACCTCCTGCACGACGGCAATTTCCTCGTCCGGCCCGGGTGTCAGGATCACGCGGTCGGTCTGCAGGCTCTTTTGCTCACCGCGGCCGAGCACCGCCTTGGTCGCGCCGTGTTCACCGATCAGCGTCCTGCGCAGGCCGAAGCCAGCGGGGCCGCCCTGGCGGTAGCCTTTCTCGATGAGCCGCCCCTGGCCGGCAAAAACCTTGACCGAGAGCTCTCGGCTGTATTCGCCAGCCATGGCCCGCTTGAAGCCCTTGAACATGGTGCTCATCGGTGAGCCGTCATTCTCGAACTGTTCGGCGCAATAGGCGATCTGGATCCCGGCACGGCGGCAGATGTATTCGTAATAGGCGCTTTCGTCGGCGTCCTGGAAGCGGCCCCACCGGCTGACATCGTAGACCAGGATCATCTCGAAATCGGCAGTGCCGGATTCGACGTCGGCAATCAGGCGCTGCAGCGAAGCACGTCCGTCGATCGACAGGCCGCTTTTGCCGTCGTCAGCATAGGTGCTGACGATCTCAATACCCCGCGAGGACGCATAATGGCGGATCGCATCGGCCTGGTTCTCGGTCGAGTATTTCTGGTGATCGGTGGACATGCGGACGTATTCGGCGGCCCGCAGGGTTGGGGCCTGCGTGTCCTTGTCGGGTTGATCGTCCTCGTCCTGCCCGTTCCTCAAGCGTCGCCCTTTCCGGTTCAGCCGCTGCAGCAGTCCAGGGCATCCACCAACTGCAGCCCGAAGAGCACCTCTGCCTACCGTTCCGCTCGCACGTGAATGTAGCGGTGGAAGGAGCGGAGGATGTTGCCGAAAAAGGGCAGAATGTTGCACCCTTGGAACGGGCTGGCAAAGTCAGCGAAGGACTATGCGGAACAGATCGCGGACGCCTTGCGCCGCGAGCATGATGAGACCCACCGAACGGTGAAAACCATCATGCGCTGGACTGGCGCCAGCGAGCGCAGCGTGAAGAACTGGGTGAGCGGGGTTTCCGGTCCAAGCGGTTATTTTCTAATGAGACTTTGCATAAAGTCTCCGACTGTTCGTGAACTGGTCCGGCAGTTTCTGGCCGACATGGATCCGTCAACGGCACCGGCAGAAGCACTCCCGAATGGCACGGCTGCGTCATTCGCGAACGGCCCGGCCGGGTCAGGATCTGGAGCCCAATTGGGCCTCTTCAACGGCGTTAATGGTGACACGAATGGTGACATTAATGGTGACATCCATGTCACCATTAATTTGCCGCTGAACGAGCGCCAGGAGTGGCTGCTGGCGCGAGTCGCGCAGGGCGACCGATGCACCGTTGAAGACGTCGTCCTGCACTGGCAGGTCAGCATCCGCACCGCGAAACGCGACATTGCCAACCTGAAGGACAGAGGGCTGATACGATATCTGGGCCGCCATCGGCGGGGATTCTATGTGGCAAGCCGACAAACCTAGCCGCGCGCGACCACCGGCGGGCCGACGGAATCGGCCCTCTTGAAAAAACACCACAGTGGTGTTATCAAGGGCAATGACCGAGAAGCGAAAGCCGACCTATGACATTGAAGCGGTCAAAGCCGTTTTCTCGACGGTCGAGAAGCTCAATGTCACAGGTTCCGCTCTGAGAGGAGCAGCTCCGCTTGGTTTTGGCCGAAGCGAGATCGTCGCAACCATCCAGACGATCGAGCGGCGCCATTTTTATAAGTCCATGACATCCTTTGCTGATCATCGGGTCTGGCAGGATGTCTACCACGTTCCCTCGGAACAGGGGGCTTTGTACGTCAAATTCACGGCCGATGCCGTGACCGAGTTTTTGCTTCTGTCGTTCAAGGAGAAGGGCAATGACTAACCCCACCTGCCCGGAAACGGGCCAGCCGATGTTCCGCGACGTTCGGCCGATGACCATCACCTACAAGGGGCACGAATCCACCTTCGACATGCCCGGCTGGTATTGTGATGCAAGCGACGAGAGCATTCACACCGGTGACGACATGAAGGTTTCCGATCGGGCCCTGAACCGGCTCAAGGCGCAAGTCGAGGGCCTGCTCGAGCCCGAAGCGGTGCGCCGGATTAGGAAGCGCCTGCACCTCACCCAGAAGGATGCTGGCCGTCTGATTGGTGGTGGGCCCAACGCCTTCCAGAAGTACGAGAGCGGCGACGTGGTTGTCAGCCATGCGGTGATGAGTGCCCTGCTGCTGCTCGACAGGGATCCGTCCGGCCTATCAGTTCTGAAGCAGAGGGTGCATCGGAAGGAGGCCGCATAGGCCTCTTGCGATTGCCTTTCCGCAATTGCCGACCGCAACTTTTCGCAGGCTCACTGCCTGTTTAGATGCCCTTCGATGAGAGAGTTCGTCCGCAAGCTCTCTCCCACCGCCAAGATTTTGATGTCCGTATCGTATCGATCGGTGCCCTGCCCGAACGATCGAAGTCCCTCCCCCTTCATTCTCCCCCATAAGGAACCTGCCATGCTATTCCTCCAGGAAGCTGCGGCACAATATCACGAGCGGATCATCTGGATCGGCACGACCACCGGATTGCCCGACGCCATCCTGCACATCCATGCCGGGATGTTCATTTTTCTGGCGGCAAGCCTGCTGACGGGGCGATCCTTCGATCGCCTCCTTCCGTTGCTGACGGTCATTCTGCTGGCCGGGGGAAATGAGTGCCTGGATCGCATCCATCTCGGCAATTGGAATTGGCCGGACACGAAATCCGACCTGATCAACACGATTGCGTGGCCGCTCGCCATCTATGCAACCGCCCATCTACACCGGATCATCCGATCGGCCCTGAAGCGAAGCGCGAGGGCAGACGGCCCGGCCGAAGCGGCGGCGGAAATCTAGGGCGTGATCGGGCTAGAGCGACGTGCGCTTAATCTGCAACGCCCCTTGTCCGTTCGTGTCGAGCGAAGTCGAGACACCCATCGGCCTTGCGCTGCCCCGATGGGTGTCTCGACTTCGCTCGACACGAACGGGACGGTGGATCAGATTTAAGGCTCGATGCTCTAAAACCGAAACACCAGCTATCCCGTCATCCCCCGAAAGCCGGGATCTCGCCGGCGCGCCAGAACGACAGGGTGAGATCCCGGTCTTCGCCGGGATGACGATTCTGTCCGAAACGATCATGTTCCGGATCGCCGTCATTCGGCGGGGCCGTGCCGCCAATATTCGCCTCGTAAACGACGGCGGTGGCGCGCCTTTTTGACGGCGCCCATCACGCCATAAACGATCAGCGCGATCAGAAACGCGGCCACGATCGCTGCATAAAGATATCTGTGTTCCACCGGGTAAGCTCCACGAACTTTCCCCCCCCCCGTGCGAGAACGCCTATATCAATTATGTTTCAGGATAGCGAATCTGTCGGCCTGATTCCTATACCGGGTTGGCGGAATAGCTGGATTTCGCCCCGAAGGGATGAAGTGTCAGCAAATCGCCAGCGCCGCCTCCAGATCGCCCAGCAAATCCTCCTCGGCCTCGAGACCGACCGAGACCCGGAGCAGGCCGGGACCGATTCCCGCCAGCGCCCGGGCTTCTTCGCCCATGTCGGCATGAGTCATTGTCGCGGGATGGACGATCAGGCTTTCGACCCCGCCCAGCGATTCGGCGAAGGTGAAGACGCCAAGCGCGGCGATCAGCCGCTTCACAGCTTCGACGCCGCCCGCCAGCTCGAAGCTCAGCATCGCGCCGAAACCCGATTGCTGGTGCGCCGCGAGCGCATGGTCGGGATGGCTGACCAAACCCGGATAGTGGACCGCCGCAACTGCTGGATGACGGCTTAGCATCTCGGCGATCGCCATCGCATTGCCCTGCTGCGCGCGCATCCGCGCGAACAGGGTGCGGAGGCCGCGCAGCGTCAGCCAGGCGTCGAACGGCGATCCGCCGCAGCCGACGACATTGGCCCAGTGCGCGACGCGCTCGAACCGCACGGCGTCAGCGGCGATCACGGCGCCGCCGATCACGTCGGAATGGCCGTTCAGATATTTGGTCGTCGAATGGACGACATAGTCGGCGCCGAGCGCGATCGGCTGCTGCAGCGCAGGCGACAAAAAGGTATTGTCGACCGCGACCGCCGCCCCCGCCGCTTTTGCGCGCGCCGCAAGCGCGGCGATGTCGACGACGCGGAGCAGCGGGTTGCTCGGCGTCTCGATCAGCAGCAACGCGGGCGCCTCGGCCAGCGACGTCGCGACCGCAGCGTCGTCGCGCTGGTCGACAAAGCGCAGCGATACCTGCCCCAGCGCCTCGCGCGCCTTGAGCAACCGCATCGATCCACCGTAGCAATCGTGCGGCGCGACCACGCGCGCGCCGACGGGAAGCTGCGACACGATCAGATCGAGCGCCGCCATCCCGCTCGACGTGACGACCGCCCCGGCGCCGCCCTCCAGCTTCGCGAGCGCGCTCGCCAACAGGTCGCGGGTCGGGTTGCCGGCGCGGCCGTAGTCATAGGCGCGCGGCACCTCGAACCCCGCGAATTCATAAGTGCTCGACAGATAGAGCGGCGGCGCGACGGCGCCGAAGGCCGTGTCGCCCGCAACGCCGTGCGCCGCCGCGATCGTCTCGGGTCGAAGCGAAGGGTTCGGCTTGTCCATGGCGTCTTCCTGTCTCGATGGGATGTCGCGGGCCTGTTGCGCAGCCTGCCGGGGTTCGACAAATGCATATTCTTCATGGCTGACGCGCGAAATTTTGCCGTCAAACCGCCCCATCGGACGAAGGCCCGTTCGCATCCAGAAAGGCGGCGGCGCTGTCGATATTAACCCGGTGGCTTTCCAGCATGTCGCGCAGGTCGGCATGGAGCGCGTCGTCGCGGACCCGGCGCATCAGCTCGGCGAGCTTGCGCACCACCCATGCCTGGCCGCGATTGAGAAAAGCGAGGCGTTCGATCGGGTCGGCAATCGCCATCGCCTTGCCGCGGAACGCGCCGCACCTGCGCGACGGGGTGCCGCCGAGCCGCCGGATCTGGCGCGACAGCATCGCGCACCAGCGCGCTTCGTCGGCGCGGACCGCCCGCATCATCGCTGCATGGTCGGCGCTCACCGCATCGTCGACGCTCGCCAGCGCGACGCGCGCGCCCGCACGTTCGGCCTCTAGCAATTCGTTGAGCGCGGCCACTATCTCGTCGCGCGGCGCATAGCCCATATAGACGTCGTCGGCTTCGGCGCCGTAGCAGACCGGCGAGGCGCGATCGCCGCTCATGCCGCCTCCGCCGCCGCCGCGCGCAGCCCGCGCCGGATGCGCTCCATCACGCCCGCGTCCGCCGTCGCCGAATGGACGACATGCGCCGAATAGGAAAAGGCGGGGCTGTCGGCGACGATCGCCAGCCGCCCCTCGGCGAGATGCGGCCGGATAAAGCCTTCGCGGAAATAGCCGCTGCCGCCGGTGGCGAGGATATAGTCGAGCGCGAGCGGCCCATAGTCGATCGAGACCACGGCATTGGGCTGTTCGGGAAAGGCCGAACGATAGCCCGCGGCGAAATCCGCGCCCCAGTCGATCGCGACATGATCCTCCGCCGTCAGTGGCCAGTCAGTGGGAGTCGTGCGAACGAGAACGAGCTTCTCCTCGAACAGCAGTTCGGCGACGACGCCCGGCAAGGGCGGCGCCGCGTAGACAACCGCGACATCGAGCGACCCCTCCTGCACGCGCTCCATCAGCCTGTCCGAGGTGTCGATCGACGTGCTGACCGCAATATCGGGGCATTCGCGGCGCATCCAGAGCAGCCAGTGGCGCAGCAGCGGGCTCCACAGGCTGAGCTCCGCGCCGATCGTCACCACCGTGTCGCGCCCCGGCGGCAGCGCGATCGCGCGCCGCGCGCGGTCCCAGACCTGGACCATCGTCGTCGCGAAGCGGAGGAATTGCTCGCCCGCCGGGGTCAGCCGCGCGCCCGCCTTGTTGCGGATGAACAATGGGCGGTCGAGTTGTGCTTCGAGGCCGCGGATGCGCGCGCTGACCGCGGTCTGGGTGAGGTTCAGATTGGCTGCGGCGCCGACAAAGCTGCCGGTTTTTACGATCTCCAGAAAGGTGCGCGCGACAGCGACATCCATATCGATTTTATTTCTGAACCGCCCATTGCAATCAATTTCTTGCTGCATCCTAGGCGCGGCGGCGCCGTCTGGCAAGGCGGCTTGGCGCCCGTTGAGCGGGTTCCCCGCCGCCGGTCAGGCGGCGAGCAGCACGTGGCGATAGGCGCTTTCCTCGAACGCATGGCCCGCGCCCGTCGCGACGCAGGTCAGCGCATTGTCGGCGACGCGGACGGGCAGTCCGGTGGACTCGGCGATCGCTTGGTCCAGCCGCCGCAGCAACGCGCCGCCGCCGGTCAGCGTGATCCCCTCGTCGATGATGTCGGCCGCGAGTTCAGGCGGCGTTCCCTCAAGCGCGGCGCGCACCGCGCTGACGATCTGCGACACCGGCTCGGCGAGCGCGTCGGCGATCTCGGCCTCGGTCACCGCCACCTCGGACGGACGGCCGTTGACGAGGTCGCGGCCTTTGACCGCCATCGACAGGCCCGCGCCGCCGGGCGCGACCGCCGAGCCGATGGTGAGCTTGACGCGCTCGGCGGTCATTTCGCCGATCATCATATTATGCTTCCGGCGGATCGACGAAGCGATCATGTCGTCCATCTTGTCGCCGCCGACGCGCACCGAATTGCTGTAGGCGACCCCGCCGAGCGACAGCACCGCGACCTCGGTCGTGCCGCCGCCGATGTCGACGACCATCGTGCCGAGCGGCTCGGTGACCGGCAGCCCGCCGCCGATCGCGGCGGCGAGCGGTTCCTCGAGCAATTGCACGCTCACCGCCCCCGCGTTCGATGCCGCGTCGCGGATCGCGCGGCGCTCGACGATCGTCGAGGCGGTCGGCACGCAGACGACGACGTTGCTGCGGCGGCGCAGCCGGGTCGGACCGCCGAGCGCCTTGTCGATGAAATGCTTGATCATCTGTTCGGCGACTTCGATGTCGGCGATGACGCCGTCGCGCAGCGGGCGCAGCGCCTCGATATTCGAGGGAGTCTTGCCCATCATCAGCTTGGCGTCGTTGCCGACGACCTTGACGCTGCGCACGCCGTCGCGGGTTTCGAGCGCGATGACCGACGGTTCGTTGAGGACGATCCCCTGCCCGCGAACATAGATGACGGTGTTCACGGTCCCGAGGTCGATCGCGACGTCATGGGCGTGGGGCGAAAAGCGCTGGAGAAAATTCATTGAAGGGGCGGCACCTTGGAAAAGAACATGGACCTGGAGCCAACGGTCCCGCCCCCCGGCCTCCCGCCCTCTCCATCCGCCGGGCATGTGGAAAGCCGGGCGCAGCGTCAATTGCGCGGTGAGGCAGGCCGTGGGTTTCCCGCGCCTGACCGATGTTTGCGCAGCCCGCTGACGCCACACGGCGCGCGCTTTACCCAAAAGGCCGCCGGGGCGACCGAAATATAAGGGAAATGGTGCCCCTGGCCGGACTCGAACCAGCACTCCTTGCGGAACTCGATTTTGAGTCGAGCGCGTCTACCAATTTCACCACAGGGGCCCCCGCGCCTGATCCATCAGGCGCTAGGCATCTTTATGCGACCGGTGGTCGCAATCAAGACGGAGCGTGCCCTAATGCGCCGCCCCTGCCCTTGCCAAGCTATTTCTTGAGTTCCTTCGCCAGCGTCTTCGCCGTCGCCTTGCCATAGGGCGGCTTGAAACCCGCGAGCCCCGCGACGTCGATCTTGGGCTGGCGATAGACGGCGCGTGCGTGGCTGAAGGTGCGGAAGCCGTCGATCCCATGGTAATTGCCCATCCCCGACGGCCCGACTCCGCCGAAGGGCAAATCCTCCATCGCGTTGTGAAACAGCACGTCGTTGACGGTCACGCCGCCCGAGATGGTGCGCGTCAGCACGCGCTCCTCCTCGCTCTTGTCCTGCCCGAAATAATAGAGGCCGAGCGGGCGGTCGTGGCCGTTCACATAGTCGATCGCCTCGTCGATCGACTTGTAGGTCTTCACCGGCAGGATCGGGCCGAAAATCTCCTCCTGCATCACCTTCATCTCGTCGGTGGCGCCGCGGACAATATGGAGCGGCATCTTGTGACCGTTGGCGCTCGCGAAATCCTCGCCCGCCGGATTGACCTCGATCACCTCGGCGCCCTTTTCGCGCGCGTCGGCGAGATAGCCCTGCAGCCGGTCGAAATTCCGCCCGTTCACGACCGAGGTGTAGTCGTCATTCTTGAGCAGCGTCGGATAGAGCGCCGCGACGCCCTTGCTGACGCTGTCGATCACCTCGCCTTCCTGATCCTCGGCGACGAGAAGGTAATCGGGCGCGAGGCAGATCTGCCCCGCATTCATCATCTTGCCGAGCGCGACGCGCTGGCCGACGAGATCCTTGTTCGCGCTGCGCCCGATGAAGGTCGGCGACTTGCCGCCGAGTTCGAGCGTCACCGGCACCAGATTATCGGCGGCGGCGCGCATGATATGCTTGCCGACGCTCGTCGCGCCGGTGAAGATCAGATGGTCGAACGCGAGCTTCGAGAAGGCGATGCCGACCTCCGCATCGCCGGTGAACACCGCCATTTCGGTCGCGTCGAAATAGTCGGGGACGAGCCGCGCCATCAGCGCCGACACATTTTCGGTGAATTCGCTGGGCTTGATCATCACGCGGTTGCCCGCGGCGAGGATGCCCGCCATCGGCACGAAGACCATACCGATGGGGAAATTCCATGGGCTCACGACGCCGACGACGCCCTTCGGCTGATAGACGACCTCGGCCTTCGCGCCGAGCAGGCCGAGCGGAAAAGTGGGTTTGCGCTTCTCGCCGCGCGACCAGGCGGCCAGATGTTTCTTCGCATGTTTGAGCGCGCTGACCGAAGGCATGATGTCGGTCATCAGCGTCTGCTCACGGCTGCGATGCCCGAAATCCTCGCTCACCGCCTTGGCGAAATCCTCGGCATGATCGACGAGCAGCGCGATCGCGCGGTCGATCCGGTCGGTCCGCACCCCCAGGCTTTCGGGCATGGCGGCGGTAAAGCTCGCCCGCTGCGCCGCGAGCACGTCGCCCATGCGCGCCGTTTCGCCGGCGATATCCTGCTTGATGGCGGTGGCCATGACCCGTCTCCCCTAAGAATTGCGGCGATGTTTGATCATGGCCGCGAGCGCGTTGCAAGATGAAACCTGCACGCGACGCAATCCGGGGTCGACGGCGGGACACCCGAGCCGTGTGAAACGCGGACGATCGGGAAGGCGACCGGTCGCGGACAAGAAATCCTCCCCGGCACGGGGAGGGGGACCACCGAAGGTGGTGGAGGGGCAGGTGCGTCATGGCGCGCCTTTTCCGGACCAAAGCGTAAACCGAGGGTGCCCCTCCACCATGCTTCGCATGGTCCCCCTCCCCGTGCCGGGGAGGATCGGCTATATCCGCTCCCCACCCCTTTCCAGTCGTTCATCGCGTTACGGCGACAGTGCCCCCCCCAAAAAACGCCCTCGCGGCAAAATCTCTTTCCTACAATATCCCGCCATGCTTCAAGGTTGCGGATGAACGGCACCCTTCCTGCCCCGGCACGCGATCCGCCCGCCTGTCCGCCGCCAGAAAAGCCCGACGGGATCGTCATTGGACTGAACTTTACTGAACTTTGACGCGATGACGGCGCCAAGGCTCGCCCCCTCCTCTCGAAAGAAACGCGCGCTGGGAGATGCCCCCTCTTTCGCAGGTGCAGCATTTCGGCTAATCCATCCGCCGAACCTCTTTCCCTTACGGAGTCTCCCGCCATGACCGCCACCGATCCCGTCGTTTTCCTGTCCTATGCCCGCACCCCGATGGGCGGCATGCAGGGCGTGCTGTCGGACGCGAGCGCGACCGATCTCGGCGCCACCGCGGTCAAGGCCGCGGTCGAGCGCGCGGGCGTCAAGGGCGACGATATCGAACGCATCTATATGGGCTGCGTGCTGCCCGCGGGCCTTGGCCAGGCGCCGGCGCGGCAGGCCGCGATCAAGGCCGGGCTGCCCAAGTCGGTGCAGGCGACGACGGTGAACAAGGTCTGCGGTTCGGGAATGCAAACCGTCATCATGACCGCCGAAGCGCTCGCCGCGGGCAGCATCGACCTCGCCGTCGCGGGCGGAATGGAATCGATGACCAACGCCCCCTATCTGCTCAAGAAGCACCGGTCCGGCGCTCGCATCGGGCACGACACCGCCTATGACCATATGTTCCTCGACGGGCTGGAGGACGCCTATGAGGCGGGCCGCGCGATGGGCACCTTCGCGCAGGATACCGCCGACGCCTACCAGCTCGGCCGCGAGGCGCAGGACGATTATGCGATCGAATCGCTGAAGCGCGCGCAGGCGGCGATCGCCGACGGCGCCTTTGCCGCGGAGATCACGCCGGTGACGCTGACCACGCGCAAGGGCGAGGTCGTCATCGACACCGACGAACAGCCCGGCAAGGGCAACCCCGACAAGATCCCGACGCTGCGCCCCGCCTTCGCCAAGGACGGCACAATCACTGCCGCGACCAGCTCGTCGATCTCCGACGGCGCCGCCGCCGTGGTGCTGACGCGTCAGTCGGTCGCGGAAGCGAAAGGGGCAAAGCCGGTCGCGAAGCTCGTCGCCCACGCCGCGCACGCGCAGGAGCCCAAGGATTTCACCATCGCCCCGGTCGGCGCGATCAACAAGGTGCTGGCGAAGGCCGGCTGGTCGATCGGCGACGTCGACCTGTTCGAGGTCAACGAAGCCTTCGCCTGCGTCGCGATGTTCGCGATGCACGACCTCGGCATCCCGCATGACAAGATCAACGTTCACGGCGGCGCGACCGCGCTCGGCCACCCGATCGGCGCCAGCGGCACGCGCATCATCACGACGCTGATCGCCGCGCTCCAGCGCCACGGCAAGACGCGCGGCATCGCGAGCCTGTGCATCGGCGGCGGCGAAGCGACGGCGGTCGCGGTCGAGCTGGTTTAATATCCCGCCATCCACGCGAAGGCGGGGACCGCTGACGGCCTTGTGCTATGCCGATAGCGGCCCCGCCTTCGCGGGGACGACGATTGTGGGAAAGTTCCGGATTCCTGCCGCAGCCTTCCCCCATCCCGCCGCAATCTCGCGACAGATTGCGACACTCATGACCTCAAAATAAACGCCGCATTCCGCTTCGGTTCAAATCGAATCGCTTAGACCGTTCCCAGTCATCGGGCAGATCCCTCTCCCCCTGACGATGCAAAGGAATGGCACCATGAAGAAGATGAACTTTCTCACCGCCGGCCTGATCGCCGCGATGATGATCCCGGCCGCCGCGCAGGCGCAGACCGGCGAACTCCGCCGCGACCGGCAGGACATCCGTCAGGACCAGCGCGACCTCCGCAACGCGCAGCGTTACGGCGACCACCGCGATGTGCGCGACGCGCGCAAGGACGTGCGCGATTCCAAGCGCGAATATCGTCAGGACGCCCGCGACTGGCGCCGCGACGCGCGCTACCAGAATTATCGCGCGCCGTTCAAATATCAGCAGTTCCGCGTCGGCCAGACGTTGCGCTCGACCTATTATGCGCCGGCCTATCGCCCGACCTGGGACAGCCGCTGGGGCGTGCCGCGTGCGGGCCGCGGGCTGACCTATGTCCGCCACTATAACGACCTGCTGCTCGTCAACGTGCGGACCGGCAAGGTGGTGAAAGTCTATCGCAACGAGTTCCGCTGGCGGTAAGCCCTGACCGAAAATCAAGAGAAAGGCCGGATGGGCGACCGTCCGGCCTTTTCGCGTGCCGGAATGACGCCCCTCAGGCCGGCAGCGCCGAAGGCATGGCGGCAGGCCGCAGCAGCGCCCGGGCGATCGACGATATCCACGGCCGGCTCACCAATATGCGGGCCAATGCCATGGCCGCCGCCGCCAGAGCAATCCCCGCGAACACGTCGACGAAATAATGAGCCCCGTCGACCGGCGTCGCAAGCAGCATCAATCCGGCCCACCCCGCCCCTGTCCAGCCGACAGGCCCGAGGCGCGTAAAACCCCAGATAAAGATCGTACCGAGTGCGGCATGATAGCTGGGAAAGGTGATGATGCCCTGAAGGGTGGCGATATCGATCCGGCGCAGGCTGCCGTCGCGCAGCCCGATGAAATCGGCCTGGTGCAGATAGGCCGCCGCAGGGTGGAGGTTCGGCAGATCGTCGGGGGTAAGACCAAGGTGGACATAATTGCTGATCGCCGGCGTCAGCCCCGAAATCAGTACCGCACAGGCCCCCGACAGGATCGCGGCGCAGATCACGATCCGCATGGCCCGCCATTTGCCAGCAATGGAAAGTGCCAGGACCAGAACCAGCAATTGCGGCACCATGGTCGTATAAGCGTAGCGATAGAGCCCGCCGATCGACGGATGATCGTTCACCCAGCGCACATAGGCCAACCAGTCGAGCCCCAGCCACAGATCCCAGCGCCGAAAGCTTTCGTCCCACAGCGGCCCGCCATGCGCGGCGACCATGTAGCTGAGGACTGCGCCCGCCATGGAAAAGAGAATGATTTGCAGGACGCAGGTGAGGAGCGCCGCGAACGCCGGGCGAACGCGATAGCGTGTGTAGAAAAGATTAGCCGCCCCCAGCATCGCGATCATTGCCGCCGAACTGGCAACCCCGTCCATGGAAAAGGCGAAGGGAGCACGTATCTGGAAGCCGACCACGAGCGCGAAGCAAAGGCCGATAAGCAGCCAGGAGGCGTCATCGAAACCTTGCGATACCGTTTCCTGGGGCGCCGCGTCAGCCATGTTTCGAGCCCATAGCCCGACGCCCATAAAATTTGATTAATGACCGGTGACCATGAACCGCCGCCTGTTCAATCGCTCCGGAATTCAGTCGCCCCAGATATGGTCGGTTTCGATCCAGCCGCGGCGGCCGCCGACGTCGAACCGGCACCAGCCGTTCTTGCAATCGGTGATGCGGCCGACGACGCCCGGCTCGGCGCGATAGGCGACCGCGGCCGAAACATCGGGCTCATCGCGCATCGGGCGAATGCCGCCAGTGACGATCGCGGTGCGCGTCCGGCTGAGCAATCGCGCCGCCATCCAGCCTTGCGTGCCGTCGGGATCCTCGATCTTGCGCCAAGTCTCGAAGCGCGCGATCACCCGCACCGGCAGATCCTTGCGCCGATATTCCCAGAGCACCGGAACGTCGGGCGACGGCCCCTTGCGCATCCGCGCCTCGTCGACGCTGATCGAGGCCCAATAGGGCAGTTCGACATCGGATTGTGCGGCAGCCGGTCCCACGACGGCAAGCAGCGCGGCTGCGGCGAGAATCTGGCGGCTGGTCATGCTTCAGCCTTGTCAAAATCGGCCCGTCATTTCAACCGCTCACCGCAGTCGGAGCAGTGTTCGTCCACAGCCTCTCCGCGCCGCGCCCCCTTGACCCCGCTGCCGCGCCGCGCTCTATCGGCGCCATGCCCGATTCATCCCGTCCGAAACGCCCCCGCGTCATCGTCACCCGCCAGTTGATGCCGCCTGTCGAGGCACGCATGGCCGAGCTTTTCGACGTCGCGCTGTCGGCGTTCGACCGTGCCTTCACGCGCGAGGAGTTGAAGGCCGCGGTCGCCGATTGCGACGTGCTGGTGCCGACGGTGACCGACGAGATCGACGCCGAAATCCTGGCCGCGGCGGGCGAGCGGCTGAAGCTGATCGCCAATTTCGGCGCCGGGGTCGATCATATCGACCTGTCCGCCGCGCGCGCGAAGGGGATCATGGTCGCGAACACGCCGGGGGTCTTCACCGAGGACACCGCCGACATGACGATGGCGCTGATCCTGTCGGTCCCGCGCCGCCTTGCCGAGGGCGAGAAATTGATGCGGTCGGGCAAATGGGAAGGCTGGGCGCCAAGCACGATGCTGGGCCACCGCGTCGGGGGCAAGCTGCTCGGCATCATCGGCATGGGGCGCATCGGGCTTGCGGTGGCGCAGCGCGCGCGTGCGTTCGGACTGTCGATCCATTACCACAACCGTCGCCGCCTTCCACAAGCGATCGAGGAGGAACTGGGCGCGAGCTATCATGCGAGCATCGACACGCTGCTCCGCATCAGCGACGTGGTGACGATCCATTGCCCGCACACCAGCGAGACGCACGAAATGGTCAATGCCGCGCGCATCGCGGCGATGAAGCCCACCGCTTACCTCATCAACACCGCGCGCGGCGAGATCATCGACGAAAAGGCGCTGATCGCGGCGCTCAAGAGCCGCCGCATCGCGGGCGCCGGGCTCGACGTCTATGCGCAGGAGCCGGTAGTCGATCCCGACCTGCTCGCGCTCGACAACGCCGTGCTGCTTCCGCACCTCGCCTCGGCGACGATCGAGGGGCGCGAAGCGTCGGGCGAGAAGGTCATCGCGAACATCCGCGCCTGGTGCGACGGGCACAGGCCGCCGGATCAGGTGCTGGAGGGGTGGGTCTGAATCGCTAACATTGCGCTCGGCCGCTCTGGATTGCTTCGTCGCTGCGCTCCTCGCAATGACGAAGCTTCATGAGGCACCGTCATTGCGAGCGAAGCGAAGCAATCCAGAGTGTCACTCACTGCCGTCGAGAATATCGGGCCACAAATCGCGCCAGAGCGGATTTTCCGCCTCGATCAGCGCCAGCTTCCTGGCGCGGCTGCCCGCCTTGATCTGTTTTTCTCGTGCAATCGCCGCTTCCATGGTCGCGTGCATTTCGTACCGGACGAGCATCTTGCAATCATGGCGCGTGGAGAACCCGCCCAGCCCTTCTCTATGCTGCCACACGCGCTGGACCAGATTCGAGGTCATGCCGGTATATAGCGTCCCGTTGCGCCGGCTCGCCATGATATAGACCGCGGGCTGGCGTTCGCGCATGACCCTTTCCCCAATAAGCCTCGTCATTGCGAGCGCAGCGAAGCAATCCAGAGCGGTTTACGCTACTCTGGATTGCTTCGCTGCGCTCGCAATGACGCGGTGTATTTAATCCCCCGTCAATATCCGGTCGACGAGTTGCTTCACCGTCGGGGTGAAGTTGTTCGAATAGAAGGGATCGGTCTTAAAGTTGAACGCGGCGTGGCCCGCGAACATCAGATTCTGTTCGACATCGCCGCCGTGCGCGATGTCCTGCAGTGTCTTCTGGATGCAGAAGCTGCGCGGGTCGGCAAGGTAGCCGGTGGTGTAATCGTCATGGTCCTTCCACGACGAGAAACCACAGTGCGACAGGCAGCCCATACAATCGGCCTGGTCCTTGCGGATCGTGCCCTTGTCGGTCTCGGTGACGAAGACGACGGTGTTGTCGGGGGTCTTGAGCGCTTCGGTATAGCCTTCGGCCACCCAGTCGCGCGCGCGGTCGCGGTCGTGCGGGGTGACCCAGAAATTCTTGCCCTTCACCCCGACGTCGAGCTGGACGACGTGATCGCCCGCTTCCTGCTTCGAATAGGGAATCTGGCGCTCCGAGCGCGCTTCGAGGTCGCGCAGGAACGGATTGCGCACCGCGCTGGAATAGAAGCCCGTAGGCGAAAAGCGGTGGAGCAGCACGTCGCCCTCGTCGAGCGTGCGCAGACGGTCCTTCCATCCCTGCGGGATCGGGCTTTCCTCGGTCAGCAGCGGGCGCGTGCCATATTGGAAGACGATCTGGCCGAGTTCGGGATTGTCGATCCAATGCTCCCAGTCGCGCAGGTACCAGACGCCGCCCGCCATCACGATCGGCACATCGTCCGAAATCCCCTCGGCGCGCATCGTGTCGCGCAGCGCCTTGACGCGCGGATAGGGATCCTCGGGCTTCAGCGGGTCTTCGGCGTTCGACAGGCCGTTGTGCCCGCCCGCGAGCCAGGGGTCCTCATAGACCACCGCCGCCATCAGGTCGGCGACCTTGTGATAGGCGCGCTTCCACAGCGCGCGGAAGGCGCGCGCCGACGAGATGATCGGCAGATAGTTCACATTGTGCCGCGCCGCGATCTCGCTGAGCTTGTAGGGCATTCCCGCGCCGCAGGTGACGCCGGTGACGAGCCCGCGCGTCTTTTCGAGCACGCCTTCGAGTACCTGCTGCGCGCCGCCCATTTCCCACAGGACGTTGATGTTGATCGCGCCCTTGCCGCTCGCGATGTCATAGGCGCGCCGCACCTGCTCGACCGCGCCGTCGATGGCATATTGGACCAGTTCCTCGTGGCGTTCCTTGCGAGTCAGCGCGCGATAGATTTGCGGAATGATCTTGCCGTCGGCGTCATAGCTGTCGGCGTTGACCGCCGACACGGTGCCGATCCCGCCCGCGGCGGCCCAGGCGCCGCTCGACATATGGTTGGTTGCCGAGACGCCCTTACCCCCCTCGACCAGCGGCCATACTTCACGCCCCCCGTAAAGAATGGGCTTCAAACCTTTGAACACTATAAACCTCTTTCTCTCCACCGCGACGCACCCACGCCGCAGCCCCCATATGCCGTTTCCGTAAGCGGAAAACGGCAACTTTTGTCAATCGACGCCGATCCAGCGACCGCTGAACAGGCCATATCCGTCAAGCGCGCGAGCATAGAGCTTTTCATAGGCGCCGACCATCCTTGATTCGTCGAAGCGTTCGGCCGCGACACCGCGGTTTTCCCGCCCGACCCGCGCGCGAAGCGCCGCATCCGCCGTCATCCTTGCCAACGCCGCGCGGAACGCCTGCTCGCCTGTGGCGATGTACGGCCGGTTCGCCTCCGCAACCATCGCCGCGACATCGCCGACATCGGAGCTGACGACGGGAAGCCCCGCCGCCATCGCCTCGATCACCGCGATCGGCGCCTGTTCGCTGCGCGACGACAGCGCGAGCAGGTCGAAATGCCCGATCCAGCGCGCGGGTTCGGCCATGAAGCCCGGCATCACCAGCCGGTCGGCCAACCCGCAGGCGGCCGCTTCGGCGGCGATCGCGCCCCGTTCCGGCCCCTCGCCGACGATCACGAGCCGGACGGTCGACGGCAGCGCCGCCACCGCGCGCGCCAGCCGCGGCAGGTCCTTGACCCTGCGCAGCCCCGCGACGGTGCCGATCACCACCTCGCCGTCGCGGCGCTCTAAGCCCGGAATCGGGATCGACGGTCCGGCGGCATAAGCGGCGACGTCGATGCCGTTGCGGATCAGCCGGGCGCGCGATCCCGCGTGCCATTCGTCGGTCGCGATCCGCTGAAGCAGCGTCGACGGCACGACGACCGCCGCCGCGGTGCGCAGCCCGACGCGCCGGAAAAGATTGCGTTTCCAATTGCGCCGGACGCTTTCATCCTCGTTGAAGCCATCCTCGTGATGGATCAGTTCGGGCATATTGCGCGCGCCGCGCGAGCGCAGGAGGCGGCGCGCCATCACCCCGTCCATCGCGCCCCAATTATAGCTCAGCACCAGCTCGAAATTCCGCATGTAGCGCGCCAGGTCGCGGTATCGTCCCAGCGACGGCTTGCCATATAACGGCGGGGCATCCTGCGGGAAATCGACGACGATATCGGGGTCGATCGCATCGCGCGCGCCGAGCGCTTCGGGCACTGCCGACAGGATCGTGTGATGCGCGCGCGCGCGCATCAGGTTCATCAGTCGCACCGCGCGCGCTTCCTTGCCGCCGAGCGAAAAGCTCGAATGAAGGTGCAGGATACGGACCGGCCGGTCGCGTTCGAGCGGCTGCGCGTTGCTCACGCCGCCGGAAGCTCGGCGATCCACGCGTCGATCGCGGCGCGGGCTTCGGCCTCGTCCATCGTCGGCGCATGGCCGACCCCCGACACCTCGACGAGCCGCGCGTGCGGCAGTTCCTTCGCCATCTTCTTCGCTGCGGCGACCGAGAGGATGTCGGAAAATTGTCCGCGCAGGACCAGCACCGGTGCGTCGCCGAACGCGCGATAGGCGGGCCACAGGTCGACTCCGGCATCGCCGCCGTTCGGCACGCGCAGCGGCGCCGCGATCTGCTTGTCGTAATCGGCGACGATCCGCCCCTCGGGGGTCAGCCGGTGGGTGCGCTTGGTGAAGCGCAGCCAGTCGTGGATGCTGTAATCCGGATAGACCGCCGCATTGAGTTCCGCCACCGCGCGCGCCGCGTGAACCCAGGTCGGCTGGCTGCCGCCGGTGCCGATATAGTCGCGGATGCGCTCGAGCCCCGCCTGCTCAAGCTCGGGCCCGACATCGTTGAGCAGCGCGCCGGTGACGCACCCCGGCTGCGTCGCCGCGAGCAGCATCGAGACGAGCCCGCCAAGCGAGGTGCCGACGGTGACGCAGCGTCCGATCGCCAGCTCGTCAAGCAGCGCGACGACGTCCTGCACATAGGTCAGCGGAACATAGGTCATCGGATCCTTGGCAAAGGCGCTTTCGCCGCGGCCGCGGAATTCGATGACGATCACGCGCCGCTGCGACACCATATGCGGCGCCAGCGCCTCGAAATCGCGGGCGTTGCGGGCGAGGCCGGGCAGGCACAGGATCGGCGGCGCCGCGGCCGCCGTTTCGGGCCCCGGATAGATGCGCGCGTGCAGCCGGACGCCGTCGTGCGACCACCAATAATGGTCGTCCCATTCGCGCCCGCTATCCTGTCTGACCGTAATCGACCGTCCCCTTGGCTCCGTGTCCGCCCCGTCTATCGCCAACCGGCGCGGGGGCGCAAGCCATCGCGCTCGATCATCGCCTCCGCCCTTCCGTTCCCATCCGAACCCAAACGGATCAAGATGTTGCCAGCCAGCCGGTTGCCGCCACCCGCTTTCGCCGATAAGAGGCGCAGGACCATGAGCGAAGAGCTGCTTTCCTTTGAACCCGCGACCGGAAACGAGCTGTGGCGCGGCGCGGTCAGCGACGTCGACCGGGAGATCGAAATCGCGCGGCGCGGCTGGCCCGAATGGGCGGCAAAGGCCCTCACCTTCCGCTCCGAAACGCTTCGCCGCTTCGCCGACCGGGTCAAGGCCGAGGCCGATACGCTCGCCGACCTGATCGCGCGCGAGACGGGCAAGCCGCTGTGGGAAGCACGCACCGAAGTCGAATCGGTCGCGAACAAGGTCGACATCTCGATCAAGGCCTATGCCGAGCGCACCCCCAACCGCCGGATCGAGGGCGCGATGGGACTGCGGAGCGCGGTGCGCCACAAGCCGCACGGCACGCTCGCGGTGCTCGGTCCCTATAATTTCCCGGCGCACCTGCCGAACGGCCATATCGTCCCCGCGCTGCTCGCGGGCAATTCGGTACTATTCAAGCCCTCCGAAAAGACCCCCGCAACCGGCGCCAGGCTCATCGAGCTGTTCCACAGCGCGGGGGTGCCGCAGGAGGTGCTGCGCCTCGTCATCGGCGGCCCCGACATCGGCAAGGCGCTCGCGGGCCATGCCGGGCTCGACGGCCTGCTGTTCACGGGCTCGGCGCGCACCGGCATCGCGATCAACCGCCAGTTCGCGAGCCAGCCGGGCAAGATCGTCGCGCTCGAAATGGGCGGCAACAACCCGATCGTCGTCTGGGACACCGCCGACATCGCCACCGCCGCGATCCTGGTGGTCCAGTCGGCTTTCCTCAGCGCCGGGCAGCGGTGCAGCAACGCGCGCCGCCTGATCGTCAAGGACAGCCTGGCCGACCGGCTGCTCGATGAGGTGAAGACGCTCGCCAACCGGCTGATCGTCGACCATCCGCACGCCGACCCCGCGCCCTATATGGGGCCGGTGATCGACAATGAGGCCGCCGACGGGCTGACCGAAAGCTTCCTCGTGCTGATGTCGAACGGCGGCCAGGTGATCCGCCACATGACGCGCCCGGTCGCCGGCCGGCCCTTCCTGACCCCCGGCATCATCGACGTCACCGCGATGCCCGAGCGCCCCGATATCGAGTTGTTCGGCCCGCTGCTCCAGGTCGTCCGCGTCGACAGCTTCGAGGCCGCGATCGCCGAGGCGAACAACACCGCCTTCGGCCTCTCCGCATCGCTGATCGGCGGCACCCCGCAGCTTTACGACCAGTTCTGGGCCAATGCCCGCGCCGGGGTGATCAACTGGAACCGCCCGACCAACGGCGCCTCCTCCGCCGCCCCCTTCGGCGGCATCGGCCTGTCAGGCAATCACCGCCCGAGCGCCTTCTACGCCGCCGACTATTGCGCCTATCCGGTCGCGAGCAGCGAAAGCGACGCGATGCGCGCCTCGATCGGCGTCGGTTTGCGCGATCCCGAAGGGTCGCAGTTGGTGCGAAAAAACTTTCTCTGATCTCGGCAAATTTTGCTTCATCGCCGTCAATAAAGCCTGTTTTGCCATTCGGGCCGCGCGGCAGCATCTACCCTGCATGGCAAAGACTCTCCCTCCCGCGGGCAAGCTGTGGCTCGTCGGCGCCGGGCCCGGCGACCCCGACCTGCTGACGCTGCGCGCCGCGCGGCTCATCGCAAACGCCGATCTGATCGTCCATGACGGGCTCGTCGGCGACGGCGTGCTCGCGCTGATCCCGGCGCATGTCGAGCGGATCAGCGTCGCCAAGCAGCGCAGCCGCCACACGATGAAGCAGGGGCTCATCAACGAACTGATCGTCCGCGAGGCGCGCACCGGCAAGCAAGTCGTGCGGCTGAAGGGCGGCGATCCCTTCATCTTCGGGCGCGGCGGCGAGGAACTCGACGCGGCGCGCGCTGCGGGGGTCGACTGCGAGGTCGTCCCCGGCATCACCGCCGCCGCGGGCTGCGCCGCGCAGGCGGGCCTTCCCCTCACCCACCGCGAGGATGCGAGCGCGGTGAGCTTCGTCGCGGGCCAGTGCAAGGATCTGAGCGATCAGGACTGGTCGGGACTCGCGGGGCACGGCCGCACGCTCGTCATCTACATGGGCCTCGCGACCGCCTCCGCCATTGCCGACAAGCTGATCGCCGACGGCGTCTCGCCCGGCCTGCCCGTCGCGGTGGTCGAGCGCGGCACCAGCGCCGACGCGCGCGTGCTGCGTACTTTGCTCACCGACCTCGGCGATCTCGTCGCGCGCGAGCGGGTGGCCAGCCCCGCGCTGATCATCGTCGGCAAGGTCGCGGCGCGCGCCGATGCGCTCGACTGCCTCGGCGCCCCCGGAATTTCGACTGCTCTGAAGGACATCTCATGCGAATCTTAACCGGCAACGACCTGAAAACAGGCGCCGTCATCTGGTGGACCGGCCGCGGCTGGTCGATCCATGTCGAGGACGCCGCCGACGTCGGCGAGCATGGCGAGGCGATCCTCACCGCCGAGGACGGCGCACGCCGCGTCAACGGCGGTTATATCATCAACGCCGACGAAACGCCGAAGGGCCCGCGCCCGGCGCACATCAAGGACCGCATCCGCGCGCTCGGCCCGACCGTGCGCCCCGACCTTTCCCTGAAACCCGCCGACCCCGCGTCCGGCGAATGGGTGATCTGACATGTATAAATATGACCAGTACGACCAAGCGATGGTCGATGCCCGCGTCGAGGATTTCCGCGACCAGGTCCGCCGCCGCATCGCCGGCGACATGAACGACGACCAGTTCAAGCCGCTGCGGCTCAAGAACGGCCTCTATCTTCAGCTTCACGCCTATATGCTGCGCGTCGCCATTCCCTATGGCACGCTCGATTCGCGCCAGCTTCGCAAGCTCGCCGAGATCGCGCGCAAATATGATCGCGGCTACGGCCATTTCACGACGCGGCAGAATCTCCAATATCACTGGATCAAGCTGGAGGAGGCACCCGACATCCTCGCCGAGCTGGCGACGGTCGAGATGCACGCGATCCAGACCAGCGGCGAGAGCATCCGCAACATCTCCGCCGACCAATATGCGGGCGCCGCCGCCGACGAGATCTGCGACCCGCGTCCCTGGGCCGAGTTGCTGCGGCAGGCGACGAGCTTTCACCCCGAATTCAGCTATTTGCCGCGCAAGTTCAAGATCTGCGTCATCTCGTCGCCCGCCGACCGCGCGGCGCTGCGCTGGCACGACTGCGCACTGCGCATCGTGCGCAACGAAGCGGGCGAGGAAGGCTTTGAGGTCTATGCCGGCGGCGGCATGGGGCGCACCCCCTTCATCGCCTACAAGATTCGCGACTTCTGCCCGGCGGCGCAGATCTTCTCGTACATCCAGGCGATCCTGCGTGTATGGAACCTCCATGCGCGGCGCGACAATATCCACAAGCAGCGGATGAAAATCCTCGTCCACGATCTGGGCGAAGAAGAATTCCGCCGCCAGGTCGAGGAAGCGTTCCAACATTTCCTGACCCTCGGCACCGATTTCCCGCAGGCCGAATATGACCGCATCGCGGCCTATTTCACCCCGCCGCCGTTCGAGACGGGCCTGTCCGAGGAGATCGACCGGTCGGACCCCGACTTCGCCCTGTGGGTCGATCAGCAGGTCATCGCGCATAAGGCGCCGGGCTATGCGATCGCCAACATCAGCCTGAAGCCGATCGGCGGCATCGGAGGCGACGTCACCGCCGAACAGATGGAGGTCGTCGCCGACCTTGCCGAGCGCTACAGCTTCGACGACGTCCGTGTGACCCACGCGCAGAACCTCGTCCTGCCGCATGTCCGCAAGGTCGACCTCTACGCGGTATGGGAAGCGCTGCGCGAGGCGAAGCTCGCCGACGCGAACCTCGACCTCGTCACCGACGTCATCGCCTGCCCCGGTCTCGATTATTGCACCCTCGCCAATGCGCGCTCGATCCCGGTCGCACAGAAGATTCAGCAGCGTTTCGCGGACATGGACCGTCAGCGCGACCTCGGCGAGCTCAAGATCAAGATTTCGGGGTGCATCAACGCCTGCGGCCACCACCATGCCGGGCACATCGGCATCCTCGGCGTCGACCGCAAGGGGACCGAGAATTACCAACTCCTGCTCGGCGGTTCGGGCGCGGAGGATACGACGCAGGCCAAGATCACCGGCCCCGGCTTCGACGAGGACGGCGTCGTCGACGCGGTCGAGCGCGCGGTCGAATGTTATCGCACGCTCCGCGATCCCGGCGAGCGCTTTCTCGACACCTATCGCCGCGTCGGCTTCGACGCCTTCAAGGAGGCTATTTATGGCTGATGCGCTGCGTTTCCGGAACGACGACCCGATCGAGGAGCCCGCGGTCTCGCTCGACGCCTTTCTCGAACAGGATAGCGCCAGCGCCGTCCGCATCGAGGCGGGCGACGATCCGCGCCAGCTGATCCCGCACCTCGCCCGCGTCAAGCTGGTCGAGATCGGCATCCCGCGCTTTCGCGACGGCCGCTGTTTCACGTCGGCGCGCATTCTGCGCGAGGCGGGCTATGAGGGTGAACTGCGCGCCGAGGGCGATGTGCTCGTCGACCTCGTCTTCTTCATGCGCCGCTGCGGCTTCGACAGCTTCGCGCCGCAGGCGGGGCTGAACCGCGCCGACGTCGACGCATCGCTCAGCCGCTATGCGAACGTGTATCAGCACGCCGCCGACGGCGCCGTGCCGATCTGGAAGCTGAGGCATGGCTGAGGTGAAGGCCCTGCCCGAAGACCGCACCCGCGACCGGATCGACGTGGCGCCACGCTTCACGCAGGCCGACGTCATCCGCCTCAACAATCTGTTCCGCGGCCAGGATGCGGCGGAAGCGGTCGCGAGCGTGATCGGCGCGGGGCTGCTCGGCGACACCGCGATCGTGTCGAGCTTCGGCGCCGAGAGCGCGGTGCTGCTGCACCTCGTGACGCGCGCCGCCCCCGATATGCCGGTGCTGTTCCTCGACACCGGCAAGCATTTTCCCGAAACGCTCGCCTATCGCGACGAACTGGCAGCGAAGCTCGGGCTCAATCTGGTCACTGTCACGCCCGATCCGGACGAACTCGCGGCGAAGGATGCGACCGAGCTGCGCTGGTCCTACGACCCCGACGGCTGCTGCGAGATTCGCAAGGTCAAGCCGCTCGAAAAGGCGCTGACCGATTTCGACACGTCGATCACCGGCCGCAAGGGTTTCCAGGCGTCGACCCGCACCGGCCTGCCGCGCTTCGAGCTCGACGGCGGCACCGGACGCCTGAAGTTCAACCCGCTCGCCAACTGGACGCGCGAAGACCTCGACGCCTATTTCGCGGCGCACGACCTGCCACGCCACCCGCTCGAGGCCGAGGGCTATCCCTCGATCGGCTGCTCGCCCTGCACCTCGAAGGTCAAGCCCGGCGAAGATCCCCGCGCGGGCCGCTGGCGCGGCTGGGACAAGACCGAATGCGGTATCCACACCGCGGTGACGCCGATCGACGACGATCCGGCGAACGATCCGGCGTTCTGACTACTCGTCGCCCCAGCTTTCGCTGGGGCGACGTTATTTATTCATAATCCGCATAGGCCTGGCTCTCGTCGGCGAGATCGCTGAACTTCGTCGTCTTCGCCTCGAAGTGCAGGCGCACCTTGCCGGTCGAGCCGTGACGCGATTTGGCGACGATGACTTCGGCCAAGCCGAAGACGCGCTCCATCTCGGCCGCCCATTCCTCGTGCGCGGCGTGAATCTTGACGTCGTCGCCCTCGACCGGGCGCTTGGGCTCGCGCGCCGCGACATAATAATCCTCACGGAACACGAAGAGCACCATGTCGGCGTCCTGCTCGATCGAGCCCGATTCGCGCAGGTCGGAAAGCTGCGGCCGCTTGTCCTCGCGGCTTTCGACCTGACGACTGAGCTGCGAGAGCGCCATGACCGGAACATTAAGTTCCTTCGCCAATGTCTTCAATCCACGCGAGATTTCGGAAATTTCCTGCACGCGATTATCGCCGCTCCGCGACGAGCCCTGAAGAAGCTGGAGATAATCGACGATGATGAAGCCGATGCCGTGGCGCCGCTGCAACCGCCGCGCGCGGGTGCGCAGGCCCGCGATCGTCAGCCCCGGCGTGTCGTCGATGAACAGGGGCAGCGTCTGGAGCGCCTGCGCGGCGCGGCTCAATTGCTGGAACTGCTCCTTGCTGATCTTGCCCATGCGCAGCGCTTCGCCCGATACCCCCGATTGCTCGGCGAGGACACGCGTCGCGAGCTGGTCGGCAGACATTTCGAGGCTGAAGAAGGCAACCTTCGCGCCCATATTCTTTTCGGGCGGGATGCCGTCTTCTTCGTCGCGGCGGAAACGCTCGGCGGCATTATAGGCGATGTTGGTCGCGAGCGAGGTCTTGCCCATGCCCGGACGGCCCGCGAGGATCATCAAGTCGCTGTTATGCATGCCGCCGATCTTGGCGTTCATGCTGCCGATGCCGGTGGTGATCCCCGACAGGTGCCCGCCCGAATTGAGCGCGCGCTCGGCCGCCTGCAGCGCGGTGAGGCTCGCGGCGTTGAAGCTCTTGACCGTCCCCATTTCGGCCTCGCCGCCCGCAACGCGGTAGAGCGCGGTTTCGGCTTCCTCGATCTGCGCCTGCGGATCGACGCTTTCGCTCGTGTCGAGCGCGCTATCGACAAGGGTGCGGCCGACGCCGACGAGTTCGCGCAGCAGCGCGAGGTCGAAAATCTGCCGCGCGAAATCGCGCGCGCCGATCAGCCCGGCGCCGCTGCCGGTGAGCTGCGCGAGATAGCCGACCCCGCCGACCGCCTTCATCGCCTCGTCGGCTTCGAAGAAAGGCTTGAGCGTCACCGGGGTCGCGATGCTGTTGCGCTCGATCAGCGCCATCGTCTGCTGAAAGATGCGGCCGTGGAGCGGCTCGAAGAAGTGATCGGGGGTCAGCGCGACGGGCAGATCCTCGACGACTCGATTGTCGATCAGGATCGCGCCGAGAAACGCGGCCTCAGCCTCGATATTACGGGGCAATTGGCGGTCTTCCCCGGTTGCGGCCGGGGTGGGAAAGAGGGCGAGTTCGGGCATGGGGCGGTATCATGCGCCGCCGCTTGAGCCTGCGCAACGGATGATCGTGCATTCTGCATTATTGCTGTGGGCGGTCTGTGCATAAGTCTAAAAAAACCCGTTCGTGTCGAGCGAAGTCGAGACACCCCTCGGGGTGGGGCAAGCTCGATGGGTGTCTCGACTTCGCTCGACACGAACGGACTAAGAGGATGGTGACATCCGCCCCCCTTGCCCTTCGCGGCGCGGCAGGTAGAAGCACGGACAGCATGTCCGACGCCGCCCCCTCCCAACAGCGCATCATCTCGATCGACCTCGACGAGGGCTCGATCATCTGGCGCAACCCCGACGTCGAGCAGGAACGGCGCGTCGCGATTTTCGATATCCTCGAGGAAAACCGCTTCGTTCCGCAGCGCGGCCACCCCGACGGCTATGCCGGTCCCTATCGGCTGCGGCTGCGCGTCGAGGACGGCCGGCTGATCTTCGAGCTCAGCCGCGAGGATCATTCGCCGCTGGAGGCGATCATCCTCGGCCTCGGCCGTTTCCGCCGCCCGATCCGCGATTATTTCGCGATCTGCGACTCTTATTATCAGGCCATCAAGACCGCGACCGCGCAGCAGATCGAGACCGTCGATATGGCGCGGCGCGGGCTGCACAACGAAGCGGCCGAGATGCTGATGGACCGGCTCGACGGCAAGATCGCGGTCGATTTCGACACCGCTCGGCGATTGTTCACGCTGATCTGCGTCCTCCACATCAAGGGCTGACGATGGCGACGGGGGCACGCAGCAGAGGCAAGGCAGCCACGCCGCCCCGCGATTGGCGCAGCGCGGCGGTGCGCGTCCTCCGCCGGATCGGCGGCGCGCTGGTCCTGGTGTTCCTGCTTGCCGGTCTCGCGCTCTGGTGGGCGTCACGCTGGACACCGTCGCGCGAACTCTTCCCGACCCAGGGGGTGACGATCGACGCGAGCAACGGCGAGGTGCGCTGGGGCTCGATCAAGGCCGCGGGCGCCGATTTTGCCTATGTGGTGGCGACGGCAGGCGACAAGGACGTCGATCCGATGTTCCAGCGCAATCTGGCGGGCGCACGCGCGGCGGGGATTCCGGTCGGGGTCATCCATCGCTACAGCCTCTGCGGCCTCGCGACCGACCAGGCCGCGAACTTCATCCGCCACGTGCCCCGCCGCGCCGACATGATGCCGTCGGTCGTCTGGCTCGATTTCGATGACCACTGCCCCGACCGCCCGACGCGCGCGCTGCTGCGCTCTGAACTCGCAACCTTCCTCGCGCAGATCGAAGCGCATATGGGGCAGGAAAGCCTGATCGCGCCCAGCGCGGGGTTCGAAGCCGACTATGGCGTGACGGGGGCGATTTTCCGCACCGCGGCGATGCGCAGCGACTTCTTCGAGCCCGATTATGGCGCGCATCCCTGGACGATGTGGCAGGCGAACCATTATCTTCGAGTGTCGGGCGCCGACGGGACGGTCGGATGGAATGTGCTGCGTCCCAAAGGAGAGATGCGATGAGCGATGGAAAAGCCGCCCTGATCGACGCCGCGCGCGATGCCGCGACGCGCGCCTATGCGCCTTATTCGGGCTTTCATGTCGGCGCCGCGCTTTTGCTCAAAAATGGCGACGTCGTCACCGGAGCCAATGTCGAGAATGCAAGCTATGGGCTCACCCTCTGCGCCGAGACGAGCGCGGTCGCGAAGATCGCGAACGAGGGCTGGATCGGCGAGCTCGCCGAAGTCGCGATCGTCGGCGGGCGTCCCGACGGCGACGCGCTGATCGGCAGCGATCCCGTGCATCCCTGCGGCCGCTGCCGCCAGATATTGAATGAAGCCGCCGAGCGGTCGAAGACCGACATCCTCATCCACTGCGCTTCGGGCGACGGCGGTGCGGTGAAGAGCTATCGGCTCAGCGAACTGCTCCCCGCGTCCTTCGGGCCGAAGGATCTTGGGTTGATCGATTAGGCGGCTGTGCCCCTGCGAAGGCAGGGGCCCATCTCCGAGCCGATCGACATCCTGCCAACGCTTGCCTGGTATCGCAGCGGCGGGTGATGGGCCCCTGCCTTCGCAGGGGCGCGGTTTGAAACATCGGCTTGCGCAAAACACGCGGGCCCGACAAGACAGCCGTATGAGCATTCTTTCCGACAAATGGATTCGCGAAGCCGCCCAGACGCAGGGGATGATCGAGCCATTCGTCGAGGCCCAGCGCCGCGACGGCTGCATCAGCTACGGCCTCTCCTCCTACGGCTATGACGCCCGCGTCGCGCCCGAATTCAAGATTTTCACCAACGTCGACAGCGCGGTCGTGGACCCCAAGGATTTCGCGTCGAACAGCTTCGTCGACCGCGAAACCGACGTCTGCATCATCCCGCCGAACAGCTTCGCGCTCGCGCGCACGGTCGAATATTTCCGCATTCCGCGCGACGTGCTCGTCATCTGCCTCGGCAAGTCGACCTATGCGCGCTGCGGCATCATCGTCAACGTCACCCCCCTCGAACCGGGCTGGGAAGGCCATGTGACGCTCGAGTTTTCGAACACCACCCCCCTGCCCGCGAAAATCTATGCCAATGAAGGCGCGTGCCAGTTCCTGTTCCTGCAGGGCAACGAGCCATGCGAGACGAGCTACGCCGACCGCGCGGGCAAATATATGGGGCAGAAGGGCGTCACGCTGCCCAAGCTGTAAATCCGCGGAACCGCCGCGCCCTCTCGCGCGTCCTTTCCGCACAAGCGGACGGGGCGCATGTTGGAGGATGCCCTATGTCCATGATCGCCGTCTTCATCGGCCGCCTGTTCATCGCGCTGATCTTTATCGTGTCGGGGATCAACAAGCTGATCCACGTCACCGATACCAATGCGATGATCTCCGCCGCCGGCCTGCCCGGCTGGCTGGCCGTTCCTACCGGATTATTCGAGCTGGTCGCGGGCGTCTGCATCGCGCTCGGCATCTATGCGCGGGCTTTCTCGCTGCTGCTCGCGGGCTTCGTGCTGCTGACGATCCTCTTCTTCCACCGCGACTTCACCGATCCCATGCAGGCGATGGCCGCGATGAAGAATCTGGCGATCGCGGGTGGTCTGCTCTGCCTCTTCGGCTATGGGCACACGCGTTGGAGCTATGACGCGCTCCGCCGCAGGCGCCGCGACGAGATCGAGGCACACAATGCCGAACTCCGCGCCGCGCGCGCCGAAGGTCAGGCCGAAGCCGCGGGCGCGCCGGTCGTCGTCAAGCGCCCCTGGTGGCGCTTCTGACGCTTCGCGCTTGGCATCGCAGCCCGCCTGCGCTAGCCTTCACTTAACGTTTACGTAAAGGGAGGGTTTTCCATGGCATCCCGCGATCTCGACATCATCGTCTATGGCGCGACGGGCTTTACCGGCCGCCTCGTCGCCGAATATCTCGCGCACCACTACAAGAGCCGCAAGGACGCCCCAAAATGGGCGATGGCGGGGCGCAGCCTCGCCAAGCTCGCCGAGGTGCGCGACCTGATCGGCGCCGACGAAGAAACCCCGCTGATCGTCGCCGACGCGAGCGATCCCGCGAGCCTCGACGCGATGGCCGCCCGCACGAAGGTCGTGCTCACCACCGTTGGCCCGTATCAGCTTTACGGCGACGCGCTCGTCGCCGCCTGCGTCCGGGCCGGCACCGCCTATGCCGACCTCTGCGGCGAGCCCGGCTGGATGCGCGAGATGATCGACGCGCATCAGGACGCGGCGAAGGCCTCGGGCGCGCGGATCACCTTTTCCTGCGGCTTCGATTCGATCCCGTTCGATCTCGGCGTGCTGTTCCTGCAGGCCGAGGCGGTGAAGCGCCATGGCAAGCCCGCGCCGCGCGTCAAGGGCCGCGTCCGCAAGATGGCCGGCGGCGCCTCGGGCGGCACGATCGCCAGCCTGACCGAAACGCTGAAAGCGGTGGCGAAGAAGCCGTCGCTTGCGCTGCTGCTCAAATCGAGCTTCGCGCTGACGCCGGGCTTCGAGGGGCCGTCGCAGCCGACGGGTCTGATCCCCGAATATGACGGCGCGACCGGCACCTGGACCGCGCCCTTCGTGATGGCGCCGATCAACACCAAGAATATCCACCGCACCAATTATCTACTCGGACATCGGTGGGGCGCGGATCTCGTCTATGATGAGATGGTGATGACGACGATCGGCGACGCAGGCAAGGCGATGGCCGAAGCGATGGCGAAGGCGAACCCCTTCGGCGACGCCAAGCTGCAACCCGGCGAGGGGCCGAGCAAGGAAGAGCGCGAGAACGGCTTCTACGACATCCTGTTCGTCGGCGAATATCCGGACGGCACGACGATCCGCGCCAGCGTTCAGGGCGACCGCGACCCGGGCTATGGCTCGACGTCGAAGATGCTCGCGGAGACCGGCATGGCGCTTCTCGAAAACAAGGGTGACGGCGGCGTCTGGACACCCGGCGCGCTGCTCGGGCAGGCGCTGATCGACCGGCTGACCGCGAATGCGGGGCTGACCTTCCAGATCGAAGAATAGGAAAGCGATGACGACCTCTCCCAGCGCACTCGATGCGCTGCTCTCCACCTTGCGCGTCGACGGCGATGCCGCGACCGCGCATATCGGCGAAGGCTGGATGCAGGGCCGCACCGCCTATGGCGGGATCAGTTCGGCGGTCGCGCTCGCCGGAACGATGCTGCTGCATCCGACCGAAACCCCGCTGCGCTATGCCCAGATCAGTTTCGTCGGCCCGGTCGGCGGTGATTGCAGGGTCGAGACGCGCGTGCTGCGCCAGTCGAAATCGAGCCTGTTCGTCGACGCCGGCGTGTCGAGCGAGCAAGGATTCGGCACCGCCGCGGTCTTTGCCTTTTCGGGCGACCGCGCGAGCCATCTCGACCACAACCGTCTGACCATGCCCAACGCGCCCGCCCCGGAGAGCCTGCAACCCGTGCCCGAGCACAAGGTGCGCCCGGCCTTCGCCAGGCATTTCGACATGCGGCCGACCACCGGCCCGCGCTTCGGCTGGAAGCAGGAGAGCGGCGAATATCTGACCTGGGTGCGCTTCACCGAACAGCCCGCGTGCCACCCGGCGGTCGCGCTGCTCGCCCTCGGCGACGCGCTGCCGCCCGCGGCGATGGCGCTGTTCAGCGAATTCGGCCCGATCAGTTCGATGAACTGGACGGTCAACATGCTGAACGGCACGCCCGCGACCGACGACGGCTGGTGGCTGCTGTCGGCGAAGACCGCTTATGCCCGCGGCGGCTTTTCGGTGCAGGACATGATGATCTGGAACCGTGCCGGCGAGCCGGTGCTGAGCGGCAGCCAGGGAATCGCGATCTACGCCTGATAACGACCGGAAGCCGGCCCATCTTGCATCGTCATCCCGGACTTGATCCGGGATCCATTCATCCGGCGCCGAGAGAATGGATCCCGGATCAAGTCCGGGATGACGAGAGACTGAAAGTCGCGCGCAGCATCTCTTATCTTCGTCATTCTCGCGAAAGCGGGAATGACGAAAGTTAGGAAGGGGCAGCTCTCAACCCAACGCCGCCTTACGCTTGGACCGGCAGTTCGATGATCGCGTCGAGTCCGCCTTCCGCCCGCGCCGCGAGGGTCAGCGAACTGCCCTCCCCCTCGGCAATGTCGCGCGCGATCGACAGGCCCAGTCCCGCGCCGCCGGTCGCGCGGTTGCGCGACTGCTCGCCGCGCGCGAAGGGTTCGATCAGCGTAGCGATCTGTTCGGGGGTCAGGCCGGGCCCATCGTCGGACACGACGATCCGCGCCATCCCGCCGTCAACCGCCACCGACAGCCGGGCGCGGATACCATAGGCCAGCGCATTGTCGATCAGGTTGCGCAGCGCACGACGGAGCAGCATCGGGCGCGCCCGCACCATCGCCGGAGCGACGTCGCCCAGGCTCACATCCTTGCCCTGTTCGCAATAATCGCCCGCCAGTTCGCCGAGCAGCGCGCCGAGGTCGATGCGCTCCTGCGCTTCGGTCCCAGCGCCTGAGCGGGCGAGCGCCAAAATGTCGGCGAGCATCGCGGTCATTTCCTCGATCGAAGCGATCATCTTGTCGCGCAATGTCGCATCCTCGACCTGCTCGACGCGCACGCGCAGGCTAGCGAGTGGGGTGCGCAGATCGTGCCCGACCGCGCCGAGCATCCGATCCTTGTCCGACAGCATCGTCGCGATCCGCGCGCGATAGCCGTTGAAGGCGGCGATCAGATCGCGAACGTCCGATGGCCCCTTCTCGGCCAGCGGGATCGCGTCGCGCAGCCCCGGATTGGTCCGCGCGGCGCGGGTCAGCCCGCGTAGCGGCGCGGCGGCACGCCAGGCGATGACCATGATCGGGATCAGCAGCAGCAGATAGAGCGACAGCGTCTGCCAGATCAGAAAGCCCTGAATCCGGTTGCTGCCTGGGCCGATACGCGTGCGCACGGCGAAATAGCGGTCGCCGACTTTAGCGCTGACGAAGACCGGCCGCGGCATGTCGGCGCGCGCCGTGCGTTGGCGCTGCGGCAGCACCCAGGCATCGACCTCCTGAGCGGGGATTTCCGCCTCGTCGAGCAGACCCGCGACATAGGCGGCGAGGTCGGGGAGATGCGCCGCGCCCGGCGGCACGGGGGGCGGCAGGTCCGAGATGACGAGCCGCTGGTTGCGCTCGCGCGCCTCACGCGAATCCTGGGCGCGTGTGTCCTGAGGACGCCGCGTGTCGCCGCGCCGGTCGCGCTCGATCGCATCGATGATCCGCGCCACCGCCATGCCGCCGCCGTGCGCGAAGCTCTGCTGCCGCTGCCCACGCGACAGCAGCACGAAATTGACCGCCTGCGCGATGAACAGCATCACCGCGACCGCGAAGACAAGCTGGCCGACAAGGCTGCGGGGCCACAGGCGCAGGGTCACGCCGCCGGGCCCATCCGCCGGACCTCGCAGGCGAGCGTATAGCCCCCGCCCCACACGGTCTTGACGAGTTGCGGGTGCGCGGGATCGACCTCGATCTTCTTGCGCAGGCGGCTGACCAGATTGTCGATCGCACGGTCGAAGATGTCAGCCTCGCGCCCGCGCACGAGGTCGAGCAGCCGGTCGCGGCTCATCACCTGGCGCGGATGGCGGACGAGCGCATGGAGCAGATGATATTCGCCCGACGACAGCGCGACCTCCGCACCCGCCTCGTCGACGAGCACGCGCTCGACCTCGCGCAGCACCCAGGGGCCGAAGGCATAGCTCGTCCCGCCGGGGTCGAGCGCGCGGCCGTTCGCCTGCGTCCGGCGCAGCACGGTGCGGATTCGCGCGACCAGTTCGCGCGGGTTGAAGGGTTTGACGACATAATCGTCGGCGCCGATCTCCAGCCCGATGATGCGTTCGGTGTCCTCGGCGCGCGCGGTGAGCAGGATGACGGGGATGCTGCTCGTCTCGCGCAGGTGGCGGGTGAGCGACAGCCCGTCCTCGCCCGGCATCATGATGTCGCTGACCACCAGATCGACGCTCTGCGCACGCAACACCGACCGCGCCTCGGCGGCGCTCGCCGCGTCGGACACGGCAAAACCCTGCGCCTCCAGATATTCGGACAGGGGTTCGCGGATCGAGGGTTCGTCGTCGATCAACAGGATGCGCGGCATATCGGTCATGCGTCGTCCATCAAATATAGTTCGCCCACCGGCCCGCGGGAGGCCGGTGGGCGATAGCTGGCAGGGACGGCACGCAAAGGCAATGCCGGGAGGGGGATGGCTGTCCTGCCGCCACCCCTGCCAAATGGCTTATTCGCTGGCGGGAGCGGCCGGGGCGGCGGCGCGCTTGGCGCGCCACTCGGCCGCCTTCGCTTTCCATGCCTCACGCTGCGCAGCGCGTTCCTCGGCGGTCACCTGGCCGTCCTTGTTCGCGTCGGCCGCATCGAAGCGAGCGAGCGCCGCGGTCTCGAACTTGGCCTGGCTGATCGCCTTGTCGCCGTTCGTGTCGGCCTTGCCCATCATCATGCCGCCACGCATGCCATGGCGTCCACCGCGCATCCCGTGATGACCGCGCATGCCGCGCTTGCCTTCGGTCGCACCGGCGTCGGCACGCTTCTCGCCGCGCTTCGCGGCGCGATCGGCGCTGTGCTGGTCCCACTCCGCCTTGCTGATGCTGCCGTCCTTGTTCGCATCGAGCCGCTCGAACATCTTGGTCTGCATCGCGGCGCGGCGCGCGGCGCGGTCGCTCGCGTCGATCTTGCCATCCTTGTTGGCATCCATCTTCGCGAACCGCTCGGCGGCATGGGCCTGCGCCTCGGCGCGGGTCAGCGTGGCGTTGGCATCGCCCTTGGCGCCGCCCGGCGCCGCGAGCACGGGAACGGCGATCAGCGCCGCGCCCAGGGTCAGGAAACTGAGTTTCTTCTTCACGTAACGAACTCCTCATCAGGGGGACGGCGGTGCGTCCCGATGAGACGGTTCTAGGCGCGGTTTGTCCCACGCCCTTGCCGGATGGGCGAAAAATTGTCGCAAATTGTCGCAAAATCGTCGCGCCGTTCATGGAGCCGCAAGCGGACAACCGCCGGAAACGAGTAAGCCCCGTCGCATCTCTGCGGCGGGGCTTCCCTAGGCTCCATCCGAAGATGCGAGCCAAATCCTACTCATTCTTTCGATCAAGTAGATCAATGAAACGCCTGCCCTGCCCGATGGTTCCCCGCGCGGTGAAAATAGGGCCGGGAAGGACGCCCGGCGGCTCAGGTGATCTTCTTCGCCGCCGCCGCGCCGAGAACGAGGAACAGGACGACCAGCGCCAGGCCGACGAAGAACAGGATTTTCGCGATACCGGCCGCGGCCCCCGCGATGCCGCCAAAACCGAGCACCGCCGCAAGCAACGCGATCACGGCAAAGATCAGAGCCCATTTGAACATCCGAATTCTCCTTGTCCGGCGGACGCACGGGGCAGCATCCCGAACCGGCATATGCCGTTTGGGAGGACGACCCGCTGTCGCGCCTTGTTTTCTATCTATCGAGTGCGCTGGTTAAACGGTGACCGCGGCCGAAAGTTCCTGTTGGACAATCGACGTATCAGGCCTGACCATCGCATGGCAGCGCCGGAGTCGGCGCCCGATTGGGAGAAAACGCCATGGTCACGCGCCCGTTTCGCTTTTCGGGATCGACCGGAAAGCAGCTTTCGGGGCGGCTGGAAATGCCCGGCGGGCGCGTGCGCGGCTGGGCAATCTTCGCGCATTGCTTCACCTGCGGAAAGGACAATCGTGCCGCGACGCGCATCGCGAGGCTGCTTGCGCGGCAAGGGATCGGCGTCCTCCGCTTCGACTTCGCGGGGCTCGGCGACAGCGAGGGCGATTTCGCCGACAGCCGCTTTTCGTGGGACGTGCGCGACCTTCAGGCCGCGGCGAAGGCGCTGGTGGCCGAGGGCAAGCCGCCGTCGCTGCTGATCGGACACAGCCTGGGCGGCGCGGCGGCGATCGCGGCAGCGGTCAACCTTCCCGCGATCCGCGCCGTCGCGACGATCAACGCGCCCTTCGACGTCGCACATACGCTCCACCAGTTCGATCCCGCCGCGCTCGCCGCGATCGACGCGCAGGGCGCCGCCGACGTGCTGCTCGCCGGGCGGCGCTTTCGCGTCGGACGCGGGCTCATCGACGATCTGCGGGCGCAGGATCAGGGTGCGCGCATCGCAGCATTGCGCCGCCCGTTCCTCGTGATGCATGCACCGCGCGACGACACCGTCGGGATCGAGAATGCGACCAAAATCTATGTCGCCGCGCGCCATCCCAAGAGCTTCGTCTCGCTCGACGACGCCGACCATCTGCTCAGCCGGCCGCAGGACGCAGAGCGCGTCGCCTTCATGATCGCGGCGTGGACCGCGCCCTATCTCACACCGCCGGCCGATCCGCCCGCAGCGCAGGTCGACGCCGAAGCCGAGGAGACGCGCGAGGGAAAATTCCAGGTCGTGATCAGCGCCGGCGATCACGTTTTCCTCGCCGACGAGCCGGTCGGCGTCGGCGGGCTGGGGTCAGGGCCGAGCCCGTTCGATCTGCTCTCCGCCGCGCTCGCCGCCTGCACGACGATGACGCTGCGCCTCTATGCCGACGGCAAGGGCTGGCCGGTGACGCGGATCCGCACCGCGGTCGGCCACGAAAGGCAGCCGGGCGAAGCACGTCCTGATCTCTTCAACTGCCGGATCGCGATCGAAGGCGCGCTCGACGCCGATCAACGCACCCGAATGATGGAAATCGCGGAGCGCTGCCCCGTCCACCGCACGCTCGAACAGGGGTCGCGCTTTACCTTGGCCGAAGGCGAGCCCCCTGCCCCGTGCGACCCGCCCGAGGCACACCGCGAAGCGATGGACCGCGCAACTGAAGGCCCGGCGACGGACGGTGTGGCGTAGCGCTTGACGACAGGCAGCCAAAATGGCAATCGCGCCAGCCTTGGACACGCGGGTATAGCATAGTGGTAATGCTCTAGCCTTCCAAGCTAGCTAGGCGGGTTCGATTCCCGCTACCCGCTCCAGACCCCCTTCCGAGAACGTCCGGCAACGTCCAAAAAACGGCTGATTTCTGCCGATTTTTTTGCTATAACTGTCCACGTTGATGCGGACGTATCTCAACGCACCCGGAAAATTTGAGGGTATTTTTGAGGGTATGTCCCGAGCGATGATGGAGAGATACCCTCATGGGACTGACGGCGGTAGCGATCAAGGCGGCGAAAGGCCGCGACAAACAATACAAGATGAGCGATTCGGGCGGGCTCTATCTGCTCGTCACGCCATCCGGGCGGCGATACTGGCGGATGAACTATCGCTTCCTTGGTAAGGGCAAGACGCTTGCATTCGGCATCTGGCCGGATTTGGACCTTGCCGGGGCCAGGGCCAAGCGAGATGAGGCCCGGCGGCTGCTAGCCACTGGTCAGGATCCGGCAGAGCAAGCCCGGCTAGACAAGGCGGCGGCGAGTGTCGCGGCGGCAAACACGTTCCGGGCGGTCGCCGAGGAATGGCTAGCCAAAGTCGAGAAGGAAGGCCTTGCGCCTGCCACGATGAAGAAGAATCGCTGGCTGCTCGACTTTTCCTACCCATCGATCGGGCATCGACCGATCGCGGAAATCAAGCCGTTTGAATTGCTAACCTTGTTTCGCAAGTTTGAATCGAAGGGAAAGCACGAAACCGCCCACCGCCTGCGGAGCATTTGCGGTCAGGTGTTTCGCTATGCGATCGCCACCGTTCGGGCGGACCACGATGTTGCCGCCGACCTGCGCGGGGCGTTGATTACGCCGAAGGTGACGCATCGCGCCGCCATTACGACGCCAACGGAGGCCGGCGCCTTGCTGCGCGCGATTGAGGGCTATGAGGGTCATCCGTCCACATTGGCGGCGTTGCGCCTCTTGCCCCATATATTCGTTCGCCCCGGCGAATTGCGTTATGCCGAATGGAAGGAGTTTGACCTCGACAACGCGGTCTGGACCATTCCCGCGAGCAAGATGAAAATGCGCCGGGTCCACAAGATTCCGCTTTCCCGTCAGGCGTTGGAAATCATCGCCACGCTGGAACATGACGCCAGCTTGAGCCGCTTCCTATTCCCTTCGCTGCGCTCGGCCAGTCGCCCCATGTCCGAAAACACCATCAACGGCGCGCTGCGTCGTCTCGGCTACGCCAAGGACGAAATGACAGGGCATGGCTTCCGCGCAATGGCGAGCACCTTGCTCAACGAAATGGGCCGCTGGAACCCCGACGCGATCGAACGGCAACTCGCCCATGCCGAAGGCAATGCGGTGCGGCGCGCTTATGCCAGAGGCGAATATTGGGACGAGCGCGTTCAGATGATGCAATTCTGGTCGGATGAGCTGGATCGCTTGCGGAAAAACTTCGAGCCGGTGAAGCTGGTCGTGGGCGAACGGCGTTGGGGCTGACGGCCGATCAGTCGGGATAGGTCCAACGATCCACGTCCGCGATGGATTCGATGACACCCAAAGAGCGTAAAAGCGGGTCGCGACGATCGGCCGCGACGTCGGCCCATTTGAGCCATTGCGCCACAGTCATGCCGTCGATCACCGCATCCATGTCGAGGTCGGTTTCCCGCATGGCAGCGACGAAGCGGCGAACCAGCGATGTTGTGCGCCATGCTTCGGCATATTCGGTAAGCCGCCGAAAGCGATTTTTGTCCAAGCGGCGCTGCGCTTGCTGTTCGCGCTGCTGCTTCGCCCGCATTTCATAGAAGCGCGCGCGTTCCTCTTTCGCCTCACGCTCGGCGGCAATCGCCGGGAGTGCCAAGATCACGGTCGCCACAATATCGTTAGCGAGTTGTTCGAGGCGATACGTTGGGCCTTCGCACCATTTTCGGCGAAAGCCTGCGGGCAGCCAGCTTGTCACCTCGAATATGAGGTCGCCGGTCGATTCCAGATCGCAGCGCATCACGTCTGGACCCTTGGCGCGCGCGCTCCATTCGTCCGGTGCGGTCGGTATCTTGACCCGCCTCATTCGATAGCGAAGCTGAAATACGATCGCATCGAGGCCCGAACGCGCCGTCATTTCGCCGCGCTCATTGCGTCCCAAGGTTACCCCGTGCGCGCCGAGCGTCTGACAAATGGCGTTGAGGACAGACAGAAGGCGGCGATCGGCCTTGTTGAACGGCGCGACCTTCTCCCACTCCCGCGAGCCGCGATCATAATATTCCGCGCGCGCGCGAAGCTCCTCTTTGCGGGAGGCGATCCGTTCGGCAACGATCGGATGAGACTGAATCAGCCGGTCGGAAATGCGAACGGCAGGCAACTCCGCCTTTAGTTGTTCGACTTGCGACTTTGGTGTCATGGGCTGTTCCGCCAAATCGGATGTACGAAAAACGATCGCGTCCGCGCCTCGCTTCCCGGCAGGAAGCGGCGGCTTCACGCCACCGCGCTTGCCGACCGCGAGCTTGCTCCAATGGCCCGGAGACGGTCGCGGAATGTCCTCGCGCTCGCACAGCCTGGCAAGCTGCTGGTCGGTAATCCCAAAATCTTCTGCAAGGCGCGTCATCGGCTTTTGCCAGACTGTCCGCCGTCAGCACCAATGGCGCATATTTGAGGTTGTGATTTAAGGAGGATTTGGGCTTCGTCGTAGTGACGAAGGAACGAAGATGAAGCCCAAATCCTCCTTGAAAAAATCGGCGCCGAAGGCCCCAGCTGAGCGGGTGGTGAAGGACATACGGCGTGCGACGCGCCGGCACTTCTCTGCAGAGGACAAAATCAGGATCGTGCTGGAGGGGCTGCGCGGCGAAGACAGCATCGCCGAGCTGTGCCGCAAGGAAGGCATCGCCCAGAGCCTGTATTACACCTGGTCGAAGGAGTTCATGGAAGCGGGCAAGCGTCGTCTGGCCGGCGATACCGCCCGAGCTGCGACCACCGGCGAGGTGCACGACCTGCGCCGCGAAGCCCGTGCCCTGAAGGAATGCGTGGCCGACCTGACGCTGGAAAACCGTCTGCTCAAAAAAAGCATGATCGCGGATGGGGGCGACGAAGAATGAGGTATCCCGCATCTGAGAAGCTCGAGATCATCAGGATCGTCGAGCAGTCGCATCTGCCCGCCAAGCGGACGCTGGACCAGCTCGGCATCCCCCGCCGGACCTTCTATCGATGGTATGACCGCTACCTCGAAGGCGGGCCGGAGGCGCTGGAGGATCGGCCATCGGCGCCGAGCCGGGTGTGGAATCGCATCGGCAACGATATCCGGGACCAGATCGTCGAGATGGCGCTGGAGACGACCGAGCTATCCCCTCGCGAACTGGCGGTGCGGTTCACCGACGAGAGGCGCTACTTCGTGTCGGAAGCCACGGTTTACCGCCTGCTCAAGGCCCATGATCTGATCACCAGTCCGGCCTATGTCGTGGTCAAGGCCGCCGATGCGTTCCACACCAAGACCACCCGACCGAACGAGATGTGGCAGACCGATTTTACCTACTTCAAGATCATCGGGTGGGGCTGGCTGTACCTGTCAACCGTGCTCGACGACTTCTCACGCTACATCATTGCCTGGAAGCTGTGCACCACCATGCGGGCCGAGGACGTCACCGACACGCTGGACCTCGCCCTGGCGGCTTCCGGATGTGACAGCGCCACGGTGCTGCACAAACCCCGACTGCTCAGCGACAACGGCCCGAGCTACATCGCTGGGGAACTGGCCGAATATATCGAGGCCAACAAGATGACCCATGTCCGCGGTGCCCCGATGCATCCGCAGACCCAGGGCAAGATCGAGCGCTGGCACCAGACCCTCAAAAACCGCATCCTGCTCGAAAACTACTTCCTGCCTGGCGAACTTGAAGCCCAGATCGAGGCCTTCATCGACCATTATAATCACCGCCGATACCACGAGAGCCTCGGCAACGTGACGCCTGCTGACGCCTACTTCGGCAGGGCACCCGCCATCATCAAACAGCGCGAAAGGATCAAACGACAGACTATCGAATATCGGCGCTTGCAGCACCGAAAGCTCGCCGCCTAATATCAATCCCAAGACGAGGCCCGCTCTCCGCTAATTTACGCCACGAGTTGCGCCAAATGTTCTGACGACGGACACTGAGTGGAAACACGTCTGGGTGATCTCTAGACGTCCTTCTCCTCTCATTGCCATTTCTATCGTTGGCACAACCTCCTATGGCTTCTCACGATGGCCAATATCTCCTCCAACAAACAAATCCGCTGGAACCAGTTTCGCAGGACCGCCCGTGACATATTGGCGAGATCACGTAGTTCATGTGGAGCAGCCGATCCCGTAGGCGATCTCGCTCGCGCAATGGAGCGCGCCTATGCGGCCGGGGCTGTACAGGTGGCGCAGCCCACCGATAGTCTCGTCGTCGATGGTGGCATCCGGTGGGACGCCATCCCTTCGCGTACTCGCACCATGCTCGAATATTTGGGCAGTATAGTTTATGATTACCGCGACGACATTCGCGAGGGCACCTTGCTTGCTGCGCTTGAAGGTGCCGCGGCGATCGGCCGGAAAGGCGACAGGGTCCGTTTCAGTTTTTGGATTTCCGAAGAGAGCGATAACGGCCGTGTTCTTCATCTTTGCGAGACGCCGAGCATACAACACGAATTTGCGGCTACTTCGGCATCGGCGCTGATCAGGATGGAAATCTTCACCAAGATCAAGATCGATCCGCCAACGCAAATTGCAAAGCTGACACCGCTCGGCCTCAATACCATATTGTCGGCGGTGGAGGCCGGCCACATCTTCATTCCGCACCTTCATCTTGGGTCGCGATGGCCCGTTAATCCTGCGAACGGGGCCGATCACTTCTGACCGGCGAGATTGTGGTTTCATCGGCCAAATCATGCTTTCGGTTGCGGAATTTGGGCCTGAACGACGAAAGTCAGGTGCGAAGCCGACGCGAACAGCCATTCAAGCTGCGCCGCGCAGCGTCATCGCGCGTCATAACCGTCATATGCGATTTTTCCGGTCAGGCTGATTTTTAGGCCGCCGACGCAATGCCTGCGTCGCCGGGAGAATCCCTTGACGCCTACCAAGCTCCTTGTCGGACAGATTTTCGTCGTTTTCGCGATGGTGATCGCGGGCGTGTGGACCGCAACGCAATGGTGTGCGGCACAGCTTGGCTATCAGCCGCAACTTGGGCCGGCCTGGTTCGTCCTGTTCGACACGCCGGTCTATCGGCCGTGGGCGATATTTCCGTGGTGGTATCACTACGAAGCCTACGCGCCCGCGGTTTTCGACAAGGCCGGGATGATCGCCGGGGCCAGCGGCTTTCTCGGCTGCGCGTCGGCCATCGCCGGTTCGCTCTGGCGCGCGCGCCAGTCGCGCCACGTCACGACATACGGCTCAGCGCGCTGGGCGACGAAAGGCGAAATCGACCGCGCCGGCCTGTTCAATGACAACGGCGTCTTTCTCGGCCGTCTGCGCGGGAGCTACCTTCGCCACAGCGGTCCGGAGCATATCATGGGTTTTGCGCCGACCCGTTCGGGCAAGGGTGTCGGCCTTGTCATCCCGACGCTGCTGAGCTGGACCGGCTCGGCCATCATCCATGACATAAAGGGCGAGAACTGGCAGCTTACCGCAGGCTGGCGCGCGCGCTTTTCGCATGTCTTGCTGTTCAATCCCACCGACCTGCGTTCGGCCAAATATAACCCGCTGCTTGAGGTCAGAAAGGGCGCGAACGAAGTTCGCGACGTTCAGAACGTGGCCGATATTCTGGTTGATCCGGAGGGGTCGCTGGAACGGCGGAACCACTGGGAAAAGACCAGCCACAGTCTCTTGGTCGGCGCGATCCTCCACATTCTCTATGCGGAGGAAGAAAAGACGCTCGCCCGCGTCGCGACATTCCTCTCGGACCCGCGCAGACCTTTCGTCAGCACCTTGCGCCGGATGATGACCACCAATCATCTCGGCACGAAGGACGCGCCGCAGGTCCATCCCGTTGTCGCCAGCGCGGCGCGCGAGGTTTTGAACAAGAGCGAAAACGAACGCAGCGGCGTCCTTTCGACGGCCATGTCTTTCCTTGGCCTCTATCGCGACCCGACGGTCGCGGCCGTCACGTCGCGCTGCGATTGGCGCATCGCCGATCTGGTCGAGGCCGACCACCCGGTATCGCTCTATCTGGTCATTCCGCCATCGGACATTTCGCGCACCAAGCCGCTTGTGCGCCTGATGCTCAATCAAATCGGTCGCCGCCTCACGGAGAAGCTCGATGCAGCGCAAGCATGAGCTTCTGATGATGCTCGACGAGTTCGTCGCCTTGGGGCGGCTCGACTTCTTCGAGACGAGCCTAGCCTTCATGGCGGGCTACGGGATCAGGGTCTATTTGATCGCGCAATCGCTCAATCAGGTCGATAAAGCCTACGGCGAGCATAATTCGATCCTCGATAATTGCCACGTCCGCGTCGTTTTCTCGACGAACGACGAGCGGACGGCGAAGCGGGTTTCCGATGCTCTCGGCGTCGCGACCGAACAGCGCGCCATGCGGAATTATGCGGGGCATCGGCTCGCCCCCTGGCTCGCGCATGTCATGGTCAGCCGACAGGAGACGGCGCGCCCGCTGTTGACCCAAGGGGAGGTGATGCAGCTTCCGCCCGCCGACGAGCTGGTTCTTGTGTCGGGCATGGCCCCAATCCGGGCGAAAAAGCTGCAATACTACAAAGACGCTAACTTCCGTGCGCGGCTCTTGCCGCCGCCCGCACTCGCCCTTGGCGACTATGCCGACCGACCGCCAAGCCGTCCCGACGACTGGACCGGGCTGCTCAGCGCGCCGGATAGCCGGCTCGGCAAGGCCGATGACGAGGGCGGTGCGGACGAGGACGGCGGCTTGCAGCAGCAGCGGCACCCGTCGATCGAGGAAAGGTTGCAGCAGGCCGAACCGGCGACGCAACTCGAATTGCCGGACCTCGAGCGCGACGACCCCGACGCGGCGGCCGACAAGCGCGTCATGGACCGCGTTCGCGCCTCGCTGGTGCGCGGCCACGCCATGAACCAATCGCAGTCCCAAGACCTGCTGCCGGGGCTTTAGGCGATGAAGGTCCGGCAGAATCTCTACATCGACAGCGACTTGAGCGATGCGCTCGACGCGCTGGTGATCCGACGCGGCGGCAACAAGTCGCGTATCGTCAACGAGGCGCTTCGCGATTGGCTGGCGCGCCGCGCGACCAAGGAAATCGACGACCTTCTGAAAGTCCGGCTCGACCGCATATCGCGCGAGGTCGCTGCGGGCCGCCGCGACATGGAGGTCGTGTTGGAGGCGCTGGCGCTGTTCGTGCGCTACCAGCTTACCGTCACCGCTCCGCTGCCTGAAGCCGACGCCGCCGCGCTCGCAACCGGAAACCAGCGTTTCGAGCGATTCATCGCCCAGCTTGGCCGCCAGATCGCGGGCGGCAAGCGGACGCTCGACACCCAGAACATCATCGAGGCCCAGCCATGACCGACGCGCTTTCCGTAGATCGCCGCCGCGCGATGCTCCGCACCGCGATGGGACCGGGCATCGCCGCCGCGCTGTCCGACCCCGCCGTCATCGAGATCATGGTGAACCCCGATGGGGTCTTGCGGCTCGACCGGCTCGGCGAGGGGCGCATCGACACCGGCACACGCTACGACCCGGCGCAGATCGAACGCATCATTCGCCTAGTCGCGAGCCACGCGCGCACCGAGGCCCATGCGGCGGCGCCGATCATATCGGCCGAACTGCCACCGCACGGCGAGGGCGCGGGCGAGCGGTTCGAGGGCGTCTTGCCCCCGGTCAGCCTCGCGCCCTGTTTCTCGATCCGAAAGCCGGCCGCGCGCATCTATACGCTGCTCGATTATGTGAAGGACGGCATCATGTCGGCCGACACTGCGCGGCTGTTGTCGATGGCGGTTGTCGAGCGGCGGAACGTCCTGGTCGTGGGCGGCACGTCATCGGGAAAGACGACGCTCGCTAATGCGCTGCTCGCGGAAATGGCAGGCCTCGACGAGCGCGTCATCATCATAGAGGACACGCGTGAGTTGCAATGCGCCGCGTCCGATGTGGTAGCGCTTCGCACCCGCACCATTGGCCCCACCGGGGCCGGCGCGGTCACGATGGCCGACCTTGTGCGCTCGACGCTTCGCCTTCGCCCCGACCGCATCATCGTTGGTGAGGTGCGCGGGCGCGAGGCGCTCGACATGCTCAAGGCGTGGAACACCGGCCACCCCGGCGGCATTGCGACGGTCCACGCCAATAGCGCGACCGCGGCGCTCTATCGGCTCGAACAGCTTGTTCAGGAGAGCGTCGTCACCGTTCCGCGACGGCTGATTGCCGAGGCAATCGACATGATCGTGTTCATATCCGGGCGCGGACTCGCGCGGCGCGTCGATAGCGTCGCGCGCGTCGTCGGCCTCGACGCGCACGGAAATTACGCCGTCCGCGACCTCACCCCCGAAACCACCGCTTTTGAAGGAGAATGACATGCGCCTGTCCCGCGTCCGCGAACCCAACAAGATCATAACCGCCGCCGCTGCGGTCCTGCTTGGCCTGGCTGTCGCCGCCACCGCGCAGGCGGCCGGATCGGGTATGCCGTGGGAGCAACCTCTCCAACGGGTTTTGGAATCGGTGCAAGGGCCGGTTGCCAAAATCATAGCCGTTATCATCATTATCGTGACCGGGCTGACCCTCGCGTTCGGGGAGACGGCGGGCGGCTTCCGCCGCCTCATTCAGATCATTTTCGGGCTGTCGATCGCGTTCGCGGCATCGAGCTTTTTCCTGTCCTTCTTTTCGTTCGGCGGCGGGGCGCTCATCGCATGACCGGCGCCGGCGGCCATATCGAAGGCTTTGAAGCTCCGATGCACCGCGCGTTGGCTGAACCGGTCCTGCTCGGCGGCGCGCCGCGCGCCATCGCAATCGTCAACGGCACGATCGCGGCGGCGCTGGGGCTGGGCTTGCAGCAATGGATTGCTGGCCTCGCAATGTGGGCGCTTGGTCACACGGTTGCGGTGTTCGCCGCGAAGCGCGACCCGGATTTCGCGCCCGTTCTCGCGCGGCACCTTCGGCAACGGGGGTATCTGTCATGCTGAACCTGCGCGAATATCGCAGCCGGGCCGATCGGCTCGCGGATCATCTGCCGTGGGCGGCGCTGATTGCCCCCGGCGTGGTGCTGAACAAGGACGGCAGCTTTCAGCGCACCTTGCGCTTTCGCGGGCCGGACTTGGAGTCCGCAACGGAGGCCGAGTTGGTCGGCGCTTGCGCGCGCGCGAACAATGTCCTCAAGCGTTTCGGATCGGGCTGGGCGCTTCACATGGAGGCGGAACGGCGCGAGGCGCTGGGCTATCCCGACAGCGGCTTTCCCGACGCCGCATCATGGCTGGTCGATCGGGAGCGCCGTGCGGCGTTCGAGAGCGCGGACGCGCATTTCGAGAGCCGCTATTATGTGACGCTCACCTTCCTGCCGCCGCCCGATCAGGCGGACACGGCGGGCCGCGCACTCGTCGAACGCAGCGACGACGTGAAGGGCCGCGACTGGCGGCAGGCGCTTGCGAGCTTCATCGCCGAAACCGATAGGGCGCTCGACCTGTTTTCGGGCTTCATGCCCGAGGTGCGCGCGCTCGACGATGGCGAGACGCTGACGTTCCTCCACGGCACCATATCGACGCGCCGCCATGCCGTCGCGGTCCCCGAGACACCCATGTATCTCGACGCCATATTGGCCGACACGCCGCTGACCGGCGGCCTCGAACCCATGCTTGGCGATCAGCATGTGCGGACGCTGACCATTCTCGGCTTCCCGAACGTCAGCCGCCCCGGAATCCTCGACGCCCTCAATCACGAAGATTTCGGCTATCGCTGGGTGACGCGCTTCGTGGCGCTCGACAAGACCGACGCGACCAAGGCGCTCACCAAGCTGCGCCGCCAGTGGTTCAACAAGCGTAAGTCGGTGACGGCGCTCTTGCGCGAGGTTATCTATAATCAACCGGTCCAGTTGCTCGACAGTGATGCCGACAACAAGGTCGTCGATGCTGACCTGGCATTGCAGGCGCTCGGGGCCGACCATGTTGCGTTCGGCTATCTGACCACGACCATAACCGTTTCCGATACCGATCGCGCCCGCGTCGAGGAAAAGGTGCGCGCGGTCGAGCGCATCGTCAACGGGCTGGGCTTCACCTGTATTCGCGAGAGCGTCAACGCGGTGGAGGCGTGGCTGTCGAGTCTGCCCGGCCATGTCTATGCGAACGTCCGCCAGCCGATCATCCACACGCTCAATCTCGCGCACCTTATGCCGCTGTCGTCGGTATGGGCGGGACCGGCGCGCAACGCGCACCTCGACGGCCCGCCTTTGCTCTATGCCGAAACCAGCGGCTCGACCCCGTTTCGGCTTTCGACCCACGTTGGCGACGTGGGGCATATGATGATCGTCGGACCGACCGGCGCAGGCAAGTCCGTGCTGCTGACGCTCTTGGCGTTGCAGTTCCGGCGTTACCCCGACTCCCAAGTCTATATCTTCGACATGGGGCGGTCGGCGCGCGCGGCGACGTTGGCGATGGGCGGCGCGCATCATGGTCTTGGGCTTGGCGGCGATGCGGGCGAGACGATCGCCTTCCAGCCATTGCGGCACATCGACCAGCCCGACGAGCGGGCATGGGCGGCCGAGTGGATCGGCGCGTTGCTCGCCGGGGAGAATGTCCCGATAACGCCGGAGGTCAAGGAAACGGTCTGGTCGGCGCTCACCAATCTCGCGACCGCGCCGGTGGAGGAACGGACCCTGACCGGCCTGTCGCTGCTGCTGCAATCGACATCGCTGCGCTCGGCGCTCGCGCCCTATACGCTCGAAGGGCCATTCGGCCGCCTGCTCGACGCGGCCGAGGACGACCTACATATGGCCGACGTCCAATGCTTCGAGATGGAAGCCTTGATGGGGTCGGAAAGCGTTGTCGCGCCGGTCCTCTCCTATCTGTTTCACCGTCTCGAAGAACGATTCACGGGCAAGCCGACGCTGCTCATCCTCGACGAGTCATGGAAATATATCGACCATCCGCTGTTTTCCGAGCGCATCAGGGAATGGCTGAAAACCGTCCGCAAGAAAAATGTTTCGGTCGTCTTTGCCACCCATAACCTTTCGGAGATTGCCGCCAGCGCGATTGCGCCGGTCCTCATCGAAAGCTGCCCGCAGCGCATCCTGCTTCCCAACGATCGGGCGATCGAACCGCAAAGCCAGGCCGCCTATGTCCGTTTCGGTCTCAACGAACGGCAAATCGAGTTGGTCAGCCGCGCGGTGCCGAAGCGGCAATATTATCTGCAATCGGCGCGCGGCAACCGGCTGTTCGAATTGGGGCTAGGCCCGATCGCGCTCGCGCTTTGCGGCGCATCCGATCCCGACACGCAAAAGCGCATCGACGCGCTGCTCGCCGCCCATGGCGCAGACGATTTCGTCGGCTGGTTCCTCTCCGATTCCGGCCTCGAATGGGCGGCTGACGCGGCCGCCTGTTTCCCCGCGTCCCCCGTGCAACCCTAAGGAGATATGAGATGAAGAAATATGTCATCGCCGCCCTGCTCGGAACCGGCATCGTCGGCGCGATCGGTGCGGGAATGCTCGCCACCGCGCCGGCCTCCGCACAGATCAGCGTGTTCGATCCCACCAACTACACGCAAAATCTGCTGACGGCCGCGCGGACGCTCCAGCAGATCAACAATCAGATCCAGAGCCTTCAGAACGAAGCCCAGATGCTCGCGGGTCAGGCGAAGAACCTCTCGCGCATCGACTTCCCGCAGCTCGACCAGCTTCGCCAGAAGCTCGGCGAGATCGACAAGCTGATGGGGCAGGCGCAGGGCATCGACTTCCGCGTCGACCAACTCGACGAGCGGTTTCGGCAGCAGTTTCCCGACAGCTTCGGGACCGCGCTGAAACGGGACCAGCGGATTGCGGTCGCGAAACAGCGGCTCGACAATGAAATGGCCGCGTTCCGGCAGACCATGCAGGTGCAGAGCGGTATCGTCGAGAATGTGCGCGACGACGCGCAGGCGCTCGCCGCGATCGTCGCCAAGAGTCAGGGCGCGGAGGGCAGCTTGCAGGCGCAGCAGGCCACGAACCAGCTTCTTGCCCTGACCGCGAAGCAGCAATTCCAGCTTCAAAGCCTGATGGCGTCGCAATTCCGCAAGGAATCGCTCGAAGCCGCTCGCCGCGTCCAGAGCGAGCGCGAGGCGCGCGACCGGGCGACCCGATTCCTCGGCACCGGCAAAGCCTACACGCCGCGCAATTGAGCTTGGGGCGGCGCTGCGACCTAGCTCCCCGTCGAGCGCCGTCCCGTCGCGGGGGCCGACCGGCTCCCCCTCTCCCCCGGCGGCCCCCGCGACACACTTCGACCTTCCAACAGGAGTCCCGCGACGATGAACGATATGAACATCATAGATCGCTTTTTGCAGGCGTTCATCGCTTATATCGACAGCGGTTTCGGGCTGCTCCACGGCGATGTCGGATTCCTCGTTACCGTCCTGATCGGCATCGACATTACGCTCGCGGGCCTCTTCTGGGCGCTCGGCGGCGAAGATGACGTTATCGGCAAGTTCCTCAAGAAAATCCTCTACGTCGGTGCGTTCGCGCTGATCCTCAACAGCTTCCCGATACTGACCGACATTATCTTTCGGTCCTTCGCGGGTCTTGGCCTGACAGCGGGAGGCGGCGCGATCAGTGCCGAGGATTTGTTGATGCCGGGGCGGCTCGCGGGAACCGGATTTGAAGCGGCATGGCCGCTGCTCGAACAGGCAAAGGAATTGCTCGGCCCGATCGACTTCTTCACGAATTTTATCGAGATCGTCGTCCTGTGCCTCTCGTGGGCGATCGTTCTCGCCGCCTTCTTTGTCCTCGCGGGGCAAATGTTCATTTGCATCATCGAGTTCAAACTGACGAGCCTCATCGGTTTCGTCCTTGTGCCGTTCGCCTTGTGGAACCGGACCAGCTTTCTTGCCGAGCGCGTTTTGGGGTCAGTCGTCAGTTCCGGTATCAAGGTGATGGTGATCGCCGTCATCGTCGGCATCGGCTCCAACTTCTTCTCCGAATTGACCAGCGGACTGCTCGGGCAGGACGTCGATCTCGCACAGACCATGACGCTCGCGCTGGCGGCTCTCGTGTTCGCCCTGCTCGCCATCTTCTGCCCGTCGCTCGCATCCGGCCTGATTGCCGGCGCGCCGCAGCTTGGCGCAGGGTCGGTTGTCGCCACAGCCGCACTTGCGGGCGGAACGGTCGTCATGGGCGGCGCCGGCGCGCTTGCCGCCGCGCGCGGCGCAGGGGGCGCGGGCCTGGCCGCGCTGCGCGCAGGCACGACGATGGGAAGCGCCGCGTCTATGGCTTACAAGCTAGGGCAGGAAACATCGGGAGCCTCGACGGTCGGCGCAGGCATCGGCGGCATGGCGACGGCCGCCAAAGGGGCCGCCGCCAACCGGATGCGAAACGCCCTTGGCCTTCGCGCCGCCGCCGAGCGCGGCCAGCAGGCCGCGTGGGCGGCGGGAACGACGGGCGCGGCGCCGACGGGCGGGACCGCCGCGGCAAGCGCCGGAACCACGCCGCCCGCATGGGCGCAAAAACTCCACGCCACCCAGACCAGCAGGCACCGCCGCCAGATGGCGATTCACGCGATCCAATCAGGCGACCGCGGCGGCGCGGGCGCTGCCCCCGACATCAAAGAAAGGGATTAAGCCATGAAATTCAAAAGAGCCGTGCAGCGTTACGGACAGACACCCGAACCGGAGCCGCACCACCAGCGCGGCAGCCAGGCTTGGGACGATCGCTTGGGGTCGGCGCGCGTGCAAGCCTATAACTGGCGCTTGATGGCGTTCGGCGGACTGTTGCTCGCGACCGGCCTGTCGGCGACGCTGATATGGCAGTCGATGCAAAGCCGCGTCATCCCCTATGTAGTCGCCGTCGATAATCTCGGTCAGGCGCAGGCGATAGCACCCGCCACCAAGGACTATCGGCCGACCGACCCGCAAATCATGTGGCACCTTGGCAGGTTCGTCGCCAACGTCCGGTCGCGCTCGCTCGATCCGGTCTTGATGCGCCAGAATTGGCTATCGGCCTATGACTACGCGACCGAACGCGCGTCGCTCTTTCTCGGCGAATATGCTCGCGCCTCCAATCCTTTTGCCGATGTAGGGCACCGCACCGTGTCCGTTCAGGTGACGAGCGTGGTCCGCGCGTCCGACACCAGCTTTCAGGTGAAATGGACCGAACAGGCATATGAGCGCGGCAGTCTCGCCAGCACCTCGCGCTGGACCGCCATTCTCACCGTGAAGATGCAGCCGCCGCGCTCGGCCGACGTGCTGCGTAAGAACCCGCTCGGCGTCTATGTCGATGCGATCGACTGGTCGCAGGAATTGGAAACCCCCGCCGGTCGAGCCACGCCGCAGCCGCAGGCCGCGACCGCGCCGCCCGCAGATATGTCGCTCGATACCGAACAATCGCCGCAGACCCCCGAAAGGAATGAACCATGATCCGCGCCGTCATGCTGTCGGTGAGCGTCCTTGCGCTTGCCGTTCCGGCCGCCGCCCAGCCCACCGCGAAGGTTTCGGCCGCCAACAAGGCCGCACTCCGTGAGCCGTCGAACGCCGGTTATCTCGGCGCGGTGCAAATCTATCCCTATAGCGACGGGGCGCTCTATCGCCTCTATGCCGCGCCCGAGCGCATCACCGATATTGTCTTGCAGCCGGGCGAAGCCGTCACATCGGTTGCCGCTGGCGATACCGTGCGCTGGACCGTGGGCGATACGACCAGCGGCAGCGGCGCCGAGCAGCGCACCCATATTTTCGTGAAGCCCTATTCGGCAGGGCTTCACACGAACCTTGTCATCACGACCTCGCGGCGCGTCTATCATATCGAACTCGAAAGCCGGTCGACTGGCGCAATGGCCGCGCTGTCGTGGACCTATCCGCATGATGAAATGATTGCGCTTCGCCGCCAGCAGGACGCCGCGAGCGCCGCCGCGCCGATCGCGTCGGGCCTCGCGATCGAGGGGCTGAATTTCAATTACGCGATCAGCGGCGACAAGCCGGCATGGCGTCCCGTCCGCGCCTTCGACGATGGAAGGCAAACCTTCATCGAGTTTCCGCCGTCGATCGCCGTGGGCGAAGCGCCGCCGCTGTTCGTCATTGGCGAGGACGGCGAGGCCCAGCTTGTGAACTATCGTGTCGCAGGCCGTTATTATGTCGTCGATCGTCTGTTCGGCGCGGCCGAGTTGCGCCTTGGCGGCAAGAAGCAGAAGGTCGTGCGGATCGAGACGGCTCAGCCGAAGCGGAGGGCCAAATGACCAACCCCGCGACTTCACCCGCAGCGCCAGCCAAGGCCGACCCCGAAACGCTGGTCTTGCGCGCGGCGCCGGGGCGCGTCACCCGGTTTCGACGCGGCGCAATCATCGCCATTGCCGCCGTAGGATCGACCGCGATTGTCGGCGTTGCATGGCTGGCGCTGAAACCGGCGAGCATTGGCCTGATTGCCTCGACCGATGACAAGCTGGTCGGGGCGAAGGCGCCGCCCGATGCTCTCGCGGGCGCGCCCACTGACTATGGCGACGTGCCGCAGCTCGGCGCGCCGCTGCCCGGTGATTTGGGGCGGCCGATCCTCAATCATCAACGCGGGCTGGAAATGCTGCCGGACGATACCGGCGACGAGGCCGCAAGGCGTGCGGCCCGAGAGGCCGAAGCCGAACGCCAGCGCATCGCTGCCGAACAGCGCGCGGCGCGCGAGTCTAGCGTGATGTTGCAGGTCGCCGGAAACACCGCATCCGCTCGCCTTGCCGCAGTCGCGGCGGAACAGACGCCCGAATTGCCAGCGCCCGCGCAGATCGCCGATGACCCGAACGGACAGCAGCGCAAGAACGCGATGGTCGGTAAGGCGAACGATGCCGGCGACGTGAATCCGCACAGGCTGACCGCACCCGTCTCCCCCTGGACCTTGCAGGCTGGCAGCGTCATCGCGGCGAGCCTGATTACCGGCCTCAATTCGGACCTTCCGGGTCTGCTGACGGCGCAGATCACCGAAAACGTCTATGATAGCGTGACAGGGCGAAGCCTGCTTATCCCGCAAGGCTCGCGGCTGGTCGGCAGTTACGATAGCGTCGTCGCGTTCGGCCAAAGCCGCGCGCTGGTGGTCTGGCAGCGCATCATCCTTCCCGATGGTTCGTCAGTCCGCATCGACAATGTTCCCGCGACCGACACGCAGGGCTATGCGGGCCTCGCCGACAAGATCGACCGGCACACATGGCAGCTCTTGAAGGGCGTCGCGCTCTCGACGCTGCTTGGTGTCGGCTCGGAATTGAGTTTTGGCAGCAGCGAGAGCGACCTTGTTCGAGCGATCCGCGAGTCCGCGCAGCAGAGCGGCGCGCGCGCGGGCGACCAGCTCGTCACCCGCAATCTCAATATCCAGCCGACTATGCGCGTCCGGCCCGGCTGGCCGCTGCGTGTCATCGTCCACAAGGATATTGTCGTCGGGCGGCCGTGGGGAGGCGGAAATGGCTGACCTGAAATTGCCGAAGCTGCCGGAGCGAACGCCGAAGAGAATCACGTTCAACGCCATGCCGGGTTTGTTCGAGGCATTGAACGCTTATGCCGACGCTTACGAAGCGGCATACGGCAGGCGTGAATCCGTGCCGGACCTTATTCCTGCAATGCTTACGGCTTTCATCGAAACCGATCGCCGCTTTCACCGAGGGAGGCGGAAGCCATGAGCAAGATGCAGAGCAGGCAAGGGCCGCAAGTTGCGTCCGAGGACCGCCACCATATCGAACCGATCAGCGTCCGCATATCCGCCGCGGTTAAACTCACTGGCATTGGACGGTCGACGCTCTACGAACTCATCAAGGCCGGAGAGCTAGAAACTGTAAAAGTCGGTCGATCGACCTTCATTCGATACGCCAGCCTCAAGCGCCTGTTCGAGAAAAGCTAGGGCGCCGCGAGCGAGCCGCAGGGGATGGCCGGCAAAATCTCTTGCGCCTGTCTATAGGCAATTTACCCTGCAATTCTCCGTTTTTCGTCAGATGCAGGGTAATGGACCGGCAGGCCCGCCACCGAACTTTTTCGATTCCCATTTTCGCGAAGTTCGACCCTCTATTCGATTCCCATTTTTCGTTATAGTCGCGTGAGGGTGTCAGCGAGGGTATGTCTCGGCCGATTGGAAATAATATTCATTATAAACATCATCTTAGGAAGGTGATGCGGCTCCCTGCTTCGACGAAGGACAGGCACGGCTAGGGGCGAAATGTCGCGGACCGCGGCCCTTGGATTTTCGTCCTTACAATCCGTGTGTACAAACCCATATAGTATCTATCGCGGCCCTCCTTTTTGTAAGCCGCCGCGGCTGAGAGCCTGTGCTCCCGCTTACGCAGAGGAGCCACGCCATGAATCGCCCCGACACCGCCGAAAGAACCGTCGCATCGTCTCGCCCCGTGCGCCATTTCCACAAATATCGAAGCCCGCTCTCCCTCGATCATGCCCGGCGTCAGGGTGACATCAGCCAGCTTGCCTATCTGGTGATGGGCGGACGCGACCCTGCCATCGCCTTTCTCAATGGAGAAAATGTCGTGCTTGGCGGAAGGCCGCTCGCCATCGCAACCGCCAGCCCGGAGGGCTATGTGCAGGTCGCGGAGATCATCCGCTCTGGTGCTTCCGTGCCGGAATCGACGTGAGCCGCGCGATCAACCTCGCGTTGCCTGAGGCCGATGTCAGGGAAATCTGCCGTGCGTCGGGAGTGGCTATCAGTGCGATCGAGCGGTTGCCGTCAGGCGGCACGCGCTTGGTCTGCACGACCAGTAGCGGCGCCGACGAAATCCGCCTCAGACTCGCTGGCCACCTGATCGAAGGCGCGGTCGATCGATTCCGCTTCTATAGGCCATCCCCGACCGGTTGATGGCATGCAATGGCGCCGGAGGCGGCCTAGCTCGATCAGAAGAAAGCGGGCGCGACGAAACTTAGGGGGAAGCCGCGGGTTGAGACCTTATCCCCGCTGACCGAAGGATCCGATCATGGCGAAGAAGCCCGTGCCGTCACCCGCCGCAGACCATGCACTTCGTGACCACCAACCGGGAGAGGGCCAGCCGGCGCCGATTGACAGCAGAGGCGATGGCGATGAACTGCATCAGCAAGTCGGAGATGGAGTCGCCGATGCGGCGGCTTATCTCACCGATAATTTCGGTCACCGGATTTCGGACAACCAGAATTCGCTCCGCGCCGGTGAGCGCGGACCGACGCTGCTCGAGGACTTCGTCCTCCGCGAGAAGATCTTCCATTTCGACCATGAGCGCATCCCCGAGCGGATCGTCCACGCCCGCGGTTCGGGCGCGCACGGCGTGTTCGAGTGCACCAGGGCAATCCCCGGGCTGACCAAGGCTTCGATCTTCCAGAAGGAAGGCGCGACCTGTCCGGTCTTCGTTCGCTTCTCGACCGTCGCGGGCGGCGCCGGGTCGGTCGACACGCCGCGCGACGTGCGCGGCTTTGCGGTCAAGCTCTACACCGAAACCGGTAATTGGGATCTGGTCGGCAACAATATCCCGGTCTTCTTCATCCAGGACGCGATGAAGTTCCCAGATCTCGTCCACAGCGTGAAGATGGAGGCCGACCGCGGTTATCCGCAGGCGGCGAGCGCACACGACACCTTCTGGGACTTCATCGGCCTGATGCCCGAATCGATGCATATGATCATGTGGGCGATGTCCGACCGCGCGATCCCGCGCAGCTTCCGCATGATCGAAGGCTTCGGCGTTCATACCTTCCGCTTCGTCAACGATGAGGGTGCGGGCAAATTCGTCAAATTCCACTGGAAGCCCGTGCTCGGCATCCAGTCGACGACATGGGACGAGGCGGTCAAGATCGCCGGTGCCGATCCCGATTTCCTGCGCCGCGACCTGTTCGAGGCGATCGATGCCGGCGACTTCCCGGCGTGGAATCTCGGCGTGCAGGTCTTCGACGAGGCGTTCGCGGCAAAGCAGCCCTATGACGTGCTCGACGCCACCAAGCTGATCCCCGAGGAGGATATCCCCGTCGAGATCGTCGGCCGCATGACGCTCAACCGCAACGTCGACAATTTCTTCGCCGAAACCGAGCAAGCCGCCTTCCTGCCGTCGAACATCATCCCCGGCATCGATTTCAGCAACGACCCGCTGCTGCAGGGCCGGCTCTTCTCCTATCTCGACACGCAGAAATCGCGGCTGGGAACGACCAATTTCCACCAGATCCCGATCAACGCGCCGAAATGCCCCTTCCACAATTTCCAGCGCGACGGGATGATGCAGACGCTCGTGCCAACGGGGCGTGCCAATTACGAACCCAACAGCCTTGCCGAAGCCGGAGAGCATGGCGGCCCACGCGCGAGCGCCGAAACGGGCTTCTCGACCTACATGGCCAATGACGAACGGAACGACCCCGCGCAGAAGCTGCGCATCCGCGCCGAACTGTTCGCCGACCATTTCACCCAGGCGCGGCTCTTCTACCTGTCGCAGACCGCGAATGAGCAGGCGCATATCGCCTCGGCGCTGGTGTTCGAGCTGTCGAAGGTGACGCTCGATCATGTCCGCGCGCGTGTCGTCGGCCAGCTCCGCAACATCGACGAGGATCTGGCGAAGCGCGTCGCCGCGGGCCTCGCGATCGACCTGCCGGCGAAGGAAAAGGCCGCGCGCGCCGCGGTTGACCTAAAACCCTCCGCCGCGCTGTCGATCCAGAAGAATGCCGATGACACGATGGAGGGCCGCAAGGTCGCGATCCTGTTCGCCGAAGGGTCGGACAAGGCGGCGATCGACAAGCTGAAAGGCGATATCGAAAGTGCGGGCGGCACCCCCTTTCTCGTCGCGCCGAAGGTCGGCGGGATCAAGGTAAAGGGCGGCACGCTCAAGGCCGACGGCCAACTCGCCGGATCGCCTTCGGTGCTGTTCGACGCGGTCGCCTCGATCCTGACAGAAGAACAGGCCAAGGCGCTTTCGGTGCAGGGTGCGGCGGTGCAATGGTTCATGGACGCCTATGGCCATTGCAAGACCATCGCCCACGACGACGCGACGCAGCTGCTGCTCGACAAGGCGGGCGTCGAAAAGGACGGCGGTGTCGTCGCGATCGACGCGTTCGCCGACGTCGGCACGCGGCGCCACTGGGCGCGCGAAGCCAAGGTGCGCGATCTTGCCTGATCGCCCACGTTGATGACGGCCGCGTCCGCGACCCGTCACCGCGATCTTCGCACCGGGCGGTCGATCTGGTCGGCGCGGCGTCGTCCGGCGATCTCGTCAAAGCCGTTGACGCGCGATATCGTGTGCGATGCGGTCGTCGTCGGTGCCGGCGTATCGGGCGCGCTGATCGCGGAGGCGCTGTCGGAAGCGGGTCTCAGGACCGTCATCGTCGATCGCCGCGGCCCCGCCGAAGGATCGACCGCAGCATCGACGGCTATGCTGCAATATGAACTCGACACGCCGCTCTCGCTGATGGCCGCGCGTATCGGGCGCGAAAAGGCCGAGCGCATCTGGCGCCGCTCGCGCCAGGCGGTCGATGCGCTGCGCGAGCGGACCGAGCGGCTGGGCCTCGCCGTCGACGGCGCGACGCGCGGTTCCATCTATCTCGACGGCAATGTCCTCGACGCCGACGGCCTGGCGCGCGAAGCCGACGCCCGCCGGCGCGCGGGTTTCGAGGTCGAGCTTCTCAAACCCGCCGCGGTGTTGGAGCGCTACGGGATCAAGGGACGCCATGCGCTGATCGGTTTCGGCAATTATTCCGCCGACCCGCGCCGGATGACCCTTGGCTATCTGAACGCCGCCATCGCGCGCGGCGCCCGGCTCTATTCGCCGGTCGATATCTGCGACATCGACGCGCGCGAAGACGGCGTGACGCTTCACAGCGCGCGCGGTCCCGAGATCCGTGCGCGCCATGTGGTCATGGCGACGGGCTACGAGATGATGAAGGGCATCCCGCGCAAGGGAAACAGGATCATATCGAGCTGGTCGATCGCGACCCGCCCTCAGCCCCGCGCCATCTGGCCGACGGCCGCGATGATCTGGGAAGCCGCCGACCCCTATCTCTACATCCGCACCACCCCGCGCGGCGAGGTCATATGCGGCGGCGAGGATGAGGAAATCGCGGACGCGGGCGAACGCGACGCGAAGCTTCCCGGCAAGATCAGAACCCTGTCGCGCAAGCTCGCCGCGCTGCTGCCGGGAATCGACGCGACTCCGGTCCATGGCTGGGCCGGCAGCTTCGGCGACAGCCCTGTCGGCACCCCGACGATCGGCCGCATCCCGCGCATGCCCAACTGCTATGCAGCCATGGGTTATGGCGGGAATGGCATCACCTTCTCGATGATGGCGGCGCAGATGCTGCGCGGGCTGATCTGCGGCTATGGCGATCCCGACGCGGACCTCGTCAGCTTCCATCGAAAATTCTAGGCGGGTCCGCGCAACGCAGTCGCGCCATCGCACCTGTCAGTGTCTTTTCCTGCTTCCGATGAGCAGCATGGTCTTGGCGCCGTCGCTGGTGTAGGGTCGATCCTTCACCGCCACCGATAGCGCGGCCGCTTTACCCATCGGCGCTCCATCATACCGAGTGCCGCCGGCATGGCGGCTCTTTCCGAAAGGATCGCTATTGCCCCATGACACCAGCCTTCTCGCCATGCTCGTTATGGGACTGGTCCTCGCTTTCATCGGCGGATTCATTGCCAGCAGGCTGAAGCTGCCGCCGCTCGTCGGCTATCTGCTCGCAGGCGTGGCGGTCGGCCCCTTCACTCCCGGCTTCGTCGGCGATGCTGCGCTGGCGAACCAGCTCGCGGAGATCGGCGTGATCCTGCTGATGTTCGGTGTCGGGCTGCATTTCTCGATCAAGGATTTGGTCGCTGTCCGCAGGATCGCCATCCCCGGCGCGCTCGTCCAGATCGTGGTTGCGGCCCTGCTCGGGGCGGGCCTGGTGCATCTCTGGGGCTGGACCACCGGGGCGGGCCTGGTTTTCGGTCTTGCCCTGTCGGTCGCGTCGACCGTCGTGCTGCTGCGCGCGCTCGAGCAGCGCAATACGCTCGATTCGATCAACGGCCGGATCGCCGTGGGTTGGCTGATCGTCGAGGATCTCGTCATGGTGCTGGCCCTTGTGTTGCTGCCGGCGTTAGGGCGCGCGCTGGGAGGGGAAGGAGCTTCGGGCGGCGCGGGCGATATCGCGCTCGTCTTGCTTGTCACGCTCGGAAAGGTTGCGCTGTTCCTTGCGCTTGTCCTGATCGTCGGAACGCGCGCCGCGCCCTGGATATTGGAACGTGTCGCCCGAACGGGCTCGCGCGAATTGTTCACTCTGTCGGTTCTCGCGACCGCGCTCGGTATCGCTTTCGGCTCGGCCGCCCTGTTCGGCGTGTCCTTCGCACTCGGCGCCTTCTTTGCTGGCGTGATCCTCAGCGAAAGCGATTTCAGTCATCGGGCGGCCGCGGACTCGCTGCCGTTGCAGGATGCTTTTGCCGTCCTGTTCTTCGTCTCGGTCGGGATGCTGTTCGATCCGGGCATCCTGGTCCGTGAACCGTCCGCCGTTCTGGCAGTGCTGGCGATCATTCTGGCCGGCAAGTCGGTTGCGGCGTTTGGGATCGTGCTGGCCTTCGGCTATCCGGCGCGGACGGCGCTGACCGTCTCGGCGAGCCTGGCGCAGATCGGCGAGTTCTCCTTCATCCTGATCGGCCTGGGCGTCACCTTGGGGCTGGTCGAGGCGGAAGCGAGGGACTTGGTCCTCGCCGGCGCGCTGCTGTCGATTACGCTCAATCCGCTCGTCTTCATCGCTTTCGACGGCTTCGAGAGATGGCTGCGACGACGACCGCGGCTGTTGGCATTGCTGGAGCGGGGAGGCGATGAGAGCCATTCCCGTCTGCCCGACGCGAAGCACAGCAGCTTTCGCCATCACGCGGTCGTTGTCGGCTACGGCCGGGTCGGGCGCGTGGTCGGTAGGATGCTCAAGAGCGAAGGTCTTCCCGTTATCCTCGTCGACAAGGATCGACGCCGCGTCGAGGCGCTGCGCGAGCGCGGCATTACGGCCATCTATGGCGAAGCATCGACCCCGGGTATTCTCGAGGCGGCGGATATCGCCCAGGCGCGGCTGCTCGTGATCGCGACGCCGGATGGCTTTCAGACACGGCGCATCATCGAGATCGCGCGCGAGCTCAATCCCGAAATCGACACCGCGATCCGGACCCACAGCGAAGCCGAGGTCGCCCATCTCGAAGGTCAGGGCGTCGGCCTCGCGATCATGGGCGCGCGCGAGCTGTCGTTCGGCCTCGCCGGCTATGCGCTGCGCAGCCTCGGCATTTCGAAGAAGCGCGTAGCGGCCATCGTTCAGAAGGAGCGCGTATCCGGGGAAGGCGGCGCGTTCGAGCGCCGGCCCGACATACCGCCTCGCGAAGCGCCAGAACTGCGCCAGCGCCGGGGGGATGACGAGGATGCAGGCTGATCCGGTGCGCAGGCCCATTCTGCGTGGCGAATTGATGCCCGCATCATGTCCGTCTGTGATAGGATGTGTCATCACCCGATTTCGATCGCAAGCTTCCCGTGACTGAGAGACCTCGAGCTCCCGCTTGCCCAGCGGGAGTCTATTCGATGATTTCCATCCACGAACCCTCGCGATCTTTCGGCCGGATCATTCGGTTGTGGAACCGGCTTCTCCATCACGGGCTGGAACATGTTCCGCAAACGATGGGAAACGCGTTTCACCAGTCGCGGCGCCGGCGACACGACCTCGAGCGCGCAATCGAAAGCTGGGAGCGCGAAAACGACGCCTGCTCGGGGGCGCCGCAAACAGCCCATCCTCAAGTCGTGTCGTCGTCTTCTGTCCAGCATGCCCTTGAGCAATGGGACAATGAGGGCGGAGCACAACCAGCGAAAGGAACGCGATCATGATACTGCACAATCTCTTCGGCCGTCACCTCGTCGATTTCAAGGCGAGCCACTGGGATCGGGGGCGCTTCGTCAGCCATTGCACCGTTTGCGGTTGCGAGATGGTCAAACTACCCGGCTTGGTATGGCAGGCGAGCGGACGGCGGGGCTGAGACGATCGGCTCTGCCGCTCGACCGGACGGAATCGCTCTATTAGCGACCCGGCATGATAAACAGGAACAATGCCCTATCCCGCGCGTCTTCTCCATGCCCACTACCGGGCAATTGAAGAGAGGAGAATGGTCATGGTCAACCCCGACCAGAACCAGACCGGCAGCCAGCCGGGCCGCAAGTCGGAAGGCGAGCGCCAGCCCCAGCAGGAGGACGGCGGCCGCCGTCAGCCCGGCCAGCCGGACCGCGACAAGCGGCCTCAGCAGGGTGGAGAAGCGGAAAAGCCGGGCAAGCAGAGCAGCTAGTCCGAGCTAACCGATCGTCCCCAGGCCGGGCTGCGTGTCGATACGTGGCCCGGTTTCGTTTTGGAAGTGTCCTGCCGCGCTTCAAGTCATTCCCGCTCGCCGACAGTATCCGATTTTCCTTCACATGCGGGAACGGCATGCCTGTGCAACCGCGTCGGCAAGGCTGGCATAGCGATAGCCGTCTAGGAGATAGGTCGCGGCGGGCACGCGGGTAATGCCGTATCGATCGAGTGTTTCACGCTCGGCGGCGTCGATACCGCCGCATTTGCATGACCGGTCGTTGCCGGACGGGGTCTTGTCCATGTCGAAGCCTTTCAATCCTTGAGCTGGTCGAGAAGTGTCGTGATCCTGATCGTGGCGACGGTCGAAAAGGCGTCCGATATGGCATAGGGAAGCAGGATGCGCTCTCCGACCTTGATGGCGCCGCACGAATAGACGACGTTCGGGACATAGCCATGGCGCTCCGCGGTCGCGGGCTGGACGAGCGGTACGCGCGAGCGCCCGAGCACGCGCGAGGGATCGTCCTTATCGAGCAGAACCGCGCCGATCGAATAATGGCGTACGGGGCCGACGCCATGGGTGAAGAGCAGCCAGCCTTCGTCGAGTTCGATGGGCGAGCCGCAATTGCCGATTTGGACGAACTCCCAAGGATATTTGGGCTTCACGATCACCTCGCCGAGGCTCCATTCGTGGAGGTCGTCCGACAGGATGAGGTGCAGGCTCTCATTGTCGTGGCGCGCGATCATCGCATAGCGCCCGCCGATCTTTCGCGGAAAAAGCGCCATCCCCTTGTTGTGCGCCGCAGCGCCCTTGAGCGGTGCCAGATGGAATGTCACGAAGTCCCGGGTTTCGATCAGCTCCGACCTTATGCCGCTTCCGCTGTAGGCGGTGAAGGTCGCATAATAGATGGTCTGGCCTTCGTCGTGGAAGGCGACGAAGCGGGCATCCTCGATCCCGTTCGCCTGCCTCTCGGTGACGGGGAAGATCACCCGCTCCGCGATGTCGCTGGCGGGATCGAAGCCGAGTTCCAGACGATCGCCGACACGGGCGGTCACGACGGGCGTCGCGGCGAGCCGCGCGGGCGGGTCGATGGTAACGGTTCCGTCGGCGGCCAATATTCCCGACCGGAACGTCAGGGAAGAGATGTGGCCTTCGCCGACCGCGCGCAGGCTAAGGATGAAGCGGCGGCATCCTGCGGCGACTCCCGACTGGTCGGGGTGCGGCACGATGCTGGGATTGAACAGCGCGGCTGCTTCGAAGCTGTACTCATGAAGAAAGTAGGCGCCGACGAGCTGACGCTGCGCCTGCGAGAAGCTCTTGTGAGCTGTGAAGGCATCCTCCATTTCCGCGGCGCGCCGTTCGAATATTGCGGGGAGGTTGCGGTGCCGGTCGTCGAAGTTTCGCAGCGTTTCGGCAAGCAGCGCGTCGGTCTCGTCCGCGGTCATTGCGAGGACGCGGTCGACGATGTGATTGGCGCGGGTCTTGTCGACGGGATGCAGGTCTCGGGGTTCGACCGCCGGCCGGAACGGCCGGACGACGACGCGCGACGGGTCGGGCCGCAAGTGAAGCGCCTGCCGGTTGAAGAAGGGTGCGGATGGCGGAGCCCCGTCAGGCATTGATGGCTTCGTGTGTGGATGGGCTCGGCTGTGACGGCGCCCGCCGGTCCGCCGCTCTCAGGCGCTGCATATCGGCCAGCGCGAGCAGGAAGGATAGCACCGATTCGGCCCCCCGGTTCTCGTTCGCGCGGTCCGGGTGGAGGCCGTCGCGGCAACTGCCCGTCGCGAGGTCAGCCAGCTTGATGCCGAGATCGTTCGCGCCAAGAAACCATGCGAAGGCGCGCTCGGCTTCCGCACGCCACGAAGAGTCTGGATCGACGCCTTTCGCCGCGATACAGGCCGCGATCGTCGCGCAAGCCTCCAGCGGCTGTTGATCGAACGGTTCGGGACTATTGCGCGAGGTCATCAGGAAGCCATGCGAGCCGACGGGCCGGAAATGACCTTCGGGCGCCGTCTGCATCGCCACCAACCAGCGCAGACTTCGCAATCCCGCTTCGACCATGGTCGCCGAGAGCGCTGCGGCGCCCGTGACGATCAGCGCTTGCGGCAGCCGGGCGTTGTCATAGCTGAGGCCATTTTCGAACCATGTCCATTCGGGACCTTCCTGTTCGCCCAGCAACCTTTCGAGGCGGCCGGCGAGTTCGGCACGCAGGCGCGCGGCGGCATGATCTTCGGCATAAACCGCGCAATAGGATGCGAGGCCGAGCAAGGTGAACGCCCAGGACCGCGGTGAGGTGAAGGCCTCGACGTCGGCCAGCGCCTCGCTGAACAGCTCTTTTGCCCAGCGCGCATGGCCAAGGGAGCAGGCACGCGCACTATAGGCGCCCAGCGCCCAGAGCGTCCGCCCGTGACTGTCCTCCGAGCCCGCATCTTCCAGCCATCGCCGGTCGAAGCCCATGAAATTGCGAAAACGCCGATTGCCCGGATTCCAGCCGTGCTGGATGAAGGCCGCGAATGTGGATGACAGCCGGCGCGCCAGCGGCGCATCGGGGCCGCCGGCGAGACCGCAGCACAGGAGCAGCGCCCGTGCATTGTCGTCGATGCAATATCCATGACTGCGGTCGGCGATTGCGTGAACGGCATGCTGGAATATCCCCGTGTCGTCGGACATCGCGGCGAGATGGTCGAGCGAGATCGGTGGGAGGTCGGGTTGGACGTTCGTCCGCAGGCGGACTGGCCCGGGTTCGGGCATCCCCGCCTGGCCGCCGGACGCGAGCCTGCGCTCACGGCAAGCCTTGCGAAAGCTCGCGGCATAGCGCCGCGCCGAATTGGCCCAGATCATGGGGCGGCTCGCCGCATAGGCCTTGCGCCCCATCGCCAGACGTTCGGTGTCGTTGCCCAGCAGATCGGAAATCGCCGGGCCGAAGCCTGCCGGATTGTCGAACGGGATCAGGACGCCCGACCCGTCGGCGAGCAACTCGGCGGCGTGCCAATAGGGCGTGGAAACGACCGGACGCCCCAGACCATGCGAATAGGCGAGCGTTCCCGACGTCATTTGCGCCGCCGCCAGATAGGGCGTCGCATAGACATCGCACATCGCGATATGGTCGAGCAGTTCGGGGCGGTCGACGAAACGGTTGATGAACGCGACATGGTCATCGAGGCCAAGCTCGCGTACCCGCGCCGTCAGCGTGTCGCGATAACGCTCGCCCTCACGGGCCAGCAAGGCGGGGTGGGTGGCGCCCATCACCACATAGAGGACATCGGGCGTGCGCCGGACAATCTCGGGCATGGCCTCGATCATCGTCTCGATACCTTTGTTCGGGCTCATCAGCCCGAATGTCAGGATCACCTTGCGATCGGTAAACCCCAACCGCTCCTTGGCGGCTCGCGCCGAGGCGAGCGGAACATCGGGAATGCCGTGGGCGATAACGTCAATCTTCCCCGGATCGGCGCCATAGACATTGATCAGCATGTCGCGGGCCTTGTCGGCCATGACGACCACCCGCGCCGATGCGGTAACGATATCCTTCATGACGCGGCGCTGCGCCGTGGTCGGCCGATCGAGAACCGTGTGCAAGGTGGTGACGAGCGGCGCATCGAGCCTCGCTACGAGGCCGAGAATCAGCGCGCCTGCCTCGCCGCCGAAGATGCCGAACTCATGCTGGAGGCAGACGAGATCGAACGCCTCGCGATTGATGAAATCGGCGGCGGCGCGATAGTCGGCCACCTGGCCCTGCCGGATTGTCTTGCGGACGGCTGGCGGAAATTCGTGGTCGCCGCCCGGCTCGATCATCGCGACAATGGCCGTATCCGCAACCTCGCCGAGCGCGCCGACCGCGAGTTCGAGGTCGGTCGTGAAGGTGGCTATGCCGCAGCGGCGCGGGAGGGCATTGCCGACGAACGCGATCCGCAGCGCCGGCGTGTGCAGGCCATCTCAGTGCTTGCCTTTCGGTTTGGCGGTCATTTTCACCGCAGACGCCTCTTGGGCGGCAAGGGCAGTGAGTGCTTTGGGTTTTGCTGCCTTGGGCTTGCGGATCTCGCGATTGCTGCGCTTTTGCGATTTTGCCATGTCAGACGTCCTTCCTTTCGATCATCCGATACGAGAATTCGTCCGAACGCCGCGGGCGGGCCGAAGCGATCGCTCCGCTCCGGACATTCGGAGAAAGATAGGGACGGTGACGGTAGGGGAAGGATTTGAAGCACTGACCGAGGCTTTCGATCTTGCGCCGATATCGCATGACCTCCGAGGGTTTGGTCGCGGCGGAATAGCGCATCAGCGCGATCTGTTCGTCTTCGAGTAGCTGATTGAGGCACATGGTGCGTGCTCCTGCATCAAGCGAGAGCACAATTTTTGTCCCTCTGTCACATGGAGCTTGTTCAAAATTCAGGTGATGAGGGCCTTATACCACGGATCGCGCAAACCACCCCACGAATTCGGGGCAATTCGAATGCCTATATGTTTATCATTGCGGCCAACACTTCCCGGGCAGAGCGACACCAACCTGACGGCAATGGCTATGATCTGTTGATTTTGGAGGATTTGCGCGCGGTTGCGAACGCAGTCGGCCGCACGCCTCGCCGGGGGCAATCGACCGCATTCGTATCGAGCCCGTTCGCTATTGGCTTGTCGTTTCCGCAGCGTTGCGCCGCGCGCGATCAATTCATTAGTCCTGCCTGGGCGGCCTGCCTATGTCATGGAGCGTATGAAGGCGCTCGCCGACGATTTGCCAGATATGGGCGGCCCCGCGATCGCCAAGGCGAACCGCCCCGGCTTCCTCGTCGACGGCAAATTGTTCCGAAGCATTGCCGTAGCGATATTCCGCGTCGAGCATCGCCCTTGAAATGACCTGTTCGCGATCAGGCGCATCGGCTTGTTCGCTCAAGCTGCGCTCCCGAATCCGCTGGCGGAGGAGTTCGGCGCGTTCATCATGGATGTTGACGTTTCGCCAAGTCTCCAAGGGCAATTGCCCGGTATGGCCGCGCGCGATGTCCTTGTCCGTCGATGGCCATGCAGAGCCGGGATTGACGGCGCTGCTGCTCCCACCGTCGTCCATCGATATATTGTCGGCAAGCGCTGCGAGCGCCATTTCATCGTATCCGAGCGACCGATAGATATCGCGGCCGATGACCCAGCGCGCTTCTTCTATCTCGGCCAGTCGATCGACTATATCTTCGAGTGCGGAGGCGCTGCGTTCTTGGGGCGTCATGCTGAGCGCCTTATGAATGAGAAGCTCGGCAATGAATGTGTCGCCGAGGAAATCCGCATATCCGGCAGCCTGCTCCGAGGTTGTCGGGTCGGCTTTGAGGCGGGCGGAACCGGGCCGCCTTTTGTCGGCAGGCCCGTCGTCGAGACCGCGCCGGTCGCGATATTCGGCGATCCGCCTGGCATAAGAGTCGGACAGATCGAAGCTGGACGGAGGATGTCCGTCGCGCCGCGCCCGGCTTACGGCAATCAAGGCCATCTGATGATGATAGAGAAGTTGATCGAAATCCATATTCCGTCTCCCGCGTGCGGGAGCGCGAAAGTCTCTCGGTCGCCAACATGCAAAAATGAGGCTGACGATACCCCCGTAGGTGGTGCGAACAACCGCTCTTTACAAGGCCAGATGGTCGCGCTGACCCGTTTCGCAGCGAACCACCGCGGTATCGTTGCGATCCCCAAGTCTGTGCGCCAGGAACGCATGGTCGAGAATTTCGCGATCCTCGACTTCCAGCTCGACGACGAGGATCTCGCCAGGATCGCGACCCTCGATCGGAAGGCCAGCAGCTTCTTCGATCACCGCGACCCGGCGAAGGTGAGGTGGCTCGGTACCCGCAAGCTTTAGGTCGATGAAAGGCTTCGCGCCGTCCCGGCGCGACGCAAATGCCGCACATGATCGAGAAGGCTGCCGCGACGGCGGTTCAACTTATGCCTGCCGAGACGGCCGAGCTTAGCCAAAGCCGAACAACCGCGGCGCGACGGCATTCCAGATGTCACTGCGTGCGATCCGCGACTCGGTCGTGTGGAACGGAATCAGGATCAGCGCAGCCCGGAGCGGTACCGGATGAATCGGTTCCACCCAAGCCCCCCAAGATCTGAATCATAGGACCCTCTCCCGGAAAATCGCCGGAAATCGTCTGGCTCGTCGGCTGTGGTCTTGGCTGTGAAGCGACGGGGTGCCACCGGCCAAACATTTGGTCAGCCGTTCGAAGCGCGCCGGATTTTGGATTCCCGCAAGGCCGGCGATATATTCGGGAGATAATTGGAGTCGCACCTATGGGAACGAAGGCCACTCGCGACCTGTGGGGCCAAGCCCTCGCCATCGAAAATCAGTTTGGCGATCGTGGGCCCGAGGTTCTCGCACGGCGTATCGACCGGCTGCGCGATGCTGGTGAAATCGAGGACGCGGAATTCTGGTCGCAGGTCGCCGGATGCCTGACCGATCTGCATGCGATCCGCCTGCCGGGCGCTTGCGCCGTCAATATGGACGGGCCGCGCGGCCAGCGCCAAAGTGCACACACGCCATGCAATTCGGCCTCGCCGGATACACCCGCGGAACGCGTGCAATTGAACTCAGTCGATCAGTTTCAGAGTGATTAGCTCGACCCTTTCTCTTCGACGGGTTCAATATCGGCTATCAAAGCACCCAGGCTGAATTTCGGCGCCGCTCGGTTGTCGGCTGCAAGCCGCTGTCGATCCGCAGCATTGCGAGCCGGCAAGCACGGGGCCGAACCCCCTCTCTTGTAAATGAGAAGCCGCTACCCCATCTCCATGAGATCGTCGGCGTCCTTTCGCTTGCCGGGGACTGAGAGACCATCGCGCTCCCGCTGAACGGGAGGTGGACGTGGATCTCAATCAACTCCTTTATCATCACCAGATGGCGCTGATCGCAGCGAACCGCGCCCACCGCGATGGGCGGCCCCACGCCAATTTCGATCTTCCGCGCTATTATGCGAAGCGGATCGGCGAGTATCGCGCGCGGCGCGGCCTCGGCGTCGGTCCGGCCCTCATGGCCGATCGAGACGGCGGCCCGCGCGCGGATCCTCCGACCTCGGCACAGGGCGACGACTATCCGGTTTTTCTTGGCGACACGCTGGTTGCCGAACTTCTCGTCAACAAGGCGCTGGCCATGACCGAGGCCGAGCGCGCGGCATGCGCGCTGGGCGGCATAGCCGAGCGCTTGACCGATCTCCACGAAGAGCTGTGGGTCATCGGACACGATATCTACCAGGCCCTCGATCTCGACGAGGAAAAACTCGCGAAGCTGGCTGCCGACCTGCCTCCGCCCCCCCCCCACGAACGGCAGGCCGTGCATCTGCGGCCTTTCCGCCCGCAGTCGGACGAGGGCATCGTCCATAGCTATGTTGACCAGTTCAGCGTGGGAAGCTTTCGCTATACCAATATCGAGGATGCCCGCGCCGCGCTGCGTCGTCAGCGCGAGAGCGCTGCGAATTCCGGGAGGCAAGCCAATGATGCCTGACCGCAAGGAGATGCCGGCGGCGCGCGCGCGGACCAATCCGTTCAGGCGGCGCCGGCCCTTCGCACCGCTTCCGCCGCAAGAAGCGAAGCGTCAGGGCGCGATCAGCGCGCTCGCTTTCCAGTTGCTCGGCGGGCGCGATCCCGCGCTGACCTTCCTGAATGGCGAAAGCGCCGAATTGCGCGGCCGCCCGATCGCAATCGCCACCCTGAGCGATACGGGCTACGCTCTCGTCGAGCGGGAAATCCGCTCGCGCGCGGCCGAGACCGGTGAGCGCCATGTCAGGTGATCGGGAAGCCGCGCGGCATATCACGCGCACATGGTTCGAGTGGGAAATCGACGGGCTGGCACGCAAAGTCATTCTTGTCGTCGAAACCGATCTGGCCATGCAGCCCGACGAGCAGGACTATGACGCGCTTACTCTCGACATGCTGCGTACGGAAGCGATCGCCCGGTCGCGGGCGTCGCCCGGCGCGATCGATCGCATTCGCATCGTGCCCGTTCGCTACTAGTGGCCATGACACAGGGATGGAGCATCCGGCATGGCCGATTATGAAATCACCGGCATCCGGCAAGGCGGGATGGACGGACGGACGCATCATATCGAGGCGGTAAAAGTCGGCGAAAGCCTGTTCCTCGTCGATCAGATCATCGACTGGACGAAGGACGAGGTTCATCGCTTCTGGATATGGTTCCAGGAAGAGAGGATCGATATCGTGGCGCTACAGCACGGCTCGTCGCGGCGTTTTTATCTCACCGTCGACGGTGGCGGTTTCCCGCCGGCTGCTTTGCTGTCGCTCCCGCGCGTTTGATAGCGCGCGGGATTTGGACTTTCTGCTGCACCGGAAATCGTGCGGGCCATCGCGAAGAGACTTCGGACGATCGGGCAAATCTCCATCGCAAAAGGGCCTCGCATCTGCATGCGAAGCCCTTTCATCCTCTGCGCTCGTGACCAAAGGAAGCCCCATTGGCCTTCCCGGGTCGCGAGGAAAGCCTTTGTCATACGACAATAGGCCGATGCTAGGCGATGTCGAGCGCGATCGCGCCCGAGCCGGTCTTTATCACCGCGACGGGCCGCCGCGCATGCGCGCTGCTATATCCGACAAAATCAGGTTCGAGACCGCGTTTTTCGCGAAACCGGTTGATCCGCCGGGCATAATGGTTCGGGAGATCGAAACCGGCGGGTGCTTCGCCGGCGCGGTGTGCCCGGTCGGCAGCGATCACGGCCATTTGATGATGATAGAAGAGCTGGTTCATATCCATGATGGTGTCCTGGTGGGGCCTTTCGTCATGCTGACGGCCGCCGTGCCGGTGATTCAGGTTCGCGCTCGCGGATTCAGGCGAGACATTGGGCACGGACCGCTTCGGCGAGCCGATCCCTGTCAGCGCGGGCCTGTTCGGATTTGAACTGGCGGTTGGCCAGCGCGTGCCACGCGGCGGCCGAACGGAGATTGCGCTCGCGAACCAGTGTCAGGTCCGCCGCGGCGGCGGCGGCCTCGCATCGCTCGGCCTGTTCGCGATAATTGTCGCTGGTTGCTGCCACGGCGCTTTCCTTTCGTTCAATCGATCATGTCGGCGATCAGCCGCTTCAGTTCGCGGCGCGAGAGCGTTGGCGAACGGCGCGGCGTGCGGCCTATCACGATCGGATTGCCTGCCAGCGGGAGGCCGGCGAGCGCGGGTAGAATGGTGTTGGTCTGAAACATATTGGTCTTCTTGATTCTCAGGTGTCAGCGGCGCTTGCGCGCGCCGCCGGCTGGACCGCCGGGGCCGCGATCGCGGTAGACGATGCGGCCCTTGGTCAGGTCATAGGGCGTCATTTCGACGCGGACGGCGTCGCCGACCACCGAACGGATACGAAAGCGTCGCATCCGTCCGGCGGTATAGGCGATCAGCCGATGGCCATTTTCAAGGATGACGCGGAACCGCCCGTCGGGCAGGATTTCCTCGATCGAGCCCTCGAAGCTGAGGACATCTTCCTTGGCCATTGCCGAAGGGCCGGGTCAGGCCGCTTCGAGATTGACCGCGGAGATCTTGCCGTCGCGGCCGGTTTCCAGTTCGTACGAGACGCGCTGGTCCTTGCCCAGCGACGCCATTCCGGCGCGCTCGACGGCAGTCACATGGACGAAGCTGTCGCCCGAGCCGTCTTCATTCGAGATGAAGCCATAGCCCTTGTCGCTGTTGAAGAATTTGACTTTGCCGATCGGCATGAGTGTTTCCTTTCACGAAAACAGGATATCCGCCGGCAAAAGCACCGACAGAGCTGGAAGCGTGAGAAGGGAAGAATCGCCCCGGAGCGGGGTATCAAAATTCCGTCGCAGGCGACGTTAGCAACTGTGATATGGGCCATCCTTTTCGAAAAGTCAAGTTTCTGCCTGGATTTTCATTAAATGGCGAGGGCGGTGTTTCCTGTTTTTCTCTTTGAGGACTGGAATTATTCAATCGCAGCTTCTTACGGTCGCGGCCTCTCGTCGCCTTCTCGACCTGCTGGCGGATCTGCGCGATGCGCGTCGATGTCAGCTCTGGTGCCGATATAAGCGTCGTGTGCTCTGCATGAGCTATTGATTGGGACGTCGCCAACGCGGCGGGATTGGCTGGATGTATCTATGTCCGTGCCGGGCGGAATAACCACCTTCCAGAGCCGCACAATGCATAGCTTCCTATGTCTTCTGCAATAAGCGCCGTTCCAAGAGGCTTGCGAAACCACGGCGGCCATCTGCGATAATAGCGACGGTTAAGGGGGCAACGGAACTTCAGCCTGCGGTTCGGTTTAATTCAATCGCCATTGTTAGCGTCTGTCGTGCTTGACCATTCGGCTCTCGGCGCGGCGATCGCTTGCGTCAACAACGCAGTCTGGCCAGTGTCGATATATGTAGACGACATCATCGTGTCCTCGCACGATGTTGCGACGGTTGATCATGCTTTGAGCGAAATACGCGCTGCCGCCGATGCATCCGGCTTCGTTATAAATGATGCCAAGTCCGATGGGCCCGCAGCAGAGATCACCGCTTTCAACATCCATATCGGTAGCAGGCGTATGGAAATTGCTGCTGATCGGATGGTCGAATTTCTCGAAAATATTCAAGGCGGTTCGGACGAACAAGTCGCCGGAATCCTGAATTATGTCGGTAGCGTAAATGAAGGTCAGAGGGAGCTACTTGTAGCTGGGAGGGACTAACCCGAATCTATCGGCTTTCAAATACCGGATACGGGATGGCTATAAGCGCCCTTCGGTCGATCACGGTATCCGCAAAAGGTAGGATGCTCCGGCGGCCAGCCGCTCTGTCGGAACGCTATTCGCCCAAAACGCTGAAAGTGTTGAGGAACCTTCGAAAGTCGCGGCCTCGTCGATCAATTTCCTATTCCGCGCTCCGCGGCGCGGTCTCCTAGCACTAACTGTGCTCGGCCAAATGCCCAAGCATGTCGAGTAATACCGTACGGCGTGCGGCATCGTGCTCGACCGGCCGCTGGCGGAGAGCGAAAAGGACGGCGGTGCCCGCATTTCGGCTCGGGCTCATCAGAGGTGGAACGGCCGACATCAGGCGCGATGCAGTCACGCCGATACCTATAGCGAAATCTGATAGCCCTTCGCACTGCGTCGCGGCGCGTCATCACGCGCCATAACCGTCATATGAGATTTCACCGACCCGGCTGATTTTTGGGACGCCGACGCGATCCCTGCGTCGCCGGGAAAATGTCTTAACGCCTACCAAACTCCTTGTCGGACAGATTTTCGTCGTTTTCGCGATGGTAATCGCAGGCGTCTGGATCGTCACGCAATGGTGTGCGGCACAGCTAGGTTATCAGCCGCAGCTTGGACCGGCATGGTTTGTCCTGTTCGACACGCCGGTCTATCGGCCGTGGGCGATATTTCCGTGGTGGTATCACTACGAAGCCTACGCGCCCGAGGTTTTCGACAAGGCCGGGATGATCGCCGGAGCGAGCGGCTTTCTCGGCTGCGCGTCCGCCATCGCCGGGTCGCTATGGCGCGCGCGCCAGTCGCGGCATGTCACCACATACGGCTCCGCGCGCTGGGCTACAAACGGCGAGATCGACCGCGCCGGCCTGCTCAGCGACAGCAGCGTCTTTCTCGGCCGCAAGCGGTGGCGCTATCTTCGCCACGACGGGCCGGAGCATGTCATGGCCTTCGCCCCGACGCGCTCGGGTATGCGTCCGCATAGCCGCCGCGGTGAAACTCACCGGCATAGGTCGATCGACGCTCTACGAACTCATCAAGGCCGGCGAGCTTGAAACGGTAAAGGTCGGTCGATCAACCTTCGTCCGATACGCCAGTCTCAAGCGCCTGTTCGAGAAAAGTTAGGTGCCATGAGCGAGCCGCAGGAACGACAGGCAAGATCGCTCGCGCCTGTCCATAGGCAATTTATCCTGCAATTTCGCGTTTTCGCCAAATGCAGGATGAAGGACAAGTAAGCCCCACCACCGGCGTGTTCGATTCCCTTTTTTCGCGTTTCATCCCTCTTTTCGATTCCCATTTTTTCTTTGTGGTCGCGTGAGGGTATGTCCTGTCCGATCGGAGAGAATATTCAATATTAACATGCCATTAGGTGGATGGTGTGGCTCCCGCTACCCTCCATTCTCCACATCGCCTATACATGATCGCCCTTCTCGCACGCGGCGTCGCCGCGTTCGATCTGAAGCGTCGCATGTTCGATCTCGAACCGGTCGTGCAATTGGTCGGCCACGCGCCGCCGAACCTGCTGCTCGTCTTCCGACGCGTCGACGACCACATGGGCGGTCAAGCTCCGGTCGTCGCCGGCGACCGACCAGAGGTGCAGGTCGTGGACGCTCGCGACGCCCGCGACATCGGCGATGGCCGCGCGCACCGCGTCGAGATCGATGCCGCGCGGAACACCCTGAAGCAGGATGTTCGTCGTATCGCGCAGCAATATCCAGGTGCGCGGCAGCACCCACAGGCCAATGGCGATGGCGACGGCCGGATCGACCCAGGTCCAGCCGGTCAGCCAGATGAGCGCCGCGGCCAGCAGAACGCCGACCGAACCGAGCATGTCCGCCCAGACTTCCAGATAGGCGCCCTTCACATTCAGGCTCCGGTCGCGCCCGCCGGCGAGCACGCGCATCGCGATCAGATTGACCACGAGCCCGAAGAAGGCGACGACCAGCATACCGACCGAGCCGACCGGCTGCGGATCGAGGAAGCGCTGGACGCCTTCATAGAGAACATAGCCCGCGATGGCGAAGAGTAGCAGCGCATTGAACGACGCGGCGAGAATCTCGAACCGTCGATAGCCATAGGTGCGCTTCTTGTCGGCCGGCCGCTGCCCGATCCGGATTGCCGCCAGCGCAATCGCCAGCGCCGCGGCATCAGTGAACATATGCGCCGCATCGGACAGGAGAGCGAGGCTGTTGAACAGCCACGCCCCCGCCAGTTCGGCGATCAGGAAGCTGCCGGTAAGGGCAAGCGCGATCGAAAGGCTGCGGGCGTTCGCACCGGCCGCATGGTCGTGCGCATGACCCCCGCCACCTTCGCCATGGTCATGCTGATGTCCCATCGAATCTCTCCTTATTCCCTGGCCGGCTGATCGGGTGAAGCCCAGCGCCATCTGCCGAAGCGCGGACGTCCTTCGGAGCCGAGCACGACCTTTGCGATGGCGGGCAGCACGAGCAGCGTCAGGATCGTTGCCGCGATCAGGCCGCCGATCACCGTCGTCGCAAGCGGCTTCTGCACCTCGGCGCCGGTTCCGGTTGCGATCGCCATCGGCACAAAGCCGATTGCGGGCACGAAACCGGTCATGATCACCGCGCGCATCTTTTCGCTCATGCCGTCGCGGATCGCGTCCGCGAGCGCAATGCCCTTCTCGAGCCGGTCGCGGATCGCGGTCATGACGACGAGGCCGTTGAGCACCGCAACCCCTGCCAGGCAGATGAAGCCCACCGCCGCCGACACCGAGAAATTGATCCCGGTCAGCGCCAGCGTGAACACCCCGCCCGCGAGGCCCAAGGGCACCGCAAGGAACACCGCCGCGGCCCGGCCGAACCCGCCGAGCGCCAGATAGAGCAGCGCGAAGATCGCCGCGAAACAGAGCGGGACCACGATCGAAAGGCGGTCCGACGCGGCCTGAAGGCTTTCGAACTGGCCGCCCCATTCGAGATAATATCCCGCGGGCAACTTCACCTTTGCGATCTTTTCCTGCGCTTCGGCGACGAAGGAGCCGGCGTCGCGCCCTTCGAGGTTCACCTGGACGACGACGCGCCGCTTGCCATTCTCGCGGCTGATCTGGTTGAGCCCTTCGGTGAGCCGGATCTGGGCGACTTGCGAGAGCGGGATCTGCCCTCGCGCCGCGCCCGCCTGCGGAAGCAGGATCGGCAGCGCACGGATGTCATCGAGATTGACGCGGGTCGCGTCGGGAACGCGGACCATGATATCGAAGCGCCGGTCGCCTTCATAGAGGAGGCCCGATTCACGCCCGCCGAGCGCCGCCGCGATGGTGTCGGCGACCTCCTGCACCGTGAGGCCGTATCGCGCTATGCCATTGCGATCGAGCCTGACGTCGAGGGTCGGCGCGCCGCCGACCTGATCGGCCTTGACGCTGCCTGCGCCCGGGATTGCCTGCAGCACGCGCACCATCTCGTTCGCAGCGAGCGACATCTTGTCGAGGTCATCGCCATAAAGCTTGATGGCGACATCGCCGCGAACGCCCGCGATCAGTTCGTTGAAGCGCAATTCGATCGGCTGCGACACCTCATAGAGTTGGCCAAGGACGCCCGCCGCCGCCTTCTCGACGCGCGCGATCACCTGTTCCTTTTCCGTCACGCCCGCAGGCCATTCCGCCTTGGGCTTCAGAATGACGAAGCCGTCGGAGACATTCGGCGGCATCGGATCGGTCGCCACCTCGGCGGTGCCGGTCTTCGAGAACATCATTTGGACTTCGGGAAGGCCGGTGATCGCGGCTTCGACCTTGCGCTGCATCGCGAGCGACTGCTCGAGACTGACCGAAGGAACGCGCGTCGAGGCAAGCGCCATATTCTTCTCGTCGAGCTTGGGGATGAATTCCGATCCCAGCAGGCCGAAAACGGGAATCGCGAGGAGGAAGAAGGCAAGGCCGCCCGCGATGAAGCCCCAGGGTTTCGCGATCGCCTTGTCGAGCAGGGGCAGGTAGCGCTCCTTGGTCTTGCGGATGACCCAGACTTCCTTCTCGGCGACCTTGCCGCTGATCATCAGCGCGACGAGCGCCGGGACGAGAGTGATCGCCAGAATGAAGGCCGCGACCAGCGCCAGCATTATAGTGATCGCCATCGGCGAGAAGGTCTTGCCCTCGACGCCGGTGAACATCAGCAACGGCGCAAAGGCGAGCAGGATGATGGCCTGGCCGAAAACGGTCGGTTTGATCATCTCCTGCGACGCGCGCATCGTTTCTTCGAGGCGTTCGCGGAGCAACAGCAACCGGCCCTCATGCTCCTGCCGGTGCGCCAGGCGTGCAAGGCAATTCTCGATGATGATGACGGCGCCGTCGACGATCAGGCCGAAATCGAGCGCGCCGAGGCTCATCAGATTGCCGGGCACGCGAAAGGCGTTCATTCCCATCGCCATCATCAGGAAGGAAAAGGGAATGACGAGCACCGCGATGATCGCCGCACGCCCGTTGCCGAGCAGCAGGAAGAGCGCGGCAGCGACGAGCAGCGCGCCCTCGGTCAGGTTCTTCTCGACCGTTCCGACGGTGGCGTTAACCAACCTGGCACGGTCGAGGACGATCTTGACCTCGATGCCGGGAGGCAATGTCTTCGCGATCTGATCGATCTTCGCCGACACATCCTCGGCGACGGTACGGCTGTTTTCCCCGATCAGCATGAGCACGGTGCCGATCACCGCCTCCTTGCCGTTCATGCTGCCGGCGCCGGTACGCAGGTCGCCGCCGATCTTCACCTCGGCGAGCTGGGCGACGGTGACCGGCACGCCGCCGCGCGTCGCGACAACGGCCCCCCGTATCTCGTCGACCGAGCGCACGCGGGCATCGACGCGCACCAGATAGGCCTCGCCGCCGCGGTTGTAGTAATTGGCGCCGACCGCGAGATTGGCCCGTTCGAGCGCTTCGCCGAGTTCGCTGTAGGAGATGCCGAAGCTGGTGAGCTTGGTTGGATCGGGCTCGACGACGAAGGTCTTGGCGTAGCCGCCGATCGAATCGACCCCGGCGACGCCCGGCACCGCCTTGAGCTGCGGGCTGACGATCCAGTCCTGCACCGTGCGCAGATAGCCGGCCTTCGCGATATCGTCGGTGAGCCTTTCGCCCTCGGGCGTCAGATAGGCGCCGTCGGGCTGCCAGCCGGGCCGGTCCGTAACCGTCTTTGCCCCCTTGCCGTCCGGTTTGGCATAACCGACGGTATACATGACGACTTCGCCGAGCCCCGTCGTGACCGGCCCGACTTGCGGCTGCGTCCCGTCGGGCAGATTTTCCGCTGCCTGGCGGAGCCGCTCGCCCACCTGTTGCCGCGCGAAATAAAGATCGGTCGAATCCGAAAAGATGGCGGTGACCTGGCTGAACCCGTTGCGCGAGATCGAACGCGTCGTCTCCAGCCCCGGGATGCCGGCGAGTGAAATTTCGATCGGATAGGTGACGAGCTTTTCTATCTCGACCGGCGACAGGCGCGGGTCGACCGTGTTGATCTGGACCTGATTGTTGGTGATGTCGGGAACCGCGTCGATCGGCAGTCTGGTGAGCTGCCAGACGCCGAGCCCGGCGACGATGAGAAAGAGGAAAAGCACCGCCCAGCGCGCGCGGACGGAAAGCGCCATCAGTTTCGCGATCATGGCTTAATGCTCCTCGCCCGCGCCCTTGCCGAACTCGGCCTTGAGCAGAAAAGCGTTCTTGGTGGCGATCGTCTCGCCGGCCTTCAGCCCCGCAAGAATTTCGACCCGGCCGGCGCTGCGCTGGCCGACCGTAACCCTGCGGGCCGCGAACCCATCCTTCGTTCGCACGAACACGACATCGCGGCCCTCGAGAGTCTGAAGCGCCTCCTCGGCAACCACGATCCGGCTGGCGCCGGCGTCGGCGCCGCGGCTCGGAAGCAAGCGCACGCGCACGGCAAGCCCGGGCTGGAGGGCACCGGATACGTCGAGCACCGCGGTCGCCGACCGCGTGTCGCCCGCCAGCCCCGGGGTGACAGCGCGCACGCGCGCATCGATCGCGCGCCCATCGGGCAATTCGACGATCGCGCGATCGCCGGGGCGGAGCCGCTGCGCATCGGTCGGGCCAACGGCGGCTTCGATCTGAATCTTGGAAGGGTCGGCGACCCGGAACAATTCGACTTCGGGCTGAACGAACGCGCCGAGGCTGACATTTTCCGCGGTGACGCGGCCCGTGATCGGGCTCGCGACCACGACGCTGCCGCCGTCGCGCGTCACTTGTGCGGCGCGAGCCGCAGCGCGGGCGCGCTGAGCTTCGGCCGCCGCCACCGCGGCTTCAGCCTGCGCCTGCTCATAATCGACGCGCGCCGACACCTTCTGTTCGAAGAGGGTCTTTTCGCGGTGGAGAGTCTTCTGCGCGAGCGCCGCCCGCGCCTCAGCCGCCGTGCGTTCGGCGGCGATCTGCGCCGCGTCGCGGCTTTGCACGATCGCCAGCGGTTCGCCGGCGCTCACCGGATCGCCGAGCCGCTTGAAGACACGGGTGACCGCGCCGCCCGCCCGCGCGGTGACGACGGCCTCGCCGCCCGGCGCCGCCGTGACCGTCGCCTGCGCGATGATTTCGGAGCCGAGGCCGCCGACGCTGATCGTTTCAACGCCGATTTCGGCCGCCTCGATCGCGTCGGGCGTGATGGCGAGGCGGTCGGGGGCGACCTCGCTTTCGGTTTCGCCCTCGCCGTCCAGCACGGGAGCGGCGGCGGGGTCGGCAGTGCAACGGGCAACACCGAAGCCAGTGGCGGCAGCGAGAGCCATGGCGCCCGCTATGGCACCCAAAAGGCGATTGTCCTTGGTGATCATCGAATGTCTCCACGAAAAGGGAGGGCGCAGGGCGAAGCCGCTTGCGCGCAAGGGAATGGATGGCGGGGGCCGCGGTGCGAAACGCGACCGTCCGGTACGGGCGGCGCGATCATGGCTGATGATCCGCGTCGCCCTCGGCAGCCGCCTGCCGCGCGAGAATCGCCCGCGCTTCGGCACGCGCCCGGCGCGCCGCGATGAGTTCGGTCCGCGTCGCAGCATAGGCCTGCTGCGCGTCGATATATTCGACGAGCGACGATTTTCCGGCGCGATAGGAAAGCTCGGCGAGCCGCACCCCTTCGCGCGCCTGCTCGATCCCGGCGCCGTCGAGCGCCGCGAGGCGCGCTTCGGCCGAATCGAGGTCGGCGCGGGCGTTGGCGATCGCCGCCGCGGCCGTCACCACCGCATTCTCGCGCCGGGCGGCCGCCGCCGCGACGTCCGCACGCGCCGCCGCGACATTGCCCTGGTTGCGGTCGAAGATCGGAAGCGGCATCGACAGGTTGGCGACGAGCGCCCGGTCGCCGGTTTCGCGAAGCTGGCGAACGCCGAGGCCGACGCTGGGATCGACGCGCGCTTCGGCCCGCTGGCCGCGGAGCCGTGCCTCGGCGATCGCCTGCTCGGTCTCGGCCAGTCTGACGTCGAGCGTCGCACGCGCATCCACCTCGGTCGATTGCGTCGCGATTTCGCCGTCGATCAATTCGGCGGGCGGCGTCGCCACACCGAGCAGCGCCGCGAGCGACCGGCGCGCGGTCGCCTCCCCCACTTCGGCCGAGCGAAGCTGGGCACTTGCCTGGACCAGCGCGGCGTTGGCGCGAAAAGCGCGGAGCGGCGGTTCGTTGCCGGTGTCGACCATCGCCTGCGCGACACGGACGAGTTCGCGGGCCCGCGCCTCATTCTCTCGCGCAAGCGCCAGATCATCGCGGGCGGCGACGGCGGCCGCGAACTGGCCGCGAACCTCGAAGGCGAGATCGGCGCGCGCGATTTCGAGCCGGTATTGCGCCGCCACGAACTCGGCATCGGCAAGCGTCATGCGCGCGCGCCGTCGGCCGCCGAGGTCGAGCCGCTGGTTGATCGACATCGTCGTTTCGAGGCCGGCGAACCCCGAATAGGGTCCGGTGCCGGCAAAATTTTCGATATCGATGTTGAGGGTAGGGTTGAAGCGATAGCCGGCCTGGCGCTGGCGGCCGCGCGCGGCCTCCACCTCGGCAGCAGCGGCGAGAACGCGCGGCGAGCGCGCGTCGGCTTCTTCCATGGCCTGCGCCAGCGTCAGTCGGGCAGGGAGCGGACCGGCGCGGACCGTCGGCCCGGCGGGAGGGTGCGGACCGACAAGCGCGGGGCCCGGCGCCTGGGCGGCCGCGCTCGCGCTGCTTCCCGCAGCCATGAGCGCCGCGACCGTCGCGGCGGCAACTATAGGGTTCATGAAGGAAAGACTCCTGACAATGACAGGGAAAAGCGCGGCCCCAAGGGCGCGCAAACCTGGATTGTCAGGCGATGGGGGGGCGGAACGTCCCGGTGAAGGCGGCGGGCGGAACGACCGCCGACGGAGCGCGGCCATGCGTCACGGCATGAACCACCGCGATCGGCAGCACGGCGATAGCGGCGGGCACGCCCGAATAATGACCATGACAGCCATGTACCGTGACCGGCGATTGCTGATCCTCCGACGGCGAATCCTGCGATGCCTTGACGACGATCTGAACGCACCCGTCCCAATCGCGCATCTCATTCGCCGTGACGGGGGTCGCGGAGACCGGGGTCGGCTGCGCGCAGTCTTCCGCGGCGTGAGCGATCGAACCCGCAACCGTGCCCGATGCGAGGAGAAGGGACAGCAAGAGCAGAAGCACCCGTCTCATCGAGCCCGCTCGTAGCATTGTTGATTCGCCTTGCAAAGCGAAAGCACGAAGCACGCGGCCAAAAATATCGTTCAATTTCGTGATGTTATCTCATTTCTGTCGACCGGAGATGAAGCCGGGGCCCGCTCGCGGCGCGCGCAGTCATCGCACGAGGCGTTGAGAACATTAAGGAAACATGCTAATTCGCGCGCGTGGAAGACGCCGCAGACCCTGCGCCGGGAGACGGCACGGACCCGCCGGTCCGCAAGATCATCCATGTCGACATGGACGCCTTTTACGCGTCGGTCGAACAGCGCGACAATCCGGCCCTGCGCGGCAAGCCCGTCGCGGTCGGGGGTTCGTCGCGGCGCGGGGTGGTCGCCGCCGCCTCCTACGAGGCGCGCAAGTTCGGCGTGCGTTCGGCGATGCCGAGCATCACCGCGAAGCGCCAGTGTCCCGACCTGATCTTCGTGCCGCCACGCTTCGACGCCTATCGCGACATCTCGCACCAGATCCGTGCGATCTTCCGCGACTATGCCGACGAGGTCGAGCCGCTGTCGCTCGACGAAGCCTATCTCGACGTCAGCCACGACAAGGCCGGGCTCGGCAGCGCGACCGCCGCCGCAAAGCTGATCCGCGAGCGCATCCGCCGCGAAACCGGCCTCACCGCTTCGGCGGGCGTTTCCTACAACAAGTTCATCGCCAAGCTGGCGTCGGACCAGAACAAGCCCGATGGCATCACGATCGTCCCGCCGGGCAAGGGGGCGGCGTTCGTCCAGACGCTGTCGATCCGGCGTTTCCACGGCATCGGTCCCGTCACCGCGGCGAAGATGGAGGGGCTCGGCGTCTTTTCGGGCGCCGACCTTGCCGCGAAGGAGATGGCATGGCTCGCCGCGCATTTCGGTAACAGTGCCGAATGGCTGCACAATCTGGCGCGCGGGATCGACCATCGGCGCGTGCGGTCGAACCGGCCGCTCAAATCGCTGGGCGGCGAGCGCACCTTCTTCAACGACCTGATTGCCGACACCGAAGTCCGTGAAGCGCTCGCGCATGTCTGCACCGTCGTCTGGGACCGCGCGGCGAAGCGCGGCGCGCGCGGCCGGACGGTGACGCTGAAGCTGCGCTACGCGGATTTCAAGACGATCACGCGGGCGAAATCGGTGCCCTTCGCGATCGCCGATGGCGCAGGGCTGCTCGCGGTCGGCGAGGCGATCCTCGCACCGCTGCTGCCGGTCGAGCAGGGCATCCGCCTGCTCGGGGTGACGCTGAGCAAGTTCGAGGGCGAAGAGGATGAGGAAGACGCGGCGGGGCCGGCCGACCTGCTGAGCCTGATTTGACTCGCACGAAGCCACGAAGCCACAAAGAACTTCCCTCTCTTCCGTTTGTGCTGAGCTTGTCGAAGCACCGTCCTTCCTTCGACGCCCGAAGAAAAGAACGGCCCTTCGACAGGCTCAGGGCGAACGGATTGGAGAGTATCTTCGTGGCTTCGTGCGCGCGCCGATTACCCCGCGTCGGCGAACCGCCGCTCCTTGGTCGCGGTAAAGCGGATCGCCGGATGGCGCTGCGTCACATAGCCGACCTCCCACGCATCTTTCGCCATGAACACCGGCGCACCGTCGCGGTCGGTGGCGCTGGCACCGCGGTGGTCGGCCTGGAACGCCTTCAGCGCCGCGGGATCGTCGCTGGCGATCCAGCGTGCGGTGTCCCACGGCGACGCCTCGAGCTTCGCCTCGACCTTATATTCGGCGTCGAGGCGGCTGATCAGCACCTCGAGCTGGAGCTGGCCGACAACGCCGACGATCATGTTCGCGCCGATCTCAGGATAGAAGACCTGGATGATCCCCTCCTCCGCCATGTCGTCGAGCGCCTTGCGGAGTTGCTTGGTCTTGGTCGGGTCGACGAGCGCCACGCGGCGCAGCAGCTCGGGGGCGAAGTTCGGCAGCCCGGTGATGGTGATGTCGGTGCGTTCCGACAAAGTATCGCCGACGCGCAAGGTGCCGTGGTTCGGGATGCCGATGATGTCGCCGGGAAAGGCTTCTTCGGCCATCTCGCGGTCCTGCGCGAGGAACAGCATCGGGCGGCTGATCGCGATCGCCTTGCCCGTCCCGCCCTGCATCAGCCGCATTCCGCGCTCGAACTTGCCCGAGCAGAGCCGCATGAAGGCGATGCGATCGCGGTGCGCGGGGTTCATGTTCGCCTGCACCTTGAAGACGAAGCCGGTGACGGCCTCGTCGCCCGGCTGCACCGGCGCGGGCTCGGCGGGCTGTGGCTGCGGGCCGGGCGCATGCGCCGCCAGCGCGTTCAGCAGATCGACGACCCCGAATTCCTTGAGCGCGGAGCCGAAATAAACCGGCGTCAGATCACCGTCCCGGTAGGCCGCGACGTCGAAGGGGGCGTAGCAGGCCGACGCAAGCTCGGTTTCCTCCTTGAGGTGCGCAAGCGCGTCGGCGCTGAGTTCGGCCGCCAGCGCCGCATCGTCCAGCCCCGACACCGCGACGCGCTTCCCCTCGTACATGCGTGAGGCATCGCCGCCGGGCTTCATGATCGCGGGATCGACGAGGTCGTAGATACCCTCGAACTGCCCACCCATCCCCGCGGGCCAGTTCATCGGGCAGACGTCGAGCGCGAGGCGGTCGGCGACCTCGTCGAGCAGTTCGAAGGGCGGCAGGCCTTCGCGGTCGACCTTGTTGACGAAGGTGATGATCGGCACCGAGCGCAGGCGGCAGACCTCGAACAGTTTCAAGGTCTGCGGCTCGATGCCCTTGGCGGCGTCGATCACCATCACCGCGCTGTCGACCGCGGTCAGCGTGCGATAGGTGTCCTCGCTGAAATCCTCGTGCCCCGGCGTGTCGAGCAGGTTGAAGACGAGCCCCTGATGCTCGAAGGTCATCACCGACGAGGTGACCGAAATTCCGCGCTGCTGCTCGATCTTCATCCAGTCGGAGCGCGCGCGCCGCGCGGCGCCGCGCGCCTTCACCTCGCCCGCCATATGGATCGCGCCACCCGCGACGAGCAGCTTTTCGGTCAGCGTCGTCTTGCCCGCGTCGGGGTGCGAGATGATGGCAAAGGTGCGGCGGTCAGAATGCTTGGACATGGCGCGGGCGCCTAGCAGGTGGCGGCAATTGTGGAAAGGGGCTGGCATCGGCGCCGCGCCGGACGCATGGTCGGACGATGCGAACCTTGCTCATCGCCTTTGCGCTGCTCGCCTCCCCCGCCGCCGCGCAGGATTCGCCGTTCGTCGGCGAATATGCCATCGCCGAAGGCCCCGATGTCGGCGGCGGCCTGCTCATCCGCAACGACGGCCGCTTTCAATATGGGCTTGCCGCGGGAGCGCTCGATGAACGCGCCGAGGGGCGCTGGGAAGCCCGCGGCGACAGGATCTGCCTGACCACCGAGCCCAAGCCGGTGCCGCCGGCGATGGCGAAGGGCACGCCCGGCGCGATCGACGGCGCGGTGCCCACCATCGTCGTCACCTGGGCGAACGGCGGGACGGTCGCGGGCATCGATTTCACCATCGGCTTCGACAGCGGCGATCCGATCGACGGCTATACCCAATATGACGGCTGGACCATGCCCGACGACGACACGCGTATCCCGCGCTGGGTCGAGGTGCGCGAACCGGTCTACGACATCACCGCGCCGCGCTTCGTGCTGACCGACGCCGATGGCGGCAAGCTGCATGTGATCATCGAGCCGAACGATATCGGCGTGGCCGATTTCGAAGGCGCCTGCGCCGAAAGGACCGAACGCGGCCTGACGCTGCACCGCGCAGAGGGAGAGATGCGGTTCGTGCGACTGGGGAAGGATTAATATTGGGGGCCAGGGTGGCCGTGGGGTGGGGAGCTGCCGTTTGAAGGCAACGCGGGTTTCCCCTCCCGCAAGCGGGAGGGGCAGCGAGACTTACGAACTTTGTTCGTTAGTCGCAGCGGGGTGGGCAGATGCAACGTCGCTGCCCACCCCCAGCCCCTCCCGCCTGCGGGAGGGGAGAAGAGTGCCAGCTCCCGGTCGAAATCGGCCCCGCACCTTCACTCGCCCTCCCCCCTTGCGCTCCCTCTCCAAATGCGCCAAAACTTTACGTGAACGTAAAGGTAAAGCCCCCGCGAGAGGATATTTCCCCATGACCGACACCCCGACCTTCGATACGATCAAGTTCGACGTCGCCGACCACGTCGCGACGATCATGCTCAACCGCCCCGAGCGGCTCAACTCGATGCCGCCGGCGATGGCCGACGATATCCGCACCGCGCTCGATTATCTGCCGGTGCTCGGCGCGCGGGCATTGTTGATCACCGGCGAAGGGCGCGGTTTCTGCTCGGGCGCGGACCTTGCGGGCGACCGCAGCGGCTCGGCGGTCGGCGGCGGCGCGAACAGCCGCAAGGCGCTGCGCAACCATTACAACCCGATGCTGCTCGCCCTCGCCAATCTCGACATTCCGGTCGTCGTCGCGGTCAACGGCCCCGCGGCGGGGGTCGGGTGCAGCTTCGGCCTGTCGGGCGATTTCACTATCGCGGGCAAGAGCGCCTATTTCCTCCAGGCTTTCGTCAACATCGGGCTCGTTCCCGACGGCGGGTCGTCGTGGATATTGCCGCGCCTCGTCGGCCTGTCGCGCGCGACGCAGATGATGATGCTCGGCGAAAAGATCGGCGCCGAGCAGGCCGCCGACTGGGGCCTGATCTATAAATGCGTCGAGGATGCCGAACTGCTGACCGAGGCGAAGGCGCTGGCGGCGCGGCTCGCGAACGGACCGACCGTCGCGCTCGGCACGATGCGCAAGATTTTGCGCGAAGGTCTGTCGCAAAGCTATGCCGACACGCTCGATGCCGAAGCGAGAGGCCAGTTCATCGCCGGCAACAGTGCCGATGCGATGGAGGGTATTCTTGCGTTCCAGCAGAAACGCAAAACCGCGTTCGCGGGCAAGTAAGAGCCCACTACATTACGGCCCCGATGGAAGTCGGGGTCGCTTTTTCCTTCAGAACCTCACCGGCGGGAGCGATCTCCCCTCATTCCAGTCACGAAGAAATCAATGCCGTTTACAAAAATTGCTCCAGCGAGGAATGCCGACAGGAAGAGCACATAGTTCCAATAATCCTCGCCGCTAATTTCAACGCCGTCGCGAATTTTCGACACGATTTCCAAAATCACAATGCCCAATACACAGAGAAGCACGAACAGAAAGAACTTGTTGAAGCTCTTCATCACTTTGAAGCGGCGCCACATCTCTTGTTCTCAATATTCGCTTCGTTATTCGGCAGCTTCCTCGACCATCGCCTTCTTGTAGATGCTGTTGCGCGGATAGGCGCAGAGACGCTTCACCATCGGCTCGAAAAATTCGAGCGGCAGCGACTCATAATCGGGGTCGAAGGCCGGCGCGTCATATTTCTCGCAGAACTCGGCGCAGGCCGCCGCATAGGGATGATCCGCGAACTGGTCGCGCATGTCGCGGTCGAGCCCCAGATAGTGGAAGAAATAATGGCCCTGGAAAATGCCGTGGTGCTGAACGATCCACAGATTCTCCTCCGACAGGAAGGGCTTCAGGATCGCTGCCGCGACATCGGGGTGGTTGAAGGCGCCGAGCGTGTCGCCGATGTCGTGGAGCAGCGCCATCACGACATATTCCTCGTCGCGCCCGTCGCGGTGCGCGCGGGTCGCGGTCTGCAGGCAATGTTCGAGCCGATCGACCGGAAAGCCGCCATAATCGCCGCCGAGCAGTTTCAGATGGTCGAGGATGCGCGCGCCGTTGTTCGGCGCGAACTCTTTCTGCTCGCGCGCGATGATGTCCCAGTCTTCCTGCGTCCCGTCGATCATCGACCGGAAGGTCGCATGTTCGTGCGTCCTGTCGTTCATGGAGCCTCTCCCTTATCGGGAGCAGCTTATGCCATCGGTTCCGATTTGCAACTTTATAGCGGGAAACGCCTATTCGACCGCATAGGTCACGCCATATTTCAGCGCCTCGTCGAGCGTCAGGCAACGCCGCGTCGATTTGTCGGGACCGCTGCCTTTTACCGCCTTTTGCCGATACATGACGTCGGTCAGCAGTTTGCGCGACACGCCCATCTTGATCAGAAAGGCATTATCCTCGCTCGCGAGCAGCGCGCTGTCCTGTTCGACGTCGCCGATCAATTCGGTGGTCGCATCGGTCCCCAAGGCGACGCTTTCGTCGATCGCGGCACGGTCGCCGGTGCTGGTGAACATATGGACGATAAATTGGCCGCCCGGTTCGATCACCCGCGGCTGACCGCCCATGAAGACGAAATTGCAGGCGCTGAAACAGGCCCAGCCCGACGGAATCCGGGTTCCGAGGCCAGGAAAGGACCGGATGACGCGGCCCGCCGCATTGCCCGCACGCGCATCGCCTCCCGGCGAGCGAAGCCATATCTCGCTGACGTCGGGGTTGGCTTTCAGCGCGGCCGCCAGACGGTCGGGAAGCCCGGCGTCGACCCGCCCCTCCCCCAACATCACCTTCATGCCGCCGCGCTTTTCGACCGTCAGCTTCATCGTGGGATTGGTCGACCAGTTCGGATTGAGCGGACAGGTCGGATTGATCGGGTCCATGTCGGTAGCCGCGCCGAGGGTGGCGAGCGCGACGACGCCCGCCAGCAGGCGCGCGAGCCTAGGCCGCGAGCGTATAGCGTGCATCGCCCGGCCCCTTGCACATGCGCTTGCTCACCTGCGTCTCCTCGCCGTCGACGATGATGAAGTCGTTGACGGTCATGCACTTGCGCCCGCCGCCCTCCTGATTGATCGACGCGATCGTCGACGATCCGCTGACATTCTCGCGCGTTTCGCTGGTCCAGTTCGCGGTCGCGCCGACCTCTTCGCCGCGGGTGATCTCTTCGGTCGCCTTGGCCGCCTGGACCTGCTCGGCCGGGTCCAGCTTGCACGCGATCGCGTCGGTCAGCGTCCCGCTCACCTCGGCGATCGGCACATAGGAATAGACGCCGGCCTTGCTCGCCGCGTCGCCGACCGCGTCGCGGATCACCCCGCCCAATATGCCGCGCCCGACGCTGCTGCCCTTCTTGCCTTTCGGACAGCCGCCATTGTCGTCGCTGCTCGGGCTCGGCGCCGGGCTCGGCGTCGTCACCTTGCGGAGCAGGCTGCCGAACTGCGCCTCGGCGGGCGCCGCCGCCAGCATGCAAGCCGCCAGAACCGCTGGAATACCCCAGATTTTACGCATCATCGATCAACCCTCATCGCACCCGTTTACGGGCCATCATGCGATCCCATTGGCATCGGTTCATGCCACCCGCTGTGATTTTCATCAACAGCGCAAGATAATCTCATCCAGACAGGTTGAATTAAGGCTGAATATGTCACACTAACCCTGCCATGCTGTCGCAAAAGACCCGCTATACGATCCGTGCCTTCCAGCATCTTGCCGACCATTGGGGCAAGGGGCAGGTGCAGCTTGCGGACATTGCCGACGCGCAGAATATCCCGCCGAAATTCCTGACCGTCATCCTGTCCGAAATGGCGCGCGAGGGGCTGCTCATTTCGCAGCGCGGCCGCGATGGCGGCTATCAACTGGCATTGCCCCCGATCGACATCAGCTATGGCGACCTCGTCCGCCTGACGCGCGGATCGCTTGCGCTCGTCCCCTGCGCCGCGCGCAACGCGCACGAGCATTGCAAGAATTGCCTGCCCGAATCCGATTGCCGGCTGCGCAGCCTGATGCTGAAGGTGCGCGACGACACCGCGTCGATCCTCGACCGCATCACGCTGGCCGACCCGATCGTGCTGGAACCTTTGTTCGAGAAGGACGAAGCGGCCGAATAACGTCGCCTCACCAAAAAGAGAACGTTCTCAAAATGGCTTGCCGCATCGGTGGCGACGCGATAGCCAGTCGATATGGGCTTTGCGGTCGACCTTCTCTGCTTTCTTGTCGTGCCGTTTCTCTGCTGGCGCCTCGTTCGCGGCGCGGTGCCGATGGCGGTCCTCCCGATTCTGACCGGCCTCGCGATCGCCATCGCCGCCGATCGCTTCGGTTTCGACAAAGCCGCGCTCGGTCCCTCGCCGCTCGGCGAGGCGGTCGGATGGTGCGGCGTGCTCGCGCTCGCCTTCAGCGCCGGGCTCGAAACACGCACCGCGGCGGACCAGCTTCCCCCGCTTGGGAAACAGGCGGTCGGCTCGGCGCTCGGCGCGCTCGCCCTGCCCTTCGCTATCGGTTTCGCGGTGGCGCTGTCGGGGTTGCTCGATCTCGTCCTGCTGCGGCCCGCGGGCGTATCGCCGCTGCTGTCGGCGGGCGCCATCGCGCTATGCCTCGCGGTCAGCGCACTTCCCGTTCTGGTCGGCATCGTGCGCGAGCTGCCAATGATCGACCGGCCGCTCGGCAATCTCGCGCTGCGGATCGCCGCGCTCGACGATGCGGTGCTGTGGAGCGGGCTTGCGCTGCTGCTTTTCCTTCACAACGGTGAGAGCCGCGCAATGGCCCTGGACGGGCGGGCCTGCCTCGCGGCGCTCGGCCTGCTCGCGTCGATGCCGCTGCTGCGCGGCCGGATCGATCGCTTCCTCCCCGACCATCTCGCGGCGACGGCGGCGATCGGTCTCTTCTATCTGGCAGCCGGAGCCTGGGCGACGACGGTGCTCGGCCTGCACGAACTGCTCGGCGCCTATTTCGCGGGCGCGATGGCGCCGCGGCGCCTCGCCGAGCGGCTGATGCCCGAACGTCTCGGCAAGGTGGCGCTGTTCGGCCTGTCGCCGCTCTTCTTCGCGCATCGCGGGCTCAGCATCGACGGAGCAGTGGTCACGCCCGCGGCGCTGGGCGTCTCGCTACTTCTCCTGCTCTTTGCCGGCACGGCCAAGCTCGCCGCGGTGCATCTGGTTCCTCCCGCAGGCGGCATGCCGCCACGCGAACGCATGCGGCTCGGGCTGCTGCTCCAGTGCAAAGGGCTGATGGAGATCGTCGCGGCGACGATCCTGGTCCAGTCGGGACTGATCACGCCGACGGTCTTCGCGGTGCTTGTTACGCTAGCGCTCGTGTCGACGACACTGACCGTACCGCTGTTCCGCCTCGCCTCGCGCGTGGCGACGATCCGGCAGGCGTCAGCCCTTTAGCGTATGATCGGGAGGCCAGACCGAAACGCCGCCCCATCTTCTCGTAACCCCGGCGAAGCCAGTCGCGCCGATGTCAGAGGCCGGCCCTATGTTCGCCTGCCCCATCCGCCGCAATCTGTCCCGCGGACAAACGAGATTGCGTCTTCATCGACCGACCTTTCCGACAAGGGCGGCTATCGTCATAGCGTTATGTCGGCCATATGATCGTGCATTTTGCCAAGCACATGGAGCAGAGTTTTTGGCGCCTTGCGCATATCGCCATGCATCGAGACGCGGCCAGCCTTCGCCATTGCCGCGCTATGCGCCGCCTGCGCCGCAATATCTTCGGGCGTCGCCCGCCCGCGGTGCAATCGAGCTGCCGGAAGCATCGCCGCATGGTCGCCGCGGATGACGACATCGGCCGCGATCTCATCCTCGAAAAACTCGACGCCTTGCCCGGTGATTCGGGCAGCAAGCACGACCGTCTCGCCGTCCGGGGGAACATCCGTGATCACTTCGCACATGCTGAAATCGGCTTCCGGAAAGGAGGCGCGATGCTCGGCGACCAGGTTCGTCAGAATTCCGTGCATCGCCGCACGCCAGTCACGGGTCGCATAGACAAAATGTTCCGACATCGCCCACACTCGCTTGCCGACCGCACAGCCCCATGGGCCGACGGGCTTCGATCGCCAAGGCCCCCAGCCCAAACCTCTCCGCAAACGGAAAGGCCGCGCGTTTCGACAGGCATCGGCCAATATGGTGCAATTATATTACTATTTTTCCCGTGTCAACCCGAGCCATATAGATCGAGGATCGAGGCCTCGCCCAGTTCGCCCAGCACGATATCCTTCAATCGCTGCATATGCTGTCGCCATACGGCTTCGGCAGCCTCCGCATTGCGCGCGTTGATCATTTCGATGAGCATCGTGTGGTTGGCGAGCGCCGTCCGATTGAGTTCGAGCTGATCTTCGCGGGCTCGCGCCACGAAATGCGTGGCGTGTCGCCGGAATATTTCGTCTAGCATTCCGGTCATCAACGTCAGCACGGTGTTGCCCGCCTGCTGCATGAGAATGCGATGCAATTCGGCCGTCGCAAGCGCGAACACGTTGAAATTCTCGATATTCTCGCGTTCGCGATCGAGGTGCGCCCGCAAGGCTTCGAGGTCATCCTCGGTGCGAGATTCGGCGAGCGCGCGCATCAGGGGCGGCTCAATAATGAGCCGAGCTTCGAGCACTTCCTTGAGCGTGGCGCCACGGATCTGCAGGAGCGATCCGATCGACTTGGCGGCGATCTCGTCGCTGGGCAGCCTGATCCGCGCACCGCCATGCGCGCCGCGTTTTACCTCGATCAGCGACTCGGCCTCGAGAACCCGGAAGGCTTCGCGCAGCGAGGAACGCGATACGTTGAACTCGCTCATCATGTCCGCCTCGGACGGCAGGGCGTCGCCGGCCTTCAGTTCGCCCAACACGATGCGTCGCCTCAATTTTTCCGAGATGAGCTCGGCCGCCTTGGGCACCCGGATCGATTGCGAAGCGCCCCCGCCCCCTGCGACCGCCCCCCGCATCTTCACTCTGCTGACCAACGATCGCTCCTTTCCCAAGCTGTTCCAGATCGCGCTGTATCATCGGCCGCTTAAATAGGCCATTCAGTTGTAAGATTATTTGAGATGATGCCGCGACCGCTGAGCATGGACGGATTCTCGCGTCCGGCCGCAGGAAGAAGGTCCGCAATTTCCCTCTATTTGGCGATGTCTCCCAATGCATCCTCCTGGCATGGTTCGCCGGAAAGATAATTGGTGCACTCTTTTCTTGCGAAGGTCGGCGGTTTCGCACATGGTTGAAAAAACACCGATCAATAAGCTGGGAGGCGACGTGACCTTGGAAGCGCAGATGGCGGGGCTTGGCCCCGAGGAGAAGCCCGCGCGCATCGCCGAATTGACCGGTTGGCGGACGATCGCCTTTGCAAGTCCGTCCTTCGCCCTCACCGCGATGCTGTTGCCGGTGCTCATGTATCTGCCCGATTATTATGCGCACGAACTCGGACTCGGCCTCGCAACCATTGCCTTCGTCCTGTTCACGGTACGCAGCGCCGATATTGCATTCGACCCCGTTCTGGGGTTGATGATGGACCGGAGCCGGTCGCGCATCGGGCGTTACCGTTCCTGGTTCGTGACCGGCGTCCCGCTGGCGATGACCGCAATCTACATGCTCTACAACGCCCCCGTCGGCGTGACGGGAGTCTATCTGTTCCTCTGGCTCGCAATCGCCAATGTGGGGCAATCGATCAGCTATCTGGCGCATACGTCATGGGCCGCATCGTCCGCCAGAACCTATGATCACCGTTCCAGCGTATTTGGTTGGCTGATGGTTTTCTCGGTGCTCGGCATGTTCCTCATCATGGCGCTGCCGCCGGTGCTCAGTCTCACGCTCGGCTGGACGCGGCCGCACGGCGTTCAGGCGATGGGCTGGCTGATGATCGTTTCGCTGCCGCTGACCGCGATCCTGGCGCTCGCCGCCGTTGGCGAACCGCCGGCCCGACCGGCGCTGGCCCATCCGTCGGCGCGCGAACTCTTCGCTCTGCTTCGGCACGGCCTCGTCGTCCGCCTGCTCGGCGCGGATATCGTATGGGGCATTGGTCCCGCCGTTGCGGCAACGCTGCTCTTTACCTTTTTCGACAGCCTCAAGCTGATCGATCGCGATATCGCCGGTCTGGCGCTGCTCGCCTATTTCATAGGCGGGATGGTCGGAGCGCCGCTCTGGATCCGCATCGCAAAGGGCAGAGGCAAACATCGCGCACTGATGTGGTCGGGGCTCACCTATGCCGTCGTGCAATCCGCGATCCTCCTCGTGCCGCCAAAGCAGGTCGCGCTATCGTTGATCGTGATGGCCATCGCGGGGCTGCCCAGCAACGCGGGCCCCATCCTCATTCGCTCGATGATGGCGGACGTCGCGGATGAAGTGCGGCTCTCGACCGGAGTCGACCGGATGTCGCTTCTGCTTTCGCTCCTCTCATCGATCGGCAAGATCGGATCGGCGGTCATGACCGGGGCGGCGCTCTACATCCTCAGCCTCGTCGACTTCGACATCAAACTCGGCCCGGACAACAGCGCGAGCAGCCTTCATGTTCTCGCGTTCCTCTATGCGCTCCTGCCGGCATCGACCGGCCTTTTCACCGCCTGGATCATCCGCGGCTATCGACTCGACGCCCGGGCCCATGCGGAAATTCGTCGTCAACTCGATGAATTGGATGCGAAAGCACCCCAGGAAACCGGAATTTTGGGGGCTACCCGAGCAACAAACAGCTAAAAAATTATATTTAGGGTATTGAGTGCACTATTTATCCGATTTATGATGGCGACGCCGGGCCGCCCTCTGCCACCGAGGCAGGAGCGGCCTGAGCATCGAACAACAAAGTCTCTGGGGAGAGGCACGAATGCGTTACAACGCTTATATCCTGCGGGCATCCTTGCTCGCCACAGCCGCTTGCGCCGTGCCATTTTCCGCCGCGCACGCTCAGACCGCCGCACCGGTTGCGACACCGCCGGCCGACCGCGTCAGCGATATCGATGACGAGATCGTCGTCACCGCACAAAAGCGGGCGCAGAATGTGAAGGATGTCCCGATCGCGATGACCGTCATTGGCGGGAAGCGGATCGAAGACAATCAGATCACCAGCTTTCACGATATCGAACGCATCGCTCCCAGCTTCAAATCGCTGCAACTCGGCGATGCCCGGGCCTCGACCATGAACATGCGCGGCGTCAGTTCGGTCCAGGGCAATCCGGGGCGCCACTCGTCGCTGGGCGTCTTCGTCGACGGCATTTTCATGGCGCGGACCGGGATGGCATCGTCTCAGGATTTTCTGGACATCGAACGCATCGAGGTTCTGCGCGGCCCGCAAGGGACGCTGTTCGGGATGAATACAGCCGGGGGATTGGTCCATATCATCACCCGCAAACCCAGCGTGTCCGATGTGTCCGGCCGCGCCGAGGTTGTCGTGGGCGAATATGACACCTTGGAAGCACGCGGCTATCTGTCCGGACCGATCGTCGAGGGCAAGCTCGGCGCCAGCATTTCGATGGCGAAGAGCACGCGCGGCGGCTTACTCTATAATTCGGTTCTCGATCGCCGGGTGGATGACGAGAACAAGTTCAGCGTGCGCGGCAAGCTTTTTTACACCGCCGACAAATTCGATGTGCTGATTTCGGGAGATTATCACAAGGAGACCTCGATCTGCTGCAGCGCGGTATTCACCAAAGTGACCGGCACGCCGACAACCGCCAGCGGATTCTATCCCGTCACCCCTCCGCCGGGCTATCCGTTCAGCCGGATCACGATCCAGGATGGGCTCAGCACCAATCCCAACAGCGGCGGCGGCGTCAGCATGGAGGTCAACGTCGATATCGGCGACCACAAGCTGACATCGCTCACCGGCTGGCGCCGGTGGACGGTCCGATCGGTCAACGATCCCGATTCGGTGGATTGGAATTTCCTGAACGGGTTCCTCATCTATCAGGCCCACAAGCAATTCAGCCAGGAACTCCGCCTCACCTCACCCGCCGAGCAGAATCTCACCTATGTCGCGGGCCTATTCTTCTACGACCGCCGTTCGCGCGACTATGAGGATCTGCACATCGGTCCCGACGACCGACCGCCGGTATTGGTCGAAGGACAGGCAGCGATCACCGACTCGATCGTCAAGGACCGCAGCTATGCCGTCTTTGGGCATATGGAATATAAGCTGACCGACAAGCTGACTCTCGCAGCCGGTGCCCGCTACACTTGGGAACCGCAGAAATTCAGCTTCGATCAGAAATCCCAGATATATATCTATCCGAACTTCGGACAGATTTACCGCGACCGGACCGACAAGGCTCTCACGTGGAAAGTCGATCTTCGCTATGCGTGGACGCCGGAACTGACGACCTATGCCAGCCTCGCGCGCGGCTTCAAGCCGGGCGGGATGACGATGACGCGCGTGTCGAGCCTGTCGGGCCTGATGTTCGAGGAAGAGAAGAACCTCAATTACGAACTCGGATTGAAAGGCGTCTTTCTCGATCGCACGCTTACGGTCAATGCGGCCGCATTCTATACGACATATAATAATTTCCAGACGACCGCGTTCGACGGCACGCGCTACATCACCGCCAATGCCGATGAGTTCATCACCAAAGGCGTGGAACTCGAAGGCCATTGGGCGCCTTCCCGGCGCTTTTCGCTTTCGTTCGGTGCCAGCTATGTCGACGCGCACTATACCGACTTCAAGAACGGTCAATGCAGCGGGGTGACCGGGCCCTGCGACCTTTCGGGCAAGCGCCTGAACGGCTCGGCCAAATGGAACGTCAATGCGGCTGCAAGCTATACCGCGCCGATCACCGATGGCCTCGATGGCTATCTTCGCCTGGACTATGCCTGGAAGAGCGATATCTATGTCGCGCAGGATCTCAACCCGTTCACGCGGATGCCGGCTTATGGCGTGCTCAACGGGCGGATCGGCGTCAACAGCGCGGACGGCTTCTCTGTCGAGGTTTTCGCGAAGAATCTGCTCGACAAAAACTACCTGCTCTACGCTTATGGGCTACCCTTCGGTTCGGGGGGGTATGTCGGCTATGTCGGCGCGCCGCGCCTCTTTGGCATCCGCGTCTCGAAATCCTTCTGATCCGCCACGTGCACGGCCGATCGAAGCCGATCGGCCGCTGCCAAATAGGAGAGATTCCATGTCCTATGTCCAAAATGAAATCGTCCATGATGCCGACGCGCATATCGTCGAATTGCCCGATTGCCTCGATCCCTATTTCGATCCGGGGATGCTCGAAACCTATCGGGAGGCCCGCAATCAGGAACGCGAATTCCGCGCCCGCATGGCCCCGCTGATCGAAAAGGGCGTGTTCGAGCAGTTCGCGGCAAAGCATGACGATCCCGAATTCCGCGCCGGGGCGGACGAGAATGTCCATAACCGCAAGATGTACGAAGCCGCAGGCGCCTTTCGCGCCGATGACCGGCCCCGCGTCCTCGATCTGCAGGGCTATGCCAGTCAGTTGATCTTTACCTCGCTCTGTCTGCGCAATTTCGACTTCGACGCCGGCACGAACATGGATCTCGCCTATGCGTCCGCCCGCGCGCATAATCGGATGATGACCGATTATTGCTCGGTCGATCGCCGGCTTTTGCCTGTGGCCTATATTCCGATCGCCGACATGGAACGCACCCCCGCTGAAGCCAAATATGCCATCGAGCTCGGCGCCAAGGCGCTGATGATCCCCGCCCATCCCCCCGAAACCCATTCGCATGCCCATATCGATCTCGAGCCGCTTTGGGCGATCGCCCAGGAGGCGGGCCTGCCGATCGTCTTTCACATCGCCGGCACGCAGTTTCCCCGCGGTTACAAATTCACCGGCCGTGCCAATGTGAATGATACGGTCAGTGGCGGTGACGGCGATCATAATTCGCTTGGCCTGATCGCGATTCCGCATCCCATCCTGCTGACGCTCGCCGCGCTCATGTTCGATGGCGTGATGTGCAAATTCCCCAAGCTGAAATTCGGCGTCATCGAACTGGGCGCATCATGGCTGCCGAGCTTCATGAAGCTGCTCGACTCGAGCGTCATGGCGTTCGCACGGCACGAAGAGCGCCTGCGCAAGCTGACCGCAAAGCCCAGCGAAATCGTCCGCCGCCAGGTCCGCGTGACTCCCTATCCGACCGACGATACCGGTTGGATCATTGCCAATTCGGCGCCCGAAATCTGCATGTATTCCTCCGACTATCCGCACCCGGAAGGCGGACGCGATCCGATGAAGCATTTTCGGGCCTCGATCGCGGCGGCCAACCTGCCCCGATCATCGGTCGATGCATTCCTGCGCGAGAATTTCATCGACATGATGGGCGACGGGCTGGCTCCGGACCTGCGCTATCCGAAACATCTGACGGCGGCCTGAGTCCTCTCACCAAGGCCCACTTGTCGGGCCGGCGCTTCCATGCGCCGGCCCGTCTTCTTTGAGCGCTGCCCGCAAAAAGGGCGCGCACGCACCACCCCGCCCCAGCGCCGCTTTTCCAGCGACAAGGACGACGTGGCGGAACATGATCGAACCGACCGAAGGCGACCGAAGGCGGTCGGCCTATGCAGCGGACAGGCCAGCGGTGCCGGTGTGCGTTGATGACGGGGACGGCGAGCGCCGTGCCGTCAGGCGGACATCGCCTGCGCCGGCGGCAGCATCGCCTCGACTTGTTGCTCGTCGACCCCCAGCCCGGCAAGGATCGCCCGCGTGTCCGCGCCGAGCCCCGCCACGCGGCGGGGCAAGGCGCCGTCCCGGGCCATGCGAAAGGCCGCGCCAGGCACCGGCACGGGCGACCCGCCGCCCGCCAGTTCGACGAAGGCGATCGCCGTCGTCGCGTCCGCGACCTCTTCCTCGTAAAGTTGCGCGACGCTGCGCGCGACACCGCACGCGATTCCGGCGCGCTGTAATTCGGCGAAAGCCTCCTTCGAGCCGCGCTCGGCGAACCACGATCGCGTCGCCTTGATCACCGTCACCGCCAGGGCCGGATCGGCAGCGAGGTCGAGCTTCTTGCCGGCTTCGGGAACCCATTCGGGATGCCCCAGCAGACCGCACAATGCTTCCCACATGCCGGGCGTGCCCGGCAGTATGAACATCGGCGCATCCCGCGTCGCGAACATCTCGAGCATTCCGCGGCTGGATCCGCGTCCCGGCGTCTCGCCCTTCACGCCCGCGGCGGGGACATGATAGCTGAGCTGCGAGGTCATCGATTCGAGCATCGAAACCGATACGAAGCGACCGACGCCGGTACGGCGCTGCTCCCATAGCGCGCACATTACCGCATAGGCGGCATTCATGGCGACCGAATGATCGGCCATGAAGAAGGGGCTAATCAACGGATCCCCCCCTGCCGGACCATTGAGCGAGGCATAGCCGCTCATCGCCTGAATGGCCGGATCGAATGCCAGATAGTCGCGCCGCGGATCGTCGACGCCATAGCCGGTGATATGAACCATCGAGGCGCGTGGATTGATGGTGTGCAGCCGTTCGAAACCGAAGCCCAGCTTTTCCGGTATGCCGAGCGCGTAATTGGTGACGACGACATCGGCCCAGCGAAGAAGTGCATCGAGCGCCGGAGCGCTCGCCGGGCTCCGCAGGTCGAGGGCCGCGCTTCGCTTCCCGCGGTTGTGGCAAGCGAAAGCCAGGCTTTCGCCGTCATCCGCGAGCGGCGGCGAGTGGCGGCCCGGCTCACCGCCAAGCGGTTCGAGCTTGATGACATCCGCACCCTGGTCCGCCAACATCATCGCGCAATGCGGGGCGGCTATATAGTGACCAATTTCCAATACTTTGACATCGGTTAGCGGACCGGACAGCCGCTCCGAATCGCTCTTCTCGGCCATGAATATCCCTCCCTATTATTAGTATAATGATATATCTTTTTTTGGAGATGACAATGTGGAAGACGCGAATGTTCGCCGGCGCCCGTCAGGAATTTGCCACGGATTTCATGGTGGCAGGCCCGGGCGTGCGACGCCGCTGCCGCCTCGGCTGAAGCCGCTGTTCGCGGCGCGATGGTGGAGGTCTTGCAGACGGCCTAGGCCGATCGCCGCGCCTCAATACAAGTCGAGGACCGTCGTCTGGCCGAGCTCGCTGCCGATAATTTCCCGCAGCTGGTCCATATGATCCTGCCATATAGTTTCGGCGCGTTTGGGTTTGCGGGCGGCGATCGCGTCGACCAACGAGCCGTGATTGGCCAGCGCTTTCTGATTGAGCGCGAGTTGATCCGGGCGGGACCGGCTCAGAAACCGCTCGACATGCCGCACGAATATATCGTCGAGCATGCTGACGATGACCGCCAGCGCGACATTGCCCGCCCGCTGGACAAGCAGCCGGTGAAATTCGGCGGTCGCCCGGCCGAACCGGTCGAAATCCTCGATGACGGCGGCTTCATGCGCCACATGATCGCGCAGCGCCTGAATATCCTCCGCAGTGGCCGCTCCCGCCAGGCGGGCAGCCAGGCGAGGTTCGAGAAAGGCGCGCGCCTCGAGCACCTCGGCAAGCGTCGCGCCTCGAAACTGGAGCAGGAACCCCAGGGTTTGCGCCGTGGATTCCTCTTGCGGCGTGCAAATGCGCACGCCCCCCTTGGCGCCGCGCAGGACGCGGACAAGTCCCTCGGCCTCCAGCAGGCGGATCGCTTCGCGTAGCGTCGGGCGCGATACGTCGAACTGCGCCATCATGTCCGCTTCGATCGGCAAGGCGCTTCCTTCGACCAGCTCACCGAGCACGATGCGGCGTCGGATGGCCTGGGCGATGATCTCCGCCGCCTTCGGAATTCGCACTGGCGACATTCGATCCATCATTAAATTGGTCCTTTACCGATAAAGCCGCCTGTTCGGCCTGTCATTTCCACCTGCCGCCTTCCTCCCCTAGCCTTGCGCGCGCGCCAAGTCATCAAAACTGGTTGATTCTCATAATTAGTAATATAATTTAGATAAAATGAAAAACCAGTTGAAAAGCCAGTCGCATCACTTTCGTCGGGAAACGCGGGCGTGGCTGGAAACCCATTGTCCGCCGGAAATGCGCGGCCCCGGCCATGGCGAGGAAGATCATTGCTGGGGCGGCCGCGACCCGGATTTCAGCAGCGCCGCCCAGAAGAACTGGATGGAGGCGATGGCGGACCGCGGCTGGACCGCGCCCGATTGGCCCGTCGAATATGGCGGCGGCGGCCTGTCGCCCGACCAATGCGGCATATTGCGGCAGGAGATGGACCGCATCGAAGCGCGCAATCCGCTGTTCAGTTTCGGAATCTCCATGCTGGGGCCCGCGCTGCTCAAATATGGAACGGAGGCTCAGAAGAGGCGGTTCCTGCCCGAGATCGCGCGCGGAGAGATCCGCTGGTGCCAGGGATATTCCGAACCGGATGCCGGATCGGACCTCGCGGCGCTGCGGACGCGGGCGGAGGACAGGGGCGATCACTGGCGGGTCAACGGGCAGAAGATATGGACCAGCCACGCGGACAAGTCCGACTGGATATTCTGCCTCGTGCGCACCAACACGGCCGCCCCGAAACATCAGGGGATCAGTTTCCTCCTGTTTGACATGGCCAGCCCTGGCGTGACGACGCGGCCCATCCGCCTGATCTCCGGCTACTCGCCTTTCTGCGAGACTTTTTTCGACGATGTGCGCGTGCCCAAGGATCAGATCGTCGGCGAGGTCGACAGGGGGTGGGACGTTGCGAAATATCTTCTGTCGCACGAACGCGAGATGATTTCGGGGCTGGGCTTGCTCGGTTCGGACGAGGCGCTGGGACAGGAATTCGCCGAACGACTGGCCGGCGATCCGCTGTTGCGCGCCGCAGTGGCGGAATTCGACGTCGACGCTCTGGCCTTTCGGGCGATGAGCGAACGATTCATCGACGAATTGCGAGATGGCCGCGCCCTGCCCGCGGGATCCTCGGTGATGAAATATGCCGCGACCGAACTCCACAAGCGGCGCCACGAACTCCGCATGGCGCTCGGCGGATCGCAGTCGCTGGAATGGGAAAGCGACGCAACCGCCTTCGGTCTGCCGGCGCGCGAATGGTTGCGAACGAAGGGCAATTCGATCGAAGGAGGAACAAGCGAGATCCAATTGGGCATCATTGCCAAGCGCCTGCTGAACTTGCCTGGGTCCTGATCGGCCGTCGCCGCGCCTGTGCGGCTCGCGGCCGATATCCCCTTGCCTCCTCTCTTGCCGCCGGGGCCTAGCGCGCGTCGCGTCAGCACCGGAACGCTCCATCGACATAGATCAACGGGCTGACATCCCCGGCAATGCGAACATCGATCACCCGCCCGACGAAGACGCCGTGCGTTCCATAAAAGAGGGCCTGCTCATACCGGCAGGCGAAGCTTGCCTGAGCGCCTTCGAGTATCCAGCCGCCATTGGCGGCCCTTTGCCACCCGGCATCGGAAAAACGGGCCTCGCCCGAAGCGCCCCCGGCGCAACGTTCGGCGATATCGCGCTGCGAAACATCCAATATGTTGACGCAGAAGTCGCCTCCTTCCTCGAGCAGCGAAAACATCGATGCCGACCGATTGGCGCAGATCAGCAGGGACGGCGGATCCATCGACAGTTCCGAAACGGCGGTTGCCGTCATCGCGGCGCGCCTGTCGCCGCGATGCGCTGTCACGATCACGACGGCCTTCGCCAAACGGCGTAGTCCCAGCTTCAAAGCTTCGGCCACCGCACGGGCCTCGATCGCGCCCTGTTCCGCCAGATTGTCAGTCGCCAAAAATTTTCTCCTTGATGGGACATCCACGCAAGCCTCGCGACGCCGCCGCATTTTTTCGGATGCGTGTTGGAAAGGTCAAAATTCCGCTTTTCAAAATCAGTGCTATAATTTAGATATTAATAGAGAAGAGGAAAGACTTTGCGCAAGAGCGAACATTTCTGCGACTTCCTGGTGCTCGGCGGCGGCGCGGCCGGAATGACCGGCGCGCTCGCTGCGCGCCTTGCCGGGCTGGATGTGCTGCTCGCCGAAAAGGAAGCATGGGTGGGGGGCGCAACGGCGCTGTCGGGCGGGACCATATGGCTCCCCGGAAGCCATGTTCTCGCGCAAAATGGCATCGCGGATTCGCGCGAGGATGGCCTGCGCTATCTCGATGCGCTGATCGGCCCCGATCAGGATGCCATCGATCGCGATCGCGTGACGGCATTCGTTCGGGAGGCGCCGGCATTCGCCGCTTTCCTCGACGAACAGGGACTGGCGCTTCGTCATGCCCGCGGCTGGTCCGACTATTATGCCGAACTGCCCGGCGGCCTCGACATCGGGCGCACATTATATTGCGACACGTTCGACTTGCGCGACCTCGGCGCGGACGAAGCCTTGCTGGCCCCCGGCGCCCTGTTCTCCGCGGCGCATTCGATCGAGGTGTCGAAGATGGCGCTCGGCGTGCGCTCGTTCGAAGCCGCGTGTATCGCCCTCCGGGTCGCCGCGCGGTCAGTCCGGGCCAAGGCGACCGGCGCACGGCTCGCCACGCGCGGAAAAGCGCTCATCGGCCGGATGCTGCGGGCGGTGCGACGAAGCGGCGTGGACCTCTGGTGCGGGGCGCGTCTCGTCGAACTGCTTGTCGAGAACGAGCGTGCGGTCGGGGCCGTACTGGACCGCGACGGAACACGGATCCGGGTGGTCGCGCGCAAGGGAATATTGCTTGCCACGGGGGGATTCGCCCGGGATGCGCTGTTGCGGGCGCGCCATCAGGCACCCGTCGGAATCGACGCCACCATGGCTCCCGGCGGGGACACCGGCGACGGGATTCGTGCCGCTCGGGATGCCGGCGCAACCCTGTCGATGATGGAGGAGGCGTGGTGGGTTCCCGGCACGAAAACCCCGACGGGGCCCATGGTTCATGTGTGGGATCGCTGCTTTCCCCATTCGCTCGTCGTGGACACCCAGGGCGAACGCTACATGGATGAGGCCGGCCCCTATATGGAGGTCGGCCAACAGATGATCGCCCGCCACGCCAAGCTCGATACCGATCATAGCTGGCTGATCCTCGAGAGCCGGCACCGCAACCGATATGCTTTCGGCATGGCCCCGCCGATGATCACACCGGCCGGATGGATCGAAAGCGGATTTCTGATCCGCGCCGGGTCGATCGAGGAACTTGCCGGGCAAATGGACGTCGAGCCCGATCGGCTTCGCGCCACTCTCGATCATTTCAACCGCGGTGCCAGAGCAGGCCGCGACGATCGATACGGCCGGGGAACGAAGGCGATCAGCCGCTATTATGGGGATTGGCGGGTCAAACCCAACCCCAATCTGGGGCCGGTCGAGCAACCGCCTTTCTATGCCGTGCGCCTCTATCCCGGCGACGTCGGGACGGCGGGCGGAGTCCGCACCGATGCCCATGGGCGCGTGCTGGATTCGAACCTCCGGCCGATCGCCGGCCTTTATGCGGCAGGCAACACTGCAAGCGGGATTTTCGGCCCCTGCTACCCGGGAGCCGGAGCCTCGATCGCGCCGGGAATGCTGTTCGGGATGCAGGCCGCGCGACATGCGGCGCAGGAGGCCGCGTGATGCTTCGGGACATGACCATGACCATCGAGGAAACGGCGGCCGGCCCGGTCGCCCTTTACAGCGGCGGCGCGGGCACCCGTCCGTTGGTTCTGCTGCATGGCAACGGCCATTCGATCCATGAATTCGATCGCATCGTCCCGCTGCTGGCCGACCAATATAGGCTGCTCGGCTGGGATATGCCGGGCCATGGGGCGTCGAACGCCGCGCGCTTCGACCTTTCGATCGACGAGCGGGCGGCGCTGCTCGGCGACATGCTGGCCGGGCGAACGCAGGAACCGGCCGTTCTGGTCGGCACCTCGATCGGGGCTTTCGTTGCCGCCGCGCTCGCCGTTCAAAGACCGAACCAGGTCGCGGCGCTGCTCCTGGTCGAAATGCAGGTGCGCGATCGAGCTTGGTGGGACGCAGGATGGCCGTTGGTGAACCGGATGTTCGGCGTTCCCCGACAGGATGGCGATGCGGTCCAGGCCCGGCTTTGTTCACCGCTCGACGACGCTCTTCTCGGACGGTGGAACGCCGATCGCGAGCAAGCCGGCGCGGAATCGATGATCGCCGCCATGGAAGCCATTCGCGATCATGATGCGGCGGCAACCCTGAGCGCGCTGACCGTCCCGACGCATTTCCTGTTCGGAGAAAAAGGTCCGGCAGCCGACTGCATCGAGGCCGCGCGGCAGTGCGTCCTCCATGCCAGTTGCGGAGTGGTCCCGGGGGCCGGACATTTCGTTTCGATCGACCAGCCGGAGTCTTTCGCGGCGGCGATCGCCGGCGCGGGTGAGCAGTAAGCTGATGTCGCTCGATTTCCTCTCCTTCCCGGTCGGCAGCGCGGCGATCGTTACGGGCGCCGCCAGCGGAATCGGCGCCGCGACGGCGCAGATGCTGTGCGCCGCGGATGTGACGGTGATCGGCATCGATATCGACGCCGATCGCCTTCATTCCCTGGGCCTCGGCCCGATCTTCCACCCCTATGTTCTCGACACCGGCCAGCCCGACGACGTTGGAGAATATATCGGCAAGATCGCAGCCCGCCATGGCCCGATCGCACATCTGGTGAACAACGCGGGACCGCCGTCCTCCCTACCCCTGAGCATCGAAGAGGGGCTGGCGCAGACCGCGGGCAGCGTCCAGCGCGTTACAGCCGCATGGATGGCGAGCCTGCCTGCGGACTCCGTCCACGCCAGTCTGGTCAATGTCGCCTCGGTGGCGGGCGCCGTGGCCGGTGGGCCGCCGCCCTCGCTCGTGACCGGGCGCGGCGGCTCCGCCGACAATGGCTGGTACCCGGCGGGCAAGGCGGCCATTGCCGGCTTGACGCGCTGGCATGCCGTGTCCGCGGCCGGCCGCTATCGGGCCAACGCCGTGGCGCCGGGCATCACCCGAACCCCGCGGCTTCACGACATTGCCGATGGCGCCTACGGCCGCGACGTCCTCGCCCGCACGCCATTGGGACGGCTGGGGGAAGCAGCGGATGCGGCGCGCGCGATCCTCTTCCTCCTCAGCCCGGCCGCCTCGTTCATCAACGGTCAGACCCTCGTCGTCGATGGCGGCGGCGGCCTTGCCTTTTGACTCTCGCTAGCACGAATGAAAGATCCGATGACCGAAACAAGCGTTGACACGACGGCCGGCGTTGGCCGGGAAGATTGGGAAAGGCGCACGACGAAGCGCACCGGTGCCGGACTGGTGTCCGACCCCTATCCGAAGCTCGCCGAGTTGCGCGGCCGGGGACCGATCCACCGCGGATCGACGTTCGAACTCTTCGGCGTGCCCGACCCGATGGCGGAGGTCTGGCCGGAAGCCCAGCGCTTCATTTCGGTCGGCTATGACGTCACCGAACAGATATTGCAGGACAATATCGGCTTCTCCAACGCGGGCATCCGCAAGATGACCGAATATGTCTTTGGCGAAATATCGTTGATGGGGTCGGACGATCCCGAACATCGCAAATTCCGGGCGCTCGTCCAGCCCGCCTTCACGCGGCACGGTCTCGAGATATGGAGCGGCTTCGTCAGGCCGCGCCTCGATCAATTGATCGCAGGATTCAAAGCCAGAGGATCGGCCGACCTCTATTTCGAATATTGCGCCGAGTTTCCCGTCTATGTGATCGCGATGGTACTTGGCGTGAAGAAGGAAGATCTCGAATGCTTCCACGAATGGACTGCGATGCTGCAGATCGCGGCCGCGCCCCCCGACGAGGCGCGCAGCGCCCGCCTCGCCGTCGAGGATTATATGCGCCGGATTATCGAGGACAGGCGAAAGAGGCCGCGCGATGACATCATCAGCATGCTTCTGGAGCGCGAGATCGAACTGGACGGCGTTCGCGAGAAAATCGGCGAACGACATCTGCTGGGTCTCATCAACAATCTTCTGCCCGCGGGGGCGGGGACGACCTTCCGCTCGTTGGGCATCCTGCTCGTGACGCTTTTGGAACGGCCCGAGTTACTCGAGCGCCTCTATGTCGAACGCGAACGGATTCCCCGGATCGTCGAGGAAGTGCTGCGATGGAACGGACCGGTTCTATTCGCGCCGCCTCGCCTCGCCACGCGCGACTGCGTGATCGACGGGGTCGAGATCCCGGCGGGATCGATCGTCGAGGCCGCGATCGGTGCCGCCAATCGCGATCCGGAGCGTTTCGAAAATCCCGACATGTTCATGCCCGATCGGAACCCACGCGTGACCCTGGCCTTTTCGACCGGCGTTCATTATTGCGCCGGATCGCAAGTTGCCCGGATGGAGTTGACCGCCGCTGTCAACGCGCTGCTCGACCATCTGCCGAAACTGCGTTTCGACGATAGCCGGCCCCGACCGCAAATCACCGGTCTCATGTATCGCATGCCGACCGGCGTGCCGGCGAGGTGGGGATGAAGGCCGCGATCTTCGTCGCAGCGGGCGAAGACCTGCGATTGGAAGAGGTGGAGAGCCTGCCGCCGGGCCCTACCGACGTGCACGTCCGCATCGACGCGACCGCGCTGTGCCAGACCGACGCGGCGGTTCGGCGCGGCGATCATCATTATGGATCCCCGGTGCTCATGGGGCACGAGGCAAGCGGAACGGTTCTGGCTGTCGGCAGCCATGTCTCGGACCTTCGGGTCGGCGACACGGTGATCAGCTCGTCGGCTCCCTCATGTGGGCGCTGCCACCACTGCGCCGCCGGCCGGCCGCATATCTGCATCCTGTCGTCCAGCCTGCGGTCGGTGCCGCGCGCGCGGCGCGCGGACGGGTCGGTTGCGACGGCGCTTTTCGGGCTGGGCACTTTCGCGGAGGAGATGACCGTCGATCAGGCGTCGCTGGTCGCTATCGATACCGAGCAGCCACCCGAATCACTGGCCCTGATCGGATGCGGTGTCACCACTGGCCTGTCGACCGTTCTCAACCGCACGCAATTGTCGCACGGCGGGACGCTCGCGGTCATCGGCTGCGGGACGGTGGGGCTCGCCGCGATATTGGGCGGCGGACTGAAGGGTGCGGCCACCATCATCGCCATCGACCCCAATCCGGCGCGTCGCGACGACGCGCGGCGACGGGGCGCCACCCACGCTCTCGATCCGGCCGAAGGCGATCTCGTGGAGACGGTCCGCGCGGCCACCGGCGGGCTGGGGGTCGATGCGACCATCGATGCGGTGGGCGCTCCCGCTACCGTAGCGCAGGCCCAGGCAATCACGCGCAGGGCGGGAGAGATCGTCGTCGTCGGCATGCCGCCCGCCGACGGCCGCTTCGAACTCGCTGCTTTGCCCTTTTTCCTTTCCGAGCAGCGGCTTTCGAGCGCCCTGTTCGGCTCGTCGCAAATCCGCCGTGATTTCCCGGCCTTCGTGCGGCTTGCCGAAACGGGAAGGCTCGATCTTGCGGGCTTCATCAGCCGCATCCTCTCGCTCGACGAGGTCAATGCGGGACTCGACGCGCTATCGCGGGGAGAAATCCTCCGCGCGGTGATCCGCCCCGGCCGCTAGGGTCCGTACTCCATTACAGCGGCGTCGAGGTTTGAGGCAAAATGGCCCAGTGCGAGGAGAGAAGGCGAAGGAATATGTCAATATTTCGAGACTTCTCGACGAAGCAATGGGCCATTTTGATCAAATCCCTTCGGGACGCGCAAATGGCTTCCATCTCGGCCCGAAAGCCGCTTGCAAGGACCACCGGCCCTCGCGGCGCGTCTTTCGGCCCGATCTGTTCGCCATTTGGGCGCCTCGACGCCGCTGTAATGGAGTACGGACCCTAGGCCGGGGCCTTTGATTCAGGCTACCGCGCTTTCCTCGACCGGCTGCCCGGAAAACTCGCCCAACACCTCGCGAGCGAAGAAACGCAGCCGCTCGACTCCGCCCCAAGGATCGTTGAACAGCACATAATCGACGCCGACGGCTTCCAGCTCTTTCAGCCGGGCGATGCAGGCCTCCGGCGTGCCGATCACCGTCGATGCTTCGGTTGCGCCCTGCGACGAATCCAGCATCTGCGATCCGATGACGGGGGCTTCCCCTTCTTCGTTCGGCACACGGGCGGTCGCTGCCAGCATCGCGATCGCCTTCAGCCTGCGATCCACTTCCGCGCTCCGCTTTGCATCATCATCGACCAGCAACAGTCCGCGCGTCACCGCAATCTGGTGCGACCGCGCCTCTACGCCGCGAATCACCTGCTCGTCGCGATACCAGGCGATGCGCTGACCGATGGCCTGCGTGTCGCTGAACTGATCGAGAAGCAGCGACTGCCCGCGCGCCGCAGCCTGGCGAATCGAGGCTTCACTCTGCGCCGCGACCCAGATCGGCGGATGCGGCTGCTGCACCGGCTGCGGCTCGACGATGATGTCGCGATAGCGCCAATATTGCCCCTGATGCGACCAGCGATCACGTGTCGTCCAGCTTTTCAGGATCAGATCGATGGCCTCGTCGAAGCGTGCCGGAGCCGTCGCGGGATCGACAATGAAGCCATGGAATTCATTCGGCCGATACCCGCGGCCGATACCGAAATCGAGCCGGCCGTTCGATACGACATCGACGGTCGCGGCCTGCTCCGCCATCAGCACCGGATTGTGCCAAGGCAGCACGGTCACGCCCGTGCCGAGACGCATTCGGCTCGTCAGACCGGCCAGATAGGACAGCAGGGTCATCGAGGCGCTCAATTGTCCCGCACCGGTAAAATGATGTTCGACGAGGAACAGGGATTCGAACCCCAGTTCCTCGGCCTTCACGACATAGTCGATAAAGCTGCGATAGGACTGGCTGTCGCCGGTCTGGTCGGCGCCGCGGGCGGCCCCACCAAAAAGTCCGAACTTCATGATGATCTCCCTCGGTTGGGTCGTATGATGGTGATCGCATCGGCGGCCTGTGCCCCTTCCAGCCGCCGTTTCAGCGCCAGCTTGTCCACCTTGCCGATCGCGTTTCGGGGCAGGCTGTCCAGAAAATGATAGGCGACCGGACGTTTGAACCGGGCGAGGTGCCGCTCGACATCCGCTTCGAGGCGGCGCCGGACATCGTCTGCCGCGGCGCCATTTGCGGCAGCGACGAAGGCAACGGGCACCTCACCCATCACATCGTCGCTTCTGCCGATCACGGCGACTTCGGCGACAAGATCGGTCGCTGCCATCACCTGCTCGAGTTCGGAAGGATAGATATTCTCTCCGCCGCGGATGATCAGGTCCTTCTTGCGCCCGGCGATCGTCAGCCACCCTTCGGAATCGAGGCAGCCGAGATCCCCGGTTCGCAGCCAGCCATCGGTCAGCACCTCGGCCGTTTCCTCCGGCCGTTGCAGATAGCCCGTCATGACATTGGGGCCTCGAACCCATATTTCGCCCACGCGGCCTGGCGGACAGCGACGGTTTCCAGTTCCCATGATGGCGATTTCGATCCCCGGCATGGCTTTCCCCACGCTTCCCGGACGGCGCGGGCCTTCAAGCGGGTTCAGCGCCGCACCGACGGTCGATTCGGTGAGCCCATATCCTTCGATGACCGGAACCCCATATCGCCCCTCGAACGCCGCGATCGCGCCGGCCGGCATCGGGGCCGCGCCGCAAATGGCGAAGCGGAGCCGGGGCGCGCGCGCCACCTCTCCCTGCTCGCCCGACAGCAGCAGATACATGGCGGGCACCCCCGAAAAATAGGTGGCGCCGCTGCGGCATATGCTCTGCCAGAAACTGTGCCGGTCGAAGCCTTTCAGGATATGCGCCCGCCCGCCCGCGGCCAGAGGCGCAAGGATGCTGACCAGCAGGGCATTGACGTGGAATAGCGGCAGCACCAGCAAAGACAGTTCGTCGCGCATGGCCAGCGCGGCATGAATCGACTTGATCATCGCATCGATATTGCCGTGGCTCAGCATGACACCCTTGGGTCGCCCGGTGGTGCCGCTGGTATAGATCAGCAGGGCGGTTTCATCGGCGGCGACGCCGGGGTCGGGCAGGACGGCGCCGGAGGGCACGAGGCAGGCGTCGACCGACAGGAGCGCAACCTTCGTCCCCGCGATATGATTGGCGGCTTTCGCATCGACGAGGACCAGGCGACTGCCGGAATCCTCGATCTGGTACAGGGCTTCGCTGCGCGTCAGATCGGGGTTGATCGGCATGAAGGCGGCGCCGAGCCGCCATGCCGCGAACATCGCCACGACGATGTCGAGACGGTTGGGCAGCATCGTCGCCACGACATCCCCGCGGCCGATGCCTTGCTGCACGAACATGAAGGCCAGACCGGCGACCTCGGCGGCGAACTCATCGGGCGACAATGCGCGATGCTCGTCCCGGATCAGGGTGCCGCCGTTCTGTGGGCCAAGGGCCCAGTGAAGATGTACGGGTCGAAAATTCTCCATCGACCGTCATCCCATCCCATAGGCGCCGAAGGCCGATGCCGCCGACGGATCGATGCTGCCCCAATCGACGCTGGGCGACGCGTCTTCCGACGTCAGGATGTCGATCACGACGGGCCCTTGCGCCGTCCAGGCTTCGTCGATGGCCTCGATCGCCTCGTCGATTGTTTCGGCCCGATAGCCGCGTGCGCCCATCGCCCGTCCCATGGCCGCGAAATCGACCGGGCCGAAGGTCGACCGGGGGTGGATATCGAGCATCTTTTCGCCCTGCATGATCCAGCCGAATCCGGCATTGTTGAGGATGACGAAGATGATCGGCAATTGGTGGCGAACCGCGGTTTCGACCTCGCCGATCCAATAGGAAGTCGCGCCGTCGCCCGATACCGCGACGATGCGTCCGCCGGGGCGTTCGCGCTGGGCAAACGCAGCGCCGATCGCGGCGCCGCCGGCCCAGCCGATGCCCGCCAGGCCGCGCGGCGCCAGAAAGAGGCGGCCGCTCCCCCGCACGCGATAGCGCGATGCGGTCCAACCCGACGCCAGGCTGGCATCGGACACGAGGATGGTTCCCTCGTCGGCGCGTTCGGACAGGGCGGCGACCACTTGTTCCGGCGCAACCCGCGGGTCGGTATCGGACGTGCCGGGCTGCCCGGGGCAGTCGGCAGGATCGATCCGCCATGCGGCGCGCGATGCGCGGCCGTCGAGTGCCTCGCGCAAGCGGCGCGCCGTCCGTCCCGCATCGGCACAGATTGCCAAGGACGCGGGAATCGCCCGCCCCAACTCACCGCCGTCGCTGTCGACATGGATCAGGCGCTGCGCCGCCGACGGCAACCGCCACAGAAAGGAGTTGAATTGCGCGAACTTGGACCCCAGCACCAGCACGACATCGGCTTGCCGAAGCGCGACGCTCGCTTCGACGGCACCGAAAACGCCCACGACACCGCGCGCGAGCGGGTGATGTTCGTCGATGACGCCCTTTCCGTTGATCGATGTGACCACCGGAATCGAATGACGCTCCGCCAATGCGACGACCTCGGCCGCCTCGCGGCTGCTCAAGGCGCCGCCGCCTGCCAGGATCAGCGGGCGCTCCGCCTCGGCGAGCATTTGCGCGGCGCTGGCAATGTCTTCTGATCCGGGGTCGGCGCCGTATCGCGGCCAGCGCCCGCCGTCAGGATCCGCTGCGACCGGCGGCTGCGCTGCCGCCGGTGCGAAGAAGATATCCTCCGGTATTTCGAGCGCCACGGGGCCGGCGCGGCCCGTCACGGCAGTGCGCACGGCCTCCGAAAAGGCTGCGCGCAACCCCGTGGACGTATGGACCCGGCTGACCCGCTTGGTGACGCTCTGCAGCATCATTTGCTGCTCCATCGCCTGCGAGGCCACGCCGCGAACGCGCAGATGCTCGCGCTCGGTCTTGACGTCCGCGACGATCGCCAGAACCGGGATCGCCGACGCATAGGCTTCCGCCAGGCCGGAGACGAGATTGGTTGCCCCGGGGCCGACCGTCGCGTCGCAGACTCCGATACGCCCCGAGACGCGGGCATAGGCATCTGCCGCGCAGGCGGCATTGCGTTCGTCGCGCATCAGCACATGGCGAAAACCGGTGCGGCGGGCCGCCGCATAAAGCGGGATCGTCTGGCCGCCGGGGACGCCGAAGCAAACCTTTGCGCCAATCGATTCCAGGCATTCGATCAGCGCGTCGCCGACGCTGCGCTGCGGGTCACTCGGATTCATACCTACTCCCTGGAATGATTCATCGATCATCTAATTTCTATAAATTATCTATCTGATTATGACAAATCAACCCCTCTTAAATGACGTGGGTCGCGACGGCGTCATGCCGGTGAATCTCGATATCCGGCGGCGGCCGGACGGATCGATGTCGCTCAGCTCCAACCACCCGCTGCCGCATGCTTCCGATATCGCTTGCGTCGCGATCGAACCGGCGCGCCTTGCCGGCGACAAGGCGGCGCTTGCCGGCCACGGACCGAGGAACGATGAAGAATCGTGGCATTCGCCGATTTCGCGCAGAAAGCGTGTGGGATTGCCGGATGGTCGGTCGATCGCGTCCGGTCCGGCGAACCGCCGGCGATCGTCACCGACAACAGACCTGAAGTGGCGATCGCCTTCATCGGGGACGACGCGAACCTGGTTGCGGCCGCCCGGCCTGCCGTCGACCGGCAACGATATTCTCGACCTGGCGCTCCAGCGTAATCGCAAAATAAAAAAGGCCCGCTTTCGCAGGCCTTCTCAGGAAAATGGTGGCACCTGACGGATCGGACCGTCAATCTCCAATATGCTATAAGGAGCACTCGACTGCGCCGATATGGAAAATGGTGGAGCCTAGCGGGATCGAACCGCTGACCTCTACAATGCCATTGTAGCGCTCTCCCAGCTGAGCTAAGGCCCCGTGCCATTTTGCGGGTCGCCCTGGGTGGTGCGACCGGGACGCCGCCTTTACCAGCGCGCGCCCGTTATGCAAGGGGCCAAATGCATCGAGCGATGCTTTTTTGACCCCTTGTCATCAAATGCGACGTCAGCTTTCGTCGTTGCCGTCGTCGCCGGTATCGACGCCCAGATCGTCGTCGCCGCCGAGGTCGACGTCGTTATCGGGCGAATCATTATCGTCGTCGACATCGACGTCCAGATCCAGATCCTCGTCGACGCCTTCTTCCTTGGGCGTCTTGCCGGGCTTCTCGGCCTGCTCGAACGGCATCGGCTGCTTCGATTTCAGCACCGATTCCGGGATCCACGCATAGCCGCAATTGATGCAGGTGACCGGATCATCCTTGGTCAGATCATAGAATCGGGTGGCGCATTTCGGGCAGCTACGCTTCGCGCCCCATTCAGCCTTTATCATATGTTCCTCTTAAACCTTTGAAGGTGTGAGATAAATTTCGGAGAAAGGGCGGCGCCGAAACGGCCACCCGTCAAATCGGCGTGCGCCTTGCCAGATTGTTTGCCCGCTGTCAAAAGCCGCTCGCGATGACAGACCCCAACCCCAACCCGCGCCCTAGTCCGCGCGCCTTTTCCGCCTCCGGTCCGCTCCAGGGCAGGATCGCGATTCCCGGCGACAAGAGCATTTCGCATCGCGCGCTGATGCTGTCGGCACTCGCGGTCGGGACGAGCCGCGTCACCGGCCTGCTCGAGGGGCATGACGTGCTCGCGACGGCGGCGGCGATGCGGGCGATGGGGGCGAGCATCGAACGCACCGGCGACGGCGAATGGGTAATCGACGGCGTCGGGGTCGGCGGGCTGCTCCAGCCACGCGAAGCCGTCGACATGGGGAACAGCGGCACCTCGACGCGCCTCTTGATGGGCCTCGTCGCCAGCCACCCGATCACCGTGACCTTCACCGGCGACGCCAGCCTGTCGGGACGCCCGATGGGGCGCGTGATCGATCCGCTGAGCCAGATGGGCGCCGACATCACCGCCTCGCCGGGTGGCCGCCTGCCGCTGATGGTGCGCGGCCTCGCCCCCGCGATCCCCCTCGCCTACCGCCTGCCGATGGCGTCGGCGCAGGTGAAGAGCGCGGTGCTGCTCGCGGGGCTCAACACGCCCGGCATCACCGAGGTGATCGAGCCGGTGCCAACCCGCGACCATAGCGAACGGATGCTGCGCGGCTTCGGTGCCGACCTCAGCGTCGAAACCGATGCCGACGGCACACGCCATATCCGCCTCCGCGGCGAGGCAGAATTCAAGCCGCAGACCATCGTCGTTCCCGGCGACCCCTCCTCGGCCGCCTTCTTCATCGTCGCAGCGTTGATCGTCCCCGGATCGGACGTCGTCATCGCCAATGTCGGCCTCAACCCGACGCGGGCCGGACTCGTCGAAGTGCTGCTGGCGATGGGCGGCAGCATCGAGCTTCAGAACGCCCGCGAAGTCGGCGGCGAGCCGGTCGCCGACCTTCGCGTCCGCCACAGCAGCCTTCGGGGCATCGCGGTCGATCCGGCGGTCGCGCCGAGCATGATCGACGAATATCCGATCCTCTTCGTCGCTGCGGCGCTGGCGGAGGGCCGTACCGTGACGACGGGGCTCGACGAGCTGCGCGTCAAGGAAAGCGACCGCTTGGCCGTCATGGCGGCAGGCCTCGCCGCGATCGGCGCGCGGGTCGAGGAAGGCCCCGACGGCCTGATCATCGACGGCACCGGCAGTGATCCACTGCCCGGCGGCGCGACGATCGCAGGGCATCTCGACCATCGCATCTGCATGAGCTTCGCCATCGCCGGGCTTGTCAGCAAGGCGCCAGTGACGATCGACGATATGGCGCCGGTCGCGACGAGCTTTCCCAATTTCGAGGCGCTGCTCGCGAGCCTGCAATCATGATCATCGCCGTCGACGGGCCCACCGCGTCGGGCAAGGGCACGATCGCGCGCGCGCTCGCGGCGCATTTCGGACTGCCGGTGCTCGACACGGGATTGCTCTATCGCGCGGTCGGCTATCAGACGCAGCTCAACCACGGCGATCCCGATAATAGCGCCGACGCGATCGCCGCATGCAGCTTTGCCGACAGCCTGCTGGACGATCCGGCGCTCCGCTATGAAAGTACGGGCGGCCTCGCGAGCCGCGTGTCGGTGCATCCCGCGGTTCGCAAGGCGCTGTTCCAGCGCCAGGTCGATTTCGCAAACCAGCCGGGCGGCGCGGTGCTCGACGGACGCGACATCGGTACGGTGATCGCGCCGCACGCCGATGCCAAGCTGTTCGTCACCGCCTCGCCCGAGGAGCGCGCGCGCCGCCGCCATGCCGAGATGCTGGGGCGCGGGGTCGATATCACCTATGACACGGTGCTCGCCGACATCCACGCCCGCGACGCCCGCGACACCGGCCGCGCCGACGCGCCGCTGATCCGCGCCGGGGACGCGCTGCTGCTCGACAATACAGCACTCGACCGCAACGCAGCGATCGCGGCGGCGATCGCCTTTGTCGAGGGCAAGGCCGGGACGCGCAGCTGAAAGAAGGCTTCGCGCAGAGATCGCAGAGGATTTTAGTTCACGCGGAGACGCGAAAGCGCGGAGATTATGGCTCGGGCCGATAGGCCCCTTCATGCTCCGCCCCGTCGCGGTTCCAGACAGGTTACAGGAGAAAGCCGCTTCGCGGCGGGCGCCATCTCTCCGCGCCTCCGCGTCTCCGCGTGAATCCCTTTCCTCTCTCCCTCTGCGGTCTCTGCGCGAATCCCATTTGCTCTGCCGTCGATGACACGGTCACGCAGATCGGCCTTTTTCCTTGCCGAAAGCCCCACCCGCGCCTATATGCCCGCCGTCCGACGGGCGTTTTGCCGGTCGAGGCACGGATGAACCGCCGCTCTTACCGGAGCGTCGGGCGTGATGGGGTGACCTCGTCGCGCCCTTTTTGCTTTGTCCGTGTTTCGTCCGCGATATGCCTCGAGGATGTCTTGCCTCGCATCCGGCGGGCAGGACGGATCGGCCACAAGACCAGCGGACCCAACCGCTTGGCCGGAACAATGAAGTAAGGATATCATCCATGGCCACTACGGCTTTCCCGACGCGCGACGATTTCGCCGCGATGCTCGACGAATCGCTTGGTGGTGCCGACGGCGGCTTTGAAGGCCGCGTCGTCAAGGGCACCGTGACCGCGATCGAAAACGACCTGGCAGTGATCGACATCGGCCTGAAGAGCGAAGGCCGCGTGCCGCTTCGCGAATTCGCGATGCCGGGCCAGAAGGCCGACCTCAAGGTCGGTGACGAAGTCGAAGTCTATGTCGACCGCGTCGAAAACGCCAATGGCGAAACCATGCTCTCGCGCGACCGTGCTCGCCGCGAAGCCGCCTGGGACCGCCTGGAGGAAGAATTCAACAAGGAAGCCCGCGTCGAAGGCGTCATCTTCGGCCGCGTCAAGGGCGGCTTCACTGTCGACCTCGGCGGCGCCGTGGCGTTCCTTCCGGGTTCGCAGGTCGACATTCGCCCGGTGCGCGACGTCGGCCCGCTCATGGACCTGCCGCAGCCGTTCCAGATCCTCAAGATGGATCGCCGCCGCGGCAATATCGTCGTGTCGCGCCGCGCCATCCTCGAGGAAACGCGCGCCGAACAGCGCTCGGGCCTGATCCAGAACCTCGAAGAGGGCCAGATCATCGAAGGCGCGGTCAAGAACATCACCGATTATGGTGCGTTCGTCGACCTCGGCGGCATCGACGGCCTGCTCCATGTCACCGACATGAGCTACAAGCGCGTCAACCACCCGAGCGAAGTCATCAACATCGGTGACACCGTCCGCGTCCAGATCATCCGCATCAACCGTGACACGCAGCGCATCAGCCTGGGCATGAAGCAGCTCGAAAGCGATCCGTGGGAAGGCGTCGCCGCCAAGTATCCGGTGGGTGCGAAGCTCAAGGGCACCGTCACGAACATCACCGATTACGGTGCGTTCGTCGAGCTCGAACCCGGCATCGAAGGCCTGGTCCACGTCAGCGAAATGTCGTGGGTCAAGAAGAACGTCCACCCCGGCAAGATCGTCTCGACCAGCCAGGAAGTCGACGTCATCGTCCTCGAAGTCGACAGCGACAAGCGCCGCATCTCGCTCGGCCTCAAGCAGGCCCAGTCGAACCCCTGGGGCGCGTTCGCCGAAACCCACCCGGTGGGTTCGGTCGTCGAAGGCGAAGTCAAGAACGCCACCGAGTTCGGCCTGTTCGTCGGCCTGCCCGGCGACGTCGACGGCATGGTTCACATGTCGGACATCGCGTGGGGCATCTCGGGCGAGGAAGCGCTGCATCTCCACCGCAAGGGCGAGCAGGTGCAGGTCGTCGTTCTCGACGTCGATGTCGAGAAGGAACGCATCAGCCTCGGCATCAAGCAGCTTGAAAAGGGCGCCCCGGCCGTTGGCGGCGGCGCGGCCGCTTCGGGCTCGCTGAAGAAGAACGAGATCGTCACCGTCACCGTCCTCGAAGTCCGCGACAACGGCCTCGAAGTGCAGGCCGGCGACGATGGTGCCACCGGCTTCATCAAGCGCGCCGACCTTGGCCGCGACCGCGACGAACAGCGCGCCGAACGCTATCAGGTCGGACAGAAGTTCGACGCGATGGTCACCGGCTTCGACCGGTCCAAGAAGCCCAGCTTCTCGGTCAAGGCGCTGCAGATCGCCGAAGAGAAGCAGGCCGTCGCGCAGTACGGTTCGTCGGACTCGGGTGCGTCGCTCGGCGACATCCTCGGCGAAGCGCTGAAGGCGGGCAAGAAGGACTGATAATTTCACGTCCTCGCCGTCAGGCAACAGAAAAGGCCCGCGGAGTGTCCCTCCGCGGGCCTTTTTCTTTCGGTGATATATTTTGACCGAACAGTGATTCATGATACTCTCCCGCCCGCGTTGGGAGGGGTCCTCACGCACATGGAGCCGGCAACGACCGGATGACCTGCGCCCGCGGGGCGCGCGTGACTATATTAGGGGAAGCACATGATCCGGTCGGAACTGGTGCAGAAGATCGCGAGCGAGAACAGCGATCTGCGCCTTGAAGAGGTGGAACGCATCGTCGATGCCTTTTTTGATTCCATCGTGGACCAGCTCGCCGGCGGCGGGCGGGTCGAATTGCGCGGTTTCGGCGCCTTCTCGACGCGATCACGCGAATCGCGCACCGGCCGCAACCCGCGCACCGGCGCCCCGGTCGCGGTGAACGCCAAGAACGTGCCCTATTTCAAGCCCGGCAAGGAAATGCGCGAGCGGCTGAACGACTGAGGATTCACGCCTCGTCATTGCGAGCGCAGCGAAGCAATCTCCAGTCCGATGGCTGGAGATTGCTTCGCTGCGCTCGCAATGACGAAGTCGGCCTCAGTTCTTGAGCCGATAGCCCGTCCGGAACATCCAGAAGATCACCGCCAGGCACAAAGTCAGGAACAGCGCGACCGCGCCCATGCTGACGCCGATGCCGACGTCGCCCTGCCCGAAGAAGGTCCAGCGGAAGCCGCTGATCAGATAGACGACCGGGTTGAACAGCGTCACCGTGCGCCACGCCGCGGGCAGCATGTCGAGCGAATAGAAAGCGCCGCCCAGAAAGGTCAGCGGATAGACGACGAGCAGCGGGATCACCTGCAACTGCTCGAAGCTCTGCGCCCAGATGCCGATGATGAAGCCGAACAGGCAGAAGGTCACGGCCATCAGGATCATGAAGGCGACCATCAGCACCGGATGCGCGATCTGGACATCGACGAACAGATGCGCGGTGGCAAAGATGATCGCCCCGATGATCACCGACTTGGTCGCCGCCGCGCCGACATAGGCGATCAGCAGTTCCAGGGGCGACATCGGCGACGACAGCATCTCATAGATCGTGCCCGTCCATTTCGGCATATAGATGCCGAAGCTCGCGTTGCTGATGCTTTCGGTGAACATCGTCAGCATCATCAGCCCCGGCACGATGAACGCGCCATAGGGCACCGTACTGACATCGCTCATCCGGCTGCCGATCGCCGACCCGAAAACGACGAAATAGAGCGTCGTGGTGATGACGGGCAGCATCAGGCTGGTCCAGAAGGTACGCCCGAAGCGCGCCATCTCGAACAGATAGATCGAGCGGATACCGCGGAGGTTCTGGATCATCGGCCTGCCTCCAGATAAATAGGGACAGTCCCTATTTTTGGGGTCGCGGTAGGAGCGGGCCGCACGGACGTGGAAGAAAAATAGGGACTGTCCCTATTTATCGACGTGTCGGTCATGCCGCCTGCTCCGCCTTCGTTTCGTGGACGAGCCCGACGAAAATATCCTCGAGCGAGCTTTGCCGGGTATGAAGGTCCTTGAACGCGATGCCGAGGTCGCTCATCCGCCGCAGCAGCGAGGGCACGCCCGTCGCCTCGGCCTGGCTGTCGAATTCATAGACGAGTTCGTGCCCCTCACCCGCCAGTTCGAGCGTCCACTCGCCGAGTTCCGCGGGCACGGCGTCCAGCGGCTCGGCCAGATTGAGGGTCAGCGTCTTGCGCCCCAGCTTCTTGATCAGCGCGTTCTTTTCCTCGACCAGGATCAGCTTGCCCTTGCTGATCACCCCCACCCGGTCGGCCATCTCCTCGGCTTCCTCGATATAATGGGTGGTGAGGATGATCGTCACGCCGCGCTCGCGAAGCGAACGCACCATGTTCCACATGTCGCGGCGCAGTTCGACGTCGACCCCGGCGGTCGGTTCGTCGAGGAACAGGATTTCGGGTTCGTGGCTGAGCGCCTTCGCGATCATCACGCGGCGTTTCATGCCCCCCGATAACTCCATGATCTTGCTGTTCCGCTTGTCCCAGAGCGACAGGTCTTTCAGCAACTGCTCGATGAAGGCGGGATCGCTGGGCTTGCCGAACAGTCCGCGCGAGAAGCTGACCGTCGTGATCACCTTCTCGAACGAATCGGTGTGGAGTTCCTGCGGCACCAGCCCGATCATCGACCGCGCGGCGCGATAATCGCGGGCATGATCGTGCCCGCCGACCGTCACCGTCCCGCCGCTTGGCGTGACGATGCCGCAGACGATGCTGATCAGCGTCGTCTTGCCCGCGCCGTTCGGTCCGAGCAGCGCGAAAATCTCGCCCTTGCTGATGGAAAGATCGACGGCGGCGAGCGCCCGATGGCCGCTCTTATATGTCTTGGAGAGACCGGAAATTTCGAGGACTGGAGTCATTCGACCGCGAATAGCGGAGCGACCCGCCGCGGTGAAGCTCCAAACGTGACGCACCAAACAGCGCTTGACCTCTTCGGGTCCATCCGCTTGACCGGCTGCGCGTGCGGACGTGGCGAAATCGGTAGACGCAGCAGACTTAAAATCTGCCATCCTCTGGATATGCGGGTTCAAGTCCCGCCGTCCGCACCAGCTTTTTCAGGCTTCCATCAATTGCTGAACGGGGGCCGGCCCCTTCGCCGCCTTTTGCCGCGGCCAGAGCCCGAAGGGCTCGAGCATCTCGTACAGAAAGCCTCCGCTATGGCCTTCGACTCCCGTCGGCTCGCGACACGGCTCCGGCGATGGCTGGAACGTGCCGTGCAGCCGGTCCCACAACGTGAAGATCGTCGCGAAATTGGTGCCGGCCATCGCTTCGTCGCGGACATGATGCCAGCGGTGCGCCGAAGGCGAGATCAACAGGGCGCCCAGCGGCCCCAGCGTCCAGCGCAAGTCGGCGTGGATGAAATAGCCCCAGGCGTTGCGGACGATCCCGTTGAGCGCCACCGCCCAGAGCGGAAAGCCCGCGAGCGCAAGGGCGGCCGAATCGATCGTGGTCGTCGTGAGCCGGTTGACCGGGTGCATCCGGTTCAGCGAGAACCAGCTCATCGCGCGATCCGAATGATGGGTCGCGTGAAAGCGCCACAGCAGCGGACAATGTTCGATCCGGTGGCGCCAATAGCCGACATAATCGCCAAGGACGACCGCCGCCAGGCCCGTCACCGCCGCCGGAATCGCCGTCCAGACATGCGCAAGACCCGCCGAGGGGCCGACCCATGCGATGATCCACGCCGCCGGCAGCGCGACATAGGGCAGGACCAGCAGCATATCGAACAGGAAGATCAGCAGGTTCGTGCGCCATTCGCCGACCGCGCCCCGCGCGTCGGCAATCGCCCGCCCCCGCCCCTTGGCGAGCAGCGCCAGCGCGCAAAAGAAGGCAGCAAAGGGGATCAACGCCGCCCACATGGCGATACTGTTCGCAAACCAGCCCATGGACGGCTTCTACCCTGCGAGTGGTGAATATCCGGTTGCCGGGTGAAGGGGTGGCCTTGCGCGTGCGTGCGTCTTAGGATGCGCCGCGATGCGCTTCCTTCTTTCCGCCGCCGTTCTGCTGCTCGCTGCCGCAACGCCCGCCCTCGCGGCGTCGCCCGCCGCCGACGCGAGCGCCTGCGCCCCCGCGACATACCGCCTGTCCAACGGCGGCGTGATCGACCTTGCGGCATCCGACCCCGGCACGCTGCGCTGGCGCGATCTCGACGGCGCGTCCGGCAAGCTCGTCGCGGCAGACGGCAACTGGGTCAGCCAGTTCGGCTGGACCGGCCGGCCCGATGGGCACCGGTTGGACCTCGCCGACTGCGCCGCGGGCCGGATTGCGTTCGACGGCACCCCCGCAAAGCGCATCCCTTTCGTCACGCAGGAAACGACCTTCACCAGCCACGGCACGCGGCTCGTCGGCCGCCTAGTCCTGCCGCCCGGCAAGGGGCCGGTGCCGATCTTCGTCCTGCTCCACGGTGCCGAGTTCGATTCGGCGCGCGACGGCAACAGCCTGCAGCGCCTGCTTCCTGCCGCCGGGATCGGTGCCTTCGTCTATGACAAGCGCGGCACCGGCGCGTCGGGCGGCGCCTATACGCAGGATTATTCGCTGCTCGCCGACGATGCCGCCGCCGCGCTCGCCGAGGCGCGGCGCCTCGCGGGGAAACGCGGCGCGCGCTTCGGCTTTCAGGGGCCGAGCCAGGGCGGCTGGGTCGCCCCGCTCGCCGCGACGCGCACCGATATCGACTTCGTCATCGTCAGCTTCGGGCTCGCGGTGTCGGTGGTCGACGAGGATCGCGAGGCGATTGCTTTTCAGATGGGACTCAAGGGCTATGGCCCCGACGTCATTGCTAAGGCGCAGGAGATCGGCGACGCCGCGACCCGCGTGTTCGAGAGCGGCATGACCGAGGGGATCGCGGAACTCGACGCGGTGCGCGCGCGCTATCGCGGCGAGCCGTGGTACAAGGACGTCTACGGCAACTACACGCACATCATCCTCGGCATGAGCGCGGAGGATATCCGGACCAAGGGCGCGCAGTTCCGCTTTCACACCCCCTTCCGCTACGATCCGATGCCGACGCTCCGCGCGGTCAAGGCGCCCCAGCTCTGGGCGCTCGGCGGCATGGACATCGACGCCCCGTCGGCCGAAACCGCGCGGCGGCTGAAGACACTGATCGCCGCCGGCCAGCCGATCACCCTCGCCCTCTTTCCCAAGGCCGAGCACGGGATGACCGAGTTCGAGACGGCGCCCGACGGCAGCCGCCTGTCGACCCGCTACACCCCCGGCTATTTTCGCCTGCTCGTCGATTTCGCGCGGGGCGGCAAGCTCGCGGATCAGTATGGCGACGCGGCGATGACACGCCCGGCCGGAGATTGAGCGCGGGTATCGATCTTCGTCCTTGCGAGCGAAGCGAAGCAATCCAGAGTGGCATAACCCGCCCTGGATTGCTTCGCTGCGCTCGCAATCACGATTCCAATTCCTGCCATCCCGCTCTAGGATAGGCGCGATGCGTTTCCTTCGCCCCGCCACCGCCGTTCTGCTCACCGCGTCCGCGACGCTTGCGCTCGCCGGGTGCGGGCTGTTCGGCAGCGGCGGTCCGGTGAAAATCGCCGCGATCGGGCCGCTGAATACCGCCGCCAACCCGCTGAACGGCGAATTGTCGGCGGCCAATGCGGCGTTGCTCGACGCCTCGGCGCAGGGCCTGGTCAGCTTCGACGGCGAAGGACAAATCGACACCGGCCTCGCCGAACGCTGGACCGTCACCGCCGACGGGCGCAGCTATATCTTCCGTATCCGCGAGGCGAAATGGACCAACGGGCGCAAGGTGACCGCCAACGACGTCACGACGGTGCTGCGCGCCTATCTCGCCCCGGCGAGCCGCCACCTGCTCAAGTCCGACTTCCCGGAGATCGACACGATCAAGGCGATGACTGACAGCGTCATCGAGATTCGCCTGTCGGTGCCGCAGCCGAACATGCTCGACCTGCTCGCGCAGCCGTCGATGGCGATCGTTTACAAGGGCATGGGCTGGGGGCCGATGCGGGTGCACAGGGTCGGCCGCGCGGTCCTCCTCTCGCCCGCCCCCGACCCGCTGGCAGAAGATCCGGAGGCGGCCGAAGCTGCCGCCAATGATCCCGCGGCGTCGATCGAGCTGATCGGCACCTCGCCGCAGGGCGCGGTCGCGCGCTTCAGGAACGGCTATGCCGACGGCGTCGTCGGTGGGCGCTTTTCGACCCTGCCCTATTTCGCCGCGACGAATATCGGCCGCTCGCGATTGATCGTCGATCCCGCGCCCGGCCTTTTCGGCCTCGCCTTTTCGCGCGCCGAGGGTTTCCTCGCGACCGACGTCAATCGCGATGCGCTGTCGCGCGCGATCCGGCGCCAGCGGCTCGTCGATGCCTTCGGGCTCACCGAATGGCAACCGCAGGAGGCGCTCCGGCCCGCCGTCTACCGCCGCGACGGCGGACCGGAGCCGCTGCTGCCCGCCTGGACCGCCTATGACGAGGCATCGCGCCAGATCCAGGCGAAACGCGCCGTCGATGCCTGGCGCCATGCCGGCCGCACGATCGACCCGCTGCGCATCGCGGTTCCCGACACGCCCGGCGGGCGCATCCTCTTCGCCTATGTCGCCGCCGATTTCGCGGCGATCGGGCTCGAAAGCAAACGCGTCGGCATGAACGCCGCGTCGGATCTCCGCCTGATCGACGAGGTCGCACCGAACGACGATGCGCTGTGGGCGCTGCGCCGCTTGTCGTGCCAGCCCGACACGCTCTGCAACCGCGACGCACAGCAGCTCATCGACGCCACCATGACCAATATCGACGCGGGTCAGCGCGCGCGCCAGGTCGGCGAGGCGGAGGCCGTGCTCGCACGCTATGCCCCCTTCATTCCACTCGCGACCCCGTTGCGCTGGTCGATCGCGTCGCAGCGGCTGACCGGGATGCGCGCCAACGCCCGCGCCGCGCACCCATTGAATCACCTGATTGCCTTACCTAAGTAATACAGCGGCGCGCACCCCCGGCGCCCTCTGAAAGGACCCGCATGGCCCCTTCCACCCCTAATCCCGACGCGATATTCGACGCGCTGGTGTCGAACCGCCGCGATCCCGCCGCGCTTCGCAAGCGGATCGAGACGCTCGAATATCTGCTCGAACGCAGCTTCGTCATCCCCGGCATCAATCGCTCGGTGGGGCTCGACGCCATCGTCGGCCTCGTCCCCGTCGTCGGCGATGTCATCACCGCAACGATGGGCGCCTATATCATCTGGGAAGCGCGCAACCTGGGTATGCCGAAATGGAAGATCTTGCGGATGATCGGCAACCTCGGCGTCGACACCGCGCTGGGCGCAATCCCGATCGCGGGCGACGCCTTCGACTTCCTGTTCCGCTCGAACAGCCGCAACCTCAAAATCATCCGCAAGCATCTCGACAAGCACCATCCGGGGACGATGATCATCGACCAGTAGGGCATCGGGTGCCGATCGGCGAAAAGGATATGGTGGACAGGGCTGGATTCGAACCAGCGTACGGAAACCCGGGCAGATTTACAGTCTGCTGCCTTTAACCACTCGGCCACCTGTCCATGGGGCCCGCTTTGGGAAGCGGTCCAATGGCGAAACGAGACTTGCCTGTCAATGGCAGTCATGGGAAAGGCGCCCCATCATGCGTCAATTTTCTCGCCATCGTCGTCCCGCTGGCCAAAGCCAGCGCGGACAGGCTATTCGCTTCTGGGGCCGCCATGCCGTTCTGGCCGCGCTCGCCAACCCCGAACGCCGCGTCAAGCGCATCTGGGGCACCCGCGAAGCGCTGGGGCAACTCGATCTGCCACCGGTGATTCCGATCAGCTACGCCGACGTCGCCGACCTCGCTCGGCTCGTGGCGCGCGACGCGCCGCATCAGGGGCTGGTGATCGAAGTCGACCCACTAGAGGAGGTCTATCTCGGCGACCTGTTGCAGGAGGAAAGCGACGCGGGCAGCACGCGCCCGCTGCTGATCCTCGATCAGGTCACCGACCCGCACAATATCGGCGCGGTGCTGCGTTCGGCCGCCGCCTTCGACGCCGCCGCGATCGTCACGCAGGACCGTCACAGCCCGCCCGAAAGCGGCGTCATCGCGCGCTCGGCCTCGGGCGCGCTCGAAAGCGTGCCGTGGGTCCGCGTCGTCAACCTGTCGCGCGCGCTGGAGGAGATCGCCGAGGCGCAATATTGGCGCATCGGGCTGATGGGCGACACCGACACCACCCTCGCCTCGACGCTCGACGGGACCAAGGTCGCGCTGGTGCTGGGGTCGGAGGGCGACGGAATGCGCCACAATGTCATGGAGCATTGCGACGTGCTGGCGAAGCTGCCGATCTCCCCGCGGATGGAGAGCCTCAATATCTCGAACGCCGCGGCGATCGCGCTCTACGCGGTCGCGACGGCTTGATCGTCGTCCCAGCGAAAGCTGGGACCGCTATCGTCCGTGCGGAACGCCGGAGACCCCAGCTTTCGCTGGGGTGACGATCAAACTCAATCTTCCGCCGCGATCCGCACGCGCAGCCCGTCGAGCGCGTCGCTGAACGGGATCTGGCATGACAGGCGCGAATTTTCGTCGCGGTCGGTGGTCGAATCGAGCAGGTCGTTCTCATCCTCGCTCATCGCCGGCATCGCATCCTTGTTGCCGTCCTCGACATGGACATGGCAGGTCGCGCACGAGCAGCAGCCGCCGCACAATGCGAGCAGCTCGTCGAAGCCCGCGTCGCGGATATTCTCCATCACGGTCAGGCTGGTGTCGCCTTCGATCTCATGTTCGGTCCCGTCGCGCGTCACCACAATCAGCTTGGCCATGCTCGTCCCCATATGGTTTGATTCGGATGGCCTATGTCGCGCGTTGCGCGCCAAATCAAGCGCTGCTACGGAAGCGATGCGAACAAAAGGAGAATATCGCGATGAGCTTCGGTCAGGAGCAGTTGAATGCGGGAATCGACGCGATCGCCGCGATCGACGCCAATTTCGCGCGCGCGCTCGGCAATGCCGGCTATCCGCCGCCGCGCATCCGCGAGCGCGGCTATACCACCCTGCTCCGCACCATCGTCGGCCAGCAGGTCAGCGTCGCCGCCGCCAATTCGATCTGGAACAAGCTGGAGGCCGCGTTCGGCGAGGGTTGCCCGGCGGAGGTGATGGCCGCCGCCGAGTTCGACGCGCTGCGCGCCTGCGGCCTGTCGGGGCAGAAGCAGGGCTATAGCAAGAGTCTCGCACAGCTCGTGCTCGACGGCGCGCTCGATTTCGACGCCCTCCCCGCCGACGACGAGGAAGCGATTGCGCTGCTCACCCAAGTCAAGGGTATCGGCCGCTGGTCGGCCGAAATCTATCTGCTGTTCGCCGAGGGGCGTCCCGACATCTGGCCCGCGGGCGACCTTGCGGTGCAGGAAGCGGTCGGCCGTATCCTCGGCCTCGGCGCCCGGCCGAGCGAAAAGCAGGTCCGCGAGCTGGCCGAACCGTGGCGCCCGCATCGCGGCTCGGCGGCGATCTTCAGCTGGCATTGTTATAATATGGATGTGATTTAGGGATACTCTCACCTCATCATTGCTTCGCTACGCTCGCAATGACGGATTTCACGCAAAGGCGCGAAGGCGCAAAGAAGACTTCCATTCAAACCCGTTCGTGCTGAGCTTGTCGAAGCACCGTCCTTCTTCAAAGTTCAAAAGAAAGAGCGGCCCTTCGACAAGCTCAGGGCAAACGGCTTTTTTACGGATGATCTTCTTCTTCGCGCCTTCGCGCCTTTGCGTGAGTCAAAAAAGAAAAAGGCCGGGCGGAGCACCCTCCACCCGGCCTTTGATCGCTTGCGAAACGAAGAGGCTTATTTCTTCGCCGCCGCCTTCTTGGCTGGAGCCTTTTTGGCAGGCGCGGCCTTTTCTTCGGTCTTTTCCTCGGCGTCGGCCTTGGGAGCAGCCTTTTTCGCCGCCGGCTTCTTCGCCGGGGCTTCGGCCTTCTCGGCCTTGGCCTCTTCCTTCACCGCGTCCTTCTTGGCAGCGGGCTTTTTCGCCGCCGCCTTCTTGGCGGGCTTGTGGTCGTGGTCATGGTCGTGACCGCAGTCCGGACCATGGACGTGACCGTCGTCGTCGGCCTCGATCGCCGCCTCGATCTCCTCGCGCGTCACTTCGCGGTCGCTGATCTCGGCCTTTTCGAACAGGAAGTCGACGACCTTGTCCTCATAGAGCGGGGCGCGGAGCTGCGCAGCGGCGAGCGCGTCCTGCTGGACATATTCGACGAAGCGCTGGCGATCCTCGGGACGATACTGCTGCGCCGCCTGCATGATCAGCCGCTGCATTTCCTGGTTCGACACCTGCACGCCGTGCGCCTGGCCGATTTCCGAAAGGAGCAGGCCCAGACGGACGCGGCGCACCGCGATCGCATGATATTCGTCGCGATCCTTTTCGAGCTCGGCCTTCGCCGCCTCGGGGTCTTCCTCGTGGCTCGCTTCATGCTCGAGCTGCTGCCAGATCTGGCCGAACTCGGCCTCGACCATCGTCGGCGGCACCTCGAAATCATGAGCGGCGGCGAGCTGGTCGAGCAGCTTGCGCTTCATATAGGTGCGGGTCAGGCCGTTCAATTCCTGCTCGACCTGGTCCTTCATCAGCTCCTTGAGCTTGTCGAGGCTTTCGAGGCCGAGCGATTTCGCGAATTCGTCGTCGATCTTCGACGCGGCCGGAACCTTCACTTCCTTCACCGTCACGGCGAATTCGGCGGGCTTGCCCTTCAGATTTTCGACCGGATATTCGTCCGGGAAGGTCACCTTCAGCACCTTTTCGTCGCCGGTCTTGACGCCGACGAGCTGGTCCTCGAAGCCGGGAATGAGCTGGCCCGAGCCGATCTCGACCGCCATGTCCTCGCCCGTGCCGCCGTCGAAGGCGACGCCGTCGACGCTGCCGGCGAAATCGATGATGACCTGGTCGCCCTGGGCCGCCTTCTTGGTCTTCGGCGCATCTTCGAAGCGCTTCATCTGCGCGGCGAATTCCTCGATCTTCGCCATCACCGCCTTGTCGTCGGCGGGAACGGTCAGCCGTTCGAGCTTCAGCCCGTCGATCGACGGGGTCGCGATGTCGGGCAGCACTTCGAGCGCGACGGTCAGCTCGGCATCCTTGCCGCGCTCATAGCCGTCGGCCAGCGTCACGCCGGGCTGCAGCGCCGGGCGCAGCTTTTCCTTCGCCATCAGGTCCTTGACGCCCTGGTCGATCGCCTTGTTGAGCGCGTCGGCGTTCAGCGCCTCGCCATGCATCTTGCGGATCAGGTTCGGCGGCACCTTGCCGGGGCGGAAGCCGGGCATCCGCACGGTCGGCGCGATCGCCTTCACCTCGTCGTCGACGCGCGCGTCGATATCCTTCGCGGTGATGGTCAGGCGATATTCGCGCTTCAGGCCTTCGTTCAGCGTTTCGACGGTCTTCATTGCCTTGGTCTTATCCTTGCTCAAAATCTCGTATCGATGAACCCCGCCCGAAAGGCGGCGTTCCCCAGTGTCCGGCCAAAGCTCGCGGAGCGTGGTGCGGGCGAAGGGACTCGAACCCCCACATCTTGCGATACTGGTACCTAAAACCAGCGCGTCTACCAATTCCGCCACGCCCGCTGAGAGCTTTCGGCCGGATGCACGAAATCGCGCGCTGCCGCGCACGCCCGTGCGGGCCGCGCGGGGCTATAGCAGAGACGCCGCCAAGGGCAAGGGCGGACCTTGCGTTCTGTCCGCGGGCCGGAACATGCGCCGCGCCGGTTCGTTGATCAAGCCAAGGAGAATCGCCATGACCGCCGCCCCCGACCCGCTTCCGAAACCCAAACCCGACACGATCGAACCGCAGGCGCCGCCTGAAAAGCCGGTCCAACCAACCCCGCTCGAAGACCCCGCCGGCCAGCCGCAGGAAATCCCCGGAGGTCCAGGCGGCGGCGACATCGACCAGCCCGGTCGCGGCCCGAGCGAAGTGCCGCCGCAGCAGATTTGAGCCCCTTCCTTCGTCATTCCCGCGAAAGCGGGAACCCAGAGCGCGCGTCGGCTGACCCCACGCTGGGTTCCCGCTTTCGCGGGAAAGACGAAGATAGGTAGCAAAGAGAGACTTGACCTCCTCCCCCCTTCCCCGCCACGGTTTCGGCGAGGGAGAGAGACATGAAATCCATCGCCACGCTCGCGGCGCTGCTATTGATCACCGCGCCCGCCGCCGCCGAGGAGGCGACGCTCTATCGCGGCGGGACGATCATCACGATGGACGGCGATTCGCCGCACATGGTCGAGGCGGTCGTCGCGAAGGACGGCCGGATCGCCTTCGCGGGCGACGAAAAGGCCGCGCGCACCGCCGCGGGCAAGGACGCGGCGATCCACGACCTCAAGGGCGCGACGATGCTCCCCGGTTTCGTCGACGCCCATTCGCACTTCGCGGTCGCGATGCAGATGGCCGACGGGCTCGACCTCTGGGACAAGACGCTGCCGCCCGTCACCGACATCGCTTCGCTGCAAGGCGTCATCCGCGACTATATCGCACGCAAGGCGATCCCCAGGGACGGCTGGGTGATCGTCTGGCAATATGATCATGAAAAGCTCGCCGAAAAGCGCCACATCACGCGCGCCGAGCTCGACGCGGTGGCCGCCGACCGCAAGATCGTCGTGCTCCACCAGTCGCTCCACGCGCTCGTCGCGAACAGCGCCGCGCTCTCCGCCGCGAAGCTGACCGACGCCAGCCAGCCGCCGCCGGGCGGGATGATGCTGCGCGACGCCGACGGGCATCTAAACGGCGTCCTACTCGAAAAATCGACCTTCCTGATGCTCGCCGCGATGCCGCAGCTCTCGCCCGAGCAAAAGCTTGCGCGGCTCGACGCGGCGCAGCAGCGTTATTTCGCGGAAGGGTACACCCATGCGCAGGACGGCGCGACGATGCCCGGCGACCTCGCCTTCTTCACCGGCCCCGCGGCGCGCCAGCACCTCCAGATCGATCTCGCGCTGCTACCGCTCTACACCGGGCTCGACGCGCTGCTCGCGCAGCCCGACATCCGCTTCGGCCAATATGACGGCCATGTGAAATTGCAGGGGATCAAGGTCATCCTCGACGGGTCGGTGCAGGCGCGCACCGGCTATTTCACCCGCGACTATGCCCGCGGCGCGCCCGACGGCAGCCACCCCTGGCACGGCGCCCCCGCGATGGATCAGGAAGCGTTCGACGCGCTCGTCAAAAAGGTCACCGAACGCGGCTGGCAGGTCTTCGTCCACGCCAACGGCGACGCGGCGATCGACATGGCGATCAAGGGCTTCGATGCCGCCGGGATCACGGCCGCCGACGACCGCCGCCCGATCGTCATCCACTCGCAATTCCAGCGCCGGGGCCAGCTTGCCGACTACAAGCGCATCGGGGTCGGCCCCTCCTATTTCTCGAACCACGCCTGGTTTTGGGCCGACGTCCACCGCACCAATTTCCCGAAGGAGGTCGTCGATTTCATCAGCCCGCTCAAGTCGGCACGCGCGGCGGGACTGATCCCGTCGAACCACAGCGATTACAGCGTCACCCCGCTCGACACGCGCTTCATGCTCTGGACCTCGATGGCGCGCGTCTCGCCGACCGGCGTGATCAGCGGCCCCGACGAGCGGCTGGGCGCCTATGAAGGGCTACAGGCGCTCACCACCGGCCCTGCGTGGCAGGCGTTCGAGGAAAATCGCAAGGGCCGGATCAAGGCCGGACTCCTCGCCGACTTCGTCATCCTCGACCGGAATCCGCTGACGACGCCGGTCGACGCGATCCGCGACATCAAGGTGCTGGAGACGGTCAAGGAAGGCACGAGCGTCTGGAAGCGCGCCGACTGACCGCTTTGCAAAATATCAAGGAATCGATCGTCAATCGGTAGTAGTTTTCTTGATCGCAACAGGAGTCTCCGATGCGCCACCCGCTTTCGCTTCTCGTCCTCGCCTCCGCCACCTTGCCGCAGATGGCGGCCGCCCAATCGGCATCGGACGTCGCCGATCTTGCCGGGGCGCGGGCAGCGGGCGGCGAGACCCAGCTTCTCGCGCGCGGTTATGAAGCGCGCCACTCGACCGTGGTCGGCGAGCAACGCTATACCTTCTGGTTCAACGCCCGCACCGGCCGCTGCCTGTCGGTGTCAACCGCCGATGGCCGCTATGGCGCGCTGATTTCGGTGCCACCCGAAAATTGCGACGCCGACGAAAGCCGGGCCGAACCCGATCACGACGCCCGGCGCGTCGATGCGCCGCGCGACCCGGGCTCGCTGATTCTGGTCTGCTATGGCGCCGGCACCCGCGCGACGGTTCAGAACAATCCCAGCTACAAATGGAATCCCCACAGCCATAAATGGGAATGGAGCAACACGCTTTCCAACGGCACGCAGGGGTTCAATAGCGACGTCCAGATCGAGCTATATGGCGACCATGGGCGCATCCAGCTCGGTCCGAAGCTCGTTCCGCCGATCCATTCGGGCGACGATCACGGCTGGTGGGATCTCGACAACCTGGTCGTGACGTCCGACAGGATCAGCGCGACCTATCGCCTCAACGGGCTCAACAAGCCGAAACTGGCGATCGACCGCCGCTCGGGCCGGATCACGATCGAGGGCATGACGCCCTTCTCGGGCCAGTGCGACGCCGGTGATTGGGGCGCGGGCCAGCGACGCTTCTGACTCGCGCCGCGCCGCCTATTCGGTGCAGAAGCGCACGAACCGCGCGATCGCATCCCTGCCCTTTGCCGTCGCGGCCATGTCGGTCGTTTCGCCCGACGCGGTCAGGCGCAGCCAGCCGTTGGCGGCGAACGCGCGGATCAGGGGCGAACCGCCCGCGATCTCTTCGGACGAGAAATAGGGCATTTCCTCGGCGTCGGTGGTGCCTTTGAGGTGCAGGCGGGCGTCGCCCGACGTCAGTTCGATCGCGCTCAGTTCGGGATCGCCGCCGGTGATGCTCGCGAAGATGCGGTTTCCGCCCTCCTCGCAGGCGAACGCCAGCGGCTGATCGTCGGTATCGGCGACTTCATAGGCCAGAACCGCGCTTTGCGCGCGCTCCGCGTCGTCGACCCGCATCGTCCAGTCGTAGCCGTCGGTCACCACAGGCGCCTCTCCGCCCGCTGCGGCAGCGGCTCCGCCCATGGTCGCAAGAACCAGCAGCGCGCCGGCCGAAAACCTGTTTCGCATCATCTCTTCGCTACCTCGTTCCGATTGCAATTCCAGTGTGTTAGCGATCACCGGCGGCGGACGTCAATGCTTTTGGGGCGGCGGCATATTTCCGGAATGGCGCGAAAAGCCCTTGCAAAGATTCCGGCGCAAATTAGCAACGGGATCGTCCGGCCATTCGGTCCGGTCACGGGGGTTGCTACATCAAACCGGACCTGCGGCTTGCCGCGCCGTCGAATGCCGCTCATTCGATCGCGCGTCTGCAAGGAAGCGCGGCGATTCCGCTCGAATGTCGCCCCTGTTTGGGAACAGGGGGTCGACAATGACGAATATTATGCGAACCAGGGCCGTTATCGCGACGATCGCCGCAGCCTGCGTTCCGATCATGGCGGCGGCCGCGCAGCCGGCATCCGATACCCCGGCCGAAACGACCGCGGTCGCGGCGGAGGAAGCCCCCGCCCCCGTCGCGCCGGTCGATGCCGCGGCGCCGTCGGTCGAAGCGGCGCCGGTCCCGGACTGCGAGCTTCATGTCTTCCCGACCATCGAGGGGCAGGCGATGACCACCGGCTGGCTGTCCGGCTTCGGCATCGTGGGGGCGGTCGCCGATGCCGCGTCGAACAAGAACCGCAATATCAGCGAAGCCGAATATCTGAAGGAAGCCCTGGGACCGCAGATGCAGATCGACGCGCTGCAATCGATCGACCTCCTCGCGGCGCTGAAATTACCGCCGTCGCAGATCATCTATGAAACGCCGATCGCCGACCGCAAGATCAGCACCAAGGCGACGACCCGGCTCACCCAGTCGGCGGCCGCCTGCTACGTCGAACTGATCATCACCCAGAATTTCTATACCAAGAAGGCGATCTACGGCCGCTCGCTCAACAACCGCTTCATCGTCAAGGATTTCCGCACCGGAAAGAAGGAGACGGCGATGGTCAAGGGGCGCGGCGGCAACGGCCTTTCGATCTTCCCGCCGAAGACCGGCGAGGAAGAGGCCGCCGCCAACCAGGAATTGCGCGAGGTTTTCGTGAAGAATTTCCTCGAATTCGCCAAGGGTTACGCGCCCGCCAAATGATTGGGGATGGGGGTGACCGTCGCTTCCTGCGGCGGCGCCCTGTATCCCGTTCGTCACAGGAAGCCCGCCTTGCGCCTGCTGATCGGCCTCTGCCTTGCCGCCGTCGTTGCGCCCGCCGCGATGGCGACGCCCGCGCCCACCAAACCCTCGGCGATCGTCGCCGAACGCGACCGCGCCGCCGACGGCCGCGCGGTTCAAATCATCCTCGCCCAAAACTGGATCGAGACGAGCGTCGACGTCGGGCGCGTTGCCAGCTCGGCGGGCGGCGGCGGCCTGATCGGCGCGATCATCATCGAGTCGATGGACGACAAAGGCAGACGGATGCGCGACACCGCCGTCCAAAAAGCCGAAACGACCGTCGCGCCGCTACGCCAGGTGCTGGGCGATTTCGACGCCGATGCGCTGGTGCTCGCAACGACCCGCGCGGCGCTCGGGCAAATCGGCTGGTTCCGCTCCCGCGACATCGCGCTGAGCAAGGATGCCTCCGCCGATGGCCGCCGCGCCTTCGCCGCGTCCGCCGATGCGCCGCAAATCGCGTTCGTCGCCTACAGCTACGGCCTGTCGCCCGACTTCACGCAAATCCGCGCCGTGGCCGAAATTTCCCTGGCCCATAAGGAAAAAGACAAAGCGCGCGGCGCCGCGCCCGCGCCCTATTATCGGCAGACGATCACCAGCGTCGTGCAGTTGGATCGGCGATCCTATGCACAGGAGGACAATGTCGCCGCATGGGCCGCGGATCGCGGGCGCCGGGCAAGGGCTGCGCTGGACAAGGCTTTCGGCAGCCTCGAACGAACGATCCCCTACGCGCTGAACCTGACCGAGGCCGAATTACAGCGCCTGACCGGCAAGGATCGCGAAAAGGCTTTCGGTGCCGGCTTCTATGGCCCGCTGATCGCGCGAGATCCGGACGGCGGAATGCTCCTCTGGTCGAAGGGGCTCGTCCATGTGGAAACATTGCCCCCGACGGAAGCGCGCGGTGCGCCGACCGTCCCGGCAAACGGAGTCCCCGCAAACGAAGAGGGCTGACGAAGCCCGGCCGGTCAGCCGAGCGCCTTCTTCAGCAGTTCGTTCACCACCTGCGGATTCGCCTTGCCCTGCATCGCCTTCATCGTCTGGCCGACGAAGAAACCGAACAAGGCTTCCTTGCCGCCCTTATACTGCTCGACCTTGTCGGCGTTGGCGGAAAGGACCTTGGCGATCTCGGCCTCGATCGCGCCGGTGTCGCTCGTCTGCTTGAGGCCTTCGCGATCGACGATCGCCGCGGCGCCGTTCCCGCTTTCGAGCATCTTCTCGAACACCTGCTTCGCGATCGTCCCCGAAATGGTGCCGTCGGCGACAAGGCCGAGCAGTTCGGCGGCCTGCGCCGGGCTGACCGGCGATTCCGAAATGTCCTTGCCGAGCCGATTGAGCGCACCGAACAATTCGCTCGTCACCCAGTTCGCCGCCGCGACGGGTTTCGCGCCCGCTTCGAGCAAAGCGTCGAACCAGCGCGCCGCCTCGACCTCGGCGGTCAGCACATCGGCGTTATAGGCCGAAATCCCCTCGCTCAGATAGCGCGCGCGCTTGGCGTCGGGCAGTTCGGGCAGGCTTTCGCGGCACTCCGCCAGAAACGCGTCGTCGAGGATCAGCGGCAGCAGGTCGGGATCGGGGAAGTAGCGGTAATCATGCGCATCTTCCTTCGACCGCATCGAGCGCGTCTCATTGCGGTCGGGGTCGTAAAGCCGCGTTTCCTGCACCACGGTGCCGCCGCTTTCGATCAGCTCGACCTGACGCTTCGCCTCGCCCTCGATCACCGCCATCACGAAGCGCACCGAATTGACGTTCTTCGTCTCGGTGCGCGTTCCGAATTCGTCGCCGGGTTTGCGGACCGACACGTTGACGTCGGCGCGCATCGAGCCCTCTTCCATATTGCCGTCGCACGAGCCGACATAGCGCAGGATCGAGCGCAGCTTGCGGACATAGGCCCCGGCCTCGGCGGGCGAGCGCATGTCGGGGCGCGAGACGATCTCCATCAGCGCGACGCCCGATCGGTTGAGGTCGACATAGCTCATCGTCGGATGCTGGTCGTGCATCAGCTTGCCGGCGTCCTGCTCGACATGGATGCGCTCGATCCCGATGCGCTTCGCTTCGGGCAGACCCGCCTTTTCATCGGCTTCGATCGTCAGCGAGCCTTCGCCGACAAGCGGATGATAAAGCTGCGAAATCTGGTAGCCCTGCGGCAGATCGGCATAGAAATAATTCTTGCGGTCGAACCGCGACCATGTGTTGATCTCGGCCTCAATCGCCATACCGGTGCGCACCGCCTGACGGATGCACTCGCGGTTCGGTACCGGCAGCATCCCCGGCATCGCGGCGTCGACCAGCGACACCTGCGTGTTCGGTTCCGCCCCGAACGTCGTCGCGGCGCCCGAGAACAGCTTGGCGTTGGAGGTGACCTGCGCATGGACCTCGAGGCCGATCACGACCTCCCACTCGCCGGTTTCGCCCTTGATGCGATAGTCGCTCATTTCCAGTTGCACTCCAAACCTTCGGTATGGGCGAAGCCGTTGTAAATCGTCGCTCCACCGCTTGTCACATCCAACACCACGACTCCGGTCCACTCGACATGGCGAGGGTGCATGGAGACGGTCATGCCGTCATATTTATGGCCCGCTTGGCTGACCTTGCCACGCCAGCCCAATCCAGGCTGCCCGACATCCACGCCCGTTTCCGAAATATTGATCTCGAAAGGGTCTGCCAATTCGCCGTCGATAGTTTCCAAGAAACCCCATCCGTAGACGGGTATGACGACGACCGGGGTCATCTTACCACCATTTCTCCGCCCGCGCGGTAAAGCCCGCCCGCGCCTCGATCGCCAGCCCCGCGTTGAGCACGCCCTGCTCGTCGAACGCCTTGCCGATGATCTGCAACCCCAGCGGCAGCCCTTCGCGGTTCAGCGCCGCGGGGACCGACATCGCGGGCAGCCCCGCGAGGCTCGCGGGCACCGCGAACACGTCGTTGAGGTACATCGCCAGCGGATCGGCGGTCTTTTCGCCCAGCCCGAACGCCGCCGACGGCGCGGTCGGCGCGAGGATCACGTCGCACGACGCAAACGCCTGTTCGAAATCGCGCGCGATCAGCGTCCGCACCTTCTGCGCCTGCGTGTAATAGGCATCGTAGAAGCCCGCCGACAGCACATAGGTGCCGATCATGATCCGGCGCTTGACCTCGGGCCCGAAGCCGTCGGCGCGCGTCGCGGCGTACATGTCCTGCAACCCTGCCTTTTCGGGCAGATCGCGCAGACCGTAGCGCACGCCGTCATAGCGCGCGAGGTTCGACGACGCCTCGGCGGGCGCGATGATATAATAGGCGGGAAGCGCATATTTGGTGTGCGGCAGGCTGATCTCGACGACGTCGGCCCCCGCATCCTTCAGCATCGCGATCCCGGCATCCCACATCGCGTCGATGTCGGGGTCGATGCCCTCCAGCCGATACTCCTTGGGAATACCGACCGCCTTGCCCTTGAGATCACTCGACAAAGCCGCTTCCCAATTCGGCACTGGCAAATCGAGGCTCGTCGCGTCCTTGGGATCGAAGCCCGCCATATTTTCGAGCATGATCGCGCAGTCGCGCACATCGCGCGCCATCGGCCCCGCCTGGTCGAGCGAGCTCGCAAAGGCGACGATGCCCCAGCGCGAGCAGCGGCCATAGGTCGGCTTGATCCCCGAAATGCCGGTGAAAGCCGCAGGCTGGCGGATCGAGCCGCCAGTGTCGGTCCCGGTCGCCGCGGGGCAGAGCCGCGCCGCGATCGCCGACGAACTGCCGCCCGACGAGCCACCCGGCGCGAGCGCCGCATTGCCGCCGTCCTTGCGCCGCCACGGACTGATGACGTTGCCGAAATAGCTCGTCTCGTTCGACGATCCCATCGCGAACTGGTCGAGGTTCAGCTTCCCCAGCATCCCCGCGCCCGCATCCCACAATTTCTGCGACACCGTGGACTCGTAGCGCGGCACGAAACCTTCGAGCATATGGCTCGCGGCGGTCGTCTGGACGCCGCTGGTCGCAAACAGATCCTTCATCCCGATGGGCACGCCCGACAGCGGCTTCAGCGTCCCTGCGGCGCGGTCGGCGTCGGCCGTCTTCGCCGCCGCCAGCGCAAGCTCGGGCGTCTCGACGATGAACGCGTTGAGCGCCTTCGCGCCCGCGACATTGGCGTTGAACGCCTCCGCGACTTCGACGGCGCTGAAATCGCCCGCGCGGTGCCCGTCGCGAATCTGCGCAACGGTCAGGTTGGTAAGCTCGGTCATTATTCGATCACCTTGGGAACGCCGAAAAAGCCGTGCTGCGGCGCAGGCGCGTTCGCGAGAATATCGTCGCGGCGGTTGCCGCCGGTCAGCGGGTCGGCATCGACGACATCGTCGCGCAGCCGTAGCGTGTTCGGAATCACCGCCGTCATCGGCTCGACCCCGGTCACATCGACCTCGCCGAGTTGCTCGACCCAGCCGAGAATGCCGTTCAATTCGCTTTCCATCGCCGCGGCTTCGGCATCGCTGATCGCGATGCGCGCCAGCGACGCTATTTTTCGGACTGTTGCCTGATCGATTGCCATCTTGATCGCCTTATCGGGAGAAGCTGGGCCGCTAGCATTGTGTCCGGCGCGCTTCAAGCGGCGCCGATACCGATGCTATTGGAAATCCTCACCCACCGGCACGCCGTCCACGAAAACCTGGCTTCGCGTGACCGTCCGCACCTCGACCGCCGCATGCTCCAGTTCGTAGATCGTCGGCCCCCTGGTCCGGCCGCCGGGACGAAACGCGCCATAATCCTCGGCCCAGACGGCGGTCTTGGGATCGCGAGCGAACAGCGCGACACTGTTGCCGCGGCCCACGACCGCAATCCGCCCCTCGTTCAGTCGATAGGCGATGCACGGCGCGGTCCGACACATATCGCGCGCGTCGAGGACCGCATACGCCTCGACAGGCAGCGTCGCGCCGGCGGGAAGCACCCGCACCTTCTGTGCGATCGGCTTTGCGGCATAGGCGATGTCGCTCTTGTCAGGCCCGCTGTCGGTCAGATTGAGCTCCCAGCGATTCTTCGCCTTGAGCGCCCATCCCGCAAGGTTCGCGCGCGTCTTGTCGGGGGATGTCGCCAGCTTTGCGAGCGCGCGGCGCCCGGCAGGTCCGAAATCGAACGCCAGCGCCGCCCAGTCGAATTGTTCGGCCTTGACCGTCCCCGACTTCAACCGGGCAAGCTGGTCGCGCGTCGAAATCGCTCCGAAATCCACGACCGGCAGCGCCAGGACCAAGGCCAGCAGCATCAGCCCGATCGCCAGTTTCTGCTGCAACGGCCGCAAGAGGTCGTCGAAATCCTGCTGCCCCCGCACGACCGACCACAGCCCGGCGACGCCATAAGCGAGCGCGATCGCCGCCGCGATAACGCCCCACAAACGCTCGGGGGTCCAGCCATATTGGACCACCCGCAAATACATCGAATAAAAGGCGATCGCCGCCAGCGGCAGCACCGCAGCGACCAGCGCCGCCGCCGCGACGTGCAGCAGGCGATTGCCCGCGCGCTCGTCGCGCCCGCTGCCAATCGCCGCATTGGCGAGCAGCACCGCGAAGGCCGCCGCCGCCAACATCAGCGCAGCGGTCGAAAAGCCCGATTCCCACAGCGACGTCAGCCCGGTTCCGATCAACGACAACAGGAACAGCACGAGGGCGGCGGCGAGCACCGGCGCCAGCACCGCGAGCACGATCATCACCAGCCGCTGCAAGGTCGCGACCAGCCCGTCGCGCTCGCGCAGCAGGCCAACGGCGCCACCGAACGCCGCCCCCGCCAGCATCCAGCCGAACCATTCGTCGTTGAGCAGCCGTTCGATCAGGTTAATCCCGATCAGCTTGAACATCTGCCCGATCAGCACGATCAGCAAAAAAGTCACGCCGACGAACGCCAGTCCCGCCGCGCCGATCACCGCATCGGCCCAGGCGTGGCTGTGCAGCCGCGCATAGGGCATCTGCCACAATTTCCAGAAGCGCCAGTCGGGCGCGACGTCGCGCCGCGTCTGGAACAAGGGCGTCGCGACGAGCACCGCGAGCATCCCCGACCAGAACGGCCATTCGAACGGCGATCCGCCGACATTATAGCCCGCCGAATGCCAGGCGATCAGGCCGATGACGGCGCCCCACGCCAGCGCGAAGCCCGCCGCCCAGTGCCAGCGCCGCCGCTCGACCCCGAGCAGGAACACCACGGTCGCGACGGCGACGAACGCCGCGAGCGCGTCGCGGCCCGGCGCGTTCTGAGAACGGTCGATCAGCAGATGAAAGATCAGCCCCGCGATCGTTCCGGCCAGCGCCATGATCCACGGCCGCAGCGGCCAGGGCGGGTCGCTGTCGTCGAGCCTTGCCGAAAGACGGGGCGACTCAGGGGCGGGCGGGTTGGCGGGCGCATCGGTCATGCGCAACGTCTAACCTCAAAACACGCCGTGCTGAACTCGTTTCGGGACAGCGACGCAGTTTGAAGAGTTGGGATTGTCGGGATTCACATATGAACTGATATGAGGATTCATCATGTTCCCCCGCGAAGGCGGGGGTCCAGAGCGGGCTGGCGTTGCGCTGCTCTGGACCCCCGCCTTCGCGGGGGAACACGGTTTTCCATAATCGGACAGCTGAAAGCTGAATCCCCACACTCCATAGAGTGCAATCTCGCCTCCCGCGTCACCCCGGACTTGATCCGGGGTGACGAAGTATCGCGATCTCCGAAAAAACGCCCCATCGCCTTGGAAGCGAGGTCAATATGACGAGACATTTGAAGGCGCGGTCGCGAATAGCTAGATAGCGCTCAAATCCTCTCCCATGGAGCCCCCTTTGGCCCGCAAATTCCTCTATATCATCGCCGCGATCATTCTCCTCATCCTCGGGGTCGGCATCGCCTATCAGCTCAATCCGGGCTGGTTCGGCCGCGTCGCCTTCGTGCCGAGCACCGAATTCGTCGAGCAGACCGTCGCCGCGCCGAACACCTATGACGATCCCAAAATGTGGTTCGCGCGCCCCGGTCTCGACGCCGATCCGTCGGACTGGCGCCCGCCCGCGACCGACGAAACCGCACCGGCAAAGGACGCTTCCGGCAAGCTGATCCCGCCGGCCAAGGCCGCGGCCCCCGCTGACGCTGCCGAAGCGGCCTTTCCCAGAGGTGACGCAGCGGTCTTCTTCGTCCACCCGACGAGCTATTACAGCAAGGCAAGCTGGAACGCCCCGCTCGACGACGCCGACGCCAATTACCGCGCGAAGCTGTTCATGCAGGGCATGGCGAGCGCCTTCGGCGACGCGGGTCAGGTCTGGGCGCCGCGCTACCGCCAGGCGACGCTCGGCGCCTTCCTGGCCGAGGATCGCGTCACCGCGGGCAAGGCGATCGACGCCGCCTATCGCGACGTCGAACAGGCATTCGACGCCTTCGTCGCTTCGATCCCGAAGAACAGGCCGATCATCCTCGCGGGCCACAGCCAGGGCGCGCTGCATATCGAAATGCTGATCAAGAACCGGATCGCGGGCACCGCGCTCGCAAAGCGGATCGTCGCGGCCTATGTCATCGGCTGGCCGATCAGCCTCGACACCGACATGGAAGCGCTCGGCCTTCCCGCCTGCCAGACGCCCGAGCAGAAGGGCTGCATCCTGAGCTGGGCGACTTTTGCCGAGCCCGCCGACACGGCGATGGTCACCGGCGCCTATGACGGCACGATCGGCTTCGACGGCCGCCCGCGCGCGGGAACGCGGATGCTCTGCACCAATCCGCTCACCGGCATTCCCGACACCGCCGCCGGCCCCGACGCCAATATCGGCACGCTGAAGCCGAGCGCGGGCTTCAAGGCGGGAACGCTGATCGCGGGCAAGGTCGGCGCCCAATGCGACGCCGACCGCGGCTTCCTGCTGATCGGCGATGCCGACGCCGCGAAGAATTATGTCGTCGCGGGCTATGTGCTCCCGGGCAATAATTACCACGTCTACGACATCACCCTTTTCTGGGCGAACGTCCGCGCCGACGCGCTGCGGCGGCTGGCGACCTTCGAGGGCAAACCCTCGCCGGTGCCGCCCCCGGCGGCGCCGGTTGCGGCGGCGGCGCCCCTTTCTCCTCCCTCGTCACCCCGGACTTGATCCGGGGTCCCGCTCTCGCCCATGGCCTCCAATCCGTTCGTGTCGAGCGAAGTCGAGACACCCATCGATCGCGCCCGCCTTCGGGGCGTCTCGACTTCGCTCGACACGAACGGTTAGAGAGGTTTTGATGATCACCACCCTCGCCCCCGATTTCGCCGCCGCGCTGCCGAACGGCGGGCGCCTCGCGGGGCTCGACGTGGGCACGAAGACCATCGGCGTCGCGCTCTGCGACGCCGGGTGGAGCTTCGCGAGCCCCGACAAGACGATCCTCCGCAAGAAATTCTCGGTCGATCTCGAAGCGTTGAAGGCCGTCATCGCGGCACAATCGGTCGTCGGCCTCGTCGTCGGGCTTCCGCTCAGCATGGACGGGACCGACAGCCCGCGCACCCAGAGCACCCGCGCCTTCGCGCGCAACCTCACCCCGCTTGCCCTGCCCGTCCTTCTCTGGGACGAGCGCTGGTCGACCGCTGCCGTCGAACGCGCGATGATCGCCGCCGACGTCAGCCGCGCCAAGCGCGCCGAACGCGTCGACAGCGCCGCCGCCGCCTTCATCCTGCAAGGCGCGATCGACGCGATGACGCGCTAAAAGGGGCAGCATATTTGACCGTCTATATCCTCGCCTGGCTGATCGCCGTGAACCTGATCGCCTTCGTCGAGATGGTTTGCGATAAACGCTATGCCGAGGCGGGGATGCGCCGCACGCCCGAATCCCGGTTGCTCCTCTGGGCCTTTCTCGGCGGCGCGCTCGGAACGGTTTGCGCCGCCCGCTTCGCGCGTCACAAGACGCGCAAGCAGCCGTTCGCGACCTGGATGCTGATCTGGCTCTGGGTCGACATCATCCTACTCGTCCTGTGGGCACTTGGAATATTGGAGCCGCTGCTCGTCTCGGCGCTTGCGAAAATCGCCGCAGCCGCCTAGACGCTCGGCTTTAATGACAAGCGCCACGACAACCCGCCCCGCCAGCGATTATCCGCCCGGTGGCGATGCCTTTCGCCATCGCCACCTCACCGGCATCGCCCAGCTCACCCCGTGGGAAATCTCCTACGTCCTCGACGCCGCCGAACAGTGGGTCGAGCTGAACCGCAGCGGCGCCGCCAAGCACGACGATCGCCTCGCCGGGCTCACCATCATCAACGCCTTTTTCGAAAATTCGACCCGCACTTTGCTGTCGTTCGAGATCGCGGGCAAGCGGCTCGGCGCCGACGTCGTCAACATGCACGCCGCGCAGTCGAGCGTGAAGAAGGGCGAGACGCTGATCGACACTGCGATGACGCTGAACGCGATGCGCGCCGACGCGATCGTCATCCGCCATGCGTCGTCGGGCGCGGTGCAGCTCATCGCCGACAAGGTCGACTGCCCGGTGCTCAACGCGGGCGATGGGCGCCACGAGCATCCGACGCAGGCCTTGCTCGACGCGCTGACGATCCGCCGCCGCAAGGGACGGGTCGAGGGGCTGACCGTCGCGATCTGCGGCGACGTGCTGCACAGCCGCGTCGCGCGCTCGAACATCCTCGCGCTCACCCTGCTCGGCAACGAGGTGCGCGTCGTCGCGCCGCCGACGCTGATCCCGCCCGCGATCGATCGGATGCATGCTATCGCCTTCACCGACATGGACGAGGGGCTGAAGGATGCCGACGTCGTGATGATGCTCCGTCTCCAGAACGAGCGCATGGACGGCGCCTACCTGCCCAGCCCGCGCGAATATCACGCGCTCTACGGCCTGACTCCGCAGCGCCTCGAACGCGCGAAGCCCGACGCGATCGTTATGCACCCCGGTCCGATGAACCGCGGGGTGGAGATCGACAGCAGCGTCGCCGACGATCCCGCGCGCTCGACGATCACCGAGCAGGTCGAAATGGGGGTCGCGGTGCGTATGGCGTGCCTCGATATCCTGACGCGCCGCAAGCGGGGAGTGCCGGGATGGAACTGAAGCCGCTCCTCATCCCCAACGCGCGCCTGCTCGGTGGCGAGAGCGCGAGCCTGCTCGTCGTGGACGGACGCATCGCCGCGCTGAACCCGGCCGAAACGCCCGAAGCTACCGAAACCGTCGACGCCAGGGGCCAGTGGCTCGCCCCCGGCATCATCGACCTCGGCGTCTTCGCGACCGACAAGCCCGCCTTCCACTTCGGCGGCATCACCCGCGCCGCGCTGATGCCCGACAGCGGCCCGCTCGACGGCGCCGGGCTCGTCGAACGCGCAGCGAAAGCCGGCAAGCCCGACCTCTGGGTCCACCCGCTCGCCGCCGCGACCAAGGGCCTCGCGGGCAAGGAACTCGCCGAGATCGGGCTGATGAAACAGGCCGGCGCGCGCGCCGTCGCCACTGGCCGCGCACGCATCGCCGACGCGGGCGTGATGCGCCGCGTGCTCGCCTACGCCGCCTCGCTTGGCCTCACCGTCATCGCGCACGCCGAGAACGAGGGGCTGACCGCGGGCGCGGTCGCAACCGACGGCGAAATGGCGACGCGGCTCGGCCTCGCGTCAGCGCCCGCGATCGCCGAGGCGATGGCGATCGCGCGCGACCTGATGCTCGCCGAGGAGACCCGCGCCGCGCTTCATTTCCGCCAGGTCACCACCGCGCGCGGGCTCGCGCTTGTCCGCGACGCCAAGGCGCGCGGCCTTGCCGTCACCTGCGGCATCACCCCCGCGCATCTCTTCCTCTCCGACACCGCGATCGGCGATTTCCGCACCTTCGCGCGCCTGTCACCGCCGCTCCGGAGCGAGGACGACCGCCACGCCTGCCTCGCCGCCGTCGCCGACGGCACGATCGATGTCCTCGCCTCGGGCCACGACCCGCGCGGGCCGGAGGACAAGCGCCTTCCCTTCGCCGAGGCCGCGCCCGGCATGGCGGGAGCCGAGACCCTGCTCGCGATGGGCCTCCAACTCGTCCGCGACGGCCATGTCACTCCCGCCCGCCTCTTCGACCTTCTCGCCGCCAATCCGGCGAAACTGCTCGGCCTCGACGCCGGCCGCCTCGATGCGGGGCTGGAAGCCGACCTGATCCTGATCGACGAGGGCACCCCGTGGCAGGTCGATGCCAAGAAGATGGCGGCCTACGCCGGCAACACCCCCTTCGACGGCATGCCGGTGCAGGGTCGCGTGACGATGCTGTGGAAGGGTGGTCAGCGCATCCGCTGAGCTGGGCTGGCATCCGGGAAATTCGACCATCTTGTTCCCCGCGAAGGCGGGGGCCCATCTTCTGCGGTTCCGTTATCGGGCAGAGTGCGCTGAGCGCGATACGCCCGGAGATGGCCCCCGCCTTCGCGGGGGAACAAGGCGTATGCCGAAATCCCAAGCTTTAGAAGTTCTTGAGAACTCCATGAAGACACGCCCCGTCCCGGCCGCCTAAAACCGGCGCCGTTGGAGATTCGAGGGGAAATCTCATGCGCTTTTCGACCCATTTCTCTCGCCTCATCTTGAGCGGCATGCTTGCGGCGGCGCTCGCGGCCTGTTCGGGACCGGGCGATCAGGGAGCGGCTTCTGCCGATGCCGCGACAACCGACGGCGCCCCCGGCGCTCCCGCCACGGTCGCGGCGAAACCGGCGAGCGGTCCCGCCGGTTGGACGCTGCCGATGCGGGCTAGGAGCCTTGCCGCAAGCGACTATGACGCGATCATGAAGACGGCCGGCTTCAAGAAGTTCGGCAAGGTCTGGGCGGCCGATGCGGATTCGGCAAAGGAAGGCTGCAGCGCCGGAATCGACGACAGCCAGTTTGCAAGCGAACCGTCGATCCGCGACCTCAACGGCGACGGCAATCCCGAAGTCGTCGTCAGCGACTCCGGCCTTTATTGCTATGGTAACACGGAGCGGGGATTTGCGATCGTGAGCTGGACGGGCAGCAGTTGGAAGCAACTGATCAACAGCTCGGGCATTCCGATGTTCGTCCCGCGCAAGGGCTCGCCGTGGCCCGATATCGAGATCGGCGGTCCCGGCTTCTGCTTCCACCGCGTGCGCTGGTCGGGCAAGGATTATTCGGCCGACGGCGGCTGGTTCTACGACGGCAAGCCGTGCAAGAGCCCGGAGGAACGCGACCGGGAGGAACAGGCCGCAACGGCTCCCGCCCCTGCGGCGCCCGCGGGCCAGCCGAAGATGGTCGCGGGCCTCCCGATCCCGCTCGGCTTCTATATCCTCGGGACGAAATGCGCCGGTGCGCTGGCGAATGACGGCATCCTCGTCACCCCGACGCTGTGGCAGGACGCCGACGGCGACTATGCGATCAAGCCGGTCAAGAACCTCGGCGGCGGAAAATACAGGCTCGGCGACGCGGCCGACGTCGTGCAGGTCACAGGACCGCGCAGCTTCATTGCCGAACCCGGCGAGGAGTATCAGCGCGTCTTCACCTGGTGCTCGGCGACCGCGCCGCTCAGATGACGCCGCGATCGGCAAAAAAGAAGCCCGTCGGTGAACCGGCGGGCTTCAAGATAAACGGAACGATTATGGTGGATCATTCCGTGCTTGGGTCGCCCCGGATGATTGGCCGATCGCGAAGACAATTTCGCTACCCGATCGGGTAGCATTGCATTTTTTTCCGCCGCATTGTTTGGTGCCCAAGGGCCGTCCTCGACGAATCCCGCCGCCGCTCTTTCAGCCGGGGACGACAGTGCCGATCGATTCCGTTCAGAAGTCTTCGCCCGATACCGACACCGCCGCCGAATGGGAGGTGCTGAACGAGCTGATCGGCCGCATCTATGATTCGGTGCTCCACCCCGAACGCTGGAACGACACGCTTGCGCGCATCACCGGGGCACTCTGCCCGCTGAGCTGGGAGGCCGCGTTCGTCATATGGGAAAGCACCAGCCCGCCGCGCGCACGTTTCGTCGCCGCGACCGGGCTCGCCGCGGGCATCCAGGAAATCTACACCGCCGTCTATGCCGGGAACCACCCTTGGTCGCGCAAATTCCCGCGCTATGCGAACGGCAGCGTGGTCGACAGCTACGACATCATGACCCGCGAGGAATTCTACGAGTCCGAATTCTTCCGCAATTTCCTGAAACCCTATGGCATCGACCGGCTGGTCGGGGTGCTGCTCGACCGGCGCGGCGGTGAGCGGCTGGGATTGATGCTTCCCGGCCCCGGCGACCGCGATGCCGAGAAACTGAAGCGCGGCCTGCGCATCCTCGCCCCGCATATCCAGCGCGCGATGCGGATCAGCGACCGCATCGCCTCGCTCGAACTCGCGGCGGGCGCCGCGCGCGCCGCCGCCGACGCCGCACCCTTCGCGATCTTCAGCCTCGACGAGCAGCTCAATATCCTCGCCGCCAACAGCCGCGCCGCGCGCTATGCCGAGGCGGGTTTCATCCGCCTCGCGAACGACCGGTTCGCCTTCACGCACGGCGCAAGCCAGAAGAAGCTGCTCGACCTCGCCGCCGGCCCCGCGCCCGCGGGGCTCGCCTTTCAGGCCGTGAACGAGTCCGGCGCCGAATGCCCGGTGCTCGCTGCGCGTATCACGCGCCAGTCGGCCGAACAGATCGGCGGAGTCCAGCTCGGCGCCGCGCTGGTCGTCACGCTCGGCAGTTCGCCGGGCGAGACCCCGGTGGTCGAGATCGACCGCGTCGCGCAATGGTTCGCCCTGACTCCCGCCGAAGCGCGCCTCGCGGTCGCGCTCGCGGCGGGGCAGACGCTCCAGGATTATGCCGCGCTCCGCGCCGTCAGCCTCAACGCCGCGCGCTTCCTGCTCAAGGGCATCTTCCGCAAGACCGGCGCGACCAGCCAGGCCCAACTCGTCGCGACCCTCGCGCGGCTGCCGGGAAGCTCACAAGGCTAAAGGCAGTTTTGGGGTGGGGAGCGGACATCTACTAACGGCTCCCGTCATCCCGGCGAAGGCCGGGATCTCGCCGGTGCGACATGGCGATAGGGTGAGATCCCGGCCTTCGCCGGGATGACGGGGTTCGGTCGAAACCCGCCAAAAGAAAAAGGGCGCAGCCCCGCAGCTGCGCCCCTCCCCTGTCCTCGCTTGCGCGAGGCCCCCAAATTCGGTCAGCGCGCCGCCATGCGCACCGGCTTTGCCGCCGCCGCCCACTGGATGCTCTCGCTGCCGCCCATCTGCCGGATGAAACAGGTCTGGCCCTTCGCCTTGAGTTCGCCGCACAGCTTCGACGCATCGGCGCGGGTCGCAAGGCCGTTGACGGTCAGACGATAGAAGGTGCGCCCGTTCACCACCGCGGCGTGGCTCGACGCCGGATAATTGCCGAGCATCGCGCTCCGCTGCTTCAGTACGCCCCATTTCTCCTTGGCGATGCCCAGGCTGTCATAGGCGCCGAGTTGCACCGCCCAGCCCGAAGGCTTTTTGGCGTCGAAAGCCATCGCCCGCGGCAGGATCTTGGTCGCCAGTTCGAGCGCTTGCCGTTGCGCCGGGCGGATCGCCTCGACATGGTCGCCCGCGACGCGCGGCGCGGCGCGATAGGGTTTGGCGTCGGCCAGGATGATCTCTGCCGGCTTCGGCTGCGGCAGTTCGGTGACCGGCACCACGCCGTTTTCGTCGCGCGCCGGCATCGGCAGTTCGACGGTGCGGATCGGGCTCGGCGCGGCCGAGGCCAGAACCGGCGCGGCCTCGACGGGCGGCGGCGGCGCAAAGGCCGCGACCGGCGCCGGGTCGGCGCTTGCCAGTTCGACGGGCGCATCGGCGGCCGCCATTTCGGTACCGCTGTAATTGCTCAGCGCCAGGCGCACCGGCATCCCGGCATCGGCCCGCGCCGCGGTGCCGAGCAGGCTGGCGACGCGCATTCCGGCATCGGGCTGTTCGGCGAGCTTCGACCATTCGAGCATCCGCGCCTCGACCTTGTCGAGCGACAGGTCCTGCGCGGCGAGGATGCGCGCCTGCGCCCAGCGGCCCGACAGTGCGAACGCGAGCGCCAGATTCTGCCGCGTCCGCGCGGTGGCGTCGGGCGCCCGCGCGGCTTCGGTCAGCATATAGATTGCCGAATTACTGTCGCCGGTCAGCGCGAGCGCGAGCCCCATGTCCGACGCCGGAACGATGTTGAAATTGCGCTTCAGCAGGTCGTTTGCCTGATCATTCTTGCCCTGCGCGATATAGGCGAGAGTCAGCGCGATGACGGTGTTGCCGTCCTTCGCGCCCAGTTCCATCGCGTCGCTCAGCGCCGAGGTCGCCGACGAAAAGCGCCCGTCATTCAGATAAGCCTGACCGAGCAGCGCGCGATAGGTCGCGTCGCGCGGGCTCGCGGCGACCGCGGCTTCGGCGAGCGCCACCGCCTTGGTCGGCTTGCCGGCCTCGAGCGCGTCGCGTGCCTTGTCGGCGGCCTTGGCGGCCGTCGCGGGCGCGCGGTTCGATTCGGGCGCGGCATTCGCCATCTTCGCCATCCCGCTGCATCCGGTGACGACGCTCAGCGCGAAACCCGAAACCGCGAGGTTCTTCAGCAATTTGCGGTTCATCGAAAGTCCCCCCATCTCGTTCAGGACGCCTGTGTCCGGCGCGTCGGCCGCGCCGCCGGCAGGCGGCTCGCCATCGCGTCGATCTCGGGCAGCGAGGCCAGATATTCGTCGAGCAGGTCGGTCAAGATGACCTGCGACGAGCGGTTCGTCACCGCGCTCGCGAGGCGCAGGCGCAGGTGGCGCTCGGCGTCGAGGCGCAGCGTGAAGGCCGCCTTCTCGCGCGCCCGCAGCGCGCGCGGCGCGCGCTCCTTCTTCGCTTGCGGCGCGGGTCGCGTCTCCACCTTGCGCGCGACGGCGGCGACGCGGTCGAGCAAAGATTCCTGCTGGCGCACGATTTCGGGCACGTCGATCGCTTCCGGGGTCGCTTCGGGCTCGAACCCGGCGGCGAGCGCATCGGTCAGTTCGTGACCCACCGACTCCTCGACCGCATGTTCGGCCTCCGCATTATGCGTCAGCACCGATCCGGCGAGAAGCGGCTTCAGGTCGACCATGCGCGCGGGTTCGGCCGCGGCATTCTGGTCGGGATCGACGTCATAGCCCATGTCGTTCCAGCCAAGGTCGTCATAGCCTTCGCCGGTCATCGGCGCGGCGGCGCCCATGCCCAGCGGCGCGCGGCGCATCGCGGGACGCGCGCCGCCTTTGCGGGCGAGCAGTCCGGCGGACAGCGAAGCGAGAGGTTTGGGTTCGCCCATCATTCCGCTCCCCTTACTGGCCCGCGATGCGGCGGCCGAAGCCACCGCCCATCGGGCGGACCGTGCCGTAACCCGGCTGCGCGGGCATCGGTGAGGAGAAGATGGTGCGGCGGAAATTCTTTTCGAGCCGGTCGTTGACATAGGTCCAGAGCTGGCGGATTTCCTCGGCCGAGCGGCCATTGGGATCGACCTCCATCACCGTGCGGCCGTCGATCATCGACGCGGCATAGTCGGTGCGATGGTGCAGCGTGATCGGCGCCACGGTGCCGTGCTGCGACAGCGCGACCGCGGCCTCGCTGGTGATCTTCGCCTTGGGGGTGGCACCGTTGACGACGAAAACCAGCGGCTTGCCCGCGCGTTCGCAGAGGTCGACGGTTGCGCCGACGGCGCGCAGGTCATGCGGGCTCGGCCGCGTCGGAACGATGATCAGTTCGGCGACGCCGATGACGCTCTGGATCGCCATGGTGATCGCGGGCGGCGTGTCGATGACCGCCAGCTTGAAGCCCTGCTGTCGCAGGATTTCGAGGTCGGAGGCGAGCCGCGCGACGGTGGTCTGCGCAAAGGCCGGAAGATCGGTTTCGCGCTCGTTCCACCAGTCGGCGAGCGAGCCTTGCGGGTCGATATCGATCAGCACGACCGGCCCGGCGCCGGCAAGCTGCGCCTGCACCGCCAGGTGCCCCGACAGGGTGGTCTTGCCCGACCCGCCTTTCTGTGAAGCCAATGCCAAAACGCGCACTGATGTCCCCCTCGACAATCTGAAATCGGCGACGGGATGCCATGCGGGGCGCTAAAATTGAGTTAACGATGATAAAAAGAAGGTGAACGACCTGCGCACATCCATGGTAAACGGACCGTTGATACCATTGTGTCCCGATCCGGCACGGAGTCGGTTTGCCCCTAGATGATGCTAACGCGCTGTTAGCCCTTTATGGGTAGGGCACCGTCCCGGGGACTGCCGGCGCCCGTCGCGCGCCGCAAGTCATTGGAGAATCGACATGCCTTCTTTCCGCGCCGCCACGTTCCTGGCCCTGCCGCTCCTCGCGCTCGCCGCGCCCGCGCACGCCGACGTCAAGGCGGGGGTCGAGGCCTGGCAGGCGGGCGATTATCAGCAGGCGGTCGCCGAATGGCGCCCGCTCGCCGTCGCGGGCGACGCCGACGCCGAATTCAATCTCGGCCAGGCCTACAAGCTCGGCCGCGGGGTTCCCGCGGACCTCGCCCAGGCCGAAAGCTGGTATCGCCGCGCCGCGAAGCAGGGGCATCTCCAGGCCGAGGACAATCTCGGCCTCATCCTCTTCACCGCGAACAAGCGCGACGAGGCGATGCCCTATATCAAGGCGTCGGCGGCGCGCGGCGAACCGCGCGCGCAATATGTCCTCGGCACCGCGATGTTCAACGGCGACTATGCCGCGAAGGACTGGCCGCGCGCCTATGCGCTGACCAAGCGTGCGAGCGACGCGGGGCTCGGCATCGCCTCGGCGCGGCTCGTCCAGCTCGACAATCTGATCCCGCTCGATCAGCGGCAGGCGGGGCTCGCCATGCTGCCCGAGATCGAAAAGGACGAAGCACGCGCGCGCCTCGCCGCGGTCAATGCCGCCGCGCCCGAGCCCGCAAAGCCCGCGCCCTCGCCGATCCGGACCGCGAGCCTTCCCGTCTCGACCCCCGGCGCCACCTACACGCCGCCGCCGGTGATCGCTCCGGCCAAACCCGCACCAACGCTCTCGACCCCGGCCGCCGTCGCCGCCGCGACCGCCGCAGGCGAAGCGACCGCCGCCGCCACCGCAGCCAAGGGCGGCGCCCCCGGAACCACTTACGCCGCGCCGCCCGAAAGCGGCAAGCTGCCGCCGAAGCCCGAAGAGAAACCCGCGGCGGCCCCGAAACCCGCGCCGCAGCCGGCGAAAGCCGCCGTTGCCGTCCACAGCGGCACCAGTCCGTGGCGCGCCCAGTTCGGCGCCTTCGGAGTCGAAGCGAACGCCCGCAGCCTCTGGAAAAGCCTCGAAAAATCCTACCCCGCCCTCGCCGGGCGCACGCCCGTCTATACCAAGGCCGGCGCTGTCACCCGCCTCCAGACCGCCGGTTTCGCGAGCAAGGCCGACGCCGAAAACCTCTGCGCGGCGGTCCGCAAAGGCGGCCAGGCGTGCCTGGTGGTGAGCCAATAGTTCGGCCTTCTCTGGGGCCTGCGCTACGCCGCCTCAGGGAATGACTCTCTTGTCATTGAGGAAATCGACATCGGGATTCTCCCCGATGAAGGTCGATATGTAATCCACATAGGGGAATTCGCCGCCCCAGCCCGGCTTCGTGAACGCGGGCGGGGTATCGACGAAGGCCTTGCACCACGCCTTATAGTCGTCAAACCACAGTTCCTCGACGCGGCCGTAGCGCGGCCGGTTGTCGGGGGCGAGCTTCTCCGCCGCCGTGGCCGGGTCGGCCGGATCCTCGAGGGTGCGATAACCGAAATATCGCCGCAAGCCCGGCACTTTCGCCATTTCCGGGACGTGCGTGCCGAGCAGCCATTTGTCGCCCTCCGCCTCGCTGACCCCCGCGGGATAGCGGAAATAGATCACCCAGCGAAAATAGGGAGTTTCCTTGGGCGGTACCCGCCCCTGAAGATAGACTTGCTGGGGATTGACCGGGACGATCACCGGCTGCGACCGCGCGAAGGAGCGGTCCGCCCAGCCGCCGGGCGGCGGATCGAGCATGTCGACGAGCGGATTATTCTTTCGGCCCTCTGCGAAATCGCCGAGGCTGTCGTAATAGATTTCGGTCATCCGCCCGCGCCACACATGATAGCGCCGGGCGACGTCGTCGGGCACGATATAGCTGCGATAGGACAGATAATTCTTCTGCCAGGCGCGCATGGCGCGATGCATCTGCTGCGAATGATAGGTCATGTACCAGCGATCGAGCGCGCCCAGGTTGGTGAGGTCGGGAACGTCGATCATGATGTAGATCTTGACGGCTTTCGGGTCCGCCGTGTCCGCCCTCGCCGGAGCCCCGGCCGAAAAGGTCGCCGCGAGGACCAGGCCCAATCCGATCATCCACCTCCGCATCGCAGCATCTCCTTCATGCCAGGCCCAGGGCGACGAGCTTGTGCGGCCACACGCGGAATCCCATCGCGTAGACGATCCGCTGCTGCCCATCGATCGAATAGGTCATCGGCGCGCCGAGCACATGGCCGGGGAGCGGCGTTTCCGCCACCAGCTCGCCGGTCAGCTTGTCATAGGCGCGCAGCACCTTCTTCGCGTGGCGGGGGTCGTGCGGCCCCTCGCCGACGAAAAGCAAGGTCTTGGTCGCCAGCGGCGCGGTACGCTGCTCCGACCCGATCCACCCGAGCTTGAACGGCGCGAAACGCGGGTCGTCGGTTGCCCCCGGCCCGTTGGCACACATCCACAGATGTTTGCCCGTATTGAGATCGATCGCCGTGATCCGGCTGTAGGGCGGCTTGATCAGCGGCAGCCCCGCCGGACCGTTCACCACCCCCGCCGCGCCCGCGATCTCGGTATTCACGGGCCCGGCGGTCGCCAGCTTGCCATTGTCGTCGAGCGCGAGTTGCGAGACCGAGGAGTGCGAGGTGACATAGAGAATCCCGGTCTCGGGATCGACCGCCGCCCCCTGCCAATTGGCGCCGCCGGTCCACGTCGGATGGATCAGGGTCGGCGTCCTGCCGACCGGCGTGTAAAGCGGGCCGTAGCGATAGCGCGACAATATCCGCTTCGCCTCTTCCTTGATCTCCGGCGTGAAGTCGACGAGCAGATCCTCGCTCATGCCCTGCGATTCGAACGGCGGCGGCCAGGTCGGATGCGGCTGGGTGGGCGCGCTATGCTCGGTCGCGAGCTCGCTTTGCGGGACCGGCCGCTCCTCGATCGGCCAGACCGGCTTGCCGTTGGTCCGGTCGAAGACGAACAGATATCCCTGCTTGGTCGCCTGCGCGACCGCCTTGATCGGCTGGCCGTCGACGATGATGTCGACGAGGTTGGGCGCGCACGGCAGGTCATAGTCCCACAGGTCGTGGTGGACGCACTGATAATGCCAGCGGCGCTTGCCCGTCTCGATGTCGAGCGCGATCAGGCTGTTGGCGAACAGATTGTCGCCCGGGCGGCGCCCGCCATAGACATTGTCGGTCGCGCAGGTGCCGGGCAGATAGACGAGCCCAAGCTCTTCATCGGCGCTCATCGGCGCCCAGATGTTCGCGTTGCCGTTCCGTTCGGCGCTTCCGCCGTGCCAACTGTCGTATCCGAACTCGCCCTTCGTCGGCACCGTGTGAAAGGTCCAGCGCAGCGCCCCCGTGCGCGCGTCGAACCCGCGCACGTCGCCGGGCGGCATGATCGGCAGCACGGGCTGATCGTCGATATAGCCGCCGACCACCACCATGTTTCGCGCGATCAACGGCGGGCCGAAACAGCCGTAAAGCACGCTCGGCTTCGTCGGAACGGGCCGTTGCAGCCCGACCCTGCGCAGATCGATCTCCCCATTGGTGCCGAAATCGGCAATGGGCGTCCCGGTCGCGGCATCGAGCGCGATCAGCCGGGCATCGCAGGTGGCGAGGAAGATGCGGCGGTCGTCGCCGTCGGCCCAATAGGCGACGCCGCGATGCTGAAAGCCCTTGGTACTCGGCTTGCCGTTGGTCCAGGCTTCGGGATTATAGACCCAGATCGTCCGGCCGGTGCGGGCATCGATCGCCGCCGCCTGACTCATCGCGGTGGCGACATAGAGGACGTCGTCGACCATGATCGGCGTGACCTGGAATTCGCCGGGCCGAAGGTCGGGATGCGCGGCGATGATGTCGCGGTCGGGCGATTCCCATTCCCAGACGACCTGCAACTGCGCAGCGTTGGTGCGATCGATCTGCGCGAGCGGCGAATATTTGGCCGAGCTGTTGAGCCCGCCGTATACGGGCCAATCGGTGCGCAGGGCATCGGCGGCGGGCCCGCGCGGCTTGCCCGCCTTCGCGCGCGCGAAGGCGACGCCGGGCATGGCGAGACCGCTCGCTCCGGCAAGCAGGAAGGTTCGGCGCGACAGGGCCTTGTTCATGGCTTTTCTCCGAACGCGCGGCGGGGGTCCGGATGGAGCGAGCGGCGCGTGATGAGTACGGTGGCGCGGGCCGCACCGGCAGCAACATCGCGCTGGCGCGATTTGATCGCCGCCGCCATCAGCTGATGGGCGTAGAGCGATTCGATCTCGGACTCGACCGAACCGGGCCGGTGCAGCCGCTGCTGCCACAGCGCCAATCGTCCGACATGGATCAGCATGCGCTGCGCGATCAGGCTTCCCGAATGCTGACCGACGAAAGCGCCGATCGTGAAGGATATCTGGTACATCTTCCCCTTGTCGGCGGTGTCGGGCAACAGCGCGGCGTCGCCGGGGACCAGGCGATCAAGCTCGGCGAAGGCCGTTTCGGGCATGCGCTCGGCGGCCAGCGCGGCGCAGCGGGCATAAACATCCTCGAGGATGCCGAGAATGTCGAGGAACTGGTCGATATCGATATTGGTGACGCGCGCGCCGCGCCACGGCAGAATCTCGACGAAGCCGACCTGCGCGGCGAGCCGCAACGCCTCGCGCGCCGATGGTCGGCTGACCTGATAGCGATCGGCGATTTCCTGCTCGCGCAGCGGCATTCCGGGCTGAAGCCGTTGCACGATGATCTCGCGGATCAGCGCTTCCGACAGCCACGCGTCGGTGGTCCGGTTGTCGCCCGCGCCCTTGGCCCTGACCGCCTTCTTCGCCATCATCCGCAAACCAGGACCATTTATTGCAATCCGATCGATCCGAGGAATTTATCGGCCGCATCGGTGTAAGCGCCCTTGGTTCCGAGCAGCGCGTTGATCTCGCCGTGCGTCATGTCGACCGGGAAGGTCGTGATCCGTGCGCCCAGCGCCTGCGCCCGCTTCGCGAATTCCTCTGCCGGGGGGCAGGCGTCGGCGCGCTTCGACGAGCAGACGAGCAACATCGGCGTCGGCGCGGTCTTGAGCCGCAGGGTCGGCGACGCCGCGCTCCACAAGGCCCGGTCGGTGCCGAACGCGCGATCATAGAGATCGAAATGCCGCCGCTCCATGACCGCGACGACATCATAGGCCGCGCTGTCGAGCGCGATCGTGCCGAGCCAGGGCTTGGCGCCCGCGTCGCGGGCGATCTCGGGCGCCGCCGCGAGCAGCGAGACCAGATGCGCGCCCGCCGAATGGCCCATCAGGACGACGCGCGCCGGATCGCCGCCCCATTTCGCGGCATGGCTCTGGACATAGGCCAGCGCGTCGGCGACGTCGCCCGCCTGCGCCAGGGGATCGGCGCTCGGCACCATCCGATAGTTCACCGACACCAAGATATAGCCCTTCGGCAGCCAGTGATTCACCTTGTTGTCGACGACGGGCGGGCGCGCCTTGTCGCCGCGCCACCAGCCGCCGCCGTGCACCATCACCAGGATCGGAGCGCGTTCGGCCTTCGCCGGCCGGTAGAGGTCGAGGCGCTGCGCCGGGTCGCTGCCATAAGCGATGTCGCGTTCGATCCGGGTGCCGGCGGGCGGCGGAACATGCTTCATCGGCGCCTCGTCCGCCCACGCCCCCGCACGGGCGAAGCCGCGTTGCTGGGCCGCCGCGCCCGCACCGATCACCGCGCACGCCGCCAAGGCGCCGGCGAGAAGAAATTTGGTCGTTGCCGTCATTGTCGACTCCTATCGATGTCGCGCCCATCGCGCGGCGATGCGCTCAGCGGACCATGTCCATCAGGGGCAGCCAGAGCTGCTGATCGAAATCCTTGTCGGTTGCGGCCGCGCCGGTCGCGGCGCATGGTATCGCGCCCGCCGTCAGAGCCGCCCTTCCCCGCCCGCGCGCCAGTCGCCACCCGCGCCATCGCATCTCAGAAGGCGACCTTGATGCTGCCGCCATATTCGCGCGGCGAGTTATAGAAATTATTGTTGCTCACGGTTTGCAGCAGATAGACGCGGTCGCCGACGTTGCGGACGAAGAAGCGGAGTTGCACGCGATCGATCGTCAGGCTCGCGGTAAGATCGACGATCGTGTAGTTGGACAATTTATCGTCGTTGGTGGCGTTGAAATAGCCGCCATGTTCGGTCCGCATATTGGCGCCCAGGCTGGCGACTGCCCGCCCGCCCAGCGGCACCCGCAAGACCCCGCCGAGATTCAATTCGAGGTCGCGCGTCTGGTTCGCCCGATTGCCGGACAGATCGACGAGCGTGCCGGTATTGTCGAGGATCATAGCCCCCTTGTCGAAGCGCCCGTCGCTGGTCGACACCGCCGCGTTGAGGTCGAGCCGGCCAAAGCCGAGATCGATCCGCCCGCGCGTTTCGAGCTCGATGCCATAGATGCGATTGCCGCCGACATTCTGCAGGATGAACTGCGGATTGGTGATGCTCGCCGCGGTCAGCGACTGCACGTTGCGGGTTTCGGTGTAATAGGCCGCGAGATTGACCGTCCAGGCGCGGTCGAAGAATTCGGCCTTCCAGCCAAACTCGCCGCCATAGACATATTCGGGATCATAGGGGATCAGCTTTTCGGCATCGGGGATGTCGGCCGGAATGCTGGTGTTGAAACCGCCGGGGCGATAGCCCGTGGCGAAGCGCGCATAGATCATCTGCGCATCGTTGAACTTGTAGCGCAGCGTCGCGGTCGGCAGGACGCGGGTCCAGCTTTGCCGCATGTCGAACGACGTCGTGTTGGTCAGCGAACTGCTGTTGCTGGCCGAACGATCGAAATCGATGCTCTTGCGGTCGCTCTGCACGCGCAGCTCAAGGTCGAGATTGAGCTTGGGCGTGATATCATAGCCCAGGGTCGCATAGGCCGCGAACGAGCGCAGTTTCTCGATGCTGAGGTCGCTGCGGAACTGGCGCCGCAACGCGACGGGGGTCGCCGAACCATCGACGATGACGACGTCGTTGGATTTGTTGATCAGCCCGTCGATCCCGACGACCCACGACCAGCGCCCGCCCGACCGCGGCGAGGCGAGATAGATTTGCGCGCCGCCGTTCTCGAAGCTTTCCTTCTCGTTGTTGCGCAGCGTCACCGGCTGGCCGCCGAGAATGACGCCCTTGTAACCGAGGAAATGATCATAATCCTCGTCGTACCGGCTGCCCGTCCGGTGCTTGTAATCGAAGTTGAAATGCCAGTCGCCATAGCCGGTGGCGACCGTGGTATCCCAATAAAGCGCGCGTTGCTTGATATGGGCATAGGCCTCGGTACTCAGCACGCGCTCGAAAATGCCGGGATCGAGCGGGTCGCCATTGTAGAGCGTCTCCCGATAGCCGAGGCTGCCGAAGCCCGGCGTCCGGCTGTAATAATTCTCGAACGTCAGCCGCGTATCGACGCTGTCCGACGGTTTCCACGCCAGCGCCGCGCGCAGCCCGGTGCTGCTGCTCTGGTCGACGATGTGGCCGGTGGTGACGTTGGTGATGTGGCCGTCGTTCTGGTCGATCACGAATCCGCCCACGCGCGCGGCCAGCTTGCCCTCGACCAGCGGAACGTTGACCACGCCTTCGAGGTCGAGCGCTTCGACGCTGTCGTAACCGGCGCTCACCCATCCATTCGCATCGTCCAACCCCGGCTTGTTCGCGATCGCGTTGAGCGACCCGCCCACCGCGTTGCGGCCATAGAGCGCGCCTTGCGGGCCGCGCAGGACCTCGAGCCGCTGAAGGTCGAACAGGTCGAGCCGCGTGAGCGTGCGGCCGCCGAACTTGCCGCCCGCGGCATAATGGCCGTCGCGATAGATGCCGGTGGCGCTTTCCGACGAACTGATCCGCCCGCCGCCCTGCCCGCGAATCGAGACGTCGCCGATGAAGGCGGGGCCGCTGGTGACGAGCGTCGCGCCGGGGATCTGGCGGATCATGCTCGCGGCATCGTCGACGAGGAGGTCGGACAATTGCTCGCCGCCGATCGCGGTGATCGCGGCGGGGACGTCCTGCGCGGTTTCCGCGACGCGGCGCGCCGTGACGACGATATCCTGATCGTTCGGCGCCGCCCCGGACGCGCCGGAGGCCGTTTGCGCAAATGCCGGCGCCGCAATTGCCAAAGCGATCGCCCCTGCACTGACCCCGATCAGTCTTCTCTTGCCCATATCACCCTCCCATCGGTTTGTTTGCGCCCTTGTCATATAATCTTCCATTATTGTCAAACGATATGAAGATGGAGTAACGCCATCCTCCAGCCGCCTCGCGGTTCTATCCTCGATATATTTTATAAAAATCCCTTATATTTCCATAAATTCCGGTGACAGACGGAGCATGGCTATTGACCTTCGCCTATAATTATTGTTAGACAAAATTGCATCGACGGACAATAAACACCACGGGGAGAGGTCGAGATGCTGGATCGCAGACATTTGCTGGCGGCGGGCGCTGCGGCGATCGGCGGGACCGTTTTCGGGGGCCGGGCCCTTGCCGCGACGCCGTCGCTTCGCGCTGCGGCGCGCGATGCCTGGCTCTATTCGGTCCCGTTGATCGAGGTGGCGAATGTGCGGCGGCGAATCCTCACCAAGGGTCCGGCGAACCATTTCGTCCACAACCGCAACCTGACCAACATCCAGACGCAGAAGGTGACGTCGCCGAACAACGACACCATGTATTCGCATGCGATGCTCGATCTTGCGGCCGGGCCGGTCGAATTGACGCTGCCCGCGACCGGCGACCGCTATTTTTCGGTGCAACTGGTCGACATGTATACCAATACGGTCGCGGTGCTGGGCACGCGCACCACCGGGGGGGACGGCGGGCGGTTCATCGTCGCGGGGCCCCATGGCGATGCCCCCGCCAATGCGATCCGGACCCCGTCCGACTGGGCCTTCCTCCTCGCGCGGGCGCTGGTCGACGGCCCGTCGGACGTCGCCGCGGTTCGCGCCGTGCAGGACGGGCTGGCGATCGAGGGGGCGGGCGGCCCCGCCCCGACAATCGCGGTGCCCGCACGCGACGCGCCGTGGCGCGACTATTTCGCCGGAGCAGCGGCGTTGATCGCCGAATCGCCGCCGCCGGTGACCGACGACGCGCTGTTCGACCGGATCGCGCCGCTCGGGCTCACCCGCTCCGGCTTTCGGCCGCCCGATTTCCCGGCGGAAGCGATCCGCGAGATCGAAGCGGGACTCGCCGAGGCCCGCGCGATCGCCGCGCAGTCGCAGCTCGGCAAATTGACCAGGGACGGCTGGGCTTATCCGCCGTGGGATCTCGGCCGTTTCGAACAGGATTATGAATTTCGCGCCCAGATCGCGGTGAGCGGCCTGTTCGCCTTGCCGCTCGAGGAGGCCTTCTATACCCGCTCGACCGGCGACGCCCCCGACGGCCTGTTCCACGGCGACCGCTATCACCTGCATTTCGCGCCCGGTGCGCTGCCGCCCGTCGATGGTTTCTGGTCGATGACGCTTTACGAAGCGACCGGCGACGGGCAATTTTTCTTCACGCCCAATCCGATCGAGCGCTACGCGATCGGCGACCGCACCGAGGGGCTTGTCCGCAATCGCGACGGCTCGATCGATATCTGGATCGCCCGCCAGGATCCCGGCCCCGCGCGCCGGGCCAACTGGCTTCCCGCGCCAGAGGCCAAGCCGTTTGTGCTCTCGATGCGCGCCTATGTGCCGCAAGCGCCACTATTGAACGGAGTTTATCATTTTCCGCCGCTCGCTCGATATGGCTGAGCTTGCGTGGGCAATCACCTGATACCGCTCGATTATACACTCTCAACTTGGGGAGATGACCGATGATTGACGATTGCCGACACCGATTTTCGCGCCCCCGCGATCGCCGCGTCGAAACAGCGCTGGCCGGCGTCGCGGCCTTGTTTCTCGCCGCCTGCGGGGAGGGATCGGACTATGCGGCGATCGCCGACGCCCCGGTCATCGTGCCCCAAACGCTTGCGGCGACGCGAAGCACGCTCGTTACCCCGCCGACCCCGACCGGCCTGTTCGTCAACCCCGCCTATGACGATGCGACCGGCGACACATCGGCCTATATCGGCTGGGATTCCGCCCCCGGCGCCACCGGCTACCGCGTGCGTTACAAGATCAACGGCGGCACGCTGCACGTCAACACGGTCGGCGCGACGCCGGGGACGCAATTGACCGGGCTGAGCCCCGGCGATCAGCTGACGGTCACCGTCGTCGCCTTTTCGTCGGGCGGACTGTCGTCCGCCACCGATCCGGTAAACGCGACGCTGCCGCACGCCCGGACCACCGCCGAAGACACCAACTATAACAATGCCGCCGACTATTCGGAGGAGGCCTCGAACGGCGGGGTCGCGGTGGTTGTGCTGCAGCACGGCCGAAAGGTCTTTGAACGTTATGCGGACGGCTACAACAACGAACCGCATATTCTGGCGAGCGGCACCAAGAGCTTCAGTTGCGCACTCGAAGCCTTTGCCGAGCAGGACGGGTTTCTGAACCTCACGACCAACGTCTCGTCGCGCATCACCGACTGGCAGAGCGATCCCGACAAATCGCCGATCACCGTGCTCCACCTGCTCGGTCTCAATTCCGGAATGCACGGCAATCCGGCCTATTCGCCGCGGACGGTGCCCACACTCGATACCTATAATCTCGCGGTCAACGAAATCGACAGCGGCAATCCGGCGGGGGGCAATGCGTTCATCTATGACCCGCTGTCGTTCCAGAATTTCGCGCTGCTGTTCCAGATATCGTCCGGCGGCACCTACGGCAGCGGCGGCGCCGTCACCGGGGGCACCGACCCGGTCGATTATCTGCAGACGAAATTATTCACGCCGCTTGGCATCGCATCCACCTCCTATGGCTGGACCCGCGACGTGCAAGGGCACCCCCAGATGGCCGGAGGCGCATCGTTCAGCGCAACCGACTGGCTGAAATACGGGCAGTTCATGCTGCAGAAGGGCACGTGGCAAAGCGCTCGTCATCTGCCGGCGGCAACGGTCGATTATTGCACCGCCGGCACCGGGACGGGCGGCTATACGAATCCTTCCTTTCATGGCTACGGACTGACCTGGTGGCTGAACCGCCATTATGACGGCACCTATGACGACGACGTCGATATCGTCCCCGCCGCCGCGCTGCCGATCGATCCCGACGACGACCAGATCGCGCCCGACGTTCCCGAGGATATGTATATGGCGGCGGGCGCGGGATTTCAGCGGCTCTACGTCATCCCGTCGCTCGATCTCGTCGTAGTCCGTTTCGCGGACGACTCGGCATCGTCGGATTATTCGGACAATATATTCCTCGGCAAGCTGATCGGGACGGTGTCGTAAATGCCGGCACATGCGGATCGACCAACGTCGCGCAGGCGTGGGATATCGCCGATGCGATGGACCGCGGCCGCCGCCGGAATCGCCTTTGCCTGCCTGACCATGCCCGGCGCCGCGGCGCAGGACGCCGGCCCCGCGTCGAACCCCGCGCTCAGCACCGGACAGGGCGAGACCGAAGCCCATCCCTATCTCGGCGGGCGCATCTATCAGGCGACGGCGTTCGGCAACAGCTTCATGGTGCCGACACCCGACGGCAATGTCATCATCGACACGTCGAACGCGCGCGCCGCCGAACGGCACCATGCGTGGCTCACCAAGGTTTCCGGCGCGCCCGTCCGCTATGTCATCCTGACTCACGCCCACACCGACCATAGCGGCGGACTTCCACTGTGGCGCGGGCCCGGCACGCATGTGATCGCACAGGAGAAAGAGGGCGAGTTTCTCGACTATCGCGCGCGGCTGAGCGGCCTGTTGGCAACCCGCGCGAGCGCGCAATATACCAAAACGGGCAGGACCGTGGTGAGCCACGCCAATCCCGGCAATCACGCCGCGGGGCCGCTCGCCGACATAGTGTTCGACAAGGAATATCGCTTTACGCTCGGCGGACTGACCTTCGTCTGTTTCGCGGCGCCGGGCGAGACGCCCGACATGCTCAATGTCTGGATTCCCGAGCTCAAGGCGCTCTTCATCGGCGACAATTATTACCAGTCTTTCCCCAATCTCTACACGCTGCGCGGCACCGAACCCCGGCCGGCGCTCGACTATGTCGCCTCCATCGACAAGGTTCTGGCGCTGAAACCCGCCATCGTTCTGCCCAGCCACGGCGTCCCGATCGAGGGCGCCGACACGGTGCAGCGGGTGCTGACCCGCTATCGCGATGCGATCCTCTATGTCCACGACGCCACGGTGAAGGGGATGAACGAGGGCAAGGACGTCTATACGCTGATGCGCGACGTCAAGCTGCCGCCGTCGCTCGACGTCGGCGAGGATTATGGCAAGATCGCGTGGTCGGTGCGCGGTATCTACGATGCCTATATCGGCTGGTTCGATGGCGACCCCGCCTCGATGTATCCGGTGTCGCCCGACGAGGCCTATGCGGAACTCACGCGCCTGGCGGGCGGAGCGGACGCTGTCGCCGCCCGCGCGCAGGCGCTGATCGCGGATCATCGGGCGGCGACCGCGCTGCGCCTGACCAGCGCCGCCCTGGCGGCCGATCCGGCCAGCAAAGCGGCCCTCAAGGCGCGGATCGCGGCGTTCGAGGCGCTGCTCGCGGCCTCGCGAAACTCGAACGAGAACGGCTGGCTTCGCAAAGGCCTGTTCGATGCGAAAGCGGCGCTCGCCGGACCTGCGACCGGGGAAGAACCATGACGGCTTGTTGGAAAGAGGCGCTGCCTATACTGCCGCAAAGGACGGAATCCCGCCGTCGATCGGCGCAAATCATGCGGCGCGAGCCGGGGCGCAATGCGCTCCCCCGCTTCGCGCACGAGGTAAGAAAAATGGCAAAGAGCAGCGGCAGAAGCAGGAACAGCGACGATAATCGCACCACCGACGCCTGGCTTTCGGAAGCGATCATCCGCGAGATCATCGTCCAGCGGCACCAGCCCGGAATGCCGCTCCGCGAGAATGAGATCGCCGAGCGCTACGAGGTCAGCCGGCCCTCGGCGCGCGAAGCGTTGCGGCTCGCTGCGCAGGCGGGCTTCGTCGAGATCCTGCCGTGGCGCGGCGCCCGCGTCGCGAATATCGATATCGACCAGTTCATCGATGCGCTCGGCATATTGGAGGATATTTATGCGCGCTGCGCGGCGCTGGCGAGCGAGCATATGCCCGAATCCGCCTTCGCCGAACTCGATCGTCATATTCCCGCCGACGCGGCGCACCTGCCCGATACGGCGGACAAGGGGCAGCTATACCGCCTGTCCTTCTCGATCGGCGCCTTCATCGGCCGGCATTCGGGCAGCCCGATCGCCGAACGGATGCTGCTGCACATCGGCCGGCTCGTCCTTTGGCAGCAGCGCCTGCATTTGCCCGGCACCGTCGAAACCGAAGTCGAATCGCTGCACGCCCATCGGCTCATGGCGGCGGCGATCAAGTCGCGGCAACGCGATGTCGCCGCGAGCGCCGCGCGCGCCATCGTGCTGATCACCCGCCGGTCGCTGCACCCGGCGCCGGTCCGCGAATCCGATCGCTCGACGCTCGCGAGCCTCGAATCGATCGGCCAATCGATCCGGCCCGCATCGGCCGCAGGCACATCAGGGAAGGATCGCGAATGACCCATGCGAAAAGGGCACAGCGCCCCACCGGCCGCCGGGTGGCGGCGCGGCGCGTCTTGACGACGGCGGCTACCGTCCTGGCCGCTCTTGCACTCGGCGCCTGCGCGGCGCCGCGCGAACGGGCGACGGCGACCCCGCCCGTCGCGGCCACCGACCAGCCGAACATCATCCTGATCGTCGCCGACGACCTCGGTCACGGCGACCTCAGCGCCTACGGCGGCGCCATTCGCACCCCCAATATCGACGCGCTGGCCCGGTCGGGAATCCGCTACGATACCGCCTATTCGACCGCGCCGATCTGCTCCCCGTCGCGCGCCGGATTCCTATCCGGCCGGTTTCAGGGGCGCTTCGGCTTCTATTACAATCTCGTCGGCCGCGACGTCGGCATGCCGGCCGACGAGACGACGCTCGCCGAAGTCGCGAAGCAGGCGAACTACCAGACCGCGATGATCGGCAAATGGCACGTCGGCGACGGGGTCGGGCGCCACCCGCTCGACCAGGGCTTCGACAGCTTTTTCGGCTTCCTCGGCGGCGCGACCAGCTATTATCCCGACGGCACCAAGGGACTGGTGACCACCGACAGCGGCGAAGGCAAGCTCATCACGCGCAAGCGCTTTCCGATCATGGAGGGGCGCGAAACCGTCGACCCGCCCGGCAACATCACCGATGTGTTCACCGACCGGGCCGTAAAATTCGTCGGATCGGGACATGATCGCCCCTTCTTCCTCTATCTAGCCTATAATGCACCGCATTCGCCATATGCGGCAACGAAGGAAGATGTGCAGCCATTTGCGAAGGATCCGTCGCCGCAATCCCGAATCTACAAGGCGATGATTGCAAAGCTCGACCAGAATGTCGGGCGGCTGATGGGCGCCTTGAAAGCGCACGGACTTGATCGTCGAACGATTGTTTTTTTCATCAGCGACAATGGCTGCCCCAACTATGCCGAAGGCGCCTGCTCCAACGCGCCTTTCGCGGGATGGAAAGCCTTTCCGCTCGAAGGCGGCGTGCGCGTGCCCTTCATCCTCAGCGCCCCCGGACGGGTGAAGCGCGGCCAGGTCGAGGCGCGCCCGATCTCGACGCTCGACATCATGCCGACGATGGCGGCCGCGATGCACCGGCCCGCGCCGCTGCAGAGCGAGGGACAGAATCTGCTCGCCGCGTCCGCCCTGCCGGCGGATCGGACGCTGTTCTGGCGCATGGGGCCCAATCACTGGGCGCGGAGCGGCCCGTGGAAGCTGATCACGATCAACAAGGCGGCCGAGGTCCAAACGCTCGCGGATGTGATGGGGAAACCCCTGCCCGACGGCACGCAGCTCGGCATATCGCCGCTCGGACAATGGCAAATGCTCTTCGATATCGTCCGCGATCGGGACGAAGCGAACGACCTTTCGTCGCAGCAGCCCGAAGCCGTCGCGGATCTGGAGCGCCGTTTCGATCGCTGGGATGAAAAGAATATTCCCCCGGCCTTCACCAGCCGCCGCGAATTCCGGACCGAGATCGACGGCAAGAAGGTCCAGTTGATCTTCTGACGGCCTTTTCCTTCCGCTACGGGGTGGAGAGCGGACTTTGACTACCTATTCTCGTCATCCCGGCGAAGGCCGGGATCTCGCCGGTGCGTCATGGCGATAGGGTGAGATCCCGGCCTTCGCCGGGATGACGGTAAATGCTCGAAATCCGCTCTTCCCTCCAGGGTCGCAGCAATTCGGCCCCTACCCCAGCACCCAGCTCCGCCGCGGATAGCCCTGCGCCCAGAGCAGCGCGGTCAGGTCGTGATGGCGGACCACGGCGTCGGCGGCTTCGGCCGCGGCGGCGTGGGGGTAATAGCCGATGCCCAGCCCGGCCGCGGTCAGCATCGGAATGTCGTTCGCGCCGTCGCCCACCGCCAGCGTCTCGGCGAGCGGCAGGCCGTGCTTCGCCGCCTCGCTCTTCAGCGTCTCGAGCTTGGCATCCTTGTCGACGATCGGCTCGTTCACCGTGCCGGTCAGCTTGCCGCCCTCGATCCGCAATTCATTGGCGACGACCCGGTCGAAACCGATCGCCTCGCCCACCGGCCCCGCGAAGGCGGTGAAGCCGCCCGTCACCAGCACCGAATGCGCGCCATGCGCCTTCATCGTCTGGACGAGCGTGCGCGCGCCGCGGGTCAGGCGGACGCGCTCCATCCGGCATTGGGTCAGCACATCCTCGCCCAGCCCGCGCAGCAGCGCGACGCGCTCGGTCAGCGCGCCGCGGAAATCGACTTCGCCGCGCATCGCCCTCTGGGTGATCGCCGCGACCTGATCCTTGATCCCGGCGTAATCGGCCAGTTCGTCGATGCATTCGCAGCCGATCATCGTCGAATCCATGTCGGCGATGATCAGCTTCTTGGTGCGGTCGCCGAACGGCTGGACGACGATATCGAGCGCGCCATGGTCCATCTTCGCCAGTTCGGCGCGCGCGCTGACCAGGCTTCCCTGAAAGAAAATGTCGGCCGCATCATGCTCGTCGATCCAGTGCGGCGCGCCGACATCGTGCCCCGTCATGTCGAGCCGGTCGATCGCTTCGCGAACCACCTCGTCGGTGAGCTTTCCGGCTGCTATCAGCGTGGCAACGAACATGGCTTCTCCTTCTGTCTCTTCCGTTCGCGGGCGGCCGCCCGTCGCACTTATCGCCGGACCCACGGCCAGCGGCAAGAGCGCTTTGGCGGTCGCGCTCGCAAAAGCCTGCGGCCGCGCGGTGGTGATCAACGCCGACGCGAGCCAGGTCTACGCCGACCTCGCCATCCTGTCGGCGCGCCCGGCCATGACCGAGATGGAGGGCGTGCCGCACCGCCTCTTCGGCCATGTGGACGCCGCCGAAGCCTGCAACGCCGCGCGCTGGGCCGCCGAAGCGCGCGGCGAGATCGCGCGCGCCCACGCTGCGGGCGACACCCCCATCCTCGTCGGCGGCACCGGCCTCTACATCCGCACCCTGCTGTTCGGCATCGCGCCGGTACCCGAAATCAACTCCGCCATCCGCGAGCAGGTTCGTACCCTCCCGGTGGCCGAAGCCCATGCCGCGCTTACGGAAGCCGACCCCGAAGCCGCCGCGCGGCTCCACCCCGCCGACGCCACCCGCGTCGCCCGCGCGCTCGAGGTCGTCCGCTCGACCGGCCGCCCGCTCGGCGAGTGGCAGCGCGCGCGCGAAGGCGGCATCGCCGACGACATCGCCCTCACCCCTATGATCCTCCTCCCGCCGCGCGACGCGCTGCGCACCCGCTGCGACGCGCGCCTCGTCCAGATGTTCGAACGGGGCGCGATCGCCGAAGTCGAAGCGCTGCTCGCGCGCCGCCTCGACCCCGATCTGCCCGCGATGCGCGCGATCGGCGTGCCGCAGATCGCGGCCCATCTGGCGGGCACGATCAGCCGCGACGAAGCACTCGCGCAGGCGCAGGCCGCGACCCGCCAATATGCAAAGCGCCAATATACGTGGTTCCGCCACCAGCCCCCCGCCGATTGGCCGCGTCACGAAGAATCATTAAACATCGATTCTATCAATAAAATAGCAATTTTATTACGTGATAGACTGTTGACAAGATAGAATCATGCACCTATTGCCCGCAACCCTGTTGCAGCGCACAAGCGCTGCCTTACGGCTGTTGAAAGGAGTTTCGTCGTGACGGAAATGAGCGGTGCCGACATGGTGGTTCAGGCGCTGGTCGACCTCGGGGTCGACACGGTGTTCGGCTATCCGGGCGGCGCGGTCCTTCCCATCTATGACGCGCTCTACAAGCACCCGACGATCAAGCACATCCTCGTCCGCCACGAACAGGCGGCGACCCACGCGGCGGAGGGCTATGCCCGCTCGACCGGCAAGCCCGGCGTCGTGCTCGTCACCTCGGGGCCCGGCGCGACCAATGCCGTCACCGGCATCACCGACGCGCTGATGGATTCGATCCCGATGATCGTGCTGACCGGCCAGGTGCCGACGACCTTGATCGGCACCGACGCCTTCCAGGAGTGCGACACCGTCGGCATCACGCGCCACTGCACCAAGCATAATTATCTGGTGATGGACCCCGACCGGCTCGGCCCGATCCTGCACGAGGCCTTTCACATCGCGACCCACGGCCGCCCCGGCCCGGTGGTGATCGACATTCCGAAGAATGTGCAGGTCGCGACCGGCACCTATTCGGTGCCCGAGATCATCCAGCACGCCAGCTATCGCCCGCAGATCGAGCCCGACGCCGATGCGATCGCCGCCGCGATCGACATGATCGCCGCGGCCGAGCGCCCGGTCTTCTACACCGGCGGCGGCGTGATCAACGCCGGGCCCGGCGCGAGCGCGGCGCTGCGCCAGCTCGTGTCGCTGACCGGCGCGCCGATCACCTCGACCTTGATGGGGCTCGGCGCCTTCCCCGCCGACGATCCGAAGTGGCTCGGCATGCTCGGGATGCACGGCACGTACGAATCGAACATGGCGATGAACCGCGCCGACCTGATCATCGCGGTCGGCGCGCGCTTCGACGACCGCGTGACCGGCCGCCTCGACGCCTTCGCGCCCGAAGCGAAGAAGATCCACATCGACATCGACCGCAGCTCGATCAACAAGATCGTCCCCGTCGACCTCGCGATCGCGGGCGATGCCGGGCGCGCGCTCGACGCGCTGGTCGCGGCGTGGGCCGACAAGGGCCACAAGGCGCGCGACTATGGCGAATGGTGGCGCCGCATCGACGGCTGGCGCGCCGCGCGCTGCCTCGACTTCCCCGAAAAGAAGGACGCTGCCGCCGAAATCATGCCGCAGCGCGCGGTCAAGGCGTTGTTCGACGCGACACGCGGCCGCGACCCGATCATCACCACCGAGGTCGGCCAGCACCAGATGTGGGCGGCGCAGCATTTCGGCTTCTCGGCCCCCAACCGCTGGCTGACCAGCGGCGGCCTCGGCACGATGGGCTATGGCTTCCCCGCCGCGGTCGGCGCGCAGATCGGCAATCCCAACCGCCTCGTCGTCTGCATCGCGGGCGAGGCCTCGCTTCAGATGAACATTCAGGAGATGGGCACCGCGGCGCAATATCGCCTGCCGGTGAAGATCTTCATCCTCAACAATGAATGGATGGGGATGGTCCGCCAGTGGCAGGAACTGACCTACGAAAGCCGCTATTCGAACAGCTATTCGGACAGCTTGCCCGATTTCGTGAAGCTGGCCGAGGCCTATGGCTGGACGGGCCTGCGCATCGACACGCTCGGCGAGCTGGAGGACGGCATCCGCACGATGCTCGACACCCCCGGCCCGGTGATCGTCGACTGCCGCGTCGCGAAGCTCGCCAACTGCTTCCCGATGATCCCGAGCGGCGCGGCGCATACCGACATGATCCTCCAGCCGAGCGACGTCACCGGCACGATGGACGACGAAGCGAAAGCGCTGGTGTGATGATGAAAAGCGAAGCGATCCTCCCCCACCGGGGGAGGGGGACCATGCGAAGCATGGTGGAGGGGCACGTGCCCCATGAAACAGCATTTGGGCGAGGGTGCCCCTCCACCACCTTCGGTGGTCCCCCTCCCCGTTCCGGGGAGGAATCATGAAAATCACCACCGAAGCGGGCGAGCGTCATGTGCTCGCCGTCACCGTCGACAACGAAGCCGGGGTGCTCGCCAAGATCACCGGCCTGTTCACCGCGCGCGGCTATAATATCGAAAGCCTGACCGTGGCGGACATCACCGCCGACCATGCGCTGTCGCGCATCACCATCGTCACTTCGGGCCCGCCGCCGATCATCGACCAGATCATCGCGCAGCTCGACCGCCTCGTCCCCGTCCACAAGGTCGTCGACCTTGCCGACCACGAAGCGCATGTCGAGCGCGAGATCGCGCTGGTCAAGGTCGCGGGCACCGGCGACAAGCGCATCGAGGCGCTGCGCATGGCCGACGTGTTCCGCGCCAAGGTGGTCGACACGACGCTGACCAGCTTCATCTTCGAGATCACCGGCAACAGCGACAAGGTCGACCGCTTCATCGCCTTGATGCGCGAATGCGGCCTCGTCGAAGTCGGCCGCACCGGCGTCGTCGCCATCGCCCGCGGCGCGGAGGCGCTTTAGAGTTTACCACCAACCTTCGTCATCCCGGCGAAGGCCGGGATCTCGCCGTGGCAGCCTGACGCAAGGGCGAGATCCCGGCCTTCGCCGGGATGACGATCAAGCAAATATACGAAGGGGTTTATCCAATGCAGGTTTACTACGATCGCGACGCCGACCAGGATCTGATCAAGAACAAGAAGGTCGCCATCCTCGGCTACGGCAGCCAGGGCCACGCCCATGCGCAGAACCTCCGCGACAGCGGCGTGCGCGAGGTCGCGATCGCGCTCCGTCCCGGTTCGGCGACCGCGAAGAAGGCCGAAGGCGCGGGCTTCAAGGTGCTGTCGAACAAGGAAGCCGCCGAATGGGCCGACGTCATCATGATCGCCGCCCCCGACGAGCATCAGGCGAAAATCTATTATGACGACCTCGCCGACAATCTGAAGCCCGGCGCCGCGCTCGCCTTCGCGCACGGCCTCAACATCCACTTCGGCCTGATCGAGGCACGCCCCGACATCGACGTCTTCATGGTCGCGCCGAAAGGCCCCGGCCACACGGTGCGCAGCGAATATCAGAAGGGCGGCGGCGTCCCCTGCCTGATCGCGGTCGCGCAGGAAGCCAGCGGCAACAGCGGCAACGGCCACGCCAAGGCGCTCGCCCTCAGCTACGCGTCGGCCGTCGGCGGCGGCCGCAGCGGCATCATCGAGACGACCTTCAAGGAAGAGTGCGAAACCGACCTGTTCGGCGAACAGGCGGTGCTCTGCGGCGGCGTCACCCACCTGATCCAGGCGGGTTTCGAGACGCTGGTCGAGGCGGGCTATGCCCCCGAAATGGCCTATTTCGAATGCCTCCACGAAACCAAGCTGATCGTCGACCTCCTCTATGAAGGCGGCATCGCGAACATGCGCTATTCGATCTCGAACACCGCCGAGTACGGCGACATCAAGACCGGCCCGCGCATCATCACCGACGAGACCAAGGCCGAGATGAAGCGCGTCCTCGCCGACATCACCTCGGGCCGCTTCGTCAAGGATTTCGTCCTCGACAACCAGGCCGGCCAGCCCGAGCTGAAGGCCAGCCGCAAGGCCGCCGCCGCGCATCCGATCGAACAGACGGGCGCCGAGCTGCGCGCGATGATGCCGTGGATCGCCAAGAACAAGCTGGTCGACAAGGCGGTCAACTGACGACGCTTCCGCCATCGCGGGCAAGGGGCTAGGATCGGACCATGCCGTCCGACCTTCCCTTCGCCTGCGAATGCGGCGCCGTTTCCGGAACGCTGACCATCGACGCCGGGGGCGATCACGTCATATGTCATTGCACCGATTGCCAGAATCTCGCCCATTATCTCGGCCACGAGCCGGTGCTCGATGCGGAGGGCGGGACGGCGCTGTACCAGACGCGGTGCGCGCGGATGCGGCTGAGGTCGGGCCGCGACCGGCTCGCCTGCGTCCACCTCACCGACCAGCCGACGCTGCGCTGGTATGCCAAATGTTGCCGGATGCCGCTGTTCAACACCTATGCGAACGGCAAGCTGCCCTTCATCACGGTTCAACTCGCCGCCTGCGACGCGACAACGCGCGACCGGCTCCTCGGCGCCACCGGGGAACATCTTTTCACGCACGAGGCGATCGGCGACGCCAGCGACCTTCGCAAGATGTCCATGGTCACGCTGATGCGACGCTTCTTCGTGCGCGCCATCAAGGACGTCGTCTCGGGCGACCGTCGCCGCGCCGCGCTGTTCGATCCGAAAACGCTCGCCCCCATCGCCCCGCCGCACCGGCTGACCGCCGAAGAGCGGCAGAATCTGTGGCACAATCGATCCCACCAATAACTTCGTCATTGCGAGCGAAGCGAAGCAATCCAGAGCGGTTTACGCGGGCTCTGGATTGCTTCGCTTCGCCCGCAATGACGGACAGGGACGCAGAATGACCATCTCCCCCTTCCACGCCCACCGCAAGGGTCTCGACGCGCTCGCCGCCGCCGATCGCCGCCGCGCGCTCGCGCCGCGCGCCGGCGCCGATTTCGCCTCGAACGACTATCTCGCGCTCGCCGGCTCCTACGCGCTCAATGAAGCGCTGGCGGCGGGTCTTCAGCGCGGGCTGCCGGCGGGCTCGGGCGGCTCGCGCCTGCTGCGCGGCAATCATGACGAGCATGAGGCGCTCGAAGCCCATGCCGCGCGCCATTACGGCAGCGAGGCAGCGCTCTTCTTCCCCACCGGCTTCGCCGCCAATGCCGCGCTGTTCGCGACGCTGCCGCAGCGCGGCGACCTCGTCGTCCATGACGAACTCATCCACGCGAGCGCGCACGACGGGATGAAGCTCGGCCGCGCCGGGCGCGTCGACGCGCACCACAACGACGCGCAGGCATTCGACGACATCATCGCGCGCTGGCGGCGCGGCGGCGGCAGCGGGACGCCGTGGATCGCGGTCGAAAGCCTCTATTCGATGGACGGCGACCGCGCCCCGCTCGCCGATCTCGCCGCGGTCGCCCACCGCCACGACGCCGTGCTCATCGTCGACGAGGCGCATGCGACCGGTGTCTACGGTCCCGCGGGCCAAGGCCTCGCGCACGATCTCAGCCGCCGCGACAATCTGATCACTCTCCACACCTGCGGCAAGGCGCTCGGCTGCGAAGGCGCGCTGCTCTGCGGGCCGGCGATCGTCCGCGACTTCATCGTCAACCGCGGCCGCCCCTTCATCTTCTCGACCGCGCCGTCGCCGCTGACGGCGTGGCTCGTCCGCCAGGCGCTCGAAATCGTCGCGAACGAACCCGAACGGGCGGCACGCCTTCAGGGCCTCGTCCGCCGCGCCGAAACCCGCCTCGCCGCGCTCGGCCTGCCCGCCAGCGGCAGCCAGATCATCCCGGTCGTCATCGGCGACAACGGCCGCACGATGCGGATCGCCGCCGCGCTGCAGGCCGCGGGCTTCGACGTCCGCGGCATCCGCCCGCCGACGGTGCCGGAGGGCACCGCGCGCCTTCGCATCGCGATCACCCTCAACGTCGGCGAGCGCGAGGTCGATGCAATGGTCGACGCGCTGGCCACCGCGATGGCAGAGGCATGACCCGCTTCGTCGTCACCGGCACCGATACCGGCATCGGCAAGACGATCTTCTCCGCCGCGCTCGCAGGCGCGCTCGGCGTCCCCTATTGGAAGCCGATCCAGTCGGGCCTCGAAGAGGAGACCGACAGCGAAATCGTCGCGCGCCTCGCGGGCGTTTCTGTGCGCCCCGAGGGCTACCGCCTCGTCACCCCCGCCTCGCCGCACCTCGCGGCCGAAATCGACGGCGTGGAAATCGACCCCGACGCGCTGACGCCTCCCGATGGCGCCTTGATCGTCGAGGGGGCCGGCGGCGTCCTCGTCCCCGTCACGCGCACGCTGCTTTACGCCGACCTGTTCGCGCGCTGGCGCATCCCGGTGATCGTCTGCGCACGCACCGGCCTCGGCACGATCAACCACAGCCTGCTGACGATCGAAGCGCTGAAACGCCGGGGCGTCGCAATCCACGGCCTCGCCTTCCTCGGCGAAGCGATGCCCGACAGTGAGGCGATCATCGCCAAGCTCGGCGGCGTCCGCCGTCTCGGCCGCCTGCCCATCGTCGATCCGCTGACGCCCGAAGAACTCGCCGAAGCCTTCGCCGCAAACTTCGATTCAGCCGATTTCGGCTAGAGCGGATCAGCCGGGCTTCTTTGCGGATGCCGCCAGCTCTTCCCTGATCGCACGGCGAAGAATCTTGCCGGCGCCGTTGCGCGGCAAGACGGCGAAACGCGCGATCCGCTTGGGAATCTTGTAGGCCGCGATCCGCCCGCGCATCCACGCCGCGATATCGGCGTCCGCGACGCTCTCGTCGCGCAGCACGACCGCGGCCGTCACCGCCTCGCCCCAGCGCGCGTCGGGCAGGCCGACGATCGCCGCCTCGACGATCGCGGGATGTGCGGACAACAAAGATTCGACCTCCGCCGGATAGACATTCTCGCCGCCGCTGATGATCATGTCGTTGAGCCGGTCGCGCACGAAGAGATAGCCGTCCGCGTCGAGATAGGCCGCATCGCCGGTCAGCAGCCAGCCGTCGCCGTCGATCGCCTCCGCGCTCGCTTCGGGCCGGCGCCAATAGCCGCTGAGGTTGGCGACCGACCGGATGGCGATCTGTCCGGTTTCACCGGCAGGCAGTCTCTCGCCCGACGGGCCGCGGATTTCGAGTTCGACGCCCGGCAAAGCCTTGCCCGCCGAGGCGAGGCGCGGATTGCCCGGCCGATGATCATCGGGCGCCAATGCGACGACGGTTCCGGCGGTTTCGGTCATGCCATATTGCTGCGCGAAATCGCAGCGAAGCCGCTGCATCGCCCGGTCGAGCACGGCGAGCGGCATCGGGCTTGCGCCATAGAGCACCGTCTTCAGCCCGCCGAAATCGATCGCGTCGGCGCGCGGATGATCGATCAGAAGCTGCAACGCCGCGGGAACGAGGAAAATCTTCGAAAAGGCCCGCTCGTCGATCAGCGTCAGGATCGCCTCGGTATCGAATTCGGGCAGGATGACGCTCGGCCGCCCCGAATCGAACGCCATCAGCGCCCAGCCCATGCCGCCGATGTGGAACATCGGCATCGCGAGCAGACCGACGTCGCGCTCGTCCCAGCGATACCAGTCGAGATCGCGCCACGCAGGCCGCGCGCCGAGCAGCGCGCGGTGGCTGAGCATCGCCCCCTTGGGCTTGCCGGTCGTTCCCGAAGTATAGAGCTGAAGCGAAATATCCTCGGCCGTTCCCGCAACGACATCGGACGCATCGGCATCGGCGCCGTCCAGCCACGCGCCCCATTCGCTTCCCAGGCCGACGATCCGAATGGCGAGTCCCGCGCTCGCCTGCCGCGCGATTGCGTCGAACTCGGGGGAGACGAACAGGATCGGCGCCTCGGCATCGGCGACGATGAAGGCAAGCTCGCCCGCGGCAAGCCGCCAGTTGAGCGGCACAAAGGTCGCGCCCACCATGTTCGCGGCGAGCCACAATTCAAAGCCTGAAATATGGTTCTTCGACAGCCAGGCGACGCGGCTTCCCGCCCCCACGCCGTCGCGCCGCAAAGCGGCCGCGACACGCCGCGCACGCGCCTCGAACGCGGCGAAACCGATCGCTTCGCCATCGACGACGAAAGCCGGCGCATCGGGGGCGGCGACGGCCAGATGACGCGCAAGTGCCGGGAAGGTATCGCGCTGCTCGACGCTCATCGCCGCTTCATCCTTTTTCAAACGACCTGATGCAGCAGCGGCTCGCCCGCCGCCAGCCGCCGGTAATTCTCGCCCGCGACCGCCATGCTGCGCGCCAGCGTCTCGGGCGTCAGCCAGGCGAGGTGTGGCGTCGCGACGATCCCGGGCAACGTCAGCAACGGGTTGTCCGCCCGCACCGGTTCGGCCTCGAACACGTCGAGCCCGGCGCCGCGCAGCCGTCCTCCGGCGATGGCATCGTAAAGCGCCTTTTCGTCGACCAGCTCGCCACGCGCCGTGTTGATCAGCACCGCCCCCGGCCGCATCCGGCCGAGCCGGGCGGCATCGACGATATGGCGCGTCGCATCGGTAAGCGGCACGTGCAGCGACAGGATGTCGCTTTCGCCGAACAGGGTATCGAGATCGACCGCGCGCCCCGGCGCATCGGGCGCCGCGGCGGGATCGTGGCGCAGCACGCTGCCGCCGAGCGCCTCGATCGCCCCGGCAAGCCGCCGCGGCACTTCGCCGAAGCCGAGGAAACCGACCGTCCGCCCGCATATTTCGCCGCAGGAATCGATCAGCGCCGGCTCCGGCGACCATCGGTGTCCGCCCTTCGTCATCGCGTCGAGCGCGGGGATGCGGCGCAGCACCGAAAGCATCAGCCCCAGCGCCAGCTCGGCCACCGCCTGGCTGTTGGTGCCGGGCATGTTCGCGACCGCGACGCCGCGCGACCGCGCCGCGTCGAGGTCGATCGTATTCACCCCGACGCCGATCTTCTGGATCAGGCGAAGCTGCGGCGCTCCTTCGATCATCGCGCGCGTCACCGGCTTCAGCACATGGAGCAATATTTCGGCGTCGGCGATCTCGCGGGCGAAATCGGGACTCTCCTCGTCGACCACCACGATATCCAGCCCGTCGGCGAGCCCCGCGAGCGACGCGCGAAAACCGGGGCTCGCGCCATAATGGAGGACCGCCTTCATGCGCCGAGGGCCGCCGAAACGCCGGGCGCGAAGGCGCGGATGCCGTCGAAGCGATTGTCGGCCCCCAGCGCCTCCTCGATCCGCAGCAGTTCGTTCCATTTCGCCATGCGCTCCGAGCGCGCGAAGGAGCCGACCTTGAGCTGGCGGGCGTTCCAGCCGACCGCGAGATGCGCGATCGTCACATCCTCGGTCTCGCCCGACCGGGCCGACACGATCGTCCCCCATTGCCGGCGCTGCGCCGCGTCGAGCGCCGCCTTCGCTTCGCTGAGCGACCCGGCCTGATTGACCTTGACGAGCACTGCATTGCACGCGCCCGCCGCCGCCGCCGCGTCGACGCGGTCGCTGTTGGTGACCAGATAATCGTCACCGATGATCTGGATGCGTCCGCCGAGCCGCCGCGTCACCGCGACCATGCCCGGCGTGTCGTCCTGCCCCACCGGATCCTCGATCGACAGGATCGGATAGCGCGCGGCCCAGTCGCAGACGCGCTCGACCATCTCCTCGCTCGACGACCGCGCATCGTCGAGCGCGAGCACATAGCCATTGCCCTCGGCAAACTCGCTCGCTGCGATGTCGAGCGAGATGAAGACGTCCTCGCCGGGGCGATGGCCGGCGCGCTCGATCGCTTCGACCAGCGTTTCCAGCGCCTGTTCGTTGGTGTCGAACATCGGCCACCAGCCGCCCTCGTCGGCAGTGCCGACCATGCGGTCGCGGTCCTGCATCACCTCGCCTGCCGCGCGATAGACGTCGCCCGTCACCTCCAGCACCTCGCGGATCGATGCCGCCTTCGGCACCATGATCATGAAATCCTGGATGTCGGTGCGCCGCCCGGCGTGCGCGCCGCCGCCGAAGATCTGGATTTCGGGCAGCGGCAGCGAGACCGGGCCGCCGCGCGACAGCCAGCGCCACAGCGGCACGCCCTCGGCCGCGGCGGCGGCGTGCGCGGCCGCCATCGATACCGCGACGGTCGCATTGCCGCCGACGCGGCCCTTGTTCGGCGTGCCGTCCGCGCGGCAGAGGCGCGCGTCGATCTGGTCCTGCTCGCGCGCATCGGCGCCGATCAGCAACGGCGCGATCTCGCCGTTCACCGCCGCGACGGCGCGCTCGACCCCCATGCCGCCGAAGCGGCTGCCGCCGTCGCGAAGGTCGACCGCTTCATATTTCCCGCGCGAAGCCCCCGCGGGCGCGATTGCCCGCCCGATGGCCCCACCGGCAAGATGCACTTCCGCCTCGACGGTCGGCCGCCCGCGCGAATCCCACACCGAGCGGGCGCGGACTTGAGCGATATTGTTGTTCATCGGCTATCCAATCTTTCGAACCACATATGTTTGAGCGCATCGATGTCGTCGCCGTTTTCGGCGGGGAGATGCAGGAAGTCGCGTGCGAAACGGCGGACGAAGGCGCGTTCGGACGCGTTCAGATATTCGACCGGCGACTTGCCGTCGACGCGCGCGAGGAGCAGCGCGGCAAGCAGCGGCGCGGTGCGGCGCGACAGGGCCGCCACCTCCTCCCAACCGGCATCGCCCAGCCATGCCCCGGCAAAGGCGCCGCACGCATCGCGGCTCGCCCTGGTCCCGAGCTTGAGCGCCTTGAGCAGCAGATGGGTCAGGCAGAAAGCGGCATCGAAGGCCGGATCGCCGTGCCAGGCGCATTCGGCGTCGAGGAACAGCGGCCCTTCCGCCGCGCACAGGATATTCTTCGGGCTGACGTCGCCATGGACGAGCGCGACCTTGGTGCGTGCAAGCGACGCCGCGAGCGCGCCGATCCGTGCGGCGAGATCGGGATGCTCGGCCGCCGTCGCGTCGAGATAGGGCGATATGCGGAGCTGTCGGAACAGTTCGTCGCTGGCGAAATCCCGCGCGACCGTCTCGTCGGCGCTGCTGCGGTTGTGGACGAGCGCCAGTGCCGCCCCGACGCGCCGCGCGAAATCCGCATCGACACGCCCCGCGAGCAGTTCCGCTTTCCACACCGGATGCGCGGCGGCGTCGAACCATTGCATGACGAAGAGGTTGCGGTCGGGCAGCGAGGCCAGCACGTGCGGCGCGCGCACGCCCCATGCCTGCGCGCGGCGCAGCCACAACACTTCATACGCCGAGCGTTCGACCGGCGCGTTCCATTCGGCGGCGACGCGCAGGCGCGGCAGCGCGCGCTTCACCCCGACCGAACGGCCGGGCAGATCGACGCGATAGACGTCGCACGACACGCCGCCCGCGATGGAGACGATCCGCCGCACCTCGCTCTTCGCCGCGATCACCCCGCATTCGAGCAGCGCCGACACGACCGTATCGGCGTCCGCCGACGCGGCGGCTGGAGACAATCCCTGTATCAACGCGAACTCCGCCCGCTGTTGGCGGGAGAGCGCCCCTTGGGCCGCCCTCCCCATTCCCTCACTCGGCGAGCAGCCGCGTTTCGAGACGGCCCAGCCCCTCGACCTCGGCCACCATCACGTCGCCGGGCTTGAGATAGGTGTCGGTCGCCATGCCGACCCCCGCGGGCGCGCCGGTAAACAGCAGGTCGCCCGGACGCAACGTGCTGTGCGAGCTATAGGATTCGATCAGTTCGCCGACCGACCAGATGAATTCCTTGGTCGTCGAATCCTGCTTCAGATCGTCGTTGACCCACAGCTTCAGCCAGAGATTTTCGATGTCGACGAAAGCGGCGGGGACGAGCCACGGGCCGACCGGCGCCGAATGATCGAAGGATTTGCCGGCGACGAGGTCGAACTGGCGGACGTGGCGCGGATTGAACTGCCAGTCGCGCGCCGACAGGTCGTTGCCGACCGCATAGCCCGCGATGTGCTGCGCGGCATCGGCGGCCTTGATGTTGCGGCCTTCCTTGCCGATCACGACGACGATCTCGACTTCCCAGTCATATTTCTTCGTATGGCTGGGGAACGGGATGTCGCGGTCGGCGGCAAGCTGCTGGTCGGACGCCTTCAGGAAGAAGAGGCAGTCATAATCCTCCTTCTTGATCTCGCGCTTGGCGTCCTTACGCATGTGGCAATAATAATTCATCCCCGCGCAGACGATCTTCTTGGGGTTGGTGACGAGCAGGTCATAGCGGACGCCGCCTTCGCCGGGGACGAGCGCGGTCTTCGCCGCTCCGTCGAACGCCGCGACGGCCTTTTCCAGTTTGGCAAAGCTCTCGTCCCACGCGGGAAGCAGGTCGAGCAGGCCCTCGTCGGGCCGCTGGATCAGTCCCGGTGCGACGTCGCTCAGCGCCCAGAAACGCTCGCCGATCTTGACCGCGGGAACACGCTGTCCGCCCTTTTCCAGAACGCAAAGTGCAAAGCTCATATCTTCCTCCGATAATGTGGGGCGATGATGGGAAGCGGCCATGCCATCGCCAGCCACCAGGGCTAACGATAGCATGGCCGACCCGATTAACGGCTGCCGAAGCTCTTGCGGAATTCCACGCCGATCAGGCGCGGAGTGCCGACGTTGACGATATTATATCCCAGCGTCCGGTCGAGATCGACCGCGCCGACGATATACTCCTTGTCGAGCAGATTCTTCGCGAAGATCGCGACATCGGCATCGAGTTCGTCGACGTGCAGGCTGATCCGCGCATCGACGAGGCCATAGGCCTTCTGCGTCACGCTCGACTGCACCAGCGCGGCGGGACGAAGCGATGTCGCGCTGCGCCAGTTCCAGCCGGCGATGAACTTGAGGTCGCCGATCGAGGTCGGGAGCTGGTAGGTCAGATTCGTCGCCAGCGTCCAGCGCGGAACCGGGAAGCGTTCGTCGCTGCGGTCGCCGATGATCGGATCGGCGAAGCTCGAATAGCTTGCATCGGTATAGCTCGCGTTGACGTTCAGCGTCAGCGCATCGGTCGGCTGGGCGGTGATTTCGGCCTCGACGCCGTTGATCTTCGCCTTCGCGGCGTTCGTCACCAGCGTCGTCGCGCTGCCGACCGGCGGCTGAATGCTCGTGCTGCGCTGAATATCCTCATAGATGGCGTGATAGCCGGCGAGGTTCAGGCGCAGGCGCCGGTCGAGCAGATCGAGCTTCGCGCCGATTTCATAGTCGGTGACGGTCTCGGGCCGGAACGGGTTGAAGGTGCGCGGATCGGATGCCTGGCCGCGCAGATTCTGGCCGCCGCCCTTGAAGCCGCGCGAGGTGCGGGCATAGAAGAGCGTTCCGGTGCCCGGCGTCCAGTCGAGGCTGAGCAGATAGGACCAGTCCGAATAGGTGTCCGACAAATAGCCTTCGCAGGCGCCGTCGATGCGGATCGAAACCGGGATGTTGCAGCCGAGCGCGTTGCGGTTGCGCGTCAGCAGCGATTTCGTCTCTTCGGTCCAGCGTAGCCCGGCGGTGATGCGAACCGCGTCCGACACGCGATAGTTCGCCTGTCCGAACACCGCGACGCTCTTGTTGGTGACGTCGCCATCGCTGATCCCCGGATTGGTCGGCAGGATCGGCGGCAGCGTGCGGCTCACCGTGAACTCGTTGCCCGTCTCCTTCGAATAATAGCCACCGAGGATCCACGACAGGCGCTCGGCCGGATCGGACAGCAATTGCAGTTCCTGGCTGAACACCTTCGACTTGGTCACATAATGGGGCTCGAACAGCACGATCGGCGTGCCGTCGAAATCGACATAGGAGTCGCGGTCGGCCCAGCGGTTGGCGGTGATCGACTTGAGGCTCAGATAATCGCTGACGTCGAACTCGATCGTTCCCGACACGCCATAGCCTTCATAGTCGTTCGCCTGCGGCGAGGTCGTCGGCGCATCATAGAAGGAGCCGGCGCTGTTGCCGATCAGTGCGGTCTGCAGATAGGCATAGGCCGCCTCGCGGTTCGCCGGCGTGTCGGCGAGGCCCTGCTGCGCCAGCGTCGCGCGCAGCAGATTGGTCGGCGCGGGCAGAACCGAACCGGTTTCCTGCGGATAGGGGTTAAGCCACGACAGGCGCGTGATGATACCGTCGCCCTTGATTCGCTGATAATCGCCCGACAGGTTGATGCGCAGGCGGTCGCTCGGCGCGAAGGCGACGTTGATCCGCCCCGTCTTGGTGACGTCGCCGCCGATCCGCTCGCCGAGCAGGTTGCGGCCATAGCCGTTGTTGCCCGAATATTGGAACACGCCGCGCACCGCGAGCACATCGCGAACCAGCGGCACGTTGAGTGCGCCGGTCGCTTCCATCTTGCCATGCTCGCCCAGCACCATGCTGACGAAACCGCCCGTTTCCACGAGGTCGGGCTGGCGGGTCGTGATGCTGACCGCGCCGCCGGTGGTGTTCTTGCCGAACAACGTCCCCTGCGGACCGCGCAGCACCTCGACGCGCTCGATGTCGACCATCGCGGCGCGCAGGCCGATCGAGCGCGGCAGATAGACGCCATCGACATAGACGCCGACCGGCGAGTCGAGCGTCATCAGCGCATCGGTCGCCGACTGGCCGCGCATCGAGACGAGCAGCGCCGACGGGTCGGCGCTCGACATCTGGGTGAAGAAGCTGGGGGTCGAGGCGGCAATATCGGTGATATCCTTCACCGAACGGTCGATCATCTGCTCGGCGCTGACCGCGGTGATCGCAACCGGAACGTCCTGGACGCTCTCGGCCCGCTTGCGCGCCGTCACCACGATGTCGCCGATGCCCGACGACGCGGCCGCGCCGTCCGCGTCCTCGGTCGGCGCGCCGCCGTCCTGCGCCATCGCAGGCAAGGCCGCCAGCAGCCCCCACGAGGCAGCCCCGATCAACAGGGTCGTCTTGATGGTCTTCATATAGTCCTCCCGCTCTTGGCGGCCGCTTCGGTCAGTCCCGCGGCCGTCGTTCCAGATGATGATGGTGAATTCAGGCCGCCCGCTCTTCCCCGCTTCCCCAATCGGGGTAGCGGCCGAGCAAGGTGATGAAGGGAACGGCGATCAGCAGCGCCGAGGCGATGAAGACGAAATATCGCTCATAGCTGCCGTAGCTGTCATAGATATGGCCGGCGATGACCGGCCCGATGCCGAAACCGACCGAATAGAAACCGAAGCCGATGCCATAGAGAAAGCCGTAATTCTTCTGGCCGAAATAGACGCTGACCAGATAGGCGATCCCCTCGAGCTCGGCGCCGAGCGCGCAGCCCGCGAGGGCACCCGCCGCGATCAGCCAGGCGATGTCACCGTTCGCCGAGTAGAAGATCAGCGCGGCCAGCGCCGGCAGGATGAACGCCGCTCCGGCGACGAAGGGCGCGTGCAGCCGGTCGAGAAGCAATCCCGTCGCGACGCGGCCCGCGAATGCAAAAGGACCGAAGGCGAGCGCGAAGACCGTCGCGGCCTCGGCGGGCGTCGCGCCGGCATCGGTGACCATCGACGGCAGATGGACCATCAGCCCGCCGAGCGACATCGACACCAGGAACCCGGGGATGAAAATCTGCCAGAGGCGCCGGTTGCGCAGCGCCTCGCCGATCTCGGCCCCGTGGCCGAGCGCGCGGGGCAGCGCGGCCTGCACGGTTTCGCCGACCGCGCGCGCCCGGCGGCGCAGCAGATCGCGTTCGTCATAGAGGAAGAAGATCGCCAGCGGCAGCACGACGCAGAGTGCCGAGGCCGCGAGCGCCGGATAGACGGCGCGCCAGCCCATGGCACCCATCGTCTGCGCCGCAACGAAGGTGAAGACGATGTTCGCGATCGGCAGCCCGGTCATCGTGATCGCGAGCGCCAAGCCGCGCTGTTTGGCGAAGCGGCCCGCGACCGCCTTGGTCCACACGACCAGGCTCGCAAAGGGCGCCGCCAGCGCGACGAAGACCCAGGCGAGATACCAGGTCCATATCTGCGACGTGGTGAGCGAGACCGCGGCGAGCGCGCTCGCCTTTGCGATCACCCCCGCGATGGCGACCCGGCGCGTCCCGAAACGGTCGAGCAGCGCGCCCACCAGCGGGCTGAGCAGCAGCGCGCCGATGGTGGTGATGGTGAAGCTGACCGAGATCGCCGCCCGCGACCAGCCGAGTTCGGCGGACAGCGAAGGGATGATCAGGCTGAGCGCGACGGTCTGGATCGACGAGGTCGCGGCGCCCGCGATCCCGACGAGCACCACCGGCCAGCCGGCACGCCATTCGGCGAGGTTGGTCCCTTGCATCGTCCTGCTTTCGTGAAAGGCGGTGGGAAGCGCGGCGGTCAGGCGGCGTCGAGTTCGGCGTAGATTTCGTTCGCCGCGCGAAAGGCGTCGAGCGCCGCGGGAATGCCGCAATAGACGGCGCTGTGCAGGATCAGTTCCTTGACCGTCGCGCGGTCGACGCCATTGGTCACCGCGAAGCGCAGGTGCAGCTTGAATTCCTCCAGATGCCCGCCGGCCAGCGTCATCGACAGCGTCAGCAGGCGCCGCGTATCGACGTCCAGCCCCGGCCGGCTCCACACGTCGCCGAAGGCATAGCGCAGGATCAGGCCGCGCAGATCCTCGTCGAGGCCGGGCGGCGGCGGAACGTCGCCCGCGATCTTCTTGCGCATGGCCAAGCCGCGGTCGAACGCCGCGTCGCGCGATTCCTGCATCTGCCTACTCCCAATATCTCGATTCTGCTGCGTGTGCGCCGATCAGTCGCGGAAGTGGTCGGGCATGTCGCCGCCCCACTGCATTGCGGTTTCGGGGCCGCGCTGGTGATAGCCGGTGGGATATTCGTCGTTCAGATAGTCGCTGTCGGTGACGTGCTCGACGCGGAAATCCGAAGGATCGTACCAATAGTCCGACAGCGCGCCGCCGACCGCGTGGCGCAGCACGCCCCAGGCGGGACGATAGCCCTTCGCCGCGAGATGCTGGTGCCCCATATGCACGGCATCGACGTCGATCGTCTCGAAACAGGCGTGCTGCGCCGTGTTCGCCGGCCCCTGAAAGACCGCGATATTATGATGGTCGACATAGTCCTTGCCGCGCGGAAAGCGGATGAAGGCGCCCGCGCGATGCTCGCCGACCATGATGACATCCGACAGATAGGCGCCCAGATTGTCGACATACCAGTCCATCAGGCGACCCGGATCGGGCGTGTTCTGGACGACATGCGCGAGGCGAAGCACCGGCGCGGGGCCGCGCTCGAAGATCGGAAAGCGGCCGCGGCGCTGGACGATATTGCCGGTGTTCAGCGGCACCGGGGGGCGCGGCAGCGCAACGGGCTCGAGCTGCCGGAGGCCGTGAACCAGTTCGATCGCATTGCCGTCGGCGTCCTCGATCGCGATCTGCCGGCCGCCCCAGGGAGTCGCGCCGTCGGTCACGGGAACGTCGAAACGCCGCGCCAGCGCCTCCAGCGCCTCGGCGCTCTCGACCTCGAAACCGAGCCCGCCGAAGCTGCGCGGGCCGCGTTCGGCGACATAGATGAAGGGGCGGCTCTCATAGCCGCGGAAATAGACGCGCCGCTCGTCCTCATGCGACACGAACAGGCCGAAGTCCTCGAAGAAGCGCTTGATCGCCTCCATATCGCCTTCGTGGCGGAACAGGACGTGGTTGACGTTGCGAATCATCTCTCGCTCTCCCTCATCTCGATTGCGCAATCGATAGCATAAACTTTACCGATGGCAACGCCCTTGTTGCGACGCGCGTATTGCGGCTCCTTCCGCCCTCGCCTATGCTGCCTTGGACGAGCTGCACGGCCCCGGGACCAGGCCCGGCCTCCTACATCGGCGGCGGCGGGTTTCGATGGGTGTCCAGACAGCAACCGCGGGGGATGCGAGGCGAATGGTAACAACCAAGGACATTGCAAAAAAACTAGGATTTTCAGTATCTACTGTTGGACGCGCCTTGTCCGGCGATGCGCGGATCAGCGAGCGGACGAAGCACGCCGTGCGCGCCGCGGCAGAGGAGCTCGGCTATGTCGGCAACCTCCCCGCGCGCATGATGCGCGGCGGATCGAGCAACCTGATCGGGCTGATCCTCCCCGATATTCAGAACGACTTCTTCGCCTCGATCGCGCAGGCGCTTTCCGAAAGTTGCGACCGCCAGGGCTATCGGATTGTGCTATCGATAACCGGCGACGACCCCGAAACCGAAGTGCGGCACATCCGCGATTTCGTCGGCGCCCGCGTCGCCGGGATCATCCTGGTGCCGAGCGCCGACCTGAAGCGCGAAAGCATTGCGCTGCTGCGCCAGGTTCCGCATGTGCAACTGCTTCGCTACGCCGGCGGCCCCGACGATCTCTGGTTCGGAATCGACGACAGCGACGCGATGGAGCGGGCGACGAGCCATCTGCTCGACCTCGGGCATCGACGCATCGCCTATGTCGCGGCGTCCGAACGCCTGTCGACCGGACGGCGCCGCCTCGAAGGGGTGCACAACGCCTATCGCAAGCGCGGCATTCCGCCATCGTCGCTCGCGACCTTCCTCGACGCGCCGACCTCGACATGGGGCGAGCGCGCGGTGCACGAGATGCTGGCCCTGCCCGAGCGTCCGACGGCGATCCTGTCGGGCTCGGCGCATGTGACGATGGGCATTATCGTCGCGCTTCGCAGGGCTCAGATCGCAATCCCGGATCAGATGTCGGTAATCGGTTTCGGCGATCCGAACTGGTGCGAATGGTGGCAGCCGCCGATCACCGTCATCCGCCCGCCGATTCAGTCGCTCGCGGTCAATTGCGCCCTCTGGTTCATGGACCGGCTACGCACGCCCGAGGAAAAGCTGGCCAGATCCTATCACGCGACGAGTTCGTCCGAACTGATCCTGCGCAGTTCCACCGGCACGCCCGCTTCGCGATAAGGCCGCGCGCCGGTCAGGCGATACGGTTGAAACGCTCGAAATCGGGGCGCGGGCTGCGCTCGAAGATGCTCGCAGGATCGCCATAGCCGAGCGTCGAGATGAAATTGCTCTTCACGCTCGGCCGATCGCCAAAAAAGGCGGCATCGACGGCGGCGTTGTCGAACCCCGACATCGGCCCGGTATCGAGCCCCAGCGCGCGCGCCGCGAGGATGAAATAGGCGCCCTGCAGGCTCGAATTGCGGAACGCCGTCGTGCGGGCGAGCTCGTCCTTGCCGACGAACCAGCTCCGGGCGTCGGTGTGCGGCAAAAGCTCGGGAAGATAGTCATAGAATGCGTTGTCCATCCCGATGATCGCGGTGACCGGTGCCTTGCGGACCTTGTCGGCATTGCCCGGCGAAGCGAGCGTCGCGAGCCGCTCCTTCGCATCCTCCGATACGCACCAGACGATACGCGCCGGCAATCCGTTGGCGCTGGTGGGGCCGAATTTCACGAGATCCCATATCGCGCGAAGTTGTGCCTCCGCAACCGGCCGGTCGAGATATCCGTTGTAGGATCGCGCGGTGCGGAACAGTCGGTCGAGGATGGTGTCGTGAAGCGGTTCGCTCACTGCCGGATCTCCTGTGGCAATAGGGCGGCGGAGGTGCGGCAGCCCCGGCGGCGCGGGGCGCCGGGGTGCATGCGCGCCCACGCCTGGAAACGAGCGGCAGCCCTTGGAACGATCTTCGGCGCCGCGCAAGCCCGCATCTGGAAATCGCGGCGATCCGGCGGCGGGCCCTGTGTCGGGAATCAGTCGAGAAGCGCGAGCGTCGCAAGCCTTTGCATCTGCGCGGTTTCCGCCAATATGGCCTCGCGTTCCATGCCGCTTTCCGCGTGCAGCAATTCGGTGGCGACATAGCCGAACTCGACCAGCATCCGCATACGGAGCCAGATGAGCTCGCGCGGATATCCGGGCAGCATCGGAACATAGATCTCAGTCAGCTTGTCGGTGACATAGCGGTGCGATTCGATCCGGACATGTTCGAGGCGCGGGCTCGAATGGAGCGCGCGCTCGATCCAGATTCCGCCCGGTTCGGCTTCGGTGATCTCGGCGGTTTCGCGCAACAATTCCAGGGTGTTTTCGGCATAAGCGCGAATGCCGCCGTCCAGATGCCGGTCAAGCCAGCGTTCGAGCGCTTCGTTCTGACGGTCCATCAGCCTTTTGCCGAGGGCGACGACGACCTCATATTTGTCGGCGAAATAATAATAGAGCGCGGGCGGAGTCACGCCGGCGCGCTCGCAGATCAGGTTGGTCGTGACGCGGTCGATGCCGAACTCCGCGAGCAGCTCGCCCGCGGTATCGAGCAGTTTCTCGCGGGTGGATCGCTTGCGCTTCCCCGGCGGCACGTCCTTCGGCTTCGATTTCGTCACGATGCTTCCATCCTCATTCGCTCCATCCTGCCTAGCACATCGCCTTACCCGGATCGAAATGAGCGTTGCGCTGTTATAGCAAACACTATAATATAGTAATAGCTATAACAGGTCTGGGGATGTAAAAATGTCGAAATTCAAGGGTGAACTGCGATTCTCCGTCGCCGTGCTGGCGATCGCCGCGATGTCCGCACCGGCCGTCGCCACGGCGCAGGATCAAGGAAGTGTCGCCGAATCCGGCGAGGGCATCGGCGACATCGTCGTCACCGCGCAGCGCCGCGAACAGAATTTGCAGGACGTGCCGGTCGCGGTCACTGCTTTCTCGGGCGACACCATGGCCGACCTCGGCATTCAGTCGAGTTCGGACATCGCGGGCGTCGTTCCGAACCTTGAAATCGGCCTTCCCGGCGGCGAAGGCAACCAGCCGCTGATCTATATCCGCGGCGTCGGGCTTGCCGACACCAACTCCAACAATGCCGGGCCGAACGGCGTCTATGTCGACGAAGTCTATATCGCCTCCCCCGGCGCGCAGACCTTCCAGCTTTTCGACCTCGACCGCGTCGAGGTGCTGAAGGGTCCGCAGGGCACGCTCTATGGCCGCAACGCGACCGGCGGCGCGATCAATTTCATCACCGCAAAGCCGAGCCGGGATTTCCAGGCGCAGGCCTCGCTCTCCTATGGCTCGTTCGACACGATCACCGGCGAAGCCGCGATCGGCGGGCCGATCTCCGACGCCGTGCGCTTCCGCATCTCGGGCACCGGCACCCATTCGAACGGCTATGTCCACAATCTGCTGACCGGCCGCCGCGAGAACGGCCAGGGCAGCTTTGCGCTGCGCGGCCAATTGGCCCTCGATATCACCGACAATTTCGACGCGCTGCTCAATGTCCACGGCGGCAAGGTCGACGTCCGTTCGCCGCAATATCGCAGCCTCGGCCTGCTCGATCCCGACACCGGCTTCACGACGCCCTGCGCGCCCGATGCGATCATGGCGAACCAGTGCGGCAACGTCTTCGGCTATGTCAGCCCCGAAGGCTTCTACGACGGCAATTACGACCGCAGCGACCGGCTGGTGGTCAAGAATTGGGGCACGTCGGCACGGCTCAACTGGCATTTCGGCGACATCACGCTGACGTCGATCTCGGCCTATGACTGGAACGACAAGCTGCACCGCGAGGACACCGACGCCAGCCCGTTCCGCCTTCTCGACATCGACTATGGCGTGCGGTCGAAGGCCTTCACGCAGGAACTGCGCCTGTCGGGCACGGGCGGCGGCGTCAACTGGGTGGTCGGCGGCTATTATCTGCACGAGACGCTGAACCAGAACCAGACCGGCGACCTGTTCGGCGAGGTGCGCGCCGCCCTGCCGGACGGCGCTGGCGATCCCGACGGGCTGGCGACGGGCGGCATCCCCGTGCTCTTCTCGCGCACGCTCAATCGCCAGACCACCAATGCGGCGTCGATCTTCGGCCAGGCCGAGATCGAACTGACCCCGGCGCTGCGCGCGACCATCGGCGGCCGCTACAATTACGAGCGCAAGCGCTTCCTCGCCGAGGCCCGGCTGGAGGAGAACAGCATCATCGTGCCCGATGAGGAAGGCGGCGAAGGCGCCGTCACCGTCGCGCCAATCCCCGGCGGCATCATCCCGCTCTATGCCTTTGACAACCGCAAATCGTTCAAGAATGTCTCGTTCAAGATCGGGCTCGATTACGACATTGCGCCCGACGTCATGGCCTATGCAAGCATCTCGACGGGCTTCAAGAGCGGCGGCTTCAACGGTGGCTTCCTGAGCTTCGACCCCACCGAAGCGGCGTTGCAGGCGCAGCCGTTCGACGAAGAGACGCTGACCGCCTATGAAATCGGGCTGAAGTCGACCCTGTTCGACCGCCGCCTGCGCTTCAACGCCGCGGCCTTCTATTACGACTATAAGGATTTGCAGCTCTATACGCTGATCAACACCGGCGCGATTCCGCTGTCGCTGCTCGACAATGCCGCGAACGCGACCATCTATGGCGCCGAGTTCGAGCTGATCGCCAAGCCCGCCGACCGCTTCGACATCACGCTCAACCTGGGCCTGCTCGATACCGAGGTGAAGGATTTCGTCACCGCGACCGCCGACTATTCGGGCAACCGGCTCGCGCTGTCGCCGACCGTGACCTTCAGCGGCACCGCCAATTACGAGGTGCCGGTGTCGGACAAGCTGGCGATCGCGTTCCAGCCCTCGGCCTCCTATCGCAGCGGCCAATATTTCTCGGCCGACAACAGCCCCCTCCTCAAGCAGAAGGGCTATTGGCTGCTCGGCGGGCGCATCGCGCTCAAGGACGAGGACGGGCGCTGGGAAGCGGCGGTGTTCGGCCGCAACCTGACGCGCAAGAAATATATCAATTACGCCGTCGATCTTTCCGATTTCGGTTTCATCGAACAGTTCCGCGGCGAACCGCGGATGTTCGGCGTCGAATTCCGGGTCAAATATTGATGCGCGCGCTCCGCTTTCTGCCTGCGGCACTCCTGCTGGCGGCCTGCCAGTCGGAGCCGCCGCCGGCCAAGCCGCTGACGCCCGAGGAGAGCGCGGCGCTCAAGCCCGCCGACGCGCGCATCGCGGGCCTCTACGACCAGGCGTGCAAGTCGTGCCATACGGTCGCCGACACCGGCGCGCCGCTCACCGGCGACCGCACCCAGTGGGACAAGCGCTGGGCGAAGGGCGAGGATGCGCTGCTCGCCAGCGCGGTCCAGGGCCTCAACGGAATGCCCGCAGGCGGGCAGTGTTTTTCGTGCACGCCCGATGATTATAAGGCGCTTATTCGCTTCATGGCGGGGAGGAACTGATGGGCAAGGTAACGCGGCGCGCGCTGATCGCGGGCGGGAGCGTCATCGGGATCGGCGCGATCGGTGCCGGCGGTCTGGCGGGGCGCAACTGGCTGCGCGACCGCGAGCCCGCGGCGTTGGCGACGCAGGACGCCAAGGGCCATCTCCTCTGGTCGAACTGGTCGGGCATCGCGCACAGCTATCCCGAAAAGCGCGGCGCGCCGAAAAGCGAGGAGGAATTGCTCTCCATCCTGACGAGGGCCCCCGCCCCGGTTCGCCCCGTGGGATCGGGGCACAGCTTCACCGCGCTGGTGCCGACCGACGGCACGCTGGTGACGCTCGACGGCATGGCGGGGCTGGTCAGCCACGACGCCGCGAAGAATCAGGCAACGGTGCGCGGCGGCACCCGCCTCGCCGACCTCGGCCCCGCGCTCGCGGCGATCGGGCAGGAGATGATCAACCTTCCCGACATCAACAAGCAATCGATCGCGGGCGCGATCGGTACAGCGACGCATGGCACCGGACGCGGCATCCAGGCGGTGCACGGGTCGGTCGTCGCGATGCGGATCGCGACTCCGTCGGGCGAGATCATCGACTGCGACGCCGCCACCCGCCCGGAGGTGTTCAACGCCGCGCGCGTCGGGCTGGGCGCTTTCGGCGTCGTGACGCAGGTCACGCTCCAGAATCAGCCGCTCCACCGCATCCTCAAGCGCACCGAAGTGCGCCCCACCGAAGATGTTCTGGAGGATTGGCCGTCGCTGCGCCAGAAGCACCGCAACGTCGAATTCTATGTCCTGCCCTTCACCGGCCACTCGGCGGTGATCACCAACGACATCACCGACCGGCCGGTCAAGCCGCGCGGCCCCGACGCCGACACCGAAACGCTGATGGGCCTCAAACAGCTTCGCGACTGGTTCGAATTCGCTCCCTCGCTGCGTCGCAAGCTCGCGGCCGAGGAGATGGCGAAGGTTCCGCCCGAGGAGATGGTCGACGAAGGCTGGAAACTGCTGTCGAACGAGCGGCCGGTGCGTTTCAACGAATGCGAATATCATCTGCCGATCGAGGCGCAGATTCCGGCGCTGCGCGAAGTCATTGCCGCGATCGAGGAGCATCGCAAGGACGTCTTCTTCCCGATCGAGGTGCGCGTGATCGCGCCCGACGATGCCTGGCTCTCCCCCTTCTACCAGCGCGAGAGCGGGTCGATCGCGGTCCACGCCTATTACCGCGAGGACCATGATTTCTTCTTCACCATCGTCGAGCCGATCTTCCGCCGCCACGGCGGCCGCCCGCACTGGGGCAAGCTCCACAGCCTGAAGGCGCGCGACCTTGCGGCGCTCTACCCGCGCTGGAAGGAAGCCGGCGAGGTGCGACGCGCGCTCGATCCCGAGGGGCGGATGCTCAACGATTATCTGAAGGGAATCTTCCTCGATGGCTGAAGCTGGACGGACGAAACGCTGGACCCGCCGCGCGGCGATGGTCGGCGGCGGGCTCGCGGTCGTCGGCGGCGCGGCGGTGCTCGCCTCGCGCAAGAGCGATCATGGCGGCGCCCACGATGCTTATTTCCTCGCGCTGACGGCGGCGCTCCGCAAGGCGGGCGTCGCGCATCCGGTGCTCGTGATCGACCAGGCGCGGCTCGACCGCAACATTGCCGCGGCGCGCGCGACGCTGAAGCCCGCCAATCTGCCGCTGCGCGTCGTCGTCAAGTCGCTGCCCGCGACCGGGCTGATCGACCATGTCGCGCGCGGCATGGCGACGAACCGCTTCATGGTGTTCAACGGCGCGATGCTCGACATCATGGCGGCGCGGCCCGACGCCGACCTGCTGCTCGGCAAGCCGCTGCCCGCGATGGAATATGCCGGGATCGTCGACAAGGTCGGGGCCGAGGCGGCGGGCCGCATCCAGTGGCTGATCGACACCCCCGCGCGGCTGAAGCAATATGCCGACATCGCCGCGGCGCGCGGCACGAAGCTGCGCGCCAATATGGAAATCGACGTCGGCCTCCATCGCGGCGGCTTCGCCGACGGCCAATCGCTCGCGGCGGCGGTCGACCTCGCCCGCACCTTGCCGCATGTTACCGTGTCCGGCCTGATGGGCTATGACGCCCATGTCCCGAAGATGAGCGATCCCGACGACGCCTATGCCGCGTCGCAGGCGCTTTATCGCACCGCGACCGGCGTGCTGCGCGAGAAGCTCGGCGTCGCCCCCGCGTCGCTGACGCTCAACGGCGCGGGCAGTCCGACCTATGCGCGCCACGCGCAGGGAACCGCGGCGAACGAGGTGTCGGTAGGCTCGGCCTTCGTCAAGCCGGCCGATTTCGACCTCCCCTCGCTTGCGCGCCACGTCCCCGCCAGCTTCATCGCCACCCCGGTGATCAAGGCGAAGCGCATGGAACTGCCCGGCAACGAATGGTTGACCGGACCGCTGACCTTCATGGACCCCAACGCCGCGCGCGCCTTCTTCATCTACGGCGGTCACTGGCTCGCGACGCCGATATCGCCGCCGGGATTGCAGTTCAGCGACCTCTACGGCCGGTCGAGCAATCAGGAGATGCTGACCGGATCGACCCATGTCGCGCTGAAACCCGACGATCGCGTCTTCTTCCGCCCGAACCAGAGCGAGGCCGTCTTCCTGCAATTCGGCGATATCCTGCTGTTCGACGGGGCGGCGATCACGGGCACCTGGCCGACCTTCCCGATATCGGCCTGACCGGCACCGCGCCGCGTCACCCCACGCAGCGCATCGCAAAGGCCCAGAACAGCGCCGCCTCGGCATATTCGCTCTTGAGGTCGCCGCTCCCCTGATGGCCGCTGTCCATATTGGTCAGCAGCATCGCGGGATTGCCGCTGGTCGACCGGTAACGCACCTCGGCAACCAGCTTCGCGGGCTCCCAATAGGACACACGGTCGTCCTTGAGACCCGCGGTGCAAAGCAGCGGCGGATAGGCGGCGGCGCGCACATTCTCATAGGGCGAGATCGACGCGATATAATCATAGGCCGCCGGGTCGGCGAGCGGGTCGCCCCAGTCGGGGCGGAACAGCGGAACGAGCGGATGGCTCGCGTCGCTCATCGTGTTGAGCATGTCGACGAAGGGCACTTTCGCGATCACCCCGCCCCACAGGGTCGGCGCGATGTTCATGCTCGCCCCGACAAGCAGCCCGCCGGCCGACAGGCCAAAAGCGACGACGCGGCCCGGCGCCGTATAGCCTTCGCGGCCGAGATATTCGGCCGAGGCGACGAAATCGGTGAAGCTGTTGCGCTTGGTGAACTTGCGCCCGCCGAGGAACCATCGCCGCCCCTTTTCGGATCCGCCGCGCACATGCGCGATCGCGTAGCGCCAACCGCGATCGACCAGCGCCAGCGCGGGGATCGAAAATTCGGGATCGCTCGGCACGCCATAGGCGCCATAGCCATATTGGAGCAGCGGCGTGCTGCCGTCCTTCGGCGCACCGCGCCGCGACAACAGGGTGATCGGCACCATCTCGCCGTCGGGCGCGGGCGCGAACAGCCGTTCGACCTCATAATCGTCGGGGTCGAAATGGGCGACCGCCTGTTGCTGCACGACCGTCTGGCGGCCGTCGGACAGACCGACCTTGATCCAGCGCCGCGGCGATTTGGGCGACTGGTGGACGATCAGCACATCCGCCGCGCCATAGCTTTGTTCGGCGGGCACCTCGATCGCATAGGCGGGATCGGGAAAGGCGACGCGGCTTTCGCTGCCGTCGGCGCGCAGGATCGCAACGCTGTGCTGACCGTCGATCCGCTCGAGCCGGACCAGCCCCCTGGCAAAGGGGTGGACCGACAGGATCGGCGTCCCCGGCCGGTGCGGGACGAGCACGCTCTTGACCCTGAAATCCCCGGCATCGAGGCGCAGCAGCTTCCCGTCGAAAGCATCGTCGGCATCGGTCGTCGCGACCAGATCGCCATTCCATTCGTCGATGTCGTAGAGCACGCCCGGCCGGCGCGGCCAGACGACCACCGGCTCTGCGCTTTCGGCGCCGGCGCGGATCAGGCGGACCTCGGCGGTGTCGGGCCCCGACAGCGTCAGCGCGACGAAACCGTCCGCGGCGGTGCGCCGGACGCCCATGAAGATCGCGGGGTCGTGCTCCTCATAGACGAGTTCGGTCGCCTTGCCGTCGACCGCGGTGCGATAGAGGCGGGTCGGACGATTGCGCGCGTCGCGCCAGATCCAGAAGACCCACTCGGACGACGGACCGAAGACGAGCCCGCCATAGCCATAGGCATCCTTGTCGACGAGGGTGCGGACGCTCCCGTCGCGATTGTCGCGGATACAAATGCGGTGGCGGTCGTTGCCGATCACATCCTCGGCCCAGACGAACCAGCGGTGGTCGGGGCTCGGCTGATGCCCGGTGCTGCGGAAATAGGGCTGCCCCGCGGCGCGGGTCGCTTCGTCGAGCAGAATTTCCTCGGCACCGCCGCCCTTGCGGCGACTGTAGACGGCGTGGACCGCGCCCGGCGGGACGGCGGAGGAATAGGTCCAGCCGTCGCGTTCGAGCGGCGGCGCCGCGATCGCGCCCGCCGAGCGGGCGAGCATCGCCGCGGCCAGTTCCCCGCGCAGGTCCGCAAGCGGCTCCAGCATCGCCTCGGCATAGCCGCTCTCGGCCGCGAGCATCGCGGCGACGGGTTTCGGCAGGTTGGTCCGCGTGCGCTCGCCCTTGGCGGGAATGAATTTCATCCAGCTATAGACATCGTCACGCTTGCGGCCGAGCTGGACGATCTCGTGCGAAATACGCGGCGGTTGCGGCGCCGCGATGGCGGGCCAGCGCCCGGCCAGGCGCCGCGCCTTTTCCGCCGCCCGCACGAGCGGCCCCGCCACCAGCGCGGCGATGGCGACCGAAGCCCCCAGAAACCGCCGCCGCCCGAAATCCGCTTTGCCCATGACTCGACCCTTCCCGTGCCGCACTCTCGTATCTGGCGCAGCTTATGGAACGCTGGCGGCCTGTCAGCGGCGATCAGGCCGCGCAATCCATCCATCGGGCAAATCCGCACCCGCCACGGCGCCGCATACAATAGATCGCTGGCCCGATAGGATGATATAATGGCCCGACCCTCGCCGACACGATCCGGGAAGCTGGTAGCGTCACGATTGGAATTTTCTACCAAGAGGGAGGCGAAAATGTCCTTTGCATCGGTTAAGGGCGCGGTTGTTTGTGGCATTTCCTTGCTTGCCCTTGGGCAGACATCGGCCGCGATGGCGCAAAATGCAGCGGCGGGTACCGACGACAGCGAAATCGTCGTCACCGCGACCAAGCGCGAACAGTCGGTCCGCGACGTTCCGGGATCGATCTCGGCGGTCAGCGAAGCGACGCTGCAGAAGATCAACGCGCAAAGCCTGTCCGACTATATCACCCGCGTTCCGGGCGTCGTCTTCAACGACTATCAGCCCGGCGTGTCCGAAGTCGTGATCCGCGGCATCGCCTCCTCGACCTATCATGAGGCGAACCAGGCGACGACGGGCTATTATCTCAACCAGGTGCCGCTGATCGAGCCCGGCTTCCCGCTGGTCATTCCCGACGTCGACAGCTTCGACGTCAATCGCGTCGAGGTGCTGCGCGGCCCGCAGGGAACGCTCTTCGGCTCTTCGTCGCTCGGCGGTGCCGTCAACTATGTCGTCAACGAGGCCGACCCGAGCCGTTTCGACCTCGGTTTCGAGGGTGACCTGTCGTCGACCCGGCGCGCGGGCGAGGTGAATTATGCCGCGAAAGCGATGGTCAACCTGCCGATCGTGACCGACAAACTCGCGGTGCGCCTCGTCGCGCTGCAACGCGTCGACGCCGGCTATCTCGACAACACGCTACTCGGCAAGGACGGCAGCAACGACCTGCGCGTGCGCGGCCTGCGCGGTTCGATCGTCTTCACCCCGACCGAGACGACGACGATCTCGGCGCTCAGCATGTATCAGGAATATGATCTCGACGATCAGACCTATGTGCTCTTCGGCCCGCCCAAGACCTTCGACCGCGCGACCAACGTCGCCGAGTTCCAGGATACCAGCTTCATGCTCCACAGCCTGAAACTGGAACAGGATCTCGGCTTCGCGACGCTGACCGCGATCGGTAGCCACACCGAGAAGAAGGCGAACCTTGCGTTCGACAATTCGATCTTCGGCGGCAACGACCCGCGTACGAACACCCCCGAACTCGCGAGCAGCGTCGGCAAGTCGAAGACCGACTATGCCGAGCTTCGCCTCGCCTCGCCCGACGGCGGCCGCTTTCGCTGGCTGATCGGCGCCAACTACACGCGCCTCCGGTCGGCCAACACCGACGGCACCTATATCGAGGGGATCGCCGACTATATCGACGCCAATCCGGGCGAGTTCGACGGGCAGCCGGGCGACACGCTCGCGCCCGGCGACCTCGCGACGCGGACGGTCAGCAGCAATCGCGTGACCGAAAAGGCGATCTTCGGCGAAGCCTCGTTCGACATCGTCGACACGCTGACACTGACCGTCGGCGGACGTCTGTTCGAATATCGGTCGAGCCCGCGGCTGCAATATCTGCCGAACGCCAATCTGATCGCGCCGTTCGACTTCGCGCCGGGGACCAGCAAGGATTCGGACTTCATCCCGAAGGTCTCGCTGACCTGGAAGCCGTCGGACAACGCGATGATCTATGCCCTCTATTCGGAAGGCTTCCGCATCGGCGGCATCAACGTCTATGCGGCCGCGGTTCCCGGCCTGCCGCTGACCTTTGCGAGCGACACGACGAAGAATTACGAAATCGGATCGCGCTTCGACCTGATCGACAAGACGCTCACCGCCGATATCACCGTCTATCATATCGACTGGAACAACATCCAGGCGCGGCTGTTCACGCCGGTCGACTTCAACGCCTATACGGTGAACGGCGGCGGCGCCGACGTCGATGGCGTCGAGCTCAGCCTGACCTTGCGCCCGACGCGCAACCTGACCTTCGCGTCGAACGTCTCCTATAACGACGCCCGCCTGTCGACGCTGCTGCCCGACAGCTTCGCGCCGGGCGGCGGCTATGCGAAGGGCAGCCGCCTGCCGGGCGCGTCGGAGTGGATACTGTCCAACTCGGTCGATCTGACCTTCCCCGACGCGCCGCTCAAACCTCGCTTCAACCTGTCGCACCGCTATATGTCGGGCGCGCCGGTTGCCTTCGGAGCGACGCTCGAAAAGGGCGATTATCACATCGTCGACCTGAACGCGTCGATCACCGTCGCCGATCGGATCGAGGTCGGGCTGTTCGCGAAGAATCTGTTCGACCAATATGGCATCCTTAACGCCCCCTTCTCGTTCGCCGGGTCGGTGCAACGGCCGCGCACGATCGGCGCGACGGTTCGCTTCAGCCTGAACTAAGCGCGTAGAGAGGCCGCCCCGCCGGATTGGCGGGGCGGCCTTTTTCTGTTTCAGAAGCCGGAAAGAAACGCCGCGACGTTGGCGCCGAGATCGCCGACGGCATAGCCGCCCTCCATCACGATCAGCACCGGAACGCCCAGTCCCCCGATCGCCCGCGCCAGTTCGCCATAATCCTCGCGCTCCAGCGCGAAGCTCGAAATCGGGTCGCTGCGGTGGGTGTCGGCGCCGAACGAGACGATCAGCAGCTTCGTACCCCAATCCGCGATGGCGGTCAGCGCCGTGTCGAGCGCCGGGCGATAGGCCGCGCCGTCGGTGCCGCGCGGCAGCGGCAGATTGAGCGTCGTCCCCTCGCCCGCCCCCTCGCCGCGCTCGTCGGCATGGCCCCAGTAAAAGGGATAGTCGGTGCGCGGATCGGCGTGGATCGAGGCGAAGAAGACATCGCCGTCTGCGTAGAAGATGTCCTGCGTGCCGTTGCCGTGGTGATAATCGATGTCGAGGATCGCCACCGGCCCCAGCCCGCGCGCCTGCGCCGCGCGCGCGGCGATCGCGGCATTGTTGAGGTAGCAATAGCCGCCCATATAATCGCGCCCGGCATGATGGCCGGGCGGGCGGCAGAGCACGAACGCATGCGCCTCCCTGCTCGTCGCCAGATGGTCGAGCCCGGTCAGCGCGCCCTGCGCCGACCAATAGGCCGACAGCCAGGTTCCTTCGGCGATCGGGGTGCCGGCATCATAGCTGTAAGCGCCGAGTTCGGCATCGATCCGGCCGAAGCCGAGCGGACGGCGGCGGCGGATCGGAAAGGTGTAGCCGATCGCGTCGCCGCTCCGCCCCGCGGCTATCCAGCCGCGATGCGCGCGCTCCAGAAAGTCCAGATAATCGGCGTCATGCACCGCAAGCAGCGGCGCCATGCCGAAATCGCGCACCGGCTGCCAATCGTCCAGCGCGGCGACGATCGAGCGCGGCCGCTCGACATTTTCGGCGAACGGCACCCAGTCGCCGTTGTGCAGTTCGCGAAGCGGCGCGTGCGCAGTCTGGCGTTCGTCGAAGAAAAGTTTCACGGCCGCGCCTGTTCCTCCATCCACGCCGCAAGCGTGCGGTCGGGATGGCCCGCGACGATTTCGGCGAAACCCGTACGGCTTTCGTCCTGTCCCAGCTTGAAGCCGGTCTCGACCGACACGACGTGCGCGCGAAAGGCGACGATGTGCTGCAGCAAGGTCTCGCGGCGCGGTCCGACCCGATCGGTCGACCAGCGATCGCCCTCGAGGTGCGCCGCGAGCCGATCGATTGCATCGCGCGTCTCGTCTTCGACGATATCGACATCGACGACAAAGCGCAGCACCGCATAATTCCAGGTCGGCGCCCAGTCTGGCTGCGACAGCAGCGACGGGGAGACATAGCCTTGCGGCCCGTTGAACAGGACCAGCCCGCGCCGGTCGGCGGCGAAATCGGACACCAGCGGATTGCGCCGCCCGCAATGGCCGAAAAGCGCGGTAACGCGGCCGTCGGCATCGGTTTCGGCGATCAGTGGCAGCGGGCTCGCATGAAACGCGCGCGAAACGGCCCAGGCCAGCGGATAGTCGGCAATCAGCCGCGCGACATCGGCCGCTTCTCTGGGTTCACAGCGAATCATTCCCGACGATCTCCCTTATCCACGCCGCTTGCTCGTCGAAGGCGCGCGCGGCAAGCGGCGCGATCGATACCGCCTCGAGGAAACTGTGCGTCGCCCCCGCATAGGTGACGGCGCGGACGGGCACCCCCGCTTCGCCGAGCCGCGACGCGAACGCATGGTTGCAGTCGGCCAATATGTCGCATTCGGCGATCGCCATGAAGGTCGGCGGCAGCCCCGTCAGGTCAGCGCGCAGCGGCGCCACCAGCGGGTCGGCGAAGCGTTCGGGCCCATCGACATAATCGGTCCAGAAAGCGTCCATCTCGTCGGCCTCCAGCGAATAGCTGCCATCGCCGAACCGGGCATAGCTCGGCGTGTGCTCGGGTGCAAAGGCGCCGTAGTTGAGGAGCATCCCTGCGGGCACCGACTGGCCGCGCTGGCGCCGGAGCAGGCAGGTCGCCACCGACAGATTGGCGCCCGCCGAATCGCCGCCGACAAGGATGCGATCGGCGTCGAGATTCAACGCCTCGGCCCGCGCCGCGATCCAGTCGAGCGCCGCGGCGCATTCCTCCAGCGCGACGGGAAATTTGCTTTCGGGCGCCCGGCTGTAATCGATCCCGATCACCGCGATGCCCGCGCGCGCCGCATATTCGCGCATCAGCCGGTCGTGCGTATCGACGCTGAACAGCACCCAGCCGCCGCCGTGGATATAGAGCATGACGGGCAGCTTCTCGCCCGCGATCGGCCGGTGGAGGCGCAGCCGGATGCCGTCCATGTCCATATCGACGCTTTCGGCCATGATCGGGCCACCCTCGCGCCACGGGCGGCGCACGCGCTCGGCGATCGCGCGGCGCTCCGTCAGGCCGCCTCCGGCGGACGCGCCCTGCTCGGCATAAGCGGCGGCGATCCCGTCGACGAAGCGCCGGACATCGGCGTCGACCCGGTCGCCCTGCGCCACGCTCAAGCCATCGGGCATATGGATTTTCCTCTCCGCTTTGCTGCTCCTCCGGCTGATAGCGCCCGCGATCGTGCCCCTATCGCCCGATCGGGCCAATCACCGCGCGGGTCAGGCCATTGCCGCCGCCGCATCTGGCCAGAAGCGGCTCTGGCCTGTAAGATAGGCTTAGCCAACATATGTGGGAATTGGGCCATGAAGCACAGCATCGACATCCTGCGGACGGCGCGGCCGGTGATGGCGCTGCAGGACGAATATCCCGCGGGATATATCGATCCGATGCACAGCCACGATCATATCCAGATCCTCTATGCCTCGACCGGCGTCATGTCGGTGCGGACCCCCGAAACCAGCTTCGTCATCCCCCCGCAGCGCGCGATCTGGCTTCCCGCCGGAATGAAGCACGAGGTCGCGTGCCGCGGCCCGGTTTCGCTGCGGACGCTCTATCTGCCGAACAGTGCCAGCGACCGCGACCGCATATGCCGCGTGTTCGAAGTGTCGAACCTCGTGAAATCGCTGATTCTCGAGGTTGTGGATTTCCCCCCGCTCTACGACATCGGCGGGCGCGAGGGACGCATCGTCGAGCTGCTGCTCGACGAGATCGCGCGGATGCCCAACGCCCCCTATCAGGTGTCGATGCCGACCGACCCGCGCCTCCTGCGCGTCTGCAACGCCATCCTGTCCGATCCCGCCGACCCGCGCGACATCGACGACTGGGCGCGGCTCGCCGCGATGGGACGCCGGACCTTCACGCGCAGCTTCAAACAGGAAACGGGAATGGGCCTTGCAGTATGGCGCCAGCAGGTGCGGCTGATGGAGGCGCTGTCGATGCTCGCGGCGGGCGCCTCGATCACCCGCGTCACCTATGACGTCGGCTACGACAGCCCCAGCGGCTTCGCCGCAATGTTCCGCCGCGCCTTCGGCGTTCCACCGAGCCAGTATCTGAGGCAATAGCGCCCTTTCTCTGCAATAGCGCCCGTTCCCGACGATATTCCGCCCGTTCGCTGGCGCCGGCCAGGGCGGGCCGCATAATCTTCGCTTCCGCAATCCCTGCGGGAGAGGAAGACAATGGGCGAGGCACCATCGGGCAAGGCGCCGTCGCGGCGCAAGTCGGTCGAGGCGATCCGGCACGAATGCGAAACGGCGGCGATGCACCGGACGCTGGGGCCGTTCCAGCTCGTCATGATCGGGGTCGGCTGCATCGTCGGGGCGGGCGTCTTCGTGATGACCGGGACCGCGGCCTCGCACCATGCCGGGCCGGCGGTCGCGCTGTCCTTCGTCATCGCGGCCTTCGCCTGTCTGCTCGTCTGCCTCTGCTATGCCGAACTGGCGTCGGTCCTGCCCGCCTCGGGCGCCTCCTATTCCTATGCCTATGCGGTGCTCGGCCAGGGGTTCGCCTGGGGGCTGGGCTGGATGCTGATGCTCGAATTCGGCCTCGCCGGGTCGGCGCTCGCCGTCGGCTTCTCAGGCTATTTCACCAGCCTGCTCGGCGATTTCGGCCTGATCGTCCCCAAGGCGGCCGCGACGCCGTGGCTGCTGGCCGTCGCGGCCCCCGACGGGATGTCCTTCGCGGTCAGCGGCGGCCTTAACCTCGTCGCGGTGGCGGCGCTTGTCGCCGCCATGCTCGTTGTGATCCGCGGCGTCGCCCATTCGGCGGCGATCAACGCGCTGCTCGTCGTCGTCAAGATCGGCGTGCTGACCGGGTTCGTGATCGTCGGCGCACGCCACATTGATGCGGCGAACCTCACGCCCTTCATCCCCGCCAACGAAGGCGGCTTCCGCTTCGGGGTCGAGGGCGTGTTCCGCGCCGCGTCGATCCTCTTCTTCTCCTATCTCGGTTTCGAGGCGGTGGCGGCGGCGGCGGCCGAGGCGCGCCGGCCGCAACGCGACGTCCCGATCGGCATCGTCGGCGCGCTGATCGCCAGCACCCTGCTCTATGTCGCGGTCGCTCTGACGCTGACCGGCATCGTCTCCTATCGCGCGCTCGACGTTCCCGATCCGATCGCGATCGCGGTGAACGCGATCGGCATGCCGGTCTTCGCGGTGGTCATCAAGGTGGGGGCGCTCGCCGGCCTCGGCTCGGTCCTGCTGGTCAACACCTATGCCCAGTCGCGCATCTGTCATGCCATCGCCCGCGACGGGCTGTTGCCCCCCGCGCTCGCCCGGCTGCATGCGCGCTATCGCACCCCGGTCGCCGCGACGATCTCGGTCGCGACGATTTCGGCGGCGGCGGCGGCGGTCCTGCCGATATCGCTGCTCGCCGACCTCGTCAGCCTCGGCACCTTGTGCGTCTTCATGACCGTCGCGATCGCGGTGATCGTGCTGCGCAACAGCCACCCCGACCTGCCGCGGCCCTTTCGCGTCCCCTTCGGCGGCGTTCGCCTGCGCGGGCGGTGGATCGGGACGGTACCGGTGCTCGCCCTGCTCTCGTGCGTCCTGATGGGCGCCCCGGTGCTGACCGACATCGCGTTGAAGGCGGCCTCCGGCGAGTGGATTCCCGCGGCGATATTGGGAAGCTATATCGCCGCGGGCGCCGCGCTCTATCTTTTCTATGGCCGCCCGCGCACGGCGGGAGGCGCTCCCCTGGATGTTTGAAGCGCCGCGGCGTCGCGGCTGCGGATCGCATCGCCGAACAGCGCGGCGGTCACCGTCGCGGCGTGGCGCGCGTCGTCGACCAGCCCCGACCAGTTGAGGAAGCTGTGGCTGAGCGAGGCATAGTTGAGATAGGTCACGCTGACCCCGTCCCGCTCGAGCCGCCGCGGCACAGCCGATTTCGCATTCCCCGCCTGCCGCCCCCCCGGGGCGCCCCGATTTTCCTTGCTTCCCATCGGCAAACCATCCATTTACAGTCTGAATTGACCGTAAGTGGAGGGTATATGGAACGTCGTGACTTTCTGGGCATGGCCGGCAGCGCGGCAGGGGCGGTGCTGATGGCCGGACCGGCGACGGCCGCACCCGGCAAAGGGCGCGCCGGGTTCCTGTGGGGCACGGCCGGCGCCGCTTATCAGGTCGAGGGCGCGAACGTCGCCAGCGATTTGTGGGTCATGGAGCATGTCGTGCCGCCGATTTTCGCGGACAAGTCGGGCGACGCCTGCGACGTCTATCACCACTTCGACGAAGACATCGCGCTGTCCGCATCGCTCGGCTTCAACACTCATCGCTTCGGGATCGAATGGGCGCGGATCGAGCCCGAGCGCGGGCAGATTTCCGAAGCCAGCCTCGCCTATTACCGGCGCGTTCTCGAATCCTGCGAACGCCGCAAGATGAAGGCGGTCGTCACGCTCAGCCATTTCACCGTCCCGCGCTGGGTCGCCGCGAGCGGGGGCTTTGCCGATCCCGCCAACGTCGAGGCGTTCGCCGCCCATTGCGCGCGTGTCGTCCAGCATATGGGCGACAGGATTCATCTCGCGATCACCTTCAACGAACCCAATCTCGCGACCGTGGTCCGCTGGAGCGGGCTGTCCGAACAATACCGCCCCTATATCGAGGCTGCGCAGAAAGCGGCGGGTGTCGCGCAAAATGCCCCGAACTGGTCGAGCCCGATGCTCGCGGGCGACCGCCAATATGACGGCATCGTCGCTGCTCACACGCAGGCGATTACGGCAATGCGTGCCGCCGGGGCCGCTTTCCCCATCGGCTTGTCGCTGGCCATTCCCGCCGACACCGCCGCCGGTGGCGACGACCGCGGCCTGAAGCGCAAACAGGCCGAGATGCTCGACCGCTGGCTCGCCGCGCCGGGCGATTTCGTCGGCATCCAGACCTATACCGGCGGCGAAGTCGGGCCCGATGCCGACGTTCCGCCCGCGCCGGGCATCGAGGTCACGCAAATGGGCTATGCCTTCACCCCGGGCGCCATCGAGGGCGCGATCCGGCTGGTCGCGGGCCGCACCGACCGCCCGCTCTACGTGACGGAGAATGGCGTCGCGACCGAGGACGACCGGCGCCGCATCGCCTATATCGAAGGCGCCGTGGCGGGGGTCGAACGCTGCCTTGCCGACGGCATCGACCTGCGCGGCTATATCCACTGGTCGCTGCTCGACAATTGGGAATGGGTTGCCGGCTATCGGCCGAAATTCGGCCTGGTAGCGGTCGAGCCCGGGACGTTCCGCCGTATTCCGAAACCCTCGGCGCGCTTCCTCGGCGCCATCGCTAAACGCGGCGGGCTCGCCTGATCGACGGGGTGCGGCACCGGCGCGACGCCGGTGCCGCACCCGCTATCGGGCGGCGGCGTCCACCAGCGCGCTGACCCCCGGGCCGATCTTCACGATCAGGTCGGCGGCGGGCTGCGGGCGCAGGAAGGAATCGAACGGCCGCCACGAGGCCGCTTCCTCCGCTTCCAGTCGCGCCAGCAGGTCCTTCGCCTTTTGCGCCTGCGCGGCGGGCAACGGCTTCCCTGCCTCCAACGCGTCGAGCGCGTCGAGACCGGCAGCAGCGGCGGCGGCGATCGAGGCAGCGGTCGGACGCGCCGGCTCCAGCATAGGGTTGCCGGCCGCGAGCGCCGTGAAGCGCGCTTCCATATCCCGCCAATCGCTGAGCCGCGCGCGCAGCGGCGCACCGAGCGCGCGCTCGCCGCCGACATAGCGCATCGCCTCCTCTGCAAACCGCCGCGCGACAAGGCTGTCGACCGGTGCTGCGTCGGCAAGGGCGTTCAGGGGCTGGACGATGCGCTGGCCCGCGAGCATCGCCTTGATGCGATGGTCGTGCGCCATGTTACGGACCGGCCCGGTGATCGCCAGCAGACCGGCGACCGCGCCATCGTCGTCGGGCGCGATCCGGGCGGCGATCCGCTGCCGGTTCGCCCGATCGTCGAGCCCACTGACGGTGAGCTGCGCCGACACCACCGCGAGCCGGCGGTACATGTCGGCGGTGTCGGTCGTGCTGGCCGGCGACCAGAATCGCTCGGCCAGCGCGGCGGCGCGCGGCCACAGATGATGGTCGATCAGCTCGTCGGTCGCGATCTCGCCCCACAGCGGCGCCTCGGCCCCGATCAGCCATTTTTCCTGCTCGGCCGACAGCGGCGCGCGCGGAAAGTCGACCAGCGCGTCGGTCACGACATTCGCAAGCAGCGGAGAAAGCCCGCGCAGCGCCTCGGCATGGTCGGGCGTCAGCCCGGCCGCGGCGGTCGCCGCGGGGTCGATGCCGTAATGATAGCCCGCGGGCATCAGCAGGTTGAGGTAATAGCCCGCCGACATGATCGTCGGCTGCCCCTTCGCGGTCGCGTCCGCCATCGCGTTCGACGTCTGCCAGGCCTGGACGATGCTGTCCTTGGGGAGTCCCGCGTCCGACACTTCCTCCCATCCGATGACCGTCTTGCCGAGCCGGCGCACGATAGCCGCCGCGCGGCGCAGGAAATAGGCCTCGACCGCCTTGCTGTCGGCCAGATTTTCGCGCGCCATCAGCGCCTTCACATCCTCCGCATCGGCCCAGACCGTCCGGGAAACCTCGTCGCCGCCGATATGGAAATGCGGGTCGGGAAACAGCGGCGCCATTTCGCCGAACAGACGCTCCAGAAAGCGGTAGGTCTTCTCCGATGCCGGGTTGAGCGCGACCTCGGGCTGGCCGAGAAACATCGTCTTCGAAACGGTGCCGACCTCGGGATAGGCGGTGACGAACGCACGGCTGTGGCCGGGGACGTCGAATTCGGGAACGATGCGGATACCGCGATCGGCCGCATAGGCGACAAGGTCGCGAATCTCGGACTGCCGATAAAATTCACCGTCGGCGTTGAGCCTCGGATAGCGCCGGCTTTCGACGCGAAAGCCCTGATCGTCCGACAGGTGGAGGTGAAGCGTATTGAACTTCAGCCGCTCCATCGCGTCGATCTGCCGCTTGAGCGTCGCAACCGACAGGAAATGCCGCGCGGGATCGAGCATCACCCCGCGCCAGGCAAAGCGCGGTGCGTCGGCGATCGTCTGATGCGCAATGGCGATGCCCGACGGCGAAAGCCCCGCGAGTTGCCGCAGGGTCGCATAGGCGCGCAGCACGCCGGTGGGGCCGTCGGCATCGATGACGACGCCCCCGCTCTCCACGGTCAGGCGATAGGCTTCGCCGCGATCGGCGCCGTCCTGCGCCGACCGGCAGGTCGCGCGCACCGGCACCGGCTTCGCGGGATCGAGGATCAGCCCCGTCTGCCGCAGCACGTCGCTGCCCAGCCGGGCCGCGGCGCGGCCGAGCGCCGCCGCATCGCCGCACCCCTGCCATTCGGCCTTCAGCGGCCCTTCGACCCGCAGCACCCCGGTGCCGTTCGGGACCACCGACACCGGCAGCGGCATCAGCGCGGGCGCCGCATGACAGGGGAATGCGACCAGCGCGGCCACCAGTGCTCCAAAATATCTCATCCCCGCATTCCCCTTTGTTCGATCAGTTCGCGGCTTCGGCCTGCGCCTCGGTCACATCGAGGCGCGCTTTCCACGGATCGGCCTTGACCACCGCCCGCCCATCGGCCTGAAAGTCCAGCAGCGGGTCGGCGGCTGCGGTAACTGGCGTCCACGACGGCAGGCCCGCGCCATTGGGGTCGCCGGTGCGGGCGAAATTCACCCAATAACGATGCATCGTGGACGCGACCTCCGCATCGGTCGCACTCACCTTGTCGCCCAGCAGCGCGCCCAGCGTGTCGAACGTATAGACGACCTCGCTCGAATGTTCGGCGCCCTTGGTCGGCTTGCCGCGCTGCGCTTCGGCGACGTAGGAAAAGCGAAACAGCCAGGCGGGTTTGCCGTTCGCCGCGATCGTGCGCGCGACGAGCCGCGCGAGCTCGATCATCGTCCGGTCGCGGCCGATCATGCCGTTGACGTCGTCGAGCGTCGCGGTGCCGGCGGGATCATAGGCGGCGCTCGCCTCGGCCGCGCGCGGTCCGAACGCCGCGAAGGCCGCATCCTTCGATGGCGAGCGATTGAGGCCGAGGTCGGCCTCGTCCGATCCGACGATCATCGGCAGCGATGGTGCGGCTTTCAGCGCTTCGGCGGGTTGCGCGGTGACGATACGGCCATCGACGATCGGCCCCGAAAAGCGGCTCCGCTCGCCGAGGAACAACATGCCGAGCGCGGTCAGATTGCCCGCGATCTTTTCGGCCGGCAGCGCGCGCAGCCTTTCCAGCGCCGCCGCGTCGGCCCCTTCGATGCCAACGCTCGCGGCAAAGGCAACCCCGATCTTCTCGGCCGAAGGATGCGCTTCGCTATCCGCCGCCAGCATCTGCGCGCCGAGCAATTGGGTGCGCCCGCCGCCCGACTGTGCGATCACCCGCCGGAACAGGCCCTGCGCGAGCGGGGAGGCCGCCAGCGCGAGCACCGACTCGCCGCCCGCCGATGCCCCCATGATCGTCACATTGTCCGGATCGCCGCCGAACGCGGCAATATTGCGCTTCACCCATTGCAGCGCCGCAATCTGGTCGAGATAGCCGTAATTGCCCTTCGGCTCGTCGGGCCGCTCGGCGGACAGCGCCGGGTGCGCGAAGAAGCCGAAGCGCCCCAGCCGGTAATTCGGCGCGACGAAGATCACGCCGTCGCGCGCAAAAGCGGCGCCCGAGGCCTCGGCCGGCACATTCGACCCCGACACGAAGGCGCCGCCATGGATCCAGACGATCACCGGCCGCTTTCGGACCGACGCGCCGGCCGGGCGCCAGACGTTCAGGTAAAGGCAGTCTTCCGACGGCTCGAACGCCGGATCGGCCGCCGGTCGCATACAGTTATGCCCGAACCGCGTCGCCGCGCGCACGCCCTGCCAGGGGGTGACGGGCTGCGGCGGCCGCCAGCGCAGGTCGCCGACCGGCGGCGCGGCGAACGGCACGCCCTTGAAGACCTCGGCGCCCTCTTCGGACGCTCCGCTCACCCGGCCCTCGGCGGTCGCAACCTCCTGCGCGGCCGCAGGCACGGCGATCGCCGCGAACAGCAAGACCGCGATAGACAAGCCCCGCACGGGTCAGCGCGCCCGGTCTTCGGCGGCGGCGCTCAGGACCGCACTGCCGGTCAGCATCGGCTCGCCCGCCGATTTGCCGACGAAGAAGCGATAGTCGCCCTGCGGCCGCGTCCAGCGCCCGGCGGCGGCGTCATAGGACAGAAGCAGCCAGGGATCGGCGTCGATCGTCACGACGCGGCTTTCGCCGGGCTTGAGGCTGACCTTTGCCCAGCCCGCCAGTCGATGCGTACGGCCCGGCGCCGCGACATAGAGCTGCGCGACCTCGGTCCCTTCGCGCGTCCCCGTATTGGTGATCCGCGCCGTGACGCTCAGCGTGCTGCCGCCGCGAGACTCCAGGCCGCCATAATCGAAGCTGGTGTAGGTCAGCCCGTAACCGAAGGGAAAAAGCGGCTTCGCGCCGGTCCGCTCGAACCAGCGATAGCCGATGTCGCTCCCCTCGACATAGTCGATCGGGAAGGGATCATATTGAACCCCGATCCCCAGCGGACGCTGCTTTGCCGGGTCGTATCCCACTACCGTCTTGTGCGGAAGCTGCTCGGCGCTGGCCGGAAAGCTGATCGGCAGCCGTCCCTGCGGCGCGCTTTTCCCGGTCAGGATCGCTGCCATCGCCTCGCCCCCGCGCTGACCCGAGAACCAGGCTTCGAGCACCCCGCCGACCTTGTCGAGCCACGGCATGGCAACCGGATTGCCCGTCTGAAGAACGACGACCGTCCGGGGATTGGCGGAGGCGACGGCATCGATCATCGCATCCTGTCCATCGGGGAGCGAGAAATCGGCGTGGTCGATACCCTCCATCTCGGGCTTGACCGCATAGATGACGACCAGATCGGCCGTCTTCGCCGCGTCGGCCGCGCGCGCCGCATCGCTGCCGTCGTCGAAGCTGATCGCTACGCCCGGCAACGCGGCCTCGAGCGCCTTCAGCGGCGAGGAGAGCCCATAGCTCGGCGCGAGGAGCGCCGACAGCGGATTGGCGCCGGGCGCGTCGCGATAGACGCCGCCCCACGGGATGACCTGCGACGATCCGCCGCCGATCGGCACGCCCTTGTCGGCGTGGCGGCCGATAACGACGATCGACTTCGCCGTCGCCGCGAGCGGAAGGATGCCGTCGTTCTTGAGCAGGACCATCCCCGCCTCGGCCATCGCCTGCGCCCGCGCGCTATGCGCTTCGCGGTCGATCGCGCCGCCCGGCGCCGCGCGATGGTCGAGCGCCCCGACCCGCGCCATCGAACGGACGATGCGCAGCGCCATGTCGCGCACCCGCGCCGCTTCGACCTGACCCGCTTTCACGGCGGCGGGGAGGTCCGCGAAATAATCCTTGTCCTGCGGCGACTGCTGGTCGAGCCCCGCCGCGATCGACGGCGCAAGGCTGTGCACAGCGCCCCAGTCGGACATGACCCAGCCCGGATAGGCCCAGTCGCCCTTCAGCACATCGCGCATCAGATGGGCATTCTCGCACGCATAGGTGCCGCCCACCTTGTTATAGGCGCACATGACCGATGCGGGCCGGCCGCGCTTGATGCCGATCTCGAAGGCCAGCAGATCGGATTCGCGCAGCGCCGCTTCGTCGATCCGCGCGTCATAGACGAAGCGCCCGCTCTCCTGCGGGTTCAGCGTGAAATGCTTGATCGTCGAGGCGACGTGGCGGTCCTGTATCCCGGCGATCTGTTCGCCGACGAGCGCTCCCGCGAGCAGCGGATCCTCGCCAAGATATTCGAAGTTGCGCCCGTTCCGCAGTTCGCGCGCCAGATTGACGCCGCCGGCGAGCATCACGTTGATGCCCTTTGCAAAGGCTTCGGCGCCGATCAGCCGCCCCGCCTCGCGCGCCATCGCGGGATCGAAGGTCGCCGCGAGCGACAGCGTCGCGGGCAGCGCGGTCGATTGCTGGCCGGGACGCAGATAGCCGATGTCGGCAACCCCCAGGCTCGCATCGGCGAGATGGAGCGCAGGGAAGCCGACACGCTCGACCGCGGGCACGAAACCGGCGGTGCCGATCGCGCCCTCGGGCTTCGGCTGCCGCATCGCTTCGGGAATGAAGGGCGGCAGCGGAATGCCGAGGTCGAGCAGGCTGCCGCCCGACACCGATTTGGTCAGCGACATCTGCTCGTCGAGCGTCATCGCATCGACGATCGCCACGGCGCGATCGTCCGCCGCTTTTTCCTGCTGCTTGGTCATTCCGTCCGCCTGTTTGGCCGTCACCGGCGTGGCAATAATCGTGGCAACCGCCATGATGGCGGTGGACATGGCGCGTCCCATTTCCCTCTCCTGTTATGTGGTTTTTTCCGGCTCTACCGACAGGACGCCGGTCTGGAGGCCCGCCTCCATCAATCGCTTGAGCACCTTCACCGAATCGCGGATGCTGCCCGGTGCGGGGGCCAGAACCTGCGCGACCGACAGGCCGCGGATCGCCCAGACGACGAGCCGCATCAGCGCCATCGCACCGCGCGAATCCCCCGGTGCGGCAAGGTGCGTGAAATCCAGCGCTTCGCGTTCGATCCGCGCCTGGACCGGCGCAAGCTTCTCGCAAAGCTGGGGGTCGCTGCGCGAACCCTGCAATATCTCGAGCACCGCGACGCCCGACGGCCGGCTCAGAACCTCCCACGCCATGTCGGGATAGGCGAGCAGCCGCTGCTGCGGATCGTCGATGCCTTTCAGATAGTCGCGATAGTGCCGCACTTCCTGCTCGAAGACCGCCTCGACCACAAAGGTCATCAAATCGGCCTTGGTCGGAAACTGGTGGAGCATCGCCCCCCGGCTGACCCCCGCCTTTTCGGCGACGAGCATCGTCGACGCCGCCGCATAGCCATGCGCGTGCAGCGCATCGATCGCCGCCGTCAGCAACGCGTCCCGCGTGCCTGCGCTTCTTTCCGCCTGTGTCCGTCGGCGCACTTTCTCGGCCATCCATCCACTCCACACTTACAAGCAGTATTGACCGTAACATATGTGCGCCATAGGATCATGACAAGCATAAAGGAGCACGCGATGATCGAACGCCGTCACTTTCTTGCCGCCGCCGCGGCCGCGGCGATGCTTCCCAAGGGAGCCGTTGCGGCTTCGCCCAGGCCGGTCATCGGGGTTCAGCTCTACATGGCGCGCGAGCTGCTCGCGAAGGATTTCGAAGCGACGCTGGCCGCCATTGCCGCGACCGGGGTGCGCCATGTCGAATTCGCGGGCTTCTATGACCGGGACGCCGCCGCCATTCGCAGGACGCTGGCCGACAACGGCCTCGTCGCGGTCGGCGCCCATGCGCTGCGCGCCGACATGGACGATGCGGAGATCGATCGGCTGATCGCGCAATGCGCCGGGATCGGCATGGATTATGCCGTCGCGCCGGTGCCGCTCGTTCCGGCCTACCGGGCGCTGGTCGGCAAGTCCGACAACCCTTTTCGCGACGCGATCGCCGCGCTGACGCGCGATGACTTCCTGCGCACCGCCGACCGCTTCAATGCCATCGGCGGCAAGGTCCAAAGCGCCGGAATGCGCTTCGCCTACCACACCCACGGCCTCGATTTCCTGCGCTTCGACGGACGCTATGCGTTCGACGACATGATCGAACGCTGCGACCCCGCGTTCGTCGATTTCGAACTCGACGTCGGCAATACCATTGCTGCCGGGGTTGATCCGCTCCCCTATCTCGAACGCCTCGGCCGCCGCGCGAGCCTGGCGCATCTCAAGGATTGGCGCGGCCCCATCGAGCCGGCGGTCGACCGCATTCCGCCGACCGCGCCGATCGGCGAAGGCGTCGTCGACTTCGCGGCCGTGATGCGGGCGATGACCGCAGCGGGCGTTCGCTACGCCTTCATCGAAGAGGAGGAGACCCCGGCGGACCAGGTGATCGCCGCCATCCGTTCGGCCTATCGTCACCTCGGCCGCCTATGATGCCGTGCGCGCCGCCGACGCCAGCGCGCGCTCGGCGACCGGGCGCATGACGGCATAGCCCGCGGCGTTCGGGTGAACGCCGTCTTCGGAATGCGCTTTTGCCAGCCCCTGCCCGCCGTCATCGAGCGCGGCATGATAGTCGGCGAAGACCAGCTTCTTTTCCGTGGCGAGCGCCCGAAGCCGTTCGTTCAGCGCCGTAATCGCTTCGACCGGCGCGATGTCGGGCCGCCAGTCGAAACGCCGCGCGGGCAGCACCGAGCCCAGCACCACCTCGATCCCGTGCGCTTCGGCCAGGTCGATCATCGTGCGGATATTCGCCTCGATCCGGTCGAGCGACGTCGGCCCGCCGTTCCCGGCAATGTCGTTGGTGCCCGCCATGATATGGACGACGCGCGGCTTCAGATCGATCACATCGGCGCGAAAGCGCGCGAGCATCTGGGTGGTCGTCTGGCCGCTGATCCCGCGATCGATGCGGTCGCCAGTGAAGAAGTCCGGCTGTTCGCGCAGCCATAATTCGGTGATCGAATCGCCGAGGAAGACCGTCCGGTTCGGGGTCGCGGGCGGCAGATCGCGATTCGCGGCGGCGTAACGGCACTCGCCCGCAAAGTCGGCGAGCAGCAAATCCTGCTGCCATTTCGTATAGATAGCCATGCCCTCCTCCGAACGCGGCGGCAGCGGCTCGCCCGCCGCGAGCGCGGTCTGCGCACGCGCCAGATAATCGGCGACGATCGCGGGCATCGGCGGCAAGGCCGCGCAGGGATCGGCCAGGACGCCGACCGCAGGCACGGGCCCCGCGGCCGCAAGCGGGGTCGAAGCCAGAACCAACGGCATGAAAACAAAAGATTTCATGAAACATTCCTCCCCATATCACCGCATCATCCTATCACCCGGGCAACAACTTACAAGCGGTCTTGACTGCTTTTATCTTACAGGCCTATCAAGCGGCATCGGCGCCGCGAGCGCCTTGTTGGGGAGGTTATCATGGTTCGATTTGGCGCGCGGCGCATTTGGCTCGCTTCGGTTGCGGCGGTCGCGCTGCCTGCGACACCTTTATGGGCGCAGGACGCGGAGCCCGGCGCGGCGGCGACCGGCGACGAGATCATCGTCACCGCGACGCGGCGCGAGGAGCGCTTGCAGGATGTCCCGCTGTCGGTGACCGCGGTCTCGGCGGAAAGCCTGGCGCAGTCGGGGCTGAAGGAAGTCAGCGACATCCAGTATCTCGCCCCGAACATCACCTTCTCCGCGACCAATCCCGTGTCGAACGGCGGCGGCTACCAGATCCGCGGCGTCGGCACCCAGACCTATGACAGCGGCGTCGAACAGACCGTCGGCCTGGTGATCGACGGGGTCGTCATCGGCCTGTCGCGCGACCCCGGTTCGACCGGCTTTGCCGACATCGAACGCATCGAAGTGCTGCGCGGCCCGCAGGGCACGCTGTTCGGCAAGAATTCGAGCGCCGGGGTGATCCAGGTCGTCACGAAAAAGCCGCGCATGGACGATGCCTCTTTTTCGCTCGATCTCAAATATGGCGAGCGCAACGACCGCGTCGTGCAGGCCAGCGCCAATATTCCGCTCGGCCAGACCCTCGCGCTGCGCCTGTCGGGCTACAGCAACGGACAGGACGGCGCGATCCCCTATGTGCTGACGCCGGGACGCGCGGTGGGCGACCGCCGCAACAACGGCATCCGCGCCAAGCTGCTCTGGGAGCCGTCGGACAATCTCTCCTTCCTCCTGTCGGGCGAATATCAGACCGCCTTCGCGCGCGACGGCCAGATCATCCAGTCGCTCGGAACCAGCGCCCTGTTCAATTCGCAATTTGCCGGCTTTGCCGAAAAGCCGGGTCCGAACGTCTATAAAAGCTATATGGATGGCGACTGGACCGCGGACACCTCGCTCTACGCGGGTTCGCTCGAAATCAACGCCGGCATCGGCGATCACACGCTGACCTCGATCACCGCTTACCGAAAGCTCAAGACGCTCCAGCTCTCCGACATCGACGCCTCGCCCGCGAACGTCTTCAACAACAGCGACGGCGGCGTCGACAGCCATCAGTTCACGCAGGAGCTTCGCCTTACCTCGCCCGGCGGCCAGCGCCTCGAATATGTGCTCGGCCTCTATTATTATCAGACCGAGAACGGCGGCTACGCGACCCAATATGGCAACTATTACGGCCTGTTCGGGGTGCCCGTCGTGGTCGGCGGCGGCCGCCGCGACGCGACGAACAAGGTGCGCAGCCTCGCCGCCTTCGGCAATGTCACCTTCGCGCTGACCGACGCCGTCAAGCTGATCGGCGGGCTTCGCTACACCAACGACCGGAACCACGGGACGCTCGTCGTGTCGAAGCTGCCCTTCCCGGCCTACGCGCTCAGCGTGCTTCCCGATTACGACGGCACGGTGAAGGCCGATAATGTGTCGGGCAAGGTCGGCGTGCAGTTCGAACCCAGCCGCGACCTGATGCTTTATGCGACCTGGTCGACGGGCTTCAAGGGCCCGGCGATCGACGGCACGGCGGGCATCATTCGCGAGGTCCGCCCCGAAACGGTGAAGAGCTGGGAAATCGGCCTCAAGAGCAGCTTTCTCGACGGGAAAGGCACTTTCAACATCGCCGCCTATTGGTCGAACTATCGCAATTTCCAGGCCCAGACCTTCGACATCACGATCACCCCGCCGGCCTTTTACCTGTCGAACGCCGGGCTGCTGCGCGCGCGCGGCATCGAGGTCGAAACGGGGTTTCGCGTGACCCCGGCGCTGCGCCTCTCGGCCAGCGGATCATATAATGACGCGACGTTCCGCGACTATGACGGGCAATGCTATCCGGGCCAGCCGATGTCGCCGGTGGTCGGCGAGGGCTGTTACGTCGTTCCCGGCACGACGACGACCGTCGCCAATTATCGCGGCTTCCGCCTGCCCAATGCGCCGAAATGGTCGTATATCCTGCGCGCGGATTACAAGCAGGCGATCGGCGGCGACATGGCGATCGACGCCGCGGTCAATTGGGCGTGGCGCACGAAGACCCAGGCCGTGATCGGCGATCCGAAAGCCGAAATCCCCTCCTATGGCCTGCTCAACGGCACCATCGGATTCGGCGCGGCGGACGGCAGCTGGCGGGTCGGCATCTATGCGCGCAACCTGCTCGATAAGCGCTTCTATGCGCCCTATGCCGCGGGTGTGATCAATCCCGACGGCTATTCCAAGATCGTCATGCCCGAAGCGTTCAGAACCATCGGCGGCACGCTGAGTTTCCGCATCTGATCCGACCTGCCGACATTCCGTCTGCCTGTCTGAATCAAAAGCGGCGTTGCCGACGCATCCGTCTCTCTTAATCGTCATCCCGGCCTTCGCCGGGATGACGGAAGACATGCCGGTCAGCGTTGCGCCGTGCAGCAGGTTGATGGAGCCGGCGTGCCGAAAAGACGCTTACCTTCGTCATTCCCGCGGAGTCGAAGCCGGAGCAGGCCGGGAACGGTCACTGCGCTTTGCGGTCAAGAGTGGCTGCCAACCGGTCCAGCTCGGCAGACGCCGCCCTGTCCCAAGCATTTCGTCCGAGCATCTGTTGGACGTTTGAAATGGCGACTTCGACGGAAGTCGCCTTGCTAAAGTTGACGACATCCCGCGCTTCCGTGAGCACGGCAGAAGCGAAAGATGCCGGCGAGAACAGGTTGGGCGCCGCCTTGAACAAGCCGAGATAGTCTCTTTCATATTTGACCGTCTGCCACTGCTGAATGAAAAACCAGAGGCCGAAGCGTATCGCATCGACGGTCTTAAAGCGGGTGCGCCGCGCCATCGCGGGAAAAACCATGGCGGCGGCAAAATAATCATGCTCCTGATCGATCATCCTGATCCAATCCCGAAGCACTTCGAAACCTGTGTCATCAAGCATCGCGAGGGTTAGCGCCGCCTCCGAAAGGGCGCCGGGACTATGGTTGGACGGACCCGATGCGATCGGCCCGAAACCGTTCGTTTCAAGTTGTCGCGCAGCGCTTCCATAGCTTCTCATGAGGTGCCGCAATTCAGGCAGGATCAACTCGATGTCCGCTGCCGCCATCTTGCGGATCGTCTCGAAGAATTTCTTCTCGCCGATCGTCCGTTTGTCGACCCGAAACCGAAACTGAAGCTGCTCACCGAAGACGAGTTGATCTAGCCCGCGTTCTTCGATTCTTCGGCGTATCTCCATGAGCGTCTTCGCTACATCGTGACCGGTCCACCCGGCGCATTCGACAAGGTGGCTTGATCGCTCGCGAACCATTGCCTCAATCGCATTGATCGCTTCGTCTGAAGGGCGGCGTGGTTCCGGCTCGAGTTCCCCCGGAACTGAGATGGTCTGCCCTACATCGCCTTCCAGCGACACATGACGCAAGCCGACGTCGGTGACACTGACCTTCCCTGAATAGCGCGATTCGACTTTTCGCGTGCCTTCGACCAGCCCTACGGTGAAGCCTTGGCAATCCTCGTCCCACTTGATCCCGTCGATCCGTTCGAAGAAGCTTTTGACCAAACGCGTTTCGTGAGAATCCTCGTGACAGGTCAGCAGCAGTTGGTCATGCCCATTCCAAGCCCTGTGATCCTGCCGATCCGCCAAAGGATCAAGCACCGCCACGAGATCGGCGGACAGTTCTTGCTCGGAATAGTAGCAGATGACCAGCCGTCGCTCGACGCCAAGTGGATCAAGACGAAAAAGTTCCAGTGCGAGGCCGAAGCTGCGCCCCTTGTTCCGGGCAAGGTCGGGGTGCCCCTCCCCCCGCTCTTGGGAGGATGAGGTTTTTGGCGAAAACAATTCCGAAAGAAACGCCCTCACTCGGCGTTCGTCGCGCGCTGGCGTGCCTGACCTGATCACCGAGCCGAGGTGCGGACGTAGAGCCCAGCGTCCATCGGGACTAAACCAGCCCAATATACCACAATGGAGGTGGAGATGGTTCCACGCGATCAGATCGGTCGTGCTGACCCGCACGTCCGCGCTTATCGGATCGAGCACAGCCACCTCATTCAAGCCGACGCAAATGATATGCCCGTCGTCGCGCGGCAAGACGACATGTGCGTGAAAGTCCGGGGCGATCGCTATCCTTCGGTTCACCTTGCCGTCGACCGAGAGTTGACGAAGATACTGGGCGGGATTGGGGAAGTTGAAATCTCGCTTTTTAGTCGACTCGATGACAAAGACCGACCGATGCGTCGGTGCATAGCACCATGGGTGCGCCTCGCCCGGCCTGCTGTATGTGTTAAGTCGATCGCTGGTCTCAATGTTGGTTCGGTGCTGCTTTACTGTGTCGAAAATGGCGACGCTGGTGTCCCTGGAACCCCGCCTGCCGATCGCCAGCAAATATCGCTCGTCGAGCGCGATTAGCTCCGCACGGCGATCCTCGAATGGCAAAAAATGCCAGGCGCTGTCAGTCCCCGGATCGATTTCGGCAACGGTCAGATCGGCATCGAGCGAAAATGTTCGAATATCCATGTCGTCCTAACACGATAGTGGTGATCTTGACCCGGTAACATCCGCAGCCACTCTCGTGAAGTTTGCCTGTCTCGGAGATTGCTTCGTAAGCGACAAAAATTTCGGGGTGAGCCGCAGCTTCTGGATGATTGCAGCGGTGGCCGACGATGAACGGCCGCGTCCACGCTCACGAAAAACTCCCGAAGCAGACAGCCTCCAAACGGCCAGAACCATCGGTGTCCGCGTCTTCGCCGGGATGACGAACGATAAAAACCAGCCATAGGCTGGCATTCGATCCGCAAGGGTGCCACTGGGTTCCCGATTTCTCGGGAATGACGAACATTCGAGGGTGAAATGACAAGCTCCCCCATCTGGCACCCTTTCACCCAGCACGGCCTCGGCGACCCGATCCCGCTGATCGCGCGCGGCGAGGGTGCGCGGCTCTACGGCGCCGACGGCCGATACTGGATCGACGCGATTTCGAGCTGGTGGGTCACAACCCACGGCCACGCGCACCCGCGCATCATGGCGGCGATCCGCGCGCAGACCGAAAAGCTCGACCAGCTCATCTTCGCAGGCTGGACCCACGAACCCGCCGAAACCCTCGCCGCCGAACTGATCCGCATCACCCCCGATCCGCTCACCCGCGTCTTCTTCTCGGACTCGGGCTCGACCAGCGTCGAGGTCGCGCTCAAGATGGCGCTCGGTTACTGGTTCAACATCGGCGAGGCGCGTAGCCGCATCCTGGTGATGGAGCACAGCTATCACGGCGACACGATCGGCGCGATGTCGGTCGGCGAGCGCGGCGTCTACAACCGCGCGTGGCAACCTCTGCTCTTCGACGTCGGCACCATCCCCTTCCCGCACGCGGGGCAGGAGCAGGCCGCGCTCGACGCACTCGAAGCCGCCTGTGCACAGAAACCCGCCGCCTTCATCGTCGAACCCTTGATCCTCGGCGCCGGGGGCATGCTGATCTATCCCGCGTGGGTGCTCGCCGAAATGCGCGCGATCTGCGCCCGCCACGGCGTCCTCTTCATCGCCGACGAGGTGATGACCGGCTGGGGCCGCACCGGCACCCGCTTCGCTTGCGACCAGGCCGGGGTGATCCCCGATATCGTCTGCCTGTCGAAGGGGCTGACCGGCGGCGCGATCCCGCTCGCGGTGACCTTGTGCAGCGAGCCGATCTTCGCCGCGCATCTCTCGACCGACCGCGCGAAGACCTTCTATCATTCGTCGAGCTACACCGCGAACCCGATCGCCTGCGCCGCCGCGGTCGCCAATCTCGACATCTGGCGCGACGAGCCGGTCCAGCAAGGCATCGACGCCCTCGCCGACGCGCAGGCCGCGCACCTCGGCATGCTCGCCTCCGACCCGCGCGTCGCCGATCCGCGCCGCCTCGGCACCATCGCGGCCTTCGACATCGTCGCTCCCGATTCGGGCTATCTCTCGACCCTCGCTCCCCGCCTGATCGCATTTTACCGCGACCGCGGCGTCCTCCTCCGCCCGCTCGGCAACACCGTCTACGTCATGCCCCCCTATGGCATCACCCCCGACGAACTGGCGCAGGTGTGGGGGGCGATCGCGACATCGCTCGACGATCTCCGATAGCGCTGCCTCCATTTTCTCTCGTCACCCCGGACTTGATCCGGGGTCCCGCTACCCGAATATGCCAAGCACCGAAAAAGCGGGATTCCGGGTCGAGCCCGGGCTGACGAAGCGGGAATATCTACCGATGCCCCAATTCGGCTGAGGTTCATCTTCGCCGCCTATATCTATCCGCAGGGGATGGTCGTCAGGGAATGCACGCGATGAAAAGACCCGCCCCGTTTCTGATTCTCCTCTTCGCCTCCACCTTGGCCGGCGCCGCGCCGGCGCACGCGCAGGACGAGGATCTGGCCCAGACCGGCTCTCCTCCCGAACGCGTGTCGGTTCTCTATACCTACGGCAACGAACCCTGCCCCGAACCGAAGGAGGACGAGATCGTCGTCTGCGCGCAGCAGCCCGAATCCGATCGCTATCGCGTCCCCAAGGCGCTGCGCCACAAGGAAGAAGATAGTTCGGTCGGCGGCGGCTCCTGGGCTTCGGCGGTCGAGGGCAATAGCTACGGGGCCGCCGCGGCGAGCCGCCCGAACAGTTGTTCGCCGGTCGGCAGCTACGGCTACACCGGCTGTACCGCTGCCGCGCTCCGCCAATGGTTCGCCGAACGCCGCGCGATGGGCGCCGCGAAAAACGGCGCCGCCGCCGCACAGAATTGACGCTGCCCCTGTCATTCGCCTAGCCTGCGCCTCCCCCAAACAGGAGGTTCCCCCATGCATCGCTTCGCTCCCCTCGCCGCCATCCTGCTCGCCGCCGTCGCGGTGCCCGCCGTCATCGCCCAGCCGCCCGCGAGCGCGCCCGGCGCCCCCGACAAGACGCGCGTCACCGCGGGCACCTATGCCGCCGATCCCAACCACACGATGGTCGTCTGGAAACTCGATCACCTCGGCTTCAGCAACTACACCGGCATTTTCGGCGACGTCACCGGCACGCTCGTCCTCGATCCCGCCAATCCCGCGGCGGCCAGGGTCGATGTGACGATCCCGGTCGCCAAGGTCACCACCGCGAGCGCAGGCCTCACCGGCCACCTGCTCCGCCCCGGCAAGGACGGCGCCAAGCCTGATTTCTTCGGCCCCGCCGCCGCCGACGCCCGCTTCGTCTCGACCCGCGTCGTCCCGGGCGACGACGGCGACGAGGCGAAGGTCACCGGCGACCTCACCCTCAACGGCGTCACCCGCCCGGTGACGCTCGACGTCGATTTCCACGGCGCGGGCGCGATGGGCGGCAAGCAGACCGTCGGCTTCGAGGCCGAAGCGACGATCCGCCGCAGCGACTTCGGCCTCGGCTTCGGCGTCCCGATGGTCGGCGACGAAGTCGAACTCGAAATCCACGCGGCGTTCGAGAAGCAGTAAAGCCGTCGCCCCTCGCTACCCAACCGTCATCCCGGCGAAGGCCGGGATCTCGCCCTATCGCCATAATGCACCGGCGAGATCCCGGCCTTCGCCGGGATGACGAATGCCGCCCCCCAACGAAATTTCCGCACCTCCCCCTTGCATCGCGGGGCATTTTGCATCATGGGAGCGGCCATGCGCGGCAACGCCCTTCTTCTTCTGCGACTTACACGCCCTTGGGCGTGACACTGGCTGCGCGCTAGTCGCGGCCACCCGCTCAAGGGTCCGATCGACACAGCATAGCAACCGACAGCAGAAGAAGTTCCAAACCCATGACCATGCTCCGCGACCCCTCGGTCAAATATTCCGCCTTCCCGCAGGTTCCCCTGGCGAACCGCGAATGGCCCGGCCGCGTCACCACCCAGGCGCCGATCTGGCTCTCCACCGACTTGCGCGACGGCAACCAGTCGCTGATCGACCCGATGGACGCCGAAAAGAAGACCCGCTTCTTCGACCTGCTCGTCAAGAGCGGGTTCAAGGAGATCGAGGTCGGCTTTCCCGCCAGCGGCGCGACCGATTTCGACTATATCCAGAACCTTGTCCGCTCGGGCCGCATCCCCGACGACGTCACGCCGCAGGTGCTGACGCAAAGCCGCGCCGACCTGATCCGCACTAGCTTCGACAGCCTCGCGGGCGCGAAAACCGCGATCGTCCACGTCTATAACGCGGTCAGCCCCGCGTGGCGCAAGATCGTCTTCGGCATGGAGATGGACGAGATCAAGGCGATCGCGATCGAGGGCGCGAAGCAGCTCCGCGACAATGCCGCGCGCCTTCCGCAAACCAACTGGCGCTTCGAATACAGCCCCGAAACCTTCTCGACCGCCGAGCTCGATTTCAGCATCGCCTGCTGCGAGGCGGTGATGGACATTCTCCAGCCGACCGCCGAAAACCCGATCATCCTCAACCTGCCCGCGACGGTCGAGGCGGCGACGCCGAACATCTACGCCGACCAGATCGAATATTTCGGCAAGAACCTGCCGAACCGCGACCGCGCGCTGATCAGCCTGCACACCCACAACGACCGCGGCACCGGCGTCGCGGCGGCCGAACTCGGCCTGCTCGCGGGCGCCGACCGCGTCGAGGGCTGCCTGTTCGGCAATGGCGAGCGCACCGGCAACACCTGCCTCGTCACCGTCGCGCTCAACATGTACACGCAGGGCGTCGATCCCGAACTCGACTTCTCGAACATCGACGAGGTCATCCAGACGGTCGAATATTGCAACAACCTGCCCGTCCACCCGCGCCATCCCTATGGCGGCGAGCTCGTCTATACCGCTTTCTCGGGCAGCCATCAGGACGCCATCAAGAAGGGCTTCGCCGCACGCGAACGCCAGAATGACGAAAAATGGGAAGTCCCCTATCTCCCCATCGACCCCGCCGACCTCGGCCGCAGCTACGAAGCGGTGATCCGCGTCAACAGCCAGTCGGGCAAGGGCGGCGTCGCCTGGGTGCTCGAACAGGACAAGGGCCTGAAACTGCCCAAGAAAATGCAGGCGAGCTTCAGCCACGTCGTCCAGGCAGTCGCCGACGAAACGAGCCGCGAACTCGGCGCCGACGACATCTGGCAGGCGTTCGAGCGCACCTATCTCGCCGAGGGCGGCAAGCGCTTCCAGCTGGTCGACTGGGCCGAGACGCATAGCGGTACCGACCGCATCTTCGCCGGCAAGCTCACCATCGACGGCACCGAACGCAGCGTCAGCGGCCGCGGCAACGGCCTGATGAGCAGCGTCGTCGCCGCGCTCGCCGAAAGCGGCGGCCCGCTGCTCGACATCGTCGATTACAGCGAGCACGCGATCGGCCAGGGCAGCAATGTGCAGGCCGCGGCCTATGTCGAATGCCGCACGGCGGACGGGAAAAGCCTGTTCGGCTGCGGGCTCGACACCGACGTCGCGACCGCGAGTGTGCGGGCGATCTTGTCGGCGGCGAATGGGGCGTAAGTGGTTCATCGGCTAAGGATCACCCAATGGCTTACAAAGATGTGCTCGATATCATTGCGAGTTGGGCAGCGATTCTTACCGCTGCTGTCGCTTCATTCGGCTATGGCCGATTTCTGCTTGCGCAGTGCGCACGACGTAAAAAACTAGAAGACTATTTGCGTGAAGAGAAGCTGTCCTCTTATGATATGGGACAGCGAACGGTTATGCATTTGATGTCAAATCTATCTATGACCGAGACCGAAGTCTTACAGGCGGGTTTTCAGAGCAAGAAAATCTCATCATCACCAGGTCAAGATGAGAGAGGGCGAGCAGATCGAATCTTCTTTGAATACTCAGGAAATGATATTTCGAACTCGAAAAAATTCTGACCAATTTTTAGAATATTTTATTCGTTCGCCGAAGCATACATAATAACATACTTCTTTGGCCTCCCGTCAAGGGCAAGTATTCTAGTGAACTTTATCTTGATAGTCTTTCCGGTCTTGCTGGTATATTGATGCAGCCCCCAAGAAAAATAAGATCCGTATCGAGACAGCACATCCTTCGTCATAGAAAACGGTACGGTACGATTGAGATCAAAATCGAACACGCCTCCGTGTCCGGAGTTTCCATAAAAACCACTTACCGAGACGTCTTTTGTGATCTGTTCGCTATCGTGAACGCTAGCCTTCATGAAAGCCTTGGTGCTTTCGTTCATGTGGGCAATGGGATCAAAGCCCCCGATCCATTCAACATCGTTAGCACCGTTCCCAATGACATCGTGTGCTCGCCGAAGCGACGGCTCCGTTATGGCAACCAGTGCTTCAATATCGCCACTCTTTTTGGATAAAAGCGCAGCCGTCTCATTGTTCAACGGATCGGGATCAATCCCAATGTTGCGTGCGATGACCCTATGCACCAACCCGTAAAGAAGGCCACTCGCTCCCGCCGATATACTTGCCACCTCGAAAACGGAGGAAGGCTGACTTTGGAGTAGGACGGCAAAATCAGCGATAATGCTACCGGACCTCATCGGCTTGGCATGAACCGCATGCCGGCCAACGAAATCGCCTCTGTGTCGAATTTCTCCCGTTTCGACGTAGTTTGTGATCAGCGAAAGTGTCCAAGCGGCACCCGCTAAGGCCGTAAAGCCGTCATATGCCTCAATCTCGTGACGATCGGACATATCGCCAGTCAATTTGAGTTTAAACGAAGCAAGCTCCAAAGTTCGACACTCCCCTCCGCCCGTCTTTTCCATTAAGCTTCAATTTCAGAACGCAGTCAAATTTTGGGGCGGTCCTATATGATACCTGACGTTGCTATTGGCGCGATCGCCGCAGCCCTAATCGGCGCGATTATCTCGCTTGTTGGCCTAATTGTCTCGAAAGAATCCAAGGTATCCGAATTTCGGCAATCCTGGATCGATTCATTAAGGAGTGAACTGTCGACGTTCCTCGCCAGCGCGAACTCGATTGCGAGTGCAAGAGAGATAGAATATCGGAACAATAAGGAACGCCTCGAAACGCTGCGCCCTATCTATGAGAGGCTGAATGAGACCTATTACTCCATTGCGCTGCGATTGAACCCGACGGAAACTGAATCGAAAAATCTCAGAGGATGCATCGTCAGAATATCAAACTACGTGAACTCCGGTCAGCAATCAGACTTCTCAAAGTTCGACTCCGATAGAACGGATTTTATCAATCTATCTAACATTGTTCTAAAAAGGGAATGGAAGAGGGTAAAAAGGGGAGAGCCCGTTTACAAAGTTGCGCGATGGATTGCCACCAGCGCAACGCTATTCCTGATAGCAATTGCATCGTACTTGGTTTTCCATTCACCTCGGCAGCCTCGTCCAGACACTACGATATCAACGGGAATACCGGCACCGAAGCAAAAGCTGAACATTGCTCAGCCCGGTCCAAAACCGGTCAGCGACAAAGAGAAGGCGGCAGCGACAACGCCCAAGTAGCGCAGATTTTCCCTTTCCTACATTGTACCCATATGGTTCATTCTGTCGGCTTCACCCAACCAAAAGGACGAACCGATGGACGACACATCCCGCAACCCCGCGCATATTCCCGTCCCCGCCAGCTATCACTGGACGCCCTCGCTCCAGCGCGAGTTTCTGGAGGCCTTCGCCACCAACGGCTCGGTGAAGATCTCTGCGGCAAAGGTCGGCATGTCGCCCGCCGCCGTCTATCAGCTCAAGCAGCGGCCCGAGGGCGCGGCGTTCCGGCTCGGCTGCGCGGCGGCGCTGCTGATCGCGCGCGGGCGGCTCGTCGACGAACTGCTCGACCGCGCGATCTGGGGGCATGACGAGATCACCACCGTGATGCGCGAGGAGGACCGCAGCCTTTACAAGCGCCGTCGCATCGACAGCCGCCTCGGCCTCGCGATGCTCGCGCGGCTCGACAAGATGGTCGAAACCCGCGCCCGCGCGGGCGAGGAGATGCTGGCGCAGGTCATCGCCGGCGACTGGCCGGGCTTCCTCTCGCTCTTCGACGCCGCCGCGGCCGCGCGCACCGCCGCCGCCTCGGCCGAAGCGGCGCCCGACAGCGAACCCGACGCCGGCGCCGAAGCCGCACCCGCGGCTGGCCCGACCGAGGGTATGGCCGCCGCGCTCGCGCTCTGGCTCGCGGGCCGCGACAATCGCGCCAACCCGCTCGCCGCCCTGTGGCAGGGCACCGCAATCGCGAATGAAGTTGCGCAGTTTTCCGCCGATCCCGGCGAGGAGCCCGCAGGCGCCGGCGAAGAGGGGCCGACCCCCGAGGAGGAGGCCGCGGCAATGACCGTCTGGCACGACGATGTCACCGGCGACCTGCGCACCAATTTCCCGCCCCCCGACGACTATCTCGGCATCGAGGAAGGCCGGTTCGGCGACGAGGATTATGAGCGCTCGCTCGACCCCGACGAGGAGGACGCCTGGGAAGCCGCCGTCGCCGAGGCCCATGCCCCCTTGCGCCGCGCCGGCGAAGCCGCCCGACGCGCCTTCTTCGGCCTCCCCGACCCCGCCAACGATCCCGCGCCGGAAAGGGCGGACCCGCGCAAGGCAGCCGGCGCCTGATCTTTTTTCCTCGCTCCCGCCTCTCCCCGTCACCCCCGCGAAGGCGGGGGTCCAGCTTCTTCGCGCCTTCGCGTGAAACCGGGAAATCTCACGCAAAGGCGCAAAGGCGCGAAGCGAGCCACCAGTGCGGCAGCGCTGTATCCCAACGTGCACCTGGGTTCCCGCTTGCGCGGGAATGACGAAGGCAGGGGAGCGAGGGAATCGAAGGAGCCACCATGAAACCAGCCCGCAACCTTGACTTTTCGGGCCCAATCCCCCATATCGTCGGCGCTAACGTCGCCTGCGACGGAAATTTACGGGCCCTTTCGGGGCACTATCTTCCCTTCACACGCTACCAGCTCCACCGGTGTCTTTTGCCGGGGGATTCTCCATTTCCGTGAAAGGAAAACCATCATGCCGATCGGCACCGTCAAATTTTTCAGCCAGGACAAGGGCTATGGCTTCATCGAGAACGAGGACGGCTCGGGCGACAATTTCGTCCATATCACCGCCGTCCAGAGCGCCGGGATGACCACGCTGAATAAGGACCAGCGCGTCTCCTACGACCTCGAAACCGGCCGTAACGGCAAGACCTCGGCGATCAACCTCCAGTCGGCCTGATCCTTGGCCAAAGAGGAATTGATGACCTTCGAAGGGCAGATCGACGAGATTCTGCCCGACGGACGCTTCGGCGTCGTGCTCGAAAACGGGCACCGCGTGATCGTCTATACGGCTGGCCGGATGCGGCGTTTCCGCATCCGGTCGGTCGTCGGCGATGCCGTCCGCGTCGAAATGACGCCCTATGACCTGACCAAGGGCCGCCTCGTCTACCGCGAACGCGGGGGCGGGCCGGTCCCCCCCAGCCAGCGCAAACGGCGCGGGCTCTGACCGAAGGAGCCGGTGCGAAACCGTGCCGGCTTCCAACAACCAAAACACTGAAGTTTAAAGATAAAGATGATGACTATGTTCAATAATAATTCGATTTTCCCCGCTCTGCCCGCGCTGTCGCTGGCCGGAAGGGCGCAGACGGCAACCATGCCGCGCCGCCGCCGCCCGACGCTGTCGCGCCGCGAGCTTCGGCGTATCATCGCAGATATGGTCGACTGACCCAAAGCTGAAAGGAGGCGCCGCCGTGTCGGCCACCATCGATTTCTATCTCGCCCAGGCCGAAAAATGCTCGGCGGAGGCCGAAGCCTCGCCGCTGACTCAGGTGCGCGACCGCAATTTGCGCGCCGCGGCGGCGTGGCAGGCGATGGCCGACAAACTGCTCCACGCCGAAAGGCTGCGTGCCGAAAAGGAGCAGCACGCGGCCGCCGCGGCCCGGGGCTGAGCCCCGCGGGGAACATCGGCCCCGACTCCCGTCTCGGCCTCCCCAGCCCTGGCATTATCGCTATGCCATCCTCTCTTGCGCGACCTTCCGTTTACGTTAAGGTCAGTTTCAAACCGCAACCGGAGAGACTGATTCATGGCCCTTCCCCCGATCTTCGACCGTCTGCGCCTGCCCGTCATCGGCTCGCCTCTGTTCATCGTTTCGGGGCCCGAACTCGTCATCGCCCAGTGCAAGGCCGGGGTGGTCGGCAGTTTTCCCGCCCTCAACGCCCGCCCGCAGTCGCTGCTTGACGAATGGCTGCACCAGATCACCGAGGAGCTTGCGGCGTGGGACCGCGCCAACCCCGATCGCCTCTCGGCCCCCTTCGCGGTCAACCAGATCGTCCATAAATCGAACGACCGCCTCGAAGCCGACATCGCGACCTGCGAGAAGTGGAAGGTGCCGATCACGATCACCTCGCTCGGGGCACGGGAGGAACTCAACCAGGCGGTCCATGGCTGGGGCGGCATCACACTTCACGACGTCATCGACGATCGCTTTGCCCGCAAGGCGGTCGAAAAGGGCGCCGACGGTCTGATCCCGGTCGCGGCGGGCGCGGGCGGCCATGCCGGCCGCCAGTCGCCCTTCGCGCTGATCCAGGAAATCCGCGAATGGTTCGACGGCCCCGTCGCGCTGTCGGGGGCGATCGGCCACGGCCGCTCGATCCTCGCCGCGCAGGCCTGCGGCGCCGACCTTGCCTATATCGGCAGCGCCTTCATCGCGACCGCCGAGGCCAATGCCGCCGACGGCTACAAGAACGGCATCGTCGAGGGGCGCGCCGCCGACATCGTCTACTCGAACCTCTTCACCGGCGTTCACGGCAATTATCTCCGCCAGTCGATCGTCGCGGCGGGAATGGACCCCGACGCGCTGCCCGAAGGCGACTTCAAGACGATGAACTTCGGCTCGGGCGGGAATACAAAGGCCAAGGCGTGGAAGGATATCTGGGGATCGGGCCAGGGCATCGGCGCAATCCGCGGCGTGCGCCCGGTCGCCGACTTCGTCGCCGAACTCGAAGCCCAATATATCGCCGCGCGCCGCGAGCTGGAGGCGAAAGTCCGCCTCTAGGCTTCGCCGAACAACCGGCCGATCGCGTCGTCCAGATAGGGGCGATCAGCGAACAGCCGCATCGGGTCGCGGCGGTTGAGCCAGAAGGCGCCGCCGTGCCGGTCGGTCAGCGCCCGCCGCATCACATCCTGCAACAGGCGTAACCGCATCGTCGCGGTCCGCCGGGCGGCGCCAGGATCAGCGGACGCCTGCAGCGCGAAATGGGCGCGAATCCGCTCGACCCGCGCCGCCAGCACATCATTATAGTCGCGGTGCGGCCCGCGATGAAGCGCGTGGCCCGACGACAGTGCCGCGCTCTCGCATCCCGGCAACATCAACCCGTTGCGGTCGAAGCGGTGCAGCGCAAAGCCATCGGCGCGGAGTTGGTCGAACATCGCCGCCATTTGCGGCCGCCGCAACAGACCGACCGGGATCAGATGGTGGCGCTGGAAACCGGCACGGGGCGGCGGCGCGCCTTGCCACCGGCGCCCCGCCATCAAAGGTCGCTGCCGAATTCCACGCGGACAGTGCCGCTCCCATCCGCTTCATCCGCCACCGGAGTCAGCGACACCCACTCGCCGGGGTCGAGCCCGCGGAGCCGCCGCGGCGCGGCGACCGGGCCGTTCAACAGGATATCAAGCGCCAGCCGTGCCAGCCGCCGGACCATTTCGGCAACCGTCCAGCCCACGGGAATCCGCCCCTCGATCTCCTGTCCGCCGAACAGCGCCAGTCCCCGGGTCCGGACGATCGCCCCGCCGCCCGGCGCATCGCTGCGGCGAAAGGCGACGAGATGCAGCACCGGCGGCATCCCGCTCGCCAGCATCTCGGCGATCGCATCGCGAAATTGGGGCGCATCGGTCCACAGCCGCGCCGGCGCCCAGAAAATATGGCTCGCGTCGAACAGGTCGATCAGCAGCACCATCGCCTTGAAGAATTCGCGCAAGCGCACCGCCAGATCCCCGGCGGTATCGAGGCCTCCTTCCGCCTCCGGAATCACCGCCCACACACGCCCCGCATCGCGCCATGTCTCGTCCAGGCGCGATGCGAGCTGGCTGGTCGCGGGGTGCAACGGATCGGCGAGGTCGAGCGCATCGGCCGACGCACGCCCGATCAGCGCCGAGGTCGATCCGAACCGCACGCGAACCAAAGGCGCCTCGGCCCGCATATCCTTCGTCGTCACGGTTTCGGGACGAAGCCCCATGCGGCGGAGCGCACCCATGAATCCGGCTTCGCCGCCGTCGCTCATTCTCCCGACGATCAGCGCAAAGGGTTCCGGCACCACCGGCATGATCGGCCTGTTGCTGCTCTCCGTCCGCATGTCGCTGGTCGCCCTGCCCGAGGGATCGATCCTGCATCGCAAGACTTGTCCGAATGTTCAAACGCTTATTCTGACATTGCGGTAAGTTAACCCGGCGAACGTCAGATCGCGACCTGGCTCCCCAGTTCGACAACACGGTTCGTCGGCAGGCGGAAATATTCCATCGCGCTTTCCGAGTTGCGCAGCATCCAGGCGAACAATTTCTCGCGCCAGATCGGCATGCCGGGCTTGCTCGCGGCGATCAGCGTCTGGCGCGACAGGAAGAAGCTCGTCTCGAGCATCTTGAACTCGCCGCCGCAGCCGGTGACGCGCTTCAGCGCCTCGGGGACATCGACCGGCTGCATGAAGCCGTAATTCAGCACCAGCCGGTGGAACCCCTGCCCCAGGTCGTCGAGCTGGCAGAGCCGCTCCTCCTGCACGAAGGGCACGTCGGCGATCTTGATCGTCAGCAGGATGATGCGTTCGTGCAGCACCTTGTTGTGCTTGAGGTTGTGAAGCAGCGCGTGGGGCACCCCGTCGGACGAGGAGGTCATGAACACCGCGGTCCCCGGCACCCGCGTCGCGCTGTTCGCCGCCGACTTGACGAAGATCGGGATCGGCATCGCGCCCTCGGCCATTTCCTGCTGCATCAGCTTGCGCCCGCGCGACCAGGTCGTCAGCATGGTGAAGATGGTCAGGCCGATCGCCAGCGGCACCCAGCCGCCGTCGGGCACCTTGATCAGATTGGCGCCGAGATAGGCGATGTCGACGATGAAGAAGACGGCGAGGATCGGAACCGCCTTCCATGCCGGCCAGCGCCAGAGCACGAACAGCACGACGCTCATCAGGCAGGTGTCGATGAACATCGCGCCGGTCACCGCGATGCCATAGGCCGCGGCGAGATTGCTCGACGATCCGAAGAAGAGGACGAGCAGGATGACCATCACCATCAGCCCCCAGTTGACCACCGGGATATAGATCTGCCCCTGCGCCGAGGCGCTGGTGTGGTCGACGCGCAGGCGCGGCATGAAGCCGAGCTGGATCGCCTGCTGGGTCAGCGAGAAGGCGCCCGAGATCACCGCCTGGCTGGCGATGATCGTCGCCAGCATCGCCAGCAGCACCACCGGCACTTTCCACGCATCGGGCATCATCAGGAAGAAGGGATCCTGGATGAGCTGCGCGGTCGGCGCGACCTCGCCCGCGAGCACCATCGCGCCCTGCCCCATATAATTGAGCATCAGCGCGGGGAGCACGAAGCAGAGCCACGACAGGCCGATCGGCGCGCGCCCGAAATGCCCCATGTCGGCATAGAGCGCCTCCGCCCCCGTCACCGCGAGCACCACCGCGCCGAGGGCAACGAAGGCGGTGAAACCGTCGAGCCAGAAGAAGCGCAGCGCATTGATCGGGTTGAGCGTGTGCATCACGATCGACGGATGGTCCACGATATGCGTCACCCCCAGGATCGCGAGCATCAGGAAGTAACAGAGCATGATCGGCCCGAACAGCGCCCCGACCTTCGCGGTTCCGCGCGACTGGATCGCGAACAGTCCGATCAGGATGGTCAGCGCGATGGGCACGATATACGGTTCGAACCCGCGGCTCACATATTGCAGGCCCTCGGTCGCCGACAGCACCGACATCGCCGGGGTGATCATCGAGTCGCCATAGAAGAGCGCGGTCGCGAACACGCCGAGCAGCACGATCGGCCAGGTCCAGCGCTTGCCCTCCGACGAGCGGCTGATCAGCGCCAGCAGCGCGAGGCTGCCCCCTTCGCCCTTGTTGTCGGCCTTCATGATCGTCAGCACATATTTGAAGGTCACGACGAGCATCATCGACCAGAAGACGAGGCTCAGCACGCCATAGATATGCAGCCGGTCGGCCTCGATCGAATGATGGCCGGCGAAAGTTTCGCGGAACGCATAGAGCGGACTCGTTCCGATGTCGCCGAACACCACGCCGACCGCGCCGACGGCAAGCTTCAGCTTCCCATCGCTATGATGTCCGTGGCCGTAATGGGCCGTTTCGGCAGTCGTCGTCGCGCGTCCCGCGCCGCTTTCCGCCCGTTGCGACTCAGCAGTCATGGCGCGCCCTTTAGACGAGCCTGCGCAAGGATAATAGGTTCCAAATCGGGACGCGCTTCAGGGGCCCGCGGGCGACTCGGGTGCCGTCCCCGGGCCCATCGCCTCGCGAAGCTGCGCCAGCCGCATCTCTAAGTCGGGGCGCCACGGCGCGTCGGCGGGGGAGCGCTGCAAAAGCTGGTTCCACACGGCCTCGGCACCCTTCAGGTCGCCGCTCTGCGCCATCGCGAGTCCCGCGAAAAAGGGCGGCGCGGGATGGCTCGGATCGCGCTTCGCCGCCTCGTCGAACGCCAGCGCCGCCGCGGGCGACATCACCCCGCCGCCATGCGCGACGAGCGCATTGCCGAGCCCTACCCACAGGTCGACATTGTCGGGATAGCGCTCGAGCCCCTTTTCAAGCGTCTGGGCCGCGAGCTCGGTCTTGCCGGTGCGCATGAAGCCGTCGGACATGCCGATCCATTGCGCTGCCGGGCCGAAGCGGTTGGCCATCCCCTGCTGCCGGTCGGTGATCGCTTCGCCGAAACCTTCGGGCTCGGTCGCCTTGGCGACCGGATGACCGGGCAGCGCGGGACTGCCCTGCAAGGCATAGCCGGTCAGCCCCAGCATCACCGCCGCCCCGGCGAGCGGGCGCGATGCGGCGGGCAGTCGGCCGAGCCAGAAGATGCCTCCCACGGTCAACACCGCTGCGATCAGGATGAGCAGCCAGATCATGCCTCGCTATCCCCTTCGCCGTCGTTGTCGCCGCGCCGGAAGCGCCCGAAGGCGAGCCAGCCGCCGAGCGCGAGAAACAGTAGCGGCCCGAGCCACAGCAGCGCGGTCGCCGCGTCGAACGGCGGATCATAGCTTACCCAATTGCCATAGCGCGCGACGAGCCATTTGCGGATCGCATCGGGGCTCTCCCCCGCCGCGATCTTGGTGCGCACCTCGTGCCGCATGTCCCCCGCGAGCGGCGCGTCGCTGTCGGCGATCGACTGTCCCTGACAGACGAGGCAGCGCAGCGTTTCCATCAGTTCCTTGGCCTTAGCCTCCTGCGCGGGATCGCGAAGCTGCTGATAGGCATAGGGCGCGGGCGGCAGGCGGTCCTGCGCCGCGATCGGCGCCGCGAACGATGCGAGCAGCGCGGCAAAGATCAGCCGCCCCTTCACTTCATCTTCTCCAGCTTGGCGACGATCTCCGGCACCTGATCGGCGAGGATCACGCCCTGAATCTGCTCGCGGATAATCCCCTTGCCGTCGATCAGGAAGGTTTCGGGCACCCCCGACGAACCGAGCGCAATCTGGACGCTGCTCTGCTGGTCGGACCCGATCCGCTCGAACGGATTGCCGTTTTCCCGCAGGAACTGCGCGACATCCTCCGGCCGGTCGCGGATCGCGATGCCGTCGATCGGCACCCCCGCAGCTTTCAGCGCTTCCAGCTGCGGCGCCTCCGCGCGGCACGGGATGCACCAGCTTGCAAACACATTGACCAGCCGCGGTTTGCCGTCGGCGAGCTGGCTGCTCTTCAATCCTTCGACGCCGGCAGTCGCGGGCGGAAGATCGAACAGCGGCATCGGCTTGTCGATCCATTGCGACTGGATCAGCGTGTCGTTCGGCACCGTCAGACGATAGATGAACGCGCCGAACAGCAATCCCATGATCGCCAGCGGCACGAACAGAACCCAGCGGCTCCTCATGCGAAACGCTCCTGCGCCTTGCGCGCGCGCCGCGCGCGCCAGATTTCGAGCAATTGCGCGCGACCGAGCAGCGACAGCGCCGCGCCGATCGCGATCAGCGCCCCGCCAAGCCATATCCACCACACGAGCGGCTTCCACCACAGGCGAAGCTGATAGCGGTCGGCGGTCCCGTCGGGTCCGGTCACCGGCTGCCCGAGCACCGCGTAAAGTTGCCCACCCGGCCGCGTCAGCAGCGCCGCTTCATTGGTCTCGGTCGGCGGTCCGCCCATCAGCCCGGGGAAGGTCCGCGCCGCCGGATGCAGCGTGAAAGAGGCGCCCGACGGCGTCGTCGCGATCAGCGTGCCCTCGATCGCGGTGTAATTCGGCCCCGCGATCGGCTTGACACCCGCGAATTTTACCGAGAAGTCGGCGACCGTCACCGTCTCGCCCGGCGCCGCGGCGACGAGCCGTTCCTTGATGAAGGCGCTTTCGGCGCCCATCCCGGCGAGCGCGACCGCGACCCCGAAATGCGCGATCACCATGCCCCAGGTCGGCAGCGGCGTGCGGCGGAGGTTGCGGCCCCAGAGGGGCGCGAGGCTCGCGACCCCGACCAGCCCCGCGACCGTTATGCCGAGCAACGGCAGCACCCCGACCTTGCCCCCGAACAGGACCAGCCCGAACAGCACGATCATCGCCGCCAGCACCGCGACGGGCAAGCGCGACCAGAGCTTCTTCCCATCGTCCTTGCGCCAGCTCAACAGCGGCCCTGTCACCATGACGAGGCAGAGGATCAGCGCCAGTGGCCCCGCGACCTTGTTGTAATAGGGCGGGCCGACCGAAATCTTCTCCCCCATCGCCTCGGCGACGATCGGATAGAGGGTGCCGAGCAGCACGAGCGCGAGGATCGTCGTCAGCAGCAGATTGTTGATGACTAGCGATCCCTCGCGGCTCAGCAACGCGAATTTCTTGCCCTCGGCGACCGCGCCTGCGCGGAACGCGAAGAGCGTCAGCGCTCCACCGATATAGATGAACATCAATGCGAGCAGGAAGGTGCCGCGCTCGGGATCGACCGCGAAGCTGTGGACGCTGGTGAGCAGCCCCGACCGGACGATAAAAGTACCGACCATCGACATCGAGAAGGCGATCACCGCGAGCATCACCGTCCACGCGCGCAAGGCATTGCGCGTCGCGGTGACGCTGACCGAATGGAGCAGCGCCGCACCCGCGAGCCACGGGATCAGCGAGACATTCTCGACCGGGTCCCAGAACCACCAGCCGCCCCAGCCGAGCTCATAATAGGCCCAATAGCTTCCAGCGGTGATGCCCAGCGTCAGGAAAATCCAGCTCCCGAGCACCCATGGCCGCATCGCGCGCGCAAAGGCGGGACCGATCTCGCGCGTGATCAGCGCGCCGACCGCGAAGCTGAAGGCGACCGAAATCCCGACATAGCCGATGTAGAGCGTCGGCGGATGGAAAGCCAAACCGGGGTCCTGGAGCAGCGGGTTGAGCCCCTGCCCGTCAGGCGGCGCTACGGGGAGCCGCTTGAACGGATTCGATGAGAAGAGAAGGAATGCGAAGAAGCCAAGGCTGAGCGCCGCCTGCGCCGCAAGCGTCGCGATCAGCGTGTCGTTGCGCAGCCTTTTCTCGAAGATCGCGACGAGCGCGCCCGATAGGCCGAGGATCGTCAACCACAGCAGCATAGATCCTTCGTGATTGCCCCACGCTCCCGCCACCTTGAACAGCATCGGCTTCAGGCTGTGGCTGTTGCGTACGACGAGCTCGACCGACATGTCGGACCGCACGAATAGGGTGATGAGCAGCAGGAAGGCGACCGCGGTCAGCACCCCCTGTGCGACGCTCGCCGGGCGCACCAGCGCCGCTAGATCGTCCTTGCCGGTGCGGACATAGGCTATGCCCGCGACAAGCGACAGGCACGCTAGCGCCGCCGCGATCCACAGGAGCGCAAGACCGAGTTCGGCGATCATGGATTCGTCGCCCCCGCGCAGGCGGGGGCCGCGGTCGTTTTACGCGGTGATGCTGGATTTTGCCTCCAGCGGCCCCCGCCTGCGCGGGGGCGACGGTAAGACATCATCATTCCCCCGGCACCAGCTTCATATTCTTCGGCATCTCGCCCATCTGCGGCGGCATATAGCGCTCGTCATGCTTGGCGAGGATGCGATCGGCCACGAAAACGCCATCGGCGCGCAGCCGGCCGTCAGCGACCATCCCCGCGTTCTCTGCGAACAGGTCGGGGACGATGCCTGTGAACTGGACCGGGATCGACGCCTTGCCGTCGGTCGCGGTGAAGCGGATCGTCACGCCGTCGCTCTGGCGTTTGATACTGCCCGCTGCGACCATGCCGCCCAGCCGCATCGCCTCGCCGACCTCGGCCTTGCCCGCCTTCACTTCGGCGGGCGTGCGGAAATAGGCGGCCTCGTCGCGAAGCGCGCTCGCCGCGAGCACACCCGCGCCCGCGACACCCCCCAGCGCTACCAGCGCCAATATCAGTCGTTGATGCTTCGCTTTCATTTGCGGTCCCTACGCAGTGCGTCGCTGCGCTTTTCTGCCTTCGCCATCGCACGCCAGCTATGCCACAGCACCGCGCCGGTGAGCAGCGCCGTCAGCGCATAGGCCGCGACCACATAGGCCCATTGCCCACCCCCGCTGATCACCCCCGCCATGGCTCAAAACCCCTCGTCGTCGTCGGCCAGCCGCCGCAGCCTTGCCGCAACGCGGTTGTCGGCGATGATCCGCCGCATCCGCATCAGCACGATCGCGCCGAACAGCAGCGAAAAGCCCAGCACGGTCAACCCCAGCGGCCACAGCAGCGAGCCGTCGATGCTCGACCCGCCCAGCGTGATGCTCGGCCCCTGATGCAGGCTGTTCCACCACACGACGCTGCGGTTGATGATCGGAATATTGACCGCGCCGACCAGCGCATAGATCGCCGCGCCGCGCGACAGCGACCCGCCCTGCCGCTGGCCTTCGTCGCCCGTCGTCAGCGCGATGAAGCCGGCATAGAGAAAGAGGAGGACGAGCATCGACGTCATCCGGCCGTCCCATTCCCACCAGGTGCCCCAGGTCGGCTTACCCCAGATCGACCCGGTCGCGAGGCACAGCGCGGTGAAGACCATCCCCGGCACCGCGATCGCCCGCGCCGCGATCCCTGACAGCGGATGGCGCCAGACGAGCTGCACGAGCCCCGCGATTGCGAGCGAGGTCCAGCCACCCATGCCAAGCCAGGCAGAAGGCACATGGACATAAAGGATTCGGGCGGTCTCGCCCTGCTTCGCTTCACCGGGCACCATCGTCAGTCCGGCAAAGGACCCGGCGAGCAAAAGCAGCAACCCGACGCCGAGCAGCCACGGCGTCAGCGGCTTGGCGATCGCGAGAAAGCGGGTGGGGTTGGCGTAAGCGTGCATCGGTCTCGCGTCGTCTTTAGGTGAGGCCGGTTTGCCGGTCCAGTGAATTGCCTGGCGCGACCCGGCGGCGCTTCTCTCGCCCGCCGGAGCTGCGAGGTCAAGCCTCCGGCCGCGTCCAGATCCAGCTCCCGGTCACCGCCGCCGCGATCACCGGCGCCATCACCCACGGCCAGGGCGAAAAGATCGCCGCCAGAACGATGCTGAACGCGAAGGCCGCGGTCGCCGCAACCTTGCCCTTGCGGCTGATCGCGCCCTTCTCGCGCCACACGACGATATGATGGCCGAATTGCGGGTGGGTCAGCAGCCAGGTCTCAAGCCGCGGCGACGAGCGCGCGAAACAGAAGGCGGCGAGGATGACGAACGGTACGGTCGGCAGCAGCGGCAGGAACGCCCCGATCGCGCCGAGCCCCAGCGACGCCCAGCCGGCGACCAGATAGAAATGCCGTTTCATCGCCGGCGAGGCTTAGCGGGTTTTCCCGCTGACGCCATCCTATACCGTCGCTCCTGCGATCCCATGCCGTCGCCCCCGCCTTCGCGGGGGCGACGCTCAGCCTCTACCGATCAGCTTCTGCGCCATCCGGTCGGCCACGACCGACGCCGGAGTGCCGCTCGCCTTGCTCTCGGCCCATATTTCGGCGAGGCGGCCGGGGATCGCCTGAATGCGGCTCTCGACCTCTTCGCGGCTTCCCTGCCCCAGATATTCGAGCGCGACGTTGATGATCCCACCCGCGTTGATCACATAATCAGGAGCATAGACGATCCCGCGATCGTGAATCCGCTGTCCGTCAGCCTCGGTCGCGAGTTGGTTGTTCGCCGCGCCCGCGACGATCGACACCTTCAGCCGCTCGATGCTCTGTTCGGTCAAGGTCGCGCCGAGCGCGTTGGGGCTCAGCACGTCGGCCTCGACGTCCATGATCGCCGCCGAATCGGCGAGTTCGGCGCCAAGTTCCTCGGCGAGCGCCTTCGCCCGCGCCAGATCGACGTCGGCAAGGATCAGCTTCGCGCCGTCGGCCGCGAGCCGCCGCGCGACGCCTTCGCCGACACTGCCGACGCCCTGCACCGCGACGCGCACGCCTTGAGCGCTGTCGGTGCCCAGTTTCTCGCGGATCGCCGCCTTGATCCCCAGATAGACGCCCAGCGCAGTCAGCGGACTGGGATTGCCCCCCACCGCGTCGCCCGCCGCCGGAAGGCCGCTGACATGGCGCGTCGCGCGCGCAATCTCGACCATGTCGGCGACCGACATGCCGACATCCTCGGCGGTGACATACGCGCCCCCCAGCGATTCGACCGCGCGACCGAAAGCGGCGAGCAATTCGGGGGTCTTCGCCTGCCCTTCGTCGGCCAGGATCACGCCCTTGCCGCCACCCAGCGGCAGGCCCGCCATTGCATTCTTGTAGCTCATCCCGCGCGACAGGCGCAGCGCGTCGGTGATCGCCGCGGCGCGCTCTGGATAATGCCAGTATCGCACGCCGCCCGCGCCGGGGCCGAGGTGCGTCGAATGGACCGCGATGACCGCCGTGAGGCCGCTGGCGCGATCGCGGAACATGTGGACATGCTCATGATCGTCGAAATCGGCGAAATCCCAGACAGCAGACATGCGCGACTCCTCGCGTTAGAAAATTACGTCAAAGCGTAATAATCCGTCACGCGCCCCGAGTCACCCCAAAAGCTGCTGCGCGCGAAGATAGAGAAAATGGGGCGACCAATGGGGCTCGAACCCACGACCTCCGGTACCACAAACCGGCGCTCTAACCAACTGAGCTATGATCGCCACACGTCGGGCGAAACCGCCTCTGACAGCGCGCGGCGATAGGCGCGGGGCCTTTTGTCGTCAAGCATTGTTCGCACGGGATCGCGCCATTAAAAGCACGGCATGGCGGACAATGACCATGTCGACATGCAGGCTTCGGGTGCCGACCGCACTGCCGAGCGGCTCGCGGCGGTCCCCGGCATCCGGCGCGCGCCGTCCCCCAAGCTCCAGCAATATATGCTCGCGCGCTTCCTGGACGCCGACACCTGCGCCGCGCTGATCGCGCTGATCGATGCGCAGGCGCGGCCCTCGACGATCGCCGACCCCAATGGCGACGACGCTTTTCGCACCAGCTCGACCTGCGACCTCGACCATCGCCATCCGGCGGTCGCCGCTGTCAACGACCGGCTCCACGCCCTCACCGGCATCCCACTCGAATATGGCGAGCCGCTCCAGGGCCAGCGCTACGACGTCGGTGAGGAGTTCAAGGCGCATACGGACTATTTCGACCCCGACGGTGCGGACTGGGAGACCTATTGCGCGATCCCCGGCCAGCGGAGCTGGACGCTGATGATCTATCTCAACCAGCCGGCTGCGGGCGGCGCGACGCGTTTTCTGTCGACGGGAAAGCTGCACCAGCCCGAAACAGGCAAACTGCTCGCCTGGAACAACGTCCGGCCAGACGGAACCCCCAACCCCGAAACGCTCCATCACGGGATGAAGGTGCGCAAGGGGCGCAAATATATCATCACCAAATGGTTCCGCGAACGGCCCTGGCCGTGGGCAGCGGGGGAGTTGGGCTGACCCGCCGTCGGAACCATGATTTCCGGCCTGCGTTCGGAAAGGACTGGCCAAAGGAGTGGGACCGACATGACAGTACGAACGATCGATCGCGATACGGCGAAGCGCAAACCCGCGGCGAAGGCCAAGGTCGAGGCCATCGCGAAGGCAAAGGCGGTCGCACCCGGCGTCGCGGCGCGGATCGGCAGCACCCCCAAGACGAAATTCCGCGGCGACCCCGATATTTTCGGTCGCCTCGTCGAGGATCACGACCGCCATCGCGCCCTGCTGGCGATGATCGAGGAGACCGAAGGCAAGTCGCCCGATCGCCAGGCGCTGTTCAAGGAACTGGTGAAAGAGCTCAAGGCCCATGCCGCGGCCGAGGAGCAGGCGCTATGGTCAAGCGTGCTGCGCGATCCCGAAACCACCGACTTCGCGCGCCATGCGATCGCCGAGCATAAGGAGATCGACGACATGCTCGGCGACCTCGCCGCCCGCGACATGGCATCACCCGGCTGGCTGCGCCGGTTCGCCGCGCTCAAGGAGGAATATCTCCATCACGTCGGCGAGGAGGAGCAGGAACAGTTCGTGGCCGCCGAAGCGCATCTCGGCGCCACCGACGTCCGCTACATGCGCCGCGTCTTCAACCGGCGGAAGAAAGAGGAAAAGGCAGCCGCCAGGGTCGAGCCGAAGATCAAGCTCAAGCCCTGACGCGCGCGCTGCCAAGAACGGCGCGCCCTGAATCTGCACCACCCAATTCCGTTCGTGTCGAGCGAAGTCGAGACATCCATCGATATGGTGCGAGGCCGATGGGTGTCCCGACTTCGCTAGACACGAACGGGACGATAGGTGAGATTAAATTACCGCACCAGCCGATACTGAAAGCTCAGCGTCAGCGTATTGGCGACCTGACCCGGCTCGACCGGCGTCGCTTTTGCCGAGCCGGCATCCATCGCCTGCAGGCGCACCATCGGCATCGGCGGCTGCGGCCCGCCGAAGCTGCCTTCGCCGATCGCCACCAGCTCGGCGCCGCGATAACCCGCGAGGCGCGCATAATCCGCTGCCTTCGCCTCGGCTTCCTTGATCGCCGCGCCGCGCGCACCGACCAGCTGCGCGTCGGGGTCCTTCATCCCGAACCACGGCCCGTCGACATTGGTGCCGCCCGCCGCGACCAGCGCGTCGAGCAGCGGCCCGATATCGTCGATCTTCGGCGTCGTCGCGCGAACGCTGTTCGACACCTGATAACCGAGGAAGCGCGGCGGCTGGCCGTCGCTGCGGTTGCTGTAGTCATATTGCGGCGACAGGTTGATGCCGCTCGTCTGGATATCCTCGGCCTTGATCCCGCGCGCCTTCGCCGCGGCGATCAGCTTGTCCATCGCCGCGGCATTGGCGCGCATCGCCTCGACCGCCGTCGGCGCGGTCGTCGTCACCCCGGCGCCCACGGTCGCCTGATCGGGGCGCGAGCGCACTTCCTGGCTGACGCTGAAGGAAAGAATGGGTCCCTGCACCGTAGCTGTCGTCACCGTCGATCCTCCCTGTTGGGCAATGGCGGGCACCGCCGCCATCAGCGCGATACCGGCCGCCATAGCGGTGAGCATTTGCTTCGTCATTTCATTCTCCTGTGGACCGGAGTTCCGGCCGTAACTGATGACCACTCCGTAACGCTGACGGAGCGAACCCGTTCCGGCCTTGCCCTCGCCGCGCTTGCATGACGCTGAACGCATATGTAGCGAGCCGTTCATCATGGCAGCACCCATTCTTTCATATGAGGGCCTTGGCCTCGTCCAGGGCAGCGGCTGGCTGTTCGAGGATCTCGACATCTATGTCGGCGCGCGCGACCGGCTGGCGCTGATCGGCCGCAACGGCGCAGGTAAGACGACCTTGCTCAAGCTGCTCGCGAACCGCATCGACGCCGACAAGGGCAAGCGCACGATCGTCCCCGGCACCCATGTCGTGCTGCTCGAACAGGAGCCCGACCTGTCGGCGTTCGACACGCTGATGGATTACGCCACATCCGGCGCCGACGCCCCCGCCGAGCACGACGTCGCCGCAATCGCCGACCAGCTCGGCATCGACATGACGCGCACCGCCGCCAGCGCCTCGGGCGGCGAGCGCCGCCGCGCTGCCATCGCCCGCGCCTTGGCGCAGAATCCCGACGTGCTGCTGCTCGACGAGCCGACCAACCACCTCGACCTCGCGGCGATCGACTGGCTCGAAAACTGGCTCGCGCGCTACACCGGCGCCTTCGTCGTCATCAGCCACGACCGCACCTTCCTCACCCGCCTGACGCGGCAGACGCTGTGGCTCGATCGCGGCAGCATCCGCCGCAAGGAAATCGGCTTCGGCGGCTTCGACGGATGGACCGAAGCGGTGTTCGCGGAGGAAGCCCGCGCCGCGCAAAAGCTCGATTCCAAGCTCCGGCTCGAAGCGCACTGGCTCGAACGCGGCGTCACCGCGCGGCGCAAGCGCAACCAGGGCCGGCTCGAAAAGCTCAAGGAAATGCGCGCCACCCGCGCCGCGATGATCGGCGGCCCCGGCGTCGCCAAGCTCGGCCTCGCCAACGATGACGTCCGCTCGAAATCGGTGATCGTCGCCGACCATATCAGCAAGCGCTTCGGCGACCGCACGATCATCAAGGATTTCGATTTCCGCGTTCAGCGCGGCGACCGCATCGGCATCGTCGGGGCCAACGGCGCGGGCAAGTCGACGCTACTCAAGCTGCTGACCGGCGAGATCGCGCCCGACGAAGGCACCGTCACGCTCGCCCCGACGCTCGACGGCATCGTCATCGACCAGCAGCGCAGCCTGCTCTCCCCCGACAAGACGGTGCGCGACATCCTCGCCGACGGCGGCGACTGGATCGAGGTGCGCGGGGTCAAGAAGCATGTTCAGGGCTATCTGAAGGATTTCCTCTTCGACCCCGCGATCGCCGAGGCGAGCGTCGGCGCGCTGTCGGGCGGCGAGCGCTCGCGCCTGCTGCTCGCCCGCGAATTCGCCCGCGAATCGAACCTGCTCGTCCTCGACGAACCGACCAACGACCTCGACCTCGAAACGCTCGACCTGCTTCAGGAAGTGATTGCCGACTATGAAGGCACCGTGCTGCTCGTCAGCCACGACCGCGACTTTCTCGACCGCACGGTGACGGTGACGCTCGGCCTCGACGGCTCGGGCAAGGTCGACATCGTCGCGGGCGGCTATGCCGACTGGGAAGCGAAACGCGCGAAGCCGGCGGCGGCGAAGGCAAAAGCCGCCGCGACCGATGCCTCGCCGCCCCCGCCGCAGGCGCGCAAGAAGCTGAGCTATAAGGACCAGCGCGACTACGACCTTCTCCCCGGCAGGATCGAGGAAATCGAGGTGGAAATGGCGGGGATCGAGACCGAATTGTCCGACGGCAGCCTGTTCACACGCGACAATGCGCGCTTCAATGCGCTGACCGGCAAGCTCGACCAGCTGCGCGCAGAAAAGGCGGCAGCCGAAGATCGCTGGCTGGCGCTGGCCGAAGAGGTCGAGGCGCTGGGATAACGTCCGCATTGGGGTGGGAAGCTGCCCCTGCCCACCTTCGTCATTCCCGCGAAAGCGGGAACCCAGAGTGGGGTCAGCCGACGCACGCTCTGGGTCCCCGCTTTCGCGGGGATGACAAAGTTAGGAGAGTCCGGGCGTCCGCAATCGGTCGTTTCGGGTCACAAGAATCATCACCCCACCCCATAAAACCGCGCCAGCCGGTCCAGCGCCAGCCCCAGCACCAGCTTCCCCGACCGCGCCGGCCAACCGAGGCTCTTTTCCGCGCCGCCGATCCCCTCACCCGCGCAGATCACGCGCCAGCAGATGTCGGCGAGCCCCGGCCCGGCATGGTCTATCGCGGCGTGGAAACGCCGATGCGCGTCGATCCGCGCGAGCGAGGCATCCGCCCCCCGCGCGCCGCCGCGGCTCTTCGCGGGGGGCGCGGCGTCCCAACGCATCGTCAGGCGCGCCGACAGGCCCGCGCGCTCATAATCGGCGCGCAGACGATCGCCCGCCGCAAGCTGCGCCGGGGTCAGCATCCCACGCGACGCAAGCCACGCGATCGGGCTTTCGGCGGCATTGACCGTGACGTGGCGCATCACCTGCGGCCCCGTCTTGCCAGGATCGAGCCGGTCATCGGGGTGAAGGCGGGTTTCCAGGCGGCGTGCGGTCATGCGAATCTCCTTCTTGGCACGCTCCCTTGACATTGGATGATTTTGTAGGAAAGAAGAAACCGATTTGGTTATCGGAGTTCTTTCATGATCAACAGCATCCGCGCCGTCCGCCGCGCCAAGGGCCTGACGCTCGAGGAGGTCGGCCAGCGCTGCGATCCGCCGACGACCGCGCAGACGATCGGCCGCCTCGAGACGGGCACGCGGACGCTGTCGCTCGGCTGGATGAACCGCATCGCCAAGGCGCTGGGGGTCGAGGCAGCCGAGCTTGTCCGGCTTCCGCAGGACACCCGGCTCACGATCACCGCGCTGCTCGGTGCCGATGGCGCGCAGGCGCCGAGCCGCGTCGAGCAGGCGATCACCGCGCGGCCGGGCGAGGATATGGTCGCGGTGCGCGTGACCTCGTCGATCGGCGATTATCGCGCGGGCGACGAAATATGGTGCCGCCGCATCGAGGGCGACTGGGCGAGCGCGCTCAACCGCGACCTGCTCGTCCCCCGCCCCGCCGGGCGCTTCTTCTTCGCGCGGCTGCTCAACGTCGACGGCGAAAAACTCCATCTGCTTCCGCTTGGCACCGGCCAGCGTCAGCAGGTCGTAAGCAATCCGCCCTGGGCGGCGATGGCGGTGCGGCTGATCCGGTCGCTCTAGCTCCACTCCGTTTGCCCTGAGCTTGTCGAAGGGCTGTCCTTTTCTTCTCCGGCGACAAGGTAGAACGGTGCTTCGACAAGCTCAGCACGAACGGATCGAGGAGCCAGCATGAATTTTCCCCTCCGCATCCTCTCCATCGCCACGCTCTTCCCCGACGTCGCGCGGCCGACCTTTGGCCTGTTCGTCGAAAAAAGCCTCCGCGCGCTCGCCGCGCAGCCCGGCATCGACCTCACCGTCGTGGCGCCGGTCGGCCTGCCGCCCTTCCCGCTATCGCTGCACGGCCGCTATCGTGCGCTTCGCGATCTGCCACGAACCGAACGATGGAACGGCCTCACCGTCCATCGCCCGCGCTTCGCCTTGATCCCGCGTTACGGCGCGCGCTTCAATCCGGCGCAAGTCGCGTGTGCCGTGCTGTCGGCCGTGCGCGGGCAGACCTTCGACGTGATCGATGCGGAATTCTTCTATCCCGACGGTCCCGCGGCGATGCACGTCGCCGAGGCGCTCGACCGGCCCTTTTCGGTCAAGGCCCGCGGCGCCGACATCAGCTATTTCGGACATGATCCCGCAACCCGGGCGGCGGTGCTCAACGCCGCCGATCGCGCTGCGGGCCTGCTCGCCGTATCGGATTCGATGCGCCGCGACATGGGCGCGATCGGTATCGATGCCGCCAAGGTCGCGGTTCATTATACCGGCATCGACACGGCCCGCTTCCACCCCGGCGACCGCGCCGCCGCGCGCGCCGCGCTCGGCATGGACGACGCTCCGGTCATCGCAACGGTCGGCGCGCTCATTCCGCGCAAGGGCCAGGCGCTGGTGATCGAGGCGTTGCCCGACCTTCCCGGCGTTCATTACTGGCTCGCGGGCGCGGGCGAAGAGGAAGGCAGCTACCGCGCGCTGGCCGAGCGGCTCGGCGTCGCCGACCGCGTCCACCTGATGGGGTCGGTCGCCAACGCGGACCTGCCTTTTCTCTATCGCGCCGCCGACGTCGTCGTCACGCCGTCGGTCAGCGAAGGCCTCGCCAATGCCTGGGTCGAAGCCCTCGCTTGCGGCACGCCGATCGTGATCAGCGACGCGGGCGGCGCCGCCGAACTCGTCACCTCGCCTCTCGCCGGCCGCATCGCCCAGCGCACGCCGCAGGCCATCGCGGCGGCGGTTCAGGACATCCTCGCCGCCCCGCCTTCACCGAGCGAGGTTGCCGCCAGCCTCGGCGGCCGCTTCGACTGGGACCGCAACGGCCGCGAACTGGCGGCGCATCTCCGCCGCTGCGCCGAACGATGAGGGCCGGACCGCGGGTTCAGGTTTCGCGGGCCAGAATATCCTCGACATATCGTTCGATCTGGGCAGCATAGTCCTCCCGGACACCGGCCCTTTGCCCCTTGGTCTTGCTGATGCTCGCCATGAGCAAAACGGGTATCGCCAACAGCGCCAGGCCGATCACGACCGCTTTGAATTGCCCGAGGAAGGACCCGAAAAGCGCGGCGGCGATGATGATGACCACCGCAAGACAACATCCGTTGAGGTTCGCCATGGGTTTCGCCATCAGCTCATCGATGCGATTTCCGAATATCTGATATCGTCCCGTGCTGTGGTTCACCATCGCCACGCCGACATCGCCGCTGGAATCGGAGCTGCTGGCCCATAGCAGCGACAGGTAATGTCCCTCGCGCGCACCGATGCCGGCATTGTTGATCTTCACATCGATTTCGCGCCCGTCCTCCCGCTGGAGGAAGACCTGCATGATCTCGGTCTTGGACGACGAAATATGCCCGCCGTTGCTCCATATGACGCCGCTGACGTCGGTTTCGGACCACACGCGCAGCGAAACGGCAATGCCGGAGTCGCGGGTGAAGTTCAGTTGTTCGCCGCTGTTTGTGCTGACCCGTCCCATATATCTCCCCTGCCGGACGACGACGTCCTTTCAAGCCGGGGACAATGAAGACGAAAGCGGCGGCGAAGTCCTGACGCACTTCTCAAGAAATTGTGAAGGCCCGGGTCGAAGCCGAAACTCACACCACCGCGCCGTCGTCCTTGCGGGTGATGCGCTCGGCGCCTTCGGTCGCGGCGCTGGTACGCGGGACGAAGCTCTGCGGGCCGACCTTCAGCCACACCAGCACCGGCGTCGACATCAGGATCGACGAATAGGTGCCGACGAAGACGCCGAACAGCATTGCCGCGGTAAAGCCGAAGATCACGTCGGGGCCGAAGACCAGCAGCATCCCAAGCGCCAGCATCACCGACACGCTGGTCATCACGGTGCGCGACAGCGTTTCGTTGATGCTGAGGTTGAGCAGCGGCACGATCTCCATCTTGCGGTATTTCTTCAGATTCTCGCGCACACGGTCATAGACGACGATCGTGTCGTTCAGCGAATAGCCGACGATCGTCAGCAGCGCCGCGATGCTGTTGAGGTCGAACTGGAGCTGCGTCACCGCGAACAGGCCGAAAGTCAGCGCCACTTCGTGGAACAGGCGCCCCAGCGCGCCGACGCCGAACTGCCATTCGAAGCGGATCCAGATATAGATCGAGATGCCGAGCATGGCGAGCGCAAGGCTGAGCGCGCCGGTGCGGATCAACTCGCCCGACACCTTGCCCGACACGGTCTCGACCGAGCCGGTGTGCGCGGTCGGAAAGGCCTTGTGGATGCCATCGACGAGCTGCTTGCCCGCGCGGTCGGCCGCCGCCTTGTCGCCTTCGGGCAGCGCGGTGCGGATCGCCACCGCCTTGTCGGACCCGAATTGCTGGATCGTCGCTTCGCCGAGGCCGATGTCGCCGACCTTTTCGCGAATCTCGTCGATCTTCGGCATCGTGCCGGGGAATTCGACGCGGACCGACTGGCCGCCGACGAAATCGACGCCTAGGTTGAGGCCCTTCACCGCGACCAGCGCGATCGATATGGCGACGAGGATGAAGCTCGCGGCCGACGCGACCTTCCGCCAGCGCAGAAAGTCGATGTTCGTGTCCTCGGGGACGAGTTTCAGCAGACGCATCGTTTCGCTCCCTTTCTCTTAAATGTTGATGGTCGCCGGACGCTTGGCATGCAGCCAGCGGGCGGCAAACAGACGCGTGACGGTGACGGCGGTGAAGACGCTGGTGACGATGCCGATGGTCAGCACCACAGCAAAGCCCTTGATCGGGCCGGTGCCGAACCAGAACATCAGCGACGCGGCGATGACGTTGGTGACGTTCGCGTCGAAGATCGCGCGGCTGGCCTCGGAATAGCCGAGTTCGACCGCCTGGAACACGCGTCGCCCTCGCTTCAGTTCCTCGCGTATGCGCTCGTTGATCAGCACGTTCGCGTCGACCGCGGCACCGATCGTCAGCACGAAGCCCGCGATGCCGGGCAGGGTCAGCGTCGCGTTGAACCCCGCCATGATCGCGATGATCAGAAAGACGTTGAAGAAGAGCGCGAGGCACGCATAAACGCCGAAGCGGCCATAGACGACGAGCATCAGCACGAGCACCGAGACCGTCGCGATGATGCCCGCGATCGCACCCTTGCGGATCGAATCGGCGCCGAGCTCAGGCGTCACCGTCCGTTCCTCGACCACCGTCATCTTGACCGGCAGCGCGCCCGAGCGAAGCGAGATGGCGAGGTTGTTCGCGGTAGCGACCGAGAAGCTGCCTGAAATCTGGGCGCTGCCACCCAGGATCGGCTCGTTGATCGACGGCGCCGAGAGCACCCGGCCATCAAGCACCATCGCGAAACGCTTGCCGACATTCTGCGCCGTCACCTTGGCAAAAGTCGCCGAACCGCCCGAATCGAAGCGGATGTTGACGACCGGCTGGCCCGACTGCCCATCATAGCCCTGCTTCGCATCGAGAAGTTGCTCGCCGCTGATCATGACCTGGCGGCGCAGCACCTCGAACGGGGCACCGGCACCGGCGCCGTCGGCATAGGGCACGATCTCGCTTCCCACCGGCACCCGGCCCGCCGCCGCTTCATTGGGGTCGGCATTGGCGTCGACCATGCGGAATTCGAGCCGCGCGGTCTTGCCGATCAGATCCTTCAATTGCTGCGGATCCTGAAGGCCGGGCACCTGGACGACGACCCGATCGTCACCCTGGCGGATGATCGTCGGTTCGCGCGTGCCGAGCGCGTTGACGCGCTTGTCGATGATGTCGCGCGCGGTATCCATCGCGTTGGCGATCGCCTGCTTCTGCCCCGCCGCGGTCGGCGTCAGCACCAGGCGCGTCGTGTCGACGACGTCGATGTTCCAGTCGCGCTGGCCGGTGAGCCCCGCGCCGCGCGTCTCGTTGAACAGCCGGTCGCGCGCTTCGTCGAGCTTCGTCTGGTCACGGACGAGAAAGCTGATCTTGCCACCCGCGGTCGACAGTTCGCCGATCGCGATGTCGTCGTCGGGCCCGCGCTCGCCGCGCATCGCCGCGCGCACGGTCTTTTCCATGTTGGCGAGCTGGGTCTTCTGGAGATCGGAGACATCGGCCTCGAGCAACAAATGGCTGCCGCCTGCAAGGTCGAGGCCCAGATTGACCTTCATCTGCGCGAAGGACGGCAGCTTGTCGAAGGTCTTTTCGGGCAGGAAGCTGGGGATGGTGAAGAGGATGCCGAGCAGCAGGATGATGCTGATGCCGATGGTCTTCCAGCGCGGGAAATCGAGCATAGGGAAATTCCGGTTCTGGGCGCCGCCGACGCCGGCGGCGCCGGAGGCGTCAGTCGTTCGCGGGCTTCGCGCCGGGCTGCAGGACGTCGGAGATGGTCGATTTCACCACCTTGATCTTCACGCCCTGCGCAATTTCGATATCGGCGAAATCATCATCGACGCGCGTCACCTTGCCGACGATGCCGCCGCCGGTCACGACCTGGTCGCGCGGTTTCACCGCTGCGACCTTGGCGCGATGTTCCTTCATCCGCACCTGTTGCGGGCGGATCAGGAAGAACCAGAAAACCACGAAGATCAGCAGATAGGGCACCAGCATGATGAAACCGGCGGCCCCGCCCCCGGAGCCAGCCGCCTGGGTCAGAAGCAGATTGGTCGACATGAATGAAAGACTTTCTCTTTGCAGCATCGCCCTCTCCCCCGGGGAACGGGCGCGCAAATAATGGCGCGGCGCCTATCACGCGGGGAATTTCGACGCAACCGCTCGCTGCGCGCCCTCCCCCCACGCGGGCCGCGCTGACATGGGGAGGCAGACGGCGAGATCAAGCCATGGCTTCCCGCTTGCATCCCCCGCCAAGCCGCGCTAGGGGCCTCGCCTGCCCAATCGGGCCGGTCGGGACGTAGCGCAGCCTGGTAGCGCATCACACTGGGGGTGTGGGGGTCGGAGGTTCGAATCCTCTCGTCCCGACCAATTTTCCTTATAAATCAAATATACGAATGCGGGAATACGGCCCGACGACAAAGGTGCCAGACCCGCTCCGGCGCCTGCCGAATATTCGCTATGCGAGACATCTCGGGCGCTTCTACGCCGTGGCGACAAGCATCAACTCTAAACCGCAACGGCGACAGCCGTGCCAACCGCGTCGAAGCAGGGAGACGCGAAGGTCAGTTGCAGATCGGCACCGCGTGCCTCGAGCTTGACCGGGCTGCCATCGCCGAGACGGACGCCCTCGCCCGAGAGGGCCAGATTCCTGACCACCAGCCGCGTGTGCGCCACCGCCCCCTTGACGATCAGGTTCACGCGCCCCGGTGCGGCGGTGAAGCGCACGGCAAGCCCGCATTCGGTCTCGCCATCCGATCGTGTCCACGGCCGCGTGCCATAGACGGCATCGCCATTTGCGCGAAGCCAGGCGCCGAAGCGTTTCAGGCGGCGAAGCTGCTCGTCGGGGATAGCGGCGTCGGTCGCGCGCGGCCCGACGTTGAGCAGCAGATTGCCGTTGCGCGACACGGCATCGATGAAATCATGGATCAAGGTTTCGGCGCTGGCGTAGTCGCTTTCATCGTCGTTGCGGTTGAAACCGAAGCTGTGACTCATCCCGCGGGTCGCTTCCCATTTCTTCGCCTGCGTCTCGGCGAAGGCCGCATATTCGGGAGTCCGGAAGTCGCTATGCGGAATTTCCGGGGGGATGATCCCCTTCGACGCATCGGCGCCCTGCCTGGCAACCGCGGCCCTGATCTTGCGATCGACATATCGCCGCACGAGCGGGATTTTGAGCAGATCGCGCTGGAGGCTCGCCGCCACCCAGCGATCGTTGACGACACCGTCGGGCACGGCCCGATAATAGTCGGCGAAAAGCCGGTATAGCGGCCCCGGCCGCGTCGGCCAGCTGATGTCGTTCCACAGCACCGACGGTTCGTAGCGGTCGATCAGTTCGCGCACCTGTGCCATCGCATAAGCGGGATAATCGCCGCCGGGCGTCGAAGAGAGGAAGTCCCCGAGGGTTCGCAGCGGGCGCCGATTGAAGGTCCAGTCGATCCCGCCCGAATAATAGACCCCGAACCGCAGCCCCGCAGCCCGCACCGCTGCTGCAAGTTCCCCGACGATGTCGCGCTTGGTCGTCCATCCCGCCTGATGCGGGTTCGCGACCCCGCTGGGCCACAGACAAAGCCCGTCGTGATGCTTGGTGACGAGCACGACATAGCGCGCACCGGCATCGCGAAATGCCTCCGCCCAGGCCGAAGGATCCCAATGATCGAGTCCCGCCTCGAACGGCTGCTTGAAATCCTCATAGGGCGCATCGCCATAATGCGCCCGGTGGAATTCGGCCGAGGGGGTTCCGGGCACCTTGATCGCATTGCAATACCATTCGGTATAGGGAACCATCGCAACCGCCCGGTCATAGTCCTTGGCGAAGGCCTCGCCGATCGAGCCGAGGCGCGGGGCGAAGCCCGGGATGGCAAAGGCGCCCCAGTGGATGAAAATCCCGAACTTCGCGTCCTGATACCAGTCGGGAACGCCGCGCGCGTTGAGTTCGGCGAGCGCCTGGGCGTTGGAGGCCATCAGCCGCGCCCTCCACCGATGCCGCCCATCGATCCCGTCAATCGATCCGTGGCGCGTGAATATCCTGCCATCCCATGTCTCCCCAGGCCCGCCCTCTTCGTGGCGACGACTTCCGTGACGCACGGCGGCGCGTCGATCATGATTATTCTATAGTGATAGAAAAATATATTATGCAATGACAATATCGGCGGCAGCCGAAATCGCAGGAGAAAATAATTCTCTATTTTCCATATGGATAAGCGAATCACGCTGGGCGCTGAAAATCGTGCGGACAGGCCAGCACCGCCGCCCCTCGCCGCAAATCCCGCATGTTCGATATATGATTATAGACTAATATATAAAACACCTCTAACGATGATGCCCGGGGGATGTCGCAACGGCATTTCACCGCACATAGCGTGGGATCCGCACCAGCGGGCCCATCGCGCCAATAATCGACCAGCAGGATCGCTGGCGGCGGGAGAGGCGTGGTATGCGAAATATATCTTGGATGTTTGCGAGCGTCGCATTCATGGCGATGCCGGCTGCGGCTCAGACGCAGGCCGCCGCCGGGGATCAGTCTCCGGCGGCAGCGGAAGGCTCGGGCCTGACCGAAATCGTGGTGACGGCGGAAAAACGGACCGCCAACCTGCAGGAAGTGCCGCTGGCCATATCGGCCTATACCTCCGATGCCCGCCAGCTCGCCGGCATCAACACGCTTCAGGATTTCGCCAACTTCACCCCCGGATTGAGCTATTCGGCGGGCAATGACCGCGTGTTCATTCGCGGTATCGGGCGCCAGACCAACACCAACGGCAGCGATCCGGGCGTTTCGACCTATACCGACGGCATCTATGATGCCTCGACCACGTCGATCGCGGCGTCGGATTTCTTCATCGACCGCATCGAGGTGCTGCGCGGCCCGCAGGGCACGCTCTATGGCCGCAATTCGATCGGCGGCGCCATCAATGCGATTTCCAAAAGACCGACCGAGGACTTCAGCGCCGACCTGCGCGGCGCGGTGGGCAATTATGGCCTCTACACGATCGAAGCGTCGGCCTCGGGCTCGCTGACCAAGGGACTGCGCACTCGGCTGGCGGGCGGATATTACAAACAGGAGCGCGGCTATTTCAAGAATGAGGCTGGCGGGGTCAGCGAGGGCGGCCGCGGCGAGCGCCGCTATATCGAGCTGCAGCTCGAGGCCGATCTCGGACCCGATGTGACGGCCTGGGCCAAAATCTTTTCAGGCCGCAGCGATCTCAATCCGCACCCGCTCAACCGCGTGGGCGCGTATGACTTTTCTCCCTATCCGACGGGAGCGATCACGCCGGGCGCGGCCTTCGGCTATCTGATCCCCGGAGTCGTCGCGCTCGACCCGAATCCGGTGCCGCCCGGCGCGACCGACATTCGGCATTTCAGCGCCGACACGACGCAGACCGAACGCCTGCGCGGCAACTTCGGGGCGACCGGCGACATCAAATGGTCGCTGCCGACCTTCGATGTCCGCCTGCTCGGCGGCTTTCAGAAGTATCGCCTCGACAATAGCTACGAACTCGATGGGACGAGCGTAATTTCCTATCCCTTCCCGCTCGCGCCCGGCGGCGGGATCTGCACCTTCATTCCCGGCTGCGGACCGCTCACCGCTTTTCCGTCGACGCAGCTCAACCTGTATAACAAGAAGAGCTTCGGCAGCGGCGAGCTCAACCTGACGTCGAATACCGACGGGCCGCTGCAATGGGTCGCGGGCGTCTATTATTATCAGGAAACGCTGGCGCAGGAATCGCATTTCAACGCGCCCAACCAGCCGCAGCTCCGTGCGCCGGCCAACGGCCCCGCCAACCCGCTGGGCGATTTCGTCTATGCCGCCTCGACGCTGACCACCAAGTCGTCGGCAGTCTTTGGCCAGATCGACTATCGCCTCACCGACTCGCTGCGCTTCACGGCCGGCTTGCGCTACACGCATGACCGAAAGAGCGGCGCCGAATATTTCCGCATCCTCTGCTTCGGCTGCGGCGGTTTCTCACCCGACCTTTATGGCTCGGCGACACCCGCCCTCGATATCACCGCATCCCAGATTTCGACGCTCGATGCGCCGGGCGTCGCGTCGGCGGTGACGATCGATCCCGCGACCGGCATTGCCCGGCGCGGACTGGCCAATAGCTGGAATGCACTGACCGGCACCGTAGCGGTCGAATGGCAACCCAGCGACGATCAGCTTGCTTTCCTCCGCTATAGCCGTGGCTACAAGTCGGGCGGCTTCAATGCCGGCGGCATTTCGGTGCTGCCGCAGACCGGCGCCGAGCATATCGACGCCTTCGAGGCGGGCTACAAATATTCGATCGGCAGGCGGCTGCGCATCAATCTCGCCGGCTTCTATTATGATTATCAAGGACTTCAGGTGCCGTTGACGGTATCGCAGCCGGGCGGCGCGCAGCTCACCCAATTCTTCAACCTCAAGAGCTCGCAAAGCTATGGCGCCGAGTTCGAGTTCGCCTGGCAACCCGCCGACGCGCTGCAACTGTCGTTCAACTATGGTTATGGCCATTCGCGGATCGACAGCGGATGCTGCTTCGTCGACGGACAGGATCCGCTGGCGGTGCAGCCGGGCGCGCAGCCGTCGGGCCCGGCGGTGGACGGCCAGCAACCGCAAAGCGTTGCCGGCGCCCGGCTGTCCGACACGCCGCGCCACAAGCTGGCGCTCAACGCGATGTACAGCATCGACTTCGAACCGGGGACCTTGTCGCTGTCGGGCAATTATGTGCTGCGAAGTTCGGCTTACAGCAACATCTTCAATCGCCCCTACAACCGGATGCCGTCGTGGGATCAGGTCGATCTGCGTGCGATCTGGACCGGCAGGGACGACCGCTATCGCGTCATCGCCTTCGTCAAGAATCTGTTCGACAGCAAAGGATATGACAGCGCGCAGGGCAATCTGCTCGCATCGTCGCCGACGCTGGAGGTTGCGCAGTCCTATTCGCTGACGCCGCCGCGAACCTATGGCCTCCAGCTCGAATTCCGGTTCCGGTAGGCCGCGCGCGTGAGCAAGAGCGAACCGCGTCCGGCCGACGTCCTGCCGTTCAGGACGCGGCTGCTTTATGGTTCGGGCACCATCGCCTTTGGCATCAAGGATCACGGCTTCAACGCACTCCTGATGCTGTTCTACAACCAGGTCGTCGGGCTCCCGGCCGCCTGGGTGGGGTCGGCGATCATGATCGCGATGGTCGCCGACGCGCTGTTCGATCCGCTGCTCGGACAATATTCGGATAATGTCCGCACGCGCTGGGGGCGCCGGCATCCCTTCATGTATGCTGCGGCGCTGCCGATCGCCCTCTTCTACCTGCTGCTCTGGACGCCGCCGGAGATGGCGCATGGCGCGCAGTTCGCCTGGCTCGTCGCCACCGCAATCCTCGTGCGTTTCTCGATCAGCCTCTACGAAATACCCTCGACCGCGCTGCTCGCCGAATTCACCAGCGATTATGACGAACGCACCAAGCTGGTCGCGGCGCGCTATTTTTTCGGCGTATGCGGCGGAATCGCGATGACGGTGGTCACGTTCGGCTATTTCCTGCGGCCGACACCGGCTCAACCGGTCGGCCATCTCAACGCGAGCGGCTATGTCACCTATGCCTGGGTGGCGGCGGCGATCATGATGCTTTCGGTCCTGATCTCGTCGCTGGGAACGCAGAAGGAGGTGCTGAAACGTCCGCCGCCGCCGCCGGTCGTCAAGGTCCCGATCGGACGGATGCTGCGCGAGATGCTCGGCGTGCTGGTTCACCCCGCCTATATCTCGATCCTGCTCGCCAGCCTCTTCTTTGCCGTGGCATCGGGACTCAGCCTGTCGCTCGGCGTGTATTTCTCGACCTATTTCTGGGAACTCAGCGCCAGCCAGATCGCGACGGTCGCCTCCACTGCGATCGTCGGCATCCTGCTCGCCTTCGTCGTTGTCCTGCCGTTGTCGGCGCGGTTCGGCAAGAAGCCCGCGGCGATGCTGATGTTCAGCCTGTCGCTGATCTCCAGCATACTTCCCCTGGCGCTACGCCTTGCCGGCCTGTTTCCCGCCAATGGCGACCCGCTGCTGCTGTGGCTGCTGATGGGGCAATTCGCCTTCAACATGATGACGACCATCGCCGGCGGCATATTGGCGGTGTCGATGGTTGCCGACGTGACCGACCAGATCCAGCTCGAAACCGGCCGCCGCTCCGAAGGCCTGCTGTTTTCGGCCGCGACCATGGTCAACAAGGCCATATCGGGCATGGGGATCATGCTGGCGGGGCTGCTGCTGTCCTTCGTCGGCTTCCCCGACAATGCGCAGCCCGGCCGGGTCGGCGCGGGCGCCCTGCACGGGCTGGCGACCATCTATATCGCGGCGCTGACGGTTGCGACCGCGATCGCGATCATCTGTCTCGCCTATTATCCGATCAGCCGATCCAGCCATCAGGAGAATATCCGGCGGCTGGGCGCCGCCCCGGCCGAATGATCGAGCAGGTCGCGGCCGGCGGTGCCGCAATTCCGCGCAGTTGATCTGTCCCTAGGCGCCGGGACGCGCCAGTGGCAGGCCGCCGGCCAGCACCGCTTCGGCGGCGTCGAGCAGCCGTTCGTTCTCGGCAACCAGATCGCCGGCCCGGCCGCTTTCGATCCAGCTGTCGAACGCCATCCGTCCACCCGCGACGAGCATCGCGGCGGCCATCTGCGGGCGGCGGTCCTTTGCGGGATCGACCCCCAGTTCGTCGGCGATATAATCGGTCATCAGTTCGATCTGGAGCCGCTGATGCCCATACCACACGGGGAGTAGTTCGGGCTCCCCGGCCAGCGCGCGGCCAAGGTTGATCTGGCCATCACCGTCACGCTCATACGCGTGCGCGAGCCGCACCACCTGATTGCGCCAGAACGTCAGAACCGGCACGCCCTGCGCGCGTTGCGTCGCGACCACGGCCTCGAACCGCGTGCCCGCCGTGGCGGCGATCGCTGCCGCAAGATCGCGCTTCGATGCGAAATGCGTGAACAGCGTCGTGATATGAATGTCCGCGGCCTCTGCGATCGCCGCCATCGTCGCGTCGGCGTAGCCCAGCGTGACGAACAGGCGCCGCGCCGCTTCCTCTATACGCTGGCGCGTCCGCGCTTTTGCCGCAGTCCGCCGCGGGAAACTGACTTTGGTTGGTTCGTCCATGCGCCGCTTATAGCCATTGTCGCACGAAGTGCTAGCTATATAAGTTGATCATTATATTCTTATAGGATAATCTCCGAACCGAGCAGAAATCGGGAGATTGATGACCATGATCGATATGTCGTTGCGCAAGGAATTCGAACAATGGGTCGAAACGGCCCGACCGCCGTTGGCGGACGAGCCGGCACTGGGCCTCGCCGCGCTGATGACGACGGCCGCTTTCGTCGATCCTGTCGCCCAGGTGCCGATCTTCGACGCGATTTCGGATGCCACCGGCGCGAGCAGCGATCCCGCCGAACGCGCCGCACGGATCGCGGACGCGCTGCCCTGGACGACCGACGGCAAGCCGCGCGTCGCCCTCCCGCGCGCCTTGTGGGACGGCTTCTGGGACATCATCGCCCGGCCGCCGTCGCCTGGAGATAGCGAGCTCGACCTGACACTCGCGGTCGTCGCGCTCGGCAATCATTATGACCGGCGGATGATCGACGCTTGCGAGGCGGCGCTGCTCGAATTCGATGGCGTGCACGAACTGATCGCGCAGCCCGAGGTGCGGCTGACCACCGCCGATCTGGAACGACACGCGGCCGACAGCCTGGCGCACGACCTGTTGTCGATGCTGACCGCCAACGGTTACGATATCGAGGTGATCGACGCCGACACCGTGGTCCTGCCTGGCGACTATCCGGCGCAGAACCGCACGAACCGGCGCATTCTCCAGCTCCACGACGTTTGGCACCTGGTCGGGGGATATGGCTTCACCCCCGCAGGCGAAGTGGCGATCTCGGGCTTTCAGATGGCGCAGTTCGGGCAGAATTATTCGACGCGCTTCCTCGCGACGGTGGCGACCAAGGCGGCGGTCGATATGCCCGCGCTGCTGGACATGCTGCTGTCCGTGACGTTCGACGGCTGGCGGCACGGGCGCGCGACCAGGGAATTGATCGCGGTTCCCTGGCACCATCGCATCGCCGATCCGATCGAGCGCGTCCGCGCCGACCTCGGCATCCGCCCGCTCGACAGCGCGGCGGTGCGAATGATGGAGGCCTTCACTCCGACGATGCAAGAACAGGGGGCGCCTTGATCGGCGCCCCGGATCACTCGGCGGGCACCGGCGTGGCCGACGGGCGATAGTGCGCAGCATCGGTCGTGAAGTCGGCATGGCCATAGCTGGTGAGCTGGGCCTTGAGCTTCGCGATCAACCGGCGATCCGCGATCCCGCGCAGCCCGGGAATATGCGCCGCGAGCGCATAAAGCCGGATGCGGGCATAAATGAACAGCCCGGCGGCGGCGGCCAGTGCGACATCGCCGGCGGTCAGCTTGACGCCGATCGATGCGGCCTTTGCCTTGTCGCCGCCCATAAAGCTCTTGACGAAGAACAGCTTGGCAAAGGCGCGCTCGAATGTCTCGTGGATGCGCGCGCCGAGGGAATCGTCGGGACGAAGATCCGCCGCCATCGTCGCGCGCAGCAACTCGCCGCAGGTGGCGTCGTCATATCCGCTCAGCAGCGTGCCGCTTCGTGCGTTCATCAGATCGACGATCCCCTGCGGCGTGTCGGCAAGCAATTCCTCGGGCAGACCGAGCAGAAAGCAGCGATAGCGCGCCAGTTCGACCGTAGCGCGCTCCGCCGGGGTGAATTCGTGACGCCCTTCCTCTATCATCCTGTATGACAGCAAAAAGACCGAGATCAGTCCGGCGGGCATCTGGTCGACCTGCGGGATCGGAATGCCGTACACGTCCATGTCCCAGTCCTTCGGACGCCGCAGGACATTGGCGCGGACCATCGAATGCATCAGCCGGACCATAGCCGCGGCTTTGAAGCCGGGGCCGTGCCGTTCGAGCGCCCCCGGCAGCAGCGAGGTGGTGAAGAAGGTTGCGGTATCCTTGACGCGGCGCGCCGCGGTCTGGCGCGACAGCGTGCCGGTGATCGCCATCGGCAGCGCGGCATATTTGTTCATGAAGGTCGCGATGAAGGCGCCGCGAATGATGAACGGGCCGAAATTGGCCGCCGAGTTGCGGTCGATCCGCGCCCCCTCCTCGACCAGCTTCATGTCGAGCCAGTCGGGAATCCGTTCCATATCGCGGATGAAAGCAACCAGTTCGGGTGGCGCCTCCGGCACATTCTCGACACCTTCGTCGCAAGCGCGCGTCAGCATATCGACGAGCGCGCGGAAACCATGCTCGCGCATCAGCGCGGCATAGGCGTCGGCGGTCAGGTCACCGATCATCGTATAGGCGCGGATGAACTCGATCCGATCGGGGTCGGCAAGCAGCGCATCGCGGTCGCGATCATATTTGCCCGACAGCGCGGTCGGATCGCCGGGCGTCGCCGTGAAGCGTTCGGGAACGGCGCGAAAATCGACCTCGCCATACATGGCGGGAATCCGCTCCCGCTGCGATTCCACCTTCGCCCACAGATTGTCGAGCCCCGCGCGTGTGATCAATGTTCGTCTCCCTTTCGACGAGATGGCAACGATCATATGTATCAATTGATACAAATTCAAGCGGCACGCATGAAACCGTGCCGACGCGCCACCCGACAAATCCGCTCGCCCCGATCCGCACCGCCTCTGACGCGTATCGCAAGCGCGAGGAAATCGGCGCCCGCATCTATAATCCGTGCTTGGAGCGCAGCCCGTTCGGACGGATGGCCCCAACGCGTTGGTCACGCTAAGGGGCGACAATGCAGGTCAGCATCCTGATCGTGATCGCCGCCTTTCTGACCTCGATCCTGTCGGGCCTGTTCGGCATGGCGGGCGGGCTCGTTTTCATGGGTCTGCTCGCCTGGCTGCTGCCGGTCGCGACGGCGCTGGCGCTCCACGGCACGATCCAGTTCGCATCCAACGGCTGGCGCGCCTTCCTGCACCGCGCGCATATCGTCTGGCCGGTTCTGATCTGGTTCGGGCTCGGCGCCGCGGCCGCGGTCGGCTTTTTCTCGGCGATGCTGTTCGCGCCGTCGAAATTCTATGTCTTCCTGGGCCTCGGTCTGATGCCGATCCTCGTCTGGCTGCCCGAACGCTGGTTGCCGCTCGATGCCGCGAACCGCTGGCACGCGCTCGGCGGCGGCTTCGTTTCGACGGGCATCGCCCTTGTCGCGGGCGTCTCAGGCCCGGTCACCGACATGCTGTTCATCAACACACGGCTCGGCCGGCATCAGATCGTCGCGACCAAGGCGGTGATGCAGGCGATGGGCCATGCGTCGAAGATTTTCGTCTATGGCGGCGTCCTGCTGAGCAGCACGGCGCGCACGGCGATGCCGCTCGGGGCGACCGTCATCGCGATCCTTGGCTCGATGGCCGGGATCATGGTCGGCGGTGTGCTGCTCGACCGGATCAGCGACGCGCATTTCCGCGCCAGCCGCCGCTGGCTGCTGACGCTGATCGGCGCCACTTTCCTCTTGCAGGCGATCCGGATCGCGCTGGCTTGATGGCCCCCTCCCGCCGGCGGGAGGGGGGTGAGCCTGCGTTCAGCTCGCGTCGTCGGGCGCATTCTCCGGCTCGTCCTGCGGCGGCGGCGCAGCGCGCGCCTTGCGCATCGATTCCATTTCGTTCTTGTCGATGAAACCGTCGCCATTGGCGTCGAGATGCTTGAAGAAAGCGTCGACCCGTTCCGGCGAGGCCAATGACGGATCGCCCTGCCGCTCGGCGCGCATCTGGGCCATTTTCGTGATCTCGGCCTTGTCGAGCTTGCCGTCGCCATTGGCGTCCATCATGTCGAACATGCGGCCGCCGTCGTGCGGCGGCTGCGCCGAGGCCGCGACCGGCAGCGCCGCACCGACCATCACAGCCATCATCATCAATCTCTTCATTTCCCATCCTTCATCTCGTTCGGCGAAACCGCCGGGGCACCCCGGCGCGGAGATGGGGGCGCGAATGTCGCAAAATTATGGCAGCCGGAAACGGCCCGTCACGGCCGCAGCACGACCTTTCCCACCACCTCGCGCCGTTCGAGCATCGCGAAGCCCTCGCGCCAGTCGGCGAGGTCGAGCGCGGCGTGGACGTGCGGGCGAATCCGTCCCGCGGCCGCGAGCGCGTCGATCGCCGCGACATTCTCCGCGCCGCGCTCGGGAAAGCGCCGGCCATATTCGCCAGCGCGCACCCCGACGACCGAAAAGCCCTTGATCAGCGGTATGTTCACCGACACCTCGGGGATGCGCCCCGACGCAAAGCCGATCACCAGCAGGCGCCCGCCGAAGGCGATGCAGCGCGTCGATTCGTCGAAGACGTCGCCGCCGACCGGATCGAAGATGACATCGGCCCCCTTGCCGCCGGTCAGCGCCTTCACCGCCTCGCGGAAACCGGGCTCGGCCGCGATCATGGCATCGGGGGCGTAGGACCTCGTGATCGCATCGCGTTTGGCCGCGCTGCTCGCCGCCGCGATCACCCGTACGCCGAGCGCTTTGGCGAGGTCGACCGTCGCCAGCCCGACGCCGCCCGCCGCACCGTGGACGAGCAAGGTTTCGCCCGGCTCGATCCGCGCACAGCGGACAAGCGCGACATAAGCGGTCAGATAAGCGACCGGGTAGGCGGCGGCTTCGTCCCAACCCAGCGCTTCGGGCTTACGCCGCAGCGCTGCCGCCGGAACGACAGCATATTCGGCCATGGCGCCGAAGCGATTGCCGCCGACGACCGCGTCGCCCGCTTGCCAGCCGGACACGCCCTCCCCCACCGCATCGACCTCGCCCGCGAACTCCAGCCCCGACACGAACGGCAGGTCGGGTTTCAACTGATAGTCGCCGCGCGTCATCAGCAGGTCGGGGAAATTGATCGCTGCCGCGCGCACCCGCACCCGCACCTCGCCCGGCCCCGGCTCGGGAACCGGCAGGTCGGCGAGCGCGGCGCCCGCATGGCCGGGCAGAAGTTCGCGCACCTGCAAAGCCCGCATGGAGAAAAGCCTTTCCTACATTGTTCCCATATGGTTCGTTATGCCTGTCCAACGAACCCAAAGGAGCGAATCATGCCACGACCCGACCCGTCAAGCTGCGACGCCGACGCACTGATCGATGCCGTCATCGACCGCGAAGGCCGCTATGTAAACCATCCCGCCGATCGCGGCGGCCCGACCTGCTGGGGAATCACCGAAGCGGTCGCGCGGTCGCAGGGCTATGCCGGAGCGATGCGCGACCTGCCGCGCGCCGAGGCGGCGTCGATCTATCGCCGTCTCTATTGGCTGCGCCCGGGCTTCGACAAGGTCGCGCTCCGTGCCCCGAAGATCGCCGCCGAGCTGTTCGACACCGGCGTCAACATGGGAACCGGCACCGCCGCGGGCTTCCTTCAGCGCGCGCTCAACGCGCTCAACCGCGCCGCGCGCGACTATCCCGACATCGCGGTCGACCGCGAGATCGGCCCGCGCACGCTGTCCGCGCTCGACGGCTTGCTCAAGGCGCGCGGCAACGGCGGCGAGACCGTCCTCCTGCGCGCGATGGAGGCACTGCAAGGCGAACGCTACATCGCGCTCGCCGAACGCCGCCCGAGCCAGGAAGCCTTTCTCTACGGCTGGCTCGCCAATCGCATCGGCAACGCAAGTCGCTGATTTCAAAAGCCCCCAGGTGACAAGTTTGACAAGTTAAGGATGAAAGGAACGCCAACATGAGCATCATCGAAGGCCTTATCGGCCCCGTCGCCAAGCTGATCGACAAGATCATTCCCGACCCCGAGGCGCGCGACCGCGCCAAGCTCGAACTCTTGAAGCTCGAGGGCAGCCAGGAAATGGACGCGATTCGGACGCAGATGACCGCGATCGTCGCCGAGGCGAACAGCGCCGACCCCTGGACCAGCCGCGCGCGGCCGAGCTTCCTCTATGTCATGTATGCGCTGCTGCTGTGGGCAATTCCGATGGGCCTGATCGCGGCCGCGCGCCCCGAAATGGCAAAGAGCATCGCCGAGGGCATGAACGCCTATCTCGCGGGCATCCCCGAACCGCTCTACGCACTCTTCGGCACCGGCTATCTCGGCTACACCGCCGCGCGGGCGTGGGGTCAGGCAAAGGGGGTTAACGGCTGAGAATGTCGCCCCACACGAAGATGGGGCGATTTTTTAAGTTCACGCGGAGACGCGGAGACGCGGAGAAGGAAGAAAGGGCGGCAAAGCCGCCAATCTCTTAATCCTCCGCGTCTCCGCGTGAACCAGATCCTCTGCGCTCTCTGCCCTCTCTGTGCGAATCCTATTCCACCACCGCCGCCAGATTGGCGAGCGACGAATTCAGCCCCGCCTGATGATCCTTCGCCGAAATCCCCGGCGGCACCTGATGCGCGTCGATCGTCACCAGCGTGCCGCCGCCCTTTCGCGACAGATACCAGTGCATCGCCATCGTCCCCGAAAAGCGCGGATCGTCGGACTCGAACTCGACTTCCCAGACGATCAGCCGCCCGTCGTCGAGCGTCGGGATATACACCTCGACGATGTCGCTGTCGTCGTCGCTCTTGGTCTCGATATCGGGATCGTCGAACGTCAGCCGCATCCGAAAGCCGCCGCCTGCACGCAGGTCGCAATGATCGAAAGTCCCGGTCGCACCTTCGGGCGGCAGCCAGCGCGCCAGCATCGCGGCGCTGGTGAAGGCCGCGAACACATCGGGCAGCGGCGCCGCGATCAGCCGTTCGGCGTGATCGGTGCGCCGCGTCTTCTTCGTCGGTTTCAAATGGTCGCCGCCAGCGCCGCAATGACCGCCGCGACCGCATCGTCGGCGGCCTTGCCGTCGGGTCCGCCGCCCTGCGCCATGTCGGGTCGCCCGCCGCCGCCCTGCCCGCCGAGCGCGGCGACAGCGGCCTTGACGAGATCGACGGCATTGTGGCTGCCGGTCTTGTCATCGGTCACCCCGACCGCGACCGACGCGCGCCCGTCGTTGATCGCAACGAGCATCGCGACGCCGCTGCCGACCTGTTTCTTGAGCCCGTCGACCGTGCCGCGCAATTCCTTGGGATCGAGCCCGTCGACGACCTGCGCGAGGAAAGCGGTGTCGCCGACCTGCTCGACCGCGGGCGCGCCGCTCGCCGCTCCGCCGCCGCCCCCTGCACCCCCGAGCGCCAGCGCCTTCTTCGCATCGGCGAGTTCACGCTCGGCTTTCTTGAGTTGCTCGGCGAGCGCCACGACGCGCGCCGGCACCTCGTCGGGCGAGGTCTTGAGCGCCGCCGCCGCGCTTTTCAGCGCTTCGTCGCGAGCATTCAACCATTGCCGCGCCGCCTCGCCAGTCAGCGCCTCGATGCGGCGAACGCCCGACGAGACCGCGCTTTCGCCGACGATCTTGAACAGCGCGATGTCGCCGAGTGCACGGACGTGCGTCCCGCCGCAAAGTTCGACCGAATAGCTGTGGTCGTCGGCCTTGCCCATGCTGAGCACGCGCACTTCGTCGCCATATTTCTCGCCGAACAGCGCCATCGCGCCCGCCGCGATCGCGTCCTCGGGCGTCATCAGCCGCGTCGTCACCGCTTCGTTGGCGCGGATCTGCGCGTTCACATCGGCCTCGATCTGGGCGATCTCTTCCGGCGTCAGCGCCTTTGGATGCGAGAAGTCGAAGCGGAAGCGATCCTCGGCGACCAAGCTGCCCTTCTGCGTCACATGCCCGCCGAGCCGGCCCCGAAGCGCCGCGTGCAGCAGGTGGGTCGCGCTGTGATTGGCGCGGATGCGGTCGCGCCGCGCGGCGTCGACGGTAAGCTGCACCGTGTCGCCGACCTTCAGCGTCCCCGCCTCGAGTTTCGCCTGATGCGTGTGCAGGCGACCGAGCGGCTTGCCGGTGTCGCTGACGCTCGCTTTCGCGCCCTCCAGCGTCGCGATCGTCCCCGCGTCGCCCATCTGGCCGCCGCTCTCGCCATAGAAAGGCGTCTGGTTGGTGAGCACGACGACCTCGTCGCCGGTCTTCGCTTCGTCGATCGGCTTGCCGTCACGCACCAGCCCGATCACCGTCGCCTCGCCCGCGGTCGAGGTGTAGCCGGTGAACTCGGTGCTGCCGTTCGCTTCGGCGAGATCGAACCAGATTTCGTCCGACGCCTTGTCGCCGCTGCCCTTCCACGCCGCGCGCGCCGCCGCCTTCTGCTGCGCCATCGCCGCATCGAAGCCTGCACGATCGACCGCGATATCCTGCGCGCGCAGCGCATCCTCGGTCAGGTCGTAAGGGAAGCCATAGGTGTCGTAGAGCTTGAACGCCGTTTCGCCGGGCAGCGTGTCGCCCTTGCCCATGCCGACGGTCGCCTCGTCGAGCAGGCGCAGCCCCTTGTCGAGCGTCTGGCGGAACTTCGTCTCCTCGCGCTCCAGCGTCTCGGCAATCAGCGGCTGAGCGCGGATCAGCTCGGGATAGGCGACGCCCATCTCGGCGGTCAGCGCGGGGAGCAGCCGGTGCATCAGCGGGTCCTTGGCGCCGAGCAGGTGTGCGTGGCGCATCGCGCGGCGCATGATCCGGCGCAGCACATAGCCGCGCCCCTCGTTCGACGGCAACACGCCGTCGGCGACAAGGAAGCTCGACGCGCGAAGATGGTCGGCGATCACGCGGTGGCTCGCCTGGGTCGCGCCCTCGGCCGCAACCCCGGTCAGGTCGACCGACGCCGCGATCAGCGCCTTGAAGGTATCGGTGTCGTAATTGTCGTGGACGCCCTGCATCACCGCCGCGATGCGCTCCAGCCCCATGCCGGTGTCGATGCTCGGCCGCGGCAGGTCGAGCCGTTCGCCGCCCGGAAGCTGCTCATATTGCATGAACACCAGATTCCAGATCTCGACGAAACGGTCGCCGTCTTCCTCCGGCGATCCCGGAGGGCCACCCCATATATGGTCGCCATGGTCATAGAAGATTTCGCTGCACGGACCGCACGGCCCGGTGTCGCCCATCGACCAGAAATTGTCGCTGGTCGGGATGCGGATGATGCGCTCCTCGGGCAGCCCCGAAATCTTGCGCCACAGATCGAACGCCTCGTCATCGGTGTGATAGACGGTCGCGGTCAGCTTTTCCGCCGGCAGCCCCCAATCCGTGGTCAGCAGCGTCCAGGCGTGCGTGATCGCCTGTTCCTTGAAATAATCGCCGAAGGAGAAATTCCCCAGCATTTCAAAGAAAGTATGGTGCCGCGCCGTATAGCCGACATTGTCGAGGTCGTTGTGCTTGCCGCCCGCGCGCACGCATTTCTGCGACGAGGTCGCGGTGCTGTAGGGGCGTTTCTCCAGCCCCGTGAAGACATTCTTGAACGGCACCATGCCCGCGTTGACGAACATCAGCGTCGGGTCGTTGTACGGCACCAGCGGCGCCGAAGCTTCGATATGATGTCCCGCCTCCCCGAAATAGTCGAGGAAAGAGCGGCGAATGTCGTTGGTCGATGTCATGCGCGCGAATTAGGGATTTTGTCGCGGTGCGACAAGTCGATTAGTGGCGATGACGGTGATCGGATTTTCCGAAACCCTCACCGTTTCCCCGAGCGAAGCCGAGGGGCACGTTCGAGCGAAGCGAGAACCCGCACCGTCGCAGCCTCGACTTCGCTCGGCAGAGCCCCTCGGCTTCGCTCGGGGAAGCGGATGACACCCGTCGGCCGTTGCTCAAAAAGAGGTCGCGATCCCCTTGCCCAGATAGCAGGGAAGCTGATGCAGCACATCCGCCTTGGGCACCCCATCCTCGATCAGTTCGGGCGGCACTTCGGAGGTGTCGGTGCGCACGACGGTGAAGGGGCTTGCGGGGTCGGTGCGGTGGACGACGACATAGCCGCAATCCATCGTGCCGTCCGGGCGGTCGCCGCGGAAATCGAAGGCCGCGTAAAGCCCCGGCGGCTGGCCCGCGGGGTCGGGATACCAGCTCAGCCGCAGGATGCGGAGCTTTCCATCAGCCCACAGCGCCGACCGCTTGCGCAAGTTCATTTCCCACTCGAGCCGCGGGTTCGACGCCTGGAACGACAGGCGCAGCATCGCATAGGCGGCGGCATAATCGCGCCGCGCCAGCGCCGCGGCATAGGTGGCGAAGCGGTCGATCGCGCCCTCCTCGTCGGCCGCGGTCGGCGCGAACGCCCTGCCGTCAGGAACGACGATGTTGCGCTCGACCTCGGGCCCCAGCGTCGGCGGCGCCGCGAGCGCGGTCGAAGCGCCCGCGAGCAGCAGTGCCGCCGCTGCGGCAAAGAGACCCCGATGTTCAATAGCCATAATAGGCCCCGCCCTTGTCGCGCGCGCGCCGCCATGCCGGCCGGTCGTGACAGGCGTTCACGAAATTCGCGAGCTTCGGATAGCGCGGTGCCATGCCCTGCATGATCGCAACCTCGGCGGGAAAGCTGAGCATCACGTCGGCCGCCGACAGATCGGAGCCGACGAAATGGCCCGCGTCGCTCACCCGGCTTTCCATATAGGAAAAATGCGAATCGAGCTGCTGGGCGATACGCGCTTCGAGCGGCGCCGCCGCTTCGCCCAGCCGCGCGGTATAGATGCGTAGCAGGATCGGCGTCATCGCCGACCCCTCGGCGAAATGCATCCATTCGAGGTGGCGGACATGATCGTCGGTGCCGCGTTCGGGAACCAGAGCGCCGCCGCCATGGCGTTCGCAGAGATATTCGACGATCGCCCCCGATTCGGTAATCACCTTGCCGCCGTCCTCGATCACCGGCGACTTGCCGAGCGGATGCACAGCGAGCAGTTCGGGCGGGGCGAGATTGGTCACCGGATCGCGGTCGTAGAATTTGATCTCATAGGGCGCGCCGATTTCCTCGAGCAGCCACAATATGCGCTGCGAGCGGCTGTTGTTCAGGTGATGGACGATCAGGCTCATTGTGCTTTCCTTCGGCTCGCATCGGGTCGGATGACGATTTGAAGCGCTCATGCGCAGAAAGGAAGACAATTCACGCAAAAATGGCGAGAGTCTGCAGGTTTCAGCGCATCCGAGAAACAATCTATCGCCTGCGGACTACAAGATGCCGAACGATTTCTCTCCCCATTCGCGCGGTTCGCCCGATTTTCGAGGAATGGCGGGTTTCGACCGGAAGCGGACCTATCTTGCATCGTCATCCCGGACTTGATCCGGGATCCATTCTCTCAGCGCCGGATGAATAGATCCCGGATCAAGTCCGGGATGACGAGAGACTGAAAGTCGCGCTCAGCATCTCTTATCGTCGTCATTCCCGCGAAAGCGGGAACCCAGAGCGTGCGTCGGCTGACCCCACTCTGGGTTCCCGCTTTCGCGGGGATGACGAAGGTCAGGAAGGGCAGTTCCCCACCCCAATACCGCCGCCGCATCATATACCGCGGAACCGGCAGCGAGGAATCAACGGCGGGCGGGCCGACCTGCGAGAGGGACAGGTGCAGGTGCGATGCAGCCGCAAGGAGGCTGCGGGGCCCGCCGCCGTCGGCCGGCCGGTCCGTGGGAGAGGAAACCGGCCGGATGGCGTTCAGAATCGATCAATCGTCGCCGTCATCGTCGGGGCCGGTCATCATTTCCTCGGCCACCGCGTCGGTGCGGGTGCGGATCGCGCTTTCGAGGCGCTGCATCAGCTCGGGATTCTCGGTCAGGAAGGTCTTCGCATTCTCTCGACCCTGGCCGATACGGATCGAGTCATAGCTGAACCAGGCGCCCGATTTTTCGACCAGTCCGGCCTTGACGCCGAGGTCGAGAATTTCGCCGATCTTGGAAATGCCCTGCCCGTACATGATGTCGAATTCGACCTGTTTGAACGGCGGAGCGACCTTGTTCTTGACGACCTTGACGCGCGTCGTGTTGCCGACGATTTCGTCGCCATTCTTGATCTGGCCGGTGCGGCGGATGTCGAGGCGAACCGAAGCGTAGAATTTGAGCGCGTTGCCGCCGGTCGTCGTCTCAGGATTGCCGTACATCACGCCGATCTTCATGCGAAGCTGGTTGATGAAGATCACCATGCAGCGCGAGCGGCTGATCGATCCCGTGAGCTTGCGGAGCGACTGCGACATCAGGCGCGCCTGGAGGCCGACGTGGCTGTCGCCCATCTCGCCCTCGATCTCGGCGCGCGGGACGAGCGCGGCGACCGAGTCGACGACGAGGACGTCGATCGCGTTCGAGCGCACCAGCGTGTCGACGATCTCCAGCGCCTGTTCGCCGGTGTCGGGCTGCGACACGATCAGTTCGTCGATGTCGACGCCGAGCTTCTTGGCATAGACGGGGTCGAGCGCATGTTCGGCATCGACGAAGGCCGCGGTGCCGCCCATCTTCTGCGCCTCGGCGATGCAGTGCAGCGCGAGCGTGGTCTTGCCCGAGCTTTCGGGACCATAGATTTCGATGACGCGGCCGCGCGGCAGACCGCCGACCCCCAAGGCGATGTCGAGCCCGAGCGAGCCGGTCGAAACCGCCTCGACCTGCATCGCTTCCTTCGAGCCCAGCTTCATCACCGAGCCCTTGCCGAACGCGCGATCGATTTGCGCGAGCGCGGCGTCAAGCGCCTTCTGCCTGTCCGTTCCGTTCACTGATTTCCCCGATTCGACGAGTGACAATTGTCCGGCCATTGCCGTCCCTTTCCTGCTCTAGAGCGACCGCGGAAGCATCGCAACGCCTGCCTCATGTGCCACATTTGTTCTCATGGAACAAGAGGGGAACATACAATGTTCTGGAATTGTCATTGCGAGCGAAGCGAAGCAATCCAGAGTGTTTGAAAACCGCCCTGGATTGCTTCGCTTCGCTCGCAATGACGAAGTGTAAGAACGGCGGCATCCCCCGCCTGTGGGGGGCGACGATTCAGGCTCCGAACTCGCCTATCGCCGCCTCGATATCGGTGAGGCGGAACGGCTTGGTCACCAGCCGCCGGTGCGCGTGCGCGGGCGGGATCACGTCGCCGCCGCCCGAGGTGAAAGCAAAAGGAATGCCTCGCGCCGCGAGCGCGTCGGCGATCGGCCAGCCCTTTTCGTCGCCGAGATTGATGTCGATCAGCGCACCCGCGAGCGATTCGGCGGCGATCACCGCCAGCGCCTCGCCGTTCGTCGTCGCCTGCGCGGGCTCGGGCAGGCCGAGCGCGTCGAACATATCGGCGAGCATCATGCCGATCAGCACATCGTCCTCGACCAGCAGGATGCGCGGCGCGTCAGCCATGGTCCGCCCGATGCGCGGCTTCGTCGAGCGCCGCCGACACCGCTTCGGTCAATTGCGCAACCGAAAAGGGTTTGGGCAGGAACGCGACGTCGGCGATGTCGATCGACTGACGGAGTTGCTCCTCGGCATAACCCGACATGAAGAGCACCGGCAGCACCGGCCGCTTCGCGCGCATCGCGCGCACCATCGCCGGGCCGTCCATCGTCGGCATCACCACATCGCTGACGATCAGGTCGATCTTTTCCATCCCGGCGAAACGCTCCAGTCCTTCCTCGCCCTGCGAAGCGGTGACGACGCTATAACCCGCACGGGTCAGCGCGCGTTCCGCGACCGCGCGCACCATATCCTCATCCTCGACGAGCAGGATCGTGCCGGTGCCCCACTGACTCTTCTTCGGCTTCGCCGCCGGCGCGGGCGTCGCGGGCCCGTCGCTCCCCGCGCGGTGGACGGGGAGATAGATGGTGAAACTGGTCTCCCCCGGCCGGCTGTCGGCAAAGATGAAGCCCGCCGACTGCTTGATGATGCCATAGACGGTCGACAGGCCGAGCCCGGTTCCCTTGCCGACATCCTTGGTGGTGAAGAAGGGTTCGAAGATCTTCGGCAGCACGTCGGCGGGAATGCCGCTTCCGGTATCACTGACCTTCAGCGCGCTATAGTCGGCGGGGGGCATGAATTCATTGCCCATCTGGCGCACGTCGGCGGCCGACACCGGATAGGTCTCGATCGTCAGCGTCCCCGCACCCGCCATCGCATCGCGCGCGTTGACCGCAAGGTTGATGATCACCTGTTCGAGTTGTCCCGGGTCGGCGCGCACCGCGCCAAGCCCGCGGCCGTGATGCACGGTAAGCTGGATGGTATCGCCGATCAGCCGCTTGAGCAGGTGCGATACTTCCGAAATCACGTCGGGAAGCTGCAATATCTGCGGACGCAGCGTCTGCTGGCGCGAGAAGGCGAGCAATTGCCGCGTTAGGCTCGCGGCGCGATTGGCATTGCTGCGAATCTGCTGGATGTCGTCATAATCGCTATCGCCCGGCGTGTGGCGCATCAGCATCAGGTCGCAGGCGCCGAGCACCGCGGTCAGGATATTGTTGAAATCATGCGCGACGCCGCCCGCGAGCTGACCGACCGCCTGCATCTTGGACGCCTGCGCGACCTGGCGCTTGAGGCGCGATTCCTCGCTCGAATCCTTGAGGCTGAGCAGCACCGCCGCCTCGCCGAGCCCGCGCACGCCGACGACGCGCATCGACACCGGATCGTCGCCCTGCCCGATGAGCCGGATCGACAAATCGCCGCCGACTTGCTGGCCGCTGCTGTGGCGCCGGATCATGTCGGCAAGCGGCCCCTTGTCCTCTCCGACCACCAAATCGCCGGGATAGCGCGGCGGGCGCCCATCGCCGATCCCCGCGGCGCGGACGAAGGCGCGATTCATGTAAAGGAAGCGCCCGTCACGATCGACCAGCGCCAGCCCGAAAGGCAGCAGCGACAGCAAGGTCTCGACATAGGTCTGCGCGGCGCCGCGATCGGCGGGCCCCATCTCCTCGTCGAGCATCGCGAGCAGCACCGGGCCATGGCCGTCGGCCGGCGTCAGCGGGATCTGGAGCATCCGCACTGGCGTCGCCCGTTCGCCCTCGCGTGCGAAAGTGAGCGTCCCCGCATCGTCGAGCCGCAGCAGAGCAGCAACGTCGCGCCCGGCATAATGCGCCTGCCCGCCCTCATCGAACGCGCGGAGCAGAAAGGCCTGGTTGGCGGTGCGCAGCCGTCCTTCGGGGCTGACCAGCGCCGCCATGATCCCCGCGTGCCCGAGGGTGCGGCCAGCGGGGCCGTCGAGATGGCGCATCACCTCGTTCGCGAGGTCGAGCCGCTCAAGCGCGGCGAAACGCCAGACGAGATAATCCTCGGCCTGCCCGGTCCGCGTCACCTGCGCCTGCAATTGCAGCGGCCCGACCGCGATGTCGCTGGCGTGCCCCTCGCCATCGCGCCACGCGGCGCGCCCGGCGTTCTTGAGCAAGTCGGCACCGCGACCGTCGAGCGGCAGCCCCGGCGGAGTCACGAAACCGCCCATCCACGTCGCGAACAGGTCGTTGGCGCAGACGAGCCGCCCCGCGCGGTCGGTCACCGCGATCGCGACATCGTCGTGGTTGACCGCCGCGCGCAGCATCGTCCAGTCGGGCAGCGCCGCCTCGCCGACGGCCACGGCCGGAAACAGCCGGCGCGCGAGAAGGACGCCGCCGACGGCGATCGCGAGTCCGGCGAGGAAGCCGGCAGCCAGCACCGCATTGCCCGTCGCCCAGAACAGCAGCGCGACCGACAGCAAGGCGAGCCCGCCGACGATCGCGGCATCCAGCCGCGACAGCGCCGCAAGCACCGGAACCGGCCCCGCGGAGCCCGCCCCCCGACTGAAATCCCCATCAGCGGCAGGCAGGCTTTGCGCGGTCAACGACACTCTCTTCTATGGGCGCATCACCAGATGCGGACGCGATCCTTGGGCGCCAGATAGAGTTTCTGGCCCGGCTTGACGTTATAGGCCTTATACCAAGGGTCAAGGTTGCGCGAGACCCAAGCCCGCTGAATCGACGGCGAATGCGGGTCGGTCGTGATGCGCTGCGACAGATTCTGCTCGCGATAGTTGCGCCGCCACACCTGCGCCCAGCCGAGGAAGAAGCGCTGATCCCCGGTCAGCCCGTCGATCACCGGCGCCTCCTTGCCGCCGAGCGACTTCTTGTAGGCGTCATAGGCGATCGTCAGACCGGCGAGATCGCCGATATTCTCGCCGAGCGTGAACTCGCCGTCCAAATGTTCGCCGGGCAGCACTTCATACGCGCTGTATTGCGCGACTAGCGCCTTGCCCGCGGCCTCGAACGCCTTGACGTCGGCGGGGGTCCACCAGTCGGCGAGTTTGCCCGTCTCGTCATATTTCGCGCCCTGGTCGTCGAAATGATGGCTGACTTCGTGGCCGATGACGGCGCCGATCCCGCCATAGTTGATCGCCGCGTCGGCCTTCGGGTCAAAGAAAGGCGGCTGCAGGATAGCGGCGGGGAAAACGATCTCGTTCATCCCGAAATTGGCGTAGGCATTGACCTCCATAGGGGTCATTCCCCACTCCCAGCGACGGATCGGCCCGCCGAGGCGGCTGATATTGTCGTCGTGCGCGAACTGGTTCGATCGCAACGCATTGCCGAACAGATCGTCGGCCTTGATTTCCAGCTTGCTGTAATCCTTCCAGCGGTCGGGATAGCCGATCTTGGTCGTGAAATTGGCGAGCTTCTTCTTCGCCTTCACCTTGGTCGCAGGCTGCATCCAGGTGAGGTTGCCGATCCGCGCGTCCAGCGCCGCGAGGACGTTCTTCACGAGGACATCCATCGCCGCCTTGGTTTCGGGCGGGAAATATTTCGCGACATAGTCCTGGCCGACCGCTTCGCCCAGATTGCCCGTGGTGAAATCGACCGCGCGCTTCCAGCGTTCCTGCATCTGCGGCGTCCCCGACAGCGCGGTGCCATAGAAGGAGAAGGCCTCCTGGGCGACCGCGTCGGGCAACTCGCCCGAGAAACCGTCGAGGCTGCGGACGAGCAACGCATCGCGCAGCACCCCGATCGGCGCGTCGGCGATCAGCTTCGCCTCGCCGGTCAGCGCGCTCGGCTGCGCGACCAGAATCGCATCCTCCTTGACCCCGACGCCGCGGATGAAGGTCGTCCAGTCAAAGCCGGGCGCGGCCTTGGTCAGGTCGGCGATCGTCATCTTGTTATAGACTTTGGTCGCGTCGCTGCTGTCGTTCTTGTCCCAGTGGACGGTCGCGACCTGCTTTTCGAAGTCATAGATCGCCTTGGCGCGTGCCGCGGCATCCTGTTCGCCCGCCAGCGTCAGGACATTCTCCAGATGCTTGAGGTAGGCGGCCTGCAACTTCAGGTTGCGCTCGCCGTCCTTCAGGTAAAAGTCGCGGTCGGGCATGCCGATGCCGCCCTGGAACATCGTGTAGATATAGACGTCGGGATTCTTGTCGTCCTGCCCGACATAGCCGCCGAAGAAATGCGACACGCCGCTGCGATCGGCCTCGGCGAGCAGCGCGGGGAGCCCGGCCTTGTCGACGGCGCGGATCTTGTTCAGCCACGGCTCGATCGGCGCCAGCCCCTTCGCCTCGACCGCCGCCGAATCGAGATAGGAGGCATAGGCGCGGCCGATCATGCTGTTCGGATCACCCTTGGCCGCCTCGAGAATTTCCTGCGTGCGCTTCTGCGACAGGTCGGCGAGCGCGGTGAACATGCCGTAGTTCGACTTGTCGGCCGGGATCGCGGTGTCCTTCGCCCAGGTGCCGTTGGCATAGGCATAGAAATCGTCGCCGGGCTGAACGCTCTTGTCCATGCCCGAGAAGTCGAAGCCGAAATCGCCGATTTCGGGCTTGGCGGTATCAGTCGCGGGCGTCGTAGCAGCGGTTTCCTGAGCGAAGACGGGCGTTGCCGCCATCAGCATCGCGCCAAGCGCAGCGGTCGCCATCAGGCGCGAAGAAAGGTTCAAAGTCATGATGTTCCCCAGATAGATAGTGCGAAGAACGCGCCGGGGCGCGATCTTGCGATGGGAACAGCTATAGGCGCGCGGGCCGCCGCGGTTCAACCGGCGGCAGTGTCGCTCGTCGATGCCTCAAGTCGTTGGTCGCGCGCGCGGCGAATCTTGCGCCGCCAGCGCAGGCGAATCCAATTGTCCCAGATGACCGACGCCAGAATATAGCCGACGATCGCCGAGACCGCCGAAATCACGAACAATCCGCCGAGCCCGCCGAGCAGCGCCGGCCCGGCATTCGCGGTGAACCATTGCCACCAATCCGAAAGCGAGGCCGATCGCTCGTAGAGCGCGTAAAGCCCCGCCATATTGGTGTGCATCCCGAACAGCACATTGCCGAGCCACACCGAGGCGGCGAGGATCAGCGGGGTCGTCACCGGGTTCGACAAAAAGGTCATCGCCGCCCCGATCGGGATATTGGCACGAAACGGCAGCGCGAGCAGCGCGACGCCCAGAATCTGGACGCCCGGAATCAGGAAGAAGATGCCGACGAACAGCCCCAGCGCGGTGCCGCGCCGCACCGAGGTGCGCGTAAAGCGCCACAAATGGCTGTGCGCGACGCGGTGCGCGAAGGGTTTGACGAAGCGGCTCGCCAGCAGCTCCTCGCGCGTCGGCGAGTTCCGGCGTATCCAGTTCATCAGGAACGCCTTGTCGCGCGGCTGACCTCCCCCGCTCATCCGCGATCCTTCATCAGCCGTTCCTTGTCGCGCTTCCAGTCGCGCTCCTTGATCGACTCGCGCTTGTCGTGCGCCTTCTTGCCCTTGGCGAGCGCGAGCTCGACCTTGGCGCGGCCGCGGCTGTTGAAATAGACCGACAGCGGAACCAGCGTCATACCCTGCCGCATCACGCCCGCGTGCAGCTTGTTGATCTCGCGCCCGTTGAGCAGCAATTTGCGCGGCCGCCGGGGCTCATGGTTGAAACGGTTGCCGTGGCTGAATTCGGGGATGTTGGCGTTGATCAGCCATACTTCGCCGCCGGTCACCTCGGCATAGCTTTCGGCGATCGTCCCCTCGCCGAAACGCAGCGATTTGACCTCGGTCCCCTGCAAGGCGATGCCCGCCTCGAACACCTGTTCGATGGCATAGTCGAAGCGCGCGCGCCGGTTCTCGGCGACGACCTTCTTCTTGTCGAATTCGGCTGCGGACTGCGGACGGGCCATGAAACGGAACCTAGATTACTCCCGCCGCGGAAAGCGCGGCATCGACGGCCTGGCGCGATGCCTCGGACGCATCGATGATAGGTAGGCGCACTTCGGGCGAAAACCAGTCATGGACGCGCGACAGCGCATATTTGACCGGGCCGGGCGACGCGTCGGAGAACATCGCCTTGTGCAGGTCGAACAATCGGTCATGCAGCGCCAGCGCGCCGGTCCAGTCGCCCGATGCACAGGCCGCGGCGAAATCGGCGCAGAGGCGCGGCGCGACATTGGCGGTAACCGAAATGCAACCGACGCCGCCGAGCACCGCATGCGGCAGCCACAGATCGTCGTTGCCGCTAAGCTGACAGAAATCGGCGGGCGTGCCCGCGCGCTGGACCGTCACGCGGGCGAGGTCGCCGCTCGCATCCTTGATCGCGACGACCGAAGGGATTTCCGCGAGCCTGCACATCGTCTCGGCGCTGATGTCGGTGACGGTGCGGCCGGGAACATTATAGACGACGATCGGCAGGCTGCTCGCTTCGGCGAGCGCCTTGAAATGCGCGATCAGCCCTTCCTGCGTCGGCCGGTTGTAATAAGGCGCGACGACCAGTGCCGCGGTCGCGCCAGACTTCTCGGCGTAACGCATATGGCGGATCGCGGTCGCGGTGTCGTTCGATCCGCAACCGGCGATCACGGGCACGCGCCCCGCCGCCGCTTCGATGCAGGCGTCGATCACCTGATAATGTTCGTCGAAGCCCAGGGTTGGGCTTTCGCCGGTGGTGCCGCACGGCACGAGCGCGCTCGTTCCCTCGTCGATCTGCCATTCGACCAGCCGTTTGAACGCCGGCGCATCGAACGCACCGTCGCGAAATGGCGTCACCAAGGCGGGAATCGACCCCGAAAACATGCTCCGCTCCTTTACAAAGACTCCGGCGCGGCCATAGGATCGGCCGGCGCGCACGCTATTGAACGTCTATTCAGCGCCCCGCAAGGAGTTTGGCATTACCATGGCCGGCATGATTTCGCTGACCCGCATTTCCCGTCTGGCGCTCGCCGCCGCCCTTCTCCTCCCCAATGCTGCTCATGCGAGCGAACTCACCCCCGAACAAATGGCCTGGTATCGCGCCCAGATGGGGCTCGCGGCCCAGTCGGGGACGCCGCCGTCGACCAGCTCGGTCGGCGATGCGGTGCTCGAGTGGCGGCGCCTGACCGCGACCAACACCGCCTCCTTCGATCAGCTTTCGCGCTTCCTGATGGCGAACCGCGACTGGCCCGACGCCGACAAGCTGCGCGTGCGCGCCGAAAAGGCGATCGCGCTCGACAGCTACGATCCGCAGCGCACCCTCGCCTTCTTCCAGACCTATCCGCCGCGCACACCGAGCGGCGAGCTGCGCTACGCGCTCGCGCTCAACGCCGCCGGCCGCCGCGAAGACGCGAATGCCGCCGCCCGCCGCGCCTGGACCGGCGGCATCGTCGACGAGATGGAGGTAAGCCGCGCGCTCAGCTTCTTCCCAGGCGCCTTCAGCCTCGCCGACCATGATGCACGCATGGACCGGCTGCTGTGGACGGGCTCGACGATCGCCGCGGGCCGCCAGCTTCCCTATGTGTCGCCCGAAAAGCGCGCGGTCTTCGCGGCGCGCCTCGCGATGCGCAGCGGCGCGGTCGACGCCGCGCTGCAGGCCTCTGCGGTCGAAAGCGCCAACCCGTCGCTTACCCGCACCGATGCCGGATATATCACCGATAAGGCCACCTGGCTGCGCAAGGCGGGCCGCGTCGGCGAGGCGCGGTCGCTGCTCGCCGCCCCGCGCTCGCTGGCGAAGGCGCCGACCGACGCCGAGGAATGGATCGAAACGCTGCTGACCAATGCGCGGCAAGCCGACGCCGCGGGCGACAAGCTCACTGCCTATAATATCGCGAAGCAGATCGATGACAGCTTCGCGCCCGGCGTGGTGATCCGCGAAGCGCCGCTCGGGGTGCGCGACGATTATACCTCGCTCGCCTGGCTCGCCGGCCAGCTCGCCTTCAAGAGCCTCGGTCGCCCCGGCGAGGCGGTGCGGCTCTATGCCGCCTATGGCGAAGCCGCACGCTCGGCGCAGACGCGAACCAAGGGTTTCTACTGGGCGGGCCGCGCCGCGCTCGCCGCGGGGGACCGCGACACCGCGAACCGCTATTTCAACGACGCCGCGCAGCATTACGACCAGTTCTACGGCCAGCTTTCGCTCGAACGGCTCGGCCGGCCGCAGCCCAAGCCGGCGCCGAACCCGACGATCGCGGTCAACGGCGACGAGCGGCGGGCCTTCGACGACAACCGGCTGGTGCGCGCCGCCCGCGCGCTGGGCGAGATCGGCGCGTGGCGCGAGCAGTCGCAGTTCCTGCGCGCCATCGCACAGCGCGCGACCACGCCCGCCGACCATGTCCTCGCCGGCCAGCTCGCCGCATCGATCGGCCGCCCCGACCTCGGCGTGATGATCGGCCGCAGCGCGCAGGCGAACAGCCTCGACGCGGTCGAGGTGTCGGGCTTCCCGACCGTGCGCGTGCCCTCGGGCCATGAAGGCAACTGGACCTTCATCCATGCGATCACGCGGCAGGAAAGCCAGTTCGACCGGCAGGCGATCAGTCACGCCGGCGCGCGCGGGATGATGCAGCTCATGCCGGGCACCGCACGCGAAGTCGCGGGCAAGCTGGGTCTCAGCTACGACGCGGGCTCGCTGACCAGCGACACCAATTACAATCTCACGCTCGGCTCGACCTATTTCCAGCAGATGCTGAGCTATTTCGGCGGCAGCTACCCGCTCGCGGTCGCGGCCTATAACGCCGGACCGGGCAATGTGAACAAATGGCTGCGCGCCAACGGCGATCCGCGCGGCGGCGGCATCGACATGGTCGACTGGATCGAGGCGATCCCGATCTTCGAGACGCGCAACTATGTCCAGCGCGTGCTCGAAAACGCCGTCGTCTACGACACGCTGCGCGAGGGGCGGACGCTGCCCCAGGCCCCGCTGAGCTTCTACCTCGGCAAACGCAATCCGGGGTAGGCCCCATGGCGGGGGACAAGACCAACATCATCAGCCCGGCCGGCTTTGCCGCGCTGCGCGCCGAATATGACGCGCTGTTCGGGCAGGAACGGCCGAAGCTGGTCGAAACGATCAGTTGGGCGGCGGGCAACGGCGACCGCAGCGAGAATGGCGATTATATCTATGGCCGCAAGCGGCTGCGCGAGATCGACCGGCGGCTGGGCTTCCTCGCGCGGCGGATGAAAGCGGCGCGCGTCGTCGATCCGGCCGAACAGCCCGACAAGAGCCGCGTCTGGTTCGGCGCAACGGTCGAACTCGCCGCCGACGACGATGCACGCCGGACCGTCACGCTGGTCGGCGACGACGAGGCCGATGCCGGCGCCGGCCGGATTGGCTGGAACAGCCCCCTCGCCCGCGCGCTGCGCGGCGCCGCGGTCGGCGACCTCCGCACGGTACAGCTTCCTGCGGGACCGAAACTATGGGAGATCATGACGATCCGCTATCCCTGACGGAGGCCCTGTCCGCCGGACTGTGAGCGCGATCATAAACGAGGGCAAGCCGCGACACTAAAGACGGGGCAAAGACAGGGGAGGAAGCGAAATGCGGACGCTGGTTCTGGCGGCGACCTTGGCGGCATCGGGCCCGGTGCAGGCGATGCAGCCGCCCGGGATTCCGGTTCTGACCGACGAGGAAATCCGCGCCGACCTCAAGAACGGCGAGGATATCGAAACCCGCGTCGACGGCGACATGAACGGCGACGGCGCTATCGACACGGCCTATATCGTCCGCGGCGAAGATACGCGCTGGCTCCACGTCCGCTTTGCCGCGCGGGGCGAATATGATCTGTATCACGAACCCGCCGGGAGCGTCGAACTCGACGCCTTTCCGCTGGGACCCGCCGAAATGAGGGTGAGCAAGGGCGTATTGGTCGTCAGGGACCTGACGGGCGGCACCACGGCGGTGTCGGCGACCTATCGCTTCCGTGGCGACAAGGCACGGCCGAAGATGCGGCTGATCGGGCTCGACGCGACGCTCTACAGCCGGACCTATGCTCATGACGGCGCCGAAATGAGCTGGAACCTGCTGACCGGCGACGTCATCGCGACGAAGATGAAACTCGTCGGCAGCGGCGAGAACGCGAATTACGATAAATCGGCGGTCAAGCGTTTCAAGCGACCGGTCACGGCGCTGTATATGGAGGACACGCCGAACGCAGAAAAGACGCTCGACATGGCGATGAAGGGCAAATGAGCCGGATCAGCCGCGCAGCAGCGCCGGCACGATCCATATGGCCGACAGCACGACGATCACGGCCAGCAGCGAAATCGCCAGGACATAGCGCACGCCCTGCTCCTTTACCCCGCCGCTCGCTTCGGTTTCGGTCACCTCGACATGGTCATCGACGACTTGCATGGCTCGTCTCCCTTTCTGGTCCGCATGAAACGCGGGGCGGCTATGCGCGGTTCCGCGCACGGGATGGAGAGAGGCGCCAGAGGGTCTGTAAGCCGGGTTCTGTCCACCCCGTTGCCGGGGATGGGCGATCATTCCTCTAGGCGTGCGGTTGCCCGAACGCTCAAGCAGTCAACCCGGACGGCGGGGCCGGAACCAGCCCTGAGTTCCCTCTTGCCATCCCTATTCGACCTTGCTCCCGGTGGGGTTTGCCGTGCCGCGTCCGTTACCGTCCGCGCGGTGCGCTCTTACCGCACCCTTTCACCTTTCGCCGGGCCGAAGCCTTTGGCGGTCTCTTCTCTGTGGCACTTTCCCTGACCCCCTCGCGGGGGCCGCCGGACGTTATCCGGCACCGTGGTTTCCGTGGAGCCCGGACTTTCCTCCCCCGCGCCTGCGCGCAGCGGCGATCGCCCGACCCTCTGGCGGGAGGGAGTATAGCGCGAATGGACGGCCATTACGAGCGATTGTAGGGACCGGCTGCTTTGGGGTGGGGAGCAGCCCTTTCCCGACTTTCGTCATTCCCGCGAAAGCGGGAACCCAGAGTGGGGTCAGCCGACGCACGTTCTGGGTTCCCGCTTTCGCGGGGATGACGAAGAGGAGAGATGCTGAGCGCGACTTTCAGACTCTCGTCATCCCGAACTTGATCCGGGATCCATTCATCCGGCGCCGAGAGAATGGATCCCGGATCAAGTCCGGGATGACGATGTTACTCAGGCCAGTTTCCGGCCGCTACCCGCCATTCACCCTGCATAGGCATCGCGCAATTCGCGCTTCAGCACCTTGCCGATCGCACTGCGCGGCAGTTCCTCCACCACCTCGATCGCGCTCAGCCGCTGGGTCTTGCCGACCTTGGCGTTGCAGTCGGCGCGCACCGCTTCGGCGTCCGCGCCGTCCCTCAGCACGACGAAGGCGACCGGCGTCTCGCCCCACTCCTCGCTCGGCATCCCGACGACGGTCGCTTCGACGACGCGCTCGTCGGCGTTCAATATCGCCTCGAGGTCGCTCGGAAAGATGTTGAAGCCGCCCGAGATGATCATGTCCTTGGCGCGGTCCATCAGGGTCAGGAAGCCGTCCTCGTCGATGCGGCCGATGTCGCCGTGGCGATAGAAGAGGTTTCCCTCGGCATCGTGCCAGTGCATCGCCTTCGTCGCATCGGGGCGGTTGTTGTAGCCGGTCATCATCGCCGGCGAGCGGCCGACGACTTCGCCGACCGATCCTTGCGGCAGTTCGTTGCCCTCTTCGTCGATCACCTTGGCGACATGGCCGGGTGCGGGCTTGCCGACGGTGTGGAGCTTGTCGGGGAATTGATGCGCCTCGAGGATGAAGGCCGCGCCGCCCTCGGTCATGCCGTAGATTTCGACGAGCCCGCCGGGCCAGCGCTTCAGCACGTCGGCCTTGAGCGCGGCGGGGAAGGGCGCCGAGGTGCAATATTTCATGATGAAGCTCGAAAGGTCGAAGCGCTCGAAATCCTCGAGCGCCATGATCCGCCGATATTGCACGGGCACCAGCATCGTGTTGGTCGCGCGCTCGCGCTCCGCGAGTTCGAGGAAACCGCGCGCGTCGAATTTCTTCATCAGCACGACCTGCCCGCCCGATCCGACGGTGGGGAGGAAGCTCGCCATCGTCGTGTTCGAATAGAGCGGGGTCGACAGGATCGTCACCGCCTTCGGTCCATAGGCCGGAACCCCGCGCTGGATATGCTGCCAGCGCATCGCATGGCTGTGGACGATGCCCTTGGGCGTGCCGGTGGTGCCCGACGAATAGATGATGTTGAACCCGTCGAGCGGATCGATCGCGACCGGCTCGGGCTTCGTGCCCGCGGGCGCCATCCACGCGTCCAGCGCCGTGCCGACGGTGCTGCCGTCCATCGCGATGCGCTCGCGCGCGGCGATGCTCTGCCCTTCGAGGCTCGCGGCCGCCGCGCTGTCGAGGAACAGGTGGCGCGCGCCGGTGTCGGCGATCATCGCCGCCATCTGCTCGCCGGTCGCGCTGTTGGTGATCAGCCCGGCGACCCCGCCGGCGCGCAGCGTGCCGAGGATCACCGCCATCTGTTCGACGCTGTTCAGCCCCGCGATCGCGGTGCGGTCGCCCTTGGCGAAGCCCTCGGCCTGCAGCCGTGCCGCGATCCGGTCGATCGTTGCGTCCAGTTCGGACCAGCTCAGCCGCCGCGCCGGGTCGGCGGCGGCTATGGCATCGGGACGTTCGGCCGCATGGGCGCGGACGAGATCGGGCAGGGTGGCGAAGTCGGCTTCGAGCAAGGTGGCACTGGTCATGACTCGGGGTTAGCACAGCGGAGGCGCGGCGCAATGCCGCGCATGGCGGATCGGGGGAGACGCGAATGGAAGCGATCGGCGCGGCGGTGGACGAGGACAGGACGCCGCTGGTCGCCGTCTATCATCCGCTGCGCGACCGGGCCTTGTTCGATTCCGTAACGGCGGCGGGGCATCGTGCGCATATCCTGCCCGCGCCGGTCGGCGGGCTCCGCCCCTGGCTCGATTGCTGTTTCGACCTTCTGGTGATCAATCCCTTTCTGGGCTGGCAGGAGCCGTCCGCGTTCGTCCGGCTCGCGCGCAGCATCGCGGGGCGCCGTCCGCTGCTTGTCCTGTCGGATCGCGATTCGCTGGGTGACCGGATGACCGGGCTGACCCATGGTGCCGACGACGCGGTCGGCTGGACCGACAATCTGCCCGAACTGCTCGCGCGCATCGCCAGCCTCATCCGCCGCAGCCGGCTCGCGGCGGGGCAACTCGGCGAAGGCGAGCTTCGGATCGACCTGATCGACCGGCGGGTCGAGCGCGCGGGGCGGCTCATCCGCCTGCCGCTGCGCGAGTTCGACCTGCTCGCCAATCTCGCGCGCGTTCCCGACCGACCGCTGTCGCGCTCGGCGCTGCTGAAGGCGGTGTGGCGGCTCGATTTCGACCCCGGAACCAACCGGGTCGAGGTGCATATGTCGCGGCTTCGCGCCAAGGTGGACCGCGATTTCGCCTGGCCGATGCTGCGCACGGTAAAAGGCCACGGCTACGCGCTGCGCTCGCGGCCGGATTGACGATCGTCAATTCCGCTTCGTCCGCAGAATGACGACGGCTTTGGGGTGGTGGGGAGCGGACCTTGCCACCTCGTCATGCTGAACTTGTTTCAGCATCCATGGCCTGCGCTCTCGTCAGGCGCTGCGCCGAAGGAAACGACAGGCCATGGACCCTGGGGTGACGAAGGTTGTATGACCGCAATCGGTCGCCAGCCGCCGATCAATTCCCCTCGGGCTGGGGCAGCAGCAGCGCCAGCAGGATCGCGCGGCATTCGCCGTCGATCGTGCCGTCGATCAGTTCGGGCCGGAACCGCCGCTGAAACGCGACGGTCGCCGCGAAACCGTCGGTCACGTCGTAACCGAAGCGCTCGAGCGCGAGCAGAAAGCCCGCATCGGTCCACAAGGGGTCGGTCAGTTTCCTGGTCGGGCGCGGCAGTGCAAGGCGGCGGCGCGCGAGTTCCTCCCACGGAAAAAGCTCGCCCGGATCCTGCTTGCGGGTCGGCGCAATGTCCGAATGGCCGACGACATTGCCGCGCGTGATCGCATAGCGATCCTTGATCTGGTGGACGAGACGGACGACCGACGCCACCTGCGGATCGGGAAAGGGAACATAGCCCCATTCGTGCCCGGGATTGACGATCTCGATCCCGATGCTCGCCGAATTGATATCGCTGACCCCGCGCCAATGCGACTTGCCCGCGTGCCAGGCGCGCTTGTCCTCCATCACCATCTGCGTGATCTGGCCATCCTCGCTGACGACATAGTGCGCCGACACCTTCGCGTCGGCATCGGCAAGTCGATCAAGGGCTTCGGCTCCGGTCTTCATACCGGTATAATGGAGGACGATCATCGATATGGGCAGCACGCGCTCGTCGAAATTGGGTGACCAGCGTTCGATAAAATCGCTCATGCGTCTTGCGGTCCATCCTGTCCCTGCCCTGTCTCTCCCCTGCGCCAGCGGGCAGGAAAAAGCAAGGTCAGGCGGCGGCTTGCGGGGCCATGACCGGTCGGCGGACCTGCTGGTCGGCGGGCTCGTATAGGCCGCGCAGCCGCGGGCTGGCGACGAACTGGTCGGTCTGCCCCAGCACCGTCTCGCCCGCGCCGAGGATGAGGAAGCTTTGCGGCGCCGCCACCGCGCGCAACCGCGCAAACGCCTTTTGCCGCATCGGCAACGAGAAATAGAGCAGCAGGTTGCGGCAGAAGATCAGGTCCGCAGGTGCGGCGAGCGGCGGCCGGTCGATCAACATGTTCTGGACCGAGAAATCGACGCGGCGGCGCAAATCGGCCTTTGCGAGCCAGCCCGCTTCGGTCTGATCGAACCAGCGCACCATGCGCTGCACCGGCAGGCCGCGCTGAATCTCGAACTGGCTGTAAAGCCCGACGCGGGCGCGGCCGACCGCGTGATAGCTGACGTCGGTGCCGACGATATCGACGCGCCACCCGGCCCATTTGCTGTCCTGTTCGGCCAGCAGCATCGCCATCGAATAGGCTTCCTGCCCCGTCGACACGCCGCAATGCCAGATCGTCAGCCGCCGATCGCGCAGGTTGATGCGATGGATATATTCAAGCGCGCTGTTAGCAATATCGTCGAACACACTATGTTCACGGTAGAAATAAGTTTCGTTGTTGAGCATCGCATCGACCGTGTCGTCGAGCAGCTGGCGGCTGTTCGAGGTCACGAGTGCGGCGACGAGCGCGTCGAGATCGCCGATGCCGTGCCGCTGCATCACCGGTTTCAGCGACATCTCGATGCGCCAGATGCGGTTCGGCGACAGCGTCTGCCCGGTCCGCGATTCGAGCACGCCCATCAGCACGCGATAAGCCGACTCGCTCGCCGTCCCGCCCATCATGACGGACGGCGCCCGGGAAGATAACCGCGCAGCATCAGCGCGATCGCGTCGGGGTTGAGCGTCGCCGCCGCGAGCCCGGCCTTCGCCACCGCGCCGGGCATCCCCCAGATCACGCAGCTTTCGGGCGCCTGGGCAAAGATCGTCCCGCCCGCCGCCTTGAGCCGCTGCGCGCCCTGCGCGCCGTCGCGGCCCATGCCGCTCAGCACGACCGCGACCCCGCCGGCGCCATAGGCCTCGGCGACCGACGCGAGCATCGGGTCGGCCGACGGACAGCAGCCATTCTCAACCGGCCGCCGGTCGAGCGCAATCTCGCGGCGCGCTCCGTTCGCGATCACCATCAGATGCGCGTCGCCCGGCGCGAGATAGATATGGTCCCGTTCGACCGCCATCTCCGCCTCGGCCACGCACACCTTGCGCCTGGTCATCGTCGCGATCTGCCGCGCGTAAAATTCCATGAAGGCATCGGGCAGATGCTGGGTGAGCAGGATCGGCGCGGTGATCCGGGGATCGAGATGGGTCAGGAAATTGGCGAATGCCGGAATACCGCCGGTCGACGCCGCGACCGCGATACATTCGAGCCGCTGGTCGGCATCGACCGCGACCGCCGCCGGGGGAACCGGCGGGCGAAAGGCGATGCGCGCCGCCGTGGGAACGGGTTCAAGCTGCCCGAGCGACAGGATGCGGGCGGTCAGCACTTCGGCAAAGCGGCCCGAGAAACTGCCGCGGCCGGGCTTGGCGAGCGTGTCGCTGGCGCCGAGCGCGAGCGCTTCGATCGCCGCCGGGCCGCCTTCGACGCAGTTCGACGACAGGATCAGCACGCGCGCATTGGCGGCGCGTTCCAATATGTGCGGCAGCGCGTCGATGCCGTTCATTCCCGGCATTTCGATATCGAGCACGACGACATCGACGGGTTCGCATGCCAGAAAGGCCAGCGCATCATGCGCCGAGGCCACCGAGGCACAAACCATCAGCCCCGGCGTCTGGGCGACGATGCGTTCGAGGATACTGCGGACGACGAGGCTGTCATCGACCAGCATCACGCGAACGCTGCGGCCTGCGGGGCGTTCGGTCCCCTGCGGATCGGTTGGAAGAAGGGCGGAGCGCGCCATCGACCGAGCCTCAGGCCACGCCGACGAGTTGCAGCTTTCCTTCGAGCGTTTCGCGGTCGAACGGCTTCATCACATATTCGTCGGCGCCCGCCTCGATCGCGGCACGAATATGGTCGATGCTGTTCTCGGTGGTGCAGAAGACGACGCGCGGCCGATCCTCGCGCCCGAAATCGAGGTCGTTGAAGGCACCGAGAAATTCCATTCCGCTCATCACCGGCATGTTCCAGTCGAGCAGGATCACGTCGGGACGGTTGGCGCGGCAAAAGGTCAGCGCCTCCTGTCCGTCGGCGGCTTCTTCCACTGAAAAAGCCATGCTTTCAAGGATATGTCGTGCGACCTTGCGAATGACTTTGCTGTCGTCGACGACCAGACAAGATTTAGACATTTATGCCTCCGACCCCCGGGGTTGACGCCAGCTTAGGGCGAAGGGGTGTGCAGGGTGTTAATACGACCGGCATCACGCGGCCTTAAGCGCGGGCAGCGTGATAAAATGCGCCGGGTCGACGACGAGCAAGGATTGCCCCTCATGCTCGATCATCGCTTCGGCGACGCGCGCCCAACCCGGAAGCAGCTTGCCGGTGACCCGCGCCTCGGGCGCATCGATGAAACAGACATCCTCGATCGCGTCGGCGAGCAGCGCATAACCGTGCTCGGCGACATCGACGACGACGACGCGTTGGCCTGCAACCGCGGGAACCGGGGCCAGGCCGACAACGACATGCGGGTCGATCAGCGTGAAGACGCGGCTGCGCAGCGCAAACAGCCCCGCGACATGCGGCGGCGCGGCGGGCACCTCGACCGGGGTGCCGACCGCGACGACCGAATGGATCGAGCGGCTGCGCAGCGCGACGCGCGTGTCGGCGATGCGCGCGATCAGATAGAGTTTTTCCATCATGGGCGCCCTCCCCCGACATGGCGGCGCAACGCGTCGAGCAGCGCGCCGCGATCGTAGCGATAGACAGTGTCGTCGTCGGCGCCCGCCGCCGCTGCCGAAGCGCGCAGCCGGATCATCGGCACATCGCCGCCATCTTGCGCACAAATGCCCGCATCGGTCAGGCAGAGCAGCACGTCGGCCGCTTCGTCGGAGCCCTCGCTTATCACACGGTAGCCCGCGCTCTGGAGGATCGGCGCCAGGAAGTTACCGCCCCACCCGTCATGGTCGTCGGCGATGCGACACACCGGCTGGCGCGCGGCAGGCGCGGCGGCGAGAGCGGGCGCATATTGCTCCATCAGCCAGAAGGGATCGACGATCTCGACCGGCTCGCCGTCGATCAGCACCACACCCGCGATCAGCCCCGGCGCCGCGGCCGGCTGGGTCATCTCGGGCAAGCGGACGATATCGATCACCGCCTCGATCGGATAGCAGAGCACCATCTGCCCGTCGTAGAGGCGGAGCAGCTTCAGCGCGCCATGATCCTCGGGCAGCCGCGCGGCATGGACGGGGAAAATGTCGTCGCCGATCTGCACCTGGATGCGGCCGGCACTTTCGAAAAGCGCCAGCGCCGGCACTTCCTCGACGCGCTCGATGACCGACAGGCGGACGCCGCGCGTACGGCCACCGACGTCGCGGAACAAGAGAAGCTGCGCGGCGCCGCGTTCGGCGGCCGCGCTGGCGTCGGCCTCGATCGCGCGGTCCGTGCCGCGCCCCGCTTCCGACGCATCGATCGCCGCAGCGGCGAGAATCCCCTGGACGTCGAGGAGCAGCACCGGCCGGCCATTGTCGGGAAGCGTCGTGCCCGCATAAAGCCCCGTCGCCATGATCATCGGCGCGGCGGGCTTGATCACCAGTTCCTCATGGTCGTGGATCGCCGCGACGCTCAGCGCGTAGCTCTGCCCCTGCCCCGGCCGGACGAGGACGAGCGCGCGGTCTTCGACATCATCGCCCGGGTCGCGCTCGCGGCCGAGGACGGTTTCGAGGCGAAGCAGCGGGAAAGGCTCGCCGCGCACGGTGACGAGTTCGCCGCCGCCAATGCGCTCGATGCGGACACTGTCGTTCGTCTCGAGCAGGATTTCGCGCACCGAGCCGCGCGGAATCGCGAAATATTGCCCCGCCGCGCGGACCATCAGGCCCGAGATGATCGTCAGCGTCATAGGCACGCGCAGCACGACCGCCAGGCCGCGCCCTTCATCGTTGCGCAGGTCGACGACGCCGCCGATCTTCTCGACATTCGCCCTGACGATATCCATGCCGACGCCGCGGCCCGAAATGGCGGTGATCTTCGCCGCCGTCGAAAAGCCGGGACGAAAGATCAGATCGAGTTTTTCGCGCGGGGTCAGCGCCCGCGCGTCGGCCGCCGACAGCAGCCGCGCCGAAATCGCCTTCTGGACCAGCGCGTCGCCCGACAGGCCGCGCCCGTCGTCGCGCACCTCGATCTCGATCTGGTTGCCCGACTGGCGCGCCGACACCGAAATGCTGGCGGTGATGTCCTTGCCCGCCGCGACGCGGTCGTCGAGTGTCTCGATGCCGTGATCGATCGCGTTGCGGACGATGTGGATCAGCGGGTCGCGGATATTCTCCATCATCTCGCGATCGAGTTCGACTTCGCCGCCGCTGGTGGCGAAGCGGATTTTCTTACCCAGATCCTGCGCCAGGTCGCGAACGATGCGCGGCAGCGGAGCGAACAATTTGTCGATGCGCTGCATCCGCATCTGGCTGACCGACTGGCGCATGCCCGCGATCGAATCCGACAGGCGGTCGAACGAGGCGATCAGCGCGGGATCGGCGCCCGCGTCGCGGAGCATGCGCGCGAATTCGTTGCGCGCCAGCACGATGTCGGTGACCCCCGTCATCACGCTGTCGAGCAGCGGCAGCGGCACGCGAATCGTCCGCCATCCCTGCGCATCGGTCGCCAGATCGTCCTCACGCCGAAGCTGGATTTCGCCACCGTCGATCGGTGCTGGGGGAGCGTCTGCCGCCAAAGCCGCGATCACGTCGCCATCGTCGCCGACAGGCTCTGCGCCGTCCTGCCCCAGCATCGCGCAAAGCTGCGACAGGCGATCGATGATGCCAAGCACGCCGGTGACGAGCGCGGCGTCCGCGGGGCGGTTGCCGCGGCGAACCTGATCGAGCGCATCCTCGGCGGCATGGGACAGCGCCGTGACTCGCGGCAGCGCGAGGAAGCTCGAACTGCCCTTGATCGTGTGAACGAGGCGGAAAATCGCATCGAGCCCGGCGCGGTCGGCGGGGTCCGCTTCCCACGCCACCAGCGCCCCGCCGGCCTCGGCGAGGATTTCCGCCGTTTCGGCAAGAAAATCAGTCAGCAGATCGTCCATCGCGTATCGGCGCGCCCCAAAAATTCGAGGCTCCACCATGGCCGACAATGGTTAATGGAGAGTTTGCTCTTGGGAGAATCTGAAAGATTATCGCGCTAAAATCTGGCGCTCAGCGCTCCTTCAGCACCGCCCCGACCAGCAGCGAGGTCGGCGTTTCCCTGGCGAGCATCACCGTTCCGCCATTCTGCTTCGCAACCGCCTGCACGAGCACTGCGGGCGCGGTGCGCGAGGTCATCGCGCTCGCGCCTTCCCCCTCGGCCAGGATGCGCTCGACATCGGCATCGAGGAACAGGCGTTCGGCCTCGACATGCAGCGCGATTTCGATGCCCCCACCCTGATTTTCGCAGCCGACGTCGAGCCGCCCGCCGCGCACCAGCGCATCGACGAGCAACAGCGACAGGTTGAGGATGATCTTGACCGCGGGCTTGGGCAGCGGATCGGCGCCGATCATCCAGTTGAGCTCGATCGCGCGGTCGCCGATGATCCCCTCGATCGCCGATTTCGCTTCGTCCGCGGGAACGCGCTCGCCGAAACCGCCCGCCGACCCGAAGGCTAGGCGAAAGAATTTGAGCTTGTTCGCCGACGTCCGCGCGCTCTGTTCGAGCAATTCGATGCAGCGCGCGCGCATCTCGGGGTCTTTTTCGTCGGCCAGCAGTTCGAGGCCGTTGGCGAACGCCCCCACCGGGCTCAGCAGATCATGGCACAGCCGCGAGGCCAGCATGGAGGCGAAATCGACGCGATCGTCGGACATGATGGACAGGCTCCCCGCAGACCGGACCTTTCCGGTTCGCGCCTGCTCCCTAAGGCAGGGACATGGTTAAGGGCAAGGGCGAAGCCCACCGACGACTATCCGCGCCCCGTCCGGGGACCAACTTCGTCATCCCGGCGAAGGCCGGGATCTCGCCGGTGCGGAAGAACGAGCGGGCGAGATCCCGGCCTTCGCCGGGATGACGGAATGGAGGGGCGGTCTGCTACACCAGTTGCCTTGAAATTCCGCCCCTCGGCCCCACATTGTTGTCAATGTTGGGGGACGACGAAATACTGACCGTGACGCTTTCGGACGCCGCCGCCGGGCTGCGGCTCGACCGGGCGCTCGCCGAGGCGCTTCCCGACCTTTCGCGCGAGCGGTTGAAGACGCTGATCAAGGGCGGCCGCGTCGCCGATGCCGCCGGAACCGTGCTGTGGGACCCGTCAACCAAGACCGCGACCCCCACGACGCTGGCGGTCCGCCTTCCCGCCCCGACCCCCGCGCACAATATCGCGCAGGATATGAACCTCGTCATCGCCTATGAGGACGAGCATCTGATCGTCGTCGACAAGCCTGCCGGGATGGTCGTCCACCCCGCCGCGGGCAATCTCGACGGCACGATGGTCAACGCGCTGCTTCACCATTGTGCGGGACAGCTTTCGGGGATCGGCGGCGTCGCCCGCCCCGGCATCGTCCACCGCATCGACAAGGACACCAGCGGGCTGATCGTCGCCGCAAAGCACGACAAAGCGCACGAAGGCCTCGCGAAGCAATTCGCCGCGCACAGCATCGACCGCCGCTATCTCGCGCTCGCGACCGGGCGCCCGATGCCCGCGAACGGCACCGTCGACGCCGCGCTCGGCCGATCGAGCACCAACCGCAAGAAGATGGCGGTGGTCGCCGAAGGACGCGGCAAGCATGCGATCACCCACTACCGGACGATCGAACCGCTGAAAGGCGCGACCTTGGTCGAATGCCGGCTCGAAACCGGCCGCACGCATCAGGTGCGCGTCCATATGGCGCATATCGGCCATCCACTGGTCGGCGACCCGGTCTACGGCCGGGTCAAAAAGCCGCTTTCGGAACTATTAAAAGCCCGTAATTTCGCGCGTCAGGCGTTGCACGCGGCCCATTTGGGCTTTATTCATCCAGTGACAGGTAACCCGATCGCACTCGACAGCGAACTCCCCCGGGATATGCGGGAACTGCTCGATGAATTGCGCGTTTAAGTTTCGAATGAAAATCTATCTCGACCGCTGGATGCAACCGCGGCATTCTCTCCTCTGAAATATTAGGGAAGACGCTAAAAATGGCTCATAAAAGCAATGTTCCGGCCACGGTGCCCGCGCTCGGCGGTGAGGCGAGCCTGAACCGCTACCTGGCCGAGATTCGCAAATTTCCGCTGCTGACGCCCGAGCAGGAATATATGCTCGCGAAGCGCTTTCAGGAGCATGGCGACAATGAGGCGGCGGCGCAGCTCGTCACCTCACACCTCCGCCTCGTCGCGAAAATCGCGATGGGCTATCGCGGTTATGGCCTGCCGGTCAGCGAGCTGATCAGCGAGGGCAATATCGGCCTGATGCAGGGCGTGAAGAAGTTCGACCCTGAACGCGGCTTCCGTCTCGCCACCTATGCGATGTGGTGGATTCGCGCCTCGATCCAGGAATTCATCCTCCGCTCGTGGAGCCTCGTGAAGATGGGCACCACCGCGGCGCAGAAGAAACTGTTCTTCAACCTCCGCCGGATGAAGAATAATCTCGACGCGTTCGAGGATGGCGACCTCAGCCCCGAAAATCTCAAGAAGATCGCGACCGACCTCGGCGTGACCGAGGACGAGGTGGTCAGCATGAACCGCCGCATGGCGATGGGCGGCGACACGTCGCTGAACGTGCCGATGGGCGAGGACGGCGACAGCCAGTGGCAGGATCTGCTCGGCGACGAGGGCCCGCTCCAGGACGAACGCGTGGCCGAGGCCGAGGAACGCGACGTGCGCCACGCGCTGCTGAGCGAAGCGCTCGCGACCCTCAACGAGCGCGAACGCCACATATTGACCGAACGCCGCCTGACCGATGACCCCAAGACGCTCGAAGATCTGAGCCAGGTCTATGACGTCAGCCGCGAACGCGTACGCCAGATCGAGGTACGTGCCTTCGAGAAGCTGCAAAAGGCGATGCTCAAGCTCGCGGGCGACCGCCGCCTCATCAACGCCTGAGCCGAAAGATCGCGGGTGCCCTGACGCGCCGGACGTTCCGGCCGAGGAGACATGCCATGCGTATCCTTTCGTTCACTCTCGCGGCTCTCGCCCTGTCCGTTCCCGTCACCGCCGCCGAAGCGCCGGCGACGGTGACGGTAACGCTGGCGAATTTCAGCTTCACGCCCGCCGACCTGCACCTCCATGCCGGCCAGCCAGTGACGATCCATTTCACCAACGGCGGCTCGGGCGGGCATGATTTCACCGCTCCGGAATTCTTCGCCGCCGCGACGATGGACGCCGCTAACCGCGCCCGCGTCGAGGGCGCCAAGGGCCGCGTTTCGCTCGGCAAGGGCGAAAGCAGCGACGTGACGCTGACGCCTAGGACAGGCACCTACAAGGCGCATTGCTCGCACTTCATGCATTCGTCGCTGGGCATGACGGGCAAGGTCGTCGTCGACTGAGATAGCGGTCGCCCCCAGCCCTTTAAAAGGCACCCTGCGCTCCCGCGAAGGCGGGAGCCCATCTTCGGCCGATGCCATTTTGAACCGGCAGGAGATGGGTCCCCGCCTTCGCGGGGACACGCGGCTTTTCTACGTCGGCTACAGTCAGAAGCGCCGCACATATCCCGCATAAAGCTGAAAGTCCGGGCTATCGCGATTGAGCCCGAGGTTCACGCCCGCGTCCCATTGGCTGTCATCGCTGGTCTGCCACCCCGCCGAAAGCCCCGCCAGCCACTCGCTCGCGTGCCCGGCCGGATCGCGGTCGCGGGTGAAGGAAATCTCGGTCGATACCGACACCGTGTCCGACAGGTCAAAACCCAGCCCCGCAACGGTGCCATAAGCGAGATGCCGGCCATCGCCGTCGCCGTCCACCGCGGCATCGACGTGCGGCGTCAGCCCGATCGACACCGGCCCCGCCTCGATCCCGATCGGAACGAGCAGCCCCGCGCCCCAATCGCCCGCCCCCACCCCGCTGCCGCCAGTCGGCAGGCTGGCATAGGGCATCGCGGCGATCGAAAAGCCCGATCCGTCGGGATTGCGCAGATTCTGCCGCAGCGCAATTGTCACGTCGCCCGTGCGCGTCCGCTGGCGCACGGTGCCGAGCGCCGCGTCGCGCTCGCGGATGTGGCCGATCGCGGTCCATCCCACCTGCGCCTCGAGCGACGGGGTCAATCCGATCCGCAGCAGCGCGTCGCCGGCCAGGACCGTGTCAGTGCGCTCAGGCCCCTCCTGCTCGCGCGTCCAGTCAGCAAGCCCGAGTTCGAAGACGATCCGCCCCGGCTCGACGGTGCAGGCCGGGGTACCGAGACCGGGGCGATCCGGGCAAAGATCGCGCCCCTCTTCGGCCATCGCCGGGCAAGCAGCGGCGAGTGCCACGAGCAGAACGAATCCGCGGCCCATCGAGCGAAGCCTGGGGCGATGATCGGGTCTTTTCCTTTGCATCCCGCTCGACTACGCCGGATCGATGCGAAGGAAAAGCAAGGCGCGCACGAAATTCACGATGGGACGGCTTTTCAAGACCACGGCCAAGATCGTCCTTGGCTTCATCCTCGCCTCGGTTCTCTGGGTGCTACTTTACGCGGTGGTGCCGCCGCCGGTAACGCTGACGATGCTGCTCGACGGCAACGGCATCACCAAGGATTGGACGAGCCTGTCCCATATCGATCGTACGATGGTCCGCGCCGCAATCGCCGCCGAGGACGGCAAATTCTGCAGTCATGACGGTTTCGACCGCGAGGCGATCGAGCAGGCGATCGAGCGCAACGCGAAGGGCAAGCGGATGCGCGGCGGCTCGACGATCAGCCAGCAGACCGCGAAGAATGTCTTCCTGTGGCAGGGCAGCGGCTGGACCCGCTACCTCCGCAAGGTGCCGGAAGTGTGGTTCACCTTCCTGATCGAAAAAATCTGGGGGAAGCGGCGGATCATGGAGGTCTATCTCAACGTCGCCGAAACCGGTCTCGGCACCTATGGCGTCGAGGCGGGGGCGCAGCGCTATTTCAAGCATGGCGCAAGCAAGCTGACCCCGCAGGAAGCCGCGCGCATCGCCGCGATCCTGCCGCTGCCCAAGAAGCGCGAAGCGATCAACCCCTCAGGCTTCACCCGCCGCTATGGCAACTCGATCCGCGCGCGGATCGGCGTCGTCGGACGCGACGGGTTGGATGGGTGCGTTTATAAATAGCGTTGATTTGGGGTGAGCGAACATTCCCCATCTTCGTCATTCCCGCGAAAGCGGGAATCCAGTGTGGGGTCAGCCGACGCACGCTCTGGGTTCCCGCTTTCGCGGGAATGACGAAATTATGAGACGCAGAATGTCAATTATAGTTTGCCGCCTGCTAAGCCGGCTTCCAGCTCTTCCGCTCTTCGGCCTGCTTCAGCACCTCGAACGCCGCCTGCCCCGCGGCGAAGCGCTTCGCCGCCTCGGCGTCGCCCGGCTTGACGTCGGGATGGCATTCCTTGGCGAGATTGCGCCACGCCCTCTTCGTCGCCTCGAAATCGGCGTCGGGTTCGAGGTCGAGTATCTCCAGCGCGCGCATCTCGTCGGCGCTACGGCTGCCGTCGCCCGATCCGCCCCAGGCATAATGCTGCGCACGGGCGTAACTGCGCGCGCCGCGCGCTTCCTCTGCCGCGCGTTCGGCGGCATCCTCGGCGGACAGGCCGGCGAAATAGTCCCAGCCGCGATTATATTCGGCAGCGTGGGTTTCGCAGAAATACCAGCGTTCGGGGCTGTTCGGCGATTTGGGCGCGGGGCAGTTGCCGGGGTTGGTACAACCGTGGCGGTCGCACAGCCGAACCTTCTGCGTTTCACGCGACGAACCATAGGGGCGCCAGCGGGGGAAACCCCAGTCGTCGGATCTCTTGGCGCGGCTCATCGCGCCCATGTAGCGATTGGGAGGCGCGATGGCTAGGCGGCGGCGCTCAAAAAAGCACGCAAATAGGCCTTTCCTACATTATTTCGCCGTGCCAGCCTCGCGCTTCGGCTCTTTGCAATCGTCAACCGCTCCGGCCGCGCCAACCACCTCCGACTCTCTTCTTAAAGCAACAAAGGAGACAGTTTGGACGCGCTCATCCGTATCTTTTGTCGCTTTAAGCGCCGAAGTCGACCGCCGCCAAAGCCACAAAGAACGCAGGCTCGAATATCCATGCTTTGCGCGCTCAGTCTTTCGCCTCGTAACCGAACGCCTTGTGCGCCAGCTTGACCACCGCGGGATCGAGATCGGGCGGCGTCATCGGCACCGCGGCCTCCAGCGTTTCGGCGATATGGGTCAGCGCGGCGATGCGCGCGGCCTTCTTGTTGTTGCCGTCGATTACCTTCCACGGCGCCCAGCGCGTGTCGGTCTGCTGGAACATCTCGTTCATCGCGGCGAGATAATCCTTGCGCTTCGCGCGGTTGCGATAATCCTCGGCACCGGTCTTCCAGCGCTTCCACGGGTCGTTCAGCCGGTCGGCGAAGCGCTTGTCCTGCTCATCCTGCGTGATGTGGACGAACAGCTTGACAAGATGAGTGGCGCTGCCGGTCAATTGCGCCTCGAACTCGTTGATCTCGTCATAGCCCTTGCGCCATTCGGCTTCGGTCGCGAAGCCCTCGACGCGCTCGACGAGGACGCGGCCGTACCAGCTCCGGTCGAAGATCGAGATTTCGCGATTGCCGGGCAATCGCTTCCAGAAGCGCCAGAGGAAATGGCGCGCCTTCTCCTCGTCGCTCGGCGCGCCGATCGGCCACACCTCGAAATAACGGGGGTCAAGCGACGCAGTCAGCCGCTGGATGATCCCGCCCTTCCCCGCCGCGTCCCAGCCCTCGAGCATGATGACGCTGCGCTGGCGGTGGGTGATGTGTGCCGCCTGCAATCGTTCGAGCCGATTCTCGAGCGCCGCGAGATCCTTGCCATAGTCGCCGTCATATTTGGCGCCGGTTTCATAGTCGGAGAGCGAGATGGTCATCGCGCCTTCCTATCCAGTCGCGGGCGCCGAACCAAGCGGGCGATGCATTCTGTCCGGTTCCGGCACAGCCGGACGCGTCAAAGCGTGGCGGCGATCAGGTCGGCGACGCGTCCCGGCGCTTCCATCGGGATGAAATGGCTGTGTTCGTCCCAGAGTTCGTCGCGCTCGGCATGGAGCGCCGGACCCAGGCCGGTCCGGGTCGGGCTCTGCGAAAAATCCATCGCGTCGCCGCGCGTCCCCTGCGGCGCGCGGATCAGCGTCACCGGTGTTGCCACATCGCCGAGCCAGGCGTGCGGGTCGGTGCGCAGCGCATTCTGGTACATCGAAGCTTCGAGCGCCGGCGGACAGGCGAGTTCATAGCCCTCGCCCGACGCTGCAGGCAGCAGGCCATGGTCGCAATAATCGGCGAGTACCTGCGGCTCCCAGCGGCTGTAGGGCAGACGATCGGCAAAACGCGCCCGCATCTCCCCGGCGCTCGCCCATATGTTGCGGCGGCGCGCGACCGGATGCTCGGCCGGATCGGGCACCGGCAGCGCATCCTGCCCCCGATAGAGGCCGGGGTCCATGATCACCGGGTCGACGAGAATCAGATGGCGAAAGGCATCAGGCCGCTCGGCGGCGAGCCGGGTCAGCACATATCCCCCCATGCTGTGTCCGCAGCCGACCAGCGGCGTCCCCGCGAAACGATCGACAAGCGGCAGCAGCGCCGCGGCATTGCCGGTCCAGTCCGCGAGCGAGACGGGCTTGAAGCTGCGCCCATGGCCGCGATGATCGGGCGCGATGACGTGGGTTTCCGCCGGCAGGGCGGCGACGACCCGGTCCCACAGCCGCGCATGGAAACCCGTCGCATGGAGCAGCAGCACCGAAGCCCCCGCCCCCGGCGCGCCCCACTCGAACCAGCAGATATCGCCGTCCGCCGTCGCGATCCGGTGTTCCTGAGGCTGCCCCATCTAAATCGTCATCCCGGCGAAGGCCGGGATCTCGCCGATGCGTCGGGTCGAGACGGTGAGATCCCGGCCTTCGCCGGGATGACGAAAAAATGAGGCAGGCGCTTTATCCAAGTTCAGCTCTTCGGCCCGTCCACCAGGCGGATGCTCAGTTCCTTGAGCTGCTTCTCGCTGACCGGCGCCGGAGCACCCATCATCAAATCCTCGGCCTTCTGGTTCATCGGGAAGACGACGACCTCGCGGATGTTCGGCTCGTCGGCGAGCAGCATGACGATGCGGTCGACCCCCGGCGCCGAACCGCCGTGCGGCGGCGCGCCATATTTGAAGGCGTTGATCATGCCCGCGAAATTGCTGTCGACATCGGCCTGACTATAGCCCGCGATCTCGAACGCCTTGTACATGATGTCCGGCCGATGGTTCCGGATCGCGCCCGACGAGAGTTCGACGCCGTTGCAGACGATGTCATATTGCCAGGCGAGGATATCGAGCGGGTCTTTCGTCTCGAGCGCTTCGAGTTCGCCCTGCGGCATCGAGAAGGGATTGTGGCTGAAATCGATCTTGCCGGTGTCCTCGTCGGCCTCGAACATCGGGAAGTCGACGATCCAGCACATCTCGAACTTGTTCGCATCGATCAGGTCGAGTTGCTCGGCGACGCGAGTGCGGGCAAAGCCCGCGAGCTTCGCCGCCACGGCTTCCTTGCCCGCGGCAAAGAACAGCCCGTCGTCGGGGCCGAGGCCGAGTTCGGCGGCAAGCGCGTCCATCTTCTCCGGCCCATGGTTCTTGGCGATCGGACCGCCCCATTCGCCGCCCTTGCGCGTCGCATAGCCAAGGCCAGCAAAGCCCTCGCCCTGCGCCCAGCTGTTCATGTCGTCGAAGAATTTGCGGCTCTTCTCCGCTGTCCCCGGTGCCGGGATCGCGCGCACCACATCGCCCGCCGCGACGATGTCGGCGAAGCGCCCGAAGCCCGACCCCGTGAAATGCGACGACACGTCGGTGATGATCAGCGGGTTGCGCAGGTCGGGCTTGTCGTTGCCGTATTTCAGCATCGACTCGCGGTACGGAATGCGCGGAAAGCTGCCCGCCGGGGTCACCGACCGGCCGTTCGCGAACTCCTCGAACACGCCCGCGAGCACCGGCTCGATCGCATTGAACACATCGTCCTGCGTGACGAAGCTCATCTCGAAGTCGAGCTGGTAGAACTCGCCCGGCGAGCGGTCGGCGCGCGCATCCTCGTCGCGGAAACAGGGCGCGATCTGGAAATAGCGGTCGAAGCCCGCGACCATCAGGAGCTGCTTGAACATCTGCGGCGCCTGCGGCAGCGCATAGAATTTGCCGGGATGAACGCGGCTGGGCACCAGATAGTCGCGCGCGCCTTCGGGTGACGAAGCGGTCAGGATCGGCGTCTGATATTCGGTGAAACCCTGCTCGACCATGCGGCGGCGCAAGGACGCGATGACGTTCGAGCGCAGCAGGATATTGGCGTGCAGCCGCTCGCGGCGCAGGTCAAGGAAGCGATATTTCAGGCGGATATCCTCGGGATATTCCTGCTCGCCCGCAACCGGCATCGGCAGTTCGGCCGCCGCCGACTGGACCGAGACGTCGCGCGCGCGCACTTCGATCGCGCCGGTCGGCAGGTTGGTGTTCACCGTCTCCGCCGAACGTGCGACGACGTCGCCCGTGATCGTCACGACGCTTTCGGCGCGCAGGCTATCAAGGGTCGCGAACGCCGCATCGCTGCTGTCGGCGACGATCTGCGTCAACCCGTAATGGTCGCGCAGGTCGACGAAGAGCAGCCCGCCATGATCGCGCTTGCGGTGCACCCAGCCCGAAACGCGGACATTCTGGCCGACATCCCCGGCGCGAAGCTGGCCGCAATTATGGGTGCGATAGGCGTGCATTTCGATCGTCTTTCAGTGATTGGAAAATATCACGCGAACGTGATTTATGGCCGCGCCTAAGGCAATGCGGCGCACCATTTGTCAAGGGTTGAGGCAGGAATCGGGTTCGCGCGGCGGCGCGGAAACGAAGAATGAGGTTCGCGCGGCATCCGCGGATGGCGCAGAGAAATGGAAGGGCGCCCGGCCGCCCGTCCACCTCTATTGAGAGGAATGTTCGGTGTTCGCGTAGAACTCCTGGATGATGTTCCACGCCTCTTCGGCGGTCTCGACGAACTGGAACAGATTGAGGTCGCGGGCGCTGACGACGCCTTCCTCGACCAGCGCCTCGAAATTGACGACGCGGTTCCAGAATGTCTTGCCGAACAGCACGATGGGGATCGGCTTGATCTTGCCCGTCTGGATCAGCGTCAGTAGCTCGAACATCTCGTCGAAGGTGCCGAAGCCGCCGGGAAAGACCGCGACCGCACGCGCGCGAAGCAGGAAGTGCATCTTGCGAAGCGCGAAATAGTGGAACTGAAAGCTCAGCGACGGGGTCACATAGCGGTTCGGCGCCTGCTCGTGCGGCAGCACGATGTTGAGGCCGATCGACTCGCGCCCCTCGTCGGCGGCACCGCGGTTCGCGGCCTCCATGATCGACGGCCCGCCGCCCGAACAGACGACGAAGTGGCGGCAGCCGTCCTCGTCGCACGGCACCTGGCTCGCGAGCCGCGCAAGCTTGCGCGCCTCGTCATAATATTTGGCCTTGGCCTTGAGGTGGCGGGCGATGTTGCGCTGGACGTCGTCGGTCGCCGCGGCTTCGAGCCCATCGGCGGCCTGCGGCTCGGGAATGCGCGCCGAGCCATAGATGACCAGCGTCGACTCGATCTTCGCCTCGTCGAGCAGCAGCTCGGGCTTGAGCAGTTCGAGCTGAAAGCGCACGGGGCGCAGATCCTCGCGCAGCAGAAAATCCTTGTCCTGAAAGGCGAGCTTATAGGCCGGATCGGCGGTCTGCGGAGTGGTGGTCGCCTGCTTGGCGAATTGCGCGTCGTCCTTTGCCTTGTGGAAACGCGAACGATGGGGTTGCTTGTCTTTTGCCATTAGCGAGCGGCTACTCGCTTCGCATGGCTTTGCCAAGCCGGGGGTCGCTATCGGGACGGAAACCTCGCTTCGATCCGCGTCAGCGCGCGCTGAGCATAGGATTTCAGGCGATTGTTCCGCGGATAAAGGCGCGGCGCGGCCGGGTTCAGCCCGCGCGCGCGCAGCCGGCGGTTGAACCGGCAGGCGTCGGCATGGTGAAAGCTCCATTCGCTGCGCCATGTGAGCGACAGCGATACCGAAACCGCGTCGTGCGTCTGCACCCAATGCGGCGCGAGGATCGGAACATAGATCGCCTCGCCCGGCGCGATGTCGATCGCCCGGCCGCGCGCCTCCCATTCCTCGCGCCAGGGCAGGTTGCGCGGCCCCCCGGCGAAATATTGCTCGAAGAAGGGCTGGCCGATGATGTCGGGATCGGCGGTCGGGAACAGCGTCATCGTCTTCGAACCGCGCGCCTGGAACAGGATATTATATTCGGGGTCGAAATGCAGCGAGGTCACGGCGCGCGGCGAGGAGATGAAGATGAATCCTTCCAGCCGCATCATCGCGCCAGTGCGCGATTCGACCAGCGGCTCGATCTCGCCCAGCACCTCGCGCATCAGCGCGGCATAGGCGGGATCCTGATCGATCGTCTTGAGCAGGACCCACGACCCGCATTGGTCGATCTGCGCGATCGTGTCCTCGACCGAAAGACCGTTGGCGGGCGTATCGGCATTGGAAATGCCCAGCGGCAGATCGACCGCCGCATTATGTTCGAGGCTTTCGGGGCGCAACCGGCCGGCCAGCTGCCGCAACGCACCCAGTTCCAGCAACGGATGGCCGGCAATCTGGTGCGTCAGATGCGTCGGCACGCCGGGATAAGCCGCGGCGAAGGTCGCATGCGCTTCGCGGGAAAAGACAGGGTCCGCCATGCGCTCAGTCTATGACACGCGAGTAAAACAATGGTTAGGCAAAAGATCGCCCGCGGAGCCACGCGGAAGGCGGCCCCGTCAACGGCAGTAGCCGTTCCCGCTCATGTCGAGATGGAAGTGATTGTAATGCGCCGCATTGTAGTCGGGGCTCAGCACCGTGCCGAAGCGGCGGCACGCCGATTTGTGGAGAGCGCGGAGGAAATCCTGCGACGCCTTGTCGCCCTTCCACCCACCGTCGAGCATGATCCGCCGCCCGTCGGCGAGCACGAATCCCGCGACGTCGATCGCGTTGGAAGAGGCGTGCTGCGATAGCCGCCCCGAGCGGCCGCCATAGATATTGCGGCAGCTGTAGGTGCCATAGGTCTCGATCTTCACGACCTCGGTCCTGAAATATTGGCGCGCGGCGGGCTTTACCGCATAGCGCGCCCAGGCCGCGAAATTGCGCGCGAGCGGACAGGTCATCGGTCCTAGGTTCGTCACCGGCGTGCCGATGTCGAGCAGCTTCACCGAATCGATGGAGCTGCACCCGCCGCCATGATCCTGGTTCGGCAGCGGGGTGAAGCGCACCCCGGCCTGCTTGAGGTCGAACGCGCATTGCTGCGCCTCGGCGCTGGTGAAGGACGGCGTTCCCGTGATCTGCGGGCGCTGGGGTGTCGACGTCGTCGCGGCCGTCCGTTTTCCGCCGCCCTGCTTCATCACATCGGGCGCGCCGAAACAAGCGGTTAGCGCCATCATCGCGGTCGCGGCGATCAGGATTCGGGGCCTCAAGAAAAGCGGAATCGGCATGGCGTCAAAATACCGACGATATCGTTAACAAGCCGTATACCTTTTTACGGCTCGTCGAAAATTTCGCGCGGCTTACGCATTTTGTTTGACAGTTATGCCCCTCTCCCTAAACGCGGCGCCGGGCCACGCGGTCCCAACGCCGCGCGCGCTCTCTGCAAGGAGAGACTATGATGAGTGAAGTGACGACGCCACAGGTGCGCCCGACGCGCCCCTATTTTTCTTCCGGTCCCTGCGCCAAGCCGCCGGTCTGGTCCCCCGAAAAACTGAACACCGAATCGCTGGGCCGCTCGCACCGCGCCAAGATCGGCAAGACGCGCCTCCAATATTGCATCGACCTGATGCGCGAGATGCTGCAGCTCCCCGACACGCACCGCATCGGCATCGTTCCGGGCAGCGACACCGGCGCCTTCGAAATGGCGATGTGGACGATGCTGGGCGCGCGGCCGGTGACGACGCTCGCATGGGAGAGCTTCGGTGAAGGTTGGGTCACCGATGTCGCCAAGCAGCTCAAGCTCGATCCCACCGTCATCCGCGCCGATTACGGTCAGCTTCCCGACCTCAACCAGGTCGACTGGTCGAACGACGTTCTCTTCACCTGGAACGGTACCACCAGCGGCGTCCGCGTTCCGGACGGCGACTGGATCGCCGGCGACCGGCAGGGCCTGAGCTTCGCCGACGCGACCTCGGCCGTGTTCGCCTATGACCTGCCGTGGGACAAGATCGACGTCGCGACCTTCAGTTGGCAGAAAGTGCTCGGCGGCGAAGGCGGCCACGGCGTGCTGATTCTCGGCCCGCGCGCGGTCGAACGGCTCGAAACCCACACCCCCGCCTGGCCGCTGCCGAAAGTGTTCCGTCTGATGTCGAAGGGCGCGCTCGCCGAGGGCGTGTTCAAGGGCGAGACGATCAACACCCCGTCGATGCTCGCGGTCGAGGATGCGATCTTCGCGCTCGAATGGGCGAAGTCGCTCGGCGGTTTGGGCGGCCTCAAGGCGCGCAGCGATGCCAATGCCGCGGCGCTCGACAGGATCGTCGCGGAACGCGACTGGCTCTCCCACCTCGCCGCCGATCCCGCCAGCCGCTCGAAGACCTCGGTCTGCCTGTCGGTCGCGGGCGCCGACGCCGACTTCATCAAGCAGTTCGCCGGGCTGCTCGAAAAGCAAGGCGCGGCCTACGACATCGCGGGCTATCGCGACGCGCCTCCGGGCCTCCGCATCTGGTGCGGCGCGACCGTCGACACCGCCGATATCGAAGCGCTCGGGCCTTGGCTCGACTGGGCTTACGCCTCGCTGAAATAATGTCTGTGTGTCCCCGCGAAGGCGGGGACCCATCTCCTGCCATTTCATTCCGCAAGCATCGGGAGCTGGGCTCCCGCCTTCGCGGGAGCACACGGAAGGTTTAATTCTATGACCGCACCCAAAGTTCTGATTTCCGACAAAATGGACCCCAAAGCCGCCGCGATCTTCAAGGAACGCGGCATCCAGGTCGACGAAATCACCGGCAAGACGAAGGACGAGCTGATCGCCATCATCGGCGACTATGACGGCCTCGCGATCCGCTCGGCCACCAAGGTCACCCCCGACGTCCTCGCCGCCGCGACGAACCTGAAAGTCGTCGGCCGCGCCGGGATCGGCGTCGACAATGTCAACATCCCCGAGGCGTCGAAGCAGGGCGTCATCGTGATGAACACCCCCTTCGGCAACAGCATCACCACCGCCGAACATGCCATCGCGATGATGTTCGCACTCGCGCGCCAGATTCCCGAAGCCAATGCGCTGACCCAGGCAGGCAAATGGCCGAAGAACGACTTCATGGGCGTCGAACTGACCTCGAAGACGCTCGGCCTGATCGGCTGCGGCAACATCGGCAGCATCGTCGCCGAGCGCGCGCTGGGTCTGCGCATGAAGGTCGTCGCCTTCGACCCCTTCCTGACCCCCGAGCGCGCGGTCGAGCTCGGCGTCGAAAAGGCCGACCTCGACACGCTGCTGGCGAAGGCCGATTTCATCACGCTGCACACGCCGCTGACCGACCAGACGCGGAACATCCTGTCGAAGGAGAATCTCGCCAAGACCAAGAAGGGCGTGCGGATCATCAACTGCGCGCGCGGCGGGCTGATCGACGAAGCGGCACTGAAAGAAGCACTCGACAGCGGCCATGTCGCGGGCGCGGCGCTCGACGTCTTCGCGCAGGAACCGCCTGCGGCCGACCATCCGCTTTTCAGCACGCCGAATTTCATCTGCACGCCGCATCTGGGCGCCTCGACCGACGAGGCACAGGTCAATGTCGCGATCCAGGTGGCCGAGCAGATTTCGGACTATCTGCTGACCGGAGGCATCACCAACGCGCTCAATGTGCCGAGCCTGTCCGCCGAGGAAGCGCCGAAGCTGCGCCCTTATATGAGCCTCGCCGAAAAGCTCGGCAGCCTCGTCGGTCAGCTTGCACACGACAATCTCACGACCATCTCGGTCGAGGTCGAAGGGGCTGCCGCCGAACTCAACCTGAAGCCGATCACCGCCGCGGTGCTCACCGGCCTGATGCGCCGCTATTCGGACAGCGTGAACATGGTCAACGCCCCGCACCTCGCGCGCGAGCGCGGCCTCGACGTGCGCGAGGTTCGCCATGACCGCGACGGCGACTATCACACCCTCGTCCGCGTCACCGTGGCGACCAGCGACGGCGACCGCTCGGTCGCGGGCACGCTGTTCAGCAACGGCGACCCGCGCCTCGTCGAGATGTTCGGGATCAAGGTCGAGGCCGACCTCGACGGCCACATGCTCTACATCGTCAACGAGGACGCGCCGGGCTTCATCGGCCGCATCGGCACTGCACTCGGCGAAGCGGGGCTCAACATCGGCACCTTCCACCTCGGCCGCCGCGCCGCGGGCGGCGAAGCCGTGCTGCTGCTCAGCCTCGATTCGCCGATGCCCGAGCCCTTACTGTGGCAGCTCTGCCAGCTTCCCGGCGTGAAGACGGTGAAGGGGCTGAAGTTCTGATCCGCCCAGTTCCCCTCCCGCTTGCGGGAGGGGTTAGGGGAGGGCATGTCGAGGGTCCGGCTTGAAAAAACAGGCCCTCCCCCGACCCCTCCCGCAAGCGGGAGGGGAGAAATATTGAATCCCCCTCGCCACCCGCCTAAGGCCACCCCCATGACCAAGGCTCCTGCCCTGTTGCCCGAAGGGCTCCGCGACCGCCTGCCCGCGCAGGCCGAGGCGGCGTCGCGCGTCATCCGCGCGCTCGTCGACGCGATGCGCGCGCACGGCTATGGCCGTGTGTCGCCGCCGCTCGCCGAGTTTCGCGAGACGCTCGGCGGCGATGACGACCGCACCGCGCGCGACCTGCTCCGCTTTACCGATCCGGTGTCGCAGCGCACGCTCGCGCTGCGCCCCGACATCACGCGACAGGTCGGCCGCATCGCCACCTCGCTGCTCAAGAGCGCACCACGCCCGCTACGCCTCTGCTACGCCGGACAGATTGTAAAACTGCGCGCGAGCCAGCTTCGTCCGGCGCGCGAGATGCTGCAGGTCGGCGCCGAACTGATCGGCAGCGACAGCGTCGCCGCGGCGCGCGAGATCGTCACCGTCGCGATCGACGCCTTGGAGGCGGCTGGCATCGGTCCCGTCACCATCGATTTCACCCTGCCCGACGTCGTCGATCTGCTCGCGGGCGGTCCGCTTCCGGTCGCGGCGAGCGTCGAGAGCCTGCGCGACGCGCTCGACGCGAAGGATGCGGGCGCGCTCGTCCGCCTCGGCGCCGAGGCATGGCTGCCGCTGCTCCGCGCTGCCGGCCCCTTCGACCAGGCGCTCGCCGACCTCCGCGCCTTCGACACTACCGGCGTCCTCGCGGCACGAATCGACGCGCTCGAGGCGATTGCCGCGCCGGCGCGCGGCCGTGCCAGCCTGACGCTCGACCCGACCGAACGCCACGGCTTCGCCTATCAAAGCTGGTTCGGCTTCCAGATTTTCGTCCCCGGCCAGGGCGACGCGATCGGCCGCGGCGGCGGCTATGCGATCCCGGTCGGCGAGACCGAGGAAGAGCCCGCAGTCGGCTTCTCGCTCTATCCTGACCCGCTCATCGACGAAGGACTCGGCAACGAAAATGGCGCCGAACGCCGTATCTTCCTTCCCCTCGGCCACGATCCCGCCATCGCCGCGAGCCTGCGCGCCGACGGCTGGCAGACGGTCGCGGCGCTGTCCGACGGCGACGATGCGAAGCGGCTGGGGTGCGGTTTCGTGCTGGGACCGGACGGGCCGGTAGAGGTTTAGCCAAGGTCGTCGCCCCGGCGAAGGCCGGGGCCTCACCCTCACGTCCTGATCGACCGACGAGATCCCGGCCTTCGCCGGGATGACGGATACCCTAAAAATCCGACACCCCGAACCGCGGGATTCCCTGATTAACGCCCGGCGGATCGAGCACGGTCACATCGAGTTCGACCGGCGTGCCGATCCAGTGCGCAAGGCTGGTATGGTCGGCGAGATCATCATCGGTCAGCGGATGAACGAGCGCGCGCAATCCCGTCTTCTCGATCGCCGCGATCACCGCGCTGCGCGCCGCACCAAGGAAATGCACCTCATATTGCGCGATCGGATGCGGCCCGACCCCGCCGTCGGTCATCGCGCCGACGAACAGAATCGCGGGGTCGCGGCCGAAGCCGTCGCGCAGCGCCGTCGCAGCGGGCCGTTCGGCGGAGTCGTAATAGATATGGGCGTGATAGGGGGCGTCGGGGTTCGTCATATATTCTCCTGCGCCCTCCCCTAAAGGCGAAGGGCCGGATATGCCACCACCACCCTTGCCTCTCCGGCCAAATCCGCTAAGGCCGCGCCGGGCTTCCGCTCTGCGTTTTCGGGCCCGGTTCAGCAGGACAGCATCATGGCAAATGTCACCGTCATCGGGTCGCAATGGGGCGACGAGGGCAAGGGCAAGATCGTCGACTGGCTCGCCAGCCGCGCCGACGCGGTGGTCCGGTTCCAGGGCGGCCACAACGCCGGCCATACGCTCGTCGTCGGCGACCAGACCTACAAGCTGTCGCTGCTCCCCTCGGGTATCGTCACCGGTACGCTGTCGATCGTCGGCAACGGCGTCGTACTCGATCCCTGGGCGCTGCGCGACGAGATCGCCAAGCTGCGCGGCCAGGGCGTCGTGATCAACGCCGAGAATTTTGCAATCGCCGACAATTGCGCGCTGATCCTGCCCTTTCACCGCGACCTCGACGCACTGCGCGAGACCGCGGCGGGCGCGGGCAAGATCGGCACCACCGGGCGCGGCATCGGCCCCGCCTATGAGGACAAGGTCGGTCGCCGCGCGATCCGCGTCTGCGACCTTGCGCACCTCGACAAGCTCGATCCGCAGATCGATCGCCTGACCGCGCACCACGATGCGCTGCGCGCCGGCTTCGGCGAGCCGCCAATCGACCGCGAGCGACTGAAGGCCGATCTCGCCGAAATCGCCGACTATGTGCTCGAATATGCCCAGCCGGTGTGGAAGCGCCTCAAGAAGGTGCGCAAGGCGGGCGCGCGCATATTGTTCGAGGGCGCGCAGGGCGTGCTACTCGATGTCGATCACGGCACCTATCCCTTCGTCACCAGCTCGAACACGGTCAGCGGCACCGCGGCGGCGGGATCGGGGCTCGGCCCCTCAGCGGTCGGCTTCGTGCTCGGCATCGCCAAGGCCTATACGACGCGCGTGGGCAGCGGGCCTTTTCCCACCGAACTTGAGGATGAAACCGGCCAGAAGCTGGGCGAGCGCGGGCATGAATTCGGCACCGTCACCGGGCGCAAGCGCCGCTGCGGGTGGTTCGACGCGGTGCTGGTGCGGCAGAGCTGCGCGGTATCGGGCGTCACCGGCATCGCGCTCACCAAGCTCGACGTGCTCGACGGCTTCGACACCATCCGCATCTGCACCGGCTATCGCCTGCGCGGCAAGATCCTCGACTATTTCCCCAGCCACGCCGCCGACCAGGCCGAGGTCGAGCCGATCTATGAAGAGATGGACGGCTGGCACGAATCGACCGCGGGCGCGCGCAGCTATGCCGACCTTCCCGCGCAAGCGATCAAATATATCCAGCGCGTCCAGGAACTGATCGAGACCCCGATCGCGCTCGTCTCGACCAGCCCCGAGCGCGAGGACACGATCCTGATCCGCGATCCGTTCAGCGACTGACGCCTGCGGCCGCGACGTCGCGGATCGCCGCGACGAAGCCCGCGGGGTCGTCCTCCTGAATGAAATGGCCGCCGTGCAGCGTCCGGTGCGGCATGCCCGCCGTCCCCGGCACCCGGCCGAGGAACAGCGCATCGCCGCCCCGGGTGATCGGATCGCCGTCGGAAAAGCAGCAGAGGAACGGCTTGTCGAAGCGCTCCAGCGCCGCCCAGGCGCGCTTCTGGTCGGGCACCGCGACATTGTCGCCGAGCGGCACGAACGACGGATAGATACGCGCCGCGACCTTCGACGCTTTCGTCGGGAACGGCGCATCATAGGCGGCGATCTCTTCAGCGCTCAATTCGCGCTTTGCGCCCGCCTTGACGATCCTGCCGATCGGAAAGACCGGGCTGTAGCGCGAGAAGGCCCGCCAGATCGCAAAGGCGCGCGGTGCCGGCTGACCCTCGGGCAATCCGCCGTTCGCCAGCGCGACTCCGGCGAACCGCTCGGGCATTTCGGCGACGAGGCGCAGACCGATCAGTGAGCCCCAGTCCTGACAGGCAAGAATCATGTTCCGAAGGTCGAGCGTCTCGATCCACGCCCGCATCCACGCGACCTGCGCGGCATAGCTGTAATCTGCACGATCGAGCGGCTTGTCCGAACGGCCGAAGCCGATCAGGTCGGGCGCGACGACGCGAAAGCCCGCCTCGACCGCGAGCCCGATCATGTGGCGGTAAAGATAGCACCAGGTCGGTTCGCCATGCAGCATCAGTACCGGCTGGGCATCGGCGGCGCCTTCATCGACATAATGAGCGCGAAGTCCGCCCGCGATCTCGACATATTTCGGCGCGTAAGGCCAGTCGGGCAGCCCCGCGAAGCGTGCGTCCGGCGTGCGATAAATCCGCATATATTTCCCCTCTCCCCGGAAACAGCTTAGCCAGCGTGCGGCGCTTGTCCATGCAGGGCGATGCGTTAAAGTGCCGCGATGCGCACCGCTGCTGCCTTCTCGCCGCTTCTCATCGCCTGCGGCACCGCCCATGCGCAGCCGCCGCTTTCCGCCGGGACGACGGTCGACCGGCTGCTCGTCGACAAGAGCGACCGCGTGCTGATCGGCTATGCAAAGGGCCGGGAGGTCGTGCGCTATACCAATATCCGCTTCGGTGACGCCCCGATCGGGCACAAGCGTTTCGAAGGCGACGAGCGCACGCCCGAGGGCGACTATCGGATCAGCGGACGCAATCCGAACAGCCGCTATCATCTGTCGCTGCGCATCTCCTATCCCAATGCCGCCGACCGCGCCTATGCGAAGGCGCGCGGCCGTTCGCCGGGCGGCGACATCTTCATCCACGGCCAGCCGAACGGGCGGCCCGGCCTGCCGATCGCGCGCGACTGGACCTACGGCTGCATCGCGCTGTCCAACGCCGAGATAAAGCAGCTATGGGATCGCGTGCCCGACGGCACCCCGATCACCATCCGCCCCTGAACCGGAGTTTTTCGCATGGCACGCCACATTCTCGTTTTCTATGGCAGCTATCGCCGCGACCGGCAGGGTATCAAGCTCGCGCGCTGGATCGTCGACGCCCTCGCGGCACGCGGCGACCGGGGCGAACTGATCGACGCGCAGGCCGTCGGCCTGCCGATCCTCGACCGGCGGCACAGCGATTACCCGGCGGGCGAGGCCCCCGCCGCCATGGCCGCGCTCGCCGCGACGATCGCCGCCGCGGACGGCTTCATCTTCGTCGTCGGCGAATATAATGGCGGGCTGCAGCCGGGGCTCAAGAATCTGGTCGATCATTATCTGCCCGAATTCGCGTGGCGCCCCGCCGCCATCGCTTCCTATTCGGCCGGGCCCTTCGCGGGCGTGCGCTCGGCCACCGCGTGGCGGACAACGCTGGGTGCGATGGGAATGGTCGTCACGTCGACCCCGCTCGGCCTCGCGCGCATCGGCGGCGCCTGCGATGCCGAGGGCCGACCGACGGGCGAGGACGGCGTGCGGCTCGAACGCGCCTTTCCGCGCTTCGCCGACGATCTCGGCTGGTGGATCGACGCCGCCGCGGCGCAGCGGGCCAAGGTCGACCCGCCCTTTTGATCGCGTCAGCGGCGGCGCTCGCGCTCGCGCCAGCCCGCTTCCTCGAGCTCGAGCAATTCCATCGGCACATGGATGGTACGGATCGCCAGCCGCACCTCGATCAGGAAGAGGATCAGCGACGCAAGCAGCAACAGCGTCGCGACCACGAACACCCAGGCCGCCGCGACATTCAGGTCGAGCCCGGTGAACGCCTGAGTGAACAGCAGGGCGACGAGCAGGCAGACGACGATGCCGCACGCGACCGCCGCGCCGATCGAATTGTTGATCACCTTGATCCGGCGGTCGACCACGCGCAATTCGGCGACGATGCGCTCATGCTCGGGGCCTTCGCTGTTCGCCCAGCGATCCATCAGCGCCCGCGACCGGTCGACGACGCGCGCCAGCCGCCCGGTGAAGACGTTGAGCAGACTCCCGGTCGCCACCAGCAGAAAGACCGGCGTGACCGAGAGCTGGATCGTCTGCGCAATGGCGCCGATCGCGGATGCCGCCATCAGCCCCCGCCGCCGGCCGCGACCGAGGGCGTGTTGACGCCGTGCATCGCCAGGAATTTGCGCACGTTGCGCGCGGCCTGCCGGATGCGCTGCTCATTCTCGACCATCGCGATACGGACATAGCCTTCGCCGTCCTCGCCATAGCCAACGCCCGGCGCGACCGCGACCTTGGCGTGGGTCAGGAGCTGCTTGGAAAACTCCAGGCTGCCCATTTCCTTGAGCGCAGGGGGCAACGGCGCCCAGGCGAACATCGACGCGGGCGGGCTCGGAATGTCCCAACCGGCGCGGCCGAAGCTCTCGACCATCACGTCGCGGCGCTTCTGATAGAGTTCGCGGTTCTTCGCGACGATGTCCTGCGGGCCGTTGAGCGCGGCGCAGGCCGCGGCCTGGATCGGCGTGAACGCGCCATAATCGAGGTAGGACTTCACGCGCGTCATCGCCGCGATCAGGCGTTTGTTGCCGACCGCGAAGCCCATGCGCCAGCCCGCCATCGAATAGGTCTTCGACATCGAGGTGAATTCGACCGCGACGTCCTTCGCGCCCGGCACCTGCAGGATCGAAGGGGTCGGGTTACCGTCGTAGTAAAGCTCCGAATAGGCAAGGTCGCTTAGCACCCAGACCTTGTTCTCCTTCGCCCAGGCGACGAGGCGTTCGTAGAAGGCGAGGTCGACCGCCTCGGCGGTCGGGTTCGACGGATAATTGACCACCAGGATCGACGGGCGCGGCACGGTGAAGGCCATCGCGCGGTCGAGCGCGCGCCAGTAATTCTCGTCGGGCGTCGTCGGCACGCTGCGGATCGTCGCGCCGGCGATGATGAAGCCGAAGGTGTGGATCGGATAGCTGGGGTTCGGCGCGAGCACGACGTCGCCGGGGCCGGTGATCGCGGTCGCGAGGCTGGCGAGCCCTTCCTTCGACCCCATCGTCACCACCACCTCGGTCTCGGGGTCGAGGTCGACGTTGAAGCGGCGGCCGTAATAATTGGCCTGCGCGCGGCGGAGGCCCGGAATCCCCTTCGACTGCGAATAGCCGTGCGCGTCGGGCTTCATCGCCACTTCGCAGAGTTTCTCGATCACATGCGCGGGCGGCGGCAGGTCGGGGTTGCCCATCCCTAGGTCGATGATGTCCTCGCCCGCGGCGCGGGCGGCCGCACGCATCGCATTGACTTCGGCGATGACGTAGGGCGGCAGGCGCTTGATGCGATAGAATTCATCTTCGGACATGGGAAACTAGAACAACTCCTTTTCGTTATGAGCAGGTTGACGCGAGCGGCAATCTCGCCAGCCGCATCGCGGCTTGTTATAGGCATTATATCCGCACTGACCAGCAGGAACGAGCATGAGCGATACCGGTAAGGACGAGACGACCGAAGCGCCGAATCCCTTCATGCCGTCGCCCGAGGACATGCAGCATTGGGCGAGCGTCATGGGCCGTGCGCAGCAGATGATGCTCGACTATGCGATGGCTCAGGCGACCGAGGGCAACGGCGCCGCGGCGAGCCTGTTCGATCCCGCAAGCTGGCTGCAGAATCCGACGACGCAGGCGTGGGCCGAGCAATCGGCGCGGATATGGGAACAGGGCGCCGCCTTCTGGACCTCGCTGACCGCGTTGAAGCCGCCGTTCGTGGCCGCCGCCCCCGACGCCGACGCGCCGAAGGACAAGCGCTTCGCCGATCCCGACTGGACGCAGAATCCGGCCTTCGCGCTGATCCGGCAGACCTATGGCCTGCTCGCCGACCAGTTGCTGACGACGACCCGCACGATGGCGGGGCTCGACGAGCACGCCCGCGCCAAGATGGAGTTCGCGGCGAAGAGCATGACCGAGGCGCTGTCGCCCACCAACCTCGCGATCACCAATCCCGAGGTCATCCGGCGCGCGGTCGAGACGCGCGGCGAGAGCCTGCTCAAGGGCCTCAAGCATATGCTGACCGACCTCTCGCGCGGCCAGCTCAGCCATGTCGACCCCGATGCATTCGAGGTCGGGCGCAATATCGCGACGACGCCGGGCAAGGTGATCCACGAGACCGACCTTTACCAGCTCATCCAATATGCGCCGACGACGAAGGACGTCTTCACCGTCCCGCTCGTCATCTTTCCGCCGTGGATCAACCGCTTCTACATCCTCGACCTCAACCCCGCGAAAAGCTTCGTCGCCTGGGCGGTCGAGCAGGGCCTGACCGTGTTCATGGTGTCGTGGAAATCGGCCGACGCGTCGATGAGCGAAATCGTCTGGGACGATTATATCGCGGCGCAGGTCGACGCGATCGACACGGTGCGCGACCTGCTGGACGTGCCGCATGTCCACACGATCGGCTATTGCGTCGCGGGCACGACTCTCGCCGCGACGCTCGCCATGCTTGCCGCGCAGGGCGAGGCCGACAAGGTGAAGTCGGTGACCTTCTTCACCGCGCAGGTCGATTTCGAGCTCGCGGGCGACCTCAAGATGTTCGTCGACGACCAGTATCTCGCGCTGCTCCAGCAGCTTTCGGCGGGCGGCTTCCTCGACGGCCGCTACATGGCCGCGACCTTCAACAGCCTGCGCGGGCGCGATCTCATCTGGAATTATGTCGTCAGCAATTATCTGCTCGGCAACGACTATCCGCCGTTCGACCTCCTCTATTGGAACGGCGATGTCACCAACCTGCCCGCGAAGTGGCACCGGCAATATCTGGTCGACCTCTACCGCGACAACCGTCTGGCCGTTCCGAACAGCCTGTCGGTGATGGGCACGCCGATCGATCTCAACAAGATCGAGACGCCTGCCTATATTCAGGCGGGGCGCGAGGACCATATCGCGCCGCTCGCCAGCGTCTGGCGGCTGATGGATCATCTGGCCGGGCCGAAGACCTTCCTGCTCGCGGGCTCGGGCCATATCGCGGGCGTGGTCAACCCGCCCGCCGCGGGCAAATATCAATATTGGACCGGCGACAACGACGCCGCGACGCTCGACGACTTCGTCGCGGGCGCGACCGAGACCAAGGGAAGCTGGTGGCCGCACTGGATCGGCTGGATCGCAGAGCAGGACAGCGCGAAAACGCCGGCGAAAGGCGCGCGTGTCCCCGGCAAGGGCGCCAGAAAAGCGATCGAGGACGCCCCCGGCCGCTACGTCAAACAACGGTAATATCGGGGCTTTATAGCGCTTTCGGGCCGGCACTCCGATTATTTTGTGCACTGCACAATTTTTCTCTTGAAATCGCCGATCCACTCCTATATTGTGCACTGCAACATAAAGGAGTTGTCCCGATGGCTACCAAGATGGATAGTGCCGAAAAGGCTTTCGAAGCCGCGACGCTGGAAACCGCCGCCAAGCCGGTGGCCGCTCCTGTCGCGCCGACCGTTGCCGCTCCCGCCGCAGCGCCCGTGAAGACCAAAACCGTCGCGGCGAAGGCCAAGCCGGTCCAAAAGAAAGCCGCAAAGCCGGCAGCGAAGAAGGTCGCTCCCAAGAAGGCGGCCGCAAAGACCATTGCCCCCAAGACCAAGGCCGCACCGAAGCCGGTTGCCGCCGCCGCCAAAGGATTCAAGACCATGAACGACACCGTCAAGAAGTTCGCCGAAGACGCCAAGACCCGCGCCGAAGCGCTGACCGCCGACTTCCAGGAACGCTCGAAGGAAGCGCTCGCCAAGTCGAGCAAGCTTGCCGAGGAAGCCGTCGAATTCAACAAGGCGAACGTCGAAGCGCTCGTCGAAGCCGGCAAGATCGCCGCGAAGGGCATCGAAACCCTGGGCCAGGAAGGCGTCGCCTTCGCTCGCAAGAGCTTCGAGGACACGTCGGCCGCGCTGAAGGGCTACACCGCCGTCAAGTCGCCGACCGAATTCTTCAAGCTTTATGCCGAGAACAGCAAGAAGGCGTTCGACGCCGCTGTCGCGCAGACCTCGAAGACCAGCGAACTCGTCGTCAAGCTGACGAACGACAGCTTCGCGCCGATCTCGAACCGCGTGTCGGTCATCACCTCGAAGATGAAGGCAGCCTAAGGCTTTCCTCTTCCCGTTGGCGCGGGCCTTCCCCCCTCCTCTCCCCGTCCGCGCCGACATCCCAAGACCGCTCGCTTCCTCCCCGGAAGCGGGCGGTTCTTGCTTTTGCGGAAACCGCATGGCGAACAATCGGTAAAAATGCCGACACCCGCCCTCTTGCGATTCCGCCCCGGCTTGCGATATTCCCGATGATGATGCTTCCCGCCTCCATTCCTCACATCGTCCGCGCCATGGCGGGCAAGGATGACGATACGTCCGGCACCCCCGGCGTCGGCATCGCGACGCGCACACGCGCGAAGCCCAAGAAGCCGTCGATGTACAAGGTGCTGCTGCTCAACGACGATTACACGCCGATGGAGTTCGTCGTGATGGTGCTGCAGCGCTTCTTCAACATGGACATCGAGCGCGCGACGCAGGTGATGCTCCACGTCCACCAGCAGGGCGTCGGCGTCTGCGGCGTCTTCAGCTACGAGGTCGCCGAGACCAAGGTCACCCAGGTGATGGACGCCGCGCGGCAGAACCAGCACCCGCTGCAATGCACGCTGGAAAAGGCGTAACCTCCCGTCAATCCGTCATCCCGGCGAAGGCCGGGATCTCGCCGGTGCATTATGACGATAGGGTGAGATCCCGGCCTTCGCCGGGATGACGACGGGAATGCTCTACCCGCCCCGCGCCGCCTGTTCGGCCTTGAGCGCCGCCGACGGCTCCCCCTTCAAATCGCCATAGCGAAGCGGTTCGCCGCAACCGGGACAGACCGTCGCTGTCCCGACATTGGCGCCGCACGCGCGGTGCGTATAGCGCATCGCCGGCCCGCCCTCGGTTTCCCCGGGGGCATAGGCCCAGCGCTCGCTCCAGTTCCGCATCGCATAAAGGACGTCGAACAGATCCTTGCCCTTGGCGGTCAGGCGATACTCATGGCGCGGCGGCCGCTCCTGATAGGCGTGGCGCTCGACCACCCCCTCGGCGACCAGCCGCTTGAGCCGCGCCGAAACGAGTTGCGGGCCAAGCCCGGTGTTCGCCGCGATCGCCTCGAACCGTCGCCGCCCGAAGAACAGGTCGCGCAGGATCAGCAGCACCGCGCGGTCGCCGAGCAGCTCCGCCGATCGCCCGATGGGGCAATAGGTATCCGACAGATCGGCACGCTTCGGCACGACCGGCTCCCCACCCCGTCATTGCGAGCGCAGCGAAGCAATCCAGAGTAGCGTATACCGCTCTGGATTGCTTCGCTGCGCTCGCAATGACGAAATTTCGGTTCCCGACCTCATCGGCCCACTCTTCACACTAAAAACCCCTTGTCACTATGATTATCATAGTTACTATCGCCCGCAAGAGGAGATTCGCTTATGTCCGCAGCCGTCATCATCGGCGCCGGCGACGCCACGGGCGGCGCGACCGCGCGCGCCTTCGCCGCCGAGGGGCTCACAGCCTGCGTCAACCGCCGCGAACGCAATGCCGACGCGCTCGAAACGCTCGCGCAGTCGATCCGCGATGACGGGCACCAAGCGCGCGCCTTTCCCGGCGATGCGCGCGAAGAGGACGCGATGATCGCCCTGTTCGATCGCGTCGAGGCAGAGGTCGGCCCGGTCGAGGTCGCGGTGTTCAATATCGGCGCCAATGTGAATTTCCCGATCGCGGAAACCACCACCCGCGTCTTCACCAAGGTTTGGGAAATGGCCTGCCTCGGCGGCTTCCTGATGGGCCGCGAGGCGGCGAAGCGCATGACCCCACGCCGCCGCGGCACCATCCTTTTCACCGGCGCGACCGCCAGCCTGCGCGGCGGATCGGGCTTCGCGGCCTTCTCGGGCGCCAAGGCGGCGCTGCGGATGCTCGCGCAGTCGATGGCGCGCGAACTGGGGCCGCAGGGCATCCACGTCGCGCATGTCGTGATCGACGGCGCGATCGACACCGAGTTCATCAAGGGCCGTCATCCCGATTTCGATCGGGCCAAGGCGCAGGATCTGATCCTGAATCCGCAAGCGATCGCCGCCAATTATGTGATGCTCCACAAACAGCCCAAAAGCGCGTGGACGCACGAACTGGATCTTCGCCCATGGGGAGAAAAATGGTGATGGAAATTCCCTCTCCCCTTGCGGGAGAGGGTTGCGGAGACTTGGCGGCTCTGCCGCCTAGTCATAGCTGGGTGAGGGGTATGCGATCCGCAGGATCGCGCGAGCTTTGCTCGCAACCCCTCATCCAAGTCCGCCTAATCGCTTCGCGATAAGGCCCCCTATCCTTCTCCCGCAAGGGGAGAAGGGAAAGGATTTGAAGCATGACCAAGACTCTCGAACTCATTTTCGACTTCGGCAGCCCCAACGCCTATCTGACCCTGAAGGTGCTGCCCGAACTGCTCGATCGCACCGGCGCGGACCTGGTCATCACGCCATGCCTGCTCGGCGGCATCTTCAAGGCGACGGGCAACAAGGCGCCGATGGTCCAATATGCCGACGCGCCCGCGAAGCTCGCTTATGAAAATCTGGAAATGCGGCGCTTCATCGCGAAGCACGGCCTCACCAAATTCCGCCTCAACCCGCATTTCCCGGTGAACACGCTGCTCATCATGCGCGGCGCGATCGTCGCCGAGTACGAGGGCATTCTCGACGACTATGTCGATGCGGTGAACCGCGCGATGTGGGAAGACGGCCTCAAGATGGACGATCCCGAGGTGGCCGCGGCCTTTCTCTCGGCAAGCGGCTTCGACGGCCCCGCACTGCTCGCGCGCACGCAGGAACCCGACATCAAGGCAAAACTCGCCGCCAACACCGAGGCCGCGGTCGCGCGCGGCGTGTTCGGCATCCCGACCTTCTTCGTCGGGGACGAGATGTTCTTCGGCAAGGACCGGCTCGATCAGGTCGAGGAAGCGCTGGGTTGAGGGCTGATTGCGACCGAACCCCGTCATCCCGGCGAACGCCGGGATCTCACCCTATCGCCATGACGCACCGGCGAGATCCCGGCGTTCGCCGGGATGACGGGAGCCGTTAGTAGATGTCCGCTCCCCACCCCGAAGCCGGCGCCAACGCATTCCTGACGCCGCTCCTCAGTTAAAATCGAGCTGAACGATCTCCCTCGGCGTCGCGCGGCAATACATTTCGAGCGATTTCGCGCCGTCGGGATAGGTCGCGGTCATCGCGGCGCGGATGCGCCAGCCGCCGTTGCCCTGCTCCAATGAGACGAGCTTGTCGTAGGACAGCCGCGTTCCGCCGGTTGCACCGATCTGCCGTGCGGCGTCGTTCATGCAATTCTGCACCGACGAACGCGAAGCGCTCGGCAGACCGGAGAGGTCGGCACTGAGCGTCGCGGGGCCGCTCGCGGCCGGCGGCGACGTACTTTCCTGCGTGCTGCCGTCGTCCTTCTTCTTTTTCTGGCTTGCAAGCAAAGCGAGCAACCCGCCGGCAACGACGATGCCGCCGATGATCAGGCCGGTGCTCGGCCCCTTGTCTTTTTCGGGTTTCGGGCCGGGCAGCGGCGCGAGATTGGCGTAGCCATAGCCGAATTCGGCGCGGCAGCCGTTCGTCACCCAGATCAGGTTCGCGTCATACCCCCATTGGCGCCCGGCGTTGCATTTGCCGCCGAGTTTGCGGAGCAATTCGACGCGCCCATTCGTCTGGACATTGCATTGCTCGTAGCGATTGTTGCGCGACTCGCAGCGGAGCGTCCCGGCATAATCGCGATCGGGATAGGAACCCCCGCTCGAATAGCCGTAGCGAAATTCGGCGCGGCACCCACCCGAAACCCATATCTGATTGGCGTCGAAACCCCAGTCGCGCCCTTTCGAGCAGCGCCCGCCGATCACGCGGACCAGTTCGACGCGGTTGCTCGTCTTGACCTTGCAACGCTGCTGCTGGTTGTTCCGGGATTCGCAGCGGATCATGCCCGCATAGCCCTCGTTGGAGCCCGGCGGCGGCGGATAGGGGTAAGTGGTCTGGGCAAAGGCCGGAACGGCAAGCTGGCTGACGACGAACGATACGGCGGTGACGGCCGTGACGACGGGATTTCGCATAGCAGTTTCTCCCCTGTTGAATGCCTTGCCCTACAGTCCTCATTTCCTTCGACTAACCTGCGCCGGATGGTTTCACATTTTCACCGCGAACGCCATCGCCAAATGCCGGACGCCGCAAACGAATGCGGGAAAGCAAATCGGCTTTCCTACTTTATTCCGCCGTGCTTATCCTGCGCACGAAACAGGCCGTGCCCCCTCGCCCTGAAGCCATGAAGGACATGATTTGGATGCGCACATGCGGACCCTTTGTGGCTTCAGGCAATCGGCTTGCGGTTCGGCTTAAAGCGACAAAAGAGACGAACCGGATACGCACGTCCGTATATTTTGTCGCTTTAAGCATCACTGCGGCATCCGCTTGCGCGCATCCGCGCATCCGCTAAGGACAGCCGATGGATCAAATCGTCATTCGCGGCGGCCAGCGACTCAAGGGCCGTATTCCCATCTCCGGCGCCAAGAATGCCGCGCTCACCCTGTTGCCCTGCGCGCTGCTCACCGACGAGCCGCTGACCTTGCGCAACCTGCCACGGCTCGCCGACGTCGACGGGTTCGGGCACCTCCTCAACCAGCTCGGCTGCTCGACGACGATCGAGGGGTCGCGGCCCGAGGATTTCGGCCGCGTGATGACCGCGCGCGCGACCACCCTCACCTCGACCGTCGCGCCCTATGACATCGTGCGCAAGATGCGCGCCTCGATCCTCGTCCTCGGCCCGCTGCTCGCACGTGCGGGCGAAGCGACCGTGTCGCTCCCCGGCGGCTGCGCGATCGGCAACCGCCCGATCGACCTCCACCTGAAAGCGCTCGAAGCCTTCGGCGCCGAAATCGAGCTCGCCTCGGGCTATGTGAAGGCGAGCGCCCCCGGCGGACGGCTGGCGGGCGGCAAGTTCACCTTTCCCGTCGTGTCGGTCGGCGCGACCGAGAATGCGGTGATGGCGGCGGTGCTCGCCAAAGGAACCTGCGTGCTCGAAAATGCCGCGCGCGAGCCGGAGATCGTCGACCTCTGCAACTGCCTCGTCGCGATGGGGGCCGAGATCGACGGCATCGGCACCGAAACGCTGACGATCGAAGGCGTCAACCGGCTGCACGGCGCGACCTATCGCGTGATGGCCGACCGCATCGAGGCGGGCAGCTACGCCTGCGCCGCGGTGATCACCGAAGGAGACGTCGAACTGGTCGGCGCCAAGGCCGACGAGATGGAGGCGACGCTCGCCGCGCTGCGCGAAGCCGGCGCGACGGTCGAGGAGACCAAGGCGGGCATCCGCGTTGCCATGTCGGGCCGCGCCGAGCCCGTCACCCTGTCGACCGCGCCCTACCCCGGCTTCGCGACCGACATGCAGGCGCAGTTCATGGCGATGGCGACGCTCGGCACCGGTGCTTCGCTGTTCACCGAAACGATCTTCGAGAACCGCTACATGCATGTTCCCGAACTGGCGCGCATGGGCTGCGACATCCAGGTCAAGGGCCGCACCGCGATCGTCCGCGGTGTCGACAAGCTGATCGGCGCGCCGGTGATGGCGACCGACCTGCGCGCCTCGATGAGCCTGATCATCGCCGGTCTCGCCGCCGAGGGGCAGACCGAAGTCAACCGCGTCTACCACCTCGACCGCGGCTATGAGCGGCTGGAAGAGAAGCTCCAGGCAGTCGGTGCCGACATCGAACGGATCAGCGCGGGGTAAGATGCTCGGCGCGGCCGTAAGCACCGCGCACGTCGCCTTTGATCCAGTCGCCGAGCAATTTCAGATAGCCGTCGGTGATCCGCGTGACGTCGCGCGATCCGTCGGGGTTCTGGACATATTCCCACATGCCGTGATCGGTCTGGGGAAAGAGATAGACGTCGACCGGCTTCCCCACCGCCTTGAGGTCCATCAATGCGCCGCGCGTCGTTTCGATCGGCGCTTCACGGTCCTCGCCCGCCAGCACCCACAACAAGGGCGTGTCGAGCTTTTTGAGCACCGCGACCGCGTCATAATCCCAGATCAGCTCCAGATTGTCGAAGCGCGCCCGCCCGATCCGGTGCAATTCGGCGTCGGAGAGACGCGCCATCGCGCCGCTATATTCGCCCTCCACCTTCGCGGCCCACGACTTGCCCGCCATCTCGCTCCGCACCGCATCGAGCTCGGCATAGCCCTGCGTGAAGTTGGACAGCAGCAAGGTTGCGGTCGCCTTCGACAGGCGGTCGACGAGTGCCTCGGCATCGGCGCCCAGTCCGGCGGCGCGGACTTCCGACACCATCTGCTCGCGGTCCTCCTCGATCGGCGAAGCGACAAGACCGAAGCCGACCGCGACGAAATCGGCCTTGGTCAGCGTCGCGGCGCGCGGCGCGACCCAGCCGCCCTGGCTGCCGCCGAAGAAACCCGCGCGACCGAACCGCCCCGCCGCCATCCGTCGTGCCGTGTCGAGCGCCTGCGCCGCATCGGTCGCGAGCAGCTCGAAATTCTGCGTATATTCGCCTTCAGACCCACCGGTGCCGCGCTTGTCATAGACGAAGACCGACAACCCCTGCGCCGCCATCGCATAGCCATAGAGGCCGCCGATCGGCGAACTGCGTTCAGAACCGTGCACCATCACCACCAGCGGGCGCCTGGGGTCGGCGCCCGGCGGCTCGATCAGCATTCCGGCCAGCTTCGTCTCGACGCTGTCGAAGGTCGTCGGGGTTTCGCGAAAAGCGATCCGCGTCCACGCTTTGCCCGCGACGGTCACCGCGCTCCCATTGCAGGCCAGCGGCGCGCCGGCCTCGTTCGTGGCCCCGCGGCGCCCGTCGCGGAACTGGTAGCGAAGGCCCGGTTCGGAAACCGCCGGTGACGGCACCAACACGACGAAATCGCCGTCCGCGGCGCGATAGGTTCCGGGCTGGCAGGCGCCTTGGGCCGATACCGGAGTTGCCGCGGCGGCGGCGACAAGGGCGATTGCGATGGAGAGGATTTTCATGAAACCGTCTTATCGACATAAGACAGCCGTGACAATCAGGACTCCGGTTCGACCGGGACCGACACCATATTGCCGCTGACCGACGGCCGCTCGGGCCGCTTCGCCACGGCGATCACCAGCCCGACGAGCGCGACCGCGCCGCCCGCGATCGACAGCGGCGCCCAGCGATAGCCCTCGAACGCCGTCGAAAAACCCATTGCGATGATCGGGATCAGCACGCTCGACCACGCCGCCTGCCCCGGCCCGACCGCGCGGATGACGTTGAAATAGAGCGGAAAGGTCACCGCGCTCGCGACGATACCGAGGTAAAGAATACCGCCGAGATAGACGGGCGTCGCCTCGATCACCGGTGGCCCTGTAGTGATCCAGGCATAGCTGCCATCGGCAAGTGCGCCGAACAGCATCGCCCACGCGATCATGACGACCATCGATTGCGCCCGCGCGATCGCGGTCCCTTGCATGACATTGGCGGTCGACGCGCTCATTACCCCCGCAAGCGTCAACGCGGTGCCGAACAGCACCTCGCCCGCGCCGAGCGCCGCGGCGCGATATTCGTGGAGGATCATCAGCCCGACCCCGACGATCGCGATTCCGGCGCCGGCGAGGAAGCGCTTCTCCAGCGGCGATTTCAGAAACAAGCGCCCGAGCAGCGTATTCGGCACGATCAGCAACGCGAAAAGCACGGCGACGAGCCCCGAAGTGATATGCTGTTCGGCGCGATAGACGAAATTGAAGTTGAAGGTGAACTGCGCGATCCCGAGCAGCACCGCAAAGGCCATGGCCTTGGGTTCCAGCAACAGGCGTTCGCGCCGGAGCGCCGCAAAGGCGAACATCGCGATCGCCGCCACCGAAAAGCGATAGGTGACCGACCAGCTCGGCGGCACGACGCCGAGCTGCCCCTTGATGACGATCCACGTCGATCCCCAGATCAGCGTGACGAGCGCGAAGGGGATGAGGATGCGCGGGGCAAGCAGCGTCGCCGGCTGCTCGTTCATAGCGCCGCGATGGCGGCCGCGAGCGGCGCGACCGCCGCGGCATCCTGATCCCAGCTTGTGACGAGGCGCGCCGCGCCTTCGCCCCAGTCGTAGAAATCGAAGCCCCGGCCGCGCAGCGTCGCCGCTTCGGCCGCGCTCAACCGGACGAACAGTTCGTTCGCCTCGACCGGATACATCAGCCGGTTGCCGCACGCCGCGGCCAGCGCTGCGGCGCCGGCATTGGCCCCGCGCGCATTGGCGAGCCAGAGGTCGTCTTTCAGCATCGCGCGAATCTGCGCCGCGACGAAACGCCCCTTGCTGAGCAGGTGGCCGCCGCGCTTTTTGAGTTCGCGCACCCCGGCGCCGCCGCTGCCGCCGAAGAAGACGAGCGCTTCGGCCATCATCGCGCCATTTTTTGTGAAGCCGAAGGACAGGGCATCGACCCCGGCCCGCCACGTCACATCGGCGGGCGAACAGCCGAGGAAAGCGACCGCATTGGCGAAGCGCGCGCCGTCCATGTGCAGCTTCATGCCGTTGGCTCTGGCGATCTCGCTGATCGCACCCACCTCGTCCGGCCGCCACGCCAGCCCATATTCGGTCGCATTGGTGATGCTGATCGCGGCGGGCTGCACCTGATGGACGTCCTTGCGGATGCCGGCGATCCGCGCCTTCAGCGCCTCGGCGTCGATCTTCGCCCCTGTGCCGGGCAACGTCATCAGCTTGGCGCCGCCTGAATAAAAGGTCGGCGCGCCGCACTCGTCGACCTCGATATGCGCTTCCTCATAGCAGAGGATGCCCTGCCACGGCCGCACGAAATGGGCGAGGATAATGCTGTTCGCGGCGGTGCCGGTCGAAATCCAGACGACTTCGCATGTCGTCTCGAACAGTTCCGAAAAGGCCGCGTCGAGCGACTGGCTGAGCGTGTCGCCATCATAGGCGGTATCGACATGATTGGCGACGGCGAGTGCCTCCATCACCGCGGGATGCACGGCGGCGGCATTGTCGGAGAAAAAGCGCGAGGCGGTCATCGAGCCGCCCCTTAGCGCAGGAAAGCGCGCCGCGCTAACGCATTAATTTTTTGAGAGTCCCGCCGGATCATCGGCATCGTCACCGCCCGCGGTGCCATGCGCGAGGCTGGCACCGCCGACGACGCCGAGCCCGCCCGCCATGCCCATTCCGCCGCCCATGCCACCGCCGCCGCCGCCGCGCCCTCCTCCCCCGCCGCCTTCGCCGCCTCGGCCCGAACCGCCGCCTTTTCCGCCGCTCGAAGGCCGGGTCGGGCCTTGCAGCGGGATCGCCGAGTCGGACGGCACGGGATCGAGATCGAGCGCGTCGCGAATGAAGTCGCGCAGCGCGACGACCAGATCATGGACGTGGACCGGGCGCCCCTCGACCAGTTCGCGCGCAGCGCGGCTCGCGAGGCGGACCTGGTCGGCGGTGCCGAGCAGGATGATATCCGACAGCGCCGCCTCGACCGCGTCGCGAATCCGGCGCGGCCGATCCGAATCGGCGCCCGCGACCTCCGTTCCGGCAGCCGTTTCGGCCCCGGCGCGGCGGAGGTCGCGCAGATGACGTGGATCGACGGCCAGATTGCCGGTGAACGAGCCGCCGAGCGTCTTGTAGGCCGCGATCAGCGTCCGCAGCCGCTCGTTGATCTGGCGGTTGATCCGCTCGCGGCGCTGCTGGATCGTCATCATGACCACCAGGCGGATGCCGACGCCGATCAGCGTGAAGAGCGCCAGCCCGAGCAGGGTGGCCCCGATGCTCTGCCACGAGGAAAAATCGAAATTACGCACCGGCGATGTCCCCTGCGGCGAAAGGCCATCCCTTCTGCCGCCTGCCCGGCGACCGCGCCACCCCCAATATCAGTCGTCCTGATCCTGGTCATGCTCGTGGCGGTGGCGATACATCCAATAGCCATAGGTCCGCGACCGCCGGGCGAAATAGTCCCCCGGCAGGATCAGCCGCGTATAGGTTCCGTCGCGCGTCATCAGTTTCGCGATACGGGGAAAGAGCAGCGAACAAGGCCGCCAATCATAGGGCGAAGATTCTTCGGACTGGCCGTCGGACATCGGCCACCAACCTTTCTGTCGGCAGCACCCCCGCGAATCCTATAGCATTCCGCCGCCCGATCGCCAATCCGGTGGCGAAGGGACGCGCCCGCCGTCCCGCAGGATCAGCGATCGCGCCGCGCGAGCAGCTTCAGGCGCAGCGCATTGAGCTTGATGAAGCCCGCCGCATCCTTCTGGTCATAGGCGCCCGCGTCATCCTCGAAGGTCACATGGCGTTCGCTGTAGAGGCTGTGCGGCGACTTGCGGCCGACGACGCTGGCATTGCCCTTGTAGAGCTTGAGGCGGACGGTGCCGCTGACCTTTTCCTGGCTATGGTCGATCGCCGCCTGCAGCATCTCGCGCTCGGGCGCGAACCAGAAGCCGTTGTAGATGAGCTCGGCATATTTCGGCATCAGCTCGTCCTTGAGATGCGCCGCGCCGCGGTCGAGGGTGATGCTTTCGATCCCGCGATGCGCGCGGGCATAGATTTCGCCGCCGGGCGTCTCGTACATGCCGCGCGATTTCATGCCGACGAAGCGGTTCTCGACGAGGTCGAGGCGGCCGATCCCATGCTTGCGGCCCAGATCGTTGAGCGCCGCGAGCAAAGTTGCGGGCGACATCGACTGCCCATTCAGCGCGACGCCGTCGCCGCGTTCGAAATCGATGGTGATATATTCGGGGGCGTCGGGCGCGTCCTCGGGGTTCACCGTGCGCGAATAGACATAGTCGGGGGTTTCTTCCCACGGATCCTCGAGCACCTTGCCCTCCGACGAGGTGTGGAGAAGGTTGGCGTCGGTGCTGAACGGGCTCTCGCCGCGCTTGTCCTTCGGCACCGGGATCTGGTTCTTCTCGGCGAAGTCGATCAGCGCGGTGCGGCTGGTCAGGTCCCATTCGCGCCACGGCGCGATCACCTTGATGTCGGGATTGAGCGCATAGCAGGACAGTTCGAAGCGCACCTGATCATTGCCCTTGCCCGTCGCGCCGTGCGCGACCGCGTCGGCGCCGGTTTCCTTGGCGATCTCGACAAGCCGCTTCGAAATCAGCGGCCGCGCGATCGAGGTGCCGAGCAGATAATCGCCCTCGTAACGCGCATTGGCGCGCATCATCGGAAAGACGAAATCGCGGACGAACTCCTCGCGGACATCGTCGATATAGATATGTTCGGGCTTGATCCCCATCAGTTCGGCCTTGGCGCGCGCGGGCGCCAGTTCCTCGCCCTGTCCCAGGTCAGCGGTAAAGGTCACCACCTCGCAGCCATAGGTCACCTGCAGCCATTTCAGGATGACGCTGGTGTCGAGCCCCCCCGAATAGGCAAGGACGACGCGCTTGATGGACTCGGACATGGGGACACCTTCTGGCGGGAGACAGTGCGGGCGCGGCTAGCAGGCCCGCCCGCGCGGCGCAACGGGCTGATCGGGCGAACAGGCGGAAAACTGCGCAACTTCACGCGCAATGCGGGGTCGCGCGCGTCGCGCCGGCAGGGCAGCGGCGCTTAAAGCGACAAAGGATACGGTCGTGCGCGCCGAAAACGTCTCCTTTGTCGCTTTAAGGCGGGCCATGGATGAAGGCGGTTTCGAGCACGAAAAGAGACGGAAGCGCGACATGTGATGGAGGCTAACCCAGCGCGGTTTTGTAGGACAGCGGCTTTTGCAGGTGGACTATTTAGGGGTTTTCGCACCTGTCACCGTAATTATCCTGTCACCGCAATTCCGGCTGCGGACCGCTTGCCGACTATCGGCCGCTCGCTTATGCCGGGAAAACCATGGTCTTGCCGGGGAGAGGGGCAGTGCGCGACGCTTTGGCCGATACGGGATGGCAACCGGATCTGCACAGCTATGAATTCGAAAGCGATCCCGTCGCGACGCTGAACCAGCTGCGCGCGGATGACCCGGTGCACTGGTCGCGTCACGGCTACTGGTATCTGACCCGGCACGCCGATGTCGCGGCCGTGCTCAAGGATGCCGCAACCTTCTCCAATATGGGCGCGGGCTTCGGTGCGACCAATCCGCTCGCCAGGGCAAGGCCGGGCGACAATGCCTCGGCGACCGAGCAAAGCATGAGCGAAAGCCTGAACCGCTCGTTCAACCAGATGGACGCGCCCGACCATACGCGCATCCGCCGCCTCGTGCAGGGCGCCTTTTCACGGCGGACGGCGGAGGGGTGGCGCGCGCGCATCGCGGCGGTCATCGACGAACTGCTCGACCGGGCCGCGACCGGCGGGCGCTTCGATCTGGTGACCGATTTCGCCTTTCACCTGCCGATCATCGTCGCGAGCGAGATCATCGGCATTCCTGCCGGGGATCGCGAGGATTTCCGCGTCGCGCTCGCCAATGCCGAAATGCTGATGGCGCCCAAGAAGGACGAAGAAAGCTGGCGAGCCGCGCTCGCGTCCGGCCGCTGGATCGGCGGCTATCTGAACGATCTGGTCGCGCGGCGCCGCGCCGAACCGCGCGGCGACCTGATCGGCGAGTTGATCGCGGCCGAGGAACAGGGGCAACGGCTCGGCGACGGCGAATTGCTCGCCGCCGTGGGCACCATCTATACCGCCGCCGGAACGACGACCGAGCGGATGATCTCTTCCGGTCTGTTCCTGCTGCTATCGCATCGCGACCAATGGCGGCTGCTCGTCGAGGATCGCGAGCGGGTGCCGCGGGCGCTGGAAGAAATCCTGCGCTTTCACCATCCGACACAATCGACATCGACCAACCGCCGCTGCACCCGCGACGTCGAGTTGGGCGGCAAGATGCTGCGCGCGGGCGACACGGTGCGCCTGGGCCTGGGCGCCGCCAATCGCGACCCCGCCGTATTTGCCAACCCCGATCGCTTCGACATCGCGCGGACGGACGGCGCGGCCCATCTGAGCTTCGGCTATGGTCCGCATTTCTGCATCGGGGCGTCACTCGCGCGGTTCGAAACGCAAATGGCGATCGAGGCGCTGCTCGGCCGCTGGCCGCACCTGCGCCTGATCACCACCGGGCCGGAGAAGGACCCGGCACGACCCGACCGCTATCGCGAGATTCTCGTCGCCACGCGTTGAGGCGCGGGGGTCGGAATTCCAGCAGCAGCGACAGCAACAGGCTGGAATTACGTGAATTACGGTGACAGGTGCGTAAACCCCTAAATTCCAATTGGGGATTTCCGCACCCGTCACCGCAATCCAATTCCACCCTATTCCCTCACCGTTTCGTCTTGCCCGGATGGGGCCAGCATTTTTCGCAGCGGCGCCAGCATGTGACGCCGGGCATGGCGTCGCGCGACCGGGTCGGGTGGGGCGGGCGCACGCCCGCGGTGATCGCGGGGTCGAGGCCTTCGGGAACCGCGGTCTTGTGGCACATCATGCAGTTGCGGCGATAGAATTGCGGCGTCATCGCCGGTTCCTGCGGCTTTGCAAAGGCCGGATCGGTGGCGATCAGCCCGACCGCGAGCAGGGACAGCAACAGGCTGGATAGAAGCGACCGCATGATCTTTCCGCCTTTCCCGACTCCGGAAATGGAAAGCCAAGATTAGAACGCAATCTCCGAAATGAAACCATCCCTTCGCCCTCTTCGGTTCGCTGGCGCGTTTTTACAAGTTTGCCGGCGCGCAGTGGTTTAAACTTACGGCGGGACCATGCGTCGAGGGGGGATGGGATGCGGGCTTGGCTGGCTTTCGCGGCGCCGTTTCTGGTGCTGACGGCTTCGGCATCGGGCGCGGGGGGTCAAGGATCGATGCCTGACCCGACGCGCGAATATAATCAGCAGGTCGATTGCCATAATGCCTATGACCGGCTGGTGAGCGACCGCAAGGGCGGCACCGCCGTGTCGGCGGCGGCGATCGCCTGGGCGCAAGGCTATGAAGCCGGGGCCAATGCGGGCACCCCCTGCCCCGCGCCGCTGCCCGAGATGACCGCGCGCGGCGGCCATTGGCAGATCCGTACCCCCGAAGGGCGCGACGCGACGCGCCTCTATATCGAGAAGCAGAAGGATCCCGCCGCGCTGATGGAGCTCGGCCTCTCGTGGATCAACGGCAGCGTCCCCGGCGGCACCCCGCAGGACGGGCTGGCGCTGATGCAGGAGGCGGCGAAGCTCGGCGATCCGGTCGCGCTCTACAATGTCGGCACGCTCTACTCGGCGGGCATCATCGGCGGGAAGAAGGATCATGCGACCGGCTTCGCGATGATCGAACAGGCCGCCGCGGCGGGCCATGTCGATGCGCTCTATCGCAGCGGGCTCTATTATCAGGAAGGGCTCGGCACGAAGAAGGACCCCAAGAAAGCCTTTGCAGCGTTCAAGGCGGCGGCCGAGCGCGGGCACCTTTATGCGACGATCATGGCGGTCGACATGATCAACAGCGGCACCGGCACCAAGAAGGATTTCGCGCTTGCCTATCGCCTGTCGCGGATCGTCGCCGACCAGGGCGAAGTCTATGGCGCGGTGATGGCAGCCTCGTCGCTGCTCCAGATGAAGAACCCGCTGCCCCATGAGGACGAGATTCTCTATTGGATGGATCAGGGGATCGCGAAGGGTGACGACACGATCCGCGGCCAGCTCATCCCGCTCAAACAGCAGGTCGCCGGCGCCTTCACCAAGGCCAAGGCTCCGCCCGAATATAAGCCGCGCGTCTGGAAGGCTTGCCCGATGAAGACGGTGTGCGTCGTCAACCATTATTCGGGATTGCAAAGCTGCACGACCAACAAGGATTATTGGAACGACTGCGACGGCTGAGCGGCGATTTGGCACAGCGCCTTCGACTCGCTATCCCGACGTCGGAGACCAGACATGGGCAAGACCGAAAACAAGACACGCGCCACCGACGTCACCGTCGCAGATTTCATCGCCGAACTGCCCGACGCGCGGCGGCGCGAGGAGGCGGCGATCGTCGATGCTATCCACCGCCGCGTGACCGGGCTGGAGCCGAAGATGTGGGGACCGTCGATCATCGGCTATGGCAGCTATGACTATGTCTATGACAGCGGGCGTTCGGGGACGATGTGCCGGGCGGGTTTTTCCCCGCGCAAGGCGGCGATGACGATCTATCTGATGGAGCATTACGGCGACCGGCAGAAGGAGGCCGACGCGCTGTTCGCGGCACTCGGCAAGCACAAGACGGGCAAGGTCTGTCTCTATATCAACAAACTTGCCGACGTGGACCTGGGCATTCTCGAACGCCTCGTTGCATTGGGCTGGGCGGAGATGAACGCGAAATATCCAACCTGAGGCAACAAGTTCTAACCGGACACCGGCCAGCGGCTGCCGAACCATTCCTCCAGCCGCGCGCAAGCCTCGCGCACCATGTCGGTGGTCACGGCATAGCTGAAGCGGATGAAGCCGGCGCCGCGTTCGGGGTCGAAATCGAGCCCCGGCGCCGTGGCGACGCCGGTGTCCTCGAGCAGCCGCTTGCACAGCGACAAACTGTCATCGGTCAGATGGGCGATCGAGGCATAGACATAGAAAGCGCCGTCCGACGGGGCGATGTCGGTGATGCCGATCCGGCCCAGGCAATCGATCAGCAACTGGCGGTTGCGGCGGTACATGGCGACGCGCGCGTCGAGTTCTTCCTCGCAGTCGAAGGCCGCGAGCGCCGCCTGCTGGCTGAGCGCGGGCGGCGACAGGAACAGATTGCCGAGCCGCGCGCGCGCTCCCGCAACCATATCGGGCGGGCAGACGATCCAGCCGAGGCGCCAGCCGGGCATGCCGTAATATTTTGAGAAGCTGTTGATGACGAAGGCGCCGGGGTCATATTGCAGCATGCTGTGCGTTTCGGCGCCGTAGCTCAGCCGGTGATAGATTTCGTCGGAGATGATGCGAACGCCGCGCTCGCGGCAGGCATCGGCAAGCTCGGCGAGCTCGGCGGGCGGAATGATCGTTCCGGTGGGGTTCGCGGGGCTCGCGACGATCAGCCCGTCGGGCGCGGGATCGGCTTCGCGGATATGACGCGCGTGGATCTGGAAGCGGTCGGCCGCCCCGCATTCGACCTCGACCGGGATCATCTGCAAGGCGCGCAGCGAATTGCGATAGGCGACATAGCCGGGCCGCGCGGTCATCACGCGGCTGCCCGCCGCAAAGCCGGTCAGCAGCGCCAGCACGAGCGCCGGGGAGGCACCGCAGGTCAGCAGGATACGCTGCGGGTCGAGGTCGACGCCATATTGGTCACCATAGAGTCGCGCGATGCGCCGGCGCAGCGGCACGCTTTCCCAATAACCCATGTCGGGCTCATCCAGCGCTGCGCGCGCCGCCGCGACGGCACCGGCGGGGGCGCCATCGGCGGGCTGGCCGAACTCCATATGGATCACCGACCGCCCTTCCGCGCGCAGCTTGCGCGCGAGGGCGCTGATCTCGATGGCCTGGAACGGCGCGATGCCCTGCGACGGGGGCGAATTGGTCATGGTGCGATCCTGCAAGAGTATAGAGAGGGGATGGCCCCCGGCCGGCTCATAGCTCTTTGGCCGTGGAGATTCCAACCAAGGGATTCCCCTGTTCAGACAGTCTCGCGATATGTCACTTCGGCCTCGGCCATATAGTCGCGCGCCAGCGGCAGGGCGTGGCGGCTGCGCGCGAACTGGATCTGGTAGTTGCCCATCCCGCCGCTTTCGAACGCCGCGGTCGCGCCGGCGAGGTAAAAGGTCCACATGCGGAAGAAGCGCTCGCCCATCATCGCCACGATCTCGGCCTCGTGCGCGAATGTCCGTGCATACCATTGGCGCAGCGTCAGTGCGTAATGCAGCCGCAGCGTCTCGACATCGGTGACGATCAGTCGGCTCTTCTCGCTCGCCGCCAGCGTCTCGCTGAGCGCGGGGATATAGCCGCCGGGGAAGATATATTTGCGCGTGAAGGCGTCGGTCGCGCCCGGCTTGCCGAAGCGCCCGATCGTGTGGAGCAGCATCACCCCGTCGGCGGTCATCAGATTCGCACAGGCGCGGAAAAAGACGTCATAGTTCGGCGCGCCGACATGTTCGAACATGCCGACCGAGACGATGCGGTCGAACCGCCCCGGCTCGCGCGCGGCAAGGTCGCGATAGTCGATCAGCTCGAAGCGGACGCGGTCGGCGACCCCCACCGCCTCGGCACGCTGCCGGGCGAGCGCGAGTTGTTCGTCCGACAGGGTGATCCCCAGCACCTCGACCTGTTCGAGCTTCGCGAGAGTGATCGCCATCCCGCCCCAACCGCAGCCGATGTCGAGCACGCGCTGCCCCGGTTTCAGCGCGAGCTTTGCCGCGATATGCGCCTTTTTCGCCGCCTGCGCTTCGTCGAGCGTCATGTCCGCGCGCGGCCAGTAAGCGCAGCTGTACTGCATGTCGGCGTCGAGGAAGAGGCGGTAGAGGTCGTTGCCGATGTCGTAATGATGCTGGACATTGGCGCGCGAGCGGCGGCGGCGGTTGACCGAGCCGAGCCGCGTCTTCACGCCCTCGATCCGCCGGCCCAGCCACGTCTTGTCCTTGAGCTTCGCCCCGCGATCCCACGGCGTGTTCATGCGCAGGAGGCCGATCAGCGCCATGATGTCGCCGTCGGTCAGTTCCATCTCGCCGTCCATGAACGCCTCGGCCGCGCCGAGACGCGGGTCGAGGATCACGCGGCGCATCGCGCGGCGGGTGGCGAAGCGCACCGCGACGTCCGGAAACCCCGGCGCAGACTCGCCGAAATGCTCGGCATGGCCGTCGGGATCGACGACCGTCAGCCGGCCGTGACGAATGACGCGCGACAGGAAGGGGCGGAGAATGGACATGGGCGCGACCTCATGATCTTTTGGGCCCCTGCCGGTTCAGGATAGCGAGATTGCGTTCATAATCAATGCAGTCGCCGGGAGAGGGCTCGAATTGAAGCTGTTCGTTGTTGCGACTCCGGCTTTCACCGGAGTCGCAATGATGCCAAGCTGGACAAGCGAACTTAAACGACGACCTCCGCCGCATATTGCTCGCGATATTGCGTGCGCAGGGTCACCTTATCGATCTTTTCGCTGCCGAGCTTGGGCAGCGCGTCGTTCGACATCCATATCCGCAGCGGCACCTTGTAGGGCGCGAGGCGCTGGCCGAGGAAGGCGGTCATGTCCTCGGCGGTGACGGCGCTGCCGGGTTTCATCCAGATCACTGCGCCGACGACTTCGCCCAACCGCTCGTCGGGCAGGCCGAAGACCGCGCATTCGTTCGCCTCGGGGTGCTCGTAGATCGCGGCCTCGACTTCCTGGCAGCTGATATTCTCGCCGCCGCGGATGATGATGTCCTTCTTGCGGTCGACGATGAACAGATAGCCGTCCGCGTCGACATAGCCGAGGTCGCCCGAACGGAAATAGCCATTGTCGAAGAAGGCCGCCGTCGTCGCTTCGGGGTTGTTCCAATAGCCCTCGAAATTGCATACCGAACGGATGCACACCTCGCCGACGCCGCCCTGCGGCAGTTCGTCGCCATTGTCGTCGAGGATCGCGAGATCGACGAGCGGTTTCGACGCGGGCCCTGTCGACAGAGGCTTTTCGAGGTAATTTTCGTTGATGATGCCGCAGCCGACGGCGTTGGTTTCGGTCAGGCCATAGCCGAGCAAGGGCTTGCCGTCGCCCATCTCGGTCGCGAGGCGGCGGACATGTTCGGGCGGGCGCGGCGCGCCGCCGCCAGCGTAGCTCTTGCACGTCGACAGATCGTAATTCTTGCGGTTCGGGCTGACGAGAATCTCATAGCTCATCAGGGGCACGCCGACGAAATAATTGACCTGTTCGTCCTGGATCAGCCGCATCGCCTCGTCGGCGCTCCATTTCGGCATCAGCACGAGCTTGCGGCCGAGTGCGAAGCTCTGGAGGAATACCGGGATTTCGGCGGTGACGTGAAACAGCGGGGTGCAGATCAGCGTCGCGGGCTGGATATCCGACATCTGCCCGTCCTCGGTCAGCAGATGGACGATGCTCGCGGTCTGCGTCACATAGTTGAAGATCGCCTGCACCACCGCCTCGTGCCGCGAAAAAGCGCCCTTCGACTGGCCGGTCGAGCCCGAGGTGAAGAGGATCGTCGCGAGATCCCGGCCGGTCAGCGCCGGCAATGCGGTGTCGGCGCCGCCGCCCGCGTCGGTGATCGGCGCAAGCGCGGCGCCCAGCGGCTGTGCGATATCGAGGGTGATCAGCTTCGCGCCGTGCTTGATGCCGGGTTCCCGAAGCCGCGCGGCGCGCTGGACGTCGGCGATGACCAGCATCGCTTCGGCATCGTCGATCCCCGCCGCCAGTTCGGCGCCCTGCCACCAGCCGTTGAGCAACGTCGCGCAGCCGCCCGCGAGCAGGATGCCGAGATAGGCGACGCACCACGCGTTGGCGTTGCGCATCGCGATGGCGACGCGGTCGCCGCGCTGCACGCCATGCCCGTCGACCAGCGCCGCCGCGACCTTGCGCGCGGCGGCATAGGTCTGCGCGAAGCTCAACCGTTCGTTACCCTCGACCAGGAAGGTCGCATCGCCGTGCAGCGCGCTGAAATAGGCGACATAGTCGGCCAGATTCGTCGGCGCGTTGGTGATGAAGGGCAGTTCGCGGCCGAAACGTTCGACGGAGCCGACCTCGATCGGACCGCCCGGACCGGTGATCAGGTCATAAGCGGCGTCCAGGCGCAGATCGAGCGCGGAAGGCATGGGGCATCTCTCCTCTTGGTCTCGCTCGCCTTACCCCCTATGGGGAAGGCCTCTCCTGGGGAAGGACAGCGCGACTATATGTTTCTTTTTGCAACCTTAGCCGAAGCGACGCAATATCTTAACTTCCGGGAATTCATGGGAGAGCATAGCGAGATCGCGTTCAGCGTCTTCGGCCTGCCGATCCGCTGGTATGCGCTCGCCTATCTGGCAGGAATCTTCCTCGGCTATTGGTATCTGCTCAAACTGATCGCGCAGCCCGGCGCCCCGATGGCGCGCCGCCACGCCGACGACATGATCTTCTATGCCATGCTCGGCATCATCCTCGGCGGCCGGCTCGGTTATGTCCTCTTCTATAATTTCGAGGTCTATTCGCAAAAGCCGCTCGATATCTTTCGCCTGTGGGACGGCGGCATGTCGCTGCACGGCGGCGTGATCGGGGTACTGATCGCCATCTGGTATGTGACGCGCCAGGAAAAGCTCAGCTTCCTGCGCTTTTGCGACTATATCGCCTGCGTCGTGCCGATCGGGCTGTTCCTCGGCCGTCTCGCCAATTTCGTCAACGGCGAGCTGTGGGGCCGGGTCGCCTATGTCCCTTGGGCGATCGTCTTTCCGAACGGCGGCCACGAACCGCGCCACCCGAGCCAGCTTTACGAAGCCGGGCTCGAAGGGATCGTGATGATGGCGGTGCTCGCCTTCTTCTTCTGGCGCACCAACGCACGCTACAAGCCCGGATTCCTGTTCGGGCTCGCGGCGATCGTCTATGGCCTCAGCCGCTTCACCGTCGAGTTCGTGCGCGAGCCCGACGTCCAGCGCCAGTGGGTGGTCGACATGACCGGCCTGTCGATGGGCCAGTGGCTGACGGTGCCGATGATCCTCGCCGGTGTCTGGCTCGTCGCAACCGCGAAGGGACGCCGCCAGCGCGTCGAGCCGATCGCGGGGACGGACAGCGTTGCGTGACGGTCCGCCGACCCCCGAACGCCTGATCCAGGATATCGCCGCCGCCCGGCCGACGACGATCGCCGACTATATGGCGGCCGCGAACGCGCATTATTATGCGACGCGCGATCCGCTCGGCGCGGCCGGCGATTTCACCACCGCGCCCGAGGTCAGCCAGATGTTCGGCGAACTGATCGGCCTGTGGATCGCCGACCTCTGGACCCGCGCCGGGAGCCCGCCGTTCCGCTATGTCGAGCTCGGCCCCGGCCGCGGCACGCTCGCCGCCGATGCGCTGCGCGCGGCCTCCCGCTTCGGTTGCACGCCGCTCGGCATCCATCTCGTCGAGACGAGCCCGGTCCTGCGCGCAGCCCAATCGGCGCGGCTGCCGGAGGCCGAGCATCATGACGAGATCGACGCGCTGCCGGGCGACGCGCCGCTGGTCATCATCGCGAACGAATTTTTCGATGCGCTGCCGATCCACCAATATGTCCGCACCGCCGAGGGCTGGCGCGAGCGCATGGTCGAACGGCGCGACGAGGCGCTGACGCCTATCGCGGGCGCGATTCCAGCCGACGAGGCCATTCCCCCTGCCCTCCGCGACCAACCCGACGGCACGATCGTCGAGACCGCCCCGGTCGCAGCCGCGATCATCCAGCGCTGCGCCTTCCGTCTCGCGCGCCAGGGCGGCGCGATGCTGGCAATCGACTATGGTCATGCCGGTCCCGCCGCAGGCGACACGTTGCAGGCGGTGCGGGCGCATCGCTTCGCCGACCCCTTCGCCGATCCCGGCGAGACCGACCTGACCGCGCATGTCGATTTCGCCGCGCTCGCCGAGGCAGCGCGGCCCGCGGGCGTCACGGTCACCGATCTTGCGACGCAGGGCGACTGGCTGCGCCGGCTGGGCATCGACGCCCGGCTAAAAACATTGGCGGCGGCCGCACCCGAGCGCGCCGACGACCTCAAGGGCCAACGCGACCGGCTCGTCGAAGCCGATGCGATGGGCGATTTGTTCAAGCTGATCGCCTGCACCGCCCCCGGCTGGCCGCAGCCGGCAGGATTTGCCGGAGACCCCGCATGACCACCATCCAGCTTGCGAACGCCGAAGAGGCCGCGGAACTGTCGCGCTTCGCCGAGGCGTCCTTCGTCCACACCTTCGGCCATATCTATGACCCCGCAGACCTTGCCGCCTTCCTCGCCGACTGGAATCCGCCCGCCCGCATCACGGCGCAGATTGCCGACCCCGAATGGACCATCGCGCTCGTCCGCGGCGAAGACGGCGCGATCCTCGGCTTTGCCAAGCTCGGCCCGATCGATTTCCCGATCCCCGCGGGGCATCCCACCGACGACGCGACCGAACTTCACCAGCTATACGTCGCACTCGAGGCCAAGGGCACCGGAATCGCGGCGGCACTGATGGACTGGGGAATCGCCTGGGCGCGGGAGCGTGCGTCGATCCTCTATCTGTCGGTCTTTACCGAAAATCCGCGCGCGCAGGCCTTCTATCGCCGCTATGGCTTCGTCGACATCGGCCGGAATCCGTTCCGTGTCGGCAATCATATCGACGAGGATCGTATCTGGAGACTCGACCTGTGACCCCAATCTTTGCCACCGCCGCGCCGCTTGCGGGCGTGCCGCACGGCTTTTTCGGGCGCCGGGGGGGCGTGTCGAGCGGCGACCTCGCCTCGCTCAACTGCGGGCTCGGATCGGGCGACGACCCGGCGCTGATCGCCGAGAACCGCCGCCGCGCCGCCGAAGCGGTCTTGCCTGGCGCGGCGCTCACGGGCCTCTATCAGGTGCACGGAAACCGCTGCGTCGTCGTCGACGCGGCGAGCGATCCGGCCGCGCGGCCCGAGGCCGATGCCTTCGCGACGCGCACCCCCGGCCTACTACTCGGCATCCTCACCGCCGATTGCGTGCCGGTGCTGTTCGCCGATGCGGCGGCCGGAGTCGTCGGCGCCGCCCATGCCGGGTGGAAAGGCGCGATCGCCGGGGTCACCGACGCGACGCTCGACGCGATGGAAAGCCTAGGCGCGACCCGCGCGCATATCGTCGCCGCGATCGGCCCGTGCATCGGCCGCGCGTCCTATGAAGTCGACGAGGGGTTCGTGCAGCGCTTCGTCACCGACGACCCGGCGAACGAGCGTTTCTTCGCGGCGGGCAAGCCGGGGCACGCGATGTTCGACATCGCCGCCTATGTCGCCGCGCGCCTCGCCGCGGCGGGGGTCGGCACCGTCGCGATCGGCGGGCAGGACACCTACGCCGAGGAAGCCGATTATTTCAGCTATCGCCGCGCGTGCCACAGGCAAGAGAATGGCTATGGGCGGCAAATTTCGGTGATCGGGCTTGCATGACGCCGCAGAAACCGAAACCACGCCCGTCATCCCGGCGAAGGCCGGGATCTCGCCCCATCGTTCTGACGCACGGGTGAGATCCCGGCCTTCGCCGGGATGACGGGTAAAGGCCGACGGAATTGGGGGACGGAATGAAAGCTCTGGCGATACCGCGCAAGCGCCTGTTGTCGATCATCGGCGGATCGGCGGGCAATCTGGTCGAATGGTACGACTGGTTTGCCTATGCCGCCTTCGCCATCTATTTCGCCCCGGTCTTCTTTCCAAAGGAAGATCCGACCGCGCAGCTTTTGAGCACCGCGACGATCTTTGCCGTCGGCTTCGTCATGCGGCCGATCGGCGCATGGGCGATGGGGCGTTTCGCCGACGCGCGCGGGCGCAAGGCGGGGCTGACGCTGTCGGTCGCGCTGATGTTCGGCGGCTCGCTGCTGCTCGCCGCCGCGCCAACCTATGCGCAGGCGGGGCTGTTCGGCCCCGCGGTGCTGATCGCCGCGCGCGTCCTGCAGGGGCTGTCGCTCGGCGGTGAATATGGCGCGAGCGCGACCTATCTCTCCGAAATGGCGCCGCGCGCGCATCGCGGCTTCTGGGCCAGTTTCCAATATCTGACGCTGATCGGCGGCCAGCTTTGCGCGATCTTCGTCGCGATCGTGCTGCAGGCCTTTCTGACCGAGGCCGAACTGACCGCCTGGGGCTGGCGCATTCCCTTCGTCATCGGCGCGCTGCTGGCGCTCGGCGTCTATGTGCTGCGGCGCAGCCTCGCCGAAACGCCGTCGTTCGAGAATCAGGCGGTCGACCGCCCGGTTTCGACCGCGAAGCTGCTCTGGAAGGAGCATCGGCGCGAAAGCATCCTCGTCGGGATGCTGTCGGCGGGCGGCGGGCTCGGCGCCTATACCTACATCACCTATATGCAGAAATTCCTGTTCAACAGCGTCGGCTTCGACAAGGAGACCGCGACCTGGATCATTGCCGCGGCGCTGCTGTGGTTCGCGGCGATGCAGCCGGTGTTCGGCGCGCTCGCCGACCGCTTCGGACGCAAGCCGATGCTGCTGCTGTTCGGGATCGGCGGCGCGATCGTCGCGGCGCCGACCTTCTTCGCGCTCGAAACCGTCACCTCGCCGGTGACCGCGACGCTGCTGATCCTCGTGCCGCTGACCCTGCAGAGCGGCTATACCGCGAACAATGCGCTGGTGAAGGCCGAACTGTTTCCCGCGCATATTCGCGGGCTCGGCGTCGCGCTGCCCTATGCGATCGGCAATGCGATCTTCGGCGGCACGGTCGAGATGGTCGCGCTCTGGCTCAAGGGTCAGGGGGTGGAATGGCTCTTCTACTTCTACGTTGCGGGGGTGATCGCGATGGCAGGCGTCGCGACCTTGCTGCTGCCCGAAACGAGGGACCGCAGCCTGATCGCCGAGGATTGAGCGGGAGATTGGCCCGCGCAATTTAGTTACAATCGAAACCGGTGCTGTTATAGCGTGGCCGATCATTCACAGGAGCATTCCCATGGCCATGCGCGGCACCCCCAAGACGAACGGCAAGAAAATCGGCGACCGCGACCTCAGTCCCGCGACGCTGATGATGGGGCTCGGCTATGATCCCGTGCTGTCCGAAGGATCGCTGAAGCCGCCGATCTTCCTCACCTCGACCTTCGCTTTCGAAAGCGCCGCCGCGGGCAAGCGCTTCTTCGAACATATCACCGGCAAAAGACAGGGACCCGCCGACGGTCTCGTCTATTCGCGCTTCAACGGGCCGAACCAGGAAATCCTCGAGGACCGGCTCGCGGTCTGGGACGGCGCCGACGACAGCCTCGTCTTTTCGAGCGGCATGTCGGCGATCGCCACGCTGCTCCTCGCACTCGTCGGTCAGAACGACGTGATCGTCCATTCGGGGCCACTCTACGCCGCGACCGAAACGCTGATCGCGCGCATCCTGTCGCGCTTCGGGGTCAGCTTCGTCGATTTCCCCGCCGGGGCATCGCGCGAGGAGCTCGACGCGATCCTCGCGCGCGCCAAGGCGCTCGCCGACGAAAAGGGTGGCAAGGTGTCGCTCGTCTATCTCGAAAGCCCGGCGAACCCGACCAATGCGCTCGTCGATGTCGAGGCGGTGCGCGCGGCGCGCGACGCAGCGTTCCCCGGCGAGCAAAGGCCCGCGATCGCGATCGACAACACCTTCCTCGGCCCGCTCTGGCAGCAGCCGCTGAAGCAGGGTGCCGAACTCGTCGTCTACAGCCTCACCAAATATGCCGGCGGCCATTCCGATCTCGTGGCGGGCGGCGTGTCGGGCGACCAGAAACTGATCGACGTCATCCGCCCGATGCGTAACACGATCGGCACGATCTGCGACCCCAACACCGCGTGGATGCTGCTGCGCAGCCTCGAAACGCTCGAACTGCGCATGAGCCGCGCGGGCGAGAATGCGCTGAAGGTCTGCACCTTCCTTCGCGATCATCCGAAGGTCGAGGGGCTCGGTTATCTCGGCTTCATTGCTGATCCGCGCCAGAAGGATATTTTCGACCGCCATTGCTCGGGCGCGGGGTCGACCTTTTCGCTGTTCATCAAGGGCGGCGAGACCGAGAGCTTCCGCTTCCTCGACGCGCTGAAGATCGCGAAGCTGGCGGTCAGCCTCGGCGGCACCGAGACGCTCGCGAGCCACCCCGCCGCGATGACCCACCTGTCGGTCCCCGACGAGCGCAAGAAGGCGCTGGGCATCACCGACAATCTGGTGCGCGTGTCGATCGGGATCGAGAATGCCGACGATCTGATCGCCGATTTCGCGCAGGCGCTGGACGCGGTTTGAGCATGGCGCGGTCCATCTAATGGGTTGGTCGCGATTGTTCCTCTTGTCGTCATCCCGGCGAAGGCCGGGATCTCGCCGGTGCGTCATTACGATAGGGTGAGATCCCGGCCTTCGCCGGGATGACGGATGAACAAATGGCGGGAATTGATCGCCGGCTATCTCCTCCCCCGCCAATCCACCACCTGCCAGCCCATCGTCGGCGCCAGCTTCTTCAGCTTGCGCGACGGCGTCGTTGCGACCGCTTCGTTGGCGAAGTGCAGCATCGGATGGTCGGAGACATGGTCTGAATAGGCGCGGATATACGCCTGATCCCGCGTGATGTCATTCGCGGCGAGCCAGTCGGAGATGCGCGCGAACTTCGCCTCGCCATAGCAATTGTCGCCCGCCAGCCGCGCGTGGACATGGTCGCCGCCGTCGGCCTCGTCGAGCCGCGTCGCAAGCACGTCGTCGATCCCGAGCCGCCGCGCGATCGCATCGACATAAAGGTGGAAGGACGCGGTCGCGAGGAGCAGCCGATACCCCGCCGCGCGGTCGGCGGCGATCTGGTCGAGCGCCGCGGCATGCAGCCCGCGCGCGATCACCTTGTCGGCATAGCTTTCGGCGAGCGGCGCGATTTCGCTGCGGCGGAAGCGCTTGCCGACGAGCAGGCGGAGGTTGATCGCTTTCAGCCGCGACCGGTCGATCAGGCGTAGCGCATAGCCCGAGCCCGCGAGCCCGACGAGCGGCAGCAGCAGCAGGCGCCACGGCTGGCGCCGCCTCGCAACATGCATCAGGAACCCGCTGTAAGTCCCTGATCGCGTTATCGTCCGGTCCATGTCGTACATCGCGACGCGATGAACGGGATCGGGTGCGGACGGGGCGGACGGCGTTTCCATGGAACCGACAATAGGGCGCCGCGCCGCTGCGGCCAAGGGGCGGGAATTGCTTGCCGTACCAGGGCAAATAAGACAATGTCCCCCGCGAGATGGTGGCCAGGGCGGACTTTGATTACAGCGACGGCGCCGACGGGGCCGCGGTTCGCTTCACCGGCCGGCTGACGCTGGCGCGTCTCGGTGACCTTCCGCAAAGGCTGGACGCGGTCGGGCCGGTCGCGTCGATCGACCTGTCGGAGGTCGAACGGATCGACACCGTCGGCGCCTGGATCGTCACCCGCACCGTCAACGAATATGGCGCCAAGGTCACCGGCGCGAGCCCCGAGGCCGAGCGGCTGCTCGAAGCGCTGAAGGACGACAAGAGCGAATATCGCGTCCACCGCGACCGCCGCTCGGCGATCGAGCGGATGCTCGAACAGGTCGGCGCGGCGAGCCTCGCGGTCTGGGGCGAATTGGTCGGTATCATCGATTTCTTCGGCGCGATGATCATCGCGCTGGGCATCCAGATTCGCGCGCGGCGGCGGCTGCGCTGGCACGCGGTCGTCACCCGTTTCCAGACCGTCGGCGTCGATGCCCTCCCCATCATCGGCCTGATGAGTTTCCTGATCGGCATCGTCATCGCGCAGCAGGGCGCGGTGCAGCTCGAACAATTCGGGCTGGAGGTGTTCACGATCAACCTCGTCGGCCGCGCCTCGATCCGCGAACTCGGCCTGCTGATGACCGCGATCATGGTCGCGGGGCGATCGGGGTCGGCCTTCGCGGCGCAGATCGGCACGATGAAGCTGACCGAGGAAATCGACGCGATGCGCACGATCGGCGTCTCGCCGATGGAGGCGATCGTGCTGCCGCGCGTCGCCGCCTCGACGATCACCATGCCGCTGCTCGGCTTCTATGCCAGCATCTGCGCGATCATCGGCGGCGGCGTCTTCTGCTGGGCGGGGCTAGAAATCCCCCCGCTCACCTATGTGCAGCGGCTGCGCGAGATCATCCCGATGCACGATTTCTGGATCATGCTGATCAAGGCGCCGGTGTTCGGCATATTGATCGGCGTCACCGGCTGCTATGAGGGGATGCAGGTGCGCCAGAATGCCGAGGAAGTCGGCAAGCGCACGACCTCGGCGGTTGTCGCCGCAATCTTCCTCGTCATCGTCCTCGACGCCTTTTTCGCGGTCTTCTTCTCGTCGCTGGGATGGAATTGATGAGCGAAGAGATACAGGCCGAGATTCGGGAAGAGCTTGCGGCCGCGGAAGCGGTGCGGCCCGAGACGTTCGAATATGCGATCCGCATCCGCGGGCTGCGCAACCAGTTCGGCGACGCGGTGATCCACGACGGGCTCGATCTCGACGTGCGCTCGGGCGAGATTTTGGGCGTCGTCGGCGGATCGGGGACCGGCAAGTCGGTGCTGATGCGCTCGATCGTCGGGCTCCAGACCCCGACCGCGGGCGAGATCGAAGTTTACGGCAAGACGCTCGACACCATCACCGACGCCGAGGAATCGCGCGACCTCCGCCGCCGCTGGGGGGTGATGTTCCAGGGCGGCGCGCTGTTTTCGACATTGAGCGTGGCCGAGAATATCCAGGTTCCCTTGCGCGAATATTATCCGCGGCTCGACCAGCAATTGCTCGACGAGATCGCCGCCTACAAGGTCTCGATGGTCGGCCTGCCTCCCGACGCCGGCCCCAAATATCCCGCCGAACTGTCGGGCGGCATGGTCAAGCGCGCCGGTCTCGCCCGCGCGCTCGCGCTCGACCCCGCGCTGCTCTTTCTCGACGAGCCGACCGCGGGGCTCGACCCGATCGGCGCCGCCAAATTCGACGAGCTGATCCGCGAGCTCGCCGACACGATGGGGCTCACCGTCTTCCTGATCACCCACGATCTCGACTCGCTCTATGCAACCTGCGACCGCGTCGCGGTGCTGGCGGAGAAGAAGGTGATTGCGGTCGGCACCATCCCGGAACTGCTTGCCACCGAGCATCCGTGGATACAGGATTATTTCAACGGCCCGCGCGGCCGGGCGGCCGCTGGCTGCAATATCGCGGCAGAGCGGCAGGATAGGAAAAGCTGATGGAAACACGCTCGAACAATGTGCTTGTCGGCGCGTTCGTCCTCTTCTTCATGGCCGCGCTCGCGGTGTTCTTCGTCTGGCTCGCGAACGACAGCGGCGGCACGAAGCGCGCATACGACATCTTCTTCAAACAGTCGGTCGACGGCCTCAACAAGGGGGCGCAGGTGCAATTTTCGGGCGTCCCCGCCGGGCAGGTCCGCGAAATCGCGCTGTGGCCCGACGACCCCCAGTTCGTCCGCGTGCGGATCGAGGTGAACGAGGGCGTGCCGATCCTGCAGGGCACGACCGCCGCGCTCGAAGGCGTCGGCTTCACCGGCGTCTCGCAGATTTCGCTCGACGGCGCGGTCAAGGGCGCGCCGCCAATCACCGACAAGGGGCCGGCGGGCAAGCCCGTCATCCCGACGCGCGTCGGCGGGCTCGGCGAGCTGCTGAACACTGCGCCGCAGCTCCTGCAGCGCCTCTCGACGCTGTCCGAACGGCTCGCCGAGCTGGTCGACGACGAAAACCAGGCGAGCATCAAGGGTATTCTCAACAATGTCGAGGCGTCGACCGCGATTCTCGCGCGCAACGGCCCGGCGCTCGAAAAGGCGCTCGCCGACACGCGCATCGCGATCCAGCAGACGGGCAACGCCGCCGAGCAGATCGGCAATCTCGCCGCTTCGGCGCAGGGGACGATCGACCGCAACGTCGACCCGGCGATGGCGAATCTGCGCGATACGCTGAAATCGGCGAATGAATCGATGAAGACGCTGGAGGCGGCGATCGCCGACGCGCGGCCGGGGCTCAAGACCTTCAGCGACACCACCGTTCCCGAAGCCAATGCGCTGATCCGCGACCTGCGCCGCACCTCCGCCTCGCTGTCGAGCCTGACCGACAAGCTCGACCAGCAGGGCGCCGGCGCGGTACTCGGCGGCAGCAAGCTGCCCGATTACAAGAAATGAGGATGCCGACAATGCGAACGCTCCGCACTTCCCTGCTTGTCGCAACTGCGGCGGTGACGCTTTCCGGCTGCATCGGGCTCGGCGGCAAGACCCCGCCCTTTCTGCTGACGCTCGACGCCGACGCAGCGCCGACCGCCGGGACCGCGCGCACCGCGAGCGATGCGGCGACGCTGACCATATTGATCCCCACGGCGCCGCAAAAGCTGCGCACCCCGCGCATCCCGGTGCAGCAGGACGACGCCAGCGTCGCCTATGTCAAGGACGCGCAATGGGTCGAGGCGCCGCAGCGCCTGTTCCAGCGGCTCGTCTCCGAAACCGTCGCCGCGCGCACGTCGCGCGTCGTGCTCGACGAGGGGCAATATCTGACCGCGCCGGGCGAGCAGCTCGCGGGGCAGCTCATGGACTTCGGGGTCGACGCGCGCGCGAACGAGGCGGTCGTCGTCTATCAGGCGATGCTGGTCTCGGCCGGCGGCAAGAGTGTCACACAGCGCCGCTTCGAAGCGCGCGAGCCGATCGCTGGCAAGGTCGAGGCGAAACCCGTCGGCGAAGCGCTGACCGCCGCCGCGAACAAGGTCGCAGTCGAGGTCGCGGACTGGCTGGGAGGCTGATCTTCTTTTGGTAAAAGGGCCGCGCGCTCCCGCGAAGGCGGGAGCCCATCTCCGATCGGCGCGATCTTGAACCGATGGGAGATGGGCCCCTGCCTTCGCAGGGGCACGACAGTCTTTCCCTTCCGCCGATCATGCTTTAAGGGCGCCGCCTTGCGTGCCTCTTTCGGGTTTCCGGCATGCGCTCTCTCCACGAGCCCGCCTGTACGAAAGGACATGCTCGTGGGATGGATCATCCTCGCTATCGCCGTTTTCACCGAAATCTGCTGGGCGCTCAGCCTCAAATGGGCGGCGACGCTCGGGACGTGGCAGGCCTCGGCGGTTCCCGTCACGCTGAGCTTCGTCAACATGGCGCTGCTCGCGCTGGCGATGCGCGAGATTTCGGCGGGCACCGCCTATGCGATCTGGACCGGGCTCGGCGCGGTCGGGGTCATCATCGGCGGGATCATCCTGTTCGGCGAGAAGGTGAGCGGCGCGCAGGTCGGCTTCATGGCGCTGATCGTCGTCGGCGTGGTGGGGACGAAGCTGTTTTCGGCGGGGTGATGAAGGTCGGTAAAGACCAGTTGAGGACGCCCGGCATTTCCTAACTTTGTCATCCCCGCGAAAGCGGGGACCCAGAGCGTGCGTCGGCTAACCCCACACTGGGTTCCCGCTTTCGCGGGAATGACGAAGGTGGGGAGAGGCAGCTTCCCACCCCAAAGCCGCCCTTACCCCAGCAAGCTCTTGCTAGCCTGCTCAGTCGTATCGCGCGACAGGGCCGGCTGCGCCAGGATGCGCTCCAGTTCGGCCCGCATCATCGCCGCCCGCGCATCGTCAAAGCGGCGCCAGCGGCCGAGCGGCGGGATCATCTTCGCTGCGGTCTGCGGATTCTTCGGATCGAGCGCGATGACGAGGTCGGCGATCAGCCGGTAGCCTGCACCGTCGGCCTGGTGGAAGGCCGCCTGGTTGCCGGTGAAGGCGCCGTAGAGCGACCGGACGCGGTTGGGGTTCGCGAGGGTGAAATCGGGATGCTCCGCCAGCGCCTTCACCGCGGCGACCGAGTCGGGACGCATCGACCAGGCCTGCACCTGGAACCATTTGTCGAGCACGAGCGGATTGTCGCGATAGCGCTGGTAGAAGATGTCGAGCGCCGCCACGCGTTCGTCGCTGTCGCCATGCGCCAGCGTCGCGAGCGCCGCCTGTCGCTCGGTCATGCCGTCGGCGTCCGAGAAGACGCCGAATGCCAGCGCCGCGCTGTCGGCGCGGCCGGTCGCGGCAAGATAGGCGAGCGCGACGCCGCGCAGCCGGCGGCGACCCTTGGCGGCGGGGGTGAGTTCGGTCGCGGGCGGTGCCGTCTCGGCGAGTATCGCGCGCCACTCACTCTCCAGCGCATCGCCGATCACCGCCTGCAGTGCGAGCCGTTCGCGCCGGATCGCGTCGGGGTCGACAGTGACCATCTGGTCGCCGATGAAGGCTTCGCTCGGCAGCAGCACCGCCTCGGCGACGAAAGCAGCGTCGGCGGCTCGCCCGGCGAGCGTCTGCGCGACCGCAGCGATCCCCGCCTGGGCATCGGCCTTTTCGCCCGATACCGCCGCGACGAGTGTGTCGAGCATCAACTGCTGCAACGCCTCGTAGCGCGCGAAGGGATCGTCGTCGTGCGCCGCGAGCCAGGCGAGTTCGCCCGGCGCGCGCTCGAAATCGACGATCACGGGCGCCGAGAAACCGCGATTGACCGAAAGCGCCGGGCGCGCCGCGAAGGCGCCAAGCGCGATACGCTGCGCGGCATCGGTCAGCGTGACGAGCGTGTCGGGCAACGCGGCGCCGCTGCCGTCCATCGCGAAGGCGGCGATGCGCAGCGGCATCATCGCCGGCGCCTTGTCGGGCTGCCCCGGCGTCGGCGGCACCGCCTGCGCGACGTCGAGGAACCAGTCGCCGTTCTCCTCGACCAGCGCCAGTCCCAGCCGCGGCGTCCCCGCCTGTTCGTACCAGCGGCGGAACCGGGTCAGGTCGATGGCCCCGCCCTCCTCCATCGCGCGCACGAAATCCTCGCACGTCGCGGCCTCGCCGTCGTGGCGCGCGAAATAGAGGTCGGTGCCCTTGCGGAAACGCTCCGACCCCATCAGCGTCGCCATCATGCGGATGATCTCGGCACCCTTGTTGTAGACGGTCGCGGTATAGAAGTTCGAGATCTCCTGATAGCTGTCGGGGCGGATCGGGTGCGCGAGCGGCCCCGCATCCTCGGGGAATTGCGCGGCGCGGAGCAGCCGGACATCCTCGATCCGCTTGACCGCGGGCGAGCCCATGTCGGCCGAAAAGCTCTGATCGCGAAAGACGGTGAAGCCTTCCTTCAGCGAGAGCTGAAACCAGTCGCGGCAGGTAACGCGGTTGCCCGACCAGTTGTGGAAATATTCGTGCGCGACGACGCCCTCGATCCCGTCATAATCGACATCGGTCGCGGTGTCGGGGTCGGCGAGGATATAGCGGGTGTTGAAGACATTGAGCCCCTTATTCTCCATCGCCCCCATGTTGAAATCGCTGACCGCGACGATGTTGAACAGGTCGAGGTCATACTCGCGACCGTAGACGCGCTCGTCCCATGCCATGCTGGCCTTAAGCGCCTGCATCGCGTGATGGGTGCGATCGACGTCGCCTTCGCGCACCCAGATGCCGAGTTCGACCTTGCGGCCCGACAGGGTGGTGAAATGGTCACGATTGACGACGAGATCGCCCGCGACGAGCGCGAAGAGATAGGAAGGCTTCGGCCACGGGTCTTCCCACAGCGCCCAATGGTTACCAGCATCGCCCTCGCCCGAGGCGACGCAATTGCCGTTCGAGAGCAGGATCGGGAAGCGCATCTTGTCGCCCGCCATCCGCACCTTGTAGCGGCTCAATACGTCGGGGCGGTCGGGGTGGAAGGTGATACGGCGGAATCCCTCGGCCTCGCACTGGGTGCAGAGCATGGCGTTCGAGGCATAGAGCCCCATGAGCTGGCTGTTCGCCGCCGGGTCGATGACGGTGTCGACCTCTACCGTCGCCACGGCGCGGTCACCCAGGTCGACGATCAGGTCGGGCCCTTCCATGCGCCAGCCGTTCCAGCTTTCGCCGTCGACGCGAACATCCTGCGGCGCCAGCCCGTCGCCGCGCAGCGTCAGCGGCACCGGCGCATCGGCGTGGCGAACGACCGACAGCGCGCTGCTCACCCGCGTTTCGTCGATGCCGAGCGCGAAATCGAGCGCGATGTCGGGGATCTGCCATTCGGGCGGGCGATAGTCGCCGCGATGGATGGTGACGGGAACGGCGGGAGAGGAAGAAGCGTCGGTCATGCGCGAAGGTCTAGGCGCGGGGCGCCAAGCGCGCAATAAGCGCTGCGATGGCGAAGATGCTGATTTTCGGAATGGGTTATGCGGCGGGGCACCTCGCCGACCGGCTCAGCGCGCGCGGCTGGGAGGTCGTGGGCACCACGCGCGATGGCCGCACGGGCAGCCCGGCCTTTGCGGACGAGGCCGCGGTGCTCGGCGTGCTGCGCTCGGCGACGCATATCCTGTCGTCGGTGCCGCCCGCCGATGGCGCCGATCCGGTGCTCGCGCGCTATCGAGAGGCGATCGCCGTCGCGCCCGCGACCTGGGTCGGCTATCTGTCCTCGACCGGAGTCTATGGCGACACCGGCGGGGCGTGGGTCGACGAAAGCGCGCCGGTCAGGGGCCGCCGCGCCGACCGCAACGCCGCCGATGCCGCGTGGGCCGCGCTGCGTGGCGATGCGCGCCTGTTCCGCCTTCCCGGCATCTACGGCCCCGGCCGCTCGATCCTCGACCGCATCGGCGAAGGCCGCGCGCACCGAATCGACCTACCCGGCCAAGTGTTCAGCCGCATCCATGTCGACGACATCGCGAGTGGCGTCATCGCCTCGTTCGCGGGACCGGCGGGGATATATAATCTCGCCGACGACGAACCGTGCCATCAGAACCGGCTCGTCGAATGGGGATGCGCGATGCTCGGCGCGCCGGCGCCACCGCTCCAGTCGCTGGACGATGCGGGTCTGTCGCCTGCCGCGCGCGCTTTCTATGCCGAGAACCGGCGCGTCGCGAACGGCAAGGCGAAGCGATTGCTAGGGTGGGCGCCGAAATATCCGACGTGGCGCGAGGGATTAGCCGCCTGCTTGTAGCCTCGTCCCCCAAAGGCGGGGGCGACGGTCAGATCCAGATATCCACCGCGTGGATCGCCACCCCCACCAGCCCGCCGACCAATGTGCCGTTGATACGGATATATTGCAGGTCGTCGCCGACCGCATTTTCCAGCCGGTCGGTGATCGTCTTGGCATCCCAGCCGCGGATCGTGTCCGACACCAGCTTCAGCGCCGTCTCGCCATAGCTGTCGACCATGCCGACGACCGCGCGGCGCGCGTAGCGGTTGAGGGTGCGCTTGATCGCCTCATCCTCGCCGAGCATCGCGCCGAACTGGGTGACAAGCTCGCCGATACGCCCCGCGAGCATCGTTTCGGGATCACGCGCCGCCTTGAGCAGCGCGCTGCGTCCCTGTTCCCACAGGCCGTCGAGCCAGCGCTTGACCGCCTTGTTTTCGAGCAGTTCGTCGCGGACGTGCGCGACCTTGGCCTTGACCTCGGGATCGTGCTGGAGGTCGAGCGCCATCTTGGCGAGGCCTTCCTCGACGCGGAGGCGCAGCGGATGCGTCTCATCCGCCGCCATTTCGGCGAGCAGCTTCGACAGCCCCGCGACGATGCGGTTCGAGATGCTTTCGTCGAGCCCCGTGAAACGCACGATCGCATTGCTGTTGTCGTGGACCATCTGGTGGATCAGATGCTCGTTAAGTTCGAGCGTCTTCGACCCCCATTTGACCATCGCGTCGAGCAGGGGCTGGTGCCGTCCCTCGGCGAGCGCCGCCTGCATCGCCTGGCCGAGCAGCGGCGCGACGTCGAGTTCGCGCAGGCGGTCGGCGATCGCCGACTTGACCATGCCGCCCAACCGTTGCTGGTCGAGCGCGCCCAGCGCATCGGCGATGATCCGCGAGGCACCGAGTTTGAGCCGCCCGCCGCCCTCGGCGGGCTGCGCCAGGAATTTGCCGACCGCCCCCGCCACGTCGAGCGTCTGCATCTTGCGCGCGATCAGCCGCGGCAGCAGGAAATTGGTGAGCAGGAAGCGCGCGAGCGTGTCGCCGATGCGATTCTTGTTGCGCGGCACGATCGCGGTGTGCGGGATCGGCAGTCCCATCGGGTGGCGGAACAGGGCGGTCACCGCAAACCAGTCGGCGAGGCCGCCGACCATCGCCGCCTCGGCAAAGGCGCGCACGAAGCCGACCGCGGGATGGACGTCCTGATAATATTTGGCGGCGACGAAAATCGCCGCCATCACGATCAGCAGCCCGGTCGCGACGACGCGGATATTGAGCCCACCGGTCGGAACGGCGACGCCAATCGGCCGGGGAGAAGCGCGGTCGGTCATCTTCATCAAATGGCGAAACGCGCCGAAGGTTGCAACCGGCGCGGCTCCGTTGAACCGTGTATTCCAGAAACACCGATTCCCCGAGCGAAGCTGAGGGGCCATGCCGAGCGCAGTCGAGGCTGCGACGGTGCGGGTTCTCGCTTCGCTCGAACGAGCCCCACGGCTTCGCTCGGGGAATCGGATCGTTCAGGTTTCACGCGGCTCGGCATGAACCATGACGGTTCCGGCCTTCCCTCACTCCGCCGCGTGCGGCGCCGGCGCGGCGTGCGGCTTCGTGTCGTCGCCCTTCCGGTAGGTCAGGAGATTGCTGGAGAAGAAGCGGCCAAGGCGCTTTTCGATGCTGTCGGCGAGGCTGAAGCCCGCCGGAACGATCAGCAGGGTGAGCAGCGTCGACAGCGTCAGGCCGCCGATCACGACGACGCCCATCGGCGCGCGCCACGCGCCGTCGCCCGACAGCGACAGCGCAGTCGGCACCATGCCCGCGACCATCGCGACCGTGGTCATCACGATCGGCTGCGCGCGCTTGCGGCCCGCATCGAGCAGGGCCTCGGTCTTGCCGATGCCCTTGTCCATCTCCTCGATCGCGAAATCGACCAGCAGGATCGAGTTCTTCGCGACGATCCCGAGCAGCATCAGCAAGCCGATATAGACGGGCATGGAGATTTCCATGCCGGTGATCAGCAGGCCGAGCAGGCCGCCGAGCGGTGCCAGCAGCAGCGACGACATATTGACCAGCGGCGACAGGAAACGGCGATAGAGCAGCACCAGCGTCGAGAAGACGAGCAGCAGCCCCGATACCACCGCGATGGTGAAGTTGATGGTGAGTTCCTGCTGCATCTTCGCCTCACCCTGCAGGATCTTGCGCACCCCCTGCGGCATGTTCTTCACCGCGGGCAGCGCATCGATCTTCGCCTGCGCCTGGCCGGTGACGAGACCGGGGGCAAGGTCGGCGCCGATCACGATGCGCCGCGTCTGGTTATAGCGGCGCAGTTCGGTCGGGCCGGCACCGAAGCCGATTTCGGCCACCGATTTGAGCGGCACGGTGGTGCCGCTCGACGTCGGCACGGGCAGGTTCTCGATCGTCGCGAGGCTGCGGCGCGAATCTTCGGAGAGCAGCACGCGAATCGGGATCTGGCGATCGGAGAGCGAGAATTTGGCCACATTCTGGTCGATATCGCCGAGCGTCGCGATGCGGATCGTCTGGCTGAGCGCCGCCGTGGTGACGCCCAGTTCGGCGGCCAGGTCCATGCGCGGATTGACGATGATCTCGGGCCGCGGAATGTCACCCTCGATGCGCGGCGAGCGGATTTCCTTGAGTTTGCTCATCTCCGCCACGATCTTGAGCGCGTGCTTTTCGAGCAGCGCCGGGTCGTCGCCGCCGATCACCATCGTGATGTCACGGCCCGAAAAGCCGCCCGACTGGCTCTGGAAAGTCACGCGCGCGTCGGGAATGGCGGTCAGCTTGGGCTGCAACCCGCGTTCCCAATCGACGCTGCTGACGTCGCGGTGTTTCTTGAGCGTGATGAAGGCGTTACCGCCGCCCACCTCGACATCGTAAAAGGCCTTTTCGACCACCGGATTATTGTCGAGGATTTGCCCGATCTGGCGGGCGATATGCTCGCTCTGCGCCAGCGTCGATCCCGGCGGCAGCTCATATTTCACCTGACTGAAATCGCCGTTCGTCGTCGGCTGGAACTGCTGCGGCAGCGTCGCGAACAGGACGATGCTCATCACGAAGGCGGCGAAGCCGATGCCGACGATCCACACCCGATGGTCGGAAAGCCGCGCCCGGGCGCGCCGCGTCATGAAGGCGGCCCAGCGGGTAAAGGCCCACCGGCGCATCCCCATCGCGTAAGCGACACCGCCCACGACGATCTGGAGCAACCCGACGACCAGATAGGTCATGACAATCGTCAGCGGCGTTTTCAGCAGGAAATGCAGCGCCGGATTGGGGCCGTCCTGGCCGACGGGAACCGGCTGGTAATAGCTTATCACCATTGCAAGCCCCGCGAGCGCCGCCGCCGCCAGCGGCACGGACAGAAAGGCGAGCCGCGTCGGCACCTCCTCATAACGCGCGCGCACCGCGCGATGCTTCGAATGATCGAGCGTCCAGGCGAGGATGCGCTCATAGCGGTCGACCCATGGCCCCCCGGCATGCTCGGCCTCGCCCTGCGCCGACAGGAAATAGGCGGCGATCATCGGCGTGATCATGCGCGCGACCGCCAGGCTGACCAGCACCGCGAAGACGACGGTCAGGCCGAACTGGATGAAGAACTGGCCCGAAACACCGGGCATCAACGCAACCGGCAGAAAGACCGAGACGATCGACATCGTCGTCGCGACGACCGCGAGACCGATCTCGTCGGCGGCGTCGATCGCCGCCTGATAGGCGGTCTTGCCCATGCGCATATGTCGGACGATATTCTCGATCTCGACGATCGCATCGTCGACGAGCACCCCCGCGACCAGACTGAGCGCCAGCAAAGACAGGCCGTTCAGCGAAAAGCCCATCAGATCCATGAACCAGAAAGTCGGGATCGCCGACAGCGGGATCGCCAGCGCGCTGATCAGCGTCGCGCGCCAGTCGCGCAGGAACAGGAAGACGACGACGACGGCCAGCACCGCGCCCTCGATCATCGCCGCCATCGAAGTGCGATATTGCTCCTTCGTGTCTTCGGTGCGCGTGAAGAGCGTGTTGAAACTGACCTTCGGGTTGTTCTTCTTGATCTCCGCGAGTTTCTTGACCGCTTCGTCGTGGACGGTGACATCCGACGCGCCCTTCGCCTTTTCGATCGAGAAGGCCAGCACCTGCTTGCCGCGAATCTTGGCGAGATTGCGCTGCTCGGCATAGCCGTCGGTCACCTTGGCGACATCGGTCAGCCGAATCGTCCGCCCGTTGCCGATCGAGATCCGTGTTTCGCCGAGTTGAAAGGCGTTCGCAGCGTTGCCGAGCACGCGGATCGCCTGTTCGGCCCCTGCGATTTCGGTGCGGCCGCCGGCGGCGTTGACGTTCACCTGGCGAAGCTGCTGGTTCACCTGGCTGGCGGTCAGGCCATAGCTTTGCATCCGCGCGGGATCGAGGACGACGCGGATTTCGCGATCGACGCCGCCCGACCGACTGACCTTCGCCATGCCGGGGATCGAGAGCAGTTCCTTGGCGACCGTATTGTCGACGAACCAGCTAAGCTGTTCGAGCGTCATGTCGGTCGCCTCGACCGCGAAATAGGTGATCGGCCCGCCCGCGACGTCGACGCGCGCGACCTGCGGTTCGAGAATGCCGTCGGGCAGGTCGCTGCGGATCTGCTGAACCGCCTGATTGACGTCGTTGTAGGCGCGATCGATCGGCGTTCCGATTGCGAACTGGACGAAGGTGCGGCTGTTGCCCTCACCGACATAGGACGACATTTCATCGACGCCGCTGACACTACGGATCGCGGCTTCGACGCGCTGGGTCACCTGCGTCTCGAGCTCGGACGGTGCCGCGCCCGGCTGTATGACGACCACCTGCACCGCCGGGAATTCGACGTCGGGCTGTTGGTTCACGTCCATCCGGTTGAAGCTGACGATGCCCGCGAGCAGCAGCAGGACGAACAGCACGACCGGCGGCACCGGATTGCGGATGCACCAGGCGGAAATGTTGCGAAAGCTCATGATTCAAACGCCTTTTGCGCGCGCTGTCCGGACGCGATCGATGTTATTGCGACGATTTCTGGACCACCGGCTTGACCTTGTCGCCGGGGTTGAGGAAGGCGCCCGCCAGCACGACGACCTTTTCGGTGCCGGCCAGGCCCGAGGCGATCGACACGCCGCCGTCGGTGACCGTGCCGACCTTGACCGGGCGGCGCTGGATCTGATTCCTGTCGTCGACGATCAGCACGAAATTGCCTTCGGGGCCGCTTTGCACCGCGCTTTCGGGAAGCAGCGGTGCCTGTTCGGTGCCCGCCACCAGCCGCGCATCGGCAAAGCCGCCGGGGCGCAGCGCGCTGCTATAGGGAACCGCAATGCGCACCGTGCCCTGCCGCGTGTCCATGTTGACGATCGGCGAGACCTGCCACACCTGACCCGCGATCTTCAGCGCGGTGCCGACGGGGGTCACCGTCGCGCGGGTGCCGACCTTGACGCGTTGAAGATCGGCCTCGGCAAGCTGCGCCAGCATTTCCATCTCGCCGCCTTTCGCCATGCGGAACAGGACGCCGCTGCCCGCCCCGACAACCTGCCCCGGTTCGACCTGGCGCGTCAGCACCAGCCCCGCCGCGGGCGCGACGATGTTGAGCCGGCCGTTGCGCGCAACCGCCTCCTGATATTGCGCCTGCGCGACGCGGACGCGCGCATTCGCCGAATCGCGGGTCGCGCGCTTGCGGTCGAGATCGGCCTTCGAGATGAAGCCGCGGCCGACCAGCGCCTGCGCGCGGTCGAGCTCCGACTGCGCGATATCGGCATCGGCCTGCGCGACCTTGATCGAGGCGGCAAGGCTCGCTGCCTGCTGCGCCTGCACCGACCGGTCAATGACGGCGAGCGTCTGTCCGGCGCCGACCCACTGGCCGGGCTCGACGAGCACGCGAACCACCTGCCCCCCTTCGCCCGCGATGCCGACCGGCATCTCGCGCCGCGCCGCGATCGTGCCGTTGACCGAGATCGCCGCAACCACCGGCACGCGGCCCGGAACCAGGACCGTCACATTGGGGATGGTCTGCGCGCCGGCTCCCCCGGCACCGTCCGCCGATGCCGCACCGCCGCCCTTCGCGCTCGAAAAGGCGAACCAGGTCGCAGCGAGCGCGAGCGCGATGAGCACGACGCCGATGATCAGCCGCGTCCGCTTGCGGCGGTTGTCCGCCTCTTCGTAATAGCTTTGCGTCCCCGCCAGGCTGTCCATCGAATCCACTTTCCGTTCGTAGTTCACGCCACGTCCCCTCCGCCGCCCGCGGCCGCCGGTCGCGCGTCGCCGTCGGCAAAGCGCCCGGCCCGCGGGGGCAGGATATCCTCTGAAGGTGTGTTATCCTATTAAATCACCGCGTGCAAGAGGCCAAAGATTGCCGCTTCTCCGTCCCCCCAAGGAGCGGCGCCCCGCCCCCTCAGGGAACAGCGCAATAAGGAGGCCGGCTCATGATTTCCAGTGTTTGTGTCGATGGCAATGGGGGCGGCCGACCCGGGTCGACCGCCCCCATTTCAGCCGGTTCCGATCCGGACCGGATCGGGACACCAGCTTTGGTCAGAGCGCGCCTTGCGTCAGCGCACCCGGCCGCGCCGGAACAGGTTGATGACGGCGAGCAGGATGATCGCGCCGATGAAGGCGGTCACCAGCGTTCGCCAGTCGAACGCATCGCCGCGTAAATGGCCGCCGCCGAGGAAACCGCCGAGCAGCACCCGGCCGAGGATCGAACCGATACAGCCGACGATGATGTTGAGGAAGATGCCTTGCTGGGCATCGGTGCGCATCACGATGCTGGCGAGCCAGCCGATGATGCCGCCCATGACGAGTGCGATAATGAAATCAATCATGTTCTGACCCCCTACGATCATTATGGTGCCTGATGGAACAGGCGGGTCGATGCTAACCTAAATATCTGCAATCGCCTAGCGAAATGGCGGCGCGCGCGCGGCGGGCATCGGCGCGCTCAACGAACGCGGCCGCGCCGGACAAGATTGATGGCGGCAAGCAGCACGAGCGCCCCGACGAAGGCCCAGAGCAATCCGATCGTGTCGAAGCTCGCGAGGCTGGCTCCACTGTCGAAGAGACCGCCCAGAAAACTGCCGAGGAACGCGCCGCCGACACCGATGACGATGTTGAGGAAAATGCCCTGTTGCGCGTCGGTGCGCATGACGATGCTCGCGAGCCAGCCGATGGCACCGCCGACGATCAGGGTGACGATGAGTCCGCTCATGACCCTCCCTCTCGCGAGTCGGCCGGAGATGCGCCCGCCGCTCGGTGATGGACGGATAATGCGAGAATGGGCAGAAAGGTTCCCGGCCGCCTCCCCGAAGGGCGCGGCCGGGACAGGGGGATCAGTTCCGGTCGGGGAACTGCTCCGGGTCGCAACGACGCCGATAGGCGACCGTCGCCGACCGCGATGTGATCGCCGTCACAGGCGGACGACATTCGAAGAAGAGATCTCGCGAACGGATACCGGAACCCGATGATCGGCATCGTCTTTGCCAGCGAAGCGGATTTGCAAGCGAAGCGGAACGGGCCCGTGTCGACGCGCTCGACGAAAGACGGCCCCCGCGCGAGGCGCATGCGAAATGGGGGCCGGCATCGCTGCCAACCCCCACTATCCGTTTTCGTTCCCGCACCGCGCTCCGCGTCAGGGCGCTCCGCTCGTCTTTCGACCAGCGATCGCACCGAGGCGTCGCAACCGGTACCGAACCGATCCGGCGATGGTTCGGTCGGCCCCCTTTCGGGGGCCGGCCTCACCTGGAAAGCCCTTCATCATCTTGTCCGAGCCTCTGCCGAAGCAGTCGCTCTTCCGAAGCGATGGACTGCATTTCCTGTCCGATCGGGTCCGCCTCAACTCGTGGGAATCGCTGCGTTCCGTGACCGGGTACCGGTCGATGTCCTCGTCGGTTCTGCCCGTTTCCGTCCGGCTGGTCTTGCAACCACCCTTTGGGTTTCGGCGATCCGGCGTCTCTGTCGTCCGATGATTGGAAGCTGTCACGAACCAGCCGAACCGCCAACAGAAAAAGCGCGCAAAAGCCCCGCAAACCTTCCGCGCTTGTGGATAAGTCCGGCATTAGCAACAAGCGGATTCGCTGCAGCATTTTTGTAACAGCACCGCAGCATTTTTGGATTCAATTGCTGCAGCGCACCAAGCAAATCACGACTGCGACTCGCTTGCGCATACTATGTGAAACACATATACTGCAGCATGGACGTTGAATATGACGCCGACAAGGACAGCATAAATCGGTTCAAGCATCGGCTGCCCTTGGCTTTCGGCGAACGGATATTCGCCGATCCCGATCATGTGATCGTGCCGACGATCCGAATCGGCGATGAAGAGGAACGCTACAAGGCTATCGGACTGGTGAGCGGCAAACTGTACACCGCCGTCCATGTCTGGCGCGGTCATGTGGTGAGAATAATTTCAGTCAGGCGGAGCAATGCACGTGAACAAAGAGACTATGATAGCGATACCGGCGGACCCGAATGATCCCGAAGACCGGGACGTTTCCGTCGCCGGCCTGCAACGCGGCCTGATGGGCCGCCGCATCCGGATGCTCCGCAACCGGCTCGGCATGAGTCAGGACGAATTCGCGCGTGCCTATGGCATCCCGGTCACCAGCATCCGTCAATATGAGATCGGCCGCCACATGCCGCCTCCGGCGGTACGCGCCTATCTCAAGGTGATCGCGGCGGAGCCGGAGAGGACAAAGCGCGCGGTGGCGGGCTGATCATCGCGGGAGTTGAGCTTCCAAGCGGAGATGACCAGTTGCCATATCGATATACACGACCCGCCAACGCTTGCCGCTCTTCTCAGAAGGCACCCAAATCTGTGCATCTTCATAGCTGACGCCTGGTTCGCCGCTGATCAATATGGCATCAATCCAGCCGTCAAATTCTTCTATCGCCCTTTCTGCGTGCACGAGACGCCTTTTATTTCCGGACTTGGAGCCCCAATTATCGATCGACGATTTGTGCAATCGCGTGTCGTAGGACAGGTCGTCCCAATTCATTTGTCGTTTCCAGATCGTGATGCACACGCCCGTAGAATTTTCGGCACTCCAATCTTGCCGAACGTTTTCAAGCCGGTAGCCAAGCTCTTTGAACGCAGCGGAGTACAGCATCACGCCCGCCCCAAGTCTCCCTTCCCGACCGTACCCGACGCCATTTCGAGCATCCGGTCGAGGCTCCTCTTCGCGGCGACGCGCAGTTCCTCGTCCATCTCGATCCGCGGCTGTAGGTCGCGTAGCGCGAGGTAGAGCTTTTCCATCGTGTTGAGCGCCATATAGGGGCAGATGTTGCAGTTGCAGTTGCCGTCCGCGCCCGGCGCGCCGATGAAGCTCTTCTCGGGCAGCGCCAGTTCCATCTGGTGGATGATGTGCGGCTCGGTCGCGACGATCAGCGTGTCGCCGGGAAAGCTCTTCGCGAATTGCAGGATGCCGCTCGTCGACCCGACATAGTCGGCATGGTCGATGATGTGCGGCGGGCATTCGGGGTGCGCCGCGACCGGCGCGTCCGGATGCTGTGCCTTGAGTTTCAACAGTTCGGTCTCGCTGAACGCCTCGTGGACGATGCAGACGCCGGGCCAGAGCAGCATCTCGCGCCCGAACTTGCGGTTGAGATAGCCGCCGAGGTGACGGTCGGGGCCGAAGATGATCTTCTGCTCGGGCGGAATCTGGTCAATGATCGTCTCGGCACTCGACGAGGTGACGATGACGTCGCTCAGCGCCTTCACCGCCGCCGAGCAGTTGATGTAGGTCAGCGCGATATGGTCGGGATGCGCGGCGCGGAAGCGCGCGAACTGTTCGGGCGGGCAACTGTCTTCGAGGCTGCACCCCGCGTCCATGTCGGGCAGCACGACGATCTTTTCCGGCGACAATATCTTCGCGGTCTCGGCCATGAACTTGACGCCGCAAAAGGCGATGACGTCGGCGTCGGTATCCGCCGCCTTGCGCGACAGCTCCAGCGAATCGCCGACGAAATCGGCGAGATCCTGGATTTCGGGCTTCTGATAATAATGCGCTAGGATGACGGCGTTGCGCTCCTTGCGGAGGCGGTCGATTTCGGCGCGCAGGTCGAGGCCCGAGAGAGACTCGCGGATGGGAGCAGTCATGGCTTTTCCTTATATGGTCCTTGCCGTGGCGAACCCCCTACACCGCGACCGGTGGCAGGGCAATTCGCCGCGTCATTCGGCGAAGCGCGCGGTCACCTTGGCGTCGATCCCCGCGGCTTTCAGCGGCATCGCGAAACTCTGCTCGACCGCGGCGCGCGCGGCATTCTGCGCAAGCCGCAGCGGCGTCGCGCCCTTGGCCTGCCGGATCAGCTCTTCCTGCGCCGCCTTGCGGTTCGCGGCGTCGAGCGTCTTTTCGGCGTCGGTGAGCGTCAGCAGGATGACGCCGTCGCGATATTCGCTGATCGCGTCGATATCGATCTCGGGCCCTGCGAGGCGCAGCGGCGGCAGCGTCACGGTCAACGCGTTCGTGCTGCCGTCCCAGTCAAGGTCGGACTGGGCAAGCCGGCCGAGGTCGAGCTCGTAGCGGACGGTGCCCGGCATGATCAGCGTCTTCTTCGCCTCCAGCCCGAGCCGCGACTGCGTCGAGGTCACCACCGCGACATAGCGCGCGGTGAAGGGCACGAGGACATTCTGCTCGCGCAGCCCCTGCAGGCTGGCCGCAACGACGGTCTCGGGATCATAGCCGCGCTGCCAGTCGCGCCAGGCGGACACCGCCCACCAAGCGGCGAGCGCGAACAGCGCCGCCGCGGCGAGCAGGATCAGGCGGGGAAGCAGACGGGGTGCGGTCCGGGTCATGGGACAGTGTAATCCGAACAATCGGGCAAGGGCCGATCGGGTTCGTAATGCGCGGTCGCGGCATCGTAGCGCAGCAGCCGGTCATAGGTGCAGGCGGGATCCTCCGCGCGCACAAGGTCGGCGCGCTTCAGCTTCGTGCCGCTATTGTCGTCCGACCGGCGCGACGTGCGCGGAAAGGCGGTCGCGACGGTGCGATAGGTCAGCGAAGGGAAGACGGCATCGCCGGGGGAAGCGGCGGTGGTCAGCCCAGCGCCGAACTCATATTCGTCGTGGCACGCCTCCATCCGGTCCTTCATATCGGCTTCGGAAAAGCAGGCGCGGATCATCAGCGAGCCGTCCCAGGGCAGTTCGATCGCCTCGCCCCCCAACCGCGCCGCACCCGGCGCCGCGCCGAGTTCGAGCAGGTGAAGCTGCGACGCCGAGCCTCCACCGCCCGAATACATGCTCGTCTGCCCGCTGAGGACACCGACGAGGTAACGCGGCGCACCGCCCTCATCCTTGCCCCGGATCAGCATGGGCCACAGCGTCACCGTCTCCGCCGCGGCAAATGCGGGCAGCGGCAGCGAAGCGGATGCGGAACCGGGCGATACGACGCGCAGCACGGCTTCACTCGTATCGCCGTCTTCGACCGGAGGAACCTCCAGGCACAGGCTATGGTCGGGCAGGCATTGGCTTGCCCCTTCGCCCGCTACCAGCGCGACGACCGGGTCGGACGCGGGCGCGGTGGTTCCCGCGGCAGCAGCCAGAATCAGCGACAATATCATGCAAGCTCCCATTGCTCTTCGCGGGCGCGGACGATTCCCCGCGCCTTCAGGTCGAGCAGGTGCGCCAGCACCGAACGGCCGGCCGCACCCGTCAGGCGCGGATCAAGCCCCTTGTACATATGGCTCACCATGACCGGGATCACAGCCGCCCCTTTTTCGAGTTCGCGCAAGATCTGCCGTTCGCGCTGGCGGCGATGACCGAGCATCCCGCGCACGAGCTGCCGGGGCTTGCTCACCGCGGGGCCGTGGGCGGGATAATAGACACGGTCGTCGCGGTCGTAGAGCTTTTGCAGGCTTGCCATATAGGCCGCCATGTCGCCGTCGGGCGGACTGACGACACTGGTCGACCAGGCCATGACATGGTCGCCGGTGAATAGCGCACTGCTTTCGACCAGGGCGAAGCAGAGGTGGTTCGACGTATGTCCCGGCGTTGCGACGGCTTCGAGCGTCCAACCATCACCCGATACCCGCTCACCGTCGGCGAGCACGCGGTCGGGAGCATAATTCGGATCAAAGGCGGAGTCGGCGCGCGGGCCGTCGTCCGAAAGCGCAAGCGGCGCGCAGCCGATGATCGGCGCCCCGGTCGCCTCCTTGAGCGGCGCGGCGGCAGGGCTATGGTCGCGGTGCGTATGGGTGCAGAGGATCGCGGCGACGCGCTGGCCTTCCACGGCACGCAGAATCGCGTCGACATGCCCCGCGCCATGGGCGTCGGGCGGATCACCGATGCTCATCCCCGACCCCGTCGGACCGGGATCGATCACCGCAACGTCGCTGCCCGCGCCGACGATCCAGGTCTGGGTCCCGGTGAAGGTATAGGGCGACGGGTTGGGCGCGAGCACGCGGCGCACCAGCGGTTCGTGCTGCTCGCACTCGCCGGCGCGGATCGTGTCGGGCCAGGGCTTGTCTTCGCTCATCCACCCCATGTGGCATCGCACCCGTGAAAGGAAAAGAGCGCGGGGGCGAAAAAGCGTCGGGCCGAGGGTTTCCAGCAAGGTGACCCGCCTCGTCATTGCGAGCGAAGCAAAGCAATGATGGGGTCATGTCGAGAACGAGAGAAAGGGAGCGGTCCATCCCGCTCCCTTTCCCCGCCCCTGCCGCGACCCTACCGGGGACGAGGGTCGGCGGCGAAGCTGGCGGGCCGCAAGCGTCGGCTCGCGGCCCGATCTGCTATTTGTCGGCTTTCTCGGTCTCGGCGATCGCCTTGTCGAGGTCGGCGGCGACCTTGGCGCGCATGCTTTCCGAAAGCGACCGCGCCGCCTCGCCGCGCGCGAAGCTGTCGCGCGCCTTGCGGAGCGCCGAGAGCCGCGCCGCCCTGCTTTCCGCCGTATCGCCGCAGCGGATCATGACCACCCGGCTGTGCGTGCCGCCGTCCTTTTCGTCCCGATCGACGATCGGCGCCGGGGCCGCACCATTACCGCAATGCGCGACAGCCATCGCGCGGCCATCGCTCGCGCTCCAGCCCGTCGCGGGTATGGGCGGCATAGGCGGCATCGGGGGAATCGGTGCGAAGGCGGTGGTGAAGCGCGCCTTGCGCTTCGCCTCGAGCTTGTCGGCGATCTCATCGGCCTGCGCACCGGTGACGCCCTGTTCCTTGAGCGTCGCGATGATGTCGTCGCGCGACAGGCTGCCCGGCATCGAAAATTCCAGGCGGCGCGCCTGGGGCGCCGCGCCGTCGCTCGTCTCGCTACGCTCGCGGATCACCATGCGATGCACTTGGTGCTTCTTGCCGTCGCCGGCCGTGCCGTCGCCCTGTCCATCCTCCTGCGAGGTAAAGATCATCAGGCCATGTCCTTCGGGAGCAGCGGGCGCTTCGGGCGGCAACGGCGCTTCCGGCGGCAGCGGCGCTTCGGGGACGGCAGGCGGCTCCGGCGGCGCGGGAGTATCCAGATCTTGCGTTCCGGCGCTGGCGGCGCTCGCCGGCACCAGCGTCGCGGTCGCCGCGAGTACGCCGAGCGCCGCGCCGCCGACCAGCAACTTGCCGACCAGACCGCGCTTTTTCGAAATATCGTCTCTCGTGAGCATCGTCAGCCTCTCCTGCAAATTGTCGTGAACCGCCATCGGCGCCGCGAGCGACAACCGCGAGCCGACCGCCGCCTTGGCGATCGCGGTAGCGTAGCGGGCCGTGCGAAGACCCCTGGGAGCATCATCCGCCATCGTCAGCACGCGCGCGTCGCACGCCGCTTCCTGATCGAAGCGGAAGGCGCGGATCGCCCGCCAGGCGAAGGGATTGAACCACTGCGCCGAAAGCAGCAGCAGCGCACCGGCGTTGGCCCAAAGGTCGCCGTGGCGATGATGCGCCAGTTCGTGATCGATCGCGAGCGCGCGTTCCTCGGCGACATAGCGCGCGAAGAAATCCTGCGGCACCGCGACGAAGCGCCGCCACAGGCCGAAGGCGACCGGGCCGTCGACCGCGCCGGTCATGATCAGGCGGATCTTGCCGAGCGGTTCGAGTTCGACCGCACCGTCCAGCACCGCGTCCCGAAAGCGCCGATGCGCCGCCCAGGCCGAAATCAGCACGAAGAGAGCGCCAATTGCCCACAGGATGAAAATCAACGGCAGCGCGTCGGCAAGCGCCCAGGTGGAACCCGAGGGGGCGACCGCCACAGCGGGCGTTCCCGCCGCACGGGCCGCTTCGACCATCTCGATCAGCACCACATCGGCCGGAACCGTCGGCGTCGCCGCAACCGTCACCGGGTCGGCGAAGGGCAGCGGCGGCAGGATCAGCCGCAATGCCGGCACCAGCCACAGCGCATAGGTCAGATGCGGCCCGAAATGCCGCGCAAAGGGCTTGCGGATCAGCAGCACCGTCAGGACGAGCAGCGCGGTGGCGATCATCGTGTCGCCCCACGCCTGAAGGATCATCGCGCCGCTCATGACTTGAGCTTCCGCAGCAAGGCCTCGATCTCGGCGATGTCGGTGTCCGACAGCGCCTCGCGCTCGGCGAGATGCGCGATCAGCGGGCTGACGCGGCCGCCGAACAGGCGGTCGACGAAGCGCTGCGATTCCTCGCCGACCGCTTCGGCGCGGTCGATCGCGGGGCGATAGAGATAGCGGCGCCCATCGGCCTCGGCCGTCACCGCGCCTTTCTGGACGAGCCGCGCGAGCAAGGTCTTGACCGTCGCTTGCGTCCATCCGTTGATCGTGCCGATCCGCCGGGTCAGGTCGGCGGCGGTCTGCGGGGCCTCGTCCCACAGCGCCGACAGCACCTGCATCTCCGACTCGCTTGCTCGCTCCGCCATATCGGAACCCCTCCCTTGCTGGCGCCTGTTCGCAATACGACTACAAGTGTAGTCATTCGGCTGAACGCCGGCTGAACGAAGCGAACGCCTATGTGTCGGGATTTTTGACACCCCCATCCATCGGTAAGACATCGCTAACCAGCGTCTCGCGCCCGAAACGGCGAAGGCGGCGAATTGGCACGGGGCTTGTATGGTATCCGATGTTCCCGAGTGTTCCGCTCAATGGAGCGGTGGGGGGCATCGGTCTGGTCCCTGATGCCCCCTGCCCCCACCGGGACAACCCCACTTACCCCCGAAGCAGACGGGGGGCGGAGCGGCCGTCAGGCCCCGCCCCCCGGACGCTCTTCCGCCATCAGCCAAAAGTGAAGGCAAAGGCCTGAACGCCGGGGTCCAGAAATTCGATCTGGAAGGTCCGATCGCGCGGCGCCTGTTGGCGCACGAGTTGATAGAGCCGCTGCCCGGTCACCACGCCATTCCCCTGCGCATCGGTGTCGAGACCGTGATCAGCGCCCGGCGCCTTGCCGTCGATCGTCACTCGAAACCGCACCGGCTTCTTCGCATCGGCGGCGCCGAGAACGAGGTGCAGATCGCGGCCGCGAAAGCGGAAGGCGATGCGCGCACCGGATGCGGCCGACACCGCATGTTCGCCGCCGACGATCCACGCGCCGCCGAGCGCCCAGTCGTTGCGCTTCACGAGCATGGGCAGCGCATAATCATGCCGCGCATCGCGCGCGAACCCGCCCGGCGAAACGAAATTCGCGGCGCGGGCGTAACCGACATAGGTTTCGGGCGAACGATCCTTGCGCGAGCTTTCGGCCTCGCCGACGCCGGTCGCAGCGACCTCGACCGCGTCCATCGTGCCGACCGCACCGCCGTTTTCGGCGATCAGCCGCTGGATGATCCGTTCGGACTCGGCATAATGGCCTTCGCCGAAGCGCGCCGCGCGGATGCGCCCCTTGGCGTCGATGAAATAATGCGCGGGCCAATATTTATTGTCGAAGCCGCGCCAGATCGCATAGCGATTGTCGAGCGCGACCGGGTAAGTGATGCCAAGGTCGGCGATCGCCTTGCGCACATTGGCGGGGTCGCGCTCGAAGGCGAATTCGGGGGTATGGACCCCGATCACCACCAGCCCCTTGTCGCGATATTTCGCCTCCCAAGCCTTCACATAGGGCAGCGTCCGGAGGCAGTTGATGCACGAATAGGTCCAGAAATCGATCAGCACGACCTTGCCGCGCAGTTCCTCGGCAGCGAGCGGCGGCGAATTGAGCCAGCCTGTTGCGCCCGCGAGCGACGGGAACACTCCCTTGTCGGCCAGCATATCGTCGCCGGGCATCGCCTTCGGCATCGCGCCGTCGGGGTGCAGCCGGTCGAGCAGCGACTGTTCGAAGCGCGCGGTGCTCGCGAGCGACAGGCGCGTGAGCAGCCCGGTATCGAGGCCGAGGCCGATCGCGACCACCCCCGCCAGCACCGCCGCGCCCAGCCCCCGGCGCAGCCATTCGCTGGCGCGGATCGAGCGCTTCATCGCCGCGAACACCCGTCCGCCGACGAGCAGCGCCAGCGCAAGCGAGGTCGCCGCACCGAGCGCATAGGCGAGCAGCAGCAGCGACGTCGCGGCGCTCGCGCCGTTCAGCGCAGCGCCGGTCAGCAGCAACCCGAGCACCGGCCCCGCGCACGGCGCCCAGAGCAATCCGGTCGCAAACCCCAGCAGCAGCGAGGAGAGGAAGGTCGAGCGCGCTGAACCCGCGGCGTTCTGCGACAACCGGGCGCCGAGCGCGACTAGCGGCCGCGTCGCGCGGTCGGCAAGCGACGGAAAGAGCAGCAGCAGCCCGAACAAGCCGAGAATGACGAGCGCGGCGATGCGCCCGTATGCATTCGCCTGCACGACCCAGCCGCCGCCCACCACCGCCAGCGTCGCGACCCCCGCAAAAGTGATCGCCATCCCGATCAGGAGGGGCAAGCCGCTGCGCACGAAGGGCTGATCGGCGCGCGCGAAGACGAAAGGCAGCACCGGCAGGATGCACGGGCTGACGATGGTCAGCGCGCCGCCGAGATAGGCCAGTAGGAAAAGGATCACGCGCCACGCCTCACATGCTTCGACCGGAGATATGTTCCAGATACGAAGCCGGGCGTCGAGACGTTACAATCGACGCCGTCGCCCCCGCGCAGGCGGGGGCCGCTGGCGGCATGGCGCCGCCCATTTTGGAATCGTCATTGCGAGCGCAGCGAAGCAATCCAGAATGTGCGTAAACCGCTCTGGATTGCTTCGCTGCGCTCGCAATGACGAAGGATGCCAATCACATTTGGCTAAAGCTTCCAGCGGCCCCCGCCTGCGCGGGGGCGACGGGATGAGTTCTACTCCGCCCGCGTCGGAACGCCGTCCATCAACTGGTGCAGTTCGCCGGCTTCCCACATCTCCATCATGATGTCGCTGCCGCCGATGAATTCGCCCTTCACATAGAGCTGGGGGATCGTCGGCCAGTCGGAAAATTCCTTGATCCCCTGACGGACCTCCATGTCCTGCAGCACATCGACGGTGTCATATTCGATGCCGAGCCGGTCGAGCATCGCGATCGCGCGCGACGAAAAGCCGCATTGGGGAAACAGCGGCGTGCCCTTCATGAACAGCAGGACGGGGTGGTCGGCGACCAGCTTGGCAATGCGGTCGTGCGTGGCGGGGTCGCTCATATCAAGTCTCCGGTGGCGCGGGTGCGCCGAAAAGGGTTCGCGTCTCGCCCCTATGAAGGAACGGCGGTGGTCAATTGCAAGGCATGAAGTTCGCCGCCCATGCGTCCGCCGAGCGCGGCATAGACCGCCTTGTGCTGCGCGACGCGGGTCAGCCCGCGAAAGGATTCGCTGACGACATGCGCCGAATAATGCTCGTTATCGCCCGCCAGATCGGTGATCGTCACCACCGCGCCCGGAAGCGCCGCCGCGATCATCGCCTTCAGATCATCTTCGCGCATTCCCATCGGACCAGCCTCAATTCTCGCTGTCGATGAACTGGCGGCGCGCCTCGGCCGCCTTTTCGTTGAGCGCGGCACGAATTTCGGCATCGCTGATCTCGACCTGCGCGGCGGTCAGATCGCCCGCGAGCTTGCGGATCACATCCTCGTCACCCGCTTCCTCGAAATCGGCCTGCACCACCGCCTTCGCATAGGCGTCGGTCTCTTCGGGGGTCAGGCTCATGCGTTCGGCGGCCCATTCGCCGATCAGCCGGTTGCGGCGCGCGATGATACGGAACTGCACGTCCTGGTCGCGTGCGAATTTCGCTTCATGGGCCCGTTCACGATCGTCGAATGCGCTCATCTTGTCCTCTTCAATGGGAAAATCTCCCCTCCAGATAGGTCGCCCCGTGCCGGCGCGCAAGGCGGCTGTGCGGCAGATCACTTCCCTTTTGCAGGCGAAGGGTTTAGGGTCCGCGGCGACGGGAATGGGTCGTACCGCAGCGTATAGACTGCGCCATGCCCCCGACATCGCAGGCATGGCGCGTCGAAGCTCGTCTTTGGGGGATTGGTGATGACCGTTCGACGTCCGTTTTTCGTGCCGATTCTGGCTGCGCTCGTCACAGGCGTATCGTCCCCCGCGCTGGCGCAGCCCGACGACCCGACTCTTCGCGACAGTTTCTCGATCGGCGATCAGGGCGGCGCGCTCTGCGAGGTGCAGGCGACGGTGCGCGATTCAGTGATCAAGGGCATGTTCGACCGCGCCTGGGTGATCGTCTGCCGCGACGCCAGCCAGCCCGTCGGCTATGTCCGCACGTTGCGCGCCGGCGCCGACGAGGCCCGCGCCCGCATCGAGACGGGCCGCACCGGAGCCATCGCCTGCGCCGCCGACGGCACCTGCACGGTCAAGGACAGCGATGTCGCGTGGCAGACGCGGATCGAGGCCGTCGGCAACACCGCCTATACGGTCGAGGGTTTCGCCGCCTATGGCGACGCGCTGAACCTCGCCCTCGAATCGATCCGGCACAGGAAGATCGCGTCGGGGCAGATCAAGGTCGCGACAACCTCCATCGGCGGCGGCGACGGTTTCGCGCGGACGCTCGCCGGAACCATCGACGTCGACAAGGCGCTGGCCGAGGGCTATCGCCGCAACCATAGCGGCGACTACGCCGAAGCCGCCGAATTTTTCGAAGCGCTGTCGCTTCGCACCGAAGGCGACCAGGCGGCGGCCGGCATCGATCCGACCGAATTCACGCTCAACCGCGCGCTTCAACGCTCGAATCTCGGCGAATTCGCGGAAGCCGACCGCCTGTTCGCGGAGGTCGAGGCGATCCCGACGAGCGACCCGGTGCAGCTTCGCCTCCGCCGCAATTTCCGCGCGATCCACGCGCTCAATCAGCGCGATTACGACGGCGCCGCAGCGCTGCTCGAAACGCCGATCCCGCCGCTGACCAACGAAGTCCAGGTAGAGGGGAGCGCGGTGACGCTCACGCCCCAGATCGTCGCCGGGGTCAACAGCGGTGCCAATGCGCGCGCGGTGCGCCAGGCGGGCGACCGCGAACGGCTGACTCCGACCGAACGCGCGCAGATCATCGACGCGCAGGCGGTTCACCTGCTCGGCACGGTCGAACGGCTGCGCGGTGATGCGAAGGCGGCGAAAGCGGCGCAGATCAAGGGGCTCGCCGACGCGCTCGCGGTGCGCGAAGGGCGCGTGACCTCGATCGTCCGGCTGCGCTCGCAGATGCTCGGCGAGCTCGCGCTTGCCGAAGAGGCGCTTGGCGACAAGGACGCCGCCGACGCGCGCTTCCAGGAATCGATCGGCGCGCTTGCGGTCGAATATCCGGAAACCAACGCGCTCGCATCGGCGCGCGCGCGCTATGCCGCCTTCCTCACCCGGCAAGGCGAGGACGACAAGGCGCTCGCCATCTATCATGATGTCGTCGCGGCGCTCGCCGGTTCGCAGCGCTCGACTACGGGCATGGCGAATATGATGGCGCCCTATTACCGCTTGCTCGCCAGCCGCGCCGCGACCGATCCCAAGGCCGCAGGCGACTTTTTCGTCGCCAGCCAGCTCCAGGTCCGCCCCGGCGTCGCCGACACGCAGGCGCTTCTCGCGCGCGAATTGTCGGCGGGCAGCGACGACGGCGCGCGCCTGTTCCGTCAGGCGACGACGCTGAACCGCGATGTCGAGCGCGCGCGGATCGAGGATGCGCGGCTCGCGCAAATGCCCGAAACGGCCGAGGTCAATGCGATGCGCGCCGACCTCAAGATCCAACTCGACAATCTGTCGTTCCAGCAGGCCGAAACCGTCACCAAGCTGGCCGCCTATCCGCAATATCGCGTCGTCGCGCCGGGCAAGCTCGACCTTGCCGAACTGCAACAGGTGCTGCGTCCCGACGAAGCCTATCTGAAGATGCTTGTCGTCGGCGATTCGGTCTATGCGATGCTGATCGGCCCGGGCGACGCGACCTTGTGGCGCAGCGACATCAGCGCGCAGGGGCTCGAAAACGCGGTCGACACGATCCGCTCGACCATCTCCATCGTCGAGAATGGCAAGCGCGTCACCTATCCCTTCGACGCAGCCACGGCGCGCAAACTCTATACCCAGCTCTTCGGCCCCGTCGCCGATCGGCTGCCGAGCGTCCCGCACCTGATCTTCGAGCCCGACGGCGCGATGCTGCGGTTGCCGGTCAACCTGCTCATCACCTCGGACACCGGGCTCGCGGCCTATGAACAGCGCCTGGCCGACCCGAACGCCGACGCGTTCGACATGCGCGGCATCGCCTGGCTCGGCCGGTCGACGCGGCCGAGCACCGCGGTGTCGGCTCTGTCGTTCCGCAACGCGCGGCAGACGGCGCCCTCCGACGCCAAGCACGAATATTTCGGTCTCGGCGAAAATCTGCCGGTGCGGGGCGGCGTCCTGCCGTCGCTGGGCACCCGCGGCGCGGCCGGCGGCGGCGTCGACGGAAGCTGCCAGTGGGACGTCAGCCAGTGGAGCCGGCCGATCTCCGCCGCCGAACTCGTCACCGCGAGCAGCACGATGGACCGCGGCGCCGCGACGCTGCTGACCGGCGGCGCCTTCACCGACACGGCGGTCAAGAGCCGCGGCGACCTGTCCGATTATCGCATCATCCACTTCGCGACGCATGGGCTCGTCACCGCACCGCGCCCCTCCTGCCCGGCGCGGCCCGCACTCGTCACCTCGTTCGGTGATCAGGATTCGGACGGCCTGCTGACCTTCCAGGAGATTTTCGACCTGAAGATCAACGCCGACCTCGTCATCCTGTCGGCGTGCGACACCGCGGGCGCCGCGACCGTCGCGGCGACGCGCGAGGCAGGCGTCGCAAGCGGCGGCGGCAACGCGCTCGACGGGCTGGTGCGCAGCTTCATCGGCGCCGGCGGGCGTTCGGTGATCGCCAGCCATTGGCCCGCGCCCGACGATTTCGACGCGACCAAGCGGCTGATCGGCGGCCTGTTCACGGCGCGGCAGGGCGAAAGCATCGCCGATGCGCTGTGGACGAGCGAGATGCAGCTCATGGACGACAAGCGCACCTCGCACCCCTATTATTGGGCGGGCTTCGCGATCATCGGCGACGGCGGCCAGCCGCTGCTCCACGGCGCCACGGCCACGGCGCAAACGGAAGGGGCCGCGGGCCGCTCGGCCCTCTGATCTGATGGCGACGGCGACCACCGATCTCGCGCCGGGGGAGGCGCGCCCCGCGGCCGTTCCGCTACGCAAGCGCGTCCGCCGGCTGGTGATGCAGCTTGGTCCGTCGCGCATGGCGGCGACGATCCTGTTCCTGATCGTCGCGATCCTGTTCGCGCGGCTGAGCTGGCAGATGCCGCTCGTCGGCGACGCCGAACGCGCGCTTTACGACGCGCGCGCGACGCTGATGGCGCCGCATGTCGGACAGGACAAGCGCATCGTCATGGTGACCTATGACGACGAGACGCTGTTCAACACCGGCATCCGCTCGCCGCTCGACCGCACCTATCTGGCGAACGCGCTCGCCAATCTCGATCAGATGAGCCCGAAAGCGATCGGCATCGATATCGTCTTCGACTCGCCGCGCCCCGACGATGCTCTGCTGAAGGCGCAGCTTCGGGCGATGAAAACTCCGACATGGCTCGCCTATGCCGAGCAGGCGAGCAATCCGAACACCATTTTCTATGAACAGCAGAAATATCTCGAATCCTATCTGGCCGAGGTGACGACGGCCAGGACCAAGCCGACAAGCGTGCTGTTCCGGACCGACAGCGACGGCGTGATCCGCAACTGGCCGGACCGGCCGAAGAATCTGCCGCCGCTGATGGCGAATGCGCTTGCCCCGGTCGATCCCGCGCACGCCAATTTTCAAGGCAATATCCGCTTCCTCGTGCCCGCGCGCGTCACCAAGGGACAGGAAGAGCCTGTCTTTTCCAAGATTCCGATCGACACCTTTGCCGCGCCGATGGACGCCGATACGCGCGCGGCCTTTGCGGAGATGATCCGGGGCCGCTATGTGCTGATCGGCGGCAATGTGATCGACAACGACCAGTTCAACACGCCGCTCAGCCGCTTCACCGATCCCATCACCGGGCTGCATGAAACGATGATCGGGCTGGAAGTCCACGCGCATATGCTGGCGCAGCAGCTCGACAAGGACTGGTCCAATCCGCTGCCCGGCCCGGCGCTCTGGGTGCTGGCGGTCCTCGTGGTACTCGCGGGCGGGCTCACCAGCCTCATCGATATGCGCGCACGCTGGGTCGCGCTCGCTTTCCTCGGCCAGATGGCCTTCTTCGCCGCTTTCCCCTTCTGGCTGCAGGGCCACCATGTCGACACCACTACCCTTCCCGCCTTTGGCTGGGCGATCGGCTGGCTGTTCGGCTATGCCGGGGTCGGCACCGCCGCGCGCACGATCGGGTCGCGCCAGCGCGCCTTCGCGCAGTCGGCGCTCGGCAAATATCTGCCCGCCGACATCGCGGCGCAGATCATGCGCGACCCCGACCAGCTCTCGCTCCACGGCGAGCGGCGCAATATCTATTGCATCTTCACCGACCTCGAAGGCTTCACCAAATTGAGCCATGCTACGACACCGGAAACGGTCGCGCGCCTGCTCAACGAATATCTCGACCGCCTGTCGGACATCGTGCTCGATCATGGCGGAACCATCGACAAGTTCGTCGGCGACGCGGTTGTCGCCTTCTGGGGAGCGCCAATCAGCCGGGCGGACGATGGCGAAAAGGCCGCCGCCGCGGCGGTCGCCATGTATCAGGCGGGCGAGGCCTTCCGGGTCGACCTGGCAGCCGAGGACGTGCCGCCGATCGGCATGACCCGTGTCGGCCTGCACGTCGGCGACGCCATCGTCGGCAATTTCGGCGGCGAGGGGCGCATCCAATATACCGCGCTCGGCGACAGCATGAACACGGCATCGCGGCTCGAATCGGCGAACAAGAGCCTGAAGACCGGCGTCCTCTTTTCGGCCGAAGCCGCTGAACGCGCGGGCCGCGACGATCTGGTGCCGATGGGCCGCGTCACGTTGCGCGGCCGGGCACAGCCGGTCGACGTGCTGACACCCCGCCCCGACCTGTCGCCCGAACAGCGCGCGCGCATCGCGGCGCTTGTCGCGGCGCACGCCGTGGGCGATAAAAAAGCCTATGTGACCGCCGCCACAGCATTGCGGCAGGAGTTCGGTAAGGATTCCTCCATCATGTTCCTGATCGAACGCCTGAACGAGACCGAAAAGGGAGAAAGCTATGTCCTTTCCTGATGTTCCGATGCGGCGCATCGGCCTGACCGCCGCTGCCGCCATCGCCGTGGTCGCCTTTGCCGGCACCGCCGCCGCGCAGTCGATGGTCGTGCGCTCGACGGGGCCTTCCGCCGGCAAATATCCGACCGGCACCAAGCTCAAGTCGACCGACCGGCTGACGCTCGTCTCGGGCGACAAGATCGTTCTCATGCAGGCGGGCAAGACGCGCACGCTGTCAGGGCCCGGCACCTTCGGCGCGACCGGCACCATCCAGGCCAGCCAGTCGATGGGTGCAACGGTGACGCGGATGCTGTCGACCGGCCCCACGATGCGGTCGCGTGGCGGATTTTCACGCGGTGCGGACGAACCCCCGCCGGTCGACGTTCGCGCCCCGAACCTGTGGCTGGTCGACTTTCGCGAAGGCGGCACCTTCTGCGTCGCCGACCCCGCGCGGCTGACGCTGTGGCGGCCGAACATGGACACCGACCAGCTTTTGAAGATCGAGCAGGACGGCAAGGAAGAGACGGTCGCGATCGTCGCCGGCGCGAATTTCCGCAAATGGCCGACCGAGGCGATGCCCCTGCAATATGGGGTCGACTACCGTCTCTCCGGCGCGGGTCTGGCGAAACCGGTCACCATCCGCTTCACGCCGATGGGACCGCTGCCCGACAGCGCCGAAAGCTCGGTCGACATGCTGATGGCAAAGGGCTGCACGCCGCAACTCGACCGGCTGGTCAGCGCGATGTCCGACAGCGAAACAACGGGTGGTTAATGCGAAAGGGCGGGCATTGAACCCGCCCTGCCCATCTGATAATAGTGCGAAAAAGCTGCCATAAAGAAAAGCGGCAAAGTCCTTTCCTTGGGTCGAAAATTCGCACTGCCGGGCAACCGGCGGGGCATGAGCTATGGGTGCGCGCGGCATGACGTGCGCACAGGTGCGCAAGGGGTAGGGATGACGGGCATGGGGGTTCTGGAGCTTGGCGGAAACGCGCGGTCCGCGCGCGATCGAATCCGCAAGACGATTTATAAAACAGGCGCTTGCTCGGCGGGATTGGTCGCGCTGAGCGTGCCGCTGGCGGCGCAGGCCCAGGTCGCGCCCCCGGCCGCGTCGTCGGTACCGACACGCGAGGAAATCCAGCGCCCCGCCCTGCCCCCCGCGACGCCGCCGGGCGAACGGGTGATCGCGGCCGACGACAGCATCGAACGCGCCCCCTGTCCGCTCGCCAATCCCGAATTCGCCGATGTCATGGTGACCGTGCGCGAGGTGCAATTCTCGGGCGGCGAAGGCATCGACACGTCGATGCTGGGCGAAAGCTGGCACGACAAGGTCGGACAGAAACTGCCGGTCGCGGTGGTTTGCGACATCCGCGACCGCGCCGCCACGATGCTCCGCGCCCGAGGTTATCTCGCCGCGGTGCGCGTGCCGCCGCAGACAATCGACGACGGCGTCATCAAGCTCGACATATTGTCCGCGCGGATGACGCGGGTCGAGGTGCGCGGCGACGCCGGCGCGAATGAAGGCCTGCTTCAGCGCTATCTGTCGCGGCTCGACGATCAGCCGGTGTTCAACATCGCCGAGGCCGAACGTTATCTGCTCCTCGCCCGCGATATCCCCGGCCTCGACGCACGGCTGACGCTGCGCCCCGGTGCGGTGCCCGGCGAAGTGGTCGGCGAGGTCACGGTGGTCCGCACCCCCGCCGTCTTCGATTTCAACGCCCAGAATTTCGGTTCGAAGGATGTCGGCCGCTGGGGCGGAATCGCGCGCGCGCGTATCGCCGGCCTGACCGGCATGGGCGACCTGACCACGGTCAGCTTCTATGCGACGCCCGATTTCGACGAACAGAATGTGCTCCAGCTCGCGCATGAATTTCGCGTCGGCGGCGAAGGGCTGCGTTTCGGCGCGAGTTACACCTACGCTTGGACCCGCCCCGACATCACCGGCTTCCCGGTCAAGTCGAACACCCAGATCGTCAGCCTGTTCGCTTCCTATCCGCTCGTCCTGACGCAGGCGCGGCGCGTGACGCTGGGCGGCGGGCTCGACATCATCGACCAGGACATCAAGCTCGGCCCGCTGCCGCTCAACCGCGACCGCATCCGGGTGCTGAACCTGCGCGCCGACGCGGGCTGGATCGACCCGGCGTCGATCGCGGGCAAGAACGGCTACAGCCCATCGGAGCCGCGCTGGTCGCTCGGCGCCTCGATCGAGGCGCGGCAGGGACTGAATGCCCTTGGCGCCAGCGACGATTGCGGCCCCGGCGGGGCGGCCTGTTTCCTGCCCGGCGCGATCCCGCTGACCCGCATCGAGGCGAAGCCCGACGCCTTCCTCGTCCGCGCCAGCGCGCAGGCCGAATGGCGGCCCGCGAAATCCTTTACGCTGGCGGTCGCGCCGCGCGCGCAATGGGCCAGCGATCCGCTCGTCGCCTATGAGGAATTTTCGGGAGGCAATTTCACCGTCGGCCGCGGCTTCGACCCCGGCACGGTGATCGGGGACAGCGGCGTCGCGGTGTCGGCGGAGGCGCGCTACGGCTCGTTCATCCCCGGCAACACAAAAAGTTTCGCGGTCCAGCCGTTCGTCTTTTTCGACGCCGCGTGGGTGTGGAACAAGGACAGCAGCTTCAACGGGCTCAATCCGCAAAAACTCTATTCGGCCGGCGGCGGCCTGCGCCTTGCCTATGGCAATCTCGGCCGCCTCGACATGACGCTGGCCGTGCCGCTCAACAAGGGCGGCTTTCTGGCCGAGCGGCCCGATCCGCGTTTCCTGGTATCGCTCACCACCCAGTTCGGCGTGAAGGCGCGCTGAGCCATGACCTTTGCAGCAAGGACCACCGCCATGCGTGCCACCGCCACTCCCTCGCCCGTTCGCAACGGCAAGCGGCGCCTCCTCAGCAGTTGCGCGATCGCCGCCGGCATCATGGCGCTCGCTTATGGCGGCCCGGCACAGGCGCAGGTCGCAGGAAGCGCGCTGAACCCGCCGGGTACCGTCACGATCGGTACCGATGCGGCGAACCACACTACCAATGTGAGCGTTACCGATGCCCAGACGATCATCAACTGGGTGCCGACCGACACGACCGGGACCGGCGACATAGATTTCCTGCCGTCGGGCAGCACTTGGAATTTCAACGGCACCGGCGACTATGTCGTTCTCAACCGCTTCGTGAACGGTGCGGGCGGCTCGCTCAGTCGCCAGATCGCGCTGAACGGGGAAATCAACAGCTATATCGGCCTGACGTCAGGCACGCAGGGCGGCAGCATCTGGTTCTACAACGCAGGCGGCATCCTGATCGGCAGTTCCGGCGTGATCAATGTCGGCAGCCTCGTGCTGACGACAAGCGACATCGACACTAGCGGGGGATTTTTCGGCTCGCCCGATCCGACCGACCCGACGGTCCGCAGCATCCGCTTCATGGCCACGACGCCCGGCAGTACGCGCGGGGTCACCGTGAACGGTGAAATCCATGCGAACCAGCTGGGTGCCCCCGGCAGCAGCTATGTCGCGCTCGTCGCGCCGCGCGTCACACAGGCGGGGCGTGTCGAGGTCTATGGCTCGGCCGCCTATGTCGCCGCCGAAGCGGCCGACATCACGATGAACGCGGGGCTGTTCGACATCCAAGTCGGGGTCGGCGCCACAGGCGGCCAGGCGATTACCCACACCGGCATCACCACGGGCCCCGAACAACAGGCGACAGGCCCCGCACAGCGCATCTACATGGTCGCGATCCCGAAGAACGACGCGGTGTCGATGCTGGTGTCGGGTCAGGTCGGCTATCAGGACTCGGCGACGACGGCGCAGACCGATTCCGCCGGCCGCATCATCCTGTCGGCGGGCTATGACGTCACCAATAATGCGCTCACGGGAGATACGTATCTCACCCGCAACCCCACCACCGCCGCGGCGGCGGACATCACGGTCAACGACATCATCTTTCGCAGCAATGTCGAGGCCCATGCCAGCGGCGCCTTTCTGGGCCAGCCGTTCGGCGTCGTCCCGACCGGCGGCCCCTTCACCTTCGTTCCCCCGCCGCAGCAGGGCCGCTTCGCAATTCAGGGCGACGGCTTCTTCACCGGCGACACCAGCGCCACGCTGACCATCAATGCAGGCCGCATCGGCTTCGTGACGGGCAATCTGAGCGTCGTCTCGGGCGGTAACGCCACGACACCCGGCGATGCCGCGATCAACGTCGCTGGCGGCCAGCTCTCCGTCCAGGGCCTCACCTCGATCTCGGCGCCGGGCTTTTTCGGCACCGCGACCGGCGACACCCAGGGCGGCAGCGCCGGCCTGACCATCACCAATGGCGGGCAGATGATCGCCAGCGGCGGCCTCTCTCTCTCCGCCGATGCCTTCGGCGGTTTCGACGACGGCGGCCTGGCGAGCGGCGACGGGACCGGCGGCTCGGTGACGCTCACCGTCGCGGGCGCGGGCAGTTCGCTCAGCGGCGGCGATATCTATCTTCACGCCAACGGATATGGCGCGCTGCCCTCATCGGGTTTCGACATCGCGGATACCGGCGGCGCGGGAACCGGAGGGACCGCGACGGTTCGCGTCCAGAACGGCGCCAGCCTTTCCACCACGGCGGAATTGACGCTGGAGGCCAATGGCCAAGGCGGCTTCGGCCTCGACCAGTCGGGAATCGGGCACGGCGGCGACACGCTGGTCGAAGCGACCGGAGCCAATAGCTTGCTGCAGGCATCGCAGACCAGTCTCGCGGCCACCGGGATCGGCGGCGGCGGCGACGTTGACGACCCGCTGACCGGCCCCGTGGCGTCGCAGAACGGCGGCGAAGGCATCGGCGGCACCGCGACGCTGCGCTTCAACGCCACCGGCACCTCGCCCCGCAGCACCGGCCTCACCGACATCGACGTATCGGCGGCGGGCGGCTCTGCCGGCGATTTCGATGCGGCGAGCGGCGAAAATGCACGTGGCGGCGACGCGACCGGCGGCGACGCGGTGGTCGAGGTGCTGGGCGGCAACGCGCAGATGACCTCGCTCACCATCAATGCAAGCGCCGTCAGCGGTGAGGGCCGTAGCGGTAGCGGCACGACCGCGCGAAGCGGCGACGCCGAAGGCGGCACGATCGCCATTTCGGCCGTCGGCGCCGGATCGGTGCTGGGCCTGTCCGGCGGCTCGGTCCTTCTCGACGCCAGCGGCACCGCCGCCACGGGCCTCCACGAAAATGCCGGCAGCGGCAGCGGCGGCACCATCGGCGTTTCGGCGACGACCGGCGGCACGATCAGCGGCATGGCCATCCTGTCGGGCAACGCCTTCGGCGGCAGCTCGAACATCTCCCCGCTGCTCAGCGCCGGCACCGGCACCGGCGGCTCGGTCGATTTCCTCGCCGACACCGGCGGCACCCTCTCCGCCCAGGCCTATCAGGCGCGCGCCAACGGCAGCGTCGTCAACACCGACGGCAACAACGGCGCCGCGCAGGGCGGCAACGTCTCGATCATCGCGCGCGGCGGCGGCACCGTCGCCGCGACCGCAGCCGGCGTCTCGGAACTGGAGGCGGCAGCTATCGACGGGATCAGCGCCGACGGCAGCACCGCGACCGGCGGCGGCATCCGGATGATCGCCGATGGCGGCGCGATCCGCCTGCGGGGTGTCACGCTGAATGCCGACGCCACCTCGGGCCGCGACGATCCGGGCAGCGCGTCGCTGGCGACGGGCGGGGCGATAGCGATCGGGGTCGGCGCCGGTGCGAACAGCATCTTGTCGGTCGATACGCTCGAAGCCCAGGCCAACGGCATCGCCGGCGCCTATTATGACGGCTTCGTCTCCGGGCCGGGCGATGCGCGGGGCGGCACGATCACGCTCGACATGCAGGGCGGTAGCCTCACCACTTCGACGAGCACGACCGGCATCGCCTTGTCCGCGGACGGCATCGGCGGTGACGGCAGCGAAGGACGCGGCGGCAGCGTCGCCTTCACCCAGACCGGCGGCGCCGTGACCACCGGCAATGTGCTGATCACCGCGAACGGCGAAGGCGGCGAAGCGGGCAACGGCATCGGCCGGCTCGCGACGCTCAGCTTGACTGGCGGCACCTTCAACACCAACGGCGGTTCGGTCGTCGTGACGGCGAACGGCGAGGGCGGACAGGGTTTGATGGGCAATGATGACCCCGATTTCGGCCGCGACGGCGGCACGGGCGGGTTGGGTCAGGGCGGAACGGCGACGATCACTATCGGCGGCACCGCGGTCGTCAATGCGGGCGTCCTCGGCGCCTATGCCAGCGGTACCGGCGGCAGCGGTGGCGACTTCTTCACCGACGGTCTCGAAGCGGGAGCAGGCGGCGCCGGCGGAACCGGCAACGGCGGCCTCGCGACGCTCAACCTGATTTCGGGCAGCCTGACCTCCGATATCGTCGTGGCCGAGGCGCGCGGCAATGGCGGCACCGGCGGCACCATGTATTCGTCGAGCAGCACGGGTCCGTCGATCGGCGGCGGCGTCGGCGGCGACGGCGGCGCGGCCGCCGGTGGCACGGCAACGCTCAATCTCGGCACGACCGCCTTGACCCTGGGCCCCTCCGGCGGATTGTCCGCCCGCGCGATCGCGACCGGCGGCCAGGGCGGCAACGGCCCGTCGGAAGGCACCGGCGGTGACGGCGGCCTCGCCGAAGGCGGCACCGCTCAGGCGATCATCGACAATCATGACGCCGGCCTGCTGACGCTCGCTCTCGACAGTAGCGCAGCGGGCGGCAACGGCGGCTTCGGAGATTCGGGCGACGCCGGCAATGGCGGCGACGCCATAGGCGGCACCGCGCGTGTCGAAGCGAATGGCGCCGATGCCGAAGCCGTTGTCTCGCAGAGCAATTTCCTTACCAGCGCGACCGGCGGCAACGGCGGCACCGTCTTCGGCGATTCCCTGGCAGCGCCGACCGTCGCCGGGCGCGGCGGCAACGGCGGATTCGGCGCGGGCGGAATCATCGAGATCGCCGCGAGCAACGGCGCGACGATCGGCCTCAGCGGCGATTTCAGCAGCAGCGGTACCGGCGGCAACGGCGGCAACGGCGGCAACAATCTGAACGCGCCCATGCTCACCGGCGGCGGCGGCGGGACCGGCGGCGGCGCACTCGGCGGCATCGTCCACCTGTTCGCCAACGGCGGCACCGTCACGTCGGACGGCGCGCCCGTCGCGATCACCGTCGGCGGCGTGTCCGGGGCCGGCGGCAACGGCGGCACCGGATCGGGCAGCGACGGCAATTTCGGCGGCACGGTTGCCGATCAGGGCGGCACGGTCGTCATCGAGGCGCTGACGACACCCGGCGGCACCGGCGGGATCGCCCTCGGCGACACGAGCATCCAGGCGAACGGCAGCCTTGCCGGGCGCATCGAACTGCGTGCCGACAACAGCGCGATCACGATGAACAGCCTGACCGCCGAAGCGACGGGGTATGCGGAGCCGGTCAACGGCAACACCACTCCGGCATCGCCCGGAATCTTCCTGACCGCGACCGGCGGTTCGATCGCCACGACGGCCGCCACGGGGGGCGACATGACGCTGCGCACCAACGGCGGCGTCGACATCGACGCGCAAGGCGACGGTCAGGTGAGCGCCACCGGCAATCTGACGATCGACGCTTTCGATACGGTCCATGTCACGCATACGGATCGCGGCGCAGCGCCGACGCTTTCTGCCGCCGGCGACCTGTCGATATCGAGCGGGCTCAATATCAACGCGGACCCCGGCACGCTGCTGAGCGCCGGCGGCACGCTGACGCTTCAGGGCATCGGCCCGGTCTCCAGCGTCATCGCGGATCGGATTTCGGGCAGGGATATCGTCATCACCGCCAACGACCTCGCCGTCATCGAACATGCCGAGGCGGTGGACGACTTCCTGGCCAATACCTACAGCTTCCGCACCGGACTCAATTCGATCATCGCCGGCGGCGATATCGACATCAATGTGGTGACGACCGCCGATCTCGGCAATTCGACCGCGGGCGGCCATATCGCCGTCACCGCGCGATCGATCGACTTCAACAATGCGAACGCGGGCACGTTCGTGTCGCTGAATGCGTCGGGCACGGGCGCCACCGACGGCATCGTCGGCACCAATATCACCGCCGACGGCGGCGTCAGCCTTAATGGACGAAGCGTCGACATCGACGGGACCGTTCAGTCCGGCCAATCGCTGTTCGTGACCGCGAACACGGGCAATGCCGCGATCGGTCTGGCCAATGTCGCAGGCGATATTTCGGTCTTTGCCGGTACCAATCTTTCGGGCACCTATCGCGCGGGCGGCAACGTCAATCTCAATGCCAATGGCAATGTGACCGCCGAAGCCGATGCCGCGGGCGGCTATGTCGACCCATCGGGCAGTTTCACCTCCGAAGGCTATGTGTTCGCCGAGGCCGACGGCAATGTGACCCTGACGAACAGCAGCGCTGCAACGATGCTGGGCGTTCAGGCAAACGGCGCGGCGAGCCTGACCGGAGCGAGCGCAGGCGAGGATGTCTTCGTCCTTGCCGGAACGACGGCGACGCTGTCGGGTATCACCGCCGGCGACGACCTGACCGTCCAGGCCAACGGGCTGGTCAGCGTCACCAACGCCGCGACGACCGGAACCGGCCGCGACGACCGCAGCATCGTCTATGCTCCAATCTCCTCGTCGCCGACGATCTCCTTCCTGCAGATCGTGACGACGCCCGCCGATCTGTCGAACATCACGTTGACGGGGGACGCGGGCATCGCCGCCGCCAATGTCCGCGCGTTCAACAATCTGACCGCCACCTCGGGCGGCACGATCACGGCGACCGGACCGCTGGTCGCGGGCGGCAACCTTGACATCGGCGCGGTGGGCGCCGTCAACCTGGCGGATGCGACCGCGGGCGGCTTCATCGACATCGACGGACAATCGATTGCCTTCGACGCGCTCGACGCAGGCGGCTATGTCGATCTCGACACGACCACGTCGGAAGGCGATCCGGGCACGGTCAACGGGGCATCAATCGTCGCGGGCGCGGACGTCCATCTGGCGGGCAGCAGCATCGACACCGACAGCGTCACCGCCGCCGCTTCGCTTTCGGCGACCGGCACGACCGGCGCGGTCGCGATCGACAACGCCGCCATCACCGGCAATATCTCCGTTTTGGCAGCCGGGAACATCAGCGGCACCTATAGCGCCGGCGGCGATGCGCTGCTGAGCGCGGGCGGCAATGTCGTCGCGTCGGTCAGCGCGACGGGCGGCTATCCCGACTCGTCCAACCCCGATCTGCCGAGCGGCGGCAACGTCTATGTCGATGCTGCCGGCAACGTCACCCTGACCGACAGCAGCGCCGGCGGGATGTTCGGCGTCAATGGCCGGTCGGTCGCGCTGACCAACGCCGCGGCGGGCGAGGACATGCTCATTCTCGCGCAAGGCCCCGCGACCCTTTCGGAAATCAGCGTCGGCGACGATCTCGATGTGCGGGCCACGGGTGCGATCATCGCAAATGACGTACGCGCGACCGGCCTCGGGCCCGACGGCTTCCTGCTGAACTATTCCCCGACGGGCGGCTTCACCATCGGGCAGGGCGAAGGATCGACCTCGCTCGACGGCGCCGACATCGACCTCCGCTCGTCAGGGGCCTCGATCGGCGCGAGCGACCTGTCGGCGGGCGACGACATCTTTCTGACCGCCGCGACGACGATCGCGCTCGACGGCGGAACCACACTGGGCCTCGGCGTCACCGGCGGCGACAGCAGCATCTTCACGTCGGGTGGCGGCACGACCTTGTCGGGGCTCGATGCCTTTAGCGACGTGATCGTCAATGCGGCCGGGGCCGTAGGCGTCAGCGGCCCCGTGCAAGCGGGCCGCGATATCGCGATCGACGCCGCCAGCGTCCAGCTCGCCGATCTGGCCACCCCGGCCGGCGCTGTGCTTCAGACGCTCACGGCGGGCCGCAACCTCACCATCACCTCGGCGGCAGGCATCGATGGCGGCCGCATCCTGGGACAGGGGAATGTCACGCTGACCGCCGATGACGCGATTGCCGTAACCGGCGTCGCGAGCGGCGGCGACATGAACCTCGCGGGTGCAACGGGAATTGCCGCCGACCGGGTCGAAAGCGGCGGCGCGACGACTCTCGCCAGCAGCGATGGCCTCATCAACCTCGGCTCGCTGACATCGACCGGAGATGTCGACGCGAGCGGCGATAGCCTGTTCATCGGCGATGGCGGCAATCTGACCTTCGCCAATCTGGTCACCGATGTCGGCGATGCGGCGGTTCGCACGAGCGGCGATTTGGTCGTCGTCAACGGCAGCATCGCCGGCCGTGTCGACCTGGCCAGCGCTGGCGAGCGGATCAGCATCGATACGCTGACCGCGAACAGCGGCAACATATCGGCGACAAACGGATCCGTCACGCTGAACAATGTCACGGTGACGAGTTCGCTCAACGCAAACGCCTTCACGTCGGTGCAGATCAGCGGCATCGTGACCGGAGAGAATATCACGCTGGCGTCCGGCGATATCGAGATCGGCAGCGCCGCGCGCGTCGGCACGGCAGGCGTGACGCAGGGGCTGTCGTTCCAGAACAGCAACAACGAGCAGCAGACCTTCGTCGGCGGCACCGGGACGCGCGATGGCTATCATATCGATGCCGACGAGTTGACGCGCGTCTTCGGCAACAATGTCGATATATTTGCGCCGGAGGTATTCGTCGCCGCCCCATCGCTGGTCGGCGGAACCGCGCAGCCCGATGTCGTGGTCGACGACTTCACCATGACCGCGGGCGGGTCGGGGGCGAATCTCGGCGCCACCGGATCGCTGTCGATCTTTACGCCGGGCAAGATGCGCGTTCTGGGCGATGTCCAGTTGACCGGGCTTTCGGACACCAACGCGCTCAACCTGCGCGCCGACACGGCGCTCGAAGTCCTGTTGGGTCAGGGTTCGGTGCGCCTGGTCGGCGCGAACGACGCACCGGGCGGACAGCTCAACATGCGGTCGAGGGATATCATCGTCGCCACGCCGGAGGCCATCGACGACGTTGCCAATGCCACCACGCTCGAGGCGATCGAAACGCGGCTGGCGCAGAACGACGGCATCACCCTCGACGAAGGGGCGCTTTTCGCGCGCGGCATGAACTTCAACGGCAATGTCTATGTCCAGAACAGCGGCAGCGGCACTGACTATGCCCAGCGGCGCGGCCTGACCTTCGGCGCCGGCGGGCTCAATGTCGCGACCGAAGGCAATGCGCGGATCGTGCTCAACGGGGTGCATCTGGGCCCGAACGGGCAGGTAACGGGGCTCGACACGATCCCGCTGCTGACGATCAACGGCGGCGGCGTGGTGGTCCCGTCCGATCTCTACAACCCGGCGGCGACCTTCAACGGCTGCCTGATCGCCGGCGTCGCCGCCTGCTCCTTCGTCCCACCCGAGCAGCCCGACTATGAATCGAACTTCCCGGTCCAGGACGTGATCGAGAAGGAAGTCGATGGCGACGATGACAGCGGCGACGGCACCAGCCTGCCGACCGCGCTGATCACGATGCGCGCCCTCGACCCGCTGACCGGCGAGCCTTTGCTCGACGATCCGGTGACCGGCGCGGGCAACGACGATCTGTGGACGCCGACCACCGACACGCAGCCCTGAGCCTTTCGGTTGACGGACCACCCCGGAGCGGGGCAAGGGCGCGGATATGACCGACGCCCCTGCCCCGCTCGCGGATTCCGGCGCGCCTCTGCGGCTGTTCAACAGCCTGACGCGCCGCTTGGAAGATTTCCGACCCGTCCATCCCGGCGAGGCCCGCGTCTATAGCTGCGGACCGACGGTCTATAATTATCAGCATATCGGCAACATGCGCGCCTATGTCTTTGCCGACACGCTCGGCCGCACCCTGTCGTTCAAGGACTATGCGCTCCGCCACATCATCAACATCACCGACGTCGGCCACCTGACGTCGGACGCCGACGCGGGCGACGACAAGATGGAAAAAGCCGCGGCCTCGCAGGGCAAGTCGGCGTGGGATGTCGCGGCTTTCTATACCGCCGAATTCAAGCGCGACCTCGGCTGGCTGGGCGTCCGCGATCCCGCCAAATGGACCGTCGCGACCGACTATGTGCCGCGGATGATCGCGTTCGCGGAGCGTATCGCCGATGCGCATTGCTACGAGCTCGACAGCGGCCTCTATTTCGACGTCTCGACCGTCGCCGATTACGGCCGCCTCGCGCGCGCGGTAACCGACGAGGGAGAGGGACGGATCGAGGAGGTCGAGGGCAAGCGCCACGCCGCCGACTTCGCGATCTGGCGCAAGACGCCGCCCGGCGAGACGCGCCAGATGGAATGGGATTCGCCCTGGGGCCGCGGCGCGCCCGGCTGGCATCTCGAATGTTCGGTGATGGGTGAGGCCGAGCTCGGGATGCCTTTCGACATCCACACCGGCGGCATCGATCACCGCGAGATCCATCATCCGAACGAGATCGCGCAGAACCAGGCCTATCGCGGCTGCGGCAGCCTCGACTGCGCCGAGCATTCGGGCGCCCGGATGTGGATGCACAATAATTTCCTGATCGACCGCGGCGGCAAGATGTCGAAGAGTTCGGGCGAGTTCCTGCGCCTGCAACTGCTGGTCGACCGCGGCTATCATCCCCTCGCCTATCGCCTGATGTGCCTGCAGGCGCATTACCGGTCGGAGCTGGAATTTTCGTGGGAAGGCCTCGGCGCCACACTGACGCGGCTTAAGCGGATGGTGATGGCGGCCGCGTCGGTGCGCGATGCCGACGAAGCGGAGATCGCCGACCGCCGCCTTGCCGACCTGCTCGCCAAATTCGACGCCGCCATGTCGGACGACCTCAACACCCCCGTCGCGCTCACCTTGCTCGAAGAGGCGGCGGCGATGAAGAAGGTCGACGCCGGTCAGAGGCGCGCCGCGCTGGCGGCGATGGACGCCGTGCTCGGCCTGCAACTGCTGACGCTGTCACGCGAGGAGCTGCGGCTTCGGCCAAAGGATGCGACGATCGACGAAGCCGCGATCGGCGACATCCTTGCCCGCCGCAAGGACGCGCGCGCGGCAAGGGATTTCACCGCCTCCGACGCGCTACGCGACGAGCTCATCGCAGCGGGCGTGGACGTGATGGACGGCGATCCGCTGGGATGGGACTGGCGGCTGGACAATTAATTCCCCTCCCGCTTGCGGGAGGGGTTAGGGGAGGGCATGTTGGCCCGACCCGTTGCGTATTTGGACAGGCCCTCCCCCGGCCCCTCCCGCAAGCGGGAGGGGAGATGCATGACCAAGACCATCACCGTCCTGTCCGGCCTGATCCGGCCGCTCGTCGAAAGCCGCCTGCCCGGCTGGGCCGAGCCGCGCTTCTTCATGAGCAAGGAAGAGGCGATGGCTCTCGCGCCCGACGCCGAGATCGGCTGGTTCGACATGTACGACAAGAAGGACATGGCCGCCGCCATCACCGCGGCGACGAAGATGAAGTGGCTCAACTCGATCTATGCCGGGGTCGACGGCATGCCGCTCGACCTGCTCAAGGAACGCGGCACGGTGGTGACGAACGGCGCGGGGATCAACGCGATCACCATCGCCGAATATGTCGTGATGGGAATGCTCACGGTCGCCAAAGGCTATCGCGACGTCGTCCGCGCGCAGGAGCGGCGCGAGTGGCTGATCGAATCGCCGGGCAAGGTCGAGCTCTACGGATCGAAAGCGCTGCTGCTCGGCTATGGCGCGATCGGCAAGCTGATCGAGGAACGGCTGAAGGGCTTCGCCGTCGACATCACGGTCGTGCGCCGCTCGCCCGGGCCGAACACTCTGACCCCCGACCAGTGGCGCGCGCGGCTCGGCGACTTTGACTGGGTGATCCTCGCGGTGCCCGCGACCCCCGAAACCGATGGCATGATCGGCGCCGCCGAACTCGCCGCGATGAAGCCGACCGCGACCCTGATCAACATCGCGCGCGGCGCGGTGGTCGATCAGGACGCGCTCGTCGCCGCGCTCGACGCGAAACAGATCGCGTCGGCCTTCCTCGATGTCACCACCCCCGAACCGCTCCCCGCCGACGATGTGCTGTGGAGCCTCGACAATGCGCATATCACCATGCACCTGTCGGGCCGCGCACAGGACAAGATGTTCGTCCGCGCGGCGGAGCGCTTCCTCGATAATCTGGGCCGCTGGCACAAGGGCGAGCCGGTCGAGCCACGGGTGGATTTGACGCTGGGATACTGACCCATCGCCCCCGCGAAGGCGGAGGGCGACGGAAAAGCCCTCAAATCGGCCGTTCGGCCTTCAGCTCGCGCACCAACGGCTGGAGCCGCTCGTCATATTTGGCGAGCATCGTATGTGCCCCAGCATGGTCGTAGAAGCTCACAAGTTCGCGCCCGTTCCAGCGGTGGATCGCATAGGCGGGGTCTTCGGCGACGATCATCGGACGATCGTCGGGCTTGTTCTCGTCGATCGGGCGAAGGTCGAGCGAGACCTGCGGCGCGGTCGACGAGCAGATGGCGATCGTGCGCCCTTCCCACGCGACGGTGACGGCGCGGTGGAGGTGGCCGCAAATGAGGCCGCGCACCTGGTCGTGGCGGCGGACGACGTCCGTGAAGCGATGCACCCATGGCTCGTCAGGATGGGTGTTCATCCATTCGATGCCGCTTTCGACGGGCGGGTGATGCATCACAATATAGGTCGGTTTGTTCCGGTCCTTCGCCAGTTCGGCGTCAAGCCACGCCGCGCGCACCTCGCAGAAGGCGCCGCCGTGGCGTCCCTCCTCAAGCGTGTCGATCGTGACCAGTCGCAATTCGGGCAACTCGACCGCATATTGGATGAAGCCGTTGCCGTCGTCGAAGCCCGGAAACTGCGCGTGAAAATTATCGCGCAGGTCGTGGTTGCCGACGCTCGGCCACACCGGAAAGGGACAGCGCGAGAAAGCGGTCGCCAGCCGGCGGTAGCTGTCGGGATCGCCGCGATCGGTGATGTCGCCGGTCGCGAGCAGCAGGTCGGGACGGTTCGGCCCCTCGATCAGCACGTCGAGCACGTCGTCGAGCCGCTTGCGGTTATATTCCGCGGGGTTGTCAGGATCGAAACCGATATGAATATCGGTGATCTGGGCGATCAGCATGTCCGTCCTCTGCCCCTGCTCCGGCCGCCTGGTCGCGGCCGCCCCATCGTCATCCGCCCTGCCTTGCGAATCCCAGCACCGGTGTGCGCCATGTCACATCATAAAGATGACGCCGCGCCGGGCCTGTGATCGCGGTCACAGCATAGACGCCCGGGCGTGGACGATCGGTAACCGTCGCGACCTTTTTCTTGCGCTCACGCTCCGGCATCCACGGCTTGCCCCCGTCGCTGTGATATTCGTGGCACATGGCGCACGAGGATCGGGTCGGCTCCTTCACCTTTGCAATCGTGGCGCCGCTTTCGCCGACATGGCAGGTACGGCACGGTGCGAGCCCCGGAACCAGCAGCTGTTCGGAGCGCTTCGACCGGGGCGCTTCGGTATGGCAGGTCGTACACTCGACCTTGGCATGACCAGGGTCGGCGTGATCGAACCAGCCCTTCGACAGGAAGCGCGGAGACTGGACGACCTTCTGGACGCGCCAGCGGTTGCCCGATACCGGCGCAAAGATCGTGTGACAGTCGTAGCAGGCGCCGCCCTTCGAGAAGACCGCGCGCACCGCATCCTCTGCGCGGTTCGGACGCACGGCGACTTCGCGGAAATAGATGTTATAGACCTGCCCCTCGGCATAGGCACCCGGCCGCCGCCGTTCCATGCCGCCGAGTTGCAGCGGCCGCGTCGGCGGGGTCGAGCGGTAATAAGCGAAAAGATCGGCGACGACCTGATCGGGTTCACCGTGGCGCAGGGTCCGCGTGACACCGCCGACGGTCTCGAAAGCGAGGCTGTGGCACATCGCGCAGTCGCGCTCCATCTCGACCGGCTTCATCCGCACCCCGTCGCTCTCCGGACGATGGCAATTTTCGCATTCGAGCTTGTTGCCGAAATCATAGCGGCCTCGGAAGCTGGTCGCCATGCGGGCGACACCGCTGGTCGCACTCAAGTGAATGTCGTGCGGAAATTTGAGGCCGTTATAGTCGAGCGGCGCCTTGCCCGAGGCACGGATCGGCTTGGCGCCCGGCGCGGCATGGACCCACGGGCGGAACTCGGGATGCAGCGTGCCGAAATCGGCGGCATCGGCGACCGTCGGCTTGAATCCCGCATCGATCAGCCGCGCCTTCATCCCGTCGTGGCAGTCGGCGCAGAATTTCTGCGGCGTCGCGGGCATCGGCCCCGCGCCCTCATGCTCGGTATGGCAGTCGACGCATCGTCCCTGCGGGCGGTTGAAGGTCTTGGCAAAGCCCGCGAGAATGCGCTCGCCCACCCCCGGCGGATGGCGCGCGGCGAGCAGCATCGCGGTCGGCGCATTGGCGTGCGCCATGCTCATCGCCTTGTGCTCGCCGGTGTGGCAGCCGACGCACGCCTTGTCGGTCACCGCGACGAATGGCTCGACGTGGCACGCTTGGCAGTCGCCTTTCAGATTGGCGTGGGCGCTCGACAGCGGCCCCGACGACCAGGCCATGTCGGCGTGATAGCCCTGCGGCCGCTCGTCGACATTGCGAAAGCTGTGCCACGCCCAGATCGGTCCGATCAGGAAAGCGAGCAGGACGATGATGCCGAAGGTCCAGGCGCCCATGCGCTTCCCCGGCATCACCCCGGCGAGCGAAAAGGCTTTGGCCTCGTCGACATCCTTCGACGACTGCGACAATTCGTCGATCCGTTCGACGAGCAGGATGATGGCGTCGCCCTCGCGCGCGATGGTCAGGCGGTGGCCGCCGAAGCGCAATTCGGCGCCAGCGGCGCTGTCGATGTCGGCGGCATCGACGGTGCGGCCGTTGAAATCGAACCCCAGCCCCTCGCTCGCCGCGACGCGGACATGGCGGCCGTCGGCGCTCGTGATCGCCGCGTGCTGCGGGTTCACGGCCAGATCGGCGATATGAATGACATTGCCGGCGTCGCGGCCGAGCGTGATCGTATCGCCCGGCAGCGCCTGGTCGCGGATGATCTGCTTGCCCGTCTTCGTCGTCGAGATACGGCGCAGGATGAAGCTCATGGTCCCCTCTCCCCCGCCTTACCAGTAGAAGAAGACGCTGATGATGTGCGCCGACAGCGCCGCGATCAGCGCAAAGGTCAGCGGCACATGCACATAGAGCCAGATTTCGAGCAAAGCCCGAATGCGCAGATGCTGGCGCAGCCGCGCAAGCGCCACCTCCTTCTGCGAGAGCAGGCCGACCACCTTCTCGCGCGCCTCGGCATCGCTGCTCCGCGATACGCGGAGCGCACCGAGCGCGGCGGCGGTCGCGCAGCGGGGATAGCGCCCCGACAATCGCGCCATGATGCCCCCCGCGAACGGATCTTCGTCGAGCGCCGCGAGCACCGGGGCGGTATCCTCGGGCGTCAGCGGCTGCGCGGCGGTGTGAAGCTGGCGGTCAAAAGCGCGGATCGCCTCGAGCATCTGCATCTGCGTCATCTCGTCGCGGTTATTCGACAGCGCGGCGGGCAAGGTCGCATAGACGGTGACGCCGTACAGTCCCGACAATATCACGAGCATCATCAGCACCCAGGCGAGCGTGTGGACGTTCCAGCCGAGCTGGAAGCCGGTGTGCCACGTCCCGATGACGATCAGGCTCAAACCCAGATAGACATGCGCCGAGGTCCAGGCCTTGAGCGACCAGTAATCGCTCGTCATCTTGCGCTTGCGATAACCGAGCGCGGTCAGCCACAGGATCAGCAGCGCCCCGATCGTCCCCAGCGTATAGCCATACCAGGTGCCGCCGCTCGGCCGCGGTGTGACGTCGATCAGCGCATAGGAGACGATGATCAGCAGGCAGAGCCCGCCCGAAATCTTCGCCCAGCGGAAATTGGCGTAGCGCAGAAATCCTTCGTGCCGCCGCTCGCGCACGCGCTCGGTCTGGGTCGCCTTCGAGCGGCGCCGCTGAAAGAGCGATGCCATCAGCCCGCATCCTCCTGAAGCCGCGCGATCGACAGGAACTCCTCGGGCGACACGCGGATTGCAGCGCCCGTTGGACAGGCGCGCACGCAGGCCGGGCCACCAGCGATGCCCTTGCACATGTCGCACTTCACCGCGATCTTCTTCGGCTTTTCGTCGCCCAATTGCTTCTTGGTCCATTTGGGCGACGGCTCGCCCGGGCCGGGGCCGAAGCCGGTAAGCAGCCAGCGCAGCAGGCTCGGCTTCTCGGGCGGCGCCGCTTCCATGCGGATCACGCCATAGGGGCAGTTGCGCATACAGTTGCCGCAGCCGATGCAGCCCGGCTCCATGAACACTTCGCCATCGGGACCGCGGTGGATCACGTTCGGCGGGCAATCGGCCATGCAATGCGGATGCTCGCAATGGCGGCAACTCGTCGGCACATGCAGATGCGCAAAGGTCTTGCCCGCCTCGCGGTCGAGCCGCGACAGGCCTTCGTGACTATCGGCGCAGGCCTTCTCGCAATTGTCGCAACCGACGCAGAGATTTTCGTCGATCAGCAACGCGTCGGTCGCCTCGCCCAGCCCCTCCTTCATGATGAAGCCGGCGGTATCGGAATAAAGGTCGACCGCGCTCGAATAGCTGGCTTTGCGCGATTCGATGAAGCTGTTCATCTGTGCACGCTCGGCCACCGCGGCCTCGGTCGCTTCGCGCACCTTCGGCCGCGCCGCGAGCATCTTGCGGAAGCTCTCGCCGGTCAGCTTGATGACCTCGCTGCCGACCGCGGCCTTCACCGTCGCATTGCGCGGCGCGCCGCTCAGCACGCCCATCTCGCCGAAGAAGCTGCCGGCGGGCAGATAGCGCAGGAAGATCGGCTTGCCGCCGATGTCCTTCTCGACGACCATCGATCCCGAGCGGATGACATAGACGTCGTCGCCCTGTTCGCCTTCGGTCAGCACCACCTTGCCCGCGGGGATGCGCTCGACCTCGGCGGTGTCGACCACGGGCTCCAGATCCTCGACGGTCAGCCCGCCCTTGAATATCTGGAGAAGCTGGCGTTCGAGCGAGATGCGGTTGATCACGCGCTTGGCGCCCGGCACCGCGGCCATCAGCTTGAGCGCCGCGGTGCGCGACACTTCGACGAAGATACTGTCCTCGCCTGCACGGATCGTCGCGCCGCGCTTGCGGCCGGAGATCAGGCCGACCTCGCCAAATATCGATCCCTGTTCGATCGGCACGGTGACGCCCGGCGCGACCTCGACTTCGGCATGGCCGTCAGCGATCGCGAACAGCGACGATCCAGGGTCGCCCTTCTCGAACACCACCTCGCCCTTGCGGTAGAAGGCGACCTTCGAATCGAGCATGAACTCGCGCATCTGAAGCGGCGAGACGTCGGCGAAGATGCGCACCCGCTCGCGCAGATAGTCGAGCCATTCGGTCACCGATTTCTGCTGCGGCAGGCCCGCAAAAATCGCCGCCAGATCCTTTTCGTCGGCGGGGGTCAGGCTGGTGTTGCCGTTGATGAACTCGACGACGTCATAGCCCTGGTTCATGCAATGCTTGATCAGCGGATAGCCCGCGAGCGCGCCGATCACGAAGATGCCGGGCACCGTCGATTCAAAGGTCGGCGAAAGTTTCGGAAAGGCTTCGCGGTCAGGGCCGGTGAACTCGATCCCCATCGATTCGACGAAGCCGCGCGGCGCGACCGAGCCCAGTCGCGCGACGATGACGTCGCACTCGATCTTCTCGTCGCCATTGGGCGTCTCGAGCGTCAGCCAGCCGGGTTCGACCAGCTTGGGCTGGGTCTCGGTGCGGATCGACAAAAAGCCGTTCTCGCCGGCCTCCATCATGTCGGAGACGTTCTTCGCCTTGGCGCGCGCGAAATCCTTCGATCGGTTGAGGATGGTGACGGTGTTCTCCAGCGCTTCCTCGGCGACGCCAAGCGCATTTTCGATCCCCGCGTCACCCGATCCAACGACTGTGATATGCTTGTCCTTGAAATCCTCCGGATCGTCGACCTGATAGATGATGTGCGGCAGATCGGCGCCGCCGCAGCGCATCCGGTTCGGATTGCCCTGCGTCCCGATCGCGAGGACGATCGTCTCGGCGTGATAGACGTCGCCTTTCGCGGTCCGAATCGCGAACGCGCCTTTCTCGCCCGTCACTTCGGCGACATCGGCGTGCTTGACGACATTCACCTTGTTGTTGGCGGCATCCTCGTCCCAATTGCCGAGAATATATTCTCGCGCACCCTCGGCAAAGCGGCAGTCGGAGCGCAGGTCCAGCCGCTCGGGCGTCGCGAGGACGCGCTTGCCCTTCTGATATTTGAAGATGGTGTCGGAGAGGTGATCGGTCTTTTCGAGCAGGACATGGCTCATCCCGAGCTGCCCCGCGCGCGCCGCGGCACTGAGCCCGGCGGGCCCCGATCCGATGATCGCGACCTTCACGACATCGCTCATGCGCGCGCATCCCCGCGGCGGCGGCGATCATGTCCGGCGATGAAGCTGACGAAAGCGCGAACAGGCATCCCAATCCCCCAAATCGCCCACCCCTGAGCGACCACCTATGGATGCGACCCGGACTTATGTCCTGGACGAAGAGCTATGCCCTTGAAAGCGGGAAAAGGTCAACCGGCGAGAGGCTGCTGCGAGACGTTCGCAACTAGTGGATGAGAAGCGGAAGTGTCCTCCATCCTAATCCATTTCCACCGTCATTCCCGCGAAGGCGGGAATCCAGCTTTTTCCTTCCTTCGCGCCTTTGCGCCTTTGCGTGAGATTGATTGAATTTCACGGGAAGGCGCGAAAGCGCGAAGATTAAAGGGGAAAGGGAAAAGCTGGATTCCCGCCTTCGCGGGAATGACGATGAAGGGGCTACCGTCCCGGTCGGACCTGATTGTCGACGCCGCTCACCGCCAGCTTCGGCCTGCCCTTTCCGGCAATCCGCCACGTCACGACATTGTCGACGCCCGACACGGTGAGCGGGGCACCGGGGCGCAGGGTGATGCTGATCTGGTTGCCGACGCCGTTGACGGTCAGGCCGGGACAGTCACCGACGAAGTCGATATGATTGTCCGAACCCGATACCTGGGCGGGCTGTCCACCGCAGTCGATCTGATGCGCCTGATCGACTCCGCTGACGGCTGCTCCGTCACGCGTTCCGGTGCCGTTATTCCGCTGCGCGGCAAGCGGCGTGGCGGCGACGGCGAGGCTGGCGGCAAAAGCTGGAAGCACATATTTCGCAGCGGCATGATAGCGGAACAAGGTCGTCTCCTTCGTTCCCCGCCTCGAAAATTCCCTTGCCCGTCAATGCTATGGAAAGAGGTCCGCGTCAACGGGCCAAGCGTCAGGCCAATTCGAATATCGCCGCGATGCGGTCCGATGCGATCGGCTCGAAGCGTGACCAGCCATCGGGGCCAAGCTTTTCGAGCGGGCGGAAGCGCGCCTTATACGCCATGCGCGCTGACCCTTCGATCCAATAACCGAGATAGACGTAAGGCAATCCGGCTTTCGCCGCGCGCAGCACATGATCGGCGATGATATAGGTGCCCAGTCCTTCGCGCAGCGGATGGTTGGCATCGAAAAAACTGTAGATCATCGACAGCCCGTCGCCCTGCCGGTCGGTCAGGCAGCAACCGACGAGGCGGCCGCGGCTGCCGTCGGCGGTCGGTTCGCGATATTCGATCATATAGCTGTCGACCGGAGTCTGCTCGACCATGTCGGCAAAATCCTGCTCGTCCATGTCGGCCATGCCGCCGTTGGGATGGCGCGAGCCCAGGTAGGAACGCAGCAACGCATATTGCTCCTCGGTCGCCCAGGACTTGCAGGCGGTGGCGACGAGGTCGCGGTTGCGGCGGATCGTGCGCTTCTGCGAGTTGCTCGGCGCGAACTCGGCGGCGCAGACGCGCACCGACACGCAGGCCGTGCAGTCGGCGCAGCTCGGGCGATAGGCGACCGACTGGCTGCGGCGGAACCCGATGCGGCCGAGCGCATCGTTCAATTCGTTCGCATTGGGACCGCTAAGCTCGGTGAAGACCTTGCGCTCGGTCTTGCCCTCCAGATAAGGACAAGGCGCGGGGCTGGTGACGAAGAAGCGCGGAAAACGGAACGGTGCGGACACGCGAGACAGACCTCCGGACGATGATGCGAACCCTTCCCACGCGGGTTCCGACACGCGACTTGCACCGACTATGCCGCCTGCCGTCAATGGTGCAAACATCATTTACCATTTTTGTCCGTCCCGGACTGAATCAACTCCGAAATTTTCTGAATCGCGCGGTAACTTTTGTGTCGGATTGAATCAAAACTCTCCAGCCTTCGCCGGGATGACGGAACAAATAGGCGTCAGCTATAGCCGCGCAGTTCGTCCCCGGTCAGCGTCGCGACATGCAGCACGTTGGTCGACCCCGGCGTGCCGAAGGGAACCCCCGCCATCATCACCAGCTTGGCGCCCGCCGTGCCGATGCCGTGGCGCAGCGCCATGCGCTTGCCCTTGGCGATCATTTCCTCGAAGCTGCCGATGTCCTTGGTCGGCACCGCGTGCGCGCCCCACAGCAGCCCCATGCGCCGCGCCGCGTCGCGCTTCGGCGTCAGGACGAGCAGCGGCGCATTCGGACGCTCGCGCGCGACGCGGCGCGCGGTCGATCCCGATGCGGTGAAGCAGATGATCGCATCGGCGGCAATCGTCTGGATAATATTCCCGGCCGCCTCGGCGAGCGCATCGGCCGTCGTCGCATCAGGCGCGGTTTCGGTGAAGTGCAGGCGGCGGAAATAGTCGGGATCGCTTTCGACCGAGCGTGCAATGCTGTCCATCATCGTCACGGCTTCGACCGGCCAGGCGCCCGCCGCCGTCTCAGCCGAGAGCATGATCGCGTCGGCGCCGTCATAGATGGCGGTCGCAACGTCGGACACCTCGGCGCGCGTCGGCGAGGGCGAAACGATCATCGATTCGAGCATCTGGGTCGCGACGACCACCGGCTTGCCCATCGCCCTTGCGGTCGCAACGATCCGCTTCTGCAGCGGCGGCACCGCCTCGGGCGGCAGTTCGACGCCCAAGTCGCCGCGCGCGACCATCGCAGCGTCGGCGATCTCCAATATCTCTTCGAGCCGCTGGACCCCCGCGGGCTTCTCGAACTTGACGAGCAGCGCCGCCTTGCCGCCGATCAGCCGCCGCGCCTCAGCGACATCCTCAGGCCGCTGAACGAAGGAGAGCGCGATCCAGTCGACATGCTGTTCGAGCGCGAAGCTCAGATCCTTGCGGTCCTTTTCGGTCAGCGCCGCGAGCGGCACGACGACATCGGGAACATTGACGCCCTTGCGGTCCGAAATCCGCCCGCCGACCTCGACGATCGTCTCGATCCGCTGGGACGAAACCGCCTGCACGCGCAGCACCAGCTTGCCGTCGTCGACGAGCAGCCGCGTGCCGGGTTCGAGCGCGGCGAAGAGTTCGGGATGCGGCAGGTGGACACGCCCCGCGTCGCCCGGTGCCTGGTCGGTGTCGAGGACAAAGTGCTCGCCCTTCACCAGTTCGGCGGGCCCGTCCTTGAAGGTGCCGACGCGCAGCTTCGGCCCCTGCAGGTCGACGAGGATTGTCGTCGGCCGGCCGGTGTCCTTCTCCAGCGCGCGGATCGCGGCGATCACCTTGGCGTGGCCTTCATGGTCGCCGTGGCTCATATTGACGCGAAAGGCATCCGCGCCCGCACGGTGGAGCGCTGCGATCATCTCGGAATTCGCGCTCGCGGGGCCGAGCGTCGCCAATATGCGCACCTTGCGCTGGCGGGGCGTGAAACTCTGGACCACAGATGCTCCGAAGACTGGAAAAATGACAGCCGCCTGCCTAGGCGCTCTGTCGCGGCGAAGGCAAGCCGCGTATAGCTATGCAACGCCCGAGACGAAGGAATTTCGCCATGTCCTGCAGCGACGACCAGACCGCGCCGAACGACGCGCTCGACAGCCTCGACGATGCCGCCGCCGCCGCAGCCTTCCGCCGCCTTGTGCGCCTGCTCCAACATCGCAGCGACGCCGCGAACATCGACCTGATGGGGCTCGCCGGATTCTGCCGCAACTGCCTCGGCGACTGGATCGCCGAAGCGGGCGCCCTGGACAAGGAAACCGGCCGCGCGATAATCCACGGAATGCCCACCAAGGAATGGAAAGCGCGCTTCCACGTCGCCGCGACGCCCGAGCAGCTCGCGCGGATGGAAGAAAGCATGGCCAAGAATCCCTGACCTCGCTAGGTGAGCGCCGAGGCGATTCTCGCCACCCCATCCAAACCTCAAGCGGAGTATAAAATGAGCGAAGCCACCGTGTCCGACGAACAACTGCGCCTTTTCATCGAGCGCATCGAGCGGCTGGAAGAAGAGAAAAAGGGCATCGCCGACGACATCCGCGACGTCTATCTCGAATCGAAATCGCAGGGCTATGACCCCAAGATCATGCGCCAGATCGTGCGCCTCCGGAAAATGCCCGTCCACGACCGCAAGGAAATGGAAGCGATCCTCGACGTTTACAAATCGGCGCTCGGAATCGCCTGAGCCCCCAACAGGAGAGTGACGATGTTCAGCACCACGACCAACAGCATCGAAGGCCATCCGGTCCGCGAATATCTGGGCATCGTCACCGGCGAAGTGATCGTCGGCGCCAACCTGTTCCGCGACCTGTTCGCGAGCATCACCGACATCGTCGGCGGCCGCTCGGGCAAATATGAGGACGTCCTCGCCCGCGCGCGCAAGGAAGCGCTCGGCGAGATGGAGGCGGAGGCCGCGAAGCTTGGCGGCAATGCGGTGATCGGCGTCGACCTCGACTATGAAGTGCTCGGCCAGAACGGGTCGATGCTGATGGTGTCCGCCAGCGGAACCGCCGTGGTTGTGTGATCGCCGATGCCGCGCTAGTGGCGGCGCCACATTTTTTTCCATTCAGTGGAGGTAGCTGTGGCCGGCCATAGCAAGTTCAAGAACATCATGCACCGCAAGGGCGCGCAGGATAAGAAGCGCAGCGCCCTTTTCTCGAAGCTCGCGCGCGAAGTCACCGTCGCCGCGAAGATGGGCCTTCCCGATCCCGACGCCAACGCGCGCCTGCGTGCCGCCGTCAACGCGGCCAAGGCGCAGTCGATGCCCAAGGATAATATCCAGCGCGCAATCGACAAGGCGGCGGGCGGCGACGGCGACAATTACGAGGAAATCCGCTACGAAGGCTATGGCCCCGGCGGCGTCTCGCTGATCGTCGAAGCGCTCACCGACAACCGCAATCGCACCGCGACCAATGTCCGCACCGCCTTCGCCAAGAACGGCGGCAACCTCGGCACCAGCGGCAGCGTCAGCCACGGCTTCGACCGCCTCGGCCTGATCAGCTATCCCGCGAAGGCCGGCGACGCCGACACGGTGTTCGAAGCCGCGCTCGACGCGGGCGCCGACGATGTCGAATCATCCGAGGACGGCCACGACATCTGGACCAGCGTCGACAGCCTGCACGAGGTCGCGAAAGCGCTCGAAGCCAAGCTCGGCGAGGCCGAAGGCGTCAAGCTCGCATGGAAGCCGACGCTCAAGAGCGAAGTCGCCGACGAGGCGACCGCGCAGACGCTGTTCAAGCTGATCGACACGCTCGACGACGACGACGACGTTCAGACCGTGTGGGGCAATTACGAAATCCCCGACGCAGTGATGGAAAAGCTTGGCTAAAAGTCAAAAGCCGTTCGCATCGAGCGAAGTCGAGATGCCCATCGGTCGTGCGCATCTTCGGGGTGTCTCGACTTCGCTCGACACGAACGGAACATAGTGATCATCCTCGGCCTCGACCCTTCGCTCAGTTGCACCGGCTGGGGCGTCATCCGCGTCGAAGGCAGCCGGATCAGCCATATCGCCAACGGCCAGATCAAGACCGACGCCAAAGCCCCCCTGCCCGACCGCCTCGCGCATATCGACACGATACTCGCCGCGGTGATCGCCGACCATATGCCGGGGTGCGCGGCGGTCGAGGAAGTTTTCGTCAACGACAATCCGCAATCGACGCTGAAGCTCGCCCACGCGCGCGGCGTCGCTTTGCTCGCCTGCGCGCGCGGCGGGCTGCCCGTCGCCGAATATGCCCCGCGCCTCGTCAAGAAGGCGATCGTCGGCACCGGCGGCGCGGCGAAGGAACAGGTGCAGGCGATGCTGCGCGTGTTGCTCCCCGGCGCCAAGGTCGCGGGGGCGGATGCCGCGGATGCACTGGCGGTGGCAATCTGCCATGCTAACCACCGGCCTCGTTTTTAAGAGAAATCTCACGCAAAGGCGCAAAGAAGAAGAATCTCACACGAAGACACAAAGATGCGGTCTCGATCATATCGTTGAGCGGGGCATCCGGCGTCCCGAATTTCCTGCCGGACTTCGTCCGGCCATGAAATGGGCCGTTCGCGCCACGCGGCCGGCGTCCGTGTAGAAAATCGCCCTCTTTGTGTCTTCGTGTGAGAATATTCTCTTCTTCCTTCTTCGCGCCTTTGCGCCTTTGCGTGAGACATTCTTCCTTCCTTGTTCCCTTTTCATTCCTACCGCGCTAGCACGGCGAAATGATCGCGAAACTCACCGGACGGCTCGACAGCAGCGGCGCAGGCCATGCGGTGATCGACGTCGGCGGCGTCGGCTATCTGGTCGAGGCGTCGGCGCGCACGCTCGACGCATTGGGCGCGGTCGGCAGCGACGTCACGATCCACACCGAAATGCTCGTCGGCGAGGATTTCCTGCGCCTGCTCGGCTTCGCACGCGCCGAGGAGCGCGACTGGTTCCGCCTGCTCACCAGCGTCCAAGGCGTCGGCGCCAAGGTCGCGCTCGCGATCCTCTCGGCGCTCGAAATCGGCGACCTGCAACGCGCCCTCGCGAGCAGCGACAGCGCCATGATCGCCCGCGCCAACGGCGTCGGCCCGAAGCTCGCGCAGCGGATCGCGCATGAACTGAAGGACAAAGCCGAGGCGCTGGGCGGTATCGTTGGTTCGAATCCCTCCGTCTCCGCTGCATCCGGCCCATTCGGCGACGCCGTCGCCGCCCTCGCCGGCCTCGGCTTCAAGCCCGGCGAGGCAAGCGCCGCCGTGGCGGCTGCCAGCGAGGAACTGGGCGCGGGGGCGACGCTGGATGCGCTCGTCCGCGCGGCGCTCAAAAAAGCGGCCAAATGACCGACAGCATCCGTCACGCATCCTGCCGCTGCGGCCAAATCCGCATCGCCTGCACCGGTGAGCCGATCCGCGTGTCGGTCTGCCATTGCCGCGAGTGCAAGGCGCGGAGCGGCAGCGCCTTTGCCGCGCAGGTTCGCTTTTCGGCCGAGCAGGTCCGCATCGAGGGCGAGGCGAACGCCAAGATGTGGCAATATACCGGCGGCAGCGGCAACACCGCCGACTTTTTCTTTTGCGGCACCTGCGGTTCGGGCGTCTGGTATAAAGCCCGGCCCTATCATGACGCCTATGCAATACCGCTCGGCAATTTCGAGCCGGGCCATGGTTTCGTACCCGATTATTCGGTTTACGAGGACCGGATGGAACCTTGGGTTTCGATTACCGGCGAAGGGGTCGAACACTTTGACTGAGTGCCCACCTTCTCTCCCTTTCGTCATGCTGAACTTGTTTCAGCATCCATGGCCCTGAGCGCGCGGCCATGCGCGACATCTTTCAGCCCTGCACCTATATTCTCGCGAGCTATCCCAATGGCACGCTCTACATCGGCGTCACCTCGAATCTCGTCCAGCGCATCTGGCAGCACCGCAACAGCGCGACCAAAGGCTTTTCGGCAAAATATAGGACCTATCGCCTCGTCCATTTCGAACTGTTCGGAACCATGGCCGATGCCATCACCCGCGAAAAGCAGCTCAAAAACTGGCACCGCGCATGGAAGATCAACCTGATCGAAGCCGACAATCCCAAATGGCGCGACCTGGCCTTCGAAGTCGGCGCCGGGCCGATCGGCCAGGCCATGGATGCTGAAACAAGTTCAGCATGACGAGATTTATGGGTATCGCGAAACCGTGACCGACCTCACCACTCCTCTCCGCACCCCCGAGGACGCCGACGCGGCGCTCCGTCCCAAGTCGCTCGCCGAGTTCGTGGGCCAAGCGGCGGCGCGCGAGAATCTGCGCATCTTCATCGAGGCGGCGAAGGCACGGGGCGACGCGCTCGACCATGTGCTGTTCTTCGGCCCGCCGGGGCTCGGCAAGACGACGCTGGCGCAGATCGTCGCGCGCGAGCTCGGCGTCGGCTTCCGCTCCACTTCAGGCCCGGTGATCGCCAAGGCGGGCGACCTCGCGGCGCTACTCACCAATCTCGAGGACGGCGACGTCCTGTTCATCGATGAGATCCACCGCCTCGCGCCCGCGGTCGAGGAAATCCTCTATCCAGCGATGGAAGACCGCGCGCTCGACATCATGATCGGCGAAGGACCGTCGGCGCGCAGCGTCCGCATCGACCTGCCGAAATTCACGCTGGTCGGCGCGACTACGCGACAGGGCCTGCTGACGACGCCGCTGCGCGACCGCTTCGGCATTCCGGTGCGGCTCAATTTCTATACGCATGGGGAGCTGGAGCAAGTGATCGGCCGCGCCGCGCGGTTGCTCGGTCTGGGCATCGCACCCGACGGCGCGCTGGAGATTGCGAAGCGCTCGCGCGGAACTCCGCGCATCGCCGGGCGTCTGCTTCGCCGGGTACGCGATTTCGCGACGGTGGCGGAGGCAGCGGTCGTCGATGCAAAGGTCGCCGACGCCGCACTCAACCGGCTGGAGGTCGATGCGCTCGGCCTCGACGCGATGGATCGGCGCTACCTGACGATGATCGCCGACATCTATCGCGGCGGCCCCGTCGGCGCCGACACGCTCGCGGCGGGGCTCAGCGAGCCGCGCGACACGATCGAGGATGTGATCGAACCCTACCTGCTCCAGATCGGCCTGATCGCCCGCACCGCGCGCGGGCGGATGCTCAACGCCAGCGCGTGGAAGCATCTCGGCCTCAATCCGCCTACCGGCGCTCAGGACGGATTATTCGACAAGTAGGAATCCCGGTTTCCCGCCCCTTTCATCCACCAATCGGCCGCGACTTGCGACGAACTGTTGAAGAGGGCTTTGCGGCGAGTCGATGCCCCGCTATCGGTCTTAACCATGGCGGCCGTTCCTCCTCCCTTCGTCCCCGGCGCCTTCGTCGGGGCCGCGCATCATTACCGGGCGCGCGTCTATTTCGAGGACACCGACCTGTCGGGCATCGTCTATCACGCCAATTACCTCCGCTACATGGAACGCGCACGGTCGGACATGCTGCGCCTCGCGGGCATCGACCAGCGCGCGGCGATGGAGAGCGGCGAGGGCGCGTGGGCGGTCACCGACCTGACGATCAAATACCGCAGCCCCGCAAAGCTCGACGACGACCTCACCGTCGTCAGCACCGTCGAGGTGGTACGCGGCGCAAGCGTGATCATCGCGCAGCGCATCCTTCGCGGTCAGGACACGTTAACAGAGGGGCGTGTTACCGCCGCCTTCCTGTCGCCCGAAGGCCGGCCGCGCCGCCAGCCCGCGGGCTGGGCCGACCGCTTCACCGCCATCATGAATGGAGAGACCAACCCTTGCTAGACAATATCAAGCTGGCCGCCGACGCGGCGACGCTGTCCCCCATCGCGCTGTTCATTCAGGCCGACATCATCGTCAAGGCGGTGATGATCGGGCTGCTGCTCGCGTCGATCTATGTCTGGGCGGTGATCATCACGCACGGCCGCAGCGTCGGCAAGCTGATGCGCGCGTCGGAGGGGTTCGAGCGCGATTTCTGGCGCGCCGACAATATCGACAAATTTTATGACAAGAACAGCGGCGAGGAACTGCCGAGCGCGAAGATCCTCGCGGCAGGGATCGGCGAATGGCGCCGCTCGACCAAGGGCCGGAATGTCGACCGCGAAGGCACGCGCGAGCGGCTGGGTATCGCGATGAACAGCGCCGTCGCGGGCGAGGTCGACCGGCTGGCCGAGAAGATCGGCACGCTCGCCACCATCGGCGCGGTCGCGCCCTTCGTCGGCCTGTTCGGCACCGTCTGGGGCATCATGCGCAGCTTCACCGCGATCGCCGCGTCGAACAACAGCAGCCTCGCCGTCGTCGCCCCCGGCATCGCCGAGGCATTGTTCGCGACCGCGATCGGCCTGTTCGCCGCCATTCCGGCGGTGATCGCCTACAACGCCTTTTCGCAGCGGCTAAACCGGCTCGAATCGCGGCTCGGCCGCTTCGCCGACGGGCTGCACGCGATGTTCAGTCGCGAACTGGAGGTTGAGGGCTGATGGCTATGACCGGCCCGTCCGGGGGCGCAGGACGAAGGCGCGGGCGCGGCACGCGCCGTGCGCCGATGGCGGAGATCAATGTCACCCCGCTCGTCGACGTGATGCTGGTGCTGCTGATCATCTTCATGATCACCGCGCCCCTGCTCGCCTCCGCTGTCCCGATCGACCTGCCCGAAAGCCGCGCCAAGCCCGTCGAGACCGAGGAACAGGAACCGATCCAGCTTTCGATCAACGGCGACGATACTCTTTATATCGGCGACGAGGTCGTTCCCGAAGCCGAGCTTCCCGCGCGGCTCGACGCCATCGCCGGCGCGCAGAAAGCGGGCGACAAGCCGCGCCAGATCATGCTGCGCGCCGACAAGGGGCTCGACTATGGCCGCGTGATGCGGGTGATGGGCGAGCTCAACCGCGCCGGGCTGACGCGGATCGCGCTCGTCACCACCGGATCGGATGTCCCGGCCCCGGCCGAAGCGGCGGTCACCGATGGTTCAGAGACGAATCCCTAGGCTGTGACCATGGCTGCGCAAACGGCACCGCGGGGGAATCAGAAGACCGGCATCGCGATCGCGGTGGCGCTGCACGTCGTCGTGATCGGCCTCTTGTCGATTCAGTGGACCGGCGGCGACCGGCGCTTCGACAATCCGCCGATGGAAGTCGACCTGGTCGCCGAGACCGCGGCGCAATCCTCCGCGCCGGTGATCAGCGACACCCCGCCCGCCGCGCGGCTGGGCGAGGAGGACGCCGAGGACATCGCCGCGCCGCCCGAGCCCGTCCCCGCGCCGCCGCTGCCCGAGCCGGTCGTGCGGCCGACCCCGGCCCCCGCGCCGAAGCAGGTCGCGCGCGCCGTTCCCGCACCGCCCAAGAAAACGCCCCCCGCCGCGCAAAAGGCGACGCCCAAGCCCGCGCCCAAGGCGCCGGCAAAGAAGCCGACGAGCCGCCCGACCGGCCGCCTCGACGGCATCGTCGATGGTTTGTCGCGGGCGCAGCCCAAGCAGCCCGCGAGCAAGGGCGCGCCCGCCGCGACGACCTCCGCCGAGGTCCGCCGCTCGATCGACGTCAGCATCAAGGCGAAAGTCGGCCCGCGCTGGGACCGCTGCAAGGTCAGCGGCGTCGACGTCGAGAAACTGAAGACCGTCGTCAAATTCCGACTGACCCCCGCGGGCGCGCTCGCGGGCTTCACCAGCGTGACGACGTCAGGCCAGAACGACAGCAACCGCTTTCAGGTCGAACGCCACCAGGAATGCGCAAAGAAAGCGGTCGAGCTGGCCGCGCCCTTCGATTTGCCCGAAGAAAATTACAGCTATTGGCAGAATTACACATTGGACTTCGACAAGGTGAGATGAGCATGACTCTTGCGAGATATTTGATCGCCGGCCTCCTGATGACGGTCGCCAGCCCCGTGGTCGCCCAGACCCAGTCCGTGCAGCCGCCTGTCGTCCAAGCGCCAGCGGATGGCCCGCGCGAATCGATCACCGGCACGCTGTCGCAGGATCGCACCGTCATCGCGGTCCCCGCCTTCGCGACCCCGGCGGCGGTCAATGTCGCGGGGCTCAACACCGCCAGCCTCGGCAAGCAGATTTCCGACGTCATCGCCGCCGACCTCGAACGCAGCGGGCTTTACGCACCGCTCGGTCCCGGCAGCGTCCGCGCGATCAGCATGGCGGAAGTGCGCGCGCCGCAATTCGCCGACTGGCAGGCGCGGAATGCCGAGAATGTCGTCCACGGCTTCGTGCAGGCGAGCGGCACCGGCGGGCTCGTCGTTGGCTGCTACCTCTACGACACCGATCTCGGCAGCGAGCTGGTGCGGCAGGGGTATGAGATTCAGCCCGCCGACTGGCGCCGCGCCGCGCATAAATGCGCCGACGCCATCTATTCGCGCCTGTCGGGGGAATCGCCCTTCTTCGACAGCCGCGTCGCCTATATCGCCGAAAGCGGGCCCAAGGGGAACCGCATCAAGCGGCTGGCGATCATGGATTCGGACGGCGGCAACCACCGCTTCATCACCAACGGCCAGGCGCTCGCGCTAAGCCCGCGCTTCTCGCCCGATTACAAGAAGATCGTCTATGTCAGCTATTTGAACGACCGAGTCCGCGTCTTCATCTACGACGTCAATGCGGGCACGCAGAAGCTGGTGACCGAAAGCAAGAATGCGACCTTCGCGCCGCGCTGGTCGCCCGACGGCCGCCAGATCCTCTATTCGATGGCGGTCGGCGGCAATACCGATATCTATCGCATCTCGGCCGAGGGCGGCACGCCGGTGCGGCTCACCAGCACGCCGGGGATCGACGTCGGCGGCAGCTTCTCGCCCGATGGCAAGAAGATCGTATTCGAAAGCGACCGCTCGGGCGGCCAGCAGCTTTACACGATGAACATCGATGGATCGAACCAGCAGCGGATCAGCTTTGGCGGCGGCCGCTATGCGACCCCCGAATGGTCGCCGCGCGGCGACCTGATCGCCTTCACCAAAATGGGCGGCGGCGAGTTCCGCGTCGGCGTGATGACCCCGTCGGGCGGTGGCGAGCGGCTGCTCACCAATAGCTGGCAGGACGAAGCGCCGACCTGGTCGCCGAACGGCCGCGTCATCCAGTTCTTCCGCACCACGTCGGGCAAGGCAGGCAAATCGTCGCTGTGGCAGGTCGACCTGACCGGCGTGAACCTGCGCCGCCTGCCGACGCCGCAGGACGGATCGGACCCGAGCTGGGGGCCGATCCTGCCCTGACGGCGGTCGCGGAACCAAAGGAAATCCGCGGGGTTTGACTCTTTGCGTTCAATGCAGGTTAATGCCCCGCGGTCACGACTGAAAAACGCAACAACAAGAGGACAGAAGACATGACGATGCGCAAAACCACCGCGATGATCGCGGCGATCACCATGCTTGCTGTGGGTGCCTGTGCGAAGAAGGCGCCGGAACAATTGCCGCCCGCGCCCGAGGGAACGGGCACCGATACGGGAGCCAACACCGGCGGCGTCGTTCCCGGATCGCAGGAAGACTTTGTCGCCAATGTTTCGTCCGACCGGATCTTCTTCGGTTTCGATCAATATAACGTCGATGCCGAGGATCAGGCGACGCTGCAGAGCCAGGCGCAGTGGCTCGCGCGCAACCCCGCGGTGCGCGTCACGCTGGAGGGTCACGCCGACGAGCGCGGCACCCGCGACTACAACATCGCGCTTGGCGAGCGCCGCGCCAATGCCGCGAAAAATTATCTCGCGACGCTGGGCGTCGATCCGAGCCGGATCGACGTGATCAGCTACGGCAAGGAACGCCCGGCGGCGCTCGGCTCGAACGAGGAAGCCTGGGCGCAGAACCGCCGCGCAGTGACCGTCGTCATCGCGCGCTGATTTTCGCCGACTGACGTCGGCGGGCGGCACCGGCCCACTCCCCCACCCGGCCTCCCCAGTTTACTATCCTTAGGAAGGCCGGGTGGGGGAGTGGGCCGGTGCCGGATCATTCCAGCTAGCTGGAACCGATAAGCAGCGGCCATAGCGGCACCGTCGCCCAGGCGGCGGCGCAAGCGAAAAGACCGAAGGGGACCGGCCGTCGAGCCAACGGCCGGTCCCCTTTTCCGTGCGCGACAAGCGCCCAGAGCAGCCCGCCGAGGCTAGCGAGCAACAGCAGCAGCGGCAGCCCCTGCCAGCCGAGCCAGCAGCCGATCGCCGCGACGAGCTTGGGGTCGCCACCGCCCATTCCTTCATCGCTGCGCAGGCGGCGATAGGCCCAGGCGATAACCGCGAGAACCAGCCCGCCCGCAAGCGCCCCGATCCAGCGGTCGAGCAAGGGGACGCCAAGCATCGGACCGGCCAGAAGCAGACCAGTGATCGCGAGCACGGCATTGAGCCTGTCGGGCAGCCAGAAATGCCGTGCGTCGAGCAAGGCGAGCGGCAGCAGCAGCCAGCCGAACAGCGCCCAGAGCCAGCCCGCGGTGCCGGGCAAGAGCGCCAGCGCGACAACGCCGATCAATCCCGAAGCGATCTCGACCTGTCCGTGAAACGGATCGATCCGCACCCCGCACCGCGCACACGCTCCGCGCATCCAGAACACCGACAACAGCGGCACCAACTCCCACGCGCGAAGCGGCCGGCCACAGCCGTCGCATTGCGAGCGGCCCAATACCGATCGTCCAGCGGGCCAGCGTAGCACCAGCGTCGCGATGAAACTGCCAAGGGTAAGGCCGATCAGTCCGGCGAGAAGGACGGCGGCGCCGAAAGGCAGGGCGTCGAGGATCGATCCAATCATCTCCGGCCCTTCCCGCTCCGCCTTTGCTCAACCCTGTGTCCCCGCGAAGGCGGGGACCCATCATCCGATCGGTCCCGGATCGCACCGGCCGGAGATGGACCCCCGCTTTCGCGGGAGAACGGGGCTTTCAGACCATCCCTAAAACCGCCCCGTCGCGGTCAGCACATATCCGTTCGCCCCCGGCTTGAACCCCAGCACCGTCAGCGCCGCCGCCATCGCCGGGTCGCGATCGACGTTGATCGCGAATTGCGCACGATAAGCCCCGCGCGCATCGAACGACAGCGCCAGCCGCTCCATCCCCGACTGGCTGGCGAGCACCGCCCGCGCGCGACCGTTCGCACAGGCAATCGGCCCCAACAGCCCGCGCGACAGGTCGAGCCCAGCGATCGGCGCGGCCACCATCAACTGCAGCCGCCCCGCCGCCTCGACGCATTGTCCGGCATCGTCGAAACGCACCGACACACCCTCGAAACGGATCGTGTCAACTGGAACGATGCCGAGCCCGCCCGACAGCGAAGTCGCGCCGTTGACGTCGGACATGCCGCGCGGATCGCTTCCGTGAAGCCGCCCCGACAGCGCGCCAAGTCGTTCATCGGCGCGTGTGAAGGCAAGCTCTGTATTGCCGCCGAGCAACGCGAGCGGCGACAGGCTCGCGCGCACCGTGCCGAGCGGCAAGACGCCGAGCCGCGCGTCGATCAGCGTCCCCGACCACACCGACCCGCGAACCTCGCGCGCCGCGATGCCCGCATCGGCCGCGCCTGACAAAGACAGCGCGAGCCGCATCGGAAAGGTCGTGATGATCAGCAGCAGAGCGAGGAGCGCCGCACCGATAGTCCAGCGCCTGCGCTCGCTCATTGCCCGGCCTTTCTGAGTTCGGCGGTCATGCCGACGGTGCCGTCGGCGGCCGGGGTGATCGTCAATTGATCGACGACGAAGCCCTGCGCCTCGAGCGAGGCGAGCCAGTCGGTCAGCACTGGCGCCTTGGCGGCCGCGATGGCGATCGTCGCCTGCCCCTGTCCGCGCGCTTCGTTGCGATCGAGCGTCAGCCCGATCTCGCCCGCCGACTGCGCGAGATACTGGTCGATCGCCACCGCATCGACCGCCGCGGCGAGTGATTTCGCTGGTCGCTGCGCGAGCAATTGCAGTTTCGCTGCGAGGCGCCCCTCGCGCTCGACCGCGGCGCTGTGCCGGCTTTCGAGGTCGGCGAAGGCGGCAACCGCCGGCCGTCCGAGCGCCCAGACCAGCACGAGGGTCGCCAGCACGCCCGCGACGCCGACGAGCCAGCGCTCGCGCATCGACAGGCCGTTCCACCAATTCTTTACCGCGTCCATCATGGCACCGCCCGAATTGTCACATTCGCCATTTGCTGGCCGTCGGTTCCCGCCATCGGCTGCGCCGTGATGCGATAGCCGTGCGCCTGCAACGCGAGCAGCACCGCGTTGATGTCATCGACGCGCGGCGCGGCGAGCGTCGTCGTCAGCGTGCCGTCGGTGCGGTGCGCCAGGCTCTTGAGCGTCACGCCCGGCGTATCGCGCATCGCATCGTAAAGCGCCGACGCCGGAACCGAGAAAGCGAGCGGTCCGCCGCCCGCCGCGGCGAGGCGCCGGTCGATCTCCGCTTCGGCCGCTTCGGCGTCAGGCGCAGCGACGCCCGCCTTTTTCGCCATTTCTACAGTTGCTTCGTCGGCGCGGCTACTATCCGACATCAGCCGGATCGCATGAACGACCGGCACCATCAGGCTGACCACGACTAATGCGATCAACAGCCGCTTCGCCAACCGCAACAGCGCCGGATCGACGGCCCAGTTCCGCTTCGGCTTCCACGCGCCGCTGAGCAGGTCGAGCGGCGGCGCGGCAAGCGAGAGCAGCAGTGCCTCGCGCATCTGCGCGGCATCGAGCGGCGCGATCGTCCGTTCGCCGGCCATCAGCGGATCGAGTTCGGGGTCGGACAGAAAGGCGTGATCGGCGGTGCGGACGATCGTCTCGCTCCCGACCTCGGCGGCCCAGAGCGTTTCCGCCTCGGGCGGCGGCACGGCCGCGGCCGCGGGAAGGATCGCATCGGGCGACAGTCCCTGCGCCGCCAGCCAGTCGGTCCACGCCGTCATCGCGGCGTGGGTCGTCACCGCGACCGGGACCGCCTGCCCCGCCTCGGCGGGCTGGCCCGCGACGACGTGCAGCGCGGACGCCTCGCCCAGACTGTCCTTCAGCGCATCGAGCCGCGCCGCCGCCGCCGCCTGCGCCGGGGCGGCATCAGGGTAATGGTGCCAGCGCAGCGGCACGTCGGCAGCGGGTGCCAGCGCGATCAGCCGACCGTCGGCAGCGTCGTCCTGCGGGCGTTCCCATGCATCGACCCAGCCGTCGTCCTGCCCCGAATCGACAATGACGCCATCATCGACGCGCAGCCACGCCGGGCGCACGGCCGTTTCGTCCGCAAGCGCCGCCACCGGGGGCAACCAAAGGATCAACGTGCGGCTCATCTCAGTCGCTCTCGCCCCAGTCGCGGCGAACGATCAGCGGCGACGCCTGCCCGGCGCCGGCCGCGCCGCCATTGGCATCGATGAGCGACCTTGCCGTCAAAACCCCGTCCCCCATCGTCACCTTCGTCGTCAGCATCAGCCAGCGACTGTTCACCCCGGCCTGTTCGGCGACATCCTGCGGCGGCTTGCGCCCCTCGAACGCCCGCGCATCCCAGAATCTCATGCTGCTGCCATAGCCGCCGGCGGGCCGCGTCGCCAGCGCCGCGCGCGCATCGGCGACAGTCAGTTCGCCGGGCATCAGCATCGCGATCAGCGGCGCCTGTTCGGGCGCCAGCGTGTTGACGTTGAGCTTCACCGGATCGGCCTCGGGCAGTACGCATATCCAGGGTTTGAGCTGCGCATAGATTTTCGGGTTCACGCCGCGCACCGCGCGCAGCTCGCTGATGTCCGCCATCTTGCGGTTGGCGGCGAGATAATGCGCCTGCATCCCGCGATAGACATTGTCCTCGGCGCCAAGCGGCCCTTCGTTGCTGTCGCTGTCGATCCAGTCGGCGGTCGCGCCCGCGATCTGCTGCGCCTGCCCGTCATCGATGCCGACCAGTTTCATCAGCGCCGCGAACTGGGCGATCGCTCCCGACCGCTGGCTGAGCCGGCCCGGCGTCACTTCGGCCACCAGGCTGTTGAGGTTGAAGCAATTATTGGCATCGGTCAGCCGCGCCCGCCCCTCGCCGCCGGGCAGCGGCAGCGTGAAGTCGCGCCCCAACCAGCCGCCCTCGAGCGTCAACCGCGTCGGGTCGCGCGAGACGAGGCTGGCGACGCGCCGCAGCGCGATCTGCTCGGCGGCAAAGGCATAGGCACGCCCCTGATCGACCGTCGCGGCGCTGCCGGCAATGCGCGTCGCCAGCATCAACCGGTCGAGCGCGGTCGCCGCGATCACCGCCATCACTGCGACGAGCAACAGCACCGCCAGCAGCGCGGCGCCGCGCTCTCGCTGTTCGTCGCGCATCATGGCGCAGCCCCCTGCACGGGCGGCGGTGGGGGGGCAGCCGGAGCGGTCAGGAACAGCATCGTCAGCGGGGCGCGGCCGGTGCGGGTCAGCCGCACCTCGACTGCGCGCGGCAGGCGGTCGCCGGGGTCGCTCGTCCAGCTTTCGGACCAGTTGCCGCGCTCGTCGCGATAACGGACGGCGACGCTCGCGACTTCATCGACCAGCCGGTCGCCGTCGGAGAGCGCGGTGCCGTCGAGCATCGGCTGCGTCGCACGGCGCCATTCGCCGCCGACCAGCGCATAGCCGACACGCTCGACCTCAGGCCGCGCGCTGCCGTCCGACGGCGCGCCCGCGTGAACGAAAGCGAAGCCCGAGGCGGAGCCCAGAAAGGCGGGCACGGCTTCACCCGAAGGGCCGCGCGTCGAACGCTGCACCGCCTGCGCCAGATCGTTCGCCATCACCGCGCGCACGCGGTTGAGCCCGCTCATGCCTTTCAGGCGTTGCTGCACCGCGTCCTGCGTATCGACGCTGCTGCGGAGCAGGCCGACGCCCATCGCCGCGATCGCCGCGAAGATCGACAGCGAAACGAGCATTTCGACGAGCGTGAAGCCGCGCTCGTCGCCCCTTTCGTGCTCCCCTGCGAAGGCGGGGGTCCAAAGAGCGCGCGCGCACCGTCGCTCGAGGGCGCTCTGGGTCCCCGCCTTCGCGGGGACACACGGTGGGGTCATATCCTCCCTCACCGCGACGGCCTGATAATCGTCAGCGCCGCCTGCCCGCGCCCGCTTTCGGGCCGCACGATCAGGTCGATGCGCAGCAGCGCGGCGTCGGCGGTCGGCGCGACGCGTTGTTCGATACGCCAGTTTCGTCCCGCATTGGCGACGCTGCTCGCGCTTGCCCCGATCGTCGGCGGTGACGGGTCGGTCCATAGCTCGACCGCGCGGTTCTGCGCGACGATCCCCGCCATCGTACTTTCGTCGAGATCGCCCGCGGTGCGCACCGCATAAGCGTCGAGCCGCACCAGCGTCAGCGCCGCGATGCTGATGATGCTGAGCGCGACGAGCATTTCCAGCAGAGTGAAGCCGCGCGCGTCATCGGCCACGGCTGACCTCCCCCATCGCGGAGATGCGCACGATTTCGCGCGCATCGCCGCCGCTTAGCACGACCGCCTGCGGCGTCGGACTGGTGCCGATGCGGTCGAAGCGGACGCGGGCCGCCGCCTGCCCGTCGCCCGCGACGAAGCGGATGCCGCTCGGCCAGTTCCGCTGTTCGAAGGCGCGGCCCGGAAGCGGTTGCCATGCGCCGTCGACCCGCCGCTCGAAGCCATAGCCCGAGGGCGCGAAATTCACCGATATGCTGCGTCCCTCGATGACCGCGACGTCGCGCGCGGCGGCGAGGCGCGCGGCGAGCCGATCGGCTTCGCTGCGCACTGTCCGCTCCTCGCCGGGGATCGTCAGCACGACCGCGGTCGCGGCGAGGCCGAGAATCGCGAGCACGACCATCAGTTCGACGAGCGTGAAGCCGCGCTCACCGGGGAGCGGCTCAATTTTCTCCGTGGATGTCGGCATTGTCGTCGGTTCCGCCCGGCGCGCCGTCGGCGCCCATCGACCAGACGTCGAACGCCTTTCCGTTCGCGGCGGGCGCCTGATAATTATAGGGCCGGCCCCAGGGATCGCTCGGCAGCTTCTTGATATAGCCGCCGCGGCGATAGCGTTCGGGTTGCGCGAGCGCGGGCGGCGCGGTGACGAGCGCGTTCAGCCCGTCGGTGGTCGCGGGATAGGCCAGATTGTCGAGCCGATATTGTTCGAGCGCGCTTCCGAGCGTCGCGATGTCGGCCTTCGCCTTGGTCACCATCGCCTTGTCCTGGCTGGGCAGCACGTTGATCATCACCACCGTCGCGAGCAGCCCGATGATGAAGATCACGACCATCAACTCGGTCAGCGTGAAGCCGCGCTCGTCCTTCCGGCGGCGAGCGGGCCGCGACGGGTCGAGCATAAGGCGAAGGAAAAGCTGCATCAGCGACATGATATTATAGCCCCGCAAGGTTCTGCAACTGGAGGATCGGCAGCAGGATGGAGAGGATGATGAGTGCGACGCACGACCCCATAACGACAATTATGACAGGTTCGAGTAAGGCCATCGACGCGGCGGTGAAGCGATCGAACTCGCGCTCCAGATAGTCGGCGGCGCGTTCGAGCATCTGCTCCAATCGCCCCGCGCTTTCGCCGCTCGCGGTCATATAGACGAGCAAGGGCGGAAAGACCCCGGCATCGCGCAGCGCTGCCGACAGGCTGCCGCCCGCGCGCACCTGATCGACGATTCCCGCGGTCGCGGTCGCCAGCGCCGCATTGCGGATCGTCGGCACGGTGAGCCGCAGCCCCTCGACCAGCGGCAGGCGGCTCGACACCATCGTCGAGAGAGTGCGGGCGAAGCGCGCGGCATAAAGGTCGCGGAGCAGCCGGCCGATCAGCGGCAGGCGGAGCAGCCGCGCATCGATCGCCGCCTTGAACGCGGGACGGTGCATCGCGCGGACCCAACCGAAAACGGCACCGGCGATCAGCAGCAGCGCGAGCCACCACCAGTTCGCGGCGAAGCTGGAAATCGCGATCACCGCGCGGGTCAGGAACGGCAATTGCTGCCCGACATCGTCGAACTGTTCGACGACGCGCGGCACGACGAAGATCATCAGCGCCGCGACCACGCCGATCGCGACGAAGGCGAGCACGACGGGATAAGCGAGCGCGGCGATCAGCTTTCCGCGCACTTCGGCCTGGCGTTCGAGCAGGTCGGCGAGGCGCGCGAGGATCGTGGTGAGGCTGCCCGTCGTCTCGCCCGCCGCGACCATCGCGCGATAAAGCGGCGGAAAGCTGCCCGGCTGGCGCGCCATCGCATCGGCGAGGCGGCGGCCTTCGAGAAGCCCCGCGTGAACGTCGCCGATCACCGCGCGCGCGCTTTCGGCCTCGCTCTGGCGCGTCAGCGTGCGCAGCGCCTCTTCGAGCGGCGCGACCTCGACGAGCGTCGCGAGCTGGCGCGTGAAGAGCGCGAGCTCCTTGTGGCCGAGCTTGTCCTTGCGGAAAGCGAGCAGCGAGCGGCCGGCGGGCTTCGCCCCTGCCTCCTCGACCGCGACGATATGGAATTTGCGCGCGATCAAGCCGGCGCGCGCGGCGTCGTCGTTCGCGGCGGTCAGCCGCCCCTTGCGCTCGCGGCCCTGGGGATCGATCGCCACATAGCGATAATCAGGCATCGACGTCCTCGCGCCGCGCGATGCGGATCGCTTCCTCGGGCGTCGTCAGCCCCTTCGCGACCATCGCGCGCGCCGCACTGGCAAGCGTCGGCGCTTTCAGGAAGGCGTGCTTGGCGATCATCGCCTCGTCGCCGCCGGCGTAGATGTAGCGGCGCACCGTCTCGTCGACGCGGATCGCCTCGAACACCCCGACGCGACCCTTGAAGCCGGTGCCGCCGCACGCCTCGCAGCCTTTCGGCTTCCAGATCACCGTGCCGATGTCGAGACCGAGCACCGCGGCGACGCTGTTGTCGGCCTGCACCGGCTCGCGGCAATGGTCGCAAAGCTTGCGCACGAGCCGTTGGGCAAGCACCGCGCGGAGGGTCGAGGCAAGCAGGAAGGGCTCGACCTTCAAATCCTTGAGGCGCGTGATCGCGCCGACCGCGTCGTTGGTATGGACGGTCGAGAGGACGAGGTGGCCGGTCAGCGACGCCTGCACCGCGATGTCGGCGGTTTCGCGGTCGCGGATTTCGCCGACCATCACGACGTCGGGGTCCTGGCGCAGGATCGCGCGCAGCCCCGCCGCGAAATCGAGCCCGACCTTGGCATTGACCTGCGTCTGGCCGACGCCATCGACGGCATATTCGACCGGGTCCTCGACGGTCAGGATGTTGCGCTGACCATCGTTGAGCTGTTTCAGCGCGGCATAGAGCGTCGTCGTCTTGCCCGATCCCGTCGGCCCGGTGACGAGGATGATGCCGTTGGGTTCAGCCAGTGCCTCGCGCAAGATGCGGTCGGCCTCGCCCGACAGGCCGAGAACGTCGAAATCGATCCCCGCCGTATCCTTGTCGAGGATGCGCATCACGACGCGCTCGCCCGCGCGGCTCGGCAAGGTCGAGACGCGAACGTCGACCGCCTTTCCGGCCAGCGTCAGCGCGATCCGCCCGTCCTGCGGCACCCGGCGTTCGGCGATGTCGAGGCGCGCCATCACCTTGATGCGGCTGACGACGACAGGCGCGACGTGCGGCGGCATGCGGAGGTGCTCGCGCAGCACGCCGTCGGTGCGCATCCGCACGACGAGGCCGCTTTCATAGGGTTCGACATGAATGTCGCTGACGCCCTGCCGCACCGCTTCGGCGATGATCGCGTTGATCAGACGGATCGCCGGGGCGTCGTCGGCGCTGTCGAGCAGATCCTCGGCGCTCGGAATGCCGAGTTCGAGGTCGCTGCCGCCCACGGTTCCCGCCATCGCCGCCGCCGAGGCATCGACGGCATAATGGTCGGAGAGCAGCCGGTCGAAGTCGGCCGGGCTCGCGGTCGCGACGCGGATCGGCTGCGCGAGATAGCGCTTCACCTCGATCAGCACCGCGGGGTCGCTGCCCTCGCGCAAGGTAGCGAGCCAGCGCCCTCCCTCGTCCTCGGCGATCACCACGCCGTGCGTGCGCGCGAACGCATAGGGAATATCGACCGGCGGCGCGGGCGGCGCGGGCGGTTCGGCGTCGGTCACGGATGGTCTCCGGCTGGCGGAGCGGGCGCCTGCGAGATCGACGGCGGAACCTCGGCAGGCGCGACGGTACCGCCCTGCCCGCGCAGCGCGGGCAGGTCGACCGGACCGACGGTCACATCGTCCGCCGTCGGGGGCGACGGCGGGGTCGTCCCCATATAGTCGCGCACCAGCGTGTCGATCGCGGGCTCCTCATTCGGGTTCCGCTGCAACTGGAAGTCGCGGATATAGCCATAGCGGCGCGCGGTGAGCGCGGCGTTATCCTCGCGGCTGCGCAGGATCGTCGGGCGGATGAAGACCATCAGATTGGTCTTCGACCGGCTGCGGCTGCGCGACTTGAAGAGTTCGCCGACCAGCGGAATGTCGCTGAGCAGCGGGATGCGCTCGATCGTCCGGCGCTCGTCGTCGTTGAGCAGACCGCCGATCGCGAGGATTTCGCCGTCGTCGACGGTCAGCACCGTCTCGAACGAGCGCTTGTTGAGGATGAGGTCACTGTTTCGCGACGACACCGGCCCGGCGACGCTCGACACTTCCTGGCGCAGGAACAGCTTGACCTCGCCCGCGCCGTTCACCTGCGGCGTGACCTCCAGCTTGATGCCGACCTCCTCGCGCTGGACGGTGCGGAAGGCGTTGTCGAAATTATCCGAAAGCGCCTCGCCGGTCGTAATCGGCACTTCCTGCCCGACGAGGAATTTCGCGGCCTGATTGTCGAGCGTCACGATATGCGGGGTCGCGAGCAGGTTCGACGTCGTGTCCGACTTCACCGCGTTGATGATCGCGCCGAACACCGTGTTCTTGCCGATATCGCCCGCGAAGCCCGCGAAGCCGCCGGTCGCCGAGAGCAGCGACGCCGCCGCCGCTTCCTGCAGGCTGCTGCCGAGCGCGCTCGACGTCTGGGTGACGACCGTGGTGCCGTCCACCGTGGTCTTGTCCTCGGTCAGCTTGGTCGCCGCATAGGCGCCGCCGAGGGTGAAGATGTTCGGCTGCGCATTGCTGTAATTGGTCGCGACGAAGGGGATGTTCTTGCCGCCGAGCAGGAACTGGACGCCGAGGCGCTTCGCGGCATCGTCGCCGATCTCGACGACGATCGCCTCGACGAGCACCTGTTCGCGGCGGCTGTCGAGCTGGCGGATCAGCTCGCCGAGCATCCGCTGCACCTCGCTGTTCGCGGCGACGATGATCGCGTTCGCGCCTTCGTAGCGGGTGACGATCGCCGGGCCGCGCGTCGCGATGCTGCCGCCCGATCCGCTGACCGAGGTAGGCGTCGTCGCCGCGGGCGCGGCGCTTGGAGTCGGCGCGCTGCCGCCCGTCGTCGTCGAGGAGGATGTCGCCGGCGGCAAGCCCGCCTTCTGCGCCGGATCGCTGCCGCCGCCGACAAGCTGTTGCAAGGTCGGCAGCAAGGTTTCGGCATTGGCATGTTCGAGCCAATAGACGCGCAATTCAGTCCCACCCGCCGCCTTGGCATCGAGGTCGTGCGCCATCGAGACGAAGCGCGCGACCAGCGCCTGATCGCCGCGCAGCGCGATCGCGTTGCTGCTGTCGATCGGTACGATCGCGAGCGGCGCCTTCGCCCCCTCGCCCGCCGCCGGGACGAGCGCGGTGAGCGCGGCGGCGATCTCGCGCGCACCGGCATTCTTCAGCGTGACGATCTGGCTGGTCGAGCTGTCGCGGTCGATGCTCGCGGCGAGGGTGCGGATGCGGCGGATATTGTCGGCAAAATCGGCGACCACCAGGCTGTTGGCGTTGCGGTTCGCGGTCAGCGATCCCTGCGGGCTGACGAGCGGGCGCAACGTCTCGACCGCCGCGACGGCGTCGATATGCTTGAGGCGGATGATTTCGGTGACGAACTGGTTCTGCGCCGCGCGGTCGCTGCCGATCCGGCCGGGCTGCGCCGCCGCGCCGTCGATCGGCTGGATGCGATAGGCGCCGTTCGGCCCCGGCACCGCGACCAGCCCGTTCGAGCGCAGGGTCGACAGGAAAATCTCGAAATATTCGCTGCGCGACAATGGCCGGTCGGTGACGACCGACACCTTGCCGTTGACGCGCCCGTCGATGACGAAGGTGCGCCCGGTGATCCGCGCCGCATCCTGGATGAAGGCGCGGATGTCGGCGTCGCGGACGTTCAGAGTATATTGCGCGAGCGCCGGTCCCGGCGTGGCGGAAACGAGCGCGGCGGCGAGCATCAGGGACAGTTTGAGACGCATGGGACCTATTTCGACAAAAGGATGGCGACGGGAACGACACCGGCACCGCGCTCGACCTCGAGCGAGAGGCGCGCGCCGGGCGTGAACTGGTTCGCAAGAGCGGCGGCATCGCCCGCCGAGGCGATCGGGCGGCCGTTCACCGAGCGGATGACGTCGCCGGGCTTCAACCCCGCGGTGCGAAAGACCGTGCCGTCGCCCTGCGGCTGGACGACGAGGCCGGTGATCCGGCCGTTTTCGGTCCGCGGCGCAAAGCCGACCCCGGCCTTGAGTGCCTCGGGAGTCATCGCGCCTTCCGCTGCCGCGGCAGCGCTACCGACCTCGGGCGTCGGCGCGGGCAGCGCGGGATTAGCAACCGGCGCTTCGCCGCTCTGATCGAGGAACAGGCTTTCGCGCGCGCCGCCGCGGTCGAGCAGCACATGGTCGAAAGCCACGCCGACGAGCTTCACCCCCGGCGCGATCTCCTCACCTACGGCATAGCTGGTCTGCACCCCGTCCTCACCCGCTATGATCGCCGATCCACCGCCGGTCGCTTCGTTGAGATTGACGCCGAACAGCGTCAGGCCGAGCGCCGTGACGGTGGCGTTCGTCGGCCCCTGCTGCGCGGTGCGAAAGAAGGGATCGATGCTCGAGAAGAGCGCACGGCGCTCCGCCGGGGACGCGATGACCGCGGTCTGCGGCTGCCACGCGCCGAGCGGCGACAACGGCACGACCAGCGCCCAGAGCAGGCGAATGCATTGCCAGATCAGCAAGGCACCGAGCAGCCCGACGAGCAGCAACGGCAGAACGTCGCGCGGCGCCCGTTTGCCGATGCGCAGCCACGACGGCAGCGCGCGCGGCAGCCGAACGGCCGATCCGGTCATCAGCACTGCCATGGCGTCGTCCCTGTCCCCCAACTGAAAAGCTGCATCGCGAATCGCCTAGGCGCGATCGATGACAATCAGTTGACGGGAAGATTACAGTTTTTTGTCAGAGGGGCGAGTCCGGGAAAACCGGGCAGTCGAGGGCGTCCGCGAGAAAGCCGGACTGGATCAATTTGCGCCGTCATTGAGAACGCAGCGAAGCAATCCAGCGCGGTTTACGCGGGCTCTGGATTGCTTCGCTACGCTCGCAATGACGAATTTTCTCGATTTGCCGCCCCTCCTCTGAGGAGGAGGGGCTTGAATGCGGGTCAGAATTTCACCGATCCGCCGAGCGAGAAGGTCGCGCCGGGCTTGTACAGATTATAATAAATCCGGTTGCCGCCCGATTCCTGCATTTCCTTATATTTGGTGCCGAGCAGGTTTCGCGCCTCGAACTTGAGCTCGAATTGCTTGCCGAAGATCGGGATTCCCTGCCGCGCGACGAAGTCGAGCTGGACGCCGGGCCGTTCGAAGATGTCGGGCTGCCCCGACGGTCCGCGCCGCGTGACGCGGTCGGAGGCGTAGGAAATCAGGATCGTCTGCTGCGACAGGCGTTCGGTATCCTCCAGTCCCAATTCGACGTTGACCAGATGGTCCGACTGGCCGGTCAGCGGCGCGCCGTCGCGAAAGAACTGGCTCGCCAGCGTCGCGCCGGTAAAGGGATAGGCCCGCACCGGATCGTCGGCCCCGACCTTCAGCTTCGACTGCGACCAGGTATAATTGCCGATGAACACGGCGCGGCGGTTGGCCCAGAAACCTTCGCCCCAGCCCCTAAGGTCGAAATATTTCTTGAACTCGAACTCGACGCCATAAAGCGTCGCCTCGGGCGCGTTGGCGAAGCGGGTCGTCACGCTGTTGCCGTCGAAGCTGGCATAGGTTTCGATCGGATTCTTGATCTTCTTCCAGAAGCCGCCGATCGACACGCGCTGTTCGGGCGCGAAATACCATTCGAAACGGCCTTCGGCGTTGTAGAGCTGGCTGTCGACGAGCTGCGGGTTGCCCTGGAAATTGCGGTTGGTGTCGGGGTCGTAATAGGTCTGGAACACCAGTTCGCGGAACTGCGGCCGCGCGATCGTCTTCGACGCGCTGAGGCGAATCTGCATCTGCGGCTGGATCTCATATGTCAGCGTTGCCGCGGGGAGCAGATAGTCGCGGCTGAGGTTCGTCGCCGGCGGCAGCGTCGGGCTGACCGTATAGACCTGAACCGGCGACACGCGCTGGACCGCGCTTTCATAGCGGGCGCCTATATTGACGTTGAGCTGGTCGAGCAGGTCGGCCTGAATCTGAAAATAGGCCGCATGATTGCGCAGGGTCGCGCGGAAGGTCGGATTCGACCCCGTACTGTCGACCAGGCTGATCCCCGTCGGGCTCGGGTTCGCCGGGCAATCGGGATCGGTCGGCGGATTGAGCGGCGGGAAACAGATCATCGTCTGCGACAGCAGCAGGTCGGGCCGCAGCAGCGAGACCGCGATCGGGATATTATTGTTGCCCTGGAACAGGAAGTCGCGGCGCTCGGTAACGCGGTTGGTGTCGCTATAGGCATAGCCGTAGACCGCCTTGACGCGCGGCGCGATTTCCCACGTCAGGTCGATCCCCGCCGAATAGAGATCCTCGTTGAGGTCGGAGAAGGCGATCGACGCGCTGCCCGGCCGCTGGCCGGTGTTCAGTGTGTTGGTGAAGAACTGGCCATAGGGATCAGTCGGGCTGTTCGAGCGGCTGTAGAGGAAGCTCAGTTCGAACGGCGCCTCGCGCTGCGAATTGGCATAGCCCGCGCGAACGTCGATGCCGAGGTCGTCGAACGGCTTGAACTCGCCGACGAACTGGGTGTCGATGAGCTGGCGCGCATACCAGGCGGTGTCCTGATACTGGAAGCTGACGCCCGGATTCGCGTCGGCGGTGTCGGGACGATCCTCGGCGCCGAGACGCGCCTGCTTGATCGTGTCGCGGATATAGAGGCTGGTCCAGCGGACCTTGTTCTCGCCGAACTCGGCGCTGAGCCCCAACAGCGCGTTGGCGACGACGCGGTTGTCGGTGATCACGCGGCGGATGTCCGTGTTGAGCGACGACAGGTCGAGCGCGTTCGCGGTCTGCTGCGTCACGGCGCGGCTGCGCCATTTGCTGGTGTAGCCCGCGGTCGCGATCAGGCCGATCTCGGCGCCGCCGAGGTCCCACGCCTTGCCGCCGGTGATATTCGCGCCCCAGTTGACGGGCATGTCGTCGTTGCGCTGGACGATGCCGTTGCGCGCGGTGACGAACTGGCCGGCGATCGCCTGCTGGTTGACGCTGGGGTCGTTGATGCGCAGGCCCGAGGCGCGCCACGCGGCATAAGCGGGCGGCAGCTTGCGGCCGCCGTCGCCGAAGCCGGTCCAGTCGCTGCCGGTGCCGTAATAGGTGTAGCCGAGGCGGCCGGTGGTTTCCGAATTGCCGCCGATGCTCGCGCCGATCTCGAGGAACGGCTCGCGCGGCACCGCCTTGGTCGTCAGGTTGATCACGCCGCCGCCGAATTCGCCGGGAAAATTCGCCGAATAGCTTTTCTGCACCAGCGACGAGGCGATGATGCTGGAGGGGAAGATGTCGAGCGGGACGACGCGCTTCAGCGGCTCGGGGCTCGGCAGCGGCGAACCGTTGAGCAGCGCGAGCGAATAGCGGTCACCGAGCCCGCGGACATAGACGAAGCCGTTGCCGACGACGCTGAGGCCGGTGACGCGGCCGAGCGCGCCGGCGATATTGCCCTCGCCCGTCCGCGCGATGTCCGCGGCGCCGAGGACCGAGACGACCTGCGGCGCGCTGCGTTCGATATTGGCGGTGCGGCGGCCGGTGACGACGATATCGGCGCCGGGGATCGAAATATCGGTCTCGTCATCCGCGGGGGCGGCCGCATCGGCGGACGCCGGGTCGGCGGCGGCTGGCGCGGGGGTCTCCGCTGTGGGCTCCGCTTGCGCCATCGCCGCGGCGGGCGCGACGAGCGCGGTGGAGATCAACAACAGGCGGACGAGCCGGAGCGGCTTGGACATGACGATTTCCCCAGAAAGCGGGCAGAAACATTCGTGGGAGGGAGCGGCACGCACCGCTCCCTCCCATCGGAGCAAAGGCCTCAGGTGGTCGGCAGCGAGGTGCAGAGCCCCGTGTTGCCGGTGCCGAAGTCGGCGGTTGTGCTGTTGCAGGTCCAGCCCTGATACCAGGTGTCGCTGGCATCCTTGACCGCGCCGACATAGCTCGTCTTGTCGAAGAAGCCGGCGCGGGTCAGTTCGATGCCGTTGAACACCTGTCCGTTCAGCGTCGACACATCGAACGCCGCCACCTTGGTCTCGTTCGCCCCGTTGATGAACAGGCTGGCGAAGGTCGGCGTATAGGCGTCGTCATTGCCGTTCGAGCCGGTGCCGAAGATCGACGCCACCGCGCCCGCGGTGATGCCGCTGTCGATATATTTGGGCGACGCGCACTGCATCAGCACCGAGCGGAAGATCGGCGCGCCATATTCGTCGATCGCGGCGCTCTGCGTCCCCGATGCGGTCTGCGTCCGGCTGATGTTGATGCAGGGGTTGGTCGGGCTGACCAGCACCGAGTTGTAGAGGCCATAGTCGGTGCCGCCGCGCAGCAGGATCGACGCCTTGTCCGACGAGGCGTTCTGCGAATTCTGGAAGAAGACGAAGTTCGCCACCCGCGTGTTCTGGCGCGGGTTGTTGCCGTCGAGCGCATTGTCGGTATCGGCCTCGATCATCGCGTCGCCGATATTCGGACGCTGCACGACGATACCGTATTGGAAGTTCGCCTTCGTGCCGACGTCGGTGTCGAGATTATCGTCCTCGGCGCCGACCGCGATGAAATATTTCATATGCGCGTGACCGCCGAACACTTCGACCGCGTCGTCGGAGCTGTTGTACGACATGATATGGTCGATCTGCGTCGCCGATCCGACCGCCTGCAGCGTCAGTGACTGAAGCTCGCTGTTCGAGGAGAGGACATAGCCCGAATAGCGGATCTGGACATAGCTCATCCGGCCGCTGTTGTCGTTGGCGAGGCTGCCGCCATAGAGCGCGTCGTCGACCGCGCCTTCGGTCTGGCGCTCGCAGGCGTCGGTGCCCGGCGCGGCGCCGGTGGCAGCGCAGTCGGTGACCGGGGCGCGACCGCTCAGCACGACGCCGCCCCACTGACCCGACGAGCTTTCGGTGTTGAGGCCCTGGACGTTGTCGCGGCTGGTGAAGATGATCGGCTGGGTCGCGGTCCCGACCGCCTGGATCTTGTTGCCGCGGTTGACGTTCAGCCACGACGGCCCCGATTCGCCATAGAGGATGACGCCGGGATCGATCGTCAGCGTAACGTCGGGCTTGTCGCTCGCTTCCTCGGTCGGCCCCTGATCGTAACCGACATCGACGCGGCCGTTGATGCGATAGAGGAGGCCGGCGATCTTCGGCAGCGTCGAATTGGCGGTGATGCGCGCGGGCAGCGTGCAGACGCGCCAGCTGCCGAGCGCGCTATTGCTGATCGTGCCGGCGTCGGTCAGCGCCCCGCCGCCGATGGTCGGGCAGCCCGCGGCCGGAGTGACGGTCGGCGTCGGAGTCGGCGTGGGGGTCGGGGTCGGCGTAGGAGTCGGCGTCGGATTGATGATGATCGTACCGCCCTCGCCCGGCGACGCGACGTCGTCGGCGCCGCAGGCGGCAAGGGTGGAACAGGCCACGCTGGTTAGCATGATCAGACGAACGCGTGCGAAAGCCGCCATGAAATTCTCCGTTCCCGGTGTGCGCACGAGGGGCGCTGTGAAAAACCACCGGCGAACAAAGGAGGATGTGCCGCCCCGCCCCCGGTGACGCCGCCACTAGGGTGATTCGATGACGGTCTGACGCCAGAGCCGTGACAGTCCGATGACGCTTCGGGGTCGCTTCGATGACATCCGCAAAAAGCGCTGAGGTCCGCGCCTCCGCGGTGCGACCGCCGGGCGACGAAATAAAAGCGGCGAAGCTCGCTTGCATCGCCCGAAAAGCTTTGCTAGGCGCCCGCTCCTACCTGGTGCCGGCCCGTCCGGACCATCATGATGTGCGGTCGTGGCGGAACTGGTAGACGCGCAACGTTGAGGTCGTTGTGGCCGAAAGGCCGTGGAAGTTCGAGTCTTCTCGACCGCACCATGTACATTGATTTATCGATATGTTCGGACCATTTGCCTCGGCTGCCGTCGGGGCGACCGGGAGGTATGTCGCCCCTATGGGGCGTCTGCACGGGGCCGCCTCGCCGCCGCTCCGGTCAGATCGTGATTGGACATGCCCTCGGCGATGAAGCGGTCGAGGCTTTTGAGGAGGCGGGGTTCCAGGCTGATCCGGCGCTGCGCCTGGTCGATGCGGATAAGATCCTGCGCCTCGGCCGCCAGCAGAAGCTGGCGAACATGGGTGCGCGAGACCGCGAAGCGGCGGCCGAGTTCGGCCAGCGACAGATCGACCGTCGGCGTCCCGCATTCCAGCGCGTCCCGGGCCAGTTCGATCAGCACGAACACGCCGGCATCGCGCATGAGGAAGAGCAGAATATCGGGGTTGCGGAGCAGGACCGTCGCCGACTGCGCGAAGATGCCGGTCGCGACCCGCCGCTGGGCACGCTGGAACGTCCTGTCGCCACCGAGCGGGAGGCGATAGTCGGTTTCGCCGAACAGGCTCGCGAGCGGCGCATAATGGGCGATCAGCCACTCCTGGTCGTGCGCCAGCATCCGGGCGGTCGGAATCAGCAGGCGCACGCGTCTATCCAGCGGGGAGACCCGGCTTTCGAGGAAATCGGTGTGCACCAGCCTGCCCACAATCTGTTCGATTCGCCGCGGGCTGGCGAGGCCGAACAGCGCCAGCGCCTTTTTGAGGTTGCCGATCGTCGGCCATGTGTTCCGATCGTCCGGCCGATATCCGGCCTCCATGCAGATGGCGACGGCGAAGACCACGATCCGCACCGCCTCCATCAGCAATTTGTTGAGGAACGGATCGTCGCCGTAGAGTGCGAGCACCTTGTCGAAATAGGCTTTGCGCGCGTGCGGGAAATCCGGATGGCGAAGGATCGATTCGGCGGTCCAATAATCGACTCCGAAATGGGGATCATGGGCCTTGGCGAGACTGACTGCGTTCACGCTCTTACTTTGCGATAATCGACGTCTATTGAGCGAAAAAGCGTGTAAGAGCTATGGACTGGAAAATATACGCAAAAATTTCCAGCGCCAACCTGGCCGGAGTGCGCTAGCGAGCCAAGGGGAACATTCGGGCGGACGGCGACGATCGATGGAGCTGGCCCGCACCGAAGCCATTTCAAGGGGGAAGACCATCATGCCGATGCTGCGTTCGTTTGCGTTTTCGCTGTTGCTCGCCGGAACGGCGGTGCCCGCACTCGGCGCGGGCTATCAGCCCGTATCGGACGGCGTCATCGGAGCCGTCAGCGCGGCACCGAAGAGCGCCGCCGAGGTTAGCGCGCAATGCGACGCCCGTCTCGATGCGCTGGCGAGCCTGCGCGCGCGCGTCGAGGCGATGCCGCTGTCGACCGCGCCGTTGGATTTGCTCGCCGCCTATGACGACCTCTACAATCTCGCCTTCACCACCGCCTATACCGAACCGGGCGTCATCAAGGACACAAACCCCGATGCGGCGATCCGCAAGGCGGCCGAGGACTGTTTTCAGCGCGCCAGCGCGGTGCTGGTCGATCTGGGCATGTCCCGACCCATTTACGAGCGCCTGCTGACGGCCGGAAAGGCAGATATTTCGCCTGCCCTGCGCCACATGGTCGACCGCCAGCTCGATTCCTACCGCCGCCTGGGCGTCGACAAGGACGAAGCGACGCGGACGCAGATCGGCGAACTCCAGAATCGCATCACCGCCGCCTCGATCGAGTTCGAGGGGAATATCTCCGCCGACGCCCGCACCGTCACGGCGACTCCCGAAGAGCTCAAGGGCATGCCGCAGGACTGGCTCGCAGCGCATCCGGCGGGGCCCGACGGGCTGGTGCAGATCGGCATGAGCTATCCCGACGTCATGCCGCTGTCGCGCTATGCCGACCGCGCGGACGTGCGGAAGCGCGTGATGACGGCCTTCGCGAACCGCGCCTATCCCGCCAACGACGCGGTGCTGCGGCGGATCATCGACGATCGGGCCCAATTCGCCGGCCTGCTCGGCTATCCCGATTTCGCAGCCTATGACTTCGCCAACCGCATGGCGGAAAATCCCGAGCGGGTGCAATCCTTCCTCGACGAGATCGACCGCGTGGCCCGGCCGATCGGCGAGGCCGAGGCGGGGCGGATGCTGGCCCGGTTGCACAAGGACGATCCGTCGCTCGCCTCGCTCGGCTCGTGGAGCAGCAGCTACGCGCTGCGGCTCATCCGCAAGGAGGATTATCAGGTCGATCCGGAACAGGTTCGCCAATATTTCGCGTTCGACAAGGTCCAGGCCGGCATCCTCGACCTGACACGCGATCTGTTCGGCGTCGAAATCAGGCCCTGGAAGACCGAGGTCTGGCACCCGGACGTCCGCGCCTTTGAAATGGTACAGGACGGCGCGGTCATCGGCCGCTTCTACCTCGACATGCATCCGCGCGAGGGCAAGTTCACCCACGCCCAGATGGCGCCGCTGCGCTTCGGCATCAAGGATCGCGTGCTGCCGGTCGCGGTGCTCGAGACGAACTTTCCCGACGGCCTGATGGAGCATAATGACGTCGTCACTTTCCTCCACGAATTCGGGCATCTGCTGCACTGGATCTTCGCCGGCGGGCAGGACTATGCCGCGCAAAATCCGATGGAGCTGGAAAGCGATGTCATCGAGGCACCGTCGCAACTGCTCGAGGAATGGGTGTGGGATTACGATACGCTGAAACGCTTCGCGACCAACGCGGCGGGCGAACCGATCCCGGCCGCGCTGGTGGAGAAGATGAACGTCAGCCGCCGCTTCGGGGAAGCGTTCGCAACGATGACGCAGCTCGGCTATGCCGGCGCCTCGCTCGCTTTTTATTCGGGCGTTCCCAAGGATCGCGATCTGGCCGCGGTCTATGACGCGGCCTATAATCGCTACGCTCTCGCTCCCAACCCCGAAGGCACGCACGGCTATGCCGCGTTCGGCCATCTCACCGGCTACGGCGCGTCCTATTACACCTATCAATGGTCCAAGGCGCTCGCGAGCGATCTGCTCAGCGAATTCCGCAAACATGGCCTGCGCGATCGGGTCACCGCCATGCGTTATCGCAACCTGATCCTCGCGCCCGGCGGGTCGGCGTCGATGAATCAGCTCGCGCGAAATTTCCTCGGCCGCGACTGGACGGTGGACGCCTATCGGGCGGAGTTGCAGTCGGGCCGGTAGCTGGCGGCAGATCGGGGTTCCTTGCCGCGGGGCTTTCCCCTATTCGATGCGGCGGCGCGGGTATGAGGTCGCGACCGGGGCAATGATAGGCCCGCACGAGGGGAGAGAAGGTCATGCCGCGTCGCACATTCACGCTTTTCGGCGCGCTGCTGACCGCGGCGTCGCTCGCGGCGCTGACCGGATGCGGCGGAGAGGGTGCGCCGCAGGCGAAGGAGGAAGCGGCGGCCCATGCGCGCACCTGCCCGCGCATCGCCGACACGCCGGTGCGCCTCGCTGGCGGAACGTTCGAGATGGGCGAGGAGGATGTCTATGACGAGGAGGGGCCGGTGCGGACGACCACCGTCCACGGCTTCTGGATCGATCCGCACGAAGTGACCAACCGCCAGTTCGCCGCCTTCGTCAAGGCGACCCACTATGTCACGGTCGCCGAAAAGCCGGTCGATCCCAAGCAGTTCAACGTCCCCGCCGACCGGATTCCACCCGACATGCTGAAGCCCGGATCGGCGGTCTTCACCCCGCCCGACTTCCCGTCGAACCGCTACACCGACTGGTGGAAATATGTCCCCGGCGCCTCTTGGAAAAAGCCCTATGGTCCGGACGGTCCCGGCGCGGTGCCCGACGAACCCGTCGTTCATCTCGCGTGGGATGATATGGTCGCCTATGCCAAATGGGCGGGCGGGCGCATCCCGACCGAGGCCGAATGGGAATATGCAGCGAGCGCCGGGCAGCGGTCGAAGAATGTCCAGCCCGAAGAGGCGAACAGCTGGCAGGGCGCCTTCCCCAATTACAATGCGGAGACCGACGGCTTCAAGGGCGTCGCCCCGGTCGGCTGCTACAAACCCAACGCCAATGGCCTCTACGACATGGTCGGCAATGTGTGGGAAGTGACGTCGGACTTCTTCCGCCCCGGCCACGATCCGAAGGACAGCGATGATCCCAAAGGCCCCGACGAAGAATCGGCCTATGATCCGTTCAGCCCCGACGTCCCGTCGCGCACGGTGAAGGGCGGCAGCTATCTCTGTGCGCCCAACTATTGCCAGCGCTATCGCCCCGCCTCGCGCCAGGGACGCGACCCGGGCATGGGGACGAGCAACGTCGGTTTCCGCCTCGTTTACGACACGCCGCCTGTGGCTGGTTAGGGCCGATAGTTCAGAACACCGTGCGTTTTAACCCGCCCCCTCTCTTCCGTTTGTGCTGAGCTTGTCGAAGCACCGTCCTTCTTCTGGCGGCGCTGAAAGAAAGAACGGCCCTTCGACAAGCTCAGGGCGAACGGCGGAGGTTTAACGCACGTCGCTCTATATCAAGACGGTTCGACCAGCCCCCCGCCCAGCGCGACATAGAGCGTCACCAGATTATCGACCTGCGCGCGGCGCAGCTCGATCAGCGCCTGCTCGGACGCGAAGAGGTTGCGTTCGGCGTCGAGCACTTCGAGGTAGGTCGACACCCCCTCGCGATAGCGCTTGCGCGCAAGGTCGGCGATGCGGCGCGTCGCCTCGGTCCCGCGCTCCTGCGCCTCGACCTGCTCGGCGAGATGGCGGCGGCCCGCGAGCGCGTCGGCGACCTCACGGAACGCCGACTGCACCGTCTTCTCATAGGTCGCGACCGCGATATTCTCACGCGCTTCGGCGACGGTCAGATTGCCCTTGTTGCGGCCAAAGTCGAAGATCGGCAGGCTGATCGTCGGGCCGAAGCTCCACGTCAGCCCATTGTCGCCGAACAGGCTGTCGAGCGACGAGGAGGCGAAACCGATATTCCCCGTCAGCGAGATCGACGGGAAGAAGGCGGCGCGCGCCGCGCCGACATTGGCGCGCGCGGCGCGAAGCTGTTCCTCGGCCTGCAAGATGTCCGGCCGCGCCACCAGCAGGTCTGACGGCAGCCCCGCGGTCAGCGCCGGCGGGCGCGACTGGTCGACGAGCGGCAGCGGCGCGGGCAGGTCGGCCGGAAGCGGTCCGCCGACGAGCACGGCAAGGAAATTGTCGGCCTGCGCCTTCGCGAGCTTCAAGCTGGCAAGCTGCGTCTCGGCCTGCGTCAGCAGCGTCTCCGACTGGCGATAGTCGAGCGCCGAGGTCACCCCCGCGTCGAGCCGCAGTTTCGCGATGCGCAGCCCCTCGCGCCGGCTGGTCACCGTCGCTTCGGCCAGGACGATCTGCTCCTCCGCCCCGCGCGCGGCGAAATAGGTCGAGGCGGTGTCGCGGATCAGCGAAAGGCGGAAGGCGCGCTCGGCCTGCTGGGTCGCGAAATACTGGCTGCGCGCCGCTTCGGACAGATTCTTCACCCGCCCCCAGAAATCGAGCTCGAAGCCGGTGACCCCGACCCCGACCGAATAGCGGTTCGATGTGTCGGGCCCCGGCGGCGTGGTGAAGGCCGAAAAGGCGCGGCTCCGCGTCGCGTCGGCGCTCGCCCCGACGGTCGGCAGGCGGTCGGCATCCTGGATGCGATATTGCCCCTTCGCCTCCTCGATCCGCGCGACGGCGATCGCGAGGTCGCGGTTGCGCTCGAGCGCACGCGACACCAGCGCCGCGAGCTGCGGGTCGGCGAAGAAATCGCGCCACGAAATCTCGGTCGCGCGCTGGCCGAGCGTGACGTCGTTCGCAAAGCCTTCGGGATAGTCGGGCGCGGTCGAGAGCGGCGGCCGCGTGTGCGGTGGCGCAAGGTTGACGCACCCCGACAGCATCGTCGCCGCGGCGAGAAGCAGGATCGGCTTACGCATGGGTCGGCCCCTCCTCATGATGGCTTTTCTCGGACGGCGCCGGGGGCCGCTTGCGGCTCAGCCACTTGCGCACCGACAGGTAGAAGAGCGGGATGAAGAAGATGCCGAGCAACGTCGCGGCGATCATGCCGCCCATCACGCCGGTGCCGACCGCGCGGCGGCTCGCCGCCCCCGCCCCGCTCGCGATCACCAGCGGCACCATGCCGAGAATGAAGGCCATGCTGGTCATGATGATCGGGCGAAGGCGCAGCTTCACCGCCTCCATCACCGCGTCGAGCGTCCCCTTGCCTTCGGCCTCCTGCTCGATCGCGAATTCGACGATCAGGATCGCGTTCTTCGCGGCGAGCCCGATGATCGTGATCAGTCCGACGTTGAAATAAATGTCGGCGGACAGCCCGCGCAGCATCGAGAAAAGCACCGCGCCGAGCACGCCCAACGGCACGACGAGCAGCACCGAAACCGGCACCGACCAGCTTTCGTAGAGCGCCGCGAGCAGCAGGAAGACGACGACCAGCGACAGGCCAAGCAACATGCCGATCTGCCCCGCCGACTGCTTCTCCTCATAGGAAATGCCGGTCCATTCATAGGCGAAGCCCGCGGGCAGCGCCTGCGCCAGCCGCTCCATCTCCGCCATCGCCTCACCGGTCGACTGGCCGGGCGCGGGCTCGCCCGAGATCGTCATCGCGGGATAGCCGTTGTAGCGCTGAAGCTGCGGCGCCTGCGCCGACCATTCGGCGGTGCTGAACGATCCGAAGGGCACCATCTCGCCCGCCGCGCTGCGCACCTTGAGGTCGAGCACGTCCTGCGGCGTCATCCGGCTCGCGGCGTCGGCCTGGAGCAGCACGCGCAGCACGCGGCCCTCGCGGGTGAAGTCGTTGGCATAGGCGCTGCCGAAGCTGATCGCGAGCGTCGCATTGACGTCGCCGATCGACAGGCCGAGCGCGCGCGCCTTGATGCGGTCGATGTCGACCTTGAGCACCGGTGCATCCTCCTGCCCTTCGGGCCGGACGTTGGCGAGCGTCTTGCTCTGCATCGCGCCGCCGAGCATCTGGTTGCGCGCGGCGAGCAGCGCGTCGCGGCCCGCCCCGCCGCGGTCCTGCAGCTTGAAGGTGAAGCCGCTCGACGTGCCGAGCTCGGGGATTGACGGCGGGCTCAGCGAAAAGACGAACGCCTCCTTGATGCCCATGAAGGCGCCCATCGCCTTGCCCGCGATCGCGTCGGCGCTGTTCTCCTTGCCGTGACGTTCCTTCCACGGTTTCAGGGGGGTGAACATGATCGCGTTCGCCTGCCCTTGGCCGAAGAAACTGAAGCCATGGACGAGCACGGTGTTCGCGACCTGCGGCTGCCCGGCAAAGAATTTCTGCACCTCGTTCGCCGCGACATTCGTCCGCTGCGTCGTCGCGCCCGGCGGCGCCTGAACGACGGTGATCAGAAAGCCCTGATCCTCCTGCGGCAGGAAGGAGCCCGGCAGGCGGAAAAAGAGCAAGGCGGTGATCCCGACGAGCGCCAGGAATACGCCGAGCCAGCGCAGCGGCGCCGACAGCACGCGGCCGACCTGCCCCTGATAGCGGTCGGTCGTGCGCCCGAACCAGCCATTGAAGCGATCGAAGAAGCGGTCGACGCGCGCGCCGATCGGCCCGCTGCGCTTCGCCGCATCGTGGGGCTTGAGCAGCGTCGCGCAAAGCGCCGGGGTCAGCGTCAGCGCGAGCAGCGCCGAAAAACCGATCGAAATCGCCAGCGTCAGCGAGAATTGGCGATAGATGCCGCCGGTCGATCCGGGGAAGAAAGCCATCGGGATGAACACCGCGATCAGCACGAGCGTGATGCCGATGATCGCCGAGGTGATCTGGCTCATCGCCTTCACCGTCGCCTCATAGGGCGAGAGATGCTCCTCGCTCATGATACGCTCGACATTCTCGATCACGACGATCGCATCATCGACGAGGATGCCGATCGCGAGCACCATGCCGAACAGGGTCAGCACGTTGATCGAGAAGCCCGCGAGCCAGAGGCCGAGGCACGCGCCCGCGAGCGCGATCGGGACGACGACGCTGGGAATCACCGTCGCGCGCCAGTTCTGGAGGAACAGGAACATGACGAGGAAGACGAGCGCCATCGCCTCCGCCAGCGTCTTGACCACTTCCTCGATCGACAGGCTGATGAAGGGCGTCGTGTCATAGGGGATCGACCAGGTGACGTCGGGTGGGAAGCCCTTCGCCAGCTCGTCCATCCGTTCGCGGATACCCTTCGCGGTCGAAAGCGCATTGGCGCCGGGGGTGAGCTGGACCGCGAGCCCCGCCATCGGCTTGCCGTTGAGTTCGGACGAGAAGAGATAGCTCGCGGCGCCGAGTTCGACGCGGCCGACGTCGCCCAATGTCACCGCCGACCCATCGGGGTTGGCGCGCAGGATGATGCTTTCGAACTGCTCGGGCTTGGTGAAGCGGCCCTGCGTCGTGATCACCGCGTTGAGTTCGGCCCCCTTGGCGAGCGGCTGGTCGCCGAGCTGGCCGCCCGGAGTCTGGCTGTTCTGCTCCTGCACCGCGCCGAGCGCCTCGGCGGGCGAGAGGTGATAGGACGCGAGCTTCTGCGGATCGAGCCAGATGCGCATCGCATATTCGGGCGCGAAGGCCTGAACGTTGCCGACGCCGTTGACGCGGCGCAGCTCGTCGAGCACGCGCGTGTTGGCGAAATTGTTGATCTCCATCGGGTCGGTCTTGCCGCTCTTCGACGTGATCGCGACGATCAGCAGAAAGCCCGAATTGGCCTCGGTCACCGAAATGCCCTGCCGTCGCACATCCTCGGGCAGGCGCTGCTCGACGCGGCGCAGGCGGTTCTGGACCTCCATCTGCGCATTGTCGATGTCAGTCCCCGCCTCGAAGGTCAGGGTGATCGACGCGGTGCCGTTCGATTCGCTGGTCGAGGCCATGTAGAGGAAGCCCTCGACCCCGTTCAGTTCCTGCTCGATCACCTGCGTGACATTCTGCTCGAGCGTCCCGGCGTCGGCGCCGGGATAGGTGACGCTGATCGTCAGCGACGGCGGCGCGACCGACGGATATTGCTCCACGGGAAGCCCGCGCAGCGCGATGATCCCGGCCATCAGGATGCCGATGGCGATGACCCACGAAAAGATGGGCCGGTCGATGAAGAAACGGGGAGACATGCGATCGGCCTCAGCGCTTGGCCGGTGCGGTCTTGGCCGGCGCGGTTCGGGCCGGCTGGGGCCGGGCCGCGGCGGCTCCCGCGACCTTCACCGGCTGTCCCGGCTGCACCTTTTGCAGGCCGTCGACGATCACGCGGTCGCCCGGCCGCAACCCGTCGAGGATCGCCCATTGCCCGCCCTGCATCTCGCCCAGCTTCACCGGGCGCAGCGTCGCGACATTCTTGGCATCGACGATCATCACCGTCGCGGCGTCGGCGGACAGCTTGACCGCGCGCTGCGGGATCAGAATGCCGTTCGGCCGCACCCCCGCCTTGATGCGCGCGCGCACGAACTGTCCCGGCAGCAACGCATTGCTCGCGTTCGGGAATTCGGCGCGCAGCGCCGCGGTGCCGGTCGCCTCGTCGATCGACAGGTCGAAGAAATCGAGATGGCCCGTCACCGGATAGGGCGTGCCGTCCTCAAGGATCAGCTGCACTTCGACGCGGCCGACCGGCGGGAATTGCAGCCGTCCCGATTCCATGTCGCGGCGGATCGCCATCAGGTCGGAGCTCGACTGGCCGAAATTGACATAGACGCGGTCGATCTGCTCGATCGTCGTCAGCAGCGTGCCCTGCGCGGCGCTGACCAGCGCGCCCTCGGTCACCTCGGCGCGTCGCGCCCGGCCGCCGATCGGCGCGGTGACCGTCGCATAGCCCAGGCTGAGCCGCGCCGAATCGAGATTGGCCTGCGCCGACTGGACGTCGGCCTCGGCGGTCCGCTGTGCCGCGACCGCGGCGTCATATTCCTGCTTGCCGATCGCTTGCTCCGACAAGAGCGGCTGATAGCGGTTCACCACCTGCCGCGCGTTCGCCGCGGTTGCCTGCGCGCGGGCGAGCTGCGCGCGCGCGGCGTTGACGTTCGCGGTGAGCTGCCGCGGATCGATGCGGAACAGCGCCTTGCCCGCGGCGACATAGCTGCCCTCCTCGAACAATCGCCGCTCGACGATACCGTCGACGCGCGCGCGCACTTCGGCGGTGCGATAGGCCTGGACGCGGCCGGGCAGTTCGATGACGTTCGGCACCGGCTGGGTGCCGACGGTCACGATATTGACCTCGGCCGGCGGTGGCGCGGGCGGCGCCTCGGACGAGCAGGAAGCGAGCGCAAGTGCCAGCGCAGCGCAGGCGGCGCTTGCCACGGGACGAAGGCGAATCATATGGACCCCTGGAAAATCGATGTTTGCTGAACGTGGAACGGGCCGGAACCGTTGCGTTGAATCGCCGTGTAATATAAATTACAGACAAGAGCAAGGGAGAGAAGACGCGTTGGACAAGTGCGAATCGACGATATGTCAGGCGGATAGGCCAACCCCGCGCGAGCGGCGGCACGAGGCGATTCTCGACGCGGCCGAAACCTTGTTCATCGAACAGGGCTATGACAGAACGAGTCTCGCCGAAATCGTCCGGCGGTCGGGCGGCTCGCTCGCCACGTTATACGAACTTTTCGGCAACAAGCAGGGACTGCTTCACGCGATCGCGACCCGCTGGCGCGACCAGGCAATGCTGAGCCGCATGGAACGCATCGACATCGCGGCGCAATCGAACGTCGAAACGCTGATGAATTATGTCGAAAGCGAGCGCGAATTCCGCCGCTCGCCGCGCGCGATCGCGCTGATGAAGATGCTGGTTTCCGAATGCCTTCGCGACCGGGACTTCGCGCTGCAAATCTATCGCGACCTGCATATGCCCGCGGTCCGCGAGCTTTCGGACCTGTTCGCCGACTGGGCTGCGACGGGCGAAGCCGAAATCGACGATCCCGAAGCCGCGGCGCAACTGTTCATCTCGACGGTCTCGGGCGATTCGATGCTCAGCGCCCTGGCGGGGGTCGAGGACGGGATGCTCGACGAGGATCAGGTCCGCTGGCGGCTCCGGCCCTTCTTCGCGCATTTCCGGATCGTTTAATCCACCCCTCCCCCAAGCGCCTGATAAAGCGCGACATAAGCGGTCAGCCGGTCGGCACGAAGCTGGATCAGCGCCTGATCGACCGCGAGCAGCGCGCGCTGCGCGTCGATCTGTTCGAGATAGGGCGAATAGCCGGCGCGATAGCGGTTGGTCGCGTGGCGCAGCACTTCGGCGACGGCGGTGTGCTGCGCGAGCAGCGCCTGTTCCTGCGCGCCGAGCCGGTCGATCAGCGCAAGCTGGTCCTCGACCTCGCGGAAGGCGGTGAGCACCGACTTGCGATAGGCGAAGGCCGCCTGGTCGCGCTGCGCCGTCGCGACGTCATATTGGCCCTGCAGCCGCCCGCCCTGGAAGATCGGCGCCAATATGCTGCCGCCGATCGACCAGATGCTGATCGGATCGCCAAGCAGGTTCGACGCCACCGCCCCCGCCGACGCCGAAAGCCGAATCTGCGGCAGGAACTGCGCGCGCGCGGCGCGCAGATTGGCGTCGGTCGCGGCGAGCGCATATTCGGCTTGCGCGATGTCGGGCCGGCGGCGGACGAGTTCGGAGGGCAGAACGGCGGGCACTGCCGGGGTCGCCAGTGCATCGAAATTCGCCCCGCGCGCGATCGCGTGCGGCGTGTCGCCGACGAGCAAGGACAGCCCATTTTCCTGCCGCGCGATCGCCGCCTCGATCGCCGGAATCTGCTGTTCGGCGGCGCGATATTCGGCCTCCGACTGCCGCAGTTCGAGCTGGGACGTATAGCCTGCCTCGGCGCGGTCGCGTGCGATGCGCAGCGCCTCGCCGCGCGAAACCAACGTTTGCTTCAAAAGCGCGCGCCGCGCGTCGAGCGCCAGCAGCGTGATATAACCGCTCGCCGCCGCCGCGCTGACCGACAGCGTCGCCGCCTCGCGCGCCGCCGCGACCGCCGCGGCATTGGCGCGCGCAGCATCGCGCCGCGCCGCATTGCCGCCGAACAAATCGATCTCATAGGCCGCCTGGAACGTCGGCTGCGCCGAAACGCTCTCGCTCGGCTGGCCGAAGGCGTTGACCGTCCGCGCTTCCGATCCCGGCAGGCTCGCCGACAGCGTGGGCAGCAGCAGCGATCGCGCGACGCGCTCCTGCGCCCGCGCCTCGGCGACGCGCCCCGCGGCGATAGCGAGGTCGCTATTGTTCGCGCGTGCCTGCTCGACGAGCGCGGTAAGCTCGGGATCGCCGAAACGCCCCCACCAGGCGGCGTCGATCGCGCCGTCGGCGGGCAATGTCGTGCGCCAATCGGCGGGCGGCGCGACCGTGCTGCCCTCGGGACGCGGCGTCAGCGCCGGCACGCAGGCGCCAAGCAGCAATGGCAGCAAAAGCGCGGCGCCTCTCACCGTCCGCCATCCGTATCGGCGCTGCCCGTATAGACGGTGGCGACGACCGACATGCCCGGCCCCAGCCGCGCCGCGAGCTTCTGCCCCGGATCGATGCGGATGCGCACCGCGATGCGTTGCGGCACCTTCACGAAATTGCCCGATCCCGTGTCGGGCTTGATGACGCTGAACTCACTTCCCGCCGCGGGCGCGACGCTCTCCACCGTGCCCTTGAGCGCTTCCCCGCCGAGCGCGTCGACGCGCATCCGCGCCTTTTGCCCGACACGGATGTTCGCGGTTTGCGATTCCTTGAAATTGGCGACCACCCAATGCGTCTGCGGCACCAGATACATGAGCTGGGTGCCGGGATTGACGAGTTGGCCGACGCGCACCGACACCTCGCTGAGACTGCCCGAGCGCGGCGCGCGGATCACCGTGCGGCCAAGGTCGATGGCGGCGAGCCCGCTCGCTGCCTTGGCATTTTCCACCCCGGCTTCCAGCCCGCTGCGCCCGACGGTGACCGAGCGCACCTGCTCGACCGCGATCTGGTGCTGCGCCTGCGCCTGGCGCACCGCCGCCTCGGCCTGGCGGAGCGCCGCGAGCGTCTGATCGCGCTCGCGCAGCGACACCGATCCTGCGTCGACGAGCTCATTGACGCGCCGCATGTCGGCCTGCGCCCGCTGAAGCTGCGCCTGCGCGTTGGCGACCGCGGCGTCCTGCAACCGCACCTGCGCCTCGGCCGAGCGCTGGCTCTGCTCGCTGTTGCTGAGGCTCGCGCTCTGCGCGGCGATATTCGCCGCCCCCTGCGCCGCGCGCTGGCGATAGATGCTGTCGTCGATCCGCACGAGCACTTGTCCCGCCGCGACACGCTCGAAATCCTGCACCAGCACTTCGGTCACATAGCCGCCGACCTGCGGCGCGATGATCGTCGTCTGGCCGCGGATATAGGCGTTGTCGGTGGTCTGGCTGTCGGGCCGGAACGGCGGCAGGCCCCAAGCATAGAGGATGGCAAGCGCCCCGGCGAGGATGATCGCGCCGAACAGGATGATCCGGCCGCGCGACTGCGGCGGCCGCCAACCCGCGGGCGGCGGGCCGATCTGATCGTCGGGCGATCCCTTGTGCGCGTCGGGCGCAGGCTCCGCGGCGGGGGCGGATGCCTGCGCCTTGGGGGCGAGAGCCTTTGGCGCGGCCTCGGGCGTTTCCGGCTGCGGCGTATCGGACCTGTCGTCACTCATTGGTTCTGCGCCCTCATCTTCTGCAATGCTTCCAGTTCCTTCGCCAGCGGGTTGTGCCCGCGCCGCCGGTCGTGAAGCCAGCGCGCGAACATCAGCACGAACGCCAGCGCCGACAAGACGCCGATGACGAAGAATACGTCGTTGAACGCCAGGATCGTCGCCTCGCGCGCCGCCTCGCGCACCACCTGCGACCCGGCGACCGCGCTGCGCAGCACCGGGTCGGTCATGTCGCCGGTGAGCGCACCCGCCAGGCTGTTGATCCCCTGCGCGACCGCGGGATCGTTGGTCGAGATGCTTTGTCCCAGCGTCATCAGATGCGCCTTGGTGCGCAGCGTGTGAAAGGCCGACAGCGCCGCGACGCCCGCAAGGCCGCCGAGGGTCTGCGACAGGCTGAACACCCCGACGAAGCTGACGAGATAGGACGGCCCCTTGGTCAGCGCGCGGAGCAGCCCCTCCATCATCATCGGCCCCATGAAATAGACCGCGGCGAAGGCGATCGCCGCCTGCGAGAAATAGAGGTTCACCGGCCCGGTGCGCAGTCCCGAATGGGTGTCGAGAAAGGCGCCGATCGCGATCACCGCGAGCGACACCAGCACCGGGCGGCGCAGGTCGGTGGGGTCGAGCCGCAGGATCGCGAGGATCGCCCCCGCGAGCGTCGCGCCGGTCAGCACCCAATAATAGGATACGAGTTGGTCGTTGATGAGCCCGGTCGCCGCCAGCAATCCCGAAGCACCGAAATTCTGCTCCGACGTCAGCACGCGCACCAGCGCGCCGATCAGCGCGAACTGGACCAGCGCCGCGCTGCCCATCCAGCGCGTCTGGAGCATCGGGTTCTGGCGGTTGTGCTCGATCAGAAACGCCGCGCCGATCAGCACGACCGACGCCGCGAGCGCGCCACCGAGCCAGGGGGTCGACCACCATTGGATGCGCCCCTGAACCAGAAAGGCGCAGAGCAGCCCGACCCCGGCCGCCAGCATCGGAAAGGTCAGCAAGTCGAGCTTCTCGAAGGATTTGATCGTTTCTCCCGGCGGCACCTGCAACAGAAAGACCAGCCCGACCGCGACGAGCGACAGCGCGAACTGAAAGTCGAACAGATGCGACACGTCGCCGTCGAAGAGCAGCAGCGGCGAGATGGCACGCGCAAAGGGCACCGCGACCTGCGTCAGGCCGATCGCGAGCAGAAAGCCCGCGATGCGCTTTTCCGCGGGCAGCCCCTGCATCAGGTAAAAGGCCGCGAGCGTCGTGAGGCCGCTCGCGGCGATCCCCGACACGCCGCGCGCGATCAACTCCATCCGGTATCCGGCGTCGAAAAGCTGAAGGAAATTGGCGACGAGCAGCGCGATCATGATCACGCGCACGAAGCGCTGAATGCCGAACTGCTGGCGCGATTTATAGAGCAATATGCTCATGCACGCGTTCGTCATGTTGTAGGCGACGGTCACCCAGCCGCCTTCGGCCGGGGTCAGGTCCATATGTCCCTGAATGCTCGTCAGGTTCGCGATCAGCAGGCCGTTGGTGAAACCGCCGACGATCGCGAGATAGAGGCCGATGAAGAAATAGCCGATCTTGCGCAGCACCGGATGGTCGGGCGACGCCGGCGAGCCCGGCATGAAGGGGCGCTCGTGCGGCTTGAAGACATATGGCTGCGCCGGCGCGGCGGTGGCGCGCGCCTCAGCCATGCGACTCGCTTCGCGCTTCGACGGCGTTTTTCCGCGCGCTTTGCAGGATCGGGGCCATCGGCATCGTCACCGCACAATATGCGCGGGCGCGGCGCGCGAAAACCTTTTTCGCTATCGGTTCGTCACGCGGCCTCGCCCGCCGCCGCGCCCGCCAGATCGCTGCGTGCATGGCGGAACACGTCGATGCTGCCCCAGATGGCAAGCCCCGCCATGATCGCCGCGACCAGAAGGTCGGGCCAGCCCTGCCCCGTGCCGAACACGCCGAGCGCCGCGGCCATCACCGCGAGATTGCCGATCGCATCGTTGCGCGAGCAGACCCACACCGAGCGCATGTTCGCGTCGCCGGTGCGCCAGCGATAGAGCATCAGCGCAACGACGACATTCGCGACCAGCGCCAGCGCGCCGATGAGTCCCATCGTCTCCGCCTCGGGCGCCGTGCCCGCGATGAAGCCCCACACGGCGGATGCGAAGACCCAGAGGCCGAAAGCGAGCATCGTCGCCGCCTTGAGCAGCGCCGCCCGCGCCCGCCAGCCGATCGCCATGCCCGCAACGCCCAGGCTGATCGCATAATTGGCGCTGTCGCCCAGAAAATCGAGCGCGTCGGCCTGCAACGCGCGCGAATCCGCCGCAACGCCCGCGACGATCTCGACCCCGAACATCGCCGCATTGACGATCAGCGCGATCCACAGCACGCGCCGCCAGCGCGGATCGTTGAGCGCGGTCTTGCCGCTTTTTCCAGCACAGCATTGATCGGCCATCGCCGAAGCCTCCTTACATCGTCGAGTCGGCGTCCTATATGCAGCCTGTAGCCACTACAGGGTCAAGCGATGAAAATCGGCGAACTGTCGCGTGCCACCGGCACCAACATCGAAACCATCCGCTATTACGAGCGGATCGGCCTGCTTCCGCCGCCCGCGCGCACCGACGCCAATTATCGCAGCTATGATGGCGGGCACCGCGCGCGGCTCAGCTTCGTACGCCATTCGCGCGACCTCGGCTTCACGATCGAGGAGATAAGGTCGCTGCTCGACCTGTCGGACCATCCCGACCGGGATTGCGGCGAAGCCGACCGGATCGCGACCAGACACCTGCAACAGGTCGAGGAAAAGATCGCGCAACTATCGGTGCTCCGCGACGAGCTCCAGCGCATCGTCGGCCGCTGCCGCGGCGGACTCGCGGGCGACTGCCGCGTGATCGAGGCGCTGGGGGATCATGGACAATGCGAGGGCGCGCATTGAACCGAAGGTGGAAATTGGGGAAAGGTGGGACGATTCTGTTGCCCGGCTCGTCCCCAGCCGCTGGTATCCGATTCTGTTGCCCGGTTCGGTCCGAACCGCGTTCTATTTGAATAACCTTAGGCCGTGAGGCTTATCGGTTACGCAGCCAGAGCGAGTGCTTCGTTATCGTTAGCACTTATAGGTTTGAGCCTTGAACGGGTTACTCAGCCCGGAAGAAAACATCGTCTTTGAACACACGTCGATCCTGGTTCGGCCCCGTCAGAAGCCCGCTTTTCCTTGCGGATCGGCGGGTTTGTGGTGGAGCCGCCGGGTACTGCCCCCGGGTCCGCTGTGTCTATTCCACGACACCATTTATCCTCATAGCCGATCGAAACCGGCAGAATTGATATAGGGTGTGATCAGACGGTTGGAAAGGGCGCTTACCGCAATTTCCACCTTGTTCGTCACCCCGGCGAAGGCCGGGGTCTCGCCAGTGCGCATAACCTTGGCGGCGAGATCCCGGCCTTCGCCGGGATGACGGCTCAGATTATTTCTTCCGCAATTCGTCGCGGATTTCGGTGAGGATATCGACCTCAGTCGGCCCCGCGGGCGCATCGGGGCCGCGGCGCGTTACCCGGTTCACCATCTTGACCAGCATGAAGATGACCCACGCCAGGATCAGGAAATTGATCACCGCGGTGATGAAGGCGCCATAGCCGACCATCGCGACGCCGGCCTTCTTGAGCGCGGCATAGTCGGTCGCGGCGATCCCGTCGGGAACGCTGCCGAGCAGGATGAACTTGCTCGAAAAATCGACCCCGCCGAAGATCCAGCCGACCAGCGGCATGATCAGATCCTCGGTCAGCGAGCCGGTGATCGTTGCGAACGCGCCGCCGATGATCACACCGACCGCCAAATCCATGACATTGCCCTTGGCAATAAATTCCTTGAATTCCGACAACATGTTGCTGCTCCCCGGATGATATATTCCGTGGCGCGAAATTGCCGCGACGATTGCGCAAAGGCAAGCACGATCCTATTATGTGTATTGTTGCGGCAAAACGCCGCGCGAGGGAGCCTTGATGACCATGACCTATCGTTCCGCCCGCTGGCTGATCGTTCCGCTTGCCGCCGTCTCGCTGTCCGCGTGCGGCATCAACAGCGTTCCCACCAAAGAAGAGGCCGCAAAGGCCAAGTGGGCGAATGTCGAGGCCGCTTACCAGCGGCGCGCCGACCTGATCCCCAACCTCGTCGAAACCGCGAAGGGCGCCGCCAAGATCGAGCAGTCGACGCTCGAAGGCGTGATCCAGGCGCGCGCGTCGGCGACGCAGGTCAAGCTCAGCACCGACGACCTCGAAGACCCGGCGAAGGTCCAGGCGTTCCAGCAGGCGCAGGGCAATGTGTCGAGCGCGCTCGGCCGCCTGCTCGTCACCGTCGAACAATATCCCGAGCTCAAGAGTCAGGCGCGCTTCGCCGACCTGATGACCCAGCTCGAAGGCACGGAGAACCGGATCAATATCTCGATCCAGGACTATAACAGCGCGGTGCAGGATTATAACACGACGATCCGCACCTTCCCCGACATCATCGGCGCGAAGATCGTCCACGGCGCCAAGCCGATGACGCCGTACAAGGCGATCACGCCGAACGCGAACGTCGCGCCCAAGGTCGACTTCGGCCAATAAGGTGCGCGCCGCTGCCCTTGCCGCTCCGCTCGCGATCCTGCTGGTCGCGGGCGGCTGCAAGGCCGCACCTGAACCGGCCGCCGCAAAGGAAACGGCGGCGTGCGACGGCGTTCCCCAAATGGCGCTCGCGGGCCGGGTGACCGATGCAGCGGATATCCTGAGCGCCGAGGAGGAAGCCCGGCTGTCCGATCGTCTGCGTCGCTACGAAGCGCGGACCAAGCACCAGATGGTTGTCGCGACGGCCGCCAGCCTCAACGGCGCCCGCGTCGACAATTTCGGAACCTGCCTCGGCAATCGCTGGAAGATCGGGCGGCAGGGTCATGATGACGGGATACTCATCCTCATTGCCCCCAACGAACGGCAGATGCGGATCGCCACGGGCACCGGCATGGAAAAGATACTGACCGACGACAAAGCGCTGGCGATCGTCCATCGCATGACACCCTATTTTGCCAAATCGGATTACGCGGGCGGCCTGTCGATCGGAATCGACTCCATCGCCGCCCAGACCGGAGACACACCATGAGATCGCTTCTGCTCGGCTGGGCGCTGGGCCTTTCGCTGCTCGCGGCGCCCGCGACCGCACAGACTTTTCCCAAACTCTCCGGCCGTGTCGTCGATCAGGCGGACATCATTCCGCCCGCGGAGGAAGCCCATCTCGACACCCAACTCGAACAGCTTGAAAAGACGACCGGTCATCAGTTCGTCGTGGCGACGGTGAACAGCCTCGAAGGCAATGACATCTCCGATTATGGCTACAAGCTCGGCCGCGACTGGGGCATCGGCGGCAAGGACAACAACGACGGCGTCGTCTTCCTGATCGCGCCGAACGAGCGACGGATGAACATCTCGGTCGGCTATGGTCTCGAACCCGTGCTGACCGACGCCTTGTCGGGGCGCATCATACGCGACACGATCACCCCGAAATTCAGGGACGGCGACTTTCCCGGCGGCATCCAGGCGGGCGTCGATGCGATCGCGCAGCAAATCCAGCTCCCGCCCGAGGAAGCCGCCGCGCGCGTCGCCGCCGCCGACAAGGCCGAACGCGACCGCGCCGACGACGGCGATTTCGGTGGGCTCTTCTTTATCGGCTTCATCGTCTTTATCTTCTTCGTCCTGCCAATGCTGTCGGCCTTCCGCGGTCGCGGCAAGCGGCATCGCAAGAACCGCCCGTGGGGCGGCGCGCCGATTATCGTCTGGGGCGACAATGACTGGGGCGGCGGCGGCGGATCGTCGTGGGGCGGCGGGGGTTCCTCATGGGGCGGCGGCGGCTTCGGCGGAGGCGGAGGCTTTTCGGGCGGCGGCGGCAGCTTCGGCGGCGGCGGCGCCTCGGGCGGCTGGTAAGGGAGCGGAACGATGAAAGTCAGCCACGTCAGCGAAGCCGATCACGACCGCGTCACCGCCGCGGTCGCCGCGGCCGAGGCGCATACGAGCGGCGAGATCGTCACCGTAATCGCGGCGCAATCGAACGATTATGACGATGTCGCGCTCGTCTGGGCAAGCGTGATCGCCTTCCTCGCCATGTCGATCGTCGCGCTGTTCCCCGATTTCTATCAGGGGCTTTATTATCGGATTACCGGCGGCTGGGGCCACGAACTCACCGCCAACCAGTGGCTGGGAACGGTGATCGCGATCGGCGTTCTCAAATGGATTGGCGTATGGCTGATTTTGCTCTGGCGTCCGCTGCGCCTGTGGCTGACGCCGCGCGCGATCCTGGCGGCTCGCGTGCGCGCCCGCGCGATCGATCTGTTCAAGGTCGGCACCGAGGCGAAGACATTGGGCCGCACCGGCATCCTTCTCTACGTCAGCCTGCGCGAGCATCGCGCCGACATCGTCGCCGACGAAGCGATTGCCGCCAAGGTCGCGCCCGAGGTCTGGGGCGATGCGATGGCCGCGCTGATCGACCTCGTCCGCAAGGGCCAGCCCGGCGAGGGCATGGCCGAAGCGGTGCGCCAGATGGGCACCGTCCTTGCCGCGCATTTCCCGCGCGGGAGCGAGAATCCCAACGAACTGCCCGACCGTCTGATCGAACTGTGAAGGCCGCGTTCGCCGTCCAAACACCGATATGAGATTCCGTCATCCCGACGAAGGCCGGGATCTCGCCGGTTACGATAGGGCGAGATCCCGGCCTTCGCCGGGATGACGATTTGATCATGCCCCAACCGGCACGCAAGCCGCTGAAAGGACACCCTATGCCCATCCCCTTCCCCGACACGCCGATCGAAACCCGCTGGGAGGGCCGCTTCATCACCGTCAAACAGCAGGGAACGTGGGAATATGTCTCGCGCTCGCGCGGTATCCACGCCGCGGTGATCCTCGCGATCGACGAAGCATCCGAGGGGCGCCACGTCCTTCTGGTCGAGCAATATCGGGTGCCGCTGAAGGTCCGCTGCCTCGAACTGCCCGCCGGTCTCGTCGGCGACGATACCGCGGGCGAGGCCTCGGAAATCGCGGCGCGGCGCGAACTGGAGGAAGAAACCGGCTATCGTGCCGCCGACTGGCGCACCGTCGGCGAATTCTACAGCTCGCCCGGCATGGTGAGCGAAAGCTTCACGCTGCTCGTCGCGAAAGAACTGACCAGGGTCGGCGACGGCGGCGGGGTCGATGGCGAGGATATCACCGTCCATCGCGTCCCGCTGAACGGCATCGAGGATTTCATCGCGGCGAAACGCGCCGAAGGTTGCGGGATCGACGTGCGCGTGGCGATGCTGCTGGCGGGCGGGTTGCTGGCCGAATAGCGGCTTTCGACCAAACTCCGTCATCCCGGCGAAGGCCGGGATCTCGCCGGTGCGTTATAGCGATAGGGTGAGATCCCGGCCTCCGCCGGGATGACGAATATGGTTGGGCAACAGCCACTCCCTACCCCGAAGCCACCGTCACGCGGGCACGGACTATCGCTTACCGCCCCCCGAACCGCCAGCGCAGCAGCGGCCTTGCCAGTAGCAGCCCTGCCAGAAATCCTCCGACATGCGCCCAGATCGCGACCGCGCCGAACCCGCCGCCGCCCGCGAAGCCGAGCGCGAGCTGCAGTCCGATCCACGCCGCGGCGAGCCAGAGCGCGCGCACCCAATGCGCCGGGATCGGCCCGATCGCCGAGGTCTGCGTGCGGCTGAAGATCAGCGCGAACACCGCGAGCAGCGCCGAAATCGCGCCGCTCGCCCCGATCATCGGGATGACCGACTGCGGGTCGGCAAGGAACTGTGCGAGCGCGCCGGCATAGGCGCCCGCGAGCAGCAGCACCGCCATCGCCCTCGCGCCTAGCGGTGCCTCGAGCTGGCGGCCGATGAACAGCAGCATCACCATGTTGAAGATCAGGTGCAGCCAGCCACCGTGAAGGAAGGCCGAACTGAGCGGTGTCAGGAAAAAGGGCAGCATCGTCCCCGGCGGCGCGATGACCTCGGTTCCGAACCGCGCGGGAATGAAGCCCGCGCGCATGATCGCCTCGCCCTGAAAGCCGGTGATCTGGAGCAGGACGAAAAGGACCACGCAAACGAGCGCAAAGCCCGTGACCAGCGGCGCGTCCTGCGGCTTCATCGTCCGCGCTCCGAAATCAGACGAATTCGATCTTGGTGACCAGATAATATTTGTCGCCCGCGGGCACCGTCACCTCGATCTCGTCGTCGACCTTGCGGCCGATCAGCGCGCGGCCGAGCGGCGAGTTGTAGCTGATCTTGCCATCCTTGGCGTCCGCCTCGGCCTGACCGACGATCTGGTAGCGAACCGGCTTGTCGTCCTCGTCGGCAAGGGTGACGGTCGCGCCGAACACGATGCGGTCGCCCGACAGCGTCGTCGGATCGATGATCTGGGCGCGCGACAGCCGGTCCTCGAGGTCGCCGATCGAAGCTTCGACCTGGCCCTGACGCTCTTTCGCGGCGTGATATTCGGCATTTTCCGAAAGGTCGCCATGCGCGCGCGCTTCCTCGATCGCATCGACGATGAGGGGGCGTTCGGCTTTCAGAGCCGCGAGCTGCGTGCTCAGCTTCTCATAGCCTTCTGCCAGCATCGGCACCTTTTCAACGCTTGCCATTATCCTGTTGTCCTTCGTCAAAAATTCCGCCTCGGCGGGTGAGCGCCGGGCGGCTGAGCCGCTGTTTCCGTAATGTCGGGGAGGTGGAGCGGTCCCTCAATAATAGTCTTGTAGCGGTTTCACTTCAAGAGAGTGCGCGCGCAGCGCACCGATCGCGTGGGTCGCGGCGTCGCTTCCCGCCGCGGTCGTGTAATAAGCGACGTCGGCCGCCAGCGCCGAGGCGCGGATCGACTGCGAATCCTGCAAGCTCTGCCACCCTTCGGTGGTGTTGAAGATGAGCTGGACGTCGCCGTCCTTGATCCGGTCGACGATATGCGGGCGTCCTTCGGCAACCTTGTTGACGCGCTCGACCGCGATCCCCTGTTCGGCGAGATAGGTCGCGGTGCCGCCGGTCGCGATCACCTGCCACCCCCAGCCGACGAGGCGGCGGACGGCATCGAGGATGCGCGGCTTGTCGCTGTCCTTGACCGACACGAACAGCCGGCCGCTGGTCGGCAGCCGGTCGCCTGCGCCGAGCTGCGCCTTGGCGAAAGCCAGGTTGAAATTGCTGTCGATTCCCATGACTTCGCCGGTGGACTTCATCTCGGGCGACAGCACCGGATCGGTGCCGGGGAAGCGCGCGAAGGGGAAGACCGCTTCCTTCACCGCGACATGCGCGATGTCGCGGTTGATCGTCGGCAGGTCGGCGAGCTTCTCGCCCGCCATCACCCGCGCCGCGATCTTGGCGATCGGCGAACCGACCGCTTTCGCCACAAAGGGCACGGTGCGGCTGGCGCGCGGATTGACCTCGATCAGGTACACCTCGTCGTCCTTGACCGCGAACTGGATGTTCATCAGGCCGCGAACCTCAAGCGCGCGCGCAAGCGCGTCGGCCTGCCGCTCGATCTCGGCGACGATATGCGGCGACAGGCTGTACGGCGGGATCGAACAGGCGCTGTCGCCCGAATGGACGCCGGCCTCCTCGATATGCTGGAGCACCCCCGCGACGACCACATCGGTGCCGTCGCACAGCGCATCGACATCGACCTCGATCGCGTCGCGCAGATAACGGTCGATCAGCACCGGCGAGTCGCCCGATACCTGCACCGCGGTCTCGATATAATGTTCGAGCTGCGCCTGGTCGTCGACGATCTCCATCGCGCGGCCGCCGAGCACATAGGAGGGGCGCGTCAGCACCGGATAACCGATGCGCGCCGCGACCGCGACGGCTTCCTCGCGGCTGCGCGCAATGCCGTTCTCGGGCTGCTTGAGGCCCAGCTTGTTGACCAGCGCCGCGAAACGCTCGCGGTCTTCCGCAAGGTCGATCGCATCGGGCGAGGTGCCGAGGATCGGGATTCCCGCTTCCTCCAGCGCCTGCGCCAGCTTGAGCGGCGTCTGGCCGCCGAACTGGACGATCACGCCGACGAGGGTGCCCTTCGACATTTCGACGTGGAGGATTTCGAGCACATCCTCGGCGGTCAGCGGCTCGAAATAGAGGCGATCCGACGTGTCGTAATCGGTCGACACCGTCTCCGGGTTACAGTTGACCATGATCGTTTCATAGCCCGCCTCTTCGAGCGCGAAGCAGGCGTGGCAACAGCAATAGTCGAACTCGATCCCCTGCCCGATCCGGTTCGGCCCACCGCCGAGAATGACGACCTTCTTGCGGTCCGACGGGTTCGCCTCATTCTCGGGCTCGCCGAAGGTCGGCGCTTCGTAGGTCGAATAAAGATAGGGCGTCTTGGCGGCGAACTCCGCCGCGCAGGTGTCGATCGTCTTGAACACCGGCCGCACGCCGAGCTTGTGGCGCAGCGCGCGCACCTCGGCCTCGGTGACGCCGCCGGTCATCGCCTTGACCGCTTCGTGGATCAGTCCGCTGCCGCGCGCGGTCGCGCGCTGTGCGCCGGGCTGCAAATTCGCCGATTGCAGCGCCAGATAGGCAAGCCGCTTGTCGGAGAAGCCCATCGCCTTCAATCGCCGCAGCCCCTCGGCATCGCGCGGCAGGCCGTTGCGGCAGACATCCTCCTCGGCCGCGACGATCTCGGCGATGCGTTCGAGGAACCACATATCATAGCCCGCGACGCGGTTGATCTCGGCGAGCGGCAGCCCTTCGCGGATCGCCTGCGCGGTGTTGAGCAGCCGGTCGGGGGTGCGCTGGGCGAGTTCGCTGCGAAGCTGATCGTGCGTGGCGCCCTTCAGCCGCTCGACGAAGTTGAAGCCCGAAAGTCCGGTTTCCAACCCGCGCAGCGCCTTTTGCAGGCTCTCGTGGATCGTGCGGCCGATCGCCATCACCTCGCCGACCGACTTCATCGCGGTCGACAGCGTCGCCTCGGCGCCCTTGAACTTCTCGAAGGCAAAGCGCGGGATCTTGGTGACGACATAGTCGATCGTCGGCTCGAACGACGCCGGGGTGACGCCGGTGATGTCGTTCATGATCTCGTCGAGCGTGTAGCCGACCGCGAGCTTCGCCGCGACCTTGGCGATCGGGAAGCCCGTCGCCTTCGACGCGAGCGCCGAGGAGCGCGACACGCGCGGGTTCATCTCGATCACGATCAGGCGGCCGTCCTTGGGATTGACCGCGAACTGCACGTTCGAACCGCCTGTTTCGACGCCGATCTCGCGCAGCACCGCGATGCTCGCGTTGCGCATGATCTGATATTCCTTGTCGGTCAGCGTCAGCGCGGGAGCGACGGTGATGCTGTCGCCGGTGTGGACGCCCATCGGATCGACATTTTCGATCGAGCAGATGATGATGCAATTGTCCTTGCGGTCGCGCACCACCTCCATCTCGAACTCCTTCCAGCCGAGGAGCGATTCCTCGATCAGGACTTCGGTGGTCGGCGAGGCGATCAGGCCGCCGCGGACGATATGCTCGAATTCCTCGCGATTATAGGCGATGCCGCCGCCTGTGCCGCCGAGCGTGAACGACGGGCGGATGATCGAGGGCAGCCCGGTGCGTTCGAGCACCGCGAACGCCTCTTCGAGCGTGTGCGCGACGCCCGAACGCGCGCTTTCGAGCCCGATCTTGTCCATCGCGTCCCGGAATTTCTGCCGGTCCTCGGCCTTGTCGATCGCTTCCGCATCGGCGCCGATCATCTCGACACCATATTTGGTCAGCGTGCCGTCGTTGAACAGCGCCAGCGCGGTGTTGAGCGCGGTCTGCCCGCCCATCGTCGGCAGCACCGCGTCGGGGCGCTCCTTCTCGATGATCTTGGCGACGATCTCGGGCGTGATCGGCTCCACGTACGTGGCGTCGGCAAGATCGGGATCGGTCATGATCGTCGCCGGGTTGGAGTTGACGAGGACGATGCGATAGCCCTCCTCCTTCAGCGCCTTGATCGCCTGCGTCCCCGAATAGTCGAACTCGCACGCCTGACCGATAACGATCGGGCCGGCGCCGATGACGAGGATGGATTTAATGTCGGTTCTTTTGGGCATTATTTCTGTTCTTCTTTTGCGGGCTGCGCGTTGCCGATAAAAACGAAATGGACGCCGTGCTCCTCAGCGTCGGACGCGACAAACATGTTGCGAAGACAAGCGAGCTTCTCAGTCAGCGCATCGAAATCTGTGCCCTGAATAAAATCTGGCCGGACGGCGACTTCCGAAGCGCTCCATACCATCAAAGCTCCACCGCTATTTAGTCCGCATGCCGTCTCCAATGCCTCAATAAAACGATCCAAGTCTTGCTGAGGATCAAAAGCAGGGAGTAGATGCAGAAAATCTTTAGATAGCAGCCATTGAGTAGCATCTGCCTTTTCCTTTGGACGGTCTTCTCGCCAAGAAAATTCGTAGAAGGCAGCTCGCTGTTCTTCCTTTTCGATCTCCAAAGTGTAGAAAGGGTGAACTGCTGACTTGAGGCATTTCAGCTTGCTTTCCGAAACTTCTCCCAAATCGCTAATGTAAACCATATCGGATTGAAATTCATCTATATATTCAACGCGGATATTATCTGGCGGAATGCCACATTGAACCACAGCCTGAATTGTTTGCTCGTAGCTCGGCGGTGGCGGCAGATCGATCACTTCAACCCGCCCACAAATTTCTCGAACAGATAGAAGCTGTCCTGCGGCCCCGGGCTCGCCTCGGGGTGGTATTGCACGCTGAACGCCTGTTTCCCCGTGATCGCGAGGCCGCAGTTCGATCCGTCGAACAGGCTCTTGTGCGTCTCGACCACGCCATCGGGCAATGTCGCGGCGTCGACCGCAAAGCCGTGGTTCATGCTGGTGATCTCAACCACGCCGTCCTCGGCGCGTTGGACCGGGTGGTTGGCGCCGCGATGGCCCTGGTGCATTTTCACCGTCTTGGCGCCCACCGCGATGCCGAGCATCTGATGGCCGAGGCAGATGCCGAACAGCGGAATATCGCGGTCGAGCAGCCCCTTGATCACCGGAACCGCATAGTCGCCCGTCGCCGCGGGGTCGCCGGGGCCGTTCGACAGGAACACGCCGTCGGGCTTGTGGCTCAGCACTTCGTCGAGGCTCGCGGTCGCGGGCACCACGGTGACGCGCGCGCCGGCCTTCACGAGGTTGCGAAAGATATTGTCCTTCGCGCCATAGTCGATTGCGACGACATGGGGGCGACCGTCTCCCCTCCCGCTTGCGGGAGGGGTCGGGGGAGGGTCTGTTTCGGTCGAGGCGGAGGTCGACATGCCCTCCCCTAGCCCCTCCCGCAAGCGGGAGGGGGACTGGTAGCCTTTGCCCAATTCCCACGTCCCCGCATCCCAGTCGCCCGTATCCGTCCGGCTGACCTGCTTCGCAAGGTCCAGCCCCTCCAGCCCCGGCCATGCCCGCGCCATCGCGAGCAGTTCGTCCACGTCGAACTTGCCGTCGGGGCTGTGCGCGATCACGCCGTTCGGCGCGCCCGCATCGCGGATACGGCGGGTCAGCGCGCGGGTGTCGATACCCGCGAGCCCGATCACGCCCTGTTCGGCCATCCATTCGGGCAGCGTCTGGACGCTGCGGAAATTGCTGGGCTGCGTCGGCAGTTCGCGCGTGATGGCGCCGACCGCGCCATGCACGCCGCGCTCCATATCCTCCGGGTTCGCGCCGACATTGCCGATGTGCGGAAAGGTGAAGGTGACGACCTGCCCGGCATAGCTCGGGTCGGTCAGGATTTCCTGATAGCCGGTCATCGAGGTGTTGAAGCAGATCTCGCCCACCGCGGCCCCGGCGGCGCCATATCCCACGCCCCACAGGATCGTGCCGTCGGCAAGGACGAGGACGCCGGTCGCCCCGAAAGGCGCGACGGAAGGATTGGCTGGTGCCATTTAATCTGCTCCGGATGGAAGGCTAAACGGCCGACCAAGTAGGAGCCAAAAAAATGATTCACAAGCTATCGGATTGTGAATCTTGCCGCTAGAGAGGGCCTTTCCGAAATTTGCAGCGCAAAGAGGACACGCATGATTCGCGATGACATCAAGGCTGCGCAGGTTGCCGCGATGAAAGCGGGCGACAAGGCGCGTTTGGGCACGATCCGGCTGATGCTGGCGAAGATCAAGGACCGCGACATCGAATTGCGCACCGGCACCGCGCCGGCCGACGACGATGTGCTCGTCACCGACGTGCTGCAGAAGATGGTCAAGCAGCGCCGCGAATCGATCACCATGTACGAACAGGGCGGCCGCCAGGAACTCGCCGATGCCGAAGCCGCCGAAGTCGTCGTGATCGAGGACTTCCTGCCCGCGCAGCTTTCGGAAGAAGACGCGGTTGCCGCGATCAGGGCGATCGTCGCCGAACTCGGCGCAGCGAGCCTCAAGGACATGGGCCGCGTGATGGCGGCGGTGAAGGAACGGCACGGCTCCGAGCTCGACATGAGCAAGGCGAGCGGGTGGGTGAAGGCGGCGCTCTCCTGAGACATGCCCTCCCCTAACCCCTCCCGCAAACGGGAGGGGGACAGACGGCCGCAAATGCATTCTCCCCTCCCGCTTGCGGGAGGGGTTGGGGGAGGGCCTATTGGACAAGGGCTACAAACGACCGACCGCACGCTCCCGCGAACTCCAGCTGAACGCCACCGACGCCGAACGCAAGCTCTGGGCGCAAATCAATGCCCGAAAGGTTGCGGGCGTCCGCTTCAATCGTCAGTTCCCCATCGGGCCCTTCATCTGCGATTTCGTCTCGCGAACGGCGAAGCTCGTCATCGAAGTCGATGGCGGGCAGCACGCGGCTGATGTAGCGAAGGACGAAGCGCGCACGGCCTATCTGGAAGCACGGGGTTATCGGGTGATCCGGTTCTGGAACAATGATGTGTTGGAGCGGATCGAGGGGGTCGTGAGCGAGATCAAGCGCGTCCTCGAAACATGCCCTCCCCCGACCCCTCCCATAAATGGGAGGGGAGATTAGTGGCCCTTACCCCGCAATGGCTGGACGAACTGCGCGCGCGCATTACCCTCTCGACCCTCATCGGCCGCACGGTGAAGATCACGCGCGCCGGCCGCGAATATAAGGCGTGCTGCCCCTTCCATAACGAAAAGACGCCCAGCTTCACGATCAACGACGAAAAGGGTTTCTACCACTGCTTCGGCTGCTCGGCGCATGGCGATGCGATCCGCTGGATGACCGACCAGCGCGGCCTCTCCTTCATGGACGCGGTCAAGGAGCTCGCCGCCGAAGCCGGCATGGACGTCCCCGCCCCCGACCCGCGCGCCGCGAAAAAGGCCGAGGAGCAGGCGAGCCTGCGCGACGTGACGCAGGCCGCGGCCGACTGGTTCACCCAGCAGCTCGGCAGCAGTAACGGCGCCCCCGCGCGCGATTATCTGAAGAAGCGCGGCATTTCGGATGCGACCCGCGCGGCCTTCGGCTTCGGCCTCGCGCCCGACAGCCGCAGCGCGCTCAAAGAGGCGCTCAAGAAATTCCCGACCGCGATGCTCGTCGAATCGGGGATGCTGATTTCGGTCGAGGACAAGGAGCCCTATGACCGCTTCCGCGGCCGGCTGATGATCCCGATCCGCGACGCGCGCGGCCGCGTGATCGCGTTCGGCGGGCGCATCCTCGGCGACGGCGAGCCCAAATATCTGAACTCGCCCGACACGCCTTTGTTCGACAAGGGCCGTACCCTCTTCAACCTCGACAAGGCGAGCCCCGCGTCGCGGCAGACCGACCGGATCATCGTCGTCGAGGGCTATATGGACGTGATCGCGCTCGCCGAGGCGGGGATCGCCGACGCGGTCGCCCCGCTCGGCACCGCGCTCACCGAAAATCAGCTCGGCCTGCTCTGGCGGATGGTGCCGGTGCCCATCCTCTGCTTCGACGGTGACGCAGCGGGGCAGAAGGCCGCGATGCGCGCGGCGATGCGCGCGCTGCCGCTGCTTCGCCCCGGTTTCAGCCTTGCCTTTGCGACGCTCCCCGCCGGGCAGGATCCCGACGACCTCGTCCGCGCGCGCGGCACCGAAGGTTTTGCGGCGGTCCTCGACGAAGCGCAGCCGCTCGTCGAACGGCTCTGGACGCACGAGGTCGCGGCCGGGCCGCTCGCGACGCCCGAGGAGCGCGCCGCCTTGAAGACGCGGCTCCTCGCCCACGCCGACGCGATCGAGGATGCCGACGTGCGCCACCATTATCGCGAAGCCTTCCGCGAGAAACTCGACATTCTGTTTGCCCGGCAACGCCCCGATCGCGGCCCGCGCATGCCCTGGGCACCGCAGCCGCAGCGCGGCGGCCGCCGCTTCGTGCCCGACCCGCGACTCCAGCCCCCCGCCGACGAAACGCGTGCGCTCAGCCGGACCGGCATCGACGCACCTTATGCGGCCGCGCTGCTCGGCGGATTGCTCCGCTATCCCGAGGCCATAAGGCGCAACGAGGAAGCGCTTTTCCGCCTCGCCATCCCCGATTCCGGCGACGCCGAATTGCTGGGCGTGATGCTTGACATCGCAAATGCCCAGGAAGGGCTTGATTGCGAGGGGTTGCTTGCCATATTGGAGCCCATGAAAGTGTATAATAGGGCGACGACATTGCTCAGAGCCGACGGAATGCACTTCTCATTCAATCGAAGGCTTGAAGGCGAAGAGGCTGATGCAGCACGCGAAATCGCGCTGCGCGACCTCGACGAATATATCGGCGTGCTGGTCACCCAGCCCGAAATCCGCGCCCGGCTGGCAGAGGCCACCGCGGATTTCCAGCGCACGATGGATGAGGAAGGATTTGCGCGGCAGCAAAAGCTGCGCGCGATCGACAAGGAACTGACCCGCCGCCTGGCCGCGCTGTCCGACAGCAGCAGCCAGTGAAGACCGACCCTTTTGATGCCCCTAGGCAGGAAGATTTGATGGCCACCAAGAACGAAGCCGACACCGACGCCCCGCTGATCGACCTCAACGAAGCCGACGTCAAAAAGCTGATCGCGCGCGGCAAGAAGCGCGGTTACCTGACCTATGACGAGCTCAACGAGGCGCTGCCGCAGGACCAGATGTCGTCCGAGCAGATCGAGGACATCATGTCGGCGATCTCCGACATGGGCATCAACATCGTCGAAAGCGACGAGGATGTGCAGGAAGAGGCCGAGCAGGAGGTCGATGACGAGGTCGATGTCAGCGCCGGCACCGGATCGGTCTCCAACCCCGCGATCGAGAAGAAGAAGGAAACGATCGACCGCACCGACGACCCGGTGCGCATGTATCTGCGCGAGATGGGCGCGGTCGAACTGCTCAGCCGCGAGGGCGAAATCGCGATCGCGAAGCGCATCGAGGCGGGGCGCGACACGATGATCCTCGGGCTTTGCGAAAGCCCGCTGACCTTCAACGCGATCATCGAATGGTCGAACGCGCTCAACAACGGCGACATGCAGCTTCGCGAGATCGTCGACCTCGAGGCGATGCTCTCGAAGGATCCGGCGCCCGAAAATCTCGACGACGAGGCCGAGGGCGACGACGGCGAGATCAGCGAAAAGACCGCCGGCGTCTCGTTCAAGGACGAGGATGAGGTCGAGGAAGAACCGTCCGCCGACGGCGACGACGAGGACGGCGAAGGCACCTCGGGCAAGCGCGAGAGCTTCGAGGAAGACGACGAGGACAATACGCTGAGCCTCGCGGCGATGGAAGAATTGCTCAAGCCCGACGCGCTGGAGAAATTCGCCGCCATCACCAAGAGCTTCAAGGCGTTCCAGAAGCTGCAGGAAGCGCGGCTCGAATCGCTGTCGGGCGGCGAGGAATTCCCTGCGGCATCGGAGAAGAAATATCACAAGCTGCGCGAGGAGCTCACCGCGCAGGTCGAAAGCGTGCAGTTCCACGGCACCAAGATCGAATATCTCGTCGACCAGCTCTACAGCTACAACCGCCGCCTGACCGCGCTCGGCGGCCAGATGCTGCGTCTCGCCGAGCGGCACAAGGTGCCGCGCAAGTCGTTCCTCGACAATTATGTCGGGCGCGAGCTCGAGGAGAACTGGCTCGATAGCGTCAGCGGCATCGACAAGAAATGGGCCGCTTTCGCCGAGAATGAAGCGGGCGCGGTCGACCGCATCCGCATCGAGATTTCGGAAATCGCGCAGGCCGCGGGCATGAGCCTGACCGAATTCCGCCGGGTCGTGAACATGGTCCAGAAGGGTGAACGCGAAGCGCGCATCGCCAAGAAGGAAATGGTCGAGGCGAATCTGCGCCTCGTCATCTCGATCGCCAAGAAATATACGAACCGCGGCCTGCAGTTCCTCGACCTCATTCAGGAAGGCAATATCGGGCTGATGAAGGCGGTCGACAAGTTCGAGTATCGCCGCGGCTACAAGTTCAGCACCTATGCGACCTGGTGGATCCGGCAGGCGATCACCCGCTCGATCGCCGACCAGGCGCGCACGATCCGCATCCCGGTCCACATGATCGAGACGATCAACAAGCTGGTGCGTTGCAGCCGCCAGTTCCTCCACGAAAGCGGCCGCGAACCGACGCCCGAGGAAATGGCCGAGCGCCTCTCGATGCCGCTCGAAAAGGTCCGCAAGGTGATGAAGATCGCCAAGGAGCCGATCAGCCTCGAAACCCCGATCGGCGACGAGGAAGACAGCCACCTCGGCGATTTCATCGAGGACAAGAACGCCGTCATCCCGGTCGACGCCGCGGTGCAGTCGAACCTCAAGGAAACGGTAACACGCGTTCTGGCGTCCCTCACCCCGCGCGAGGAACGTGTTCTTCGCATGCGCTTCGGCATCGGCATGAACACCGACCACACGCTGGAGGAAGTCGGCCAGCAGTTCAGCGTGACCCGCGAACGCATCCGCCAGATCGAGGCGAAGGCGCTGCGGAAGCTCAAGCACCCGAGCCGCAGCCGCAAGATGCGCAGCTTCCTCGACCAATAGTTTTGGGAACATTCCCGACAGCAGACACCCCGCCCTCGCCGGCGGGGTGTTTTGCTTTGTCGACATGTGGTGTCCGTTAGCAACCGGTTGCGGACCTAATCCTCCCTGCGGCGGAGCCGTGGGGAGGGGGACCGCCGCGAAGCGGTGGTGCAGGGGCCGCGACGGTTGCGGCAGCGCCCCTCCGTCAGCGCTTCGCCAAAGGCGCAGTTTATCCTGAGCGCCTGCCAAGGCAGTCGAAGGGCGCTGCCACCTCCCCATCGCTGCGCGACAGGGAGGATCATCAGCAATGCGACAAAACTCCGTCATCCCGGCGAAGGCCGGGATCTCGCCGATGCGTCATGGCGATAGGGTGAGATCCCGGCCTTCGCCGGGATGACGAATGTGGCTGGGAAGGGCCGCTTCCTACCCCAAAATCGTCATCGGCATCGATTTTGGCAATCACCATAAGCACCGTTGTTTCGCACTTCGGATCAAGCTGTTGCCGGAATGCTGCATCGCACAATTTTTTCGCTGCCTCTCTTTAAATGTTCATATTTGCCGCCCAGATAGCCTTGCGTCATCGCGACGGGAGGGCTTCATGCGCGGTTCAGGCGCCACCCATCAAATGGCGAACATTCCCACTCGATGGGAAATGATTCGAGGTCCAGGGCAGGTGACCGGCATCGGCCGGCGCGGGAAAAGCCCGGAAATTCGGGGGCTGCACAAATTGGCACGGCCTTTGCGATGCACTCGGCATCGGCACGGGGCGATGCCCGCAGCCAAAGGGAAAGACAATATGATGGAAAACGAAACCACCAATCTCTTCCGCCGCCGCGACACCTTCTTCGGTATCTGCGAGGCCGTGGGTCAGGATTTCGGCTTCAACCCGCTGTGGCTTCGCCTCGCCTTCATTGCGCCGCTTTTCTTTCTGCCGGTGCAGACTTTCATCGCCTATTTCGCGCTCGGTGCCGTCGTGCTGCTGTCGCGGCTTCTCTTCCCGAACAAGGCCGCCGCTGCTGCCGCGCAGCCGCTGCCGGCCGTCGTGGAGGACACCGCGCCGGCTGGTGAAAAGATCGGCGAAATGGCTCTCGCAGCCTGACAGGCGGCGGGCCGCCCCCACCCCCGATCGGCGCTCCCCGGCGCCGTCACCGGACCGGCAAGCTTCCCCGGGCTTGCCGGTCCTTCCGTCTCCGCTTCCGACCGACCCGTCTCTATCCGGCACAGCAATGCGACGAATCGAAGGTCGCTCATAAACGGGGCGTTTACGACGTTGGCTTAAGACGGAACGCTCGAAATCCACGCGATGGGGGGACCAGCCCACGCAGCAGGCAAGGATCCAGCGTTGAGCTCATCGACCCAGCCCCAATCGGCCCGACCTCTGTCGCAAGCGCGCGGCGTCGCCGAACTGCTCGATAATCTGGTCGCCAGCGAGGGCACCGGGGCTCATCCGCACGTCCGATCCGGCGCGCTGTCGAGCGGGCCCGAGGCGATGCGCAATCTGGCCGACGCCGTCCATTTCCTCTGCCTGCTCCATGGCCGCTATCCCGGCGTCGTCGACAGCGCAGCGCGCAAGGCGGTCGATCCGGCGTCGCGCAAATGGATGGAGGAAGCGGCGCAGGCCTTCGCCCAGGAACGCGCCTTTCTGTCGAAGATCGCCGCCGCGGTCGGCCCGATGCCGAGCACGCAGGGGCAAGCGCAGTGCGAAGCCGCCGTCGCGGCGCAGCGCCGCGCGCTCGACATGCTCGCCGAATCGGATCGCCAGGGCTGCGCGATGGGCGCCGCGATCGCGCTGACGCTCGACTGGCGCACGATCCGCGTGCTGCTCGACATCAGCGCGCAGCGGCTCGAACTCGCGGCGCCGCGCTGCACCCTGCCCGACCTGCGCGACACCGCTCGCGTCGCAGCGCAGATCGCCGACGGCCCCGCGGTCGAACGCGCGATCGTCTTTGGCGCCCAGCAACTGATCGCGCAGCACAGCGGTCTATGGGATCTCCTCGCCGCCCGCGCCGCCAGCCGATCACATCCCTGACCTGCGCTCTTCCGCGGGCGATAGGGGAGATTCGCTTGCACCCCCTGCCGCGCTGTGCCATTCGCTTGACGTTCACGTTAAGGGAAAGGCAGCGCACCGATGCGTTTCGAAGGAACCAGCGCCTATATCGCGACCGACGACCTGAAGGTCGCGGTCAACGCCGCGACGATGCTTCGCCGGCCGCTGCTCGTGAAGGGCGAACCGGGCACCGGCAAGACCGTGCTGGCCGAAGAGATTGCCAAGGCGTTCGACGCGCCGCTGATCACCTGGAACATCAAGTCGACGACCAAGGCGCAGCAGGGCCTTTACGAATATGACGCGGTCGCGCGCCTGCGCGACGGCCAGCTCGGCGAGGAACGCGTCCACGACATCCGCAATTACATCAAGAAGGGCAAGCTGTGGGAAGCGTTCACCAGCCCCAAGCTCCCCGTCCTGCTGATCGACGAGATCGACAAGGCCGACATCGAATTCCCGAACGACCTGCTTCAGGAACTCGATCGCATGGCCTTCCACGTCTATGAGACCGACGAGACGATCAGCGCGAAGGAGCGACCGATCGTCGTCATCACCTCGAACAATGAAAAGGAACTGCCCGACGCCTTCCTGCGCCGCTGCTTCTTCCATTACATCAAATTCCCCGACCGCGACACGATGGCGGACATCGTCGAGGTCCATTTCCCCGGCATCCAGAAGACGCTGGTCAGCCGCGCGATGGACATCTTCTACGAAGTGCGCGACGTGCCGGGGCTCAAGAAGAAGCCGTCGACCAGCGAGCTGATCGACTGGCTGAAGCTGCTGCTCGCCGAGGACATGCCGCTGGAGGTGCTCCAGAACCGCGACGTCGGCAAGGCGATCCCGCCGCTCCACGGCGCGCTGCTCAAGAATGAGCAGGACGTGATGCTGTTCGAAAAGCTCGCCTTCATGGCGCGGCGGCAGGGCGCTTGAGCCTAATCCGGTAAATTTGATTGTGTGTCCCCGCGAAGGCGGGGACCCATCACCGGTCGGCACCATCTTGCTCCTACAGAAGATGGACCCCCGCCTTCGCGGGGGAGCACGACCATTATCTGCGCGCCTTAAAGCTGGTACGCCACCTCGACGTCGCCCCAGCGACGCCCATTGATGACCGCCGGCATATAGACGTTGCGCACGGTCAGATAATTGATCCCGTCGCCCTCCTGCCGATAGACGGTCATGAAGAAGGGCGCACTACTGCGCTTCGCCGCCATATCGGTCTCGTCGAGCAGGATGCGGCCGTTGCGGCAATGCGCAGTGTCATGCTCCAGATCGCCGGTCGGCGCGCGCGAGCAATCGGTGATGTGTGTCGGCAGAAAGCCGTTCATGTCGCCCGCCGACGACATCTTGATCTCGGGATGTTCGGCGACGATCTGGTCGAACAGCGGGCGCCAGTTGGCGTCGGCCCAATCGCAGAGGCTGGTGCGGAAGCGTTCGGGGTTCGACCCCGGCACGCGAACATAGTCGGTGTCGAACAATTGCTCCATCGTCAGCTTGCCGTCGGCGATCGCATCCTCGGCCAGCGTCACGAAGCGGTCGCGCACGCGCGCCGCCAGTTCGACGATCGCCGAGTCCGCGGGGCTGACCCCAGCCGAAATCACCGCGTTGAACATGCGGTTCGACACATGCTCCATCGACAGGATCGAATCGCGGGTGCCGTCGAGGATCGCGCTGTTGTCGCGCACCGAAGCGACCACATGGTCCATCGCCTCGCGCACCTTGGCACCGTTGGCATGGACCATCGCGCTCGACTGCGCGATGCGGTCGCTCTGGCCGTCGAGCAGCGCGACGAGATGCGTCGCATCGTGCAGCGCGTCGGTGATCGTCTCGAACTGCGCCTCGGCGCGGCTCGACTGCTCGACCCCCGACTGAATTTCGGTGACCAGCCCGCTCGCTTCGGCGGCAAGGCTGCCGATCGAGCGGCGGATTTCGTCGGTCGCTCCGCGCGTGTTCTGCGCCAGCTTCTTCACTTCCGACGCCACGACCGCGAACGTGCGCCCGGCATCGCCCGCGCGCTCGGCCTCGATCGCGGCATTGAGCGCGAGCATGTTGGTGGTCTTGGCGATCTGTTCGATCGACTGGCTGACCTGCTGCACCTGTTCCATCACCGCGGCGAAATTGGTGACATGCGTGCCGAGCCGGGCGACGAGATCGATGACCGAGCGAAATTCGCTTACCGCCAGATTGACGCGCTCCGCGCCCGCATCGAGCTGTTCGCACGCCCGCGCCGACAACAGCTTCGCCTCGTCGGTCGAATCGGCGATCTGGCGCTGGTCGGCTTCGAGCCCGACGACATATTCCTCGAGCCGCCCGAGTTCGGCGATCTGGCGCTCCATCTGATCGGTCGCCCGCTTGATCCGTCCCGCGGCATCGCTGCATCCGACGGCCAGCTCGCCGCAATCGCTGGCGACCGACTGGTCGAGCATCTGCGCCGCCGGATTGATCGGATCATATTTCATTGCGCTACCCACGTCTCTGAAGGATCGCGAAGCTATGCCCAACATTGGTTAATGGGGCGTCAATGGGTGTGTGGCCGAGATGCCGGTTTGGAAGTGGTCAGCGGACGTTTCCCCTTCGTCATTCCCGCGAAAGCGGGAACCCAGAGCGTGCGTCGGCTGACCCCATACTGGGTTCCCGCTTTCGCGGGAATGACGATCAAGGATAAGTCCGTTTCCGGTCAGGAGAAGCGTTCGACGGCGCTTCGCGCGCGATGGTCAGTTCTGGCCGGTCGCCCCGACCGTCGCCACCGGCTTGGGCGCGATTGCCTCCGCCGCGACGACGCGCTTGGTGTCGCTGGTCGCGATCGCCTTTTCGAGCGCCGCGACTTGCGGGCATTTATCCTTGCACAGCCGCTGCGCCTCGGCGAGCTTTTCGCGTGCCAGTTCGAGCGCGCCCTTGTCGGCGAGCGCTTCGCCTTGGCCGGTTAGCGCGGTGAGATCATTGGGTTCGAGCAGCAGCGCCTCGCGATAGAGAGCGATCGCCTTGCCCGGCAGGCCCTGCGCCCGCGCCACCTGCGCCATCGCGATGACCGCCGAACGGTTCCGCGGGTCGGCGGCGAGCGCCGATTCATAATAATCGACCGCGCCATTCAGATCGCCCGCGCCCTGCGCCGCCTCGCCCTGCTTCTGCAAGGTGACCGAGGACGGCAATATGTCGCTGTCGGCGCGCTGCGCATCGGAGGCGACCGGCATACTGGCGAGGACAAAGCCGGCACCCAGAGCCAGAAAACTGACGCGCATCGCATTCTCCCATGTCTTCATGTCGGGCGATGCTAACATGGTGCCGTCAGCCGTGCGAGGAAAAATCCGTCGCAACCGTCGCGCGCCGGAGTCAGCAGAAAACCGCCGCCCGCCGCGCGTCCGACGCCTTCGGGCAGACAGGATTCGTCGGCGGTCCAGCCGGGATGCCGGTTCAGAAATTCGTCCACCTGGGCCCGCCCCTCGCGCGCGATGATCGAGCAGACGGCATAGAGGAGTTTGCCGCCCGGCGCTACAAGATCGGCGCCGATGTCGATCAGCTTCGCCTGATCGGCAAGATGGCGGTCGAGCCGCGCGGGCGTCAGGCGCCAGCGCAGTTCGGGGCTGCGCCGCCATGTGCCGCTTCCCGAACAGGGCGCATCGACGAACACGCGCGTCCCCCGACCCTGCCAGTCGGCGAGCATCGCGCTCTCCTGACCCGGATTGAGCAGCCGCGTTTCGAGCCGCGTCGCGCCCGCGCGTTCGGCGCGCGGCAGGAGTTGCTGGAGGCGCGCGCGATTGGTGTCGCAGGCCAGGATATCGGCGCCATTGCCGGTGCAGGACGCGATAGCGAGCGTCTTGCCGCCGCCGCCGGCGCAGAGGTCGACGATCGCCTGCCCCGGCGCGGCATCGAGCGCCGCGGACGCATATTGGCTCGCGGCATCCTGCACTTCGAAAAGACCGTCGGCATAGGCGGGATGCTGGACCGCCGCGGTCTCGGGCGGCAGGCGCCAGCCGTCGGGCGCGCCGGCGATCGCTTCGCCATCAGGAAACAGCGCCGCAAGCGCGTCGCGGTCGGCTTTGATGCGATTGGCGCGCAGGTCGAGCGGCGCGCGGGCGAGCATCGCTTCACCTTCGCCGGCATCCACGAGCGGGTCGAACAGGTCGAACAGCGCCTGTGCAGCAAGGCCGGTTTCAGCGCGCGCTTCACCGGGCGCGATCGGTGCGGGGCCATAGGCCGAGCCGTCGAACAGCTCGATCAGCGCCGGATCGGCATCGGCGAGCGCGAGCATCGCCGAGCGCCCCGATGGCGGCGCCGAGCGCACCGCGCGGATCGCGTCATAGACATGACCGCGGATCGCACGCCGGTCCTTCGACCCCGCATAGCGGCGCGCGCGCATCGCTTCGGCGAAGATCGCATCGGCCGGCGCCCCACCCTCGCGCGCCGCGGCAGCGATGGCGTCGAGGATTTCGATCGCGGTCTGGAGGCGAGCGGCGGGGGTCATGAACCCCCTCCCCTCCCGCCTGCGGGAGGGGATGGATGTGTCGTTGCGTCACGAATCACCCCACCGGATAATTCGGCGCCTCGCGGGTGATCGCGACATCATGAACATGGCTTTCGCGCAGTCCCGCATTGGTGATGCGGACGAACTTCGCGCGCTCGCGCAAATCCTTGAGCGTGCGGCTGCCGGTATAGCCCATCGCCGCCTTCACGCCGCCGACGAGCTGGTGGATCACGTCTTTCGCGGCGCCCTTGAACGGCACCTGGCCCTCGATGCCTTCGGGAACCAGCTTCATCTGGTCCTTGATGTCCTGCTGGAAATAGCGGTCGGCCGAGCCGCGCGCCATCGCGCCGACGCTGCCCATGCCACGATAGCTTTTGTAGGTCCGGCCCTGGAACAGGAAGGTTTCGCCCGGTGCCTCGGCGGTGCCCGCAAGCAGCGAGCCGACCATCACGCTCGACGCGCCCGCCGCGAGTGCCTTGGCGATGTCGCCCGAGGTGCGCAGGCCGCCGTCGGCGATCACCGGCACGCCCAGCTTCTCCGCCGCCTCGACGCTGTCGAGGATCGCGGTAAGCTGCGGCACGCCGACCCCCGCGACGACGCGCGTCGTGCAGATCGACCCCGGGCCGATGCCGACCTTCACCCCGTCAGCGCCGCAACCGATCAAGGCTTTGGTCGCCTCCCCGGTCGCGACGTTGCCCGCCAGTACCTGCACCCGGTTCGAGAGCTTCTTGATCTTCTCGACCGTCGCACCGACCCCCTTGCTGTGGCCGTGCGCGGTGTCGACGACGATCAGGTCGCATTCGGCGTCAAGCAAAGCCTCGGCGCGCTCGATCCCGCTGTCCCCGGTGTTGGTCGCGGCGGCGACGCGCAGGCGTCCGTTCTCGTCCTTGGTGGCGTCGGGATAGGTAACCGCCTTTTCCATGTCCTTGACGGTGATCAGCCCGATGCAGCGATAATCATCATCGACGACGAGCAGCTTTTCGATGCGGCGCTGGTGGAGCAGCTTGCGCGCCTCGTCCTGCCCGACGCCGGGGCGGACGGTCGCGAGGTTTTCGGCGGTCATCAGCTCGCGCACCGGCTGGCCCGGATTGTCGGCGAAACGGACGTCGCGGTGGGTCAGGATGCCGACGAGCTTGCCGCCGGGCTCGACCACCGGAATGCCCGAGATCCTGTGCTGGTCCATCAGCGCGGTGGCATAGGAAAGCGGCGCGTCGGGGGTGATGGTGATCGGGTTGACGATCATCCCGCTCTCGAAGCGCTTGACCTGCCGCACCGCCGCCGCCTGTTCCTCGATCGTCAAATTGCGGTGGAGGACGCCGATGCCGCCGATCTGCGCCATCAAGATCGCCATGTCGGCCTCGGTCACCGTGTCCATCGCCGACGACAGGATCGGGATGTTGAGGCTGATCTCGCTGGTAAGCTGCGTCGACAGATTGGCGTCGGAGGGCAGGATGTCCGACGCGCCGGGCACCAGCAGCACGTCGTCGAAGGTCAGGCCGGTGATGATTTCCATGGGTGCCACTTTCTGATGCGGGCGGCGCCTGCCCGCGGGGTTCGGGGCGGCACACGCGACTCGTTTGGTGGCGGCCCATGTAACCAGTCGGAGCCAAGCGCGCCAGTGGGGAAGCACGATTATTTCACGGCCGGGGCCGGGTGGGAGGATCGGAGGGATGCTGGATGACGAACGTCTGGAAACGACCGATTGCAGCCCCCTACTTTGTCATCCCCGCGAAAGCGGGGACCCAGAGCGTGCGCGGGCTGACCCCACACTGGGTTCCCGCTTTCGCGGGAATGACGAAGATGGGGAATGGCCGCTCCCCACCCCAAAGCCGCCACATAAACCGAAAAAACTTTCCGCTCCGATTGCACCCGCCCCCCGGCGCAGCTACGCGCTTGATTCGTGAGCGCGACGCAGACATCTTCCCCGCCTTCTTCTCTCGCCCCCTTCCGCTATCCCGCTTTCCGCGCGATCTGGATCGCCAATCTCGCCTCGAACATGGGATCGATGATCCAGTCGGTCGGCGCCGCCTGGCTGATGACCGAACTGACTCCATCGCATCAGCTCATCGCGCTGGTCCAGGCGGGCGCGACGATCCCGATCCTGCTGCTCGGTGTCTTCGCCGGGGCGATCGCCGATAATTTCGACCGCCGCCGCGTCATGCTCGCGGCACAGACCGGGATGCTGATCGTCTCGGCCGCGCTGACGGTGACGACGTGGATCGGCGCGATCTCGCCCTTGCTGCTGCTCTTCTTCACGCTTTCGGTCGGCTGCGGCACCGCGCTCAACGGCCCCGCGTGGCAGGCGTCGGTGCGCCTGCAGGTCGGCCCCAGGGACCTGCCGCAGGCGATCGCGCTCAACAGCATCGCCTTCAACCTCGCGCGCAGCGTCGGCCCAGCGCTCGGCGGGCTGCTCATTTCGCTCACCGGCCCCGCCCCCGCCTTCGCGATCAATTCGATCAGCTATCTCGCGCTGATCGTCGTGCTGCTGCGCTGGCATCCCGAAGTCGCGCCGCCGCAGCGCACGCCGATGCTCGCGGCAATCGCGACCGGCATCCGCTTCTGCGTCCAGTCGAACCCGGTGCGGCGCATCCTGACCCGCGGCTTCGCCTTCGGCATCGCGGCGATCAGTTTCCAGGCCTTGCTCCCCGCGCTCGTCCGCGACCGCCTGCACGGGACCGAGACGATCTATGGCCTCTGCCTCGCGGCCTTCGGCGCCGGGTCGATCATTGCCGCGCTGCAGGTCGGTTATCTGCGCCGCCGCTGGGGCAGCGACCGGATCGTCAGCACATCGGCGCTGGTCTTCGCCGCGGCGCTCGTGCCGATGGCGCTCGTCCCGTCGGTTGCGGTGGTGATGGCGTCGACCTTCGTCGCGGGGCTCGCCTGGGTATCGACGCTGACCACGCTCAACGTCGCGATGCAGCTTCGTTCACCCGAAGCGATCCTCGGCCGCTGCCTGTCGATCTATCAGGCGGTGACGTTCGGCGCGATGGCGCTCGGCGCCTGGCTGTTCGGCCTGCTCGCCGACCTCTGGTCGCTGCCCGGCGCGCTGGCGTCATCGAGCGGCTGGCTGGTGCTGACCGCGCTGCTCCTGCCCTTTCTGGCGCCCATGCCGGGTCGCGACGAAGGCCGCATCGACCGCTGAGCAAATTTTGCGCCGACACTTAAAACCGGACCACGCACGCCCGTTAAATGGCGCATGACCACTCACGCAACACCATCGAACGAGCCGGTAGGGCGGCTCCTGGGCTGGCTGGGGCTCCGCGCGCGCAGCGGGACCTATGAAGAAGGGAGCGAGGCCCCGCCGGGGTCGCGCAACCTGGTCCGCGAGGCGCGTGAGCAACTGCTCGGGGCGATGACGTCCTTCCTCCTCAATCACGATCTCGACATTTCGCCCGCCAACCTGCTGATCGCGCACAGCGCCTTTTCGGGTATCAACCCACGGCTCGCGCGCCAGATCGCGGCGCGCTCGCAGATGCACGAGGGCGTCACCCAGCAATGGCTCGACGAGCTGATGGAGCAGGAGCCCGTCGTCGCCGATCGCGCCGATCTCGACCGCATGGTCGCGCGGCTCGAATCAAACCTCGAAACCTTCCACACCAACACCAAGGCGGCGCGCAGCGCGACCAGCGAATATGGATCGAAGCTGGAGGCGCATGTCAGCGACCTCGAACAGGTACAAAAGACCGGCGAACTCGTCTCGCACCTCGCCGACATCGCCAAGGTGATGCTCGAACGCACGCGGCACGCCGAGGACGAGATGCGCAAGAGCGAGGATGAAGCGAAGGCGCTGCGCCGCAGCCTCGCCCGCGCCAAACGCGACGCCGAGATCGACTATCTGACCGGCCTGCCCAACCGCCGCGCCTTCGAGGTGCTGCTCGAACGCCATCATGAGGAAGCGCGCGGCGCGTGCGAGCCATTGTCGGTCGCCTTCTGCGACATCGACGAGTTCAAAAAGGTCAACGACGTCCACGGCCACGAAGCCGGCGACCGCGTCATCAAGCTGATCGCCGACACGCTGGCGCGGATTTCCAACGATCATTGTCATGTCGCACGCCACGGCGGCGAGGAATTCGTCATGCTGTTCCGCGGCCTGCCGCCGAGCGAAGCGGCGAAGCGGCTCGACGAAGCGCGCGAAAGCCTGTCCGAGCGGCGGCTGATCAACCGCAAGACCGACCAGCCCTTCGGCCAGATCACCTTCTCGGGCGGAGTTGCCGACGTCTTCGGCTATGCCGAGGTGCGCGCGGCGCTGAAAGCCGCCGACGAAGCGCTCTATCGCGCCAAGGAAGGCGGGCGCAACCGGATCGAGCTGGCGACACCGGAAAGCTGAAAGCCAACGTCACCATGATCCGTTTGTGCTGAGCTTGTCGAAGCACCGTCCTTTTCTTTGCCCTCGCCAAGAAAGAACGGCCCTTCGACAAGCTCAGGCCAAACGGATTTTTGGATGACTTTTTACCGGCTCCACCGCGCAAAGATCGCGGTCGGCAGCAACAGCCCCCGCGCCTCCTCGCGCACCGCCAGTTCGCCGCATTCGACCTTGCCCGGCAGGTCGGCGAAAAGCTGCGCGAGCAGTTCGCCGATCGCGAGCGCCGACATGCGGACAGCGTAAACGGTCAGGAACAGCGCCCGGCTGTCGGCGTCGAGCAACTGGCGGCAATCGGCGAGCAGGGGCGCCAGCCCCTCTTCGAGCTGCCAGCGCTCATTGTTCGGCCCGCGCCCGAACTTCGGCGGATCGAGCAGGATCGCGTCGTAGCGCCGCTCGCGCCGTACCTCGCGCGCGGTGAACTTTCCGGCGTCGTCGACGATCCAGCGGATCGGCTTGTCGCCCATCCCCGCGAGCGCCGCATTCTCGCGCGCCTGCGCGACCGATTTCTTCGACGCATCGACATGCGTCACCGCAGCGCCCGCCGCGGCGAGCGCCTGGCTGCCGACGCCAGTATAGCCGAAGAGGTTGAGGAAGGCGGGATCGGGCTTGTCCGCGATCTCGCCGCGCAGCCAGTCCCACACCGGCGCCATGTCGGGGAAGAAGCCCAGATGGCGGAACGGCGTGCAACTCGCTGTGAAGCGCGTCTCGCGCCAGCCGAGCGGCCAGCCTTCGGCGGGGACGGGCTTGTTATAATACCAGCGCCCGCCGCCGTCGTCGTCCGACGCTGGGATGAATTCGCCGTCGGCCTGTTCCCATTCGCTCGTGGGGAGCGCGGGTTGCCACATCGCCTGCGGTTCGGGACGGATGAAGCGGTAGGGGCCATAGCGTTCGAGCTTGCGCCCGCCGCCGCTGTCGACCAGCCCGTAATCGTCCCAAGCCTCGCCGACGAGCGTGACGAGGGGCTGCAGCTCAGCCACGCGCCGCCTCGACCAGGATATGCGCCTTTACCACGTCATAGTCGCCCGGAAGCGTCACATAGCGCTCCTCGCGCTCGAACAGATTGCCGAGCCGCGCGGGAAGCGACGGGCGCACGCCAGTCGCGCGCTCGACGGCATCGCGGAACTTCGCCGGATGCGCGGTCGCGAGGGTGACGACGGGAATGTCGGCGTCGATATCGAGCGAGCGAGCGGCGGCGAGGCCGACCGCGCTGTGCGGGTCGATGATCTGGCCGCCATGCTCCTGCGCCCAGCGCAGTGCGAGCGTCATCGCGTCGCCGTCGACCCGCGCGCTCGTGAACAGGTCGCGCGCGCCGCGCAACATATCATCGGGGATCGTCATCGCGCGATTGGCGTCGAACTCGCCCATCATGCCGGTGATCGCCGCGCCGTCACGCCCCGACAGATCGAACAGCAACCGCTCGAAATTGCTGCTGACCTGGATGTCCATGCTGGGGGTCGCGGTCGGGGTGACGCTGCCCGCGCTATAATCTCCCGACGACAGCGCGCGGTGAAGGATGTCGTTGACGTTGGTCGCCACCACCAGCCTTGCCACGGGTAGCCCCATGCGCGCCGCGACATAGCCCGCGAACACGTCGCCGAAATTGCCCGTCGGCACGCTGAACGCAACGGGGCGATCGGGTGCGCCGAGGCGGACGGCGGCGTAAAAATAATAGACGACCTGCGCCATCAGCCGCGCCCAGTTGATGCTGTTCACCGCCGACAGGGTCAGTTGGCCCCGCGCCTCGGCATCGCCGAACAGCCGCTTCACCATCGCCTGGGCATCGTCGAAGCTGCCGTCGATCGCGATATTATGAACATTGGGAGCGAGCACCGTCGTCATCTGGCGGCGCTGGACGTCGCTGACCCGGCCTTCGGGGTGGAGCATGAAGATGCGGATATGCTCGCGCCCCGCGACCGCCTCGATCGCCGCCGAGCCGGTGTCGCCCGAGGTCGCGCCGACGATGGTGAGGTCGGTCTCGCCGCCCGCGAGGAATTTTTCGAAAAGCTGGCCGAGCAGTTGCAGCGCGACGTCCTTGAACGCCAGCGTCGGGCCGTGAAACAATTCGAGCAGCCAGTGACGATGGTCGAGCTGCACCAGCGGCGTCACGGCATCGTGGCTGAACCGGCCATAGGCGGCCTTGCAGAGACCCCGCAGTTCCTCCTCGCTCAATATGTCCGCAACGAAGGGCGCCATCACCCGCACCGCGGTTTCGACATAATCGAGCCCGGCAAGCGCGCGAATTTCGTCCGCCGACATCTGCGGCCATTCGGCCGGCACATAGAGCCCGCCGTCGCCGGCGAGACCGGCAAGCGTGGCGGCACGGAAGTCGAGGGTCGGCGCGGAGCCGCGGGTGCTGATATAGTCCATCACGGGAATGCGCCCTAACGGCGCGCCGTCACCGCTGCAAGCGGCGGCGCACCGCGAGGACGTAGATAATCAGCGCGATCGCGGCGAAGAAGAACCATTGGACGGCATAGGCGAGGTGATTGTTCGGCAGGTCGGCCCCCGACGGCACCTCGCTGGCGCGCAACCCCGGAACCGACGTATCGGCGACGAGCATCGCGCGCGCGGGCACCGCTTTCCCCGTCAGTCGCTGGATCAGCGTCGGCTGCTCCGGGCCGGGAACGATCGTCCCCTGCACCGTTCCGCCCTTCCACGCGGGCGGCGTGAAATCGTCGGCGATCCCGACGTCGATCAACACGCCCGGCCCCTCGGCGCCGGTGCGGCAGTCGGCGATCATGCGGATGCCCGTTTGCCCCTTGCGGTCGGTGCCGCCGCGCGGATCCCATTTGACCACCTCCAGGCAAACGACGCTGCTCTTGCGAAACAGCATCGCGTCAGGAACGGGGGGTAGCTTGGGATAGGTCACGAGCGACGACATCGCCCGGTTGCGCTCGTAAAGCGCGATCAGCGCTTCCTTCTCGCCCTTGCGCTGAAGCTGCCAGACGCCGAGCGCGACCATCACCGCGGCGGCGGCGAGCACAAGGATGGTCGGGATCACCGGCCAGCGGCGCGGCGCGTCAGGGCTTTCCGTCATCGCTGAGCTTTCCTTCGGCGGCCTGCCGTTGATGCTCGCTGGCGAGCAGCGCCGCCTTACCGACGCGCAGGCCATAGATCACCGCGACGATCGTCAGCGGCACCCACAATATCACATGCACCCAGATCGGCGGCCGCACCGCCGCGTCGAGCAGCAACGCCAGCACGATCAGCAGCGCACCGACGATCAGGGTCAGAAAGGCCGCAGGGCCGTCACCGACATTGTAGCGGCCGTAATCGAGCCCGCACGCCGGGCAGCGCTCGCGAAAGCGGGCCGCGCCCTCGAACAGGCCCGGCGCCCCGCATTCGGGGCAGGTCGCAAAAAGGGCAGCGCGCCAGACCGGCGGCTGCCCCTTTGCTGCTGGTTTGTCGCCCGGCAATTTAGTGCGCAGCGACCGGCGCGCCCCAGCCGCCCCAGACATAGACGATGATGAAGAGGAACAGCCACACCACGTCGACGAAGTGCCAATACCAGGCGGCCGCTTCGAAGCCGAAATGCTGCTGTGGGGTGAAATGGCCCTTGTAGGTCCGAACGAGGCAGACGATCAGGAAGATCGTGCCGACGAGCACGTGAAACCCGTGGAAGCCGGTCGCCATGAAGAAGGCCGAGGTATAGTTGATCGTGCCGAAGGGGAACGGTGCCTCGGCATATTCATAGGCCTGGATGCAGCTGAAGGTCACGCCGAGGATGATCGTCAGCCACAGGCCCTTTTTCAGCCCCTCGCGGTCGCCGTGGATCAGCGAATGATGCGCCCAGGTGATCGTGGTGCCCGAGCAGAGCAGGATCAGCGTGTTGAGCAAAGGCAGCGAGAAAGCGTCGATGACATGGATGCCCTTCGGCGGCCAGACGGTGATCGCGGAGGCGCCGTCCTGCCCGAACAGCGAGGTCACCGCGCCGTCGACGATCTCGACCGGCACCGGAAAGAGCGAGAAATCGAACCACGCCCAGAACCAGCCGACGAAGAACATCACTTCGGATGCGATGAACAGGATCATGCCATAGCGCATGTGAAGCTGGACGACCGGGGTATGGTCGCCCGCGTGCGCCTCGGCGATGACGTCCGACCACCAGCTGAAGAAGGTGGCGATCACGCCCGCGACGCCCAGGCCGAACACCCACTTCCCGGCGCCGCCGAAATAATCGGCGTGCATCCACATCACCCCGCCGAAGAACATGACGAGCGCCGCGATCGAGCCGATCATCGGCCAGACGCTGGGGTTTACGAGGTGATAGTCATGATGTTTGGCACCAGCCATGTCGCAGTTCCCGTTTTTTGCCCCAGCCCGGTGATTCCCCATCACCCGCCGGTCCTGGATTAAGACTCTTCGATCGCGGCCTTAGCTCGCCTTTTTGTCCCCGTCTACAGGGTGGAAGGTGTAGCTGAGGGTGATCTCTTCGATGTCGCGCGCGTCGGGGTCGTCCTTGATCTTGGGATCGACGAAGAACAGCACCGGCATGCGAATCTGCTCCCCCGCCTTCAGCGTCTGCTGCGTGAAACAGAAGCACTGGATCTTGGTGAAATATTTGCCTGCGGCGTCGGGGGTGACGTTGAAGCTCGCGGTGCCGGTCAGGTCGTGCGTCGATTCATTCTGGGCGATGAAGATCGCCATGTCGCGCGCGCCGATGCTGACCGTGTCGGTCGGATGCTCGGGATAGAATTTCCACGGCAGTCCCGGCGCGACATTGGAGTCGAAGCGCACCGAGATGGTGTCGCTGAGAACCTTCGGCGTTTCGGCCGCCGCGACGGGATCATAGCGCTGCGTCGTGCCGCCGAAGCCGGTGACGCGGCAGAAGAGATTGTAGAGAGGCACCGCCGCGAAACCGAGCCCGACCATCGCCACCGCGAGCAGCGCGGCGAGCGAAGCGGTCTTCGCGTTCTTGGACATGCGGGCGATCGGGCGGGGCATCAGGGCGGTCATGAATGCGGCACCATCCGCGCCATTGTGATGAAGAAGAACAGCAGCGCGAGCGCCCCCAATATCCAGCCCATCAGGTTCGCCCGGCTGCGCTGGCGGCGACGATATTCGGCCTCGTCGAATGGCTCTTGCGGATTTTCGTCGGTCATAGCGGCCACCAATGATCGGCGACGACCGCGCCGAACAGGATGAAAAGATAGGCGATCGAATAAGCGAAGAGCCGCTTTTCGGGCTGCATCCGGTCGTCCTCGCCCGTGCGGCGCGTGCCGACCTGGATCGAGAGCAGCACGAAGAGCGCCGACAGCAGCACGGCGGTCCAGCCATAGAGCGCGCCGGTATAGCCGAGCGGCCAAGGCGCGATTGCCGCCGCCGCCATGATCAGCGCATAGAAAAGGATCTGGCGCCGGGTCGAGCTTTCGCCCGCGACGACCGGCATCATCGGAATGCCCGCGGCGGCATAGTCCGAGCGCACGAACAGCGCGAGCGCCCAGAAATGCGGCGGCGTCCACAGGAAGATGAGCAGGAAGAGCAGCACCGGCAGCGGCGCGACGCCGCCCGTCGCAGCAACCCAGCCGATCAGCGGCGGAAAGGCCCCCGCGGCGCCGCCGATGACGATATTCTGCGGCGTCCGGGGCTTCAGCCACATCGTATAGACGAAGACATAGAAGAGGATCGAGACGGTCAGCAGCAGCGCCGCCTGCCAATTGGCGGCGAACAGCATCAGAAAGACCGAGAAGGCGGCGAGCCCGACCCCGAAGTGGAGCGCGGTCTGCGGGTCGAGGCGTCCTGCGGGAAGCGGCCGCCCGGCGGTGCGCTTCATCTTCGCGTCGAGCCCCGCCTCATACCATTGGTTGAGCGCCCCCGACGCCCCCGCCCCCAGCGCGATCGCGAGGATCGAGGAGAAGGCGAGCACCGGATGGACGCTGCCCGGCGCCGCGAGCAGGCCGCAAAGCGCCGTGAACACGACGAGCGACATCACGCGCGGCTTGGTCAGCGCGAACAGGTCGCGCCAATCGGCAGGCAGCGACATTTCGCCATGGGTCAGGCTCTGCGCCATCTCAACTCCGGCCTTCAGGGAAACGCCCCCCGCCGACATCCGGCAGGGGGCGGAACCGTTCAGGCGATAGACGTCACGCGATCCGCGGCAGTTCGTTGAACTGGTGGAACGGCGGCGGGCTCGACAGCGTCCATTCGAGCGTCGTCGCACCCTCGCCCCACGGATTGTCGGCGGCCTTCTTGCCCGCGAACAGCGAATAGACGAGGTTCACGAAGAAGAAGAGCATCCCGACCGCCATGATCGCATAACCGACCGACGAGATATAATGCCAGTAGGCGAAGCCTTCGGCATAGTCGGGATAGCGGCGCGGCATGCCCTGCTGACCCAGGAAATGCTGGGGGAAGAACAGGATGTTCACGCCGATGAAGAAGATCCAGAAGTGGAGCTGGCCCAGCGTCTCGCTGTACATCCGGCCCGACATCTTCGGGAACCAGTAATAGAAGCCGGCGAAGAGCGAGAAGACCGCGCCCAGCGACAGCACATAGTGGAAGTGCGCGACGACATAATAGGTGTCGTGCAGGTTGGTGTCGACGCCGCCGTTGGCGAGCACGACGCCGGTCACGCCGCCGACGGTGAACATGAAGATGAAGCCCAGCGCCCAGACCATCGGCGTCTTGAAGCTCAGCGAGCCGCCCCACATGGTGGCGATCCACGAAAAGATCTTGATGCCGGTCGGGACCGCGATGACCATCGTCGCCGCGGTGAAGTACATCTTCAGGTTCACGTTCATGCCGACGGTGAACATGTGGTGCGCCCACACGATGAAACCGACGACGCCGATCGCGACCATCGCATAGGCCATGCCGAGATAGCCGAAGACCGGCTTCTTGCTGAAGGTCGAGATGACCTGGCTGACGATGCCGAAGCCCGGCAGGATCATGATGTAGACTTCGGGATGGCCGAAGAACCAGAAGAGATGCTGGTAGAGCACCGGATCACCGCCGCCCGTCGCATCATAGAAGGTGGTGCCGAAGTTGCGGTCGGTCAGCAGCATGGTGATCGCCGCGGCCAGAACCGGCAGCGACAGCAGCAGCAGGAAGGCGGTGACCAGCACCGACCACACGAACAGCGGCATCTTGTGCAGGGTCATGCCCGGCGCCCGCATGTTGAAGATGGTGGTGATGAAGTTGATCGCGCCAAGGATCGACGCCGCACCCGCAAGGTGGACCGAGAAGATCGCCATGTCGACCGCGGGGCCGACCGAACCGCTGGTCGACAGCGGCGCATAGAGCGTCCAGCCGGTACCGGCGCCAAGGCCGCTGCCGCCGGGGAAGAACATCGAGGCGACGAGCATGACGAACGCCACAGTGGTCAGCCAGTAGCTGACGTTGTTCATCCGCGGGAAGGCCATGTCGGGCGCGCCGATCATCAACGGCACGAACCAGTTGCCGAAGCCGCCGATCATTGCCGGCATGACCATGAAGAAGATCATGATCAGGCCGTGCGCGGTGATCATGACGTTCCAGAAATGCTTCGCCTGCACCTCGGTCGCGGCGGGGTCGAAGAATTGCGCCCAGCCGTGGAGATACTGGATGCCCGGTTCGGCGAGTTCGAGGCGCATCATCCCCGACAAGACGCCACCGACGATGCCGGCGATGATCGCGAAGATCAGGTAGAGCGTGCCGATGTCCTTGTGGTTCGTGGACATGAACCAGCGGACGAAGAAGCCCGGCGTGTGGTCGTGGTCATGATCATGCGCATGATCGTGGCCGTGGGATGGTGCAGTCGCTGCGATATCGGTCATCTGTCGGACCCCTTGATTAATTCTTGGCGGCAGGCGCGGCGGCGGGAGCCGCAGCCGGCGCTGCTTCGGGTGCGGTGGCGGCAGGCGCGGGAGCCGGCGCGGCGGTCGTGGTCGCGGGGACCGGACCGGCGGGCGCGGGTGCGGCCGGAGCCGCGGCGGCGGGCGCCGGACCGTCGGGATTGCCGCCCTTCGAGCGGACCCAGGCCTTCCACTTGTCGACCGGCAGGACCTCGACCGCGATCGGCATATAGCCGTGGTCAACGCCGCAAAGCTCCGAGCACTGGCCGTAATAGACGCCGACCTTGGTCGCGGTGAACGTCGTTTCGTTGGCGCGGCCGGGAACCGCGTCCATCTTGGTCCAGAAGGCCGGGACCGCGAAGCTGTGGATCACGTCGGACCCGGTGATGATCAGCTTCACCTGACGCCCGACGGGAACGACCATGCGGTTGTCGACGGCGAGGTGATAGGGTTCGCCGCGCGCCTTCGCCTGATCTTCGGGCAGGATTTTCGAGACATATTCGGCGATGCCCTGGTCGGGGTAGGCATAACCCCAATACCATTGATAGCCGGTGACCTTGATCGTCAGCGCATCCTTCTTCGGCGGCTCATATTGCGCCGCGAGCAGGCGGATCGACGGCACCGCGATCACCGCGAGGATCAGCACGGGAATCGCGGTCCAGATCACTTCGATGAAGGTGTTGTGCGTCGTCTTCGACGGCACCGGGTTCGCGCCGGCACGGTAGCGCGCGATCACCCAGAGCAGCAGGCCGAGCACGAACAGCGTGATCACCGTGATGACGGGCAGCAGGATATAGTGATTGAACGTATAGGCCTGCTCGCCGATCGGGGTAACCTGCGGCTGGAAATTGATGTCGCCGTCGACCGGCTGGCCGATCCCGGCGGTGGGCTTCATGGGCACATAGGTCGCATCGCCGGCAGGCGCGGCCGCCTTGGCGGCGTCGGCCGGTGCGGGCGCCGCGGTGGTCGCCGCCGCATCGGGCGCTGCCGGAGCCGGAGTCGCCGTCGTCGTGGCCACTGGCGCCGCGGCGGGTGCTGCCGCCGGTGCCTGCGCGTGCACGGCGCCCACCGCGCCGAGCGACAAAGCCGCTGCGATTACAAGGGATTTCAAGCTCTTCATAAGGATAGTGCCGCCCGTTGCCTGTTGTTCTTATCGATGCCCCAACCCCTTTGTGCGGACACCGGACATGCGTCACGGCAGCCGTCCCCAAGGCTGAATCTCGCGGGCGCTATAGACCCGCTTGCCGCTTGCCTCAAGCATCTCTAACACTATTTTCCGGCTGGCAAATCTTCGCCACCGAAACCCGCCCCTCGCAGGCGGGTCAACAGGAACAAAAGACCCTTCTCCCATGACCGACGATGAAATCCTGGCCGAGTTCCGCGCCGCCGATGCGCTGTTGCAGGGGCATTTCCTGCTCTCCTCGGGCCGCCACAGCGAATATTATCTGCAGTGCGCGCGCGTCCTGATGGACACCGAGCGCGCCGGGCGGCTCGCCGCCGCACTCGCCGCCAAGCTGCCGCGCGACCTTCGCCAGGCGATCGATCTGGTCGTCTCGCCCGCGATGGGCGGCGTCATCATCGGCCATGAGATGGGCCGCGCGCTCGGCAAGCCCGCGATCTTCGTCGAGCGCCCGACGGGCACCTTCGAACTGCGCCGCGGTTTCGCCATCCCCGCCGGCGCCAAAGTGCTGATGGTCGAGGACGTCGTCACCACCGGCCTCTCGTCGCGCGAAGCGATGGAGGCGGTGCGCGCCGCAGGCGGCGAGATTCTCGCCGAGGCCGCGCTCGTCGATCGCTCGGCGGGAAGCAATATCGACCTCGGCGTTCCCTTCTATCCGCTCGTCGCGATCAATTTCCCGACCTATGCGGCCGACGAACTGCCGCCCGAACTCGCGGGCACGCAGGCGATCAAGCCGGGGAGCCGCGCGAATTGAGCACGCCGCCGTCCAGCCGCCTGCGCCTCGGCGTCAACATCGACCATGTCGCGACGATCCGCAACGCGCGCGGCGGCGACCATCCCGATCCGGTGCGCGCGGCGGAAATCGTCGCGGCGGTCGGCGGCGACGGCATCACCGCGCATCTGCGCGAAGACCGGCGCCACATCCGCGACGACGACCTCGCGCGCATCCAGGCCGCGACCAGCCTGCCGCTGAACCTCGAAATGGCGGCGACCGACGAGATGGTCGCGATCGCGCTCCGCCACGCGCCGCACGCCGCGTGCATCGTCCCCGAAAAGCGCGAGGAGCGCACGACCGAGGGCGGCCTCGACGCCGCGGGGCAGCATAATCATCTCGCGCCGATCGTATCGCGGCTGAACGACGCCGGCATCCGCGTCAGCCTGTTCATCGAACCCGACGCGCGTCAAATCGAAGCGGCGATGCGCCTCAAGGCGCCGGTCGTCGAATTCCACACCGGCCGCTATGCCCATGCCGAGGGTGAGGATCGCGCCGCCGAACTCCGCCGCCTCGCCGACGCCGCGGCGCTGGCATGGAAGAACGGCATCGAACCGCACGCAGGCCACGGGCTGACCTATGAGAATGTCGTCCCGGTCGCCGCGATCCCGCAGCTCGCCGAACTCAACATCGGCCATTATCTGATCGGCGAGGCGATCTTCACCGGCCTCGAAACCGCGGTGCGCCGGATGCGCGAGTTGATGGACGAGGCGCGGGGATGAGCAAAGCAGCGTCAGTTCACAGAATTTGGCGCGAGACCGAGCGCATTGCCAAGATATGCCCGTTTATCATCGCCCTGATCGTTGTTGCGAACCTCTGGCACGACCATCAGCAAGGCCTACCTTTTGACTGGCTGCAGGTCGTCGCAGGCGCTGCAATGATGCTTGCGGTTGGGGCGGTTTATCTCTTTTGCCGCGCAACATTCAAATTCGTGCTGGCCAGGATGCCATCAGGCGAGCACCATATATGATCATCGGCCTCGGCTCCGACCTCTGCAATATCGAGCGCATCCAGGCGTCGCTCGACCGTTTCGGCGAGCGCTTCGAAAAACGCGTCTTCACCGACGTCGAACGCGCGAAGGCAGCGCGGCGGCCGTTCACCCGCGCGGGCACCTACGCCAAGCGCTTCGCCGCCAAGGAGGCTTTCTCCAAGGCGGTCGGCACCGGCTTCAAGCGCGGCGTGTTCATGAAGGACATCGGCGTCGTCAACGCGCCCGCGGGCGCGCCGACGCTGGCGCTCTCCGGCGGCGCGGCGGCGCGGCTCGCGGAGATAATCCCGCCGGGGCATAAAGCGCATATCCACCTGACGCTGACCGACGACCATCCGTGGGCGCAGGCTTTCGTCATCATCGAGGCAATCAAGGACTGAGCATGGCGAAGAACAAGGCGGACAAGGAAGACGGCGGCTGGGGCAAGCTGATCCGCGATATCGTGGTGATCCTGATCCTCGTGCTCGGCATCCATAGTTGCGTCGCCAAACCTTTCTATATCCCGTCCGATTCGATGATGCCGATCCTGCGCAACGGCGACCGGCTGATCGTCAGCAAATATCCCTATGGCTGGTCCTATGCCTCGGCGAGCTTCCACCTCGCGCCGAAAACGCCCGGCCGCTGGTTCGGCAAGTTGCCCGCGCGCGGCGATATCGTCGTGCTCGAACATCCGGTGACGCGCGTCGACTATATCAAGCGCGTGATCGGCCTGCCCGGCGACACGATCGAGCTGCGGGGCGGCGCGCTGATCATCAACGGCAAGCCGATCAAGCGCGAGGTCGAGCCGATGCTCTCGGTCCCGGTCGACGCCAACATGCCCGGCCCCGACAGCAGCCTCGGCCGCTTCCTGACCCGCGACGCCAGCGGCAAGGACGTGCTCGAACTGCCCATCGTGCGCGAAACGCTGCCCGGCGGCGCGACCTTCGACACGATCGACATGGGGCCCGGCTACATGACCGACGATTATGGGCCGATCAAAGTGCCCGCCGGTCACCTGTTCCTGATGGGCGACAACCGCGACGGCAGCGCCGACAGCCGCGTCGCCGTCAGCCAGAAGGGGCTCGGCGGCCCGGTGCCGTTCGATGCGATTGCGGGCCGCGCGGAGATCATCAGCTTTTCGACCGACGGCACCGCTGAATGGTATAATCCGCTGAGCTGGTTCGGCGCGTTGCGCGCAGACCGCGCCGGAACCAACTTGCGCCCCGCGCATGATGGAAATGCGAAATAGGGAGCGACGGCATGGCGACGGCGAAGGGAACGACCAGAAAGACGAGCACGACGCGTGCCAAGGCGTCCACCTCCCCCGCGCCGCGCGCCGACGAGCATGGGGACGAGCATAGGGAAGCCCCCGGCCCCACCGAGATTCGCAGCCAGCTCGTCCGCACCGAGCTTTTGAAAGCCGGCGTCTGGCTCGGTCTCACCTTCGCCATCGGCGTCTGCATCGTGCTGATCCAGCCGATCCTGCTCATCTTCGCGGCGATCGTCGTTGCGGCGATCCTCGACGGCGGCACCCGCCTGATCGGCCGCGTCCTGCCGATCGGCCGCGGCTGGCGGCTGCTGATCGTCTGCCTTTCGCTTGTCGCCTTTCTCGTCTGGACAGTGATGTTCGCGGGCTCGCAGATCGCCGATCAGGCCGCAACGCTGCAAAAGGTCGTGATGGGCCAGGTCGAGCGCATCGCGGCGTGGGCGAGCGCGCACGGCATGGGCGACGTCCAGCTCGACACCAAGACGATCACGGAGAATATCGCGGGCACCGTCGGGCGCGTCACCGCCGCGGTCGGCACGGTGCTCGGCGCGCTGACCAGCCTCGTCATGGTGGTCGTGCTCGGCATCTTCATCGCGATCGAGCCGCGGCTCTATGAACGCGGCGTCGCGTGGATGCTGCCGATGAAGAGCCGCGAGAATTTCTATATCACCACCGCGCGCATGGGCTTCACGCTGCGCCGGCTGATGGCGGGGCGGCTGCTCGGGATGATCGTCGAGGGGATCGGCACCTGGCTCGCCTGCCTCGCGGTCGGCATTCCGATGGCGGCGCTGATGGGACTGCTCACCGGCCTGCTCGCCTTCATCCCCAATATCGGCGCGATCGTCTCGGGCGTGCTGCTGGTGCTCGTCGGTTTTTCGGCCGGGACCGACGCCGGCCTGTGGGCCATCGCCATCTATTTCATCGTCCAGACGGTCGACGGCTATCTGATCGTCCCGATGGTCGCGAAACAGACCGTCGACCTGGCTCCCGCGCTCGTCCTCGGCGCGCAGATATTGTTCGGCGCGCTGCTCGGCATCATGGGGCTGTTCCTCGCCGACCCGATCGTCGCGATGATCAAGGTCGCGCTCGAACGCGAAGCCGAGCGCAACGCAGGGGTGCAGGCGAAAGCGGCGGCTTCCTTAGCCTAAAGCCCGTCGCCCCCGCGATGGGGGACGACGATCAAATTACGGCTGCGGCGCCGGAGCCGGAGCGCCCGGCGCGCCCTGCTGGTGCATCTGCTGTTGCTGCATCATCTGCTGCATCGCGCGAACTTCGGCCTCGGATTTGAAATCGAGCAATTCGACGTCGAAATAAAGCGTGCTGTTGCCGGGGATCGGGCCCTTGGCCTCCGCGCCATAGCCCTTTTTCGGCGGAATGACGATCTTGTACTTTCCGCCCTTCTGCATCTTTTTGAGCGCTTCGCTGAAGCCCTGGACTACGCCGGTCACGGGCATCGGCGCCTGCTCCTGCTGGTCGAAGACCGTCCCGTTGCCGAGGCGGCCGGTATATTTGATAAGTACGATATCGCCGTCGGTCGGGCTCTTGCCCTCGCCGGCCTTCACCACCTCGAACTCGCGCACGACGGTTTGGCACCAGGCGAAGCCAGTGCCCGCGACGAGCAACGCGATGAGGCCGATCCACATCAGCCAGAGGCCGCCCTTGCTCACCGGGCGCAGCGGAACCGTCGTGACGCTCATCTCATTGTCCTTCCCCTGCCCAGCCGGAGATGGTCCGGCAGAGCGAAAATATCGGCGACGCCTATAGGCGGATGCGGGCGGCAGGGTCCAGAGCAATTATCCCCGACCGGCAACCCTGATGTCCGGTTTGGGGTGGCGAGCGGACGTTGAAGGATGGCGCTATTTCCCCCTCCCGCAAGCGGGAGGGGCAGCGAGACTTACGAACTTTGTTCGTTAGTCGCAGCGGGGTGGGCCCTTGCACCGTCGCTGCCCACCCCCAGCCCCTCCCGCTTGCGGGAGGGGAGAAGATAGGCCCGCTTCCGATCGCGACCAGCCCTTTGCCGCCCCCCATCTTCGCACACGAAAAAGGGCGCCGCGTTGCCGCGGCGCCCTTTTCTCGAATCAGGATCCCGAAGGGAAGACGGTCCTACTTGATACCGTCGCGCTCCATCCGCTTGCGCTCCATCTTGCGGGCGCGGCGGACGGCGGCGGCACGCTCGCGGGCGCGCTTTTCGCTGGGCTTTTCGTAGTGACGGCGCAGCTTCATTTCGCGATACACGCCCTCACGCTGCAGCTTCTTCTTGAGCGCGCGAAGGGCCTGGTCGACATTATTGTCGCGAACGATGATCTGCATACGCCGTGTCGTCTCCTGTTCGTCAAAACGATCCGGGCCACCGGATGATCCGGCCCGCCGTAAATCGCCGATATTCGGGCAATAAAAAGAGCGCCGCGAAAGCGCGACGTTCCGATGCAGCGCCAACTAAAGGGATTCGCGCCGAAATGCAAGCCCCCGCGCGGCGAGATGCGGCACGAACGCCGCAGAAGGCCATCGGGCGGGATTGTGCCCCGCCCCACGCCTGTGGCATAAGTAGCAGGACGAAACTAACATCAAAGGGACAGGCCATGGCGACCCAGCTCAAGCGCAACAGCAAATATAGCGAAGCCGAATGGACCGCGCGGCAGGAACTTGCTGCCTGCTACCGCATCTTCGCGATGATGGGCTGGGACGAGATGATCTTCAACCATATCACCGTGAAGGTCCCCGACGAGGAGGGCAGCTACCTCATCAACCCCTATGGCATGCATTTCAGCGAGGTCACCGCATCGAGCCTGATCAAGATCGACATCGACGGCAACAAGGTCGACGAGGATAACCCCTGGCACGTCAACAAGGCCGGCTTCGTCCAGCACAGCCTGTTCCACCGCATCCTGCCCGACGCGCACGCGATCATCCACACCCACACCACCGCGACGACGGCGGTGTGTGCGCTGGAGGGCGGGCTCCAGCCGGTCAATTTCTATGCCTGCAACTTCGCCGGCCAGCTCGCCTATCATGATTTCGAGGGCGTGACGGTGCGCGAGGAGGAGGGCGAGCGGCTGGTCGAGAATCTCGGCAACAAGCGCATCCTGATGCTGAAGAATCATGGCCCTGTTGTCATGGGCAAGACGCTGACCGAAGCCTTCATCAAATATTGGGCGCTGCAGCGCGCCTGCGAAATCCAGCTTGCGACGATGAGCATGGGCAAGCCGATCACCGTCCCCGACGAGGTGATCGCGGTCCACCAGCGCGACCTCTACATGGCCGCCATCCCCGGCCAGGCGGGCAAGCCCGAATTCGACGCGATGGTCCGCAAGGTCGACAAGATCGACACAAGCTGGCGTGACTAATCCACCCGTTCGGCTAAGACCGGCGGCATGACGAAATTCTCGGTCAACGATCGCCCGGTCGAATATCGCATGGACCCCGAAACGCCCCTGCTGTGGGCGCTGCGCGACGCGTCGAACCTGACGGGTACCAAATATGGCTGCGGCACCGGCGAATGCGGCGCCTGCACCGTCGATATCGACGGCGAGGCGATTCGCAGTTGCATGGTCACCATCGCCGAATGCGAAGGCCGCTTCGTCACGACGATCGAGGGGCTGACCCGCGATCGCAGCCATCCGGTGCAGCAAGCGTGGGTCGCCGACCAGGTGCCGCAATGCGGTTTCTGCCAGTCGGGAATGATCATGGCCGCCGCCGCGCTGCTCCGGAAGAACAGCAATCCCAGCGACGCGGAGATCGACGCGGCGATGACCAACATCTGCCGCTGCGGCACCTATCCCCGCATCCGCGGCGCGATCCGCCGCGCCGGCCGCGTGCTGCGCGGCGAGGAACGCATCGCCGCCGCGCCGCCGCCGGGTATTCGCCCCGCCGACGCGGCGCGCGCTGTGCCGGCGCTCAAGGCTCCGCACGAACGCTGATCGTTCATCTAGCTGAACCGCAGGCAACAACCGGGTTCAGCGATGATGCATCTTGCCCCCGGTAAATTTCGATTCATCTTCCCGATCGGCCGGGTGCCGTATGGGACATTGGAGTATCCTCAAGATGAAGAAGATGTTCGGAGGCTTGCTGATCGCCGCGACAATCCTGACCCCCATCGCGCCCGCCGCCGCCCAGGCGAACGGCGAGCGCATCCAGATCGCCCAGCGCGAGCGCGGCGACCGAGGCTCGCGCGGCTCGGAAGGCCGACGCGGCGGCAATTGGAACGGCGGCCAGCGTGCCGAACAACCGCAGCGCCAGTCGCAACCGCAGGCGCGCCCAGTCCAGCAGCGTCCGGTCCAGCAACCGCAGGTTCAGCGCACACCGCGTGGCGACCGCAATGGCTGGAACGGCCAGCGCGGCAACACCGCCCCGCGCCAGTGGCAGGGTCAACGCGGCGACCGTCAACGCGCGCAACAGCCGCCGGTTCAGCGCCCGGCGCCACAGCAGTGGCAAAGCCAGCGCGGCGGCGCCTATGATCGCAACCGCGACGGCCGCGTCGATCGCCAATGGGACCGGAACCGCAATGGTCAGGTCGACCGCCGCTACGACCGCAATCGCAACGGGCAGGTCGATCGTCGCTACGACCGGAACCGCAACGGCCAGCTCGACCGCCGCTGGGATCGCAACAACGACAACCGGATCGATCGCCGCTATCGCGACAGGCGCGCCGACAACAGGAACTGGAACCGTCAGTGGCGGAACGATCGCCGCTACGACTGGCGCAGCTACCGCGACCACAATCGCGGCTATTACCGGATGCCGCGCTATTACAACCCGTATCGCGGACGCAGCTATACACGGTTCAGCATCGGCTTTTCGCTCGGGTCGCTTTTCTATGGGCAGCGCTACTGGATCAACGATCCCTGGTACTATCGCCTGCCCCCGGCCTACGGCGACTATCGCTGGATCCGCTATTATGACGATGCGCTTCTCGTCGACGTCTACAGCGGCCGCGTGGTCGACGTGATCTACGACTTCTTCTGGTAATATCCTTTCGGTTGTCAGAAGAGAAACTGAGGGGGTCGGATTTCCGGCCCCCTCTTTTTATGCGCTTGCCCTCCTTCCTTCCGCGCGTCACGATGCCGGCACGACAGGGGAGAGATCATGCGTAAACTTGGGTTCGCCGCCGCCGCGGCGGTCGCGCTGATGGGTAGCAGCGCCATCGCGAAAACCACGATCGTCTATGCCGGCCACCTCATCACCGACGCCAGCAAGCCCGCCGAGGGGCCGTCGACGGTCACCGTCACCGACGGCCGCATCGTCTCGATCGCGCCTGGCCGCGCCGCGCCGCCCGCAGGTGCCGAGGTCGTCGACCTGGGCAACAAGACGCTGCTTCCCGGCCTGATCGATCTCCACGTCCATCTGACCGGCGATCCCGGCGGCGACTATCGCAGCGAAGCGGTCGATCCCGACGAATGGGGCGTCGTCGTCGGCGCCAAGAATGCGCGCGTCACGCTGCGCGCCGGCTTCACCACGGTGCGCGAGGCGGGGTCGGCGCAATATACCGCCTTCTCGCTCCGCCGCGGCACCGCCGAGGGCTATATCGAGGGGCCGCGTATCATTGCCGCCGGGCCGCCGCTGGCGATCATCGGCGGGCATGGCGACACGACGGGCTTTCGCGAGGACATTCACGCGGTACTCGATCAGGGCTATACCTGCACCGGCGCGGTCGAATGCGCGGAGAAGGTCCGCAAGGCCTCGCGCGCGGGGGCCGACGTCATCAAGATCACCGCAACCGGCGGTGTCCTGTCGCAGCAGGGCCGCGGGCTCGGCGCGCATTTCTCCAATGCGGAGATGGAAAGCATCGCCACCACCGCCCATTCGCTGGGCCTGAAGGTCATGGCGCACGCGCATGGCGCGCGCGGGATCGAATCGGCCGCGACGGCGGGGATCGACAGCATCGAGCACGGCACCTTCGCCGACGAGGCGGCGCTCAAGGTGATGAAGGCGAATGGAACCTATATGGTCCCGACGCTGATGGCGTTCGAGGGCATTCGCGAACGGCTGGGCAAAGGCATCTATACGCCGACGGTCGAGGAAAAGGTACGGATGACGCTGAGCGATGTCGGCAAGGCGATGGCGCGCGCCAAGGAAATGGGGATACCGATCGCCTTCGGCACCGACGCCGGGGTGTTCGAGCATGGCCGCAACGCCGGCGAATTCGCGCTGCTCGTCAAATATGGGCTGACCCCGCGCGAGGCGCTGGCGAGCGCGACCACCATCGCGGCGCGGCTCCTGTCGATGGAGGACGAGATCGGCCGCATCGCGCCCGGCATGTCCGCCGACATGATCGCGGTCGACGGCGATCCGCTGACCGACGTCCGCACCCTCGAATCGGTCGATTGGGTGATGGCGCGCGGCCGGGTCGCGGAGTAACGCGACGTCACGCCGCGCGATAGGCGCGCTGCTTGAATGCCCTCGGCTGCGCCGGGGGTCCGGCGAAGATCGTCATGTCGATCGCTTCGACAAAGCGCACCCCGACGCGATTGCCCGCCGACCAGCGCGCCTCGGCATCGAGCCGGACGTCGGGGGTCAGCTCCAGCGTCAACGGCGTGCCTTCGGGCACGTTCCACAGCCCCTCGATCAGCGCGCCGCGCGACGACAGGTTGCGGACGATGGCTTCGTAGTGGTAGCCGCCGCTTTCCACTTGAATCCTGCGGAAGGTCCGCATCCGGGGTTCGCGCGCGCTTTTGAAGCCGCGCGCGACGACGCGCCCGCCGCCCTCGCGCAGCAGCGCCAGCACCTCGCCCAATTCAATCGGACGCCCATAGATATAGCCCTGGACGTGGCTGCAGCCGAGCGCGCGGACGAGCGCGAGATCGTCGTGCGTCTCCACCCCCTCGGCGGTCGTCTCCATGTCGAGCGCGGTCGCGAGGCCGACGATCGACGAGATGATCGCGGCGTTCATGCTGCTCTTGTCGGCGGCGCCGAGCACGAAGCTCTGGTCGATCTTGATCTTGTCGAACGGCGCCTTCTTCAGATAGCCGAGCGCCGAATAGCCGGTGCCGAAATCATCGAGCGCGAGGCGAACGCCGGTGCGCTTCAATTTCTGGAACATCTCCAGATTTTCCGGGCTTTCGTCGAGGAAGACGCCTTCGGTGATCTCGAGCTCGAGCTGGCCGGGTTCGATCCCTGCCGCCGCGACCGCGTTCAGGATCGTCGCGGGCAGCTTTTCGTTGGCGAACTGGCGCGGCGAGACATTGACCGCGACGCGGTAGCCGGGCCCCAGCCGCGCGATCGTCGCGCAGGCGGTGCGGATGATCCACTCGCCGATCGGGACGATCAGGTTCGATTCCTCGGCGACGGGGATGAATTTCGACGGGCTGACGACCTCGCCGCCCTCGCGCCGCCAGCGGATCAGCGCCTCGAACCCCGTGACATGCTCGCGCTTCACGTCGACGATCGGTTGATAGAGCAAGGTCAACTCGTCCCGGGCGAGCGCGTCGCGCAGCGCATCCTCGATCGCCTTTCGCTCGCTCGCCTGATTGTGCATCGCGTCGGCGTAGAAACGATAGACGCCGCGCCCCGCATCCTTGGCCGCGTAGAGCGCGAGGTCGGCGTTACGGACGAGCGCCGACGAGGACACCCCCTGCCCTTCGGACACCGCGATGCCGATCGACGAGCCGATCCGCACCTGCTCGCCCTCGATCGCGAAGGGCTTGGCGAGGCTGAGGATGATCGCATTGGCGATGCCGGCCAGTTTCTCGGGCTGGACGATCTGCGGCAGCACGATCTGGAACTCGTCGCCGCCGAGCCGCCCCACCTGCCCCTTGTCGCCGACGATCTGGGTCAGGCGCCCCGCGACCTGTTGCAGCAACTGGTCGCCGACCGGATGGCCGAGCGTGTCGTTGACCGCCTTGAAGCGGTCGAGGTCCATCAGCAGCAGCGCGCACGGCTGCGCCTGCCCCATATGGTTGCGAAGCGCGCGTTCGAGCAGGTCGGTGATATGGAGGCGGTTGGCGAGGCCGGTGAGCGTGTCATAGCGGGCAAGCTGGTTGATTTCGCGCTCCGACCGTTTCTTGTCGGTAAGGTCGGTGCCACTGCCGCGAAAGCCCTGGAAATTACCGAGTTCGTTGCTGATCGGGTGGCCCGAGATCGACCACCAGCGTTCCTCGCCCGACACCGCCGCCTGGACGGTGAGTTCGTTGAACGGCGTCCGCGACGACAAGCTGAATCCCAGCGTCCGCTCCTCGCTCTCGTCATTGCCGACGCGCTTGCGGATCAGGTCGGTGAACGGCCGGCCGAAAAGCTCCGATTGCGGGATGCCCAGCTTCGCCGCGACCGGCGGCGAGATATAGACGAGATGGCCATAACGGTCGGTTTCCCAGAACCAGCCACGCCCCGCCCGCTCGAAATCGCGCATCAGCCCAAGCGCGCGCTGCTGCTCGCTGATCGTCCGCCGGCTGGCGTGCGTCGCGCGGCGCTGGTGCCGGACATCCTCGCGCAACATGACGATGAGGAGCCCGAGAAAGACGAGCCCCGCCACCCCGAACGGCCACGACGCGATGCCGATCGCGCCGCCGAGCGCCATCGCTCCGGCAAAGGCGAAAAAGGCCGGACGGACGATCGCCGCGGCGGCGGCGGCGACGAGGATCGAGCCGAGCTTGATGGCCGAAAAGGCATCGAAATAGAGGCGGCCGTCGTGCGCCGCGGTCGCGGCGAACATCGCCGCCGAATGCAGCATCGTTCCGGTGATGAGAAGCGCGAAGCAGGCCCCGACCCCGCGCCGCAGCCAGCGGCCCGAAGGCGGCGGCCGGACTCGCGAAAGCTGGCCGAGAACCGTCAGGACAAGGTCGCAACCAAGGCCGGCGGCCATGACCAGCCACAGCGACGGACGCGCGAGAAAACCCGCAACGCCGGGAAAGAAGGCAAAGGCGAAAAAAGCCAGCACGCGGGCGATGAGGACATAGTGCCAGAGCTGCGCGACACGCATCAGGCGCGCCACGAACTCCGGTGTCGCGAGCAACGATTCCCCTTCGGGCAAATCGCTGGCCGCCGGCCGTACGATGTTGAATCGAACCCCCAAATTCCGCCCATCCCGCTCGTCTGGTCCAACCATCCCTCTGTCCGCAGGCGGGTTACCAAATCCTTACCGCCGACCGCCGATTGCCCCCATTGCTGTGCCATTATGGGTGGCAATAGGGTGTGAGAAGCGCGGCATGATTTTGCGTCCCGGCAAAAGCCGGGGAGCCGATAGGAAAGAAGGCCATGCTGGCCGTTTCATGAGATTCGCGCAGAGGCGCAAAGATCGTAGAGATTTCGGTTCACGCGGAGACGCGGAGACGCGGAGAGACAGCGTTCGCCGCGAAGCGGCCATCCCCTGCAAACGTTGTGAAAAAACGGAGCGCCTGCGCGAAATGGGACCTATCGGCCCAGCCCCTCCGCGTCTCCGCGTCTCCGCGTGAACTATTCTCCTTTCTTCTCTGCGGTCTCCGCGCCTCTGCGCGAATTCTATCCACGCCGGCTTTCCTCCTGAAACGGAGGGGGTTGGGTTTCGGTTCGCAACTTGTTAGGGTGGATCATGTCCGCTGTCCGCCTCCTGCCGCCCAACCGCTTCTTCGATCGCACCGAATGGGCCGCGATCACCGCCCCCTCGCGCTGGCGCGGCGTCTGGCTGGTCGCCCATGCGTGGATCGTCAGCATCGCGGCGGTCGGACTCGCGGCGTGGAGCGGTCATCCGCTCGCCTGGCTGCTCGCGATTATCATCGTCGGCGGGCGCCAGCTCGGCCTGGCGATCCTGATGCACGAGGCTGCGCACGGCCTGCTGCACCCCAACAGAAAAGTGAATAATTTCCTCGGCCAATGGCTGACCGGATCGGCCGCCGGATCGGACCTGATCGCCTATCGCACCTATCATCTGCAGCATCATAAATATACGCAGCAGCCCGAAGACCCCGACCTGTCGCTGTCGAAACCCTTCCCGACCACGCGCGCCAGCCTGGGGCGCAAGATATTGCGCGACCTGTCCGGGCAGACTTTCTTCAAGCAGCGCATGGCGCAGTTCGGATATGCCTTCAAAGGCCTGCAGGCGATGCTGCGCGGCGAGCGGGGCGACAAGAAGGGTGCGAGCACCAAGGCGGGCACGCCGTTCAACAAGCAGTCGGATGACGGCGTGACGTCACCGACGGTCGACGTCGCGGGCGCGATGGCGGTGACCCGCGCGGTCGGGCGCTTTCTGCTGGTGCAGGCCGTGCTGCTCGCGGCGTCGCTGCTGCTCTATGGCTGGACGCCCTGGTTGCTGTGGATCGCGGGGCTCGCGACGACCTTTCAGCTTTTCCTCCGCATCCGCAACATCGCCGAACATGCGTGCACGACCACCGGCAGCGACGATCCCTTCACCCATGCACGCACGACGCACGCGGGCTGGATCGCGCGGGCGACGGTCGCGCCCTATTGGGTGAATTACCACGCCGAGCATCATCTGTTCATGGGCGTCCCCTGCTATCGCCTGCCCGCGGTCCACGCGATGCTCGGCCGGCAGGGTCAGCATGAGGCGATGACGATCGCGCCGCATTATCGCGCGGTGCTGCGGCAGGTGACGGCGAAGGGTTAGGACGGATCGACATTTGGTTCTGGCGGGCTGCAAATGGCGCCTTTCCGCGCTTCCGGTGCTCACGTGCAAGAAGCACGCTGCGCTCCGGGTCACGGAAAACCACCATTTTCGCTCCGCCATCTCCCAAATGTCGATCCGTCCTAGAGCGCGATCCTTCCTGATCGATCGTCATCCCGGCAAAGGCCGGAATGACGAGATAAGGCAGGGTTTCAGTCTAACCCAAGCACCAGCACCCCATCGGCAAGCCATTGGCCGAGCCAGCCGGCAAGCTCCTCCATCGCGGCGGCCTCTCCGACCGCTTCGATGACATGGGCGCTGAGCCCGGTGAAGGTCGCGCCCGCTGCGAGCCGCGCGAGCGCTCCCGCCTCGATTTCGGACAGGCTGCGGAAATGCGGCTGCAGGCCGTTTCGCCAGACGAGCAATGCGACGGGTTCCGTGAGCTCGACCGGCTCGGGCGGTTCCTCCCCGTCATCGAGCGCGCGCCATAGCGCCGCGACGTTGAAGCGCGCCGACAGCAGGCTCGCGGACGGATGGAGCCTCAGCGGCTGATCGAGCCACGTCTCGCCCAGCCCAGCCACGCGGACGGCATCGAGCGCCGGAACATCGGGCGCGTCGAACGCCGCGCGCAGAGCCAAGTCGAGCCGCGCCAATTCGGTAAGTTCGCCGTCGTCCGGAAAATTCTCGGCCAGGAAAGCCGCGAAACCGCCGCCATAATGGCGGAGGTTGCGCGTCGTCGACGGGTGGGCGGCGACATAGGCACACGCCACATTATCGAACTGTTCGTCGCCGAGCCAGGCGTGCAGCCGCTCGTGATGATCGGCGAGCACGCCGGTCAGGCTGGCGCGGTAATTGTTGCGATAGATGGCAAGCCGCTTCGCCGCGCCGACACGCGCGTCGTCGACGATCAGCGCCCCGGCATCCGCATCGTCCTCGACGATCGCCGCGAGAAAGCGCCGCTGAACCTCGCGCAGCGGCTCAGGCATCGACGCCCTCCAGCGCCCGCGCAGCGACCGTCCGCGCGCGGTCCAGCTCGGCGATCACATCAGCGAGCGGCGGAATAGCATCGTCGCGCTCGATCATCGTCGCGACGGGACCAAACATCTCGATCGCCGTCGCGTACAAGTCCCACACCGCATCGCAGACATCAGCATCGTGGGTGTCGATGACATAATCGCCCATGTCGCTGTGCCCCGCGAGATGGATCTGCTGGATGCGGCCAGCGGGCAAGCCGGCCAAATAGTCGAGCGGGTCGAAACCGTGGTTGCGCGCGCTGACATAGATATTGTTGACATCGAGCAGCAGCAGGCAGTCGGCGCGTTCGGCCATATCGGCGAGGAAATCCCACTCGCTGCGATCCGACGAGCGGAAAGTGACGTAGCTCGACGGGTTCTCGATCAGGATGCGGCGGCCGAGAATATCCTGCACCCGGCCGATATTGTCGACGACGCATTGCAGCGTCGGCGCGTCATAGGGGAGCGGCAGCAGATCGTGGCTGTTGTGCGCGTCGATCCCGGTCCAGCAGAGATGGTCCGAAATCCACAGCGGCTCGACCCGTTCCGCCAACGCCTTGAGATCGGCGAGATAGGCCCTGTCCAGCGGCTCGTCCGACCCGATCGACAGTGACACGCCGTGCATCACCATCGGATAGTCGGTGCGGATGCGGTCGAGCATGGCGAGCGGGCGTCCGCCCGGCACCATGTAATTTTCGGAGATGATCTCCAGCCATTCGACCGGCTGCGGTCGCTCAAGAAAATCGGGATAATGGTCGGGGCGCAGGCCGAGACCAAAGCCCGGCGACGGCACTGTCCGGCAATCCTCTGCGCGCACCTTCGCTCTCCGTCGGCGGTTCGGGCCCGGCACCGGCCGGACCCGTCCGTTCGCGCTCAGACCGCGATCTTGCCGCCGTCGGTCAGGCATTTGCCCGCGGCGAGCTTCTTGAAGCCCTTGCCCTTGCAACTGTTCGCGCCCGCGCAGCTATTGCCCGCGGTGCTGCAGCCGGCGTCGCCGCTGCACGAGCTCGCCTCGGTCTTGCAGTCCGAGGTGCCCTTGCAACTGTTGACGCCATAGCATTTGACCGTGTCGCTCGCGCCGACGCGCTTGGCGTGCGGCGCCGGGTCGGCGGCGAGCGCGGCACCCGAAAGCGCGACCGCGGTCGCCGAAGCGGCGATGAGACTGGCGAGTTTGTGGCTGTTCATGTGATCGTCCCTTCCCTTGGCTGTCCAGATAGAAGTGGGGCGACTCGTCGCCCGCTGTTCTTGTCACACGACCCGGCGGCCTTGTCGCATGATCTCGATCACAGGCGAAAGGAAATTCAGGTCCCGGCGCGGAAGCGTCCGGCGGCGCGGTCCTTCACCGTCGTCGCGGGGTCGAAGATCATCCCGTTCATCGCGACATAGACGCCGGGCGGCAGCGTCTGCACCGCGGCGAGCGCGAAGCCGACGTTGAATTCGGCGTCGCTCGCGCGCACCGACGCCGGCTGCATCGCGCCGGTGAGCACGATCGTCTTGCCCGCGATCCCCGCGAGCACGCGCCCGGTGACGACCATCGTGTCGGTGCCGTGGGTGACGAGGATGCGGTCGGCATCGCTCGCGGCGACCGCGGCGCGGATCGTCTCGCGGTCGGCATCGTCGAGCTCGAGGCTGTCCTTGCGCATGAGCTGGGTGACGCGGTGCGGGACGTGGACATTATTCTCGCGCAGCATGTCGGGGATCGCCGCGGGGCCGATCTGAAACTCGCTCAAGGCGTCGAAATAGACTTTGTCTATCGTTCCGCCGGTGGTGAAGATGTCGATCATCAATCTAGCCCCTTCATTCGCAACATGCGTTCCAAGAGCCGATCGCCCTGAGCTTGTCGAAGGGCCGTTCTTTCTTTCGGCGTCGAAAGAAAAAAGAACGGCGCTTCGACAAGCTCAGCACGAACGGATTACAGGATTTCCCTAGTCCAACGCTTCCGCAATCAACCGCCGCGTATTCGCGATGCCGAACAGCGCGATGAAGCTGCCCATACGCGGCCCAGCGCTCGACCCGAGCAGGGTCTCGTAGAGCGCCTTGAACCAGTCGCGAAGGTTTTCAAAGCCATAAGCCTCGTCCTTGCCAATCTCGTAGACGATGTTCTGGATATCGTCGGCGGGCGCATCGGCGGGCAGCGCGGCGAGCCGGTCGTCGAGCGCCTTCAAGGCCGCGCCTTCACCGCCCTGCGGCTTGCGGCGGTTCAGCGTCGGCGCGACGAAATCGCGGTTATAGGCCATCGCGTTGTCGATCAGCCGGTCGAGCTCGGGATACGTCGCGGCATTCGCCCCTTCGACATATTGGCCGAGGTAGCGCCAGATCTGATCCTTCGAGGCATCGGCGCCCATCACCCCGACGAGGTTGAGCAGCAGGCCGAAGGTCACCGGCAGTTCGGCTGCGGGCACATCCTCGCCGCGCGCGACATGGACGTGGTGCACGGGATTGCCGAGCTTCTTGTCGCCGTCCTGCGCCGGATAATTGCCGCGCATCTGAAGATATTCGTCGACCGCCTTCGGGATCACGCCGATATGGAGCTGCTTCGCCGCCTTGGGCTCGCGATAGGCGAAAAAGGCAAGGCTTTCCTCGCTCCCGTAATCGAGCCACTGTTCAAGGCTGAGGCCGTTGCCCTTCGACTTGGAGATCTTCTCGCCCTTTTCGTCGAGAAACATCTCATAGATCAGCCCCTCGGGCTTGCGGCCGCCGAGCGCCTTGGCGATCTTGCCCGACTGGATGCCGCTGTCGGTCAGGTCCTTGCCGTACATCTCGTAGTCGACGCCCAGCGCGACCCAGCGCATCGCCCAGTCGACCTTCCACTGCAGCTTCGCGCCGCCCGAAAGGATGCTGTGCGTGATCGTCTCGCCCTCGTCCTCGAACGAGACGAGCCCGGCGTCCGCGTCGACGACGGTCACCGGCACCTGGAGCACGATGCCCGAATTCGGGCTGACCGGCAGGATCGGCGAATAGGTCGCGGCGCGCTCGGCCCGCAAGGTCGGCAGCATGATGTCGAGAATGTCCTGATTGTGGCGCAGGACATTCTTCAGCGCCTCGTCGAACGCGCCCGACTTGTAGCGCTCGGTCGAGCTCACAAACTCATATTCGAAGCCGAAGCGGTCGAGAAATTCGCGCAGCATCGCATTGTTGTGATGCGCGAAACTCTCATACTTGCCGAACGGATCGGGGATGGCGGTGAGCGACTTGCCGAGATGCTCGCGCAGCATCGCCTGATTGGGCACATTGTCGGGAACCTTGCGCAGCCCGTCCATGTCGTCGCTGAACGCCACCAGCCGCGTCGCGGCGCCGCCGGTCAGCGCCTCATAGGCGCGGCGGACCATCGTCGTGCGCAGCACTTCGTTGAACGTGCCGATGTGCGGCAGGCCCGAGGGGCCGTAGCCGGTCTCGAACAACACGGGTTCGCTGCCCGGCTTGCCATCGGGATAGCGTTTGACCAGCTTGCGCGCTTCCTCGAACGGCCAGGCCTTGGACGTTTGCGCAGGCGCGCGCAGCGAAGGATGCAGGTGCAGGTCAGTCATGGCTGCGCCCATAGCGGCAAGATCGGCCAATTCGAAGGCAAAAGTGCCCACATGGGGCACATCCCGGTTGCGAGATCATCATTACCGGAAAATTTACCATGTCGGGCCTAGCTTCCCCCCATGACGAATTTTCGCGCCCCCACGGCACGCAGCCACAAGCGGACTCCGGTCTCGATCGAGGTCATGGTCAACGGCGTCCTCAACTTCGTCGGCGGCCGCATCGCCGACCTGTCCGAGGGCGGGGCGCGGATCGACGGGGCGAGTATGCCGGCGCGTTCGCGCTGCGAAATCCATTATGCGGGCGAGGTCACCTACGCCGTCGTCATGTGGTCCGAGTTCGACCGCATGGGCGTGCGCTTTCCCTATGAATTGACGCACGGCGCACTTTACAAGGCGCTGGAGGCCGCGCGGCGGAGCGCCGCGACGGAGACGCCGCCGGTGTTTCTGAACCAGCGCGCGCCGGTGTTCGGACGGCGGGGGCTGAACTAAACCCAACCGCCAGACCCAGCTATCGTCATCCCGGCGAAGGCCGGGATCCCGCCGGTGCGTAACAATGCAACGGCGAGATCCCGGCCTTCGCCGGGATGACGGGGTTGGCCTTGCCGCGTTCCTCTTTTGTCCCTAGCGTGGGGCCATGCTCCCCCGCGTCGATCCCCTGGCCCTGCCCGCGCTCCATGCGAGCCATGTCGGCATCTGGATCGCCGATGCGGGCGGGCGCGTGCAGCGGGTCGGCCGCGGCGAGGCGATCGCCGCTGTTGCCGCGACACCGCACCTGCTGCTCGGCGCCACGCTGACCGGCGACCGGCTCGGCTATCCCGAATTGTCGGGGCTCGACCTGCTCGAGCTGTTCGCCTTCCTCTATCCCGCGCGCTTCGCGGTCCCGACCCCTGCGGGAATTGCCGCCGCGCTCGGCCTGACGCCCCCCACGCGCGAGGATGACATTGCCGTCTTTCTGCCGCAGGCGGCGGCGGCGATGCTCGCGAGCCTCGACGACCCGGACTGGCCCGAGCGCGAGGGGGCGTGGCACGCGCTGCAGGCGCTCGGCCGCCAGCGCTGGCCATGGGCCCCGCTGCTGCAATCGCGGCTCGATCCGCCGGGCAAGGCCGATCGCTGGCTGTTCGCGCGCCTGCCCGAATGGGAGGAAGCGCCGCCGCGCGCGCAGCCAAGGCAGGTGACGGTAAATCCCGACGACGTGACGGCGCGGTTGGACCGGCTGACCGGCGACGGCGCCGAGCGGCGCGCGGGGCAGCAGGATTATGCCCGCGCCGCCGCCGCGATCTTCGGCCCGCGCGCGCGCAAGGACGCGCCCGAAATGCTGGTCGCCGAGGCAGGGACCGGGATCGGCAAGACGCTCGGCTATCTCGCTCCCGCGAAACAATGGATCGACCAGTCAGCGGGCGCGGTCTGCATCTCGACCTTCACCAAGGCGCTGCAACGCCAGCTTTCGCGCGAGACCGAGAAGCTCTACCCCGACGCCGCGACGCATCGCGAGAAGGTCGTCGTGCGCAAGGGGCGCGAGAATTATCTCTGCCTGCTCAATCTGGAGGATGCGCTGCAGGGCGGCTTCTCGGGGCGCGCGGCGATTCTGGCGCAACTCGTCGCGCGCTGGGCCGCCTATACGCGCGACGGCGACATGGTCGGCGGCGACCTGCCCGGCTGGCTCCCGGCGCTGTTCCGCCGCAACGGCACGACGGCGTTGACCGACCGGCGCGGCGAGTGCATCTATGCCGGCTGCCCGCATTTCCGCAAATGCTTCATCGAACGCTCGGCGCGCGCGGCAACGCAGGCCGACATCGTCATCGCCAACCACGCGCTGACGATGGTGCAGGCCGCCCGCCCACGCGATGGGGGCGCGCCCGCGACGCGGCTGATCTTCGACGAAGGGCATCATCTGTGGGACGCCGCCGATTCGATGTTCGCCGCCGCGCTGACCGGACAGGAAGCGGTCGAGATCCGCCGCTGGGTTCTCGGCCCCGAAGGCAAGTCGCGCGGGCGGCGGCGCGGGCTCGCGGCGCGGCTCGCCGATGTCGCAAGCTATGACGAGGCGGGCGAGCGCGCGATCCAGGCGGCGATCGCCGCGGCGGGCGAACTGCCCGGCGAAGGCTGGCTCGGCCGGATCGCCGAGAAGGAACCATGGGGCGCGATCGAGCGGCTGCTCGTCGCGGTGCGCGGGCAGGTCTATGCGCGCAGCGTCGACACGCGCACCGCCGACGCGGGCTATGGCCTGGAGACCGAACTTGCCGACCCCGATCCCGAACTGGTCGCGGCGGCGGCGGGAGCGAGCGACGCGGTCGAGGCGCTGCTGCGGCCGCTGCTGGCGCTCGGCAAACGGCTCGACGCGCTGGTCGAGGACCCGCCCGACTGGCTCGACGGCCAGGCGCGGGCGCGAGTCGACGGCGCGCGGGCGAGCCTCGGCACGCGGATCGACACGCTGGGCGGCTGGCTATCGCTGCTCGGGCGCGTCGGCGGCCCCGCCGATCCCGATTTCGTCGACTGGCTCGCGGTCGACCGCTACGACGGGCGCGAGTTCGATCTGGGGCTCCACCGCCACTGGCTCGACCCCGCGCGTCCGGTCGCGGAGGTCGTCTACCGCCCGGCGCAAGGCGTACTCGTGACCTCCGCGACGCTGCGCGGTGGTGGGCGCAGTGGATCGGGCTGGACCGACGCCGACATCCGCACCGGCGCGCGCCATATCGACGGCGGGGTGCGGCATTTCGCGGTGCCGAGCCCGTTCGATTATGCACGCCAGTCCGAAGTGCTGATCGTCACCGACATCGCGCGCGGCGACCTTCCCGCGCTCGCGGGCGCCTACAGCCGGCTGATCGAGGCATCGGGGGGCGGCGCGCTGGGGCTGTTCAGCGCGATCCGGCGGCTGCGCATCGTCCATGCGCGCATCGCCGACCGGCTCGCGCGCGCCGGGCTGCCGCTCTATGCCCAGCATGTCGATCCGCTCGACACCGGAACGCTCGTCGACATCTTCCGCGCCGACCCGCACGCCTCGCTGCTCGGCACCGATGCGCTGCGCGACGGTGTCGACGTGCCGGGCGATTCGCTGCGGCTCGTGATCATGGAGGGGGTGCCTTGGCCGCGCCCGACGATCCTGCACGCGGCGCGGCGCGCGGCGCAGGGCGGCAGCGCCTATGACGACAGCGTCATCCGCGCGCGCATCGGCCAGGCCTTTGGCCGCCTGATCCGCCGCGCCGACGATTTCGGCCAGTTCGTGATGCTGTCGCCGAGTTTCCCGTCGCGGTTGCTGAGCGCCTTTCCCGAGGGGACGCCGATCCGCCGCCTGCCGCTCGACGAGGCGGTGAACCATGTCGCGGCCGCCAATGTGCAGCAGCGAAAAAGCGCATATCCTGCCTTTTCACCGTCATGAGTTTGCGGCAGAAGGCCCGGAACGAGGGGACAGGCGGGGAGCGATCTTGAAGAGTTTGACCATCCTGCGGCACGCGAAATCGGGTTGGGACGTGGCTGTAGAGCGCGATTTCGACCGGCCGATCAACGCGCGCGGGCGGCGCGGCGCCGAACTGATCGGCCAATATGTGAAGCGGCACGCGATGCCGGTCGACCGTATCGTCGCCTCGCCCGCGGTGCGCGTCACCGAAACGCTCGACATCTTCCAGCCCGCCGCGGGCCTCGACGCGATCGAGCCGGTCTGGGACCGGCGTATCTATCTCGCCTCGGCGGCGACGCTGATCGACGTGCTGCGCGACACCGGCAAGGACGCCAAACATCTGCTGATTTCGGGGCATAATCCGGGGCTGGAGGATCTGGCGCTGATGCTCGCGCCCGAAGAGGGCGGCGGGAACTTGCGCGCCGCGGTCGAGGAAAAGCTGCCGACCTCGGCGCTCGTCCGGCTCGAGCTCGACATCGCCGACTGGCAGGACCTCGACGTCAATCAGGCGCGGATCACCGCCTTCGTCCGCCCGCGCGACCTCGACCCGGCGCTCGCGCCGGCGATGGATGATGATTGACGGGAACATTGGCCTTGGGGTGGGGAGCGGACGTAAGGAAAGGCAGCTACCCCTACTAATACATCCTATTAAAAGACTATCAGAGAAGCCAACGCTTCGGCAATAATCATCACCTGTTGGCTATCATTGCGACTATGCCCACAGCGAAAAACGTTACGCCAATCCAGATAGTTCCAACTGTATAGTAAGCAAGAATAAAAATTATAATCAGTATAAGAATTTTAATAGAGTTTGGGACTGAACTAAACTTCACGATTTATCTTCACCCCATAATCGCCGGCTACCGTCTGCCTCATCAGCACTTACGCGAAGGCCCACACCCGTTGCGCGGGTCTCTGAATTTTAGAGATAATTCCAGCGTCCGCAATCGGTCACTAGCCGACCTTCTCAGCCCAATGCCGCCGCAAGCCGCTGGCGCAGCGCAACCAGCGCCTCCACCGAGACCCCATGCGATGCGGCGACCGGCGTTGCAGCCGGAGGCGCCGACGGCTCAGCCGAGACCGTGCCATTGGCCTGCGACAAGGCCTTGCGCGCGCCTTCGACCGTGAAGCCCTTCACATGCAGCAGATGGTGGATGCGTTCGGCCAGCGCGACGTCCTCGGCGCGGTAATAGCGCCGCCGCCCCGACCGCTGGAGCGGGCGGAGCTGCGGAAAGCGCGTTTCCCAATAACGCAGGACATGCGTCGGCACGCCGATGCGATCGGCGAGTTCGCCGATCGCGAGCATCGCGCTCGCCGCCTTGCCCCTGTCCGCGCTTCCACCCGCGCCATGGTCGGAATCAGCCATGCGCCATACCCAGGCTATTTACCGGCGACGCGAGCACGCATCGACTGGCTGGCGCGAAAGGTCATCACCCGGCGCGGCAGGATCGGCACTTCGATCCCGGTCTTGGGATTGCGGCCGATCCGCTGCGCCTTGTCGCGCAGCACGAAGGTGCCGAAGCCCGAAATCTTCACATTCTGCCCATTGGCGAGCGCGTCCGACATATGGTCCAATATCGATTCGACGATCGTCGCCGATTCATTGCGCGACAGGCCGATCTGCTGGTTGATCTTCGCCGCGATATCGGCGCGCGTAAGCGTCCCTGACGTCATCTTCTTCCCTTCCCCTCCTGAAGCGGATGCAACCCAAAGGTTCCCGGAAGGCCCCCCGAGTCCCGCTCCCTATGTAACAAAAGCGAATAAATCCTCCAAACTGAATTGGATGGAGCGAGGAGTTGATGCGGTGAACATATTCCCTCCCACAAGCGGGGGAGAATCGCTGGAATCAGACGCGCAGGACCGCCGCGCCCCAGGTGAAGCCGCCGCCCATCGCCTCGAGCACGACGAGGTCGCCGCGCTTGATGCGGCCGTCGCGGACCGCGAGGTCGAGCGCGAGCGGCACCGATGCCGCCGACGTGTTCGCGTGCTGGTCGACGGTCAGCACGACGCGCTCGGCGGGCAGGCCCAGCTTTTTCGCGGTCGCGTCGATGATCCGCTTGTTCGCCTGATGCGGCACAACCCAGTCGATGTCGCTGGCGGCCAGCCCGACCTCTTCCATCACCTCGCCGAGCACCGACGCCAGATTGGTGACGGCATGGCGGAACACTTCGCGGCCCTGCATGCGGACGTGGCCGACGGTACCGGTCGTCGACGGGCCGCCGTCGACATAGAGCATGTCGCAATATTTGCCCTCGGCGTGGAGCCGGGTAGCGAGGATGCCGCGATCGTCGGCGACTTCCTCGGCCGACAGGACAACCGCGCCCGCGCCGTCGCCGAACAGGACGCAGGTCGTGCGATCCTCCCAGTCGAGGATGCGGCTGAACGTCTCGCTGCCGATCACCAGCGCGTGCCGCGCGGCGCCGGTGCGAAGCATCGAATCTGCGACCGACAGGGCATAGAGGAAGCCCGAACAGACGGCGGCGACGTCGAAGGCGATGCAATCGGGCGCGCCGAGCAGCGCCTGCACCTTGGTCGCGCTGGCGGGGAAGGTGTTGTCGGGGGTCGCGGTCGCGACGATGATCAGGCCGATGTCCGAGGCATCGAGTCCTGCCGCCGCCAGCGCCTGTCTCGCCGCCGCGGCGCCGAGCGTCGCGGTCGTCTCGTCGGGTTCGGCGATATGGCGAAAGCGGATGCCGGTGCGCTCGACGATCCACTCGTCGCTGGTATCGACGCGCGTCGCGAGTTCGGCGTTGGAGACGCGCGTGCGCGGCAAAGCCGAGCCGGTGCCGGACAAAATCGCGCGCAGAGTCATGCCGCGGCGCTCCCACGGAAATTGGCGAGATCCTCGGTCACCTGACGCGTGATATCCTTTTCGATGAGTTCGGCGCAGAGGTGGACGCAATTCGCGACCCCCTTCGCATCGGCGCTGCCGTGACTTTTCAGCACGACGCCGTTGAGCCCCAGGAACACCGCGCCATTATGGTTGTTGGGATCGAGATGGTGGCGCAGCAATTCGGTCGCGGGGCGCGAGATCAGGAAGCCGATCTTCGAACGCACCGACGAGGTGAAGGCGCGGCGCAAGAGGTCGGTAACGAAGCGCGCCGTTCCCTCGATCGTCTTGAGCGCGATATTGCCCGAGAAACCGTCGTGGACGACGACATCGACCTCGCCGCGCGACAATTTGTCGCCCTCGATGAAGCCGGCGAACTGCATCGGCAGCCCCTCGGCCTCGCGCAGCAGCGCGGCGGCGTCGCGGATTTCGTCGGTGCCCTTGAGTTCTTCGGTGCCGATGTTGAGCAGCGCGACGCGCGGCTTTTCCAGGCCCATGGCGGTGCGGGCATAGGCGGCGCCCATGACCGCGAACTGGACCAGATTGTTCGCGTCGCAATCGGTGTTGGCGCCGAGGTCGAGCATGACGACGTCATTGTCGCCGAGCGACGGCAGCAGCGCCGCGAGCGCCGGCCGGTCGATCCCCGGCATGGTGCGCAGCGCGACCTTCGCCATCGCCATCAGCGCGCCGGTGTTGCCCGCCGAGACGGCGCCGCCGGCGTCGCCGCGCTTCACCGCGTCGATCGCGAGCCCCATCGAGCTGCCGCGACCGCCGCGCAGAGCCTGGCTGGGCTTGTCCTCGCCGGAGACGACCTTGTCGGTGTGGATGATCTCCGACGCCGCGCGCAGGTTCGGGTGGTTTTCGAGCGCGGTCTTGATCCGCGTCTCGTCGCCCACGAGCAGGAAGCGCAGACCGTCGTGCTGGTGGCGCGCCATCGCCGCGCCCGCGCACATCACGCGAACGCCCACGTCACCGCCCATCGCATCGATCGCGATTCGCGGTGTCAGGCTCATTTTCTGGCGCTCTCCGGCTTGGCTTAGGCGCCAGCCACCACTTCGCGGCCGTTATAATGGCCGCAGGCGTTGCACAGGTTGTGCGGGCGCTTCAGCTCGCCGCAATTGGGGCATTCCTGAAAGGCTTCGACCTTCAGGCTGTCGTGGCTGCGACGCATGCCGCGCTTCGAGGGCGAGGTTTTTCGCTTGGGGACGGCCATGTTATTTCCTGCATTCCTATATGTTCAATCGAATCGGCGAACCCGAACATGTCACCTCCGTTGCCGGAAATGACTGGCCCGCCCACCGCGCCGAAGACCTGTTACCGCCTGAAAAGCGGCCGGAAATCTTCCGCCGGTGGGTGCCTCAACGCCTGTTGGTGTCGGGTGCCGGATCGGGCGCGGCTATAGCGTTTTTGCCCGCAAAGGCAACCCCCGAGGCAAAGGGGCGATCGACGCTCCCGCGAACAGGAAGCGGCCTTGCCCTGCCCCTCCGTCAATGCCACATCTCCGTCCTTGCCGGAATCCCGGCCAACAGGGGGGGACTATATGATCATCTTGCCGATCAGCCTGACCATTGCCGCGGCCGCGGCGCTGCTCAATCTCTGGCTCAGCGTGCGCGTCGGGCGGGTGCGGACGCGGGAGAAGGTCTTCGTCGGCGACGGCGGCAACGAGGCCGTCACGCGGCGGATGCGCGCCCACAGCAATTTCGTCGAGAATACCGCTTTCGTGCTGATCCTGCTCGCGCTCGTCGAGCTCGGCCTGGGGCCGTCGATGGCGCTTTGGGCGGCCGGCGCGCTCTATCTGGTCGGCCGCATCCTCCATGCGCTCGGCATGGACGGGATGCGCTGGGGCCGCATGATCGGCACCATCATCACCATGCTGACCCAGCTCGGCCTCGCGATCACCGCGCTGACCGTCGTCTATACGACCCCGGTGAGCTTCGGCGCGGCGAAGGCCGTGCATACGGAAGTGGTCGCACCGAATTGATGATCGCTCCTCCCGCTTGCGGGAGGGCTATCTTCAGGTCCCCACCACCCCATCGGCGACATAGGGGTTCGTCCTCCGCTCCTGCGCGAAGCTGCTGTGCGGACCGTGACCGGGCAGGAAGATGGTGTCACCGCCGAGCGGCCACAGCTTCTGCGTGATCGAATCGAGAAGCTGCTGGTGATTTCCGCGCGGAAAGTCGGTGCGGCCGATCGATCCCTGGAAAAGCACGTCGCCGACGATCGCGAGCTTCGAGGGCCCGTGATAAAAGACGACATGGCCGGGCGTGTGGCCGGGGCAGTGGATGACGTCGATCTGAAGATTGCCGACCGTCACCTTGTCGCCGTCGACGAGCCAGCGGTCGGGCTCGAACGGCTCGCCCTCCATGCCGAAACGCGCGCCGTCCTCGCTCAGCTTTTCGATCCAGAAGCGGTCGTCCTCGTGCGGCCCCTCGATCGGCACGCCGAGTTCCTTCGCGAGCACCCCGGCCTGACCGCAATGGTCCATATGACCGTGCGTGACCAGGATCTTCTCGACCTCCACCCCGGTCTGCCGGACCGCTTCCCGGAGCTTGTCAAGGTCGCCGCCGGGATCGACGAAGGCCGCCTTGTTGGTTTCAGTGCACCACAGCAAAGTGCAATTCTGCTGGAAAGCGGTGACCGGCACGATCGCGGCCTTCAGCGGGGGATTGGGAGCGTTCATGGCAGCCGATGTGGGGAAATCGCCGGGGTTTGGCAAGAGCAACGCCGCCGGCGGCTCGGGTGCCTAAAGACGGTTTGCGACCGATTGCGGACATCGACGAAGTGGTGCATGCTACTTGCTGACTGACAGGCGAGAAGCGCAATGGGTGGCTTAATTCGGAAGCTCGGCACCAGGCAGTTCTGGAGGCCCATCATCCAATGCCTCTTTTTGATGGCGACAGGCGCTTGGTTGCTCATTGCTTATATGACGACGCGTATGTCGGTTACAGATCAACTGAGAGACTTGAGCAACGACGTTCATCTTGGATGGTGCATTCTGTCTGTCGCATGGTGCATCTCAGCCCCTCGTAACAACGAGGCCGATCGCGACTTGAGCCCAGCGCGTAGCGGAACAACCGTAGTTGCAGTTTGCGGTATCGCTGCAGCGATATTTCTTTCGCGAGATGCGGATTGGCCTGAAGGTCTTGTTGTGCCGGGACTGATCCTGTTCGGCACCGCTGTGATCGCACTTTTCGTCTACCGCTTCGCATCACGCCATGCTTCGGAGATTGGCGAGGCGCGCTTTAATACCATGGCAAGTTCGCGGCATCGGGACAGCCGGTAGCGTCCGCTTCCTACCCCAAGCACACCCCGCCTCACCGCAGCGTCATCGTATCGCCTTCGACATTCACCGCGTCGAGCTTGGCGAGGAAACTCTGGCCGAGCAGCGAGACGCCCATGTCGGCGTCGATCACCGCGGCCTCGACGTTGCGGACCTCGATGCCGTCGACCTCGACGCGGTCGAGCATCGTGATGCGCATCGGTATCTGGCCGCCGGCCGTCTGCGCCATGCCCGCGACCGGCAGACGGTCGACGTCGATCCCGATCGCTTCCGCATCGCGGCGCGTCAACGCGACGAGCGAAGCGCCGCTGTCGACGAGCATGCGGATCTGCGTCCCCTGCACGTCGGTGTCGGCATAGAAATGCGAATCGGAGGCGCGCCGGATCCGCACTTCGCTCGGCCGCGACGCGGCGGCTTGAGCAGGCGCCGCGGCGGCATCCCGCCCGCGCGTCGTCCAGTTGCTTTCGCCGGCATAGGGATCCGGCGCGGATGCCGCGGGTGTTTCGGCCTTTTGACGGCCCGCGATGCTCGCCACACCGATCGAGCCCGCCGCGATCATCGCGGCCAAAGTGATGAAACGCCCCAACATGGCGCGCTTGTCGCAGATCATGATTGGGGAATGGTTAAATCAGCCCTCGACGAAGGCGCGCCAGCGCGGCGCGCCGTCCCGCACCGAATAGGCGATGCGCGCGCACGCATAGGGGCGCCCCGGCGCATTGTCCGCTTCGCGTGCGGTGCGCGGCCATGCGGTGTCGGCTTCGCCCTGCGCAGCCCAGCAGACGATCGCCTCGGCCTCGGGTCGCGCGGCGATCGCGGTGCGATCCGCGGCGTTCAACATCGCGGGCGGCTGCCACCCCAGGATGATGCGGCGAGTGCCAGCCTGCCCGGAAAGCGCATGACCGAACGGGCCGTCGCGGTCGCGCAGCAAGGCGGCAACGCGCGCGCGGTCGGGCGCGCCCAACCACGGCCCGCCGAGCAGCGGGGCCCAGCGGCTTTCCTCGCCCGATCGCAGCGCGGGCAGCAATTCGTCGGCCGCCGCTGCGAATCGCGCGGTCCATGGCGAATCCGGGGCGAGCGGCGCCAATAGCGAGGGGGCGGCCGCTTCCTCGGGCGCGATCGGCACGAGCGGCGGATCGGCGGCGAGGACCGGAGCAACCGGGAGAGCGGCGGCGAGCGCCGAAGCGATCAGAAGGGCGCGCATGGCGGTAAATCTACCATGCCCGCCTGCACTTGTCATGAACCGCGTCGGGTGGACGGCGATGCCGCTCGAAGAAAGAGCCGCGCCACACTTTCGTCACCCGGACGCGATCCGGGATCCCGCTTTTCACCTTCGCTGAGCGGGACCCCGGATCAAGTCCGGGGTGACGAGGGAGGGGGTCGTCAGGAACCGCGGTCGGCGGTGAGCGCTTCGCGCATCCAGCCGGGCGCCCCGGCGGGGTCGATATTCTCGACTCGGCGATGCTCGACCGACCAGCCGAGTTCGGGCCAGGCGACGACCTGCCGCTTGTCGTCGGCCTCGCCGATCGGCACGACCACCAGCCGCCGATTGACCTTCTGCCGCCAGTTCATTCGCGCCGTATTCTCCTGCCCGACATAGCAGCCCTTGGTGAAGCTGACACCGTTCAGTTCGGCGGCGTTGCATTCGAGCCAAAGCGTCGTGCCGTCGCCGAGCTCGGCGCGCGCCTCGGTGACGCCGAGCGACAGGCGGTGCGCCTGCCAGGCGGCATCGCCCCCCTCCCCTTCATCCGCGGGCGCAAGCCAGCGCTGGCCGAGGTCGGACAGACGCGGATCGACGACGCCGAGGTCGCCCTCCTTCGCCCAGTGGACACCGAGTCCCTCCTCGCGCGCGATTGTGATCGCGCGGCGGAGGCGATAGAGCGTCAGGCGCCTGGTTAGGTCGTCGGCGGCGGCGCGCTCGCAATCGATCAGCACATCGTCCTCGTCGCCCCAGATCAGGAAATCGAACAGCACCTTGCCCTGCGGGGTCAGCAGCGCCGCCCAAACCGGCAGATTGCCCGAAACGTCATTGGTGACGAGGCCTTGCAGAAAGCCGCGCACATCCTCACCCGAAAGTCGAAGGAGCGCGCGGTCGTTGAGGGTGGTATTGGGCATAAACGGAAAATAGGGCGGCGTGCCGACAACTTAAAGCCCCTCCCGCAGGCGGGAGGGGTTTGGGGTGGGCCTGGACGTCAACTTCAGCTAAGCGCCGCCACGGACTCGCCCACCCCCGGCCCCTCCCACCTGCGGGAGGGGGGAGAAGATCATGACCGACCGCCTGACGATCCGCCGCCCCGACGACTGGCACGTCCATCTGCGCGACGGAGCGATGCTGGAACAGGTCGCGCACCATACCGCGCGCCAGTTCGCGCGCGCGATCGTCATGCCGAACCTGTCGCCGCCGGTGACGACCGCGAAGGAAGGCGCGGCCTATCGCGACCGCATTCGCGCCGCGGTGCCACGGGACCTCGACTTCACGCCGTTGATCGTCGCTTATCTGACCGACCACAGCGACGCCGACGAGCTGGCGCGCGGCCATGCCGAGGGCGTGTTCACCGCGGCAAAGCTCTATCCGGCGCACGCGACGACGGGCAGCGCGCATGGCGTCACCGACATCGCGAACATCATGACTGTGCTCGAACGCATGGCCGAGATAGGCATGCCGCTGCTGATCCACGGCGAGGTCACCGATCCTGACGTCGATATCTTCGACCGCGAGGCGGTGTTCATCGAGCGCACGCTGGCGCCGCTGGTCAAGACGTTGCCGACCCTCAAGATCGTTTTCGAGCATATCACGACGACCGAAGCGGTCGATTTCGTGAAGGACGCGCCCGCCAATATCGGCGCGACGATCACGCCGCAGCATCTCCATATCAACCGCAACGCGATGCTCGTCGGCGGCATCCGCCCGCATGCCTATTGCCTGCCCGTCGCCAAGCGCGAGCAGCATCGGCTCGCGGTGCGCGCAGCAGCGGTGTCGGGATCGCCCAAATTCTTCCTAGGCACCGACAGCGCCCCGCACGCGGTGCATACGAAGGAGGCCGCCTGCGGCTGCGCGGGCATCTTCAACGCACCCTACGCGCTCGAATCCTATGTGACGGTGTTCGACGAGGAAGGCGCGCTCGACAGGTTCGAAGGGTTCGCCAGCGAGCATGGGCCGAATTTCTATGGCCTGCCGCTCAATGGCGGGACGATCACGCTGGAGCGCGGGGAAACGGTCGTGCCGGAGCGGATCGGCGAGGTCGTTCCTTTCCATGCGAGCGAAACGCTGGGCTGGCGGCTGGTTTAGAAAAATCTCACGCAAAGGCGCGAAGATTCCATCCCCGTTCGTGCTGAGCTTGTCGAAGCACCGTCCTTCTTCATCTCTGAAAGAAAGAACGGCCCCCTTCGACTGACTTGTCAGTCGCTCAGGACAGGCTTCGACAAGCTCAGGGCGAACGGATACAAACTTTTTCTTCGCCCCTTCGCGCCTTTGCGCGAGACCATATGATCAAGCTGTCCCCATGGCCCGCTCGGCGCGCACCTTCCTCCACATGTCGAAACTGAACACCGCGATGCTGATCCAGATCAGCACGAAGCAAGCGAGTTGCACGGGTTTCAGCGGCTCGTGGAACGCGAACAGGCCGAGCAGAAATTGCAGCGTCGGCGCCAGATATTGCGCGAAGCCGAGCGCGGCATAGCTCATCCGCCGCGCCGCGGTCGCGAACAGCAGCAGCGGCACCGCGGTCACGATCCCGCCCGCCATCAGCAGCAGACTGATCGAACTGTCCGCCCCGAAACCGCGCGCGTCGCCGACCCACAGATACCAGCCGGCGGCCGCGAGCGCCAAGGGCATCAGCAGCGTCGTCTCGATCGCGAGGCCGGGCAGCGAGCCCACCGGCACGATCTTGCGGATCAGGCCATAGAAACCGAAGGTCAGCGCCAGCGTCAGGCTGATCCACAGCGTGTCGAGCGCGCCCGCGAGCAGAATCGCGACCCCTATCCCTGCGATGACGACCGCGACGAGTTGCAGCCGGCCGAGCCGTTCGCCGAGAAAGAGCATCCCCAGCATCACATTGATCAGCGGATTGAGATAATAGCCGAGGCTTGCTGCAAGGACGTGGCCGGTGAAGATCGCGAAGATATAGACGAGCCAGTTGACCGCGATCAGCAGCGCGCTGGCAAGCAGCATCCGCAGCACGCGCGGGTCACGGAGCGCCGCGAGATAGTCGGTGATCTGGCGGCGAAAGACCATGATGAGAAAGCAGAGCGGCAGCGACCAGATGATGCGCTGCGCCAGCACCTCGACCGCCGGGACGCTTTCGAGCAGTTTGAAGAACAGCGGAACGAAGCCCCAGATCGTATAGGCGGCGAGCGCATAGGGCAGGCCGCCCCGATCGCTCCCCGCGGGGGCGGAGGAAAGTGCCATGATCCTTCGATCAGATGATGCCGCCGCCGAGCATCAGGCGAACGACGCCGATGACGATGACGACGATGTTGAGATTGCGCCCGCTGGTCCGGTTCGACATCGCGCCGAGCGCCAGCCCGACGACCGCGATCGGCACGACCACCCAATTCGCCCAGCCGAGCAGCGGAATGAAGGCGGGAATGGCGAGAATCAGCGCGATGACGCCGATGACGATCGAGGCGATGTTCAGCATGTTTCTACATGTCGCATGGCCGCGCGCCACCTTCAAGGCCCTTTCGGTTCGTCGATGGATTCCCTCGCTTCGTCTCGTTGCCTCAGGTTCATGCAACGGCTTTCGGACCCGGCTCGTTCTCTCCTCGAAGCGCCCGGTTCCGTTCGGAACGGAGGCGCCGAGACCAGGAAAGGATTTGAATAATGCGTATCTTGACCAAAGGCATGATGGGCCTGTTCGTCGCGGCCAGCGTCGTCGGCACCGCGCCCGCCTATGCCGGCGTGTCGACGGCCGTCCCCGGCTATCATCAGGCCGAGGCGTCGGCGGATTATTACAAGAAGCGCAAGCATAACCGCAATTATTACGCCTCGCGCGACCAGCGCGTGAACAGCAACACGCGCATCTGGCGCGGCAGCGACGGCCGTTACCGCTGCAAGAAGGACAATGGCACGACCGGCCTCCTGATCGGCGGCGCGGTCGGCGGCCTCGCCGGCCACGAGATCGCGGGCAATGGCGACAAGCTGCTCGGCACCGTGCTCGGCGCCGCGGGCGGCGCGCTGCTCGGCCGTGAGATCGACAAGGACAAATATCGCTGCCGCTAAGCGACAGGAACCCGTCGCGGGTGTGGGTCCGAGACCCCTCCGCCCGCACCACGTGATGGAGAGGGCGCCGGTCTAACCACCGGCGCCCTCAAATTTTTCGTGGGCCTTGCCCCGCGATCCCGCTTGCCGCACAAACAGCGGTCCATCGCTGCGGGAGAAGAGACATGTTGAACGGCCCCCTGCTCGTGACCGAGCGGCTGATCCTGCGCCCGCCCGCAACCGAGGATTTCGACGCCTTTGCCGGCATGTGCGCCGAAGAAGAGACGATGCGCTTCATCGGCGGCACCTGCCCGCGCTCGGCGGCATGGCGCCAATGGTGCACGCTGGCCGGCGCATGGCACATTCGCGGCTTTTCGATGTTCTCAGTGATCGAGCGCGACAGCGGCGAATGGGTCGGCCGCCTCGGCCCGTGGGAGCCCGACGGCTGGCCCGCGCCCGAAATCGGCTATGGCGTGCGGGCGAAATTCGCCGGCAAGGGCTATGCCTTCGAGGGCGCAGTCGCGGCGTGCGACTTCGCGGTCGAATTTCTGAAATGGCCCGAACTGATGCATAGCATCGATCCCGCCAACACGCGCTCGCAGGCGCTGGCGAAGCGGCTCGGCGCGACGAACAGCGGCCCGACCCGCCTCCCCGCCCCCTTCGAAAACGCCCCGGTCGACGCCTGGACGCAGAGCGCCGACGCCTGGCGCGTGAAACGCAAGGAGTTCCAGCCATGACCGACCGCCACGTCGACCCCGAACGCGCGCAGTTCGACGCCTTCAAGGCGCTGCCGCGCGACACGGTGATTCACATGCTCAACCTCGTCCGCTTCAAGGACAAGGCGACCTATCCCACCGATCACGCGCTCGCGGGCGCGAACCTCAGCGGCGCCGAAGCCTACGCACATTACGGGCGCGACAGCGGTCCGGTGTTCGAGCGGCTCGGCGGCCGCATCGTCTGGCGCGGCGCGATGGAGGCGATGGTGATCGGCCCCGACGGCGAACATTGGGACGCGATGTTCGTCGCCGAATATCCGAACAGCGGCGCCTTCATGGCGATGGTGACCGATCCGGTCTATCGCGAGGCGGTCGTTCACCGCCAGGCCGCGGTCGAGACTTCGCGGCTGATCCGCACGGCGCCGCGCGAGACGGGTTCGGGGCGATTTGCCGATTGATCCAGCACGTCATTGCGAGGAGCCGAAGGCGACGCGGCAATCTCCAGCCATTGGCCTTGCGCAAGCTCGATGGCTGGAGATTGCTTCGTCGCTGCGCTCCTCGCAATGACGAGGAAGACTTGCGGAGGATGTCGATTCCGTCTCGCTCCGGCACAGTTTTGGGCTAACAAAGTCTTACCCGTTAACGCATTTTATTTGGGCCTTTTTAACCAGGATCGGGCATTCCGGGCGAGATATTAAGGGAGTGTTAGCTATGATCGTGCGGGGCAAATGGCTGATCGCGGGCCTGATGGCGGCGGCGACGGTGCCGCTGGCGGGCTGCCGCGACAATCCGGCCGCCAAGGCCGACCTCCAGCCGCTCGACGACGGCCTGACCGACAGCGACCCGGCGGTCAAAGGCGCGCTCGAAGACAAGATCATGGTCGATCCCAAGCTGACCGGCCAGGCGAACCGCAACGCCGCGGCGCCGGGCAACCGGCCCGTCGACGGCGGCGTCCCCGGCATCGCGGCCGGCAAGGCGGCGGCCGCCGCCGAAGCCGCGGCGGCGCAGGCCGCAGGCAAATTGCTCGCCGCGCCGAAAGCTCTGCCGTTCGAGGAAGGCTGCAATGGCGATTGCGCCGCGAAGCGCCCAGTGACGATCGGCGCGCTAGCGCGCGAGCAGCAGAAGGGAAGCTGCGACGCCAAGCTGACCTATGGCAATGCGTGGGCCGACCGCCTGCCCGCCGCGTTCAAAGTGTATCCGCTCGCGACGCTGCGCGAGGCCGCAGGGGTCGCCGGCGGCAAGTGCAACATCCGCGTCGTCAATTTCCAGACCGCCGCCTCGATCCAGGGCGTGCTCGATTATTATCACACGATGGCGGTGCGCGCCGGCTACACCAGCGACCACCGCGTGCGCGGCAACGAGCATATGCTCGGCGGCACCAAGGGCGACCTCGCCTATGTCGTTTTCGCACGCCGCGACGGCGGCATGACCGACGTCGATCTGGTCGCGTCAGGCGGGAAATAAGACGCGGGCACATCGAGCGTTAAATCTGTGTCCTGAGACATCTTCGTCACCCCGGACTTGATCCGGGGTTCCGCTTGTCGCCGTCGCTGAGCGGGACCCCGGATCAAGTCCGGGGTGACGAAGAAAATGCTACTCTGCCCTAGAATAAAAGGCCCCGGAACTCCGGGGCCTTTCGCTGCGTGACGATACGCGATCGTCAGATTTTGTCGCCGAGCGCGCCCTTGACCTTGCCCTTCAGATTCTGGGCTTCGCCCTTGCGCTCCTGCGCCACGCCTTCGGCGCGCAGCCGTTCGTTGTCGGTCGCCTTGCCGACCGCCTGCTTCACATTGCCGGCAGCTTCGTTGGCGAGGCCCTTGGCCTTGTCCGTCAGTTCACCCACGGGGTTTCTCCTTGGTTTTTCAGAGGCGAAAGGGGTGCGCCTCTTGCCGGATCAACGAGGCAGCGCCCCGCTTGTTCCCCCTTGCGGGACCAACGGCCCCGAAGCAGGGATCATCCGCTCGCGGCGATGTCGTCGAGCGCCGCCGGGCTCAGGATCGTGACGCGATTATAGTCGACCGCGATCAGCCCCGCCGCCTCGAACCCGCGCAGCAGTTTGTTGATGCTCTGTCGCGTCACGCCGAGCATCGCGCCGAGCTGTTCCTGCGGTAGGCGCAGCGCCAGTTCGATCCCGGCCGCGCCCGCAACGCCGTGAATCCGGGCAAGATCGGCGAGAGTCGCCGCCATCCGCTGTTCAAGCGAGCCGAGCTTCTGATTGTTGAGCTGACGCAGGCTGTCGCCGTGCCGCGCGCACATCAACAACGCGATGTCGCGCCAGAGAATGGGATCGGCATCGAGGATCGCCGCCAGCCCGTCGCACGGCAGGTGCAGCAGCACGCTGTCCTCATAAGCGGTATAGACATAATGGATCGGCGGCTCGGCAAGCAGGCGGACGATTGCGAGGATTTCGTGGGGTCCCTGCAGGCTCAGCACGAATTTCTTGCCCGCCGCCGACGCGCGGCTGACCTCGACCTCGCCCGCGGCGATGACGAACGCCTCGCGCCGTTCGGGATCGCGCGCGAAGATTTCGGCACCGCGCGGGTATGACTCCGCCCGCGCGATCACCGCGACCTCGGCAAGCCGCGCCTCGGGCCAGCCGGCGAACAGCGGGCAGAGACGGAGCGCGGCGAGGCGGCCCCCATGCGACCATGCTCCCTGGCTCACTATCATTCGCGCCTTCCCCCATTTCGTCGTTGCCATCCCGGTCTAAACGCGAACCGCAAGTTCCCAAAGAGATTGTCGGCGCGATGACAGACTGACGAACCACCCGCCCCTATGGCCCGCTCATCAACATTCCACAGGAGCGTGATTCGATGAAAAGCCTGCTTGCCCTTCTGGCGATGGCGGTCGCCTTCGCGACCGGCGCGGCGCACGCCGCTCCGGTCAGCGAGGACGACGCCTATGCCATCGGCCTTGAGGCCTATACCTACGCCTATCCGATGGTGCTGATGGAAACCACGCGCCGCGTCTCGACCAACGCGAGCGAAGGCCGGATGCGCGCGCCGATGAACCGGTTCGGGCATATGCGGACCTATCCCGACGCGACCTTCAAGGACGTCGTGCGCCCCAATGCCGACACGCTCTATTCGCCGCTGTGGTTCGATGTCGGCAAGGAGCCGCTGATCATCACCCTGCCGAAAACGGCGGGCCGCTATCACGTCGTGCCGATCATGGACATGTGGACCGACGTCTTCGCCGCGCTCGGCACGCGCACCACCGGCAATGACGGCGGCATCGTCGCGCTCGTCGGGCCGCACTGGCAGGGAGTGTTGCCAAAGGGAATGCGGATGGTCCGCAGCCCGACCGAGATGGGCTGGATCATCGGCCGCATCCAGACCAACGGCGCCGCCGATTACGACCATGTTCACGCCCTCCAGGCGAGCTATGCCGCGACGCCGCTGTCGGGCTGGGGCAAGCCGCAGGCGCCCGCGGCGCTGAAGTCTGATCCGACAATCGACATGAAGACGCCGCCGGTCGAGCAGGTCGCGAACATGACCCCCGCCGCCTTCTTCGCGCTGTTCGCCGAAACGCTGAAGCACAATCCGCCGCACGCCAGCGACTATGCGGTACTGGCGCGGATCGAGCGCGTCGGGCTGGTTCCGGGGCAGAGCTTCGACCTCGCCGCCGCCGATCCGGCGGTGCAGCGCGGGCTGACGCGCGCCGCCGCCGATGCGTGGCAGCGGATCGTGAACCGGCGAAAGGGCGTCGCGCTCACCCGCAACAATTGGGTCGCGATGGGCAATGCGCTCGGCGTCTATGGCAATGATTATCTCCAGCGCGCCTTCGTCGCCTTTGCCGGCCTCGGCGCGCTGCCGCCCGAGGAAGCCATCTATCCGATGGCGCCGCTCGACGGCGACGGCAAGCCGCTGACCGGCGCGTCGCGCTATGTCCTCCATTTCGACAAGGACCAGATTCCGCCCGCCGACGCCTTCTGGTCGCTGACCATGTACGGCGCCGACCAGTTCTTCGTCGCCAACCCCATCGATCGCTTCGCGATCGGCGACCGCGACAAGCTGACCTTCAACGCCGACGGCTCGCTCGACCTCTATATCCAGAAGGAGAATCCGGGCGCCGACAAGGAAGCCAACTGGCTGCCCGCCCCCGACGGGCCGTTCAGCATGAACCTGCGCCTCTACCTTCCGCGCCGCCCGGCGCTCGAAGGAAGCTGGATCGCGCCGCCGGTCAAGCGGGTGCCCTAGAGTGTTTTCAAGTCAGGTGGAACCACCTGACGACTCGGAAAACACGGTAAGACAAGAATCTAGAGTGCCGGTTTTGATTCCATCAAAACCGGCACTCTAGCTTCGCTCCAGGGCAGGATTTCGAGGTCGGGCCAGAAGCGGCGCCACCGCGCCGCCTTCTTCCCGAAATAGGCTTCGGTGATCTGCGCGGCATTGGCGCGAACGCGCGGATGCATCAGGTCGGCAAGCCCGAAGGGCGCGAGGATGTCGCGGCCGTCGCCGCCGCGCAGCCCGACCGCCGAAGAGGTGGTCGGAAAGGTGGCGATGGCCCCCGCGATCGAACGATAGGGTTCGATCGCATAGCCGAACCTGGCGCGATACCAGAGGTGGACCCGCGCCTGATTCTTCACGTCGACGCGAACCGGCAGGTCGGCGAACAGCGCGGCGATCCGGCGCTCGGCGGCAAGCTCGGTCTCCTGCGACAGGTCGCAGCCATCGAAATAGACGATGTCGACATCGTCGATTCCATGATGCGCGTCGAACCCGAACACCTCGTTCCAGCGCGCCTGCGCGACAAGGCTTCCCGACAATCGGGCATCGGGCAGGTCGATCGCGTGCCAGCGGTCGAGCAGGCAGCGGATCGCCGGATGCCGTTCGGCAAGATCCCACAAATGCCGGGTCAGCTCGTCGGAGTCGGCCATGCCGACACCTTAGCAGCGCGCCCGGCGGATGATATGGGCGTCAGATCAATCCCGCGAGCGGGCTCGACGGATCGGCATAGCGCCGCTGTCCCATGCGGCCCGACAGATAGGCGTCGCGCCCCGCCTCGACCGCGAGTTTCATCGCGCGCGCCATGCGAATGGGGTCCTTCGCCTCGGCGATCGCGGTGTTCATCAGCACCCCGTCGCAGCCGAGTTCCATCGCGACCGCCGCATCGCTCGCGGTGCCGACGCCGGCATCGACGAGAACCGGCACCGACGCGCCCTCGACGATCAGGCGGATCGTCACGCGGTTCTGGATGCCGAGGCCGGACCCGATCGGCGCGCCGAGCGGCATGACCGCGACCGCGCCCGCATCCTCGAGCTGCTTCGCGGCGATCGGGTCGTCGACGCAATAGACCATCGGCAGGAAGCCTTCCTTGGCGAGCACCTCGGTCGCCTCGAGCGACTCGCGCATGTTCGGATAAAGCGTCTTCGCCTCGCCCAGCACTTCCAGCTTCACTAGATCCCAGCCCCCGGCCTCGCGCGCCAGCCGCAGCGTGCGGATCGCATCGTCGGCGTTGAAGCAGCCCGCGGTATTGGGCAGGTAGGTGATTTTCTTCGGATCGATATAGTCGGTGAGCATCGGCGCATTCGGGTCCGATACATTGACCCGGCGCACCGCGACGGTGACGATTTCGGCCCCCGAGGCTTCGACCGCGGCGGCGTTCTGCTCGAAATCCTTATATTTGCCGGTGCCGACGATCAGCCGCGACGTGAAGGTCCGTCCGGCAACGCTCCAACTGTCGATCTTGTCCACATTCAATCCTTGTTCTGAACGATATTCGCGATGTCGCCGAGCGGGTCGCGAACGAAGAAGCGGCGGACGCCCCATGGTTCGTCGCGCAGGGCATAGACGATCTCGTGCCCCGCTTCGACGGCGCGCGCATGGACCGCGTCGACATCGTCGACGCCGACCGAATAGGCGGGACGCAGCCCCGACGGGTCTTCGCTGAGAATGCTGATCTGCACCATCGGCTGCTCGGCCGAGCGATAGATGGTGATGAAATCCATCGCCATCGCGGTCTCCAGCCCCAGCACCTCGTTGAAGAAGCCTGCCCCCGCCTTCGGATCATCCGTGTAGCGATTGGGTATGATGCGCGCGACGGCCATCAACCGCCGCCCACGAAATGGACGATCTCCAGTGCGTCGCCCTCGGCGAGCGCGACATCGGCCAGCGTCGAGCGCGGCACGATTTCGCGATTGCGCTCGACCGCGACCTTCTTCACGTCGAGCCCCAGCGACGCGACGAGGTCGGCGATGCTGCCTGCGCGCACCTGCCGCTGCTCCCCGTTGAGGACGATCGAAATCAACGCCGCACCCTTGCTTTGCCTTTTGCCGAGCAGCCCATATAGGGGGAGCGTCCGTTGCCGCAACCGAAAGCCCGCCTTTTGCCCGACAAACCCCTCATCTATGTCTTGAGCGGCCCCAATCTCAACCTGCTCGGCACGCGCGAGCCCGAGATTTACGGCCACGATACGCTGAACGACATTCACGCGCGGCTGGAGGCGCAGGCCACCGAACTGGGCCTCCGCGTCGAGTGCCGGCAGACGAACCATGAAGGCGTGCTGATCGACTGGCTGCACGAGGCCTATGTCGAGGGTGCCAAGGCGGTGCTGCTCAACGCGGGCGGCTATACCCACACCTCGATCGCGATCCACGACGCGATCAAGTCGATCAAGGTGCCGGTGATCGAGGTCCATCTGTCGGACCCGCTGAGCCGCGAGCCGTTTCGCCATGTGAGCTATGTCGGCATGGCCGCCGCCGCGCATTTTGCAGGCCATGGCGCGCAAAGCTATACGCTGGCGCTGGACGCCGCCGCCCGTCTCTGACAAGAGGGCGCCATCAGAACAGGGGTCAGGCACCGCCAGACCGGGGCCGCAACAACAGGAAAATTCTCATGGGTGACCATAAAGACAATGGCATCAACATCGATCCGGCGTTCGTGCGCGCGCTCGCCGAACTGCTCGACGACACGCAGCTTTCGGAAATCGAGGTCGAGGACGGCGACCGCAAGGTGCGCGTCGCGCGCACGCTGACCGCCGCCGCAGCGCCCCTCGCTTTCGCGCCGGCTCCCGTTGCCGCACCCGCCGCTGCCCCGGCTGCATCGGTCGCCGCTCCCGCTGCTGCGGCACCCGCCGCCGACGCTTTCGCCGACGCGGTGAAGTCGCCGATGGTCGGCACCGTCTATCTCGCGCCCGAACCCGGCGCCCCCAATTTCGCCGCGCCCGGATCGGCGGTGAAGGCCGGCGACACCATCCTGATCATCGAGGCGATGAAGGTGATGAACCCGATCGTCGCTCCCGCCGCGGGCACGCTGAAGGCCGTGCATGTCGAGAACAGCCAGCCGGTCGAGTTCGACCAGCCGCTGTTCACCATCGGCTGATCCACCCGATGGCTATCGAAAAGCTCCTGATCGCCAACCGCGGCGAGATCGCGCTGCGTATCCACCGTGCGTGCCATGAAATGGGCATCAAGACGGTCGCGGTCCATTCGACCGCCGACACCGACGCGATGCACGTCCGCCTGGCCGACGAAGCCGTCTGCATCGGCCCGCCGGCGGCAAAGGACAGCTATCTCAATATTCCGGCGATCATCTCGGCGGCCGAGATCACCGGCGCCGACGCGATCCACCCCGGTTACGGCTTCCTGTCGGAGAATGAGCGCTTCGCCGAGATCATCGAAGCGCATAACATGATCTTCGTCGGGCCGAAGCCCGAACATATCCGCACCATGGGCGACAAGGTCGAGGCGAAGCGCACCGCGGTCAAGCTCGGCCTGCCGGTGGTTCCGGGCTCGCCCGGCGCGGTGACGTTCAGCGAGGAGACCAAGAAGCTCGCGCAGGAAATCGGCTATCCGGTGCTGATCAAGGCCGCATCGGGCGGCGGCGGGCGCGGCATGAAGGTCGTTCCTGACGAGGACAGCCTCGAAAGCCTGATGGGTCAGGCCTCCAGCGAAGCGGCAGCCGCGTTCGGCGACCCGACCGTTTACATGGAAAAATATCTCGGCAACCCGCGCCACATCGAATTTCAGGTCTTCGGCGACGGCAACGGCAATGCGATCCATCTCGGCGAGCGCGACTGCTCGCTCCAGCGCCGCCATCAGAAGGTGCTCGAGGAAGCCCCCTCGCCGATCATCTCGGCCGAGGAGCGCGCGCGCATGGGCGGCATCTGCGCCGACGCGATGGCGAAGATGGGCTATCGCGGCGCCGGGACGATCGAGTTCCTGTGGGAAAACGGCGAATTCTTCTTCATCGAGATGAACACGCGCATCCAGGTCGAGCATCCGGTGACCGAGATGATCACCGGCTTCGACCTCGTCCGCGAGCAGATCCGCATCGCGGGCGGCGCGGGACTGTCGGTCCGGCAGGAAGACCTCGAATTTCGCGGCCATGCGATGGAATGCCGCATCAATGCCGAGGACCCGCGCAGCTTCCTGCCCTCGCCGGGCAAGGTGACGAGCTATCACGCCGCGGGCGGAATGCATGTGCGCGTCGATAGCGGACTCTACGCCGGCTATTCGATCCCGCCCTATTACGACAGCATGATCGGCAAGCTGATCGTTTACGGCCGCAGCCGCGAAAGCTGCATGATGCGGATGCGCCGCGCGCTCGGGGAAATGGTGATCGGCGGCGTCAAGACGAACATCCCGCTGCATCAGGCTTTGCTCGCCGACCCCGACGTGATCCATGGCGATTACACGATCAAATGGCTGGAGGAATGGCTCGCGCGGCAGGATGAAGAGGGTGCGGGCTGACACCCACCGTCACCCCGGCGAAGGTCGGGGTCTCGTCGCCCGGTCATGACGCACCGTCGAGATCCCGGCCTCCGCCGGGATGACGATTTACCTGCGCCGAGCTGTGCCCCAGCTCACTTTAACTACGTGATCTTTTTGGCTATGGCCTTCGCCATGGTCAAAAACTCCCCCCTCGCCCTGCGCCACCCCGCGGCGCTGCTCCTCTCCCTGACGCTGCTCGCCGCCCCCGCGATCGCGCAGACCAACGTCAAGGAGGATTCGGTCGTCCTGCAGCCCGACAAGGTCAAGGACGACGCCCCCGTGGTCGAAACGATGACACAGGCCAATCTGCCCGACTGGTCGAAGGCAAACGCCAAGGCGCTCCTCGGTTTCATCCAGAGCGTCGGCGACGAAGGACTCTTCGCCAAGGATTACAATCCCGACGCGCTGCAGGCCGCGATCGACGGCGGCGATCAGGACAAGCTCGATCAGGTCGCGACCGACAGCTTTCTGCTGCTCGCGACCCATCTGCGCGACGGCCGCACGCCCAATGTGGCACGCAAGCAGTGGTTCATGACCGACAGCGATGTGCAGACCGAGCCGCTGGTCGCGCTGCTGACCTCGGCGCTGACGTCCAATTCGGTCCCCACGGCGCTCGCCGGGCTCGACCCGGTGCATCCCAATTTCGCGGTGCTGAAGACCGCGCTCAAGAGCGCGAAAACCCCCGCCGACGCCAATGCGATCCGCGTCAACATGGAACGCTGGCGCTGGATGCCGCGCGATCTCGGCGAGCGCTATGTCGTCAGCAACGTCCCCGAATATCTGACCCGTGTCATCCATGGCGGCACGGTGATCGCGACGCACAAGGCGGTCGTCGGCAAGCCGTCGACCCCGACGCCGCAGCTCAACCCGATGGCGACCGGCATCATCGTCAACCCGACCTGGACGCTGCCGCGCAGCATCATCGCCGAAGGCATCGGCGCGACGATCGCGAACAATCCGGCGCGCGCCCGCGCGCAGGGCTATACCTGGACGGGCAGCGGCAAGACGCTGTCGGTGGTGCAGCAGCCGGGCGCGAACAATGCGCTGGGCGTGATGAAGATGGAGATGCTCAACCCGCACGCCATCTACCTTCACGACACGCCGTCGAAGGGCGCCTTCGCCGCGGCGGCGCGCGCCTTCAGCCACGGCTGCATCCGCACCGAGCGCGCGCTGCATTTCTCGGGCCTGATGGCGGTCTATTTCGCCGGCAAGAGCCCCGAGGAATTCGGCGAGGCGATCGCTAGCGGCAAGACGACGAAGTTCAGCTTCGACGACCCCTTCCCCGTCTATGTCGCCTATTGGACGGTCGTTCCGGGCGCCAAGGGCGGCATCACCAAGCTCGCCGACATCTATGGCCGCGACGCCCCCGTCGTCGCGAGCTTCGCCAAACCCGGCCGCGCCGCGGCGGTGGTGATCTCGCCCAATCCGCCGGTCGTGGTGCCGACGGCGCCGGTGACGCCGGCGGCGACACAGGCCGGCAAGCTGGGCGATAGCGGGATTTATTGATTAGCCTTGTCATTGCGAGCCCTTCGACTGCCTTGCAGGCGCTCAGGATAAACTACGCGAAGCAATCCAGAGCGGTTTACGCTACTCTGGATTGCTTCGCTGCGCTCGCAATGACGATCCTGTGATTTAATCCGCCGTCTTCGGCAGCGTCCCGCTGCTCGCGCTGGTGCGGATGATATTCTCGGTCCCCGGCAGCGGCTCCGTCGGCATCGGAAAGCTCGGCATCGGCGGCGGCGCGCTCAGCTTGTCGGCGAAAAGCAGCCGCCCCGGCCCCAGCTTGTAAAGGACCATCGGCAGCAATTCCTCGCCGAAGACGAAGCAGCCCTCGCTGCGCCCCAGCTTGCCCTGCGTCGCGATCAGCGACGGTTCGGCATACCAGGCGCCGTGGATGACGATCGCGCGCATGTCGGCGTTGCTGTTGTCGGCCTCCAGCCCCGCGAGCCGCATCGAGGATCCGTTCGCGCCCCAATAATAATCGCTGGTGCGATAGGCACCGCGCGACGAGGCCAGGCTGCCTGGCGCGTTCGAGAAGCGCTTGAGCCAGCCGTCGTGCTGCGGGTCCGACCCACGCCCGTGGGTCACCGGGAACATCTCGATCTTGCCGGCCACCATATCGATCAGCGCAAAGCGCGGGCGCGACGAGGGCAGGCCGAAATCGACGATACCGACGCGGTCGGTCTGGTGGATGGCGCGCGATTGCAGCGCCAACTGCTTGCGCGCGACGGCGAGATAGTCGACCGGCGCCTGCACGGGTGCCGGAGGCGGCATGGTTCCCGGCGTCGACGGCTGCGCCATCCAGTCGGGCAATTGGGCGGCCCGCGCCGACGTCGCGGCGAGCGCCCCCGCGCCCGCCAGTCCCGCCAGCAATGTCCGCCGATCGATCAGTTCATTCACTTGAGTAGCAACCCCGCATTGGCCGCCTCTGGCGGTCCCTCGATCCTCGCATAGATCGTATCCGGGCCGGAAAAGGCAAGCTGGTGGTTCCCCTTCATGCGGGCAGATGTGCCATATATGCCATGAATAGCGGGTTTACGCTGCGGTAAGCTGTCGTTAGGGCGGGGGCATGAAGGCAGTCATCTGGCACAACCCCGCCTGCGGCACCTCGCGCAAGACGCTGGCGATTCTCGAAGAGACCCCCGGCGTCGAGGTCGAGGTGATCGAATATCTGAAGACCCCCTATACGGCGGACAAGCTGCGCCAGCTTTTCCGCGATGCCGGTCTGACCGCGCGCGAGGCGCTCCGCCTGCGCGGCACCGACGCCGAGGAACGCGGGCTGGCGAATGCGGACGAGGATGCGATCATCGCCGCGATGACCGGCAACCCCGCCTATGTCGACCGCCCCTTCGTCGAGACCGAAAAGGGCGTCCGCTACTGCCGCCCGCAGGACCGGGTGCGCGAGATTCTCTGACCGCGACGGCGGCTTTGGGGTGGGAAGCGGACATCTACTAACGGCCCCCGTCATCCCGGCGAAGGCCGGGATCTCACCCTATCGCCATGTCGCACCGGCGAGATCCCGGCCTTCGCCGGGATGACGGTGTTCGGTCGCTTCCCTCCATTCCTTTCCTTCGCGCTGGACAGAATCGCTTCCCCCTCGCTACCCGCGCGGCATGGGAATCACAGCAACGATCATGAACACCGCCACCGGCGAGCCACTCCAGAAAATGAGCTTCAACCGGATGCCGAAACCGTGGGCCAGCTTCACGCTTGCCACCGGCGAACTCGTCACCGCCGAACGCATCGACGTCGGCAAACCCGCACCGGGGAAATTCGCAGCGCCGATCAGCATCTGGGTCACGGTCAAGCCGAAGGACTGATCCGCCCGCCGGCGATCCGGAATCGCGTCACCGGGCCCGGCATGTCGGCGAACAGCGCCGCCTCGGTCCCGGTCAGCCACGCCTGCCCGCCCTGCCCCGCGAGCCGTTCGTAGAGCGCCGCGCGGCGCGAGGGGTCGAGGTGCGCCGCGACCTCGTCGAGCAGCAGCACCGGCCGTGCGCCCCTCCCGCGCGCGACGCAGTCGCTGTGCGCGAGGACGAGCGAGAGCAGCATCGCCTTCTGCTCGCCGGTCGAGCAGCGCGCCGCCGCGCGCCCGGTCGCGGCGTGGACAGCAGAGAGGTCGTCGCGGTGCGGCCCTGCGGTCGCGCGGCCCGCGGCAGCATCGATACGGCGGCGCGCGGCGAACAGGGTTTTCAGCGCCTCGATATCGTGGGGCGTCTCTCGCGCGCGGCCCTCGCCATCGACCAACGTCAGCAGCGGCCGCGCGAACGGCGCGTCGGGCTGGTCGGCGAGTTCGCCCGACAGCGCCGCGAGCGTCGCGAGCCGCGCGGCGTCGATCGCGGCGCCATGCTCGGCGAGTTGCGCCTCGAGGCTGGCGAGCCATTGCGGATCGGCCTGCCCCGGATCGGCGAGCAGCTTGCCGCGCGCGCGCAGCGCCGCTTCGTAGCGGTTGCTGTGCTGCGCGTGACGCGGGTCGAGCGCGAGAACGAGGCGATCGAGGAAACGCCGCCGGTTGCCCGCGCTCTCGACGAACAGCCGGTCCATCGCAGGGGTGAGCCACAGGATCGCAATCCACTCGCCGAGCGAGGCGGCCGCGGCCGGTGCGCTATTGATCCGCACGATCCGCCGTCCCGGATGCGCGGGCTCAATCCCCGTCCCCAGCGCCACCGGCGGCAGGTCGGCCCCCGCGAGCACCTCGGCGAAAATGGCGAAGCCGCCGCTCGCGCCGTCGCGCACCATGTCGGACAGCGGCGCGCGACGCAGCCCGCGGCCGGGCGCGAGCAGCGAGATCGCCTCCAATATGTTCGTCTTGCCCGCGCCATTGTCGCCGTGCAGCGCCACCAGCCCCGGCCCCGCCGCCATGTCCGCGCCGGCATGATTGCGAAAATCGGTCAGCGAAAGGCGGGTCAGCGTCATGCCCGATTGCGACTACCGCACGCATCCGCCCCGCGCCAGCCTTCAACTTTCTCGTCACCCCGGACTTGATCCGGGGTCCCGCTCAGCGACGGGGACAAGCGGGACCCCGGATCAAGCCTGTCCTGAGCTTGTCGAAGGGTCCGGGGTGAAGATATTGCGAATTTCCTATAATCGGTAATTTTCACCATATCACCGCAAAAATCTCGTTGAAATAAAATATCTAAACCCCAAAAACCCCGGTTAACTGCCAATGAATGAAACTGGCACGCCTCCTGCAATACATTGGGCATCCACCGGATGGCCCGGCGGACCCATATAGGAAGGACAAGATCATGGCCCATTTCAACGTCGACTCGCTCAAGAGCTACGCCATCGCGGCGGTTGCTTCGCTCTATTGCTCGATGCTGTTCCTCGCCGCTGTCGGCCCGAACGCTGCGCATTTCAGTGGGCTGGTCGCCTGACCAGCCCCGAAAGGCCACCAAGAACGCCGGCCGTCCGGCCGGGATCGAAAGGAAAGACATGAACCAGGGTTTTCGCAAGAATCGTCGCAGCGGGATGATCTTCGGCGTGTGCGCCGGGATGGCCGACCAGTTCGGCATCGACGTCTTGTGGACGCGCGTCGCTTTCGTCGCCCTGACCTTGCTGGGCTTCGGCCTGCCGCTGCTGCTGTACCTCGCCGTCGCGATCCTCGCGCCCTAGGACAGCGAAGGGCCGGCGGCCGCAAAGGCCAGTCCCGCCGGCCCGCATATTCCCCAAAGAACCAAGGGCCCGCCGGTCATGCCGGTGGGCCTTTTATTTTGTCGAGCTACTATCTTTTATCGCGCCACTATTTCGTCATTCCCGCGAAAGCGGGAACCCAGTGTGGGATCAGCCGACGCACGCTCTGGGTTCCCGCTTTCGCGGGAATGACGAAGAGGGAAGATATCCGCTTCCAACCCCCACGCGCCGCCCAAAGAAAAAGCCCCGCCGGATCGCGCCGGCGGGGCTCATTTCTGTTGGGCCGTCGGGCCGAGGGGCTTATTCCTCGCCTTCGCCTTCCGGACGATCTTCGACCATCACGTCGTCGGTGGTGAAGTCCTCACCCTGCACCTTGCCCAGCGGATCGTCGCCGATCGCGGCTTCGGGGCCCTGTGCCAGTTCGGCTTCATGTTCCTCGGCGGCGGTCTGCGGCGCGATCAGATGCGCTTCGGTCGCGTTGCGCATCGCCGCACGCAGCGCCGCGTCCTTCGACGAGGCGGTGACGCGGACGCGGTTCATGGCCGCACCGGTGCCCGCCGGGATCAGGCGGCCGACGATGACGTTTTCCTTCAGACCCTGCAGCGAATCGACCTTGCCCTGCACCGACGCTTCGGTGAGGACGCGGGTCGTCTCCTGGAAGGACGCTGCCGACACAAAGCTGCGCGTCTGGAGGCTCGCCTTGGTGATGCCCAGCAGGACCGGGCGTCCTTCGGCGGGCTTGCCGTTCTTCGGCAGCTTCGCGTTATATTCCATCATCTCCAGATAATCGAGCTGTTCGCCCGGCAGCAACGTGGTGTCGCCGCCGCTCGTGATCTCGACCTTCTGCAGCATCTGGCGAACGATCACCTCGATGTGCTTGTCGTTGATCTTCACGCCCTGGAGTCGATAGACTTCCTGGATTTCCGCAACCAGATATTCGGCCAGCGCCTCGACGCCCATGACGTCGAGGATGTCGTGCGGGTTCGGCGAACCGCTGATCAGCGCGTCGCCGCGCTTGACCTGATCGCCTTCCTGCACTTCCAGAACCTTCGACTTGGGGATCAGATATTCGATCGGATCGCCTTCTTCCGGAACGATCGCGATCTTGCGCTTTGCCTTGTAATCCTTGACGAATTCAATGCGGCCGCTGATCTTCGCGATGACGCTGTTGTCCTTCGGAATACGCGCTTCGAACAGCTCGGCAACTCGCGGCAGACCGCCGGTGATGTCGCGCGTCTTCGACGCTTCGCGGGTGACACGCGCCAGCACGTCGCCCGCCTGCACTTCCTGACCGTCCTCGACCGACAGCATCGTGCCGACCGCGAGCAGGTAGCGCGCGGCTTCGCCCGACGCATCGTCGAGCAAGGTCAGGCGCGGCTGCAGGTCTTCCTTCTTGGACCGGCCCGCCGAGCGATATTCGATCACGACGCGCTGGGCGATGCCCGTCGCTTCGTCGACCTGCTCGATCAGCGTCTTGGTATCGACCAGATCCTGATACTTCACGACACCGGGTTTTTCGGTGATCAGCGGCATGGTGAACGGATCCCATTCGGCAATCCGGTCGCCCTTCTTCACCTTCTCGCCGTCCTTGTGCATGATCTGCGCGCCATAGGGCAGCTTGTGCGAAGCGCGCTCGCGGCCTTCGCTGTCGATGACCGCGATTTCACCCGAACGCGACAGCGCCAGACGGCGGCCGCGCTGGTCGACGATCGTCGCCATGTCGCGATATTCGATCGTGCCGTCCGAAATCGCTTCGGCGTTCGACTGCTCGTTGACCTGCGCCGCGCCGCCGATGTGGAAGGTCCGCATCGTCAGCTGCGTGCCGGGTTCGCCGATCGACTGCGCCGCGATGACGCCGACCGCTTCGCCGATGTTCACCGGCGTCCCGCGCGCAAGGTCGCGGCCATAGCATTTGCCGCAGACGCCCAGCGTCGCTTCGCAGACCAGCGGCGAACGGATCTTGACCGACTGAACCTCGGCCTCCTCGATCCGCGCCGTCGTCGCTTCGTCGAGCAGCGTGCCCACCGGCGCGATGATGTTGCCGTCCTTGTCGGTCACATCCTCGAGCGTGGTACGGCCGAGGATACGCTCGCCGAGCGAGGCGATCGTCGAACCGCCCTGCACGATCGCGCGCATTTCCATGCCGCGTTCGGTGCCGCAGTCATCCTCGATCACGACGCAATCCTGCGACACGTCGACGAGGCGGCGGGTCAGATAGCCCGAGTTCGCCGTCTTGAGCGCCGTGTCGGCCAGGCCCTTGCGGGCGCCGTGGGTCGAGTTGAAATATTCAAGGACGGTCAGGCCTTCCTTGAAGTTCGAGATGATCGGCGTTTCGATGATCTCGCCCGACGGCTTGGCCATCAGGCCGCGCATCCCGGCAAGCTGCTTCATCTGCGCCTGCGAACCACGCGCACCCGAATGCGCCATCATGTAGATGGAGTTGATCGGGGCCATGCGGCCGTTTTCGAGCTTCGGCGTCGCGCGGATTTCGTCCATCATCGCGTTCGCGACCTTGTCGCCGCACTGCGACCAGGCGTCGATCGCCTTGTTGTACTTTTCCTGCTGCGTGATCAGGCCGTCCTGATACTGCTGCTCGAAATCCTTCACCAGCGCGCGGGTTTCGTCGACCATCCCTTCCTTCGAGGCCGGGATGATCATGTCATCCTTGCCGAACGAGATGCCCGCCTTGAACGCGTTGCGGAAGCCCAGCGCCATGATGGCGTCGGCGAACAGCACGGTCTCTTTCTGGCCGGTGTGGCGATAGACCTGGTCGATCACGTCGCCGATTTCCTTCTTGGTGAGAAGGCGGTTGACGACGTCGAAGGGCACGGTGTGCGACTTCGGCAGGCATTCGCCGATCAGCATGCGGCCGGGCGTGGTCTCGAACCGCTTCAGATATTCGTTGCCCTGCTCGTCGGTCTGCGGAACGCGGCTGATGACCTTCGAGTGCAGCGTGACGGCACCCGTATAAAGCGCCTGATGCACTTCGGCCATGTCGGCGAGCAGCATGCCCTCGCCCGGTTCGCCTTCGCGCTCGAGCGACAGATAATAGAGACCGAGCACCATGTCCTGCGACGGCACGATGATCGGCTTGCCGTTCGCGGGGCTGAGGATGTTGTTGGTCGACATCATCAGCACGCGCGCTTCGAGCTGCGCTTCCAGCGAGAGCGGCACATGGACCGCCATCTGGTCGCCGTCGAAGTCGGCGTTGAACGCGGCGCAGACCAGCGGGTGAAGCTGGATCGCCTTGCCTTCGATCAGCACCGGCTCGAACGCCTGGATGCCGAGGCGGTGAAGCGTCGGGGCGCGGTTCAAGAGGACCGGGTGCTCGCGAATGACTTCGTCGAGGATGTCCCAGACTTCCTTGCGTTCCTTTTCGACCCACTTCTTCGCCTGCTTCAGGGTCATCGACAGACCCTTGGCGTCGAGGCGCGCGTAGATGAACGGCTTGAACAGTTCGAGCGCCATCTTCTTCGGCAGGCCGCACTGGTGCAGCTTGAGTTCCGGCCCGGTCACGATGACCGAACGGCCCGAATAGTCGACGCGCTTGCCGAGCAGGTTCTGACGGAAACGGCCCTGCTTGCCCTTGAGCATGTCGGACAGCGACTTCAGCGGACGCTTGTTGGCGCCGGTGATCGTGCGGCCGCGGCGGCCGTTGTCGAACAATGCGTCGACGGCTTCCTGCAACATGCGCTTTTCGTTGCGGACGATGATGTCCGGCGCGCGCAGTTCCATCAGCCGCTTCAAGCGGTTGTTACGGTTGATCACGCGGCGATAGAGGTCGTTCAGATCCGACGTCGCGAAGCGGCCGCCGTCGAGCGGCACCAGCGGGCGCAGTTCGGGCGGAATGACCGGAACGACTTCCAGGATCATCCACTCGGGACGGTTGCCCGATTCGATGAAGCTCTCGACGACCTTCAGGCGCTTGATGATCTTCTTGGGCTTCAGCTCCGACTTGGTCGTCGCCAGATCTTCCATCAGGTCGACGCGTTCCTGTTCGAGATCGAGATTCTCGAGCAGCACGCGGATCGCCTCGGCGCCGATCCCGGCGCTGAACGCGTCTTCGCCATATTCGTCCTGCGCGTCGAGCAGTTCGTCCTCGGTCAGAAGCTGGAACTTCTCGAGCGGGGTCAGGCCGGGCTCAAGAACGATATAGGCTTCGAAATAGAGGACGCGTTCGAGCTGCTTGAGCTGCATGTCGAGCAGCAGGCCGATGCGCGACGGCAGCGACTTCAGGAACCAGATGTGCGCGACCGGCGCGGCGAGCTCGATATGGCCCATGCGCTCGCGGCGGACTTTGGTGACCGTGACTTCGACACCGCATTTTTCGCAGACGATGCCCTTGTATTTCATGCGCTTGTACTTGCCGCACAGGCACTCATAATCCTTGATCGGACCAAAGATGCGCGCGCAGAACAGGCCGTCACGCTCGGGCTTGAACGTGCGGTAGTTGATGGTTTCGGGCTTCTTGATCTCGCCGAACGACCACGAGCGGATACGCTCCGGGCTCGCGATGCCGATCTTGATCATGTCGAAGGTTTCGGGCTTCGCGACCGGGTTCATGAAGTTGGTAAGCTGGTTCATATGTCTGCTCCATCTTCCCCTCTCGCGCCGGGCGAGAGGGGTGAGGAAAAATCTTATTCGGCGGCTTCGGGAAGAGCTTCCGGACCTTCGTCGGGGTCTTCGTCCGAATAGGACGAAAGCTCGACGTTGAGGCCCAGCGAGCGCATTTCCTTGACGAGCACGTTGAAGCTTTCGGGAATGCCGGCCTCGAACGTGTCGTCGCCCTTGACGATCGCTTCGTAAACCTTGGTGCGGCCGATCACGTCATCGGACTTCACCGTCAGCATTTCCTGCAGCGTGTAGGCGGCGCCATAGGCCTGGAGTGCCCAGACCTCCATTTCCCCGAAGCGCTGGCCACCGAACTGCGCCTTACCGCCCAGCGGCTGCTGAGTGACGAGGCTGTACGGCCCGATCGAACGCGCGTGGATCTTGTCGTCGACGAGGTGGTGGAGCTTCAGCATATAGATGTAGCCCACGGTCACCTTGCGGTCGAACTTGTCGCCGGTGCGGCCGTCGTACAGGTCCGACTGGCCCGACGAGTCGAGACCCGCCAGCGTCAGCATGTTCGACACATCGGCTTCCTTGGCGCCGTCGAACACCGGCGTCGCGAACGGCACGCCGACCTTCAGGTTCGACGCCAGTTCGACGATGCTGTCGGCATCGCGTGCCTCGATGTCGGCCCGATATTCGGCGCCATAGACCTGCTCCAGCGACTCCTTGACCGCTTCGGGCATCTGGCCGCCGGTCGCATCGGGGTTGGCGTCGCGCCAATCCTCCAGCGCCTGCGTCACCTGCCGCCCGAGGCCGCGTGATGCCCAGCCGAGGTGCGTCTCCAGAATCTGCCCGACGTTCATGCGCGACGGCACGCCCAGCGGGTTGAGCACGATGTCGACCGGCGTCCCGTCTTCGAGGAACGGCATGTCCTCGTTCGGCAGGATGCGCGAAATGACACCCTTGTTGCCGTGACGGCCGGCCATCTTGTCGCCCGGTTGCAGCTTGCGCTTGATGGCGACGAAGACCTTGACCATCTTGAGCACGCCCGGCGCCAGTTCGTCGCCGCGCTGCAGCTTCTCGACGCGGTCTTCATACTTCGCGTTGATCCGCTTGATCGCGTCGTCATACTGCGCCTTGATCGCCTCCAATGCGGTCTGCGCATTGTCCTCGACTACCGCGAGCTTCCACCAGTCGGCGCGGTCGAGGTCGACGAGCATCTGCTCGGTGACCTCGTCGCCCTTCTTCAGGCCCTTCGGCACCGCGCTGGTCGTCTGACCGATCAGCAGGTCCTTGAGGCTGGAGAAGGTCGCGCGGTTGAGGATCGCGCGTTCGTCGTCGGCATCCTGCTTCAGGCGCTCGATTTCCTCGCGTTCGATCGCGATCGCGCGCTCGTCCTTGTCGATACCGTGGCGGTTGAAGACGCGGACCTCGACGACCGTTCCCGACACGCCCGGCGGCAGGCGGAGCGAGGTGTCGCGCACGTCGCTCGCCTTTTCACCGAAGATGGCGCGCAGAAGCTTTTCTTCCGGCGTCATCGGGCTTTCGCCCTTCGGCGTGATCTTGCCGGCCAGAATGTCGCCCGGGCCGACTTCGGCGCCGATATAGACGATGCCCGCCTCGTCGAGGTTGCGCAGCGCTTCCTCGCCGACGTTCGGGATGTCGCGGGTGATGTCCTCCGGCCCGAGGCGCGTGTCGCGGGCGGTGACTTCGAATTCCTCGATATGGATCGAGGTGAAGACGTCGTCCTTCACGATGCGCTCGCTGATGAGGATCGAGTCCTCATAATTGTAGCCGTTCCACGGCATGAACGCGACGAGCACATTCTTGCCGAGCGCCAGTTCGCCAAGCTCGGTCGACGGACCGTCGGCGATGATGTCGCCGGTGCGGACGACGTCGCCGACCTTCACCAGCGGACGCTGGTTGATGCAGGTCGACTGGTTCGAGCGCTGGAACTTCTGCAGGCGATAGATGTCGACGCCCGACTTGCCGGGTTCGACCATGTCGGTCGCGCGGATGACGATACGCGTCGCGTCGACCTGGTCGATCACGCCGCCGCGGCGCGCCGCGATCGCCGCGCCCGAATCCCGGGCGACGGTGCCTTCCATGCCGGTGCCGACGACCGGCGCCTCGGCGCGGAGCAGCGGCACAGCCTGACGCTGCATGTTCGATCCCATCAGCGCGCGGTTGGCGTCATCGTTTTCGAGGAACGGGATCAGCGAGGCCGCGACCGAAACGAGCTGCTTCGGCGACACGTCCATCAGCGTGATCTGCTCGCGCGGCGCCATCAGGAATTCGCCCGCCTCGCGCGCCGAAATCAGCTCGTCGATGAAGCTGCCGTCGGGGTTGAGGTCGGCGTTCGCCTGCGCGACCGTGTGCTTCGATTCCTCCATCGCCGACAGATAGACGACCTCGTTGGTCACCTTGCCGTCGATGATCTTGCGGTACGGCGTCTCGATGAAGCCGTACTTATTGACCCGCGCAAAGGTCGCGAGGCTGTTGATCAGACCGATGTTCGGGCCTTCGGGCGTTTCGATCGGGCAGATGCGGCCATAATGGGTCGGGTGAACGTCGCGGACCTCGAAGCCCGCGCGCTCGCGGGTCAGGCCGCCCGGCCCGAGCGCCGAGACGCGGCGCTTGTGGGTGACTTCGGACAGCGGGTTGGTCTGGTCCATGAACTGCGAAAGCTGCGACGAGCCGAAGAATTCGCGCACCGCGGCGACCGCGGGCTTCGCGTTGATCAGGTCGTTCGGCATCACCGTCGACACGTCGACCGACGACATGCGCTCCTTCACGGCGCGCTCCATGCGGAGCAGGCCGACGCGATACTGGTTTTCGAGCAGCTCGCCGACCGAACGCACGCGGCGGTTGCCGAGATTGTCGATGTCGTCGATCTCGCCCTTGCCGTCCTTCAGGTTCACCAGCTCCTTGACCACGGCGAGGATGTCCTCGCTGCGCAGCGTGGTGACCGTGTCCTCGGCATCGAGGCTGAGGCGCATGTTGAGCTTGACGCGGCCGACGGCCGACAGATCGTAACGCTCGGGGTCGAAGAACAGACCGCCGAACAGCGCCTCCGCGGTCTCGCGCGTCGGCGGTTCGCCGGGGCGCATGACGCGGTAGATGTCGCTGAGCGCCTGATCGCGATCCTCGGCCTTGTCGGCCTTCAGCGTGTTGCGGATCCAGGGGCCGGTGTTGTTGTGGTCGATGTCGAGCAGTTCGAGCTTGTCGATCCCCGCCGCGTCGAGCTTTTCGAGATTCTCGGCGCTCACTTCGTCGCCGGCCTCGATATAGATTTCGCCGGTCGCTTCGTTGATCAGGTCATAGGCGCTGTAGCGGCCGAAGATTTCCTCGGTCGGGATCAGCAGCGTGTCGAGACCGTCCTTCGCCGCCTTGTTGGCGAGGCGCGGGCTGATCTTGTGACCGGCGGCGAAGACGACTTCGCCGGTCTTGGCGTCGACGACGTCGAACGCGGGCTTCGATCCGCGCCAATTCTCGACGACGAAGGGAACCTTCCAGCCATTCTCGGCGCGCTCGAAGACGAGGCGGTCATAGAAGGTGTTGAGGATTTCCTCGCCCGTCATGCCCAGCGCATAGAGCAGGCTGGTGACCGGCAGCTTGCGCTTGCGGTCGATACGGACGTTGACGATGTCCTTGGCGTCGAATTCGAAGTCGAGCCACGAACCGCGATAGGGGATCACGCGGGCGGCGAACAGGAACTTGCCCGACGAGTGGGTCTTGCCGCGGTCATGGTCGAACAGAACACCCGGCGAACGGTGCATCTGCGACACGATGACGCGCTCGGTGCCGTTGACGAAGAAGGTGCCGTTCTCGGTCATGAGCGGCATGTCGCCCATATAGACGTCCTGCTCCTTGATATCGAGCACGCTACGGGTGTCGGTCTCGCTGTCGACCTCGAAGACGATCAGGCGCAGCGTGACCTTCATCGGCGCCGCATAGGTGATGCCGCGCTGACGGCATTCCTCGACGTCGTACTTGGGTTCTTCGAGCTCGTAATGGACAAAGTCGAGTTCGGCGGTGCCGGCGAAATCGCGAATCGGGAAAACGCTGCGCAGCGTCTTTTCGAGGCCCGACACATAACCGACCGACGGATCCGAACGCAGGAACTGCTCATAGGATTCGCGCTGCACCTCGATGAGGTTGGGCATTTCCACCGCTTCGTGGATATTGCCGAACAGCTTCCGGATTCGCTTGCTTGCGGTTGCTTCGAGGGCCTTGCCCACCGACTTCGCCTTGGTCGCCATAAGTGATTGTCTCGCCTTCGTAAAATTAGTCGCGAGCGCAGCAGAGACGCAAAAAGGCCGCGACCAACCGTTGCCGGTTTACCGCAGCTTTCCAACGCATCTCGAAATCCCTACCGCCCTATTCCTGTGGCCCGTTGCGCAACGTCAGACCGCTTCCCGGACGATCGGGTGTGAAGGCGATATAGGATTTGGGGGGTGCAGTGTCAATGGAAGCGCATCACCGAAGACAGCAATCCGCTCGTCACCCCGGAACAGAACGGCTCATCCCGCCTCGGCCACGGTTCGGCCATTTTGGCATGGCCCATGCCGCCTTCGCGCGTTCAAGCGTCTCGACCGTTCAAAATGTCAGGAGAGATTACAACGATGCGTAAATATGCAGCCTTTCTTACCTCCCTTGCCCTTGGCACCGCGATGGCCGCCGGTGCGCCCGCCTTCGCGCAGGCACCCGCCGCCGCGCCCGCCGGCCCGACGCTGACCGTCGGCACCACCGTCTACGACAGCGAAGGCCAGACCATCGGCCCGATCGCCAGCTCGGACGGCGCGACCGTCGTCGTCACCGTCGGCGACAAGCCCGCCGCGCTCCCCGCAAGCGCTTTCATGCAGACCGACAAGGGCACCGCGATCACGCTGACCCTCGCGCAGCTCACTGCCGCGCTCGACCAGCAGGCCGCCGCCGCCGATGCGCAGCTCACCGCCGCGCTTCAGCCGGGCGCTGATATCAAGGGCGTGAACGGCGGTTCGGTCGTCGGCAAGGTGAAGACCGCCGACGCCGAGGGCGTCGTCGTCACCACCGCGCAGGGCGACGTCCGCCTGCCGCGCAAAGCCTTCTTCGTCGCGGCGCACGGCCTGTCGACCAGCTTCTCCGCCGAGCAGTTCGCGGCGGCGGTTGCCGAAGCCAAGGCGCCCGACGCAGCGGCAACGGATGATGCGGCGGCCGATGCCGACACGACATCCGACGCGGCGAAACCCGCCAACTGATCTTCGCGATCGGCAGCAAAAGGCGCGAGGGCAACACTCTCGCGCCTTTTTCTTTGCGCGATAACGCCGCCCGCAAACCCCATACCTTTGTCCTGTCTCCCGATCCCGATATATCGACTTGCAATATAGTTCATATCGTTTATCGATATGTCAGCTATCAACGTCGAACGGGATGCCCATGCTGCTCTGGAGCCGCCGGCTGCTGGCCGGATTGAATATCCTCAACTGGGTCACCGGCCTCGCGATCGTCGCAGCGCTGGGCTGGGTCGGCTTCGCCGCGCCCGACATCTTCCTCGAGCGGGCCCGGCCCTATCATGTCGCCCATCCCGAAGCCGCGATCGCGTGGCTGCGCTGGGTCACCTTCATCACCGCCCCCGTCATCCTGCTCGCGCACGTCATCCTGACCCGACTGATCGCGATCATCGACGCGGCGCGCGCGGGAACGCCCTTCATCGCCGCCAACGCCGCGCGGCTGCGCCATATTGCCTGGGCGCTGCTCGGCATCCAGTTGCTCGACCTCGCCTTCGGGCTGGTCAGCATCCGCGCGAGCACCGCGACCGGCGAATATTTCGGCTGGAGCTTCGGAGTCACCGGCTGGCTCGCCGTCCTGCTCCTCTTCGTGCTCGCCCGCGTCTTCGAGCGCGGCGCCGCGATGCAGGACGAGATCGAGCGGACGATCTGATGGCGATCCGCGTCCAGCTCGACGATCTCCTCTGGCAGCGGCGCATGACGCTGACCGAGCTCAGCGAGCGGATCGGAATCACCGTCGCCAATCTGTCGATCCTCAAGACGGGCAAGGCGAAGGCGATCCGCTTCTCCACGCTCGACGCCATTTGCCGCGCGCTGGATTGCCAGCCCGGCGACCTGATCCTGTTCGACCCGAAGGAGCCCGCCGATGAAGACTGACATCCAGGCCATCTATCGCCACGCCTGGGCGTTCGCGCGGCTTTGCCCGCTGCTGTTTCTCGTCCCCGTGCTCGCCGAACTGGCGCAGCATGTCGTCGAGTGGCAAGCCGGCATGTACGACGGCATCGCGGGCGCGAAGGCCGCCGAGGCCGATACGCTGCGGATGCAGTTCGGCTTCGCCAAGACGCTAGCGCTGCTGCTGCCCGGCTATTGGTTCATGCGCTACATATTGTTCTGCGGCGACGCGGCACGGGCACGGCGGATCGAATGGCCCGCAATCGGACTGTGGCTGATCCTCTTCGCGGTCCAGGGGATAGAACAATGGTGGGCGCTGTTCGGCCCGCCGCTGACCGGCCTCCTTGGCCTTGCAGGTGAACCCGCGCGCTGGACCGGCTATGGCCTCGCGCTCGCCGGAGTGATCCTCGGCGTCTATCTGACGGCGTGGAATGCGGCGTGGGCGGCGGGCAATGCGGCGATCGGGCCGTTCCGGTCGATCCGCATCATGACGGGCAGCTTCTGGTATACCATTCTGCTGATGATCGCGGGCATCGTGCCGCTGATGATCCTCCATTATGCGCTGAGCTTCGGCGCGATCTTCGCGCCCGCGATCCTCGACTGGCCGCTGCTGATCGTCGACGCGCTGGCCGTCGGCTATCTTGCGCTGGCGATGACCGGCGTCTCGGCGATCGCGGCGCGCCACGCAGCGGATCGCAAGGCAGTCGATCTGGTCGGCGGCGGCGCGGATGCCCGATCCGCGACGCCTGCGATCTAGGCGCAGAGAGAATGGCCGCTTGCGACCGGAAGCAGACCTATCTTCTCCCCTCCCTGCAAGGGAGGGGACGGGGGTGGGTGGCCGCCGAAGGCGGCGCTCTTCTTTCCGGCTCGCTACGCTCGCTACCCACCCCTAACCCCTCCCTTGCAGGGAGGGGGATATCCGCTCTCCACCCCAATGCCGCCACTCCCGCAAATGCGGAACGTTCCGAGACCGCCTAGAATATCCCCTTGAGCAGCCTGCCCGGATCCCTGCGCAGCGCGGCTTCCTCATTGCCCATATAAAGGAAAATGCCCTTGAGCGCCTGATCGGTGACCGAATTGGTCAGGCCGTCGTGGCTGATCCCCGCGATCGAAAGGAGCTGGCTGCTGCCCGACAGCTGGTCGAGCTGGCGATAGGCGCCGACCTCGTCCAGCGCTCCCGCGATCAGCGGCCGCACCTTGTCGCCAAGCAGCCCGCCGGCGCTCGATTGCAGATAGCGCGTCGCGCCGTCTCTCTTCGACACCAGCGACGGCACGTCGTTCCAGCCCAGATTGTCGATCGCGGCGCGAAAGATCGGCTTCGCCTCGCCCGCCGCCTTGCCGCCCGCATCGTTCAGGCTTTTGGTGAGCCCGGCCGTCAGCCCCAGCTTGTCGCCCGCACCGAGCAATTTCGATGCAAGCTTGCCGCTCGCGCCGGGAAGCAGGATGCGTACCGCGGTGTCGGCATAAAAGGCGCCCGGCTGGGCCAGCCGGTCGAGCGCATTGTCCGACGCATTGGCGATCAACCCCTTGACCCCGGGCTTCGCGGTCTTCGCGGTCTTCGCCAGCGCGGTAGGGATCAGTCCCGCCACCGCCAATCCCGCCGCGCCCGCCAGCAGCATCCGCCGCGCGATATAGTCTTCGTCCCGTTCCATGGCGCCCTCCCGTTCCGTAAGATGCGGGTTTATCAGCAAAACCGGCCGCGCCAAAGCCTGCTTTGTTTGTCGGCATTGGAGTGGAAAGCGGACGGTGAGGGATGGCGCTACTTTCCCCTCCCGCAAGCGGGAGGGGCAGCGAGACTTACGAACTTTGTTCGTTAGTCACAGCGGGGTGGGCCCTTGCACCGTCGCTGCCCACCCCCGACCCCTCCCGCCTGCGGGAGGGGAGAGGAGCGGCCGCAACCGGCCGAAACCGGACTCTTCGCCCCCCATCACGCCGCCATGCGCAGCCGGTTCCGTCCCTCGCGCTTGGCGATATACAGCGCCTGGTCGGCGCGCTGGAGCAAGGCCTCCGCTTCGCCTTCACCGTCATAGACCGCAAGCCCGATACTGACCGTCGCCGGCGGCAGCCTGCCGTCGGCGTGCCCCTCGGCCTCGATCGCGATACGCAACCGTTCGGCGACCATTTCCGCCGCCTGCGCGCTCGACCGCTGCAGGATGCAGACGAATTCCTCGCCGCCGAAGCGGCCGACCAGATCCTCGTCGCGCAGCGATGCCTTGGCGCGGCGCGCGACGCGGCGGATCACTTCGTCGCCGGCGGCGTGGCCGTGATCGTCGTTGATCCGCTTGAAATGATCGATGTCGAAGATCGCCACCGCCAGCGGCACCCCCCGCTCGCGCGCGCCAGCCAGCGCTGTCTCCAGAAAGCTCAGCGTGTGGCGGCGGTTCGGCAGGCCGGTCAGCATGTCGGTGTTGGCGACGCGCTCGGCGGCGCTGCGGGCCGCCTCCAGGATGCGGGCATTCTCGACCGTTTCCGTCACGTCCTGCACGGTGCCGAAGATGCCGACCGCGCGGCCGCCGCGCCCCCGTTCGATCGAGCCGTGCGATTTGACATGGCGGATCGCCCCGTCGGCGCGGACGATCCGGCCCTGATATTCGAACGGCTCGCCGGTGCGCACCGCGCGCTCCAATATCGCGCGCACGGCGGCGCGATCCTCGGGCAGATATTGCTCGACACTATACTCGACATCGACCGGCTCGCCGGGCTCGAGCCCATGGACGCGATAGGCCTGGTCGGACCATTGAATCGTCCAGCGGACGAGGTCTACGCGCCAATGACCGACGAGCGCCGCGGCTTCGGCCTGGAGCAGCCAGCGGTTGCTCTGCCCGAGCCGTTTCGCGAGCCGGCGCTGCACCACCAGCAGTGCCGCGAGCGGCAGTGCGGTGAACAGCAGGGTGATGAAATAGAATTGCAGGAACAGCACGCGGCTTCGCTGGCTGCCCTCGATCGCGGCGACCGGCCCGATCCCCTGCCCCGTCATCCACGACGCGACGATCGCGACGATCAGCATGCCTGCGGCGGCACCGAAGGGGCCGAGCCGATAGGAAGCGGCGATCACCGCAACGGTCGGCAGAAAGGTGGCGGGGAAATGCGACTGCGAAAAGGACAAGGCGGTGAGCGCTGCCGCAAAAGTCAGCAGCGCGACCGCTTCGACGATCGTGGCACGCGGGACGTTGGCAAGCGCGCGCGTGTCGACCAGCCGCGCAAGCATCACGATCGGCGGCGCGACGATCAGCATGCCGAGCGTCACGGTGGTCAGCCACGAAAAGAAGAAGTCGATGCCGCGGCCCGTGAGACCGGGGGCCGCAAGCGTTCCGGCGAGCGCGGCGGCGACCGAAGCGCTGAGCGCACCCGCCGCCAGCACGGCAACACAGAAATTGGCGACCGCGCGCGGCTCCATGAAGGACAGTTCGCCTGGAACGCGGCGGCGGATCAGCCACAGCGCCGCCCCCGCCTCGGCCGCATTCGCGATCGTGAACGCGGCGGAGATGACGGCGCTCGTCCCGCTCAGCATATTCGCCGCGACGCTGGCGGCGGCCATGGCGACGAAGGACGCCGGGCGCGCCCGCGCGGGCATCAGCAGCAACAGCGCGAGGAAATAGCCACTCGGCGGCCAGATCGCGGCGATGTTGTCGGCCCCTCTGGTCGCGTGAAGCGACAGGCTGGCGAGCAGGCCATAGCCCGCCATCGTCAGCAACGGCCAGAATACCGTTTCGACTCCGGGGGAAAGCGACCGCTTCATGACCCCGGCCTAACCGAAAACGGGAAAATAAACCGCTAATATCGCGCGCGGCCACCCCGCATTTCATCGCAGAATCATGCGCTGTCGCAGCGCGGTGGTTTCAATCGACGCCGCCGAAGGTCATGCCCACCACCTGCTCGACGAGCGCCTCGTCCCATTCGATGCGCCGGTCGAGCACCAGCATCGCGAGCCCGTGGACGAGCGACCAGGCGTGGAGCGCGGCGACTTCGGGATTGTCGAGATAGGGCATCGTCTGCGCGACCCCGGCGCGAAGCAGATTATAACCCACCTCGCCCCCGTCGGCGCCCGGCTCGCAGCGTTCGGACATCTGGCGCGTGAAGCTCAGCCGGAACACGGCCGGTTCGTCGTGCGCGAAGCGGACATAGGCGATGCCCGTCGCAAGGAAGCCCGCGCGGCCGCCGCCCGCCTTGAGCCAGGCCTGCGACTGGAGCGCGCCGAGCCGCCGCAACCCCTCGTCGGCGAGCGCATCGAGCAGCGCCTCCTTGTCGGGGAAATGGCGGTAGAGCGCGGTCGCGCTGACCCCGACGTCGCGCGCGAGCGCGCGCAGACCGAGGTCGGTTCCATCGCCGTCCGCAAGCCGCCTGAGCCCCGCCGCGATCACCGCGGCGCGCAGGTCGCCATGGTGGTAGGAGCCCGCGCTCCTGGTGCCGGCATTTTCCATGTTGACACTGTTATCTTCATTCGCCATGTTGTCACCGTAAACATTTCGAGTCGCCGACGCAACCTCCCGCTGCGCGGCACTTTCGCAAACATCCGCTTAAGGAGCATCACCATGGCGAGCAACGTCGAAACCCTGATCCGCGGCGCGGTCAAGAAAGGCATCGGCAAGGTCGCCGACTTCAACCGCAAGCGCCTCCCCCGCCCGACCGACGCGCACCCCTTCCTCACCGGCATCCACAAACCGATGGAGGAGGAATTCACGCTCGAAGCGCTCCGCGTCGACGGCGAGATCCCGGCCGCGCTCACGGGCCGCTATCTCCGCAACGGTCCCAACCCGGCGATCGCGCCCGATCCCGCGAGCTATCACTGGTTCTCGGGCGCCGGCATGGTCCACGGCATCCGCATCGAAGGCGGCAAGGCCGAATGGTACCGCAACCGCTGGGTGCGTGGCACCGAAGCCTGCGCGGCGCTGGGCGAGGAGATTCCGGCGGGCCCGCGCGAGGAGGGCGGCTTCGACGCCCCCAACACCAATGTCGTCGGCATCGCCGGCCGCACCTTCGCGATCGTCGAGGCGGGCGGCAAGCCGGTCGAACTCGACTATGAGCTGGGCACGATCGCGCACAACCCGTTCGACGGCACGCTGACCGGCAGCTACACCGCGCACCCGCACGAAGACCCGTTCACCGGCGAGCTTCACGCGATCACCTACAAGGGCGACGCCCCGAGCACGGTGTGGCACGTCGTCCTCGACAAGGACGCGCATGTCGTCCGCGAGGAAGCGGTTGCGGTCAGCGATGGCCCGTCGATCCACGACTGCGCGATCACCGAACATTATGTGCTCGTCTTCGACCTGCCTGTCACCTTGTCGATGAAGATGCTGCTCGCGGGCTATCGCTTTCCCTATGCGTGGAACGAAGCGCATCCCGCGCGCGTCGGTCTCCTCCCCAGGACAGGTCGGGGCGACGAGATCGTCTGGGTGCCGGTCGAGCCCTGCTATGTCTTCCACCCGGCCAACGCGTACGAGACCGCGGACGGCAAGGTGATCGTCGACGTCGTCGCGCACGAGACGATGTTCGCGAACTCGAAGCGCGGTCCCGACAGCGAGACATCGCGCATGGAGCGCTGGACGATCGATCCCGCCGCCGGCACGACGGTGCGGACTGTGATCCACGATCATGCGCAGGAATTCCCGCGCTACGACGAACGGCTGACGACGCGGCCTTATCGCTATATCACCAGCGTCGCGATCCCCGACGGCACCGCATCCGAATGGGCGCTCGCCGATACGCGGCTCTTCCGCCACGATCTCGCCGAGGGCACGACCGCGATCCATGATTTCGGCCCCGGCCGCCACCCCGGCGAATTCGTCTTCGTGCCGCGAAGCGAAACGGGCACCGAGGACGACGGCTGGCTGATCGGCCTCGTCGTCGACATGAACGACGAGACCACCGATCTCGTCATCCTGAACGCCGACGACTTCAGCGGATCACCGCAAGCCGTCGTTCACCTGCCGCATCGCGTTCCGCCGGGATTCCACGGCAACTGGGTCGCGGATTGATCGCATCTAGGCGCCGCATCAGCGCCTCGGTCACGCGCAGCGACCGTTCGTTGTCGACATCGATCGCCGTCGCCCCGTTACTGACCAGCAGCGGGGCGATGTCGACTTTCAGATGGCGCGAGATGCGCTGGAAGACATGGTGGATCGGCCCCAGCCCGAAGCGGAAGCGGAGCAGGTTGACGAGGCCGAAGGCCCGCATGATGCGGAACGGCTTCTTGACGAACTGTCCGCCGCCACGAAACGCCTCGGCGGCTTTCAGCGCGCTGCGATCGCCGATCCAATAGGCGTTGCAGTTCGACACCGCGACGTCGGAAAATTCATAGAAGCGCCGCTGCCCCTCTGGATGGACCGCCAGCACATCCTCGCGCCGCGCGAGCGCAATCCCCGCGCCGGCGCCGAGCCGGGCGGCTTCGCTGCCGATCTCGGCGATCGTTTCGGGGGTGAGCAGGCAATTGTCGGCGGTGGTGATGAACAGTGGAAACGGGGCCCGGTCGGCTACCGCGAGCACCGAGTCCGCCAGATTGTCGGCAGCGGGCACCACGACGAGCCGTTCGCCGAGCCGGTCGATTACCGGATCGGCGAGATCATCGCGCAACGTTCGATGATGCGTCGAAACGAAGATTCGCTGCGCCGGGGACTGTGCCGCGCTTTCGAGGACATGCGCGATCATCGGCCGTCCGGCAACGGGGACCAGGCATTTGTCACCGACGCCATGCGCCTCGGCCAGCGCATCGACCGCGCCGGGACGGCGGCCCGCGAGGATGAGGATCGAGCCGCTCATGCCGCGTCGCGTTCGCGGCCCGCGCCGAGCTGGCGGATCATGCTCTCGGCGACGATCGTCTCAATGAGGTCGGCCTGGGTGAAGCCCGCGGCGACCGCGGCGCGGCCGAATACTTTCTCGGACCACAGGTTGCAGTTGAGATTGACCTCGAGCAGCCGGATTTCGCCGGTTTCGAAATCGATCCGAAACTCGAAGCGGCCATAATCGAACGGCCAGAACACCTCCGCCATCCGCGCCGTATAATCGATGATCTTCGCGGCCAGCGCGCCCGCTTCGAACAGCTTGAGGCTGTATTTGGCGCTGCGATCGACGAGGTCGCGCTTTTCCTGATAGGTGCGCAGATGCGTCGGATCGGCCTGCTCGAAAATCATCATCGGCAGCAGCGCGGGCGCGCCGCGGCAGGTGATCACCGGCACCTCGACGTCGCTGCCGTCGAGGAAGGGTTCGACGATCGCGTCATGGTCGAGCGCGTGGACCTCTGCGATCGCCTGCGCGAGGTCGATGCGGTCGTGCGCGTCGCGAATGCCCCATGATGCCGAGCTGTTGTTCGGCTTGACCACCCACCGCCGCGCCGGCGGACAGCGCGCCGCATCGACCGGCGCACCGCGCCGGAACAGCGCCCAAGGCGCGGTCGGGACGCCGCGCGCGGCGGCTTCGAGCTTGGTCAGATGCTTGTCGTCGGACAGCCCGCGCACGATCGGCGACGCGCCCACATAGGGCAGCGCCAGCCGGTTGCAGAGCAGGGGCAGCAGCATCTCCGAATTATAGAAGCCGCCGCGGTTGAGCAGCGGAAAGACGAAATCGGCCTCGGGCCGTGCGAAGAGCGCGGCATAATCGTCGGCGACGACGAGCGGAATGCCCAGCCCCTCCAATATCTCGCGCGTCTCGCGGTGATAGAGGGCGTGATTGCCGTCGTCGGGGTGCAGGCCGCCGGTCCAGCGAGCGTGCTTGGCGATGAAGAGAAGCCGCTGCGTATCGCGAAAACGATCGGGCAGGCGTGTCGGTTCGAGATGGCTCATTTGCATGTCGGGGTTTCACCACGTCCAGGTTGCGCCGCGATGACTCTTCAGTGACGGCGCTGAAACCAAAGCGCAAAATCCCTGTCATCTTGCCGCGCTAGGCGGCTTGCATCTCCCCTTTCCCAGGACGCACCCGCCATGTTGTTCGCCGCCGACGCTTTCGACGATCGACGCCCGCCCCCCATCGACCCTGCCGTCGCCGCCCGGCTCGCCGACGCGCTGGCGAGCGGCGGCGATCAGCGCATCCGGCCCGGCGCGGACGGCCGCAACCTCTATCATGCCACGGTGTTGCCGACGGACGCGCTCGCTTATGGCTCATCGACGATCAGCAGCCTATCGGAGCATGGCTTCGCGACGCTGCTCGATCACTGGCGCGACCGGCTCGGCCGGCCGATGACGGCGGACGCCTATGCCGAGGCGCTGGCCATGCTGCGCCGGCGGCTGGTCGACCATTTCAGCCTGACCGATACCGCGATCGTCTTTGCCGCATCGGGAACCGATCTCGAATATGTCGGCCTGGCTGCCGCGCACGACGGACGGCCGATCACCGCCGTTCTGCTGGGCCGCGACGAGGTCGGCAGCGGCTGCGTGCACAGCGCCGCGGGCCGCTTCTTCGCCGATGAAACCGCGATCGGCGCACGCGTCGTGGCGCGGACCCCGATCGATCCCGCCTTCGCGGACACCGAACTCGTCGATGTCGCGGTCCGCGACGCGGCAGGGCGCCCGCGCGCATCGGCGGCGGTCGCCGCCGAGCTTGCCCGGCACATCGAACGCGCCGCCGCGCAGGGCCGCCGTGCGGTCGTCCATGTCGTCCACGGATCGAAATCCGGGCTGACGCTGCCCGCCATCGCCGACGTCGAGCGACTGGCCGCGACGCACGGCGACGCCGCGCTCTTCGTCGTCGATGCCTGCCAGCTTCGCATGACGCCGGGTGCCGTGCGCCGCTACCTCACGCTCGGCTGCGTCGTGCTGATGACCGGGTCGAAATTCGTCGGCGGCCCGCCGTTCAGCGGCATCGCGCTGGTTCCGGGCGCGGTCCGCGACCGGGCCCGCCCGCTGCCCGATGGTTATCGCCGCCTCGCGGCGCGTGCCGAATGGCCGGCGGACTGGCCCGGCGCGGACAGGCTGATCGCATCCGGCAATTTCGGGCTGCTGCTGCGTGTGCAAGCCGCGATGATCGAGATGGAGCGCTTCGCCGCGCTTCCGGGCGAACAGGTTGCGCATGTGATTGCACGCTTCAGCCATCATGTTCTGCGGCTGGTCAAGCGGCTCGAACTCGCCGAAGTCCCCGGCGCGGGAACGAGCTGCCTCGCGACCGAAACGCTGCGCACGCTCGACCTGTCGGCGCGCTGGCCGGGCTGCGACTTCGACGCGGCGCGGGCCATGCACGGGCTCATCGCGCGGCAATCGCGCCAGTGGCTGGGGCACGAGATTCGCCTGGGCCAGCCGGTTCGGACGCACCAGATGTCCGACGGGCGCCCCGCGGGGACGCTGCGCCTCGCGCTCTCGATGCCGCTGATCGCGGACCTCGCGGCGGTTCCCGTCCCGGCGCTCGACACGCGGCTCGATCGCGACATGGCACTTGTCGGCGCGGCGATATCGGCCGCCGCCTCGATCGCGCTGGCAACCCCGCGACCCGCTCGCGTTGGCTGACCGCAAAAGCGGTTTTTGGACGCGACGAACGGGGCAGATTCCTCGTCCTGCCTCCGGTCGGGCACGCCTTGCCCCGGAAGCCGACGGTTTTCGGCAGCGCTTTTCGCGCGCCATTCGTTTGTCCGTGACTATGACGAAGAATATCGCCCTCTCCCGCCCCGCCTTGAGCGCGATTGCCGCGTTCGTGGCTCTCTCCACCCCCGCTGCCTTCGCGCAGGAAATGCCGACGGTGACGATGACCCCGCCGGTCGCGCCGACAACGGTCCCGGCGCCCGCTCCCGCCCCGACGACCACGCCGCCGGCGGCTGAAACATCGGCGCCGCAGCCGGTCATTCGCGTTCCCCTCGACCTAGCCCCTGCCGCGCCCGCGCCCAAAGCCGCCGCGCCGAAGGAAGCGGCCCCGGCTCAGCCCAAGCGCGCCGTCGCGAAGCCGCGCGCTGCTGCTCCTGCCGCGCCGGTCATCCCCACCGCCGCGCCGGCGGTGGAGGACGCTGCGCCCATCGTGCCCCCGGTCGCCGCACCGATCGAACCCGTTGCCGAAGCCGCTCCCGCACCGCAACCGGTCGAGCGCGCCACCACCAACGACAGCAATCTTCTTCCCTGGGAGATCGCGGGCGGTGCCGCCGCGCTGCTGCTGATCGGTGGCGCCGGCCTCGCCTTCGCTCGCCGCCGCCGCGCGACGAACGAGGTCTGGGAGTTCGACGAAGCCCTCGCCGATGCCGAATGGGTTCCGGGCGCGGCTACGGTCGCGGCCGAACCGGAGCCCGAGCCGGTGATCGCACCGCAGACTTCCCCAACCTTCGCAGCGGCGCCGAGTGGCAGCATGGGCCGCCACGAAGCGATGGCGATGGCAGGCCCGACGCCCGGCAATCCCTTCGCCACGCTGCAGAAGCGCCTCGCCCGCGCCCGCTTTCTCGACCGGCAGGAACGCGCCGAATATGAAGCGACGCTCGCGGCCCGGAAGGATATGCGCCGCAAGCCGGTGAGCGCCTGGGAAATCGCACAGCGCGAAACCCCGACCACCGCTACCGAACAGGAGGTCCGCCGCCTCGAACCCGGCCGCGCCCGCAAGGATCTGAAGCCCGGCTGGACGCGCAACTGACCGCATCTTTCGCGGCCAAGAAAAAAGGGCGGTGCCTCGCGGCGCCGCCCTTTTTCTTTTCGTCGGAATGGAGCCGGCGATCCGGCCCCCGCCCGCAAACCGAATTACTTCAGTTCGACGGTCGCGCCGGCGGCGGTCAGCTTGGCCTTCAGCTCTTCGGCTTCGGCCTTGCTCACGCCTTCCTTGACGGCCTTCGGCGCACCTTCGACGAGCGCCTTGGCTTCGCCCAGGCCCAGGCCGGTGATCGCACGGACTTCCTTGATGACGTTGATCTTGTTGCCGCCGTCACCCGTCAGGATAACGTCGAATTCGGTCTGCTCTTCAGCAGCAGCGGCGCCGGCGCCACCAGCGGCCGGAGCGGCAACCGCAACGGCAGCGGCGGCCGAAACGCCCCATTTTTCTTCGAGCAGCTTCGAAAGCTCGGCAGCTTCCAGAACGGTCAGCGCCGACAGGTCTTCAACGATCTTTGCGAGATCAGCCATTTTCATTCTCCATCAGAACCGGGAAAGCCCGGTGAATTGTTACGGTAGGTAAAAGTTTATGCCGCTTCCTTGGCGCCATAGGCACCAAAGACCCGCGCCAGCTGACCAGCCGGGGCTGCCGCGATCTGGGCAACCTTGGTGGCCGGAGCCTGGAGCAGACCGACAAGCTTGCCACGCAGTTCGTCGAGTGACGGCAGCGATGCAAGCGCCTTCACGCCTTCCACGTCGAGGATCACATCCCCCATGCCGCCGCCAACGATTTCAAGCTTGTCGTTGGTCTTGGCAAATTCCACCGCGATCTTCGCAGCCGCGACCGGATCGGTCGAGGCGGCAATGGCCGTGGGGCCGGTCAGCAGGTCGCCGATACCGGTGTAGGAGGTGCCATCGAGCGCGATCTTGGTCAGGCGGTTCTTCGCGACCTTGAAGCTCGCGCCCGCGTCGCGCATCTGCTGGCGAAGCACCGTCGACTGGGCGACGGTGAGGCCGAGGTTGCGAACAATCACAACCGAGGCGGCATTCGACAGCGTAGCGTTCAGCGAGGATACGGCTTCGGCCTTTTCAGCACGATCCATGCCTGTTTCTCCACTCATGCCCGAACGCACGCAGAAACGTGCGACCGGGCCGCTAACACACGCAAAAGCCATGCGGGACGAATCCCGCCTGTCCTTTACGCAACGATGTCCGATGGGGTCGGTCAAGCCGCGTCACCTGCATAGCAGGCGGGCGACCGATAAAAGACTGTCCCCGTCTCGGTTGGACATTAAGAAGGGCAAATTCCCTTCACCAACTGTCTCGGACGGAATTGCCGCAAGCGAACCCGCGACAACACGGGGGCGCTCATAGCGGCTATGGGGTGGAAGTCAAGGATAGCGGCGGATGTTGGCGAAAGTGTCGCGCAATGTGCGGGAAGCCTCTTGCAAAGTCTGTTTCAAGATATATCTTAGACACATCGAATCGCACAAAGGAGTTTAGAATGCGACACGAAATGAACCGGCACGGCTGCGACAAGCGCCATGCCATGCATCGCGCGATGATGCGCGAGACGATGCGCCGCGCCATGCACCGGGGCGGACGCGGCTTCGGCCATGGCGGCGGTTTCGGCCGCGGCTTCGGCGGACGCCACGGGCATGACGACGATGGCCGCGGGCGGCGCCGGCGGATGTTCGATAGCGGCGAGCTACGGCTCGTGCTGCTGAAACTGATCGCCGACGAACCGCGTCACGGATACGACCTGATCCGCCAGATCGAGGAGCTGACCGGCGGTGCCTATGCGCCGAGCCCGGGGGTCATCTATCCCACCCTCACCCTGCTGGGCGACATGGGGCTGATCGAGACGGCCGACAGCGACGGCGCGAAGAAATTGTTCGCCGCCACCGACGCCGGCCGGGCCGAGCTCGACACCAACGCCGATGCCGTCGCGGCGCTGATCACCCGCCTGACCGAAGTCGGCGAAGAGCGCCAGCGCACCGACAGCGCCTCGGTCCGCCGCGCGATGGGCAATCTGCGCACGGTGCTGATGAACCGGCTCGGCGACCGCGACATCGAGGAGGCGACGCTGCACGACATCGTCGCGCTGATCGACGAGGCCGCGCAAAAGATCGAGCGGCTGTGATGCATAGCGCAGCCGCCGACGTGCCGACCCCTCACGCGAGCAAATATCTGCAGCAGCTCTGCAAGCATTGGCAGCACAATCTCGCGGTCGTCTTCACCCCCGAGCACGGCACCGTGACCTTCCCCAAGGATGCGCGCGGCGCCGACTGGGCGGCCGATGCGCTGGTGACGTTCGATGCCGGACCCGACGCGCTGTCGGTCCGCATCGACGCCAGCAGCGACGCGCATCTGGAGGCGATGCAGGAGGTGGTCGCGCGCCACCTCGACCGCTTCGCGTTTCGCGAAGCGCCGCTGGCGTTCGACTGGCAGCGGGGGTGAGCTAAGGCTTCAGCCCGAAGCGGGCATAGTCGCGCTCGGTCGACGGCGACATCTGGCGCGCGATGGCGAGATCGGTGGCGGCGTCGGCCCCGCGCCCCGTCCGTTTGTAGACGAGCGCGCGCAGAAAGCGGCTCGACCCCATGGCCGGCACCTGCAACAGCGCGGCGTCGAGGTCGCGCAGCGCGTCTTCGTCGCGCCCCATACGCATCCACACGAGTGCGCGGCTATCGAGGATCGCGGCGCTGCTGTCGCTGAGCTCCATCGCCGAAGTGCAGTCCTTGAGCGCGGTATCGAGCGCGACGTTGCGCGTCGCCTTGATCCAGCAGCGCTGGTTGAGCATCGCCGGATTGCCGGGCTTGGTCGCGATCAGCGCGTCGAGTTCGTCAATCGCGGCCTGTGCGTCGCCATATTCGCCGACCAGCGCCGCCTTGACCGCGCGATAATCGTCGCGCGTCTTGCCGCCGAGCGCGATCCGATCGTCGAGCATCTTCGTCGCCGCGGCAACGTCGCCGCGCTCGGCGGTCAGGTTCGCGACGGTCGATATGGCGTCGATCGACGAGGGGTCGAGCTTGCGCGCCGCCTCGGCATCGACGAGCGCGCCGGCGCTGTCGCCCAGTTCGCGCCGCGCCGACGCGCGCGCCAGATAGGCGTCGACCGAGGGCAGCAGCGCGATCTGCCGCGTCAGCGTCTGAACCGCGCCCTTGTAATCGCCGATTCCCCGCTGGAACGAAGCGCTGCTGGTCAGCGCAGTGATATTTTCCTCGTCGGCCTCGGCGGCGTTCTTTTTGTATATGGCCTCGATCGCGTCGATCTGCGAGCGCGACGCCGCCTGCGCGAGATTCCAGCGCCGCGTCGCAGTGTCGGGCGCGACAAGGCGCGGAGTGCGCGCGAGGATCGTCGCCACCTTGTCGCGCTGGGCGGCAACCTCCGCCGCCGGAATCTCGATTCCCGACGAGGTCAGCGTTTCGTCGACGGTGACCGTGCTGCCCGCGAGCGTCACCGATCGGTCGACGTCATAACCGGCAAAGCGATCGTCCAGCGGCGCCACCCCGTCGAGCGTATAGCCGCGCCCGCCATCGGGAAGCTTGATCCGGAACCGGTAGCGCGCCCGGTCGGGAGCGGCGGTCACGACCGGAATATCGGCCCACGCGGCGCGGGCACGGTCGGGCTCGAACGAAATCAGGTCGGGCACGCGCGAAATCCAGCGCTCGGTGCGCAGATCGCGACGTTCCCACCCCGACGCGAACACGCCGCGCGCCTTGATCGTCACGCTGCCGTCGGCGGTGTCGGGAGTGGCGGCCAGCGTGTCATATTGCGCTTCGCCGACATAATGCTGGAGGAATTGCTCGTAGAGCTGGCGCGCTTCCTTCGGCCCGAGCTGCGACCCCGCCAGCGTCAGCAGATTGGCGAGCTGGCCGCGCACGACCATATCGAGATCGATCACCGACGGCAGGTCGATGCTGCTGCTTTCGTCGGCGGCGATCTGAAGGTCCACGGCGGGCCGCGCCGGGGCATGCAATTCGATCTTCATCGGGTCCGCGCCCGCGGCGCGAACGGGCAGCACATAGCCGAGCGCGGGAGTATCGCGAATGTCGGCAAGCCGGGTGCCGAGCATCGTTCCGTCGAGCCACAGGCTGTCGCCGCCGATCGTCGCGCGCACCAGAACATGGTTGAAGGCGAGCGCGCTCGGCACGCGCGAGGGCACCATGTCGCCGAGCGACGCGTGCGCCATTACCGGTTCGGCCTCGATCTTCATCGCGCGCAACATCGCCAGCAGCAGCAGCGTCTTTGCCTTGCAGTCGCCATAGCGCACGTTCCACGTCTTGGCCGGCGGCTGCGGCACATAGTTGCCGCCGTCCATCCCGACCGCGAGATAGCGGACCTTGTCCTGCACCAGTTGCAGCGCCATCGCCGCGCGCTTCAGCGGATCGTCGGTCGCCGCCATGATCGCGGCGACCTCGTCCGCGAGCGGGCTGCCGTCCGCGATCGTCCCCTCGGTCGCATAGAGCGGCGCCATCACCTTCGACACATCGGCCCAGCTCGTGAAGGTCGACGCCTCGATGATCGGCAGGCGCTGATAACGGACCGGCGCGTCGTCGGGCACTTCGGCCGGCTTGGGCAGCGGCAGCGCGACCGGCAGTTCCATGAAATCGCCGCTGCGCCGCGCCTTGGGTTCGGCGCCGCCCGCAAGGATTTTCCACCGCGCCGCTTCATCGGCGCGCCACGACAGCTTGTAACCCGCCTGTGCGACCCGCGCCGGCTCGGCAATCAGCGGCAGCATCGCCTGCGCCCGCCCGCCGAGCGCACCGTCCTTGACCGTCGTCGACATGCGCAGCCGCAGGATGTCGCCGGCGCGCAGCCCCTCAACCGGCAGCGTCGCCGACAGGATGCCGGTCAACTCGCGCTGTTCGAGCGATTGCTCGCGGCGCAGCACGGTGAATTTCTGCCCGCCGGCGAGCGCGTCGATCTCCGCCCCGTCGCGCAGGATCACGAGCTGGTGGATGATCAGGTCGCCCTTGTCGGGCGCCCAAGCCACGGTGATATTGCTATATTGCGACAGCTCCTCCGGGGTGCTGAGCTTGATCGCGGTGTCGGCGTAATTCCACACCGTCGCGCCGTCGATCCGCTGCTGAAAATCGAGCACCGCGAGCCCGCCGGTCACGCTTTGCGGGTCGGCCAGCTTCGCCGGGGTGACCCATGCGGGTGCGGGCTCGTACAGCGGCTGCTCGCCCGCCATCGCCATGCTCGCCGGTGCGACCAGCATCGTCGTCGCCAGCGCAAACCGCCTCCATCGGGTCATCGCCCCATTCCCCCGTCATCGACTGCCCTTCACCCTGCCTGCATGGGCAAGGCGTTCAATGCAACCGCTTTTGCATCCGAAACACGCCCATCGATCAGGCCACGATGGCGTTGCGCCTGGCGTAGAGGAAATAGACGGCGAGCCCCGCGATGTTCCAGACGCCGAACCAGAGCTGCGTCTTCACCGGCAGGCTCAGAAAGAGATAGAAACAGCCGAGCACTGCGATGATGCCGACCACCCACGGCATCGGCGCGCGAAAGGTGCGCGGCGCTTGCGGAGCGCGGCGGCGCATGATCAGCATGCATACCGACACCGCCGTGAAAGCGGCGAGCGTCCCGGCATTGGCGAGCGCCGCCAGTTCGTCGAGCGGAATGAAGCCCGCGAGGATCGCGACGACGACCGCGGTGAAGATGGTGATGCGCACCGGCGTCCCGCGCGCCGAGACCTTGGCGAGGCTGGCCGGGAGCAGCCCGTCGCGCGCCATGGTGAAGAAGATGCGGCTCTGCCCGAAGAAGAAAGCAAGGATGACGGTCGGCAGTGCGATCACCGCCGAGATGCCGAGGTATTGCGCGGCGCGCGCCTGCCCCAGTTCGCGCAGGATCAGCGCCAGCGGTTCGGGGCTGTTCGCGAAACGGCTGTAGGCAATCGCACCAACCGCCGCAAACGCGACGGCGATATAGATCAGGACGCAGGCGATCATCGACCCGACGATCCCGATCTTGAGGTCGCGATCGGGGTTCTTCGTTTCTTCGGCCGCGGTCGCGATCGCATCGAAGCCATAGAAAGCAAAAAAGATGATCGCCGCTGCCGCCATTACCCCGCGCTCGACGCCGTCGGCGCCCATATGCTTGGCAAAGCCATAGGGGCTGAAGGGCTCCAGATTGGCGGCGTCGAAGGCGGGAAGCGCCACCGCGACGAACACGACCAGCGCGGCGATCTTCACCAGCACCAGGATCGCGTTCACCGTCGCGCTTTCGCGGGTGCCGAACAGCAGCATCCCCGCGACGACGGCGATGATCGCGATCGCCGGCAAATTGACGATGCCGCCAAGCTCCGGTCCCTGCATCAGCGCCATCGGCACGTCGGCCCAGGCGTGGAGCAACGGCGCGGCATAGCCCGACCAGCCGACCGCGACCGCGCTCACCACCAGCGAATATTCGAGGATCAGGCTCCACCCGACGACCCAGGCGATCAGTTCGCCGATCACCACATAGCTGTAGGTATAGGCGCTGCCCGACGCCGGGATCATCGTCGCCATTTCGGCATAGGCGAGCGCGGCGCAGGCGCAGATCAGCCCCGCGATGGCAAAGGACAGGATCACCGCCGGTCCTGCCTTGTCGGCGCCGACGCCGATCAGCGTCAGGATGCCGGTGCCGACGATCGCTCCGACCCCAAGCGCGACGAGGTGCGGCCAGCTCAACGTCCGCGCGAGGCCCACTCCGTGCGGCTGGTCGGGAACGATCGCCTTGCGGCGCAGCAGGCTGTCGGACATGCGGTGGCTCCCCCTTTTTCCTGATGCTGCTTGTAAGGGAGTGACGCGTCAGCGCAAGATAACAACAAGGCGCTGTGCCGGGTGGGGCGGATATATGAGTTCACGCGGAGACGCGGAGGCGCGGAGAAGAAAGAGAAATATTTCGCGCAGAGAGCGCAGAGGTGATCGTTGCGGCCTGCGATCATGCGCTTCCCTTCCGCCTTCAAGGGGCGGCTACGCCGCCGATATATTCCCTTTCTCTGCGCCCTCTGCGATCTCTGCGCGAATTTTCTCTTCTCTCTTTCTTCTCCGCGCCTCCGCGTCTCCGCGTGAACCCGTCAAAGCAGCCCCTCGATCGCTTCCGCCAGCTTGGCGTCGCGTTCGGACAATCCGTCCGCGTCGTGCGTCGTCAGCAATATGTCGACGCGGTTGTAGACGTTCGACCATTCGGGGTGATGGTCCATCTTCTCTGCGATGATCGCGACGCTCGCCATGAAGCCGAAGGCCTGTGCGAAATCGTCGAATTTGAACTGGCGCGTGATCGCGTCGCGTGACGGCTCGTGCGTCCATTCGGGAAAGCGGGCGAGGAGCGCGTTGCGTTGCGCGTCATCGAGTTTCCGGACCATCTTTTTTCTCCCGCTGGTAAAGGCCGAGCGCTCGCCATAAGGAAGGGCGCGATGAGTGACAACCACGCCCTGTCCACCAATCTACCCGGCGCCTGGACCGCGGCGGCTCCCGACGCCGACGCCATCTTCGCGATGGCCGAGGCAGCGCTCGAAACGCTGCCCGCGGTGTTCCGGCCGCATATCGAGGGGGTGGTGATCGCGGTCGAGGAGTTCGCCGACGACGAAACCCTTGCCTCGCTCGGCATCGAGCATCCCTACGACCTGACCGGCCTCTATGAAGGCCGCCCGCTGACCGAGCGCAGCATCGACCAGAGCGGCGGGATGCCCGACCGGGTGACGCTTTATCGCATCCCCATCCTCGTCGAATGGATCGAGGAGGGCGAGCGGCTCGACGGACTGGTGCGCCATGTGCTGATCCACGAGATCGGTCATCATTTCGGCTTTTCGGACGAGGATATGCACGCGCTCGAGGACATGGCGTGAGCGCGCCTCCGCGCGCGGGTGGCGTGAGCGAACTGCTGCGGCTCGACGGGATCGCGTGCATCCGCGGCGACCGGCTGCTGTTCGAGGGGCTGTCGCTGACGCTGGCGCGCGGCGACGCCTTGTGGCTGCGCGGCCCCAATGGCGCCGGCAAGTCGAGCCTGATCCGCCTCGCCGCCGGGCTGCTCCGCCCCGCCGCGGGTACGGTCACGCGCCGCGAGCGCATCGCGCTGATCGACGAGGCGACGGCGCTCGACACCGAACTCCCCTTGCGCCGCGCGCTCGATTTCTGGGCGCGGGTCGATACGGTCGACGGCCATGCGGTGGACCGGGCGGTGGCCGACATGGCGCTGGCGCCGCTGTCCGACGTGCCGGTGGCGATGCTCTCGACCGGGCAGCGCAAGCGCGCCGCGATGGCGCGCGTGATCGCGAGCGGCGCGCCGATCTGGCTGCTCGACGAGCCCGCGAACGGCATGGACGACGCGGCGCAGGCGCGGCTGGTCGGTGCGATAGCAAAGCACCGGGCGAACGGAGGCGCGGTCCTGCTGGCCTCGCATTTCGCGCTGGGCGTTCCCAACCTCGCCGAACTGGATATGGGGGCGCTGGTATGACGCCCCCCACCATCGTCATTGCGAGCGTAGCGAAGCAATCCAGAGCGGTTTACGCACACTCTGGATTGCTTCGCTACGCTCGCAATGACGAAGGAAAGAAGCAATGACCGCGCTCCTCGCCCTCTTCTGGCGCGACCTCAGGCGCGCGTGGGGCAGCGGGGCGCTGTGGCTGCCGGTGGTCTTCTTCCTGCTCGTCGCGACCGCTTTCCCCTTCGCTGTCGGGCCCGATGCGCCCTTGCTCGCGCGGACCGGCGGCGGGATGATCTGGGTCGCGGCGCTGCTCGCGGCACTGCTGCCCATCGACCGCCTCGTCCGTCCCGACCGCGAGGCGGGGGTGCTCGATCAGCTCGCGGTGCGCGGCTTCGCCGACGAAGCCATCGCCGCGATCAAGATCGCCGCGCACGCCATCGGTTTCGGTCTGCCGCTACTGATCGCGCTGCTCCCCGCCGCCGCGCTGCTCGCGCAGGATGCGGCGCGGGTCGAGGTGCTCGCGACCGGGCTGCTGGTCGCGATCCCCGCCCTCGCCTCGCTCGCGGTGCTGAGCGCGGCGCTGACCGCGAATTTGAAGGGCGGGAGCGCGATCGGCGGGCTGCTCGTCCTGCCGCTCGCGGTGCCGCTGCTGATCTTCGGCGCCGGAATGCTCGACCCGTCGGGGCGCGGGGCGCTCAAGCTGCTCGCGGCGGCGAGCCTGCTACTGACGGGGATCGGGCCGTTCGCGGCAGGCGCTGCGCTGCGGGGGCTGCGGGAATAGCCGCGTTCAGCCGAAGTCAGCCGCCCTCGGTCTTGGCGCGGTAAAGCGGCAGCGGTGCAAGGACCGCCAACATAACGAAGGCGGTCATCATTGCCGGCCTGTCGTGCAGCAGCATCGAAACGCCGGTGATCAGCGCGACATGCGCCGCCAACAGCGCCCAACCCTGCCACGCGATCGGCAGGCCGCTGCCATAGCCGCGCTTCTTGGGGCGGAACCAGGGACGTCCATCGAACAGCAGGTGCAGCATGGCTTTCCTTTCGGGGTTTCGGCCCGTCAGCTCCGGGGCCGGACGAAAGCGGCAATCGCCTCGACCACCGCCGGATCGATGGGCAGCGCCGGGTTGGTGTAGGTGGCGATATTGGCCGCCGGACCATCGCCCACGACCTGTTTCAGCGTGTGGCTCATCCCTGCGACCAGCACGAGCCGCGCTTTCGGCTGGGCGGCAGCGAGCGCTTCGGCATCCCGCCGCGACACCTGCTTATCCTCGAGGCCCGAGACGATCAGGACCGGCTTGCCGATCTTCGCGATCAGCAGGGCGGGATCGTAGCGGAAGACGTCGATCAGATAATCCTGGACCGCGGGATTGAACAGTCCTTGCGCCAGCGCCGGGTGCATGGCGGACACGTCGACATGCTCGCCCTTGGCGAGCGCGTCGATCGCGGCATCGGCGTCGGCGGCGATCGGCGCATTGGCGGGGTTCGCCGCAATCTGTTCGTGCATCACGACATTCAGCTTTCGCCCGGCCGTCGAAAGCAGGACGAGGCCGCAGACGTCGGGATCGTTCGCGGCGGCGAGCGCGACGAGCCCGCCCTCGCTATGGCCCGCGACCCAGATGCAGGGCCGGCCGGAGCGCTCCTTGAGCATCTTGACCCAACTCGCGACGTCGGCGGCATAATCGCCGATCGTTACCTTGTTGGGGTCAGCGATCGCGGCGTTGCTGCCGAACATGCCGCGCTTGTCGATGCGCGCGGTCGTAACGCCTTTGGTCGCCAGTGCTTCGGCCAGCAGCCGATAGGTCGATGCCGCGACGCCCAGCGGATTGTTGCCGTCGCGGTCGGTCGGCCCCGATCCGGGGATGATCAGCATCACCGGCGCGTCGGGCGCTTCGGCGGTCAGCAGCGTGCCCGCGAGCGGACCGGCCGGACCGGGCGCCTCTATCCCGGCACTTTGCGGGACGGCCGCCACGGAGACGCCGGCCAAAGCGCCGGCCGCCGCGATCGCGACAAAAAGCCTGGCTGTTTTCATGTGTCGTCTCCGCTTTCCGCGCGCGGGCGTCCGCGCTTCGGCTGTTCGCTTGGCTTGAAGCTCACGCCGCGGCGGCCAAGTGCTTCGCGCAGCAGGATTTCGATCTCGGCGTTGGCGCTGCGCAGTTCGGCGGCCGCCAGCCGCTCGATCGCGGCGAAGAGCGCCGGATCGAGGCGGAGGGCAAAGGCTTTCTTGGCGGGCGCGGGCATCGCTCGATCCTCAATAGAGCGAGCCGGCGTTGACCACGGGCTGGGTGTCGCGCTCGCCGCACAGGACGACCATCAGGTTCGAGACCATCGCCGCCTTGCGCTCGTCGTCGAGTTCGACGACATTTTTTTCGCTGAGCTGGGTCAGCGCCATCTCGACCATCGTCACCGCGCCCTCGACCAGCTTCTTGCGCGCCGCGATCACCGCCTCGGCCTGCTGGCGGCGCAGCATCGCGCCGGCGATTTCCTGCGCATAGGCCAGGTGGGTGAGGCCGCATTCGTCGACGGTGATGCCGGCGACCTCGAGCCGCTCGATCAGCGCTTTCCTGAGTTCGACCCCGACCTCGTCGTGGTTGCCACGCAGCGTGATTTCCTGATGCTCGATGTCGTCATAGGGGTAGCGCGAACCGATCGCGCGCACCGCGGCCTCGATCTGCGCCATGACGAATTCCTTGTAATCGTCGACGTCGAACAGCGCCTGTGCGGTGTCGGTGACGCGCCATACGACCTGCGCCGCCATCTCGACTGGGTTGCCGCGGAGGTCGTTGACCTTGATCTTGTCCGAAATGACGTTGTTCGCGCGCACCGCGATCTTCTTGCGCGACAGCCAGGGAAGGATCCAGCGCAGCCCGGTCTCGCGGTCGGTGCCCTTATAGGCGCCGAACAACTGGATCGCGGCGGCTTCGTTCGGATTGATCAGGTAGAAGCCGCACAGGATGAGCGTGCCCAGGGTCGCCGCGAGAACCACGACAACCCATTTCCAGACGAGCTGAACCTCCGCCGTCCCGTTGCTGATCCCCGCCCACAGCGCGACGCCGAGCAGCGCGAGCCAGATCAGCAGCATCAGATAGCCGCTCTGCGTATTGGCGCGCGTCTCGCGACTGCGGTTCAGCGCCGGTGTCCCACTCTCGATCATGTTTCCCTCCGAATCACTCGATATAAAGATGATATCATATTTATATCGTTTTTGGGGACGGTCAATCGGGATTTGTGAAGGAGGTAGTAGCGGCCTTGGGGTGGGGAGTGGCCCCTTCCTAATTTTCGTCATTCCCGCGAAAGCGGGAACCCAGAGCGCGCGTCGGCTGACCCCACGCTGGGTTCCCGCTTTCGCGGGAATGACGAAGACAAGAGATGCTGAGCGCGACTTTCAGATTCTCGTCATCCCGGATCAAGTCCGGGATGACGATGCAAGGTGGGTCGGCTTCCGTTCGTTTCCGTGCATTCGCACAGACAAAACAAAGGGGGCACGAAGGCCCCCTTTGCTCCCCGGTTATCCAAAAGTCATTCGGTCGGGAAACCGCGCTTCGCCAGCAAGGCCTTCACGTCGGGGTCGCGGCCGCGGAAGGCGCGATAGGCTTCGGCGCGGTCGGTCTCGTTGCCGGTCATCAACAATATGGTACGGAACTTGTCGGCGACGGTGCGGTCCCACGGGCCGCCGGCTTCCTGGAACGCCGCCCAGGTGTCGGCGTCCATCGTCTCCGACCAGAGGTAGGAATAATAGCCCGCCGAATAGGCATCGCTCGAAAACAGGTGCCCGAACTGCGGCAGGCGGTGCCGCATGACGATTTCCTTCGGCATGCCGATTTCGGCCAGTGTATCGCGTTCGAACTTGTCGATGTCGGTCACCGGCACCTTGCGGTCGTGAAGCTTCATGTCGAGGATCGCGCTCGCCAGATATTCGACCGTCTCGAACCCCTGGTTGAACTTGTTCGAGGCGAGGATCTTGTCGACCAGCGCCTGCGGCATCGGCTCGCCCGTCTGATAGTGCGTCGCGAATTTCGACAGCACCTCGGGCGTCATCAGCCAATTCTCGTTCACCTGGCTCGGATATTCGACGAAGTCGCGCGGTACCCCGGCGAGCGCGGGATAATAGACGTGCTGCAGGAAATAATGGATGCCGTGCCCGAATTCGTGGAACAGCGTCGTCGCATCGTCGAGGCTGACGAGCGTCGGTTCGCCCTTCGCGCCCTCGGTGAAATTATTGTTGTTCGATGCGAGCACGTTGCGTTCGCCGCCGAGCCCCTGCTCGCTGCGATAGGTCGTCATCCACGCACCCGAGCGCTTTCCGTCGCGCGCGAAATTGTCGAGATAGAGAACGCCGACATTGGCGTTCGTCTTGAGGTTGTAGACCTCGAACGTCTTCACCTTGGGGTCGAAGACCGGGATCGTCCCGGTGTTTTCGCGGAAGCCGAGGTCGTAGAGTTGCCCCGCCTCCCAGAACATGGCGTCGCGCAGCTTGTCGAGCTGAAGATAAGGCTTCACCTCGCTTTCATCGAGGTCGTATTTCGCCTTGCGGACCTTTTCGGCATAATAGCGATAGTCCCACGGCTCGATCGTCAGCTTCGGACCCTTGCCGGCCTTGGCTTCGGCGTCGGCGATCGCCTGCATGTCGGCGACTTCCTCGTGGACGCGCGCGACCGCGGCGGGCCAGACCTTCATCATCAGCTTCATGGCGTTTTCCGGCGTCTTCGCCATCGTGTCGGCCATGCGGTAGTGCGCGTGGGTCGGGAAGCCGAGGAGCACCGCGCGTTCCTGACGCAGTTTCAGGATTTCGGCGATCGTCGCATTGGTGTCGTTGGCGTCGCCATTGTCGCCGCGATTGACGAAGGCGCGCCACACCTTTTCGCGTAGGGCGCGGTTGGTCGCGTTCTGGAGCACCGGCTGCGCTGAGGAGCGCGTGTTCTTGATCGCCCACTGGCCGGGCTTGCCCTGCGCCTCGGCGGCGTCGGCGAGCGAGGCGACGAAGCCCGGCGCGAGGCCGTCGAGTTCGGCCTTGTCGGTGACATAGGTATAGAGCTTTTCGTCGCCGAGCAGCTTCGACGAAAAGGTCGAGAACAGCCCTTCGAGCTTTGCGTTCAGATCGACGAGCTTCGCCTTGTTCGCGGGCGACAGGTTCGCGCCGTCGCGCACCATCTCGTCATAGCTGCGCTCGACGATGCGGATTTGCTGGGCGTTGAGGCCGCTGGTCAGCCTTTTGTCGTAGACCGCCTTGTAGCGCGCGAAGAGCTTCGGATCGAGGAACAGCTCGGTGTAGAATTTGGTGAGTTTCGGGCTCCATTCGGCGTCGATGTCCTCGACGCGGTCGTTCGACTTGTTCGACGTCTGGACGCCCCACAGGGCGAAAACGCGGTCCATTGTCTCACCCGCGAGCTGCATCGGGACATGGGTATTCTCGAACGTCGGCTCGGCGGGATCGTCGATCACCGCCTGCACCTCGGCCTTCACCTCGGCCATGCCCTTGGCGAAGGCGTCGGGGAAGAGTTCAGGGTCGAGCTTGTCCCACGGCGGCACCCCTTCATAGGGGCCGGTCCAGGGCTGGAGCAGCGGGTTCGCGTCGGCGGCAGCGGCGGGCTGGGGAGCGGTCTCGGCGGCGATGGTCATTGGACTATAACCCACAAGCAGGGCGGTCGATGCAAGCAGGACCGACATGGAACGGACAAAAGGCGGCGCGCGGCGCGGCATCATCATATCTCCCCGGAAGACTGGTTTCGAACGAAACCATATGGGAGAGCTTTAGCGCGAGGGAGGATGAGGGGGCAAGGGTTGGGGAACGGTTTCTCCCATCCGTCACCCCCGCGCAGGCGGGGGTCCAGCTATATTCTTCCTCTTCTTTGTGCCTTCGTGCCTTTGTGCGAGTTTCTTTTGGGCTCGCACAAAGGCACGAAGGCACAAAGAAAGCTGGACCCCCGCCTGCGCGGGGGTGACGGGGGACGTTGATTCAGCCCCCGAACCCCGGCTGCGCCAGTCCCGGCACGTCGACGCGGAAGGTGAAGAGGCCGCCCGCGTGGGGCTGGTCCCGGCGCTCTTCGTCGGTCAGGCTCTTGCCCGAGCTCGTCACGAAGGCGGTTTTCATGTCCGCCCCGCCGAGCGCGATCATCGAGGGGCGCTGGACCGGCAATTCGACGGTCTGGAGAAGTTCCCCCGCGGGCGACAGGCGCACGACGCGCCAGCCGTCCCACAGCGCCGACCAGTAGCAACCCTCGGCGTCGACCGTGCCGCCGTCGGGGCGGCCGGTGCCCATCTCGAACTGGTGGAACAGCCGCCCTTCGCCGAGCGCGCCGGTTGCGGGATCGGCCGCATAGGCGGTGAGCGCGTGGGTCGGCGTGTCGGCGTGGTAGAAAGTCCGCCCGTCGGGGCTGAATGCCGCGCCGTTGCTGGTCAGCAGCCCGCCCAACATCACTGTCAGCGACCCGTCGGAGTCGAGGCGATAGAGGGTCGCGGCGGGGTTCGTCTTGTCGCTCGTCACGCTGCCGACCCAGAAACGCCCCGCTGCGTCGACGCAGGCGTCGTTGCAGCGCTGCTCGGGGATGCCCGTCAGCATCTGCGGGCCGAAGGGACGCGGCGGCTCGCCCCAATGGTCGATCAGCGCGCAGCCGTCCTTGAGGCCCGCGATCAGCCCGCCGCCCGCGCGGGGCGCGACACAGCCGACCGGACCATCGAGCTGCATCGTTTCGGTCCCGCCCGTCGCCGGGTCGGTGCGGTGGATGCGGTGTGCGTCGATATCGACCCAATAGAGTCGCGCCTCGGCGGCATGCCAACGCGGCGATTCGCCAAGCAGCGCGCCGGCGTCGAGTAGGAGGTCGACCATGGACGAGGGCTTAGCGCGGGGCGCCGCGTCTGCCCAGCGTCTGCAAACCTATTCGCTGTGCCGTCCCCCGTTCCATATCGGCGCAGCGGGAAGGCCCCTCCGCGGGCGGCCCATAAGAAAAGGGCCGGAGTTTCCCCCGGCCCTTCCCTAAATCGATGTCGGTGCCGATCAGGCGCCGGCGACGTCCGCCGTGTCGATCTTCACGCCCGGGCCCATCGACGACGACAGCGCGATCTTGCGGACATATTTGCCCTTCGCACCGGCCGGCTTGGCCTTGACGATCGCGTCGACGAAGGCGTCGAAGTTCTGGCGCAGCTTTTCCTCGCCGAACGACAGCTTGCCGATGCCGGCGTGGATGATGCCGACCTTTTCGACGCGGAATTCGATCTGACCGCCCTTGGCGGCCTTCACGGCTTCGGCGACGTTCGGGGTGACGGTGCCCAGCTTCGGGTTCGGCATCAGGCCCTTCGGACCCAGCGTCTTGCCGAGGCGGCCGACGATGCCCATCATGTCCGGCGTCGCGATGACGCGGCCATAGTCGAGGTTGCCCGCGAGCATGTCTTCCATCAGATCTTCGGCACCCACCTTGTCGGCGCCGGCGGCCAGCGCCTTGTCGGCATTGTCGCCGCGCGCGAAGACCGCGACCTTGACGTCCTTGCCGGTGCCGGCGGGCAGCGTGACGACGCCGCGGACCATCTGGTCGGCATGACGCGGATCGACGCCCAGGTTCATCGCGATTTCCAGCGTTTCGTCGAACTTGGCCGAGGCCAGCTCGCGCACCGTCTTGATCGCTTCGTCGACGCCGTGCAGCTTCAGCGCGTCGACCTTGCCCTCGAGGGCCTTCTGCTTCTTGGTCAGCTTGGCCATGTTCAGCCCTCCGTCACTTCGAGGCCCATCGAGCGGGCGCTGCCTTCGATGATCTTCGTCGCCTGTTCGATGTCGTTGGCGTTGAGATCCTTCATCTTGATCTCGGCGATTTCGGCGAGCTTCGAGCGTGCGATCTTGCCGCCGCTGATCTTGCCGGGCTCCTTCGAACCCGATTTCAGGTTCGCGGCCTTCTTGATCAGATAGGTCGCCGGGGGCGTCTTGGTGACGAAGGAAAAGCTCTTGTCGGCGAAGACGGTGATGATGGTCGGGGTCGGCGTGCCCTTTTCCATGGAATCGGTCGCGGCGTTGAATGCCTTGCAGAATTCCATGATGTTGACGCCGCGCTGACCCAGCGCCGGCCCGAGCGGCGGCGACGGGTTGGCGGTGCCGGCGGGCACCTGCAGCTTGATGTAGCCGCTGATTTTCTTGGCCATGATGGCCTCCTTTCTTTCTGTCGCCCCGGACCATGATCCGGAGCTCAAAATAAGCGGTCGAACGGAAGAGCATCACCCCCTCCTCCCGCGCGGAATCACGCCCGTATCTGACGCGAAGCGGCGCCGTTAGCCGCAAACCGGCCGCAAAGCAAGGCTTTTAGCCCTGCGGAACCAGGCGGATCAGCCCTTCCTGCACCGCCGATGCGATCAGCGTGCCGTCCTGGCGATAGATGAGGCCGCGATTGATACCGCGCCCGCCGCCGCCCCAGTCGCTGTCCATGACATAGACGAACCAGTCGTCGACGCGAATGTCGTCATGGAACCACATCGCATGGTCGAGGCTGGTCGAGAACAGCCCCGGCTGGGTCCAGGTCAGTCCGTGCGGCACCATCGCCGACGACAGCAGGCCCATGTCCGACGCATAAGCGAGCAGCGCACGATGGGTCAGCGGATCGTCGCCGACGGGGGCCGCGATGCGGAACCATTCATAATGCATCGTCGACGCGGCACCCGCGGGCGGGCGGAAGCTGCGCACCTCGAACGGGTGGTTGGTCGCCATTTGCTCGAGCCGCGCGTCGTCGATCAGCGGATCGGCAGCGATCACGTCGCCGAAATCACGGCATTGTTCGGGCGGAAGCAGCTCGGGCATCGGCGCCTGATGCGTCAGCCCCTGTTCCGGCGCCTGGAACGAGGCGGTGAGGTTGAAGATCACCTTGCCGTCCTGTCGCACGACGACACGGCGGTTCGCGAAGCTGCGCCCGTCGAAATCGCGGTGAACGCGGAAATGGAGCGGCTTCGCCTCGTCGCCGCCACGCAGGAAATAGGCGTGAAGCGAATGGACGACCTTGCCCGGATCGACGGTGCGTGCGGCTGCCACCATCGCCTGCGCGATCACCTGTCCGCCGAAGATGCGCTGACGCATCGGCTTCCTGAAGGCCGGAAAGGTAAACTCATCGGGCTCTTCGGCCGCTTCGAGATCGAACAGCTTGACGACGCGGCGCACGACGCGCTCGCGGTCGATCGAGGCGTGAATGGCGCGCGCGCGATCGGCACGCGCCTGAATCGCCTCGGGAGAGAGAGTTGTCACCAGGGGGCCCCTTTCCGTCATCCCGGCGAAAGCCGGGATCGCTCACGGTCACCCATGCCGCCAGCGGCCCCGGCGTTCGCCGGGGCGGCGCTTATTTCATCCGTTCGACCTGCTCGAAATCGAGTTCGACCGGGGTCGCGCGGCCGAAGATCGACACGCTGACCTTGACGCGCGCCTTGTCGAAATCGAGTTCCTCGACGACGCCGTTGAAGCTCGCGAACGGGCCTTCGAGCACCTTGACCTGATCGCCGATCTCGTAATCGACGCGGATCTCGGTCTTGGGACGTGCCGCAGCCTCTTCCTTGCTGTTGAGGATGCGCGCGGCCTCGGCCTCGCTGATCGCCTGCGGTTTGCCCATCGAGCCGAGGAAGCCCGTGACCTTCGGCGTGTTCTTGACGAGGTGATAGACATCGTCGGTCATCGTCAGCTTGGCGAGGACATAGCCGGGGAAGAATTTCCGTTCGGCCTGCACCTTCTTGCCGCGCTTCACCTCGGTGACGGTCTCGACCGGCACCTCGACCGATTCGACGAGCTGCGACAGCCCCATGCGCTCGGCCTCCGCGAGCACCGAATCGCGGACCTTGTTCTCGAAGCCCGAATAGGCGTGAATGATGTACCAGCGCGCCATGATGCGTGTCCCTTTTATCCCTGCGGTGCCGCGCTTAGCGCGCGAGCGACGTCAGCCAGCTGACGATGAATTTGAAAACCGAATCGACGCCGAAGAAGAAGAGCGCGAGGATGGTCGTCATGATCAGCACCATGATCGTCGTCTGCACCGTCTCGCGGCTCGACGGCCACACGATCTTGGTGGCTTCGGTTTTCACCTGGTTGACGAATTCGCCAATCTTGGGCCTCGCCATATCGATCGTCCTGTCCTTCAAGCGCCGTGGGTTCCGGCCAGATGGGTTGCCGCCCCTGCCGCGTCAAGCGGGCTTTGGGCAAGTGTCCGCCCACCCTCCCCGGCGATGCCGGCGAAAGGCGGAAGGAAACGGCGCAACTGTCCGAATGGGCGGCCTTTACCCGCGCGCCCCGGCCTTGGCAAGCGATTGCGGCTCAGGCGGGCGCCGACAGCTTCATCAGCACCAGCCCCGACACGATCAGCAGCGCGGCAACGATCCGCATCGCGCTCGCGGTCTCGCCCAGGACCGCGATGCCGACCAGAAACGCCCCCACCGCGCCGATCCCGGTCCAGATGGTATAGGCGGTGCCCAATGGCAGCGATTTCATCGCCAGCGACAGCAAGGCAAAGCTCGCGATCATCGCGGCGATGGTGACGGCGGTCGGTCCGGGCCGCGTGAACCCTTCCGACTGCTTCATCGCGGCGGCCCAGACGACTTCGAACAGACCGGCGATGACAAGATAGATCCAGGGCATGTCAGCCTCCTTCGAGGACCCAGGCCCACGATTTACGGGTTCGAGGCGTCGAAATGGCGAAGAGATCGGGTTTGGGCGGGTGCAGCGGGTAGCATCGCTACCCGCAAGGCCGCGCAGGCCCGAGATCGAAGCCATTTCGGCGTCGCTTCGCGATTTGACCGATTTTGCCCATGGCTTCGTCGAAAAGTCTTGAAATATATTCATATTCCTTCGCCTTTCCTCCTCGCCCTGAGCAAAATCGCTTCAAACCTCGAGCCCGTAAATCGTGGGCCTGGGTCCTAAGCTGCCGGGCCGTCCCGGACCTGATACCCGCCCCGAAACCCGACGAGGCCGGCGGGGACGTGGCCCCTTTTTTGGCGCGATCCGGCGCGATGCGCACGCCTTCACAAATTCTTTAGATCGTCTTCAGGACATCCAAGTCAAGCGCCGATAGACCAGCCCCACCTCGCATCTCTCCATGCGACCCAGGGATGTGGGTAGCCCCGTCGCGCCATCGGCTCGGCGGGGTTTTTCCTGCACTCGTTTGTCCCGCGAAGGCGATCGCCACCCGGTCGGGGTGACCGGCCGCGCTTTCTATCGGCGCAGTCAGAGCGTCGCCAGCACAGCTCCCGCCCTCCAGCGCCCAGCGTATATGGTCCCCGGCCGCAACCGATGCATATTTCACGATGGACGTTGCTAATGAGATTGACTCGCATTAGTAGCCCTCGCGAATAGCAATCGAGCTCGAAGGGGGCCTTTCATGACAGCCGCGCGTTTCACCCTGCTGGTCTGCACCGCACTTGCAAGCGGGCAGGTTCTCGCCGAGGAGGCCGCATCGACGGCAGAGGAGTCGCAGGACCAGATCGTCGTCACCGGCTATGCGGGAACCAAGACCGATACCGCGTTGATGGAATTGCCGCAGCCGATCAAGGTGATCACCGCCGAACAATATGAGGCCCAGGGGGCGATCAACATCAGCGACACGGTGAAATATGCCGCGGGTGTCCTGGCCAATCCCTATGGCCGCGACACCCGCGTCGACGGCTTCAACGTGCGCGGCCTCGACGCGTTGCAGTTCCGCGACGGCATGCGCGACATCTTCTCCTATTATGCCAGCATCACTTCCGACCCCTATAATTTCTCGCGCGTCGAAATCGTGCGCGGCCCCGCCTCGGTGCTGTTCGGCCAGGGCTCGATCGGCGGCATCGTCAATCTCGTCAGCAAGACGCCCGACTTCGACACGCGCGGCGAAATCAACCTCGTCTATGGCAGCTATGACCGCAAGGAAGTGCTCGGCGACTTCAACCTCGCGCTCGCCGACAATCTCGCGGTCCGCTTCGTCGGCCGCGCGCGCGACGCCGACACTTATGTCGACCATGTGCCCGACGACCGCGTGATGTTCGCGCCCTCGATCCGCTGGCAGCCGACGCCCGACACCGACGTCGTGCTGACCGGCCTCTATCAGGAGGACGATACCGGCTCGACCTCGCAATTCCTGCCGATCGTCGGCACCTTCAGGCCCAACACCGTCGCCGGCGAACAACTCGATCGCTACACCTTCGTCGGCAAGGCCGGTTGGGACCGCTATGCCGGCCGTTCGCTGCAAGGCGGCGGATCGATCACGCATCGCTTCTCGGACAATGTGACGCTCAGCCTGAAGGCTCGCTATATCGACAGCGACCTCGAATATAACACCCATTATGCCGACAGCTATACGAACCCGCAGGATCCTTTCTCGGTCTACGGCACCAATGGGCGCACCATGCTCCTCATCGCCGACGCCAGCGACGCGCGGATGAACGTCTTCTCCACCGACAATAATCTCCAATTCAACTTCAACACCGGCGCCAATATCGAGCACAAGCTGCTGGTCGGTCTCGATTACAGCTGGAACAAGGTGCAAAAGCGCTATGCTGGCGGCTACGAACTCGTCGACCTCTACGACATCGATTATGATGCGCTACTGACCTATGATCCGACCGGCCCCTTCACCTCGGAAAGCCAGAAACAGCTTGGCATCTATGTCCAGGATCAGATTCGCTTCTATGACCGCGTCTCGGTCGTGCTCGGCGCGCGCCGCGACCGGGTCACCGGCTCGTCGGGCCAGAAGGACAATGCCACCACCTTCCGCGCCGGGATCATCGGCGAGATCGGCGCGGGCTTCTCCCCCTTCTTCAGCTATACCGAAAGCTTCCTGCCGGTCGCCGGTCGCATCGACAATGGCGACGGCAGCTTCGGCGATCCCTACCGGCCACAGACCGGAACGCAATATGAGGCGGGCGTGAAATGGCAGCCCGCACCCGGCACGCTCGTCACCGCCACCGTCTTCAAGATCAAGGAGCGCAATCGCGTCCTTTATCTGGCGGCCGGCGGCACGACCCAGTCGGGCGAACTCAACACCAAGGGTTTCGAGATCGAGGCCAGTCACACCCTGCCTGGCAATTTCGAACTGCTGGCCAACTATGGCTATGCCAAGCTGAGGTCGGAAACCAACACCAGCCTCGATTACATGCCGCGCCACACCGCGTCGCTCTGGTCGACCAAAAGTTTCGGCCTCGCCGATGAAGCCCGGCTGCGCCTGGGCGCCGGCGTCGTCTACAGCGGCAAGAGCATCTCGACCAGCGACGTCTGGTCGATCGTCACCCCGTCGCGCACGACGGTCGATGCGCTGGCGGAAATCAACTGGAACAGCTGGCGCTTCGCGATCAACGCCACGAATCTTCTGGGCAACAAATATTTCGCCTCCTGCCTCGCGCGTGGCGACTGCTTCATCGGCGCGCCGCGCAACGTGATGGCCACGGTCGGCTACCGCTTCCGGTGAGCGGCGCCTCGCCCCTCGTCTGGGCTGGCGCGGCGACCGCGATCCTCGGCGTGCTGCTGCTTCGCCGCGCCTGGGGCCTGCCCCGGCGCTCGGCGGCGCTGAACGGCGCGGCGTGGGCGCTGCTCCTTCTCGGCGCCGCGCTCGGTATCGCCGGCAACGGCGCGTGGGGCGCGGCCATGGTGTCGCTGTTCGGCATGGGGACAGCAGCGCTGCTTCTCGCCGGGGCCGCCGCGACCTCGCGGCCGGGCAAGACACGCGCGTCGGACCGCAAGGCACACATGCTCCCCGCGCAGGGCGAGCCGCGGCGGATCGGGCGCCGACTGCTGACCTTCCTCGTCACCGTGCCGCTCGCGATGCTCGTCTCGCTGCTGGTGGCGCTCGCCGCACGCGCGCTCGCGGCGCTCGGCGGCTGGGCGGAGGCCGACAGCAACGCGCTCACGCTGTTGCTGTTGCCGCTCCTCTGGGGCATCCTCGCCTTCGCACTGCTGATGATGCCGTGGCGGCGCACGCAGATTCTGTGGCTGCTGCTCCCCGCGGCGGCGAGCCTCGGGCTGATCTGGATCGGAGGGGCTGCATGACCGGACCGGTCGACAAGGGGATGGTGCAGCAAGCCCTTTCAGCGCACGCCGCGATCGGGCTGCTCGCCTCGGCGCTTCTCTATCTCGTTTGTCTGACGGGCACGATCGTCGTCTTCTATCAGGAATGGCAGCGGATCGAGCAGCCCGCGGCGCCCGAAATGGCGCGCATGGCGCCAGACGCGGTGCAAAAGGCGGTCGCCGCGGTCCTGGCAACCGAAAAGGGCAAGCCCGCGACGACGCATCTCTATGTCCATCTGCCCGTCCCCGACCTGCCGCGCGCGACGATCACGACCGACAGCCAGGCAGTCCACGTCGACGCGACCGGCGCGATAGCGGAGCCCGAAGGGAACGCCTGGTCCGAATTCCTGCTCGCGGTCCACTATTCGCTCAACATCCCCGGGCTCGTCGGCCTGATCATCGTCGGCCTGTTGGGGGTGATGATCGTCGCGCTGTCGCTGTCGGGCGTGATCGCCCACCCGCGCATCTTCCGCGACGCCTTTCGCCTGCGCGCCCGCGACAAGGAAGGAGTCGGGCTCGCCGACTGGCACAACCGGCTGAGCGTCTGGTCGCTGCCCTTTGCGCTCGCGATCGCGCTTACCGGCGCGATGATCGGGCTCGGCACGATCGGCACCTACGGCCTTGCCGCGAGCTTCTACAAGGGCGACGTCGAGGCGGCCTATGCGCCGATCTTCGGCGGCGAAGCCAAGCCCGACCCGCGCCCCGCTCCGCTCGCCGATGTCAGCGCGCCGCTTGCGTGGATCGCCGCCACCCATCCCGAGCTGCGCCCCACCTACATCATCCTCCACGACCCCGGCACGCGCGGCCAGCATGTCCAGCTCCTCGCCGAACATCCGCAGCGGCTGATCTACGGCGAAAGCTATAATTTCGACGCAGACGGCCGTTTCCTCGGCGCGGTCGGGCTCGCCGACGGCCATCTCGGGCAGCAGATGGCCGCCTCGACCTACAATCTCCACTTCGGGAATTTCGGGGGGCTCCCGGTCAAACTCGCCTATTTCGGGCTCGGCCTCGCGCTCACGGTCGTCGTCGCGACCGGCACCTCGATCTGGCTCGGCAAGCGCGCGCGCCGCGGCCTTCACGAACCGAGGCTGCGCAGCCTGTGGGACGCGGTGCTGTGGGGCGTGCCGCTCGCGCTGACGCTCACCTTCCTCGCACGGATACTCGCCGGCAACGCCGCGCCGCTCACCGCGATCTTCTGGACCCTCACGGCGCTGATCCTGCTTGCCGCCGCGATCCGCCCCGAACCGCGGCCGAAGCGGCTTCTGCAAGGATTCTTCCTTGTCAGCCTGGTAGCCAGCCCGATCGCCGTGCTCGCGGGATAATCGCGCCCGCCTTGGGATGGGAGGAATGCGGACCTTGCCGTTGGCGCTTCACCCTATTCGGAAGGCAATTCCGTGATCGGAATGCGGAGACGAACGACCAGACCGCCCCCCTCGCGATTACTTGCCGCAATCGTGCCTCCATGAATGGCGATGCCGCGCTTTGCGATCGCCAGCCCCAAGCCGAAACCCAGGCTTTCCTCGCTTTCCCTGGCGAACGGCTCGAACATCGCGTCGATGCTCGCTTCGTCTATTCCCGGTCCCCGATCGGCCACCAGGATACAATGGGCTCCGGCCTCCAGCCTGTAGTCCACATCCACCGGATTTCCGGCCTCCGAAAACCGGATCGCGTTGCGAATGACATTGTCGATCGCCCGCCGGATCGTTTCGGCGTCCCCACGTATCGGCGGAGCATTGTCGATAGACGGCGTCTCTTCGCGCCGGACGATCGCAACGCCGTGCGAATCCGCCTCGAACCGCGCATCCTCCACCACGCTGCGGAGCACACCGGCAAGGTCGAAATATTCATCTCCCTCGGCGGCAAGATGCTCGGATCGCGCCAGGCTGAGCAACTCACCGACGAGCGTGTCGAGACGCGCCGCCTCGCGATCGATGCGCGCAAGGGACGCTTCTGTGCGTTCCGGCGACTGCCGCGCCAATCCGATGGCAAGTTGCAACCGCGCCAGCGGCGAGCGCAGTTCATGCGAGACATCATGAAGCAGCCGATCTCGCGCCGCAACGAGTTCCTCGAGCCGCTGCGCCATGCTGTCGAAATCGCGGGCCAGGTCGGCGATCTCGTCGCGTCGGTTTCCGATAACCGGTGCCAGCCGCTCCGAAAGCCGCCCCTGCGCCAGCCGATCGAAGCCCGTGCGAAGGCGGTTGATGGGCCGTGTCAGATATCGCGCCAGCACCGCCGCGAAGAACAATCCGCCGATCACGCCGAGCGCGAGCAATTCCATCGGCATGTTGAAGATATCGGTTCGGCGCGGCGCATCACGATACCAATAGTGGAGACGAAAGTCCTGGCGTCCCGGTCCGGTGACCTCCCGCGACAAGGATTTCGAGAACTCCGGCACCGGCGGAAGAGCCCGCCGGTTCTTTTCGACGAGTTGCAGGCGCACGCGCTGGCCGTCGGGGAGCGAACGCGACAAATTTTCGAATCCTTCCCTGCCCGATCTTTCGACCTCGCCCCCGGCGGCGGACAGGAGCGTGGGGGCCATCTGTTCGACCATGAAACGCTCGGGCGGACGATCGTCGCGCCGCAACTGGAAGAGCAGCCAGACGCCTTGCGTGATCGCAAAGAACGTAAGCCAGAAAGCGAGCAATATCTTCCAGAACAATCCCGCCTTCACGGCAAACTCCGCAGGCGATAGCCCACACCGCGCACCGTTTCGATGCCGACCTGTCCGTTCGAGGCGCCTTCCAGCTTGTGCCGGAGATTGCTGATATGGACATCCACGCTGCGGTCGTAGGACTGGCGCGCGCGTCCCAGCGCGTGCAAGGACAATTCGTCTTTTGTCCGCACCTCGTCGCCGGCGCGCAGCAACGCGGCGAGCATGTTGAACTCGGTCGCGGTCAGTTCGATCGGCACCGCTTGCCAGCTTGCCCTTCGTTCGCCGACGCGAACAACCAGTTCGCCGGATTGCAGGGTCGATCCGCGCGGCGCGGCAGGCGGCGCCTGCCGGCGCAGTATCGCGCGAAGGCGGGCCACCAACTCTCTTGGATAATAGGGTTTCGCGACATAATCGTCGGCCCCGAGTTCGAGCCCGACCACGCGGTCGACCTGATCGCCCTTCGCCGTAAGCATCAGCACCGGCAAATCGCTTGCCTGCCGGATCTGCCGCAACGCCTCGATACCGCTCAGGCGAGGCAGCATGACGTCGAGCACCACCGCATCATATTCACCCGACAGGGCATGCGCGACACCTTCGGCGCCATTGAAGACGGTCTCGACCTCGAATCCTTCGCTTTCCAGATACTCACGCAGCATCGCGCTGAGATCGACGTCGTCGTCGACCAGCAGGATGCTCCGGACGGGGATATCCTCTTCCATCGCCCCGTGCATCGTTCAGTCGCGAGGGCCTGTCACCCCGTCTTTTCACAAATTTTACGTTCCGCTTGCGAACTCTTGACCCCGACGCGGCGCGCGATCGGTCATATCGGTCGCATCCCCCCTCCGCCCGCCTCTCCAAGCGGGTCGACCGTCAGAAGGAGTAGTGCCGTGAAGTTTCTGATCCATTGTGCCGTCGGCGCGGCGATGATCGTCGCCACGCCATCGCTTGCCGCCGCGCAGCCCCGCGAGCCGCACAAAAAGGCGCAGCCGGCGCCCGCGCCGAAACAGGCATCGCCGGCCCGGCCGTCCGCCAATGAGCCTTATGGCCGTTGGGACAGCAGGTGGGGCAACCGGCCTTCGGCGCCGCCGAAGCACTGGACCAAGAAAGGCGACTGGTATCGCCACGTCCGGGCCTGCCAGCAGAAATATCGCTCGTACAACGCGCGGACCGATACCTATCGGACCAGTGCCGGAAAGACGCGTCGCTGCCCCCTTTGACGCGCTTTCCCTGGGCCGGGTGCGTCCCTGCGCCCGGCCCACATCTTTGAAATAGAGAGATTGATGAACAAGAGCCTACTTCTCATGCTTGCCGTGCTCGCAGCGGCCCCCGCAAGCGCCCAGATGGGCGGCGGGGGCGGGCCGCCGGGTGGAGCGCCCCCCGCGGGTGGCCCGCCGGGCGGCGGACCGCCGCGGATGAAGCAAATCAAGCCGGTCAATCGGGCGAGTTTCGACAAGATCGTAACCGGCATGTTTCGCGATGCCGATCCGAATCACGACGGCATCGTGACCATCAAGGAGATCCGCGCGATTGCCGGCGCGCGGCGCGACGTCCTGATCGCCAAGCGGTTCGAGCGGATCGACACGAACAACGACCGCACGATCAGCCGCGACGAATTCTTCGCCTGGCAACACGGTCTCGGTTCGCTTGCGCAGTCGGAGGACGCGCAGGCGATCGACCACGACGGTCTCGTCCCCGAGACGATCGAACCCGAATATGGCAATGAAATGGAAGCGCGTCTGCTTCTCGGCCTGATCGAACCGCTGAGCGCCGGTCTCGTCGCAAAGGCCAATCTGAACTATGATGCCGGCCTCTCGGTCGAGGAACTGCTCGCCTATGAAGGAAAGCGATTCGATGCCGCCGACCGTAACGGAGATGGCGCGATCTCGATGGACGAAGCGCGCCAGCCCGAAGGTCGGCTGCCCGGCGGTGTGCTCGGCCTGCCTCCCGGGCGTCCGCCCGAACCGCCCGCAGGGAGCCCCTAGTCTTGCGCCGCGAACATCCGTCACGGAAACGAAGTTTGCATTGCGGCGTTACCCGCTTGCGCGGCATTCGGAATGCCGTCATGCGGCATGTCGATCGGAGGGACTGTTGACCGGATCAGATCGAACCTATGCAAGCCTCCGAATGATCGGCCAACCGCGTTTGCTGGCAGTCCTCGTCGCTTCGGCAACGCTCGCGGCCTGTGCTGTCGGCCCCGACTATCGCCCATCGACGCCCATCGATCTCGGCGTGCCCTCGACCTATAGCGAGGGCCGCACCGCCGCGACCGACCCCGCCGAACTGGCGTCCTGGTGGCAACGCTTCAACGACCCCGTGCTCGACCAGCTCGTGGACCGCGCGATTTCCTCCAACCTCGATATCGCGCAGGCAAAGGCGCGTCTGCGTCAGGCCCGCGAAGCATCGATCCAGGCGGGCGCCGACCTGCTCCCGACCGCCAGCGCGAGCGGAAGAGCCGGCCGCAACATCGACAGCAAGGGCCCCGACAGCAGCAGCTATTCGCTGGGAATCGACGCCGACTGGCAGGTCGACCTGTTCGGCGGCGGACGCCGCGCCGTGGAAGCGGCCCGCGCCGACGAAGCCGCGAGCGGCTACGACCTCGCCTCGGTACGCATCGCGATCATCGCCGAACTCGCGACCAACTATATCCAGCTTCGCCTCGCGCAACAGCAACTTGGCATCGCCGAGGATACGCTCCGCTACCAGCGCGACAATTATGACATCGCGCGCTGGCGCGTGCAGGCGGGCCTCGCTTCCTCGCTCGACGAGGAGCAGGCGCGCACCCAGCTCGCGCAGACCGAGGCGAGCCTGCCCGAGTTCCGGACAAGCATCCGCGGCGCGCTGGGCCGGATCGCGGTACTGACCGCCCAGGCGCCCGGCGCCGCGACCGCATCGCTCGAAACCGCCGCGCCGATCCCCGCGCCGCCGTCGGGCATCGCCGCGGGCTTCCCCGCCGACACGCTGCGCCAGCGCCCCGACGTCCGCTCTGCCGAGCGCGGCCTTGCCGCCGCCACGGCCCGCGTCGGCGTGGCGAAGGCGCAATTGCTGCCGTCGCTCAGCCTCAGCGGTTCGCTGGGGACGAGCGCCTTGACCACGGGCGGCCTGTTCGACGCGATCACCGGATCGCTGTTCGCGGGGATTTCGCAGCTATTGTTCGACGGCGGCGCGCGCGCGTCGCAGGTGCGGTCGCAGCAGGCCGCGGTCGACGGCGCTTACGCCGCCTATCGCCAGACGGTGCTCACTGCGCTCGAAGATGTCGAAAATGCGCTCGTCGCGGTATCATCGGCCGACGAGCGCGGTCGGCAATTCGCGATCGCGCGCGAAGCCGCGAACAACAGCGCGATTCTCGCGCGGCTGCAATATCAGTCGGGGCTCACCGACTTCCAGACGCTGTCCAACATCGAAACCTCGTTGCTCTCGTCGAGCAACAGTCTCGCCAGTTCGCGGGCGGCTGAGGCCCTCGCGGTCGTTCAGCTTTACAATGCGCTCGGCGGCGGATGGCAGACCATAGAGAATGGAAACGGCGAATGACCGAAGCACAGGCGGCGACGCAGAATCTCGATGAATTCCTCGGCGTAAAGCCCGAAAGCGCGTGGATGCGCCGCGGCAAATGGCCCGCGATCGCGCTGCTCACGGTCCTGATCCTGTTCGTCCTCTATCGCTGCTTCGGCCCCGCGGAAGCGGCCAGCTATTCGACGCAGGCGGCCGAGCGCGGCGCGCTGACCGTCACCGTATCGGCGACCGGCAATATCAAGCCGATCAATCAGGTCGACGTCGGCTCCGAACAGTCGGGGCTGATCACCCATGTCTATGTCGACGTGAACGACCGCGTGACCAAGGGGCAGCTTCTCGCCTCGCTCGATACCGCGCGCCTGCAGGATTCGGTCGTCCAGGCGCAGGCGAGCGTCGCGGCGGCGCAGGCGAATGTCGGCGAGGCGCAGGCGACGCTCGCGCAGGCGAATGCGACGCTGGCGCGGCAGGAGGAGGTATCGCGCCTCTCGGGCGGCCGCGTTCCCTCGAAAACCGAACTCGATGCGGCGCGCGCCGATCAGAAGCGCGCCGTCGCCTCGCTCGCCGCATCGCGCGCGCAGGTCGCGCAGCAGCAGGCGGCGCTCGGCACGGCGCAGACCAATTTGTCCAAGGCGCGCATCTATTCGCCCGTCACCGGCGTCGTGCTGTCGCGCGATATCGAACCCGGCCAGACCGTCGCCGCGTCGCTCAACGCACCGGTCCTCTTCACCATCGCCGAGGATCTGAGCCAGATGGAGCTGGAGGTGTCGATCGACGAGGCCGACGTCGGGCAGGTCAAGGAAGGGCAGGACGCGACCTTCACCGTCGACGCCTTCCCCGGCCAGCGCTTTCCCGCGAAGATCACGCGGGTCAATGTCGGATCGAACAGCAGCGGCAGTTCCTCCTCCTCCTCTTCGTCGTCGTCCTCGACGACGAGCAGCAGCAGCGGAACGGTGGTTGCCTATACGGCCATCCTGTCGGTCGACAATGCGAAGCAGATTCTGCGTCCCGGCATGACCGCGACCGCCGACATCGTGACGATGAGCAAGAAGAATGTCCTGCTCGTCCCCAATGCGGCACTCCGCTATCGCCCCACGACCGAAGGGCAGAGCACCGATTCCTCGAAGGGCGGGATCACCAGCGCGCTTGTCCCCCGCGGGCCGCGGCGGAGCAGCAATCGCGCGGAACGGAGCGTCACCACCGATCGCGGCGCGCAGCAGACCATCTATGTCCTCGGCGCCGACGGCCAGCCGCAAGCCGTGCAGATCACCACCGGCGACACCAATGGGACGCTGACCGAAGTCGCGTCGGGCAAGCTCAGCGCCGGCATGAAGGTCATCACCGGACAGCTTTCCGACGGGAGTTCCGACGCGTCCGCAAGCAGCGGGCAATCCGGAGCCCGGAAGGGCGGCTGAGCGATGGCCGAGCCGATCATCCGCCTGTCCGGCATCACCAAGACCTATGGCGAGGGGCCGACCGCCTTTCAGGCGTTGAAGGGCGTCGACCTCGACATCATGGCGGGCGATTTCATCGCGGTGATGGGGGCTTCGGGCTCGGGCAAGTCGACGACGATGAACATATTGGGCTGCCTCGACGTGCCGACGCACGGCTCCTACCTGTTCCGCGGCCACCATGTCGAGGCGCTGACGCGCGACCAGCGCGCGCTGCTGCGGCGGCGATATTTCGGTTTCGTCTTCCAGGGCTTCAACCTGCTCGCGCGCACCAGCGCGCTCGAGAATGTCGAGCTGCCGCTTCTTTATCGCGGCGATCCGAAGGCCGAACGCCGCGACGCCGCGCTGGCGGCGCTCGACAAGGTGGGGCTCAAGGACTGGTGGGACCACACCCCCGCCGAGCTGTCGGGCGGGCAGCAGCAGCGCGTCGCCATCGCGCGCGCGATCGTCACCCGCCCCGACGTGCTGCTCGCCGACGAACCGACGGGCAATCTCGATTCCGAACGATCGATCGAAATCATGGAATTGCTGTCGGAGCTCAATCGCGACAGCGGCATCACCGTGCTGATGGTGACGCACGAGCCCGACATGGCCGAGTTCGCCCACACGCTGGTGCATTTCAAGGACGGGCTGGTCGAGAGCATCGAGGTCAATGAGGCGTCGCGGGCGCGCAGGGAAGCGCAGCCGTGATCGGCACGACCCTGCTCCTCGCGCTGCGCTCGATCCGCCGCCATATGCTGCGCTCCTTCCTGACCGTGCTCGGCATCGTCATCGGCGTCGCCGCGGTGGTGACGATGGTGACGCTGGGCAATGCGACGACCGCCGCGGTGCAGAGCCAGATCTCCGCGCTCGGCACCAACATCCTGCAAATCCGCCCCGGCCAGGGTTTCGGGCGCGGCGGCGGCGGGCCGCGGCCGCCCGATTTCGAGATGGCCGACTTGGGCGCGATTTCGCAGCAGATCGCCGGCGTCACCGCAGTGGCGCCTCAGGCGCAGACCAGCGGCACCGCCATCTACGAAGGCGCCAACTGGTCGACGACGGTGAACGGCACCACCGACGCCTATTTCACCGTGCAGCCGTGGCCGCTGGTCGAGGGCCGCACCTTCACGCCCGCCGAGGAGGAAGCGGGCAAGGCGGTGTGCATCATCGGCAACACCGTGCGCCAGAACCTGTTTCGCGGCGGCAGCGCGGTCGGCGCGCGCTTCCGCATCAAGGGGGTGAGTTGCGACGTGATCGGCGTGCTCTCGACGCGCGGCCAGGGCGGTTTCGGCGGCGACCAGGACGATATCGTCATCATGCCGGTGAAAGCGGTCCAGCGCCGCTTTACCGGCAATCAGGACGTCTCGGTGATGCTCGTCGGCGTCGACCAGAGCTTTTCGACCGAGCAGGTGCAGGCATCGATCACCGATCTCTTGCGCGAGCGGCGCAAGATCACGGGCGGCAAGGACGATAATTTCAACATCTTCGACACCAAGCAGATTTCGGACACGCTGACCGGAACCACGACCCTGCTGACGCGCATCGTCGCGGCCGTCGCGGCGATCTCGCTGCTCGTCGGCGGGATCGGGATCATGAACATCATGCTGGTGTCGGTAACCGAGCGCACGCGCGAGATCGGCATCCGCCTCGCGATCGGCGCGGTCGCGCGCGAAGTGCTGATGCAGTTCCTCGTCGAGGCGATCGTCCTTTCGTGCCTCGGCGGCCTCGCGGGCCTCCTCATCGCGCAACTCGCGATCGCGATCCTGTCGCCCGTCATGCAGGTGAGCTGGATGTTCGACGCCCAGATCAACATCATCGCCTTCGCAATCTCGGCGGTGATCGGCGTCGTGTTCGGCTATTTCCCCGCCAGGCGAGCGGCGAGCCTCAATCCCATCGACGCGCTGAGGCATGAATAGCCCCACAAGGCGCGAGGGAAGCGTTAAATCGTCACTGCGGATTAGCGCTGCGGCGATGAAACGACGAAGCTGGTCTCGCCGATCTTGCCGTCGAACGGGAAAGGCGCATCGATGCCGTCGAGGACGGTGGTGCCCGGATCGGACCCGATGTCGAACGTCTCGTTCCCCGAAAAGAGGAAGACGGAGAGCGCACCCTGGAAAGGTGACGTGGCGACATCCTTGCCGTCGACGCTGATCGTCGCGCGCGCTTCCTCGGGGCCGATCCGGTCGAAGCGAAGGCCGATTTCGGATTTTCCGGTCAGCCTGCCGGGCGCCGCGAGGCGCGACAGCTTGCCGTCCATCGTCCGCAGCGCCAGAATGGGGACGCCCTCGCGCAGATAGAGACCGAGGCCACCGAACCGGCCCCCCATCGCCATCAATGTCCCGTTGCCGCGCTGCCCCGGATCGACGGCCATCGTCATCGTGAAGCTGTGGGTGTGGATCGGCGGAGCGAGCGCTTCCGGAATCCGGCTCACCCGTCCCTGATAGCGGAACAGGCCGCCGGTCTCGGCCAGCCGGCGCTCCGCCTTCGCGGCCATCAGCCGCTGCGCCGCCCCGGTGTTGGTCAGCGGGTAGACGTTATATTTCCTCGCTTCGCGGTCGAACAGGCGCTGGAGTTCGGCCAGCTTTCGCGGATTCTGCGCGGCGAGGTCATGCAGTTCGTTGAAATCGCGCCGCTGGTCGAAAAGCTGCCATCCCTGATCGGTGATCGGAGGCTGCTTCTTGAAATCCCAGGTCTGCAGCCGGTGCGGCATGACCGCCTTCCAGCCGTCCGCCCAGATGGAGCGATTGCCGTACATTTCATAATATTGGACTTTTTTGGCGTCCGGCGCGCCCGCATCGGCGAAGCTATAGGCCAGCGACGTGCCGCTGATCGGTTGCTGGCGGACGCCGTTGACGATCGCCGCGGGCTTTACGCCGGCGGCTTCGAGAAGTGTCGGCATCACGTCGCTGATATGGGCATATTGGCGGCGGACCTCGCCATGCGCCGCGATCCCCCTTTGCCAGGCGACGATCAACGGAACGTGGATCCCGCCTTCGAACGCCGTCTGCTTGTAATAGCGGAAGGGCGTGTCACCGGCGACGGCCCAGCCGACGGGATAAAGCGGATAGGTGCCGCGCCGCCCCCATTCGTCAATATGCGCCAGATTCTCGTCGACCGTGGCGAAGCGCCCGTTCGCCATCAATTGCTCGCTATAGGTGCCCGACACCGCGCCCTCGCCGCTTGCGCCATTGTCGGAAGTGACGACGATGATCGTGTTGTCGAGTTCACCCTGTGCCTCGAGCGCATCCAATATCCGCCCGAACTCATGGTCCGCATGGGCGAGCTGCGCGGCAAAGGCCTCCATGGCGCGCGCATAGAGGCGGCGTTCGTCCGCCGAAAGTTCGGCCCAGGGCTTCATGCCCTCGGGTCGCGGCGGGAGTTCCGCGTTCGCCGGCACCAGCCCCAGCGCCTTCTGCCGCGCGAGTATCCTTTCCCGCGCAACGTCCCATCCCGCGTCGAATTTGCCGCGATAGCGCGCGAGCCATTCGTCGGGCGCATGGTGCGGCGAATGCCCGGCGCCGGTGGCCCAATAGAGGAAGAAGGGAGCCCGCGCGCCTCCTGCCGCCCGCCGCGCACCGATCATCGCGATCGCCCGGTCGGCCATGTCGCTGCTCAGATGATAGGCGGGATCGGCCGGAAGCGGCGCAGGACTGTGGTCGCTCCACAGCAGCGGCGCGAAATTGTCCGCATCATAGGAAAGGAAGCCGTAGAAGCGATCGAACCCCTGCCCGCTCGGCCAATAGGTGAAGGGGCCGGCGGCCGACGCGTCGCGCGGCGGCAAATGGTCCCACTTGCCGACAGCGAAGGTTTCATAGCCCGCCTGGCGGAGATTTTCGGCGATGGTCCCCGCGCTGCGCGGGACGAGCGCGTCCTGCCCCGGAAAGCCGATCGCCATCGCCGAATGCCCGCCGACATGGACTTCGTGCGAATTGCGCCCGGTCAGAAGAGAGGCGCGGCTCGCCGAGCAGATCGGGGTCGAATGATAGTTGGAATAGCGCAGCCCCATCGCCGCCACGCGGTCGATATTGGGGGTATCGACGAGGCCGCCATAGGACGACAATTGTCCGAAGCCGGTATCGTCGATCACCCAGACGAGAATGTTCGGAGCGCCCTGCCGCGCCGCGGGCCGCACCACGGGGCCCTCCACCGACGTGTCGATCGTCCGGCCGATCACCGCCTGCCCGGCAGCGGCCGGCACCGCGGCGACGACGGCCGTAGCGGCCAGTGCTAGCCAGGACAGCCGCGAACGAAGTTCGCCTGTTTTCATGAAGCTCGACAGGTGGCGGCGACAGGAGTGCCCTCGACCGCCGCTCTGGCAAAGCCGATGGCTTCGGCGGCGGCCGCGTTCACGACGCCCGAATGGTCCTTGTCCTTGTAGATGCGGGCCTCGACCGTGTTGCCGCGGCTGCACAGGTCATTGACCAGCGTCAGCGTCGTCATCGGCAGCGCGGCGGTGTCGGTCGAGCCGATCCCGAAGAACAGCGGCATGCCGAAGGTCAGCGACGGAAAGGATCGCAGGTCGACATCGGTATCCCAGAGCGTCTTCAACATGCCGGGCCGAAAGGTGCGTGCCGGATCGAGGCCCTTGTCGGCGGCTTCCTGCATCAGTTCGGGCAGGCAGGCGCTGCCGACACGGGCCTCCAGTTCGCGGCCCTGCGGCGTGAATATCTCGTCGGCCGACAAATCCGGATGGATACGGCTCAGTTCATAGCCGATCATCGCATAGGCGCCGGTGACCATGACGTCGGTCGCGCTCGAGGCAAGGCCGCTTTCGATCGCGGCTTTCGACAGATTGGGCGCCCCCGTCGCCACGACGCCGCGGATCGCGAGATCGGGCGCATAGGCGGGTGCATAGCCCGCCGCGGCGACGACCGCCCCCGCGCCCTGCGACTGCCCGGCGAGGATAACCCGGTTCGCCGCATGATAGCGCGGCGTGGCGAGCAGCGCCCGCGCGCTGTCGATCAGGCTGTAGGAATGGGCGCGATAATTGGAATAGGGATGGATCCCCGGCGTCCCCAATCCCTGATAGTCGCTGGCCACCACGATGAAGCCGCCGCTCAGCCAGCTCGACAGATATTGGCTGTCGCGCGCCCCGCGCGGCCGTGCCGACGGCGCGCAGATGTCGGCGATGCCCGTGGTGCCGTGCGCCCACGCCATGATCGGCCATCCGCCGGCCGGCGGCTCGCCCTTCGGCACGAATACCGCGGCGGATACCGCGACCACGCCATGATCGGTGATGCCGTCGCGCGCCGTGTAGAGGATGCGGACCGCTTTCGCCGCGCCGGGCACCGAATAGTCGCCGGGCAGCGGCTCTTCGGCGATGACGGCGCCCGGATCGGCGGGGAGCGCACCGCGCCAGTCATAGAAAGCGGGGAGACCGCCGTCGCCGACATCGCTCCCGCCGGGGGCAGCGCGAAGCGCGGGCGACAGGACCATCGCCGCCGCCAGCACCACGGCGACGCGTGGCGACGCCCGCCCCCGCCGCATCAGAATTTCACCGACGCTTCGAGATAGATTTCGCGCGGATTGTCGACGAAGGCCGACATGTCGGCGAGCACGCCCGGCCCTGTGGTGCCCGTGCCGGTGCCCCCGGCGAACGGAATGTCGGAGCCGCCGGTCACGACATATTTGTTGCCGAGGTTGCGGCCGATCAGCGCAAGGCTCCAGCGCTTGTCGGGGCCGTTGAGCCGCAGCGACGCGTCGAATTTGGTGAAGCTCTTTTGCACCGCGTCGGGACGCAGCGTGTCCGAGAAATTATATTTGGAGCTGTAGCTCATATCGCCATTGAGTTCGAGCGACCAGCCCGACGCCGACAGCGGCACCTCATAGCCCGCGCCGAGCCGCCCCGCCCAGCGCGGCGCCTTGGGCGGCGTCCGGCCGTCATAATCCTGGCTTGTATAGGCCGAATCCGGATCGGCCGGATTGGACTGGAGCAGGTTGCACCCCGCTGCAATCGTCTGGCCAGCGTAGCATTGGCCGATATAGTCGCTGTACTGCGCGTGGTTATAGGCAAGCGCGCCGCGGAGCGAGAAGCCGCCCGAGCGCCAGTTGAAATCGCCCTCGATGCCTTTCACGCGCAGCGTGCCCGCGTTGGCGACGACCTGGCCGATCGTCACCGGATCGAAATTCTGCACCTGCAGGTCGAGATAATCGTAGAGATAGGCGGTCGCGTTGAGCGAGAGCGCGCCGCCGAGCAGGATGGCCCTTGCCCCTGCTTCGCCGCCCCGTGCCCGTTCGGCGCCGAACTGACCCGCCGCGACGCTGGCGGCGGGGGTCAGCGACTGCGAAATGTTGAAGCCGCCCGATTTGAAGCCTTCCTTATAGGCGGCATAGAAGGTCAGGTCGCGCGAAGGCTTGTAGCGCAGCGTGACCTGCGGCGACACGTCGCCCTCGCGATAGCGATCTTCGAGCGGCGGAAGGTTCGACGGAAAGGCCGTCGCGAAAGCCGCATGTGCCGGCAGCGCCCGCTGATAGGAATCGCGCGATTCATAGCTCCAGCGCGCGCCCGCCGCGAGTTCGATCGCTTCGGACAGATTGGCCGTCACCTCGCCGAACGCCGACATCGAACTGCCGCTGAAGCCATTGTCGCGCTTGAAGGTGACATAGGTGCCGCTGGACGGATCGATCGGCACCGGGAAGATATAGGCGTCGGTGTTGAAGATGAACTTGTTGCTCGACGCGAACAGCCCGAACAGCACGTTGACCGGCCCGTCCCATTTCGACTGGAAACGCAGCTCCTCGGCGGTCTGGCGATAGTCGGCGAGCTGCGAGAAGCTCGCCGGATAGGCTTCGCCGGACACATTGTTGAGGTCGGTCTGCTTGAAGCGGTAATAGGAGGTGATCGACGTCACGTCGAAGACGTCGCTGGTCAGCGTCGCGGTCAATATGCCGTAGCCCGACTTGAGACGCGAATACATATGCCCGTCCCCGGCGTAGCGGTAATTCGCTTCGGCCACCGCGACCGGCAGGGTCGAGCTATCCGAGCGGCCGTTGATCGCGCAATCGGCGTTGGGGCTGGGCGGGATGCCGTTCGCGGCGAAGGGCGTCGTGCGGCCGCTGCCGCAAATACGCTCGATCAGGTCGGTCGGCCCGCCGTCCTTCTGATCGGTATAGCCCGTCTTGAGCTGAAAGCTCAGGTTGGGCGCCGCGTCCCATTCGATCGTCGCACGGCCGCTGTAGGTGCGGCCGCCGCCACGATATTTGCTGTTGCGGTGCCGTTCCATGCCGAGCGGGTCGAGATAGGTTTCCGCAGCGGTGTTGGTGAAGGCGCCCTCGCTGTCCGAGAGACGGAACGCCAGGCGCGCGCGAAGCGTGTCGGAGAGCGGGCCGGAGATATAGCCTTCGCCATATTTCTCCTTAGCCTCGAAGCCATAGCCCGCCTTGAAGCCCGCCTCGAAAAAGTCCTTCGGGCTGTTGGTCGTGACCGAAATCAGGCCCGCGGTCGCATTTTTGCCGAAGAACAGCGCCTGCGGCCCCTTGAGCACCTCGACCCGCTGGACGTCATATTGGCTGAGGCTGATCTCGCGGCCCCGGCTCATCGGCATACCATCGACGACGAAAGACACCGATTGATCAAAACCGGCGCTGAGCGCGGTCGACCCCACGCCGCGCAGAAAGATGCTGGCCGAAGAGCCGGAGGCCGCCTTGCCCGCAACCATCGTCGGAACGAGCGAGGCCATGTCGGTGAATTCGGTGACCGCATAATTGTCGAGCGCCGCACCGCCCAATGCGGTGATCGCGACCGGCGCGTCGATCAGGCGCTCGTCGCGGCGGCGTGCGGTGACGATGATCTCGCCCTCGGTCGGGGCATTTGCCGTCTCGCCCACGGGCGCCGCTTCGGTCGCGGCGCTTTGGGCATGGGCGGGAAGCGCCATCCCGGCGGCGGCGATGATCGACGCCAGACAGGCGTGGCGAATAGCGCGAAGCGAAGCACTGCGGTCCATGACGAGTCCTCTCCAAAACGGGCCGTCATCTTGCGGCCTTGCGCAATAACCTATCCTCATTAGATTTAATGTCAATCGAGAAAATTAACGCCGTAAGGTTTTAGGGATTTTCCGATAAGACCATGAATCCAATTGCCTTTATGGTGTCGATCGGGCTTCTGCCGACAGCATTTTCCGGGCAAAGGCGATCACGCCGTCGTTGAAGGCATCGTTGCGATCGCCGGCGATCATATGCCCGGCCCCCGCCACGTCGAGCAGTTCGAGCCGCGGCACGATGCGCCGAAAGGCGGCGATGCCGGCGTCGCTGACGACGTCGCTGGCAAGGCCGCGCACCAGAAGCACCGGCAGGTGCGGCAGACCGGCGAGCGACCGCGCCGCGTGCTGAACAACGCCATGATGATGTTCGGGAGCGTCGGCGATGATTCGCGGATCCCAATGCCAGCGGAATCGCCCATCCGTCCCCAGGCGGAGATTCTTCATCAGACCGCTGCTGTCCGCCGATGCCTTGCGCCGGGGATTATAGGCCGCGACCGCCGCGGCGGCGGCGTCGATGGTGGCGAAACCGCCCAAATGGTCGCGCATGAAGGAGACGATGCGGTCGATGCCGCGCGGATCGGGCTGGGGCACGATATCGACAAGCACCAGACCGGCCGGACGGAGCCCACGATCGATCGCGACGATCGACGTCGCCCCGCCCAGCGACGCGCCGACGAGAAGGAAGGGCACATCGAGATCCGACGCGATCGTCGCCAGGTCGTCGGCGCGGTCGGTCAGTTGATAGGCGCCTTCGGGCGACCAGTCGCTCTCGCCATGCCCCCGCGCGTCATAGTTGACGACCTGAAACCCTTCGGCGAGCAGCCGCTCGACCGCGCGGCTCCAACTATGTCGCGTCTGCCCGCCGCCGTGGAGCAGAATGACCGCGGGGGCATCCGCGCTGCCGCCGCGGTCGGCAACCAGCCTGACGCCATCGCGCGCAACAAAGACGGTTCGCTGCAAGTCGCTGGTCATGGCCTGTCCTCTCCTGCTTGCCAAAAGCCTGCGCCTCGCGTTATCTAACGTCAATAGTTTTATGAGATCGGGAGAAGCAGGATGATCCGGTTCGATTTTCACGGCAAGCGCGCGCTGGTGACGGGGGGCACGCAGGGGATCGGCCTGGGCATCGCGGCGGCGTTCGCCGACAGCGGGGCCGATGTGATCGTCACCGGAACGCGGGCGAGCGCGGGGGAATATCCGGACGATCTGTCGCGCTTCGCCTATGTGCAAGCCCGCCTGGACCAGCCCGCCGACCGCACCGCGCTGGTCGACACGGCGGGGCCGATCGACATTCTCGTCAACAATGCCGGTCAGGCGCACCCCGACGAATATTCGATGGAAGGTTATGGTCGCGTGATCGAGGTCAACCTCAACGCCGCCGCCGAACTCTGCTATCTCTTCCATCCGGTCCTGCGCGACCGCGGCGGTGCGATCGTCAATGTCGGCTCGTGCGCCAGCTTCATCGCGATCGGCCATGCGCCGGCCTATACGGCGAGCAAGACGGGCTTGCTGGGATTCACCCGTGCGGTCGCGGACCAGTGGACGCGCGACGGCATTCGCGTCAACATGATCGCCCCCGGTTTCATCGAGACGCGCATGACCGCGGGCGTCCGCGCCGACGAACGCAAGGCGGGCAATACATTGCGCGCGATCCCCCTCCGACGCTTCGGCAATCCCGCCGAGGTTGCCGCCGCAGCGCTGTTCCTCGCCTCGCCCGAGGCATCTTACATCACCGGCCAGAGCCTTGTCATCGACGGGGGCCTGATGTTGCGGTGAGAGATAAACCGACTCCTTTTAGGCTGGCACTTGCACGCCTCTGCTGCCATGAGCGGCCGAAACAGGGGAAATCCTTTTGGCACGACCATCCAAACCGCTGATCTCGCGCAGCAATGCCGCCGAAGCCGCGCTCGAGGTGATCGACGAACATGGGCTGGAGGCCCTGAGCCTCGGTCTCGTCGCAAAGAAGCTCGGCGTCCGTCCGCCGTCGCTCTATCATCATTTCAAGGACAAGTCGGAGCTGCTTCAGGAAGTCGCGCGCATCATGCTCGTGCGCATCACGCTGATGGACAGCGGCGATGAATCCTATGAGGAGCGCATCATCGACATCTGCGTCTCGACGCGCCGCGCGATGCTCAAGCATCCCAACGCCGCGCCGCTGATCCTGCGCTATTTTCCCAAGCATATGCTGCTGGCCGCCTATGACCGGGCAGCGCGCGACGAACCCTTTCCGACATCGATCCAGCTTGTCGTGATCGAGGCGATCGAGCGGCTGACCTATGGCACCGCGCTGTTTGAGGCGGCGGCGCGCGCCCGCGGCGTCGCGCCGATGCCCTTTGTCGATCCGGGCAAATATCCCAATCTCGCCAAGGCGATCGCCGACAGCCCGTTCGACGATGAGGAGCTGTTCGTCGAATCGCTCCGCATCTTCCTGACCGGAGTGCGCGCACGCCTCGATCAAGGCACGGTCGGCAAGTCGCTCAAACCCGCGACGGCCTGACGGGATTCACGGCACCTCGTTTCCGAAGATCGCCGAGCTGACGGTCGGCGCGCCGGGGCCGCCTGCGAGCAGGCATGTCCGGGCGCCGGGCACCGGATTGGCGGACTCGCCGCGCAATTGCTTCACCGCCTCATAGGCGGTGCCGATGCCGTGGATGAAGCCTTGCGCGAAATTGCCGCCGCCGGTGTTCACCGGCAGCTTGCCGGTGGGCGCGATCAGATTGTCGAAGCGGACGACCTCGGCGACATTCTCATAGGTGCAGAAACCGTGGTCGATCAGCGAAGCGACGCCCTGCGCGCTGAAATTCTCATAAAGCTGGACGACGTCGATGTCGGCGGGCGACAAGCCTGTCTCGGCATAGAGCCGCCGCGCGATCGGGCGGAAACCCGCGGTCGGATAGAGCGCTTCGTCGTCATTCTCGAGCAGATCCCCCCACCCTTTTTCGGCGCCGTTCGCGCAGCCGAGCAGATAGACGGGCGGCTTCTTCAGGTCGCGCGCGCGCGCGGCCGACACCATCAGGAACGCGGCGGCGCCGTCATTCTCGCGGCTGCAGTCGAACAGGCGGAACGGCTCGGCGATCCAGCGCGAGCGACGCATCTCTTCCAGATCGAGCTCGGTCCGATAGGCCACCGCCTCGGGGTTGCGCGATCCGTGATAATAGGAGGCGCGCACCAGTTCCTCGGCGACCGATCGCGGCACGCTATGATGTTCGTACATGCGGTTGGCACGGATCGCGCAGACCTGCGCCGGCGCGACGATCCCCGCCGCGAGCATATGATCGTTGAGATGATGCGCCATCACCGCCGCCGACAGACGCCCGCTCGATCCTTCGACCAGCGCGCGGAAGACGACGACCGCGCTCGCCTGCCCCGACAGGATCGCCGCCGCGGCGAGCCCGAACGCGCCCGCAACGCCGCCGCCGCCGCCGCCCCAGACGACACTCGACCATTTGAGCTCGCGCGTGCCGAGCGCCGGCATCAACCGCACCGGCTCGTTCTTGTCGTCGCCGTAGGAGACGAAGCCGTCGACTTCGGCGGGATCGAAGCCCGCATCGGCGCAGGCGGCGCGGATCGCCTCGGCCAGCACGCCCTGCTCGGGCAGCGGCGAGGCGCCGCGCCGGTACTGGCGCATTCCGATGCCCGCGACCGCGGTGGTTCCATAAAGCGGATGCATCAGCCGCGGCTCCAGATGATCGTGGGAATGTCGCGGCCTTCGACGCGCGTCGCGCCGATGCGCCCCGTGATGGCCTCGCCGATCAGCGGATCGATCTGGCCGGGATCGTCGAGGCGCCCGAGCAGACGGATGCCGCAATCGTCGACCGTCGCGACGATAGAGACGAACGGCAGATCGAGGCTTTCGGTGAAGCCGAAGCGGTGCCACGTCCGGGTCCAGGAAAAGATGGTGCCCGCCATCGCCCGCTCGACCCATTGGATTTCTTCGCTGCCGCACGTCCCGCAGCGGCTCAATGCGGGCCACAGCCATTCGCCGCAGCCGCCGCAGCGCGGGAGCAGCAGCCGCCCTTCGGCCAATCCGTTCCAGTAGGGCGCGTCGGCGCCGTCGTTGATATTCATCTCAAACCGCCGCCGTCCATTCGAGGGGCAGCGTTTCGAGCGCCATCACCGTGCCGATGCGAAAAGCATGGCGTTCGCCCGGCGTCGCGCGGAAGGCAGGGATGCGCTTCACCCACTCCTCGGTCAGGATGCGCAGCTCCGCGCGGCCGAGGACGTGTCCGACGCACAGATGCGGCCCCGACGAGAAGGTCAGGTGCGCGCTGTTCTTGCGGTCGAGATCGAAGAGGCCGGGCGCGTCATATTTCGCGGGATCGCGGCTGCCGAGACAAAGGATGTTGAGCACCATCTCGCCCTCGCGGAATTGCGCTTCGCCGATCTGCTGATCCTTCACCACGAGCCGGGGCGTGTTGACGACCCCATAGAGGCGCAGCGCTTCGTTCACGAAAGCGGAAATCAGCGACGGGTCGGCGGCGAGCCGCGCCTGCACCTCGGGCATCCGCGCGAGTTGCTGGAATGCGAAGCCGGTGACGTTGGTCACCGTGTCCATGCCGCCGAGAAAGAGGACGAAGCTCATCGCCAGAATTTCGTCGTCGCTCATCGTGCGCCCGCCGACGTCGACGGCGATGAAATGCGACATCAGCTTGTCGTCGGGCGCCGCCTTCTTCGCCTCGATCAGCGCCTTCATCTCGCCGAGGATCGCGGCGCTGAGCCGTCCCATCTCGGCCTCGTCGTTCTGGGCCGAGAAAAAGGCTTCGGCCAGCGCGCGGAAATCGCCGAGGCGCGACAGGTCCATGCCCATCAGTTCCATGAAGACGCTGACGGGGAACAGTTTCGCCACATCGGCCTGAAAATCGCAGGCACCTTTCGCGGCGACGCCCTCGACCAGTTCGACCGCCCATTCGCGGATGCGCGGTTCGAGCGCCTTGATCGCAGTCGGCCCGAACATCGGCATCATCGCCTTGCGATAGGGCAGATTCTCGGGCGGATCGAGGCTGAGCGGGATGAAGAAGGGCGGATTCTCGACCCGCGGAATCTGCATCTCGCGCACCGAGAAATGCTCGGGATCGAGGACGATCCTGCTGATCGCATCGAAGCTCTTGACGATCCAGTGTCCGCCGTTGCGCCGCGTCCAGAAGATGTCGGGCGCGTCGGCAAGCGCAGCCGCATAGGTTCCCTGCACATCCTCGCCGATGCGCGGATCGGCATAGATGTCGAAATCGAAGACGAGATGCGCCGGGATATGCGGCGGCACCGAGGGGGCGGCGTGGTCCAGGGCGGTCATGTCGGGCTCCTCATCGCACGCGCTCCATCGTCTCGTGGGCGCGCGCATAAAGCTCGCGCACCGCGGGTTTGGACAATTTGCCGGTGGCCAGCCGCGGCAGCGGCTCGGCCGAAAAAGCGACGTAGCGCGGCACCTTGTAGTTCGAGAGATTGATGTTGCAGTGATCGATCAGCGCCGCGACATCGACCTCGGCCGCGCCATGGTAGACGACGAACGGCGTCTCCCCGAATTTGGGATCGGGCGCGGCGATCGCCAGCGCCTCGACGATGCCGGGAAATTCGCACACTACTCGCTCGACCTCGGCGGCCGAGATATTGAGCCCGCCCGAGATGATCAGGTCCTTCATCCGGTCGACGAAGGTCAGCAGGCCGCGCTCGTCGAGCATCCCGATGTCGCCCGACCAGAGCCAGCCGTCGCGGATCGCCTTCGCCGTCTCTTGCGGGTTGCGCCAATAGCCCTGCATCATGCCCGGCGAGCGCATGACGATCTCGCCCGGCTCGCCAGGGTCGCAGGGGCTGCCGTCGGGGCGCAGCACGCGCACCTCCATGAAGATGCCGCCCCAGCCGCATTTCTCGGGCTCGTCCATCGCCAGATGCTCGGGCATCATCGTGACGTTGCCGCCGACCTCGGTCTGGCCGTAGATCTGGCGGATCGTGATCCCCTTCGCCTTCCAGCTATCGAGAAGCTGCCGGCTGACGCGCGCGCCGCCCGCGGCGGCCAGGCGGATCGACGACAGGTCGGCATCGGCGAAACCGGGGCAGCGCGCGATGGCCTCGAAGAAGGTCGGTACCGCGCCGAAGCAATTGATCTTCTCGTCCTCGATCAATCGCAGGATCGCGTCGGGAACGAAGGCGGGCTCCATGAAGATGGTGCAGCCCTGCGTCGTATAGTGGACGAGCTGGACGAAGCCCGCCGACGTGTTGAGCGGCGCAAGACTGATGATCCGCGCGCCCACCGAAGAGGACGGCTCCTCGAGCGACCAGCAGGCGGCATAGGCAGTCATCGAACGGTTGGTGAAGACGACGCCTTTCGGCTTCGCCGTCGACCCGCTCGTCGCGATGATGACCACCGGGGCATCGGGCGCCGGATCATGCGCGGGCGAAGCGGGGGCGCCGTGACGCAGGGCCTCGACCTCGGCCATCGGCCGGGGCGTCAGACCCGCCGCAGCGACATTGGCCGCGAAGTCGGGCGCGGCGAAGGCGAAGCGCGGCTCGGTCGTCTCGCAAAGTTCGCGAATTTCGCGCGGGGTGAAGCGGAAATTGACCGGATTGACGATCCCGCCCGCACGGATGATCCCCATGATCAGCGCGCAATAGGCGAGGCTGTTCGTCGAGCAGATCGCGACGCGGTCGCCGGGCTTCAGCCCATCGGCCTCCAGCATCGCGGCCACGCGATCCGACCACGCCTTGTAATCCGCATAGCTCAGCCGGTCGCCACCCAGCACCACGGCCGGCTGCTCAGGCCGCATCCGCGCCCACCAGGCGATCGCGCTCGACAATGTCTGCGCCATTAGTCCCTCTCCATCCGGTCTGCCGCCGGTTCAACGATCACAGAAGTGCTTCGATCGCTTCATAATAGCGCACGATGTTCGTCTCGAGCCCGCAATAGACGGTTTCCTCCGGCACGCCGGCGCCCAGGCCCTGCTGGCTGATCTCGGCCGCCCGGAAATCCTCGCCGCCGAAGACTCCGAGGATCAGTTCATAGGAGCGCGCGAACACCTCCTCGGCCTTGGGAGTCGATGCGGCCTCGGGTGTCAGCATGAAATATTCGACCGTCGTGCGGTCGGGGCCGCGCGGCATCAGCAGCATGACGCTGGTATAATATTGGCTCGTCACCAGGACGCAGTTGGGGAAAGCCGTATAGGCGTGGGTGACGAGCTTGTGGACGTTCGCCGCCGGATCCTCGTCGAGCATTTCGGGGACATAGCCGATACGTCCCGATACCTGCCGGATATTCGGCCCGAACATGTCGACGATATTGGGGGCGTCCTGAAACTTGTCGCCGATCGACGCCGCGTGCAGGCGCTGGACATGATAGCCTTCGAGAAAGGGTTCGAGCACCACTTTCCAGTTCGCCTTGAGGTCGAAAGACTTGCGGCCGTAGACATGCGCCGACGCTATACCGAGCGCGACAAAATCCTCGGCGACCTGTTCGGACAAGTTGGACCAGTCGGCCGGGATATCCCGATTGAGCTGGACATAGACGATGCCGCCCCATTCGCGTGCTTCGAGCTCGACGAGTCCGCGCTTGCTCTTGTCGAGATCCTGAAAGGCCTCGCTGCGCGACACGCCGATCAGCTTGCCGTCGATACCATAGGTCCAGGCGTGATAGGGGCAGGTCATGCGCCCCTGCTTGTGGACCGCGCAATCCTCGATGATCTTCGATCCCTTGTGCTGGCACGCGTTGACGAAGGCCTTGATCGTGCCGTCGCGAGTGCGCGAAACGAGCATCGGGAAGCCGTAGCTGTCGTTCGCGACGACGCTGCCGGGTTCGAGCAGCGCCGACACGGTGACCGGAACCGGATAGCGGCGGAAGATTTTTTCCTGTTCGAGATCGAATCGCTCGCGCCCGGTGAAGATCGCATTGGGGCGCGTCGCACCGAAGAGGACGACGACCGCGTCCTTCTCGGCCGGGATCTTGCGGATCGCCGCGATCTGGCTGGGCGTCAGGTTGGCCAAAGTCGTCAGCTTGCGGGCGGGCCGCGCAATGTCTGCAACATCGCTCATTTGCAGATTCCTCTCCTTATTGTCGGGCATAGCCTATTCCACCCTTTACCTAATGACAATAGTTTTTTATGAGGACTGCGAGGGCGCTGCAAAAGCGACCGGAATCGAGGGATAATGAGGATGGATTTCGACTATGTCATCTGCGGGGCCGGCGCGGCGGGGTGCGTTCTCGCCTATCGATTGTCGGAGAATCCGGCGATCAGAGTCGCGCTGATCGAAGCGGGGCCGCACGACCGCCATCCCTTCATCGCGATGCCCAAGGGGCTTGCCAAGGTGATGCAGGACCCGAAGCACCTCTGGGTTCATATGAGCGAGCCCGAGGCGTCGACCGCGGGCCAGTCCGAAGCCTGGGTGCGCGGGCGCGTGCTCGGCGGGTCGTCGTCGGTCAACGGCATGATGTATGTGCGCGGCCAACCCGCAGACTTCGATGCGATCGCAGAGAAATCGAGCGACGATTGGAGCTGGACCCATATCGGCGCGGCCTATCGCGCCTTCGAAAGCCATGAGCTCGGCGCCGCCGAGACGCGCGGCGATGCGGGGCCGATGAGAATATCGATGCCGACGCAGCGCCTGCCGATTTCGGATGCGCAAGTCGCAGCGGGCGAGGCGATGGGGTGGGCCAACAAGCCCGACGTCAACGCGCCCGACGACCAGGTCGCGATCGGCTATGCCCCGCGCACGATCTGGAAGGGCAAGCGCCAGAGCGCCGCGCAGGCCTTTCTGCGCCCAGCCGAGAAGCGCCCCAACCTGACCGTGCTGACCGACCGCACCGTCGATCGCGTGATCTTCGACGGCTCGCACGCGGTTGGGGTCGAGGTCGTCCATGACGGTGCGCGCGAAACGATCGACGCGGCGCACGAGATCATCGTCTGCGGCGGCGCGATGGCCAGCCCGGCGATCCTCGAACGTTCGGGCATTGGCGACCAGGACCGCCTCGCCGCGCTCGACATCCCGCTCGTCCATCACAACCCCCAGGTCGGCGAAGGGCTGATCGAGCATCGCGGCATCATCATGCAATGGAAGCTGACGAAGGAGGCGCTGTCGCAGAACCGCGTCTTCGGCGGCTGGCGCCTGCTGCTCGCAACGCTGCAATATTACCTCACTGGCGACGGGCCGATGTCGGCCGCCGCCTATGAAATCGGCGGCTGGTTCAAGACGCGGCCAGGACTGAACCGTCCCGACGCCCAGATGCTGATCGCGCCCTTCAGTTTCGACATGGCGACGCAGCGCACGCAGCTTGAGAAGCATCCGGGCATGAACGCGGTCATCTATCCGCTGCGCCCCACTTCGCGCGGGAGCATCCATATCGCGACGCGCGACCCCGATGTCGCGGCGAGCTTCAAGCCCAATTATCGCGCAACCGAAGAGGATCGCGCCGCGATGATCGGCGCAGTGCGCGTGATGCGCGCCTATGCGAAACAGGCGCCTCTCGCGGGCATGATCGCCGAAGAGACGATGCCGGGGCCTGCGTTCGGTACCGACGCCGAAATCCTCGATGCCTACGACCGTTTCGGCACCTGCGGCTATCATGCGGTCGGCAGCTGCCGGATGGGCAAGGATAAGGATTCGGTCGTCGATCCGGCGCTCCGCGTGCGCGGCGTCGAGCGGCTGCGCGTGGTCGACACCTCGGTGATGCCCGCGATTCCGTCGGGCAATACCAATGGGCCGACGATGGCGATGGCCTGGCGCGCCGCCGACATCATCCTGCGCGATGCGCCGCAAGCGAAAGCAGGTTGAGATGGACTATAGGGACGCTCTCGATGCGCGATTCGACCGGCTGAAATCCGGCGAGAACGGTTGGCAGGCGCTTGCCGATGCCGGCGTGCTGGGCCTGCCCTTCGCCGAGACCCATGGCGGACTTGGCCTGTCGGCGCGCGACGGCTTTGCGGTGCTCGAAATCCTCGGTCCGCGCGGGATTGCTCTGCCCTATCTCGAATGCGTGCTGCTCGCCGGCGCCTTGCTCGACCGTGCGGGCGGCGACCATGCGGCGCATTGGCTGCCGCGCGTCGCATCGGGCGAAGCGAAGCTCGCCTTCGCATGGATCGACGACCGCGAGCCCGCGCGCGCCGAAGCGGGCGCCGCGGGCTGGCGCTTGTCGGGCGGCAAGCTGCTGGCCATCAGCGCGGCCGAAGCCGATGCGGTGATCGTCACCGCCGCGACGGACGATGGCGCCGCGGCCTTCGTGATCGCGCGCGAGGCGCTGGCGATGAAGGCCTATCCGACGATCGACGGACGCCGCGCCGCCGACCTGCTGCTCGACGATGTCACCGTGCCGCCCGGCGCCAGGCTCTCGCTCGACCCCGACGACATCGCTCAAATCCGCGACATCGGCGCGGCCGGCATTGCGGCCGAAGCCGCGGCGATCATGGCGCGCCTCGTCGCCGACACGCGCGACTATAGCGTCCAGCGCGAACAGTTCGGGCAAAGCATCGCACGTTTTCAGGTCGTCCAGCACCGGTTGGTCGATATGCATATCGAGGCGCGCCGCGCTGCGGCAGCTGCGGCCCTTGCCGCCGATGCGCTCGACCTTGACGGGGCGGAACGCGCGAGGGCGGTCAGCGCCGCCAAGGTCACCATCGCGGACGCCGGCCGCTTCGTCGGACAGAATGCGGTGCAATTGCACGGCGGCATGGGAATGACCGAGGAATTGCCGGTATCGGCGCTGTTCAAGCGGCTGACGGTGATCGAGAGCGAGTATGGCACGCGCGACGCGCATCTCGCACGCTATATGACGCTTAGCTAAGGCGTCTGCGCACGGTCGTTCGAGATTTGTAGCGGGTGGAATGCCAGTGCCAGCTAACGACCGATTGAGGACGCCCGGCATTTCCTAACTTTGTCATCCCCGCGAAAGCGGGGACCCTGAGCGTGCGTCGGCTAACCCCACACTAGGTTCCCGCTTTCGCGGGAATGACGAAGGTGGGCAGGGGCCGCTCTCCACCCCAAAGCGGACAGTCTCTGCCGGTTTGGTCGGATCGCAACTCGGACTTGAGGCCCAGCGCAGAATGTTTTGAAGGTTTCCGTCCGACGCTATACGGGCACCGGATTGGTTGCTTCCATCGCTTCGCGCCGGGCTCCGCACCCAGCCGTTCGCATAAAGGCAGATCGCCAGGATTTTGAATTACAATGAATTATCGTCATAGCTTTCATGCCGGCAATAGCGCCGATGTCGTAAAGCACAGCCTGCTCATCGCCCTCGTGCGAGCGTTGCAGCTTAAAGAGAGCCCGCTCACCCTGATCGACACCCATGCCGGTTGCGGGCTGTACGACCTTGGCGGCGATGAGGCGAGGCGCACCGGCGAGGCTGTACAGGGCGTGGTACGCGCCTTTGCCGACACGAACCCGTTGCTCGACGACTATCGCGCCGCCGTGCAGGCGGTAAATGCCGAGGAAGAACCGCTCCTCTACCCCGGATCGCCGCGCTTCTTGGCGCAGCTTCTGCGCCCGCAGGATTTTCTGATCCTGAACGAGAAGCATCCCGAAGACACCCATGCCTTGCGCGGCGCGATGCGCGACACTTCCGCCGCCGTGCATCAGCGCGACGCCTACGAGTTTTGGCTGGCGATGCTGCCGCCTCGCACCGCGCGCGGCGTGGTGGTGGTCGACCCGCCGTACGAGCAGATTGATGAACGCGCCCGTATCACCGCCACCCTCGCAGCCGCCAGCCGCAAATGGGCGCATGGCGTGACGGTGGTCTGGTATCCGCTGAAAGACCGCGCAATGCATGTGCGGTGGAAGGCGCAGCTACGTAAGCTCGGTATCCTGAAGTTTCTGGTGGTGGAGCATTGGTTGTACGATAGCGATCAGCCCGACATCTATAACGGCGCGGGCCTTTTTATCGTCAACCCGCCCTACGCCTTCACGCAGGCGCTGCCGCCTCTGCTGGAAGCGCTGCGCGCCGCGCTGGCGCCCGAGGGGCATAGGGGAAAGATCACAACCGACTGGTTGGGCGATTAGAATAAACCCTCATCTTCGCCTTCTCCCAAAGGAAATTCCTTCAACAGGCGCTTTGACGTCGGAAATTCCAGCATGGCTTCGCGTGGCATATCTCTGGCGTAAGGAAGCCGGAAGACCGGGGTTGCGACACGCGGATCAGAGACCCAGTTCGGCCTTCGCCAAAATCCCCCGCTGAATCTCGTTGGTCCCGGCATAGATGCTGCTTGCGCGCTCGTTGAGATAATGAAGCGGCGCAATCGCCTGCCACACCTCGCCGCTGCAATAATCGTCGGGGTCGTGGCCGGGGATCGGCCCGCCGGGCATCGCGACGCCCGGCTGAAAGGCCCGTGCCAGCGGCCCTGCCGCGTCGAGCGCGAGTTCGGTCGCGCGCTGCTGCAATTCGGTGCCGAGAATCTTCATCATCGACGCATCGGCACCGGTCGGCGCGCCCGCCGACAGCCGTGAGAGAATGTCGCTTTCGAGCCGCGCAAGAATATCGCAGCGGATACGCGCCTCGGCCATGCGGACTTCGAGCAAGGCGCGCGCATGCCCCGCGGGCTGCGCGGCGACCTGCCCGGCCAGTTCATCGAGCGCCACATCGATCTCGGGCGCATAGGCGCTGCCGCCGCGTTCGAATTCGAGCAGATATTTGGCGACGGTCCAGCCCTTGTCGATTTCGCCGAGCACGTTGGCGACCGGAACGCGGACATCGTCGAAGAAAATCTGGTTCTGGATATGCTCGCCCGACGCCATGACGATCGGGCGCACCTCGATCCCCGGCGAGGTCATGTCGATCAGCAGGAAAGTGATCCCCTGCTGCTTGCGTTCGCCCTTCGCCGTGCGGACGAGGCAGAAAATCCAGTTCGCGACATGGGCGTGCGTGGTCCAGATCTTCGTGCCGGTGCAGACGAGATCGTCGCCGTCGCGCACCGCCCTCATCTGCAGCGCGGCAAGGTCCGATCCGGCGCCGGGTTCGGAATAGCCCTGGCACCAGACATGCTCGCCGCTTAGCATCCGCGGCAGGAAAAAGGCCTTCTGCTCTTCGGTGCCAAAGCCGATGATCGCGGGGCCGCACATCTTGATCCCCATCGGCGACACCGGCGGCGCGCCCGCGCGAACGCGCTCGCTCGCGAAGATATGGTGCTGGACGACGCTCCAGTCGCAGCCGCCATATCGGGTCGGCCAGGCAGGCGCCGCCCAGCCCTTCGCATGGAGTTTCGCCTGCCATGCCATTTGCGACTCATGGTCCGCATAGACGCTGGTCATCAGCTTGCCGGCCCGGCGAAGCTCGGGCGTGAGTTCGGCCGCGAAGAAGGCGCGAACCTCTTCGCGGAATGCTTCGTCTTGCGCGCCGAGTTGCATCGGCTCAGGCCGCTTTCGGAATGAAGATCGCCTTGGGCCGGGTGAATTCGAGCAGGCCGGGAACGCCATTTTCCTGCCCGAAACCCGACTGCTTCGCGCCTGCGAGCGGGGTAAAGGGTGTCGATTGGAGATTCTGGTTGATCCAGACGGTGCCGGTGTCGAGCCGATGCGCGATCGCGGTCGCCGCCTCGACGTCGGCCGACCACACCGCGCCGGCGAGGCCATAGTCGCTGTCGTTCGCGCGCGCGATGACATCGTCGATGTCGGTGAACTTGAGCAGCGGCAGCACCGGGCCGAAGGCTTCCTCGACGACGACGCGGCTATCCTCGGGCGGATTGTCGACGAGGGTCAGCGGCACGAAATAGCCTTTCTCGGGAACCGGCCCGCCTTCGAGCAAGGTCAATCCATTGGCGCGGGCATCGTCGAGCAAGGCCAGGACGCGGCGATATTGCGGCTCGTTCTGGATCGGGCCATAGCGGTTGCCCTGCTCCGCGCCGTCGCCGACGGGCAAGTCTCTCGCAAGCTGGTGCAGCCGGTCGCGCAGACGGTCATAGATGTCGGCATGAATATAGAGCCGCTTGGTCGCGACGCAGACCTGCGCGGTGTTATGGAAGGCGCCCTCGAACAGTTGCGCCGCGACGGCGTCGACATCGACGTCGGGCAGCACGATCGCGGCGTCGTTGCCGCCGAGTTCGAGCGTGATGCGCTTCAGATCCTTCGCCGCCGATTCCATCACGCGGCGCCCGGTCGCGGTCGAGCCGGTGAAGCTGATCTTCGCAAAGCCCGGATGCGCGGTCATCAGCGGGCCGAGCGCGTCGCCGCCGCTGATGATGTTGATCACGCCCGCGGGGAAGATGTCGCGGACGAGTTCGCCGATACGCAAGGTACAGAGTGGCGTGAAGGGCGAGGGTTTCAGCACCAGCGTGTTACCCGCCATCAGCGCGGGGCCGATCTTCCACGAGGCGAGCAGTACGGGGAAGTTCCACGGCACGATGCCGCACACCACCCCCAGCGGCACATGATGGACCTCGATCCGCCGCGTATCCGAATCCTCGGTGACATCGACGGGAAGGTCGAGCATCGTCGTCGCCTTCATCCACATCGCCGCACCTAGGATTTCGGCCTTCGCGCCGGGAAACGGCCGCCCCTGTTCCTTCACGAACAGCGTCGCGAGTTCGTCGGCATGCACCTCGATCGCCTCGGCCGCTTTCATGAGGCAGGCTTTGCGCTCGGCGAGCGGCGTGTCGCGCCAGGCGGGAAAGGCGCGCGTCGCGGCAGCGACCGCGGCGTCGAGATCGGCGGCATCGGCATCGGGCGCGGAGGCGAACACCTCGCTCGTCGCGGGGTTGCGGACATCGATCACCGCCCTGGCGGCGACCGCTCGGCCGTCGATCGTCATCGCAAATTCGTCGCTCATCTGCCTCTGCCCTCTTGTGCGGCCGATCCTTGTCGGCTCCATTGTCATCTGCGCCTTTACAAACTAACGACGTTAGATAAAAGCGCAAGCACGAAAAGCGAAATGGGAGAGCGAGCGATGTCCGAAATCGAAGGCGGCTGCAATTGCGGCGCCGTCCGATACCGCCTGACGGGCGATCCGCTCGCCGTCGCCGTATGCCATTGCAGCAATTGCCGCCGCCAGTCGGGCAGCGCCTTTTCGGTCAATGTTGTCGTCCGCGACGAGGCGATGCAGATGACGGGCGACGTCGCGACGTGGGAGGATCGCGACACCGAAAGCGGCCAGCCGGTGCTGCGACAATATTGCGCGGCGTGCGGCTCGCCGATCCGCTCGCTATCGGCGGCATCGCCCAAGGTGGCGATCGTCAAGGCGGGCACCGCCGACGATCCGGGCCGGTTCGTCCCCGCCATCCACGTCTGGACCTCGTCAGCGCTGCCGTGGGTCGAGATCCCCGCCGGTCTGCCGCAATTTCCACGCAACCCGGCATGAGCGCCGATCGCCCGCTGTCGGGGCTGCGCGTCGTCGATCTCGTCGAGGGGCCGCTCGCGCCGATCACGCGCTATCTGGCCGAACTCGGCGCGCGCGTCGACCGCTTCGTCGCCGCGACGGGAGATGCTGCGGACGTTGCCGCCAATGTCGGAAAGATCGTCCACTCCGGCGCCCCGGATGAAAGCCTACTTCGCCGCGCGCACATCATTGTGTCGCCCCCTTCGGCGGCAATCGACCATGACGCCCTGATGGCCGGCAATCCGGCGCTCGTCCTGATGCACGTCAGCAATTTCGGAACGGGCAACAGCTTCAGCGAATGGAAAGCCAGCGACGCCGTGCTGCACGCGCTGTCGGGCAGCCTGTCGCGATCGGGCCTTCGCGGCCGCCCACCGCTGCTCCCGCCGGGCGAACTCGCATGGCAATGCGCCGCGGCACAGGGCGCCTATGTCGTGCTCGCCGCCTGGTACAAGGCGTTGCGGTCGGGACGCGGCGACCGCATCGATTTTTCGGCGCTCGACGGCGCGATGCAGGCGCTCGATCCCGGTTACGGCGTCAACGGCAGCGCGACGATGGGACGCCCCGTCCATCTTCTCTCGCGCGACCGCCCCGCCAGGGGAACCCAATATCCGATCTTTCCCTGCATCGATGGACAGGTCCGCATCTGCATCCTCGCCCCGCGACAATGGCAGGGCATGTTCCGCTGGATGGGAGAGCCGGAGGCGTTTGCCGGCCCCGAGTTCATGAAGATCAGCACGCGGCAGCAATCGTCCGAATTGCAGGCCGCGCTTGCCGATTTCTTTCGGCTACGCACCCGCGCCGAGCTGGAGGCCGAAGGTCAGGCGCATGGCGTTCCCATCGCCGGCCTGTTGAGTTTTGCGGAATTCGCCGCAAGCGAGCAGGTTGCGGCGCGGCAGGCCCTGACCGACGCATCCTTTCCCGATGGCACACGCGCGCTGGTCGCGAACGGCGTGCTGACGATCGACGGCATTCGCATGGGTCGGTTCGGCGAAGGGGTAGAGGGCGAAGCGCCGACACCGGGCAATGCCGAGATCGCACGTCCGTTCGAGGGTCTCAAGGTTCTCGACCTCGGCGTCATCGTCGTCGGTGCCGAAGCCGGCCGGATGTTCGCCGACGGCGGCGCCGATGTCGTGAAGATCGAGAGCGCCGCCTTTCCCGACGGATCGCGGCAATCCTATCTCCCCTATGGTCTGTCGGTCAGCTTTGCGGCGGGTCATCGCAACAAGCGCAGCCTGGGTCTGGACCTGCGGCAGGAAGAGGGTCGCGCGCTCTTTCTCGATCTGGTGCGCGAAGCCGATGTCCTGCTGTCGAATTTCAAGCCGGCCACGCTCGACGCGCTCGGCCTCGATGCCGCGACGCTTGCGGCGATCAACCCGCATCTCGTCATGACCGACAGCTCGGCCTTCGGTCCGACGGGCCCCTGGGCCAGGCGGCTCGGTTACGGACCGCTTGTCCGCGCCGTCACCGGCCTCACGCATATGTGGCGCTATCCTGACGATCCTGAAAGTTTCAGCGACGCGGTGACGGTCTATCCCGATCATGTCGCCGGCCGCATCAGCGCCCTCGGAGCGCTGGCGCTGCTCATCCGGCGCGAACGGACGGGGCGCGGCGGCAGCGCGAGCGTGTCGCAGGCCGAGGTGATGCTGGCGCAATTCGCCGCCTATCTCGCGCCCGGCGGCCGCAGCGAGCCAGTCTCCGCCGTTCTCCCCGCGACCGGCGACGATGCATGGTGCGTCGTCACGGTCGATGGCGATGAAAGCGATCTTGCCGATATTGCCATGGCGGTTGCAGACCAGGACGCAATGGCGGCGGCAAAGGGGCTTCAGGCGAAGGGAATCGCTGCGGCTCCCATGCTGCGCGTCGCCGATTTGACTGGCTTTCCTTATTATCGCCAGCGCGGCAGCTTTCGCAGCGACGCGCACCCGTATCTGGCCGAGCCGGTCATTTCCGAACGTCATACGGCGCGCTTCCTGTCCGAAAGCAGCTCCCCTTCGAGCCCGGCGCCGCTTGCGGGCGAGCAGAGCATCGACATCGTGCGCGAGTGGCTAGGCAGGAGCGAAGCCGAGATCGGGCGGCTCGTCGAAACACATATCCTCCAACCGACCGAAAACGAAGTGTTCGAAACGATCCGCAAGCATCTGGATGATCGCAACGAGCACGCTCGACCAGCGGCCGCTTCATGACCTTACAACGGCAGTTTTCCAGTCGCGGTCGGACAGATTGCATGGACCAGATCGGGCGAAAACAGCCATTCGAACGTCGAAATTCGCCCTCAGGATTCGAACCCGCGGCATTAATTCGAGCGTCGCCGGCACTAACCGCCTCCAAATTTTCTAACGCTTGGCGATTCGAAATCCCGGCGTTTAGCGATTGGGAGAAGAAACCCAAAAATCCTGGGCGCCTCCGGGCGCATTCTTCGGAAGACTTTGTGCTGCAACGAGTGGGACGTCCCGGGTCCTCATGAGACCCTTTGCGACGCCGGCCTGGCAGGGGCAGCAGGATTCGGCATGCCAGATCAACAAATTGTTTTTAAACAGGAATATTCTTAATATTGCCAATCTACCAGCAAAATCACCGACCTCTTCTTGGGCTGTAGAGGCACTTTATAGCCCCATTATCGACCAGCTCAGCATCAAATGGGATGGAGTGAGACAGCACATAAGCGACCGCTCTGCACATTGTCGGCTTGGCCGTCCCACATTGCCGGATCGAGTTCAGCCCACAATTGTCAAACGGCCCTTTAATTGCGGGTATCTGTCAAGCCTGCATATTGATCCGAACCGGGGTCATGGTCCTTTTCGAGGTCATGCCTCATGATGATGTCCGGGTCGGATGCCTCAACGTGCGCAACGCGGTCCTGGAAGTCCGCAGCCGTTTGAACGAGGTCACCGCAACCACCGTCCCGGTGGATCATCACAGGTCTGGCGTCAGGCCTGCAATCTCAGGGTGGGTATGACGGTCAGGCAGGCTGCTTCCCCCACTCGAACTCGGTTCCATCCACCCAGATACAATGAAGGATGATGGCGAGCTTTCGGGCGACCGCGACCTGCGCCTTCTTCATGCCACTTCGCTTCGCAAGCCGCAGCCCCCACGCCTTGAGCGAGCACCACCGCTTGGTTCGATGGAGCAGCACGCTGGCCGCCTCGAACAGATAGGCGCGTAACAACCGGTCGCCCCAGCGCGAGATTTTTCCCGTGACGTCCATTTCACCCGATTGCTTTCGGCGGGGCGTAAGTCCGAGATAAGCGCCAACCTTTGCCGCATTCTGGAAACGGGTTGGATCGTCGATCGTGTGACGATATGTCAGGGCCGTGACGACGCCAATGCCCGGCACGGTCATGAGCCGCCGCGTCGTTTCATCCTCTCGCGCAAGGTCGCGGATTGTTCGGTCGATCTTTTCCAGTTCGCTACAAGTCTGTTGGTGCACGGATAGCAGCGGCCGAAGAATGGGGCCGAGAGCATGGCCATCGGCGATGAGGTCGTTGACCCGCCGTTGGAATTGCCCGCCGGCAGCGCGTGGAAAGAGCAGACCGCATTCCTTCAGCATAGACCGCATCTGGTTTTCGAGGTCGCGCCGGACCCGTACCAATCGGGATCGACACACGAGGATGGATCGCGCGGTCTGGCTTTCTTCACTCTTGACGGCAACCTCCCGATACCAGCCGACCCGGACGAGTTCCGCCAAACCGCGAGCATCATTCTCGTCGCTCTTGTTCATGCGAACGGACAGGGCCGCATGGGCGTGACGCGCATCGATGCAGACCACGGGCAAACCGGTGCGCTTGAGTTCATGCCAGAGCCAACTCGACATGGCGCCCGTCTCGAGGCCGACGCGTTCGGCATTGGGAGCTTTCTTGGCGATGACCGCCGCCAGCACGCCCGGATCGGATTTCACCCGGCCCTGGTGTATGGGCCGTCCTGCCTCATCGACGATGCAAATCGACGTTTCCTTTTGCGATACGTCCAGTCCGACATAGTGCTTCATGGCGATGCTCCTCCGTTACGATGATTTCTCGCATCCTGCAGCTGTCGCGCCCAAATGAGAACAACGGCAGCAATTACGTCATCGTGTTCAGAAGAGGGACCCCCTTTTTCGGATATGATGTTGGTTTGTTGAAGATGGCCTTGCGCTGCGTGCGGCGGAGGGCGGGCGTAGCCCGACCGGAGGCGCGCGCAGCGCAAGATAGATTTTTGAAGGCGCCGAAGGTGGCTGTCAGCTGCGGTTTTTGAAGCGCCAGCTGTCGTTGCCCGTCTCGACGATATCGCAGTGGTGGGTGACGCGGTCGAGCAGCGCCGTGGTCATCTTGGGATCGCCGAACACGGTCGGCCATTCGCCGAAGGCGAGGTTCGTGGTGATGATGACGCTGGTCCGCTCATAAAGCTTGCTGATGAGGTGGAACAGCAACTGCCCTCCCGAGCGGGCGAACGGCAGATAACCGAGCTCGTCGAGCACGATCAGGTCGAGCCGCGACAGCTGCGCCGCCAGGGTCCCGCCTTTGCCGATCCGGGTCTCCTCTTCGAGGCGTGTCACCAGATCGACGGTGTTGAAGTAGCGGGCGCGAGCGCCCCTTCGCACGACATTGGCGGTGATCGCGATGGCGAGGTGGGTCTTGCCTGTCCCCGTGCCGCCGACCAGCACGATATTGCGGCGAGGCGGGAGGAAGGAGCCATCGTGAAGGGAGCGGATCATCTCCTCATTGATCGGTGTGCCCTCGAAGCTGAACCGCTCCAGGTCCTTCACCACGGGCAGCCTCGCAGCCGTCATCCGATAGCGGATGGAGGCTGCATCCCGGTGGGTCGCCTCAGCACGGAGCAGGTCGGTCAGTATCTCCATGGTGGTGCGCTTGCGCTGGAGGCCGGTGGTGACCGCCTCGTCGAACGCCGCCGCCATGCCCTTGAGTCCGAGGCCGCGCATCGTGTCGATCATATCATGCCGCTGCATCATAGCCTCGCAGCAGATCATAGCGGGCACAGTCGGCGAGCGGAGGATGCTGCAGCATCCGGTCTTCCGAAGTGACGATGCTGTGGGGTGTCGCCGGCTCGCGGCGCCGGGAGAGGATGTTGAGGATCAGCTCGTCGCTGGCCGTTCCGTTCGCCAACGCTTCGCGCACGGCAGCCTCTACCGGCTCCAGGCCATCGGTGAGCACCGCCGAGAGGACCCGCACGAACCTGCGATCGGCCTCGTCCCCGGTGCCGAGCCTTCGCCGTAATCGGTGCAGGGCGGGCGGCAGATCCCAGTCCTGGAACGGTGCGCCGTTACGCAGCGCGCCGGGCTTGTGCGCGAGGACCGGCAGATAATGCCAGGGATCGTATATCGTGCGGTTCCGACCGAAGTGGCGCTCATGCTCCCCGACGATCGCATCGCCGCAGCGTATGACGATGCGATCGGCATAGGAGCGCACCTGAACGGTCCGGCGTGCGGCCGTCGACATGACCGAGTAGCGGTTGCGATCGAAGCTGATGAGGCAGGTGCCGGTGACGGCATGCTCGCTCTCATGGAAGCCGTCGAACGGTGCCAGGATCGGCTGCAGGGCCGGTCGCTCCATATCCAGCGCCTCGGCGACGGTAATATCCCCGCGTTCGGGATGGGCATGATGCTCGGCCCAGCGCCGGCACTCGGCCTCCAGCCACCCGTTGAGCTCGGCCAGGCTGGCGAACCGGAGTCGCGGCTGGAAGAAGCGGCCTCGGATCGTCTGGACCTGCTGCTCGACCTGGCCCTTCTCCCATCCCGCCGCCGGCGAGCAGGCGGTCGGCTCGACCATGTAATGATCGGTCATGATCAGGAAGCGGCGGTTGAACACACGCTCCTTGCCGGTGAACACGGCCGTCACCGCCGTCTTCATATTATCGTAGATACCGCGTCGCGGCACACCGCCGAAGAACGCGAACGCCCGGGCATGGGCATCGAACAGCATCTCCTGGCCCTCGCGCGGATAGGCCCGGACATAGGGTGCGCGCGAGTCGCAGAGACGCATATGCGCCACCTTCACCCGCATCGGCTTGCCGGCGATCTCCACATCCTCGTGGCTCCAGTCGAACTGGTAGGCCTCACCCGGCTGGAAGGTCATCGGGATGAACGCCGGTGCGCCTTCGCCAGCATCCTTCCGCCGCGCAGCACGCCAGCGCGCCGCATAGCGGCGCACCGCATCATAGGATCCATCGAACCCCTCGCGCACCAGCAGGTCATGGATACGCGTCATCCGTAGCCGATCGCGGCGGCCGCGACCTTCGTTCTCCTCAAGCAGCGCATCGAGACGATCCTGATAAGGACCGATCCGCGGCAGCGGCTGGACTTTGCGCTGATAGTTGAACGCCGCCTCCGGCGACCGGATCGCTTTGCGGACGACCTTCCGCGACAAACGAAGGTCACGAGCGATCGCCTTGATCGCCTTACCCGCTGCATGCTCACGCCGAATCCGAACCACTGTCTCCACGATCAACATCCCGTTCTCGCCAACTGATCAAAACCAGTCGGCCGACTAAATCCCCGGGATGAAGGGGTCCTTTTTGCACGCCGATCACCCCACGAAGGGGGTGCCTATTGCACGCTGATCCTCACCCACAATTGTTATCACAGTCCACGCTCCAAGCGCGACGGTGCCTCGCTGATAGGAGGATCCCCGAAACCGAGCCTAGCTGGGATTCAGTGAATGAGACGCGGGTCCAACTGGAACGGTTCGTTCGCAATAATCGTCACCCGGCTCATCTCGGCGTGTCGGACGTTGAGCAGGATATTCCATTCCTGCGGCACAACGACACTTCGCACCCGAAGAGATAATGCTTCTCCATTGACGAGAAAGGCATCACCCTGGGCGAGGCACGCTGCATCGTCGGCGGGATCGGCATCGAACTGATACGATGGCGCATCGTCCGGAACCTCGATAGTCAGAAGACGCAGATCATCGGGGAGCAACTCGGCGGGCAGGTCGAGATGCACGAGTATCTCCAGAACCGCGAGAGAGGGTGTTGCTGCCGTATAGATCATGGGCCGGCCCGCCGAGTTCCAGCGCCCGCCCCAAAGACGGGCGCCCTCCCCGTCCAATGCGATATGGGCGGCCTTGCAGAGCCGATAGACGATCACGCAGCAATGCCGTGCTCGATCCGTCCCAACAGGGCTTCAACCGCACGCGCGCCGCGGTCGGTATCGGCCATCGCGAGAGGCGTCTCGTCATCGAGAGCGCGGTTCTTGCGGTTCAGCCAGTGCTGTGCCTTGTCGGGATTGCCGAATACTTCCTCGGCCGCGGCGACGATGCCGACTACGCGCAGCAGGCGATCGGACTCGTCCTGTTCCAGTGGCTGCGCAGCCTGCTTGCGCCGCTTGAAGGTGCGAAGGTTGATGACCTTGGGGTCAAGCAGATTGAACGGAAGCCCGGCTGCTTCCAAAAAATGCTCTACCGCCTGGGTCGGCACGCCGCGACGCACGAGGCGGACGATATCCCGCTCGTTGTGAAGCGGTCCCGTCACCGCCTCGCCGCCAAGCAACTCCTGAATTCGTGCAACCGCCGTCATCTTACACCTCACAATATGCCGATCTGATACCGGCATATTGCAGATATAGGTTGGCAGGGGGCAATCGGCAAGCCGCTAAATCCGGTCTTCTATCCACAAGGGGAAACGCGCAGTCCAGAAACGGAGAGAAGTGGACCTCGCTATCGACGGCACAGCAATGAGCTGATGGGTTAATAGTGGGTGTTGAGACTGCGGGCATTGCGCACACACGGAATTTTGCCGGCGTGGGAGCGCGCTTTCGTCATGCGCCAACAGAGAAAACATCTTGCGCGGCATTGGTAACGTGTTACCTATCTCCCGACAGAGGAGATCAAATGCCATGCAAAAGCTGCACGACCGCATTATCGAACAAGGGCTCGAGGAGAATGTCGCCGAGTTGGACCGGTGGGGATACACCATATTCCACGACGAGCGCACCGACCGGATTGTCGATGACGTCCGTGAGGCAATCATTCGCACCGTGGCGGCAGGAGATGAAGAAAAAGCCCCGACGCGTTTCACGATATTGGGCGAGGACCCCATCTTTGCCGACGCCATATCGACGCCAAAGCTTTTGACACTGGTCGAGTATCTACTCGGCAAAGGCGCACTTTTCTCGCAATTGTCCGGCTCGCGCCGGCGCGCAGGAAAAGGCTCTCTCGGTCTCCACGCGGACAATAGCTGGTTTCCCGCACCCTTCCCGGAATGGGAGATCATGTGCACGGCCTGCCTGGTCACCGACGAGTTCACCGAGGAATCCGGCGCGACGCTTGTCGTTCCGGGTTCGCACAAGCTGAAGCGTCATCCATCGCCCGAAGAACGCGCAGAGCCGGAAGGCGCGCAACCCATCGTCGCATCCAAGGGCGCGATCTGCCTGTGGGACGGATCGGTATGGCACGGCAATTACCCACGCCAGATCCCCGGCGAGCGTGTCGTTCTGCACATGACGTATACGCGGATCGGCATGCAGCCGATCGAGAATTACGACCATCTGGGCGAGGATTGGTTCGCCGGCAAGGACCCCGAACTCCCCCGCTTGCTGGGCCGGGAAATCTTCCTCGGACGCAGTCCGACATTCAAACAGAACGACCGCGAGTTGCTGCGCAAGACATACGACCAGGTCCACGGGTCGGAATTCTGGCAGAAGCGCGGGATTACCTGACGGGGATCGCTGCTCCGCCGGGATAATCCTGAATCGCTTTGTCGTAAGTCCGGGCGCTCATGTGCAGCCGCTCGACACATTGCGGCATAGCGACGCCGGCAAGCGCGAGCGAAAATCCAAAGCAGATTTTCTGTCCGGCGAGCCAGATGTCGAAATCGCTGGACGCCCAGTTGCGCAGGTTCGCCGCAAACAGGTCGGTGAGGATTTCGGCGATATTCGTGATGTCCAGATCATCGCGCAGGAAGCCCTCTTCGATCGCCCGGCGAACCATATTGGCATAGATTGGCAGCATCTCGCGCGCGGGCTCGGTTTCGTCGCCGCCCGAAAACGCCTGGGTTGCCCGGAACAGCGCCCGATAGAAGGGCTGCTCGCGCGCATAAAACTCCATGCCGAGCAACGTCCGGTCGAAGAACATCTCGAGCCGATCGATGGACCGGTAATTTCTGACGATCTCCCTGAACTCTTCCTGTTCCGATTTGAGCAGTGCGCGGATGATGCCGTTCTTCGACCCGAATACCTCATAGGGCGTGCGCAGACTGACCTGCGCGCGCGCCGCCAGCGTCCGCATCGGCAGATCGAAGTTTCCCGTCTCGCGAACAATAGCCTGCGCTGCCTCCAGCAAGGTCACAGCTCGCTTATCGAACATATGGCCGCCCCGGCCCACCCCGTCTTCGGCATCCGTCATAACACCGCCGCTATATCGTCTGTTTCACCTCCTGCAACCCACCTCATTGACTAGCCGATCGCGCGATGGCATGCCGTTGGTAACGTATTACCATAAGATTCGCGCGCGATCGATGGGCGTGAAAAGTGGAGAGCAGGATGAAGGAAGCTGTCCCGGGGTTGCCCCCGGCCATCGATGCCACGCCTTCGCCCGATATCGGTGGGGATTCTCGCGATAACAGGAGCGCCGACCGGCTCTCGATCAGGACGAAATTGGGATATGGCCTCGGTGAAATGGCCGAGGGCGTGAAGACCGCGACGCTCGAGACATTTCTCTTTTTCTATTATGTCCAGGTCATCGGGCTGCAGGGCTCGCTGGTCGGTCTCGCCCTTCTGATCGCCTTGCTGTTCGATGGCATTTCAGACCCGCTGATCGGACAATTGTCCGACCGGACCGCTACGCGGCTCGGCCGCCGGCATCCCTATCTCTATCTGGCGCCGATACCGCTCGCTTTCGCCCTCTATATGCTCTTCGATCCGCCTGCAGGCCTCGGGCAATGGGGGACGTTTTTCTGGTTGCTCGGTTTCACCGCCTTCTGCCGGCTGATGCAATCCTTCTATTTCATCCCCCACATGGCGCTCGGCGCCGAACTTTCGACCGATTTCGACGAGCGGATTTCGGTGTCCGGCTACAGAAATATCTTTGCGTTTACGGGGCGCTTGATCGTCCTTGCGGTCGCTTTCAGCATATTCTTTCGCGCGACCCCCGAATATCCGCAGGGGCAGTTGAACGAGGCGGCCTATCCCCCGCTCGCGCTGACCTGCGGCGTGATTGCGCTGATTGCGATTCTGGTGTCCGCCGCAACAACCCAAAAACGTGCGATGCAATATTATTCCCGGATGCAGTCGCAAGGCCGCGGCCAGTTTCACGAACCGATGCTCAGCAATCTCGTCAATGCTTTCCGGCTCCGCACCTTCGCGATCTACTTCATCGCGATCCTGATTTCCTATGTCCTCGGCGGCGTGCAGGCGGCCCTCGCGGTGCACGTCAACACGTTCTACTGGAAGCTGCCGACATGGGGGATCCAGTGGGTGTTCCTCGGCGCGGCCTTCGGCTTCATGCTGGGCTCATTGTTCGCTCGCGCACTGGCCGACCGGTTCGACAAGCGCACGGCCTATGTGGCATCGGTCGTGTTATCGGTCGCGCTCAACGTGGCACCGATAGGTCTGCGAGAGACAGGCCTCCTCACCCCTCCCGACAGCCCCGAAGCCTTGACCGCCCTGCTCGCCGCGGCGGCCTTTTTTGCATCGCTTGCCGGCGGCCCGGCGATGGTGATTGCCGGCGCCATGCTCGCGGACATCGCCGATGCGTATGAGCTGCGGTTCAGGAGCCGCAGCGAGGGCTTTCTGTTCGGGGTCAGCGCGTTCACGCGGAAGGCGGCGCTGGGGCTCGGCGGGGCGCTGGCCGGGGTCGCGCTCGATCTGATCCGCTTCCCCCAAGGCGTCGCGGTCGACGCCGTGCCGCGCGACGCCGCCGTCCATCTGGCGCTTCTTTATGGCCCCATGATGCTCGTTTTCACCGCAATCGCGATGTCGATCATGTGGTTCTACGACCTCGACCGCGACAAGCATGCCCGCATCCTGCACGAACTGGAATCGAAAGAATGACGATGAATTTTGCTGACCCACGGTGGATAGAACGGATCAAGGAGCTGCTGGCACAACTGGTCGCTGACAGCAGTGACCGCCTGGCAGGCCATCATTTCTCGCTGTCCGAAACCTTTACCTCCGTTCCTCCCGAGGGAGGAACCAGCTTCTGGGCCGCCCAGATCGAAGACGGCGCGGTTCGGTTCAGCGATGCGCCCAACCCTGACGCCGATTTTGCGCTGGTTGCCGAGCATGCGGCTGCGCTGCCGGGGGCGATGCTGATCTATGACGGCGCCACGAAGGAGATGCTGGACGCGGCCAACGATCACCGGCGCGCGATGATTGCCGAGGGACGCATGACGATCCGCGTCGGAAACCACAAGGCGTCGGAACCGGTGATGGCGGTCTTGCGCCAGCTTCACGACACGATCGCGCGCGAAACGGCGGCCTAGATCATGCAGAAACTGTTCATAGCCAATCGTGGCGAGATTGCCGTTCGTATCGCTCGCGCAGCAGCCGCTCGCGACATCCTGTCCGTCGGCATCCATTCCGTTGACGACGGCGACGCCTTGCACATCCGCAGGACCGATGAGGCGGTCGCGCTTCCCGGAACTGGCCCCGCCGCCTATCTCGATGTCGAGGCGGTCGTCGGCGCAGCGCGCAAAGCAGGCTGCGATGCCGTCCATCCCGGCTATGGTTTCCTGAGCGAGTCCGCTGAACTTGCCCGGCATTGTGAAAAGGCAGGCCTGGTCTTTGTCGGCCCCACGGTCGCGACGCTGGCGTCGCTCGGCGACAAGGCCAGGGCCCGCGCGATCGCGCTGGCGGCCGGGATTCCCGTTCTGCCCGGAAGCGACGGGCCGGTCGACGTCGAACAGGCCCTCGCCTTTTTCGATCGTCACGGCCCGATGATGATCAAGGCGGTGGCCGGTGGCGGGGGGCGCGGCATGCGGCCGATCAACGATCGCGAGGCAGTCGCCGACACGCATCGGCGCTGCAGTTCGGAAGCGCTCGCCGGTTTTGGATCGGACGCCGTCTATTGCGAAAAGCTCGTCGGCCGCGCGCGTCATGTCGAAGTCCAGATCGTCGGCGACGGCACCGGTGACGTCGTCCATCTGTGGGACCGCGAATGCAGCTTGCAGCGTCAGCGGCAGAAGATTGTCGAAATGGCCCCCGCACCCGGTCTCGACATGGCGCTGCGCCACCGACTGTTCGATGCCGCCATCGCTATCGGCAGGGCCGTGAAGTATCGCGGCGTCGGGACGGTGGAGTTTCTCGTCGATCTGGATACCGGCAGCTTTTACTTCATCGAAGCCAATGCCCGGCTGCAGGTCGAGCATACGGTGACCGAAGCCGTTACCGGGCTCGACCTGGTCGATATCCAGTTGATGCTCGCAGATGGAGCGTCGCTCCGCGACCTCGACCTGCTGCAGGATCGGATTCCAGCCCCGCGCGGCATTGCCATTCAGGCACGCGTGAACGCGGAAACGATTGGCGCGGACGGGATGCCGCGGCCGTCCGGAGGCCGCATCCGCCGTTACGAAGTGCCGGCGGGCCCCGGCGTGCGTGTCGACGACTGCGGCAGCCAAGGATATCAGCCCAATCCCCGCTTCGACAGCCTGCTCGCCAAGGTGATCGTCACCGCGCCGACCGGAGGTCTCGCGAGCGCGACGCGGCTGACCGACCGCGCTCTCGGCGAGTTTTCCATCGACGGCATCGACACCAATCTCGCCTTTCTGCGGGCGCTATTGCAGCATCCCGAGGTCGCGGGCGGGACGTTCGACACATTGTTCATCGAGCACAATCTGGATCTGCTTCTCGAACGTGCAAACGAATTGAAGCCCGATCCGTCGCTCAGCCCCGCCGACGAAGCACAATCGCCCGATCGCGTGATGGAAGCGCCCGCCGGAACGATCGCGATCGCGGCACCGATGACCGGCTCGCTCATCGCCCTGCTGACGGAAGCGAACGAGGCGGTCGCGGCAGGCCAACCGATCGCGATCATGGAAGCGATGAAACTCGAACATGTCATAACCGCGCCAACCGCAGGCTATGTCCGGCTATCGCCGCACGCGGTCGGTGCAGTTATATCGGAGGGCAATCCCATCCTGTTCTTCGAGGAAGCCGATGTCGGCCTGTCAGCGATCGAGGCCAGCGCGGACTTCGACCCCGACCATATTCGCGCCGACCTTGCCGAATTGCAGGCACGCCGCGCGCTGACGCTTGATGCCGCCCGCCCCGATGCCGTCGCGAAGCGGCGGGCCCGCGGATATCGGACGGCGCGGGAGAACGTCGCCGACATCGTCGATGAAGGCAGCTTCATCGAATATGGCTCGCTGGTCATCGCGGGCCAACGATTGCGCCATCCGGTCGATCACCTCGTCCGCACGACGCCAGCCGACGGCATGGTCACTGGGATCGGGCGGGTCAACGGCGACATATTCGGCGCCGATGCGTCGCGCTGCGTCGTGATGTCATACGACTATACGGTCCAGGCCGGCACACAGGGCCTCAAGAATCACGAAAAGACGGACCGAATGCTGGAATTGGCCGAGCGCTGGCAGCTTCCCGTCATCCTGTTTGCCGAAAGCGGCGGCGGTCGCCCCGGCGACACCGACCGGCCAGCCGGCGGCGGCATATTCAATACGCGCGCCTTTGCGCTGCAAGGTCGCCTGAGCGCGCTTGTGCCGCAGATCGCGATCGCCAACGGCCGCTGCTTCGCCGGCGCCGCCGTTTTGCTGGGATGCTGCGACGTCGTGATCGCGACAAAGGACACCACGATGGGCGTCGGTGGACCAGCGCTGATCGAAGGCGGCGGCCTCGGCGTCTACACGCCGGAAGAGGTCGGCCCGGCCGATGTCCAGGCGGCGGGCGGGGTCATCGACATTCTGGCCGAAGACGAAGCCGATGCCGTGCGGATCGCGCAGAAATATCTGTCCTATTTCCAGGGACGCCTGCCCACGTGGGAGGTTGCCGACCAGCGGCTTCTACGCGGCATGGTCCCGGAAAATCGTCTGCGGGCCTATGATGTCCGCCAAATCATCGAGACATTGTCCGACATCGGCTCGGTCCTCGAGCTTCGTGAAAAATTCGGCCGCGCGGCGATTACCGCGCTGGCGCGGATCGAGGGCCGCCCGGTCGGCATCATCGCGAATAACTCGGCATATCTGGGCGGTGCGGTCGATGCCGATGCCGCGGACAAATGCTCGCGATTCATGCAATTATGCGACGCGTTCGACATTCCTATCGTCGTTCTTGCCGACACGCCGGGCAATATGGTCGGCCCGGAAGCCGAAAAGACGGGGCTGATCCGGCATTGCTGCCGGATGTTCGTGACCGGCCCGAACCTGACGGTTCCGCTGTTCTCGGTCGTCCTGCGTAAAGGCTATGGCCTTGGCGTGATGGCGATGGTCGGCGGCCACAGCCAGGCGCCCTTTTTCACCCTGTCGTGGCCCACCGGCGAATTCGGCGGCATGGGACTGGAGGGTGCAGTGAAGCTGGGATACCGCAAGGAGATGGAAGCGATCGCCGATCTTGACGAGCGGCAGCGCTGGTACGAACAGCGCGTCGCCGCATCCTATGAAAACGGCAAGGCGATCAGCACCGCGATGGGTTTCGACTTCGACGAAGTGATCGACCCCGCCGAAACGCGGGCGCATATCGTCGCGGGGCTCGAAAGCATTCCCGCCCCCGTGCGAACCGGCAAGAAAAAGCGCCCGTTCATCGACAGTTGGTGATGAAAAGAGGGGCCGCCGCGGCCCCTCATAATTACCGCGCGATCAAGCGAGCCGGTCGAAGGTGTCGGTCGTGACTCCCTCCGCGCGCAGCAGGTGTTTCTGCACCTTTTGCGTCGGCGTTTTCGGCAGATCGGCCATCGTGCGGATATAGCGCGGCAGCATGAAGCCGGCCATGCGCGGCTCCAGAAACTCGATGAGCTTTCGCGGATCGACCTTTTCGCCCGGCGCGGGCGCCACCACAACCATCACGTCTTCCTCGCCAAAGGGGCTTGGAACGCCGATCGCGGCGGCCTCGCGGATCGACGCGTGCGAGCAGACATCGCTCTCGACCTCGAAGGAAGAGATATTCTCGCCGCGACGCCGGATCGCATCCTTGATCCGGTCGACGAAGAAATAATTGCCCGCCTCGTCCCGCCGGAACACGTCACCGGTGTGGAACCAGCCATTGCGCCACGCCGCCGCGGTCGCTTCGGGATTGTTGAGATAGCCGGTCGTCATCGACCAGGGACGGTCGCAGCGCAGGATAAGTTCGCCGATCTCGCCATCGACCACATCGATGTCATGGGCATCGACGAGCCGCGCCTCGACCCCGGCGCGAACCGTGCCGCAGCTTGATACCGGAAAATTGCCGCCCGGCTCGGCCACCAGCGGGGTCGATATCTCGGTCATGTTGAAGCAGGTCCGCACTTCGCACCCAAAGCGGCTTTCGAAGATAGCGGCGTCCTCGGTATAGGGCACCATCATGACCGATCGCAGCGGATGATCGCGATCGTCGTCGCGCGGCGGCTCCTTGGCGAGGAAAGCGGCCATTACGCCGAGGAGGACAAGGCAGGTGGTCCCGGTCTCGCGTACAACGCGCCAGAAATTCGAGGTCGAAAACTGCGTGATCAGCGCAAAGGACGCCCCTCCATAAAGCGCGAGCAGAACGCCCCCGGTGCCGGAGATATGGAACAGCGGCAGCGCGACGAGATAGCGATCCTCGGGCCCGACATAGCCGAACGCCGCGTTGACCGATGTATAGCTGTGACAATAGGTGACAAGGACGCCCTTCGAAGGGCCGGTCGTTCCCGACGTATAGATCACCATCTGCACGTCCCACGGCATCACCTGTGCCGGCGCCGCGACCTGCGGCCCGTCAAGGCTCCGCCACTCGTGAAAGCGTATGCCGTCCATTGGCTCGGGCGTATCTCCGAGCACGACAATGTCGGCCAGGCGGGCTCGGTCGATCGGGCGCAACCGTTCGACAAGATCCGATTGCGCGATCATCAACCGCGCATTCGCATTCGCGACTACGTGTTCGAGGATATTGCCGCGATACGCCAGGTTGATCGGAACATAGATTGCACCCAGCCAGTTGATCGCCAGCCAGACCGCAACCGTTTCCCGCCCGTTGGGCATCCAGACATTAACGTAATCGCCCTGCTCGACGCCAAGCGAGCGAAGCCCGCCCGCCAATTTCCGGACGATGGCCAACGTCTCGGCATAAGTCCAGTTGCTGCCGTCATCGAAGATTGCGAATGGCTTGTCGGGCGTTTCCCGCGCGTGGCGTTCCAGCAGCGGTCCCGTCACGCAGGCCTCCGCCGATGGCACCGCGCTTCCACTCCAGATATCGCTCATTTCGTCTCCTTGGCGGCGTAGCCGGTCAATATCCCTGCGGGCCGTGAACCAGGCGGTAGGTATGGCGCAGTTTTTCCTGATCCGTCTGCCCGCTCGTTTCGGTGGTCGAATGGAAGAAAAGGTCGCGGCCGAGGAGGCCGCGAAGTTCGGAGGCATTCTGTTCCAGCCATGCATCGTCGAGATGGCTGTAATCGTCGATCGGCTGCATCCCCAGCCGCGTGAAGGTCGTATGCAGCACCACCCGTTCGCCGGGCGTTTTACGCGCGTAATTGCCGTGCCACACCGACCCGTCCCACAGGCAGATCGATCCTTTCGGCGCGACAATGGCCTGGGCGCCTTCCAGCGACTTGCGGACGTCGCGCGGCGGATGGCGCTTTTGCTTGTGCGTCCCCGGAATGATCATCGTCGCACCATGTTCTTCGGTAAACTCGTCGGTGACCCAGCAGGCGGTGCACATGATTTCCCACGACGGAAACGGCTCCGGGAACCAGCTATTGTCCGCGTGCAGCCCCAGATTTCCGCCGCCCGGCCCCCGGATCGTTCCCAGAAGCTGGCTCAACAGCATCCCGCGCCCGAGAAGGAATTCCGCCAGCGCCAGTAGTCGCGGAACCGTGACCGCCTTCGCAAAGACCGGGTCGCGGCCGAGCAAAAGTCCTGCGCGCCGCCCCTTGTTTTCGGCATCCGACGTCTGCGAAAGCCGCAGGATTGCCTCGCGCAGTTCGTCGGTGATCGCGTGAGCGGCGGGATCCTGGATGATCGTGTAGCCATCCTCCACCAGATCGCGCGCATTGTCCCACAAGTCGAGTTCGTCGAACCGCGCGCTCAATTCCGGCGAGATACTGTCCACGCCGGGACGGATCTGTTGCGTTGCCATATTTGCGCCTTCCTAGTGCTAGCGTCCTAGAATTTCTTCCAGACCTGGAGTCCGAACATGCGCGGCGGGGCATAGTTTGCCGCGGCGAAGCCGAGCGTGTGAAGCTGCGCGACCTTGCCCGTGGCATAGAGCTTGTCGGTGAGGTTGTTCACGAAGACCGCGCTGTTCCAACCCGATCCGCCCACGTCGCGAAGTTCCGCCCGCAGATTGACCGTACCGTATGAGGCTTGCGAGATGGCATCGAGCCCGCCCGGATAGAGCTGAAGGTCACGCGCCGCCGCCGCTACATAATATACGCGGCTCTGCGCGAAGATCGACGCCGACAGCCCGAGTTCGCCGACGTCAGCACCGAGCGGCGCGGTGTACTGGAACGTCACATTGCCCGAATGTTTCGGCATATAGGGCAACGGGTTGTTGCTAAGATCGAGGAAACAGACGCCATCCGGCGATTCGGGGACGCAAACCGCGTCGCCGGGGCGTGCCGTGTTATACGGATCGACGCCCGTCCACGTCTTGTATTTCGCATGGTTATAGGAATAGCCGAAATTCACGCTGAAGCTCGGGTCGAACACCACTGTGCCTGCCACTTCGACGCCGCGCAGCTGGATTGCGGCGATATTGGCGAGGTAGCGATAGGATACGCCATCGACGAGGCCGAGCAATGTCTGGGCGATATTCTTGTAATCGGTGTTGTAAGCGGCGGTATTCAGCCGCACCGCCACATCGCCAAGATAGAATTGGGTCTTGAGGCCGATCTCCTGCGTGTTCACCGTCGCAGCATCATAGACGGGCTTATAGCCCGGAAGATTAGCGCCGGGAGGCGGGCTGATCGCATTCACGCCGCCCGGAACATAGGCCCGCGTTGCCGAGGCATAGGCCATGATGTCGGGCGTGAACTGCTGCTGGATGGACAGCGTATAGTTATAGCCCTTGCTCTTCGTGGCCGAATTCGTCTCGGTCGTCCCCGGCTCGAAACTGCCCGTGACCGCATTGCGGACCGGTGCGACCGTCGTCAGCGCGGAATCGGACCAGCTGTAGCGATACCCGCCGGTGATGCTGAGGCCTTCGATACCGGCATGCGAAAGGTCGAGCGTAGCCTGTCCGAAAACCGCCTTTTCTTTCGCCACCGACCGCTTGATGAAGCCTACCGCATTCAAATAGCCATTCGGATTGCCGTAGAGCTTGTAGACGTTCGTGGTGCCTTCCATGTTCTCGGGCGCCCGCTGGTGCTGGTAAAAGCCCCCCACATTGGCCTTCAGCAGACCGTCCCACAGCTCGGCCTGGAGTTGAAGCTCGTTGGTGTAGGTGTGAAGCGCGGGGCCCAGCTTGGCCCTCAGCATCGTCCCCACCTGGTTGTTTGAACCGAAATTGCTGTAGTTCGCGGAAGCGAAAGCCCCTTCCTGCAGGATACCCCCGACGCCGTCATAGGAACCGGCGCTGTTCGAGGTGAAGGAGTCGAACGAGAAGATGTTCTTGATGTTGATGCGTGTCGAACCGGTATCGATCGCCTCGATCAGCGTGTTGTTGACGACGCTGGCATGCTTCATCTGGGTCAACTGCGCCTGCCCGTCATAGGTGGGGGCGGTGATGCGTGCCGCCTTTTTCCCGCCCTGCTCCAAACGCGCTGTCTCCGCCTCGAGTATGGCGAGAAACGCAGGAGTCAGATTGGCATGGGTCGGCTTGTACCCTGCCAGCACCGAACCGGTCGCCGACTGGTCGATGTTTTCGTAGGAAGCGAAAAGCGTGTTCTCCAGCGCCCCGGACTTGAACGCCACGCCAAGGCGGTACTGCTGGTTGTTGACGTCATCGAGACGCTTGCTCGTCCCGAACTGCTTGGTGTAGCCGCCGACGCGATTGGCGTTTGCGGCCAGGCGGATCGCGAGACGATCGTCGATCACAGGAATGTTCACCACGCCCGTGAACTGAACCCGGCCATAGGTGCCCACGGTCATGTCGACCAACCCGCCCCACTTGTTGAATTCAGGCTTTTGCGGGGTGATCAGGACGGCACCGGCCGCACTCGATCGCCCGAACAACGTGCCCTGCGGGCCGTTCAGCACCTGAACCGATGCGATATCGAGAAAGGGCGCGCTGGCAATGCCGCCACAACATGGAGCCTCGGCAAAATAGGTGGTGACGCCGGCCGACAGGCCGCGCACCGAGAAGCGGGCGTTCATGTCGTTGAAATAGGAAACGACGCTGAGCGAAGGCGCAAGCTTCGGCAGATCCTTGACCGCGATCACGCTTTCCGTGCGCAACATGTCTCCGCTTACCGCGGTGACCGAGGTTGGGACGCGCTGCAGATTCTCTTCCACGCGCCGCGCGGTGACGATGATGTCGGTGAAGCCCGGATGGCTCGCCCCCTCATCGGCGGGTTCAGGCGGAGCGGCTTCCTGGGCCGCAGCATGGGCGACGTGAAACAGCGTCAGCGGCAGCACCGCGGACGACAACAAGAGCCTCTTCAACATGCCCTATCCTCTTCCTGTCCCAGCGCCCACGATCGCGGGTCGCCACTGATTATGTTTTTTCGCGCCCCAAGGAACCCAGCGGCCTTGGATGTCCGCAAATTGCCTTGGTAACGCGATACCAATGGTTATCGTCGAACCGGAGCCAGTGTCAACAGACTTTCGGTAGCGCGCGCCGTAAAGAAACAAGATATTGTTATACTGTGTTATTTTTTCCCGATCCCACCCTCCCAGCGCGATTCTCGTCGCCCCAACCGGCGCATCGCACCCACCAACGCATATGGCTCTTGCCTCTCATTGGTAACGAGTTATCATTTATCGCGACCCACCCCTCTGGTCTTCGGACGCGGGTTTGGAGTCGATCGACGGAGAGGCCACTCGATGGAATTGCACACTCGCGCCGAAGCTCGGCCGCTTGACGGAATTGCGGTCCTCGAAATGTCGGACGACGTCGCCGCGCGTTACTGCGGCCGGATCCTGTCCGTCCTGGGCGCCCGTGTGTGGCGCGTCCGCAATTCGTTCCCCCGCGATACCGATGCCGTCGACCTCTGGCTCGACCAGGACAAGTCGTTCATCGACACCTTCGACGAAGGGCTCGGCCGGCTGGCGGAGACCCCGCCTTCACATCGCGCGGTTCTTGTTGGCCAGTCGCCGGCGGCTGTCGAAGCGGTCGACACGTTCCTCGCCGAACAGGGTTTCGACGCGCTCCGCCTCGGCATCACCTGGTTCGGTCACGACGGGCCCTATCGCGACTGGCAGGGCGACGATGCCCTGATTCAGGCACTGATCGGCATCGCCGCATCCTTCGGCGCCGCCGACGGACCGCCGATGCTTCCGCAGGGCTTTGCACCCCAAATCACCGCCGGCGCGACGCTCGTCGTGGGGTCGCTCGCCGCGCTCTGGTCGCGCAAGCGAGGTCGCGCGGCAAAGCGCGTCGACGTCAATATTTTCGAAGCGGCCATGTGCTTCACCGAACCCTCGCCGCCCCTCGCCGAAGCAGGGTCCGCTTCGCCTGGCCGCACCGGGATCAATCGCTTTGCGACGAACCATCCGACCACCGTCTACCCGACGCGCGACGGCTGGATCGGGGTCACCGCGCTCACGCCCGCTCAATGGGCGGCGCTGGCCGATATGGTCGGCCATCCCGACTGGGCGACCGATCCCCGCTTCGCGACGTCGCTCGCGCGCGTCGAAAACGCCGAAGCCCTCGACGCCGCATTCGCTGCAGTCCTGTCCGGCGAAACCACCGATCACTGGTTGATGGAGGGCCAGCGCCGCCGCGTCCCGCTCGCTCCCGTGCCGAACCATCGCGAGCTTCTGGCAACGCCGCACTGGCGCGAGCGCGAAAGCTTCGCTCCGCTGCCGGGTGCCGAAGGCGTCATCGCACCGCTGTTACCGTTCCGCATTCACCACGACGGGAAGGCTTTCGCCGAACAGCCCCCCGAAAGCCCGCCCGCCGCGTCGCTCGACGGCGTGTGCGTTGCCGATTTCTCGATGGGCTGGGCGGGACCGATGTGCACGCGGCTGCTTGCCGATCTCGGTGCGGATATCATCAAGGTGGAGTCGGAGACCCATTATGACTGGTGGCGTGGCTGGGAACCGCCGGGGGCATCCGACCCGCCCAAATATGAAGTGATGCCCGCCTTTCTCATCATGAATCGCAACAAGAGAGGCGTCTGCCTCGACCTTACCGACGAACGCGGACGTACACTTGCTGAGACGCTGGTGCGCCGATCGGACATCGTGATCGAAAATTATGCACCCGGAGTGATGAAAAAGCTCGGTCTTGACCCCGACCATCTGCTCGGGCTCCGTCCGGGTCTTGTCATGGTATCGATGGGCGCCTTCGGTGCTTCCGGCCCCTGGAGCTTCTTTCGCGCCTACGGCTCCACCGTCGAGCACGCCTCCGGCATGCCCCATGTCAACGGCGAAGCCACCTGGCCGCCTGTCCTGCAGCATACCGCGCTCGGAGATCCCGTCGCCGGCATCTATGGTGCCATCGCCGCGCTTGCCGGCCTTCACGGAAGGGCAGCGCTTGGCGGTACATGGTGCGACCTCGGACAGGTCGAATGCTTGTTCCAGCTCGGCGCCGACGCCATCATTCGCGCACAGACCGAAGGCCCCCCGCAGCGGCTCGGCAGTCGTTCGACGCACCATGCGCCGCGCTGCGTCGCCGCCGCGAGCGACGGCTATGTGGCGACCGTCGTTCGGGACAGCACGCAATGGGCCGCTCTCACCCGCTGGCTGGGCAAACCGGAATGGGCCACGGAGTGGACAAGCATCGCGGATCGCAATCTCCACGGCGACGCGATCGAGTCCGCGCTCCATGCATCGGTGGCATCGATGACGGCGGCCGAGGCAGCCGAGGCGCTCCAGGCTTCGGGCGTTCCGGCCGCGCCGGTCAACAGAGCCGAAAATCTTCCCGTTGAAAGGCATCTCAGCCAAACGGGAGCCTGGACCCGGATCGAGCGCCGCTACGTCGGCAGCCACTGGAGTACTGCGCCGGTCATCCGCATCGATGGCCCCCGCCTGTCCATATCACGCCCGGCACCGACCTTGGGAGAGCATGGCGACGAAATCATGGCAATGCTCGCGGGTACGCCGGTGTAATCGCTAACCTAACCAGCGGATGAGCGCAGTCGGCTCTTGACTGAAACGGGCATCGCGACAAAAGGCGCCAAACAACCGGCCTGTCGCGGCCCGAGGGCCGGAGTCGCACAATGATCGATCTATCGACGATATTCGTCGCCGCGGGCGCCGGGATGCTTGGCGGCGCGATGAACGCGCTCGCCGGCGGCGGAACGTTCGCCACGCTGCCCGCGCTGATCGCGCTTGGATTGCCGGCGAATATCGCCAATGCCACATCGAATGTCGCCCTGCTCCCCGGTGCCGGAACGAGCGCCTGGGCGTATCGGAAAGAACTCGGGCCGGTCGCCGGCATATCGGTTCGCCCGCTCGCGGCGCTGACCTTCGTCTTCGGGTTGGTCGGAAGCCTGCTTCTCGTCCTGACGCCGACCAAGACGTTCGACATTCTCATCCCCTGGCTGCTGCTTTTTGCTTTCGCTGTGATGGCGTTCGGCAAGCGCGCCGCCGACTGGCTGCACGCGCGGGTTACCATCGGCCGGCCGACGCTGCTGGCAGCGCAGGTGCTGCTCGGCATTTACGGGGGCTATTTTGGCGGTGGTGTCGGCCTGATCACCACCGCGCTTTACGGCCTGCTCGCGAATATCCGCCCGCGCGAACTGTTCGCGATCCGCACCACGATGCTGGCGGTCGCCAACCTCGCCGCGGCGTTTATATTCATCGGCTTTGCGATGGTGTGGTGGTGGGCGTGCGTGCCGATGCTGCTGGGCTCGATCGCCGGCGGCTGGTTCGGTGCGCTGATCGGCAAGCGGCTTTCACATCGCGCCGTGCGCGTGTGGACGCTGCTGCTCACCGGCTTCACGACGATCATTTTCTTCGTGCGAGCCTACGGCGCGTAAAGATGGCCCAGACACGATGATGCATGGGAAAGTCCAGCCAGTGAGGCACTCAAGTCACCGATGTCTTGATCACGCTACAAGAAATATTGGCTCAACCATTCAGCTATCAGGGCGGGTTTTGCCTCTCCCTCGATTTCAACCGAAAATTCGAGAGTCTGTTGCCACTGACCCGGCCGTTTTTCTTCGAGCTCGAGCAGCTTGAAATGGCCGCGCACGCGTTTACCTGAACGGACGGGCGTCAAGAAACGAAGCTTGTTACAACCATAGTTGACGCCCATCTTCACACCTTCGGGGCGCGGACAATCCGATTTTTCGATCATGTCGGGATAGAGCGAAAGGGTCAGAAAGCCGTGGGCGATGGTGCCGCCGAACGGAGTCGATTTCGATCTTTCAGGATCGACATGGATGAATTGGTGATCGCCGGTCGCATCGGCGAACTTGTCGATCATGGCCTGATCGATCCGAATCCATTCGGAGGTACCAATCCGACCGCCAATCAGTTCCTTCATCTTTTCGGATGGAAGTGATGCCATTTCTCATTCCTTCAATTGCTGTTCCCATATAGTCATGCTGACCCTACGCCGCCGTGCGTATGATGCGGTTGGCGGCGGAGGTCATGATTTTGCTGGCTTGCGACACGATTGTATCGACGAGGCTGTTACAGTCGGGGATATCCTGAATTAGTCCCTGGCTCTGCCCAACCGCCCAAGCGCCGCCATCGACATTCCCCCCGGCAATGACCTCCGCGCGGGCGCGGGCGCCGGAGACAAGGTCTCGAACGGCATCGATGCCCAGGTCACAGTTCCGCTGAATCTCGACGACCTTCTGCGAGACCGCATTGCGCGCGACACGTGACGTGTTGTGCAAGGTCCGGTTGATCAACATCGTATCCCTCTCAGTGCTGGACACGATATGCCGCTTGATGTTCTCGTGGATTCCCGATTCTTTCGTCGCCATGAAGCGGGTCCCCATATTCACCCCTTCGGCCCCCAGCGCGAGGGCAGCCGCCAGGCTGCGGCCATCCGCCATTCCCCCCGACGCGATCACCGGCACGCGCACAGCGTCGACCGTCGCCGGAAGGAGGACGATCAGGCCAACGTCATCCTCGCCGGGGTGTCCGGCACATTCGAAACCGTCAATCGAGACAACGTCCACTCCCAGCTTTTCCGCTGTGACCGCGTGACGAACGCTCGTGCATTTGTGGATGACCTTGACGCCATTGGCCTTGAGGAAGGGGAGGTAATCTGCCGGACTACGGCCTGCGGTCTCGACAATCCTCACATCGCAATCCACGATAGCGCGGCAATATTCGTCGTAAGGGATTGGATCGAACGACGGCAACAGCGTCAGGTTTACGCCGAACGGCCGGTCAGTAATCGCCCGGCATCGTCCGATTTCGTCGGCGAGATCATCGGCCGTTCGCGAATGATGCGCGGTAATGAAACCAAGCCCGCCTGCGTTCGCCACGGCCGCCACCAGCGGGGCGTATCCCACGCCCGTCATGCCGCCCATGACAATCGGGGCTTCGATTCCGAACATATCGGTAATGGCGGTCCTAATCATTTCGATACTCCTCCCGTTTTTTTGCGCCACGCCCCCTCTCCACCCGCATCACGAGGTTGCGGGTGAAGTCGACGCCTCTGAACCACCTAGCTTTGAACGACCGTCTTTTGAGCGAAAGCCCAAGCGCTTTCGGCAATCAGCGGAACACGTGATCCCGTCACGTCGGCCGTTGCGCCGGATGCGTTCCCATCGAGGAACCGCCGCCTGATGCCCTGGGTAATTCCGAGTTGGCGAAAACGGCAGAAGGCGAAGTACCAGTTGAGGTCGGCCATATCGCGCTGCGCGCCGACCATTTGTCCGTATCGGGCCACCATCTGTTCGAGGGTCGGAATACCCGTTCCGGGACCACTGATGCCAGCTAGGCCCGCATGACCGTCAACTGGTGTGACCCAGTTGATCAGGAAATAGCTCAGATCGGCCAGCGGGTCGCCGATCGTTGACAACTCCCAATCGAGAACGGCCTCAATACGTCTGCCGTCATGCGAAAACATAAGGTTGTCGATGCGATAGTCGCCATGCACGATTGTGGTTCGTTGCTGCCTCGGCATCGTGCGTGGCAGCCAGTCGATCAGCTTTTCCACATCCGGCAAATCCTCAGTCTGTGAAAGGCGATACTGCCTTGTCCAGAGCTGAACCTGTCGCTCCAGATAATTCCCGGCCTTGCCGAAACCAGCCAGCCCCGAACGTTCGTAGTCGATGTCATGAAGTTCGGCGAGGCGATCGACGATCTCGAAATAAATCGCCGTGCGCTGTTCGATGTCGCAGCCGGGTAACGCCCCATCCCAGAAGGTCGCTCCGTCGACCATCTCCATCACATAGAAGACCGAGCCCACAACCGACTCATCTTCGCAAAGCGCAAAGGGTTTGGCGACGGGATAGCCCGTGGGATGCAACGCGGCCAAAAGCGTATATTCCCGTTCGATGGCATGCGCCGACGGCAGCAATTTCCCAAAAGGCTTTCGGCGAAGGACGTAGCATCCACTCCGGGCAGCGATCCTGTATGTCGGATTGGACTGCCCAATCGCAAATTTCGTATAGGTCAGGGGTCCCACAAAACCGGGGATATTGTCAGCGAGCCAGGCCTCAAGTCTCGTGATCTCCAGGTCCTGAATATCCTGGACAGCCGCCGTCCCTTCATTCCCCGACATCAGGGCGCAACGACGAGTTTGCCGATGGCGCTGCGGTCGCCGAGCTTGGCGATGGCCTGACCGCCGTCGACGAGAGCATAGGTGCCGGTGACGCGCGGCTTGATCTTGCCCTGCTCCCAAAGCTGGAACAGCCGTGCGATGTTGGCGCGGTTGCGGTCGGGCTCGCGTGCGACGAAGGCGCCCCAGAAGACGCCCGCGATGTCGCAGCTCTTGAGCAGGGTCAGGTTGAGCGGCAGCCGCGGAATGCCCGCGGGGAAGCCGACGACGAGATAGCGTCCCTCCCACGCGATCGAGCGCAGCGCGGGTTCGGCATAATCGCCGCCCACCGCATCATAGATGACGTTGGCGCCGTTCGGGCCGACCGCTTCCTTGAACCGGTTCGCAAGCTCCTTCGACTGATCCTTGTCGAACGGCTGGCGGCCATAGACGACGACCTCGTCGGCGCCCGCCTCGCGCGCGATCGCCGCCTTCTCCTCGCTCGACACCCCGGCGACGACGCGCGCGCCGAACGCCTTGCCGAGCTCGACCGCGGCGATCCCGACCCCGCCCGACGCGCCGAGCACGAGCAACGTGTCGCCCTCGGCGATATGCCCGCGATCGACGAGCGCGTGGATGCTGGTGCCATAGGTCATCAGCAGCGAGGCGCCCTCGGCGAAATCATGCCCCTCGGGCAGGTGATAGACATTGTGGACGCCGACCGCGACCGCCTCGGCCATGCCGCCGTTGCCGCAGCCCGCGATCACCCGGTCGCCGACCTTGAACCCGGTCACGCCCTCGCCGATCTCGGCGACCAGGCCCGCGACCTCGCCGCCCGGCGCGAACGGGCGCTCGGGGCGGAACTGATATTTATCCTCGATGATCAGCACGTCGGGGAAGTTGACCGCGCAGGCCTTCACGTCGATCACGATCTGGCCCTTGCCCGCGCTTGGGCGCGGCAGCTCGCCTAGGGTCAGCGTTTCCGGGCCGCCGGTGGCGGTCGACAAGAGAGCCTTCATCTTCCTTCTCCTTCTTATGCTGTGCTCGTGCCGCCGTGGGCCCGACAAGATGCGTTTCCGCTTCAATCCTGATGTCGCGCCAATTCGGCCCGGCCGATGACCATGTAATGCACCTCGTCGGGGCCGTCGGCGAAGCGCAGATGGCGCACGTCGGTGTAGAGCCCTGCAAGCGGGGTCCATTGCGAGATGCCGGTCGCACCATGGATCTGGATCGCCTGATCGATGATCTGGCAGACGCGCTCGGGAATCATCGCCTTCGCCATGCTCACCCAGACGCGCGCCTCACGGTTGCCGAGCAGATCCATTGCCTTCGCGGCCTTGAGCACGATCAGGCGAAGCGCCTCGACGTCGCAGCGCGCCCGTGCGATGACTTCCAGATTCTTGCCGAGTTGGGACAGCGGACGTCCGAACGCGCTGCGCGAATTACCCCGCTTCACCATCAGGTCGAGCGCAACCTCGGCCTTGCCGATCGTGCGCATACAGTGGTGGATGCGGCCCGGGCCGAGGCGCATCTGCGAAATATCCATCCCGCGTCCTTCACCGAGCAGGATGTTGTCCTTCGGAACCCGGACATTGTCGAAGCGCATGTGCATATGGCCGAACGGCGCATGATCTTCTCCAAAGACATGCATCGGACCAAGGATTTGCACACCCGGCGTATCCATCGGGACGAGAATCTGCGAATGACGCCGCTTCCCGCTTGCCTCCGGATTGGTGCGCACCATCACGATCAACAGCTTGCAGCGCGGATCGCCTGCACTGCTGATGAAATATTTCTCGCCGTTGATGACCCAGTCGTCACCATCGAGCACGGCGCTGGTTTCGATATTTTCGGCATCCGACGAAGCGACGTGGGGTTCGGTCATCGCATAGGCCGAGCGAATTTCCCCGTTCAGGAGCGGCTTCAGCCAGCGTTCCTTCTGTTCGGGCGTGCCGACCATTTCGAGAACCTCCATATTGCCGGTGTCGGGTGCGGAGCAATTGAGCGATTCCGATGCGAGCAACGACTTGCCGAGTTCGGCGGCAATATAGGCGTAGTCCAGATTGCTGAGCGGCGTGCCCGTGTCGCCGTGCGGCAGAAAGAAATTCCACAGGCCCGCCGCCTTTGCTTTCGCCTTCGCCCCGTCGAGTAGTTCGAGTTGCCCCGGTGCCCAGCTCCAGCGATCGGCACGCCCTTCGCCCAGCCGGAAAAATTCTTCGGTGATCGGGTCAACATTTTCGGCGATATGGCGTTTCACCGCTTCGAAGAGCGGCTGCGCCTCCTTCGACATCCGCAAGTCGTTGAGTTCGGCTTCAAGCTCGATTTCAGTCATGATTTACTCCATGAAATGCGTACCGGCGCTCCTGCGAGGACGGTAATGGACGGTATGATCCCGTTCGCTATCGCGATGGCGACTGTGCGGGAATCGCGCTGAAGGGGAGGTTCTTGTCGGCGCGCATGTCCGGCGGCATTCCCAGCACATGTTCGGCAAGAATATTGCGCAGGATCTGATCGGACCCTCCCTCGATCCGAGTGGCGGGCGCACGGAGCAACATGCCCTGAAACCGGCCACCGAACGCGCATTCGTCTGTTCCGGTCAATATCCCCGCTTCGCCCTGAAGCTCGATCGCGAACCCTGCAATGTCCTGCATCATCTTGCCCGCGACCAACTTGATGATCGAGTTTTCGGGGCCAGGCAGCTCCCCCTTCGCAAAGCGCGAGAGAGAGCCGAGCATGAAATTCTCCAGCCCCGCCGCCTGACATTCGAACCTCGCCAGCCGGGATATGACATGTCTATCCGCGACCGCCGATCCAGTTTCGAGTTCCAGTGCTCCACAGTAGTCGAGAAGATCGTCGAAGCCCGTCGGCATTTCGAGTCCGATCGCCAACCGCTCGTGCGAGAGCGTCGTCAGCGCGACGTTCCATCCATCGCCGATGCCGCCGAGCCGCTGTGTGTCGGGAATGCGCAGATCGTGAAAGAAGACCTCGGCAAAACCGCTGTGATCGTTCATCTGGCGGATTGGCCGCACCTCCACACCCGGCGCGCGCATGTCTATGAAAAAGGCAGTCAATCCCTTGTGCTTGGCGACATCGAAATCAGACCGGGCAATGAGCAAGCCCCAGTCGGCATATTGACCACCGCTCGTCCATATCTTCTGGCCGTTTATCACCCACCCGTCACCATCGCGGTCGGCGCGGGTGCGGAGTCCCGCAAGGTCGGAACCTGCCGCCGGTTCGGAAAACAGCTGGCACCACACATCCTGACCCGACGATATTCTGGGCAGGAGTTCAGCCTTCTGCTCGTCGCTCGCGAAGTCCATGAGCGTCGGGGCGCACATGCCCTGTCCGTTGTGGAAGAGGTTCGACAGACGAGCGAAACACCCTTCCTCCTGATGCCAGATGATCCGCTCCATCGGCGTCGCGCCGCGTCCGCCATAAGTGGTAGGCCAGCCGAGACAGGCCCAACCGGCATCGTGTTTCCGCTGCTGCCACGCCTTCTGCGCCGCCAACGCATCGGGTCCGAGGTCGAGCGCGCCGACCGGCGAGCGTTCAATCGCCTCGCGCAAATGCCAGGGCGCATTGGCTGCAACCCATGCACGTGCAGAGGCACGAAATTCGCTCTCGGCGGCATTTTCTTCATTGACGCTGACCGCCTCGCTGCCGCCAGCCCCCGACCGGCGGCCTTCGATCAGAATTCTTTCCCAGCGCCGCGCACCGCCCAGCGACTGCCCCAGCGCCTCTGCCCGGCGATAGAAAAGATGCGGATCGCTATCCCACATGAACCCCGTCCCGCCGTGAACCTGTATCGTGTCGGCGGCGACGTGGCCGAAAGCTGCCGAGGCGCTCAGATGGGCTCTGGCCGCGGCCCATTCTGCCTCACCTGCCATATCTGCAAGTGCCCAGATCGCGCGCAACGCGTTAGCCCGCGCTATCGCAAGCGACACATGCATGTCGGCGAGCAATATCTTGACTGCCTGGAACGACCCGATCGGTCGCCCGAACGCAAAGCGTTGCCGGGCGTAATCGCAGGCTGAGACGAGCGCCTGTTCGGCGCCGCCGATCTGCTCGAAGGAGACGAACACGGCGGCGCGCGCCATGGCTTCACTTATGATCGCGGAGCCATTCCCTGCAGCGCCGATAGGCGATGTCGCAGCGCCATCGAACTCGATCCGCGCATGACCGCGCGTCGGATCGATCGTCGATAACGGTCGCCGGACGACGCCATCCTGATGCAAGTCAACGAGGAAAAGCGATTCATCGCGCTCACCTTCCCGCGCCACGACAATAGCATGGTCGGCGATCATGCCATCGGGAACGAGATGTTTTCTGCCGTATAGTTTCCCGGCGCGGACCTCGCTGGCCGTCGGCACCTTCCGGCCCTTGGGGTCCATCTCGATGGCCGCCAGCGTACCGATCGCCTGCCCACGCGCAATGTCCGGCAGCAACAGCGCCTTCTGCTCGTCATTCCCCACAGCTTTCACTATCTCGGCGAAGAGGTAGATGGTCGATAGCGACGGGATCGGAGCAAGCACGCGTCCGAGTTCTTCGGCAATGACGCAAATTTCGACGGGACCGAGTCCATATCCGCCATATTGCTCTGGAATTGCCGCGCCTATGCATCCCATTTGCGCGAGCCCGGACCATAGCGCAGCACCGAAAGCCTGCCGGCCTTCCAGTGTTTCACGCACCAGCGAAGGCGGGCAGGCATCAGCGAGAAAGCGCCGCAGGCTTTCGCGCAATAGGTCCTGTTCTTCGGAAAACTCAAAGCCGAAGAAACCGCTCATGTTTCGCGCCGCGTAAAACGCGCGAGCCGTTCATAGGCGTCGGGGCCACCGCCTTCGGTGCGAAAACTCTCGTGCGCGATTCCGGCTCCGATCGGCAGGCCGTCGGTTTCGAGCAGCAACCGCTTGTTCGCACGATGGCTGAACCACGAGTGGTCGAGAATTTCGGCGACGATTTCTCCCAGCCGATCGTCAAAGCAGTCGTCGGCGACATGCTCGTTGGCGAGGCCGATCGCGGCCGCCTCTTCGCCCGAATAGGTGCGGCAGGTGAACATCATTTCCTTTGCCTTGGTCAGGCCGACCCGGCGCGGCAGTCGCTGCGTCAGACCCCACACAGGGGTCAGCGCCCATTTAGCATGGGTATCGGCGAAGCGAGCGTTGGCCGACGCGACGATCAGGTCGCCTGCCAGCGCAAGTTCAAGACCGCCGGTATAACAATAGCCATGAACAGCCGTGATCACTGGTTGCGGCAGGTTGGCGAGACGCTCGATCGTCTCCGACTGGAAGTTGGGTGTCGGCGGCTCCTCTCCCTGCTCGATATCGGCGAGGTCGTGGCCGGCCGAAAAGCAACGGCCGGCACCGCGCAGCACGACGACCCCGATGCTGGTGTCGCCCGCGATATCATCGATGTGTCGCCGCAGTTCCTTGAACATCGCGACGGTCAGCGCGTTGAGCTTTTCGGGCCGGTTGAGCGTCAGCATGGCGCATCCCGCAGCGTCGGTCCGGATGATCTGGTCGGTCAACGATAATCTCCTCAGCGCGAGCCCTGCCCGTCGTCGACCTTGATGATCGTGCCGGTGACGAAGTCGGAGGACGGGGAAACGAGAAACATCAGCGCGCCATCAAGCTGTTCGGGGCGCCCGATGCGTTTGCGCGGAAAGGCCGACACCATCTGGTCGCTCATCCGCGCGAACATTCCGTCGGTCATTTCGGAAGCGAAAACACCGGGCGCGATGCCGTTCACGTTGATGCCGAATTTCGCCCACTCGACTGCAAGCGTCTCGGTCATGCGAACGAGCGCACTTTTCGTCACCGAATAGAGCGCTGCGGCGCCGCCCGAATATTCGAATGCGGCCATCGACGCGATGTTGACGATCCGGCCCGGAGTCTTCGCCGCGATCAGTCGCCGAGCAACCTCGGTTGACAGAATGAAGGCGCCGCGCATGTTGGTGTCGATCACCTGATCGATCTTTTCAAGCGTCAGCGCGGTCGCGTGCTGGGCGTCGGGAACACCCGCATTGTTGACGAGGATCGAAACCGGACCAAGCCGCCGCTCGATCTCGTCGACCACCGCGGCGATGCCGCCGACCGCCGCGACATCAAGCGCGAACGGTTCGGCGACACCCCCCTCCGCGCGGATTTCGGCAGTCAACTGGTCGAGCCGCTGGGCGCGCCGCGCCGCAATCGCCACCTTGGCGCCGCATGCGGCCAATATCCTGGCGAAACGCCAGCCGAGGCCAGACGACGCTCCGGTCACCAAGGCCGTCTGTCCGGAGAGGTCGAATGAAAATTCAGGAGCGGAAGCAGTCAAAGAAAATATCCTGAGGAGGAAGCGGCGCCGGCAGCAAGGAACCGGTGCCGCCGAGAGGAGAGTCAGGGCTGGAAATTATAGGTGAAGGTCAGACCAAAGGTCCGAGGCGCCCCCGTCATGCGGTTGAACACGTCGATGCTGCGCGTCGCCGAGGTGTAGTAATATTTGTCCCCGACATTATTCATCCACGCCATCAGGCGCCATTTCTTGTCGCTATCGGCAAAGCCCACGCGCAGATTGACCAGCGCATAATCCTCGACGACCAACTCGGGCAGCCGGCCGAGCTCCGAATTGGTGGTGGAACGATAGCTGGCGCTCGCACCGAAGATCGCGTTCAGCCTGTCTGAAACAGGCACCTCGTAATTCACATCCCCCGAAAGCTGCCATTTCGGCGAATTGGGAAAGGCCTGGCCATTGAAGTCGGCTGTGACGCCGTTGGGGTCTTCGGCGACGAATGGCGCCGTGATCTTCGAGTCGACATAGGATGCGTTGCCCGTGATATCGAGCCCGCGGACCGGCGACCAGGCGAGTTGCAGTTCGGCACCGTTGATCCGCGACTTGGGCACATTGAGCAGCCGCAGCAGACGCCCGAAGGAGGGGTCGGCCACGATGCCCAGCAGCTGCTTGTCGCGATAATCATAATGATAGATCGCCGCGTTGAGCTGGAAATCCCGCGAGAAGGCCGCTTTCAGCCCGGCTTCATAGGCGGTCAGCGATTCCTGCAGCGTCGGATCATATTGCGCGGTCGAGGTCGCGGCGAGCGACGGATACCCCCCCGCCTTGTAGCCACGGCTGACGTTGGCATAGACTTTGACGTCGTCGGCGATTTCGTAATCGGCGCCAAAACGCCACGACACATTGTCTTCCTTCAGCCGGCTCGTGACGAGTTGCGGAACCTGCAACGCATCCGCGGTGATACAGCCGCCCGCCGGAATCGGTGCCAGCGCGGGCAGGCCGAGAACGACAGTGCGGACGAAATCATGGAAGCCCGAGAAGACCTGGTTCGTGACGCCGTCGATGTCGCGCGTGCAGCCAACGAAGCGGTTGTTCGAATTGGTGTAGCGTACCCCCGCCTGCAGGGTCAGCGCGTCGGTGAGCTTGAATTCCGCATTACCGAAAAGCGCATAGGTCGTGATGTCCTGATCGTGGCGGAGCCCGAACGAGTAGAAGGGCGGCAGGCCAAGGCCGACGAAGGCGTAGGCCTGGGTGCTTTCGCTGAGATCACCGCTCACGCGCTCGCGCGTCTTGTCGTCGGCATAGTTGGCGCCGATAACGACATAGAGCTGGTCGGTCAGATCGCCGGCGATCCGCAATTCCTGCGCAAAGGATTCGATGTCCCCCATCGTGCGCTGGGTGAGCCCGATCAGCGGCGTTCCATCGAGGTCCTGAAGCTGGTTCTGGTTATATTTGCTGTAGGACGACAGCGACGTCAGCGTCAGCTGGTCGTTGAGATCGTAGTCGATCCGCAGATTCGCCTGAAGGAAATCATTGTCGCGCGCATAATCGCCGGGGTTGAAATCGGTCGCGCGATTGTTTCGCGGCGGCACCACGAGCGTCGCAAGGCCGGGGATATTGGCCGCCGCCGTCGGATCGCTCGGCCGGGCAAGAAGATATTGCGGCGACTGGTTATCCGACCGGTCCAGAAAACCATTGAGGTTGAGATTGACCCTCAGCGCTTCGGCGGGCGTCCATTCGAGCAGGAAGCGTCCGCTGATCAGATTCTTCTTGCCGTTGGTGTCGCCGGTCGTGGTGCTGTACTGCCAACCATCGGCCTGTTCCGATTTCACCGCCAGGCGGAATTTCAGCGTGTCCGAGATCGGGCCGCTGACGAAGCCGCCCAGCGTCACTTCGTTGAATCGGCCATATCCGGCGGTCAGCGATCCCTTGAAAACGTCAGTGGGCTTGGCCGCGATCAGGTTGATCGCACCGCCGGTCGCATTCTGGCCGAACAGCGTCCCCTGCGGCCCTGCCAGAACCTCGACGCGCTCGAGATCAAGGAAGCCGCCGCGCGTCTCGACCGTGAAGGGGATCGGCGCCTCGTCCTGATAGACGCTGACCGTCGGCCGTCCGCCGAGCGCGATGTCGTTGAAGCCGACCCCGCGCAATGTGTAGATCGGCGTTCCGATGCGCGATTCGGTATAGGTGAAGCCCGGGACGCTGTTCGCAAGATCGACGGTGCTGTCGATTCCGCGGCTGGCGAGTTGTTCCGCCCCAAAGGCCGTCACCGACAGCGGAACATCGTTCAGCGCCTGTTCGCGCTTCTGCGCGGTCACGACGATCGTGCGGTCGGCGTCGTCGGACGGCGCGGCCTCCTGGGCCGCGGCCGCGCCGCCAGCGGCCAGGGCCCAGGTGATGGCAAGCGCGCAGGCGCCGAGCGCAATCGGACGGCACCCTGCTGTCAATGATATAGAATGATCGTTCATCTCGACTCTCCCCACCGCGCTCTTGTCGCCGGGGCGCTGCAGTCCCGCACCGGCCCCGTAACGAAGCCCCGGCACGCGATCGCCTTCCCCCGCATTTTTCCTACATCCGCGGATGTTGCCCTTCATATATGCCGGCTTCTGCTTGTCAATCTTTTTTCAACACCAACGTATGCATATATATTTCTACGTTGATTTAATTAGCGACCCGCGATAAACCGCTCTTCGGGCCCCGCCGTTCGGACGGAGGCATCACGCCGTCATGGGAGAAGGCGCTTGGAACAGCCAATCGAAGGATTTGTCGCGCCGCAATTCGCCGCCGTGCGCGACGCATTTGCAGCCAATTTCGCACGCGAAGACGCCTATCGCGAACTCGGGGCGTCGCTGGCCGTCTATGTGAAGGGCGAGTTGGTCGTCGACCTTCACGGCGGATGGCGCGACGCGGAGCGTACGACGCGCTGGACCCCCGACACACTTGTCAACATCTGGTCGGCCACGAAGGGCCTGACCGCAATCGAGGTTGCAATGCTCGTCGAGGCCGGAAAGCTCGATTATGCGACGCCGGTCACCGATTATTGGCCCGAATATGGCGCCAACGGCAAAGGGGCGACCACCGTCGGGCATATCATGTCGCATCAGGCGGGACTTCCGGGACTAGAAGAACCAACCTCGCTGGAGGATTTCTACGACTGGGACGTCGTGGCCGATCGCCTCGCTCGCCAGGCCCCGTTGTGGGAACCCGGCACGCAGAATTCCTATCATGCGATGACCTACGGCTTTCTGGCGGGCGAACTGGTCCGCCGCGCGTCGGGGCTCACCCCGGGCCGTTTCCTGGCCGAGCGCATCGCAGCGCCGCTGGCGGCGGACGTGTTCATCGGCCTGCCCGAAAGCGAGGAGCCTCGCGTGGCGCCGCTCGTCCCTTCGCCGCTCCAGCGCGAATTCACCCTGACCGGCGTGCCGCGCGCGGCAGTCATGGCAGTGACCAACCCCCTGATGGTGGCAACTCACCCGAACGAGCGGGCCTGGCGGGCGGCTGAAATTCCCGCAGGCAACGGCCATGCGACCGCGCGCGGCCTCGCGCGGGTCTATGGCGCGCTCGCCAACGGAGGCACGCTAGATGGCATCCGGATGATGCATCCAGAGACGATAGCGAAGCTCGGCGAATTGCAGACCGACCGCGTCGACATCCTCCTCGGACATCCCGCTTACTGGCGCCAGGGTCTCGCGGGGAACATCGACCGCATGTACGGGCCCCACGCCGACACAACGATCGGGCATTCTGGCTGGGGCGGATCGTTCGGTTGCTTCGACCCCGTCCATCAGGTCGGCATCGGCTATGTGCTCAATCAGATGGGCGACAAGACCGTCGGCGATCCACGCTGCACGCTGCTTTGCGGGGAGATATTCGAATGTCTGCGTTGATGGACACGCTACCGCTTGCTTCGCTGCTTGCCCATCATGCGGCACTCAAGCCGTCGACGGTGGCGCTTTCCGACGAAAGCACCGCGCTTACTTGGGCGGAACTGGAAAGCCGTACCAATCGGGTCGCGCGCGCGCTCCTTGCGCATGGCGTCCAGACCGATGACCTGATCTCGATCGCATTGCCTAACGAAAATGCGTTCCTCGAGGCCTGCTTCGCCTGCTGGAAAGCGGGCGCGACGCCGCAACCCTTGTCCTCGCGCCTGCCGCGGGCCGAGATGGAGGCTATCATTGCGCTCGCGAAGCCCTCGATCATCATCGCACGGCCCGACCTCGAAATCGGCCATCCCACTATCACTTACTTCGATTTGCTTGCGGCAGAAAGCGACGATACTCCATTGCCGCTCGTAATCGCCAGCTGCTTCAAGGCACCGACCTCGGGCGGCTCGTCGGGGCGGCCAAAGCTGATCCTGTCGGGCGAACCCGCGACGATCGACGTGTCGATCGCCTCGGCGTGGCGCCTCGGCAGCGAGGATGTCGCGTTGATCCCGGGGCCGCTTTATCACACCGGCCCTTTCACAACGGCGATCAACGCTATGGCGGCGGGCACCAAGCTTGTCGTCCAGCCGCGCTTCGATGCCGAAGCCGTTCTGGAAGCGATCGACCGGCACAAGGCAAGCTGGCTTTGCCTGGTACCGACGATGATGAACCGCATCTGGAAACTGGACGATGCGGTGAAGGCGAAGTACGATATCACATCGCTGAAAACGATGTGGCATATCGCCGCCCCCTGTCCGGCGTGGCTGAAACAGGTCTGGATCGACTGGATCGGCGCCGGCGCGGTCTGGGAGCTTTATGGCGCGACCGAAAGCATCGCCGGCACTGTCATCGACGGCACCGAATGGCTCGCGCATCGCGGATCGGTTGGCCGGGTTTTCTCGGGCCAGATCAAGATATTCGGCGACGACGGTCGGGAACTGCCGCCTGGCGAAACCGGCGAAGTCTTCATGCGCGCGGCCGAGGAGGGACAGGTGACCTATCGCTACGTCGGCGCCGAAGCCAACACGCGCGGCGAATGGCATTCGCTGGGCGACATGGGCTATTTCGACGCCGAGGGCTATCTCTACCTCGGCGATCGCCGCGGCGACATGATTCTTGTCGGCGGTTCGAACGTCTATCCCGCCGAAGTCGAGGCCGCGATAGAGGAACATCCCGACGTCCAGTCATGCGCGGTCATCGGACTGCCCGACGACGATCTGGGCGCACGCGTCCACGCGATCGTTCAGCCGCGTCCCGGGCTGCCCAATCTCGCACTGCAGGAGTTCGTCGCCGAAAGGTTGGTCCGCTACAAACAGCCGCGCAGCTATGAGTTCACTGACGCCCCTTTACGCGATGCCGCCGGAAAGGTACGCCGGTCGCGGTTGCGGAGCGAACGGATCGCCGCCGGGGAGTAACGATTCATAGTGAATATCGCGGGCGTCTCTCGACCGAAACGGACGGAAACCGCCGCGCCGAATTCCACGTCACCGGCGGATGAACGCGGCCCGCCTAAAAAGCCGCGCGGGCGCCCATCGACCAAGGCACGCAAGCGCGAGGAACTGATCGACGGAGCCACCGCGCTGTTCAACGCGCGGGGAATTTCGGCGACGAGCCTGACTGACGTCGCCGACGTCCTCGATCTGTCTCGCGCCACGGTCTACTATTATGTCAGCGACCGCACCGAACTGGTGTTCCAATGCTATATGCGCGCATGCGAACTGGCAGCCGAGGATCTGGCGCAAGCGAGCCTCGCCGCCAACGGCTTCGCCCGGGTAGCGACCTATATCCGGCGCGCGCTCACTCCCGACCGGCCCCCCGTCGCCGTGATGACCGAAATCAATTCGCTCACCCCCGACATCGCAAGCCTGATCCGCAAGGCCAACGACCGCAACGTCACGGCTCTTGTAGGTTTCATCGCGCAAGGGATCGACGACGGCAGCATTCGCCGCTGCGATCCGGTCGTGGTCGCGCAGGCGATCATCGGAATGCTCGCCTGGTCGCAATTGCTGCCGCAGTGGTCCGATCAGGGAAGCGGGCCGAAGTTGCGGCACCGCGCGATGGAGAGCATGATCGACCTGCTGACCTCGGGCCTCGCGGCCGATCGGGCGATGCAGTTCGAATGCCCCGTGTCGGCGGAGCAATTCCAGCCGAAGATCGAGAATATCTTCGATCGAAAGGAATCGGCGAACTTCAAGGTCGCGCAGTTACTCGCGACCGCATCTGCGCTGTTCAACCGCAACGGGATCGAAGCGACCTCGCTCGACGAGATTGCCGCGGCGATGGGTCTGACCAAGGGCGCGGTCTATCATTATCTCGACGACAAGGCGGATCTGGTCGAACATTGTTACGAGCGTTCATTCGAGCTGTATGACCGGTTCGTCGATGCGGCGCACGCGCATGGCGGCAACGGCCTCGAAGCCGCAATGATCAACGCGCATCTCAACATCCAGGCGCAGGCGGGGACGCTGTCGCCACTCATGCCACAACCGGGGTTCGAGGGAATGCCCAAGACCATTCGCGACCGGCTGCACCGACGCGCGAGCAGCCAGAACAGCGCCGTTGCGCGTGCGCTGGCGATGGGTGCGGCGGAAGGGGTGGCGCGCGAATGCGATGCGCCGCTCGTCACCCACATGTGCGCTGGCGCCTTCGGCTGGCTGCCTAAATGGCTGCCGGTGGTCGGCGGTCCCGACCCCTTCGATATCGCTGACGCGATTTGCGATCTGCTGTTGCGCGGACTGACGCCCGAACCCGCCGATTAGATCGGGTCTACAAGATCGGGATCGAAGTGAGCGCCCTCGTCGATCTGGATGCCGAGCGCGTTCACGATCCGCCCGACCTGCGCATAATGTCCCGACGTCAGCACGATATCGACCATCTCCTTGGGGGAAAAATGCCGCGCCATCTCCTCCCAGGTCGCGTCGCTGATGAAATCATCCGCCATCAGTTCGTCGCACGCGGCGATCAGCACCGCATCGGCCCGGTTCCAGCAATGATCGGGCCGTCGGTCCTTGAGCGCCAGGAGTTCGCCGTCTGTCAGCCCGGTTTCGCGGCCGATGCGATGGTGATGTGACCATTCATAGGCGGCCTTGCCACGATAGGCGGTGCGCAGGATGACGATTTCCTTGAAGCGCCCCTGAAGGTCGTTCTTCCGGCCCTGGATATAGCGTCCCCAGGCGGTCAGCCCCTTCATAGCCTCCGGAAAGCGCAGCATCGTGCGAAACAGATTCGCATTCCGGGCCAGCGGGTGGACCGAATCGAGAATGTCTCGCTGCTCGGCGTTCAGTTCGGTGTCGGGTAGCGGTGGAACCCGCGGAGTCCGAAGGCGCATATCAGTCTCTCCTACGTTGATCAGTAAAACGACGGGACACTGCGACCCGGATACATGTCGGGCAGTCCGTCCGAAACGCGATCGGGATAGGTCGGCGCGCGTTTCTCGAGGAACGCGGTCACGCCTTCCTTGACATCGGCGGACAGCCCGCGCGCCTGGATCGCCCGGCTGTCGGCGCGGTGCGCGTCCATCGGGTGCGCCGCGCCCAGCATGTCCCACATCAGCCGCCGCGTGACGGCGACCGAAACCGGCGCGCAATGGTCCACGATCTCGCGCGCGATCGCCTGCGCCGCCGCCATCAGTTCGTCCGGCGCGTGCAGCGATTGCACCAGCCCGCGCGCCAGTGCTTCCTCCGCGGGCAGCACCCGCCCACTGCAGGTCCAGGCGAGCGCGGTGCCAATGCCGACGATACGCGGCAGGAACCACGATGCAGCGGCGTCGGGCGCGATTCCCCGGCGCGCGAAGACGAAGCCGAACCGCGCGCTGGTCGATGCGATCCGGATATCCATCGCCAGTTGCATCGACGCCCCGACCCCCGCCGACGCACCGTTGACCGCGGCGATCACCGGCTTGAGGCTGTCGAAGATCCGCAGCGTGACGAGCCCACCGATGTCGCGGTAGACGCCGTTCGCCTGCGGCAACGCCTCGGCGCCGTCATAGCCGTTATAATCGAAGGTGTTGCCGCCCGCCCCCAGATCGGCCCCGGCGCAAAACGCACGCTCGCCGGCGCCGGTGACGATCACTGCCTTCACGGCGTCTTCGGCGTCGGTGATGTCGAAGGCGGCGATCAAGTCGGTCGCCATCTGCGGCGTGAACGCATTCATCCGATCGGGCCGATTCAGCGTGATCGTCGCAACGCCATCCTCGACCGCGAATAGCAGGGTTTCGAAATCCTTGGTCACGCACTTCTCCCGACCGGACCGACCTTCTCGCGGTTCCTCCGCAAATTTATATATCTGACGCTAATATTATTTTCCATACTTTATTGTATTAATAAATAGGCTATCGCTTGACCCGGACGGCGCCGGCCGATCGAAGGGAGAAGACGACCATGCTGCAAACCCACAACCGCACCGCCTTCACCGAAAGCCACACGCTGTTTCGGGACGAGGTACGCAAATTCTTCGCAAAGCACCTTCATCCCAATCTCGACCGCTGGGAGCGCGACGGCATTGTCGATCGGGATTTCTGGCGCGCCTGTGGCGCCGCGGGGTTGCTCTGCCCCACCACGCCCCCCGAATATGGCGGACTGGGCGCCGATTTCGGCTACAACATCATCATCGATGAGGAGATGACATACGCCGGGTGCTCGGCGGGCCTCGGCCTGCAGTCGGACATCGCCGCCGATTATATCCTTTCCTACGGCTCCGAAGATCAGAAGCGGACATGGCTGCCGCGGATGATTTCGGGCGAGGCGATCGCGGCGATCGCGATGACTGAACCGTCGACCGGGTCGGACCTGCAGGGAGTCCGCACGACCGCGATCCGCGACGGGGACGATTATGTGATCAACGGGTCAAAGACCTATATCACCAACGGCCAGAACGCCGATATCGTGATCACCGTAGCCAAGACCGATCCGGCGCAGGGCGCCAAAGGCATATCGTTGATCCTCGTCGAAGCGGAGCGCTCCGGCTTTACGCGCGGGCGCAACCTGGACAAGATCGGCCAGCATTGCGCAGACACGTCCGAACTCTTCTTCACCGACGTGCGCGTTCCCGTTGCCAACCGGATGGGTGCCGAGGGGGCGGGCTTCGGTTATCTGATGTCGCAACTGCCGCAGGAGCGGCTCAGCATCGCCGCCGCCGCGCAAGCCGGGGCGCAGCGGGCCTTCGACGAGGCGGTGCGGTTCACCAAGGAACGCCGAGCCTTCGGGCAGCCGGTCTTCGATTTCCAGAATACGCGCTTCACGCTCGCCGATCTGGCCGCCGAACTGCAGGTCGGCTGGGCGCATCTCGACTGGTGCATCGCACGCCATATCGCCGGCGACCTTACCGCCGTCGAGGGGTCGGCGGCGAAGCTCTGGCACAGCGAACTGCAATGGAAATGCTGCGATGTCGCGCTGCAACTCCACGGCGGAGCGGGCTATATGAACGAATATCCGATCGCACGCCTGTGGCGCGACGCGCGCGTCCAGCGCATCTATGGCGGCACGTCAGAAATCATGAAGGAAGTGATCGGCCGGTCGCTCTGACCGGCCGTTCACCCCTGTCCGAGGAACATCTCGCCAACCATCGCCTGCATCTTCCGGCCATCTGGATCGACATCGGTCTTAAGGCGGCAAAGCTCCTCGCCCCAGGGTGATGTGCGCATACGGACCGGCGGCGTCTCGGACCGGGCGCAGGACAGAACGACCGCCGCCACCTCCTCGGCGCTCTGATAGGGGCTGTTCGCCCACTCGCGGCCCTGGACCGTTCCCATATATTGCTCGAGGACGGGGCGATATTCGTCGTCGAGGATGCCGCCGGTCGCCGCAAGCTGGGCCAGCGTGCTGTTCGCGAATTCCGACTGGATGCCGCCCGGCTCGAGAATCGTGAAATGGATGTTGAACGCCGGCCCGACATAGCAGGCGAGGGCTTCCATATAACCTTCGAGCGCAAATTTGGTCGCACAATAAATCTCGTTGAAGGGCTGGCCGACCAGCCCGCCCACCGACGATATCGTCAGCACGCGCCCTGATCGCTGACGCCGCATATGAGGGAGTACCGCCTTGGTGCAGCGAATGACTCCCATCTGATTGACGTCGACAACGGCGGCGATCTCGGCCTCGGACGCCTGTTCGGTCGATCGGACGAAGCCGACGCCAGCGTTATTGACAAGCACATCGATCCGGCCGTCGATCGCGATGATCTCCTCCCCAACCGCCGCGATGCTTGCGCTGTCGCGAACGTCAAGCCGGCGAATTTCGATCGCGACCCCCGCCTCGGCAGCGCGGGTCGCGAGGCCGTCCCGTTTCGCAAGGTCACGCATCGTGGCATAGACCTTGTACCCTTCGCGCGCCGCAGCCACGGCGAGCGCTTGCCCCAATCCCGTCGAGCATCCCGTGATCAGCATCGTTTCCGACATGCGTCCTCTCCACCTCATCCCAATGCCCTGTTCTCAGGTGCCCCCGCTCCCATCAGTTTGTCAACTATTCGATACATTGTAATTTTATTTAAAATCTCGCGCGCTGTCGACGGCTGATGCAATAGGCTCTAGATATCGTCGTGGTACGCAGACAGAAACGAGCCGCGCCGGACGGACACCCATGCAATCAGAATCATCGCTTTCCACCGCCACCCGCTCCAAGCGCGCACCCAAGCAGGCGCAGCTTGGGCGCACGACGCGGGCGATCCTCGACGCAGCGGCGGCCTTGCTGGCCGAATCGGGTTATCGCGCGCTGACAATCGAACAGATTTCTCAACGCAGCGGCGTTGCAAGATCGAGCATCTATCGCCGCTGGCGCAACACGGCGGAGCTTGCCATCGATGCCTTCGACACCGCGCTGGGACCCAATCCGCCCATCCCCGACGAAGGCGATATCCGGTCGGATCTGGTCTTGCTTTACAAGCGCTTCACGCGGATTCTCGAACGTCCGATCTGGCGCTCGGTCTTCCCCTCGATCATCGAAGCGTCGCAGACCGACAGCCGCTTCGACGGGCTGCTGAGCGCCCTGGTGGGCGCGCGCCGGGAAAGCGAGCGCAGCATTTTCCGGCGCGCGATCGAACGCGGCGAGATACGCGCCGATGCGCCAGTCGAATGGGCGCTCGACGCGATGACTGGCGCCTATTACCATCGTTTGCTGATGACAGGCGCGGACCTTGGCGAAGAAGGAATGACCGAATGGCTGGTTGATAGCATCCTGACCCGGATGCGCGTGCCACCCGAATCCTGATGGCGGATCATTCGAACCGGAACTCGTCGAAATCGGGCGTCCTGATCAGCGCATACCATTGTTCAAGCGTCCACGGCAGGCTGACGCCTGGACGGCCGAAGCTGTTAATATAATATCCGCCCCCGCCACCCTCCTCCTCCAGCAGCATCGCCTTCAGTGCGACGTCCATCCGGTCGTTGTAGGATTGATACGCCTCGTGCCGGACCTCGAAACTCCTGGCATCGCCTTCGATCGTATGGGTGATGAGGCCGCAGATATAGCGTGAAAGCACCTCTATCCACGAATGAAAGCTGCCGGTGACGATGCCCGCGTTGGGGCCGTACATGATCGCGAAATTCGGGAATCCCGGCAACGTCATCGTCAGGTGCGCGCGCGCACCGTCCTTTTCCCACAAATCCTTGAGCGTCACACCCTCGCGGCCAATATATTCGACCGGCCACAAATAGCGCTCGACGTCGAAGCCGGCCGACAGGACGACGAGATCATAATCCTCCAGCGTGCCGTCGTTGGCGATAATCCCTGTTTCGGTGAAGCGGGCGATGCCGTTCGTCTGCAATGTCACATTGTCGCGCAACAGCGTGTCGTACCAGTCATTGTCGACGACCAATCGGCGCGATAGCGGTGCATAATCAGGGATCAGCTTGGCGTAGAGTTCGTCGTCGTCGCCGACCTTGCTGCGAACATAGGCTTTCAGGTCCTCGCGCAGCCGGTCGTTCTTCTCGTTGATAAGGCCGCCGTTCGCGCGCCATTCGGGGTCAAGTATCTGAAGATCCTCGACCTGTAGTTGCGAAGTGAAATGATGGTAGGAATACCAGGCTGCATAGCCAGGCATATTGTCGAGGAGCCAGCGCAATTCGGTCGATACGGGATTGCGATAGCCGGGGGTGGGATTCACCCAGTTCGGAGTGCGCTGATAGATGGTCAGCGACCCCGCGGTTTCGGCCACTCCGCGGACGAGCTGCGCACCCGTCGAACCCGTGCCAATGACCGCGACGCGCTTGCCCGCATAATCATAGCCATGGTCCCATGCGGTCGTGTGGAACATCTTGCCGCCGAAGGTCTCAATCCCCGGAATGTCGGGGAGTCTGGGCGTGCTGAACAGCCCGCTCGCACTGATGACAAAATCGCTGTCGGTCGTTTCAACGCGGCCGTCGGGATGACGGACCCGCAAGGTCCATTTCGCCTTTCCCGCGTCCCAGCGCGCATCCTGCAACGCGGTGCTCAGATGGATCCGGTCGCGCAGTCGATATTTGTCGACGATATGCGCGAGATAATCCTGTAGCTCGGCCTGGGTCGCATAATGGCTCTTCCAAGGATAGTCCTTCTCGAACTTGAATTGGTAGATGAAGGAGGTGATATCGACCCGTGCCTCGGGATAGTCGTTGAGATACCATGTGCCGCCTATGCCTGCCTGGCGATCGATGATCCGGTACGGAATATCCAGAAGATCCAGCTGAATGCCCGCGAGCAATCCGCTGAACCCCGCCCCGACGATGGTGACGTGATATTGGCCAAGGATTTCGGCGGCCGGCTTCTTCTCCCAGCACGCACGACGCGCGAAACCCTCGAAGCTCAGATCCTCCCAGCCGAATTCCAGATGTTCGACCGACAGCGTCTTGCCAAGAAACATCTCCATCATCGCCGCCGCCTCGGCTCGCGTCGGTGGCGGCGCAGCGCGCGGAGCATTGAGCAAATAGGCCAGCGCCTTCTCCTGAATCCGGTCATAATGCTCGCGCCGGACCCTGGTGAAGAGAAAGGGGCTACCATCGCGGCCTTCGGTCGCGACCTCCATTGCGGCAAGTTCGGGGTCGCGTGTCTGCTGATACAGCGCAAGCCGCAGCACGTTCATATTCGCTTGCTTCAGCATCCGGCGAATGAAGGCTTCGTCCTGACCATCTACTGCCAGCGCATGGACCGACGCCATAATTCCCTCCGAGCATATCCTGATCGCGACTCGATCTTTATTCGATATGAATATGTTTCGTTTAATGTGCAACGCCGATTATCCATCACCCCCGCGGCTGAGGCGCGAGCGAGTTTCGAAACGAGAAGAAATCGCGGACGCCAGGGAAGGCTTCCATCACTGGCCCTGAGCGGCCGCGCCGGACGCTCGCTTGTCGAGTTCTTCGATCACGAAGGCGTGACGCGTCCGAGTGACGGGATAGCGGAGGAGCAGAGGCAGCGATGAGAACAGCAGCAGCGATGGCAGCGCGCCCCACAGCAGACCGAGGTGGTTGATCGCTTCCACCCCAGGAAACGGCGGCTGGCCCGCCGCGTTCGCTGGCCCTTGGGCCGAAAAGCCGATGAACTGGAGCCCGACACCCGCCACGAAACCGCCGATCCCCGTCGCCGCCTTGATCCCCAGCATCAGCGCGGCAGCGTAAAGCGCCTCCCGCCGGACGCCGAACAGATAGTCGTGTTCATCGACCGCGTCCGCCATCATCGAAAACAGGCAAATGACGAAGAGGGTGGAGGCCGCGCCGAGTATGATCGCATTCGCCACGAGCAGCGCCAGGCTGAGATTTGTGCCGATGGGCAACACGCCGGCCAGCGCCAGCAGCGTGATCGCGACCGTATAGCCTGCGGTGCCGATCACCGCGCAGACAATACCGCTGCGCTTTTCCACGACGCGCAGCAGCAGTCCGGCCACCGGCAACCCCAGCGCCTGCCCCACCACAAGCACCATCAACGGTAATTGGAGTTGGTCCGCAGACACATGCCAAAAGTAACGGAAGGCATGGATATTGAGAGCTAGCGTGATGCCCTGTCCGACCAGAACCAGAACAGCGGCAGCGAACAGACGCACGAAAGCGGCATTGCGGACCAGATTCGCAAGCTCGGTTACGAAGCGCGGCGACGTCTCCTCAACCGGCGGGGTCGGGAGCGCCAGAACGGTCCTGCGGATTCCTGCCAGGCAGGCCGTGCCGAAGAGCAGGATCAGCAAGGCAAGCCAGGCGCCGAAAAGACGGTAAGCATCGGGGGATTGGAGCTTGTCGCCCGACAGGATGACCGCCGAGCCGGGTATCAGGCACGCGAGCGTGCCGAGGAAGATGAACAGGGCGCGAAACCCCGAAATCGCCGATCGCTCGCCGTAATCGTCGCTGAGTTCCGCCGTCAGCGCGGCATAAGGCAGCGCGAATATCGAGAGCGCGAGGCGTAGCGCGACGTTGAACAGCAGCACATAAAGGAACAGACCGGCCTCGCCGAGCCCCTCGGGGATCGAGAAGATCGCAAAGGCCGACCCCGCCATCGGTACCAGAGCTGCGGCCATGAAAGGGAGCCTGCGTCCCCAGCGCGACCGGTACCGGTCCGATGTGCGGCCGATCAGCGGATCCAGCAGGGCGTCGAGCGTCAGCGACAGAAAGAAAACGAGCCCGGCGGCGGAACCCGAGAAACCGCAAACCGCCGTTAGATAATAGAGAAGGAAGGTGTTCAATCCGACCTGGGTCGCCGCATCGACTCCCTGCCCGCTACCGTACAGGATTTTCACCGAAAGCGGCGGCTTGCCAGCACTGGCGCCTATATGAAACATCAACGTCTCCCTTTATCTGGGGCCGCCTCTAGCGTTGCCAGATCATCTGCACAATGCTCGGAAAGCGAGGGCGTAGTCGCGCGGATCGACACGGTGACGCAGGGATGCAGGTGCCCCGGGGCTTGCCGCCGTCGCGAGCCCCTTCGTCATCATATGGGTCGTCGGACCGATTCGCTCGATATTGATCCCCTGCGCTGCCAGCGAGTGGGCCGATCAGTGCCCCAATAGCGAATGCAGCCCCGCGCTTATTCGCACGCTCATCCGACCGAACGACTAACGACTGCTTTTATGGCCAGCCCAGCTAGGGTTGAACGGCTTGGATCGGCCGCAGTGCCGCCAAATCCTGCGTCTCGATCGCGGCCGTATTTGCAGCAAGAATGCCGAGCGCTTGCGATTGTACGTCAGGGTGCGCGTTTTGCAGCGCCTCGGCCAGACCACGAGTGCCGTGCGCCCATGTGTCAAACGGCCCTTTAATTGCGGGTATCTGTCAAGCCTGCATATTGATCCGAACCGGGGTCATGGTCCTTTTCGAGGTCATGCCTCATGATGATGTCCGGGTCGGATGCCTCAACGTGCGCAACGCGGTCCTGGAAGTCCGCAGCCGTTTGAACGAGGTCACCGCAACCACCGTCCCGGTGGATCATCACAGGTCTGGCGTCAGGCCTGCAATCTCAGGGTGGGTATGACGGTCAGGCAGGCTGCTTCCCCCACTCGAACTCGGTTCCATCCACCCAGATACAATGAAGGATGATGGCGAGCTTTCGGGCGACCGCGACCTGCGCCTTCTTCATGCCACTTCGCTTCGCAAGCCGCAGCCCCCACGCCTTGAGCGAGCACCACCGCTTGGTTCGATGGAGCAGCACGCTGGCCGCCTCGAACAGATAGGCGCGTAACAACCGGTCGCCCCAGCGCGAGATTTTTCCCGTGACGTCCATTTCACCCGATTGCTTTCGGCGGGGCGTAAGTCCGAGATAAGCGCCAACCTTTGCCGCATTCTGGAAACGGGTTGGATCGTCGATCGTGTGACGATATGTCAGGGCCGTGACGACGCCAATGCCCGGCACGGTCATGAGCCGCCGCGTCGTTTCATCCTCTCGCGCAAGGTCGCGGATTGTTCGGTCGATCTTTTCCAGTTCGCTACAAGTCTGTTGGTGCACGGATAGCAGCGGCCGAAGAATGGGGCCGAGAGCATGGCCATCGGCGATGAGGTCGTTGACCCGCCGTTGGAATTGCCCGCCGGCAGCGCGTGGAAAGAGCAGACCGCATTCCTTCAGCATAGACCGCATCTGGTTTTCGAGGTCGCGCCGGACCCGTACCAATCGGGATCGACACACGAGGATGGATCGCGCGGTCTGGCTTTCTTCACTCTTGACGGCAACCTCCCGATACCAGCCGACCCGGACGAGTTCCGCCAAACCGCGAGCATCATTCTCGTCGCTCTTGTTCATGCGAACGGACAGGGCCGCATGGGCGTGACGCGCATCGATGCAGACCACGGGCAAACCGGTGCGCTTGAGTTCATGCCAGAGCCAACTCGACATGGCGCCCGTCTCGAGGCCGACGCGTTCGGCATTGGGAGCTTTCTTGGCGATGACCGCCGCCAGCACGCCCGGATCGGATTTCACCCGGCCCTGGTGTATGGGCCGTCCTGCCTCATCGACGATGCAAATCGACGTTTCCTTTTGCGATACGTCCAGTCCGACATAGTGCTTCATGGCGATGCTCCTCCGTTACGATGATTTCTCGCATCCTGCAGCTGTCGCGCCCAAATGAGAACAACGGCAGCAATTACGTCATCGTGTTCAAAAGGGACCCCCGATCGGCGTCGAAGAGGGACCCCCTTTTCGGATAATATGATGCTGGTTTGTTGAAGATGGCCTTGCGCTGCGTGCGGCGGAGGGCGGGCGTAGCCCGACCGGAGGCGCGCGCAGCGCAAGATAGATTTTTGAAGGCGCCGAAGGTGGCTGTCAGCTGCGGTTTTTGAAGCGCCAGCTGTCGTTGCCCGTCTCGACGATATCGCAGTGGTGGGTGACGCGGTCGAGCAGCGCCGTGGTCATCTTGGGATCGCCGAACACGGTCGGCCATTCGCCGAAGGCGAGGTTCGTGGTGATGATGACGCTGGTCCGCTCATAAAGCTTGCTGATGAGGTGGAACAGCAACTGCCCTCCCGAGCGGGCGAACGGCAGATAACCGAGCTCGTCGAGCACGATCAGGTCGAGCCGCGACAGCTGCGCCGCCAGGGTCCCGCCTTTGCCGATCCGGGTCTCCTCTTCGAGGCGTGTCACCATCGTCAGAGGCCTCTAGAAAGGCAAAGTTCGAAAATCCCCCCTCAGTCATTAGAGCATATTAGCCGCCCCAAGGTTTCGCTCAAGTTATCAAATCACTGGGCGTTCAGGCAAAGCGGGAAAATCGCCTGTGATCCTGCATATTGCATCTCGTTTCAGCCGACGTAATTTTTGCAGGCTTTCACTAAGTCATGGAAATCACAAGAGCGACTTTGCCTTTTACAACGAAATCCGCAGAAATCCGTGCGGAGTCCCAGCTCGGGAAACCTCAGATGAACTCAAAACCCACGGCTGCCATCCTGCCCGCAAGCCATTTGGAGACGCCAAAATAGGGAACACCTCCCTAAACGCAGCGAGGCCGAAACCGTCCAGATTTGGTCTCGAAGCGACACCATTGAGCACGACGACGGAATGACCGCTTCGGGGAGAAGCAAATTGTAGTCGGAATGCCTGAGATCGGGCGCAAGCAGCCATCCGTGGCCTCTTAGGATTCGAACCTGCGGCATAAATTCAAACGCCGTTCAGCACCTAAGCTCTCCAAATTGTTCTAACAATTGATGATTCGAAGTCGGGGGCATTGGGTGCTTATCGGTAGGGATTGAAGAATCCCTGCTTCCTACCAGCACTCCTACCAACAAATGCGATAGGCTGGGACATGTCACAAGCCGCGGCGATGGGACGTCGCGGGACGATTTGGAACCATCTCGGCAAGATTTTCTGCGAGTTTCGCAGTCGAGAGCGTGGGATGTTCTGGGACATCATGAAACGGCCTGGCAGGGGCAGCAGGATTCGAACCCGCGACCCTCGGTTTTGGAGACCGATGCTCTACCAGCTGAGCTATACCCCTAGGCCGGAGTGCGCCCCTAGCCCGATTGCGGGGCGCGGGCAAGAGGGATGACGGGTTGCTTATCGCAACTCGCCTGATATGCGCGAAGGCCGCATGACCGCCGCCGCGTCCCCCTCCTCCGCCGCTCCGCAGCATTATCTCGGCGGTATCGCGCTACGCCTGCTCGCGATGGCGAGCCTGTCATTCATGTTCGTGCTCGTGAAATATATCGCCGCGGACGGTATCCACATCGTCGAAAGCCTGTTCTGGCGGCAGGCGATGGTGCTGCCGCTGCTCGTCCTGTGGGCGCTGACCCATGGCGGGCTCGGCCTGTTCCGCACCCGGCGGATCGGCGTCCACGCGCGCCGTGCCGCGATGGGGCTGACCGGAATGGCGCTCAATTTCGGCGGCATGATCTATCTGCCGATGGCCGAGGCGACGACGATCAACCTGTCGGTGCCGATCATCTGCGTCTTCCTGGCCGCCGCGCTGCTCGGCGAGCGCGTCGGGCCGGCACGCTGGAGCGCGGTGTTCGTGGGCTTCGCCGGCGTGCTGATCGTCCTCAATCCGACCTCGCTGCTGACCCAGGGTTTCGCTGGCGACCACGGACTCGGCACGCTGATCGCGCTCGGCGGCGCAGTGATGACCGCGCTGATCACCATCCAGGTGCGCGACCTCGGCCGCACCGAAAGCGCGCTGACGATCGTCTTCTGGTTCAGCCTGATCTCGCTGATCCCGCTCGGCCTTGCGCTGCCCTTCGTCATCACGCCGCACGGGGCGGCGGAGTGGGGCCTGCTCGCCGGGCTCGGCCTGCTCGGCGCGGTGGCGCAATTGTCGCTGACCGGCGCGCTGCGCCTTGCGCCGGTGTCGGTGGTGACGCCGATGGACTATTCGAGCCTGCTCTGGTCGATCGCCTGCGGCTGGTGGTTCTTCGGCACCCTGCCCGCCGACACGACCTGGGCGGGGGCGCCGCTGATCGTCGCGAGCGGCCTGTTCATCGCCTGGCGCGAGCATCGCCGCCATATCGAACGCGTGAAGGAAGTCGCCGCATGAGCCAGCCTATCCTCTATCATTGCCCCGACGCGCGCTCGCTCCGCTGCCTGTGGGCGGTCGAGGAGGCCGGGATCGATGTCGATCTGCGCATCCTGAAATTTCCGCCGCGCGCCTTTGAGCCCGACTATCGCGCGGTAAACCCGCTGATGACGGTGCCCGGTTGGGTCGAAGACGGACGACTGATGACCGAATCGGCCGCCATCTGTGAACGGATCGCCGAAGGGACGGAGTTGGAGGCCCGCCGCGACGAGGCCGATTATTGGGATTACCGCAACTGGCTCCACCGCAGCGACGCGACGCTGACCTTCCCGCTCGCGATCATGATCCGCTACACCCGCGTAGAGCCCGAGGAGCGCCGTCTGGCACAAGCGGTCGCGGACTATAAGGCCTTCTTCGGCGGTCGGGCGCGGAGCGTCGAGGCGGCGCTGACGGACGGGCGCGAGTGGCTGGTCGCGGGGCGCTTCACGATCGCCGACATCGTCATCGGCTATGCGGCGTTTCTGGCGACCACGCTTGGCGCGGAGGATGTGCTGGGCGAGGCGACGAAGGACTGGCTGGCGCGCTGCATGGCGCGCGAGGGATTCATAAGGGCGCGGGCGCGGCAGAAGGTTTAGCCGCGACGTCTGCTGTGGGATGGAGAGCTGCCGTCGCCGCTCCTCCCCGGCACGGGGAGGGGGACCATGCGAAGCATGGTGGAGGGGCACCCTCGGTTTACGCTTCGATCCAGAAAAGGCGCGCCATGACCCACCTGCCCCTCCACCACCTTCGGTGGTCCCCCTCCCCGTGCCGGGGAGGATATCTTGTCCGCTCCCGGTCGTTAGCCGCTCCCCCTCAATTCACCATCCGCTCATATCCCTCCCAATAGGGCGCGCGCAGATCCTTGCGCAAAATCTTGCCTGACGCATTCCTCGGCAGCGCTTCGATCACATCGACGCTGCGCGGAGCCTTGAAGGCGGCGATGCGGTCGCGGGCCCAGGCGATGATATCGGCTTCTTCGATGGTCATACCGGGTTTGGCGACGACGACGGCCTTCACCGTCTCGCCCCATTTCGCGTCTGGGATACCGATCACCGCGACCTCCTGCACCGCGGGGTGGCCGAAAATCGCGCTTTCGACCTCGGCAGGATAGACATTCTCGCCGCCCGAGATGATCATGTCCTTCATCCGGTCGTGGATGAAGAGATAGCCGTCCTCGTCGAGATAGCCCGCGTCGCCGGTGTGGATCCAGCCGTCCCCGGTCATCGTCTTCGCGGTCGCGTCGGGCAGGTTCCAATAGCCGAGCATGTTGTTCGACGAGCGGGTGACGACCTCGCCGACATCGCCCGTCGGCACTTCCCGGCCGTCGGCACCAAGGATTTTGATCTCGACGCCGGGCAGCGCCTTGCCCGCCGAGCGCATCCGCTTGTTGCCTTCGGGGTCATGATCCTCGGGCGGCAACATGCAGATGGTGCCGGTGGTCTCGGTCATCCCATAGGCCTGGATGAATTCGGCGCCGAACATCCTGATGCACTGGCGCAAGAGGTCGAGCGGGATCGGCGCGGCGCCGTAGAGGATATATTTGAGGCGGCTGTAATCGACGCTGGCGCAGCGCGGATGCATCAGCAACATCTGAAGCGCCGCGGGGACGATGAAGAAGCGCGTGACGCCATGCTGCTCGACCGCGTCGAACACGCCGTCGGGGTTGAACTCGGCGAGGATGATGCCGGGCAGCCCCGCGGCGAGCGCCATGATGCCGAGGCCGGTGCCGCCGATATGCGCGCAGGGCATGGCGACGAGCACCGCCTCGTCATCGTCCCATTTCGTATAGGCGAGGTCGGCGTCGGCCGAATTTTTGCGCAGCGCGAAGAGGTTGCGGTTCGACAGCACCGCGCCCTTGGGATTGCCGGTCGTGCCCGAGGTGTAAAGTTGCAATACGGCGTCGTTCGGTCCTGAGGGTGCGAAGGCGGCGCGCGGCGTGCTGTCGATCAGCGCGCGCGCCTGATCGGCGCCGATGATCCGCGGAGCGTGGTCGAGCTTGCCGGCAAGCTGCTCCGCCGCATTCTCGAAGCCGGGCCCCGTGAAGACGATCTTCGCCTTCGTATCATTGACGATATAGGCCCACTCGGTCGGCGACAGCCGCCAACCGATCGGCGCCATCACGATGCCCGCGCGCGCCGCGCCGAAGAAGATGGTGAAATAAAGGTCGCTGTTCTTGCCGATCCACGCGATCCGGTCGCCCTTCTCCAGCCCCGCGGCGAGCAGCGCGCTCGCGACGCGTGCGGTGCGCTCGTCGAGCTCGGCATAGGTGAAAACCCGGTCCTCTTCGCGCATCGCGATGCGATCCGGCCGATCGGCCGCCCAATGGGTCATGAATTCGTCGAACGTCACCAGGTCCGAAAGGTCGGCGGCCATCGATTCTCTCTCCTCGAATCGCGTTGCTTTTTGCAATCGATGGCAAAGCTAGCGGCTCGGCGCGCGGGGGAAAAGCGCGTAGATGTGACAGGGTGCAATCAGCGGCGATGAAAGAGCAGCATCAGATTGTTCGCGGGCATCCCGCGGCGTTCGGCAAAGGCGAAGCCAGCGGCGGAGGCGGCCGCCTTGACCGCATCCAGATCGCGCAGCCCCCAATCGGGATCGCGTTCCTTTAGCGAGCGGTCGAAGGCCAAATTCGAGGGAGCAGTTGCCACCTCGCTTTCGAGATAGGGACCGTAAAGAATCAGCGGCGCACCTTGTGGCAAGACGCGCGCAGCCCCGGCGAGAAGCCCCCGCGTCGCCGCCCACGGGCTGATATGCACCATGTTGATGCATAGCAGCGCGTCAGCCGTGCCCACCGGCCATTCGGGCGCGGCGGCATCGAGCAGGAGCGGCGGCGCGATATTGGCAAGGCCGGCTTCGACGCGCCAAGCGGCAATCGAAGCCAGGGCGGCCGGATCGGGATCGCTCGGCTGCCACTCGAGGCCGGGAAAGGCAGCCGCGAAATGGACGGCGTGTTCGCCCGATCCGCTCGCGACCTCCAGCACAAGGCCCGCGGGCGGCAGCCAGTCGGCGAGCACGGCGGCGATCGCGTCGCGATTGCGCACCGTCGCGGGGGCGTGACGCTTTGCTCCCGCGCCGCCGTCCTCCGCCATCCACGGCCGGGTCACGCGGCGCGCGCCTGCGCCCGTGCGCGGCCTTCGCGAACAACCAGCCAGCAGAACAGGCCGACCGGCCCCGCCATCAGGGTCAGGAACAGGAACGGCAGTTGCACGAGGCGGCCGAAGTCCTTGTTGTCGGCATCGCGCGCGATCCACAGGCCGGTGAACAGGTCGAAGGCGAGATAATGGACCCAGCCGAGCGTCGCTCCGCCCGGCGCCGCGAACAGCTTCATCACCCCGGCGAGCGAGGTGAAACTGCCGCCAGTCCCGCCAGGATCGATCCCGCCGGTCAGGAAACCCGTGATGAGGACAATATACAGAAGGCAAAGCAACGACACACCGGCATACAGGATGGCGGACAATGTCCGCGGACTGCGCGGCGCGAAGGCGAGCAGCAGCCAGCCGGCGATCGCCCAGTAATTGGCGATGAGGTAAAGGCCGTTCCAGCTCATATGCGTTCTCTCCCCAGATCGGCTTTTCCGTCATTGCGAAGAGCCGAAGGCGACGCGGCAATCCAGAGCGTGCGTAAACCGCCCTGGATTGCTTCGCTTCGCTCGCAATGACGGATATCTGAAACTGACATTATTGCGCCCTAAATCACCGCGCCGAGCCCGAAGAGCAGGATGCCGCCGAACAAGGCGATCAGGCCGGTCGTCAGGATCAGCAGCGTCATCCGCGCCGCAGGCAATCGCCGCGTCGCGAAGAATGCCGCCGCCAGCCCGACCCCCAGCGCGATCAGCGGCGCGTAGAGGAAGGCCCAGTCATAGCTGAACTCGCGCCGGGCGCGCACCAGTTCCCATTGCTCGACGATCAGCCCATAGAAGGTGATCGCGGCGAGCCAGATCGCAACGAAAACGACCGCGAACAGCGCCCCGCCGGCAAGGCAGCCGGCACCGGGGCGCTTCACCGCGCGGTCGTCGACGCCGTTCAACTGCCGCCGACCTCGGCCTCGCTCCACGCGAGCACGGGCTTGCGCGCCGCGAGCGTCTCGTCGAGCCGGGCGCGCGGGGCGAAATGCGGCGCCGACTTGAGCGCCGGGTCGCCGTTCTTCGCGCGCAGCGCGATGCTGCGCAGCGCACCGATGAATTGGTCGAGCACCGCCTTGCTCTCGGTCTCGGTCGGCTCGATCAGCATCGCACCATGCACGACGAGCGGAAAGAAGACCGTCATCGGATGATAGCCCTCGTCGATCAGCCCCTTGGCGACGTCGAGCGTCGAGAAGCCTTCGGCCAGCCCCTTGTCGCTGAACAGCGCCTCGTGCATGCACGGACCCGATGCGGCGAACGGCGCGTCGAGCACATCCTCGAGGCTGCGCAGCACATAGTTCGCGTTGAGCACCGCATCCTCGGCGACCTGCTTGAGCCCGTCGGCGCCGTGGCTGAGGATATAGGCGAGCGCGCGGGTGAACATGCCCATCTGGCCGTGAAAGGCAGTCATCCGGCCGAAGGTCTGCGGATGATCCTCGCCCGCATTTTCCTCCTCGATCAGGCGGAAGCGACCGTCTTCGCTGGTGACGAAGGGCAGCGGCGCGAAGGGCGCGAGCGCTTCGGACAGCACCACCGGTCCCGAGCCCGGACCGCCGCCACCGTGCGGGGTCGAGAAGGTCTTGTGCAGATTGATGTGCATCGCGTCGACGCCTAGGTCGCCGGGGCGAACACGCCCGACGATCGCGTTGAAATTGGCGCCGTCGCAATAGACATAGCCGCCCGCTGCATGGACCGCATCCGAAATCGCCTTCATCTCGCGCTCGAACAGGCCGCAGGTGTTGGGGTTGGTGATCATCACCCCCGCGACGTCGGGCCCGAGCCGTGCCTTGAGCGCCGCGAGGTTGACGCGGCCCTCGCCGGTCGCCGGAATATCCTCGACGGTGAAGCCCGCGAAGGCGGCGGTGGCGGGGTTGGTGCCGTGCGCGCTTTCAGGGACGAGGATGACGCGGCGGTCCTCGCCGCGCGCTTCCAATGCCGCCTTGATGCAGAGGACGCCGCAAAGCTCGCCATGCGCGCCCGCCTTGGGCGACATGGCGACGCTGTGCATCCCGGTGAGCGTGATCAGCCACTCGGCGAGTTCGTGGATCACCGCATAGGCGCCCTGCACCGTTTCCTGCGGCTGGAGCGGGTGGACGTCGGCGAAGCCCGGCATCCGCGCGACCTTTTCATTGAGGCGCGGGTTGTGCTTCATCGTACAGCTTCCGAGCGGGAAGAGGCCGAGGTCGATCGCATAATTCTGCCGCGACAGCCGCGTATAGTGGCGCACCGTTTCGGACTCGCTGAGCCCCGGCAGGCCGATCGGCGCCGAACGCGCGAGCGCGCCGAGGTCGGCGGCGGGCGCGGCCTCGTCGAAATCGACGCCGGTCGTCTCGCTGCCGCCGATCTCGAAGATCAACGGCTCCTCGAGCATCAGTGCGCGGTTGCCGGTGAAGGTCGTCGTATCGTCGACGCCGCCGGCGTTCATTTCGGGGCGCCACCCGGCGCGGTTGAGCGCGGTCATGCCAGCACCTCCTTCAGCGCCGCGGCAAAGGCGGCGATATCCTCTTCGGTCACCGTCTCGGTCACCGCGACGACAAGCCCGTTCGCGAGCGCGTCATTGTCCGGGTAGAGGCGGCCAAGCGAGACGCCGCCGAGAATGCCCTTCTCCGCCAGCTCATGGATGACGGGCCGCGCCGCCTTCGGCAGGACCAATGTAAATTCGTTGAAGAAACCGCCGTTCAGCAGCGATACGCCCGGCACCTTCGCGAGTTCGGCGGCGGCGGCCTTGGCGCGGCCATGGTTGATGCCCGCCAATTGGCGGAGCCCCGCCTCGCCGAGCAGGGTCATATGAATGCTGAACGCCAGCGCACAAAGCCCCGAATTGGTGCAGATATTGCTCGTCGCCTTTTCGCGCCGGATATGCTGCTCGCGGGTCGAGAGGGTCAGCACGAAGCCGCGCTTGCCGTTGGCGTCGGCGGTCTCGCCGCAAAGGCGGCCCGGCATCTGGCGGACATATTTGGCCTTGCAGCCGAACAGTCCCAGATAGGGGCCGCCGAACTGCAATCCAACGCCGATCGCCTGCCCCTCACCCACGACGATGTCGGCGCCCATTTCGCCCGGCGCCTTGATCAGGCCGAGCGCGACGGGCTCGGTCACCACCGCGATCAGCAGCGCGCCCGCAGCCTGGCAGGCGCCCGCCAGCGCCGCCATGTCGTCGATGCGGCCGAGGATGTCGGGATATTGGACGACGACGCAGCTCGTCTCCTTGTCGACCGCCGTCGCGAGCGCGGCCCAGTCGGTGCCGACCTCAAGCGCCGGATCGCCATCGACGAGCACATCGCCGGTATAGTTCGCCATCGTCCGCGCGACACTGCGATAATGCGGATGAAGCCCGGTCGAGAGCAAAGCCTTGCTGCGCCGCGTGACGCGCCGCGCCATGACAATCGCTTCCCAGCAGGCGGTCGAGCCGTCGTACATCGAGGCATTGGCGACGTCGGTGCCGAGCAGGCGCGCGACCTGGCTCTGGAACTCGAACAGCATCTGCAGCGTGCCCTGCGCGATTTCGGGCTGATAGGGGGTGTAGGCGGTCAGGAACTCGCCGCGCTGGATCAGATGATCGACGCTCGCCGGGACATGGTGGCGATAGGCGCCTGCGCCGAGGAAGAAAGGCCCGTCGCCCGCCGCCATGTTCCGCCGCGCGAGCGCCGCCATATGGCGCTCGACCGCGAGCTCGCTGGCATGGTCGGGAAGCCCGGCGATCGTGCCGTCGAGCCGCGCTTCGGCGGGCACGTCGACGAACAGATCGTCGATCGACGCCGCGCCGACGGCGGCGAGCATCGCCGCGCGGTCGTCGCTGGTAAGGGGAAGGTAACGCATGAACTACTCCGTGGAAGAGGCGGAATGGACAGAGAAAAGTTGAGCGAGGTCGGGAAGCGACCCCTGGAAGATCGCGGGGCCGCTGTGCGTCGTGCGCACCCACGGCGCGAGCCAGATGCGAAAGCCCGCATCGCGCGCGCGGCGGCAAAAGGCATAATCGTCGGACAGCAATTCACGGCTGTCGGGGTCGATCATCGGCAGGAAGAAGCTCGGCTCGCTGTCCGCGACGCCGTGCGCGGCGCGCTCGCCGGGGTCGGTGCGGAAGGCAAGCTCGGGGTGCCGCGCGCCAAGCCCATCGAGCACGTCGCGGCGGATCAGCATCATCCCCGTCCCGGCTCGCGTCAACTCGACGAGGTCGGTCAGCGCGAACCGCTGGTCGCGATGCAGGAAATGCAGCGCGAACTCGCCGCCGAAGCGCGCGAGGTCGCCCGGATCGTCCTTCGCCATCCCACGCTCGACCGCGCGTGCGACGTTGGACCAGTTGACCATTCGTCGCGGGCAAGCGGCGGCAAGGATCGCGCAATCGTCCCGCTCGCGCATCGCGGCCAGCATCGAAAAGACGTCGTCAGCCGCGAAATCGATATCGGCGTCGACGAACAGTAGATGGGTGGAATCGCTGGCGCGGAAGATCGCCGCCAGCAGATCGCGCGCGCGCGTGATCGACGGCTGGTAAAGAATGAACTCGAAGCGCACCGCGACGCCCGCCGCCTGCGCCTTCAACGCGAGGTCGAGCGCCGCGCGGACATAGCTACCCTGCGCCCCGTCATAGATGGGCGTCGCCACCATCAGGCGGCAATCGGCGAGGGCGGCGGATGCGCTCACATCATCTCCCCCCTCCCGCAGGCGGGAGGGGAGGACAAGTCAAAGATCGGCGATGAAGGCCTTGTAGGCTTCGGCGTTCATCAGACCGTCGAGCTGGCTCTTGTCGGTCAGCGTCATGCGGAAGAACCAGCCTTCGCCCTCCGGGTCGCTGTTGACGAGCGCCGGATCCTCTTCGAGCTGGCCGTTGCCTTCGGTCACCACGCCGTCGACCGGCGCATAGACGTCGCTCGCGGCCTTGACCGATTCGACGACCGCGGCGTCACCGCCCGCGGTGAGTTCGGCGCCGGTGTCGGGAACCTCGACGAACACGATGTCGCCGAGCTGGCTCTGCGCGAAGTCGGTGATGCCGACCGTCGCGATGTCGCCGTCGACATCGACCCATTCATGCTCTTCGGTATAATAACGCGGCATCGGTCAGCCTCCCTGTTTGCGGACATAATGATGGGGAACGAAGGGCATGGCGGCGACGGTGCAAGGCACGCGCTTGCCGCGAACTTCGGCGGCGATCGCGGTGCCGGGCACCGCGTGATCGCGCGGCACATAACCCATGGCGATCGGCGCGCCGACGCTGGGGGCAAAGCCGCCCGAAGTCACGACGCCGATCTCTGTGTTGCCGTCGAACAGCTTCGCGCCTTCACGCACCGGCAGCTTGCCATCGACGAGCAGGCCCACGCGCTGGCGCGGCGGACCGTCGGCAAGATGGCCGAGAATGCGCGCGGCGCCGGGGAAATTCGCTTCCTCGCGGCGGCGCTTGCCGATCGCAAAACCAAGGTCGCCCTCGATCGGATCGGTGTCTTCGCTGAGATCGTGGCCGTAGAGGGGAAGTCCCGCTTCGAGCCGCAGGCTGTCGCGCGCACCGAGCCCGATCGGTTTCACCTCATCCATCGCGCACAGCGCGTCGGCAAAAGCCGCGAGCGCTTCGTTCGGAAGCGAGATTTCGAAACCGTCCTCGCCGGTATAGCCCGAGCGGCTGAGCGCGATCGCATGGCCGTTCCAGGTCGCCTGCGCAGCCTGCATGAAGACAAGGCCGGCGCTTTCGGGAACGAGACGCGCGAGCGCTTCAGCCGCCTTCGGCCCCTGCAGCGCGAGCAGCCCGTGATCTTCCCTGTGATTGAGGGTGACATCGTCGGGGAGATGCTCGCGCAGATGTGCGATATCGTCCCACTTCACGGCGCCGTTGACGACGATGCCGAGCTGGTCGCCCTCGTTGGTGATCATCAGATCGTCGAGTATGCCGCCATCCTCGCCGAGCAGCAGCGAATAGCGCATCCGGCCGGGCCTCAGCGCCGCAATGTCGCCGGGGACGAGCGCTTCAAGCGCTTCCACGGCGCCTTCGCCTTCAAGACTGAGCTGCCCCATATGGCTGACGTCGAACAGACCCGCATTCTCGCGCGTCCACTGATGTTCGGCCATGATGCCTTCATATTGGATCGGCATCCAATAGCCGGCGAATTCGACCATCCGGCCGCCCTTCGCGCGGTGCCAGGCGTCGAGCGGCAGCGTTGCGGTGGGAACCGCTTCCTCGCCCGTAAAGTCCGTTTCGGTCATGTCAGTCTCCCGCGGTTGACATGGCAAGGCGCGGCCCGATGCCGTCCTGTCGCCATGCCCCCTCTGTCACGGGAACCTGAGAGTTTCCCCTGCGAGAACGCAGAGTTACCCCTTCGGTGGTCCCGACGACCTTCGCCGGAACGCTTTCCAGAGTGTCCGTTCCAGCCTGCGCGGTCCGTTGACCTGAGAGTTTCCGGGGCGGTTGCTCCTTCGGTGGCGGTGCAGGTCGCCCTGCCCCGCGCTCTCCCGCGCGGCCGGCCGAATCTCCGCAAGGAGACCCGACAGACGCCCGAGCCTTGGCGTCGCCTTTTTGCGGAGTCAATCGGCGAGCGCGCGGATCGCGTCGTTTTCGTGGATATAGACGCCGGACGCCCGCTCGCCGGTCAGGGTGACGATCGCCTGTGCGACCCTTTCTGCCGGAATCGAGCGATAGCGACGCAGCGATCCATGGAGCAGCGCATCGGTCAGCGGCGCCGCGACCATCGCAATCCCCTCGCCCAGCCGCGGCGGCCCCTGACGCTCGCCGGTCAGCAGGCCGGGGCGAAGCAAATCGAGCCGGTCGAACGCCAGCGCGCGAAGATCATCCTCGACCTCGCCCTTGGTCCGCAGATAGAAATTGGAGGCTTGCGACGACGCCCCGACGCTGCTGACCGCGATCATATGCCGCGCGCCCGCCTCCTTCGCGGCCCGCGCGCAAGCGAGGGCCAGATCATGATCGACCGCCCGAAAGGCTGCCTGCGACCCCGCCTGCCGGATCGTGGTGCCGAGACAGGAGATGAGGGTCGCAGGTCGCCGGCCGGCGATGATCGCGGGCCATTGCTCGCTGGGCGCAACGTCCATCTCCGGCTGCGAATCTTGATAATCGGGCGCGCGGCGGACGAGGATCGTCGCCGCGACCGACCGCGCCACGATGCCGCCGACGAGGCCGGTTGCGCCAAGCAGCAAGATGTCGGGTGACGCCATGGGGCGATCCTAAGCTGCGCCGGGTCGGGTTGGCAACGTGGGCCTGTGGTTATTTTCGCACCGTCGATCAGGCGTGCGCCAACGCCTCCGGCACCGCCCCGCGCCCAAATATCTCCGCAAAGCGGTCAATCGCAAAGCGGTCGGTCATGCCGGCGATATAGTCGCCGATATGGCGCACCGTCGCGCTGTCGCCTTCGGGCAGGCGCGACGCCCAATCCTCGCCCATCAGGCGCGGGTCGGCCGCATAGGCGCCGAACAGGCGCGACACCACCTCCTTCGCGCCCGCCGCCGCCTCGATCTGCGAGGGATGGTGGTAGAGGTTCGCATACATGAAGCGCTTGAGGTCGCGCTCCGCCCTCGCGAGTTCGTCCGAGAAATCGCCGAGCGTGCAGCCCGCCGCGCGGACCTCGCCGACGCTCGCGACCCCGGCGGCGGCGACGTTCGCTTCGGTCGCGGCGATCACGTCGTTGACCATGACGCCGATCTGGTCGCGCACCAGTTCGCGCAGCAAGCGGTCGCGCGGCGCGCCGGGAAAGCGGCCCTCGACGGCGCGGTAATTGGCGGCGACGAACGGCTGGCCCATCAACTGGTCGAGCGTCAGCAATCCCGCGCGCAGCCCATCGTCGATGTCGTGATTGTCATAGGCGATGTCGTCGGCGACCGCCGCGATCTGCGCCTCAAGGCTGGCGTAGCTCGCAAGGTCGAGCGGAAACTCGCCGTCGATCTCGGCCAGCGCCCAGCCGGGACGACGCACCGGGCCGTTATGCTTGGCGAGCCCCTCCAGCGTCTCCCAACTGAGGTTCAGCCCGTCGAAGCGCGGATAGGGACATTCGAGCCGCGCCAATGTCCGCAGCGTATGGCCGTTATGATCGAAGCCGCCGTGATCAAACATCGCGGCCTTCAGCGCGTCCTCGCCGGCATGGCCGAAAGGTGGGTGGCCGATGTCATGCGCGAGGCACAGTGCCTCGGTCAGATCCTCGTTGAGGCCGAGCGCGCGGGCAATGCCGCGACCGATCTGCGCGACCTCGATGCTGTGAGTCAGGCGGACGCGGTAATGGTCGCCGTCGGGCGCGACGAAGACCTGCGTCTTGTGGCGCAGGCGGCGAAAGGCGATCGAGTGGATGATGCGGTCGCGGTCGCGCTGAAAGGCGTCGCGCGGGCCGCGCACGACGCGGCCGGGTTCCTCGTGGCGGCGGCCGCGGCTCTGCGCCGGATTGCTGGCGCAGGCGGCGACGCTCATTTGACCGGGTCGACGCTCTGGCCGGCGTCGCTGTTGAACAGGAATCCGTCGCCGCCCGCCTTCTTGTAGTCGCCGAGCCAGTCCTGCGCCGCCGCGCGATCCTTGAACGGCCCGACGAGCAGGCGCCGCGTCTTGCCCCATTCGGTCGTCGCGGCCGATTTGCCCTTGAACAGCGCGGGGTTCTTCTTCGCGAACTTGCCATAGTCGAACGCCAGCGCCTTGGCATTGGCGCCGGTCGCGATCTGCACCCAGATGCGCGCGGGATTCGCTTTCTTTTCGGCCGCTTCGGCCTTGGCTTTCGCGTCGGCTTCGGCCTTCGCCTTGGCGGCCGCCTCTTCCTTCTCGCGCTTCGCCTCTTCGGCGGCGTCGGCGCGCTTCTTGTCCTCGCGCAGCTTGGCGAGCGTATCGGCACCGATCGCATTGTCGGGCCGCGCCAGTTCCTCGGGCGGAATCTCGATCGAGCTGGCGATAGCGGCGAGCGAGGCCAGCGGCGCCTCGGGCGTCACCGCGCTTCCCGCCGGGGCGATCGAAGGCGGCGGCGTCATGGGAACCGCCGCCGGAGCCGGCGCGGGGCGTCCGACGTCGGCGATCGAAAAGCCGGGACCGACGGGGGTCGACGACTGCACGGGATTGGTGCCGATCGGGGCAACGGGCGCAGCCGTGGAGGGGGCAGGCGCTGACGAAACGGGGGCGGGCGGCGTGGCGATAGCCATTTCCGTCCTTGCGGGAACCGGCGCCGGACTGCCGGCGGCGGAGGGAGCGGGACTATGCGCGGCGGGAGGCTGCGACGCGGGCGGAGTTGCCGCTGGAACGGGTACCGCGGATGCTGCCGGGCGCGGCGCCGGCGAAACGGCCGGCACGGGTTTCGGCGCCGGTTTCGAAGCGGGTTTCGGCATGGCCGATGCTGGCGGCTTACTTCGTTCCGCCCTTTTGCCGGTTGTGACTGCGGGCGGAGGCGTCGGAGCCGGCGTCGCGGCGGCGACCTGCACCGGCTTGCGGCGCGGGCCGAGCTCGCCGCTCGGGAAGCGACCGAAATGCGCGGCGGCGGCTTGCTGCGCCGGGTTGAGCCGGTCCATCTGCGTCAGATAGGGCAGGATATTCTGCGCGAGCGCCGGCGGCATCGTCGCATTGACGATCTCGGTCGCCTCGGCATCGCGGCCGTTCATCGCCAGGATCATCGCACGCAGCCGCCATGCCGCACGATCCTGCGCGCGAAGCTGCGGGGTCAGCAACTGCACCGCGCGATCGGGCTCGCCGCTGATCCCGAGCGAGAGCGCATAACGGCGCGTCACCTCGTCATTGGGGGCGATCGACAGCGCGAGCTGATAGTCGCGCTGCGCCGCATCCTGCTGTCCCAAAAGGTCGCGCGCGAGCCCGCGGTCGGCGAGGAACAGGCGCTCAGGCGCGCCGAGAAGCTGCGCTTCGCCGAAATAGTCGAGCGCGCGCGTCGGGCTTTCCATGTGGACCATCGCCGAGCCGAGCGCCGCCTTGACCGCGCCATCGCGCGGGCTCGCCTGCTCGGCGCGGGTCAGAAAGCCGACCGCGGCGCGATAATCCTCGAGCTCGTTCGAAGCGCGCCCGGCATCGAGCAGCGCCGCGGCGTCATTGCTGTTCGTCGCCAACCGCCCGAGCGCCGACGACAGCAGCGTTCGCGCCGCGGTGCGCTTGTCCATCGCCGCTTTCGTCGCCGCGTCGGGCGTCGCTGCCTGAAAGGCAAGCGCAGGCGTGGCGATCGCGCTCGTCAGCAGCAGCGCGCCCGCCACCGCGGCCAGGCGCCGGGCCCGTCCGGGTCCGGCGGCCCAACCCTGTCGCCGCATCGCTTTCCATGGCCGCAAGGGCAAGTCAGATCATCCCGATTTCAGGCCCGCCTTGCCCGGAGCAACGGCCGCTTACTGCCCTGTTACTGGTTGTTCTGCCGTCCGAGGAAGCGCGGGATATCGACCCCGTCCTCCTTGCCCTCTTCGCGGTCGGCGGTCGAACCGCGCGACAGGCGCGACATGCGCTCGAACAGCGTTCCGCCACCGAGCGAGCGCGCAGGCGCATCCTCGGCAGGCGCAGCGTGCGGGGCTGCTTCGGCAGCCGGGGCGGCAGGCTGATAGCCGGTCGGAGCCTCGGGCTCGCTGAGCACCAACTCGTCAGCGGTATCGTCGTAGCGCGCCGCGACCTGCGAGAGCTCCATCGGCTCTTCCTCGGCAACGGCTTCGGCGGGCGCTGCGGCCTGCGGCGCGTCGCCGAGCGAGAAGCCGGGGGCCGGGTCATTGTCGGTTTCGACAGGAGCCTCGACCGGCGTTTCGGGCGCGGCCGCCTCGACAGGCTCCTCTGCGACCGGAGCCGGTGCGACGGTGCGCGCGGGCTGGAACGAGAAGCTGCGCGTCGCGGGCGCAGCCTGCGCCGACGTGTCGCCGGTGCTGTCGATGCCGGTCGCGACGACCGACACGCGAATCTTGCCGTCGAGATTGTCGTTGAAGGCGCTGCCCCAGATGATGTTCGCGTCGGGATCGACCAGTTCGCGGATGTGGTTCGCGGCCTCGTCGACTTCCATCAGGCGCATGTCCTCGCCGCCGGTGATCGAGATGATGACGCCCTTCGCGCCCGCCATCGACACGCCGTCGAGCAGCGGGTTGGCGATCGCCTTCTGCGCCGCCTCAAGCGCGCGGCCGTCGCCTTCGGCTTCGCCGGTGCCCATCATCGCCTTGCCCATTTCGCGCATCACGCTGCGCACGTCGGCGAAGTCGAGGTTGATCAGGCCGGGCATGACCATCAGGTCAGTGATGCCGCGGACGCCCTGCTGGAGCACTTCGTCGGCCATGGTGAACGCTTCCTTGAAGGTCGTGTTCGGGTTGGCGACGAGGAAGAGATTCTGATTGGGGATGACGATCAGCGTGTCGACATGGTCCTGAAGCTCGGCAATGCCCGAGTCCGCCGACCGCATCCGGCGCTGCCCCTCGAAGGTGAAGGGCTTGGTCACCACGCCGACGGTCAGGATGCCGCGGTCGCGCGCCGCCTTGGCGATCACCGGCGCCGCGCCGGTGCCGGTGCCGCCGCCCATGCCCGCCGCGACGAAGCACATATGCGCGCCGTTCAGCGCTTCCTCGACCTGCGCGATGCTTTCCTCGGCCGCCGCGCGCCCGACCTCGGGCCGCGAACCCGCGCCCAGCCCCTGGGTGATCTGCGTCCCCAGCTGGATGCGCCGTTCGGCCGGCGAGGCGTTCAGCGCCTGCGCGTCGGTATTCGCGACGATGAAATCGACGCCCTCGACGCGGGCGGCGATCATGTTGGCGATGGCATTGCCCCCGGCGCCGCCGACCCCGATCACCGCGATGCGCGGCTTCAGTTCATCGACCTGCGGCGGGCCAATATTGATGCTCATCCACTCATCTCCCTGTGCGGCGGACCTGCGCCGCGTCCCTCACCTTGCGACCCATCCGGACGTCAGTCCCACCGTCCGGAATTCTGTGACCGCATTGCACTATTGTGACGTGGGAATCACCCAAAAAATTAACCTTTCCCACGTCCGTCCCTCAAAAACTGCTTTTGAGAGCGGCCATCAATCGATTGATGATGCCCGGGTTCTTCGGCCGATAGACATCCTGCGCCATCATCGGAAGATCGCGAAGGTCCACCGGGTCCGACGCGGCATAGAGAACCAGACCCGCGAGCGTCGCGAAAGCCGGACCGCCATGAGCATCGGGCAGGCCGTGCAGCCCGCGCGGTCGCCCGACGCGCGCAGCGCGGCCGAGCGCGCTTTGCGTGTAGTCGGCGAGCCCTTTCAGGTCGGCGCCACCGCCGACCAGCACGACCTGGCGCCCGACCGGCCCGACGAAATGCAGGTCTTTCAGCGTCCGGCCGATGTCGCCCATCATCGCGTCGAGGCGCTGGCGGATCACCGCGACGAGCTGCGCCCGCGTGATACGCGGCGAATCGCTGCCCGCGGGGGCGCCTGGATCGAGCTCGATGATCTCATTATTGTCGCGCGGAGAGGCAGAGGCCGAGCCATAGAAGCTCTGCAGGCGCTGCGCCTGGCTGCGCCGGATGCCGAAGGCCGAGGCGATGTCGTCGGTGATGTCGCTCGCGCCGAAGGGCAGCGACGCCATCTCGACGAGCATTCCGCCGGCATAGAGCGAGACGGTGGTGACCGCGGCGCCAAGCTCGACCAGCGCAACGCCGAGGTCGCGCTCCTCGTCCGACAGGCAGGCGAGCCCGGCGGCGATCGGCGAGGCGACCACGGCGTTGACGTCGAGATGCGCCTGCCGCACCGCCGCCTCCAGATTCCGCACCGGCGCGCCGTCGGCCATGATGATGTGGATGTCGACGCCGAGCCGGTCGGCGTGGAGCCCGATCGGGTTCTTGACCCCGGTCAGCCCGTCGAGGGTATAGAGCGCGGGCTGCGCATGGAGGATCATCCGCCCCTCGGGATCGATCCCGGCGCGGCCCGCGGCGAGCAGGTCGTCGATATCCTCCTGCTCGATGCGGTGACCGCCGAGCTCGCTCTCGATCGGCGCGACGTCGCTCAAGAGGCTGCCCGCCGAAAAGCTGACCCAGACGTCATCGATGTTGAGCCCCGCGATCCGCTCGGCCTGCTCGATCGCCTCGCGCACGATATGTTCGGTCTGCTCCATGTCGGCGACATAGCCGCGCTGGACGCCGCGGCTCTCGCGCTGGCCGGTGCCGAGGACATGGAGCTGGCCGTCGGCAGTCTGCCCCGCGATCAGCGCGCAGACCTTCCACGACCCGACATCGAGCGCGGTGATGATCTTTTCGATGCGGGGCGGCGCCATGGCTTATCCCTTCTCCGCCGAAGCGGCGGCGGCAACGGCATCGGCCGCATCATGCGCATCGTCGAGCTTCGCGGGCGCCACCTGCCCCTCGTGCGGCAGGCGCAGCACGAAACGCGTGGGATCGCGCATGTCGAAGCGCAAGATGCCGCGGCCGAGCAGCCGGTTGGCGCCGTCCATATGCGCGAATTTGGCGAGCGCCGCCTTCGCCTCGACCTCGCCCTCGGGAAGCGACAGCGTCTCGCCGCTGCGGAAACGCAAATCCCAGCGGCGGTTGCCGACCCAGGTCGCGCCCGCGAGCAATTCCTTCAGGGAGCTTGCCTCGGCCAGCAGCCGGTCGAGATCCTGCGCACGGCGGTTCGCGTGCGGGCCGATGACGAGCGGCAAGTCGGGCATCGTCGCGACGCTGACGGGTTCGAGCACGACGCCCTTCGCGTCGATCAGCGACAGGCGATTATTATGCTGCCAGATCGCCGCCGGGGTGCGCTCGACGATATCGACGACGAGCGTGTCGGGTAGGCGGCGCGAGACGCGCGCATCCTTGATCCAGCCATAGCGCATCAGGTCGTGGCGCACATCGTCGAGATCGACCGCCGCCATCGAGCGGTCCTTCTGCGCGAGCGCGATGTCATAGACCTTGAGCCGATCGATGCGGTCGGCGCCGACGACCTCGACCTTCTTGACCTGAAAGCCCGCGCGGCCGACCGCCTGCGCATATTCCTCGTGGATTTTCGCGGTAACGCCGGTCGCGTGCGCGGCGAGCGCAACCGCGGCGGCGAGGCCGATGCCGATCGTCCAGTTGGCGGCGCGCTGCAGCGTCGCGGGGCTGACCGGCAGCGCGTTGATCACCGCGTTGAGGCGCGACTTCTGGATTTTCCGCCTTTTCTTCGGCGCGCGCGCGGGGCGGCGCGGGGGCGCCTTGCCACGCTTGATCCGCGTGCTGCTCATAGGGCTTCCTCCACGATGCGCTCGACGAGTTCGGCATAATCGATGCCGATCGCGCGCGCCTGTTCGGGCACGAGGCTGAGCGGCGTCATGCCGGGCTGGGTGTTGACCTCCAGCAGATAGATGCCGGCAAGGCCATGCTCGTCGTCCCAGCGGAAATCTGAGCGCGACGTCCCCTTGCAGCCGAGCAGCCGGTGCGCCTGGACCGCTAGGTCCTTCATCCGCTGCGCGATGTCGGCGGGGATTTCGGCGGGACAGACATGCTGGGTCAGTCCCTCGGTATATTTGGCATCATAGTCGTAGAAGCCCGATTTGACGCGCAGTTCGGTGACGCCGAGCGCGGTGCCTCCGAGCACCGCGACGGTCAGCTCGCGCCCCTTGATGAACGGCTCGGCGAGCAGGCGGTCGAATTCCTGCCACGGGCCGACGGCTTCGCGCGCGATCGGGTTGCCGTAATTGCTGTCGTCCTTGACGATCGCGACCCCGACCGACGAACCTTCGTTGACGGGTTTCAGCACATAGGGGCGCGGCAACGGGTCGACTGAAAACAGGCTTTCGCTGTCGACCATCGTCCCCGTCGGCATCGGCACACCATGCGGCACCAGCGCCTGCTTCGTCAATTCCTTGTCGATCGCGATCACCGAGGTGACGAGCCCGCTGTGGGTATATTTGAGGCCCATCAGGTCGAGCATCCCCTGCACCGTCCCATCCTCGCCGGGAACGCCATGGAGCGCGTTGAACACGATGTCGGGCTTCGCCTCGGCGAGCCGCAGCGCGACGTCGCGGTCCATGTCGATGCGGGTGACCCTGTGGCCGCGGCTCTCGAGCGCGTCGGCGATATCCCGGCCGCTCATCAGCGACACTTCGCGTTCGGCGGACCAGCCGCCCATCAGGACGGCGACATGCCACGGACCCCGGCTCATTTCTCGATTCCCACGCGCTGAATTTCCCATTGCAGTTCGATGCCGCTCTTCGCCTTCACCCGGCGGCGGACTTCCTCGCCGAGCGCTTCGATGTCGGCGCTCGTGGCATCGTCGGTGTTGATCAGGAAATTGGTATGCTTCTCGCTGACCTGCGCTCCGCCGACGGCGAAACCGCGGCACCCCGCCTCGTCGACGAGCTGCCACGCCTTGTGGCCCTCGGGGTTCTTGAAGGTCGAACCGCCGGTCTTGGATCGCAAAGGCTGCGAGGCTTCGCGGCTCGCCGCAATGCGGTCCATTTCGGCCTGAATGGCGTCGCTCGCGCCGGGGCGCCCGCGGAAGGTCGCGCCGATCACCACCGCGCCTTCGGGCAATTCGCTGTGACGATAGGTGTAGCCGAGGTCGGCAAGCGGCAGCGTCCGGCGCTCGCCCGAACGCAAAACGACCTCAGCCTCGACCAATATGTCCTTGACCTCGCTGCCATAGGCGCCGCCGTTCATACGGACGAAGCCGCCGACCGTGCCGGGGATCGAGCGCAGGAATTCCAGCCCCGCCACCCCGGTGTCGCGCGCGGTCGAGGACACGAGGATGCCCGACGCGCCGCCGCCGCAGCGCAGCGTCGTCGCGTCGAGCGCCTCGACCTTGGCGAAGGCCTTGCCGAGCCGGACGACGACACCCGGAAAGCCGCCGTCGCGAACGATGAGGTTCGAGCCGAGGCCGAGCGCCATCACCGGAATCGCCGGGTCGAGATCGCGGAGGAAATCCGCGAGATCGTCGGCATCCTTCGGCTCGAACAGCCAGTCCGCGGGGCCGCCCGACTTGAACCAGACCAGCGGCGCCAGCGGGGCACCGGGCGTGAGCTTGCCGCGCACATTTTCAAATGCCGTTTGCCCTGAGCTTGTCGAAGGGCCGCTCTTCCTTTCTTCCGACGCAAAAGAAAAGGGCGGTCCTTCGACAAGCTCAGGACGAATGGTTTTGGGATCGGAGGTCACTTCGCGCCCTCCACCGCCGCCGCCAGCCCGGCCGCGATCTTCGTGATGTCGCCGGCGCCGAGGCAGATGATCTTGTCCCCCGCGCCGATCTGGCCCGCCCCGATCGTTTCGCCAATCGCCGCGGCCAGTGCATCGGCATCGGCAACGGTCGATGCGTGACGATGCCCGCGATCCTTCAACCCCGCGACCAGCGCGTCCGACGACACGCCGTCGATCGCACTTTCGCCCGCCGCATAGACGGGCAACGCGAGCACCATGTCGGCGTCGTTGAACGCCTGCTGGAAGTCGTCCATATGATCGCGCAGACGGGTAAATCGATGCGGCTGGACCACCGCGACGACGCGCCCCGCCCCGGCACCCTCGCGCGCCGCCGACAGAACGGCGCGGATTTCGACCGGGTGATGGGCATAATCGTCGATCACCGTCACGACGCCGCCCTCGGCGGCAATTTCGCCGACCTTGGTGAAGCGGCGCTTGACGCCCGCAAAGCCCTCGAAACCCGATACGATCTTGGTATCCGGCACGCCCATGTGCAGCGCCACCGCGATCGCCGCGAGCGCGTTCTGGACATTGTGGCGCCCCGACATCGGCAGGTGGATGCCCTCGATCGTCCGGCTGTTGCCGTCGCGGTCGCGCACGACGACGTCGAAGCGGTTGCCGTCGGGCCCCGGCGTCACATTGGTGCCGCGCACGTCGGCCTGCGCGGAAAAGCCGTAAGTGACGATGCGCCGGTCGCGGATGCGCGGGATAATCGCCTGCACCTCAGGATGGTCGAGGCAGAGCATTGCGGCGCCGTAGAAAGGCACATTCTCGATGAATTCGACGAAGGCGCCCTTGATCGCGTCGAAGCTGCCATAATGGTCGAGATGCTCGGGATCGATATTGGTGACCACCGCGATCGTGCCGTCGAGGCGCAGGAAGCTGCCATCGCTCTCGTCGGCCTCGACCACCATCCAGTCCGACGCGCCGAGCCGCGCGTTCGAGCCGTAATTGTTGATGATGCCGCCGTTGATCACCGTCGGATCGACCCCGCCCGCGTCGAGCAGCGCCGCGACGAGGCTGGTCGTCGTCGTCTTGCCGTGCGTCCCGGCGACCGCGACGGTCGATTTGAGGCGCATCAGTTCGGCGAGCATCTCGGCGCGGCGGACGATGGGAATGCGGTGCGCGAGCGCCGCCTCGACCTCGGGATTGCCGCGCTGGACCGCGGTCGAGGTGACGACGACCGCGACGCCTTCGACGTTCGCGGCTTCGTGGCCGATCGCAACCTTGATCCCGCGTTTCCTGAGGCCTTCGACGACATAGCTGTCGGCGATGTCGCTGCCCTGCACCTGATAGCCGAGATTGTGCATCACCTCGGCGATCCCCGACATGCCGATGCCGCCGATGCCGATGAAGTGGATGATGCCGATATCGGTCGCGACGCCGCGCATCAGGCGTCTCCCGCGCGGGTGGCGGCGATGCTACCCGCGACCGCGGCGCGCGTCGGGGCGCCGACGCGGATCACGTCCATCATCGGCGGCGCGGCGAAGGACTCGACCAGATCGGCAAGATCGCGCGTCGCTTGCGGGAGCCCGCAGCTCGCGGCGCGCTCGGCCGCTTCTTCGAGCGCGCCGGGCTCGAGCGCCATGCGCTGGATATGCTTCGCGACCTCGGCGGCGGTGAAATCGGGCTGCTGGAAGGAAATCGCGCCGCCCGCCTGAACCAGATCGACGACATTATAGGTCTGGTGATTATCCATCGCGTGCGGATAGGGCACGAAGATCGCGGGCCGCCCGGCGCAGGCGAGTTCGGCGACGGTCGAGGCGCCCGCGCGCGCGATCACCAGATGCGCCCAGCGCAGCCGCTCGGGGAAATCGGCGATGTAGGGCGCGCATTCGGCGGCGACGCCGAGTTCGGCATATTTGGCGCGCACCGCCGCGATATCGTCCTCGCGCGCCTGCTGCACGACCTGCAAGCGGTCGAGCAAAGCGCGCGGCAGCATCGCGATCGCGGCGGGCACGACGTCGCTCAGCACCGTGGCACCGAGACTGCCGCCGACCACGAGCAGGCGGAAGATGCCGTCCTCGGGCAGCGGCGGGAAGCCGTCCTCGCGGATTGCGATAATCTCGTCGCGCACCGGATTGCCGGTGATGTGGAGTTTCATCTCGTGCCCGGCCGGGAAGCGCTGGATGTTGCGATAGGCAACCGCGACCGCATCGACGCGCGGCGCCATCATCCGGTTGACGCGGCCGAGTACGGCATTCTGTTCGTGGATCACCCGCGGCCGCTTCGTCGATCCCGCCGCGAGCAGGCTGGGCAGCGAGGGATAGCCGCCGAAGCCGACGACGACCGCGGGGTCGAAAGTGCGGATCAGGTCGATCGCCTGCCTGCGGCCCTTGCGGATCGCGAGCGCGGCCTTCACCCAGCCGACGGGGCCGCCATGGACGCGGCCGGCGGGCAGCACATGCGTTTCGAGCTCGGCGGGCGCGCCCGGAATTTTCAGGCCGCGGTCGTCGCTGACCAGCGCGACGCGGTGCCCGCGCGCAATCAATTCGCCCGCCAGGGCATAGGCGGGCAGCATATGGCCGCCGGTCCCCCCGGCGGCGAGCAGAAAGTGGCGCGTTGCTGTCATCGCTTGTTCCAGTTGCGGGTCATCGACACCCGCGCGGCATAGGGGTTTCGCCGGGTCAGCGACAAGAGCAAACCCATACCGATCGACAGCGCAATGAACGATGAGCCGCCATAGCTGATGAAGGGCAAGGTCATGCCCTTCGACGGAAAGAGCTGGGTGTTCACCGCCATGTTGATCGTCGCCTGCCCGCCGAACTGCGCGATCAGCCCCGCGACCGCGAGGATCTGGAAACTATCCTCTTCGTCGAGCAGGCGGACGAGGACGCGGACGATGATCGCGAGGAACAGGATCGCGATCGCGATACAGGCGATGATCCCGAATTCCTCGCCGATGACCGAAAAGATATAGTCGGTGTGCGCCTCGGGCAGCTTGAATTTGGCGAGCCCCGCGCCGGGGCCGGTGCCGATCAACCCGCCCGCGGTGATCGTCGCGTGCGCGCGATCTTCCTGAAAACTGTCGCCCTCACCGAACAGCCAGCTGTTGATGCGCTGATTGGCGACCGAATAGGTGAAGTAAGCGATGACGAGCCCGGCGAAGCCGCTCGCCGCGAGAATGCCGATGATCCGCATCGAAAGCCCCGCGACCATCACCAGCACCAGCCAGGTGCCGAGGAAGATGATCGTCTGCCCGAGGTCGGGCTGGCCCATCAGCAATATGCCGATGATGCCGGTCAACACGAAGGACAAAGGCACGACGGGAAGGCTTTGGTCGTGGAGCCGCAGCGACAATATCCACGCCAGCGATACCGCGAAAAAGGGCTTCAGGAATTCCGACGGCTGCAGGCGGAAAACGCCGCTGCCGATCCAGCGCTGCGCGCCGTTCACCGACGTGCCGATCAGCGGCACAAGGAACAGCAGGACAAGAAAACAGATGGTGCCATAGATGGCAAAGCGCCGCGCCTGCGCCTTGGGCAGCATCGACACGCCGAGCATGACGGGCACGCCGACGATCACCCACATGAGCTGGCGATAGAAATAATAGAGCGGGTCGAGGCTGGCGGTCGTCGTCGACAGCTTTTGCGCCGCGACCGGCGACGCCGCCGCGACCGCGACCAGTCCGACCGCGATCAGCATCGAGACGAGCAGCAGCAGCACCCGGTCAATTTCCCAGAACCAGAGGCCGAGCGGTGTGCGGTCGGCGCGACTGAGGCGCGGGCCGCGCCGCTTGGCCGTCCGCGTCGTCGCGGCGATGACCGGGCGTTCGGTCGCATTCATGTCGGTCCCCCCGCTCATATCCTCATCCATCTCCCAACGCTCGAACGAGGTCGCGGAACGCGTCGCCGCGCTGCTCATAGTCCCAGAACTGGTCGAACGACGCGCAGGCGGGCGAGAGCAGGACGATGTCGCCGGGCTCTGCCGCCGCCGCCGCATGCGCGACCGCGGTCGCGAGATCGCCTGCCCGGTCGATCGGGATCGCATCGCCGATCTCGGCCGCGAAAGCCTCGACCGCCTCGCCGATCAGATAAGCGCGCTTCACATGGCCGAACCAGGGACGGCAGGCGGACAGGCCGTCGCCCTTGGCCTGCCCGCCGGCGATCCAGTGCAGACGCTGGTCCGGCGCCGGCGGAAAGGCCGCCAGCGCCGGTGCAGCGGAAGCCGCGTTGGTCGCCTTGCTGTCGTTGTACCAGCTGGCGCCAGCGGCTTCGCCGACCCATTCCATGCGATGCGGGAGCGCCCGATAGGTGGCGAGCCCGCGTTCGATCTCTTCGTCGTTCAGCCCCAGCGTCCGGCAGACGGCGATCGCGCACACCGCGTTCTGCGCGTTGTGCGGTCCCTGCAGCGCGGGCCAGCGCGCCTGGTCGGCGGGATCGATGTCCTTTGCCGAGACGCGGTGGAGACGGTGATTGATGCGCCCGGCGATCATCCGCGACGGATCGTCGTCGACCGCGACGATCGCGACCTGATCGCGGTGCTGCAACGAAAACAGCCGCGCCTTCGACGCCGCATAGCCCGCGAAACCGTCGTAGCGGTCGAGGTGGTCGGGGGTCAGATTGGTCAGCACCGCGACGTCGCAGGCGAGACTGTGCGCGAGGTCGATCTGATAGCTCGACAATTCGAGCACATAGACCCCTCCCTCGGGCAAGGGATCGCGCGACAGGATCGGCAGGCCGATATTGCCGCCCATCAGCGCAGGCACCCCCGCGCTGTCGAGCATATGGGTGACGAGCGCGGTGACAGTCGACTTGCCGTTGGTGCCGGTGATGCCGACGACCTTGTGCGGCGGCAGATCGGGACGCGCTTCGGCGAACAGCTCGACGTCGCCGATCACCGGGACATGCGCCTCACGCGCGTGCGCGGCGATCGGGTGGCGGTTGAGCGGCACGCCCGGCGACACGACGACGCCCGCGAAACCGACGAGATCGATGGCGAGCGGATCGGCGATATCGGCGTTCAGCGCCATCGCCTCGTCGCGCGCTTCCTCACGGTCGTCCCACGCGGTGACGCCCGCGCCGCTGGCGACGAGCGCCTCGACGGTCGCCAGCCCCGAGCGCGCCAGCCCCAGCACCGCATAGCGGCGGCCGGCAAAGGCGCGCGACGTGATCACCGCAGCTTGAGCGTCGCGAGCCCCGCGAGCGCGAGGATGATCGAGACGATCCAGAAGCGAATGACGACGGTCGATTCGGGCCAGCCGAGCTGCTCGAAATGATGGTGGATCGGCGCCATGCGGAAAACGCGCTTGCCCGTTCTTTTGTACCAGAAGACCTGGATGATCACCGACAGCGCCTCGACCACGAACAGGCCGCCGACGAGGACGAGCACCAGCTCGTGCTGCGCGGTCACCGCGACCGTCGCGAGCGCACCGCCGAGCGCGAGGCTGCCGGTATCGCCCATGAACACCGCCGCTGGCGGCGCGTTGAACCACAGGAAGGCAAGGCACGCGCCGATGATCGCGGCGGCGAAGATCGCGAGTTCGCCGGCGCCGGGAACGTGCGGGATGCCGAGGTAGCCGGCGAATTTCACGTTACCCGACAGATAGACGATGACGAGGAAGGTCAGGCTGGCGATCATCACCGGAAAGGTCGCGAGCCCGTCGAGCCCGTCGGTCAGGTTCACCGCATTGCCGAAGCCGACGATCAGCACCATCGCGAAGATGTAATAAAAGGGTCCGAGCGGGATGTAGACGTCGTTGAAGAAGGGCAGATAGAGGTCGGTGCCGGTACGCGAAACGATCAGCAGCACCGCGACCGCGGCGATCGCGAACTCGATCAGCAGGCGCACGCGCCCGGGAATCCCGCGATGGCTGGCCTTGGTCACCTTGTCGAGATCGTCGAGGAATCCGACCGCCGCGAACCCGCCGGTAACGAACAGACACGCCCAGACGAAGCGGTTCGACAGGTCCATCCACAAGAGCGCGGAGATCATCAGCGAAATGAGGATCATCAGCCCGCCCATCGTCGGCGTGCCCTTTTTCGCGAGATGGCTTTGCGGGCCGTCGTCGCGGATCGGCTGCCCCTTCCCCTGCCGCATCCGCAGCATCAGGATGAAACGCGGCCCGATCCACAGGCCGATGATCAGCGCGGTCGCGACCGCGGCGCCCGAGCGGAAGCTCAGATAGCGGATGAGGTTCAAAGCCCCCGGAAAGCCCAGCCATTCCGCCAGCCAATATAACATCAATAATCCCCGTTGGTCAGCGCCGTCACCACATGCGACAGGCCGACGCTGTTCGATCCCTTGACCAGCACCGTGTCGCCGGGCCAGATCACGTCCTTCAGCCGCGCGGTCGCGGCCGGGTGGGCGGCCACATGCTCGAATTCGATGCGTCCCTCAAGCGCTTTGGCAAGCGGCGCCATCTCTTCGCCGACAAGCAGGGCGAACCGCACGCCCGCCGCGACGAGCGGAGCCGCGAGCGCGGTGTGATAGGCCTCGCCATCGGCGCCAAGCTCCTTCATCGCGCCCAGAATCGCAACCTTGCGGTCGCCGGATTCGGCCGCGAGCTGTTCGATCGTCGCGGCCATCGAAGCGGGATTGGCGTTATAGCTTTCGTCGATGACGAGGATCGAGCCGCCGGGCACCTGGACCCGGTGGCGCGCGCCGCGCCCGGCGAGCCCGCCCATCTCGGCAAAGGCCAGCCCCGCGGCGGGCAGGTCGCCGCCGACCGCCTTCACCGCAGCGAGCACCGCAAGCGCATTCGACACCCAATGCGCGCCCGCCTGCGCGATGGTGAAACAGAGCAGCGCATCCTGCACCTGCGCGGTGACGAGCGATCCGCCCTGCCCGTCGGGCAGCCAGTCGACCGCGCGGACGTCGGCGCCCTCGCCGAGCCCGAAGCTGACGATATGCGCGGCATGCTGCTCCGCCTTGGCGCGCAGCCGCGCATAATGCGGGCTGTCGAACGGCAGGATCGCGGTGCCGCCTGGTTCCAGCCCTTCGAAAATCTCGCCCTTCGCGTCGGCAATCGCCGCTTCGCTGCCGAAATATTCCATATGCGCGGGCGCGATGGTGGTGACGATCGCGACGTGCGGGCGCACCATGCGGGTCAGTTCGGCAAGCTCGCCCGCGTGATTCATCCCCATCTCGAACACGCCGAAATCGGCGGTCGACGGCATCCGCGCGAGGCTGAGCGGCACGCCGACGTGGTTGTTGTAGCTCTTGACCGAACGGTGCGCCTTGCCGGGGCGGAAGCGATCGAGCGCGGCGAACAGCGCCTCCTTCGTCCCGGTCTTGCCCGCCGATCCGGTGACGCCGATGATCCGCCCGTGACTGCGCGCGCGCGATGCGGTGCCGAGCGCGTTGAGCGCGGCGACGCTGTCGGCGACGCGGACATGCGGAAACTCGATGTCGGTCTCGCAGACGATACCCGCGGCGCCCGCCGCGATCGCCTTGTCGATGAACTTGTGACCGTCGGTCGCCTCGCCCTTCATCGCGATGAACAGGTCGCCCTTCGTCACCTCGCGCGAATCGAAGGCAACGCCCTGCACCGTGAAGTCGGCGCTGGCCGTCCCTCCCGTAGCAGCCGCGATAGCGCGTGCGGTCCACAGCGGATTCATGCCGCCTCCTCGCGCGCGACCGCGACATCGTCGAAGGGAAGGATGCGCATCGCCTCGCCGCGCCCGACGATCTGGCCCTGCTCGTGACCCTTGCCCGCAATGCAGACGATGTCGTCGGCGCGCGCCTCGATGATCGCGGCGGCGATCGCGGCGCGGCGGTCACCGATGATCTGGGCATCCGGCGCGCCCTCGGCGATCGCGGCGCGGATCGCGGCGGCATCTTCGCCGCGCGGATTGTCGTCGGTGATGATCAGGACGTCGGCCTTGGCGGCGGCGACCCGGCCCATTTCGGCGCGCTTCGCCTGGTCGCGGTCGCCGCCGGCGCCGAAGACGAGGATCAGCCGGCCCGCGGCGTGCGGGCGGAGCGCGTCGAGCGCGGCTTCGATCGCATCGGGCGTATGTGCATAATCGACATAGACAGGTGCGCCCGCCCGCGTGATCGCTGCGCGTTCCAGCCGCCCGCGCACCGGCTGGAGCCGCGCGAGATTGGCGAGCGTCTGCTGCACGTCGCCGCCGGTCGCGATCACCAGCCCGGCCGCGACGAGCGCATTGGCGACCTGATAGGCGCCGATCAGCGGCAGCGTGACCTTCTGCGCCAACGCCCCCGCCTGGATCAGCAGCGACTGGCCGAGCTGGGTCGGCTCGCGCGAGACAAGGCGCAAATCCTCGCCGTGCGTGCCGACGGTCAGCGTGCGGAGGCCGCGCTGCTTCGCCGCATATTCGGCGGCGGGCGACCATATATCGTCGTTCCAGATGACGGCCGTGCCGTCGGCGTCGACAACCTCGCGGAACAGCCGCATCTTCGCGGCCATATAGCTGTCCATATCGCCATGATAATCGAGATGATCGTGGCTGAGGTTGGTGAAGGCGGCCGCCTTCACGCGCAATCCCTCGGTGCGATACTGGTCGAGGCCGTGGCTCGACGCCTCGAACGCCGCGTGGGTCACGCCTTCGGCCGCGAGGCCCGACATGTTCGAGAGGAAGGTGACGATGTCGGGCGTCGTCAGCCCGGTCGCGGCGCTGTCGTTCGAGGTGGTGATGCCGAGCGTGCCGATCGACGCGGCGTGAAAGCCCGCCATGCGCCAGAGCTGACGCGTCATCTCGACCGTCGAGGTCTTGCCGTTGGTGCCGGTCACCGCGACGCAGGTCGCGGGAAAGCGGTGAAAGAAGCGCGCGGCGATATGCGCGAAGGCGCGGCGCGGATTGGCGTCGGCGATGTGGACCGCCCCCTCGACCTTCGCCTCGGCCCGCGCGACGACGGCGATCGCCCCGGCCTCGACGGCGGCGGGGATGAAATCCTCGCCATTGAATCTCTCGCCGACGAAGGCGCCGAAGATCGTGCCCGGGGCAACCTTGCGATGGTCGATCGCGAGCCCGGTCACCACCGGGTCCGCCCCTGCCAGACCATGATCGCCTGTCAGCGCGGACAGGCGCATTATTCGCTTTCCCCGTTCTTCCAGAGCAGCGGGGTCAGTTCGGACACGTCGACGTCGCGGCTTTCGTCGGGGAAGACGCCGAGCATCGGACCCGCGCGCATCACCACCTTCTTAACCACCGGCGCGACGGTATAGCCCGCGGTACGCTGGCCCGAACTGAAGGCATTGCCCTTCGGCTCGTCGATCATCGCGATGACGACGTAGCGCGGATTGTCCATCGGGAAAACGGCGGCGAAGGTCGAGACGAGCGAGTGACGGCGATAGCCGCCCGCGCCCGGCTTTTCAGCGCTACCGGTCTTGCCGCCGACGCGAAAGCCCGGCGCGTCGGCCTGGCGGCCGGTGCCGTCCGAGACGATCAGGCGAAGGAGCTGGCGCATCCGCGCGCTCGTCGACGCCTTGAAGACGCGATGCCCCTGCGGCGGTGCCTTGTCGCCGAGCTTCACAATCGTCGCGGGGCGCCAGATGCCGCCGTTGACGAGCGCGGCATAGGCATTTGCGAGATGCAGCGGCGTCACCGCGATGCCGTGGCCGTAGCTGGTCGTCATCGTCGACAGCCGGCCCCATTCCCTGGGCCACAGCGGAAAGGCGCGTTCCTTGAGTTCGATGGCCGGACGCTTGTTGAATTCGATGCTGCGGAACATCGCCTCCATCTTTTCCTTGCCGAGCTGGTCGGCGATCTGCGCGGTCACGATGTTCGAGCTGTGGATCAGCGTCTCGGGCACGTTGAGCCAGCGTCCCATCATGTGCGAATCGCGAATATGAAATCCCGCGATCGCGAGCGGCTTGGTCGCGTCGTAGCGTTTCGCCATGCTGGTCACGACGCCGCTGTCGATCGCCGCGCCGATCGACAGCGGCTTGATGACCGATCCCAGCTCATAAAGATTATAGGTCACCGCGTTGCGGCGCGCGGCCATGTCGCCGGCGATCAGCTTGTTCGGATTATAGGTCGGCAGCGAGGTCATCGCCAGCACCTCGCCGGTGTGGACGTCGAGGATGATGCCCGCGCCGCCGATCGCCTCCAGATTGGTCACCGCGTTGCCGAGCTCGCTTTCGAGCACGCCCTGAACGCGCGCGTCGATCGACAGCGCCAGCGGCTCGCCGCGCGTCGCCTTGTCGGTCAGCTGCTTGTCGAACGCGCCTTCGACCCCGGTGACGCCGTGCCCCTCGGCATCGGTGAAGCCCAGCACCTGCGCCGCGAGGCTGAGCTGGGGATAAAGCCGCTCCTTTTCGCGCGGAAAGTCGAATCCGACATCGCCGATCGCGTTCACCGCCGCGACCTGATCGGGCAGCGCGCGGCGGCGGATGTAGGTCGGGCGCGGACCGCTGAGCTTCGCCAGAAACTCCTCGCGCGGGGTATCGGGAAAGATCTTGACCAGCTCGTCGGCCAGATATTGCCGATTGTTGAGCAGCTTCTCCGGCACGACGCGGATCGAATAGCCGTCGATCGTCCGCGCGAGCGGCACACCGTTGCGGTCGACGATGTCGGCGCGCGCGGGAATGAAAGTCGCCGCGCCATCGCCATGCCCCGACGAGGTATCGAACAGCGCGAAAAACAGCAGGCGCATCGAAATCAGGAAAAAGGCCGCCATGAACAACAGCATGAGCATCATCAGCCGCTGCTGCGCGGTCAGCAATATCTGCTGCCGCACTCCAGCGGTGCGCACCCGGGCCGGACGGACGACCAGCGTGTTCATGGAGCGGTCTTGCCTCCCGCCGCTTCGCGCGCCGCGGCGCGCTTGAGGTCGGCGAGCGTCGATTCGGCGAGCAACTGATCCTCGATCATCTTGAGCTGTTCGCGGCGGCGGGTCGGCGCCATGCGCGGCGGCGAATCGCTCTGCACGGCGGTTTCGGCCTGCGCGAGAACGACGGGCTTTTCAGCCGCGGGCTTGGTCGCCGGCTTTTCGGCGGCGGTCGTGGCCGACGCGGGGGTGCCGACCGGGCTCGCTCCCACCGGGCTCACCATCGCCATCAGCACCGGCGCGACCTCGTTGGCGCCGCGCGCGCGCGGCAGGCCGTCGAGCGAGGCGAGTTGACGCTCGCTCTCCAGATATTGCGAAGCCGACGGCGCCGAATAGCCGAAGCTGTCGGCGTTCCACTGTTCGAGCTGGCGCATCGAGGCGCGCACCGCGAGTTCGGATTCGAGATAGCGGATATTCGCCTGCGTCCGGTCGATCTGGCGCTCGATCCGCGTCAGTTCGCTGCGCGTCGCCGCGACCTTCAGCGAGACCGGATAAAGCGCCATCGCGAAGAGGAGCACGAGCAGGACCAGGCCGATTCCCTGGAGCTTGCGGGCCGCCATCAGCATGACATGGACTCCTTCTTGATCGATGAACCGGGCCAGGCCGGGGCCGCGGTGCGCACCGCGCTGCGCAGCGTTGCAGAGCGTGCGCGGGGATTGCGCGCCTCTTCCGCCTTCGACGGGCGCACCTTGCGCGCGGGCGGATCGAAAGTTGCGGCCCGCGCCGGAGATTGGAGCGCGGGCCGGTGGCGCGATCCGCCGGCGTCGCCGCCGCTGCGTGCGCGCAGGAAATTCTTGACGATGCGGTCTTCGCTGCTGTGGAAGCTGACCACCGCGAGACGGCCGCCGGGACGCAGCACGCGCTCGGCGGCGGCAAGCCCCTCGGCCAGTTCGTCGAGTTCGCCGTTGATGTGGATGCGGATCGCCTGGAAACTTTTGGTCGCGGGATCCTTGGGCGCGCCGGGCGGATGGCGAAGCGCCTTGCGGATCACCGTCGCCAGTTCGCCGGTGCGCGACAGCGGCCGCGCCGCGACGATCGCGCGCGCGACGCGGCGCGACTGGCGCTCGTCGCCATAATGATAGAGGACGTCGGCGATCTCCTCCTCATCGGCGCGATTGAGCCACTCGGCGGCGCTTTCGCCCTCCTGCGCCATGCGCATGTCGAGCGGGCCGTCCTTTTGGAAGGAAAAGCCCCGCGCGTCGCGGTCGAGCTGCATCGACGATACGCCGATGTCGAAAGTGATGCCGTCGACCGTTTCGATCCCGCGCTCGGCGAGCAGCCGGTCGATCTCGCCGAAGCGGCCGTGGATCAGCGTCAGCCGGCCATCGGCCTCGGCGACCAGCGCCTGCCCTTCGGCGATCGCGTCGGGGTCGCGGTCGCACGCGATCACCGCGGCGCCCGCCGACAGCATCGCGCGCGTATAGCCGCCGGCGCCGAAGGTCGCATCGACGTGGCGCTCGCCGGGGGCGATGGCAAGAGCGGCGATGACTTCTTCGCGGAGGACCGGATCGTGCCGAGGATCTCGGGGCAGGTCTCGGGGGAGTTCGGTCACTTTCGCGCCTTCCCCCTGGTCTGTTCCCAGGCCCCGGCCAATCGCCGCAGCACCGGATCGGCCTCGGCGCATTCGGCGAGCGTCGGCAGCCACCATATCTCGAAGCGGCGGCCCGACCCGACGAAGGCGGTCGCGCCCGCCTCGCCCACGCGGTCGCGCGCGGTGAAATTGGGCAGGAAGCGCCCACTGTCGTCGAGGGTATAGGCCTCGGTATAGCTGAAGCGCTTCTTGAACGCCTCGTCCTCGTCGAAATCGAGGTTGCGGGTCAGCGCGGTGTCGCGGTCGCGCTCGATCTCGTCCGACAGGCGATCGTACTGATCCTGCCCATAGGCGACGAGGCACGGCAGCTTTTCGTGGAAGCCGACCCAAAGCACGCGCTGGCCGTCCGCATTGAGGGGCACATTGTTGCGGAACTGCGAGGGGACGGCGATGCGTCCCTTGCCATCGATCGCGGCAAAGTTGGTGCCCGAATAACGGCCGGGCGTCACAACTGCCATCGCTGAAGCCCCCTGTCTCGCGCCACCGGGCAATATTTCCCTGCGCCCGGAATCGACAGATTCGGGCCGAAAGACTCAGGCGGAGATTGCCCCTCTCCGATTCCTGCCTATCAAGACTCCATCGGGGTGGAAAGGGGTATTTTAGGGTGAGATAGGGATATTACGCCCCAAATAGGTGATTTCGCGATGAAATGAGCGCCAAAACGGGTCCGGACGCCGCAATGCAGGGCCCGAGGCATGGGAATGAGAGGAGAATCGATCGCGGAAGCGGCCGGGAAGTCGTTGCTTTCGCCTGCCTATTCGCCCGCCTGTTCGATGGCACGAATCCACAAGGGTCGCAGGATTGCCTGCCTGCCGCGCGGCCAGAGGGACGCGGCGAGCCATTCCATCGTGTCGGCCCGCCGCAGATGCGCCGCCCAGTCGGGCGCGGCCCTCCAGAGCGGCGCGAAGATCAGATCGGCGTCGCCGACGAGCCAGGCCTCGCCCCGGTCGATGCGGCAATGGAGGATGCGGCGGCCGGCATGGGCCTGACAGGTGGCGGGAAACCGCTCGAACTGCCCCGCGCTGAACAGGCGCAGCCGCGCGCCGTCGATATCGATCGCCAGCGGCCCCCGCTCGCCTGCCGGAGCGGCGCCGAGCGTCACGCCCCAATGATCGAGCAGCGGGGTCAGCAGGCTGGTGACCGGCGGATTGCGCGGATCGCCGAGCGGGTGGCGCGCCGGCCAGCCCGACAGGGCGTCGGCGAGGATGACCGCGCGCCCGCCCCCACGTACGAAAGCATCGACGGCGACAAGCTCGCGCGGCGCGAGCGCGCGCGGATGCGCGAGGAACAGCGTGCCGCCCGGCGCGGGCGGATGGTCGATCAGGCTGTCGATCAGGCGCACCGGCCCCGCCGCCTCGATCCGCTGCAAGGCCGGGTCGTCGCTCATGCCTTGCGCGATCATCGCCGCCATGTCGCCATCCGCCGACCAGCGCAGCGGCAGGCCGGTGAGCATGGTGACGGGGGCGCCCGCGGCGGGTGGAGCGCGATAGAGAGCGGCGAGCAGCAGATGCGACCCGGCAAACCAGACCCCGATAAGCAACAGCGCAACCATGCCTCGCACCGCCCTGCCCACCCGCCACCGCGCCAGATGGGCGGCAAGCCACGCGACCAGCACGGCCCCGACACCAACCAGCCCCAGTTGCGCCCAAGGCATTTGCCCCGCGAGCAGCAGAGCAAGAATCGCCTGCGCCGGCAGGAGCAGGAGCACCACGACAAGAAAGCCGTGTTCCCCCGCGAAGGCGGGGGTCCGTCTCCGGTCGGCGCTATCTCGGTCCGGCCGGAGATGGGTCCCCGCCTTCGCGGGGCCACGCAGCTTGTTTTCGCGAGCTTGTCGCCATCGCTCCAGAAGCACCAGCACCAACGCCAGCCACGGCAAAACCAGCGCCGGATCGATCCGCCCGAGCGCCGCCTGCCCGCCCGCGACCCATGCCAGCACAAGCAGCACCGACACCGCAACGGCGGCGTCGAGCGCAGCCGGGCGGCGGCGCGCGGTCACTGTTTCGATTGGCGGGCCCGCGCGAGCGCTGGATCGGGTTCGAGGTCGGGAACCGCGGGAGCCGGCTGCGGCGCCTTGACGCCGCCGACCTCATTCTGGTCCTTCGACACCGGCTGCACGCCCAGTTCCTCAAGCGGCGCGCTGCCGGCCTTCGCGGCATCGAGCGGCGCCATCTGCGTCGTCGCTGGGGCCTCCTGCGCCGCATTCTGGCGCGCGCGATCGCCGATGAGCCCCGCCATGCCGACGAGCAGCAGCACGGTCAGCAAACCGGCAATCCCGATCTGAAGCCGGCGCATCGAATCATTCACCGGCGCGGGCGGGGTCGTCGCGGAGGGTCCGGTCATGCCGCCAGCCCTTTGCTCGCGAGCCATTCGGGATTGTAGAGCGTCGACAGATAGCGAAAGCCGCTGTCGCAGAGGATCGTCGCGATCCGCTTGCCCGGCCCGAGCTGCCGCGCCAGCGCCATCGCGCCCGCGACGTTGATCCCCGACGACAGGCCGAGGCACAGCCCCTCCTCATCGAGCAACTGGCGCACGACCTTCAGCCCCTCTTCGTCAGAGATGCGGAACTGGGTGTCGATCGGCGCCCCTTCCAGATTGGCGGTGATGCGGTTCTGCCCGATGCCTTCCGCGACGCTCGATCCTTCAGGCTTCAACTCGCCGCACTGATAATAATTATACAGCCCGGCACCGTGCGGATCGGTGAGCGCGACGGTGATGGCGGCATCCTTGGCCTTGAGGCCCAGCCCCGTCCCGGCGATCGTCCCGCCGGTGCCCGCGGCGCAGGTGAAGCCGTCGATGCGGCCGTCCATCTGCTCCCATATCTCCTCGGCGGTGCCGAAGATATGCGCCTTGCGGTTGGCGATATTGTCGAACTGGTTCGCCCAGATCGCATTGTCGGTTTCCTCGGCGATGCGGCGCGAGGTGTGGACGAAATGGCCGGGGTTGGCAAAGGGCGCGGGAGGCACGAGCACAAGCTCGGCGCCGAGCGCGCGGATCGTCGCCATCTTCTCGGCGCTCTGGTTGTCGGGCATGACGATGATCGTCTTGTAGCCCAAGGCATTGCCGACGAGCGCGAGCCCGATGCCGGTGTTGCCCGCCGTCCCCTCGACGATCGTCCCGCCGGGGCGCAGGCTGCCGTTCGCTTCGGCATCGCGGACGATATAGAGTGCGGCGCGGTCCTTCACCGATCCGCCGGGGTTGGCATATTCGCACTTGCCCCAGATTTCGCATCCCGTCGCCTTGCTGGGGCCTTCGAGCAGGACGAGCGGGGTGTTGCCGATGAGGTCCAGGCTGGTTTTGGCAATAGTCATGCCCTTGATCTAGGACCGCCGCCCCAGCGCCGCAAGACAGCTTCGCTTGCCCCAAGCACAGGCCCACTTCGTCGACCAACGGGGCACGAGCGCCGACGAACGGCATCCATCGTCGCTGCACAACCCTTGTCATTGTAACAGTATATCATTACTGGCGTCGGCGACTTGCCGTCCCGAACAACAGGAATCCCCTTCATGCGCCTTCTCTCCTCCACCGGTTTCACGCTCGCCCTGATGATCGCCGCCCCCGCCTTTGCGCAGGATGCCGCGCCGCAGCCGACCGGCGACGACGATTATCACACCGACCAGGCGATCGTCGTCACCGCGCCCTACGTCCGCAGCCTCGACATCCTCGGCAATGTCTCGGTGATGGAGGGCGAGAAGCTGGCGCAGGATATCCGCGGCCAGATCGGCGACACGCTCGCCGCACAGCCCGGTGTTTCATCGAGCAGCTTCTCCCCCGGCGCCTCGCGCCCGATCCTGCGCGGCTTTTCGGGCGAGCGCGCGGCGGTGCTGGTCGACGGGCTCGGCGCGATCGACGCCTCCTCGACCTCGGCCGACCATGCGGTGTCGATCGATCCGCTGACCGCCGAGCGCATCGAGATCCTGCGTGGCCCCTCGGTGCTGCTCTTTTCGAGCCAGGCGGTCGGCGGCGCGGTCAATGTCTTCGACCGCCGCATCCCGCGCAGCATTCCCGAAAGCCCCTTCCACCTCGATGCGCTCGCGAGCTACGGCACCGCCGCCGACGACAAGAGCATCGGCGCCTCGATCGACGTGCCGGTCGGCCAGCGCTTCGTCGTCCACGCCGACGGCAATTATCGCGATTCGAACAATGTCCGCGTCGGCGGGCTGATCTATGCCCCTGCCCTGCGCGCGCATCTGCTCGACCTCGCGGCCGACGCGACCGCCGACGGCGATGCCGACGAGGCGGCGCGGCTGACCGACGCCGCGAACAGCCGCGGCAAGGTGCCGAACAGCCAGAGCACCAGCAAAAGCGCCGGCGTCGGCGCCGCCTTCATCGACGACGGCGGCTCGCTCGGGATCAGCTTCGGCTATCTCGCGGATGAATATGGCATCCCGCCGCGCGCCGACATCGACGAGGTGCCGACGATCAAGGCGCGCCAGTATCGCGTCGACTTGCGCGGCGAGGTCGAGCTCGGCGACGGACTGTTCGAGAAATTGCGCGTGCGCGGCGCCTATGCCGACTATGCCCATACCGAATTCGACGATGGCGAGCCCGGAACCCGCTTCACCAACCGCGGCATCGAGGCGCGCGCCGAACTGGCGCAGAACGACCGCGGCGGCTGGCGCGGCGCGAGCGGCGTCCAGTACAGCTTCCGAGACTTCGCGGCGATCGGCGACGAAGCCTTCCTGCCCGCGAACGAAACGACGCGCATCGCGGCCTTCACGCTGCAGGAACTCGAACGCGGTCCGGTGACACTCGAAGGTGCGCTGCGCCTCGAAAAGTCCCAGGTCCGCGCCGAAAGCATCGGCTTCGACCGCTCGTTCAGCAGCCTGTCGGGTGCGGCTGGGCTCAGCTATCAGCTCGCCGATGGGCTCAAGGCCAGCGTCTCGATCTCGCGCAGCGAGCGCGCGCCCTCGGCCGAAGAACTGCTGTCCGACGGCCCGCACGCGGCGACCCTGACCTATGAGCGCGGCAATCCGAATTTCGCCAAGGAAACGAGCTGGGGCGGCGAAGCCTCGCTGAAGTTCAAGCGCGACGGCTGGTCGGCGGGGCTGACCGGCTATGCGAGCCGGTTCGACAATTTCATCTATGAAACCGACACTGGCCTGATCGCCGACGATCTGCCCCTGTTCGAGTTCCGCCAGAACAAGGCACGCGTCTGGGGTTTCGAGTTCGAGGGCGCCGCGCCGCTCGCGCAGATCGGCGGCTTCCATATCGGCGCCGACGCGACCGCCGACATGACGCGCGCGAAGATCGTCGACGGTCCCTATGTCCCGCGCATCCCGCCGCTGCGCATCCGCGGCGGGCTGGAGGCATCGAGCGAGCGGCTCGACGCGCGCGCCGAGGTCGAATGGACCGACGACCAGACCCGCATCGCGGCGTTCGAGACGCCGACCAAGGGCTTCACTTTGGTCAACGCCTCGCTGACCTGGCGCCCGCTTCCCGAAACCCGGCACCTGTCGCTGACGCTCGCCGCCGACAATATCTTCGACGTCGACGCGCGGCGCCACGCCAGCTTCACCAAGGATTATGTGCCGCTCGCCGGCCGCGACATCCGGATCACGGCGCGCGCGAGTTTCTAGCAGGAGGCCCCTTTGGGGTGGGGAGCGGCCATAAAGCCCTCTCCCCTTCAGGGGAGAGGGTTGGGAGAGGGGGAGGCGTCCACGCCCCTCTCAACTCCGGCTAGCCGGTAAACCGGCAAGCCTGCGTATCTCTCCCCTGAAGGGGAGAGAGCCGCCATGAGCAATAGCTTCCGGTCGCTTTCAGACTTTCGTCACCCCGGACTTGATCCGGGGTCTCGCTTGTCACCGTTGCCGAGCGGGACCCCGGATCAAGTCCGGGGTGACGAACAGGGATGGGGCCGCTCCCGGTCGAGAAGTGGCCATCCCCCTCCCCGCTTGCATTTCCGCCGCTTCCCCGCTATGCGCCCGCGCTTCCGTCATGGTCATCCCTGGAGGCGTGGCGGAACTGTGTAACCGAACTCGGAGAATAACTATGAGCGATCAGCTGACGCTGACGGCCGAGACGCGCGAACGCGGAGGCAAGGGAGCCTCGCGCGAGCTGCGTCGTAATGGCCGCGTCCCCGCCGTCGTCTATGGCGGCAAGGAAGAACCCCTGATGATCCACGTCGAGGAAAAGCTGCTGATGAAGCAGCTGATGACGGGTCACTTCATGAACTCGGTCGTGATGATCGACGTCGACGGCAAGAGCATTCGCACGCTGCCGAAGGACGTCGCTTTCCATCCGGTCAAGGATCGTCCGATCCACGCCGACTTCCTGCGCATTTCGAAGGACGCCAAGGTCCATGTCGAAGTGCCGGTCGTGTTCGCGAACGAAGAAGCCTCGCCCGGCCTGAAGCGCGGCGGCGTGCTTAACATCGTTCGCCACGAGCTGGAACTGGTCTGCGAAGCGGACAAGATCCCCGACGAGATCACGATCGACGTCACCGGTTTCGATGTCGGCGATTCGATCCACATCAGCAATGTGACACTGCCGAAGGGCAGCGAAAGCGCGATCACCGACCGCGACTTCACCATCGCGACCATCGTCGCCCCGTCGGCGCTCAAGTCGAGCGACGGCGACACGACGAAGGACGAGGGCGAAGCCGCCGAAGAGGCTTGATCGCCTGAATAGGAATAAAGAGCAGCGTGCACCCGCGAAGGCGGGTGCCCATCACCGGACGGCTCAAGATAGCACCGGCCGGTGATGGGTCCCCGCCTTCGCGGGGACACGGCTGCTTTATTCGACAATGCTATCGTCATCGCTCTCGCGGCGGGGAAAGGCACTGTCATGCAGCTCTGGGTCGGCCTCGGCAATCCCGGGCCCCAATATGCGATGCACCGCCACAATGTCGGCTTCATGGCGGCCGACGTCATCGCCGACACGCACGGCTTTTCCACTCCGGTGAAGAAATTCCAGGGCTGGATTCAGGACGGCCGTATCGGCCGCGAGCGTGTCCTGCTCCTGAAACCCGGCACCTTCATGAACGAAAGCGGCCGCAGCGTGCGCGCCGCGATGGATTTCTACAAGCTGACGCCGCAGGACGTCACCGCCTTTTACGACGAGCTCGACCTCGCGCCGATGAAGGTGAAAGTGAAGCGCGGCGGCGGCGCGGCGGGGCATAACGGCATCCGCAGCATGATCGCCCATATCGGCGACGATTTCCGCCGCGTGCGCATCGGCATCGGTCACCCGGGGCACAAGGACCGCGTCACCGGCCACGTCCTCGGCAATTATCACAAGAGCGAAATCGAGCCGCTGACCGACCTGCTCGGCGCGATCGCCGCCGAAGCGGGCTGGCTCGCCGACGGCGACGACGTACGATTCCAGAACGATCTGGCGCTGCGGCTGCAGCCGTGACGGCGGTCCGCGCCGCGACGCCCGTCGATCGCGACGCCGTGATCGCTCTGTGGCAAAGCTGCGACCTCACCCGGCCGTGGAACGACCCCAGCGCCGATTTCGACCGCGCGCTGGGCCACGACGCCTCGACGATCCTGCTCGCCGAAGCAGAAAGCGCGATCGTCGGGACGGTCATGGTGGGGTTCGACGGGCATCGCGGCTGGGTCTATTATCTGGGCGTGCGGCCCGACTGGCGCGGGGGCGGGATCGCGCGCAGGCTGCTCGACGGCGGCTGCGACTGGCTTGCCGCGCGCGGCTGTCCGAAGGTCGAATTGATGGTTCGGGATGGCAATCCCGCCGCGGGGCTCTATGAGCGCCTCGATTGGGAATATCAGCCGGTGCGCGTCTTTGCGCGATGGCTTGGTCAAAAGGGTTAGAAAATGGGTTTCAAATGCGGGATCGTCGGGCTGCCCAATGTCGGCAAGTCCACCCTGTTCAACGCGCTGACCGAGACGCAGGCGGCGCAGGCGGCGAATTATCCCTTCTGCACGATCGAGCCGAACATCGGCAACGTCGCCGTGCCCGACGCGCGGCTCGACAAGCTCGCCGCGATCGCGGGCAGCCAGAAGATCATCCCGACCCAGCTCGCCTTCGTCGATATCGCGGGGCTGGTGCGCGGGGCGTCGAAGGGCGAAGGTCTCGGCAACCAGTTCCTCGGCAACATCCGCGAGGTCGACGCGATCGTCCACGTCCTGCGCTGTTTCGAGGATGACGACATTCAGCATGTCGAGAACAAGGTCGATCCCGTCGCCGATGCCGAGACGGTCGAGACCGAACTGCTGCTCTCCGATCTCGAAAGCCTCGAGAAGCGCGTCCCCGCCTTTCAGAAGAAGGCGACCGGCGGCGACAAGGAGGCCAAGGCCGCGGCCTCGGTGCTCGGCCAGGCGCTCGATCTGCTGCGCGCCGGCAAGCCCGCGCGGCTGACCGAGCCCAAGGACGTCGAGGAAGAGCGCATTTTGAAGCAGGCGCAGCTTCTGACCACCAAGCCCGTCCTCTATGTCTGCAATGTCGAAGAGGGTAATGCCGCGACCGGCAACGCCCACAGCGAAGCCGTCTTCGCGCGCGCCAAGGCCGAAGGCGCGCAGGCGGTGATCGTCTCGGCGGCGATCGAGAGCGAATTGGTCGGCATGGACGCCGACGAGCGCATGATGTTCCTAGAGGAGATGGGCCTCCACGAAACCGGGCTCGCGCGCGTGATCCGCGCCGGCTATGAATTGCTCCATCTTCTGACTTTCTTCACCGTCGGGCCGAAAGAAGCGCGCGCCTGGACCGTCCACAAGGGCGCGAGCGCGCCCGAGGCGGCAGGCGAGATTCACAGCGATTTCCAGAAGGGTTTCATCCGCGCCGAGACGATCGCTTTCGACGATTATGTCACGCTGGGCGGTGAGGCCAAGGCGCGCGAAGCGGGCAAACTGCGCGCCGAGGGCAAGGGCTATGTCGTGCAGGATGGGGATGTGATGCACTTTTTGCATAGCTGACACCGACTTCGCCCCAAAAGGGCGCAGGGCGGCTTTGAAGTGGGAAGCTGCCCCTCCCCACCTTCGTCATTCCCGCGAAAGCGGGAACCCAGTGTGGGGTTAGCCGACGCACGCTCTGGGTCCCCGCTTTCGCGGGGATGACAAAGTTAGGAGATGCCGGGCGGCCGCTTCCGGTCGTTAGCAGCCGTTCAGTCGCGAACGTCCCAACGTCGCGATGTCACGACAGCATCGCCATCCCGCCGTTCACGTGCAGCGTCTGCCCGGTAACATACCCAGCTTCCTTCGACGCGAGATAGACGACCGCCGCGGCGATATCGCTCCCCTCGCCCATCCGTCCCGCCGGGATGCGCTGGTTGAGCGCTTCCTTCTGCGCGTCGGGCAGGTCGTCGGTCATCGCGGTGGCGATAAAGCCCGGCGCCACGCAATTCGCGGTCACGCCGCGGCTCGCCAGTTCCTGCGCCAGCGCCTTGGTCATGCCGGTGACTCCCGCCTTCGACGCCGCATAATTGGCCTGCCCCGGATTGCCCGTCGCGCCGACGACGCTGGTGATCGAGATGATGCGGCCGAACCGCGCCTTCATCATCGGCTTCGCGGCGGCGCGCGCGAGGCGGAAATTCGCCTCGAGGTTGATGCGGATCACATCCGACCATTCCTCGTCCTTCATCCGCATGATCAGATTGTCGCGCGTGACCCCGGCATTGTTGACGAGAATATCGAGCTGACCCAGCGCCTCGAGCGCCGACGGCACCAGCGCATCGACCGCCGCGGCATCGCCGAGGTTGCACGGCAAGGCAACATGATCGCCGCCAAGGCTGTCGCGAAAGACCCCCAGCTTGTCGGCATTGGATCCCGACACCGCCAGCCGCGCGCCCTGCGCCGCAAGCGCCTGCGCGATGGCCGAACCGATGCCCCCCGAAGCGCCGGTAACGAGGGCGGTCATGCCGGTGAGATCGAACATAGTCTTGTTCCTTATTTCTGCATCCGGGTATCGGATGTCGGTATAGAATGATTTTCGCGCAGAGACGCAGAGAGCGCAGAGTCCTTATGGTCGTTCACGAGGCGGCGTATGCCGTCCTTCAGGGTAGCCTGACCAAAGTTGATCAGCAGTCCAACGGGCAAATGAAGCAACTTCAAATAAGTGAGAACCTGCTTTGAATGAACAGGATGCACAGCGTCGGTTGACTTGATTTCGACCACCAGCCGTTCGTCGACCAATAAATCGACACGGGCGACCTCGGTAAATTCAACTCCATCGAAAATGATGTTGATCGGCCATTGCCGATCAACCTTATATCCCATTGCAGCCAATCGTCCGGCCAGAAGCGTCTCATAGACGCTCTCCAGCAGCCCTGGTCCGATTTCACTGTGCAAGCGCATCGCAACGCCGATCACATCATGCGAAATCTGATCGATATGTTGCGTCATAATCTCTGCGATCTCTGCGATCTCTGCGCCTCTGCGCGAATCTTTTCAAAGAGTTTTCAGCAGCGCTTCGATGTCATCCATCGAAATGACGCTCACCGTCTCGACCTCGCCCGATGCGCTGCGCTTGACCATCGGCGACAGCACCTTGCCGCCGAATTCGATGAACTGGCCGACGCCGATGTTCTCCATCGCGCCGACACTCTCGCGCCAGCGGACACGGCCCGTTACTTGCTGGACGAGCAGGTCGCGGATCGTGCCGGCGTCGCTGACCGGGCTCGCGGTGACGTTCGCAACCACCGGCACCAGCGGCGCGGCGGGCGGGTTCGCGCCGAGCGCCTCGGCCATCGCGTCGGCAGCGGGCTGCATCAAGGGGCAATGGAAGGGCGCCGATACCGGCAGCAGGACGCCGCGCTTGATTCCGAAATCCTTGACCAGAGCGACCGCGCGCTCGATCGCGCCCTTGTGGCCCGAGATCACGACCTGCGACGGATCATTGTCGTTGGCAACGGTGCAGACCTCGCCCTCGGCGGCCGCGTCGGCGAGCCTTTGCGCGGTGTCGATGTCGGCGCCGAGCAGCGCCGCCATCGCGCCGACGCCGACCGGCACCGCCGCCTGCATCGCCTGCCCGCGCGTCTTGAGCAGCCGCGCCGCCGTCGCAAGGTCGAAGGCGCCGGCCGCGCACAGCGCGCTATATTCGCCGAGGCTGTGGCCCGCGACATAGGCGGCCTTGGCGGCGAGCGTCACGCCGCCCTCCTTCTCCAGCACGCGCAGCGTCGCGACCGCATTCGCCATGATCGCGGGCTGGGCGTTTTCGGTGAGGGTCAGTTCATCCTCGGGGCCTTCACTCATCAGCTTGAAGAGATTCTGCCCGAGCGCCTCGTCGACTTCCTGAAACACTTCGCGCGCCACCGGCGACGCATCGGCGAGCGCCTTGCCCATGCCGACCGCCTGGCTGCCCTGACCCGGAAAAATGAATGCGCGCATGGCCCTGCCTCTCTTCATTCGTCGTCCCAGCGAAAGCTGGGACCGTTGGCTTTCCCGCTCCAGCGATCCCAACTTGCGCTGGGATGACGGAAATGGATGGCCGCGCCTATTCTTTCACCCCGCGCGATGCAAGCCGAAGGGCACGACCTTGTTCGCCGCGTCGTGCCCGATGTCGGCGCGGCCGAGCCATGGGACGCCGGTGCGCGCGCACCAGTCGCGGGCGATCTCCTCGGCTTCCATGCCGAACGGCCGGTCGTTCTCGGGCACATCGCTGACGCGCCCCAGTCGCAGCCCGGCGAGTCCGCGCGGTGCCAGACAGGTCGCGACATGGAAAAAGGCGCGGTCGAAGGCGTAGAGATATTCGCTCACCTCCTCGACCAGCAGCACATGCCCCGCAAGATCGGGTTCGAGCGGCGTGCCGAGCAGCATCGACAGCGTCATCAGGTTGAACGCCGCATGGCGCGCGCCATGCTCCAGCCCCGCCTCGCACGCCGCCGGATCGCGCGCGACGAGCCAGTCGAGCGCGCGCATCACCGCCGCATCGCCGCCCGCGCGGCGAATGTCGGCGACCATCGGGCCGTGCGCAACATGATCGAAGCCGTCGCGATAGAGACACCCCAGCAGATTGCCCTGATCCGAATAGCCGAGAAACGCCTTGCCCCGCGCGACCGGGGTCATCGCCGCGACCGCGTCCTCGGCGATCCGGCACGCGCCATAGCCGCCCCGCGCGAACCAGATCGCGTCGATGTCGGGGCGGTTCGCCATTTCGACCAGCGCGGCGAAACGATGCCCGTCCTCGCCCGCGAAATGGCCGTGGACCGCGAAACATTGCTCGTCGAAGATCAGCTCGACGTCGGGATAGCCGATCGCGGCGATCGCGCGCACCGCTTCGGCATCGTCAGGCAATATGGGGGTGGAAGGAGCGACGATTCCGATACGCATTTTAATTCTTCCAAGCTGTTCCCAGCTCTTGATCGAACCACATTTCTGTATCGTAGCTCACGCCGGTTGTTGTCCGGAAATCTAGATAGTTTGGATATTCTGACTTCATCCAAGCATAAAACGAACCAAAACTCAGTTCATCACTTGACCGCCCCGTTTGTTCAGGAAGCTTCTGCCACAAGCTTACCATGTGCCTGATGCCTCGTTCCGCCTCGGCCTTTTTCATTGTCACTGCACCATCCTTGCCAAGCGTTCGCCAAGCCCATATCGCGCCGCCATGTCGGAAAACAAATCCTATTTCTTCTGCGGCATCGGCGGGTCGGGCATGTTGCCGCTCGCGATGATCGTGGCGGCGCGGGGCGCCACGGTCGCCGGGTCGGATCGCAGCCGCGATCAGGGGCGCACGCCCGGCAAGTTCGACTGGATCGAACGGCAGGGTATCGCCCTCTTCCCGCAGGACGGCAGCGGCGTCGCGGCGGGCCAGACGCTCGTCGCCTCGGCCGCGATCGAGGACAGCGTGCCCGACATCGCCGCCGCGAATAGGCTCGGCCTCGCACGCCTGACCCGCGCCGACCTTAATGCGGCGCTGTTCAACGACGCCGCACAGGCCATCGGCGTTGGCGGCACCAGCGGCAAGTCGACCGTCACCGGCATGATCGGCTGGATATTGGAACGCGCCGGCCGCAAGCCGACGGTGATGAACGGCGCGGTGATGCGCAATTTCGCGAGTCCCGACACGCCTTTCGCCAGCGCGCTCGTCGGCGACGCCGCCACTTACATTAGCGAAGTCGACGAAAGCGACGGCTCGATCGCTCTCTACCGCCCCGATGTCGCCGTGGTCACCAACATCAGCCTCGACCACAAGAGCCTGGCCGAACTTCATCAGCTCTTCGGCGACTTCGCGGCGAAGGCACGCGTCGCCGTCGTCAACGCCGACGATACGGAATCGGCTCCGCTGCTCGGCGGCGGCAATGTGATGCGCTTCGGCTTTTCCGAGATGGCGGCGATGCGCGGCAGCGATTTCGAAGCCTTGCCGGACGGCTGCCGCTTCACGGTCCATTTCGCGGGCGACACCCATGACGTCCACCTGCGGATGCCCGGCCGCCACAATGCCGCCAACGCCCTCGCGGCCATCGCGGCGGCGCGCGCCGTCAATGTGCCGGTCGCGGAAGCAGTCGCGGCGCTCGCCGAGTTTGCGGGCCTCGCGCGCCGCTACGAAGTGCTCGGGCAAGCAGGCGGCGTCACCGTCATCGACGATTTCGCGCACAACCCCGACAAGGTCGCCGCGACGCTCGCTGCGGTTGCCGAGCTGCCGGGCCGTGCTCTGCTGTTCTTTCAGCCGCACGGCTATGGCCCGCTCCGCCAGATGGGCAGGGAACTTGCCGCGAGTTTCGCCAATGGGATGCGCGACGGCGACAAGCTCTACGTCAGCGACCCCGTCTATTTCGGCGGCACCGTCGATCGCAGCACCGGCAGCGAAGCGCTGGTCGCCGCCATCGTCGGCGCGGGCGCCGAGGCCGTCCACCTTACCACCCGCGCCGAATGCGGCGCCGCGATGCTGGAAGAGGCGCGGCCGGGCGACCGCATCCTGATCCTCGGCGCGCGCGACGACACGCTGACCGAGTTCGGGTACGATCTGCTGGAGAAACTGACATAATTCCTTCTCCCCTTGCGGGAGAAGGATACGGAGCCTTGCGCCGCAGGCGCTAGGCGCAGTTGGATGAGGGGTTGCGAGCCTTTGGCTCGCGCGGTCCCGCGGACCGCCGCCCCCTTACCCAGCTTCGACTAGCCAGCAAGCTGGCAAGTCTTCACCACCCTCTCCCGCAAGGGGAGAGGGGACTCTGCTTGATTTCCGCCCGCGAATCTGTATAGGCGCCCGCATTCGGGGCGAGGCCTTGTGCCTGTCGCCCCGTTTGCTTTGCACGAACAGGCAAAGCCGGACGACAGCCGGAGGGGTTTCGCGATCGGCGCGGAATCAGCGATCGGCCAAATCGAAGGACGCGAACCATGCCGTTTTACGAGCATGTCTTTATCGCGCGTCAGGATCTGAGCCAGGCTCAGGTCGACGCGCTGGCGGAAACCGTCACCAACGTCATCGGCGAGTATAAGGGCACGGTCCACAAGACCGAGACCTGGGGCCTCAAGCAGCTCGCCTACAAGATCCAGAAGAACCGCAAGGGTCACTATGTGATGCTCTCGGCCGAAGTCACCGGCGAAGCGATCGCGGAGATCGAGCGTCAGGCTGCGATCAACGAAGACATCATCCGCTGGCTCACCATCAAGGTCGACGAACTCGAAAAGGGTCCGTCGGTAATGATGCGCAAGCAGGAACGCCGCGGCGGCCGTGGCCGTGACCGCGACGGCGAAGAATAAGGAACAGCACCATGGCACGACCCTTTTTCCGCCGCCGCAAGACCTGCCCCTTCAGCGCGAAGGACGCACCGGTCATCGATTACAAGGACGTCCGCCTGCTCCAGGGTTACCTGTCGGAGCGCGGCAAGATCGTCCCGTCGCGGATCACCGCGGTATCCACCAAGAAGCAGCGTGAGCTGGCGAAGGCGATCAAGCGCTCGCGCCACATCGGCCTGCTCCCCTACATCGTGAAGTAAGGAGGGCAGCGTCATGGAAATCATCCTGCTCGAACGTATCGAGAAACTGGGCGGTATCGGCGATGTCGTCACCGTCAAGAACGGCTTTGCCCGCAACTTCCTGTTGCCCAACAACAAGGCGCTGCGCGCGAACGACGCGAACCGCAAGCTGTTCGAAGCCAACCGCGCGAAGATCGAGGCCGATAACGCCGAACGCCGCACCGCCGCCGAGGGTCGCTCGAAGGACATCGACGGCAAGCAGGTCGTTCTGATCCGCCAGGCGTCGAACACCGGCCAGCTTTACGGCTCGGTTTCGGTGCGCGACATCGTCGACGCGCTGGTCGAGGACGGCGCCGCAAACATCACCAAGGCGATGGTCGAGCTCGAACGCCCGATCAAGTCGCTCGGCCTGTTCGACGTCAAGGTCAAGCTGCACCCCGAAGTCGTCGTGACGGTCGGCGTCAACGTCGCCCGCTCGCCCGACGAGGCCGAGATGCAGAAGCAGGGCATCGACGTCATCGCCGCGATGTTCGAGGAAGAACAGGCTGCCGCCGCCGCGGTCGCGCTGGAACCCGACAGCGAGGACGAGTTCGAGGAAGCGACCCCGCCGTCGGAAATCGCCGCCGAGGAAACTCCGGCCGCGGACGCAGAGGAAGGCGAAGAGGCCTAAGGCCGATCTTCTTCCCGCGAGACAGAAAAGGCTCCGGAACCCAGCGTTCCGGAGCCTTTTTCTTTACCTGAAACAGTCGGTGCGGACGCCGACTTCGGGGTGGGGAGCGGCCGTTGAAGGATGGCGCTCCTTTCCCCTCCCGCAAGCGGGAGGGGCAGCGAGACTTACGAACTTTGTTCGTTAGTCGCAGCGGGGTGGGCCCTTGCACCGTTGCTGCCCACCCCCGACCCCTCCCGCCTGCGGGAGGGGAGAGGAGCGCCCGCAATCGGTCGTTTCCAGCCACCCTCAATATCCCATCAGGCTCAGCACTTCCTTGCGGCTGCGCTCGTCGTCGAGGAAGCAGCCGAGCAGGCGGCTGGTCACCATGCCGACGCCGGGGGTGCGGACGCCGCGGCCGGTCATGCAGCCGTGCTGCGCATCGATCACCACCGCGACGCCTTGCGGGTGCAGATTGTCCCAGATGCATTTGGCGACCTCGGCAGTCAGCCGCTCCTGCACCTGCAGCCGCCGCGCGAAACCGTTGAGCACGCGCGCGAGCTTCGAGATGCCCACGACGCGGTCGCGCGGCAGATAGGCGATCGACGCCTTGCCGGTGATCGGCGCCATATGATGCTCGCAATGCGACTGGAACGGAATGTCCCGCAGCAGCACGATCTCGTCATAGCCGCCGACCTCCTCGAAGGTGCGCGACAGGTGAACCGCGGGATCGTCCTCATAGCCCTGGCAATATTCGAGCCACGCGCGCGCCACGCGCCGCGGCGTGTCGATCAACCCCTCGCGCGCCGGATCGTCCCCGGCCCATTCAATCAGCGTCCGGACCGCGTCGAGTACATGACCGGGCACGACCGGTTTGCCGTCCGGGCCCAGTTCCACTTTTGTCATCACCCCGTCCTTACTGTTGCATCGATGCCGCACATTTCGCCATGAAATGGGCGATGCGCAACCCCGCAAACCCAAGAAATTCCTGCGCCGGGCCAAGTTTACGTTGCGGAATCTGTGCTTTTCCAGCTTTGGGACTCACTTGAATTTCCGCGCATTTTCGGCGCAAACAAGTGGCTTGACGCTTTCGTCAACTCGGCGCACCTTCATGGTCATTACAGAGTTCGCTCAAGCGGACCGTAATCCGGAGAGCCCGGCGTAGTCCCCGACGCCGGTGGGAGAGGACGATGACCAGCACAGCTGGCAAGCGGGATATGCCGAGGCACCAGACCGATCCGGTCCGGCGCCCTTTGCCACGTCTGGTCACCATCCCTCCCCTTTAAGCACAAATTCGAGTTTGGGCGGCCCGCGACGCGGGTTCGAAAAAGGGAGGATGTAAATGAAGTTCAAGGGACTGATGGGTTCGTCGATTCTGGCGATGGCGGTGGCGACACCGGCCTATGCGCAGGATAGCGGCGGCTCGACCACCGACGCCTTCGGCGGCGAGATCGTCGTCACCGCACAGCGCCAATCCGAACGTCTGCAGGACGTGCCGATCGCGGTCAGCGCCTTTTCGAGCGAAGCGCTCGAAGCGCAGCAGATCAAGACGCCGTCCGACCTGCAACTGACCCTGCCGAACGTCACCTTCACCAAGACCAACTTCACCGGCGCCAGCTTCACCATCCGCGGCATCGGCGACCTTTGCGTCGGCACGACCTGCGACAGCGCGACCGCGATCCACCTGAACGGCGATCCGTTGTTTTCGACCCGCCTGTTCGAGACCGAATTCTTCGACCTCGAACGCGTCGAAGTGCTGCGCGGCCCGCAGGGCACGCTGTTCGGCCGCAACGCGACCTCGGGCGTGGTCAACGTGATCACCGCGAAGCCGAAGCTCGGCGCGTTCGAAGCCGCTGTCGAGGGCGAATATGGCAATTATGATTCGCTCAAGGGCAAGGCGATGATCAACATCCCCCTTGGCGACACGGCCGCCTTCCGCATCGCGGGCATCTATCTGAACCGCGACGGCTATACGAAGAACACCTTCCTCAACACCCGCATCGACGACCGCGACCTTTATTCGGTGCGCGGCTCGTTCCGCTGGGAACCGACCCCCGACACGACGATCGACCTGCTCGGCTCCTATTTCCACGAACGGGACCAGCGCACCCGCATCCAGAAGCAGCTTTGCCAGCGCGACCCGACCGGCATCCTCGGCTGCTTGAACAATCGTCTCGACAATTCACCGTTCAACGGCAACGCCACCTTCACCGCGGCGCTGACATCGAAGGAATTCCTGGCGATCCGCGGCATTCCCAATGGAACGGTCACTGCGTCCAACCCGCTAGGTCTCGATTTCTCGCTGGGTAGCCTCTACGGCCCTGACGTCTACGCCAATACGACGATCCCCAACGATCCGCGGACCGTCAACACCGCCTATACGCCGAGCTATTTCACCAGCGAGCTGACGCTGCAGGGACGGATCGAACATAATTTCGGCCCGATCTCGTTGCAGGTGTCCGGCCAGTATCAGAAGGTGAAGCTCGACGCTTCGCAGGACTATAACAGCAATGTAGGCGATCGGTCGCTCTATGCGACGGGCCTTCAGACCCTGCAAAATGCAGCCGATGGCATGTATGGAGCAGGTCTCCAAGCCTATCTCGGGCCGGTTGCGGCGGCGATCATTCCGAACGGCCCGACGGGTCAACTCTGCACCTCGCTGGCGGAGGAAACCGGCCTCGGTTCCTTCGGCGGCAACAAGATTTGCAGCGACCAGTCCTTGCAGTTCGACCGCTCGAATCAGTATAACAGCAGCTGGTCGGTCGAAAGCATCGTGACGAGCGACTTCGACGGCCCGTTCAACTTCCTGGTAGGCGGCATTTATGCCGACTATCACCTGACCGAGAACAGCTATTATGTGAACGCCTTCCCGATCGACTATCTGGCGGGCGTGCTTGGAGCGTTCACCGGCCTGGGAAGTCTGGCCGATGCGGATCCTTCCAATAATCTGCCGCCGGCATTTTTGGGCACGCCCTTCTTTCGCAACAACACCGACGATCTGAAGATCAAATCCTACGGGATTTTCGGCGAAGCCTATTTCGAATTCAACGACCGGCTGAAACTGACCGCCGGCCTGCGCTACAACAACGACAAGAAGAGCGTGCTCGCCCGTTCGACACTGGCAAGCTTCCTCGTGCCCTTCGGCCAGACCGGCTCGGCGTTCGATTCACCCTTTGTGGCGACCTTCGACGCCGACCCCGGCACGCCCGGAAACCAGATTATCCAGGCGCGTAGCGTGAAGTTCAACAAGCTGACCGGCCGCGCGGTGCTCGACTTCAAGCTGACCGACGACAATCTGCTCTATGCCTCCTATTCGCGGGGCTATAAATCGGGCGGCATCAACCCGCCGCTGCAGCCGATTTTCGCGGTGCCTGAATCGTTCAAGCCCGAGCAGGTCGACGCGTTCGAAATCGGGTCGAAGAACACCTTCGGAAATGGCGCGCTTCAGCTCAACCTGACGGCCTTCTACTACAAGTATAAGGATCTGCAGCTCAGCAAGATCGTCGCCCGCACCGCGGTGAACGACAATGTCAGCGCCGATATCTATGGCTTCGAGGTCGAAGGCATGGTCCGGCCGGATCCGGACTGGGTGATCAACCTCGGCTTCAGCTATCTCCACACCAAGGTGACCGAGGACAAGTTCACCAGCAACCAGCGCGATTTCGGCGGGGGTCGCGAGGACGCCGTCATCCTCAAGGACATCACGAACGCCGCCAACTGCGCCGTCGGCTCGAAGACGGGGAATGTCGCGGGGATCAACCAGTTCGTGAACGGCGTCCAGACCCTGATCAACCTCGGGATCGTGCCGGGCGTACAGGGCGGTGCGGGGTTGCAGGGCACGACCGCCTTCCCGGCCGACGGCGGCATCGCCTCGACGGGCGCGTACAGCATCTGCGCGGTGATGGAAGCGGCGGCGGCGGGCGCCTTCGCCAACCTGCCCGCCCCCGTCGCCGGTCTGTCTGTCAATCCCACCGCGCTCGGCGGGGTCGATTATTACTCCGCCGGCATTCCGGTCAATATCAAGGGCAACCAACTGCCGCAGGCCCCGAACTACAAGTTCAGCGCCGGCGTCCAGTATACGGCGCATATGGGCGACATGACGCTCGTCCCGCGCTTCGACCTTGCCTATACCGGCGAAAGCTATGGCAGCATCTTCAACGGCAACGTCAACCGGATCAAGGGCTATGCCCAGGTTAACGCGCAGTTGCAGCTCAACGGCGCCGACGACAAATGGTATGTGAAGGGCTTCATCCAGAACCTGTTCAATTCGAGCAGCGTCACCGGCCTCTACATCACCGACCAGTCGTCGGGTAACTACACCAACATCTTCACGCTCGAACCGCGCCGCTATGGCATCGCGGCCGGGATGAAGTTCTAACGCCACCGGCGGCAGCGCCAAAAAAAGGCCCCGGTCTCTCCATCGAGAGGCCGGGGCTTTTTCTTGTCCGCTGGGACCGGGCGGGACGGCGAACCGCCCCGCGTGCGCACATCAGAATTTGAAGCGGCCGGTCACGCCATAGGTGCGCGGCTGGCTGGGATAGCCCGACACGCTGCCCGACTGGGCGACGGCGTTGAACACCGTCGTCAGATATTGCGCATTGGTGAGGTTGCGGCCCCACACGCCAAGCTCGAACCCGTTGGTCAGCGCAACGGTGAACGAGGCGTTGAGCTGGTTCACCTCGCGCTTCAGATTCTGCGCCACCGTCGCCGGAAGGCCGAGCAGGCCGTCGACGATCTGGGTCGGGCTTTCATACTGATAGTCGACGTGCATGATCGCCTTGGTCCCACCCGCAAATTCGTGGGTGTAGGTGCCGCCCATCGAGACCGACAGGTCGGGGATGCCCGCGGGCTTCAGGCCCGACAGGTCGCCGAAGGCCGATTTGACAAAGCTGTCGTATTTGGGATCGAGCCAGGTCACCGCAAGGTTCAGGTTCAGGCCCTGCACCGGCCGCACCGACCCGTCGAACTCGAGCCCCCAGGTCGACTGCTTGCCCGCATTGGCGAGCGCGAAGCCGGTGCCGGTGAAGACGTTCGACTGGAAGCCCTTGATCGACTGTTTGAACACCGCGAGGTTCAGCGACGCGACCGACCACTGCGCCTTGAGGCCCGCTTCATAGACGGTCGACTCTTCCGGCGCCGCGAAGCGCGTGCCCGCGACGAGGTTCGGCGTGCCGAGACCACCCGAAATGATCGCCGGCAAATCGCTGGCGAGCGGACGGCTGTCGCGCGACAGGTTGACCGAGCTCGCCTTGAAGCCGGTCGCATAGGTCGCATAGACGTTGAGCGTATCGGTCAGCTTATAGGCAAGGCGCGCGCTGTAGCTGAAATCGCCGTCGTTGGTCTTGCCCGGCTCGACGCTGTTCGGAACGTCGAGGAAGGGCGGCAGGAACTGGAACGCCTTCAGCGGATTGAGCGGGTTCGCCGCCGGGTTGTTCTGGTTGGCGTTCGCGAAGGCCTGGAACTGCGCGAAGGTCGCCGCGGTTGCCGGATTGGTCGCAAATGCCAGAACGGCCGCCGGATCGTTCGGATTGACACCCGCCTGCTGCAGCGCGCCGCCGAGTATCAACTGGTTGCGGAACGGCGCATAGACCGGGGCATCGAGGTCGATACCGGAGAAGACGTCGGTGCTCGTCACGTCGGTCGAGAAACGCTTCTTGTCCTTGGTGTAGTTGCCGCCAAGGGTCAGCGTCAGGCGATCGCTGATCTCGAAATCGAGCGTGCCGAAGATCGACCAGGCGGTGTTCTTCATCCGGTAATATTCGTCCATGCCGTCGCCGACGTGGAAGAAGGAATTGCTCGGCGCGCCAAGTGCTGCTTCCAGCGTTCCGACGCTGAGCGCGCCGCCGCTCGCGGCCTGGATTAGCGCATTGCCATAATCCCGGAAATCGCTGCCAAAAGCGATCTGGCTGTGCTGCCTGATCTTCTCGTTGAAATAATAGCCGCCGACCAGGAAGTTGATCGGGCCGTCGAAATCCGACGCCAGACGCAGTTCCTGGGTGAAGGTGTTGATCGCGGTATCGTCGGACTTGCGGCCGATCAGGTCGGCGCTGGTGAAGTCCGAATCCTGGTTGGTGTCGGCGCGCACCTGACGATAGGCGGTGATCGAGGTCAGCGCCATATTGCCGAGATCATAGTCGATCTGGCCCGACCCGCCGTAATTCTCGATCCGGTTCGACGACAGGAAATTGTTGTAGACGCGGTAGGAGAAGGGATTTTCGGCATCGACGCTGGTGCCGCCGGCCAGGAAGTCGGTGATCGGCACGGTCGGGCCGGCGATGACGTTGCCGGCGATGCAGCAATTCTCGTCGATCTTGTCATAGTCGCCGATCAGGCGGATCGACAGCGCGTCGGTCGGCTCGAACAGCAACTGGCCGCGCACGCCCCAGCGGTTGCGGTCGTTGACGTCGGTGTCGAGGTTCAGGTCGCGGGCATAGCCGTCGCGGCGGTTGAAATTGGCGCCGAGCGAGAAAGCGATGGTGTCGCTGATCGGGCCGGTGATGTCGCCCTTGAGGACGATGGCGTCATAATTGCCGTAGCTCGCCTCGACCGAGCCGCCGAACGTATATTGCGGCTTTTGCGTGACGATGCTGATGACGCCCGCCGAGGCATTCTTGCCGAACAGGGTCGACTGCGGGCCGCGCAGCACCTCGATGCGCTCGACATTGGGAAGGTCGCCGATCTGGGCGGCCGAGCGCGAGCGATAGACGCCGTCGATGAACACGCCGACCGAGGGTTCGATGCCGGGGTTGTTCGCGCCGTTGCCGAAGCCGCGGATGATGAAATTGGTGTTCGCGCTCGACTGGAGCTGCGAAACGCGGAGGCTCGGCACCGCCGACTGCAGGTCGATGAGGTCGCGGATCTGCGCGTTCTGGATGTCGGCGGCCGAGGTCACCGAAACCGCGATCGGCGTGTCCTGCAGCGTCTGCGAGCGCTTCGACGCGGTGACGATGATGTCGTTGCCATAGTCGGTGACATCCGACGTCGCGGCCGCCGCATCGTCGGCGGGGGCCTCCTGGGCAAAGGCGAAAGCGGGGGTGGTGGCGCACAGCATGGTGGCGCCCAACAGGATGTTGCGCAAAGTCATGGTGTCTCTCTCCAGACCACCGGAGCGCGGCCCGTCGGGGCCTGTGGAGGGGGAGATGCTCCGGCGGTGACGGTGGCTGTAAGGCTCCGCCGCGCGGCGTCAACGCGCAGGACCGGAACAGGCCCATTTTGCGGGCATTCGTGACTTAAAAGCAACAGTTTACGCTACGGCAATGAGCCCCGACCCGATAGACGCGCGCGAGCGGAAGAGCGGCGACGGCCCGTGCGGCCGGTCCTTGAGATGCCGCATGCATCCGAAATGCCTCCCGCGCGTTGATGCTGCATGGCGACCGTCCCCGAAGCCACGCCGCAGGAGCGGCTGCTGCGCTATGACAATGGCGCGGTGCTGCTGCACTGGCTGACGGCGCTGATCGTGGTGGCGCAGTTCGTCGTCGGTTTCACCTTTGCCGGCATGGAACGCGGCGCGGCGCGTGGCGATCTTTTCACCGTCCACAAGACGATCGGCGCGACGATCCTGGTTCTCGCGCTCGTGCGGCTCGGCTGGCGCCTTGTTCACCCGCCGCCGCCCTTCCCGACCGAATTGCCGCGCTGGGAACGCATCGCGAGCGTCTGGACGCACCGGGCCTTCTATGTCCTGCTCATCGCGCTTCCATTGACCGGGCTGATGGCCGTGTCGGGAGGCGCGAGCGCCGAGGGCAAGACCAGCACCGCGCTGCTTGGCGGCATTCCCCTGCCGCTGGTCCCCGGCGTGTCGGACGATGCCGGCGAAGCGATCGGCGGCATCCACGAACTGCTCGTGTTCGTGACGCTGGCGCTGCTCGTGCTGCACGTCGCCGCGGCGCTCAAGCATCAGATCGAACGTCAGCGCGCCGCAGGGCGGATGCCGCCTTTTCAGGCTCCGGGCGAATCCTCCGTCCCCGCGCCCTGACTTTCCGCGATCGTCGGCGCGCCTTATCCCTTCAGCAGTTCCAGCGTGCGCTCGCGCATCGCGAATTTCTGCACCTTTCCGGTCACCGTCATCGGAAAGCCGTCGACGAAGAGGATGTGGCGCGGAATCTTGAAATGCGCGATGCGGCCCCGGCAATAGGCGCGCACAGCATCCTCGTTCATTGCCGCGCCTTCGCGCAACAGGATCCAGACGCACAATTCCTCGCCATATTTCCGGTCGGGAATGCCGACGCCCTGAACGTCGAGAATGTCGGGATGAGTGAGAAGATATTCCTCGACCTCGCGCGGATAGATATTCTCGCCGCCCCGGATCACCATGTCCTTGATGCGCCCGACGATCCGGCAATAGCCCGCCTCGTCGATGGTCGCGAGGTCGCCGGTGTGCATCCAGCCCTCGGCGTCGATCGCTTCGGCGGTTCGCTCGGCGTCGTCCCAATAGCCGAGCATCACCGAATAGCCGCGCGTGCAAAGCTCGCCGGTCTCGCCGCGCGCGACGATGTTGCCGCCAAGGTCGATCAGCTTGACCTCGAGGTGCGGCTGGACGCGCCCGACGGTCGATACGCGCAGGTCGAGCGGATCGCCCGGATCGCTCTGGAAGCTGACCGGGCTGGTTTCGGTCATGCCATAGGCGATGGTGACCTCTTCCATATGCATCCGGTCGATCACCTCGCGCATCACCGCCATCGGGCACGGCGACCCCGCCATGATCCCGGTGCGCAGCGACGACAGGTCGAACCGGTCGAAATCGGGATGGTTCAGCGCCGCGATGAACATCGTCGGCACGCCGTAGAGCGCGGTGCAGCGCTCGGCCTCGACGGTTTCGAGCACCGCCTGCGGATCGAACGCCTCGGCCGGATAGACGATCGTCGCGCCGTGGACGACGCAGGCGAGGTTGCCCATCACCATGCCGAAACAATGATAGAGCGGCACCGGGATGCACAGCCGGTCGGCGGCGGACAGCCCGATCCGCGCACCGACGAACGCCCCGTTGTTCAGGATATTGCGGTGCGACAGCGTCGCGCCCTTCGGAAAGCCGGTGGTGCCGCTGGTGAACTGGATATTGACCGGCCCATCGGGATCGATCGCGATATCCGCGAGCGCGCCGGTGGCGTCGCTGGCAAGCGCCGCGAACGGCAGGCAACCGGCGTGGGGCGCGTCGCCGAGCACCACGACGAGCCGCAGGTCGGGAAGGCGCGCGGCGCGCAGTTGACCCGGCGCCGCCGTCGCCAGTTCGGGCGCGAGTTCGCCGAGCATCGCCACATAATCGCTGCTCTTGTGGGACGGCGCGAAGATCAACGCGGCGCAGCCGACCTTGTTCAGCGCATAGTCGAGTTCGGCGACGCGATAGGCGGGGTTGATGTTGACGAGGATCAGCCCCGCCTTCGCGGTCGCGAACTGGACGATCGCCCATTCGGCGCAATTGGGCGCCCATATGCCGACGCGGTCGCCCGGCTTCAGCCCGCGTTCGAGCAACCCCGCCGCGACCGCATCAACCCGTGCCTTGAGCGCGCGCCACGTCCAGCGCACGCCCTGATGCCGGACGACCAGCGCCTCGCCCTCGGGATCGCGAAGCACGGCCTGGTCGAAGCAATCGCCGATCGTCCTATCGAGGAGCGGCGGAGTGTTCTCGCCGCGAACGAAGCTGTCGGTCATCCGTCCGCTTTCCCGAACTCTGCATCGCGCAATTCCTTGCGCCGGATCTTGCCGCTGACCGTCTTGGGCAGGCTGTCGACAAACTCGATGCGGCGCGGATATTTATAGGGCGCCGTCGTCCGCTTCACATGATCCTGCAACGCCGTGACGAGCGCGTCGGACGGGCGGTGGCCCGCCGCGAGGACGACGAAGGCCTTCACCACCTCGCCGCGCGTCGGGTCGGGGCTGGCGACGACGGCGCTTTCGGCGACCGCTTCATGCTCGAACAACACGCTCTCGACCTCGAACGGCCCGATGCGATAGCCCGAAGAGAGGATGACGTCGTCGGCGCGGCCGACGAACCAGAAATAGCCGTCGGCATCGACCGTCGCGCGGTCGCCGGTCAGATACCAGCCGTCCCTGAACACGCTCGCGGTGCGGTCCGCGTCGCCGCGATAGCCGAGGAACAGGCCGGGCGGGCGGCGTTCGCCGACGCGCAGCGCGATGTCGCCCTCCTCGCCCGGCGGCAGGATGTCACCGTCGTGGCCGATCACCGCCAGATCGATTCCGGGAGTCGGGCGCCCCATCGCGCCCTGCCGCGCCGCGCCGGCGCGGTTGCAGCAGAGCAGCACGGTTTCGGTCTGGCCATAGCCGTCATGGATATCGAGCCCGGTCGCCTTCTTCCACAGGTCGATGACCTCGGGATTCAGCGGCTCGCCGGCGCTGACGCAGTGGCGGAGATGGGGGAAGGATCGTCCGTCCAGATCGGCGCGCACGAACATGCGATAGGCGGTCGGCGGCGCGCACAGCGTCGTCACCGGATGCGTTTCGAGCAGGTCCATCGCGGCGACGGGGTCGAAGCCCGGCGCATGGTGGACGAAGATCGCCGCGCCCATCAGCCACGGCGCGAACAGGCTGCTCCACGCCGCCTTCGCCCAGCCGGTATCGGACATGTTCCAGTGCAGGTCGCCGGGGCCGAGATCGAGCCAGAAGCGGCCGGTGATCTCGTGCGCCAGCGGATAGCCCGCGCCGTGGATCGTCATCTTGGGCTGGCCGGTGGTGCCGCTGGTGAAATAGCAGAGCGCGGGATCGTCGAACGCGGTGTCGGCGATCTCGGCCAGCGGTTCGGCGGTCGCCTTGGCCGCGCTGTAATCGATCCATCCGGCGCGAGCGCCGCCGATGTGGATCAGCGGAATCGCGGCATCGACGGGGGTTTCATCGACGCGCGGCGCGACATCGACCCCGGCGACGATGCAGCGCGCCTCGGCCGCGTCGCAGCGATAGGCGATATCCTTGGGCGTGAGCTGGACGGTGCCGGGCGAGGCGATCGCGCCGAGCCGCAGGCAGGCGAGCATCAGCTCCCACCACTCGATCTCGCGCGACATCAGGATCAGCACCGTGTCGCCGCGCCCGACGCCCGCGGCGCTGAGCACTGCGGCGGCGCGCGCCGCATGATCAGACAATTCGGCGAAGCTGCGATCGACGACGGTGCCCGCGCCGTCGGTCCACAGCATCGCGCGATCGCCGGGTCTTTCGCTCGCCAGCCGGTCGATCGCGTCGCGCGCGAAATTATAGCGCGGCGGCGGGTTCCACTCGAACGCCTCGCTCATCCGCCGCGCGCCACGTTGATGACCGACAATTGCGTATATTCGGCGAGGCCTTCCTCCGCCTGTTCGACCCCGAGGCCGGAGGATTTGACCCCCGCCATCGGAATATGCGGGCCGATCGCGACATGCTGGTTCACCCACACCGATCCGCTCTCGATGCGCTCCGCGACCGCCAGCGCGCGATCGACGTCGCGCGACCACACCGACGCGCCGAGGCCATAGGGCGACGCATTGGCGCGCGCGACGACATCGTCGACGTCCGAAAAGCGGATCACCGGCAGGATCGGGCCGAACTGTTCTTCGTCGACGATCTGGTCGCCGTCGGTGACGTCGCGGACGATCGTCGGGCGCAGGAAATAGCCCGCGCGGTCCATCGCCTCGCCGCCCGCGACGATGGTGCCATCCTTGCGCGCGCTTTCGAGAAAGGCCTTCACCTTCTCATATTGCGCCTTGTTCTGGATCGGACCGATCTGCGCGCCCTGCGCCAGCCCGTCGTCGACCACCGCCGCCTCGGCCAGCCGCGCCAGTTCCTCGCACATCGCATCATAGATGCTGTCGTGGACATAGGCGCGCTTGATCGCGAGGCAGACCTGCCCGCAATTGAGGAACGCCGCGTTGAAGATGCCCTGCGCGGTGGCGCGAACGTCGACATCGTCGAGCACGATCCCCGGATCGTTGCCGCCGAGTTCGAGGGTCAGCCGCTTGAGCCCGTCCGCAGCGCTCGCCATGATCTTCTTGCCCGTCGCGGTCGATCCGGTGAAGCCGACCTTGGCGATGCGCGGATCGGCGGTCAGATAGCCACCGAGGTCATTGGCATCGACGATGATGTTGACCACCCCCGGCGGGAAGATTTTCTGGCACAGCTCGCCCAGCATCAGCGCGGTCACCGGCGTCGTCGGCGCGGGCTTGAGCACGATCGTATTGCCCGCAATCACCGCCGGTCCGATCTTCCAGCAGGCGACGAGCAGCGGGAAATTCCAGGCGATGATCCCTGCGACGACGCCCAGCGGCTTGCGGCGGACCTGGATCAGTCCGTTCGCATCGTCCTGGATCGTCCGTTCGGCGATCTCCAGCGTCGCATAATGGCGCAGATAGCCGTCGGTCCAGGCGAGTTCCCCCTGCGCTTCCGCGAGCGGCTTCCCCTGTTCCTGCGTCAGCGCCCGGGCGAATGTGTCGGCGTTGGCGGCGATCGCGTCGGCCAGTTCGGCGACCTTCGCCTGCCGCTCGGCCAGCGGCACCTCGGCCCAGGCGGGAAAGGCCGCCGCCGCCGCCTCGATCGCCTCGTCGGCCTGCCGCTCCGACGCGCGCGCGACGGTCGCGAACACCTCCTCGGTCGCGGGGTTGATGACGTCCATTTGGTGATCGCCATCGACCAGCCGTCCGCCGATCAGCATCTTGTATTCAGACATGCCTCTCTCCGATCAGAATTTCGCGCCCACGGTCACGCCATAGGTTCGCGGAGTCCCGACATGGTTATAGTCGAAACCGAAGCCCGCGAGCAGGTCGACGCGCGAGGTGAAGTAGAATTTATTGGCGAGATTCTTGCCCCAGACCGACGCCGTCCAGCGCCCGTCGGCCGATTCCCAGTCGATATGTCCCGACAACAGGGCATAGGATTTCTGCCGCAGCCGGGGGACGTTGAGCACCTCGAAATATTGGTTCGACGAATAGTTGAGGTCGCCGTGCAGGCTGACCTTGCCGCTGCCGCCGTCGATCACCGTCGCGTCGAAGCCGCCGGTGAAAGTCAGCTTGGGAGCGTTCGACAGCCGGTTGCCGCTGACGTCGACGCCGCTCACCGTGCCGCGCTTGATCTTCGTGCTGAGCAGGCCAAGGCCGCCGCGCAATGTCACCATGTCGCCCGCGCGGACGGTCAGTTCGGCCTCGCCGCCCTGAATGCGCGAACGCGGGATGTTGAGCAGGGTTTGCGCCGCGGTCCCCGGATCGACGTTGATGAACTGCTGGTTGCTGTAGGTATAATGGAACATCGCCATGTTGAGCGTGACGCGGCGGTCGGCGAACTGGCTCTTCAGCCCCAGTTCGAACGCGTCGATCTTTTCGGCCTTCGCTACCGACAGTTCGGACGGATCGAAAAAGGCCTGCGCGTTGAAGCTCGGCGCGCGATAGCCGCGGCTGTAATTGCCATAGACCATCACGTCGGGGTTGATCTTGTAATCGGCGCCGATCTTGCCCGACAGATTTTCGGTGCTGTAGTCGAGCCGCGACGGCGGGATCAGGTTCGCGACGAGGACGCCGTCGACACCAAGAGCGTTCGATTCGAAATTGCTCTGCACGCCCTTGTCGTAGGTGAAGCGAAGGCCGCCGCGCAATGTGAGCTGATCCGTGACCTCGAAGCTCATGTCGGTATAGAGGGCATAGCTTTTCTTGACCTGATCGAAGCTGTTGCGGAACAGGCAGGCGAGCGGAAGACCGGCCGCGCAGTCGTCGACGTCGATCACGCCGTTGCCGTCGACGTCGATGTCCTTGCCGATCTCGAAGGTCGTTTCGATATAGACTTTTTCGCGATTGAAATAGGCGCCGAGGATGAAGTTGAACGGGCCGTCGAAATCGCTGGTCAGCCGCAGGTCCTGCGCGAATTGCGTTGCCCGGTCGGTATAGGGGATTTCGAGCAGTTCGGTCGCGGTTCCGTCGGTGTCCTCATAGAAGGCCAGCCGGCCCTTGTCCCACGAGGTAACGCTGGTGATCGCGAGCGCGTCGCTGAGATCGACGGTGCCGGTCAGCGACACCGACCAGGTGCGCGCGCGGCGGCGGTCGGTGACGTTCGCCTCGATCTGGCGCCGCCCCAGACCCGGACGGTTCACTGCCTCGGGCTGGGCATAGATGCCATAGTTGCGCGGGTTCTGATAACTGGTCGAGGCGCGGAGCACGAAGCGCGCGCTGTCACTCGGCTCGAACAACAGGCTGCCGCGCACGCCATATTCGCGCACGCTGGCAAGGTCGGGCTGGCCAGGAAGCTGGTTCTTGAACCAACCGTCGGCGCGTGCGAAGGTGAAGGCGACGCGCGCCGCCAGCGTTTCACCGAGCGGCACGTTCAGTGCGCCATTGGCCTCGTAGCGGTCGTAATTGCCATAGCCGAGGTTCAGATAGCCGTCGGTGCCGCCCAGTTCGGGCGCCCGGCTGATCAGATTGACCGCGCCGCCGGTGGTGTTCTTGCCGTAGAGCGTGCCTTGCGGCCCGCGCAGCACCTCGACGCGCTCGAGATCGTACATGGCGACGCCGAGGAACGCGAAATTGCCCTTGTAGACCTCGTCATAATAGGTCGCGACCGGGCTCGCCTGGTTGAGGCTGTAATCCGACATCGACACGCCGCGCAGCGCGAAGATCGGGGTGTTGTCGCCGACGGTCGAGGTGAGCTGGAGATTGACGATCTTGCCCGCGAGTTCGTCGGCCTGCGTCACCCGCTGCTTGTCGAGCGCATCGCCGCCGAGCGCGCTGACCGCGATCGGCACGTCCTGGAGCCGTTCGGATCGCTTTTGCGCGGTGACGACGATGTCGGTCCCGTCGTCGGCGACCGTCTCGGCCGGAGCGGGAGCGGCGGGGGCTTCCTGCGCCAGCGCCGGAACCGACGCTCCGGTCAGCAGCATCAGCAGCAGCATGGGGCGCACCGCCCCGCCTTCATTCACCTTGATCATCGAACATCCTCCCTGTTTTTTTGCTATTTCCCTGTCGTCATTTCCGCTTCGTCAAAGTCCGCCACCAGCCGGGCACGCACGGCGCTCGCTTCGGCCCGCAGCGGCTTGCTCCGCAGCCGACCGATTTCGGCGGCGGTGTAGGGTTTGAAATCGGCGGGCAGATGCGCGGGGTCGAACCGCGCTAGCGACCAGTTCACTACCTCCGCCAGATCGGCATCGGACAACGCCGCCGTCGCGACGCCCGGTACCCGCGCCAGATACTCGCGTCCGCCCGGCACCTGCAGGAAACGCGCGACGAAGCCCGCCATCGTCGGGGTCGTCTGCGGCGTTCCCGTGGCATCGGGGCGGTGGCATCCCTGGCATTGCAATATCCAGTGCTGCCGCGCGCGCACCGGATCGGCGACGCCGGGCATCGCGTCCGGACTGGCCGGGCCGGGTGTCGCCACGGCCGCCCCGGTCGCCAGCATCAGCGCGGGAACGGCCAGCCATTTCATTTGCCGGCGGTGCCCGGCTGCAGACGCGCCACGGCGGCAGGAGCAAGCGAGGCGCCCCCCGCGCGGTAGCCCGCGATTTCCTTTGCGGTGAACGCTTTCGCCGACGAACCGCGGACCACATGGTTGAGGACCGAGGCGATTTGCGCGTCATTGAGTCCGGCCTGCGCGGGCATCGTCCCGCGATAGATTTTTCCGGCAACGGTGATCGGCCCCGACACGCCGCGGATCACGACGAGCGCGAGGTAGCGGCGTCCGGCGGCCGTCGCCGCGAGCGCGCGGACATCGGCCTTCAACGGCGGAAAGGCGCCGGGCACGCCCGATCCATCGGCCAGATGGCAGGCCGCGCAACGCTTGTAGATCGTCGCGCCGTCCTGCGCGGTCGCCGGCGCTGCCGCCGCCAGCGCGGCCAGGGCAAGGAGGGTCGCCAGCCGCCGCATCACTGCTGCTCCAGCGCGACGCCGAGGATCACGGCGGTCGAGCAATTATAGACCGAACTCGAGGTGCCGAGGCACCAGTTGATGTCGTTGTTCGCCTGCGGGCGGACCATCGGCCGGTCGTTTTCGTTGCGGTTGCACAGGCAGCGCCCGCACGAGGATTTGCCGCAGCAGTCGTTATAGCTGATGATATAGGCGCGGTTGTCGGCGGGGTTCTGGCAGGTGCCGATCCAGGTGATCGGCGACATTTCGGTCCCCGGCGGGCACGAGCTCGGCGAGCCGCCGCAGCAGCTGCACAAAAATCCGTCGATCGCGCAATAGCGCCAATAATCGCATTTCGTCTGGTCGCCGGGATCCTGCGGATTGCCGCTCGATTGCGGCGCGACCGGATCGCCGCCGCCGCCGTGGGTCTGCGCCTGCGCCCGCGACACCGGCAGCACCGGGATGACCGCCGCGCCGGTCAGCGCGCCACCGATCAGCGTCAGCAGGCTGCGCCGCGAGGTCGCGCGCGCGACGTTGCGCGTCACCTTTTCCGAAAATTTGTCGAGACCCGACATATCCGTCCCCTTCCTGTCGTTTCGCCCGGCTCAACCGCGCGCGAGATAATCCTGAATCGAGGCGACGCGGCGTTCCTTGGCCTCGAACAGGCTTTCCAGATGCTCGCGATTGTTGACGAGGCCGAGCGAGGCGATGCGGCCCTCCTCGTCGATCAGCACCGCATAGGGGAGCTTCGAGACGCCGAGCGACCGGCCCAGTTCTTCCGACAGGACATAGTCGAAACCGGTGAGCCCCTCGGCGATCGCCAGCCGGCGGTGCGCGGCGGGATCGCCATCGCTCGCCAGCACCACATCGAGCCAGTCGTGCTCGGCGCCGCTCGCCGAGCGGACGATGGGGAGCAAAGTCTTGCAGACCGGACAGTCGGGCGAGAGAAAGAAGAGGAGCTGGCCGCGGCGATGACGCTTGCCGCCGATCGCGACCTGTCCGCCGTTCAGCGTGTCGAGCGTCATCGCGGGCGCCATGTCGCCGACATTGACCTTCTGGTGCAGCGTCAGCGCGCCGGCGGGTGCGATCCGCTCGTGCAGAACGCCGACCTGCCGCGCGAGCGCCGCGACGAGGACGCCGAGAACGGCGATGGCGATCCAGAGCAATATTTGCGAAGCGAGGAAAAATCCGGTCATCGAGTGACACTCCTGCGAGGTGCGGGAAGGCTGGCGAGCTCGCCGGCAGCAAAGAGCAGCGCGACAAAGGCGAGGGCGGCGAAGATCGACGGAATGTCGATGCCGCCGCCCCCGGCGGGAGAGAGGCAAAGCAGCAGCGCGGCGGCGGCGAGCGCCAGGGCGCGGATGATGGCGAAGCGGCCGATCCCGCTCTTGCGCGCACCGAAATCGCAGCCGCAATCGAGCCCGCCGTCGCCGCGCCGCCGCGCCGTGAGCAAGGCAGCGCCATATCCGGCCCACAGCAGCGCGGCGAGCAGCGCGCCGGTCGGCCGCGAAGCGGGAAAGAACAGCGCGAGCGCCGCCGCGAACTCGGTCGCAGCCGCCGCTATCGTCACCGGCATCGCGACGGCGGGCGACAGGCGCAGCAGGCCCGCGGTCGCCCGCGTCAGCCGCGCGCGCTCGACCAGCTTGTGCGCCGCCGCAGTCGTCAGGACGAGGGCGAGGAACAGCGCGAGGACGGGAAGCAGGGCGGCCATCAGCGCGCCGCCGTCATCGTCATCGGATCGTGCACGACACTGACGATCGTGCGGACGAACGCGCCGCTCGCCGCGTCATAGACGTCGAGCGATCCGTCGGGTCGCGAGGCGACGAGCAGCGGCTTTTCCTGCTGCGTCGCCTCGATCGACACGCTGTGGTTCCTGAGCGCGATGCGGCGGACCAGCGTCTTCGTTTTCGGATCGATCACCCACGCTTCGGTCCCGCCGTCCTTGTGCGTTCCCTCGCCGCTCTTGGGGTTCATCAGGATGTAGAGCAGCCCGGCGCGGTCGGCCGAGATCACCTGCCAGCCGCCCGGGCGCCATTCGGGTTCGCCGCCATCCTGCTTGGGAAGCGCGAAACTGCCGAGATCCTTGGCAGCGGCGCCTGAAAAATCGATTGCGCGCACATGGCCCTTGAAGCTGACGAACCAGCCCGTCCGCCCCACCATCGCGGGGGTCATGAACAGCGGATCGTCGTCTATGTCGTTGAACACGGCGCTGGTCACGGCCGGCCCGGCCTTGCCCGCGGCGTCGAGCGCGATGCTGGTCATCGTCCCGTCGGCGCAGAGCGAGGTGAAGCCGCGCGGCCCGGTCGGATAGACGAGCGAGCAACCCGGAAGCTCGATGTCCGACAATATCTTGCGGCCGTCGAGATCGACGACGGTGACCGACGAGCCGGGCGTGAAGTTGAACACCAGCGCCCATTTCTCGTCATTGGTGAGTTGCAGGCTGTTGCGCAGTGTGACGAACAGCCCGCGCTTGCCGCCGGGCAGGACGATCTCGTCCTTGGGGGTCAGCGTCTTCGTGTCCCAGATGGTGATGACGTCGGTCCGCTCGCCGCGCGTCAGCCGCGAATAGAAGGTTTCGCCGACATAGATTTCGCCGCGCGTGGTCGAGGGCAGCATGACGCCGAACTGCGCGACGGGAATCTGTCCGCGCAGATTATTATTCTCGGCACCGACGTCGACGATCGCCGCACGGCCGTCGGGCAGGCTGTTGAAGTGCAGGTCCTGCACGAAGACCCAGCTGCCCGGATAATGTTCGGGAAGTTCGGCGACGGTCGGGACCGGCTCTTCGGGCAGCGGCTGCGGATAGTCCGCGGCACTCGATGCGCTCGCCGACATCAACAATATGGCAAGAGCCGCCGCTCGGTCGATGCGCGCCATCCTCCGTCTCCCTCATCTGTTGCACCGGGCTCTGGTGGCCCGCATCCAAACATTATGCGATCGACTAAATTTAGTCAATCGAGTAAAGTCGGACGCTTGCCCGAGAGAGGCGAGTTGGCTACGCGGAAGCGCAGGAGGCCAAGAAAATTGACCAATTTCATCGTTCCGGACCTGAAGATCGCACCGCGGATCGGGGGTTATGCGCGCGGTCAGGATGGCTTCGAACAGATATTGCGGTCGGCCCTGTCGCTGCTCGTGAACCACGGCGCATCGGCTTTGACGCTTCGCCGCATCGCCGCCGAGTCGGGCATGAACGTCGGCAGCCTCAACTATTATTTCAGATCGAAGGAGGATCTGATTCGCGAACTGCTGAATGCCGTGATCAGCAGCTATGAAGAATCCTTCGACGAGATCCTCCACGAACCGGGCGCGAGCGCGGAAGCGCGGCTCGGGAATCTGGTCGCGCTAATCCTCGAGGACATCACCACCAAGAAAACGACGCGATTCTTCCCCGAACTCTGGGCGATGGCGAACCACGATGAATTCGTTCACGACCGGATGAACGATCTTTACGAGCGCGCGCGCGCCTCGCTCAATGAACTCATTGCCGAGATCAATCCAGCGCTTCCGGACGACGAGCGCGAGATATTGGCGCTGTTCATTTCGGGGTCAATGGAAGGGATGACGATGTTCGCGGGCTATGAAAAGCCATGGCGCAAGCAGATGCCGATGCTCGAAGTGATCGCGCGCCGCTCGTTCATCCATCTGGCGCGTACATTGCGCCCGGGCGAAATCAAAAGGTTATGACAAAAAAAAAGGCCGGCCCGCGGGTGCGGACCGGCCTTTTCGGACGGAGAGGATGAGGCCGATCAGTGGGCCTTCTTTTCGACCTTCTTCGCGGCGACGTGCTTGGCCGGGGCCTTCTTGGTCACCGCGGTCTTCGCCGGCTGGCTGGCGGGCGCGGTCGCCGCGAAAGCGGTTCCGCTGACGATTGCGAGCGACAAGGCACCGGCGGCGGCGAGTTTGGCAACGTTACGCATGGACTTTCTCTCCTTGACTGTTGATCCGCCCCTTCCAGTGCGGGCGAAGCCAGGGGAGCCGGTCCATGCCAGGGTCAGGGGGGATGGTGCGGACCGGCTCGACCCGACGAGAACGGGATAGACCCGTGCGCCTGCCCGGCGCATGACCGCCGCATTACAAGACGGTCATCTAGGACCGATCCTGCCAGACACGTGCCTTCAGCGACACCGCGACGGGCGTGGAGAGGGTTTCGGCATCCTCGCCGAGTGCGAAGCGATAGTCGCCCTTGGCGATCGTCCAGCCGGTCCCGTTCCAGTCGGCGAGCAGCCGCGGATCGATCGTCAGCCGGATCGTCCGTTCGGCCCCCGGCGCCAGTTCGACCCGCTGGAAACCGACCAGCCGCCGCACCGGCTTGCCATCGCGCGACACGAGATAGAGCTGCGCCACCGTCGCGCCCGCCCGCTCGCCGCTGTTGCGGACGGTGAAGCTGGCAGTCGCGCCGTCGGTCCTGAGCCCGTCCGTCGCGAAGCGCGTGTAGGACAGCCCATGGCCGAACGGGAACAGCGCCTTCACCCCGGTCCGCGCATTCCACCGATAGCCGACGTCCGACCCTTCGTTCATCGTCGCGGTGACGTGCGTGTTTTCGGGCGTGCCGTAGCCGGGGATTGCGGGACGCGGCAGCGTGTCGGTCGATGCGGGAAAGCTGACCGGCAGGCGGCCCGACGGATTGACCTTGCCGGTCAGCACGTCGGCGATCGCCGCAGCGCCCTCCTGCCCCGGATACCAGGCAGCGACGACCGCCTTCACCTTGTCCAGCCACGGCATGGCGACCGGATTGCCCGTTTCGAGCACGACGATGGTGTTGGGATTGGCCGCGACGGTCGCCTCGACGATCGCGTCCTGATTGCCGGGAAGCGACAGGTCGGGCGAATCGAACCCCTCCGCCTCATATTTGCTGACAAAGACGATCGCGACGTCGGAGCGCGCGGCGAGGGCGGCGGCGTCCTGCGGATAGAGGCCGGGATCGAAACCGACGTGCGCCTTGGGCAGGGCTTCGCGCAGCGCGGCGAGCGGCGCGCCCGCGAACCAGCGCTCGATCCGCCACGCGCCGATCGATCCCTCGCCGCCGCCAACCGGGATTGATGCCGCCCAGCCGCGCGGCGGCAGGCCCTGCGACGAGCCGCCGCCCGACAGTACGCCGACATGCGCGTTGCGGCCGATCACCGCGACCGAGCCGACGTTGGCGGCGAGCGGCAAGGCGTTCGTGTCATTCTTGAGCAGCACGATCCCCTGCTCGGCGATCCGCCGCGCGACCGCAGCGTGCGCCGCCATGTCGACCGCGGGCGCCGGACCCGCATCGACCAGCCCGTTCGCCTTCATCGAACGCAGGATGCGGCGAACCATGTCGGACAATCGGTCGCGCGTCAGGCTGCCGTCGGCGAGCTTGGCCTTCAGCGGCGCGTCGAACCAGACCTGCTTGTCGAGCTGCTCGCCCGCCTGCTGGTCGAGACCCTTGACCGCGAAGTCGGCGCCCGACACCGCGCCCCAGTCGGACATCACCCAGCCCTTGTAGCGCCAGTCCTTCTTGAGGACGGTGTTCAGCAGATGGTCGTTGCCGCACGCCTTTTGCCCGTTGACCAGATTATAGGCGCACATCACCGAGCCGGGATGGCCGCGCTCGATCGCGATCTGAAAGGCGAGCAGGTCGCTTTCGCGATGCGCCGCCTCATCGATCTCGGCGTTCCATGTGTGGCGGTTGGTCTCGTTCGAATTGAGCGAGAAATGCTTGACGGTCGAGACCACCCCCGCCGACTGCGCGCCGCGCACCGCCGCGCCGCCCATGATGCCCGACAGCAGCGGATCTTCGGAAATATATTCGAAATTGCGCCCGTTCCGCGGATCGCGGATCAGGTTCATGCCGCCGCCGAGCAGGACGTTGAACCCCTTGGCGCGCGCCTCGCTCGCCACCGCCTCGGCGCCCGCGAAGGCCAGGTCGGGGTTGAAACTCGCACCGAGCGCAAGGCCGGCGGGCAGCGCGGTTGCACTGTCGCCCTTGCGGATGCCGAAGGGGTTGGTGACGCCCAGGCTGGCGTCGGTCGCGCGCTGCGACGGGATGCCGAGGCGCGGCACGCCCGCGACATAGCCCGCACCCGGAATCACGTCTTTCGGCCATTTCGCCTGCCATTCGGGGTCGGCATAAGGTCCGATCGGAATCGGCATGAAGCCGTGGAGCAGCGAGAAACGCTCGTCGTCGGTCATCTGCGCTTCGGTCTTCGCGGCCCAGTCGTCGGCCGCCGCCTCGGCCGCCGCGAACGGTGCCGCCTGATCCTTCGCCGAAGCCGTCATCGCCGCGCTCCCCAGAAGCATCGCCAGCGCCATCGTCGCATAATGTCCTCGCATCCTTACCGCTCCCCTGTTTCTGGCTTCATCCTTCGTGTCCGGCAACCGGGTGCCGATCGAACATGTCGGACAGCCGGCACGTCAGCGCCCCCGGCTGCGCCAGCACGCCGTTGCCGTAACGCGCCCATTGATCGTCCCACAGCGCCTTCAGTTCGGCGACCTTGGCCGGATAGCGGGCGGCGAGATCGGTGCTTTCCGAAAAATCACGGTCGAGGTCGAACAGCTCCCAGCGGTCGTTCGCATAGGGCTGGTCGCAATCGTGGAGCGCGACCGCGCGCCAGCGGCCGCTGGTGATCGCGCGATTGCCGCGCAACTCGAAATATTGGACCTGCCGGCCGGGCGCCTTGCGGCTCTGCACCGTCGGCAGGAAGGAGCGGCCCGCGACCGGAATCTGGGCCACGCCGCCGACAACCGGATCGAAACGCGCGCCGACTGCTTCGAGCAGGGTCGGCGCGATATCGACGACATCGACGAACTGCCGCCGGATCGCGCCCGGGTCCGTCACATGGCGCGGCCAGTGAAAAATCATCGGGGTGCGGGTGCCGCCCGAATAGGGCCACAGCTTGTATCGCCGCAGCGGCGTGTCGCCGACCATCGCCCACGGGCGCGGATATTCGGCCTGCGTCCGCGCGGTTCCCAGGTCGTCGATGCGCGCGCGCTGCTCGGCCGGAGTCAGGCTGTTCGCGCGATAGAGCCCGTCGAAGAAACCGCTCTGCCCCGCCTCCGACGCCGCACCATTGTCGGACAGAAGGATGATGATCGTATTGTCGAACAACCCCTGTTCGCGCAGCGCGCCCAGCAGGCGGCCGATCTGCCGGTCGCAATGCTCGATGAAACCCGCATAGACCGCCATATAACGGGCAAAAACGGCCTTTTCGTCATCCGACAGTTCGGTCCACGCCCGGTCGCGCGGTTCGCGCGGCGGCAGACGGGTATTGGCGGGGATCAGCCCCATCCGCTTCATGCGGACGAAGCGGTCCTCGCGGACCTGGTCCCACCCCTTTTCGTAGATCGCGTCATAGGGCGCCGAATATTCGCGCGGCACCTGGATCGGCGAATGCGCGGTGCCGAAACCGAGGTTCATGAAAAAGGGGCTGTCGTTCTTTTCCGCGACATGGCGTTCGATCAGGTCGATCGCCTTGTCGGCGAGGTCGACCGACAGATGATAGCCGGCGGGAAAGTCGCGGCTGATATAGGCATTATTCTCGACCAGCTCGGGCCGATACTGGTCAGTCCAACCCCTCGGAAAGCCGTAGAAATAGTCGAAACCGCGCTGGAGCGGCCAATTGTCCCGCCCGGTGCCCTCCCCCAGTTCGTCCATCGGGATCATGTGCCATTTGCCGACCGCCCAGGTGGCATAGCCCCGCCCTTGCAGCGCCTGCGCCATCGTCTGCGCATTGCCCGGCATCCGGAACAATCGCGCCATCTGGGGATCGCCCGGCAGCACCGCGGCGACATCGGGCACGTCGGGCATGTTGACCGTGTGGCAATTGCGCCCGGTCAGCAACGACGCGCGGGTCGAGGCGCAGACGGACTTGGTGTCGAAATGCACGTAGCGCAGCCCTGCCTTGGCAAGGCTGTCGATCGCCGGGGTGCGGATCTCGGCGCCGAAACAGCCGATATCCGAATAGCCCACATCGTCGAGCAGGATGGTGATGATATTGGGCCGCGGCCCCGCCCTGCCGAGCGCGCGCGCGGACGCCAGGCCGCACAGGGTCGTGGTAGCCAGAAGGGTGCCGACGAAGCGGCGGCGGGAATAATCCATCGATCGGCTCCATATTCCGGCGGGGACGCGGCGCACGCGCCGGCGTCCCCGCCGTCTGCGATGGGTCAGAAGCGAACCCGGCCTTCGACCCCGAAGGTGCGGAAGGCATCGGGGGTCAGCAACTGCGTGTAACCGGCGCCCGTCGCCGACGTGTCGAGCAGACCGGCACCGATGAAGCTCGCGAAATGCTTTTTGGTCAGATTCTTGCCGAATAACGAAACGCCATAGCGGCCGTCCTGCGTCTCGAGCGACAGGCGCCCGTTCAGCAGACCGTAACCCGGCTGCGCGGTGTTCGGGTCGCGATAGCCGAACAGCGTCTTCGACCGATAGGTGAACGCCAGATTGGCGCTGCCGCGCAGGGTGCTGCCGATGTCGGCACCATAGTTGGCGTTCAGCGTCCACGCCCATTTCGGCGCGTTGGTCAGCGCTTCGCCGGTCACGTCCTGACGGCCGCCGACACAGCCCTGCGCCGCGGTCTGCCCGGCATAGCAGCTCACGACCAGCCCGCGCACCTCGGTATCGGTAAAGGCAAGGTTGCCCGACAGATTCAGCCCGTCGACCGGCCGCAGAATCGCCTCGACCTCTGCCCCCTTGGTGATCAGCTTGCCCGCGTTGGTGAGCTGGAACGAGGTCAGGAGCGCGCTGTAGGTCTGCGCCTGGAAATCGGTGAAAGTCTCGTAAAAGCCCGTGACGTTCAGCGTCAGCATCCGGTCGAACAGCGTCGTGCGAACGCCGGCTTCCCAGTTGCGCGCGATCTCGGGCCGCAGCACCGCCAGCCCCGCATCGACCGTCACCGCGGTCAGATTGTTGAGCATGTTGAGCGCCGGCCCCTTGTAGCCGCGCGTATAGGTGGCATAGGCCATGACATCGGGCGACGCCTGATATTGCACGCCCAATTTATAGCTGAGGTCGGTGTCGGTGGCCTTCAGCGTCGGCGCGACATAGGCGGGTCCGCCAAGGCTCGGCATCGCCGCGACGGCGCCCGGCAGGATCGTCCGGTCGAAATGCGCCACCGCCTGCTCGGAAGTCAGGCGAAAGCCGCCGATCAGCGACAGGCTGTCGGTCAGATGCCCGGTCACCTGTCCGAAGGCTGCGACATTCTTGGTCGTGATGTCGCGGTCGACCTGGTTGCCGAGATAGAGGTCGCCGGGCAGGTTCACGACCAGCTTGCCCTTCACCTGCGTCTGGCTGACGACGTCCTGCCAGAAATAGAAGAGGCCGACGACATATTCGATCGGCTCGCCCGCGGGCGACGTCAGCCGCAGTTCCTGCGTGAACTGCTGCTGTTTCTGGCGGGCGTTGTTGAGGCTCACCACCGGCAGCGGAACGCCATCGGGGTCGTTGTTGTCGAACACCTTGAACTCGCGATAGGCGGTGATCGAGGTGATCGTCTGGCCCCCGAGTTCGGTGTTGATCTCGACCGACGCGCCGCCGGTCTTCTGATGGTTGAAATAATCGCCGTCGATCGTCACCTCGCGGTTGAGCGGGCCGAGCGTCTGTCCGGCGAGCAGGTCGGCGCGTGTGTCGCCATTGTAATAGACCGTCGTCGGCAGCACCGAGCGCACGGTCGAGACACAGCAATTGCGGTTGCTCTCGCCATAGTCGCCGATCACATAGATCGAGGTGACGTCGCTCGGCTCGAACAGCAATTTGCCGCGCACGCCCCAACTGTCGTTGTCGTTGAGCTTTTCGCCGTTGACGGTGTTGGTGATGATCCCGTCGGCCTTCGACCGGAATCCCGAGATGCGCAGCGCTGCGCGCCCCTGATCGAGCACCAGCGAACCCGTGGCTTTCAGGCGGACATCGTCGAAGGTGCCATAGCTCGCCGACGCCTCAAGGCTCGATTCGTTGAGATCGGGCTTGCCGGTGACGACGTTGAGCGCGCCGGCCGAGCTGTTCTTGCCGAACAGGGTTCCCTGCGGCCCGCGCAGCACCTCGATGCGCTCGATATCGTTGAAATCGAAGAAGGACGCCGCCGAGCGGCCGATGACGACGCCGTCGATCACCGTCGAGACCGAAGGCTCGACGCCGTCGGAGAAGTTGAGGGTGCCGATGCCGCGGATCGAAAGCCCCTGCCCGCGCGTGTTGGCGCTGTTGGTGAAGCCGATCGAGGGCGAAACCAGCGATAGCTGTTCGAGCCCGCTGACCCGGTTGTCGGCCAGCGCCGCCGCCGACAGGACCGACACCGAAACCGGCACTTTCTGAAGATTTTGCTCGCGCTTTTGCGCGGTCACGACGATCTCGTCGCCCGAGACGTCGTCCGCCGGAGCGGGCGCCTCCTGCGCGTGCGCGGCAACCGGCGCCGACAGCGCAAGGACAGCACTGCCCATCCAAAAGGCTTTGCGGCGATATGTCATGTCTTCCTCCCCAGATTGCCGCCGTCGCCATGGCGACAGCAGCGAAGTCCTGCCCTCGAATGATTCGGGACAACGTTGTCTCGACCTCCTAAGACGGCATCGGCCAATCGTCAATATCGGGCGTTCGATCGATGAAAGCGGCGGCCGGTCTCAGTCCGGCGCCGGGGCGAGCGACTGACGCGTCGCGAGTTCATACGGCATGGTCACGACCCGGTTCCAGTCGGCCGCGGCCCCTCCTTCGCGGGCGATGAGCCGTTCGCCCGCGATCCGCGCAATGTCGATCGTGGGCTGGCTGACGGTGGCGAGGCGCGGCCAGCTATGTTCGGAAATGGCGAGGCCGCCGAACCCCACGAGCGACAGTTGGCGCGGCACTTCGATACCGCAATCGACCGCCGCCGCGAGCACGCCGGCCGCCATTTCGTCGTTCGCAGCGAAGATCGCCGTCGGCCGCTCGGAAAGCGACAGCAACTCGCGCCCCTTCTCGAACCCCGAGGTGAACAGGAAATTGCCCTGCCGCACCTCGACCGTGACGCCGGCAACCCGGCGCACCGCCTCAAGGAAACCCGTCCGGCGTTCGCCGAGCGCGACGTGGCTGCGGGGGCCATCGATGAAGCCGATCCGCCGATGCCCGCGCGACAGGATCGCCTCGCCCACTTCGCGCGCCGCACTCTTATTGTCGATGACGAGGCAGAGCGCGCGGTCGAGATCGAGCCCCGGATTGATCCGCGCGCAAGCGATGCCGCGGCTGTCGAGCAGATCGAGCACCCACGGCGTGTCGCACAGCGGCGGCACCAGAATGACTCCGTCGAGCTTCACGAGATCGAGGAAGCGGCCCAGCATCGCCTGCGCTTCCGGCGTGCCGCCGGGCGAGATATTCTCGATCACCAGATGATATTCGGCCGCGTGGCAGGCCTGCAGCAGCCCCAGGATCACGTCGGCGGCGTAGCTCGGCATGCGGCGGTCGGGTTCGGGCGATTGGGCGATCGTCTGCGTCTGCGACCCGACGATCAGCCCCAGCGCGTGCGCCTTGCCGCCGCGCAGCAGCCGGGCGGCGCGATTCGGCTTGTAATCGAGGTCGCGCATCGCCTTTTCGACCCGCGAGCGCAGGTCCTCGGCGACCGTCGGCGCGCCGTTCAGGACACGCGAAACGGTCTTGAACGACACGCCCGCATGGTTGGCGATATCGATGATCGTGACTGGCCGCTTCAAAAATCCTCCCCATGCTGCGATCGTTGAGCTAACCGCCCCCTGACGATAGACGGCGGCGGATGCAAATCAAAGCCGGCCCGAAGCGGGGGTGACCATGCGCAACACGAACGGCGAGATTTCCGCAAACGGGCCGCCGGGCATGGTCTTCCTGCCCGGCGGAACCTTCGCCATGGGATCGCGGAATTTCTACCCTGAGGAAGCCCCCGTCCGCCAGGTGCGGGTCGATGGCTTCTGGATCGACGCCGCGCCCGTCACCAACCGCGACTTTGCGCGCTTCGTCGCCGTGACGGGGCATGTCACGGCCGCCGAAATCGCGGCCGATCCCCGCGATTATCCGGGCATGCTGCCCGGCATGGATCGCCCCGGCTCGCTTGTCTTTCGCAAGACCCGCGGCCCCGTCGATCTCGGCAACCCCGCCAACTGGTGGCGGTTCGAATTCGGCGCCGACTGGCGCCATCCGGACGGCCCCGAAAGTTCGATCGCGGGGTTCGAAGATCATCCGGTCGTCCATATCGCCTATGCCGATGCGGAGGCTTATGCCGCATGGGCGGGCAAGGCGCTGCCGACCGAGGCGGAATGGGAATATGCCGCGCGCGGTGGCTTGGACGGCGCCGACTATGCCTGGGGCGATGAACTGGCACCCGGGGGCGCGATGCTCGCCAACTATTGGCAAGGCCTCTTTCCCTTCGCCAACCAGCGCCTCGACGGCTGGGAGGGCACCTCGCCGATCGGCAGCTTCCCCGCCAACGGCTTCGGGCTGCACGACATGATCGGCAATGTCTGGGAATGGACGCAAGACTGGTGGTCCGCACCCGCGGCGAGCATGAAGCGTCCCGGCAAATCCTGCTGCGCGATCGACAATCCGCGCGGCGGGCCGCTGCGGCGGAGCTATGACCCCGCCCAACCGGATATCCGCATCGGCCGCAAGGTGCTCAAGGGCGGCTCGCATCTTTGCGCCCCCAACTATTGCCAGCGCTACCGACCGGCCGCCCGTCACCCTGAAACCATCGACAGCTCCACGAGCCATATCGGTTTCCGCTGCGTGGCCCGAAGCGCCATCGAATCCTGACCTGTCAGAAATCCAGCCACCGGCCATTGTCCCGCCGAAGTAATGGCCGACGGCTCGGCTTCCAGCACCGAGCCCCTCCAGCGTCGTGGGTTCGCGTGCCGTTGCCGGAAAATTGTCGCTGGCATCGAGGACCGCCTCGGACAGTGCGCGCCCGAAATCTCGTGATCAGCCGGTAATCAGCCAAGTCCGTGCCATGTTGCGCCTGAGCGCCGATGCGGCGAAGGTCCCCGCAAATGTCCTGCCGGCCCGAAAGACGGCCGACGGCACCTTGGACGCCGTGAAATGCCGTTAGCTCAGCCCGTGCCTTAAAATCGCTTCGACAAGCTGAGCCGCCAACTCCGCGGCTCGCCCGGTGTCACGCGGTCGACGCAGCAACTGTCGGGGAAATAGCGCTTGTCGAACAGATTGTTGACGTTGAGGCGGATCGTCCAGTCGCGATAGGCATAGGAGAGACCGGCGTCGAAGAGCGCATAGCCCGGCAGCGCGAACAGCGACAGCGCATCGAAATTACCGTCGAAATCCAGATCTTCGGGGTAATTGTTACCGACCTTGCGGCTGTTGTACTGGAAGCCCGCGTTGATCCCCAGATTGGCGAGCGGACCCGACGGCACGATATATTCGCCGAAGATATTCAACCCATGCTTGGGCACATTCTGAAGCCGCGCGCCGACCGGCAGCAGATTATCCTTCGTGATCGTCGCGTCGAGATAGGAATAGGCGATGGCGAGCGTCGCGCCGGGCGCGGGATGCCAGGTGCCCTCGACCTCGATCCCGCGGCTGCGCTGCTCGCCCGTCGTGATGTAGAAGAAGGGGTTGGCCGGGTCCTCCGTCGCGACATTCTGGCGCCGCAAGTCGAAGACCGAGATCATGCCGCTCAGGCGGTTCCCCGACTGAAACTTGATCCCAGCCTCGACATTGCGCCCCGTTTCGGGCGGCAACGTGTCACCGTCGACGGTGAAATAGCCGGGCTGCGGCACGAAGGACCGCGACCAGCTCGCATAGAGCGCGGCGCCGGGCGCGACATTGACCGTCGCGCCGATCCGCGGGCTGAATTTCCTGTCCTTCTGCCCGTCGGCGCTCGCCCAGTCGTAGCGGCCGCCCAGCGTCAGCGTCGCGACATCGCCGAAATTCAGATGGTCCTGGATATAGAGGCCCGTCTGCCGCGTCTTGCCGCCGCCCGCATAGGCGGCCGCCGGATCGTGGATGAGCGGCGTGTCGAAATCGGGATCGAGCAGGTCGAGTGGGTTCGCCGCCGAATCGAAATTGCTGGCATCGTCACGATAGGCACTCTTGCTGCTGCGATAGTCGAGCCCGACCATGATGTCGTGCTTAACGATGCCGGTCGCGACCTTCAGCGCAAAGCGGCTGTCGACCGCAATGTCCTTGTCGCGCTCGTAGAAGGGACCATAGATATAGCGTCCGGCGATATGGCCCTGCTGCACGCCATCGACAATATCGCTATCGACGAAGCCCGCCCAGAAAACCCAGTTATTGTAGAATGTCTTGCGATCGGTGTAGCGGAGCGTCTGGTTGAACGACAGCGCATCCGAAAATTGATGGTCGAAGACATAGCCGGCGTGAACATAGCGCTGGTTCTGGATCGCGTGATCGACCTCGTCATTGTTGATCGAAAAGTCGATCGGCTGATCACCATAGGCCCAGGGCAGCACCGTTCCCCACGCTGACACCGGCGACCACGGCCGGTCGTGGTTGCGCTCGTAGCGGCCGAGCAGCGTGAGGCGCGTCGCCGGGCTGATGTTCCACGTCAGCGACGGCGCGACATAGATGCGGTTCTTCGACGCGAAGTCGACGAAATCGCCGCTGTCGCGGAACAACAGGTTGATGCGGCCGAGCAGCGCACCGTCGGCGGTGAGCGGCGCATTGGCGTCGAGGCTCGCCTCGACGAGGCCGTAGGAGCCGGTCGCGATCGAGGCATCGGCGAAGCCTTCGGGCTTGGGGCGCTTGCTGACGAGGTTGACGATGCCGCCGAGCGGCGCCGAGCCGAAGAGCATCGACGCCGGTCCCTTCACCACCTCCACCTGTTCGAGCCCGGCCAGCTCATTGTTGGTCCCTGCCGAGTTCAGGCTGGCGAGCCCGTCGAGATAGACGCTGCCATAGGCCGCGTCGAAGCCGCGAATCTGATAGGCGTCGTAAAAGCCGTAGGTGCTGCTGCGCGACACACCCGCGACGCCGCGCAGCGCCTCCGCCAACCGCGTCACTCCGCGTTTCTCCAGATCCTCGGCGGTAATCACCGAAATCGCCTGCGGCGTCTCGATGAGCGGAATGTCGGCCTTGCCGGCCTCGGGAACCGTTTCATATCGGTCGGCGGTGACGACGATGTCGCGCTGCGTCTGCTCGTCGGCTTCGGCGGCCGCGGCGGGCAAGGCGAGGATGAGCGACAGCGCGGTCCCGACGATCAGACGGCCGGCAATGGTCCTGGACATGAGCAATATTCCTTAAGGGGGTCGAAGGTGATCGGCGACGGGCGGCCTTCAGCGGGCCGAGGATTTGCGGGATGAAAGCCGCGCGAGATAAAAAACGATGAGCAGCGCGCCGGCACTGAGCTGACCGAACCATTCGAGCGTGCCGCGAGCCCAGCCCAGCCCGACTCCCGCAATCGCGTAGGCGAGCAGCAGGCAGAGGAATCCGCCGCCGCGCAGCCATTTCGAGACCCCGGTAGCGAGCTTGCGACCGACAAGGTCGCGCTGATGCCGGTCGCGCGCGAGGCAGAGCAACCCAAAACCGAGCGCAGAGAGAAGGAAGAGGAGGAGGTGGATCATGCCGCCTCCGCCCTGGATGCGGCGGCCGCGCGCGCCGAACGCCGCGGCGCCGTTCGCGCTTGCCCCTGGCGCGCCACCTTGACCGCAGCCAAGCCGAACCCCGCCGCGATCGCCAGCATCGCGATGTCGAAACCGGCGAACACCATGTCGCCCGACATCAGGCTGGCGGCCAGCGAGCGGCCGGTCGTGAACGCGTCGACCAGCGGAACGGCGGCGAAGGCAAGCGCGGTGACGACGAGTCCTTCCAGCCATGCGCGGCGCGGCGGACGCGCGATCGACCAGACCGCGACCGCGCCCCACGCGATGAAGAACCAGGCGATTTCGCGATCCGCCCGGCCCGCGATGCCGAGCGGGATGAGGCGGTTGGCGAGAAAATAGGTGGCCATCCCGAACGGCAGACCGACGATCGCTGCGACATTGAGTTTCTCGACCAGGCGGAAACCGACATGCGGATGGTCGGGATCGGGTAGCCTGGCGCGGCGCTTGACCGTCCACAGGATCAGCCCCGAGCCGACCATCACGCAACCCGCGACGCCCGATGCGAAATAGAGCCAACGGAGCAGTGGATAGGCGAAGCGGCCGGCGTGGAGGCCGATCATCGTGCCCTCGGTCGCGGTTGCCGCCCCTGCCGGATCATGGACGTCGAGCAGCTTGCCGGTCACGCCGTCGAAGGTCATCGAACGCGGCCGGACCGACAGGCCCGAGTCGGGGGCACTCGACACGATGATTTGCGCCGTGCGGTCGCCGGGATTGAGGATGCGGACGCTGCCGGCCGCAGCACCCCACCGCCGCTCGGCTGCCGCGACCAGCGGCCCGACCGGCGTCAGCGCCGCCGCTCCCGTCTTTTCGGGCGCCGACGGCCACGGAAAGGCGACATCGTAGAACTTGTCCTCATCGGCGTAATTGGCCGCGATTCCCCACGGCATATAGTGTGTCGCGAGGCTGACGAGCCCGGTGTAGGTGATCATCAGGATGAACGGCAGGAACAGCACGCTCGAGGCGTTGTGCGCGTCGAGCCAGCTTCGCTGCCCTTTCCCCAGCCGCAGCAGGAAGAAATCGGCGATGATCTTCTTGTGCGTCACGATGCCGGAGAGGATCGCCACCAGCATCGCCATCGCCGCGACGCCGACCAGCCAGCGCGCCCAGTACCAGTTGATGTAATGGAGATCGTAGTGGAAGCGGTAGAGGAACCAGCCGCCCTGCGTCTCGCGCGCCTCGACCTTGCGCCCCGCCCCGTCGAGCCGCGCCTCGGTCGGCGCGTCGGCGGGGGCATCGGGGCCGTTCGTCCAATAGAGCTGAAGCCCCGCCGCACGCTTGCCCGCCGAATTGACCGACCATTCGCTCGCGCCCGGCGCCTCGCGCGCGAGCCAGCTCGTCGCCGCGGCGAATCCGCTCGCGGGGTCGGCGGGAACGGTTCGCACCTCGGGCGTCATCCAGCGCGTGATCTCTTCCTGGAAATAGGCCGAGGTTCCGGTGACGAAGATCGCGAACAGCAGCCAGCCGAGCAGCAGCCCGGTCCAGGTGTGCAGCCAGGCCATCGATTGCCGGAAACCGCCCTTCACAGCCGCCCGCCCCATAGAATGAGCAGCCAGTCGGCGACGCCCGCGAGCAACGCGACACCCACCAAAACCGCCCACAGCCTGACGACCGACCGCACGGCAAAAGCGATCATGGCCAAGGCAGCGAAGATGGCGAAAGAAAGCAGCGTGGCGCCTATCGACGCCTCGCTCGCGCTTCCAGGCAAGAGTCGCGCGACGAGCATGACCAATGCCGTCGTGACTGCATAGTTGAGCGGTACCGCGGCGAACGTTCGCACCGCGATTTCGCGCCGCGCCGCTCCCCCGCTGTTAACGCCCCTGCCCATCGCATTTTCCGGTTGCACGGCCCCAGGTCGCCGCGCGCCGGCTAGTGCCAAAGCCTGGCCATTATTGCAAATGATTCTTAATTGTGAGTGTCGATCGCATATTGCGCTTGAGTTGCAATAGCCATGAATCTATGTCGCCCCGACCATTTTTCAGGAGAGTAGCATGAAGATGTCCGCGCGCTTGCTGATCACGGCCTCGGCCTCGGCGCTGATCTCCATGCCGGCCTTCGCCGACGAGGCGGAAGGCAATAGTCAGGGCACATCGCGCGGCGACATCATCGTTACCGCCGCCAAATCCAGGGAAGTCGGGGTCAATGAAAGCGCATCGGCGACCGGGCTCGACCTGTCGCTGCGCGAAACGCCGCAATCGGTGACGGTGGTCGACCGCGAGCGGATCGACGATTTCGCGCTGACCACGGTCAACGACCTGCTCGAACAGACCGTCGGCATCACCGTGCAGCGCAACGAGACCGACCGCACCGATTTCACCGCGCGCGGCTTTGCCGTCACCAATCTGCAGGTCGACGGCATCGGCCTGCCTTTGCTGGGCGCGATCGACGGCGACCTCGACACGCTGTTCTACGAACGCGTCGAGGTCGTGCGCGGCGCCAACGCGATTATGACCGGCGTCGGCAATCCCTCGGCGACCGTCAACTATCTGCGCAAGCGCCCGACCGCCGCCTTTCAGGCCAATGCCTCGGCCTCGGTCGGCTCCTTCGACAATTGGCGGATCGAAGGCGATGCGTCCGGTCCCGTCGACGCCGCGGGCACGCTGCGCGTCCGCGCCATGGCCGGGCACGAGGCGCGCGATTCCTACCTCGATTATAACAAGGTTAATCGCGACGTCGCAGCGGCACTGGTCGCATGGGACGTGACCCCGGCGCTGACCGCGACGGTCGGTTATTCGCGGCAGGACAATCGCGCCGACGGCATATTGTGGGGGGCGCTACCGCTGGTCTTCAGCGACGGCAGCCGCATTCCCTACCCCCGGTCCGCCTCGACCTCCGCGCCCTGGACCTATGCCGACGTCGTCAACCAGAGCGCGTTCGGCGAGCTCACCTTTCGGCCGGGCGGCGACTGGGCGGTGCGCGGGGTCTTCACCTATAACGATCAGAAGACCGAAGCGCTGCGGCTCTATGCCTATGGCACGCCCGATCCCGAGACCGGGCTCGGCGTGACCGGGGTCAGCGGCCTCTATCCTTCCCGGAACAGGCAATATCTGCTCGACACCTATGCGTCGGGCGGCGTCAAGCTGTTCGGCCGCGAGCATCAGCTCGCCTTCGGCGTCTCGACCGGCTGGCTGCGCAGCAGCGAGGCCGAGGCCTTTTCGGATACCGAGATCGATTATGGCGACATCCGCCAGCTCGCCGGCTTCGTTCCGCCGCGGCCCACCGACTATCCCGATGCCGAGGTGCAGGGCCGCGAGCGCGATCGGCTGACGCGCGTCTATGGCGCGATCCACCTCAACCTCACCGACCGGCTGAAGGGCGTCGCCGGCCTGTCGGCGGTGTGGCTGAAGACCACGGGCGATTCCTATGGAACGGATCTGGCGCGCGACAACCACAAGCTCAGCCCCTATGCGGGCCTGCTGTTCGACATCACGCAAAACCTGACGCTCTATGTAAGCTATACCGACATCTATGCTCCGCAAAGCCAGGTCGACATCACCAATCGCCGCCTCGATCCGGCGAAGGGAACGAGCCTCGAGGCGGGCATCAAGGGAAGCTGGCTCGACGACCGGCTCTATGCCTCCGCCGCGCTGTTCCGCGCGAGGCAGCGCGGCTTGGCGAGCTATGTCGGCACCTTCGACCCCGACGACGGCCTGGGCGGCCCGACCGGCGTCGATTATTACGAAGGTCAGGACACGACGGCCAAGGGCTTCGAGGCCGAGATTTCTGGACGCGTCGCCGACCGCTGGCTGCTAAGCGGCGGCTTTACCCACCTCAAGATCCGCGACGACCTGGGCGCGGCGGCACAGACCTTCATCCCACGCAACGTCTTCAAGCTCGCCGCCACCTACGAAGTCCCCGAATGGCGCGACCTGAAGCTGGGCGCGCAGTTCCGCTACCAGAGCCGGATCAGCGGCAGCGACGACAGCGGCGGGCTTCCCATCCGTCAGGGGGGCTATGCGCTGCTCGACCTGCTCGCGGGCATTCGCCTCGCCGATCATGTCGAGGCGAAAATCAATGTCCGCAACGTGACCAACAGAAAATATCTGAACTCGCTCGAATGGGGCCAGGCCTATTATGCCGCCCCGCGCAGCGTGATCGGGACGATCCGTCTGGAATATTGAATTTTCGCGCCCACCGCCAAGGAGACCCTCGACGGATCCGCCCGCTCTCAGGGCATCTCAGCACACGCTCGAAAGTCGGGCACGAGGCGATTCTCGCCGATTGAGGACCGTCCGCTATGCGCGCGATGCACGCCGCGAGCCGGGATTTCGCGATTCGGACACATGTTTCATCATCATCCGAAGCCTTGCGAGCACAGCATCATTATTCCGCTGAAAGCCTGACAGTCAGACCATCCAGCTCGGCAGAGACGTCGATCTGGCAGGACAGCCGGCTGTACTCGTCTCGGCCTTCGACGAATTCGAGCATCAGATCTTCGGTCTCGCCCGAAGAGGGCAGACGATTACGCCATGCGGGGTCCACATGGACATGGCAGGTCGCGCAGGAACATCCCCCGCCACAGTCGGCCCGAATCGCATCGATGCCATGCCGCAGCGCCGCCTCCATCAAGGAGTGACCGACCTCCGCCTCGACATTGCGCTCGGTCCCATCGGGCTCGACAAAAATGACTCTCACCATATCTCAGTCTTCGGCCGCGAGATATCGATCGAGGCTGTCGTAGAAATGGCGTAGCCGGCGCTCCTGCCGGTTGAAGAGCATTCCTTTGAATCCCCTGGAATTGACGCCCTTCTGAAGCCAAGGGATGTTGCGCGCGTCCTGGTTATAGACCTCATTTTCGAACTTATAGTCGAGTCCGCGCCCGCGTACCGTCTTGGGCCGCTCCACCTTCATCCCCGGCTCTGCCGGCCGTTCGAACTGCTGGACCCAGAAGGTCGCACGCCCCGGATCATCCGGGTGCGGCATGTAGCGGAAGATCGAGAAGCGCTCGGCGAAAGTGTTGATCGTGATATTGGGAAAGATGAAATAGTGGAAATCGTCGGTCATCTGATCGTCCGACAGCGCCGCGACGTCATAACCCGCTTCCGTCAGCTTGGCCCGCATGCCGCGCTGCATAGCCAGCCGCATGGCGCCGCAGGTTCGCAACCAGGCGTCATCCAGCTGCGAAAGGAATCACGCCGAACAGCAGCGCCGCACCGATCAGCACGAAGCACAGGCAGAGCGCATATTTCCATGCAAAGCGCTGAAGATCGCCGAGCTCGATACCCAGCAAGGCGCATTTCAGATAGACCGCCGCGACGAGCGGGCTCAGCGAATGCATCGGTTGACCCAGAAGCGACGCCCGGCCGATCTCCTCGGCCGAAATGCCATAATGACTTGCCGTTTCGGCCAGCACCGGCACGACGCCGAAGTAGAAGGCATCGCTCGACAGGAAGAAGTTCATCGGAATCGAAAGCAGCGCCGTAATGCCCCCCAGATAGGGGCCGACTGCGGGCGGCAACACGGCGAGGATCGATTTCGCCATCGCGTCGATCATCCCGGTGCCCGCCATCACGCCGGTAAAGGCACCGGCGGCAAGAACCATCACGCCGACGCTGAGCGCGTTGCCGGCATGCGCGGTGAGGCGCGCGCGCTGATCGGCGAGCTTCGGATAGTTAACGACGAGCGCCGCGGAAAGCCCGCCCATGAACAGGACGGGCAACGGAGCGAAACGGATGATGACCATGATCATCAGGGCCAGCGTCAGTGCGAGATTGAACCAGATCAGGCGCGGCCGCAGCGCATCGGGATCGGCCTGAAATATCTCGGCGATGCGCCTGTCATCCAAATTGCGATCCTCTGTCGCCTCGCCCGCATTATCTTTGCCGAGGCGCGCGCGTTCGCGGCGGCCGAACCACAGGGCGAGCAGGAAAACGAAAAGGAGGCCCGTCGCCGCTACCGGCAGCATCGGAATGAATAGCGCCGACGGATCGACGTGCAGCGAAGCCGCGACGCGCGCGGCCGGACCGCCCCATGGGCTCATGTTCATGATGATGAAGGACATGCCCCCGATCACCGCGAAGATCATCACATCGATGCCGAGGCGCCGGTAGACGGGCAGCATCGACGACACGCCGACGAGCGCAGTCGTGGTGCCGTCGCCGTCGAGCCCCACCGCGCTCGCCAGCGTCGCGTGCCCGACCGTCGCCCGCGCCGGATCATTCCCGACCCAGGCGATGATGCGGTTGACGAGCGGCTGGAACAGTCCGGCATCGATCATGATACCGAAATAGAGAATCGCGAAGATCAGCATGACCGCGGTCGTCGCGACCTGCGTCACGCCTTCCATCATCATCGTTCCGGTCTGCATGCCCGTACCGGCAAGGAAAGAAAAGACGAGCGGCACGAAGACGAGGGCAGGCACCGCGGTCATCCGCCGCGACATAACGAGCAGCATGAACACGCCGACCATGGCGAAACCGAGAATTGCTGGTGACATGCGGCCGGTTCCTAGTCGAGATCGACGGAAAGCAGGGGAACGAAATATTGCCCCGCGTGCGAATCCGCGTCGCCGGGCGAGCCCTGAACGTGCGGGCGCGGAAAGCTGATCTTGAAGACGTGGATCGAAGGCAGCCGATACTGCCGGATCATATTCTCCGACACCCCGAACAGCCGCGCCACCGCGCGCGGCGCGAGAGCGGGCGACCCGGCGATCCGATCGAAGCTCACGGCATCCTCGCAGAAGATGTCGATCGTCACCCAGAAGGGGCCCGCGCTTTTCGACCGGATATATTTTGCGACATCGCCGAGTTTAGCCACGATCACCCTCCCCGATCGTTTCGAAGACGGTTTGGGCGAACGCATCGGGGCGGTCGACCGTGACGACATGGTTGAGCTTGAATTCATACTGGCGCCCGAGTTCGACCTCGGCCGGAGAGAAGGGAAAGGCGAAGCTCGGCAGAGGGTCGTCGGGGTTGAGCGGGAAATGGAGCAGCATCGGATTGCAATATTTGGCGATCTCGGTCGCCAGTTCCTGCGTCGGCGCCCAGACGAGCGTCATCAATCCGACCTCGTGCGGCGGCACGGCGGGCGGCACCGGATTGAGCGCGTTCATGCCATAGGCCCGGAAATCGAGGCCATAATCCGCTTCGCCCAAACCGAACACGCGCGCGATGCCGGCGCGGAGCCAGGCATCGAGACTGCCGAGCCATTCGTCGAAGCGCGCGAGCAGCTTGGGATCGGCGATCGCGCTGAACACCATCGTGCGATAGCCGTGACCGCCTGCGCCTTCGAGCTTGATCGTATAGGGTACGACCTCGGCGCGCGACCCGGTGACGCGCACGCGCCGCGCGTCGAGCGCTTCATAGCGGGCGCCCGCGGCATCGAGGATGATCCCCGGTTCCTTCAGGCGAAACGGATCGGCATTTTCATAGAGCAGATGGGCGGAGACGGTATAGGGCGTGCAACTGTTCGCGCCGTCGAGCGGTTCGATTTCGAAACCGTCGGCATCGATTGTGAAGATCACCCCGCCGCGGCGTGTCTCGACCGTGCAGAGCCCGCCGCACTCGGCAGTCTTCGCCGCGTGCCACGATGCGCCCGCCGGCAGCCCGCGCATCAGCGGCACGGCCGACAGGACCGCCGTATCGGTCGTCCGCCCGGAAAGCACGATATCAGCCCCGTCCGCAATCGCTTCCGCCAATGGCTCGTAGCCGAGCAGGCCGACAATATGCTCGCACTCCTCCACCCGTTCCGCCGTCAGCGGCAGCGCGGGATCGAGCGGCGCGGTGCGCCCCGCTTCGATATAGGGAAACAGCGCGCCGGGCCCGATTTCGGAATAAACGAGCGCGAGCCGCGCCTGGAGCCCCTCCTCGCGCGCGATCTCGCGGGCGATGTCCGCCATCCAGTCGACCCCGGCGTCGGTTCCCGATGTTCCGCACGATCCGACGAGCAGCGGGACGCCGAGCCGGTCGCGCGCGAGCATGAGCTGGCGCAAGTCGTGTTTGGTGGCCTGCCGCGTCATCTTCGACGTGCCGGTGCCGAGATAATAGGGCCCGCTATCCGTCGATCCGCCATCGACCGCGATACAGTCGGGCGCGAGCGAGACGCCGCGCGCCAGCGCTTCGTCGGGGCAGCCGGAACCCAGCACCCCCGACGGCACCAATACCTTGCACGACACGAAAGAAGGCGCTTGCGTCACTGGAATTTGGCCCGCAGGGTCACGCCCAACTGTCGCGGCGCGCCATATTGGACATATTGATAGACGCCGCCATTGGTCTGCCAGATCCGATAGACCTTGTCGGTCAGATTATGCCCCCACAGCTGTACCGAATAACGGTCGTCGAAATTATAGGTGAGGCTCGCGTCCCACAAAGTGCGCGGTTTGCGATATTCCTTATAATCGTTGATGTTGTTTTCGAACGCGTCGCTCTGATAGTCCATCGACACCTCGGCGCGCAGCCATCCCCAGGCCGCATCGCGCGCACTCTGCAGCCCCAGCGTTGCATTGACGGCATGTTTCGGCGTCCGGCTCATCCGGTTGCCCGCACCGTCGACGAAGGTAGGCGTGCCGTCCGCCAGATAGGCCGAAGTCTGGATGAAGCGCGTGAAATAGGGATGGAGATAGGTATAGCGGACGTTGGCGTCGATCCAGGTCGCGGGCTGGAAGACGAACTCGGTCTCCACCCCCTTGATCGTCGCATCGGCGGAATCGATCGCGACGCGCGTCCCTACCGGCGCCTGCGCGGCGTCGGGGACATATTTGATCGTCTGGAAATCGCGATAACCCATCCAGAAGGCCGAGACATTGGCGCGAAGCGTGCGACCGAACCAGTCGGTCTTGAGACCGATCTCATAGTTGGTCAGCCGCTCGGGATCGGTCGGAATCCGTGCCAGTTCCGCACTTCCCGGCTGTTCCTGAAACGCGCCCGACTTGAACCCCGTCGATACGGTCGCAAAGGCGAAGACATTGTCGCTGAAACGATAATCGGCGCCGACGCGGTATGTGAACACGCCCTTGTCGAACACGCCCGGCGTCGTCTCCGTATCATAGCTCGTGACCGGAGCCGCCAGCGGACCCTGCAGGCGCCGCGCCCGATAGACCTTCTTTTCCTGGGTGAAGCGTCCGCCGGCGAACAGGCGCAAGCCGAAATCGAACTTGTACTGCGCCTCGCCGAACACCGCATAGCTGTTGTTGACCGAATGGCCGAAGAAACGATTGATCGTCGTCGGCGTCGCCGACTGCTGCGTTTCGCGCTCGCGATAGACGTCGTCGCGGTTGTAGAAGACCCCGGCGACCCAGCTGAAAGGGCTATTGCCGAGCGACGAAAGGCGGCTTTCGACCGAATAGGAATCGGCGTGCTCGTTGGCCAGCACCTGCAGCCCGCTCACCGGAAGCCCCGTCACCGCGTTGGTTGCGGCATCGGTTCCGTCGAGGTCGTTCGAGAAGTCATAGTCGAGCGTCCGCCACGCCACGACCGTCGTCCAATTGGCGAAGCCGAGCGCATCGGTCGACAATTCTCCACGCAGGCCGCCGGTCTTCGATTTGGTGAACCCCAGCCGATCGGGGTTGGCGCGGCGCGGATCGGCGTAATCGGCATAGCCGACGCCCGGCGTGAACGGGTTGAGCAGCACGTTGAAGCGCGAGCTGTCCGAAAGATCCTGCTTGGCGATGTCGCCGGTCAGCAGCAGCCAGGTGTCCGGCGACAGGTCGGCCCGCACATGCAGACGGGCGCTGAGCTTGTTTTCGTCGTCGAGGGCGCGGCCGTCGAAGGTCTTGCGAAAGCCGTCGTTGGTCACCGCGCCCAGCGTCAGGCGCGCTGCCAATCCGTCGGTGATCGGCGCGTTGAGCATCAGATTGCCGTTCATCTGGCCATATTCGCCGAAGGTCAGCTGGGCATTGGCTTCGGCATGGTCGACCGGTTTGGCGGTCACGAAATTGACCGAGCCCGCAACGACATTCTTGCCCCACAGGGTACCCTGCGGTCCCTTCAGCACCTCGACGCGCTGCATGTCATAGAAGTCGATGCCCAACATGGCCGCGCGGCCAAGATAGACGCCGTCGAGGAAGGCGACCGACGACGGATCGCCGCCCGCCCCCTGATTGCTGCTGCCGACGCCGCGGAAGAAAGGACGCGGCGCAGCCTTGGGAAAAGCGTCGAAATTGATCCCCGGCGTTGCCTGCGCCAGCCTGCTGAAATCGGTAATGCCCTTTTCTTCGAGCTGGGCGCCCGAAAAGGCCGTGACGGTGATCGGTGCGTTCTGCAGCGATTCCTCGCGGCGACGGGCGGTCACGATGATCTCGCCGATGCCAGCTTCGCCGGCCTGCGTCTGCGTACCGGTGTCACTCACCGGCGAAGCCTCTTGCGCCAGCGCCGGAGTCGCGACGGTCAGGGCAAGCGCGCCCGAAGCCCGAAGCAGATTGCGTGTAGTGGATGTCATATCGCCTCTCCCGTTCCGTGAGCCGGATTGGACCGGTCCCGTGATTCGGGGGCTGTGTGCACCGAAGCGGCGCGCGAGGCATGACACCTATGTTACACAGGGCTGCGGCACGATGATGCTACAACCGCAAGAGGGAGAGAAGGCGGAACCGGCCCATGCAGAGGATCATTACCCACGAGAACTGGATCGGCGACTTGCCCGCGCCGGTCCGCGACGCGGTACTCGCCCGGACGGTCGAGGTGATCGTCGAGCCCGGCGAAGTCATCGCCGAAGCCGGCCGCGACGCGAACCGGATATTCCAGGTCGTCGAAGGCTATGTTCGTCTCGTCGGCCTGCACGAGGACGGCAGCGAAGCGCTGATCACCATCTATGTCGCGGGCAACTGCTATGCCGAGACGGCGATGGTGTCGCGACGCCCCTATAATCACACATCGGTCGCGATGGTGCGGAGCCGCATCCGTATTCTCCATGAACGCGATTTCTGGGATCTTTACTACAGCCACGCGGCGATCCCCGAAGCGCTGTGCCGGAAATTCGCCGACGCGATCAGCCGCCAGCTCGCGGCGCGCGAAATGCGCGCGACCACGCGCCTCCGCCAGCAGATCGCCAACATGTTCGCCGATTTCGCCGAGCGATGCGCCGGGAGTCCCGCCGATGGCCCGATCGAACTCGATTTTCCGTTCACGCAGAGCGACATCGCGAGCATCTTCGACGTAACGCGCCAAAGCGTGCAGCGTGAAATCACCTTCTTCAAGGATCACGGCCTCGTTGAAAAACGCGGCGGATTCTGGGTGGTGATCAATCTCCAGCGGCTGCGCCGGACGGGCTGAGGAGATGACGGCCTTGACCTGCCTTTCCGCATACCATTTGCGCAGGCTGTCCGCATCAAAGGCCTTGTCGGCGATCAAACGCAGTGAACCCGCACCTTTCGCTGGGTGCGACCTCCGCATTCGAACGCAGAGTTTCGTTTTGATTTTCAGATAGTCAATTGCGCACCGGCTGGCTGGGGCGGCAGGATTCGAACCTGCGAATGGCGGCATCAAAAGCCGCTGCCTTACCGCTTGGCGACGCCCCAACGGCCGGTGCGACGCGCGCTCTATAGCGCGGCGTCGGCGATTGCAAGGAAGGGCTTAGGCTGTATCGCCATTCAGAAGATGGCGAGTCGAAAATGGTGGTTTTCCGTGACCCGGAGCGCAGCGTGCTTTCTGCACGTGAGCACCGGAAGCGCGGAAAGCCGCCATTTGCAGGCCGCCAGAGCTGAATGTCGATGCAGCCTAGAGCCGCGTGACCCAGCCGTGGGGGTCGGGCGCAAGGCCGCGCTGGATGCCGACCAGCCGGTCCTTGAGCATGTTCGTGACCTGACCGGGGCCGCCGGCGCCGATCGTGAAGCTGCTCTCGCCGCGCGTCACCTTGCCGACCGGGGTCACTACCGCGGCGGTGCCGCAGGCGAAGCTTTCGGTGAGGCGCCCGCTTTCCGCGTCGGCCTGCCACTGGTCGATCGCATAGCGTTCCTCGCGCACCGTCAGCCCCGCGTCCTTCGCGAGGGTGATGAGCGCGTCGCGGGTGATGCCGGGCAGGATCGTACCGGTCAGCGGCGGCGTGACGATGCTGCCGTCGTCCATGACGAAGAACATGTTCATGCCGCCCAGTTCCTCGATCCAGCGATGCTCGGCGGCGTCGAGGAAGACGACCTGGTCGTGCCCCTTGGCGATCGCCTCGCTCTGCGCGACGAGACTCGCGGCATAGTTGCCGCCGCATTTGGCGGCGCCGGTGCCGCCCGGCGCGGCGCGGGTGTAATCCTCCGACACCCACAGCGACACTGCCGGCGCGCCCGACTTGAAATAATTGCCGACGGGCGAGACGATGACGAGGAAATGATATTCGGACGCCGGCTTGACGCCCAGGAACACCTCGCTCGCGTACATGAAGGGGCGAAGATAGAGCGCGCCGCCCGCGACCGGCGGGAACCAGTCGGCATCGGCGGCGACGGCTTCCCTGACCGCCGCGATGAACAATTCCTCGGGCAGCTCCGCCATCGCCATGCGGCGCGCGCTGGCGTTGAAGCGGGCGGCATTGGCCTCGACACGGAACAGCGCCATCGAGCCGTCGTCGAGGCGATAGGCCTTCAGCCCCTCGAAAATCTCCTGCGCATAATGGAGCACCGCGGTCGCGGGATCGAGCGACAGCGGGCCGCGCGGCATCACCTTCGCGTCGTGCCAGCCGATCCCCTCCTTGTAGCGGATCGACACCATATGGTCGGTGAAGACGCGCCCGAACTGCGGATCGGCGATCGCCGCCGCGCGTACGTCGTCCGCCGTAGGATCGGGGTGCGGAAGGCGGGCGAAGGCGGGAGCAAGCATGACGGAAACCCTTGTTATTCGGGATGTGACTCGGGGATGAGAGATGCGCGCCTCTTGCCAAAGGCAGGCGCTGAGCGCAACGGTAGTGACCATGCAGGATGAAAATTTTCTTTCACAAGTTCCCGCCGCCTCTGCCCTTTTCTTGCGCGAGGCCGAGGTGCGCCGCGGCATCGAATATCTGTTTTTCGGCCATGGCGCGCTGTGGCGCACGATCGACGCGCGGCTTGCCGAGCATACGCTCGGGCGCGCGCATTACCGCGCGCTCTATTTCATCGCGCGCGCGCCGGGGATCACGATTTCGGACCTGCTCGCCTTGCTCGGCATCACCAAGCAGTCGCTTGGGCGGGTGATCAAGGAGCTTGAGGCGCGCGACTATCTGACGACGCGTCCCGGCGGCCGCGACCGGCGGCAGAAGGAACTGCGCCTCTCCTCCGGCGGCCGCGCGGTCGAGGCCGCGATCTTCCAGCAGCTCCGCGACGCGATGAGCCGCGCCTATACCCACGCCGGGCAGCAGGCGGTCACCGGCTTCTGGCAGGTCAGCGAGGCGCTGATGCCCGCGCGCGAGCGCGAGCGGGTGGCGAAGCTGGGGAGCGAAGGCTAAGCGTCGCCCCGCGCAATATCCGCAAGCTCGCGGCCGCGGTCGCGCGCCGCGCGCAGCACGTTGGTGAACAGCGCCGCGAGTTGGCCGTCCTCGTCAAGCACGTCGAGCCCCGCCTGCGTCGTCCCGCCCTTGCTCGCGACCTGCGCGATCAGGGTGCCGGGCTTTTCGCCGCTATCGGCGAGCAGTGCGGTCGAACCGCCGAAAGTCGCCATCGCGAGCTTGAGCGCATCGTCGGCCGACAGGCCGAGACGCTCGCCCGCCGCGGCATAGGATTCGATGAGGCGAAAGACGAAGGCGGGGCCGCTGCCGGTGAAGGCGGTGACGAGATCCATCGTCGTGTCGTCGGCGAGCGGCACCACGGTGCCGAGCGGCGTCAGCAGCGCCGTCACCGCCGCCTCGTCAGCATCGCCGGTGCTGGCGACCGCCGAAACGCCGGCGCCGATGCGCGCGGCGAGGTTCGGGAGGATGCGCACCTGCGCCTTCGCCTCGGGGAAGCGCGCCGCGAGATCGGCGAGCGACACGCCGGCGAGGATCGACAGCAGATGGACCGCGCCCGTCGCGACCGGCGCGAGGTCGGCGGCGACCTCGCCGAGCTGCTGCGGCTTCATGCCGAGCATGATCCAGTCGGCGCCGGTCCCCGCGTCCTTCCATTCGGCCAGCGATGCGAAATGGGCGATTCCGGCGCGCGGGACTGCAAAGGGATCGACGATCGCGACCGACGCCGGATCGAGCCCTGCCGCGAGCCACCGATCCAGCATCGCGCCCGCCATATTCCCGCACCCGACCAACAGCAGTCGGCCGCCGAAATTCCGCAAAGTCTCGCTCATCGTCCCCTTCTTCTTCTTTCTTCTAACGGCAACTGCTCTCGGGCCCCGAGAGGAGGTCGAGGCAGCGGCCGTCGATCTTGTCCGCGTCGAGCGGCACCCCGATCACCGCCGCGAGCGTCGGGAGAATGTCCACCGTCATCACGGCGTTCGGTTGTTCGAATCCGGTGAGTCCCTTGCGCCAGAACAGCATCGGCACCCGCCGGTCATAATCCCACACCGACCCGTGCGTCGCGACATAGCCCATGCCCGATTCGGCGATCGGCGTCACGCGCGGTTTCAGGACGACGATGAAATCGCCCGACCGCTGCGGGTTGTAGGAGGCACGGAGCTTGTCGAGCAGGCTCCAGGTGTCGGGCGACTGTTTCGAAATCGGCCGTGCGGCCAGTTCCTCGCCGGTCACCACCGTCTCGACCTGGCGATGCGCCTTGAAGCGCGCGACCAGCTCGGCCATCGCCGCCTTGCGCTGCGCTGCGGTCAGCGCCTTCGACAGATACATATCGCCGAAGGGACCGTCGCTGTAGAGCAGAGGCTGCGGCAGGCCGAGCTTTTCGGCGACCTCTTTGCCCATCGCCTCAGGATCGAGCGACTTGTCGACGCGCTCGGCGGCCGGCCAGGCGTTCTGGCGGTTGCGCTCGGGCAGGTCGTGTCCGCCATGATCGGCGGTCAGCATGACCATATAGTCGATGCCCGTCGCGTCGAGCCGCGCGAAGAAATCGCCGAGCTGGCGGTCGAGCGCGAGCATCTGCATGCACATCTCGCTGCCTTCGGTGCCGGTGCCATGGCCGATATAGTCGGTCGCCGACAGGCCGAGGATCAAAAGGTCGGTGGTATCGCCCTCTCCCATCTTGCGCGCGGCACGAAGCGCAGCGCCCGCGGCGAGGACAGCGCCGTCGGCTTCGGGCGACGCCATGAAGCGGCGGAAATCGCCGCCGTCGCGCTGAAAATGCCAGGTGCCCACTGTGGCGCCCTTATCGCCGATGGGGATGGCGATGTCGTGCGACACGCAATCGGCGGGAAGCGCCAGCGCGGGGCGCGGTGCGGCGATCGCGGCGGCAATGGCGGTGCTCGCCTGCTGCGCGGTCGGCGACAGCGCGGTGCCGCGATAGCTCGTCAGCCCGCCGGGAAAGAGCCACATCAACTCGTCGGCCTTGCGACCGCCCATCATGATCGCGGCGCGGTCCTTACCCGCGACCGAGACGACCTGCGCTTTCGGATTGGCGGCCTTCATCCAGTCGCCGAGCGTCGCAACCATCAGATGGTTCACCGACGCCGCATATTTGCCGCTCTTCGAACTGGTGTCGGGGACCGTCTCGTCCTCGGCGCAATAGAGGCGCTTGTCGGCGCGCGCGGCCGACAGGTCGAAGAAATTGTTCGCGATGATGCCGGTGTGCGCGGGATGATTGCCGGTCAGGATCGTCGAATGGCCGGGACAGGTCTCGGTCGCGCCATGCGCCTGATAGCCCGAGGGGAAGACGACGCCCGACGCGAGCCGCGCGAGACCGCCGGTGAAATGGCTGCGATATTCGGCGAAGAGATCGGCCGAGAATTGGTCGACCGAAATGGCGATGACCAGCTTCGGCGCGGAAGTGGCCGCGGTGACCTTGGCTTCGGGAGCCGGGGCCGCCTTATCCTGCGCAATGACGGCGCCCGTGGCGGCGATCGAGAGGGTGGCGGCAAGAGCGGTGGCGAGATATTTGAACGTCACGGGGCAGCTTCTCCGATAGGGGGCGTCGGCGCGGGCTGTCCTCTCGACGAAAGCCGCCTATATGGCAAGCCTTGACGAGACGAACGGCGGCGGGCGGACAGTGGATTTGCGTAGGCATGCGATTGTGACAATTTGGCGCACCGCGCTGGCGCTGCTGGCGCTCGCGATGCTGACGATCGCTCCCGCGCGAGCGCAGGCACCGCATATCGCGGCAAAGCTCGTCGCCGAATCCGCCGCCCCCGCGCCGGGCGGAACCACCGCGATCGCGCTGACGATGGCGCCCGAAAAAGGCTGGCACGGCTATTGGCTGAACGGCGGCGACGCCGGCTTCGGGCTGCAGGTCGAATGGAATGCGCCCGAGGGGGTGACGGTCACCCCCTTCCGCTATCCGGTGCCCGAGGCACTGATGCTGTTCGGCATGATGAACCACGTCTACGAGCATCCCTATGCGCTGCTCGCCGACGTCCGCGTCGATAAAGGCGTCGCGCCGGGAACCGACCTGACGCTGACCGGCATCGCCAACTGGCTTGCCTGCACCGACAAGGTGTGCGTCCCCGAAAAGGCAGTCGTCTCGGTCGCGTTGAAGGCCGGCGACGGAAAGATCGCAGCGGCCGAGCGCACGCGCTTCGACGCCTGGCGCGCGCGGCTGCCGCAACCGCTCGACCGCGCCGGGGCGTGGGAGCGCCAGGGCGACACGGTGCGGTTCGGCGTCCCGCTGCCCGCAGACGCAGCGCTCGATGCGCCGCACCTGTTCCTCGAAACCCCGAATGTCGTCGATTATCCCGCCGCGCAAAGATTCAGCCGCAACGGCGACTGGATCATCGTCGAGACCAGGGCGAAGGGCGACGCGGCGGGGCCGGTTCAAGGCCTGCTCAAACTGTCCGACGGGCGCGGGCTGACGGTGCGCTTCGAGCCCGAAGCGGTAGGCCCTTCCGGAAAGCCGATCGCCACCGCCGCAAGCGGAATCGACATGACATTGTTCTGGACCGCGCTTGGCGGCGCGATTCTGGGCGGCCTCATCCTCAACCTGATGCCCTGCGTCTTTCCGATCCTCAGCCTCAAGGCACTGAGTCTTGCGCGGTCGGGCGGCGATGCACGCACGGCGAAGGTCGAGGCGGTCGCCTATACCGCCGGGGCGGTGCTCGTCTGCCTCGCGCTCGGGGGCCTTCTTCTCGGCCTGCGCGCAGCGGGCGAGCAGGTCGGGTGGGCGTTCCAGTTGCAGCATCCGGTGAGCGTCCTGCTGCTTCTCATCCTCGCCATCGCGATCACCCTCAACCTGCTCGGCGCCTATGAACTGCCCTCCTTCGGCGGCGGTCAAAAGCTGGCGAATCAGCGCGGCGCGGCGGGCGGTTTCTGGACCGGGGCGCTCGCTGCTTTCGTCGCGACTCCGTGCAGCGGTCCGCTGCTCGGTGCGGCGCTCGGCGCGACGCTGGTGCTGCCCGCATGGGCGGCGCTGCCGATCTTCGGCGGGCTGGGGTTGGGCCTCGCCCTCCCCTTCCTCGCCATCGGCTTCGTCCCGGCGCTGCGCAACCGCCTGCCGAAGCCGGGGCCGTGGATGGCGACATTCCGCAAGTGGATGGCGTTGCCGATGGCGCTGACCGCGTTCGCGCTGGCGGTACTGCTGTGGCGGCAGGTCGATGGCGGCTGGACCGATCGAGGCGCGCAGTCGGCGACGGCGGGCGATAGTTTTACCCCCACCGCGCTCGCCAAGGCGCGCGCATCGGGCAAGCCCGTCTTCGTCTATTTCACCGCCGACTGGTGTCTGTCGTGCAAGGCGAACGAAGCGGGCGCGATCAATCGTGAGGCTGTGCAGAAATCCTTCAGGCAGAAAGGCGTCGTCACCCTCGTCGGCGACTGGACCAATGGCGATCCGGTCATCACGCGCACGCTGGCCGAGCATGGCCGCAACAGCGTGCCGCTCTACCTCTGGTATGCGCCGGGCGCGGCGCAGGCGGAGATATTGCCGCAGATCCTGACGCCGGGGTTGCTGGCCGACAAGGCGGGCGGCTGATGGCCAAGCAGCGCGCCGACCAGTTGCTCGTCGACCGCGGGCTGGCCGAGAGCCGGACGCGCGCGCAGGCGCTGATCCTCGCCGGGCTCGCCTTCGTCGGCGACCGCAAGATCGACAAGGCGGGGCAGCAGATCGCAGGCGATGCCGCCATCAGCGTCAAGGGCCGCGATCATCCGTGGGTGTCGCGCGGCGGGATCAAGCTCGACCATGCACTCGCCCATCTCGGCTGGGACGTGAGCGGCGCGGTCGCGATCGACGTCGGCTCGTCGACCGGCGGCTTCACCGACGTGCTGCTGAGCCGCGGCGCGGCGCGGGTCTATGCCGTGGATTCCGGCACCAACCAGCTCGCGTGGAAGCTGCGGCAGGACGACCGCGTCATCGTCCACGAGCAGACGAGCGCGCGCATCCTGACCGCGGAGCATATCCCCGAACCCGTCGACCTGATCGTCTGCGACGCGAGCTTCATCGCCTTGTCGAAGGTGCTGCCGGTGCCGCTGTCCTTCGCGAAGGACGGCGCGCGGCTGGTCGCGCTGATCAAGCCGCAGTTCGAGGCCGCGCGGCACGAGGTCGGCAAGAAAGGCGTCGTCCGCGACGCCGCGGTGCACCGACGCGTCTGCGCCGAGGTCCGCGATTGGCTGACGAGCGAAGGCTGGACGGTGCTCGATATGGTCGAAAGCCCGATCACCGGGCCCGAGGGCAATGTCGAATTTCTGATCGCTGCGACGAAGCGAGCCGCTTGACGGCGCAAATTCCAGCCGCAACACCTGTAACCCGCAGAATCGCGAAAGGGGACCAGCCAAGCATGAGCGAGATTGCCACGCCCGACCAGCTCCGCATGTCCTATTGGCGCTGGGCGATGGTGACCGTGCCGGCGATCGTGCTGATCGGCAGCCTGTCCGGGCTGCTGTCGAACAGCGGCTACGGCAACCGCTGGTTCGCCGCGCTGAACCTGCCCACCATCACCCCGCCGGGCTGGGTTTTCGCGGTCGTCTGGCCGCTGCTTTATATCGGCCTCGGCCTGTCGCTCGCGATGGTCCTGCACGCGCGCGGCGCGAAGGGGCGCGGGTTCGCGCTGCTGCTCTTCTTCGTCCAGCTCGTCGCCAATTTCGCCTGGTCGCCGCTCTTCTTCGGCGCGCATCAGGTGACGACCGCGCTTTATCTGATCATCTTCATCCTGATGGCGACCGTCGCGACCGCTTTCGCCTTCGCGCCGATCCGCAGGGCGGCGGCGTGGCTGCTCGTCCCCTATATGGCGTGGCTCCTGTTCGCCGCGATCCTCAATTTCCAGATCGACCAGCGCAATCCCGACGCCGAAACCCTTGTCCCCGCCGCCGCCAGCACCCAGATAGGGTGAGGCAAGGGATCATCTCCCCGACGAAGGAATTTTGAAATGCAGAGCGAAAACCGCTTTTTCGACGATTTCGCCAAGATGGTGAACGGCATTGCCGGAACCGTCGCGGGCGCCGGCCGCGAGGCCGAGGCGGCGATGCGCGAGCGCGCGAAGGAATTCGTCGGCCGCATGGACTTCGTCAGCCGTGAGGAGTTCGAGGCGGTGAAGCAGATGGCCGCCACCGCGCGCGCCGAGGCCGAGGCGCTGAAGGCTCGGCTCGACAAGCTGGAAGGCGCGGCAAAGCCTGCTGCGACCGCGAAGCCTGCTGCCAAGGCAGCACCGAAGCCGGCCGCGAAACCGAAGGCAAAATAACCCGTCGCCCCCGCGAAGGCGGGGGCCGCCGGCAACCTTGCGCCGCGCCGATAGCGGCCCCAGCTTTCGCTGGGGCGACGATGGAATGCGCAGACTCGCCTCGCGGCGCAACACCCGCTAAAGGCCCCGCATGAGTGACGATATCTACGACGACGAAGACGGCCAAGAGGCGGCGCCGATCGACATGATCGCCTCCTATTTCGCCGCGCACGACTGGCCGCACGAGATGGTCGGCGAGGACGAGATCGTCGCGACCGCGCAGGGAAGCTGGACCGCCTATGAGCTGCGTGCGGTGTGGCGTCCCGAGGACGGGGTGATCCAGCTGCTCGCCTTCCCCGACATCCGCGTCGTCGAGGACAAGCGCACCGTCGCGCACGAAGCGCTGGCGATGATCAACGAGCAGCTTTGGCTCGGCCATTTCGAGCTATGGTCGAACAGCGGCACGATCCTCTATCGCCACGGGATGCTCGTCGGCAGCGATGCGCAACTGCCGCTCGACCTCGCCGAGACGCTGATCGAAAGCGCGATCGACGAGTGTGAGCGCTTCTATCCGGTGTTCCAGTTCGTGCTGTGGGGCGGCAAGACCCCCGCCGAAGCGCTCGCCGCCTCGCTGATCGAGACGCGCGGCGAGGCGTAATTTCGGTTTCGGTTTGCTTCGGCACTCCGCCAATCAATAAAGCGCGTCATTGCGAGCGCAGCGAAGCAATGACGAGGTATGGAAACCTGTTTCAGACTGAATCGTCATCCCGGCGAAGGCCGGGATCTCACCATATCAGCCAGACGCACCGGCGAGATCCCGGCCTTCGCCGGGATGACGAGATAAGGATCGGGGTAATTAAGTCTGACCCGATAACGATCGGGGCCTGAACTCTATCTCTTCTCGAGCTTCGTGATCCGCGGCCCCAGCTCGTTGGCGCCGATCGCCAGCGGCTCGCCGCTCCAGTCGGCGACGAACACCGACGGCCAGCTTGTTTCGGGCGACAGGCTCGCCCGGTTGCCCGAAATGGCGAGGCCGCGCGAGGGATGGTCGCGCGCTTCGGCGGCGACCGCGATCAGGGCCGAGTGATTTTCCTTGTCGGAACCTTGCACGAACAAATTGTTCACGATCCGCCCGGTCGATCCCGCCGGCAGGTCGATCATGTAATTGGTCGCCTTGCCCTGTGTGTCGTCGAAACTATTGTCGCTGACCTCGACGACCGCCGCGCGCGTCTTGAGATAATGGCCGCCGCTCCCCTTTTCGAAGCGCGTGCGGGTGACGACGACGCGGCCGTAGTTGCCCGTATAGACGCTGTGCGCGCAGCTCAGCCCGCGGTCGCAGCGGCCGAGGCGCGAGAAGGTCGAGCGGTCGATCGTCAGTGTCGCCGCCGGATCCTCGGCGGTCAAAATGCCTTCCTCGCTGCTGCGGAACAGGCTGTTCTCGACCGTGAGATCGCTCTTTTCGAGGCGGATGCCCGCACCGTTGCCGTCGGGGACGCGCATGTTCTGGAAAACGATGCCGTCGACCTTCGCCCCGGCGCCGCGCAGCACGAGCGCGGCCTTCCCTTCGCAGATTCCGCCGTCGAACACCGCACGGCCGGGCTCGGCGGCAACGAAGGCGATGCGACCCTGGGTCTGGACCGCGCAGTCGCGGTGATAGCCGGGCGCGATGCGAATCGTCCCTTCGCCATCGCCGATCGCGTCGACCGCATCCTGGAGCCGGGTGAAGCCCCGGCCATCGACCGTATAGGGCGCGCCGCCGGTCTGCGCGGGCAGCGGCGCCGGCGCGAGGAGCAGCGGAAGGGCGAGTAGCGGCAACATCGGCCGGCGGGCAAGCGTCTGGATCATGGCGGCTTTATAACAGCTTCGGCGGCGTCCGTCGTTCGCGAAGCTGGTTAACCGGCGCGCTGTCCCTTTATCGGACAACGGCCGCCACCGTCCTTAACCGTCACCTCCGCGGGGGCGACGGAGGATCAATCCAGGTTCGGCCGCAGCCAGCGCGTCGCGGTCGCAAGGTCGACCCCGCGCCGCTCGGCATAATCGGCGAGCTGATCCTCGCCCACCCGCGCGACCCCGAAATAGCTCGCGTCCGGATGCCCGAAGTAAAAGCCCGAGACCGCCGCGGTCGGCAGCATCGCGAAATGATCGGTCAGCGTCGCCCCCGACGTGTTGCCCGTGTCGAGCAGATCGAACAGGATGCGCTTCAGGCTGTGCTCGGGACAGGCCGGGTAGCCGGGCGCCGGGCGGATGCCGCGATATTCCTCCTTGATGATCGCCTCGGGCGTCAGTTGCTCGTCCGGCGAATAGCCCCACAGATCGGTGCGGACATGCGCGTGGAGCCGCTCGGCAAAGGCTTCGGCGAAGCGATCGGCGAGCGCCTTGAGCAGGATGTCGCTATAATCGTCGTGCGCCGCCTTGAAGCGCGCGAGATGCGGCTCGATGCCGTGGATCGCGACCGAAAAGCCGCCGATCCAGTCGCCGTCGGGGCTGATGAAATCGGCAAGGCACATGTTCGGGCGCCCCTCGCGCTTGGCGATCTGCTGGCGCAGGAAGGGAAGCCGGACGTGGCGTTCCTCTTCCTCGAGATGGATGATCACATCGTCGCCGTCGCGGCGGCACGGCCACAGCGCCGCGACCCCGCGCGCGTGGAGCCAGCCCTCGCCGACGATCTTCTCCAGCATCGCCTGCGCGTCGGCGAAGAGGCCGCGCGCGCTTTCGCCGACGATATCGTCGTCGAGGATCGCGGGATAGACGCCCGCGAGCTCCCACGCGCGGAAGAAGGGCGTCCAGTCGAACCATTCGACCAGTTCGGCGAGATCCCACTGGTCGAAGGCGTGGATGCCGGGCTTTTCGGGCGGGAACGGCCGGATATGCTCGTCGATCGTGAAGCCGTTGGCGCGCGCATCCTCGATCGGGATCAGCGCGCTCTGCCCCTTGTTCGCGCGCACCTCGCGGATATGCTCATAATCGGCCTTGTAACCCTCGACGAACGCGTCGCGGCCGGTGTCGCTGACCAGCGAAGTCGCGACGCCGACGGCGCGGCTCGCGTCGAGGACATGGAGCACCGGCCCTTCATAGGCGGGGTCGATGCGCAGCGCGGTGTGGACCTTCGACGTCGTCGCGCCACCGATCAGCAGCGGCATCGTCATGCCCGCGCGCTGCATCTCCTCGGCCACCGTCACCATCTCGTCGAGCGAAGGGGTGATGAGGCCGCTGAGGCCGATCATGTCGGCGTCATTCTCGTTCGCCGCTTCCAAAATCTTCGACCAGGGCACCATCACGCCCAGGTCGACGATCTCGAAGCCGTTGCACTGCAGCACGACCCCGACGATATTCTTGCCGATGTCGTGGACGTCGCCCTTGACCGTCGCCATCACGACCTTGCCCTTGCCTTTCGCGCCGGGCTCCTTCGCCGCCTCGATGAAGGGGAGCAGGTGCGCGACCGCTTTCTTCATCACACGCGCCGATTTCACCACCTGCGGCAGGAACATCTTGCCCGACCCGAACAGGTCGCCGACGACGTTCATCCCGTCCATCAGCGGGCCTTCGATGACCTCGATCGGGCGATCCATCGCGAGGCGCATCTCCTCGGTGTCGGGAACGATATGCGCGTCGATGCCCTTGACGAGCGCATGTTCGAGCCGCTTGCGCACCTCCCACCCGCGCCATTCCTCGGCGGCCTTTTCCTGCGCGGCATTGCTGCCCTTGTAGCGTTCGGCGAGCGCGATCAGCCGTTCGGTCGGGCTTTCCGCCTCCCCCTCGACCTTGCGGTTGAGGATGACATCCTCGCAGGCGTTCCGGAGTTCGGGATCGATCGTGTCATAGACATCGAGCTGCCCCGCATTGACGATCGCCATGTCGAGCCCGGCGGGGATCGCATAATAGAGAAAGACGCTGTGCATCGCGCGGCGCACCGTCTCGTTGCCGCGAAAGCCGAACGAGAGGTTGGACAGCCCGCCCGAGAAATGGACGTGCGGGCAGCGGACGCGGATTTCCTTCACCGCCTCGATGAAGTCGACCGCATAATTGTCATGCTCCTCAAGCCCCGTCGCGATCGCGAAGATATTGGGGTCGAAGATGATGTCCTCGGGCGGGAAGCCGATGCCCATGAGCAATTTGTAGGCGCGCTCGCAAATCTCGATCTTGCGCTGTTTCGTGTCGGCCTGCCCGACCTCGTCGAACGCCATGACGACGACCGCGGCGCCATAGGCCATGCATTTGCGCGCGTGGTTCAGGAATGGCTCCTCGCCCTCCTTCATGCTGATCGAATTGACGATCGGCTTGCCCGGCACGCATTTGAGCCCCGCCTCGATCACCTCCCACTTCGAGCTGTCGATCATCACCGGCACCCGCGCGATGTCGGGCTCGGCGGCGATCAGCTTGAGGAAGGTCGTCATCGCGCGCACCGCGTCGAGCAGCCCTTCGTCCATGTTCACGTCGATGACCTGCGCGCCATTCTCGACCTGCTGGCGCGCGACCTCGACCGCCGCGGCGAAATCGTCGGCGAGGATCAGCTTCTTGAATGCCGCCGATCCGGTGACGTTGGTGCGCTCGCCGACGTTGACGAAGGAGGAAGAGGAGAGAGAGGCGGTCATCGGTGGTCCAGAAGGCAAAGGGTCAGAGAGCGAGCGGGCGGGCAAGGACAAGGTCGTCATAGAGCTTGCCCCCGACGTCGAACCGGCGCGTCCCGATGTCGGCGAAACCCTGCTTGCGATAGAAGGCGAGCGCCCTTTCGTTGCGGGCATAGACGCCGAGGAGCAGGCGGCGATGATCCCGCGCCGCCGCGACCGCCTCGCGCATCAGCGCGGCGCCGAGCCCGCTGCCGTGGAAGCGCGACAGCGAATAGATGCGCTTGAGCTCGATGTCGCCGTCCTCGGCCGCGGCGAGATCGGGCGTGCCGACCAGCGCAAAGCCGATCGGGGCGCCGCCCGGCTGCGCCTCGGCAAGCCACGCCCGCGCACCATCGGCCAGCAAGGCGCGATAGGCGGTTTCGCAATGCTTCGCGGCGCAATGCGAAACGATCGCGTCGCCGTCGAGAATCCCCGCGAAGGTTTCGAGGAAGGTTGCGGCGCCGATCAGCGCCAGCGCGGCGGCGTCATCCGCTCCGGCCTCGCGGATCGTCCATGATGGTCCGTCGTCCATCAGGAGGCCGCCGCCGCAAAAGCCGCCATGGTGAAGGGTTCGAGCCCGGCGAGCCGCGTGCGCACCGGCACGTCGGGAACATGCCGCGGCGCGAGGCCATCGACAGCCTTCGCCATCGCCGCGATATGCGCGGGCGTCGATCCGCAGCAGCCGCCGAGGATATTGACCTGCCCATGCGCCGCCCATTCGCGCACCAGCCCCGCGGTCGTATCGGGCATTTCGTCATATTCGCCGAGCTCATTGGGCAGCCCGGCATTCGGATAGACCATCACCAGCGTGTCGGCGAGGTCGGAGAGCACGCGCACATGCGGGCGAAGCTGCGCCGCGCCGAACGAGCAGTTGAGCCCGATCGTCAGCGGCCGCGCGTGGCGCACCGCATACCAGAAGGCCTCGACCGTATGCCCCGACAGATTGCGGCCGCTGAGGTCGGTGAGCGTCATCGAGATCATCAGCGGCAGTTCGCGCCCGACCTTCGCCTCGGCCTCCAGCGTCGCGGCGATCCCCGCCTTGGCGTTGAGCGTGTCGAAGATCGTCTCGATCAGGATGAAGTCCGCTCCGCCCTCGGCGAGCGCGACGACCTGGTCGAGATAGACCGCCTTCAATTCGTCGAAGTCGATCTCGCGAAAGCCCGGATTATTGACGTCCGGCGACAGCGACAGCGTCTTGTTCGTCGGCCCGACCGCGCCCGCGACGAAGCGGCGGCGGCCGTCGCGCGCCGCGAATCCGTCGGCGGCCTCGCGCCCCAGCCGCGCGCTTTCATGGTTGATGTCGGCGACCAGATGCTCGGCGCCATAATCGGCCTGGCTGATCCGGTTGGCGCTGAAGGTGTTGGTCGAGACGATGTCCGACCCGGCGGCAAGATAGGCCTCGCCGATCGCGGTCACGACATCGGGCCGCGTCAGCGCGAGGATGTCGTTATTGCCCTTCTGGTCGTGGCTGATGCCGAGATTTCCCGCATAATCGCCCTCGGCGAGCTTGCGGAGCTGGATCTGGGTGCCCCAGCCGCCATCGGTCAGCAGAATGCGCTCGCGGGCAGCGGCTTTCAGGGCTTCGCGGGCACTCGTCATCGGCACTCCTCCCCATAAATAGGGACAGTCCCTATTTTTCGCGAACAGCTGCTCGCGATCTGCACCAGGGCGATCGAAAAATAGGGACTGTCCCTATTTATGGATGCGCTGGTCATGCGGCCTGATCCTTTGCCGAAGTCTTCGGGCGCAGGCCCAACAGGTGGCAGATGGCGTAGCTGAGCTCCGCCCGGTTGAGCGTGTAGAAGTGGAAATCGCGCACTCCGCCCGCATAGAGGCGGCGGCACATTTCGGCGGCGATCGTCGCGGCGACGAGTTGACGCGCGGCGGGATGGTCGTCGAGCCCGTCGAACAGCGACACCATCCACGCCGGAATCTGCGTCCCGCACATATCGGCCATGCGCCGCGTCTGCGACACGTTCGACACCGGCAGGATGCCGGGAAGGATCGGCGCGTCGATCCCCGCCGCCGCCGCCGTGTCGCGAAAGCGCAAGAAAGCGTCGGGCGAGAAAAAGAATTGCGTGATCGCGCGATTGGCGCCCGCGTCGAGCTTGCGCTTGAGGTTATCGAGATCGGCCTCGGCGCACGAGGCGTCGGGATGCACTTCGGGATAGGCGGCGACCGAAATGTCGAACGGCGCCACCGCTTTCAGTCCCGCGACGAGTTCGACCGCATTGGCATAGCCGTCCGGGTGCGCGCGATAGGGCGCGCCGCCGGGCATGTCGCCGCGCAGCGCGACGATATGCCGCACCCCCGCCTCCCAATAGGCCTCTGCCACCTCGTCGATTTCGGCACGCGACGCCTCGACGCAGGTTAGGTGCGCGGCGGGCGCGACGGCGCTTGTCGCGGCGATCCGCGCGACGGTCGCATGGGTGCGTTCGCGCGTCGAGCCGCCCGCGCCATAGGTCACCGAGACGAAGCTGGGGGCGAGCGGCTCGAGCGTGTGGAACGTGTCCCAGAGCTGCGCCTCCATCTTCTCGGTCTTAGGCGGGAAGAATTCGAAGCTGACGCCGATGTCGCCCGCGAGATCGGCGAAGAGCGGAGTCGCGGCGGCGCGGCGCGCCTCGGCGAGCGAGTTGAGGGTCGATGTCATGCCGCGAGCCTTTTGTCGTCGTTGGAAAGGGGAGCTTGCCTATCGTCGCCGGCGCGGCGGCCGAGCCACAGCTTGACCGCAAGATCGCCGCCTTCGAGCGTCTGCGTATTTTCGAGCGCCAGCCCCGCCGCCGCGAACCAGCCGCCGATCTGGGCATCGGAAAAGCCGAGGCGCGCGTGCGCCGCGAGCGTGCGCAATTCCTCGTCGGCGTGCGGCGCGAAATCGACGATCAGCAGATGCCCGCCGCCGCGCAGCACCCGCCCCGCCTCGGCGATCACCCGGTCGGGTTCGTGCGCGAAATGCAGCGCCTGATGGATGACGATGCTGTCGATGCTCGCGTCGGCAAGCGGCAGATTGAGGAAATCGCCCTGCACCAGATCGATCGGCGCCGCCTGCCCGGCAAGCTTGGCGCGCGCGAGGCGGAGCATCTCGGGGCTGCGGTCGAGCGCGGTGACGCGGTGCGCGGCGGGGGCGAAGATTTCGGCCATGCGGCCGGTCCCGGTGCCGATGTCGAGCAGATGGCCGAGCCCGCGACCGCCCATCATCGCCAGCATCGCGGCCTCGACCTCGCTTTCGGCGATATGGCGCGAGCGGATCGCGTCCCATTCGGCAGCATGGTCGGCGAAATAGCGTTCGGCCGCCGCCGCGCGCTCGGCACGCACCGCGGCAAGGCGGCGCGCGTCGTTGGCGATGACCAGCGCCTCGCCTTCCGAAAAGGGCCACGCCCCCGCCTGGGTGACGATGCCCGACACCGGCCCGTCGGTCGCGATCCGCAGAAAGACCCAGCTCCCCTCGCGCCGCCGTTCGACGATCCCGGCCTCGGCAAGGATGCGGACATGGCGCGAAACGCGCGGCTGGCTCTGGTCGAGCACGGCGGCGAGTTCGCCGATCGCGAGTTCCATTTCGCGCAGCAGCGCCACGACGCGCAGGCGCGTCGGGTCCGCAAGGGCGCGAAAAATGTCGAGCAGCTCGGCCATGAAATGGGATATAAAGCTTTCTTTATATCCGGTCAACCGAGGCACGCGCCTCCCCTCCGATTTTATGAGACGCGGGTCGATTTGCGACAAAAGGCGGGCGAAATTGCAAAAAGAGCGTTGCACCCCCCTTGGCGAGGCGGTATTTCTGCCGCCGATTGGCAAGTTCACGGGATCGATTGGGTTCCCATGCCGGTCGATCAGTTCAATCGAGAGGGGTATTCCCACATGAAGAAGTTGATCACTCTGTCGCTCGTCGCCGCTGCCTCGCTGGGCCTGGCCGCTTGCGGTGACAAGGCTGCCGACAACGCCGCCACCACCACCGAAGCCCCGGCGACCGACACCGTCGAAGGCGCGGCCGATGGCGCGATGCAGGCTGCCGAAGGCGCCGCCGACGCTGCCGCGACCGCGAAGGACGCCGCGACCGACGCTGGCGCCGCTGCCGCTGCCGGCGACACCGCCGCTGCGACGGACAAGGCTGCCGAAGCCGCCGGCGCCGCCAAGGAAGCGACCGACCAGGCGAAGGCCGCCGTCGACGCTGCCAAGAAGTAAGCGCCTTTTCGGCTTCTGGCCGGAGGAATATGGGGGTCGTCGACATATGTCGGCGGCCCCTTTCCTTTGCGCCGTCCCGCGCTGCGCGGTTGCCAAGCCGCTGATCGGCGATTAAACTTTTTCCCCAATGGCCGCCGGGCCATTGGATTTGAAAGGAAATTTCATGCGCAAGATCATCATCGCCTCGATGGCCGCCGCGGCCTTCAGCCTGACCGCCTGCTCGGACAAGACCCAGGATGCCGCCGCCGACGCCGCTTCGTCGGCCGCCGACGATGCCGCCGCCGCGGGTGATGCGGCCGCTCAGGGCGCGGCCGACGCCGCCGACGCGACCGCCGATGCGGCGAAGGACGCCGGGGCCGCCGTCGAAGGCGCCGCCAAGGATGCCGGCAACGCCGTCGAAGGCACGGTGAACGCCGCGGGCGACGCCGCCGCCAAGGCGGGCGACAAGATCGCCGACGAAACCAAGAAGGCCGAAGCCAACGACAAGAAATAAGTCGAAGCTTCGCCTTCGGGCTGGTATCGAAGGGCTCCATCCGCGGATGGAGCCCTTTTTCGTGGGAGCCGAACGATGCGAACCCTTTGGCCCGCGGCGCTGCTCGCGCTGGCGCTGGCTGCGGCAACGGGATGCAGCCGCACCGACAACGAACCCGGCCCCGGCGGCGTGACGGTCAGCGAAGCCAAGGCGCTCGACGATGCCGCGGCGATGCTCGAAAGCCGCGACGGGACGGCGGACCAGAAAAGCGCGGACGACGGCAAAACCGGCAAATAACGGCTTTCGCAGCTACCAAGGGACCGCTAGATTGCCGGAACCCCGCAACTGGCGCTGAAGATGGATATCCATCGGGGAACGGGGTTCGGCCGCATGGCCGGAAAAGCCGCGCGCCTGGGTGATCCGCTGCCGACGCAAGGAGCATCCGCATGACCGCCATTCCCCAAACCGCCGCCCAGACCACCGTCGTCTTCCTGCTGTTCCCGGGCATCACCCAGCTCGATTTCACCGCGCCTGCGCAAGCGCTCAGCCGGATGCCCGGCGCGCGGCTGATCGGCGCCGCCGCAATGCTCGACCCGATCGCGACCGACAGCGGTTTCGCGATCCTGCCGACGCATGATTTTGCAAGCGCGCCGCAGGCCGACATCCTCTGCGTCCCCGGCGGCCACGGCGTGACCGAGGCGCTCGGCGACGCGGCGACGATCGATTTCGTCGCGCGGCAGGCGGCGGGCGCGCAGTGGGTGACGAGCGTGTGCACCGGGGCCTTCCTGCTCGGCCGCGCCGGGATGCTCGCGGGCAAGCGCGCGACGACGCATTGGGCCTATACGCATCTGCTGCCGCTGGTCGGCGCAGAGCCGGTGGCGGCGCGCGTCGTCGAGGACGGTCATGTCGTGACGAGCGGCGGGGTGACCTCGGGCCTCGATTTCGCGCTGACGCTGATCGCCCGGCTGCATGGCGACGCGGTGGCGCAGGCGATCCAGCTCGCGATCGAATATGACCCCGCCCCGCCCTTCGTCGGCGGCCACCCCGACCGCGCGCCCGACAGTGTCACGGCGGGGCTCAAGACCCGCGTCTACGACGCCGCCGCGGCGCGGATCGAGGCGGCGCTCAAGGGCTAAGCTATCGTACCCGAACGTCATCCCGGCGAAAGCGGGAATGACGAGAAGATGAGACGCAAAATGCCGCTTGTCGGCCGTTTTCAGCCCTGACACCCGTCGCTGCACAACACCGTCTTTTACATCCCCATCAGCGGCGTCTAGCCTCGCACCCTCGTGCAGGAGCCCCCGCCATGACCGCCAAGCCCGACGCTATCGATCGCCTCGTCCAATTCCTGCTGCTTGTCGCCGCGATCACGACGATCGCCAACGGCGTCTTCATGCTCGTCCGCCCGCTCGACTGGTATGTCTTCATCCCCACCGTCGTCACGACCGGCCCGCCGAACGCGCATTTCATCCGCGACATCGGCCTCGCCTATCTGGGGTCGGGCCTGATCCTGCTTTATGCGACCGCAAACCCCGTCGTCCGCTGGCGTGCCGCGGTCGTCGGCGGGCTCTGGCTTGCCTTGCACGGCGCGCTCCACATCTACGAGGTGGCAGCGGGCATCTGCGGCCCCGCGACCTTCTGGGCCGACGCGCCCGGCGTGATCGGTCAGCCCGCGCTCGTCATCGCAGCGCTCGCGATCCTGCGGATTCGAAAGCGCATTTGACAGCGCACATCCGACTGGACAAAGCGCGTCCATGACCCTCTCCATCCGCCCCGCCGCGCCGACCGACCTGCCCTTGATCGCGCAGTTCATCCGCGACCTCGCCGACTATGAAAAGCTCGCGCACGAGGTGCGGTTCGACGAGGCGACGCTCGGCGAAAAACTGTTCGGGGAACGCCCCTATGCCGAGGTCGTGATCGGCGAGATCGACGGCGCGGCGCAGGGCTTCGCGCTCTTCTTCCACAATTTCTCGACCTTCGAGGGGCGTCCGGGACTCTATCTCGAGGATCTGTTCGTCCGCCCGGCGGCGCGTGGATCGGGGCTCGGCAAGGCGCTGCTCGCCTATCTCGCGAAGCTCTGCACCGAACGTGACTGCGCCCGCCTCGAATGGTCGGTGCTCGATTGGAACGCACCGGCGATAGGCTTCTACAAGGGCCTCGGCGCGAAGCTCATGGACGAATGGACCGTGATGCGCGTCGATGGCGACGCGCTTACGGCACTCGCATCTCACTGATCATACCGACCTAGCCGGGTTTCACCGTCTGCGGCTTCCGCCGTTCCATCGGCCATTTGGGCATATGCGCATCCGACAGCGCTTTCGCCTCCGCGGGCGCGATGCCGAGTTCGGTCAGCGCGCGCACCAGCGCCTCGGCAGGCGGCACCGCGATGTCGGGCTGCACGCCAACGCCTTCCCAATCCTTGCCGGTGCCCGGATCATAGGTGCGCCCGACCGGAATGAACGCGGCATAGCCGCCGCCGAGTTCCTCGCCGCGTCCGAAATGATTGGCGCCCGCGGTCGGCGCACCGACCAGCACGGCGCGGTGGGTATGCTTCATCGCCAGCGCGAAATGCTCGGCCGCCGACGCGCTCGCGCCCGACGTCAGCACATAGATCTTCGTCTTTTGCAGCCGCTCGTCGCCGTTCGGAGTCGCCCAATGCTCGCGCGTCACCATGCCCGGTTCGCCCTTCACGATTCGCAGCGAGCGGTCGCCCCCGAGCGGCCCGTCGCCCGCCTCGTCGACCGATGCGCGCGTCGCCATCGTGACGAGCCGCGTCGGCTTCGCGAACAGCCAGGGAAAAATGGCGTCCATCTGCTCGATCCCGCCGCCATTGTGGGTGCGGATGTCGAAGATGATCGCCTTCGCCTCGGCATGGTCGGCCATGAACTTCGCCGCCTCGGCGGTCACCGCGGGGTCGTCGGGAAAGACATTGAAGCGCACGAAAGCGATGCCGGGCGCAATCCAGCCGGGCTGCTCGACCGGCGGCTTTTGCGGGCGGGGCGCGGGAACCGCGGCGCCCGGTCCGGTGGGCGCCGCGCTCTCGGGAACCTTCAGCCGCAAATGGCCGTCCTCGGCCACCGCGCGCACATCGGCGTCAATCGCCGCGCCGAGCGCTTCGCCCGACAGCGCCCTGTAGCGTCCGGCCTCGATCCCCGCACGCAGCGCTGCGGCAAAACGCTTGCCGGTTTCGGGATAGACATAATCGCGATCGAGCAATGCGGCATATTTTTCGGCGATGACGTCGCCGCCGACCTCGGCTTCGGCCTCGGGTGGGGGTGACGCGGGCGCCGCCGGCGACGCAACCGACGGCCCGGCCATCATGACGGCCGCGGCCAGCAGGCCCGGCAGAAGACGCGAAGGACGAATCATCTCAATCTCCAATCCAGCCCCGGATTGGCGAAGGTGTATAACATCTATAATACGGATCAACTACATTTGTAGTCGATCATCGCTTGCGCGCAAACCAGACGAGCAACCCGCCGACGATCGCCAGCACTGCCCCATTGCGCGTCCACACCCGGTCGCCGAGCATGAAGCTGCTTTCGGGCCAGTGCACGATGTCCAGCCCCTGCAGCATCCACAGGCCGCCCATCAGAATCGCCGCGACCCCGACGATCGCCATGATCGCTTTCACCGCCGCCATGACCGCCTCCTATCGTTTCTGCAGTCCGATCAGCGGCCGCAGCCAGCCGATGCTGCGCCCGATCGCATAGAAAAGCCAGCATCCGATGACGGTCGCCGCGAGCAGCACCGCAAAGGACGGCAGCGCCGCCACGCCCGCGAGCAGCAGTCCATATCCCACCAGAACGATGATCGTCTGATGGATGATGTAAAAGGGGAACACCGCCTCGGCGAGCATCGCGCGCCACCGGTGGTCGCGGTTCCAGAAACGGTCGGCGATCCCGACCAGCGCGACGATCGCCGCCCAGCCCTGCACCAGCCGCACGATCATCACGGTCGTGACGACCCCCGCGGGCGGCCCCTCGCCCGGCGCGCTTGCCACCGCCCAGGCGACAGTGGCATAGGCCGCGAGTGCCGCCACCGCCGCGGCGGGCCAGCAGCGCGCGACCGCATCGAACAGCGCCGGGCGCACGCGCAGCAGCCAGCCGATGAAGAAGGGCACCAGATAGTGGAGATGGCTCGGCCCGTCGTCGAACAGCGCATGGGTTTCGCGATAGCCCGGAAAGGCGAACAGGATGGCGAGCCACGCCGCGAGCGGCACCACCAGCATCCCCCAACCGCCGAGCAGCCGCGCGGCGCCGTCGGCGACCCGGCTCCGCGCCTTTTCAGGGACGCCCGCCAGAACCGCGACCGCAAGCAGCGTATAGACGAAGAGATAGACGACGAACCACAGATGCTGCCACGTCGGCAGCACGATCCCGTCGAGCGTGCCGAAGCGGAAATAATCGCAGCTCCAGAAATGGAGGAAGCCCGCCGCATAGCCATGCTGGGTGACCAGCTCGATCCACGGCTGCACGGGAATGACCACGATCATGCCAAAGGCGAGCGGGATCAGCAGCCGCGCGGCGCGCGAGCGCAGGAAAGCGCCCGGCGCGCCGAGCTTCGCGAACAGCGCCGCGCTCGCATAGCCCGAGACGAGGAAGAGCAAAGGCAGCCGCCAGCTGTTCGTCGCCAGCATCGGAATTTCCACCCAGTCCATCGGCTGCGGCGTTTTGACGTGCCATCCCCAGGGCACGAAAAACATGCCGATATGATAGAGGATCAGCAGCGCGAAGGCGCCGATCCTGAGCCAGTCCATTCCATAATGTCGTTTCATGTCCATGGCGGCGAAACTCCTTTGCCGGTTCGTGCCGCTGCCGCTAATCGGGAAAGCGGCCGGCGGGCGATCCCGGCGGGACGAGAAGCGGAGCCCATGTGACGGACGAAGAGGCCCGAGGGACGAGCGGCGGCGCAGCCGGGACGAGCGGCCCCACTGGCGGGCTCAGCGCCCGCGCGCTCACCGCGCTGCTGCTGAGCGCGGTCTTCCTCTTCGGGCTCATCCGCATCGCGGCCAACGTCTATTCCTACATCGCCGACCGCGAGGGCGCGGGCGTGATCGTCTCGCCGACGATCGCGTGGATGCTGGAGGGCAGCAGCCTGATCGCCTGGGCGGTGATGATGATCCCCTGCTGGTTCGCAGTGCGCCGCATCCGCCCGCCACGCGTCGCCCTGCCGTGGACCGTCGCGATCCACGCGCTGCTCGCGATCCCGGTGTCGCTCGGCCATATCGCGCTGATGGCCGCGTTCCGCGCCGCGCTCTGGCGGCTGATGGGGCTCACCTATCATTTCACCGCGCCCGACGGCTCGCCGATCCTCTATGAATTGCGCAAGGACATCTCGGCCTATGCCGAGCTCGTCTTCATCCTCTTCCTCGTCCAGTGGCTCGTCGCGCGCTACGCCGCGCCGCCCGCCGCAGCGCCACGGCCAGCGACGCTCGCGGTCGGCGACGGCGCGGTCACCCACCATCTGCCGGTCGATGAGATCGAGCATGTCGCCGCCGCCGCCAATTATGTGGAAATCACGTGGCGCGGCCAGACGTTGCTTCACCGCGCGACGCTGACCGCGATCGAAAGCGAGCTCGCCGCCGCCGGTTTCGTCCGCATCCACCGCAGCCGCCTCGTCCGCCGCGACGCGGTGCGCCGCGTCGTCACGCTGAAGAGCGGCGATTTCGACGTCGAGATGGCCAGCGGCGCCATGCTGCGCGGCAGCCGGCGGTATCGGCCGGGGCTGGACCGTTAAACCCTCTCTTTCGTCATCCCGGCGAAGGCCGGGATCTCGTCCTTGCATCATACCGCACCGGCGAGATCCCGGCCTTCGCCGGGATGACGAAAAGGGTCGCTATCCCAGCACCCGCCACGCCAATTCCGCAAACTCGCAGAGCAGCGGCCGCGTATCCCGCGGGTCAATGATATCCTCGACCCCGAACTTCTCCGCCGTGCGGAACGGCGAGCGCACGCGATTGAGCCGCTCCCGGATCGCCTCCAGATGCGCCGCCGGGTCCTCGGCCGCCTCGAGCTCGCTCTTGTACGCGACCTCGACCCCGCCCTCGATCGGCAAGCTGCCCCAGTCGCCCGACGGCCAGGCGAAACGGTACTGGAAGCGTTCGGCATTCGACATTGCGCTCCCCGCAATGCCATAGGCGCGCCGGACCACCACGCTCGCGAGCGGCACCGTCGCGCGATAGATGGCGTTCATCGCCTGCACGCCGTAACGGATCGTCCCCGTCCGCTCGGCCTCGCCGCCGATCATGAAGCCGGGGTTGTCGACGAGATGGACGATCGGCAGCCGAAACTGGTCGGCGAGCTTGACGAAACGCTCGGCCTTCTCGCTCGTCTTCGCGTCCCACGACCCGCCCAAATAGGATGGATCGCTCGCCAGCACCGCGACCGGCCAGCCATCGAGCCGTGCAAAAGCGGTGATCGCCGCGCGCCCCCAGCGCGCGCCCATCTCGAAGACACTGCCCTGATCGAACACGGCATTCGCAATCCGCCGCATCGAATAAACCTGCTTCGCCTCGCGCGGCACGATCGACAGCAGGGCCTCCTCGCTGCGCCCCACCGGATCGCTGCACGTCGTCCGCTGCGCTCGATCGTGGATCGACGACGGCAGATAGGACAGAAAGCGCCGCGCCGCCGCGAACGCCTCGGCCTCGCTCGCCACCTCGTCGTCGACGACGCCGTTGCGCGTATGGACGTCGGTCCCGCCCAGTTCCTCACGGTCGAGCGTGTCGCCGATCGCCGCCGCGACCGCCGGCCCCGCCGCGAAAAGCTGGGACAGCCCGCGCACCATGATGCTGTAATGGCTCGCCACAACGCGCGCCGCGCCCAAGCCCGCGGTCGGCCCGAGCGCCAGCGCCACGACCGGCACCGTGTCGAGATTGGCGATGATCTCATGCCACCCCGGCACATGCGGAATATAGGTATAGCCCATATCCTCGAGCGTCTTGACCGAGCCGCCGCCGCCGGTGCCGTCGATCATGCGGATCAGCGGCAGGCGATATTCGTGCGCCATCGCCTCGCACTGGATGAATTTGCGGTGCAATGCCGCATCGGCCGCGCCGCCGCGCACGGTGAAATCGTCGGCCGAAGCGACGACCGGCCGCCCGTCGATATTCGCGCGCCCGAAGATGAAATTGCTCGCAGCAAGGTCTTCCAACTCGCCGTCGGGGCCATAGCTCCCCCGCCCCGCGATCTTGCCGATTTCGCGAAAACTCCCCGGATCGACGATCGCGTCGAGTCGCGCCCGCGCGTCCATCTTGCCGCGCCCATGCTGGCGCGCGACCTTCTCCGCGCCGCCCATCTTCTCGGCCATCGCGCGCCGCGCGGCGAGTTCATCGATCTCTTTTTTCCAGCTCATGGCCGTGAAGCTAACTGACGTTGACGGAAACGTCATGCAAAACCTATCGTACCGCCATGACCCGCCTCATCGCGTTCCCCCTTGCCGCCTTCCTGCTCCTGCCCGCCGCCGCTCCGGCAGGCGAAGCCCGCCCGATGGCCGGCGTCGCCGAACCCTACAGGACCGACGCCTTCGACCCCGACACCGATTTTATGAAAGCGATCGATGCCGCGCTCGCCGACGCGGCAGCTTCGGGCAAGCATGTCCTTCTGATCATGGGAACCAACGGCTGTCACGACAGCGCGTGGCTCGCCAATCTGATCGCGACCGATCGCTTCGCGCCGGTGCGCGAGAAATACGAGATCGTCTTCGCCGACATCGGCATGCCGCAGGTCGAGGGGCTCGGCCGCAACCCCGAAATCCCGGGACGCTTCGGCTTCACGATCAAAGGCACCCCGACGGTCGCCATCCTCGACGCCGAAGGCCATGTGCTGAACCGCAAGACGGCGCCCAAATGGCGCAATGCCGCAAGCCGCAGCGACGATGAAATCTATGCCGAACTGATGGAAGAGGAAGAGCAATGACCGATTTGAATCTCACGGGCCGCACCGCGCTCGTCACCGGCGCGTCGCGCGGCATCGGCCGCGGCATCGCGCTTGCGCTCGCCGGGGCAGGCGCCGACATCGCGGTCAATTACACGCGCGATGAGGAGGCCGCCGCCGAAACCGTCGCCGCCATCACCGCGCTCGGCCGCAAGGCCAAGGCCTATCGGGCATCGGTCGCCGACGAGGACGCCTCCGCCGCGATGATCGCCGCGATCGCGGCCGATTTCGGCCCGCTGTCGATCCTGATCAACAATGCGGGCGTCGCCAGCCGCGGCAAGGCCGTCGCCGACACCGACGCCGCCGAGGTCGAGAAATTGCTCGCGATCCACGCGGTCGGGGCGCACCGCCTGTCGCGCCTCGCGCTGCCGCAGCTTCGCCAGCATGATCGCAGCGACATCATCGTCATCTCGAGCGTCGCGACGCTCGGCCACGCCGCGAACGGCGCGCCCTATAATATGGCGAAGGCGGCGGGCGAAGCGCTGGCGCTCACCCTCGCCAAGGAAGAGGTCCGAAACGGCGTCCGCGTCAACATCGTCGCGCCGTCGCTGACCGTCAGCGACATGGGCGAACGCCTCGCGCGCGCAATCACCGGCGGCGACATCCACGATCTCGACGCGCGATTCCCGTTCGGCCGCGTTTCCACCCCCGACGATGTCGCCGCGGCGGTGCTCTGGTTCGTCAGCGACGCCAACCCCTATTGCTCGGGACAGAAACTCAACATCGACGGCGCCGGGCAGGCGCGCTTTTGACAGGCCCCGTCATTGCGAGCGGCGAAGCCGCGTGGCAATCCAGAGTGGGCATAAGCCACCCTGGATTGCTTCGCTCCGCTCGCAATGACGATTCAATGAAGATGAGATCGATCGCATGAAATTCATCACCGCCGCCACGCTCGCCTTCGCTCTCGCCGGCTGCGCCACCGCGCAATCGAAGGAAGCGCGCCCCGCGACCGAAAAGCCCGTCCCCGACGAACCGATGTTCGCAGCCACCGAGGTCGAGAGTCGCGGCTCGGTGACCGTCGGCGGCGTCGCCATTCCCTATCGCGCGGTCGCGGGCACGCTCGTCATCCACCCGAAGGGCTGGGACGACACCGTTCCGATCGAGCGCAAGCGCGATAAGGACGCCGCCGAGGACGTCCCCAATTCCGAAGCCTCGATGTTCTACACCGCCTATTTCAAGGAAGGCGCAGCCGCCGAGAGCCGCCCCGTCACCTTCCTGTTCAACGGCGGTCCCGGTTCGCCGACGCTGTGGCTCCACATGGGCGCTTACGGTCCGGTGCGCGTCGAAACGCCCGATCTCGCGCACGGCAGCGCGCCCTATCGCACCGTCGCCAACGACCAGAGCCTGCTCGACGTTTCCGACCTCGTGTTCGTCGACGCCCCCGGCACCGGTTTCAGCCGCGTCGCGGGCAAGGACAAGGCGAAGGCGTGGTTCGGCGTCGATCAGGACATTCACGCCTTCACGATCTTCGTGCGCGATTTCCTGTCGAAATACGGCCGCTGGAAATCGCCCAAATATCTTTATGGCGAAAGCTATGGGACGATGCGCGCCGCGGGGATGACGCTCGCGCTGCAAAAGCAGGACATCGACCTCAATGGCGTCATCCTGCTTTCCGACATCCTCAACTGGGACCTGATCCCCGACGATCCGCAGGTCAATCCGGGGGTCGATCTCCCTTATGTGGTGTCGCTCCCCACCTATGCCGCGACCGCCTGGTATCACAAGCGCGCGGGCGCGGGCCGCGACCTCGCCCCATGGCTCGCCGAAGCCGAAGCTTTTGCAACCGGCGACTACGCGCTCGCATTGATGAAGGGCAACGACCTCACCGATGCCGAGCGGCAGGCGGTCGCGGCGAAGCTCCACGCCTTCACCGGCCTGCCGGTCGACTACCTCCTCAAGACCAACCTGCGCATCGAATATGGCGCGCTGCAAAAGGAACTGCTCGCCGACAAGGGGCTGACGACGGGAACGCTCGACACGCGCTTCACCGGCGCGACGCTCGATCCGTTGAGCAAGGTCGCGTCGAACGATCCGCAGGGCAGCGCGATCGGCGCGGCGTATACGGCCGCCTTCAACGACTATGTTCGCGGCACGCTCGGCTATGGCGCGGGGACGCATTATGAGGGCGGGCTCGATGTCTATGAAAGCTGGGATTACAAGCACCGCCCGCCCGGCGCCGACCGCGCGCTGATCGCACTCCCCAACGTCCTCCCCGACCTCGCGGTCGCGATGAAGCAGAATCCGAAGATGAAGCTGCTCGTCACCGGCGGCTATTTCGACGTCTCGACCCCCTATTTCGCGGGCCGCTACGAATTGAGGCACCTGCCCGTTCCGAAGGAGCTTCAGGCAAACATCGCCTATAAATATTATAGCTCGGGCCACATGGTCTATGTGAACCCCGCGCTGCTCGGCGAGATGCACGGCGACGTCGCCGACTTCATCCGGCGAACCGACGGGATCGGCGAATAATGCGGAGCTTTCCTCCTGCCCCCGACCTGCATTTCCTGATCGGAAAACAGTTGGGGCAGGTTTGTCTGGACCCCAATTCGGTCCAGCTTCATTTCTGGAACGGCGGCGGCATCCATATCGACCATGACGTCGATCATGTGACGAAGAGCGGACAATCCTGCCGCTACGATTGCGCGGCCCACACGGGTCCGCCTCTCCTTCTCCATCGCCTGATCGCCCGAACCATCGCCTCGATCGACGTCGAACCGTTCCGCCTCGCGCTCCTATTCGACGACGGGCAGCGCCTGATCCTCCATTCGGAAGAAAGCGCCTTCGAATGCGGCCATATTTGGCAAAGCGACGACGATGCTTCCGAGATGATCGTTTACTGAAACCACCGACGCGGTGGCTTCGTCCGGCAGAGCGGCGGGATCGAATAATATGTGTGTCCCCGCGAAGGCGGGGACCCAGAGCGTCAAGGACAGGGCGCACGCTGTGTAACTCTGCGTCCCCGCCTTCGCGGGGACACACGGCAGCTTCATTACGCACCAATCACGCCCTACAGCCCCACCCATGCGCCCCGATTCGCCCTCCCCGCTGATCCCCTTCCTCGTCGCCTGCGCGGGGATCGCGACCTATTCGGCGATGGACGTGCTGATGAAGGGGCTGTCGATCGGCATCGGCGCTTATAACGCCGTATTCTGGCGCACCGGCGCGGGCGCACTGCTCAGCGGGGCGCTCTATTTCGCGATGCGCCCCGCGATGCCCGACGCGCCGACAATGCGCATCCACGCGTGGCGCGCGCTGTTCGTCGCGGGGATGGCGATCACCTTTTTCTGGGCGCTCGCGCGGCTGCCGATGGCCGAAGCCATCGCGCTCGCCTTTGTCGCGCCACTGCTGACGCTCTACATGGCGGCGATCTTCCTCGGCGAGAAGATCGGTCCGCGCTCGATCGCCGCTTCGATGCTAGGGCTGATCGGCGTGATCGTCATCGTCGCGGGCAAGCTTGGCGGCGGCGATTATGCGCCCGAGGCCTTGTGGGCGGTCGGCGCGGTATTCCTGTCGGCGGTCTTCTATGCCTACAACCTCATCCTCGCGCGGCGGCAGGCGAAGATGGCGGGGCCGATGGAGATCGCCTTCTTCCAGAACCTGTTCGTCACCCTGTTCCTCGCGATCGGCGCACCGTGGTTCGCCGTGGCGCCGGACACAAGCCATGCCCCGCATATTCTCGGCGCCGCGACCCTGGCGACGATTTCGCTGCTGCTCCTGAGCTGGGCCTATGCCCGCGCCGAGGCGCAGATTCTCGCGACCACCGAATATACTGGCTTCCTCTGGGCGATGACCTTCGGCTGGGTCTTCTACAACGAGCCGGTCACCTGGCCGACGATCGCCGGCGCGCTGCTGATCGTCGCAGCCTGCCTGATCGTCGCCCGCAAGACCCCGCACGGCGACCCGGTGGAACCGGCGGCGGCGTGATCTAAAAATAGGGACAGTCCCTATTTAATTTCACGCGGAGGCGCGGAGAAAGAGATTTGGGCCGACAGGACCCATTTTCTCCCGGCATTGCGTTTAGAAGAACTGTCGAAGGAAAAGGCCGCTTCGCGGCAAGCGCGACATCTCCGCGCCTCCGCGTCTCCGCGTCTCCGCGTGAACCAAAAAATCACACCGCCGCGCGCGCGAGCCGGTCGTTGATCGCCGCGCCCAGCCCCGCGTCGGGGATCGCCGCCACCGCGATCCGCGGTTTCGCGCTCGCCGCGCCCGCATGCAACGCATCGAACAGCCGCGCCGCCGCCTCGACCGCATTACCCTCGACGCTGAGCTGATAGTCGCCTGCTAGCCCGCCGAAACCGATACCGAACTCGTCGGCCTCGAACGCCGCGGCATTGAGCCGCACCGGCTTGCCCGGCGCATAATGGCTCGCGAGCATCCCCGGCGCGACGACGTCGGCGCCCGCGCGTCCCGTCACCGCCAGCCCCGAAGCCTCCGCCAGCATCGCCGCGGTCACCGGCCCCGGCCGCAATATCTGCACCGCGCCGTCCGCCACCCGCGCGATCGTCGATTCGACCCCGGCGCTTGTCGCGCCGTCGTCGATCACCAGCGCGATCCGCCCGTCGAGGCTGGCGAGCACATGCTCCGCCCTAGTCGGGCTGATCCGCCCGCTCGCATTGGCGCTCGGCGCGGCGAGCGGCGCGCCGGTCGCTTCGAGCAGCGCCTGCATCGCGCGGTGCCCCGGCACGCGCAGCGCGATCGTGGCGAGCCCCGCGGTCGCGATGCTCGCCACCGGGCAATCGTGCGTGCGCGGCACGACGAGCGTCAGCGGTCCCGGCCAGAAAGCCTGGGCGAGCGCCCGCTCCGCTTCGCCGAACACCCCCAGCTTCTCGGCCGCCGCCGGCGACGGCACATGGACGATCAGCGGGTTGAAATCGGGCCGCCCCTTCGCGGCATAGATGCGCGCGACCGCCGCCGAGTCGCGCGCGTCGGCGGCGAGGCCATAGACCGTCTCGGTCGGCACTGCGACCGGCAGCCCGCGCGCGATGCAGGCCGCCGCCCGTGAAATCGCGTCGGCGCCATAGGGGCGGATTTCGGTATCCATGCTCTCGGTTGGAGCTTCAGCCATGCCGCGCTATAGCGCCGCCTGCAACGAAATCGCCAGCAAGGAATGCTGATCTCCGATGACCTACACGCCGCCCACCACCGAACAGCTTTTCGTCCTCGATCACATCGCGCGCATCGACGCGATGGCCGCCCACGAGAAATATGCCGCCGCGACCCCCGACATGGTCGAGGCGATCGTCACCGGCGTCGGCGATTTCGCGGCCGAGGTCTACGCCCCGCTCAATCGCGTCGGCGACACGCAGAACCCCAAATGGCAGGACGGCAAGGTCACCATGCCCCCGGGCTTCAAGGAGGCTTACCGGCAGTTCGTCGAGGCGGGCTGGGGCAGCCTCGACGGCCCGTCCGAATATGGCGGGCAGGATCTGCCCTTCACCCTCGCGGCCGTGGTGATCGAGGCGCTCGGCACCGCCGACATGGGCTTTACCCTGTGCAATATTCTGACCCCCGGCGCGATCCACGCGCTGATGGCCTATGGCACCGAGGAACAGCGCCAAACGTGGCTGCCGAAGCTGATCACCGGCGCGTGGAACGGCACGATGAACCTCACCGAGCCGAGCGCGGGCAGCGACGTCGGCGCCCTCCGCTCGACCGCCGAAAAGATCACCGAAGGCGAGCACGCGGGCCTGTATAAAATCAGGGGCCAGAAGATCTTCATCACCTTCGGCGAACACGATCTCACCGACAATATCGTCCACCTCGTCCTCGCGCGCACCCCCGGCGCGCCCGAAGGAACGCGCGGCATCTCGCTTTTCCTCGTCCCCAAATACCGCCTCGATGCGGAGGGGAATCCGACGATCTCGAACGGCGTTCACTGCGCCTCGATCGAGCACAAGCTCGGCATCCACGGCTCGCCGACCGCGGTGATGGTCTATGGCGAGGGCGAGGATTGCCTGGGCGAGATCGTCGGCGACGAGATGGGCGGCATGAAGGCGATGTTCGTGATGATGAACAATGCCCGGCTGATGGTCGGTTGCCAGGGCGTCCAGATCGCCGAGCGCGCGACCCAGCAGGCGCAGCGCTACGCCGCCGAGCGCGTCCAGTCGTCGCTCGCGGGCAGCGCGGACCGCACTCCCGTCACCATCGAGCACCACCCCGACGTCAAGCGGATGCTGTGGCGGATGCGCGCCCAGACCGAGGCCGCGCGCGCGCTCATCTATTACGCATCGGCGCAGACCGATTTCGGCAAGCTCGGCGATCAGGCCGCGGCGCTCCGCGCCGACGTGCTGATCCCGCTCGCCAAGGCGCACGCGACCGACATCGGCTGCGAGGTCGCGAGCCTCGGCGTCCAGGTCCACGGCGGCATGGGCTTCATCGAGGAAACCGGCGCCGCGCAGCATTATCGCGACGCGCGCATCGCCCCGATCTACGAAGGCACCAACGGCATCCAGGCCGCCGACCTCGTCGGGCGCAAGCTCGGCCTCGCGGGCGGCGACGGGGTGCGCTCGCTGATCGACGACATCGCGCACGGCGCCGCCGATTTCCCGCAGCTCGCCGAACTGGCGGAAACCTGTCGCCACGTCACCGACTGGCTCGAACAGGCCTCGACGCCCGACCGGCTCGCGGGCAGCTATCCCTATCTCACCATGCTCGCGACCGCCACCTGCGGCTGGCTGATGGCGCTGCAGAATCGCGCCGCGCGCGCCGCACTCGACGCGGGCGAAGGCGACACCGCCTTCCTCGAGGCGAAGATCGCCTCGACGCGCTTCTACCTCGACCAGATCGTCCCGGCGGCCGGCGGCCTCGCCGCCTCGGCGCTCGCCGGCGACGCGGCGCTCGCGCCGCTGCCGGCGATCGCCTGAAGACAGCGGAAATCCTTGCCCTCTCGCACGATGCGAGAGGGCGGGATCAGGGCCATGATTAACGCAATGATAACCAAGTCGGGATAGATGCATCCGGCAATTGCCGGAGACCTGCGTGCCCAAGCTCGGACAGAAGATGATCGTCAGCTGGCGTACGCTTGCGCTGTCGCTTCTGCTCAGCATCATCGTGGGCATCAGCGGCGCGGGCGAACTGCCCGATCGGCTGATCGCCAGCCTCACCAGCCAGTTCGCCTATCGCGACGTTTCGGGCGACATCGTCGTCGTCGGCGTCGACGACCGCACGCTTGGCGCCTCACGCGGCGGCGAATTCTCGCGGCGCGACCATGCCGCGCTGATCCGCGCGATCGACCGGGCGCACGCGAAACGGCTGTTCATCGACTTCGATTATCAGCGGCCCGACGATTATGGCGGCCTCAAAAGCATCACCGCCGCGGTGCGCGCGATGGGCAAACGCGCCGTACTCGGCGTCCCGACGCGCTCGGTACCCGGGTCCGATCGAGTCGTTACCATCTTTCCCGACCCGTCGTTCGGCAAGCAGGCTGCCCAGGCAAGCCTCGCGTGGGAATATCAGATCTGGCAGGTCTGGGACGTACCGCTGATGTACGATGCCGAGGGACGTCTATTGCCGAGCTTCGCCGCAGTGCTCGCCAACAAGTCGGGCGACCGGCCGAGCGTCTTCCGGATCGACTTTTCCTACCGCACAGACAGCATCAAGCAATATAGCGCAATCGACGTGATCCGCGGGAAAGTGGGCGCACGCGAGCTCGCCGGCAAGGACGTGATCTTCGCGCCCACGGCCTCGCGCCTCTCCGACGGCCATTATCTCCCCGGTCATGATCTGGTGCCGGGGGCTTATATCCATCTCATCGCGGGTGAGACCCTGCGCCGCGGCAATCCCGTCAATCTCGGCTGGTCGCCGGCGCTCGGCTTCGCCGTCCTCATGACAATGCCGCTGCTGCTCGCGGGCCGCAGCCGTCGCTTCAGCTTCGCCGGCCTCGGCGTAGCGGCGGCGCTCGTCGTCGCAAAGGCGATACTTTCGTCGCAACTCGTCACCATCTCGGTGGGCGCGGGTTTCTTCTACCTCATGGTCATCGGCGCCAATGTTTCGCGGACGCGCCGCCGCGACTCCGCACAGCGCGAAAACCCCATCTCGGGCCTTCCCAATTTCGAGGCTTTGCGCAGTCAGGCCCCCTTCGGCAGCGCGACGGTCATCGCCGCCAAGGTCGTCAATTTCGAAGATCTCGCCGCCTTCATCCCCGGCGACGGCATCGGCAAACTCGTCGAGCAGGTTACCCGCCGCCTCCAGCTCGCCTCGCAAGGCACGGTCCTGCACCATGACCTCGACGGCACCTTCGCCTGGCTCGTTCCCTATTATCAGCACAGCCAGATCGAGGGGCAGCTCGCGGGCCTCGCCGCGCTGTTCAACGCGCCGCTGACGATCGGCGAGCTTCGCGTCGACGTCGCCATCGCCTTCGGGGTCAACGACGAGTTCGAGGGTTCGAACGCCCAGCGCCTTGCCGCCGCGCTCGTCGCCGCCGAAAAGTCGATCCGCACCCGCTCGCTGTGGACCAAATATACGCCGCGGCAAAAGGACGATGCCGGCTGGCAATTGTCCTTCCATTCGCAGCTCGAGGATGCACTGTCGGGCGGCGATATCTGGGTCGCTTTCCAGCCGCAATATGCGATCACGACCAAGGAACTCGTCGGGGTCGAGGCGCTCGCGCGCTGGACGCACCCGACGCGCGGCCCGATCCCGCCCGACGAATTCATCGTCCAGGCCGAAAGGAGCCAGGACATCTATCGCCTCACCCTGTTCGTGATGGATCAGGCGATCCGCTCGGCTGCCGATCTTCACCAGCGCGGGCTCGATATCCATATGTCGGTCAACCTGTCGGCAACCCTGCTCGACCACAGCGACCTCGTGGGGACGATCCGCGTGATGCTGACCGCACACCATCTGCCCGCCGAGAAATTGACGATCGAGATCACCGAAACCGCGCAGATCGAGAATAGCCGCCAGGCGAAGCAGACGCTCGCGCAGCTCCGCCGCGCCGGCATCCGCCTGTCGATCGACGATTATGGCACCGGCCAGTCGAATCTCGAATATCTGACCGAGATCGAGGCCGACGAAATCAAGATCGACAAGCGATTCGTGATGACGATGCGCGATTCGCAGCGGAACCTCGAAGTCGTCAAGTCAACGATCGATCTCGCACACCGTCTGGGCGCCGTCGCGGTCGCCGAAGGCATCGAAGACGCGCCGACGCTCGCGCTTCTGGGCCAGTTGGGCTGCGATGTCGGCCAAGGATATCTGCTTGGAAAACCCCAGCTATTTACCGAACTGGTGAATAGCCTCTCCGCCTCCCCCCACAGCCGCACCGCCTGACTGCCAGATTGGCAGCAATCGTTCGCGCGGGATTATAGTTAAGACTCGATTTACCTTGTCTATTAAGGTATACGCTCCGTTAACTGTTCCTCGTGGGCAGTGCCAACAGGAGATCTGACATGGGTTGGTTCTGGAAGTTCCTGGGTGGCGGCGGCACCGGTAGCGGTGGCGGCTCGGCCTAACCTGGACACAAAATCAGAAAAGGGCTCCGGACATCGTCCGGGGCCCTTTTTCTTTGCCGATTCGAGGATGCAAACCCGGCCGAGGGCCGCATTGGGGCGGGAGGCCGCCCCTTCCTAACTTTCGTCATTCCCGCGAAAGCAGGAACCCAGAGCGCGCGTCGGCTGACTCCTCACTGGGTTCCTGCTTTCGCGGGAATGACGAAGATAAGAGATGCTGCGCGCGACTTTCAGACTCTCGTCATCCCGGACTTGATCCGGGATCCATTCATCCAGCGCTGAGAAAATGGATCCCGGATTAAGTCTGTCCCGAGCCTGCCGAAGGGTCGGAATGACGGCGAAGGATGGCACCGCCGCTCCCGAAGCCCGCCATCTTCGCATGGCGTTTCGCAACCTTCCACTGCCCCCCGCGGCCGGGATCGGCGCTGCGACCGACGCCGCATTTTATCCTTTCGCGCCGCAATGGCCCAAGCCCCTAGGAAAAGCGCGGTTGGGGCCGTGGAATGCCTTTTTCCAGCGGTGAACCGAATCAAATTATCGACGAGTTGAGTCCTCAATCTGTCATTTACCGTCTTGCATCGGCGCGCCGACGTGGCACTATAGGTGGTGGGTCAACCACGGGGGCACCCCAAGAAATAGTATCGGACTGAAAGTGGCGGATTTCCGTCGCCCATGAGCCATGGGCACGGGAAAACCCTCTGTGCGCCGAAAATAAGTGCCCCCGGGGACGCGTTTAGATGCTAGGATCGGGGCTTCGCCCTGAGTCGAACAAGACAGGAACATATGCGCCGCGGCGCATAGGCAATATGAGGGCGAGTTAGATGGATTTTCGCGAGACGGAACGGGTGGAGACGAGCGACGTGGCGACGATGGAACTGGCAAAGACGGACGCTCCGGCGAAGGGCGAATCGGGGGGCGAATCGACCCCCGAGACCACCAAGCTGAACGACAGCGGCGAGCCCAAGGTTCACGCGCGCCGATTCGACGTCGCGACCGACGCCGGCCGCGACGCGCTGCTCACCGATTTCGGCAAGGAAACGCTCCGCGACCGCTACCTCCTCCCCGGCGAATCGTACCAGGACCTCTTCGCACGCGTCGCCTCGGCCTATGCCGACGACGCCGACCACGCCCAGCGCCTCTACGACTATATCTCGAAGCTGTGGTTCATGCCCGCGACCCCGGTGCTCTCGAACGGCGGCACCGGCCGCGGCCTGCCCATCTCCTGCTACCTCAACTCGGTCGATGACAGCCTCGAGGGCATCGTCGGCACCTGGAACGAGAATGTCTGGCTCGCCAGCCGCGGCGGCGGCATCGGCACCTATTGGGGCGCGGTGCGCGGCATCGGCGAACCCGTCGGCCTCAATGGCAAGACCAGCGGCATCATCCCCTTCGTCCGGGTGATGGACAGCCTGACCCTCGCGATTTCGCAGGGCTCGCTCCGTCGCGGCTCGGCCGCCTGCTATCTCGACGTCTCGCACCCCGAGATCGAGGAGTTCCTCGAGGTCCGCAAGCCGTCGGGCGACTTCAACCGCAAGGCGCTGAACCTCCACCACGGCGTGCTGATCACCGACGAGTTCATGGAGGCCGTCCGCGACGGCAAGGAATTCAACCTCCGCAGCCCCAAGGACCAGAGCGTCCGCGGCACCGTCGACGCGCGCAGCCTGTTCCAGAAGCTCGTCGAGACGCGGCTTGCGACCGGCGAACCCTACATCATCTTCATCGACCAGGTGAACCGCATGATGCCCAAGCATCATCGCGACCTCGGGCTCAAGGTCTCGACCTCGAACCTCTGCTCGGAAATCACCCTGCCGACCGGCCGCGACCATCTCGGCAACGACCGCACCGCAGTCTGCTGCCTCTCGTCCTTGAACCTCGAAACCTGGGACGAGTGGAACGGCGACAAGCGCTTCATCGAGGATGTCATGCGCATGCTCGACAATGTCCTGCAGGACTATATCGACCGCGCCCCGCCCGAAATGGCGCGCGCCAAATATAGCGCGTCGCGCGAACGCTCGGTCGGCCTCGGCGTGATGGGCTTCCACAGCTTCCTTCAGGCGCGCGGCCTGCCGTTCGAGGGCGCGATGGCGAAGTCGTCGAACCTGCGCGTCTTCAAGCATATCCGCGCGCAGGTCGATCAGGCGTCGATGCTGCTCGCCAAGGAACGCGGCCCCTGCCCCGACGCCGCCGATCAGGGCGTGATGGAGCGTTTCAGCTGCAAGATGGCGATCGCGCCGACCGCGTCGATCAGCATCATCTGCGGCGGCACCAGCGCCTGCATCGAGCCGATCCCCGCGAACATCTACACCCACAAGACGCTGTCGGGCAGCTTCTCGATCCGCAACCCGCACCTCGAGGCTTTGCTCGTCGACAAGGCGAAGAACAGCGACGCGGTCTGGAACTCGATCCTCGAACGCGGCGGCAGCGTCCAGCACCTCGACTTCCTGACCCAGGACGAGAAGGATTGCTACAAGACCAGCTTCGAGATCGACCAGCGCTGGCTGCTCGAACTCGCCGCCGACCGCACCCCCTATATCGATCAGGCGGCGTCGCTGAACCTCTTCATCCCGGCGGACGTCGAGAAATGGGATCTGCTGATGCTCCATTATCGCGCGTGGGAGCTCGGCATCAAATCACTCTATTATCTCCGCTCGAAATCGGTGCAGCGCGCCGGCTTCGCGGGCGGGGTCGAGGCCGACAACACCGCCGAGGCGCCGAAATATGAACTCAGCGCCGAAAGCACCGATTATGACGAGTGTCTGGCCTGCCAATAAGGCCGCACTCCCCCTTCCTGTCATTCCCGCGAAAGCGGGAACCCAGGACGGGGTCACGCAACACTGGGTCCCCGCTTTCGCGGGGATGACGACAGAAGATCAGAACCCGAGGAACCCGCAATGTCGCTGCTAGAAGCCCGCAAGACCTACAAGCCCTTCGAATATCCCTGGGCGTTCGATTTCTGGAAGCGCCAGCAGCAGATCCACTGGGTGCCCGAGGAAGTGCCGCTGGGCGAGGATTGCCGCGACTGGGCGCAAAAGATCAGCGACCATGAACGCAACCTGCTGACGCAGATCTTCCGCTTCTTCACCCAGGCCGATATCGAGGTGCAGGACTGCTACCACGAAAAATACGGCCGCGTGTTCAAGCCGACCGAGATCAAGATGATGCTGACCGCGTTCAGCAACATGGAAACGGTGCATATCGCGGCGTACAGTCACCTGCTCGACACGATCGGCATGCCCGAAAGCGAGTACGGCATGTTCCTCGAATATGACGAGATGCGCGCCAAGCACGACTATATGGGCACTTTCGGGGTCGAGAGCGACGAGGATATCGCGCGCACCCTCGCGATGTTCGGCGGCTTTACCGAGGGGCTGCAGCTTTTCGCCAGCTTCGCGATGCTGATGAACTTCCCGCGCTTCAACAAGATGAAGGGCATGGGTCAGATCGTCAGCTGGTCGATCCGCGACGAAAGCCTCCACTGCGAAGGCATCATCAAGCTGTTCCACACCTTCACCAAGGAACGCGACTGCCTGACCAAGGCGGTGAAGGAAGACATCATCGACACCTGCCAGAAGACGGTGCGGCTCGAGGATGCGTTCATCGACCTCGCGTTCGAACAGGGCCCTGTCCCCGGCATGACGCCGAAAGAGATCAAGCGCTACATCCGCTACATCGCCGACTGGCGCCTGGGGCAGCTCGGCTTCCAGCCGATCTACATGATCGACGAACACCCCCTCCCCTGGCTCGCCCCGCTGCTCAACGGCGTCGAGCACGCGAACTTCTTCGAAACCCGCGCGACCGAATATAGCAAGGGCGCGACCCGCGGCGACTGGAACACCGTGTGGACCAGCTTCGACAGCCGCAAGAAGGCCAAGACCAGCGAAGACGCGGCGCCCGTCAACGACGCCGAAGCCGACGGCGAAGATATGTTCAAGGCTGCCGGCATCGCCGCGGAATAACCACGCTCCAAACCCCCTCCCGCCTGCGGGAGGGGCAGCAAGACTGGGGAGCAAAGCTCCCTAGTCGCCGCGGGGAGGGCCTGCACCGCCAACCCCACGGCACAACCATAAAAGAGTCAGAGGCCAAAATGACCGACAAGCAAAAACAGAAACTCCTGATCCTCAGCCAGCCCCAGCGCGCGACCCTCGAAGGCCTCTCGAACCGCCGCCCCCAGCTCCCGACCGACCCCGTCCGCGACGAACTCGTCACGCTGGGCCTCGTGGTCAAACAGGGCGCCAAATGGGCACTGACCCCGACGGGCAAGAAGGTGCTGGCGGCGGGATCGAACCGGCGGAACAAGGGCGGGTTTTCGGTTTGAGGGATTTAAATTACTGAAGGATACTACACCGATACTGGATTGCTGAGCAGGAAGAAATCTGCTTTTGAGGCCATAAATTTTCCGCATAGGGGCATATTATGACCACAAATCTTTTTATCAGCTGGTCAGGAAAACTTTCTCAAGCCGTTGCTGGTGTAATCCACTCATGGATTCCATCTGTACTCCAAAGTGTTGAACCCTTTCTCTCGTCCGAAGATATTGAGAAGGGCACGCGCTGGTCTGATCATATTGCGCAAAAACTTGAAGAGTGCGGCTTTGGAGTTATAATTCTTACGGACGAAAATACGCTTGCTCCGTGGGTAATGTTTGAAGCGGGCGCCCTTTCGAAAATGGTCGGAAAATCAAATGTTGCCCCCGTTTTATTAAATATTCAGCCGACGAATGTTCGCCCTCCTTTATCACAATTTCAATCGGTGAGATTCGAGGAGAAAGATATTTTGAGGCTTATGAAATCAATTAATAAATCTGGAGACAGTCCAATAAGAGAAGATGCTCTAGAGAGAACTTTTTCTGCTATGTGGCCGCAATTTAAGCAAGACGTCGACAATATCCTTACATCTTTTCAAGGGTCATCGGAATTGGACTCCCTTGAAGAGGGAAAAATAGATCTTGATTCTCTGAATCTATCTGTATCGGAGCTCATAAAAGCCGTTCAGGTGCTTCAGGAAGATATTCGATCAAAAAATAATGTCGATTTAAATGAAGAGCTTAGCAGGACTTTGTTCGACATTAGAAGAAGCAGCATGAGAAATCATATCCCGAGAGGCGCCATAGAAGACCTTGAGAAATCTCTCGACATAATTGAAAAATCAATCAAGGAATCGGGAACGTCTTGTATATCCTTAGACAAAGAGGAATCTGAGGATGTTCAGATGAGGATAGCCAAGGTCACGAGATTCCTATCTCAAGAATACAGACCCCGGCCCAGATTTTCCGAAATCGAAGCACGGTAATAATTTTAAATTTAAATATCACATGGTTATAATAAATTTCTGCAGCATGTAACGTAAAAATATCCCCCATGCGCTTCCATATTACTCGAACAACATGTCAATCCCCGTATGTATAAGGGGAAAGTATCTATCTTTGCATCTTCATGTGGAATATGAATAGCTGAAGGCACTAGAAGCGTTCAATTCACCGTCACCCCGCTCGGCACTCCGCGCATTCCCGCCGCCGCGAACAGCACCCCGCCGCGCACCGCCTCGGCGGAGCCATCGAGCAAGGGCAGCAGCACCAGCGGCCGCGTGACCTCGCTATCGTCATCGACGACCAGCCGCAGCGTCGGGATGCCGAGCTGGCTGCGCTCCGTCACCACGTCGCGGATCGCGGGGAGCGGCCACGACAGGGTGCTACCGCGGTACAAACGCGCCCCGTCGTGGAAGATATAAGTTTCGCGCTGGCGCCACAGCCGCCGGCAGGTCCAGAAAACATAGGCCGCAACCAGCATCGCCACGGTCGCAACCGCATCGCCGAACAGCAGCGCACGCAGCATCGCCCCCGCCCCGTCGCCGCGCACCGGCCACGCCTGCGCCAGCGCCAGCCCGACGAAGATCAGCGCCGCAACCACCTGCCCCGCCAGCAGTGGTTTCGCCTTCAACCGTGCGATCACGATAACGGATCTCTTGGTAATGGTCCGGTCCCCCTGCTGCATCGCGCGGTAGATAGGCATGGCGGCGGCGCCGCGCCAGTCCGCCGCTCGCCGAACGCGCTCCGCCGCGGACCGATCGCCGCCCCAGCCCGACGCGCCGCCCCGTGCGCGCGGCGAGCGACTGCACGGTGCGGACAGGCTATGCTATGCTCGCATGCGAAAGGAGAAAGACCATGCAGGCCGTGACCGAAGGCGATCGCCGCAAGGAGCTCGATGTCCTCCTGGGCCAGATCCGGGCGCATCCCGAACGCGACTGGAGCGCCGCGCGCCGCCGCATCGCGACGCTGACCAAGCTGATCGCCGCTAAGCCCGCGTCCGCAAAGGCGCATTGACGGGCGCACGTTCAGCCGCTCGTCGCGCGGCAGCCGCGATTCGCCGCCGCTTTTGCAACATCTCCGCCGCCCGCCGGTTTTCGGTGCGGAGGGCGCCGCTGGCGGCTGCCCGCAACCGAGGAGATATTCGATGCGCAAGGCTCTCACCCTCATCGCCGCGGGTGCCGCGGCGCTTGCCGCCCCCGCGATCGCGCAGGTGGGCGTCGGCGGCACGGTCGATGCGACCGTCGGCGCGGGCCCCGGTCCGGTCGCCGGAACCGTGGGCGCCGTCACCGATCAGGTCGGCGATACCGTCGAGCGCGTCGACGATACGGTGAACGGCACGATCGACGAAACGAAGCTGGTCATCGCGGCGCGCGAACAGGTGCGCGCCGGCGCCCAGGTCACCGACACCACCGGCAACAGCGTCGGCACGGTGCAGAGCATCGACGGCGACAATGCGGTGATCGTCGACGGCGGCAAGCTCTACAACATCCCGCTCGCCGCGCTCTACAGCAAGGCCGACAGCGTCACCGGCCCGCTGGTGACCAAGCTGTCCAAGGCCGAAATCCGCGCCAACGCCCACGGCAGCGCGGCCGCCCAGACGCGCTGAGCTTCTCGGCGCGGCCGGGCCTCGATCGGCCCGCCGCGTCGCGACCACCCGGTCAGGACGAAACGAAAACGGCCCGCCCCGCTGTGGTGGGACGGGCCAGTTTCGAGTGCCGGGGTGCCGGATTGCGGCCCCGGCCATCTGTGTCCGGCTATTCAGCTTCCTCGAACAGGTCGACCGCATTGGCGGCGTTCGCCGACAGGCGCACCGTGTCGCCTTCGACCGCCGCGACGAGTCCGGCGGGCAGATAATGATGCTTGCCGTCGCCGCTGTCGGCCTTGGTCATCTTGATCCGCTCGCCATCGAGATGATCGACGGTGCCGATGTGGACGCCGTCGGCGCCGATGACGTTCATATGTTCCTTGATCGCGCTGTGATCATGCTCGGCCATGACAAATCTCCTTGCCGCTCCCGAAAGCGGGAGCCTTGGCGATCATACGCATGGAAAGCGAGTCGGCTCCAGCACCTCCGACGAGCCGCCCGAAAGCCGCGCCGGCCTTCGACGGAGCATCAGCACCAGGGGCGCCGATGACCTTCCCAGCGCCGCGCAAGTCCCGCGCCAACCAGCGCATCGCCGACGCTCGCACCGCCGCGCGTCACGACGCGCAGCTTGCGGCCATAGCGATCGGTATCGCGGTCGATGCTCTCCAGGCTGAACGCACCGTCATTCAGCCAGCGCTGCAACCGCTCGGTCGCCGCCTTGCCGAGCGCCGCCTCCTCGGCGCAGCGCGGCGGATGGGTTTCAGGGGTGTCGATGTCGGCGATGCGATATTTCTCGCCCTCGAACCAGAAGGTGTCGCCATCGACGACACAGTTCCGTCCGCCGCTCGTGTGGCAGAAGCCGAAGCGCGCCGACAGGCCGTCGTGAGCAGGGGCGGCGGGGGCGGCAAGAACAGCCATTCCGGCGGCCGCCCGCGGAACGGAGCCGGTCTGCAAGGCCGCGAGCGTCCCGGCGAACCCGCCGCAGACGACGAGCGTCAGCCACAGCGCGAAGCGATCGCGGCGGTTCCGGCGTCGGGATCGGGGCCTGCGCGCAGGACGTGGGGGAGGCGGACGGTAAGGACGGGCCATGCCCGCCTTCTGCCATCGAAGGCTGAAGGAAATGCCAATGAAGCACCTCCGCCTTGGCGGAGATCGGGCGCAATCGCACCCGCTCGGGCGCCATTATCGATCGATCGCGATGCGCTGCCTGCCGCCGGTCAGGGCGCCCCGCGCGGCGCGTCGTCGTCGACCCCGGCGGGCCCCAGTTCGTCTTCTTCATCGTCGTCGCTGCGTTCGCCGCGATAGGCGTCCATGTCGATCCGGCCCGATCGCTCCATCTGGCGCATATGATCGACCAGATCCTCGACATCGTCGGTTTCGTCGCGCGCCTTGACCTTGCGGCTATCCTCCAGCGAGCGGGCGCGGCGCGCCGCTTTGGCGACCGTCTGCGCCTGCGCCTCCTCGTCATCCTGTTCGCGGTTCCGCGTCTCCGGGGCTTCGCTGCTGCGCTGGGGATCGTCGATCATGGCCGGCTCCTTTCGAGGGACGACCGGGAAACGCGCGGAGCCGGGCTGCCGTTCCTTCAGGCTGCGGCTGCCAGCACCTTGGTTTCGATCACGCGAATGAAGACCTCGGGATCCTGCGCGCCGGGGACGAGCATCCGCCCGCCCAGAATGAAGGCCGGAACCCCCGTCACGTTCCGGTCGGCCCAATAGGCCTCCTCGGTGCGCACTATCTCGCCATAATCGTCACCGGCGAGCAGAGCCGCCGCGCGGCCCTGGTCGAGCCCCACCGACGCCGCGATATCGGCGAGCACCGCGGGATCGCTCACATCGCGATTGTCGGTGAAATGGGCGCGGAACAGCGCCAGCTTGAGCGCGGTCTGTACGCCCGTCGCCGCGATCTGCTCGGGGTCCTCGAACGCCCCCGCCCAGCTCAGCAGGCGGTGCGCGTCGAAGCTGTTGCGCATCCGGAAACCGGGTCCGCGGTTGAAGGTGAAGCCCAGGTCGGCCGCGATCGCCGCCATCCTGCCGCTGTTCGCGCGGCTCTGCTCCGCGCTGATGCCATATTTGCGCATAACATGGCTTGCGGCATCTTCGCCTTCGGCCGGCATGTCGCGGTTGAGCTCGAAGGGGTGCCACTGGACGCGAAAGTCCAGCCGCCCCGCGAAATGCGCCATCACCTTCTCGAACTTCAGCCAGCCGACGATGCACCAGGGGCACATCACGTCGGAGACGATGTCGATCGAAAGGCGCGGCAGATCGGTCACGGATTCATCTCCAGCCAGGGGCCGGCCGCCGCGCTACGACCTGTCGGATTCGCGGCGCTCCTTGCCCGAACGCCGGTCGCCCTTGCGGCGTTCCGGCCCTTTATAATCGGGGTCGTCGGCGACCCGCCGGTCCGTCCCCCGTCTGTCGCCGCCGCGCTTGTCCTCGGCTGCCATACGCTCCCCCTCCACCACAAAGGAAACAGAAGCGACCCAGCGCCAGTTACTCACATAATGGTTAAAAAGACAAGTTGGCGGACAACGCCCGCTTCAATGCACCGTATCGGCGGACGCCCCGGCCACGACCGGTGCAGGCCGCGACAGCATCCACCAGCTTGCGACCATCAGCCCGGTCGACAGCGCCTCGATGATCATCGCCTGGACGATCCCGGCGTTGACGAGATCGCCGCTGCCGGCCCCGATCAGCCGGCCGACCAGCGCGGTGCCATAGAGCGCGGCAGGTACCAGTAGCGCGCGCGACCAGCCGGGCATCAGCGCGCCCACCGCCGCGCCGCCTGCCGCGACGAGGAAAAAGGCCGACAGGTCGGCGCGCACCGTATTGGCGGCCGCGCCTTCGACGACGATGCCGAACAATTCGGTGAAGCTCGCCGGATCGAATATCCCGCGCAGCCCGACGATCGCAAAGAACAGCGCCCACAGCAGAACGGCGCCGCGCAAGACCCAGTTGACCATGACTCGTCTCCCCTTTTGCACGCAGGCTGCGGCATCGGGAGGGAAAGTGCAATCTATTCCGCGGGAAAGCTTTCTTCGATCCAGCCACCGCCGAGCACGCGGCTTTCGTCGGCGGCATCATAGAGCACCGCCGCCTGTCCCGGCGCGACGCCATATTCGGGGGAGGCGAAGACCAGCCGGTCGCCTTCAATGCGCGCGGGCACCGGCTTTGCCATGCTGCGCACCTTGGCAAGCACCGGCCGCGCTTCGGCCGCGCCCAGCCAGTTCGTTTCGCCGAGCCGCGCTCCCGACACGGCAAGCGCGCGCCGTGGTCCGACGATGACCCGCTTCGTCGCGGCATCGAGGCGGACGACATAGAGCGGCTCGGCCTGTCCGCCGATCTCGATCCCGCGCCGCTGGCCGACGGTATAATGAATCAGGCCGCGATGCGCGCCGAGGATGCGGCCGTCAACATGGACGATCTCGCCCTGGTCGTCGGCCTCGGGGCGCAGCTTGCGGACCAAAGTCGCATAATCGCCATCAGGAACGAAGCAGATGTCCTGGCTGTCGGGCTTGCCCGCGACGCCCAGGCCAAGGTCGCGCGCAATCTCGCGCACCACGCTTTTTTCGAGCCCGCCGAGCGGGAAACGCAGAAAGTCGAGCTGTTCCTGCGTCGTCGCGAAGAGGAAATAGCTCTGGTCGCGCGCCGGATCGACCGCGCGGTGAAGTTCGGCGCCCGCGGGCCCCATCACGCGGCGGACATAATGGCCGGTCGCGAGGCAGTCGGCGCCCAAATCCTTCGCGAGCTGGAACAGGTCGGTGAACTTCACCCCCATGTTGCAGCGCACGCACGGGATCGGCGTCCGGCCGTTCAGATATTCGTCGACGAACTGATCGATCACCGTGTCGCGGAACCGGCTTTCATGGTCGTGGACATGGTGCGCGAAACCCAGCCGGTCGGCGACCGCGCGTGCATCGCGGATATCCTGGCCCGCGCAGCAGGCGCCGACGCGCTTCGCCTTGGCGCCATGGTCGTAGAGTTGAAGGGTCACGCCGATCACCTCGGCGCCCGACCGCGCGGCGAGCGCGGCGACCACGCTCGAATCGACGCCGCCCGACATTGCGACGACGACTCGCCGGTCCTTCAGCGGTTCGGCGAGCTGAAAGTCGGCGCGAACAGCGCCGGCGGGGGGAGAAATCGTCTCGATCATCGCTCGCGCCATCTAGGGATGGATCACCCGAAATGCCAGCTTTTCCGCCGCAAGCGTCAAGATATTGACGGGGGTTAAGCTTCGCTAACAAGCCATGAAATGGGCATTTACTGGACCTTAGCCCCTCTCCGCTAGACGGATGGAATGAACGTCGACCCGTCCGATCTGCCACAGCTTGCCGGCGCGGCCCGCCTGTCGGAGCCGGGATTCGACATATTGCTCGCGGTGTCCACGGCACGCCAGGCGGCCTCGCCGACGGTTCGCATGCTGCGCGCGCGGGCGAGTCGCGAACGCCACGCGGCACGCGTTAACGCCCTCAGCCATTTTCTGGCCGCCGCGCCCGCCGCGACGGAACAAATGGCGGCGCGGCCCGTTCGTTTCCTCGACCTGTCCGATGGAGCGAACGTCCTGACCGAAACTGTGAACAGCCCGTTTACCAGAGGGTTTCAGTCGATGTTGAACCCCTTGCATGTAGCACCCTGGTTGTCGGCCTCGCCGATCCCCCACGACGAAGACAATATGGAATGAACATGATCGAGAATCAGAAAATCCGGCCCGCTCAGGTCATCGGTCCGCTCGGCGAACCGCTGACGCTCGACACGCTGCCGCCGGCGAACACCACCCGCTGGGTCGTTCGCCGCAAGGCAGAGGTCGTGGCCGCGGTCAACGGCGGTCTGCTGACCGTCGATGAAGTGTGCGAACGCTATGGCCTGACGCTCGAAGAGTTCGCCGGTTGGCAGCGGTCGATCGACCGCAGCGGTATGCCGGGCCTGCGCGTCACCCGCATCCAGCACTATCGCGATCTCTACGAGCGCCAGCAGCGCTTCTGATCGCGATCCCGTGCGACATGGTAGGAAGAGGGCGCTTCGGGCGCCCTCTTTTTTTGCCTGAAATCCGTTCGATTCCAGAGATTTGAAAATTTCTTTGCAACTCTGGCGTTCACCCGGCGTTAAGCCCCGGAGTCAACTTTGGAGAAGATTCGATATGCGCAAGACGATCATTGCCCTCACCGCCGCTTCGGCGCTCGCGCTCGGCGCCTGCCAGAGCAAGCAGGCCGATCAGGTCGAGGATCAGGCCGAGGCTCAGTCGGACGCCATCGACGCGCAGGCCGACGCCATGCCCGAAGGCCCGGCCAAGGAAGCGACCGAAGCGAAAGCCGACGCGGTCGAGGACGCCGGCGAAGCCAAGGCCGATGCGATCGACAAAGGCGTCACCCCGCCGCCCGCCGACACCACGACCCCGGCTCCCGAGCCGCAAACCAAATAAACGCGTCCCGAACGGACGATAAGGCGAAAGGCGCCGGAGCAGAACTCCGGCGCCTTTTCCATTTTGCGTCCGCCGAAGCTTTCCCGGTCACAACCGCGTCAGCGCATGGAACACGTCCTCGACCCCCGGTGCGTCGGGGTCGGCGCGCAGCGACGCGATCCCGTCCGCGACCCCGAGCGCATATTCGGCAACCCCCGCGCTTTCGGATGTCCACACCGCGCCAAGCGATTTCACCAGCCGGCGTGCCGCTGCATTCTCCGACAGCATATGGATTTCGAGCGTCAGCAGATCCTCGGCAAGGCACTGGATCAGCAGCGCGGCCGTCATCATCCGCGCGAGGCCCTTGCCCTGGAAGGCATCGAGCACTGCAATCGAGAATTCGCCCGCGGGTCCGTCGGCATAGCGCACCGCATGCACCGCCCCGATCGCCGGCCAATCGTCGCAATCGGTGCAGATTGCGCCCCAGCCGATATGGTCGTGCCCATCGACATTGACGAGCCGCTTGATCACCGCATCGGGGAGCGTCGGGGCGGGCGAGAAGAAGCGCAGATAGCGCGATTCGGCGGACAGTGTGGCGATCCCCGTGCGAAGCCGTTCTTCGTCGGCGGGGGTGATGCAGCGCAGCGACACGCGGGTTCCGTCGTTGAGCGCGCTGTGCACGACGATGTGGTCGATCGGTCGTGCCGGTGCCTCGATCATCGCGCTCACCTCCTCCGGTTCCCACAGGCTAATGGCGCGGCACGCCGCTGGCAATCGCAACGCAGCCGACAATGGGAAAAGTTGAAAGAGCAAGGGAACTTAAGGCGTTAAATGGCGTTAGGTGAAAAATTAATCTAGGTTAATGAAGGTAACGGGTCGTGCGCAATTTCTCTCTTTCTCCTTCGACGCCGGGTATCACGCCCGTCGAAGCCGTGCCCGCGGGCGAAGCGGGTCTCGCCGGGGATAATGTCAGTCCGGTTTTCGAGACGTTCGGCGAAAAGCTCTCGCGGCTCCGCAAGGCGCGGTGCTGGACCCAGTCCGATCTCGCGCAACAGCTCGGCGTGACCGAGGCTTCGGTCTGCTATTGGGAACAGAATCGTTCGCGGCCCAAAGCGGCGCGGCTGCAGGCGCTGGCTGCGCTGCTCGGCGCGCCGATCGCCGAGCTTCTGGGTGAAGCCTCGCCCAGCCGCGCGAATCTGGGTGCGATGGTGGCACGGATGCGCTCCGAGATCGCTCAGGCTGCGGGCACCAGCCCATCGAAGGTGAAGATCGTCATCGAAATGTAGGCGGGCGACGGGAAAACAACCCGCCGCCCGGCGATCAGGCGTCGTCGCCCATCCTGAGCGCGGCGATGAACGCCTCCTGCGGAATGTTGACGTTGCCATATTCGCGCATCCGCTTCTTGCCCTCTTTCTGCTTTTCGAGGAGCTTCTTCTTGCGGGTCGCGTCGCCGCCGTAGCATTTGGCGGTCACATCCTTGCGAAGCGCGGCGATGGTTTCGCGGGCGATCACCTTGCCGCCGATCGCCGCCTGAATCGGAATCTTGAACATGTGGCGCGGGATCAGATCCTTGAGCCGCTCGCACATCCCGCGACCGCGGGCTTCGGCGCTGCCGCGATGAACGATCATCGACAGCGCATCGACCGGCTCGTTGTTGACGAGAATGCTCATCTTGACGAGGTCGCCGGGGCGATGCCCTATCTGGTGATAGTCGAACGAGGCATAACCGCGGCTGATGCTCTTCAGCCGGTCATAGAAGTCGAACACCACTTCGTTGAGCGGCAATTCATAGGTGATCTGCGCGCGGCCGCCGACATAGGTGAGGTTCTTCTGCACGCCGCGGCGATCCTGGCAGAGCTTGAGAATCGCACCGAGATATTCGTCGGGGACATAGATCACCGCCTCGATCCACGGCTCCTCGATCTCCTCGATCCGGTTCGGGTCGGGCATGTCGGCGGGGTTGTGGAGTTCCATCTCGGTCGGACCGCCGTCCTTCGACCGGGTGAGCTTGAGCTTGTAGACCACCGACGGCGCGGTGGTGATCAGATCGAGGTCATATTCGCGGGTCAGCCGCTCCTGGATGATCTCCAGATGCAACAGGCCGAGGAAGCCGCAGCGGAAGCCGAAACCGAGTGCCGCGCTCGTCTCCATCTCGAAACTGAACGACGCGTCGTTGAGACGGAGCTTCTGGATGCTCTCGCGCAATTTCTCGAAGTCGTTGGCGTCGGTCGGGAACAGGCCGCAGAAGACGACCGGCTGGACTTCCTTGAACCCCGCGAGCGGCGCCGCCGCGGGCTTCTTGGCATCGGTCACCGTATCGCCGACGCGCGCCTGCGCGACGTCCTTGATCTGCGCAGTGATGAAACCGATCTCGCCGGGGCCGATCTCGGTCAGTTCCTCGCGCTTCGGCGTGAAGCAGCCGACGCGGTCGATCAGGTGGGTGGTGCCCGCCTGCATGAACTTGATCTGCTGGCCCTTCCTGAGCACCCCGTCGACGACGCGGACCAGGATCACGACGCCCAGATAGGGATCGTACCAGCTGTCGACGAGCATCGCGACGAGCGGCGCCGACGCATCGCCCTTCGGCGGCGGAATCTTCGCGACGATCGCCTCGAGCGCTTCCTCGATGCCGATCCCCGATTTGGCGCTGGCGAGCACCGCGTCGTCGGCGGGCAGGCCGATGATGTCCTCGATCTCGGCCTTCACCTTGTCGACGTCGGCGGCGGGAAGGTCGATCTTGTTGATCACCGGCACGATCTCATGATCATGCTCGATCGACTGATAGACGTTGGCGAGCGTCTGCGCCTCGACCCCCTGCGCCGCATCGACGACGAGCAGCGCGCCCTCGCACGCCGCGAGCGACCGCGACACTTCATAGGCGAAGTCGACGTGGCCGGGCGTGTCCATCAGGTTGAGCTCGTAGGTCTCGCCGTCCTTCGCGGTGTATTTCAGGCGCACCGTCTGCGCCTTGATGGTGATTCCGCGCTCTTTCTCGATATCCATATTATCGAGAACCTGCGCCGACATCTCGCGAGCGGTGAGCCCGCCCGTGAACTGGATCAGCCGGTCGGCAAGCGTCGACTTGCCGTGATCGATGTGCGCGATGATCGAAAAATTGCGGATATGGGACAAAGGCGTGGTCATGCGCGGCGCGTTAGCAGGGGTTTGCGGCGCTGTCAGCAGACGAGTGACGCCCGTTCCCGGCGCAACCGCGAACCGCCGATCATTCCAACTCCAGCTCTTGGCGGGCGGATCGGGAAACCTGCGACGCCGGACAATGAGTCCAGCGGGCACCATATTCATCGGTGACACTGGTGCGGCTGTTCACCGTGACGATTTGTTCATTGAAAACAACTTTCGCCTCTTCGATTCCGCGGAAAGTTATGCGGTAACGGTTGCCGCCCAAAGCTTCGATGTGCAATCCATCCCAATAATAAAAAAATTGCTGTCGAATCGCTTCGGCGCAGTCGCCATAGGTGGCGGGGGAAGAATAAAATCCCGCTTCGATGGGCGAGGCGGTTGCGCCGCCGCCCGCAGCGGGCTGCGCGCATCCTTCCCGATCCACGAGCTGGCCGTGATCATTGCGCCGTTCGACAACATCGATGGCGCCCCCGGTCCAACCCCACGTCACTTTGGTGACGATGCCGCACCGACCATTGAAGCCGCCGGGCAGGTCGAGCACGTCCCGGTCGCCGCGACGCACGATCATGGCGGGGGCAATCCAGCCCATGAAGCCGTCGAAAGCCTTGTAGCCGCCAGCCGTGGAAACGATGAAATCCACCGGCGGCCCCTGATCGCCATAAGCGGGACCGCTGGCGACGCAGCCATGTGCCGGCGTGGTGACGACGAAATCGGGTTTGCCGTCGGCATTGAAATCGGCGGACACGAACCCGCCCTTGCCGCCCGCAAAAAGCCGTTCCACAAGTTCGACGGATTCTGCGTGCCCCGCGAGCGGCGCAAAGCGCACGGCACCGAAACGCTCGCCTTGATCGCGGCACTGGCCGCGCGCGAAGCTTTCCCATGCCGCAGCGGCAGCCGGCGGCAGAGCCGTAGAGGCCGGCGCAGCGGCGGCCGCGGTCGCGATATTCGCGGCCGCGCCGCTCGCCGTTGTCGCCGCATCGACATTGTCGCTGGCGCGGGTCGATTGCGAACCGCATCCGGCAAGCATGGCTGCGGTCAGGAACAGCGAGACAAGGCGGCCACGGTTCGCTGTATGCGGAACGACCTCGCCGTGCAGCGCGATCTTGCAAAAGCGCCGGTTTCTCGTTTCGATATTCGCCATTCGTCATCCCCTCACATCCTGACTGCCGGATAGGGGGGAGAGGCGTTGAAGTCCTGACGGATATCTCAAGAAGTTCTGAAGCTTGCGGCGAACATCGAACCATGGCCGATCACGGCGCTAAATCGCCAGCCACCGTTCGCAATCATCGCGCACCCGCGCGTCCGCATCGCACAGCCCCCGCTCGAGCACCGTCGCCCTTCCAGCCCCTTCCTCGACCGCCGCCAGCGCCGCGATCGCATTCGCCCGCACCCGCGGGACCGGGTGCGTCCGCGCGAACTGTTCGGCGATGTCCTTGCCGTTGTCGGTCAGATGGACGGCGCAGCGGAGCAGCATTTCGGCGGGGGTCAGCGTCGGGCGCTTTGCAATCGTGCCATGCTCCAAATCGACGACATATTGATCGCGCCACGGAACATGCTCGCCCTCGTCCATGATGTTAAGACTGACCGACAGGCGCTCGGGCGGGAGCTGGCTGTGGATGTCGCGGTGGGCGCGATAGAGCATCATCCGGCCTTCGCTCAACGCACTGCGCTCGACGAAGGTCAGGTCCAGCGGCTCGCCGAGACGGCCGTCGACCCGCTCGGCGTCATAGTCGTAATAGTCGCTGACATAGCCCGGACCCCAATAGCCGGCGGTCAGAAACGAGAAATTATGGTCGTGCGGCACGCCGTAGGCGAAGGCGGCGGCGCCGCTCGCGGCATAGACGGCGTCCGTCGCGGCAGGCCACAGGTTGGCGCGGAGGAAAAAGCCGCGCGGGCTGCGGTGGAGAAGGAAGACCTGCGCCGAATAGCGGTTCGCCGCGAGTTGATCGGCGTAGCTTGCCTTGAGTTCGGCGATGATGCGGTCGGCGAGAAAGCCCCGATTGCGCGCCAGACCGGCGAGAAGCCGGGCGCAGCGAGCGAGACTGGCTTCGTCCGCCAGATCGACACCGCTCTCGTCGAGCCGCGCGGCAACCTCGGCAAGGTCATATTCGGGCGCGGCGGGAGGATCGATCGGGCGGGGCATGGGAGACTCCTGCTCTCTTCCCGCCTGCGGGCGGGGGTGAATAGAGCGCCAGCGTCGCGGCGGCGGCGCGGCGGATTTCGGGATGGGCGTCCGATGCCGCCATGCGGCCGAGATGCGGCAGCGCCGCGGCCGGATCGAGCGCGATCAGCTCGCGCATCGCCGCCCATCGCGCCGCGAAATCGCCGGCTTCGATCTCCGCGGCGAACAGGGGCGCGGCGTCGCGGCGGCCGAACGCGCGCAGCAGGGCGAGCCCCATCTGCCGGAAGCTGGCGTCGCGGCGCGACGAGGACAAGTGGACGAGGCGGCCGCTCGCCACATCATAGGCGCGCACCGGCAGCGGCAACGGCGGCTGCACGGCGAGTTCGAGGAACATTATATCGCCGGTGGCATCGGCGAGCGTGAAACTCTCGCGCGCCGTGTCGAATATCAGACATTCGTCCGTCACGAGCGAGCGCGCCGTCTCGCTCCGGCAAGGGGCCGCGGCCGCGGCGGTGAAGACGCCCGCCTCTTCGGCCGCGCTGACTGCGACACAATGCCGTTGGATCGATGCGCCGCCCGTGGCGAGAAAGCGGACAGCCGCGGCGCCCGGAACGAAGCGCGCGATCGCCGGCGCCTCCCCGCGCCACTCGAACCGCTGGATGCGGAGCGTCAGCTGAATCGATCCATGCTCCGCGAGGAGCAGGCCGCCAGCCCCCTCGCCGCCCCCGACCGGGGGTAGCGGCGGGACGGCGAAGGGATCGGCAGCGAGCAGCGCGGCCGCTTCGTCCAGCCGGCGGGCGAGCCAGCCGGGCTCGGCCAGCCAGGGCATGAGCGCGGCAAGCGCGACGGCTGGAGGCTCGGCCGCGACCGCCGCCATCGCCGCGCGCAGCCCGCCGGGCGCCCCGTCCTCGTCCCGCCAGCGCGCATCGAGATGCGATGCCGCGCGGCGGATGCGCTCACGGCGCGGGCGGTCGCGGCGGGGAAAATGATCATGGCGCGAAACGGCAGCCGTCATGGGATGAATTGCCGGTTGGGGGGCGGACAGCGGTTTCGGCTGCCCGCCCGGAACATTCAGCTGTAGATGATCATGGCGACGGTAACGGCGATCTCGAAGACCGAAGGCCCCGAGCTGACGCTTTCCCCCGCGAAAGTGCCGAACAGCCCGACCGCGGTGTCGAGCAGCGGAACAGCATCGATATCGATGGCAGGCAACATGCATCCTCCTGTGCTTGAGCGGCGGAAAACCGCCGGCACAAGAGCTATGGGCGATGCCGAGCCGCGCCCAGTTAACTTATCGTAATCGGGGGCGGCGGGCGAGCGGCAAGGATGGCGGCCTGCCGTCAGCGGGACGACCTTTGCGCAGAGATTTTGGTTCACGCGGAGACGCGGTGAATCTTTTCAGGAGGACAGCCAGAGCGACAGGCCCGGTGGTGGCTCAGCCGGCGGCGCATCGGCGACATGGCGCACCGCGTCGGCGCGGGCACGGTCGAGGATCGCGGCGGGGATGTCGGCGGGATGGAAGACATGATCGGCCTCCCCCAACAGGCGCGCGGCGCGCAGGGTAAGATCGTCGGGATCGGCGCCGGTGAGACGGATCGTTTCGAGGCGCGACGGCTGGACGGCGGCATCGCCCGCGAGCCAGTCGGCCAATTTGTCCGCAGCGTCACCGTCCAGCGGATCGAGCGCGCCGCCCGGCGCGAGCGCGGCGTCGATCCTGCGGCGGCGGTCAGCGGCAGCGGGCCAGCGCGCCTTCATCGCGCCGCGCGCGGCGTGGAGCGCGGCCGCGAGCGCGCCGAGGCGCGCGGGGAGCAACGCCTCGATGCGCTGGCGAATCGCCTTGGCGAGCCCCGCCGAAGCGCCGCCGGTGCCGATCGCGATGGTGACCGGCGCGCGGTCGACGATCGCGGGGGTGGTGAAATCGCAAAGGTCCGGGCGGTCGACGACATTGACCAGCAGCCCGCGGGCGCGAAGATCGGCCGCGACCGCTTCGGCGCCTTCGTCGAGCGCGACGAAGGCGAGGCTCGCGCCTTCCTCCCATGCGGGGACGATCCGTCCGCCGGCGCGCGCGATCAGCCGCGCCTTGGCGGCGGCCGCCTCCCCCTCCCCCACCAGCACGACGGTGCGGCCGGTGAGATTCAGGAAGATGGGGAGCTGGTGCATGAGAAACCTATAGCAAATCCTCCCCCAACGGGGGAGGGGGACCACCCGAAGGGTGGTGGAGGGGCAGGTTGCGCCATGATGCTTCCTCTCGGCGACAAGGAAAGCCGCGCGTGCCCCTCCACCATGCTTCGCATGGTCCCCCTCCCCGTGCCGGGGAGGATTTGGTCAATCGATCCAGTCGGGCACGCGTTCGGCGGCCATGATCGTCCCCGCCGCGATGCGGTCTGCAACGATGATGGAACGGTCGCCATCGACGAGCACCTCGGGGACGAGGCTGCGGCTGTTGTAGGTCGAGGCCATCGTCGCGCCATAGGCGCCGGCGGTGCGGAACACCGCGAGGTCGCCCGACTCCACCTTGTCGATCACGCGGTCGCGCGCGAAGGTGTCGCCGGTCTCGCACACCGGGCCGACGATCGACGCGGTCATCTTTTCGCCGGTCGGCCGCACCGCGACGAAGTCGTGATACGCATCGTAGAGCGCCGGGCGCGCGAGGTCGTTCATCGCGGCGTCGACGATCACGAAGGGATTCGTCGCGCCGGGCTTGACCCACAGCACTTCGGTCAGGAGCACGCCGGTGTTGCCCGCGATCACGCGGCCGGGCTCGAACATCAGGGTGACGTCCCAATCCTTCGTCACGCGCGCGACCATCGCGCCATAGTCGGCGGGCGACGGGGGATTGTCGTCGGGCCTGTAGGGCACGCCGAGGCCGCCGCCCAAATCGACATGGGTGATGCTGTGCCCAGCGGCGCGCAGATCGGCGACGAGCCGGCCGACGCGCTCGAAGGCCGCTTCGAGCGGTGCAAGGCTGGTGAGCTGGCTGCCGATATGGAGCGCGATGCCGCGCATCTGAAGCCCCGGCAGCGCGGCAAGGCGCCCGAATATCTCGGGGGCGACGTCGATCCCGACGCCGAACTTGTTCTCGGCCTTGCCCGTCGAGATCTTGGCGTGCGTTCCCGCATCGACGTCGGGATTGACGCGCAGCACCGCGGGCGCGGTCATCTCCTTGGCCAGCGCGATCTCGGCGAGCGCGACGCCTTCGGGCTCATGCTCGATATTGAACTGGCCGATGCCGCGATCGAGGCCCTGCGCCAGCTCGGCGCGGGTCTTGCCGACCCCGGAGAAGACGATGTCCTCAGGCGCCATGCCCGAGGCGAGCGCGCGTTCGAGCTCGCCGCCCGACACGACATCGGCGCCATAGCCCTGCCGCGCGAGAACGCGCAGCACGCCGAGATTGGGGTTGCACTTGATCGCGAAGGCGATGTGCTTCTTCGGCACATCCTTCAGCGCGTCGCGGAACACCTGCGCATGGCGTTCGAGCGTCGCGCGCGAATAGACATAGACGGGGGTGCCGATTTCCTCGGCGATGCGCGGCAGGGGAATGTCTTCGGCGTGGAGGACGCCGTCACGGTATTCAAAATGGTCCACGGTCAGATCCTAGTCTCTATGATCCGTTCGCCCTGAGCTTGTCGAAGGGCCGTCCTTCTCTCCATCGTTCAAGCAAGAACGGTGCTTCGACAAGCTCAGCACAAACGGAAAAAAGGGAAGGCTCAGTGGTCAGCCCGGAGGCGGCAGGTCGAAATCGTCGGGTTCGCGTTTTTCGGACCGTTTGAGAAGTTCGTCGCTGCGCGCGGGCTTGGCCTGCGCGTCAGGCGTCGTGAGCTCCTCCGTGGTCGGGGCGCGCGTCGCACCGACGGGAATCGTCGGGGCGGGCTGGTTCGCCGCGGGCTTCAGATCTTCTTTCGCGCCGCACGCGCCGAGCAGCGCGGCGGCGGCGCATGTCGTGACGATAAAGATGCGGCGCGTCGCCATCAATCGCTTCCTTCCAGCGCGCCGCGCGCGGCGGCGACCGCTTCCCTTACCCGGTCGGGCGCCGTCCCGCCATAGCTGCGGCGGCTGGCGACCGACGCTTCGACGGTCAGCGCGGCGAGCGCGTCGGGAGTCACCGCGGCGTGGATCGCCGCGGCGTCTTCGGCGGGCAGCGCCGACAATTCAACGCCGAGCTCCTCGGATCGTTTCACGCAGGCGCCGACGATGTGGTGCGCCTCACGGAACGGCACCCCTGCCTCGCGCACCAGCCAGTCGGCGAGGTCGGTCGCGGTCGAATAGCCCGAGGCGGCGAGCGCGCGCATCCGGTCGGTGCGGAAGGCCAATGTCTCGACCATCCCGGTCATCGCGGCCAGCGACAGCGTGAGCGCGTCGAAGGCGCCGAACACTGTTTCCTTGTCGTCCTGCAGATCCTTCGAATAAGTGAGCGGCAGGCCCTTCACGATCACGCTGAGCCGCTGGAACGCGCCGAGCAGCAGGCCCGCGCGCCCGCGCACCAGCTCGGCGGCGTCGGGGTTGCGCTTTTGCGGCATGATCGAGCTGCCGGTCGACCAGGCGTCGGGCAGGCTGACGAAGCCGAAGGGCTGACTCGCCCAGATCACGATTTCCTCGGCAAGGCGCGACAAATGAATCGCGGCGATCGACGCAGCGGCGCAAAATTCGAGCGCGAAATCGCGGTCGGACACGGCGTCGATGCTGTTCGCCATCGGGCGGTCGAAGCCGAGCGCCTCTGCGGTTGCGTGGCGGTCGACCGGGAAGCCCGTGCCCGCGAGCGCCGCGGCGCCGAGCGGCGATTCGTTGAGGCGCGCGCGGGCGTCGGCGAAGCGGCTGCGGTCGCGGCGGAACATCTCGACATAGGCGAGCAGATGATGACCGAGCGTCACCGGCTGCGCGACTTGCAGATGGGTGAAGCCAGGCATGATGCTGCCCGCATGCTCGTCGGCGCGCGCGAGCAGCGCGGTCTGGATCGCCTTCAGCCCGCCGTCGATGCGTTCGCACGCGGTGCGGACCCACAGGCGGAAATCGGTCGCCACCTGATCGTTGCGCGAGCGCGCAGTGTGGAGCCGCCCTGCGGCGTCACCGATCAACTGCTTCAACCGCGATTCGACGGTCATGTGGATGTCTTCGAGCGCGAGATCGACCGGAACGCCTTTCGCCCTGAATTCGCCGGCGATCTGGGTCAGACCGCTGTCGATCAGGACAGCGTCGCCGACGCTGATGATCCCGGCGGCGCCGAGCATCGCCGCGTGCGCGCGGCTGGCGGTGATATCCTCTTCCCACAGGCGCTTGTCGACGGGGATCGAGGCGTTAATCTCTTGCATGATCGCCGCGGGTCCGCCACCGAAGCGGCCGCCCCACATGCTGTTACTGTCCGGAGTATCCGCCATTTTCCGAATTCCAAACATCAGGCTGATGATCCTGCCGCTGATGCTGGCCGGATCGACGATCGCGGGCTGCGATAGGGAAAAGGCCGACGGGGAGCAAGCGGCAGGCGCGCAAGCAAATATTTCGGGCGGTGAAGCGAAGGATGCGCGCGGGGTCGAGACCTTTCAGCATGTCGTCGACCGCAGCCAGGCGGGCAAGGCGGCGCCCACGGCAGCATTCAAAGGCCCCGACGACGCGCCGGTGACGCTCGCGGCGTTCAGGGGCAAACCGCTGCTCGTCAATCTCTGGGCAACCTGGTGCGCGCCCTGCGTCGCCGAGATGCCGACCCTCGGCGCGCTCGCCGCCAGGCAGGGGAAGGCGATGACAGTGATCGCCGTCGCACAGGACCTGCAGGGCGCGGCGGTCGTCGATCCCTGGTTCCAGAAGGCGGGCCTGAAGGCGCTGCAACCCTATCTCGACCCCGAGAACAAGCTGCTCGACGCGGCCGCCGGGGCGCTGCCGACGAGCATCTTCTATGGCGCCGACGGGAAAGAGCTGTGGCGCGTCATCGGCGCGATCGACTGGCAGGGCGATGAGGCGAAGGCGCTGCTGGCCGAGGGTGGCATCTGACCTCGCTTCAATAGCCGTGTGCTCCCGCGAAGGCGGGAGCCCATCACCCGCCCGTGCCATTTTGAACCGGCCGGAGATGGGTCCCCGCCTTCGCGGGGACACACGGAAAAATTCCATTTCCTTTCCTTCGTGCCATCGTGCGAGTCCAATAAATCTCGCACGAAGGCACGAAGGAAAGCTGGATTCCCGCTTTCGCGGGAATGACGGGAATTTGGAACGAGGGTGAAGAAGGCGAGACGCTTAAGGTGTCCGCCCTCTCCTGTTCCGGCTAATCAGCCGCCCACCGTCACGCGGCCGACGCGATAGCCCTTCTTGCGCATTTCCTTGGTGTAATCCTTGTCGGCGTCGACGACCTCGTTCGACCATTCGTCCCACGCGTCCCAGCGGTCTTCGCGGTCGGTGGCATGGCGAAGGTCGCTGACGAGTTCCTTCTCGGCCTCGAGGATGTCGGCTTTGTAATTATACCAATATTGGTTGTAGACGCCGGCGATCGGCGCCGTGCGGATTTCGGGGCGATCGAACCCCGGCGGCATCGCGCCATAGGGGATCGCGGCCATCGCGGCGCTGGCGGGGAGAGCCGCAAGCGCTACAAAAATCGTCCATTTTTTCATCGTTCTTCTCCTGGTGGACCCTGTGGTCGGGAAAAGAACGAAGGAGCGAGGCCTTTTCTTCCCGGCTCGACGATGATTCCGCACGGCTGACGGTGAATCGGCGCCCTACCCCGGATGCGCCTCGTCGCCGACGCTCGATTTCAGCAAACCGCGGAACACTTCGCGCGCATCCCGCTTGCCCTGCGTCACGTCGAACACGTCGCGCGCGATCGGCATGTCGACCCCGTGATGCCGCGCGAGCGCCATCACCGTCGGCGCGCTCTTCACCCCCTCCGCAACCATGTTCATGCCCGCAATGATCTCGTCGATATGCCGTCCCTTGCCGAGTTCGACCCCGACATGGCGGTTGCGCGACAAGGGGCTGGTGCAGGTCGCGATCAGGTCGCCCATGCCGGTCAGCCCCGCGAAGGTTTCGGGCCGCCCGCCCATCGCGACGCCGAGGCGCGTGATCTCGGCGAGCCCGCGCGTCATCAGTCCGGCGCGCGTATTGTCGCCGGCGCCGAGCCCGTCGCCCATGCCGACCGCGATCGCGATGATGTTCTTGAGCACCCCGCCAAGTTCGCAGCCGAGCAGGTCGGTGTTGGTGTAGACGCGGAACAGCCCCGAATGGAACACCGGCTGGAGCGCGCGGACGACGATTTCGTCCTCCATCGACAGCACGCTCGCCGCCGCCTGGCCCGTCATGATCTCGCGCGCGAGGTTCGGCCCGGTGAGCACGCCGACGGGGTGGCCGGGCAATATCTCCTCGATCAGCTCGGTCATCCGCTTGCCCGAAGAAAGCTCGAGTCCCTTGGTAAGGCTGATCACCGGCACCCACGGGCGAAGGTGATTGCGCGCTTCCTCGAGCACGCCGCGAAAACTGTGCGAGGGCACCCCCATCACCAGCACGTCGGCACCCGCGACGACCTCAGCCATGTCGTTCGTCGCCCGGAGCACCGCCGGCAGCTTCACGCCGGGCAGATATTTGCGGTTCTCATGATCGGCATTGATGCTCCCGACCGTTTCGGCATCGCGCGCCCAGAGCGTGATCGGCGCGTTGCGCGACACCACCGACGCGACCGTCGTCCCCCAACTCCCCCCGCCGAGCAGGCCCACTTTCAGGCGCATGCGTCTCTCCCGCTGTTTCGGCGGAGAGTGGCGCGGGACGGGAGGGTTGGCAAGCAACGCTTCACGTCCTTTCGTCATGCCGGACTTGATCCGGCATCCCGCTTTCCACGTTGCAGAAAAAAGCGGGACCCCGGATCAAGTCCGGGGTGACGGCGATTTAGGAAGATTGATCAGAAAATCCTTCATCGCTTCCGCGGTCGCCTTCGGGTCCTCGATCATCGGGACATGACCCATATGCTCGAAGATATGCGAACGGCTGCCCGCGATCCCCGCTTCGAGCACCGGAACGCAGCTCACATCGAGCAGCTTGTCGTGGCGCCCCCACAGGATCAGCGTCGGCACCTTGACCTCGCCGAGCCGGTCGTTGAGCGGATGGTCGCGCCCCTCGATCGCGATCACCCAGAAGATCGCGTCGAGCTGGTCGCGATATTGGAGCGCGTCGGCATAAAGCACGGGCTTCAGTCGCGACGGGATGTGCGGCGGCTTGTGGACGACCATTGCCACCAGCCGGTCGGCATCCTCCAGCCCCGCGAGGACGAGCGGATTATAATCCTCGTTCGCGGCCAGCTTCTGAAGCTCGCTTTCGTCGGCGCCGTTGACCCCGGCATTGTCGAGCAGGATCAGACTGGCGAGCGCATCGGGGTAATCGATCGCATAGCGCAGCGCGATCCAGCCGCCCATGCTGTTCCCCGCGATATGCGGCCGGACGAGACCGAGCGCATCGGCGAAGGCTTTGAGGCGCGCGGTCTGCGCCGCGATGTCGTAGGCAAGGTCGGGGTTACGTTCATTTTCGCCGAAACCCGGCAGATCGGGCGCGATGATATGATAGTCGCGCGTCACATAGGGGGCGAGAAAGGACCAATTATCCTTGTCGCCCGAAAAGCCGTGGACGAGCAGCAGGGTCGGCTTCGCGGGATCGCCGCCCTCCAGATAGGGCCAGGCGCGGCCGTCGACGACGACGCTCTTCTGCCCCGTGCCGCCGCGCTTGCGGAGCAGCCAGCGGCCGAATGCGACGAGCCGGCCGGGAAAGACGAAATAAAGGATCGCGAGCGCGATCAGCGGGGCGGCGATGAGGGTGAGGAGGAATTTCATCACGTGCAGGATTTCCCTCTCAAACCACTCGTGTCGAGCGAAGTCGAGACACCCATCGGAACAGCGCAAGACCGATGGGTGTCTCGACTTCGCTCGACACGAACGGAATTGGGGTTGGCTTCAAGCTGCGACATGCGCGTCGAACCAGCCGATCAGGTCATCGAGCACCGCATCGCGCTCGGGCTCGTTGTAGATTTCGTGGAACAGGCCCGGATAGATTTTCAGCGCCTTGTCCCGCGACGACACATGATCGAACAGATAGCGCGAGCCCTCGGGCGCGGCGAGGCTGTCGACGGCACCGTGCTGGAGCAGGATCGGGAGCGTGATCTTCGGCGCGCCCGCCCGCGCGGCCGCCATCGCGTCCATGAACTCCTTGCCGAGCCGCGCGCCGATCTTGCCGGTGTAGACGAGCGGGTCGGCAAGGTAGGCGGCGACCACCGCGGGGTCGCGGCTGACGCCGTTCGCGTCGAGCGCCAACACGCCGAGGCGCGGGAAGAAGCGCGAGAGGAAGCAGCTGATCCAGACGGTGAAGCGCGATGGCGGCGCGCCGGGGACGATCGCGGGGCCCGAAAGCGCGGCGGCAACGAAAGCATCCTGCCGCTCGATCAGGAACAGCGTCGCGATGAGCCCGCCCATGCTGTGTCCGAGAAGCAGGCGCGGCGTGCCGGCATGACTGGCCTCGACCAGCGTCAGCAGCTCGGCCATACCGTCGGTGAAGGCCGAGAAGCGCGGCACATAACCGCCCTCGCCGTCCGACCGGCCGTGCCCCCAATGATCGACCGCGTAAACGGCATAGCCGGCATCGGTCAGCCGCTTCGCGACATGCGCATAGCGCCCGGCATGTTCGGCATAGCCATGCGCGAGCAGCACCACCGCCTTCGGCGGCCCTTCGGGAAGCCAATGGGTGACGTGCAGCTTCGCCCCCGCGCCGGCCGAGCCCGGCGGCAGCATCACCGCGGCTGCGCTCACCGCACCGCCTGCTTCAGCGCCGAAGCGCGGTGGCCGGGGCCGTCGTCGCCCGCCTTGTCGATCTTCGCCAAAATCGCGTCGAGCGCGCGGCTGATCGCGGTCTGGGTGCGCACCATCTCGACCTTCGGCCAGGCGGTGCGCATGCCGGTGTCGATCAACTCGTCGATATCCTCCTGCGCGAGGTCGGAGAGGATTTTCGTCGGCGACCAATATTTGGGCGGGCGGATGATGTTGATGTCGCCGGTATAATCCTGATTGATCACCGAGCGCGCCATGTTCGCGAGGCTGTTGAGCGGCGGCACCATTTCGAGCGGCTTCTGAAAAATCACCATGTTCGCGTTGAGCCACGCCTTGAAGGTCGCCATCGACGCATGCTGGATGGCCTCGAGCGGCGCCATCTGCTTGCGTGTGTCGGTCGCGAAGGGCAGCGCCAGAGGATTGGCCTGGCTGACGATATGATGGTTGACCCCGTACAGCCGTTCGAGCCGCTTGGTCGGGATGTCGTGCGTTACCGACCCGTCGACCCAGCGCCGGTCGGGCTGATAGGGAACGCGGTTGCCGTCCTCGTCGCGCGCCATCAGCATCACCGGCGGAAAGACGCCGGGCACCGCGCAGGAGGCGAGCACCGCCTCGCGGATCAGCACATTGGGCGCGGTGATCGCGTTGAGCAGCCGGCCGTTCTGATGCTTTTCGGCGGGGGCGACCGAGACGTTGAGGTGGCGGCCCGAAATCTCATAGGCCTCCTGAAAGGTCAGGTCGGGGATCAGGTCGGCGAGGCGGCCGCGCACCTCGTCGGGGGCGAGGCGGCGCAGTTCCTCGCCGCGCGCGGGATTGGCGAGCCGCCGGCTTTCAAGGAAGGGGCCGACGTCGGCATTCTTGCGCGTGCAGACGATCGCCGCGACGATCGACCCGCCGCTCGACCCCGCGAGGATGTTCGGCAGCACGCCTTCGTCCCACAGCGCCTTGACCACGCCGACGTGGAAGAAGAGGAAGCTGCCCGAGCCCGAGAGCAGCAGCGCCGAACGGCCGTAGCAATGCTGCGCGCGGCGGAAGAAATCGCGCTTTTCCTCGCGCGGGATCGAGCGCGATGCAGCGATCCTGTCGAGCGCCGCAACGACTTCGGCAATATAGGCCTCGATCAGCTTCTTCGTCCCGAAGCGCGCCTTCTGATAGAGGCGTTCGTGCCCCATGCCGTCGATATTGCCGTGAATGCCCTCGTTGAGCACGAACAACAGTCCCTTGACGTCGTTCGCCGCTGACAGCTTGCGGAGCTTTTCGAGCCGGGCGCGGATCGCCTTGTAATCGAAATGCTGGCTGTCGTCGGCATCGCGCCACGCCTGCATCCCCGATTTGGCGTCATGCGCCTGCGCGGCCCTGGCCCAGGCGGTATAGTCGGGCGCTTTGGCAAGCTCGGCGTCGGCGCTGAGCGTCGGGGCGAAGATCATCCGGTCATCCTGTGTTGTTTCATTTTGGGCGAGAATTGCGGGTTGCGTTGTCTTTGGCAACTGTTTTGACGCCCGCCCTCTCCACCCACGTCACCCCGGACTTGATCCGGGGTCCCGCTCAGCGGCGGTGGGAAGCGGGACCCCGGATCAAACCCGGGGTGACGAAGTGGAGGGTTTCTTCTTTCCCGCTGCCTTCGCCTTGGGCTTGGCGGCAGCTTTCGACGCAGCCTTGGCCGCGCTTTTCGCTGCGGGCGCCGGTTTCGCCTTTGCCTTGGCCTTCGCGGGCGGCTTCGGCGCAGCCTTGGGGGCCGCCTTCGGCTTTGCCGTAGCGGCTTTCGGCTTCGCGGACACCTTCTCCGGTTTCGGCGCCGCGGCCATCAGGTCGGCGAAACTTTCGTCGATACATTGCCTGAAAAAGGCGATGTCAGGCATGATCGCGCGCTCGCAGATGATCGAGAAGGCGATGCGGCCGTTGTAGCTGGGGGTCGCGACGAACAGCCCCATATTGTTCGCGAGCGGTGCCATGCCGTGCTGCTGGACGAGCTTCGCGCCCGCGAGATAGAGCGGCACCTGCGCGCCCGGCACGTTCGAGATGAAGAGGTTGGTGCCGCGCACCGCGAAACGCTCGCTGGTCAGGATGCGCGCGACCGCCGCCATCGTCGCGCCCGGGATATGCTGCGACAGGTCGGTCATGATCCGCGCGCTGACCCCCGCCTTCGCCTCCTTCGCCTCGACCGTATAATCGCGCACCGCGGCGAGGCGTTCGAGCGGATCGGCGATGTCGGTGCGGATCGGCACGCTCATCGCCGAGACCTGATTGCCCGGGGTCGAAGCCTTGCCCGCCGCCTTTTCCTTGCCGCGCAAATTGATCGGCGCGACCGCGACGAGGCTTTCCTGCGGCAGGTCCTTGTGCTTCGCGAGATATTTGCGCAGCGCGCCGCCGACGGTGGTGAGCACGACGTCGTTGACCGTCGCGCCCGGCACTTTCCTGCGGATTTCGGCGACATCGGCGAGCGCGACCGTCGTCGCGTCGAACATCTTGTGCGGGCCGACGGGGACGTTGAAGCGGGTTTCGGGGACGCCGGCGGTCATCCCGCCCTCGCCGATCGACTTGCGCGCCGACGCGACGATCGCGGGCGAGACCTTCATCAGCGCATTCATGAACTTGACCGGTGACTGCATCGACGCCGACCAGGCGCGCGTCATCGTCTCGGCGCTCGACGGCGCGCGGCCGAGGTCCTCGACCGGCGGCGGCTCGGGAATCGCCGGCGTGCCCTGCGCGTCGATGTCGCTCATCGCGATGAAGGCGTGCGCGCCCGAGGCGCCGTCGACAGCAGCGTGATGGACGCGGTGAAGCATCGCGAAGCTGCCCTTCGGGATGCCGGGAATGCGGTCGAGCCCCTCGATGATGTAGATGTCCCAGAGCGGCCGGTTCATGTCCATCGGCTTCGAGAACCAGCGCGCGACCGCGATGCAGAACTGGCGCCAGTCGCCGGGTTCAGGCAGGCGCGCGTGGCTCATATGCGCCTCGATGTCGAAATGCTCGTCCTCGACCCAATAGGGATGGTCGAGATCGAAGGGCAGCCGGTGGAGGCGGCGCTTGAACAGCGGCGAGGTGTGGACGCGGCTTTCGACGTGGCGGATGATGTCCTTGAAGCGCACGAAACCGCCCGGCGCGGTCGAGGGGTCGTAGATATAGACCCCCATGATGTGCGTCAGAATGTTCGCGGTCTGCGTGTAGAGGAACTGGGCATCCTGCGCGCTGAGTTGCTTAAGCATCACTTCCTCCATCCTTTACCCGTCATCCCGGCGAAGGCCGGGATCTCACCCTCTCGTAACAATGCACCGGCGAGATCCCGGCCTTCGCCGGGATGACGGAAAACGGGGCGGATGCGTCAAGCATCGCCCGCCGCCGGCAGCCGGTCCGCCAGCGCCGTCGTCGACAGGCGCATCGATTCCATCACATTGGCGAGCCCGCGCAGTTCGCCAAGCAGCGCGCGCCGCGCGGCGAGACCGTCGGGGGTCGCGGTTTCCGCCAGCCCCATATGCCGCATCAGCGACAGGCCGTTCTCGAAAAGCAGCTTGCCGATCGCCGCCTCGCTGCTGATCCGGCGCAGCAGATAGGCCTGCCGCCCCTCGACCAGCGCGGCATCGAGCAACGCCTTCGCATCGACTTCCTCCCCCGGCTTCGCACGCGCGAGCAGGTCGGCAACGACCGAATAGGCCTCGGCGAAGGGCAGCAATATCGCATGGCCGACCACGGGCTGACAGCGACGCAGAAGCTGCGCAACGCCACGGTCGCCGCTCGCGAGGCGGCGGTCCCAGACGGGATCGATGCGCGCGAGTTCGGCCTCGATCGCGGCGCGATGCTCGTCGCGCGGCGGATAGAAAAATTCGAATTTGAAGAGATCGCGAAGGCGGTCGATCTTCGCCCAGAAAGCCGCGGTGACATCGCCTTTGTCGGCGTCGCGAAGCTCGAACAGCGCCAGCTCGATCATCGCACGATCGAGGAAATGATGCGCGATGATGTTGCGGTAATAGCTCGCCATCGGATGCTTGGCGGGGTCGATCGAATAGATGGTCTCGCTCCCCGCTTCGTAGCGGGTCAGGAGGCCGCTTTCGACGAGCGTGTCGATGGTCGCCGACAGCGCGGCGTCGTCGCCGCTTTCGAGTTCGCGGCTGAGGCGGATGTCGCGCTCGCGCGCCCAGCGGGAGACCGCGCCGATCGCGGCGAGCAGTTCGGCGGCGGTGGCGCCGCGCGGCGCGAGGCCGAGCAGGATCAGGCACATCAGCGAGGTGACGGTGAGCGGCGTGACCCGGTTCGCCTCGACCGCGACCGCGAAGGCGATGCGTTCGAGCGCGCGCCGGTCGTCGGCATCGGGCGCCTGCTCGATCACCACCGGATCGCCGATGTCCAGGCGGATACGGCCCGAAGGCTCCTTGAGGCTCTTCATATAGCCGATGAACCAGCTCAGCGATTCGGGCTTCTTGGCCCGTCCGGTCTGCTCGGCGGCATATTCCTCAACGTCGCGGATCAGGTCGAAGCTGGTGACGAACGGGACGAAATGCACACCCCCGGTGCCCGTCGCGTGGGCCGCATCGAGAACATATTTCATCAGGCCGTATTTGGGCGGCGCCAGCTTGCCGAGCCGCGAGCGCGTTCCCTCGAACGCCCAGCTCAGCGGAAAGCGCTTGGCGAGCAGCCAGGCGATATAGTGGCGCAGCACCAGCTTGTAGAGCGGCTGGTCCTGAAAGCTGCGGCGGATGAAGATCATCCCCGAACGGCGGAAGAATTCGCCCATGATCGCGAAATCGAGGTTCGCGCCGCCGAACAGGTGCAGCATCGGCATGTCGTTATCGTAGGTCAGGCGGCTGGGGGTCGCGCCGTCGATATAGGTCTTGTGGGTGAAGAGGATGCAGGTCGGATGCTCGCGGAGAACCGCGCGCAGTTTCGCAAGCTCTGCGGCGTCGACCTCCATCTCGGGCTCGTAGCCGCCGAACATCATGCGATCGAGCCGCGCGCGCAGATCGAGGAAGAGCGCCGAGGGCCGCGCGATCACCTCCTTCATCAGCGGCCGCGCCTCGCGGTAGAGATCGGCCACGGGGCGGCCGAGCTGGCCTGCAAGTTCGGCGAGTGCGGAGCGGAACTTGGGATTGGTGCGCAGACTGTCGGCGACGAAGCGCGGCACCTTGTAGCGGCTGCCGCGAATGCCGCGCTCGGCGACGTCGAGCGCGAGCGCCGCCTGCCGCGCGACGAAGCCCGCGAATTCGGGGCTGTCGGCGCTCGCGCCGTCGCCGCCGCCGGTCTGCGCGCAGAAACGATCGCGCAGCGCATCGAGCGTCGCGGCCTCGCCGACGAGGATCTGCGCGCGCCGCCGGTCGCGCCAGAGGATGGCGCGCGCGCGCAGCGGGCCGGGGTGGCGCGGGTCGCCGAAGATCAGGTGGCGGAACTTGAGCGCGCGGCCGCGGTCGAAGGCGGGCATACGCCACGCAACGCGCAGCGGCACGACCTGTCGCGACGGCGACCCGTCGAGCCGCGTCCGCAGCGCGTCGACGGGCAGCGCATGGTCACCATCCTCGATGTCGAGGCTGGCCCATTGCGGAGCATCGTCGCCGCTTGTGGCATGGATCCAGTCGAGCAGGATGCGCCGTTCTATGCCATGCCGCGCGTCGATGATATAAAGCCGATCGGCCGCCTGCTCCGCTACGATCCCGGTGCGGGGGGTGCCGTCAGCCATCGCCCTATCTCCGCTCCGCCAGGAGAAATCCGCGACAGGCTTCACGACCCCATACGCCCGTTTGCCCTGAGCTTGTCGAAGGGCCGTCCTTTTCCTTTGCATCGGCTGCAAGGAAGAACGGCCCTTCGACAAGCTCAGGGCGAACGGAGGAAAGTATCATGCTCTAGGCCGTCCTTCCCTTGCGCGGGGAGGTCTTCTTTGCCGCCGCCTTTTTCTTCGCGGGCGCCTTCTTCGCGGGCGCTTCTTTTGCCGTAGCCTTCTTCGCCGGCTTGGGCGTAGGCGGCGCCGCAGCCACCTCTCCTTCCTCTTCCGCCTGCCCCAGCGTGCGCAGGAACATGTTGCGCACCTCGCGGACATGCGCGTTCAGCGTCCGGACGCTCCACCCGGAGGTATCGACCGGCGGCAGCACGGTGACGCGCACCGTCGCGGGGCGCATCACGAATTCATTCTTCGGCGCCACATCGGTCGCATTGTGGATCACGATCGGGACGATCGGCACCCCCGCCTGCATCGCGAGGTGAAAGGCGCCCTTCTTGAAGGGTTCGAGTTTGGGGGTCAGGCTGCGCGTTCCCTCGGGCGCGATGCAGATCGACTTGCCTTCCTTGCGGATCGCGTCGACGAGCGGCTCCATCGCCTTGATCGCGCTCTTGCCGTCGGCGCGGTCGACGAAGACGGTGCCGCCCCATTCCATCAGCTTCCCCAAAATGGGGATGTCCCTGATCTCCTTTTTCCCCACCCCGCCCATATCGCGGCGGATGAGCTTGGCGAGGATCATCACGTCCGCCTTGCTCTGATGGTTGAAGATGAAGACGCACGGGCGCGACGACCAGAGATAACGCTCGTCCTCGACCTCCAGCTCGACCCCGGTAATCGCGGTCGCGAAATCGCCGAACAGGCCCATCGAGAAATTGACCGCCTCACGCTGCGAGCGGGTGAGCGCCCAGATCGGGAGGCCGGCGGCAAAGGCACCGATCAGCGAGCCGGTCGCATAGATGGTGCGCGTATAGTCAACCCACGACGGCGTGCCGCGGCTCGCAAAGCGCTGAACGGGCCAGTTCCGTTCGTCGGCGATGCCCTTCAGCTTCATGTTCGGATTGAGCGGGCGCGGCTTGCCGACACGTTCGAGCAGTTCGATATCGTCGTCGCTGTCCGAATAGAAAAAGCTCTGATCGAGATCGAGGCCGTACTCGGCGGCCAGTTCCTCGGCGGCGAGCACCTTGCCCTCGCCGAAGCACAAAGGGCGGACAATCTCGCCGGTGAAGACGCCGTCCTCGATCTCATAGGCCGAGCATTTGATGTCGGCGATGCCAAGGTCACGCGCGGTCGGCTCGATCTGATAGATCGTCGCCGACGAGATGATCGCCACGCGGTGCCCCTTCGCCTGATGCGCCTCGATGATCGCGCGCGTCTCGGGATAGATTTTGCGCGCGATATGCTTCTTGTAGAGTTCCTCGCCGAACTGGGTGAAGCTCTCTTCGTCGACGCCCTTCATGAATTTGGCGGCGGCCGACATGAGTCCCGAAAAGCCGATGTTGCCGAGGCTGTGCTGCGCGATCACCTGCGCAGTCTCGGCGATCTCCTCGACCGACATCTCGCGGCGCTGGAATTTCTCGCGCAGCATCGCGGTCGCGGAATAGCCCGAGATGATCGTTCCGTCGAAATCGAAGAGCGCGGCAATGTGCGATCCGGGTTCGGACGCGAGAACTTCTTCCAAATGCGGCTGTGGTCGTGGCACAGCAGTCTCCCCACCAACGGCTTTGATGCCGCTTATCCCTGCACGATGACAGGTAAAATGGGGTTAATCAATGGGCCGAACGCGCGGATACCGTCCCTATTGCCATCCCCGCGACTAATGGGGCAGCGCCGCCGCCTCGCGCGCCAGCGTTTCGATACGCCCCGGATCGAGCGGTCCCGACGGAACGACCCAGCTCCCGCCAACGCAGAGCACCGGATCGAGCGCGAGCCAGTCGGGCGCGGTCGCAGCGCTGATGCCCCCGGTCGGACAGAAGCGCGCGTTCCCGAACGGCCCCGCCAGCGCCTTCAGCGCCGGGATGCCGCCGCTCGTCGCCGCGGGGAAGAATTTGAAGCGCGAGAGGCCGAGGTCCATACCGCGCATGATATCCCCGGCGTTGGCGATACCGGGAAGAAAGGGGATGTTGCTCTGGGTCGCCGCCTTCCCCAGCGTGTCGGTCAGGCCGGGCGAAACGATGAATTCGGCACCCGCGTGGATCGCGCTGTTGAGCATCGCGGGGTCGAGCACCGTCCCCGCGCCGACCACCGCGCCCCTTACCGCCTTCATCGCGGTCAGCGCATCGAGCGCCGCGGGGGTGCGCAGCGTGACCTCGAGCACCGGCAAGCCGCCCGCGACGAGTGCTTCGGCCATCGACACCGCATCCTCGACCCGGTCGATGACAATCACCGGAATGACGGGGGCGAGCCGCATGATCTGGTCGATGGACTTGTCGGTCATTGCAAACTTTTCTTTCATCGTCATCCCGGCGAAGGCCGGGATCTCATCGTTGCGTCAGGTCTCACCGTCGAGATCCCGGCCTTCGCCGGGATGACGGAAAGTCAAACGACAGTCTCCATCGCCGCCAGCATCGCCGACCCGCCCTTCTCGGCCTCGTCGGCGTGAATGCGAAACAGCGCGAACAGCTCGCGCCCGACGCCCAGTCCGGATGGCGGCGGCGCGGCGGGTGCGCGCGACGCCCATTCGGCTTCGTCGACCAGCGCCGTCACTTCGCCCTTCACCGCACAGACACGCACCATGTCGCCGTCGCGAAGATAAGCCAGCGGGCCGCTGACGCCGTCGATGCCGGGCAGCGCCTCGGGCGACAAATGGATCACTGCGGGCACCTTGCCGCTCGCGCCCGACATGCGGCCGTCGGTGAGCAGCGCGACGCGAAAGCCCTTGTCCTGCAACACGCCGAGCGCGGGGGTGAGCTTGTGAAGTTCGGGCATGCCATTGGCGCGCGGGCCCTGAAAGCGGACGACGACGACGGTGTCACGGTCGAGCTCGCCCGCCTTGAACGCGGTGAGCACCTGATTCTGGTCGTCGAAGATCCGGCACGGCGCCTCGATCGTCCAGCGATCCTCGGCGACCGCGCTCGTCTTGATGATCGCGCGGCCGAGATTGCCCGCGAGCAGGCGCATCCCGCCGTCGGGCGAAAAGGGCGCGGCCACCGGGCGCAGCATCGTATCGTCGCGGCTCTCGGCGGGCGCAGCCTGCCAGTGGAGTTCGTCATCCGCCAGCACGGGCTCCGACGCATAATCGGCCATCGTGCCGCCGACGGTCAGGATGTCGCCGTGGAGCAATCCGGCGCCGAGCAACTCCCTGACGACGAAGCCGATCCCGCCCGCGGCGTGGAAATGGTTCACGTCGCCCGCGCCGTTCGGATAGACGCGCGCGAGCAGCGGCACTGCATGGCTGAGTTCGTCGAAATCCTGCCAGTCGATGATAATCCCCGCCGCGCGCGCGATCGCGGGCAGATGGATCGCATGGTTGGTCGAGCCGCCGGTCGCGAGCAGGCCGATCATCGCGTTGACGATCGCCTTCTCATCGATGCAGCGCGCGAGCGGGCGATAGTCGTCGCCATCCCAGCCGATCCGGGTCAGCCGGTGCGTCGCGGCGCGGGTCAGCTCCTGCCGCAATTTCGTGCCGGGGTTGACGAAGGCGGCGGCGGGGATGTGCAGCCCCATCAGCTCCATCATCATCTGATTGCTGTTCGCGGTGCCGTAGAAGGTGCAGGTGCCCGCGCCGTGATAGCTCGCCGCCTCGGCCTCCAGCAGTTCGTCACGGCCGACCTTGCCCTCGGCATAGAGCTGGCGGACGCGCTGCTTTTCCTTGTTGGCGAGGCCAGAGGGCATCGGCCCGGCGGGAATGAGGATCGTCGGCAGATGGCCGAAGCGCAGCGCGCCGATGAGCAGGCCGGGGACGATCTTGTCGCAGATGCCGAGCAGAGCCACGCCCTCGAACATCGCATGGCTGAGCGCGATCGCGGTGCCCTGTGCGATATTGTCGCGGCTGAACAGCGACAGGTCCATCCCCGCCTGCCCCTGCGTCACCCCGTCGCACATCGCGGGAACCCCGCCCGCGACTTGCGCGGTCGCCCCGGCCTCGCGCGCGAAGAGTTTGATCTGCTCGGGGTAGCGGCCATAGGGCTGATGCGCCGAGAGCATGTCGTTATAGGCCGTGACGATGCCGATGTTCATTTCGGCGCCCGCGCGGATCGCGGGCTTGTCCTCGCCCGACGCCGCGAAGCCGTGCGCGAGGTTGCCGCACGACAGCGTGCCGCGGTTGGTCCCGGCGTCGCGCTGGCGCTGCATCAGGTCGAGATAGGCGGCGCGGCGCGGGGCGCTGCGCGCGATGATGCGGTCGGTGACCGCGGCGATGGCGGGGTGGAGGTCAGTCATCATATATTCCCAAACCCTCTCCCCTTGCGGGAGAGGGATGCGCAGACTTGCGAGCTTGCTCGCTAGTCGGAGCTGGGTGAGGGGTTGCGGTCGCACCGCGACCGCGCGAGCCGGAAGCTCGCATACCCCTCATCCAACTGCGCCTAGGCGCCACGCGCCAAGGCTTCGTATCCTTCTCCCGCAAGGGGAGAAGGGAGGAAACAATCTCAATCATGCCAGCTCGCTCCATCGCGTTCGATCAGCGCGATCGCGCTCGACGGGCCCCAGCTTCCGGCGGTGTAATTCTGCGGCGCCATGTCGACCTCGGCCCAGGCGCCGAGGATCGAGTCGATCCATTGCCATTGTGCTTCGACCTCATCGCGGCGCACGAACAACGTCTGTTCGCCCTCGATGAAGTCGAGCAGCAGTCGTTCATAGGCGATCCGCCGCCGCTCGCCTTCGAAGCTGTGCGAGAGCGAAACGTCGAGCGTCACTTCCTTCAGCTTGACGCCGTCGCGATCGAGCCCCGGCTGCTTCGCCATCACCTTGACCCGGATATTCTCCTCGGGCTGGAGGTTGATGATCATCATGTTCGCGTCGAGCTTTCCCGCACCGCCGCGCGCGAAGATATTGTGCGGCACCGGCTTGAACTGGATCAGCACTTCCGACTTGCGCTGCGGCATCCGCTTGCCGGTGCGCAGATAGAAGGGCACGCCCTTCCAGCGCCAATTGTCGATAAACGCCTTCAGCGCGACGAAGGTTTCGGTGTTCGACGGATGGCCAAGCTCGTCGGCATAGCCGGCGACCGCAGTGCCGTTCACCGCACCGCTCGTATACTGACCCTTGACGCTGTGCGCTTTCACATCAGCCGCGCTCATCTTGCGGAGGCTGCGGAGCAGCTTGACCTTCTCGTCGCGCACCGCGGTCGAAGACACGCTCGCGGGCGGCTCCATCGCGATGATCGCGAGCAATTGGAGCATATGGTTCTGCACCATGTCCTTGAGCGCGCCGACGCCGTCATAATAGGAGACGCGGCCTTCGAGGCCCACCGTCTCGGCGACGGTGATCTGGACATGGTCGATCGCCTGCGCATTCCACAGCGGCTCGAACAGCATGTTGGCGAAGCGCAGCGCGAGAAGGTTCTGGACCGTTTCCTTGCCGAGATAATGGTCGATGCGGAAGATATGATCCTCGGCGAAGGCATCGCCGACCTGTTCGTTGACCGCGCGCGACGAGGCGAGGTCGTGACCGATCGGCTTTTCCATCGCGATGCGGCATTCGGCGCAGGCGATCCCCGCGCTTTTGAGCCCCTGCGCGATCGGTCCGAACATCGACGGCGGAGTCGAGAGATAGGCCCCGAGCGGGCGGCCGAGCCGGTCGCCGAGCATCGCCGCGAGATCGTTGTAGCCGGTGCCCGCACCGGCATCGACCGGGCAATAATCGATGCGTTCGAGGAAGCCCGCGATCTCGGCGTCGTCGAGCCGGTCGCCGGACAGATGATCGGCCAGCGCCTCTCGCACCATCGCGTGGCAGGCGGGGCGATCCATCTTCGAGCGCCCCGAGGCGACGATTGTCAGCCCGTCGGCGAGCAACCCGTCGACATGGAGGTTGTAGAGCGAGGGAAAGAGCATGCGCTGCGCGAGGTCGCCCGTCGCGCCGAACAGGATCAGGGTTTCGACTTTCACGCTCACTTGGGTTCCCTTCGTAGCTCCGGTGGATTGGAGAAGGCTGGCGATGAATGCAACGCGCATACGTAGGCCGCATACGATGTCCGCTCTTGGCAAAATCCCCGCATTTGCCATAGGGAGCGGCGATGTCCGACAGCACACAGCCCTATGATGTCATCGTCGTCGGCGGCGGTGTCAATGGCGCCGGTATCGCGCGCGATGCCGCGGGACGCGGCGCGCGGGTGCTGCTGATCGAGCAGGGCGACCTGGCACGCGGCACCTCGTCGGCGTCGACCAAGCTGATTCACGGCGGGCTGCGCTACCTCGAACATTATGAATTCGGCCTGGTGCGCGAGGCGCTGAAGGAACGTGAAATTCTATGGGGGATCGCGCCGCATATCATCTGGCCGCTGCGTTTCGTCCTCCCCTATCGCGCGGGCCTCCGTCCGCGCTGGCTGCTGCGGCTCGGCCTGTTTCTCTACGATCATATCGGCGGGCGGAAGAAGCTGCCCGCGACGCGCTCGATCGACCTGAAGCGCCACGAAGCTGGGGCGCCGCTGCAACCGCAATATGCAAAGGCGTTCGAATATTCGGACGGCTGGGTCGACGACGCGCGGCTCGTGCTGCTCAACGCGCGCGATGCCGCCGACCGGGGGGCACGGATCAGGACGCACACGCGCGCCGAACTGATGCGCGTCGAGGACGGGCTGTGGGTCGTCGAGGCATCGGACGATCGCGGCCGCAGCTATCGCTTCACCGGGCGGAGCCTCGTCAATGCAGCGGGTCCGGCAGTGCTCGACCTGCTCACCCGCGCGTCCGCCCCGCCCGACTATCAGATGCGGCTCGTGCGCGGGTCGCATATCGTCGTGCGCCGGAAGTTCGAGCACCCTTACGCCTATTTCTTCCAGCTTCCCGACGGGCGCATCTTCTTCGCCATTCCCTATGAGCGCGATTTCACGCTGATCGGCACCACCGATCAGGATCATGACGGCCCGCTGGGCGACGTCCGCGCGAGCGCCGAGGAAATCGCCTATCTGTGCGAAGGGGCAAGCGAATATTTCCGCGAGCCGGTGACCCCGGCCGACGTCGTCTGGACCTATTCGGGCGTCCGCCCGCTGGTCGAGGATGGATCGGGCCGTCCCGAGGCGGCGACACGCGGCTACCGGATCGACGTCGATCTGGAGGAAGGCGCGCCGCTGCTCACCGTCTATGGCGGCAAGATCACCAGCTATCGCCATGTCGCCGAACATGCAGTCGACGAGCTGTCGGACCATCTGGAGGCAGTGTCGGTCAAGCGCTGGACCGCGACGGCGCCGCTGCCCGGCGGCGATTTTCCGACGAACGGCGCGGCGGCGCTCAAGGCCGAATATAAACTCGCATACCCCTTCCTGCCCGCCGCGACGGTCGACCGGATCGTCAAGGCCTATGGCACCGACGCGCGCCGCTGGCTCGGCGATGCCGACGGCTGGGACGCGCTCGGCGGCGAGATCGCGCATGGGCTGAGCGTCGCCGAGATCGAATGGATGATGACTCGCGAATGGGCGCGTGATGTCGAGGACATATTGTGGCGGCGCAGCAAGCTGGGACTGCTGTTCACGGAGGCGGAGGCAACGAAGCTGGCGGCATGGCTGGAGGCGAAGCGCTCGGTTCCCTCGCAACCGGCCTAAGCCGCCATCAACGCCTGTGCATCGGCCCCGGCGGGAAAATGCGGACGGCCGGTCGTGTCATGCACCGCCGCCCACACCGCTTCGGCCACGTCCCCTTCGGTCGTGAACAGCGCCGGCTCGGCCATGGCGGCGAGGATCGGCGCGGCATAGCTGGCATAGGGTTCGGACAGCACATCCTCGAGCCTGATGTCGGTGTTCTGCGAAAAGGCGGTCGTCGGGCCATAGCCGGGTTCGATCAGCTTCACCGCAATGCCGAGCGGCGCGAGTTCGTGCGCAAGACTGCCGGTGAACCCCTGGATTGCGGTCTTGCTGCCCGTATAGGCGGCAGCGAGCGGGAACGAGGCGAGCGTTGCCGACGAAGTGACGTTGACGATCGTCCCCGCCCCCCGCGCACGCATCTGCGGGATCACCGCCTGCGTCATCGCAATCGTGCCGAGCGTGTTGGTCGCGTAGACGTCGCGAATCTTTTGCATCGGCGAATGCTCAAGGGCGCCGAACAGGCCGATGCCCGCATTGTTGACGAGCACGTCGATCGGGCCGGCCAGTTCGAGCGCCAGCGCAATGCTGTCGGGATCGGTCACGTCGAGGGCGAGGACACGCATCCGTTCCGAAGCTTCGAACAGATCGGTGCGCGGCGTGCGCATCGTCGCGATGACGTTCCAGCCACGGGAATGGAAATGGCGGGCGGCTTCAAGGCCATAGCCCGACGAGCAGCCGGTAATCAGGATGGTCTTCATCATGCGTCCTTTCGAGTTGCGATGAAAACCGTCTAGCCAGACCATGAAGGACTATCTATAATCTATAATCCATATATTATTATAGATAGTCCTGACATGCTCGACCCTCTTTCCGATCTCATCACCCTGCTCCGCCCGAGTACCGTCTTTTCCAAGGGGATCAGCGGTGCCGGCCGCTGGGCGGTGCGCTACGCGGCGTTCGGACATCCGAGTTTCTGCGCCATCCTGGACGGTGCGTGCCGGCTGAACGTGGATGGTCAGCCGCCGCTGACGCTCGAAGCGGGCGATTTCCTGCTGCTGCCCGCGACGCCGGGCTTCACCATGTCGAGCTTCGAACCGGCCGAACCGGTGGCGCTCGACCCGCATGCGACCATCGGCGTAACGGGCGAAGTGCGCCACGGCTTGCAGGACGGGCCGCCCGATGTGCGGATGCTGGGGGGCCACTTCCTGTTCGCCTCACCCGATGCCGGCCTGCTCGTGTCGCAGCTTCCGGCGCTCATCCATTTACGCGGCGCCGGGCAACTGGCGGCACTGGTCCGGATGATCCGCGCCGAAACCGGCGAAGAGCGGCCGGGACGCGACCTTGTGCTCGCACGGCTGGTGGAGGTGCTGCTGGTCGAGGCGCTGCGCGCGGTGGCGGGCGACGAAGCACCGCCCGGGCTGCTCCGCGGTCTCGGCGATCCCCGGCTGGCGGGGGCGATCCGGCGTATCCATAACGAGCCCGCGCGATCCTGGACGGTCGCAAAGCTCGCAAAGGAGGCCGCGCTGTCGCGTTCGGCCTTTTTCGACCGCTTCGCGCGGATCGTCGGGATGTCGCCGATGGAATATGTGCAGGGGTGGCGGATGAGCCTCGCCAAAGACATGCTGCGCCGCCGCACGGGCAAACTCGACGAAATCGCCGAACGCATCGGCTATGGGTCGGCAAGCGCGTTCAGCACCGCCTTCACGCGCCAGGTCGGGCTGCCGCCGAAGCGCTATGCGCTGGCGGCAGCCCCGAACGGATCGGGCGCCTGATCAGGCCGCTTCGACATCCGCTTCCACCGGTAGGCGGATCATATAATCGAACGCCGACAGCGCCGCCTTCGATCCTTCGCCCATCGCGATGACGATCTGCTTGTACGGCACCGTCGTGCAGTCGCCCGCGGCGAAGATACCCGCCTGGCTCGTCTCGCCGCGATGATCGACCTCGATCTCGCCGTGGCGCGACAGGGTCACGCTGTCCTTCAGCCATTCGGTGTTGGGGACGAGGCCGATCTGGACGAAAATGCCTTCGAGCTCGATCTGGTGCGGCTCGTCCTGGTTCCGGTCCTTATAGGCGAGCCCAGTCACCTTCGCGCCGTCGCCGAGCACTTCGGTGGTCAGCGCCGAGGTGATGATCTTGACGTTCGGCAGGCTCGCGAGCTTGCGCTGGAGCACCGCGTCGGCGCGAAGCTGGCTGTCGAACTCGATCAAGGTCACATGCGCGACGATGCCGGCCAGATCGATCGCCGCCTCGACGCCGCTGTTGCCGCCGCCGATCACCGCAACGCGCTTGCCCTTGTAGAGCGGGCCGTCGCAGTGCGGGCAGTACGCCACGCCCTTGTTGCGATATTCGTCCTCGCCCGGCACGCCGAGCTGGCGCCAGCGCGCGCCGGTCGACAGGATCACGGTGCGGGCCTTGAGCGACGCGCCACTCGCAAGCCGAACCTCGTGGAGCCCGCCCTCCTGCGCCGCCGGGATCAGCTTTTCAGCGCGCTGGAGGTTCATGATGTCGACGTCATAGTCTTTGACGTGCTGTTCCAACTGCGCGACGAGCTTCGGCCCTTCGGTGTGCTGGACCGAGATGAAATTCTCGATCGCCATCGTGTCGAGCACCTGCCCGCCGAAGCGTTCGGCGGCGATACCGGTGCGGATGCCCTTGCGCGCGGCATAGATCGCGGCCGCGGCGCCCGCGGGGCCGCCGCCGACGACGAGCACGTCGAACGCATCCTTGGCAGCGATCTTTTCGGCCGCCTTCGCCTCGGCGCCGCTGTCGAGCTTGGCGAGGATCTGTTCGAGCTCCATGCGGCCCTGGCCGAAATTCTCGCCATTCAGGAAGATCGTCGGCACCGCCATCACCTGACGTGCCTCGACCTCGTCCTGAAACAGGCCGCCGTCGATCGCGGTGTGGGTGATGCGCGGATTGACGACGCTCATCAGGTTGAGCGCCTGCACGATGTCGGGACAATTCTGGCACGACAGCGAGAAATAGGTTTCGAAATGATAGTCGCCGCCCAGCGCCGCAACCTGCTCCAGCACCTCAGGCGCGACCTTCGGGGGGTGGCCCCCGACCTGCAGCAGCGCGAGGACGAGCGAGGTGAATTCATGGCCGAGCGGGATGCCGGCGAAACGAACGGCAATCTCGGGATGCCCGGCGCGGCGGATCAGGAAGCTCGGACGGCGCGCATCGTCGTCGGTCTGCGACACGCTGACCTTGTCCGACAGCGTCGCGATCTGGTCGAGGAGGCCCGCCAGCTCGACCGACTTCGGACTGTCGTCGAGCGACGAAAGCAGCTCGATCGGTTCGCGAAGATTCGTGAGCAGACCTTGAAGCTGCTGCTTCAGATTGGCGTCGAGCATGGGGGAGAGCTCCTGTTTGGTTTCAGAAATATCCGTGTGCACCCGCGAAGGCGGGTGCCCATCACCGGATGGTGCAAAATAGAACCGGCCGGAGATGGGTCCCCGCCTGCCCCAAAGGGGCAGTCTATCCTGAGCGCCGCCGCAGGCGGCGTCGAAGGGCGGGGACACACGGCACGTTACGTTTTAGATCTTGCCGACGAGGTCGAGCGAGGGAGCAAGCGTTTCGGCGCCCTCTTCCCACTTCGCGGGGCAGACTTCGCCCGGGTGGCTGACCCAGTACTGCAGCGCCTTGATCTTGCGCAGCAGTTCGGCGGCATTGCGGCCCACGCCCTCGGGGGTGATTTCGAGGAGCTGGATTTCGCCCTGCGGGTCGAGGACGAAAGTGCCGCGGTCGGCAAGGCCGACGCCTTGGCGCAGGACCTCGAAATTGTTCGAGATGCTGTGGTTCTGGTCGCCGACCATGTAATAGTTGATCTTGCCGATCGCCGGCGAGGTGTCGTGCCAGGCCTTGTGGCAGAAATGCGTGTCGGTCGACACGGCATAGACTTCGACGCCCATCTTCTGCAGCTGCGGATAGATGTCGGCGAGATCTTCGAGCTCGGTCGGGCAGACGAAGGTGAAGTCGGCGGGATAGAAGAAGAAGACCGCCCACTTGCCCTTGACGTCGGCATCGCTGATGTCGACGAACTTGCCGTCCTTGTAGGCGGTGGCGTTGAAAGGCTTGAGGGTCGTGTTCAGAACGGACATTCGGGAGAGCTCCTTGGTTGGTGGAGCCCTCCCCTAGCCATGTTTGTTGCAATGCGGAAAGTGAAAATACCGGCCCCTTTGATCGAAAATTTCGATCATTCTTTCTGCCTTCGCTACCTGACCCGATTCGGGAAAAAGCGCCGAATTGCGTTAGGTCTTTTGTGACGGGGTCGTGATAATTGCCCCCGAATGGACCAGATTCGCGATTCCATCTATTATGAGCAGCTCGCGCGTGTCGCGCGGCTGAAAGCGAATGCGTCCGACGACCCCTTTCTCGCACGCCGCCTGCGCGAGGCGGCGGTCCGCCACGAGCAGAAGGCACGCAAGCTGAAGCGCGCCGAACAGGCGCCCGAATAGCGCTGGCGACGGCGATGGCGGAAGCAATGGCGCGCCGGGACCAGCGGAGATGAGCAATACCGTTTCGCTATCGCTCTCTAGGTTACGCCTAGCGTCCCGTCGCCGCCCCTTTGGATGCCTCAAATGGGGTAGGAAACGGACGTGGGATAAGCGTCGCCCCCGCGAAGGCGGGGCCGCTATCGGCCTTATCCTTCAGCGCGTCGTAAACCGACAGCGGCCCCCGCCTTCGCGGGGGCGATGGCTAACTTCGACCGAACCCCGTCATCCCGGCGAAGGCCGGGATCTCGCCGGTGCGACATGGCGATAGGGTGAGATCCCGGCCTTCGCCGGGATGACGGGAGCCGTTAGTAGATGGCCGCTCTCCACCCCTAAGCTGCTTTGCGCAGATGCGGGCGAAGGATGCGTACCGCTGGCTGGAATATCGCACTGTAGAGAGCGATGGAAAATGGCGCGCCCGGCAGGATTCGAACCTGCGACCACCCGCTTAGAAGGCGGGTGCTCTATCCAGCTGAGCTACGGGCGCGCGGCACGGCTGTGCCCGGCGCGAATAGCGTGGTTTGCGCCGGGCGCAAAGCGCGTTAAGCAGCGAGCGCGATGACCGAAACCCAATCCCCGTCCGCGAAGCCCGCGCCCGTCAGCGCGTCGGCCGTCCGGCATTTCCGCTATTACGACCTCATGATGGCGGCCTTCGTCGCGATCCTGCTGCTCAGCAACATCATCGGCGCGTCGAAGCCGAGCTACATCACGCTGCCGAACGGCACCCAATGGGCATTCGGCGCCGGCGTGCTCTTCTTTCCGATCAGCTACATCATCGGCGACGTGCTGACCGAGGTCTATGGCTATGCCCGCGCGCGGCGGGTGATCTGGACCGGCTTCGCGGCGCTCGCCTTCATGGCGTTCATGGCATGGGTCGTCGTGTCGCTGCCCCCCGCCGCGGGGTGGCCGGGCCAGGCCTCCTATGAATTCGTCTTCGGCAATAGCTGGCGCATCGTCATCGCGTCGATGACCGCCTTCTGGGTCGGCGAATTCGCCAACAGCTACGTCCTCGCGCGGATGAAGATGTGGAGCGGCGGACGCCACCTCTGGATGCGGACGATCGGTTCGACCGTGGTCGGCCAGGGGCTCGACAGCCTGATCTTCTACCCGCTCGCCTTTTACGGGCTTGCGGGCTGGCCGCCCGAACAGCTTTACGAGGTCGTGCTGTCGCAGTGGTTCATCAAGACCGCATGGGAAGCCGCGCTGACCCCCGCAACCTATCTGGTCGTCGGGGCGTTGAAGCGGCGCGAGGGTGTCGACGTGTTCGATGAAGGCACCGATTTCAATCCGTTCGGCGCCAAGGTTTGATGTTTCCATGACCCTGATCGAACTGGCCTCCTTGTTCGAGGCCCGCAAACTGTCGGTGATCGAAGCGACCGGTCTCGATAAGGATGCGCTGCATATCTATTTCGGAATGGCGCTGTTCCTGCTGATCCGCCTCGCCTGGCGGGCACGCGGCGGGTGGTTCGCGGCCTGGCTGGCGGTGCTGGTCATGGCGTGCGGCGGCGAATGGCTCGACCTGACCGCGGAATACAGCCATTCGGCGATCCAGCCCGACGCGGCGCACTGGCACGACATCTGGAACACGATGTTCTGGCCGACGGTGCTGCTGGTCGTCGGGCGCTGGCTTCAGCCCGTGGCAGAGGCCCCGACAGACTCCGCCGACGCAATATCAGACGAGAACGCCGAGCGCCGCCTCGAACAAGCGTAGTCCGTCGGTGCCACCGTGCGCGCGATCGATCGCGCGCTCGGGGTGGGGCATCATGCCCAGCACATTGCCAGCATCATTGAGCACGCCTGCGATGGCGCGCGCCGAGCCGTTGACGCCGTCGGTGTAGCGGAAGGCGACGCGTCCCTCGCCCTCGATGCGGTCGAGCGTCGCGGCGTCGGCGAAATAATTGCCGTCGTGGTGCGCGACGGGGATGCGGATTTCCTCGCCCGCGCCATAGGATGCGGTGAACAGCGACTGGCTGTTCTCGACCTTGAGCGGCACGGTGCGGCACACGAAGTTGAGTCCCGCATTGCGCATCAGCGCGCCCGGAAGCAACTGCGCCTCGGTCAGCACCTGAAAGCCGTTGCACACGCCGAGCACGGGCACGCCGCGCCCCGCGGCCTCGGCGACCGCGCGCAGGATCGGCGAGCGCGCCGCCATCGCCCCCGAGCGGAGATAGTCGCCATAGGAAAAGCCGCCGGGCAGCGCGATGAAGTCGGTCCCCTCGGGCAGCCCGGTATCGCGATGCCAGACCATCGCGGGCGCCTTACCGGTGACCTGCTCAAGCGCGACGGCCATGTCGCGGTCGCAGTTGGAGCCGGGAAAGACGATGACGGCGGTCTTCATGGGGCGGGCTCCTGTCCTGCGCTCAGGCGCGTTCGATGCGGTAGTTTTCGATCACCGTATTGGCGAGCAGCTTCGCGCACATCGCGTCGAGATCGGCATCGCTCGTGCCATCGGCGACGTCGAGCTCGATAAAGCGCCCGGCGCGAACGTCCGCGACCCCGCCGAAACCCAAGCCTTCGAGCGCGTGGTGGATCGCCTTGCCCTGCGGGTCGAGCACCCCGGGCTTCAACGTCACATAGACATTCACTTTCATGGGATCGGACCTTTGCGCGCGGGCTTGGGAAGATGGGCGCGCCTATGCCCGCGAATCACGTTGCGGGCAAGGGCCGGAGCGGCGAAAAATGCGTCTCTTCGGACTGCGAACCAATCGCATCTTTCCTGTTGCGAATCCCTCGCACTATCCCTAGATCATGCTTGTTGAGAAGGATTCGCACATGGTCGTCTGTGTCTGCAACGCAATAAGGGAACGGGATTTGCGCGACGTCGCAAAGAACGGCCAATTGCGGTGTGCGAAGGCCGCCTATGCGCAACTGGGTCGCAAACCCAAGTGCGGCCAGTGCCTGTCATTCGCTCGCAATATCATCAGCGACGTCGCCGCGACCGCCTGATTTTTCGCAGATTTCTGCCATTTTCACCCTTGGCCTGAAGGGGCATGGGGCGGTATAATGCCGCCACTCCCACACCCAAGAAAATGACAGGACTGACACCATGAAGGGCGACGAAAAGGTCATCGACTTCCTCAACGAAGCGCTCAAGAACGAGCTGACCGCGATCAACCAATACTGGCTGCACTATCGCATGCTCGACAATTGGGGCGTTGCGCGCCTCGCGCATTTCGAGCGCGAAGAGTCGATCGACGAGATGAAGCACGCCGACAAGCTCGCCGACCGCATCCTCTTCCTTGGCGGGCTCCCCAATTTCCAGCTGCTCGGGCGCCTGCGCGTCGGCGAGACGGTCGAGGAAATCCTCAAGGCCGACCTTGCGGTCGAGGAGGAAGCGATCCCGCTGCTCCGCGATGCCATCGCGCATAGCGAAAGCGTCCGCGACTATGTCAGCCGCGACCTCTTCTCCGACATCCTCGAAAGCGAGGAGCATCATGTCGACGAGCTCGAAAAGCAGTTCGAGCTGATCGAACGGATGGGAATCGAGAATTACATCCAGCTCCAGTCGAAGCCGGTCGGCGAGGATTGATCCGAATCCTGTCATCCCGGCGAAGGCCGGGATCTCGCCGGTGCGTCGCTGCGTGAGGTCGAGATCCCGGCCTTCGCCGGGATGACGAACGGGTCGAAAAGCCGCAGTTTTCAGAGGCATCTTCGGATGCCTCTTTTTTTGCTTGTATTTGCGAATAATTCTCAATAGCAAGGTCGGGCAATCCCCTCCTGCCGGCCGCTGCATCTTCCAGCTGCACCAAAGCGGCCGGCATCTTTTTCCGCCCGAAGCGGACAGGGGGAACAGACCATCAAGGGAGACCTCATGCAGCGCAGCAGCGACCTGATCCGGAAATTCACCGAACAGCCGCTCATCCGCGACCTGCCGGTCGACGCCGCGCAAGCGGTGCTTGCGCTGCGCTACTGCATTCTCTGCCGCCGCAGCGAACGCGACCCGATGCCCGAACTCGAACGGCGCTGGGGCAATATCCTCGCGGCGCGGCGCTATCGCCTGGTGGTCGAGGCGATCGGCCATATCTGGCCCGATCCCTTCGCGGTCGCCCCGCCCTGCTGCCCGCGCGTCAGTTTCGACGAAGCTTTGCTCGCCGCGATGGTCGGCGCTGCGAGCTGCGGCGACCAAGCGCGGTTCGACGCGCTCACCGCCGAGATGCTGGGCAGCGACGCGCGCGCGATGCTGTTCACCACGCTCGAGAATTTCGTCCGGGCCAGAGCGCCGGGCCGGGTCTAAAGTTTGCAGAGGTCGGGTGCGGGGTGTGGAGCGGGCGTTTTAGGGCGAAGCATGTTTCCCCTCCCGCAGGCGGGAGGGGCAGTGAGACTTACGAACTTTGTTCGTTAGTCGCAGCGGGGTGGGCCATTGCAACGTTGCTGCCCACCCCCAGCCCCTCCCGCCTGCGGGAGGGGAGAAGAGTGTCGCCTTCCGATCGAGAGCACCGCCTTTCGTAAGCGACGCCTACACCACCCTCGCTACTTCCCCGCCTTGTCGCTCACCGCCTTGATCACCAGCGCCTTGTCATCGAGCAAATAGCGCTGCGCCAGCGCCTGCAGCTCGGCGGGCGTCGCGGCTTCGACGACGGCGAGGCTGTTGCGGCTGCGGTCGAGGCGGTCGGCGCGGCTTGTCGCTTCGGCCACATAGGGCAGCCAATAGCTGTTCTCGCGCCGCGCCTTGGTCATGCTTTCGAGCAGCGGTTTGCGCGCGCGGTCGAGCAGGTCGGCGTCGACCGGCGCGTCGCGCAATTCCTTCGCGATCGCAAAGATCGCCGCGCGCGTCGTCGCCAGATCCTTGTAGTCGACATTGCTCGCCGCGAGGAGATGCCCATAGCCCGGATATTCGTCCGACAGGCTGACGCCCGCACCGGGGCTGTAGCTTTCGCCGAGCTTCTCGCGCAGTTCCTCGGTCAGCTTGAGCTGCATCAGCCGCGACAGGAGGTTGAGCCGCATCGCCTCGGTCAGGTCGCTGTCGTCGCGCGCGGGCCAATAGACGCGGATCTCAGCCTGCTCGGCCGGCCCCTTGTGGATCAGCGTGCGTTCGCTGCGGTCGGTTGCGAAATGGCGGACGCGCGCGTCGGCATGCGGGTCGAAGGCGGCGCGGCGTTCGGGCAGCGCGCCAAAGGTCTTCGCGATCGCGTCGATCGCCGCCTGCTCGTCGATGTCGCCGACGACCCCGATCTCGATCGCGCCATGCGCCAGGCTGTCGGCGATCGCGGGTTTGAGCTGCGCCCAGTCGAGCGCCATCACCTTGGCGAGCGGCGGCGTCTGCTCGCGCGGATCGTCACCGGCGAGGATGCCCTCGGCGTCGCGGCCGATCACCGCGGCGGGAGTCGCGTCGTTCGCGGCATATTGCTGCGGCAGATAGCGGCGGATCAGCGCCAGTCCATCGGCGCGATAGCCGGGGTGGGTCAGGAAGGCCGCCATCAGTCCCGCCTGCAAGCCGAAATCCTCGGGCGAGGTCAGCGCGCTGCCGCCGAAGGCGTCGTCACTTGCGCCGAAAGCCGGGTTCACCGTTCGGCCGGCGAGGATCGTGCGGAGTTCGTCGAAGCTGTGCGCTTCGAGCCCGCCGAGCATCAGCGAGCCTGCGAGCGCGACTTTCGTCGGGTCATCGCGCGTCGCGAGCAGATTGCCGCCGTCGACGCGCAGCGACAGATAGACGCGGTCCTTCTGGAAATCGGTCTTCTTGATGTTGAGCATCACATTGTTCGCGAAGCGGATCCGGCGGATGCCGAGGTCGTCGATCCGCGTGTCGCTGACCACCGTCCCCGGCGTGCCGAAATCGTCATAGGCGAATTTCGCGCTCGCCGCCGCGGCGGGCGCGCTGACCGCGACCTGCTGCGAGGCGTTGAGCGCGGCGAGGATCGCGCCGGTGCCGCCTTTGATCGGCGCCTTGGCGGTGACGCGCGCGAGCGGCGGGCTGAGCCCCTCCATCCGCTTGCGGAACGCCGCGGTCACCGCGTCGGCGGTCAGCGTCGGCGCCACCGCGTCGAACATCGCCTGGGTGGTTTCGGGGCGGACGACGACGAAGCTGCCGTCGGCGGCCTTGACCAGCACGTCGGCCATCGTGTCGCTGCGCCGCGTATCGACCCCGGCGACCGCATTTTTAAGCGCAGTGCGGCGGTTGGCGATCTGTTCGTCGACCTCGGCCTGAGTGAAGCCATATTGGACCGCGCGGCGCCATTCCTGCTCGACGAGCGCGAGCGCATCCTTCCACGCGCCCTCCTTGGCGACCGCGCCGACGCTGACCTGGTCGAAGCGCTTCCAGCCGTCATTGTCGCTGAAATAGCCGGCGAGGATCGGCGAATTTTCGTCGAGCGCGATCTTCGCGAGCCGGCGGCTGAGGATCGCCTCGCCGACATCCTCGGCCAGCTTGCGCGCGCGCTTCGCCTTGCTGTCGACCTCGTCCACCCACGGCTTGAACGCGGAGATCGTCACCGAATCCTGGATCGCCGGATCGATGAAATCGTCCGCCGCCTCGGGCCGCTTGAAGTCGATGCCGCCGATATCGGGGTCGGCACCCGCGGGGCCGCGGCCCTTCCAGTCCGAAAAGCGCGCCTTGATCTTCGCCTCGATCGCGGCGGGATCGAAATCGCCGACCATCACCAGCGTCGCGCGCTCGGGGCGGTAATAGCGGTCATAGATATCGCGGATGCGCGACGCGGGGGCGGTCTTGATCACCTCTTCGGTGCCGACCGGGATGCGGCTGGCGACCTTCATCCCCTGCATCTGGAAATCGAGCTGGTCGATCAGGCTGCGCAGCTGATAGCTGTCGCGCGCGCGGCGTTCGGACAGGATGATGCCGCGCTCGCGGTCGACCGCGGCGGGGTCGATCGTCACTTCGCTCGCGGTCTCGCGCATCAGCATCAGGCCGGTGTCGACCAGATCGTCGGAGGCGTTCGGCAAGTCGAGCTGATAGACGGTCTGGTCGAAGCCGGTGACCGCATTGGTGTCGGCGCCGAAGGCGAGGCCCTTGCGCTCGAGCAGCTTCACCATCTCGCCCTCGGGCACATGGGTCGATCCGTTGAACACCATATGCTCGAGGAAATGGGCAAGGCCGCGCTGGTCGTCGGCCTCGGCAAAGCTGCCGACATCGAAGCGCAGGCGGACGAGGACACTGTCCTTGGGCGTGCTGTTCTTCAGCAGCGCATATTTCATCCCGTTCGGCAGGACGCCGAAGACGATGTTGGGATCGACCGTGATATCGCTCGCGGCGAAGTTCCAGGCCCTGGCGGCGGCGGTTTGCGGATTGACGGTCGCGGCGGCGGGCGCGGCGGCGGGCGCGGCGGCGGGCGCGGGTGCCGGTTTGGCAAGGACGGGCGCGGGGCCGGCAGCGAGGAGGGCGAGGGGCGACAGCGCGAGCGACGCGCGCCGGAGCAGGTGCAATTTCATGCCGCCGGTGTGACGGCGCCCGCGCGGCGGGTCAAGCGCCGCCTAGGCGCGGCGCGACACGCTTTCGACGGACGACTTGATGTTTCGATCAATCGCCTTGGCGGCATAGAGCGCGCGGTCGGCGACCTCGAACAGGTCGCGGCTCGTCGGTCCGTTTTCGGGCCAGGCGGCGACGCCGACACTCGCGCCGACGCGGATCACATGCCCCTCGATCCGGCAAGGCGCGGCGAGTGCCGCGAGGATATGGTCGGCGAGCGCGGTTTCGAGCAGCGGCGATCCCGCGGGCACGAGGATCGCGAACTCGTCGCCGCCCTGACGCGCAACCATCGCGTCCTTGCCGCAGGCGCGGCGCAGCCGCACCGCGATTTCGCAGAGGAGCTGATCGCCCACCGCATGGCCGTGCCGGTCGTTCACCGGCTTGAAACCGTCGAGGTCGAGCAGCGCGATCGCAAAGGGCCGGCCCTCGCGCGCGCGTCCGATCTCCTCGGCGAGGCGGAGGTCGAAGGCGCGGCGATTGGGCAGCGCGGTCAGCGGATCGCTGTGCGCAAGCTCGCGCATCTGGCGCTGGAGCATCAGCAGATCGACGAGCTGGCCGTGCTGCTGGACGATCATGCGGATCAGAAAGATCGTCGCGACGATCAGGCTCGTCCCCGCACCCACTTCGGGGGCATGGCCCGAGGTCAGCATCAGCCCCGCGACGGGCACCAGCCCGATGGCGATGTTGACCAGCGCGGCGAAGCGGATCGGCGACAGGCAATAAGCGGTCGCGAGCGATCCCATCGCCATGATCATCGCATAATAGCTGTGATTTTCGGGCGCGGCGGCAAGCCAGTTGACCACCGTCCAGACGCTGCACATCGCCCCCATCACCGCCGACAGCCACGTCGCCTCGATGCGGACACGCCGCGCCCGGCGCGGGCTCATGCGGCGGCCGCGATTCTTCATCAGCGTGCCGAAGCCGAGCAGACAGACGCCCGCGAGGATGACGGGGAAACCGATACGGATGATCGGATGAACGGTGGCGATGCCGGCATAGATGGCGGTCGGCGTCGTCGCCGCCAGCATCAGGAACAGCATCGGGGTTAGCGTCTCGATGCGATGCGCGCGCAAAAGCGCCAGATCGTCCCGGATATCACCCGGAACCGGCGGGAACACCCGCGCGCCGAACCATTGAAAGACCCCCGTCATGCGCCGGGGGTAGCAAGCTGTGGTAAATCAAGCCTTAAGGATGGCCGCCTCAGTTCTTCTTCTTGCGATGGCTTTCGAGGTCGAGCACCGCATTGTCGCCGCCCTCGGGCAGCAGGCCGAGCCGGCGCGCGACCTCCTGATAGGCCTCGACCTCGCCGCCGAGATCGCGGCGGAAGCGGTCCTTGTCGAGCTTTTCGTTCGTCGCCATGTCCCACAGGCGGCAGCCGTCGGGGCTGATCTCGTCGGCCAGGATGATGCGGCTGTAGTCGCCCTCATAGAGCCGCCCGAATTCGAGCTTGAAGTCGATGAGGCGGATGCCGACGCCCGCGAACATGCCCGACATGAAGTCGTTGATGCGGATCGCCAGATCCTGGATATCGTGAAGCTCGTCCTGGCTGCACCAGTTGAAGCAGGCGATATGCTCCTCGGCCACCAGCGGATCGCCGAGCGCGTCGTCCTTGTAGCAATATTCGATCAGCGTGCGCGGAAGCGGCGTCCCCTCCTCGATCCCGAGCCGCTTCGACAGCGTGCCCGCGGCGACGTTGCGCACGATCACCTCGATCGGCACGATCTCGACCTGGCGGATGAGCTGCTCGCGCATGTTGAGGCGGCGGATGAAATGATGCGGCACGCCGATATTGCCGAGCAGCGTGAACACATGCTCGGAAATCCGGTTGTTGAGCACGCCCTTGCCGTTGATCGTCCCGCGCTTCTGCGCGTTGAAGGCGGTCGCGTCGTCCTTGAAATACTGGATCAGCGTGCCCGGTTCGGGGCCTTCGTAGAGGATCTTGGCTTTGCCTTCGTAGATCTGGCGGCGACGGGCCATGGCGCGCGGACTTTCTGTCGGAACCAAAAGAAGAACCCGGCGAAAGCGACTCAGGCAAGAGGCGCGCCGCCGGGGCGATGCGGCGCCTATAGCGGCAAAGCGCGGGCGCGTCATCCCCGGCATCGCGTCCCACCATTCCCCTCATCATTCCGGGTATCGGACCGCGCCGCATCCCCCTACCCACTTACGTTTACGTAAACTAGAGCTTGCCTTCGCCCGCCCGGCTTGCAACCATGCCGCGATCCCCAAGGAGAGAGACATGAGCTACAACGAGATTCGCCTCGACAAGCAGGACGGCATCGCCATCCTGACCCTCTACCGGCCCGAGCGGATGAACGCCTTCACCGCCGACATGATGGCCGAGATCATCGCCGCGCTCGACGAATGTGACGCCGACGACGCGGTGCGCGCGGTGATCTTCACCGGCCATGGCGACAAGGCCTATTGCGCGGGCGCCGACCTGGGGTCGGGCGGCGACACCTTCGATTACGACAAGCGCGCCGACAAGCAGCGCCAGCTTCCCGAAGGCACGCCGCCGAGCCCGGTCGCGGAGGATGGCACGATCGACTGGTCGCATCCGCTCGTCCGCGACGGCGGCGGGCGCGTGTCGATGCGTATCTTCGCGGCGAAGAAGCCGGTGCTCGGCGCGATCAACGGCGCCGCGGTCGGGATCGGCGCGACGATGACGCTGCCGATGGACGCGCGCCTCGCGAGCGAGACCGCGCGCTACGGCTTCGTCTTCGCGCGGCGCGGTATCGTCCCCGAAGCGGCGTCGAGCTGGTTCCTGCCGCGCCTCGTCGGCATCGCGAACGCGGTCGACCTCTGCTATTCGGGTCGCCTGATCTCCGCCGCCGAAGCGCATGAAAAGGGCCTCGTCCAGTCGGTCCACGCGCCGGGCGCGCTGATCGACGCCGCCATCGCCAAGGCGCGCGAGATGACCGAGCACAGCGCCCCCGTCTCGGTCGCGCTCACCCGCCACATGCTCTGGCGCATGATGGGCGCCCCGCACCCGATGAGCGCGCACCGCTGGGACAGCCGCGTCATCTTCTCACGCGGCCGCAGCCCCGACGCCGTCGAGGGCGTGACGAGCTTCCTCGAAAAGCGCGCGCCCAATTTCACCGCCAGCGTCGCGAACGACTATCCCTGGTTCGACGAGTTCGAGGAAAGCCCGCCCTATGGCTGAGGCGCCCCAGCCTTGACCTGCCGCGCTTTGAAATAGGGGCGGAAAAACAGGTAGAGGCCGGTCAGGGTCAGCAGGAACAGCGGCGCGAGCGGGAGATAATAGACCCATTGCGCCGGCTGCCTGCCGATGCCGAGCGTCGCGAAGATGGCGGCGACGATCACGGTGAAGACGATCGACGTCCAGCGGTGGAACGGCCGGATCCAGGTCATGACACTCTCCTCATCCGCGCGCGCCATCGAGCGCCGCGACGGTTTTTTCCAGATTTTCGAGATGAATGCGCCAGCCGCCCTGCGCGCCGCCGAACGCCTGCTTCTGCTCGGGGCGGAAGCCGGTCTGCTCGACGCGGAGCAGCGTCCCGGCATCCGCGGGTTCGAGCGTGAAGGTGACGACGCTTTCGAGGTCGAACGCGGGGTCCGCGTGCGGGTGATTCCAGCTGTACGACAGCATCCGCCCCGGATCGACGTCGAGGATTTCGCATTCGACCTGTCCCCAGTCGCCGCGAAGCTGGAAGCGATGACCGAGGTCGAGGCCGAAGTCGTTCTTCATCAGCCATTCCTCGATCAGATGCTGCGTCGTCAGCGCGCGCCAGATTTTTTCGGGCGGATGCGGGATTTCGCGTTCGACGGTGACCGTGCGGACGTCGGGCGATGCGTTCATTGATCCATCCTTTTCAGCAAATCTTCGAGATCGTCGAACCGCGCTTCCCAGAAGCGAGTCATGCGGCCGGTCCAGTCGACCAGCGGCGCGAGCGCGCGTTGCTGCGCGCTGTAATGCGTCTGCCGCCCCTCGTGGCGGTCGAGCACCAGCCCGGCCTGCCGAAGCACGCCGAGATGCTTCGACACCGCAGGCTGCGAGATTCCGGCGCCGCTGGTCAACGCGGCGACCGTCTGTTCGCCGTCGAGACAGAGCCGCTCGAACAGCCCGCGCCGGGTCGGGTCGGCGAGCGCCCGGAACAGAAGGTCGGGGGATGCGGTCATAATCCATAACTCCGTGGCTATGGATTTCTCATAACCATAGAGTTATGAATGTGTCAAGCGCTCGCGTCAGGCCGTATCATAAGTCCGCCGCCCGCGCGTCGCGGTCATGCGGTGCGAGCTCGTCAGCTGAAGGTCATGCGCGCGCACCGAAGCGACACTATGCCAGTCGGCGGTCACCCGATCGGGGGCCAGCGCGACGGTCACGTAACCACGATCGCGCGTATTCGCCCAGCGAAGCTGCGGCGATGAGGCGCGCAAGGCGGAAACGCGCGTTTCGTCCGATATGCCCGGGGTATAGGCCTCGAAGCCCGGCGAACTGACGCTCTGTCCGGCGACCTCGATCCCCGCCGGCCGGCCGTCGTGCGCCAGGTCGAATGCCCAGGCATTGTGACTGTCGCCCGACAGGGTGACGAGATCGGCATCGGCGCTTTGCGCCGCGGCGAGCAGGCGGTCGCGCGCGGCGGGATAGCCGTCCCAGCCATCCATGTTGAGCGGCAGCCCCGCCTTCGCGGCAAGCTGCGCCACTTCGACGCGGCGCTTCACGAAATCGGGCTGATCGGGACCGAACCAGTCACGCGATTCGGGGGGCGTGAAGAGCGCCCCCATGACGATCTGCTGCGCGCAGACCTGCCAGCGCGTCCCCGCCTTCACCGATCTCGCGAAACCGTCGAACAGCCATTTTTCCTGCTCGGCGCCCATCAACTGGCGCTGCGGGTCGCGATAGGCGGTTTCGGCGAAGGTCTTGAGCGTCGCCGCGACGTCGCCCTTTCCTTCCAGCAGCGCGCCGAGATCGAACGGCTCGTCGCGCGCGGTGACACGCGTTTCGGGAAGGAAGATCGTCGCGAGGTCGCCGACCTGATAGTCGCGCCAGCGGGTCTCGGCGACGGGCATCCATTCGCTGTGGGCGCGCTCGGCCGCCGCCTTGCGGTCGACCCAGCTTCCCTCGCCCGCATTGTGATTCTCCGCCCCGCCCTTCCACGTATCGTTGGCGAATTCATGATCGTCCCACTGGGCGATCATCGGGAAGAGCTGATGCAGCCGTTGCAGATCGGGATCGGCGCGATAGGCGGCATAGCGGAGCCGATAGTCGGCAAGCGCGATCAGTTCCTGCGGGGGCTGCACCAGCCGTCCCGGCACCACCTCCTTCGCCGTGGGATAATCCCCCGCCCGATATTCGTAGAAATAGTCGCCGACGTGCGCGACGAGATCGATGTCGCCGCGCGCCGCCGCGTGACCATAAGCGTTGAACCAGCCGAACGGCATGTTCGCGCAGGAAAAGAGCGCGAGCGTGAAGCCGCTCGTCGGCCCCTGCGGCAGGGTGCGGGTGCGGCCGGTCGGTGACGTGGTGCCGTCGGGCGCGATGAAGCGGTAGAAATACCAGCGGCCGGGCGCGAGTCCGTCGACGCTGATCTTGGCGGTATGATCGCGCTCGCCCTCGGCGGTGACGCTGCCCCCCGCGGCAATGGTCGCGAAATTGGACGTCGCGGACAGTTCGACCGTCAGCCGCGTATCCGACGGCGCGGCATAACGCGTCCACAGCAGGATGCTGTTCGCGCCGGGCTCGCCGCTCGCGACGCCATGGGTAAAGCCCTGCGCCGCCATCGCTCGCGCCGCGCCGGGCAGCGTCAACGCGGCGAGCCCTGCAGTGCCGAGCTTGATGAGCAGGCGGCGGTCGATTTCACCCCAGAGCCGATGCATCGCTTGTCCTCCCGTTTCGCCGGGCCCTGCCCGGCCCTTCGTTACAGTTCCTCGTCAGCCGGCGGCGCCGAGCGCGAGCAGCAACAGCATGAACATGATCACCGCGAACAGGCTGAAGAGAAGCAGCAGGCTCGTTCGCGCCAGCGCCCCGATCCGCGACGATCGATAGGCGCCGCGAAGCTGGCGATACATGTGGAAAGGTACATAGAGCAGCGCGACAAAGGTCGCGAGCTCGCCGAAGATCGTCAGGTTGAGCAAGCGCACGGCCACGAACATCAGCAGCATGAAGCTGATCGAATAGGTCACGAAGACGAAATGATCATATGTGTGGAAACGCCGGCTGAACGGATAGAGCAGCCATAGGAAGGGCAGCGACAGCGGAATCAGCGCCCACGCGAACTTATAGGCGTTCGCCTGCACCTTGTAGAGGATCAGCGCGGGATTCGCGAACGCCTTTTCCATGCCGTGATCGATGAACGGGATGCCGGAGCCGACCTTGTTCCGCGTGACGAAATCGGCGCTCGTCCTTACCTGCTCGACCGGGTTGGCAAGCACCGGCGGGCCTGCGGCGCGGTCGGCTTCGCGTTCCTCTGCGCTGCGGCTGCGCGTTACGCCCAGATAGCCGGCGCTCTTCTGGAGCGTGTCGCGCTCGGCCTGCAATTCGCCGCGCCGCGCCGCGGGCAAGTCCTTTTTCGCCAGTTCGATGTCGATCCGGTCGACCTCGTCCTGCATACTGTCCTTGATCGCCGCCGCGCGCGTCTGTTCGGCGGCGGCCTTGTTCAACTCCTGACCGAGCCCGCCGCCCGCGCCGACCATCGCGAGCACGGCATAGGTCAGGAACACTGCAAAGAGGAACAGCGCCAGCGGCGAAATAAAGCGCGCGCGCTCGCCGTGGATATAGCGCCGCGTGAGGTCGCCAGGCCGCCACGCGAGCAGCGGCAGCGTGTTCCACAGCTTGCCCTCGAAATGAAAGATCGCGTGGACAAGGTCGTGCCCGATCGCGCCGAAGCTGCGATGGACGTCGGCCTTCTGCCCGCAGCGATGGCAATGCGACCCGACGAGGCTCGTCCCGCAATTGAGGCAGCGTGCGCCGCCGTGCCCCCCGGTGCCGCCGTGCCTGGGCTCGACCGCCGAGCCCGCCAGCCCCGCCGTGATCGCCGCCCCGATGCTTTCGATGTCCCCGCTCATGCGCCCCGACTGGATAGGATTGTTGGATCGATCCCGGCGTCATTGCGAGGAGCGAAGCGACGAAGCAATCTCCAGCCATGCTGCTGTCTCGCCGATGGCTGGAGATTGCTTTGTCGCCTGCAGCTTCCCGCCATGACGATCACGATTGGCTACCCGCTCTAATGGGGCGTTGCAACCTGCGCAACGAGGGCTTTCGGCACCCGCGTGAATCATGATAGGGCCGCGCGATGAACGCCGAAGCCCTCACCCCGCCGCGCCCCGCCGACGCCGACGCGCTGATCGCCGACATGGGCGCGCGCGCACGCGTAGCGGCGAAGCGGCTCGCGGTCGCATCCACCACGGAAAAGGCGGCGGCGCTGCGCGCAGGCGCGGCGCAGCTTCGCACGCAGGCGGCGAAAATCCTGGACGCCAACGCCCGCGACATGGAGGCTGGGCAGGCTGGCGGACTGACCGCGGCGATGCTCGACCGGCTACGGCTCGACGAGGATCGGCTGAGCGCGATCGCCGATGCGGTCGATGCCGTCGCGGCGCTCCCCGATCCGGTCGGGCGCGAGATCGACCGCGCGGTGCGTCCGAACGGCATGGAACTCAGCCGCATTCGCGTGCCGCTCGGCGTCGTCGGCATCATCTACGAAAGCCGTCCGAACGTCACCGCCGACGCCGCCGCACTCGGCCTGATGTCGGGCAATGCGGTGATCCTGCGCGGCGGCAGCGAGGCGGTGCACAGCAACCGCGCGATCCACGCGGCGCTCGCCGCCGGACTCGCCGCAAGCGGCCTGCCCGCCGATGCGGTGCAGCTCGTTCCGACACAGGACCGCGCCGCGGTCGGCGCGCTGCTCCGCGCGCAGGGGCTCGTCGACATCATCATCCCGCGCGGCGGCAAGGGCCTCGTCGCGCGTGTGCAGGACGAGGCGCGCGTACCCGTGCTCGCGCATCTCGACGGGATCAACCATCTCTATATCGACGGCGCCGCCGATCCGGCGAAGGCGCTGCCGCTGGCGGTCAACGCCAAGATGCGCCGCACCGGCATCTGCGGCGCGACCGAGACGATCCTGATCGACCGCGCCTATCCCGCGCCGCTCGCCATCGTCGACGCGCTGGTCCAGGCGGGCTGCGAGGTGCGCGGCGACCGCGATGTCGTCGCGCTCAGCCCGCATGTCGATGCGGCATCGGCGGGCGACTGGGACAGCGAATATCTCGACGCGATCGTCTCGATCGCCATCGTCGATGGCCTCGCGGGCGCGCTCGCGCATATCGACGCGCATTCGAGCCGCCACACCGACGCGATCGTCACCGAAGACGAGGCGGCGGCCGAACGCTTCCTGTCGGAGGTCGACAGCGCGATCGTCATGCACAACGCCTCGACCCAGTTCGCCGACGGCGGCGAATTCGGCCTCGGTGCCGAAATCGGCATCGCGACGGGACGGCTCCACGCGCGCGGCCCGGTCGCGCTCGAAGGGCTGACGACCTATAAGTGGCTGGTGCGGGGGACGGGGCAGACGCGTCCTTGAATCATTTGTATACAAATGATACATTCAGACCATGACCAAACAGACCGTCATTTCCGCCCGCGTCGATGACGACACCGTCGCTCTGGTCGATGAGATCGTCGCAGCGCAGGGTCGCAGCCGCGCATGGTTCGTCTCGCAAGCGGTTCGTGAACATGCCCGACGCGAGGCGGACTTTCTGGCGTTTGTTCAGGAAGGCGTCGATGCTGCGGAAGCAGGCGACTGGATTTCGCACGACGATATGAAACAATGGATCGCCGATCGACGGGCGCAGCTGCGGGCAAAAAGGGACGGCACCGCTTAATGGCCCGGCTCAGATGGTCCGGGCCGGCGCGCTCGGATCTCGCGCGTATCGAAGATTTTTACGCGACTCGCGATGCCGAATTTGCCGTCCGTGCCGTCGATGCCGCGCTGGAGGCAGCGGAGTTTCTGCTTGATCGTCCACGCGCCGGTCCGACGTTCACGGACGGCGCCTTGCGCAAGTGGCGCGTGCCCGCGACGCCGCTGCTCCTCGTCTATCGCGTCGAACCGGATGGGATTCTGATCGCCCGGGTTCAGCATAACCGCAGCGACTGGCAGTCGCTCCTGTGATCACCACCGGGCTCCTCGGCGGCAGCTTCAACCCGGCGCACGGCGGGCATCGGGCGATCAGCCTCGATGCGATCGCGGCGCTGGATCTCGACGAATTGTGGTGGCTCGTCTCGCCGGGCAATCCGCTGAAGCCCGCGAAGGGCATGGCGCCGCTTCCGGCCCGTCTCGCATCGGCGCAGCGCATGGCGCGGCGCTCGCCGATCCGCGCGACCGCGATCGAGGCCGAACTCGGCACGCGCTATACGGTCGATACGCTGAAAAAGCTCGTGCGGCGCTATCCCAATCGCCGCTTCATCTGGATCATGGGCGCCGACAATCTGGCCCAATTGCCCCGCTGGCGCGACTGGCGGGGGATCGCGCGATTGATGCCGATTGCGGTGATTGCGCGTCCGGGCTATAATGGCCGCACCCACGCCGCCCAGGCGATGGGTTGGCTGCGGCGCTTTGTCCGGCCCGCGGACCAGAAACGTCACTGGACGGACTGGAGACCGCCTGCCCTCGTGTTCCTGCGTTTTTCGCCCGATGTGCGATCCGCAACTGCAATACGGCAGGCCGACCCCCGCTGGTTCGAGAGCTATGCAGGCCGCGCGATGCGCGACCCTGTCACGCATTCGCGGCTGGCCATGGATGAAAGGAATGAAACCGCTTGATAGCCGCCAGTAAGGATGCCGCACCCGCCAACAGCGTGGACGCGCTCCACGCGCTGATTCTCCACCAGCTGGACGAGGATCAGGCCCAGGAAACCATCTCCATTCCGCTTGCCGGCAAGAGCAGCATCGCCGATCATATGGTGATCGCGAGCGGCCGGTCGACGCGTCATGTCTCGGCGATCGCCGACAAGCTGGCGCAGCGCATCAAGCAGGAAACGGGCCGCAGCGTCCGGGTCGAGGGGCTGCCGAACGCCGACTGGGTGCTGATCGATTCGGGCGACGTGATCGTCCACCTGTTCCGCCCCGAGGTGCGCAGCTTCTACAACCTCGAGCGCATGTGGTCGTTCGGCGACGCGCCGCCGGTTGCCGCGGTAAATTGACGCCTTTGCCTCGCTAACGTAGGCGAGGCGTCATGTTGCTGCACATCATCGCGCGCGGGCGCATCGGGCGCGGGCCCGAGGCCGAGCTGGTCGAGCGCTACATGAAGCGCGTGACCTGGGCGCAGAAGATTTCGGAGCTTCCCGACACCGGCGGGCGCGTTCCTGCACCGGCCGACAACAGCCGCACCCTATTGCTCGACGAGGGCGGCGAGCAGCTCTCCTCGCTCGAATTCGCGAAACTGCTCGAAAAATGGCGCGACGGCGGGGTGCGCGAGGCGCGCTTTTGTCTCGGCGCCGCCGATGGCTTCACCCCCGCCGAGCGCGAGGGTGCCGACCGGGTCATCGCCTTCGGTCGCGCCACCTGGCCGCACCTGATGGCGCGTGCGATGCTCGCCGAGCAATTGTGGCGCGCGACCAGCATCATTGCAGGGCACCCCTATCACCGCGAGGGGCGGCAATGAGGCGCTGGGCCTTCCCGCTGGCGCTGGGCTTCGCTGCCGTCGGCGGCACGCTGGCGGTCGCGCAAAGCGACGATGTCTTCGACCCTCAGGCGATCGCAGCGCGCGAGCGCGAGCAGCTTCTGACCGCCAAGCGGCAATCGGCCGACGCGATGACGCGCAGCGCCGCGCTCGAAGCGCAGGCGACCGCCGCACACGACGAGGCCGAGCGGCTGAAGAAGCGCAGCGCCGCCCTCGCCGCACGCATCCAGTCGGCCGAAGCCGACATCAATGCCGGCGAAGCGCGCGTCGCGCTGGTGTCACGGCGGCTGAAGGGGCAAGAGGCGCGGCTCGCCGAGCAGCGGCAGCCCTTGCTGGAGCTTACCGCCGCGTTGCAGCAACTCAGCCGCCAGCCCCCGGTGAGCGTCCTCGCCCAGCCCGGATCGCTGACCGACATGGTGCATGCGCGCGCCGTGATCGACGCCGCCATGCCGGTGATCGCGCAACGAACGGCGGGCGTGCGCCGCGAGCTTGCCGAACTACGCGCCGTCCGCCGGCAGCAGGGAATCGCGCTGCAGGCACTCGCTGCGAGCAAGACCGAACTCGCCCAGCGCCGTGACGCGCTAACCCGGCTCGAAAACGAGGGACGGCTGCGCTCGCGCGAGTTGATGAGCAGCGCCCAGCTCGAAGCCGACCGCGCCCTCGGGCTGGGCGAAAAGGCGCGCGACATCGTCGAACTGATGGATGCACTCGAAACCGACGGCGCAGTGCGCGGCGAACTGGCCCAGCTCGCGGGCCCGATCCCGCGCCCGCGCGATCCGACGAGCGCGGTGATGCGGACGGCTCCGCCTGCACCGGCCGAGGCCGAGCTTGCGCGCGGCGTCTATCGCCTGCCCGTCGTCGGGCGCATCGTCGCGGGGCTGGGCGAAGTCAATGACAGCGGCGTCCGCTCGCGCGGGATCACCATCGCGGCGCGCCCGGGCGGGCAGGTCGTCGCCCCCGCACCGGGGCGCGTCAGCTTCGCGGGCGATTATCGCGGCTATGGCAAGATCGTCATCATCGACCATGGCGGCGGCTGGATTTCGCTGGTCACCGGGATGATCGCGCTGTCGGCGGGGGTCGGCGACACGCTGGACGCCGGGGCGCCGATCGGCCGCGCCGGGTCCGACGACAGTCGGATTACCGTCGAACTGCGGCGCGCCGGACGGCCCGTGGATATCGCCCGAATGTTGGGGTGACCCCATGTCTCTGTCCCGGAACTCCCGCTTGACGCTCCCAAAATTCCGTAGGACGATGGCGCGCCGGGGATTATAAGGCAGGTTCACGCCTGCGCGATTGAAAGATGACCATGACCGAATCGATCCAGACTGCCTCCTCTTCCCGGCGCCGCTTCGCGCTGTGGCAGGGTGCCGCGGCGCTTTCAACCCTTGCGCTCGTCCCGCTCGCGACCGGGGCGATGGCGACCGTCGACGCCTCGACGCAGCAGGAAATCGCCCGCTTCATGGATGTCTTTCTCGAGGTCAAATCCAACTATGTCGAGCCGGTCAGCGACGACAAGCTGATCGAGGGCGCGATCAACGGGATGCTCGCCAGCCTTGACCCGCATTCGGGTTATCTCGACGCGCGCGACTATTCCAATCTGCGCACCCAGACCGACGGCGAATATGGCGGGCTGGGCCTGTCGGTCACGATGGAGGACGGCGTAGTCAAGGTGATCGCGCCGACCGCCGACACCCCCGCCGACCGCGCCGGGGTCAAGGCGGGCGACTATATCACGCACATCAACAAGCAGTTGATTTTCGGAATGACGCTCGACGAAGCGGTCGAGCAGATGCGTGGGCGTCCCGGCACTCAGATCGAGATCACCGTCGTGCGCGAAGGCCAGGACAAGCCGATCGAGATGACGCTGACCCGCGAGATCATCGACGTGAAGCCGGTCAAATGGGAAGTGAAGGACGATGTCGGCGTGCTGACCATCGCCAGCTTCTCCGCCGACGCGACCCGCGACCTCAAGGCCGCGATGATCTCGGTCGAAAAGTCGCTCGGCCACAAACCGCGCGGCTGGGTGCTGGACCTGCGCTCGAACCCCGGCGGGCTGCTCGACGAAGCGGTGGGGGTCAGCGACATCTTCCTCGACCGCGGCGAGATCGTCTCGCAGCGCGGGCGCAAGAAGGGAGATATCGAACGCTATTTCGCCGAACCCGGCGACCTTGCCGGCGGCGCGCCGATGATCGTGCTGATCGACGCGGGCTCCGCCTCCGCTTCCGAAATCGTCGCGGGCGCGCTGCAGGATCAGCATCGCGCGGTGATCATGGGCGAACGCAGCTTCGGCAAGGGATCGGTGCAGACGGTGCTGCCACTGACCGACACCACCGCGCTCCGCCTGACGACCGCGCGCTATTACACCCCCTCGGGCCGCAGCGTGCAGGAAGGCGGGATCGAGCCCGACATTCGCGTGCCGCAGCTTTCGGACCCCGATTACAAGGATCGCCCGCGCTTCCGCGAAAGCGACCTGCGCCGCCATCTGATCAACGAGAAGAAGGTCGACAACAGCCTGCTCGAAAAGGACGAGAAGGACGATCCGCGCTTCACCGCGACCGCCGACGAGCTGAAGGCCAAGGGCATCAAGGATTATCAGCTCTATTATGCGCTGCAGACGATCGGGCGGATCGGCCCGGCGACGCCGCGCATGGCGCAGGGCGGCAAGCCGCCCGCGAAACCGGCCGCACGCAACTGATTTGTTCAATCCGTCGTCCCGGCGAAGGCCGGGACCTCGCCTTCTGTATCTGACGCACCGGCGAGATTCCGGCCTTCGCCGGAATGACTATAGTTCAAGGTAAGTGTTGATGCTCCAATCCCGCCTTGCCGCGCCGCTCGTCGCGCTCGCCGCGCCGCTGCTTCTTTATGGCGGCGCGCTCGTGTCGCAGTTCGGCTTCGGCCTCCATCCGTGCGAAATGTGCTATTGGCAGCGCTGGCCGCACCAGGCGGCGATCGTGCTGGCGTTGCTCGCGCTGCTCCTCAATCGCAACGACAAGGTCATGCGCGCGCTGACCCTGCTCGCCGCCATCGCAATCGCGGTCAGCGGTGCGATCGGCATTTTCCACGCCGGGGTCGAATATGGGCTGTGGGAGGGGCTGACGACGTGCAGCACCAGCCATAGCGGCCCGATTTCGCTCGACGAGATCATGGCGGCGCCGATCATCCGCTGCGACGTCGCGCAGTGGCGGCTGTTCGGCATCTCGCTCGCCGGCTTCAATGCGATCTTCTCGCTCGCCGCCGCCGCGCTCGTCTTGACCTTGCTGCGCCGCCGGACCACATCGGCGGCATGAGCAAGCACCGCACCGCCTCGATGATCCGCGTCGACCAGGCCGGCGAATATGGCGCGACGCGCATCTATGCCGGCCAGCTCGCGGTGATGGGCGACCGCCACCCGATGGCGCGCGAGATCGCGCATATGGCCGAACAGGAAGAGCGACACCGCGCCTTCTTCGACGCGATGATCGCGCGCCGCGGCGTGCGCCCGACCGCGCTCCAGCCGGTCTGGAACGTCGCGGGCTTCGCGCTCGGCGCGGTGACCGCGGCCATGGGTCCGCGCGCCGCGATGGCCTGCACCGCCGCGGTCGAGACCGAGATCGACCGCCACTACCGCCATCAGATCGACGAACTCGGCGACAGCGATCCCGAGCTCAGCGCCGCGGTCGAGGATTTCCGCGCCGAGGAGCTCGAACACAAGGAAGCCGCGCTCGCTGCAGGGGCCGAAAGCGCGCCCGGCTATCCGCTGCTCAGCCTCGCGATTCGCGCGGGCTGCCGCGCAGCCATCGCGCTGTCCAAGCGTATCTGATAGATAAGCCTCTCGCCGTTCCGCGGCGCGAAGGACGACGGAATGTTCATGGACTATGCAGAGAGCGCATGCCATTCCGACCGAAACGCAATGAAGGATAAGATGATGACCCGCCTGCCGCTCGCCGCGCTGTTTCTCGCCAGCAGCCTCGCCGCTTTCCCTGCCGCCGCGCAGGAGGCCAACACGGTGAACGCCGACAAGATCAATCAGGTGATCATCTATGGCGACGACAAGTGCGAGCAGTCGAGCCCCGACGAGATCGTCGTCTGCAACCGCCTGCCCGAACAGGATCGGTATCGCGTGCCGCAGATCTTCCGCGGTGGCGATCCGCTCGACCCGCGCAACCAGGCGTGGCTCAACCGCGTGACCTCGATGGAGCGCGTCGGCCGCTTCGGCACCGACAGCTGCTCGCCGGTCGGGCTTGGCGGCTTCACCGGCTGCACGCAGGCGCTCCTCGCGGGCGCCAAGGCCGAACGCCAGGCGGCCGACAAGACCGACTGGCAGGCGATGATCGCCGACGAGCGCGCCAAGCGGATTGCGGGCATCGACGCCGCGGCGGACGAGGTCGAAGCCGCGGTCGTCGCCGAGGAAAAGGCGCTCGCCGAACGGCAGAAGGCGGCCGAGGAGCTCGAACGCCAGGCCAGCGGACAGGCTCCGGCGCCTGAAACGCCCGATGTCGACGCGGGCGACCTGCCGGTGCCGCCGAAGAATTAGAACGTGATCGGCTTAGGCTGAAATATCGCCTTCCTTATCTCGTCATCCCGGCGAAGGCCGGGATCTCGCCGATGCGTCAGGCCGAGACGGTGAGATCCCGGCCTTCGCCGGGATGACGATTCCTTCAAGGAGGCGGACGGTCAGGAAACCGGGCCGCTCACCCCTCGCGCGGCGTCCACGGCGTCGGTCCCCGCCCCTTCCACCAGCGCAGCAGCAGGCCGAGCGCGACACCGACCCCGATCGCGATCGTCAGGTCGGCGAACACCGTCAGCACCAGCGTCAGCACGAGCAATAGCAGTTCGTCGCGCGGCAGAGTGAGATGCTCGCGCCACTTCTCAGGTTCGGCCATGTTCAGCGCGGTGACGAGCAGCACCGCCGCGAGCGCCGGCAGCGCCAGCGCGCCGGCGAGCTTTCCCGCGACGAGCAGCACCGCGAGGATCACCAGCGCGTGCACCATCCCCGCAACCGGCGTGCGCCCGCCCGCGCGGACGTTTGTCGCGGTGCGCGCGATCGCGCCGGTGACCGGCAGCCCGCCGAACAAGGGCGAGACGATGTTCGCATAGCCTTGCGCGAGCAGTTCGGCGCTCGGGCGGTGATGCCCGCCGAACATGCGGTCGGCGACGATCGCCGACAGCAAGGATTCGACCCCCGCGAGAAAGGCGATGGTGAAGGCCGAGGGCAGCAGTTCGATCAGGCGATCCGCCGTCACCTGCGGCCAGTGCGGCGCCGGAAGCCCCGATGGCAGCGCGCCGAAGCGCGATCCCACCGTATCGACCGGCAGGTGAAAGGCGGCAACCGCCAGCGAGGCAAGACCGACCGCGATCACCAGCACCGGCCAGCGTGGACGCCAGCGGCGCAGCAGCAGGATCGCGGCGACGGTCGCGGCGGTGACGCCCAGCGCCGCCGGGCTGAGTGTCGCGCGCGCTGCCCATAGCGCCTCGATCTTCGGGATCATGTCGGCGGGAACCTTGCCCGCCGACAGGCCGAGCGCGTCCTGGAGCTGGCTGGCGGCGATGATCGTCGCGATGCCGATGGTGAAGCCGTCGATCACCGGTTCGGGGACCAGCGCGATCAGCCGGCCGGCGCGGAAGAAGCCGGCGATCGTCAGGATGATCCCCGCCATGATCGTCGCGACGATCAGCCCGTCCATCCCGTGATTCTGGATGACGCCATAGACGACGACGATGAAGGCGCCGGTCGGCCCGCCGATCTGCACCCGGCTGCCGCTCGTCGCCGAAATGATGAAGCCGCCGATGATCGCGGTGACGAGCCCGACGAAGGGCGTGCTGCCCGACGCAATGGCGATCGCGATGCAGAGGGGTAGCGCCACGAGCGCGACGCTGACCCCGGCCAACGCATCGGCGCGGAACAGCGGCCAGCTGTAATCGCGCATCGTATCCAGCAGCTTGGGCCGGCGCATCGCATCTCCTTGGGCAAGAACCTGCCAAAAGCCGCTAGGCCTCGGCCCGCACTGCGGTCAAGTCGCGTGCGTCAGTTCAGCAGATATTGCTTCCAGAAAAGCAGAGAGGTCCAGAAGGTGTAATCGACATTCTCCTTCTTGCCCCACTGATGCCCCTCGTTGGTCGCGACCAGATGCCAGGCGGTGCCGCCGTTCCCCCGCACGGCGGCCACGACCTGCTCGGCCTCCGATGCCGGGACGCGCGGGTCGTTGGCGCCGGTGACGACGAACAAGGGCTTCTTGATGTCGGCGACGCGGGTGAGCGGGGAGATTTCCATCAGCTTCGCCCGCTGCGCGGGATCGCGCTCGTCGCCATATTCGACGCGGCGCAGGTCACGACGATATTCCTGCGTGTTTTCGAGGAAAGTCACGAAGTTCGAGATGGCGACGACGCAGAGGTTCGCGCGCAGCTTGTCGGCGAAATGCGTCGCGGCGGCATAGCACATATAGCCGCCATAGCTGCGCCCGGTCAGCCCGAAGCGCGTCGCGTCGAGCCTGGGATCCTTCGCGAGCGCGTCGAGAAACACGCCCATGTCCTTGACGCTGTCCTCGCGCTTGAACGGCCCGTTGTCGAGCCCGACGAAGCGCTTGCCATAGCCGGTCGAGCCGCGGACGTTGGGGTAGAAATAGGCGACCCCCAGCTCATTGACGATATAATTGGTGCTGCCCAGAAACTCGGGGCGCCACTGGCTTTCGGGTCCGCCGTGGACGTGCATGATCAGCGGCCGCTTGCCGGGGAATTTCGCGGGATCGGGGCGATAGAGGAAACCCGACATCTCGAGTCCGTCGAAGCTCTTGATCGTGACCAGTTCGGGCTCGATGTTGCGTGCGGCGTCGAGGCCGCCGGTCTCGCTTTGCGTCCAGCGGGTCACGGCGAGCGTTTCGGGATCGACGCTATAAGCATCGGCCGCGCTGTGCGCCGAGGTGAAGCCGATACCGATCGCGCCCCACGGCGCAATCTCGAGATGACCGATCACGCCCGCGGGCAGCCCATCGACCGTCTGCGCCGCGCCGCTCGCGACGTCGAGCACACGCAATCGGCTCACCCCCGCCTCGTTGATCGCATAGGCGATGAAGCGCCCGTCGGGGGAGATGTCGAACGCCTCAACGTCCCATGTCTCGGCCGGGCCGCGCGGTGTGAAGGCACCGGTCTTCGGGTCGAGGGTGCCGAGGCGCAGCACGTCGCTGCCAGCATCGCTCGTGGCCCAGATCGCGCCGTCGGGCGCGAAGGACGCGCCCTCGAAAGCGATCTTCTTCTTGTGATCGCCGATCGGCGTCATCTTGCCGCTTGCGAGGTCGAGGCGGAACAGGTCGGTCTTTTCGATCGAGGCCGATCGCGCGACCAGCGCCCAGCTCTTGTCGGGCGCGAAGCCCGCGACCGACCAGCCGTTGCTGTCGACCTGCGCCGCCATCCGCATCGACGCGGGATCGCGCGGGTTCATGACGTAAATATCGTTGTCGCGGCCGTTACGCCGCGTCGAGGTGAAAGCGACGAGGCTGCCGTCCTTGCTCCACGCATCGAGCGAATTACGGCTCTTGCCGTCGGTGAGCAGGCGAAGGCGCCCGTCCTTCATCGCATAAATCTGATAGAATTCGCTGCCGCCAACGTCCTTCTGGACCAGCATCATGTCGCCATTGGCGGGCGACCAGCCGCCATGTGCGACCGGTTCCGCTTCGAAGGTCAATTGCTCGCGCGCGGCCAGCGGGCGGGCGACGCGGTGAAGCTGCGTCGTGTTGCCGAAGCGCGTCGCGATCAGCATCGATTTGTCGGCGGGGTTCCAGCCGACGAAGGCGGCGCCGCGATATTCCATATAGGGGCGCGTGGCGGCGGTCAGTTCGGCGGGCACCGCGGGAACGCCGTCGGCAACCAGCGCCGCAGGCCTCGGTTCGACCGCGGCTTCGCCTTCGGCGGCGGCCGCGGACGCGAGCGGAAGAGCCAGAGCGGCGAGAGCGGCCAGATAACGCATCGATGATTTTCCCCTGTTGCCGAAGACGAGCGGCAAGCGATACCCGCTCGGCTATCCGATGCAAAGGTTGCGGACGGAAACCGCTTCACCCTCAACCGGCCAGGGCCGTTCATCGCGAATTGGTCACAAAACACGGCGAATAGCGCCGATATGGCAGCGATTGAGGCACTCCAACCCGGATTCGTGGCGAATCCGCGACGAAGCGAATGCAAAAATTAACGAATCACTGGCAGAGTGTCTTGACTTGGGAATTTTTGGGGCAAAACGTGGCGTTTCTGGGAATCGCCAGCCGGAGGGGCTGAAAACATGGCATCGACGTTCGGACCGCGCCTCTGGCGCCGATCGACTGCAAGCGTACCGCCGGCACGCAGCCTGGGTCGCCGCATGACCGTCCACGCCGCCGCCGCCCTCATCGCCTTTGCCGCCTTGCAGATATGGCTCGTAACCAGCGCAGTCGCCGCCGGAGCGCCGTCGGCGCTGATCGCGGTGGCTCTCGTCATGCTCCTCGCGCTCGCCGTCCCGATCGCGCGGATGACCGAACGCCATTGGTATCATCTCAGTCGCCAGGCGCTGGCGAGCTGGGGATTGCACGCGCGTTTCCGCCGCGACGTCCGCCGCCTGTGGGCCGCGGCGCTGACGCTGCCCTTTCTGTGGGTCAGCGGCGCGATGGCCGCCACCGACGCCATCGCTGCAATCGCGCGCTAATCCTTTCCTTTCTCGTCATCCCGGCGAAGGCCGGGATTTCACCCTATCGCTATAACTCACCGGCGAGATCCCGGCCTTCGCCGGGATGACGGAGGTATTGAATCCGACATAGATTTTGACGCTGGCCCGCGCGCCGTATAGGGCGCGGACATGCTGACCGTTTCCGAAGCCCTGGATCGCGCGCAGATGCTCTGCGACGCCGCGACGAAAGCCGGCGCCGACGCCGCCGACGCGCTCTATTACTGCAACGCCGCCACCTCGGTCTCGATGCGCCTCGGTGCGCTCGAGGATGTCGAGCGGTCCGAAGGACAGGACATTTCGCTCCGCGTCTTCGTCGGCCAGCGCAGCGCCAGCGTGTCGACCGCCGACATGGATGCAGGCGAACTCGCCAAACTGGTCGAACGCTGCGTCGCGATGGCGCGCGAGGCGCCGGAAGATCCCTATGCCGGCCTCGCGCCCGAGGACCGGCTGTTCAAGGGGCCGGTGCCCGATTTCGATCTCGACGACGGCAGCGAAGCCGATCCGCAGGCGCTGCGCGAAGCAGCCCTCGCGGTCGAGGAAGCGGCGCGCGCGGTTGCAGGCGTCACCAACAGCGAGGGCGGCAGCGCCAGCCACAGCCGCACCCGCTTCGCGCTCGCGACCAGCCACGGCTTCACCGGCGGCTATGGATCGAGCGGGCACAGCCTGTCGGCCAGCGTCATCGCGGGCGAAGGCGCGGGCATGCAGCGCGACTATGGCTGGCACAGCGCGCACCACCTGTCCGACCTCGAAAGCGTCGAAGCGATCGGCACGCGTGCGGGCACCCGCGCGGTCGCGCGGCTCAATCCCGGCAAGGCGCCGGTCGGCAAGGTGCCGGTGCTGCTCGATCCGCGCGTCAGCGGCGGCATCGTCGGCCATCTTCTCTCCGCGATTGCCGGGCCTGCGGTCGCGCGCGGCACCAGCTTCCTGCTCGGCAAGGAAGACCAGCCGCTTTTCGACAGCGCCATCGTCATCCGCGACGATCCGCACCGGCCGCGCGGCCTGCGCAGTCGCGCCTTCGACGGCGAGGGCCTGCCGACCGCGCCGCGCGACATCGTGACCGGGGGCAAGATCACCGGTTGGCTGCTCGACACGGCGTCGGCGAAACAGCTCGGCCTCCAGCCCACCGGCCATGCCAGCCGCGGCGGCGGCGCGGCGGGCGTGACGGCAAGCAACCTCCACCTCGCGGCGGGACCGCAGAGCCCCGAAGCGCTGATGGCCGACATCAAGGAGGGCGTCTATCTGACCGAGCTGATCGGCCAGGGTGTCAATCCCGTTACCGGCGACTATAGTCGCGGCGCGTCGGGCTTCCTGATCCGTGACGGCCGGATCGCCGGGCCGATCGCCGAGTTCACCGTCGCGGGCAATCTGGTCGACATGTTCGCCGCACTCATTCCCGCCAACGACCTCGAATTTCGCCACGCGGTCAACGCGCCGACGCTCCGTATCGACGGCATGACCGTCGCGAGCGCCTAGGCCTTCCGCCATGCCCGGCCATAACCTCGAAGCCGTGATCGCCGCGACCCGCGAGGTCGGCGACATGGCGATGGCGCGCTGGCGCGGCGAGGGCAAGGCGGTCAGCGTCTGGAACAAGTCGCACGACAATCCGGTCAGCGACGTCGACCTGGCGGTCGATGCGCGGCTGAAGGCGGTGCTCGGCGCGATCGAGCCGCGCGCCGGCTGGCTGTCCGAAGAGACCGCCGACAATGAAGACCGCCTGGCGTGCCGCGCGATGTGGTGCGTCGATCCGATCGACGGCACGCGCGATTTCATCCGCGGCCGCCCCGGCTGGTGCGTGTCGGTCGCGCTCGTCGTCGACGGTGCGCCCGAACTCGGCGTTCTCTATGCCCCCGCGCTCGACGAATTATGGGTCGCGCAAAAGGGGCACGGCGCGACACTCAACGGCGAGACGTTGCGCGCGAGCCGCCGGATGCTCTTCGACGGATCGCGCGTCCCCGCCGACAGCCTGCCCAAGATCGACCGCGACCTGATCATGGTCACCAAGCCGAACAGCATCGCGTTGCGCATGGCGCTCGTCGCCGACGACCGCGCCGACCTCGTCGCGACGCTGCGCTGGGGGTTCGAATGGGACGTCGCCGCCGCGGCGCTGATCGCGACCGAAGCGGGCGCGGTCGTCACCGATGCCTTTGGCGAACCGCTGGCGTTCAACACCCCGCGCGCGCAGGCCTTCGGCGTCATCGCCTGCGCCCCCGGAATCCACCGCGCCGTCGTCGGCCGCCTGCACGACCGCGCGGTGGCGTTGACGTCGTAATCGGCGCTTTCCTACTTTGTCCATCAATGCCAGTATCGATTCAACGCCGCGTCAAAGAGCGCTTAAGGCAACAAAGGATACAGTTTCGAACGCCCCGTCCGTATCCTTTGTAGCTTTAGGGGCGAGCCATCGCCCTTCGGCCCACCGCAAAGCCGGGCACATTGCTTGACTTTCGGCCCGACTCACCTTAGTTGCGCATGCATTCCGACAGCCTGACCGGACGGCGAAACGCGGCTAGCGTATTCGTGGTCCGTTTTTTGCGTTGGAAATCAGACGCTTTGAGATAGGACTCGGCTGCCAGCGAGTCCTGTGGAGCAGGAGAAAGAACAGCATGGCACGTATCGCGGGCGTCAACCTGCCCACCAACAAGCGCGTTATCATCGCGCTCACCTATATCCACGGCATCGGCCGCAAGACCGCCGTCGACATCGCCGACAAGCTGGGCATCGACCACAGCCGTCGCATCCAGGATCTTTCGGACGCCGAAATCCTCCAGATCCGCGAAACGCTCGACGCCGACCATACGGTCGAGGGTGACCTTCGCCGCAACACGGCGATGAACATCAAGCGCCTGATGGACCTCGCCTGCTATCGCGGCCTGCGTCATCGCAAGGGCCTTCCCGTCCGCGGCCAGCGCACGCACACCAATGCGCGCACCCGCAAGGGCAAGGCGAAGCCGATCGCTGGCAAGAAGAAGTAAGCCGGTTTTTCCGCGCCGGTGGCCGCCCTTCGACGGCTGCGCCCCGGCCCGCTTCAGGATTTAGGACAGGATTTCAACATGGCTCGTGAACCGCAGCGCCTTCGTCGGCGCGAACGCAAGAATATCTCGTCGGGTGTGGCCCACGTCAACGCGACCTTCAACAACACGATGATCACCATCACCGACGCGCAGGGCAACGCGATTGCATGGTCGAGCGCCGGCATGATGGGTTTCAAGGGCAGCCGCAAGTCGACTCCCTATGCGGCGCAGGTCTGCGCCGAAGATGCGGGCAAGAAGGCCGCCGAGCACGGCGTCCGCACCCTCGAAGTCGAGGTCAAGGGCCCCGGTGCCGGTCGTGAATCGGCACTCCGCGCCCTTCAGGCGGTCGGCTTCCACATCACGTCGATCCGCGACGTGACGCCGATCCCGCACAATGGTGTCCGCCCGGCCAAGCGCCGCCGCGTCTGACGCCTTTTCGGGCGCGCCCCGCCGGGGCCCGCCCGCACCAAATCTCTCGCTGGATGGGTAGCCGACCCCTGCCCGTCCCGCCCAAAGCAAAGGGAAGTCCATGACTGTCAATATCCGGAACTGGCAGGAATTGAAGAAGCCCAGCAACCTGGAAATCAAGGCCGGCGGCGACGGCAAGCGCAAGGCGACCTTCGTCGCCGAACCGCTTGAGCGTGGTTTCGGCCTGACGCTCGGCAACGCGCTGCGCCGCGTTCTGCTCTCGTCGCTCCAGGGTGCGGCCATCACGTCGATCAAGATCGAGAACGTCCTGCACGAATTCTCGAGCCTCGCCGGCGTGCGCGAGGATGTCACCGACATCGTCCTCAACGTCAAGCAGATCGCGCTCAAGATGGAAGGCGAAGGCCCGAAGCGGCTGCAGCTTTCGGCCACTGGTCCCGCGACCGTCAAGGCCGGCGACATCATGGTGTCGGGCGACATCAAGGTGATGAACCCGAACCATGTCATCTGCCACCTCGACGACGGCGCGACGCTGAACATGGAACTCGTCGCCGACACCGGCAAGGGCTATGTCCCCGCGACCGCCAACCGCCCGGCCGACGCGCCGATCGGCCTGATCCCGGTCGACTCGCTCTTCTCGCCCGTCCGTCAGGTCGCCTACAAGGTCGACAATGCGCGCATCGGCCAGGAACTTGACTTCGACAAGCTGAGCCTGACCGTCGAAACCGACGGCACGGTGACCCCGGAAGACGCCGTCGCTTACGCCGCGCGCATCCTCCAGGACCAGCTGCAGGTCTTCGTCCACTTCGAGGAAGCGATGAACGACAGCGGCATGATCGGCATGGCGGCGCCGTCGACCACCGCCGACGAGTCCGACGTCAACCAGCTCAACCGCTTCCTTCTCAAAAAGGTCGACGAGCTCGAACTGTCGGTCCGCAGCGCCAACTGCCTCAAGAACGACAACATCATCTACATCGGCGATCTGGTCCAGAAGACCGAAGCCGAAATGCTCCGCACCCCGAACTTCGGCCGCAAGTCCCTGAACGAAATCAAGGAAGTGCTGTCGTCGATGGGTCTGCGCCTCGGCATGGACATCCCCGGCTGGCCGCCGGAGAATATCGAGGAAATGGCCAAGAAGCTGGAGCAGGAACTGCTTGGGTAACAGCACGTCGCCCCCGCGAAAGCGGGGGCCGCTTGCTACCTTGCGCTATGCTTCCAGCGGCCCCCCGCCTTTGCGGGGGCGACGGGGCGGGGAAAGGGTTGCCCCTTGATCGACCTGGCTTGGGGTACCTTGAACGGCCCCTCTGACAAACGAAGGACTATATCATGCGTCATAAATCGGGTGGCCGGAAGCTTCAGCGCACGAGCGCGCATCGCACGGCCCTGTTCCGCAACATGTCGGCCTCGCTCATCAAGCATGAGCAGATCACGACGACCGTCGCCAAGGCGAAGGAACTGCGCCCCTATATCGAAAAGCTGGTCACGCTCGCGAAGCGCGGCGGTCTGGCCAATCGCCGTCTGGCGATGAGCCGCCTGATGGACGATACGCAGCTCGTGAAGCTGTTCGACGTCCTCGCCGAGCGCTACAAGGACCGCAACGGCGGCTACACCCGCATCATCAAGGCCGGCATCCGCGCCTCGGACGCGGCGCCGATCGCGATCATCGAATTCGTCGACCGCGACGTCGATGCCAAGGGCCAGGATTCGGGCCCGGTGTTCAGCGACGAGGAACTGGAAGACGCGTAAGACGCGGCTTTCCAGCGACACAAGATCAAGGGCGGCGTCCGAAAGGATGGCCGCCCTTTTCTTTTGGGTCGAAGGCAAGGCTGCATTGGGTTGGGGAGCGGACGTTTCGCCTTTAATCCGCAGGCGCGGGTTTTGGCGTGCCGTCCGGGAAACGCCACCCGTCACCAATCTCCCGCTGAACATACTCGACGGACGGCTGCCATCCTTCGTCAGCCTCGATCTTGCCAATGCATCCCCAGCAATCGCCTCCGCAGTCCCCCGACATGGGGTCGTCCACAATATCGAGCGGTCGCACACAAAGCGTGCATTTTCCCAATGTTCGCTCCTCTATTCTCGATCCTGACGATTCCGCCTGCAAGCAAATAGCATTTACCAAACGTCCGCAACCGGTCGAGACCGGCCATTCCCGAAAAAAGCCGCCGCTTGACATTACATCCCTTTCATCAGATATTTCTGTTATGACAGAAATTATCGAATACGAGTCGAAACTATCTCCCGCCGCGACCGAGTTCATTCTCCATTGGGGCAATCTCGGCAGCCAATGGGGCGTCAACCGGTCGGTGGCGCAGATTCATGCACTGCTCTTCGTCAGCGACCGCGCGCTGCATGCCGAGGAGATCGCCGATCTGCTCGGGCTCGCGCGCTCGAACGTCTCCAATTCGATCAAGGAGTTGCTTGGTTGGCGATTGATCGAGCGCGTGCCGTTGCTCGGCGATCGGCGCGACCATTTCGCCGCCGAAAAGGACATATGGGAAATGGTCACCCGCATCGCAGCGGGCCGCAAGGCGCGCGAGGTCGACCCCGCCGAGGCCGCGCTGAAAGCCTGCGTCGCGCGCGCCGCGACCGACCCCGACCTTAGCATCGACGCGAAAGCCCGGCTTGGCGAGATGCTCGATTTCGTGACGGTGATGAGCCGCTGGCACGATGAGATGCTGCAGGTACCCAAACCCGCGCTGATGCGGCTGATCAAGCTCGGTGCCGGGGTGACGAAGCTGATCAACTGGCGGCCCGGCAAGAGCAGAAACGCCGGCTAGGAGGCGGAAGATGGGCAGGTTCGAAAGAAAGCCGGAGACGGGTGTCCTCGTTCATGTGACACCGCGGGATCCCGATGACGCGCTCACCGATTATCGCTTCCGCCGCCTCGTTCCACCGCGCGATTGGGACGCACTCCCCACAGACGTCCGCCGCCGTTTCTCCAAGCGCCTCGCGGGCCAGCGCGTCGCGACTTACAGCGGCGAGATCGTCTGGACGCGGCTCTCCCGCATCGGATGGACCTTCGCGCAGCTTTGCCGCCTGATCGGAGCACCGCTGCCGGTGAATGCGAGCGGTCCGGCGCCCGCCGCGGTGATGGTGAGCGAAGACAAGGCCAGCGGCGGACAAATCTGGACGCGCATCTATGGCCGCGCACGCCGCTATCCGCAGGTCATTCACAGCGCCAAGCGCTTCGCGGGCGTGACCGGGCTCGAGGAGCATATCGGCGGCGGCTTCGGCATGGCGCTGACCGTCCGCGCCGAGGCGGAGGCGCTGGTCTTCGTGTCCGATCATTATTTCTGGCAAGCCAAAGGCTTGCGCTTCCACCTGCCGCGCTGGCTGGCGCCGGGCGAAACGGTTGCGACGCACCGGCACCTCGCGCCCGGACGCTTCGCTTTCGACCTTCGGGTCACGCACTCTCTGTTCGGCGAACTGCTGAGCCAGCACGCGCTGTTCCGCGATGGCTGACGGTCCGATCATCCTCTTCGACGCCGAATGCTTCCTCTGCTCGGCCAATGCCCGGTTCGTGCTGCGCCACGACAGCAGGAAGCTCTTCACGCTCGCGTCGATCCAGGGTGCGGCCGGCGCCGCGATCGCCGGGACGCACGGGCTCGATCCGCGCGACCCGACCAGCCTGCTCGTGGTCGATGGTACGGCGGTGCGCCGCGACAGCGAAGCCATCCTCTTCATCTACGAAAATCTCGACTGGCCTTGGCGGATGGCGGCAATCTTCCGCCTCGTCCCGTCCTCGCTGCGCGACCCGCTCTATCGCTGGGTCGCGCGCAACCGCTACCGCCTGTTCGGCAAGCACGCGACCTGCTGGGTCGCGCCGCCCGAATATCGCAGCCGCATCCTGCCATGAACGGACGTGCCATGAAAATATTAATCCTAGGCGGCTATGGCGTGTTCGGCGGCCGCCTTGCCGAGCTTCTTGGCGACCGCCCCGACCTCGACCTCCTGATCTGCGGCCGCGACCGCCAGCGCGCCGAGGCCTTCTGCACCGGCTATCGCGGACAGGCGCGCGCGTTCCCTGTCACGCTCGATCGGCGCGCGATCGGCGCAGCGCTCGCGGCACACACACCCGACCTCGTCGTCGATGCTTCGGGGCCGTTTCAGGATTATGGTGCCGATCGCTATCGGGTCGTCGAGGCGTGTATCGCGGCGGGCGTCGACTATCTCGATTTCGCCGACGCCGCCGATTTCGTGTTCGGCATCGCCCGCTTCGACGCGGCAGCGAAAGCCGCGGGCATCTTCGCCATCTCGGGCGTCAGCAGCTTCCCCGCGCTGACCGCCGCCGTCCTGCGCGAGATGGCGAAGACGATGGACATTCGCACGCTTGAGGGCGGCATCGCCCCCTCGCCCTTCGCGGGCATCGGCCTCAACGTCATGCGCGCGGTGGTCGGCTATGCCGGTGCGCCGGTGAAGCTGCGCCGCGGCGGCAAGGACGGCTTCGGCACCGGCCTGGCCGAGAGCCTGCGCTTCACCGTTGCGGTGCCGGGGCGACTGCCGCTCCGCAACATCCATTTCTCGCTCGTCGACGTTCCCGATTTGCAGGTGCTGCCGCCCGCCCATCCCGGATTGACCGACATCTGGATGGGGGCGGGGCCGGTGCCCGAAATCCTGCACCGCATCCTCAACCTGCTCGCGAAGGCGCGCGCAACCTTCCGCCTGCCATCGCTCGCACCCTTTTCGCGGCTCTTCTACGCGGTCCTCAACCGGATGAAGTTCGGCGAGCACCGCGGCGGCATGTTCCTGCGCGCGCGCGGCCTGGCCGACGGCCGCGCAGTCGAGCGAAGCTGGCACCTGCTCGCCGAGGGCGACGACGGCCCCTATATTCCGTCGATGGCAGTCGAAGCGATCGTCCGCAAGCTGCTCACGGGCGAACGCCCCCACGCCGGCGCGCGCTCGGCGATCGAGGCGCTGACCCTCACCGATTATGACGCGCTGTTCGCCAGTCGCTCGATCCACACGGGCTTCCGCGAAGAGCAGCCCGGCGCGCCGATCTACCGGCGGATATTGGGAACCGCCTTCGACCAGCTTCCGCCGCGCGTTCGCGCGTTGCACGACAGCACAGCGCTGCGCGCATGGAGCGGCGAGGCAAGCGTCGAGCGCGGGCGCGGGCTGCTCGCGCGGATCGCCGCCGCGATTATGGGCTTTCCAAAGGCCGCCGACGTGGTGCCGGTCACTGTCACCTTCACCCCCGAGGGCAGCAGCGAACGCTGGACGCGCGATTTCGGCGGCAAGAGTTTTTCATCGCTGCAATCGGCGGGCACGGGGCGGAACGACTATCTGCTCGTCGAGCGCTTCGGCCCCGCGGCCTTTGCGATGGCGCTGGTGATCGATGGCGACCGGCTGCGCCTCGTCCCGCGGCGCTGGACGCTCTTCGGTCTGCCGATGCCGCGCGCGCTGACGCCCGGCGGGCCGAGCTTCGAGACGGAGATCGACGGCAAATTCCATTTCAACGTCGAGATCAGGTTGCCGCTCGCTGGCCGGGTCGTCGCCTATCGCGGGGTGCTGGAGCCGGTGCCGGTCCCGTGACAACAAATCCATTTGCATCGCCCGCGAGCCTCATTCATCGCCGGGCTCGTCCAGAAAAGCGCGGGGGTGGACTTTCAATATGGCCGCGATCTTTCCCATCGATTCGATGGTCGGGTTTCCCTCGCCCCTTTCGATCCGCCCCAGATGCCGCATGGCGATCCCGGCCTCGCCGGCAAGTTGCTCCTGAGACAGACCGCGGGCGACCCTCAAGCGCTTGATATTGCTACCGACTAGACGAGACCACCCCATGCCGCAAAGAGGAGGCATTGCCATCGGATCGTCTAGGACATATATGTCCTATCAATAGAAACTGGCTGCAACGCCTTTTTCGGACCAACGGGCTTGATCGGCGCAAACATGGATCATTTCGTCAACGGCCCCAAGGAAAGCTTCGGCGCCCGTTTGCGGCGGCTGCGCATCGCCAAGGGAATCAGCCAGCACGACATCGCCGTCGCGCTCGACGTGTCGGCACCGGCGGTCTGCGGCTGGGAGCTCGGCCGCGCGCGACCCCGGATGCGCCGTATGCATAAGCTGGCCGACTTGCTGGGGGTATCGACCGGCGAGTTGCTGGGCATCGAACCGCGCGGGCTCCATGAAGAACTCGAACGGAGCCGCCGCGAAATCGCCCACATGGTTGGCACGACTCCCAACAAGGTCCGGATTCTCATCGAGCTTTGATCCTCAATGCCGCGCACCAAATCCGCTTGCCCCGCCCTTTTCCATCCTTACAGTGCGGCGCACGAATATTACTCCGACGATGAGGATCGCCTTGCCATGCCCCGTACCCCTTTTCGCGCGCCGCTGGCGCTGGCCCTGCTGATGACCGCCCCCGGAGCCGCCCACGCAGCCGATGCCGCGTCCGCCGCCGCACCCGCACCAGCGCTGGTCTATCCGGCGACCGTGCGCGGCGACACGGTCGATCCGCAGTTCGGCGTCGATGTCGCCGACCCCTATCGCTGGCTGGAGGATGATGTCCGTGTCGACCCCAAGGTCGCCGCGTGGGTCGCGGCCGAAAACAAGGTCACCGATGCCTATCTGGCAACGCTGCCGGGGCGCGAGAGCTTCAAGGAGCGGATGACCGAGCTCTATAATTACGAACGCTTCGGCCTGCCGCGCAAGGCGGGAACGCGCTATTTCTACAGCCGCAACGACGGGCTGCAACCGCAGTCGGTGCTGTTCGTCCGCGACGGGCTGAAAGGCGAGGGCCGGGTGCTGATCGATCCCAACGGCTGGGCGAAGGACGGCGCCACCGCGCTCGCCGAATGGGAGCCGTCGGAGGACGGCACGCACCTGCTCTATTCGGTGCAGGACGGCGGCACCGACTGGCGCATCGTCCGCGTCAAGGACGTCGCGACCGGCGAGGATACCGGCGATGAGATTCGCTGGGTGAAATTCTCGGGACTCGCCTGGGCGAAGGACGGCAGCGGCTTTTATTATTCGCGCTTCCCCGAACCGAAGGAGGGCGAGGCCTTTCAATCGCTCAACGAAAATCATGCGGTCTATTTCCACCGACTCGGCACCACGCAGAGCGCCGACACGCTGATCCACGCAACCCCCGACAAGCCGAAGCTGAACAACAGCGCTCAAGTGACCGACGACGGCAAATATCTGCTCGTCACCGGGTCCGAGGGCACCGACGAACGCTATGCGCTGACTCTCTATCCGATCGGCAAGAAAGGGGCGGGCAAGCCGATCACCCTCGTCGACGACTATGCGAACAATTGGGAATATGTCGCCAACGAAGGAACGCGCTTCACCTTCCTGACCAACAAGGACGCGCCGCGTCAGCGGCTCGTGTCGCTCGATATCCGCAAACCCGGCGAACTGACCGAGTTGGTCGCGCAGAATGAGGCGACGTTGGTCGGCGCCTCGCGCGTCGGCGATCGCATCATCCTGTCCTATCTCGGCGATGCGAAGTCGGAGGCCGAGATGGTCGGACTCGACGGCAGGCCGATCTCGGCCATCCACCTCGCCGATATCGGGTCGGCGGCGGGCTTTGGCGGCAATCCGAAGGACCCCGAAACCTTCTATGCCTTTTCGAGCTTTGCGACCCCGACGACGATCTATCGCCTCGATACCGTCACCGGGAAGAGCGAAATATTCGCGGCGCCCAAGCTGACCTTCGACCCCAAGGAATTCTCGGTCGAGCAGCGCTTCTACAAGTCGAAAGACGGCACCGAGGTGCCGATGTTCGTCGTCATGAAAAAGGGCCTCGACCGATCGAAGGGATCACCGACCCTGCTCTATGGCTATGGCGGCTTCAACGTATCGATGACCCCCGGTTTCTCCCCCACCAAGCTCGCGTGGATGGACGCGGGCGGAGTCTATGTCGTCGCGAATCTGCGCGGCGGCGGCGAATATGGCAAGGCGTGGCACGACGCCGGCCGCCTCGACAAGAAGCAGAATGTCTTCGACGATTTCATCGCCGCGGGCGAATATCTGATCAGCGAAGGGATCACCGGCAAAGGCCAGCTCGCGATCGAGGGCGGGTCGAACGGCGGCCTGCTGATCGGTGCGGTCACCAACCAGCGCCCCGACCTGTTCGCCGCGGCGCTGCCCGCCGTCGGGGTGATGGACATGCTGCGCTTCGACCGCTTCACCGCGGGGCGCTACTGGGTCGACGATTATGGCTATCCGTCGAAGGAAGCCGATTTCCGCAACCTCCTGGCCTATTCGCCCTATCACAATATCAAGGGCGGCACGGCCTATCCGGCGATCCTCGTCACCACCGCCGACACCGACGACCGCGTCGTGCCGGGCCACAGCTTCAAATATACCGCCGCGTTGCAGCACGCGGACATCGGTCCCAAACCGCACCTGATCCGCATCGAGACGCGCGCGGGGCACGGATCGGGCAAGCCGACCGACAAGATCATCGCCGAAGCGGCCGACAAATACGCCTTTGCCGCGAAATGGACCGGATTGGCGGTCGAATGAACCGGGGCGGCGGCTGGTCAGCCGCCGCCGCCAAGCTCGCTTATTTGGGAGGCAGGCGGTCGCGGATCTCGCCCAGCCGGTCGTTGATGCTGAAGATCACCATGTAGATCTCGATGACGATGCGCCAGACCAGCGCACCGAAGGCGAGCGCGATGATCGACAGGATCAGCGTGCCGAGACCGGTGGCCGCCGAATAGGACATCATCGAGATGGCGCCGATAATCGACATGAGGCAGGCCAGCGCGATACCGATCAGCCCCAGCCAATAGACGATCTTCAGCACCGTCGGTGCGACCATCTTGTCGAACTTGAAAAGATCACCGATTTCAAAACCGTTCATTATCTTCTCCCCTACTCCGACACCGGCATCGCGGCCCCTGCCCCGATGCCCCAATCCAAGCTTGCATGTTTTCCGCCGAATAGGAAGCCCGGGGCGACATCGGGGAATGTCGTTGCAAAACGCCCCTCGCACCCCGACATAGGCGGCATCATGTCCTATGCCCTGTCGTTCACCGCCACCGATCCCGCCGCACTCTGGGCCGAGGCCGCCGACGCCGCCGCCGCTCTCGTCGCCGGCGAGCCCGACGGCATCGCGAACATGGCGAATGTCGCGGCGCTGGTCTGGCAGGCGATTCCCGATCTCAACTGGGCGGGTTTCTATCGCTTCGACGGCACCGAGCTCGTTCTCGGCCCCTTTCAGGGCAAGGCCGCATGCATCCGCATCGCGCTCGACAAGGGCGTCTGCGGCGCCGCCGCGCGGCTTCGCGAGACCCAACGCGTCGAGGATGTCTTCGCCTTTCCCGGCCATATCGCCTGCGACGCCGACAGCCGCAGCGAGCTCGTCGTGCCGATCGTCGCGGACGGCCGGCTGATCGGCGTGCTCGACCTCGACAGTCCGCACCCGTCGCGCTTCACCGCCGAGGATCAGGTGGGGGCCGAGGCGCTGGTCGCACGGATCGCGCCCGCGCTCGCTCCCTGACCCAAATTGGGACGCCAAACTCAGGGTTAACGGATTCGCGAAAATCGGCCCGGTTTGCTAACAGGCTGTTAACCAATCGCTTGTCGCCGCCGTTGCGGATCGACGGCCGGGGTAGCAGGGAGTTTGGCATGCGGACGATTTTGCTTCTGGGCATTGCGGCGGGAACGCTGCTGCTTGCAGGTCACGCGAACAGCGCCGAACCCGCCGCCAACGATACCAGGCTCGACTACGGCAGCCCGGCAGCGCCCGACGCGCGCGTCTATACCGGCTATCCCGATCGCGTCCCGAGCGAGGTCGACTATCGCCAGGTGAGCGGCACTTATGATGCCGAGGGTCGCTGGACCGGCACGTGGAACGGTACCTATGAAGCGCCCGATGGCCGCCGCTACGACGGCAGCTATGAAGGGACGGTCGAAGGCCGTCCGGGCGCGGGCTATCCGCCGCCGCCCGAATATGATCCCTATTATGACGGTCCTTACGCGGGCGGTTACGATCCGCAGGATGCGGAGATGGCAAGGCGCTGCGGCCGGGGCGGCACGGTGACCGGGGCGGTCGTCGGCGGCGTCGTGGGGGGCGTCGTCGGCAACCGCGTCGCCGGGCGCGGCGACCGCACTGCGGGAACGCTGATCGGCGGCGGGCTCGGCGCGCTGGCCGGTGCCGCGGTCGGGGGCGAAGCCGACAGGAAGAAATGCGACGAATGGTGGGCGGGCCGTGGCCGGCACCATCACGGCTATCCGGGCGGTTATTATCCCGGCGGCCCTTATCAGGGCGGTTATGCCCAGAGCTATGGCTATGGCGGCTATGGTTATTACACTCCGGGCGTCGTCGTCACGACGATCATCCCCGGCGCGCCGGTCGTGACCGAGCGGGTCGAGACCAGCACCCGCACCTATTATGAGACCGTGCCGGTGCGCAAACGCACGGTCGCCAAGCGCAAGTGGAAGCCGCGGCCCAAGCCGCGCTGCGCCTGCTGATTGCCCGGACAGGTCTGGTCGACTCATCTGGTCCCGGAAGGCCCGTCGTCCCTCGGGACGGCGGGCCTTTCGATTCGTCGTACGCCGAAACCGGTTCAGCGCCGCGAAAGCATGAGGCGCCTAAAGCGACCTGATTGCGGGCCGGATCGTCCTGACCCCGCACGTGGGAGTGTCCCTCGATGCGTAAGTTCACCAGCTTCGCCACCGCGACGGCGATCGTTCTGACTTCGGTGGCCGCGGTTCCCGCCGAAGCACGCGGCCGCTATGGTCACGGTGGCTGGGGCTATCGCGACCGCGATCATATCAGCACGGGCGAAGTGATCGGCGGCCTGCTGGTCCTCGGTACCATCGCCGCCGTGATTGGCGCCGCGAGCAAGGACAAGACCCAGCCGCGCGACCGCGACTATCCCTATGAGCCGCCCTATCGCGAGCCGCGCCAGGATGCGCCGAACTACGAATCGCAGGGCAATGACGACGGCGGCGCCTATGGCAGCGGCACCACCGAGGTTCGCCCCTATGGCGACGGCGAAGCCGAAGCGCGGGCGTCCGATGCGTGCAGCTGGGCGGTCGAGGGCGAGATGGGCGACGACGCCCGCGTCGACAGCATCACCGGCACCGAGCCGAACAATGGCGGCTGGTATGTCACCGGCACCGCCTCACGGCTGGGCGGCGAAGTGAAGAGCTTCGGCTGCAGCTATAGGAACGGGCGGGTCGTCGACGTCAGCTTCGGCTGAGGAACCGCTTGTTATCGCAAAAAGGCCCTTCGCGTCCGCGAGGGGCCTTTCCTTTATGAACCCCGGTAAAACCAAGGCTGAACCGCAGATAAGCGAGAGGTTCAGGGCCGTGTCACCGCCGACTCGCTACAATGGCTCCAACAGGCTGCACGGGTGCCGCCTGCGCTCATTGGAGACCGAACCATGGCTATGAAAACTTCCTTCACCAGGGCCGCGATGGGTGCGGCCACCGCCGGCGCGATGCTGGTCAGCGCCGCGCCCGCCGCGGCACGCGACCGCTATGATCGCGACGGGATCGGCGCGGGCGAGATCATCGCGGGCGCCGTCGTGCTCGGCGGTCTCGCCGCAATCCTGTCGGCGTCCGACAATGACCGTTACGATCGCTATGACGATCGCTATCGCGGCCGCTACGACGATCCGCGCTACGGCTATGGCTATGACTATAACCGCTATGGCAACAGCCGCAGCGCGGTCAGCCAGTGCGTGCGCGCGGTCGAGCGCGGCACCAGCCGCTACGGCCGCACCGACGTCACCCAGGTGACGAGCATCGACCGCAAGCGCGACGGCTACAAGGTCAAGGGCCGCGTCGTCGTCCGCGACGGCTATGGCGGCCGCTGGGGCCGCGGCGGTTCTTACGACAAGGGCAAGTTCAGCTGCGACATCCGCTATGGCCGCGTCGTCGATATCGATTATTCTGGCCTGCGGTAAGAACCGGTCAAAGCCCCTCCTCCAAAGAGGAGGGGCTTTTCTTTGACGGCGTGGCGGCGCATTAAACCCCATGCTTCGCCACTCCCTCGCAGCCGCGCTGCTTCTCGCCACCCCAACCATCGCCGTCGCCAGCGACGAAATCCCCGCCGCCGATCCGGCGCGGCTGAAGATGCTGGTCGAAAAGCTCGTCTCGTTCGGCACGCGCCATACGCTGTCGTCGACAACCGATCCAAAACGCGGCATCGGCGCGGCGCGCAACTGGGGCGCCGCCGAATTCGCGCGGCTGTCGAAAGCGTGCGGCGGCTGCCTCACTGTCGACCGCATCAGCGATCGGATCGAGGGACCGCGCGCGCCCGACGGCGTCATCGTCGAGGATGTGCTGGCGATTCAAAAGGGCAGCGACCCCGATCGCGTCATCATGATCGCCGGTCATATCGACAGCCGCGTGACCGACGTCATGAACATCACCGCCGATGCGCCCGGCGCCAACGACGACGGGTCGGGCACCGCGCTGGTGCTGGAGGTCGCGCGCCTGCTGTCGCAGCACAAGCATCGCGCGACGATCGTCTATGCGCTGCTGTCGGGCGAGGAGCAGGGCCTGTGGGGCGGCAAGCTCCTCGCGCGCCATGCCAGGGAAAAGGGGTGGCAGGTCGTCGCGATGCTCAACAACGACATCGTCGGCAACACCCGCGGCACCGACGGCACGGTCGTCGACAACCGCGTCCGCGTGTTCAGCGAAGGCATTCGCGCATCGGAGGATCTGGCGGCGCAGCTCGCGCGGCGCGGGATCGGCGGCGAGGACGACGGTGCGTCGCGCGCGCTTGCCAAGGCGGCGGTGCGCGCTGCCGAACGTCATCCCGCGATCGGGCTCGAGGTGCTCGCGGTGCGGCGCCCCGACCGCTTCCGCCGCGGCGGTGATCACTTGCCGTCGCTCGAACTCGGCTATCCGGCGATCCGCTTCACCGTCGGGATCGAGAATTACGACCGGCAGCATCAGGATCTGCGGACCGAGAACGGCCGCACCTACGGCGACACTGTCGACGCGATGGACTTTCCCTATCTTGCCCGCGTCACCGCGCTCAACGCCGCGCTTGTCACCGAGCTGGCCGATGCCCCGCCCGCGCCGACGCAGGTCGGGATCGACGGCGCGCTCAGTTCCGACACGATGGTGCGCTGGACGCCGGTCGACGGCGCCGCCGCCTATCGCGTCTATTGGCGCCGCGCCGACCGCCGCGACTGGTCCGATTCCCGGCTCGTTCCGGCGACGTCGGGAACCGAGCTCAATCTGCCCGGAGTCGTCGTCGACGATAATTTCTTTGGGGTTTCCGCGCTTTCGGAGGACGGCAGCGAAAGCATCGTAACCTTCGGCGGGCTTCCGCTCGTCCCATAAGGATCAAACACGCTATACGAAAATTTACCTTCCTGCGCTAAGAAGCGGCAGGGACCAAAAGAACCGGCTCGCGTGGGGGTAGCCGGAGATGATGGGTCGCACCATGCCAAGTCCTGAGGCCACCGCCTCACCCACTCCGACCGAAAAGCGCCAGCCGCGCCAATCGCGGCTGGTAAAGGCGACGCTCAGCTGCAAGCGGCTCGGCGCCTTCGACGTCACGATCCGCAACGTCTCCGAAACCGGGCTCGGCGGCCAGGGTCCGCATGTCCTGCAGATCGGCGAGCGCATGACGGTGCTGCTGTCGGGCCATGAAGCGATGGCGGGCACGGTCCGCTGGGTCGCGGGCAAGCGCTTCGGCATCGAAACTGATCGGCCGATCGAAACCGCCAGCCTGCGCGCGGCGCACGGCGACGAGTTGCGCACCGCGGACAGCACCGCCGATTTCCAGATCGTCCCCGCGCCCAAGCTCGATACCTGGCGCCCGGGACTGACGCAGGTGAGCCGGCTGCCCGGACATTATGGGCGGAAGCGATAGGACATCGACGACCGCCGTGGAGTGGCGAGCGGACGTTGGCTAACTATCCTCGTCATCCCGGCGAAGGCCGGGATCTCACCCTATCGCCATGACGCACCGGCTAGATCCCGGCCTTCGCCGGGATGACAGGGAGAGGCCGATAACCGCCGCCACTACGCCAAACGAAAAACCGGCGCGGATCGCTCCGCGCCGGCTCTCGGGTATAACTCGCGTCGGAGCTATGACTGGTGCGTCAGGCGACCCGGCGCACTTCGTTGCCGTCGTCGTCGATGTCGCGCAGCACATAACCGCGGCCCCAGACCGTCTCGATGTAATTTTCGCCGCCGCAGGCCAACGCAAGCTTCTTGCGCAGCTTGCAGATGAAGACGTCGATGATCTTGAGTTCGGGCTCGTCCATGCCGCCGTAAAGGTGGTTCAGGAACATTTCCTTGGTCAGCGTCGTGCCCTTGCGGAGCGAAAGCAGCTCCAGCATCTGATATTCCTTGCCGGTCAGATGGACGCGGACGCTGTCGACCTCGACTGTCTTGGTATCGAGGTTGACCGCCAGCTTGCCGGTCTTGATGACGCTCTGGCTGTGGCCCTTCGAGCGGCGGACGACCGCGTGGATGCGGGCAACCAGCTCGTCGCGATGAAAGGGCTTGGTGACATAATCGTCGGCGCCGAAGCCGAACGAGCGCACCTTCGAATCCATTTCCGAAATGCCCGACAGGATCAGCACCGGCGTCTGCACCTTCGCCGTGCGGAGCTTCTTGAGCACGTCATAGCCGTGCATGTCGGGCAGGTTCAGGTCGAGCAGAATGATGTCGTAATCATAGAGCTTGCCCAGATCGAGGCCTTCCTCGCCCAGATCGGTCGTATAGACGTTGAAGCCTTCGGTGGTGAGCATCGTGTCGATCGCCTTGGCGGTCGTCGGCTCGTCCTCGATCAGCAGTACGCGCATTGGGCACCCCTTGATTCTGTTCCCACGATGATCCCGCGACCCGTCCGCGCAACCCTCGCTGGATGTCGCCGACGCGCCCCTGTTGCAGGACTGCCGGAACATTAACCATGAAACCAATGAAGGGAAAAGGTTAATTTTGATTTAACCCGCGGAAATCCACGAGTCGCGATGGGTGCCATACCGCCGCTCCGGCTCTTTCATCCCTCGCGCTGCGCCAGAAATCGCTCGTGCGCGCCGGTGCAGGACGGCTTCAGCGTCTCGACGAGATAGTCCGAAAGCGCGCGCACGCGCGCCGGCCGCAAGCGCGACGGCGGCGACAGCAGGTGGAGATGCGCCTGCGGCAGCGACCAGTCGGTGAGGATCGGCACCACCGCCCCCGACGCCAGTTCCTCGGCCGCGATGAAGTCGGGCAGCACCGCGATCCCGCCGCCCGCGACGACGAGCGGCACCGCGATGTCGCCGTTGTTCGCGAACAAAGGACCGGTCGGCAGCACCGTCGCCTCCTCGCCCTTGCGGTGGAAATGGAGCGGCGTCGCGCGCTGGCGATGGCCGTAACCGATCAGTCGGTGCCCAGCGAGGTCGAGCGGGTGCTTCGGCACCCCATGTTTTTCGAGATAGGCGGGGCTCGCGATCACCGAGGCCGCGACCGGTGCGATCGTGCGCGCGAGCAGGCTTGAGTCCGCAAGCGGCGAAATCCGCAAGGTCAGGTCGATCCCCTCGGCGACCGGATCGTTGCGCGCATCGCTGAGCAGCACCTCGATCTCGACCGCCGGATGCCGGTCGAGGAAGGCGGCGAGCGGCGGGCCAAGCACCTTGATCCCGAAGCTCATCGGCGCCGCAAGGCGGATCGGACCCGCAAGGTCGAGCCGGTCGCCGCGCGCCGCCTCGGTCGCCGCGGTCGCCGCCGCGACCATCGCGCGCGCCTCGTCGATCAGTCCCGTTCCCGCGGTCGACAGCGTCACGACGCGCGAACTGCGGTGGAGCAAGGTGATGCCCAGTGACGCCTCGAGCCGCGTCACCGCTTTCGACACGCTTGCTTTCGACAGGCCGAGCGCGGCCGCGGCGGCGGTGAAGCTGCCGCCGTCGGCGACCGCGACGAAACAGGCCCAGCCTTCATAATCGGGAAGCGCCATATATTTCCCCTATCCAACATCGTCATTATGGAAACAATGGTTTTCCATCTACGCTATTTTAGAAACGATCCAAGCGCCTATCTTGTCCTCAACAGATGAGCGCCGCCGGGCACGCAGCTCCGGGGCGCCAAGAGAAAGGACAAGCCCGATGATCGACATTCGCAAATTCGACACGCTGGGGCACGCCGACCATGGTTGGCTCGACGCCCGTCATCATTTTTCGTTCGCCAACTATTATGACGAAAGCCGTATGGGCTGGGGCGCGCTGCGCGTCTGGAACGACGACGCCATCGCGGCACAGGCGGGTTTTCCCCCGCATCCGCACCGCGACATGGAAATCATCACCTATGTTCGCAGCGGCGCGATCACCCACCGCGACTCCATGGGCAACACCGGCCGCACCGCGGCGGGCGACGTCCAGGTGATGAGCGCCGGCACCGGCGTGACGCACAGCGAGTTCAACCTCGAGGATGAGGAAACGACGCTGTTCCAGATCTGGATCATGCCCGACCGGAACGGCGGCAATCCCGGCTGGGGCGCGCGCCAGTTTCCCAAGGCCGACCGTTCGGGTCAGTTCGTGACGCTGGCGAGCGGAATCGAGGGCGATGAAGCGCTGCCGATCCGTGCCAATGCCCGCGTGGCGGCGGCAACGGTCAATGCCGGCGAGCGTGTGTCCTACGACCTCGAAGACGGGCGTCACGCCTATCTGGTCGCCGCCAAGGGCCGCATCCGCGTCAATGGTACTGACGCCGATCCCCGCGACGGCATCGCGCTTCGCGATGTCGGAAAGATCGAGGTCGAGGCGCTCGACGACGCCGAACTGGTGCTGGTCGACAGCCTCTGAGCCTCTCCCCAGGGCCGCCGCCGTCCCCCTCCCTCCCCGGCGGCGGCCCACCCCTTCTTCCTCCGCATCCAAGGAGCCCGACATGAGCCACATTCTTCGCATCGACGCCAGCGCCCGCAACGCCGGGTCGACCACTCGCGCGCTTGCCGACCAGCTCGAACGCCGTCTGGTCGAACAAAGCTATGGCGCCACCGTCACCCGCCGCGACCTCAACGTCGCGCCGCCCGCCTTCCTGAACGAGAACTGGGTCGGCGCCAATTTCACCGACGAGGCCGAGCGCAGCGACGAGCAGCGGGCCCTGCTCGCCGCCTCGGAAGAGATGATCGCCGAGATCGAGGCCGCCGACACGATCGTCATCACCGCGCCGATCTATAATTTCTCCATTCCCGCCGCGCTCAAGGCCTGGATCGATCAGGTGACGCGGGCGCGCCGCACCTTCCGCTATACCGATGCCGGTCCCGAAGGTCTGCTCACCGGCAAGCGCGCTTATATCGTCTTCGCCTCGGGCGGCGTTCCGCTCGGCAGCCAGGTCGATTTCGCGAGCGGCTACCTCAAGCATATCCTCGGCTTCATCGGCATCACCGACGTGACGATCGTCGCTGCCGACGGCCACCAGCGCGACGGCGAGGCGATCGCCCGCGCCGCCCAGGCGATCGACGGGTTGCAGCAGGCGGCCTGATCGCTCTCCCCCGGGCCGCCGCCCTTCCCCCTTCCCCCGGCGGCGGCCCACCCCCTTCCCCATTCACCAACGAAAGGACGACATGATGGCAAAGGTTCTGGTGCTCTATTATTCGAGCTATGGTCATATCGAGCAGATGGCCGACGCGGTGGCCGAGGGCGCGCGCGCCGCGGGCGCCGAAGTCGATATCCGCCGCGTCGCCGAAACCGCGCCGGCGGCCGTGGTGCAGGCGGCGGGCTTCAAGACCGACACCGCGCACCCGCTGCTGAGCGATCCGAACGAGCTGGCGAATTACGACGCGATCGTCGTCGGCACCCCGACGCGCTTCGGCCGCATGGCGAGCCAGATGGCGAGCTTCTGGGACACCGCCGGCGGCGTCTGGGCGCAGGGCAAGCTCAATGGCAAGGTCGGCGCCGCCTTCACCTCGACCGCCTCGCAACACGGCGGACAGGAAACGACGCTTTTTTCGGTTCTGACCAACCTGCTTCACTTCGGGCTGACGATCGTCGGGCTCGACTATGGCTATGCGGGCCAGATGGGCGTCGATGAGGTGAAGGGCGGCGCCCCCTATGGCGCGACGACGATCGCGGACGGCGACGGATCGCGCCAGCCGAGCGAGGCCGACCTCGGCGGCGCGCGCTATCTGGGCGAGCGCGTCGCGCGGACCGCGGCGAAGCTGATCGCCTGATCCGATGCGCCGTCTCCCGAGCCTTTTCGTTTCGCACGGCTCGCCGATGATGGCGCTCGAGCCCAGCCCGGCGCGGACCTTCCTCGCCGGGCTGGGTGCCGACCTGCCGCGGCCGCGCGCGATCCTCGTCGTGTCGGCACATCACGACGCGGCGTTCGAGGGCGGCCGCGCGACCGTCACCGCTTCGCCCGCGCCGCCGACCATCCACGATTTCAGGGGCTTTCCCGACGAACTGTTCGCGATGCGCTATCCCGCGCCGGGCGATCCGGCGCTGGCCGAACGCGTCATCGCGCTCGTCGCCGGACATGGCCTGACCGTCACCGGCGATCCCGAACGCGGGCTCGACCATGGCGCCTGGGTGCCGCTGTCGCTGATCTACCCCGCCGCCGACGTTCCGGTCGTCCAGCTTTCGATCGCCTCATACGCCTCGCCCGAATGGCATTATGCGCTCGGACAGGCGCTCGCGCCCTTGCGCGACGAGGGCGTGCTGATCGTCGGTTCGGGGAGCATCACGCACAATCTGCGCGCCTATTTCACCACCCGCCCGCCGATCGACGCCGCCGCGCCGGCGTGGGTGAGCGATTTTACCGACTGGATCGCGGATCGTCTGGCCGCGGGCGCGATCGACGATGTGCTTCACGCGATCGAACGCGCGCCGCACGGCCGTGACAATCATCCGACGCCCGATCATATCCTGCCGCTGTTCGTCGCGATGGGCGCGGGCGCCGAAGCGGACGGCCTCGCGGCGAAGCGTCTCCACGACAGCGTGACCTATGCCGTGCTCGCTATGGACTCCTACGCCTTCGGCAGCAGCAAGCTCGCATCGCCATAGCTGTAGAAGCGATAGCCGCTCGCGATCGCGTGGGCATAGGCGGCCTGCATCGTCTCCAGCCCCATCAACGCGCTGACCAGCATGAAGAGGGTCGAGCGCGGCAGGTGGAAATTGGTCATCAACCCGTCGATCGCCTTGAAGCGGTAGCCGGGGGTGATGAAGATCGCGGTGTCGCCTTCGAACGGGGCGATGCAGTCCGCGTCCTGCGCCGCGCTTTCGAGCAAGCGGAGGCTGGTGGTGCCGACCGCGATCACCCGGCCGCCCCCGGCGCGCACCGCGTTAAGCCGGTCGGCGGTCGTGGTGTCGATCCGGCCCCATTCGGCGTGCATGACATGATCGTCGGTATCGTCGGCCTTCACCGGCAGGAAGGTTCCGGCGCCGACGTGCAGGGTCAGCGTCTCGGTCGCGATCCCCGCCGCATCCAGTGCGGCCAGAAGTTCGGGGGTGAAATGCAGCGCCGCCGTGGGGGCCGCAACGGCGCCGTCCTTCTCGGCGAACATCGTCTGATAATCGCTGCGGTCGGCGTCGTCGGTCGCGCGCTTGCCCGCGATATAGGGCGGCAGCGGCATCGTGCCCGCGCGTTCGAGCAGCAGCTCGACCGGCTCGTCGCCGGCGAAAGCGAGGATGAAGCTGCCGTCGGCGAGACGCTGCTCGGCGACCGCCTCGACCCCTGAACCGAAATCGACCGTCTCGCCGGGGCGCAGCCGCTTCGCGTTGCGGATGAAAGCCTGCCACCGGCGGAGATCGATGCGCTTGTGGAGCGTCGCGCCGATCCTGGCGTCGCCGCGTCTCCCTTCGAGTTGCGCGGGGATGACGCGAGTATCGTTGAACACGAGGCAGTCGCCCGCGCGCAGAAGGGAAGGCAGGTCGCGAACGCCCCTGTCGCTTATCGAGTCCCCTTGGACGACGAGCATCCGTGCCGCGTCGCGCGGGCGCGCGGGGCGGAGCGCGATGCGCTCGGGCGGCAGATCGAAATCAAAGGCGTCGACGCGCATGGCTGTTCGCGCGTCCCTTGGCGTTTACTGCTTGATCGGGGCGTTGAGCTCGTCGACCGAGACCGCGGGCGGCGCCACCGGCTGATCCTCGACCAGCGCCGAGGCGGGCGGCATCGGCTTGTTGTCGGCGGCGACCGACATCTGGACGATGCGCGACATCACCGCGGGCGGCTCGCCCTTATGCACCGCATCGACATATTGCATTCCCGACACGACGCGACCGAAGGCGGTGTAGCGATGGTCGAGGCTGAAGCGCGGCTGGAGCATGATGAAGAACTGGCTGTTCGCGCTGTCGGGATTTTCGGCGCGCGCCATCGACAGCGTACCGCGCAGGTGCGGCGTATCGTTGAACTCGGCCTTGAGGTCGGGAAGCTGCGAGCCGCCCTGCCCGGTCGCGGTCGGGTCGCCCGTCTGCGCCATGAAGCCGTCGATCACGCGGTGGAACTTGATCCCGTTGTAGAAACCGGCGCGCGTCAGTTGCTTCAACCGCTCGACATGGTTCGGCGCAACATTGGGATAGAGCTGGACGACGACACGCCCGCCCGTCGAAAGGTCGAGGTCGAGCATATATTCGGGGTTGCCGATATATTGGTCGGGGGTCATCGCCGGGACTGCGGGCGCGGCCTCAGCCGCAGGCGCCGCTTCGTCCGCCGCGGGAGCAGGCGCCGGAGTCTCGACCGGCGGCGCGGGCTCGGCCGGTGCGGGCGCGGGCGGCGGGGCTTCGCTGCCCTGTGGCGCGGGGGCCGGAGGCACCTCCTGTGCGGCGGCCGACGCCGCCAGGCCGATCGCCATCGCCGTCAGGATCAGGGGGCGGAAGGAAAGTTTCATGCTGGATCGGCCTCTTGTCGAATCTGAATATGCGCCCCGCTGGCCGCGACCTAGCGGGAAAAAGCTGAACGCTCAATGATTGGGATGACGCGCCGGATCAGGCTTCGCCCTGGCGAAGGCCGCGTTCGTCGATCCGCGATACCACCGCATCGCGCACCGCGGGGGTCACGAACTTGCGGATATCGCCGCCGAAGATCGCGATTTCCTTGACGAGGCGCGAGGCGATCGGCTGCAAGCCGACGTCGGCCATCAGGAACACCGTCTCGATGCGGTCGTTGAGTTGCTGGTTCATCCCCGCCATCTGATATTCATATTCGAAATCGGCGACCGCGCGCAGCCCGCGCACGATGACGCTCGCGCCCTCGCGCTGGGCGAAATCCATCAGTAGCGCGTTGAAGCCCACAACGCGGATGTCGCCGTCGATCGACGCGACCTCGGCCCTCACCATGGCGATGCGCTCGTCGTCGTCGAACAAAGGCGATTTGGTGATGTTCGTCGTCACCCCGATCACCAGCCGGTCGACGAGCTTCGCCCCGCGCCGGATGATGTCCATATGGCCGAGCGTGATCGGATCGAACGTCCCCGGATAAACCCCCACCCGCATCAATGATCCCTTTCCACCACATAGCGCGCGATCGCGCGCAGCAGCGCCGCCTCTTCGCCGAAACCGGCGAGATGCGCAATCGCCTGATCGACGAGCAGCCGCGCCTGCTCGCGCGCGCGGTCAAGCCCCATCAGCGTGACGAAGGTCGCCTTGCCCGCTGCGTCATCCTTGTGCAGCGCCTTGCCCGCCAGCGCCTCGTCGCCCTCGACGTCCAATATGTCGTCGGCGATCTGGAAGGCGAGCCCGATGTCGCGGGCATAGCCGCGCAGCGGCCGGCGCCCCTCGGCCGGAACGCGCGCGAGGATCGCCCCCGCCTCGACCGAAAAGCCGATCAACGCGCCGGTCTTGAGCTGCTGGAGCCGGGTGACGGTCGGCAGGTCGAAATCGGCGGTCTCGGCGACCAGATCCATCATCTGCCCGCCCGCCATGCCCGACGGCCCCGCGGCGCGCGCGAGTTCGCAGCAGAGCTCGGCGCGCACGAACGGGTCTCCGTGCGTCGCGGGGTCGCACAGCCATTCGAAGGCGAGCGCGTGGAGCGAATCGCCCGCGAGCACCGCGGTCGCCTCGTCATAGGCGCGGTGAACCGTCGGCTTGCCGCGGCGCATGTCGTCATCGTCCATGCACGGCAGATCGTCGTGGATCAGCGAATAGACGTGCATCGCCTCGACCGCCGCGCCGACACGCAGGCCAAGCGCGCGATCGACGTGGAACAGGTCGCCCGCCGCGCGGACGAGCAAGGGGCGGAGCCGCTTGCCGCCCGCGATCGCGGCGTGGCGCATCGCTTCGTACAGGCGCGCGCGCGGATCGGCGGGGATGGCGAGCAGCCGGTCGAACAACGCATCGATCCCGGCGGCGACCTCCTCCTGCGCGGCGGGCAGCAGATGCGCCACCTGGGTCGTATCGCCGTCGGCGAGAGCCACCCGGCTCAGCTTTCGCCGAAGGGCGTGGTTCCCGCCGGCTGGCCGTCGGCGCCCAGGCTGACCTGTTCGATCCGCGCCTGCGCCGCGGCGAGCCGCGCCTCGCAATGCTGGCGCAGCGCATGGCCGCGTTCATAGAGCGCGACCGATTCCTCGAGGCTGACGTCGCCGCTTTCGAGCCGGCGGACGATGGTTTCGAGCTCGCCCATCGCGGCCTCGAACGACAGGGCGGAAATCTGCGGTGCGGGGGTGTCCGTCATGCGTCTGCTTTGGCCCCTTCGGCCCCCCGCGGTCAAGTGCGGTGACGCTTGACGCCGCCGTCTGCTACGATAGCATCGCCTGCATGTTCATCGGCCATTTCGCCCCTGCCCTCATCGCCGCCACGCGGCCGAAGGCGGCCGGGCTCGGCACCCTGTTCGTCGCCGCACAGCTCGTCGACATCGGTTTCGCCGCGCTGCTGATCCCGGGGGTCGAGGCGATGCGGATCGTTCCCGGCATCACCGCGATGAACCCGATGGACCTTCATCACATGCCCTATACGCACAGCCTGCTCGGTACCGCGCTCTGGGCCGCGGCGTTCGGTCTGCTCGTCTGGTTCGGCACCAGGCGGCGCGAGGCCGCGATCGGCGCGGCGATCATCGTCCTCTCGCACTGGTTTCTCGACCTGATCGTCCATATCCCCGACCTCACCCTGTTCGGCGCGCCGCCGAAGCTCGGGCTCGGCCTCTGGAACCATCCGCTAGCCGAAATGCCGCTGGAAATCCTGCTGACCTTCGGCGCGCTGCTTTATTATGCGCGGCGCACCGCGGCGCCCTCGGCTTCTATCCGGCTCTGGGTGCTCGCCGGACTGCTCGCGCTGGTGCAGGCGATCGACTGGTTCGGATCGAAGGAGCCGGTCTATTCGATCTCGATCCCGGCCACGATGCTCGCCGCCTATGCCGTGCTGGCAGGCGTGGCATGGTGGGCGGGCGCGAACCGGCGGCCTATCATCGCCCCATCCCGGGCATAAAAGCCATCAAGGGTCTGTTCCTATCGCGCGCGCGCGGCTAAAGGCGCGCCATGACTCAGACAGCAGCCGCGCCCGCCTCCGTCATCACCCCCGAGATCGTCGCCGACCACGGCCTTTCTCCGCAAGAATATGAGCGCGTCCTCGCCGCGCTCGGGCGCGAGCCGAACCTCGTCGAACTCGGCATCTTCTCGGTCATGTGGTCCGAGCATTGCAGCTATAAAAGCTCGCGCATCCACCTGAAGAAACTGCCGACCGAGGCGCCGTGGGTGATCTGCGGCCCCGGCGAGAATGCCGGCGTCATCGACATCGGCACCGGCCCGGACGGCGAGAAACTCGCGGCGATCTTCAAGATGGAGAGCCACAATCACCCGTCGTACATCGAACCCTATCAGGGCGCGGCGACCGGGGTCGGCGGCATCCTCCGCGACGTGTTCACGATGGGCGCGCGGCCGGTCGCGAACCTCAACGCGCTGCGCTTCGGCCGTCCCGACCATCCGAAGATGAAGCACCTCATCTCGGGCGTCGTCCACGGCATCGGCGGCTACGGCAATTGCGTCGGCGTGCCGACGGTCGGCGGCGAGGTCAATTTCCACACGGCCTATGACGGCAATATCCTCGTCAACGCGATGACCGTCGGCGTCGCCGAGCAGGACAGGATCTTCTATTCGGCCGCGAGCGGCGTCGGCAATCCGATCGTCTATGTCGGATCGAAAACCGGCCGCGACGGCATTCACGGCGCGACGATGGCGTCGGCCGACTTCGGCGAGGATGCCGAGGAAAAGCGCCCGACGGTGCAGGTCGGCGATCCCTTCACCGAAAAATTGCTGATCGAGGCGTGCCTCGAACTGATGGCGTCGGACGCGATCGTCGCGATTCAGGACATGGGCGCCGCAGGGCTCACCTCCTCCTCGGTCGAGATGGCGTCGAAGGGCGGCGTCGGCCTCCACCTCAAGATGGACGACGTGCCGCAGCGCGAAACGGGGATGACGGCTTATGAGATGATGCTGTCGGAATCGCAGGAACGCATGTTGATGGTCCTGAAGCCCGGCCGCGAGGATTTCGCCGCCGCGATCTTCCACAAATGGGAACTCGACTTCGCGGTCATCGGCACGGTCACCGACACCGGCCGCATGGTACTGGAGCATAAGGGCGAGATCGTCTGCGACATCCCGCTCGCCCCGCTCGCCGACGACGCGCCGCTCTACGACCGCCCGCACGCCCCGACGCCGAAGGCCGCGCCGCTGGCGAACGTGCCCGAAACCAAGGACGTCGCCGCCGACCTCAAGACGCTGATGGGCACCCCCGACATCGCCAGCCGCCGCTGGATCTGGGAGCAGTATGACAGCCAGGTCGGCGCCGACACGGTGCAGACCGGCGGCGACGCGGCGCTCGTCCGCATCCATGGCACGGGCCGCGCGCTCGCGATGAGCACCGACTGCACCCCGCGCTATTGCTATGCCGACCCGGTCGAGGGCGGCAAACAGGCGGTCGCCGAGACGTGGCGCAACATCACCGCGGTCGGCGCGACCCCGCTCGCGATCACCAACTGCCTCAATTTCGCCAATCCGCAGCGGCCCGAGATCATGGGGCAGATCGTGGGCTGCCTCAACGGCATGGGCCAGGCGTGCCGCGCGCTCGACTATCCGATCGTGTCGGGCAACGTCAGCCTCTACAATGAGTCCAAGGCGACCGGCGGCGGCAGCGCAATTCTGCCCACCCCCGCGATCGGCGGCGTCGGCGTCATCGACGACCTGTCGAAGGCGGTAGGCATCGGCTTCAAGCGCACCGGCGACATCGTGCTCGCGGTCGGCGAGCGCATGGGCCATCTCGGCCAGTCGGTGTGGCTGCGCGAGATCCTCGGCCGCGAGGAAGGCCCGCCGCCGCCCGTCGACCTGAAGGCCGAGAAGCGCACCGGCGACTTCATCCGCCACGCGATCAATGCGGGCTGGATCACCGCCTGTCACGACGTATCCGACGGCGGCGTCGCGGTGACGCTGGCCGAAATGGCGCTGAAGTCGGACATCGGCGTGCTGGTCAGCGAGGAACAGCCGTTCGGCATCGCCGAGAGCTTCTTCGGCGAGGATCAGGGGCTGTATCTGGTGACCGTGTGCGACACCTGCCTGGCCGATTTCCTCGACGCCGCGAACCGCGCCGACGTGCCGGTCGACCCGCTCGGCCGCACGATCAAGGACCGTATCGTCTTCGAGCTGCCCGACAGCGACTTTTCGGTGACGCTCGCCGAGCTCCGCGAAGCGCATGAGGGGTTTTTCCCGGCGCTCATGGGGGACGACGCCGCGCTGGCGTGAGCGCCGCGGCATTTGCTCCGTTCGTCATTGCGAGCGTAGCGAAGCAATCCAGAGTGGCGTATGCATGCTCCGGATTGCTTCGCTACCCTCGCAGTGACGATAGGTGATTTGGTCGGAGGTCAGTGGTCCATGAGCATCCATGTCGGAGTCGGCGGCTGGACCTACGAGCCGTGGCGCGGAACCTTCTACCCGCCGAAGCATCCGCAAAAGCGCGAGCTCGAATATGCCGGCCAGCATCTGACAGGCATCGAGATCAACGGCACTTATTATGGCAGCCAGAAACCCGAAAGTTTCGCAAGCTGGGCGGCCGCGGTGCCCGACGGTTTCAAATTCAGCGTCAAGGCGTCGCGCTTCACGACCAACCGGCGGGTGCTCGCTGACGGCGCCCCCTCGATCGAGAAATTCCTGACGCAAGGGCTGACGCGGCTCGGCGACCGGCTGGGGCCGATCCACTGGCAGTTCATGGCGACGAAAAAATTCGATCGCGACGATTTCGCGGGCTTCCTCGATCTGCTGCCCGACACGCAGGACGGCCTGCCGCTGCGTCACGCGATCGAGGTGCGCCACGAGAGCTTCCGCGATCCGGCCTTCGTCGATCTGCTGCGCGACCGGAACATGGCGCTGGTCTATGCCGACAGCGACGAATTTCCGTGCATCGACGAGCAGACGGCGAACTTCAGCTATGCGCGGCTGCAGCGGTCGCACGAGGATGTCGACACCGGCTATGACAGCACCGCGCTCGACCATTGGGCGAGCCGTGCCCGCGACTGGGCGGAGGGCGGTCGCGACGTCTATATCTTCTTCATCGCGGGAGCGAAATTAAGAAACCCAGCCGCAGCGATGGCGCTAATAGATCGGTTGAAAGCGAGTACGGAATGACAGCCGAAGGAAAGCCAGAAGCGAAAAGGCCGTCGCGGAAACGCGCCGATGATATCAAGCAGTTTCGCTGCAAGAACCTAATCGCCGTTATCGAGGATCCGCAGAACCCGCGGAATATCGGAACGGTCATTCGAAACGTGAATGCCTTGGGCGTTGAGAAGGTCTATGTCGTCGATCCTCGAGGCGTCTTGTCCGACGACTGGCATGAACTGCGTGAGGAGCCGAAGCTCGCTAAGCTATCGGTGTCTGCGGTGAAATGGACTTTCGTAAAGCGGTTTAACAGCACCGAAGACTGTCTCGCTCACCTCGAAAAGAACCGATTCGTTTCGATCGTCACATCCCCTCACGTGAAAGGTAAGACCAACATATTCCTTCACGAAGGCGATTTTGCTGAACATGCAAAACTCGCCGTCTGGTTTGGCAATGAGACGAGAGGAATTAGCGATCTTGCTATCGAGCGTAGCGAGATGTGCGTGAGCATTCCGATGTTCGGAATGATTGAGAGCCTCAACCTCGGAACCAGCTCGGGAATCGTGTTGTACGAGATCGCGAAGCAAAGGCGCGAGTATCAAAGCAAATACAGGTTGAGGGATCGAAGAGGAAAACGGCAGACCGTCCTCCCGACGGTGATGACGCCCTCCCCTTAATGTGGGTGTAACTCTGCATAGACTTACCGCGGGGGCGAAGGCGCGCAATCCGGCTGCCGCACAGACGCTGATCGCAAAGCTGTAAGCCATTCCCTCCCCATGGCTCCGCCAAGGGGAGGATCTGGATCAGGCCGCGGCGGGCTGTGCCGCGAGGAAGTTGTACGGGTCGATGCCGCGGTTGCGATAGGCGCGGTGCGCTTCGTGATAGAGCGTCGGCTCGCCGATCCCCAACCGCGCACGCGCGGCGTCGAGCGGTTCGGCGAGCAGCGAGCGGATGTCCTGCTCGATGATCGCCTTGGCGACCTTGCCGTTGCGCTGGCCCTGGCGGATCGCGCCCATCACCGGCGCGTCGCTCTTGATGCTCCGCTTCACTTCATAACCGCCGGCATAGGCGATGAAGAAATTGCCGTAATTACCCGTCTGGCCATAGGTGAAACCGAGGACGCACTGTTCGCCGAGCGCGTCGCGGCCATAGCCGGTCAGGATGTGGAACAGGTCGTGCGTGTCGCGCAGGCGGTTGGCATACCATTGGAGCTGGTCGTCGAACTGCGGCCGGCCCATCTTCTCGCTCTCGGCGACGAGCCCCGCGGCCGACAGGCCTTCGCGGCGCATGAAGGTGACATAGGCGTGCCCCACGCTTCCCTCGGGCAACTCGTCGATCCAGCCATGGTCGTCGAGCAGGTCGGGGAGATAGGGTTCGCTTTCCATCAAACGCTTGCCGAGGTCGCTTGTCACAAAGGCGCGAGCGTCGTCGACGAAGCCCTTGCGCGGCAGATTCTCGAAGATGTGAAAGACCTGTTCGGTGTCTTCCTTGTCCTTGATCAGCTTGCGGAAGTGCGACAGCGCCTTCAGCGGGCGAAACTTCGCGGGGACACGGTCGGGATGGGAGAAGATGGTCGGGGTCATGGGGCTCTCTCGCGAATCATCTGATAGGACGCAGATAGCATTACTGACATATATGTCAATAGTAGCTTAACGGGCTGGACGCCCCTGCCCTCGCACCGTAACAGGCGCATAATACAGCGAGGCCCCCTCATGAGCGAAGACGGCAGAACGGAAACCGCACGGCTGGTCACGCTCGACGCCGTGCGCGGCTTTGCCGTGATGGGCATATTGGCGATGAACATCGTCGCCTTCGCCATGCCTGAAATGGCCTATGTCTCGCCGCGCGCCTATGGCGGCGACACGGCAGCGGACGTTGCGGCGTGGGGGCTGTCCTTCCTGTTCATCGACGGCAAGATGCGCGGGCTCTTTTCGATCCTGTTCGGAGCGAGCATGCTCCTCGTCGTCGACCGCGCCGAAAAGTTCGGGCAAAACGCCGCATCGGTGCACTATCGCCGCATGATCTGGCTCGCGATCTTCGGTCTCTGCCATTTCTTCTTCATCTGGTGGGGCGACATATTGTTCCTCTATGCCGCGGTCGGCAGCATCGCCTTCCTGTTTCGCAACTGGGAACCGCGGCGTCTGATACGATGGGCAGTGGGGCTGTTCACGCTGGGCATCCTGCTGATGACTCTGCTGTTCGGCGGCCAGCTCTTCGCGGCATCGTCGATCGACGATCCCGCCGCGCCGCCGTCGCTGGTCGAAGCAGAGCAGACCGTCCGCGACGAATATGCGAAGATCGACGGCGAAGTGCAGCGCGAACTGATATTGTATCGCAGCGGCTATCTCCCGATTCTCGGACACCGGCTGGACGATGCCGCCGATCCGTTTTCGATGGTCCTGATCAACCTGCTCGAAACGCTGCCGCTGATGATGATCGGCATGGCGCTGTTCCGCAACGGCTTCCTGACCGGGGCGTGGGAAGCGCACGCTTATCGCCGCGTCGCGTGGCGATGGCTGCCGCCGGGATTGCTGCTGACCATGCTCGTCTGCTGGCTGATGGAACGGGCGGAATTCGACTATCTCTTCTCGCTCACTGCGTTCCTTACCTGGGCGCAGCCGGGGCGCCTCATGATGACGATCGGCTATGTGGCGATGCTCGTCCTGCTGATCCGGCGTCACGCCGACGCCCCCTGGATCGGGCGCGTCGCGGCGGCGGGACAGGCTGCCTTTTCCAACTACATAGGCACCAGCATCGTGATGACGACGATCTTCTACGGCTATGGGCTGGGGCTGTTCGGATGGGTCGAGCGTGCGCCGCTCTATCTGTTCGTGATCGCCGCATGGGCGGTCATGCTGCTGTGGTCGAAGCCGTGGCTCGAGCGCTTTCGCTACGGCCCGCTCGAATGGCTATGGCGCAGCCTTGCGCGCGGCGCGATGCAGCCGATGCGACGGCGCTCCGCGGGTTAGGAAAGCCGTGTTCCCCGCGAAGGCGGGAGTCCATCTCCTGCCGGTTCAAGATGGCGCAGTCCGGTGATGGGCCCCCGCCTTCGCGGGGGAACAAGGGCTTACTCGGATGGGAATCAATAGCCGACGGCGCGGCCGAAACCCGCGGGCTTGCGCTGGACGAGCGGATTCGCCTCACGCTCGAGCGCCGCAAGCGTTTCCTCGAACAGCGCGCGCAAATTGACGACGCGCGGCAGATATTCCTCGGGGCTGACCTGCGCTTCGACGCAGTGGCGCGCGAACATCTCGATATCCTCGGTGAGCGCGCCGAGCCGCTCGGCGCCGAACTGACGCGCCTCGCTCTTCAGCGTGTGCGCGGGCATCACGAGGCCGCGCGCGTCGCGGGCACGCATCGCCTCTTCGATCGCGGCGACCGACTTGGTGCCGTCCTCGCGAAAATAGCCCAGAATGCGCACGAAGGCCGCGCCCAACTGGGTGCGGGTCGCGCGGAATTCATCCCAATCGACCAGGATCTCGTCCAATGCCCTGTCCCTCGGTGTTCAAATCGGTCCTTGGTCCCGATTGCCGCCATGCCCGAAGTCGGTAAAAAAGCCGTTACGATGGCTCGGAGGTGCGACGAAAGCCGCCCCATATCGGGTCAGTCGCGGCGGACGCGCCAGCCCCCTTCGGCTCCATCCGCCAGCGTCCAGCCCTGCTCGCCCGCCAGTGCGGCGACTTCGCGCCCCGCCTGTGGATCGTCGGCGAGCAACAGCACGTCCGCCGCCTCGCGCATCGCGCGCGCGAGCCGCAGCGCCGGCCACGGGCAGCGCATGCCGCGCGCGTCGACGACAAGTGCCGTCGGCGCTGCACCGGCCTCACTCGTCATAGGGGTTGCGCGTGTTGCGGAAATTGAGGCGGATCGGCACGCCCTGAAACCCCAGCTCCTTGCGCATCCCGTTCATCAGATAGCGCTGGTAGCTCGCGGGAAGCGCGTCGGTGCGGCTGCCGAAGACGACGAAGGTCGGCGGCCGCGTCCGCGCCTGCGTCATATAGCGCAGCTTGATCCGCTTGCCGCCGGGCGCCGGAGGCGGATTGGCCTCGACCGCGCGCTCGAACCAGCGGTTGAGCTTCGCCGTCGAGACGCGGTTGGTCCAGATCGCGCGCTGTTCGAAAGCGACGCGCACCAGCGTGTCGATTCCCTTGCCCGTCGCGCCCGAAATGCTGAGCACCGGCACGCCCTTGATCTGTGACAGCCCGTCGTCGAGCGCCGCGCGTACGCCGTTGAACAGCGACGAGGGATCTTCGGCGACGTCCCATTTATTGAGCGCGACGATCAGCGCGCGGCCTTCGTCGAGCACCCGGTCGGCGATGCGCAGATCCTGCGCCTCGAGCCCCTTGGTGGCGTCGAGCAGCAGCACGACGACTTCGGCGAAATCGACCGCGTGCATCGCGTCGGCGACCGACAATTTTTCGAGCTTGTCCTGCACCTTCGCGCGCTTGCGCATCCCGGCGGTGTCGAAAAGCTGGATCGGCTGGACCTCGCCGTCCTTTTCCCATTGCCAGTCGACGCGGATCGAATCGCGGGTGATCCCCGCCTCGGGCCCGGTGATCAGCCGGTCCTCGCCGATCATGCGGTTGATCAGCGTCGACTTGCCGGCGTTCGGCCGCCCGACGATCGCGAGCTTGAGCGGGCCGAGCGGTTCCTCGTCGCCCGCTTCGGTGTCGGCTGCTTCCTCCGCGGCCTCCATGAAGGGTTCGACGATCGGGCGCAGCGCGTCGAACAGGTCGACCACGCCCTCGCCATGCTCGGCGCTGAGCGCGATCGGACTGTCGAAGCCGAGCGCATAGGATTCCATCAGGCCGGTTTCGCCCTGCTTCCCCTCGGCCTTGTTGACGACGAGAATGATCGGCGTGTCTTCGCTGCGCAGCCAGCGCGCGATTTCCTCGTCGAGCGGCGTGACCCCGGCGCGGCCGTCGATCATGAACAGCGCCGCGTCGGCCTCGCGCACCGCTTTCTCGGTCTGGACGCGCATCCGGCCGGGCAGCGTCGCGGCGTCCTGATCCTCGAACCCCGCAGTATCGACGATCAGAAATTCGAGGCCGAGCAGCTTCGCATCGCCCTCGCGCCGGTCGCGCGTCACCCCCGGCTGGTCGTCGACGAGCGCGAGGCGCTTGCCGACGAGCCGGTTGAACAGCGTCGATTTGCCGACATTGGGCCGGCCGACAATGGCGATCGTCGCGGATCGCGCCATGGCTTGGTTCCTATCTCATCCGGGCCACCCCGGCCCGGACGCCTCAGCGCCAGGCCGTGATGGTGCCGTCGTCTGCCAGAATATACAAAATATTGTTCGCGACCACCGGCGCCTGCGACAGCGACGTCTTGAACTCCGTCGTCGCGAGGGTCGAGCCGTCGGTCGGTGAAAATTCGACGAGATGGCCTTCGCTGTTCACTGCGATCAACCGCCCGCCCGCCAGGATCGGCCCGGTCCAGCGAATCGGATCCTTCTTCTTCTTTTCGGTCTCGACCCGGAAGCGCGCGAGTTGCTGGAGCCAGCGCACCTTTCCGCTGCCGCGCGCGACGCAGAGCAGCTTGGCGTCGTCGGTCATCGCATAGACCCACTCGCCGACCACATAGGGCGTCGAGATGCCCGCGATCGAGATTTCCCAGGTGCGCTGGCCGGTGAGGAGCTCGTAGCTCGCCATGCGGCCGCCTTGGCCGAGCGCGAAGACGCGGCCGCGGTCAATCACCGGATCGGCGTCGACATCGGACAGCGTCGAGACCGACAGCGCCATCGAGGTGCGCGCAAGCGCATCTTCCCAGAGGTCGCGGCCGTTCTCGTAACGATAGGCCTGAACCTCGCCCGACGAAAAGCCCGCGACGATCGTGCCCTGTCCCGCCGCCGGCGAAGCGGCGCCGAAGACGCTGCCCGGTTCGAGCGACGCGGTCGCCTGCCACTCCACCGCGCCATTGGCCTGGTTCAGCGCGAAAATCTGATTGTCCTGACTGATCACATAGACGCCGCCGAAGGCGATCGTCGGTGCGCCGCGCAGCGGCCCGGCGGGCTTCGCCTTCCAGAGCACGTTGCCGTCGGCGACGTTGAGCGCCGCGACATCGCCCGATCCACTGGTCGCATAGACGACATCGCCGTCGACCCCTGCACCGCCGCCGAACAGCGAATCGCGATAATCCTTCGACGTGCTGCCGATCGACGTGCTCCACAGCTTGGCGCCCGTATCGGCCGCATAGGCGGTGACGACCGCGTCGGTATCGACGACGAACAAACGGTTGTCGGCAATTACCGGCGAGGAAGCGAGTCGCTGCTTCTTGGTGCTGCCTGCGATATGCGCTTCCCACAATTTGGCGCGCGCGGCGGCGAGCGCGGGGTGGCCCATCGATTTCGACGCATTGCCGCCCGACTGCGCCCAATTCGCGTTGACCGCCGGTTCGGGCAGCACGACCGCGACCGCCTCGATCGCCGGATCGACCTTGATGCTGTTGTCGTTCGACAGAATCGACACGCGCTGGCCGACCGTCGGCGTCTTTGGCCCACCGTTGCCCTTGAATGCGCCGCAGCCGGCAAGCGGCAAGGCGAGCAGCGCCGCGCCCATCACAAAATAGCGTTTCCGCATGTTACTTGGCTTCCTCATTTTTCGCGGCCGCCGCTGCGCCCGGCGTGCCTTTCTGGTCCCCGGCGGCCGGAGCCGCATTGGCTGCGCTTGCGGCGGCGCGCGCGCCCTCCACTTCCGCCTTCAGGCTTTCCGCTGCACGGTCGGCGACGGCATCGACGCCCAGCATTCCCGCCATCTGGACGCTGCGCGATTGCAGCGTCTTGGCGACATCGGGCAGCTTCGCAATCCGGCCGTATAGCTGGCCGGCCTGATCATATTTTCCCTGGCTGTAATAAGCCGCGGCGCTGAGCTCGGCAGCGCTCGCGAACCAGCTCGACGCCGGATCCTTGGCATCGACGATCGGTTTCAGTCGCGCGATGATCGCCTCGGGCTTCAGCGTGTCATATTCGAGCGCGGTCTGGCGAATCAGCGCCATATCGCGCAGCGACCGGTCGAGCTTGGTGTCGGCCGCGACCTTGGCGATCAGCGCGGCCGCCGCCTTGAGGTCGCCGCTCTTCGCCTTCAGGTTCGACTGTTCGATCAGCGCCGCGGCGCGATAGGCGGGATTGCCTTCGCCTTCGAGCGCCTTGAGTTCGGCGGTCGCCGCGGTCGGCTGCCCTGCATTGACCTTGTCGAACGCGGCGATCAGCGCCTCGGCCTTTTCGCCGCGCGCGATTTCCTGCCGGTGCCCCCAATAGAGATAGCCGCCGAACGCGAGCAGCGCGGCGACCGCCCCGCCGAGAATCCAGCGCCCATAGCGCTGCATGATAGTGTCGAACTGATCCTTGCGGACGGCCTCATCGACTTCCTGCAAAAACGCGTCGTTGCTGTTCGTCGGGCTCAGCGCCAATCAAACCTCCATCACATCTCATTGGCCCCGGACCATATCAGCCGGCCGGCCGCTTCCTTAGCGACGGCACCGGAAAAGGCCAAGCGATTCACTTGCGCGCGTTGCCGGCCTTCACCCTGCGTAGATCTGATCGGCTGTCGGAAATGAACGCGCCCTGACTTCCTCGGCATAATCCTGAACCGCACCGCTGACGACGCCCGCCATATCCTGGTAGCGCTTGACGAATTTGGGCACGCGTTCGAACATGCCGAGCATGTCGTCGGTCACCAGCACCTGGCCGTCGCATTGTGCCGAAGCACCGATGCCGATCGTCGGGCAATCGACCTTGTTCGTGATCTCGATTGCGATCGATTCGAGCACGCCCTCGATCACGATGGAAAAGGCGCCCGCCTGCGCGACCGCGACCGCATCCTCGACGATCGAGCGCGCTTCCGCATCGCTCTTGCCGCGCACGCCATAGCCGCCGAGAATGTTCACCGCCTGCGGCGTCAGCCCGACATGACCCATCACCGGAATGCCGCGCTGGGTGAGAAATTCGATCGTCGGCGCGAGCACCTTGCCGCCCTCGACCTTCACCGCCGCGGCGCCGGTTTCCTTGAGCAGGCGCGCGGCGTTGTTGAACGCCTGTTCGGGGCTGCCTTCATAGCTGCCGAAGGGCATGTCGACGATCACCGCGGCATGATAGCTGCCGCGCACCACCGCAGCGCCGTGGAGCGCCATCATGTCCATCGTCACCCCGACGGTGTGGGGCAAGCCATAGATCACCTGCGCGAGCGAATCGCCGACGAGCAGCATGTCGCAGTGCGGATCGAGAAGCTGGGCCATGCGGACGGTGTAGGCCGTCAGCATCACGATCGGCTCGCCGCCCTTGCGCTGGCGGATGCGCGGTACCGTCAGGCGTTTCATCGGCTGCGGCGTCGGGTTGGCGCGGCTGGTGGAAGTGTCGAGGGTGAGGGTTTTGGGGAGCGTGGACATGGCGCGGGGGTCTAGCCCGTCCCATCGCCGAGCGAAAGATCGAACTCGGCCTGCATCGCCTGATTGTAAAATTACCTTGACTCAATGTTCGATATTTTTAACTTTACGTCATTAATAGCGAACATATGGAGAGTCGTTCGATGACATTTCGCGAGAAAATCGACTGGCTGACGATCGGCGCGATCGTCCTCGCCTTCGGGGGCTATGCCATCGCCTTTCCCTGGGGCCTCAGCGGCGTTCCCGCGCTGGCGGCACAGGGCGGTCTGCTGATCCTGGTCGCGATCGCGATGACGCTCGTGCTGACCCTTGCCGCCGTCGTGTTGGCGATCCGCCGCCCGCGCGACGCCAATGCCCCCGCCGACGAACGCGACCGGAGCATCACCCGCCGCGCCGCAACGCGCGCCTATTACGTGCTGATCGTCGGCGCGGCCTGCTGCTTTGCGCTTGGATATTGGACCGCCGATCTGGCGACGGTCCTCAACGGCCTGCTCGCCGCGATCGTCGCCGCCGAACTGGTCCGGCTGGCAAGCCAGGTCAGTGCCTATCGGAGCGGCGAATGACGCCCGCCCGCCCCGCACCGTCCGGAACCCGGCGACGCGAAACGCAGGAAACGACAATGACCTATAATGAAAAAAAGGCCTGGCTGACGCTAGTCGCGATGCTGCTGGCCTATGGCCTTTACTTCGGGCTGATCCTGGCGGGCCATCCCGCGGGGCGCGAGCGTTTCGCGATGCTGTGGCTGTTCGGGTCGATCGCCGCGACACAGGCGGCGATCGTGATCATCGGCCATGTCTGGCTGGCAATCGAGGCACGCAAGCTGCCCCACTCGCGTGTCGACGAGCGCGACCGCGCGATCGCCGCGCGCGGCACGCGGGTCGGCTATTATGTCCTGTTGACCGGAACGATCATCGTCGGGGTCGTCATGCCCTTCACCGATCCGCCGATGCACATCGTCAACAGCGCGCTGTTCGCGATCGTGGTCGCCGAAACGGTCGGATTGCTGGTGGTGGTGACGAGCTATCGGAGGGGCTGGCATGGCTAAGCCTCCCTTCAGCAACGACATCCGCACCCTGCGCTTCCTGGCGGGCGAGATGACCCAGGGCGAACTGGGCGACCATGTCGGGGTAACCCGGCAGACGATCGCGGCGATCGAACAGGGCAAATATTCGCCGTCGCTCGAAGTCGCCTTCCGCATCGCGCACGTCTTCGACAAGCCGCTCGAGGCCGTGTTTCGGTGGGAGGGGGATTGACCCGGGAGCCCGCTGTGGGGTGGTGAGCGGACGCTCCCCATCTTCGTCATTCCCGCGAAAGCGGGAACCCAGAGTGGGGTCAGCCGACGCACGCTCTGGGTTCCCGCTTTCGCGGGAATGACGAAGATAAGAAATGCTACGCGCGACTTTCAGACTCTCGTCATCCCGGACTTGATCCGGGATCCATTCTCTCACCGCCGGGTGAATGTATCCCGGATCAAGTCCGGGATGACGATGTAAGATAGGTCGGCTTCCGGTCGAAACCCACCCTGACGAGGCTCACCCCCGTCCGGCGTCGTTCAACGCCGCAATCTGCTCGCTGGTCAGCACCAGCGCCTCACTTCCCAATATCTCGTCGAGCTGGCCGACACTCGTCGCGCTCGCGATTGGCGCGGTGACGCCGGGCTGCGCCGCGACCCAGGCGAGCGCGATCTGCGACAGCGTCGCGCCGGTCTCGCCCGCGATGCGATCCATCACCGCCAGCATCGCCGGCCCCTTGCCCTCCAGATAGGCCTTGGCGCGCGCGCCGCGCGGGCTTTTGCCGAGGTCGTCGGCGCTGCGGTATTTTCCCGACAAATAGCCCGACGCGAGGCTGAAATAGGTGATGACCCCCATATCCTCGTCGACGCAGAGCGTCTGGAGCGACCCTTCATATTGCGCGCGGTCGAGCAGGTTGAGCTCGGGCTGCACGACGGTGAACCGCGGCAGACCCAGTTCGTCGGCCGTGCGCAGCGCTTCGCCCAGCCGCTCGGCGCTATAGTTGGACGCGCCGATCGCGCGCACCGTCCCCGCGTCGACCAGTTCGGCAAACGCGCCGAGTACCTCGCCCAGCGGCACGTCGGGGTCGTCCTTGTGCGCGAAATAGAGGTCGATGGTGTCGACGCCGAGCCGGTCGAGCGAACCCTGCACGGCCTCGCGGATGAGGTCGGGTTTCAGGCCGCCGGGCATCATCCCGACCTTGGTCGCGACCAGCACCTTGTCGCGCGCGCCGCGCGCCTTCAGCCACTGGCCCATCATGGTTTCGGACTCGCCGCCCTTGTGCGCCGGCACCCACGCCGAATAGACGTCGGCGGTGTCGATCATCCCGCCGCCGCGTTCGACGAAGCGGTCGAGGATCGCGAAACTCGCGGCGCGGTCGGCGGTCATGCCGAAAACATTGCCGCCGAGCACGAAAGGCCGGATCGACAGGCCGCTTTTGCCGAGCGCGCGTTCGGTCATTGGGGAACTCCTTCCTTCACTGCCGGCACCGCTTCGCGCGGATTGTCGCTGAACAGCCCGTCGATGCCGGTCCTCAGATAGGTCTTGATCTCGGCCGCCAGATCGCCATGCCCCGCCGGATTGAGCCCGCCCTTGTCGGCGAGCGGCAGGAAATAATTCTCGCGGCGAAAGGTCCAGGGATGGACCTTGAGCCCCGCGGCATGGGCGTCGCGTACCAGCACGGTCGGATCGCCGAGCGTTCCAATCGCCCCGCGCGGGATAACCATGTCCTTGTTCGGCCCGATGCCGTCGGCATAGGCCGCAACCGCTTTCAGCCCCGCCGGGGTCGCCATCATCGCATAGGTCGCTTTCGGATCGTCGGCGGGGCCGCCCTCACCGTCCATGAGCTGGATCAGCGGCAGGTCGCTCTTCGCCCGGATCGCCTTGAGATTACCGACCTCGAAGCTCTGGATGAAGACCGGCGCGGTGCGGCCGCGATAGCCGTATTTTTCGAGGATCGCGAGCAGGGGCGCCTCGTGCGGCAGGCCGATCGACGCGAAATAGCTCGGATGTTTGGTCTCGGGATAGACGCCCACCGGATGATCGCGGCCCTTGTTTGCCGCGACCAGCAGGTCGAGGATTTCGGCGAAGGTCGGGATCTCATACTGGCCGTCATGCGCGGTGCCGCGCAGCCGAGGAATGCGTTCCTTCGCGCGCAGCGTCTTCAATTCGGCAAGGGTGAAATCCTCGGTGAACCAGCCCGTGACCTCCTTGCCGTCGATCCGCTTGGTCGCCCTGCGGCCCGCAAACTCGGGATGGCCGGCGACGTCGGTGGTCTCCGAAATCTCATTCTCGTGCCGCGCGACGAGCACGCCGTCCTTGGTCAGCACCAGGTCGGGTTCGATGAAATCGGCGCCCTGCTCGATCGCGAGGCGGTAGCTTGCCAGCGTATGCTCGGGCCGCTCGCCCGAGGCGCCGCGATGGGCGATGACAATCGGCGGCTTGCCGTCGAGGGTGGGCTGGGCGGCCATCGGCTCAGCGCCGCAGCCCGAGAGCGCCAGCAGCATCAGCGCGGCGCGCCACCCCTTCATGCCGCAAAGCGCTGCTGCCAGTCATCGGCCGAAAACCCTATGCTGAACGCGCCGTCGGCATCGACCAGCGGGCGCCGGATCATCGCCGGCTGCTCGAGCATCAGCGCCTTGGCCTTCACGGCGTCGAGTCCCTCTTTCTCCGCATCGGGCAATTTGCGAAAGGTCGTGCCGCTTTTGTTGAGCAGCTTTTCCCAGCCGAGCGTATCGATCCAGCCCTGAAGCTGCGCGGCATCGAGGCCGTCCTTGCGATAGTCGTGAAAGCGATGGGCGACGCCATGCTCGTCGAGCCAGCGCCGCGCCTTTTTCACCGTGTCGCAGTTACTGATTCCGAATATGGTCAACGTCATTTTCTTTTCCTTCGAAACCACAGCCTAACTGAGCGCGGCAGGAAATAGGCGCAGCCCAACATGCTGGCACCGGCTATCACCAATACGCAATTCGTCGCGAAGGAGCTCTCAGAAATGAGCGCGTGCAAGTTGGAGCCAGCTAACAACACGCAAACGAAGGCAGCAAGTGAAACTGCTGATCCCATGTGGATCGTCTGACGCGTCACGCTTGGCGCTCCGAAGCGGCCCACGTTTCTACGTGCCTTCCATATAACTCGCAGTTGGGAATGCCGTAGAGGGTCAGGGTCATGAATCTTGGTCGCTCTGCCGATTGGGAGGAAAGGCGGCGACCCTAGGGCAGGGGCGGCCGGTCGGCAATGCGGGCGTTGGCGCTTGCCAATTTTCCGCGCAGCGCGCGCGCGAAGCCTTCATGGAGCGCGGCGGCGACGTCGGGCTGGGCGGCGAGATAGGCGCGCAATCCCGCCGCTGGGATGAACCACAGCCGCGAATTGCAGGTCAGCACGACCGTGCCGGTCGCGTGGGCGCCGTCGAGCACCGTCGCCTCGCCGATCAGCGCGCCGTCGGCGACCGCGCCGACGTCCTGACCGTCGCGGCGGACCGCCGCCGCACCCTCAGCGAGATAGAAGAGGCAGGGCGCCGCCTCATTTTCGCGGATCAGCACCTCACCGCGCCGCGCCGAAATCCAGTGACCATGGTCGATCAGCGCGCGCGCCGCCGCGGGGCCCAGTCCGTCGAAATGGCGCTCGCGCAACAATTGCTCCTCGGCCGAGAAGCGGACCTTGCTCGCGCGCAGCCACAGCCGCGCGATCAGGCCGAGATTGACGAGCAATATGGCAAGGATGAGCAAGGTATAGCCCGTTCCGTGCCAGCCAAGGATGGCGACGGGCAGCGCGAGCAGCGCCGCGATCGCCAGCCCGAGCCGGACATGATCGACCCGCGCGACGAGGCTTGCCGCCAGCAGCACGACAAGCGCCCCATATCCAAACCAGGCCGGATCGAAACCGGTCATAGGCAGCCTTTTCGCATCGAGGCCCTAACCGGGCCACCAGCAGCATGGCGTTATCGCCAACCCCATAACGTTACCGATTACCCAACACCTTGACCGCGACGACCCACGCAGCCCGGTTGTTGCAATAATTTATCAGTTTTTATCGATCGAGAAAAGCATAGGTGCGTAAAAGCCACCAAAATGCTAATTTTCTCTTCCCAAGGGTATGCGCGCATTGCGTCGGCGGCGCATTCACGCCATGGCGGCCCGCGATTCGACGCAGAATGAAGACAAGAGATATGACGCAATCATGGCAACCGCAGAGCTGGCGCACGCACGAAGCGCGGCAGCTTCCCACCTATCAGGACGCCGCCGCGCTGGCGGCTGCCGAAAAGGAGCTGTCGAGCTATCCGCCGCTGGTCTTTGCCGGCGAGGCGCGTGACCTGACCGCCGAACTCGGCCGCGTGGCGGAAGGCAAGGCCTTCCTGCTCCAGGGCGGCGACTGCGCCGAAAGCTTTGCCGAATTCCATCCGAACAACATTCGCGACACCTTCCGCGTCCTGCTCCAGATGGCCGTCGTGCTGACCTTCGCATCGAAAATGCCGGTGGTGAAGCTCGGCCGCATGGCGGGCCAGTTCGCCAAGCCGCGCTCGGCCGACATGGAAGATGTGGATGGCGTCGAACTGCCCAGCTATCGCGGCGACATCATCAACGACATCGGTTTCGAGGCGGCGGGCCGCGAGCCCGACCCGGCGCGGATGATCAAGGCGTATAACCAGTCAGCGGCGACGCTCAATCTGCTGCGCGCCTTCGCGAACGGCGGCTACGCGAATCTGCATCAGGTCAACGCTTGGACGCATGACTTCATGGACCGCAGCCCGTGGGCGAAGAAATATCAGGAAACCGCGGGGCGGATTTCCGAAGCCCTCGCCTTCATGGAAGCGTGTGGGGTCACGCCCGAGACGGTGCCGCAGATCAAGGGCACCAGCTTCTACACCAGCCACGAGGCGCTGCTGCTCCCCTATGAGCAGGCGCTGACACGGCAGGACAGCCTGACCGGCGGCTGGTACGACACCTCGGGCCATTTCCTGTGGGTCGGCGACCGCACCCGCTTCGAGGGGTCGGCGCATATTGAATATCTGCGCGGCATCGGCAATCCGGTCGGCATGAAATGCGGGCCAAGCCTCGAGCCCGACGTGCTGCTGCGCCTGCTCGACACGCTGAACCCCAATCATGTGCCGGGGCGGATGACGCTGATCACCCGCTACGGCCACGACAAGATCGAGGCGCATCTGCCGAAGCTGGTGCGCGCGGTGAAGGAATCGGGGCATCCGGTCGTCTGGTCGTGCGACCCGATGCACGGCAACGTCATCAAGACCTCGACCGGCTACAAGACGCGGCCCTTCGAGCGCATCCTCGCCGAGGTGCGCGGCTTCTTCGCCGTGCACCGCGCCGAGGGCACGCATGGCGGCGGCATCCATATCGAGATGACCGGCCAGAACGTCACCGAATGCACCGGCGGCGCGATGGACGTGACCCAGATGGACCTCGCCGACCGCTATCACACGCACTGCGACCCGCGGCTCAATGCGGGGCAGTCGCTGGAACTGGCGTTCCTGCTGGCGGAAATGCTCAATCAGGAAATGTCGGACCGGGCGAAGCAGGCGGCGTAAGCCGCCTCTCCCATCGTCATTGCGAGCGCAGCGAAGCAATCCAGAGCCTGCGTAAACCGCTCTGGATTGCTTCGCTGCGCTCGCAATGACGAAAGAATTATTTCCCCGGCCAGCGCTGCGTATCAGCGAAGGCGCGGCCCAGTGCGACGTGCAGGTCGGCGTCCTCGGCCGCGCCGCCAAGCGGCACCTTGTCCGAAAATTCGTCGGCCGGCTCGTGATAGTCGCTGCCGAGGAATTTTTCGAGCAGCGCCATGTCCGAAAAGCTGCCGCCGACCATCAGCGAGGTCACGCCCCTGGCGCCGAGCGCCCAGCCGTCCTGCCGCTGGATGAAGGGATCGGCCTCGCCGTCGTCGTCGATCCTGCGGCCGAGTTTCTCCGCGACCGCGCGCACCACCGCGTCATAGGCGGGCTTGCCGCGGCCGATCGTCGCGACCGGGGTGCCGCGCGGCGAGATGGCTATGGTGTCGATGTTGAGCGCGACGGTGATGTCGGAAAGCGGCACGACCGGATGGTCGGCGAACCAGTGCGCGCCGAGCAGCCCCTTCTCCTCCGAGGTCGTCGCCATGAAATAGATGTCGCGGTCGGGCCGCGCCCCGCCGGCGAGCCGCTTCGCCACCGCGATCAGCACCGCGATCCCGCTCGCATTGTCGACCGCGCCGTTGCAGATGCGGTCTTTCGGATCGTCGGGGGCGCAGATGCCGAGATGGTCCCAGTGGCCGAGGAACAGCACCGCCTTGCCGTCGGGCTTCGCGCCGGGCAGCTTGGCGATGATATTGTTGCTCTCATAAGCGCGCACGGTCGCGGTCGCGGCGATCGTCGCGGTCGCGGACAGCACGGCGCCCTTGTAGTCCGCCGCCTTCGCCGCCGCGCCGAGCGCGGCGCCGTCCCGCCCCGCCCGCTTGAACAGGGCGTCGGCGGCTTCGGGCGACAGGAAGCCGGTGACCGGCGCGCCCGGCTTCGCCGACGCCAGCCGCGTCGTCTTGCCGCCCACCGCCTCGCGAAGCTGTCCCCAGGGCACGGCGTCGGTCGCGATGACGAGTACCCCCGCCGCGCCCGCATCGGCGAGCATCTGCCGCCGTTCGCGATAGCGCGGCAAATCCTTGCCGAAGGGCGCAGCGTCGAACAGCATGATCGCGAGCTTGCCTTTGACGTCCGCGTTCACCTTGCCCGCGCCATCGATGCCATAGCCGACGAAGACGACCGGCACGTCCGCCAGCGACAGCGATGCGTCGCGACCGGTCAGGACGATGCCGTTATCACCGAACGCAAGATCGCTGCCGCCGACCTTGAACGTCGCGGCTGCGCCGGTCGCCTGCGTCTCGATCAGCGGCACCCCCTGGAGCCAGGGCGTCGCGCTGCCCGGAACGGGTTCGAGCCCCGCCTTCGCCCATTCGCCGACGATATAGGCGATGGTGCGATCCTCCCCCTCGGTGCCGGGCCCGCGCCCCTCGAAGGCATCGCTGGAAAGAATGCGGATATGGTCCGCGAGTTCGGCCTCGGTGACCGGCGCATCGGCCTCCTTCGCGTAACTTGCGGGCGCGACGGCGATCAGGGCGGCGGCCGCGATAGCGGCGCGGAATGGGAGGATTTTCATGGGCTCGCCGCATGGCATGGCCGGATTGAGCAGGCAAGGCGCGTTCGTCGAACGACGGACGGCGGGCGCAACAGTGCTGGATTGGATTCGGACAGAGGCGCAGAGAACGCAGAGGATCGAAACTTTTTGTTCACGCGGAGACGCGGAGGCGCGGAGAAATGGCGATTGCCGCAAAGCGGCCTTTTCCTGAGGTCTAGCGTTACAAACGAAAGTTCGAGAAAGGGAGGGGCCTGTCGGCCCAATCATCTCCGCGCCTCCGCGTCTCCGCGTGAACAAAAATCTTTACGCTCTCTGCACTTCCGCGCGAATTGATTTACTGGCGTTCCAGCAGCGCGCGGGCGGCGGCGACGTGCATGTCCTCGATCATCCGTCCCTCGTGCCGCTGCGCGCCGCCGGTCGCAGCCGCGACCAGCGCCTCGGCCGCAGCGATCTCGCGCGGCGAGGGGGCGAAGGCAGTATTGCACGGGTCGACCTGCGACGGGTGGATCAGTGTCTTGCCGTCGAAGCCGAGCCGTCGCCCCTCGGCCGCTTCCGCTGCGAAGCCCGCCGCATCGTCGATGGCGTTATAGACGCCGTCGAAGCACCAGACGCCGCCCGCGCGTGCCGCGAGCACGATCGCCTGAATCGCATGGCTCATCGCGCCGCGGTCCATGCCATCAGGCAGCTTCAGTTCGTGCGCAAGGTCGTTGAGCCCCGCGATCAGCCCGTGCGTCGCGGGATCGGCGGCGATAGCGCGCGCCGCATAGATGGCGGCCGGGGTCTCGATCATCGCCAGCAGCGGCACGCCGAGCGGGCGCGCCGGGTCGAGATCCGACGGCGCGTCGACCTTCGGCAGCACCACGGCATCGAGCGCCAGCCCGGCGACAGCGGCGAGGTCGTCGGCCTGATGCTCGCTGCCCGTTCCGTTGATCCGCACCGCGACGCGCTTGCCGGGAAAGCCCGCCGCGACCGCCGCGCGCATCGCGTCGCGTGCCTCGGCCTTGCGGTCGGCCGGGACCGCATCCTCGAGGTCGATGATCAGCATGTCGGCGGCGAGCCCGCGCGCCTTTTCAAGCGCGCGGGCGTTCGAGCCGGGAACATAGAGAAGCGAGCGGGGGGCGAAGTCGGTCATGCGCTTTTCTGTGGCGCAGCCGCCGCATTGCCGCAATAAGGAGATGATGCTTTTGTGAGAGAGGGGACGATCGATGGAATTCGCGCTTGCGCTGGTGGTGCTGGCCCTGGTGTTCCTGGTCTGGGCGCTGACACCGGTCCGGCAGGGCTATGCCTATACGATCGAACGCTTCGGCCGCTACACCCATACCGCTCAGCCGGGGCTCAACTTCATCATGCCGATCTTCGACCGCGTCGGGCGCAAGGTGAACATGATGGAGCAAGTGCTCGACATTCCGGGGCAGGAGATCATCACCAAGGACAACGCGATGGTCGCGGTCGACGGCGTCGTCTTCTTCCAGGTCCTCGACGCCGCCAAGGCGGCCTATGAGGTCAGCGACCTCTATCTCGCGATCATGAACCTGACGACGACGAACCTGCGCACGGTGATGGGGTCGATGGACCTCGACGAGACGCTGTCGAAGCGCGACGAGATCAACACCCGGCTGCTGCATGTCGTCGACGATGCGACGACGCCGTGGGGGGTCAAGATCACCCGCGTCGAGATCAAGGACATCCGACCGCCCGCCGACATTTCGAACGCGATGGCGCGGCAGATGAAGGCCGAGCGCGAAAAGCGCGCCAACATCCTCGAGGCCGAAGGGATGCGCGCCTCGGAAATCCTGCGCGCCGAGGGCGAGAAGCAGGGCCAGATCCTGCAGGCCGAGGGCCGCCGTGAAGCCGCTTTCCGCGACGCCGAGGCACGCGAGCGCGAAGCCGAGGCCGAAGCCAAGGCGACGCAGATGGTGTCCGACGCGATCGCCGGCGGCAATGCGCAGGCGATCAACTACTTCATCGCGCAGAAATATGTCGAGGCGGTGAGCCAGTTCGCGACGAGCCCGAACGCCAAGACGATCCTCTTCCCGGTCGAGGCGACGCAGCTCATCGGCACGCTCGGCGGGATCGGCGAGCTCGCCAAGGACGCGCTCGAACGCAAGGGGGCTTGAGATGGCGGACTGGCTGGCGAACATGGAACCGCACTGGGCGTGGCTCTCGCTCGGCGTGCTGCTCGCCGCGGCCGAGATCGTCGCGCCCGGCTTCTTCCTGATCTGGCTCGGCGCCGCAGCGATCGTCACCGGCGTCTTTGCCTGGATCGTTCCCGGCGTCGCCGACAGCGTTCCGGCGCAGCTCGGCATCTTCGCGGTACTGTCGTTCATTGCCCTCTATAGCGCGCGGCGCTGGCTGAAGGCGAACCCGATCACCACCGCCGACCCCAACCTCAACCAGCGCGCGGTGCGGCTGGTTGGCGAGGTGCTGACGGTAACCAAGGCGATCGAGGACGGCCGCGGCCGCGCCAAGGTCGGCGACGGCGAATGGCCGGTGCACGGCCCCGACGCCGCAGAAGGCAGCAAGGTCCGCGTCGTCAGCGCCGACGGCGGCGTGCTGGTGGTCGAAGCAGCCTGATCATCAATCGTCATCCCGGCGAAGGCCGGGATGACGGCGTCTCATCCCCCCTTGGGCCGCGAATAGATCGCCACCGCATGGCCCAGCGCATCGCTCTCGCCGATGCGACGAAAGCCCAGCTTCGCCGCCACCCGCTCCGATGCGACATGGCCGGGGTCGATGATGCAGCGCACTTCCTTCGCATCGAGGTTCGCGTCGGCCCAGCCGAGCGCCGCGGTCATCGCCTCGGTCGCATAGCCCGCCCCCCAATGATCGGCGTCGAACGCCCAGCCCGCCTCAGGACAATCCTCAAGTTCTGCGATGCCACGGCAGAAGTAACTGAGCCCACCCATGCCGACCAGCGCGTCGCTCGCCTTGTCGGCGAACACCCAATAGCCGAAGCCCATCACCGGCCACAGCCCCGCCGAGCTCAGAAACTTGCCCCAGCTCACGTCGGGCGCGCGCGGCTCGCCGCCAATGAAGCGGGTCACCCGTGCGTCGGCCCACATCGCGATATGGACGTCCTTGTCGGCGAAGCGCGTCGGGCGGAGGCGGAGGCGGTCGGTCTCGATGAGCGGCGGCGATGTGATCATCGCGCCGACATGCCGGGCACGCCGACGCGGGTCAATCGGCGGCGTCAATCGGGAACGAGGAAATGGTCGAACAGATCGTGCAGCACCGCGGTGCCGTCGACCTGCCGCTTCGCGCGCAGTACCGCGAGCGTATCGACCCGCGCGAGCATGTCGGCGTGCTTCAGCACGACCTGATAATCCGGCCGGTCGGTGAAGCCGTGGAACAGCAGCAGGGAATCGGGCTTGCCATGGATGATCGCCTGCAACAGGCAGGCGACGCGAAAGCGCCCGTCGATCAGCACCGCGTCGGGGCTGGCCGAAAGCTGGCGCCACACACTGACATGGTAGCGCGGCCAATCCCGCATCCGGCCGCGCTCGGCGGGATAGCCCCGATCGCCGATCGCCCCGATATCGGCATGGAAAGGCGTAAAATCGACCGCCGCGCGGGCGAGGTTCGCGCCGACCTCGGCCAGCCAGCCGGCATCGCCGTCGACGCAGACGATCTTCTGCGCTTGCCGCGCCGCGACGAGCGTGCTGTTGCCGCAGCCGAACTGGAGCAGCGAGGCGCGGCCCGCAAGCTGCAGCTCAAGTTGCACGGCCTCCGCCGCCGTCATCGGTTGCATGACACCCCCTTCCCCACCAGCCAAGGGATATGGGAGAGCGGCGGGCGCGTCCAGTTCCGGGCTGCACTCTCCCTTCCCCTTCCCCTCTTTTCGTCATTCCCGCGCAGGCGGGAATGACGAAGGAATTTGACGCGACCGATGCGCCCCGCAAAGGCAGGCCCGGAGGGGACAGAAAAGCCGCTCTGGGATCCCCGCCTTCGCGGGGATTCAACTAGGCCGCCGCCAATTCGGGCGTCGACGAATGCGCGGCCATCAGCGCGTCGGCATAATCGCCTTCATATTTCCTGATCAGCGCTCGGTCGTCATGGTTCCACGGGTGGAAGCCCGGCATGAAATAGGAAAGCCACGGCAGGAAGCTGCGGCGGAGGATGCCGGGCGAACCGAGCAAATACCACCAGATGCGCGCCGTCACGCGCCAGCCGGTGAGCCCGTCCTGCTTCAGCAGCGCCTTCATCCCCTTGACGCGGCGCGGCCAGAAGCGGCTGGTGACAAGCAGCATCATCAGCGACTTCGCTTTCCACCGCTTCCAGCGGCTCCAGTCCTTCGTCGCGTGGAGCCAGGTGTCGTAGGCGACGCCCTTATGCTCGATCTCCTCGATCGCGTGCCATTTCCACAGGGCGCCCCATTCGGGCTCGGCACCCGCATACATTTTCGGGTCCTTCAGCATCACCGCCGCCATCATCGCGGTATAATGCTCGAGCGCGATCGTCGCCATCAGGTTAACGATCGGCGGGCGCGTCTTGATGAGGTCGAGGACGTGGCTGACGTCGGCGTCGAGCTCGCTGAGGTCGTAGCCCGCTTCGGCCGCCTTCCGGTTGAAGACGACATGCTCGCGGCTGTGGATCACCTCCTGCTGGGTGAAGGCGCGGATCTCGCGCGCGAGCTTGTCGGGAACGCCGTCGCGGTGCGCTTTCACCGCCTCGATGAACATCGCCTCGCCGCGCGGGAAGGTGACCGACAGCGCGGTATGAAAGGCCGAGGCGATCGGATCGCCGTTCAGCCACCAGCGCCCCTGCCGGTCGTCGCGGCCGAAGCGCATGTCGCGCGGAGTAATCGACAGATCGTCAGGGGTCGGAGAGCGGGAAAGGCTGGACATATGGTCTTCACCGTCGAAAAGAGGTTGCGGGACGTGGGGACGTCCCATGGGGCATGGTTTTAAAGGTTACTTACAGTGGTGTCAATATCAAGAAAGCGGCTGAGCCCGGAGGAGAGCCGGTCGGCCGCGCTGGAAGCGGCCCGCGAAATCCTGATCGAAAGCGGTCCGCAGGCGGTGACGCTGAAAGCCGTCGCGGCGCGCGTCGACCGCACCCATGCGAACCTGCTCCACCATTTCGGCAGCGCCGCGGGGCTGCAACAGGCGCTGATCGAGAAGATGGCGGCCTTCATCACCACGACGATCCGCGAGGCGGTGTTCCGCCAGCGCGCGAGCGAACAGAACCCGCGCGAGGTTGTCGACCTTGCCTTCGACGCGTTCGACACCGGCGGCGCGGGGGCGCTCGCGAGCTGGATGATCCTGTCGGGCAATGAAAATGCGCTCGACCCGATATTGAAGGCGATCCACGACCTGGTCGAGGAACTGCGCGAGGATCATAGCGAGGAGGAAGCGCCGATCGAGGACGAGACGATGCAGCTCGTGCTGATGGCGCTCGGCGACGCGCTGTTCGGCGGTCCACTGTCGCGCGCCCTCGGCGTCCCGCGCAGCCGCGCGCGCGAGATCGCGCTCGAATCGATGCTGTCGCACGGGATCGGGCGGCGGGGGTGATACTCTAATTCCGTTCGCATCGAGCGAAGTCGAGATGCCATAAGCTTGGCGCTATCCCGATGGGTGTCTCGACTTCGCTCGACACGAACGGGAATATTCCTGCGGGAATGAGGTGCATTTTGCACTCTTTCCCCCTAAAGGCGCCCGATGCATTTCCTCGACCAGGCCAAGATTTTCATCAAATCGGGCGACGGCGGCCCCGGCGCCGTGTCGTTCCGGCGCGAGAAATATATCGAATATGGCGGCCCCGACGGCGGCAACGGCGGCAAGGGCGGCGACGTCGTATTCGAGGCGGTCGCGGGCCTCAACACGCTGATCGATTTCCGCTATACCCAGCATTTCAAGGCGAAGCGCGGCACCCCCGGCGCCGGGCGCGACCGCACCGGCGCGGGCGGCCCCGACCTCGTCATCCAGGTGCCGGTCGGCACCCAGATCCTGGCCGACGACGACGAGCGCAGCCTGCTCGCCGATTTGACCAAAGAGGGCGAGCGCCTCCATTTCCTGCGCGGCGGCGACGGCGGGCGCGGCAATGCGAGCTACAAGACCTCGACCAACCGCGCACCGCGCCAGCACGGCCCCGGCTGGCCGGGCGAGGAAATGTGGGTGTGGCTGCGGCTGAAACTGCTCGCCGACGCGGGGCTCGTCGGCCTGCCCAACGCCGGCAAGTCGACCTTCATCAACGCGGTGACCAACGCGCAGGCGAAGGTCGGCGCCTATGCCTTCACGACGCTGCGCCCGCAGCTCGGCGTCGTCAGTCACAAAGGGCAGGAGTTCGTCATTGCCGACATCCCCGGCCTGATCGAGGGCGCCGCCGAGGGCGCCGGGGTTGGCGACCGCTTCCTGGGACATATCGAGCGCTGCCGCGTGCTGCTGCATCTGGTCGACGCAAACGACGCGGATGTCGCGACCAGCTATCGCATCGTCCGCGACGAGCTGGAGGCCTATGGTGCCGACCTGATCGACAAGCCGGTGATCGTCGCGCTCAACAAGGTCGACACGCTCGACGACGAACTGATCGCCGCTCTTTCGGCCGAACTTGCGGAAGCAAGCGGCCATCCGGTGATGGCACTGTCGGGCGCCAGCGGCGCGGGCATCGGCGCAGTGCTCGACAAATTGCTGGAGGCCATCGGCCATCCCGAACCCGGCGAGGATGAGAGCGAAGACGCTGGCGGCGACTGGTCGCCGATCTGAGTTCGGGAACGGTCGAAAGCCGAAGTTCCATATCTCATAATGTCGTCATTCCCGCGAAAGCGGGAACCCGGAGCGCGCGTCGGCTGACCCAGCACTGGGTTCCCGCTTTCGCGGGAATGACGAAGGTGAAGGGGAAGACAACTTCCCACCCCTGAATCGCCATTGCGTCTGACAGGACATTCGCATTGGCGTGAGGCCGTCTCCGCGCTATCGGCAGCGCCATGACCCTGTTCCCTCCCGCCTCCTGCCCGCGCCTGATCGTCAAGATCGGATCGGCGCTGCTCGTCGACCCGGACGGCGCGGTGCGGCGCGCGTGGCTGGCGGGGATTGCCGCCGACATCGCCGAGCGGACGAAGGCGGGCCAGCAGATCGCGGTCGTTTCGTCGGGCGCGATCGCGCTCGGCGCGCGGCGGCTCGGGCTCGCCAAGGGCGGGCGCGCCAGTCTGGAGGATGCGCAGGCGGCGGCGGCGACCGGACAGATCGCGCTGAGCCAGGTCTGGGCCGAGGTGCTCGGCGCCGAGGGGCTGACCGCGGCGCAGATGCTCGTGACGCTCGACGACCTCGAACATCGCCGCCGTTATCTCAACGCCGCGGCGACGCTCGACCGGCTGCTCGGGCTCGGCGTGGTACCGATCATCAACGAGAATGACAGCGTCGCGACCGAGGAAATCCGCTTCGGCGACAACGACCGGCTCGCCTCGAGGGTCGCGCAGGCGGCGAGCGCGGGCGGCGTGATTCTGCTGTCCGACATCGACGGGCTCTATGACCGCAACCCCGCCCTCCCCGGCGCCAATCACGTCGCGCGCGTCGAGCGGATCGACGGCGCGATCGAAGCGATGGCCGACACCGGATCGGCATCGGGCATGGGATCGGGCGGCATGGTGTCGAAGATCGCGGCGGCGCGCATCGCCAATGCGGCGGGCGCGCACCTCGCCATCGCGTCGGGGCGGATCGAACGGCCGCTTTCGACCGACGCGCGCCACACGATCTTCGTCGCCGAAAAGGGTGCGAGCGCGCGCAAGGCCTGGCTCGCGGGCGGGCTTACCGCCAAGGGCCGCCTGACGATCGACGCCGGGGCGGTGAAGGCGCTGCGCGGCGGCGCAAGCTTGCTCGCCGCGGGGGTTACCGCCGCGACCGGCGCTTTCGTGCGCGGCGATATCCTCGACATCGCCGGGCCCGACGGACGCATCGTCGCGCGCGGGCTGTCCGAATATCCGGTCGCCGACGCGACCGCGATCCTCGGCCTCGGCCGCGACGCGCAGGAGGCGACGCTCGGTTATGCCCCGCGCGCCGCGATGGTGCACCGCGACCATATGGTGCTGCTGTGACGGCGCCGGTGCTGGCGATGACCGGAGCGACCGGTTTCGTCGGCAAGGCGGCGCTGCGGCAGGCGGTCGCCGCGGGCTGGCACGTCCGCGCCCTCACCCGCCGCCCGCAGGAAGCGCGGGACGGCGTCACCTGGATCGCGGGCGCGCTCGACCGACCCGAAGCGCTCGCCGACATGGCGGCGGGCAGCGATGCCGTGATGCATATCGCCGGCGTCGTGAACGTGCCGACGCGTGCCGATTTCGAAACGGGGAATGCGACCGCGACCGCGAATGTCGTCGCGGCGGCGCGCGGTGCGGGGGTGCGGCGCTTCGTCCATGTTTCGTCGCTCGCAGCGCGCGAGCCCGGCCTCTCCAACTATGGCTGGTCGAAGGAACGCGCTGAAAAGGTCGTCGAAGACAGCGGGCTCGACTGGACGATCGTGCGCCCGCCTGCGGTGTTCGGCCCCGGCGACACCGAGATGCTCGACCTGTTCCGCATGGCGCGGCGCGGCATCGCACTTGTCCCGCCGGGGCGGATGTCGGCAATTTATGTCGAGGAGCTGGCGCGCCTGCTCGTCGCGCTCGTCGCCGACCGCGCGATGAGTGTCGGGCAGGTTTATGAACCCGACGACGGCCGGGCAGGCGGCTGGACCCACGGCGACTTCGCGCGCGCGGTCGGCGAGGCCGTGGGGCGGACGCACGTTCGGGCGCTGCCGGTTCCGGGCACGCTGCTCAAGACCGCCGGACGGCTCGACCCGCTGGTGCGCCGCAAGGCCGCGAAGCTGACGCTCGACCGCGCGCGCTATATCGCGCATCCCGACTGGGTGGCGGCCGAGGGTGCGCGACCGCCTGCGATGCTGTGGAAACCGGCGCTCGATACCAAGGATGCGCTGGCGGAAACGGTGCGCTGGTATCGCAGCGAGGGGTGGTTATAGAGTTCGTCATTGCGAGAAGCGAAGCGACGAAGCAATCTCCAGCTATCGTCGAGGCTGGAGATTGCTTCGCTTCGCTCGCAATGACGACCTTGACGTGAAGTCGTTCGCCCCCTCCCCGTCTCCCGCCCGTCGAAGCGTGCATTGCCAAGGGCGAGGCGTATCCCTAGGTTTGCGGACATGACCGACACCACCGCCACGCCTCCCACCGACCCCGCCGGCCCCTGGGCCATCCCCGTTCGCCGGCCGCTTCCGGGCGACGGCAAGCCTGGCACCAGCTTTCCGCGCAAGGTCTGGCACCTGCTCGTGGCGATCAAGGACGGGCTGGCGCTGATCTTCCTGCTGCTGTTCTTCGTGGCGCTCTTCGCGCTGCTCGCGGGGCGCCCCAATGCGTCGCTGCCGGTCAGCGAGGGCGCGCTCGTCGTCGATTTCGACGGCGTCGTCACCGAACAGCCCTCCGACGTCGATCCGCTGGCGGCGCTGTCGGGCGGCGCGCAGCTCAAGGAATTGCGCACCCGCGACATCGTCCACGCGCTCGAAACCGCGGCCACCGACAAGCGCGTCACGTCGGTGGTGCTCGACCTCGACCGCTTCCTCGGCGGCGGGCAGGTGTCGCTCGCCGAGATCGGCACGGCGGTCGACAAGGTGCGCGCGGCGAAGAAGCCGGTGCTCGCCTTCGCCACCGCCTATACCACCGACAGCTATCAGGTCGCGGCCCATGCGAGCGAAATCTGGTCGGATGCGATCGGCGGCGTGGCGATCGCCGGACCGGGCGGATCGCGCCTGTATTACAAGGGGTTGATGGACAAGCTCGGCATCACCGCGCACATCTATCGCGTCGGCACCTTCAAGAGCGCGGTCGAACCCTATCTGCGCAGCGACCAGTCGCCCGAGGCGAAGGAGGCCGACCGCGCCTATGCCGGCGTCCTGTGGGAAAACTGGCTGACCGACGTCAGGAAAGCGCGGCCGAAGGCCAGGATCGACGCCTTCATCGCCGACACCGCGGGCGCGGTGAAGGCGGCGGGCAACGATCTGTCGAAGGCAGGAGTCGAGGCCGGGCTGATCGACAAGGTCGGCAGCCGCATGGCATTCAGCGAACGCGTCGCCGAGATCAGCGGCGTCTATGACGACAGCCGCCCGTGGGAATATAACGCGATCCCGCTCGAGAATTGGGTCGCGGCCAATCCGCCGGAAGAGAAAGGCGTGGCGATCGCCGTCGTCCCCGTCGTCGGCGAGATCGTCGACGGCGAGACGGGCGGCGGCTCGGCGGGCGGCGACACGATCGCCGAGCATATTCTCGACGCCGTCGCCGACAGCGGCACCAGGGCGATCGTGCTGCGCGTCGATTCGCCCGGCGGGTCGGTGCTCGCGTCGGAACAGATCCGCCAGGCGCTGCTCCAGGCCAAGGCGAAGAAGCTGCCCGTCATCGTCTCGATGGCGAATGTCGCGGCATCGGGCGGCTATTGGGTGTCGACCCCCGCCGACCGCATCTTCGCCGAACCCGAGACGATCACCGGCTCGATCGGCGTGTTCGGCATCATCCCCAGCTTCGATCAGGCGCTAGCCAAGATCGGGGTCAATGCCGACGGCATCGCGACGACGCCGTTGTCGGGCCAGCCCGACGTGTTCGGCGGCGTCAACGACGAGTTCAACGCGCTGGCGCAAGCGAGCGTCGAGGATATCTACGCGCGCTTCACCGGACTCGTCGCCAAGAGCCGCAAGCAGCCGATCGAGAAGATTCGCGAGATCGCCGAAGGCCGCGTCTGGGCCGGCGGCACCGCGCGCCAGATCGGCCTTGTCGACCAGTTCGGCGGCCTGCCCGATGCGCTCGCCGCGGCGGCGAAGATGGCGAAGATCGACGGTGCCTATCACGCCAAATATTATGAGGAAGAGCCGAGCGAATTTTCCAAGATGCTCGCCAGCCTGACCGGCGCAGAACAGGATCAGCAGGCGATGGCGCCCCGCGGTTGGTTCGGCATCGCGGCGATGAACCGCCAACTCACCGAGCGGCGGCTGGCGCAGGATCTGACATTGCTCACCCAGTCGGGGTCGGTGCAGGCAAGCTGCCTCGACTGCCGCGCCTTCCTGCCCGCGGTGCCGCGCGCGCCGGAAGCGAAAGGGTGGCTGGCGGCGCTGGCATTGCTGCTGAAGTAGTCTCTCCCCTCCCGCAGGCGGGAGGGGTTAGGGATGGGCAGCGACGTTGCAATGACCCACCCCGCTGCGACTAGCGAGCAAGCTCGCAAGTCTCGCTGCCCCTCCCGCTTGCGGGAGGGGAGGAATCAAGCCGCGACCGCCACGCCCCGCGCATGGTCGGCAATCGCCCCCGTCAGCGTATCGACGAGCGCGAGCGGCAGGTCGTGGCCCATGCCGGGGATCGTCAGCAGCCGTGCGCCCGCGATATGCGCGGCGGTGTCGCGCCCGCCCTCGATCGGCACGAGCGGATCGGCCTCGCCATGGATCACCAACGTCGGCGCCGTGACCGCCTTCAGCATCGCGCGGCGGTCGCCGTCGGCGACGATCGCCGCCATCTGGCGCGCGACGCCCTGCGGATACCAGCCGCGCTCGTAATCGCCGCGAACACGGCGCTGGAGCCGCTCTTCCTCGGCGGGATAGCCGGGACTGCCGATCACGCGCGCAGCGTTCACCGAATAGGCGATCATCGCTTCGGCATCGCCGCTCATCGGCCGGCCCGCAAGGACGCGCATCGCCTCCTTCTGCGCGCGCGGCAGGCGCGGATTGCCCGTGGTCGACATGATCGAGGTCAGCGACAGCACCCGCCCGGGATAGCGCGCCGCCATATGCTGAACGATCATCCCACCCATCGACGCGCCGACGATATGCGCGCGCTCGATGCCGAGATGGTCAAGCAGCGCCATGCCGTCGGCCGCCATGTCGGCGAGCGTATAGGCGCTGCGCACCGGCAGCCGCAGCGCCGCCTTGACGAACATCCATTTGAGGTTGGGAACGCCCGCGGCGTCGAAGCGCGTCGACAGGCCGACGTCGCGATTGTCGTAGCGGATGACGCGAAAGCCGTGCGCGACGAGCGCGTCGACGAACTCGTCGGGCCAGAGGGTGAGTTGTCCCCCGAGCCCCATCACGAGCAGGATCGGCGGCGCATCCTTCGGCCCCTTGTCCTCATAGGTGATGTCGATGCCGTTCGCCGTCGCTTGTGCCGTGGTCATGCCGTCTCCCATATCTTTCCCTCCACCATGCAGCGAAGCGCGGTGGGGTCAAGCCGGGACGGAAAGTCAGGCGAGACGGCGGAGCAAGCGGCGCGCGCGCCCGACGCTATGGCGGCGCCTCAAAAGGCGCGCCACGGTCCATGCGATCAGCGGCAACAGGAAGATGATCAGCGACAGCCCGACGATCCAGCGGCCGGTCGCCGCCGGATCGCCGCACGCGGTCGCGCAATCGGGCGCCTCGACTCCGGCGCCGAACGAGATCAGCAATGTCATCAAGATGGAAATGGTCCCCACGGCGCGCCTCTCCGCGCGCCCGCATCCTTAGCGGATCGATGTTAAGCCGGCGTTGCGGCTCGCTTAGGCCGCTGTTTACCGCGATTCGCGGGGGCCCTTATAGGCCGGGAGCGCCAATGACCAGCGAATTGCCGCGCCGCGCAGCATGAAGCCGGCGCCCGCGCCCGCGATCGCCGCCACCGCCGTCCCGAGGCCAAGCCACAGCAGGACGAGATAGAGGCCCGATGCGAGCGCCGCCGCGGTGACATAGATTTCGGGCCGCATGATGATCGACGGCACCCCCGCCAATATGTCGCGGATCGTGCCGCCGACGCAGCCGGTGATCACCCCCATCATCAGCGCCGGCACCGGCGGCACGCCCCAGGCAAGCGCTTTCGCGGTGCCGAACACCGCATAGGCGGCGAGCCCCACCGCGTCGGCCCATTCGAGCAGATGGCCCTGCCACCAGCGTTCGGGCGTCGCCCAGACGGTGAGCGCGATCGCGATGCACACCGCAGCGATCGCGCCATCCTGCACCCAAAAGACCGGCGCGCCGATCAGCAGATCGCGCACGCTGCCGCCGCCGACGCCCGTCACCAACGCAAAGAAGCAGGCGGTGACCAAGGTCTGACGCAACCGCACCGCCATCAGCGCGCCCGACAGCGCGAACACGCCGATCCCCGCGAGATCGAGCAGACGGATGAGGGTCTGGGTGTCCATGATGCGAGGCGCTATCATTGCGGGCGGGGCGGCACAATGGGAAGGCGGGTGGCGCGCCGACGACCGCACAACCCCGTTCCCCCGCGAAGGCGGGGGTCCATCTCCGGTCGGCGCCATTCCGAACCGGCAGAAGATGGGCCCCCGCCTTCGCGGGGGAACAGGGCTGCTTTACGCCTCGCCGCGATCAAATATGGATCGGTTTACCCGTCACCGCCATCGCCGCTTCCTTGATCGCCTCACTGTGCGTCGGGTGGGCGTGGCAGGTGTAGGCGATGTCTTCGGACGTCGCGCCGAATTCCATCGCCTGCGCGGCCTGCGCGATCATCGTGCCCGCGACGCTGGCGATGATCCAGACGCCGAGCACGCGATCGGTCTTGGCATCGGCGATCACCTTCACAAAGCCGTCGGGCTCGTGGTTGGTCTTGGCGCGGCTGTTCGCGAGCATCGGGAATTTGCCGACCTTGACCTCACCGCGCTCCTTCGCGGCTTCCTCGGTCAGGCCGACGCCGGCGATCTCGGGCCAGGTGTAGACGACCGATGGGATGACATCGTGGTTCACGATGCCGGTCTGCCCCGCGATATTCTCGGCGCAGGCGATGCCTTCGTCCTCGGCCTTGTGCGCGAGCATCGGGCCGGGGATGACGTCGCCGATCGCCCAGATGCCGGGAACGTTCGTGCGGAAATCATGGTCGGTCTCGATCTGGCCGCGCTTGTTGACCGCGAGCCCCGCCTTGTCGAGTGCGAGCCCATCGGTGTTGGGCTTGCGGCCGATCGACACCAGCACGACGTCGGCTTCGAGCGTCTCGGCCGCGCCGCCCGCCGCGGGTTCGAGCGTCAGCACCGCCTTCTTGTTCTTCACCTCGGCCCCCGTGACCTTGGTCTTGAGCTTGAACTCGATGCCCTGCTTCTTGAAGATCCTGTTCGCTTCCTTGCGGACATCGCCGTCCATGCCGGGCAGGATCTGGTCGAGAAACTCGACGCAGGTGACCTTCGCGCCAAGGCGGCGCCACACGCTGCCGAGTTCGAGCCCGATCACGCCGCCACCGATCACGACCATATGGCCCGGCACCTTGGCGAGTTCGAGCGCACCGGTCGAATCGACGATCACGCCCTTGGCATTGTCGACCTCGACACCCGGAAGCGGGGTCACCGACGAGCCGGTGGCGATGATGATATTCTTCGCGCGCACGCTCTTGCCCGCCACGTCGACGGTGTCGGCCGACGTGAACTTGGCATAGCCCTTCAACCAGTCGATCTTGTTCTTCTTGAACAGGAACTCGATACCGCCGGTCAGGCCCTTGACCGCATCCTTGCGCTGGCCGTGCATCGTGCCGAGGTCGAGTTCGGGCTTCACCTTGATGCCCATCGCCGCCATCGCGCCGCCGGCCGCGGCCTCATAATATTCCGACGCATGGAGCATCGCCTTCGACGGGATGCAGCCGACGTTGAGGCAGGTGCCGCCGAGCGTCTCGCGCCCTTCGGCGCAGGCGGTCTTCAGGCCCAGCTGCGCCGCGCGGATAGCCGCGACATAACCGCCGGGGCCGGCACCGATGACAAGAACGTCGTAGTCGTAATCAGCCATGATTCACTCCATTCGTCATCCCAGCGAAAGCTGGGATCGCTGGCGTCGATAGCGGCGCCAGGGGGATAGCGGCCCCAGCTTTCGCTAGGGCGACGGAACCTACAGATCGATCAGCAGCCGCGTCGGATCCTCGATCGCTTCCTTGATCGTCTTGAGGAAGGTCACCGCCTCGCGGCCGTCGACCAGCCGGTGATCATAGCTGAGCGCGAGATACATCATCGGACGGATCACGATCTCGCCATTGCGGACGACCGGGCGGTCCTCGATGCGATGGAGGCCGAGCACCGCCGACTGCGGCGGGTTGATGATCGGGGTCGACATCAGGCCGCCGAACACGCCGCCGTTCGAGATGGTGAAGGTGCCGCCGGTCATGTCGTCCATCGTCAGCGTGCCGTCCTTGGCACGCTTGCCGAGGTCGGCGATCGCTTTCTCGATGTCGGCGAAGGACAGGCTGTCCGCGTTGCGGACGATCGGCACGACGAGCCCGTTCGGCGCGCTGACCGCGACCGAGACGTCGAGATAGTCGTGGTAGACGATCTCGTCGCCGTCGATCCGCGCGTTGACCGCCGGAATATCGTGCGCCGCGAGCGCGACCGCCTTGGTGAAGAAGCTCATGAAGCCCAGGCGGACGCCATGCTTCTTCTCGAAGCTCTCGCGATATCTGTCGCGCGTCGCGATCACCGCCGACATGTCGCAGTCGTTGAAGGTGGTGAGCATCGCCGCGGTATCCTGCGCCGACTTCAGCCGCTTGGCGATCGTCTGGCGCATCCGCGTCATCTTGACGCGCTCTTCGCGGCGGCCCGGCGTTCCGCTCGCGGCGGGGGCTGGGGCGGGCGCCGCGGGTGCCGGCGAAGCTTCGGGCGCGGCGTTGGCGGCGGCGAGCACATCTTCCTTGGTCAGGCGGCCGTCCTTGCCGCTGCCCTTGATCTTCGTCGGGTCGACGCCATGCTCGAGCACGAGACGGCGCACCGCGGGCGACAGCGTTGGGACGCCGTCGCCGCTTTCCTCGGCCGGCGCCGGGGCAGTCGCCGCGGCGGGCGGCGGGGCGGCGGCTTCCTTGGCGGCGGGCGCGGGTGCCGCACCCTTGGCATTCCCTGCCTCGATCGTCGCGATCACCGCGCCGACATTGACCGTTTCGCCGACCGCGACGACCTGCTGGCCCATCACCCCGGCAACCGGCGACGGCACTTCGACCGCTACCTTGTCGGTTTCGAGGCTGGCGATCGGCTCGTCGACCGCGACGGGATCGCCCGGCTGCTTCAGCCATTCGCCGATCGTCGCTTCGGTGACGCTTTCGCCCAGCGTGGGAACTTTGACTTCGGTGCTCATCGCTTTTTCTCTTTCCGTGCCCCTGCGAAGGCAGGGGCCCATCATCAAACGGTGGGAGATGGGCCCCTGCCTTCGCAGGGGCACACCCTTATAATCCTAAGCCTTATTCTTCGTCCGGCGGATTTCGGCGCGGACCGACAGGCCGAGCGCATCGGCGACGAGCGCCGCCTGCTCGGTCTGGTGGCGGCTCATCAGCCCGGTCGCGGGCGAGGCGGCGGCGGCACGGCCGGCATAGCGCGCGCGCATCCCCTTGTGCCCCGCCTCCTTGAGCGATTCCTCGATCAGCGGCTCGACGAAGAACCAGGCGCCGTTGTTGCGCGGTTCCTCCTGCGCCCAGACGACCTCTTCGAGATTCTTCATCCGCTTCAGGCGGACGGCGAGCGCCTCGCCGGGGAAGGGATAGATCTGCTCGATGCGGACCACGGTCGTGTCGGTCAGTCCCGCCGCGTCGCGCGCTTCCATCAGATCATAGCCGACCTTGCCCGAACAGAGCACGACGCGCTTGACCTTCGCGTCCTCGGGCGGGGTGCGGTCCGACATGATGCGGCGGAAATGCGCGTCGCCGATGAAATCGCTGCGCTGTGATACCGCCAGTTTGTGGCGGAGCAGCGACTTGGGCGTCATGATGATCAGCGGCTTGCGGAACGAGCGCAGCATCTGGCGGCGCAGGACGTGGAAATAGTTCGACGGGGTCGAAATATTGCACACCTGGATATTGTCGCCCGCGCAAAGCTGCAGGAAGCGTTCGAGGCGTGCCGAGCTATGCTCGGGGCCCTGTCCTTCATAGCCGTGCGGGAGGAGCAGCACGAGGCCGTTGGCGCGCAGCCACTTCGCTTCGCCCGCGGCGATGAACTGGTCGATCATGATCTGCGCGCCGTTGGCGAAGTCGCCGAACTGCGCTTCCCACAGCACGAGGCTCTTCGGATCGGCCATGGCATAGCCATATTCGAAGCCGAGCACGCCATATTCGGACAGCGGGCTGTCGAGCACCTCGAAGCGGCCGTGCGGGACGGTCGTCAGCGGAACATATTTATGCTCGTCCTTCTGGTCGACCCAGACGGCATGACGCTGGCTGAAGGTGCCGCGCCCCGAATCCTGGCCCGACAGGCGCACCTGATAGCCTTCGCTGAGCAGCGTCCCGAACGCGAGTTGTTCGGCAGTCGCCCAGTCGAATACTTCGCTATCGCTCTTGTCGGCAAACATCGCGGCGCGCGCGTCGATGACGCGGCGCAGCGTCTTGTGAACCTCCAGGTCGGCGGGGATCGTCGTCAGCGTGCGGCCGATCGCGTCGAACAGCTTTTCCGAAACGCCGGTCGCAATGTTGCGGCGCGCTCCTTCCGGATCGGTCGGCGCATAAAGGCCCGACCAGCGGCCGGCGAACCAGTCGGCCTTGTTCGGCTTGTAGCTTTTCGCACCCTCGAACTCCTCTTCGAGATGCGCGACAAACTCGGCGCGGTGCTTGTCGGCCCAGCCGGCGTCGATCACGCCCTCACCCTCCAGCTTCGTGGCGCAAAGCTGCGACACCGGCGGATGCTGGCGGATGCGCGCGTACATCAGCGGCTGGGTGAACGAGGGCTCGTCGCCTTCGTTGTGGCCGAAGCGGCGATAGCACCACATGTCGATCACGACGTCACGCTTGAAGCGCTGGCGGAAATCGATCGCCAGCTTGCAGGCAAAGGTCACCGCCTCGGGATCGTCGCCGTTGACGTGCAGGATCGGCGCCATCACGCCCTTGGCAACGTCCGACGGATAGGGCGACGAGCGCGCGAATTGCGGGCTGGTCGTAAAGCCGATCTGGTTGTTGACGATGAAGTGAATGCAGCCGCCGGTATTATAGCCGCGGATACCCGAGAAGCCGAGGCATTCCCAGACGATTCCCTGCCCCGCAAAGGCCGCGTCGCCGTGGATCAGCACGGGCAGCACCTGCTCATGCTTGCCGAGGTCATCGCGCACGACCTGCTGCGCGCGCGTCTTGCCGAGCACGACCGGATCGACCGCCTCGAGGTGCGAGGGGTTGGGGACGAGCGACATATGGACCGAGATGCCGTCGAATTCGCGGTCGGTCGAGGTGCCGAGGTGATATTTGACGTCGCCCGAACCGCCGACATCGTCGGGGTTGGCGCTGCCGCCCGAAAATTCGTGGAAGATCACCTTGTACGGCTTCGCCATGACGTTCGCGAGCATGTTGAGGCGCCCGCGATGCGCCATGCCGTAGATGATTTCCTTCACCCCGTACTGGCCGCCATATTTGATGATCGATTCCATCGCCGGGATCATCGATTCGCCGCCGTCGAGACCGAAGCGCTTGGTGCCGACATATTTGCGCGCGAGGAATTTTTCCCATTCCTCGGCCTCGATCACCTTGTTCAGGATGGCGCGTTTGCCCTCGACCGAAAATTCGATGATCTTGTCGGCGCCTTCCATCCGCTCCTGCAGGAACTGGCGCTCGACGATGTCGGCGATGTGCATATATTCGAGGCCGACCGCGCCGCAATAATTGGCCTGAAGGATCGCCACGATCTCCCGCACCGTCGCCTTTTCGAGGCCGAGCGTGCCGCCGAGCCAGACCAGCCGGTCGAGCGCCGCGCCGGTAAAGCCATGATATTCGGGGGTGAGGTCGCCGGGGAGTTCGCGCGTGCTGAGGCCGAGCGGGTCGAGCTTCGCGGCAAGGTGGCCGCGGACGCGATAGGTACGGATCAGCATCATCGCGCGGATCGAATCGTCGGCCGCGCGCTCAACTTCGGCATTCGACAGCGGCGCGCCGGCCTTGGCCGCGGCCGCCTTCACCGCGACCTGCATCTGCTGCGGGTCGAGCGCGGCGGTCAGGTCGTCGCTGTCGATCGGCGGCCAGTTCTTCGGCGCCCAGCTCGGGCCGGCCTGCGGTTCGTCGATGTCGAAGCTTTGTCGTTCGAGGTTCATCTGCTTTTCCACGGGGAGGAAGGAATGGGTATTCTTCATATAGGAACGAAAGCCCGCCGGCGAAGGATGCCGGCGGGCCGTTCGATCAGACGCGTTCCTTGAGCACCTCGGCGAGCGTGGTGCCCAGCTCCGACGGGCTTGCCGACACGGCGATGCCCGCTGCCTCCATCGCCGCGATCTTGCTTTCGGCGTCGCCCTTGCCGCCCGACACGATCGCGCCGGCGTGGCCCATGCGGCGGCCCGGAGGCGCGGTGCGGCCCGCGATGAAGCCGGCCATCGGCTTTTTGCGGCCGCGCTTCGCTTCGTCGATCAGGAACTGCGCCGCCTGTTCCTCGGCGTCGCCGCCGATCTCGCCGATCATGATGATCGACTTGGTCGCTTCGTCCGCGAGGAAGAGTTCGAGAACGTCGATGAAGTTGGTGCCGTTGACGGGGTCGCCGCCGATGCCGACCGCGGTCGTCTGGCCAAGGCCAACGTTCGAGGTCTGGAACACCGCCTCATAGGTCAGCGTGCCCGAGCGCGAGACGACGCCGACGCTGCCCTTCTTGAAGATCGAACCCGGCATGATGCCGATCTTGCATTCGTCGGGGGTCAGCACGCCGGGGCAGTTCGGGCCGATCAGGCGCGACTTCGAGCCCGAGAGCGCGCGCTTCACCTTGACCATGTCGAGCACCGGAATGCCTTCGGTGATGCAGACGATCAGTTCCATCTCGGCATCGATCGCCTCGAGGATCGAGTCGGCGGCGAACGGCGGCGGAACATAGATGCAGCTCGCGGTCGCGCCGGTCGCGGCCTTGGCTTCCTCGACCGTGTTGAAGTTCGGCAGGCCGATATGCGTCGTGCCGCCCTTGCCCGGCGTCACGCCGCCGACCATCTTGGTGCCGTAGGCGAGCGCCTGCTCGGTGTGGAAGGTGCCGGTGGCACCGGTCATCCCCTGGGTGATGACTTTCGTATTCTTGTCGATCAGGATGGACATATTTCAATAAACTCCATGACGGCCCACGAATTGGTTGGGCACTCTCAATCTTCGATCAGAACTATATGAACGGGATAGTCGAAGCCGCATGACGGCGCACGCGGCATCCGACTCAAGGCTTTTCCTCCACTTTTAGCGATCGGGCCTGCGGCTTCGCCGTCAATTGCTTGGCAGTCGAAGCATCGAACGTCACGATTTCCGCCATTCCCATCGAAGCCACGTCTTCAATTCTGATTTCAAAGCCGTCCGAATAGAAGGGCATGCTCGCCGCGACGAAAGCTCCAGGCGGTGGCGATACCGAACCGCCATTGGCGTGCGCAGAAACACCACGAAACGCGGTCGACGCATTCCAGCGGTGCGAAAAAACGCCGCACCGCCGAACCACACCGCCCACAGGCTGCGCATATTCGGCGAAGACAAGATAGGATCGCTCGCCGGACGCCGGGGCATAGGCCTTCAGGTCCGAAGAATAGTCGTATCGATCCTTCACTTGCCGAGGCATTTCCTGGGGATCAACGGCCTTCCAATCGGAAGGCAGACTCACCTGCCCCTCCGTACAGGCCTGCCAGAAAAAATCGGCAAGACCTGACGGTTGATCGAGCTGCGTCGCCGCCAAAAAGAGAAAGGCCGCCGACAACATCACGCCAGCGAGGAATCCAGCGCCTTGCACGCGTCGAGCAGTTCCTTGACCGCATCGACCGAGACCTGCAGGCCCGCCTTGTCGGCGCCATCGAGTTCGATCTCGACGATCTTCTCGACGCCGCCCGCGCCGATCTGCACCGGCACGCCGACGTACAGGCCGTCGACGCCATATTCGCCATCGACATAGGCGGCGCAGGGCAGGATGCGCTTCTGGTCGCCGAGATAGGCTTCGGCCATCGCGATGCCACTCGCGGCCGGGGCGTAGAAGGCCGATCCGGTACCGAGGAGCGCGACGATTTCGCCGCCGCCGCCGCGGGTGCGCTTGACGATCGCGTCGATCTTTTCCTGCGTCGACAGGCCCATCTTGACGAGGTCGGGAACGGGGATGCCGTTGATCGTCGAATAGCGGACGACGGGAACCATCGTGTCGCCGTGGCCGCCGAGCACGAAGGTGTTCACGTCCTTCACCGACACCGCGAACTCGTCGGCGATGAAGTGGCTGAAGCGCGCCGAATCGAGCACACCGGCCATGCCGACGACCTTGTTGTGCGGGAGGCCCGAGAACTCACGGAGAGCCCAGACCATCGCGTCGAGCGGGTTGGTGATGCAGATGACGAAGGCGTCGGGGGCGTTCGCCTTGATGCCTTCACCCACGGCCTTCATCACCTTGAGGTTGATGCCGAGCAGGTCGTCGCGGCTCATCCCCGGCTTGCGGGCGACACCGGCGGTGACGATGATGACGTCGGCGCCGGCGATGTCCTTATAGTCGTTGGTGCCGGTGATCTTCGCGTCGAAACCCGCGATCGGGCCGACCTGCGACAGATCGAGCGCCTTGCCCTGCGGCACGCCTTCGACGACGTCGAACAGGACGACGTCGCCGAGTTCCTTCTGCGCGGCGAGCAGCGCCAGCGTTCCGCCGATATTTCCGGCTCCGATCAATGCGATCTTCTTGCGTCCCATGGCGCGCGGCACTCCCTTCCTGGCAAGCCCGGCAAAGGTTCACGAACCGGCGGGGGCACGGGCTCTACACCCCGGTCCGGTTCCAAGACTGGCGACGCCCCTACGCCGATTCCCCTAAGGAAACAACCGCCAAAAGGACGAAATTCCTCCTTTTTTTGCAAATGGTTCGCAATAACAATAAAGCGGGAGCGGGGGGCTCCGCCCCTCTATATGCAAGTCTATTGTGACGCGAAGATCATGCGTCGGCATCGTCCTGGCCGTGGCCGAGCGCCAGATAATCGTCGGACTGCATTTCAGAGAGGCGGCTCGCGGTGCGCTCGAACTCGAAGGCGCCGTCGCCCGCCACATAAAGCGCGTCGGGCTCGGCGGCCGCGCTCGCGAGCAGCTTGACCTTATATTCGTAGAGCGCGTCGATCAGCGTCACGAAGCGCGCCGCCTCGTTGCGATTCTCAGGCCCCATGCGCGGGATGCCGACGAGGATAACGGCGTGGAAATGACGCGCGACCGCCAGATAGTCCGCCGCCCCGCGCGCTTCGCCGCACAGGCGCTTGAACGAAAAGACCGCAACGCCCTTGAGCGCCTTGGGAACATGCAGGAGGCGCCCGCCGCCGACGTCGAGATCGAGCGTCGGGACATGCGCGCGGTCCTCGGGCGGATAATCGGTGAGGCGGAAGAAGGCGGCCGACAGCGCTGCGCTCGCCGCATCGTCGGCGGGGACGAACCAGCGCTTGCCGTCGCCGAGCCGATGGCGGCGGTAATCGGTCGGGCCGTTGAGGCTCATCACATCGAGCTTCGCCTCGACGAGCGCGATGAAGGGCAGGAAATGCTCGCGGTTGAGCCCGTCCTTGTAGAGGTCGGACGGCGGCCGGTTCGAGGTCGCGACGACGGTGACGCCGCGGTCGATCAGCGCGGTGAACAGGCGCGAGAGGATCATCGCGTCGGCGCTGTTGTTGACGACCATCTCGTCGAAGGCGAGGCAGCGGATATTCTCGACCAGCGCCGCGGCGACCTGCGGGATCGGGTCGCCGCTCTCGGTCTTGCGCACCTCGCGCATCCGCGCGTGAACCTCCTGCATGAAGGCGTGGAAATGGACGCGCCGCTTCCGCTGAATGCGGAGCTGGTCGTAGAAAAGGTCCATCAGCATCGACTTGCCACGCCCGACCGCACCCCAGAGGTAGACGCCGCGCGGCGCCTCCGGCTTGCGGCCCGCGATGCGCCAGAGCAGGCTGCCGCGCGGCGGCGACGCCTCAAGTTCCTCCTGCAAACGGTTCAGCCGCTGGGCGGCGGCGCGCTGTTCGGGGTCGGGCCTGAGTTCGTCGGCCGCGACGAGCGCGTCATAAGCGGCGAGGACGTTATCCATAAATAGGGACAGTCCCTATTTTTCTCTCCAACTGGAGAAGCATGGACCGCTTGCCCGAAAAATAGGGACTGTCCCTATTTATGAGTCCGCCCATCGTCATTTCCGGCTCGCCTTGCGGATCGTCCCGGCGAAGGTCAGCACGATATGCTCGTCTCCCTCGCCCTGCACGACCAGTCCGCGCAGGAAGATCAAACGCCCGGTCTCGCGCACCAGCTCGACGATAGCGTCGAGCGGCTCGCCGACGCGCCCCGCGCCGACGAACTGGGTCGAGAGGTCGAGCGTCACCGAATGCCCGGCCTCGAGCGATCCGAACTGGTGCGACGCCGCGAACAGCGCGACGTCGACGAGCGCCAGGCTGACCGCGCCATGGACATTGTCGCCGAGATTGCTGTGCCGGCGTTCGGGGTGCATCCGCACCCGGGCGCAAGGGCGGCCGTCCCCGGTCGGGTTTTCGCTGCGCACCGACAGCGGCTCGATGAACGCGTTGAAGCGGTCCTTGTCCTTGAGATTCCAGCTTATCCAGCCGTCCGTCAGTTCCTCGGCGCTGAAATTCTCGCGCCGCTTCGGCTCCTCGATCCCGTCATTCATGCCGTGCAATATCCGTCCAGTTTCCCCGAGCGTACCAGCTCGCCATAATAATCGGCCATCGCCTTCGCGCGCGCCGTGTCGCCCGCGATCCACTTCGCGGCACCCGTCAGCCAGCCGGTCGAACAGCCCTCAAGCGCGCTCGTGCCCCGCGCGCAAGCGATAAAGTCGGAAAAGGCGCGATGCCAGATAGCGAAATCGGCGATCGGCATGATCGGACCGTGGCCCGGAACGACCTGCTCGGCACCCGAAGCCGCGACGCCGTCGAGCGCCTTCAGCCAGCCTTCGGGGCAGGCGGTATCGAGAAACGGAACCGGCACCGTCACGAGGTCGCCGACGATCGCGCGCTTTTCCGCCGCGTCATAGATCCAGAGGTCGCGTTCGGTCACGGCGTTGCGCGCGACCCGCAGCGACAGCGGCCGCCCTGCGATGGTCATATCGCGGGATTCATCGACGATGATATCGGGCCGCAGTTGGGCGCCGCGCCCGATCGTGGCGAGATCGCCCTCGACATCGGCGAGCGCGCTCGCAGGGACCGCGCCGTCGGCGAGCGCCTTGCGCGAGGATTCGGCGCTTTTGGCGAGGAAGCCGGTCAGCGCGCCGTCGATCGCCGATGTGCCATAGACCTTGATATCCGGAAACGCGGCCTTGAGCGCCGGATTGCCACTGACATGGTCGAGATGCCAGTGCGTGTTGACGATCGCGACAGGCGACATGCCGATCCCGCTCAGTCCCTGCCTGATCGCCGCCAGATGCTCGGAGTGCCGCCCCGTGTCGATCACGAAGGCGCCCTCGGGCCCGTAGAGGATCAGGCTGTTACCATCAGGCGAGCGGCCGGGCGGGAAAGCTCCGCCGATCAGGAAGGTCGCACCGCCGATGCCATGCGCGTAGGTGCGCGGCGGCGGAACGGTTTCGACAGCGGGTTTTGCGGCGCAGCCGGCCAGCCCCAGCGCGACCAGCGCTGGCAGCCAGCGCGGCATCAGACCTGACGCTCGGCCTCGAGCTTCTTGATCTCGGCAATCGCGCGCGCCGGGCTGAGGCCCTTGGGGCAGGCGTTGGCGCAGTTCATGATCGTGTGGCAGCGATAGAGGCGGAAGGGGTCTTCCAGTTCGTCGAGGCGTTCGCCGGTATATTCGTCGCGGCTGTCGGCGAGCCAGCGATAGGCCTGGAGCAGGATCGCCGGGCCGAGGAACTTGTCGCTGTTCCACCAATAGCTGGGGCAGCTCGTCGAGCAGCAGGCGCAGAGGATGCACTCGTAGAGGCCGTCGAGCTTTTCTCGCTCTTCGGGCGACTGGAGACGCTCCTTGCCGCTCGGCGTTGTCGTCTTGGTTTTCAGCCACGGCTCGATCGACGCATATTGGGCATAGAAATGCGTGAAGTCGGGGACGAGGTCCTTGATGACTTCCATATGCGGCAGCGGGGTGATCTGGATATCGCCCTTCAGATCCTCGATCGCGGTGGTGCAGGCGAGGCCGTTCTTGCCGTTCATGTTCATCGAGCAACTGCCGCAGATGCCCTCGCGGCACGAGCGGCGGAAGGTCAGCGTGCTGTCCTGCTCGCCCTTCATCTTGATCAGCGCGTCGAGCACCATCGGGCCGCATGTGTCGAGATCGATCTCGAACGTGTCGAAATGCGGGTTCTGGCCGCTGTCGGGGCTATAGCGATAGACCTTGAACGTCTTGACGTTCGTCGCCCCCTCGGCCTTGTGGACCGTGCCGCCCTTTTGGATACGGCTGTTCTTGGGCAGGCGGAATTCGGCCATGTCGCAGGTTCCCCTATATGCAATCGGGGCCCGACTAGACCCGATTGGCGGAGTCGGCAAGAGGGTGAGACGCGAAAGCCGCTGGCGGGGCGGCGCGCTTGCCGCTAGGGGCGCGAGCGATGAGCGAAGAGACCGCCCAACCCGCCGTCACCAGCCGCAGCGTCGCGAAGGGGCTCGGCACGACCGTGCTCGCGCGGCTCGGCGCGGTGGTCGAGATCGTCGCGCAGCCGCTTTACGTCCTGATGTTCGGGCTCGCGGGGTACGGCCTCTATGCGGTGCTGTGGGCGACGGTGAATCTGCTCGAGAACATCTTCGACATGGGGATGACGAGCGCGATGCAGCGCACCGTGCCGCAGTCGGCGAGCGACGCCGAGGCCGCCGGCGCGCTGCGCACCGCGATGCTGTTCGGGGTTGGACCCTGCCTGATCGTCGCCGCGCTGATCGCGATTTTCGCCGCCGAACTCGCGCCGTTCCTCAACGTCGCCGATCACGACCGGCCGCTCGTCGTGCCCGCGATCCGCCTGTTCGTCTGGGCGCTGCCGCTCTGGGCCTTCGTCGAGATTTCGACCTCGGCGATGCGCGCGCGGATGGTGTTCGGCGCCGAAATTCGCCTGCGGATCGTCTGGGAGCAGATCATGCGGCTGGTGTTCGCGGGGCTGTTCTTCGCGGGCGGGCTCGGGCTCAAGGGGCTGTTCATCGCGCATCTCTGCTCGCTCGGCATCACCGCCATCCTCTGCGTCCGCCTGCTCGCCCGCTATTATAATTTCGCCGATCTGCTGCGCGGCGGGCGCGGCGGCGCGGTCGAGCGCAATACCTTCTGGGCCGGATTGTCGATCCTGCCGTCGAACATCATCGCGCGGCTGTTCGGCGACGCGCCGGCGCTGATCCTCAACCTGCTGCTGCCCGGCGCGGCGGGCGCGGCGGCGGCGGGACTGTTCACGATCGCGCGCAAGCTGTCGAGCGTCGTCCAGCTCGTCCGCATCGCCTTCGTCTATGTGATGGCGCCGCTCGCGGCGAGCGCCGAGCGCGAGGACCGCGCGCAGGTCGCCGACATCTACGCCTATGCGACGCGGCTGATCTCCGCCATCGCCCTCCCCCTTGCGGCGGTGCTCGCAGCGGGGAGTTCGTCGCTGCTCGGGCTGTTCGGCCATCAGGCGCATGTCGCGCAGGGCGCGGTGATCATCCTGCTCTTCGCGCGCGCGCTCGAGGCGGTGCTTGGCATCTCGCAGCCGGTGCTTCAGGTCGTCGCGGCCTTCCGTCACCAGCTCACCGCCGCGATCCTGGGCGTCGTCGTCGCGCTCGCGTCGGGCTGGCTGATCCTCGGCCATCTCGACGCGCTGACCGGAGTCACGCTGGCGATGTCGATCGGGCTGGTCGTGATGGCGGGCATTCCGATGGTGCAACTGGCGATGGGCGAGCGGCTGCATCCCTTCGACCAGCGCTTCCCGAAGGTCGCGCTTCGCGGCCTGCTGGTCACGCTCGCGGCGGGAGCGCTCGCACTGCTCGTCAGCCGCCTGCCCGACGCGGCGGCGCTGCCGCTGATCACCGTCATCGCGGCGGGCGCGATCTGGTCGTCGCTGCGCTTCGCGCTGCCCCACGCCGACCGGGCATCGCTCGGCAAGACAGCGCGGAAGCTGCGGCTGGTTTAGCCTCCTCCTTTCGTTATGCCGGACTTGATCCGGCATCCATAATCACGATCGTTGCATGGACTCCGGATCAAGTCCGGGGTGACGAAGAAGGAACTGGTCTTATTTTGGCCGCAAAATTTGCTAGAGGGGGCGACTGATTTTTCGCCGCGAAGGGTTTGACCTCCCGCGGCCAACAGGCGGAACTCGATGTACCAGCAAGAACTCGCCCGCAGCGGCAAGCGCCTCTTCTTCATTCGCGGCACCTATATCTACATCACCATCGCGATCTCGGTGCTGATCGCCTGGTGCAGCAAGGATTGGGGTCCGTTCAACAGCGCGGCCGGCGACTGCGCCTGGTTCTGGCTGTCGCTCGGCGTCGCCAGCGCGGGCGCGATCGTCCGCGTCTTCACCAGCGGCTGGGCCGCGCTCGGCACCTCGGGCCGCGCCAAGGTCGCCGCCGAAGCGAGCGAACTCAACACCACCGGCCCCTACAGCCTGGTCCGCAACCCGCTTTATGTCGGGCGCATCCTCAATTTCACCGGCCTCGCGATGCTGTCGGGAAGCTGGGTGTTCGGGGCGATCGTCTTTCTGCTTGGCGTCCTGATCTACGAGCGCATCTCGATCTATGAGGAAGAATTCCTCCGCGAGAAGTTCGGCGCGGCGCATGCCGAATGGGCGAAGGACGTCCCCGCCCTCCTCCCGCGCCTTCACGGCTGGGTGAAGCCCAAATATCCCTTCTGGTGGAAGCGGATGATCTGGCGCGAGCAGAACAAGCTGTTCCTGCTCGCGACAACCGTCTTCCTGACCTGGTTCGCGCGAATGGACTTCAACTTCGACGCGCTGACCCCGGCCCAGTGGAACTGGGTCTATGCCTTCGGCGCGCTCGTCGTCGTCCGCTTCTTCATCGGCGGGCTGAAGATGATCGGCTTCTTCAAGGAACTGAGCTGATCCGATGGGGGAGCGGAAAGCTCCCCCCGGCGAGCGGGCGGAGCGGCTCGCTCCCCTGATCGCAGTCGTCGGCAGCGACGGGTCGGGCAAGTCGACCCTGTCGGCCGACCTGCTCACGCATGTGCAAAAGACGCGCACGGCCGAGAGCGGCTATCTCGGCCTCGGCTCGGGCGAGCAGGGTCGGCGCATCGGGCGCTGGCCGATCGTCGGCCCACCGCTCCACCGCTTCCTCGACGGCATCGCCGACAAGCTGCGCGAGCCGGGTGAGCCGATCCCCGGCAGGCTCGCGGCGCGCTACGCGCTGAACAAGTCGAAGAAACGCCGCGCGAAGTTCGAGCAGCTTCTGGAGCGCCGCCGCGCTGGCGTGACGATCGTCACCGACCGTTATCCGCAGATCGAGGTGCCGGGCCTCCACGACGGCCCGATCCTCGCCGGGCGCGCGACCGGCCCGCGCCTTGCCGCGATGCAGGCCGAGGAGCGCGCGCTCTATGCCGAGATGGCGGCCTATGTCCCGACGCTCGTCATCCGGCTCCACGTCGATGTCGATACGGTAATGGCGCGCAAACCCGACCATGACCGCGCGCTGATCACGCGCAAGGTCGAGACGGTGCCGCTGCTGGCGTTCCACGGCGCGCCGATCGTCGATATCGACGCGACGATTCCCTATGAGGAAGAGCTGGCGCTGGCGATCGCGGCGGTGGACAGGGCGTTGGCGGCTACGTCCTAGTTTTTTTCCGTGTGTCCCCGCGAAGGCGGGGACCCATCTCCCGCCGGTTCGAAATAGCGCCGATCGGTGATGGGCACCCGCCTGCGCGGGTGCACGCAGCTTTGGTTATTGACGGTGGACCGCCATGATTTTCTCGATCAGCAGGATGTCGGCGGGCTTGTCGGCGTCGATGCAGGCCTCACCCTCGGACATCGGCACGACCTTTGCCTTGAGCCCGAAGCGCAGCCCGGCGCGTGCGATGCCCTGCTGGATCGTGAACAACCGCAGCAACGCACCCGCCAGCAACCATGGCCCGAACGCCGCGATGATCTTCAGCCCCTTCTTGCGGTCGCGCTCGATACGGCCCCAGAAATCGAGCAGCGGCAACACCCGCCGTCCGCGCAGGCGGAACAGGTTCGCGCCCGACCACCAGCCGCCGCGAAACTTAAGCCAGGTTCGTTGCGATTCGGGATAGCGCGCGAGCAGCACCCGCCGCTCGACCATCGCGACCGCGACATCGCTGTCCTCGGCGCCCGCCAGAAATTCGGCGATCATCGCCGGAGTGAGCAGGACATTGTCGGCGGTCGTCACCAGCACCGGCGCGTCGCCCTCCGGGAGCGCGGCGGCGAGCGATGCGCTGATCCCCTGCCCCGAGTTCGCGAAACAAAGGTCGGCGAGGCCTGCCAGCCCTGGCTCGGCGGCCAGTTCGGCGCTGTTCTGCGCCAGCACGGTGATCGGCCCGACACCCGGCGCGGCGCGGAGCGCGCGCACGACATGGACGAGCATCGGCGTGCCGGCGATCGGGAGCAGCGCCTTGGTCGAAACCCCGGTGCCCGAAAGCAGCGGGTCTGGTCCGGGGCGGCTCCCGGCCATGACGATGGCGGGGATGGGCGCGGGAATACGCGCATTCATCGCCCCGCCTCCCCGGCTGCGGCAACCCGCCGGCCGGTCACGCCGCGCAGGAAGTCGCTCGCCTCGTCGAGCACCGGCCCGCGCGAACGGAAGGGCGCCGACAGCGCCATGACGATGCCGGTGTGCCCGATGCCGGGATAGAGGCGCAGCGTCGCCGAACCGCCCGCCTTCTCGATCGCGGCGGCGAGGTACTGGCTGTTGCGCGGGCGCACCGTCGCATCTTCGTCGCCGCTCGCCAGCCACAGGGGCGGGGCATCGCCGCGCGCATAGGCGATGGGCTGCGTCTTCTCCGCCGGCTTCACCTTGCCCATCGCCTTTTCGGCAAGTCCGCCCTTTTCCATCGGCAGGAAATCATAGGGACCGGCCAGCCCCGCGACGCCGCGCAGGATCGCCGGATCGCTCTTCGCCGCGCGCAGCCAGGTCGGATCGAGCGCGAGCATCACCGCGTTATAGGCGCCCGCCGAATGGCCCATCAGCGCGATGCGGTCGGGATCGCCCGCAAGGCCATCGATATAGCGATGCGTCCAGGCGACCGCCGCGGCGCTGTCTTCCAGGAAATCGGGCCAATGCGCCTTGGGCGTCAGGCGATAGTCGGGAATGACGACGACGAAACCCTTCTGCGCGAGCGCGCGGCCGACGAAGCCATAGCTCGCGCGCTCGCCGCTGTTCCAGCCGCCGCCATAGAAGAAGACGATCACCGGCAGCCGGTCGCCCTGCTGCGCATGGTCGGGCGCCCAGATGTCGAGCGTCTGCCGCGGACCGTTGCCATAGGGTTGCCCCGCGAGCAGCAGCCGCGCGCCGCCGCCCGAGCCGAGCAGCTTGTCGGCCATGTCGAGCGATTTCGCGCCGCCCGCGACCACCGCCTTCGCGCCGCCACCGAAGAAAAGCAGCAGGAGCACCGCCACGATGAGGAATTTGATCAAACGCCGTCCCTTGACTTCGCGCCCCGCAGGCCCGCGCCCTACAGGGGTGGAGGGCGGGGAACAAGCGGCTGCGGCATAATCCGCAACAAAGCCGCCGTGTCCCCGCCCTTCGACTGCCCGCAGGGCGGGCGCTCAGGATAAACTTCCGCCGAAGGCGGAAGGCGGGGACCCATCTCCGTCCGGTTCAAAGCGGCGCCGACGGAAGATGGACTCCCGCCTTCGCGGGAGAACGCCGGTTTTGGACTGGGTGCGGCACCTTTACCCATCTGGCGCGTAGAAAGGCCCATGACCAGCGCCTTCTCCCGCCCCGCCCTGATCTGCAACAGCCAGAGCGGTAGCCACGATCCCACGATCCGCGAGGCCATCGAAGAGGCCTGCCGGGCGGCGGGCAAACCAATCGCCGCGACCTTCGCCTTGCCCGACGAGGAGATTCCCGACGCCGCGGCTCTCCGCGCAAAGGACATCGACCTGCTGCTCGTGTGGACCGGCGACGGCACGATCAACGCCGCCGCGACGAAGGCCGCGGGCTGGGACGGCGCGATCCTGCCGCTGCCCGGCGGGACGCTGAACCTGCTCTCCAAGGCGCTGCACGGCGACCGGCCCGCGCCCGAAATCCTGGCCGACGCGCTCGGCGGCAGGGTGCGGCGGCGGCCGGTCCCGATCGTCCGGTCGGAGAGCGGCACCGCCTTCATCACCATCGTCGCGGGGCCCGCGACGCGCTGGGCCGAGGTGCGCGAGACGATGCGGCAGGACGGGATCGTCGAGGCGAGCCGCGCCGCGCCCGACGCGCTGGAGACGATGCTGAATGCGCCGGGGGTCCGCGTCGCGGGGCAGGACAAGACCTATCCCGCGATCATTCTGACCCCCACCGAGACCGGCCTTCGCGCCGACGGCATATTGACCGAAGGCAGCATGGACGTGCTCCGCCACGGCCTCGCCTGGCTCGGCGGCGATTTCCGCGACGGCCCGAGCGAGGAGATCGGGGCCGGCGAGACGATCATCCTCGAAAGTGACGCGCCGATCAGCCTCGAATATGACGGCGAACTCGCCGAGATGCCGTCGCCCGCGCGCTTCGCGCTGGGGATGAGCGCGGTCGATTTCGCCGCGACGGCATGACCCGGCTGTTCCACGCCAGCGACCTGCATTTCGGGCTGGAGGATCCCGCTGCGCTCGGCTGGTTCGCCGATTGCGTGCGGCGCGAGGCGCCGGCGGCGGTGCTGATCACCGGCGACCTGACGATGCGCGCGCGGTCGCATGAATTCGCTGCTGCCTGCGACTGGATCGGCGCGCTCGACGTGCCGGTGACGGTCGAGGTCGGCAATCACGACCTGCCCTATTTCAACCCGTTCGCGCGCTTCTTTCGTCCCTATGCACGGATTCGCCGGATCGAACGGCTCGTCGAGCGCGAGCTCGACCTGACCGAGGTCGCGGTCGTGCCGCTCAAGACCACCGCGCGCGCGCAGGCACGGCTCGACTGGTCGAAAGGCTGGGTGACCCGTGCGGCGCTGGCGAGGACGCTCGCCGCGATCGACGCCTTGCCCAGGGCGACCGCCACCCTCGTCACCGCGCATCATCCGCTCGTCGAAGCGGGAACGAAAGGCCGCGCCCTGACCCGCGGCGGCGAGGCGGCGCTGACCGCGCTCGCCAGTCGCGGGGTCGCCGCGGTGCTCACCGGCCATGTCCATGACGCCTTCGACCTCATGAAGCAGACTCCCGAGGGCCCGATCCGCATGATCGGCGCGGGCACGCTGTCGAAGCGCATCCGGTCGACCCCGCCGAGCTTCAACGAGCTCACGCTTGCGGACGGCCGGATCGACGTCCGCGTCCGCAACCTCGCGCATGTCCCGACCCCCGCGATGCAGATCGACGATGTCCCGCCCGACGCGCTGCCGCCGCGCGAGCCCGGCGAGCCGGTCGCCCCCGTCGGCGCGGTGCCACCGGTCGATCCACCGGTGCATTGACGCAGCGCCGCTTCCCGTTAGGTTGCAAGAAAAAACGGGATGAGGAACGATGCTGACAAAAGGCGATGATTTTCCGGTGCATCAGACCAGCGAGCCGATCGCGTTCGCGGGCACCGACCGCAACTTCTACGACCGCTATTTTTTCAACGGCTATAGCCCGGATGGCGCGATTTTCTTCGCCGCGGCGATGGGATTCTATCCGCAGCTCGGCATCGTCGACGCAAGTTTCTGCGTCATCGTCGATGGCGTGCAGCACAATCTGCGCGCCAGCCGCCGCTCGGGCGGCGAGCGGCTCGACCTGTCGGTCGGCCCGATTGCGATCAGCATCGACGCGCCGCTGGAGGCGATGACGCTGCGCATCGCGCCGAACGAGGGGCCGCTGGCCGCCGAACTCACCTTCACCGGCCGCCATTTCCCGATCGAGGAGCCGCGCTTCATCCGCCGCAACGGCACCCGCCTGTTCATGGACTATACGCGGCTGACCCAGAACGGGCGCTGGTCGGGCTGGCTGGCGGTCGAGGGCCGACGAATCGCGGTCGATAGTGCATGGACCGGCACCCGCGACCGGAGCTGGGGTGTCCGTCCGGTCGGTGCCAGCGAGCCGCAGCCGCCCCCGGAAGGCAATTTCAACCAGTTCTTCTGGCTCTGGACGCCGTGCAACTTCGGCGATCGCTCGCTCTTTTTCCACAGCAACGACGACGGCGCGGGCAATCCGTGGAACCGCCACGCGGTGATCGTCGGCGATGCCTCGAGCAAGGGGGGCACCGAACAGCATTTCGACGCCGCGACCTTCGCCGCCGACTGGCAACCGGGATCGCGGCGAATCGCCCGCATGACCGCCGACCTCGGCAGCGGCCGATCGCTGACGCTGACCCCGACCGGCCCGGTCTTCGCGATGAGCGGGCTCGGCTACACCCACCCCGTCTGGGGCCATGGCCTCGACCATGGCGCAGAACTTGCCGTCGCGCACGACAGTCTGTCCGAAGCCGAACGCGGCTGGGGCAATCCGCTCGCGATGCATATCCAGGCGCTCGTCACCGCCGAACTCACGGGCGGCGGCGGCACGCATCGCGGCGCCGGGGTGCTCGAACAATTGTTCGTCGGCCCGCACGCGCCCACCGGCCTCACCGGCCTGATGGACCCCGCCGCATGAGCTTTCCGACGACGCCGGAGGCGATGAGCCCGGGCTGGCTGGCGGAAAGACTGGGACAGAGCGCCGACGCGCTCCGCGGCTTCAGCGTCGCCAAGGTCGGCACCGGCCAGATGTGCGACAGCTTCCGCCTGACGCTCGATTGGGCGGACGGCATCGACGCTCCCGCCACCGTCGTCGCCAAATGCCCGAGCCATGACGAGGCGAGCCGCAACATCGCCAAACTCACCGGCACTTACGTCAAGGAAGTGAGCTGGTATCGCGAGCTCGCGGCGGGGAGCGGGGTCGCGGCGCCGCACTGTTACCACGCCGAGATCGCCGACGACGACGTCGATTTCGTGCTGATCCTCTCCGACCTCGCCCCTGCGCGGCAGGGCGATCAGCTCGCCGGGCTCGGGATCGACGGCCTCGCGCCGTGCATCGACGCCGCCGCCGGGCTGCACGCGCTGCTCTGGAACGATCCGCGACTCGATACGCTGCCGTGGCTCGCGCGCGACAACAGCGAAGTCGTGCGCGCGCTTTTCCCGCAATTCTACGCCGGGTTTCGCGAACGCTACGCCGAGCGCCTCGCGCCCGAAGTGCTCGATCTCGGCGCGGGGATCGTCGAACGGATCGATGCCTATCTCGCACGCCAGAGCGCGGCGCGGACGATCGTTCACGGCGACCTCCGGATCGACAATATCCTGTTCGCGCCGGACGGCGCGCGCTGCTGGCTCGTCGACTGGCAGACACTGGGGCGCGGCAGCGGCGCGAGCGATCTCGCCTATCTGATCGGCACCAGCATCGCCGACCCCGCCGAGCGCGCCGCCGCCGACCGCCCCGCCTTCGACCAATGGCTCGCGGCGCTGCGCCGGCATGGCATCGCCCCCGACGAGGCGGGGCTGTGGGACGATTATCGCGTTGGCGCTCTCAGCGGCTATTTCATGGCGGTCTTCGCGTCGATGAGCGTCGAGCGCACTGCGCGCGGAGACGAAATGTTCGCGGTGATGGCCGAACGCCCCGCGCGACAGGCGCTGATGCTGGGGAGTCTGGACCTGATATGAGCCGGACCTGCGGCCTCACGGTCCATGTCGACGACAAGATGCAGTCGAACTACAGCTATCACCTGACCGCGCCGGCGGGCGAGGATTTCGATCCCGCTTTCGAACCCCGGTTCACCCCGCGCGAAATGCTCGAAATGGGGGTTTTCGAAGGCAAATATTGCAACGATTGCATCGGCGAACTGCCCGCGCGCTGGTTCGAGAATGCGAAAATCGCCGATATCGCCGACGAGCAGCTCAACTATTTCGGGATAAGGAGCCGCCAGCCGTTATCGGTCTGGCGCGAAAAAGGCTGGATATATGGGCCCGACCCGCGCGGCTGGTTCCAATGGTATTGCCGCTATTTCCTCGGCCGGCGGCTGCCCGAGATCGACCCGATCCAGATCGGGCGCTGGCGCGGCTTTGCACGCCATGCCGGGCAGATTCGCGCCAATTGCGAGCCCGGCGATATTTTCTGCCGCCCGCGCCAGCGCCAGGCGCTGCTGCAATGGGCTTATGATCCGTTCGTCTGACGCGAAAAAGGGCGGCCCGTCGCCGGACCGCCCCCTTCTTCCTTCCCCTTTCGATCAGAAGTGGAAGGTCACCGTGCCGCGATAGCTCTGGTACGAGACATCCTTGCGCGCGATGGTCGTCTCGGCACCGACCGACAGGTCGATATTGCCGGTCGAGACCGTCAGCCCGCCGCCAAGCTCGAACCAGTCCTTGTCGCCGCCGGCCAGTCCGAAAATCGCGTTCGGCCCGGGGCCGCCTACGAAGGTCGCGCCGAACGACGCCGGCGCATCCATGAATTCATGGACATAGTCGGCGCGCAGGTGCGGCTTGAAGCTCGCGCCGGGCTTGCCCGACAGCGCGAGGCCGGCGCGGGCCTGAACGCTATTGAACGAACTGCGGTCGATGTGCAGCGCCGGACCGCCGCCATTCTCCTTGATGTCGGAGAAGCCGATATGGCTTGCGCGCAGACCCGCGCGCGGGCCGAACTCGACCGCGCCGAGATCGAAATCCTTGCCCAGCGTGACCTCGCCGGTGAAGACAAGCGAGCTGTCGGCTCCGGTCAGGGTGAAGGGCGTGCCGACCAGGTCGGCGATCCGCTTCGTCTTCGAATCGAAGGCGCCCGCGCTGAGCTGCGTCGCGAGCTCGACCCCGCCGCCAAGCTGGGTCTTGCCATAAAGCGTGCCCTGAATCAGCGTGCCGCTCGCGGTCTGTCCCGCCACCGCGGCATTGCCGTCGATGTCGGTGTAACTCAGCGACAGGCCGATCACGCTGCTGTCGTTGAGCGCGGTTTCCAGGCCGCCGGCAATATAAAAGCCGTCGAACTGGTCGCGGCCACCCAAGGGCATCGCGGTCGCCATCGGACGACTGTCGCCGTCGAGATAGCCGCCGGCCAGAAAGCCGCTGACCGTCTCGGGCAGACGGCCTTCCTGCACCGTCACTTCGCCTCCGGCGTCGGTGCGGACCTGATCGGCGCCCATCGCGTTCATGTTGAGCGCCGCGAGTTGCACCGGCCGGCCGATCATCGCCAACCGGCCGCCCATGTCGCCGGCATCGATGCTGGCGAGGCGATCACGGTAGAAGCGCGACATATTGTCGGCCGCCACCGTCGCGAGCGAGCTGCGCAGCGTTTCGGTGCGCGGCGCCCAGCTGTCGAGCGTCGCCTGGATCGTCGCCGCACCCTGCAGGTCGAGCGCGCCATAGACGCCCGCCAGAGCGGCGTTGCCGCGCGACTGGTCGAGCAGCTGGGCATAGGCGCCCTGCACCGGCGAGTTCGCGGTCACGACATCGGCATAGAGACCGGCCTCGATCTCCACCTCGACCGAATTGGCGGTGTAAGTGAAGACTGGCGACAGGATCGCGCTAATCGACTGCGAGGCCGAGAAGGTGCCGTCGATGCCGCCCTCGGCGGTCAGGATCGTATAGGTGTCGCCGTCGCGGACCACATATCCGTCCGCCGGGCTGAACAGCACCGCGCCATCGAGCGCGGCGATGCCGTCGGTGCTCTCGGTCGCGTTGACGACGATCCGGTCGGACGCGCCATTGGCGCCGAGGTTGACGAAATAGCCGTTCCCCGCACCCAGGATGACGTTCCCGTTGAAGGTCAGCGTTCCCGTCGTGCTGCCGCTGCCGGGCGCTATGGCCCCCGCCGCGCTGGTAAAGAAGGGCGTGTTGATCGTCCCATTGCCCGTCAGGCCACCCGTCACGATGATATAGTCGCCCAGCGTCGACAGGGTGCCATTGACGGTCATGAAGCCGCCGAACTGGCTGACGTTGATCAGGCTGGTCAGCGAGGCGCCCGAATTGATCACCAGGCTCGCATCCTGGTTCTGCAGCGTGAAACGGTCGATCGTCGCGTCGCTGCTCAGCGTCGTTGTGCCCGCTGCCGACAGCGTCACGTCGAAATAGCGCGGAGCAACCGAATTGGGTGCGTCGCCGTCATCATTGTCCGGCACGAAATCGCTCGCGCCGGGAAGACCGCTGAGCAGCGTTGGGGTCGGCAAAGCCTCTGCCGCCACCGCAGCACTATTGTCGGCCGAACCGCCATTCGCGCCACCGGCGGCCGCCGGGCTGCTGCCGCCATCGACGCCGTCGAGCGAGAATTTCACGACCGCCTTGCCGTTGGTCGCGCCGCCCGGCGATGCCGCGACATTGGTCAGCGTCACCGGATCATTATCCTCGCCGCCGATCGGTCGCTGGTCGACATATTCCTCGCCGGTCGACACGTCATAGCAGTCGGAGAAGCCGCCCGATTCGAAGCAGGCCTGGCCAAAGCCCGGCTGGTCGCTATTGCCCGCGCCGGGTTCGGTGGGGATGCCGTTGGTCGGCTGCCCCCCGGTCAGGACATAATAGTTGGGATCAAGGTTCGTGACCCAGTGCGTCGAATCTTCCCACGCGCCATCGCCTGCCTTGGCCGACACATAATGATAGGGGTTGTTCGCCGCGATCCAGTCCCAATAGAGATAGAGCGGCTGATAGAAGCTGGCGGTGCCATAGCCGTTCGGCGGCTGGCCGTCGAAGAAGGCGGTATAGCCGCCCGACAGCACGCCGATCACCAGCGGATTGGAAAATTCCTGATCGAGGATCAGCGGGCCGCCCGAATCGCCGCTCGCGGTTATACCTTCATTTTCGACCGCATTGTCGCGCCATGCATTGAAATCGAATGGACCTTCGGCCGGGGTGCCGCGCGCCGGATCGTCGAAATCGATCCAATAGAGATTTTGCGGCAGGCCTTCGGTATAACCGTCCGACGTCTTCAGGCCATAGAATTGAAAGAGTTCAAAATCGTCGAGCGACGCGAGCGCGCCGACGATATTGTTGGCGATGCGGCGGCGATAGTCGATGCCGCCGGTCGACCCCGTCGCCGCCGACCCGTTGTTGCCATAGCCCTGAATCTGGACATGATAGCCCGTTCCATCGGCACCGATCGTGCCGGGGTCGGGCAGCGGCGAAAACAGCAGCGCCCAGGTCGGGATCGCCCCCGCCGGCGTATCGAGCGACGCCGTCGCGACGTCGCCATACAGATATCCGCCGGAATCGGGCTCGGTCGACAGGGGATTATAGGCGACATAATTGACGTTATAGAGCGCGTCGTCGGTATTGGTCTGATAACCGTTCAGCCAATGGCCGAACGCGCTGTTGCCGGGCGCATTGTTGTTGCTGGAAAAACCGAAGGCGATCGGCTTGCCGCCATTCGCCGCGCCATAAGCGTTCGCCGGATCATCGTTGACGCAGTGCGCGGCGAACAGCACGGTCCGCGGATTGATCAGCGTGCCGGTGCACAGGCCGATAAAGCCGTTCTGCTGGTCGATGATCATCTGCCCGATGCCGGTGACGTCGTCGGGATCGAGCGCGGTGCCCGGCGTGCCCGGATTGGAAATGACGATCTGGGGATCGGGCGCGACGTCGGGCAGGAAGTTCGCGATCGGCACATCACCCTGCGCGGCGCGTTCGACGGCGGACGGATCGATCGGCCCATAACCGTCGGCGGCCAGCGCCGGCACGACTTGCATCAGGCCCGCCGCGCAAACCGATGCGAGCAGGGTTCCGCGGCGCACGCGCCGCGAGAAATCAAATTTATTCATATACTACCCCCGTAGTGTGACGGCGCCTCGTCCGGGTCGGGGAGTCGGCGACAGGGGGTCAGCTTAACCGCGCGAAAAAATTACACAATGTCCGGCGAAGCTCCGCTCACCCTTTTGCGACGGACCGTTTTTCGAGCGACGCCCGCGAAAAAGGGCGGCCCGCACGCGGACCGCCCCTTTCTTTCCACCGAAGCGGAGGAAGTTTTAGCGCTTCGATAACTTAAACTATGAATTAGTCCATTGAATTATCTAGATTAAATAAAATTAACGCCGATCTGCTGCATATCTGTTGCGGTCGATTCATAGCTAAGTCATTCAAATTGCTATTAAATTGAGCAAGCATAAATACGATATGAGATTCTACGAATTTGCCACCACCAAACCCAAGAAACCGAGCAAACCACTGACACCTGAGCAATCGGTTGTCGCCGCCCGCAAGCGCGATGTGGATCAGGCCAAGCAGGCTTTGGATCGAACGAAAGATCAGCAGAAGCGGCGCAGGGAATTCGAGAAGGCGATCAAGGCGTCCTATATCTTCAAACTGCAAAACCGCTGATCGCAGATCATTCCATAAACACCATCCTCAAGCCATTTACTATGTAGATAATTCCTGACGCCTTGGCTTGGCCTGTAACACGGCAGACAAGCGCCAAGGGCCGCACCAATCTTGTCACGCGGCGTTGCCGCTCGTCGTCTGAGATCGGAAATTCAATCCCGAAGGGCTGAGCAATGGACGCGGAAGGAAGCATCGCCAGATGCGCGCCTTCGCGGCTAATTGCTATCTCGCGCCAAGGGCCGAAAGGCCATTGGGGAGAGATATTGATGTCTGCATCTACTGGCCTTGCTCAGACCGCGCTCCTCGCAAGTCCAGAAAACGCCGACGCCGCTACCCCATCCAGTTCGCTTCGCTCCGCTCACGACTGGATGGATTGCTCTGCGTCGGTTTTCGGCTTTTCGTTCATCTGGCAGGCGTAACGAAAATCATCTTATAATATAATATTATCGTTACATTACATCAGCCTGCCGCGTTACTCCGTACCCAGAACGCCCCATTTTCAGACGCAACGCATAAATAGAAATGGGCGGCGAGCTTTTCCGTGCTTTTGTCAGATAATGTTCTGTTCGCCGCCCCAACCGGAACATCGGATCGGGTAGAGCGCGGAAAAACAAGGCCCAGACAAAGGGCAGTCAGACACGGAAAACGAAGGAGAACATTTATCGGATGAAAACACGAATATACTATGTTTCTGCGCCCGCAGGATCGGGCAAAACACATCGGCTGGAACAATATGCGGCCACGATGGCGAGCAGCGGAAAACGCAAAATCCTCATCGCGCAGCCGACCAAGGAATTGATCCAGCAGACAGCGAATCGGATCAGCAATCTTTATCCCGGCGTTGCCGTCCACACCATCTATTCCAACTCATCGGGCGATAGCGTGCTGCCACGTATCGAACGCCACATGGCCCATGCGGAGCGAGCTAAAGGGCAAGTGCTGCTCATCACGCATGAAGCGATCAAACGCCTGCCGCCCGCGCACCGCATTCATTGGGACTTGATCGTCGACGAAATCCCCGCCGTGTTCGGCTGTATTCCGCTCAAGATCGTGGATACCCACTGCTACCTCACCGATCATCTGGCGCTGGAAGACCTCGCCGCCGGGATCAGCGCGGTAAAAATTGCGGACGGGCATGAGGCCGATGTCGAAGCCCTCAAACGCAATGACAGCGACGATGAACTGCTGGAACATTTCCAGCGCATCGCCACTCATCTTCTCGATGACAATCGCACCGTCATGGTCGAAACCGCAGCCTATCTGGATTTGATCGAGGGCCGAAAGACCATCGGGGAGGTCAATTTCTTCTCCCTGCTGCGTTCGGAGTTCGTGGCAGATTTTGAGTCCGTCACCTTCATGGGCGCCAATGCGCTCGAAACCGAATTGTTCGTTCTATGGGGTGCGCTGGACGATGTGGAATTTCGGCAGCATCCCATCTTGTCCAAGGGGCTTCGCTATGACCGGCATCAGAATGGCAATCGCCTGACCATCCACTATCTGTTCGAGCAACAATGGTCGATCAGCCGCTCACTAAAAGTGGGGAACGAGGCAGGGCTAACGCTGCTGGAAAATGTCGGCCATTATATCGGGAGATTTTTCAGCGGTCAGCGCTTCCTATGGGTTGCCAACAAGTCGGCCGACATGCGGATGTTCGACCAGAATGATCGCTTGCCGCCTGTCAGCCACGGACTGAACAAGCCGCATTTTATGAACTGCCATGCCGTCGCCAGCACCATCGCGCTTGTCCATGACAACGCCAGTGCAAAATTCCTGGGGATGCTGGGACTGACCAAGCAGCAAATCCGCACCATCATTTGCTACCAAAGCGAATATCAGGCCTGTCCGCCGTCAGCACCAATGGCGCATATTTGAGGTTGTGATTTAAGGAGGATTTGGGCTTCGTCGTAGTGACGAAGGAACGAAGATGAAGCCCAAATCCTCCTTGAAAAAATCGGCGCCGAAGGCCCCAGCTGAGCGGGTGGTGAAGGACATACGGCGTGCGACGCGCCGGCACTTCTCTGCAGAGGACAAAATCAGGATCGTGCTGGAGGGGCTGCGCGGCGAAGACAGCATCGCCGAGCTGTGCCGCAAGGAAGGCATCGCCCAGAGCCTGTATTACACCTGGTCGAAGGAGTTCATGGAAGCGGGCAAGCGTCGTCTGGCCGGCGATACCGCCCGAGCTGCGACCACCGGCGAGGTGCACGACCTGCGCCGCGAAGCCCGTGCCCTGAAGGAATGCGTGGCCGACCTGACGCTGGAAAACCGTCTGCTCAAAAAAAGCATGATCGCGGATGGGGGCGACGAAGAATGAGGTATCCCGCATCTGAGAAGCTCGAGATCATCAGGATCGTCGAGCAGTCGCATCTGCCCGCCAAGCGGACGCTGGACCAGCTCGGCATCCCCCGCCGGACCTTCTATCGATGGTATGACCGCTACCTCGAAGGCGGGCCGGAGGCGCTGGAGGATCGGCCATCGGCGCCGAGCCGGGTGTGGAATCGCATCGGCAACGATATCCGGGACCAGATCGTCGAGATGGCGCTGGAGACGACCGAGCTATCCCCTCGCGAACTGGCGGTGCGGTTCACCGACGAGAGGCGCTACTTCGTGTCGGAAGCCACGGTTTACCGCCTGCTCAAGGCCCATGATCTGATCACCAGTCCGGCCTATGTCGTGGTCAAGGCCGCCGATGCGTTCCACACCAAGACCACCCGACCGAACGAGATGTGGCAGACCGATTTTACCTACTTCAAGATCATCGGGTGGGGCTGGCTGTACCTGTCAACCGTGCTCGACGACTTCTCACGCTACATCATTGCCTGGAAGCTGTGCACCACCATGCGGGCCGAGGACGTCACCGACACGCTGGACCTCGCCCTGGCGGCTTCCGGATGTGACAGCGCCACGGTGCTGCACAAACCCCGACTGCTCAGCGACAACGGCCCGAGCTACATCGCTGGGGAACTGGCCGAATATATCGAGGCCAACAAGATGACCCATGTCCGCGGTGCCCCGATGCATCCGCAGACCCAGGGCAAGATCGAGCGCTGGCACCAGACCCTCAAAAACCGCATCCTGCTCGAAAACTACTTCCTGCCTGGCGAACTTGAAGCCCAGATCGAGGCCTTCATCGACCATTATAATCACCGCCGATACCACGAGAGCCTCGGCAACGTGACGCCTGCTGACGCCTACTTCGGCAGGGCACCCGCCATCATCAAACAGCGCGAAAGGATCAAACGACAGACTATCGAATATCGGCGCTTGCAGCACCGAAAGCTCGCCGCCTAATATCAATCCCAAGACGAGGCCCGCTCTCCGCTAATTTACGCCACGAGTTGCGCCAAATGTTCTGACGACGGACACGAGCCAGAAAGAGCGGGTTTTGCCCGCTCTTTTTTTTCTGACTGTTCCAACCAACCACCCGCGATAATGCGACTGCCCGAGATGGACTATTCCCACTAGTAGTGGGGCGCGCGATCAGAGCTTCTGAGCGCAGGAGCGTGGAGGCTGCTGTCAGACAGCTACGCAGGGGCAAATTGCCTTCGTCGGGCAGGAGAGCGCAATTCAGGCAGCGTCCTTGGTAGCTTGAGCATCGAGCACCTGCTGGACAAGCGTATCCCAATCCAGTCCCCCACCCTGGGCCTTCTGACGCAGCCAGGTCATTGCCCGCACAAGCTCGGCTGCGGAATGTCCATCCAGCTTCGTAATCGCATCCGCGCGCTCCTGCGGGATGACGTGGCTGTAATGCTTGCGGATTTGCTCGTAGGACGTGCCCATATTCAGGGCCAAATCCTCATAGCTGACACCAGCCTTCAACCGTTCCGTCGCGTAGGTATGGCGGAAGCTGTATATCGTGCGATTATGACCGTCCGGCCCCTTGAGCAGTCCCGCGTCGCTCAGCAGCTTTTTCAAGCTGACGTGCGGTTCCCAGCCTTCCGGCCAGACCAAATCCTCGTCGGCCCCACGTTCCGGCAGATAGATGAATATATCGGGCTGGCTGATCGCTGTGCGCGTGCCGGTCTTGGTATCGGCGGGGACGGTTATTTCCGCCTTCCCGTCCCTTAACCGCTTGACGCCTTTCCATGTCAGCGTTTCCATCTCGCGGCGACGAAGACCCGTCAGGTAATAGCACCAGATTAAACGGCGCAGCAGAGCGCGCTGGGTGTTATGCAGACGGTGGCGTCCGCCATGCTGCCAACTCTCCATGTAGCCGCCCAGCTCATACCATTCATCTGAGGTGAACCCGTATCGCCGCTGTCGATCTGGATCACTTTTGATGACATGGGCTTTCATCGCCCCCAAAGGCCGGATGAGCTTTTCACGTTCCGCCCAATTCAGGGCTTGCTTGAACAGGCCAAATTCAATCTGCAACGTCTTCTTCGACGGCCGCACCGCGCAATTTTTGGGGCGATCACCCCGCTCGACCCAGTAATCCCGCCGCCATTCCACATAACCTTCCGCGATCTGCGCGGTGATCTGGTCGAGATTGCGGTTGCCGACATAGGACTTGAGATACAGGCGTCCCGTGCCTTCATGCAGGCGATAACGTTCCGGCGATAATCGCCGCTTCGCGTAGGGCAGCCATTTATTGTCCCAGAAATCCGAGAACTTCAGTGTCTTCAACGGAAGGTCTTGGTCAACGCGGACGAGCAGCTTGCGGTAAATCTCCTTCGCCTTGTGCTCTGCCACTGCGCGGTCTTCCGTCTCCAATGACCGCATTGCGCGCTGGCGATGGCCGAATTGAAAATTCGCATACCAGAGGCCGCTTTTCACGTCATCGCGCTGGAACACGGTGACTTTGCCGCCCTCTATCTTGAAAGCATTGATTCTCTTCACTTTTCTCGTTCCAAACCTGTTGCACATGGGGCGCGATCTGTTGCACGACCTGTTGCACGCAGGGATTGAAGTCGAGTTAAAGAAGGGCAGAAAACCGTGCTCTCAGACGGCCTGCTGCAAATCTGTTGCACATGAAAAAAGCGGGGACAAGCCCCGCTTTTTCCTTGATATAGTTGGGCTTTTTCAAGCCCAGCAGTAAGGCTCGCCTTAGCGCTTCGAGAACTGGAAGCTGCGGCGGGCCTTCGCCTTGCCGTACTTCTTGCGCTCGACCGCGCGGCTGTCGCGGGTCAGGAAGCCGGCCGCCTTGACCGGGCTGCGCAGCGCCGGTTCGAAGCGGGTCAGCGCCTGCGCGATACCGTGCAGCACGGCACCCGCCTGGCCCGACAGGCCGCCACCCTTGACGGTCGCGACGACGTCATACTGACCGACGCGCTCGGTCAGGCCGAACGGCTGGTTGATGACGAGGCGCAGCGTCGGACGCGCGAAATAGACTTCCTGGTCGCGGCCGTTGACGGTGATCTTGCCCGTGCCGGGCTTGACCCACACGCGGGCGACGGCGTCCTTGCGGCGGCCGGTCGCATAGGCGCGGCCCTGCTTGTCGACGATCTTTTCGCGCAGCGGCGCGGTCGGCGTTGCGGGGGCGACGGTGGCGCCTTCAACCGCGCCGGCGAGATCCTTGAGATCGGTCATGGTCTGTTCGTCGGCCATTATGCACCCACCTTGTTCTTGCGGTTCATCGACGCGATGTCGATCACTTCGGGGCTCTGCCCTTCATGCGGATGCTCGGCGCCGGCGAAGATGCGCAGGTTGCGCATCTGCTGGCGGCCGAGCGGGCCGCGCGGGATCATCCGCTCGACGGCCTTTTCGAGCACGCGCTCGGGGAAGCGGCCTTCGAGCACCTTCTGCGGGCTGGTTTCCTTGATGCCGCCGGCATAGCCGGTGTGCTTGTAATAGCGCTTGTCGGCCATCTTGTTGCCGGTGAACGCCACCTTCTCCGCATTGATGACGATGACATTGTCACCGCAATCGACGTGCGGGGTGAAGCTCGGCTTGTGCTTGCCGCGCAGGATATTGGCGATGATCGACGCAACGCGGCCCACGACGAGACCGTCGGCGTCGATCAGCACCCATTTCTTCTCGACCGTCCCGGCGTTCGCCGACTGGGTCGTCTTGGTCAGCGCCTTCATGGCACGCTCCTTGACAGATATGGACCGGAGCGCGAGCCGCCCCGAAATAATGACGCCGCCTGTCCCGAAGGAACGAAGCGGCGCTTCGGAGCGGGCCAATGCCGCCGAAAGCACGAAAAGTCAACTCTGCAGCGGCTTTGCTGACGGGTATCAAGATACCCTATCGCCGATCGTCCGTATCGAGCGCCCGGATGCGCTCCTCGACCAGCCTGCGTTCGCCGGGCTCCGCGGCGGCGATCCAGGTGCGGCGGCGTTCGCTCGTGACGAGCCCGGTCGCGGTGTCGATCGTCCACGCCACGTCGGTTTCGATCGGCCGCTTCGCGCCCGCTCCTACCTCGATCACGGCCTTTTCGAATTTCGTCGCCGTGCGCACGTTGCCCTGCTGCGTGACGGCCGCGCCCTCCTCGATCGCCGGATTCGCCGCTGCGACGAGGGCGCGAATATCCGCCGTCGCGAGCTTTTCGCGCTCGGCCGGCGGCAACGCCGCCAGCAGGCCCGCCATCTGATTCGCTTCGCTCCGCGTGGCGGCCGCGCCCATGTCCTGCACCCGGCCGAGCACCCGCTGCCAGAGCGCATCGGGATCAACGAGGGTGATACGGTTGCCATCGGGCGCGATCAGATAGGTGATCGGCTGATCGACGAGCGGGCGCAGCATCCCGGTCACCGCCCGCGCGACGTCAGGCGCCGCGTCGGATTCGATCGCGCGCAGCGTCGCCACCAGTTGCACGCCGCGCCCTACCCGGCTCCATTGGAGGTCATAGACGAGCGTATAGCTTGCCATCGAACCGTCGCGCGCCAGCCGCCGCGTGGTGACGCGATAGACCATCGGCCGATCGATCGGCGGAGCGAACAACGCGGGCGCGGCCACAGGGGTCGCCGCCGGCGACGGCGCGGGAGGCAGAGGCTGCGCCGCCAGCAGCAGCAGCGCCGGGCCGATCATGCCGCCGGACGGCCCAGCCGGTGCAGCGATGCCGCCGTCACCGCGACGAGGATCGCGCCCGTCACCTGGTGTAGCGCCGCGATCTCCATCGACACGCCGGTCACCACCGTCAGGATACCGAGCGTCATCTGCGCCGCGACGACGAGGAGCAGGAGCTTCGGCTCGATCCGCGCGCCGCGCCGCGCAAGCGTCCACGCCAGCCACAGCAGCGCGGCGGCCGCGACCCACGACCACCAGCGATGGAGGAAATGGATCAGGAAGGGATCGTTGGTGAAGGCGAACCAGGCGCCGCGCGACCAGTCGATCCCGTCGGGCACGAAGCGGCCGTTCATCGACGGCCAGGTGCTCGCGACATAGCCGGCGTTAAGCCCCGCGACCCACGCGCCAAGCAGCAACTGGAAGAAAAGGATCGCGAACAGCAGGATCGCTGTCCCGGTCAGCCGCGCCCGGGGCGCCGCCGGATCGCGCGCCATCAGCGCGAAGTCGCGCGCCGTCCAGACGAGCGCGACGAGCAGGAACAGCGCGGTAAGCAGATGAGTCGCGAGCCGGAAATGGCTGACGTCGGTGCGGTCGACGAGGCCCGAGGCGACCATCCACCAGCCGATCGCGCCCTGCAGCCCGACGAGCGCCACCAGCCCGGCGAGCCGCCAGCCATAGCCCGCGGGGATAGCGCGCCGCCAGCCATAATAGGCCAGCGGCACGAGCAGCGCGAAACCGACGAGCCGACCGAGGATGCGGTGCAGCCATTCCCAGAAGAAGATGCCCTTGAACGCCGCGAGCGACATGCCGAGATTGATCTCCTGATATTCCGGGATCTGCTTGTATTTCTCGAACTCGGCCTGCCATGCGGCATCGCTGAGCGGCGGCAGCACTCCCGACACCGGCTTCCATTCGGTGATCGACAGGCCCGATTCGGTGAGGCGGGTGATGCCGCCGACCGCGACGATCGCGATCACGAGCAAGGCCACGATCCAGAGCCAGCGAGCGAGTGTTGCGGGGCGGGGATGGGGGTGCGACATGGCCGCCCTATCGGCGCTTGCCGGGCGATAGGCAAGAGGGGCGAAGGCGGCGGTGACGCTGTTTGAAAAGCGCGACGGAATTTTCCTTCCTCGTCACCCCGGACTTGATCCGGGGTCCCGCTCGATGACGGTGACAAGCGGGACCCCGGATCAAGTCCGGGGTGACGAGGAGGATAATCGAGACTTCCAACGCCGAGCGCGCAGCGAAATTCATGGCCGCGACAGGCGGCGCTTGATAAGCGGCGGCGATGCGGTCGCTGTCTCTCGTCGTCCCGATCCTGCTCGGCTTCCTGCTGGCGACGCCGCTGCGCGCGGCGGTCGCCCAGCCGTCACCTTACACCGAGCTTGCAACGCTCGAAGCGCGCGTCGCGGCCATCGGCTTTCGCCTGACCACCGCGAATGCCGCCTGGTGTCCCGCGGTGCAGCCGCAGTTCGGATGGATCTGGGGCGACCCGCGCCTCTACGACGAAGCACACCGCGCCGAAGCGCTCGCCGCCTATCGTGCGGCCGATGTCGACGCGCCCTATATCGCGGCGATCGCGCCGGGATCGCCCGGCGATCGCGCCGGACTGCACGTTGGCGCGCCGGTGCTGACAATCAACGGCATCGCCGTTCCGGCGGGCGAAAGCGCCGACCCCTTCGCGCGCATCGCCGCAGTCGAGACGCTGCTTGCAGCGCTGCCGCCGCGCGGCATGGTGGAGATTTCGGGCGCGGCGGGCACGAAGACCGCAGTCGCCCCCGTCACCGGCTGCGCAAGCGATTTCCGCGTCGATGCGCGCGACCGGCCCGAGGGTGCCGCCGATGGCCGACTGGTCGTGATCAGCGGTGGCCTGGTCCAATTCGCGACCAATGACGATGAACTCGCCGCCGCGGTCGCGCACGAGCTCGCGCACAATATCCTCCGTCACCGCGCGCGCCTCGATGCCGCGGGGGTCGATCGCGGGCTCGGCAAACAGTTCGGGCGCAGCGCCCGGCTGTTCAAGCAGACCGAGGTCGAGGCCGATCGGCTGTCGGCGTGGCTGCTCGCGGGCGCGGGTTATGATCCGCACGCCGCGATCCGTTTCTGGACCCGCTTCGGCCAGCGCGCGGGACGCCCTTTGTTCCAGGCCGGCACCCATCCCCGCTGGCGCGATCGGGTCGCGTCGATCGAGGCCGAAGTGCAAGCGATCGAGGCCGCGCGTGCCGCCGGGCGGCCGCTCGAGCCGCCGTTGATCGCCGACCCGCCTCCCTTGGAATAGGGCTGTCGCCACCCTATTTAAACGGCATTCCTCTTCCCCGACTAAGGAGCATGCCATGACGAGTGACACCGCAATTCTGGCCGGCGGCTGCTTCTGGTGCACCGAAGCCGTGTTCCAGTCGCTCGACGGCGTCGCGGGCGTCGAAAGCGGCTATATCGGCGGCACGCTCGCCAACCCGACCTACAAGCAGGTGTGCGGCGGCGACACCGGCCATGCCGAGGCGATCCGCATCCGCTACGACCCGGCAGTGATTTCCTATGGCGACCTGCTCGACGTCTTCTTCGCGACGCACGACCCGACGCAGCTCAATCGCCAGGGCAACGACATCGGCACCCAGTATCGCAGCGCTATCTTCCCGCTGAACGAAGCACAGGAAGCCGCGGCGCGCGACGGTATCGCGCGCGCTGCCGCCGATCGGCCCGCTCCTGTCGTCACGACGATCGAGCCCGCGTTGACCTGGTATCCTGCCGAGGATTATCATCAGGCCTATTGGGAAGGCGAAGGCCAGCGCAATCCCTATTGTATCGCGTCGATTCCCCCCAAGCTCGCCAAATTGCGCAAAGGCTTTGCCGAGCGCGTGCGCGCGGACGGATAGTCGGGCAGCGCGTGGCAACACACCGACTGTTGCATTATGGCCGCATGACGTCACTTTTCCTTGACTTTGCGGCACTTTAAACTAGCGGACACCCCCGCGCCGGGGCAGGATGCCTGCGCGCGCTTGGGGGTCGCTTCACGGTGCTGGTTTCGCTTCTTCTGATCGGATCGTCGCTCACGACACCGCAGATGGCGGTTCAGGCCGCCAGCCAGACGATCGTCGAAAACAGCGCCGAAGGCATCACCAACGGTGTCAACCGCATTCTCGGCGGCATCATCAGCTATGCGCGCTGGCCGGCGGCTGCGTCCCCCGCACCGCGTGACCTGTGCCTCGTCGGTGCGCCGCGCCTCACAGGCCGCATCGCGCCTATCGTTCCGGGCGGGCAGGCGGTCACGGTGCGCCGCACCACGGCAGCAGGGGCGACCAGCGGCGGCTGCGACATCATCTTTCTCGGTCATATGCCTATTGCCGATCGCCAGCGCCTGATCGGCTGGGTGCGCGGCCGTCCGGTGCTGACGATCACCGACGACGACCCGGATTGCAGCTTCGGCGCCATGTTCTGCCTGAGCGGCCGCACGTCGAAGATCAGCTTTTCGGTCAATCTCGACGCCATCGGCCGCGGTCCGCTGCGCATCGATCCGCGCGTGCTGAAAATCGGCAGCGACGACGGAACGGCCCGATGACCGCCCGCCCGCCCGACCGCGAAGGCGCGCGAACGACGCTGCAAAAGCTGCTGTCGCGCTTTCATTTCGGCATCACCCTCTTCGCCGTCGCCTTGTCGGGAATCACGATCCTGCTGGCCGGGATCACGACGCTGCGCAGCTATGCCGACCATAATATCGAACTCGCGGCGCGGCTCGGCGCCTATGGCGCCGAACCCGCACTGGTGTTCAACGATCCGCAGGCGGCGCGCGAGGGGCTCGAACCGCTGATGCGGCTTCCCGGCATCGCGCGGCTCCGGCTTCTCGACGATCGCGGGCGCCCGCTCTACCAATGGACGTCCCCGCTGGGCGACCCGGCGCCGCTCCTGACCCGTCTTTTTTTTCCGCGCCCCTTCGCGGCCACGGTCCAGCGCAACGGATCGGTGATCGGACACATCGAGGTCTGGGGCGACAGCTCGACACTGATCGACTATGTCCGCATCGGCGCCCTCGCCGGCCTCGGCTGCCTGCTCGTCACCGCATTGGGCACGATCATCCTCGCGCGCCGTTTCGAATATGAACTGGTGAAGCCGCTGGGCGAGATCGCCACCGTGGCCCACGACGTCCGCCTCCACCGCCGCTTCGACAAACGCGTCCAGTCGCTGGGGATCGTCGAGCTCGACCGGCTGGGCGGCGACATCAACGCGCTGCTCGACGAATTGCAGGGCTGGCAGGGCACGATGGAAAGCGAGAAGGCGCTGCTCGCGCACCGCGCCTCGCACGACATGCTGACCGCGATGCCCAATCGCGCCGCCTTCGACGAGCAGTTGCGACAGCGGATTCAGACCGCCCAAGCAAAGAACCGACGCTTCGCCCTGCTGTTCATCGATGCCGACAATTTCAAGGCGGCGAACGACAATCACGGCCATGCGGCGGGCGACGCGGTGCTGGTCGCGCTGTCGGAGCGGATCAAGGACACGCTGCGCAAGGAGGATTTCGCGGCGCGGATCGGCGGCGACGAGTTCATCGTCATCATCGACCCGCTCGACGACGCGATCGATCCCGGCGAACTCGCCGATCGCATCCGCACCGGCGCGTCGCAGCCGATCGCGCTGCCCGGCGACCAGCACTACCGGCTGAGCATCAGCATCGGCGCGGCCGTCTATCCCGACGACGGCACCGATGCGCGAACCCTGCTGACCGCTGCCGACGCCGCCATGTACGCCGACAAACTCGTCAAGCGCCCCACTTGAAGCGGAGAGATATCGTGACCCACCCCCTGCCCCTTTCGCTCCGGCAGCTTTTCCTGATCCCGCTTCTGGCGCTGCTCGCGGCGTGCCAGAGCGTGCCACCGCCAGCCAAGGGGTTCAGTCCCGAACAGGTCGCCGCGCTCCAGGCCGAAGGCTTTGTCGAAACCGGCGACGACTGGATGCTCACCATCAACGAACGGCTGCTTTTCGGCGTCAACGAGAGCGCCCTGAAGTCCGAGCAGGTCGAGCGGCTGGGCGAACTCGCGCGCCACCTCGTCGCGGTCGGCATCCCGACGGCGCGCATCGAAGGCCACACCGATTCGACCGGCGCCGCCGCCTACAACCAGGCCCTGTCGGAAGCGCGCGCGCAAAGCGTCGCGGCGCCGCTGCAGGCGAACGGCATGCGCTTCACCGCCGATCAGATCATCGGCCGCGGCGAGACGATCCCGCTTTCGTCCAACGCCACGCCCGAGGGCCGGCAGGACAATCGCCGCGTCGTGCTGATCGTCTCGCCCGCCGAATGACCGGCGGCGCTTCTTTTCCTGTTCATAAAAGCCGGCTAAGCCCGCGCGCATGAAACCGATCCGCAAAGCCGTCTTTCCCGTCGCCGGCCTCGGCACCCGCTTCCTTCCCGCCACCAAGGCGATCCCGAAGGAGATGCTGCCGGTGGTCGACCGGCCGCTGATCCAATATGCCGTCGACGAAGCGCGCGAGGCGGGGATCGAGCAGATGATCTTCGTCACCGGGCGCGGCAAGAGCGCGATCGAGGATCATTTCGACATCGCCTTCGAGCTCGAAAAGACGATGTCGGAGCGCGGCAAGGATCTGTCGGTGCTCGCCCCGACGCGGCTCGGCCCCGGCAATTGCGCCTATGTCCGCCAGCAGGAGCCGATGGGGCTCGGCCATGCCATATGGTGCGCGCGCGACATCGTCGGCGACGAGCCTTTCGCCATCTTCCTCCCCGACGAATTCATGCACGGTTCGCCGGGCTGCATGAAACAGATGGTCGATGCCTATGCCCGCGTCGGCGGCAATCTGATTTCGGTGCTCGAGGTGCCGCGCGAGCAAGTCTCCAGCTATGGCGTTATTGCGCCGGGCAAGGCCGACGGCGCGCTGACCGAGGTCACCGGCCTCGTCGAAAAGCCTCCCGTCGACAAGGCACCGTCGAATCTGATCATCTCGGGCCGCTACATCCTCCAGCCGGAGGTGATGCGCGTGCTCGAACATCAGGAAAAGGGTGCGGGCGGCGAGATCCAGCTCACCGATGCGATGGCGGCGATGATCAACCAGCAGCCGTTCCACGCGGTAACCTTCGACGGCGCGCGCTACGACTGCGGATCCAAAGCCGGCTATATTCAGGCCAATCTGGCGGTTGCACTCGAACGGTCCGACATGGCGGACGAGGTCCGCGCCTTCGCAATCGACCTTCTGAAATAGAACCGGCGGAGCGACGCTCCGCCGGTCCGCCCCCTTATTCGCCCTCGATATTGGGCTTGGGAAAGCTGTCGGCGCCCAGCGTCTTGTAGAGCCAGCCACCGACGGCCCCGCCGATCAGCGGCGCCACCCAGAAGAGCCAGAGCTGCTGGAACGCGAGACCGCCGACGACGAGCGCCGGACCGGTGCTGCGCGCCGGGTTGACCGAGGTGTTGGTGACCGGGATCGAGATGAGGTGGATCAGCGTCAGCGCGAGGCCGATCGCGATCGGCGCAAAGCCCGCGGGCGCGCGCCCGTCGGTCGACCCCATGATGATCCACACGAAGAAGGCGGTCAGCACCATCTCGATGATCAGCGCCGACCAGACATCATAATGGCCGGGCGACCCGTCACCGAAGCCGTTCGCCGCCAGCCCCTTCGCGATGTCGTAGCTCGGGCTGCCCTGCGCGACATAATAGAGCAGGAAGGCCGCGACGATCGCGCCGAGCACCTGCGCGACGACATAGAGCGGGATATCGCGCGCCGCGAAACGCCCGCCTGCCCACAGGCCGACCGTCACCGCCGGATTGAGGTGGCAGCCCGAAATATGGCCGATCGCATAGGCCATGGTGAGCACCGTCAAGCCGAAGGCCAGCGCGACGCCGAGAAAGCCGATACCAAGGTCGGGAAAACCGGCCGCGAGAACCGCGCTGCCGCAACCGCCGAAGACGAGCCAGAATGTGCCGATGAACTCGGCCAGACCCTTTTGCATGTTCGTCATAGGACCCTCCTGCCGCCCGGCGGGCATGACGCCGCCGGCGCGCACGGACCCTAGCACAGCCGAAAGGGTCGGCAAGTCTTTGTAAACCATATGTCCCGTGGCGGGATTCATCGGATAGCAGCCATGCGATCAGCCGTCCCGACCGCCGCCTCCTTCCATCGCAATATTCTGTTCAGCCGGGCGCGCCTATGCGACAAGACGGTACCGGTGAGGAGAAGAATATGCGGGCCCTGATCATCGCGGCGCTGGCCGCTCCTGCGCTCGCGGGTTGCGTGAGCACCGTCAAGTCGGTCGTCACCGCGCCGGTCAAGGCCGTCGGGCAAGTCGCCGACTGGTCGACGACGAGCCAGGACGAAGCCGACCGCAACCGCGGCCGCGCGATGCGCGCGCGCGAGGAAAGGCTGGGCAAGCTGACGCGCCAGCGCGACAAGGCGGCGGAGAAGTGCCGCAGCGGTCAGGAAAATCAATGCCAGCGCGCCGAGGTGCTCGACCACGAGATCGAAGCGGTGATGGCCGAACAGATTTAATGCCCATTCGTCATTGCGAGCGAAGCGAAGCAATCCAGGGCGGTTTACGCCACTCTGGATTGCTTCGCTTCGCTCGCAATGACGACTCTCTCATGTGTGCCCTGATCAGCGCACCCGCCGCCCCGTCCACACGACCCGGCCGACCAGCCGCACCGCCGTCATCGGCAGATCGTCCCAGCTCCGATATTGCGGGTTGTCGCTGATCACCGAAATCCGTCCCGGCCCCGGCGCACGCGCGACGCGCTTCACCATCAGCACATCGTCCATACGCAGGACATAGATGCCGTCACGCAGCCGCGCCGCGGCATCGCCGCCGTCGACCAATATATCGTCGCCATCGTTCAGCGTCGGCGCCATCGAATCGCCCTCGACCCGAATGATGCTGAGCGCGCGCGGATCGGCGCCGAGATCGCGCAGCCATTTGGGATCGAAGGCGACCTGCCCCTCGACGGGTTCGCCGTCGATGCTGGCGCCCGGCCCCGCCGATGCGCCGATCGCGAGCTTGGGCACCAGCACCATGTCGCCCCCGCGCGGCCGGGCGGGCGTGGCGACGCGCCGCTCGGGCCCGCCGAGCAGGGCTTCGGACACGCCGAGATAGGCGGCGATGCGCGCGCGATCCTCCTCGGCCAGCCGCCGCGGCGTGCCACGCTTGATATATTGCTGGATATAGGCGGGATTGCGCCCGATGCGCGCCGATAGCTGGGCATAGTCGATGCCTCTCTCGGTCAGGAGCCGGTCGAGTGCCGCGCGGGGATCGAGGTCGAATATGGTCAAGCGAGTGATCCTTCCTATTTCATCCATAGCGATAGGAATTTTCCTAGACAAGTAGGAAATCACCTATCAAATAGGAAATATCCTATTGATCGAGTCGTCCGATCTTGGGGACAAAGGAGGATGGAATGGAGCGCAGCCTGCTGCAACGGATCGAGCGTTTTCTCAGCGAATCGCGCATGCCGCCGAGCGTTTTCGGCCGGGCCGCGGCCCATGATCCGCGGCTGGTCAGCGATTTGCGCGGCGGCCGCGAACCGGGCCGCCGGCTGATCTGTCGAGTGGAACATTTCATGAACAAATGGCGCGCCGATCGTCACGCGGGTCAGGTCGCGCCGTGCGGCGACCGCCGCCGCGCGGGAGAGCGCCGATGATGCGCTGGTCGCCCTCCGCCCCGGCCCGGCCCGGTTGCCCGCACCGCCGCCTGGCCCGGCTGCTCGCCATCGAACTGGGCAGCGGCGTCACGATCGGCGCATCGACGCTGCGTCCCTGGGCCAGCGCCAATTTCATCGGCGCGCGCCACCTCTTTCCCTGCACGGGAGACCGGCCGACGAAAGCGCTTCAGGACAGGCTGACGACGGCCGAATGGCGGCTACCCGGCCATATCGTCGCCGACGTCGCAGTTGATCCCGGCGAAGGCACGGCCTTCACCATCGAGATATTGACCGTCGAGGATTAGGGTCAGCCCGCCTGACGGTTCATCCGCTGAAGCGTGCTGAGCGCCGCCTCGAGCGCAAAGTCGATTTCGCCTTCGCTGTCGGCATCGGGTACCGCTCCCGGCACTGGAATGGCCGGCACCGCGACCGCTTCGGGGCGGCGGCGCGCGAGCCCCGCCTCGAAGCGCGCGACCATCGCGCCGAGCGAATTATCGGCAGGGTCGGGCAGGACGGGGCCGGCGCGGTCGACCGGTTGCAGCCATGGTTCGGCGCCGGGTTCATCGATCTCGATCGGTGCGAGATCGGCGAGAATCAGTTCGTCCTCTTGGACTTCATCGAGAACCCCGGGGACCGGTTCAGGGACGGCGTCTTCACCGGGCGCACCAATCGGCCCCAGCCCCTGCGCCGGAAGGTCGCGGCCGGCGCGGATCGGCGGACGCGGCGGGTCGTCGGGGTGCAGGTCGGCGCGGCGGCGGCGAACCGGCGCCTCGCCGTCGGCATCGTCATCCACGACCTCGTTCCGCCGCAACCGCCGTCCGAGTGCGGCGAGCCCCGATTGCTCGGGCTCGGCGATGAGCAGCGCGATGAAGGCCGCGATCAAGGCGGCGACGGCCGCCATGCCGAACGCCAGCATGAGCCGCGCGGCATTGCCGACGGGCGGCACGAAGAAATCGGACAGACGATCGAGGTAGAGGTTCCAGCTGATTCCCGCGACCCAGGCCATCGGCATCACCGCGGCGAACAAAAAGGTCAGCGCGGCGGCGCCAATCACTGCGGGTACGGCCGGGCCCAGCGCGCGCAGCACCGCAAGGGTCCGGCTGGTTTTCGGCGCTTCGTTCTCGTCGTCCATATCGTTCCCGAATCTCGTCACGCGGCGGCGCTGAGCAGGCGGTGGTAAACCGGCTCGTAACGCAAAATGTTTGACGACCAGTTACGATGCGTCTCGACGAAGATACGCGCCGTCCGCCGTCTTTCGTCCCACAGGTCGCGCCGTTCGAGCAGGTCCGACAGCGCCACGGCGATCGCCGCCGGATCGTCGGGCGCGAACAGCGTCCCCGTCACCCCATCCTCGATCAGTTCGCGGTGCCCGCCGACGTCGGACGCGGCGACGAGCTTGCCCTGCGCCATCGCCTCGAGCGGTTTCAGCGGCGTGACGAGATCGGTGAGCCGCATCTTCTTGCGCGGATAGGCGAGGATGTCGATCAGCGAATAGTAAAGCTCGACCGCTTCGTGCGGAACGCGGCCGACGAAATGGATCCGGTCGGCTACCGGCGACGCGGCCGCCTGCACCTTCAGCGCCGCCTCCATCGGCCCCCCGCCGACAAGCAGCAGCCGCGCACCCGGCTGCGCGGCGACGAGCGCGGGCATCGCGGCGATCAGATCGTCGATCCCCTCATAGTCATAGAAGCTGCCGATGAAGCCGATCACCGCGTCGCTCGCGGCGATACCGAGCGTCGCCGCCAGCCCCTGCTCGCGCGGCAGCGGGCTGCCGAACAGGTCGAGGTCGACGCCGTTGGGCGACACGATGATCTTTTCCGGGTCGACGCCCCGAGCGATCAGGTCGCCGCGCAGCCCTTCGCAGATCACCGCGACCGCATCCGCCGACTTGACCGCATGGCTTTCAAGCATCCGCGTCAGCCGATAGCGCGCGCTTCCCTCGCGCCCGGTGCCGTTGCCGACCGCCGCATCCTCCCAGAAAGCGCGGATTTCATAGAGGACCGGAATGCCGAGCCGCTTGCCCGCGCGCAGCGCCGCGAGACCGTCGAGCACCGGCGAATGCGCGTGGAGCAGGTCCGGCTTCCAGTCCCGCGCCAGCGCTTCGGTGCGCGCCGCCAGCGCCGCGATCTCGCGCCATTCGCGGATCGGCGAGCGGACGGGCGCGATCGGCGGCGTGCGATAAAAGGTCAGCCCGTCGACGGTCTCGACATCCGCGCCGGGGTTCGGATGCCGCACCCCGGTGACCCCCGCGACCTCCCAGCCCTTCGCGATCTGCGCCTTCATCAGCGCGCGCGTGCGAAAGGTGTAGCCGCTGTGCGCGGGCAGGCTATGATCGAGGACGTGAAGAATGCGGGGCATATGGGTCATGGGGTCAGTGCTTTGACATATAAGCCTTAACGCGGCGTCAACCCCAATAGCATAGGGCCCATACCGATATGGTCGATAATTTCTCCATTGGCTTGACGCACGTCCTGATCGCGATCGCGCTGTGGCGCCTGCTGCATCGCGACGACCTCGATCACGAGGTGAGTCCGCGCCGGCTGTGGCAACAGCGCCGCGATGCAGAGACCGAGGCCGAAGCCGCGGCGATGGAGACGCGCGGCGATGCGTGACATTGCCTTCGTCGCCTTTCTCTTTGCCTTCATCGGGCTCGGCTTTCGCAAGCCGTTCCTGTTCGTCCTCTGCTTCTGCTACATCGACATCGTCGCGCCGCAGCGGCTGAGCTATTTCCTCATCAACTCCATCCCGATCTCGCTGATCGTCTTCGGGCTCGCGATGGCGGGCTGGCTCGTCGTCGACGACAAGCGCGACACACGGTGGTCGGGACGGCAATTCCTGCTGATCGTGCTACTTTTCTATTGCTGGATGACGACGATCAGTGCCGACTTCCCGGTCGAGGCGGCGGAGAAGTGGAGCTGGGTCTGGAAAGCCCTCGTCTGGGCGATCTTCCTGCCCTTGACGCTGCGCACCAAGCTTCGCATCGAGGCCCTGATCCTGATCATGCTGCTGTCGGCCGCCGCCATCGCGATCGCGGGCGGGATCAAGACGCTCGCGGGCGGCGGCGGCTATGGTCAGCTTCAGTTGCTGCTCCCCGAGAATTTCGGCCTTTACGAAGGGTCGATCATGTCGGCGGTCGGCATCGCGATCATCCCGCTGATCCTCTGGTATCGCCGGCATGGCACGATCTTCCCGCCCGACTGGCGCGTCTCGGCCTTCTGCTTCGCGCTCGTCTTTGCGTGCGCGCTGCTGCCGATCGGCACGCAGGCGCGCACCGGACTCGTTTGCCTCGTCATTCTCGCGATTCTGTCGCTGCGCGCGGTTCAGCACCGCTTTCTCTATATCGCGGGCGCCGCCTTGCTGACCGTCACCGCCGTCCCCTTCCTGCCGCAAAGCTTCACCGCGCGGATGGAAACGATCCGCGATCACCAGGCGGACGAATCGGCATCGACACGCGTCGCGGTATGGGCGTGGACATGGGAATATGCGAAGGACCACCCCTTCGGCGGCGGCTTCGCGGCCTATATCCAGAATCATATCCGCGTCAAAAAGGCGCCGGGCACCTATGACCCGAACAGGCCGCTGGCCGACGAACCGTCGGTCTATGAGGATCAGTCGCGCGCCTATCATTCCAGCTATTTCGAGATGCTGGGCGAACAGGGTTATCCGGGGCTCGCGCTCTGGCTTCTGATCCACGGCATCAGCATCGTGCAGCTCGAACGGCTGCGGCGGCGCTATGGCAAGACGCGCCGCGCCGAGGAGCAGTGGATTGCCCCGCTCGCGACCGCGCTCCAGCACGGCCATATCACCTATATGATCGCTTCGCTGTTCGTCGGCATCGCCTTCCAGCCCTTCATCTACATGATGCTCGCGCTCGAAATGGGTCTGTCGACCTATGTCCGGCGGCGCGAGAAGGAAGCGGGATGGCGCCCGCTGATCGCGCGTCCGGCCCGGGTTCCCGCACGGCCCAGCCTTCCCGGGACGCCCTGATACGGGAACCATCGGCGGCCCCGGCGCGCTATTACCGCATGTCCGCCGCGCGCCTGATCCATGTCGACGATAGTCTGCCGGGACAGCATCTCTTTCAATATGAGGATGACGGCACGCTCTGCGCGGTCGCGCGCAAGGCCTATGTCCATCCCGCCATGCTCGCGGCGCAGGAACGCGGCGATTTTGTCGCGGCCGCGGGTCCGCTGCCGCGCGCGACCAGATATCTTTCGCGTTACGAACGCGGCTTTCTATCCTATCTCGAACGCGCGCCCGGCGCGGCAGCGTTGCTTCGTTCCGCCTGATCCGCCAAGAGGATGATGTGACCCTTACGCTTCTCGCCGCCGCCCAGACCGCTGCCACGCAACCCGCTGCCGCAGGGCCGGCCGCCACAGCGGCCGATCCGCTGGGCGACCTGCGCCACTATTGGGACGCCAGCGTTGCCTGGGTGAACAGCCACTGGCTGCAGATCGGCATCGCAATCGGCGTCGGGCTGGTCATCTACGCGCTGCTGACGATGGCCCGGCGCTTCGCGCTCAAGCTTGCGCAGTCGGCCGATGCCGACATGAGCTTCACGCACATCGCCGGGCGCGTCCTGCACAAGACCAAGTCGACGGTGCTCGCGATCGTCGCGATCCGCCTCGTTGCGGGCTATGCGCAGCCGCCGGCGGTGATCCTGCAGCTCATCCAGTTCGTCTTCACGATCGCGGTCGTGATGCAGGTCGCGATCTGGGCGCGCGAGATCGTGCTCGGCCTGATCCAGCGTCGCGCCGCCGACGGACATAATGAAACGCTCAGCAACGCGATGGGGATCATCCGGCTGCTGATCAGCGTCGCGCTGTTCGCGATCGCTGCGATCGTCATCCTCGACAATATGGGGGTCAACGTCACCGGGCTGGTCGCGGGCCTCGGCATCGGCGGCATCGCGATCGGCCTCGCCGCGCAAGGCATCTTCTCCGACCTCTTCGCTTCGCTGTCGATCATCTTCGACCGGCCGTTCCGGGTCGGCGAGACGATCAAATATGATACGAGCACCGCGACGGTCGAGCGCATCGGCCTCAAGAGCACCCGGCTGCGCTCGGTGAACGGCGAGCTTCTGGTCATCTCCAACACCAATCTGCTCAGCAAGGAGATCACCAATTTCGCGCATCTCCACCGGCGGCGGGTGAGCTTCGTCCTCAACATCATCTATCAGACGAGCCCCGACATGCTTCGCGCGCTTCCCGCATTGCTGGAAGAACAGGTGAAGGCGGCAGGGCATGAGTTCATCCGATCGAGCTTCGTGACCTTCAGCGCGTCGAGCCTCGACTTCGAACTTTTGTTCGACGTGTTCAGCGATCAATATGACGAGGTGGCGGCGGCGCGCACCGATGTCGCGATCCGCCTGTTCGAAGCGCTCTCGGCCGCCGGATACGACTTCGCCTATCCGACCCAGACGACCTTCACCGCCGCGCCCGACGGCACGATGATCATGCCCTATCCCGAGTCCCCGAAGCCCCGGGCAAGCGCCGCGAAGCCCGCCAAGCCGGACTGACGTTACGGCACCGTAGCGCAAAGTCCTTCGCTCTTGTGCAATGCGGCAAGACGGGCCTAGAACGCGCCCCGAACCAACAATCGAGGGGAATGCGAATGGCTACCATCACGCCGCAGGAACTGCAGACCAAGGTCGGCGAACATCTCGGCACGTCCGACTGGGTGCTCGTCGATCAGGAGATGATCAACAAGTTCGCCGATGCGACGGGCGACCACCAGTTCATCCATGTCGATGCGGAAAAGGCAAAGCTGACCCCGTTCGGCGGCACGATCGCCCACGGCTTCCTGACGCTGTCGCTGATCCCGATGCTCGGCGCGAGCACTGACGGGCCGAAGGTCGGCGGCGTCAAGATGGGCGTCAACTACGGCGGCAACAAGGTCCGCTTCCTCGCCCCCGTCCGTTCGGGCAAGCGCGTGCGCAGCCATGTCAAGCTGCTCGAGCTCGACGAGAAGCGCCCCGGTCAGTGGCAGCAGACCAACGAGATCAGCATCGAGATCGAGGGCGAGGACAAGCCCGCGCTGATCGCCGAATGGATTACGCAATTCTTCGTCTGAACGGAAATATCCGGCTGACCTCCCCCGAAAAGATAATCGGAACCAAGCAGAAGGACTCCTATCATGCGTGACGCCGTCATCGTTTCTACCGCCCGCACCCCGCTGACCAAAGCGGCGCGCGGCTCGTTCAACAACACCACTTCGCCGACGCTCGGCGCCTACTCGGTCGCCGCCGCGGTCGAGCGCGCCGGGGTCGAGGGGGGCCAGATCGACGACGTCATCTTCGGCGCCGCGATGCAGCAGGGGTCGCAGACCTCGAACGTCGCGCGGCTGATCGGCCTGCGCGCCGGCCTGCCCGTCACCGTCCCCGGCATGTCGATCGACCGCCAATGCTCGTCGGGTCTGATGACGATCGCGACCGCCGCGAAGCAGATCATCGTCGACCGCCAGGACATCGTCGTCGCGGGCGGCGTCGAAAGCATTTCGAAGGTCAGCGGCAGCGGCAAGGTCTTCTTCGAGGCCGACCAGGAACTTCTGGCGATGCACAAGGACATCTACATGCCGATGATCGGCACCGCGGAGGTCGTCGCGAAGCGCTACAACATCAGCCGCGAGGCGCAGGACGAATATTCGCTCCAGTCGCAGCAGCGCACCGCCGCCGCGCAGGCCGCGGGCAAGTTCGCCGACGAGATCGTCCCCTGCAAGGCGACGATGGCGGTCGTCGACAAGGAGACCAAGGAAGTCTCCTACAAGGAGGTCGTCGCCGACAAGGATGAGTGCAATCGCCCCGACACGACGCTCGAAGGGCTCGCCAGCCTCAAGCCGGTGATGGGCGAAGGCCACACGATCACCGCGGGCAACGCCAGCCAGCTCTCGGACGGCTCGTCGGCGTGCGTCGTAATGGAAGCCAAGCTCGCCGAGAAGCGCGGCCTGACCCCGCTCGGCCGCTATGTCGGCATGGCGGTCGCGGGCACCGAGCCCGACGAGATGGGCATCGGCCCGGTCTTCGCGATCCCGAAGCTGCTCGAACGCTTCGAGCTCAAGATGGACGACATCGGCCTCTGGGAACTCAATGAGGCGTTCGCGGTGCAGGTGCTCTATTGCCGCGACAAGCTCGGCATTCCGAACGAGCTGCTCAACGTCAACGGCGGCTCGATCTCGATCGGCCACCCCTTCGGCATGACCGGCGCGCGCTGCGTCGGCCACGCGCTGATCGAGGGCAAGCGCCGCGGCGTCAAATATGCCGTCGTCACCATGTGCATCGGCGGCGGCCAGGGCGCAGCGGGCCTGTTCGAGGTCTTCTGATTTGCGCCTGAACGCTCCGCGTATCGAGCCGGTCGACTTGGGCCGGCTCGATGCCGATCAGCGAGCCGCGCTCGAACCCTTCCTTGCCACCAATGGCGGCAAGGTGGGGGGCGGTCGGGTGCTCAACATCTTCCGCACCCTCGCGCACGCGCCCAAGGCGCTCACCGCTTTCCTGGGTTGGGGCGGTTATATATTGTCGCGGCGCAACGCGCTGTCGGAGCGCGACCGCGAACTCGTCATCCTGCGCACCGGCTACAACTGCCGCTCGGGCTACGAATGGACGCAGCACAAGCGCATCGGTCTGGGCTGCGACCTGTCCGAGGCCGAGATCGAGCGGATCAAGGTCGGCCCCGATGCGGAGGGCTGGAGCGACCTCGACCGCGCGATGCTGCGCGCGACCGACGAACTGACCGGGCAGCATTTCGTGACCGACGCGACCTGGGCCGCGCTCGCGCCGCTCGGTGACAAGGGCCGCATGGACCTCGTCTTCACTGTCGGCCAATACACCCAGGTTTCGATGATTTTGAACAGCTTCGGCATCCAGGTCGAAGAAGGCTGGGAGGTCGACCCCGACCTCAAGGCCTGAAAAGGGAGAATGGATATGAGTGCCATCGGCGTGATCGCGACGCTGCGCGTGCAGCCCGGCAAGGAAGCCGATTTCGAGGCGGCCTTCGCCGAACTCGCCGCCGCGGTGAATGCCGACGAACCCGGCAACAGCTTCTACCGCCTGTTCCGCACCGACGAGACCGGAACCTACAAGGTTCTCGAATGCTATGACGACGCCGCGGCGGTCGAGGCGCACCGCGCATCGACCCATTTCCGCGAGATCGGCGCCCGCTTCGGTCCCTGGCTCGCCGGTGCGCCCGATATCGAGCGCCTTGCCGCAGCCTGACCGTTCGCGCCTATTTCACCCGGTTGAACAGGTTCGTGCGCATTCCGGGCGTGCCGTCCTTGGTGAAAAAGACGACCGTTTCGGTCATCGTCTTTCCATCGGGCGACACCGTATAGGTGCGCATCGATCCCGGCACCCCGCCGAGCGCGAGCGCGGTGACCATCACATTCGGCTCGGGCATTCGCGTCGCGACGGTGTCGGCCTCCAGATTGCCCTCGACATGGACGGGTTTGCCGTCGGGCGCCCAGGTCGACTTCGCCCGGACCATCTTCCCGTCGGGCAGCGTCACGTCGACCAGCGTCCGCCATTGGCCCGCGCCCGCGTCGCTATAGGTGATCGTGACGCTCTTCGGCCGCGCCTCGGGCGGGATCGGCAGCTTCGCGACATCGACCGCCCAGGTGCCGATCAGCGGCGAAACCGCGGCATCCTCGGCCAGCGCAGGAACGACCTGCATCGCGCCGGCGATGAACAGGATGGGAAAGAGCGCTTTCATCGAACCTCTCCAAGTCATTTCATACCGTTGCCTTTTATCCGGCACTGTCCATCCGTCAATCGACGTCGGCAATCTCCCCCGCCCGGTCGCCGAGCAGATAGCGCGGCCCCGCGCCGCGTTGCGCCGCCTTGTCGCCGCGGTTGTAGAGACCGCATTTCTTGAGCGACAGGCAGCCGCAGCCGATGCACTGGTCGAGCAGTTCGCGCGTCCGCATCAGGCCCTCGATCCGCGCGTCTATGCGCGCGCGCAGCCCGGTGCTGATCCGCGTCCAGTCGGCGGCATTGGGCGTGCGCCCGGCCGGCAGCCCCGCGAGTTCGGCCGCGATCTCCTCGAGGCTGAGCCCCATCTGCTGCGCGATCAGGATGAAGGAGACGCGGCGGATGTCGGCGCGCAGGAACCGCCGCTGCCCGCCGCCCGAGCGCAGCGCCGCGAGCAGCCCCTTCGCTTCGTAAAAGCGGATCGCCGACACCGCGACCCCGGTGCGCGCCGCGAGTTCGCCGATCGCGATCAGGTCGGTGCGATGCATTGCCTTTCTCCTGTTCCGTCATTGTGAGCGAAACGAAGCAATGACGATTGCCTCTTGATCTAAACCTGACTTGAGCTTTCATAACGGCCGCGTCAATCCGAATCAGGAGCCTTTTCGTGACGCATCCCTTCATCGAGCATGTGAATCTCACCGTCAGCGATCCCGATCGCACCGCGGGCATCCTGTCGGCGATCTTCGGCTGGCACGAGCGCTGGCGCGGCCCGGCGCGCGATGGCGGCCGCACGATCCACCTCGGCAGCGATGCCGCCTATGTCGCGCTCTATACCGGCCCCGACGGCGAACATGCCGGCACGCGCTACCCGAAGGGCGAACCGCTCAACCATGTCGGGGTGCAGGTCGACGATCTCGACACGATCGAGATGCGCGTGAAGGCGGTTGGCCTCGTCCCGTTCAGCCACGGCGATTACGAGCCCGGCCGGCGCTTCTATTTCCTCGATCCCGACGGCATCGAATATGAAGTCGTCAGCTATTCGGAGCCGCGCCGGCGCTGAGCGGAGCAACATCCAGGCTGCCCGAGCGTTGATCGGGTATCGGGGGGACGACAAGGAGTCTCGACCGATGAGCGACGATATCAGGAAAGCCTTCTGGAAGCCGCTCGACGCCAGCCCCTATGTGATGGTCGGCATGACCGGCGAACGCGAGCACCATATCCCGATGAACGCGCAGCTCGACAAGGATGCGAACAGCGCCTGGTGGTTCTTCACCGCCACCGACAACCGGCTCGCCGCGGGCGGCCCGGCGATGGCGCAATTCGCGTCAAAGGGACATGACCTCTTCGCCTGCATTTCGGGCACGCTGCGCCGCGAGGAGGATCGCGCGGTGCTCGACCGGCTGTGGAACAACGGCATCGCCGCCTGGTATCCGGGCGGCAAAGGCAATCCCAAGCTCGTCCTGCTGCGCTTCGACCTCGAAGATGCCGAAATCTGGACCGCCGATCCGGGGATCAAGGGGCTGTTCAAGCTCGCCACCGGCATGACGATGAAAGGCGGCGACCTCGGCAAGCACGCCGAGGTGACGCTTTAGGACGCGTTCGCCGCCCGCTCGCGCGCCTCGATCGCGATGTCGATCAGCGCCGACAGCACGCGCCGCGCCGCGGCGATGTCGTCGGCGCTGACGCGCATCGCGAGCTTCGCGTCGACCGCATCGCGCGCCTTGCCTTGCACCGCCGCCGCATGCGCGCCGCGCTCGGTCAGCCGCAGCACGAACCGTCGCCGGTCCGCAGGATCGACCTGCCGCTCCAGATAGCCGCGCATCACCAGCGTATCGACAAGCTGTCCCGCCGCCTGCTTCGAGATGCGCAGATCCTGGATCAGCGCGCTCAGCGGCACATCCTCGGCCCCGAGCGCGAGGCCGCCGATCACATAGAGCCCATTGGCGGGAATATCGTCGAACCCCGCGCGGTCGAGCGCCCGGCGCATGGCGCCGCCATAGGTGGTGCGGGCGTGGCGCAGCAGCGCGGGCATGACGATGTCGTGGTGGCGGGGGGTGTTGGCGTCGATCATGGCACGCCTATATAGTCTATATTCAGGATAGTCAACATGTTTTACTATCCTGAATATAGACTATATAGGCGTGTTTTACCTTCCTTCCTGTTCCCCCGCGAAGGCGGGAGTCCATCTCCTGCCCCCTCGGGATTCAACCTGCGCTGCGGGAAAACGACGGCATGGGAGATGGACCCCCGCCTTCGCGGGGGAACAGCTATGAATTGGGGGCAGGACAATAGCCATTCGCGACTACACCGGCGGCGCGACCCGTCCTTCGCGAAACTCGAACCCGCCCTCGCGATCGCGCGCGAGCAGCGCGGGGCCGTCGAGATCGACCCAGCGCGCGCGCTGCGCGAGGACGAAGGCGGGCGCGATCGCCAGGCTGGTGCAGAGCATGCAACCGACCATGATCGACAGCCCCGCCGCGTCGGCGGCATCCGCAAGTCGCAACGCCTCGGTGAGCCCGCCGGCCTTGTCGAGCTTGATGTTCACCCCGTCGTAAAAAGGCCCGATGCGCGCGACATCGGCGGCGGTGTGGCAGCTTTCGTCGGCAACGAAGGGAAGCGGCGCATAGACCCCGTCGAGCAGCGCGTCGGACCCGACCGGCACCGGCTGTTCGATCATCTCGACCCCCATGTCGGCGAGCGCCTCGACCTCGCCGAGCAGATCGACCTGCCCCCAGCTTTCATTGGCGTCGACGATCAGCCGCGCGTTCGGCGCCCCCTTGCGCACTCCCGCGACGCGAAGCCGGTCGTCCTCGCCGGTCAGCTTGATCTTGAGCAGACGATAGCCGTCGGCTTCGGCGGTCGCGGCGGCTTCGGCCATCGCACCCGGCGTGCCGAGCGAAATGGTGAAAGCGGTGACGCGCGCGGTCGGCGCGCCATCGCACCCGGCAAGCTGCCAGAGCCGGAGGCCGCGCTGCTTCGCCTCCAGATCCCACAGCGCGCAGTCGAGCGCGTTGCGCGCCGCCCCCGGCGCCATGATCTCCTGAATCGCGCCGCGTGCCTCGGCGGCGCCCAATCCCGCGACAAGCGATGCCGCCTGCAGGATTTGGTCGCGACACCCCGCCGCATCCTCGCCCAGATAATAGACCGGCGTTCCCTCGCCGCGCCCGACAACGCCGCCCTCCTCGACTTCCGCGACGACGACATCGACATGCGTCTTCGCGCCGCGGCTGATCACGAACGCCCCCGCCACCGGCCAACGCTCGACGCGCACGCTTTTCAGGTGGATAGCCATGCGGGGAGGCTAGGCCAGATCGTCAGGACCGGCAAATCCCTTTCGGCCAAAGCGCTGCCCCTCCGGCATGGACCGGAACGATACGGCCGGTTTGGGGTGGGGAGCGGCCGTTTTAGGGCAACGCATGTTTCCCCTCCCGCAAGCGGGAGGGGCAGCGAGACTTACGAACTTTGTTCGTTAGTCGCAGCGGGGTGGGCAGATGCAACGTCGCTGCCCACCCCCAGCCCCTCCCGCCTGCGGGAGGGGAGAGGAGCGGCCGCAATCGGTCGAAAACCGCCGCCGCCTTACCCGCCGTGCGCGCGAATCCATGTCTCGACCACCGGTGCAATCTCGTCGCGCCATTTGCGGCCGTTGAAGATCCCGTAATGGCCGACCCCCTTCGCCATCAGATATTTCTTCTTGTCCGCGGGCAGCGCCTTGGCGAGCGTCAGCGCCGCCTTGGTCTGGCCGATCCCCGAAATGTCGTCGCGCTCGCCCTCGATCGCCAGAATCGCGATATCCTCGATCTTCGTCAGGTCGACCGGCTTGCCGCGATGGAGCATCTCGCCCTTGGGCAGCAGGTGGCGCTGGAACACGACATCGACCGTCTGGAGATAGAATTCGGCGGTCATGTCGCACACCGCGCGATATTCGTCATAGAATTCCTTGGTCTTGTCGGCGCTCTCGCCGTCGCCGTCGACCAGATGCTTGAACATCTCCCAATGGCTCATCATGTGATTGCCGAGGTTCATCGACATGAAACCGGCAAGCTGGAGGAATCCCGGATAGACGCGGCGCCCGGCGCCCGGATACCAGGCCGGGACGGTCGCGATGACATTCTCCTGAAACCAGGCATAGGGCCGCGTCGTCGCATGCTGGTTCACTGCGGTCGGCGCCTTGCGCGTATCGATCGGCCCGCCCATCATCGTCAGCGTCTTCGGCCGGCACTTGTGCTTCCCGGCCGCCATCACCGCGGCCGCGGCGAGGCTGGGCACCGACGGCTGGCACACCGCGAGCATATGCGCGTCCGGCCCGATATGCTCGAGCCACGCGATCAGATAGTCGACATAGTCGTCGAGGTCGAATTTGCCCGCCTCCAGCGGCACGTTGCGCGCGTCGCGCCAGTCGGTGATCCACACGTCATGGTCGGGCAGCATCCGCTCGACGGTGCCGCGCAGCAAGGTGGCATAATGGCCCGACATCGGCGCGACGATCAGCAGCTTCGGCTTCCCCGCGCTGCCGCGATGCTTGAAATGCTTGAGCTGGCCAAAGGGTTTGCGCGCCTCGATCGCTTCGGCGACGCGCACCGTCTCGCCGTCGACGACGGTCTCGTACAACTCGAACCCGGGCTTCCCGCGCGGCGCGGCGGCGTGCGCAAACACCTCGAGCGCCGAGGCGAACATCGGACTGCCGCCGAAATAGCCGAGCGGATTGGCGGGATGCTGAATCGCCTGCGCTCCGGCGGTCGCCAGCGCGCTGGCTCCCGCGAGCCAGCTCTTCTGCATGTCAAAGGCGTGATACAGCATGTTCGATGGGCCCCTTGCGTGTCGTCGGGCGCTCGTCCGGCACCCCGATTGCTGAGCAGTCTAGGCAATCATCGCCATTGTGCAATGCATCAAAAGCGTTGCAGTCTCGGTTCATCGATAATATTCTGGGACAGCAGGGCGCCGCTACGCCCTTTCGGAGTGCATATGTCTGAGATTGCGGGCAACCGCTAACATCCCGGCGAAAGGGATGATGCAAACGCCGCTGGCCGATGGGCCGGCGCGCCTTTTGTTGCTCGAAAATTCCGGACACTCCCATGAACATTTCGAAATCGGAACAGCGCATGCTGCACGTGCTGGCGCAGGGCGGCACGATTCGCCACCGGCGCGACGAAGACGGCCGGCTGATCGAGGCGCTCTGTTTCACGCGCGACGGCCATATCCTCGAAAGCGGCGGTCTCGCGCTCTTCCAGCGCCTCCGCCGCCGCGGCTTCATCGCCTCGCACGGCGGAGCGCCGTATCGGATCACGCAGGCGGGCCTGCGTGCGGTGCGAGCGCAGCTCGACAACCGCTAGCGATAGCCGGGGAGCGCGGGCCGGCACCCGCGCTCCCCCCTTTGCCTGTCTCCGCTTCAAAGCGCTTGAAGCAGGACATCATTTTGCGGCGTTGAGCGGCGTCGACGCGGCTGCTAGGGCGATCCGCGATGGCGACCAAATCAGACCAACCCGCCCCGGCCCGTCGCAAGCTGTCCAGCCTGCGCATGGTCTGGCACCATGCCAGCCGCTATCCGCTGCAATTGCTGATCGCGGCGGTGGCACTCGGCGTCGCCGCGCTCGCGACGCTCGCCATTCCCTATCAGTTCAAGGCGATGATCGATTCGGGCTTCGTCGCCGGCGGCGGCGATGTCGCCCCGCATTTCCGCGTCTTCTACGGCATCGTGCTGCTTCTCGCCGCCGCGACCGCGGTGCGTTTCTATTGCGTGAGCTGGCTCGGCGAGCGAACCGTCGCCGATATTCGCGAAGGGGTGCAGCGCAACCTGCTGCGCCTCGCGCCCGGCTTCTTCGAAGAAAATCGTCCGTCCGAAATCGCTTCGCGAATGACCGCCGACACCGCGATCATCGAACAGACCGTCGGCACCACCGTTTCGGTCGCGCTGCGCAACACGGTGATGGGGATCGGCGGGATCGTCTATCTCTTCTCGCTTTCGCCCCGGCTGACCGCGGGGATGCTGATCGGCATCCCGGTGATCATCATGCCGATCGTCATTCTCGGCCGCCGCCTCCAGAATGTCTCGCGGTCGAGCCAGGATCGCGTCGCCGACATCGGCGCAACCACCGCCGAGCAATTGGGCGCGATGAAGATCGTCCAGGCCTTCGGACAGGAAGGACGCGAAGCCGATCGCTTCACGGCCGCGGTCGAGGCCAATTTCGCGACCGCCAAACGCCGCATCCGCCTCCGCGCGATCATGACCGCGATCGTCATCGGGCTGCTTTTCGGCGCGATCACGACTTTGCTCTGGTATGGCGCCGCGGGAGTCGCGGCAGGCACGATCACCGGCGGCACGATCGCCGCCTTCGTCCTCACCGGCGGGCTCGTCGCGGGCGCGTTCGGCGCGCTCACCGAAGTCTATGGCGACCTGCTGCGCGCCGCGGGCGCGGCCGAGCGGCTCCACGAATTGCTCGTTGCCGAACCGACCATCGCCGCGCCGGCGAATCCGCGCGCCCTGCCGGAACCGGCGACCGGGACGCTCGAATTCGACCATGTCGAATTCCGCTACCCGACGCGCCCCGACGCACCCGCGCTGCACGATTTCTCGCTCGCGGTCCGCCCGCGCGAAACCGTCGCGATCGTCGGCCCCTCGGGCGCCGGCAAGTCGACGCTCTTCCAGCTTGCCGAGCGCTTCTATGATCCGCAGGCAGGGCAGATCCGGCTCGACGGCGTGCCGCTGACCGAGGCCGATCCCGCCGCCATCCGCGCCCGGATCGCGATGGTGCCGCAGGAAACGGTGATCTTCGCCGCCTCCGCGCGCGACAATCTGCGCTATGGCAATTGGGCCGCGAGCGACGACGAATTGTGGGACGCCGCGCGCGCCGCCAATGCCGAGGAATTCCTCCGCAAACTGCCCGATGGTCTCGACACCTTCATGGGTGAAGGCGGCGCCCGGCTATCGGGTGGCCAGCGCCAGCGCGTCGCCATCGCCCGCGCGCTGCTGCGCCGCGCGCCTTTGCTGCTGCTCGACGAAGCAACCTCGGCGCTCGACGCCGAATCCGAACGGCTGGTGCAGGACGCACTCGAGGCGCTGATGCACGACCGCACGACGATCGTCATCGCGCACCGCCTCGCGACCGTCCGCGCCGCCGACCGCATCGTCGTGATGGACGAAGGTCGCATCGTCGAGGAGGGGCGCCACGACGACCTCGTCGCCGCCGACGGCCTCTATGCCCGCCTCGCGCGCCTTCAGTTCCAGGACAATCTCGCCGCCGCCTGACCGCCATCCTTCAAAGGAAGCCCCCGATGCCCACGCTCCACGACCTCACCATCCCCGCCTATACCAACGGGTTGCGCGCGCTTTCGGGACAGCTCGTCAAGGCGCTCGACTGGGGCGAACAGAATGGCGTCGGCGAATTGCAGTTCATCGCCGCGCGCCTCGCGCCCGACATGTTTCCGCTCGCGGCGCAGGTCCGTTTCACCTGCGCGCAGGCGATCCAGACCGCAGTGCGTCTCGGCGCGGACAAGGCACCGGACTTAGGTGAAGACGCTGCCGATTTTCCGGGCCTTCAGGCGCAAATCGCCACGACGCTGGCGTGGCTCGATGCGATCGACCCCGCGACCCTCGACGGCGACGACGACCGCACTATCGGCTTCGATCTTCCGAACGGCATGGCGTTCGACATGACCGCCGCCACTTACGTACGCGATTGGGCGCAGCCGCAATTCTACTTCCACCTCGTCGCCGCCTATGCGGTGATGCGCCACATGGGCGTGCCGCTCGGCAAGGCCGACTATGTCAGCTACATGATGCAATATCTGCGCCCGGGAACCGCGCCGGCGGCGTAGAGCGCACCCGGGCAAGCATCTGATGGCAAAGATCGCAGAGCGATAACACAGCACAATGGGACGCCGTCGGCTCGCGATATTCTGCATCCTCGTCACCGCCTGTCATCAGCAGTCCCCCGAGAATGTGATAGCGGTCGTCGAAGAACCACAGGTGACGACGTCAAAGCCTTACGAGTGGCAGGCCTGCACGCCATCGGACATCGACCGTTTCGGTAACAAATGGTGGGGCAGCTTCAGCATCTGCCAGGGCGACGTTCGCGTCATCGTCGATGGATATTCGGCGCATAACAGTGCCGCCGGGCTGCACTACGAAATCTCGACGAAGAAATGCCCGACGGGCGCGAGCTTCGCCAATGTCGAAGACGACGCATTTTTCGAAAAATCCCTGGCGGACCAGACAAGGGATATCAAAGCGCGGATCACCCGTCTTCTGCGCGAACTGGACCCGCGATGCGGCGTTGCCCCCGACGTGCGCGGCCTTTTGGACGACGGGTTCGACCGCGAGTATCGCGACTTGGCCGATCACTATTGGCTCGGCGTCCCGAAGGCAAAGATACACGCCGACCGCGTCCGGAACCGCGGCGACAGATAGACACCACGGAACTGCCCCAGGAGCAGCCGAGCCCAACAGTTTAGATCAGGTCGCGGTAGCGGCTGATGCCCGGAAAGCTGATCTTGCTGCCGCCGTTGCGGCGGATCGCACCGATCGCCTCATCGACCCGCAGATAGCGCGCCCGCGCCTCTGGCTCGAACGTCAGCGTGGCCTTCGCGGGGCGGTCGGCCGCCGTCTTCACCAATTGGCCGAGCTGGGCAAGATCGACCGCCTCGCCGTTCCAGCGGATGATGTCGCTCGTGTCGATGGTGATGCGGTTTTCGTCGCGCACCTCGGCATGTCCTCCCTCGGGCAGCATCACGTCGACGCTGTGCGTCGGCGGCGGGATGGTGATGATGAACATCACCAGCATGACGAGCATCACGTCGATCAGCGGCGTCGTGTTGATATCGGGATCGCCATTGGGGTCGGCCCGGAAAATGCTGCGGTGGAACTGACTGCGTCTGCGCATCCTGTCGCTCCCTGTCGGGCGAAACGCGCGCACCTCCCGCGCTTGTTCCGCGCTGCCGATCGAGCCGACACCTCCAATCGCGCCACCCCGGTCGATAAAGTTATGATATAACGTTTTTCAAATATCGCAAATGGAAAGCGCGGCCGCAGCCTTCGCGACAGGAGTCGGGAGGCGGTGATGACGATTGGGCCATCGACCAAAAAAAGGGGCAAGGGGGCGACGACACGCCGCTCCGATAGCCGCCGACCAGCTATGCCGCGCGAGCAGGCTCTGCAGCCAGAAACGGCGTGACCACCGACAACGCCCGATCGATATAAAAGTCTTTCTCACCGACCGGCGCCACATAGTGCATCGCGTCCGTGGCATCCTCGACAGACGCACCTCGCGCAATCATCCACATGGCGAGATATTGAGAAGCGAGGCATCCGCCAGCGGTCGCCACATTGTCGTGCGCCACGAACGGAGCATCGATCACATTGACACCCGCCTCGATCACCCAAGGTTTGGTCGTCAGATCGGTGCAGGCCGGCAGTTCGCCGACCAGGCCGAGCCTGGCCAGGATCAAGGTGCCCGAGCACTGCGCCCCGATAAGTTGGCGAGACGGATCGAGATCGATCTGCGCGAGCAGTTCGGCATCCGCCGCGATATCCCGCGTCTTCACGCCGCTGCCGATCAGCACCGCATCCGCCTCGTTCGCAAATTCGAGGGGCTTTTGCCGCTGAACGATGACGCCGTTCATCGACGTGACTTCCCGGGTCGGCGAGGTGATGTGGGCGGTCCAGCCCTTGGCCTTCATCCGGTTCAGGATCGCGGCGGCAACGAAGCTGTCAAGCTCGTTGAAACCGTCGAACGTCAGAACCGCGATCTGCACTATACCCTCCTATGTCGGACAATCGGGAACGCGCCGTTACCGCAATTCACGATGCGATGCACGCTTTCGACTGCGAAACGGCCACCTATCCGTTCTCCACTCACAGCCGCCATCCCCAGGACTACGCGGATATCTCATTGCCCAAAAAGAAAGGGCGGCGCCTTGCGGCACCGCCCTCCTTTTTTTCGAACCCGAACCGGGTTGGAAATCTTAGTTGCCCGAACCCGGACCGTACTTGATTTCCACGCGGCGGTTCTGGTCGTTGCGGACGCCATCGGCGGTCGCCACGGCCGGGCGGCTTTCGCCGAACGCTTCCGCGGTGATCGAGCCGTCCGAGATGCCCCGTGCGGTCAGGTAGCTGCGGACCGCATCGTTGCGGCGCTGCGACAGACCGACGTTGTACTTGGCCGAACCCGAACGGTCGGCGTGACCGGCGAGCCAGACCTGCGTACCCGAGCAACCGCGGTTGTAGGCGCTGATCGCATTGTCGAGCGTCGCAGCCGCTTCCGGCGTGATCGCCGACTGATCCCAGTCGAAGTACACGATGTACGGCCCAGGCTCGCACACAGCCGGCGGAGGCGGCGGCGGCGGCGGGGGAGGCGGCGGAGGGGGCGGGGGCGGCGGCGGAGCCGGCGGCGGCGGCGGCTCGGCGCCCCCGAAGTTGTAGGTCAGCGTGCCGAGGATCGAGTGCGACCGGAAGCGCGTCGAAACGTCGCGGCCAGCCTGATCGACAAGGTCGAGGTTGCTGGCGTTGAAGAAACGATACTTCAGGCCGACGTCCCAATTCTTGGACAGCGGAGCGCGAACGCCCGCGATCGCCTGCCAGGCGAAGCCGGTGTCCGAATCGTCCAGGAACGGACCCGCGAAGACGGGTTCGACCGAAACGCGCGCAACGCCGACACCGCCGCCGACGAAGCCCTGCAGGCCATCGTCGTCACCGAAGTCGAGCATGCCGTTGACCATGAAGCTCAGCGCATTCGAATCGCCGTTCAGGCGGGTCGAACCCGTGAAGGCTCCAGTGCCGTTGGCGTGGTCCGGAATACCGGGAGCAGTGAACGTGCCACCCTTGATATCGGCTTCGCGATAGCCGACTTCGACTTCGGCGCGGAAACCGCCGAAATCGTAACCAACGGTGCCTTCGACATCATAACCCGTACGATGATCGAGCGTACCAGCGTTATTGACGGTGCCGATGTCCAGATCGAGATCCTCGACCAGCATCACACCACCACCGACACCAACATACCACGAGTTGTCGCGCGCAAGGGCCGGCGACGCAAGGGCAGTGGAGGCCAACGCCACAGCGACGGCAAGCTTCCTCATAGTAGATTCCCCTTTCAATTGAGATATACGTCTCGACAGACGTCCTACGCGTGCCTTTGGTTCCGCGCAAGCCAACAAATCGTTAATCTGTTGCCAAAAAGTCGCACTTGCGATGAGAATAGAACCGAAATCATCCTGAAATCAGAAGGCCCTGCGCCTCGAAAAGAAGAATCAGGGCAGCGATCGCCGCACGCGCTTCAGCATCGACCGTGGCGCCGCCTTCCGGATTCGCAACCGCCGCCGGCGCGGTCCAGACACCCGCCGCGTAACGCAGCCACGCGCCATCGCTCAGCCGCGCGATCCGCATCCCCGGACGCGGCGGCGCAAAGCGCCAGCCGCCGTCGCACCAGATGGCGATCGCATCCGCCTGCCCGGTCCAGTCGCCGCCGGCGCCGGCACCGACCAGCCAGCATTGCCCCGCGACCGGCGACGACGGCGGCACCGTCAGCGGGCCATCCTCGATGGCGGCGTGGACGAGCGCGTCGAGCAGCACGAGCGCTTCATTATGCGTCACTTCCTTTTGCGCCTGCGCCATCGCCAGCAGCGGAAGGGCCAGGCGCGCGGTCCGGGTCGTTTCGGTCATCGAATCATCCTCATATTGTCAGGGGCAGAAGCAGCGGCTCGGACAGCGCGAAATCGCCAACCTGCCGGATCGAAAACACGCTATCGGGCGCGAGCGCGGTCCAGGTCGCGGCGTCGAGGACGAGCGACGGCGACGCGGTCTCCCACGGCCCGATGCCCATTAGCGCGGGCTCGACCGCGATCCGCCATGCCTCGCGCCCTTCACCCAGCGGAGCATCGACATGATCGCGCCAGCCGGCATCGGTGCGGGTGCGGCGAACCCAGCGAAGCTCGGCGCCACCCGCGCCGTTCCGCCGGATAGCGCCATGAACGGGAGCCAGCGGGCGCAGCGCCTGCCCCGCGGTGGGCACCGCAATATCGGCGACGTCGACCCCCGAACGGGGCGCCCATTGCAGGATAGCGGCGCCCGCTTCGGCGAACCGCGCGAGATCGTCGGGGATCCACAGCAGCGCCGGGTCGTCGAGCAGCACGAAAGGAGTCCCTGCCGCCTGCGCCGCCATGGTCCCGTTCCGGCCGCGCAGCAGGTGCGAAAGCCGCCAGGTCGCGGGAGCGATCATCTCGGCATCGGTGAATTGCAGCAGTTCGTCGCCGACCATCGCGCGGTTCGCGCCGCCGAGCAGCGTCCGCTCGTCGACCGATTCGAGCGTCATCGACGGGTTGGCCAGCGTTACGATCACGACGCTCGACCGATCGAAAAGCAGCGTTCCGCCCGCCGGCAAGGCCGCGCCCAGCACGCCCAGCGCCGCCGCCGGACGCGCGGTGCCGAGCGCGATCGGCTCGGCGCCCGCCTCGGGCTGGAACCACAGGTCGGCGCCGCGCCAGCCGTCGTTGCTGCCCGCCGCCGCGACGACCAGCCTAGGCGCTGACGCCGCCGTCGCCCCGATATTCGGCAGATCGAACAGGCGCACGCTCGCTTCGGCGTCGGGCCAGTCGGGACTGCCGACCGGAAGCCCCGGGTCGGCCGCCATGACCTCGGTCGATGCCGGCTGAAACCGCCGCAACTCGATCGAGACACCGTTTCCCCGCACCGCTCGTGCCGCAATGCGCCAGGTTCCGCCGTCCGTCCACGCGATCAGCCCGCCGACGGGCAGCGCCAGCGCGGCGAGATCGCCCACCCACACCAGCGTCTCGCGCCCATCGGCAGCGGCCGCCGCCAGCGTTTGCGCCAGCGCGCGCGCCGACCCGGCGGGAAGCACCGCGGGCAGGTCGATCCGTTCCTCGCGCGCTCCCCCGCCCGCGACCGCCGCCGTCTGCTGGCCGAGCTGATAATCGCGTTCGGGCTCATAATGGCGCAGACGGATCGTTCCGGGGAGCGAGGCCAGCGGCGCGCGCCGCCGCTCGCGGCAATCGGCCGGTGTCAACACGCGCGCCGCTTCGCAAAATGCGCTGAACGCCGATGGGTCCGGCGAAATTTCAGCCGGAGCAAGCCGCCAGCCGGCAGGATCGCTGACCAGCCTCGTGCCGTCAATCTCGAACAGCGGGGCCAGCGCGTCACGCACCCGCTCGCCCGATGCCGCATAGCCCGCGATCGGCCAGCGTCCGCCGCAACGCCCGCCCTCGCCGAGCAGCGCGTCGCCGACAACGCCCGCATCGACCACGCCCGCATCGGCCTCGACCTCGAAGGTCAGCGACGGAATGCGGTTGCCGAATGCGCCCAGTTCGAGTTCCTCGAACACGGCGTAGGACAGCCCGCGAAAGGCGCTCGCCGACGCGGCGCCGACCGCCGAGGCGATCAGCGGATCGACCGGCTGGTCCTCGCCCCCGTCATACCAGCGAAAGATGCAGCGTTCCTGGAACGAGCCGCTCGACCCGCGCAGCAGATTGCCGTCGGCCCAGATCCGCCGGATCGCCCCGACCCGCCGCGACGACAGCGCGACCGCCAGCGACACCGCATAACTATATTCGGTCGTCGACGGCCGCCCCTTGCCGCCGCCGCGCTTGTTCCGGCGTTCGATCAGGTCGGTCGCCCAGATCACGCTCCCCGCGACGCGCATCGTCCCGAACAGCCTGGGGATCTGCTGGCCATAGGTCGAGGCCTGCACCTTCAGGTCGGCCAGCCGCGGCCCCTCGCGCCCCTTGGGCTTGAAGATCGCGGCATCGACCTGCTGCCCGATCATCGCGCCCACCGCCGCCCCGACCGGCCCGCCCACGATCCCGCCGACCACCGTCAGCACCAGAGTTGCCATAGTCACGCTCCTGATTGCACAATTCTCCCCTCCCGCAAGCGGGAGGGGCAGCGAGACTTGCGAACTTGCTCGCTAGTCGCAGCGGGGAGGGCGCAATCTCCAGCGCTCTGTCACCGCAGACGTCATCCCATCCACCGGCGTCTCCACCACCCGCCGCAGCCCCGCATGGGCGTGAACGAAGCTCGCCGTCCCCATCACCCCGAGATGAAACTGCCCCGCCGCGAGCGCGATCAGCGCGACATCGCCGTCGCGCCGATCCTCGACCCGCCCGAACCCGGCCGCCGCCAAGGCTGCCTCGATCCGCTCGCGCCCCCATCCCCGCAGCGGATATCCGACGGGCAAGGGCAGCATCCGTCCGGCGGCGGCATAAGCCGCCCACACCAGCCCGACGCAGTCGAGCCCCGTCGCCGGATCGCGCCCCTGCGGCCGGAACCGCGCGCCGATCATCCCCCGCGCCGCCGCAAGGACGCGCGCGCCCATTTTCCCCTCCCGCAGGCGGGAGGGGCAGCGAGCGTTGCGAGCTTGCTCGCTACGCGCAGCGGGGTGGGCAACCTCCCTCACCTCACCCACCCGGATAGCGCGTCAGCAGATCGTTGCCCGGCAGATGCGCCTCGCCGCGAAAATTGATCGCATTGGCAAAGCGCGTCCGGCACGTCGCAAGCTGCTTGTCGCACCCCTCGACCAGCCGCACCCTGAGCGGCAGCGCGGGCAGCACCGGCGGCATCTCCGCCAGCGTCAGCACCGCCCTCGCCGCATCGATCACCGGACTCGACAACCCGCACACCGCGCCTTCCATCCAGGTCAGTTCGCCGAACGCCATCGCGCCCGCCACCACCGCCGCGTCGAGCGTTACCGCGCGGCCCTCGACCGCAACCACCCGCCGCCTGTGCGTGCGCGGCGCCAGATCGACCCGGCACGCGGGGTCGCCCAGCATCGCGCGGCACGACGGCGAGGTCGCCGGGCACGCCGGTCCATCGAGGACGCGCGTCACGCCTTGCAGCTCGGCAGTGAACGCCGCGCCGCGCCGCTCGACCGCGCCAAGCGACCCGCGCGCCACGACGACCGGCGCCGCATCGGGCGCGCTCCAGTCGGTGACGAACAGCTCCACCGCCGCCCCGTCCCAGCGGCCCGCATCGAGGTCGTCGGCCGCGATCGCATCGCTTGCGATCGCCCCCTCCAGGTCCATCGTCGCGGCGTCGATCTCGTCGCGGGTCTCGATCGCCGACGGCTTCATCCCCGGCGCGGCGCGATAGGGTATTCCGCCGACGATCAGGTCGCGGTCGTGCGAGGTCAGTCCGATCACCACCCCGTCGCGCCGCGCCAGCCGCCAGCACCAGGCAAGCGTCACCAGCTCCTCGCGCAGCCAATCAGGCGCCGCTTCCGTCCCCACGAAGCTCACCATGGCGCGCGCACTTCGACCAGCGGCACGCTCGCCATCTCGCCCGCGAGAAAGGTTGCGCGACTGACCTCCAGCCGATCCTCGGCAAAGCGCACCGGCACGTCGAACAGAAAGCCCGCGCGCACCATCGCTCCGACAGCCGGCGCCGCATCGAGCAGCACCTCGCCGTCCGCCGTCAGCGTGAACGCCGCCGTCTCCACCCCATCGACCGACACGCGCAAGCTGTCGGCGACCGGCAGGCGGATTCTCCGTTCCTGTACCGCATCCCCGGCGCCATAATATTTGACCAGCGCGAATTGCCGTCGGCTCCCGTCGCCGGTCCCCAGCAACTGATCCGCCGCGCCCGGCAAGCCGCCATCGATCGCCGATCCATGATCGAACGGGTCACGAAAGCGAAAGCCCCGCGCCGCGCCCCTTCGCGCGCGAAAGAAATCGGCAAGCGTCCGCACATCGGCCTCAGACCGGATTCCCGGCCCCGCATCATATCGCATCCGCGCCTCGGCCCATTCGCTCGCGCGCTGTTCATGGCCCGAAGGCGAACTCACGATCTGGGTCGAAAATTCGGTCTGGACCATCGCCTCGCGCCCGATCGCGATCGGAAAGTCCACCGCATCGAAAGCCTGCACCGCATCCTCCCCGTCAAAAGCCACGAATCCGTCGCGCGCGACCTGCGGCAGCGCCCACAGGACCGCCCGCGCCACCCCCGCGCGCCGCGCCGCATCGGCCGCCGCGGCGATCGCCTCCCATTGCCCCCGATCCTCAGGCGCCAGCACGAAGCCCGCAAAATAATGCTGATCGCCGACCGGATAGCCGAGCCGCGCCGCCATCGCCGCTCGCGCTCCCGCCGTGGCCGCCCCGCGCCCGCCGGTCACCCAGACATAATCCTCGAGCTGCAACACATCGAAGGCCGGCGCCGTCCAGCCCATCGGCACATTGGCGCGCCGCAGTTCGGGCGCCTCCGGATCGAGCACCGTAGGCAGATAGACGAGCAGATGGCTCGTCAGCCCCGCCGCCCCTGCCTCGTCGCGCGCCGCCGCGACCAGCGCCGCGGTCGATGTCGCCAGCAGCACCCCCAGCGCATCGAGCATCGTCCGCTGCGCCGCCGTCAGGCTCCCGCGCACATCGGGAATCGCGACGCTCGCTCCGCCCAGTACCGCGCTCGTCGCCGCGTCATAAGCGAACAGTCGCCCGCCCGCGCCGACCCACCACCAGGGCTCGCCGACCTGGAATTTGACCGCCAGCCCCGCCTCGACCGCGAAACCGGTGAAATCCCGCGCGACGAGTTGCAGATAGCCCATTGCCTCGGCATTCGCGGGCGAGAGCAGGGTCGACGGCGGCACCCACCCGGTCAGCGCGGGCGCACCCTCGGTATCGCGCTGCTTCCAGTCCTCGGGGCAATAGGCGTCGAACAGTTCGTAGGAGAGCGACCAGATCAGCCCCAACCCCGCGCCCACGCATTCGGCCGCCAGCGCCCGGTGCCACGCCGCCGCGGGCGCGCTCACCGCCCCGCCGACGACGCTTGCCCGAAACGCAGCGCCGTCTGCCGCGAGCCGCATATAATGGCTCATCCCGACATAATGGACGACGTCGCCGCGATAGCCGAGCTGGACGATCTGGCGCACCAGCCGCGCCGGGGTCAGATGGTAACTGTCGTCATAGCCGTTCGCGAGTCCCAGACCGTGCTCGGGCAGCACCGCGTCGCCGATCGCCAGCACCGATCCCGACCCCGAACAGGCGATGCCGCTCATCTCTGCCCACCCCTCGGCGGGCGCCGCGAGCACGCCCTCGCCGCCGTCATATCCCGGTGGCACCAACGAGACGAACATCCGGTCGATGTCGCCCGCCCACACCGGATCGGCCTCGCCCGGCAGCAGGAACCCGCCGACGAGCGCATCGAAATCGAGCGTCACGACCGCATCCTCGGGCGTCCCCGCCGCATAATTCCACAGCCGGACATACCAGGCGCGCGGAGTCCCGGCGGCATCGCGCCCTTCGATCGTCAGCGTCGGCCCGTGCAGCGCGTCGAGCGGCTTGACCCCGCCCGACCGCCAGCGAAAGCGAAGCTGGCTATGCCGGAAATCGCGCTTCGTCTCATAGGCAAGCAAAGGATGATCCCAACGATCCGCCGCTTCCCAGATCAGCCCCGCCAGATCCTGCTTGCGGTAGAACACCGCTTCAAGGCGCAGCGCATCGGGCGCGGTCGTCGTGACCGCCGCCATCATCGGCCGCGCGAAATCGACCGTCCAGAAGCGCGGATCGAACCGCTTGACCCAGCCTTTCCGGTGATGCGGCTCGGCCGCGACCAGCGCCCAGCCCATCACGCGTCCTCCGCGGCCACCGCGCGCCGCACCGCGCGCGCGAGCTGCCGCCCGGTCTGCGCCAGCCGTTGCGGCTCGCTCGCCCCGTCGCCGCGGACATTGACCGTGATCGCGATATTGCGCACCGCGCCGCCGGCCGCCTCGACCCGCCCGCTTGCGGTCGGCACGAACCATTCGGGGCCGCGCTCACCGACGCGATAGGCGCGCCCCGCGCTCACCGGCCCGCCGGTCGCGCGCCCCGGCGCCCCGAACAGCGCCGAGACCACCGATGCGCCGAGCGACAGCAACCCGCCGCTGCCCGACCCCCCACCGCCCAGCGAGCTGAGTCCGTTCGAAATCGCCGCCCGCGCGATGTCGGCCATCACCGACAGCGCGATCCGCTTCAGATCCTCGAAGCCCAGCTTGCCGCTGACGATCGCGCGCGACAGCGCCCGCTCGATCGCCTGCCCCGCCCGCTCGGCCTCGCTTACCAGCGGCCCGCCGATCTCGGCGCGCAGCGCCGCGATCTCGCGGCGATAGCCCGCGGCGTCGCCGCGCAGCGCACCGAACATCTCGTCGATCTCATCCATCGGGACATTGCTCCATCATCATCGCGAGGCCGGCGCGGTCGACCCCACCCGCCTCTTCCTCCGCGCGCCAGCCCGCCAGCACCGCCGCCACATCGGCCGGCGTCGCCGCCCAGAAATCGTCGGGCCGCCAGCCCAGGACGCGCGCCGTCACCCCCGCAAGCGCCAGTGCGGCGGGGCCGAACCGCTCGTCCATCATCTCACCGCCCCTGCAATATCTGCCCCAGCAGCACGCGCAGCGCCGGGGTCGCCGCCGCCAGCCCGCCGGCGACCACCGCCTCGCCGACCGCCTCGCGCGTCAGCATCTCGGGCCGGTCCCGCACGCAATGCCAGAACAGCGTCGCGAGTTCGCCGAGCCCCAACCGCCCATCCGCCGCGCGCTCGACCAGCGCGAACAGCGGCCCCAGTTCGCTCTCGGCCGCGACCAGCGCCGCAAAGCTCGGGCGCAGCACATGAAGCACACCACCGACGCGCAGCTCGGCCTCGCCGCGCAAGGCATTGGCCACGCTCACAGGCTCACCACCGCGCCGCTCGATTCCAGGCTCAGCGTATAATTACGCTCGCCATTATAATCGCCGGCATAGTCGAGCCGCACGACCAGAAAGCGTCCGCGCAGCCGCTCGCCGCTTTCGAAGCTCAGCTCATAATCGTCGATCGCGCCCGCCAGAGCATGGCCGCGCAGCCGGACCTCGGCAGCCGACCCCGTAAAAATCCCCGCCGCGCTCACCGAAACCGAGCGCACCCCGGCACCCGACAATAGTTCACGCCAGCCGCCCGAATCCTTGGTCGTGACGTTCACCGCCTCGCCGTTCACCGACAATTGGGTGGTGCGCAGCCCAGCCACCGTCGCATAGGCCGGCGGCGCCGCGCCATCGCCGATTTTCAGCAGAAAAGCGCTCCCATTTTCGATTGCCATGGTTTAAACCTCCTTTGAAAAATCACTGCAAACGGGGAGTCGCAGGATGCTCATCACCAGCTTGCTCTTGGCCACCATGGCGCCGGCGGGGACCGGCACCGTCGACACGACGCGCGCCGCCTTCACCAAATGCCTGCGCGGCCATTTGAAGAAATCGCTCGAGGCCAAGATGGGCGAGGCCGAATATGAAGTATCGCTCAAGGGCGCCTGCGACACCGAGCGCGAAGCGTTCCGCGCCGCCGTGACGGCGGCCAACGCCGCCAGCGGTTATTCCGCCGCGGATGCCGCCGACAATGCCGAAATGCAGATCGAGGATTATCACGCGAGCTTCACCGACAAATTCGCCGATTATTCCGCAAGCAAGACGATGCCCGTCGACGAATAGCCGGATCGGGATGGTGAGCGGACTCTACTAACTGCTCCCGTCATCCCGGCGAAGGCCGGGATCTCCCCCTATCGCCATGACGCACCGGCGGGATTCCGGCCTTCGCCGGGATGACGGAGTTCGGTCAAAACCGGACATCTCCCATCTTCGTCATTCCCGCCGCAAACGCGGCAATCACCCCTGATCCACCGCCAGGCACCGGCACCGCACGACCAGCTCCCGGCGCCATCCGCCTTCGCGGACCAGGGCGAATCGCGTCCGCACGATCCGCGCACTGACGACAGTCCAGCCTTCGGCGGCGCCGCGCAGTCCCGCCGCGACCGCCTCGACCCGCGCCGCCGCGCGGTCGTCCAGGCTGTCGCCGACGCCGTGAAGCATCACCGTCAGCCGGATTTCGCGCCCCGCACGATCCTTGGTTCCCCAGTCGCCGCCATCGGCCGCGCCGACCGATACGCAGGGCGCGCTCGCACGCGGCGGCATCCCGTCGAACACGCCATGGACCAGGCTCGCCAGCTCGGCATCGGCGGCGAGCAGCGCGACCGCCTTCGCGCGCAGCGCCTGCTCGGCCGTTCTCACTGCCTTCCCCCCAAGGTCAGCCGCCGCCAGGGCTGCCACAGCGCCGCGATCGCCGCGGGCGGCGCGGCGCCGTTTCCGTCGCGCGCCTCGTGCAGATGCTGCGTCATGCGGACGATGCCTTGCCGGATCGCCTCGGGAATCCCGTTCGCTTCGGCCGCCATCCCCGCACGAAAGGCGATCCGCACGCGATCGGCGGCGGCGCCGTCGTGAATCGCGATCGACGCGGCGCCGTCGCGGGCGATGCGCACGCGATAGGCCGCCGCATCCAGTACCGTTTCATCGCCGCCCGGCGTCAGCAGTGCGACCGTGTCGATCGCGACGACGGGCCGCACGCCCGGCCCCACCGCACCGCCGTCCAGCGGCACCGTCTCCTCGCCCGCGCGAACGATCAGCCAGCGGCCGATGAAGACCTCGCAGATATTGGTCGCGGCGCGGATCAGCCCCGCGACGACGGCATCGTCGATCGTCGCTCCCAGCCGTAACCAGCCCCGCGCTTCGTTCAGGCTGACCGGGCTTGCCCCCGGCAATGGACTTTCGCTCATCATCGTTCCTCCACCCGCACCGCCGCCGATCTTTCGTCGATCTGCCCGTCGCTCAGCGTCACCCGATTGGTGACGCGATAGACGCGCCCCGCGATGCCGCCCGCCAGCGTCGCGGTGGTCCGCGTCAGGTCGTGCGCCGCCGCCGCGACCGTGACGCCGCCATCGTCGGTCGGCGCGACCTCCCAGTCGCTCGCGAGCACCGCTTGTCCGTCGGGATAGGCGGCCGCCCAGTCGAATTCGAAATCGATCCGCGTCCCCGGATCCTTCGCTACCATCGTCATCTCTCGTCCTTCTTTCTGCTCGTCGCCGATCACGGCTTGCGCACGGCCAGGCGGCGTCCGGTCTCGCGGACGAGCGGCAGCGCCACCTGCGTCGCCGCCGGGCCGGGGCCGCTCCATTCGCTCGCGAGCTCGCGCCGCGCGGCGTCGGACAGCGCGCGCGACGACAGCGCCGAACCGTCCATCATGCGGACATCTCCAAGGCGGCGAGCCGCGCCTCCTGCGCCGCGATCAGGAACAGCGCGAGCTGGTCGGGCCGGATGCCGAAGCGATTGCCGGCGGCGACGACCGATTGCCCGGCCGCGTCGCGATCTTCCGCCCATTCGTCATAGCAGAGGAAGGCATAGCGGCTGTCGGGCCGCGCCCCCTCGACGATCGGGTCGATCAGCCCTTCATCGGCCATGATCGCCCACACCGCCTGCGCTCGCGCCCCGAAGTGCAACCGCGCCCCGTCCACGCCCTTTTCGGCGATGGCGTCCTGCCATTGATAGAAGCCGAGGTCGCCGGCGATCCGCCGCGCCGCCGCCAGTTCGGCGCTCGACAAGGCGCCGCGCCACGCCTTGTCGCGGGCATCCGACGTATTGATCGCGCCGGTGCCGGCATAGACCACCGACCAGCGCAGCGCCGATGCGCCGAGCGTCTGCCCATTGTCGGCGCCGGGCGTGACCGCGCCGCTGGAATTGACGACAAAGCCGTTGGTCAGGGTGACGGGGTCGCCGGCCGCGGTCGTCTGCGACGGCCCAAAGGCGACGATCATCTGCGTCCCGCTGACCGTCACGCCCGCGCGGGGCCAGCTGGCCCCGCCGACCGACGACACCCACCCGCCGCTGACCGTCGGCGAAGGTTTGACCGAAAAGCCCAGCGCCATCGCCGCCGAGCCGCGCAGCGTCCCAAAGGTCGCGATGCTGCTCCCGCTATTATACCGCACCGCCAACGCCGTGATCCCCGACGTCGCGGCCGAGGAGCCCGTCGTCACCGTGCCGACGACATCGAGTTCGGAAACAGGTGCCGTCGTTCCGATGCCGACGCGGCCCGCGGTATCGACGCGCAGCCGCTCGCTGCCGCCCGTCGCAAACGCCAGGCTGTCGCTCGCGGGCCGGAACAGCCCGGTGTCGCCGTCGGCGGCAAAGCCGATCGCGGGCGCCGCAGCGGTGCCGCCCGCCGCCGCGATCGGACCGTCGATCTGATAGCGTCCCCCCGCATCGCGCCAGGCGAGCGCCGCCAGCGGCAGGTTCACCCAGCCGGTGCCGCGCCGCACCGTCACCCGGTCATCGACCACGCCGCTTTCGGCGTTGGCATGCGTCGTCGACAGCGGCTGCTTAACCGCCAGCGTTCCCGCGACCGCCGCCGCGGCCGCGTCGCTCGACGCGAACCAGCCGGCGCCCACCGTCAGCGCGACCGTCTTCAGTCCCGGCGCGAAATCGACCGGCAGGCCGCCGTTCGACGACGCCGCGACCGTATCGCGCTGCAAGCGGCCGCTCGCGTCGAGGCGGCCCAGCCCGGCCTCCCACTGACCGGGCTGGCCGACCCCCGCGACGGCATAATGAAACGGGGTATCGGGCGGCACCGTCCCGGCAAAGCAGCGGTGACCGGGTACCGCGCCGGTCGGCGTCAGCGGCCCGGTCCCGCCGTCCTGCGCGAACTCGCGCACCAGATCGGCGAAAAAGGGATTCGGCATGGCAGGGCCATCCTTTCCAAATAACATCCCTCCCCCTCCAAGGGGGAGGGTTGCGAAGACTTGCGAACTTGTTCGCTAGTCGAAGCTGGGTGGGGGTGAAGGCCGCGCAGCGACCGCCCTGGGCGGAAGATCGATACAGGCGGTAGCGCCCGGCCCTTCCCCGAAAGGGTTGGGAAGGAACCGGACGCCCCTCGCGCACCAGCCTTAGCTGGCGGCGAATTTCATCAGCTTGATGGCCTGCGAATCGATGATCGCGCCACCGACCCTCTTGGTCGCATAGAAATGCACGAACGGCTTGTTGCTGAACGGATCGCGCAGGATGCGCGTCTCGCCCCGGTCGGCGATCAGATAGCCAGCGGCGAAATTGCCGAACGCGACCGACAGGCTGTTCGCGCCGACATCGGGCATATCCTCGGCCTCGACCACCGGGTATCCCAGCAGCGTCGCCGCCTGCCCCTCGACCATCCCCGGCTGCCAGATAAAGGCGCCGTCGGTCGTCTTGAACTTGCGGATGCGCGCCAGCGTGTCCGAATTCATCACCCAGCACGCCCCCTGCCGATACGGCGCCTTCAGCGAATGGACCAGCTCGACCAGCTTGTCCTGCGGGTTCGACGCCGGAAAGGCGCCCGCGGTCCCGGTCGCCAGATATTGCAGCGATCCGAAGGCGCGCACGCTGTCGATCTCGTTCGTCGCCGTATAGGTCAGGAACCCCTTGGGCCGGTTGGTGCCGTTGCCGTTCACGAACGCCGCGCCCTCGGCGACCGCAAACTCGCGCCCCAGTTCCTCGGCCAGCCAGTCCTCGACGTTGAACATCGCGTCGTCGAGCATCGCCTGGCTCGCCGCCGGATTGGCGTAAAGCTCGCCCGAGGGCGGCGCGATCTCGGCAAAGCTGCGCGTGGCGGTCAGCGGCCGCGCGTCGGTCTCACCGACCCAGCCCGCGCCCATCGCTCCGGTCGCGATCAGCTTGCGATATCCGCTCGTCCCCGTCTGCACCACGGTCGCGATCGACCGGATCGGCGACAGCCCCTTCAGCGTCGCGGCGATCGCGCCGTCGATCTCGCGCGGCACGGCATAGCCGCCCTCGCCGCCCGACGCGCCCGACAGGCTCTTCATCTCGACACCCGCATCGATCCCGCGCCGGATATAGCGCTCGACAAAGGCACCCAGCGCCGGATCGGCCGCCGCCTTCGCCCCGTCGAGCGGCAGCCGCGATGTCGCGACCGCTTGGCGCTCCACCTGCGCCTTCAGCGCCGCGACCGAGGCTTTGAGCTCATCGACCGCTTCCGCCGCCAGCACCGCATCGAACGCCCCCTCGAGCGCGTCCGCCTTTACATCCATATCGTCCATATTCGTCACTCCTTCACCACCTTGATCACCCGCGCCGCCGGCTGCATCGGCGCCGCCACCAGACTCACTTCGGCCAGGTCGAGCATCAGCAGCTCGCGCGGACGATCCCCGCGCGAAGCCCGCACCCGATAGCCAAAGCTCAATCCCGTCAGCGCGCCCCGTTCGACCAGCCCCGCCGCCGTCGGATGCGTCACCCGCGCCACGACGCGCAGCCCGCGCGCATCCTCCGCCAATGTCTCGATCACCCCGACAACGGCCCCCGGCCGGTGCTGCCACAGCAGCGGCACCGCGCGCCCTTCCGTCAGGCTCGCCGCAAACGCCCCCGCGCGCACCACATCGCCGCCCCGGTCCACCCGGTCGAACACCGACGCATAGCCTGCGAACCGAACCTCCCCCTCCCGCAGGCGGGAGGGGGCCGGGGGGTGGGCCCGTTCGGCCAACACCCTCACTTCAAGAGCCCCGCAAACCCCAGCTTCATCGCCAGCCCGACGACGAGCAGCGCCAGCATCCCGCGCACCGCCCAGTCGATCACCGCCGCCCACACGCTCTTCTTGGCATCGCGCCACGCGCCGAGCAGTTGCCGCAAATCGCTGACATCGTCGCGCGCCGCCGCGTCGGCGAGCCCCAGCCGCGCCAGCGCCCGCCGCGCCCCCAGCTCGCTCGCTTCCTCGACCAGCGCCCGCAGCACCGCCGCGTCGCCCGCACTCGTCCCCGCCAGCGCGATCAACCGCGCCAGCGCTTCATCCTCATCCATATCGGTATCTCCGTTCAGGCGACGCCCAGCAGCGCCTTCTTCTCCTCGGCCGTCAGCCAGTCCGCCGCCGACACCTCGCGCCACAGCGTCATACGGTCCTCGACCAGCGCCGGCACCCGATCCAGATCGACGCGCAGCTCGGCCCCGTCGAACCACCCGCTGAGCCCCTGCGAAATCGCCCCCAAAATCTTCGCGCAGAGCGGCAGCACCGTCAGCCGCCACAGCGCGCGATTGGCCTCGCGATAATTGGCATAGGTCGCGTCCCCCGGCAGCCCGAGCAGCATCGGCGGCACCCCGAAAGCCATCGCGATCTCGCGCGCGCTCGAATCCTTGAGCGCCAGGAAATCCATCTCGGCAGGCGACAGCGACAGCGCCTGCCACTTGAGCCCGCCCTCGAGCAGCAAGGGCCGCCCCGCATTCGCGCCGCCCGCGAAGCTCTCGGCCAGCTCCTCGCGCAGCCGGTCGACCTGCTCCGCCGACAGCGGCATGCCTTTATCGCCCGGATCGTGGACCAGCGCCCCCGACGGCCGCGCCGCATTGTCGAGCAAGGCCGCGTTCCACTTCGCCGCCGCGTTATGCGCCGCAACCGCCCCCGCCGCGGCGCCCAGGCACCCCGCGCCATAATGATCGTCGAGCGGATGCAGCGCCTTCACATGCACCACCGCGACGCGCCCCGCACCATCCTCGGCCGGCAGAACCGCCGTCGATCCGCCCGCCTTGTAGCGATAGGCGACCGGCCACCCCCGCGCGTCGGCCTCGACCGTCACCCGCTCGGGCCTGAGCGCGAACAGTTCCGCCGGCGCCCCCGCGCCATCGGTCAAGATCTGCACATAGCCATTGCCATGCAGCAGCAGTTGCGCCGCCAGCGTCTCGACCAGCCCCTGCCCGCCCGACGTCGCCGCGACGAGCGCCCCCAGCCCCGGATCGCTCACCGCCACCGGCGCCGACCCCGCCGCCTCGGCGACCAGCCGCACCGCCCGCTGGACGATCGCATTGCCCAGATAGCCCTCGCGCACCTGCGCCTCCCACGACAGCGGCGCGGGCGCACTCCAATTCCCGTATACACGCGACAAGGCGGGCCGCGCAGCCCCCTGCGCGGCCTTGCGGCCAAACCAGTTCATGATGATCTCCTATGCTCCCGCTCTCTCCCCTTCAGGGGAGAGATACGAAGGCTTGCGAGCTTGCTCGCTAGCCGAAGTTGAGAGGGGTTTCCCGGCACAGCCTCCTTCCCCTCTCCCAACCCTCTCCCCCAAAGGGGAGAGGGCTTTACAGGATCCTTCTCCGCGCCTCCGCGTAAACCAAAATCAAACCCGCCTGACCCCCGGCGCCCTCCCCTTCTTCAGCCCCTCCAGCAACGCCGCCAGCGCCCACACACAGGCATCGGCCCGATCGGGCGAGCGCCCCGGCCCGGCATAGCCGCCGCCGACCTGCAACCCGCAAAGCTGATCCTCCAGGCCTGCGAACGCCCCCGCATGCACCACCTGCCCGCGCTCATAGGCGAGCGCGATCGGCTCGGCGCGCCGCGCCTTGCCGACGCTCGCATGCACAGGCACCACCGGCAGCGTGCAGTCGGCCTGCCGCAACGTATTTTCGACCATCTCGCCGCCCATATTGCTTTCCGCGACGATCCGGTCGGCACCCCAGCGCGCCGCCGCCGCCGCGACCGCCTGCGCCCAGACGGCGGGCGGCGGCGTCTCGACGCTCGCATCCTCGACCACCGCCAGCCGGCCGTCGCGCAGCAGCGCCGCGACGACGATCCCGCACGCATCGCCGTTCGCCGTCGCCGGCGGATCGACGCCGATGACGACCCGCACTGGCTTGGCCGTTTCCTCCGCGCCGACCCGGCACCGCTCGACCAGCGCGCGCGTCCACAGCGCACCCTCGACATCCTCGAGCAATTCGCCGTCGAGTTCCTGCCGCCCTAGCCGCGTCCCGCCATAGCTTTCGAGCATCGCGCAGACGAAATCGTCCGGCAGCCACGGATTCTCCCGCGTCCTGCCGAGCGTTTCGGCCTTTCCGGGCGCCGCCATCACCTTGCGCATCACCGCATTGACGCGCGGAGTCGTCGTCACCACCGCGCGCGGCCGTTCGCCGAGCCGCAGCCCCATCATCAGATTGTCCCACGCTGCCTCGCCGCGCCGCCATTTCGCCAGCTCGTCGCACCAGGCGAAATGATGCTCGGGCCCGCGAAGCTCTTCGCCCGCTTCCGCCGAATAGAGCGTCGCCACCGCCCCGCTCGAAAAGACCAGCTCGCGCCGCCCGGTCGCCCAGCGCGGATCTTCCCCGTGCCGCGCGACCGCGAGCAATCCGCTCGGCCCTTCGATCATCACGCGCACGCCGTCGGCGTGGGTCGCCGCGACGAGGGCGATCCGCGTGCCGGGCCGGTCGCGCGCGATCTGGCTCACCCATTCCGACCCGGCGCGCGTCTTGCCGAACCCGCGTCCCGCCCGGATCAGCCAGATGCGCCAGTCGCCCGGCGGCTCGCGCTGCCCGTCATGTTCGAACCCGTACCAGCGCGTCGTCAGCTCGGCCTTCTGCGCGTCGGTCAGTTCGCGCAGCACGCGCCGCAACTCTCCGGATGTCAGGCCGCGCAGCCACGCCAGCACGCCGTCCGATCGCCACTGTCTTGTCGCCGGATCGGTGGCGGCCAGTTCGGCGTCGCTTATGCGCATCGGGGTTCGGACGCGTCCGGGGCCGCCTCGCCGCCGCGCGGCGGCGCATTGGCCGCACGCTGCCGTTCGACCATGCGGATGCGCTTGATCAGGGCGGCATCGGTTTCCTCCTGCGTCGCGACATGCCGCGCCTGCGCCTTGCGGGTGCGCGCCTGTCCCTGCCGGATGCTCTCGCGATGAAAGGTCAGGATGCGGATCGCCTGATCGACGGTCATCTTTTCGACCGGCTCGCTTCGCTCGTCGAGCGCCTCGACCGGAAACTCGCCGACCGTCTCCCCCACCGCCTCCAACGCGCGGCGCACCAGTGCGGTTTCCAGCCGTTCGTAACCGATCTCCAGCGCCGCCTGCCATTGCGCCGCAAAATCCGGTTCGCGCTTGCGCAGGCGATAGGCGCCGCTCTGCCCCATCCCTACCAGCGCCGCCGCGCGCACGATGTTGCAGCTCGCCGCCAGTTCGACCAGAAATGCCTCGCGCTTCGCTTTGGTCCAACCGCCCGGCTTACCGGTCTTGGCCTGCACCGGCCGATTGTGCTGCGGTACAATCTCGTCCTCGCGTTCGTCGCCCATATCCGCCTCGCCCCAAAAGCCAAACGGGCCGCAACACCCTCCCGCATCGGAAGGGCGCCGGCCCGAATCGCAATTCTTCATGATGGAATACTTGTGCCATAACAGCGTGACGATGTCAATAGAAAATAACCTATATGGTTATTAGTCACCTCTTTCCTCTGCTCCCGGACTTGATCCGGGGTTCCGCCTTTCGGTGCTGCTGAGCGAGGCCGGGGGCGAAAGCGACAGGCTCCCCGTCCCCGCCCGATTGACGCTCCCCGCCAGATGGTTACACCTTCAACCAATCACCGCAAAAAGGGGCACCCACTCGATGCGCAAAATCGCCTTGCTCGGCGCGAGCCTTCTCATCCTCGCCGCCCGGCCCCTCCTCGCTCAGGAAAGCCCCGCCTCCGAACCGGCCGCCGCGGCCGAAGCGGGACCGGCCTCGGCCATCGGCAGCGCGCGCAAGGGGCCCGAACGCCGCTTCACCGGCGAGGATCTGTTCGACCTCACCGCCGCCGCCGATCCGCAGATCAGCCCCGACGGGCGCCGCATCGCCTACGTCCGCCGCGCCAACGACATCATGGCCGACCGCGCGGTCAGCAGCATCTGGCTGCTCGACACCCAGACCGGCGCCGAAACCCCGGTCGCGGGCCGCACCGGCGACGCCTTTTCGCCGCGCTGGTCGCCCGACGGCCGGCGCCTCGCCTATGTCTCGACCGAAGGCGGCGGCGCCCAGCTCTGGGTGCGCTGGATGGACGGCGGCGAGGCGGCGAAGCTGACCGGCCTGCCGACCAGCCCGTCGAGCATCGCCTGGTCGCCCGACGGCCGCTCGATCGCTTACACGATGCTCGTCAAGGACGAAGCGCCGAGCTTCGGCAAGCCCCCCGCGAACAAGCCCGAGGGCGCGAAATGGGCGGACCCTCTCGAGGTGCACGACCTCCTCACCTTCCGCGCCGACGGCCAGGGCCTGATCGAGCCGGGGTTCGAGAAGATCTTTCTCATCGCCGCGACCGGCGGCGCGCCGCGCCAGCTCACCTTCGGCCCCTATCACGACGGCGGCCCGCTGAGCTGGTCGCGCGACGGGACGACGCTTTATTTCAGCGCCGACCGCCGCCCCGACTGGCAGAGCGATCCGCTCGAAAGCAATATCTATGCGCTCGACGTCGCCGGCGGCGCCGTCACCCAGCTCACGACGCGCAAGGGCCCCGACGCGAACCCGCTCGTCTCGCCCGACGGCCGGATGATCGCCTATCTCGGCTTCGACGACCGGCTACGCGCCTATGAGAATGTCGGCCTTTACGTCATGAACCGCGACGGATCGGGCAGCCGCCGCCTCGCCGCCGCCTGGGATTACAGCGTCGACGGCGCCGCATGGGACGCCGACGGGCGCGGCCTCTATGTCCAGTATGACGAGCGCGGCGAGAGCAAGGTCGCGCGCATCGGCCTCGACGGATCGGTGCGGACCGTCGCCACCGGCCTTGCGAACAGCGAATTCGACCGCCCCTATTCGGGCGGCAGCTTCTCGGTCGCCGCCAACGACGCGATCGCCTTCACCGCGGGCACGCCCATGCGCCCGGCCGAGGTCGCGCTTGCGGCGGGCGGCAAGACGCGCACCCTCACCGATTTGAGCCGCACCCTCGCCGCGACCAAGGCGCTGGGCGAGGTGCGCAAGATCAGCGCGGCGTCGAGCTTCGACGGCCTCGCGATCGACGGCTGGCTGACCTTGCCGCCCGGCTATCGCGAAGGGCAGCGCGTGCCGCTGATCCTCGAAATCCACGGCGGCCCCTTCGCCGCCTATGGCCCGCATTTCGCCGCCGACAACCAGCTTTACGCCGCTGCGGGCTATGCCGTGCTCTCGGCCAACCCCCGCGGCTCGACCAGCTATGGGGAGGCGTTCGCGAACGCGATCGACAAAAACTACCCCGGCAACGACTATTTCGACCTGATGAGCATCGTCGACCGCGCGGTCGAGCTCGGCATCGCCGATCCCGACGCGCTGTTCGTCACCGGCGGTTCGGGCGGCGGGGTGTTGACGAGCTGGATCGTCGGCAAGACCGACCGCTTCAAGGCCGCCGTCGCCCAGAAACCGGTGATCAACTGGACGACGCAGGCGCTCACCGCCGACGGCCCCGCCTTCTTCGGCCGCTACTGGCTGGGCGCGATGCCGTGGGAAAATCAGGCCACTTACTGGAGCCACTCGCCGCTGTCGCTGGTCGGCAACGTCAAGACGCCGACGATGGTCGTCGTCGGCAGCGAGGATTATCGCACCCCGGTCAGCGAGGCCGAGCAATATTACACGGCGCTGCGCCTGCGCGGGGTGCCGACCGCGCTGGTCAAGGTGCCCGGCGCCAGCCACGGCGGCATCGCCGCGCGCCCGTCGCAGGCGGCGGCCAAGGCCTCGGCGATCCTCGCCTGGTTCGAAAAATACCGGAAAGGCTGGACCCCGGCGGCGGGGTCGCCCACGGAAACACCTGCCGCCGCCGCATCCACGCCTTCCTCCCCCGCTTCGGAAACCCCTCAGCCATGATCCTCCGCCCCGCTCTCCTCGCCGCCGCTTTCCCCACCGCTTTCTTCGCCGCCGCGCCCGCCGCCGCGCAGGACATCAGCGCCGCCAACCTCACCGACACCGTCCGCACCCTCGCCTCGGACCAGTTCCAGGGCCGCGCGCCGGGGACGGTCGGCGAGGAGCGGACGATCGGCTATCTGATCGGCCGGCTTCAGGCGCTCGGTCTCGAACCCGCCGGGCCGGACGGCGGCTGGACGCAGCCGGTACCCTTGCTTCACACCCGCCTCGGCACGCCGACCACGCTCGCCTTCGACCGCGGGGGCACGGTGACGCCGCTTCGCCTCGGCACCGACATCTATGTGTCGAGCCAGCAGTCGAAGGACGTCGCCGCGATCGCCGGCGCGCCGATGATCTTCGTCGGCTATGGCGTCCACGCTCCCGAACGCGGCTGGGACGATTTCAAGGGCGTCGATCTCAAGGGCAAGGTCGCGGTCTTTCTCGTCAACGACCCCGATTTCGTCGCGACGAAGGGCGACGACAGCTTCGGCAAGTTCGGCGCCCGCACGATGACCTATTACGGCCGCTGGACCTACAAGTTCGAAGAGGCGGCACGCCGCGGCGCGATTGGCGCGCTGATCGTCCATGACACCGACGGCGCCGGATACGGCTGGAACGTCGTGAAAAGCCCCGGCGGCGAAAACTACAGCCTCGTCGTTCCGCCCGAAAAGATGACCAGCCTCGCATTGCAGGGCTGGATTTCGGGCGACACCGCGACGAAGCTGTTCGCGGATGCCGGGCAGGATCTGGCAAAGCTCCGCCTCACCGCGCGCCGCGCCACCTTCCGCCCGTTCGACCTCGGCACGACCTTCGACGCGGCGATTCCGGTGACGCACGACGTGGTGCAAAGCCAGAATGTCCTCGCCAAAATCCCCGGCGCGAAGCGCCCCGACGAGGTGGTGATGTACGGCGCCCACTGGGACGCCTATGGCGAGGGCAAGCCCGACGAGCAGGGCCGCATCTATCGCGCCGGTGCCAATGACGACGCGCTCGGCGTCGCCGCCCTGTTCGAGATCGCGCGCGGCTTCAAGGCCGCCCCGCCGCCCGACCGCACCCTCCTCTTCGCCTTCTGGACCGCCGAGGAGCGCGGCCTGCTCGGCTCCGAGGCCTATGCCCAGGCGCCCGTCTATCCGGTCGAAAAGACCGTCGCCAATCTCGGCATCGACATCCTCCAGACCGCGGGCCGCGCAAAGGACGTCATCCTCGTCGGCAAGGGCCAGGGCAGCCTCGAGGACGACCTCGCGCGCGTCGCCGCCACCCAAGGCCGCACCGTGTCGGTCGAAAGCCTCCCCGAACGCGGCCTCTTCTTCCGTGCCGACCATTTCAGCATGGCGAAGCGCGGCGTTCCCGTCTTGCTGATGATGGGCATCGCGGGCGCCTCCGACCTCGTGAACGGCGGCAAGACGGCGGGCCAGAAGTGGGTCGATGACTATACCGGCAAATGCTACCATCAGGCCTGCGACGCTTGGGACGCGAGCTGGAATCTCGATGGCTCGGTTCAGGATATCCGGATTTTTTACCGGATCGGTGATGAGCTCGCACGCTCGGCCAAATGGCCACAATGGAGGCCCGGCAGCGAATTCAAGGCGATCCGCGACCAAAGCGCCGCAGCACGGGAATAGGCCGCCGCTTCCGACCGAACTCCGTCATCCCGGCGAAGGCCGGGATCTCATCGGTGCTTTATGTCGATAGGGTGAGATCCCGGCCTTCGCCGGGATGACGAGAATGGTTGGGCATCGTCCGCTTCCCATCCCAAAGCCGACTTCGCTTTGCATTACACCGCCTGAACCGCCGCCAGTTCGCGCGCCAGCACCGCCAGCCCGCGCCACAATCCCGCGCGGTCGATCGCACCGCCCAGCGACACGCGCAGCGCCGGAGCCTTTACCGCGCCCACAGCAAAATCATCCGCCGCGATCGCCATCATCCCGGTCGCGCGCAGCGCGCCCGCGATCCGCGCCGGATCGGCTCCGCCCGGCAACGGCACCCACAGATGATAACCACACGGATGTGCGGCGTAGCTCCCCGCAGGCAACAGCTCTGCGGCGATCGCCTGCCGCGCCACCGCTTCGGCGCGCGTCTCGGCAATCAGCCGGTCGTGGCTCCCGTCCTCCAGCCAGCGCGTCATCAGCGCGGCGTTCAGCGGCGGCGGCATGACGTTGCTTTCGTGCCCCACCGCCGCGATCGCCAGCGCATCCCGCACCGACGGCGCGCGGACATGCGCGATGCGGAGCGCGGGTGAGATGATCTTCGACGCGCTGGCGACATACCAGCCGAGTTCGGGCGCAAAGCTCGACAGCGGCGCGATCGCCCGCTCGGCAAGCTGTCCATAGGCGTCGTCCTCGATCAGCCGCACCCCGTGCCGCCGCGCCACCGCACCGATGGCCGCACGTTCGTCGGCATCGAGCGTGACGGTGGTCGGATTGTCGTTGGTCGGCACGATATAAAGCGCGGCGACCGTCGCACGCCGGCAGAGCGTTTCCAGCGCATCCGCATCGACCCGCGCCAGCGGCGCCAGTCGTAACCCCGCCTGCTTCGCGATCCCCAGGAAACCCGGATAGATATACGCCCCGCACGCCACGACATCGCCTTTTGCCAGCGTCGCGCCGACAATCGCGTGCAGCGCATTCTGCGCCCCTGCGGTCACCACAACCTGATCGGCTTCGCCCGCCAGCCCCAATCGTCCGAAAAGCGCCGCGCCCGCCGCGCGGTCGGCCTCGCGCCCGCCCGCGGGCGTATAGTGCAGCCGCCCGCCCGCGCCCGGTGCGCGGAGCAACGCGCTCGACGTCCGCTCCCACGCCGCGAGCAGCGACCCGCCCATAACCTCGGGCGGCATGTTCATTCCCGTGTCGCGCGGCGGCGGTCCGGCGGCAATCGCATCCTGCGGCAGCACGAAACTCCCGGCGCGGCCGCGCGCACCGATCAACCCGCGCGCGCGCGCCTGCTCATAGGCCCTGGTGACGGTGGTCAGGTCGATCCCGAGCCGTGCGGCGAGATCGCGCTGCGTCGGCAGCCGGTCGCCCGCGCAGAGCGCGCCGGTCTCGATCGCATTCGCGATCGCCTCGGCGATCGCGACATATTTGGCGCCGCTGCTGCGGTCGAGATCGGGAATCCAGCCGTCAGCCATCGCCCTCTACGCTCTCCCCCTTGGCGCGCGCGTGGAGTTGCGCCCACAGCGCGTCGGTGCCCGCCTCCTGTGCGCGGTTTACATATTGCGACGCGACCAGCCAGCCCTTGATCGGCTGAAGCGCCGCAAGGCAAGGGAGAACCATCAACGGCACCGAGACGATCAGGTGCATCCACCACGGCGGATTCAGCGCGACCTCGAACCAGACGACGACGAACAGCAGCGGAAAGGCGATGAAACAGAGCGAAAAAAAGGCCGGCCCGTCGTCAGGCGCGGCGAAATCATAATCGAGCCCGCATTGCGGGCAACGCTCCTGCACCTTCAGCCAGCGCCGGAACATCCGGCCCCCGCCGCAATGCGGACACAGGCCGTGCAGCCCCGTCCTGTATATCCACAACCATTTGTCGCGGCCTTCGAGTTCGGTCATCACCACCATCCATATCCATACACAACTCCATACATAATACCGAGCATGACAAATGTCGAGGGGCAGATTATTTCCCGCGCATGAGCGACGATAAAATCTACATCAGCGCGAACGAGCTTCTCGCCGACTCGCTGCGGCTCGGCATGAAGGTCATCGACAGCGGGTTCGAACCGACGCATCTCGTCGGCATCTGGCGCGGCGGCGCGCCGGTAGGGATCGCGGTGCAGGAACTGCTCGACTATCACGGTCACCACTGTGACCATATCGCGATCCGCACCTCGTCCTACAAAGGCATCGACGATCAGGACCCTCAGGTGCGCGTCTTCGCGCTCGGCTATCTCATCGACACGCTGAACCCAGAGGACCGGCTGCTGATCATCGACGACGTCTTCGATTCGGGGCGCAGCATCCGCGCCTTCATCGCCGAGCTTCGCGCGCGCTGCCGCCACAATATGCCGCGCGACATCCGCATCGCGACCGTCTGGTTCAAACCTGGCCGCAACGTCACCGATCTCCGACCCGATTTCTTCGTCCACGAAACCGATCGCTGGCTGATCTTCCCGCACGAGATCGACGGGCTGACAGTCGAGGAAATCCGCCGCCACAAACCCGAAGCGGCGATCATTTTGCGCGAGGAGGAATTGCCCCATGACTGACAGTTTCGCTTCCGCGGACGAGCGCGCCGCCTTCATCGCCGGCCTGCCCAAGGCCGAGCTTCATCTCCACATCGAAGGCTCGCTCGAACCCGAACTAATGTTCGAGCTCGCGCAACGCAACGGCGTCGCCATCCCCTTCGCGTCGGTTGAGGAGGTGCGCGCCGCTTATGCTTTCTCGAACCTCCAGGATTTCCTCGACATTTATTATCAGGGGATGGGCGTTCTCCGGACCGAGCAGGATTTCCACGACCTCACCGCCGCCTATCTCGCGCGCGCCCGCGCCGACGGCGTCCGCCACGTCGAAATCTTCTTCGACCCGCAGGGTCATACGATGCGCGGCATCGCCTTCGAGACCATCGTCACCGGCATCACCCGCGCGCTCGACGAAGCACACGCGAAGCATGGCATGACCTCGAAGCTCATTCTCAGTTTCCTCCGTCACCTCAGCGAGGCCGAGGCCGAGGCGACGCTCGACGAGGCGCTGCCTTTTCTGGACCGCATCGCGGGCGTCGGCCTCGACTCCTCCGAGGTCGGCCATCCGCCGTCGAAGTTCGAACGTGTCTTCGCCCGCGCCCGCGACCTCGGGCTGAAGCTCGTCGCCCACGCCGGCGAGGAAGGCCCACCCACCTATGTCCACGAGGCGCTCGACCTTCTCAAGGTCGACCGCATCGACCATGGCAACCGCAGCCTCGAAGATCCCGCTCTCATCGCGCGCCTCGCGAGCGAAGGCATGACCCTCACCGTCTGCCCGCTCTCGAACCTCAAGCTCTGCGTCGTGGGCGACCTCGCCGACCATCCGCTCAAGACGATGCTCGACGCCGGACTGGCGGCAACGGTGAACAGCGATGATCCCAGCTATTTCGGCGGCTATGTGAACGCGAATTATCGGGCCGTCGCCGACGCGCTCGACCTGTCGAAAGCCGACCTCGTGACGCTGGCGCGGAACAGCTTCACCGGCTCCTTCCTCAGCGAGATCGACAAGGCGAAGCATCTCGCGGCGATCGACGCCTACGCCTGATCCTTCGCTATCGCGGATGCAGCTTCGCCAGCGCGATTCCTGCCAGATTCTGCGCGCGGCCGATATGCCGAATGCGCGGCGTCGCCCCCTCCCCCGCCAGCGCGCGAAACGCCGCGAGATGTCCCGCGACCCGGCCATGTGCCCGAACCTTGCCCGTCGCCTGCGCGATCACCGCCGCGGCATCGCCCAGCAGCACGAAATCCTGAAAGCCCCTCTCCCGCGCCAGTCGCAGCGCCGCGATCAGCGACAGCCATTCGGCATCAAGGCTGCTTCCGACCCCGATATCACGCTCGACCATCGCGACACCGCCCGTCACCACCGCGACCTCCATCGGTCCGGGATTCGGACGGCAGCCGCCGTCGAAATATATTTTGGTCCGCCGCGCGATCATCCGCCCCGTCCTAGCCGATCTCAGAATTTCCCGCGCACCGAAAAGGCGAAGATCGGGCCGATCAGTCGATCGCGCTCCTCGACAAAAGCGATCTCGCTCGCGCCGCGCAGTCCCTCATAGACCGTCCGGTCGCGCTTCGAGCGGGCGTTGGTGATATTGTTGATCGAGGCGCGGACGGTCAGCCCCATGACATTCTTGTGCTCGACGAACACAGACGCCCACACCGGACCTTCCCACACCTTGTCGGTCTGGTTGCGGCGATAATTGGGCTGAACGTGCGAATATTCGACATGCCCGCCCCACGCCCAGTCGCTGCCGGGGATGTCATGGCGCAGGTCGGCACTCAGCACCGTGTCGGTAAATCCGCTCCACTGCCGTTTTTCTCCGGTAAAGGGATCGCGCAGCGAGGATTTCTGGAACAGCAGGCTGGTGTCGATCTTGAACCCTTTCAGTCCCGCCGGGTCGAGGTTGATCGTCGAGGTCCATTCGACCGCGCCGGCTTTGGCCTTGGCGATATTGCCGACCGCCTCGCCTTCCGGACCGATCGGGATCACGTCGACCCGGTCCTCGACGTCGCGATAGACGAAATAGAGCTTGGTCGATCCCCAGGCGCCCAGCTTACGGTTGATCTCGAGCTCGTAGCTCCAGTCCTGCTGTGGCCTCAGGTCATTGTTGCTCTGGTTCTCGTTGCCGTCGTTGAGGAAGGCACGCGCGAGGAAATCATAGAAGCTGAGCTGAAGCACCCGCCGCCGGATCTTGAGCGATGCGTCGAAATCGGCCGATGGCGCCCAGGCGAGCGTCAGCGACCCTTTCGGGCGGAAGAAGCTGCGCGTCAGGCCGTTCGGCCCGGTCTGGGTGATCGTCGAATGCTCGGCCCCGGCGGTCAACTGAAAGCTGAAGCTGTCGGTGAGCTTGCGCCCGAAGCTCAGCAGCCCTTCGTAGCGATCCTCGCTGACCCCGCCGGTCCCGCCGTCGAACGGCTGATCGACCCAGGCGCCCGTCGGATCGAGCGTGGCGATCGACGCGATATTGTCAAGCGTGTTGAACGCCGCCTCGCCCGAAAGCTGCCAATCGCCGCCGAGCATCGGCCACTGATATTCGCCGCGCGCGATCGTCTCGCCAATGTCGCCGACCTGTGCGAACCGGTCGCCGGTCGCGGGCGTGCCGTCGTCGGCGATCGTGACGATCTCCTGCGAATAGGGCTCGTGGCTGAACCGGCGCAGCCCGATCAGCTTGAGCTTGCCGGGGCCGACGCCGAACTGATAGTCGCCGCTGACCTCGTAATTCCAGCTATCGGCATTTTCATAGACGGTGCGGAGGCGGTCGGGCTGGCCGGGGCCGGTGCGTACGCCATCCTCGTAATAGCGGTCATATTTGCGCTGAACATGGCCGCCGAGATTGGCGACGGTATCGCCCGGCGGATCCCAGGTGATGCGACCCGACAGCTTCGGCGTGTCATAATGGGTGTTCCAGACATCCTTGCGCCGCTCGACGATGCTGCCCGCGCCGTCATAGATGAGCGTCGGGCCACCAGCGCCGCTGCGTGCCGAATCGTCGTTGCTCAGCGCCGCCTCATATTCAATCTGCCCCGTCCGCCCGCGCACCGACACGTCGGCGCGGGTCAGCAGCGGGTCGGTGTAATGCGCCCGAAATTCGGGCTTCCACGAAAACTGGCCCGAGAAACTGTCGGCGCGATAGACGATGTTCGCGACCTGCCCCGACAATCCAGGGATATCGAGCGTCGCGCCGTCGACGATCTCGATCCGTTCGACATTGCCCGCAGGAATGCGCGAAAGCTGGGTATACATGTCGTCGGCCTTGTTTGACGGCCGCTCGCCGTTGAACAGGACGTTTCCCGTCGCCTGGCCCAGCCCGCGCCGGTCCTCGCTGTCGCGGATCGAAAAACCCGGAACCTGCGCCAGCATGTCATAGGCGTTCTTCGGCGCGTAGCGCGCGAAATCGGCGGGGGTGAAGACCTGCCGCGCCGCGCTGCTCGCACCAGCGGCGATGCCGGTCGATGCGGGCGGCGGCGTGTCACCGGACGGCGCCGCCTCCTGCGCCAGAGCGGGCATGGCGGAGAGGGCGGCGGCAACCGCCGCAAGGCTGGCGGCAAGTTTCACTGGCCGCTCCCGCGCGCCCGGTTCATCGCTCGCGCATAGTCGGGCGACACGTCCATTGCCTTCATCGCGACGACATCGTCGGCGGTCAGATTGCGATAACCCGCCGCGGCGAGGCCGCGCACATAAGGTCCGTCGACATCAAGCGCCTTGCACGCGATCGCATCGCCGACATCGGTCAGGACCATCGCATCCGACTTCAATTCGTGGACATAGGCGGGGGTGACGTCGAGCGCCGCGGCGGCGATCAGGTCGCCGCTATCCTTGGGCTTCACGCCTTCGCGGGTCAGCCCGTCGGCCAGGTCGAGCGTCGCATCGACGAGCAGCATCGCGATCAGCTCGCCGCGGTCATCGGGCCTCAGTCCGCGCGCCGCCAATCCAGCCTCGAACCGCGGATCGGCGGAGAAGCGACAGCTCCCTTCACCCGCGAAAGCGCCTGTCAGCCGGCCCGAGCAAGCGAGCGTCCCCGCATCGTGCGACACGGTGAACGACACCGGCCCCGCGCCGCCCTGCAACGCAGCGCGCGCGGCGCCGAACTCGGCGCGATCGGTCAACGACACATCGCTACTCGACGATGCATGGCTGATGCGCAGATGCTGTTCGGCGGCAGTCGAAGGCACCGCCTTCCAGTCGATAGGATCGACGACCAGCGCATCGGTTGCACCGTTCGGCGCGGCCTGGGCAAGGACCGACAAAAAGGCGGTGCCAGCGGCAAGAATCAGGATCTTCATGGCGTGTTCCTCCCTCCACGCGCCAGGCGAGCGTCAGCGCTCGCCGCGGCGGCGGCGTTTCAAAAGCAAGGTTCGATCAACGGAAGCTGCGGTTGGACGAATGTCCGAGCGTCAGTTTTCGGGCGGCGCCGGCGGTTCGGGCGGCCGGGGAAATTCGATGCGCGCAACGCGGCCGTCGGCGCCTCGCGCCTCGATCACGCCGCGGCCGATATCGACCGTCGCCCGCTCTTCGCTGCGGGTCACGGTCCTTCCCGGCGCGCCGCGCGTCATTCCGGTCGCGCGCAGTTCGATCGCCTCGTCGGGGCTCTTCAGCGCGTAACCGGCGCCGCGCATCTTCCGGATATAGTCGCCGGTGACCCCCATCGCGCGCAGTGCGGTCAAATCGTCGATCGACAGGTTGCGAAACTCGCTCTTCATTTCGCGAGCATAGCGGGGCTCGATATGCAGCGCCGAGGCACCGATCAGATCGTCCATGGAAGCGCCCGGAAAGACGCCGCGCATCGCGCGGATATAGGCGGGGTCGGCCCCCACCGCCTTCGCCGCGATAATGTCGTCAGGGTCCATCGAGCCGCCATGCTCGCGCATCTGCGCCACATATTCGGGGGTCACGCCGACCGCGCGCATACCGACGAGCTGGTCGGCTGTGAGCGGCTTCTGCGCGGCTGCGGCGGGCGCGGTCTCTCCGCCCACGGCCGCGACGGACGGAGGCGTCGCGGCCGGGGCGGCGGCGGCGAAAGGAACCGGGGAGTCCTTTGCCGCCCTATCGAAATCGGCGCCCGTTTCCGCCGTCGCCGAAAAGGCGGCGAGCGGCGCGGTGACGCCCGCGAGCAGCACCAGGCTCATCAGCATCCAGCTCACGCTCGCGGGGCCGCGCTTCAGGCTGCCGTCGAGCACGCGGGTGATCCGGCGCTTGAGGCTGCCCTTGCCCGGCGCGACGCCGTGCGCGGCGAGCAGCGCGCCCTGATTGTCGTGGCGCGCGGCGCCGACAAGCAGGCTCGCATAATCGGGGCCGTCGATATCGGCCATCAGCACCGCATCGTCGGCGGCTTCTTCACGCAACTGATGGCTTTCGCGCGCCAGCATCCACACCAGCGGATTGAACCAGAAGAGCGCGCAGACGGCGCGCGCGCCGAGCAGCTTCGCCCAGTCAAGCCGCGCGACATGCGCCAGTTCGTGCGCGATGATCGCCTCGGCCTCATCGACCGCGTCGACCGTGACCGGGCTCAGCACGATCGTCGGGCGCAGCACGCCCCAACTGATCGGCGAGCGCAATTCACGGCTGACGAGCAGCGCGGTGCCGTGCTTGAACCCCATACGCCGCTGCGCCTCGGCGAGCGCCGACAGCCACGACCCCTCGGTCAGCACTTCGGCCCGGTCGCGCATCGCGAACAGCCGCACCACCGCAAGCAGCATCATTCCGCACAGCAACGCCAATGGGATCGCATAGAGAAAGGGCGCGAGATCGCCGACCTCCGGCAGCGCAAAACCCGCCGTATCGGCCGCGCTCGAAGCGGCGGGCGCGGTCACCGGCAACGCCTGCGCCGTCGAAGCGGTCGCTGCCGGCGCCGCAACGACCGGCGCGGCTTCAGCCGCGACGGTCCAGCTTGCGGGAAGCGGCGCCCACGTCGGCAGCAACAGCATCGCGGCGGGAAGCGCGAGCAGCGCAACGATCCCGGCGTGCGCGATCAGCGACCGCTCGCCCGCAGAGCGCGACCGCGCAAGCCGGAGCAGGATCAGGGTCAGCCCCGCGACCGCGGCGGATTTCCAGGCAAGGCCCAGCAGCATGGCGGTGGTGATCATCACTGGTCTCTCCCTTCGCGTGCTTTCGCGATCATTTTTTCCAGCTCGTCGAGTTCCGAAGCCTTCATCCCGTCCTGCATCCCGAGCAATGCCGCGGCGGCGCTCGTCGCCGATCCGTTGAAGAAGACGCGCACGACCTGGCTCAGCGCCGACTTGCGCGCGGTTTTGTCCGACACGCTCGGCGTATAGACGAAACCGCGCTCGGACGCCTCGCGCGCCACGAAGCCTTTGGCCTCGAGCCGCTTCAGCATCGCGCGGATCGCCGATCCCGACAGCGCGTCGCTCAGCGCCTCGCCGATTTCGGTCACCGTGGAGGCGCCGCGTTCATAGAGAATATCGACGATCTCGCGTTCTCGCGGGGGCAGGCTCGACAGCATTTCCGAATCACCTCATGCGCTACATTTGTAGCGTGCTACATTTGTAGCGCACGGTTGGCAAGAGATTTATTCGGATAATACACGAGGGCGCCAGCGTCGGCTATGGGGTGGAGAACAGCCGTGGCCGATCCTCCCTGTCGCGCAGCGATGGGGAGGTGGCAGCGCGAAGCGCTGACGGAGGGGCCTTTGGCGCAACCGTCGCAGCCCCTCCACCACCGCTTCGCGGCGGTCCCCCTCCCCACGGCTGCGCCGCAGGGAGGATCAAGGTCGGCTTTCGGTCGGAACCCGCCATTCCACAGATTCGCGCAGAGGCGCAGAGGTGTAAGCTCTTCATCTCTGCGCCTCTGCGCGAATCCCGTTCAAAGCCGCCTTGACGGTCGCGCCGTCCATCGCCGAAGCCCCCCTCTCAGGCCGCCAGCACCTTCGCCATCATCCGTTCTTCCTTCGCAACCCACGGCGCCAAGGTGGGGCGCGACAGGATCGCCTCGCTCCACGCCGCGATCCGCGGATGCGTCGCCGCGTCGATGCACGACCCGCAATGCCGCAGATTCACGAGCGGCGAGACAGCCGCCAGGTCGGCGAGGGTGAAGCGGTCGCCGACGAGATAACCCGAGGCCGGAATCGCCCTCTCCAGATAGTCGAGCAGTTTCGGTAACTCTTCCGTCTCGGCCTCTGCAGCGGCGGCGAGGTCGCCCTCGCGACCGAGGAATTTCGGCGAGACGATGCGGTTGAAGAACATCTTGCCGCCGCACGCCGCGAACACCGTATCGCCGAACTCGTCCCACCAGACCACGCGCCCGCGCTCCCGCGGGTCGGCGGGGATCAGCGGCGGTTCGGGATGCCTGGCTTCCAGATAATGGATGATAGCGCTCGAATCGGCGAGGAGAAAGCCGTCGTCGTCCATCGCGGGCATCTTGCCGAGCGGCGACGCCGCGCGAAATCCCGGATCGGGGTCGCCGATCCCCACGCCCTGCAGTTCGAAATCGATCCCTTTCTCGCCGAGATAGCCCAGCAGTTTGCGGACGAATGGCGATACGATCGAACCATAGATGATCATGCAATTCCCTCTCTTTCGCGCTCCGGTCGCAGCATATGCGAATGCCGGCCCGGCGCAACGGCCGCCATCGCCGGAATGGCCACGAAATCATCTTGCCATCATTTCCCCTCCGTATAAGGTCGCGGCCGGAGGGGGGATGCTGCTGCGGCAGCCATCAGGCAGGATAAGCAAAAATGCGCCCTTCGTCCTGGGCAGATCGGCTTGTGGCGCTGCTCGTCCGATTTGTCGGTCTCGTCATCCTGCTCGCGACGCTCGTCGCCGCGGCCGCCAGCTTTCTCTACAATCAGGCCGAGGATGCCGACCTTGCCGATCGCGTCGCGATGCAGGTCAACATGCGGCTGCGCGATCATGTCGCGGTGCTGCAAGGGGTGCGTGCGCTCTATCAGTCGGCACCCGCCACCCACGGGCCGAGCATCCGCGCCTATATCGCCGCGCTGCGGCCCGAGGAGCGCGCGCCCGGCATGGAGGGGATCGGCATCGCGGTGGCGATCCGGCAAGGCACCCCCGCGGCCGCCGAGGCGATGTTGCGCGAAAATTACGGACGCGACATCAAGGTCTGGCCCGCGACCAGTCAGCCGGTCGGCTTTCCCATCGTCCTCATCGAACCCTATAATCCGCGCCGCAAGAACGCGCTCGGATATGACATGTACAGCGAGCCGGTCCGGCGCGAGGCGATGCGCCGGGCGTGGCAGACCGGCGCCCCCGCCGCGAGCGGCCTTGTGCGGCTACAGCAGGAAAACGGGGCGGCGCAAAAACAGTCCGGCTTCCTCGTCTATCTTCCGATCTATGCCGCCGAGGCGGCGCCGGTGGCGGGGTCGACCGAACGGCCGATCGAGGCCTTCGTCTACGCCCCGTTTCGCACCACCGACCTGTTCACCGCGGTGCTCGGATCGCAGCTCGCCACGATCCGTGGCGTGGAAATCTACGCGGGCGATGGCCCCTCGGCGCCGCTCGCCTTCCGCCACGGAACGATGGGATGGGACACGCACACCGAAAAGCTGCGCGTCGCCGACCGGGTGTGGACGATGCGCATCTCCTACGGCCGCCAGTTCGAGCGACTCGGCCGGCCCCTCGCCATCTTCCTGTTCGGTCTCGCGCTGGCGCTGCTCGCGACCCAGCTCCACCGCGTCCAGCAGCGCCGCGTCGGCGCGGCGCAGGCGCTCGCCGAGCAGCAGGCGCGCCATGCCGAGGATCGCGAGCTGATGATCGGCGAGATGGCGCACCGGATGAAGAACGCCCTTGCGCGCATCAGCGCGCTGGCGCGGATCACGCTGCGCGAATCAACGAGCCTCGAGGATTTCGAGACGCGCTTCGACGGCCGGATGCGCGCGCTGTCGGAAACCAAGCAGATGATCGTCACCGGCGCGGTGAGCAGCGTCGAACTCGGCCGCATCATCCGCCGCGAGCTCGAGGTCGCGGGCTGGCCCGCCGAGCGCATCGCCGCCCTCGACGGCCCCGACGTGCGGCTCGACGACGAAAGCGCGCAAGCCATCTCGCTCGCCATCCACGAATTCGTCACCAACAGCGTCAAATATGGCGCGCTGTCGGGCACCGGCGACCTCGCCGTCGACTGGCGGCAGGACGGCGACGCGATCGAACTGAACTGGGTCGAAACCGGGCTCGCCGAAACCCCGCATATCGAAAGCGAGAGCTTCGGCACCCGGTTCATCCGCACCCTGATCGAACGCCAGCTCAAGGGAAGCTGGACCCGCGCCGCCGTCGACCACGGTCTTTCCATCACGCTGCGTTGGCCGGTTCATGTCGCCTGACGTGCGCTGGCACATCTGGATCGATCGCGGCGGCACCTTCACCGACGTCGTTGCCCGACGCCCCGACGGCACGATCGTCACCGCCAAATATCTCTCCGAAGACCCCGCGCGCGCCGGCGACGCCGCCGTGAATGCCATCCGCGACCTCACCGGCGCAGACAGCGGACCACTGCCGCCGCTCGCGATCCGCATGGGATCGACCGTCGCGACCAACGCGCTCCTCGAACGCAAGGGCGAACCGACCCTGCTCGCGATCACGCGGGGTTTCGGCGATGCGCTGACGATCGGCTATCAGGATCGCCCCGACCTCTTCGCGCGCGCGCTCCACCGCATTCCGCCGCCGCACGCGATGGTCGCCGAAATCGCCGAACGCGTGAGCCCCGAAGGCGACATCCTCACGCCGCTCGACGAGGATACCGCGCGCCGGTCACTGCAAGCCGCACGCGACCGCGGCCTGTCCAGCATCGCGATCGTCCTCATGCACGGCTATCGCTACCCCGCGCACGAGGTTCGCCTTGCCGCCATCGCGCGCGAACTCGGCTTCGCGCAAATCTCGACGAGCCACGAGGTCAGCGCGCTGATCAAGCTCGTCGGCCGCGGCGACACCACGCTCGCCGATGCCTATCTCTCGCCCGTCCTGCGCCACTATGTCGATCAATTCTGCGCCCAGCTCGGCGGCGATACCGACCCCCAATTCATGAAAAGCTCGGGCGGCCTCGCCTCCGCCGCCGCCTTCCATGGCCGCGACGCGATCCTTTCGGGCCCCGCGGGCGGCATCGTCGGCATGGTCGGTAGCGCCGCGCCGCTGGGCAAAACCCGCCTGATCGGCTTCGACATGGGCGGCACCTCGACCGACGTCAGCCATTATGCCGGCCGCTTGGAGCGCGACAATGAAACGATCGTCGCGGGCACCCGCATCCGTGCCCCGATGCTGCGCATCCATACGGTGGCCGCGGGCGGCGGGTCGATCTGCCGCTGGGACGGCGCGCGCCTCACCGTCGGCCCCGAAAGCGCGGGCGCCAACCCCGGGCCCGCCGCCTATGGCCGTGGCGGGCCGCTGACCGTCACTGACTGCAACGTCCTGCTCGGCAAGATCCAGCCCGGTCATTTTCCGAAGCTCTTCGGCCCGAACGGCGACCGGCCGCTCGACGGCGCGGTGGTCGCGGAGCAATTCGCCGCCATGGCCGCCGAGGTCGGGGGCATCACCCGCGAAGCTCTCGCCGAAGGCCTGCTCGCGATCGCGGTCCAGCAGATGGCGAACGCGATCAAGCGCATCACCATCGCGCGCGGCCACGATGTGACGCAGGGCTACAGCCTCGTCGGCTTCGGCGGCGCCGCGGGCCAGCATGCCTGCCTCGTCGCCGACGCGCTCGGCATCGACGAAATCTTGCTCCACCCGCTCGCCGGGGTGCTGTCCGCCTATGGCATGGGGCTCGCGAGGCCGTCGGCGATCCGCGAGCGCACGCTGGCGCTGCCGCTCGACGAAAAGTGCGCTGCAACGCTCGCCGCCGCCGAAGCCGACCTTTCCGCCCAGGCCCGCACCGACCTCGCGCCCGGTGCCGAAACGACCCGTGAAACCCTGCTTTTCGTCCGCCTCGCCGACAGCGACAATGCCATCGAGCTCCCGCTCGCGTCGCCGCAGGAGGTCGCGCGGGCCTTCGCCGCCGCCTTCCGCCAGCGCTTCGGCTACGCCCCGCACGTCGATCTGGTGATCGACCGCATCCGCGTCGAGCTGACCGAAACGGGCGGCACTCCCGCCGCCTTGCCGCCTCCCGCCGCGGCGACCGAAGCCGCCCCCGAAATCGCCACCGCCTGGCTCGCGGGCGCCCCCTGCGAAGTCCCGCTGCACCAGCGCAGCGCCCTCGCTCCCGGCCGCACCATTGCGGGACCGGCGATCATCGTCGACCCACTCTCGACCACGGTGATCGAACCGGGCTGGACCGCGACGGTGAAACAGGAAGGAACGCTGCGGCTCGCCAAGACAATCCTCCCCGTCGCGCAGCGATGGGGAGGTAGCAGCCCCGCAGGGGCTGACGGAAGGGCCGAGCGCGCAGCCCCTCCACCGTCCTTCGGACGGTCCCCCTCCGCATCGCTACGCGACAGCGAGGATCAAAAGGCATCCCCCGACCCCATCCGCCTCGAAATCTTCAACAGCCTGTTCATGGCGATCGCCGAGGAAATGGGCGGCGCGCTTCAGCACAGCGCCTCGTCGATCAATATCCGCGAGCGGCTCGATTTCTCCTGCGCGATCTTCGACGGCGAAGGCCGCCTCGTCGCCAACGCCCCGCACATGCCCGTCCACCTCGGCTCGATGGGCGAAAGCGTCCGCACCATCCTCCGCCAGCGGTCCAGCGATGCTCGCGGCATAAGGCGCGGCGATGCCTATGCCCTCAACGCCCCCTATGACGGCGGCACCCACCTCCCTGACATCACCGTCATCATGCCGGTGTTCGTGGAGGGCGAAGAACCGAACTTCTTCGTTGCCGCGCGCGGCCACCACGCCGACCTCGGCGGCATCGCCCCCGGTTCGATGCCGCCGGGCAGCACCAGCATCGATCAGGAAGGCATTCTCTTCGACAACCGGCTGATCGTGGACGACGGACACTTCCTCGACGCCGACGTTCACGCGCATCTGACCGCCGGCGACTGGCCCGCCCGCAACCCCGCGCTCAACATCGCCGACCTCAAGGCGCAGGTCGCCGCCTGCCAGCGCGGCGCCAGCGCGCTCGCCGACCTCAGCGCCGCGCACGGCGCCGTCACCGTCGCCGCCTATATGGCGCACGGCCAGGCACAGGCCGAGACCGCGGTCCGCCAGCTCATCGCCCGTTTGAGCGACGGCCGGTTCCGCTACGCGATGGACAATGGCGCCGAGGTCGCGGTGGCGGTCCGCGTCGATCGCGAGGCGCGCCACGTCACCATCGACTTCACCGGCTCGTCGCCGACGCTCCCCGACAATTTCAACGCCCCGCTCCCGGTCGTCCGCGCCGCCGTCCTCTATGTGCTGAGGACCATGCTCGACGATCCGATCCCGATGAACGAGGGTTGCCTTGCCCCGGTCACCCTGATCGTTCCGCAGGATTCGATGTTGTCCCCCAGCTATCCCGCCGCCGTCGTTGCGGGCAATGTCGAGACCAGTCAGGTCATCACCGACGCGCTGTTCGCGGCCTTCGGCGCAATGGCTCCGGCACAGGGGACGATGAACAATTTCACCTTCGGCGACGAAACGCGCCAATATTATGAGACGATCGCGGGCGGCTCGGGCGCCGGGCCGGGCTTCGACGGCACCGCCGTGATCCAGACCCACATGACCAACAGCCGCATGACCGACCCCGAAGTGATGGAAACGCGCTTCCCGGTGATCGTCGAGGAATTTTCGATCCGCCATGGCTCGGGCGGCCGGGGCCGCTGGCACGGCGGCGACGGCGCGACCCGCCGCATCCGCTTCCGCGAACCGATGGCGGCGAACATCCTCGCGAACCGCCGAAAGATCGCGCCAAAGGGCCTCGCGGGTGGCGAAGACGGCGTCCCCGGCCGCAACTGGATCGAACGCGCCGACGGCCGGATCGAGATGCTCGCCGCCACCGGTAGCGCCGACCTTGCCGCTGGCGACGCCTTCGTGATCGAAACCCCGGGCGGCGGCGGCTATCGGGAAGCGGAGGGGGAATAGTTTGATCCAGCCATCGTCCCACTTTTCGTCATTCCCGCGAAGGCGGGAATCCAGCTTTCCGACGCGGGTTGATAGCTCGACGGTTGCCAAGCTGGATCCCCGCCTTCGCGGGGATGACGAACAAAGGAGTCGATGATGCTCGTCCTGATCGGGATCGTCATCATCATCGCGGGCTTCGTGCTCCGCTTCAATCCGCTGCTCGTGATCATGGCCTCGGCGCTCGCGACGGGCTTCGCCGCCGGGCTCGACGTCACCGCGATCATCGCCGCCTTCGGCAAGGCGTTCAACGACACGCGCTACGTCTCGATCGTCTGGATCGTCCTCCCCGTCATCGGCCTGCTCGAAGCCTATGGGCTTCAGCAGCACGCGCGTAGCCTGATCGACCGCATGAAGGGCGCGACGCTCGGCCGCCTGCTCACCTCCTACCTCCTGCTGCGCCAACTGATGGCCGCGGTCGGCCTGACCTCGGTCGCAGGCCACCCGCAGACCGTGCGCCCGCTCGTCGCGCCGATGGCCGAAGCGGCGGCGGAAGCAAGGAACGACGCCCTCACCGACGACCAGCGCGAAGAGGTCAAGGCTTTCGCCGCCGCCACCGACAATGTCGGCCTCTTCTTCGGCGAGGACATCTTCCTCGCGATCGGTTCGATCCTGCTGATGAAGGGCCTGCTCGAAACCTATGGCTACAGCATCGAGCCATTGCATCTCTCGCTCTGGGCGATCCCGACCGCGATCGCGGCCTTCCTGATCCACGGCTTCCGCCTCCGCCGCCTCGAACAGCGGATGCAACCGCGGGGGGCGGGCGCATGATCACGCTCGACTTCGTCTATATTTTCGCGGGCTGGACCTTTGCGCTCTTCGCGCTGCTCGGCCTTTACGACCGGACCAGCCCGAAACGCTTCGGCAACGCCGCCTTCTGGGGTCTGCTCGCGCTGTCGATGCTCGGCGGCGACTATCTGACCGATTTCCAGAACGGCCTGCTCGTCCTCGCGCTCGTCGCGATCGCGGGAACCGGCCAGATCGGCCGCGCCCCCGGCGGCGAAGTCGCGGCCGAGGTGCAGACCGAACGCGCCGCGCGCCACGGCAATTTCCTGCTCCTCGTCGCGCTGATCATCCCCGCGGTCGCGCTCGCGGGCACCTTTCTTTTCAAATATGTGCCGGGCCTCGCCGATCCCAAGCAGGCGACCCTGATCTCGCTCGCGATCGGCGTGCTGATCGCGCTTGGCGTCGGCATGGCGCGCTTCAAACCCCCGCTCCTCCTCCCCGCACAGCAGGGACGCCGCCTGCTCGACGCGGTCGGCTGGGCGGCGATCCTGCCGCAGATGCTCGCCAGTCTCGGAGCGGTCTTCGCGCTCGCCGGGGTCGGCGAGGTCGTCGGCGGACTGATCGGCGGCGCGATCCCGCAGGGCAGCCTGTTCGGCGCCGTGCTCGCCTTCGGGCTCGGCATGGCCTTCTTCACCATGGTGATGGGCAATGCCTTTGCCGCCTTCCCGGTGATGATGGCGGCGGTCGGCCTGCCCCTGCTGATCAAGCAGTATCACGGCGACCCCGCGGTCGTCGCGGCGATCGGCATGCTCGCGGGCTTCTGCGGCACGCTGATGACCCCGATGGCGGCGAACTTCAACCTCGTCCCCGCCGCCTTGCTCGAACTCAAAAATCCCTACGGCGTGATCAAGGCGCAGATCGGCACCGCGGTGCCGCTGCTCGCCGCGAACATCGCGTTTATCTGGCTGCTCGCTTTCTAAATCCTCCCTGTGGCGAAGCCATGGGGAGGGGAACCATCCGAAGGATGGTGGAGGGGCAGCGACATTGCACCAGTGCCCCTCCGTCAGCGCTTCGCGCTGCCACCTCCCCATCGCTACGCGACAGGGAGGATCATCCTGGTTAGGACACCCCCATGACCCTCACCCCCGACCACGCCACCCGCTTCGCGACCGCGACCCTGTCGCATCTCGGCCGCGAATATCCCTACAAGATGGATCTCGTCCTGAACGGCCCCGTCGACGCCAAGCCGCCGCGCGCGCATCACCCGATCTTCCACGGCAGTTTCGACTGGCATAGCTGCGTCCACGGCTGGTGGCAGGTCCTCCGCCTTGCGCGGCGCTTCCCCGACCTTCCCGCCGCCGCCGAGATTCGCGCCCGCGCCGCCGCGATGCTCGTCCCAGAAAAGGTCGCGGGCGAACTCGCGTTCCTCTCGCGCCCCATGTCCGCGGGCTTCGAGCGCCCCTATGGCTGGGCGTGGCTGCTCGCGCTCCATGCCGAGGCCGAGCGCCACGACGCCCCCTGGGCCGCCGCGCTCGCCCCCCTCGCCGCCGCCTTCGCCGCGCGTTTCCACGCCTTCCTGCCCAAGCTCACCTATCCGCTGCGCGTCGGCACCCATTTCAACATCGCCTTCGCGCTCCTCCTCGCGCGCCACTGGGCCGAATCGCGCGATCCCGCGCTTGTTACCCTGATCGGCGCCCGCGCCCGCGACTGGTTCGCCAGCGACCGCGACTGCCAGGCGTGGGAGCCGGGCGGCGACGAATTTCTATCCTCCGCCCTTACCGAAGCGCATCTGATGGCCTCCGTCCTCGGCGAGGATTTCCCGCGCTGGTTCGACGCCTTCCTCCCTCATGCCGCGGAGGAGCAGCCCGAAACACTCTTCACCCCCGCCACCGTCTCCGACCGCAGCGACGGCAAGATCGCGCATCTCGATGGCCTGGGTCTCAGCCGCGCCTGGTGCTGGCGCGCGATCGCCGCCGCGCTCGGTCCGGCGCATCCCGTCAGCCCCGTCGCCGAAGCCGCGGCGGAGCGCCACCTCGCCGCCGCACTCCCGCACGTCACCGGCCACTATATGGGCGAGCACTGGCTCGCGAGCTTCGCGCTGCTGGCACTCGACGGGCTCGCCGATTGACAAGCTCTCCCCTCACAGCGAGAGACAGCGGAAAGGGGAGACGACTGCCGATGAAAACGCTGCGCCCGACATCGTTCGACGTCGCCGAGCGCGCGGGCGTGTCGCAATCGACCGTGTCGCGCGCGCTCAGGAACAGCCCCGGCGTCAATGCCGAAACCCGCGCCCGCGTTTCCGCCGCCGCGCGCGAACTCGGCTATGTCGTCGATCGCCACGCCTCGTCGCTACGCCTGAAAAGCAGCGAGACGCTCGCGCTCGTCACCGTCTGCCGCCCCGGCGAGGATCGCAGCGCGATCAACCCCTTCTATTTCGCGCTGCTCGGCAGCATCGCCGCTGCGACCTCGGCGCGCGGGTTCAACCTGCTCGTCTCCTTTCAGGAGAGCGAAGCCAATTTCCGCGCCGACTTCGTGGCGTCGGGGCTCGCCGACGCGATGATCGTCATCGGCACCACCAGCAACCGCGCCGCATGGGACTATTTCGCCGAGGCGCAGGCCGCCGGGTTCGACTTCGTCTGCTGGGGCAGCCCCGGCGATCCGTTCCACTGGATGCGCAGCGACAACGGCACCGGCGGCCGCCTCGCCGCCGAGCATCTCGTCGCGAGCGGGCGCAGGCACATTGCCTTCATCGGCCCGCAGCGATCGCCGCAGCGTCAGTTCGACGAGCGCCGCGACGGCTTCGTCGAGGCGCTTGGCCGCCACGGCATCACGCCGATCCTCACCGAGCCGCCCACCGCCGCCGACCGCCACGCGCAGGGCGTCGCGGCCGCGCACGCACTGCTCGCCGAGCATCCGCAAGTCGACGCCGTTTTCGCGGCGAGCGACATGCTCGCGCTCGGCGTGCTTCAGGGCCTCAAGGAAGCGGGCCGCCGCGTGCCACAGGATATCGCACTGATCGGCTTCGACGGCATCCGCGCCGGCAACATGGCCGACCCCGCGCTCACCACGATCGAGCCCGACCTCGACGCCGCGGGCGAAGCGCTCGTCGCGATGGCGCTCGAGGACGAGGATTTCGCGCACAGCGGCACCCGCATCCCCGTCCGCCTCGCGGTTCGCGGCACCGCCTGACCGTTCCGCCTCACCGTTACACACTGTCGGCGGGCCATGACCCATCGTAACCACTTGTTATCTATACCCTGCCTAGGATTGTGCGGGGCCCCGAGGCAGGATACCGCTTTGACGGGACAGCTCTTCATTTCGCTTCTCAATCCGGGCATCGGCCTGGCCTTCGCGGCTGCCTTTTTCCTGATGTGGCTTCAGCGGCGCGAGCGCTACATCGCCTATGCCGCGGGCGCCTATCTCGCCACCGCCATCGCCTTCCTGTTCCAGGATGTCGTCCCGGCGATGCCGATGGAATTGCAGCGGCTTCCCGCCAATATCGGCTTTCTCGCCACCGGCGCGCTGTTCGCCGCCGCGATCATCGGGCGGTACGGCCTGCCCATACCGTGGCGCGCGATGGCGATCGTCGCGGCGCTGTCGACCGCGGTCTTCACCTGGTTCCTGCTCGCCCAGCCGAGCATTCCGGCGCGCATCTATGCGATCAGCGTCGGCGCGGGCGCGATCGCGCTGATGGTGGTGCGCGCCCTATGGCCCATCGAGCGGCCGCACGTGATCGACCGCGTCCTGTTCTGGATCGCGGCGCTCTCGGCCGCCAATCTGCTCATCCGCCCCGTCGTCATCCTGAGCTTCAGCGGCGGCTTCGACGACTATGTCGGCTTTCAGCAGTCGCTCTACTGGTCCACGGTGCAGTTCAGCCAGGCGATGGTGTCGATCCTCGCCGCGATCAGCCTGATGGTCGCGGTCGCGATCGACATGTTCGCCGAACTTCGCGCGGAAGCCGACGGCGATCCGTTGTCGAGCCTGCTCAACCGCCGCGGCTTCGAAACAAAGGCCGGCGCCGCGCTCCGCCGCTGCGCCGACGCCGGCCAGCCCGCCGCGCTGCTGATCGCCGATCTCGATCGCTTCAAGTCGATCAACGACACCCACGGCCATGCGGTCGGCGACGCGATCATCGCCGCCTTCGGCGCCCACGTCCGCGCCGTCGGCCCGGCGGAGATGGTCGCGGGCCGTATCGGCGGCGAGGAATTCGCGCTGCTCCTGCCCGGCCTCACGGTCGACAGCGCACGCCAGCTCGCCGAGCGGGTCCGCACCGGACTCCACGCCGCCTGCGCCGACCGCATTCCCGCGACTCTGCGCCCGACCGCCAGCATCGGCCTGGCTGCGGGCACGCCCGGCATCACGCTGTCGGCGCTGCTGCGCGACGCCGACCAGGCCCTTTACGAAGCGAAGCGCGCGGGCCGCGATCGCGTCCGCGCATTCCACCCCGCTCCGGTCCGGCTCGAAGCCACCGCCTGAACGCGGAGGAACGATGCCGCGTTCAGTCAGCGGGCGGCAGGAGCTCCGCCAGCCTGCCCTCCGCCTCCGCCCGATCGAGTTCGGCGAGTTCCTCCTCGGTCAGCGGCACCATCTGCCCGCAGGTCACGCACGGCGGATGATGGAGTCGCCGGTAGCGGTGGTAATGTTGGAGCATTTCGATCCGTTCGATCAACGCCGCATCGGTTTCTTCCTGCGTTGCACGCTGCACCTTGCCCTTGTCGGACCTGTTGTCGAACATGATCCCGTCGAAAAATTCCTCGCGCGACAGAAAGCGGTGCCGCACCGCCTCGGGCAACACATAGGCTTCGGCCTCCTCGGGCGTCAGATGCACGTCGCGCCCGTTTTTCAGGTCGCCGCGTTTCAACAGCAATCCCAGCAACGCATCCGACGGCACGATCCGCCGCTCGACCTCCTTTCCGCCGCGCAGAATCACCATCTCGCGCCCCTCGACCGCACGCTCGTAAGCGACCGCCTCCAGCCCGCGCAGCGCCTTGGCGAGCGCGTCGCGGCACGCCGCGTCGAACGGCGCGAATAATTTGCGCGATCGGTTCACCGAAGTCCTACTGACCCCCGCCACCCGCGCCGCATCGGCGACACACCCGGTCCGCCCAAGCACAGCCAGAAACACCCGCGTCCGCGCCACCGTAAACCCGTCCTCGCGAATGCGCAGGCCCGGCATCAGGGGATTCTCTTGATTCCCCTCTCGCAAGCGGGAGGGGAAGCGAGACTTGCGGGCTTGCCCGCTAGTCGCAGCGGGGAGGGCATCACCACCGTCACACCCCTCAGAAACCCCCGATTTCCTCCGCGAACCCCGCGCCACCTTCCGCCCCATAGCTGCATCTCCCGAATCACTTGGAATGAATCGGAGTGATTTTGAACCTATTTGGATAATTTAGGAAAGAAGAATATTTCAGTGGCGTCAGCTACCATCACCCCGGACTTGATCCGCGATTCCGCTCGCTACCGTTGTTCAGTTGGATCTGTTGGAAATTACTCCACCTGTCACCATCAGTCCGTTCCCCCTCTAGATCCTGCCTTTTTCGGCTGAGGCGTAAACTTCTTGATTATGAGGTCAGGCGTCATCGGAATAATGATTGTTCCACCTTTTCGGAAGGCAATGATTTTGTCGTCGGCTTGGAAAATTGGGTATGCAACGATGCTTTCCCGTGAGGTAACATAGATGGAACAGCCCTCGCATTCTCCTGCAACCGCTGTTCGGATGAGCCAAGCATCAAGTTTGCCGGTCATGACTCCTGATGCCATGACAAGACTCAGAGTGACCGAAGCCAGAACCACTCTGAATACCTTCCCAAATTTCAGCGCGTATCTGGACGCCTTCCTGAGCTTGGAGTTTCGGGAAACTCGCGAGACCAATGCGGAGAGGTCGCGCTCCAACTCAGCAAGTTCGTCGTCCGTAATTTCGTCCCGCTGCCTTAAGGCGGCCGCCTTCTCTTGCTGGGCGTTGACACCTTCAATGAGCGCGTCCTGTCCTTTTGACGCGTACTCGTGAACCCAAATCACGAGCTTCAAAACCAGCACGAGAAGCACAGCGGCGGCGAAAAGAATTAGAAGCACCGGGAGCTGAAACACATCAACCCCCGCAACCATAACCTCTTGCAGGCCCATTGAGCGCGGTGGCCCAGCTAGGCCGAACTCTGCGGCGAGCTTGTCTAACCGCTTACTTCCGAAGAAATACAGTGCGGAAGTTGCGCCAGCAATCAAAAGGACAGTAGCCGATGACGGATGCTCCTTCCACCACGGACCCGTGGTTTCCTTCACCGCATTCTCATCGCTCGTGGGTACCTCTGGAACCGGATCGGTCTTTCGTTCACGGTTCATCGCATAGCTACCCCCCTTACGAAGTTTCATAGCGCCTTGAACTTCCAATCGCGATGTTTGGCGTCCTATCACGGTGACTTCTATTTAAACAGCACCCCCATAATCGCGCGCCATCAAAACCCAAGTCGAAGGCCGACGACGTATAGAGGGGCGACGCTTCTCCGAGACCGTATCCCAAAGCTTCGTCGCCGAGAATTTTGACCCGGAAGCGTATCGTATCGCCCACGTTCTTGCTGAGAAGATAATCCTCCCAGTCGGGTGAAAACTCGACAAAGACGTCTGCGTTTTGCCCAGCGCGAAACTGTCCCCTCAATACCTTGCCGCGCCGCTCAAGCGAGGCCAGCTCCAATGAGACATCCATATGTTTGCCCGCATAAGCCTTCAAGAATCGCTATTCTTGTAGGCTGGTATGGGCCCGAGACATCAGTGCAACATATTCGCTCGCAATGTTGCCCGGCAGGACGTTCGGGTCAGGCGTTGCAACGTTTTGCACTTTCGCCGGATCAGCCTGAACGACCGCAGGTTCGACCGGGCGCTCATGGTCATAGCTGACCAACACCATCACCACCGACATGAAGAAGAAGCCCGCACCTAAAGCTTGAAGCTGCCATACCTTGAAGCGCGTCGTTATCGCTTGCGCCTGTTCCGCAATGCCTAGGCCATAGGAGACCATGCCAAACGTCCCGACGATGGAAGCGAAGACGTGATTCCCAATAAAATCGATGAGTTCCTTCATGCCGCTTTCATATCAGCGACACACGTATTTGCACGACAAACAATCGCCCCAAAATAATGCCGGGTATTCCTTTATAATCATCGCACAATTTCACGGTGACGGGCGCTACAACGATTAATTTGGTCCACCCTCAAACCAAATCATCCACCCTAACCCCCAGCGCATCCGCCAACTTCCGCACCGTCTCCACCGACCCCTTGCCGCGCCCGGCCTCGATATCGGCAATCTGCACCCGGTTGACCCCCGACGCCGCGCCCAGCTTCACCTGCGAAAGCCCGCGCAACTCGCGCCAGACGCGCAGCGGGCTTTCGCCAGCGATCAACCGCTTGGCGAAATCGGCGGGCACCAGTTCCTCGTCGCCCGCCGCCAGCGCCGCCTTGGCGCGATCATAGGCGCGCAGGTCGGCCAGATCCTCGGCCGCTTCGCGCAGGCGGTCATATTCTTCGGCGGGGATCGTCACCATCTTGTTCATGCGATCATTCCTTCATTCATAGACGCTGCCGCGCGGGCCGATTTCCAGCACCGCCAGCACGACGCCATCCTCCATGATCACGCGCCAGTCGCCGACGCGCAGGCGGATCGCGTCGCGGCCTTTCAACGCCTTTACATTGTTCGCCTGCGACGCCGGATCGGCGGCATAGGCCTCGATCTTGCCGACGATCCGCGCCGATATGTTGGCGGGCATGCGCTGCAGCGCCTTGATCGCGGATCGCGTGTAGCTGATCGGCTTCATTGCGGGGCAAGTAGTCCATAACTACACTGTAGTCAATAACTACATTCATTCGTCACCCTCGAACGAAACAAGCGGCTAGTGAGACTTGATCCTGGGTCCCGCTCAGCAACGGTGAAAAGCTGGACCCCGGATCAAGTCCGGGGTGACGAGGGAGGCGAAGCCCAACATCTTTGTGTCTTTGTGTGAGAACGATGCAGAAGCACCGATGCTCTCCCCACCCCCTTGCATTTCCCCCGCCCCGGCGTAAGGCGGCGCCAACATAAACCTGCGCGTGCGACTCCCGCTGGCCCCGCTCTCCCGCTCCGCCATCGGGCCGTCATTCCCCGCCGCGCCAACATGGGGACTGCAATCCTATGACGACCACGGGCCACGACACGCTGGGCACCCGTTCGACGCTGAGCGTCGGCGGCAAGACTTACGCTTATTATTCGCTCGACAAGGCCGCGGCGAAGCTCGGCGACGTGTCGCGGCTGCCCTTCTCGATGAAGGTGCTGCTCGAAAACCTCCTCCGCTTCGAGGATGGCGGCTTCACCGTGTCGAAGGATGACGCGCAGGCGCTGGTCGACTGGCAGAAGGATCCGCATTCGAACCGCGAGATCCAGTATCGCCCGGCGCGCGTGCTGCTGCAGGATTTCACCGGCGTGCCGTGCGTCGTCGATCTGGCCGCGATGCGCGATGCGATCGCCACCCTCGGCGGCGACACCACCCGGATCAACCCGCTCGTCCCCGTCCATCTCGTTATCGACCATTCGGTGATGGTCGACGAATTCGGCACGCCGAAAGCGTTCGAACAGAATGTCGAGATCGAATATTATCGCAACGGCGAGCGCTACGACTTCCTGAAATGGGGATCGAAGAGCCTGTCGAACTTCAAGGCGGTGCCCCCGGGCACCGGCATCTGTCATCAGGTCAACCTCGAACATATCGCGCAGGCGGTGTGGTCGAGCGAGGATGGTTCGGGCGAAGCCGTCGCCTATCCCGACACCTGCGTCGGCACCGACAGCCACACGACGATGATCAACGGCCTCGGCGTGCTCGGCTGGGGCGTCGGCGGGATCGAGGCCGAAGCCGCGATGCTCGGCCAGCCCGTGTCGATGCTGATCCCCGAGGTCGTCGGCTTCAAATTCACTGGCCGCCTCAAGGAAGGCGTCACCGCGACCGACCTTGTCCTCACCGCGACGCAGATGCTGCGCGCCAAGGGCGTCGTCGGCCGCTTCGTCGAATATTTCGGTCCCGGCCTCGCTTCGCTGAGCCTCGCCGACCGCGCGACGCTCGCCAATATGGCGCCCGAATATGGTGCGACCTGCGGCTTCTTCGGCATCGACGACAAGACGATCGATTATATGCGCCTGACCGGCCGCAGCGAGGAAAATATCGCGCTGGTCGAAGCTTATGCCAAGGCGCAGGGCCTCTGGATCGTCGACGGCGCCGCCGACCCCGTGTTCACCGATACGCTCGAACTCGACCTCGGCACCGTCGTCCCCAGCCTCGCCGGGCCGAAGCGCCCGCAGGACCGCGTCTCGCTCCCCGAAGTCGACGATGTGTTCAACGCCGACATGGCGAACACCTATAAACGGGCGGGGACGCGCGTTCCGGTCGAGGGCAAGGATTTCGACATTGGCGACGGCGACGTCACCATCGCCGCGATCACGAGCTGCACCAACACCTCGAACCCCGGCGTGCTCGTCGCCGCGGGGCTGGTCGCGAAGAAGGCCGATGCGTTCGGTCTCAAGCCCAAGCCGTGGGTCAAGACCAGCCTCGCGCCGGGGTCACAGGTCGTCACCGACTATCTGGAAAAGGCCGGGCTGCAAACGCATCTCGACAATATCGGCTTCAACCTCGTCGGCTATGGCTGCACGACCTGCATCGGCAACTCGGGGCCGCTCGCCGAGCCGATTTCGAAGGCGATCAACGAGAATGGCCTCGTCGCCGCCGCCGTCATCTCGGGCAATCGCAATTTCGAGGGCCGCGTGTCGCCCGACGTGCGCGCCAACTTCCTCGCCTCGCCGCCGCTCGTCGTCGCCTATGCGCTGAAGGGCACGGTGATCGAGGACTTCACCACCACCCCGATCGGCCAGGCCGAGGACGGCAGCGACGTGTTCCTGAAGGACATCTGGCCGACCAACGAAGAGGTCGCGACCGTCGTCGCGGGCGCGGTGAGCCGCGACATGTTCGAGGCGCGCTACGCCCATGTCTACACCGGCGACCAGCATTGGCAGAAGATCGAGGTCGAGGGCAGCGACACCTATCAGTGGCGCGCGGGTTCGACCTATGTCGCCAACCCGCCCTATTTCGAGGGGATGACGATGACCCCGGCGCCGGTCAGCGACATCGTCGGCGCCAAGCCGCTCGCGATCCTCGGCGACAGCATCACCACCGACCACATCAGCCCCGCCGGCAGCATCAAGGCCGACAGCCCCGCCGGCCAGTGGCTTATGGAGCATCAGGTCGCGAAGGCCGACTTCAACAGCTACGGCTCGCGCCGCGGCCACCACGAAGTGATGATGCGCGGCACCTTCGCCAACATCCGCATCAAGAACGAAATGGTCCCCGGCATCGAGGGCGGCATGTCGCGCTACGGGCAGGAGGTCATGCCGATCTACGACGCCGCGATGCGCCACAAGGCCGACGGCACGCCGCTGGTGGTCGTCGCGGGCAAGGAATATGGCACCGGCTCGTCGCGCGACTGGGCAGCGAAGGGCACCAACCTGCTCGGCGTCCGCGCTGTGATCGTCGAAAGCTTCGAGCGCATCCACCGCTCGAACCTCGTCGGCATGGGCGTGCTGCCGCTGCAGTTCCTCGAAGGCCAGACCCGCGAAACGCTGGGTCTGACCGGCGACGACAGCTTCACGATCAAGGGGGTGGCCGACATCAAGCCCCGCCAGACCGTGACGGTCGAGGTCACGCGCCCCGACGGTTCGACCTTCAGCTTCGACACGCTCTGCCGCATCGATACGGCAAACGAGGTCGAATATTATATGAACGGCGGCATCCTGCACTACGTGCTGCGCAAGCTCGCCGCCTGACGCCGAAACGCAATCGACTCTGCATGAAACACCGGTGTGTCCCCGCGAAGGCGGGGACCCATCTCCGGTCGGTTCCACCTTGCGCTCACCAGAGATAGGCTCCCGCCTTCGCGGGAGCACGCGGCTTTCAATCAAGGGACCTTGCTTCAATGCGGGCAAGGCATAGTTTTGCCCCTCCTCGCCTTCGCCTTGCCAAGGCCGACCCCTTATCGATAATTCAGGGCGCTCGATGCTTTGAGCGCCGGGAATGAAGGGGAAAGCCATGGACGCGCTGGAAATCGCGATCGAGGTCATCGGCTGGGCGGCGGCCGTGCTGATCCTCGCCGCCTATGCCCTGCTGTCGTTCGGCAAGCTCGAAGCGCGCAGCCGCGTCTATCAGGGGATGAACGTCCTCGGCGCCGCGGGTTTCATCGTCAATTCGGGCTATCACGGCGCGCTGCCCAATGCCGCGCTCAATGTCGTCTGGGTCGCCGTCGGCCTCGTCACCCTGTGGAACGTCCGGCATGGACGGGAGGCGAATATCGCCGGGTAGGATGGTGGGCGCTGACGGGCTCGAACCGCCGACCCTCTCGGTGTAAACGAGATGCTCTACCAACTGAGCTAAGCGCCCCAAAAGGGAAGCGCGCCCCTGCCATAAGCCGCTCGCGCTGGCAAGCGCCGCCTATTCCTCCAGCGCCTCGCAATAGCGCGCCATCGCATCGGCGGCGCCTTCCGACATCGCGATGAAGATGCGGCGCCCGTCGAGCGGATCGGCCTCGCGCAGAAACAGCCCGGCGTCGGTCATCGTCTTGATCCAGCGGAGCGCGGTCGTCGCAGGAACCGCGGCGGCGATGCACAGACTCGACACCGACACCGGCTGCCGTTCCAGCCGCGCCGCATAGAGGTCGAGCAGCATGTCCCATGCCGGATCGGCGAAGAGGTCGGCCGGAAAATATTGCTCGCGCATCCGCCGCTGGCGCAACATCCGCCGCACCGCTTTCGCGCGCTGGCGATCGATCGTGCGCTCCTCGGGAACGAAGCTGCGCGGCATCGCCGAGAAATCGCGTCCCGGCGCGCGAACCTGCCCCGCATAATCCCCGAACCCCTCGTTCGCGGGCACATAGGGCGCCGGCGTACCGTGCAGGCCGCCGCGCGGCTGCCCCGCAAGCTCGCCGAGCAGGCGCGAGATGCGCGCCACTTCTTCCTGCAACTGGTCGATCCGCTCCATCGCCGGATCGCGCGTCACTTCGTGCATCGCCCGATGCCATTCGCGCCGCGCAGCGGCCAGCGCGACGCAGCGATCGGGCGCGTCGGCATCGACGAGCCATTCGACGCGAAGCGCGCCGGGCACCGCCGCCGTCAGCCGATCGAGCGCGCCAAGGGGCGTCTCGCACACCAGACGACAGGATTTCGCGACCGCCACGCCGCAAAGGGCGGTGAAGGTTTCGGGTTCGATAGCCTCCTTCGACGCCAGCCAGAGAATGTCGGTGATCGGCATCGCGCGCAGATGATCGGCCGCCTCAGCGGCATCGACGCGCGCGACGCGCACGCGATCCATCGCCGCGAGTTCATCGGCGCGCATCCGCGATCCCACCAGCACCAGCGACGAGACCGCGCCCGGCGTCGGTTCCGTATCGGCCCCGGCACCGAATGCCGGCGGCGGAAAATCCGCCAATCCGGGTCGAATCTGAATTGCCTGTTCCATGCCGCATCCCCTCTTTTCTTCGCTCCGCCCTGGTGTCCTTATGTCGTCATTCCGGCCATATTCACCTTTTGTTCGTTCCTATTTGCCGCCAATTCGGACCCAGCGAAACGATGGCCATGGGTCGGCACAAGGGCGGCTGGTAGGGATTAGTCCATTTTGGACACTGTTTGTTCTCTTCGTCAATCCCTTATTTACGCTTGCCAAGCGCGTCGCCGCGGATCAGGCGGCAGCGCATGCCGCTGTCGATCGTCACCAGCATGCGCTGGCGCCGCCGCTTGCGTTCGCTCGCCGCACTGCTTCTGCTCACGGGTCTCGCGGTCGCCGTCTGGACGAGCCAGCCGCCCGCCGTGACCATCGCCCCGCTGGTGCACATCATCGACGGCGACAGCCTGACCGTGCAGCAGGGCGACGGCGCGCTGACGATCCGCCTGACCGGGATCGACGCGGTCGAATATCGGCAGGACTGCGCGCGCGCCGACGGCAGCCGCTGGCCATGCGGCCATGACGCCCGCAGCGCGCTCGAACGGCTCGCCGGGCGTGGCCCGCTCCATTGCGACTATGCGGCAAAGGACCGCTATGGCCGCACCCTGGCATCATGCCGGACGCAGCGGGGCCCCGACGGGGTCGATCTTGGCGCCGAAATGGTGCGGCAGGGCTGGGCCGTCGCGACCGGCGACGCCTATGCATTCGAGGCCGCCGAGGCGGAGGCAAAGCGGCGCGGCATCTGGCAAGGCCGCTTCGACCCGCCCGCCGACTGGCGCGCGGCGCACGAGCGGCCCACGGGCGCAATCGCCCCGCCCGACGCCTAGATATGCATCCGCTTTTCGTCGCGGGCTTTTGCGGCTAGGGCGAGCGCATGAACGGACTTTTCCCAGTCATGGTCGGCGGCGCGATCGGCGCCGGGGCGCGGCATCTGGTCGGCCAGGTCATGCTCGCGCGGCTCGGCCCCGGTTTTCCCTGGTGGACGCTGTCGATCAACATCGCCGGCAGCCTGCTGATGGGCCTGCTCGTCGGCTGGCTCGCGCGCGGCGGCGGCAGCGACACAACGCGGCTGTTCCTCGGTGTCGGCATCCTCGGCGGTTTCACGACCTTTTCGTCGTTCAGCCTCGAATATTGGACCCTGTTCGAGCGCGGGCAGACGGCGCAGGCGCTGGCCTATGTTCTCGCCTCGGTGCTGATCGGCATCGCGGCGTGCGGCGCCGGGATGCTAACGATGCGGCAATTGTCCGCATGAGTATCGACAGCGCCATCATCGCCGAGGAAGACGACGGCATCCGCCTCGACCGCTGGTTCAAACGCCACCGGCCGGGAACGCCGCACGCGCTGCTCGCTCGCTGGGCGCGGTCGGGCCAGTTGACGCTGGACGGCCGGAAGGCCGACGTGTCGGACCGCATCGAAACGGGGCAAAAGCTCGTCATGCCGACGCCGCCGGTCGAGACCGCCGCGCGTCCCGCGCGCAAGGGCCGGCCGTTGACCGACGCCGATGTCGAGCTCGCCGAATCGATGGTGATCCACCGCGATACGAGCGCGCTGGTGTTGAACAAGCTGCCCGGCCTCGCCACGCAGGGCGGCACCAAGACCGAGAGCCATGTCGACGGGCTGCTCGATGCGCTGAAATATGACGGGCCGGTGCGGCCGAAACTGGTTCACCGGCTCGACAAGGACACGTCGGGAGCGCTGCTGATCGCGCGAACGCCACGCGCCGCCGCCTATTTCGCCAAGAGCTTTTCGAATCGCAGCGCGCGCAAGACCTATTGGGCGATCGTCGTCGGCGTCCCCGACATCGCGCAGGGCGAGATCGACCTGCCGCTCGCCAAGCAGCCCGGATCGGGCGGCGAGAAGATGCACGTCGACGACAAGGGCCTGCCGTCGAAGACGCGCTACCGCATCGTCGAGCGCGCCGGGAACAGCGCCGCCTGGGTCGAATTGCAGCCGCTGACCGGCCGCACGCATCAGCTTCGCGTCCATATGGCAGCGATCGGCCATCCGATCGTCGGCGACGGCAAATATGGCGGCAAGGGCGCCTTCCTGACCGGGGCGATCAGCCGCAAGCTGCACCTGCACAGCCGCCGCTTGCGCATCGACCATCCCGACGGCGGCGCGATCGATATCACGGCCCCGGTTCCCGAGCATTTCGCCGCCAGCCTCGACGCGCTCGGCTTCGACCCGCTGCTCGGCGAGGTCGGACTCGACGATGCTCCCAAGGGGCCGCCGCCGAAAGCCGCGGCGAAGGCAGCCGCCAAGGCGCACAGCAAGCAGATCCGCAAGGCACGGCGCGGCGAACGGCGCGGCCGCACCGCCGCGAGCAAGCCGACCGATCATGTCGGCAAGCCCAAGCCAAAAGCGAAGACCGGAACCGGCAAGCCCGCCGCCAAGCGTCCGGCAATGAAGCGCCCACCCCCCAAGGGGCCGCGCCCGCCCAAGGCGCGTTGATGCATCCCAATCCCCAATATCGTCCGCGGCAGGAGGATGTGCCCGCACTGTTCGTGCGCGAGATCGCCTTCGCAGGGATTTTCGCGGGAACGCCCGACGGTCCGCGCGTCGCGCACGCGCCGGTGGTGCTGAGCGAGGATGCGGCGACGCTGCAATTCCATCTGTCACGCGGCAACGGGCTGACGAAGCATCTGGACGGGATGACCGCGCTGGCGGTGGTGCAGGGCCCCGACGCCTATGTCAGCGCGAGCTGGTATACGGCCGCCGATCAGGTTCCGACGTGGAATTATGTCGCGATCGAGATGGAAGGTCCGGTTCGCAAGCTCGACGATGCCGAACTGATCGCGCAGCTCGACACGCTGTCGGCTGAGCACGAAGCGCGCATCGGTGCCGATCCGCCGTGGACGCGGGCCAAGATGACCCCCGCGCGCTTCAGCCAGATGACGGGTGCGATCACCGGCTTCGAGCTGCGGATCACCGCGTGGCGCTCGACGCTCAAGCTGTCGCAGGACAAGGCGCCGGGCGAACGCGAACGCGTCGCCGCGGGGATCGAGGCGAGCGGGCACGGCGCGCTCGCGCATCTGATGCGCCAGCTTGGCGAGGAAGGGAAAAGCGCATGAACCAGCCGGACGACGCCCTTGCCAAAAAGCGTTTCTTCGCGCTGTCCGCGATGCGCCTGATGGGGGCGCTCTTCATCATTGCCGGCTTCCTGCTGATCCGCGGCGTCTGGGCGGTCGCGGGGCCGCCCGCCGACCGCTGGATCGGCGTCGCGGTCGTGCTGGCGGGCGTGTTCGACTTCGCGGTGATGCCGCGCATCCTCGCGCGCCGCTGGCGGTCGCCGAAAGAGCTATGAAACGCTTCTGGAAGCAAGCCGAGGTCATCGCCGAAGCGGACGGCTGGGGCATTGCGCTCGACGGGCGCCCGGTGCGTACGCCCGAGCGCGCGCCGCTGGCGGTTCCGACCAGGGCGCTAGCCGAGGCGATCGCCGCCGAATGGGACGCGCAGGGCGAGGATATCGACCCCGCGTCGATGCCGCTGACCGGCCTCGCCAATGCCGCGATCGACCTCGCCAGCCCCGATCCCGCCGCCTTCGCCGAGCCGATCGCCGCTTATGCGGAAAGCGACCTCTTCTGCTACCGCGACGACCGCGACGCGGCGTTGCAGGCCGAGCAGGCGGCGGCGTGGAACCCGCTGCTCGCCTGGGCCGAAGCGCGTCACGGCGTCGAGTTCGCGCTGACCCAAGGCGTGTTGCCGGTCGATCAGCCACCAGCGACGGTCGCGGCGCTCCGCGCGGCGCTCCTCGCGCACGATCCGTTCCGCCTCGCCGCGCTGACGCCGCTGGTGACGATCGGCGGGTCGCTCGTCGCCGGGCTCGCGCTCGCCGAGAAAGCCTTCGCCGCCGACGCGCTATGGGATGCGGTCAGCCTCGACGAGCTTTATCAGGAACGCCGCTGGGGCGCCGATAGCGAAGCGCAGAAAGCGCGCGCGCGGCGCGAGGCCGACTGGCACCATGCCGCGCGGTTTTTGAGTTTGCTGGGCGATTAGTCCGCGAAGTTCGGTTTCCGTTTCTCCATATGCGCCATCACCGCCTCCATCTGGTTGGGGGTGCGGATGACCTTGACCTGTTCGTCGCTTTCGGCCTGCAGGATTTCGGCGTCGCTGGCATCGGCGAGCATGTTGCACAGCCGTTTCGCGCCACGGATCGCGTGCGGATTCTTGTTCGCGATCACCCGCGCAAGCTCCATCGCCTTCGCGAGCGGATCGTCGGAGACGTGCGTCGCGAAGCCGAGCAGCTTCGCCTCCGACCCCGAAAATTCGCGGTTGGTATAGATCATCTCGCGCAGCACGTCGTCGGCGACCTGCGTCCGCCACAGCGCCATGCCTGCAACGTCGGGGACGAGGCCCCAGCGCATTTCCATGATCGCGAGGCGCGTGTCGGGATGGACGATGCGGATGTCGGCGGCGGCCATGATCTGGCTGCCTGCGCCGAACGCGACACCGTGCACCGCGGCGATCACCGGCACCGGCAATTCGCGCCAGCCCCACGCCGCATATTGGGCGTTGTTGACGATGCCCCTCGTGCGATCGGCCAGCGTTCCGCCCGCGCTGCTCGCGCCCGGATCACGCTCGGCGCTGAGGCTCGTAAGGTCGAGCCCGGCGCAAAAGGCGCGGCCCTCGCCCGACAGGACAACGACGCGCAGGCCCTGTTTGGCCTTGAGTTCGTCGATCGCCTCGGCAAGCGCCGACCACATTGCGGTGTCGAGCGCATTCATCTTGTCGGCACGGATCAGCCGGACGTCGGCGATGCCGTCCTCCAGCATGGTGATCGAAATGCGATCTTTCATTCTGCTGTCCTTTTGAGCGCGGCCTCGACGAGCGGGAGCTGGTCGTTGCCGAAATACATGTCGGTGTCCTCGACGAAGATCGTCGGCGAGCCATAGCCGCCACGCGCGATCACCTCTTCGGTATTGGTGCGCAGCCGCGCCTTCACCGCATCGCTGGTCGATGCGGCGCGGATCGCGGCGCCGTCGAGCCCGACGGCGTTCGCGACCGCTTCGAGAACGCCCGGATCGTCGAGATTTTCCTGCCGGTCGAAATAGCTGGCGAACGCCGCCCCGGCAAAGCGGACGAGCGCGTCCTGATCCTCCTCGAGCACGCAGCAGAAGCGCATGGCGTGGATGCTCTTCGCCGGGTGCCATTGCGACGGAAAGTTCATCGGCACGCCGGCAAGGCGCGCCCAGTCCTTGAGCACCTTCCAGCTATGCTCCATGCGACGGTTGTCGGTCTGCTCGCGTGCGGCATAGACGGCCGGGTTGACCGCGTTGAAGACGCCGCCGACGAGGATCGGGCGCCAGGTAGCGCTCGCCCCGGTGCGTTCGAGCACGCCGGGCAGATTGTGGAAGGCCAGACAGGTCCACGGGCTCGACAGGTCGAAGAAAAATTCGACGCGCGCGGTCATGCCCCCGCCTTCGTCTTCTCCCAATATTGGTCGCGCAGCAGCCTTTTGTAGAGCTTGCCGGTGTCGTGGCGCGGCAGCGCCTCCATGAAATCGATCCGGCGCGGGATCTTCACCCCCGACAATTTCTCGCGTGCATAGGCCATGAGTTCGTCGCGGAAGGCGTCGGTCGCGTCGGCCATGTCGGCGGGCTGGACGACCGCGATCACCTCCTCGCCCATCTCCTCGTGCGGGCCGCCGACGATCGCGACGTCGGCGACCTTCGGGTGGGTGACGAGATGATTCTCGATCTCCTGCGGATAGATGTTCACCCCGCCCGAGATGATCATGAAGCTCTTGCGATCGGTGAGATAGAGGAAGCCGTCTTCGTCGAGCTTGCCGACATCGCCCAGTGTCGACCAGCCCCGCGAATTGCGGCTGGAGGCGGTCTTTTCGGGGTCGTCGTGATATTCGAACAGGCTGTCGCTTTCGAAGAAGACCGCGCCTTCCTCGCCCACGGGCACTTCGGTTTCATTGTCCTCGCCGACGATATGAACGACGCCGTTGATCGCGCGGCCGACGGTGCCCTTGTGCGCGAGCCAGTCCTGGCTGCTCGCGAAGGTCATGCCATTGCCTTCGGATCCCGCATAATATTCGAGCAGCACCGGCCCCCACCAGTCGATCATCGCCTGCTTGACCGGCACCGGGCACGGCGCCGCGGCGTGGATCGCGCTCTTCATCGAGGTCACGTCATATTGCGCACGAATGTCGTCGGGCAATTTCAGCATCCGCACGAAATGCGTCGGCACGAACTGCGCCGCATTGCAGCGATAATGCTGGATCGCCGCAAGCGCGCCCTCGGGATCGAATTTCTTCATCAGGATGACGGTGCCGCCGAGCCGCTGGATCGTCATCGACCAGCGCAGCGGCGCGGCGTGATAGAGCGGCGCGGGCGACAGATAGACGCTGTCGGCGTTGATTCCGAACGCCGCCGAGGCGAGCATGACGAGGCTGTTCGCCGCGTCGATCGCCTGCTCCTCGGGCAACGGAACCTTGACGCCCTTCGGCCGGCCCGTCGTCCCCGACGAATAGAGCATGTCGACCCCGGCGCGCTCGTCGGCGATGCGCTCCGCGGGCATCGTCGCCAGCTCGTCCTCGATCTTCGGCCAGCCCGCTATGTCGCCGCCCATTGCATAGCGGGTGATCTTCGTCGTGAGCTGCTGCGCCGCGGCCGCGAGACTCGCCGAGACGACGAGCATCTTCGCGCCCGAATTTTCGAGAATATAGTCGGTCTCGTCCTGCGTCAGCCGCGACGAGATGCAGACATAGCGCAGCCCCGCACGCTGCGCGCCCCACGTCAGCCCGTAATAATGCGGCGTATTGTCGAGCATGAAGGCGACGACATCCTCATGCCCGAGCCCATGCGCGCGAAACATCTGCGCGGCGCGATTCGAGGCCGCATCGAGTTCGGCATAGCTGATCGCCTCGCCGGTTTCGGCGACGATGACCGCGGGCTTGTCGGGATGGGTGGCGGCGTGAACTGAGGGGTGCATCGGGCGATCTCTCCAAGGGCTCGTTGGTATGTTATGTCCAAGACCCGTAGCAAACTGAAACTTTCGGTCAAGCGAGCGGGGGCCAACGGGAGCCCGCGCGGTCAAGATGCGTCAAATCATGGCGCAAGATCGGGGCGTCCCCGCCCCCACCCCCGGCCTTCGCGTGCAAGCGGGAGCCCGACGAAGCGAACGACCAGCGCGGCCGCGTTGCATCCCGAGGGCGCAGGCCGCGCACTCCTTCCTCTTCGCGCCTTTGCGCCTTTGCGTGAGATTTCCCGGTTTCACGCGAAGGCGCGAAGAAGCTGGACCCCCGCCTTCGCGGGGGTGACGGGGAGAGGCGGGAGCGAGGAAAAAAGATCAGGCGCCGGCTGCCTTGCGCGGGTCCGCCCTTTCCGGCGCGGGATCGTTGGCGGGGTCGGGGAGGCCGAAGAAGGCGCGTCGGGCGGCTTCGCCGGCGCGGCGCAAGGGGGCATGGGCCTCGGCGACGGCGGCTTCCCAGGCGTCCTCCTCGTCGGGGTCGAGCGAGCGCTCATAATCCTCGTCGCCGAACCGGCCTTCCTCGATGCCGAGATAGTCGTCGGGGGGCGGGAAATTGGTGCGCAGGTCGCCGGTGACATCGTCGTGCCAGACGGTCATTGCCGCGGCCTCCTCCTCGGGGGTCGGCCCCTCTTCGCCGGCGCCTGCGGGCTCCTCGCCGGGATCGGCGGAAAACTGCGCAACTTCATTCGCGATTGCGGTGCCCTGCCACAGGGCGGCGAGCGGGTTGGCGCGATTGTCGCGGCCCGCGAGCCAGAGCGCGAGCGCGGCGGCCATACCCTCGGTCGGGCCAGCCGCGGGTGCGGCTTCGGCGCCGGCGTCGGGTTCGCTGTCGGGCGCCGCTTCGGCCGAGGCGGCGGCGGTGCGCGCGGCCGCGGCGGCGTCGAAGAGCGAGAGGAAGCCCGGCCAGTCGCCGGCGATGACCTGCGCCAGCATCTCCTCGCCCGCGCGGGCGCGGGTTTCGACCATCTTGTCGAGCCGCGCGAGCATCGCGAGGCCGAGGCGGCTGTCGATGCGACGGCGCTTGTAAAGGCTGCGGTCCTCCTCGCGCATCACGGTGGTGATCTCGTCATGCCCCCAGATCGCGCGGTCGAGCAGTTCGTCGACGAGCCGCCCGCGCGCGATCAGCAGCGCCGCCGCGCAGCCGAGCCGGAACGCCGCGCCCTCGGGCCGCTGCTTGAGCTGATAGACGGCGGCGGGCGACATGCCGACCTTTGCCGCAGAGATCTTCACCGAGCCGTTGGTGGCGAAGGCCTCCAGAAACTCGCGCTGGAGCGAGGGCGTCCAGTGATAGCTGGCGGGGACGGGAATATGCGCGGGGTTGCGGGATGTGTCGTCCATCGGTTCGTCCTTTTGGTTGGGTGAAGCCGACAGAATGAACCATATAGGTACAATGTAGGAAAGGGGGTGGCGGTCCTATTTCGACCGATTGCAGACTTACCTTACATCGTCATCCCGGACTTGATCCGGGATTCATTCATCCGGCGCTGAGAGAATGGATCCCGGATCAAGTCCGGGATGACGATGCTATTTCGGACGGGGAGCGGCCGAAGGCTGTCATGGCCGCGCAGGCGGCTTCGATATGGATTCGCGCAGAGGCGCAGAGATCGCCGAGGTGAGGCGCCTGCCCTTCTGCGATCTCTGCGTCTCTGCGCGAATTTGATGGAATGCCGGATTTCGAGCGGACGCCGATCTACCTTATGTTGTCATTCCCGCGAAAGCGGGAACCCAGGGTGGCATCGGCCGATGCACGCTCTGGGTTCCCGCTTTCGCGGGAATGACGAAAATTGGGAAGGGGCCGCTCTCCGCCCCAAAGCCGACATCCAGCATTCTCTAATTACGCCAGCCCCGCTGCCTGCACCGCCGCGAGCGCGCTTTCCAGTCGCGCGTTGCCGTCGCCCTCGACCCACGCCCATGGCAGCTTCCGCCGGTCGAGCTCGGCGAGAGCGACGTCCATGAACTGGCGGCGTGCGAGGTCGCTGCCGAAGAGGCGGGTGCCGTCCTCCTGCCACGGCAGGTCCATCGCCGGGACGAGATAAAGGTCGGCGGTGTCGGTCCACGCGTCGATTTCGGGCAGGCGGCGGCCGAGCAGCATGATCGCCCACGCCTGCGTCATCAGCGGGTCGGTGTCCGAGACCAGCCATTCGGGCTTTTGCGCCAGCGCGTCCTGCGTCGCCGCGACATGGCCGTGGAAGATCGCGAGCAACGCGGCCTCGTCGAATTCGGTGCCGTTCGCCTCGGCATAGGCGCGGCCATATTCGGGGACGACCAGCGCGCCGAGGCGCGCGGCGAGGCGCGGCGCGAGCGTCGACTTGCCGGTGCTTTCGGCGCCGTGGAGACAGAGGTGGCGGGTCACGCGGGCGCCGCCCCCGTCGCGGCGGCGCGGCGCCACTGGATCAGCCCGTCGATCGACAGGCCGAGCAGCACGACATAGACCGCGCTGGTCGCATAGAGGCCGCGCCACGCGAACAACGGCACCGCGATCAGATCGACGAAGATCCAGAGGAACCAGCTTTCGACGCGGCGGCGCGCGAGCAGCCATTGCGCGGTGATGCTGGCCATCGCGATCGCGCCGTCGATCCACGGCGCCGCCGCGTCGGTGTAGCGGTGCATCGCGGCGCTCCAGCCGATCCACGCTGCGACGGTCGCGCCGCCCCATACCCAGCGTGCACGCGTGCCCATCCAGCCGACGGGAATGCCGCTGTCCTGCCGCGCGCGAACCCAGGCGAACAGGCCGTAGAGGTTGAGCACAAGGAAAAAGCCCTGGAGCAGCATGTCGCTGTAGAGCTTCGCTTCATAGAAGACGAAGGCGTAGAGCGTCACCGCGACGAGCGCGAAGGGATAGTTCCAGACGCTGCGCAGCGCGACGAGCGCGACGTTGATCAGCACCAGCGCCGCCGCGATCCATTCGAGTTGGCTCACGCCGCCGCCCCGTCATGGCGCGGGCGCGTCCACAGGCCGTCGCGGCTGATCCGGCGCTGCGGCGGACGGCGAAGCACCGACCAGCCGGCGCGCAGGGTCCAGCCGAGCTTGGCGGGAAGCGAGGTCGCGGCGCGGTGATCCCACGCATGGTCGCCGCGCGCCCTGACCTCGCGCGCGATGTCGCCATAGATGCCCGCCGCCGCGAGCACCGCCCAGCGGCTGCGCGGGCCGAGCTTGCGCGCGCCCCAGCGCGCCGACGCCTCGTAATCCGCCGCCATTTCCGACAGCCATTTCGCCATCACCGAAAGGCGCGGACGAAAGGCGGGGTGCATGTGCTGACCCGGCGGAATGTCGAGCTCGACCATCCATTCGACCGGCAGGTAGCAGCGGTCGGCGGCCGCATCCTCGGCAATGTCGCGCGCGATATTGGCGAGCTGGAAGGACATGCCGAGGTCCGACGCGCGATCGAGCGTCGTCTCGTCGCTGGGGTCGATTCCCATGACGAGCGCCATCGCAACCCCGACCGCGCCCGCGACATGATAGCAATAGCGCAGCAGATCGGCCTCGCTGCGCGGCCGCCAATCGTCGGCGTCGAGTTCGAAGCCCGCGATGATGTCGTCGATGATCGCGCGCGGTATGGCGACGTCGGTCAGCAGCAGGCCGAGCGCGTCGAAGGCGGGATCGCCGGTGACCTCTTTGGCATAGGCGCGGTCGGTCAGCGCGCGGATCCTGCCGATCGCCGCCGCAGCATCGTGCCCCGGCACCATCGCGCCGCCATGATCCTGCCCGTCGGTCAGATCGTCGGCGGCGCGGCACCAGGCATAGAGCAACCAGACGCGCTCGCGCGTGATGCGGTCGAACAGCCGGCTGGCGAGCGCGAAACTCTTCGAGCCCTTCGCGATGCTGTCGTGCGCAAAGCCGTGGAGGGCGGGAGCGTCGTAGCGAGAGTCCCCCTCCCACTTGTGGGAGGGGTCAGGGGAGGGCATGTGGAGAACAGTCTTGCCGGAAACAGGCCCTCCCCCGACCCCTCCCGCAAGCGGGAGGGGAGAAGACTATCCCCCGGCCTCGTGTCACAGATCGTCGGCCTTCATCGCGAAGATCGGTTCGTGCGGCTGATAGGCCGCCATCTTGTCGAGCAGTTCGTCGATGCCGGCGTCGACGATCATGATTCCGGCGTGCGCGGGGCGGATGAAGCCGACCTCGATCATGCGGCGATTGAAAGCAATCAGGTCGTTGTAGAAGCCCGCCGCGTTGAGCAGGCCCACGGGCTTCGCATGATAGCCGAGCTGCGCCCAGCTGATCGCTTCCCAGAGTTCGTCCATCGTCCCGACGCCGCCGGGGATGGTGAGAAAGCCGTCCGACAGGTCGGTGAACATCCGCTTGCGCTCGTGCATCCCCGAAACGACATGGAGTTCGGTGACGCCGCGATGCGCGACCTCGGTCCCGACGAGCGCGTCGGGGATCACCCCGATCACCTCGCCGCCCGCCTCCAGCGCACTGTCGGCGACCGCGCCCATCAGCCCGAGCCGGCCGCCGCCATAGACGACGCCGATGCCGCGCGTCGCCAGCGTGCGGCCGACGTGGCGCGCGGTTTCGATATAGATCGGATCGTCGGGAGTCGCGGACCCGCAATAGACGGCTAGGCGTTTCATCTCGTCACTCTGTTCCTGTTCGTCACCCCCGCGAAGGCGGGGGTCCAGCTGGATTCCCGCCTTCGCGGGAATGACGGGAAAGTAAAGGGCTAGCCGCTTTCCAGCATCAAAGCGGCGGTCGCCTTCGCACTGCCGACCACCCCCGGAATCCCCGCACCGGGATGCGTCCCCGCGCCGACGAAGTAAAGGTTCGAAATCCGGTCGTCGCGATTATGGGCGCGGAAATACGCGCTCTGCCGCAACAAAGGCTCGAGGCTGAACGCGCTGCCGAGATGCGCCGACAGGTCGCGGCCGAAATCGACGGGGGTGTAATGAAAGCGCGTGACGAGGCGGGCACGGAGGCCCGGCAGGACGCGGCGCTCGACCTCTGCCAATATCGCATCGGCGAAGCGCGCGCCGAACGCGCCGTCCCAGTCGGCCTGCGCCTTGCCGAGATGCGCGACGGGGGCGAGCGCGTAAAAGGTCGCGTGGCCTTCGGGCGCCATGCCGCGATCGGTCGCGCTCGGATGATGCAGATAGAGCGAAAAATCTTCGGGCACGACGCCGCCGTAGATGTCGCGCAGCAGCCCCTTGTAGCGGGGGCCGAACAATATGCTGTGATGCGCGATGCCGGGATAGTCGCCCTTGACCCCGAAATGGACGACGAACAGCGACGGCGACCAACGCCTCCGCGCCAGACCGCGCGCGACCTTGCCCCCGCGCGGATGCCCGGCGAGCAGGTCGCGGTAGCTGTGCATCAGGTCGCCGTTGCAGGCCACCATGTCGGCGTCGCCGTGCCAGCCGCCGCGCGTCCGGACACCGGTCGCGCGGTCGCCCGCCGTCTCGATCGCGGCGACCGGATCGCCGAGGCGCAAGCTGCCGCCGAGCCGCTCGAACAAGCGCACCATCCCCGACACCAGCGCATTGGTCCCGCCGCGCGCCCACCAGACGCCGCCCTGCTTCTCGATCGTGTGGATCAGCGCATAGATGGCGCTGGTCGTCATCGGATTGCCGCCCACCAGCAACGTATGGAACGACAGCGCCTGCCGCAGCCGTTCGTCCTTCACAAAGGAGGAAACGACCGCATAGACGCTGCGCCATGCCCGATATTTCATCAGCGCGGGCGCGGCGCGGACCATCGAGGCGAAGTCGAGGAAGGCGACCGCGCCGAGCCGGACATAGCCCTGCTCATAGACGCCCTTCGAATAGGCGAGGAAGCGATCGTAGCCCGCGATATCTTCGGGGTTCAGCTTCGCGATTTCGGCGCGGAGCGCGGCCTCGTCGTTCGCATAGTCGAAACGCGAACCGTCCGGCCAGTCGAGCCGGTAGAAGGGTGCGACTGGCATCAGATCGACGTCGCACGCCATGTCCTGCCCGCTCAGCGCCCAAAGCTCGCTGAGGCACGGCGGATCGGTGATCACGGTCGGCCCGGCGTCGAAGGTGAAGCCGTCCCGCACCCAATGCCAGGCGCGCCCGCCGGGCTTGTCGCGCGCCTCGACGATCGTCGTTGCGACCCCTGCCGACTGGAGCCGGATCGCGAGCGCCAGCCCGCCGAAGCCCGCACCGATGACGATCGCGCGCTTCATCGCCAATCCAGTTTCGCCAACGCGGCAAGCGCTTTTCCGACCGGCACCGGCGGCTTGCCCGAAAGAATGCGCAGCTTGTCCCTTGCGGTCGACGCCCCGGCATAGAAACGCGCGATGAGGCCGGGGGAGAGACGGTAGAAGCGCTCGAAGACACGATAGCGCTCCTCGGGCGCCGCGGCGCGGAACAGCATCGCGCCGAGCATCCGGTAGAAGCGCTGGCGTCGCCACGCCGCGGCCGCCTCGCGGCGCAGCACCGCCGCGAGATCGGGCCGGTCGATCAGCGCCGGAAGCGTCGCCGCGCTCCGCACTGCCTGCGCGAAGGAATAGCCGGTGGTCGCGTGAAAACGCCCTGCCCGCACGCCGATCCGCGCAACGCCATCCTCTTCGGGCCAGAGCCTATCGAAATCGCCCGCCATCACCACGGGGAGGCATCCCGTCTCCTCGCGCTCGACTGCGGTGACGGCCCAGCCGCGCGCCGCCGCATAAGCCGCGATCCGATCGCGCACCGCCGCGACGTCGAGCGCCGCATCGTCGCTGTAATAGGTGTCCTCGACGAAGACGGTCTCCGCATCGAACGGCAGACAATAGACGAAGCGATAGCCGCCGATCTGTTCGACCGTCGCGTCCATCACGACCGGCCGCGCGAGGCCGTGGCCGCCCTCGATCCTGAGCGCCTGTCCGACGAATTTTTGCCAGCCGCAATCGAGGCCGCCGAGATCGCCGACCCCGCGCGCGTCGATGACATGGCGCGCGCCGAGCCGGGTGCCGTCGTCGAAACCGACCGCCTGCGGCGCGAGCAGGATCGCCGACTTCGCGATCAGCCGGCCGGCGGGCAGCACCGCCGCGACCGCTTCGGCGAGCGCTTCGCCGGTGATGCTGTTGTAGGCCATCGCAAGCTCGCGCCGATAGGCGGGGAAAGCGACGGCATAGCCGTCCCATCGGTGGCCGATCAGCGGCTCGACCAGCCAGCGGTCGCGGGCCGCGACGTCGGCGTCGAAGAAAGACCAGACATGATTGCCGCCGACCGCGCCGGGCTCGATCAGCCGGATATCGAGGTCGGGGCGCCGCCGCGCGAGCGCCAGCGCCGCGAGTCCGCCCGCAAGCCCGCCGCCGACGATGGCGATATCGCAGGAAACGGGTTCGGGCACGGCCATGCAGCAGACCTAGCGAGCAAGACGCGCAGCGGCTATCGCTTTCCTATGCACATCGCCCCCCTCATCACTCCCGCGACGCCTGACGATGCGAAGCCGGTCGCCGCGATCTATGCCCATCATGTCGCGCACGGCACCGCAACCTATGACATCGAGCCGCGCAGCGCGCTCGCCACCGCGGGGCTGATTTCCGAGCATCGGGCGAAGGGCTGGCCCTTTCTGATCGCGCGCGGCGCAGACGGCACGGTCGCGGGCTATGCCTATGCGAGCCAGTTCCGCGACCGCCCGGCCTATGCCTGGACGTGCGAGGACAGCATCTATATCGATCCCGCGCATCAGGGGCGCGGGATCGGCCGGGCGCTGCTCGAAGCCTTGCTGGTCGCGGCGGAGGCAGCCGGCTTTCGCACGATGATCGCGGTGATCGGCGGCGCCGAGCCCGCGTCGGTCGCGCTCCACGCGCGCTGCGGCTTCGCCCATGCCGGACGGCTCGACGCGAGCGGGTGGAAGCAGGGCCGCTGGCTCGATACGGTTTTCATGCAGCGCGCCCTCGGCGCAGGCGCCGCGAGCCCGCCGCCAGAATGAGCGCCGCCGCCGCCATCGCGCTGTCGGCGCTTGCGATGACGGCGATCGTCGGGGTTCGCTATCTCGTCAGCAGCGGCGGCTTCGCGCTGGCGACGCGGCTGAAGCATCCCGGCCTCTATCGCGGACTCGAAGCGCAGATGCGGCGCGAGATCGGCTGGAGTCTGGCGAGCGCCGCGATCTACGGCGCGCCCGCGGGCATCGTCGCCTGGGGTTGGCAGGCGCGCGGCTGGACGCGCATCTACAGCGATATCCACGCCTTTCCGCTCTGGTATCTGCCCGCCAGCCTCTTCGCCTATCTGCTGATCCACGACACCTGGTTCTATTGGACGCATCGCTGGATGCACCGCCCCCGGCTGTTCCGCATCGCGCACGCCGTCCATCACCGGAGCCGCCCGCCGACCGCCTGGGCGGCGATGAGCTTTCACCCCGTCGAGGCGATCACCGGCGCGATCGTCATTCCGGCGCTGGTATTCCTCATCCCGATCCATGTCGCGGTGCTGGGGCTTGTGCTGGCCATCATGACAGTGATGGGCGTCGGCAACCATATGGGGTGGGAGATGTTCCCGCGCGCGCTGGTCCATGGACCGGCGGGGCGATGGCTGATAACCGCGACGCATCACGAAGCGCATCACGCGGCCTATCGGGGGAATTATGGCCTTTACTTCCGTTTCTGGGACAAGGCGTGCGGCACGGATATCGGGTTGGGCCGCTTTGGCGCTGCTGCTGGTCGCGGCGAGCGCACCGCCGACGCCCGCTCCATCGGTTGAGGTCAGCATCACCGGGCTGCGGAACACGAAGGGGCAGATCCTCGTCTGCCTGACGACCAATCCGAAAGCCTTTCCCGATTGCAGCAAGGACAAGGCGTCGGTGCGGATGGTGGTGAAGCCCGCCGACGCGGGCGATTTCCTGATCCACGCGCCAGCGGCCGGCACCTATGCGATCGCGGTCGTCCACGACGAGAACAGCAACAACAAGATGGACGTCGCGATCTTCCTGCCCAAGGAAGGCTTCGGCTTCTCGCGCAACCCGGCGATCCGCATGGGACCGCCGAAGTTCAAGGCGGCGAGTTTTGCGGTCGCGGGCGAGGTGCGGCAGACGATCCGGATGAAATATATGCTGTGAAGGCGGCTTTGGGGTGAGAAGCGGGCGTCGCCGCTCCTCCCCGGCACGGGGAGGGGGACCATCGAAGCATGGTGGAGGGGCACCCTCGGTTTACGCATCGATCCAGAAAAGGCGCGCCATGACCCACCTGCCCCTCCACCACCTTCGGTGGCCCCCCTCCCCGTGCCGAGGAGGATCTTAAGTCCGCAATCGGTCGAAAGCTGTCGATTATCGCGAAAAAAAGGGCGCCCGCGGGCGCCCTTTCCGTTTTCAGCGAAGCGTGCCGCTCATTCCGGCTGCAGGTTCACCGCGGCGAACTTGCCGCGATCGTCGACCTCGATGTCGAAGGCGACGCGGTCGCCCTCGTTGAGGCCGGCCATGCCGGCGCGCTGCACCGCGCTGATGTGGACGAAGGCGTCGGCCTGTCCGTCGTCGCGCGCGATGAAGCCGAAGCCCTTCGTCGTGTTGAAGAATTTCACCGTGCCCGAGGTGCGCTCGCCGGTAAGCTGGCGCCGGCCGCGGGCGCCGCCCGGACGGTCGCCACCGGGGCCGCGGTCGTCGCGACGCGGTGCGAATTCCTCGATCGGCATCGGTTCGCCCTCGATCTTGAGATCGATCGCCGACACCTTGCCGTTGCGTTCGACGAGCGTGAAGCCGAGCGGCTGGCCCGAGGCGAGGCCCTGGAGGCCCGCCTGCTCGACCGCGCTGATGTGAACGAAGACATCCTCGCCGCCGTCGTCGCGCGCGACGAAGCCGAAACCCTTCGACGGGTTGAAGAACTTCACCGTGCCCTGGCCCTCGCCGACGACCTGCGCCGGCATCCCGCCGCCGCGTCCGCCGCCGAAGCCGCCGCGATCGCCGCCACCGAAGCCGCCACGATCACCGCCGCCGAAACCGCCGCGGTCGCCGAAGCCGCCGCCACGATTGCCGCCGCCATAGCTGTCGCCGCCATAGGGTGCGGGTTCAAAGCTGTCGAAATTGCCGAAATCATCGCGCTTGCCGCGTCCCCGCTGGCCGCGGCGATCCTTGTTGAAACTCATAGTCTGTTAGTCGCTTTCGGTCGTCCACACCCCATTGAACCGGCTCCTTGCGCCGGACGGGGACGCAGTTCACCATGGGCACAGACTCGCCCCGTGCCGCCAAGAACGCAATATATAACCTAATTATCCACAGTCTGCGAACAGAAAATTCATGGCAGCAATAGGCAATTTTGCTCGCTTTGCGAGGAGTGGAGCCACTTGCGGCCTTCCCCGCGAAACCAGTCATTGAGCGGCGCGGCGCCTTCGCCTAAGGCAGGGCCATGACCGTATATTTTCACGAAGAAGACCTGCCCGAGGGCGCGCTGGGCCCCGGCGCGGTCGCGGTGGACACCGAGACCATGGGCCTGAACCCGCTGCGCGACCGGCTGTGCGTCGTCCAGATCAGCGACGGATCGGGCGACGAGCATCTCGTCCGCTTCAAGCCCGGCAGCAGCTATGACGCGCCGGTGCTGAAGGCGATCTTCACCGACCCCAATCGGTTGAAAATCTTTCATTTCGGCCGCTTCGACATCGCCGCGATCCAGCACGCGCTGGGGGTGGTGACGGCGCCCGTCTATTGCACCAAGATCGCCTCGAAACTGATCCGCACCTATACCGACCGCCACGGCCTCAAGGAACTGGTGCGCGAACTGCTCGGCCAGGACGTATCGAAACAGCAGCAGTCGAGCGACTGGGGCGCGGCGGAACTTTCGGACGCGCAGCGCGATTATGCGGCGAGCGACGTGCGCTTCCTTCACGCGATGAAGGACGTGCTCGACGCCCGGCTGGCACGCGAAGGGCGCACCGGATTGGCGCAGGCGTGTTTCGATTTCCTGCCGACCCGGGCGGCGCTCGACCTCGCGGGCTGGCCCGAAGTCGATATTTTCGCGCACACCTGAGAAGCGATTCGCTGAAAGATCATGTCCGAACGCGCCGACCATGACCGCACGATGCGCCGCCTGTGGGCTGCGAAGGGGTCGAGCCACGACCGCGTCGTGCGCCTCCTGCGCTATGGCCTGCCGCTCGTCATCGGGGTGATCGCCGCGGTGCTCGTCTTCTCGCCCTTCACCCAGCGCACCGAAATCAGCTTCCTCCTCGCCAAGGACAAGGTCGATATGGCGAGCGAGCGGATGAAGGTGACGCGCGCCGAATATCGCGGCCAGGATTCGAAGGGTCAGCCCTTTGCCCTGCTCGCGGGGAGCGCGGTGCAGAAGAGCTCGGCCGAGCCGATCGTGCGGATGCAGCAGCTTTCGGGTGCGATTCGTCTGAAGGACGGCCCGGCGACGATCGCCGCCGCCGAAGGGCAATATGACATGGATAGCGAAAAAGTGTCGGTGCCCGGCACGGTGAAGGTGCGCAGCGCCGACGGCTATGCGATCGACGCGAGCAATGTCGCGATCGACCTGAAAGGCCGCAGCCTCGCGGGCACCGGCGGCGTCGACGGCACGTTGAACATCGGCCATTTTTCGGCCAACCAGCTTGTCGCCGACCTCGACAGCCGCGTCGTGCGCCTGTCGGGCAATGCCAAGCTGAGGATCAATCAGGGAGCGCTGAAGAAATGAAGGGGCTTTGGACGATGAAGAGCGCCATGCTCGCGGGCGCGGGCTTCGCGCTCACCAGCCTGGGCATCCTCGCGACCGGCGGCGGCGCCCCGGCGCAGGCGCAGGCACTCGCCAACCACAACAGCAACGCCCCGGTCGATTTCGACGCGGGCAGCATCGAGGTGCAGGACCGCGCCGACCGCGTCGTGCTGGCAGGCGGGGTGACGGTGACGCAGGCGGGTCTCACGGTAAAGGCGCCGCGGATGACCGTCGCCTACACGCGCTCGGGTGGCACCGACGTCAACCGCCTCGACGCGACCGGCGGAGTGACGGTGAACAAGGGCGACGAGACCGCGAAGGGCAATGTCGCCATCTATGACCTCGACAAGCGACTGATCACGATGGTCGGCAACGTCCAGCTCAACCAGGGCGGCAATCACCTGACCGGCGGGCGGCTGGTGATCGACCTGAACAGCGGCCGCGCGACGGTCGACGGGCGCGGCGCGGCGCGCGGCCCCGACGGCAATCCGATCACCGGCGGCACCAACGGGCGCGTCACCGGCACCTTTTCGGTTCCGCAAAGGAAGCAGTAACCTTACGCCTTAATCCTTGGGCAAGCTCCCGCGCGCGAGGGTCGGCGCCGGGGGGCTTTGCGGCGCGGGGGGCGGCCGCGTGGTCAAGGCGTGCTCCGATGCGATATTCCCCCCTGCTTCCCGTCCGTCGCCCGATGTTCGGCCGCCGCAAGCCCGCTGAGGTCACCGCCGAACCCGCCGAACCGACGAGCGAGGAACGGCGGCTGATCGACCGGATCATCCGCCATGCGGGGCCATCGAAAGCGCGCTGAGCATCCGTCATGCGCAGAGGATCGGTTTGAGGTCCGCTTTGGGCTGGGGAGCGGCCGTCGCCGCTCCTCCCCGGCACGGGGAGGGGGACCACCGAAGGTGGTGGAGGGGCAGGTGCGTCATGGCGCGCCTTTTCTGGATAGAAGCGTAAACCGAGGGTGCCCCTCCACCACCTTCCATGGTCCCCCTCCCCGTGCCGGGGAGGATCGCTTGTCCGCTCCCGGTCGCAAGCACTCGGCACATCTGTTCATCGTCCGCCGTCCCGAAACGCGCAAGCGTCATTGTCGCGGGACCGCCGCGCGGCTAAAGCAGCGCGCGTGACCGCGACCTCTTCCCGCATCATCGCTTTCGCCGATCGCTGGCCGAAGCTCCTCGCGCTGGCTCTCGGTGCCGTGTCGGCGACCGGCTTCGCGCCGCTGAACCTCTGGCCGATGACCCTGCTCACCTTCGCGGGCTGGATGGCGCTCGTCGCGCGGAGTTCCAAGGGGCGGCGCGCGCTCGGCGTGGGTTGGGCGTTCGGGGTCGGGCATTTCACGATCGGACTGAACTGGATCGCGACCGCCTTTACCTATCAGGCGGCGATGCCCGCGTGGCTGGGGTGGGTCGCTGTGGTGTTATTGTCGCTGTATCTGGCGGTCTATCCAGCGCTTGCGGCGTGGGGGGCGTGGATGGTGCGGCGGTGCGCCGCTGCGCCGCCGCACCGCGCCTATGGCGCGCCACGGGCACTGCCCTTCGCCAGGATCACATGGTCCTATCTGCTGAGCTTCGCCGCATTGTGGATCGTCACCGAATGGCTGCGGGCATGGGTCTTTACCGGCTTTGCATGGAATCCGCTCGCCGCGGTTTCGCTGGCGGGCAATCTCGCCGGGATATTGGGTGAAAACCATCTCGAAACCCTCGGCACCTATGGCGTCAGCGGACTCGTCATCATCTGGTGCGGGGTGATCGCGGCCTCCATCGAAGAATATGTCATCCTCCGTGATTTCAAGAGACGCGGCATTCCCGATCCCCGCAGCCAGAGCGATCTGGCTGGCGCGCCGCTCAAAGAATTCGATACGCGGCGCTTTGCCAAGTTTTTGGCCTTTGGCGCCGGACTCTTCGTGCTGATGATGATCGCCGGTCTGTGGCCTTCGCGGCATGACAATATTCCTTCCGCGCCACCCAAGAACGAGACGCTGGAAGAAATGGCCGCCCGTATACGGACCGAACGGGGCACCCTCATCACCGTCGTCCAGCCCAACGTCGGCCAGCAGGACAAATGGGAGGGCGGCAAGGCCGACGCCAATTTCGCCAAGCTCGCGCGACTGACCGCGCCGAAGGACGACACGCCGCGCCTGATCCTGTGGCCCGAGGCGGCGATTCCCGATTATCTGGAGACCGGCTATCCCGCCGTCTATTACGACCGCTCGCCCGCCGAGGCGCGCGGGCGGCTGACCGACCTGATGAACCCGAACGACGTGATGCTGCTCGGCGCGCTGAAACTCGAACTCGGACGCGACGGCAGCGTCGTCGGCGCGCGCAACGCGGTGATGACGGTCCACGCCGACGGCACGCTCGGCGCGCGCTATGACAAGGCGCACCTCGTCCCCTACGGCGAATATCTGCCGATGCGGCCGATCCTGTCGGCGATCGGTCTGTCGCGCCTTGCGCCGGGCGACGTGGATTTCTGGCCCGGCCCCGGCCCGCACACGCTCGATCTCGGCCGTTTCGGCCAGGTCGGGCTGCAGATCTGTTACGAGATCATTTTTTCGGGGCAGGTCGTCGACCGCACCCACCGCCCCGATTTCCTCTTCAATCCCTCGAACGACGCCTGGTTCGGAGGCTGGGGTCCGCCGCAGCATCTGGCGCAGGCGCGGCTCCGCGCGATCGAGGAGGGGCTGCCCGTGATCCGCGCGACCCCGACGGGGATCAGCGCGGTGATCGACGCCGACGGCCGCGTCCTCGATTCGCTGCCGATGCACGCGGCCGGACGTATCGACAGCTTCGTTCCCAGGGCCCACGCGCCGACGCTCTTCGCACGCCATGGCAATGTGCTGCCGGTCGGATTTGCGCTGCTGCTGCTCGCGGCCGCCATTGCCTTTCGGCGGCGCGGACGCTAACAGCGGCGCGACATAAAGCATCCTTTATATTGGATAACCCAAAAGGCCTCTTCCATGCGCAATAGCTTCCTCTTCACCTCCGAAAGCGTCTCCGAAGGCCATCCCGACAAGGTCGCCGACCAGATTTCGGATTCGATCGTCGATCTGTTCCTGTCGAAGGATCCCGAAGCGCGCGTCGCGTGCGAGACGCTGACCACGACGCAGCTCGTCGTGCTGGCGGGCGAAATCCGCTGCAAGGGCGTGTTCGAGGATGGCGAATGGGCGCCCGGCGCGCTCGACGAGATCGAGGCCACCGTCCGCCAGACGGTCAAGGAAATCGGGTACGAACAGGCGGGCTTCCACTGGAACCAGTTCCGTTTCGAGAACAACCTCCACGGCCAGTCGGCGCATATCGCGCAGGGCGTCGACGAGAGCGCCGACAAGGACGAAGGCGCGGGCGACCAGGGCATCATGTTCGGCTATGCCTCCGACGAGACGCCCGACCTGATGCCCGCGACGCTCGATTACAGCCACAAGATCCTCGAGCGCATGGCCGCGGACCGCAAGGCGGGCATCGCGCCCTTCCTCGAACCCGATGCGAAGAGCCAGGTCACGCTGCGCTACGCCAATGAGCGCCCGGTCGAGGCGACCGCGATCGTCGTGTCGACCCAGCACGCGCCGGGCTATTTCTTCCACAGCGGCGAAGGCGACGAGGCGAAATATCAGGAACTTCGCAAATATGTGCTCGGCGTGATCGCCGACGTGCTGCCCGCCGAGCTGCTGACCGCGAACACCGTCTATCACATCAACCCGACCGGGCGGTTCGAGATCGGCGGCCCCGACGGCGACGCCGGGCTGACCGGCCGCAAGATCATCGTCGACACCTATGGCGGCGCCAGCCCGCACGGCGGCGGCGCGTTCAGCGGCAAGGACCCGACCAAGGTCGACCGCTCGGCCGCCTATGTCACGCGCTACCTCGCCAAGAATATCGTCGCTGCGGGCCTCGCGCGCCGCTGCACGATCCAATTGAGCTACGCGATCGGCGTCGCCGAGCCGCTGTCGGTCTATGTCGACCTGCACGGCACCGGCGCCGAGGGGGTGAGCGAAGCCGCGCTCGAACAGGCGCTGCCGCAGCTCGTCCGGCTGACGCCCAAGGGCATCCGCACCCACCTCGGCCTCAACAAGCCGATCTACAAGCAGACCGCCGCTTACGGCCATTTCGGCCGCACCGCGGACGGCGACGCCTTCCCGTGGGAGCGCACCGATCTGGTGGATGCGCTGCAGTTTCTGAAATAGGGAATCGCCCGACAAGAAGCGCGGCTCCCGCCTTCGCGGGGGCGACGATATGATATAGGGCGCGCGCCATGACAGCTTATAAATCGGGCGATCCGACCACCCTCAACCGCCTCTATGGCCGCGCCAAGGGCAAGCCCCTGCGCGCGGGCCAGCAGGATCTGGTCGACAATCTGTTGCCGCAGATCGCGGTTCCGGCCGAGGGGCCGGTCACCGCCGAATTGCTGTTCGGCTATGACCGCCCCCTGCACTTCGAGATCGGTTTCGGCGGCGGCGAGCATATGGCGGCGCGCGCCGACATGCTGCCCGACCATGGCTTCATCGGCGCCGAACCCTTCGTCAACGGCGTCGCGCAGGCGCTCGTCCATGTTTCGGGCGACCCGCATCTCGCCGAAAAGGGCGGCGCGCGCCTGCCGCTCGCCAATGTCCGTATCCACCATGGCGACGCGCTCGAGGTGCTGCGCCGCATAGACGATGGCGCGCTGAGCTTCGCCTATCTGCTGCACCCCGACCCCTGGCCCAAAGTCCGCCACGCGAAGCGGCGGATGATGAACGACGGGCCGCTCGACCTGATCGCCGCGAAGCTGAAGCCCGGCGGCGAGTTCCGCTTCGGCACCGACCATCCCGTCTATCTCGCGCACGCGCTGATGGTGATGCGGCGCCATCGTCACCAGTTCGAATGGCTGGCGCAGGAATCGAAGGACTTCCTCGTCCGCCCCGGCGGCTGGCCCGAAACCCGCTATGAAGCCAAGGCGCGCGCACAGGGGCATGAGGTCTGGTACTTCCGCTGGAGGCGTAAATAAGAGAGCTATAGAGTTGAAAAGGCTAGTTTTTTCTAGGCCTTCCCTGTGCTATCTTTTCCCCAATTACGCGGCAATTTCCGTCACGGTGATTGCCCGGTGATTGCTGGAAACGCCGTATTGGGAGACCCATTTATGGCACGCGGAAAGATCACGAAACGCTCTATCGATGCTCTCATCGCAAGCAGCGAAAATGACATCCTCTGGGATGATAGCATAAGGGGCTTCGGCGCCAAGCGAACAAAATCGGGGGCCGTTTCATACGTCCTGCAATTTCGAATGGGCGGACGAGAATCCAAGACCCGCCGATATACGATCGGCAGTCACGGCTCGCCTTGGAGCCCAACCACGGCGAGAGCCGAAGCGGAACGGCTGTTCATTCTCGTCGCTCAAGGCACGGATCCCGGAGAGACGGAGCGGCAGCGCCGGCGTGAGGCGGTCGATCTCGCGTTCGACAATTATGCCGATCGATTTGTCGACTCTTGCGTTGGCAAAGGTTGGAAGCGGCTTGCCGGGCAAGCCCTGAGACTCCACGTGAAGCCGGTGTTGGGCTCCAAGCCCCTGCCCCGGCTTGTCCGCTCCGATATTGTTGCGGTGATGGACAGGATGCCGAGGGAACAGATCGGCAATATCCGAAACGTCTTTGCGGTGATGCGCCGGCTCTTTCGCTGGGCGGTGAGCCGTGGGGATATCGACCGCAGCCCGATGGAGGGGATGGAGACACCGCGCGCCGTTACGCCGCGCGACCGCTGGCTGTCCGACCAAGAGGTCGCCCGCATCTGGCTCGCGGCGCCGCACACGCACCATTGCTTCGGCCCTATCATTCGGCTGCTGATCGTCACTGGACAGCGACGAGAGGAAGTTTCGTCGCTTCGCTGGGAGGAGGTCGACCAAGCCGAACGTATGTGGACCTTGCCAAAGGAACGGGCAAAGAATGGCAAATCGAACCAGATACCACTGAACGATCTCGCCGTTGCCGTTCTGGATCAGGTGGCCGGCACAGCAAAATGGCCGCGTGCCGGGAAGCTGTTCGCGACGGCGCGCGGAGGCGCTTTCACGGGCTACAGCAAGGGCAAAGACAAACTGGTTCTGCTCTTATCGCATGACGGCGGCGAGCCCGTGCCCGACTGGCGTCTGCATGACCTGAGGCGCACGCTCGCAACAGGATTTCAGCGGCTCGGGATCCGCTTCGAAGTCACTGAGGCTGTGCTGAACCATGTGGGCGGTTCGCGTGCGGGTGTGGCCGGAATATATCAGCGCCACGACTGGAAGGAAGAAAAGCAAGAGGCGTTAAAACTGTGGAATGATCATGTTTCCTCGGCGATCCAGGCAGCAACGACTGCCATGCGTGCTTTTCCGCAGCCTGCTCCAGCTTCGGACCCGACCGTCCGTCAATGATGCTCCCGCCAACGACGCATGGCGCAATGGCGAGATACAAACGCCGAATGGTCCAGAACACCAGGAAGGTTGAAAAAGTGCCCGCCCGACGAGAACGCGGGCGGGCGCAGGAATGAAGATCTGGCCCTTGCAAGAAAGGCGAGCTCTTCTGGGTCGCCCGGCGCCCTTAGGGGCTGCCCGCGCGGGCCGATTGTACCAAAACGCCAAAAGCGACGGGGGCGCCCCTTCCGTAGCGTAAACCACCATCTTGGGCCGCATTTCGAAACCTTTTGTTAACCTTGCGGCGGCAGATTTCGATCGGGGGGCACGAAGCGGATGGAGATGTCGCAGTGCCGGAACCGAAGCGCATCCAAAGGTCCGTCATGGGGCCGACCGGGCCAATATCGCTCGGCGACCTGCCGCCATCGTGCACGGCCTATTGGGTGAGTCGCCGCAAGGCGGAAGTGCTCGCGGCGATCGATGGCGGGCTGATACCCGCGAGCGAAGCGCGCGCGCGTTACCGTCTGAGTCCCGAAGAACTTGCGGCGTGGCGGCGCGCGGTCGACCGCGCCGGGGTGCCGGGACTGCGCGTCACGAAGCCGCAAGCCGCGAGGGGCGCCGCAAAGAGATAGATTAGGTTGCCGCGCGCGCCCCCACCGCGCGCGGCAGCTTTCGGGGCGGCGCGGCAGACTGGTCCCTCCGCGCCGCCCCTTCCCACAAAGGGAGAAGTTCTCTCAGATTGAATCGTGCCTGGCGGCATCACACCGGACGCCTCGGGACTGGATCGCCCGCGCAAACTGTCGTCAATCTTCGTCGGATGCGGCCTGCTGCCCTCAGCGCTGCCGCCGCGCAGTCGCGAACCCGCGGTCGGCCGAAATGAAGCGCTCGATCATAGGGACCGCAATCTTCTCGGGCGCCAGCGGCTCAGCGAGGCCCGTGGCTTTCGCGTGGATCTCGGCATAGACGAGCAGATCGCGGTGAAGCCGTCCCGGAACCTCGATCGTCAATTTGACCGGCTTGTCATCGGCGATCGGTCCAAGCCGAAGGCGGCTCATCCTTTGCTCCCCTGTTCGAACACAAGGTCGCGCGTCACGATGACGCGTAGTGGATGGCCTGGGCGGATGGTGAGCGTTGGCGGCACCTTCATCTCGCGCTCCACGATCCGCTGACCCGCCTGGTTCACGCTGTCCTGCGCCCCGTCCCGGAGCGCCCGAAGGAGGGCGTCATCGCCGCCCGATCCCGTTTCGACACCGATGCCGAGCAGGGTCGATATCAGCGCGGCGCGCAACACCCGACCCCAATGATGGTCGGTGCGATCGGCGAGGCCTGCCCGGCCCGACGCGTCGGCGCCTGGCTGGCGATCGAGCGCGAGCGAACGGCCGCCCGGAAGGATGAGCCTCTCCCAGACGAGCAGCACCCGGTTCTGCCCGTCAGCGATCTCGCTGTCATATTCGCCGATTAGCCGCGCGCCCTGCGGAATCAGCAGAATGCGGCCGGTGGGGCTGTCATAGACATTCTGGGTCACCTGCGCCGTGACCTGCCCCGGGAGGTCGGAGCGGATGCCAGTGATGAGCGCGGCCGGAATCACACTGCCCGCCTGAACCACATAAGGCGACGAGGGCGCGACGATCCGCGCCGCGCTTTCCGTCGGCCGCGCATTGCCGCCGCCGAGGAAATCCCTCCGCTTTCCGGCCAAAGTTTGAACGGCTTGCGGATTGCCGGGCGAGAGCGGCAGTGCCGTATCGCCCAAGACCGGCGCAGGAGATGGAAGAGATGCCCCGCCACCAAGAAATATCTGGCTGGCCCGAGCACTGTCGCGCTCCTGTGCTACCCGCGCGCGTGCCTGTTCGGCGGCAGTTGCCCGGGAGTCGGCAGGCGGCGCGCCAATCGGGGGAATAGGTGCCGCCTGGCCCTTTTCGCGCGCCGCGAGAATCGGCCGCCCGAGGTCGCCGGGGAGCGGGTCACCGAGCTTTGGAATCTTGTCATAATCACCCGGCGCACCGGTCACGAGCTCGGACCGGTTTGCCCGATCACTGTTATGGAGGTTTTCCGCCACCTTCGGCTTCTCCGACTGGAGTGCGTAGAGCAGCGCGCCGCCGATCGCGATGCCCGAGGCACCGCCCATGATGGCAATCGACTTGCGCGAGAGGCGCATGACTTTCGGCGGTTCGGCGCCGAGCCGGAAAGCTTCGGCACCGGCGGCGGGGGCTGCTGCGGGCTCAGCCACAATCGCATCGTCCCGTTCCGGCGCGCTCATGAGCGGTCCCCGCCGCGTGCGACGCGTTCGATGATCACCTTGCGCGCCGCGCGGCCGGCGCCCATCCGCAGTTCGCCGCGCTCGAACAGCCGGTCGACGATCATGTAGCGCCCCTGCACACGGTAGTTGAGAAGCTCCGCCTCCCCTTTCGCACCGGTGGCGAACAGCGGCGGCATCTCGCCCGTCGCGATATCGTCGCCGAACTCCACGAAGGTCTGCCGCCCGTCGTCGAAGACCCTTACCGGGCGCCACCCGGGCTTGTCGCCAGAGAGCCGATAGCGAAAGTTGAGCGCGCCAAGATCGAGTCCTGCCGCAATCGGAGCGGCCCGCTCGCGCTCCGCTTCGGCCGTGCGCAGCGCGATGAGCTCGGCTTCCGGATAGGACCAGGACACCGATGCCATGTAAGTCGCGGGCGTTGCGCGCAGCTCGATATGATAGGTCCGTCTGCTCGTGTTGATGACGATATTCGTCATGATGTCGGGTCGCGTCGGCTTCACCAAGATATGTACCCGGCGACTGGCTCCGCTGCCGCTCACCGTGTCGCCGATGATCCACCGGACCGTATCGCCGGCGGCAACGGGCCCCGGCCCGACGAGCTCCTCACCCTCCTGCAGAACGATATCGGTGACCTGCCCCGGCGATGCGTAAACCTGGTAGAGTGCCCCTTCGGCCCAGGCGTATTTCTGGATAGCATTGAGGAAGGTGGCCCGCTCGGGCTGGACACGGGCGGCATCATTCGCGCGCCCGACATTCTGGCGCGGATCGCGGCTTTCAGCGGCAATCGAAGGCGACGCCAGGCCGAGCAAGGCGGCGCCGGCGAGAAGAAATTCGGGGGAAACGGGCTTCATTGATTGAGCTCCTTGGACCATGAAATAGCGGACACAAAAACGCCGAGCGGATTGCGGCGCAGAGCGTCGGGGGTGCGCGGCGGTACATGGGTGACGGTGAGGATCGCGGACCAGCGCGACGTCTCGACAAGGCTGCCGTCCTGATAGCGGCGCTCGGTCCAGGCGATGCGGAAGCTGTCCTTCGAAGCGCGGATCACGCTCGACACATCGACCGCGACCTGGACCTTGCCGACCTCGGCGAAGGGGTCGTTATTGCGTGCATGGTCATTGAGCGCCTGTGCGCCCGCCGCGGTGGTGAAATCATAGGCCGCGAGCCAGTCCTTGCGCAGCACGACCGGATCGGCCGGGATCGAGCGGATATGCTCGATGAAACGCGCGAGGTGGAACGCGGTTTGCGGATCGGTCGGCTGATAGTCCTCGTCCGCGGGCGCGACCGCGCGGGCCTCGCCGAGCTTGTCGACTTCGACCACCCAGGGCGTGATCGTACCGCGCGCCGAATGCCAGATGAGGCCGCCGGCGAGCCCGCCCGAGAGGAGGAGGGAACCGAAAAAGGCGAGGCGCCAGTTCTTCGCCTGAACACGCGCCGACCCGATGCGATCGTCCCAGACCTGCGCCGCGCGCTGGTAGGGCGTCACCGGCTCGGGCGTTTGGCCATAATGGTTGGTAGGTCGCTTGAACATGATCAGTCCTTTTCGCTGATGTCGGGAGCCGAGCCGCCGCCATGGCTATCGCCGCCCTTGAGAGTGTGGGCGCCAATGGTCGCGCCCTGCGTCACCATCTGCCGGCGGCGCATCGCCGCCGCCCATGCGGGCGGACCGTCGGCAGACCGGGAAGGCGCAGCGCCCTCGGCGGACCCGCTGCGCCCGGCCTCGAAGTCGGCTCGCAGCTTCTCCGCAGCGCGGCGAAGCGGCGATGCGGCGCCGCTGGCCGCACTGCGCGCGACGTTGGCCAGGCCGGAACCGACGGCCCCTGCCCCGCTCTTCCCGGCCGCTCCCGCGGAATAGGCCGCCGAGGCGCTGCCGGCCCCGCGCGCTCCCGCTGCGGCGGTGCCGCGCGCCGCGGTGGCTGCCGCACCGCCGGCGAGCGTCGCGCCGGCCGCACCGGCAGCGAGCGTCGCGCCAGCCGCGACGGCGGTTCCTGCAGCCGCACCGGCTCCGAGCTGCGGCCCGCCCGCGACGATGCCGTTGGCGACGCTGGGGCCGAAGATGCCGAGTCCGAGAAGCGTCAGCGCGCCGAGCGCGATCGCCATTGCCTGCTCGATATCAGGCTCGGGGCCGACGCCGGCATCGAGGAAGCGGTCGAACAAGGTCGTCCCAATGCCGGTGATGACCGCGAGCACGAGAAGCTTGATGCCCGAGGAAATGATATGGCCGAGCACACGCTCGGCCATGAAGGCCGTACGCCCGAAGAAAGCGAAGGGGATGAGGACGAAGCCCGCGAGCGTCACGAGTTTGAATTCGAGGATCGTCACGAAGACCTGCACCGCGAGAATGAAGAAGGCGAGCACGACGATCACCCAAGCGACGAGCAGGATCATGATCTGGACGAAATTGGTGAAAAGCCCGACCGGCCCGAGCAGATCGGCCGATGCATCGAGCAGGGGCTCGGCGGCATCGAGGCCGGTCGCCGCGACGAAACCCGGGCGCATGAAGTCGCCGATCGCCATAGCGCCGCCGCTCGCCTTGAGGCCGAGCCCAGCGAAGCTTTCGAGCATGATGGTGGCGAGGCTCTGGAAATTGCCGATGATGAAGGCGAACACGCCAATATAGAGCGTCTTCTTGACCAGACGCTGGAGGACATCCTCATCGGCGCCCCACGCCCAGAAGAGCGCCGCGATCGTCACGTCGATGACGATCAGCGTCGACGACAGAAAGCCGACCTCGCCGCCGAGCAGCCCGAAGCCGCTATCGATATAGGTCGAGAAGACCGACAGGAACTGGTCGATCACGGCGGTATCGTTCATCGCTCTTGCCTTTCCTGGCCGAAGAAGTGGCGGCGCTTCGTCTCCCAGGCCGCCTCGCATTCCGCATCGGCAACGGTGACGGTTCGGCAGCGGCGCAGCGTCTCAGCAAGGTCGCGCCCTGCGTCCGCTCCGGATATGTGATCAAAAACGGACGCCTGCGGCGCAGGCGGGTCGACCGCTGCCAGAAGCGCGAGCGTCAGCGCCATGCCGCCGACGATCGCTCCGACGACGAGCTTCCCCGCCCGGCCCATTTCAATTGCCCTTGCGGAAGCGGCGGAAGCGTTCGCGCCCTTCGGCCTCGGCCGCCGCGGCCCGCGCGGCACCCAGCATTTCGGCGCGGCCCTGCGCCGCGATCGCGGCGGCGAGGTCGCCGAGCTGCTGCGACTGGAGCGCCAGCAGCTGGTTGCCCGCCTGTGCCGCCTGCAGCGCGCCGCTCGCCGACTGGCTGGCGGTTACCAGCGTCGAGATCGATTGGCGCGCCGCGCCCATGTTGGTGACGACGCCGGCCTGCACCTTCATCGCGTCCTGGAAGGCGCCGACGCTGTCGTTCCAGCGCGCCTCAGCATTGGCGACGAGCGCCGCCTGCGGACCCGACAGCGCCGCGCCCTTGTAGCGGGCATCGAACGCCTTCTGGATATCGCCGACGTCGAAGGCGACGCGCTGCGCCTCGCTCAAAAGCTCTCGCGTGCGGTCGACCTGGCCCTGCAGCTCCTGCAGCGTCGAGGTCGGCAGACTCTGCAGATTGCGCGCCTCGTTGACGAGCGAGGTCGCCTGGTTCTGGAGCTGCTTGATCTGGTTGTTGATCTGCTCGAGCGTGCGCGCGGCGGTCAGGATATTCTGGGCATAGTTGCGCGGGTCGTGGACGATCCCGCCGATCTGCGCCGCAGCGGGCGCGATCATCGAACCGGCGGGCAACATAGCGATCGCGATCAGACCGGCCAGCGCCGCACGGCGACAGAGATTCTTCTTCATCAACTTCACTCCTTCAGGGTGCTGCGATTTCGAGATTGCCGAGCAGGTCGGCGGCCCAGGTCAGGCCGCGGTGGCGAAGCCAGGCGGCGGCGAACTGCTGTTGGCCATGCGCGGCGATCAGCTCGCCGATGCGGATCTGGTCGGATTTCGAGGAGGAGGCGGCGAAAGCGAGCGCGATGTCGCCGAGACCAAGGTCGAACAGGCGGTTGCCCCGCCGCGACTGGCAATAATAGTCGCGCTTCGGCGTCGCCCGGCTCAAGATTTCGATCTGCCGGTGGTTGAGTCCAAAGCGCTCGTAGACCCGCGCGATCTGCGGCTCGGCCGCGCGCTCGTTCGGCAGGAATATCCGGGTCGGGCAGCTCTCGATGATCGCCGGCGCGATCGCGGAGCTTTCGATATCGGCAAGGCTCTGCGTCGCGAAGATCACGCTCGCATTCTTCTTGCGCAGTGTCTTCAGCCATTCGCGCAGCTGCGCCGCGAAGGCCGGGCTGTCGAGAACGAGCCAGCCTTCGTCGATGATGATCAGCGTCGGCGAGCCGTCGAGGCGGCCTTCGATCCGGTGGAACAGATAGGACAGCACCGTCGCGGCCGACGCGGCGCCGACGAGGCCTTCGGTTTCGAGCGCCTGCACACGCGCGGAGCCGAGATGCTCGGCCTCGGCGTCGAGCAGGCGGCCCCAGGGACCGCCAACCAGATAGGGTGCGAGCGCGAGCTTCAGCTCCTGGGACTGGAGCAGGACAGCGAGGCCGGTGAGCGTCCTCTCGGCGACCGGCGCAGTCGCGAGCGAGGTCAGCGCCGACCAGATATGCTCCTTCGCCGCCGGATCGACGGCGATACCCTCGCCTGCGAGAAGCGCCGCGAGCCATTCGGCGGCCCAGGCACGCTCGGCGGCCTCGTCGATCCGCGCTAGAGGCTGCAGCGCGACCGACCCGTGGCTGCCGGCATCATGAAGCGCGCCGCCGAGATCCTGCCAGTCGCCGCCCATGCCGAGCGCCGCGGCGCGGATCGAACCGCCATAGTCGAAGGCGAAGATCTGATTGCCCTCGTAGCGCCGGAACTGCATCGCCATCAGCGCGAGGAGTACGGACTTGCCGGCGCCGGTCGGCCCGACGACGAGGCAATGGCCGACGTCGCCGACATGCAGCGAAAGGCGGAACGGGGTCGAGCCTTCGGTCTTGCCGTAAAGCAAGGGGGCATCACCGAAATGCTCGTCCCGTTCCGCCCCCGCCCACACCGCCGAGAGGGGGACGAGGTGGGCGAGATTAAGGGTCGAGACCGGGGGCTGGCGGACATTGGCATAGACATGGCCGGGGAGGCTCCCGAACCAGGCTTCGAGCGCGTTCACCCCCTCGACGGTGCAGGTGAAGTCGCGGCTCTGGATGATCTTCTCGACCAGCCGCAGCTTTTCGGCCGCGAGGGCAGGATCGCGATCCCACACGGTAATCGTCGCCGTCACATAGGCGATGCCCGCCTCGTCGGCGCCGAGTTCCTGCAGCGCCATGTCGGCATCGGCCGCCTTGTTCGAGGCGTCGCTGTCCATCAGGACCGATGCCTCGTTGGTCATCACCTCCTTCAAGATCGCGGCGATCGACTTGCGCTTAGCGAACCACTGCCGCCGGATTTTCGTCAGCAACTTCGTCGCGTCGGTCTTGTCGAGCATGATCGCGCGCGACGACCAGCGATAGGCGAAGGCCTGGCGATTGAGCTCGTCGAGCAGGCCGGGGAAGGTGACGCTCGGAAAACCGGTGATGGTAAGCGTGCGCAGATGATGGTCGCCGAGCCGCGGCTCGAGCCCGCCGACGAGCGCCTCGTCGGCGAGGAGGGCATCGAGATAGACGGGCGTCTCGGGCACGCGGACGCGCTGCGCCTTGGTCGAGATACAGCTGTGGAGATAGGTCAGCGTCTCGCCGTCATCCAGCCATTCGGCCTCCGGCATGAAGCCCTCGACGAGATGCAGCACGCGCGAGCTGCGGTCGATAAAGCCCGCGAGCAGTTCCTTCGGATCGACTCCGGTCTTCGAGCGCCCCTCGTACAGCCATGCCTCGGCGCGCGCGGCTTCTTCGGCGGGCGGCATCCAGAGCAGGGTCAGATAATAGAAGCTTTCGAAATGCGCGCCTTCCTCGCGGAATTGCTCGCGGCGCTCGACGTCGACGAGTTCCGATACGACATCGGGAAATTCCGAGACGGGATAGGAGATGGCAGGCACGCGCTGTGCCTCGACGAACACCGCCCATCCCGATCCCAGGCGCCGGAGCGTGCTGTTGAGCCGCGCTGTGACCGCGACGAGTTCGGCGGGCGTGGCGCTGTCGAGGTCGGGCCCGCGAAAGCGCGCCGTGCGCTGGAAGGAGCCGTCCTTGTTCAGCACCACGCCCGCCGCCACCAGGCAGACCCAAGGGAGAAAATCGGCGAGGCGGGCGGATTTCGATCGATATTCGGAGAAGTTCATCATGGGCGCATCCAGACAGGATATTTGAGGTGACGCCGGGCGACGTCGACGAAGGCGGGGTCGCGGCGGGCGGCCCAGACCGAGAGGGCGTGGCCGACCGCCCAGAGGACGAGGCCCACGAGCCAGAGGCGAAGACCGAGACCGACCGCGCCGGCGAGCGTGCCGTTGACGATCGCGAGCGACCGCGGCGCACCGCCCAGCAGGATGGGCTCGGCCAGCGCCCGGTGCACCGGCGCGAAATATCCCGACACCTCCTCTTCCCGGCCCATCAGACGAGCGCTCCGCCGCCGAACGAGAAGAAGGAGAGGAAGAAGCTCGAGGCGGCGAAGGCGATCGACAGGCCGAACACGATCTGGACCAGTCGGCGGAAGCCGCCCGAGGTGTCGCCGAACGCAAGGCTGAGCCCGGTCACGATGATGATGATCACCGCGACGATCTTCGCGACCGGCCCCTCGATGCTCTCGAGGATCGATTGCAGCGGCGCTTCCCAAGGCATCGACGAGCCGCCGGCCTGTGCCGGGGCCGCAACGGCCAGTGCGAAGAACAGCGCGGTCGAACAAAGCATGGCGCGTCGCGCGCCATGCCGGACGGCATGGATCATCGATTGTCTCCTTCGGGGGTGATGAGGTGCGTGAGCCGATATTCGAGGTTGAGCCGGTCGAATCCGTCGACGCGCGAGAGTTCGGCGAGACGCCGCCCGGTTCCGTCGCGGACAAGCACAGCGACGAGATTGATCGTCTCGGCCAACAACGCGCGCGGCACGGTGACCACGGCTTCCTGGATCAGCTGCTCCATCCGGCGGAGCGCGCCGAGAGCGCTCCCGGCGTGGATCGTGCCGACTCCGCCGGGATGGCCGGTACCCCAGGCTTTCAGAAGATCTAGCGCCTCGGCGCCGCGCACCTCGCCGATCGGGATGCGATCGGGCCGAAGGCGCAGCGACGAACGGACGAGGTCCGAGAGCGAGGCGACGCCATCCTTGGTGCGCATCGCGACGAGATTGGGCGCAGCGCACTGCAACTCGCGTGTATCCTCGATCAGCACGATCCGGTCGCTGCCGCCTGCAATTTCGGCGAGGAGGGCGTTGGTCAGCGTCGTCTTTCCGGTGCCGGTACCGCCGGCGACCAGGATGTTCAGCCGGTCGCGCACCCCGGCGCGCAGCACGTCGGCCGCACCGGCAGACATGATCCCCGAGGCGACATAGTCACCGAGCGTGAAGACCGCGATCGCGGGTTTGCGGATGGCGAAGGTCGGGGCGGCGACGACCGGCGGCAGCAGGCCCTCGAAGCGCTCACCCCCGTCGGGAAGCTCGGCGGAGACGCGCGGCGCCGCGCCATGCACTTCGGCTCCGACGTGATGCGCGACGAGACGGATGATGCGCTCGCCGTCGGCCGCGGACAGCGTTGCACCGCTATCCTCGATGCCCCGTCCTAGCCGGTCTACCCAGAGCCGCCCATCGGGATTGAGCATGATTTCGATGACGTCGCGATCGGCAAGCCAGTCCGCGATCGCGCCGCCCATCGCCGTGCGAAGCATACGCGCGCTGCGATGACGTGCCTCCAGCCGGATCGGTTCTGCGCCCATCGGGATCCCCATTTCATGAGGCCGGGCAACGGCGCCCGGCGCGACGGGGACGAGTAAGAGACGCACGAGCCGCGCAAATTCAACAGCGATCTTTTCAGATCGAAGGATGGCGAAGAAAGACAGGCCGTAGCGTAGGCTCCGCGCACGTAACATGCGGCAAGCAAGCGTGAATTTCGGTCGGCGACTTGTGCGAATCGCGAATTTGACGACAGTGCCCGGATGACTGATTCGGGGTCGCAGCCGTCAGAGGACGCAGTGCGCTGGGCGAGGCTCACGGACAAGCAGCGTGCGTGCCTCGATCTCGTGCTCGAGCATCAGACATCGAAGCAGATCGCCCGGCGGCTCGATATCTCGAAGCAGGCCGTCGATCTCAGGCTCACGACCGCGCGAGACATATTGGGCGCAGCCAACCGGGCCGAGGCGGCCCTTCGTTATGCGCGCCTCAAACAGACCTATGACCGGATACCATGTGACGCGATCATACTACCGGAAGAACCCCGGCTGGTGCCATCCGACCTCCCGAACGGGGAGTTGGCTGCGATGGCGCTTCAACACAGCGCGTCACATACCGAACAACCGGTAGCGGTCGGTTCGCCGTTCAAGGGTCTCCGGAGGCACGATCATCCCGGTCGGAACAGAGTGTGGATCATGGCGACGATGCTGGTCGTGCTGATCCTCCTCATTCTGACGGGGCTGGCGATCGGCGAAACGCTGACGCGGCTGATCTCCGGCTGATCCTTTCATCTGTCCACGATCAACGGCCGGAGCGCCCGCTTCCGGCAGAGGAGAAGTCATGTCCAAGGAAATTACGATCACGGCAGCGCGTCTGATCCGCGACGTTCCCGCCGCGGAAGTCCGGGTCGACGACGCGCTCATCGCCGTGTCGACGCTGATGACGAGCGTGGTGACCGCGCGGCGCGACACCGGCGGAGTGCCGGCTACGAAGGGCCAGGCGACGATCCGCCGGCTCATGAAGGCGCAGATGGCGCTGGTCGATGTCAGCGGCGACATCCTCCGCGTCCATGGCGAACTCGCCGACATCGGGCGCGAGACCGCGGGCTACGATCTTCATGAATGCCCTTCGGTTGCCGGCATCGGCGGCGGCGCACAATCTGCGGGATGACGGCTGTTGACCGGGAGCAACGGCCATGAAAGTTTCGGAGCATGCGCATCGTTTTGTTTCTCGCTTTCCTGGCCATTGCCGTCGGCTATGCCGCGTGGAAGGGCGGCGGACCCGAACGGGTGATGGCGGCGATCGCGGTGGCGATGGTGGGCTCGGACCAGATCCTTCATATCTTCGTGCCGGCGAACTTCGCCGCGGTCGACACCGGTCATCTCGCGATCGACCTTTTTGGCGCCGGGTCCACCGTCGCGCTCGCGATGTTTGCGCATCGCTTCTGGCCCATGTGCATCGCCGTTTTGCATCTGGTCCCGCTCCTCGCGCACATGAGCCGAACATTCGACATGGCGCTGCATCCGGCGGCGTATCTCACGATGCAGGTGGCGACGTCGTGGCCGGTCCCGGCGATCCTCATCCTCGCAACCTGGCGTCACCAGCATCGGCTGGCGCGCGGCGTCAGCGAGCCATCCTGGCTCAATTCGTTGCCACCCTCGATCCGGACAACAGCGAAGCCATAGCCGGGACGCTACTGGCAGAACACCGGACCCTCGGCCGTCTTCTCGCCCAGTCTCCCGAAGCGCTAGCCCGCACGCTGGGACAATTTAGCCCGGTCGCAGCGATGATCGTTGCCGCACGCGCCGTCACGTCGGAGGCGCTGCGCGCCGAGCTTGCGGGCCGAGGGATCGACCCCGGCAATCCGCGTCTGCTCGAATATCTCAGAGCCTCGATGGGGGCGCTGCCTCACGAGACGCTGCGCATTCTCTTTCTCGACGCCTCCCGCCGGCTGATCGCGGACGAGCAACTGCAACATGGGACGGTCGGACAGGTCGCCTTCTATCCGCGCACCATATTTAGACGGGCGATCGAACTCGACGCCGCCGCGATCATCCTCGTCCACAATCATCCGAGCGGCGATCCCACGCCCAGCCGATCCGATATCACGGCAACCGAGCGGCTGGCCGCGATCGGTCGATCGCTCGATGTGGAGGTGCTGGAACATATCGTCGTGACGCTCCGCGGCCATCGCACGATCCTCCACGGCGGGACGGCGGCCTGCAGCGAGGCGTCATCGGCGGCCGTGCTGCGCGACACGGCACGCGAGTGGCGAAAGGCGCGCGGCGCAAAGCTTGCGCTTGCCAATGCGCAAAGGGCTTCGCGGCGACGATTGCTGCGCCGCCAGCTCGTCGGAGCCGCCGACCTCTTCGGCGAGCCGGCCTGGGACATGCTTATCGATCTCTTCATTCATGAAGGAGAAGCGAAGGCGGTGTCGACGAGCTCGCTCTGCATCGCCTCGGGCTTGCCGATGACGAGCGCCTTGCGGCTGCTCCAGCGGCTCTGCGACGCCGGGCTTGTGACCCGCGAGGCCGACAGGCTCGACGGGCGGCGCAATTTCATCCGGCTGGCGCCGCCACTCGCGCACCGGCTGATGGCTTATTTCACTGAAGGCGACGAATGATCGCCATCCTTGTCGCGCGAGAGTTCGTCCCCGAGCTTCGGCCCGGCCTCCATCCGGCGGCTGAGCGAATCGACAAAGGCCTCCCATCGCTTCTTGCCGGTTGCCTGCGCAGCGCGGAGAGCGGCGTCGGGCAGTGGCGGGCTGTTGACGAGCCAGGAGCGGACGAACAGTGCGAACGCCTCATTCGACAGTTCGACATGCCATTCGAGCCGGTCGAGCTGGCGCGAAATCCTGTCGAGGCGCCGCGTCAGCACTGCCTCGATGCGTTCCTCATGGTCGGGGGTCAGCAAGGAAGCCAGCGCCGCTTCGACGATGTCGGTGCGGGTGATCCGCCGGCTGCTCGCCCGTTCGTCGAGCTGCCGCGCCAGGATCGCGTCGATCCGGAAGGTCCGCTTGACCGACGGCTTTCTCACAGGTCGATCCCGTCATCGGGATCTTGCGACGCGAGACGGGCGCCGCGGCGCATGGCGCCATCGATGGCCTTGCGCTTGCGAGCCGCGTCATCGTCGCGATCCGGGTCGTCGAAGTCGAATTCGCCGATCGGGTTGCCGGGCACGGGGGCAATATCTTCATGGTCGGGTATCGCCGGTTCCTGCCGGATACCGCTATTCGCCTCGCTTTCCTCCTGCTTCTCATCCGCCTGATCACTCGAGACGCCCTGATCTGCCTGCGCGGCCGCGACGCCGGGTAGGATTGCCGGAGGCGCAAGCGCGCTCCAGTCGTCGGGCCGCGGAGCATCCGCTTCGGAGGGAGGCGGGGGCGGCAAGATGCGCGCCTGCAACCGGGGGTCGGTAAAATATCGCGCCTTGCTTGCGCGGATCGGCGCCACGCCTGCGACCATCACGATTTCCTGGTCGGGCGGTAGCTGCATCACCTCGCCCGGCGTCAGCAATGCGCGCGCGGTCTCGGTACGCGACACCATGAGATGACCGAGCCATGGCGAGAGCCGGTGCCCCGCATAATTCTTCATGGCGCGCATCTCCGTCGCGGTCCCTAGCGCATCGGAAATCCGCTTGGCGGTGCGCTCGTCATTCGTCGCGAAACTTACCCGGACGTGGCAATTATCGAGAATGGCATTGTTCGGCCCATAGGCCTTTTCGATCTGGTTCAGCGACTGGGCGATCAGGAAGGCCTTGATCCCGTAGCCCGCCATGAAGGCCAGCGCGCTCTCGAAGAAATCGAGTCGCCCGAGCGCCGGAAACTCGTCGAGCAGGAAGAGGAGGCGCTGCGGCCGAGCGGCGGGATTGAGTTCCTCGGTGAGCCGCCGCCCGATCTGGTTGAGGATGAGGCGGATGAGCGGCTTGGTGCGGCTGATGTCGCCGGGCGGGACGACGAGATAGAGCGAGGTTGGGGTATCGCCGGTGACGAGATCGGCGATGCGCCAGTCGGACCGCCCCGTCACCGCCGCGATCACCGGATCGCGGTAGAGCCCTAGGAAGGACATGGCCGTCGACAGCACCCCCGACCGTTCGTTGGCCGACTTGTTGAGCAGGTCCTGCGCGGCGCGTGCGACCACCGGATGCACGCCCGCCTCGCCGAGATGCGCGGTCGTCTGCATGATCCGCAGCGTCGAGGCGATGCCGCGGCGGGGATCGGACAGAAAGGCCGCCACCCCGGCGAGCGATTTATCCTCTTCGGCATAGAGGACATGGAGGATCGCCCCGACGAGCAGCGAATGGCTCGTCTTTTCCCAATGGTTGCGCTTCTCGAGGCTGCCTTCGGGGTCGACGAGCACGTCGGCGACATTCTGCGCGTCGCGCACCTCCCACTGACCGCGCCGGATTTCGAGCAAAGGGTTGTAGGCGGATGACGCGATGTTGGTGGGATCGAAGAGGAGCACGCGGCCGTGCTGCGCCCGGAAACCCGAGGTGAGCTGCCAATTCTCGCCCTTGATGTCGTGCACGATACAGCTGCCGGGCCAGGTGAGCAGCGTCGGGACGACAAGACCGACACCCTTGCCCGAACGCGTCGGCGCGAAGCAGAGGATATGCTCTGCGCCATCGTGACGCAGATAGTGCCGGCGAAAGCGTCCAAGGATCACCCCGGCATCGCCGAGCATGCCCGCTCCCCGGATATCGCCCGCATCTGCCCAGCGCGCCGAGCCATAGGTTTCGGCGCGCCGCCGCTCGCGGGCGCGCCATACCGACATGGCGATCGCGACGATGATCGAGACGAAGCCGCCCGAGGCGGCGATCATGGCGCCGCGGTAGAAGATCGGCGGCGCATAAGCGTCATAGACGAACCACCACCAGAAGAAGGCCGGCGGCGGATAGACCGGATAATCGCCGATGCGGAACCATGGCGCACCCAGCGCCGGCTGATATCCGAGCGCAGCGGCAGTCCATTGCGTCGCCGCCCAGACCGCGAGGATCACGATCGCGCCGACGGCGGCGATCTGGCCCCAGAGTATCTTGTCGTTCATGCGATTTGTCCTTCTAGATGCCGATGCCTCGGCCCAGCGCCCAGTCGACCGTGCCGCCGGGCGACATGGTGCCGGTGATATGTTGGCCGAGGTGGCGGTCGAGCGCGGGGCGCCAGGGAACGAGCTGGAAGCCGAGCCCGTCGTCGATCATCGCGAAGCGCCCCGATGCGAGGGTGACGCGTTCGCGGTAGATGCCGCTCACATACTCCCCGGCAGCCGAGGGTTTCGCGGCAAGTCCGGTCCGCTCGGCGATCGCGGCGGTCGCGGCCGCGAGCTCGCGCGAGGCGAGCTTGTCGATCAGTCCCGGTGACAGGCTCAGCCGATCGCCGGCGCGCGAAGCCAGTCCTTCGCTCACAAGATGGCGCGCGCGTTCGTCCATCGCCTGGCGAATTTCGAGGCCGAAGCCGCTCCCGCTTGCGACGGGCTCGCGGGCGACGAGCTGGCGGTCGAGCCAGGTCGCGCCGGGCGCGACCACCTGCGAAGCAAGCGGCAGGTCGGAGCGGGTCGCCAACGATATCTGATCACGCCCCTTGCCGTCCTGCCACTTGCGCAGTTCGACGATCGCGCCGGGCCGCGCGTCGCCAGTCATCTCCATTTCGTCAAAGCGAATGTGATGCGTGCGCCCGTCGGCGCCGTCGACGATCGCATAGGCACTGCCCGCGAGCTCGTCGTGGAGGCCGCGCTCGACTAGTCGGCCGATGATCGCGCCATCGGGTGCTCCGTCGTGGAGCGCGAGCGCAGCGGGATCGAAGCGCCCGCCGGCGCGGGTGAGCGCCTGGTGCATCGTCTTGATGATATCGCCGCGCACGGCGACCGCGCGCAGCGCCGGTTCGGCATCCGCGTCCATCGTCCAGAGGCCGGCGCCGCATCGCTCGGCAAGCCCCATCGCCTCGAGCTTCGCGGCGCGGCCCACCAGCAGGCCGTGCATGCGCCGATCGTCGCCAGCAGCAGGACGCAGGTCGATCACCCCGCCCGTCTCGTCGGCGATGCGCTGCAGCCGGGCGTCGAGGCTCGTCCAGCGTTCGGCATCGACCTCGCGCGCGAGCGAAGCTTGCATTTCGATCTCGCTGCGCGGACCGAGCTCGAGCGTCGCCAAGGCTTCGGCGCGGCCGCGGATGCCAGCGCCGATATAGCCGCGGTCGATGACGAGATCGGCGCCATCGTCGGCGACACCGCGCACGAGAATATGGACATGCGGATTGTCGGTATTCCAATGGTCGACCGCCACCCAGTCGAGCCGGGTATCGAGATCCTTCTGCATGTCGGCCAAGAGATCGCGGGTGAAGGCACGAAGGTCGCCGAGATCGGCGGCGTCCTCGGGACTGACGATCAACCGGAAATGATGCCGGTCCTCCTCGCACCGCGCGGCGAACGCGTCGCGGTCGACCGCATCGCCATCGGCATCGAACATGTTGGCGTCGCGTCCGTCGCGGGTCACGCCCTCGCGCTCGAGGTAGGAAATATGGCGCGCTAGCGGCGCCGCCCGAAACCGTGCGCCGCGATGCCGGACCACGCGCGCCATGACGGTGACGCGCCGGCTGCCCGGCTGGCTGCGCATAGCGGCCAAGGCGCGCCGGCCCCGTCCCTGCGTCCCGGTGCCGCCGCCGCGGCTTCGCCCGGGCCGCGAGCGGGTGTAGCCCGAGCGGGCGGCGGCCTTGCGGACCTGGGCCGCGAGACGCTTGCCCCTGCCCGCGGAACCCGAGCCGCGATCGCGGCTCCGTCCCGGCCTGATCCGGAAATCGCCGTCGTCACGCCGCATCGGGCGCCCTGCCATACGAAAAGGGCGCGCATTTGGCCGACTTTCTGCCATCAGTATGGCTGATTCTGGCGGTGCCATACGCGCAAAGCCGCTGAAAACCGACCATCCCGGGCGCGCAGCTGGCACGGCTTTTATCTTGCCCTCTTATTTGGCTCCCTGATTTTCGAAGTTTTCGCCATCTCCATCTCTCCTTCATAGCAAGTAATTGGCCCCTATTCGACGACAGGCTTGCAAGATCTGCGATGTGACGAGGGTCTGATACGCCGTGCACTCTTCCGGGCTCATCGACGGGATGTTGGAACCGCACGTTCGCGGTGTTGGCGCCGTCGCGGCACATGTCGCTATCGGATTTACGGGGCAGCATCACAGGCACTCCGGCGTGGTCCGCGCGGGGCGGCCACAGGCAAGATATCGTGCTTCCCGTTTTCCAGGTCTGTATCATTCCTCTGCCGCTTGCGCGGACCTCCTAAGCTCGTTGCGCCGTCAACCGGCAGTCGATGGGGCGGTGGTTGTTCATGAGTTCGCGAGGCTGAGCCGTTGCAGTTTCGCTGCGTTCGATGCGTCGATGTCCTGCGCAGACGCGTCTGGATCGCCGACGTAAAAGGTACCGTCGCGCCACATTGCGTGCATCACGATGGCAAGTTTGCGTGCGACGGCGACGCGGGCTTTCGCGTGGCACTTGGTCTTCGTGAGCTTCAGCCCCCATGTCTTGATCAGGTCGCGGCCCTTGAACCGGGTGAGCATCGCCGACGCAGCCTCGTATAGCGCGCGGCGCACGTCGGGATCGCCCGCCTTGCTGATGCGACCGTGGACATCGATCGAGGTGCCCGACTGCCATCGCTTCGACGTCAGCCCGAAGTAGGCCGCGACATTGCGCGAACGACGGAACCGCTGCGGATCGTCGATCGCGCTGCTGAAGCTGAGCGCGGTGACGGGACCAACACCGGGGATTGCCATGAATCGCCGACATAGCTCGTCGCGCATGGCGATCTGCACGACCAGCTTGTGCAGCGTCAGATACTCAGCCCACAGCGCCGCGCGCGCCCGAAGCATGCAGTCCATGAGTCCAGCGGTCATCGCATCGCCGGCGACAGACTCTCGAACGGCCTTTTCCATGGCGCCGCGGCCGACTTTGCCGAGCCGGATTCCGAACACTTTCAGCGAGTGACGGATGGCATTTTCGAGGTCGAGGAACTTGCGTTTGAGATTGCGGCGCTGAACGAGCAGCAGCCTGATCCGATAGCAGGCATCCGTCTTGACGTGCGCCTGGCGGAACCAGCCGGTCCGCATGATATGCGCGATGCCGAGTGCATCATTCGCGTCGGTCTTGTTGCGCTGCGCCGACAGCGCCGCGCGCACATGACGCGTTTCAAGGCAGACCGCTGGAACGCCTTCCGCCAGCAGCTCGGTGTGCAGCCACGGCGACAGCGACCCGGCCTCGTGGCCGACGCGGCGCATGCGATCCGCATACGGTCGCAGTGCCTCGGCGATCGCAGCCGGATCGGTTTCCACAGCGGTTTCGAACGCGACTTTCCCGTCGTCGCCAACGACGCAGATTGCGGTTTCGTCGACCGAGACATCAAGGCCGGTAAAGTATTCCATCACACGACTCCTTCGCTTCCGTTTGACCGGAGCGAGGGTCGCGCCGCTGGCGTCCGCAGCGCAAGGTTTCTCATCGGGCGCAGCTGCCGTGCTGGTCGGAAGCAACGCCAAGTCCTCGCCAAATGCGGCGGCACTCCCGAATTACCCTTCCAGCAAGACCCTGCCGCTCCCAAACCACAGCATCCAGAACGGTCGACCCACCGGCGGACCATCAGCGATCACGCGCGGCGGAGAGCGAAATGAAGAGCGACGCCGCCGGCGCGGAAGACGGCGCGGCGGCTTCGTCCGCCGATGCGGAATGCGCGCGCTCGAGGTCGTCGCGGCGCCCGGCGAAGATCGCCGCGTCCCGCCAGCCAGGCGACGTCGTCGGCGCCGCGGCGGCAGTGCGAGCGCCCGCGATGCTGTCGGCGCCATGCAGTTCGGGGGCGATCTTAGCGACATAGGCGACGGTTTCGGCGGGCAGGCCGCGGCGGCCCGATGCATAGGCATCGGCGCGCCCGGGTCCCGCATTATAGGCGGCGAGCATCAGCGCGATGTCGCCATAGCGGTCCCACATCGCGCGCAGATAGGCCGCACCCGCAAGGATGTTCGCGCGGGGATCGAAAGGATCCGAACCGAGCCGGTGGCGGGCGGTCAGCGACGCCCAGGTTCCGGGCATGATCTGCATCAGCCCCATCGCGCCCGCATGCGAAACGGCGCCCGCCCTGCCCCGGCTTTCGGCGTTCATCACCCGCCATATCCAGAGTTCGGGAATGGCGAAACGCTGCGCCGCTTCGGCGACCGGCGCGGCATAGGGATGTCCGCCCGGCTGCACCGCGGCGACAGCCGGCGTGCAGACGAACGGCAGGACGAAGGACGCGAGCAGCGCGCCGAAGGGCGCGGAGACGCGCAGCGCGAAACGTCCGGCGAAGTGCTGCCGCCGCGCCATGGGTTAGTTTCCGCCCTGCACTTCGGGGCGCGACCAGAGGATCGAATATTCGTCCGCGTCGCCGCTCAAGCGGACCATGTTCGCGCGCAGCGGCGCGGCAAGGCTCGGGTCGTCGATCTGCAGGGCGATGTAGAGGCCGCGCGGGCCCGAACGATCCCAGCCGGCGCCGATCTCGGCGCCGAGCGCGGCATCGCCGATCAGCAAGCGCCAGGCGGGCGCATTCTCCTTTTCGGAATAGGCCGCGCCGACGAGCGTGATCGGCGCGTCGAATGTGAGCGACCTGAGCGAACCCGTAAAACCGCCCGTCCCTTCGCGGCGCATCGTTCCGATAATCATATCATGTCTCCTTATTGCGGGGCGAGGGTCGAAGACCGCCGCCGCCAGCGCGCCAGCGAAGCTGCGCCGACGCATGCGAGCGGGTGAGAAGCGGATGTGCAGTGCCGATCAGCCCGGCGGAGGGCAGCGGCCCGAAGTACCGGCCGTCGAGGCTGCCCGGCGCCGCGTTGAGGAGAAAGATTTCGCCGCGCCCGACGGTCCGGCAGCCGGTCCAGACCGGCAGCGGGCGGTTCGCCCGGTCGCGCGCCAGCGCGCGGGCGGCGCCCGTTCCGTCGACGGTGACGAAGATGCCGGAACGGCAGACGAGCGCGCCGGGAAGTGCGGCGACACGCTTCAGGAGCGGCAAGCCGCGCGGCAGATAGCCGCGCGCGGCGAGGAAGCCGGCGAGCGCTGGCGGCGGCTCGATGGCGACGAGATCGCCGACCCGCGGCGCCGCACCCGCGTCGATCCGGTAGAGGCCGATCAGCGCGCTGGCGCTCGCATTCCAGAGCAGGCGCGGCGCCGGCTTCGCCCAGGCGACCGCGACGAAGAGCGTGCTGACCAGAGTCGCGGTCGCCGCCGTGAAGGACAGGATTCGCCGGTTCATGATTCGACCGCCCGGCGGCGAAGCCACGCCGTGTGGCGTTCGAGCGAATAAGGCCGGAACGGCAGGCCGGCTACAATCCGGTTGCCGATGTGGCGCCAATGGTCGGGCGCCGCATCGCAGGCGTCGATGCCGACGGCCTCGACCGCATCGATCGCCTCGAGCGCCTTCTGGACCTTCGGCCAGCCGTCGATCCGCGCCAGTATCTCGGCGCCGGGTCGGACGAACGGCAGCGTCGAAAAAGGCTCGCCAGGCGCGACGGCGAGGGCAATGGCGATGTTCGAATGGATGGTGCCGAAGTCGTTCGACGTCCAGCGGACGAAAGCGAAGACCGCGCCGGGACGGAAGGCCGCGACGCGCGTTCGGCGGCTCAGGATGCGCTCGTCGGCAACGCGGCCGAAGCGGATCCATTGTTCGTGCCGGCCTTCGATCCAGGTCAGTTCGACCTCGGTGAGCGCATCGCGAGGCGGCGCCGCGAGCGCGCGGCCGCTGCGCGGCGAAAGCCCCGACGCCCCCGGCACCGATGCGAGATCAGCGCGGCGCATCAACGCGGCTCCCGCCGCGCGGGCCGTACGATGCCGCTGCCGGGATCGGACGTCGAGGTGCGGCGGCCGAGCTCGACCCAGGCGTCGAGTTCGTCGATCGCATAGACGACGCGCCCGCCGAGCTTGCGATAGACCGGCCCCGTTCCGTAGACGCGATGCTTCTCGAGCGTCCGATGCGAGAGGCCGACGCGCCTTGCCGCCTCGGGGGTGGTGAGAAAGCGTGGCGGGTGACCGGTCGTCATGGGTGGCTCCTTCCAGCCGCCGGGTCCTGGAGAGCGGGTCGGCGGGCGATGTCGCGTCATGGCGCGGCGCAGGACGCACAGGGGAGCGGCTCAATTCCGACGTTGCTTTTGTCGCCCCGGCGTGCCCGCGAGCAGCGCGCGGTAGCCGCCGGCGGCCAGCGCCTCGGCTTCGCGGATCAGGCGCTGGGTCCGGCGCCGTTCGGGCGAGGCTTTCCAGGCGGCGCCGCGGCCGATGGTCATGTGCGGATAAACGAGGCGGCAGGCGACCTCATGGCTCGTGACGCGGATACCATCGCGCAGGTCGAGGATCGCGAGCAGCAGGTCGAGCCGCTGCGCCTGGTAGAAGGTCGGCCACGCCGTAGAGGGTGAAGCAGCCGCCCCGCGCAGCCAGCGATCGAGATCCTGAACCGCCTGGAGCCGCGTCCCGGTCATGCCATCGAGGGGGACGACCGCGGCGAAAGACGCGCGTTCCGGATGGCCGCGCAGCCAGATCCGGTGAAGCGCGCCCTCATGCTCCAGGATATAATGATGCCCGTCCGCCGCGACCCGGTGCGCGACACACCGCTCGGCGAGGCGAACGCCAAGTCCGCAGCCAAAGACCGGCCCGTCCGGAACGACAATATCCGCGGCATCGACCATGACGACATAAGGACAGGCGGCCACGTCCCAGAAGGCCGACGCCTCGCGCGCCGGAAGCCGCGGGTCGGCCGGGAAAGCAGAGGCCCCATCGCCGGGCCATCACCTCCTGCAACGCCGGACCCGCGTCAGGGTCCGCCATCACGCTCTCATAGTCGCGGCGATAGTCCGGGCTGCGGCGCAGAAATTCCTGCGCGTAGCCGGGGAAGTCGAGACGCGGCTGCCGGTCATCGTCCTGGTTCCCTTTCCGCGCCATGGCTGCCTCCGTTCGAGGCAGCAGAATTGGCCGGCGAAACACGACCGCCAATTCCAAGAGGCGGGAATCCCCATCCCCAGAAATGGGTATCCCGCCCGGCGGCGCCGGGCGGGTCCTGCGGCTCAGTCGCCGCGCCGGCTCTGGCGGCTCCAGACGAGATCGTGCTCGCCTTCTTCGCCTGCGAACAGCTGCGCGAAGATCGGCGCGGTGAAGCTCGGATCGTCGAGCTTGACCGAAAGATAGGGGCGCTGGTCCTGCGTCTGTTTCTCCCAGGCCGCGCCGACCTCGACGTCGCCGATGAAGACACGGTGGCTCGGAGCATTGCCGCTGGGGTCTTTCTCGGGCGTGATGCGAACCGATTTCGCCTGCACCGCAAGGGTGGTGATCTGACCCCGATATTCGCCGGAGACTTTCTTGAACGTGCCGATCCTGGCCATGATGCATTCCTTCCTTGGCTCGGGCCGCACCATCGCGGCCTCGATGCGCATCGACCGTCGGCGGGGAGCCGGGTGGGCAGCCGCAGGCCCGCAGCGAAGCGGAGGACCGCGCCGGCGCGTCTTTCTTGTTTCGCGAGGAACGGCGGCACGCCGGGGGAAGAAAGTCGCGACCGGCGCGGTTGCGCGAGGCCGGATCAGCGAAGCGGCCCGCCGACAGATGGCGCATTTCGAGAGGCCGTGATGGTGCGGCTGGGCGGAGGGATCCGTGGTCGGGTGGGCAAGCAAGCCGGCGATAGCGGAGACAGCAAAGACCTAGGCGTGCAGCTCGCCTCGTGCGATGCGATTACCCGGCGGCACCAGATCGCGCCAACTGGCGGCCCCGGTGAGGATGGCGACAAGGACGGAAATGCCGCGATCAGCCCATGGCTCGAGGTCGGCCAGTCCCGCAAGCGCGCCCCCGGCCTGATAGCCGGCAGCCGCGGCCGTCCCGGCAAACAGCAGGATGACGCAGACACGAATAGCGAAGGGCGCGCTGCTGCCAGCGAGGTACCGACCGAACGCGTGGACCGAAAACCCCGCCAGAAATCCCGCGGCCAATATCGTCAGCCAGCCAGAACCATGATCGCGCAGATAGAAGGCAAGCGCGAGGCCGGCAAAGAGCGGCAGCGCGTATTTCGCACAGCGAAAGAGCAGGAGCAGGGCGTAGACCATGGCTACGCCGCCCAGGATCAACATCAAGGTCATGACCGTCCTCCATCCGGACGCGCCCGCCACCACCTCCTCAGCGCAACCTGCGATGCGAACATAGCAAGGACCGGCCCGGGCGAGAACCCGAACCGGAACGATGCTGGACCCAATGTCCGGCGCTTAGCGGTTGAACGGGTCATATTCGCAGACGATCGTTTCGGGGTCGCCGTCGAACTCGTCGAGCGGCATGACCGAATAGCCGGCACTGGTCTCGACGAGGATGATCACGGTCATCATCGTCCGGGCGAGGTTCCAGCCGAGCGATTGGGCGGTGGTAAGCGGCATGGGATCAACTCCTGTCCTTGGGAGCGGGCCATTCCCGCTCGACAGGCGCCCCGCCGGACGGGGACAGGCCGCAATCACCGCGAGCGCAGCCGCGGCCCGAGCGAAGCGTGGGGACCCCGAAGCGGGTTGATTGAGGGAGGCCTGGCCTCGGCCAAGGGATCAGCGGCAATCGAGAGCGGGAATGGCCCGGGCCCATGCGGCAGAGCCCCACGCCTCCCCCGCCTCCCAGCCGCACGGCCCCGTCCCGGCCCCATCGCTGACCCATTCCGTCCCGGCCCCCACCGACCTTCCAATGGCGCCAGAGCGCGGCGCACCGTCCGTCCTGTTCCAACCGACCGGAACGAAAAGCGCAGGAACGAAGACACGGGAAGGAAGCCCGGTACCCCCCGCGCCACGGCAGCACGAAAAAGGGCGGCCCGCCGGACCGCCCTTCCATGGACTTGAAGCGATCGGCTCCGCCCGAAGGCGGAGCTTGGGAACCCGTCAGGCCGGCGGGTTCCAGATGATAACCTTCTTCATCGGGTCGTCGCCGGGTGCGTTGGCGACATTGCCGTAGATCGTCCCGAATTCGGGGGCCGACATCGTCACCGACACATATTCGGCGCCATTGCTCTGCGAGAAACGCTTCCAGCCGGCACCCAGTTCGAATCCGTTCTTGCGGCTCAGGATGCGATAATCGGGCTCGTTCTCCTTGGTCTTGCGGCCATTGGGTACGATCGCGATCGGCGCGGTGACGTTGAGGGTGGCCAGCGTGCCTTCGAAGCTGCCGTCGGCCTTGACGTTGAGATTGGCGATGGTGGGCATGAACTTTCTCCTTCGGTTGCTCGGGGACTGTCCCGATGGCGCCGGAAGAAGGGACCGCGAGCCGCCGTCACCGAGCGGCACGCGAGGGCGAACCCCGCATGGGGTTGACGGCCAGAGGCGAGCCGGACCCGCAGAAGGGCGACAGGAAGGGAAAGGCCATCAGCGACCGGGGCAAAGCCCAAATCACCGTCGTCCAACGACCCGGCCGACCGCGATCACGGGCCTTCCCAACTACCGCGCCTGACCGCCCGCTAGTCGCAGCGGTGCGAGCCCCAATATTTGTCCCATCGTGCCGCGAAGCCGCTGCGGACCATGCCGCAGGAGATATCGCCCGAGCGGGGCGAGGTGCAGAAGGCGGCGGTGCGGGTGCCGCCGGCGCCGCCGCGCGACACGCAGCGCATGGCAGGCCCGCGGACAAGGATGTGGCCGGTTCGGTTCCGCCCCTGCGGCCCGCCGAGCAGGCGAGCAAGATGATCGCGCGCCGCGACAGGATCGGCGTCGGGACAGGGATGCCCCGGACTGCAGCTGCCATCCATCTCGCGCGCGGCAACGCCCGAGAGGCGGACATGCGGCCCTTCGGCGCACTAGATCGGCCCGTCGCCGTCCCAGACCGCGACCGGCGTGCAGGTGAAGGTCTGGCCAGCCGGAACGACCGAAGCGAGAAGGAACAGACTGATCATCATCCGGCCCTAACGCCGCAGACCGACCGATTCAAACACCCGGACAATCCTGAGCGACAAGTCGCGGCGCGAAGTGCCCACAGGAAACGCGCTCTTGGCGAGCCCGCCGCCGGGCGGCGTGCGCGCGGGCCTGGGGGCCAGCCGCCGCCCGGCAAGGACAGCGAGCCAAGTGCGCCGCGCGGCCCGAACAACGCGCGGCCCCTGGCGCCGCCTGTCGGCGCCAGAGCACGCTCAATCGAGCCGCGCTCGATCCGGCAGCGGCAACTGCCCGGCGTTCAGCCCTGGTAGCGAATGACGTGCCGCGGCTCGCCGCACAGGCCGCAAGATGCTTTCAACAGTTCGAAGCCGCGAACGCCGCCGGCAGCCTGCGTCGCGGCGCCGGCCTGCGCGACGGACGAGAGATCGAGCCGGTCGGCGATGCATTCGTCGCAGAGCGGCGCCCCGTCCATGCGCCGGACAAGGGCCTCAACCCGTTCTGCAGTAGATGATCTCGTAGCCATGGGCCTGCCCTAGACATGTATCCGGATTCGCGAAAGTCACGAGCGTGCCACCGCTGGCCTTGGCCGTTTTGAGACTGTCCGTTTCCAGCGCCGAAATCAATAAAGCGGACGTTAGGAAAGCCCGCAGCAGCCATTGCCGTTAGCCCATAATCCGAAAGCTTAGTAACAGGCTACTTTGCCTGCTCCCACCAGAGCGCTGACCAAACCAGCTATGCTCGATTACATTTTTAAAATTGAAATCTGCTCTGATTTATGATTTAATTTTGCGATGCCAAAGGTAAAGGACGCCCTCAACGGTTTCAGCGTCGCCGAGGTCCACTCAATCAGTGGGCTGTCGATGCCGATGATTGATTATCTGAAACGCCACGGCTTCCTGCAGCCCGCCTATTGCAGCGCCGACAATCCCCGCGGCCGCGTTCGCTATTATTCCTATCGGGATCTTCTCGTCGCGAAGATGATCCAGCGCTTTCGCGACACGGGAATTCAGCTCTCCCGACTCAAGAACGCGGCACAGCGTCTTTCGGACGACGGCTTCTGGCCCGACGGAGAATCCCCGGTTGGCGGTCTAAACTGGGTGGTCAGCGACGGCCGCGGCGTCGGCTTTCGCGATCGCGAACAGCTTCAGGAAGAAATTCTGGGCAGCGGGCAGCAGGTTTTTGCGTTCGTGCTGAACGTGGGCGAACTGCTTCGAGATATTCGCTCGAACATTCCCGACGAAAAGCAGGCGCTCTTCTCGATGGCCGTCCGAGACCTACAGTTTGCATCACCCGGCGGGGCTAGAGCCACATGACGTTGCCCTCGCCCCAACGCCCCTTCAAGGGCGTCGGCAGCCGGACCCGGAGCGGATGCGGTCTGCCTCGACACCCTTCCCTTGTTGAAGTGAGCGCTCTAGCGGCGACCAACTTTCGGAGAGACTCATGAATTTTCATTCGCGGGCGATAGCACCAGCAGCCCTTCCTACCCATGTCGATGCGGGCGATACTCTTGTCTGCTGGTCGCGGATGCAGGCTGAGGCTGGACAGTCACTCGACGCGATCATTCGCCGCAAGGACCTCGAACGCGAAGCGAACGGAGGGCTTTTCCTTTGGGGCGTGGGTAATGCGCCGTCACGGCTGGCCCATATATTTGCGATGATGCGGCAGCCCGTCAGCGCGATTTTCTCAGTAATGAAGTCAAAGCCGAAGCCGATCGATGCGGAGGCTAAGGATCTCCTTCTCTGGCGCGCCTATTATGACGCCGCCGGTACGCCCCGCCGATTGCCGACCGCGTCGGTCGTCACCAGCCGGTCGTGCACGTCGGCGGGCCGAAAGCGTGCCCATTATGCGCTCATGTGCCGCAGCGACAATCCGCTAAGGATCGACCGCGGCGGCGCGCGCTTCGACCCCCTAGCATTTCGCAACGTCGGCGAGCGCGGAGGACCGGTCGGCGCATCGCAGGTCACCGCCCTCCTCCGTCAGGTCGAAGCCCAACGGGACGACGCCTCCTACGAAGTCAGCATGACCGCGAACCTCGTCGAGGGATATTGGGTCCGTCTCTGCGATCCGGTCCTGATTGGGCCAGCGGAGAAGGCCGAACTCGACAACCTGTCGTCGTCTTCATCAGCGGACTGGTCACTGCTGGCGGCCCGGCTCAAGGATCGACCGGCGCTCTACCACGAAAACGAACTGCTAGCCTAACGTCAAAGGTTCCCTTTTCGTTCTCATGGTGCTAAACATGCCCCCACCAAAGGATCGGCAGGGCGATTGGACGCGGAACGCAAGAAACTGACAGACGAGCTTCGCCGCGCCGGCATCAGCAAGGCCGCGATCGAAGCGGCGTGGCCGAGCTGGTGGGACGAGACGCTCGCGGCGTCGCCGTCTGGCCGTGCCGAACTCAGGTTTGCACTCGCGCGCCGGCTCGGTTTGCGTTCACAACCTCTGCTTGGTGAACGCGTCGAATTTGTCTGGAACGACGAGGCACGTTTCAAGCATCTGACCGCCGAGGACGAGGCTGCACGGGCGGCCATGACCTCATTCGGAATGGCGATCGGCAAGTCTTTGCTTCAGTCGGTGGCGGAGGGCCCCACGATGGGCGCTATCGACGCCGAGCGGCTGCGCGTAGCATTGCTCGCCAGACGGCCATATGCAGACCTGCGCGGGCTGGTCTCGACTTGCTGGGCACTCGGCATTCCGGTCATCCATTTGCGAGTCTTCCCGCTCGACGCCAAGCGAATGCATGCAATGGTCGTCCACTCGAGCGGACGCTTCGCAATCCTTCTCGGGCATGATGCGCGTTTTCCCGCGCAGCTTGCCTTCACCCTCGCACACGAACTCGCGCATATCATGCTCGGCCATCTTGCGGGCGCGCCTGCGCTGGTCGATCTTGAAGATCCGGCGACGGCCGTTGAACGCGACGGGCAGGAGCGCGAAGCTGACGAATATGCGCTGACCGTCCTAACTGGCAGCCCTGATCCAACCATCGAGACGAACATCGATGATTTCAATGCGCCGACGTTGGCGCAGGCGGTGCGCGTCGCGGCGCCGGTTTACCGGATTGAGCCTGGCACACTCGCGCTGTGCCTTGCGTACCGCCGGCAAACCTGGCCCGTCGCAATGGCCGCGCTCAACAGGCTCTACCCGGACGTCGGCCCGCTTTGGCAAGAGGTGAACGGCGTCGCGTCGCAGCAGATTGGCTGGGACGTCCTCACCGACGACGCGTCCGACTATCTCCGCAGCGTTATGGGGCTGCCGGATGCGTGAGAGAGTGTTGCTCGACAATGACGTCCTCATCAAGATGTCGGCGTGGCAGCTCGGCGGCCCGCTGACGGACTGCCTGACCACCGCATCTGGGCCGCCTGCCATGCTGGGCGTCGCGGTCTTCGTCATCAGGCGCAAGCTCGGCAAGATTGGCCTTCAGAACCCCGCGGCCGCCGAGGCCGCCTTCGCCAGGCTGTGCGACGCCCTCTCGCTGGTTGAGCCGACCGAGGAAGAGCTTCATACGGCTGCGGCGCTCGAAGAGGCTGCCAATCGAGCAAATCTCCAGTTCGACACGGGCGAGAGCCAGCTCGCCGCCATCCTGTTGCACCGCGGCGGCGCGCTGCTCGCCACGGGCGACAAGCGCGCCATTGCCGCGCTCGCGGTGCTTGCGCCCGACGAGTTGGCAGGCCGCGTCGCACCACTTGAGGCGTTGCTACGGCAAATAGCGGCGCGGATCGGCATTGAGCAGCTGCGTGCGCACATCTGCAGCGAACCCGGGGCGGACCGATCTGCCGCGATCTGCTTCGCTTGCCACCGCCAAGGGGCTATTCTGGCCGCAGAAGTGGAAGCCTGCCTAGCGAGCCATCTTGGCGATCTCAGCAAGGCCGCAGAACCGATCCTGATCAGCGATGCCGCACTCTCAGCGCTGGCCGCGTAGGAAGACCGCATAGGGTTTGCGCAATGTCGCGACGAGGCTGATCGGAATATCGCGAAGCGGGGCATCGTTCGGGATCTGGGGGCCGTCGAGCATCTCAAGGCAGGCCTTGTCGACGCGCCCCTTGATATAGCGCCCGCCATTTCGCCCCATGCTGTTCCCGATAGGCACCTGCGTCTGGTTCAGCGGCAGCTGGAACTCCGCTTTGCGCAGATTGTCGATCCAGAGGGCGTAGCGCGAACCGCGAACACTGATCGCTTCGGGAATCTCGTGCCAGTCGGTGCCGTTGACCGAATACTCAGCCGCGCTGATCGGGTCGGCGAAATGCTTGGAATTGATCTCTTCCATGCACAGCTCGATGACACGGCCGCGCGCACCAATCGCCTCGCCGAAGGGCTGAACCATCGTGCTCGGATGGCAGGTGCTCCCGCCATAGCCCCACAGTGCATAGCCTGCCTGCCGGATCTCTTCGTCCTTTCGCGCGATGATATCTTCAAGGCTCTCGCGCGCATGCACGCCGACCTTCATGAACAAGATGCCGTCGCCGGGCTTATAGGGTGCGTTCATCGGCTATCTCCGAACAGTTTGAGCTCATATTCATCATCATGTGCCTTGCCGTAATTGACCCTATGGCGCTCCAGTACGTAGTGGACCCGCGCCTCCTTTGAGCGACCGTAGAAATTCTCGAGGCGGACTGGATCATTAATGGCACTGCTCAGGAGAGCTGGCGGTTGATTGCCCGGGAGCGCCGAAATGTAGAGATTGCAGGATCGTAGATCGGGCGCATCATCCAGGTGATATTCGTGCAGCTTGCGCTGCATTTTGGAGACATAGTAGCCCTTCTCGGCCGCACGGCGCTGGACGCTCGCGAGGACCTGCTTCGGCCAGTCGAGTTCGTCGTCATCGGCAATGACGATCATCCCCTCGCCACTGTGGCGGCAAGCCTCAATACCGCGTTCCACGAATATGTTGACGCTCTCGCCATTGTTCGAGGCGCCCCAAGGCGGGTTGGTGTAGAAGCAATCAAACGGCTCGATATCGGGCAACGCGTCGAGGACGTTATAGAGCTGAGCGTCGAGATTGGTGATCCCGGCGGCTTCCGCAAAGCGAGTTACGGCGTTGACGGTGCGTTCGTCGAAATCGAACACGGTAATGTGCGAGGGCCCGAATGGCAGGACATCGCTCGCTTGCAGATATGCGACGCAAACGCTGATCGCGTCGCCGTCACCAATGAACGCGAGCCGCTTGCCATCGGCCCAGTCGGCGACGATTTCGCTCTGGAAGACCATGTCGCCGGACTTCATATGAATCTGGTCGAACTCGCGCAGCGGCCGCGGACGGTTTTGCACGACATCTGATATTGCGTTAATAGCGCGCCGCAGATCCACTTGGTGCGGCGGCCGTGGAAGCGCAGGTTTGGCTGCAGCGGGCGGCGAGCGTTTCCGTCTCAACCAAGAAAAGAGCGGAATCATATGATTTCCGTCCTGAACTGCTGGCGAGCGTCCGCCTGAGGGTTGCTGTCGATCGTTGCCGGGAGCCTCCTAGTCCGATCGTTTGACCTTATCGGCCCAAGCGCTATCGCGCAAGATGTTCCGTTTTAGTTCCTCCCCACCCTTGAGTTCGCGCTCCGGCGTCGCCATAACATCTGCATCATGTCTGCTGTCTACCGATCTGTTTCACATCCTCGCGGCTGGTCTGGCCTCCCGGAATACGATCTCCGGAATGGGAAGCTTTATCGTTCAGTGAGCCATCCATCTGGATGGTCAGGTCTCCCGGATTATGAGCTCCGCGGCCGCGCCTTCTACCGCACAGTGAGCCATCCATTGGGATGGTCGGGCCTGCCAGACTATGAACTTCGCAACGATGGACGGATATATCGCGCCGTCAGCCACCCCGAAGGATGGGGAGGCTTGGCAGACTTCGAGTTTCGTTAAACCAAGGCCAAACCCCGTAACTGTTGCAACGCTCGATGTGCCTAGGCAACTTTGATGCTGAGGATGCAAAAATCGGAATGCAGTGCGTCATGCGATAGAGCGCAAGGCAGGTCTGCTGAGGTGATGTAAGTGACGTGCGCCAGCTGCTCGCGGCCGGTAAAATCGGATTTCTCGGGGTCGAACTCACATAATAGGAGGTGATCCCCCACTCGGAAGTCACGGTCGCTTGCTCGACGTAAATCGTGCCGCTTACGACCTACCCTGATCGCCTCATAAAATTTTGGCCAGCATTTCAGTCGGTGCGTGATTGGCGCACGCGCCAAGCTGCGCGCCGTGGCGCCTGCTGTGTCAATTAGGGCAGTGGCATCGCTCATCTCAGCCTCACATAAGAATGGGTTGCCCTAATGTCTATCATGAGAGGGGTGTCAAATCAGAGTGGTCGAAATTGAGAATGAACGCGTTTCTCGTGCGCGGCGGAACGATGGCCGGAGCGATAAGGTCCAATGCAACGCTGCTCGGTATGCGGGAAGCAGCGCTCGCCTTCGTCGCCCGGGTCCGCAACGGGATGTTCTCTATGCGGTCAAGCGGGAGCCCACCGCGGCGAGCCACTGCATCAATCACATTCTCAACCACAGCAGCAATTTCAGCCAGTTCAGCAGTCTCCAAGTCGAAGTTAGGATCCCGGCTATCGAAATAGATGATACCGCACACGGGACTTGGCGGGAAAAAATCTTTGTCGGGCTGAAGTACGGGGACCGCTGCAACGAAGCCGACTTCGTCCGCCATTTTCCGTGACGCCTCGTTCAGATGGAGCTTCGCCATTGCGGCCGAAAGCTCCGCAGGGTCGATACCCGGCCGAGAGCGAATAATTTGCCGTGTCCGGTATGCCAAACCGATTGTGGCGTTGCCAGCCGGGAAAGTCCGCCCTGCGGTTGGAGCACTCTCCTCGAAACCCCGACCTACATAACCGCAAAGCTGCTGCAGCAAATCCTCACCGTGGATCGATAGCACGCGGTGCATCGTGATCCGGAAGTGCTTGGCATGAGGCCTGAGTCTTCCGATTTCCGCTTCCAAAGCGCCAACCAATGTATGACCGATAAGCGACGTTGGGCCGGGGAGATATTCCTTTCGCCAGATTTTGCGCTCACGATCACCCACCTTCCCCGCGTCTTCGAGCCGGCCCGGTGAGCCGAAATAACCGCCGCGCCACAATATTTCTGCGGACTGCTGCAGGCGCTGACACCTGTTATCTTCCCATGATTCAGCCAATGCTTTGCAGATATTAGCGGGTAGTAGCCGTCGTAACTGACCAATACGGTCAACGCCATGCCGCCAAACAACGTTGTCCTTTGGAATATCGAACCGAGAGACAAGTTGGCTCTCTTCCTCGTTTGAGGGAGCGAAGCCGCCGGCACGATAAAGAAGATAAACAAGCACGGCGTTTTGGAAAGATATGCGACTGGTTCCAGACTGCAGCAACTCCGAAAAGTTCCGGACCTTCAAATGTAGTACAATCTCGGTATCCCTACGAAGACGCTTGCCTAGTTCGCCGATGACCCGCTTCATTAGCGATCGTACGACTGGCTCCTCACACAACGAATCAAGCTTCGCAAACAACGGGAAGTCAGGTCCGCCATCTAGGAACTCGCGCCTTATAGCCCGTAACCGCGTGATGAGCTTCGGCTTGTCATCAAATAGCTCCGTGAGAATTCTGTCTTGGCGAAACTGTGAGACCTTGAGCCTGAGCAAATCAATCATTGCCCCGTCCCCTTGGCCCGAAATCAGATAGGACCGCCTAGGCTGGGTGAGGCTAGGTTGCCCATAAACTTCGTTTCGCCAATACGACGACTGACCGACTTCAAGCCCGAAGCCGACAGCCAGGATGACTAGGTCGAATCGTTGGGATTGTCCCTTTGCGCTGCGATCTTCTCCAAGGACGTTTCCATCCCATGCAGCGCGCTGATCGCCTACCCACTCCACTAAGACTTTGTTGGCGGCTGGGGCCTGCACCTGAAGGTGACGGGTATTACAATACAGTTTGAGAGCAGAGCCGTGATCTTTTACGATAGACTTCCAGCCGCTTAGTACTTGAACGACAACGTCAGAGGCGCGTGCGGCAGTCCAATTCAGGACGGGCAGCATTGCCGCCGCAGCCTCGCTTCCCTCCTCCGGCCAGTCGTAGATATGCGGATGTAACCAACGAGTATCGCTCCCTTGCTGGAGCGGAAGGAGTGTGTCGCGCTCTTCGAATATTGTTATGTCACAGCGACAATTCTTCTGCAGCAGCGCGGAAGCGAAAGTAAGCCCGGCAAACCCGGCGCCGACGATAGCGACGGATATCGTATCTTCTTCGGGTCTAGTTGGTATTTTTCGCGACTCTATGAGGGCCCACGCGAGGTTCAGCGCGCGCTTCTGCTGACTAAGCACGGTGACGCCATCGTCAAAGGTGCCAATTGCAAATAGCCGCTGCGATGACTCAAGACTGAAGGTAGCTGCAACTTCGTCCGGACCCCGCCCTGATTCCAGCTTAGAAGACCGTCTCGCCATCCAGACCATTTGCCCTTCGCAACCGGCTTCGCAAAGCCCCAATCAGCATATACTTGAAAAAGGATCGCGGCCAGCAACGACCACAACTGCCTTGATTATCGCCGAGCTAACCGACGCGGCTTTCAACGAGATCCGATAACCAAGGAGAAACATCCTTAATACTCACGGCATCAAAATTATCAGCGTAATAATCACCAACAGTTCGGTATTTATCGCCAAATCTCTCTATAAACATACTCTGCAATTTTTCATTCCGGCTAAGTACACTACTCATCGCGCGGCCACCACGTAGAAACTTCAAGGCGTGACCAGTTCCAAGCAGATAGAGATCTTTTTGCTTTTTGCTCGGGCTCAGCGCTAACATTAGGTAATCTTTGAAGACACCGTTTTGCCTAATCGTTTCCGAACCACCTCGCCAATTTATGAACTTAAATTCGGCTACCCTCATATTGGTTTCAAGGTCAAAAGCTCGACCCGTGTTGCCGGCACCGAGGGAAACATATTCGACCTGTTCGCCCGGTCTGAGCAAATGCGGAAGGCACAGCAAAATACCGAGAGCATGGATGGTAACGTTAATTTGACCTGCCTGACGTTTCAGTTCGGCAGCAGCGCTCAAGACATCGCGGTCGGCATCGACACCATTGAGAAAGCCAGCGCAGTCAGCGGCGGTGACGCCTCGTATCGAAGATTCTAAGCGAGTCAGCGTTGCCGTCAGGTTTGGACCGGTAAATCGGGCAAGCGCAGTAACGTTGTCCGTCGACATATTTCCCCCAGCGGCAAACTGAGTTAGCACCGACTGATTGACGAAGGCACATCTCCGCGGCGTCGCCACGAAATAATTCTGCCGCAAAGCCTTGATGTTCGTTATCCGCCTTCCAACATAGTTGGTATCTACTCACTCGGGGGGTAGAGTCACGTGTTATGACTGTAAAGGATGAATGCGAACCGAAGCATGAAGCGGATGGCCATTTGAGCAACTCCGTTGAAAGCCGAAGAACGTATCGCCTGCCAACCGACCATCGCGAAAAGCGCGATAGCCGCGACGGCGACAGCATACTCGACTTTGTCGAAGTGAATTCCAGATAGAGCTGGGGCGACCCTGCTCGTTGCCAACGGTGCGGGGCGGTAGTGATAACCGGATGGAACCGGTTGCTACCGCCCCCTCTCGTTTCCGGGGGGAGGCAACATGAGCGAATGGCAAATTAAGCCGGGTGACTATAAGCGTTACCCACATTTCGATCAGGTCCTAAGACCGGACGAAATCATTGCGCTCGTGAGCGATCCCGTTCGGGTTGCGCAAAACACGTTCTTTCCGTTGCTTCGATACACGAAGAAGTGGCAGCCCTTTCGACCCGACAAAGCAAGTGGAAAGCCTCGTCCGAAGCCTAAGGATCGGCCAATTCGATATGCGTCCCGAAGGGATGCATACATATTCGCGTATTACCGACATCTGTTGAGCGGCCCCTACGAGGTCGAGCTAGCGCGGCTGGGCATTAGTCACTGTCCCGTCGCTTACAGGCGCATCCCCATCAGCACAGAGAATCGGAAAGGTAAGTGCAACATCCAGTTTGCGCGCGATGCATTCGATGCGATCAAGGAATTGGGAGATTGCTGCGCTATTGCCGTCGACATTAGCAGCTACTTTGAATCTCTCGATCACGAAAAGTTGAAAGCGCTTTGGTGTCGCCTGCTTGGCACTGATCGGCTCCCGGCCGATCATTTCGCTGTGTTCAAAAACATCACGAAATACCGAGTGGTGGATCGCATAGATGCATACACCCGTTTGGGCTTCTACGGCGTCAAAGGCCACACTAGCGGCGGCCATCCAATCAACGGCTACCTCGTGCCCTACAAGGATGTGCCGACTCAACTCTGTTCCCCGCATGATTTCCGACAGAAAATCCTTGGGGAAAATGGCCAGTATAAATCGCTCGTCGATCCCAACGATAAGCCTCACGGTATCCCGCAGGGCGCGCCAATTTCGGATCTGCTGGCCAACCTCTACCTGATAGATTTCGATGTCGAGATGAACACGCTCGCGGAGAGTTTGGGAGGAACCTACGTCCGTTACTCGGACGACATCCTCCTCATCCTGCCAGTGCCTGTCGATCAGGCTCGCGCCATCATGGACAGCTTGCCCGCGCGGATCGGCAAATATGGTGACGAGCTCGTCATCAAGCCGTCGAAATCATCTCTGGTCCAATATGCACGAGATGGATCCAGGCAGCGCTGCACCTTGATCGCCGGGAAAGGCAGAAATGGCCTCGAATATCTCGGCTTCCGATATGATGGCCAAAACATCCTGCTTCGCGATTCAACAATGTCGAACCTTTATCGTAAGGTAGCATCAGTTGCTCGCGGCCATGCGATGGCCACGGTGAAGCGCTATCCGGGCAAGACATCCTCCGAACTCCGCCGGATGTTCAATTTCGAGCAGTTCACTAAGCGTTTCGGCCGGGTAGAAGGTTTTGAACCCAGCTCATCAACCAAGACATGGACCTTCTGGACATATGTCGTGCGTTCTGTGGAGGAGTTTGGCCCGGCAGGCCTGAAAATTCGCGGTCAGGTCAGCCGCCTTCGCCGCAGGGCTCGGCATAGGGTGGATGAAGAGATCGATCGTGCGCTGGTAAAGAGGGCAAAACAGAATCCGTAAGATGGGAGCTCAGGGTCGCGGGCGCGACTGCACGAACAACTGATGGACATGCATCACCAACTGACCCGAGGGCCCTCCTTCCCATCTCTGCAACTGACTGCCGTTCGGTAGAACGGCGAGCTGGAATCGCAACGCAACCTAGGTCCGCTTTCAGGCTGGTTTCCCAAGGGCCGAGAAAGGCTGAAGTCGGGCGCGAAGCGGCCATGTCGCCAAGCAGCCGCAAGATCGAGACTATGGGGATGTCGGCTTGGCCGCTCGGTCCTTGTTCCGCTTGTCTGCGACAAAGCTGTGGCTGCCTTCACCCTTGACGATCTCGAACAGCCCAGTCGCCTCGAACAGTGCCGGAAAGTTCTTGGCCCCATAGTTCCTTGGGTCGATCGGCGCCTGCCGCTTAACTGCGCTACCGGCCGCGGACATCGACGCCCATCCGTCGTCGCGCGCCGACGCCTCGACCGCTCCGCGGAGAATCGTCACCAGTTTGGTGTCCTGCGCGAGCTTCTTGTTGGTCGCCTTAGCGGGCGGCGTACCAGCCTTGGCCGGCTCTTTCGTTTTTGGCGCCTTCGCTACGGCTGGCTCGGCTGGTGCGGCCGGCGCGTCGACGCCTTCGAGGTTGTCGAGATAGAGGAAGGTCGTGCAGGCGTTGACAAAAGGGCTTGGGGTTTTGCGTTCGCCGAAACCGTAGACTTCATGGCCGTTGGCCCGGAGCTGCATGACGAGAGGTGTGAAGTCGGCATCGCTTGACGCGAGGCAAAAGGCGTCGAGCTTTTGCGTGTACAGAAGTTCCATCGCGTCTATCACCAAGGCGATGTCGGTGGCATTCTTTCCGGTGGAATAGTTGAACTGCTGGATCGGCCGGATCGCGAAATCGTGGAGCTTGTCCTTCCAGCCCCTGAGGCTGTCACTGGCCCAGTTGCCGTAAGCGCGGCGGATATTGGCCGTTCCGTATTTAGAAAGCTCGGCCAGTATTGCGGCAATCTTGCTGTGCGAGACATTGTCGGCGTCGATCAGCAACGCGATCTTGCGGTCCGCGATCACCCGCGTGCGATCATGGGCGTCGGGTGTATCGGTCATCGGCGCAACGCCTCTTCCAAAGTCGCGATCCGCTCAGAGCAGATGGCATGCACAGCCCGACCGAGTTCCTCGACACGTCCCGCCAGCCAGAGCAAATCGGCCTCAGCGATCCGGTAATGCTTCGAATAGCGCGCCTTCACATATGCTTCTTTCAGCTTCTCGAAGCGAGATCGATCCGCTTTCAGCTCCCGAGGCCAGGCGTCGACCAGACGCATATCGATCCGCTCAGCCTGCGTCCGCAGAAAACCCAGATTATGCACGTGCGGCGTGTAGAAGGTGCAGACCAGCAAGGCGCAGTGATAAAGAAATTCCGCAGCTTGGTGGGTATCGAAGGCAGATTCGCGATACCGGCCTTGGCTGCGGGTGTAGTTCGCAGTGTCTAATCGACCAGCCGCTGCTGGATACCACTCCTCAAAATACTCCCGCGCCATCGCCAGGGCCTGCTCGGGCGTCTTCGGCTTCGGCTGGTGCAATTCCTTGTCGTCATATTCGTAGAGCGCGATCCCGTCGCGCGCGACGTCGATGAAGAAATAGCGCCCATGCGCGAGCCCGTCGTTCACCTCCTGCAAGGTGTGGACGATGAAGTTCACCGGCGTGTGCAGCGTCTTGTCGATCGCGAGTTCGCGGGTCAGCCGGTCGTCGAGCTTGGCCCAGAAGTCGACCTTGTCGGTGAGGCGCTTGTCGTTCACGATGATGAGGAGATCGAAGTCCGAGCGATAGCCCTTGGCGGTGTGCGGCTCGTCGACCCAGCCGCCGCGCGCATAGCTGCCGTAAAGGATGATCTTGTCGATCCGGCCCTTCTTCTTCCAGCTCATCGTGCCGAGCGCGAGCGCATCCTCAAATTCTTCGAAGACAATCGCCTTCACGCGTTCGAGCTCGCGCTGTTTGGCTGCCGGGAGATGATCGAGATCGGTACGCATCGCTTGTCCTTCTGTGGTCACATGCTCGCCCGATGGCAAGCGCGGTCGGATCCGGATCGGCACCTCATGGCGCTTCCCTGATGCGAAAATCCCAGACAGGGATGCCGAACGCCCGCGCCTTGTCGACGAGATTGTCTTGGATGCCGGTGCCCGAGAAGACGATGAGCCCGGCGGGCATCGCATCGATCATCCGCTCGTTGCGCTTGAAGGGGGCCGCCTTCCGGTCGCGGGTCCAGTCGGGACGGAACGCCACCTGCGGCACCTTGCGGGCGTCGGCCCAGCAGGCGGCGGCGCGTTCGGCGCCGGTCGGGGTCGCGCCATGGAGGAGGACCATGTCGGTGTGCCGGGCATGCACCCGGTCGAGCGCCGACCAGATATGCTGATGATCGTTGCACGAGGGTCCGCCCGAGAAAGCGATGCGCGTGCCCTCGGGGATCAGCGCCTTCGCCTTCTCCCGCAAACGGCGATCCAGGAAGTCGCGGCTGTCGATCATCGCCGCGGTCATCGTCTGATGCCGCACGCGCGACCCGGTGCGCGGGACCCAGGCTTTGCGGGCATAGATGCGATACTGTTCGGCGGCGCATTCGCGGAAAAATTCCATCGCGTCGCGGCGCTCGATCATCGAGATGCCTTCGGCGATGGCGCGCTCGAGTTCGACCGAGTGGATTTCGCTGCCGTCCTGACTGCGCTGAAGCTCGCGCTGCGCCGCCTCGTTCCGGTCGAGTTCGCGCTCGATCCGGTTGCCCGCGCTATGGAAGAGATTGACGACGCCCCAGAGCAGATCCTCGAGATCGGGTTCGATCCGCGTATCGACGAGGCACCCCGCGAGCGCATCGAAGATGTCGGCGACGGCGCCGCTCGCGAGCCGGTCGTCGGGAAGCGGGCGGCCGTCGGGTTCGTCCTCGAAGGGCCGATAGCCGTAGAGCTGGATTTCTTCGAGAAGATGCGCGCTCGCGCAGGATTCGAAGCATGCGTCGGAGTCGGGATGGTCGGCATCGTCGGTCATGGCGCTAATCTCCGGTTGCGGCCGCGCCTTTCGCGGCCTTCGCGGCGACGCCTCGCGGCACGCGGGGTGGGCCCGCACCGCGAGGGGGCGAGCCCCCGCGCGGCCGAAGCGCCAGCGGAGGATGGCGATGCCAAGGCTATTTTGTTTCGCGATGCAAAGGGGCGCGAGCCCCGGCGGAAAATAGCCGCACGGGAAGCCATTGCGGCGCCTGCCCCCGCCTGCCGCAGTCGCCCTCCAGCGAAGGCCGAAGGCGCGGCCCCCGGACAGGGGGAAGGCCAGATGACCGATGCCCTGCCCGAACGCCCCGCCCGCGCCCTTCCCTTCCGGCCGCTCAGCGGACGAGAAAGCGCTCGGCGTCATCGCCGCGAAGCAGAAGCCTCAGACGCCCGGCAAGTCGCGCCCGTCCGAGCGCACGGAGATCGTCGTTGAAGTCCTCGCGCTCGGGCGGCAGCGGAACGAGTTCGATCCCGGCATCGAGGGCCCGCTCGGCAAGGGTCGCCAACGCGCCCGTCCCCGCGGGATCCTTGTCGAAGGCGACATAGAGTCGGCGCAGCGCGCGCGGAAAGATGATGGCGGCGAGATGCGCTGCCGACAGCCCGGCGAGCATCGGAAGTTCCGGCAGCGCTTCGCGCAGCGACAGGATGGTCTCGATGCCCTCGCCGGCCGCCATGACCTCGCCCGCAGCGCCGAACCGAACGCCGTGTCTGAGAAGATGGCCCATGGCGCGGCGAGGGTCGGCGACCGGCACCTTGCCGCCGGTCGGCGCCAACCAGGTGCGATGGACACCGACGAAAGCGCCCCGATCGTCGGTCACCGCCGCGATCATCGCCGGCCAGGCCAATGGCAAATCGGGGGTATCGCCCGGCGAGGCGCGATAATAGCAGCGCGGATGATAGCGCAGCGATCCCGCCGCGCCCGCGACGCCAAGGCCGCGCGAAGCCAGATAGTCGGAGACCGGCGTGCCTTCGATCGGTTTCGATGCCGCCCAGAGCCGCCGCGCCGCCGCGGGTGTCCCCTGCGAAACCTTGCGAGCGCGTGGTGACGCCGTATTCCGCAGCGGCATGGGCAGGCTCAAGAAGCGCCGCGCCTCGGCCAGCGTGTCGCGCATCGAGGCGTGACCGCAGCTCGCGGCAATGATGTCGAGAAGGTCGCCATGTTCGCCGCTCGCGGCATCGGTCCATTTGCCGGCCCGCCCGCGTGCGCCGCTCTCGCCGGACAGAAGCACATAGAGGCTGCGACCCGGGGTGCCGTGGATATCGCCGACAAGCCAGTAGCGGCCTTCGCGGCGACCTTTGTGGAGATAGCGGCGGCAGACGGCCTCCGCATTGTCGGCGAGGCGGGCGACGATATCGGAAATGCTATCCATGGGGCTCTCCGGCGACGGCGCGGAACAGACGATCTTAAGCGACTGACTGTCCCATGCGAACGGCGCCGACAGCCCCTGCCGGCAAGACCGGAGAATGGCACAGCGCGCCCGCGAATTTCAAGAAAATGCCGCAGCGACGGGACCGATGCCCGCCGCTGCGGCGAGCGAGACGGGGCGGCCGAACCCGCCCCGTCCGTCGTCATTCGGCGGCCACGGGCATTTCGTCCCAGTCGCCATCGTCGCCATCGCGGTCGCCATCGACACCGGCTTCCTCGGCGGCCGCTTCCGCCGCATCCGTATCCACGACCGGCGTGCGCATCGGCTCGGGCAGCCAGCCCGACTCCTCAAGCAGCTTTTCGGCTTCGCGCGCCATGTCGGGCTTTTTCAAATGGTCGATCATGCCGGCGAATTCCGGCCCGCGGGCCTCGGCGACATCGGCGAGCAGCCGCGCCTTGGTCACGCCGCGGAAATAGCCGTCGGCGGTCGGCCGCCACCCCGCCGCCACGACGTCGAGATCGACCGCGCGCGCAAGGATATGGCTGTGCGCGATCCGCCGCACGACGCTCGTCTGCGAGACGCGCCCGGTGCCATATTTGGGGACGATCTCGGCCTGCGCATTAACCCCGAGCGAAGCGCAGTGCGCGAAGAGGCCCGCCTGCTCGGCGGCATCCATCGCGAGGAGCGCCTCCCAGAGATCGACATCCTCCTTGGGCAGCCGCTCGCGCCACGCCTCGTGCCGCGCCTCGATCGACCGTGCCGGCGCGCATTCCCGAAGCCCGTCCGGCTCGTTGGTGAAATGGACGGGCGACACCGAGAGCTGGAGACAGGTCTCGTGGCTGGTCCGGTAGAAGACCGACAGCACAAGCGCATGAAGCACTGCGCCGAACGCCGCCTCGGGATTTTGCGCGAAGGCATCCTGCAACGCGAGCGTCCGCCAAGCGGTGAGATCGGACACAAGCCGCTCGGGGAGCGGTTTCAATCCCTCCTCCTCGGGCTCATCGGCATCGGTGCCCGCGCCGCCCGCGCTGCCATCGGGATCGCGATCGGCCGCGGCTTCGCCTTCGCCTTCGCCCTGCACGGCGGCCGCATCGGCCTCGCCGCCTTCCGCGGCTTCGACGACGGGCTCGTCCTCGGGCCGCACGAAGCCGCGGTCGACGCGGATCGTGCCGTCATAGTCGATCGATACGAAGGTGCCCGCGATCCCGATCTCCGCCGCGTCGAAGATCCGGGGCCGGTCGGTGAGCGCCCCAATATCGGCCTCGATCGCCTCGAGGCGCCCATGCACCTCCTTGGGCACGTCGGGCGCGTCGGACCATTCGTCCGACAGCGCGTCGGCTTCGGTCTCGAGCGCGGCGAGCCTGGCCTCTTCCTCTTCGGTCATCGCGACCTCGGTGCTTTCGAGCATGCGAAGGCCGCGTGTCGCCTGATAAGGCATGTCGATCGCGGTTTGCACCCACTTCCAGCCCTCGGCGCCGATACGCTCGCCGATCGCGGACAGCTTCTCGTCGACGAGCCGGTCGAGCAGCGGCGGGTCGGTGAGCCAGCCGCCGTCGTCGGCCTCGAACAGGTCGCGCACGATCGACCCGCCCGCCGCGAGATAGGCATCGACGCTCACGAAGCGCACGCGCTTGTCTGCGGCGCGAACGCTGTTCTCGGTAAGCTTGCTGCGGATGAAGGCGGGGGACCTGTTGAAGCTGTGCGCCAGCAGTTCCCAGACCTGGACCTGCCGCTCATGATCGTCCGACACCGTGAAGGCCATGAGCTGGTCGAGCGTCATTTCGTCCTCGGCGTAGAGATCGTGGAGCGCCGGCGACACCGACGCGAGCTTGAGGCGCTGGCGCACGACGGCGGGCGTCGTCATGAAATGGGCCGCGATCGCCTCGACTTCGCTGCCCTTGTCGACCATCGCCTGCATCGCGCGGAACTGGTCGAGCGGGTGCAACGCCTCACGCACGGCGTTTTCGGCATAGCTGTCCTCTTCGGCGAGGATGCCGCAGGCTGACTGGACGATGCACGGCACCGGCGCATCCTTCGCAAGCCGCTTCTGCTTCACCAGCAGTTCGAGGGCGCGGTAGCGCCGCCCGCCCGCCGGGATTTCGAAGAGGCCGGTCTCCTCGCCGTCATCACCGAGCTGAGGGCGCACATTGAGGCTCTGCAGCAGGGTGCGGCGCGCGATGTCGGCGGCAAGCTCGCCGATCGACACGCCCGCCTTCACCCGGCGGACATTCGCCTGGGAGAGGACCAGCCGGTCGAACGGAATGTCGCGCGACGGGCTAAGGGTGATCTTTCGTTTTGCACTGGCCATGGCCATTCTCCATGACGGGCCGCCCGGAGACACTCTCCCGGCTCAAAAGCCCGTCACGAAGCCCCGGCTTTCCTCTTCCTCGCCGGGTCCGCTACCAGCGGACCCGAACCAGGACGGGCCTCAAGCGCGCCCCGAGAGGCGGCGCGCGGCGGTGAGAAGCCGCTGTTCCCCAATGACGATAGCGCCCGCGGCGCGGACGGCCTCGGCATGGACCAAGAGGGATGGCCGGACTCCACCAGCAGGTCAGGCGGGATACCGCGACCGAAAGGCGGGAACGTTCCTAAGTTCGACGAGCGAGCAGCTGCTCAGCCGGGAGATGGGCCGAGCATTGGAGGCCGATGCAGACCAATTCATCTATCGGCGTGCGGGCGGAATCTGGCGCATCAGGTCGCCATGAGGGGACGATAGCCCCGGTCTTCGTCCATATCCTCGGCCCACAGTGCCATCTGGAAATCATCGTACGTGACGCCGCATTGTTCGAGCATCCAGGCCGCAATCGCCGGGTGGTCGGCGACCGCTTCGATGAAATCGTCGCTATGCCCGCGTCCGCGATCGAACCACCGGCCGCCATCCTCCCGGGTCGCGGGATCGCGCTCGATCACCAGCTGCGACGCATCGAGTTCGAGCATGGCGGCGAGCAGTTGCTCGCAGTGGACGACGTCGAGCGTCTCGCGGGGCCCGTGCTGGCGCTCGTAGCCGACCGAGAGGTTGGTGCATTCGGGGACGATAGCGGCATATTCATTGGTATCGGTGTATACGCCCGTGTCGTCGGGCGCGTAACGGAAGCCCGAATTCTGGCGGTTGAGAGCCGCCGCCAGACTCGCCGCGAAAGCATCCGAGCATGTCCGCCCGAAGCTCTGGTGGGTTATGACATCGCCCAGGCCGGCGCGGTCGAAGGCGATCGCTGCATCGATTTCCGCCAGCAGTTCGGGGGTATGGCGCTCGATCCAGCGCGACCCGAGGCAGCCCTGTTCCTCGCCGCGATGGAAGAGGTAGAGGCCGGGGCGCCCCGCTTCGATCATGCCGAGCATGATCCACATTCCCGCGCCGTCGTCGGCGCCGAGCGACATGCCCGCCTTACCGCCCTGCAGATGTGCGATGCCATATTCGTCGACGCCCACAGCCTGGTGGCCGCCGGCCGCCGCGACCGTGTCGACATGGCAGCTCCACAAGGTTCGCGGCTGATCGCCGATCGCGACTATCCGGTTGCCGAAGCCGTCGGCGCGCATGCCCGGGATCGGATCGAGATATTCTCGGCAGAAAGCGCGTTCGGTCGCACTGTCGTGCGGCCGCGCCCAGGACAGGATTTCGAGGAGGCCGGCGCGGCCCGTCAGTTCATAGGTCATGGGTCAGGCTCCAGTCTGGCAAGGGGCGGCGGTCACCGCCAAGGCTGCGGCGGCAGCAGGAACGACACTCTCGATCAGACGCGGCGTGTCGGGGGAATGATGGTCGGCGCATGTGCAGCTGCACGGCTGGGGAGGCGGTATGTGCAAGGCGTGGATGCGAAGGCGGTCGGCCGCTTCCTGTTCGCGCCTCAGACGATCGCCCCGCGCCCGCTCGCCGGCGGCCTGCCATTTGGCGACCTCGATTTCGATCGTGTCCATTTCGTACCGGAACCAGTCGCGGGCGAGGACATGAGCGTTGGAGAGCGACGGGTCGTCGTCGTTGAACGGCTCGGGCAGATAATCGGCGCAGAGCCATTCGCCGTGATATTCGGTGAGATCGGCGGCATGGAACCATTCGCCCGACGCATCGCATTGCCGGCAGCTGCTCGAGAGCCACCATTCGCCGCGATCTTCGAGATAGACGGCGCCGAAGGATTCGACATCCTCTTCGAGCACGTCATGCTCGTCGCCATCGGCAAGCACGGTGATGAAAGTCTCGGAATCGCTATAGCTGCGCTCATTATGGGCGCAGAACACCGAGTGATCGGTGAAGCAATTGTAACACCATTCTTCGGACGAACCGTCCCGGTAAAAGACGATGTCGTGCGAACTCGTGTCGTGGTCGCACCGGGGACAATACCAGCAGCGATCGCCGAGGCCGTTCGTATTTTCGGACGGAATGCTGCCATGGCCGATGACGAGATGTTCGCCGTCGTCGGCAAGGTCATCGCCCGCATCGATATAGGGAACGACGTAGCTGTCCCCGTCGAGGAGACGCCGGATGCGCGCGCCGTTGAGGCTGCCCTTCGCATAGCCCGCATTTTCGAGCAGCAGCTTGAGGCGCGATACATCGCCATAGATGCTGGTATAGATTTTGAGCTCGGGCCACACGACGCTGCGCGCCCGGGCATCGTCGCGGGCGCCGATATAGGCGAGCGCGGTATCAGGCCCGGCGTAGACCCGCACCGGGTGGCAGAAACTGTCGAAGTCGCTCGCGTCGTGCGACATGCAGCTGCCGGGACCGCCGACAAAGACCTCTTCGATTTCGTCGGCATCCTGAGTGATCTTGAGCGCATCTTCCGCGAGTTGCACCGAGAGCCGGGCGCACCAGCCTTCGATCGCCTCATTGTCGAGATGCTCCGAGAAGTAGCGACGCAGGTAGCGACCCGGCGACATGACCAGTTGCCGGTCGAGCTGTCCCTTGGCGGAATTTTCGGTGAAGGCGATCTTGCCCGCCTGCTCGGTCGAGATATGACAAAAGTGCTCGGCATGCTTGGCTTGATACCAAGGCTCGCCATGCCAGGGCGTGGGTTCATAGCTGCCGTCCGCAAAGCGAAGCTTCTCGCGGACCTCCCATTCGACATCGCCGATATCCGAGCCCGCGAGCGCGACGCGGAGCCGGGCATCGGGGGCGCGCAGGAGCAGCTGTTGCCGGGCCGCCTCGGCTTCCTCGAAGGATGACCAGAGATATTGCTGGTCGTCCGCAGGCGCGAACCGGAATTCGGCAGTGATCGGCCGCCACTCGCTATCCGAGTGCGGACACAGGATCTGGAACTGTGCCATGGCTTTCCCCATGACAGGCCGCCGCGAGACACTCTCCCGGCTTCTGAACCCGTCACGGGGCGCCAGCCCTCCTCTTCCTCCCGGGGCCGCTTCGCGGCGGCCCCGGCGTCCGTCGGAGCGCATCAGCCGCGTCCTGAAAGCCGGCTGGCGGCGCGGCGCAGCCTGTGCTCGCCCATTATGATCGATCCGGCCTGGCGCGCCGCCTCGGCATAGGCCGAGAGCGGATGGCTTGCGGTGAAATGGAGGTCGCGTTCGATGGAAAGGCCGAACGGCAACCGCGCAGCCTCGAGTTCGGCAAGCGCGAAGCTGCCGAGCTCGGGGCAGCCGAAGCCGAGGTCGGCCAGACCGAAGAAAATGCCGTCGGCGTCCTCTCGGTCGCCAGCCAGGTCGCTGCGCCGACGGGGCTGAACAGGCGAACGACTGGCGGCGGATCGGGTTCGCACCGCCCCTCAGCGGCCGCCTCGATCCGGGCGGCGAGATTGGCGCGTAGCTGCGTCTCGAGCGCGGGGGTCAAAAGTTTCATGACTTGGGTCTCCGCGGACCGGCGGCAAGCCTTTCTCGCCGCGCCCGATCCGTCCCGGTTTCCGGGCGCTCCTCGGCCTCGCGTGCGGCGGCCGCGCCGCCGCACGGCTGACGCGCGCTGGCGCTGCCCTGACCTCATCGCCTGCAGCTTGTCAAAATGTTCATCATATGTTCTCATAAGGGCATGGACAGAATCGATACCGCCCGAGTCGCCGAGACCATCCTTTCCGCTCCGGGCTGGGCGCGCGTCGGCATCACCGCACCGACGAGCCACATCCGGGTCGAGGCCGCGTTCGAGCTCGCGCGCGCGATCGTCGAGAGCGTCCGCGCGGGGGCAGAGCCGGCGAGCCCCGACCAGCTCGGGCTTTCGCTGTGACGTGGGCGGATGGACAAAGGACGGGCAGCCCCGCGCGACCCATATTTTCGAGGCGGCCGCATGGTTCCGGGCGATCAAGCCCGTTTGCCGCTGCGGGCACAGCGCGACCTTCAACCCCTATGGAATCTGGTGGCGCTTCCAATGCCGGATGTGGGACGATGATCTTGGCAAGGCGCGGGAGAAATTCTGGTGCGTCCGCTGCGGCGCCCGGACCGGCAAGCGTGTCCGCCCGGTGCGGATCGAGCTGGTCGATCCCGGTCCCGACGATATCGCGTTGCCCATGCCCGACGAACGCGAATGGAAGCGCGCGCTTAGCCGCTTCCGTGCATGAGGATTGACGACCATGGAAATCGAAACGGACGACGCGCTCGTCGGCATCGGCAAGATCCATCGCGTGATGGTGTGGGACGGCCAGCGCGAGCGCGAGAAGGAAATGCTCTGGGGCCTGCCTTCGCGCGACGCCGATATCTTCCAGATTCCGCTGCTCAAATCCGAGACCGCGATCATCGACAGGCCGTGCCTGCTGCTCGCGAATGAGTTCGGCCTCGTGAAGCGCGGCAAGACCGTCTATGCCGCGAGCCTGATCACCGACGAGCCCTTCTTCTGCATCGCCGCCGTCTGGCGCCCGGCGCATCGGCTGTGGCCCGAGAGTTTCGCCGCGCTCACCGTGCCGGCCTATGACGATCTTGCCCCGCACAAGGATCGCCATATTGGCGTGGTCCGTCCCGAAGACTGGTTCGACTGGTTGATGGGGACGCGGCCGGCGCTGGACATATTGCGGCCATTCCCCAAGAACAGCTTCAACATCATGCCGCCGATCCAGCAGAATTTCGACGAGCTATTGGGAGCGGCCTGACCGGAAAAACCGGAAGGAGGCGCCGTTATGTGCAATCTCGTCACGCTCAAGGCATCGGTCGCCGAGGTCGCATCAGCCTTCGGCGGGCGCCGACCGCTCACCAACGCGCAGCCCGGCGACGTCTATCCGGGTGGCCAAGGGTTCGTCGTTCGCGACGATGGCGGTGCGCGCGCACTCGAGGCCATGACCTGGGGATTTCCGGTGCGGCTCAAGCATATGAAACCGACGAGCAAGCCCAAGCCCGTCAACAATGCGCGCGACGACAAGCTGATGAGCTTCTGGCGCACCTGGTTCACCAATCCGGCGCAGCGCTGCCTCATTCCTTTCACGGCCTTCGCCGAGGCCGAAGGCGAGAAGGGCAAGATGACCCGGACATGGCTGAGCGTGACCGATCAGCCGCTCGCCGCCTGCGCCGGCCTCTGGCGCCGGAGCGACGAATGGGGCGACTGCTATACGATGGTGATGGTCGATGCGACCGACGAGCTTTTCCATATCCACGACCGCATGCCGGTCATCCTGCACGCGGCGGATCATGACCGATGGCTCCGCGCGGGAGCCGCAGAGGCGATGAAGCTGGTCGCGAAATATCCCGCCAACCTGATTGCCGTCGAACGCACCGACATTCCCTGGTTCAGCCGCAAAGCACCGCCGGCCGAAGCGCCCGGCCTTTTCCCGTGATGCCCCGATGACCGATGAACCCAAATGGAGGCGCCGCGCGCTTGCGATCGAGTTCTGGCTCGCGGCAGCGCTGGTGGCGGGCTCCTTCATCGCCGGGATCATCGGCGCGGTCCGGTCGCTCACCGGGAACTGACGGCATCGCCAGGCAGCTTGGGAAGTCACAGCGCACGCCCGTCAGGCGAATGACGTGTCAAAGTGGTTCCATCTCCCGCCCCCGCAGGCTTTACGCGACTTATCCGGATGTTAGACCGTCAGAACCGATAGATTGCCGCGCCGAGGCAGCGACGACAGCAGTCCGCCGCGCGATATCAGGACCCGTCGGAGACTTGTCCAACCCTCGCGCGTCCCGGAGAGGAACCGGCGGCGTTCGACCCGAAGGAGCGGACCGCGGGCAGCGGGTCGGGAACGCGTCAGCGGCCGATGATCGACGTGAAGCATTTTCATTTGACGGAGGAACTTGCCGAAGAAATTTCCGGCGCAGCACAGGAAGACCAGCTGTTCGCAGCGCTTGCGAAGGCGGCGGGCCGCATGGGGTTCGACCATTTCGCCTTGGCCTTCGACCGGCGCGGCGGCGAGGCCGCGTCGCTGCTCGTCCATAACTACCCGGACGCTTGGGCGAAGCTCTATGTCGGCCTCGACCTCAGCACGACCGACCCGATCCGGCGTGCCGGCGAAAGATCGATCACCGGTTTCGAATGGCGCGACGTCGGGCGCTACATTCCCTTGTCGCGCGGCGACCGGCAATTGCTCAGCGTCGCGCGCGAGAGCGGGGTCGGGGACGGCTTCACCGTGCCGCGCCATCTTCCCGGCGAAGCGATGGGCTCCTGCTCCTTCGCGGTCGGCCCGCATGCCGACATGCCTTGCCATATGCTCAACGTCGCCGAAATCGTCGGGGCGATCGCGATTGCAAGGGCGCGCGAACTGATGGGCACGGCCGCACCGCGGCCGCGATCGGTGCTTACCGAGCGGCAGCGCGAATGTGTGCTCTGGTCGGCGCGCGGCAAGACGGCGGGCGAAATCGCCGACATTCTCGGCATCAGCCAGGAGACGGTGGTGCGTCACCTCAAGATGGCGCGCGACCGCTATTCGGTCCACTGCCGCTCAATGCTGATCCTCTGCGCCTTGTTCGATGGCCTGATCGGCTTCTCCGACGTCTATGACTGGTGGCGTCCCGACTGAGCCGGCGCGCAAAACGCGAAAGGCTTGCCCAGAAATGGGCATAGCCGCCCCGCGGGATTGATGGTCTGAATCGGGCTTCCAGCAACCAAGGACGACTCATGATCAATCAATCCACGCGGGCGCAGACTGCGCCCGGCGATGCGGCGCTGCGCGCCATGTTCACGGCCCGAAAACAGGTCTTCATCGACCTCTTGAAATGGGATCTACCCGCCCTCGACGGGCGCTTCGAGCTCGACCAGTTCGATAATCCGCACGCCCGATATCTGATCCTCCTCGACCCCGACGATCTGCGGCACCGGGCGTCGGCCCGCCTGCTGCCGACCACCGCGCCGCATCTTCTCGGCGATATCTATCCGCATCTCTGCCCCGATGGCGCGCCATCCGGCGAGAGCATATGGGAGATCAGCCGCTTCTGCCTCGACCCGGCGCAAACGGCGGCCGAGCGCCTCGATGCGCGCAACCAGCTCGTCAGCGCTCTCACGGACTATGCGCTTCACCATGGGATCCGCGAATATGTCGGGATCGCCGAGGCGCGATGGTTCGCGAAGATCAGCGGTTTCGGCTGGTCCTGCCGCGCGCTCGGCCCCGCCCGTCCCGACGCGGCATGCCCGATCCTCGCGTTCGGCATCCGGATCGACGCGGACACGCTGCCCGGTCTGCAGCGAACGGGTACATGGGCGCCACTCGGACTGAGGCTCGAAAGCGGGGAGCTCGCGCCATGAGCAAGGCTATCGACAATACCGCTCTTGCACGCCGCCTCGTCGGCGAGCTCCAGCGCGACGGCTATTGCATCCTGCATGGGGCGGCGACGGCGCCTGTGCATACCCTCGCCAAGGATCTCGATCCGGTCTTTGCCGAGACGCCCTTTTGTGAGGGTGATTTCTACGGGCGGCGAACGAAACGGTTCGGCAGCTTGCTGCGGCGGTCACGGCACATGGCCGATCTGGTGCTCGATCCCGTCATCCTTCGCGCCGTGGAGGCGATCCTCGGGGCGGGATGCGAGCGCATCCAGCTCAACCTCACGCAAGCCATCGAGATCCACCCCGGCGAAGTGCGGCAGTTCCCGCACCGCGACCAAGACATGTGGCGCGGGGCGGACGGCAGCCAGGAATATCTGGTGAATGTCCTCTGGCCCCTCACGCCCTTCACCAGCGACAATGGCGCGACAGAAATCTATCCGGGAAGCCATGGCATCATCGGCATGGCCAAAGAGGATCCCGGCCCTCCGATATATGCCGAATGCGAACCCGGCGCGGCGATCTGCTTTCTGGGATCGACCGCCCATGGCGCCGGCGCGAACCGCAGCGAGACTGTCCGGCGCGCCGTGCTCGTGAGCTACAGCCTGGGATGGCTGAAGCCCTACGAGAATCTGTGGCTGGCCTACCCGCCGCACGTCGCGAGAGATTTCCCGCCTGAACTCGCGGCGCTCGCGGGCTATGCGCAGCACAGGCCCAACCTCGGCAATTATGAAGGCCAGTGTCCATCGATCCTCCTTCAGGGCGATCTTCCCAGCCCCGTCAGCGCGGTCGATGCGCTGCGCCCCGACCAGGCAGACGCCGTTGCCACGTTCGCTGCCGCGGAAAGGAACGGACAATGAGCCCCGCGCATGTGTTCGAGCCGACCTATGAGGCGCTCAAGCGTCGAGTGATGACCGGGGAATGGGCAGCCGGCACCAGGATCGAGGCCGCCCGTCTCGCCGACGATCTCGGCGTCAGCGTGACCCCGGTACGCGACAGCCTTTACCGGCTCAATGGCGAGCGAATGGTCGATTTCATGCCGGGCGAAGGCTTTCATGTGCATCGGCTAAGCGAGACCGAGTTTCGCGACCTGCTCGAGTTGCACCTGATTCTGCTGCTCGCGGCGCTCGCAACGGCGCCAAAGGCGTCGGCGGCGTCGCTTCCCACTGACCAGCCCTATCCCGATCGCGTTGCGGACCTGTTCCTCGCGATCGCCGAACGCTCGTCAAACTGCGAGATTGTCGCCAGCATTGCGGCGATTGGAGACCGGCTTCAGCTTTCACGGCATTTCGATGCGGCGATCCTCGCCGATGTTGACGAGGAGTATGATGCGATCGCCAACGCTGTCGCCGATGCCGAGCCGCAGGCGCAAGTTCGCAACCTGCTCCTCGGCTATCATGAGCGGCGAGCGCATGAAGCGGCCAGCTACGCGCGGACGCTCGAAGGTCATCCGGGTCGACAGCCATGATGGCTGACCGAAAAGGGAGTGACGTTTTACTTGTCAGAGCCGCCCGTAATTGACATGTTTCCAGGGCACGGGAGCATCTCTGGCAGCTTCCGCGTGGAATATTTCGCCAGTCATCAAACACGCCAGTCCCTGACCGGACCGGCGGCCCAACCGGACCATGGACCCGCGCGAGCGGCCAGACGGCGGCAAAGCACTGGAGGAGCGAGCCCGGCCGCGGCCGGACGCTTTCGCTCGTGCCGTCCGGGACTGCCGCCTTGTCTTCCTGTACCTGCCGCGACCGCTCGCCGCCGCGTCACCCTTTTTCACCGTCCTCGGCCTGCCATGTGCATCCGGCCGACCGGCCCCCGCAGTGCAGGCGGCGGCCAGAGGCGGACCGGGATCTCGAGGCGGCGTATCGCGCGCACCGCACGTCGCTCTTTCATTTTCTGCGCCGCAAGGCTGGCGCCGAAGAAGCGCCCGATCTTGTCCAGGAAGTCTTTGCCCGCGCGGCGGGCAGCGAGCAGCGGCACCAGCTCGCCAATCCCGGCGGCTTCCTGAGGCGTATCGCCCAGAACCTGCTTATCGACCGCGCCAGGCGCCAGAAATCGTCGCGCGCAACCTTCTATCCGCTCCGCGACGAGGGTGAAGGCGCGACACCCGCCGCGCAGGAATGGGACCTCGAAGCTGCGGACCTGTTGCGGCTCTACGAGGCGGCCGTCGACGCCCTGCCGCCGAAGACGCGCCGTGTCTTTCTCATGCACCGGGTGGACGAGCTCTCCTATCGCGAGATACATGAGGCGCTCGGCATCAGCATCGCAACGGTGGAATATCATATGATGAGGGCGCTCGCTCAGATCTCGAAGGTGGTGGACGGCGGTCGATGACCAGCACAGGTGACGGCGACTATTCGCCCGACGAGATCGCGCGGGCATGGCTGATCAAGGCGCGCGGCGAAGATGCCGGGTCGCTCCACGGCGAGCTCGATGCCTGGCTGAAAGAGTCTGCAGACAACCGCGAGGCCTATCGGCGTGCCGAGCAGCGTATGGCCGCGCTCGCCATCCTCAAGACATCCGAGCGCCATGGAACGGCGCACGCCGAGACGCGGCGGGGCCGGATCAGGAAATGGCTGCCCTGGGGCGCGGCAGCTACGGCGCTCGCGCTTCTGATCGTCGCGATCGGCGCCGGGGGCGCTCCGCTTCCCGGTCAGCCGGGCGGCAGCTCGGCCGCCTTTGCCGCCGAACCGCTGGAAACGCAGCGCGGCGAGATCCGGACCTTCCGGCTTGCCGATGGGTCGAGCGCGACGCTCGACACCGACAGCCGGCTCGACGTTGCCTTCGGGACGGACGCGCGCAGCGTGCGCCTGGTAAAGGGCCGCGTCCGCCTGTCGATCATCAGACAGGATGCTCCCTTGCGCATCGAAGCGGGGTCCGGCGCCGCGACCGCGAATGATGCCGAGATCGACCTCAGCCTCGACGAGGCCGGAACGGTCACCGCCTCGCTGCGGCGCGGCGCGGCCGAGGTGCGCACCGATGCGGGGGCCGGCCAGGTCAAGCGGCTGCGCGAGGGCACGGTCCTGGCCTATCGGTCCGACGGCAGCCTGGCACAGCAAGCCACGCCGATTCAGGTCATTCCGGCAAGCTGGCCCGACGGGTGGGCCGAATATCGCTCGATCCGGCTCGACCGCCTCGTGGCCGAGGCCAATCGCTACGCCGCGGTGCCGATCGTGATCGACGACAGCGCCGTTGCGGCGCGCGAGGTGACGGGGCGCTTCGAGATCAGCAAGACCGGGCCATTCGCGGAGCGCATCGCGACCCTCTTCGATCTTCGGGTCGAGCGCAGAGCGAACGCCATTCACCTCAGCCTCCGATAATTTTTTCCCCGGCCGGCTAAGGGCACCCCCTTCGCCCCGTCAATCCACCCCCAACTGACCGCCTTGCCTGATGCACGGCGGAAATTTTGGGGGAGTGAAGATGTCAATCAAGTTCCGTTCGCTGGCCATGCTGCTTGCCGGCGTTGCAGCCTGTAGTTCACCAGCCGCCGCACTGGCGGCAGAGCAACAGCGCCAGTCCTATGATATCCCGGCGCAGGATCTGGGCGACGCCTTGCGCAGGGCCGCCGATCTCGCCGATATCGAGCTCTATGCCTCCTCGCGTGACCTTGACGGGAAGACCGCTCCCGCCTTGAAGGGCCAGCTGACGCCGCGCGAAGCCATCGAGACCCTTTTGGCGGGAAGCGGGCTCATCGCCCGCTTCGACGGCCGCTCCGTCATCATCCTGAACGCCGCTTCGGCTGAACTTCGGTCTTCGGAGGAGCCGGAAGCCATTATCGTCACCGGCTCGCGCATCGCCGGCGCGCCCGCGGCGGCGCCGGTTATCGAAGTGACGGCAGAGGATATCCGCAATGCGGGCCAGGCCGATCTTGGCGAGGTAGCGCGCAGTCTCCCGCAGAATTTCGGAGGCGGCCAGAACCCGGGGATCGGATCGGGGCAAGGGGTCCAGAACCAGAATGTCAACGTCAACGGCGCGTCGACCTTCAACCTTCGGGGTATCGGTCCCAACGCCACGCTGACTTTGCTGAATGGCAACCGTTTTGCCTATAGCGGCTCACAGAGCGTGATCGACATCAGCGCGATTCCGACGGCGGCGGTCGAGCGGATCGAGGTCGTCACCGACGGCGCGTCCGCCATTTATGGCGCCGACGCGGTCGCGGGCGTCGTCAACATCCTCCTCCGCAGGGATCATGAGGGCATCACCACGAGCGCGCGGATCGGCGGCTCGACCGACGGCGGTAATTTCCAGCAGCAATATAATATCGTCGGCGGGGCCAAATGGTCGGGCGGGGGCTTTCTCGCCACCTATGATTTTTTCGACAACAGCGCGATCCTGGCGCGCGACCGCAGCTATGCCGCGACAAGCAATCCGCTCTCCACTTTCTATCCCGAACTGCGGCGCCACAGCGCCTTGCTCAGCGGTCATCAGGAGCTCACGCCGGGTCTCGGCATCAAGGCCGACCTGATCTACAAGCGCGGTGACATGACTTCGGTGCGCGGGCTGTTCGCCGACCGGCCGATCACGACGCGCGGGATCGTGGTGCATAATGAGTTCGAGACCTTCGGCGTAGCGCCGACGCTGGAAGCCGATCTTGGCGGCGGCTGGAGCACGCGCGTGTCGGGCTTCTACGGCACGGACAAGACCTATGGGGTCACCCAGAATTTCACCAACGGCGTCGCGCCGCCTTCGATCCGTATTTTCAACAACCGCAGCCTGAGTATCGAGGCGGGGGTCGAGGGTCCGCTCTTCGCGCTGCCGGCGGGCGATGTCCGCCTCGCGGCGGGCGGCGGCTGGCGCAGCAACCATCTCAACGCCCTGATCGCGGGCCGGGCCTTCGCACCGACGCGCGAGAACCGCTATGCCTATGGCGAGCTCTTCCTCCCGCTAGCCAGTCCAGATCAGAAGCTGTCCTTGGCGCATCGCGCCTCGATTACGGCAGCAATGCGCTTTGAGGATTATTCTGATTCGGGCAGCATCGTCGTGCCCAAGCTCGGCTTCGTCTATGCGCCCGTCCCGGAGCTCAGTCTCGGCATTTCATGGGGCAAATCGTTCAAGATGCCGACGCTAAACCAGCAGTATAGCGGATATACGCCGGTCCTCCTGCCCGTCACCGGATATGGATCGATGTTCCCGGCGGGATCGACCTATGTTTATCTCGGCGGCCCCAACCCCGACGTCGGCCCAGAGCGCTCCGAGAATGTCACGCTCAGCGCGACCTTTCGGCCGTCGAGCCGGTTGCAGATCGTGGCGAGCCTTTTCCGCATCGACTACCGCGACCGGGTCGCACCGCCGTTCGGGTCGCCGCTCGGCATTCTCACCAATCCGCTGTTCGCCAATCTCGTCACCTTCATTCCGTCGCCGACCTTGCTGGCCGCCGCGATCGCAGGGGCCTCGGACCCGCTCGGCAATGCCACCACCGGGCCCTACAATCCCGCCAATGTCATCGCGCTGATCGACGGGCGCGACCTCAATATCGCCTCGCAGCGCTATCAGGGCGCGGACCTGTCGCTGCGTTACCGCGCACCGATCGGCGCGCAGATGCTGACACTGACCGCGAGCGGCACCTGGCTCGACAGCCGGCAGCAATTGCTGCCGGGCCTTCCGGTCACCGATCTGGCCGGCACCATCTTCAATTCGCCGCACTTTCGCGCGCGGGGTGGCGCGACCTTCGGAAATGAGGACTTCACTCTCGCCTCCTTCGTCAGCTTCACCGGCGGCGTCACCGACCGTCGCCGCACAATTCCCGTCAAGGTGGCGTCGGTCGCGACCCTCGACCTTTCGGCGCGTGTCAAAATCGGCGCATTGGGCGAGATCAGCGTCAACGCCCTTAATATCTTCAATGCAAAGCCCGAGATGACGGCAGTGGCATCGCCGAGCGACACACCTTTCGATTCGACAAATTATTCGGCGGTCGGGCGTTTCCTCGGCGTCACGGTCAGCCGCGACTGGTGAGGAGGATGTCCATGCGGAAGAGCCTCCAAACCGGCCTCCCGGCCGCGGCGCTCCTTGCCGTCGCGGCGCTCTCCCCTGTCGCCCTGGCAGGGGAGAGCAAGGGCAGGCCCTGGACTCTCGACGACATCCTCACCGTTCCGGAGGTGAAGGACGTCGCCCTGTCGGAAGATGGCAAGCTTGCCATCTACGCTGTCGAGATTGCCGACCTCGCCGCTGACAAGCCGCAATCCCATATCCGCATCCTCGACATCGCTGCCGCCCGGCAACGAACCATAGTGACCGTCGACAACGCCAAGTCGCTGCGGCGTATCCCCCGCACGGCGGACTGGAGCGCCCTCCTCGACCTCGGGGCGGGCCTGCAGCTCTATCGGATCACGTCCGGCGGCATGGCGCAGCCGCTGATCGTGAACCCGGCGACCGTTCCAGTCGGGAAAGCGGACATGTCTTTTCCGATCGGCGGCGGTGTGCGTCCGTCATCGGTGGGCGTTCTCGACTATGACTGGTCCCCCGACGGCGCCTGGCTCTGGTATTCGCAGCTAAGAGCCTTGCCGAACGCACCCCGCGTTCGTTTCGACGCGGAGGTCAGCGCATTGCAAAGCCAGCGCCGATCGACGATCGACGTCGAGATCGACTATTTCCTGCGCGGACCCGACGGTAAGACCGACCTGATGCTGAGCAGGCCATCGAAGGACCGGATGGCGACCCGCGGCGGGGGCCAGATTCTCTGGCGCGGCGACGAGGTTCAATTCCGGGTGGAAACACCCGATGGCTCGGAAGGCGGACGGTTCGAGATGCGCGCGTGGAATCGGCTGAGCGGAACGATGCGCACGCTCGGCGTCGAGCATAATCTGGAGACGGTCGCGCTCCTCAGGGGCCCGCGCGGCGGTGACCTTGCGACCAGCGGCCTGGCGAAAAGACTGGACCTCGTCGAAACGGGCCCGGACGGGAAACGGAACAGCTACGGCGCGGTCGCATTCACCATCGGCGATCCCCGCGCGCCTGCGTACGAGGCGAGCCGGGACGGAAAAAAGCTGGTTATCGGAACCCGCGATCTCGAGGCGGCCCGCTACGGGCTGGCGATCGTCACCCGCGATGGCGTGCGCAGGGTTGAGAGCGAACACAGCCTCACCCGCTGCGCCTATGATGACGCGCTTCTTTTCGCGGTCTGCGTCGAAGAGGGAATCGCCACCCCGCCGAGGCTTGTGAAAATCGACCTGGGGGATGGCCGCATCTCCCGGCTCCTTCCGATCTCGGCGGAGCATGAGGCGATCGCTCCCCTCACCATTCTCCCCCGGGTCTGGACCAACCGCGACGGGTATGAAGCCCGCGGCTTTGTCGTCCTCCCCCGCGGCTACCAAAAGGGAAAGCGCTACCCGGCCGTCATCATTACCCATGGATCCGATGCCGACGACCGGTTCGCCGCTCCCGGCTTCCAGTGGAACTACCCGCTCCAGCTGCTCGCCGAGCGGGGCTATATGGTGCTGCTGATCAACGACCCATCGCCCCTGCAATCGGAGGAGATGATGGCGGCCAGCAAGGCATGGATCCGCGGCAGCGGGCCGCCGGATCCAGAGACCCTGCAGCGGTTGCTGTGGATCGAAGGCGTCCACATCTTCGAGGACGCCGTCGACGAAATGGCCATCGAGGATCTCGTCGATCGCGATCGGGTGGGCATCGCCGGCTACAGCCGCGGCTCGCAGATGGTCAATGTTGCGGTGACCCAATCGACCCTGTTTCGCGCCGCATCGAGCGGCGATGGCGGCTATCTCGAACCGGCGGGATATGCGACCGCCGGTTCGAGCTATGATGCGGTCTATGGCGGCGCGCCGCTGAGCGATGCTGTCGACAGCTACCGCCGTTTCGCTCCGTCGCTGAACGCCAGCAGAGTTTGCGCAGCCGTTCTGCAGCAGGTTGCCTCGGCATCGCCGTCGCAGATCGAATTGTTTGAAGCGCTGCGCGCGGCGAAGGCGCCGACGCAGATCAGTCATTATCCCGGCGCTACGGCGGCGTCTGACGAAACCCATGTCTTCTACCGGCCGTCGAACCGGTCGCTCGCGATGCAGGAGAATATCGCCTGGTTCGACTATTGGCTTCTCGGCAGAGACGATGTCGACGCGCCCTTTCCAAAGCAAACCGAGGGGTGGCCGAAGCTGAAGCGAGAGCGGCCCGATCGGTGCCGCGCGGCGAATGGGCCCGGTCAGGAGCCGCTCCACCAGCGCACCCAATTTTCGGCGGCGGCGAACTCGAGGATACGCTGAATTCGCTCGACGCCGCGCCAGGTCGGATCCTCGGCGTGATCGAGAAGCGCGGAATCGAAAATACCCTCGGAAGCCAATAGGCCGTTGCGGAGGCGGTCGTGAAGACGGTCCCTGTTGCGGCGGTATATCAGCAGGTCAAAGCCGCCGGGACCGCCCTTGCCGGAGCGGGCCGTGACAAGCGATGGAAGCGCGCTGTCGAAGGCACGGCGCGCGACCGCCCGATTCCGTCCACCGGATACCCACATCCAGGTCGGAATCGACAGACAGAGTTCCATCAAGGGCTGCGATATGAGCGGCGCGACATGGGGCGGCGACACCGCGCGAGGATAGAGCTCGATGCTCTTTTGAGTTCGCATCAGATAGGCTGCATGAACGGTCTTTCCGGGCAGAATGTCACGCGGCGGCCGGAGCCAGGGGTGCGCGGCCCCGGCGGCCCGTGCCATCCTCGCGGCGTCCGGCTTCAGCCCGACTGCGTTGAAACGGATCTGATGCCGTCCCCCGTGGCGGCGATAGCGATCCCAGGCATGGCGCAGGACCGTGCGTCGGTCGGCGCCGGTCAGCAGGCATATGTCGAGCAGCGTGGTGCCGAGCCGTGCGGACGGCCCCTCCGCCAGGACGCGATCGAGGAGGGGAATGGCGCTGCGCAGACTGCACAGAACAGCGTCGCCGCCATTGCCGGTAAAATGAGCATCCACCGGCATGTCTCTGGCAAGCCGTTCGTGGATCGCCTCGTTCGTCTGGCGACCGATCGGCACGATCGGCCAGGGATGGTTGGGCGCGGAGGCGCGGCCGACGTCGATATCGCCGATTTCGCGCTGCACTTCGCGAATATCGAGCCCGAGATGCGTCGCCATGGCCAGCGCATATCGTCGTTCGTCGCCATCGGCATCGGGCCCGAACAGCGTCAGGCACGTCAGCCGGCGCGCGGCAGGTGCGGCGCCTGCAGCAACGATCGATGAGTCGAGGCCTCCCGACACGCCCAGCAATATCGAAGAAAAGCAGCGCGACCATGTCCCGGCGACGCCGCAAACGATGTTGCGCAGGTCACCGGCCAAAGTCTCGAAATCCTTGGTCGCGCTCGGGGTCACATGGTCCCATGGGGTCCACCAGCTCTCGAGTGTCACCTTGCCGTCGGCAACGGTAAGGCATTCGCCGGCTATCAGTTCCTCGATCCCCTCGATGCATGTGCGACGGCCGCGCGCGTCGCCGCTTGAAAGCACGCGCGCGACTTCCCCCAAATCGACGGCGCCGGAGCCAGGCGAAGCGAGTTCGGTGATATCGCCGGCAATGCTTATCCCGTCGGCCTCGCGTTTTACATAGCAAGGCAGCGCGCCGGACGGATCCCGGAATATCTTCACCAACTCATCCCGGCCGATATGAACAAGGACATAGCCGCCCCAAAAATCCGTCAGCAGCTTTCGTCCTTTTGCGGCCGTGAGGACTTCGCCGGGGCACTTCACGGCGGGGGGCTCCGCACTGAATTTTTCGAACAAGCGACCAATGATCAGGCTTCGCGCGTCGAGCCGCTGCAGCGGCTCGCGCGACCAGACCGCGACATTTCCCTGGCTGAAATCAGCCGGACCTCGGGCCTGCGAGCGACGACGCAAGCCATCGTCTGCGAAAGCGATCTCGATGCGAAATCCACCGGTCATCAGACAGCCAAGATAGGCTTGTAGCGAAGGACGACATCCAGCGGGTCGGTCAGCACCGCTTTGCCGGTCTGAACCCAGCAATGGGCGGCAAATGGCAATGTTACGCCAAAGACAAGACGGGCATCGCACCCCGCGCGCGCAAGGATCCGGCGCATCGCTATGCCACGCTCGAGGCATCGATCCGTCGCAGGCGCGTAACGCCGGGCGCGCTGAAATGCGGCTGCGACGCGAACATAGGTCTCTTGCCGACCTTCAGGAGAATATTTTCCGAGGCGCTCTCCGATCCGCTGCGTGATCTCGAAAACCGGATGACGGCGAATGTCGAAGCGCGCTCGCCTTTGAGCCGCAATCGCCCTGAGTGTATCGAGCCAAGGCGCATCGGGGAGAGGCTGGTCGATGAGGCTTGCTGCGACTGCCTGCGGCAGCGGCAGGTTCGCGTTTGCTAATCCGCTAGCGGGACAGATGAGTTGCTGATCAAGCAGAACGGCCTGTTCGTCGTCGCTGGCGCGCTGTTCGAGGAAATGCGCAAAAGCTTGCGACGTCCGCCCCTCGATCAGGAAGTAGCGGCCCGCAGGCAGGTCCAGAAACACATGTTCGCCTTCGAAGCGGCAAAAGTGCAGCCCTGGCCGGACGTGGTAAGACGGGTTCATACGGTGGTCGTGCGAGACGTACGGCGCGCCGCGACGCGGCGCGCCGTTCCGATCGTCAGTCTTCAGCGGTGATGCCGCCGACGAGCAGGAAGTGCTCGTTGGTATCTTCATCGCGGGGACCGACCGGTTCGATGCCTCGGGTCTCGACGCCGACGGCACCGAGGTCGATCAGGTCACTGCTGTGCTGCTTTTTCATCACATCTTCCTTCCGAAATCGCGACCAATGAGTCGCACTTGGGAAGTTATGCCTCGGCATTTCTGGCTGCCATTTAATAATCCAAAAATAATCGGACATGCTTTTCACGAAAAGAGTGACCGCGCAAAGGAAACGCACATCGGGGCACGAACCGCTACCTTTAGCTTGCGCCTGGACATACGTAGCGGAACCCGGTCACACGCCTGCAAATGTGGCGTGACCGCGATCATGCGTTTGATCGGGAGATGCGCAACTCAAACTGGCACCGGAACTGGATGTATCGCTACCGCGTAGGATTGCGTACAAACGCCGAGGCGCGCATCGAGGCGCATGCTGCGCGGACCGGGCGGCATACGATGCGCGGCAGTCCTTAGGGTTTGGAACCGCTGATCTAAATAGCGGTTGGGATTCGCCAAGGCTTGAACTCGAGTGATTCATCTTGGCTGACGGATGAACGGATTGCAGGGCTCGTGCAGCTTCGATGCTGTCGAAGAGGACCGCTTCTAAGCCTTGGTCAATAGATCACGCATTCTAACTGCACATTTATTGACAAATGTTCCTATAAGGAACATATTGTCATCATTGGAGGCACTATGGCAACCGCCGCGAAAGCTAACGACCGCAAGGAGCTAACAGGTCCCGCGCTCCGCACCTTCTTTAACATTGCCGAGGCATGGGACCTTAGCGAGGCGGAACAGATGCGCATCCTCGGCCTCGACAGCCGCTCCACCTTCCACAACTGGAAGCGCGGCGACATCGCAGCACTCAGCAAGGATGCGCTGGAACGCATTTCCTATGTGATGGGCATCTACAAGGGCCTGCAGATCCTGGTGCCACAGACGGCCGATCAGTGGGTACGAAAGCCGAACAAGGCTCCACTTTTCGGGGGTCGGCCCGCGATCGACCGCATGGCGTCGGGCAACGTCGCCGATCTCTATGTGGTCCGCCAATATGTCGACGGCCAGCGCGGTTGAAACCTTGGATATTCCCGTTACCGCCACGCACTGGGCGCCCTGCTATCGCATCATCCCGAGCCGCTTCCCGCCCGTTGGCCTCTTCGACAAGGTGGCCGACCCGGCCGATCTGGAAGCCGTCTTCCTCGTCGAGGCGATGACCAACGATCGGCTTCGCGACGAGGCCGGCGACCTCTCACTCGTGCCGCCCGAGGACCGTGTCGCCGGTCCCGGCACGACCCCGATCATGGCCGCCTTCACGCATCTCAGTCCGCAGGGAAGCCGCTTCTCGGACGGCAGCTTCGGCGTCTTCTACGCCGGGCTGACGATCGACACGGCGATCGCCGAGACCAAGCATCACCGCGTCAAATTCCTCGCGGCGACCGACGAGCCCGCGCAGGAGATCGACATGCGCGTCTACGCCGTCGATCTGACGGCCGGCCTCCACGACATCCGCGGCCACACCGATACGCACGCGCATCTCTACGACCCCGACAGCTATTCCCATAGCCAAGGCCTCGCGGCCGAGCTGCGCGAAACAGGGTCCGACGGCATCCGCTACCGGAGCGTCCGCGATCCCGGCGGCGAATGTGCCGCCGCCTTCCGGCCCCGTCTTCTTGCGAACTGCCGGCAGGAACGCCATCTTTGCTATGTCTGGGACGGCGAAACGATCGGCACCGTCTACGAAAAAAAGAACTTCGAGGGCTGAGCCAGAGCGGGAACTGCCGAAGGGGCCCGGACGAGGACCGGTCCAGACGAAACGAACGGCAGAATTTGACGGCAGCTTCGGATGCGATGCCGCCGGCCCGAAGGGCCCCAACGAACGCGCTCTTGGCGAGCCCGCAAGGGGGGCGGCGTGCGATGCGCGCCCTTTTCTAGCCGCCGCCCCGCAAGGACCGCGAGCAAAGTGCGCGCGGCCCAAGATTGGCGCGCCCCCTGCCGAGCCCGCGAGGCCAGAGTGCGCTCGTCAGATCGCCGCGCTCGACCCGGCACTCCGGCCACGCATGAAGGCCTCCCTGTCAGGGAAGACATTGCCCCTTCCCTACACCTTTCAGAAGCTACGCAGCTGTATTCAAGGTCGAGACTGGTTTCGAAGCGTTCGCACATTTTCGGCCGAAACGTCCGGCGCGACCTCTCCTGAAAGCGCGCCAAGGAGGCGGGTTTGGCAGCGTAAGACCTCGGAGACGAGGGGCACTAGTTCGTCCGCACCGCAGCGCCGTCCAAGCGCCGCATCAAGCTCTTCAGCGGCCGTGTGAAACGAGGCCATGTGATGATCGATGGCCGGATCGCGGACAGCGCGCTTTCCGGCCTGGGCGAAGAATTGAAAAATGCTTTTCATGTCGCCAAGAGCGCATGGCCGCCGCGCCAATTCAATAGGCTGAAACATAACGATACGGCGGGACAGTGATTTCTCGTCCCACGGCGCCTCGCCGAGCCTTTCTTCGCGGCTGGGGAGCAACTCTGGCCAATAATAGCGTGCCAGCTTTGGTCCCATATCCGCGAAAGCCGACATTGCGCACGACCCATCCCTGATGACTATTGCGGCGCGGACTTCATGACCAGCCTATCGAGCCGATCGGAGCCCGCGCTTTCCGAGCCAGCCGGTCGCCCTCGGGCCCCTTGCAATAGATGAGCCGCCAGCCCGCCGACTTGCCTTCGGTGATCGGATTGCTGTTCGCCGCTATCGGTGCCGCCTGCCGTTCCTTTTCGGAGGTGACCGTGACGACGCGATTGGCACGCACCGCCCCAATACTTTTCCCGCGCGCCGAGCGGCGAAGAGCCATGTGACGAACGGGCAGCAACGGCTCCCAACGAGCGGACGAACGGCAGATAACCGAGCTCGTCACGCACGATCACAGGTGGAGCTGCTTCAGCTGCGCCGCGGGGGTCCCGCCTTTGCCGAATCCGGTCTCCTCTTTGGGGCTTGTCACCGCCATCGCGGGGCAGAATCCGAAAAGCTCAGGCCTCTGCGAGCGACAGCGCCGCCATCGCAACCTCCATGTCGTGCGTGTAGTGTCCGCCACTGACACCGATACCGCCGATAAGCTCGCCTTCCACCTTGATGGGATATCCGCCTCCGAAAACAATAAGCCGCTGAGTATGCACGATGCCGTGAAGCAAGGGCAGATCGTCCTTAATGAATTCATGCCATTCATGCGTGGCCATTCCGAACGAGACCGCGGTAAACGCCTTGTCCTGAGCAATCTGCACGCTGAGCATTGCCGCCCGGTCCATGCGCCGAAACTGGACCAACACGCCTGACGGATCGCAAATTGCAATGCACATCGGGACTCCGATGGCCTCTGATTTCGCGACTGCCGCCTGCATCATGGCGTCGGCAAGCTCATTCGCGATAGTCTTGGCAGCAAGTGTCTTATTCAAGGCTTCACTCCTTCTTTGGGGCACCTGATGCGCGCCGGTCTTCGCCATTCACATGGCAAGGATAGGATTCTAATATCTGCGATTTTTTTGTAAATGTCATTGACAATTTTTATGATAAAAATATCCTGCTGATTCAGAAAGAGGGGGAGCACCCGGAGCAGCCCCCTCCTGCCAATGGGAGGATTTTCGATGGAATATCGCCATATAAAAATAGAGCGTGCGGACGCGGTCCTGACCTGCCGAATGAGCAACCCTCCCGACCAAGTTCTCAATCGCAGAATGCTCGGCGAACTGCACCACCTTCTTGGCCACGTTGAGAGTGAGGCGGATTTGCGGGTCTTCATCCTTACAGGCGAGAACGACATGTTTCTTCGCTGGATGGATCTCAACGAGATGCAAAGGATGGCGGAAGGCCAACAGGAAGAAGTCGCGGCCTCAAGGGCCGCAGAATTGTTCGAGGTCCAACGGCAAATCCCGCAGGTGATCACCTCCATCCATCAACTCGGCCTTCGCATTCAGAATTTGTCCGCCGTCACCGTCGCGGCAATTAATGGGGTGGTAGGTGGCGGCGGCTGCGAACTCTCCCTAGCATTCGATTTTCGGCTGATGATGGATCACCCCGACGCGACCTTCGCGCTGCCCCAGACGAGCTTCGGCCTCGTTCCCGGGAGCGGCGGAGTTTGGCACAGTTTGCACTTGCTCGGTCGTGCAAAGGCGTTGGACCTGCTGTTGCATGGGGAATTCATCCCGCCCGCTCAGGCGCTCGAACTGGGCTTAATTTCCCGACTATATCCGGCCGAGACGTACCAAGACGATGTCGCTGCTTTTGTGGCCAACATCGCGGCACGAGCGCCACTTGCTCTGAAGGGCGTAAAGGCACTGGTTCGTGCGTGGTCGAGCCAAGGCCAACTTGACTTTTACGCGAAAGAGAATGCGGAACTCGCCAAGGTTATTCATTCCGAAGATGTCAAACACGCACTCGGACTTTGGCTCTCCAATCCTGACCCTGCCGCCTATTTTCCGGAATTTCACGGGAGATGATCCATTGACCTTGCTCACCCCTTACGCCGGCAAGGATGTGCCATGGCTGCTGCGCTCGCATGCCGAAGCTCGTCCCGATTCCGTTTTTCTGGTTTGGGAGCCATTCGAAGCAGAGCCAAGAGAGTGGACTTATAGCCAGTTTTATTCCGACGTTCGCGATCTGGCCGCCGGCCTCAATGCTAGGGGTCTCGAACGAGGCGATCGCCTGCTTCTGCATGCGAACAACTGCCCGGAATTTCTGATCATCTGGCATGCGTGCGCGATGCTTGGCGCCGTCGTCGTAACGACCAACCCCCGATGCGCGGCTCCCGAAATCGCTTATTTCATAGAACACTCAAACGCGAAAGCGGCGATTGTCGAGCAGACGTATCTGGACATGTTCGAAAGCGGCCGTTCGAAGCTCGACTGGATAGCGTTTCTGCCATCGGAGCTCGGGAGCGCTTCGTGCCCGTCACCTGGCATCATTCCTTTCGACGATCTGCCAGCCGATGGCTTGCGTCTTTCGACGGAATGCCTCGATCCTATGACGCCCTTGTCCGTTCAATATACGTCGGGCACGACTTCGCGTCCGAAAGGCGTTGTGTGGACGCACGCAAATGCGTTGTGGGCAGGCCAAATAGGTGCTGCGCACAACCAACTGAGATCCGAGGACAGCGGGTTGGTCTTCACCCCGCTCTGCCACACCAATGCGATGAGTTGGGGTCACCTCCCCACTCTTTGGGCGGGAGGCAGAATCGTCCTGCAGCCCAAATTTTCTTCGAGCCGATTCTGGCCTGTTGCGGTCAAACACCGATGCACATGGGCCAATGTCATTCCTTTTGGCCTAAACGCTTTGAAAGAGATGGAGCCGCCGCCGCATAATTTCCGCCACTGGGTCGTGGGCGCGGCCAATTTCGGAGGACTGGAAACGCATTTCGGCCTTTCGATACTTGGGGCATGGGGCATGACCGAGACGGTCGTGCATGGTACTTTCACTCCCCCGCAACTGCCCTCGCCAGCCCGTTCAATGGGAATGCCGGCGCCCGAATATGAGCTTAAAATTGTCGGTCCCGACGATGCCGAGGTTCAGAAGGGCGAAACCGGGCAATTGAAGATCCGGGGAAAAAGAGGACAGTCGCTCTTCCTTGAATATCTCAACGATCCGGCAGCGACCGCTGCGTGTTTCGATGCCGAGGGGTGGTTCGATACCGGCGATCGGGTCTATGAAATCGATTACGGGCACCTCCGTTTCGCAGACCGAGCTAAAGACATGCTCCGGGTCGGCGGAGAAAATGTTGCCGCATCTCAGGTCGAAGGAGTGATCCTGGGTGTTCCGGGCGTCCGCGAGGCTGCTGTGGTTGGGCGCCCGCACGCCATGCTCGATGAAGAGCCAGTCGCGTTTGTCATCGCCACGGAAGCCTCCGAAGCACTCAGCCAGGCCATCATTAACGCCTGCCGAGCCGAGTTGGCTAGCTTCAAGGTGCCGGCGGAGGTTCGCTTCATGAGCGAGTTTCCTCGGGCTGAACTTAATAAGGTCGCCAAGAAAAAATTGCGCGAGATGCTCGAGCAAGCTTGACCTATGAACATTCGGAGAAACGAAATGAACAGCCTCGCCGCGCAGCACCCCAATGGCGTCCATCACATCGCTTTCATGGCCGGTGACATGAAGAAGCAACTCGAGTTTTTTACGCAAGTGCTCGGTTTTCCTCTCGTTGCGATCTTCGATATGCACGGGGTAGAGGGCGCCGTTCACGCATTCTTGCGCATGTCCGATCACCGCTACTTTTCGCTCGTCTACATCCCCGGTGGAGATAAGATTCCCAGCGAGATCGGCGTGACGCATTGCGGCCGCGGCGACGTCCCTTGTGCGCCTGGAGTAATGCAGCACGTCGCATTCAATGTGCCGGACGAGGCGGCCCTTTATGAAATGCGTGACCGGATACGCAGCTATAACGTCCCTGTGTTCGGACCCATCGATCATGGCTTTTGCAAATCGCTATATTTCGCGGGCCCCGAACAAATGACCTTGGAAATTGCCACCTCCTATAAACCGCTTGATCCAGAACATTGGATAGACGACGCAGCTCTTGAGAAGATGGGCATTCCGGCTGAATTGGCAGACCGCATGCAGAACCCGGCACCTTACTCTGGCCACAGTCCGGTAGCGCAGCCGTCATTCGAGTCAGGCGTCCTCCATCTTGTTTACCCGGCCGATCGGTACCGAGAAATGCTGGCGACACCTGACAGCGTCTACGAGAGCCGCGCGCCCTTTGCTCCCCCAAAAGCCCCAAAGTGATTCATCCGAGACGAACCCAACGCAGGTGTCTCGGCGAGTGGGCCACGTGCCGTGCAACGGTACGTGGCCCTTCGGAACTGTCCTGATGACTTTCCGCAGATGGCACCGACTGCGGTGACACCGCGTCCTCTTCGCTCGCTGCCGGCATCCGACATCGCCTCTGGCCGCACGGGCGCGCATTATCGACAGAAATTGGCATCGGCCGGAGCGCGGTCGTTCAAATCGTCATCATTCGCGGTAGCGATCATGTCGCTTCGCATCCCGCTGACCAATTGGTGATGAATTGTTGTCGCTCGGCAAGGTGTACATCAACAGGTTTGATCGGAGCATCTGGCATTCGTCCCGTCGCGTGGTTCAGATGATCCCCGCGGCCTCAATCCTCGCGACCTCGGCAGCGGCCATGCCTAGTCGTTCCGCATAAACTTCAACGTTATGCTCTCCTGGACGAACTGGTGCGCGGCGCCTCACTGCGCTCGGAGTATCCGATAATTTAGGCATGGGTGCCTGCATCTTGATGCGCCCGTGGACGGGGTGCTCGACAGCCACCAGTGCCTCACGGGCGGCAAAGTGCGGATCAGCCAGCATTTCCTTTCCGGTGTAGATACGACCGGACGGAATGGAATGACTGATCATGAGCGCCTCGAGTTCAGAGACACTGAGGCCCCTGGTCCATTCAGCGATGAGATCGTCGAGTTCCTTCTGGTGGCGGCCTCGAGCAACGTGCGTTGCATAGCGGTCGTCGTCGGATAGTTCGGGACGCCCCATCGCCTTGGCAAGCCGCGCAAAGATCGCATCGCCATTACCACCGATCAAATAGTCTCCATCCCTGCAAGGGTAGACGTTGCTGGGCGCGATCCCGGGCAGGATGGACCCCGAACGCCCTCGGACCAAGCCCATGACGTCATATTCGGGGACGAGGCTCTCCATGACCTGCAGAACCGCTTCGTAAAGCGCCGAATCCACCACCTGTCCCTTGCCGGTGCGCTCGCGCGCATGCAGCGCTGCGAGAACGCCCAGGCACCCGTATGTCGCCGCAAGCGTGTCGCCGATCGACACGCCCATACGGCTTGGCGCGCGATCGGAATCTCCGACGATAGCTCGCCATCCGCCCATGGCTTCGCCAATGAGACCGAAGCCAGCTCGGGTTGAGTAAGGACCAGTTTGACCATAGCCCGACATCCGGACAATTATGAGACGCGGGTTGATTGCGTGGAGAGCATCAGGACCGAGCCCCCACTTCTCCATCGTTCCCGGCTTGAAATTCTCTATCATGATATCGGCGTCGGCCAAGAGACGCCGCGCGATGTCCTGTCCTTCCGGTACACGGAGATTTGCCGTAACGGAGCGCTTGTTTCGCGCAATAACATCCCACCAGAGCTTATGTTCACCATTGCCCCATTGTCGCATGGGATCTCCGGTAACTGGGGGCTCCACCTTGACTACGTCAGCGCCCATATCTCCGAGAAGCTGGCCGCAAAATGGCCCCGCGATAAGTTGCCCGAATTCGATCACCCTCAGTCCATCGAGGGCTCCGCAATCAGTCCCGGTCAAACAAGTTCTCCTGCAGGAAATTTTGCCGCACGCGACAACATTGAAGGCATCTCCTTTTCCATCACGCGTCCCAGCCAGCGGGCGGCGTCGACGAGAGCATCGAGATCAAGGCCGGTTTCTACGCCCGATTGCGAAAGCAAGTAGACGACATCCTCGGTTGCGACATTGCCGGCAGCGCCTGGCGCAAAAGGACATCCGCCGAGACCTCCGATCGACGCATCAACCACAGTCGCTCCCGCGCTCACGGCTGCCCAGACGTTGGCGATTCCTGTATTGCGTGTGTCATGAAAGTGTACACGCACGGGTAAGGGGTTGATCGCCGCTTTCACGGCGGTGACGAGATTGGCGACATCGCGCGGAACTGCCACGCCGATGGTGTCCGCCAACGCAACTTCGGTCACCCCACGTCTCGCCAGACGTTCCGCGATCGCTATAATGCTTGCCGGATCGACTTTACCTTCGAAGGGGCAACCAAATGCGACCGCAATTGTGGCCTGCGTCGTGCGCCCTGCCTCATGCGCCATCGCGGCGATCGCCTTCGCAGTCTCAACCGAACCTTGGCAGGTCTGGCCTTGGTTGTTGATACCGAAGCGATCGGTCGCGGCGACAACCGCCCCCAATTGATCAATCCCGCACGCAATGGCGCGCTCTGCGCCACGGCGGTTGAGAACGAGGCCCACACGCACAATGTCGACATAGTCAGCCAGCGCGGCAACCATGTGTTCGGCGTCAGCCATTTGCGGGACGCGTCTCGGGTTCACGAAACTAGCAACCTCGATGCGGCGAGCACCCGCCGAGATGGCGCGATGTATCAACTCGACCTTGTAGGCCGTCGGCACAAGTCTGGATTCGTTCTGCAAGCCGTCTCGGGGGCCCACCTCGACCAGCTCGATCGCTACGGCAGTTGTTGTCATCGGGCTTTTCGGTTTTGTTCTACAAACCATAGCTATCCTTGAAAGCGCCCGCTTCGTTGAACATTACGAGATAGGGGATTCTTTGATATTCCATCAAATCGCTGCCGGCGCGCCGCCCGGAACGCGTGGATGTCTCGTACCGGATTGACGGTTATGAACCAATTGGCCTGCGCCTCGTCGCCGCGCAAAATTTGTCGACGGCTGCACCGCAGCTTCCCCTTTGTTGCGACCCACCGGGGCCGCGCTCCGTCTAGAAGCGCTAGCTTGCCAGGGCACAATACCCTCCCGCATGATAAATTAGAGGCTGCGCGTTGGCCTCGACCGCGACATGGTTCACATTGCCGACAACGATGAGGTGACTTCCGTGCGGAATGACATTCGCCGCAACGAGTTCGATTGCGGCGCAGGCACCGGTGATGATGGGAATGTCACGATCCAGCTGCCAAGAATCGAACGCGAACCTCTCGATTGCAGTGGCCTTCCCGCCGCAGGCTTGGGACAGGGCCTGCTGCGGCGATGCAAGAAGATTGACAGCAAAGCCGTCGCCCGTCGCGATGGCGCGGCCTACACAGCTTTCACGATTAAGACAGACAAGCATGGAGGCTGGCGCAAGGCTAACCTCAGTAACTGCTGTGGCCGTCATCGCGAGATTCTCTCCATCCTTCCTCATCGAGATGATGGATACCGACCGTGCGAGGGATCGCAGTGCGGCCCGCATCGCGTCGGCAATTAATTCAGTAGAGGCGGTCATGGAATTTCCGTTATCGCGAACAAGAGCGCCAACGGCGGCGCTTTGCGGGACATGAGCCTGCGAGCGCCGCCGTTGTTTCCCTAAAAGCGCACTGTTGCCTGGGCGGAAATAGTGCGCCCTTCATCGATGAAGGCCCCGGCAACGCGCTGCCCGCCGGGGCCGGTTTCCAGCGGCCAAAGATAAGTCTGCCCCGCGGTCAGCTTGTTCGTGAGGTTCGTGCCAACGAGCGCGATGCTCCAACGGTCATCCTCGCCGTTAAGGGCAATCCGGGCATCAAACTTGGTATGAGCAGGCTCAATCCCGTAGACCGGGCTATAGGCAGTATCGATCCAAACGCGTCCCCTGTGCTTGGCGACCCCCGTAAAGCTCAATGCCAGTCCGCTGGATAGAGGGATCGTAATGTCGGTCTGAAACTCGCCAGACCATTTCGGCGTAAAGTTGAGCGGAATTCCCTTGGCATTGTTATTGGCTTGGTTATTGGGAGCGCCGACAGGCGCGGTCGTTGAGCAAACACTTGCAGGCTGGGTCGCCCTGCATGGCGCGCCTGGGAAGTCGTCATATTTTGCATCGATATAGGCGCCGGCTGCAGAAAAGCGGATTTCAGGTATAGGCCGCCAGGAGAGCGAAGCTTCCACACCCGTTGACGTTGCCGACGCTGCATTGCTGGTCTGCAGTCCGGTGGGTGCAACGTAGGAAGACACTTGCAGATCATGGAAGCGCATGCGGAAAGCGGAGATGTTCAGCGTGACCCGCCGGTCGAAGAACTCGGACTTCGTCCCGATTTCAATATTCTCAGACCGCTCCGGCCGGAAAGTGAACCTCCCAGGATCGACGGTGGCATTTGTCGATGCGAACCCGCCTGCTTTGGAGCCCCGTGCGTAAGTCGCATAGACCATGACATCCCGATTGATATCAAATTGCAGCGTGACCGAAGGATCGAAGTGGTCCTCCTTGATCTTCACCGGGGCGATAACGCCATACTCCCCGCTCAACGAATTACCGAAATCGAGGTTTCGCTCGGATTGACCGGTCTTCGCAATATGCGTGTAGCGAAGACTGCCAAGCAGCCGGAGGTCGTCTGCAAGATGCAAAGTCCCCTGCGCAAACGTGGATAGCGACGACGTCCGCTGCCGGAAGTCGATGGAATACTGCCCGTTTATTGCGCCGCCAAAGAGATTATACCGAGCCTGCTGGTAAATTCGATCTTTTACTTTGTCATAGTAGACGCCGACGATGTAATCGAAAGCGCCGCCGGTCGGTGACACCAGTCGCAGTTCCTGTGACCATTGGTCGAAATTTTCACGCCACGCTACATATAGATTTTGCGGATTGAGCGCGGCCGCACCCGAAAGGGTAGCCGATTTAAAGTGAGAATATCCGGTCACAGACGTGAGCGTGTGTTCACCAAGAGGTATATTAATCGTTGTCCCGAAATTCAAACCGTTCTGATTGTCTCCTTCCGGCTCGCCAAATGGGAGCGGCGCATTCTTGACGCGCCTCAAGCGATACGGTCCGAGAGCCGGCACGTAGTTTGCGGCCGTGCCGTCAACCCGGCTGCGCGCAGCCTCCAGCTTTGAAATGACCTCCACACCTCCGGCCGGCGCATAACGAAGCGTCAAGCGGCCGGAAAGCTGATTGACCGATGGATCCTTCGTCCCGGTCGCGATATTGTCTAGGTACCCGTCGACATTTTTGTACCTTACCGCGAGACGCACGCCGAGATCTTCCGATATCGGTCCCGATACATAGCCGCTCGTCTCAACGCCATCACGGGAAAAATTGTAGCTCCCGGTGAGCGAGCCTTCAAACGTGGACGTGGGATTTGCCGTGACGATGCTGATCGCACCAGCGGCGGTGTTCTTACCCAGTAGCGCACCTTGAGGGCCTCTCAGCACTTCGATTCGCTCGATGTCGAAAAAGGGTGCCATGAACTGCCGCGCGCGCCCGAAATACAAGCCATCCTGAAACAGGCTGACCGACTGATCAAAGGCAGGGTTGGCGGGTGCCGATCCAAACCCCCTGAGGTACAAACCCTGATTAGTAGTTGATGTCTGAATAAACAGGCCAGGAACGGAGCCTTGGAGAGCCTGAAAATCGCTTTGATTGAAATTGCCGAGCTGTTCGCCGTCGAGAACAGTCATCGAAATCGGCACGTCCTGAATATTCTGACTGCGCTTAAGCGCTGTAACGACGATTTCGTCGTCAGAGACGCTCGGAGCAGCCGAGCTGTCGGCAGTGGTCTCCTGGCCCCACGCTGGCGAGGCAGAAGCCACGCAGATTGCCGTGACGGACGTACAGCGAATCAAAAGCTGAACAAATTTCATTTCCCACCTCTCCAACGTTTATATTTTCGTGGAATCTTGTCCTAATTCCTGACGACAGAGTAGGCATGTAACTTGACAATTTCAAGATAGAAATTCGCTCGCATTTTTTGACGCATAAGTGCCAAGACCCGCAAGAATCCTGCGCCCAGAGAGCCGCTCGATCATCGCCAAGTTCACCATTTATCTGATACAGATAGGCCAACTAGGCAGCCGGCGCTGAAATCGAGCTCAGCGCTCCTTACCAACTGCTATGATGGTCCGGGCAAATTCAGGTCGGACAGAACGTCGGCTGTTGAAACGGTCGACTTCATGGCGCCCCATTGACCGTCACGTAGCTTCAAAACCCAGTCCGGATCGGTCAGCAATGCCCGCCCAATCGCCACAAGATCAAATTCACCACGTGAAAAATGATCGATCAACCTGCCCAAGTTTTCCGGCTTGCCGCCTTCCGCAATATCGCCAGCAAAGGTTTCCACGATGTCCTTGCTCAGTCCCACACTGCCAACTGCGATTACCGGCTGGCGTGAGAGGCGTTTTACCCAACCTGCCAGGCCGGATGGCCCACCGAATTCCGGCGTCCAAAAGCGGCGCGTAGAAGCGTGGAAATAATCGACGCCGCTGGCTGTTAACTGGTCCAGCAGAGACGCTAGATCTTCAGGCCGCGCGAAAGCGTGCGCATCATAATTACGCGTTTTCCATTGGGACAGCCTCAGCCCGATTGGAAAGTCAGGGCCAACCGCAGCCCTCACCGCGCGAATGATCTCGACCGCGAATCTCGCCCTGTTTTCGGGGGGGCCACCATAGTCGTCGGACCGCCTGTTAGTGACATCCCACAGAAATTGGTCGACGAGATAGCCATGAGCCGCATGGATTTCGACCCCGGAAAAGCCCATGCCCTTTGCCGCGATAGCCGCTGCGGCATGCGCTTCGACCAACTCGGATATCTGGGCCCGGGTCAGTGTGTAGCCGATCGCCTCGCCCCAACTAGAAATGCCGGAAGGACCGTAACCGCCCACCCGGTTTGCTCCCTCGTGCCACAGCTGAAGGAAGAGGTGACCTCCCTCATTGCGCACGCCCTGGACGCAACGCCGCCAACCATCATACGCAGGCGGAATGAACGCCGCATAGGGCGCTTGCGAGGTAAAGTGATCAACTGCGGTTCCTTGAGTGAGCAAAAGGGCAACCCCGCCCTTCGCCCTTGCCGCATAATAACTTGCCATCTCTCTCGTGGGAATCCGGTCGGGGGGCTCATGCTTCTGCATCGGAGGCATGACGAAGCGGTTACGCAGGCACAGACCCTTAAGTTCGAAGGGCTCGAATAGCATGTCGACGTTCATCGCTCATCTCCTAACGGTCCGCCAAGGCCAGCGATGCCGATGCCCCGCCCGACCCGACATCGCTCCCGTCCGATAGGGCCGCCTAGACCGGAGCGACTGTAAGCTTCGTCGTTTTTATGTCAACGTACCTTACTATATTCCAGCACCTTGGTCGAAGCAAGTTGGGTCAAGAAAGAGATAGTGTTGCGACATGATCCAAAAATTTGTTAACGGAGCTGAGGACAAGTTTCAAAAGGGGCGCTCTAGGGCAAATCGAATGAGAAAAGACTTTTTACTGACGCGCCTGATGATGCGCGTTTACTGGTTCGACGACGCTCTACAGGCGGCGCTTAAAAGCGCCGGATGGCCGAAGATCAGTCGTGCGCAATCGATGCTCTTTGTCAATATCGGCGCCGGTGAGCGTCGGCCGACCCGGCTCGCCGAAAATCTAGGGGTAAGCCGGCAATCGATCGGACAAATGATTGGCGAGTTGGAAGATCGCGGAATCTTAAGGATCGAGCCCGATCCCGATGATCGACGCGCCCGTCTGGTATTCATTTCACCTCAGGCCGAACCGCTTGTTGCCGCAGCTTCCGCGGTTCTTGAGGATCTCGAAAACGAGTTAGGCCGACGACTTGGGAAATCCAAGATGCGAGGAATGAAGTCAGCCCTGGAAGCTGATTGGGGGAGCGCGCCAATGATTCGGCTGATCAACCAGCTCCCCCCCTCTTGGATGAGCGACGTCGGTAGCGAGGATTGAACAATATTCCGATGATACGTCGGTCCACCAGTCCAGAGGGCAAGTCCGCAGCGACACTCACGCGCCGGCCCGAACGGCAAACTCCCAGGCGCGATCCGCCAGGACGGGGACGCGTTCAGACATTGTCTTGGCGTGCGCCGACGAAGCCGTCCCGTCTTCATAGCGCCGCCTGATGCCTTGCATGATCGCCGCGAGCCGGAAGAAGTTGAATGCAAAATACCAGGTGAGATCTGGGATGCTAGGGTAGTTCGTTGCGGCGCAGTAGCGCTCGGAAATCTCTTCCAACTCGGGTATGCCAAGTTGTTTGCGGTCGAGATCTTCGACACCCGAACGTTGGTTGTTGGCGTTGACCCACGCCATCGCGAAATAGGAAAAATCCGCCAGAGGGTCGCCGATTGTCGAAAGCTCCCAGTCGAGAATGGCGCGAATTTCCGGCGCGTTCCTAGCAAAAATCATGTTGTCGATCCGATAATCCCCGTGGACCACGGTGTTGCGAGTTTGGGGTGGGCAGCTGTCGGCAAGGAAGCGGATGAGGCGCTCCATCGCTGGCATCGGTTCCGTCTCGGCAAGCCGATATTGCTTGGTCCACCGCTCGATCTGGCGAACGAAATAATTGCCTTCTCGCCCGAACCCCGCGAGGCCGGCGCGATCCACGTTCACATTGTGCAGTGCTGCGAGAGTATCCGTCATCGCAAAATAGGAAGCGCGGCGCTGGGGCACTGTCGCATCCGGCATCGCGCCATCCCATAGAGTGCGGCCTTGCACGAGCGCCATGACGTAAAACCAGCTTCCAATGACGCCCTCGTCGACGCAAAGGCCATATTGATGCGCGACCGGGAGTCCAGCCGACCTCAACGCCCTTTGAACACGAAATTCCCGGTCGACGGCGTGGGCCGACGGTAGCAGGTTGCCGAACGGCTGCCTCCGCAGGACATAATCTCCGGACGGCGCAGATAATTTGTACGTCGGATTCGATTGGCCTCCTGCAAATTTGCTGAGCGCCAAAGGACCTTCAAAGCCTGCAACATTGCCCCTCATCCAATCGGCCAGCTTCGTTTCGTCAAGCGCGTCGGCGCCCGTTACGGCGATCGTCCCGGAGAAAATTTTCTGAGCATCCAAGATGCGCGTCATCAACCATCTCCCATGCTGGTTGTCCGACCATCTGTTTGGCCATATCCCACAAGCACGGGCTGCTACGTCATCTGGATGCGCTAATATAATATCGGTTTTGATCCAATTGATATAGGGAAGCTATCATGAATCTGAGACAGCTTCGATTCTTTGTAGCGGTTGCCGAAACCCGCAATTTCCATCGTGCGGCTGAGCGACTGAATATTTCACAGCCTCCTCTTACAGTTGCCATCCGCAAGCTGGAGGAGGAACTGGGCGTTCGCCTTTTCGATCGGAGTCGCCGGGGCGTGGAGTTGACGGCGGGCGGCGCTGCGGCAGTAGGAGCTGCACGTGAGACATTGGCAAAGGCCGCAGAGGTCGCAGAAGCTGCTCGTCTCGGGGCGTCCGGTCAGCGTGGGCGCCTCCGCGTGGGTTTTGTCGGTTCCGCGGTGAGCGAGATTCTTCCGCGTTCCATACCGGAATTCAGAGAGAGATTCCCTCACGCCGAGTTGGAGCTGGTAGAGATGACCAGCACCGATATCGCCGAGGCGATCATGGCCAAGGATCTCGACGTTGGCCTGTTGCGCCTCCCAGTCCTCCAACAAGGGTTGGAACTGCGCGTGATCGAGGAGGATGTGCTCGTTGCGGCCCTGCCCGTGGGCCTGTTGCCGCCTCCCCTTCGCGCCATTCCGCTCGCAACGCTTGCGAGCCATCCTTTCATTATCCACTCTTCCGTCAGCATCCTGCATTCTATCAGCTTGCTAGCATGCCAGTCTGCGGGTTTTGCCCCAAAAATCGCCCAGCAAGCCGTGGAGGTCCAGACTATACTCAGCCTCGTACGCTCGGGCTTGGGCGTGGCTCTGGTTCCGGCACGTATGGCTCGCGTCCTGCCAGCGGGGGTGGAATTGCGAGCGCTCCAGGCTCCGGTTCCGATCGCCACAGGGGTCGCGTGGCGGGAGGACGCCACTCCGCTAGCGCACAATTTTGTTAGCATTGCGGATCATCATTGATAGCGTATTGATATCGAAATATCCGAACTTAATATTTTTCATCTTCGCAAACGACCTCCACACGATGCCCGAAATGGTCGGAGGCAGGGTTTGCATGTTTGATAATCTGACAGTCGGCAGACTACCGCCCGACGATGAAGCCTTGCGCCCCGTTGTCCGATCTCTTGTAGCAAAAATCGCCAAAGTGCCGGCCGATCGTAGAGCCCGGTCTTGGCAGGCCTTCGATGCTGATTTGACGAAACGGCTGGGAGCCGCCGGCCTAATCGGATTGACCCTCCCAAAGAAATATGGCGGCCGGGGTCTGGGCCCTTATGCTCGATATGTTGTCGTAGAAGAGCTGTTAGCCGTCGGCGCGCCCGTCGCGGCGCACTGGATCGCCGATCGCCAGAGCGCTCCCCTCATTTTACGCTACGGCACGGAAGCACAGCGAGAGGAACTGCTACCGCGCATATGCCGCGGCGATATATATTTCTGCATCGGAATGAGCGAGCCCGGAGCCGGCTCAGACCTCGCTAGCGTGCAGACGCGCGCCGTTCCGACCTCGTCGGGCTGGACTCTCAACGGCCAAAAAATCTGGACTACGAACGGGACGCAAGCCAACTATATGATCGCGCTTGTGCGAACCTCTGGCACGCCAACCGACCGGCACAAGGGACTCTCCCAAATACTGATAGACCTCACGCTCCCGGGGGTGACAGTACGCCCTATCAAGGATCTGGCAGGCGACGAGCATTTTGCCGAAGTTTTTTTCGAAGATGTCGAGCTCTCCGCAGATGCCTTGATTGGTACCGAAGGCAACGGCTGGGAGCAGGTTACGGCGGAACTGGGTTTCGAGCGCAGCGGCCCGGAGAGAATTTACTCCAGCATCGTTCTGCTCGATATCTGGATCGAACATCTGAAGAATTCTTCGCGGCCTGATTCCACATCGCTGCGGTTGGCGGGTTCCTTCACGTCCCGTCTCGTCACGCTGCGCGCGATGTCCATTGCTTGCGCAGCAGAATTGGCGGCGGGCCGTAATCCCGTCGCAGAAGCCGCTCTTGTAAAGGACTTGGGAACGAGCCTCGAACAGGAGATACCCGTTGCGATCGCGGACGATCTTTCGCGTGTCCCGGTTGAACAGGTCAACCCGGAGCTGGCGCGAGCGCTGACCTATCTTCTGCTGATGTCACCAAGTTTTTCGCTGCGGGGCGGAACTCGCGAGATACTTCGAGGCATAATAGCGCGCGAATTGGGGATCAGATGATGCAGGGCAGAAACGACGAGTTAGCCGTCCATTTCGAACGGATGCTGGGCATGCTGCTTTCGCCAGGAGGCGCACGGACCTTCGATATAGCCCGTGATTTCGACACTCTGTGGGCCAAGCTTGAGGAATCCGGCTATCTAGACATTGTGACGCCCGAAGAGAACGGCGGGGTCGGACTTGCCATGCGCGACTTGGAACCGTTGGCTTATGCCACGGGAAAGCGCGCCTTGGCTTTACCGATTTGCGATACCATGGTCGCGCGTCTGCTCATTTCCCGTGCCCGCAAAACGATCCCGAAGGGCCCGATACATCTTGTATCACAAGGACTGTTTCGAAACGATTCATTCGCCGGGACGTCAGGCGAGCATTGCCTCATTGAACGGGATGGCGAACTCCTTCTAATGCCCGGCACCCTGACGACAGGTACCGGAGCTCCCGAGGCAGGCGAAAACTCCTTGGGACCAGCGCCCGCCGATGGTCTTCGCCCTTTTGCCGCCCTAATCCGCTCCGCCATGATCGCTGGCGCTTCGAACTCGCTTCTCGATCTGACGATATTATACGCCAATCAGCGGTCGCAATTCGGGCGGCCGATTGCAAAGCAACAGGTGATTCAGCAGCAACTTGCTATCATGGCCGAACATTGCGTGTCCGCTCGAATAGCGGCAGAAATCGGTTTTCGGGCCTCAGCCTTCGGCCGGCTTGAGGCCATTGCCACGGCAAAAGCCGTCACGTCGTCGGCCGCGGCCAAGATCGCAGCCATCGCGCATGCCATATTCGGAGCAATAGGCATTAGCGAAGAGTGCGATGTACAGCTGTATACCCGGTGCTTGCACGAATGGCGAGTAGCGGCAGGATCGGAAGCCTATTGGGAAGAAAAACTCGGAGCGATGCGCCTCTCGGGACCGGCTAATAGCGTTTACTGGATGTGCGAAACCCTGCCCCCGGCATAGGATGCGCTCGGCATTGCTGACAGAGGACCCGCGCCCATCGCATTGATTGCATCTGTCCCAAGACGTCGACCCGCGAAGCGCTCTGGCAGAGCCCACCGCAATGAAGCCCCAAGCATCTGAACTTAATAGCTAAATCTGCGGCGTCCTTGTCGCGATACCATGAAATGCACCATGACCCGGCAGAAGTTTTTCGCCGTAAATCAATATCTTAAGATATCATTGCGACGGAGGGCCTCGCTATCGAACCCACAGTATGTCGTTTATCTGACACGGAACGATTTGCTCCATCTTGGACCCACCACCCGCGTTACCGGGCCTGTCACCCTCGGCACCGCCGGAATCCTGAATCGGAATCACGCCGAAAAGAAGGCTACCGATGGAGCGGCGGACCGGCAGAAGCTTCAGGATATCGGATATCGATCGAGTTTCTCAATATTTCGATAGCTCGTGGCGACCGACAACCATGTGATGAACTTCGTCGGGGCCATCGGCAAGGCGGACATGACGAACGTCCGTGTACAGCTCCGCAAGCGGGGTCCATTGAGAGATGCCAGTAGCGCCGTGGAGCTGGATTGCCTCGTCGATAATCCGTGACGCTCTCTCGGGTATCGTCGCTTTCGCCATGCTGACCCAGATACGGGCTTCGCGATTCCCTAAAACATCCATCGCTTTCGCTGCTTTAAGCACGAGCAATCGCATCGCTTCGATATCACAACGTGCGCGGGAAATAAGTTCGAGGTTCTTTCCAAGCCGCGACAGGGGCTTGCCAAAGGCGTTGCGTGAATTGCCGCGCCTTACCATCAACTCGAGGGCAAGCTCGGCCTTTCCTATTGTCCGCATACAATGATGGATGCGGCCCGGCCCGAGGCGCATTTGCGAGATTTCAAAACCACGCCCCTCCCCGAGCAGGATATTCGCTGCGGGAACCCGAACCGCGTTGAAGCGGATATGCATATGCCCCTTGGGAGCATGATCAGCCCCGAAAACAAGCATGGGTCCCAGAATCTCCAAACCTGGTGAATCCATTGGCACCAAAATTTGCGAATATTGCTGCTTCGGATTTGCATCGACGTTGGTCTTGAGCAGGCAGATCAGGAGCCGACAGCGCGGATCTCCAGCTCCGGTGACAAAATATTTCTCGCCCCTGATGACCCACTCATCGCCCTCAAGCTCCGCCATAGCCGCGATATTTAACGCGTCCGAGGATGCGACGGCGGGCTCGGACATCGCGTAGGCGGACCGAATTTCTCCCTTCAGCAACGGAGCCAGCCAACGTGCCTTTTGATCTGCGCTGCCGACCATCTCCAATATTTCCATGTTGCCGGTATCGGGAGCGGAGCAATTGATGGTTTCCGCCGCAAGTGGCGACTTTCCAAGCTCGGCGGCGATATAGGCATAGTCGAGGTTGCTGATTGCAGCGTGCGCGCCGCGAGAAAGGAAAAGATTCCAAAGACCTGTAGTTCTGGCCTTTTCTTTAGCCGCCTCAAGCAGGTCAAGCTGGCCCGGTGCCCAACTCCAGCGCTCGCTTCTTCCTTCTCCAAGGCGAAAGAATTGTTCGGAGATCGGAGCGACATTTTCCTCAATATGGCACCTTAAGTCGCGCAACAGGGCAGCCCCCGCCGGCGACATCCGTAGATCATTGAGGTCCCGATCGTCATCGGCACTGCCCAAGATATCGGCGACGGGCATCTTTTCCCGTTGATCAGCACTGGCGGCTCCCATCAGTTCTCACTCCTGCCGTCCAGCGTGGGATAATCCATGTAGCCCCGAAGCCCAGGCGTATCCAAAGTGGTATCATCCAGAATGTTCTCCGGTGCGTCGAGCCGGACGCGCTCCACGAAATCAGGGTTGGCGATGAACCGCCGGCCGAACGATGCCGCATCATATAGGCCGGCTGCTATTCCTTCTGCTGCCAGGTGGCGGTTGAGATTTCCACTCCGCACGAGGATGCCCTTGTGCAACCCCCTCACAAAGCCTGTGGGATCGAAGTCAAGCTCATGATATTTCCCAAATACCGTTAGCGGCGTACCTATATGGACATAGGCCAGACCCAGCGCCTGTATTTTCTCGATCAAGCACGCATGCGTTTCTTGCGGATCCGCGTCGTGATTGTCATGCATCTGAAACCCGGGAGAGATTTTTATTCCAACCCGATCTCCTCCAATCGCGTCAGCCAATGCGTTCATGACTTCAGTCGAAAAACGGCACCGGTTCTCGACAGAGCCCCCATATTGATCGGTCCGGCGATTGGACCCGCTAGCCAGAAACTGCGATCCGAGATAGCCATTCGCCGAGTGAAATTCGACGCCATCGAAGCCCGCTTCAATGGCCCGGCGCCCGGCCGCAGCAAAATCGGCAACCAGCGCCTGTACTTCTCCAGTTTCCAGCGCGCGCGGAACGACCATATCCAGAGACGATTGGCTGCACGCCTTGATTGCCGAAGGCGCCACCGGGGCGCCTCCCCCCGGCTGCAAAGACGGGGTGGATATCCGGCCAGAATGAATCAACGATAGAAATATCAGTCCGCCCTTTGCGTGAACGGCGGCCGCGACCTGTGCCCAGGCTTCGCATTGGACTTTTGTACATAACCCTCCGAGATAAGGAGACATTCTCCCCCGCGGATCAACATAGACGCTATCCGCGATAACCAGCCCCGCCGACGCTCTTTGCTCGAAGTGTTTTTTCACATACTCGGCGGGCACGCCATTCTCGTCGCACCGCAGGCGCGCCATTGGCGCCATGATAATCCGGTTGGGTAGATCGTAACGGCCGATCCTGAGCGGTTCGAACAGTGCCGAAAAAGCTGAATTGATCGGGGACTTCATGGAGAATATCCTCATATTTGTCGCAAAAAGCGCACCCGAAGTCGCTCGGGCAGAAATTCCACGGCAGCCGTCCAAGGCGTGGCAAAACGCCAATCCGCGTCCGAACCTAGGTGGATTGAGCAGCTCGCGCGGCAGCGTTTCTTCCTGCTATGCGGCCGTAGACCAGCGCATTGCCTATCGACGTTCCGCCCCCTGCATATTGATAACTTAGAACATTGCCGGTGGCGTCTCCTGCAGCGAACAGTCCGGGAACCGGACGTTCACTCTCAGCAATAACGCGTGCATCGCGATCGATTCTCAGCCCGGAGAATGTCAGCGCCACGACTGACGCGACATATTCCACGGAATAAAATGGCGGATTCGCAATTGTTCTGAGCGCCTCCACTGGCTTGAAGAATCGGCTGTCGCGGCCGTTTGCAACGTCTTCGTTAAATGCCGCAATGGAGTTTTCGAAAGCCTCCACATTATATATCCCACAGGCTTCCGCCAAATCGGCGAGCGTGTCTCTACGGAGGATCCTGCCTTGGTCCGCAAGTAGAGCGATGCGCTCCGTCGTCATGCTTTCGTTCCGCAGTTCTGCCGCAAAAGTTTCTCCTGCAAAGGGCGCCGCGGCAAGACGGGTCGTTTCGTCGAAAATCCCGAAGGCACTACCGCCCGTTTGCATTCGCACTGCGTTAAACCCCATATAAGTCTTCGTTTCGTCAATGAACCGACGACCTTCGCGGTTCACCAGCACTATCCATGGGGGCCGGGTAAACTCGACATCATTGGCATATATGGGATTTGTGCATACGAGCCCGCGATCGCTGTTACGGATCGAGGCGCCTACCTGTTGCCCCAGTCGAATGCCGTCACCATGGCTATTCAGGCCCGACAGGGGCACGGCCCGGCTGGCCTGAGCGGCTGCCGACGGGTAATAGCGCTGCAGCATCGCTCTGTCGCGCGCGAGGCTTCCTGACGTAATGATCGTCGCACCAGCCGTTACGGGCGTGCCTTCCACCTCGATTCCGCGCACTACTTTGGCATCGCATTGAAGAAGAGAGCGAACTCTCGTACGCGTGACCAGCTCAATATCTCCAAGCTGGGCCTCGAGCCGGGCCGCAATCTCAGCCCCGAAACCTTCAGCCTGATGGCCGCGGAGGACACCGGATTCGCAAGATGCGTAAAGTTTCTCAGCGGGGAATTGAACGCCGAGCTTAATCAGCCATTCCAGCGTCGCGAGAGAACCATCGCAGAGCGTCCGCACCAAGTCCGGTTCCGCCAACCAATGGTTCACGGCCATGATGTAGTGAAACATTGCGTCGGCCGTGTCGCCATGGATGCCGCGCGCAGCCTGGGCATCGGTGCCAGCTGCGTAAAATATTCCGCCGGAAAGTGCCGTAGACCCCCCAACCCGCTCGCCGGCTTCGACAAGGAGCACTCTCGCGCCGGCGTCGCGCGCTTCAATCGCTGCGGACATGCCGGCACCTCCCGCTCCTACAACGATGACATCATAATCCAGCGCCATAGCCCATCTTCTCCCTACCCTAGCGCCCGCACACACCATGAGGTTGCGCTTGGTCACCGGGCTTTTGTTGATCTCATGAGACGTGGTAATCGGCCCCATGATTTAATCAAGAGACTTGCCTATATTTTTTTAATCTCCGATAGGGTTCGGAGAGAATTTATCTCTGAATCCGCGATTTTGTGGCCAAAATTCTGGATTCCGGTAAAGCTATCCAAGATACAACCTTACAAATTTTGATCGCAAGGAGCCCGGAATGTCGGAGAGTTTGGCACAATGGGATATCGTAATTGTCGGGACAGGCGCGGCAGGACTAACAGCCGCGATTACAGCCCGGCGCGCCGGCTGCTCCGTGCTCCTCGTTGAGAAAGCAAGCGAATGGGGAGGAACAAGCGCGCTTGCTGGAGGCGGAATCTGGGCCCCGTGCACGGTCCGCCAGGAAGCGCTGGGCCTAAAGGACAGTCTGCATGAGGCCGAAGCGTTCCTAGCGGACACCGTGCCGGACGCAGGCATTGCAACATCATCCCATCGCAGAAGCTCTTTCATTCAAAATGCCCCCCGGATGGTAAAGGTTCTGACAGAGGAAGGGATGAAATGGGGCGTCGACACGCATCACCCCGACTATATATCCGAAAGCAAATTCGCCGCGCGAGGCAGGTCTCTGGACCCAGAAATCGTCAATGCAAAGATTGCAGGCCCTTGGCTCGCCTCGATGCGACGAAACGCGCTGCCTATAGCAGTTAGAGTGCGCGACCTCCCGTTGCTGGGCAGGGGCACGAGCTCTCTCCGAAGCTTCGTTGCGATGGGCACGGCCTGGCTCCGCGACAAAGTCCGGCGCCTCGTTGGCCAGGTGCCGGTCGGAGGCGGGCAAAGTCTGGTGGTCCAATTGATGGCGATCGCCGACCGGCTGGGTGTCGAAATTCGGCTGAATACCGAACTGGTGGACGTGGTCATCGAGCGGGGCATCGCAACCGCCATTCGGGTCTGCGCGGACGGCTCAATGGAAGAGATAGCAGCGGGGCGGGCGATTATTCTGGCCAGCGGTGGGACTGGCCACATGGCCGGTCGCGCAGGCGCTGCCACTTCGATGACGCCCGCGGAAGACCGTGGAGATACGATCGGCGTTATCGAACGAGCAGGCGGTCGCATCGAACAACTCGATGAGGCATTGTGGGTGCCGGTGGCGATGTATCCGGGTAGCGATGGCCGCCTCACCCGGCCCAGCCTCATCCAGCGTGAACGCGCCCTGCCTCACGCTCTCGTGGTCGATGACAGCGCCCATAGATTCGCCAACGAGGCGCTGGACTATTATTCCTTTGCCGCTGCGATGCGGCGATATTCACCATCGGCATGGCTGATCCTCGATAACAGCCATCGCAGCCGTTACCTCTTCGGAATCATGCTTCCCGGCCGCATCCCGAAAGCTCTTCGTGAAGCGGGCTTCTTCGTCGAAGCTGATGACCTCCGGTCACTCGCCCAGCGCTGCGGACTGGACGGCAGCGCTCTGGCCGGCACGGTCCAGCGCTTCAATGAAGGGGCGTCGCGCGGACAGGACGACGAGTTCGGCCGCGGCAGCCGCGTTTACGATCGCTTTTGGGGAGACCCCACTCGAAGAAATCCTAATCTTGGCCCAGTAGAGAAGCCGCCTTATCGGGCGGTTAGGCTCCACATAGGAGATGCCGGCACGAAAGGGGGCGCCGCGACCGATGCCCACGGCCGCGCTCTCGCTAATGCAACGGGGGCGCCTATTCTTGGCCTATACGCCGTCGGCACTGCGGCCGCATCACTCACCGGAAAATCATATCCAGGACCAGGTCTGACGCTCGGACCAGCCATGACCTTCGCCTATATTGCTGCCGAGCATGCCTCTCTGTCCAACCGCCCGGAGCCTCGAGAATCTAGCTCGGAGACGAACGACAGCTAGCCTCGCAATACAACGCCGGATGCGAAAGGATTCGCAACCGATCTTGGCCATATTTCTAGCACTACTTTGGCAGAAGTTTGGTTGGCGGGGCAGCGATGCGATGTCCACATTGGGGGCAACAAGCAGGTGGCGGCCTGGATAGGTGATCAAGGATGGCCTGCCGGACTGCCGGGAGGCTCGGCTGTGGCGGCGGACCTGCGATTCTTTTTTTCCCGTCCCGCCTGAGCGAGGCGGCGGGATTGCAGGAAGGCATATGCGATCATTGTCATGAGCGCATGGCGATGGAGGCCTGTCCATGATCGGCCCTCAAAATGGTCGAGGCCAAGCTCTTCCTTGAGTTGCTGATGGGCCTGTTCGCAGATCCAGCGTGCCTTTATGGCGCCGGCGAGATCCCTGATCGGGGTATCTGCGGGCAGGTTCGAGAGATAATATTTGCGCTCGCCGCTGGAGCGATGCTCACCGACCAGCCAGACCTCCTCCCCGGGCATGTGCTGCGCGCCCGATGCACCGATGCGCTGCGGCGGCCCGTCAGCGATGCGCACGCGCATGGCGGCAAAGCGCGCGCTCAGACGCCCCTTCGTTCCCCGGCGCCAACTGACCTGTCGCCATTTTGCGTCGTCGAGCATGGCATGGGCAGGGCGCGATGGGATGTCCGGCACATGATGCTGCCGAGGACGTCCGCGGCTTGCTACTGGGAAGACGAGTTGCACATTGGCCGGATAAACCTTCTGGTGCCGGGGGATTCCGACAGCCCAGTGCAGGCCTCTTGCGCTGAGCGCCTGACGGAAAGGGGCCGACAAGCCGTATCCGGCATCCGCGAGTACGCAGCCGAAGCGCACCCCGGCGGCGATCGCCCGGTCGATCTCTTCGATCGCGATCACAGGCTTGGTTCGATACTCGCGGAATGGCTCGGGCACACCAGCCTTGACCATGCGGGCCTCGTCGCTCGTCCAACTTTCCGGCAGGAACAGCCGCAAGCCCAGCATGATCGGGACCTCTCGCGAGGCCAGCGTCATCGATACGAGCGTCTGGCAGTTGGCATTCTTGCCCAACGCCGACGCATATTGCGGCGCAACTCCGACCGACGCCGTTCCTTTCTTGGGCAACGCGGTATCGTCGATGATCAGCCACGCCTCATCACCGCCGACCAGCGTATCGGCCTGGCTCCACAATGTCGCCTCCAGCGGTGAGCTGTCCCACAGACCAGCACCGATGAAGTGATGCAGGCGATCATAGCCAACTTCGTCCGTTCGCGCCGCCATAGGCTGGATGCTCTTGCGATCCCCTGGACCGATCAGGCCCGCAACATAGGCCGGGCACATCCGTTGCCGGGCCTTGTGACCGAGATCCTTCAGATAGGGCTCAAGCCAACGCTCCAGGTCAACCCGCCAATCACCATCCATCGCCGACATCCTTCCAACGCCGGCTCCCTATGAATCACCCATCAACCCAGATGGGAATCCCTAAAATCAACTTCTGCCAAAGTAGTGCTAGGCCGTGTTGACAAAAGGGATTCCCAAACCCGCCTTGTTCTGATTCAAGACTGCTTTTTGAGGGGCAGTCATGGGTCGCGGGGATTTGTCGGACGCGGAGTGGGAGCTGATCGGGCCGCTACTGCCGCCTGAGCGCGGTCGCTGGGCGCGGCCGGCGGGCGATAACCGGCGCTTTCTCAATGGAATGCTTCACGTGCTGCGGGTCGGCTGCCCCTGGCGCGACATGCACGAGCGCTATGGCAAATGGAACTCGGTCTATGTGCGCTTCCGTCGCTGGGCCGAACAGGGTGTCTGGGATGCTCTCCTGCAAACGCTGGTCGATCTGGGTCTGACCGACGACTGGCAACACATGATCGACAGCACCAGCGTTCGCGGCCATGTCTCGGCAGCGGGCGGAAAAGGGGGGCTTGTGCGAACGCTCTTGGTCGATCACGCGGCGGCTTTACGAGCAAAATCCACGCCCGCTGCGACAATCAAGGACTGCCTGTCGGCTTCATCCTCACCGGCGGCGAGGCTTCCGATTACACCGCTGCCGAACCGCTGATGGCGATCCCCGTCGCCACACCCAAGGCGCTGCTCGCGGACAAGGGCTATGATGGTGATCACTTCCGGGAAAGCCTGCTGACCCGGGGCATCCTGCCGATCATCCCGCCTCGCTCGAACCGCAAGGTGCCAGAGCATCCCGACTATCGCCGCTACAAGGACCGAAACCGCGTCGAGCGCATGTTCGGCAAACTCAAACAGCAACGACGCATCGCCACCCGCTATGACAAGACCATCCTCTCGTTCGAAAGCTTCCTCAACCTCGCCGCCTCGCGCCTATGGTTGAAGTCTTTTGCCAACACGGCCTAGCACAAGCCAAAGCCACAGTCGGCCGCCCTTGTCGGCTGCCGGCACCGATTTGACGTTTTTCAAGAACTCGAATTTTCATATATCTATCAAACATATACTGCGACCATTGATTGATCGTCTGATATGTTAACCGCCGGCGGCCGCCTGCCAGGCGGCGCGCATTTCGAGGTCATAACAAGCCGCTTAAAATGTAAATCGCCTTGACTATTTTTTACCCTGCTCTCAATGTTCCTGTGTAGACGGATTTTCCGAGAGGGACATTTATGAGCGATGGAGTACTGCTGACCAGAACCGGTGAAACATGGCCCGACTGGGCAACCCGGTTTGCAGCGGATCTGGCCGAGCGCGCGCGCGATGCTGAGCAGATGCGCTCGCTTCAGCCCGAAACCATTCAAGCCGCACTTGATGCTGGCTTCTTTGGGATGGTGGCACCGGCTGGAACCGGCGGCCAAGGGGCGAACTTCAGTGAATTTATGGATGTGGTGCGGCGTCTTGGCAAAGGCTGCGCATCGGCGGCCTGGACCTTGTCATTTCTCTCGCTTCACGCATGGATGTTGGCCAAATTCCGCGCCGAGGCGCAGGATCAATTCTTCAAGAATGGCCACATGCCACTTGCGCCTGCTCCGCTTGCCCCGACCGGCAAAGCCGAGCCCATCGAGCAGGGCTATCTTGTCTCGGGCCGTTGGGAATGGGCGACCGGCGTCAACCATGCTGATTGGCTGGTTGTGAATGCAATCGACAGCCAGACGGGCGAGCCCCGCTTTTGCGTCCTGCCGATCGCCGAAGCGACGGTTGAGGACGTATGGCACGTCTCGGGAATGTGCGCGACGGGAAGTAATGCGGTTGCCCTTCGGGATGTCTTCGTTCCCGAATATATGACTCTGCCCGCCCGCGAAATCGCCGCAGGCTGCTCACCAGGCGAAACACTCCATCCCGGATCGACCCTCGATTATCCGTTCCGGGCCGGCTTGGCGATCGTGGCCGCAACGCCAGCGCTTGGCGCTGCCGAAGCAGCCTTGGAATGGTATACGGAACGCATGAAAACCAAGCTGCAAGCTTTTGGAGCAGGCGCAAGGCAAGGCGAGCAGCCGACGACCCATCTTCGACTGGCCGAGGCACTCGCCGACGTGCGCGCCGCCCGCCTCGTCTGGGAAGAGGCCGGACAGATGATCGAGCGCACGCGCGGTGCGCACGACGATGAGGCGTCAATTCACGCGCAAGTCGCTCTCCGCCTTGCTGCCGCCCAGATCGTTCGCCTTGCCAATCGGGCAATCGACACATTGGCTGCTGCCGCCGGTGCAAGCGCTTGCCTGCTGTCCTCTCCACTTCAACGCCATCTGAGAGATGTGCAGGTGATCCGGGGTCACGTCATGTTCGACTGGGATCGCACCTGCGCTCTCGCGGGGAAAGTCGAACTCGGTCTCCCGACCACACCAACGGACCTCATCTGATCCAGTTAACCGAACCGGCGACGCTTCTGCGCCAGCTCGCGCAGCTTCTCCCGAACCTCGGCATCGTCACCCCGCTGCGACTGGTAGCGCATGCTCTTCCGATCGTAAGCGTCCGGGCTCCGGCGTGTTGCGCGGATGGCCTGCCGTCGCGATGAGCATTTCTTCAGGAGTGTCCTTTGGCACTGCCGAAGGAGAGTGGTTTGGAGCGGATCGAGATCATCACGTGTCAAACGGTCCTTTAATTGCGGGTTTCTGTCAAGCCTGTAGTTGATCCATACCGGGGTCATGGTCCTTTTCGAGGTCATGGCCTCATGATGATGTCCGGGTCGGGTGCCTCAACGTGTGCAACGCGGTCCTGAAGTCCGCAGCCGTTTGAACGAGGTCACCGCAACCACCGTCCCGGTGGATCATCACAGGGCTGGCTTCAGCCCTGCGATCTCAGGGTAGTTATGACGATCAAGCAGGCTGTTTTCCCCACTCGAACTCGGTTCCATCCACCCAGATGCAGTGGAGGATGATGGCGAGCTTTCGTGCGACTGCGACCTGCGCTTTCTTCATGCCACTGCGCTTTGCAATCCGTAGCCCCCAGGCCTTGAGCGCGCACCACCGCTTGGTTCGATGGAGCAAGACGCTGGCGGCCTCGAACAGATATATGCGCAACAGCCTGTCGCCCCATCGCGAGACCTTTCCCGTCACGTCCATTTTACCCGATTGCTTTCGGCGGGGTGTGAGCCCGAGATAAGCTCCAACCTTCGTGGCGTTCTGAAAGCGGGTGGGATCATCGATCGTATGGCGGAATGTTAGGGCTGTAACGACACCGATGCCCGGAACCGTCATCAACCGCCGGGTCGTCTCGTCCTCTCGGGCGAGGTGACGGATGGTTCTATCGATCTTTTCCAACTCGCCGCATGTCTGTTCATGCACGGACAGAAGGGGAAGAAGAATGGGGCCGAGAGCATGGCCATCGGCGATAAGATCGCTGACCCGCCGCTGGAACTGCCCGCCGACAGCCCGTGGAAAGAGCATGCCACACTCCTTCAGCATGGAACGCATCTGGTTTTCGAGATCGCGCCGGATCCGTACCAACCGGGATCGACAGACAAGGATGGACCGTGCGGCCTGGCTTTCCTCGCTTTTGACGGCGACCTCCCGATACCATCCGACCCGGACGAGTTCCGCCAGGCGCCGAGCATCATTCTCGTCGCTCTTGTTCATGCGGACGGACAGTGCCGCATGGGCGTGGCGAGCATCGATGCAGACCACTGGCAGGCCGGTTCGCTTGAGCTCATGCCAGAGCCAGCTCGACATAGCACCTGTCTCGAGACCTACGCGTTCGGCATTGGGAGCCTTCTTGGCGACGACGGCGGCCAGGACGCCCGGATCTGATTTCACCCGGCCTTGGTATAATGGCCGCCCGGCTTCATCAACAATGCAAATCGACGTCTCTTTTTGTGACACGTCCAGCCCGACATATTGCTTCATGGCGATATCCCTTCGTTACGATGACCTCACTCATTCTGAAGCCGTCGCATCCCAATGGGAACAACGGCAGCAATTACGTCATCGTGTTCAAAAGGGGCCCCCCGATGGAGTGGGCCCCTTTTGAACGCCGTTTAACATCCTCGATTTTTGGCGAGACATTCGGAATGAGTTTCTCCGGAACAATTTCGTTTCCGGCCGCTCGCGCGACTGTGGGACTATTTGCCGCTGAATCAACTTCCCGCAGATCCGACAGCCACTCAAAACTGCCGCTTTGCTTTTGCGACTACCGCTCGCAATGGCCGGGTACAGCCTGACGGCTTTCCCAAAAAAGATCAAACAAGCGGACCTTCTTAGGGTCTATTGGTTAGGTCATGATTGCAGTCCTGCTCTGTCACCTCAATCTCATGATATCGGACCTCGATCGCCGATTGGGCCCGGCACTTTCTAAGGCTTCACGGATCAATGATTTTGGCATCCTGAAACCGCAATCAGCGCGGCGAGGCGCCTGGCGCTCGGGTGTCCACGTCAAACAGGGCGCTGCGATCGCGCGTCCATTTTTCGAGCCAGGCGGGGATGCGGTCGGCGCTGATCGCCCTGCTGAAATAATAGCCCTGCGCAATGTCGCAACCGAGATCACGCAGCTGCGCCAGTTGGTTGGCCGTCTCGACCCCCTCAGCAACCGTCGCGATCTTCATCCGGTGAGCAATGTCAATCACGCCGTGAACGATCGCACAGTCCGCGCTGTCGGCGCTATCTAGCCGCGTGATAAAGGAGCGGTCGATCTTGAGAACATCGACCGGGAATTGCTGAAGATGGGTTAGCGACGCGTAACCGGTGCCGAAATCGTCGAGTGCGATCGATACGCCCTCCGCCACGAGCGTGCGCAACGCGCGCTCGACGCCTGCCGCGAGGTGATCGACGAAGACGCTTTCGGTCACTTCGAGTTCGAGCAAGGACGGCGGCAGGTCGGCGCGGGCAAATTTTTCGAGCAGTCGCTCGGCAAAATCCTCGCGGCGAAAATCGGCGGGCGAACCGTTGACGGCGATCCGCCCGACCGGATGACCGCTATCGCGTAGGGATATGATGTCCGCGATGACGCGGTCGACCATGCGCTCGGTGAGTTCGGTAGCAACGACGCTGTCTTCGAAGGCTGCGGCGAGACGCTCGGGCGGCTGCAGTCCGCGGCGATGGTGATGCCAGCGCAGCAGCGCTTCGAAGCCAACGACATCGCCCGTCCGCAGGTCGATCTTCGCTTGGTAGAAAGGAATGATCCGGTCGTCGCGCAGCGCATCGCGGGCTTCGCGCAGCATGAGCTTGCGCGCCTCGGCTACCTCCCGCATTTCGGTGTGAAACACGCGCACCTCGCCAGCCCCCTGGGCCTTGGCGGCATAGAGCGCAAGATCCGCGCTGCGCAATACGTCCTCGCCATCAGCCCCGTCGGCGGGCCACTGCGCGACACCTGCGCTTATGCTGACCTCGACGACGCCTTCGTCGATCGCCACCGGCTTCCCGAAGCCGCGCAGAATCGACTTCGCCATCAAGCCGTCGCGACGGTAATCCGGAAGTATCACAGCAAATTCATCGCCGCCGAGCCGTGCAATCGTGACCTCGGGGGCGAGCCTCTCGCGCAGACCATTGGCCACGCTGACAAGAAGCCGGTCGCCCGCGGCATGCCCGAAACTGTCGTTGAGCAGTTTAAACCCGTCAACATCGAGGACCATCACGCCAACGCACGTACCATTTACGGCAGCAGTGGTAAGCTCGCGCTCGAGCACCTCACCGAACAGCTTCCGGTTCGGAAGACCCGTCAGCGGATCATGATTGGCGGCCCAGCGCAATTCGCCCTCGGCGCGCCGCGCCGCGGTCACATCGAGCAGAGCGCCGATCGAGCGGATCGCAACGCCTCCGGCGCCGCGCACCACGAAACCGCGCGAGAAGATGTTGATGTAACCGCCGGACGCGACCCGGAACCGGTATTCGTGGCTCCAGCTGTCCTGCGCGCCCGAGCGAACGCGTTCGAAGGTTGCCTCAACAGCGGGACGATCCTCGGGTTCGATCCGCTCGCGCCACCAGTCTGCCGACGTTGCGCCGGATACTTCGGGATAGCCGAGTATCTGCTCGGCGCCATTGCCCCATTCGATCCGGTCGCTCTCGTGCGACCAGTCCCATATGATATCGTTGGTCGCGCGCGAGGCGAGCCGGTACCGTTCCTCGCTTTCCTGCAGCGCGCGTTCGGCAGCCACCTGCTCGTCTATGTCCTCGAGCGTTCCGAACCAGGCAACGATCCGGCCATCCTCGTCGCGGCGGGGGTTGGCGCGCGCGCGACACCAGCGAAATCCACCGGAGCGGTGGCGTACGCGATATCGCGCATCGGGTACGGACTTGTCCGCTGACGTCCGCGCTAGTGCCCAATGATCGAGAAGGCCGGGCAGATCGTCGGGATGGATGGCCTCAGTCCAGCCCGTCCCGAGCGCCTCGCGCTCCGACATGCCCGTAAGGTCGCGCCAGCGCGGGCCCACCTCCGAAATTTGGCCTTGCGGGTCGCTCACCCAGGGTATTTGCGGATTGAGTTCGACCGAAAATCGATAATGCTCCTCGCTCTTGCGCAGCGCCGCGACCACCGCCGCCATGTCCGCGCGCGAGCGGATCGCTTCGAAGACCGCCGAGCGCGTGGTCGCGATCGTGCGCAGGATGACCGCGGCGCCGAGCAGGAAGGTGAGCCCCACTCCGGTGAAGTACCAGCTCTGCGACAGAAGGAGGCCGATCGTGACCGGCATCGCGCCAAACAACAGCACGAGATGCGCCGCTCGCGGTTGCGCCTGGAGGCAGTAGCAGCAGCTGATCGAGCCCACGAAAATAAAAAGGGCGATCGCGGTCGTGTGAAATGGATCGGCGGTAAGAAAGAGGTAGAGGCCCCACCCTCCGAAAAGGAGGCTGAAGACACCCGCCCGAACCAGTGTCCCGCGCAGATAGGCCTGGACCTGCTCGATCGACCGCGGCCCTCCGCGTCTGATATGCCAGGCAACGCCCCGCACGACGATGATGATCGCCAGCACCGCCGGTGCAAGAAGGCTGGAAACCGCAGATCCGGCATCGGCGGTCACGAGCGCGATAAACAGGACATTGAGGAACATCAGCGCGTACATGAGCGGCACCTGCCGCGCGAGACTGGCATATTGTTCGCGAAGCACCGCCTCGGACCGGATCGAGGATTCTTCATCAGCGCTCGGCGACATGGCCTTTATCTTCTCCCTTGATTTCCGGTACCGCGACTATCGAACGGGCCATTTAATGAATCGTTGCGGCGGCGCTCGCTGGCGAATCCGCAGGAGCGAGCGCCCGCTCGGCCGAAACGATTTATTGACCTTCACGCCGCAATTTTCTCCGGGGGGCACAAGGCGAATGGAGAATTCGCGGTGCTTGAAACAAAACGCGCGAGGGCGTCTGTCATGGGACCCGCCGGCCCTTTGTCGCTCGGCGACTTGCCGGCATCCAGTAACGCTTACTGGACATGCCGCCGCAAGGCTGAAGTGCTCGCGGCCATCGATGGCGGCCTGCTAGACCTCGACGATGCCTGTAGCAGATATCGGCTGAGCCGCGAGGAGATTGCGGCTTGGCGCCGTTCGGTCGACCGCGCTGGCATACCGGGTCTTCGTGTCACTACGCATCCCAGACGTCGGCGCTCGAAGGGCGAATAATCGAACAAGGTACTGCGCGCGCCCACCCCCATAGCGGGCGCGCCACCGGGTGGCGCAGAAGACTGGTCCTTAGGCGCCGTCCAACTTTCTAAAGGTGGAAGCCGCGTAATCGCACAAGGAGAAGCTGCTGTAACGTAAACCAATGTCATCACCGTCGCTGGATCGTACATGCCTTGCCACTTGTGGGAGCCGGCAGGACCCAACCCCGAGGAGTCAGGTAGGCCCGTGCAACTCGCCTGCCGGCCTGCCTCGCGACAGGAGGGCAGAATGGAAAGCCCCGACAGAAATTATATGCCCGCGTCCCGGAAGGCTGCAGCCGCTGACCGTGCACCGGACGCATCGCAGGCCTTGCCCGGCCGGCGCGGATCCGAGCGCCATCTCGCGGTGTGCAGGACGGCCCGGATCGATCAGGCGGACGACACGGGTCTTTGGAGGGTCCGCAATATATCCGATACCGGAATGATGCTTGCCGCCGATATAGCTGTCAGCGTCGGAGAACGTCTCGACATCTCCCTGTCCGAGACGATTTGCCTTAGCGCGTCCGTCCAGTGGACGCGGAGCGGCCGCTGCGGCGTGTCCTTCGATGTGCCTGTCGACGCGCCGGCTCTCTTGCAGCGGCTCGCGGACGAGCAGCAGGTTGAGGGTTATCGGGCGCTACGAGTCCCGGTCGAACAGGAAGCCATGCTAGTGCTACGCTGTGGCGCTATTCTGATCGATCTCGTCGATCTTTCCCAGCATGGTGCCGGCTTTCGCTGCGATGCGACGCTCGAACCGGGCAGCCACGTCGAGCTCGTCCTTCCCGCTGAGGCGGCCAGGCGGCCGGCCTTGGTACGCTGGTCCCACGGCAAGCGCGGAGGCATCTGGTTTGCTCAGCCACTCGAACGCCTTGCCCTCGAAAGCATTGCGAAGCTGCGCGGGCAAATGTCCTCTCATGCGCAAAAGGCCTCCACGCGCCACCGCTTGTGACGAGACCGGAGCAGGGCGCATATCCCCCAGAAACAGTTTGGTTCGCCCGCCGCGGCCCAATTGCGGAGGGCTCGCTTTGGGCGAAGACCCGCCAGAACCAGATCTTCGCGATGCGGAGGGGGCAATGAATTGCGCGACCGTTTTAGGAACATCATCCGGGTCGAAAAGGACTGAGGGCCGTTCGTCCCCTAAGACCAGGCACGCTGGCCCGAGGCGGCGCGCAATCCGCGCACAACATCATAGAGGCCGCGACATCTTCATATCCCAAGGCTCGGACCAGTTCCACTTCGACCGCCCGGTGGCCGTGGCGTTCATAGGCGTCGACGTGGGTCGGATCGAAGTGAGCAGCTGTGGCAAGGAACGGCCGGCAGCGACCGGCTCGACCGAAGAAGCCTATGCGCAGAACCGGCGCGCCGTGACCGTTGTCATCCGTCGGTGACGAAACGGCGGCAGAGCATCAGGCTTAAGGCCACCCGCGCCCTGGATGAAATGCGTCTTTAGAACAGCCCGTACGCGATGCGCGCTATCAGCCCCAGGCAAAGCAGGGTTAGAAGCGGTCCCACGATCAGCCAGATTGGACCACTCATGCTAGGAGGGTTTACAAAAGCGCTGCCTCCGGAGGTTGAATCGGCGAGGATATTTGGATGAGAGCACGAGGTTTTTTCAGCTCTGAGATCGGTGATTGCTGGGTGATTGTTCACTCAATTTTTATCGCCATTTTGTCGCATTAAAACACGCAATTTCAATATGATGATTGCCTGTGGACATAAAATCTGGTATTTTCGCTGGCGGCGCCGCTAGGGTCAGGACCCTAAGCGCACGGCCATATATATTTTTATATTCCTTGCGGTGCTCCAGTCCTGGCCGATCGCGATCCGGGCGCGTCGGCTTCAGGCGGAGGCGGCATCGTCCGGTGCCGCTCCAAACGGGACAAAGGCTATCGTTGCGCCTGCCGTCCCATCGAAATCCGCCACTGGCGCGGCGAGAGGCCGAACATCTGGCCGTGCCAGCGCGTATAGGCCCCGATCGAGCCATAGCCGAGCATTTCGGCGACGTCGGTGATCCGGGTGCGCGGATTGGCGAGATATTGAGTCGAAAGCTGCATTCGCGCGCGGTTGAGCAGTTCGCTGAAACTTGTCCCGTCGGCGTCCAGCATCCGCTGCAGGGTGCGCACCGTGGTCCCCATCGATTCGGCGCAATATTGGATCGTCGCCCGGCCGGAGGGCAACAGCAGCATGATCATCTGTTCGACCTCCTGCGACGCCGTGCGCATTGCGGGACTCATCACCGACGAGATCAGGTCGCGCGCATGGCTCGCGAGCGCCGAATCGGCGCGCGCCGCCGGCCGGTCGAGATCGGCCTCGGCAATGACGAGGCCGTTGAACTCGCAATCGAACTCGATCGCGCAGCGAAACAGTCGCCGATAGACCGCCATGGCGGCAGCCGGCGGTCTTTCGTGCGCGAAACAGACCGATAGCGGTGCCCATGTATCGCCGAGAACGGTCGCGCAAACGCGCGTGAGGACACCGAGCGCCAGGTCGGACGACTGGCGATGCGGCTCGGGGCTGCTGAGCGCGAAATGCTCGCGCAGCACGACCTCTTCGCCGAAGGCTTCGATCTGCAGGGCCAGCGTCGAATTGATCCGATTGCGAAATTCGGCGAGCGCCTGAAGCGCGAGGCGGAGCGTCGGCTGATGCGCGATCAGCAGGCTGGCGACGCCCAGATTGGCAAGCGCACGCTCCTCGGCCATGCGCAGCCCCAGCGTCGCGCAGCCGGTCACCTCGGCGCTGCGCTCCAGCAGCCGCATCGTCGCGCGTGCCGAGATCAGTTGTTCGGGGTTCGCAAGCAATTCGGGCGACAGGCCGCACTCGCGCAGCAGCGGCCGCGGATCGGCGCCCAGCCCCCGCATCGTCGGAAAATAGCCGGTCAGCGCCGCGACGCGGACGAGTTCGGCCACGCTATTTCCTCCTGATCGCGCCGCTTGGCGCATAATGCCAAAATTATGTCACGAAATGTGAAAAGCGCAAGCGCACTTTGTCCTAGTCCAGCCGAAACGGGAGAGTGAGAGATGGCAAAAGCCGTTCGCTTTTATGAGGTTGGTGGCCCCGAAGTGCTTCGGGTCGAAGACGTCACGGTCGGCGAACCCGGCCCGGGCGAAGTCCGCCTCCGCCATGCCGCGGTCGGCTGCAACTTCGCCGACACCTATTTCCGTTCGGGCTATTATCCCGCGCCGCTCCCCGCCGGGATCGGCGTCGAGGGCGCCGGGACGATCGAGGCGGTCGGCGAAGGCGTCATCGGTTTCGCGCCGGGCGACCGCGTCGCCTATAACGGCAGCCCGCTCGGCGCCTATAGCGAGGCGCGGATCATGCCTGCCGCGCCCTTGTTCAAGCTGCCTGAGGGCATCGCGATCGAGGATGCGGCGGCGTCGACGATGCGCGGCCTGTCGGCGACCTATTGGCTTGCCCGGACCAACCCGGCGATGAAGGCGGGCGACACGATCCTGCTCCACGCCGCGGCCGGGGGCGTCGGCCTGCTCGCGGTGCAGCTTGCGAAGCTGATGGGGCTGCGCGTCATCGGCACCGTGTCGAGCGAGGCGAAAGCCGAAAAAGCGCTCGCGCTCGGCTGCGACGAAATCATCTTCTATCGCCGCGAGGATGTCGCGGCGCGGGTCGGGGAGCTGACCGACGGCGAAGGCGTGACGACGGTGTTCGACAGCGTCGGCAAGGACACGTTCGAGGGGTCGCTGAAATCGCTCAAGCGGCGCGGCGTCCTCGTGGCCTGCGGTACGGCGTCGGGGCCCTTTCCGCCGATGGATGTCTTTCAGCTTCTGATGCAGGGGTCGGTCTATGTCACCCGCCCCGGCTTCGCCGACTATTATGCCGACCCCGCCGAACGCGCCGAGCTGTCGAGCCTGTGGTTCGGCCATCTCGCCGCGGGCCGCGTCAAGGTCGAGATCGGCCAGCGCTATGCGCTCGACGACTGTGTCGCGGCGCACCGCGAGCTCGAGGCCGGGCAGACGATAGGGTCATCCATCTTCGTGCTCTGAGGAGAGAGGCGATGAAGATCGAGAAGCTTACCTGCCACATCGGCGCCGAAATCAGCGGCGTCGACCTGGCCGAAGCGGCGCAGAGCGACGATCTGTTCGGCGAAATCCGCGCCGCGCTGATCGAGCACAAGGTGCTGTTCCTGCGCGATCAGGATATCGCGCGCGCCGACCATGTCGCCTTCGCCAGCCGCTTCGGCGCGCTGGAGGATCATCCGGTGATCGGCAGCGATCCCGAGAATCCGGGACTCGTCCAGATCTACAAGGACGAAAACTCGCCGCCCGACTATTATGAGAATAGCTGGCATTGCGACGCGACGTGGCGCGATGCGCCGCCGCTCGGCGCGGTGCTGCGCTGCGTGACCTGCCCGCCGGTCGGCGGCGACACGATGTGGGCGAATATGGCGAAAGCCTATGCCGACCTCTCCGATCATGTGAAGGCGATCATCGCGCCCCTGAAGGCGCGCCATTCGATCGAAGCCAGCTTCGGCGCGCGGATGAGCGAGGAGCAGCGCCACGCGCTGAAGGCGCGCTTTCCCGATGCCGAACATCCGGTCGTCCGCACCCACCCCGAAACGGGCGAGAAGATATTGTTCGTCAACGGCTTCACCACCCATTTCACCAATTTCCACATCGCCGACAATGTCCGCTACGGCCAGGACTATGCGCCGGGGGCGAGCCAGCTCCTGAGCTTTCTGATCGGACGCGCCGCGATCCCCGAATATCAGGTGCGCTGGCGCTGGCAGCCGAACAGCGTGGCGATCTGGGATAACCGGTCGACCCAGCATTATGCCGTGATGGATTACCCGCCCACGATCCGCCGCATGGAACGCGCCGGCATCGTCGGCGACCGCCCTTACTGAGATCGTTCAAGGAGAGAGAAGATGCAGTTTCTCGACGACAGCCTGCTTCCCGAAACGCAGGACAAATTGGTCATTACCGTCGCGCCCTATGGCCCCGAATGGCACCCCGACGACTTCCCCGAGGATATTCCGCTCACCATGGAAGAGCATATCCAGAAGGCGGTCGACTGTTACAACGCCGGCGCGACGGTGCTCCACCTCCATGTCCGCGAAGAGGATGGTTCGGGGTGCAAGCGCCTGTCGAAGTTCAACGAGCTGATCGCCGGGGTGCGCGAGCGGGTGCCCGACATGATCATCCAGGTCGGCGGCTCGATCTCCTTCGCGCCCGAAAGCGAGGAGGAAGGCGCCGAGGCGAAATGGCTGTCGGACGAGGTGCGCCACATGCTCGCCGACTTGAAGCCCGCGCCCGACCAGGTGACGATCGCGGTCAACACGACCCAGATGAACATCATGGATCTGATGACCGACGAGGAATATGGCCAGACCTCGCTCGCCAATCCCGCGCTGTATCAGGCCTATCGCGAGATGGTCGTGCCTGCCGGGCCGCACTGGGTCGAGGAGCATCTTCGCCGGCTGACCGCGGCCGGCATCCAGCCGCATTTCCAGCTCACCTGCATGCCCGACATGGAAACGGTCGAGCGGCTCGTGCGCCGCGGGCTCTATAAGGGGCCGCTCAACCTGACCTGGGTCGGCATCGGCGGCGGCTTCGACGGGCCGAATCCCAATAATTTCATGGAATTCATCCGCCGCGCGCCCGACGGATCGACGGTGACGCTCGAATCGCTGATGCGCCATGTCTTGCCGGTCAACGTCATGGCGATGTGCCTTGGCCAGCATGTCCGCTGCGGCATCGAGGACACGCTCTATGACCAGCACGGCAACAAGATGACCTCGGTCCAGGGAATCGAACAGATCGTGCGGATCGCCAGGGAACTCGGCCGCGAGGTCGCGACCGCGAAGGAAGCGCGCGAAATCTACAAGATCGGCGTGCAATATAATTCGGTCGAGGAAACGCTCGCCAAGCTGGGCATGGCGCCCAACCGCCAGCCCGGCCAGCGCGCGCTGCCGCTGCGCTACGCGGCCTGAGGCGGGAGCGCGGCAATGGCTTTCGGCGGCGAGACGACGATCCTCTTCGTTCCCGGCCTTCGGGACCATGTCGAGGATCATTGGCAGACCCATGCGGCGCGGGCGATCCCCGGCGCGGTGACGGTCGCGCCGCTCGCCGCCGACCGCCTCAGCCGCGCGGGGCAAGTGGCGGGGCTCGACGCCGCGCTCCGCGCCATCGATGGCGAGGTCGTGATCGTCGCGCATAGCGCCGGGTGCCTGACGACGGTGCATTGGGCACTCGCGCCGACGCGCACGATCCGCGCGGCGCTGCTCGTCACGCCCGCCGATATCGAGACCCCGTTGCCTGCGGGCTATCCCGAGCCGGCGGCGTTGAAGGCTGGCGGCTGGCTGCCGATCCCCAAGAAGCCCCTGCCCTTTCCGGCGATGGTCGTCGCGAGCCGCAACGATCCGCTCGCCGCCTTCGATCGCGTCGCGGGCTTCGCTGATGCGTGGGGCGCGGCGCTGCACGACGCGGGCGATGTCGGCCACCTCAATCCGGCGGCGGGCTATGGCCCGTGGCCCGCATTGACCGGGATGCTGGGTCGCCTCGCCGATCACGCCCGGAGCGCGGCGCTGTGAGCGCGACTCCGGTCAGCGACGCGATGCGCGCGGGCGGCCAGTGGAACGCCGCGTGGGACGAGATGGCGGCGCTCGACCCCGAGTGGCTCGAAACCTTTCTCGCCGCGGGCACCTTGCCGCTGCGGCGCGGGGTGCTCGATCCCAAGATTTACGAGTTTCTGGCGATCGCGGTCGATGCTTCCTGCACCCACATGTATGCACCGGGCACAAGGCGCCACATCGCCGCCGCGCTCGACAAGGGCGCGACGCCCGAGGAAGTGATGGCGGTGCTGGAGGCGGTCGCGGTGCTCGGCCTCCATTCGGTGGCACTCGGCGCGCCGTTGCTGGTCGAGGAAATGCAAGCGCGCGGCCTGACGGTCGGCGGCGGAGCGGACTGACATGCGCCCGCCCGCCCATCCTCGACGCAAGCAAGGGAGGCGGCAATGGCGGTAATGGCACCGGCGACGAGCCCCGGCATCGCTGCGAACGGCCCGCGCGACACGACCTTCTATGGCTGGATCGTCTTTGCGCTGAGCTTCGGACTCCTCATTTCCGATTATATGGCGCGGCAGGTGCTGAACGCGGTCTTCCCGTTGCTCAAGGCCGAATGGGCGCTGAGCGACGCGAAGCTTGGGCTCTTGTCGGGGGTCGTCGCGCTGATGGTCGGCTGCCTGACCTTTCCGCTGTCGCTCGCCGCCGATCGCTGGGGCCGGGTCCGCAGCCTTGCGCTGATGGCGGCGCTGTGGAGCTTCGCCACGCTGTTCTGCGCGATCGCCGCCAGCTATTCGCAGATGCTGATCGGCCGGGTGATGGTCGGGGTCGGCGAGGCCGCCTATGGCAGCGTCGGCATCGCGGTGGTGATCAGCGTCTTTCCGCAGCGGCTGCGCGCGACGCTGTCGGCCGCCTTCATGGCGGGCGGGCTGTTCGGCCAGGTGTTGGGTGTCGCAATCGGCGGAGAGATTGCCGCGAGCTTCGGCTGGCGCACCGCCTTTGCCGTCATCGGCATCGGAGGGCTGGCGCTCGCGATCCTCTATCCGATCGTCGTGCGCGAAAAGCGGATCGCCGCCATTGCCGGGCCCATGGAAACGCGGTCGCAATCGAACGCGCCGCTCCGCGCATTGTTCGCGAACCGCAGCGTACGGCTCGCCTACTTCGCGAGCGGGGTCCAGCTCTTCGCCGCGGGCGCCCTGCCCGCCTGGCTGCCGAGCTATTTCAACCGTTACTATGCGATGCCGGTCGATGCGGCGGGGCGGATGGCGGCGATCTTCCTGCTGATCTGCGGCTGCGGCATGGTGCTGTGCGGAATGGCGAGCGATCGCGCGGCGCAGGGTCGACCCGATCGCAAGATATTGCTCGCGTCGGGCTATGGCTTCGGCAGCGCCGTCGCGCTCAGCCTCGCGCTGCTGTTGCCGCCGGGGCTGCCGCAACTCGTCCTGCTCGGCATCGCGATGTTCCTCGTCGCCGGGACGACCGGACCGGCGGGCGCGATGGTCGCCAACCTCACCCCCGCCGCGCTCCATGGCTCGGCCTTTGCGACGCTGACCCTCGCGCACAATCTGCTCGGGCTCGCGCCGGGGCCGATCGCGACCGGGCGCATCGCCGATGCGGTCGGGCTGCTCGACGCGCTGCGCGTCCTGCCCGCCGCCGCCGTCATCGCCGCGCTGCTCTTTCTCGCGGCGCGGCGAAGCTATCTCGCCGACCTCGCAGCCGTCGCGCGGCAATCCTAGGACACTCCGTCACGACGTCTACCGCCGCGCGCCGCTGCTCCCGGCGGCGCGCCTCGCCATCGCGCGCGCCGTCGCGCCAGCGTGGCGTGCATTGCAAAAATCCTGTCGTGAAATGTGAAATATCGCCCCGAGCGCCTCGATAGCCTCCGGCCAAACACAATGACGAATCACCTTGGGAGGGACGTATGAAGACGATTGCCTACACCAGCCTTGCCGCGTTCGCCGCCGCGCTCGCGGCCACGCCCGCCGCCGCGCAGGACGCCAAATCCGCCGATGCCGCCGGCACCGACATGGGCGACGCGATCGTCGTCACGGCGCAGAAGCGCGCCGAGAATATCCAGGACGTGCCGATCTCGATCGCCGCGGTCAGCGGCGAGGCGATGGAAAGCGCCAACATCCTGACCGTCATGGACCTTGGCCGCGTCGCGACCAATTTCCAGACGGTGCGCTCGTCGAACACCGGCTCGACGCGCATCGGCATCCGCGGTGTCGGCAGCCTTGCCAACACGCTGATCGAGCCGAGCGTCGCGGTGTTCGTCGACGGCGTCTATGTCCCGCGCTCGGGTTCGATCCTCGGCGCCTTCCTCGACATCGACGGGGTCGAGGTGCTGCGCGGACCGCAGGGCACCCTGTTCGGTCGCAACGCCAGCGTCGGCGCGCTGTCGATCCGCAGCGCGCTGCCCGAGGACGAATTTTCGGGCGAGGTGTCGGCCGAGGCCGGCTCGTTCGACCGCTATAAATTGTCGGGTCACGTCAATGTGCCGCTGGGCGAAAATGTCTCGGCGCGCATCGCGGCGATGGGGCAATGGTATGACGGGCCGTGGAAGAATCGCTATGACGGCAAGACCTATGGCGGCTCCGACGACGTTGCGGTGCGTGGCACGGTGAAGGCCGAGTTCGGCAATCTCGAATGGATCGTGCGCGGCGATTATACGCGGCTCGACGGCGACGGCGTCGTCAATTTCGATTTCGACCCCGCCTCGATCGCGCCGGCCCGTCTCGCTTTCCTGCAAGCGGCGTTCAGCGGCGGCCCCGACACCAATCTGAACGACCGGGTGATGAACCAGTCGGTCGCCTCGGGCCTGCTCGACAAGAATTGGGGGGTGTCGAGCACCGCCTCGCTCGAGATCGGCGACGGATCGACGCTGCGCCTGATCAACAGCTATCGCAAATGGACGAACGACCAACTCGACGGCGACATCATCTTCCTGCCCGTTCCGCTCGCGACGCGACGCAGCCTGTTCGATTCGGGAAGCTGGAATCACGAACTGCAATTCATCTCGCCCGAACGCGAATGGCTGAACGGCCATTTCGACATGGTCGCGGGCGTCTATTATTTTCAGGAGAAGTTCGCGCTCGGCGAGCAGCTCAACATGGACTCGCAATTCTGCAACGTCCTCGTCCCCGCGGGACCGGGACGCACCGCCTGCACCGCTTATTACGCGAGCACCGGCGGCGTTGCGGCGACCGACCAGGATGTGTTTCAGAAGGTCCGCAGCATCGCCGCCTATGCGCAGGGCAATATCTATCTGTCCGACGCGCTGACGCTGACGCTCGGCGGGCGCTGGACCAACGACCGCAAGCGGGGGAGCTATTCGCAGCTATCGAGCCCCTTCACCCAGACGATCCGCGCACCCGAGGTGCTGACCTATCCGGGTCTGTCGGAGAGCCGCTTCACCTATCGGATCAGCCTCAACTACAAGCCCGCCGACGATGTGATGCTGTTTGCGACCCATTCGACCGGTTACAAGTCGGGCGGCTATAATTCGGGCGGCGGGGTGCCGGCGCTCTCGACCTTCGACCCGCAGGGCAATCTGATCTCGACCAAGCGGGTCTTCGATCGCGAGACGGTCAAGAATTACGAGTTCGGGGCCAAGACGAGCTGGCTCGATCGCGCACTGACCGCGAACATCACTTTCTTCCGCATGGACATCGCGGGCTTTCAGGACCGCGCCTTCGACGGCGTCAGCTTCGTCGTCCGCAACGCTGGCAACCTCCGCCAGCAGGGCTTCGAACTCGACCTGAGGCTCGCACCGACGAACCGCTTCTCGCTTTCGGGCTCGCTTGCCTATCTCGATTCGGAATTCACCGATTTCGCCAACGCATCGGGCCTGCCGGGGCTGGGCGGGACGCAGGATCTGACCGGCAAGCCGAACAGCTTCTCGCCCGCCTGGTCGGGCAATGTCGGGGTCGACTGGAACGGGGATGTCGGATCGAGCGGATGGACGTGGGCGGCGAACGCCAATGTCTCCTTCGTATCCGATCAATATGTCGGCACGGTCAACGACGCCAACCCGCAGTCGATCGCCGACGGCTATGCGCTGCTCGGCGCGCGGCTGACGCTGAGCGGCGCCGACGACCGCTGGTCGCTCGCGATCTTCGGCAGCAACCTTACCAACACCCATTATCGGCCGCTTGCGGTCTATCAGCCGCTGGGAGCGGCTCTGGGCCTCAACAACGGGGCTTTTCCGGGAAGCACCGCCAACCGCATTCTCGCCAACGAGCCGCGCACCTATGGCGTGTCGGCCAGCGTTCGGTTTTAGGGTCGAAACCCTAATCTACGCCGCCTGCCCCCGCAAAGGCGGGGGCAGGCGGCGCGCTAGAAATTCACGCGAAAGCGCAGGCCATAGCTGCGGGCATCGTTCAGGAACCGGATGTTCAGCGACGAGCCCACCAGCGCCTTTTGCGAAACTTCCTCGTTCAGGAAATTGCTCGCCCAGGCCTCGAGCCGGAAGTTGTCGATCGTATAGCCGATGCCGAGATTGAGCGTCGCATAGCCCTTCTGCCGGTCCGGGAAGCCCGCCGCGAAAGCGCTTTGGCGCGTCCCGTCGAGGAAGACGATATCGGCCTCATTGAACTGGCTGAGATAATAGGACGAGCGATAGTTGAGCAGCGCCTGCCAGTCGAGGCGGCCGGGGCCGGCATCGAACCATTGCGAGAGCCGCGCGGTGATGTTCATCTTCGATGCGAGCGGCAGCCGGTTGCCGACGAGGCTGATCAGCGGCGAATTGCCGCCGGCGCCGAAATCCTGCGCGCGCGCGTCGGCCACGGTGCCGCGGGTGATCTTCGTATCGAGATAGGCGGCGTTGATATCGAGTCCGAAATGGCCCGGCAGCTTGAGGCGCATCTCGGCTTCGGCACCATAGATGCGCGAGGCGCCGATGTTGCGGTTGACGAGCGAATAGCCGTTGCAGACCGGCGGGTTCTGCGTGCTGTCGAGGTTGATGCAGGTCAGATCCTGAAAGACCTGGTTGGTGTAGTCGTAATAGAATCCGGTCAGGTTGAACACCGCGCGGCGGCCGAAGAAATCGAAGCTGTTGCGGCTGCCGATTTCATAGACGAGCAGCTTTTCCGGGCTGAAGGTCTCGGGGATCGTCGAACCATTGAAGCTGTCGTTGAAGCCCCCCGACTTGTGGCCGGTCGAGACCTTCGCATAGAGCATGTGGTCATCGCTCAGGTCATATTCGACCCCGACGCGCCAGTCGACGAAGTCGAACTTCGAGCTGCCGATCTGCTGGCCGGGGATCGTCAGATTGGCGTAGCTGAAGCCGCCGTTGGTGTTCGACGGGTTGAGCGCCGGGCAGTTGACGAACCCGTTGTCGATATCGGGCCGGTCGGTGCAGGTGCCGTTGGGATTGGTGCCGTTGGCGATCGCCCCGATCTGATCGATCAGCGTGTCGCGCAGGCCCGGCGTCTTGATCCCTTCGATCAGGAATTGGGCCATGCCCTGCGGCGTCGTGATGTTGCTGACGTCGAAATTGGGCCGGTCGAGCAAGGCGGGACGGAAACCTTCGGTGCCGACGCGCGTCGCGAAGCAGCAGGCATAATCCTCGCCGCCGAGGGTCAGCGCCCAGTTGCCGCCGATCCCGTAGCGCGACTTCTTTTCCTTGGTATAGCGAATACCGGCGAGGAAGCGCAGCCGGTCGGCCACGTCATAGGTCCCGTCGGCATAGAAGGCATAGCTTTCGCCATTGACGTCGGGCATCGTGAATTCGGTCGCGGAATAGCAGCAATAGCCGCGGTCCGCGAGCGCGAGATAGCCGACGGCCTGATCCTCCTTGAAATAGAAGGCGCCGAGATTCCAGCGGAGGCGCTGGTCGTCATTGGCGAACAGGCGCGCTTCATAGACCTGGCTCTTCGACTTGGTCTGCCAGAAATTGCCCGAATAATTGTCGTACTGGACCGCCGACAGATCGCGCCCGGGATAGTCGATCCCGTCGCTCGAGGCATTGACCTGATAGAAGTCGACCGAGCGATAGCTGCCGGTCAGTTCGGCGCCGAAACTGCCGAAATCATAGTTGATCTTGCCCTGGATGCCCCAGAGTTCATTCTCCATGTCGCCTTGCAGCCCGCGATAGACGACATGTTTCAGATCGAGCTTGTCGGGCCGAAGGCCGCTTGCCACGACGGCGCTGAAAATATTCGCGCCGGGATAGCCGGTGCCGGTTTCCTTGCCGTAGTCGCCGACGATCGAGATGCTGAGCCGGTCGCTCGGTTCCCAGAGCAGCGACAGGCGGCCCGCATAATTTTCTTCGAGCCCCGCGGGCTTCAGCCCGCTTGCCGGCGCGCCGGTCGAGACGTTTTTGAAGCCATAGTCGCGGTTGATGTAATAACCCGCCGCGCGGATCGCGAAGGTGTCGCCCAGGGGAATATTGATCGCGCCCTCTGCGCCGTAGGAGGAGCGGTTGGCGATCTCGGCCTGCGCATAGCCGCTGAATTCGCCGAGGCGAGGCTTTGCCGTGATGATATTGAGCGTCCCGGCGAGCGCGTTGCGCCCGTAGAGCGTGCCCTGCGGCCCCTTGTTCACCTCGACGCGGTCGAGGTCGTAGAACATGAGCCCGAGCCCGCGCGGACGAGGGATATAGGTGCCGTTGAGATGCGGCGCCGCGCCCGGGTCGCCGAGTTCGGTGTTGTTGGCCGAACCGACGCCGCGGATGAAGATTTCGACATTGCCTTCCTGATTGGCGATGCTGAGCCCCGGAACGGCGACCTGCAACTGGCGAAGCTCGGCGATGCCGTCCTGGCGCAGCTGATCGGCGTTCAGCGCCTGGACGACGCCCGAGACATCCTGTGAATTTTCCGCGCGGCGGTTCGCCGTCACGATGATCTGGTCGCGATCCTCGCTTGCGCCCTCGCCCGTTCCGGCATCCTGCGCATAGGCCGGAACCGCCGCAGCCGTCGAAAGCAGCACCAGAAGCGCAGTGCGCGTGAATTTACCCCTGTTCATGTCATCCTCCCTGTTCCGACTCTTATTTGCATGCAAGCTGCGGCCCCGACGGCGAGACGATGCGCGCCGCGGACAAGATGAGATCGAGCGTTCCCGACGTGGCGAGGCTCAGCGGCGTTTCGACGCGCGTCATGTCGACCCCCGCTTTCTCGAAACAGCGGAGCGGGACGGCGATCCGCGTCCACTTGCCCGTCTTCGCCGCTTCGGCGAGCACGGGGCGGATCGGAAAACCGCCGGCGCAGCGCGCGCCGCATCCCATTAAAAGGCTCACGTCGGCCGAAGGCGGCGCATCGACTTTCAGTTCGAGTTCCAGCGCGAGGTCGCCATTCGCCTGGCGCGAGAGATCGACGGGCGTATCCTGGACGATCGCCGCGACCGCCGGCCCCGCTCCCGTCCAGCGAAGGCGCACCGAATCCTCCTGCGCGGCGCGATCGGCGGCGCGGGCTTCGATGAGGTCGGGGCCGGGATTGGTCGACAGCGCGCCGGGCGCGCCGAGCAACAGACTCCGCCCTTTTCCCGGCTTGCCGGCCGCGAAGAGCAGGCCGGGATCGGCAGCCGCCGCATTCGCCCGCTCCTCGGGCACCGGAGCAAGGTCGCCCTTGTCGGCGAAGGTCAGCCCGAACCCATAGGGGAAAAGCGGATCATAATCGGCATCGCCGACATTGACGTTGGTCTGGTCGCTCGACCGCGGCCAGCTGTACGGCAGCTTCCCGCGAAAATCGGCTTTTCCGAACAGGACGTCGGCGACGCCGCCGCCCTCGGACCCCGGCAGCCAGGCGGCCACGAAGGCATCCGACGCGTTCAGGAACGGATTGACCCACATCGCCCGGCCCGAAAGGAACACCGCGACCGTCGGCACGCCCGCCGCCTTCAGCGACCGGAGAAGCGCCAGATTCTTCGCGTCGTCATATCCGACATCGGGGCGGTCGCCCTGAAATTCGGCGTAGGGGTCCTCGCCAAAGACGACGATCGCGACGTCGGGTTTGCGCACATAACGGCCGTCGACCGCCAATGTCGCGGACCCGCCCGCCGCCCGCACGTCCGCGTCGATCCCTTCCCAGATCGATTGCGCGTTCGGAAAGTCGCTGCGTTTGGTGCCGGTGCCCTGCCAGCTCAGCGTCCAGCCGCCGGTCTGCTTGGTCAGATTGTCGGCGCCGTCGCCCGCCACCAGGACATTCGCGCCCGGCTTCAAGGGCAGGAGTCCGCCCGCGTTCTTGAGAAGGACGAGCGATTCGCGCACCGCTTCGCGCGCCAGCGCCCGATGCTCGCGGCTGCCGAGCAGGTCGAATTGCCCGCCGTAGGGCCGCGACGAAGGTTTTCCCGCCTCGAACAGCCCGGCGCGGACCTTCACGCGCAGGATGCGCCGCACCGCATCGTCGAGCCGCGCCACCGGCAGCGTCCCGTCGCGCGCGTGCGCGAGCGTCGTCCGATAGAGCTCCTTCCAGCTGTCGGGCGCCATATACATGTCGAGCCCCGCGATCGCCGATTGCGGGCAATCGGTCGTGGTACAGCCCGCGACCTGCCCATGGCCGTTCCAGTCGCCGACGAGGAAGCCGTCGAAGTTCCAGCGCTCCTTCATCACGCCGGTCAGCAGCGAGCCGTTGCCGTGCATCTTGGCGCCGTTCCAGCTCGAAAAGCTGACCATCACCGACTGGACGCCAGCGTCGAGCGCGGGAAGATAGGGCGGGCTGAACAGGTCGCGCAATTGCGCCTCGGGCATCCGGGCGTCGCCCTGATCCTTGCCGCCCGCCGTTCCGCCGTCGCCGAGGAAATGCTTGGCCGTCGCGACGATATGCGGGCCGCGCAGCCAGTCCTTGTCGCCGATCCGGCCCTGAAGCCCCTCGATCAGCGGTGCGGCATAGCTCGCCGCGATCTCGGGCGTTTCGCCGAAGCCTTCGTAGGTGCGCCCCCAGCGGTCGTCGCGCACCACGGCCAGCGTCGGGGCGAAAGTCCAGTCGAGCCCGGTCACCCGCATCTCGATCGCGGTCGCCGCGCCGATCCGGCGGACGAGGTCGGGATTCCGCGCCGCGCCGAGCCCGATATTGTGCGGGAACAGCGTCGCGCCGACGACATTGTTGTGACCATGCACCGCGTCGCTGCCCCACATCACCGGAATCCGGGGGAGCTTGCCGTCGGGCTTCATCGAGGCGGCATAAAAGGCGTCGGCGGCGGCAAGCCAGTCCTTCGCCGGCGCATTGTAGCGCCCGCCGGGGTCGGAATTGCCGCCGTTGAGCACCGAACCCAGATGGTAGCGATAGACATCGTCGGGGGTGACGCTGGCGATGTCGGCCTGGATGATCTGGCCGACCTTCTGTTCGAGCGACATCGCCGCGATCAGGGCGTCGACCCGCCGCTCGACCGCGGGGTCGCGGGCGACCGTGGCCGTGCGCGCCGGCCACATGTCCGGATGGGCCGCACCGGCGCCCGCTTCGGCGACCGCAGCCCGCGCCGCCGGGATTTCAGCGAGGAACGGCGAAGCGAACGCCGTCAGCGACGTCGCTCCAAGCGCCATGGCAATGCCGCGCGGCAGATGCATTTCCCCTCCCATCCCGATAATTGTCAACGTTTACCGATTCTCGGTCAACGTTTACCGAAGCTGATCGACAGAAGTCAAGCGACGCGCTATGAGAAGCGCGCGCCGGGGGCGTTGAAAAGGTATTCAAGGCATTTATCCCACTGATCGGAGGGAGAAATTTCAAAAAGATCGACGATCATCGATGTCGCGCGGATCGCGGGGGTGACTCCCAAGACCGTCTCACGCGCGCTCAACGATGCCCCGCATGTCAGCGAAGCGGTGCGCCGCAAGGTCAAGGAGGCCGCGGCCGCGCTCGACTATCACCCCAATATCGCCGCGCAGAGCCTCATCGCGCGCCGTTCCTTCCTGATCGGCCTGACGTACGAGCGCCCGAGCCCGAGCTATGTGGTCGAACTGCAGAACGGCGCGCTGAGCCGGCTCGAGAACGGGCGCTATCGCCTCGTCGTGCTTCCCTTCAATCATGTCGCGAGCCGGCCCGACGAGCTAGGCAAGCTTCTCCTGCGCGCCGGGCTCGACGGCGCCCTCCTCGCGCCGCCGGCCTGCGATCAGCCCGAGCTGCTCGACATTCTCGACCGGCAGAATTTCCCCTATGCCCGCATCACGCCGCACCACGATCTCGATCGCGGCATCATCGTCGCGATGGACGAGGTCGCGGCCGGGCAAGAAGTCGCGGCGCACCTGCTGGCGCTCGGCCACCGGCGCATCGGCATCATTCTCGGCGACCCGTCGCATGCCGCGAGCAAGGGCCGCATGGAAGGCTATCGGCAAGCCTTCGGCGAAGCCGGCGTCGCGATCGATGACGCCTTGGTCGTTACGGGCGACTTCACCTATGACGTCGGCTATCGCGTCGCGCTCGATCTTCTCGGCCAGGTTCCCCGCCCCACCGCGATTCTGGCGCAGAACGACGACATGGCCGTGGCGGCCATAGCCGCGGCGCGCGATCTCGGCCTGACGGTTCCCGGCGATCTGTCGATCGCAGGCTTCGATAATTCCGAAGTATCGCGCACCGCCTGGCCCCAGCTCACGACCGTCAATCAACCGGTGCGCCAGATGGCGTGGGATGCCGCCGATCGCCTGATCGCCGCGCTCGACGGCGCGACGGAGCCGGCACCGCCGGTCCGCCGTGACCATCCCCATGAACTGCTCGTTCGCGCGTCGACGGCAGCGCCGCCCGATTAGCGAAGCCGCACGCGCCGCTCATTCCGGCGGAAGCGGCGGATTCGCGAATTCGATGAGTTCGCGCACCTGTTCGGGAAACCAGGCTCCGGCGCGCGGTGCCGTCATGCCGCGCTCGGGATCCGCCGGACCCGCCGTGCCGCGCAGACATTCGCCGTCGGATTCGCCGGGGATCTTGATCCAGAGGAAAGCATCGACATAGGGGTTGCCGCTGTCGAGCGTCGGTCGGCGTCCGAGCCCGCGCCCCGGCGGATTGCACCAGACTTCGGCATCCCGATATCGGCCCGCGGGCGGTTGCCACGATCCTCGCCCGTTGCGGCTCGTATCGATCACCGCATGTTTCTGGCGGGCCGGGTCGCGCTTCAGTCCCGCGCGTTCGAACAGCCGGTCATAAGCCGCGTCGGTTTTTCCCCATGTCGAAGGATCGTCGAACGCGGCGGGATGATATTGGCTCGGACAGGCGCGGGGATCGAGCCCTCCCTCGGTCACGAGCGCGAGGCAGTCGCTGACCCAGCGGGCATAAGGAACGACGCGTTCGTCGCTTTCGAAATTGGAGACGTTGAGGAAAAACCCCTCCGCCTTCGCGACGTCGGCCTTTATCAGCCGGCTCGCAATCTCCCCCGGCGCAAGCCAGCTGCTGCCGGTGCCGTCGAGATACAGGCGCACGCCCGGCAGCGCGGAGAGAATATCGACCGCGCCCCGCAATTGATCGTAGCGCCGTCCGGCCGCCGATTCATCCTGCCCTTCCGGCCGGCAGGCCTCCTCCTCGCCCGCCAGCGTCCGATGCCATGGAATGACGCCGAGCCCGTCGGGTTCGAGGACCACGATCGCCGCGCGATCGCCGATGCCGGCGGCGAAGCCGCGAATCCAGGCAAGATAGGCGCGGCCATCCGCGGCACCGCCCGCCGAATAGAGAGCACAGTCGCGATAGGGAATATTATAGGCAACGAGCACGGGGAGCCGCCTGTCGGCGGCCGCCCGGTCGACGATGTCGCGCACCCGCGCCTCGACAATCTCCGGCGTGCCATAGGCGAACCAGGCCGCCGAGGGGATTCGGGCAAGCCGGGAGGCGTCGCGTTTTGCGAGACCCTCCAGGCTTTCGGCAGCGGCGGCCGTGGTGCTTCCGCGATCGACGAACAGGTCGCTGTCCGACGCCATGGCCACTGGAATCACGAGGAGGAAAGACGCGGCGAACGAGGCCATGAGCAAGAAATGTCTCATCTTGACTCCTCACGGGGCCCGGGCGGACGCGATAGGCTCTTTGACGGCGGATGCACGGAACCGACGCGCTGCGGAGGATTAGTCCGCGCGGGCGCCGCAAACAAGCGCCCCGTCTGCCGGGGTTCTCCACGCCCGCGCAGACGCCAAAGCCACGAAGACAGGCGCCCGAACACCCCCTCGTGCAAAATCGCGCGGGAAGAAGCGGTCCGGCATTTTCGTTCCGCACGGCGGCAAAGGCCTGCGATCAACGGCGCTTCGCTAAGAATTATTAGCATTTGGGGCGTAAGCGCCGGGCCGGGGGTGTGGCTTGTATCACGCGCGACGCGATTCCGGCGCTGCTATCGACGCGCCATCGGCGCCGATCCTGCCCGCGCGCGCCGCCGACCTCGCCGCGACCGGCGATGCGGATTGGCTGGCGGCGGAATGGGAGCGTCTCGAGGCCGGCGGTCGCTGGCCGACCCAGACGCGCGCCTTCGCCACTGCGCTCGAACCGCTTTTGACCGGCCAGCGCCGCCGGCTGCTCTGCGTCCTGCGCGATTCGGCCATAGCGGCGCTGCTGCCGATCTGCCGCGAACCGGGCTGGCGCGCGCGCTGGCGGATAGCGGGGTCGCGCGAGCTGTTCGAGCCCGGCGACCTGCTCTGCGAAGGAGCGGCCGACGCGACCGCGCTGACGGCGGCGTTTCGCACGCTCGACCGACCTCTCTCGCTCGACCGGGTTCCCGCCGACTCCCCGCTGCTCCCTGTCCTTCGCGCGGCGATGAAGGGCAGCGGCTGGCTTTCGATCCGGCCCGCGACACCCTGCCCGATGATCCGGCTCGACGATAGCTGGCGCGATCCCGAAAGCCGATTCAATGCCGGCCGCCGGTCCGATTTCCGACGCGCGGCGCGGCGCGCCGAAGCGCTGGGACAGGTGAGCTATGAGACGCTGGCGCCCTCGCTCGCCGAATTCGACGCGCTTTTCGACGAAGCCATCGGCGTCGAGGCGCGAAGCTGGAAGCGCGAGGCGGGGAGCGCGATCGCGGTCGATCGCCTGCGCGAAACCTTTTTCCGCCGCTTTTTCCGCGCAGCGGCGGCGGACGGCCGGTTCCGTCTCTCCTTCCTGCGGGTCGACGGCGAAGCAGTCGCGATGCAACTCGCGCTGGTCTGGTCAGGACGCTATTGGCTGTTCAAGATCGGTCACGACGACCGCTTCGGCAAATGCTCACCGGGCACGCTGCTGATGCTCCATGCGCTCCGCTGGGCCAGTGGACAGGAGCTCGAAAGCTTCGAGCTGCTCGGCGAAACCGAGGCCTGGATCACGCGTTTCTGGACGCAGGATCATCACGCGTGCGTGCGCGTGCGCACCTACCCCTTTACCGTGGCGGGGATGATCGCCCTCGTTTCCGACGGCATCGCCTGGGCCTGGCAGCGCCTGCATCCCCGCGACCGATGACATCCTCGTCATTCCGGAACTGGATGCGCGCGCGCCGCTATGCGCTTCCCGAGGCGCTGGGCGGCCGCCTGCCCGCCCCCGGACCGGACGACGCGGCCGTGCTCTGCAACCGACTGCGCCGGCGCGGAGTCGCCGCGACCGCCGGTTATTTTCAGAGCGATCGCGACACGCCGGATACGATCGTCCGATCCTATCGCGCGCTGCTCGCCACAGGGGCCTGTTCCGGCGTCTCGGTCAAGGCGCCGCCGCTCGGCTTCGATCCCGGCCACCTGCGCGCGATCGCCGAAGCCGTCGCCAGCGCCGGGGCGATGCTGATGCTCGACGCCCATGGGCCGGGCGATGCCGAAGCGACGATCGCGGCGACCGAAGCCCTGCTCGCCGATTTTCCGCAGACCGGCTGCGTTCTGCCCGCACGCTGGCGGCGCAGCCTCGCCGATGCGGCGCGGCTGCGCGATACGCCGGCGAGGCTGCGCATCGTCAAGGGCGAATGGGCCGACCCCGTCGGCGATCCGGACGATGGGGGAGCCGCCTATCTGGCGCTGATCGAGCGGCTCGCGGGGCGCGCCGCGCCCGTGGCGGTCGCAACGCACGACCCGGCGCTCGCCGCGCGCGCGCTCGACCGGCTGATCGCCGCGGGGACGCCGTGCGAGCTCGAACAATTGCGCGGCCTGCCGCGACGGCGCACGATGGCGGCGGCGCGGGCGCGCGGGGTGCCGGTGCGCCTCTATATCCCCTTCGGCCCCGGCTGGTGGCCCTATGCGATCGACAAGGCGCTCGCGCGCCCGCACCTGCCCCTGTGGTGGCTGCGCGATCGCCTCGGCCTGTCCGATCGCTAAAAAAAGGCGAGGCCCAAATAAAATGGGGCGGCCTCGCTGTGAGTGCCGCCCCAGTTTGAGGGTCCGCCGGGGAGAGGGAGAGGGCGGACCGGAGATGGTGTCAGGTGTCTTAGCGCGAAGCCATCCTGGCGTCGGTTTCGACTTCGGCGACGCCGGCGAGCTTCAGCGCGGCGCGGAACTGCTTGGCGGCGGCGCGTTCGTTACCGGCTTCGCAGAGTTTCTTGCCGGTGGCGACGAAGCGCTTCGCATTGGCCTGCTTGGTGCCTTCGACGCCGTTCGAGGCGACATAGGCCTGTTCGGCGAGGCCCGAGCAGCGATAGTCGTTGCTGCCCGTCTGGGCATAAGCCGGCGAGGTCGAGGCGATCAGGCCGGTGAAGGCGAGCGCCGAAGCCGCGACGATCGCGAAGGCGGAGGGGAAGCGGCGGAAAGAGGAGAGCTGATTGGACATGGGAGAGGTTCCTTTCGTTTCGTTGTGCAACCTTTTTAGGAGCGGTTGCGCCCATAGATAATCCTCTATAATCTGCAAGTGCCTTGAAGCAGGATTTAACAATCCCCCATGGGGCGCTCGACGGGATCGAAGCTTTCCTCCGCGTTGCGGAAAGGCGGAGCTTTTCCGCCGCCGCCGCTGATCTCGGCGTCTCGCCGTCGGCGATCAGCCAGACGGTGAAGGCGCTGGAGGCGCGCGTCGGCGCACCTTTGTTCATGCGCACCACGCGCAGCGTCGGGCTGACCCAGGCGGGCGAGATGTTCCTCGAACGCGCCGCCCCCGCCTATGCCGGGCTCGCCGACGCCTATGAAGCGGCGCGCAACCTCGGTAACCGGCCCGCGGGGCGGCTGCGCATCAACCTGATGCGCGGCGCGGTGCAGCCGATGTTCGAACCGATCATCGCGGGCTTCGTCGACGCCTATCCCGAGATCGAGCTCGAAATCTATGCCGACGACGCGCTCGCCGACCTCAGCGCCGGGGGGTTCGACGCGGGGGTGCGGATGGGCGAATCGCTCGACGCCGATGTCATCGCGATCCGCCTGACCGGCCCGTTCCGCTTCGTCGCCGCGGCGTCGCCCGCCTATCTCGACCGCTTCGGGCGTCCCGAGACCCCCGAAGACCTGAAGGATCATCGCTGCATCCGCTTTCGCCTCGCGACCGGCGCGCTGATGCCCTGGACCTTCGCGCGCGGCAATCGCGAGATCGAGGTCGCGGTTTCGGGGCCGGTCATCGTCAACGACTGGATCGCCGCGCTGGTCGCGATGCGCACCGGGGTCGCGATGGGAATGATGGCCGAACCGATGGCGAAGAAGATGGTCGAGACGGGCGAGCTCGAACTGGTGCTGACCGACCATGCCGACGCGACGAGCGGCCTTTTCCTCTATTATCCCAGCCGCAAGCAGGTGATGCCCAAGCTGCGCGCCTTCATCGACTATGTGCGCGAATATCTGCCCGAGAACATCACCGACGCGGTCGGGTGACACCTTGGCCCCGCCACAGAAACAAATCCCTTCGTCGTCAGCAGAAAAATTGCGCTGGCGAATCCCCGAAAAAATCGGCAGCCCGTTCTCAATTAAAACAGTTGGGATGAAGACATGACCGAAATCGCGTCCTTCGACATTGCGGCCCTGCTGCCCTTCATCCTGATCGGCTTCGCCGCGCAGCTCGTCGACGGCGCGCTCGGCATGGCGTTCGGGGTGATCTGCAACACGCTGCTGGTCGCGGTGCTCGGGGTGCCGCCCGCGGTCGCCTCGGCGCGCATCCACGTCGTCGAGGTGTTCACGACCGGGGTTTCCGGGATCAGCCACCTGCTCCACCGCAATATCGAATGGCCGCTCTTCTTTCGCCTGTTGATCCCGGGAGTGATCGGCGGCGTGCTCGGCGCCTATGTGCTGACCTCGCTTCACGCCGACATGGTGAAGCCTTTCGTGCTCGCCTATCTGGTCGCGATCGGCATCTGGCTGCTCGTGCGCGGCCTCCTCTATCCCCCCAAGATCCAGAAACCGACGGTCATCGCCCCGCTCGGCCTGATCGGCGGCTTCCTCGACGCCGCGGGCGGCGGCGGCTGGGGGCCGGTCGTGACCTCGAACCTGCTCGTCCAGGGCGCCGAGCCGCGCAAGGTCGTCGGCACGGTGAACAGCGTCGAATTCTTCCTGACCCTCGCGGTTTCGGCGACCTTTATCTGGAACATCGGCTTCGCCGACGTCGCCGGGGCGACGCTGGGCCTGCTGATCGGCGGCGTGCTCGCGGCCCCGCTCGGCGCCTTCATGGCGAAGCGCTTCTCGCCCAAGCTGATGCTGGTACTCGTCGGCGTGGTGCTGACCGCGACGAGTGCGTTCGGGCTGTATCGGGCGGTGATGTAAAGCTTGCTTCTCCCCTCCCGCCTGCGGGAGGGGCCGGGGGTGGGCAGCGACGATGCAAGGGCCCACCCCGCTGCGGCTAGCGAACAAGTTCGCAAGCCTCGCTGCCCCTCCCGCCTGCGGGAGGGGGTGAGCTGGTTTTTCAATTTGCCGGCTTGGTCTCGTCGATCTTGTCGACCCATTCGGGAAAGAAGCTGGGCTCGCGCGCCGACCAGCCCGGTGCGGTCGCGGCGGCTTCGCTGATCGATTGCAGCAAGACCTTGCGCTTGTCGGGGTGGAGGTGCGGCAGCGAGGCCGCGGCGCAGAAGGCGCCGGGCAGCCACGGCCGCGCATGCGCGCCGAGCAGCCGCTCGTAGAGGAAGCGATAGGAGGCGAAACCCGGCAGCCGGTCCTGTCCGAGGTCGAACGCCGACACCGCGACCAGCGGCGCCATGAAACCTTCGAGCGCATCCAGACCGCTGTCGTCGGGAATATGCGCGCGAACGTCGACCAGGCGCTGATAGACCCTGGCCTGGACGCGGATCGCGGTTTCCTCGACCATGTCGCGCGACCAGCGGGCGATCGCGTCGTCGCGTTCGAGCCCGATGTCGAGCGAGCGGCGGATATAACGCTGCGTCGCCGCCGGAAAGCCGGCAAATTCCTTGATTTCCGAGATAGACAAGTCGCCAGCGGCCGGTCCTGAACGCGTAACCATGGTCATGCTCCCGCACGGGCGCCCAGGGAGCCATCCCCCCGGAGGCCTGCGTCAGATACTTTGCCACCAAAATGGTTAGTGGCGGGTTAACCATGGTGCCGGGACATGTTCAGGGTGATTGCAGGCCGTTGCGCCGTTTCGCGACCGGGCCTAATCAGCATGCCTCGAAACCAGAATATGCAGGACTGCCATGTCGCACGCACCGCAGCCGGTTATTTCCGCAACCGGCCTCTTCACCCCCGCCGAACGCATCTCCAACGAAGAACTTGTCGATAGTTTTAACCGCTATGTTGCGCTGCACAATAGCGAAAATGCCGCGGCGATCGCGGCCGGAGAGATGGCCGAACTCACCGAATCGAGCGTCGAGTTCATCGAGAAAGCGAGCGGAATCGGATCGCGCCATGTCGTCGACAAGGCGGGCATCCTCGACCCCGCGCACATGGCGCCGCGCCTGCCCGAACGCGGCAACGACGAACTGTCGATCCTCGCCGAGATCGGTGTCGCGGCAGCGAAGGATGCGCTCGCGCGCGCCGGGCGCGATGCGGCCGACGTCGACGCGGTGCTGTGCGCCGCGTCGAACATGCAGCGGCCTTATCCGGCGATGGCGGTCGAGATTCAGGACGCGCTCGGCATCGACGGCTTCGGCTTCGACATGAACGTCGCCTGCTCGTCGGCGACCTTCGGCATCCAGACTGCGGCCGACTATATCCGCGCGGGGCACGCGAAGAGCGTGCTCGTGGTGAACCCCGAAATCTGTTCGGGGCATTTGAACTGGCGCGACCGCGACAGCCATTTCATCTTCGGCGACGTCGCGACCGCGATCCTCGTCGAGGACAAGGCCATCGCGCCCGAGGGGCATTGGGACATTCTCGGTACGAAGCTGAAGACCGTCTTCTCGAACAATATCCGCAACAATTTCGGTTTCCTCAATCGCGCCCACGGCGGCATCGACCAGACCGGGCCGAAGACCGACAAGCTGTTCGTCCAGGAAGGCCGCAAGGTGTTCAAGGAAGTCGTGCCGATGGTCGCGGCGATGATCGTCGAGCAGATGGAGGCGCTGGGCCTCGAGGGCGCCGACATGCGCCGGCTGTGGCTGCACCAGGCGAACACCAACATGAACCGGCTGATCGCGCAGCGCGTGCTCGGCCACGAAGCGAGCGCCGACGAGAGCCCGACCGTGCTCGACACCTATGGCAACACGTCGAGCGCGGGCTCGATCATCGCCTTCCACCTGAACCATGCGGATATGGTCGCGGGCGACACCGGGCTGATCTGCTCGTTCGGTGCGGGCTATAGCGCGGGGACGGTGTTCGTCCGGAAGACCTGACGCCCGTCAGGGCACGAAGGTCGTGAAGAGGTAGACCGCGAACAGCATCAGATGGATCGCGCCCTGCAGCACCGTGGTGCGGCCGTTCGCCAGCGTCTGCGACGCGACGATCAGCGACAGGAACAGCAGCACCGCCGACTTGGCATCGAGGCCGAGGCTGATCGGCAGGTCGGTGACGATCGACAGGATCGCGACCGCCGGAATGGTGAGCCCGATCGTCGCCAGCGCCGAGCCCAACGCGAGGTTGAGACTCGTCTGCAACCGGTCAGCCTTCGCCGCGCGCACTGCGGCGAGCCCTTCGGGCGCGAGGATCAGCGCCGCGATCAGCACGCCGAGCACCGCGGGCGGCGCCCCCCAATCGGCGAGCAGCGCGCCGATGACGGGGGACAGATTCTTCGCGAGCAGGACGACCGCGAACAGGCTGGCGAGCAGCAGCGCGCCCGAAACCGCGGTGCGCTGAGCGCTCGGCGGGGCGGCGTGGGCATCGGGCTCCCCGTCGCCGTCGGCATCGCCGTCGGGCAGAAAATAGTCGCGGTGGCGCACAGTCTGGACGAGCGCGAAGGTCGCATAGAGGATCAGCGACACCGCGGCGACGAAGCCGAGTTGCTTCGCCGAATAGAAGGGTCCCGGCACGCTCGAGGTGAAATTGGGCAGCACGAGGGTCACGACGGTCAGCACGGTCAGCGTCGCGAGCGCAGCGCCGATGCCGGTGCGCTGAAACCGCTGTTCGTGATGGCGGATCGCGCCGCTGAGCAGGCAGAGGCCCATCAACAGGTTGAGGATCACCATCACCGCCGCGAACACCGTGTCGCGCGCCAGCGTCTGCGCCTTTTCGGGCTCGGCCTGCATCAGCGTCAGGATCAGCCCGACCTCGATCACCGTCACCGCGAGCGCGAGGATCAGCGTCCCGAACGGCTCGCCAACGCGGTGCGCGATCACCTCGGCATGGTGAACCGCCGCGACGACCGAGCCCGCGAGGATGATCGCGACCAGCCAGGGATTGAGCGGCATGGCGAAGCTCGCCATCGCGGCGGCGAAGCCCAGGATCGGAAAGATGTCGTTGGTGCGGTCGGCGATGCGGAGTTTCGTCGTCATGGGTTTTTATGGCAGGCGCCCCGCCCGAGCGCCACCCCCAACCTTGTCATCCCGGCGAAGGCCGGGATCTCGCCGGTGCGTATAACCGCGAGGTCGAGATCCCGGCCTTCGCCGGGATGACGCTCTGGATCAATGCGACCGAACCGGCAGCCCCGCCGCCGCCAGCCGCGCATGCGCTTCGGCGATCGTCGCTTCGCCGAAATGGAAGATGCTCGCGGCCAGCACCGCGCTCGCGCCGCCCTCGATCACCCCGGCGACGAGATGGTCGAGGTTGCCGACCCCGCCGCTCGCGATCACCGGCACCGACACCGCATCGGCGATGGCGCGCGTAAGCGCGAGATCATAGCCGTCCTTCGTGCCGTCGCGGTCCATGCTGGTCACCAGCAACTCACCCGCGCCGAGCGCGGCGAGCCGCACCGCATGGGCAACCGCATCGACCCCGGTCGCGGTGCGGCCACCGTGGGTGAAGATTTCCCAGCGGCCGTCTTCGACGCGGCGCGCGTCGATGCTGCCGACCGCGCATTGGCTGCCGAAGCGGTCGGCGATGTCCGCGACGAGTTCGGGGCGCGCCACCGCGGCGCTGTTCACCGCGACCTTGTCCGCGCCCGCGAGCAGCAGCGCGCGGGCATCCTCGGCGCTACGCACCCCGCCGCCGACGGTCAGCGGCATGAAACAGACTTCGGCGGTGCGGCTCACCATGTCGAGCAAGGTGCCACGTCCCTGATGGCTCGCCGAAATATCGAGGAAGCAAAGCTCGTCGGCGCCCGCGGCGTCATAGGCGCGCGCCGCCTCGACCGGATCGCCCGCATCGCGCAGGTCGACGAAATTGACCCCTTTGACGACGTGCCCGTCGGCGACGTCGAGGCAGGGAATGACGCGGACGCGGACGGTCATCTGCTCCGCTCCCATTTATGGGAGGGGTTGGGGGAGGGCCTGTTCCGGAAGGGCGGCATTATGGACATGCCCTCCCCTAACCCCTCCCGCCAGCGGGAGGGGAACCGGCGGCCGCAATCGCTTCGGCCAGATCGAGGCGGCCGTCGTAGAGCGCGCGGCCGGTGATCACACCTTCGATGCCGTTGGCGACATGCGGGAGCAGCGCGTGGATGTCCTCGATCCCGGCAACCCCGCCCGACGCGATCACCGGGATATCGACCGCCTGCGCCAGCGCCACCGTCGCCTCGACATTGCAGCCCTTGAGCAGCCCGTCACGCCCGACGTCGGTGAACAGCAGCGCCGCGACGCCCGCATCCTCGAAACGGCGGGCCAGATCCTCGACGCGCACGTCGGAAACATCGGCCCAACCTTCGGTCGCGACGAGGCCGTTGCGCGCATCGACCCCGACAACGATCCGGCCGGGCAGATCGCGCGCCGCCGATTTGACGAATTCGGGATCCTTGAGCGCCGCGGTGCCGATGATCACCCGCTCGACGCCCAAAGCCAGCCAGCGATCGACCCCGGCGCGATCACGAATGCCGCCGCCGACCTGCACCTTGCCCGGAAAGGCGGCGATGATGGACTCGACCGCCGCGCCGTTGACGCTCGCGCCCGCGAAGGCGCCGTCGAGATCGACGACATGCAGGTGCGTTGCGCCCGCCTCGGCGAACAGCCGCGCCTGCGCCGCCGGATCGTCGCCATAGACGGTCGCGCGCGCCATATCGCCTTCGGCGAGCCGCACCACCTGCCCCCCCTTCAGGTCGATTGCGGGGAAGATGGTCAGGGCCGCCAAGACAAAAACCTTTCGAGCGTCGCGAGGCCATAGGCCTGGCTTTTTTCGGGGTGGAACTGCACGCCGACGATATTGTCCTTCGCCACCGCCGCCGTGAACGGCCCGCCGTGGCTGCTCGTCGCCGCGACATGCGCGGCATCGGCGAAATGATAGCCGTGGAGATAATAGGCTTCGCCCGCCGCGATCACCGGATGCGCGACCATCGGGACCACATCGTTCCAGCCCATGTGCGGAATGCGCAGCCCCGGTGCCGGATCGAAGGCGCGTACCGTGCCGCCGATCCAGCCGAGCCCAGCATGCCGCCCATGCTCCTCGCCCGCGTCGGCGAGAAGCTGCATCCCGACGCAGATACCGAGAAAGGGCGCACCGTCGCCGCGCACGCGCCGCTCCATCGCTTCGATCAGGCCGGGAATCGCCGAAAGGCCGTTCATGCAGGCCGCGAAGGCGCCGACCCCGGGAAGCACGACGCGGTCGGCCTTGGCCACGACATCGGGATCGGCGGTAACCGCTACGTTCTCGGCGCCCGCCGCGGCGAGCGCGTTGTGAACCGAGCGAAGATTGCCCGCGCCATAATCGATCAGGGCGATGGTCACATTCCCCTCCCGCCTTCGGGAGGAGCCAAGGGTGGGCGCGAGCGTAGCGCGCATCCGACGTTGCAGAGGCCCACCCCGCTGCGACTAGCGAACAAGTTCGCAAGTCTCGCCGCCCCTCCCGCTTGCGGGAGGGGGGCTATCATAGCACGCCCTTCGTGCTGGGAATCGCATCGCCCTTGCGCGGGTCGATCTCGACCGCCTGGCGCAGCGCGCGGGCGAGCGCCTTGTAGCTGCTCTCGGCGATATGATGGTTGTTCTCGCCATAGAGGGTTTCGAGGTGCAGCGTGATCCCGGCGGTCTGCGCGAAACTCGCGAACCAGTGCGGGAATAGCTCGGTATCCATCTCGCCAAGCCGCGGCTGCGAGAAACCCGATTTGTAAACGCAGTAGGGCCGCCCCGAAATGTCGAGCGCGCAGCGCGTCAGCGTCTCGTCCATCGGCGCGTGCGCTTCGCCATAGCGGGCAATGCCGCGCTTGTCGCCGAGCGCCTTGGCGATCGCTTCGCCGAGCGCGAGCGCGCTATCCTCGACCGTGTGATGCTGGTCGATATGCAGGTCGCCCTTCACCGTCATGGAAATGTCGATCAGCGAATGGCGCGACAATTGCTCGACCATATGGTCGAGAAAACCGATGCCGGTGGACACCGAATAATCGCCCGTGCCGTCGAGGTTGACGGCGATCGCGATATCCGTTTCCTTGGTCGTGCGCTGGACGGTGGCGGTTCGCATGCGCGACGCCTTAGAGCCTCTGTTTCACGTTGCAAGGCGATTCTCCCCCCTTGACCCCCGCGCCGCGCCCGTTCATCCCCCGCGCATGAGTGACGATGTCCGCGACAGCCTGATTCCCTATGATGAAATCGTGCAGGATGCGCTGCGCGCCGTGGTCGGCCGCGTGCTGAGCCAGCTCGAAGGGCATGACAGCCTGCCCGGCGAACATCATTTCTATATCACTTTCAAGACACAGGCGCCGGGGGTCGATATTCCCGCGCATCTGATCGCCAAATTCCCCGACGAGATGACGATCGTGCTCCAGAACCGCTTCTGGGATTTGACGGTCGAGGAAGATTTTTTCAGCGTCGGCCTGTCCTTCAACCAGACGCCCTCGACCCTGGTCATTCCCTATGCGGCGATCACCGCTTTCGTCGACCCCTCGGTCGATTTCGGGCTGCAGTTCCAGGTCAGCGACGACGAACTCGCCGAGCCCGAGCCGCACGACGAGGCCGACAATGATCGCCCCGATGTTTCGAGCGAGGACGGGTCCAACGTCGTGACGGTGGATTTCGGCAAGAAGCGCTGACGCGGTGGGCGGCCCCGACTGGCCCCCGAGCCGATTTTGGCAATTTTGGGCGCTCGCCGGGATGCTCGTCCTCACCGCCGCTTTCTGGTGGGGTGTCGAGGGCTATGCCTATTATGAAGGTGGCTATGCCGAGGGGCAGATCGCCGATGGGCTGCTGCGCTTCAGCCTGCTGATCCTGACCCCGGCGCTCGCGCTCGTCTGGCTCGCCGCCGCCTGGCTGCGCCGCCGGATCGGCGAAAGCGGATATTGGCAACTGCTCGGCCTGGTCGCGGCGATCTGGGCGGGCACGGTTCTGGTGACAAGGATGCTATTGGCATGACCACGCGCGTTGAAAGCGACAGCATCGGCGACATAGAGGTTCCGGCGGACGCCTATTGGGGCGCGCAGACCGAACGCAGCCGGCACAATTTCGCTTTCCCGCCACACGAGCGGATGCCGCTGCCGATCGTCCACGCGCTCGCGCGGATCAAGGCGGCGGCGGCCGAGGTGAACCGCGCCCACGGGCTCGACCCCGCGCTGGCGGACGCGATTGCCGAGGCGGCGGCCGACGTTACCGAGGGGCGGTACGACGACCAGTTTCCACTCGCCATCTGGCAGACCGGCAGCGGTACCCAGTCGAACATGAACGCCAATGAGGTGATCGCGGGAATCGCCAACGAGCGGCTGGCGGGCCGGCGCGGCGGCAAGGCGCCGGTGCATCCGAACGACCATGTCAACAAGGGCCAGTCGTCGAACGACAGCTTTCCGACCGCGCTCCACGTCGCGACGGCGGTCGAGACGACGGCGCGGCTGCTCCCCGCGCTCGCCGAGCTCACCGACGCGCTCGCCGCCAAGGCCGCGGCGTGGGACGACATCGTCAAGATCGGCCGCACCCATTTGCAGGACGCGACCCCGCTGACGCTCGGCCAGGAATTTTCGGGCTATGTCGCGCAGCTCGTCGCGTGCCGCGCGCGGATCGAGGGCGCGCTCGCGCATAATATCTGCAAGCTCGCACAAGGCGGCACTGCGGTCGGCACCGGGCTCAATGCTCCCGCAGGCTTCGACACCGCTATGGCCGCCGAGCTGTCGAAAAGCACCGGCATCGCCTTTGAACCCGCGCGCAACAAGTTCGAGGCGCTGGGCTCGAACGACGGGCTCGTCTTCTTTTCGGGGGCGCTCAATACGCTGGCGGTCGCGCTGACAAAGATCGCGAACGACATCCGCCTGCTCGGCTCGGGCCCACGCGCGGGACTGGGCGAGCTCGACCTGCCCGCGAACGAGCCCGGCAGCTCGATCATGCCGGGCAAGGTCAACCCGACCCAGTGCGAGATGCTGACGATGGTCGCGGCGCAGGTCATCGGCAATCATCAGGCGGTGACGATCGGCGGGTTGCAGGGGCATCTCGAGCTCAACGTCTTCAAGCCGCTGATCGGGGCGAACGTGCTGCGCTCGATCGATCTGCTCGCGATCGGCATGGCGGGGTTCACCGAGCATTGCGTCGTCGGGATCGCGCCCAATCGCGCGCGGATCGACGAATTGATGAACCGATCGCTGATGCTGGTGACCGCGCTCGCGCCCGAAATCGGCTATGACAAGGCGGCGAAGATCGCGAAGCACGCACATGAAACGGGATCGACGCTGCGCGAGGCGGCGCTGGACCTCGGCACTGTCGACGCCGCGACCTTCGACCGCGTCGTCGATCCGCGCACGATGCTGGGGCCGGACCGCTGAGCGGAACTCTTCGCAGAGTCCGGGGATTGATGGGGGGAGGAAGGAAGATGAAGATGATGGGACGGATCATCGGCGGCGTCATCGGCAGCGCCATCGGCCGCCAGAAGAACAATCACCCCGTCGCGGGCGCGGTGATCGGCGCGGGAACGCTGTTTGCGGCGCGGCGCCTGTTCCCGCAGCGCTACGCCGTGCTCGCCGCGACCGCCGCGGCCGCCTATCTCACCAAGAGATGGGCCGACCGCGCCGAGGCGCGCAAGGCGGCCGAGGACGCGCATCGCACCGACCCCGAGCTGGTGAAGGCGGGGGTGGTCGATCCCTATGCCGGCATCGCGCCCGACGGAACGCAGTTGGGTGACGCGCTGCCGCCCGCGCTTCCGGTCGAGAGCAACGGGCGCGGCGCGGCGATTCATTGAGTTCTCATCCCGGTCAAAAATCCGTGTTCCCCCGCGAAGGCGGGGGTCCATCACCGGTCGGCGCCATCTTGCACCAGCAGAAGATGGGTCCCCGCCTTCGCGGGGACACGATAGTGTTTAACCGCCCGCCTGCCACTCCTTCACTGCCTCCACTGGCGAGACCAGCATCAGGACGTTGAGCGTCAGATTGTCGCGGATCGCCCACAGGGTGAACAGCTCGAAGAAAAGCGCGATCCCGACGGTCGTCCACCAGCGCATCCGGTTCGCGGCGAGAAAGCCGAGCATCATGAAGAGGGCGTCGCTCACCGAATTGAGGACCGAATCGCCGCTATAACCATAGGCCATCGTCACTTCGCGATAGCGGTCGATAATGATCGGCGAATTCTCCAGGATTTCCCACCCGCCCTCGATCCCGATCGCGACGGCGAGCGCGGCCCACAGGGGCGCGCGCGGCATCAGCAGCCGCGACAGGCCGAAGAAGATGAAGCCGTGGATGACGTGACTGAAGCTGTACCAGTCCGCAATCTGCTGGCTGTTCTGGTTCGACTGGACGGTGCCGTGCCACAGGCTGACGGTGCCGCACGGGCAGATCGGCGGGCGGCCCATCAGGATCAATATCGCCGCGAGCAACACCAGCAACCCGGCCGCGACCAGCCACCCCTTTCGCGTCATCGCCGCCCCTTCCTGCTTGACCGCCGCGCCTCCCCGCGCGAATAGCGCGCATGACCGAAAGCGTCCACCTGAACCGCCGCGGCGTCCTCTTCGTGCTGTCCTCACCCTCGGGCGCCGGCAAGACCACCATCTCGCGCATGATGCTCGACGCCGACAGCGACATCGCGCTGTCGATCTCGGCGACGACGCGCCCGCCGCGTCCGGGCGAGGTCGACGGGGTCCATTATCATTTCGTCGATACCGAGCGCTTCAAGAAGATGGCCGCCGACGGCGAATTCCTCGAATGGGCGCATGTTTTCGGTCACCGCTACGGCACCCCGCGCGCGCCGGTCGAGGAATTGCTCGCGGCGGGCAAGGATGTGCTGTTCGACATCGACTGGCAGGGCGCGCAGCAGCTCTATCAGGAGGCCGGGCCCGACGTCGTGCGCGTTTTCGTGCTGCCGCCGACGATGGAGGAGCTTGAACGCCGCCTGCGCTCGCGCGGCACCGACAGCGACGCGGTGATCGCGGCGCGGATGGAGCGCGCCGCGAACGAAATCAGCCACTGGGACGGCTATGACTATGTGCTGATCAACGACGATGTCGACGGCTGTTTCGACGAGGTCCGCGCGATCCTGCGCGCCGAGCGGCTGAAACGCCGCCGCCAGATCGGCCTGATAGGCTTCGCGCGCGACCTGATCCGCGCGGTGCCCGATGCGGACAAGAAATTATAACGTCGATGTATTAGAGCCGCGTGTCCCCGCGAAGGCGGGGACCCATCTCCGGTCGGCTCCAACTGGCACCGGCAGGTGATGGACCCCCGCCTTCGCGGGGGAACACCGCATTTTAAGCCGCCCGCGCCAGCTTCGCTTCCAACTCCGCGACCATCTCGGCGCGTAGCGGCTTCGCCTCGCCGTCGGTGCGGCATACCACCACCGTATCGCAGGTCGCGATGCAGCGATCGTTCTGGAACATCGCCTGGACGATCGTCCAGCTCGAGGTGCCGAGGCGGCCGATGCCGGTCGCAATCCGTACCGGATCGGGGAAATTGCCTTCGGCCAGATAATTGATCTCGACCGCCGCAACCATCGTGCGTTCGTTCGCGGGGCGGTCGCCGAGCGGGCGCACCTCGCGGTTCAGGAGAACGCGGCCGCTCTCGAACAGCGCGGCGAAGGCCACATTGTTGAGGTGGCCGTTGATATCCATGTCCTGAAAGCGCGTCTGCAGTTCGATGCAGACGGGGTAGCTGGCGGCGTCGAGCCGCCAGCGTTCCGGTTTCGCCATATCAGCGCGGCGCCATGCGGATGCCGCCGTCGAGGCGCACGTCCTCGCCGTTGAAATAGCCGTTCTCGATCATGCACATGGCGAGATTGGCATATTCGACGGGGTTGCCGAGGCGCTTCGGATTGAGCACCGAGGCGCCGAGCGCATCGCGGACATTCTGCGGCGCGCCCGCGAGCAGCGGGGTGTCGAAGATGCCGGGCAGGATGGTGTTGACGCGGATATTCTCGTTGCCGAGGTCGCGCGCGATAGGAAGGGTCATGCCGACGACGCCGCCCTTCGACGCCGAATAGGCGGCCTGGCCGATCTGGCCGTCCTCGGCCGCGACGCTCGCGGTGTTGACGATCGCGCCGCGCTCGCCGTCCTCCATCGGGTCGAGCGTCAGCATCCCCGCCGCCGACTTGGCGATGCAGCGGAAAGTGCCGACGAGGTTGATCTGGATGATCCAGTTGAACGCATCGAGCGGGAAATGCTTGATGCTGCCGTCTTCCTTGCTGCGGCTCGCGGTCTTGATCGCGTTGCCGGTGCCCGCGCAGTTGACGAGGATGCGCTCCTGGCCGTGCGCTTCGCGCGCCTTGGCGAAGGCGGCGTCGACCGACGCGTCGTCGGTGACGTTGCATTCGCAGAAGACGCCGCCGAGTTCGGCGGCGATCGCCTTGCCCTTTTCTTCCTGCAGGTCGAAGATCGCGACCTTGACGCCCTTGGCGGCGAGCGCGCGCGCGGTGGCGGCGCCGAGGCCCGAGGCGCCCCCGGTGACGACGGCGGATACGGTGGAATCGAGTTTCATTTTTCTCTCCATTTAAGCCCTCCCCTTTAGGGGAGGGTTTGGGTGGGGCATGTCGGGGAACCAGGCCAACAGGCCCTCCCCCAACCCCTCCCGCAAGCGGGAGGGGGGATAGAGTTTACAGCCGCTCGACGATGGTGACGTTGGCCTGACCGCCGCCTTCGCACATCGTCTGCAGGCCGTATTTGCCACCGGTCGCGTCGAGCACGCCGAGCAGCGTCGCCATCAGCTTGGCGCCCGAAGCGCCGAGCGGGTGGCCGAGCGCGATCGCGCCGCCGTGAACGTTGAGCCGCGCCGGATCGGCGCCGAGATATTTGAGCCAGGCGAGCGGCACGGGCGCGAACGCTTCGTTGACTTCATAGGCGTCGATGTCGCCGATCTTCAGCCCCGCCTTCTTCAGCGCCCTTTCGGTCGCGAACAGCGGCTCCTCGAGCATGATGACGGGATCGCCCGCGGTCACCGACACATGATGGATACGCGCGCGCGGGGTCAAGCCATGGTCCTTGAGCGCCTGCTCCGACACGATCAGCGCCGCCGAGGCGCCGTCGCAGATCTGGCTGGAGGTCGCGGCGGTGATCGAGCCGCCTTCCTGGAGCAGCTTGACGCCCGCGATGCTGTCGAGCGTCGCGTCGAAGCGGATGCCCTCGTCGACCTTGTGCTGGTCCTTGCCCTCGGGGGTCTCGATCTCGACCGCGACGATCTCGCGGTCGAACTTGCCCGCCTCGGTCGCCGCCTTCGCGCGGCGGTGGCTTTCGAGCGCGAAGGCATCGAGATCGGCCTTGGTGAAGCCGTGCTTCTTGACGATCATCTCGGCGCCCGCGAACTGGCTGAACATGATGCCGGGATATTTCTCCTCGAGCCGCGGCGACTTATAATTGCCGAGCCCTTCCTTCATGAACAGGGTCGCGACGCTGCCCATCGGCACGCGGGTCATGCTTTCGATGCCGCTGGCGAGGACGATGTCCTGCGTGCCCGACAGCACCGCCTGCGCCGCGAACATGATCGCCTGCTGCGACGAACCGCACTGGCGGTCGATCGTCACCGCGGGGATCGAGTCGGGCAGCTTCGAGGCGAGCACGGCGTTGCGGCCGAGGTCCATCGTCTGCTGACCGCCCTGCGACACGCAGCCCGTGATGACGTCGTCGATCTTCGAGGTGTCGAAATCGTTGCGGTCGGCGATCGCGTCGAACACCGCGGCGCCGAGGTCGACGGGGTGAACGCCGGCCAGCCGGCCGCCGCGGCGGCCGCCGGCGGTGCGAACGGCGTCTACGATATATGCTGTAGCCATGGGGAGTTCCTTTCACCTTCTTCCCTCTCCCCTTGCGGGAGAGGGATGTGGAGACTTGGCGGCTTCGCCGCCTAGTCGGAGCCGGGAGAGGGGGAGCGGCAACACGCCACCGTCAAGCCCCCTCTCAAGACTTGCTAGGCGGCAAGCCGCCAAGCCAAGCCTATCTCTCCCGCAAGGGGAGAGAGATTTTTCGTCAGAGTTTCCGCCCGATCAGTTCCTTCATGATCTCGTTCGTACCGCCGAAGATGCGCGTCACGCGCGCCGCGCGCCAGGCACGGGCGATCGGATATTCGTTCATATAACCCGCGCCGCCAAAGAGCTGGAGGCACTTGTCCATCACTTCCCACTGAAGTTCGGTATGCCACAGCTTCGCCGCGGCGCCCTCCTCCGGCGTCAATTCCTTTTTGAGGTGCCGCGACAGCGCCCAGTCGAGGTGTGCCCAGCCGACCTGCAATTTCGCCTTCAGATCGGCGAGCACGAAGCGGCTGTTCTGGAAATCGAGGATCGGCTTGCCGAACGCCTTGCGGTCGCGGGTATATTCGACGGTGTCGTCGAAAGCACGCTGCGCCGACGCCTGCGCCGACACCGCGATCGACAGGCGCTCCTGCGGCAGCTCGCTCATCAGATAGATGAAGCCCTGCCCCTCTTCGCCGAGGCAGTTGGTGATCGGCACGCGGACATCGTTGAAGAAAAGCTCCGACGTGTCGGCCTCGTCCTGCCCGATCTTGTCGAGGTTGCGGCCACGCTGGAAGCCTTCGCGGTCGGCCTCGACGAGCACGATCGACACGCCCTTCCACGCCGGCTGCACCTCGGTATCGGTCTTGACGCAGACGAGGATCAGGTCGGCGTTCTGGCCGTTGGTGATATAGGTCTTCGAGCCGTTGATGACGTAGTGATTGCCGTCCTTCTTCGCGGTCGTGCGCATCCCCTGAAGGTCGGAGCCGGTGCCCGGCTCGGTCATCGCGATCGCGGTGATGACCTCGCCCGCGACCATCTTGGGCAGCCAGTGCTTCTTCTGCTCCTCGCTGCCGTAGCGCGTGATATAGTTGGTGACGATGTCCGACTGGAGCGAAAAGCCCGTGGTCACGCGGCCATAATAAGCGCTCTCCTCGTCGACGATCGCATTATAGCCGAAGTCGAGGCCGAGGCCGCCATATTCCTCGGGCACCGTCGGGCAGAGGAGGCCGAGCTCGCCGGCCTTGGGCCAGATGCTCTTCGGCACGATGCCGTCCTCGGCCCATTGCGCCTGATGAGGGGCGACTTCCTTTTCGAGGAACTGGCGCACCGTGGCGCGAAACGCTTCATGATCGTCGGTGTAGGCCGAGCGCGAGAGATTATCGAGCGACATCATCTTCCTTTCGTGACGGCGGCCGGACGCAGTCGGGGAGCCGGACGCGCGAGCGGACGCGCGAGCGGACGCGCGAGCGGACGCGCGAGCGGACGCGCGAGCGGACGCGCCTCGCGGCACGACCTTCATCCGACACTGGACCTTACGTTTACGTCCACGTCAAGTGGAAAGACGTTACGGCAGGAAGTTCCCTGCCCCTTTCATCACCCCCCCCCGGGCGCGCGCGGACCGACGATGCCGCATGGTTGACCTTGCGCCATCAGCCGTCCTCCCGAATCCCCTTGCATATGCGAATGTGTCGCACTAGCGGCACCTCTGAAAGAGGAGTTGAGAATGAATCGCAAATGGATCGTCGCGGCGCTGCTTTCGAGCGCATTTTCCGCCCCCGCCTTCGCGCAGGACGCCGCGCCCGCCGATGAGGCGGCGCGCGATGACAGCATCGTCGTCACCGCCGCGCGCACGATCCTGCCGCCGAACGCGCTGCCGCTGACGATCGACCTGATCGGCAAGGACACGCTCGACCAGCAACTCGCGATTTCGGGATCGGTGACCGATGCGGTGTCGAACCTTACCCCCAGCTTTTCGCCGACACGGCAGAAATTGTCGGGTTCAGGCGAATCGCTGCGCGGGCGCTCGCCGCTCTACGCGATCAACGGCATTCCGCAATCGACCCCGATGCGCGACGGCAGCCGCGACGGCTTCACCATCGACGGCTTTTTCGTCGACCGCGTCGAGCTGATCTATGGCTCGAACGCCCTGCAGGGGATCGGCGGCACCGGCGGCATCGTCAATCAGGTCACCGTCGGCGCGCCAAAGGAAGAGGGGCTCGGCGGTCGTTTCCTGCTGCAGGGCACCGCGGACGACGGCTTTTCGGGCGATGGCCTCGGCGGCAAGGTCGCGGGGCTCGTCCAGTATAAGGCCGGCCGCTTCGACGCGACCTTCGGCGCGGCGTGGGAAAAGCGCGGCGCCTTCTACGACGGCGAAGGGCGCCGCGTCGGGCTCAACCTGACGCAGGGCGAGACGCAGGATTCGCGAACGCTGTCGCTCTTCGCGCGCCTCGGCTATGAAGTGTCGCCGACCGCGCGGCTCGACCTGATCGCCAGCCGCTACGAGCTCAAGGGCGACGGCGATTATGTCGCGGTCGCGGGCAACCGCGCGCTCGGCATCCCGACGAGCGCGGTGCGCGGCGATCCGCCGGGCGAACCGGCGCGGAACCGCACCGAAAGCGTCGCGCTGTCGCTGACCGACACCGACCTTGGCGGCGGCAATTTCGTCAGCCAGATCTTCTTCAACCGCAGCCGCGACACCTTCGGCGGCGAGATCGACCCGATCGCGACCTTCCAGGACCCGGCGATCGCGCCGCAAGGCACCTTGTTCGACCAGTCGCAGAATCGCAGCCGCAAGCTCGGCGCCAAATTCAGCTATGAGCGCGCGGTCCCCGGCTTCGAGGCGCTGACCGTCACCCTCGGCTTCGACGCGCTCGTCGACAAGACTGAGCAGGCGTTGATCGCAACCGATCGCGTCTGGGTGCCGCCGAGCGATTTCCGCAGCCTCGCCCCCTTCGGACAGGCAAACCTCAAGCTGTTCGATGGGCTCGTCCGCCTCGCGGGCGGGGTGCGCTGGGAAAATGTGAAGATCAAAATCGCCGATTATCACACCCTCGCCTCGACCACCTATGTCGCCTGCACCGCGACCGTCACCACCAATTGCGGCCTTTCGACCTATGGCGGCGTCGACGTCGCAGGCGGCAAGCCCAAGTTCGACGACCTCCTGATCAACGGCGGCGTCATCATCGAGCCGTGGCAGGGCATCCGCGCCTATGCGAGCTATGCCGAGGGCTTCACCGTCCCCGACATCGGCCGCATCACCCGCGCGGTGAAGACCGCCGGGATCGATATCGACAATTATCTCGACATCTCGCCGATCGTCTCGAACAACCGCGAGATCGGCGTCGAGCTGAAGCGCGGCCCACTCGACGCGAGCGCGACCTATTTCTGGTCGTCGAGCGACAAGGGCCAGCTCCTCATCGCCCGCCCCGACCGCATCTTCGACGTCCAGCGCCAGCGCGTCGAGATTCAGGGCCTCGAGCTCAACCTGCGGGTGGCGCTGCCGGTCGACGGCCTCAGGGTCGGCGTCGGCTACGCCCACCTCAAGGGCCGCTACGACAGTGACAGCGTCAATCCCGACGGGATCGTCGACACCGACCTCGACGGCAGCAACATCTCGCCCGACCGCCTGAACCTCAACGCGAGCTACAACAAGGGGCCCGTCTCGGCGCTCGTGCAGACGCAATTCTTCCTGAAGCGGGACTTCCACGGCAAGGCGAACCCCAGCCCGCTCAATAATTTCGGCGGCTATGCGATCACCGACGCGAGCCTGCGTTATCAGACCGGCTTCGGCGGGCTCAGCCTGTCGGTGCAGAATCTGTTCGACAAATTCTATATCGACTATTCGAGCGATACGCGCGAAGCGACCGACGCACCGGTCGCGGCCTATTTCGCGGGCCGCGGGCGGACCTTCACGCTGGGGTGGGATTACCGGTTCTGATGATGCAGTTGCTCGACACGCTCCACCGCTGGACCGGCGGCCTGATCGGCCTCGTGCTCGCGCTCATGGGCCTGTCGGGCACGATCCTGCTTCACGAGACGAGCTGGATCGCCCTGCCGCACAGCAACGACGCGCTGCGCGGCGACCTGCCGACCGTTGTCGCCGCGACCGAGCGACTGATGGCGATGCCGGGCGCGCAGGGCATCATTTTCGCCGACGAGCGCTTCGGGCTCCACCAGCTCCGCTTGGGCAAGGAAGCGGGCGCCTATGCCAGCCAGTCGGGCGAGATCGTCACCCGCTGGGCGAGCCAATGGGAGCGGCCCGAGCTCTGGATTTTCGACTTCCACCATCATCTCTTCGCGGGCGACAGCGGCGAATGGGTGATCGGCATCGCGGGGCTGTGCGGGATCTTCTTCGTGATCAGCGGCGCGATCCTGTGGTGGCGGACGCGGAAGACCTTCCGGTTCCGGCTGTGGCCCAAACGGATGAGCCGCCCGGCGATCGTCATGCATCACCGCGATCTTGGTATCGTCGTTGCGCCGCTGCTGCTGCTGTCGGTGGTCACCGGGACGATGATGATCTTTCAGCCCTTCGCGATGGCGATGATCGCCCCCTTCGGCTCGCCCGCAGAGGCCGCCAGGGCGATGAAGCCGCCGAAATACGAGAGCGGGCCGCTTGCAACGCAGCCCGATTATGCCGCGATGCTGACCGAGGCGCGCCGCCGCTTCCCCGATGCCGAATTCCGTATCCTCAGCCTGCCGCGCAAGGCCGGCGATCCGATCATGCTGAGGATGCGCCAGCAGGCCGAGTGGCTGCCCAACGGCCGCTCGACCTTGTGGTTCGATGCCGCAACCGGCAAATTGCTCGGCGCGCGCGACGCGCTCGCGATGCCGAGCGGCGCGCAGGCGTTCAACAAGGCCTTCCCGATCCACGCCGCCAAGGTCGGCGGCCTGCCGTGGCGCCTGGTGATGACGATTTCGGGCCTGTCGCTGACGATGCTCGGCAGCTTGGCGGTGTGGACCTTCTGGTTCCGCCGCCCGAAGCCCGCGAAGCGGGTGATGAAGACAGCGGCGCTGGCGGCTTCCTGATATTCGCGCAAAGACGCGGAATTAGGGGAGTTTTTGGTTCACGCGGAGACGCGGAGAACATCGCTCGGGCCGGCAGGCACCTTCGTTCCTGCTGCATGGCGTTCATTGCCACGTTGCGGGAATAAGCCGCTTCGCGGCCAACACTGTCTCTCCGCGCCTCCGCGTCTCCGCGTGAACCCCATCCTTCCTCTCTGCACCTTTGCGCGCATTCTCCCTTGCTCGCTTTCCTATTTCCTGCGGCGCCCTATATCCTCCCCAGCCCATGACCCGCGCCCGCGTCCTCCTTTTGACCGCTGCTCTCGGCCCGCTCGACTATCGCGTGCCCTATAGCACCGACGCGCCGCTCGGCAGCGTCGTTGTCGCGCCGCTGGGGCCGCGGCGGATGGGCGGCGTCGTGTGGGAGGATGAAAGCTTCGGCGCCCCCGAAGCGGTCGGCGACAATCGCCTGCGTAACCTGTTCGAGGTCGTGCCGGTGCCCCCCGTCCCCGCGCCGCTCCGCCGTCTCGTCGAATGGACGAGCAACTATTATCTGGCGCCCCCCGGCGCGGTGCTGCGGATGGTGCTGCCCGGCGCCGCCTTCGCCGACGCGCGCCGCCCGATCGTCGAATATCGCGCCACCGGCGAAGTCCCCAAGCGCATGACTCCGCAGCGCACCGTTGCGCTCGAAAAGATCGGCGACCGGCAGGGCATCGTCCGCGAACTCGCGGGACTCGCCGAAGTCAGCGAAGCGGTGATCCGCGGCCTCGTCCAGACGGGCGCGCTCGAGGCGGTGAGCGTCTCGGCCGACCAGCCCTATCCGCAGCCCGATCCCGCCTTTGCCCCGCCCGACCTGTCCGCCGAACAATCCGCCGCCGCCGGCCTTCTTCGCGATGCGGTCGACGCCGCGACGTTCGAGACGCTGCTGCTCGACGGCGTCACCGGATCGGGCAAGACCGAAGTCTATATGGAAGCGATCGCCGCTGCGATCGATGCGGGCAAGCAGGCGCTCGTCCTGCTCCCCGAGATCGCGCTGACCGAGCCGATGCTGACGCGCTTCGCCGCGCGCTTCGGCTGCGAGCCCGTGGCGTGGCATTCGGGCCTCCGCTCGACCGAACGCCGCCGCGCGTGGCACAGCATCGCGGCCGGCGAGGCGAAGATCGTCGTTGGCGCGCGCTCGGCCCTCTTCCTGCCTTACGGGAATCTCGGCGTCATCGTCGTCGACGAGGCGCATGAGACGAGCTTCAAGCAAGAGGACGGCGTCCATTATCACGCGCGCGACGTCGCGGTGATGCGCGGGCATTTCGAGGGATTGCCGGTGATCCTCGCGAGCGCGACCCCCGCGCTCGAAAGCCTCGCGCAGGTTGAGGCCGGGCGCTATCGCCACATCGTCCTCCCCGCACGCTACGGCGGCGCGACGCTGCCCGACCTCGCCGCGATCGATATGCGGAGCGATCCGCCCGATCGCGGCCGCTGGCTCGCGCCGCCGCTCGTCGACGCCCTCGCCGACCGGCTGCACAAGGGCGAGCAGAGCCTGCTCTTTCTGAACCGCCGCGGCTTCGCGCCGCTGACCCTCTGCCGCACCTGCGGGCACCGCATCCAATGCCCGAACTGCACCGCGTGGATGGTCGAGCATCGGCTCGTCCACCGTCTCGCCTGCCACCATTGCGGCCATGTCATGCCGCCGCCGCGGCTCTGCCCCGAGTGCGAGGACGAGGACAGCCTCGTCGCCTGCGGCCCCGGCGTCGAGCGCGTCGCCGACGAGGTCGCGCTGCGCTTCCCCGAGGCGCGCACCGCGATCGTCACCAGCGACACCCTCTGGTCGCCCGCCAAGGCCGCCGAGTTCGTCGAGGCGGTCGAGGGCGGGCTGGTCGACATCATCATCGGCACGCAGCTCGTCACCAAGGGCTATCATTTCCCCAACCTGACTCTCGTCGGCGTCGTCGATGCCGATCTCGGCCTCGACGGCGGCGACCTGCGCGCGTCCGAGCGCACCTTCCAGCAGATCGCGCAGGTCGCGGGCCGCGCCGGGCGCGGGGTCAAGCCCGGCGAAGTGCTGATCCAGACGCGCGTTCCGGACGCCCCCGTCATGACGGCGCTGGTCGCGAACGACCGCGAAGGCTTCTACGCCGCCGAGGCCGCCGCGCGGCGCCACGCGGGGGCGCCGCCCTATGGCCGCTTCGCCGCGCTCGTCATCTCGTCCGAGGATATCGAGGTCGCGCGCGGGGTGGCGCAGCGGCTGGGGCAAAAGGCGCCGGCCGCCGACGGCCTAGCCATCTACGGCCCCGCCCCCGCGCCGCTGGCGATGCTGCGCGGCCGCCACCGCTTCCGCCTCCTCCTCCACGCCCCGCGCAGCTTCGACCTGCAAGGCACGATCCGCGACTGGGTGAACCGCATCGACTGGCCTGCGAAGGCGCGCCTCGCGATCGACATCGACCCCTATAGTTTCGTATAAAGCTCCGGGAACTTTACAGCGGCAGGCCGCGCTGGCAGCATTGCCGCTCGAAAAGGGGGCGGGCATGACAAGAAAGATGGTTTCGATCCTGGTTGCCGGGATCGCGATGTTCGGCGCGGTATCGCCGGCCGATGCGAAATGGCTTCGCGCCGACACCGGCAATTTCATCATCTATAGCGAAGGCAATGAAAAATCGCTTCGCGATTTCGCCGTCACGCTCGAGCGCTTCGACATGACGCTTCGCCTTCGTTTCAAACAGTCCGGCGAAAGGGATCCCAATCGCCTCACCATCTATCTCGTCAAACATGCCGACGATGCCGGGGCGCTGATGACCGGCAAGTCCGGCTCGATGATCGCAGGATTCTACACCCCCCATCCGGAGGGCAGCTACGCCGTCTCGAACCGCGACAGCAACTTCATCCAGGGAACGTCGGAAGCGCAGCAGACGCTGTTTCACGAATATAGCCATCATTTCATGATGCGGTATCTGCCGGCCGCCTTTCCGGCGTGGTTCGTCGAGGGCTTCGCCGAATATCTGTCGACCGTCGACTTCACCGCGGACGGCAAGGCGAAGATCGGCAACCCGCCCCAGCAGCGCGCCTACAGCCTGCTCAGGACGCCGGAGATTCCAGCGGAAACCCTGCTCTTTCAGCGCCCCGGCGAACTGCGCGACGCAGCCAAGATCGACGGCTATTACGGTCGCTCCTGGCTGCTCACCCATATGCTCTTCAGCGATCCCGCGCGCGACGGTCAGCTCAGCGCCTATATCGATGCGATCAACAGCGGGGTCGATCCCAAGGAAGCGGCGACCAAGGCGTTCAGCGACCTGAAGCAGCTCGACCGCGATCTCAACCGCTATATGAGCCGACGCCTGTCGGTTCGCCTTACCAACGACCCCGTCCCGGTCGCGGGAGAGGTCGCCATAACCCCGCTGTCGGCCGCCGCCGATGCGATGCTGCCGCTGCAACTGGAACGAAAAAGTGCGAAGGACGACCCCGAACGGCTCGCCCCGGTGCGCGACGCGCTTGCGAAGCTGACCGTGCAATACCCCAGCGATGCCGGCATATGGTATGAATTCGCGATGGCGGAATGGGGCATGGGGAAGGAAAAGCGCGACGCCGCCGCGGCGCGCGACGCCGTCGACAAGGCGCTGGCGATCGCGCCGCAGCATGTCGGGGCCAACCTTCTGCTCGGCCGCATGATGCTCGCGGACCTCGCGGAGAAAGACGATGTCTCGGCGGCGGACTGGAACGCCGCGCGCAAACCGATCATCCGCGCGAATCGGGCCGACCCCGACGATCCGGCCCCGCTCTTCGCTTATTACCGGAGTTTTGCCGACGAAGGGGTCGCGCCGCCGCCGGTCGCCGTCGACGGCCTCGCGCACGCGTTCGAACTCGCGCCCGAAAATATGCAGACGCGCATCAGCTACGCCTATGCGCTGGCCGCGCAGGGGCAGGTCGACACCGCGATCCGGCTCGCGAAAGTCGTCGCTTTCGATCCGCATGATCGCGGCGACGGCCTCGGCCTTCTCGAACAGCTCGAAGCCATGCGGAGGGGTGGACGGAAGGACGCGCCGGCGTCGGCCGAGCCGGCCGACGATGGTCAATAATCGGGTTCGGCACCACCGAGAACCTGCTCGGCCTGCCCGGTCAGCCACGCCATCGCCGCCGCCCAGGGCTGGTGCCCGTGGCTGATCCGCGCGACGCCGAGCGCCGCGAGTTCCTTGTGCGTCGGCCCTGCTTTCGAGCGCAATATATTGACCGGCAGCGGCGAGGCTTCGCAGATCGCGCCGATGCAGCGCGCATCGCCGAGGAAGGGCACGAACAGCGATCCCGCCCCCGCATCGGCATAGGCCCGTGCGCGTTCGAGCGTCGCGGCGATCAGCGCATCGCCGTCCTTCGCGGCATCCCGTCCGCGAAACACGTCACAGCGCGCGTTGACGAAAATGCCGGTGTCGGCGGCGGCGCGGTAGCGTGCCTGCGCCTCGGTGATCGCGAGCAGTTCGCTCCGGCCGGGCAGCCGGTCCTCCATGTTGATCCCCGCCGCACCCGCCGCTTTCGCGCGGCCGACCGAGACGCCGACCGCCGCCGGATCGGCGCCATAGCCCGATTCCATGTCGATCGTCACCGGCAGGTCGGTGACCGACAGGATGCGAGCCAGATTCTCGAACACATCCTCGATCGGGAAATCCTCGCCGTCGGCGCGCCCCTGCGCGCCCGCGACGCCGAAGCTGCCGGTCGCGATCGCCTTGGCGCCGGCCGCCGCGACCGCCTTCGCGCTTCCCGCGTCCCAGATATTGACGAGAATCAGCGGATCGCCGGGAAGGTGAAGCGCGCGGAAGGCTGCAATCTTGTCGGTCATTGGATTTCCCTTTTCAGAAGTTCACGCTTGATCGGCAGGCCATAGGCATAGCCGCCGAGCGAGCCGTCGCTGCGCACGACGCGGTGGCACGGGATGAGCACCGCGACATTGTTCGCGCCATTGGCGCTGCCCGCCGCGCGCACGGCCCTGGGCTTGCCGACCGCGGCAGCGATGTCGGCATAGCTGCGCGTCTCGCCCGCCGGAATCTTGCGAAGCTCGCGCCACACGGCTTCCTGAAAGGCGGTCCCTTTCACATCGATCGGTATATGGTCGAAACCCTTCACCGGCGCTTCGACCGCGTCGACCACCTCTTTCAGCAGCGCCGCGAAATCCGCGCCGCCCTCGACCAGTTCGGCGGCCGGGAAGCGATCCTCGAGCGCTTCGCGCCCTTCGTCGAAGCTCAGGCGGCACACACCCTTCGCGGTCGCCGCGACGAGCATGTCGCCAAGGCTGGTCGGCACCACCGCCCAATGGATCGTCGCGCCCTTGCCGCCGTTCACCCAGGCCGAAGCCGTCATGCCCATGCGTCCCTCCATATGCCCATAGAAACGCGACGGCCCCGAAAAGCCCGCGTCATAGATCGCGTCGGTCACCCGCGTGCCGTCGCTCAGCGCCTGCCGCGCCCGCTCCTCGCGCAGCGCGCGGGCATAGGCGGCAGGCGACAGCCCGGTGTGACGGGTGAAGACGCGCTGGAAATGCGTCGGCGAATAGCCGGTGCGCGCGGCGAGGTCGGCGAGCGCGAGCGGCTCCTCGCTCGCCTTGATCGCCGCGATCGCCGCGAGCACCGCGCCCTCGTCGCGCGCGACATCGTCGGGCAGGCAGCGCTTGCAGGGCCTGAGGCCCGCGTCGCGCGCCGCCGCGCCGTCGGCGAAGAAGCGGACATTGCCGCGCGCCGGATGGCGCGCCGCGCAACTCGGCCGGCAATAGATGCCGGTCGTCAGCACGCCGGTCACGAAGCGCCCGTCGAGCGCGCGGTCGCGGCGCAGCACCGCGGCCCAGCGATCGTCGTCGGTCATGGTTTCCGGGGTCATGGTTTCGGCATTCATGGTCTTTCCTTTCCTAAGGATCTTGCCCTCCCATTGCCATGGCTTCGATGCATGCGCGTCCCGATGCTTGCGCTCAAAGCGGCATCAAACCGTATTACTGTATTATATCATTGACTCACCTAAGGAGATGGGCCAGTTTCCGGCCTCCTTGGGGAGCAGGCCATGGCGACCATCGACGCATCCTTCACGCCCGCGCGCCCGGCGCGCCGGATCGACTGGCTCGGGCGGTCGGCAACCTTCTGCTATCTGTCGATCGCGGCGGGACAGCTTCTGTTCACCGCCTTCATCCTGCTCTTCTATTACCCCTCGTCACTCTCGGGCCATTTCGAACGCTGGAACAGCAAGCCGCTGATCACCGGCTTCGTCGCCGGCGACACGATGGGCAATCTTTTCTTCGCGGGCCATGTGCTGATGGCGGCGGTGATCAGCTTCGGCGGACTGGTGCAACTCGTTCCCGCGATCCGCGGCCGCTGGCCAGCAGTCCACCGCTGGAACGGGCGGCTCTATCTGGTCTGCGCGCTCGCGCTGTCGCTCGGCGGGTTATGGCTCGTCTGGGGGCGCGGATCGTGGATGAACCTGACCGGCGCCTTCGGCATCTCGCTCGATGCGCTGCTGATCCTCGCTTTCGCAGCGCTCGCCTGGCGCAGCGCCCGCGCGCGCCGCTTTGCCGAGCATCGCCGCTGGGCGATCCGGCTGTTCGCGGTCGCAAGCGCGGTCTGGTTCATGCGCGTCGGCTATATGGCGTGGGGCATCGCGACCGGCGGCGCCGGGATCGGCGACGCGATGGACGGCCCTTTCGATCTCTTTCTCGCCTTCGCCAATTCGCTGCTGCCGCTGGGTGTCGCCGAGCTTTACCTCCGCGCCGGCGCGCGCGGAACGCCTACGGCGAAAAAGGGCGTCGCGGCGCTGCTCGCGGTGGGCGGGATCATCATCCTCACCGGCAGCACGGGGGCGTGGATGATGATGTGGAGCCCGTACCTCTAGCTTGCCTTCCGATCATCAGCGGTTAGGGTCCGCGCCATGACCCGCTTCCTCGCGCTCCTTCTCGCCCTGCTCACCGTCACTCTCGCGCTCCCGGCCCGCGCCGCCGACGATATCAGCGCCGCGTCGCGCAGCGTCGTGCGCGTTGTCACCGTCGCGATGGTCGATGGCGAGGTCGTCGGCTTCGGCCATGGCAGCGGCATCGCCATTTCGCCGACGCGTATCGTCACCAACGCGCATGTCGTCGAATCGGCGGTCAAATATCCAAACAATGTCGCGCTCGGCGTCGTCCCGTCGGAAGGGCAGAAAAGCTATGCCGGCAAGCTGATCGCGATCGACACCGAACGCGACCTCGCGCTGATCGAGATCAGCGGAACGCGGCTGCCCGCCGCCGCGGTCTATTCGGGGCCGCTCGATTCGGGCGCCGACGTCGTCGCGCTCGGCTATCCGGGCAATGTCGACCTTGCGACCGCGCGCAGCGCCGCCGATTACATCACCCCGCGTACGCCGGTGCGCAGCGAGGGCAATCTGTCGAACACGCAGGCTGTCGACGGGGTCGCGATGCTCGTCCACACCGCAAAGATCTCACGCGGCAATTCGGGCGGCCCGCTCGTCGATCAGTGCGGGCGCATCGTCGGCATCAACACCGCGATCACCCGCGCCGACGACGGCGATTCGCCCTTCGCCTTCGCCATCTCGACGCGCGAACTCGCGCGCTTCCTCGGCGACGCCGGGCAGTCCTATGGCGCGATCGGTTCGCCCTGCCTGTCGATGGCGGAGGCCGACGCACGCGACCGCGCGGCGCTCGACGCCGATGCGCGCAAGACCGCCGAGGCGAATGCCGCGAAGGACGCCGCCGCGGCGCTCGACCGCCAACTCAAGCAGGCACGCGCCGAAGAAGCTGCGCTCGACGCGCGCGAGAACCGCATCGCGCTTGCGGGCGTGCTGTTCGTGATCGGCGCGCTGTCGGCGGGGGCGGCGATGCTCTTCTATAGCCAGCAGAAGATGCGCAACGCGAAGATCGCTGGCGGGGCCGGCGCCGCGCTCATCCTCGGCGCCGCGGTGCTGTTCGTCACCCGCCCCGACGCACATGCGGAGGTCAAGGACGAGGCGGCCGCGCCCGCGACGCCCGACGCGCCGAAGATCGCCGAGGGCAATTATCTCTGCACGATCCGCCCCGACCGCAGCCGCATCACCGTCTCGTCGACCACCGACGTGCCGGTGAAGATCGCGGCGAACGGCTGCGTCAACGACCGCACCCAATATGCCATGGGGGCGGACGGCCATTGGCAGCGCATTCTCGTCCCCAATGAGGAAGCGACGGTGACGGTCGCCTCGATCGACCCGACGGGCAAGGAATATCGCGTCGACCGCTATCTGCTCGACGCCGACACGATGGCAAAGGCGCGCGAGATTCGCGCCAGCGTGACGCTGAAGAGCTGCACCGCCGATGCCGATGCACTCGCGGGGCTGGCGACGCAGCAGGAAGCGATCCGCGCCGTGCTGCCCCCGACGCCCAACGAGCGGCTGGTCTATCAGTGCCAGAAGGCGGCGGCGGCGCCTTGACGTGACCCGTTAAAAGCATGGACGTGTCCCCGCAAAGGCGGGAACCCATCTCCCGTCGGTTCAGAACGGCGCCGAGTTTTTTCTTCACGAGCTGATCGCGCTTCAGTTCCCGCGCGCCCTGAACCGCACCACCCGGCGCTCGCTTCAGGAACGCGCCCACAGCGGAAAGGTCGCGATCAGGAACGCCAGCAGCAGGCCCGCCATGCCGAGGTCGGAGATCATCGCGACATTCTCCGAAAAGCCGCGGTCCTTGCCGGTGACGTGCAGCGCGCCCGCCATCGCATAAAAGAGCATCCCCGCGATCGCCATCGGCGCCACCCATTCGGGGCGCTTGATCGACGCGATCGAGATCAGCCCGATGGTGAGGTTCCAGAAGCCGAGCTCCTGCGCGAGCGGGAAGGCCGCCTTGTCGGTGACGCCGAAAATCCCGGTCGCGGTCAGTTCGGGCTTCACGATCTGCCGCGCGCCCGCGATGAACAGGCGGACGCCGACGCCCCAGAAGACGAACCATTTGCCGATCAGCACCCACAGGCCCGCGCTCCCGCCGCCGGTCCAGCGTTCGATCAGCACCGATGCCGCCGGCAGCACCAGCATGGTCAGCAGAACAACGGTCAGATGCATCGTCCCCTCCCCCCAGTCCTTGTTTATCCCCCGCACGCCTTGAACAGCATCAGCGTCCGCTCGCGCGCCGCTTCGCTGCTCGGTTCGTGATAATCCTTGCGCCGGTCGCTGTTGAAACCGTGCCCCGCCTCATAGACGAAAATCTGCGCGGTCGGATGCGCTTTCGCGATCAGCGCCTCGACGCCCTCCATCGGAATGCCGCCGTCGAAGCGGCCGAAATGGGCGATCGCCGCGCAGGCGGGCGGCTGATCGGCGAACTGGGTCGGGACGAGGCTGCCGTAATAGGCCGACGCCGCCGCAAGGTCGGGGCTGATCTGCGCCATCCGCCACGCCACCGAGCCGCCATAGCAATAGCCGGTGATGAAGACCGGCCCCTTCCCCTTGAGCGCGTCGATGCAGGTTTGCGCGTCCTTCAGGCTCTGCTCGAACGGGTGGAGCTTTCGCGCCAGTTCCACCGCGCGCTCGAACTGCGGCCCCGAATAGTCGCTCTCGAACCCCGGATGCTCGCGGTCGAAGAGGGCCGGCGACAGCACCTCATAGCCGTCGGCGGCATATTCGTCGCAAAGCTCGCGGATATGGTCGGTGACCCCGAAGATTTCCTGGATCAGGACGAGGCCGCCGCGCCGTTCGCCCTCGGGCTGGACATGATAGACCGCAATCTCCGCGCCATCGTCCATCGTCATGCGAATCATTTCGCCCATACACTTCCCTCTCTTCCATTCGTGCTGAGCTTGTCGAAGCACCGTTCTTGCCTAGCCGGTGTTTGAAGAAAGAACGGCACTTCGACAAGCTCAGTGCGAACGGACGCGGGAGGGTGCTCGATTCCACCCACCCTCGCCTTGCATTGCAGCAAAATCGTTGCTACGCGCGCCGCGACTTTGCAGCGGGGGCATCTTCGGAGGCCGTGAAAAATCCGCGCAGCCATCCCCCTCGGGATCGTAGAGAAGGACTTTCGCGCGTGGAGAATTCCGGCGGCATTCAGGGCAACATCACGGCGGGCCTCGCGGGCCGCTATGCCAGCGCGCTGTTCGATCTGGCGCGCGAATCGAACGCGATCGACGCGGTTGCGGGGAGCCTCGGCACCCTCAGCGTCGGCCTGACCGATTCGGCCGACCTTTCGGCGCTGATCGCGAGCCCCGTCGTCAGCCGCACCGACGCCGCCAAAGCGATCGAAGCGGTCGCCAAGGCACTGAAGCTCGATTCGCTGACCGCGAAGTTCCTCGGCGTGCTTGCCGAGAATCGCCGCCTCGCCGATCTCCCCGGCATGATCGCCGCCTTCAACGCGATCGTCGCCGACCATCGCGGCGAAGTGACCGCGAAAGTCACCAGCGCGCATCCGCTCACCGCCGAGCAGGTCAAGGCGCTGACCGCGAACCTCAAATCCCGTGTCGGCCGCGACGTCACCGTCGCGACGACCGTCGATCCCGCCATTCTCGGCGGCCTCGTCGTCCAGCTGGGCAGCCAGTTGATCGACGGCAGTATCCGTACCCGTCTCAATAGTTTCGCGCAGGCGATGAAGGGCTGAAAGCCCATACGCCCCAATGCCCCGATGAAAGGCTGAATAATGGAAATCCGCGCCGCTGAAATCAGCAAGGTCATCAAGGACCAGATCGCCAATTTCGGCACCGACGCCACGGTCAGCGAGATCGGCTCGGTGCTGTCGGTCGGTGACGGCATCGCCCGCGTCCACGGCCTCGACAATGTCCAGGCCGGCGAGATGGTCGAATTCGCCAATGGCGTGAAGGGCATGGCGCTCAACCTCGAAGCCGACAATGTCGGCATCGTGATCTTCGGCTCGGACTCGGAGATCAAGGAAGGCGACACCGTCAAGCGCACCGGCACGATCGTCGACGTTCCCGTCGGCAAGGGCCTGCTCGGCCGCGTCGTCGATGGCCTCGGCAATCCGATCGACGGCAAGGGCCCGATCAAGGCCGACAAGCGGATGCGCGTCGAGGTTAAGGCGCCGGGCATCATCCCGCGCACCTCGGTCCACGAACCCGTGCAGACCGGCCTCAAGGCGCTCGACGCGCTCGTCCCCGTCGGCCGCGGCCAGCGCGAGCTGATCATCGGCGACCGTCAGACCGGCAAGACCGCCGTCGCGATCGACACCTTCATCAACCAGAAGGAAGCCAACAAGGGCGACGACGAATCGAAGAAGCTCTATTGCATCTACGTCGCCGTCGGCCAGAAGCGCTCGACCGTCGCGCAGATCGTCCGCCAGCTCGAAGAAAATGGCGCGATGGAATATTCGATCGTCGTCGCCGCGACCGCGTCGGAACCCGCGCCGCTTCAGTATCTCGCGCCTTACACCGGCGTGACGATGGGCGAGTTTTTCCGCGACAACGGCATGCACGCCGTGATCGTCTATGACGATCTTTCCAAGCAGGCCGTCGCCTATCGTCAGATGTCGCTGCTGCTCCGCCGCCCGCCGGGCCGCGAAGCCTATCCCGGCGACGTCTTCTATCTCCACAGCCGCCTGCTCGAACGCGCCGCGAAGATGAACGCGGACAATGGCTCGGGTTCGCTCACCGCGCTGCCGATCATCGAAACGCAGGCGGGCGACGTGTCGGCCTATATTCCGACCAACGTGATTTCGATCACCGACGGCCAGATCTTCCTCGAAACCAACCTGTTCAACGCGGGTATCCGCCCGGCGATCAACGTCGGCCTGTCGGTGAGCCGCGTCGGCTCGGCCGCGCAGACCAAGGCGATGAAGAAGGTGTCGGGCTCGATCAAGCTCGAACTCGCGCAGTATCGCGAGATGGAAGCCTTCGCGCAGTTCGGTTCGGACCTCGACGCCTCGACGCAGAAGCTGCTCAATCGCGGCGCGCGCCTGACCCAGCTTCTCAAGCAGCCGCAGTTCCAGCCGATGCCGTTCGAGGAGCAGACCGCGTCGATCTTCGCCGGCACCAACGGCTATCTCGACAATGTCGGCACCGCCGACGTCTCGCGCTACGAACAGGCGATGCTTGCCTATCTGCGCAGCGATCATGCCGAGGTGCTGAAGACGATCCGCGACACCAAGGACCTGGGCGACGACGCCAAGAAGGGTCTGGTCGCGGCGCTCGACGCCTTCGCCAAGATTTTCGCGTAATCCACCCACCTCGTCACCCCGGCGAAGGCCGGGGTCTCGACGGTGAGATCCCGGCCTTCGCCGGGATGACAGATTAGAGAGTGTAGACGGGACTTATGGCCAGTCTGAAGGAACTCAAAGGGCGGATCGTCTCGGTCAAATCGACCCAGAAGATCACCAAGGCCAAGAAGATGGTCGCCGCCGCCAAGCTGCGCAAGGCGCAGGCCGCGGCCGAGGCCGCGCGCCCCTATGCCGAGCGGCTCGAAGGCGTCGTCGCCAGCCTGGCGTCGAAGGTCGGCGCGTCGGATTCGGCGCCGAAGCTGCTCGCCGGCACGGGCAAGAGCGACACGCACCTGCTCGTCGTGCTCAACAGCGACCGCGGCCTTGCCGGCGCGTTCAACTCGAACATCGTCAAGGCGGCGCGCGACAAGGCGCTGGAGCTGCAGGCCGAGGGCAAGAAGGTTCTCTTCTACCTCATCGGCCGCAAGGGCCGCCCGGTGATCGCGCGCCTGTTCGCCGGCCAGATCATCGAGCAATATGACACGACCGGCATTCGCGACATCGGCTTCGAGCAGGCGCACGACATTTCGGCGAAGGTGATGGAGCTTTACGAAGCCGGCGCCTTCGATGTCGCGCATCTCTTCTATTCCAAATTCCGCTCGGCGCTGCTTCAGGAAGCGACCGGCCAGCAGATGATCCCGGTCCCGCCGCCCGGGGACGTTCCGGCATCGAGCGGCGCGGCTGTCGAGTACGAGCCCGACGAGGAAGCGATCCTCGCCGACCTGCTCCCGCGCAACATCACGATCCAGATTTTCAAGGGCCTGCTTGAAAACGCCGCGTCCGAACAGGGTGCGTCGATGACCGCGATGGACAATGCGACGCGCAACGCGGGCGAGCTGATCAACAAGCTGACCATCATTTACAACCGCACGCGTCAGGCGGCGATCACCACCGAACTTATCGAGATTATCGCGGGTGCGGAGGCGCTCTAGGAATCATGCTTGCACGCATCTTTTTGGTCGGACTGACGATCGTATCGAGTGCAGCAAGCGCACAGGACATCAAACAACCAACTGCGAAGGAGTTAGAAGAAGCAATCAGGCGGGAACAATCAGGATTTGCTCTATTCCTTGAGGAAGGCGCATTTCCAGATACGACCAGCTACATTGAAAGGGTTCGCACCCATAAATGTCGCAAGGTCGAAGCAACTCGGCGATTTATATGTAGGGTAACCTACCGAACGCGAGGTGGCCGCACGAAAACGCTTCGGAATTTGGTTGTTGAAAGAATGGACACGGGGTGGGCAACGGTCGTCCCCGATACGAACAAGTAGAGACATCGAAGGCAAGGATACGAACATGGCTACCGCTCCCGCTGAAAAGAAGGCTCCCGCCAAAAAGGCCGCCGCGCCCAAGGCTGCTGCGCCGAAGAAGGCCGCCGCCCCCAAGAAGGCAGCGCCCGCCGGCGCCGCCACGGGCCGCATCGCCCAGGTCATCGGCGCCGTCGTCGACGTCCAGTTCACCGGCGAACTGCCGGCGATTCTGAACGCGCTCGAAACCGACAACAACGGCAACCGCCTCGTCCTCGAAGTCGCGCAGCACCTCGGCGAGAACACGGTTCGCACGATCGCGATGGACGCGACCGACGGCCTGACCCGCGGCCAGCCCGTGACCGACACCGGCGCCCAGATCTCGGTTCCCGTCGGTCCGCAGACGCTCGGCCGCATCCTCAACGTCATCGGCGACCCGATCGACGAACGCGGCCCGATCAACGCCACCGCGACGGCCCCGATCCACGCCAAGGCCCCCGAATTCGTCGACCAGTCGACCGAAACGAGCATTCTCGTCACCGGCATCAAGGTCATCGACCTGATCGCGCCTTATGCGAAGGGCGGCAAGATCGGCCTGTTCGGCGGCGCGGGCGTCGGCAAGACCGTGCTGATCCAGGAACTGATCAACAACATCGCCAAGGGCCACGGCGGCACCTCGGTGTTCGCGGGCGTCGGCGAACGCACCCGCGAAGGCAACGACCTCTATCACGAATTCCTCGACGCCGGCGTCATCGCCAAGGACAAGGACGGCAACCCGACCCCCGAGGGATCGAAGGTTGCGCTGGTGTTCGGCCAGATGAACGAGCCGCCGGGCGCCCGCGCCCGCGTCGCGCTGTCGGGTCTGACGATCGCCGAATATTTCCGCGATCAGGAGGGCCAGGACGTGCTCTTCTTCGTCGACAACATCTTCCGCTTCACCCAGGCGGGTTCGGAAGTGTCGGCGCTGCTCGGCCGTATTCCTTCGGCCGTGGGCTATCAGCCGACGCTGTCGACCGACATGGGCGCGCTGCAGGAACGCATCACCTCGACCAACAAGGGGTCGATCACCTCGGTTCAGGCGATCTACGTTCCCGCGGATGACTTGACCGACCCGGCGCCGGCAACTTCGTTCGCCCACCTCGACGCGACGACGACGCTCAACCGCGCGATTTCGGAACTCGGCATCTATCCGGCGGTCGACCCGCTCGATTCGACGAGCCGCGTGCTGACCGCCGCGATCGTCGGCCAGGAGCATTATGAGACCGCCCGCCGCGTTCAGGAAACGCTGCAGAAGTACAAGTCGCTGCAGGACATCATCGCGATTCTCGGCATGGACGAGCTCAGCGAAGAAGATAAGCTGGTCGTCGCCCGCGCGCGCAAGATCCAGCGCTTCCTGTCGCAGCCGTTCCACGTCGCCGAAGTCTTCACCAACATCCCCGGCAAGTTCGTGGCGATCGAAGACACGGTGAAGTCGTTCAAGGCGGTGGTCGACGGCGAATATGACCACCTTCCCGAAGCAGCCTTCTACATGGTCGGCGGCATCGAGGAAGCAGTCGCCAAGGCCGCCAAGCTGGCCGCCGACGCGGCGTAAATCGAATTCCCCTCCCGCTTGCGGGAGGGGTTAGGGGAGGGCCTGTCGGGGAACAGGCCTTTCACCGAACCGGAACACACCCTCCCCCGACCCCTCCCGCAAGCGGGAGGGGGGAGATTGAAGAATGGCCCTGAAGTTCGAACTCGTCACCCCCGCCCGCCTCGAGCGGTCGAGCGACGTCTATATGGTCACCGTACCGGGCAGCGAGGGCGATTTCTCGGTGCTCGAAGGCCACGCGCCCTTCATGGCGACGCTGCGCAACGGCCCGCTGACCATCTATGCCACCAGCGGCGCGGCGCCCGAGACGATCGAGGTCGAAGGCGGCTTCGCCGAAGTCAACGAAGCCGGCCTCACCGTCCTCGCCGAGCATATCGCGGGCTGATCGGGCGGATCGCATCGAATCAAAAAGGGGGCTTCGGCCCCCTTTTTTCATACACCGGCGTCAACCGCCCGGCGGGCCATAATCCCAATCATGCGCCTTGCTGCCGTCCATCAGCGAAATCCGGGCCTTCAGCCGGTCGCCTTCGCGCCAGTAACGGATGCGCTGCGGATAATCATGCGCCGGGTTGGCGAACTCGATCATCCGCTCCCCCGCCGCGACCATCGGGAATTCGGCGGCGGGGCGTCCGAACGGCTGCGCGAAGAAGGCGAGCGTCCCGTCCGCCTTTCGCATGATCCGCGTGTGCTCGAAAATGCCGAGACCATCGCCCTTCCCGATCCGCGCAGCGCCGATCATGATGCCGCCGCGCGGTGGGGTCCAATATTCGTCGGCCCAGCGATTTTCGGATGCCGTCTGTTCCCACGCCCCCGCCATCCAGCCCGGAAGCGGCGCCGAGACGTCCGACGCCGCGGCGGCGCCCGCCGTAGCCAAGGCTACCAACACCATGATCGCCTGTCGCATCGATACTCTCCTTCGCATTGCACCGTAAAATATCGCCCCGCGCGAGCAGCAAGGACAGGTTAAAGCTAATTTTACCATATTTCGTCTAGGCCGAATGCTGGCCCATGACCTATTTCGCACAGGATATCGCCGGACTGGCTCTCGGCACGCTCGTCGCGGCGCTGGTCTTTATCCTTCCCGCTTTTGCCGGCGTCCTGCTGTTCGAACGGATCGGCCGCACACGTGGCTTTCGGGGGATCGACAGCGGATGGCAGCGGGTCGGCTGGGCACTGATCCTTGCGCTGGCGATTCTCCCGGCATTCGATGCACTGTTCATTCGCGCGATCGGCATCGCCGGGACGTTGACCGTGCACGCCGCGCTGGTTCTGGCCGCAGCACCGCTCTATCGACGCCCCGCGCTTCGGATCGGCTGGCCCTTCGCCGCGCTGGCACTACTCTGGTGGCTTCTCCTCGCCGTGGCGGTCGTCGACGTCGATATCGGCGACCGGCTCCATCAGAGCCTCGTCACCTTCGACATGGTCAAACATGCCGCGACGATCGAAAGCATCGCGCAATATGGCCTGCCGCTCCACGACCCCTTCTACGCACGCGCCGAACCGGCGGGCTATTATTATTACTATTATATCTGGGGGGCGCTGGTTCGCTGGATCGCGGGCGGGCTGGTCGACGGCCGCATGGCCTTTGCCGCCACCGCCTTCTGGTCGGGCCTGGCCTTCGTCGCGCTGCTGTGGCGCGTCGCGAAGGATGCGGACCTGATCCGCATCGGCCGCGATCGCCGCTTCCTGCTGATCGCCGCGCTGCTGTGCTTCGCGACCGGGCTCGATCTGGTGCCGACGCTGCTCGACTATCTCGCGACCGGCGCCGCAGCCCGGCAGGTCGATTATTGGAACGAAGAAATTCGTTTCGCGCTCACGTCGATGATGTGGGTTCCCCACCATCTGGGCGGCTTCATCGCGGCCTGGTGCGGCGTCCTGCTGCTGCAGCGCGCCGCGACGCCGCCATCACCGCGCTTCGTTCTGGCAGGGCTCGCCGGGATCAGCTTTGCAACCGCGTTCGGCATGTCGGCGTGGATCGCGCTCGGCGCGGCCCCCGCGCTTCTGCTCTGGGTGCTTCTCGAAGGACGCCGGGGACGACCGCAACTGCTGCTGCTCGCGGCCGTCTCGGCCCTCGTCGCGCTGCTCTTTGCCGTACCCCAGTTTATGGACCTGCTGCACGGGCGGGTGAGCGACGGGATGCCGGTCAAATTCTGGATTCGCCGCGTCAGCGGTTTTCAGTACGACGGCGCGGGCACGCCGCAGGCCCTGCTCGTCCTCGCGCTGCTGCCGATCGGCTATGCTCTCGAGTTCGGCCTTTTCGCGCTGGGCGGCAACCTCTATCTCCGCCTCTACGGGCGATCGAAGCCGGCAGGGTCCGCGACGCGGAGGCCGATCCGAAGCTTTCTGCTGATCGGCTTTCTGACCTCGCTGCTGATCGTCAGCTTCGTCCGGTCGAGCATCATCAACAATGATCTTGGCTGGCGCATCATCTGGTTCGCGCAGTTCGCCGCGATGATCTGGACCGCGGCGGTGGTCCAGAGCATGGCGCCGCAATCGCCTTTCGGCACGGCCGGTCGGGGCATTCTGCGGCCCGGGGCGATAGGGTGGATCTTCCTGTTCATCGGGGTCGCGGGCAATGGCTGGGACATGGCCGGCCTGCGCGTGAAGTTCCCCGATCCCGGCGCGACCTTCCCCGGTCCGGTCAACCGGCAGCCGCTGGACGATATGGCGCAGCGCCGGGCCTACGATTGGGCCAACGATCATCTGCCGCACCGGGCGATCCTCCAGCATAATCCGGCGCAGCTTTATCGCATTTTCGATTTCGGCCTTTATGGCCGCAACCGCGTCGCGCTGGCCGATGGCGCAGCGAATCTGTTCGGGGTCAGCGCTGCCATGGCGCAACATCGCCGCGATGCGATCCGTCCGATTTTCGAGCAGCGGCTGAAGCCAGCCCGAATTGCCGGCGTCGCGCGCGCGAATCGCATCGACTATCTGCTCTTCGTCACCGTCGATCCGGTGTGGAAAGCCACCGGCGGCCCGCCCTCGGGGCTTCGCTGCCTCTACAGAAACGAGCGCGCGTGCATCGTCGACGTCGCGTCCATCGCCAAAGGGGCCTCCGATTAAACAGCTTGCTTCCCTCCTGCTGACGCTGACACTGGCGGTCGCGGCCGGATTCATCCTCTATGTCGGCCTCACCCGCTCGCCCCTGTTCGCCGGAATTTCGATCCTCTTCTATCGCGGCCTGATCCTGTGCGCGCTGTCCGCCATGCTGGTGATGGCCGCCATGGCGTTGCTGCGCCGGCAGCGGTTCGACCTCGCCACGATCGTTGCGGCGGGGGCGTTGTCGCTCAGCTTCAACATCTGTTTCCTGATCGTCCTGCCGGTGACGCTCGACCGTTCGATCAGCGTCTTCATGCTCGCCCAGATCGAACAGCATCAGGACGAAGCGCTGGATAGCCGGCGGATCACCGATATCTTCGTCCGGAAATATGTCGGCGACATGCGGCAGATGGACCGGCGGATCGCCGAACAGACGGCGTCGGGCAATATCGTGACGGTCGATGGCCATGTCCGCCTGACCGATCAGGGCCATCGCTTCCTGGCGCTTTCGCGCACGCTGGCGCGATTGTTCGGAACCGACCCGCGCTTCGTGGGCCTCGCCCCTGCCGCGCCACCCGACGCCCCCGCCGCGTCCCCGCATTAGGAGATTATCAAAGTTTCCCTTTTATTCACCTTGGCCGTTGGGGGTTCGTCCGCGCGGCGCGCGGCAATGTCCAAAATGTTGATTTGAAGCAGGACAAAGCGAATGAGTGCATTCGGACGCCGACCCGGAACCGCTGGCCGCCCCGCCTTTGGCGTGGCGAAGCCGATGCAGACGGGCCCCGGAATGGGCGGCTCGCAATTCCCTGCGATCGACACACCCGCGGCCGAAGCGCCGCCGACTATTCCGGCGAACCTGACCCCCGAACAGGAAGCGATGGAGCGGCTGAACCAGCGCTCGACCGCCGAAATGGCCGAGCCCGAAAAGGCGCAGGGCTTCGAGGCGTCGGTCCACAAGATCAAGGAACAGGTGCTGCCGCGCCTGCTCGAGCGCGTCGACCCCGAAGCCGCAGCGACGCTGAGCAAGGACGAGCTGACCGAGGAATTCCGCCCGATCATCCTCGAAGTGCTCGCCGAGCTGCGCATCACCTTGAACCGCCGCGAACAGTTCGCGCTCGAAAAGGTGCTCGTCGACGAGTTGCTCGGCTTCGGCCCGCTCGAAGAGCTGCTCTCCGACCCCGACATCAGCGACATCATGGTAAACGGGCCGTATCAGACCTATATCGAACGCAAGGGTCAGCTCGTCATCGCGCCGATCCAGTTCCGCGACGAACAGCATCTCTTCCAGATCGCGCAGCGCATCTGCAACATGGTCGGCCGCCGCGTCGACCAGACGACGCCGCTCGCCGACGCCCGTTTGAAGGACGGCAGCCGCGTCAACGTGATCGTGCCGCCGCTCAGCCTTCGCGGCACCGCGATCTCGATTCGTAAATTCTCGGCCAAGCCGATCACGCTCGACATGCTCTGCCAATGGGGCGCGATGAGCCAGAAGATGTGCACCGCGCTGAAGATCGCGGGCGCCAGCCGCTTCAACATCGTCATCTCGGGCGGCACCGGCTCAGGCAAGACCACTATGCTCAACGCCCTGTCCAAGATGATCGACCCCGGCGAGCGCGTGCTGACGATCGAGGACGCCGCCGAGCTGCGGCTCCAGCAGCCGCACTGGCTGCCGCTCGAAACGCGCCCCGCGAACCTCGAGGGCAATGGCGCGATCCACATGGGCGACCTCGTCAAGAACGCGTTGCGTATGCGTCCCGACCGTATCATCATGGGCGAGGTTCGCGGCGCGGAGTGTTTCGACCTGCTCGCCGCGATGAACACCGGCCACGACGGATCGATGTGCACGCTCCACGCGAACAGCCCGCGCGAATGCCTCGGCCGTATGGAGAATATGGTGCTGATGGGCGACATCAAGATTCCGAAGGAAGCGATCTCGAAACAGATCGCCGATTCGGTCGACCTGATCGTCCAGATCAAGCGCCTGCGCGACGGCTCGCGCCGCGTCACCAACGTCACCGAGGTGATCGGCATGGAAGGCGACGTCATCGTCACCCAGGAACTGTTCAAGTTCGAATATCAGGACGAGGACAAGGACGGCAAGATCATCGGCGAATATCGCGCGATGGGCCTGCGCCCCTATACGCTGGAAAAGGCGCGCCAGTTCGGGTTCGATCAGCCCTATCTGGAGGCTTGCCTCTAATTCCGTCGTCATTGCGAGCGAAGCGAAGCAATCCAGAGCCCGCGTAAACCGCTCTGGATTGGCAATGACGCGAGAATCAGCCCTTCAGCGCAAACGCCGCCGCGAACAGCGCCACCGTGACGCTGACCAGCGCGATGCCGCGCCACGGCATGAAACCGACCGCATCGACGTCGCGCCGGTGACGGCGGCGGTAATCGGCGACCTCGGCGACCACCGCGAGCACGGCACTGACTGCGCTCACCGTCAGCATCGACCCTTGCATTGATGCGCATCCCTTCGCAAACAGGGGGCTTCTTCTCCCCCGGAAAGAAGGTGCCCATATGCGTCCGCTGATCCTCGTTGCAAGTGCTCTCGTCGCCCTCGCGGCGCCCGCCCTCGCCGAAAGCCCGAACGGCGGCCCGATCGCTCCCGCTATCGCGGACGCGGTGGGCGCCTCGACACGCACCCCCGCCAATGTCGCGCGCGACCGTTATCGCCACCCCGCCGAAACCCTCGCCTTCTTCGGCGTGAAGCCCGGCGACACGGTCGTCGAGCTGTGGCCGGGCGGCGGCTGGTACACCGAAATCCTCGCGCCGCTGTCGAAGGCGGGCGGCGGCACGCTCTACGCCGCGGCGCCCTGGGAAAAGGGCCTCAATCGCATCCGCGAATGGCAGGGCGCGAAGCCCGATCTTTATGGCGCGGTCAAACTCGCCGAATTTCCCGCGACCGGCGCCGGGCCGAAAGTGCCCGATGGCAGCGCCGACGTCGTGCTGACCTTTCGTAATGTCCACAACTGGCGATTCGGCGGCACCGACAAGACCGGCGAAGCCTTCCGGCAGATCTATGCGATGCTGAAGCCCGGCGGCGTGCTGGGCGTCGTCGATCACCGCCTGCCCGAGGAGATGGATTCGACGCTTGAGGAAAAGAGCGGATACATGAAGCGCTCGTCGGTCGTCGCCTTCGCCGAAGCCGCGGGCTTCAAGCTTGCCGGCGAAAGCGACGTCAATGCCAACCCCAAGGATACGCACGATTATCCGGGCGGCGTGTGGACGCTGCCGCCATCGCTGGCGCAGAAGGACGCCGACCGGGATAAATATCTGGCGATCGGCGAATCGGACCGCATGACGCTCAAATTCGTGAAGCCCGCGCCCTGAAACATCTCGAGTCCATCGACCCCGCGCTGCTGCTCAGCGCCTATGCGCAGGGGCTGTTCCCGATGGCCGACGGGGCGGACGACCCGTCGGTCCACTGGGTCGAGCCACGGCTGCGCGCGATCCTGCCGCTGGACGGCTTCCACCTGTCGAAGAGCCTGAAAAAGGTCATCGTCTCCGACCGCTTTCGCGTCACCACCGATACCGCCTTTCGCGACATGATGGCGCTCTGCGCCGAGCCCGCCGACGATCGGCCGACGACCTGGATCAACCCGGTCATCAAGACGAGCTACGAGCGGCTGTTCCAGCTCGGCCACGCGCACAGCGTCGAATGCTGGCTGGACGGCGAACTCGTCGGCGGTCTCTATGGCGTGTCGCTCGGCCGCGCCTTCTTCGGCGAATCGATGGTCAGCCGGGCGCGCGACGCATCGAAGGTCGCGCTCGCGCATCTCGTCGCGCGGCTGAAGGCGGGCGGCTGGCGGCTGCTCGACTGCCAGTTCATCACCCCGCACCTCGCCAGCCTCGGCGCGATCGAAATCCCGCAGGCCGATTATCTGGTGCGGCTCTATTCGGTGCTGTCGGACGGCGCGGCCTTGGGCGCCGGGGCCGCCTTCGGTGCAGGCGTGGGAGCGGGCGCAGCGGCGCCCTCGCCGCCATTCGTCGCCGGCGATTGGGGCGCGCTCGACGGCTTGGGCGCGGGCGCGGCCGATTTGGCGACCGCATGCTCGACGGGCTCGCCGCCGGGATATGTCATTGCGCAGCTTTTGACATAGACGTCGAAAATCGGGTGCTGGATCACGTTGCGCTCGGGGCGCTCCTTGAACAGCCAGCCCGAAAACACGCGATACCATTTATCGTCGCGCTGATCCTGCACGGTGAGTTGGACGAAGGCGCCGGTTTCGGGCGGATCCTCCCACGGCGCGGTCTGTTCGCACGCACGCAGCCGCACGATCGCACGGCCGACGCGCGCGGTCTCGCCCGGCTTCATCTCGAGCTCGCGGACGAGGCCGTTGCGCTTGTTGAGCAGGCCGAGCACCGCGACGCGCTGATCCATCGGGGTCGCGCCCTCGATCCCGCCGACTTCCTGCGGGACGCGTTCGGACTTGGCGAGTTGCGCCGTGGTTTCGCCGGGCCGCTTGCCGCCGTTCCGATCGCACGCGGTCAGCGCGGTCGCCGCGACAAGCGCCAGTAGCGCGATGCGGGAGAGGGAGGCGCTCACGAAGCTCAGTCGGCGCCCGGACGCCACGCTTCGTAGTCGCCGGTCGCCGCGGCGCGGTGGCCGCCGCGTTCGAGCGCGCCCGCGGGGCGATAGGCGCCAAGACTGCCGGTCAGGTTCGCGCTCGGCTCCTTCTCCCACGCGCGCGGCGCGGGCAGCGCCTCACCGGGCAGTTCGTCGAGCGTGCCGTGCAGCCAGCCGTGCCATTCGGGCGGAACCCGGCTCGCATCGTTCGATCCGTTATAGATCACCCAGCGGCGTGTCCCCTTCTTCGCGCGATAGTAGCGATTGCCGAGGCTGTCCTCGCCGACCTTTTCGCCGCTGCTCCAGCTGTTCAGCAACGTGCCGACGGTCGCGCCGTCCCACCAGGTGAAAATCTTGCCGAGAATGCTCATGGCGCTGGCGTTTACAGGGAAGGACGCGCGGTTCGCAAGCGTCAAACGGTGCGGCGCACCGCTATTTCCCATCTTTCCATGTCACTTTGGCGCTCTCGTCGAGCCCGAGCCGCGCCGCAGTGCCGCCCGCGAGTTCGAGCACCGCGGCGACATCACCGCCGCTGACCACGGGTTCGAGCGATTCGGGGATCGTGTTTTCGGCGATGCGGTCGATGCTGCCGTCGGCGCGCACGAAGATCATGTCGAGCGGGATCAGCGTGTTCTTCATCCAGAAGCTCGCGATCTTCGGCTTCGCAAAAGGGAAGAGCATTCCGCCGTCGGCGGGCAGGCTGGTACGGAACATCAGCCCCTGCGCCTGCTCGTCGGCGCTGCGCGCGACCTCGACGCGAAAGGCGTGCGCCGTGCCCGCCATGTCGATCGTCAGCGGAATGGTCGCGGCGCTCTGCGCCTCACTCCCTGCGCTGCCGCACGCCGCCAGCGGCAGCGCGAGCGACAGGGCCAGAGCGATGATCAGCGTGCGCATCGACAAATCCTTATCCCGAAAGCGATGCCGGGACCTAATCCAGCATCGCCGTATCGTCCAGCGCCGCCAGTGCGTCGGCGTCCCCCGGCGGGACGGCGAGGATGCGGCGGGCAAGGGCGAGCGAATGCCCCGCCCGCGCGAAGGCCGCGACCTGCCGCTCACGATCCTTCGGATCATCGCTCGCGCGCACTGCGAACGGGCCGAACCGCCGCCGCCGGGCAAAGCCGATCGCCGCCGCGACTGCGCGCTCCTCCGCTTCGGCGATCGCTTCGCCGCTGTCCGCGTCGGCGATGCCGTCGACGAAGAGTTGCGCCTTCACGCGCCGCAGCCCCAGCCCGCGCCGCGTCATCGCCCCGGCGCGCATCGCGGCATATTGGCGGTCGTCAAGGAAGCGCAGCCGCTCCATCCGGTCGGCCACGGCCTCGCACGCCGTCCTGGCGTCGCTCTCGTCAACCCATTCGGATTCGCGGATTTTCCGGGCCAGATAGCGCGTCAATTTCGCCCGACTCGTCGCGAATCGCGCGACATAGGCGAGCGCCAGTTCGTCGAGCTTCGCTGCGTCCAGCGGTTTACGGGAACGGTCGGACGGAGCGCGGCGGGAAACCATGCCATGTTTATGCCACAGTCGGGCCTGATTGAGAACGACCAGAGCCGCCATATCGGGCATCAAAGCCCGGAAATGGGCCAATTTGTTTAACCTGACCGGGATCGCGCAGCGCAGACATGGCTCAAAAGGATGACATGATCGTTGCAGCGCGTTCCGATAGCCGGGATTCGCGAAGCCTTATGACCGAAAATTCCGCCCCCGCGGTGGAGGATCTCGCCCCCACCCCGACCCACTGCGCCCAGCCGCGCCGTTTTTCGGACTTCGCCACCGTCGGCGAAGCGCTCGACTATGCCGCCGCCGGCACCCGCGGGCTCAATTTCCACGATCCGCGCGGAAAGCTGATCCGCCCCTATCCCTATCGCGAGCTCAAGGCCGACGCGCTCACCGCCGCCTATCGCCTCGTCGCCGCGGGCGTCCGGCCCGGCGACCGCATCGCGCTGATCGCCGAGACCGGCCCCGAATTCGCCGCGCTTTTCTTCGGCACCATCTATGCGGGCGCCTGGCCGGTGCCGCTGCCGCTGCCGACCAGCTTCGGCGGCCGCGAATCCTATGTCGGCCAGCTCGTCGTCCAGCTCACGAGCTGCGACCCGAAAATGCTGTTCTTCCCGCCCGAAATCGCCGCGATGGCGACCGAGGCCGCCGAACAGCGCGGCGTCGCGCCGATGGACTGGAGCGCGTTCGCGACGCGCCCCGCCCCGGTCGCCGCGCTTCCCGAGCAAAAGACCGACGAAACCTGCTACCTCCAGTACAGCAGCGGCTCGACGCGCTTCCCGCACGGCGTCGCGGTGACGCATGGCGCGCTGCTCAACAATCTCGCCGCGCATTCGCACGGCATGCATGTGCAGGACAGCGACCGCTGCGTGTCGTGGCTGCCCTGGTATCACGACATGGGCCTCGTCGGCTGCCTGCTCTCGCCCGTCGCCAACCAGGTGTCGGTCGATTATCTCAAGACCGAGGATTTCGCCCGCCGCCCGCTCGCGTGGCTCGACCTGATCAGCCGCAACCAGGGCACGACGCTCAGCTACTCGCCGACCTTCGGCTACGACATCTGCGCGCGCCGCGTATCGAGCCAGACGCATGTCGCCGACCGCTTCGACCTGTCGCGCTGGCGCGTCGCGGGCAATGGCGCCGACATGATCCGCCCCGACGTGATGCAGAGCTTCGTCGACGCCTTCGCCGATGCGGGTTTCAAGGCGAGCGCCTTCCTGCCGAGCTACGGCCTCGCCGAGGCGACGCTCGCGGTCAGCATCATGCCGCCGGGCGAAGGCATCGTCGTCGAACTGGTCGAGGAGACCGAGCTGTCGGGCGCCTCGACCGACGCCGGCCGCCCGACCCGTTATCGCGCGATCGTCAACTGCGGCCGCGCCGCGCGCGACATGGTGATCGAGGTGCGCGACGAGGCAGGCAACATCCTCCCCGACCAGACGGTCGGCAAGGTCTGGTGCAGCGGTCCGTCGCTGATGACCGGCTATTACCGCGACCCCGAGGCTACCGCCGCCTGTATGGCCGACGGCTGGCTCGATACCGGCGATATGGGTTATTTGTCGGACGGTTACATCTATATCGTCGGCCGCGCCAAGGACATGATCATCATCAACGGCAAGAATCACTGGCCGCAGGATATCGAATGGGCGGTCGAGCAGCTTCCCGGCTTCAAGTCGGGCGACATCGCCGCCTTTGCGATCACCACGCCGGGGGGCGAGGAAACCCCCGCGGTGCTCGTCCAGTGCCGCACCAGCGACGACGCCGAACGCATCGCGCTGCGCGAGACGATCCGCGACCGCGTCCGCGCGATCACCGGCATGAACTGCCTGATCGAACTGATCCCGCCGCGCACCCTGCCGCGCACCAGCTCGGGCAAGCTCAGCCGCTCGAAGGCGCGCGCGCAATATCTGGCGGGCGAAATCCAGCCGCTGGCGATCGCCGCCTGAGGGTTCGTCGGAGGGCTGGCGGGTTTCGACCGGAAGCGACCGAACCCCGTCATCCCGGCGAAGGCCGGGATCTCGCCGGTGCGACATGGCGATAGGGTGAGATCCCGGCCTTCGCCGGGATGACGGGAGCCGTTAGTAGATGTCCGCTCACCACCCCAAAGCCGACCTCCGCCCTCCACCTCCATCTTGTCCCGCCGCGGCACAATATTATCGCTCGCGAACAGGCGGATAGTTACGTTCGAGTAACCCCGGGGCGTTAAACGGGCTCCCGTGAAGAGCCTGTTGACCGACCATATCGATGCCGACGATGCGTCCGTGCGAACCCTCTTGGGGCTGGGGCCGCGGCGCCAGGACATCGGAAACCTCCGCCAGCTTCAGCTCGCGCCGCTTCACGGCAAGGGCAAGATGCGCCTGTGGGTCGGGATCGTCATGGTACTGCTTGCGGCCTTCAGCATGGTGCCGCAGGTCCGCTGGGGAATCGCGGCGGGCTGGCTGACCTGCGCGCTGATCTTCTGCCTCTGGTCCTATCGCGTCTTCGTCACGCGGCCGCTGGGCGAGGCGCGCGCGACGAGCGCCGGCGAATTCGCGCTGTGCAACCGCCATGCCTTCTATGCCGCGCTGCTCTGGATCGTGCCCTTCTGGCTGCAGGGACCGGCGCCCGACGCCGGCCACGCGCTCGCCATGTGGGCGATCACGCTGCTGATGATGCTGACGCTGGCGATGATCGCGCACAGCCTGCCGTCGGTGTGCATCCTCTATATCGCGCCGGTCAGCCTGTCGGCGGCGCTTGCGCTTGCGCTGGCCGGGGCGCCGCAGCTCGCGGCGGTGGCGATCGCCGCCGGGCTGCTGCTCTCCGGCTTCTGCGTGCGCTTCGCGCAGAATCACGTTCGCTTCCGCCGCGCCGAGGAAACGCTGCACGAAAAGACCGAAACGGTCAGCCTGCTGCTGCGCGAGTTCGAGGAAACCTCGGCCGACTGGCTGTGGCAGACCGACAATGCCCGCCGCCTGATCCACGTTTCGCCGCGCCTCGCCTTTGCGCTCGGCGGAACCGCCGAGGCGCTCGAGGGCGTGCCGCTGCTCCAGGCGCTGTCGGGCGATGCGTGGGAGAGCGGCCAGTTCCCCAAGAACCTTCACACCATGGCCGAGCGGATGAAGCGACGCGAGAGCTTCTCGAACCTGATCGTTCCGGTGACGATCGGCGGCAAGCCGCGCTGGTGGGAATTGTCGGCGTCGCCGCGCCTCGACGAAACCGGCAAGTTCCTCGGCTTTCGCGGCGTCGGGTCGGACGTCACCGAACAGCATGCGACCGCCGAGCAGATCGCGCGGATGGCGCGTTTCGACAATCTGACCGGCCTTCCCAACCGCCTCAGCCTGCACGAGGATCTGGCGCGCGCGCTGAATCAGGCGATGGAAGCGAAATCGCGCTGCGCGATGCTGATGATCGATCTCGACCGCTTCAAGGCGGTCAACGATACGCTCGGCCATCCGACCGGCGACAAATTGCTCGCGCAGGTCGCCGCGCGCCTGAAAGGGCTGATGGAACGCGGCATGACCTGCGGCCGCCTCGGCGGCGACGAATTCGCGGTCGTCCTCCACAACGTCCCCTCGGCGAACGATGCCGAAGACCTCGCGAAGCGCATCATCGCCGCGATCAGCCGGCCCTATGTGGTCGACAATCACCAGCTCTTCGTCGGCGCCAGCATCGGCTACGCGATCGGCCCGCAGGACGGTTCGACGGTCGAGACGCTGACCCGCAACGCCGACCTCGCGCTCTACAAGTCGAAGGACAAGGGCGGCAACATCGTCGCCGCCTATGTCGCTTCGCTCCACGCGCAGGCCGAGGAACGGCGCGTGATGGAGCAGGAACTGCGCGGCGCACTCGATCGCGGCGAGTTCGAACTTTACTATCAGCCGGTGGTCACCGCCGTCGACGGCACGCTCAACGGCTTCGAGGCGCTGATCCGCTGGAACAACCAGAAGCTCGGCAACGTCTCGCCCGGCCGCTTCATCCCGCTCGCCGAAGACAGCCGTCTGATTTCGCCGATCGGCGAATGGGTGCTGCGCACCGCGTGCCACGAGGCGATGAAATGGCCGTCGAACCTCAAGGTCGCGATCAACGTCTCGGCCGAACAGCTCACTGATCCGTCCTTCGCCTCGGTCGTCGTCTCGGCGCTCGCACAGAGCGGGCTGCCGCCGCAGCGGCTCGAGATCGAGGTCACCGAAAGCGTCTTCCTGCGCGACGGCGGCGGCGCGGCGCAATTGCTCGACCAGCTTATCGGTCTCGGCATCCGCCTGTCGCTCGACGATTTCGGCACCGGCTATTCGTCGCTCGGCTATCTGCGCAAGACGCAGTTCTCGACGATCAAGGTCGACCGCAGCTTCGTCGTCGGCGCGGCGAAGGGCAGCATCGAATCGATCGCGATCATCCGCGCGGTCGTCGCGCTCGCCGACAGCCTCGGCATGTCGACGACGGCGGAAGGGGCCGAGACCGAGATCGAAGTCGATACGATCCGCACCCTCGGTTGCAGCAATATCCAGGGCTATTATTACGGCCGCCCGATGCCCGCGACCGACGTGCTGATGCTCTTCCGCCGCCCCGAAACGGCGACGGCGGCGGCGTGACCAGCCTTCCATCCGTCATCCCGGCGAAGGCCGGGATTTCATCCTGTCGGTAATGCTGCACCGGCGAGATCCCGGCCTTCGCCGGGATGACGGTTCCTGGCGGAAATCAACGCAGGGCGATCCGTCAAACGACGACCCGAACCTTCCGCGCGACGAATGGAACGTCTTAACAAAAGGTTCCCCCGCTCATCGCATGGAGGGCGCGATTCACCGCTTGATTGTTGGTGACGCGCAGCGGCTGCGGCAAAGACCCTGCAACGCTTGAAGACAAGCCAAAGGGGTCGCTTTTCATGCTCAACCGCCGCTTTCTGGGTGCCTTCGCCCTGTGCGCCTCGCTGCTCGCCAGCGTCCCGGCCAGCGCGCTCCAGTGCGTTCCCTTTGCCCGCGCCGAATCGGGCGTCGAAATCCGCGGCAATGCCAAGACCTGGTGGTCGCAGGCGGCGGGCGAATATGACCGCGGCCAGGAACCCCGCAAGGGTGCCGTCATGGCGTTCGCGGGCACCCGCGGCATGCCGCTCGGCCATGTCGCGGTGGTCAAGAAGATCGTCAGCGACCGCGAAATCCTGATCGACCACGCGAACTGGTCGCCGATCAACGGCCGCCGCGGCCAGATCGAGCGCAACGTCCGCGTCGTCGACGTCAGCGACAAGGGCGACTGGAGCCTGGTCCGCGTCTGGTACGCGCCGATCGGCGATCTTGGTCTGCGCGCCAATCCGGTGCAAGGTTTCATCTACGCCGACGGCGACGCCAAGGCCGGCGGCAGCCACAAGGCGTTCGAGGAACCCGTGTGGGCGCAGAACGACTGGAAGCCCGGCAACGGCCTCGACCTCGTCGCCGCCTCGCTGCGCTGATCCAGACCCAAGATTGATAAAGCTGATCCCCTCCCGCAGGCGGGAAGGGCAGCGAGACTTGGGCGCTTGCACCTTAGAATGTGATCGGCCTTGAATAAAACACAAGCGTGTCCCCGCGAAGGCGGGGACCCATCTCCGGACGGTTCGGGATAGCACCGACCGGATATGGGCTCCCGCCTTCGCGGGAGCACACAGCCTTTTCAATCAAAGATGATCACGCCCTGGTTGCAGCGGGTAGCCATGGCAGCGTCGCCGTCCACTCGGCATCGGGTCAGTCTTCCGACGCCTCGTCGCCCTCGGCCGCATCCTCGAACCAGGCCTCGACCTCGCCCGACAGCTTGATCGTCATCGGCTGGCCGAAGCGGTCCTTCGACTTGCCCGCGGCGACGCGGATCCAGCCTTCCGAGATCGAATATTCCTCGACGTCGGTGCGCTCCTTGCCCTTGAAGCGGATGCCGATGCCGCGCTGCAGCACCTCCATGTCGAAATGGGGCGAGCGCGGGTTCGTCGACAAATGGTCGGGCGGCGTATCGGTCATCTTATATCTCCGGTTCTGGCCGTCGCCGCTAGGCGAGACGCCGCGCCAAATCAAGCGCCGGCGAACCCTGTGTCCGCCGACTCGACGGGCGCGCGCGGCCAGGCGGGCCTGCGCGCTCGGCCCGCAAAGCTCGACTCCGCCGCCGCGAGCCGCTCGGCGGCCGGATAGAGGTCCCGATCCTCGCGTTCGATCCGCATCGCCAGTGCGCTCAGCATGTCGGTCGTTTCGGCGCAAAAATCGGACCATCGGGCTTCGATGCCCTCCGCCGTCCAGCGCGCGTCATAGGCCGCGAAGTCGGCCGCAAGATGCCCCATCTCGTGCACGAACGTCTCCGCCAGCGCAATCAGGTCGGGATCGCCCTTGGCCTGCAGACGCGGATAGAGCGCCCAATCCTCGCATTTGAGATGACGGATCAGCGTATCGCGCAACATGCCACGCACCGCCGCGAGTTCGGTGGCGCGCGGCGGATGCGGCGCTGCGACAAGCTTCGTCAGGAAACGCGACAGCGTGACGAGCGCGGCATGTTCGGCGCGCAACCGCGCGATCTCGCTCGTCCTGGACATGGCAACCCCCGAAAACACCAGAGGCCCCTGTTCTCCCCACCTAGGCGAGCCGCGTGAAAAGAGCGTTAACCACCACGTCCCAAGCCGGCATCGCCCGCGCGATGCGGCGCGTTCGGACGAGCCCGCTGGCGGCTCCCGCCAAATTCGCCTAATCCCTCGATCGATGGAAACGAAGCGCCGCGGCACGATCCGGACCAATGATCCCGAGGGGATGCGCGCGCGCATCCTCGACGCCGCCGCGGACCTGTTTCAGGCGCGCGGCTATCACGACACGTCGGTACAGGACGTAAAGCGGCGTGCGGGGGTGTCGAGCGGCGCCTTCCACCATCATTTCGAATCGAAGAAGGCGCTGGGCCTGGCGGTCGTGCGCGAACGGGTCGCGGATGCGCTGCAGGCCGCCTGGCTCGCCCCGCTGATCGCCGCGCCGACCGTGGCCGAGGGGGTGCGCGCCGCGATGGCGGCGATCGGCAGCGAACTCGGCGATCAGGGCTTCGTGCGCGGCTGCCCGGTCAACAATCTCGCGGTCGAGCTTGCCTTTTCGGATTCGGATTTCCGCGCCGCACTCCAGCATATCTTCGCCGACTGGCAGGCACGCATCGCCGAACGCATCGCCGCCGAACCCACGCCGCCGGCCTTTGCCGGGGTCTCCGCCACCGACCTCGCGGGCTTTATCGTCGCCGCCTATTCGGGCGCTATGACGATGGCGAAGGCCGAACAATCCCCCGCCCCGCTCGATTCGGCGGTCGCGATCCTGATGCGCTTGCTGGCCCGGCCCTAAACATACAATCCGGGACGCTCAGGCGCGGGAGAACTCCATGATCCAGTTAACTTCCCAGGTAGCGCCGTTGTCGGCCGAAAAGGCCTGTTCCCAGCGTGCCCCGGAATCGGTGATCTCCGACCAGATGAAGCGAATGCCGATCGGCCTCCCAGCATGTTCGTCCTTGCCGAAGAAGGTGCCGACGCCGCTCACGAAGCGCCCCTGAAGCGGCGGCGCGAGCCCCGGAAAGCGCGAATCGAGCCACCAGATCGACCAGAGGCCGGTCACGGGATCGGTGCGCCGCACCGTCGCGGCGGCATAGGCGCCGTTCGGGTCTTCCAGCCAATGATCGTCGACATTGCCCGCGCCGCCGATCAACTCCCAGCCGCGGCAGGTGCCATCGAATTCGAACCAGTCGGTGTTCCCCGCCAGCCGCTCGCGCAGCTTGCGGTGCCGCACGCGCCAGTCGCCGGTCTGGAAAGCGAAGTCATGGCGTCCGTCGTGCATCATCCTCTCCTTTCTCAGCGCAGCGCCGATCGCGGCGTCGGGTCGAGCCGCAGCGTCTGCGGCGGGCGCTCCTCGGCATCGTGCAGAGTGGCCGCGACCCTGCTTTGCCAGCGCGCGCTCCGGCGCGCCCCTGCCAGCGCCGCGGCGATCGCGTCGTGGCTGTCGCCGCGCACGAACCAGACAAGCAGCTTGCGGTCGTCGCGAACGGGAAGCTGCGGGAAATTATTGGGCTCGCCGAGCGGCACATAGGCGGCGATGACGTCCACTCCCGCCGCTTCGAGCGCCGGCTTCATCTCGTCTGCAAAGAAAGCCGCGAAACCCGTATCCGGGGTCTTCCACAGATATTCGATCACCACCTGCACCGCTCCGCCCGCCGCATTGTTTTCGCGCGCCTTTGCCGCGGCGAAACCCAGGCCCGGCGCCGCGGGTGTCAGCAGGAGCACATTGTCATTGTCGTCGAGCATCGGATTGGCGGCGGCGCGGTTCGCCTGCCACACGGGTCCGAAGTAAAAGGCCTTCAGCCCCCGCTCGCGCGCCGCCATGTCGCGAAAACCCCGAATCCAGGTGAAGCGCGCCGCGTCGTCGTGATCGCGATACTGGCCGACGATCCGCATCCCGAGCGCTTCCTGGCTCTCGACGAACTTCGCGTCGAACAGCGCCACGAAATCATCGCGCACGCCCGGAACCAGCTTATATTGGCGAAGTTCGACGATCTGCGTATCGGCCGCGTCCGCCGTCTGCCCGCGCGCAGTCCCCGCCGCCGCGCCGATCGTCACCCCAATCACCGCCCCGGCTATCACCACCGCGCCTGCCCATTTCCCCATCATTGCGTACCTCCACCTACAATACAGACGGGTCGACCTGTTTTGTCAAGTGCAGCAAAACGATGCGCCGCGCGCGCGGAAACCTGATGGTCTAATGGGATGAATCTGCCCCGGAAACGGCCGTTCGCGGTTTCGGATCAGCGGTGGCGGGCCTTCCACGCGCGAACCGCCGCCATCGTCTTTTCGATATGGGTCTGCGGATTGCGATCGGTATAGGCGAGCAGGATGGTGCCGTCTGGCGCGATGACGAACGAGGTTCGGCTGGAGATCATCGTCTGCCCCGGCCCCGGCATGGCGGTGTCATATTTCGCCGCGATCTTGGCGCCCGGATCGGCCGCGACGGCGAATTTGTCGCGGCATTCCGACCGGGAAAACTCCGCGACGCGATCGATGTTGCCGGCGGTGACGCCGACGACGCGCGCGCCGAGCCGGTTGAAGTCGTCGCTCGCTTCGGCGAACAGATGGGCCTCCACCGTGCAGCCGGGCGTGAAAGCAGCGGGGAAGAAATAGAGCACGACCGGCCCTTTCCGCAGCGCCTGCTTCAAGGACAGGCTGAAAGGCTTGCCGCCCAAGGCGGCGTTCAGCGTGAAATCGGGCGCCTTCGCGCCTTGCTGAAGGGCCGCGATGCCCTGTGCCGGAAGGACGGCCAGCGCCAGACCAAGGCCGAGCGACGCCACCATCCCGATTTGAGCGATCTTCTTCCGGATTTTCATCGGCGGTTCTCCAACGCGAACGGGGCCAGCGCATCCGGTCCGGTTCACACGCGATTACCACGCTGTCGAGACGCATGCAAAAGTGATGCGATCGGCGGCGGCCCCTTGCCGCCTTCGGGTCGGCGATGCATCATCGCGGCATGACCAAATATCTCATCTCCTTCCCGAGCGAAGCCATGGTCTTGACGGATGAGGAGCTTCCGGTCGTGTCCGCCGCCGCGCGCGCGGTGATCGAGGAAGCGAAGGCCGCCGGCGTCTATGTGTTCGGCGGAGGCATCGACGAGCAGGTCGCGCCGGTGCGGATCTTTGCCGACGGGTCGGTGTCCCCCGAAACCTATCCGGACAGCCGGCTGAACGGCGGCTTCACGGTGCTGGAACTGCCGACTCATGAAGACGCGGTCGCATGGGCGGGCAGGATCGCCGCGGCCTGCCGGTGCGCGCAGGAACTTCGCGCGTTCCTGTACGACCCGGCGAGCTAGGGCCGATAGCAATCCGATCGAACGCGATGAAAATAGGGACAGTCCCTATTTTCCTCCTCGGCCGACGCAGCACCACATCCCCGGCGCCAGATCGCCGAGCTCCCACGATCCGACCCGCCAGCGCACGAGCCGCAGCGTCGGATGGCCGACCGCGGCGGTCATGCGGCGGACCTGGCGGTTGCGGCCTTCGGTGATCGTCAGTTCCAGCCAGGAATCGGGGACGCTCTTGCGGTATCGCACCGGCGGGTCGCGCGGCCACAAGTCGGGCGGATCGATCCGGCGGGCGGCGGCGGGACGGGTCGGGCCGTCGTTGAGCACAACGCCGCATCTCAGCCGGTCGAGGCTCGCCGCGTCGGGCTCACCCTCGACCTGCACCAGATAGGTTTTGGGCATTTTGTGCCGCGGCGACGCTATGCGCGCCTGTAGCGCCCCATCGTCGGTCAGGAGCAGCAGGCCCTCGCTGTCGCGGTCGAGCCGGCCCGCGGGATAGACACCCGGCACATCGATATAATCCGACAGCGTCGCGCGCGCGGTTTCGGTGCCGCGGTCGGTAAATTGCGACAGAACGCCGTATGGTTTGTTGAACAGGATCAGCCGGCTCAAGGCGCGGTCCTCTTGAGATTGGAAAGCCGACCTATCTAACCGTTCGTGTCGAGCGAAGTCGAGACACCCCGCGGCTTGGCACAGCCCCGATGGGTGTCTCGACTTCGCTCGACACGAACGGGAATAGGGGGAGCCAAAGAAAAACCGGCGACCCGATGGAGCCGCCGGTCTGTTTCTTAAGCCGCTTCCTTCTTGCGCGACGCCTTCTTGCGTTCGTGCGGGTCGAGGATCGCCTTGCGGATGCGGATGTTCTTCGGCGTCACCTCGACCATCTCGTCGTCGTCGATATAGGCGATCGCCTGTTCGAGCGTCATGCGGCGCGGCGGCGTGAGGCGGATCGCGTCGTCCTTGCCCGTCGAGCGGAAGTTGGTGAGCTGCTTCGACTTCATCGGATTGACCTCGAGGTCGTCGGGCTTGGCATTCTCGCCGATGATCATCCCTTCATAGAGCGCCTCGCCGGGCGAGACGAAAAGGATGCCGCGCTCTTCCAAGGGGCCGAGCGCATAGGCAACCGCCTCGCCCGCGCCGTTCGAGATCAGGACGCCGTTCTTGCGGCCCTCGATCACGCCCTTGTAGGGGCCGTATTTCTCGAACAGGCGGTTCATGATGCCCGTGCCGCGCGTGTCCGACAGGAATTCGCCGTGATAGCCGATCAGGCCGCGCGAGGGGCCGCTGAAAGTGATGCGTGTCTTGCCGCCACCCGACGGGCGCATGTCGGTCAGGTCGGCCTTGCGGATCTGCATCTTCTCGACGACCGTGCCGCTATGCTCGTCATCGACGTCGATGACGACGGTTTCATAGGGCTCGGTGCGCTTGCCAGCCTCGTCTTCGCCATAAAGGACGCGCGGGCGGCTGATGCCGAGCTCGAAGCCTTCGCGGCGCATCGTCTCGATCAGCACGCCGAGCTGAAGCTCGCCGCGGCCCGCGACCTCGAAGCTGTCCTTGTCGGCGCTTTCGGTGATGCGGATCGCGACATTGGTCTCAGCCTCGCGCATCAGGCGATCGCGGATCATGCGGCTCGTCACCTTGCTGCCCTCGCGGCCCGCCATCGGGCTGTCGTTGACCGCGAAACGCATCGACAGCGTCGGCGGATCGATCGGCTGCGCGGCGATCGGCTCGCTGACGCTCGGGTCGGCGACGGTGTTGGCGACGGTGGCGTTGGTCAGCCCCGCAATCGCGACGATGTCGCCCGCGCGCGCTTCCTCGACGGGCACGCGGTCGAGCCCGCGGAAAGCGAGCAGCTTCGAGGCGCGGCCGGTCTCGATCACCTTGCCCTCGGCGTCGAGCGCGTGGATCGGCTGGTTGACCTTGACCGTGCCCGACTGGACGCGGCCGGTCAGGATGCGGCCGATGAAATTGTCGCGGTCGAGCAGGGTCGCGAGGAAGGTGAAGGGGCCGTTCTCGTCGAGGCCCGGCGCCGGCACATGACCGACGATCGTCTTGAACAGCGGCTCCAGCGTCCCTTCGCGCGCGTCGGGGCTGTCGGAGGCGAAGCCGCCGCGGCCCGAGGCGTAAAGGATCGGGAAGTCGAGCTGCTCGTCATTGGCGTCGAGCGACAGGAAGAGCTCGAACACCTCGTCGAGCACTTCGGCGGCGCGCGCGTCGCTGCGGTCGATCTTGTTGACGACGACGATCGGACGCAGGCCGAGCGCGAGCGCCTTGCCGGTCACGAACTTGGTCTGCGGCATCGGGCCTTCGGCCGCGTCGACGAGCAGGATGACGCCATCGACCATCGACAGGATGCGCTCGACCTCGCCGCCGAAATCGGCGTGGCCCGGGGTATCGACGATGTTGATCCGCGTCGCGTCGGCGCCCTCACCCCATTCGACCGAGGTGCACTTCGCGAGGATGGTGATCCCGCGCTCCTTTTCGAGGTCGTTCGAATCCATCGCGCGTTCCTCAACGCGCTGATTGTCACGGAACGTCCCCGACTGGCGGAAAAGCTGGTCGACGAGAGTGGTCTTGCCATGATCGACGTGCGCGATGATGGCGATATTGCGCAGGGACATCAAAAATACCTTATGGGAGCAGCGCGGCGCCGTGCCGCGATTTGGCCGCGCGCGTAGCGAATTTCCTACCGCAGCGCAACAAAATTGCCGAGGCGTTTATAACGCAATCCGCGCGACGAGTCGCTCGATTTCGGCGGCCGCACTGCGCGCCGCAGGAACCAGGTTGGCGTGGAAATCGCGGCGGCTGCCTTCGTCGGCGGTGTCGGTGACCGCCTTGATCGCCGCCCACGGCCTGCCGAGCCGCAGCGCTGCCTGCGCGACCGCCCCGACCTCCATATCGACGAGCGCTGCGCCGAGGCCGCGCGCGATGCCGGCGCCGACGTCGGGGCAGGCTAGGAAGCTGTCGCCGCTCGCGATCCGCGCGTGCGGCAGGCCGAGGCCGGGGTCGGGCATGGCGGCGAAATGCACCTCGCCCGCCTCACCGGCCGGCCAGTCGCCGGCGCGATAGCGGTCGAAGCTGCCGGGGCGCACCGTGCCATAATCATGCTGCACCGCCTCGGCGAGCCAATAGGCGCGGCCCGCCTCGGCATCGAGCGCGCCGCAGGTGCCGCTCATCAGCAGCAGGTCGGCGTCGGCGCCGAACAGCCCGGCGGCAAGCGCCGCATGGACCTTGCCGAGGCCGGTGGTGACGACGGCGAGATCATGGCCGTGCGCGGCGAGCCGGCGGACGGCGAAACGGCCGACGTCGCGGACGCCTTCGCCGGGGAACAGCGCGTCGGCCTCTTCGGGAAGCGCGGCGAGGATCAGGATGCGGGCCATGACGCCCTTTAGCGCCGCTCCCGCGCGTGTCGAGCAATAGGATTTTGGAATATCGGCGGCCGATCCTTGGGCTTGCCAAGCGCCGCGCGCCCCGCCATCGCACCGCCCCATGCTGTCCCGTATCTTCCCCGACCGCTTCGTCCCCGTCCTGTTCGCGACGATCCTGCTCGCCAGTCTGCTGCCGGTCCAGGGCGCCGCGGTGCCGGTCGCACAGGGTGTGTCAACCGCGGCGATCGTCCTGCTGTTCTTCCTGAACGGCGTGCGCCTGCCGCGCGACGAGGTGCTGCACGGCATCCGCAACTGGCGCCTGCAGGGCGGCAATCTTCTCTACAGCTTCGGGGCCATGGCGCTGATCGGGCTGGCGGCGCAGGCGGCGACCGCGCCGCTGCTGCCCGCCGTTCCCACGCTGGCGCTCGGCTTCCTCTTCCTCGGCATCCTGCCGTCGACCGTCATGTCGGCGACCGCGGCTAGCAGCATGGCGGGCGGCAATGTCGCGGCCAGCGTCGTCGCGGCGGCGCTGCTGAACCTGACGGGCGTCATCGTCTCGCCGCTGCTGTTCGCCGCGATCGCGGGCAGCGCGGGCGACATCAGCGGCGACGCCGCGCTGCGCATCGTCGCCACCTTGCTGCTGCCCTTCATCGCCGGGCAAGCGGCGCAGCGCTGGCTGCGCCCGTGGGTACTCGCGCATCGCGGCGCCGCGACCTTCATGGACCGCACCTCGATCGCCATCGCCGTCTATGTCGCCTTTTCCGCCGCCGTCGTCGGCGGCATCTGGCACCAGCTCGACATGCGCGAGATCGGCATCGTCTTTGCCGCGGTCGCCGCGATGCTGGCGCTGGCCTTCACCGGCGCCTGGCTGCTCGGCGGCCTGCTGCGTCTCGCCCGGCCCGACCGCATCACCATGCTGTTCGCAGGCGCGCAAAAGAGCATCGCGGTCGGCGCGCCGCTCGCCGCGACGCTATTTCCGCCCGCGGTCGCGGGCATGGTGCTGGTGCCGATCCTCATCTATCATATGGCGCAGCTCATCGTCTCCGCCTGGATCGCGCCGGGACTGGCGCGGCGCGGCGACGGCATCGCCTGAATTTTCTCACACAAAGGCACAAAGAGGGCGGGGCACGCTATGAGCGCTGCAAAGAACCGCGCGAAGCGCATTCGATATAGTCGCCTGCGGCGACGGGCCGATGCCTCTGGCCGGGCGCGCCCTCTTTGTGTCTTTGTGTGAGATTTCTCTTCTTTGCGCCTTCGCGTGAAATCAAAATCGCGCCGCCCGCGCCTCTCTTCCAAGGTGTGATACTTGAACAATACAGACCGGCATGTCATATAGAAAACGGGCACGGAGCTGGAAGGATAGTTATGAGCGAAGACACCGCGACGGCGACCGCAACCGAGGCATTGACGCTGACGCCGCCCGAACCCGTCCCCGCCGTCGCGCCCGAAAAGGCCGCCGGGCTCGTCCCGCTGTCGGGCGAGCAGAAATCAAAGCTCGAGGAGCGCGTCGACGGCTTCATCAACGACCTCGTTGCGCAGGACGAGAACAGCCCCGAATTCGGCAAGCGCGTCGACCAGATCACCAACATGGGCCGCAAGGAGATGCTGGAGGCGGCGAGCCACAGCAACCGCTTCCTCGACCGCCCGATCCGCGCGATGGACCGCGACACCGACATCGGCCAGAGCCTCATCGAACTTCGAACCACGGTCGAGCGGCTCGACCCGTCGGCGAACGGCAAATTGCTGTCGAAGCGCGGCTTTCTCGACAAGATTTTCGGCAGCAAGATCAACAATTATTTCGCGCAATACCGCAGCGCCCAGACGCACATCGGCGGCATCCTGACCGCGCTCTCCAACGGCAAGGACGAGCTCTTGATGGACAATGCCGCCATCGATGTCGAACGCCGCAAAATGTGGGAATCGATGGGCAAGCTCGAGCAGATGATCCACATCGCCAAAACGCTCGACGAGCGGCTGGAGGCGAAGGCGACCGAACTCGACGGCACCAACCCCGCCAAGGCGAAGATCCTGCGCGAAAACGCCCTTTTCTATGCGCGCCAGCGCACGCAGGACCTGCTGACCCAGATGGCGGTGACGGTGCAGGGCTATCTCGCGCTCGATCTGGTCAAGAAGAATAATGTCGAGCTGGTGAAGGGCGTCGACCGCGCGAGCACCACCACCGTCGGCGCGCTCAAGACCGCGATCACCGTCGCGCAAGCGATGACCAACCAGAAACTGGTACTCGAACAGATCACCGCCTTGAACACCACGACCGCGAACATCATCGACGGCACGTCGAAGATGCTGAAGGACAATACGGCGCGCATCCACGAGCAGGCGGCGTCGAGCACGATCCCGATGGAGACGCTGAGCCGCGCCTTCCAGAACATCTACGACACGATGGACGCGATCGACACCTTCAAGCTCAAGGCGCTCGACACGATGAAGACGACGGTGGGCACGCTCGAAAGCGAGGTCGCCAAGTCGAAGGGCTATATCGCGCGCGCCGAGGGCGCGAGCCAGGCGCAGGCGAGCGTCGGTGGCGAGGGCAGTCCGCTCGCCGCGCTCGAAGGCTAAGGCGAAATGACCATGAGCGAGGTCGACAAGGTCCGCCTCTCCGCCGCGTCGGCGATCGAACGATCGCGCGAGCGGCGGCGCCCGATCGGCACCAAGAGCATGGCGCTACGCCGCCAGCATCTCGCCCGCAAGATCGGCCGCATCTTTCTGGCCGGCGGCGCGGTGCTGATCGCCGCAGCGATTTTCGGCATGGTGATCCAGCCGCTCGGCTTCGCCGGGGTGATGGCGGTCACGCTGCTGCTGGTCGCGGTCGCCTTCCTGTTCGGCAAATGGCCGCCCTTCCCCGAGCCGCGCCAGGCTGATCTGCCCAAGGCGGATTTGAAACAGCTCGCGGGGCGCACCGAAATCTGGCTTGAGGCGCAGCGCCCGGCGCTTCCCGCGCCCGCGCGCCAGCTCGTCGACGGCATCGGGGTGCAGCTCGACCTGCTCGCGCCGCAGCTCCAGACGCTCGATACATCAAGCCCCGCCGCCGCGAACATCCGCAAGCTCGTCGGCGAGGACCTGCCCGAGCTCGTCGCGGGCTATCAACGCATCCCGGCGGGGCTGCGCAAGGAAGCCCATGCCGGCCGCACCCCCGACGAAACACTCGTCGGCGGGCTCACCATGCTCGAACGCGAGATCGGCGAAGCGGCGCGCAACCTCGCGGCGGGCGAACTCGATAAGCTCGCGACGCGCGAACGCTATCTCCAGCTCAAATATCAGGGGCTGGAGGGCGAGGATATGCCGGGAACGGACTGAACGAAGTCACAGCCCCTCGCCGCCCGTCCAGTGCGCATTGACGAGGCGGCGCGCGAGCGCGCTCACCTGAATACGGATATCGGGCACCGCGACGACTTCCCACAAATCGCCGCGCGTCATCGGGCCGATCGCGAGAATATGATCCGACGAGTGGCCACGCGCATCGATCACGTGACCGTCGCGATCGATGTCGAGCCCGAGGCGCAGCGCGTCGGGGCGGATGCGCTTCGCCGCCAGCATCCGCTTCACCAGCGGGTCGGCCGAGCGCAGCAGGTCGCCCTGCGGCCCGGTGCAGTTGATCATCCGCGCCGCGCGGGTCACGACCGGATCCGCCGCGCCGCGCGGCCGCCAGGCGATGGCGAGCGCGTCGCGCTCGGCGCTCACGCCGACGATCTTGCCCGCGCGGAAGCAGAGCTGGCCCGACGCGACCAGCTCGTCGATGCGATCGGCAACCGCGGGCGCGAGCCGGTGGCGATGCACGTCCCAGAAAGGGCGGAGGTGGCGGAGGAAGCGCGTGCGCTTTTCGGCGTCGGCCGAGGCCCACATCATCTGGGTGATCGGGCGGATCGAATCGACGACCAGTCGCCAGTCGCGGCGGCGCGCTTCGCCGCGCGCCCAGCGCACGAGTTCGGACAGTTCGGGCGCCGGCTTCGCGAGCACCGGCTTGGGACGCAGCCCGTCGATATGGCGATGCGGACGCAGGCCGCGCCGCGACAGCGCGGTGATCGGCCCCTCATGACCATGCGACACCAGCCGCAATATCACGTCGACCGCGGTCAGGCCGGTACCGATGACGAGCACTGCCGCCTGCTTGTCCAGCCCCTCCTCGAACGCGCTCGCCCAAGGGTCGCCGATGTAGCGGTGCGCGGGCAGATGGGCGCCGACGATAGCAGGCGGATCGTGCGGTGGCAGATTGCCGATCGCGAGCACCGCGCGGTCGGCCTCGATCAGCCCGCCGTTGACGAGGCCGAGCGTCACCTGTCCGCCGCGCTCCTCGATATCGAGCACTTCGTCGTCGACCAGCTTCAATCGCCGGCCATGGCGCTCCATCGCCCCGGCGAGCGTCTCGCGCAGATAGCGGCCGTATGTTGCGCGCGTCACAAACGCCGCATCGCAGCCGAGCCCGCGCGCCGCGAGCCAGTCGCAGAAATGGTCGGGACGATCCGCGAACGCGCTCATATTGCCCGCGCGCACGTTGAGCAGATGCGCGCTTTCGCTGCTGCTATAAGCAACCCCCGCGCCCATGCGGTGGCGGTCGCGCTCGATCAGAAGAACCTCGACATCGGCCTGTTCGAGCAGATTGAGCGCAAGCATCGTCCCCGAAAAGCCCGCACCGACGATCGCGACGCGGGTCGCGGTACGAAAGCGCGGGCGCGGCGAATGAAGCTCGCTGCTAATCAGGTTCACCGGCGCACCACGTCGCCCGCGACGGTCACGCGTTCGAGCAGGCGCTCGGCGGGCCAATAGTCGCCGACCGCATAATGCTGGGTCGAGCGATTGTCCCAGATACCGATCGCGTTCGGGGTCCAGCGAAAGCGCACCTGATATTCGGGCACCTTGATCCGGTCGAACAGCAGGCGAAGCAGGCCGTCGCTCTCTTCCTCGCTTACACCGAGGATGCGCGTCGTGAAGGTGTAGTTGACGTAGAGAATCTTTTCGCCCGTCTCGGGATGGGTGCGGACGACGGGATGGCGCACCGGCGGAAAGTCGCGCGCCAGCTCGGCGCACTTTTCCTCGGTCACGCGGCCGCCGAAGCTGCGGACGATGTCGTGCTCGGCATCGAGCCCCTCGATCCGGTCCTTCACCGCCTGCGGCAACCCGGCATAGGCGGCCGCGGCATCGGCCCACATCGTGTCGCCGCCGAGCGGCGGGAGGATGCGCGCGCGCAGGATCGAGGCGATCGACGGCCGCTCGCGAAAGGTCACGTCGGTGTGCCATTTGTTATAGGCCTGAAAAGGCCCGAGCGTTTCAGCAGTCAGGCGCACGCCCTCGACGCCCTCGATCCGCAATATTTCGGGATAGCCGGGGATATGCGGGATCACCGGATGGCCTTCGAGCTCGCCGAAGAAGCGGCCGAGCCGGACATGGCTTTCGTGGCCGATGTCCTGGTCGCGGAAGAAGATCACCTTGAAGCGCAGCCATGCCGCGCGCAACAGGTCGCCCTCGATCGACGACAGCGGCCGGTCGAGGTCGAGCCCGCTGATCTCGGCGCCGATCGTCGGGGTCGATGGCGAAATGGCGATGCCCAGCGAGCGCGCGGCATCGAAGATATCGGGAATCTGGGCAAGGCTGGCCATCGGCATTCTCCTCTCGCCGGTCGGTGATGGATCGGTCGACTCGGATTACGTCCCGCGCCAGGATTATTAACTCAACTAAAATAATTGACAAGATGGCGCGCGGCAGATCGCCCGAAAGGCGCGGCGGGTGGCGCGCGTTCGGGTCAGCAGCGAATCCGCACCCGCGTTCCGGGCCGGGCATCCTCGATATCCAGATGCCATTTGTGCAGCCCGACGATCGCCGACACCAGCGCCAGGCCAAGGCCGGTTCCGGGCTGCCCCACCGTATCGGGGCCGCGAAAGAAACGCTCGGTCACCCGGTCGCGCCAGGCATCGGCGATGCCGGGACCGCTGTCGCTGATCGCGATTTCGGTCCCGCGCTCGGTCCGCTGCGCCGACACCGCTATGACAGCGCCCGCGCCGCCATATTTGACCGCATTGTCGAGCAGGTTCGAGATCGCCTGGAACAGGAGGTTCGGATCGGCATCCAGTTCCAGCCCCGGCGCGATCCGGCTTTCGATCCTCTGCCCATGCGCCTCGGCATCGGGGGTGTGGAGTTCGACCGCATCGGCGAGCAAGGTCGTCAGGTCGATACGGCGCATTCCGGTCAGGTGCCGCCCGCTTTCGATGCGCGCGATGCGGAGCAAAGCGTCGAAGATCGCCTGCAGCCGTTTGGCTTCGGTCGCCGCCTGCTCGGCAAGCTGCTGGCGCTCCTCTTCGCTTTCCGCCGCGCGCAGTTCGTCGAGATCGGCGTGGAGCCGCGCCAGCGGGGTGCGGAGCTCGTGCGCGACATTGTCGGATACGCGGCGCACCGATTCGACGGCCTCCTCGATCCGGCCGAGCATCAGGTTGAGCGTCGCCGAAAGCTCGTCGAAATCGTCGCCGGTGCCGCGCAAGGGAATACGCTCGGTCAGATTGCCCGCCATCACCCGCCGCGCCGTCCGCGTCACCGCATCGATCCGCCGGCCGACCGCGCGGCTCATCGCGACGCTGCCGCCGAGCGCGAGCAGCGCCGCAAAGAGGATCAGCCACAGCGATCCGATGGTGTAGAGTTCGTCGCGATCGTCGATCGCCTCGACATCGCGCCCGACGATCAGCCGCGCGCCGTCGCTCAGCCGCCGCTCGACGACGAGCGCTTCATAATCCTGTTCCTGCCCCGCCTGATAGACGTCGGCCTCCAGCGTGGCCCAGCCGCCGACCGGCGTTTCGGGCCAGCTCGGCAGATTGGCGGTCACCGTCTTGCCGTCCGGAGCGATCAGCGCGTGAAAGGGGCGCTTGGGGCCGGTCTTCTCGCGCACCAGCAGCGCACGCACCAGCGCGTCGCGCCCGCCGCCGCGGTCGATCGCCACCAGTTCGGCCGCTTCGTCGCTCACCCCTGCCGCGGCTTCGAGCAGCGGCTGATAGACCCCGATCCAATAGGCGGCGCCGAACAGCGCCACGGTCGAGGTCAGGAAGAGAGCGACATAGATCAGCCCCAGACGCAGCGTCAGGCTGTGCCGGAGGCCGCCGCGCATGGTGTCGCGCCCAACACCCCGCGCCCTCATCCTTCCGCCCGCATAACATAGCCGGTGCCGCGCACCGTGTGGATGAGCGTCCGGCCGAACCCCTTGTCGACCTTTTGCCGCAGGCGGCTGACATGCTGGTCGATGATGTTGGTCTGCGGATCGAAATGATAATCCCACACATGCTCGAGCAGCATCGAGCGGGTGACGACCCGGCCCTGGTTGCGGGCCAGATAGGTCAGGATGCGATATTCGCGCGCGGTGAGGTCGATCACCGCCCCCTGCCGCCGCACCTGCTGGCCGAGCAGATCGATGTCGAGATCGCCGACGCAAAGTTTCGTCTCGGCGGACAGTGCCGGGCCGCGGCGACTCAGCACGTCGATGCGCGCGAGCAGTTCGGACATGGCGAAGGGCTTGGTCAGATAATCGTCGCCGCCCGCGCGCAGCCCCGCCACACGCTCGTCGACCTCGCCGAGCGCGCTCAGGAACAGCACCGGCGTCGTATCGCCGGTCGCGCGGATCGTCTGGACGATCGTCAGCCCGTCGACGTGCGGCAACATGCGATCGACGACGATCAGGTCATAGCTTTCGGACGCCGCGCGGAGCAGCCCCGACCGGCCGTCGCCCTCGACATCGACGAGATGCCCGGCGGCGGTCAGCCCCTTGCCGATATGCTCCGCGACGCGGGCATCGTCCTCGATCACCAATATATGCATAGGCCCTCTCGATACCGGCTCGACGGCCGGGCCGCCACCCGGCCACCGAACATGTCGAAAATCAAATCTTCGCCCCATCCGGGCGTCAGGCTGCGCTGCCATTTCCTTGGGGGAAGGAGCAGACGATGGCAAAGGCGAAGCGCCAGGCTGAATATGCGGCGGCACCTCCGGTGCCGGCGAAGGCGATGCTGTCGATCTTCGACCTCGACCGCACGCTGACCATTCTGCCCACCTACACCCCCTTCCTGCTCTTCGCGATCCGCACCCGCGCGCCGTGGCGCATCCTGCTGCTCCCGCTGCTGCTGCCGGTCGCTATTCTCTACGCGTTGAGGCTCGTCCCGCGCCGGACGATGAAACAGGCGATGCACCGCGCCGCGCTCGGGCAAAGGCTTGCCGAGCGCGACGCCGCGCGACTGGCCGACCGCTTCGCGCGCCGCCTCGTCGCCCGCGGTCTCTATGCAGAGGGTCTCGCGCTGATCGACGCCGAGCGCGCGGCGGGGCGCCGCGTCGTCATCGCGACCGCCGCACCGCATTTCTATACCGCAGCGCTCGCCCGCAGGCTGGGGATCGCCGACGTGATCGCGACCGACTCGACGTGGCGGGACGGCTGCCTGACCCCCGCGATCGGTTCGGCAAACTGCTATGGCGGCGACAAGCGGCACCGGGTCGCGGCCTTTCTGGACCGCGCCGGGATTGCCCGCGAGCGAGCGCATATCCGTTTCTATTCGGACCATATTTCCGACCTGCCGATGTTCGGCTTCGCCGACGAAGCGATCGCGGTCAATCCGTCGGCGAAACTGCGCGGCGTGGCCGAAGCGCGCGGCTGGCCGATCCTCGACTGGCGGCGGTGACGCGGTGCATATCGGCTTTCTCTTCAACCATCACGGCGCGCACCAGGTTGCGCACGCGCTGCCGGTGGCGCTGGCGCTGCTCGGTCGCGGCACCAATGCGCGCGTCAGCATCCTCGTCTCCGAAGGCTGCGAGGGCGAGGTCCGCCGGCTCGCGGCCGCCGCGCCGGGCGCGTCGCCCGACATCATCCGGCTGCGGCCGCCGTCGACGCTCGCCCGCGCCGCCAACCGCGCCAGCGGCCGCGCGCTTCCCACCGACATCGTCTCGACGCTCCGCCGCAATCTCGACCGCTTCCGCACCCTCGACGCGCTCGTCGTCCCCGAAAAAACCTCGCTCCTCCTGAAGTCGCTGTTCGGCCTCAAATCGCTGAAGCTCGTCCACACCCGCCACGGCGCGGGCGACCGCGCGATCGGTTTCGACAAGGCGAGCGGGAAATTCGACCTCGTCCTGCTGTCGGGCGAAAAGATCCGCGACCGGCTGGCCGAGGCCGACCTGCTGAAGGCAAACGGCCATGCGATCGTCGGCTACCCCAAATTCGACCTCGCGCCGCCCAGCCATCCGCGCCTCTTCCCCAAGGACCGGCCGACGGTGCTCTACAACCCGCACCCCTCGCCCGCGCTGTCGTCCTGGTATCGCATGGGACCGGCGATCCTCGACTGGTTCGCGAAAAGCGACCGCTACAACCTCATCTTCGCGCCGCATGTGATGCTGTTCAAGAAGCGCATCACCGCGTCGCTTTCCCCCTTCGCGCTCGGCTGGAACCTCGGCCCACGCGCCGAACATTATGAGCACGACCATATGCTGATCGACACCGGCAGCGCTGCCAGCCTCGACATGACCTATACCGACGCCGCCGACATCTACCTCGGCGATGCGAGCAGCCAGGTCTATGAATTCATACGTCGGCCGCGCCCTTGTTTCTTCCTCAACCCGCGCGAGCTCGCGTGGCAGGGCGATCCCGACTTCGCGCACTGGCGCGCCGGCACCGTGCTCGGCAGAATGAGCGAGCTCGACGCGGCGTTCGCCGAAACGCCGTGCCTGACCCCGGCGATGCGCGCGCGGCAGGAGGCTATCTTCCGCTACAGCTTCGACCTTCAGGACCGCCCCTCGTCCGAGCGGGCGGCCGAGGCGATCCTCGATTTCATGGCGCGCGCATGACCGCCGCCGCCCCTTCGCGCCTCGCCGCCTTCCTCGATTACGGCGTCGCAAAGACGCTGGCGAAGCTGCGCGCGAATCTGTTTGCCCGGCTGTCGCGCCGCCCCGAGGGCGGCGTCGTGACCTCGCGCTACGGTGTGCGGATGCGCGCCAATTGGGAGGACCGCACCTTCCGCTATTGCCATTATGCGACCTATGGCCGCGCCCTGTCGGATTATCTCGCGGCACAGGATCATGCCTTCTCCTTCATCGATATCGGCGCCAACCAGGGTCTCTACAGCCTGCTCGCCGCGCAGAATCCGCATTGCAAGGCGGTGGTCGCGTTCGAGCCCGTCGCCGCGACCCTTGCCCTGCTGCGCGACAATATCGCGCTCAACGCGCTGGGCGCGACGATCAAGCCGGTCCATGCCGCGGTTTCGCTCCAGTCGGGCATCGCGCGCATCGCCACCGACCGCGCGCACAGCGGCACCGCCAGCCTGCGCGACACGGGCACAGCGGAAGGCGAGGAGATTCGCATCCTCGGCATCGCGGGGGTCGACGCGCTGATCGACGGCGCCCTGATCGGTGGCAAAGGGCCGCTGATCGTCAAGATCGACGTCGAGGGGCATGAGGAAACGGTGATCGAGGCGCTGATGGCGTCGACGCATCTCGGCCGGATCGCCGCGATCTTCTATGAGGTCGACGAACGCTGGACCGACGGGGCCGCGATCGCGCGCCGCCTCGGCGGCGCCGGCTTCGACCGCCTCACCCGCTTCGGGATCGGCCGCCACTACGACGTTCTGGCCGAACGCAGCGAAGCGGGTCCGGCCCCCGAATAGGGCCGGACCCGCGGTTCGCGGCCGCGCTTACCAGGTCAGGCCGACCCGCGCGTAGAGATAGCGGCCGTTGAAGCCGAACGGCGAATAATAGGGGAAACCGACGACCCCGGTCGAGTTGAGCGCGGCGGGCGTCGCGTCGGGATAGACGTCGAACAGATTGTTCGCACCGATCGCGACCTGCGCCCCCTTGACGGGCTGGTAGCGCAACTCGAGGTCGGTGATCACATGCTTTCCGGTCAAGATATCCGCCGACCCGTCGGCTGCCGTACCGGGCTGGTTGACCTGACCATAATAGGTCGTACGCAGCGTGGCGCCGAGCAGGTCGCCCGACCAGTCGATCGCCCCGGTGATCTTCGTGCGCGGCGTCCCTTCCTCCAGCGTGAAGATGCGATTGCGGCCGAGCAGCGGCGGCGCCGGATCGAGCGTCGAGGTCGAAGTCGGCACCCGCGTCACATCGACGTCGTTGAAGTTCGCCGCCAGCGTGAAGTCGAACGTGCCGAGATTCTCGCTCCGCGCCTTGTAATTGGCGACGACGTCGATGCCCTTCGTCTTCGAACGCACCCCATTGATGAAGAAGCGCGCCGCCTGAACGCCAAGCGGATCGAGGATGTCCGCGACCTGCTGGCTGAACGCCGCCTGGATATTTTCCGACAGTGCGATCTGGTTGCGGATCTTGATCTGATAGGCGTCGACGGTCAGGCTGAACGGACCGCTGTGGATCACCCCGCCGAGCGAGAAGTTGGTCGACTTCTCGGGCTCGAGCGGCAGGCCGCCCAGCTTTTCGGCGACGATGTTCGTCGGCGGATAATGACCGGTCAGCAGTACGTCGCCATCGACCACCACCGAGGTGATCGAAGTATAATATTGCTGCTGCAGCGACGGCGCGCGGAAGCCGGTCGAGGCGGTGCCGCGCAGCGCGAACCAGTCGGTCGCATCGAAGCGCGCCGATATCTTGCCGTTGGCGGTCGAGCCGAAGTCCGAATAATCCTCGACCCGGCCCGCAACCGCGACGAGGAAGCGCGACGTCAGCTCGGCCTCGATATCGATATAGCCGCTGATGTTGCGGCGGTGCGCATCGACCGCGTTGATCGGCGCAAAGCCCGGAAAGCCCTGGGCGCCGCTGCCGGTATAGGAATTGAGCTCACCCGCCGCGATCTTGTAGCCCTCGCGCCGCCACTCGGCGCCGAAGGCCAGGTTCAGCGAGTGGAAGATGTCGAACTTGCGCGACACGTCGAGGCCGCCGATCCACTGGTCATAGGTAACCGCGCCGTCATAGAATTCGGTCGGCGAGGCGGCGCCGAGGCTGTAGTTCGCCGAATCGAGCGTGCGGAAAGCGATGCGGTTGCGGCCGTAGCTGAGGTTGAGATCGACATTCCATTCGCCGACGTCTCCGCGCAGGCCCACCGCGCTCGTCAGGTTGCGCGACTTGGTGTTGATCAGCGGCAGGAAACCGTCGGGCCAGATGCTACCGACGCCGTTCGCCGCGGCCGTGGTGGCGAGACGCGGAAAGGCCGCGCTCTTGCTGTCGCGGTCCTGATAGCCGACCCAGCCGTAGAGCTGCAGAGCCTCGGTGACGTTGACCCCGGCGTTGGCGAAGACCGTCGCCTGTTCGACCTCGGGATCGCCGAAGCGGCTGGTTACGCGGTTCGGCGTCACGCGCGGGTCGAAATCGCCGCGGCTCGTCGGCTTGCGGTCGACATATTCGCCCGAAATGGTGAGATAGCCGTCGTTACCGAAGCCGATGCCCTGCCAGCCCGATACGGTCAGAACGGGTTCGCCGGTCACGCTGCGATGGCCGCGCGCGGTGTCGATGTCGGTGGCATAGATGCCATAGGTCGCCGACACGCCGCCGCCTTCGCGCGCTTCGCGCAGGCGCAGGTTGATGACGCCCGCGATCGCGTCCGACCCATATTGCGCCGAAGCGCCGTCGCGCAGCACCTCGATGCGGTCGAGCGCCACGGTGGGGATGGTGTTGAGGTCGACCGCCGCCGAGCCGCGCCCGACGCTGCCGTTGACGTTGAGCAGGGCCGACGTGTGGGCGCGGGTGCCGTTGATCAGCACCAGCGTCTGGTCGGGCGACAGCCCGCGCAGCGTCGCGGGGCGGATCGCGTCGGTGCCGTCGACCGCCGAGGAGCGCTTGAAGTCGATCGACGGCGCGACGGTCGCCAGCGCCTGCCCGACTTCGGTCGATCCCTGACGGCGTAGCGTCTCGCCGTTCAGCACGTCGACCGGCGCCGGCGAGTCGAGGCGCGACCGCCCGGCCGCGCGCGTGCCGGTGACGATGATCTCGTCGCCGTTGCTCGCGGCATCGGCCGCGTCAGGCGCATCCTGCGCCTGCACCGGAAAGGCGGCGATGGCCGCGAGAGCGATGGCGCTGGTCGCCATGGTACGGAAAGGGATCATGATCAGTCCTCCTGGTCTTGCTATTATAATCAACCCGGCGGCCTGCCCGGTCGCCTGGGATGCACGCGGCAAAGCGTTTCGTTTCACCTGTAACAGAGCAAAGCCGCCCTGTGCGAAGAAGATTTCTTATTGAAACGGAAAAAATTCTTTCATTTTCGATAAAGTCGCGAGTTTTCGGGTGGGCGCGGCGCCGGGCCGCTGCGCGCGGTCGCCAGCCCGCCTCCCCACAGCGCGCGGGCGGCGCTGCGCAGGGACGCGGGATAGCGGGCGAGATCCGACAGATCGGATGGAGTCAGTAAAGGCATGGATTCACCTGTCGCCGGCGCGCGCATTTGGCTAGCGGCGCCGGACCAAAGCCGCGCTTCCGCCAGGGCGGGGCACGACGCAAAGAAGGACGGGCCGGCGAAAAGCACCGGACCCGATCGGCATCGGTTCAAGACCTGCTGCTACACATGCGCATCGCAATACCCCTGCTGGGGGAACGCAATGCCTGGCGCCGTCGCCCGAGCATCACGCGCTTTAGCCGTTGGTAACGCGGAGCAAGCTGCTTCCCGGTCAAAAGCCGCGGGTCGAGGAGAGAAGGCGGGAGAGCCCGTCGCCCGTCCCGACCAGCTTCGAGCGACAAATTCAACTTAAAAGATTGATTTAGGAATCGTCAAGCGAAGAAATTCTTTCGGGCGGTGCGTTTCGGCTTGAATCGTTCCTCCCGCAATCCGCTCGCTCATATCCCGAAGGGCGCGCGATACGCCTCGTAGCGGGCCTGCAACACCGCCTTGATATGGCCGAGCAGCAGGCCGATCTCGCCCGCATCCTCCCACGAATAGACCGAGACCGCCATCGCCGCCGCCTCGCCGAACCCGGCATAGGGCCGTATCCCGCACCCTTCGGCCGCGGCGCGGGGGAGAAGCGACAGGCCGAGCCCGGCCGCGACCGCGGTGCGGACGCTGGCGAGGCTGGTCGCAGTGAAGGCGACATACCAATGGCGGCGGGCGCGGTCGACGCGCTCGAACATCGCCTCGCGATAGAGGCCACCCGGCGGAAAGGTCACGAGCGGGACTGGATCGGTCCACGGCCGCGCGCGCTCCGCGCTCTCGAACCAGGCCATCGCCTCGGGAAAGGTCGCGCGATGGTCGGGGCTCGCGGCGGCTTCCTTGACGACGACGATGTCGAACTCGCCCGCGCGAAAACGGCGGTCGAGATCGCGGCTGAGTCCGGTGGTGACGTCGAGGCGCACTTCGCGATGCCGTTCGGCGAAGCGCGCGAAAATCTCGCTCATCGGCAGGGTGACGATATCCTCGGGAACGCCGATGCGGATCGCCGCGGTGCCGGCGCGATCGGCGAGCAGCGTCTCCGCCTCCTGCTGCAGCGCCAGGATGCGGCGCGCATAACCGAGCAACCGTTCGCCCGGCGCGGTGACGCGAACCGGCCGCGCCGCGCGGTCGATCAGCCCCTGCCCGACCGCCTGTTCGAGCCGTGCGAGCTGCTGGCTGATCGTCGACTGGGTGCTGTGGAGCCGCTCGGCCGCCTGCGTGAAGCTGCCGGTGTCGGCGATCGCGACGAAGGCGCAGAGGAGGCGCGGATCGAACATGGCATCATCTTAAATCTGAATGATATGCATTTAAACATCTCATTGGAGAATGATGCGCCGAAGCCTTATCTGGGCTGCATCGTTCAACAACCGGGAATCGACGTCATGAAGAAGCTGGTATCCGTCCTTCTCGCGGGTCTCGCCCTGCTGCCCCTGTCCACCGCCGCCGCCGCGAAGGAGCGCGCCGACCTCATCATCCGCCACGCGACGATCGTCGACGTCGCGGGGGCGCGGCTGATCGCCGACCAGGCGGTCGCGACCAAAGGCGACGTGATCGTCGCGGTCGGCGGCGACGCCCAGGTCGCGAAGGCGTGGACTGCCGGACGGACGATCGATGGCGGGGGCCGCTTCCTGATCCCCGGCCTGTGGGACATGCACGTCCATTTCGGCGGCGGCCCGGCGCTGGTCGAGGAGAATAAGGCGCTACTACCGCTCTATGTCGCGCACGGCATCACGACGGTGCGCGACGCCTCGGGCGACCTGCCGGACGACGTGCTGGCATGGCGCGGCGAGATTGCGAGCGGCAAGCTGTTCGGCCCGACCCTGCTGAGCTCGGGCCCCAAGATCGAGGGTATCAAGCCGATCTGGAAGGGCACGATCGAAACCGGGTCGGAGGCCGATGTCGATGCGGCGGTCACCAAGCTGACCGGCCTTGGCGTCGATTTCGTCAAGATCACCGACAGCACGATGAAGCCCGACCTTTTCCTCTACGCGATCCGCAAGGTGCGCGCGGCGGGGCTGCGCGTGTCGGGCCATATCCCGCTCGCGCTCACCGTCGATCAGGCAGTCGACGCCGGGATCAGCTCGATCGAGCATATCGGCTATGCCTATAAGGCCGGGGTGAAGGACGAGGCGACGATCGCCGCCGATTTCGCCGCCGGACGCATAGACCGGGCCGAGGCCTATCGCCGCATCGACGCGGGCTTCGACCCCGACACCGCGATGGCGGCCTATCGCAAGCTCGCGGCGAAGGGCGTGTTCGTCACCCCGACGCTGAACGGCAGCCGCGTCATCGCTTATCTCGACCGGGACGATCACAAGAACGACGATTATCTCGGCCTGATCGGGCCCGGCCTCCGCGCAACCTATCAGTGGCGCATCGATCGCGCCGCAAAGGCCGACGCCGCCGCCATCGCCGCGCGCCACGCCGAATATGAGCATGAGGCATCGGTGCTGCCGATGCTGCAAAAGGCGGGCGTGACGATCATGGCGGGAACCGACGCGGGTTTCCTCAATTCGTTCAACTATCCCGGCATCGCGCTGCATCAGGAGCTCGGCATCTTCGTCGACAAGGGGCTGACGCCCGCGCAGGCGCTCGCCTCCGCGACGCGCGCCGGCCCCGCCTGGTTCGGCAAGCTCGACCATTATGGCGCGGTCGAGGCGGGCAAGGCCGCCGACCTCGTGCTGCTCGACCGCAACCCGCTCGACGATATCAGTGCGACGCGCGCGATCCGCACGGTAGTGCTGCGCGGCGCCGCCTATGACCGCGCGGCGCTCGACAAGATGCTCGCCGACACGCGCGCCAGGGTCGCGGCGTGGAACGCCGCGGCGGCAAAATAGGCAGAAAGGCCCGATGATGGACGATACCGAACGTTTCCTCGCCGAAGCGATCACCCTCGCGCGCGCCAACGCCGACCGCGGCGGCCGCCCCTTCGGCGCCGTGGTGGTCAGGGACGGCGCGGTGATCGCAACCGGAGTCAACGAGATTCTCGCGACCGGCGATCCGACCGCGCACGCCGAACTCGGCGCGCTCCGCGCCGCGAGCCGCGCGATCGGCTCGCCCGACCTTCGCGGCTGCGCGGTCTTCGCGAGCGGGCATCCCTGCCCGATGTGCCTGGCGGCGATGCGCTTGTCGGGCATCGGCGCGGTCACCTATGCCTATTCGAACGAGGACGGCGCACCCTATGGCCTGTCGACCGCCACAATTTATGCGGACCTCGCCAAGCCCTTCGCCGAACAGACGATGACGATCCGCCACGTCCCGCAGGGCGAACCCGCCCTTTACGCCAACTGGGCGCGAAACCAGCAGGCGAAGGCGGGATGAAATCCGCCCGCCTGCTCCCGCTCGCGGCAATCGCGCTGATCGGCCTCAACCTCCGACCCTTCCTGACCGGGATCGGGCCGCTTACGGGGGCAATCGGCGCGGCGACCGGACTGGGGTTGCAGGATATGGCGCTGCTGACCCTGCTGCCGATGCTGCTGATGGGGATCGGTGCCTTCGCCGGACCGCTGCTCCAGCGCAGGATCGCGCCGCGACGGCTGGTCGTGCTGGCGCTGGCGCTGCTCGCGCTCGGCTCTTTCCTCCGCCTGTTCGCAGCGAGCGGCACGCTGCTGCTCGGCACCGCGATCCTCTGCGGGCTCGGCGTCGCGGTCGTTCAGGCGGTGCTGCCTGGCGTCATCAAGCGCGACTTTCCGCGGCGCGTGGCGATCGTCATGGGCCTCTATTCGGCGATGCTGATGGGCGGCGGCGCGCTCGGCGCGCAGGCGGCCCCGCTCCTCGCGGAGGCGACCGGAAGCTGGCGCGCCGGCCTTGCCCTGTTCGCCGCACCGGCGGTAGCGGCGCTCGCGCTGGCGGCGCGCCTGCCGCGCGACGAAGCGCTGCCAGCGGCGCGCGCGAGCATGGGCGTGCTGCTCCGCCGCCCGCGCACCTGGCTGCTGATGGCCTGCTTCGGGCTGGTCAACGGCGGCTATGCCTCGTCGGTCGCCTGGCTCGCCCCCTATTATCAGGATCAGGGGCGCGGCGTCGCCGCCAGCGGCGGCCTGCTCGCGGTGCTGGCGATCGCGCAGGCGGCGGCGGCGCTGCTGCTGCCGATCGCGGCGCGCGGACGGACCGACCGGCGCGGCTGGCTGGCGCTGACGCTCGCAATGCAGGCCGCGGGTTTCGCCGGGCTGGCCTTCGCGCCGCAGGCCGCGCCGCTCGTCATCGCGATCCTGCTCGGCGCCGGGCTCGGCGGGTGCTTCGCGCTGATGATGATCGTCGCGCTCGATCATCTGGCGGACGCGGCCGAAGCCGGCGCGCTGTCGGCGCTGATGCAGGGCGGCGGCTTCCTGCTCGCCGCGCTGCCGCCGTGGATCGTCGCCGCGTTGCACGACCGCACCGGCGGCTTCGTCGCCGGCTGGCTGCTCCACCTCGGCTGCGTGGCAGTCGCCGCGATGCTGATCGCCCGGCTCGCGCCCGGCGGCTATGCCCGCGCCATGACGACAGCCCCAAGGCCGCGACCGGCAACTCTCTAGGAGGCGGTGCTCAATCGGACCAGCCGCGGTCGCGCGCGGCGCGTTCGGCGGCGGCATCGAAGGGATCGCCCGCCAGCATCGCCGCCACATCGGCCGCCAGCGCGCCCGAGGAGGCCTGACGATAGTCTCGCCTGCCTTCCCCGCGCAGCGCGCGCTCGAGCGTCCAGCGCCCGTCCTCGCGGCATCCGATGCCCGAAAGCGCGGCCCCCTCGAAACTGCGGCAGGTGCGGCCCTGCTTGTCCCGGAAACTCAGGCCGATCCGCACCTCGGCATCGGCGGGCTGGTTCGAGGCGAGTTGCGTGTCGAGCGCCCGGGCCAGCGGTCCCGCGGCGACCAGCGTGCCGTTCGCGCTGATCGCGTCGGGGGCGGGCAGCCACGGCCTCAGGCCCAGCGTCAGGCCCAGCACCAGCGAGGCCGCGATTGCCCCCCAATGGATCGGCGAAAAGCGCGCGCGCTTCGCTTCGCGGCGACCGGCAAGGCTGGTGTCGACCTTGGCGTCCATCAACAGCGCGCGAAGCCGTTCGGGCACCGCCTCTTCGGCAACCGGCGCGAAATGCGCCGTCAGCTTCGCCTTCAGCACGCGGTGGCGCGCAATCTCGGCCGCCAGCGCGGGATCGCTTTCGGCCTCGCGCGCGATCCGGCGTGCCGTCAGGTCGTCGAGTTCGCCGTCGACGAAGGCGGCGACGGTGGCGGGATCGAAGCTCATGCCGCCTCTCCCAGCAAATGCATCAATGTCTCGCGGCCGCGCGCGAGGCGCGAGGTGACGGTCCCGATCGGCACTTCCAATATCTCGGCCGCCTCGCGATAGGCATAGCCTTCGACGAGGACGAGCATCACCACCTCGCGCTGTTCGTCGGGGAGCCGCGCCATCGCGCCGTCGACATCGCCGCGCAGCGCGCCGGCCTCGACCTCGGCGGCGCCGTCGCCCGCGACCTGCGTCGCGGCCTCGTCGATGGGACTATGAACGCCGCGCCGGCCGGCCGCGCGGCGCTCGTCGATCCAGAGATTGCGGGTGATACGATACATCCAGCTGTCCAGTCTCGTTCCATCCTGCCACTGTTCGCGCGATTTCAGCGCGCGCTCGATCGCCGCCTGGCACAGATCGTCGGCGTCGCTGGCGCTCCGCGCCAGTCCGCGCGCGAAACGGCGCAGACGCGGCAGCAGCTCGACCAGTTCCTCTTCAAAGCGCATGATCGCCTTTTCGATTGTCCGAGGAAGAAACGACGGCCTTCTATCGTTTCTTCCGCGACATGCTAAATTTTTCCGGGAAAGCGCCCCCCATTCCGTCCGGGGGCGATTTTTGCGAGAGGTGAGATGAAACTCCGGGTCGCCCTGCCGATAATGCTTTCCCTGCTGATCGCAGCGATCGGGCCACGCGCGGACGCGCAGCTTGCCTTGCCGCAGGTCCAGATCCCCGACCCGGCGCACACCCTGCCGCCCTTGCCCGAACTGAACGCCGAGCCTTTGCTTTCGGCGCCCGACAGGCTGACCGGGCTCCGGCTCGACCGGATCACCGCGCTGCTGCGCAGCCATCGCGAGAGTATCGAACTCGACGACCGTGGCGAGCCCGCGGTGCGCGGCGTCCTCGTCGCGAGCGGGATCGACGCGGCGATGATCGTGCGCGCGAGCCAGCAAGGCTTCGCGCTGCTCGACCGCGACCATATCGCGGGCCTCGACCTCGACATCGCGCGCTTTCGCGTGCCGGAAGGACGCAGCCTCGCCCGCGCGCGCAAGCAATTGGCAAAGCTGCTCCCCGCGGCCGAGATCGATGTCGACAACCTCTATTTCGCCAGCGGGCCGGGCGGCGCGTTGCCGCGCGCCGCGCTCGCGGCAGCGACGAGCGCGGGTGCAGGTCCGGCGGCGCTCGGCCTGATCGACGGCGGCGTCGCCGCGCATCCGTCGATCGCGGGACGCGTCGAACAGCGCGGCTTTGCGACGGGCGCGCCGTCGGCGAGCCGCCACGGGACCGCGGTCGCTTCGCTGCTCGTCGGGACCGGGCCGGTGCGGGGGGCCGCGCCGGGGCGACGGCTGCTCGCGGCCGATGTCTATGGCACCGACCCCGCGGGCGGCAATGCGAGCGCGATCGCCCGCGCGCTGGGCTGGCTGGTCGAAAGGGGCGTGGCGGTGACGACGATCAGCCTCGTCGGACCCGACAACAAGCTGCTGGCGGCGGCAGTCCTCCGCGCGCGGCAGCGCGGGATGCTGATCGTCGCGGCGGTCGGCAACGACGGGCCCGCCGCGCCGCCTGCCTATCCGGCATCCTATCCCGGCGTCTTCGCGGTGACGGGGGTCGATGCGAAAGGCCGCGCGCTTCCCGAGGCAGGGCGCGCGCTGCACGTCGATTTCGCGGCGCCCGGCGATGCGGTGCTGGCGGCGACCGGCGCGCAAGGCACCGATCGGCTGCGCGGCACCTCCTTCGCGGCGCCGCTCGTCGCGGGCCGACTCGCGCTCCGCTATCCCGCGCCGTCGATCGATGCCATCGGTCCGGCCGTCGCCGCCCTCGTCATGGAGGCGCGCGATCTCGGCAAAAGGGGCCGCGACAAAATCTATGGTCACGGCCTGATCTGCGGCACCTGCGGCGGCCGCTGACCCACCGCCGGAATTTATTCGGAAGAAAATCGACTCCCGCATCGTTCTCTCCACAGGCCCGCCCCCTCCGGGCCGCAGACTCAGGAGCAGGACAATGACCCATCGCATTTTCATTTCGGCCCTCGCGCTCGCGGCGTCGGCCATGGCCTTTTCGGCGCCCGCCGCGGCGCAGTTGCTTGGCGGCAGCGGCGGCCTCACCGGCGGCCTCGGCGGCACGCTGGGCGGGACGCTTGGCAACCCGACCGGCCCGATCGGCGGCACGATCGGCAGCGCCGGCGATCTGACCGGCTCGGGCCGCGGCGAAGCGAATGTCGATCGCCGCTCGGGCCGCGTGCATGGCAAGGGCAGCGCCGACGCGAACGGCAAGGGATCGGCGAGCGGCAACGGCGATCTGCTCGGCCATGCCGTCGGCGGAAGCGCCAACGGCTCGGGCGGCGCCTCGGGAAGCGGCAGCCTCGACGCGCAGGCGGTCGGCACCGATTTCGTCGGCCAGACCGCGCAGGGCGCCACCGGCACGCTTCAGGGCACGGCCCAGAGCACCACATCGACCGTCACCGGCACGACCCGCGGTGCGGTCGGGACTGTCCGCGACCGGGCAGGCGGCACGCTGTCGAACGTCTCGGGCAGCACCAGCGCCGCCGGTTCGGCCGCGGGCAGCTTCCAGGGCGCGCTGGGTCAGCTCGCTGCCGCCGGTAGCGGCGCGGCCAGCAGCAGCGGCATGTTCGCGGTCGAGCCCGGCATGGCGGTGACCGATGCGCGCGGCAAGGTGATCGGCTATGTGCAGGAACTGCGCCAGACCGGGCGCGGCGTCGTCGAGGCGGTCACGGTCGAGGTCGGCAACCGCACCGCGACGCTTCCCGCCGCCAGCTTCGCGGGGTCGGGCGACGTGCTCGTCACCGGCATGACCAAGGGCCAGCTCAAGGACACCGCCCAGCAGCAGGACCAGACCGCGGGCCAGACCGCCGCCCAATCCGCTCCCCGGCAAGGCGGTCGCGAAGAGCGTAACGATAACCGCAACCGCTGATTGACGGGCCGCGCCCGTCGTCGCGGGCGACGCCAAGCAATCCGGAGGGGCTTATGCCCGCTCCGGATTGCCGCGCGATCTTTTCAGCTCGCCTTGGCGGAACAGGTTCCGGCGACGGGTTTCCCCGCCATCACCTGCTGCGCGAACAGGCGCGAATCGGTGAAGGAGCGGTTGACCGTCCCCGAATGGTCGAGCCCCGGATAGACGTGCCATTCGATCGTCGAACCCGCGGCGCAGGCGCCATCGACGACCGTTTTCTGCATCGCCGCGGGCGTGTCGACATCCTCGGCGCCGGTGCCGATGAACACCGGCGTCGCGATATGGAGCGTCGGATAGCCGGCATAGGTCAGCATCGGCGCATAATGGTGCCAGAAGTCGGTCCTGAAGCTGTTGGCGCGGGTCAGTCCGGCCTCGACCACCGCATTGAACATATCGACGACACAGGTGTCGGCGGCTTGCCGGTAGAGCGGCATCGCGCGCTCGGTGATCACGGCGGCGGGATCATATCTGGGGTCGATCTGCTGCGCCGCCGAAGCGATGTAGAGCAGATAGGCGATCAGCCGGTCGGGCTTGTCGCCGTCGCTGCGGCTCGTTTCCCCCGCCACGGCAAGGTTGGGCAGGCCGGTGGCGATCGTCCCGCGCAGGTTGACGTCGGGCGCATAGTCCGCCGCATAACCCGCGGTGGCGAAGGCCGCGCCGGCGCCCTGCGACTGGCCGACGAGCAGCACCTTGTTCGCGAGGCCGAAGTCACCGCCGAGCACGGCGCGCACCGAATCGAGCACCGAATATGCCTCGACGCGGGTGTTGAGATAGGCGTGCGGTCCGGGCCCGCCCAGCCCCTGATAGTCGGTCGCGACGACGGCATAGCCCTCGCCCAGCCAATGATCGAGATAGGTGCGGTCGCGCGCCGAGCGCGGGTTGCGCGACGGCGCGCAATCGTCGCCGATGCCGACGGTGCCATGCGCCCAGGCGATCAGCGGCCAGCCCCCCGCGGGCGGCGTGCCCTTGGGGATGAACAGCGCGCCGGTCACCGGCACCGCGCCGCTGCCGGTGACGCCGTCGGTCGAGCCGTAGCGGATCGCAAAGGCCTGCGCCGCACCGTCGAGGCCAAACTCGGGCGCGAGCGGCGCGCTTTCGATCAGCGTTCCCGCCACGGGAGCGGGCGCCGCCTGCGCAGCAGGTGCCTCTGCCGCCAGCGCGGAAGTTCCCGCCGCGAGGCCGAAGGCGGCGAGGACCGCCGCCGATCGCATCCATTTGGGCATCGCTTTTCTCCCTTTCCTGACCGTCAGAAGCGCGCCGTGGCGGCGAGATAATAGGTGCGGCCGAGCACGTCATAAGTGCTCGCGTCGGTCTGGCCGAGGACGCCGCTGACCACCGGCGGCGTCTTGTCGAACAGGTTGTTCACCCCGAAGCGCAGGCTGAAGCGCTCGGCCGGGTCGACGCGCAGCGAGAGGTCGAAATAATCATACGCCTTGACCCCCGGCGTCGTGCTCGCCGCGTTCGTGACCTTCGACGCATCCGTCATCGCACCGATATGCCGCCAGCGCAGCAGCGCGCTCATGCTGTCGGTGCCGAAAGTGAAGGAGGTCGTCGAGCGCCAGCGCGGCAGCGTGGTTCCCGATCCGATCGTGCGGCCGAAATCCTGGAACGGCCCGCCGGGGAGGTTCTGGATCTCGAACTTGTCGAGATAGTTGATCACCGACGAAATGCCGAAGCGCCCCGACCCGTCGCCGAGCCCGACGTCAGCGAGGCGCACCGACCAGTCGAGCTGCACATCGACCCCCGCGGTCTTGTAGCCGCCAAGGTTCAGATAGGGCTGTAGCGCGTTGGTGATGCCCCCCGAATTGACGTCGCGGCCGATCAGCGCGCAGAAGAAATTATTCGCGTCGTAACTCGGGTTGCTGCCGTCGGCGTTGAAGCATTTGTTGAGCGACACCGACACCGGGATCGTCGCGATCGCGTCGTCGATCGCGATATTATAATAGTCGACCGACGCGCGCAGGTTCGACAGCCACGGCGACGCCGCGCGCGGCGACAGCACCGCGCCGACCGTCCAGGTGTCGGCCTTTTCGGGCTTCAGATTGGCGTTGCCCGACAGGAAGGCCGCCACCTGCGTGACATTGTTGATATAGGAGTCGGCGAGCACCTCGGGCATCCCCTGCGCGATGCAGATCGCCCGCACCTGCGCCGCGTTGGCGCCGTTCCGGAACGCGCTGCGCGTGTCGCACGGATCGCCGGCACCGTTGGCGACCGAGCCGATGGTCGGGAAAAGGCCGGTGGTCGCGGTATAAAGCTCGCCGACGTTCGGCGCGCGGATCGCGCGCTGATAGCCGCCGCGCAGCCGCACGCCGCTCACCACGGTCCAGTCGACATCAACCTTGTAGGTCGAAACCCCGCCGCTCTGCTTATAGTCCGAATAGCGATAGGCCGCATCGATGGTGAGGTCCTGAATCAGCGGAATGTCGTGGAGCAGCGGGATCAGCAGCTCGGCATAGGCCTCCTTCGCGCTCGTCGAACCCGCGGTCGGCGAGGTGCGCGCAATCGCGACGATGTTGCCGGTCACCTGCTCAGGATCGGGGGTGAAGGCAAATTCGTTGCGGCGATAGCCGACGCCCGCCGCGAAGCGGAGCTCGCCCGCGGGAAGCTGCGCGATGCCGCCCTGCAGATTGAGTTCGACGACGTCCTGCTTCGTCTCGGTGCGGTTGCGTGTCACGCCGCTGATGAAGGCGACGCATTCGGGCGAGTTGGTGACCGCGAACGGATTATAGCCGCCCGAACAGATCGACGCGCCGCCATCGGCGGCCGACGCGAGCTGCTGCACCTTGCTGGTGAAGACCGAACCGTAGGAGATGTCGTCAACGATGCTCTTCCCCGTCGAGCCATAAAGCTCCCAGGTGATGCCGCTGGCGCCGAACTTGCCCGAGGCGCCGCCGAGGACCTGCCGCGTCGTCGCCTTGTGATCGACGCTGCGCGGACCGGCCTCGCTGTAGCGCTTGGTCACGACGACCGGTGCGGTCGGATTGGCGCGCGATGCGAGGATCGGCTGGAGCGCATCGGGAACGAAGGGATTGGTGACCGGCACGCGGATCGTCCACAGCCCGGCGTTCGGCGCGGGGTCCTGGATCGTCGTCGAGGTATAGTCGGTATAGAGTCCCTGGACGAACAGCTTGATATTGTCGCTCGCCTCGAAGGTCGCGCGGCCGAAGGTCGAAATGCGCTCGAGCGGAATCTGCGTATAGGTCGTCGACGGCACCTGCAGCAGCGCCTGCCCGTTGTTGTAGAGATAGGGCTCGTTGTCGCGATAATTATAGACGCCGCGTCCGTTGGCGAAGAGCGTGCCGTCCGCATTGACGCCGATCCCCGCCGCGGGGATCACCGATCCCGGCGCGACGCCATAAGCCGCGAAGGCGTCGTCGAGCGCCTGCTGGCTGGCGGGGTTCGCGCCCGGGGTGAAGATGCCGAACGGAATCGTCCCCGACACGCCCTGATTCTGGCGGAAGAAGGCGCGGCTGTTGATGTTGACGGCGTCGCGGTCGGTGTAGGCGGCGCCGACGATGATCCGGCCGCGGCCGTCGGCGAAGCGCGTGCCCGCGCCGATCGAAATCTCGCGAATGCCGCCGTCGCCGCGCTCGGTCAGCGTGTTCTGGCCCGAAATCTCGACCCCTTCGAGGTCGCGCACCTTGAAGTTGACGACTCCGGAGATGGCGTCGGAGCCATAGACCGCCGAAGCGCCGCCGCTGATGATCTCCGTCCCGCCGACGAGGATCGAGGGGATGGTGTTGATGTCGATGACCTGGCTGCTGTTCGACGGCTGAAGGCGGCGGCCGTCGAGCAGCACGAGGTTGCGCTGCGCGCCGAGGCCGCGCAGGTTGAGCGTCGCCTGCCCCGTCGCGTTGAGGTCATTCGAGAAGGCGGTCGAACCAGCCGAGAATTGCGGAAGCTGGTTGAGCGCGCCCTCCAGCGTCGCCTGCCCGGTCGCGGCGACGGCGTCGGCGCCCAAGGTGACGATCGGGCTCGCGGCCTCGAAATCGCGGCGCGCGATGCGCGAGCCGGTGACGACGATCTCGTTCGCGCCCGCATCGGCCGCCGTCTCGGCGGCGGCAGGCTCGTCCTGCGCGAAGGCGGGGGTGCCGGCGAGCGCGAAAGCCGACGCCGAAATCACGAGCAACAATTTGCGATTATCCAACATATCGAGAGCCCTTCCCTGTTTGCCTGCCGCGGCGATGCGAGGGCTTGATCGCCCCTTCGTCATTATCTGTCGCTACCGCGAACTATTTCGATACAAATATGCATCGAAATCGAGCTTTGGCGCAAAATCGATACGTATGTCAATCCCCGGGCAAGGGCGGAAACGAAGGGGGCGGCGGCGCGGACCGAGCGAAACCCTTGACCTTGCATAAAATATCGATACAATTATGTATCGATATTATTCATTCGCCTGGGGCGGCGCGATCGGGCATTGCGGGTGCGGGACAGATGGAAGTCACGGCAGTGGGCGACAGGGACACGACGGCGGGGCGACCGCGGCAGGCCGATCTCGACGACCGGATCAAACACAGTGCGGTCGTCCTCTTGGGCGAGCATGGCTTCGCCGGCCTGTCGATCAATCGCATCTGCCAGCATGCCGGTATTCCCCGTCCGACCTTCTATCGCCGCTGGCCCTCGGCGATCGCGGCGCTCGTCGACGCCTTCAACGACCGCTTCGACGACGCGCTGCTCGTCGATGGGGGCGACGCGGCGGCCGACCTGCTTGCTTTCGCGATCGCCGTCCGCAACCGCTATGACGACCCGGTCGTGGGCACCTGCCTGCCCGCCATCTATGAGGCGCGGCGCGCGGCGCCCGACCTCATCGCCCCGATCATGGACGCGCAGCGCCGACGGCGCAAAGCCAATGTCGCGACGCTGACCCGCGCGCTCGGCGAACAGGGCATCGCCCCCATCCTGTCGCCCTTCGAAATCCTCTTCGCGATCACCGCCGCGATCGACCAGGGCTATCTCGCTCGCCGTCCGGTCGCCGACGATTTCCTGCACCGCCTGGTCGCCGCGCTCCTGCGCTGACCCGGCGCATCCCTTTCCGTTCCAACAGTGGAGATTGCCCGATGCGCAAGATATTGCTGACCCTGACTGCCGGCCTCGCCGCGCTTCCCGTCCATGCCCAGACGGCCCCGGCCGCGCCCGGCTTCGACGTCGCCGCCGCGCTGGCGCGGATCGACGCGACGATCGACAAGCAATATCCGCACCTCGACGCGCTCTACAAGGATCTCCACACGCATCCCGAGGTCGGCTTTCAGGAAGTGCGCACCGCCGCGATCCTTGCCGCCGAGATGCGCAAGCTCGGTTTCACCGTCACCGAAAAGGTCGGCAAGACCGGCATTGTCGCGATCCTCAAGAACGGCGAGGGTCCGACCCTGCTCGTCCGTGCCGAGATGGACGCGCTGCCGATGGAGGAAAAGACCGGCCTCCCCTATGCCAGCCGCGCGCAGCAGACCGTCGATGGCAAGCTGAGCTTCGTCGACCATAGCTGCGGCCACGACAGCCACATGGCGTGGTGGGTCGGCGCCGCCGCGGCGCTCGCGGCGATGAAGGACCAGTGGCACGGCACGCTGATGTTCATCGGCCAGCCGTCCGAGGAGAATGTCAGCGGCGCGAAGGCGATGATCGCCGACGGGCTGTTCACCCGCTGGCCCAAGCCCGATTTCGGTTTCGCCGCGCACGTCGCGCCGCTCCCGGTCGGCACGGTGATGGTGAAGGACGGCGTCGTCAGCTCGGCATCGGACGCGATCGACATCACCTTCAACGGCGTCGGCGCGCACGGGTCGATGCCGAATATGAGCATCGATCCGGTGATGATGGGCAGCCGCTTCGTCACCGACGTCCAGACCATCATCAGCCGCGAAAAGGACCCCAAGGCGTTCGGCGTCGTGACCGTCGGCGCCTTCACCGCGGGCACGGTCAACAACATCATTCCCGACCACGCCGATCTCAAGCTCACGCTGCGCTCGCACGACGATGCGACGCGCAAACTGCTCGTCGAGGGCGTCGAGCGCACTGCGCGCTCGGTCGCGGCGATGGCGCGCGCGCCCGAGCCGACGATCACCCAGCCGACGGGCACCAACGCGGTCCACAACGACGCGGCGCTGTCGGCGCGGTCGGCGGCGATGCTGAAGACGGTCTTCGGCAAGGATGTGCAATTCGTCCCCGCCAGCGAGTCGGGCGGCACCGCGAGCGAGGATTATTCGGTCTTCATCGACGAAGGCGTGCCGTCGGTCTTCTTCGCGATCGGCGGCTACGACCCGGCAACGATCGCACGCTACAAGGCCGAGGGGAAGCCGCTGCCGGTCAATCATTCGCCCTATTTCGCGCCGGTCCCCGAACCGACGATCAAGCGCGGCGCGCAGACGCTGGCGCTGTCGGCGATGATGGTCCTCGGCAACGCGGGTCAGGCGAAATAGACGGGGTCAGCCCTCATCGAAATGACGCGACAGGAAGCGGCACGCGCGCGTAAGCGCGGCCGCTCCTTCGGGAATCGCGGGAAAGAACCAGGGCCAGACGTGCACCATGCCGGCGCGAAGCTCGAGGTCGACGTCGACGTCGGCATCGGCGAGCGATTTGGCGAGGTTGAGCGCATCGTCCATCAGGACTTCGGCGGTGCCCGCCTGAATGAAGACCGGCGGCGCCCCCCGAAAGTCGGCGAAGGCCGGTGAAATACGGGGATCGCTGACCGCGATGCCCCCGGCGTAAAGATCGGCCATCTTGGCAAGCTGGTCGATCTTCGCCAGCGGGTCGCCGGCGCATTTGAGCGTCCGCGACGTGGCCGTATTGGCAAGATCGGCCCAGGGCGACATGCAATAGATGCTGGCCGGGAGCCCTTGCTTCTCGCGCAGCAATTCGGCGAGAAGCGCCATCACGAGCCCGGCCCCGGCGCTGTCGCCGACCAGAGCGATTTTTTCGGTGCCCGCCTGCTCCAGAAGCTCGGCATAGGCCCGCTTGCAGTCGTCGAGTCCCGCCGGATAGGGGTGCTCGGGCGCCAAGCGATAATCGATCACGGCGACCCGGCCGCCGGTTTGCCGCGCGATCTCGCCGCCGAGATGCCGGTGCGAATCGAGACCGCCGATGCAATATCCGCCGCCGTGCATGAGCAGGATGGCGTGCCGCGGCGCCGCGGCGACCGCGAGCCATTCGCAGGGGCGGCCGCCGAGCGTGGTTTTTGCCACTCTGACGTCATCGGGCAGCGGAAAGGCGTCGCCCATCGCGCGATAGGCCTCGCGCATCTCCTTTATGTCGGTCGGCATCGGCGATGCGAACAGATCGGCGACCAGAGCTTCATAGGCTGCGCTGGGCATGGGACTCTCCTTGGGAAAAGGGCTCAGGCGGCCGTCCGCTCGCGCGCCATGTCGAAGCCGCGATAGTCCTGCTCGACGACGTCGCGGCAGACCTTCAGGAAATATTGCTGACCGAGCGTATAGAGCAGCATCTTGCGCTTTCCCCGCCCTTCGATGTTGTGGTTGATCCCGGTGAACCAGCTGTTGGTCTTGCCCGCGAGCAACTGGTCCGCCTGGTCGAGCACCTGGTTCGTCCAGTCTTCCTCGGCGGCCGCGGTGGCTTCGCACCGCGTCAGCCCCTTGCCTTCCATGTGCCCGATCAGCCCGGCGATGAACTCGACATTCTGTTCGGCGCAGCGCGGCACGTTGCAGAAGGTGGCGCCGCTGTGCGGCCCGACGATCATGAAGAAATTGGGGAAGCCGTGGCTTTGGAGACCCAGGAAAGTGACCGGCCCGTCGTCCCATTTCTCCTTCAGCGTCAACCCGCCCTTGCCCACGATGTCGATGCGGTCGAAGGCGCCGCGTACCGCGTCGAAGCCCGTGGCATAGATGATCACGTCGACGGGCACGAAGCCGCTTTCGAACCGCATGCCTTCGGGCGTGATCTCGATCAGCGGGTCGGCGTTGACGTCGATCAGGTCGACGTTGGGCTGGTTGAATACCTCATAATAATTCGTCTCCATCGGCACCCGGCGCGTGCCGAACAGATGGTCCTTGGGGATGAGCTTTTCCGCCGTGGCCGGATCGGCAACGCGCGCGCGGATCTTGCGCGCGAGAAAATCGCTCGCGAGGCCGGCCGCGCGTGCATCGACCGAGAGATCGGCAAAATTGCTCAGCCAGAAGGCAAAGCCGCGTTCGCCATATTTCTGTTCGTAAAAGGCTTCACGTTCCTCGTCGCTGACGTCGAACGTGCCGCGCGGATCCCAATTGTGGACGAACCCCGCGTCGCTGCCGCGGCAGGTCGCGAAGATTTCGGCATAGCGCGCCTTGATGTCGGCCATTTCCTCAGGCGAAATCGGGCCGTTGCAGAGCGGCTTGCACCAGTTCGGCTCTTTCTGGACCACGGTAAGCTGCCCCGCGACCTTCGCCATTTCCTGAATGACCTGGACCCCGGTGGCCCCTGTGCCGACGACCGCGACGCGCTTGCCCGCAAGCTCGATTCCGTCGCGCGGCCAGTCGGAGGTGTGGAACTGCCGGCCCGCGAAGCGGTCCCGCCCCGGAAAATTCGGGATGACGGGGATCGACAATATGCCGATCGCCGTCACCAGATAGCGGGCGCGGGCTTCGTAACCATCCTCGCACCGCACCAGCCAGCGTCCGGTTTCATCCTGCCAGTGCGCCGACACGACCCGCGTGCCGAAACGGATGTCCTTGCGCAGATCGAGCTTGTCGGCGACGCGGCGGAGGTAGGCGAAGGTTTCGGGCTGCGGCGCGAAATGCTCGCTCCAGTTCCATTCCTGGAGCATGTCCTCGTCGAAGGAAAAGCAATAGCTGTAGCTTTCGGAATCGAAACGGCAGCCCGGATAGCGGTTCCAGTACCAGGTGCCGCCGACTTCGCCGCCCGCCTCCAGAACCTGCACCGACAGGCCGAGCCGTCGCAGCAGGTGAAGCTGATACATGCCCGACATGCCGGCGCCGATGACGATCGCGTCCATTTCAATCATATGGCCCACTCCAGTGAGGGAAAAGCGCCCGGACCGGCGAGCGGCCGGGGCGGAGGAGGGTCTCTAAAAGCGGAAGCTCAAATCGACGCCGTAGGTGCGCGGTTCGCCGGGAACCGCGAGGTTGTAGCCACCGGCAGTGCCGAGCCCGATGCCGCCGACGAAATATTCCTTGTCGAAGATATTCTTGGCGAAGAAGGCGGCGGAGATGCCGGTGCCGCCGATGTCGTCGACGCCGATCCGGGCGTTGACGAGCTCATAGGAAGGCAGCCGGGTGCCGGGCGCGCCGCTCTGGCCATAGTTGGAGAAATAGAGGCCCGACTGCGCATAGATGTCGACGCGCGCGCGCAATTCGCCCGCGTCGTTGCCGAGCGGCGCCGCGACGTCGATATAGCCGCTTCCCGAATATCGGGTCACGTCGGCAAAGGTCGTGAAGTCGATGAAGGTGCCGAACAGCGTCTGCTGCGTATCGCCGCGATATTTGGGATCGGTGTGATTGAAGGAACCGCCGATCCGCACCCCCGGCGCCACGGTGACCTCTGCATCGAACTCGACGCCCCGGAAGGTCGCGCCGTCCGCGTTGACGGTCGCCCCGCCCGGCCCGACATCGGGAAAGGTCAGATAGGCGACCCGCTGGATGGCCTTCACCCAGCTTTTATAGACGGCCAGATTGGCGCGAACCGGAACCGTGCCGACCTCGCCGAGGAATTTGGCGCCCAGTTCGACATCCTCGATCCGTTCGGGGTCGAAGCTGTTGCCGCCATTCTCGGCCGACGCGTTGACCGGCGGCGCATTATAGTTGAAGCCGCCGCCGCGCCAGCTTCCGCGATAGGTCGCATAGAGGAAGAAGGTCGGCGTCGCCTGATATTCGACTCCCAGCGTCCAGCTCGGCTTGCTGTCCTTGCGCTTCTCGACGATTCCCGACGGATAGAAAGGGGCGAAGCCCGACACTTCGGTGAAGGCGTTCTTCTCCTTCGTATAGCGGATGCCGCCCGTCGCGCTGAGCTGGTCGGTCAGCTTGAACGAGAGCTGCGCAAAGGCGCCGATGCTCTGGATGTCGAAATCGCCCTCGAGACGGTTGGCGAGCGGCAGCGACGGCGCGCCGAAAACGGGCGCGAGGATCGGATTGGCGACCGGGCCAAGATCGAAATAGCGGAAATCCTGTCCGCTCGTCCGCTTTTCCTTCGAATAATAGAGGCCGGCGATATAGCTCAGCCGGCCGTCGATCGCGCTTCCCGAAAGCTGCAATTCCTCCGAGAAGGTCTTCACCCGGTTGAAGGTCTGGACATAGCCATAGAAGGGAAAGGGGCTGCCGTCCTGGTCGAACAGCGACACGTTGCGGTTGCTCGAATAGCCGATGATATTCTTGATCTGGGCGCTGTCCGAAACATCGATGCTGGTGGTGTTGATGATGTAGCCGCTCCTGGCGTCGAGGCCGGTATCGGCGTCGAGATAGGTCGCCCGAGTGCCGAGCCCCCGCTGGACGTTCACATAATCGCCATAGCCCCCCGCCGGCGTGCCCGGATAGGCGGCCATCAGGGCTGCATAGGCGCCGGCGCCGGCGATCGTGTCGAGGATGGGGCTGTAGAAAGTCGGCACGTCGGCGGCGAGCGCCTGCCCGTTCGGGCCGACCGATCCCGGCGCGTTGGCCGAATAGGCCAGAAGCGGATCGCCATGGCCCTTGGTCCGCCCATATTCGCCGACGAACCTGCTCTCGATGACATCGCCGATCTGAAAGCGCAGCGATCCGCGGATCGACCAGCGATCGACATTGGCGAGCCGCTCGCCATTGACGAGATTGCGCACGAAACCGTCGCGCTGGTCGACGAGCCCCGCAAGACGAAGCGCCACGCCATCGCCGAGCGGCGCGTTGACCATGCCCTCGAGCTGCCACGCGCCGAGATTGCCCGCGCGCCCGCGCGCCATGCCCGCGAAGGCGTCGAACTCGGGCTCCGCGGTCGAGAAGAGAACCGCGCCGCCGGTGGTGTTGCGGCCGAACAATGTCCCCTGCGGCCCTTTGAGCACCTGCACCGAACCGAGATCGTAGAGCGAACCCGCCGTCAGCGCGTTGGTCTGGAACTCGTTGACATAGGTCAGCACCCCCGGCTGTGAGACGCTGAAGGCATCGATCGACTGGCCGCGGATCGCATAGTTGAACTGGCTGCTCCCCTGGGTCGAGCGGACGATCAGCCCCGGCGTCGCGGTCTGGAGGTCGGCCTCGGAATTGATGCTGCGCGACTGGAGCGCATCGCCGGTCAGCACCGAAACCGCGACCGGCGTGCGGCTCAGCCCTTCCTCGCGGCGGCGCGCCGTCACGACGATATCGGTTTCGCCATGGGCCGCACTCGCAGCTTCGCGGGCCTGCGCTGCGGCGTCGTCTGCCGTTTCCTCGGCGGCGCTCGCCGTCGCGGGCAGCGCCCCCGCGATCGCCAGGCAGCTGGCGGCCGCCAGCCAGCGGACAGAATGCCTCAGTCTGATTCCCATAGCCTTTTCCTCTCCCTGCGCCCGGCCCTCGCGGTGCCGGTTCGCCGCTCCCACGCGGCGCTTGCCCATTTTTGGACTTTCTGTATGTCGCGATGATTATCGATGAATGCGAACCTGTCAAGGCAAAATCGGAACGCATAATTCTGCATTATATATCTTCATCAAATGAGATGGATTTTTCGCTTGAGTCATGCAAATTCCCGGCCCATTCCCGGCGGCGCGCACCGAAAACGGGCCGGACGCAATGGGGACATCGAGCGGATGACGGGGACCAGAAAGATTGACGCGCTCGATCGTCAGATCATCGCGGTCCTGTCGCGCCGCCCCCAGATTTCGAACAAGGACATCGCCGGCGAACTCGGAGTCGCCGAAAGCACCATCTCGGTCCGGGTCGACGCGCTCATCCGCGCCAAGGTGATCAAGCCGTCGGTCCAGCAGAATATCGCGCGGGCCGGCTATGCGACGGTCGGCTGGATCGAGGTGAGCTGCGAACATGCCGACATCGAACGCATCGCGGCCGAGATCGCCGAAATCGAAACGGTCTTCTCGATCTCCCGCTTCTTCGACAATCCCTTCCTGCAGGTGATGATCTTCGCGCAGGAGGTATCCGACTTTCGCGAGATCGTCGAAACCCGGATCGGCCGGATCCCCGGCGTCGTCGCGCTTGCGACCGACGTTTCGATCGGCGAGGCGTGCATCAAATCGGGAATCGCCTCACTATGACCATTCGCTTCGACCCCGATCCGATCGACCGCCAGATCATCGAGATATTGCACGGGGACGGCCGCACCAGCAATCGGGCGCTCGGCCGCCAGCTCGGCCTTTCCGAAGCCGCCATCCGCAAGCGGCTGCGGCGGCTGACCGAAACCGGCACCATCACCTATGGCCTGCTCATCGACGTCAGCGCGACGAACATGCGCGTTTTCGGATGGGCCTATGTCGAGGTTCACCCGAGCGAACTCAGCGCCACCTATCGCGCGCTCGCGGGCATGGATCGCTGCTCGGGCTGCGCGATGAAGACGGGGTCGTTCAACCTCCTCGCCCATATTTACGCAAAGGACCAGAATGCGCTCACCGCAACCATCGACGAGATCTACGGAATGCCCGGCGTCCGGCGGGTCCAGTTCCGCCAGGTCAGCTCCTACCCCATCCACCGCCATCAATATGTGATCGATACCGGCGAGGACGAATATCGAAGCTGGCACGGCGGCGTCGTCAAGGCCGACGCCGGCTGATCGAACCCCGCGCGCCGAGAGGAAGGCGTGCAATAAGAACAGGGCAATCGCCCGCAACCGAGGAAAAAGACCATGGCTTTCAAGACGCGTATCACCGAGATGTTCGGCATCGAAACCCCGATCGTCATGGGCGGGATGACCGGCGTCGGCTATGGCGAACTCGTCGCCGCGGTCGCCAATGCGGGTGCGCTGGGCTTCATCACCGCGCACATGTATCCGACCGGCCAGGCGCTGTTCGACGAGATCGAGGCGACGCGGAAGCGCACCGACAAGCCCTTCGGCGTCAACCTGACCCTGCTGCCGTCGATCAACCCCATCCCCTATGACGATTATCGCGAGGCGATCATCGCGAGCGGGATCAAGATCGTCGAGACCGCGGGCCGCGCGCCGACCGACCATCTGCCGCGCTTCAAGGAAGAGGGGGTCAGGGTCATCCACAAATGCACCTCGGTCCGTCATTCGGTGTCGGCGGTGCGAAAGGGCGTCGACGTGATCAGCATCGACGGCTTCGAATGCGCCGGACATCCGGGCGAGGACGATGTCGGGCTCGTCGTGCTGCTTCCCGCGACGGTCGACGCGCTTCCCGACACTCCGATCATCGCTTCGGGCGGCATGGCCGACGGGCGCAGCCTGGTCGCCGCGCTCGCGCTCGGCGCCGACGCGGTCAACATGGGCACGCGCTTCTGCGCGACGGTCGAGGCAAAGATTCACCCGAATGTGAAGCAGCGCATCGTCGATGCGAACGAAACCGACACCGTGCTGGTCGGGCGCACGCTGCGCAACACCGCCCGCGTGGCGAAGAACGCGGTGTCGATCGAGGTCGCCGAAATCCAGCGCGATCCGACCAAGACCTTCGACGACGTCAAGCATCTGATGGCGGGCGTGCGCGGGCGCGAGAATGTCCTGCGCGATGGCGATGTCGATGGCGGCATCTGGACCAGCGGCCAGAGCCAGGCGCTGATCCACGACATCCCCACCTGCGCCGATCTGGTCACGACCATCATGCGCCAGGCCGAGTCCGCGCGCGAACGCCTCGTCGCCTGCGGCCGCTAAACGATTCTCGGGCCTGGGCCGGAGCCGGAACGCCATGCGGAGGACGCGCAGCGATAAGGGTCGCGCCCTGGACGCCTCGTCCCGGCCCTTGCATTCGCGCCGAAATACCGAAGGATTGGATGCCCCGTGAGGATTCGAACCTCAATAGACGGAATCAGAATCCGTAGTCTTACCATTAGACGACGGGGCAGGAGCGGGCGCCAATAAACGGCTGTTTTCCGGGGGTCAAGAGGAATCCTGTGACGATTGTGTGACGTCACATAAAGTCACAGTGTGACAATTGCCCTGCGACTCGTGCGACCGTTCGTCTCATTGCGGCTGCTGCGCCCCACGCAACAGCCCGCTTGCTCTGGCGCATTTCGCCGCTAGCATCATCTCCAAGAAAAAGGGGCCGCGTCCCGGCGCAGGCGCCCGATCATGGAGGTGGACTGATGCGTCATGTCGCGATCGTCGGGTCGGGTCCGGCGGGATATTATACCGCCGAAGCCTTGCAAAAGGCCGAGGATATCGCGATCGACGTCATCGACCGGCTGCCCGTCCCCTATGGGCTGATCCGCACCGGGGTTGCCCCCGACCATCAATCGATCAAGGCGGTGTCGCGCCGCTACGAAGGCGTCGCCCTCACCGACAATGTCCGCTTCGTCGGCCATGTCTCGGTCGGCGGCGACGTCGGCATCGACGAACTCACCGAGCTGTACGACGCGGTCGTGCTCGCGACCGGCGCGCCGCACGACCGGCCGCTCGCCATCCCCGGCGCCGACCGGCCGGGGGTGATCGGCAGCGCCGCCTTCGTCGGCTGGTACAACGGCCATCCCGATTTCGCCGCGCTCGATCCGCCGCTCGACGCGCCGGGCGTGGTGGTGATCGGCAACGGCAATGTCGCACTCGACGTCGCGCGCATTCTTGCCAAGACTCCGGCCGAATTCGCGGGCAGCGACATCGTCGCCCATGCGCGCGATGCGCTGTCGGCAAGCGCGGTGCGCGAGATCCACATCCTCGGCCGCCGCGGTCCGCACCAGATCGCGATGACCCCCAAGGAGCTCGGCGAGCTCGGCCATCTCGAACGCGCCGCCCCGCGCGTCGACCCCGCCGACCTGCCGCCCGAGGGCGACGACGCGATGCTCGAACCCGGCATGCGCAAGTCGGTGACGCATCTGCGCAGCTTCGCCGCCAATCCGGTCGCCAAGCCGGTGACGATCGATTTCGACTTCTTCGCCATGCCGGTCGCGATCGAGGGCACCGAAAGCGGAAACGGCCGCGTCCAGCGCGTCATCGTCGAAAAGACCGAGCTCGATGCCGAGCTGCGCAGCCACGGCACCGGCGAAACCTATGCGATCGAGGCGGGACTGGTCGTGAGCTGCATCGGCTATCAGACCCCGCCGATCCCCGGCGTCCCCTATGAGCATGGCCGCGGCCGCTTCGCGAGCGACGAGGGGCGCATCCTGCCCGGCCTCTACGCGGTCGGCTGGGCGCGGCGCGGGCCGTCGGGGACGATCGGCACCAACAAGCCCGACGGCGCGCGGATCGCCGAGCTGGTGCTGGAGGATATCGGCCACGGCGCCGGCAAGGCGGGACGCGCGGGGCTCGACGCGCTGCTCGCGAGCCGCGGCGTCGCGCCGGTCACCTTCCGCGACTGGCGCCGGATCGAGGCGGCCGAAGTCGCTGCCGCGATCGACGGCAACCCGCGCGAGAAATTCACCAGCGTCGAGGCGATGCTCGCCGCGATCGGGCGGTGACGCCGCGCGCCGCCGGCTTTTGGCGCGCCGCGCTGCGCTGGCTGCTCACGCTTGCCTACGCCTATGCGGGCTATCGCCACCTGACCACCCCCGCGCCTTTCGTGGCGATCACCCCGCCCTGGGTGCCCGAGCCTGCACTCGTCGTCGCCGCGACCGGGGTCGCCGAACTGGCGGGCGCGCTGGGGCTGACGATCCCGCGGACGCGCAAGGCGGCGGGCTGGGGCCTCGCGCTCTACGCGCTCTGCGTCTGGCCCGCGAATTTCCACCACGCCTTCGCGCATGTCGCGATCGGCGGCACCACACTCGGCTGGGGATATCACGCCCCGCGCCTCGCCGCGCAGCCGCTGATCATCTGGTGGGCGTTATGGGCGAGCGGCGCGGTGGATTGGCCGTTCGGAATGAAAGAACGGGATTAGATCGCGATCAGGTTAGGCGGAAACGCCGCCTTACTTATCGCGTCATCCCGGCGAAGGCCGGGATCTCGCCGGTGCGTCATTACGATAGGGTGAGATCCCGGCCTTCGCCGGGATGACGATTCAGTCTGAAATAATCCTGTCCGCGATACGATCGTCGCGGCGTCCTATTCCGCCACCGGCGTCTCGATCGGCGGCTGCCCCTTCTGGCTCGCGGCATAGGCCTCGACCGCCTTCAGCACGCGCAGCATATTGCCGCTGGCGATCTTTTCGAGATCGGCCTGGCTGTATCCGCGCCGCGCGAGTTCAACGAACAGCGCGGGATAGCCCGACACGTCCTCCATCCCCACGGGCGCCGATTCCATCCCGTCATAATCGCCGCCGAGCCCGATATGATCGACACCGATCGTCTTCCTGATATGGTCGATATGATCGGCGACCTTCGCGACGTTGGTGGTGAGCGCCGGATGGCCTGCGTCCCAGGCCTTGAGCCCGGCCGCCGCCGCGGCGGGATCGCCCGGATACATTGCGTTCAGCCGCGCCTGCTCGGCGGTGCGCGCGAGTCCCTGCGCGCGGACATCGGCGTCGAGAAAGCCCGGCAGCAGCACGACCATGATGATCCCGCCGTTCGCCTTGACCAGTGGCAGCACGCTGTCGGGGACGTTGCGCGGGTGCGGGTTGATCGCGCGCACGCCCGAATGGCTGAACATCACCGGCGCCTTCGACGCGGCGATCGCGTCCTTCATCGTCGCCTCGCTCGTGTGGCTCAAATCGACGATCATCCCGATGCGGTTCATCTCGCGCACCACCTGCACCCCGAAATCGGTGAGCCCGTCGTGCGCGGGTGCGTCGGTCGCGCTGTCGGCCCAGGCGATGTTCCGCGAATGGGTCAGCGTCATGTAGCGCGCACCGAGGTCGTACATCTGCCGCAGCACCGCCAGCGATCCGCCGATCGAATGCCCGCCCTCCATGCCGATCATTCCAGCGACCTTCCCTGCCTTCATCGCCTTTTCCAGCTCGGCGCTGTTCGTCGCGAGCATCATGTCGTTCGGATAGCGTGCCACCAGCCGCTTGGTCACGTCGATCTGCTCGAGCGTCTGCTGAATCGCCTGCGGCTCGTCGGGGTTGGCGGGCACATAGACCGACCAGAATTGCGCCCCGACATGGCCCTTGCGCAGTCGCTGAAGATCAGTGTGCATCGCGATCTCGGGCGGGTCGGCGTCGGGCCGGGCGGTATCGGTCGTGTCGCGGAAATCGAAGGTATTGATCATGTTATGCACACGCTCGCGCAGCGCCCACGGCACGTCATTGTGCCCGTCGAACACCGGCGCCTTCTTGAGCGCGGCTTCGGCGACCGCTTCGGGCGATTGCTGCGCCAGCGCAGGAACGGAAACAAGAGCGAAAGCGGCGAGGCCAGCGAGCAGGATCGATTTTATCATGGGTGCGACCTTAAGGAACAAGGCGCAGAAATCGAGCCGAAATTTGTCGTCTGCACGCGACCGCAAGGTCGCGCTTATGATACTCACACAAAGACGCAAAGAGTGCGGTGCAGACGCGCGCCGCCCTCTTTGTGTCTTTGTGTGAGAATATTTTAAAGGCGCCTTCGGCGCGGTCCAACTTGACGTTTACGTCAACCCGGCGCAGCATCCCCGCATGACAGCTTTCGACGACTGGCGCGCCCGCTCGCCCTATTATGACGAAACCCACGAGGCGCTCGCGCAAAGCGTCCGCCGCTTCGTTGAGCGCGAGATCGCGCCGCATATCGACCGCTGGGAGGCCGAGGGCGAGCTGCCGCGCGAGCTTCACAGGAAAGCCGCCGAGGCCGGCATCCTCGGCCTCCGCTATCCCGAGCAATATGGCGGGCATTCGGAAGGCTTCGACAATTTCCACAGCCTCGTCGTCACCGAGGAACTCGCCGCGGTCGGTGCCGGCGGCCTCGGCGCGTCGCTGATGACCCACGGCATCGGCCTGCCGCCGATCCTTGCGCTCGGCTCCGAGGAACTCAAACAGCGCATCGCGCCGCCGGTTCTCGCGGGCGAAAAGATCATCGCGCTCGGCATCACCGAGGCGGGCGGCGGCAGCGACGTCGCCAATCTCAAGACGACCGCGGTCAGGGACGGCGACGATTATGTCGTCAACGGCGGCAAGATGTTCATCACGTCGGGGATGCGCGCCGACTGGCTGACCTGCGCGGTGCGGACCGGCGGTCCCGGCGCCGTGGGCATCTCGCTGCTGCTGATCGACATGGCAGCGCCCGGCGTCGAGCGCACGCGGCTCGACAAGATGGGCTGGCGGTGCAGCGACACCGCGGCGATTCACTTCAGCGACGTCCGCGTCCCCGCCGAGAATCTGATCGGTCCCGAAAATGGCGGCTTCATCGGCATCATGCGCAATTTCAACAGCGAACGGCTCGGCATGGCGATGGGCTGCTGCGCCTACGCCCGCGTCGCGCTCGCCGAGGCGGCCGAATGGGCCCAGAGCCGCGAAACCTTCGGCAAGCCGCTCGTCGGCCACCAGTCGATCCGCATCAAGCTCGCCGATATGGAGCGCCAGATCGAGGCGACGCAGGCGTGGGTCGATCTCGCCGCGTGGCAGGTCCGCGAAAACAAGGCGCGCCCCGCCGATTTCGCGATGCTGAAAGTGCAAGCGACCCGGATGCTCGAATCGGTGGCGCGCGAGGCGGCGCAAATCCTCGGCGGCGCCTCCTATATCACCGGCAGCAAGGTCGAGCGCATCTACCGCGAGGTCCGCGTCAACGCGATCGGCGGCGGCAGCGAGGAAATCATGCTCGACCTCGCGGGCCGGCAGCTCTTCGGAGGAGGAAAGAAATGAACGAGATTGCCCGAAGCTGGCCCGCCGAGGCCGAAACCCTCCTCGGCGATCTCGTCGATCTTCGCCGCGCCATCCACCGCGAGCCCGAGCTCGGGCTCCAGAATCCCAAGACGCTCGCGAAGATCAAGGACGCGCTCGCCGGGCTGCCGCTCGAATTTCGCGAGGGGCCGTCGACCACCGGCCTGATCGCGATCCTGCGTGGTCCCGCCAACGGGCGCACCGTGCTGCTGCGCGGCGACATGGACGCGCTGCCGCTCGTGGAGGATACGGGGCTCGACTTCACCTCCGAAACCAGCGGCGCGATGCACGCCTGCGGGCATGACACCCATGTCGCGATGCTCGTCGGCGCCGCGAAGCTGCTCTGCGCGGCGCGCGAGCGGCTCGCGGGCACGGTGATGTTCATGTTCCAGCCGGGCGAGGAGGGGCATCACGGCGCGCGCTTCATGCTCGACGACGGGCTGATCGACCCGCTCCCCGACGCCGCCTTCGCGCTCCACATCATGCCCAATGCGCCGCACGGCGTCTTTGCGGGGCGCGCCGGGCCGCTGCTCGCCTCGTCCGACGTGCTGTCGATCATAGTCAAGGGTGCGGGCGGCCACGCCTCGATGCCGCAAGACAGCATCGACCCGATTCCGGTCGCCTGCGAGATCGTCTCGGCGATCCAGACGATGGTGACGCGGCGCGTCTCGGTCTTCGATCCCGCGGTGATCACCATCGCGAAGATCGCGGCGGGGACGACGAACAACATCATCCCCGAAACCGCCGAGATGCTCGGCACGATCCGCACCCTGTCGCCGCACCGCCGCGCGATGGTCGCGGAGGAGTTGAAACGCCTCGCCCCCGCGATCGCCGAGGCGCACCGCTGCACCGCCGAGGTGCATATCGAGGAAGGCTTCCCCGTCACCATCTGCGACAGCCGCGCCGTCGCCTTCGGCCAGTCGGTGGTCGAGGAGACTTTCGGCGAGGCCGCCTGGCTGACGATGGACAATCCGGTGATGGGCGCGGAAGATTTCTCCTACGTCCTCGAAAAAGTCCCCGGCGCGATGTTCTGGCTCGGCGCCAGCGAGCAGGGCAGCGACTGGCGCCAATGCTGCGGCTTGCACAGCAATCGCATGGTCCTCGACGAAAAAGTCATGGCCCGCGGCGCCGCGCTACACGCAGCGCTGGCGGAGCGGTTTTTGAACGAGGGGTTCGGTTAAGGGAAAATCTCACACAAAGACACAAAGAGGGCGCCTCTATCGTGCAAGGTCGCCATTTGCGATCCGACGAACGCCTTCCTTGAACGTGGCTCCCCCAAAATTGATCAATAAGCCGAGCGGCAGGTCGAGCAGGCGCAAATAGGTCAGAACCTGTTTGCTGTGGAGCGGCGATAGCCGCTCCACCGATTTCAATTCGATCAGCAGCCTGCCTTCGAGCATCAGATCGGCCCGAAAACCTTCGGCCAGTTCGAGGCCGTCGTATCGAATGGGAATGGGCTTCTGCCGCTCGACGTGGACACCGCGACGCATCAATTGATCTGCCAAAATTGCTTCATAGGCCGATTCCAGCAACCCCGGCCCCAGATTTTGATGAAGGCGATATCCGCAGTCGACCACGATGCGGGCTATCTCCTCGACATTCGATCGCATGAGCAGCCCTCTTTGTGTCTTTGTGTGAGATTATTACGGCACCAGCACCGTATCGACCGCCTCCGCCGCGAGGTCGGGATAGTCGAGCGTATAGTGCAGCCCGCGGCTTTCCTTGCGGTGGAGCGCGCTCTTGACGATCAGTTCGGCGCACTGGAGCAGGTTGCGCAGCTCGATCAGGTCGGTCGTGACGCGGAAATGGCCGTAATATTCGCCGACCTCGCCCGACAGCATGTTGATGCGGTGCTGCGCGCGTTCGAGCCGCTTTGTCGTGCGGACGATGCCGACATAGTTCCACATGAAGCGGCGAATCTCGGTCCAGTTCTGCTTGATGACGACCTCTTCGTCCGAATCGGTGACGCGGCTTTCGTCCCACGGCCGAATCGCGGGCGGCGCGCCCAGTTCGTCCCAGTGCGCGACGATATGCTTCGCCGCCGCCTCGCCGAAGACGAAGCACTCAAGCAGGCTGTTCGACGCGAGGCGGTTCGCACCGTGCAGCCCGCTCTCGGTGCATTCGCCCGCCGCATAGAGGCCGGGCAGGTCGGTGCGCCCGTCGAGGTCGATCAGCACCCCGCCGCAGGTATAATGCTGCGCGGGCACCACCGGGATCGGCTGTTTCGTCATATCGATGCCGAGCGTGAGCAGTTTCTCGTAGATGTTGGGGAAATGCCCGGCGACGAAATCGGGATCCTTGTCGCTGATGTCGAGGTGAACGTAATCGAGCCCGAAGCGCTTGATCTGGTCGTCGTTCGCGCGCGCGACGATATCGCGCGGCGCAAGTTCGGCGCGCGGGTCGTAATCGGGCATGTAGCGATGCCCGGTAACCGGATGCTTGAGGATACCGCCCTCGCCGCGCACCGCCTCGGTGATCAGGAAATTCTTGACCTCCAGATTATAGAGGCAGGTCGGGTGGAACTGCATCATCTCCATGTTGGAGACGCGGCAGCCCGCGCGCCACGCCATCGCGATGCCGTCGCCGGTCGCGCCCCTGGGAGCGGTCGAGAATTGATAGACGCGCCCCGCCCCGCCGCTCGCGAGGATCGTCGCGCGCCCGACATGCGCGTGGACCTCGCCGCTCTTTTCGTCGAGCGCATAGACGCCCCAGACGCGGCCCGACCCCGAATAGCGTTCCTCGTGCCGCCCGGTGATCAGGTCGATGCACGCCTGCCCCGGCAGCAGGGTGATGTTGGGATGCGCCTCTGCGGTCTGGAGGAGCGCCGCCTGCACCGCCCAGCCGGTCGCGTCGTCGACATGGACGATGCGGCGGTGCGAATGCCCGCCCTCGCGCGTCAGGTGGAGCGCACCTTCCTCCTTGTTGAAGGCGACCCCCATCTCGATCAGCCGCTCGATCGCGTGCGGGGCGTTCTCGACCACGAACTCGACGGTCTCGCGCCGGTTGAGCCCCGCGCCCGCGACCATCGTGTCCTCGATATGATTCTCGAACGTGTCGCCCGCGTCGAGCACCGCCGCGATCCCGCCCTGCGCCCACGCGGTCGACCCGCCGGTCAGTTCGCCCTTCGCGAGCACGAGCACCCGGCAATGATCGGCGAGCGCGATGGCGGCGGTCAGGCCGGCCGCGCCGGAACCGACGATGATGACGTCGTGGGTCGGCGTGTCGGTCATGCTTCTCCCCTCCCGCAGGCGGGAGGGGCTGGGGGTGGGCCAGAATTCAGGGCCGACAGGATCGTCATCAACACGCCTTCCAGATTGGTAAAAACATCCGCATTCGCAAAACGGGCCGTTTGATAGCCTTGTCGGCGCATATAGCCATCTCTGCGACGATCCTCTTCCTGCCGCGCATCGTGCGAAATGCCGTCGAGTTCGACGACGAGCCTGGCCTCGCGACACAGAAAGTCCGCCACATAGGGGCCGATCGGCATTTGGCGGCTGAATTTCCATCCTTCGAGCTGGCGCCTCGAAATGGCGCGCCAGAGAATCCGCTCGGCGGGCGTCGTCTCGCGGCGCAGCCTTTGCGCCTTCAGCGTCTCGCGCGGCCGGAACCGACGGACAGGCCCACCCCCAGCCCCTCCCGCCTGCGGGAGGGGAGAAGAAGCGTCGCCCTCACCCATTCGCCGCCCGTGTCAAATTCAGGAACACATCCTCCAGATCGGCCTCGCGGGTCGAGACGTCGACGATACCGTGGCCCATCGCGTTCACCGCCGCGAGCACCTCGCCCGCGTTCACCCGGTCCTTGTTGTAGCTGATCGCAAGGCCGCGCTCGCCCTCGCGCTCGACCTTGTCGAAGGCGGGGTGCGACGGCAGCACCGTCACATCGGCGTCGAGCGTCACCAGCACCACCTTCTCGCGCGCCATGTCGACCAGCTCGCGGGTCGGCTTGTTCGCGATCAGCCGACCGTGGTTGATGATCGCGATGCGGTCGCACAGCTCCTCGGCCTCTTCCAGATAATGCGTCGTCAGCACCACGGTCACGCCGCGATCGTTGAGCGACTGCACATATTCCCAAAGCTGCTGGCGAAGCTCGATGTCCACCCCCGCGGTCGGCTCGTCAAGGACGATGATCGGCGGCGAATGCACCATCGCCTTGGCGACGAGCAGGCGGCGCTTCATCCCCCCCGACAGCGTGCGGGCATAGGCGTCGCGCTTGTCGGCAAGATGCACCGCGGCGAGCAGTTCATCCGAAATGCGCCGGTCCTTGGGCACGCCATAAAGCCCGGCCTGATTCTCCAGCGTCTCGAACGGCGTGAAAAAGGGATCGAAGACGATTTCCTGCGGCACGATGCCGATCGAATATTTGGCGTTGCGCGGGTCGGCGTCGATGTCGAAGCCCCAGATGCTCGCCGAGCCGCTCGTCTTGTTGACCAGTCCCGCAAGGATGTTGATCAGCGTCGACTTGCCCGCGCCGTTCGGCCCGAGCAGGCCGAAAATCTGCCCGCGTGGCACCTCGAAACTGACCTTGTCGAGCGCCTGCTTGCCCCCAGCATAAAGTTTGGAAACGGCGTCGATGCGGATGGCGGCTTCACTCATGGCCGCCTCCATAGCCGCGCGGCTCGACGGGCGAAAGGCGCGATTGATGGGTGAGCGCCGCGTTAACGCTAAATTGGAAAGTCGCCGCTAACAGCAAGGGCGTGAGGACCAGCCACATCTTTTGCCCGCTGCCCGTGCAGCGCGGCTTCGCCGCTTTTGCGCTTCTGCTCGCGCCCGCCGCCGCATCGCCGGCGCTGGCGCAGACCGGCGCGCAGGGCCAGGCCGACGCCATCGTGCTGCGGCCGCTTTCCTTCTTCCGGGTGGGCGACCTCGATTTCGGCAGCATCATCGCCTCGGGAAGCGCGGGCACGGTGCGGCTCGCCCCCGACGGGACGCGCACGCGCACCGGCGGCGCGACGCTCGTCGGCAATGACGGCGAACCCGCGCGCTTCGCCGGGCTCGGCACCCCGAATCGCCAAGTCAATATCTCGCTGGGATCGAACAGCATCTGGATCACCGGCCCCGGACAGCGGATGCGCGTGCGCGATTTCGAGATCGGCTCGACCCCGACCGCGATCCTCTCGACCTCCCCGACGCGCTTCGTCATCGCGAGCGCGCTCGGCAATTATAATTTTCCGGTCGGTGCGACGCTCGAAGTCGGGGCGAATCAGGCGCCCGGCGATTACACGGGCACCTTCACGATCACGCTGAACTATCTCTGACAGGCGATTGCGGGCGGGCATCGTGCTTGCTAAAGGCGCGTCGATGACCCAGCCAGCCCCCGCACCCGAGACGATCCGCACGCCCAAGACCCGCATCGCCTGCGACGGCACCGGCGACGGCCTCGCCAATGCGGCGCTCGGCCACCCGCGCGTGTGGCTCGAGATCGATCCCGACGAAGGCTATGTCGATTGCGGCTATTGCGACCGGCGCTTCATCCTGACCGGAGGCGTAGCCGACCACGGTTAAGCGCGGCCGACCGCCGCCAAAGGTTAAACCCGGCTTCACCATCCCCGCGCATCATCGATTCATGCCCTGATTGTATAAGTCTGTTCCAGACAGGAGCAGAATCGTGGGGATTCGAGGGACCAGCCTATCGCGAGCGGCGCTCCGCCGCCTCGCTTTCGCCGCAGCGGCGACCGGCACGCTCGCGGGCCATACGGCCTATGCCGCCAACCAGACGGGCACCGCCACCAGTGTCGTCGTGCGCCCGAATACGCTCGTCAAAAGCAACGACCTCGATTTCGGCACGCTGATCAGCGGTCCCACCGCGGGCACCGCGACGATAAGCCCCACCACCGGCGCACGCACCACCACCGGCGGCGTGACCGCGGTTGGGGCGGCGGCGGAGCGCGCGGTGTTTCAGGGCACCGGCGGCTTCCTGCTGATCACCGTTACCGGCGACGACAACGTCACCCTGACCCGTGCCGGCGGCGGCACCATGACCGCCAGCCTGGCGCGCGCGATCACGACGAGCGGCGGCGGTGTCACGCTTCTCGGTTCCTCGACGACGCTGCTGCCGAGCGGGGTGCAGACCTATTATGTCGGCGGCACGCTGACTGTCCCGGCGAACCAGACGCCGGGCGACTACAGCGGCACCTTCACGCTCACCGTCAATTATTTCTGAGCAGCCGCGCTATAATTTTCACGCGAAGCCGCGAAGCCGCGAAGAAATTGCCTCGGGCCGACAGGCCCCTTCTTCCTGAAACGCCGCAGCGCCTTCCGGCATGGCGGAACGAAGGCCGCTTCGCGGCTGACACGGCCTCTTCGCGGCTTCGCGGCTTCGCGTGAAACCCGAGAAACACGGCGTTCGCCCATAAGCACGGTTTGCGTGACAGCCGGACGCCCCTATATCGGGACCATGACAAGCCCGACCGACCCCCGCCGCTTCCTCTACCGCACCGACGCGCTCGACCCCGATCTCGCACAGAAACTGGCACGCGAGGCGCTCGCCAAGGCCGACGACGGCGAACTCTACCTGCAATATCGCGCGACCGAGAGCTTCGGATTCGACGACGGGCGGCTCAAGACCGCCGATTATTCGACCGACGCCGGGTTCGGCCTGCGCGCCGTTTCGGGCGAGATGACGGGCTTTGCCCACGCCAGCGACGTCAGCGCCGGCGCGATCCGCCGCGCCGCCGAGACGCTCGCGCTGCTCGATCCCGCGAAACAGGCCCCCGCCGGCCCGCCGCCGCGCACCAACCGCCACCTTTATGACGAGGCGAATCCGCTCGACCTCGTCCCCTTCGCGAAGAAGGTCGAGCTGTGCCAGAAAGTCGACGCCGCCGCCCGCGCGCGCGATCCGCGCGTCGTGCAGGTGTCGGTCGCGCTCGCGGGAAGCTGGTCGGTCGTGGAGATCGTCCGCGCCGACGGTTTCCTCGCCACCGACATCCGCCCGCTCGTCCGCCTCAACGTCTCGATCGTCGTCGAGGAGAATGGGCGGCGCGAGAGCGGCTATTTCGGCCTCGGCGGGCGCTATATGTACGACCATCTGTTCGAGGAGGCGCAGTGGAACCGCGCGATCGACGGGGCGCTGGACCAGGCGCTCGTCAATCTCCGCGCAGTCGATGCCCCCGCGGGCGAATTTACCGTGCTGCTCGGCCCCGGCTGGCCCGGCGTGCTGCTGCATGAAGCCGTCGGCCACGGGCTCGAGGGCGATTTCAACCGCAAGGGCACCAGCGCCTTTTCGGGCCGCATCGGCGAACGCGTCGCAGCGCCCGGCGTCACCGTCGTCGACGACGGCGCGATGGAAAGCCCGGTCGGCGGCGGTCGCCGCGGCTCGCTCAGCATCGACGACGAGGGCACACCCACCGGCGAGACGGTGCTGATCGAGGATGGCATTTTGAAGGGCTATATGCAGGACCGCCTCAACGCGCGGCTGATGGGGACCCAACCCACCGGCAACGGCCGGCGCGAGAGTTTCGCGCACGCGCCGATGCCCCGGATGACCAACACCTTCATGCGCGGCGGCAACGACGATCCGGCCGAGTTGCTGTCGCGCGTCAAGACCGGAATCTTCGCCAAGAGCTTCGGCGGCGGGCAGGTCGATATCGTGTCGGGCAAGTTCGTCTTCTCCTGCACCGAGGCGTACAAGATCGAAAACGGCAAGCTCGGCGACTCGATCAAGGGCGCGACGCTGATCGGCGACGGCCCGAGCGTGCTGACCAAGGTTACCGGCATCGGCAATGACATGGCGCTCGACGAAGGCATCGGCATCTGCGGCAAGGGCGGCCAGAGCGTGCCCGCCGGCGTCGGTCAGCCGACCCTGCTGGTCAGCGGGCTGACGGTGGGCGGCACGACCTGATATTTGCCGTCATCCCGGCGTAGGCCGGGGTCTCGACATCGCCACGGATCGCGCCGATGAGATCCCGGCCTTTGCCGGGATGACAATGGAACAAGGATGTGACTCCGCTCACTTGGCGGACGCCCTTCTCGCGCCTATAAGCGCTTCAAACATAAAAAGTCTTGGGCCGCATCGTTATCCGCGGGAGAGTTGCTCTCCCGGCACAGGGAGGATTTCATGCGTTCGAGTCTGCGTTTCATCTCCGTCGCCGCGATCACGGCGATGCTCGCCGCCGTCCCGGGGTCGGCGCAAAAGACCAGCGGTCCAAAGGAACGCTATGAAATGGACGTCGCGACGATGTCGGGCTTCGCCGCGATGGCGGGCGGGCGCGGCGGCATCGGTGGCGCGATGGGGATGATGTTCGGCGGCGATCCGTCGACCAAAGTCGCCTATCTGCTCGACCTGCGCCTCGGTTCGAATCAGGACGCGAGCGCGCCGCCGCCGAAGGGCGACCATTTCTTCCTGCCGCAGGCGAAGGTCGGAAAATCGCTGCCGCTGATCGCGCCCGAACGCGGCAAGGAAGAGGTGCCGCAGACGTTCGAGCGGCCGAAGGGGCGTTTGCTCCTCTATTGGGGCTGCGGTGCGAAGGCGGGGCCGGGGCAGCCGGTGATCATCGACTTCGCGAAGGTCGCCGCGGGCCAGATGCCGCCGGGCCTGATGTCGAGCGCGGTGCCGATCATCCGCGAGGTGTCGGCGGCGAACAGCCGCTCCTATGCCCATTGGCCCAACGGCAAGGGCGGCAAGCAGCCCCCGTCGGGCTCGTCGCTGCTCGGCGCGCACAAGGTGACGAGCAATTTCGGGCCCGAGATCAACTTCACCCTCGCGCAGGATTATATGCCGGGGCTCCAGGCCTCGACCGCGATCCAGCCCGACGGGTCGGTGATGATCCGCTGGAGTCCGCTGCAGCCCGCAACCGGCTATGCCGCCTGGGCGTTCGGGGGAATGGACCGCGGGGGGAGCGGCGGCGACGTCGTCTGGTGGACGAGCAGCGCAACGAAGGAATTCGGCGGCGGCCTGTGGGACTGGCTGCCGCCGTCGGTGGTCGCGAACCTGATCACCAAGAAGATCGTCATGCCGCCGTCGCAGACGAGCTGCCAGATTCCCGCCGAGGTCAAGAAGGCGTCGGGCGAGATGATGGTCGGCAACCTCAACGCCTTTGGCCCCGAGGCCAACTTCTCCTATCCACCCAAACCCGCGGGCAATGCGGTGTGGAACATCGACTGGACCGCGAAGGTGCGTTTCCGCTCGCACACGATGCTGCTCGTCGGCGCCGATTTCGGCGGCATGGGCGGGATGAGCGGCGGCGGCGGCGAGAGCACGCCCGCCGAGCCAGCGAAAAAGAAGAAATGCAAGGGGCCGCTCGGCATTCCGCTGCCGACCTGCTGATCGGGCCCTGCTGATCGGGCAAAGCGTGCCGGATATGCGGCGAGTCATCCCCGGTTAACGCGCGGCGGCGTAGGATGTCCAATGGGTAGGGTATGTTGAAGACAGGAGTCATATCATGCGTACGCTGATCCCCGCCATCCTCGCCGCCGCTGCGATCGTCGCCGCGCCTGCCGCCTTCGCCAAGGACAAGCGCACGCCCGAACAGCAGCTCGAAAAGCTGCTCGAAGGCCGTGTCGCCGGCAAGCCGCAGGATTGCATCAACCTCGCTACGGCCGGCAGCAGCCAGGTGATCGACAAGACCGCGATCGTCTATCGCGCCGGCGACACCCTGTGGGTCAACCGTCCGCGCGGCGGCGCCGACCAGCTCAATGACGACGACATCCTCGTCACCAAGACGAGCTCGTCGCAGCTCTGCAGCATCGACGTCGTCCAGTTGCACGACCGGATGAGCCACATGTACAGCGGCTTCGTCTCGCTCGGCGAGTTCGTTCCCTATCGCCGCGTCAAGGCCCGGTAACCGCCGCGCGTGACGATGGACGACGACAGGGAGCCCGCCGCGCCGCCGGCCGACTGGGCGGCGCAGCTGCTCGCCTTCTGGTTCGACGGCCATGGCATGGACGACTGGTACGGCGGCGGGCCCGACTTCGACGCGGAGGTGCGCGCGCTGGCGGGCGACTGGCGCGAGGTGCTGCGCGCGCAGCCGGCCGAGGCTTTTCTGACCGACCCCGACACTGCGCTCGCCGCGGTGATCCTGTTCGACCAGGTGCCGCGCAACATCCACCGCCACCAGGCCGAGGCCTTTGCTACCGACGACCTTGCCCGCGCGGTCGCGCGCGGCATCGTGGCAAAGGGCTGGGACCGGGACTGGCCCGACGAGCGGCGCCAATTCGCCTATCTGCCCTTCGAGCATAGCGAGGACATCGCCGACCAGCGCGAATCGCTGCGCCTGATGAACGAGCTCGCCGATCCGGTCTTCCACGATTATGCGAAGAAGCATTTCGACATGATCGACCGCTTCGGGCGTTTTCCGCACCGCAACGCCGCGCTTGGCCGCGCCAGCCGACCCGGCGAGGAGGCGGCGATAGAAGAGGGCGGCAATTGGTGATAGGGCGCAGGCCTTCGCCGCGCGGACAGGACCCATGGCCGAATTCACCGACACGCTGACCGACAAGCATATCGCCTTCATCGAACGGCAACCGCTTTTCTTCACCGCTACCGCGGCGGCGGAAGGCCGCATCAACCTGTCGCCCAAGGGCTATGACTGTTTCCGGGTGCTTTCGGAAAGCCGGGTCGCGTGGCTCGATCTCGGCGGCTCGGGGAACGAGACGCACGCGCATTTGACAGCGGACGGCCGGATCACGCTGATGTTCTGCGCCTTCGACCGCACCGCGCTGATCCTGCGCATCTATGGCCGCGGCCGCGCGGTGCTGCCGCAGGATGCCGATTGGGACACGCTCGCCGCGCATTTCACGCTGCTCCCCGGCACGCGCCAGATTTTCGTGATCGACATCGAAAGCGTACAGACGAGCTGCGGCTGGGGCGTGCCGATGATGGAATTGAGTCAGGAGCGCGAGACGCTGCGCAAATATCACCGTCAGGCCGATCCCACGCTCTGGGTCGAAAAATATCAGGGGCGCACCAAGAGCATCGACGGCCTGCCGACGCGCCCCACCGACCGCTATATCGCGGGCGACGCCTGATGGCGCTCGTCGAGCTGATCCGTCTCCCGAACGGCGTCGAGGCCGAATTACTGCGCGGCCGGCTGGAAAACGCCGGCGTCCATGCCGTCTGCTTCGACGCGGGCATGAACATCACCGAAAGCGTCGGGCTGCTGATTCCGGTGCGCGTGATGGTGCTGGACGAGGATCTGGAGGAAGCCCGAACGCTGATGGAAGAGTTCGGGGTCGGGTAGCCACGCAACCCAACCCCGCCTCCGTTCGTCCTGAGCTTGTCGAAGGACCGTTTTTCCCTTTGAAGAAGAGAAGGACCGTGCTTCGACAAGCGCAGCACAAACAGAACGGGACTCAGCCGCAAAGCCTCCCATGATCAAGGTCGCCAGTTACAATATGCGCAAGGGCATCGGGCTCGACCGGCGCCGCGATCCGGGCCGGGTGCTGTCGGTGCTGCGCGAGCTCGACGCCGATGTCGTCGCGCTTCAGGAGGCCGACCGCCGCTTCGGCACCCGCGCCAGCGCCATCCCGCCGCATATGTTCGAGGAACATAGCGATTATGTGCCGGTCGACCTGCTGGGTGGCCGCCCCTATGCGATCGGCTGGCACGGCAATGCGCTGCTCGTCCGCAAGGGGATCGCGGTCGAGGAAAGCCATGCGCTCCACCTGCCGACGCTCGAACCGCGCGGCGCAGTCGCCGCGACCTTGCGCATCGGCGACGACCGGCTGCGCGTCGTCGGCATGCATCTCGACATTTCGGGGCTGCGCCGTCGCCAGCAGGCGCGCGCGATCCTCCACCATGTCGCGGGGGGCGAGGCGCTGCCCACGATCCTGATGGGCGACTGCAACGAATGGCGCGCGGCGGGCGGCTGCCTCGCCGATTTCGGCGAGCATCACCGGCTCGTCGACACCGGCCACAGCTTCCACAGCCGGCGCCCGGTCGCGAAGCTCGACCGCATCTTCGCCTCGCCCGACCTCGAACCCGTCGATGCCGGCGTCCACCGCAGCCCCCTCGCCGCGCGCGCGTCGGATCATCTGCCGATCTGGGCGCGGTTCAAAACGGTGGAAGACTGAGCGGATTCCCCTCCCGCAAGCGGGAGGGGCAGCGAGACTTACGAACTTTGTTCGTTAGTCGCAGCGGGGTGGGACATGGCAACGTCGCTGCCCACCCCTAACCCCTCCCGCCTGCGGAAGGGGGATGATATGCCCAAAATTTAGGCAAATCCCTGCCTCGCCTGCCTGCCGCGTGAACGATCCGGCACGTCAGCGACGCCAAACCCGCCACAAAATGTCGCCTTCTACCGCGTTCGCGCAATCTGGCACGGCTGTTGCACCGCAACATGATGCCACAAGCAGAAGGGGGCATCATGAAGCTGATCCTGGCTATCATCAAACCGTTCAAGCTCGACGAGGTGCGCGAAGCGCTCACCGCGCTCGGCATCGCCGGCATGACCGTGACCGAGGTCAAGGGTTTCGGCCGCCAGAAGGGGCAGACCGAAATCTACCGCGGCGCCGAATATGCCACCAACATGGTCCCGAAGGTGAAGATCGAGCTCGTCTGCGACGACGCGCTCGCACCGCGGGTCGTCGAGACGCTCCAGCAAAGCGCCGGCACCGGCTCGATCGGCGACGGCAAGATTTTCGTCCTCGACGTGGGTCAGGCGGTGCGCATCCGCACCGGCGAGACCGGCGAGGCGGCGCTCTAATGAAGGGGGAACCTATGAATTTCGCAAAGAAATTGGCGGCGGGCGCCGGGGCCGCGGGCCTCGCGCTGTTCGCGGCGCTGCCCGCCTGGGCGCAGGACGCCGCCGCGGCGGCGCCCGCACCGGTGGTCGATGCCGTGGTCGATAAGGGCGACACCGCCTGGATGATGACCTCGACCGTGCTCGTGCTCGCGATGATCCTGCCGGGCCTCGCGCTCTTCTACGGCGGCCTCACCCGCACGAAGAACATGCTGTCGACGATGACGCAGATCGGCGCGCTCGCCTGCCTCGCGATGATCGTCTGGGTCTGCTACGGCTATGGCCTCGCCTTCGGGCCCGAAGGCAACGCCTTCATCTCCTGGGGCAAGTTCTTCCTCGCCGGGGTGACCCCCGACAGCCTCGCCGACACCTTCTCGGACGGCTTCAAGCTGCCCGAATATGTGTTCATCAGCTTCCAGATGACCTTCGCCGCGATCACGCTGGCGCTGGTTCTCGGCGCGACGGTCGAGCGCATGAAATTCTCGGCCGCGCTCGTCTTCGGCATCATCTGGCTGACGATCGTCTATTTCCCGATCGCGCACATGGTGTGGGCGGCGGGCGGCTTCCTGTTCGAGGGCGGCATGTTTGGCACCTCGCTCCCCGCCGCGCTCGACTTCGCGGGCGGCACCGTGGTGCACATCAATGCCGGCGTCTCGGCGCTCGTCGCTTCGCTGATCCTCGGCAAGCGGATCGGCTATCAGAAGGAAATCATGGCGCCGCACTCGCTGACCCTGACCATGGTCGGCACCGGCCTGCTCTGGGTGGGCTGGTTCGGCTTCAACGCCGGCTCGGCGCTCGAGGCCAATGGCTCGGCCGCGCTCGCGATGGTCAACACCTTCGTCGCCACCGCCTCCGCCGCGCTGTTCTGGATGCTCGCCGAAAAGGTCGCGGGCCACAAGCCTTCGGCACTCGGCTTCTGCTCGGGCGTCATCGCCGGGCTTGTCGCGGTGACCCCGGCGGCGGGCAATTCGGGACCGTTCGGCGCGATCGTGCTTGGCGCCGTCGCCTCGGTGATCTGCTTCTACGCGGTGACCGTCCTCAAGCCGAAGCTCGGCTATGACGACGCGCTCGACGCCTTCGGCATCCACGGCATCGGCGGCATCGTCGGCGCGATCGGCACCGGCATCGTCTATGCGCCGAGCCTCGGCGGCCCCGGCGGCGAGGATTTCGCTATCGGCCCGCAGGTCGCGACGCAGGTCGTCGCGGTGCTCGTCGCGATCGTCTGGGCCGTCATCGGCACCGCCATCGCCACCACCATCGCCAAGGCGCTCACCGGGCTGCGCGTCAGCGAAGAGGTCGAACGCGAGGGCCTCGACCTCGGCGAGCATGGGGAGCGCGCCTACAATAATTGACGAGACAGGATACCCGCCGCCGCACTCTCTCCTCTTTCAAAGGGCGGCGGGGTCCTACCCAGGTTCCTCCTGCGAACCACTGGCCGGGTGCCTTGGCTCCCGGCCATTTTTTGTGCGCAGCATCGGCGCGATCCCGCACTTTGCCGGGCCTTTCCAAGTCCCGCGAATGACTGCACAAAATTTCACCTTGGGTGCCGCAAATTTAGTCTTTGCAACATGACATTAATATGGCATTCAGTCTGCGATGAGTTTCAGGAGGGGAGAGCCTGAAAGGCTGGGCCGGGACGAAAGTTCCGGCCCTCTTTTTTTGCCTTGAGCACCAAGCCTTGGAAATCCGCGATTTTTGAGCCGGTCGGCAGGGCCCCGCATTCGAATCCCCGGCTCTTCCTTACAAGCTCGCGGGCGAATCCCCGGCTATCCCTCATCGTCATGCTGAACTTGTTTCAGCATCCATGACCTCAGCTCTCGCCCGGCGCTACGCTCTGATGAAAAGGCCGGGCCATGGACCCTGAAGCAAGTTCAGGGTGACGAGGCGGGACAAAGCAAACGGGTTCGCAAACGACAGGATCATCCGCGAAGAGGCGCGCGCCGAATCACCCCAGCGCCACCTTGACGAAATCGGCGGCGCGTTCGCCGATCATGATGCTCGGCGCATTGGTGTTGCCGCTGACGAGACGCGGCATCACGCTCGCGTCGGCGACCCACAGCCCCTCGATCCCGTTCAGCTTCAGCGTCGGATCGACCACCGCATCGGCGTCGCTCCCCATCCGGCAGGTGCCCACGGGATGATAGACGGTGTCGGCGCGGCTGCGGATCAACGCGTCGAGCGCCGCATCGTCGTCGAGATCGACCGGGTGCCGGTCGACGCCGGCATAATCGGACAGCGGCGGCGCGGCGACGATGCGGTGCATCATCCGTACTCCCGCGCGCAGGGTCGCCATGTCGCGCTCGTCGGTCAGGAAGCCGGGATCGATCAGCGGCGCGGCGGCCGCATCGCCCGACGCCAGCGTCACGCTGCCCCGGCTCTCGGGCCTCAGCACGCAGGCGTGGCACGAAAAGCCATGCCCCTTCACCTTGGCGCGCCCATGATCCTCGAGCATCGCGGGGACGAAATGATATTGCACGTCGGGCGCGGGCAGGTCGGGCCGCGATTTCCAGAAGCCCCCCGCCTCGGCAAAGCAGGTCGTCATGATCCCGGTGCGCCGCGCGCGATGCTCGAGCACCGCCTTCACCATCCGCCACGTGCCGCCCAGGCTGTCGCCGAACGGATCGGCCGATCGCGTCTCCCAGCTCGACACATAATCGATATGATCCTGCAGATTCGCGCCGACGCCCGCGCGGTCGGCGACGACATCGATCCCCTTGTCCTTCAGGTGCGCCGCGGGGCCGATACCCGACAGCATCAGGATTTGGGGGCTGCCGAACGCCCCCGCCGACAGGACCACCCCGCCCCGCGCGCGCAATGTCTCGCGTTTCGACCCGCGCCGAATCACGACGCCGGTCGCCCGGCCATCCTCGACGACGATCTTCTCGACCAGCGCGCCGGTGCGCACCGTGAAATTGCCCCGTTCGCGCAGCGGCTCGACATAGGCACGCGCTGCCGACCAGCGCTCGCCCGCCTTCTGCGTCACCTGATAGAGGCCGAAACCCTCCTGCTGCGCGCCGTTGAAATCGGCCGTGCGCGGCAGTTGCAGCGCGGCCGCGCTCTCGACGAAGCGCCGGCTCGTCACATTGGGCCAGCGCTGGTCCATGACGTTCAGCGGCCCGTCGCCGCCGTGGAAGTCGTCCGCGCCGCGCTCATTGCCCTCGCTGCGCTTGAAGTAAGGCAGCACGTCGGCATAGCTCCACCCCGTCGCGCCGAGCGCCGCCCATTGGTCGTAGTCGAAGGCGTGGCCGCGGATATACACCATCGCATTGATCGCGCTCGACCCGCCGAGCCCGCGCCCGCGCGGCTGGTAGCCGGTGCAGCCGTTCAACCCCTTTTGCGGCACCGTCTCATATTGATAGTTCGAGGCCTTGGGGATGAAGGGCATGAAGCCCGGCGTCTTCACGCGAACCGTATCGTTGCGCCCGCCCGCCTCGACCAGGCAAACGCGGCGCGTCCCATCCTCGGCGAGCCGCCCCGCCGCCGCGCTTCCCGCGCTGCCGCCGCCGATGACGATAATGTCGAACTGATCCATGAAGCGCCTCCCTCTCGCGACTTACATGAATGTCATTAGGGAGCGAGGCAAGGAAAACACATCGCCCCCTGAAGGCGGGGTGATGAGAAGGGGTTCACGCGGAGACGCGGAGGCGCGGAGAAAAGAAGAAACCGTTCGCCCTGAGCTTGTCGAAGGGCCGTTCTTTTCTTCAAGGGAGAAGGAAGAATGGTGCTTCGACAAGCTCAGCACAAACGGGGCTGGGATATTCTCCGCGCCTCCGCGTGAACAAAAATTCTGCCTTCTCTGCGCAGATCTTTTCCACCCCAGCGGAAAGGCTACTCCGCCGCTTCCTCCGCCGTTCGCCCCGCCGCCCAGCGCTCCTTGATCGTCGCGCTCGTAGCGCGGCTGCCGTCGTGGCTCCAGCCGGGCTCGCGCCACATATAGGAAAGCTTGTGCCGCCACGGCGCGTGCCACACATCCTTCGCGATCCCGACCCATTCGTGAAACGCCGCCCAGAGGATGTTGAAGCTGCCGAGCTGCTTGACGATGCCGTATCGCACCGGCTCGTCGTCGCGCTCGGCGACGAAGCTGCCGAACATCCGGTCCCAGATGATGAACACCCCCGCATAGTTCGCGTCGAGATAGCGCGGGTTGACGCCGTGGTGGACGCGGTGGTGCGACGGCGTGTTCATCACCGCCTCGAACCATTTCGGCATCCGCCCGATCGCCTCGGTATGGATCCAGAATTGATAGATGAGGTTCAGCCCGGCGCAGAAGAAGACCATCGCGGGCGGAAAGCCGATCAGGAACAAGGGCAGGCGGAACAGGAAGGTCAGGCTGAAGAAGCCGGTCCATGTCTGCCGCAGCGCGGTCGACAGATTATAATGCTGGCTCGAATGGTGGATGACGTGGCTCGCCCAGAACCAGCGCACGCGGTGGGCGCTCCGGTGAAAGACATAATAGGCCAGGTCGTCGAGGAAGAAGCAGAGGATCCACGCCCACCACCAGCTGCGAAACTCGATCCCGATGTCGAACAGGCGGAACTGATAGACCCACACCGCCATGCCGATCACCACCGCGCCGACCGCCGCGCCCGCGACCTGGCTGATCGTACCGAGCATCAGCGACGTGAGCGTATCGCGCGCTTCGTAGCGGCTCCGGTCGCGGCGGAGCGCGATCAACATCTCGATGATCAGCAGCAGGATGAAGCCGGGAACGGCATAGACGACCGGGTCGGGCAGCTTATCCACAGTTGAGATCCCGCATCCGGCTCGCCCACATCCCCGCTTCCTTCCCCAATTGCAGCGTCACCGCGCCGAAGGTCTTTTCCGGCATCGTCAGCGTCAGGAAATCCTTGTCGAGCCGCCCCACCGTCGCCGCATCGACCGGCCGCGCCGCGAAATGATTGCCGTGCGCGCGCACCAGCATCATCCGCCCCTCGGCATTGCGGACGATCGCCGCAAAGCCCGCGCGGTCGCGCGCGACCTCGACCCCCTTGAACCCCGCCTCGGCCTCCTCGGCCAGCCGAATCGCATGATCGGCGTCGGCAATCCGCGGGTCGGCGCCGAGCCCGATCCGCCTGACCAGCCAGGCGACGAACAGCACCGCGATCAGCGATACGCCGAGCTGGATCAGCGCCGCCTGATTCATTTTTCCCCCGCGAGCGCATCCAGCATCGGCCGGAGGCCGGTCAGGTCATAACCTGCCTTCGCCGCCGCCGCGACGATGCCCTCGACATCGTCGCCCGCCCGCGCGCGGGCCAGGGCCCAAAGATGCGTCGAGCGCGTTCCCGAGCGGCAATAGGCGAGGATCGGCCCCGTCGCCGCGGCGAGCAATTTGTCGAGCGCGTCGATCTGCGCGTGGCTGAACCCCGCATGGCCGATCGGAATCGCCGCATAGGCCAGCCCCTCGGCCGCGCAGGCGGTCGAGATATGCTCGCCCTGCGGCGCCGCGGGCTCCTCGCCGTCAGGACGGTTGTTGATCACCATCGCAAAGCCCTGCGCCTTGGCCTCGGCGACATCCTCGATGCCGATCTGCGGCGCGACACTGAACTGGGCGGACAAGGCTCGAAAATCGCTCATGCCAGCGATCTACTCCCGCCGCCCGCGTGCTGACAAGCGTGAAAGCCGCCAATACCATGATGGTGCGGTTTTCGATTTGTCTCACGCAAAGGCGCGAAGAAGAAAGAATATCTCACACAAAGACACAAAGAGGGCGCGCCCGGCCTGCGGCGTCGGCTCGTCGCCGCAGGCGACTATATCGAATGCGCTTCGCGCGGTACTTCACGGCGCCCATCGCGCGCGCCGCCCTCTTTGTGTCTTTGTGTGAGGTTCTCTTTTTCTTCCTTCTTCGCGCCTTCGCGCCTTTGCGTGAGATTTCTTTCCCTAAAACTGCCGGATCACGTCCAGAAACGCATCGCCCCACGCCTCCAGCTTCTTCGCGCCGACGCCGGGGATCGTCGCAAGGTCGGCGCGCGTCGCGGGCCGTTCGCTCGCCATCGCGCGCAGCGCCGCGTCGTGGAAGATCACATAGGGCGGCACCTGCGCCTCGGCGGCAAGCTCGCGCCGCATCGCGCGCAGCGCGTCGAACAACGGATCGCCGACCGGATTCGCTGCGGCACTATCGCCCCGCCGCCCCGCTCGCTGCGTCCGCTTCACCGGCGGCTCCGCCATCAGCACCGGTGTCTCACCCTTCATCATCGCGCGCCCGGCGGGACCGAACATCAGCCCGCCATGCTCGGTCGTCTGCAACGCCTCGCGCGCGACGAGGGTCCGGACGAGCGGCTTGATCAGCCGCGCCTCCTCGCCCCCGACGATCCCGAACACCGACAATTTGTCGTGCCCGCGCCCCACGATACGCTCGTCGCTTTTCCCCGTCAGCACCGCCTCGACATGCCCGGCGCCGAAACTCTGCCCGGTGCGATAGACCGCGCTCAGCAATTTCTGCGCGAGCACCGTCGCGTCGATCTGGCGCGGCGGGTCGAGGCAGGTGTCGCAATTGCCGCAGCGCTCGGGCGGGGTCTCGCCGAAATGGCGCAGCAGCAGCGCGCGGCGACATTCGACCGTCTCGACCAGTGCCGCCAGCGCATTGAGCCGTGCCCGCTCGCCCGCCATGCGCGCCTCCGGCAGTTCGCCCAGCCGCATCCGCGCGCGCGCGAAATCGTCGGCGCCCCACAGCATCAGCGCCTCGGCGGGGTCGCCGTCGCGTCCCGCGCGCCCCGTCTCCTGATAATAGCTCTCGATCGACTTCGGCAGCCCTGCGTGCGCGACGAAGCGCACGTCGGGCTTGTCGATCCCCATGCCGAAGGCGACCGTCGCGGTGACGATCCCGTCCTCCGACGCGACGAAATCATGCTGCACCCGCGCGCGCCGTTCGGGGTCGAGCCCGGCGTGATAGGCGGCGACCGGCCGTCCCGTCGCCGCCGCGAGCTTCTCCGCCATCCGCTCGGTCCCGTCGCGCGTCGGGCAATAGACGATCCCCGGTCCCGGATTGGCGGTAATGAAATCGGTGAGCTGCTTCGCCGGGCTGACGCGCGGGCTCACGCGATAGCGGATGTTCGGCCGGTCGAACCCCGCGAGCACCAGCCCCTCGGCCGGAATGCCGAGCTGGACCAATATGTCTTCGCGCGTGTGCTTGTCGGCGGTCGCGGTCAGCGCGAGGCGCGGCACCTCTGGAAAAGCGTCGAGCAGCGGCCGGAGCAGGCGGTAATCGGGGCGGAAATCATGCCCCCATTCGCTGACGCAATGCGCCTCGTCGATCGCGAACAGCGCGGGGCTACGTGCCTCCATCAGCGACCGGAACCCCTCGCCCGTCGCGCGCTCGGGCGCGATGTAGAGAAGGTCGAGTTCGCCGTCGCGATAGGCCTGCCGCGTGTCGGCGAAATCGGCGTCGACGCTGGTCAGCGACGCCGCGCGAATCCCCGCCGCGCGGGCGCCGCGAAGCTGGTCGTGCATCAGCGCGATCAGCGGCGACACGACGACGACGCAGCCGTCGAGCGCCACCGCGGGAAGCTGATAGGTCAGCGACTTGCCCGCCCCCGTCGGCATCACCGCCAGCGTCCGCTCGCCCGCCATCACCCGCGCGACGACCTCGGCCTGGCGGCCGCGGAAGGCGTCGAAGCCGAAAGTGGACTTGAGAAGCGGAAGGAGCGCGTCGGCGGACATTGTGCGGTGGCGATAGGGCGGTTGGCCGAGAGAGGGAAGCCCCGACCTCGTCAATATCGGCAGCAAATACCCAATCTTGTCATCCCCGCGAAAGCGGGGACCCAGGGCGGGGGTCAGCCGACGGGGGCAAGTTACGCCCCCGCCAGCATCGCCCGTTCCGCCATCCGCGCCGCGGTCTCGCGTTCGGCCATCACGACATGGTCGGCGCCGCGCCGCACCAGATCGTCGACTTCCTCGTCCGAATGCGCGCGCGCGACGATGACGAGCTTCGGGTTGATCGCCCGCGCGCGGCGCACGATCGCGCCCGCCTCGGCGCCCTCGGGAATCGCGACGAGCAAGGTTCGCGCCGTGTCGAGCCCCGCCTTGCGCAGCACGCTTTCCTTCGTCGCGTCGCCGACGATCACCGTCGCCCCCGCCGCCTCGGCGGCCGCGGCCATGTCCTTCTGATCCTCGATTACCGTCAGCCCCGCGCCGCGCCCGCAGATCAGGCTGCCGATATGACTGCCGACGCGCCCATAGCCGATCAGCACCATCCCGGCGCCCGCCGGCGCTTCGCTCACCGGCTCAGCTTCGGCCTCGGGCGCTTCTTCGGCGCGGATGCGCCGGACCATCAGCGTGAAGAGGATCGGGTTGAACAGGATCGACAGGATCGATCCCGCCAGGATCAGGTCGCGCGCCTCGGGCGGCATCACTTTCAACCCGACGCCGAGCCCCGCGAGAATGAATGAGAATTCGCCGATCTGCGCCAGGCTGACTGCAATCGTCATCGCGGTCTGGTTCGGATGGCCGAAGGCGCGGACGATTGCATAAGCGGCGAAGGATTTGCCGAAGACGATGATCGCCACCGTCGCGATCAGCGGCAGCGGTTGCTCGACCAGCACTTTCGGATCGAAGAGCATCCCCACCGAGACGAAGAACAGCACCGCGAAGGCGTCGCGCAGCGGCAGCGTCTCCTCCGCCGCGCGGCGGCTGAGCTGCGTCTCACCCAGGATCATCCCGGCAAAGAAGGCGCCGAGCGCGAAGCTGACGTCGAACACCACCGCGGCGCCGAACGCGACCCCCAGCGCGATCGCCAGCACCGCGAGGCGGAACAGCTCGCGCGATCCCGAATGCGCGACCCAGTGCAGCACCGCGGGCAGGATGCGCCGCGCGACGACGAGCATGAAGGCGACGAAGCCGACGACCTTGACCAGCACGATCCCCGCCGACTGGAGTAGCCCCGCGCCGCCGCTTTCGTCGCCGCGCGCCCCGAACATCGCGGGCAGCAGCACGAGCGCGAGCACCATCGCCAGATCCTCGACGATCAGCCAGCCGACCGCGATGCGCCCCTTCTCGGTCTCGACCATGTCGCGCGCCTGCAGCGCGCGCAGCAGCACCACCGTGCTCGCGACCGACAGCGCGAGCCCGAAGATCAGGCTGCCCGCGAAGGACCAGCCGAGCCAAAGCCCCAGCATGACGCCGAGCGCGGTCGCCACCGCGATCTGCACGATCGCCCCCGGCACCGCGATCCGCCGCACCGACAACAGGTCCTTCAAGGAAAAATGCAGCCCGACCCCGAACATCAGCAGGATCACGCCGATCTCGGCGAGCTGGAGCGCGAGCCCGGTATCGGCGACGATCCCCGGCGTGAACGGCCCGACCATCACCCCCGCGAGCAGATAGCCCGCGATCGGCGAAATGCGCAATCGATGCGCGAGCGCGCCCATCAGAAAGGCGACGCCAAGGCCGGCAACCACGGTGCCGATCAGGGTGGTGTCGTGTGGCATAGGGCAGCGTAAAGGGCGTCGCGCCGCGGGGTCAAGTTGTGCGGCGCAAAAAAACGCGGATGCACCGCTTTAGCCGCTGCCCGGTGTAACCGCGGACGCCAGCCGCCCGAATGCCCGTGGACCGATCCCCTCGTCGATCAGGACAGATCAGCCATGCCTTCCTCTCGCCCGTCCCTATCCACGCTTGCGGCGATCGCCGCAGTCCCCGCCCTGCTTCTCTCGGGCTTCGCCTGGGCGGGCGGCTGGATCGGTCCCTCGCGCATCGGCGGCGGGACGATCGTGGACGCGATCGAACATAATGCCGGCAAGCATGACGGCTATCGCCGCGCCCATGCGAAGGGGATTTGCGTCACCGGATACTTCGATGCGAGCGGCGGCGCGGCAGGCCTTTCGCGGGCGCATTTGCTCGCTCCCGGCCGCTATCCGGTGCTCGGCCGCTTTTCGACCGGCGGCGGCAATCCCTTTGCGACCGACGGACGCAATGTCTTTCACGCGCTAGCATTGCAACTGACCGGACCCGACGGCCAGCTCTGGCGGATGGCGATGGATCACACTCCGATATTTCCCGTCGCGACGCCGGACGCCTTCGTCGCGCTCCAGCTCGCTTCGCGCCCCGACCCCGCTACCGGAAAGCCCGATCCGACCGCGATGAAGGCCTATCTCGCTCGACACCCCGAGACCAAGGCCTATCAGGATTATATCGCCGCCGCTCCGTTGCCCGACAGCTTCGCGGGCGGCACCTATTACAGCATCAACGCCTTTCGTTTCGTCGATCGCGCGGGGGCGGCGCACGCGGTTCGCTGGGCGTTCGAGCCCGACGCGGCCTTCGGCGCGCTCGACAAGGCGAAGCTCGCCAGCCTCCCCACCGACTATCTCTTCACCGAACTGCGCGCGCGCCTCGCGAAGGGGCCGCTGCGCTGGCGCATGACCGTGACCGTCGCGGCGCCAGGCGACGTTACCGGGGATGCGACCCGGATGTGGCCCACAAACCGGCAGAAGGTCGAGGCCGGAACGCTAACCCTGACCGCCGCCGAGCCCGAGGAAACGGGCGCCTGCCGCGACATCACCTTTGATCCTACCCTGTTGCCCGACGGAGTGACGCTCTCGGACGATCCGCTGCTGCCCGCCCGCTCGGCCGCCTATTCGTCGTCCTTCCAGCGCCGCGCGCTCGAGACGCCCGGCCCCAGCGCCGCCGGCAAGGCTCTCGCGGGCAAGGGGCGCTGACATGCCCGGCCGCTTCCATGCCGCGATCCGCGCTCTTCACTGGACAATGGCGCCGCTGATCCTCGCGATGCTGTTCATCGGGGTCGCGATGGTTTCGACCGCCGGACCCGCCTACTCGTCGCTCGTCGCGCTTCATCGTCCGATCGGGATCGCAATCCTGTTTCTCGCTCTCATCCGCCTCGCGATTCGACTCTACACCGGCGCGCCGCCGTTCCCCGCCGATCTGCCGCGCCTGCAGCAGCGAACCGCGCGCGGCGCGCATATCCTCCTCTATCTCGCGATGATCGGAATGCCGCTGATCGGCTGGGCGATGCTGTCGGCGGGCGGCTATCCGGTGCGCCTTTCGGCGAACCTTGTCCTGCCGCCGATCGTGCCGCAGGAGCTGTTTGCTTATGGCCTGCTTCGCCGCGCACACACGCTCGTCGCCTTCGCCTTCCTCGCCCTGATCCTCGGCCATCTGACCATAGCGCTCGTTCACGGCTTCATCCGCCGCGACGGGGTGTTGGAGACGATGCTCTTCGCGCGGACACCCGCAGCGCTCCCGGATGCAGAGGAAGAAGCCGGACGGGCTCTCCCCGCCGATCCCGGCGAGGAACCGGCCGAAGCACCCGCGCCCTAGACCGTCCCCTCTTCCTTCTCCGCCTGCTGCCGCGCCCACATGTCGGCGTAGAGCCCGCGCATCGCCAGAAGCTGGTCGTGCGTCCCCGTCTCGGCCACGCGTCCGCGATCGAGCACGATGATGCGGTCGGCACCCGTCACCGTCGACAGGCGGTGCGCGATGACCAGCGTCGTGCGGCGGCGCGCGATGCCGTCGAGCGTATCCTGGATCGCCGCTTCGGTTCGGCTGTCGAGCGCGCTCGTCGCTTCGTCGAGGATCAGGATCGGCGGATCCTTGAGCAAAGTGCGCGCGATCGCCACCCGCTGCTTCTCGCCGCCCGACAGCTTCAGCCCGCGCTCGCCGACCTCGGTCTCGTATCCCTGCGGCAGCATCGCGATGAAGCCGTCGATCGCCGCGCCCTCCGCTGCCGCCGCAATCTCCTCCGCGCTCGCATCGGCGCGGCCATAAGCGATGTTGTAGCCGATCGAATCGTTGAACAGCACCGTGTCCTGCGGAACGATGCCGATCTCGGCGCGCAGGCTCGCCTGCTGGACCGCCTTGATGTCCTGCCCGTCGATCGTCACGCGCCCGCCCTGCGGGTCGTAGAAGCGATAGAGCAAGCGCGCGATCGTCGACTTGCCCGCGCCCGACGGCCCGACGATCGCCAGCGTCTCGCCCGCGCCGGCCGCGAAGCTGACGCCGTTCAATATCGTCCGGTCGGGTTCGTAACCGAAGACGACATTCTCGAACGTCACCGCGCCGCCGTTCACGACCAGCGGCCGGGCATCGGGCGCATCCCGGATCTCGGGCGGCGTGTCGATCAGGCGGAACATCGCCTCCATGTCGATCAGCCCCTGACGGATCGTGCGATAGACCATGCCGAGCAGGTCGAGCGGGCGGAAAAGCTGCGCAAGCAGCGTGTTCACCAGCACCACGTCGCCGACCGCGAACTGCCCCTTCGACCAGCCCCACACCGTATAGGCCATCGCCCCCGCCATCGCGCTGTTGGTGATCAGGCTCTGCCCGATGTTGAGCCAGGCGAGGCTGTTCTCGCTCGTCACCGCGGCGCGCGCATATTGGTCGGCGACGTCGCGGTAACGCGCCGTCTCGCGCTCCTCGGCGCCGAAATATTTGACCGTCTCGTAATTGAGCAGACTGTCGACGCTGCGCCCGACGGTCAGCGTGTCGAGGTCGTTCATCCGGGTGCGCAGCGCGGTACGCCAGTCGGTCACCCTCCGCGTGAAACCGATATAGACGACGACCATCAGCGCGGTCGCCCCCGCGAGCCCGAAGCTGAACTTGGTCCAGAAGATCGCGAGCACCGCGACGAGCTCGATCAGCGTCGGTGCGATGTTGAACAGCAGGAAATAGAGCATCGTGTCGATGCTCTTGGTCCCGCGTTCGATCACCTTGGTGACCTCGCCGGTCCGCCGCGCTAGGTGGAAACGCAGGCTCAGCGCATGGAGGTGCGCGAAGGTCGCGATCGCGAGTTCGCGCGTCGCATCCTGCCCGACCCGCTCGAACACCACGTTGCGCAAATTGTCGAACAGCACCCCGGCAAAGCGCGCGCCGGCATAAGCGACGACCAGCCCGATCGCGAGCGCGACGCCCGCCTCCATCCCCGGCGCCATCCGATCGATCGCGGCGCCATAGAGAAAGCCCATCGATATCTGCACGCCCTTCGACGCGAGCACGATCAGCGCGGCAAGGACGATCCGCGCCTTGTGCCCCGTCTGTCCCGCGGGCCACAGATAGGGCAGGAAACGCTTGAGCGTCGCCAGGATCGGCGGTTCGCTGCGCTTGTCGGTGGAGAGTGCGGTATCGGGCGGCATGAGGGGCCCATGTAGGGTGCGAGCGAGCAGAGGCCAAGCTTTTCGCGGAAGAAGGCGCGCCTGCGCTCTTCGTCGTCTGAAAGCGACCGATTGCGGACCTAATCCTCCCTGCGGCGCAGCCGTGGGGAGGGGGACCGCCGCGAAGCGGTGGTGGAGGGGCCGCGACGGTTGCGCCAATGCCCCTCCGTCAGCGCTTCGCGCTGCCACCTCCCCATCGCTGCGCGACAGGGAGGATCATCAGCAATCCGACCGAACTCCGTCATCCCGGCGAAGGCCGGGATCTCACCCTATCGCAATGACGCACCGGCGAGATCCCGGCCTTCGCCGGGATGACGAAAGTGGCTGGGGAATATCCGCTCACCACCCCAAGGCGGACTCAATACCCCAAGGTCGCCTCGAGGAACCAGATCCGCTGCTGCGTCTCGTCGGCCCAGCCGTCGACCAGCCCGCTCGTCGCGATGTCGCCGTCCGATTCGGCCGCCGCCTTGGTGTCCTTGAGCTGGCCGAGCAAGGTCCGGTTGTCGGCGGCCAGCGCCTTGATCATCGCATCGGGTTCGACCGAGGCCGCATCGTCGTCCGCGATCGACTGGCGCCGCGAGACGTCGCCGATCGAGCGCAGCGTCGGCGCGCCATTCTTGCGCACGCGCTCGGCGATCAGGTCGGTCGTCGCGAGAATCTGCGCTGCCTGCTCGTCGAACAGCAGGTGCATCTCGCGAAAGCGCGGCCCCTGCACATGCCAGTGATAATTCTTCGTCTTGAGATAGAGCGCGAAACTGTCGGCGAGCAGCGCGTTCAGCGCATCGGCGACGGCGGGCTGGTTCTTCTTGTCGGACATGGGAGAATCCTTTCTGTTGTGGGCCTCAGATAGGATCAACGCGCCGAAAAGGCCCATGGAAGCATTTGGTCGCTATCATCGACAAAAACGATGAAACCCGCCACGCGGATGGCTGTTACAGCCCAAAAGCCCCCATCGCGGTCCGCACGCCCCACAAGGCCAGAATCGCGGCGCTCCCCCAGCGGACGAGGCGCGCGCCGCGCCGCTCGGCGATCGCCGGGCCAAAGGCGAGGAAGGGCAGCATCGCCAGCACCCAGCCTGTCATGCCCCCCGCCGCGGCCCACAGCCCCGCGCCGCTCGTCGCCGCAAGCGCGCCGATCAGGAAATGGCTGCGGTCGCCGAATTGGAGCGCCAGCATCCGCCCTGCCAGCATCACCGGCGACGCCTGTTCGGCCCCCGCATCGGCCAGCGGAGCCGCGCGCCATAGCAGCGCGACCGCAGCCGACAGCATCGCCGCCGCGACGAGCAACTGGGCGACGCCCTGCCCGATCATCCGGTTTGCAACCGATCCCGCGAACGCCGCGACGAGTGCGTGAATCAGGAAAGCGCCGAACACCACGATCACCGTGGCGCGGCGATCCGGCCGCACGCTCAGCAGTTGAGCGAGGAAAAGCCCCGTGCGCCCGTCGGCATTGGCGAGGCCCACCGCGACAAGGGCGAGCATGATTGCGTCCATGGGAGCGGCCTGCGGCCTCGGCGCCGCCGCGTCAATGCCCCAGTCGCATCGCGACCGAGGCCAGCCACGCTTCCTGCGCACCGCTGGGCAGCGGTCCGCGCGGCGCCGCGACTGCGTCGCTCATCGCGTCGAGATAGGTCAGGATCGCGGCGCGATAGCCGCCGCCGGCAACCGCCGATTCGAGCCGGCTCGCCAGCGTCTCGACCGCGCCGAAGCCGTGGTCGCGCGCCAGGCAGCGAATGTCGTCGATGCCCTGCACGATCTGCGCCAGCGCGCAATGCGGCAGCGCTTCGGCAAGCGCCCCGATCTGCCCGCTGATGCGGTTCTGGATGTCCTGAAATGGATCGGTCTGGATCGCCATATTCGCCCCCTGTCCACAGGAGACGATGCGCGCATATGGTTAAAAAGCGGTTAGCGGTGCCGCACCGGCGAATCGGCGGCCTGCGCCTGCTTGCAGCGATACATGTCGCGGTCGGCGGCCGCCAATATCTCCGACTCGGTCGCTCCGGCGCGCAGCATCGCGACCCCGAAGCAGGCCGAGAGCGCGATGTCGTGTCCGTCATAGAGCGCTGGGGTCGCGCTCAGCACATGGCGCAGCCGGTTGACCTGGACGCGCGCGCCCTCTTCGCTCGACTGATCGAGGATCAGCCCGAACTCGTCGCCGCCGATCCGCGCCGCGACGTCGGTCGCGCGAATCGATTCGTCGAGACGCTTGGCGATTTCCATCAGCGCGAAATCGCCCGCGGCATGACCGAAACTGTCGTTGATATATTTGAGCTGATTGACGTCGACAAAGACGACCGCGGCACTTTCGGCATGACGCTCGAAGCGCGCAAGCCGCTGGTGGATCGCGGTCAGGAAATAGCGGCGGTTGAACAGCGGGGTCAGCGTATCGCGCTCGGACACGCGCTCGAGCTCGGCGACGGCGATCTTCAATATCCGGTTTTCGCGGCGCAGCCCGTCGCGTTCCCGGCGCAGTTCGCGCAACTGGTCCTCGATGGAGTCGACGGATATGAAGCCGGTCCGATCGACCGCTATCCGTGCCCCCCCTGCGATATCCATTCCCAGTCCCCGGTGCGGCCCATTTCTCCGCCGGCCGGATTGCCGACAGCTCTATCCATCTGCATCTGTTAGCTGCGACTGGATACCAATCGGTAAACGCGCGGCCCGAAATGCGGCGCCCATAAGCCCTGCGTTGCGCGGGCGTTGCCCCGCTGCGGGACAGCCGCTAGGGGGAGTGCGGCGGCGATTCATCGGCGGCGCGGCCGGGACAGGAGGGTGACGGATGGGCGATGCAGCCCCAGAGGTGGGCGTGATCATGGGCAGCCAGTCGGACTGGCCGACCATGGCCCATGCGGTCCATATCCTCGAGGAGTTCGGCATCGCGCACGAGGTACGGATCGTCTCGGCGCATCGTACTCCCGACCGCCTCGTCGACTATGCGAAAAGCGCGGCCGGCCGCGGTTTGAAGGCGATCATCGCAGGTGCCGGCGGCGCCGCGCATCTGCCCGGCATGGTCGCTTCGATGACGCGGGTGCCGGTGCTCGGCGTCCCCGTCCAGTCGGCGGCATTGAGCGGCGTCGACAGCCTCTATTCGATCGTCCAGATGCCCGGCGGCATTCCGGTGGCGACCTTTGCGATCGGCAAGGCGGGGGCGACCAACGCCGGTCTGTTCGCCGCCGCTTTGCTCGCCACCGAAAGCTCCGATCTGGCGCAAAAACTCGACGCATGGCGCGCCGCGCAGAGTGAAAGCGTCGCCCCCACCCCCGTTCGCGAGGGCTGAGTCCTTGCTGCCACCGGGCTCCACCATCGGCATCCTCGGCGGCGGCCAGCTCGGCCGGATGCTCGCTGTCGCGGCGGCGCAATTGGGCTACAAGGTCCACATCTTTGCCCCCGACGCCGAAAGCGTCGCCGCCGAAGTCACCGCGCACCACAGCCAGGCCGCGTGGGACGACGAGCCGCGCCTCGCCGCCTTCGCCGCCGCCTGCGACATCGTCACCTTCGAGTTCGAGAATGTCCCTGTCGACACCGTCCGCTTCCTGTCGGGCCATGTCGCGGTGCATCCCGGCGCGCAGGCGCTGGAGGTCGCGCAGGACCGCCTTGCCGAAAAAAGCTTCGTCGCCGGCCTCGGCGGCCGTACCGCGCCCTTCGCCGCCGTCCCCGACCGCGCCGCGCTCGATGCGGCGCTGGCGGAGATCGGCGCGCCCGCGATCCTCAAGACCGTGCGCATGGGCTATGACGGCAAGGGGCAGGCGCGCCTCGCCGACGCCGCCGACGCCGATGCGGCGTGGGAGACGATCGGCCGCCACGCCGCGATCCTCGAAGGCTTCGTCGCCTTCGCGCATGAATTTTCAGTGATCCTCGTCCGCGGCATCGACGGCGAAATCCGCTTCTGGGATTCGCCCGTCAACGTCCACGAAGACGGCATTCTCAGCACCGCCAGCCTGCCGCCTCCGCCGATCGTCCTGGATCAGCAGGACGCGGCGCGCGCGATGATGGCGAAGGTCGCCGACGCGCTCGACTATGTCGGCGTCCTCACCGGCGAATTCTTCGCCACCGAGGCGGGGCCGGTGTTCAACGAAATGGCGCCGCGCGTCCACAACAGCGGCCACTGGACGATCGAGGGCGCGGTGACGAGCCAGTTCGAAAACCATGTCCGCGCGATCGCCGGCCTGCCGCTCGGCAGCACCGCGACCCGCGCGCTGCCGGTCGTGATGCGCAATCTGATCGGCGACGGAATCGCGCAAATCCGCACGCTGCTCGCCGACGAAAATTGCCGCGTCCACCATTATAGCAAGACCGAAGTGCGCGAAGGCCGCAAGCTCGGCCATGCCACATGGTGCGGAGCCACCCCGGCATGAGCCGCCCCGAGATCACGCTGATCCTCGCGCGCGCCGCCAACGGCGTGATCGGCGCCGACGGCAAGATGCCGTGGCACCTCCCCGCCGACCTCCGCCGTTTCAAGCAGCTCACCATGGGCCGGCCGATGATCATGGGGCGCAAGACCTTCGACAGCCTGCCCGCGATTCTCGAAGGCCGCCGCCACATCGTCCTCACCCGCGATCCCGATTGGCAGGACGAGGGCGCCGAACCCGCACCAAGCATCGAGGAGGCGCTGAAGCTCGCCAACGCGCCACAGGTGATGGTGATCGGCGGCGCCGAAATCTATCGTCTGTTCCTGACCATGGCGACGCGGATCGAACTGACCGAAGTCGCGCTGGAACCCGCGGGCGATGCGACGATCGCCTATCCCGATGCGGCCGACTGGCAGGAAATCGCGCGCGAGGATCATGCCGCAAGCGACGGCCGCCCGGCCTACAGCTTCGTCACCTTCACGCGCCGGACGAAATAGGGGGAGAAAAACATGCGTCGCTGGCTGATCGGCATATTCGCGCTGCTGCTCGTCGCGGCCGCCGCTTTCTTCCTCCTCGCGCCGGGCATGATCGAGCGCGGCACGAACAAGATCGACGGCAAGCCGCTGCTGCACGTCAGCGACCACGCCAAAGCGCTGCACAAGACGCTGACGATCGTCGACCTGCACAGCGACAGCCTGCTGTGGAGCCGCAATTTCCTGAACCGCGCCGACCGCGGCCATATGGACCTGCCGCGCCTCGAAGAGGGCAATGTCGCGCTGCAAGTGCTGTCGAGCACGACCAAAGCGCCCAAGGGCCAGAATTACGACGCGAACAGCGGCGACACCGACATCGTCACCGCGCTCGCGATCGCGCAGCTCCAGCCGGTGCGGACGTGGAACTCGCTGCTCGAACGCTCGCTCTGGCACGCCGAGAAGCTCCACCGCGCCGCCGCCGCCTCGGCGGGCAGGCTCGTCGCAGTCGCGACGCAGGACCAGCTCGACGCGCTGCTCGCCGCGCGGCGGACGAAAGTTCCGCCGCCGGTCGGCGCGATGATGAGCGTCGAGGGATTGCACAATCTCGAAGGCCATATCGACAATCTGGACAAGCTCTACGCCGCGGGCGTCCGCATGGCGGGGATCACCCACTTTTTCGACAATGAGTTCGCGGGATCGATGCACGGCATGAAAAAGGGCGGCCTTACCCCGCTCGGCCGCGAGGTCGTCGCGCGGATGGAGACGATGGGGATGATCGTCGATGTCGCCCATTGCAGCCACGCCTGCGTCGCCGACATCCTCAAGGTCGCGCGCCGCCCGGTCGTATCGAGCCACGGCGGGGTGCAGGCGACGTGCAAGGTCAACCGCAACCTCACCGACGACGAAATCCGCGGGGTCGCCGCGACCGGCGGGGTGGTCGGCATCGGCTATTGGGACGCCGCGGTCTGCGACACCTCGCCCGCCAGCGTCGCCAGGGCGATGAAGCATGTCCGCGACCTCGTCGGCATCGAGCATGTCGCGCTCGGCAGCGACTATGACGGCGCCACGACGGTCCGCTTCGACACCTCGAAGCTGGTGCAGGTGACCGAGGCGCTGATCGAGGCGGGCTTCACCGACGACGAGATCCGCGCCGCGATGGGCGGCAACGCGATCCGCGTGCTCCGCGCGGGGCTCGTGCCGCTGACGCCACCTGCCCAATGACCCGATCTCCAAACCCGTTTGCCCTGAGCTTGTCGAAGGGCCGTCCTTCCTTCTGGCGAGGTTGAAAGAAAGAACAGTGCTTCGACAAGCTCAGCACGAACGGAAGGGAGGGCGGATATGATCCGCCTCGACGGCCACGACCGCATCCCCGAAACCCTGCGCGACGGCGTCATCGCGCTCGGCAATTTCGACGGCTTTCACCTCGGCCATCAGGCGGTCGTCGGGCGCGCCGTCCATCATGCGACCGACGATGCGCGGCCATGCATCGTCGCGACCTTCGACCCGCATCCGGTGCGCTTCTTCAAGCCCGATGTCCCGCCCTTCCGCCTGACGACGCTCGCCCAGCGACAGGAGCTGTTCGCCGCCGCGGGCGCCGACGCGATGCTCGTCCTGCCGTTCGACGCGACGCTCGCCGCGACGACGGCCGAGGATTTCATCACCGAATTACTGCTGGGGCGCTACGGCGCCGCGGGGGTCGTCACCGGCGCCGATTTCGTGTTCGGCAAGGGGCGCGGCGGCAATGTGGTCACCCTCGCCGACCACGCCCGCCGCCTCGGCTTCTTCACCGAAATGGTCGCGCCGGTCGACGACGCCGAAGAAGTGGTCTCGTCGAGCCGCATCCGCGACGCCCTGCGCACCGGCGATTGCGCCACCGCGACGCGCCTCCTCACCCGCCCCTTCACAGTGCGCAATATCGTCCAGCACGGCGACAAGAACGGCCGTCTGCTCGGTTTCCCGACCGCCAACCTCGACATGGGCCATTATCTGCGCCCGCGTTACGGCATCTACGCCGTCACCGGAAAGCTCCCCGACGGCCGCCTATTGAAGGGCGCCGCCAACCTCGGCATCCGCCCGAGCTTCGACCCGCCCAAGGAGTTGCTCGAACCGCATTTCTTCGATTTCGAGGGCGATCTTTACGGGCAGGAAATCGACGTCGCTTTCCACGCCTTCATCCGGCCCGAGGCGAAATTCGACAGCATGGACGCATTGATGGCGCAGATCGCGGCCGATTGCGACGCGGCGAAAACCCTGCTCGCCGAGCTGTAACCATCATCCGGGGGATGGCATGACCGACAACGACGACTGGGCCGCGGCACTCGAAGGCCCGTCCAAAAAGCCGATGAAGCGCGGCACCAAAATCTTCCTTTGGGCCTTCGCCGCGCTCGTCGCCTGGCTCACCCTGTCGAACGCCAGCTGGCTCGCTCCCGATCCGGCCGGCAAGCGCGTCCTCATCGCCCATCGCGGCGTGGCGCAGCTTTTCGATCATAGCGGGATCACCGACGAGACCTGCACCGCGACGCGCATCTTCACGCCCGAACATAATTATATCGAAAACACCCTGCCCTCGATGAAAGCGGCGATCGGTCGCGACGCCGGGATGGTGAAATTCGACGTCGCGGCCACGAAGGACGGGCAGGTCGCGGTCTTCCACGACTGGGCGCTCGATTGCCGCAGCGACGGCAAGGGCCCGATCCGCGACCGCACCATGGCCGAGCTGAAGGCGCTCGATGTCGGCTATGGCTACACCGCCGACGGCGGCAAGACCTTCCCCTTGCGCGGCAAGGGCGTCGGCCTGATGCCCAGCCTCGACGAGGTGCTGCACGACCTCGGCCACGCCTCGCTGCTCGTCAATTTCAAGTCGCGCGATCCCAAGGAGGCCGAGCTCGTCCTCGCCAGCTTCGCGCGCGCCGGTATTGATCCGAACCAGCCGCGTTTCGGCTTTTTCGGCAAGGCGCGGCTGATGCAGGTCATCCGCGCCAGGGCGCCCAAGGCGTGGACGATGGACCCCGAAAGCGCCAAGCGCTGCACGAAGGATTATATCAAGTTCGGCTGGTCGGGCTGGTATCCGCCGAGCTGCATCGGCGGCACGATCATCGTCCCGCTCGACTATCAATGGGCCTATTGGGGCTGGCCCGACCGCCTGCAGGATCGCGCCGCGAAGCACGGCACGCGCGTGCTGTTCGTCGGCCCGCGCGGCAGCGACACGGACGGCATGGGGCTGACCGAGGTCCAGCAGCTCACCCGCATCCCGGCGAGCTTCACCGGCTATGTGTGGATCGACGATATCTACAACCTCGGTCCGGCGCTCCGGCCGCGGCAGAAATAGCGCCAGCCGAAGGTTTGCGCGCACGCGAATCTGCGCTAAGCGCCGCGACCATGAGCGACACTGCATCCAGCCCAGAAGCGCGCGATTATCGCGACACCGTCTTCCTGCCCAAGACCGACTTTCCGATGAAGGCCGGCCTGCCGCAGAAGGAGCCGCTGATTCTCGCCAAATGGCTCGAAGGCGATCTCGAGGGGCAGATTCGCGAAGCCCGCAAGGGCCGCGACCAGTTCATCCTCCACGACGGCCCGCCCTACGCGAATGGCGACATGCACATCGGCCATGCGCTCAACCATATCCTCAAGGACATGGTCGTCCGCACCCAGACGCTGAAGGGCCGCGACGCGCCTTACGTTCCCGGCTGGGACTGCCACGGCCTGCCGATCGAGTGGAAGGTCGAGGAGCAGTATCGCAAGAAGAAGCTCAACAAGGACGAGGTTCCGGTCGAGGAATTCCGCGCCGAATGCCGCGCCTATGCGCAGCATTGGGTCGACACCCAGCGCGAACAGCTCAAGCGCCTCGGCATCGGCGGCGACTGGGATCATCCCTATCTCACGATGGATTATGAGGCCGAGGCCACCATCGTGCGCGAACTGCTCAAATTCGCCGCCAACGACATGCTCTATCGCGGCGCCAAGCCGGTGATGTGGTCGCCGGTCGAAAAGACCGCGCTCGCCGAGGCCGAGGTCGAATATGAGGATATCGTCTCGACCCAGATCGATGTCGCGTTCGAGATCACAGAGGCGCCGAACGCTCCCGAGCTGGTCGGCGCCTATGCGGTGATCTGGACGACGACGCCGTGGACGATCCCGGTCAATCAGGCGATCGCTTATGGTCCCGACATCAAATATATTCTCCATAGCTGCGATGAATGGGATCAAGATGATTGGGGCAACCAGCCTTGGATGACTGGCAAAGCATGGGTGCCTGGACGCAAATATGTTGTCGCAGCTGACCTCGACTACGAGTTTCGCACACGCACCTTCGGTGGGCATGAACGTCGCTGGCATAAGGTAAACGGTGGGCTAGATTTCCCCGGCAAAGCCTTGGCGGGGGCCATCGCCCGCCACCCGATGCATCATCTCGGCGGCTTCTTCGCGCGTCCTCGCCCCTTCCTCGCGGGCGATTTCGTCACCACCGACAGCGGCACCGGCCTCGTCCATATGGCGCCCGACCATGGCGAGGACGATTTCGACCTCTGCAAGGCGAACGGCATCGACCCCGTCTTCGCGGTCGAGGGCGACGGCAAGTATCGCGCCGACTGGGCGTGGCTCGGCGGTCAGGGCAGCGTGATCAACCCCAAGTTCAACGCCCCCGACGGCCCGATCTGCACCGACCTCCGCGACGCCGGCGCACTGCTCGCCGCCAGCGCCGACTACAAGCACAGCTACCCGCATAGCTGGCGCTCGAAAGCCAAGGTCATCTTCCGCTGCACGCCGCAATGGTTCGTGCCGATGGACAAGGTGATGACGCACATCGAGCCCAAGACGCGCGGCGAAAAGCGCTGGGAGAGCGAAGGCGGCGCGATCAACCCCGCCGAGGAGAGCCTTTGCGCCGCCCCGACGCTGCGGCAGGCGGCAATGCAGGCGATCGCCGACACGCGCTTCGTCCCCGCCAAGGGCCGCAACCGCATCGGCAGCATGGTCGAGGGCCGCCCCGACTGGGTGCTCAGCCGCCAGCGCGCGTGGGGCGTGCCGATCACGCTGTTCGTCGATCGCAAGACCGGGCAATACCTCAACGACCCCGTGGTCAACGACCGCATCGTCGCGGCGGTGCGCGAGGGCGGCGTCGATGCATGGTCCGACGCGCGCGCGCAGGACTATCTCGGCGACGCCTACAACGCCGCCGATTACGAACGCATCACCGACATCCTCGACGTCTGGTTCGATTCGGGCTGCACCCACGCCTTCGTGCTCGAAAGCGGCCGCTGGCCCGCGCTCGTCCGCCACGACGGCTCGACCCACAACGCCGACCTCTATCTCGAAGGCAGCGACCAGCATCGCGGCTGGTTCCAGTCGTCGCTGCTGGAAAGCTGCGGCACGCGCGGACAGGCGCCCTACAAGGCGGTGCTGACCCACGGCTTCACGATGGACGCCAAGGGCTTCAAAATGTCGAAGTCGCTCGGCAACACGATCAGCCCGATCGACCTGATGCGTGATTATGGCGCCGACATCCTCCGCCTGTGGGCGCTGAGCGTGGACTTCACCGAGGATCACCGCATCGGCAAGGAAATCCTGACCGGCGTCGCCGACCAGTATCGCAAGCTGCGCAACAGCTTCCGCTACCTGCTCGGCGCCTTGGAGGGCTTCACCGAGGAAGAACGCATCACCGACGTTTCGGCGATGCCCGAGCTCGAACGCTATATGCTGAGCCTGCTCGCCGACCTCGACGCGAAAATGGCGCAGGCGGTCGATGATTTCGATTACAATAGCTACACTCGCCTGCTCGCCGATTTCTGCAACGAGGATCTGTCGGCCTTCTATTTCGACATCCGCAAGGACGTCCTCTACTGCGACCTCGGCCCCGCCGCCCCGCTCGGCACCGACACCCGCCGCGCCTATCGCAGCGTACTCGATGTGTTGTTCCACGCGCTGGTGCGCTACGCCGCGCCGGTGCTGGTGTTCACCAGCGAAGAGGTGTGGGGGACGCGCTACCCCGACGCAGGCAGCGTGCATCTGCTCGAATGGCCCGATTCCGCCGCTCTCCTTCGTCACCCCCGCGAAGGCGGGGGTCCAGCTTCCAGCGACGGCGAAAAGCTGGATTCCCGCCTTCGCGGGAATGACGAGTTGAGGGATAGGTGGGCCCGCATCCGCGAAACCCGTGCGCTCGTCACCGAACGTATCGAGCCGCTGCGCCGCGAAAAGATCATCCGCTCCAGCCTCGAAGCCGAGGTGTGGTTCCCCCACGAAGCGAGCGACGTCGATTATGAGGAAATCTTCATCACCTCGACCGTCCATCAGGGCGACTGGGACGTGAAGCGCACCGAAAACCACAAATGCGGCCGTTGCTGGCGCCACCTCCCCGAGGTCGCCGAGGACGGCACCTTGTGCAATCGCTGCGAGACGGTATTGGGCGAAGGATGAGCCAGCGTTCGCCCCATCTCGGCTTCGGCCTCCTCGTCGCGGCCGTCGCCTTCGTCCTCGATCAGCTCGCGAAGTGGGTCGTCACCGTCCCGCTGTCGCTGGAAACCCAGCCCGGCCGGTCGATCGAGTTCACTTCCTTCTTCAACCTCACCTGGGCGCAGAATTACGGCATTTCGCTGTCGATGTTCTCCGACCAGTCGCCGACGACGCGCTGGATTCTCGTCGCGGTGACCGCCGCGGTCGCGCTCGGCGTCGCTTTCTGGATGACGCGCGAGAAGGCGAAGGGCGACGTGATCGCGCTCGCGCTGATCCTCGGCGGCGCGCTCGGCAACATCGTCGACCGCGTGCGGCTCGGCTATGTCGTCGATTATGCCGACCTGCATTTCGGGTCGTTCCGCCCCTTCATGATCTTCAACGTCGCCGATGCGTGCATCACGATCGGCGTCGTTTTGCTGGTTGCGCGCGCGCTGCTCTTGGGCGAAAAGGCCCCAGCCGCGGGCGCCACGTCCGCCGAGTAAACGGGGCGAATTGGGAGTATTTAGTCAAGTGAACCGGACCACCGCCATTCTCGCCGCCTCGATTCTCGCGACGACCTTGTCGGCCTGCGGGTCGAACAGCCTGTTCAGCCGCGACCGCCCCGACGAAATGGCGGTATCGCGCCAGGCGCCGCTCGTCGTGCCGCCCGATTTCGCGCTGACCCCGCCCGCCCCCGGCGCCGCGCGCCCGGGCAACGAGACCACCGCCGAACAGACGCTGAAGGCGCTCTTCGGCGGCGACGCCCCGCGCAGCGCGGCCGAAACGCAGGTCATCGGCAAGGCCGACGGCGATCGCGCCGACCCCGGCATCCGCAGCAGCGTCGGCAGCCCCGACACCCAGGTCGTCGACAAGGGCCTCGTCACCCGCGACATCGTCTTCGCCCCCGAAGGCGACGGCCGCGACGCCAGCGCCTCGATCCCCGGCGCCTGACCGCCGGGCCGGAGCGGTTTCCGGACCGTTAAAGGAACCACCCCTCCCCTGAAGAGGGGCTCATTGGGCGCGACCCTATCCCGCGATCCGCACCGGCATATGCGTAAAGCCGTGCAGGAACGGGCTCGGCAATCGCTCGGCCGGCCCCTGCGGCGCGATGCGGATGCCGCGTGCGACAATCTCCTCGATCAGCGTGCAAAGCTGAATCTCGGCCAGCCGCGCGCCGACGCAGCGGTGGATGCCGTGCCCGAAGGCGACGTGCCGCCGCGCATTCTCGCGCCCGACATCGAAGGCATCGGCGTCGGCGAACACGCTCTCGTCGCGGTTCGCCGAAATATACCAGAGGATCACCTTCTCGCCCTTGCGGAGCTGCTGCCCGCCCAGCTCGACATCGCGCGTGCAGGTGCGCCGCATATGGGTGACCGGCGACTGCCAGCGGATGATCTCCTGCGCCGCGTTGGGGATCAGCGACGCATCGGCGCGCAATCGGTCGAGTTCGCCCGGAAATCGGTGCAGCGCCTCGACCAGCCCGCTCATCGAATTGCGCGTCGTGTCGTTGCCGCCGACGATCAGCAGCGCGATGTTCGCGAGCCGCTCCATCGGGTTCAGATTCCCCATCGCCTCGCTATGCACCATACGCGACAGCAGGTCGTCGCTCGGCGGCAGCGCCTTGCGCGCGGCGAATTCGGCGTCGAAGCGCGCGAGCATCGCCTGCATCTGCGCCATCCATTCGGCGCGATATTCCTCGGTCGCGGTTTCGGGCGAGACATTGCCGCCATAGTCCGACCAGCGCTTGAGGTCGTGGCGCTCCTCCCACGGAAAATCGAACAGGATGCACAGCATCCCGATCGTCAGCGGCACCGATACCCGCTCGACCCAGTCGAACGTCTCGCCGACCGGCAGCGCGTCGAACAGTTCGCGCGTCCGCTGCTTCACCGTCTTTTCGCGCTCGCTCATCTGGCTCGGGCTGAAGGCGGGGGAGATCACGCGGCGCTGCGCGGTGTGGACCGGCGGGTCGGCGGCGATGAAATTGGGCAGGTTCGATTGCGGCGGCGGATCGGCGATGACGATATTGCCATTCTCCCACGACGAGGAGAAGGTCGCGGGATCGAGCTCGACTGCCTGCACCAGCGCGTGCGTCGCCACCGACCAATAGCCGCCATAGGGGCTGTCTGCGCACCAGCTCACCGGCATCTCGGCGCGCAGCCGTGCGAACGGCGCGCGCCATCTGTCCTCGACGTAAAGCGCGATGTCGCTGACATCGACCGGACTCACCGCCCGCGCTTCGTCCACCACCGAAGCCATATCGCTCTCCCGCAATCGCTTATTTCTTCGACATTTGCCGCACCGGTTCAAGCCGCAAATCGGCGCACCCGCCCGGGCGCAGGGTAAAGCCGTCGGCGCGATCATAGGTGTAGAGGCTGAACCGGCTCGTCCATCCCGGCTCAACGAGCAGCGCGGTCCATCGGCCCGGCGCCGCGTTCAGCGATGCAAATCCCTGCTTGTCGGTCCGCACGATCAGGTCGCGGGGCGCCCCAGACCGATGGAGCCGCACGCGGGCACCGCCAAGCGGAACGCCTTGCTCGCTCGCCACCAGAAGGCGGATGGACCCCGCACCCGTTCGCGGACGCGCCGCGAGCGCCGCCACCTCGGTCTCGATTCTCCGGGCCGCCGCATCGCTACCGTTGGGATCGGAACCCCCAATCTCAAGCCGGCCATTGCGTCGGGTGATGAAAAGCAGATTGCGCTTGCCGTCGTCAGGCGTCGCCCGCGAACTATCGTTCGGCGTGTAGAGCTGGAACCGCTTCGGCACCGTCCCCTTGTAAAGGCGATCGACGGTCACATCCCATCGGACCCATTCCCAATTCAGCCGCGCCGCGCCGATATGACCGGCGACTACCACATCAGCCGAAGAGAAGGCCGCGCAAGTGCGCGGTCGCGGGTCTGCGATGATCGCCGAAGACGGAGTTGCCAGAAGCAAGAGCGGCAGGACCGATGAGGCTCCTGCCCATCGAATCCGTCCTTCCGGCCATCGCATGGCGCCCTCCCGCATCATCCGTCGACTATGCCACGGACGATGCGGGAGTCCAGCACACCGGCATTTCGCGCGAGCGCAGGTTCGCGCCGGCGATCCTCATGGAAAGCGAATTGTGCGCCGTTATGTCAGCTCCGACGCATAAACCGTCTTCACATCTTGCGCGCGGGCGCCGGCGCGGCCTTCGCCGCCATCTTGTGATGCGGCGCCCGGTGATGCTTCACGGCAACGTGATGCTTCGCGGCAACGCGGTGCTTCGCCGGCGCACGATGATGTTTCGCCGCGGCATGATGCTTCGGCACCGCGTGATGCTTCGGCGCGGCGGCATGGCCTTCGCGCTGCATGCAATTGTCGGTGACCGTCTTCGAGCAATAGGGCGTCGCGCTCTGGGCGGTCGCGGCCGTCCCCGACAGTGCGAACAGCGCGGCGGCGCCGATCGCGGCAAGGGTGAACTTCGGCATGACGGATTTCCTTTCATCCCATGGAGAGGATGGGGAAGATCGCACGCCCCGCATGGCGGCAGCGCGTCCGCCACATTACAATCCTGCAATGCGGGCCTGCGATGCGGGCGAGGTCAGCCCCCGCCGGCGGCATTGAAATCATGCACGAACAGCCCCGGCGTGCGGCTGTCGAACAGCGCCTGCAATTCGCAACCCTTGCTCTTCTGCTTCTTGCAGTTCGCCTCTGCCGCCGCCTTCGCCCGCTTGGCCGAGGTTTCGACCGTCGCGCTGTCGTCGCCGCCGTTCATGCGATAGGCCTGGATGAAGCCGTTGCCGGTCAGCGCGTTCGAATCGCACTTGTGCTTCGTCGCGTCGGCGCACGCCTTGATCGCCGCCGCGATCGCCTCGTCGGCATTGCGATAGCCGCTCGCGACATAGAGCTTGCCGTCATAGCCGCCGGCCGCGTTGCCGACGACCCACGCCGACGCCGCGAAAAATTTGCGGACCCCGGCGCCGGGGAAGCGGTGGTTGGTGCTCGACCGGATCGTCGCGAAAACCTCGCACGGCAGCAATTGCTTGGCCGAACATTCGGCCAGCACCTGCTTGCGCTCGGCCCCGCCCTCGCCGGCCCAGCCCTTGTAGAAATAGCCCTGCCGGTCGCGGATGACCGTCATCGACGAATTCCACCACGTCCCCGCCGCGGTGCAGCCGCCGCCCATCACGGCGTTGCACGCTGCCAGCACCGCGCTCTCACCGACATTGTTCGATCCGACGTAATTACCGTCGACCCACACGTCGGCGGCGTCGGGATGCCAGGCCATCGCGGCATAGCTGTTGTTCGGCGCCGGCGCGGGGGCGGGCGCCGCGGCCGAATCGTCACGCACGCACAGCGGGATCGACGCGACGCCGTTGCCGCCTTGCGTCATCCCGACCATCCGCTCGCCGGGGCCGGGGCCGTTGCACGGATATTGCGCGTGCGCCGCGGCCGGCCACAAGGTCCACGCCAGCAGCACCGCCAGCATCTGCATCACACGCCGCATATCGAATCCCGTCATATCCCGACCCTTCTATCCAGTTGATAAGACGGTCCTAATCGCATTCTCCCTTAGCGAAAGTGTTCGCGGTCACAAGCGGCGCATGGACAGCGTGCGCGCCGCCGCCTATAACCCGCCCATCCCCGGGGAGCCTGTGTGCAGAAACAGGTTGAGAGCGGAACAGCCCGCGACCCGTTGAACCTGATCCGGGTAATACCGGCGGAGGGAGGGTCGGTGTTCCACGCCACGTTTCAAAGGGCCGGAATCCCCATCTTCGCTCCGATAACTGGAGCGACTGCACATGGCCGACATCGATTCCCGCATTGAAGCGAAACTCGGCGCGATCGGCGTCACCACCGGGCCGATTCGCGGCAGCCGCAAGGTCCATGTCGCGAGCCCCACCGGCAGTGGCATTCGCGTCGCGATGCGCGAGATCGACCTCGACCCGCACTCGGGCGAGCCCAGCGTCCGCGTCTACGACACCAGCGGCCCCTACACCGACCCCAATGCCAGCATCGACATCGCAGAGGGCCTCCCCGAACTCCGCGCCGCATGGATCCGCGCCCGCGGCGACGTCGAGGAGGTCACCCAGCGCGAGGTCCGGCCCGAGGATAACGGCCAGCTCGGCCCCGACCGCTCGGGCGGCGTCCCCGCCTTCCCCAACGTCCGCAAGACGGTGCTGCGCGCCAAACCGGGCGCCAACGTCAGCCAGATGCACTACGCCCGCCGCGGCATCATCACGCCCGAGATGGAATATGTCGCGACTCGCGAAAATCTCGGCCGCGAACGCCTCGCCGAGTACACCCGCGACGGGCAGGACTGGGGCGCCAGCATCCCCGATTACGTCACCCCCGAATTCGTCCGCGAGGAAGTCGCGCGCGGCCGCGCGATCATCCCGAACAACATCAACCACCCCGAAAGCGAGCCGATGGCGATCGGCCGCAACTTCCTCGTCAAGATCAACGCCAATATCGGCAACAGCGCGGTCGCGTCGGACGTCGCGAGCGAGGTCGACAAGATGGTCTGGTCGATCCGCTGGGGCGCCGACACCGTCATGGACCTGTCGACCGGCCGCAACATCCACGACACGCGCGAATGGATCATCCGCAACAGCCCCGTTCCGATCGGCACCGTCCCCATCTATCAGGCGCTCGAGAAAGTCGGCGGCATCGCCGAGGAACTGACGTGGGAAATCTTCCGCGACACGCTGATCGAGCAGGCTGAGCAGGGCGTCGACTATTTCACCATCCACGCGGGCGTCCGCCTGCCCTACGTCCCCCTCGCCGCCAAGCGCGTCACCGGCATCGTCAGCCGCGGCGGCAGCATCATGGCGAAATGGTGCCTCGCGCATCACAAGGAAAGCTTCCTCTACGAGCGCTTCGACGAGATCACCGAGATCATGAAGGCCTATGACATCGCCTACAGCCTCGGCGACGGCCTCCGCCCCGGCAGCATCGCCGACGCGAACGACGAGGCCCAGTTCGCCGAGCTCTACACGCTCGGCGAACTCACCAAGCGCGCGTGGGAGCATGATGTGCAGGTGATGATCGAGGGCCCGGGCCACGTCCCGATGCACAAGATCAAGGAGAATATGGACAAGCAGCTCGAGGCGTGCGGCGAGGCGCCCTTCTACACCTTGGGGCCGCTCACGACCGACATCGCGCCGGGATACGACCATATCACCAGCGGCATCGGCGCCGCGATGATCGGCTGGTACGGCACCGCGATGCTCTGCTACGTCACGCCCAAGGAGCATCTCGGCCTCCCCGACCGCGACGATGTGAAGGTCGGCGTCGTCACCTACAAGCTCGCCGCCCACGCCGCCGACCTCGCCAAAGGCCACCCCGCGGCGAAAGTCCGCGACGACGCGCTATCGAAAGCGCGCTTCGAATTCCGCTGGCGCGACCAGTTCAACCTGTCGCTCGACCCCGACACCGCCGAGCAATATCACGACCAGACCCTCCCCGCCGAGGGCGCCAAGTCGGCGCATTTCTGCAGCATGTGCGGCCCCAAATTCTGCTCGATGAAGATCAGCCAGGAAGTCCGCGAATTTGCGAAACTGCAAAACCAGGACAGCGCGGACTTCATCGCCGCCGAAGAGGCCGAAAAGGGCATGGCGGAAATGAGCCAGGTCTATGAGGACACCGGGCGCGAGCTGTATATGGGGGCCGGCGGCCGAGAGCATGATTAAGGGCGAGAACAAAACCTGATAAAACAAGGACATGGTTAATTTTCAACTCGGGTGATTCCCCGAGTTGAAAAAATCCTCACCCGAGAATGTTGCAAACGCTTCCCGAGATGCTATGGCAGCATCTAGAGGGCCTCGAATCGATCTCGAGGCCGAGAAATAGGGGCCGCTGCAATGCAGATTAACCTTCCCGACCCTCCACTTGGTACCGGAGTCCCAGTTTTTGGGAATGTGGTTTCGGAAAATGAATTTCAGGGGGTCCTCCCGCATGGGCTGTTCAAAATGCTTGTGCCGGACCCCCGGAAGCTCGAAGGAAATCTCGTAAAATATAACGCCGATCTGTCGGCGGTAGCGACCCTGCGATCAAGGGTTCAGCGCTTGGTGAACGGCGCGAAGCGGCGGAATGTTGAACCGTACGCCAAGTACATCATCAATTCTGTGAAAACCGGCGAAGGGTTCACGCCGCAAATCGTTCTATGGTCAGAAAAACCTATTCAGGTGGCCAGTGACGACGGGAGCGGTGTAGCTTGGGCACTGGTTCCGCATGAAATGCGCTTCGTCGCTCTCGATGGCGACACGCAAACCACCGCGAGAAACCTTGCAGATGGAATGGTTCCGACGCTCTTCGACAGGCAAAAGATCAAAATCGTCATCGTCCATGGAATTCCTGAAGATCAGGCCCAACAAATATTTGCGGATTGCAACTCGCAAGGCGTCAAGGTTTCCACCAGCATGGCGATTGGTTTGGACAATCGCGACGATGCAACACAGTTGGCCAAACAGATAGAAAAGCTGGTTCCGCCACTTAGCGGCCGCGTGAATCGGCAAAAGCGCCAGCTTGGAAGCAAGGACGAAGACCTAATCACAATTTCTGCGCTGCGGGCAGCCGTAGTGTGCTTTGTCGAGGGCATTGGGGGTGTTCAGTACCAGACAAAGAATGTTGAAATTCCCATTGAGGATCAAGACCGGTACCGGGACGCTGCTAGCATGTGGTTTAGTGCGGCGGTCAATGCATGGGGCGAAGCGCTATCTCCTGAACACCGCGCGTCGACGTTCGCGGCAGCTCCTGCCGTTTGGTGCGCGGTAGGTGCGCTTGGCCACGATGCTTATCAAGATGCGCTCGACCGGATGGGCGATTCTCCTCTGCAGGGGCCCGAGCTAAACGCCACCCTTGCATCTGCGGCACAACAGAAAATTGGTTCGATGGATTGGCAGCGAAATGAAAGCTGGCTGGCTTTGGGCGCAAAGCAAAGCTCGTCCGGCGCCATCACGCTGGGGGGCCCTAAGGAAACTGCCTCTCTGATCTACAAGGCACTGCGAGGAGATTCGGAAGCTCCACCAGAGGAAACTCAAGACGAGGATTTGATCAATGGGCTCTGAATAAGAACGGCGATTGAAGAACCCTTCAATCGCCGCCCTAACACCTTGGCCTTGCACCTAAATTCCTTGGCCGGACCGGTGCAAAGCCCTCCCCAAAAAAGGAAGGAGGTGAGCCATGTGGTACATGGCCCGGACCTTAGCGGATGACTAAGGCCCCGCGAAAAACGTCAGTTTTCCGCGCGGCCCAGATTATCGGAACACTCCTGATATAGAAAGGGCCAAAATCATGGCCAAAGTTTCTGCGTATCATTCTGCCAAGCCCGGCACGCGTGTCCATCACAACGACAACAAGTGCACCGAGGGCAACAATATCGAAAGCTACAACCGCCGCAGCGGCACTGGCGGCCATCCGCTCTGTGACCACTGCAAGCGGCTGTAAATAACGGGGGTGCGGCGCCGATGGCGTCGCACCAACACCATGAATTACGAATTACGGTGACAGGTGCAACAACCCGCTAATTGCCTGGAGCCCTCTCCGGAACACCCCCGCAAATCCTATTTCGCACACCCCACCCCAAAAACCCCTTTCCTAAAAAACTCCCGTCTGGTTCATCCTTCCAGATGAAACACGACAAGATCACCCCAGACCTCGCTGCCCTTCGCGCCCGCGCGCAAAAGGCGAACAAGACGCGCAGCCCCGTTCGCATCACCAAGGCGCGCCGGGCGCCGCCCGACGACACCCGCACGCTGGCCTCCGCGCATGAATTCGTCCCCGCGTCCCCGCGCGAACGCCGCGATGGCTGGACGCCCGAAAAGCAGGTCGAATTCATCGAGGCGCTCGGCGAATGCGGCTGCGTGACCGAGGCGTGCGAGCGCGTCGGCCTGTCGCCGTCGACCGCCTATCGCCTGCGCCGCCGCGTCGACGCCTACAGCTTTCGCGCCGCGTGGGATGCCGCGCTCGACTATGCGATCCGCCGCCTGTCCGACGCCGCTTTCTCGCGCGCGCTGCACGGCGTCACGCGCCCGGTGTGGTTCCAGGGCGAGCAGGTCGGCGAGCGGCGCTATTATGACGAGCGGCTGACGATGTTCCTGCTGCGCTATCGCGACCCCGACACCTATGGCGCGTGGCGCGATCGCCGCGAACCGCGCCGCCGCCCCGATGCCCGCGCGATCGCGCTCGGCCGCTGGACCGACCATGTCGCCGAGGATGCGTGCGATCGCGATAGCGGCGTCACCGTCGATCGCGAGCGCGAGGATGACGGCACCCTATGGCTGACCGACGAAGAGGCGGCGCTGGCCGACGCCGCGGCGTCCGCGCCCCACTATGCGACGCAGGAGGAAACCGACGCGCGGCTGATCGCCGCCATCGCGGTGATGCGGCGGCTCAAGACACTCGGCATCGCGACCGATGGGCTGACCGACGCCGAATTCCATCGCCAGATCGGCCTGGAAGAAGCCCGCCGCACCGCCGCCGGCACCGCGCCGGACGCCGGCGTCGATGATGACGCGAAGGGGGATGACGGGGCCGGGCCGCGGGAGGCCCCCGAAGGCGGGACACAGGAGGGGGATGTGGCGTGACCTTTGTGACCTTCCGGCGGCCGGGCGCCGCGTGCAGCAGCCGTCTCCACCCCGACACCATGCGACACTCCCGCCGAGGCACGCCTGACACCCCCTCAACGGAACTCGGCCCGCTCTCGCGGGTCTATCCTTCATGGAGGGGCCAAGGGACGCCACGCCGCTCCGGTCCGGCATCCCCAACGGAGTGATGCCGATGAACAGATGGATGATCCTGCCCCTCGCCGCCGCGACCGCCCTGACCGGCGCGTGCGCGACCACCGGCGGCTATGGCTATGACGACGGCGGCTACGGCTATTATGATCGTGGCTATCACGACCGCTATGGCAATTATGACTATAACCGCCCCGACCCGCGCTACGGCGGCTATTATGCCGAGAATTATTACCGCAGCGACCGCCGCTACAAGGAACGCCGCCTGTCGAACAGCGACCGCGTCTATCGCGGCCGCAACGGCCAATATTACTGCCGCCGCAGCGACGGGACGACCGGGCTGATCGTCGGCGGCATCGCCGGCGGCGTGATCGGCAACGTCATCGCGCCGGGCGACAGCGAGACGCTGGGTACCGTGCTCGGTGCGATCGGCGGCGCGGTCGCCGGCCGCGCGATCGACCGCAGCGGTAACAAGGACGTGCGCTGTCGTTAAGCCTGGACCTCGGCGGTCGCCGCGCGCTCGATCGCGCGGCGCCAGCCGGGTTCGGGGGTCAACAGGAAGATCTCGGCGAGCGCAGCCTCGATCTCGTCGGCGGACAGATAACGCTGCTCGATGACGCCGCCCGTGCGGCGGATCGTCAGCCGGTTGTCGCGCAGGCCATGCCGCGCCTCGGCGGTCGTCCGCGCGGCGACGAGCTGGTGCCGGAAATGCGAGGACGGATGCTGCGACGTATACCAGTTGCCGATCTCATAATCGATCGCGGGGGCCGGCGCGGACTCGATATCATAGAGCGTCTTCCACGCCCCCGCGATTTCGGCCTCGACCCGGTATCCGGTATCGATCGGTCGGACGCGATAGCTTTCGTGCCGCGTCGGCTGCGGCATCACCTCATCCAGCGCCAGCGGCTGCGGCGGCACCGTCGCGCCGAAACCGACATCGACCAGCCACGCCCGGCCGCCCACCGTCACGCGCACCACCATATGCGTGCGCCCCGTCGGCGGCGCATCTTCGGGCAGCATCCAGCGCACCCGGCCGAGCAGCCCCTCGGCCGCAAAGCCGATCGTCTGCAGCACGCGCAGGAACAGGCCGTTCTGCTCGAAGCAATAGCCGCCGCGGCGCCGATCGATCAGCTTCGCCTCGATCGCCCGTGGGTCGATGTCGACGCCCTCGCCGGTCAGCGCATCCATCGCCTCGAACGGGATCGCCGCCTGATGCGCCGCCTGCAATGCGGCGAGCGTGTCGAGCGTCGGGGCAACCGGGCCGGCATATCCGATCCGCGCCAGATAGCGGGCGAGGACGTCATCGCCGGCCGGTGCCCGGTCGGGGAAATCACCATCCGAAGCGGAGGCGTCGAAGCGGTGCAGCATGGGCCGATCATCCTTTCGCGAATCGCAGGCCCATCCTTATGAAAGCTCAAGCCCGGTTGAGATCAAGCACGAAATCGGAGCGGTCGGCGGCAGCGGCCTCAGCGCTCGTCCCTGTAAAAGGGCCGGTCGCCCGCGATCGTCACCCGCTCCATCCGCCGCACCGCCGGGAAATAGTCCGACGCGGCATAATGCTGCGCGGCGCGATTGTCCCAGAAGGCGGTCGAACCCGGCTCCCAGCGGAAGCGGCACTGATATTCGGGGATCGCCGCCTGCGCATAGAGATGCGCGAGCAGCCGGTCGCTCTCCTTCGCCGACAGCCCTTCGACATGGCTGGTGAAGGCGATGTTGACATAGAGCGCCTGCTCGCCGGTTTCGGGATGGGTGCGCACCAGCGGATGGACCTGCGGCGGATATTGCTTGTGCAGTTCCTCGACCGGCTTGCCGAGCCGCCCGGCGAAAACGCGCGCGATGTCGTGGACCGCGGTCAGGCCGCGGCAGAAGTCCTGCATCGCCGGCGACAGGCCGCGAAACGCCGCGGCCATGTCGGCGAACAGCGTGTCGCCGCCGACCGGCGGCACCTCGACCGCGCGGAGGATCGACCCCAGCGACGGCTCGGCGCGCCAGGTGACGTCCGAATGCCAGGCATTTTCCTTGCCTTTCGACTCGGGGCCGTGCGCGATGTGCAGCACCTCGGGATCGGGCTGATCCTTGGGCGTCGCGGGATGGATTTCGAGCGTGCCGAAGCGGCGGGCAAAGGCAATATGCTGCGCAGGGGTGATCGGCTGGTCGCGAAAAAAGACGACCTTGTGCGCGAGCAGCGCGGCGCGGATTTCGGCGATGACCGCGTCATCCTGTTCCTGCGACAGGTCGATGCCCGAAATCTCGGCCCCGATCGATGGGGTCAGCGGCGCGACCTTCAAGCGCGCGAAGCTCTGCGGCGATGCGGCGACGTTCATGGCGTCCTCTCCTTGCTCCCGAAGCGGGCATTAGGCGAGCGCGGGAACGCCGAGTCAAGCTCAGCGACGCCTTTCCTTCGCCTTCGCCGGCCCCTGCCGCACCACGGCCGCGCGCCGCGCCGCCTCCGCGCGATAGCTGTCGCACGCGCCGCCCTTGGGCCATTTGGCACAATAGTCGCGCCAGAAGGCGAGCTGCTCGCCGGTCATGTGGTCGGATTTGGTGGGCTTTTCGCCGATCTTGCGCGTTTCGCCGAGTACCGAATCGGACAGCGCGGTATCGACCGTATATTGCGCCGCGACCGGCACCGCCGCGCCAAACGCCAGCGCCGCGGCCAGAATGGACAAGCCTGTCTTGATCATCATCGCCTCCCCTTTGAGCAACGAATCAACCCCGCGGCCCACCCGAAAGTTCCTCAGGCGAGCGCCTATGTCCTTGATCGCGCAGGCTTCGCCAGATTCGCTTCGACCGCGCAGCGCACCAGCGCCGTGAAGGCCTCGGCATCGACGCGGTCGCTCTCGAACAGGTCGATCGCGCGCCGGACATTGCCGTCGAGGCTGGCGTTGAACAGCCCCGCCGGATCGGCGACTGCCGCGCCCTTGGCAAAGGTCAGCTTGACCTTGTCCTTATATGTTTCGCCGGTGCAGATCACCCCCGCGCGCTCCCAGGTCGGGACGCCCGCGGGGTTGGTCGGCTTGCGCCATTTGACCCTCTCCTCGATCGCGGGATCGGCCTCGCGGATCAGCGTGCGCAGCGTCGCCAGCACCGCACCGCGCCAGTCGCCGAGCGACGCGATCTTCGCATCGATCAGCGCCGAAGCGTCTTCGTCCGCCATCACCCTGTCTCCCTTACATCTTCTCACCGGGCAGCACGCTCGCTTGCCGCACCCAGTCGGCAAAGGCGCTCTCGTCGACCGCATCGGCCTCATGGACATGAAAATAGCGCGTGTCGCCGCTCTTCGACGCGACGGGCGGCACCGGGTCGAGCCGCCGGCCGTCGAAAAAGGCGACCTTGATATAGCGGTCATAGCAATGGATGCTGAGGAACCAGTGGTTCGGCAGCGCATCGGGCGCGCCATAGAGGGGCGAATTCCACTTCACCGCCTTGCGCACGCCGGGCACCTCGCGCACGATCAGCGCGTCGAGCCGCGCCCAGGCGGCCGATTTCCAGCCCGGCATCGCGGCGATATAGGCCTGAACCGGCGCATCGCCCTCGCCCTTCGCGATCTGCGGATTACCGCCCGACAGCAGGACGGGCTTTTCGGACTTCGCCATGACTCGCTCCTTGCCGGGCGCGTGATGCCACGCCCCGGCCGGTCCTTCCAGTGCCGATGCGCCGACGCGCCGCCCGCTGGCGCCGCATCGCGCTTCCTGTTAGCGCGGGCGGCACGATGACCCCGAACTTCATCATGGTCGACGATTTCGTAGCCAATCCGCACGAACTCCGGCGTCAGGCGCTTGGCCTTGGCTATGACCGCGGCACGGCGTCGGGCAATTATCCCGGCGTCACGTCGGAGCGGGCGCTGCCGATCAAAGGGATCGACGATTATGTCTCGCATCTTACCGGATTGAAGCTCGCCGGCGCGCCGGGAACGCTCCATGGTCATTGCCGACTGACGCTGAAGGGTGATCGCGGGCGAAGCGGCGTGCATATCGATCCCACCGCCTGGTCGGGCATCCTCTATCTCACGCCGCCCGATCATTGCCGCGGCGGCACCGATTTCTATCGCCATCGTCGCACCGGGCTCGATCGCGTGCCGACGACCGCCGACGGGATCCGCGCCGCGGGCTACGCCGACATCAACCGGCTGATCGAAGAGGTCGTCAATCGCGACACGACGAAGCCCTCGGCGTGGGAAAAGAGTTTCACCGCGCCGATGCGCTTCAATCGGCTGATCCTGTTCAGTCCGTGGATGTTCCACAATTCGGCGCCGGGTTTCGGCACCGGCACCGACGATGGGCGCCTCGTCTATCTGATGTTCTTCGCCGCCATGCCATGATAGGAGCGAGCGCGACAGCAGGAGAAAGCCCATGCCCCTTCGCCGCATCCCTCTTCTCGCCGTTCCGCTTATCGTCATGGCCTTCCCCCTCGCCGCATGCGGATCGCAATCGGACAAGGCGGCCACCGAGGCGCCCAAGAGCGACGCACCGGCGGCAACGGCCCCGACCGGCAATCCGCCCGACGCGAGCGCCGACAAGGTCGGCGACGCCGGTCCCGCCGCCACCTCGCCGCTCCCGCCGACCGCGGGCAGCAAGCTCGCTTCTTACGTGGGCAAATATCCGTTCGACAAGGTCGACGGGGTCGCGTGGAACGACTATGTTCTCGTGAAAGCGGGGATCGCCGCGACGGTCAAGGACCCCGCGGTTCTGAAGGCGATCACCACGACCGACGGCCCCGCGTCGCCGATCGAGATGCGCGGCGACAAGGTCGTATCCTGGGCATGCGAGCAGCATAATTGCGGCGCCCACCAATGGTCGGTCCAGATCGATCCGCGCACCGGCGCGACCGACGTCTGCTATTTCGACGAAGCCGCCGACCCCGCCAAGGCACGCTGGTTCCTCGCCAGCGGCAAGGAAGAGAAGCGCGACAGCAATTGCCAGTAAGAGGCCGCGGCCTTCCCCTCCCCGTTCCCCCTCGAAGGCAAGGGAGCATTAATCGCGAATCTCGACTATCCCACCAAGTCAGCTTTTCAACCCGACATCCGGATTCGACTCTCGCTCCAGATAAGAACATAATAGGAACATGATCCGATTCGGAGTAGAGTGATGGCACCGATGTTCCGTTATTTTCTGGGCTTCCAGGTCGCCGCCGAGCGTGCGGGATGGCTGGCGCGCCAATTACCGCAGGTTTCGGGCGATCTGTTCGCGGGTCTGAAACCGCAGCTTTACCATCTGACGCTCTGCACGATCGCCGAGACGCCCGCGCCGCATCCCTTCCTGCGCCAGCGCGTGGCGAGGGCGTTCGAGGCGGGCCTGCCTCCGGCGGCGCCCGTTCCCTTTGGCCGGATCGTCGCGCGGAACAGGGGCGCCGCGCTCGTCACCCTGGGCAGCGTCGGCGAAATCCGTCGGCTTTACGAAGCGATCGTCACGCTGCTGGCGCCGCACGATATCGCGCCCCTGCATCGCAAGGCGGGGCTCCGCCCGCATGTCACGCTCGGCTATGGCGCCTGCGATTTTCCCACCGTGCCGATTGCATGGACCTGGATTCCGCGCGAACTGGCGCTGATCGAAAGCCATGTCGGCCATCGTCGCCACCGCGTGCTGCAAAGCTGGACGCTCGCACCGCCAATGCAGGCGATGTTCGACTTCATGGCCGACGAACTGCCCCCGCCGCTGCGCTACGCCGCCTAGCTTTCGAGGCTATGCTCGAGCGTGATTTCGCAATTGAGCAGCTTCGACACCGGGCAATTTTTTTCGGCCTCGCCAGCGATCGTCGCGAACTCGTCGGCCGAAATCCCCGGCACCTTGCCGGTCAGCGTCAGCGCCGATCTGGTGATCGTGAAACCGCCGTCCTGCTGTTCGAGCGTCACCGCGGCGCTGGTTTCGAGCGTGTCGCCCGAATAGCCGGCACGCGCGAGACCGAAGGACAGCGCCATGGTGAAACAGGCCGCGTGCGCCGCCGCGAGCAGCTCCTCGGGGTTGGTCCCCGGCTGCCCCTCGAAACGGGTGCCGAAGCCATAGGGCTGCGCGCTGAGCACCTCCGATTTGGTGGTGATCGACCCCTTGCCGTCCTTGCCGAATCCTTCGTAGCGGGCGGATGCGCGATTGACGGTCATGATAGTCTCCTTCGGTTGAACAGGGGCGGGACTCGGGAAATGGGTCGTTCGCGCCGATAGCAGCCTACGCTTCGCACCTTCGCGCTTCCACGCCTTTTCGAAGAAGGTGAGTGGCCGGTCGGGCCGCCATGTCTGAAAACGGCCGGAAGCGGACCTATTGTCTATCCTCCCTGCAAGGGAGGGGAATATCCGCTCCCCACCCCCAAAACCGACGCGCCGGACCTCCATCAACGGCGCCGATTAGTGCCCTCCCGCCAGGGGTCGCGTCAGGCGGGAGGGCTGGCTCCACGCTGGCGTGGTGGGCCGGCGCGGAACGGTTCGTCTTCGTTCCCGTCCATAAGCCGCCGCCATCCACAGCGCCGTGATCGGCATCACTGGCGCGATATTTTCAGGCATCGCGCTTCAGCCGCACCAGCGCCGCATCGAGCGCCTGCAGGAACTGCGACCGGTCGGCCTTGGAAAAGGGCGGCGGCCCGCCCATCCCGTCGCTCATCCCGGCGCGAAGGTCGGCCATGATCGCGCGCGTCGCGATCGCCGGGCCGATCGACGCCGCGGTAAAGGGCTTGCCCGTCGGCGCGAGCACCGCTGCACCCGCTTTCAACGCCCGGTCGGCGAGCAATATGTCGGCCGTGACCACGACGCTGTGCGCATTCGCCGCCTCGGCGATCCAGTCGTCGGCAGCGTCGAAGCCGTCCGACACCACAATACGCTCGATCAAGGGATGATCGGGAACGCGCAGCCGGCTGTTGCTGACGATCTTCACCGGCACCTCATGGCGCCACGCGACGCGATAGACCTCGTCCTTCACCGGGCAGGCATCGGCATCGACCAGAATCGCGACGGTCATCCGCGCACCCCGTCCCAGAGCAGCTTGGCGCCGAGCAGCACCATCAGGATATAGACGATGACATAGAAGCGTGCCGGATCCATCCGCTTGAGCCAGCGCACCGTGACCAATGTCGCGACGATCGCGAGCGGCATCAGCAGCAGCGCCGCGACGACCACCTCGTGCGGAAAGGCGCCGAGCGCGAGATAGGCGGGCACCTTCATCCAGTTGACGATCGCGAACAGGATCGCGCTCGTCCCGATGAAGCTCAGATGCGGCAGCTTGCGCGGCGTCACCCACATCTGGAACGGCGGCCCGCCCGCGTGCGCGATCTGGCTGGTAAAGCCCATGAGGCCGCCGAAGATCGTGCCGACCCAGCCCGGCGAGGTCGACGCCGCGACGACGCGCCCGCCGCGCTCGACCCACAGGCGATAGAGGCCGAACGCCAGCGTGATCGCGCCGAGCGCCGCCATCAACTGCGCCTCGTCCACCCGCTCGGCATAAAACCATCCCGCCGCGACGCCGATCGCAGCGCCGGGGAGCATCCAGCCAATGATCCAGCCGTCCCATGTATGGCGGAACGACCAGACGCTGATCACGTCCTGCACGATCAGGACCGGCAGCAGCAGCGCCGCGGCGGTCGCGGGCGGCAGCACTAGCGCGGCGAGCGGCGTCGCGAGCGAACCGACCCCGGCGAGCCCGCCCTTCGCCATGCCGAGCAGGATCACCGCGACGATCAGCACCGCCAGCGTCAGCGGGTCGGACAGCAGGCTCATGCCGCGGCGATGTCGGGCGTCTCAGGCAATCGCCAGTCGATCGTCCCGCGGCCATGCGCCTCCAGAAAGGCATTCGCCTGGCTGAACGGCTTCGATCCGAAAAAACCGTTATGCGCCGACAGTGGCGAGGGGTGCGGCGCGCGTAGGATCAGATGCGGACTGCCCGGCCCCAGCCCCGGCACATTCGCCGCCTTGCGCTGGGCGTGACTGCCCCAGAGGATGAAGACCTTCGGCGCCGGGTCGGCCGCGACCGCCGCGACCGCGGCGTCGGTGAATTTCTCCCACCCCTTGCCCTGATGCGACGCCGCCATTCCCGCCTCGACCGTCAGGCAATTGTTGAGCAGCAGTACCCCCTGTTCGGCCCAATGCTTCAAAAACCCGTGCCGCGCGGGCGGGATGCCGAGGTCGCTCTGCATCTCCTTGTAGATGTTGACGAGGCTCGGCGGTGTCCGCACCCCCGGCTGGACCGAGAAGCAAAGCCCGTGCGCCTGCCCCGGCCCATGATAGGGATCCTGCCCCAATATGACGACGCGCACGTCCTGCGGCGGCGTCGCGTCGAGCGCCGCGAACCAGTCGCGCGGGCGCGGATAGATCGCCTTTCCTTTCGCGCGCTCGCCGGCAAGGAAGGTCTTGAGCGCCGCCATATAGGGCTGCTCGAACTCGCCGCCGATGCGCGCGAGCCAGTCGGGATGCAATTTGACCTCGGCCATGCGCATCCTTTGACCGGAGCCGCCCGCGCTTGTCCAGCCATCTTGTCCAGCGCCTTTCCCGCCGCTAGGCCGGGATGATCGATTGAGTTCGTCATTGCGAGCGGAGCGAAGCAATCCAGGCGGTTTGCGCGGGCTCTGGATTGCTTCGCTACGCTCGCAATGACGACGAGATTCAATTTTCGGGTGAAGGACGAGCGATGACGACTGGGATTGGCGACACGCTGACCACACTCGAGGCGGTGGTGCGCGACCGGCTCGCCGCGGGCGACGGCTCCGCTTCCTACGTGGCGAGCCTCGCCGCGAAGGGCCGCGGCAAGATCGCACAGAAGCTCGGCGAGGAAGCGACCGAGACGATCATAGCCGCGCTGACCGAAGACGATGCCGCGCTGACCGGCGAGGCGGCCGACCTCATCTTTCACCTCACCGTGCTGCTCGCCGAGCGCGGTCTCGGCTGGAACGCCGTCGCCGCCGAACTCGCGCGCCGCCACGGCACCTCGGGCCACGCCGAAAAAGCCAGCCGTACCCAATAGGAGCCACCCATGCCGATCGACGCGACGCTTCCCTATGACGACAGCAACATCTTCGCGCGCATCCTGCGCGGCGAGTTGCCGTCGAAGACCGTCTATGAGGACGACTATGCCCTCGCCTTCCACGACATCAATCCGCAGGCGCCGCTGCATATCCTCGTGATCCCCAAGGGCCCCTATGTGAGCTGGGACGATTTTTCGGAGCGCGGCAGCGACGCCGAGATCGCGGGCTTCGTCCGCGCGGTGGGCAAGGTCGCGCGCGACCAAGGCATCGTCGTGCCGGGCTATCGCCTGCTCGCCAACGTCGGCCCCGACAGCCATCAGGAAGTCCCGCACCTCCACGTCCATATCTTCGCGGGTCAGCCACTGGGGCCGATGCTCGTCCGCTAAGCCGGCGCCAATACTCTCCTCATCATCCCGGACGAATGTTAGGGGCCAGTTGGCGAATCTCTCAATTCCTGTGCTTGTCTATGATCCCCGTCACAGCCTTTTCGCCGGTTGCGGTTAACCGTGTGCACCGTGCGGCGACGGGTGGACAGAGGCCCCTGTTTCCAGCAGGATAGGTCTGGGCTCACCGGGGAGACGACGCAATGGCAACGGGATGGCAGGCGCTGGCGAAGGCTTTTGCCGGCAAGGCGCGACTCGCGCTGATGATTCCGCTCGCCGCCGCGCTCGTCGCGGCCGGCGGCGACACCGTCCCGCAAGTCACGCTCGCGACGCCCGGCTCGGCGGGCACCGGCGACGGCACGATCAGCCGCTTCACGCTGCGTTTTTCCGAAGACATGGTGCCGCTCGGCGATCCCCGCGCCAAGGCCCCCGCGACCCACGACTGCAAGGTTCCCGCCGACGGCCGCTGGGTCGACACGCGCACCTGGGTGCTCGAATTCGAAAAATCGCTTCCCGGCGGCGTGAGCTGCCACGTCGATCTGCGCGATGGCCTCACCACCGCGCGCGGCGTGAACGTCGTCGGCAACAGCCGGTTCGAGATCGACACCGGCGGCCCCTCGGCGCGCGCGGTGCTCGCGGGCAATGGCTATGGCGACATCGAGGAGGAGCAGGTCTTCCTCGTCGCCACCAACGTCGCCGCCGACCGCGCCTCGGTCAGCCGCTTCGCCTATTGCGCGGTCGACGGCATCGGCGAGAAGATTCCGGTCGACGTGCTGAAACCCGAAACCGCCGCCACGATCCTCGACGGCATCGGAGACCAATGGTCGGCGCAAAGCTTCACCCAGGACGCCGGCCTGCCGCTGCGCCTGCCCGCCGCGGGCGCCGACCGCGAGGCGGCGCTGGCGCGCGTGGTCCCGGTCAAGTGCCGCCGCCCGCTGCCCCCCGGACGCGAGATGGCGCTCGTCTGGGATGCGCGCATTTCGCAGGCCGGCGTGCCGGGCCGCACCGCCGGCCGCGACCAGCGCTTCGACTATGACGTCCGCCCCGCCTTCACCGCGAAAATGTCGTGCAGCCGCGTCAATCCGCAGGCGGGCTGCAACCCGTTGAAACCGATCAACCTCGGCTTTGCCGCGCCGGTCGCGCGCGATGTCGCGCTCGCCGCGACGCTCCGTACCACCGACGGCAAGACCATCGCCGCGAAGATCGACGATGACGACAGGAACGACGCCTTCCTCGAACGCGTCCGTTTCGACGGCCCGCTGCCGCAGAATGTCGACGCAACGCTCGTCCTCCCCGCCGACATCGCCGACCAGAGCGGCCGCCGCTTGCAGAACCAGTCGAATTTCCCGCTGAAATTCCACATCGACAGCGCCCCGCCGATCGTCAAATTCGCCGCCGAATTCGGCATATTGGAAGCATCCGAGGGCGGCGTCCTGCCCGTCACCGTGCGCGGGGTCGAGGCATCGCTGGTGCAGGCGAACCTCAAGATGCCCGCGACTGCGCTCCGCGTCGGCGACGACGATGCCGCGATCGCGCGCTGGCTGAAGCGCGTCGCCGATGCCGACGACACCGACTATCGCGAGGAAAAGGATCGCAGCGGCAAGGACGTCACGGTCAATTACACCGGCACGAAATCGGTGTTCGAGGATGCCCCCGCGGGCGGCGAACGCCGTAATCTGACGCTTGCCCCGCCCGCCGGCGGCAAGGAATTCGAGGTCGTCGGCATTCCGCTCGCCGAAAAGGGCTTCCACGTCGTCGAGATCGCCAGCCCCGAACTCGGCGCCAAATTGCTCGGGCGCAAGGCGACGCGCTATGTCGCGACCGCTGCGCTCGTCACCAATATGGCGGTACATTTCAAATGGGGCCGCGAGAGCTCGCTTGCCTGGGTGACGTCGCTCGACACCGGGCTTCCCGTCGCGGGCGCCGAGGTCCGCGTCACCGATAGCTGCACCGGCCGCCTGCTCGCGCGCGGCACCGCCGACAAGGCCGGTCGCCTCGCTTTCCCCGGCGGCCTGCCGCAGCCCGAGACCTATGCCAGCTGCGAGGACGACCCCGACCCCGCGAACAGCGAGGGCCATGCGCTGATGGTCAGCGCGCGCTCGGGCGACGATTTCAGCTTCACGCTGACTGACTGGGGCGACGGCATCCGCCCCTATGACTTCGACCTTCCCTATGGCTGGTCGGAACGCGAGGACATCCTCCACACCCTGTTCGACCGTGCGCTCGTCAAGGCGGGCGAGACGGTCCACATGAAGCATATCCTGCGCCGCCCCGTCGGCACCGGCTTCACGGCGCCGCAACCGATGGCGGGCAAGCTCCGCCTCGTCCACCGCGGCTCGGACACCGAGTTCGAGATGCCGTTCAGTATCGACGCGGGCGGCAGCGGCGAAACGACGTGGAACGTCCCCGCCTCGGCGCCGATGGGCGACTATGAGTTGGTGTTCGTCACGAAAGACAAGGACGGCAAGGACAAGAACATCTGGTCGAACCAGTCGGTGCGCGTCGACGAATATCGCCTGCCGACGATGAAGGCGACCGTGACCAGCCCGAAGGAATCGCTCGTGCGGCCCGCGCAGGTGCCGCTGTCATTGTTCGTCGGCTATCTGTCGGGCGGCCCGGCGCCGAATCTGCCGGTCGAGCTCCGCTCGACCTTCCGCGCCGCGTGGACGGCGCCCGAAGATTATCGCGACTGGGATTTCGACGGCCGGCCGGTCAAGGAAGGCGTGATCCAGCTCGACGACAGCGGCGAGGAGCCCGAGGCCGACATGCCGCTCGCGCGCTCGGTGCCGCTCACCCTCGGCGCCGACGGCACTGCGACGACCAATATCGTCGTCGACCAGCCGATCGTCGAGCCGACCCAGATGGCGGTCGAGATGGATTATGAGGATGCGAACGGCGAGACGCTGACGTCGACCCGCCGCATCACCCTTTATCCCTCGGCCGTGCGCCTCGGGCTCAAGACCGACGGCTGGCTGATGCGCGACAATGATCTGCGCCTCAAATTCGTCGCGCTCGATCTCGACGGCAAGCCGATCGCCGGCCAGCGCGTCCAGGTCGCGCTCTACAACCGCGAGATCATCACCGCGCGGCGGCGGCTGATTGGTGGCTTCTACGCCTATGACAATCAGATGCGGACGACCCGGCTGGGGGCGACGTGCAGCGCGACGACCGACAAGCTCGGCCGCGCGAGCTGCGCGATGGCGCCCGGCGTCTCGGGCGAAGTGACCGTCGTCGCGACCACGCAGGACGAGAGCGGAAACGAGGCGCGCGCGGTGCGCTCGGTCTGGCTCGCGGGCGACAACGACTGGTGGTTCGGCGGCGACAATGGCGACCGCATGGACGTGATCGCCGAGAAGCCGCGCTACGCGGCGGGCGACACCGCGCGCTTCCAGGTCCGCATGCCGTTCCGCGAAGCGACCGCGCTCGTCACCGTCGAGCGCGAAGGCGTGCTCTCCAGCTTCGTCGTTCCGTTGAAGGGAACGAACCCGGTCGTGGAGGTCAAGCTCCCCGCCACATACGCGCCCGACGTCTATGTCTCGGTGATGGCGGTGCGCGGCCGCGTCACCGGCGAGGAAAGCTGGTTCCGCAAGATGAAACGCGCGGTCGGCTTCCAGATCGAGAATAGCGAAGGCGCGCCCGCGACCGCGCTCGTCGATCTCGCCAAGCCGAGCTACCGCCTCGGCATCGCGCGGATCAAGGTCGGCTGGGAAGGCCATCAGCTCGGCGTCAAGGTCAAGGCCGACAAGGAGAAATATGCGATCCGCGAAACCGCCAAAGTCGGCATCGAGGTCAAGACCCCCAGCGGCAAAGCCCCGGCAAACGCCGACGTCGCTTTCGTCGCGGTCGACGAGGCGCTGCTTCAGCTCGCGCCCAACGAAAGCTGGAAGCTGATCGACGCGATGATGGGCGAGCGCACGCTCGACGTCCTCACCTCGACCGCGCAGATGCAGGTCGTCGGCAAGCGGCATTACGGCCGCAAGGCGCTCGAACCCGGCGGCGGGGGCGGCGGCGACCTTTCGGGCCTGACGCGCGAGGATTTCCGCCCGGTGCTGCTGTGGCAAGGCCGCGTCCCGCTCGACTCCAAGGGTCGCGCGACGGTCGAAGTCCCGCTCAGCGACAATCTCTCCGCCTTCCGCCTCGTCGCGATCGCGACCGACGGATCGCAATATTTCGGGACCGGCGAGACGAGCGTGCGCACCGTGCAGGATCTCGGCGTCTTCGCGAGCCTCCCCGATCTCGTCCGCACCGGCGACGTCTATGACGCGCGCTTCACGCTCCGCAACGGCACCGACAGGGAGATGACGGTCACCGCGACGGCGACGCTGTCGCCTGCAGTCGCGACCGCGCCGCCGCTCACCGTGACGATCCCGGCGGGCGGCGCGGTGCCGATCAGCTGGCAGATTACCGCGCCCGACGCCACCGGTCCGATCCAGTGGACCGTCGACGCGGCGTCGAAGGACGGCAAGGCACGCGACCGCCTGACCTTCGAGCAGAGCGTCGAGCCCGCGGTGCCGGTCGAGACCTGGGCCGCGAGCCTGTTCCGCGTCGGTCCGAACACGACGCTGCCGATCGCGATCCCGGCGGGCGCGCTGCCCGGCGGTTACGTCGACGTCGCGCTCGCGGGCACGCTCGCGCCGCCGCTGGCGGCGGTGCGCGACTATATGGCGATCTATCCCTATAACTGCTTCGAGCAGTCGACCTCGCGTGCCGTCGCGCTCGGCGACGTCGGGCGGTGGCAGGCGCTCGTCGGCGCCATGCCGACCTATCTCGATGACGACGGGCTGCTCCGCTACTGGCCGAACGACCGGATGGAGGGCTCGCCCGAGCTCACCGCCTATGTCCTCGCGATCACCGCGGCGAACGGTTTCGCAATCCCCGAAGCGCCCAAGGCGAAGATGATCAAGGCGTTGCAGGCGGTGATCGAGGGGCGGCTGACCCGCAAGGGATACGGCCCCTACGACATCCGCCCGGTCCGCGTCGCCGCGCTCGCGGCGCTCGCGCGCAACAATGCGGCGAGCCCACAGCTCGTCGCGGCGATCGACATGGCGCCGGTCGACATGGCGACCGGCACCCTCGCCGACTGGCTCGTCGCGATCGAGCGCACGCCGGGCGTCCGCAATGCCGTCGCGCTGCGCACCGCGGCCGAAGCCGAATTGCGCAAGCGCCTCGTCTACGAAGGCACGCGCCTCGACCTCGTCGACGATGCCAAGGCGCCGTGGTGGATGATGACCAGCGGCGACGAGATGGCGATCAAGGCGCTCGAAGCCGTGCTCGGCCGCAAGGGCTGGGAGGATGACGCCGGCAAGCTGATGGTCGGCGTCGCGCAGCGCCAGCGCAAGGGCCATTGGGACACCACCCCCGCCAATGCGTGGGGCGCCGTCACCGTCCGCCGCTTCGCAGAGCTCTATCCGGCAAGCGCGATCACCGGCGTGACGAACATCAGCCTCGCGGGCGCCACCGCCTCGCAAAGCTGGCCGCTGCCCGCAGAGGCCCCCTCGCCGCTGCGTGTCGCGCTCGCCGCGGCGACGATGAGCCTCAGCCACGAAGGCAGCGGCGCCCCGTGGGCAACCGTCAGCGTCAAGGCGGCGGTGCCGCTCAAGGAACCGCTCAACGCGGGCTACCGCATCAAGCGCTCGGTCAGCGTCGTCAAGGCGGCCGACCCCGCCCACCTGACGCGCGGCGACGTGATCAAGGTGCGGATCGAGGTCACCGCCGCCGCGGGCCGCACCTGGGTCATCGTCAACGACCCGATCCCGCCGGGCGCGACGATCGTCGGCAATCTCGGCGGCCAGTCGGAGATGCTGGCCGAGCAAGCGAGCGGATCGGACTGGCAGCCGAGCTACGTCGAGCGCGGCAAGGATAGCTGGCGCGGCTATTACGGCTGGATGCCCACAGGCACCCACGCGGTCGAATATGTCGTGCGCTTGAACGGCTCGGGCCGCTTCACCCTGCCCCCGACGCGCGTCGAGGCGATGTACTCGCCCGCGATCCGCGGCCAGTGGCCCAACGCGCCGGTGACGGTGGCTGCGGCGGCGCGGTGATGGCTGCTCACCCCACCTTTCCATCCGCGTGTCCCCGCGAAGGCGGGGGCCCATCTCGGGTCGGTTCAAACTGGCACCGGCGGAAGATGGGCTCCCGCCTACGCGGGAGCACGCGCTGAATTAAACGATGGAACAGACTCGCAACCGCCGCTGGTTCGACGCGCTGGCGTGGGCGGCGCTCGCCGCCCTGATCCTCCTCACCATCGCGCACCTCCTCACCCGCCCGCCCGCGATGCCCGATTACGCCGCGGTCCGCGCCGACTGGAAACCCAGCGAGGCCTGGCTCTACGACCGCGACGGCCGCCTGCTCGACAGCGAGCGGGTCAATTTCGAGCACCGCCGCCTCGCGTGGGTGCCGCTGAAGGATATCAGCCCCACGGTCCGCGACACCGTCGTCGCGGCCGAGGATCATCGCTTCTGGTCGCACGGCGGGGTCGACTGGCTGGCGATCGCCAGCGCGATCCGCACCCGCTGGACCGGCGGCCGCTCGCGCGGCGCCTCGACGCTGCCGATGCAGCTCGCCGCCTTCCTCGCCCCCGACCTCGCGCAGCCGGGTCAGCGCGGCTGGTTCGCCAAGATCCGTCAAATGCGCGCGGCGCAGGCGCTCGCGTCGGGTTGGACGCACGAGCAGATGCTCGAAGCCTATTTCAACCTCCTCCCCCTGCGCGGCGAGGCGCAGGGGATCGGCGCCGGCGCGCAGAGCCTGTTCGGCAAGAAGCCCGCCGAGATGAACCGCACCGACGCCGCGCTGTTCGCGGGCCTGCTCCCGAACCCCGCCGCGAAAGCCGACGTGCTCGGCAAGCGTGCGTGCCGAATCGCGAAGGCGGCAGACTGCTCCGCCATCGATGCCGCCGCCGCGACGCTCGTCTCGGGCGAGCAGGCGGCGCGCTTCGATCCTGCGCTCGCGCCGCACCTCGCAACGCGGCTGCTCGACAAGCCCGGCAAGCGCGTCACGACCACCATCGACCGCCGCATCCAGACCGCCGCGATCATCGCGCTGCGCCGCCAGCTTGCGGGCCTCGGCTCGGACCGCGTGCGCGACGGCGCCGTCGTCGTGCTCGACAATGCCACCGGCGACGTCCTCGCCTATGTCGGCGGCGTCGGCCTCAAATCGACCGCCGCGCAGGTCGACGGCGCCAATGCGCGGCGGCAGGCAGGCTCGACGCTGAAACCGCATCTCTATGCGCAGGTGATCGAGCATGGCTGGCTCACTGCCGCCTCGATCCTCGACGACAGCCCGGTTCAGCTCGACACCGCCTCGGGCCTCTATGTGCCCAAGAATTACGACCATAATTTTCAGGGCCCGGTCAGCGTCCGCCACGCGCTCGCCAGCTCGCTCAATGTCCCGGCGGTGCGCACGCTCGTCATCGACGACGTCCAGCTCTTCCGCGACCGCCTGTGGACGCTCGGCTATCACGGCCTCGTCGAGGACGGCGAATATTATGGTTTCAGCCTCGCGCTCGGCTCGGCCGAGGTTAGCCTCGTCGAACAGGCCAATGCTTTCCGCACCCTCGCCAACCAGGGTCGCTGGTCGCCGGTGCGTTATCGCATCGGCGAGAAAGCCGAAGCCCCGCGCCAGATCGTCAATCCCGGCGCCGCCTTCATCGTCGGCGACATCCTCGCCGACGCCTCGGCCCGCGCCGACGCCTTCGGCGCCGACAGCGCGCTCCGCCTCCCCTTCTGGGCCGCGGCCAAGACCGGAACCTCGAAGGGGATGCGCGACAATTGGTGCGTCGGCTGGTCCGATCGCTACACCGTCGCGGTCTGGGTGGGGAATCTCGAGGGCGATTCGATGCGCGCCGTCTCGGGCACCTCGGGCGCCGCGCCGGTGTGGCGCGACGTGATGATGGCGCTCCACACCGGCAGCCCCGGCAGACCCCCGAAAATGCCCGAGGGGGTCGAGGCGCGCCAGGTCGCGCTTCCCGGCACGCGCGAGCCGCCGCGCCGCGAATATTTCCTCCGCGGCACCGCGCAGAGCGAAATCGCCGCCGCGCCGCAGGCCGCGCGCCGCCCGCGCATCACCAGCCCGGTCAGCGGCAGCGTCTATGCGCTCGACCCCGATATCCCGATCGACCGCCAGAGCCTCGCGGTGCTGGTCAGCGGCGACGTGACGGGATTTCGCCTGATCCTCGACAGGAAGCCGCTCGGCGACGCCGATGCGGGTCCGCAAATCCTGCCGCGCCCCGGCATCCATATGCTCGCGCTCGTCGATCCCGGCGGGCGGATGATCGACCGGGTGCGATTCACGGTGCGGTGAACCGCTGTAACGCGCGTGAAATTAAGTTGCGCTGACGCGCGGAGCGGTTAGTCTGCGCCGCCAGGAGAGGGGGCCGTTCGGGCGCCCCAAAGGGGATATTTGATGATATTTGGCCGCGTCAAACCGCTCGACGCCATCCTGGCTACAGCCGAGAAAAAGGGGCTGCATCGCACGCTCGGCGCCTTCCAGCTCACCATGCTCGGCATCGGCGCCGTCATCGGCACCGGCATCTTCGTGCTGACGTCCGAAGCCGCGCAAAAGGCCGGCCCGGCGATGCTGCTGAGCTTCGTCGTCGCGGGCTTCGTCTGCGCGGTCGCAGCGCTCTGCTATTCCGAACTGGCGTCGATGGTGCCCGTCTCGGGCTCGGCCTATACCTACAGCTATGCCGTGGTCGGCGAAATCCTCGCCTGGATGGTCGGCTGGGCGCTGATCCTCGAATATGCGGTGGGCGCCAGCGCGGTCGCCGTCGGCTGGTCCAACCACGCGGTCGGGCTATTGAATTCGCTGGGGTGGCATATCCCCGCGGCGATCAGCAACGCCGATGCGCTGATGGCGCATATGCAGCTCGCGATCGGCGCGGCGCCCAGCGAGGACCTCGACAAGGCGCTCGCGGTCGGCGGCTGGATCAACGTTCCTGCGATCATCGTGATCGGCTTCGTGACCTGGCTTCTCGTGATCGGCACGACCGAAAGCGCACGCGTCAACGCCGTGCTCGTGCTGATCAAGATTGCCGCGCTGACCGCCTTCATCGCGCTGACGCTGCCGGTCCTCAATTCGGACAATTTCAACCCGTTCATGCCGACCGGAATCGGCAATCCGCTCAGCTCCTCGGGGCTCGGCGTGCTCGGCGCCGCGGCCTCGATCTTCTTCGCCTATGTCGGCTTCGACGCCGTTTCGACCGCCGCCGAGGAAACCAAGAATCCGCAGCGCAACGTCCCGATCGGCCTGATCGGCTCGCTGGTGATCTGCACCATCTTCTATCTGCTCGTCGCGTCGGGCGCGATCGGCGCGATCGGCGCGCAGCCGGTCGCCAACGCCGCCGGTCAGATATTGTCGCCGGGTTCGCCGGAGCTCGCGGGCCGCTGCGCGACGCTGGTCGCCGGCGGGTTCGTCGAGCCGCTCGTCTGCTCGAAGGAAGCGCTGGTCCATGTCCTCGAAGCGATCGACTGGCCGTTCGTCGGCCGGCTCGTCGGCCTTGCCGCCGTGCTCGCGCTGCCGTCGGTCGTGCTGATGATGATGTTCGGCCAGACCCGCATCTTCTTCACCATGGCGCGCGACGGCCTGCTGCCCGAAAAGCTGGCCTCGGTGCACAGCAAATATCGCACCCCGCACGTCGTCACCGTCGTCACCGGCGTCTGCGCCGCCTTCGCGGCCGCAGTGCTGCCGGTCGGCAAGCTCGCCGACTATTCGAACGCGGGCACCTTGTTCGCCTTCTTCATGGTCGCGATTTCGGTGATGGTGCTGCGCCGCACCGACCCGAATCGCCATCGGCCGTTCCGCACGCCGCTGGTCTTCGTCGTCGCGCCGCTGGCGATCCTCGGCTGCGTCGTGCTCTATCTGTCGCTGCCGCTGACCGCGAAGCTGGTGCTGCCGATCTGGGGCGCCATCGGCCTGCTCATCTATTTCGGCTACAGCCGCTCGCGCAGCCACGTCGGCCGCGGGCTCGTGGAAGTGCACGAACTCGACTCCGACGCGCCGCCGCCGCCGGTGCCCCCGACGCCGTCGTTCGACTGACGGCCGGGACCATCAAAAAGGGGGGAAAGGGGGCTTCGGCCCCCTTTCTTTTTGCGAGTTCAGGACTGGCTTATTTCAGCATCCACGGCCCGGTGCTTTCCAGCCGACGCGGCGCCCGTTATTTTTCGCACAAAGCCACAAAGCCACGAAGAAGAAGGCTTGGGCCGACAGGCCCTTTCCTCCATCAACGGTGCGGCTAGTCGCGCGGTCGCAAAGGAAATCCGCTTCGCGGCTGGCGCGACATCTTCGTGGCTTTGTGCCTTTGTGCGAAACAAAAAGAGCGCGGCGTCGAAGGACAAGGCAGACCATGACCCCCGAAACAAGCCTGTCGAAGGTCCAGGCGAACAAGAGCCGAACCGGAGTCCGTGTCCTCAATAGGGCGTGCGCGGCGCGGTGCCGGGGCGGGTGAAGAGCTTGCCGCGCTCGGCCCAGAAGACCAGCGCCAGCCCCACCACCCCCGAAATCAGAAAGGCATAGGCGAGCGGCAGCGTCGATCCGTCATAGAGCTGGCCGATCGCAGCGCCCATCGCGGCGGCGAGCAAGGTCTTGCAAAAGCTCTGATAGGAGGAGGCGACCCCGGCCATATGACCGAAATCCTCCATCGCGATCGACCCGAAATTGCTGCCGATGAAGCCGATCAGCCCGACGTTGACCATCATCAGCAACGTGAACATCCACAAGGTCTCGGCGCCGCTCATCGCGACGGCGATCTGCGCGATCGACGTCGCCATGAAGGCAAAGGTCGCGCTCTGCGACACACGCCGCGCGCCGAAGCGCTCGACGATCGCGGCGTTCGAGAAATTGGCGATCGCAATCCCCGCCGCGACGCAGGCGAAGACCAGCGGGAACCAGCTCTGCGCCCCGAACACCTCGGCGATGATCTGCTCGCTGCTGTTGAGATAGCCATAGAGCGCGCCCTGCATCATCGCCGAGGCGATCATATAGCCCGCGGCGCGGCGATGCCGCGTCACCGTCGCCCAGCCCGCGATCATCGTCCGCGCGTCGAGCGGGCGGATGTCCTCGCGCGCCAGCGTCTCGGGCAAACGGCGCAGCCACAGCAGCATGACGCAGCCCATCACCGCAAGGACGATGAAGATCGCGCGCCAGTTCGCGAAGGCGGTGATCCCCGCGCCCATGGTGGGCGCGATCGCGGGGACGATCATGAAGACGAGGAAGATCATCGACAGCCGCTTCGCCATCGCGTCGCCCGAGAAGAGGTCGCGGATCACCGCGACGACGATCACGCCGAGCGCGGCGCTGATCAGCCCGTGCCCGAAGCGCAGCGCGAGCAGCATCGGAAAGCTGGTCGCGAGTCCGCAGCCGATCGAGAAAGCGACATAGGCGAACAGCGCCGGCACTAGCACGCCCTTGCGCCCGAAACGGTCGGAGAGCGGGCCGTAGAAGAGCGACCCGGCGCCGATGCCGAAGAGATAGGTCGAGATGACATATTGCCGGTCGTTGGCGACCGTGACCCCCAGCCCGTCGCCGATCGCGGGCAGCGCGGGCAGCATCGAATCGATGGCGAGCGCATTCAGCGCCATGACCATCGCCATCATGAACACCATTTCGCGGCCGCCGGGCATGCGGGACCGCTGGGGGGATTCGGTCATTTTGTGCATTGCGGCGGCCCTATGCGCCACCCCGCCCGCTTTGGATAGCCCCCGAGGGGCGAAAAGCTATGCAAGCGAGGGGGATGGGGTGTCTGCGCGATTGGAATGGAGGGGTTCGACCGGAAGCTGCCCCATCTTACATCGTCATCCCGGACGTGATCCGGGATCCATTCATCCGGCGCTGAGAGAATGGATCCCGGATCAAGCCTGTCCTGAGCCTGCCGAAGGGTCCGGGATGACGAGAGTTTGGAAGTCGCGCGTAGCGTTTCTTATCGTCGTCATTCCCGCGAAAGCGGGAACCCAAAGCGTGCGTCGGCTGACCCCACTCTGGGTTCCCGCTTTCGCGGGAATGACGAAGGTGGGGAGGGGGCAGCTCTCCACCCCAAAATCGCCATCGACAAAGCCCGCGCAACACATGCCCACGAAAAAGGCCGCCTCCGACGGGGAGCGGCCCTTTCCCATTTCGAACCCGAAAAAATCAGGCCTGGCGCGTGCCGGTCATCGCCATCGAGCCGAACGGGCCGGCCTTGATCGTGCCGGTCAGCGTGTCGCCGTCGATCGTCGCTTCGGCCTCCAGCGTCATCGGCATCGGCACTTTCATGTTCATGGTCCAGGTCAGCTTGTTGCCGTCGACCTTGCCATTCTCGACATCGAGCGACCCCATCGCGCCGGCATTCTGGCCGGTGAAGCTGTCGCCGTCGCTCTTCACCGTGAAGACCGATTTCTGGTCGCCCATCGGCGACTTGGTGACGCAATCATAATTGCCGTCGACTCCAGACATAAACCTCTCCTACTGAAACCAATGTTAGTTAGCGGGTTTCGCTATTTCCACCGGCAGGCCCAGTCCGTCAAGCTGCGGTTTCACCACCGCGGCGTCGCCGACCACGACATAGACGAGATCGCCGGTGCTGAGCGCCTTCCGCGCCGCGGCATCGACCTCGGCCGTCGTCATCGCCTCATAGGTCGCGGGCAGCGTCTCGTAATAATTGTCGGGGCGGCCGAACTTCACGATCTGGCGCATCCCGCCGAGGACGTCGCCCGACGTTTCGAAGCTGCCCGGCAGTTCGCGGACGCTGCCGTTCACCGTCCGCTCCAGCTCTTCCTTGGTGACGCCCTTGTCGCCGAGGAATTCGGTAAGGTCGGTCTGGAACGCCTTGATCGAATCGCCGGTACGGTCGGCCTGGACCGGCGCCGCCACGATCCAGCTCACCCGGTCCTGGTCGGAGGTGATGCGCGAGCGCACGCCATAGGACCAGCCCTTGGTCTCGCGCAGGTCCATGTTGAAGCGCGACAGGAAATCGCCGCCGAAGATGTCGTTCGCCGACCGCAGCACTTCGAGTGTATCGCCGCCCTTCGCATCGAGCACCTTGCCGGCGAGGATCACCGACTGCGGCGATTTCGGCCGGTCGACGAGCAGAATGCGCGGCTGCGGCTTCGGAATCGCGATCTCGAAATGCTTTTCGGGCTTGGCTCCCGCAGGCGCCTTCCAATCGCCGAAGGCGGTATCGAGCGCCCTGGTGATCTCCTTCAGCGTGGTGTCGCCGACGACGAAGATACGCGCATTGTCGGGGCGAACCCATGCGTCGTGGAACGCCGCGAGCTGATCGCGCGTCGCCGCGGTCACCGCCGCGGCGTCGCCCAGGCCCGACGGCGGGATGCCATAGGGATGATCGGCGCCATAGAGCGCCGGCATCAGCACCCGGCTGGCGATCGCATTGGGGTTGTTGAGCTCGGCCTGGAGGCGATTGAGCTGCTGCGCCCGCACGCGCTCCAGTTCCTTCGCATCGAAAGCGGGGTTCCGGATATAATCGGCGAGCAAGCCGAGCGACGGAGCGAGGTTCGGTTTCAGCGCGAACAGGCTGAACACCGTCTCATCGGCGCTCGCCGATCCGTCGATCTGCGCGCCGAGGCGCTCCTTCGCTTCGGCAAAGGCGATCGAATCCTTGCTCGTCGTGCCTTCGTCCATCAGGCTGAGCATTAGCGACTGGGTGCCGAGCGCATTGTGCGGATCGGCGGCATAGCCCGCGTCGAAGCTGACCGCGACCTGCACCGTCGGCACCGTCGTGCGGCGCGCAAAGACGACTTCGATGCCGTTCCTGAGCTTCGCCCGTTCGATCGCCGGGAAATCGAGTGCCTTCAGATCGGCGACCGCCGGCATCTGCGACCGGTCGGCGATCGAGGTCGCTCCCACGGCGCCCCCATTCGATCCGGCGCCGGGGCCGACATCGCCGAGCGCCGGGTTCCAGTACCGGTCGGGCGCGACGCCGATGGCCTTGCCCGCGATCACCGCGCCGCCGCGATTCTCACCGCCCTCGGTGCGCTCGCCCGGCGTGTAGGTCAGCGAAAAGACCGGACGCGACATCCATTTGTTCGCGACCGCCTTCACCTGCTCGGGCGTCGCCTTGGCGAGCCGGTCGAGCTCGGTCTTGTAATAGGCGGGATCGTTCGAATAGAGCGCGCCCTCGGCCAGCGTCACCGCCTTGCCGCCGAAGCCCCCGACCGATTCGAGCCCCGCGATCGTACCGCCGAGATAGCTCGCCGCCGCGCGCTGCAACTCGTCGGCGGTCGGGCCGGTCGCGAGGAAGTCTGCGATCTGGGCGTCGAGCTTGTCGCCGACGACCTTCGGATCGACCCCCGGCTTCACATCGGCCTGGACGATCAGGAAACCCGCATCCTCCAGCGTCTGCGTGCCAGCGGCGACGCTGACCGCGACCGGATCCTTGCGCACCATCGCATTGTCGAGCCGCGACGAGGACAGCCCGCCGAGTACCGTGGTCGCCATCTGCAGCGCCACCGCGTCGGCGTCATTGAGCCCCGGAACCGCCCACATGCGATAGATGCGCGTCGTCGGGATCAGATCCTTGACCTCTTTCGCGAGCGGAGCGGGCAGCGTCGGGACCGAGGTTTCGGGCGCCTTCACCTGCGGGCCGCGCGGAATGTCGCCGAACCATTCGGTCACCTTTGCCTTGGCAGTCGCAAGGTCGACGTCGCCCGCAAGCACGAGAACGGCGTTGTTCGGGCCGTAATTGTCGGTGAACCACTTCTTCACGTCGGCAAGGCTCGCCGTATTGAGGTCGGTCATCGAGCCGATCGTGCTGTGGTGATAGGGATGCCCCTTGGGAAAGAGATTCTCGAAAATCTCGTAGCGCAGCAGGCCATAGGGATTGTTGTCGCCCTGGCGCTTTTCATTCTGGACGACGCCGCGCTGGTTATCGAGCTTTTCCTGCGTAATGCCGCCGAGCAGGTGCCCCATGCGGTCGCTTTCGAGGAACAAGGCGCGGTCGAGCGCGCCGGTCGGCACCGTCTCGAAATAATTGGTGCGGTCGACGTTGGTCGTGCCGTTGAAATCGGTCGCACCGACTTGTTGCAGCGGCTCGAAGAAATCGCCGGGCGCATTTTCGGACCCGTTGAACATCAGATGCTCGAACAGGTGCGCGAAGCCCGTCTTGCCCGCGGGCTCGTTCTTCGACCCGACGCGATACCAGACCGACACCGCGACGACCGGCGCCTTGTGATCCTCGTGCACGATGACGCGCAGGCCGTTGTCGAGCGTGAAGCTCTGATAGGGGATGTCGACCGCCTTCACGAGTTCGGCGATCGGGGCGGGCTTTGCCTCCTTCGCCTTGGCGAGCGCCGGACCGGCGGCGACGAGCGAGGTCGACAGGGCAAGGGCGATGGCGAATCGATGAAAACGGGGCATGGACTTCCTCTTGGATAGCGAGCGCGGGCGCGGACGGCCTGCGAGCGACCGGGTGCCGGACGGCACTGTATCAGCGGTTTAGGACAGCCGTCTGCCGCATTCAAGGCCGATAGAAGCGCGCTCCGCTGGCCCTGAGCGCCGCCGGATCGAACAGCACCGGCTTCAACCGGTGCGCGACGAACAGCGGCGCCTGGTCGTTGTAATGCGGACTGTCGGGCCGTGTCGTCGCGGCGCCGAAGGGCTGGATCGATTCCGAATGCACCTGCCCCGCTCTGTCCCAGGTCACGAACATGACGAAGCTGTCGCCGTGGCGGACCTTGAGCCGCCCGTCGGGCTCGACATCCCACAGGGTCGAGGCGCGCACCGTGTCGTTGCCGCCGTCGAGCGGCAGGTCGACGCGATGCGCCCCCTCGCCGTGACGCAGCCGCAGCACGGTGCCGAGCCTGGGGTCGAGGCCCGCAAAATGCTCCTGTAGATGCGCGACCGTCTCGCTCAGCACCTGGCGCGGGTCGGGGTCGGCCTTGCGCTGATAATGGCTGCCGTTCGCGGGGCGCAGCACCATCAGCGCGAGCGCATCGCCCTTGCCCTTGCCGTCGAGAGTCCAGTCCCATTTGCGCAGCAGATCCTGCGCCTCGGCCAGCGCCGGGTCGCCCTTGGTATCGAGCGCGAGCAGCCGATCGATCCACGCCTTGGCATAGCCCGTCTTCGCATAGGCGGTGTCGTATTTGATCGCCTTCAGCCGCGCCTCGTCAATCTGTCCCGACGCCTCGAACAGCTCGATCAGCCGCGTCGCGCGGTTGGTCATGTCGTCCTCGATGCCGAGCAGCGGCGAAAAGGCCGCCGGGTCGAGCTCGTCGCCCGGCCCCGCCGCGACCCACGGCGTGTTGTTCGCGTTCATCACATAACCCGAGCGCGGATTGACCAGCGCGGGCACGCGGTCGAACGGCAGCGTCTTCGTCCACACATCGGCCGAAGTGTCGCCCGGCAGGACGCCGCGCCAGTTGAAGCCCGCCGGCCGGTCGGGGAACATCGCGTTGTAGAACATCCCGATATTGCCCTTGGCATCGGCATAGATGAAATTCGTCGCGGGCACCCCCTGCCCGGCCATCGCCGCGCGCCATTCGGCGAAATTGCGCGCCTTGTTGAGCCGATAATATTGGGTGACCATCTTCGCCTGATCCATTCCGGCATAGCGGATCGCGAACGCGCCCTTGGCGTTGACGATCACCGGCCCCTGCACCGAGCGATAGATGGTGCGCGGCACCGGGATCACGAACGGCCCATATTTGACGCGCAGCCAGATGCGCTTTTCCTCGAGCGGCCGCCATTTGCCGTCAAAGCGGTAGTTCTTGCCGCTCTCGTCGAGCACCAGCTTGTAGATGTCGATCAGGTCGGGCCGGTTCACCGTGTTGGTCCAGCCGAGATATTTATTGTGGCCGAGGAAGGGGTACGGCGAGCCGGGGAAATTCGCGCCCGCGAAATCCCATCCCTCGCCCGAATGCACCACCAGTTCGTACCAGGCGACACCGCCGGTCCACGGCTGGTGCGAGTTGGAGACGAGCCGCGTCGCGCCGTCGGGCGCGCGCGACGGCGCGACCGCGAAACCGTTCGATCCATTGGCCTCGGGATCGCGCCCGACCGGGGTCAGCTCGCGCGGCACCAGCTTGCCCTTGGCGTCGAGCGATGGCCCGCCCTCGCGCCCCAGCACCTTGTCCTCGGTCAGTCCGCCGAGCACCGAATCGAGCCCGAAGAAGAAAGGCGAGCGCAGCACGAAGCCCGCGACGACATCTTCGCCGGTGACCGGAAACAGCCCCGACAATCGTACCTCGTCCGGATGCTTGTCGGCATAATGGTTGAGCCCCGCGGCATAGGCGGTGAAGAGTTTCCGGACATCTTCGGGAAGCTGCGGCCAGTCGCGCGCGGTCGTCGCGCGAACGCCGAGCAGCGCCTCGGCATAGTCGACCTTCGCACCATCCGCGCCAAGCATCGCCCCCGCACGCCCGCGCGTCATCGCAAGCACCTCCTGCAAGGTCGAAAAATCATCCTCGGCATGGGCGTAAGCGACGCCATAGGCGACGTCGGCGTCGGTGCGCCCAAAGATATGCGGCACCCCGAATTTGTCGCGCGCGATCTGCACATCGCTCGGCTTGAAAGCGGGCGCAGCCGGTGCCTTCGCGCTCAGCGGCTCCCAGACGGCGAGCCCGACGAGCGCCGCGACCACGATCAGCAGGAGGCCGATGAAAAATTTGCGCATCCGCTTTCCCATTCCATGCATTATCAGTCGCGACAGCGCCTCATGGCGGAAAATTCGCAGCGCGGGAAGCCATGCTCTTGTGTTGCAATTTAGCAACACTATCTCTGACGGCGAGAAAGGGGCTTACTTACATGAACCTCGAAAAATTTACCGACCGCGCCAAGGGATTCCTCCAGTCGGCGCAGACGATTGCGATCCGCATGAATCATCAGCGGATCAGCCCCGAGCATATCGCGAAAGCGCTGCTCGAGGACAAGGAAGGCATGGCCGCCGGGCTGATCCAGCGCGCCGGCGGCGACGCCGCGCGCGCCACCTCGGCCATCGACGCGCTGCTCGCGAAAGTGCCCGCCGTCTCAGGCTCGGGCGCGCAGGCGACGCCCGGCCTCGACAATGACGCGGTGCGCCTGCTCGACCAGGCCGAACAGCTCGCCGAGAAGGCCGGCGATGGCTTCGTCACCGTCGAACGGCTGCTGCTCGCGATGGTGCTCGCCCCTTCGACCCCGGTCGGCAAGGCGTTCGCCGATGCGGGGCTGAAGGCCGACGCGCTGAATAATGTCATCAACGAACTGCGCCGTGGCCGCACCGCCGATACGGCAGGGGCGGAGGACAGTTTCGAAGCGCTCAACAAATATGCCCGCGACCTCACCGAAGTCGCGCGCGAAGGCAAGCTCGACCCGGTCATCGGCCGCGACGAGGAAATCCGCCGCACCGTGCAGATCCTCGCGCGCCGCACCAAGAACAACCCGGTCCTCATCGGCGAACCCGGCGTCGGCAAGACCGCGATCGCCGAGGGGCTCGCGCTGCGCATCGCCAACGGCGACGTCCCCGACAGTCTGAAGGACCGCCGCCTGCTCGCGCTCGACATGGGCGCGCTGATCGCGGGCGCCAAATATCGCGGCGAGTTCGAGGAGCGCCTCAAGGGCGTGCTCGACGAAGTGAAATCGGCCGAGGGCGAAATCATCCTCTTCATCGACGAGATGCACACGCTGGTAGGCGCGGGCAAGGGCGACGGCGCGATGGACGCCTCGAACCTGCTCAAGCCCGCCCTCGCGCGCGGCGAGCTTCACTGCATCGGCGCGACGACGCTCGACGAATATCGCAAATATGTCGAGAAAGACCCCGCGCTCCAGCGGCGCTTCCAGCCGGTCTTCGTCGGCGAGCCGACGGTCGAGGATTCGATCTCGATCCTGCGCGGGCTCAAGGAAAAATATGAGCTGCACCATGGCGTCAGGATCACCGACGGGGCGATCGTCGCCGCCGCGACGCTGTCGAACCGCTATATCTCCGACCGCTTCCTGCCCGACAAGGCGATCGACCTGATGGACGAGGCCGCGAGCCGCATCCGCATGGAGGTGGAATCGAAGCCCGAAGAGATCGAGACTCTCGACCGCCGCATCATCCAGATGAAGATCGAGGAAGCGGCGCTGACCAAAGAGACCGACACCGCGTCGAAGGACCGGCTCGACAAGCTGCGCGCCGAACTCGCGAACCTCGAACAGCAGTCGAGCGAGCTGACGCAGAAGTGGCAAGCCGAAAAGGACAAGATCCACGCCGAGGCGAAGATCAAGGAACAGCTCGACGCCGCGCGCAGCCAGCTCGAACAGGCGCAGCGCGCCGGCGATCTCGGCAAGGCGGGCGAGCTCAGCTACGGCACCATCCCGGGCCTCGAAAAGCAGCTCGAGGAGGCGCAGGCCGCCTCGGGCAATGCGATGCTGCGCGAGGAGGTCACCGCCGACGACATCGCCGCCGTCGTCAGCCGCTGGACCGGCATCCCGGTCGACCGGATGATGGAGGGCGAGCGCGAGAAACTGCTCGGCATGGAAGAGACGCTCGGCCAGCGCGTCATCGGCCAGGACGAAGCGGTGCGCGCCGTCTCGACCGCGGTCCGTCGCGCCCGCGCCGGGCTACAGGATCCGAACCGGCCTTTGGGCTCGTTCCTCTTCCTCGGCCCGACGGGCGTCGGCAAGACCGAACTCACCAAGGCGCTCGCGCGCTTCCTGTTCGACGATGACAATGCGATGGTCCGCATCGACATGTCCGAGTTCATGGAGAAGCACGCCGTGTCGCGGCTGATCGGCGCGCCTCCGGGCTATGTCGGCTATGAGGAAGGCGGCGTGCTCACCGAAGCGGTGCGCCGCCGGCCCTATCAGGTCGTCCTCTTCGACGAGGTCGAAAAGGCGCATGGCGACGTGTTCAACATCCTGCTCCAGGTGCTCGACGACGGGCGGCTGACCGACGGGCAGGGCCGCACGGTCGACTTCACCAACACGCTGATCATCCTGACCTCGAACCTCGGCAGCCAGGCGATCGCCGCGCTTCCCGACGACGCGCCGGTCGAGCAGGCCGAGCCCGCCGTCATGGAGGTGGTGCGCGCGCATTTCCGGCCCGAATTCCTGAACCGGCTCGACGAGATCGTGCTCTTCCACCGCCTCGCGCAGCAGCATATGGGCGGCATCGTCGACATTCAGGTGGCGCGCGTCCAGAAGCTGCTCGCCGACCGCAAGGTGACGCTCGACCTCACCGACGCCGCGCGCGCGTGGCTCGGCCGCGTCGGCTACGATCCCGTCTATGGCGCGCGGCCGCTCAAGCGCGCGGTGCAAAAATATCTGCAGGATCCGCTCGCCGACCTCATCCTCAAGGGCGAGGTCAGGGACGGATCGACGATCCGGGTCGACGAAGGCGACGGCGCGCTGACGCTGACCCCGGCGTAACCCGCCGGAACCGGGACAAGGGGCGCTCCTCGAATGCGGAGCGCCCCATATCCGTGTGCCTATTGTCCGTTAAGAGGGCGCTGGACCTGCGCGCGCTCGATATTGCTGCGGTTCTCGCGGCGCGTATCGGCCCATTCGGCGCGCGTCATGCAGACCTTGCGGCTCTGGAGCCGGCTGCCCAGCACCTCTTCCTTGCGGCAGACGACCTCATTGGGGTCTTTCGCCTTCTTGTCCTTGCTCTCGGCGGCGCTCACGGCAGCCGGCAGCAAAGCGACGCAGCCGACCAGAGCGGCCATGGTAAGCGATTTCATATGCGGCATGCTTTTCAAAACCTTCTGTAACGATCTGACCGGCAATCTACGCCGACTTCGCCGCACGGCCAAGCTTTTTGCTCCGTCGCCGTTCAGCGCGGCGGTGCGACGTCGAAGGCGACGGTCAGCCGCTCGCCGGCGCCGAACGGCCGCGTGCCGTGCCACATCCAGGAGGGGAACAGCACCAATCGCCCCGGCGCCGGTTCGACCAGCGCCGTCGGCGGCAGGTCGAGCCCCAGCGCCGCCTGCGGCTCGCCCAGCGAGAGCCACCCCGCCTCGGGCACGTCGCCCGGTTCCCGCACGGGCAGCGATACATAGAGCGCCGAACTGATCCAGCCTTGCGGATGAACATGATGCGCGTGATAGCCGCCGCCGCGCAGCCGCACCGACCAGCTCCCCGCGAAGCGCGTCCGGCGGTCTCGGCGCGGCGCGAGCAGCGGATGATCGCAATCGGCGGGCGGCAAACCGGCGACATAGGTCTCCACCGCCCCGACGATCGCGGCGCGCAGCGCCCGGATCACCGGGTCGATGCGGCTGAACAGCGGACCGTCGGTCTGGGTGCCGCCGCGCACCGACTGGTCAAGATATTCGCCGCGCGCAACGTGAAGCGAGCGCAGATGCGCCGCGAGATCGTCAAGCGGCGGCAGGCGGCCCTGAAGGTCGAACGACCGCACCAGCCCCGCATCGCCCGAAAGCCAGCCCGAACGCGGGTCGCGGGTCAGCCGCCACAGCAGCTCGGCATAGGGCCATACCGCGGCCCGCCGATCGCCGCCCGCCGCGATCGCGGCATCGATCGACGCTGCGGCCTCTGCAAAGCGCCGCGTCCTGAGCAGGTGGCGCACTCGCCAAACCGGCGCGACTTCGCCGGGCAGCGCCCCGAACAGCCGGTCGGCACGGTCGATTTGACCGAGCTCGGCAGCGACGATGGCGGCAAAGTCCGCGACCTCGGCCGACGGGATGCCCGCCGCCTCTGCGCGGACGACCCCTTCGGCGAGGGCAGCATGATCCTCGCCCCGAAGATGCAGGTCGAGCAAGGCGCGCCACAGCGGCAGCGATGCCGGATCGCGCGCCAGCGCCCGCTCGAACGAGGCAGTCGCCTCCTCCGTCCGCCCCATCAGCGCGCGAAGCTGCGCGAGTTGGGCATGGCCCGGCAACCACAGCGGCACTTCGGCAAGAATTGCGTCGAGCGCCGCCTCCGCTTCCTCGCCGCGTCCCGCACTCCAGCGCGCCGCCGCGAGCCCGATCAGTATATCGCCGTTGGGCGGCCCGATCCGCGCGGCCGCCTCGAACAGCGCCACCGCATCGAGCCCCGCCTCATAGGCGACGCGCGCGCGGCCGTGCGCGATGCCGGCATCGCCGGGCGCAAGCCGTGCCGCTTCGTCGAACGCCGCGAGCGCCGCCGCATGATCGTCGAGCGCGCGGTGGAGCAGCCCCGCCCATTGCCAGAGCCGCGCGGCACCCGATCGCCCCGCCGCGGCCGCGACCAGCGGCAAGGCCGCCTCCTCTTCGCCCTCGTCGAGCGCCAGGTTCGCCAGTTCGCCGATATCGTCGATCCCCGTTCGCCCGCCATGAACGGCGGCAAGCTGGCCCGCGAACCTCACAGACTTTCGGGCAGATCGCCCGCATCGCTGCCGATCAGCGCCGCCACTGCCTCGCGCTCGGCGGGACCAAGATCGGGGTGCCAGATGTCGAAGATGAAGACGACGCGCAGCCGGTCGCCCGGATTCATCGCTTCATGCTCGATCGTGTCGTCGAACACGAAGGCTTCGCCGCGCCGCCAGTCGCGCGTCTCGGCGCCGACGCGGAACCAGCAGCCGTCGGGAACGATCAGCGGCAGATGGCAGACGAGCCGCGCATTGTTGTAGCCGACGTGCGGCGGGATCGCGGTGCCCGGCGCGAGCAGCGAGAACATCGCGTTCGGCGAAGCGCCCGGAATTACGGGCTGATCCAGCCCTTCGAGCAAGGCCAGCGTCTGCGGGCAATGGCGCGCGTTGGCCTCGATCCGGCGGCCGCCGCGCAGCAGGTGGATCGCGGTCCAGTCGGGGTTGTGGTTGAGATCCCTCCACTGGTCGAGCGGCTGATGCGCGGCATATTGCACATAGGGAACGAGTTCGGCGCGTTCGGCGGTCATCGCCGCGTCGAGCTCGGCGGCAAGGACGTCGGTCGCCGCCTCCAGCGCCTCGAGCCAGGGAAACAGGCTGCGCGGATGGAACTCGCGCTCGCTAAGGCCCGGAAAATGAAAATGGGTCGGCTCGCTATGATAGGGCCGCGTGCGGCGCAGCGCATTGCTGCGAAACCGCGCGATGCGCGCGCGCGCTTCGGGGTCGGCGCGCGCTTCGGCAGCGGCCATGCGCTCCGCCCATCGTGCTTCCTTGGCGTCGAGCCAGGCCGCGTGGCGCCGCTCCCCCTCGGCCAGCACCGCCGCGAGCTGCGGCGGCAGCGCGTCGGCAGGCCTCTGCGCGATCGCATGGCCCCAGGCCTCGCCGGCGCCCGGATCGTCCATCCGGTCGAGCAGGCTCGCGCGCAGCATCAGCGCGGTGAAGTCGAGCGGCGCGAGCGCCAGCGCGCGGTGCACCGCGTCGAGCGCGACGCGCGGGCGCCCGCAGGCGCGATAGGCGCCGGCGAGCCGCAGCAGCACCGACGGATCGTCGCCCCCCTTCGCCGCCTCTTCGAACAGCGCGGCGGCGCGGGCAAAATCCTGCGCGGCGAGCGCGCGGTCCGCTTCGGCGAGCCGCGCCGCGCGATCGGCGGTCACAGGCTATATCCGAATTTTTCCACCCACGGACGGAGCACCGGCAGAATCGGTTCGAGATGGGCGCGATAGCCTTCCCACCGCCCCGCGGCGCGCTTGTAGATCGGCTCGACGACCTGCGCATAACTCGCGGTGGTGATCAGTCCGCGCGCCTTCGCGGTCGCGCGGTGGTCGAGCGCTTCGTCGCGCCATGCGAGTCCCAGATAGTCGAACAGCGGCCGCACCTCCGCTTCCACATCCTCGACCAGTCGCTCATAGACGATCGTGTGGACGTTGAGCCCGAACAATTCGCGCGCCCGCTCCCAATGCCGGAAGGTCAGGTCATAGAATTCGGCGGCATCCTCCAGCCGCAGGAAATTCGACATCGCATCGTTGAGGCGGAAATTGCTCATGTAGCAGCTCAGCAGCACGTCGCACGGATGGCGCAGCGCAAGGATGAAGCGCGCATTGGGGAACAGGCGCTGGATCAGCACCGCTTTCGACAGGAACAGCGGCGATTTGTCGATCAGCATCTGCCCGGGGGCGAGCGGAACCGGCGCGACTTTCGCGACCTCGTCGAAATAGACGTTCCGCGTCTCGGCAACCGCGGCCGCGTCGAGCCTCGGAATCGCCGCCATGCCGCCGATGCGCTTGTCGCAATTGTTGAGTGGCGGCTGCTCTTCCAGAACCACCGTATCGGGATGCCCCATCAGGATCGTGTCGAGCAAGGTCGTCCCCGATCGCGGAAAACCCACCAGAAATACGGGGTCGGGATGCGCGCCGCCGCTTTCGGCTTTCGGCCAGCTCGCCGTCCATTCGGGAGTCAGCAGGTCGATTTCCCGGCGCAACTTGTCGCGCAGCGCCGCCGAACGCGCCAGCGGCCGGGTCGGCGATTCCTCGTGCATGCGGTTCGTCGCGCTGAAGGCCTCGAACGCCTCGTCGGGGCGGCCGAGCCGATCGAGAATCTGCCCCCGCAAATGCATGGTCCGTTCGGGCTCGATCTCGGATGGCACCAGCGCCAGGCTAGCGAGCGCGTCCTCGAACCGCTTGGCGCGGCGGCGCTCATAGGCGCGCATGAAGGCCAGCGCCCCCTCGCCGAGGTCGTTGCTTTCGGCGAGGGCGATCAGCGGCGCGAACTCCTCCTCGCGATTGCTATGCTCATATTGGACGGCAAGGCCGAGATAGGCATCGGTCATCGACGCGTCGATTGCGATCGCCCGGCGGAACGCGTGTTCGGCTTCGTCCGTGCGGTTGACGAGGCCGCATTCGATACCGAATTTGAGCTGGATATTGGCGTTATCCGGATCGCGTTCGCGCGCAGCCTCGATCGCCGCGGTGGCTTCGTCCTGACGGCCTTCCTTCTTATATTGGACATAAAGTTCGTGGAGCGCGCGGGCGTCGTCCGGGAATTCCTCGGCCGTCCGCTTCAGCAGCGCTTCGGCCTCTTCACCGCGCCCGACGGTGCGCAGCGCCACCGCCAGATTGAGCCGCGTCGGCGGCGCGAGCGGTTCCAGCGCCATGGCTTTTTCGAGCGCCGCAACGCTGCCCTCCAGGTCGCCGGCCGCCGAGCGCGCATTGCCGAGGTTGTTCCAGCTCTCGAAATCGGCCGGATCGCGCGCGACGACATGCTCATAGGCCGCGACCGCCTCGTCGAAGCGCTCAAGCGACTGCGCGACATAGCCGCGATAGCGAGCGATCCGCAGCGTCGTGTCGGCACGCGCAAGCTCGGGCGTCGCCACCTCCAGCGCCGCCTCCAGATCGCCCTTGTCGATCAGCACCGCAATCAGGTTGCAGGCGATGGTGGCGTCCGATGGACGCGCTTCATGCGCCGCGCGCAGATGCCGGGCGGCCGCTTCCAGATCGTTCGCGCGCGCCTGCAACATGCCGAGGAAGGCGTTGAGCGCCACCGCGTCGCCCCCGGCGACAAGTGCGCCTTCGGCAAGCTGGCGCGCCCGCGCGACATCGCCGGACTGCGCCGCTCCGACGGCCTGGCGCAGCACGTCGGTCGTTTTGGAATCGAGCATCGGACATCCATCGGCTGAAGACGGGGAACAAAAGAAAAGGGGCGGCCGGTCTGACGACCCGCCGCCCCCTATCTTAGGACGAAATGCGGAACTTAGAAGTCCAGCGTCACGCCCGCGTAGATGTAACGGCCCAGCGCGTCATAGGTCGCCGGATAGGTGTTGCCGTTGCAAGGACCGGTCGGGCACAGGTTCGACCCGTCAGCGCTGCTACCCGAGGTGACCAGCGGCGGCTGCTTGTCGAGCAGGTTGTTGACGCCCAGACGGAACGTATAGTTGTCCGACACGGCGAAGGTCGTCGCCAGGTCGAAATAGCTGTACGCCTTCAGGTGCAGGCCCGGATCAAAGTTGTTGTCGCCGTGGAGCGACTGGCTCGAATCGAGCGTTTCGGCCGTGACCTTGCCGATATAGCGCCACTGGAGCGAGACCCCGATGCCGTTCGGCATGTTGAAGGTCGTGCGCAGCTTGTGGCGCCACTTCGGCAGCATCGAGCCGCCCGCCGTGGTGCCGCCACCCGAGCAGACCGGGCCATAGAGACCGGCGCAGTCATAAGCCTGGGTGATGCCGTTATCGACCTCATATTTGTCGAGATAGGTGCCGACGAAGCTCATCGACAGCGTCCCGGCATTGCCGATTTCGTGGCTGTAGGCGCTGTTGATCTCCAGACCGCGGGTCTCGACACGGCCGAGGTTCGACGGCGTGTTGTCGACATAGCCGTTCGGCGTCAGCCACAGCGAACCGGTGACGTCGCGGTGGATGAGGCTACACGAGAAGGGCTCGAAGTCCGCCGTCGCATTGAGTCCGCAGTCCTTCAGAATCGCATCCTGCGCCGGCGGCTGGATCGCATCCTTCAGCTTGATGTCGAACCAGTCGACCGTCAGCGAGAAGCGCGGCAGGAAGCTCGGCTGCAGAACGACGCCGAAGGTCTTCGTCGTCGCGGTTTCGGGCTTCAGGTCGGGATTACCGCCCAGAAGGCCGTTATACTGACCGGCAGGATTTGCGGTCGTGCCCGAACCGACAATGAGCCCCTGATAGCGACAGCCCCAGTCGTCTGCGGTGATCGTCACGCCGGCGCACGGATCGCTCGCGCCGGCCAGGCCGACGGTCGGCGTCGCGAACAGCTCCTGGATGTTCGGGGCGCGAACCGCACGGTTGTACTGGCCGCGGAAGCGAACGTCGCGGATCGGCGCGAATTCGAGCTGCAGCTTGTAGGTGTCGGTGTCGTATTTACGGTCGGCGCTCGTCCGGTACCAAGACTTGCGATAGCCGCCGCTGAAGCTCAGGTCATAGATGAAGCTGTCGTGGACGATCGGCACCTGGGTTTCGGCAAAGAACTCATAGACCCGGAAGCTGCCCGCGAGCGGAAGCGTCGCGCCGCCCTGGCCGGTCAGGTCACCGGTCTGGAAAGCGTTGTCGGTCTTGAGTTCCAGCGATTCCTTGCGCCATTCGAAGCCGAGGTTGACGCTCACGCCTTCGTCGGCCCACGGCGACTTGATGCCATATTCGCCGAGCAGGCCGGTGAACGAGGCGTTGGCGACCTGTTCGGACGTATAGCCCTTCTGGAAGCCCGTCGCCGACAGATAGGCGACCGCTTCGGGGCTCGCGCCGCCGGCACCGTTGAAGATGTCGTAGGGCTTGCAATTCGGGTCGCTGCCGTCGACGACCGAACGGCAGACGTAGTTGCCGTTGGCGACGCCGGTCCGCTCCATGCCTTCATCGACGACGTTCAGCGCGCGGTTGAGACGCGCGACCGAGAATTCGTTCGAATAGACCTGGCTATAGTTCGACCGGCCGTACTGATAATAGGCATCGTACGACCAGGCCTTGCCGAGGTCACCCTTCGAACCGATCACGGTGCGGAAGTTGGTGTGCTGCAGGTCGCTCTGGCGCGGACCGCCTTCGACGTTGCGGCGCAGCACCTGCATGAACGCCTGATTATAGGTCTGACCGAACGCGCCGGTGAACTCCAGCGGCGCCGCGTTCGGATCGGGATTATAGGGCGCGGCGACGGCGGTCGGGAACGTCCCGACATAACCATTGATCAGGTTCGGCGCGGCACAGATAACGGCTTTCTGCGCGGCCGACATCAGCGGGTTGTCGCAGTTGACCGTCAGCGTGTTGCCGAAGTCGCCCGACGGCGCGATCTGGGCGACCGTGCGGTCGTCCATGAACATGAACTCGAGATAGGGCTTGATCGACTCGTTGATCTCGTAGTTCGCGAACAGGCCGGCCGTGTAGCGCTCGTCGGGGCGCTGATAATGGTTGGTCGGCGCGAAGTTGTAGCGCGTCGTGGTGTTCTCGAACCCGCGGCCCGGCAGGAAGCTGTACACCGTCGACGAATCGGCGTTCAAATTCGGATCGAAGACGATCGCGGTGCCCGTCGCATTGGTCAGCGAGCCGCCGCATACCAGCGCTCCGGGCTCGGACTTCCCGTTAATCCGGCGTCCGTTCTGGATGGTGCATGCGCTATAGTCGCGCCGCGACTGGAGGATGGCGTTCGCCTTGCGATAGCCGGCATAGGCGACGATATGGCCGCGGCCGTCGTCGAACGCCGCGCCGAAGGTCGCGGTGACGTCGATCGTGCCGCCGTCGACGACGCTGCCGTCCGGATAGCCGAACCCGCGCGCATCAAGCGCTTCCCGCAGGCTATAGTCACCAGCAATGCTGGAATTCCGGTATTTACTCCGGTTGTTGTGCTGGAACACGCTATATTGACCGTCGAGGCGGAAGCCCGTGAAGTCGGTGTCCATCACGAAGTTGACGACGCCCGCGACCGCGTCGGCGCCGTAGGTCGCCGAAGCGCCGCCGGTCAGAACCTGGACGTTCTTGAGCAGCGCGGCCGGGATCATGTTGATGTCGGCAGCCGAACCGCTTCCGGGGCTCGGATCGCCCGGCAGCAGGCGGCGGCCGTTGACGAGGCTGAGCGTACGGGTCGTGCCGAGGCCGCGAAGGTCGACCGATGCGGTGCCGTCCGCGCCGTTGGCGGCGGTCGACGACTGGCTGGCGAAGACCGACGGCAGCGAGTTCAGCATGTCCTCGACGCGGGTCGTGCCCTGCAGCTTGATGTCTTCAGCGCTCACGACGGTGATCGGAGCGGCCGATTCCAGATTGGCCTGCGGAATGCGCGTGCCGGTGACGATGATCTCATCGCCGGTGGTGGCGGTGTCGCCGCTCTGGGCGTCCTGCGCCATCGCAGGCGAGGCGGCGGCCAGCAGGCCAATGCCGAGCACGAACGGCGCGGCGCCGAGCTTCAGCTTCGAATAATGGGTGGTTTTCACAGTGCAGTCCCTTGCTACTGTTGATGATATACCTGGGCCCCTGTCGCGGAACGGCACACGCCGACGCTCAAGACGCCCCGATAGCGTGCGGGATGGTCCTTCATTCATGTCGAGTAAAGGTGATTTGCGGCGTCGGCGGCGGTTTCGTCGAGGATTGTGACGTATTTGCAACAGACCGGAATCGCGGCGAAATAGAAGGCATACGGGAACGCCCGACCGCGACATATAATATCAAATGATATTATCCCCTGTCCGCGGCGGGGGTCAGAAATCACCAGGCGGATAGTCGGGATAATGATCGAGGACGGGGCCGAGCGCCGCAGCGAGCGGGCCCAGAAAAGGACGGTAGCTGTGCCAGCGCTCGATGCCTTCGCGATTGATCGGCGAGCGGACCTGCTCCGAACTCGGCGTGTAGACGGCGCGGTCATTCTCGAAGAAGCGGAGGCAGGCTTCGTCGAAGGGCAGGCCGAGATAATCGAGCAGCCGCGTGACTTCAGCCTCGGTGTTCTGGACCAGATTTTCATAGGTCAGATGATGGATATAGCCCGGCAGCACCGCGTCGAAATGCGCCATCTGCCGCAGATAGGTCGTATAGAAATGCCCTATGTGCGCAAGATCGTATGAAAAATTGATGCCCCAGTTGAAATGCTGCGAGAAATTGGCGAACCCGCATCCCATCGGATGCCGCCGGACGTCGATGATTTTGGCATTCGGCAGGATGGTCCGGATCAGCCCCAGAAAGACCCAGTTGCTCGGCATCTTGTCGGTGAAGAAGGGGCGGTCGCTATGGCGAAAGCGGCGCGTCGCCTCGACATAATGATCGCCGAGTTCGCGGACCTTGTCGCGGGAGAGCGAAAGCAGCGTATCGAGCCACCCGCCCGTTCCGCCGTTCGGCGCGCAAGCGAGCGCGATCCGCTCGATGTCGTGGAGTTCCTCGGTCCCCTCGATCAGCGGGTGGCTGGCGAGAATCTGTTCGACGAGGGTGGAGCCCGACCGCGGCAGGCTGACGATGAAGATCGGATCGCGCGCCGCGCTTCCCCAGTCGCGGCGCTCGGCAAAATAATCCGCGGTGCAGGTCAGACGGCTTTTGGCGATATGGCCGGTCACGCTCGCAGGATCATAGGGAACCTGCTCGAGGCGCTGCCGCGCCCCCTCGCTATAGGCCGCGAAAGCCCCGGCGAAATCGCGATTGTCGTCCAGCGCCTTGCCCAACGCGAAGGCGAGGTGGATGCGATCGTCAGCCGCCAGATCGGTGCGCTCGAACGCGCGGCGCAGTCCCTCCACATCGGCCTCGCCGAAGCGCACCGTCTTGAGATTGGCGAGCCCCCACCAGGCCTGCGCATTCGCCGGATCGATGCCGAGCGCGGTGCGATAGGCCTGCACCGCGTCGTCCTGCCGGCCGACCGTCTTGAGCATGAAGGCGTGGTTGGCCCAGCCGCGCGCGTCCTCGGGGCATTGCGCGTGCAGTTCCAGAAAGGCGGCGTCGGCTTCCTCGAAGCGCCGCAACTGGACGAGGATGGCCGCACGTAGCGACAGCGCCGGCAAATGGTCGGCTTTCCGCGCGAGCAACTCGTCCAGCAGGAAGAGAGCGTCCGGATAACGGCCCGAATCGCGGCAATGCTTTGCCAGCGCGAGCCAGGGCTCCAGATAGCCCGGCGCGAGCAGCGTCGCCCGGCGGAAGAGATTCTCCGCTTCCTGTTTCGCCTCGCAGCGCGCGGCGATTTCGCCAAGCATCAGCGCCGCCGCCGGATCCTTCGGATCCTGGCGGAGATGCTGACGGATCAGGACTTCGGCTTTCTCCAGCTCGCCGGCCAGAAAAGCCTCCTGCGCCGCGGCAAAACCGGGACGCGCTATGCCGACGGCGATGGCTTCGCGCTCGACCTGGTCGGCGCCGGGGTGGTTCCCCTGACGGCGCATGACATGGGCCAGCGCGCGCCGCGCAGGCAGGAAATCGGGATCGCTGGCGAGGATCGATTCGACGCCGCGCAGCGCCTGGGCGGGATCGCGATCGAGGAACGCCATCGCGCGATCGAGGCGCCCGTTCAGGCCGCTATCCTCATCCCTTCTGGCGGAAGCCATCGTTCATTTCCCTTCACCGATCCCGCCGGATGACGGGCAGGCAGCCTAGCCTTGAGCAAGAAGCGCCGGGCAATCCAACAAAAAGGGGTGGGACAATCAAGCCCCACCCCGATTCGAAGGATATGCCGCTTCAGCGGACGGGACGGGTGCGAAACCGCACCCGCCGCATCACTTGAACGTGCGCGTCACGTTCAGGAACAGCGAGCGACCGATCAGGTCATAGTTGCTCGAGTTGAAGCGGTTGCCGATACGCGTGTACTGGCACGCCGAGGTCGGGCAGGAGGAAATGATCGGCGGCTTGGCGTTGAAGAGATTGTTCACGCCGAAGGTCACCTGACCGATGTCCTCGAGCTTCCACTGGACCGACATGCCATGTTCCCAATAGGTTTCGGCGACCAGGTCGACATCCACCGCGCCGAGGAACGGCGAGGTCGCGCCCTCGCCGAAGGCCGACGAATCCTGCTTGCCGACATATTTCACGCCGTACCGCACGGTGACCTTGTCGCCCGGGAAGGTATAGCGCAGGTCGAGATTTCCGACCCACTTCGGCCCGGCGCCGAAGCCCTGGACGCCCAGCGTGCCGTTATAATCGTCCTTCGCGTCGGTCGCGAACAGCTGATAATATTGGTGGATGTTGCGCGTTGCAGTGGCGCTCGCCACGAACCGTCCACCCGCGACCGGAGCCTCGAAGCGCAGGTCGAAGTCGATGCCTTCGGCCGATTGCTCGGAGACGTTCAGATACGGGTTGAGGAACGAATCGAGGGTTCCCTGCTGCGGGTCGCCGGCGGGGCGACGCGGATCGATCAGCGCACAATATTCATTGTTCGGGAAATCGTCCGCTTCATAGCAGCGCCGGAGGATCAGCGAACCGAGGGTCGTGACCTCGCCCTTCACCCGCACGTTCCAATAATCGACCGCCAGCGAGGCGTTGACCGGGCCGCGCGGGCTGGTCAGCACGACACCGAAGCCGTAGGAGCGCGACTTTTCGGCCTTCAGCAGGCCGGCGCCGCCGCGGGTCGTGACCATCGGACCAGCGGTCGCGATATAGTTGACCGCATTGGCGCCGAGGATCGGCTGCAATGCCGCAAGGCAGTTGTCATAGACCGTATCGCCCGGCGAATAGGCCGTGCCGAAGCCCGAGCAAGGATCGGCATCGCCACCAAAGAAGCCGGTCTGGTCGGCGACGAACTGCTCATAGAGGTTCGGCGCGCGGAACGAGGTTCCATAGTTGCCGCGGAACCGGATGATGTCGTTCGGCGCCCACTGTCCGTTGAAATGGTAGGTGAAGTCCGAACCATAGGACTTGTAGTGGGTATAGCGGCCCGACAGGTCGATTTCGAGCAGCCGTGCGAACGGAATGTTGCTCAGCAACGGAATGTTGAGTTCGCCATAGACCTCGTCGACCGTATCCGAGCCCTTGGTGATCTGCGACGAGCTGTAGTTGTAGAGGACCGCAGCCTGCGCATCGAGCGACGGGGTATCGACCAGCTTGTCGCGGCGATGCTCGTAGCCGACCGCCGCGCGGACCATGCCGCCCGGGATCTCGAACAGCGAGCCGTCGAGGTTCAGGGTGAAGGTCGTCTGGTCGAACTTGGTGTGGCCGACGTCGGGCTGATAGAGATAATTATAGACGTTCGCCGGGATGTTGCCGTCGCGCAGGATGCTGAGGTCGTACATGTTGAACGGAACGCAGCTCGCGCCCGCGATCAGGTTGCCGCTGCCATCGACGTTCGACGCGCAGGTATAGGCGTTGCCCGCACCCGCCTGATAGGCGGTGGCGCGCGTGATCAGCTCTTCCGGCGTACCGGCGGGAGCGAGCACGGTCTGCAGCGCATTGCTCAGACGCTCGATGGTGGTCTGCGTCGTCGAATAGCGCGACTTGGTGTGCGAATATTGGAAGTTGCCGTCATAGCGCCAGTCGCCGATCCCCAGATTGCCGCGCAGGCCACCGTTCCAGCGGAGGAAGTCGACGCGCTGGCTGCTCTGACGCTGATTCTGCGGCACGACGAAGGGCGTGTAATAGTTGATGCCCTGGTTCGCCAGCGCGGTCGGGAAGAAGGGGCTGGTCGGATAGCCGTAATCCGACAGCGGCGTCCCGGCATAGCTGCCGCCATAGATTTCGATATTGGGGCTGAGCTGGCTCGGATCGATGCTGATCTGCCCCGTGAAATCCTGGTGCGATTGGCGGCGGGTAAACAGCGCCTCGGTATAGATTTCGGCATCGCCCAGCGCGTCGAGCTCATAAGCGCCGTTGATATAGCCCGTATAGGTGCGGACCGGCGAAATGACGTGATCCTTGAGCTGCGCCGAGCTGGGGCCGCCGCGGAAGATGCCGTTGACGATCTCGCTATTGCCGTTCTCGTCGTAGCGGATGCGGCCCTGCTCGCCATTGGCGAACTTGAAGTAGATGCCGTAGCCGCTCGCGATGCCCGAACCGCCGTTGGTCGTGTAGGGGAAACACATCAGCTGGCCGGTCGACGGATCGACGGCACCGACTTCCGCACCCGAAGTGGGGTCGAAATAAAGGTCGCGCGGGCAGCTGTAGATGCCGCGATCACCGACGCGCATGCCCGTCTGCTCGCGATATTCGAACGACGCGGTGATATGGCCGCGATCGAAGACCTTGCCGGCCACGACCGAGGCGCGATAGTTGCGGCCGCCGCCGCCATGCTCGACCGGCTGGTCGGTGAAGACGTCGAAGGTCAGGCCTTCCACCTTCGGGTCGGTGATGACGTTGACGACGCCCGCGATCGCGTCCGAACCATAGACCGACGAGGCGCCTTCGCGCAGCACTTCGATGCGCTGGATCACGCCGGTCGGCAGGACGTTGAGGTCCGCCGCGACGAGCTGCGGGCCGACGCCGGCCGGCGCGAGGCGGCGGCCGTTGAGCAGGACGAGCGTACGCGACGAGGACAGGCCGCGCAGACCGACCGTGCTGGCCGCCGGACCGCCTTCCGAAACGAAGCCGAGGAACGAGCCGTTGATCTGCGACGTGCCCGAGGTGATGCTCGAGCTCTGCAGGACGTCCGCGGTCGAGCGCGAACCCGCCAGAACCGAATCACCGCGGGTGATCACATTGACCTGGTTCGCCGTTTCAAAATTCGGGCGACGAACGCGCGAACCGGTGACGATGATCGTGTCGCCGTCCGACGACGACGCGGTGTCGCTCGTGATCGTGCTATCGGCGTCGCTCTGCGCGAAAGCCACCGACGACGTCAGTGCGATGCACAAGGCGATCGGTGCGGCAGCGGCCCTCAAAACGGCTTGGGTAGAATTTATTTTCACGAGCCAGTTCCCCTGAATCTGTTGGCTGAAATCGATCCGGGAACTAGCGCGCACGGGCAGAATCATCGCCCCTACACTTTATTCCCCGGTTAAGCCGGGGATGGAGCCTCGCTTCCTGCGGGTAAAGGAAAATTGCCGCCATCTCTGCGGTTTCCGGGGCCATTGTGACGAATTTGCAACAGCTTTGAGAAAAGGCGAAACGCAATAACCTTGCGCGCTCCGATTACGACATTTTGTTTCACGCGAAACGAGTTTGCGCTGGTGACAGCGGCGCTTAATTGCTCATCGGCCCAGCGAGCTTGCCGGGATCGAGGCGCGCGTCGCGCCATTTGAGGCCCCAATGAAGATGCGGTCCCGTCGCTCGCCCCGTCCGTCCGACGAGTCCGAGTTGCTGCCCCTGCATCACCCGGTGGCCGACCTTCACGTCGAGACTCTGGCAATGGAGGAAAGCGCTCGACAGCCCCATACCGTGATCGACGATCAGCAGATTGCCCTCGAGCGTGAAGGGCGACGACGCCGCAAGCGTCACCACCCCGTCGGCGGGCGCGAAGAAGGGCGTTCCCGCGGGCACCGCGACATCGGTGCCGCTGTGATAGCTGCCGGGCTTGCCCTGGTAGACGCGCTGCGACCCGAAGAAGCCCGAGAAGCGCCCGGTGACCGGCCAGCGGAATTTTTGCCGCCAGCCGTCCGATTCGACCGGCGTGGCCCGCGCCGCGGCGATCTGCGCGAGCTCGGCCGGGCGCCGCCGCGCAAAGTCGGCGTCGCTCGACGCGCTGCCGCGATACGGCGCGTTGATATGCTCGATCCGCCAGTTTCCCGCGGCGACCGTCAGCGTCCGCTCGACCCGCTGCCCCGACGCGAGCGTCGCGACGAGCAGCGCCGAAGGGCCGGCGTCGCGGTCGAAGGCGATCAGGAAGCTCTCGTCGCTCGCCAGCGGCACGCCCTGGCCGTCGAGCGTCAGCACCTGCGTCCCGCCCGGCGCCTGCCCCAGCATCACCGCGCCCTGTTCGGGCGTTCCGCGCAGCAGGAAATCGGCGCGCATCGGCGGCGCGGCGGGCGGCGGCAACGGCGGCCCGGGGTCGGTGAAGGGCGAAGGCGCGGGCTTCGCCGGCGCGTCCGAAGCCGGCACGCATCCGGCCGCAACCGTCAGCAGCGCCAGCGCGGCGAGCAGGTGCGGCGCCCGCATCGAATGCATCATGCCTTGCTGTCGAGCGCGGCCTGCACCGAAAGCGCGGCGGTCGCATAGGGCTCCTGCCGCGCGACCGACCAATAGCGAAGCTCGTCGAGCCCGATCGGCACCCCGGTCACCGCGCACAACACATGGTCGCCCGGCGACAGCACGCGAAAGCTGTTGGGGCCATAGTGCAGGCGGGCGAGGCGGTTGCGGCTGGCGATCAGCATGATTCAAAATCCGTTGCGAGAGAGAGAGACTATCGTCCCGACTATAGCAGCCGGGCGGACGCGGACCACCCCTGCCGTCACAACACGCCGGTCAGAATAACTCGCCCTGCCCCCGGCCCGGCGCCGGCGGCGCCTTGCGCGTGGGGCGCCGCGCGGGCGGCGGCGCGTCGCCATCGGCGACCTCGGCGGGCACGTCGCCGTCGGCGAACTGCAGCCGCAGATGCCCTGCGGCGCGCGCCTTGGCCGCGCTCGTCACGATCGCCCCCCCGGCATCGCGCACCATCGCATAGCCGCGCGACAGCAGCGCACGCGGGTCGAGCGACGCGAACAGCCGCTCCAGCCCCTCCAGCCGCGCGCGGTCGCGGTCGAGCCTTCGTGCGAGCAGCGACGGCCGCAGCGCCCCCGACCGCGACGCCAGCCGCTCGGCGACCACCGCGAGCCGGTGCCGCTGCGCGCGGTCGAGCCGCCCCTGCGCGTCGTCGAGCCGCTGGCGCTGCGGCGCATAGAGCGCCTCGCGCTTCGGCAGGTGCCGCGCCAGCGCGACCAGCCGCTCGCGCGCCAACGCGGCATGGCGGCTCGCCGCGCCGATCATCCGCCCGCCGCGCGCCGCCAGCTCGGCGGCGAGTTCGGCGCGCACCGGCACCGCCAGCTCAGCGGCGGCGGTCGGGGTCGGCGCACGCACGTCGGCGACATAGTCGGCGAGCGTGACGTCGGTTTCATGCCCCACCGCGCTGATCGTCGGGATGCGGCAGTCGGCGATCGCGCGCACCACCACTTCCTCGTTGAACGCCCACAGATCCTCGATCGACCCGCCGCCGCGCGCGACGATGACCAGATCAGGACGCGGCACCGGCCCGCCGGGCGCGAGCGCGTCGAAGCCGCGCACCGCCTTCGCGACCTGCGCCGCCGCGCCCTCGCCCTGCACCAGCACCGGCCAGACGATCACATGCGTCGGAAAGCGGTCGGCGAGGCGGTGGAGAATGTCGCGGATCACCGCCCCGGTCGGCGAGGTGACGACGCCGATGATCCGCGGCAGGCGCGGCAGCGGCTGCTTGCGCTCGCGGTCGAACAGCCCCTCGCCGCCAAGCCGCGCCTTCAATTTCTCGAAGAGCAGCATCAGCGCGCCTTCGCCCGCGACTTCGAGGCTGTCGACGACGAGCTGATATTTGGAGCGCCCCGGATAGGTGGTGAGCTTCCCGGTCGCGATCACCTCGATCCCGTCCTCGGGCCGGAAAGCCAGACGGCCCGCCTGTCCCTTCCACATCACCATATCGATCAGCGCATTGTCGTCCTTCAGCGCCGCATAGAAATGCCCCGACGCCGCGCGCTTCGCGCCCGACAGCTCGCCGCGCACGCGCACGCGGGAAAATCCGTCCTCGACGGTGCGCTTGATCGCCGCGGACAATTGGCTCACCGACAGCGCGGGAGCATTGTCCCCCGGTGCGGCCTCGGCTAACAGCCGCGCTTCACTCTCGTCGCCGGACGCCATATCGGGAAAAGGGACTGCCATGAATATCCTGCTCATCGGGTCGGGGGGCCGCGAACATGCGCTGAGCTGGCAACTGGCACAATCGCCAAGCTGCGCCAAGCTCTATGCCGCTCCGGGCAACCCGGGGGTCGAACTTCACGCCGAGTGCGTGCCGATCGCCGCCGACGACCTCGACGGGCTGATCGGCTTCGTCCGCGCCCATGCGATCGATTTCGTCGTCGTCGGGCCCGAAGCGCCGCTCGTCGCCGGGCTCGCCGACCGCCTGCGCGAAATCGGCGTGCCGGTATTCGGGCCGGGCGCGGCCGCCGCGCGGCTCGAAGGGTCGAAGGGCTTCACCAAGGACCTCTGCGCGCGCGCCGGCATTCCCACCGCCGCTTACGCCCGCGCGACCTCCGCCGAGGAAGCGCTCGCGCTGCTCGACGGCTTTTCGATCCCCGTCGTCATCAAGGCCGACGGCCTCGCCGCAGGCAAGGGCGTGATCATCGCCGAAACCCGCGCGGACGCCGAGGCCGCTATCGAGGATATGTTCGACGGCGCCTTCGGCGGCGCGGGCGCCGAAGTGGTGATCGAGGAGTATATGACCGGCGAGGAGGCGAGCTTCTTCGCGCTCTCCGACGGCACGAACGTCCTCGCCTTCGGCAGCGCGCAGGACCATAAGCGCGTCGGCGACGGCGACACCGGCCCCAACACCGGCGGCATGGGCGCCTACAGCCCCGCGCCGGTTCTGACCGCCGAACTCGAAGCGGCGGTGATGGACCGCATCGTCCGCCCGACGGTCGCGGCGCTCGCCGCCGAGGGCACACCTTATGTCGGCGTCCTCTTCGCCGGGCTGATGCTCACCGATGCGGGACCGAAGCTGATCGAATATAATTGCCGCTTCGGCGACCCCGAATGCCAGGTGCTGATGATGCGCCTCAAGGGCGATTTCGCCGCGCTGCTCCACGCCGCCGCGACCGGCGCGCTCGCCGATGCCGAACCGCCGGTCTTTTCGCACGATTATGCGCTGACCGTCGTCATGGCGGCAAAGGGCTATCCCGGCACCCCCGAAAAGGGCGGCGCGATCCGCCGCATCGCCGATGCCGAGGCGGGCGGCGTGCGCGTCTTTCACGCCGGCACCGCGCGCGACGACCGCACGCTGGTCGCGGCGGGCGGACGCGTCCTGAACGTCACCGCGACGGGCAAGAGCGTCGCCGAGGCGCAAGCGCGCGCCTATGCCGCGGTCGACAAGCTCGACTTTCCCAGCGGCTTCTGCCGCCGCGACATCGGCTGGCGCGAGGTCGCGCGCGAGACCGAGTAGAGCCAGCCCGTCATCCCGGCGAAGGCCGGGATCCCACCCTATCGCCATGACGCATCGGCGAGATCCCGGCCTTTGCCGGGATGACGAACGGGTAGACGCCGGCAAAGCCCACGAATAAGTTGATGCGAAATCAGGGAGAGCATCATGGCATGGCTTCAGGAAAATATGATCATCGCGGTCGTCGGCCTCGTCGTCGCGGTCGTGCTTCTGTGGTGGCTGTTCGGCCGCAACAGGCCCGAGGAGATCGCTCCCCCGGTCGCGCCGCCCGCCGAACCGAAGAAGCCGCTCGAAGCGGTGAAGCCCGAAATCGTCGCCGCCGAACCCGCGCGCTTCAAGCCGAAGGAACCGGCGCCCGCGCCAGCCGCACCGCCGCCGCCCGCGCCGACGCCCGCCGCACCGGCGCCCGCCGCCGAAACACCGCCTCCTCCCGCGCGCCCCGCACCGGCGGCGGAAATTCCCGAAGAGCCCACCGTCCCCGCCACTCCCGCGCCGGAACCAGCCGCTGCCGCGCCGCCGCCCGCGCCTGCACCAACGCCCGCGGCGAAAACCGACAATCTCCAGCTCCTGAAAGGCATCGGCCCCAAGCTCGCCGGCCTTTTGAACGGCCTCGGCGTCACCAGCTTCCAGCAGATCGCCGACTGGACCGACGCCGACATCGCGGCAATCGATCCGCAGCTCGGCGCCTTCCAGGGCCGCATCGCGCGCGACAATATCGTCGACCAGGCAAGCTATCTCGCGCGCGGCGACAAGGCGGGCTTCGAGGCCAAATACGGCGCGCTGGGTGGGGAATTATAGGGGCCGTGCGGACTTACCTTACATCGTCATCCCGGACTTGATCCGGGATCCATTCTCTCAGCGCCGGATGAATGGATCCCGGATCAAGTCCGGGATGACGAGAATCTGAAAGTCGCGCTCAGCGTCTCTTATCTTCGTCATTCCCGCAAAAGCGGGAACCCAGAGCGTGCGTCGGCTGACCCCACTCTGGGGTCCCGCTTTCGCGGGAATGACGAAAGTCAGGAAGGGGCCGCTCCCCACCCCGAAACGGTCTACCCCTCACCCGCCAGATAATCCTTTCCTACATTGTTCCGCCATGCTCCAAGCTGGCGGATGGAACGCACCGCTTCACCTCCGCCCGCGCGGCTGCTCGCCGATAGCTGCCTCGCCTTCGCTCCGGTGCCGCAGCAGCGCAACCGCGCCGACGGCTGGACGCCCGAAACGCAGGCGCGCTTCGTCCGCGCGCTCGAAGCCATGGGTTCAGTGGGAAAGGCCGCGAAAGCCGTCGGGATGGGCCGCGCCTCGGCCTATCGCCTCCGCGATCGCCCCGAAGCGGCCAGCTTTGCCGCCGCGTGGGACCGCGCGATTTCGATGGGGCGCACGCATCAGTACAGCATCGCGATGGATCGCGCGCTCAACGGCGTGACGACGGTTCGCGTCCTCAAGGGCGGCGCGATCGACGTCAGCGGCGGTCCCGACATGGCCATTATCCACGCCGCCTTGCGCGACGAAGCGACGCCGCCCAATCCCGCTAAAGCGACAAAGGAGACAGAATGACGGCGCACGTCCGTATCTTTTGTCGCTTTAGGCGCGACAAAAGCGGCGCGTCACTCGCCTTCGTCCTCCTTCGGCTTGCGGATTTCGCTGACCAGCAGCTTGTCGATCTTGCGCCCGTCCATGTCGACGATCTCGAACTTCCAGCCGCGATCGGTGAAGCTCTCGCCCTCGGCGGGCAGATGCTTGAGGATCGCCAGCGCATGCCCCGCCGCGGTCGCATAGTCGCGGTCGTCACCCAGTTCGATTCCCAGCCGTTCGGCCATCTGGTCGGCGGGCATCGACCCCGCGATCAGCAGGCTACCGTCGTCGCGCTCGGTGACGAAAGGCTCGCTGCCGATGTCCTGATCCGACGCGAATTCGCCCGCAATCGCCGAGAGCAGGTCGGCGGGCGTCACCAGCCCCTCGAAATGCCCATATTCGTCGTGGACGAGCAGCATCGGCACCTCGGCGGCGCGCAGACCTTCCAGCGCGTCCATCGCGTCGATCTGGTCGTGGATCACCTTCGCCGGGCGAATCAGCTTTTCGAGGTCGAGCGTCTCGCCCCGGAACAGCGCGCCCGCGATGTCGCGCGCCTGGACGATGCCGGCGATATCGTCGACCGAGCCGCGCGCGACGGGCAGCCGCGTGTGCGGGCTTTCGAGCAGCTTCGCGCGCACCGCGTCGTCGTCCGACGCGATGTCGATCCAGTCGACGTCGATGCGCGGCGTCATCACTTCGCGCACCGGCCGGTCGGCAAGGCGGACAACGCCCGAGATGATCGCGCGCTCGCTTTCCTCGATCACGCCCGATTTCGACGCCTCGGCGACGATCAGGTGCAATTCCTCGGCGGTCACCCGATCCTCGGACTCGCGGTTGAGACCGAGCAGGCGGAACACGATCGCCGAGCTGTTGTCGAGCAGCCATACGAGCGGCGCCGCGACGCGCGACAGCCAGAACATCGGCGTCGCCATCGCGATCGCGATCGGTTCGGGCGCGCGCAGCGCGAACTGCTTGGGCACCAATTCGCCCACGATCAGCGAGAAATAGGTGGTAACGCCGATGACGACCGCAAAGCCCGCCGCCTGGGCATGTTCGGCATCGATCCCGAACCATGCCGCGAGCCGGTCGGCGACCGGCTGCCCGAGGCTCGCGCCCGAATAGGCGCCCGCCAATATGCCGATCAGCGTGATGCCGACCTGCACCGTCGACAGGAAGCGCCCCGGATCGGCAGCGAGCTGGCGCGCGATCTTGGCGCCGCGGCTTCCGCGTTTCTCGGCCGCCTGCAAACGCGGCCCGCGCGCCGAGACGATCGCGAGCTCGGACAGGGCGAACAGGCCGTTGAGGAGGATCAGCACCGCGATGATCGCGACGTCGGACCAGGGGAAAGGGCTCATCGGGCGGTCATCGGGGGGCGGCCATGCGGCGCGCGAGCGCCCGGCCCCTGTCGGCTTGGGTCATTTCCGCCCTATAGGCGATAGCGGCGGCAAAGCACAATGACTCCGCTTTGCGGCTCCGCTCAGCGGGGGTTCAGCCGGATTCTGGAACCAGTTGGCGCGGCATATGTTATCGACACGGACGGCGGTGCGCAGGGCCAGCAAGCGGCCGCCACTATAAAGGGAGCCAAAGACATGAACAGCAAGACGATCAAGCTCGCCGCCCTCGCCAGCATCGGCGCACTCGCGCTCACCGGCTGCGTGACCGATCCCGAAACGGGCAAGCAGACGATTTCCAAGGCCGCGATCGGCGGCGTCGGCGGCGCGCTCGGCGGCTATCTGCTCGGCGATCTCGTCGGCGGGCGCCACGACCGCACCGAAAAGATCGTCGGCGCCGGGATCGGCGCGGTCGCCGGCGCGGGCGTTGGCTATTATATGGACCAGCAGGAAAAGAAGCTGCGCGAGCGTACGGCGGGCACCGGCATCGACGTCGAGCGCCAGGGCGACCAGCTTGTGCTCAACATGCCCGGCGACGTCACCTTCGATCTCAACAGCGCGGTGGTGAAATCGCAGTTCCGCAGCGCGCTCGACAGCGTCGCCTCGACCCTGTCCGAATATCCGAGCACCTATATCGACGTCTACGGCCACACCGATTCGCAGGGCAGCGACAGCTATAACCAGGGTCTGTCGGAGCGCCGCGCCTCGTCGGTCGCCGACTATCTCTCCAGCCGCGGCGTCAACCGCGCGCGCATGGCGACGATGGGCTATGGCGAATCGCAGCTCAAATGCGCGCCCGAGCGCAGCGAGGCCGATTATCAGTGCAACCGCCGCGTCGAAATCCGCATCGCCCCGGTGACGCAGAACGACGTCAACAACGCGCGGTAAGCCATTTCCCCGGCTGACGCCGCTTTTCGCTTCGCGGAAAGCGGCGTCAGCCCAAACTCGGGAAGCTCGCCTTCAGCCCGTCGATCACGAACTGCGCCGCGAGCGCCGCGAGCAGAACGCCGAGCAGGCGGGTGATCACCGCCTCGGCCTTGTTACCGATCAGCCGCATCAGCGGCCCCGCCGCAAGCAGCGCCGCAAGTGTCAGCGCGAGCACCAGCAGCAACGCGCCAAAGATCACCAGCGCCCGGTCGAGCCCATTGTTCTTGGCGACGAGCAGCATCACCGAGGCAATCGACCCCGGTCCCGCGAGCATCGGCATCGCCATCGGAAAGACCGAGACATCCTCGACCTCGGGGGTTGCCTTGATCTTCTCGGCGCGCTGCTCGCGTCGCTCGGTGCGCTTCTCGAACACCATGTCGATCGCGATGATGAACAGCATGATGCCGCCAGCGATGCGGAAACTGTCGAGGTCGATGTGCAGGAAGGACAACAAGGCTTCGCCGAACATCGCGAAGAAGATCAATATGCCCCCGGCGATCAGCGTCGCGCGGATCGCCATCGACCGCCGCTGCTGCACGCTCGCGCCGGTCGTCAGGCTGGCATAGATCGGCGCGCAGCCCGGCGGGTCGATGACGACGAACAGCGTCACGAAGGCCGAGATGAAGAGGTCGATCATGGCTGTTTCGGGGCCGCGACCTGATTGTCGATGACGGTCTTCATATCCTTGCCGTCCCACAGACGGACAGTGACGCGCCGCGATTGGTCGGGATGAACGGTCGAGGTCCAGCTCAGCGTCTGGTCGGGCGACAGGCCGACCGCCATGTCGTCGCCTTCCTCGCCCACTTCGATCGGCACCGCCGGGCGCGAGCCGCATTTGGCCTGCTTCGATTCGATGAAATCGGGCGCGGCGAGCGGCGTCGCGAGGTCGTCGCCATGGTCGAGCACCCAGTTGATCTTGCCGCTCATCGGATCGCGGACCCAGGCGGTGGTGAAATAGCCGTTCGCTGGCCCCTTCTGCCACGCGCCGGTCGTCACTCCGGCATTGCCGTCGCAGCTTACATAGACCGCATGCGGTTGCCACCGCACCGCCTCGGCCGGATCCTTCTGTCCTTTCAGCCAGTCGCGGGCCTTGACCCGCTGCGGCACGAACATCACGGCCTCGGGCGCCGCGGTCTCACGGAACGCCGTCCATTGCCCCTTGTCCTGCGCCAGCCGCGCAAAGGCGAGTTCGGCGGCGATATAGCCGCTCGGGTTCGCCGACAGCGGGCGCTTCCGCGGATCGGGCCCGCTCGCGCAGCCCGCGAGGAGCGAGACCATCACGGCGGCGGCGAACATATGGCGCATCAGACCCCCTCCGGATCGGCGAGCCCCGCGCGGCGATGCGCGGCGACGAGCGTGTTGCGCAGCAGGCAGGCGATCGTCGTCGCGCCGACGCCGCCGGGAACGGGCGTGATCGCGCGGACGTGCGGCAAGGCTTCGTCGAAAGCGACGTCGCCGACGATCCGCCCCTTGGCTTCGCCCGGCGCGGGCGGCAGCCGGTTGATCCCGCCGTCGAGGACAACCGCGCCGGCCTTCAGCCAATCGCCGCGAATATATTCGGGCTGGCCGATCGCCGCGATCACGATGTCGGCGCGGCGCAGCACCGCAGGCAGGTCGCGCGTCCGGCTGTGCGCCATCGTCACCGTGCAATTGGCCTGGAGGAGAAGCTGCGCCATCGGCTTGCCGAACAGGATCGAGCGGCCGACGATCACGGCATCGAGGCCGCTCAGGTCGCCGAGCAAATCGCGCAGCATCATCAGGCAGCCGAGCGGCGTGCACGATACGAGTGCGTCGGCGCCGAGCACGAGCCGCCCGGCATTGGTCGGGGTGATGCCGTCGACATCCTTGTCGGGGTCGATCGCCGCGATCACGCGCTTTTCGTCGAAACCCTTCGGGAGCGGAAGCTGGACGAGGATGCCGTCGACCGCAGGGTCGGCGTTGAGCCGGACGACCAGCGCCAGTAGTTCATCCTGCGCCGCGTCGGCGGGCAGACGATACTCGAAGCTCTTCATCCCCGCCGCAACGGTCGCCTTGCCCTTGGCACCGACATAGACTTGGCTCGCCGCATCGTCGCCGACGAGCACGACGGCGAGGCCGGGAACGCGGCCCGTCGCGGCCTCGAATGCCGGGACCGCCTCGGCAATCCGCGCACGCAGCCCCGCCGCGAAAGCCTTGCCGTCGATGACGTCAGCCGTCATTTCAGATCGCTCCCGAATTGACGCCGAGCGTGTAGAGATAGGAAATCACCGGCCCGCGCAGGATGATGATCAGGATCAGCACGACCATCGGCGTCAGGTCGAGCCCGCCGAAGTCGGGCATGATGCGCCGGAACGGGCGATAGAGCGGCTCGGTGATCCTCTCGAGCACATACCAGAGCTGGCCGACGAAATCATTGTGGGTGTTGATGACGTTGAAGGCGATCAGCCACGACATCACCGCCTGCACGATGATGATCCACCACAGCACATTGAGGAGGATCGACAGGATTTGCAGAAACATCAGATACATCAAATTCTCCGGCGAGAAGCGTCGGTCACGGCCCGCACCCTAGCGATGAATCAGCGTGCCCGCACCCCGTGCGGTGAAAATTTCGAGCAGCATCGCGTGCGGGATGCGCCCGTCGAGGATGACTGCCGCCTCGACCCCGGCGTCGACCGCCGCGACGCAGGTTTCGACCTTGGGAATCATGCCGCCGGTGATCGTCTCGTCGGCCTTCAGCGCGTCGATCGCCGCGCGGTCGAGATCGGTGAGCAGCGATCCCGCCTTGTCGAGCACCCCCGCGACGTCGGTCAGCAGGAAGAAGCGCTTCGCCCCCAGCGCCCCCGCGATCGCCCCCGCCATCGTGTCGGCATTGATGTTGTAGGTCGCGCCGTCAGCGCCGAGCGCGACGGGCGCCACCACCGGAATGAAATTGTCGTTCGCAAGGTTGGTGAGGATCGTCGGGTCGACCGCGACCGGTTCGCCGACGAAGCCCAGGTCGACGTGGCGCTCGATCCCCGAATTGGGGTCGGGCTCGCTGCGCGTCACCTTTTCGGCGAGCACCAGATTGGCGTCCTTGCCCGAAATGCCGACCGCGCGGCCGCCGAGTCCGGCGATCCAGCCGACGATCTCCTTGTTGATCTTGCCCGCGAGCACCATCTCGGCGACCTCGGCGGTTGCGGCATCGGTGACGCGCAGCCCGCCGACGAAGGTCGATTCGATCCCGAGCTGCTTGAGCATCCGGCCGATCTGCGGGCCGCCGCCATGGACGACGACCGGGTTGATCCCGACGGCTTTCAGCAACACCACATCCTCGGCGAAGTCGCGCTGCGCCTCGGGGTCGCCCATCGCGTGGCCGCCATATTTGATGACGAAGGTCTCGCCGGCATAGCGTTGCAGATAGGGCAACGCCTCGACGAGCGTTTCGGCCTTGGCGAGCAGGTCGGGCATTTTCGAAGGGTCGGTCACGGGCGTCATCCAGGGTTGTTCGCGTCGAGTTTGCGGCCGATGGCGACGACCGCCATCACGAGCAGCGGCACCATCACCGCCGACAGCACGACCTTGGCGATCATCTGGCCGAGCATCAGGTCGCCGATCGGACGGACGCCGTAAAAGCTGATCGTGATGAAGATCAGCGTGTCGACGATCTGGCTCAAGGCCGCGGCGATGAAACCGCGGAGCGGCAGCAGCCGGCCGTTGTTCGCGGTCATCCGCGCGAAGATCCAGACGTTGAGGCTGACCGAAACGCCATAGGCGATGATTCCGGCCGCCATCATCCGCCAGCTTTGCCCGACGATGATCGGAAAGGCCTCTTTCGCAGGCTCGTACATCCCGGCATCGGTCGGAAGCTGGAGGACGAACAAGGCAAGGATGATTGCGAGCACCAGCGGGATGAAGCCCAGCCGCACCATCCGGTCCGCCACGACGCGCCCGTGCAGTTCGGCGATGCCGCTCGATATGGCGATCAGCGTCAGGAAGGGGAAAATCCCGGCCTCGACCGCGAGCGGCCCGAGCGCGACCTGCTTCGCGCCCAGAAAGCCGCCGAGCGGAACCATGCCGCCATAGAGGATCGCGAACAGCAGCAACGAGGGCGCGATGACGCGCGAAGAGCCAGTTTCCATCGGCGCCCGATAGTCGGTTTTGCGGACGCTGGAAAGACCGGGAAACAATGGCGCGGACACGCGTCGAGACAATGGAGGCTGGCTGGATTGCGAAGCCCCTGCGAATATCCGCCTTGGGGTGGGGAGATGCCCTGCCTTCGTGCGTCGTCGTGGCGCGGAGCCGGTCTGTACGAAGGCGACGTCGCAATTCCAAAGTTCAGGAAAGTTCAGCCTATTGCAGCCTTCGATTGGGGCTTCGCGCTGTGCTGAACGCATCCGGTTCCCGCTTTCGCGGGAATGACGACGATAAGAGATACTGAGCGCGACTTTCAGACTCTCGTCATCCCGGACTCGATCCGGGATGACGATGTAAGGTCGGTCCGCTTCCGGTCGAAAACGGCCGTTCCCAATCTTCGCCTTTCCTGGCGCCATCCCGAACCGGCACCGCGCCATGCCGCACACTCTTGCCCCGCCGCCAAAGCCCGCTAGACAGGGCCAACAAACTTGCGGGGGGACGCACTTTTTTCATGGAACGCCTGATCGGTCTGCTCGGCATCGTCGCACTGCTTGCGATCGCCCTGCTCTTCTCTTCCAACCGCCGCTGGATTCGGCCGCGCATCGTCATTCCCGCCTTTCTGCTGCAGGCCGGTTTCGCACTGCTCGTGCTCGGCACCCCCTGGGGGCGCAGCATCATCCAGGCGATGTCGGGCGGCGTCTCCAACCTGCTCGGCTATGCCAAGGCGGGCACCGACTTCATCTTCGGCCCGCTCGCCGGACCCGAGATGGGCGGAACCAGCTTCGCGATCTCGGCGCTGCCCGTCATCATCTTCTTCGCCTCGATGATCTCGATCCTCTATTATCTCGGCATCATGCAGCTCGTGATCAAATGGGTCGGCGGCGCGATCCAGAAGATCACCGGCATCACCAAGGTCGAAAGCCTGGGCGCCGCGGCGAACATCTTCGTCGGGCAGAGCGAAAGCCCGCTCGTCATCCGCCCCTATCTCGCCAGCCTGACGCCGTCGCAGCTCTTCATGGTGATGACCGTCGGCATGGCAGGGGTCGCGGGGACGATCCTCGGCGCCTATGCGAGCATGATCGGCGAGCAATTGCTGCCTTACCTCCTCGCCGCCAGCTTCATGTCGGCGCCCGGCGGCATCTTGATGGCAAAGATCATGATGCCCGACGATCCCAAGGATCTGGGCATCGAACCCGTGATCATGCCCGAGGCGAGCCACGACGAGGAAAAGCCCGCGAACATCATCATGGCGGCGGCGCAGGGCGCCCAGACCGGCGTCCGGCTCGCGGTCGCGGTCGGCGCGATGGTGCTCGCCTTCGTCGCGCTCGTCGCGCTCGCCAACGGCCTGCTCGCCGGGATCGGCGGCTGGTTCGGATACCCCGACCTGTCGTTCCAGGCGATCATCGGCACGATCTTTCGCCCCGTGATGTGGCTGATGGGGGTGCCGTGGGACGAAAGCGGCGCGGTCGGCGGCTTGTTCGGCACCAAGATCGTGCTCAACGAATTCGTCGCCTTCATCGACCTCGGCAAGATGCAGGCGGGCCTGTCGCCCGCGTCGATCGCGATCGCGACCTTTGCCCTCTGCGGCTTCGCCAATTTCAGCTCGATCGCGATCCAGATGGCGGTAACGGGCGGCCTCGCGCCCGGTCAGCGGCCGATGATCGCCAAGCTGGGCCTGAAAGCGCTGCTCGCGGGCAGCCTGTCGAACCTGATGTCGGCGGCCCTCGCGGGACTGATGCTGGGTATCGCTCCTCCTGCCGCGCCGCCGCCAGCTGCTGCGGCGGCGGCTATCGCGGCTCCGGCCCCGGCCGCCCCTGCAAAGTCACTATAGCGCCATTTTCGCCAGCGCTGTCCGCACCTCTTCCACGAACAGATCGGGCTGCTCCCACGCGGCGAAATGACCGCCGCGGGGCAGTTCGTTCCAATGGACGATATTTTTGTAGCGCCGGTCAGCCCAGCGGCGCGACAGGCGCATGATTTCGTTCGGAAACAGACTGCATCCGGTCGGGACTTGGATTTCGCCCGCTGCGAAGCTGCGGAAACTATGCCAATAGAGCCGTGCCGACGACGCCGCGCTGTTGGTCAGCCAATACAGGCTGACATCGTCGAGCATCGTATCGCGCGACAATGATTTTTCAGGGTGCCCGCCGATCGACTGCCCGCCGGACCCGTGCCCGCAATCGGTCCAACCGTGGAATTTCTCGACGATCCAGCACATCTGCCCGACCGGCGAATCGGCAAGGCCGTAACCGAGGGTCTGCGGCCGCGTCGCCTGCTGCGTCGAATAGCCGCTGTCCTTCGCCTGATACCATTGGAAGCGCGCGAGATAGGTTTTTTCGGCGTCGGTCAGGTCGGCCATCAGATCGGGTGGCGGCGCGCCGACGACCATGTTGACGTGGATGCCCGCGCAATGGTCGGCATGATTCATGCCGATCGCACACGTCACCGCGCTGCCCCAGTCGCCGCCCTGCGCGAAATAGCGCGGATAGCCGAGCGCGCGCATCAGCGCGTCCCACGCCGCCGCGATATGCTCGACGTTCCATTTGGCTTCGGTCGGCTTGCCCGAGAAGCCGTAGCCCGGCAGCGACGGAATCACGAGATGATAGTCGGCCGACAGCGGCGCGATCACGTCGAGGAATTCGAGCACCGACCCCGGCCAGCCATGCGTCAGCACGAGCGGCCGCGCCGCGGGATTGGCCGAGCGGATGTGCAGGAAATGGATGTCGAGCCCGTCGACCGTCGCAAGATAATTGGGCAGCGCATTGAGGCGCGCCTCGACCTTGCGCCAATCATAATCCTGTCGCCAGTAAGCCGCGAGCTGCTGCGCATAGGCGAGCGGGACGCCCTGATCCCAGTCGTCCACCGTCTCCTTCTCGGGCCAGCGCGTGTTCGCGAGCCGCGCCGCAAGGTCGTCGAGCGCCGCCTGCGGCACGTCGATGGTGAAGGGACGGATGTCGGCGACCTGCATCACATTCTCCCCGCTCAGGGCCGCGCCGGAGCCTTGCAGCCACGTTCGAGCCCGACGCCCTTCAAAAAGCCGCGCCGCACCGTCCCGGCATAGACCGCCTCGGCATAGCGGCGGCGTTCGGCATTGGCGCCGGTGACTTCGCCGATCAGCCCGCGCAAGGGGATGACCGAACCCGCGACGCTGCCCGCGACGCGGCCGGCGGTCTCCTCACGCTTCTTGGCCAGACTTTTGTCGACCTGCTGGTTGACGTCGGGGCCGAGCACGGCGTCGAGTTCGGTGATCTCGCGGATGATCGCCGCGCATTTGCCGAGCCCGGCGAGCGAATAGGGCGCCCCGACGACCGCCTGCAGCTTGGGCGGCACCTCCTTGCCGTCGAAGGGTTCGGTGACGCTGTTCGCGGTGCCCTTCACCGTCGAATCCTCGGGCGCACCCTCTTGGGCGTGGAGCGGCGCGGCGGCAGCGAAAGCGAGAAGGGGCAGGCTGGCGGCGAAGACGCGAATCATGGCGAATCTCCCTTTGCCCGTCATCATATCCCCGGCCGCGAAGACCGCGCGCCCTTTTTAGCGCGTCGGCACCGGCTCCAGCCCGGTCCAGTCGTAGAAGCCGCGTCCCGCCTTCTTGCCGACCCAGCCCGCCTCGACATATTGGACGAGCAGCGGGGCGGGGCGGAATTTCGGGTCGCCGGTGCCCGACTGCAACACGCGGATGATTTCAAGGCAGGTGTCGAGGCCGATGAAGTCGGCGAGGGTGATCGGCCCCATCGGATGGTTGAGGCCGAGGCGGCAGCCGGTATCGATGTCCTGCATCGTCGCGACGCCTTCGCCGAGTGCGAAGATCGCTTCGTTGATCAGCGGCATCAGCACGCGGTTGACGATGAACCCCGGCGCGTCGTTCGCATGGACGATCTCCTTGCCAAGTCCGCGACCATAGGCCTCCACCGCCGCGAGCGTTGCGTCGCTGGTGGCGAGGCCGCGGATCAGCTCGATCAGGCCCATCACCGGCACCGGGTTGAAGAAATGAACGCCGATGAAGCGCGCCGGATCGGGCGCTGCCTGCGCAAGGCGGGTAATCGGGATCGAACTGGTGTTGCTGGCGAGGATCGCGGTGTCCGAAAGATGCTGGCCGACGCTGGCGAAGATCGCGCGCTTGATCTCCTCGCGCTCGGTCGCGGCCTCGACGACGAGGTCGGCGGGGGCGAAAGCGGCATGGTCCGCGACCGGCGTGATGCGGCCGAGCAGCGCGTCGGCGTCGGCCTGCGTCATCTTTTCCTTGGCGACAAGGCGGCCGAGCGCCTTTGCGATACCGGCCTTGCCCGCTTCGGCGCGGGCGATGTCGATGTCGGCGAGCAGCACGTCGTGGCCGGCACCCGCCGACACCTGCGCGATCCCCGCGCCCATTTGCCCTGCCCCGATAACACCGACGATCATGATTCAATCTCCCAAAAAAAGAAGCCCTTGTCCGTCATCCCGGCGAAGGCCGGGATCTCACCGATGCGTTCTACGGAAACGGCAAGATCCCGGCCTTTGCCGGGATGACGATAGTGGATGGCTGCCCTAAGTGATCGGTCGATGGCGTCAAGGGGCGGAGCGGAACTCGGTCGCTTCGGCCAGGATCAGCGCGAAAGCAGGATCGACATCGTCCCAGGTCCGCACCGGGGTCCAGCCGCCCGCGCGGAGCAGCAGGTTTGCGTCGCGGGGGCCGTATTTATGGCTGTTCTCGCTGTGGATCGTTTCGCCCTTCGCCATCGCATAGGCGCTTCCGTCGACCGCGAATTCCATGTCGCACGCGGCGACGAGATGCATTTCGATCCGCGCGTGCACATCGTTCCAGCTCGCCCGATGCGTGAAATTATCGACCGGGATCGTCCCGTCCAGCTCGCGATTGATGCGTTCGAGCAGGTTGATGTTGAACGCCGCGGTGACTCCCGCAGGATCGTCATAGGCCAGTTCGAGCGTCGTGACATCCTTGATCCGGTCGACTCCGATCAAGAGCAGCGCCCCGTCGCCGAGCGCGGCGCGCCAGCCGCGCAAGAGGTCGATCGCGGTGCGTGCGACCATGTTGCCGATCGTCGAGCCGGGAAAGAAGCCGAGCTTGGGCAGCGCGGCGATCTCGCGCGGCAAATCGACCTTGTGGGTGAAATCGGCCTCGACCGGATAGATGGGAAGCCCCGGAAAGCGCGCCGCGAGCGCGGTCGCGCTGTCACGCAGGAAGTCGCCCGAGATATCGACCGGAACATAAGCGGCAGGATCGATCGCCTGGAGCAGCAAGGGCGTCTTGGTCGAGCTGCCCGAGCCGAGCTCGACGACCGCGCGGCCCGGCCCGATCGCCGCCGCCATGTCGGCGGCGTGGCGCGTCAGCAGATCGGTCTCGCTGCGCGTCGGATAATATTCGGGCAGCGCGGTGATATCCTCGAACAGCGCCGAGCCGGTCGCATCGTAGAACCAGCGCGCGGGAATCGCCTTCTGCCGCTGCGCCAGACCGGCATGGACGTCGGCGCGGAAAGCGGGGTCGACGCCGCTGTCGTCGGCGGAAATCTGCCGAAGTTGACGCACGATACCCATGATCAGAGGTCTTTCGCGAGCCGAACGCCGGTGAATTGCCAGCGCTGGTGGGGATAGAAGAAATTGCGGTAGCTGGCGCGCATATGCCCGCGCGGGGTCGCGCAGCTCCCGCCGCGCAGCACGAACTGCCCGCTCATGAACTTGCCATTATATTCGCCGACCGCACCCGGCGCGGCGCGGAAGCCGGGATAGGGGCGATAGGCGCTGCCGGTCCATTCCCACACGCTGCCGAACATCTGTTGCAAGCCTGTGTCGGCGGAGGCGGTTTCGGGCTGCACCGGCCCGGCCGCGCCGAGTTGCTGGCCACCCTGCGGGTCGCAGGCCGCCGCCGCGGCCTCCCACTCCTGTTCGGTCGGCAGACGTGCGCCGGCCCAGGTAGCGAAAGCATCGGCCTCGAAAAAGCTGATGTGGGTCACCGGCGCCGCGGGGTCGATCGCCTGCCAGCCCGACAGGGTGAAATAATGTCCGTCGCGCCAATAAGCGGGCGCTTCGACATCCTCCGCCTGCACCCACGCCCAGCCGTCGCTGAGCCACAGCGACGGGGTATGATAGCCGCCGTCGGCGACGAATTCCTGCCATTCGCCGTTCGTCACCGGGCGGCTGGCGAGCGCGTGCGGGGTCAGCAGCGACGAAAAGCGCGGGCGTTCGCAGTCGAATGCGAAGCCATCGCCGTCGTGGCCGACCGACACCACGCCTTCCACGCCGCGGACCCATTGGAGCGCGCCCGCGCTTTTGGCTGCGGGTGTGAGAGGCGCAGAAAACTGCGCAACTTCACTCGCGATTGCGGTTTCGCGCGGCCATACCGCCGGACCGAGCGGGTTCTGCGCGAACAGATGCTTGATATCGGTGAGCAGCAATTCCTGATGCTGCTGCTCGTGGTGGATGCCGAGCTCGACCAGCGCGCGCGCGGCGGGGGGCAGATCGGGCAGCGCGCTCTGCACCGCGGCGTCGACATGCGCGCGCCAGATGCGGACCTCGTCCAGCGACGGCCGCGTCAGCAGGCCGCGGCGCGGGCGCGCATGGCGCGGCCCCTCGGCCTCATAATAGCTGTTAAAGAGATAGGCGTAGCGATCGTCGAACGCGCGATAGCCGGGCAGATGGTCGCGCAGCACGAACGTCTCGAAGAACCAGCTCGTGTGCGCGAGGTGCCATTTCGCGGGCGAAGCGTCGGGCATCGACTGCGCGCTCGCATCGGCATCGGAGAGCGGCGCCACGAGGTCGAGCGACAGCCGCCGGGTCGCGGCGAAGCGCCGGGCCAGGTCGCCCTGCGGGTCAATAGCGGGCGATGCGTCGGTGCGGCTGGCCATAGTGAGACAATCCCCCGGAAGGTGATTCGGTTTCGCTGCGGGGGCGAATATGGTTACGGCGCGGGGGAATGTCTAGAACATTTAGGGAACATGATTCATTGCCCCCCACGCAGTCGGGGGCCACGGCGTGTTTAGCGCGTCGCGCCGGGTTTCCAGAGAATGTCGCCGCCCACGGCGGCGTTGATGTGCCGCGTCAGCACGAAGAGATGGTCCGACAGGCGGTTGAGATAGGAGAGCGCGAGCGGGTTGAGGTCGCGCTCCGCACCGGCGGCGACCGCGGCGCGTTCGGCGCGGCGGGTGACCGCGCGGGCGAGGTGGAGCCGCGCAGCGGCTTCGGTGCCGCCGGGGAGGATGAAGCTGCGAAGCGATTCCAGCGCTTCGTTCATGCGGTCGATCTCTTCCTCCAGTCGCGCGATCTGGCCGGGAACGATGCGCAGCGCCATGTCGTGCGGACCGAAGCCGCGTTCGCTGTCGGGCGGCGTCGCGAGGTCGGCGCCGAGGTCGAACAATTCGTTCTGGATGCGCGAGAGCATCGCTGCCTCGTCGCTCGCCGGGTCGAGCGCGGCGGCGGCGAGGCCGATCGCGCTGTTCGCTTCGTCGACGTCGCCGACCGCCGCCATCAGCGGTGCCGACTTGGCGATGCGCGAGCCGTCGACGAGGCCGGTAGTGCCGCCGTCGCCGGTGCGGGTATAGATCTTGTTGAGTTTGACCATGTCGGACAGTCCGGAAGTTTAGACGATCATCCCACTCCGTTCGCATCGAGCGAAGTCGAGATGCCCCTCGGGCCGGCGCAAGGTCGATGGGTGTCTCGACTTCGCTCGACACGAACGGGAAAAGGAAGCGCCTCGATCAGCTGCCGGCAGCGGTCACGCCGATGATGATGAGCAGGATGATGGTGATCGCCTGCCACTTCACGCGGGCCATCATCATCCGGTTCTGCATCACCTGATTTTCGTGGATCGTGCCGTCGAGCGCGGCCTGATGCCCCTTGGCGAAATAGATGAGCCCGCGCGCAAGCGAGAAGAGGACGAGGCCGGCCGCCACGACGACCGCAAGGACGAGCAAGATCTGCATGAGATCCTATTTAGGGAATTTGCAGCGAATATCCAGCGGGAAGCCGCTCGCGAAGCAAATCGGCCGCGAGCGCCGGCCCATCGACCCCGGCGTCGCGCAATGCGGCCAGCGAGGCGGCGGCGTCGCGCTTCGCGAGCCGCCGTCCGTCGGGACCGCAGACGAGACCATGGTGGCGATAGACAGGGGTCGCGAGCCCCAGCAGCGCCTGGAGCAGCCGGTGGACGTCGGTCGAGGCGACCAGGTCGGCGCCGCGAATGACATGCGTCACCCCCATCGCGGCGTCGTCGATCGTGCTCGCGAGATGATAGCTGGCGGGGGCGTCCTTGCGCGCGAGGACGACGTCGCCGTGCGCGGCGGGATCGGCGGCGCGTGTCCCCCGCCCCGCCTCCTCCCAGCCAAGATCGCCCGCGAGCGCTGCGGCGCGCGCCATGTCGAGCCGCCAGCAATGCGCCTCGCCCGCGAGGCGGCGCTCGCGCTCGACCGCCGGCAAGTGGCGGCAGGTGCCGGGATAGACGGCGGCGCCGTTGGGCGCCCCGTGCGGCGCGGCGAGGCTCGCGGCGATGTCGGCGCGGGTACAGAAGCAGGGATAGACGAGGCCGCGCGCGCGCAGATGGTCAAGCGCCGCGGCGTAGTCGCCGAGATGACGCGACTGGCGCACCGGATCGCCGTCCCAGTCGAGCCCCAGCCATTCGAGGTCGGCGAGTGCGGCGGCGATATGATCTTCGCGCGAGCGGCTGCCGTCGATATCGTCGATGCGGATGCGGAAACGCCCGCCCGCCTCGCGCGCCGCACCGTGGGCGAGCGCCGCGCTATAGGCATGGCCGAGGTGCAGTTCTCCCGTCGGGCTGGGCGCGAAACGGGTCAGCATGGGCGCGCGCGCGAATCCATATGCTGTGCCGCGCCTGCGCGAATCATTCCATATCTTGCGGCAGATGCCCCCTTGACGTCAGAATCATATGCGTGATGTAATGACGCTGTCACTTGGGAACGGCAGTGGCGCGCCATCCCGCGCAGCAAAGGGGGCAGCGTCGTAAAGCCATGTTCCATCCCGATCTCGCCCGGCATCCCGATTCGTGTCCCGCGCTGGTGCTCAACGCCGATTATACGCCGCTCAGCTATTACCCCTTGAGCCTGTGGCCGTGGCAGACCGCGGTCAAGGCGGTTTTCCTCGACCGCGTCACCATCGTCGAGAATTACGAGCGCGAAATCCATTCGCCGACGCGAACGATGCCGATCCCCAGCGTGATCGCGCTCCGCCAATATGTGAAGCCGTCGCAGCACCCGGCCTTCACCCGCTTCAACCTGTTCCTGCGCGACCGTTTCGCGTGCCAATATTGCGGGTCGGGCAAGGATCTGACCTTTGACCACGTCGTGCCGCGTCGGCTCGGCGGGCGGACGACGTGGGAGAATGTCGCAACCGCCTGCGCCCCGTGCAACCTCAAAAAGGGCGGGCGCACGCCGCAGCAGGCGCACATGCCGCTTTATCGCCAGCCGTGGCGGCCGACGAGCTGGCAGCTTCAGGACAATGGCCGCGCCTTTCCGCCGAACTATCTGCACGAAAGCTGGATCGACTGGCTTTACTGGGATGTCGAACTGGAAGGCTGACGGGAACCCGAACGGGGCGGACAGAAGGATATTCGCGCAGAGGCCGCAGAGAATTTTGGTTCACGCGGAGACACGGAGACGCGGAGATTTTGGCTCAGGCTGACAGGCCTCTTTCCTGTCTCTCCATCCCGGTCTTCCAATAGGTCGCAAGATAAGGCCGCTTCGCGGCAGGCCCTAACCTCTCCGCGCCTCCGCGTCTCCGCGTGAACCAAATCCAACCTCTCTGCGATCTCTGCGTCTCTGCGCGAATATCGTCCTCTTCACTCCTGTTCCCTGCCGTTCACGCCGCAGAAGGGTTACGCAGAGCATAAGCAGGCAGGAAAGGAAAAGATCATGCTCCGTTTCGCCGCCGCCCTCGTCACCCTGCCGCTTGCCGCCTGCGCGACGCTCATGCCGTCCGAGCGGCCGGTCTCGGTGACCGGCACCATCACCTATCGCGAGCGCATGGCGCTGCCGCCGACCGCGCAGGTCGAAATCCGGCTCGACGACGTCAGCCTGATGGACGCGCCGTCAAAGACGATCGCACAGCAGTCGTTCACCGCCGACGGGCGGCAAGTGCCGTTCGCCTTTTCGCTGACCGTCGATCAGCGCCTCCTCGACCCGCGGCACAGCTATGCCGTCTCGGCGCGGATCAGCGATGCGTCGGGGCGGCTCATGTTCATCACCGACACGCGCAACTCCGTTACGTTCGACGGTCGGCCGACGATCGACATGGGTATGTTGACCCTCGTCAAGACGAACTGATCTTTCGCGGCATAGCTATGCGCCGCTTGACGTAGCGTCTGCTGCGGTGCAGCAACCTCGGCCCATGGGCCCACCAATCCAGATCAGCCAGAACCCCGACATCCGCTATCTCGGGCGCATCCTCGGCGACGTCATCCGCGCCTATGGCGGCGAGAAACTGTTCCGGCAGACCGAATATATCCGCTCGTCGAGCGTCGACAGGCATCGCGGCATCGCGGGGGCGGAGGCGATCGATCCGGGGCTCGACGCGCTGAGTCTTGACGACACGATCGCTTTCGTGCGCGGCTTCATGCTCTTTTCGATGCTCGCCAACCTTGCCGAGGACCGGCAGGGCGTCGCCGCCGAGCCCGAGGCGACCGTCGCCGCGGCACTCGACAAGTTGAAGGGTGACGGGATCGGCCGCGACGCGGTGGCGGCGCTGCTGGACGCCGCGCTCGTCGCGCCGGTGCTGACCGCGCACCCGACCGAGGTGCGGCGCAAGTCGGTGCTCGACCACAAGAACCGCGTCGCCGAATTGATGCGGCTGCGCGACGCAGGGCATGAGGAGACCCCCGAAGGCGATGGGATCGAGGATGCGATCCGCCGCCAGATCGTGCTGCTGTGGCAGACGCGGCCGCTACGCACCGAGAAATTGTTCGTCGCCGACGAGATCGACAATGCGCTCACTTATTTGCGCGATGTCTTCCTGCCCGTGGTGCCGCGGCTCTACGCGCGCTGGGAAAAGGAGCTGGAGACGCGCCCGGCGAGCTTCCTGCGCGTCGGGAGCTGGATCGGCGGCGACCGCGACGGCAACCCCTTTGTCACCGCCGAGACGCTGCACATGGCAACGAGCCGCAATGCCGCCGCGGTGCTCGGCCATTATGCCGACGCGGTCCATGCGCTCGGCGCCGAGCTGTCGGTGTCGTCGGCGCTGGCGCCGGTTCCCGCCGCGGTCGAGGCGCTGGCCGAGACGAGCGGCGACACCGCGCCGAGCCGCAGCGACGAGCCCTACCGCCGCGCGCTGTCGGGCATTTACGCGCGGATATGCGCCACTTATGCTGGCATCGTCGGCGCTGCGCCGCCGCGCCCGTCGGCGCTGGCGGGCGACGCCTATCGCACCCCCGCTGATTTTCGCCGCGACCTCGTCACCATCGCCGACGGCCTGTCGGCGAGCGGCGAGGGGCAGCTTGCGGGGATCGGCGCGCTCGGGCGGCTGATCCGCGCGGTCGAGGTCTTCGGCTTCCACCTCGCGACGCTCGACATGCGGCAGAACAGCGCGGTGCACGAGCGCGTGCTCGCCGAACTCCTCAAGGTGTCGGGGGTCGAGAGCAACTATCTCGCGCTGGACGAGGAAGCGCGCGTCGCGCTGCTGCGCCGCGAGCTCGGCGTCAACCGCCCGCTCGCGGCGCCGTGGCACCAGTGGAGCGACGAAAGCGCGGGCGAACTCGCGATCGTCCACGCCGCCGCCGCGATCCGCGCCAGGCTGGGCCCCGACGCGATCGTGCAATGGATCATCAGCAAGGCCGAAAGCCTGTCCGACCTGCTCGAAGTCCATGTCCTCGCGCGCGAGGCGGGGCTGTGGTCGGCCGAGGGCGCCGACACGCTGATGGTCGTGCCCCTGTTCGAGACGATCGCCGACCTCGATGACGCGCCCGCGATCATGGCGCGCTATTTCGCGCTGCCCGAAATCGCGCCGCAGGTCGCCGCGCGCGGGCATCAGGAAGTGATGATCGGCTATTCGGATTCGAACAAGGACGGCGGCTATCTGACCTCGACCTGGGGCCTGCACCAGGCGTCGGACGCGCTGACGCCGGTGTTCGACGCCGCGGGCAGCGCGATGCAGCTTTTCCACGGCCGCGGCGGCGCGGTCGGGCGCGGCGGCGGCAGCGCCTTCGCGGCGATCCGCGCGCAGCCCGCGGGAACGGTGCAGGGCCGCATCCGCATCACCGAGCAGGGCGAGGTGATCGCGGCCAAATATGGCACCGCCGACAGCGCGGCGACCAATCTGGAGGCGATGGTGTCGGCGAGCCTGCTCGCTAGCCTGGAACCCGAAGGGCTGAACGCCGCCAACTGCGACCGCTTCACCGCGGCGATGGACGCATTGTCGGACACCGCGTTCGGGGCGTATCGCGGCCTTGTCTACGACACACCGGCGTTCAAGGATTTCTTCCGCGCGATGACCCCGATCGCCGAGATCGCAGGGCTCAAGATCGGATCGCGCCCGTCGAGCCGCACCAAATCGACCGCGATCGAGGATCTGCGCGCGATTCCCTGGGTGTTCAGCTGGGCGCAGGCGCGCACGATGCTGCCCGGCTGGTACGGGACGGGCGAGGCCTTCGCGGCGTTCGGCGACCAGGCGCTGCTCGCCGACATGGCGCAAAGCTGGCCCTTCTTCGCCGCGCTGCTCGACAATATGGAGATGGTGCTCGCGAAATCCGACATGGGAATCGCGGCGCGCTATGCCGAGCTGGCGGCGCATGTCGACGGACATGACACGATCTTCACGCGCGTCCGCGACGGCTGGAACCGCGCACACGACGGCCTGCTGACGATTACCGGCCAGTCGCGGCTGCTCGAGAAGAATCCGGCGCTGGAGGCGTCGATCCGGCTACGGCTGCCCTATATCGAACCGCTCAACCTGCTCCAGATCGAACTGATGAAGCGCCACCGTGCCGGGGAGACCGACCCGCGCATCGCCGAGGGCATCCAGCTCACGATCAACGCGATCGCAACGGCGCTCAGGAACAGCGGGTAGACCCTTCCTTCCGTCATCCCGGCGAAGGCCGGGATCTCGCCGGTGCGTCAACACGATAAGGCGAGACCCCGGCCTCCGCCGGGGTGACAACCAAGCATAAAGCGCAGATCAGCTCTTCGTAATCAGCACCTTGCCCTTGGCGTTGGCGCCATCGGGGGCGAAGTCGATCGTGAAATCGTCGCCGTCCTTCGATCGGCCCGCGAGCGTGTCGCCGGTGCGGGTGACCTTGACGCCCTTCTTGGCGAATTCGCCCGCCATCCAGTCGGCCGCCTTCGTCGGCGCCGCGGGCGCAGTAAAGCCGAGTTCGACCTTTGCCTTGTCGCTATCGTCCTTGGCCATCGCATCGACGTTGACCGTCGTGACCTTGCTGCCGGGATAAAGCTTCACCCCGTCGATGTCGAAATCGCTCTCGATATCGAGGTTGGCGAAATCGGGGAGCTTCATGTCGATCCCGGCGCCGTCGCCGCCGATCTTGATCCGGCCGCCGTCCTTGTCGGCGCTGATGTGGACGCCGCCCTTTTCGTCGCCGGCGTTGATCGAAACTTCGGGCTGGTCTTTCTTCTCGCTCTGCCCGCAGGCGGCGAGGAGCATCATCGGGGGGAGCAGATAGGCGAAACGCATCGGGCATCTCCTTGGTGCATTGTTTGAATAATACACCTTGGAGATTGGCGGGTCAACGTCTCATCCATCGTCATGCTGAACTCGATTCAGCATCCATTCGCCCTCACCTGCAAGGCGAGCGCCGAATGGACCCCGGATCAAGTCCGGGGTGACGAAGACAATAAGGGACGGGTCAGGCGTCGATGCTGGTCTTGAGGTCGCCGTGCACCAGCCCGCCGTCGACCGCGATCGTGTCGCCGACGACATAGTCGCCCGCCTTCGACGCGAGGAAGATCGCGGCGCCCGCCATGTCCTCGGGATTGCCGATGCGCTTGACCGGAATGCTTTTCGCCACGGCATCGCCATGGTCGCGCGCGGCCTTGTTCATGTCCGACTGGAAGGCGCCCGGCGCGATCGCGGTGACGAGGATATGGTCGGTCACCAGCCGCGCCGCGAGGCGCTTGGTGAGATAAAGGATCGCCGCCTTCGACGCATGGTAGCTATAGGTTTCCCAAGGATTGAGGCGCAGACCGTCGATCGAGCCGATGTTGATGATCTTCGCCGGACGCTCGGCGGTGCCCGCGGCCTTGAGCAGGCCGTGGAGCGCCTGCGTCAGGAAGAAGGGCGACTTGACGTTGATGTCCATCACCTTGTCCCAGCCCGCCTCGGGGAAGCCTTCAAAGGGTTCGCCCCACGCGGCGCCGGCGTTGTTGACGAGGATGTCGAGCCGCTCCTCGCGCGCTTCGAGCTCCTTGGCGAGCGCGCGGCAACCCTCGACGGTCGAGAGGTCGACGGGAAGCCCGATGACCTTGCCCGGATAGCGCGTTTCGAAATCGGCAACGGCTTCCTCGATCTGCGCGGTCTTGCGCGCCGAGATATAGACGCGCGCGCAGCCCGCGGCGAGATAGCCCTCGACGATCATCTTGCCGATGCCGCGCGAGCCGCCGGTGACGAGTGCGATGCGGCCATCGAGGCCGAACATGTCCTGAAGATTCATTGTCGTTCTCCGATATTCCCCTCCCGCTTGCGGGAGGGGTTAGGGGTGGGCCAGCAACGGTGCGGTTGCCCACCCCGCTGCGAGTAGCGAGCAAGCTCGCAACTCTCGCTGCCCCTCCCGCCAGCGGGAGGGGATGGGTTCAACTCAGTAGCCGTTCATCCGCGCAACCTGGTCGATGTGATAATGCACATCGCCCATATATTCGGCGAGCGCGCGGTCGCGTTTCATATAGAGGCCGATGTCATATTCGTCGGTCATGCCGATACCGCCGTGCATCTGCACGCCCTCACGCACCGCGAGGTTGGCGGCGCGGCCGGCCTTGGCCTTGGCGACCGAGACCATCAGCTTCGCGCCCTCGCTGCCTTCGTCGAGGAGCTGCTGCGCCTTCATCACCGTGGCGCGCGCCACCTCCATCTCGCCATAGAGATGCGCGGCGCGGTGCTGGAGGCCCTGGAACTCGCCGATCAGCTTGCCGAACTGCTTGCGTTCCTTGAGGTAGGTGACGGTCCGATCCATCGCGCCCTGACCGACGCCGACCATTTCGGCCGCAGCGCCGGTGCGCGTCGCGGCGAGCAAAGCGTCGAGGATGTCGCCGCCCGCATCGACCTCGCCGATCACCGCGTCGGCGTCGACTTCGACGCCATCGAGGGTGACGTGGCTCGCGAGACTGCTGTCCACGAGGCGGCGCGGGTCGGCGGTCAGGCCCTTCGCGTCCTTGGGCACTGCGAACAAGGTGATGCCGCCATCGGTCTTGGCGGCGACGATGCTCATGTCGGCAACATGGCCGTGAAGAACGAAGCTCTTCTTGCCGTCGAGGCGAAAGCCGTTGCCAGCGCGGGTCGCGGTGGTGGCGATGCGGTCGGGGCGGTGCTTGGCGCCTTCGTCGATCGCGAGCGCGACGATCGCTTCGCCGCTGGCGATCGCGGGGAGCCAGCGGCCCGCCTGCGTGCCGCCCGCCTTCGCGAGTGCGGCGACCGCGCCGACGCTGGTCGCGAGGAACGGCGACGGGGTCAGGTTGCGGCCGATCTCCTCGAGCACGATGCCCGCCTCCATATGCCCCATGCCGAGCCCGCCGTGCGCTTCGGGAACGAGCATGCCGGGCAAGCCCATTTCGGTGAACTGGGCCCAGAGGTCGCGCGAGAAGCCGGTGGCGTCGGCGCTGTCGCGAAGCTGGCGAAGGTGCGAAACCGGGGCCTGTTCAGCCACGAAGGGCGCGACACTATCCTTGAGCATCGCCTGGTCGTCGTTGTGATAAAGCGGCATGAATCAGGCTCCGGGCAAATCAAGGATGCGCTTGGCGATGACGTTGAGCATCACTTCGCTCGTTCCGCCTTCGATCGAATTGGCCTTGGTGCGAAGCCAGGTCCGCGCACGGGCGCCGCCCTTGCTTTCCTCGCTGTCCCATTCGAGCGCGTCGCTGCCGCCACCCGACATCACCAGTTCGTGGCGACGCTTGTTGAGTTCGGTGCCGACATATTTCATCATGTTCGACGACGCGGGATGCGCACGACCGGTCTTCCACATGTCCATGAAGCGCTCGCCCATCGCACGGTAGGCAAAGACGTCGACGTCGAACGCCGCCATCTCGGCGCGAAGGATCGGATCGTCGAGTTCGCCGGCCGCATTCTTGCCGAACGCCTTGGCGAAGGCGCCGCCGATGCTGACCATGTCGCCGCCCGCGCCGCCGCCCGAGATCATCTCGCGTTCGTGACCGAGCAGATATTTGGCGACGTCCCAGCCGCGGTTGATCTCGCCGACGAACTGCGTCTTCGGCACCTCGACATCGTCGAAGAAGGTTTCGCAGAAGGGCGAGTTGCCCGAAATCAGCAGGATCGGCTTGGTCGTGACGCCCTTGCTCTCCATATCGAAGAGCATGAAGGTAATGCCCTGATATTTGTTCGCCTTGTCGGTGCGGACGAGGCAGAAAATCCAGTCGGCCTTGTCGGCATAGCTGGTCCAGATCTTCGACCCGTTGACGACCCAATGATCGCCCTTGTCCTCGCCAAACGTCTGGAGCGAGACGAGGTCGCTGCCCGAGCCGGGTTCCGAATAGCCCTGGCACCAGCGGATTTCGCCGCGCGCGATCGGGTTCAGATAATGGACCTTCTGTTCCTCGGTGCCGAATTGCAGCAGCGCGGGGCCGAGCATCCAGATACCGAAGCTGTCGAGCGGCGAGCGCGCGTGGATGCGCTTCATTTCCTGTTTGAGGACCTTGGTCTCTTCGGGGGTCAGCCCGGCGCCGCCATAGGGCTTCGGCCAGTCGGGGACGGTATAGCCCTTGGCTACGCAGGCATCGAGCCACTGCTTCTGCGCGGCATTCTTGAACTTAAATTTGCGTCCGCCCCAGCAGACGTCGTCTTCGTCGCGGATCGGTTCGCGCATTTCGGGGGGACAATTGGCTTCCAGCCACGCGCGCACTTCGATGCGGAAGGCGTCCAGATCGCTCATCTCAAAGGCTCCTCTTCTGGGCACGAAACTAAGGCCTGATCGCTCCTTTACGCAAGCGTCAACTTGAGTGCGGGAACCGACGCTACGGCGCCGTAACGGAAGGTCGAGAGCCGTTGACGATGGCCGCTTCGCGCCTAAGCTAGGTGGCAAAAGAAAACGGGAGCAGAGATATGCGATTCGCAGGCAAGGTCGCCGTGATTACCGGCGCGGCATCGGGCATCGGCAAGGCGGCGGTGCTGAAACTCGCGGGCGAAGGCGCGCACGTCTTCGCCGCCGATATCGACGAAGCGGGCGGCAAGGCGCTCGCCGAGCAATCAAACGGCAAGATCGATTTCGTCCGCTGCGACGTCACCGTGCCGAGCGACATCGAGGCGCTGATGAACACCGCCGCCGAAAAGACGGGCGGGATCGACATCGTCTTCAACAACGCCGCTGCGGGCGGCGATCGCGCCCCGATCGACGAGATCACGCCAGAGGGCTGGGACCGCTCAATGGACCTGATTCTGAAATCGGTCGCAATGGGCATCCGCTATGCGAGCCCGCACATGAAGGGGCGCAAGGGCGCCAGCATCGTCAACACCGCGAGCGTTGCGGCGCTCGGCGCCGGCTATTCGCCGACCGCCTATGCGGTCGCCAAGGCGGGAGTGCTCCACTTGACCAAGGTCGCGGCGACCGACCTTGCGCAATATGGCATCCGCGTGAACGCGATCTGCCCCGGCTTCATCAACACCAATATCTTCACCTCGTCGCTCGAGGTGCCCGACGCGAGCAAGGACGCGGCGAAGGCGATCATCGCCGACATGAGCGCGCACGCGCAGCCGGTCGCGCGCGGCGGCCAGCCCGAGGATATCGCCAACGCCGTCGCCTATCTGGCGAGCGAGGACAGCTCGTTCATGACCGGCACCCACATGCTCGTCGACGGCGGGCTGACGATCGGCCAGCGTCACGCCTGGGATCCCGAGGCGCCGGGGATGTTCGACGCGCTGACCGCGATGGAGGAAGCCGCTCAGGCCGGAACCGCCGCGTGAGCGCCGACACGCCGCCGCAGACGCGGCTGCCGCTGGGCCTCAAGCTCTATCACGGGCTCGGCAGCGTCGCCTATGGCGTCAAGGACAACGGCTTTTCGACCTTCCTGCTGATCTTCTACAGCCAGGTGGTCGGGCTCGACGCGAGCCTTGTTTCGCTCGCGCTGATGTTCGCGCTGCTCGCCGACGCGTTCGTCGATCCGCTGATCGGCTATTTCTCCGACCGCACCTATACGCGCTGGGGACGCCGCCATCCGTGGCTCTATCTGGCGCCGCTGCCGCTCGGGCTCGCGTGGATGCTGCTGTGGTCGCCGCCGGCCGACCATACGCATATCTTCGCCTATCTGGTCGTGGTCGCGATGCTGGTGCGCACGCTCGTCTCGTGCTGCGAAGTGCCGTCGCAATCGCTCGTCGCCGAACTGACGAGCGACTATGACGAGCGCACCGCGCTCGTCCGCTTTCGCTTTCTCTTCGCCTGGGGTGGCGGGCTGCTCGTCTTCTTCCTCGCCAACACCGTCTTCCTGCGCGCCGACGCGACGCACGAGTTCGGCCAGCTCAACCCGTCCGGCTATTGGCTCTATGGCCTCTGCGGCGCGCTGATCATGGGGGTGACGGTGATCGTCTCGGCGCTCGGCCAGCATCGCCGCGTCGCGCATTGGCCGGCGACGAAACCCGAGCCCGCATCGCCGAAACAGGCCTTTGCCGAGATTTTCGAGGCGCTGCGCCATCCCGCCGCGCTGATCCTGCTCGGCGCCTCGCTGATCGCGATTTCGAGCACGCAGATGACCTTCACCATCTCGAACTTCCTCTATCTTTATGTCTGGCGCTTTTCCGAAGGCGCCTTCGCGGCGCTGCCATGGCTGCTGATGGTGAGCGTGATGATCGCCTTCGTGATCGTGCAGCCGCTCCATCACCGCTTCGGCAAGAAGAAGGTCGCGGTGGTGTGCGGGGTGATCAGCACGATCTTCTGGACCGTGCCCTTCGCGCTGTTCCTGTCGGGGCATTGGCCGGCGATCGGGTCGGCCTTTTCGAGCAATCTGCTGATGGCCTTCATCCTTATATCGAACGTCAATGCGGTGATGGTGATGATCTCGGGCCAGTCGATGCTGGCCGACGTCGTCGAGGCGTCGCAGGTCGAGACCGGACGCCGCACCGAGGGAATTTTCGCCGCCGGCTGGATGTTCGTCCAGAAATGCGCGACCGCGGTCGGCATCGGGCTGACCGGCCTGCTGATCAGCCTGTCGGGACTGCCCTCGAAAGCGGTTCCGGGTCAGGTCGCACCCGACGTGATCGACTGGCTCGTGGTCAGCTACAGCCTGATCGTCGTCGTCGCGACAATCGCCTCGACCTGGACCTTCGCCCGCTTTCCGATCAACCGCGCCGACCATGAAGCCCGCGTCGCGGCGCTGGCTGCGTCGGAAGCCGCCGGGCTTCAATGACCGCTACCGCATCAACCGCCCCGCTGCCGACGCGGATCAAGCTCGCGCACGGGCTGGGCAGCGTCACCATGGGCGTGAAGGAGGCGGGGCTCACCACCTTCTTCATGATCTATTACAATCAGGTGCTCGGCTTCGACCCGCGGGTCGTGTCGCTGGTGCTGATCGGCGCGATGCTGGTCGACGCGCTCGTCGATCCGCTGATCGGCCGCCTGTCCGACGCGACGCGGACGCGGCTCGGGCGGCGGCTGCCGTGGCTCTATGGCGCGGCGCTGCCGATGGCGATCGCCTGGGCACTGCTCTGGGTGTCGCCCGACGTCGCCCGCCATTCGACCCTCGGTCTGATCCTCAACGTCGTCGCGGTGCGCGTGCTCGTCTCGGCGTGCGAGATTCCGTCGGTGTCGCTCGTCGCCGAGCTGACGCGCGATTATGACGAGCGCACCACGCTGATGCGCTTTCGTTTCCTGTTCGGCTGGCTCGGCGGGCTCGCCGCGACCGCGCTCGCCTATGGCTATTTCCTGAAGTCGGACGACCCGGCGAAGAGCGGCCTGCTTGATCCGTCGGGCTATGCCGCCTTCGGCCTGTTCGGCGCGGTGCTGATCCTCGTCTCGACGCTCGGCTCGGCGGCGGGGCAGCAGCGGCGCATCCTGGCGCTGCCGCCGCCGCCCGTGCGGGCGCACGGCGCATCGATGCTGACCGACATCGCGCTCGCCTTTCGCAATCCCGCCTTCATAGCGCTGGCGAGCGGGGCGCTGTTCGTCGTCACCGGCTATGCGACGACGATCGCCGCGACCAATTACACGATGCTCTATATCTGGCGGCTGAGCGACGACCAGCTCGCGCTCTATCCGATCGGCCTCGCGGTCGCGGTGTTCGGCGCCTTTGCTGCGGTGGGCCTCGCGCATCGCCGCTTCGGCAAGCGCGACACGGCGATCGCCGCGGTGCTGTTCAGCGGTGTGGTCGCCTTCCTGCCCTATGCGGCGCGCAACCTCGGCTGGTGGCCCGAGCTCGGCGGCTGGCCGTCGATGGTGCTGCTCCTCACGCTCCAGACCATTTCGCTGTTCGGGCTGGTCGTCGGCCATATCTCCTGCTCGTCGATGGTCGCCGAGATCGTCGAGGCGCACGAAGTCGAGCATGGCACGCGGATCGAGGGGGTCTTCTTCGCGGGCTATCTGATGACGCAGAAATTCGGCCAGGCGCTCGGCATCTTCACCGTCGGCCAGCTCGTCGCCTATGTCGGGCTCGGCGAGCGCGTGCGACCCGACGACTGGCCCGCGAGCGCCGCGGCAACGATGGGCTGGATCTTCGCCGGGCTGATGATTTTGATCGCAATCATGGCGGCCGCCGGGCTGCGCCGCTACGCAATCGACCGGGCCGGCCACGAGGCGCGACTCGCGGCGCTTGCCGACAGGATCGACGAGGCGCCGCGGTCCTAGCGGAACAGGGGGCGGAGGATTGCGCGACTCGCCGCGCGGGAGCAACTTTCTGCGCGGCGGGACTTGGCAAGGCGGGCGAATCGGTCCAAGGGTTTACGTAAACGTAAAGGGAAAGGAACGCAGATGGATTTCGATCTCACCGACCGGCAGAAGCATTGGCAGGGCCGGGTGCGCGAGTTCATCGAGCGCAAGGTGCGCCCGGCGGTTCCGACCTACAAGGAACAGGACGAGGCGGGCGACCGCTGGAAGGTGATCCAGGTCGTCGAGGATCTGAAGGCCGAAGCGAAGGCCGCGGGCATCTGGAACCTGTTCATGCCCCCGCGCAGCGGCGCGCACCATCATGTCGACGAGACGTTCGAGTTCGAAGGCCCCGGCCTCACCAATCTCGAATATGCGCTGTGCGCCGAGGAGATGGGCCGCGTCGGCTTCGCGAGCGAGGTGTTCAACTGTTCGGCGCCCGACACCGGCAATATGGAGGTCTTCCACCGTTATGGCACGCGCGCGCAGAAGGATAAATGGCTCGGCCCCCTGATGAACGGCGAGATTCGCTCGGCCTTTCTGATGACCGAGCCGCAGGTCGCCTCGTCCGACGCGACGAATATCGAGACGCGGATCGAGCTCGACGGCGACGATTATGTCATCAACGGCACCAAATGGTGGTCGTCGGGCGCGGGCGATCCGCGCTGCAAGGTCGCGATCGTGATGGGCAAGACCGATTTCGGCGCCAGGCGCCACCAGCAGCAGTCGATGCTTGCGGTGCCGATGGACACGCCCGGCATCCACATCAAGCGCCACCTGCCCGTCTTCGGCTATGACGACGCGCCGCACGGCCATATGGAAATCGAACTCAAGGACGTGCGCGTCAATGCCGAGGATGCGATGCTGCTCGGCGCGGGCCGCGGCTTCGAGATCGCGCAGGGCCGCCTCGGGCCGGGCCGCATCCACCATTGCATGCGCACGATCGGCGTCGCCGAGGAAGCGCTGGAAAAGATGTGCAAGCGGCTCCAGTCGCGCACCGCCTTCGGCAAGACGATCGCCGAGCACAGCATCTGGGAACAGCGCATCGCCCGCGCGCGCATCGATATCGAGATGACGCGCCTGCTCTGCCTCAAGGCCGCCGACATGATGGACAAGGTCGGCAACAAATCGGCGGCGGCCGAGATCGCGATGATCAAGGTGCAGGCGCCGAACATGGCGCTGCAGATCATCGACGACGCGATCCAGGCGCACGGCGGCGGCGGCGTGTCCGAAGATTTCGGCCTCGCCAAGGCTTATGCGCACCAGCGCACGCTGCGCCTCGCCGACGGGCCCGACGAGGTCCATGCGCGCGCGATTTCGCGCATCGAGCTGGCGAAGCATTCGCCCGCTAGCGATCCCGGTTTCTCGTCGGGCGACATCGGGGTGTCACGTTAAATCTTGATCCGTTCGCCCTGAGCCTGTCGAAGGGCCGTTCTTTTCTTTTGACGACATGAGAAGGAAGAACGGTGCTTCGACAAGCTCAGCACGAACGGCAATGAGGGAAGCATAGAATGACCAAAGCCGCCGTCCTGATCGAACCGGGCAAACCGCTGCAGATCGAAGAGATCGTCGTCGACAAGCCCGGCCCGCATGAAGTGCGCATCCGCACCGCAGCGTGTGGCCTCTGCCATTCGGACCTGCATTTCATCGACGGCGCCTATCCGCATCCGCTGCCCGCGATCCCCGGCCATGAGGCGGCGGGGATCGTCGAGGCGGTCGGCAGCGAGGTCCGCACGGTGAAGCCGGGCGACGCGGTCGTCACCTGCCTCAGCGCCTTCTGCGGCCATTGCGAGTTCTGCGTCAGCGGCCGCATGTCGCTGTGCATGGGCGGCGACACGCGCCGCCCCGTTGGATCGGCACCGCGCATCACGCGCCCCGACGGATCGCCGGTCAATCAGATGCTCAATCTCTCGGCCTTCTCCGAGGTCATGCTGGTCCACGAACATGCGTGCGTCGCGATCGACCCCGACATGCCGCTCGACCGCGCCGCGGTGATCGGCTGCGCGGTGACGACGGGCGCGGGGACGATCTTCAACGCCTGCAAGGTGACCCCGGGCGAGACGGTCGCGGTCGTCGGCTGCGGCGGCGTCGGGCTCGCGACGATCAACGCCGCGAAGATCGCGGGCGCGGGGCGCATCATCGCCGCCGATCCGGTTCCCGAAAAGCGCGCGCTGGCGCAGAAGCTGGGCGCGACCGACGTCGTCGACGCGCTCGCCGACGATGCCGCGAAGCAGATCGTCGAGCTGACGAAGGGCGGCGTCGATCATGCGATCGAAGCGGTCGGGCGTCCGGCCTCGGCGAGCCTCGCGGTCGCCTCGCTCCGCCGCGGCGGCACCGCGACGATCCTCGGCATGATGCCGCTTTCGGAAAAGGTCGGGCTCGGCGCGATGGACCTGCTCTCGGGCAAGAAGCTTCAGGGCGCGATCATGGGCGGCAACCGCTTCCCGGTCGACATTCCGCGCCTCGTCGATTTCTACCTGCGCGGGCTGCTCGACCTCGACAGCATCGTCGCGGAAACGATTCCGCTCGAAAAGATCAACGAAGGATTCGACAAGATGAAGAAAGGCGATGCCGCGCGGTCGGTGATCGTGTTCGACCAATGACGACGGGTCTCGACGCGCAAAAGGCCTTCAGCGGCACCGTCGCACCCGAAGGTTCCGACCGCCTCGACGAGGCGAAGCTGACGGCGTGGATGGAAGCGAATGTCGCTGGCTTTCAGGGCCCGCTGACGCAAGGCAAGTTCGCCGGCGGCCAGTCGAACCCGACCTACAAGATTTCGGCGCCGTCGGGCAATTATGTCCTCCGCCGCAAACCCTTCGGTCCGCTGCTCCCCTCGGCGCACGCGGTCGACCGCGAATATAAGGTGCAGGCCGGCCTTCATAAGGTCGGCTTCCCGGTCGCGCGCCAATATGGGCTGTGCACCGACGACAGCGTCGTCGGCAGCTGGTTCTATGTCATGGGAATGGTCGACGGCCAGACCATCTGGGACGGGTCGATGCCCGGCTCGACCCCCGAAAACCGCCGCGCGACCTATGATGCGATGATCGACACGCTCGCCGCGCTGCACAACGTCGATGTCGAGGCGGCGGGGCTGGCGGACTTCGGCAAGCCCGGCAATTATTTCGGCCGCCAGGTCGACCGCTGGACGAAGCAGTACAAGCTGTCCGAAACCGAGACGATGGACGAGATGGAGCGGCTGATCGCCTGGCTGCCCGCGACGCTGCCCGAGCAGACGCGCACCAGCGTCGTCCATGGCGACTATCGCATCGACAATATGATCTTCGCGAAGGACCGGCCCGAGGTGCTCGCGGTGCTCGACTGGGAACTGTCGACGCTCGGCGATCCGCTCGCCGATTTCACCTATGTCGCAATGGCATGGGTGACCGAGAATGGCGGGCGATCGGGCGTCATGGACCTCGACCGCAAGAGCCTCGGCATTCCCGAGCTCGACGAGGTCGTCGAGCGTTATTGCGCCGCCACCGGCCGCGACGGCGTGCCCGACATGAACTGGTATTTCGCCTATAATTTCTTCCGCCTCGCCGGAATCATGCAGGGGATCAAGAAGCGCGTCATCGACGGCACCGCGTCATCGGCGCACGCCAAGGCGATGTCCGAACGCGTCCTGCCGCTCGCCGAAAAGGCCTGGGACTTTGCGCGAAAGGCCGGCGCATGAGCCTGTTCGACATGACGGGCCAGGTCGCGCTGATCACCGGGTCGTCGCGCGGCATCGGCAAGGCGATCGCCGAAGCGATGGCCGAACAGGGCGCAAAGGTGGTGATATCGAGCCGCAAGCAGGACGCGTGCGACGCGGTCGCGGCCGCACTGAACGCGAAATATGGCGACGGAACCGCGATCGCGGTCGCCGCGAACATCTCGTCGAAGGACGATCTGCAGCATCTGGTCGATGCGACGACCGCAGCCTTCGGCCCGGTCACCGCGCTCGTCTGCAACGCCGCTTCAAACCCCTATTACGGCCCGTCGGCGGGGATCAGCGACGAGCAGTTCCGCAAGATCCTCGACAATAATATCGTCGCCAATCACTGGCTGATTCATATGTGCGCGCCGGCGATGCTCACGGCGGGCAAGGGGTCGATCACGATCATCAGCTCGATCGGGGGCCTCAAGGGGTCGTCGATCCTCGGCGCCTATGCGATCTCCAAGGCCGCCGACATGCAAATGGCGCGCAACCTCGCCGATGAATTCGGGCCGCAGGGCGTGCGCGTGAACTGCATCGCGCCCGGCCTCATCAAGACCGACTTCGCGCGGGCGCTGTGGGAAAATCCCGACACGCTGGAAATATCGACGCGCCGCTCGTCGCTTCGCCGCATCGGCGAGCCCGAGGAAATCGCGGGAGCCGCGGTCTTTCTCGCGAGCCGCGCAGGCGGCTTCACCACAGGTCAGACGATCGTCATCGACGGCGGCAATACTTCGAGCGGAGGATGAACATGGGCGCATTGGACGGCAAGATCGCGATCATCACCGGCGCGGGCAGCGGCATCGGCCGCGCAAGTGCGCTGCGCTTCGCCGCCGAGGGCGCGAAGCTCGTCATCGGCGACAAGACCGCGGCGGTGCACGACACCGCCAGGGCGGTGAAGGACGCGGGCGGCGAGGTCGTCGCGCTGGAAATCGACGCCGGGGTCGAGGCCGATGTCGCGAAGCTGGTCGCGACCGCAAAGGACAGTTTCGGCGGGCTCGACGTGGCTTTCGCCAACGCCGGGATCATCGGCGACATGGGCGGCATCTTCGATTTCGACCCCGCCGCCTGGGCCGAGACGTTGCGCGTCAACCTGATCGGCCCGGCGCTGATGGTGAAGCACGCCGGCAAGGCGATGGTGGATCAGGGCCGCGGCGGCGCGATCGTCCTCACGGCCAGCGTCGCGGGGCTCAATTCGGGCGCGGGGCCGGGCGCCTATTCGGCGTCGAAGGCGGGCGTCATCAACCTCGCCAAGGTCGCGGCGCAGCAGCTTTCCACGAGCGGCGTGCGCGTCAACGCGGTCTGCCCCGGGCTCACTGAAACCGGGATGACCAAGCCGACCTTCGATTATGCGCGCGCCAAGGAGGTCACGCACAAGCTCGGCCAGCTCAACCCGCTCCGCCGCGCCGCGCAGCCCGAAGAGCTCGCGAATGTCGCGCTCTTCCTCGCGAGCGATCAGGCGAGCTATGTCAATGGACAGGCGATCGCGGTCGATGGCGGCCTCACCAGCTCGCACCCGGTGACGCGCCAGCTTCTGGGCCAGACCTCGCACTAGGGAGGAGCGTCCAAGGAAAGGATTTGGCGATGCAGTATCGACAGCTCGGCGACAGCGGAATCGAGGTTTCGGCGATCTGCCTCGGCAGCTGGCTGACTTACGGGGTCGGCGTCGACGACAGCGCGGGCCGCGCCTGCGTCGATGCATCGTTCGATGCCGGGATCAATTTCATCGACACCGCGAACATCTATGGTCGCGGCGCCGCGGAGAGCTTCCTCGGCGACGCGCTGAAAGACCGCCCGCGCGACTCCTATGTGCTCGCGACCAAACTCTTCTTCCCGATGACCGACACCGATAAGGGGCTGTCGGCCGCGCAGGTGGCGAAGCAGATCGATGCCAGCCTGACGCGGCTTCGCACCGACTATGTCGATCTCTATCAATGCCATCGCTACGACCCCGACACCCCGCTCGAAGAGACGATGGAGGCGCTGTCCGACGTCGTGCGCAACGGCAAGGCGCGCGCGATCGGATTTTCCGAATGGTCGCCCGAACAAATCGAGGCGGCGCTCGCGCTGGCACCGCCGTCGGTCAAATTCGTGTCGAGCCAGCCGCAATACAGCCTGCTCTATCGCCGCGCCGAAAAGAAGGTCATCCCGATCAGCATCGCGAACGGCATCGGCCAGATCGTCTGGTCGCCGCTCGCACAGGGCGTGCTCAGCGGCAAATATCGCCCCGGCGCCGCGCTGCCCGAGGGAAGCCGCGCGACGAGCGACGACGCGCATTTCATGCAGCAGTTCCTGACCGACCCGGTGCTCGAAGCGGTGCAGGGATTGAAATCGGTCGCCGACAAGGCGGGATGCTCGCTGGCGCAGCTCGCGATTGCGTGGGTGCTCGCGCAGCCGGGCATCACGAGCGCGATCGTCGGCGCGAGCAGACCCGACCAGCTTCGCGAAACCGCCAGGGCGGCCGACCTCGCGATCGATCCGGCGTTGCTTGCCGAAGCCGCCGCCATTCTCGAAGGAGTCCGCATTTCGTGAGTCATTCTGTCATTCAGGGCTTCGATACAAAGCGCCTCGACCGCATTCCCGCCTTCCTGCAGGCGAAATATGTCGATAGCGGCCGCCTGCCGCACGCGGCGACTTTGGTGTCGCGGCGCGGCGAGATCGCGCATCTGTCGTGCATCGGCGAAGCGCGGCCGGGCGAAGCGCTGAAGGAGGATGCGATCTTCCGCATCGCCAGCATGACCAAGCCGATCACCAGCATCGCCTTCATGATGCTGCTCGAAGAAGGCAAGGTCGCGCTGTCCGATCCGCTGATAAAGTTCTGCCCCGAGTTCAAGGACACCGGCGTCTTCGTCGCGGGCGGCGGCAACGCCCCCTTCCTGACGCGGCCGCCGGTGCGCCCGATCCTGATGGTCGATCTGCTCCGCCATACCTCCGGGCTGACCTATGGCTTTCAGGAGCGCACCCCGGTCGATGCCGCCTATCGCAAGACCAAAATCGACGATTTCGATGCCGCGTTCACGATGGACAGCTTCATCGAGGGACTGGCGAAGATTCCGCTGCAATTCGACCCCGGCGCGCACTGGAATTATTCGATGGCGACCGACGTGCTCGGCGCGGTCATCGAGCGAATCGAGGGCAAGCCCTTTGCGCAGGTGCTGCAGGATCGCATCTTCGGGCCGCTCGGCATGGCCGATACGGGCTTCAAGGTGCCCGCCGACCAGCAGCACCGGCTGACCGATGCCTATGCCTTTCACCCGAAGGACAAGATGCAGCAGTTCGACGCGGGCGGCCGCAGCCGCTGGGCGAAGGACCGCAGCTTCCATTCGGGCGGCGGCGGGCTCGCCTCGACGCTCCACGACTATCACCGTTTCTGCCTGATGCTGCTCGGCGGGGGCAAGCTCGGCGACACGCGGATCATCAGCCGCAAGACGCTGGACCTGATGACGTCGAACCATCTCGTCGGCGGCGGCGACCTGACCCAGCACAGCGTCGGCATTTTTTCGGAGGACGAGAATGCCGGGGTCGGCTTCGGCCTCGGCTTCGCGGTGACGCTCGATCCGGCGGCTGCGGGGATTCCGGGCTCGGCGGGCGACTTCTATTGGGGCGGCATGTTCTCGACCGGCTTCTTCGTCGATCCGGTCGAGGAAATCTGCATGGTGTTCATGACCCAGCTCATGCCCTCCTCCACCTATCCCGTGCGGCGTGAGGTCAAGACGCTCGTCCACGCCGCGATCGACGACTGAAATGCAACACCCCTTTCCGTTCGTGTCGAGCGAAGTCGAGACACCCAGAGGCGTGAGCCGACGATGGGCATCTCGACTTCGCTCGATGCGAACGGGTTCTTGATTGAAGGAGTTCTCCCATGTCCGATGAAACCCCCGTCAGCGTGACGATGCAGAAGGACGGCGACGTCGCCGTCGTCATCGTCAACAATCCCCCGGTGAACGCGCTGTCGTGGCACGTCCGCCAGGGCCTGAAGGATCATTTCGAGGCCGCGCTCGCCGACGACGGCGTCAAGGCGATCGTGCTGCGCTGCGACGGCGGCACCTTCATCGCCGGCGCCGACATCAGCGAATTCGGAAAAGCCCCGCGCGGGCCCGATTTCAATGCCGTGCTCAACATGATCGAGGCGGCGTCGAAGCCCGTCGTCGCGGCGATCCACGGCACTGCGCTCGGCGGCGGGCTGGAGACCGCGCTCGTCTGCCATTATCGCGTCGCGGTGCCCTCGGCGAAGCTCGGCGTCCCCGAGGTGAAGCTCGGCCTGCTGCCCGGCGCGGGCGGCACGCAGCGCCTGCCGCGCGTCGTCGGGGTCGAGGCCGCGGCGACGATGACCTCGCTCGGCGAACCGCTTCCCGCCGCGAAGGCGAAGGAGCTCGGTCTGGTCGATGAACTGGCGGGCGAGGACAACCTCGCCGCCGACGCGATCGCCTTTGCGCGCGCGAAGATCGCCGACGGCCCGCGCCCGACGCGCGAGCGCAAGGTGTTCGGCGACGTCGCGGTGATCGAGCAGCTCAAGACCGCCAACGCCAAGCGCTGGCGCGGCTATGACGCTCCCTATGCTAACCTCGCCTGCGTCGAGGCGGCGACGCGGCTGCCCTTCGACGAAGGTCTGGCGTTCGAGCGTCAGGAATTCATGAAGCTGATGATGGGCAGCCAGTCGGCGGCGCAGCGCCACATCTTCTTTGCCGAGCGTCAGGCGGCGAAGATCGACGGCCTGCCCAAGGACATCAAGCTGCGCGACATCAAGCATGTCGGGATCATCGGCGCCGGCACGATGGGCGGCGGCATCATGATGAACTTCCTCCAGAAAGGCTTTCGCTGCACGATCGTCGAGATGCAGCAGGACGCGCTCGACCGCGGGCTCGGCGTCGTGCGCAAGAATTACGACGCGAGCGCCGCGAAGGGCCGCTTCAAGCCCGAACAGGTCGACCAGATGATGGGGCTGATCACTCCCGCGCTCGAACTCGACGCGCTCGCCGACTGCGACCTGATCATCGAGGCGGTCTATGAGGATATGGGCGTCAAGAAGGAGATCTTCGGCAAGCTCGACACAATCGCCAAGCCCGGCGCGATCCTCGCCTCGAACACCAGCTATCTCGACGTCAACGAGATTGCGGCGTCGACCAGCCGCCCCGGCGACGTGCTGGGTATGCACTTTTTCTCGCCTGCGAACGTGATGAAGCTGCTTGAGGTGGTGCGCGGCGACAAGACCGCCGACGATGTGCTCGCGACCGCGATGGCCGTTGGCAAGAAGATCGGCAAGGTCGCGGTCGTCGCGGGCGTCTGCCACGGCTTCATCGGCAACCGTATGCTCGCGCCGCGCCAGATCGAGGCGCAGAAGCTGCTGCTCGAAGGCGCGACTCCTGCGCAGGTCGACAAGGTGCATGTCGATTTCGGCATGCCGATGGGCCCGTTCCAGATGAGCGACCTTGCCGGCGTCGATATCGGCTGGCACCGCGACCCCAACCGCATCGAAAGCATCCGCGACGCGCTCTGCGCCGAGGGCCGCTGGGGCCAGAAGAAGCAGGCGGGCTTCTACGACTATGACGAGAAGCGCACCCCCACGTCGAGCGCGCGGGTCGAGGAGATCATCGACGAGTTCCGCAAGAAGGCGGGGGTCGAAAAGCGCGCGATCACCGATCAGGAGATCATCGAACGCACCCTCTATCCGATGGTCAACGAGGGCGCGCTGATCCTTAGCGAAGGCAAGGCGCAGCGTGCGAGCGACATCGATGTCGTGTGGATCTATGGCTATGGCTGGCCGGTCTACCGCGGCGGCCCGATGTTCTGGGCGGGCATCGAAGGCACCGACAAGATCGCCGCGGCCCTGGAAAGCCACGGTTTCGAGGTGGCCCCGCTGCTGAAGGAAAAGGCGGCGGCGAAGAGCGGGTTCTGAGTCTTTAACCGCCAAGCAAAGCAGGGCCGCCTGTCCCACACCGGGGCAGACGGCCTTTCTTTTGCTTGCGCACCGCCGCAGGCGTGAGCGAAAACTTGCGATTCAGGGTTAAGATGGTGGCAATGGCCGTCGTTAGGGCAGAGCATGAATGCCATGTCCCTGATTGCCGCCCTGCTGCTTGCCGGAAGCGCTGTGTCGCCGCCCGCTGCGACACCGCCGCAGGCGACTGCGGTCGGCGTGGCGCGAGCGCGCATCTTGGCGCCCGCGGAGGTTCGGCGTGTGGGCGATCGGCTGGAGATCAAGACCGGCGATCGCCGCACGCCGACGCAGCTTCATCGCACCGAACGCCGCGACGGCGGCGAGACGGCGGATTTTTATTGAGCGTGCCGCATCGTCGAGTGGGCCGCTCTCGACCGATTGTCGCCGTTTGCCGACGGCGCTATGTGATCGAAATGAGCCCTCTAGCCCGAGCTATGGAAATCGTGTTCATCTGCGCGTGGTTCGTCGCGCTGGGTGGGCATCTCTACGGAACCCGCTATTGGATACCGATGTGGGCGGCGGGGTTCCGCAAGCTTGATAAACACCACGGATATCGACGTAAAGCGGCGATAGGGTACGGCATATTCTTTGCTGCAATCCTCGTCGGCTTCGCGGCCGGCGGTATTGCCGAATATTGGGGCGGTGGCTGGTGATGACAGCTAAGGACCGGAAGTTGCCCTATCCTTCTTCGTCACCCTGGACCCTTCGACAGGCTCAGGACAGGCTTGATCCGGGGTCCATTCATCCGGCGCTGAGAGAATGAATCCCGGATCAAGTCCGGGATGACGAGAGTCTGAAAGTCGCGCGCGGCATCTCATCTTTGTCATTCCCGCGAAAGCGGGAACCCAGAGCGTGCGTCGGCTAACCCCACACTGGGTTCCCGCTTTCGCGGGAACGACAAAGGTGGGGAGGGGGCAGCTCTCCAACCCCAAAACCGGCACCCGCAGCAGCGTTGCCTATGTCTGCAACGTCCGGATGATCGCCGAAAAATCATGGCCGCCTTCGTCCGCCGCGACGAAGGCTTCATAGAGTTCGCGGGCCTTCGACCCCATCGGGACGTCGGCGTCGACGCTCGCCGCGGCCTCCATCGCGAGGCGCAGGTCCTTGAGCATCAGCGCCGCGGCGAAACCGCCCTTGTAATCATTGTCGGCGGGGCTCGTCGGTCCGACGCCGGGGAGCGGCGCGTAGCTGGTCAGCGACCAGCATTGCCCCGACGAGACGCTGGCGATGTCGAAGAAAGTCTGCGGGTCGAGCCCGAGCCTCTGCGCGAGCGCGAGGCTTTCGCACGTCGCGATCATCGACGCGCCGAGCAGCATGTTGTTGCAGATCTTCGCCGCCTGCCCAGCGCCTGCGCCGCCGGCATGGATCACCGCCTTGCCCATCTTCGCAAGAATCGGCTCGGCGCGCGCAAAGCCTTCGTCGGTGCCGCCGACCATGAAGGTCAGCGTCCCCGCATTGGCGGCGGCGATACCGCCCGACACCGGCGCATCGGCCGCGACGAGGCCTTTCGCGGTCGCCGCCTCGATATTCGACCGCGCGGTCGCGACGTCGATCGTCGAGCAGTCGAGCAGCAAGGTGCCCGGCGCGGCGTTCGGGAAGACGTCGCTTTCGTATACGCCCGCGACATGCTTGCCCGCGGGGAGCATCGTCACCACCGCCTCGGCGCCGGTGACCGCGTCGGCGGCCGATGCGGCGCGGGTGCAGCCAGCTTCGACGGCGCGCCCGAGGGCTTCCTCGCTGAGGTCGAAGGCGCGGACGTCATGGCCCGCCTTGGCAAGATTCGCGGCCATGCCGCCGCCCATATTGCCGAGTCCGATGAACGCGATTTTCATATATTCTCTCCATGAGCCCTCTCCCCTTCAGGGGAGAGGGTTGGGAGAGGGGGGAGGTCAGCAGGCCCCTCTCCAACTCCGGCTAGCGAACAAGTTCGCAAGCCTCCATATCCTCTCCCCTGAAGGGGAGAGGGCCGGGCGATCATCGCCCCTTCCACACGCCTTCGCGCTTCTCGATGAAGGCGGCCATGCCTTCGGCCTTGTCCTCGGTCGCGGCGAGGATCTGGAACAGGCGGCGTTCGTAGAGCAGCCCCTGATCGAGCGTGGTCTCGAAGGCGGCATTGACCATGTCCTTGTTCACCATCGCCGCCATCGGCGGCATGGCGGCGATCGTCGCGGCGGTCTTCACCGCTTCGTCGACCAGCGTCTCGTGCGCGACGACGCGCGCGACGAGCCCCGAGCGTTCGGCTTCGGCGGCGTCCATCATCCGGCCGGTGAGGCACATCTCCATCGCCTTCGCCTTGCCGACCGCGCGGGTCAGCCGCTGCGACCCGCCCATGCCCGGCGCGACGCCGAGCTTGATTTCGGGCTGGCCGAATTTCGCTTTTTCGCTGGCGATGATGAAGTCGGCCATCATCGCAAGTTCGCAGCCGCCGCCGAGCGCGAAGCCGTTCACCGCGGCGATCCACGGCTTGCGGACCTTCTTCACGAAGTCGCTCGTCCATTTCGAGAAGAAGTCTTCGAGGTAGAAATCGGCCGCCGGCTTGTCGGCCATTTCCTTGATGTCGGCGCCCGCGGCGAACGCCTTGTCGCCCGATCCGGTGAGCACGGCGCAGCGCTGGCCGGGGTCGGCCTCGAAAGCCGCGAAGGCCGCGATCAGATCGTCGAGCACCGACGAGTTGAGCGCGTTCAGCGCCTGCGGGCGGTTCAATGTCACCAGCGTGACGGCGCCGCGCTGCTCGACGAGGAGGGTTTCGTATGTCATTCGGCAATCTCCTTCGTCATTCCGGCGAAAGCCGGAATCTCGACGGCGAGACCCCGGCCTTCGCCGGGGTGACGGTTTAGGTTAGAGGGGTCCATTTCTCGTTTTCCGGCAGCGGCGCGAAGATCGCGTCGATCCAGGCGTCGGTGACCGCCTCGGGCGTCGGCGGGTCCCATTTCGGGCTGTTGTCCTTGTCGATGATCAGGGCCCGGACGCCTTCGATGAAGTCGTGCATCGCGACGACATGGCTGCCGATCGCATATTCCTGGCGCATCTGGCTCGCGAAGTCGGGCATCGCGCCGCCTTCCTTGAGCTGGCGCAGCGCGACCTTGCAGGTCTGCGGGCTCTTGGTGCGGAGCGCATCAAGCTCCTTCGCCGCCCATTCGCCGCCATCGGTCTCGAGCGCGGCAAGGATATCCTCATAGCGGTCGCTGGCGAACAGGCGGTTGATCTTGTCGACCTGGCCGGTGATCGCGGCAGGCGGAGCAGTGACCGACAGTTCGCCCAGGATGCCGCCGATGCGGTCGGGGTGCTGCGCGATCCGCGCCTTCGCTTCGGCGAGCTTTTCCGACGGAAGATAATGAGTCGCGAGACCCAGCGCCAAACATTCGGCGCCGTCGAGCCGCGCGCCGGTGAGCGCGAGAAAAACCCCGACACGACCTTCGAGCCGCGGCAGATACCAGCCGCCGCCGACGTCGGGGAAGAGGCCGATCCCGGTCTCGGGCATCGCGAAGCGGGTGTGCTCGGTCGCGACGCGATAGGGTGCGGGCTGCGAAATGCCGACTCCGCCGCCCATCGTGATGCCGTCCATGAAGGCGACGACGGGCTTCGGATAGGTGAAGAGCAGATGGTTGAGGCGATATTCGGTGTGGAAGAAGGCGCACGCCTCCTTCCCATCCTTCGCGCCGCTTTCCGCGAGCATGCGGATATCGCCGCCCGCGCAGAAGCCGCGTCCCTCGCTATGGTCGATGATCACCGCCTCGACGGCGCCATCCTCGCGCCACCCGACGAGCGCGTCGATCATCGCCTCGCACATCGGCAGGTTGAGCGCGTGAATCGCCTTGGGGCGATTGAGCGACAGGCGACCGACGCGACCGTCGGTGCTGATCAGAACATCTTCGGTCATTGGCGCAGCAGGTCCCTTCCCACGATCATCCGCATCACCTGGTTCGTCCCTTCGAGGATCGAATGGACGCGCAGGTCGCGCCAGAAGCGCTCGATCGGATAATCCTTCAAATAGCCGTAGCCGCCGAACAATTGCAGGGCGTCGTTGACGATCTTGCTGCCATTGTCGGTCGCGAGCCGCTTCGCCATCGCCGAGAAGCGCGACTTGTCGGGAGCGTTCGCGGTCACCTTCGCCGCGGCGAGATAGAGCAGGGCGCGCGCGGCTTCGAGGTCGGTCGCCATGTCGGCGAGCATGAACTGGGTGTTCTGGAAATCGGCGATCGGCTGCCCGAACTGCTGGCGATCCTTCGTATAGGCGATCGCCTCGTCGAGGCAGCGCTGCGCGCCGCCCAGCGAGCAGGCGCCGATGTTGAGCCGCCCGCCGTCGAGCCCCGCCATCGCGAAACGAAAGCCGTCGCCCTCGGCCCCGACCCGGTTTTCGACCGGCACGCGGCAATCCTCGAAAATCACCTGCGCGGTCGGCGAGGCGTTCCAGCCGAGCTTCTTCTCGGGCGCGCCGAAGCTGAGGCCAGGCGCATCCTTCTCGATGACGAGGCAAGAGATGCCTTTCGACTTCTCTTCACCGGTGCGGACCATGCAGACATAGATGTCGTTGGTACCCGCCCCCGAAATGAACTGCTTGGTGCCGTTGAGCACATAATGGTCGCCGTCCCTTTTCGCCGTGGTCTTGAGCGCCGCGGCGTCCGACCCCGACCCCGGCTCGGTCAGGCAATAGGAGGCGATCTTCTCCATGCTGACGAGTTGCGGCAGGAAGCGCGCCTTGATCTCCGCGCCGCCGAAGCGGTCGATCATCCACGTCGCCATATTGTGGATCGAGACATAAGCGCTGGTCGCGGGGCAGCCATAGGCCATCGCCTCCATGATCAGCGCCGCCTCGAGCCGGCCGAGCCCGATGCCGCCCGATTCCTCGGCCACGTAAATCGCGCCGAAGCCGAGCTCGCCCGCCGCCTTCCAGACATCGACAGGATAATGATGCGTCTCGTCCCACTCGGCCGCGAAAGGTGTGATGCGATCGGCGGTGAATTTGCGCGCCATGTCCTGAATGGCGAGCTGGTCGTCGGTAAGCTGGAACTGGTCGGTCATGGTCACTTCTCTAGGATGGCCTCGGCCTCGATTTCGACTTTCCACTCGGGGCGGATCAGTGCGGGGATTACGAGCATCGTCGCGGCCGGGCGGATGTCCTTGAACACCGCGCCATGGGCATGGCCGACGCGGTCGGCATCGGCGGCGTCGGTGATGTACATGCGGGTGCGGACGACGTCGGCGAAGCTGCCGCCGAGCGCCGCGAGCGCTTCGCCGATGATCGCCAGGCAGCGCGCCGCCTGCACCCCGGCGTCGCCGGGGGTCGACGAGCCGTCGGGTTCGATCGGCGCACAACCGGCGACGTCGATGCGATTCCCCACCCGAACCGCACGGCTGTAGCCGTAAACGGGTTCGAACGGGGAGGCCGAGCTGTGATTGCGTCGAGAATCGTCAGCCACACGTGACCTGCGTGATCTTGTACGCATCGTCGTACATCACATTCACCCGGTCCTGCCGATAATCCATCGTCATCGCCGAGCGCGGCGGGCCCCAGCGCAGCGTGCGCGCGCCGGTCGCCTTGACGATTGCGCCGCCCAGATCGGGCGTCGCGGTCTGACCGACGAAGCTCGCGCCCGCATCGGCGTTGCACGTCATTTCGGCGGGCGGCGGCGGGGTCGATTCGGCGGGGGCTTCGCTGGCCGCGCAGGCGGCGAGCGGCAGGGCGGCGGCGGCGATTGCGATCAGGCGAATGTCCATCGTGAATCTCCCTTTCTGGCCATCAGGCACAACGGCTATAGCGCATCGGTTCGGGCGCGGCACCCTCGCCATAATCGCGGCGGACGAGTATCTTGCCGCCATCCTGCACCGTGAGTTGCATCAGCCGGTCCCAATCCTCGCCTTCGCCGCTGAACTTGTAATCGGCGACAAGGCGCGTTGCACTGCGTTCGCGGATATGCGCGAGGATTCCCTGCGATTCATAGAAACGCAGGTCGGCCGCGCCGATCGTCAGCAGTCCCTTTGCGTCCCCCTTGGTCGAGGTGCAGTCGGCCGCGACCAATCCCCAGCGCCCCTGAAGCGCGACGGGAATCGCCGCGTCACCCTGGCCGATACCAGGGTCAGGCTTTGCAGGCGGCTTCACCGCCGGGTCGGCGACATAGTCGGGCGCGCTTTCCTGCGCCGCGGCGGGCGCCGCGGGGGCGGCCTCGGGAACCGTCGGCACCGCGGGCACCTTGTCGGCTTCGGCCTGCTCATCCTTGTCGCCGCCACTACAGGCGGCGAGCAGCAGCAGCGCCGCCGGCATCGTCCATCGCATCATCATCCTTCTCCTTCGACAGGAGAAATGGTCGACCCGGCGCAAGGGTTGCCTAGCCCATCGTCGGGATGACGAAGGCGTTGCCGCCGTCGGGCGAGCCGTCGGGCCAGCGCGCGGTGACGGTCTTGACCTTGGTCCAGAATTTGACGCCTTCCATGCCGTGCTGGTTGGTGTCGCCGAACGCCGAGCGCTTCCAGCCACCGAACGTATGGTAGGCGACCGGCACCGGGATCGGCACGTTGATCCCGACCATGCCGACATTGACGCGCGCCGCAAATTCGCGCGCCGCGTGGCCGTTGCGGGTGAAGATGGCGACGCCGTTGCCGTACTGATGCTTCGACGGCAGGTCGAGCGCGGTTTCGAAATCAGGCGCGCGGACGATCTGGAGGACGGGGCCGAAGATTTCTTCCTTGTAGCTTTCCATGTCGGGGGTGACGTGGTCGAACAGCGTCGGGCCGACGAAGAAGCCCTTCTCATGCCCCTGCAGCGTGAAACCGCGGCCGTCGATGACGAGCTCGGCGCCCTCGTCGGCGCATTTCTGGATCCAGCCCTCGACCTTCTGCTTGTGCGCTTCGGTGACCACCGGGCCGTAATGCGCCTCGGCATCGGTCGACACGCCGACGCGCAACGCCTCGATCGCGGGGACGAGCTTGTCGCGGAGGCGGTTCGCGGTGTCCTCGCCGACCGGCACGACGACCGGCAGCGCCATGCAGCGTTCGCCGGCCGAGCCGAAGGCGGCGCCTGTGAGATCATTCACCACCTGGTCGAGGTCGGCGTCGGGCATGACGATGCCGTGGTTCTTCGCGCCGCCCATCGCCTGGACGCGCTTTCCGTTCGCGACGCCGCGGTTGTAGACATAATGCGCGATGTCCGACGAGCCGACGAAGCTGACCGCGCCGATATCGGGGTGGTCGAGGATCGCGTCGACCATCTCCTTGTCGCCGTGGACGGTCTGGAAGATGCCTTCGGGCATCCCCGCCTCGAGGAACAATTCCGACAGGCGCACGGGAACCGACGGGTCGCGTTCGCTGGGCTTGAGAATGAAAGCGTTGCCGACGACGGTCGCGATCGCGCCCATCCACAACGGGATCATCGCGGGAAAGTTGAACGGGGTGATGCCCGCGCCGATGCCGATCGGCTGGCGCATCGAATAGACGTCGATGCCGGGACCGGCACCGATCGTATAGTCGCCCTTCAGCACATGCGGCGCGGCGCAGGCGAATTCGACGACGTCGAGCCCGCGCTGGACGTCGCCGCGCGCGTCGGCGATCACCTTGCCATGCTCGGCCGAGAGCATCTGCGCCAGCTCTTCCATATTGGCCTCGACCAGCCGCTTGAATTCGAACATCACGCGGGCGCGGCGCTGCGGATTGGTCGTCGCCCAGCCGGGCTGCGCGGCCTTCGCGGCGGCGACGGCGCGGTCGAGCACGGCGCGATCACCCAGCGCGACCCGCGCCTGCACGCCGCCGTTGTTGGGGTCGAGGATGTCGCCGAAGCGAGCGCTACCGCCGGCGCCGCCGGCGATGTGGTGGTCGATCTGTCGCATGAGGGGGTTTCCTTTCCCTATTTTCTGCGGCGCGCCCACAAACGCCCGTTCGTGCTGAGCTTGTCGAAGCACCGTTCTTCTTCACCAGGCGTCTGAATGAAAGAACGGCCCTTCGACAAGCTCAGGGCGAACGGAGAGAGAATGGCTCCAGTTTGACGCGCGCCGCTCTCGAAACGGTCTATCGGACCAGTTGGGACCCGATTGCAAGGGATAGACTTGCAGGACGATGCTGCATATTTGCAGGCAAATGGATTGGGACGAGCTGCAATATTTCCTGTTCGTCGCGCGCCACGGCACGCTCGCGCGGGCGGGGGCGGCGCTGCACGTCGATGCAACCACGGTCAGCCGCCGGGTGAGCGCGCTCGAAACCGCGCTCGGCCAGACCTTGTTCGAGCGCGCGCCCACCGGCTTCGTCCTGACCGCGGCGGGCCGCGCGCTCGTGCCGCACGCCGAAGCGATGGCGGCGGCGGCGGCGCGCATTCATACACGCGACGAGGAAACGGGCCTGTCAGGGCAGTTGCGGGTCAGCGTTTCCGAAGGCTTCGGCAACAGCTTCATCGCGCCGCGGCTCGGCCGTTTCGTCGCCGCGCATCCCGAGCTCGAGATCGACCTCGTCGCCTCGTCGGGCTTCCTCGACCCGTCGCGGCGCGAGGCCGATATGGCGATCCTGCTCGCGCGACCCCGAAAAGGCCCGCTGATCACGCGCAAGCTGTCGGATTACAGTCTGGGCCTCTATGCGCCCGCCGACCGGCCCGAATGGCGGGACGCGGCCGAGCGGACCCCGCTGGCGCGCGCGGGGATTCCGGTGATCGGCTATATGCCCGACATCCTCTATGCGCCCGAACTCGACTATCTGGGCGAGATCGAGCCGGGGCTGCGCGCCACCGTGCGCTCATCGTCGATCCTCGCGCAGCGGCGGATGATCGCCGGCGGCGCCGGGGTCGGCGTCCTGCCCTGTTTCCTGGCCGCGGACGACCCCGCGCTGGTGCGCGTCCGGCCCGATCAGGTCATCGCGCGCGCCTTCTGGCTCGCGCTCCACCGCGACGTCGCGCCGCAACCGCGGATTCGTGCGTTCATCGAATGGCTCGATGCCGAGGTGCGCGAGAATCGGGGCCTGCTGGTCCCGGACTGATGCCGCGCGCGCCGCTCAGAACTGATAGGCGAGCCCGCCGCCCATCAGCCACTGGTCGCGGCTGCCGGCGACATCGACGATCGGCGAAGCCCCGAACCGGCTCGTCATCCGGCCATATTGCGCGCCGCCGATCAGCACGAAGCCCTTGCGAAGGTCACCCGACAGCGAATAGGCGCCGGCCATGCCGATCGTATATTTGCCGAGCGTCGCCTTGCGGCCGGCGCCGGTATAGACGGGCAACCCGCTCGCGGCGCTGCCCACGGGGTCGACGTCGAAATAATAGCGGCCGAAGCCCTTGCCATAGACATTGAACGACGCCGAAAGGCCGATATAGGCGCGCTTCGACAGCGGCGTGCCATAATCGATCGTCGGCGAGACGACCCAGCTTCCGTGCCGGCCGCTGATGTCCTTGACCCCGACGACGCGAAAACCGATCTGGTCGTAGCGGCTGGTGATGATGCCCGATTGCGTGATCCCCGCCGAAATGCCGAGCTCGACCGCCATCTTGCGGTCACCGAGCGCCTCGACCTGCGCGTCCTTGATGCGGCCGGTACGGTCGCTGCGCAGGTTGATGATCGGGCCGAACTTGAAGTCGGTCCGCTGCCCGCGCTTCTGACGGATCAGGTCGACCTGAAAATTGGTGCCGCGGGTCGAGAAGCTGTACCCCTTGTAGCGCCCGCGGAAATAGAAGGCGGGAAGGACGTTGCGCTCGTCCGAACCATTATAGCTCGGCACGGTGATCACCCCCGCGGCAAGCGCGAAATAGTCGCGCGCATAGCGGCGGTCCTCACGATCGTCCTGCGGCCGTGCGGCGGGGAGCAAGATATTGTCATCGATGTCGCCGCTGTCCTGCACGAAGCGCGCCGGCGCATCGGCGGGCGCAGCGACCGGCGACGGATCGGCAGTGAGCGGCAGATCGTAGGGAAGCGCGACCTCCTCGGCCGCGGCGGGCGCCGCGAAGCCCGCGAGGGCAGCAAGGATCGGCGCCAGGCGGAGGAAGCGGAAGAGCGACGTCAAATCGGGCATATCCATCCTATGTTCTTGCCCCTCTGGCAGCGGGTGTATGGGATTGTCACCGCAATGCAAAGACTTCGTCTTGCCGGGGGAGGCTTTTCGCTTCATCGTGGCTTTCATGCATCGCTCCGTCCTGCCTTCCCTTCTATCCGCGCAAGCGCGCATCGGTTCCCGATGAGCCGCGCGGGACGGTTCGCGGGCTATGCGCTGCTCGCGAGCGCGGCGCTGATCGCGGCGGTGATGCGGCGCGAGGCGATCGCGACGATCGGGCCGTTTCCGGTGATCGCGGTCGTGCTGCTGCTTGCGATGGTCGGGGCGATGCTGGTGTTCACCGACCTGATGGTGCGCGGGCTGTACGCGCAGATCGGTACAGCGAAAGGGCGCGAGGAAGAGGAAGAATAGCTCCCCTCCCTGCAAGGGAGGGGCTGGGGGTGGGTCGCCGCAGGCGTTCTTTCCTTCGGAGTTCCTTCGGGTCGCTTACCCACCCCGCTGCGACTAGGCAGCGAGCTGCCAAGTCTTCGCACCCCTCCCTTGCAGGGAGGGGAGGCTTTTTATTCGACAGTATCTGCGGTTACCAGTATGACGCCGCGATGACCGATCGTCCGCATACGCCGCTGCTCGACACGGTGGATGTCCCCGCCGACCTCCGCAAGCTGAAGCCCGAAGACCTCCGCCAGTTCGCCGACGAACTGCGCGCCGAGATGATTTCGGCCGTCGGTACCACCGGCGGGCACCTGGGCTCGGGGCTCGGCGTCGTCGAGCTGACGGTCGCGCTCCATTATGTGTTCGAGACGCCGCGCGACAAGATCGTCTGGGACGTCGGGCATCAATGCTATCCGCACAAGATCGTCACCGGGCGCCGCGACCGTATCCGCACGCTGCGAACCGGCGGCGGGCTTTCGGGCTTCACCAAGCGCAGCGAGAGCGAATATGACCCGTTCGGGGCGGCGCATTCGTCGACCTCGATCAGCGCCGCGCTCGGCTTCGCGATCGCCAACAAGCTGAAGGACGAGCCCGGCCGGGCGATCGCGGTGATCGGCGACGGATCGATGTCGGCGGGCATGGCCTATGAGGCGATGAACAATGCCGCCGCCGCGGGCAACCGGCTGATCGTCATCCTCAACGACAACGACATGTCGATCGCGCCGCCGGTGGGCGGCCTGTCGGCCTATCTCGCCAAGCTCGTCTCGTCGCGGCCGTTCGTCGAGCTTCGCGAGATCGCGCGGCGCTTTGCGCGCAAACTGCCGCAGCCGCTCCACAAGGCGGCGAAGAAGACCGACGAGTTCGCACGCGGCATGGCGATGGGCGGCACCTTGTTCGAGGAGCTGGGCTTTTATTATGTCGGGCCGATCGACGGGCATAATCTCGACCATCTGATCCCGGTGCTCGAAAATGTCCGCGACAGCGACCATGGCCCGGTGCTGATCCATGCGGTGACGATGAAGGGCAAGGGCTATGCCCCCGCCGAGGCCGCGGCCGACAAATATCACGGCGTGCAGAAATTCGACGTCATCACCGGCGTGCAGGCGAAGGCGCCGCCGGGGCCGCCCGCCTATCAGAACGTCTTTGGCGAGACGCTGGCCAAGCTTGCCGAGACCGACAAGCGGATCGTCGCGATCACCGCGGCGATGCCGTCGGGGACCGGGGTCGACAAATTCGCCAAGGCGCACCCCGAACGCAGCTTCGATGTCGGCATCGCCGAGCAACATGCGGTGACCTTCGCCGCCGGGCTCGCCGCGCAGGGAATGCGGCCGTTCGCGGCGATCTATTCGACCTTCCTCCAGCGCGCCTACGACCAGGTCGTCCACGACGTCGCGATCCAGAATCTGCCGGTGCGCTTCGCGATCGACCGCGCGGGGCTGGTTGGCGCCGACGGATCGACCCACGCGGGCAGCTTCGACATCACCTATCTCGCGACCTTGCCCAATATGGTGGTGATGGCCGCGGCCGACGAGGCCGAGCTCGTCCACATGACCTATACTGCCGCCGAATATGACGCGGGCCCGATCGCTTTCCGCTATCCGCGCGGAAGCGGCACCGGCGTGGCGCTGCCCGAGGTTCCGCAAAAGCTCGCGATCGGCAAGGGCCGCGTCGTCCGCCAGGGCAAGACGGTCGCGATCCTGTCGCTCGGCACCCGGCTCGCCGAGGCGCTGAAAGCGGCCGACACGCTGGAAGCGCGCGGCCTGTCGACGAGCGTAATCGACCTGCGCTTCGCCAAGCCGCTCGACGAGGAACTGATCCGCAGGACGCTGGCCGCCCACGAGGTCTGCGTGACGATCGAGGAAGGCAGCATCGGCGGGCTCGGCGCGCATGTGCTGACGCTCGCGAGCGACGAGGGGCTGATCGACGCCGGGCTGAAGCTGCGCACGATGCGGCTGCCCGACGTCTTCCAGGACCAGGACAAGCCCGAGGCACAATATGACGAAGCGGGGCTCAACGCGCCGCAGATCGTCGACACGGTACTGAAGGCGCTCCGCCACAACAGCACGGGCGTCGAGGAGGCGGGCGCGCGGGCATAGGTCCGCCATCGCCGCGGCGATGGTATCGCGCGCAACCAAATTGTCGCACTTTGTCGCAAAGCCCCGAAACCGCTTGCATGGCCCCTGCCATTCGGCTGAATAGCGCCGACTCCCCAGCCGCCCGGCACAAATCAAGACCGGAATTCTGATGACGAAGACAAGGCCGCTGCTCCTGATCGGAGCCCTGTGCATCGCGACGCTTTCGCTCGGCGCCTGTTCGGACAAGGATGCGAAGGGCGGCAATCGCACCGCCGAGGTCGGCTATGTCGTCGTCAAACAGGAGGCGGTGCCGGTGACCACCTCGCTCGGCGGGCGTACCGTCGCTTTCGAGACGAGCGAGGTACGGCCGCAGGTGAACGGCGTCATCCGCCGCCGCCTGTTCACCGAGGGCGGCTTCGTCCGCGCCGGTCAGCCGCTTTATCAGATCGATGCGAGCCTTTATCAGGCGGCGGTCGATCAGGCCGAAGCGAATCTTGCGAGCGCCCGCGCCAGCGCGCAGGCGGCCGAGGAAAAAGCGAAGCGCTTTGCCCCGCTCGCGAAAATTCAGGCGGTCGCCGAGCAGGATTATACCGACGCGCTGGCGCAGGCCCGCAGCGCGCGCGCCGCGGTGGCGCAAAATGCCGCCGCGCTCGAAACCGCGCGGATCAACCTGCGCTACACCAGCCTGTCGGCGCCGATCAGCGGGCGCATCGGCCGCAGCCTGGTCACGCCGGGCGGATTGGTCAGCGCGAGCCAGGCGACCCCGCTCGCGGTGATCCAGCAGACCGACCCCATCTATGTCGACATGCAGCAGTCGAGCGCCGACCTCACCCGGCTGCGCCAGGCGCTCGCCAGCGGCGGGGTGACGCCGGGCGGCACCTCGGTGCGGCTGAAGCTGGAGGACGGCAGCGACTACCCTCTTCCCGGCACGGTGCAGTTTTCGGAAGTGACGGTCAGCGAGGAAACCGGCACGGTGACGCTGCGCGCGCGCTTTCCGAACCCTGGGGGGCTGCTGCTTCCCGGCATGTTCGTGACGGCGCTGTTCGATCAGGCGATCAATCCGGCCGCGATGCTCGTGCCGCAAACCGCGGTGCAGCGCGATTTCGACGGGTCGGCCTTCGTCTATCTGGTCGGCAAGGACAACAAGGCAGCGCGGCGCAAGATCGTCGCCAAGCGCACGGTGGGGACGAACTGGGTCGTCACCGACGGGCTGAAGCCCGGCGACAAGGTCATCAGCCAGGGGGTCGGCAACCTGCGGCAGGGTGCGCCGATCAAGCCGGTTCCGGCCAGCAGTCCGCAGCGGATAGGGGCGCCCGCGGACAAGAGTGCGGCGACGAAAGGAAAATAGGCCCCCATGTCGCGCATCTTCATCGATCGGCCGATCTTCGCCTGGGTGCTGGCGATCGTCGTCATGCTCGGCGGGCTGGGCGCGCTCTTCTCGCTGCCGCTCGAACAATATCCCGATATCGCTCCCGCGCAGGTCAATATCCGCGCGAGCTATCCGGGCGCGTCGGCCGAGACGATCGAGAACAGCGTGACGCAGGTGCTCGAACAGCAGCTCACCGGAATCGATGGCCTCCTCTATTTCAGCTCGCAATCGAGTTCGCGCGGGCAGGCCAGCATTTCGGCGATCTTCGCCAAGGGCACCGATCCCGACATCGCGCAGGTGCAGGTGCAGAACAAGATCGCCTCGGCGATCTCGCGCCTGCCGCAGCAAGTGCAGCAGCAGGGGGTGCGCGTCACCAAATCGAACGCCGATTCGCTGCTGCTCGTCGGCGTCTATGACGAAACCGACACGCGGTCGAACCAGGACGTGTCCGACTATATGGCATCGAACATCCAGGATCCGCTGTCGCGCGTCGAGGGGGTCGGCGACGTCAACGTCTATGGCGCGCCGCACGCGATGCGCATCTGGCTCAATCCGCAGCGGCTCGCCGCCGTCTCGCTGATGCCCGGCGACGTCGTTTCGGCGATCAGCGCGCAGAACAGCGAGGTCGCGGCGGGCGACGTCGGCGGCCTGCCCGCGCCGCAGGGGCAGATGCTCAACGCGACCGTCACCGCCCAGTCGCGCCTTCAGACCCCTGAACAGTTCGAGAATATCGTCCTCAAGACGCTTCCCGACGGGTCCGCGGTGCGGATCAGGGACGTCGCGCGGGTCGAAATCGGCGCCGAGAGCTATACGACCATCAGCCGCGTCAACGGCCATCCCGGCGCGGGCATGTCGATCTCGCTGTCGCCGGGGGCCGACGCGCTCGAAACCGCCGATCGCGTCAAGGCGCGGATGGAGGAGCTTTCCGCCGACTTCCCCGACGGGCTCGCCTACAGCTATGCCAACGACGCGACCGCTTTCATCAAGCTGTCGGTCAGCGAAGTGCGCAAATCGCTGCTCGAGGCGATCCTGCTCGTCGTCCTCGTGATGTTCGTCTTCCTGCAAAGCTGGCGCGCGGTGCTGGTCCCCGCAATCGCGGTGCCGGTCGTCCTGCTCGGAACCTTCGGCATCTTCTATATCGCGGGCTTCACGATCAACACGCTGACCCTGTTCGGGCTGACGCTTGCGATCGGCCTGCTCGTCGACGATGCGATCGTCGTCGTCGAGAATGTCGAGCGATTGATGGAAGAAAATCCGGGCATGTCGGCGCGCGAGGCGACGATCGAGTCGATGAAGGAATTGCAGGTCGCGCTGATCGCGATCGCGCTCGTGCTGTCGGCGGTGTTCCTGCCGATGGCCTTTTTCGGCGGGTCGACCGGGGTCATCTATCGCCAATTCTCGGTCACCATCGTCTCGGCGATGGGGCTGTCGGTGCTCGTCGCGCTGATCCTAAGCCCCGCGCTGACCTCGACCTTGCTGAAACCGCGCGCGATCCATGGCGCGGACAGCGACCGGCCGCATCGCTTCCCGCGCTTCCACGCCGCGCTGAAGCGTGCGCAGGACGGTTTCAACACCCGCTTCGACCGCTCGGTGAAACGCTATGTCGGCAGCGTGACCAAAGTCGTCGACCGCAAATGGCGCTTCCTCGGCATCTACGTCCTCATCGTCGCGCTGCTCGCGGTGATGTTCGTGCGGCTCCCCAGCGGCTTCCTGCCGAACGAGGACCAGGGCCGCGTCTCGGTCCAGTTCCGTCTGCCCGCAGGCGCGACGCAGGAACGCACGCTCGCGGTGCGCGACCAGATCGAGAAATATCTGCTGACCCAGGAAAAGGCCAATGTGGGCGCGATCTTCCTGATCGCCGGCGGCGGCGGCGGGGCGGCAGCGGGCCAGAACACCGGGCAGGGCTTCGTCAATCTCGTCGACTGGGATTTGCGGCCGGGCAAGGAGAATACGGCCGATGCGATCGCCGACCGCACGCGCAAGGCCTTGTCGGGGCTTCGCGACGCGCAGGTCTTCGCGCTCGTCCCCGGCGCGGTGCGCGGCCTCGGCGACACCTCGGGCTTCACGATGGAGTTCCAGAATCGCAGCGGGATGAGCCGCGAGGAGTTTGCCGCGGCGCGCGACCGGCTGCTCGACATGGCGAACGCCAATCCGAAACTGACCTCGGTCCGCCTGTCCGACCTTCCCGACGTCGCGACGCTGAAGATCGACATCGATACGCAGCGGCTCACCGCCTACGGCCTCGACAACAGCGACGTGAACAGCACGCTCGCGACCGCCTGGGGCGGGCGATACGTCAACGACTTCATCGACAAGGGCCGCGTCAAGCGCGTCTATGTCCAGGGCGATGCCCCCTATCGCGCCAAGCCGGAAGATCTCGGCCAATGGTATGTCCGTTCTTCGGACGGGCAGATGTCGCCTTTTTCGGCCTTTTCCAACATCGGCTGGTCGACGACGCCGTCCAGCACCTCGCGCTTTCAGGGCGTTCCTGCGTTCGAAATCTCGGGACAGCCCGCCGCGGGCACCAGTTCGGGCGAAGCGATGGACGAGATGGAGCGAATGGCCGCGCAAATCCCCGGCACCAGCGTCGCCTGGGCGGGCGCCTCCTATCAGGAGCGGCAGGCGTCGGGGCAGGCGCCCTTGCTCTATGGCCTGTCGCTGCTCGTCGTCTTCCTCTGCCTCGCCGCGCTCTACGAAAGCTGGTCGATCCCGCTCGCGGTCATCCTGATCATCCCGCTCGGCCTCGTCGGGTCGGTGTTCGCGGTGACGCTGCGCGGGCTCGAAAACGACGTCTACCTCCAGATCGGCCTGCTGACGACGATGGGGCTCGCGGCAAAGAATGCGATCCTGATGATCGAATTCGCCGAGCAGGAGGAACGAAAGGGCAAGCGCGTGATCGAGGCGGCGATCGAGGCGGCACGCATCCGTCTGCGCCCGATCCTGATGACCAGCTTCGCTTTCATCTTCGGCGTGCTGCCGCTTGCGATCGCGACCGGCGCGGGCGCGAACAGCCGCGTCGCGATCGGCACCGCGGTGATCGGCGGGATGCTGACCGCGGCGCTGCTCGCGATCTTCTTCATCCCGCTCTTCTTCGTGCTCGTCCGCCGCGGCGTGCGCGACGGGCTCGCGGCGGCGCGCCAGCGCTTCGGCAAGAAAGACGGCAGCGCGGAGGTGAGGGCATGAAACGCGGGCTCCCGATCGCGCTTCCGATCCTGCTGGCGGGCTGCTCGCTCGCGCCGAAGACAGTGCTTCCCCCGCCGCCGGTGCCGCAAAGCTGGCCGGTGGGCGACGCCTATCTTCTTCAGAGCGAAGAAGCGCTGCCGATCCTGTCGTACAAGACGATCTTCACCGATCCGCGCCTGCAGACCCTCGTCGACCGGGCGCTGGAGAATAACCGCGACCTGCGCACCGCCTATGCCAATGTCGCCGCCGCCCGCGCGCAGGCGCGGGTCAGCCGCGCGGGCCAGTTTCCCGCGCTCGGCGTCAGCGCCGGCGCAGGCTATTCCGACAGCGGGGGAAGCGGAAACGGGAGCGGCGATTTCTCGCTCCGCGGCGGTGTCACCGCGTTCGAGCTCGACCTGTTCGGCCGCCTCGCCAATGCCGCCGAGTCCGACCGCAACAGCGCGCTCGCAACCGAAGCCGCGTCGCGGACCGTCCGCCTCGCGCTGATCGCCGACCTTGCCGACATCTGGGCCGGCTATGGTGCCGACCGCGACCTGCTCAAGATCGCCGAGGATACCGCCGCCAACGCGCGCGAAAGCGTGCGGTTGACCAAGGCGCGGCTCGACGGCGGGGTCGCGCCGCGCACCGACCTGCGCCAGGCCGAACAGATTCTCGCGACCGCCGAGGATTCGATCGCGCAGCAGCAGACCGCGCTCGCGCAGGACGAAAATCTGATCCGGCTGCTCGTCGGCGCCGATTTCGACTCCGCGCTGCTCCCCGCGGGCCTTTCCGACGTGACGCCCGGCGTCGTCCAGCTTCCCGCCGGGGTCAGTTCGCAGATATTGCTGCGCCGCCCCGACGTGATCGAGGCCGAATATCGCCTGCGCGCCGCCAACGCCGACATCGGCGTCGCGCGCGCGCGGCTGTTCCCGACGATTTCGCTGACCGGCCTGCTCGGCTTCGCGAGCGATGCGCTGTCGAGCCTGTTCGACAAGGGATCGTTCAACTGGTCGGCGGGGGGCGACGCGAGCACGACGATCTTCGACTTCGGCGGCCGCCGCGCCGGGGTCGACGTCACCAAGGCGCAGCGCGACGCTGCGCTTTCGAGTTATGAGGGCGCGATCCAGACTGCCTTCCGCGACGTCGCCGACGCGCTCGCGGTGCAGGGCACGATTTCAGAACGCGTCCGCGCCGCCGCCGCGAATACGGAGGCGGCCGCCGACACCGCGATGCTCACCGACGCGCGCTACAAGGGCGGCGTCGACAGCTTCCTTTCCAGCCTCGACGCGCAGCGCAGCCTCTATGCGGCGCGGCGCAGCGAGATCGGCACGGGCCTGCTGCTCGTGCAAACGCGAATCGCGCTGTTCCGCGCCCTGGGCGGGGACAGCGGCGCCGCGCCCGACGCGGCGGCGCGCTGATTGATCTCGCGTAAAGGCGTAAAGGCGCGAAGAAGAAAATCTCGCACAAAGACACAAAGAGGGCAGTTGCACCCGCATAATTTGCATCCGGACGTACCGTGGTTAATTCGGGATTGGCCGGACGAAGTCCGGCCCATTTTCCTCAAATGACGATTAAAGCGACGCTGCGGCGGCAACTGCCCTCTTTGTGTCTTTGTGTGAGACTCTCTGAAAACCGCCCTCGCGGCCAAAAGTCTTCGCACCTTTGCGCCTTTGCGTGAGATCAATCGACGCGGCACCCGCCGCCTTGACAAGCGCCAGCGACAAAGCGCTATAAGAACATATCAGGAACAAATATGCGCGAGTCGTCTCCTCAACTCGCCGCGCTGCGCCGTCGCGTCGCGCGGCTCGCCGCCGATGGCGGTGCGGCAAGCCGTCCGGCGGGCGGCGGGCTCGCGAGCGGCTGCGCCGCGTTCGACGAAGCGCTCGGCGGCGGGTTCGCGGCGGGGCGCGTGCATGAATTTTTCGCCGCCGACGCACTCGACGCGACGAGCGCCGCCGCCTTCGCCGCGCTGCTCGCGCTCCGCACGCCGGGCATGGCGCCGCTGATCTGGCTGCGCACCACCGACGCCACGCGGCGCGCCGGTTCGATCTATGCCCCCGGCATCGCCGAACTCGGCGGCGATCCGGGCCGCCTGCTGCTCATCGAGGCTCTCGACCCCAAGCTGCTGCTCGCCTGCGCGAACGATGCGATCCGCTGCGCGGGGTCGGCGGCGGTGATCGTCGAAAGCTGGGGGAAATTTCCGCTGCTCGACCTCACCGCGGGCCGCCGCCTCGCCCTCGGCGCGCGCGATGCCGGAGCGACGCTGCTGATGCTCCGCCTCAATGCCACACCCGCGCCGAGCGTCGCCGAAACGCGCTGGAGCGTCGTCGCCGCCCCGTCGCAGGCGCTTGAAGCCGACGCTCCCGGCGCCCCCGCCTTCGACCTCGAACTGCTTCGCTGGCGCGCCGGTCCCGCGGGCGGGCGCTGGCGACTGGACTGGAACCATGACCAAAATCGCTTCGGGGAAGCGGCGCTATCTGGCGCTCTTCTTCCCGTGGCTGCCCGCCGAGCGGTTCTGCCGCACGGCGCCGCGGCCGCCTGACGCCCCGCTCGCCTTTACCGAGAAACAGCGCGGCGCGCTCCGTCTTGCCGCCGTCGACCCGCGTGCCCACGCCCTCGGGCTCGCCCCCGGCATGCCGCTCGCCGACGCGCGGGCGCGCGTTCCCGATCTTGCCATCGTACCGCACGATCCGGTCGCCGATCATGCCTGGCTCGACCGGATCGCGCAGGGTTGCGCGCGCTACACGCCGCTCGTCGCGCTCGATGCGCCCGACGGGCTGATCCTCGACATCGCGGGCGCCGAGCATCTGTTCGGCGGCGAGGCCGGAATCGCCGCCGACTTGGAGAGGCGGCTCGACCGGCTGGGGATGACGCTGCGCCACGCTTTCGCGGATACGGCCGACGCCGCCCGCGCGCTCGCGCGCTACCCCTCGCCGCCCGCCCCCGACGAGGCGGCGGCGATCCGGCGGCTGCCCGTCGCGTCGCTCGGCCTCGACGGCGAGGCGACGGTCACGCTCGTCCGCGCGGGGCTGAAGACGATCGGCGACCTCGCAAGCCGCCCGATGGCGAATATCGCTGCGCGCTTCGGCGCCGGTGCCGCAACCGCGCTGCGCCGTATCCTCGGCGACGCGCCAAGCCCGCTCGATCCACGCATCGCGCCGCCGCCGGTGATGGTCGAACGTCGCTTCGCCGAACCCTTGGGCAGCACTGCCCATGCGACCAAGGTGCTGACCGAACTCGCCGGAGAAGCGATCGACGCGCTGGCCGTTCGCGGCAAGGGCGGACGCCATTTCCGCGCGACCTTCTTTCGCAGCGACGGCCTCGCGCGCGGCATCGAGGTCGAGACGGGGCACCCGACGCGCGACGCCGGGCTCGTCATGCGCCTGTTCGCCGAACGGATGGACGGACTCGCCGATCCGCTCGATCCGGGCTTCGGTTTCGACATGATCCGTCTGACGGTGCCGCGGTTCGACCCGCTCGGCGCGAATCAGCTCAAACTCGAAGGCGGGGCGGGGCGGGCTTCGGGGGCGGCGCTGGACGAGCTTGTCGACCGCATGACGACGCGGCTCGGCCGCGGCCGTGTCCAGCGGCTGCGCGGCGCCGACACGCATATTCCCGAGCAGGCGCAGCTCGCGCTTCCCGCAATCGACGCGCCGCCGCCCGCCCCCTGGCCCGCGCCCGAAGCCGGCGAACCGCCGACGCGCCCCTTCCACCTCTTCGACCCGCCGCAGCCGATCGAGGTGATCGCCGAGGTCCCCGACGGCCCGCCGCACCAGTTCCGCTGGCGACGCGCCACCCATGCGGTGCGCCGTTACGAAGGGCCCGAGCGCATCGCCGCCGAATGGTGGCGCCGCCGCGACAATGGCGGGCTGACGCGCGACTATTATCGCGTCGAGGATGTCCAGGGTCGCCGCTACTGGCTGTTCCGCCACGGGCTTTACGAAGAGAAGGGCGATCCGCGCTGGTATATCCACGGGCTGTTCGCATGAGCGAGGCGCCGCCCGAACCCGGCTTCGCCGAACTGGTCGCCGCGACCAACTACAGCTTCCTGCGCGGTGCCTCGCACCCCGCCGAGATGGTCGCGGAAGCGCTCAACCTCGGCCTGAGCGGCATCGGCATCGCCGACCGCAACAGCGTCGCGGGGGTGGTGCGGGCGTGGGCCTTTCTGAAGGATTTGCAGGTCAAGAAGCCCGCGATGGTAGAGGGTTTCCGACTGGTGGTCGGGGCACGGCTCGCCTTCGCCGACGGCACCCCCGACATCGTCGCCTACCCCGTCAGCCGCCACGGCTGGGGGCGACTGACCCGGCTGCTTTCGACCGGCAATCGGCGCGCGCAGAAGGGCGATTGCATCCTCAATCTGGAGGATCTGGTCGACCATAGCGACGACCTGCTGCTGATCGCGATGGACGGCGACGAAGCCCTGCTCCGCACGCTCAAGCGCATACGCCCGAAATCCGTCTGGCTCGCGGCGACGATGCCGCGATCGGGCACCGATGCGCGGCGGCTGGCGGAACGCCAGCGCCTGGCGGCGGCGACCGGCGTCTCGCTGCTCGCGACAGGCGACGTGCTCTATGCAAGCCGGGAGCAACGCCCGCTGCACGATATCGTCACCTGCATCCGCGAAGGCACGACGGTGCAGAAGGCGGGCCGGCTGCTCCACGCCAATGGCGAACGCCATCTGAAATCGCCCGCCGAAATGCAGCGGTTGTTCACGGGCTATCCGGGGGCGATCGCGCAGAGCGCGAAGCTGCTCGGCCGCATCGGCTTCCGGCTCGACGATCTGCGCTACGAATATCCGCACGAGCCGGTGCCACCGGGCTGGAAGCCGTTTCCCTATCTTCACCATCTGGTGAAGATGGCGGCGGAGGCACGTTATGGCACGCCCCTCCCTCCCAAGGTGCGCCAGTTGATCGGCAACGAACTGCGGCTGATCCGCAAGCGGAACTACGTCTATTATTTCCTGACCGTTTACGACCTCGTCCGCTTCGCGCGCGCGCAGGAGCCGCCGATCCTCTGCCAGGGGCGCGGGTCGGCAGCCAACTCGATCGTCTGTTTTCTGCTCGGCGTCACCTCGGTCGATCCGATGCAGCACGAACTGCTCTTCTCGCGCTTCATGTCGGCCGAGCGCGACGAGCCCCCCGACATCGACGTCGATTTCGAGCATGAGCGGCGCGAGGAGGTGATCCAGCATATCTATGACCGCTACGGCCGCGAGCGCGCCGGGATCGCCGCGACCGTCATCCATTACCGCGCGCGCAGCACGATCCGCGAGGTCGGCAAGGTGCTCGGCTTCAGCGAGGATGTCACCGCGCGGCTCGCCGACACGAGCTGGGGAAGCTGGGGCGACGAAGTGCCGACCCAGCGCCTCGTCGAGGCCGGGCTCGACCCGCACAATGGCGAGATCGGGCGGCTGCACCGCTTCGTCGGCGAACTGCTGCAGGCGCCGCGCCACCTGTCGCAGCATGTCGGCGGCTTCGTGCTCACCGAAGGACGGCTCGACGAGCTGGTGCCGATTCACAATGCCGCGATGGAAAACCGCACCTTCATCGAATGGGACAAGGACGACATCGACGCATTGGGGCTGATGAAGGTCGACGTGCTTGCGCTCGGTATGCTGACCTGCATCCGCAAATGCTACGACCTGATGCGCGAACATGGGCTCGGCGACCACACGTTGGAACTCGACATCGATTGCGACGACCAAGCGGTTTACGAGATGCTGCAAAAGGGCGACAGCATCGGCGTGTTCCAGGTCGAAAGCCGCGCGCAGATCAACATGCTGCCGCGCCTCAAACCCAAGGAATTCTACGATCTCGTCGTGCAGGTCGCGATTGTTCGTCCCGGCCCGATCGAGGGCGATATGGTGCATCCCTATCTGAAAAGACGAAACGGAGAAGAGAAGGCCACTTTTCCTTCGCCCGCTCCGCCTCATAATCCGAACGAACTCCACGACGTCCTCAAGAAAACATTCGGCGTTCCTCTCTTTCAGGAACAGGCGATGAAGCTGGCGATGGTCGCGGCCGACTTCACGCCCGAGGAAGCGAACGGCCTGCGCCGCGCGATGGCGACCTTTCGCAACGTCGGGACGATCGACAATTTCCGCGAGAAGATGATCGGCGGCATGATGCGGCGCGGTTACGAGAAGGACTTCGCCGAACGCTGCTTCAAGCAGATCGAGGGTTTCGGCAGTTACGGCTTTCCCGAAAGCCACGCCCAGTCCTTCGCGCGGCTCGTCTATGTCTCGTCATGGATCAAGCATTACCACCCCGCGGTCTTCGCCTGCGGCATCCTCAATTCGCAGCCGATGGGCTTCTATGCCCCCGCGCAGCTCGTCCGCGACGCGCAGGGGCATGGCGTCGAGGTGCGCGCGGTCGACGTCAATGCCAGCCATTGGGACAACAGCCTCGAACGCACTGACGACGGCAGTCTCGCGCTGCGGCTCGGCTTTCGGCAGGTCGACGGGTTCCGCGAGATATGGGCGGACGCGATCGACGAAGCTCGCGTCACCGCGCCCTTTACCTCGGTCGAGGAACTCGCGCGCCGCGCGGACCTGCCGAGCCGCGCCTTGCGGCTGCTCGCCGATGCCGATGCGTGCCGGTCGATGGGACTCGAACGGCGGCCCGCGCTGTGGGATGCGCGGCGGGTGCGGCAGGGGGTGCTGCCGCTGTTCGACGCGGCAGAAACCGACGAGCTCGGACAGGAAGAGGATGCACAGCTTCCGTCCACGCCGATGGCCGAGCATGTGCTCACCGACTATCAGACGACGCGGCTGTCGCTGAAAGGCCATCCGATGGCGTTCCTGCGCCCGCGCTTCGCCGCCGAAGGCGTGCTCAGCGCGCGCGAGGTCGCGGCGGCGAAGAACGGGTCGATCGTCCGCACCGCGGGCGTCGTCCTGATCCGCCAGCGGCCGGGCAAGGGCAATGCGGTGTTCATCACGCTCGAGGACGAGAGCGGGATCGTCAACATCCTGCTCTGGGCGCGCCTTTTCGAGCGCCAGCGCCGCGCCGTCATGGCGTCGCGGCTGATGCTCGCCGAGGGCGAGGTGCAGCGCAGCAAGGAAGGGGTGATCCACCTGATGGCGACGCGCATCACCGACTGCACCGACCGGCTCGACGGACTGGGCGACGAGGCCATGCCGGGCGGGCCGATGCCGCGTCACGGCCATCCGCGCGATGTTCGCATCCTTCCGAAGTCGCGCGATTTTCATTGAGGGGCGGGGCGGCAGGCCATTCGGTTCACGCGGAGACGCGGAGACGCGGAGGGGGAGTGTTTGCCGCGAAGCGGCCTTTCTCTTCCAGTTGTCGGCTTTTGGCTCACCCTTGGATAGCAAAAGGGCCTGTCGGCCTGAACGATCTCCTCCGCGTCTCCGCGTCTCCGCGTGAACCGAATGGCCTGCCGCCCAATAAAAGACGCCCCGGCTGTGGGGAGCCGGGGCGTCGGATCAGGCCAATAAAGGGACCAACCAAAGTTGGCCTGAATTTCTGTTTGCGAAGCTTCCGCTTTAGCCGCGGAGCAGGTTCATCACGCCCTGCGCGCTCTGGTTCGCCTGAGCGAGCATCGCGGTCGAGGCCTGCGCCAGGATGCCGGCGGCGGCAAGCTTGGTCGATTCGGCCGAGAAATCGGCGTCTTCGATGCGCGACTTCGATTCGTCGAGGTTGGTGACGCGCGCCGTCAAATTGTCGACAGCCGCGCTCAGACGGTTCTGCTGCGCACCGAGGTTGGCGCGTTCGCTGGCGACCTTGTCGATCGCGGTGTCGAGCGTCGCCAGGGCGCCGGTGGCGCCGGTAGCAGTCGCGACCGAGAGCGCGTTGACACCAAGCGTCGTCGCATCGAGCTTGGCAATGGTGATGTTCACCTTTTCACCGCTCTTGAGGCCGGTCTGGATGTCGAAGCCGGTCGTCGCGCTGCCGTCGAGCAGGACGTTGCCGTTGAAGGTCGTCTGCGTCACGATGTCGCCGATCTGCGAGATCAGCGCGGTGACTTCCTTCTGCACCAGCGTGCGGTCGGCATCGCTGAGCGTGCCCGTCGAGGCCTGCATCGCGAGATCGCGCATACGGATCAGGATGTCCGAGATGCCGCCGGCGCCGCTGTCGGCGGTCTGCGCCAGCGAAATGCCGTCGTTGGCGTTGCGGATCGCCTGGGTGAAACCGCGCGACGCAGCGTTCATGCGGGTCGCCACGGCGAGGCCGGCGGCGTCGTCCTTGGCGCTGTTGATGCGCTTGCCGCTCGACAGACGTTCCATCGCCGTCGCCTGCATATTGTTGGCAACACGCGAGCTGTTCTGGGCGCGGAGCGCGCTCACATTGGTGTTGATGACAGTCATGTTGTTCCTTTCCGGCCCGTTGGCCATTCCCGTTTCGTGAGGGCTCGGCGAGCGGTCACGGAGGCAGTAACGGCGACCCGCGCGGTGGATTAAGCGGCTGCGTCAAAAAAATGTCGAAGATGGCATTAAGCCTGTTCGGTAGCCAATCAAACCCCTGAAAAACAGCCAATAAAATTTATGGCACGGGCCTTGCATTCTTCTTTGGCGTGCGGCGCGAGGCCGCGCACCAGGACGGATGAAAGCTTTATGAGCACGATTGACTCGAGCCGGCTGCTGCAGATGCGCAGTTCGATCCTCAATCAGAACCAGGCGCTGCAACGTGCCGCCGGTCGCGGCACCGCGGGCGGGGTCGACGGCCTTGGGGGCGGCGCGGCTGGCGCGCCCGATTTCGGCGCCGCGATCAGCAACGCGCTGCAACAGGTCAACGCCCAGCAGAATCGCGCCAGCGACCTCAGCGAAGCCTATGAGCGCGGCGACACCCACGACATCGTCAGCGTGATGATCGAGCGGCAGAAGGCCTCGCTCGGCTTCGAGACCACGCTGCAGGTCCGCAACAAGCTGCTCTCTGCCTATCGCGACATCATGAACATGCCGGTGTAACCCATGGCCGAAACCCAGATCCTGACCCCCGTCGACGAAAGCCCGAACCGTCTGCCCGTCCCCGCGATGGGCGGCCGTTTCGCGCCCGTTCAGCAGTTCGTCCGCCAGCCCGCCGTTCAGCGCGCGCTACCGATGATCGCCACCACCACCGCGATCGGCATCGCCGCGCTCGCTTATTTCATGACCCAGTCGGCCCCGCAGGCCCAGCTCTTCGCCGGGCTCGACGACAACGACAAGGCCGCGGTCGCCGACGCGCTCCAGTCGCAGGGGATCGGCCACACGATCGATCCGGCGACCGGCGCGCTGACCGTCGACGCCGACAAAGTCTATCAGGCGCGCATCGCGCTCGCGGGGCAGGGCCTGCCCAAGGCGGCGCCGAGCGGCGACAGCCTGATCGCCTCGCTGCCGATGGGGTCGAGCCGCGCGATCGAAGGCGAGACGCTGCGCTCGGCGCGCGAAGCCGACCTGTCGCGCACGATCGAGACGATCGACGCGGTGAAGAGCGCGCGCGTTCACATCGCCGCCGCCGAGCCGAGCCTGTTCGTCCGCGAGGACAAGCCCGCCACCGCTTCGGTGATGCTGACGCTGCAGAACGGCCGCTCGCTTTCCGACGGCCAGGTGCAGGCGATCCGCTTCCTCGTCGCTTCGTCGGTTCCCGGCATGAACGCCGATCAGGTGCAGGTGATCGACCAGCGCGGGGCGCTGCTGTCGGACGGCGCGTCGAACGGCGACATGAAGGCCTTCCAGCTCCAGACGCAGGTCGAGGATCGCTTCCGCCGCGCGCTCGACACGCTGCTCGGCCCGATGCTCGGCGCCGGCAATTATACCGTCGAGGTTCATGCCGACGTCGACATGTCCGAAAGCCAGGCGACGCGCGAGAGCTTCCCCAAGGACGACCGCGCGCTGACCAGCGAACAGGTCACGCGCACCGTCAGCGGCGAGGGCGTTCCCCCCGCCGTCGGCATCCCCGGCGCGCTGTCGAACCAGCCGCCGCAGGCCTCGACCGTCACCAACGCCGCCCCCGTCCCGACGGCGCCCGGCGCTCCCGCGGCGCAGACCAACAGCAACGAGAACGCCACCCGCGCCTATGAGGTCGGCCGAGAGATTTCGGTGACGCATCAGCCGCAGGGCCAGCTTCGCCGCGTCTCGGTCGCGGTCGCGCTCAACCAGGGCAAGAAGGCGCTGACCCAGACCGACATCGCGAAGATCGACAGCCTGGTGAAGGGCGCGATCGGTTTCGACGCGGCGCGCGGCGACATGGTCGCGATCAATCAGCGCCCCTTCGTCCAGGTCGAGGATGCCGCCCCGGCCTTTTACGACCAGCCCTGGTTCCTGCCGCTGGCCAAGCAGGTCGGCGCCATATTTGCCGCGCTGCTCGCCTTTTTCTTCATCGGCCGCCCGCTGATCCGCGCCGCGAAGCAGCGCGCGACCCAGCGCGCCGAGCGCGAGGCGCAGATCGAGGAGACGTTGCTCGCGGTGACCGAAAATCCCGCCGCGCTCGCCAGCCCGCACGCCAGCAGCGAAATCACGCTCGAGATGATCGAGGCCGCCCCCAGCTATGAGGCGCGCGCCAATCTGGTCCGCGAATTCGTCCGCCAGGATTCGGCCCGCGCCGCGCTGGTCGTCCGCCAGCTGATGCAGGAGGGCGCCCGTGCCTGACGTAATCGATACCGATATCGACGCCGAAATCGAAACCCCGCGCGGCAAGCCCGCGATCGAGGGCGCGTCGGCGGCCGCGATCCTGCTGATGCTGCTCGACGAAAGCGAGGCCGCGACGATCCTCAAGCATCTGGGCCCCGAGGAAGTGCGTCAGCTCGCCAAATCGATGTTCGACACCGCCAATGCGAGCGAAGGCCAGATCGAGCAGGCGCTCGACCAGTTCGTTTCCGAAAGCCGCAACGTCAGCGCGCTCGCGGTCGGCGCCGACGCGCGCATCCGCACCGTGATCCACGATGCGGTCGGCAATGTCCGCGCCGATAATATCCTGGCCGCGGTCGCGCCGCAGTCGAGCGCCGCATCGCTCGAGATGCTGCGCTGGATGGACGTAGACGCGATCAGCGCGCTGCTCGCGAACGAGCATCCGCAGGTCGGCGCGCTGATCCTGTCGGTGCTCGTCCCCGATGTCGCCGCGCGTGCGGTCGAGACGCTCGACGAGGGGTTGCAGGCCGAACTGGTGCTGCGCGCCGCGCAGCTCACCGCCGTGCCGGCCGCCGCGATCGAGGACCTCGAATCGGTGCTCGCCGCCGCGAACGTCGGCGGCCAGCGCGTCGCCAAGCGGCCGATCGGCGGCCCCGGCGACGTCGCCAAGATCATGAAGAAGATGCCGAAGCAGCTTTCGGAACGCACGATCCGCGCGCTCAAGAAGCAGGACAAGCTGCTCGCGCAGATCATCGAGGAAGAGATGTTCATCTTCGAGAATCTGCGCGATCTCGACGCCAAGAGCCTCGGCACCGTGCTGCGCTCGGTCGACGCCGCGCAGCTCGCCGTCGCGCTCAAGGGCACCGACGCCGACATGGTCGACCGCTGCCTTGCCACCATGTCGAAGCGCGCGTCGGAAACGATCCGCGACGAAATGGCCGAAATGACGATGGTCAAGCGCACCGACGTCGACGAAGCGCAGAAGGCGATCATGCAGATCGTCCGCCAGATGGCATCGAGCGGCGAGATCATGATCGCGGGCGCGGGCGACGATTATGTCTGATCGCGCCGCCGAAGCGACCGTCGTCTCGCTCGCCGCGCTGATGGCGGAAGGACGCGGCTTTCGCCCGCTGCATTTCGGCGCGCCGCTGGTCGCCGAGACGGTTCCGGTCGAACCGGCGCCCGCCGCCGCGGAGCCCGCCGACGATCCGTTTGCGCAGGGTCTTGCCGAAGGGCAGCGCCTCGCCGAAGCCGCCTTCGCGGTCGAACGCGAGCAGCTTCTGGCGCTCGTCGCGGGCGCCGAGGCGCTGCAGGACGAACCGAGCGAGGAACTGGCGCAGCTGATCGCCGAAACGGTCGAACGGCTGGTCCGCCAGATCGTCGGCCGCGCGCCGATCGACGCCGAATGGCTGCAGACGCAGGCCGACATCGCCGCGGCGATGGTCGCCGAGGCCGACAAGGCGCGCACTCTGTGGGTCAACCCCGCCGACGCCGCGCTGCTGATGGACGCACCGATCGCGCTGCCGGTCGAGGCCGACCCGACGATGATGCGCGGCACCGTCCGCATCGAAACCTCGGCCGGCTGGATCGAGCACGGCCGCGCCGTCTATCTGGGTGAACTGCGCGCCGCGCTCGGCGGCGAGGAGATCGCCGCATGACGCGCCGCCTCGCCCTGACCGCGCAACAGTTGCTCGCGCCCGTCGAACTCCGCGACGCGAGCCCGCGCCGCATCGGCACGCTCGTCGCGCACGAGGGGATCATGCTCGAAGTGTCGGGCTTTCCGCAGCCGCTCGGCAGCAACGTCCGCATCAAGTCGGCGAACAATGATTATGTCTATGGCGAGGTCGTCGGCTTTCGCGGTCACCGCAGCCTCGTCCTCCCCTTCGACACCAACATGCCGCTCGTCACCGGCGCGCCGGTCGAGCCGCATGGCGCGAGCAGCATGGTCGCCTGCGGCAAGGCGCTGCTCGGCCGCATCATCGACGCGCAGGGCCATCCGCTCGACGGCCGCCCGCCGGTCAAGTCGCAGTTTCAGTGGCCGCTCGCCGGCCGCAAGGTCAATCCGCTGCGCCGCGGCCGGGTGACGAAGCCGCTCAACATGGGGGTGCGCGCGATCAACGGCCTGCTCACCATCGGCGAGGGTCAGCGCGTCGCGATCATCGCGGGCTCGGGCGTCGGCAAGTCGGTGCTGATGGGCCAGATGATCGCGGGCACCGAATGCGACGTGATCGTCGTCGGGCTGATCGGCGAGCGCAGCCGCGAGGTCAGCGACTTCGTCGAAACCAAACTGCCCCCCGCCGTCCGCAAGAAATCGGTCGTCGTCGCGGTTCCCGCCGACCATCCGCCGCTGCTGCGCCTGCGCGCCGCGATGCGCGCGACCGCGATCGCCGAAGCCTTCCGCGCCGAGGGCAAGAAGGTGCTGCTGCTGATCGACAGCCTGACCCGCGTCGCCCATGCGCAGCGCGAGATCGGGCTGACGCTGGGCGAGCCGCCGACGATGAAGGGCTATCCGCCCTCGACCTTCGCTCTCATCCCCTCGCTCGTCGAGCGCGCGGGCAACGACAGCCTGACCGGCGGCTCGATCACCGCGCTCTACACCGTCCTCGCCGACGGCGGCGACATCGACGATCCGGTCGTCGATTCGGCGCGCGCGATCGTCGACGGACATATCATCCTGTCGCGCACGCTCGCCGAACAGGGCGTCTATCCCGCGATCGACGTCGCGCGCTCGCTCTCGCGCACCATGGCCGATTCGGTCGACCCCGATCATGCCGCCGCCGCCGCGCGCTTTCGTCAGCTCTGGTCCGCCTATGAAGAGAATCGCGATCTGATGCTGATGGGCGCCTATGTCGCCGGCGGCGATCCGGTGCTCGACACCGCGATCGCGCGCCACGCCGATCAGCTCGCCTTCGTGTCGCAGGCCGCCGGCACGCAAGTCGATTTCACCACCTCCCGCAACGCCCTGATCGAAGGATTTACTGCATGAACGCCCGCACCGCACGCCGCAAACGCATCATCCGCGTGCGCTCCGTCGAACATCAGATGGCCGAGGCCCATCTCGCGCGCGCCACCGGCGAGCTCGCGAGCCTCGTCGAACTGTCGAAGCGCCTCGAGGGGCTGCGCACCGACCTGGCGATGGCGAAGGGCGCGGTCGCGGGCCGCGCGCTCAACACGATCGGCGAGCTCGGCATGCGGCTCGACATGGCGAAGGAAAATCTCGCCGCGCCGCTCGTCAATGCCGGCATCCGCCGCGACGAAGCCGGGATGCTCGCCCAGAGCGCGATGATGAAGGAAGAATCGGCGGTCCGCCTCTACGAGCGCAGCCGCAAGTCGGCCGAGGCCGAGATGGAGCGCCGCAGCGACGCCAACCGTCCGCATCGCCGCCGGACGATGAGCCTGCGCCTGATCGAGGGCGGCGCGGCATGATGGCTGCCCCCGCCCTTCCCCAGGCGCAGACCGGCCTCGCGACGATCCTCGCCGCGCTGGGTCCGGCGACGCCCGCCGACAGCGATGCCGGCGGCTTCGAGCAACTGCTCGCCAGGCTGCCGGGCAGCGCGCTGCCGGCCGGTCCGATCGCGCTCACGCCTCCCTCCAACACCTCTGTCCCGGCCGCCCCGAGCGCGGTCGTTGACGGAGAAGCGGACATGGTGCTTCCCATGGCAACGACCCTTCCGACGGCGACGGCGCCGCTGTCTTCGGCCATCGGCCCGCTCCGCGCGCATCCCGGCGCCGCATCGGTTCAGATATCGGACACGGCGATCCTGCCCGAGGCGTCCGCCGAGCAGCCCTCCACGCCCGCCGCGAAACCGGCCGAGGCGACGCCGACGCCCGACGCCGCCGTTGCCGCGAGCCTGCTGATCGCCGTGGCGACCCCGCGCACTACCGCGAAGCCCGCGGTCGATGCGCCCGGAAAGCCCCTCGAAAAGGTCGATGCCAAGGCCGACGACGCGGACGGTGACGCTCCCGTCGGGACCGACGCTCCCGATGCACGCGCCGCAGAGCCGCCCGTCGCGACGACCGTGACCGCCGATCCGGCACAGTCGGCCCCTGTCTCTGCCGCTACCGCTGCCGCCGTGGCAATGGCAGCGAATGCGGCTCCGACACCCACCGGCCGACCCGCGAAGACGTCCGAAACGAAAGAGGCGGCGCCGCGATCGACGGCGGCGGCCCTGCCCACCACGGCGGGCAAGACCGCACCGACGCCCGACGCTCCCGCCGTTGCTCCAGCGCGTCCGGCCGACAAGGCCGTCGCGACCGCCGCTTCCAAGCCCGCTCGCGAAGAGGCTCTTGCCCTCGCCCCGGCGCGTCCGGTCACGGCGGAAAGCGCCGCCTTGCCGACGTCGGCCGCGAAACCGGCCGCCGATCCCGCGCCGCTCCGGCCCGTGGCCGACAGCGGCGCGTCGATGGCGGTGCTCTTCGGCCAGCCCGCCGCACCGGGCATCGCAGCCCCCGCTTTGGCCCAGGCCGCCGCACCGGTCACCGAACGCCTGCTCGACATGGGCAGCGACGACCAGTGGATCGCCCAGCTCGCGACCGACATCGCCGCGACCAAATCGGAAAGCGGCGACCTCAGCTTCCGCCTGATGCCGCGCCACCTCGGCCGGCTCGACGTCGCGATGAAGATGGACGACAGCGGCGGCGTGTCGCTGAAGCTCGACACCCAGCATGAAGCGACCGCGACGATCGTCACCGCCGCGCAGCCGCGTCTCGTCGAGGATCTGCGCCAGCAGGGCGTGCGCGTCGCCGAGGCGCAGGTCACGCATACGCCCGCCGAGACCGGGCGCCAGCAACAGCAGCAGGGCCAGAGCGGCCGGAATGCTGCTCCGAACGCCAGCCATCTGATCGAAACCGCCCCCGAGCGCCCCGGCGCCGACCGCAATGAACGCGCCGCGGATCGCCGCGGCCGCTTTGCCTGACCCCGAAAGGCCTGACCATGAGCAAGGACAAAACCCCCGACGCCGAGCCCAAGAAGGGTGGCAAGATGAAGAAGATGCTGATGCTGGGTATCGGCGCGACCGCGCTGATCAGCGCCGGCGCCGGTGCGGGCATCTATCTGGGCGGCGGCCTCGCCGGCCATGAAGCGAAACCCGAGGATCATTATCCCAAGCTTGTCGTCCGCAGCGTCGGCGAGGAAGCGGCGGCCGAGGGCGAAGGCGGCGGGGAAGGCAAGGAGCCGGCGCTGAAGGTCGGCACCGTCTCGGTTCCGAACGACCGCTTCAAGGTCGATCCGCGCAAATATGAAATCACCTATTATCCGATGACCGACGCCTTCACGACCAACCTCGCCGACGGATCGGGCTTCCTTCAGGTCGGAATCAGCCTGTCGACCTTTTACGACGGCAAGGTGATCACCAACATCAAGCGCCAGCAGGTGCCGATCCGCTCGGCGGTGCTGATGGTGCTCGCCGAACAGGATCCGGCGCTGCTGTCGACCTCGCAGGGCAAGCAGCAGCTTCAGCGTCAGCTCACCGCCGCGATCAACGACGTGCTGCGCGACAAGGAAGGCTTCGGCGGCATCGACAACGTCTATTTCACCAGCCTGGTGATCCAGTGAGCCTCGAGCCGAAACCCGTCGATGCCTCGGCCAAGCAGGCCGCCGACGCGAAGGCGTCGCTGCTGCTGCGCAAGACCGAGGGCAGCTATGCCTTTCCGGTGCTCGACAGCGTCGGCAACCAGTTCGCGCGCAGCTTGCGCGACCTGATCCGCGCGCTCGGCGCGCCGACGGTGCAGGTCGAGCGCGAGGCCGCGGTGCAGATGCGCTTTACCGACTGGTGCCAGGCGGTCAGCCCCGGCCTCTTCTGGCGTTATCATGCACCGCCGCTCAAGGGGCCGGTGCTGCTCGCGACCGCGCGGCCGCTGCTGCTCCAACTCGTCGACATCTTCTATGGCGGCAAGGGCCAGCTCGCCGGCGAGCGCGAGGAGCTGACCGACGCCGAGGAACGCTTCGCCGCGCGTCTCGGCCGCGACATGGGCCAGCAGCTCGCCGCGGCGTGGAAGATGGGGATCGAACCCGAACTCGACTGCGTGACCAGCGATCCGGTGAAGCTCGCCGCGGTGCGCGGCGACGACGAACTGCTCGTCCAGCGCTTCACGCTGCGCGGCGGCGTGTTCGAGGGGCGGACGATTCTCTGCGCCTATCCGCAGGCGGCGCTGCGCGGAATCGCGGGCGCCGAACCGGTTCCCGAGATGCGCGACGGACCCGCGATCGACCCCGCCTGGACCGCGACGCTGAACCGCGCGCTCAAGACCGTGCGCGTGCCGGTGCGCTCGGTTCTCGCACGCCCCGAAATTTCTTTGGTGAAACTCCTCTCTTTGGAGGTCGGCGATATCATTCCGTTAACCATTCCGCGCAATGTTCCGGTAACCGTCGCCGGCCGCAGTTTCGCGTCCGGCAGCATCGGGGAATCGAATGGCAACGCCGCCATCCTGATTGAGACTGTCGAAAAGGGATCCGACGATGAATGACATGAGCGAAGCCCCCGCGCGGCCCGACCGGCGCGACCGGAGCATTGCGGGCGCGCCCAATTTCGACCTGCTCGCCGGCGTCTCGCTGCGCGTCTCGGTCGAGGTCGGATCGACGTCGATGACGCTCGCCGAACTGCTGTCGCTGTCCGAAGGCAGCGTCGTCGAACTCGACCGCGCCGCGAACGAGCTGCTCGACATCTATGCCAACGGCACGCTGATCGCGAAGGGCGAGATCGTCAGCGTCGAAGGCCGCTACGGCATCCAGATCGCCGAAGTCGTCGCGCCCGCGCAAGGGTTCGCGGGCTTCGAGCGGAGGGGCTGATGCTCGAATATATTCTCCGTCTGCTGATCCTGCTGCCGCTGGTCGGCGGCATGGCGTGGGGCAGCATATGGCTATGGAAGCGCGTCCAGATGGGCGTGCCCCTGACCGGCGGCGCCAAGCAAGCCCGCGCGGTCGAAATGGTCGGCGTGCTGCCGCTTGGCCCCGGCACCAAGCTCGCGGTCGTCGAATTCGCGGGCCAGCAGATATTGCTCTCGGTCTCGCGCGGCCAGGTCACCCGCCTCGCCGACAACAGCCAAGGCGACTTTCATGTCGGCTGAGACAGATTGCGCTGAACTGGCGCCGCTTTCCAAGCCCGTTCGTGCTGAGCTTGTCGAAGCACCGTTCTTTTTTCCTTCGGCGGTTGAAGGAAGGACGGCCCTTCGACAAGCTCAGGGCGAACGGAATATATTGAACTCGCGCTGGCTGCGCCGCGCCGCCCTGATGGGCGGTTTTGCGCTGCTCGCCGCGGCAACGCCGGCCTTCGCGCAGGACGTCGGCGCGAGCGGCATCACGCGCGCGGTGAGCGAGATCGGCGGCGACGGGCGGCCGCTGACGCTGTCGCTGCAGATCCTCCTGTTGATGAGCCTGCTGACGGTGCTGCCGTCGCTGCTCCTGATGATGACCAGCTTCACGCGCATCATCATCGTGCTGTCGATCCTGCGCCACGCGCTCGGGCTCCAGCAGACGCCGCCGAACCAGGTGCTCGTCGGGCTCAGCCTCTTCCTGTCGCTGTTCGTGATGCAGCCGGTGCTGAGCGAGGTGAACCGCGTCGCGATCGAACCTTACGGCCAGGAACAGATCGACATCGGCACCGCGATCAGCCGTTCAGGCGACGCGCTGCACGGCTTCATGATGGCGCAGACGCGCAAGACCGACCTGATGATGTTCGCGAAGATCGCCAAGGCGCCCACCTATGCGAGCCCGAAGGACGTGCCCTTCTCGATCGTGCTCCCCGCCTTCGTCACCAGCGAGCTCAAGACCGCTTTCCAGATCGGCTTCCTGATCTTCCTGCCCTTTCTCGTCATCGACCTGATCGTCGCGTCGGCGCTGATGTCGCTCGGCATGATGATGCTGTCGCCGACGGTGATCTCGATGCCCTTCAAGCTGCTGCTCTTCGTCCTCGTCGACGGCTGGGCGCTGACGATGGGCTCACTTGCCTCTTCATTTGGAACCTAGAAGATGGAAGCCGATTATTTCGTCGGGGTCGCGCAGCAGTCCTTGTGGGTGCTCGCGCTCGCCTCGGCGCCGATCCTGATCCCGATCCTCGTCGTCGGCGTGCTGCTCGGCATGGTGCAGGCGGCGACCTCGATCAACGAACAGACGCTGAGCTTCGTGCCCAAGCTGATCGTCACCGCCGTCTGCCTTGCGATCTTCGGCAGCAGCATCCTGGTGCTGCTCACCGATTTCACGCAGGACATTTTCGCGCAGATTCCGAATCTGGTCCGCTAGCGGCGCGATGAACCCCGCCGACGTCCCGAATATCGAGGCGATGCTCCAGCTCTGGATGCTGGGGATGATCCGGCCCGGCGCCGCCTTTCTGGCCGCGCCGGTGTTCGGCGCCGCGAACGTGCCGGTGCAGCTTCGCCTCGTCATCGCGCTCGCGGTCGGCGTGCCCGCGGTCGCGGCGTCGGGAATGGCGCTGCCCGCGGACGGCATCGTCTCGGTCCCCGGCCTCTTCTTCGTCATCGGCGAGGCGGTGATCGGCCTCGCGATCGGCTTCGTGCTCCAGATGGGGCTCGCCGCCGCGCTGCTCGCGGGCGAGGCGATCAGCAATGCGATGGGCCTCGGCTTCGCGTCGATGGTCGATCCCTTGAGCGGCGCGTCGAGCACCGTCGTCGGTCAGTTCCTGTCGATGCTCGCGACCGCGCTCTTCCTCGCCGCCGACGGCCATCTGATGCTGATCCGGATCATCGTCGACAGCTATCAGGCGCTGCCGCCCGGCAACGCCTTTCCCTCCTTCGCCGCGATCGGCGGCCTGCTTCATTTCGCGAGCCTGATGTTTGCCGCCGGGCTGACGATCGCGCTGCCGGTCGGCTTCGTGCTGATCCTCGTCCAGATGATCATGGGCGTGATCGGCCGTTCGGCCCCGGCGATGAACCTGTTCGCGGTCGGCCTGCCCGCGACTTTGCTCGCGGGCGTCATCCTGCTCGGCATGGCGACCCCGGCGATGGCCGAAACGATCGCCCGCTTCCTCTCCGACGCGCTCGACATGGCCCGCACGATCGCCGCGGGGCGCTGAGCGATGGCGGGGACGAGCGAAAAGGACCAGAAGACCGAGCTTCCAACCCAGAAGAAGCTCAAGGACTCGGCGCGCGAGGGCGACGTGCTGATGTCGAAGGAACTCGCGACCGCGCTGATGATGCTCGCCGGCGCGGGCTGGCTGTTCGCCGCGGGCGGCTGGCTCGTCGATTCGGCGGGCGAGCTCATCAAGCGCGGCCTGACCCTCGACGCCGGCGATATCGCCCATTTCGCCCCCGGCGAGGCGGTGATGCGCAACGGCGTCGAGATATTGCTGCCGCTCGCCAGCCTGTTCGCGCTCGCGATCGGCGCGAGCATCGCCGCGCCCGCGATGCTGGGCTCGCTCGGCTGGCGCGGCAAGGCACTGGGATTCAAGGGCAATCGGATGAACCCCCTGTCGGGGATCAAACGCATCTTCGGGCCGCAGGGCGTCATCGAGCTGGTCAAGTCGCTCGCCAAGGTGCTGCTGCTCGGCACGATCGGCTATCAGCTCGTCGCGCACAGCCTGCCCGCGATCATGTCGATGGCGCAGGCCGACCTCAACGCCGCGATCGGCCTCGCCGGCCGCGCCGTCGGCCATTCGATGCTCGCGATGGCGGGCGGCCTCGTCGTCATCGCGCTGATCGACGTGCCCGCGCAATGGTATCAACGCACCCGCCGCCTGATGATGAGCAAGCAGGAAATCAAAGAGGAAATGCGCGAAGCGGACGGCGCGCCCGAACTCAAACAGGCGCAGCGCCAGCGCGCTCACGAGATATTGAGCGGTTCCGCGCGCAAGGCGGTGTCGGACGCGACCGTCATCCTCACCAACCCGACCCATTTCTCGGTCGCGCTTCGCTATCGCCCCGGTCAGGACGCGGCGCCCGTCGTCGTCGCGCGCGGGCGCGGCGACGTCGCGCTGTCGATCCGCGAACTCGCGCGCACCGCGAACGTGCCGATCCTCGAATATCCGCAGCTCGCCCGCGCCATCTATTTCACCGCGCGCGCCGGACGGACGATTCCCGAGGAATTGTTCGTCGCGGTCGCGACGGTGCTCGCCTTCGTCTTCCAGCTCGAACGCGCGATGGCCGAAGGCCTGGGGCAGCCCGTGGTCGACGTACCGGTCACGCACCGCTTCGACCCCGAGGGGCGGCGACAAAACTGACCCCGGACCGCTTAATCCCTCGCCCGCGCCGCCGTTAAGAGGTGCGAAGGATATTCGCCATGGTCACCTCTATCGCCAATTCGCTCGGCTTCGGATCGGGGCTCGACATCAAGCAGCTGGTTACGGACCTGTCGTCCGCCTCCCGCGACCCGAAGGTCGCGCGGATTTCGACGCTGACGACACAGAACCAGGCGCAGATAAGCGCCGTCGCACAGGCGCGGTCGGACCTCGAGGGCTTCGCCGATTCGCTCCAGCAAATGATCGATGACGGGTCGCTCCGCAGCACGCCGACCGTTTCCGACGACAGCGTGCTGTCGGCGACCGCGCGCGCAGGCCTCAGCGCCGACAGCTTTTCGGCGACCATCGTCGTGAACAGCCTCGCCCGCGCACAGACCGCCTATTCGGGCATCGTCGCCGACAAGAGCGCCGCGATCGGCATCGGCACGATGACGCTGAGCGTCGGGGGCGTGAACAAGACGATCACGATCGATGCGACCAACAACAGCCTCGAAGGCCTTGCGACCGCGATCAATGCCAGCGGCGCCGGGGTCACCGCCTCGATCGTCGCCGACACCGGCGGCAGCCGTATCGTGCTGAAGGGTGCGACGGGCGAAGCGAACGCCTTCACCCTGACCGCCGACGCGGGGGCCGACCCCGCGCTCGCCGCTCTCGGCTATGGCGCGGGCGGCGGCATGACGCTCGGCCAGTCGGCCGCGAACGCGACCTTCACGATCGACGGCATCGCCTACAGCCGCGCCACGAACAGTATCGACGACGTCATTCCCGGCATGGCGCTGACGCTCAAGAAGGCCGCCCCCGGCCAGCCGGTCGACATCGGTGCGAGCCGCCCGCTCGATATGATCCGCCAGACCGTCGGCGATTTTGTGTCGGTCTATAATCAGCTCAAGAAGAGCCTGACCGCCGCCACCGGCATGTCGGGCACCACCAGCTCGCTCCGCTCGCTCGAGCGCGAGCTCAGCGACATGGTCAACAAGGTGCTGACCAGCGGCAGCGGTATCTCGAGACTGTCCGACATCGGCATCTCGTCTGCCAAGGACGGGACGCTTACGCTCGATTCGGCGAAACTGGAAAAGGCGCTGACTGCCGACGCCGGCGCGGTCGAGGCGCTGTTCAGCCCACGCCGCGATGCGACACACACCGCGACCACGGATCCCGGCATCGCCGGCATCCTCGATGCGATCCGCGACAAGGCGGTCGCAAGCGACGGCGCGATCGGCCGCGTGTCGAAATCGCTCGCCGACAAGAGCAGTTCGCTCGCCGAGCAGCTCGAAAAGGTCGAGGAGCGCGAAGCCGCTTACAAGGCGCGGCTCGAAAAGCAGTATAGCGCCCTCGACGTCAAACTGAACGCCTTCAAGGCAACCCAGGCCTATCTTGAGCAACAGATCAAGATGTGGACGAACCAGAACAACGACTGATGACGTCCATGGCCGCTACACCCTCGACCGTCCGCGCGACGGGACTCTATCGCCGTCTGCAACACGAAAGCCGCGCGCTGGCCGCCGATCCGGTCGAACTCGTCACCATGCTCTATGACGAGCTGGAGACGGCGGTCGGGGTGCTCGCCTCGATGGTGCGGCAGGGGCAGCGCATCTCGGCGACCGAACCCGCGCGGCGCGCGCGCACCATCCTGATCGGCCTCGACGCGAACCTCGACCGCGATGCCGGCGGCGACGTCGCCACCGCACTGTCGCGCGTCTATCGCAGCATGCGCCGCAAGCTCGACGACGCGGTCTCGGCCAACAGCGCCGAATCGCTCGACGAGCTGCTGAACGGCATCGTGACGATCAGCTCGGCCTGGCGGCAGCTTCGGTAGAGCGTGGTCAGATCGGGCTGAAACACCTTCTTACTTATCTCGTCATCCCGGCGAAGGCCGGGATCTCGTCGGTGCGTCAGGTCGGGACGGTGAGATCCCGGCCTTCGCCGGGATGACGATTCCTTCTATAATGATCATGTCCCAGAGCTTTCAGACTCGCTGCATTTCCTCCACAAAAGGGTTCGGCACCGGCCCCCTGTTCCGGGCCGCCGATGTGGGGACGGACGGCCGGGAAACAGCGAGCCGGTGCCGAATTCAGCGGCGCCGAAAACTGGTGGGGTAGTCGTCAGGCGGCCTGCTGCTGAACTCCATATTTGCGCATCTTCTCGATCAGCGTCGTCCGCTTCAGCGTCAGCAGGCGCGCGGCTTCGGAGATGATCCCGTCGGCGAGATCGAGGGCGTTGTGAATCTGTTCGAGCTCGATCGTCTCGATCTCGCGCTTGAGGTCGATCGGGCGGCCCGGCGCCGGCATCTTGGCGGGATGCGCGGCGAGATGATCCTCGTCGTCGGCAGGCACCGCAGCGGGGCCGTGCGAGACGACCGGGCGCAGCAGCGGCACCGCAGTGGGATTGAGGAGGATCGCGACATCTTCGGCCCCGAGCGTCTCGCCGCCGTGGAGCACGCTCGCGCGCTCGACGAAATTGCGAAGCTCGCGGACGTTGCCCGGCCATTTGTGCTGCATCAGCACGGCGAGCGCGCCCTCGTCGTAACGGCACTTGGCGTCGGCGGGCATCTTGCGCTGGAAATGGCGGATCAGCGCCGGAATATCCTCGACGCGGGCGGCAAGCGCCGGCACCTGGATGACGACGACGCCGAGGCGAAAGAACAGATCTTCGCGGAATTTGCCGTCGGCGATCGCGTCGCCCAGATCCTGGTGCGTCGCGGAGATCAGGCGGATGTCGACCGGGCGGACCTCGCTGCTGCCGACGCGGACGATCGTCCGGTCCTCGAGCACGCGGAGCAGCTTGACCTGCATGTCGAAGCGCATGTCGCCGATTTCGTCGAGAAACAGGGTGCCGCCGTCGCTCGCCTCGAAGTGGCCGATGCGACGGGCGTGAGCGCCGGTGAAGCTGCCCTTTTCATGGCCGAAGAGTTCGGATTCGATGAGGTCGCTGGGGATGGCGCCGCAGTTGATCGCGGTGAAGGCCTTGTCCGACCGCACGCCTTCGTCGTGGATGGCGCGGGCGACGAGTTCCTTGCCCGATCCCGACGGGCCGCAGAGCAGCACCGAGGCGTTCGAGCGGGCCACCCGCCGGATCATTTCGCGCAGCCGCTCCACCGCCGGGCTGTGCCCGATGATCAGCGTCTCAAGCGCCGACGGCGCCGCCCCCTTGTTCTGCCCCACGGTCATTTTCGTCTCCACCGCGCCCCCCAATCGGCGCTTTCGATGGAGATGGAGATTGAGGAAAATGGTAAACGAAAGATTATCCAAAGGGACTCAACCCTTTGAAAATAAAGAGTTATTGCCAATATGGCAACAACAGGCGCGCAATCACGTTCTTAACGATTGGGGATGCAGCCAAATTGGCACTAATTCCCACCCTCGATCCGCCAGCCGAGCGTGATCGAGATGCGGCGGTTGCGCGGATCGAATCGATCGACGGGGTTATAGGGCTCGCGATCGGCGACCCCTTCGATGCGCGCATAGCGTTCTCCGGCAACGCCGCGATACTCGAGAAAGTTCCGCACGACCTCGGCGCGGTCGACCGACAGGCGCCAATTGTTCATCCCCGCCTTCGCCGACCAGGGCGCGGCATCGGTGTGGCCGCGGATCATCAGCCGGTTCGGCGTCCCGGCGATCGGCCCCGCGATCTCGCTGAACAGTTTCGCGCCCGCCGGAGTGAGCTGGCTGGTGCCCATCACGAACATCGAGAAGTCGGCATCGTCGACGACATCGATCCGCATCCCCTCGGTCGTGACGGTAAAGCGCAGGTTGCGCGCGAGCCGTTTGAGCTCGCCCTTCTTTTGCACGCGCTCCATCATCGACTTGGCGACCTGCGCGAATTTTTCCTTCTCGCGCTCGCGGCCCGCCGCTTCCTTGGGCCCGCCGACGGCATCCTTCGGGATGGTAAGCGAGCGGGTGCCGGTCTGCCCCGCGCGATGCGGATAATTGTCGGCGGAAACGATCGAATCGCCGCCGAACAGGCTGGCGCCGCCGGCGCTCTCCTGCTTCGTCCGCACGATCGTCGGCGCGAAATAGTCGGCGAGCGCCTTGCGCTGCTTCTCGGTCGTCGCGCCGAGCAGCCACATCAGCAGGAAGAAGGCCATCATCGCGGTCACGAAGTCGGCATAGGCAACCTTCCAGGCGCCGCCGTGATGGCCGCCGTGCGCTTCCTCGATCACCTTCTTGACGATGATCGGCCGCACCATGTTCGGACGCGCAGCCATTTAGCGGCCTCGCATTCCGTCGAAGACCTCGGCGAAGCTCGGCTGGTTCAGATGGTCGACCCCCGAGCGCGCGGCCTCGATGACGAGCGGCTGCGGATGGCCGTGGAGCGAGGCGATGATGAGCTGCTTCACGGTGTGATAGATGGCGGCGTCGCTTTCGATCACCGTCTTCGCACGCGCCGCGAACGGCCCGACGAGACCATAGGCGAGGAGCACGCCGAGGAAGGTGCCGACGAGCGCCGAGCCGATCATGGCACCCAGGATCTCGGGCGGCTTGTCGATCGAGCCCATCGTCTTCACGACGCCGAGCACCGCGGCGACGATGCCCAGAGCCGGGAGCGCATCGGCGAGGCTCTGCAGCCCTTCGGCGGGCTTCAGCGCGTGGTGGCGATGGTTCTTCAGCGCATTGTCCATGACGTCCTCGACCGCGTGCGGATCGAGCGTCCCCGACGAGACCACGACGAGGCGCAACGTGTCGCAGATCAGGTGGACAAGCGTGTCGTCCTTCAAAAGCTTGGGATATTGCTGAAAGATCGGTGAGCTTTTCGGCTCCTCGATATGCGGTTCGACCGCGACCGGCCCCTCGGTGCGCATCATCTTCATCAGCGTCGAGACGAGCAGGATGCAGTCGAGATAATCCTGCTTCTTGTAGGCCGGGCCCTTGAACACCTTGCCGAGGCCGCCCGCGAGCGCCTTCAGGTCGGCGCCCGAATTGCCGATGATCAGCGAGCCGACCGCGGCGCCGCCGATGATCAGCATTTCGTGCGGAAGCGCGTGGAGCACCGGCGTGAGATTGCCGCCGGTGAACGCAAACCCCCCGAACACCAGCAGGATCAGAACGACGATGCCGATTACGGGAAACATGCGCGGGCAACTCCATTGGGGGCGAACCCCCGGAAAAATTCAAAGGACGTCTTCATGCTTAACGGCAGCGCGCCGCCGAAGTTGAGCGCGTCAGGTCAAAAGATCGAACAAAGTCTGCCGGTTGATCTTGGCAAAGGCCGCCTGCGCGGCGCCGAGCGTCAGATCCTGGGCGTTCAGCTCAGCGATCGCGGTCTCGAGGTCGGTCTCCTCGATCGACTGGCGCTCGTCGGCGATCTCGATCCCGCGCGCCGACAGCGATTCACCGATGCGTTCGAGCCGGCCGGCCGACAGGCCGAGCGCGGCATTCTGGTCGGCGACATGCCCGATCGCGGCGGTGATGGTGGTCAGCGCGGCGTTCATACCGGGCTTGTCGCCCGCCGTGATCGCGGTCGCCGCGTCGCGCAGGCTGGTCGACAGCGAATTGCCCCCGACGACGAAAGCGGTCGCCGCGGACGGCACCGGCGCGAAGGCGACGTCCGAATCGAAGCGGACGACGCGGGCGTCGCCGGCGGCGAAGAGCGGCTCGCCATTCGCGTCGCGCGTCGCCGCGAAAGCGTCGATCTCGTCGGCCAGCGCACCCAGTTCGGCGGCGATCGTCGCGCGGTCGCTCGGACTCGCCGTGTCGCTCGCCGCCGACAGCGTCAGCTCGTTCGCGCGCGCGAGCAGGTCGCTCACCGACTTGAGCACGCCATCGGCCTGCGCGGTCTGCGCCGTCGCTGACTTGATGTTCGCCTGCCAGCTCGTCATGCTCGCCTGCGTCGTGCCGATCGTCAGGACGCGGCGCGCGGCGACGGGATCGTCCGACATACGCTGCATCCTCAGGCCGGTCGAAATCTGGATCTGCGTGCGCTCGAGCGCATCGGCGAGCTTCGACTGGCGCGCGATCTCGCGCGTCATGCGATTGCCTACGGCGTTAATCATCCTTCGCCTCCCTTAGAGCGAGTTCAGCAGCGTCTGCATTGTTTCACGCGCGACCTGGATCGTGCGCGCCGCCGCCGAATAGGCCTGCTGGAAACGCAGCAGCTCGGCGGCTTCATTGTCGAGATTGACCTCGCTCACCGAATCGCGCGCGGCGGCGGCGGCATCGGCGCGCGTCGTCGCGGCGGCATCCTGCGCGCGCGCCGAAGCCGTCGCCTGCGCCTGCGTCGCGATATGGCCCGACCAGGCCGCCTCGGGATCGTTCGCGCCGCGCATCGCGCCGAGCGCCAGCATATTGCCGTTGCCGCTCGTCGCGTCGGCGGCAGCGACCTGGCTCGCGGTCAGCGGCGTCGCGGTCAGAGTCGCGGCGCTGGTGCCGGTGAAGAGCGGCTGGCCGGCATTACCGTCGGCGTCGATACCCCCCTGATGCACGACATTGAGCTCGCCCGCGAACTGCGTCGCCATCGTGTCGAGCCCGGCGCGCTGATCGGCGATGTGGTTCGCCGCCTCCGCGAAGCCGGCGAGCGAACCCGTGGCGTTGGGAAAGGCCGATCCGCCGATCGTATAGGCGATGCGTCCGTCGGCCGCGGTGGTCATCGCGATCGGCGTCACCACGCCGCCGCCGACGAGCAGGTCGCCGCTGCCGGTCGCGCGCAGCGTCACCGCGCCATGCGCGTCGAAGGTCGCGCTGACTCCCGCCTGCGACGACAATTGATCGAGCAGCCGGTCGCGCTCGTCCATCAGCGCCGCCTGGTTGGTCGATCCGTCGCGCGCCTTGCGCAGGCCGACGTTGATCTGTTCGAGCGCGTCGAGATTGGTATTGAACTGCGACACCTCGGCCGTGCCCGCGGCCGATACGCCGTCGGACAGGCTCGACAGGCGGTTCGCGGCGGTCTGGAAGCCCGCGGCGACATCGCTCGCAGCCTGCAGGAACTGCGCACGCAGCGTCGGGTTCGACGGGTCGGCGGTGAGCTGGTCGGCGGTCGTGTAGAGCGTGGTCAGCGCGGTCTTGATGCCGTTGCTGTCGTCGCTGAGCGCGCTTTCGACGCGATTCATCCAGTCGAGCTTCGCCGCCGCGCGTTCGGAATCGCCCGACGAGATGCGCGCATCGTTGATCAGCCACTGGTCGACCGAGCGCACGACGCCCTTGATGTCGACGCCGCCCGGCGTCGTGCTGCCGCGATAGAGCACCATGTTGGTGCCCGCCGGCACTTCGGCAAGGTCGAGCCGCCGCCGCGCATAGCCCGGAGTCTGCGCGTTGGCGATATTGTCGCCGACGGTCGACAGCGCCTTCGAATAGGCGCGCAGGCCGGTATAGCCGATGCTGAGAAGATCGCTCACTGGAGCCCCCCTCCGCCCGCAGCCATGGCGCGGCCCTTGAGCTGCGCCTCGACCATGTCGGCGATGCCGAACTGGCGGAGCGCGGCCATCGAGTCCGCGGTCTTGGCGTCGGCCATCTCGCGGAAATTGTCGGTCGCGCTCGACCCGAAGATATCGTCGCCGAGCTTCGCCTGGCGCATCGAGCTCATCAGCTGGCGGAGGATCACCGCCTCGAAGGCCTCGGCCGCCTTGCGAAGGCCGCCGTCGCCCCCGCCGCCCGCGGCGGGCGCGGGGGTCGAAGCGTAGGAAGAGGAGATGGGCGTCGTCATATGATCACCAGTTCTGCCGTCAGCGCGCCGGCCTGGCTCAGCGCTTCGAGGATGGCGACGAGGTCGCCGGGGGGAACGCCCATGCGGTTGATCGCATCGACGAGCTCGGAAAGCGATGCGGTGGATTTCACCATCATCATCGGACGATAATCCTGGTCGACGCTGATATCGCTCGACTGCTCGACCGCGGTTTCGCCGCGGCTGAACGGCGCGGGCTGCACGACCGTCGGCGATTCCTTGATCGAGACGGTGAGCTTGCCCTGCGACACCGCCGCGGTGCCGACGCGGACCGCGCCGTTGATGACGACCGTGCCGGTGCGCGCGTTGACGATCACCCGCGCCGGCGGCTCGGACCGGACGACGTCGAGATTCTCGATTCGCGACATCAGCCGCATCCGTTCGTCGTTGCCGCCGTCCGCGCGGATCGCAATGCTGGCGCCGTCGAGCATCACCGCCGAGCCCGGCAGCGCCTGATTGATCGCGTCGGTAACGCGCTTGGCGTTGGTCGCGTCGAACTGGTGGAGGTTGAAGGTCAGCCGGTCGCTGGCGGCAAAACCCGTATCGACCGCGCGCTCGACGGTCGCGCCGCCGGCGATCCGGCCGCTTGACGGCACATTGACCGTCAGCTTCGACCCGTCGGCGGCATCGACGCCGAGGCCGCCGATAACGAGATTGCCCTGCACCATCGCGTAAATCTGCCCATCGGCGCCATAGAGCGGCGCGAGCACCAGCGTGCCGCCGCGCAGGCTCTTCGCCTTGCCGATCGCCGAAACGGTGACGTCGAGGCGCTGACCGGGCTTGGCAAAGGGCGGCAGTTCGGCGGTGATCATCACCGCCGCGGCATTTTTGAGCGCCGGATTGACCCCCGGCGGCAGCGTCAGGCCGAACCGCGACACCGCGCCCTTCATCCCCAGCGTCGAATAGTCGAGGCTGTCGTCGCCTGTCCCCGCGAGGCCGACGACGATACCATAGCCGGTGAGCTGGTTCGCGCGCAGCCCCTGGAACTGGCCCATGTCCTTGATCCGCTCGGCCTGCACCGGCGCGGCGAAAGCGAGGCTCGTCAGGAATAGAGCGATTAGGGCGATGAGGGTCGGACGCTGGGTCACTTTTCTGTCCTCTTTAGAACGGGCTGATGATCGAGAAGAAGCGTTGCAGCCAGCCCTGCTTGCTGGCGCGCGCGATCTCGCCCTTGCCGACGTAGCGGATGTGGGCGTTGGCGACGCGGGTCGACAGGATGCGGTTGTCGGGACCGATGTCGATCGCGCGAACGATACCGGAGATCTGAACGCGTTCATCGCCGCGATTGAGCGTCAGCAATTTCTCGCCCTTCACCAGCATCGTGCCGTTCGGATAGACTTCGGCGATCGTCACGCTGACTTCGCCCGACAGCGCGTTCGACTGCGACGCGTCGCCCTTGCCCTTGAACTGCTGGCTGCCGCCCATCGCGACGTCGCTGGGATTGAACAGCGACAGCGGGCCGGTCGTCGGCGGGGTCAGGCCGATATCGCCGTCGCGCTGCGTCGCCGCGGCATTGCTCTTGGTCGCGGCGGTGCGTTCGACGAGCTGGATCGTGATGATGTCGCCGACCGCCCCCGCACGCCCGCCCGAGGTCAGCGGCACATAGCCGCCCTGGAAGATCGCGCCGTTGGTCGGCGACGCCGGCGGGGGAGCCGGCATCGTCACCGCGAAAGCGTCGGGCGCGACCTTGTCCTTAGCCAAGGCCGGAGCCGGCGCGAGGGCAAGCGCGATCAGCGCCAGCTTAGAGAGTCTGCGAGGCATTTTTCATCATCTCGTCGGTGGCCGAGATCATCTTCGAATTGACCTCATAGGCGCGCTGCGTCTCGATCATGTCGACGAGCTCCTCGACGACATTGACGTTCGACCCCTCAAGCATCCCGCCACGCAGCGAGCCGCGCCCTTCCTCCCCGGCGCCGCCGACCTGCGGCGCGCCCGAGGCGGGGGTTTCGACGAGCAGATTGTTGCCGATCGCCTGGAGGCCCGCCGGGTTGGCGAAGCGCGCGAGCTCGATGCGGCCGAGTTCGGTGAGCGTGCCGTCGGGGCTGCTGGCCGACACGGTGCCGTCGGCGCCGATCGAGATGTTGGTCGCATCCTCGGCGATCTGGATCTGCGGCTGGACCGGCTTGCCGTCCGACGTCACGAGGACGCCTTCGGGCGAGCGGCCGAAATTGCCGGCGCGGGTGTAGCCGATGCGCCCGTCGGGCATCTGGACCTGGAAATAGCCGGCACCGTCGATCGCGACGTCGAGGCCGTTGCCGGTCGTCGCGAAGGTGCCCTGCGTATCGATCCGCGCGGTGCCGCTGAGCGCGACGCCGGTGCCGAGATTGAGCCCGGTCGCATAGCGGTTTTCCGCGGTGGATTGCGCCCCCGGCGGAGTCATCATCTGATAGCTCAGCGTCTCGAAGCTCGCGCGGTCGCGCTTGAAGCCGGTGGTGTTGACGTTGGCGAGGTTGTTCGCGATCACCTGCATCCGGAAGCTCTGGGCATCCAGACCGGTCCGCGCGACGTGAAGGGCTCCGAAGCTCATTTCAAATTCTCCTTATCGGGGCAGCTGCATCAGATTGGCCGTCGCGCTGTCCATGTCGCGCGCGTCGGTGATCATCTTCAACTGCGTGTCCCAGCTGCGGCTCGCCTCGATCATCTCGACGAGCGCCGTGGTGGCAGCGACGTTCGATCCCTCGATCGAGCGGGTGACGAGGCGCGCCTCGGGGTCGTCGGGAAGAATCCCGCCGCCCTTGACGCGGAACAAGCCGTCGATCCCCTTAGCGATCTCCGACCCCACGGGGGTCGCGAGCCGCAGCCGGTCGACCTCCTGCGGGCTCTGCGGATCGCCGCCGGCCGGAACGACCCAGACGCGCCCTTCGGCGTCGATGCTGATCGAATCGGCGGGCGGGATCGTCACCGGGCCCTGGCTGCCCTGGACCGGGCTGCCGTCGCCGGTGGTCAGGAGGCCGCTCGACGACAATTGCAGGTCGCCGCGCCGCGTATAGGCTTCGCTGCCGTCCTTCGCCTGAACGACGAGCAGCGCGTCGCCCTGCACCGCGACGTCGAGGTCGCGGCCGGTTTCGACGACGGTACCCGCCTTCATGTCGGCACCGAGCACCTCTTCCGAGGCGACCGCGCGCGTGTCGAAGCCGCTGCCCTGCAGCCAGAGCGTCTGGGCTTCGGCCATGTCGGCGCGAAAGCCGGGCGTCTGCGCATTGGCGAGGTTGTTCGCGATCGCCGTCTGCCGGGCCATGCTGCCCCGCATCGCGGTGAGACTGGTGTAGATGAGGCGGTCCATCTGGAAACTCCCGGCAGGCGGCTAATCGCGCGTCTTAGGTGCGCATGTTGATGATCGTCTGGGTCAGCGTCGACGCGCCCTCGATCGCCTTGGCATTGGCCTGGAAATTGCGCTGGGCGCCAATCAGCATCACCAATTCCTCGGTGATATCGACGTTCGAGCGTTCGAGCGTGCCCGAGCGGATCGTGCCCATCGGGCCGTTGGTCGCGGCGTCGATCGTCGGGTCGCCGCTTTCGCCGGTCGACTGCCAATGCGCGTCGCCGATCGGGCGCAGCCCCTCCATCGCGGGGAAGGTCGCCATCGCGACCTTGCCGAGCACCTGATCCTCGCCATTCGCGTAGGTCGCGGTGACGAGGCCGTCGAGATCGACCGACACGTTGATCAGCGACGCCGTCGGATCGCCCGGCGCGCCGTCGGGAAGCACGAAGTCCGACATGCCGCCGAGCGTGCGGTCGGTGACGTTGCCGTTGGCATCGACGGGCAGGAGCTGGAGCTTCTGCCCCGTCGAGTCGACGACGGTGCCGTCGGGCAGCGGCGAAAAGGCGCCGTTGCGGGTATAGGTAACCTGGTTGCGCGGCGGCTCGCCCTTGACGACGAACAGCCCCTCGCCGACGATCGCGAGGTCAAGCGTCTTTTCGCTCGTCTCATACGACCCTTGCGTGAACTGCTGACTGATGCCGATCAGGCGCTGGCCCTGGCCCGCGACAGTCTTCGTCGACTGCGTCGGCGACGAAGCGAAGATGTCGCCGAAGCTCGCCTTGCTGCGCTTGAAACCGATCGAATTGGCGTTGGCGATATTGTTCGAGATGACCGACATGTCGGTCTGGGCGCCCTTGAGGCCCGAAAGAGACGTATAAAACGACATGAGATTATCCTTCCTGGGTGGTGATGGGGGTAGCCGCCGGAGTGGCGGCCTTGATGTCCTGGAGCAGCGCGGTCTGCGCAGTGAGCTGCTCCGAAATCTTCTGAAGCGTGCTGTTGGTCTCGCTGACCCCGGCAAGGCTCGAAAATTGCGCCATCTGGGCAACCATCTGCTGGTTATCGACCGGGTTGAACGGATCCTGCTGCGACAGCTGCGCGGTCATCAGACGCAGAAAATCGGTCTGATCGAGTTGCTGACCCTTGAGCGTTGTCGGCGAATAGGAGGAATATTGCGAAGCGATGGAATCGACGGCCATGATTATTGTCCCAACCGCAGCGTTTCGTTGATCAGGCCCTTTGCGGTCTCGAGAACCTGAACATTATTCTGATACTGGCGAGCGGTCTCGACCATCTCGACCAGTTCGGCGGCGCTATCGACCGCGGCCTCCCACACATTGCCGTCCTTGTCGGCGAGCGGGTTCGACGGGTCGTGACGTTTGGTCGGCGCCATCTTGCTCGACGTGACCTGGTCGACCTGGACCGTCGCGCGGCCATGGTCGTCCATCACGGTGCGGAAGACGGGCTTCAGCGAGCGGAACGCTTCCTTCTCGCTGCCCGCGACGGTTCCCGCGTTGGCGAGGTTCGACGCGGTGGTGTTGAGCCGCACGAGCTGCGCCGACATGGCGCGGCCGCTGATGTCGAAGACCGAGAAATTGCTCGCCATCATCATTCTCCCTTGAGCGCGCGCGTCAGCGTGCCGATGCGCCCCTGAAGGAAGGAAAGGCTCGAGCGGTAGGCGAGCGCATTTTCGGCGAAGGCGGTCTGCTCGGTCGCCATTTCGACGGTGTTGCCGTCGAGCGAAGGCTGCACCGGAACGCGGTACGCCATCGCGCCCTCGATCGCGGTGCCGGTCGAGGCCCCCTGCTGCGCAAGGTCGAGCGCCTTGGAAAAATCGAGGTCGCGCGCCTTGTAACCCGGCGTCGCGGCGTTGGCGATGTTCGAGGCGAGCATCATCATGCGCTGGCTGCGCAGCTGAAGCGCCGCCGCATGCACGCCAAAGAGCTTCTCGGATGCCATCTACACGTTCCTTCATCTGTCGCCCGGCCGGCGACGGGGCTTTCGCCGGGGTCCGAACCGGCTTGCGGCCCGGACGCGCGGAAAAACACCAAGGCATGATGCAATGGGCGTGCCAAAATTATTTTATCGATATTTTTCAATTCGATGGAATCATCCGTTCGCCCGAACGGCGGATGGGCGCCGCGGTCTCGTCAAAAGATTGACGGCGGCTGCCACCGCCCCGCGATAATCCGCGTCAAAGCGCGACTGGCACGCATCGTGCAATTCAATCGGGCAAATCGCTGGACCAACCATGGAGTCCGTCATGACCCGCAAGATTGCTTCTTTTCTGACCGCAGCCTTCGCCGCCACTCTGGCCGTCGCCCCATCCGCGGGCGCTGAGCAGGCGACCGAGGATTGGCAGACGATCGACATGCTGACGCAGGCGGTCGCGAATGCGATGGGGCGCACCGCAACCCCGATCGACCGCCGCATCAAGCTCGCGCGCTGCCCCGAACAGGCGTCGGTGGCGGCGGTCGATGCCCAAACGCTCGCGGTCCGTTGCGCTTCACTCGGTTGGCGCCTGCGCGTCGCGATGAGCGGCCCCGCGGGCGCCGCCCCGGTCGCCGCGAGCTATGCCGCGCCCGCATCGGCGCCGGTGATCCGCCGCGGCGACGCGGTTCGCGTTTCGATCGATACCGAGAATTTTTCGGTCAGCTATTCGGCGACCGCCGCCGAGGATGGGCGCGTCGGCGAAACGATCGCGCTGCGCGGCAACGGTCCCAAGGCGATGATCAGCGCTGTCGTCACCGGCCCCGGCCGCGCGCGGATGATGGATTGAGGATAATAGCTCGTGCCCCCGTCATCCCGGCGAAGGCCGGGATCTCGCCGGTGCGTTGTGGCGAGAGAGCGGGATCCCGGCCTTCGCCGGGATGACAGGAAACATACGACAAGCCCCACTGGCCCGGCGAGCGTCGATTTTCCGACGCCGCCGGGTTTCTTTTTTCATTTTTCCGGTAACCAGCCCTTAATGTCTCGACGCGCCGTCCGTTAAACCCCTTGAACCGCTTCCGCCAATGCGCGGACAGCCAAGGAGGCCATCATGTCGGGTGACAGCAAGATCGGGATCGTCGGCGGCGTCGGCCGCATCGTGCCCGTGCGCAAGCTCGCGGCGAGTCTGGCCTCCGCCGCCGCGTCAGGCGCCGCTGCGCCGCGCGCCGCGCCATCCGGCGCGATGCCCGCCGCCGGCCTGATCCGCCTCGCCGGCGAACTCGCGGCCCAGCCGGCCCCCGTCGACACCGCGCGGGTCGCCGCGCTGCGCGGCGCGATCGCCGAAGGCCTTTATGTCGCCGATCCGGCGAAGATCGCCGGGGCGATGACCGATCGTCTCGGCGGAAGCGCCGACTGATGCAGGCGCGGATGGACGATATCCAGGCCAAGCTGAACCTGCTCATCGGCGCGCTCGACGGGCAGGATGCCGGCGCGATCATCGCCGCGACCGAGGAGCTTGCCACTGCGGTGATCCTGTTTCGCGGCGCCGCCATTCCGGCCGGCAGCGAAGGCCGGGCGCAGACGCTGATCACCGCGACGCTCGCGCAGCTCGAAGCCGCCGCGATCCGCGTCAACATCCTCAAGGACTGGACGCGTCAGAGGATTGACATGAACCATGCTATCCGCGGGACGCAGCACCGAGGACTCGCCTTAAACTATTGATAAACCATATGTTCTGGTGATCTTCCGGAAAATGGCACGATGATTGCTTTTGGTTTGCCGAACAAGCGGAACCAAAGCATGAATTCGATCAATTCCTTTGCGACACCGGCGCCCGGCGCCGTCCCCGTTTTGGATGCGGTCCAGAATGCATCGGCACGCACCGGCGTCGACTTCGACTATCTGGTCGATGTCGCACGGGTCGAAAGCCGCTTCGATCCGACCGCGAAAGCGCCGACCTCGTCGGCACGCGGGCTTTACCAATTCACCAAGCAGACCTGGCTCGCAACCTTGCGGCGCCATGGCGCGAGCCACAGGCTCGGCTGGGCGGCCAATGCGATCGGTCAGGATGCGTCGGGGCGTTTCAGCGTCGCCGATCCCGCGCTTCGCAACCAGATCCTCGGCCTGCGCGACGATCCGGTCGCGTCGTCGAACATGGCCGCGGCGCTGACCTCCGACAATCAGGATTATATCGAAAGCCGCATCGGCCGCGCCGCCGAGCCGGTCGACCTCTATCTCGCCCATTTTCTCGGTTCGGCGGGCGCCGCGCGCTTTCTGACCGCCTGGGCCGCCAATCCCGATCAGGCGGGCGCGACGATGATGCCCGACGCGGCCGCGGCCAACCGGTCGGTCTTCTATGCCGCCGACGGCAGCATGCGCAGCCTCGGCGACATCCGCGAACGCTTCCGCGCCAAGCTCGACGAAGGCGGCGGCGCGCCGGGCGCGATACCCGGCGCCGCGCCGCCCGTCCCCGGCTGGCGCATCCAGATGGCGAGCGCAAGCGACGCGAACGGCGGCGGACGGCCGCCACTGCCGATGATGGACATTCAGCCCATGCCCAAGACCCTGTCGATGGATTTCGCCGCGAGCGCCTATCGCCGCCTCGCCTCCCTGTCGGGAGGCAGCGCATGATCGCGGGCCTGAACGCGCGCAGCGTGGCGCGGATCGTCGGGGGCGCGGCGCTGCCCGCGGCGATGCTGATCCTCGTCGCGCTGATGGTGATTCCGGTTTCGCCGATCATCCTCGACATCAGCTTCGTCGCCAACATCATGATCAGCCTGCTGGTGCTGATGGTCGCGTTGCAGGCATCGAAGCCGCTCGATTTTTCGGCCTTTCCGACAGTGTTGCTGCTCGCGACCCTGTTCCGCCTCTCGCTCAATGTCGCCTCGACGCGCGTCGTGCTCGTTCACGGCCACGAGGGCACAGCATCGGCGGGCCATGTCATCGAGGCGTTCGGCCAGGTACTGATCGGCGGCGACTATGTCGTCGGCCTGTTCGTCTTCTTCGTGCTGATGATCATCAACCTGGTCGTCATCACCAAGGGCGCCGGGCGCGTGTCCGAAGTGTCGGCGCGCTTCACCCTCGACGCCTTGCCGGGCAAGCAGATGGCGATCGACGCCGATCTCAACGCCGGGCTGCTCACCCCCGACGAAGCCAAGGCGCGCCGTCAGGAAGTCGCGACCGAGGCCGATTTCTACGGCTCGATGGACGGCGCCTCGAAATTCGTGAAGGGCGACGCGGTCGCGGGCCTGCTGATCCTGTTCGTCAACATCGTCGGCGGGCTGATCCTCGGCATGTTCAGCCACGGCCTGTCCTTCTCCGACGCCGGCAGCACCTATGTCACGCTCGCGATCGGCGACGCGCTCGTCGCACAGATTCCGGCGCTGCTGCTGTCGATCGCCGCCGCCGCGATCGTCACCCGCGTCGCTTCGCCGCACGACCTTTCGGGCCAGATCGGCAGCCAGTTCGCCTCGCCGCACGTCTGGATGGCGGTCGGCGGGGTGCTATTCGTGCTCGGTCTCGTCCCGGCTATGCCGCAAATGCTGATCCTGCCCGCCGCCGCGATCGCCGGCGGCATCGGCTGGCAGCTTCGCAAGCACGCCGCCATCGCCGAGGCCGCGCCGCCGCCCGCGGCGCCCGCGCCCGACCCGCACCATATCGAATGGGCCGACGTCAGCGAGACGAGCCCGTGCCAGCTCGAAATCGGCTATGCGCTCGTCGCGCTGGTCGACGAGCGCAAGGGCGCACCGCTGATGACGCGGATCACCGGCATCCGGCGCCAATTGTCGAAGGAGCTGGGCTTCGTCGTGCCGGCGGTGAAAGTCACCGACGATCTGTCGCTGCCCGGCAACGTCTATCGCATCGCGATCGCCGGGGTGATCGTCGGCGAGGACGAGGTCTTCCCCAATGAAATGCTCGCACTCGATTCGGGCGATCTGGTCACCAAGGTCACTGGGCGGCCGTGCAAGGATCCGACCTTCGGGCTCGACGCGCTCTGGATTCCCAAGAGCGCGCAGAACGACGCGATCGCGGCGGGCTATACCGTCGTCGATCCGGCGACCGTCGTCGCAACCCATCTCAACAACAGCATCGTCGCTTCCGCTACCGACCTGTTCGGTATCGACGACGCGCAGGCGCTGATCGACACGCTGAAGACCCTGTATCCGCAGCTTGCTCAGTCGCTGACGCAGGGCTATCCGCTGCCGCGCGTTGCCGCGCTGTGCAAGGCGATGCTGATCGAGCGCGTGCCGCTGCGCGATTTCCGCAAGATCGCCGAGGCGATGGTATCGCTCGGCAGCCTGCAGCTCGGCGACGCCGACCTGGTCGAGGCGGTGCGCCAGCGCATCGGCGCGCTGATCGTCCAGACGATCGTGCCGAGCCGGATGCCGCTGCCCGTCGTCACTTTCAGTCCCGAAATCGAGGTGCTGCTCAATCAGGCGGTACGCGCCAATCCCGGCGCCGAATGGCCGTTCGAGCATGGCATGGCGATGAAGATCGTCGAACAGATCGGCGAAGCGGTCGAACCCTTGCTGCTGTCGACGCGCAGCTTTGCGCTCGTCGCCTCACCGCTCTGCCGGTCGGCGCTGTCGCGGCTCGTGCGCGCAACCTTCCCCGACGTCGCGGTCATTTCCTACCTCGAGATACCGGCGAACAAGGCGACCGAGATCGTTGCGACGATCGGCGCCGAAATCCCCCGCCTCACCAGCGGCGAAGACGCCCAGATGAAGGACGAGCCCCATGAGAATTGAGCCCGCCGAGCATTTCGCGGCGGCATCCGCCCGCGCGCCGATCCCGCGCGGCTATGGCGAGAGCGCCGAGGCGCTGGTCGAGGAATATGCACCGCTGGTCCGCAAGATCGCCTGGCAGGTCCATTCGCGCGTGTCGCGGACGAGCGACCTCGAGGATCTGATCCAGGCCGGGCTGATCGCGCTGATCGAAGCGAGCCGCAGCTATGAGGAGCGCGGTTTCGCCTTTGCCACTTACGCGACGACGCGCATCCGCGGCGCGATGATCGACCAGCAGCGGCGCGAGGCCGACGTCGGGCGATCGGCAATGGTCGCGGCGCGGCAGTTGCAGGCGACGCGCCGCGCGCTCGAACAACAGCTCATGCGTGCGCCGAGCGCGGCGGAAATGGCCGAAGCGCTCGACATGTCGGCCGAGGAGTATTTCGCGCTGGAGAAGAATGCGACCCATGGCCGCTCGATTTCGATCGAGGATCTGATGGAGGACGGCAGCTTCCTGTTCGCCGACGACCGGATCGGCGCGGGCGAGGCGTGCGAGCAGGAGGATATGCTGGATGCGCTGCGCCAGTGCGTCAGCCGGCTGGCCGAGCGCGAGCAGATGGTGCTGCAACTCTATTTCTTTGAGGAGCTCAACCTGCAGGAGATCGGCCTGACGCTCGACGTCAGCGCCGCGCGCGTCTGTCAGATCAAGCGCGACGCGATGGTGAAGATCGACCGGATGATGCGCGAGATGACCGAATGAGCGCGCCGGACCGGGCTCACGCCGCGCGGCTGTATCCGCCGCGCACCGCCGCGTTCATCTTGTCGAAATAGCTTGCCATCTTCTCGGCCCCCGCTTCGGTGAGCCGGACGATCGTGCGGCGCCGGTCGCGCTCGTCGATCGTTCGCCTGGCGAGCCCCGCACCTTCGATCGCCGCGATCATGCGCAGGCCCGACGACAAGGGCACCCCGGCGCCGGTCGCCAGATCGCTGGCGCTCAGCGTGCGGCCATTGGCGTTCGCCAGCATCAGGTCGAGCATCATGTCCCAGATGGCGCCCGACATCTGTGCGGTGCCGAAATGGCTTTTGCGCATCCGCCGGATCTGGATGCTGAGCGATAGCTGGTCGATGAGCCGCGGCTGCGCTTCTTCAAGGCCGAAGGCCGCATCGGGCCTCGACTGGTCGTCGCCGGCGCTTTTCGCCAGCATGTCGTGAATCTGGTCGATCCGCGACCGGATTTCGGCGATGTCATGATCTGCGAATTGTTGCATGGAGCCCCCCGGCTGCCTTTCATCTTCAGGCCGCGGCTTCCCTTCGCCGATTGGTCGAACCCGATGCGTAGAGGATCAAGAAAAGGATCGGGTAGGAAATATACATTGAAAGCAGCGCATAGGGACGCGCCAATATCTCCGAAAACATCAGCTTCTGAACATGCCCGAAAATCGCGATCAATTGCCATCCGGTAATCCAGTATGGCCAGAAACGATTTGTTTTCAGGGCGATAAACCAAAAACTCGCCAAGGCGACGATGTCGATCGCGAAGATATTATATTCAATATGCGACCAATTCGGTTGGGGTGCCAAGACCGTGGTGCAGACCGAGGCGAGCAGCGCGGTGCAGGCTGCCCAGCGTTCCAGGGGGCCGCCGCGCCACATCGCGACAGCCACCGTGAGCAACAAAACCGCATAATAGCTCGCCACGGTCCACATCCGAATCATTTACCCCTGCGTTACGACGCGCGGGCGAGCGGAAGCGACACGACGTCGGCGCCTTCGGCCAACGCACCCGACGGCGGCTTGACGCCGGCGCCGAACATCCGGGTGCCGAGACCGACCTGCTTCTGCGTTTCGGTGAGTGCGATATGGGCGTCGGTGAGCAACTGACGGACCTCGCCAGCGGCGGCCAGCGCGTGCGCGACTTTCGCTACCGCCTCCTGGCCGACGATCGCCGACATATTGGTGTCGCGGCGCGCAGCGGGAAGCGCGGCAGCGAGCTGGGCAATGCGGATCATGGTTTCGTCGATGGCGTCTTCGGCCTGATGCAGTTCGCTGGCGATCTTTTTCGCCGCGGAAAGTCGTTCGTTCAGCATGTTTCCTGGTCCTTGAAAGCGAATGCCGACGGTTTCCCCCCCGCAGCATTCAGGTCAAAACACGACCCAGACCGACAAGGATCGAATAGAGAGCGGAAAAAGCCAATATGGTCGCAAAGGCGATCAGGATCGGCCAGATGATCCTTTCCATCAATCCGTGCCGGTTGGCCGGCTGGGACGCGGTAGGAAATGGCGAACCGATGTCGAAAAACCGCCGGATCGAACCTTGCCCCGGCTCGGCTTCATCGGCGGAAGCGGCCTCGCCTAGGTCGATCAATTGATATGTCAAAGGCTGATAGGGAGTAACTTGGTCGAATACACCGTGACGCGCGAGGACCGTTGCGGCTTCTATTCTGTTAGAAACATTAAGTTTTTTTAACACGCGCCGGACGCGTTCGTCGACCGTATGCGGCGACACATCCATAATGCGAGCAATTTCCTTGGAATTTTTGTGCTCGAAAACATGCCGCAACGTTTCGATTTGCGCGGCCGAAAGGAGACTGATGTAATTGTCTGGGTCACCCTGCACGCGTGAGGGCATAGAGCATCACGAGTCGAAATCAAGTTACGTACCTAAGCGATTCGCGCTCATGTTACCCGATTCTTTTCGCGACATGGCTCTCCGTCACCTCCACGAAGGCGCCCTGGTGGACAACCTTGTCCGGCACGCGATAGGCTGACGGCGATGACGATCGACAGCGACCACCCGGAGCCGAAGGACGCCGCAACCACAGACCGGCCGGTCCGGCGCCTTGGCATCGCCACCCCCGGCGACGCCGAACTGATCCGCGTTCTACCGATCGAAGCGCCGGTGTCGGTCGAGGTGTGCGGCATCGGCTATGCCGTGATGATGGCGACTCCCACCGATCTTGAGGATTATGCGCTCGGATTTGCGCTGGCCGAGGGGCTGGTCGACACGCCCGCACAGTTGAATCGCGTCGACGCGCACTCGATCGAAGGAGGGTGGGCGCTGCGGCTGTGGCTGGCGCCCGAGCGCGCCGCGCTGGCGTTCGAGCGTGCGCGGCGACGGGTCGGCGAAAGCAGCTGCGGACTTTGCGGGATCGAGAATATCGAGGAGGTGCTGCGCCCGCTGCCCCCCGTCACCGTGCGGCTGGAGGTCGGCCGCGCGGCTATTGCCGCCGCTCTCGCCGCGCTGACCGCGCACCAACCGCTCGGCCGTGCGACCGGCGCCGTTCACGCCGCCGCCTTTTGCGCCCCGACCGGCGACATATTATGCGTGCGTGAAGATGTCGGGCGCCACAATGCGCTCGACAAGCTGATCGGGGCGCTGGCGTGGGCCGGAACCGATCCCGCCACCGGTTTCATCCTGCTGTCGGCGCGCTGCAGTTACGAACTGGTCGAAAAGACGGTGCGCGCGGGCTGCCCGCTGCTCGTCACCATATCGGCGCCGACCAGCCTCGCCGCCGACCGCGCCGCCGCCGCCGGGCTGACGCTGGTCTCGCTGGCGCGAACGGATTCGGCGCTGCTCGTCAGCGGCGCCCTCGATTAGGATCCACCGATCGCGTTCACCGTGAACGCCAAAATCCCCATGTTGAAGACGAACGCCGCCATGCAATGACCAAGCACGACGCGCCGCATATGCGCGCCCGATATGGTGATATCGGACGTCTGGAAGGTCATGCCGAGCGTGAAGCTGAAATAGAGGAAATCCCAATATCCGGGTTCCTTCACCCCCGGCACCTCGATCCCGCCGCGATCGCGGCCGCCCGTCTGCCGGTAATAGAGATGGGCGTAGTGGAGGGTGAAGACGGTGTTCGCAAAGAGCCAGGCGAGGACCAGCGTTGCGACGATCAGCGCGATCTGCGCGTGGTCGAGCGGGCCGGGGCTCGCGATCAACGTGCCCACCGCGAACAGAATCACCAGCGAGAGCAGCACCGAAATGGCGAGCAGCCCGGCGCGGTTCGCGTCATTCTCCTCCGACCGCTGCCGCATCTCGGCCGCGGTCGATCGCAATAACGACGCCTCCGCGGCAAGGAAGACGAGCGCGGCGAGATCGAAACCGATCAGCAGCGCGGCACGCGGACTCTGCCCGAACGCCGCCGCGGCACCGCCCGCGAGGAGCAGCACCGTCGCAAACAGCAGGAAGCGCGTCGGCGCGAGATGCCGGCCGGGAGCGAAGCGCCATGTTCCCATCGATGTCAGGCGGCCGGCGGCGCGGCGACGATCCGCACCGGGATCGACTTGGCGGCGGGGCAGCCGCTGACCCGGTCGAACAGTTCGAGCGGCAGCAACGGGTTGAGTTCGGGATAATAGCCCGCGACCGCGCCGCGCGGCATCGGATAGTCGATCAGCGTCAGCCCCTCGACGCGGCGGTCGATCCCGTCGGCGGCGATCGTTTCGAGCGCGACCTTCGCACCCGCCTCCAGCCCGCGCGCCGCGCGGTCCTCGGCATTGACGAACAGGATCATCCGGTCGTTGTAGACGCCGCGATAGCGGTCGTTGTAGCTATAGATAGTGGTGTTGAACTGGTCGTGCGAGCGCACCGTCGCGAGCCGCAGCATGTCGGGATCGGCGACCGGGGCATTGGCCGCGAGCCCCGGCAGGATCAGGAAATTCGCCTTGCCGTTCGGGGTCAGCCACACCCGCCGCCGCGGCGCGATATCGAGGTGGAACCCCATCGGCGCCTTGATGCGCTCGGCAAAGCCTTCGTAGAGCGCAGGATAGACCTCGGCGATCTTGTCGCGGATCGCGCCATAATCGTCGATGTAGCACGCCCAGTCGACCTTGCTTTCGGGCAGCGCCGCCATCGCCATGCGGCAGACGATCTCGACCTCGGACCTGCAGTCGGCGCTTGCGGGATCGAGGACTCCGCGCGAGGCGGTAACGTTCGACATCGAATCCTCGATCGTCACGAACTGTTCGCCCGCCGCGGTCTCGATCCGCTCCGACCGGGCGATCACCGGCAGGATCAGCGCCTCGCGCCCGTGCACGAGATGCCCGCGGTTGAGCTTGGTCGCGATGCCGACGGTCAGGTCGAGCTTTCGCATCGCGTCATAGGCGCGGTCCGTATCGGGAATCGCGCGCACGAAATTGCCGCCGAGCCCGATGAAGACGCGCGCGGTTCCCTGCTCCATCGCCTCGACCGATTCGACGGTGTGGTGGCCGTGGTCGCGCGGCGGATCGAAGCCGAAGACATCACGAACGCGGTCGAGATAGGCCGCGGTCGGCTTTTCATCGATGCCGACGGTGCGGTCGCCCTGGACGTTCGAATGGCCGCGGATCGGCGAGATGCCGGCGCCCCGCCGGCCGAAATTGCCCTTGAGCAGCAGGATGTTCGCGATCTGCTGGACGAGGCTCGATCCGAGCTGGTGCTGGGTGATCCCCATGCCGTAGCAGATGATCGTCGCCTTCGAGCGCACATAAATGTCGGCGCAGCGGCAGATCTGCTCCTCCGAAATGCCCGACGCCTCGACCATCGCGGCCCAATCCTGGGCCCATATATACGCCTCGAGCGCCGCGAAGCCCTCGGTATGCTCGGCGATGAAGCCGCGGTCGAAGATCGTCTCGCCCGCCGCCTCGCGTTCGAACATCGCGCGCATCATGCCTTTGAGGAAAGCGAGGTCGCCGCCGATGCGGATATGCACGAACTCGCTGGCGATCGGGGTCGAACCGAAGGTCGCCATCTGCACGACGTCCTGCGGCTCAGTGAAGCGGATCAGCGCGCGTTCGGGCATCGGGTTGACCGCGACGATCGGCACACCGCGCTTTCGCGCCTCGACGAGGCTGGTCATCATCCGCGGCGCGTTAGTGCCCGGGTTCTGGCCGATGACGAAGATGGCCTCGGCATGGTCGAAATCGTCGAGCACCACCGTGCCCTTGCCGACCCCGATCGCCGGCGGCAGGCCGCGGCTCGTCGGTTCGTGGCACATGTTCGAGCAGTCGGGAAAATTGTTGGTGCCATATTCGCGCACGAAGATCGAATAGAGGAATGCCGCTTCGTTCGGCGTGCGGCCCGAGGTGTAGAATTCGGCGTGGTGCGGGCTATCAAGGCCGCGAAGATGGCGGCCGATCGTCGCGAACGCCTCATCCCAGCTCACCGGCACATAATGGTCGCTCGCCGCGTCGTAGCGCATTGGCTCGGTCAGCCGTCCCTGCATCTCGAGCCAGTAATCCGACTGCTCCATCAGCTCGGTCACGCTGTGCGCCGCAAAGAAATCGCGCGTGACGCGGAATTTCGTTGCCTCGTGCGCAAGCGCTTTCGCGCCATTCTCGCAAAATTCGAGCTTCTTGGTGCAGACCGCGTCGGGAAAGGCGCAGCTCGGACATTTGAAACCGCCCGGCTGGTTCATCGACAAAAGCGCACGCGATCCCTTGGTGACGACGCTCTGTTCGAGCAGCACCTTCGCCGTCGCCGCCGCCGCGCCCCAGCCGCCGGCGGGGCTGGCATAGGTCTTGTAGCGGGGTTTATCCTCGGCCATCGCGCATTCCGGCAATCGTTTCGACGCGCAAGTAAAGCATAGCCACGCCGATTTATCCATCGGCCATCGGCCGACGAAAAGCGGCCAGCCCCCAGGGGCGAGGGCTGGCCGGATGCAGGCGGGCGCGGGCTAGCGGGTGCCGGGTGAAACCCGCGCCCTCCTGCGGTCAGGGTCGTCCGGGAACGCAATCAAACCCGGACGTCCCCTTGCTAGGCGCCGCCGCCCGTCCGCGGCATGACCGCCAGATGACAATATCGTAATCCGCGGGTCAGCTTGCGGAGCGGGCCGGGCGCTTAAAAGCAACGCATGGCGAACGACACGACCAACGCGCAGCGACCGCGGATCAGGGCATGGGCGGCCGCCCTCGCGCTGCTGCTCGTCCTGCTCGGCGCGGGCGCCTATTATGCCCACGCCGGCTGGTATCGGCGCGGCGTCTTTCACGACCTGCCGTCCGCCACAGCCGATGCCGGTCGTCCCGCGATCGTCATGCTGTCGGGCGACATGGGCGACCGCGTCGGCATGACGCCGAAGGTCGCGGCGCGGCTGCACGCGCACGGCTATGCGGTCGTCACCGTCAACAGCCTCGCCTATTTCTCGCCGCGCCGCACCGCGGCCGAAGCGGCGGCGCTGGTCGCGGAGGCGATGCGCCGCGCGATGGCGCTCGGCAAGACCGACCGGGTCGTGCTGATCGGCCAGTCGTTCGGTGCCGACATGCTCCACGCCGGGCTCGCCGAATTTTCGCCCGCCGCGCGGCGCCCGATCCGCGCGGCCATCCTCGTCGTCCCCGGTCACGACATCGTCTTCCGCGCCTCGCCGGTCGAGCTGGCGGGATGGGAAATCCCCGACGCACTCGCCTGGCCCACGGCATCGCGGCTGACCTGGGCGCCGGTCACCTGCATCCGCGGCGCCGAGGAGCGCGGCAGCCTGTGTCCCGAACTGGCGATGCCGAACGTCCACCGGGTCGTACTGCCCGGCGGCCATCGGCTTCACGGCGACGACGCCGCGCTCGCCGGAGCGATCCTGCGCGCGATCGGAGACGCCCGATGATGAGGAGTTCGCGATGAAGACGATGGCAATGGCGCTTCTGCTGGCGGTATCGGCGGGGCTGGCGCAACCGCAGCCGGTCCTTTCGCCGATCGGCGTCTGGCAGAATCCGAAGGGTACGGTCCGCGTCCGCACCCGGCCGTGCGGCGAACTGCTCTGCGGCAATATCGTCTGGGCGAGCCCGCAGGCGATGGCCGACGCGCGCGATGCCGGAGTGAATTCGCTGATCGGCACCGAATTGCTCGTCGGCTATCGCCGCACCGGCAGCGCGCGCTGGACCGGGCAGGTCTATGTTCCCGACCAGGGGCGTCGCTTCTATTCGACGATCGAGCAGAAGGGGCCGAACGGCCTCCGCATCTCGGGCTGCATCCTCGGCGGGCTGCTCTGCAAGCGGCAGGACTGGACCCGGCAATGACGCCGAAGGAGGATTGGGCGCGAATCGGCGCGCGCGCCATGGCATGGAGCCGCGCGAACAAGCGGCTGCTGTCGATCCTCGCCGCGCTCGCCGTCGCGATGCTTGGCCTTTCGGCACTGTTCGGCCTGCTCCATTCGGTGCGCCCGCGCGCGATCCGTCACGCCTTCGACGCACTATCGACGGCGCAGATTCTCGGCGCGCTCATGCTCACCGCCGCAAGCTATCTGCTCCTCACCCTCTATGACTGTTTCGCGCTCCGCGTGCTCGGCAAGCGGCTGCCGTGGCGCACCGCCGCGCTCGCTTCCTTCACCAGCTATGCGCTCAGCCACAATCTGGGGCTCGCGCTGCTCACCGGCGGCTCGGCGCGCTACCGCGTCTATCGCGCCGCAGGACTCGGCGGCGGCGAGATCGGCAGCGTCATCGCGCTCGCGAGCCTCGCCTTCTGGAGCGGGGTGATCCTGCTCGCGGGGCTCGCCGCCGCGACGAGCACGCACATATCGCCGATCCTGCATTGGGGCCTGTCGCTGTCTTCGCTTCACGTCGCGGGGATGGTCATTGTCGCGCTCTGCTGCATCCCGCCGCTGCTGCGCGCGTTCGGCATCGAAGCGATCGAGGTCGGCGGCTGGCGCACGCCGATTCCCGGCCCGGCAACGAGCGCGGCGATGACCCTCGTCGCCGCGCTCGACCTCGCCGCCGCGAGCGCCGCGCTTTACATCCTCCTCCCCGCCCCCGACCCGTCGGCGTGGCCGCTCTTCTTCCTCGGCTATGCGCTCGCGATCGTCGCGGCGCTCGTCAGCCACGTCCCCGGCGGGCTCGGGGTGTTCGAGGCGGTGGTGATCGCCACCGTCCCCGGCGACAAGGCAGAGCTGCTCGCGGCGCTGCTCGCCTATCGCGTTCTCTATTATCTTCTCCCGCTGCTGCTCGCCGCGCTGCTCCTCGCGTGGCACGAAAGCCGCGCGTGGCACGCGCCGGCAAGGGAACTCGCCGCCGCCGGTCAGTCGCTGCTGCGCGAACTGGCGCCGCCGCTGCTCGCCGCGCTCGTCTTCGCCGGCGGGCTGATCCTGCTCCTGTCGGGGTCGACCCCCGGCGATGCGGCGCGGATGCACGCCCTCAAGCATCTCGTGCCCCTGCCCTTCGTCGAGGCTTCGCATTTCGCCGCCAGCCTGTCGGGCACCCTGCTCCTCTTTCTCGCGCCGGGGCTGCTCCGCCGGCTCGACGGCGCTTTTGTGGCGACACGCGTGCTGCTGGTCGCAGCGATTCTTTTTTCGCTCGCCAAAGGGTTCGATTACGAGGAGGCGCTGATCCTCTCCGGCATCGCGACGGCGCTGCAATGGAGCCGTCCGGCCTTCTATCGCCAGACGTCGCTGATCGACGCGCCGCTCTCCACCGGCTGGATCGCAGCGGCGCTGACCGCGATTCTCGCGTCTGTTTTCGCGGGTTTTTTCGCCTACAAGCATGTCGCCTACGACAGCAGCCTGTGGTGGCAGTTCAGCCTGCGGGGCGACGCGCCGCGCTTCCTGCGCGCGCTATTCGGCATCGCGGTGCTGCTTGCGGGACTCGCGCTGTGGCGGCTGTTCGCGCCGTCGCCGCGCGCGGCGCGAACAGCCGCGGTCGGCTTCGACCAGCTCGCGCCCGCGCTCGCGCTCGCCGATCACACCGACGCCTTCCTTGCTTTCACCGGCGACAAGCGCTTCCTGCTCGCCGACGAAAGCGACGCCTTCCTGATGTACCGGGTGGAAGGCGCGAACTGGATCGTGATGGGCGATCCGGTCGGCAACGAGGCGCGCTGGTCCGACCTGCTGTGGAAATTGCGCGAAAGCGCCGACGCCGCGCAGGGGCGTTTGCTCCTCTACCAGATCGGCGCGCGCACGCTGCCGCACGCGATCGACCTTGGCCTCGCCATCGTCAAATATGGCGAGGAAGCACAGGTCGATCTCGCCGATTTCACCCTCGCCGGTCCGCACGCCAAGACGCTGCGCCACGCCGAGCGCCGCGCGGTCCAGGACGGTGCCAGCTTCGCAGTCCTTTCCCCTGCCGAGGTGCCGGGCCATATCGCCGAACTCAAAGCCGTGTCCGACGACTGGCTGCGTGCGAAAGGACAGCGCGAAAAGGCGTTCAGCCTTGGCAGCTTCGACCCCGCCTATATGGCGCATTTCCCCTGCGCGGTGGTGCGGATCGGGGGGCGGGTTGTCGCCTTTGCCAACATTCTCGCCACAGCCAATCGCGAGGAGATGTCGGTCGACCTGATGCGCCACGTCGCGAACCTGCCTTATGGCGTGATGGATTATCTATTCATCCGGCTGATGGAATATGCGCGCGCAGAGGGCTATCGCTGCTTCACGCTCGGTATCGCGCCGCTGGCGGGGATCGATGGACGCAAACTCGCCCCGGCGTGGGCGCGCGGCGCGGCCTTTCTGTTCCGGCACGGCGAGATGCTCTACGGCTTCGGGGGCCTCAGAAGCTACAAGGCGAAATTCGCGACCCGCTGGGAACCGCGCTATGTCGCCGGCCCGCGCGGCATGGCCTTCGCGCGGAGCATGGCAGCGGTCCACCGCATCGTCAGCCGCCCGCCAGCGGGAAAGAAAGCCGCCCCGTCGTCGCTGGTGCTGGCCTAGGCGGTGCAGGCTGTGTCCCCGCACCCCCCGACGCCACGACCGATGCCCCCCGCCGGCGCCCTGCTGCTGACGCTCGCGGCGGTAATCGCCCTCGCCATTCATCTGGTCGCCCCGCCGCACCGGCAGCGAAGCGACCAGCTTCCCGGCCTGACCTATGAGGCCAAGCGCCAGGCGCCCCGCGCGCCGCTCGCGCTGGTCGTCACCAGCGTCCAGGACAATGGGCCGGCGGCGAAAGCCGATATCGCCGCGGGCGATGTGATCGACGGCATCGACGGCCGGCCGATCGCCTCGCTTTCGTCGGTCGGACGCGCAGTACGAAGCGATGCGCGCAACGGCCCGTTGCTTCATATTCGCCATAAGGGCGAGAGCCGCTATAAGCATCTGCCCGGCCGCGCCCCATCCGTTCGCCCCAAGGAACCGCATGTCGCAAAAGATTCTCGTCGTCGAAGATGACCCGACCACCGCGGATTTCATCGTCAAGAGCCTGACCGGCGAAGGCTTTGTCGTCGATCACGCCGCCGACGGGCGCGACGGACTGTTCCACGCAACCGATGGCAGTTACGACGCGATCGTTCTCGACCGGATGCTGCCGGGGATGGACGGGATGGCGGTGCTCGCGGCGCTGCGCGCGGCGAAGGTCGCGACCCCGGTGCTCATCCTCTCGAACCTCGGCGCGGTCGACGCGCGGGTCGAGGGGCTGACCTCGGGCGCCAACGATTATCTGGTCAAGCCCTTCGCTTTCTCCGAACTGCTCGCGCGGCTGAAGCTGCTGATCGCGCGGCCCTCGGGCGGCACGCAGGTCGAGACGATCCTGTCCTGCGAGGATCTGGAGATGAACCTGCTGAGCCGCCGCGTCACACGCGCGGGGCGCCGCATCGAGTTGCAACCGCGCGAGTTTCGGCTGCTGGAATATCTGCTGCGCCACAAGGAACAGGTCGTCACGCGCACGATGATGCTGGAGGGGGTGTGGGAATATCATTTCGACCCCGGCACCAATGTCGTCGACGTCCATGTCAGCCGCCTGCGCCGCAAGGTCGACGACGGCTTCGCGCGGCCGCTCGTTCACACGATCCGCGGCGCGGGCTATATGCTCGGCGCCGCGGACTGAGTCCGTGAGGCGCGGCTTCCTGCAATCGACGACGGTCCGGCTGGCGCTGGCGCTGTTGCTCGTCCAGGTCGCGGCGCTCGCGCTGGGACTGACGATCATCCACCGCTTCACCGAAGCGACGATCCTCGCCGACGCGCGCACCGCCGCCGAGGTCGCGCGCGACGACTTCGCCGAGGAGTATCGGCGCGAGGGCGAGGCCGGGCTCGTCCGCACGATCCGCGATCGGCTCGCAGCACGCGACGACCAGAATTTCGTCGTGCTGCTGAAGGGCCCCGGTGGCGCGCCGGTCGCCGGCAACCTCACGCAATGGCCCGCGACCGTCGGCCCGGCCGAGCCTTGGCGGCGAATCAGCCTGTTCCGCGCGGGCGGGCTCGCCGCCGAGGAGATGGGGATCGTCACGACCCGCCTCCCCGATGGCCACGTGTTGCTGACCGGCGAAGTGCTCGAAGCGCAGGCGCAGCTTGCGCGCGCGAGCCAAGCGGCGTTCCTTTACGCACTCGCGGCGGGAATCTTGCTCGCAGCGATCGTCGCGGCGCTGGCCGCCTGGATATTGGCGCGCCGCGTCGACGCATTCGCGCGTGCCGCCACGGCGATCGCGGGCGGGAAGCTCGACGCGCGCGTCGAGCGCGACGAGACCGGCGACGCCTTCGACCGGCTCGGCGTGTCGATCAACGCGATGCTCGACCGGATCGAGACACTGGTCGGCGAACTGCGCATGGTCACCGATTCGATGGCGCACGATCTGCGTTCGCCGGTGTCGCGATTGAAGGCCGTGCTCGAACAGGCACTCGGCCGCACGCGGGACGAAACCGCCGCCACCGCGCTGGCGGGCGCGATCGACGAGGCCGACAGCCTGCACCGCCTGCTCGATACCGCGCTCGAGATCAGCCGCGCCGAGGCGGGGATCGGCCGCGACCAGTTCGCCCACTTCGCGCTCACGCCGCTGCTCGAAGACCTCGCCGAAGTCTATGGACCGCTCGCCGAGGACGAAGGCTTCGCGATCCGCGTCGATTCCCCCGATGGACTCGATGTCGTCGCGCACCGCGAAATGCTGCTCCGCGCGCTGTCGAACCTGATCGACAATGCGCTCAAATATGGCGGCGGCGGTTCGGTCATCCGGCTCGCGGCAGCCCGCGGGGGAGGGAGCGAGATCGCGCTGTCGGTCGCCGACGACGGTCCCGGCATTCCCGAAGACCGCATCGGCGAGGCGGCGAAACGCTTCGTCCGGCTCGACCCCGCACGCGGCGGTTCGGGCGCGGGACTCGGCCTGTCGCTCGTCGAGACGATCGCGCACATGCACGACGGGCGCATGACGATCGCACGCGCCGCTCCGCGCGGCACGATCGTCACGCTCTGCCTGCCGATCGCTTCGGATTGACGCCGAAGCCGACCGGACCGCGCTAGGCGGGGCGCGCGGCCGCAGCCAATCTAAGGGCGTGAGCGAACAGGGCGCCCATATCCATCTGATCCTTCCCGACGCGGTCGAGCGCGCGGCCTGTTTCCGCACCCTCGCCGACCGGCCCGGACGAATCGTCCGCAGCTTCGCGAGTGGCGACGCCTGGATCGAGGCCGGCGCCGACGCCGACTGCGCGATCCTGCTTTTCCACTGGCGCCAGCCCGGCGGCGTCGGCGGCGAAGCGCTGCTCGGCCGGATCGGCGGGCGAAGCGACATCACCGCCTTCGTTGCCGCGAGCCGGCTGACGATCGCCGAAAGCCGCGCGATCCTGCGCGGCGGCGCACACGATCTGCTCCCCGCGCCGCTCGACCCGCGCATCGTCCGCCGCACGATCGACGGCGCGGTCGCGGACTGGGCAGCGCGAGGCGCGGCGCTCGCGCGGCGGCGCGAGGCCGAAACCCGGCTCGCCGCGCTGACCCCGCGCGAACGCGACATATTGGACGCGATCGCCGCCGGGCTCGGCAACAAGGCGATCGCGCGGCGGCTCGACCTCAGCCCGCGCACGGTCGAGGTCCACCGCGCGAACATCATGCGGCGCACCGATGCGGGCAGCGTCGCCGAACTGCTCCGACTCGCCTTCATCGCCGAGCTGGCGACGAACAATCATCTCCATAACGGAGCGGCTAGCCATTTTGGCGCGGCCATCGAGGCGGCGCAGCGCCTATAAGGAAAAGCGAACGGACGGTTGCCTTTGAGTTGGTCCCCATCGGCATCGCCGTTCGTGCCCGCGATCAACCCCACCTGATCGCGGGATCCCAGGCGGGACCGGCGGAGGACGTTCCACCTCCGCCGGTTCCAAACCGGCCGGGCGATGATCCTATCCCGTCACCAGCGCGCGCTGTTCGGCGCGGCCCATCGACAGCAGGATCGGATCGGCCGCCTGCCGCGCCATGAAATCACTCTTGCTTGCGATTCCCTGCCACGCGATGCCGATCAGCGCCTGCGCGATCGCGCCGCCCAGCGTGTCGCCGGGGCCGGGCAGGATGACGACGTCGGGCGCGAACTCCCTGACCGCGACCTCGACCGACAGCGCGAAATCATAGGGCGCGAGAATCTGGTGGCCGAAGGTGTAATCCCATATCTCCGCCGGATCGGACGCAAAGCGCCGCCAGATATGGCCGCGCCCGTCGACCAGCGGAATCGCCGGCGCGCCGAACAGCGACGCGGGCAATTCGGCCTTCGCCTTCTCCGAACTGCCGATCATCAACGGCGTGTGGAACGGCCCATGCCCCGCAAGCCGCAGCGGATCGCGCCCCGGCACCGGCGGCGCTTCGGCGAGCAGCGCGGCAAGGCCCGCCTCATCGCCCGCGAGCACGAGCATCCCCGCGAGGTCGATCGACAGTGCCAATGCATGGCCCGGCCGCGCCCCGATGTCGGCGACGAGCGCGAGCAATGTCTCGCGCAGGCCCGGCACCGGCCGCCAATCCTCGTCGACGATCTGCAGCAATATCTGCCCGCCGGGCCCGTGCGTCTGGCTGTTGAGCCCCATCGCATTGCTGATCCGGAAGCCGTCTTCGATCGCCACCGCGCCGCCGATCGCGAGGGCACTGTACCAACCCATCGAATTGCCGAGCGCCGCGACGACGTCGTATTTTTCCCGGTCGATACTCAGCCAGTCGAGCGCGGTCGCGGCATAGATCAGCGGCGCCGCGACATCGCCGCGCATATGCGCCGCGACGCTGAAACGCTCGGCCCCGTCGAGTTCGCTGACGGTCGGCTGGCCGCGTGTCCGGCGCTGCGCGTCGAAATTCGCGATCAGATCGGGAAAGCGCGTGCCGTGGAACCGCGCGATGCTACCAAGCTCGCCCTTGCCATAGGTGCCGCGCCCCGGCGCGACGACGATCGCGGTCTTCTGTTCGCCCATCACCAGCCCCTCTTCCCGGCCCCGTGCCCCTGCGAAAGCAGGGGCCCATCATCGAGCCTGACGGCATCGAGCGACCGGCTCCGTAAAACGAAAGCATCGGAGATGGGCCCCTGCTTTCGCAGGGGCACGGGCCGGGATATGATCATCGCGCCAGCAACTCCCTCGCTGCCGCCACGATCGAATCGCGGCTCGGCAGCGTCAGCGTCGCCGCCTTGCCCAGCGGGATGAAGCTGTCGTCGGCGGCGAGGCGCGCGAGCGTCTTCTCCGGCGTCTGTTCGACGAACAGCGCCATCAGCGCTTCGCTCTGCGACCCGGTGATGCGGCATTCGTCGACGATCAGGATGCGCTTCGCATCGCCGACCGCGGCAACCAGCGCCTCCTCGTTCACCGGATTCAGCCAGCGGAGGTCGATCACGCGCGCTTTCACACCATCGGCGGCGAGCAGTTTCTCGGCCTGACGCGACAAATAATATCCATTGCCATAGGTAACGATCGCAAGGTCGGTGCCGTCGCCATGCACCCCGACCTCGCCGAGCCGGATCGGCGCGCCTTCGCCCGGCGCCTCATAGACGCTGGTCCAGAGGCCATCGCCATCTGCGTGCAGGTCGCGGGTCATGTAGAGCGCGATCGGCTCGACGAAGACGACGACGCGCTGCTCCTCGCGCGCCAGCCGCACGCATTCACGAAGCATGTGGACGGCATCGCGGCCGTTCGACGGCACCGCTAGGATCACCCCCGGAATGTCGCGGAATACCGCAAGGCTGTTGTCGTTGTGGAAATGGCCGCCGAAGCCCTTCTGATAGCCGAGCCCCGCAATGCGGATCACCATCGGGTTTGTATATTGCCCGTTCGAGAAGAAGCTGAGGGTCGCCGCCTCGCCGCGAATCTGGTCCTCGGCATTGTGGACATAAGCGAGGAACTGGATCTCGGGCATCGGCACGAAGCCGTTGTGCGCCATGCCGATCGCGAGCCCCAGGATCGCCTGTTCGTCGAGCAAAGTGTTGACGACGCGCGCCGAGCCGAAACGCTGGTGGAGCTTGGCGGTGACGTTGTAGACGCCGCCCTTCGGCCCGACATCCTCGCCCGCGACGACGATTTCCTTGTGCGCGAGCATCAGGTCGGCGAGTGCCCACGACAACAGCCGCGCCATGTGCATCGGCTTGTCCATCTGCGCGGCATCGCTGCCGAACAGCGCCTTGCGGTCCTCGGCCGACGGCGTGTTCGCGCGGACCAGGTCGCGCTTGGGCGGGACGAGGCTTTCCATCACGCCCGCGGGGGTGGTAATCTTCGGCCGCTTTATCGCCGCCTCGGCCTGCCGCGCGAGCGTCGCGCCGATCTCTTCATAGGCGCCGGCAACTTCGGCGGGGGTCATCCAGCCCTGCTCGGCCATCAGCGCCGCGCCCGCGAGCAGCGGGTCGCGTGCCTCGTCGGCCTCGATCAGCGCCTTGGGCAGATAGACCGCCTGCACGTCGGATCCGGCATGGCCATAAAGGCGCACCGTGCCCATGTGGAGGAACACCGGCTTGCGGGTGCGGCGGGCGTAGTCGGCGGCTTCCTTCGCCCCGGCATAGGCGGACACGAGATCGGAGCCGTCGCACTGGATATAGTGCAGCCCGGCGCGATGGCGGAACTGCGCTTCGATCCACCCCGTCGGCGTCCGCGTCGAAATGCCGATGCCATTATCCTCGCAGAGGAAGATCAGCGGCATCGGCGAGCCCTGATAGGCCGACCAGCCCGCGGTGTTGAACGCGCCCTGCGCGGTCGAATGGTTCGCCGACGCATCGCCGAAGCTCGCCAGCACCACCGCGTCATCGGGCAGCGGACAGCCCTCCATCCCCAGCCTTCGCGCGATACCGATCGAGAAGGCGGCGCCGACCGCCTTGGGCAGGTGCGAGGCGATCGTCGAGGTTTGCGGCGGGATCGCCAGCGGTTTCGACCCGATCACCTTGTGCCGCCCGCCCGAAATCGGGTCCTCGCTCGACGCCGCAAAGCTCAGCAGCATGTCCCACGTCGGCGTCCCGCCCGGAAGCTGACGCGAGCGGTGGAGCTGAAAGGCGTTCGAGCGGTAATGGAGAAACGCCATGTCGGTGACGCGCAGCGCCGCGGCGACCGCGGCATTGCCCTCGTGTCCCGACGATCCGATCGTGTAAAAGCCTTCGCCGCGCGCCTGTAACGCACGCGACAGCCGGTCCATCTGGCGGCTGGTCAACTGCGACAGGAAAATATCGGTCGCCTCGGTGCGCGACAGGCCGACCCCCGCGGGATCGGGCGCATCGGCGCTCCGGGCCAGCGAACCGCTCGCCAGCGCGGCGAGGAATTTTTCATGTACTGCCTCAGCCGCGTCCACCGACATCCTCCGTCCGCTTTGCCGATCCGGTTGCGAATGAAACCATCGGCTCTGGTCTAGCGCGCGCTAGAACCAGGGCGGTCGGCGCGCAAGCATCTCTTGCCTTCTCGCGGCGCGTCGCGCTACCACCTTCGCGATGACCGAGCAGGGCGGGCCACTCTTTTTCCTATGATGTCGCTGTGGATCGCGCAGGCGTCGGCAAGCGGCTCGCCGGAAACCGGCGATGGGCAGGGCTGGCTCCTCGATCCCGAGCTTCTGGGGCCGGGCTACAGCCAGACAATGACGGGCGGGGATATCCAGACCGGCTTTCCGCCGCCACCGCCGGCGCGCGACAATCCGCAATGGGATCTCGGCTGGCTGCGCGATTTCTTCGAATGGACGGCTCCGGCGCTGAAGCCGTTGATGTGGATCGGCGCCGCGGCGCTGCTGCTGCTCATCCTCTATCACTTCGTCCCCGCCTTCGCCGATTGGGTCGACAATCTCCGCTTCGGCCGCAAGCGCCGCGCCGGGGAAGCCGAAGAAAGCATCGGCGAGGCCGAGGCGGGCGCGGCGAGGGCGCGGCTTGCCGACGCCGATGCTCTCGCCGCCGCCGGGCGCTTCGCCGAGGCGGTGCACCTGCTCCTCTATCGCAGCGTCGACGACATCGCCGGCCGCCGTCCCGGCCTCGTCCGCCCCGCGATGACCTCCCGCGAGTTGGCGGCGGCGGCCGATCTGCCCACGGTCGCGCAGCGCGCGTTCAGCCGGATCGCGCGCGCGGTCGAGATCAGCCTGTTCGGCGGCCGCTCGATCGACGATGCGGCATGGCAGGAATGCCGCACCGCCTATGCCGAGCTCACCGTGCCGAAAAATTGGGCGCGGGCATGAGCGGCGCGCGCGGCGGCGATCATGGCTTCAATCCGCTGCTGATCGCGGGGCTGGTCCTCGTCGGCGTCATCGCCTTCGTCGCACTCTGGGCGCTGGTCGCGCTCGGCCCGCAATTGTCGAGCGGCAACGACGGCGGCGGCCATGCACTGTCGAAGGCGGCGCCTGGCTTTGCCGCAGTCGTCGACCTCGCGGAGCGCGTGGGCGCCGATGTCGAACTGCGCCGCCGCGTCGTCGATGACGACTCGTCCGACGACAGCGGGCCGCTCCTGATCCTCACCCCCAAGCACAACAGCAAAACCGAAGAGATCACGGACCTGTTGACCCGCCAGCGCGATCGCGTCCTGCTCGTGCTTCCCAAATGGCAAACGCTTCGCATCCCCGGCCGGACGCCGAAGCCGGGATGGGTCAGCGCCGGCTTTCCCGCCGCCCCAAGCGACGCGCTGCTCCCCGAACCATTGTTCGGCAAGGCTCGCATCCGCGCCCCGGAAGCGAAGGCGCAGGCAGTCGCGGCCGAGGTCGCGGGACGTCGCTTCGCGGCCTATCTGCCCGAGGATGCGCAGGTCGTCGACGGCGACGGCATCGAGCCGCTGATCGAAGGCGCGAACGGCGGCGCGGTGCTCGCACGCGCAAAGGACCGCGACATCTATATCCTTGCCGACCCCGACCTGATCGACAATCTTGCCTTCGCGTCGCGCGACAAGGGGCGCGCGGCGGCGATGCTGATCGATGCCGTCGCCGAAGACGCCGCCGCCGACGGCTTTGCCTTCGACCTGACGCTGAACGGCTTCGGCGGCCAGCGCTCGCTGCTGCGTTTTGCCTTCGTACCGCCCTTCATCGGCATCACGCTCTGCCTGATCGCGGCGGGGCTGCTCGCGCTGTGGCAGGCGTGGGTGCGCTTCGGCCCGGCGCTGAAGCCCGGCCGCGCGATTCCGGTGTCGAAGGCGGCGCTGATCGCGAACAGTGCCGACCTCGTTCGCCAGGCGCGCCGCGAGCTCGACGGCGCCGACGCCTATGTGGCGAGCCAGCGGAGCGCGATCGCGCGGCGGCTGCACGCCCCGACCGGGATCGACGCGCAGGCGACCGACGCCTGGATCGACCGGCGGCTGAAAGCGGGCAGCGACCTTTTCTCCGCGCTGGCACGGCGGCTGCCGCTCGCGCGCAACAGACATGAGTTTCTGGAGGGCGCGCAGGCGCTCAGCGACATCAGGAAGGAATTACTCCGTGACGGCTAAAATCGAGAGCGTCCAGGCGCTGGGCGCCGCGATCGAGGGCGAGGTCGCCAAGGCGGTGTTCGGCCAGGCGCCGCTGACGCGCATGGTGACGATCGCGCTGCTCGCGGGCGGCCATGTGCTGCTCGAAGGCCCGCCGGGGACCGCGAAAACCCTGCTCGCGCAGGCCTTTGCGCGCGCGGTCGGGCTCGATTTCGGGCGAATCCAGTTCACCCCCGACCTGATGCCCGGCGACATTTTGGGATCGAACCTGTTCAATTTCCAGACGTCGAGTTTCACCCTGACCAAGGGGCCGATCTTCACCGAGCTGCTGCTCGCCGACGAGATCAACCGCACCCCGCCCAAGACGCAGGCCGCGCTGCTCGAGGCGATGCAGGAACGCCGCGTGACGATCAACGGCGAGCCGCACGCGATGAGCCCGCGCTTCACCGTGCTCGCGACGCAGAATCCGATCGAGCAGCAGGGCGTCTACCCGCTGCCCGAGGCGCAGCTCGACCGCTTCCTCTTCAAGCTCGTCGTCGACTATCCCGACGCCGCCGAAGAGCGGCGGATCGTCGCCGACCATGGCGGCCGCTTCAAGAGCCCCGCGGTCGCCGATTTCGGGGTTGCGCAAGTGGCCGATGCCAAGGCGATCGGCGCCGCGATCGACACGATCGCGACCGTCCGCCTCGCCGAGGAGATCGTCGACTATATCGTCCGCCTGATCCGCGCGACCCGCGCGAGCGCCGACCTCGAATGCGGCGCGTCCCCGCGCGCCGCGACGTTGCTCGCGCGCGCCGCCTGCGCTGCGGCGGCGCTCGAAGGACGCGACTATGTGATTCCCGACGACGTCCAGCGGCTCGCCGCCGGGGTGCTGCGTCACCGCCTCATCCTGTCGGCCGCCGCCGAGATCGAGGGCCGCAGCGTCGAACAGGTCGTCGCCGACATCGTCGAACGCGAGGATGTGCCGCGGTGATGGGAAACGTCATCGACAATGTCATGCGTCCCCGCGAAGGCGGGGACCCAGGGAAGGCTGGCGCACGGTCGCCCTGGGTCCCCGCCTTCGCGGGGACGCACGACGATGGGGCGGCCTGAAAGATGGCCGTCTACCCCACCCGGCGCGCGATTTATCTGCTGCTGCTCGGTGCCCCGGTTGCGCTGGCGCTCGGGCTGATCCGGCCCACGCTGTGGATCGTCGCGCCCGCGTGGATCGCCCTGATCCTGATCGGCCTGCTGCTCGACGCGATGCTCGGCGCGAATCCGCGCCGCCTCGCGCTCGCGGCCGAGGCGCCGCATCAGGCCGGGGTCGGCGACCCCTTCGACCTCCGGCTCGTCGCGACCGGTCCCACGGTGCCGCGCCGCGCCGAAATGGCGCTCGCGCTCGACGAGCGGTTCGCCCCCGGCGGGCGGCTCGCGGACGAGATGCTCCGCGCGAGCGATTCGGATGGCGCGCTCGTCCGCACCCTGCCGCTCGCCGCATCGCGGCGCGGGCAGGCGCGACTCGAGACGCTGTGGATTCGCTGGGCGGGGCCGTTCGGCCTCGTCTGGAAACAGCGCCGCTTCGCGCTCGATCGCGTGATCGCCGTGGTCCCCAGCCTGCGCGCGGTGACCGAGGAGGGGCGTCGCCTGTTCCAGCGCGATAGCTGGTTCGGCCTTCGCCAGCAGCAGCGTCGCGGCGAGGGCAGCGAATTTGAAGCGCTTGCCGAATATCAGCCCGGAATGGACCGGCGCGCGATCGACTGGAACGCCTCGGCGCGCCACGTCAAGCTGCTCGCCAAGGAATATCGCGTCGAGCGCGACAACCGCGTCATCCTCGCGATCGACGGCGGGCGGACGATGGCCGAGCCGGTCGGCGGCATGCCGCGCGTCGACCGCGCGGTGTCGGCGGCGCTGCTGCTCGCCTTCGCCGGGCTGAAGCTCGGTGACCGCATCAGCCTCTTCTCCTTCGCCGCCAAGCCGCAGGCGCTGACCCCCGCCTATATGCACGTCCAGGATTTCCCGGCGCTGCAACGCGCCGCGAGCCTGATCGACTATGCGCCTGTCGAGAGCAATTTCACCCTCGCGCTGAGCACCCTCGGCGCCCAGCTCAACCGCCGCTCGCTGATCATCCTGTTCACCGAATTCACCGACGCGACGAGCGCCGACCTGATGATCCGGGCCGCCGGCCGGCTGGTGAAGAAGCACCGGCTGCTGTTCGTCGTCATCCGCGACGACGAGGTCGAGGAGGTCGAGCGGCGGCGGCCCGAAAGCGCCGCCGACGTCACGCGCGCGAACGTCGCCGCCGCGATGCTGCGCGACCGGCAACTGGTGATCGCGCGGCTCCAGCGGCTCGGCGCCGACGTGATCGAGGTTCCTGCCGATGCGATGGGCGCGAGCGTGGTCGAGGCCTATCTCGGCATCAAGCGCCAGGGGAGCCTGTGATGCAGCCTGTGAGCGCGGCCGAGCTTCCCGCCTTTTCGACCAGCCGCTTCCGCGCCGAGCGCGAGGCCGACTGGATCGCCTTCGACCTGTTGCTGACCAAGCTCGAGCGAAAGGGCGCGGCGGCGCTGACCAGCGACGAACTGCTCCAGCTCCCGATCCTGTACCGCGCGACGCTCTCCTCGCTGTCGATCGCGCGTGCGACCAGCCTCGACAAGGCGCTGCTCGGCCATCTCGAGGCGCTGTCGATCCGCGGCTATTTCCTCGTCTATGGCGTGCGCGAGACGCGGGCGAGCCGCATCCGCCGCTTCTTCCGCTACGACTGGCCCGCCGCGGTGCGCGCGGTGTGGAAGGAAACGCTGATCATCGCGCTCGTCATCATCCTCGGTGCGCTGACCAGCTATGCGCTCGTCGCGAGCAACCCCGAATGGTATTATAATTTCGTTCCCGAGGAGATGTCGGGCGGCCGCGATCCGCACGCGACGGTCGATTATCTGCGATCGACGCTCGGCCACGGCAAGGCGGCGGCCGACGAGCAGAGCAGCGGGCTCCACGTTTTCGCGACCTATCTCTTCACGCACAACAGCCAGGTGTCGATCCTGTCCTTCGCGCTGGGTTTCGCCTTCGGCGTGCCGACGATGATGCTCGAATATTATCAGGGCATCGGGCTCGGCGCGATGCTCGCGCTGTTTTCGGGCAAGGGGCTGGGGGTCGATTTCGGCGGCTGGCTGTTCATCCACGGCACGACGGAACTGTTCGCCGCCGCTCTGTCGGGCGCCGCGGGCCTGCGGATCGGCGCCGCGGTGGTCTTCCCGGGCGCGCGCGGCCGGCTGGAGGCGGCGGCCGACGCGGGGCGGACCGCGGGCAAAGTGATGATCGGCGTCATCCTGATGCTGCTCGTCGCGGGCGTGCTCGAAGGCTTCGGGCGCCAGCTCATCACCGACACGATGCTGCGTTATGCCATCGGCACGGTGATGCTGCTCTTCTGGCTCGCCTATTATTATATCCCGCGCCGCGAGGATGTCGCATGACCGCCGCCGCTCACGCGAAGCTGCGGTCGGCGCAGGCCAGGAAGGTCCGCGAATTCGTGACGCCCGAAGGCGTCGATCTGCAATTGCGCATCGCCAGCGCCGGGCTGCGCTTTGGCGCGCTGGTCGTCGATTTCGTCATCATCAACCTGGCGCTGCTGCTCTTCACCCTGCTCATGGTCTGGATCGGCTTCGCGGTGAAGGGCGGCGTCGCCGAGGTCGTCTGGATGCTCGGCGCCTTCATCCTGCGTACCTTCTGGTTCATCGGCTTCGAGCTCGGGTCGCGCGCGGCGACCCCGGGCAAAAGGATGATGGGCATCCGCGTCGTCGCGCGCGACGGCGGACGGCTGACCGCCGACGCGGTCGTCGCGCGCAACCTGATCCGCGAGCTCGAACTCTTCCTGCCGCTGATGATGCTCGGGGTCGGCGCCGCCGAGGACATGGTGTCGGGCTGGACGCTCCTTGCCGGCGTGATCTGGTCGCTGACACTCAGCCTGTTCCTGCTTTTCAACCGCGACCGGATGCGGATGGGCGACCTGATCGCGGGCACCTGGGTCGTGATGGCCGAGCGCGCCAAGCTCGACAGCGACATCGCGGCGGAGGCGGAGGCCGGGACGATCCGCTTCACCGACGCCGAACTCGCGGTCTATGGCATCTATGAGCTTCAGGAACTCGAACGCGTCCTGCGCGCCCGCGATCCGCGCGCGATGCGCGAGGTCGCCGACACGATCCGCGCCAAGATCGGCCGCCCGGTCGCCGAAGAGGATGACGCCTTCCTGCTTTCCTATTACCGGCAGCTCAAGGCCCGGCTCGAACGCGGGCTGCTGTTCGGCAAGCGACGTGAGGATAAATATGCCAGCGACTGACACGCTCTCCCCTTCGGTGACCGAGGCGCTGCACCGCCGCCGCTCGGTCCGTGCCTTCACCGACGCGCCCGTCGATCCCGATGTGCTGAAGGCGGTGTTCGCTGCCGCGCAGCGCGCGCCGTCGGGCGGCAACCTTCAGCCGTGGCAGGTCACGCTCGTCACCGGCGAGCCTTGGGAGCGCGTCAAGAGTGCGGTCGCGGCGCGCATCGCAATGGGGCGCGAGGGTCAACAGGCAGAATATGACATCTATCCCAGGGGCCTCACCGATCCGTGGGAAAGCCGCCGTTTCGGCGTCGGCGAAGCGCTTTACGCCTCGCTCGGCATCCCGCGCGAGGACAAGGCGGCGCGGCTCGCTCGGTTCATGGAAAATTATCGCGGTTTCGGCGCACCGGTGATGCTTTTCCTCCACTGCTCGCGCATCATGGGACCGCCGCAATGGTCCGACATGGGGATGTGGCTGCAATCGGTGATGCTGCTGCTCGTCGAGCATGGCCTCGCGAGCTGTCCGCAGGAATGCTGGGCGATGTACGGACAGACGGTGCGCGAGACGCTGGGCCTCGGAGAGGACCAGATCTTGTTTACCGGCCTCGCGATCGGCCACGCCGATGACGGGCAGGCGGTGAACCAATGGCCGGTCCCGCGCGTGGACCTGAATGAGGTGATCGATTGGCAGGGTTTTTGAGCATGGGGTTTCGGAAGATGAGCGGCAAGCAGGCGGGAAGCGCTCTCGCGATCGTCATGGCGCTCGCGATGGCGGGCTGCGCCGCAGTGCCGACGCCGCAGGCGCCGCCGCCTGCCCCGGCGCCGCGCGCCGCGCCGACGCCTGCGCCCCTGCCGTCACCGAGCCAGTCGTGGGAGGAAAGGGCGCTCAACCCTGGCGGCTGGCGCTATGACGCAGGCAGCCGCACCGCGACCTTCGCCCCGACCGGCAGCGCGAGCCCGCTGCTGACGATGCGCTGCGCCGGCGGCAGCCTCCACCTGACCGCGCCGCTCGACGGCGCCGTCGTGCTCCGCACCAGCGCGGGCACCGACCAGATCCGCTTCGACGGCGGCGCCGCGACGGTGCCCGGCCGCGACATTCGGCTCGATCGCATCGCCTTCAGCCGCGGCCGCTTCGCGCTCGAATCGGGCAGCGGCGCGTTGACCCTGCCGGTGCAGTCGGAAATCGGGCGGGTCATCGAGGATTGCCGGGGGTAGCGGCGGCGGTTTCAGGGCGGGGAGCCGACGCCCCCCATTCGATGTCGCTTGTCGGTCAAAACCGTCGCTTACGCCGAACCTCAGGCCCCCAGTTGCACCGTCCCGCCCCGGATCCAGCCCCAGCGGCACGGCCCCTGATATTCGCGCGCGTTCGCGACCGAACGGCCGACGCCGCACATGTCCTCGTCGATCCCCGGTCCCGCGAAGACGATGCCGAACCAGGCGTCATCGTCGGTCGCCTCGCACACCGACACTTTCATGGTGCCCGCGAGCTTCGCTTTCACCGCGCGCGTTTCGCCCGGCGCCCAATAGACGTCGGTGCCGCCCGCCTTGACGCGGCTGGTGCTCGCGCAGGCGGGCAGGCTCGGTCCCTCGGTGCCGATCATCACCGCGCGGGTCGCGAGCGGTTCGCCCGCGACGGTAGGGGCATTGTCGGCGGGGGGTGCGGGCTGGCTGCACGCCGCGAGCGAGGCCGCGAGGACGATGGTGACAGAGGCCGGGAGACGATGTTTCATGCCCCGAAACTAGCCGCCGCGGCGCGCGCGCGCAACGGCCCATCCGAAAACGCCGAGAGGCGCATTTTCGCTTGGGTTTTGCGCCCCTCGACCCTATATAATCGATATGACAGAACCGAGTGAGAACGGCGCTAACGAAAGCGCTTCCAAACAGCCCAACGCAAACGCCTATGGCGCCGATTCGATCAAGGTCCTGAAGGGCCTCGACGCGGTGCGCAAGCGCCCCGGCATGTATATCGGCGACACCGACGACGGCTCGGGCCTCCACCATATGGTGTTCGAGGTCAGCGACAATGCGATCGACGAGGCGCTGGCGGGGCATTGCGACCTTGTCCTCATCACACTCAACAGCGACGGGTCGGTCAGCGTCGAGGACAATGGCCGCGGCATCCCGACCGGCATCCATGCCGAGGAAGGCATTTCGGCGGCCGAGGTCATCATGACCCAGCTTCACGCTGGCGGGAAGTTCGAGAATACGAGCGACGACAATGCCTACAAGGTGTCGGGCGGCCTCCACGGCGTCGGCGTCAGCGTCGTCAACGCGCTGTCGGAATGGCTCGAACTGACGATCTGGCGCGATGGCGAGGAGCATTGGATGCGCTTCGAGCATGGCGATTCGGTCGCCCCGCTCGTCGTCCGCGGCCCCGCCCCCGCAGGCAAGAAGGGCACGCGCGTCACCTTCCAGGCGTCGACCGAGACGTTCAAGAACGTCACCGAGTTCGATTTCGAGAAGCTCGAGCATCGCTACCGCGAGCTCGCTTTCCTGAATTCGGGCGTCCGCATCAAGCTGGTCGACGCGCGCCATGCCGAACATGCGACCCACGACCTCTTCTACGAAGGCGGCATCGCGGCCTTCGTCAAATGGCTCGACCGCAACAAGAATCCGCTGCTCCCCGATCCGATCGCGATCAGCGCCGAGCGCGACGGCATCGGTATCGACGTCGCATTGGAGTGGAACGACAGCTATTATGAAAATGTCCTCTGCTTCACCAACAACATTCCGCAGCGCGACGGCGGCACGCATCTCGCGGCCTTCCGCGCCGCGCTGACGCGCACCCTGAACGGCTATGGCGACAAGTCGGGGCTGCTCAAGAAGGAAAAGGTCTCGCTGACCGGCGAGGATATGCGCGAGGGGCTGACCGCGATCGTCTCGGTCAAGCTGCCCGACCCCAAATTCTCGTCGCAGACCAAGGACAAGCTCGTTTCGTCCGAGGTCCGCCAGCCGCTCGAAAGCCTGATGGCCGACCGCATGACCCAATGGCTCGAGGAAAATCCCGCCCATGCCAGGGCGGTGATCCAGAAGGTCGTCGACGCCGCCGCCGCACGCGAGGCGGCAAAGAAGGCGCGCGAACTCACCCGCCGCAAGGGCGCGATGGACATCGCCTCGCTTCCCGGCAAGCTCGCCGACTGCCAGGAACGCGATCCCAGCAAGTGCGAACTGTTCCTCGTCGAGGGCGATTCGGCGGGCGGTTCGGCGAAGCAGGGCCGTGACCGGCACGTGCAGGCGATCCTGCCGCTCAAGGGCAAAATCCTGAACGTCGAGCGCGCGCGCTTCGACCGGATCATCTCGTCGAAGGAAGTGGGAACGCTGATCCAGGCGCTCGGCACCGGTATCCGCGACGAGTTCACCCTCGAAAAATTGCGCTATCACAAGATCGTGATCATGACCGACGCCGACGTCGACGGCGCGCATATCCGCACGCTGCTTTTGACCTTCTTCTATCGCCAGATGCCCGAGATCATCGAGAACGGCCATCTCTACATCGCCCAGCCGCCGCTCTACAAGGTCGCGAAGGGGCGGAGCGAGGTCTATCTCAAGGACGATAGCGCGCTCGAAAATTATCTCGTCGATGCCGGGATCGACGCGCTGCTGCTCGAAACGCCGGGCGGGGCGCGGTCGGGCAACGACCTGCGCGAACTGATCGAGCATGGCCGGCGGCTGCGCGCGCTGATGCGCTATGTGCCGCGCAGCCTCGATCATGGGCTGGTCGAGGCGCTGGCCTTCACCGGCGCGCTCGATCCGGCGCTCGACACCGCGGGCCGCCACAGCGCCGCCGAGACGGCCGCCGCGTGGCTCGGCGCCGCCGAGCGCGCGCTGACCGGCGGCAGCGAAGCCGTGTGGACCGTGCAGGCGGTCGAGGGCGGCGGCTATACGCTCGAACGCCGCTGGCGCGGGGTCAGCGACCATCATGTCGTCGATTCCGCTTTCCTCGCGAGCCAGGAGGCGCGCCGTCTCCACCTGCTGGCGAGCGAGCAGGCCGAAACCTATGCCCGGCCCGGCCGGCTGGTGAAGGCGACCGGCGCCGCCGCCATCGAGATCGACGCCGCCGAAGGCGAGGAAGAAGAGGTTTCCGCGGCATCGAACGCCAAGGCGAACCCGGTCACGCGCCCGTCCGAACTGCTCGACGCGATCTTCGCGCACAGCCGCAAGGGGTTGTCGATCAGCCGCTACAAGGGGCTGGGCGAAATGAACGCCGAACAGCTTTGGGAAACCACGCTCGACCCCGCGAACCGCTCGCTGCTGCGCGTCGACGGCGCGCAGGCCGACGACGTCAAGCTGATCTTCGAGCAGTTGATGGGCGACGAGGTCGAACCGCGGCGCGACTTCATCCAGACCAATGCACTATCGGTGGCGAATCTGGACGTTTGATAGCATCCTGACCTGATTTTGGTTCGATCCAACGCGCGGTGGCTTGTCATGACAGGCCGCCGCTGCTTTTGGCCCTCCACCGAAAAGGGGAGGATGTCATGCGGGCCTTTTCAGCCATGCTGATACCGCTTCTGCTGACGGTTTCGGCCGCGGCGCAGGAAGCTCAGATCACCGACGAGCCGGCCGCCGAGGCCGAGCAGGCGACCGAGATCGATGGCGGAATGGCGAGCTATTACGGCGACGAACTCGCCGGCAATCGCACCGCGAGCGGCGAACGCTTCGACCCCGATCAACTGACCGGCGCCCATCGCTCGCTTCCCTTTGGCAGCATGGTTCGCGTCACCAATGTCTCGAACGGCGACAGCGTCGTCGTCCGCATCAACGACCGCGGCCCCTTTTCGCGCGGCCGGGTGATCGACATCAGCCACGCCGCCGCCCGCCAGATCGGCATGCACCGCAGCGGCACCGCGCGGGTGAAGCTGGCGCTGCTCAACAACGATTGACCGCGGAACCGGCGCCCCGGCCTGCGCCGGAGGCTAATCGAACACCGACCACCCCGCCGCATAAGCGAAATGTTCGAGCGCGATCGCGCCGACGAGCGATGTTCCCGCCTCGGTAAGCCCCGGCGACCAGACGGCGATCGATCCCTGTCCCGGCGCGATGCAGAGGATGCCGCCGCCGACCCCGCTCTTGCCCGGCAGGCCGACGCGAAAGGCGAATTCGCCGCTGTTGTCGTAATGGCCGCAGAGCATCATGATCGCATTGATGCGGCGGGCGCGGTGCGGCTTAACGACCTGTTCGCCGGTCAGCGGATCGCGGCCGTCCATCGCCAGGAACAGCCCGGCGCGGGCGAGTTGGCGGCAGCTCATCGCGATCGCGCACTGGCGGAAATAGACGCCCAGCGCCTCCTCGACCGGATGCCGCAAATTGCCGAAGCCCTTCATGAAATAGCCGAGGCTGCGGTTGCGCGCGCCGGTTTCGGATTCGGAGGCCGCGACCTCGGCGTCGATCGCCACGCCGGCATCGCCGGCGCGGGCCCGCAGGAAATCGAGGATTTCGGTCACCGTCGCATCGCCGCTCCGCCCGTCGATCAGCCGGTCGGTGGTCGCGATCGCGCCGGCGTTGATCAGCGGATTGCGCGGAATGCCGTTCTCGCTTTCGAGCTGGACGATCGAGTTGAACGCGCTGCCCGACGGCTCGCGCCCGACGCTCTCCCACAGCGAACTGCCGAGGCGGCGGAGCGCGAGCGCGAGCGTGAAGACCTTCGACACCGACTGGATCGAAAAGGGAATGTCGACGTCGCCCGCGGCGTGAACGGTGCCGTCGGGAAGCGCGAGCGCGAAGCCGAAGCGGTCCGGATCGACCGTCGCCAGCGCAGGGATATAGTCGGCGACCTTGCCCTTGCCGCGGTGCGGCAGCGCGACGGCATAGGCTTCGGCGACGCAGCGGGCGAGGTCGGCTGTCATGCGCTTTTCCTAACAACTTCACTCGCGATTGCATGTATTTTCTTATTAGTGAAAATATTCTATAAATATGAAATCGATTGATTCGGGAGAAACGATATGGCCGAGCATCCGCGCCCCAAGGGACTTTCGAGCGCCGTCTGCTACCAGGACAGCAAGACGGCGTTCCGCTGGCTGGAGGAGGCGTTCGGGTTCGAGCCCGTCTTCGTTCTCCTCGACGAACAGGGCAATCTTGCGCACAGCGAGATGGAATATGGAAATTCGACGATCATGATCGGCAACGAGTGGTCGGACGATCACCGCAGCCCCGCGAATCTAGGCGGCAAGAACACGCAGACGGTGCATGTCCAGCTTGATCGGGGCGAGGACATCGACGCGCATTGCGCGACGGCGCGCGCCGCGGGCGCCCGGATCATCGCCGAGCCCGAGACGCAATTCTACGGCGACCGCACCTATCGCGCCAAGGATCCCGAGGGGCATATCTGGACCTTCGGCGTCACCGTCGAGGAAAAGACGTCCGACGAATGGGATGCCGAAGGCGGCTTCACGACCAAGACGCGGCTCGACGATTGAGCGCCGCGCTCGACCGGATGCTGGGGGCGCTCGCCGATCCGAAGCGGCGGCGCGCGATCGAACTGCTGGGGCAAAGGCCGCGCAGCGCCGGCGAACTCGCGGCCGCGCTCGACCTCGCGCCGCCCGCGATGAGCCGGCATCTGCGGGCCTTGAAGGAAGGCGGGCTGGTCGAGGGCGGCCACCCCGCCTTCGACGCGCGCGTGCGCATCTACAGCCTCAAGCAGGGCGCGACCGACGAGCTGAAGCACTGGCTCGCCGAGACCGAGGCGCGCTGGACGCACCAGCTTGCCGCGTTCAAACGCCATGTGGAAAGCGGCGAAGAATGAGCGGCGCGGCGGTGATCGTCGCGCTGCGCGTCGCCGCGACCCCGCAAGCGGCCTTCGTGGCCTTTACCGACGGGATCGGCCGTTGGTGGCAAAGCCATCCGCTTTTCCCGCTGTCGCCCAAGGGGGACGGCACGCTGCGCTTCGACCCCGCGGGGCCGGGCGGGCGGCTGGTGACGCGCTTCGCCGACGGCGAGGAATGGGTGATCGGCGCGGTGCATTGCTGGCGGCCTGGTGAGCGCCTGACCTTCGGCTGGCGCCTGCCGAGCTTCGCCGAGGATCAGGCGACCGAGGTCGAGGTGCGGTTCGAAGCGGTCGGCGCCGAGACGCGCGTGACGGTCGAGCATCGCGGTTGGGATGTTATCCCGCAAGGCCATGCTGCGCGGCACGGGTTCGAGCTGATGCTGTTCCAGCAAAGGTTGAGCGAGCATTGGCGGGAGTTGCTGAAGGGGTTGGCGGCGCGGTTTTAGGCGGTGTCGGTTTTGGGGTGGTGAGCGGACGCGGTGCCATGAACGACCGGTCACCCTCGAACACCCGCAACAATTGCTCATGAGGTTCGGCTATCGTCAGCGAAAGGTCTTGATGCTATATGACCGAACGCGACACGCGCATCAGCTTTGTAGTGGTGCCAGAAGAAATTTGCGGGCGGGGAGAATGGAGGGCCCCGCCCTCGCTTTCCCAGCATTCCAATGTGTCGCCTCCGGGATATGGTGCGGAGTCTCCAGCATAGGTCCCGTAAATGACGGCCTCTGGTGATGCAGGCCGTGCCGCCGGACTGGGCTTCTGGTGCGAATCTCTCAATTTCCGGATAAGTTCGGCATAACGTGCGACCCGTGCGAAATGGCCTTGGCGGGTCGAGGCGTCGCCGGACGCGCTCGCTCTCATCAATTCGAGCTGATGGGCGCAAAGCAGTTCGTTTAGGTCCATCGTCTCGATCCTCGATAAAATCGCGAAATCAGGTGATCGACCGGGAGCTTGTGGTCAGGTCAACTCCCGGCCGATATTCGGTCAGCCCTGCTGCTTTTCGGTCGGCTGGCCCTGTTCCTGCTGGAGATTTATCGCCTGCGGCTTGCCGCCGCCGACCTGGCGGGTTTCGTAACCAAAGCGCTGGCCGGCCTTGGGTTCGGCAGCTTCCTGCTGCAGATCGGCCTTGACGAATGCGAGGTTCTCCCCGCCCTTGTCGGGGGTAATGGTTCCGGTGCCCTTGCTGCCATCGTAGCTATGTATCTTGCCAAAGTATGTCATGAGAACATTCCTTCTTTCTGGCGCAGGCAATCATCATCGACCGCTTGTGCGCGGGCTAGGAGACGAAAAAGAAAGAAGGGAGGGTCGAAACTGGCCCTCAGGACCGTCTATCGCGACTGGTAGCTGAACCGTAGATGGCTACGACCGAAGCAGGTTACAACCACCACGGCAATAAAATAGCAATTTGCCCAATGCCCGCAATCGGTCGCGAGCGGACACGGCGCAGTCATCGGCTTGGATACTTGCCCCCCGCTGTCTGCTACGCCACATCAACTCCATGCCCCTCCCCGCTCCCTTCACCGACTGGTTCGCCGCGCGCGGGTGGCGATTGCGGCGGCATCAGGCCGATATGCTCGCGGCGGGGCAGCGCGGCGAGCATGCGCTGCTCGTCGCCGCGACCGGCGCGGGGAAGACGCTGGCGGGGTTTCTGCCGACGCTTGTCGGCCTCGCGGCGAATCCTTCGGATCGACTGCACACGCTGTACGTGTCGCCGCTGAAGGCGCTTGCCGCCGACGTCGAGCGCAACCTCCTCGGCCCGATCGCCGAGATGAGGCTCGATATCAGCGTCGAAAGCCGCAGCGGCGATACCTCTTCCGACAAGAAGGCGCGCCAGCGCGCCAGGCCGCCGAACATCCTGCTGACCACCCCCGAATCGCTGTCGCTGCTGCTCTCCTATCCCGACAGCTTCGCGATGTTCGCCGACCTTCAGACCGTGGTGATCGACGAAATCCATGCCTTCGCGCCGGGCAAGCGCGGCGACCTCTTGAGCCTGGCGATGGCGCGACTTCAGGCGATCGCGCCCGGGCTGCGCCGCGTCGGCCTGTCGGCGACGATCGCGGACCCGGACGCCTATCGCGGCTGGCTCGCGCCCGATGCCGACGCGGGCGCGGTGACTTTGGTCGAGGGCGAGCCCGGCGCCGACCCCGACATCCGGATATTGCTGCCCGAGGGCGCGGTGCCGTGGGCGGGGCATTCGGGGCGCTATGCGGTGCATCAGGTGATGGCGGAGATCGCGAAGAACCGCACGACGATCATCTTCTGCAACACGCGCGGGCTGGCGGAACTGATCTTTCAGGAGCTGTGGAAGGTCAACGACCTCTCGCTCCCCATCGCGATCCACCACGGCAGCCTCGACCGCGAGGCGCGCCAGCGCGCCGAAGCGGCGATGGCCGAGGGGCGGCTGCGCGCGCTCGTTGCGACCGCGAGCCTCGATCTGGGGCTCGACTGGGGCGACGTCGATTGCGTGATCCAGATGGGCGCACCCAAGGGCTCGTCGCGACTGCTCCAGCGCATCGGCCGCGCCAATCACCGGCTCGACGAGCCGAGCCGCGCGCTGATCGTGCCGGGCAACCGCTTCGAATATCTGGAGGCGCGGGCCGCGCTCGACGCGGTCGAGGCGGGCGAGCGCGACGCCGACCGCTTCCGCCCCGGCGCGCTCGACGTGCTTGCACAGCATGTGATGGCGCTCGCCTGCGCCGCGCCGTTCGACGAAGCCGAATTGCTCGCCGAAATCCGTACCGCGGCGCCCTATCGTTGGATCGATGCCGGGATTTTCGCGCGGCTGCTCGGCTTCGTCCGCGATGGCGGCTATGCGCTCAAAAGCTATGACCGCTTCCGCCGCCTCGCCCCCGATGGACAAGGCCGCTGGCGCCTTTCGCATCCCCGATTGGCGGCGCAGCACCGGCTCAACGCCGGGATCATCGTCGAGGCGCCGATGGCCGCGGTGCGCTTCAAAAACGGTCGACGACTCGGGCAGGTCGAGGAATATTTCGCGAGCACGCTGACCCCGGGCGACACCTTCGCCTTCGCGGGGCTCAGCCTGGAGGTCGAATCGATCCGCGACACCGACCTGATCGTCCGCGCGACGACGCGCCCGGCGCGCATCCCGTCCTATATGGGTGCGCGCCTCGCCATCTCGACCCGGCTCGCCGACCGGGTGCGGGGTTTCCTCGCCGATCCCGCAAGCTGGCAACGCTTTCCCGAGGATGTCCGCTTCTGGCTGGAAATGCAGGCGCTGCGCTCGGTGCTGCCGCGCCCCGGCGAACTGCTCGTCGAGACCTTTCCGCACGAGGGCCATCATTATATGGTCTGCTATCCCTTCGAGGGGTGGAACGCGCACCAGTCGCTCGGGATGCTGATCACCAAAAGGATGGAGCGGATCGGGCTGCAGCCGCTCGGCTTCGTCGCGTCCGATTATGCGATCGCGATCTGGTCGCTGCGTCCGGTGACGAATCCCGAAGCGCTGTTCGACGCCGAAATCCTGTCCGACGAGTTCGTCGAGTGGGTCGAACAATCGCATCTGCTGAAGCGCGCCTTTCGCGAGGTCGCGGTGATCGGCGGGCTGATCGAGCGTCAACATCCTGGCAAGCGCAAGACCGGCAAGCAGGTGACCTTCTCGACCGACCTGATCTTCGACGTGCTCAGAAAATATGAGCCCGACCATCTGCTGCTCGAAGCCGCCTGGGCCGATGCGCGCGAGCGGCTGACCGACGTTGCACGCTTAGGCGATCTGCTCGACCGCGCGGCGGGGACGATGGTGCACCGGACGCTCGACCGGATCAGTCCGCTCGCGATTCCGGTGCTCGTCCTGATCGGGCGCGAGAATGTCGCCGCGGCCGACCTGGACGATGCCTTGCTGGGCGACCTTGCCGACGCGCTGGCGGAAGAGGCGATGCGCGCCGATTAGGCCTGATGCCCATCCTCTCCCCCGTCATTCCCGCGAACGCAGGAATCCAGCTTCTCTTCGTGCCTTTGTGCCTTCGTGCGAGTCCCCAAAAAATCTCGCACGAAGGCACAAAGGCACGAAGAAGAAGAAAATGAAGACAGCAGGATTCCCGCTTTCGCGGGAACGACGGAAAATGGATGGGGGCCGGATTCAGCGCCCGCGTTTCGCTTGCTGGCACATCGAAGCAGGCGTAGACTGACACGACATAATATAATGAGGATGCCGGCCATGATCGATGCCATCAAGCCGTCCGCTGCGCTGCTGCTCGCCGCGCCCCTGCTGATCGGCGCGGCGCAGCCGCCAGCCGGTTCGCCGCCCGCCGCATCGCAGGCGCCCGCGATGCCAGCCACACCCGTCCCCCCTGCCACCGGCGAAACACTGGCTCCGCCCGTCCTCGTCACGCCCTTCATCCAGCCGTTCGATCTCGACGCGACGCGGCGCATGGCGGTGAAGGTCATGGTCGGCGGCGAGGGGCCTTTTTCCTTTCTCGTCGATACCGGCGCGGAACGCACGGTGATCGCGCGCGAACTCGCTGAGCGGCTGGGGCTCGCGGAGGGTGAGAAGCTCAGGATGGCGACGATCGGCGGGTCGGCGGTGGTGCCGAGCTATCGCGTCGCGGCGGTGGAGATGGCGAATCTGCGCCTCGCCGCGATCGACGCGCCCGCGCTCCTCGGCCGCCACCTCGGCGCGGCGGGACTGATCGGGGTCGACATGCTCGAGCAAAGGCGCGTGCTGATCGATTTCCGCAAGGAAAGCATGGAGATACTCGAAACGCGCAAGCGCGCGCGGCCGATCATCGACGACGACGACGCGATCGTCGTCACCGCGCGCAATTCGGCGGGGCGGCTGATTCTGTCCGACGCGCGGATCGACGGCAAGCGCATCGACGTCATCGTCGACACCGGCGCTCAAACAAGCGTCGGCAACCCCGCGCTACAGGAACTGGTCGCCCATCGCCGGGCCAACCGCCTGCCTTTCATGGTATCGACGCTCGATTCGGTCACCGGCGAAACGGTGCCGGCGGTCCGCACCGCGATCAAGCGGATCACCATCAACGGCCTCGATGTAAATAATCTGCCGATCAGCTTCGCCGACAGCCAAGCCTTTCGTGCGCTGGGTCTCGAGAACCGGCCGGCGCTGCTGCTCGGCATGGACGGCCTCGCGCTGTTCGACCGGGTCGAGATCGATTTTCCGAACCGTCGCGTCGTCTTCGACATGCCGAGCGGCGCGAGCCGCGAGACCAGGCAGCGCTTCGCCGCAAGCGGAGAGCCGCGCATCGGATAGCTTGCGATGCGCGGGCGGCGTTGCCATAGCGACGCCATGTCCGGCGCGGCGACCTTTGATTTTGCCGGCGAGCGCTTCGTCATGCTCGCCGACCGCGCGCTGTTCTGGCCGGCGCGCGGCGCGTTGATCGTCGCCGACCTCCACCTTGAAAAGGCGAGCTGGTACGCTGCCTATGGTCAGCCGCTGCCACCCTATGACAGCCACGACACGCTCGATCGGCTGGCGGGGCTCGCCGCCGCGACCGGCGCGGGCGCGATCTGGTGCCTCGGCGACAGTTTCCACGACCGCGACGCCGCGGCGCGCATCGTCCCCGCGATCGCTGACCGCCTAGAACGACAGGCCGCCGCGGCAAAGCTGGTCTGGATCGCGGGCAACCACGACGGCCTGACCGCGGGCGCGTGGGGCGGCGAGGTCGCCGACGAATGGATCCAGAACGGCATCGTTTTTCGCCACCAGAGCCGCGCGGACGAGGCACGCCCCGAAATATCGGGACATTTCCACCCCAAGCTGCGCCTCAGCCTGCGCGGGCGGGGCGTATCGCGACCCTGCTTCGCGAGCGATGCGACGCGGCTGATCCTGCCTGCTTTCGGCAGCTTCACCGGCGGGCTCGACGTCGAGGATGCCGCCATCGCCGCGAATTTTTCAGGCCCCTATCGCGCCATGCTGGTCGCGCGCGGCCGCCTTCTGTCGCTGCCTTGTGGCGGAGCGGCGGAGAATAACGCTACGGCAGGCGCGCCGGCCGCCGCGAACAGGCGCTGACCAGCCCCGGCGGCGTCCCGTCCGGCCTGTGGCCTAAAAGCATCACCCGATCGAAAACGACGCCGAAACGGGGCGTTGGCTGGAAGCACGAGGCGCTTTTTGGTTATGTTCGGGGGGCAACGAAAAAATCAAAAATTGAGAGGAGTGCCCACCATGAAATCTTCCCTTCCTGCCGCCCGCCTTTTGCGCAGCAGCGCGCTAGGCGTCTCGCTCGCCATCGTCGCGGTCTCGGCCCCGGCCTTCGCGCAGGACGCGGCCGACGCCGCGACCGCCGACGACAGCGCCAACAGCGAGATCGTCGTCACCGCGCAGGGCCGCGCGCAGCGGCTCGCCGACGTGCCGGTCGCCATTTCGGCGGTCAGCGCCGAGGTGCTGCAGAACAGCGGCGCCAACGACATCCGCCAATTGAACCAGGTCGCGCCGTCGCTGCTCGTCTCGTCGACCGGCTCCGAAGCCAATGGCTCGGCACGCATCCGCGGCATCGGCACCGTCGGCGACAACCCCGGCCTCGAAAGCTCGGTCCCGGTGTTCATCGACGGCGTCTATCGCTCGCGCTCGGGTATCGGCCTCAACGAACTCGGCGAGATCGACCGCGTCGAGGTGCAGCGCGGCCCGCAGGGCACGCTCGGCGGCCGCAACTCGTCGGCGGGCCTGATCAGCATCTATTCGAAGAAGCCTGATTTCACCTTCGGCGCGACAGGCGAGATCACCTATGGCAATTACGATTACTGGCGCCTCGGCGGCAGCGTCACCGGCCCGATCACCGACACGCTCGCCGCGCGCCTCGACGGCATATGGGTGAAGCGCGACGGCTTCCTGCGCGACACGACGAACAACACCGACGTCAACGACCGCGACCGCTATTTCCTGCGCGGCCAGTTGCTGTTCGAGCCGACCGACGCGCTGTCGATCCGGCTGATCGCCGATTATACCTATCGCAACGAGAAATGCTGCGGCGCGATCTATGTCGACAACAGCGTCAATCCCTATGTCGGCAATCTCAACAATCCCTCGACGCCGCTGTCGACCGGCGCCCCGACGAATCTGCCGCAGGCCGACGGCAACAACATCATCAACGTGCTGCGCGACATGGGCCAGCCGCTCGCCGCGTTCAATCAGGGCTACGACCGCAACCTGTCGGTCAGCGCAGGCCGGAGCTATGCCGGCAAGACCAAGGACTACGGCTTTTCGGGCCAGATCGACTATGATCTCGGCGGCGCGAAGCTGACCTCGATCACCGCCTATCGCGAATATCGGTCGGGACAGGCGGGCGACCTCGACTATGGCGCGGTCGACATCCTCTATCGCGCGCCGAGCGACGACGCCTACCGCCAGTTCCACACCTTCACCCAGGAACTGCGCCTGCAGGGCGAGGCGTTCGACGGCAAGCTCGACTGGCTCGTCGGCGGCTTCTTCGCCAATGAGAAGCTGACCGTGCGCGACAATCTGCGCTTCGGCAGCCAATATGGCCGCTTCGCCAACTGCCGCATCGTCTCGGGCGGCGCTCTTGCAGGCCTCTATTCGCCGGACAATGTCGGATGCGTCGTGCCCTTCGTGGCGCCGGGGGTGCCGGGGCTGGCCGCGATCGGCGGCGCCGCAGGCGCGTCGGGTGCCGATATCGTCGCCGCCATCACCGCGCTCGACGGCCTCAACAACCTCGGCAGCGTCGACGATCAATATCGGCAGAACGGAACGAACTGGGCGCTCTTCACCCACAATATCATCCACATCACCGACAAGCTCGATCTGACGCTCGGCCTCCGTTACACGCACGACAAGAAGAAATTCTCGGCCAACTTCAATAACGACAACACCGTCTGCACGACGATCCAGAACCTGGTCTACGACGATCTGGTCCAGCAGAATCAGGTCGGCGACAGCGAGGCGGTCCTGCGCCAGCGCGCCACCGCCCGCACCCTTGCGGGCGGACTGATCGGCCTTGGCTGTCAGGGCAATGCCACCGCCGAGCTCGACGGCGTATCGATCAAGGATCAGCGCAAGGAACATAAGTTCACCGGCACCGCGATCCTGTCCTACAAGCCGGTCGACGACCTGATGGTCTATGCCAGCTTCGCGCGCGGCTACAAGGCGGGCGGGTTCAACCTCGATCGGTCGGCGCTGAAGAATCCCATTCAGATCGTGAACGGAATCCCGACGGTGACCTTCGCCCAGGCCGGCGGCGCGCAGGCGCTGGTCGGCAACCTCCAATTCGACCCCGAACTCGTCACCAGCTACGAACTGGGCGCCAAATATGCGACGGGTCCGTTCACCGCGGGGCTGACCTTCTTCCGGTCGGACTTCAAGAACTTCCAGCTCAACACCTTCAACGGCTCGGTCTTCCTGGTGCAGAACGTCAACGGCTGCACAAGCGATCTTTCCGGCGCGGACCGCGACACGAGCTCGGCGACCGGCGCATGCGCGACGGACGATGTGAGCTGGGGCGTGCGCACCCAAGGCTTCGAACTCGAGGCCTCGCTGGTTCCCGCGCATAATTTCCGCATGAGCGCAGGCCTGACCTATGCGCGGACCAAATATCGCGCCAATCTGGTCGGCAATTCGTCGGGCGCCCCGCTCGACGCCGCACTGCGCAAGCTGCCCGGCGACAATCTGTCGAATGCGCCCGAACTGGTCGCGACCGGCAGCGTGACCTGGACGCCGGAAATCGGCAGCAGCGGACTGACCGGCCTCGTCTATCTCGATGGCCGCCTGACCAGCGACTATAACACCGGCTCCGACCTCTTCCCGCAGAAGGGACAGGACGGCTATGCGATCTTCAACGCCCGCGTCGGCGTCCGCGGCCCCGACGAGAAATGGGGGATCGAGCTCTGGGCACAGAATATCTTCAACAAGCAATATGCCCAGGTCGCCTTCAACTCGCCGTTCCAGGCCGGAACGACGGCGGCGCCCTTCACCGACCCGCAATATCCGGGCGGGCGCCAGATCTTCTCGATGTTCCTCGCGGAACCCCGGACCTATGGCGTGACGCTGCGCGGCAAATTCTGATCGCCTGAGCAGCCGATAAAAGCCGCCCGCTCACCCCGGTGAGCGGGCGGTTTCTTTTTCTGGACGCTTTTCGCCGTCATCGCATAGACTTGCACCATGTTCGCGATCGACTCCCTGCTCGTCAAAATCGCCCTGATCGGGGTCATCGGCATCGGCGCCCAATGGATCGCCTGGCGCACGGGCAGACCTGCGATCGCGCTGATGCTGGTCGCGGGAATCGTCGCCGGGCCGATATTGGGCCTGATCGATCCCGAGCGCGATTTCGGCGCGCTGCGCGAACCGATCATCAAGCTCGCGGTCGCGGTGATCCTGTTCGAGGGCGGGCTGACGCTGAAGTTCCGCGAGCTCCGCCATGCCGGCGCGGCGGTGTTCATGCTCGTGTTCATCGGCGTTCCGGTCGGCTGGGCGCTGGGCACCGCCGCCGCTTATTATGGCGCCGGGCTGTCGCTGGAGCTTTCGGCGCTGTTCGGCGGCATCATGGTGGTCACCGGTCCGACGGTGATCGTGCCGATGCTGCGCACGCTGAACATCACGCCGCGCGTCAAGCATATGCTGAAATGGGAAGCGATCGTGAACGATCCGATCGGCGCGCTGCTCGCGGTCGGCATCTATGCCTATATCACCCACGGCGGCGCCGAGGCGAACAGCACCGCGATCATCACCGACGTCGTCGCGGCGAGCGTCCTCGCAATGCTGATTGGAGCCGCCGCCGCCTTCGCGCTGACCGCCGCTTTCGTCCGCGGCTGGGTGCCCGAATATCTGAAGGCGCCGGTGCTGCTGACGACGGTGATCGCGGTCTTCGTATTGTCCGACCTGGTGATGCACGAAACCGGGCTGATCACCGTCACCGCGATGGGGGTGGTGATGGCGAACCGCGAAACCGATTCGAGCCATATGCTGATGCGCTTCAAGGAGGATCTGACCGTCCTCCTCGTCTCCGGCGTGTTCATCATCCTGTCGGCGACGCTCGACTGGACGGTGGTGACCAATTTCCAGGCGCGGTTCGTGCTGTTCCTGATCCTGCTGCTGTTCGCGGTCCGGCCGCTGACGATCATGATCGCGCTGCTCTTCACCCGCATTCCCTTCAAGGAGCGGCTGTTCGTCGCCTGGATCGCGCCGCGCGGCATCGTCGCCGCCGCGGTGACCGGCCTGTTCGCGCTCCGCCTGTCGGATTATGGCGTCCCGGGGGCCGAGGCGCTGGTGCCGCTGTCCTTTTCGGTCGTCATCGCGACGATCTTCGCGCACGGCTTTACCGCCCAGCCCTTTGCCCGCTGGCTCGGGCTCGACCGCGGCAAGGGCAATGGCGTGCTGCTCGTCGGCGCGAATAGCTGGACGATCGCCTTCGCCGAATTCATCAAGGCGCAGGGCAGCGAGGTGCTGATCGCCGACGAGAGCAAGTTCGCGCTCCGCCGCGCGCGCCGCGCCGACCTGCCCGTCCACCAGGGCGACATATTGGACGCGGCGCACGACGACGAGCTCGAGATGGGCCGCTATCAGCAACTGATCGCGGCGACCGACAACGACAGCTACAACGCGCTGGTGTGCAGCGAACTCGCGCCCGAGGTCGGCCACGACCGGGTGAGCCGGATGCCGGTGACCGCGCAGACCGGGACCAAACGGCGCGGACGCGTGCTGACGCTCGGCGGCACCCCGATCGAGGAGCAGCTCGACCGGCTGCAGGCGGGGTGGAGTTTCGGGCGCACCCGGATCACCGAGAAATTCTCCTACGCCGATTTCGTCGCGCGGATACGGACAACGGGGGGCGACACGCTGGCGGTGCAGCGCGCGAGCGGCGAGCTCGCGGTCTTTTCGATGCAGCACCGCCCGCCGGTCGAGCCCGGCGACACGCTATGGACCTTCGTCCCGCCCGATCCGGTGGTGGTACCGGCCGCCTGAATCCCTTCAAACGACAAAACATGCCCCCACCCTGTCATCCCCGCCTTCGCGGGGATGACGGGAAGCAGGTGGCTCTGGGCGTGGCGGATCAGCGCGCCCGCGCGGCCTGGTGTGCGATGTCGGTCATCAGCTTGCGGAACAGCACCGCGCCCGCAGTGCCCGAGGTTTTGAGCGCCCGCTCGCAATCGAGCAGCCGCGTCATCAGCCGCGCGATGCGCAGCGAATCCCAGATGTGGAGCTGCGCGGTCACCGCGCTCTGCTCTTTCCAGAAGACGCCGCTGCTCCGCGCCGACACCACCGTCGCGGGATGCGCGCCGGCGTCGACCTCGTCGCGCAGCCGCGCGAGCTGCATCGCGCGGATGCCGAGCGCGCGGATGATGCGGATCTCGGCGACCCCGACCGCCGCCGCCTTGCTCAGCATGTCGGGCAGCTCGCGCACCTTGCCGCCGAGGGCGACGTTGATGCATTCGCTGACATCCTCCTCATGCGTCGCGGCGCCGAGCGCGGCGATGTCGGCGGGGGTCACCTGTCGCTGGCGATCGGGCGCGGCGTCGAGATAGAGCGCGATCTTCTCGATCTCGCGGCGCATCAGCGCCTGATCGCCCGACACGAGGTCGACGAGCAATTGCGCCTCGCCATTGGCGAGCCGGAGGCCTTCGTCCTGCGCCGCGCTCATCGCGATGCCGACGAGCGCGCGCCGGTCGGGCTGGTAGCAGATCGCGGCGACGGCGGACGACGACCCCTCGACCAGCTTGACGAGCTTCGACTTGGCGGTCACCGACGCGCCGGTCGCGATCACCGGGTTGATCGCGGTGTCGGCGGCGAGCAGCGCCTCGACCGCGGCGAGGCTGTCGTCGCCGCTGCCCGAAATTTCGAGGCGGATGATCCGGCTCGGCGAAAAGAGCGACATCGACGCCGCCTCGGCGGCGAGCAGCGACGGATCCTGCGACAATTGCGATCCGCTGAGGTCGAGGCGTTCGGCCTCCTTGCCCGCGAGGCCGATCAGATGGCTCGCGACCGCCGCCATCGTCGCTTCGTCGGGTCCGGTCAGAAGAATAAGGCGAACCGCGGGGTCGAGGCGCGTCTGGCGTTCGAGGTCGGCGGGCTTGACGCTCTTCATTGCCCGGCGGGAGGCGGCACGGGCGCAGGGGCATCGGCCGACTGGCCGCCGCCGCGATCGGCGAAGACCGCGAGGCGCGCGACGATCTGGTCGGCGACCCCCGAGGCGAGGCGTTCGAGTGAGGTCGATTCGGCGGCGATCGTCGCATATTCGCTGCCGACGACGTCGATGCCGGCGTCCTGCGCCGCGGTCGCGTCGAGCAGCACCTCACCCGTCGCCGCATCGACGAGCTGGTAGCGCGCGCGCAACGTCCGCCGCTCGCGCGTCACCGCATCGTCGGCGCGGACGCCGAAGCCGGTGATCGAATCTTCGAGCCGGACGTCGAGCCGCAGCCTTTTGCCCGCGCCGTGCCCGCCCTGCGTCGCCTGCAGCCGGTCGCGCAGCGCATTGCGGACGAGGAAGCCCGAATGCCCCTCGATCGGCGCGACATCGACGTCGGCGAGCACCTGCGCCACCGCCCCCTTGCTGCCGCTCGCATAGAGCGGCCGAAGGCCGCAGCCGCCAAGGACCAGCGAGGCGGCGATGAGCGAGGAGGCGAGCAGTCTGCGCATCAGAGAGTAATGACCCCTATCCCCGTTCGTGTCGAGCGAAGTCGAGACACCCAGAAGTCATGCACGACTGACGGGCATCTCGACTTCGCTCGATGCGAACGGGAAGGGGGAAGCCATTCAGAGCCATCAGGGAACGATATTCACCAAACGGTCGGGGACCACAATCACCTTCTTCGGCGCCGCGCCGGCGAGCAGCTCGGCGATGCGCGGGCGCGCGAGCGCCGCGGCCTCGGCCGCACCCTTGTCGAGTCCCTTGGGCATCGTCATCGTATCGCGCAGCTTGCCAGCAACCTGAATCGCGATCGTCACCTCATCTTCGACGAGCAGTGCCGGATCGGCGGCGGGCCAGGCCGCATCGGCGACCATCGCGGTCGGGCGCTGCGCATCGGGCAGCGCCGCCCACGCCTCCTCGGCAAGGTGCGGCATCATCGGCGCGACGAGGAGGATCAAGGTGCGGCACGCCTCGGCGCGGGTCGCCGAGGGCTTCGCCTTCTCGATCTCGTTCGCGAGCGCGTGGATCTTGGCGACCGCCTTGTTGAAGCCCAGCGCCTCGACATCGGCCGCTACCCCGGCGACCGTCTGATGCAGCTTGCGCGCGAGCGCCTTGTCCTCGCCGCCGTCGCCGACATTTTCGGTGTCGCCGAACAGGCGCCACAAGCGCTGGACGAAGCGCCACGCGCCCTCGATCCCTGCCTCGCTCCACGGCAGGTCGCGTTCGGGCGGGCTGTCGGACAGCATGAACCAGCGCACCGCGTCGGCACCGTACTGGTCGAGAATGGCGTCGGGATCGACGACATTCTTCTTCGACTTCGACATCTTGATCACGCGGCCGACGGTGACCGGCGCGCCGTCGGCGTCGAGCGTCGCGCCATCGGCCGAGCGGCTGATCTCGTCGGGGGTGAAGAAGAGCGGCGGCAGGCCTTCGCCCTGCGCCCGGCTATATGTTTCGTGCGTCACCATCCCCTGCGTGAACAGGCTGGCGAACGGCTCCTTGATGTCGATCATGCCGAGCTTGTTCAGCGCGCGCGTCCAGAAGCGCGCGTAGAGAAGGTGGAGAATCGCATGTTCGATGCCGCCGATATATTGATCGACAGGCAGCCAGCGGCGGATCACCTCGGGATCGAACGGCTTGTCCGCCGGCGCACTGGCGAAGCGCAGGAAATACCAGCTCGAATCGACGAAGGTGTCGAGCGTGTCGGTCTCGCGCACCGCCTCGCCGCCGCAGCTCGGGCAGGCGACATGCTTCCATGTCGGATGGCGATCGAGCGGATTGCCGGGGACCGAGAAATCGGCATCCTCGGGCAGCACGACCGGAAGCTGGCTCTTCGGCACCGGCACCAGCCCGCACGCCGGGCAGTGGATGAAAGGGATCGGCGTCCCCCAATAGCGCTGGCGCGAGACGCCCCAGTCGCGCAGGCGCCAAACGGTGGTGCCCTTGCCCCAGCCCTCATGTTCCGAGCGCGCGATGATCGCGGCCTTCGCTTCGTCGACGGTCATGCCGTCGAGGAAGTGACTGTTCACCAGCCGGCCGGGGCCGACATAGGCCTCGTCACCGTGGAACACCTGTCCGGTCTCGTCACCATCGGCGATCACGCGGTGGACGGGCAGCTCATATTTGCGCGCGAAATCAAGGTCGCGCTGGTCGTGCGCGGGGCAGCCGAAGATCGCGCCGGTGCCATAGTCCATCAGCACATAGTTCACGACCCACACCGGCAGGTGCCAGTCGGGATCGAGCGGATGCTCGACCGCGAGGCCGGTGTCGAAGCCCAGCTTCTCGCCGGTCTCCAATTGCTCCGCGGACGTGCCCTGGCGGCGGCATTCGGCGATGAAGGCGGTCAGTTCGGGCGAATCCTTCGCGAGGCGTTCCGCCAGCGGATGATCGGGCGAAATCGCCGCGAAGCTGGCGCCGAACAAGGTGTCGGGCCGCGTCGTGAAGACGTCGAACCCCGGCGCGCCGCCGGCAAGCCTGAACGAGAATTCCAGCCCCTGCGACTTGCCGATCCAGTTTTCCTGCATCAGCCGCACCTTGTCGGGCCAATGGTCGAGGCTGCCGAGCCCTTCGAGGAGATCGTCGGCGAAGTCGGTGATCTTGAGGAACCACTGCGACAATTTCTTCTTTTCGACGAGCGCGCCCGATCGCCAGCCGCGGCCGTCGATCACCTGCTCGTTGGCGAGCACGGTCATGTCGACCGGATCCCAGTTGACGTAACTTTCCTTGCGCGTGACGAGCCCCGCGGCGAACATGTCGAGGAACAGCGCCTGTTCCTGTCCATAATAGTCGGGCTCGCACGTCGCGAGTTCGCGACTCCAATCGATCGCGAGGCCGAGGCGCTTCAATTGCGCGCGCATCGCGGCGATATTGTCGCGGGTCCAGCCGCCGGGATGGACGCCCTTTTCCATCGCCGCATTTTCCGCCGGCATCCCGAAGGCGTCCCAGCCCATCGGGTGGAGAACATCGTGCCCGGTCATCCGCTTGAAGCGCGCGAGCACATCGCCCATCGCATAGTTGCGGACATGCCCCATATGGATGCGCCCCGACGGATAGGGGAACATCTCGAGGATATAGGCCTTGGGCTTGTCGCCCGATTCATTGGTCGCAAAGCTGTTCGCGGCATCCCATGCCGCCTGCCAGCGGGCATCGGCGGCGAGGGCGCCAAAGCGCGTTTCGCGGGTCATGTGGTCGGTTACCCCGTTTGGTCTGTCTTACATGATCGTCATCCCGGCGAAGGCCGGGATCTCGACGGCGCATCGAGGCGCGAGAGCGAGACCCCCGGCCTTCGCCGGGGCGACGAGGTTGATGGCTTAACCCTCGATCGCACCACGGCGCAGGTCGCGGGCGCGGGTCAGGATGATTTCCTCGAGCTTCTGCACCGTCGCCGCCTGCACCGGCGCATCGACCCAGGCGCCGCCCTGCGACACCTGGCGCGAGGCGGCGACGCGGAGCGCATCGGCGCGCAAATCGCGGTCGAGGATCGACACGGTGACCTTCATCCGCTCGCCCGGATTCGCGGGATTCGCATACCAGTCGGTGATGATCACCCCGCCCGAGCTGTCGGCCTGGAGCAGCGGCATGAACGACAGCGCGTCGAGCGAGGCGCGCCAGAGATAGCTGTTCACGCCGATCGTCGTCACCTGCGACGCCGCGAGATCGGCCTTTGGCCGCTCCTTGCCGCCGCAAGCCGAAAGGCCGAGCGCCGCGACCCCGAGCAGAGCGAGCGCTGCCGAGCGCGAGGCAAGAGCGGAAAGCTTGGACATGCCGGAACACCTTATCTTTGGGCGCCGGAGAAATGGCGCGTGCGGAAATCTTGAGGCGTCTCTATCGCCCTTGCCGCCGTCCGGCAAGCGCGGCAATCGCGTCTTTCCGGCCGTTCACCTCCCGCTCAGCTTCGGGCCGCACTGTGGTGTTCGCGCAACAACTTCGGCGAAAAGCCCGAGCGGTGTGATGATTCGTTCGCTAAGCACTGGAATTATCCGGACCAGAAGCCTATCTGACGAGTCGATTGGGGATGGAGTCGCAGAATGATGGCGCGCAAGCCGCGACATTTCTGGAAAGCAGGGCTGTTCGCCGCCGCGGCGATTTCGGTCGCGCTGCCCCCTGCCCTCGCCGCGATGACCCGCGCCGACCGCGCCCGCGACACCCATTTGTCGGAAAGCCTGCTCGGCCAGTTCACCCCCGCTTCGGGTGATCAGCGCCTGATCGCGCGCTATAACAAGATGTCGGCGGAAGCGCGGCGGAGCTTCAGCTTCACCCCCGCAATCACCGACCGGACCCGCGAGAACCGGGCCATCACCGTCGTCATCCGCGCCCGCGACGACGCGTCGAGCGCCGCGCGCACCGCCGCACTGGCGGCAACGGGACGCGCCAGCATGCCGATCGCGATCACGCCGGTCGCCTATAATCTCGGCGCATCGGTCGGCTTCCAGAAATTCGTCACCCCGGCGCTGCCGCGCGGGGTCGATCTTCGCAATCTGCCGGTCGCCAAGGCGCCCGAGCAGGCTGAGCGGAAATCGCGCTTCGCGACGCGCGTCACCAGCCATTCGAACGATCCGGCCGGCGCGACCGACCGCGTCATCGCGCCCGGCGACGATCAGAATGTCGATGTCGTCAGCAGCTATCGCCTGACCAGGAATCTCGATGTCACGGCGGGCGTTCGCTATCGCGCCGACGACCGCGTCCAGCCGCTGACCGATTCGCGCCGCGACAGCCAGGCCGTCTACGTCGGAACCGCCTTCCGCTTCTGACGCGTCCGCCGCCGCACGGCCTTTTCATCCCAGCTATCGATCGCCGCCCAGCCGGCATTACGCGCGCCCGCACGGCGTAATGCCCGCACGCGCGGCGGAGTCATGCCGCCGAGCGCGATGGCCTTCGCTCCCGCCAGCCGCGCGAGCCGCAACCACGCACCGCGTCCGAGCGCCGGCGCGCCGGGATGCGAGCGCGTCGGGTGGAGCGGCGAGACGAAAGTCGCATCGACGCCCGCGCGGCGCGCGGCGCGCGCTTCGCGCTCGTCGTGCACCGGCATCGCGACGATCAGGCCGAGCCGATGCGCCGCCCCGGCGCGGGACGCGAGCGGCGGGCGGAGATGGACGCCGTCGGCGTTCCAGCGCTTCGCGTGCGCGGGATGGCCGGCGAGCAGCAACAGCAGCTTTCGCGTCCGCGCGATTCGCGCCAGCCGGCGGAACATCCGCCAGCGCGCACCCGGCGCAAGCCGGTCGTGGCGAAAGACGATGCCGCTGCCGGGAGGCAGGATCGCGGCGAGTTCGACGATCCCCGCAGCCGCTCGCTCGTCGCTGAACAGCCAGACATCCGGCAATCCGGGGGCAGGTTTGCGGGCAAGAGGGTGGCGCGGAACCATCGCCCTTCCTATAGGCGCGTGGCGAGCGCGCGCAACGCGCCCCCTTCGAGGACGAGCATATGGACGATGCGGCGGAACGGCTGGCCGACGTGAAGGCGGCAATCGCGGATGCGGCGAAGCGCGCGCAGCGAAAACCCGCGGATATCTGCCTGATCGCGGTGTCGAAGACCCACGACGCCGACGCGATCCGCCCGCTGATCGCCGCGGGACAGCGCCATTTCGGCGAGAATCGCGTGCAGGAAGCGGCCGCGAAATGGCCCGCGCTGCGTGCCGAAGCGGCGGACATCACCCTTTACCTGATCGGCCAGCTCCAGTCGAACAAGGCCGAGGAAGCGGTGATGCTGTTCGACGCGATCCATTCGGTCGATCGCTCGTCGCTGGTACAGGCGCTGGCGAAAGCCTGCGAAAAGACCGGCAGGCGGCCGCAGCTTTTCATCCAGGTCAACATCGGCGACGAGGAGCAGAAGGGCGGCTGCGCGGTGCGCGACCTTCCCGCGCTGCTCGCCGAAGCGGCCGAAGCGGGCCTGACGATCGAAGGCCTGATGGCGATTCCGCCCGCCGAGGTCGAGCCCGCGCCTTATTTTGCGCTGCTCGACGAACTGGCCGAACGCCACGGCCTGCCGCTGCGCTCGATGGGGATGAGCGGCGATTACGAGACCGCCGTGATGCTAGGCGCGACGCATGTGCGGGTGGGGACGGCGCTGTTCGGGTCGCGGGAATAAATCGACTGATGCCGCCAAGGCGGCTTTATTCAGGATTCGTGCGAAGACGCAGAGATTGGGGACATCGGGAAGTCAGCTATACTTTACCTATGACGCATATTGAAAACCTGCTTCTAACCATAGAAGGTGGGTTCGCCGTAGGTGCTGTGGTCGGCCTTCTGATTGGTGTGCTATTACCTCGTCCGAAAGTCGGGTGTGTTGCCTTGCTGGCGGTTCCTGTCGCCATGGTTTTCTTTATCACCTGGTGGCAAGGCGAGCATCCGGAAAACTTGAGATCAACCAGCGGGCTCGATTTCATGTTTGGGCCTCTTTGGCCAAGTGTTGGGGCAATCGCGGGATATTTTGCGGGTAAGTGGCTCCGATCGTTTTTCTTTGATCGCGGTTAGAGACTGCTCCCCCAAAGCCGCCTTCCCCGCCTATTGATACTCCACCGTCACCGGAATCCGCCCGCGATAGTCGCCGTCACCGCTTCCCGCGACCTGCAAACGCCCGCCAAAACGGAACTGAAGTCGGCCGTCGGGGTCGAGGCGCGGGGCGCCGCCGAGGTCGGTGGCAAGACCGGTAACGCGCGCGATGCCGCCACTGCCGCTTTCGAGATCGACCGACGTCGGCAGAAAGACGCGCACTTCGGCGCCAGGTTCGCCGCGCACCGTGACGGTGCCGGTCACCGCGAAGCCGCCGAGGTCGCGGACATCGCCGCTGAGGCGGCGCACGCCGGTGACGGGATCGAGCGCGACCTCTCCGCCGCTGCTACCCGCCGCGACGCGGCCCATGTCGAGCTGGGTTTCGATATCGATGCGAAGCGGCGTGTCGGCCTTGCGACTCGCCATCGCCGGGCCGCTGTCCGGCTTGCCGCACAGCATACACTGCGCCGCGGCCGCCGAAGGGGCGGCCAAGCACAGGAAAAAAGCGGGAAAAAAGCGCAGTTTCACGGATGCCGCGATAGCATCGTCATGGTTAATCCGGGGTAAAGTCGGCGACGCGCTATTCGCTGGTCAGACCGTCGCTTTTCAGCGAGACATGCGCGATGAACCACCCCGCGTCCGTCCGGCTCAACGCCGTTGCCACGGCAACGCCGGATCATGACATCCACCAAGCCTTCATCGACTGGGCGACCCCGCGCATCGCCGATGCCCGCACCCGCGCGCTGTTCGCGCGGATGGCGGCGCGGTCGGGGATCGCGCATCGCTGGTCGGTCCTGCCGCCGACGCCCGCAGGCGGATCACCGGTCGCGCCGGGCGGCTTTTACGATGTGCCCGGCCTGCCGCCGACCTCGGCGCGGATGGCGGCCTATGCCGATCATGCACCCGACCTCGCGATGCAGGCGATCGCGGCGCTCGGCGGGGCGTTCGATCCGGCGCGCGTCACGCATATCGTCGTCGCGAGCTGCACCGGTTTCGTCGCGCCCGGAATCGATCAGATTCTCGCGCGGCGGTTGAAGCTGGCGCCGACGGTCGAGCGCGTCCTGATCGGCTTCATGGGCTGCTATGCCGGGGTCACCGCGCTACGCACGGCGCGGCATATCGTGCGGTCGCAGGCCGATGCCGTCGTGCTGGTCGTCAGCGTCGAGCTGTCGACACTGCACCTCAGCCTCGCCGACCGGCCCGAACCCTTGCTCGCGATGCTCCAGTTCAGCGACGGCGCCGCCGCAGGCATCGTGTCGGCCGCGCCCGGCGGGTTCGCGCTGGGCGAAGGGCGCAGCCTGGCGCTCGAAGACAGCGCCGACCTGATCCGCTGGGACATCGGCGACAAGGGTTTCGAGATGCATCTGTCGGGCGAAGTGCCGGGGCGGCTGCGCGAGGCGTTGACCGGCCTTGATGTGCAACGCGACCTGTTCGGCACGGCCGGCGCGCCGCCGCTGCTCGCGGTCCACGCCGGCGGGCGTTCGGTGCTCGACGCGGTCGAACATGCGCTCGCGGTGCCGGCGCAGGCGCTCGCCGACAGCCGGTCGGCGCTCGCGCGCTTCGGCAATATGTCGTCGGCGACGATCTTGTTCGTGCTCGCCGCGATGATGGCGCGCGGCGCAAAAGGGGAGGGAATCGCCATCGCCTTCGGCCCGGGCCTCGCCGCCGAAGCGATCCGGTTCGAGGCATGAACCCCTTCACCAGCCTCGCCGGACCGATCGAGCGCGAGGAGGAGATGGACGCGGCCGAGCTTTCACCCCCGCGCTATGCCAAAGTGCTCGCCGACCTGTCGCGGGTTAACGCGCTGACGCTCGCGCGGCGGCCGACGCTGGGCTTTCTCGACCGCGTTCGCGCAGGGGGCGGCGGGGCAGGGGGAGGCAATGCAAAGCCGTGGCGCATCCTCGACGTCGGGTTCGGCGCGGGCGACATGCTCGCCCGGATCGCGCGCTGGGGCGATGCGCGCGGGGTGGCGCTCGATCTCGTCGGGGTCGATCTCAATCCGAAAAGCGCGCCGGTCGCCGCAGCGCGGCTCGGCGGGCGGGCGCGGCTGATCACCGGCGATTACCGCGATCTGGCGGGGCAGGGGTGGGACATCATTCTGTCGAGCCTCGTCGCCCACCATATGAGCGCCGGGCAGCGCCGCGCTTTCCTGCGCTTCATGGATGCGGAATGCGCGCGCGGCTGGCTGGTCAACGATCTTCACCGCCAGCGCCTGCCCTTCGCGGGCTTTCCGCTGCTCGCATGGCTCGCCTTTGCCGACCCGATCGTGCGGCGCGACGGGCAGCTTTCGGTCGGGCGCAGCTTCCGCCGCGCCGAATGGCAGACGATGCTCGCCGACGCGCTGCCCGAAACGGCCGCTGAATGCCGCATCTTCCGCAGCTTCCCCTATCGCCTTTGCGTCGAGCGCATCCGATGAGCGATGCACTTATCGTCGGCGCCGGACCCGCCGGGTCGGCGGCGGCGATCGGGCTGGCGCAGGCGGGCGCGAAGGTGCTGCTGCTCGAACGATCACGCGAGACCGGCGACGCGCTGTGCGGCGGGTTCCTGAGCTGGCGAACGCTTGCGCGGCTCGAAGCGCTCGGGATCGATCGCGCCGCGCTCGGCGGGCTGGCGGTCACCCGCGTGCGGCTGTTCGCGGGGCGCCGGTCGAACGAAACCGGGCTGCCCGGCGCAGCGATGGGCGTATCGCGCCGCCGCCTCGACCGCGCCTTGCAAGCGGCCGCCGTCGCCGCGGGCGCGGGGCTGGAGCGCGGGATCCATGCGACGGCGCTCGATGGCGGCACCGTGCAGACGCGCGACGGCGCGACGCTGACGGCGCCTTCGCTTTTCCTCGCGGCGGGCAAGCATGGCTTTCGCGGATTTCCGCGCGAGCCCGCACGCTGGCAGCGCAGCGATCCCGTCATCGGCCTGCGGCTTCGCCTTCCCACGCATCCGGCGCTCGAACGGCAGGTGGGCGATGCGGTCGAGCTTCACCTCTTCGATCGCGGCTATGCCGGGCTGGTGCGGCAGGAGGACGGCAGCGGCAACCTGTGCCTCGCGGTTCACAAGTCGCGCCTCGACGAGGCGGGCGGCGAGCCGGCGGCGCTGCTCCGCGCGCTCGGCGATGCGTTGCCGCCGCTCGGCGAACGGCTCGCGCGGGCCGACTGGACGCGCCCCATCGATGCGATCGGCCACGTCCCCTATGGCTGGCGGACGATCGATACGGTCCCGGGGCTGTTCAAGCTCGGCGATCAGGCCGGGGTCATCCCCAGCCTCGCGGGTGAGGGCATGGGACTGGCGCTCGCGAGCGCCGAGGCCGCGGTGGCGGCGTGGCGGCGCGGCGGCCCCGCGGAAGCACCCGCTTTCCAGCGGGCTCTCGCTGCCTGCCTGGCGCGGCCTTTCGCGCTCGCGGACCTGATCTGGCGCGCGGGGGAAAACCCCCGCAGCGCGGGCCTGCTGACCTCGATTGGCACTGCTTTCCCGCCCCTTGTGCGGCTGGTGTCGCGGGTGACGCGTATTTAGAGGATTCGCGCAGAGAGCGCAGAGGATTTTGGTTCACGCGGAGACGCGGAGAGAGAAGATATGCCGCAAAGCAGCTTTCGATTCCGCCGGAGCGCCCGGGAGCATCGTTGCTGGACAAGGGGCCTGCCGGCCCGAGCCGTCTCTCTCCGCGCCTCCGCGTGAACCGGATCGGAGCCCCTTGTGGCGACAAGGCGCCGGGCCGATATAGGGTCCAGCCGGGCGCCGCACGACGCCGCCACAAGGAGTTCCGACCATGACCGACCCGCAAACCGACAAGCCGCTCGACCCCATGGCGCATCATGTGCTGCGCGAGGGCGGCACCGAGCGCGCCTTCACCGGCAAATATACCGACCACAAGGGCGACGGCGTCTATCGCTGCGCCGGCTGCGGCGAGCCTTTGTTCGACAGCCGCACCAAATATAACAGCGGGTCGGGCTGGCCGAGCTATACCGCGCCCGCCGCCGAAAGCGCGGTGACCGAGCTCACCGACACCAGCCACGGCATGGTCCGCACCGAAGTGCGCTGCGCGAAATGCGAGGGCCACCTCGGCCATGTCTTTCCCGACGGCCCCGGGCCGACCGGGCTGCGTTACTGCATCAACAGCGCAGCGCTTGACTTCGCCGAGCGCGGGCAGGATGAGGCAAAAGCCGGCGAGGGTTGATCCTGCCGGCCTGAAACATCCGGGGCGGAGCGAGGGAAGGATTGTGTTTGCGCCGCGAACGACAGCAGGCATCCGCAGGTAAATCGTCATCGTCGGGCAAAGGCAGCTCGGGTAGGGGCGGCTCGGGCAAGGGCTCGCCCGGCGGCCCGTCGCGCGGTCGCGTCTGGCTCCGGCGGCTGTTCCGCTGGGGCCTAGGCCTTGCCTTCGTCGGCGCGGTCGCGATTGCGGTCGCGGTCGGCATCGCCGTGCAGCGCATCCCGAGCTTCGAGGAACTCAAGAAATCGCCCGCCGGGCAGACGATCCGCGTCCACGCCGCCGACGGCACCGTATTCCTGTCGCTCGGCCCCAATTACGGTCGCTGGCTGACGCTGACCGAGACGCCGCAGGTGATGCAGGATGCGATGGTCGCGGTCGAGGATCGCCGCTTTCGCTATCATCCCGGCATCGACCCCGTCGGCATGAGCCGCGCCGCGGTGTTCGCGGTCGAACATTATGGCACCGGGCGCCGCATGCAGGGCGCCTCGACGATCACCCAGCAGCTCGCGCGCAACATCTTCCTGTCGAACAGCTACACATGGACGCGTAAGGCGCGCGAGATGGTCCTCGCGCTCGCGCTCGAATGGAAATTCTCGAAGGACGAACTGCTCGAACTCTATCTCAACAAGGTCTATTTCGGCGGCGGCAGCTATGGCATCGACGCCGCGTCGCGGCGCTTCTTCGGGCATAGCGCGACCGAGATGTCGCTGTCGGAGGCCGCGGTGGTCGCGGGGCTGGTCAAGGCGCCGTCGCGCTATTCGCCGACCGCCGACGCCGCCGCCGCGCTCGGCCGGTCGGGGGTCGTCCTCGAAACGATGGTCGACGCGGGCTTCATCACCCAAAGCCAAGCCGACAGCGCCAAGCCCGCCGACGTCCAGCTCGCGCAGGAGACCGGGCAGAACAGCGCGCGCTATTTCACCGACTGGGCGCTGCCGCAGCTCGACATGCTGATCGACGAGGGCAGCGAGGCGCTCGACGTCTATACCACGCTCGATCTCGGTATGCAGCGCGCGGCGACCGCCGCGATCCAGGCCGATACGCCGAAAGGCGTGCAGGCGGCGCTGGTATCGATCGACCGCGACGGCGCGGTGCGCGCGATGGTCGGCGGCACCGACTATGTCGCGTCGAACTATAATCGCGCGACGCAGGCGCTGCGCCAGCCCGGATCGGCATGGAAGCTGTTCGTTTATATGGCCGCGCTCGAAGCCGGGCATAAGGTCGACGACCAGGTCGTCGACGAGCCGGTGACGATCAACGGCTGGAGCCCGCGCAACTCGTCGGGGCGCTTTGCGGGGCCGATGAGCCTGCGCACCGCCTTCGCTTATTCGGTCAACACCGTCGCCGCGAAGCTGGGCGACGAGATCGGCTTTTCGGCGGTCGCCAACATGGCGCGCCGCTTTGGCATCACCACCCCGATCAACACCCACCCGTCGATGGTGCTCGGCAGCGCCGAGGTGCGGGTGATCGACATGACCGCCGCCTTCGCCTCGGTCGCGCGCAAGGGCGTTTCCGCCCAGCCCTATGCGATCACCAAGGTCACGACCGCCGACGGGCGGCTGCTCTATCAGCGGCCGGCCGAGCGCGGGCAGACGCTGGTCGATACGTGGGTCGCTGCCGGGATCACCGACCTGCTCCAGACCGCGGTCGCGACCGGCACCGGCCGCGCCGCACAGATCGGCCGCCCGGTCGCGGGCAAGACCGGCACGACGTCGAGCAACAAGGACGGCTGGTTCCTCGGCTTTTCGAGCGGACTGACGACGGGCGTCTGGATGGGCCGCGACGATGCGAAGCCGGTCGGCGGCCTGCAGGGCGGCCGCGCGCCGGCCAAGGCCTTTGCCGATTATATGCGGGTCGCGGTCGCGCGCCGCCCGGTCGAGCCCTTCGACACCGAGGTCAAGCTGCCCGAATGGCAGCTCGAGGACGAAGGCGACGCCTATCTGGGCGAACCGGGCGACGAAGGGCTGACCGACGACAATGGTATGCCGATCGAGCTGCCCTATGACAGCCGCCCGCCGCAGAGCGACGCGCCCCCGCCACCGCCGCAGGACGAGGGTCCGGTACTCAACCAGCAATGGATCGAGGAACAGACCGGCCGCCGCGCGCCGCCGTCCGACACGAACGCGGCGCCCAAGGCGGTGCCGCAAGGCAAGCTCATCACGATTCCGGCGCCCAAAGCGCCGCCCCCGCCGGCACAAAAGGGGCAAACCCCGCAGCGTCAAAGCGGGAATGAGGGAAATAACCCCTAGATCATGATCGGGTTGGCTGAAACACCGCCTTCCTTATCTCGTCATCCCGGCGAAGGCCGGGATCTCGCCGTCTCGACCTGACGCACCGGCGAGATCCCGGCCTTCGCCGGGATGACGATTCAGTCAAAAACGATCAGCCCTCCCCGAAGCGGTAGCGGTGCAGCCCGCGCCCCTCGCGCCGCAGCCATGCGCGCGCGGCGCCGACGTCGCCGTCGTGCAGTTCGTCGACCAATGCGTGAAAGGCCGCGCCATGGTCCATGTGCCGCAGGTGCGCGACCTCGTGCGCGACGGTGGCGCGGCGGACGTGATCGGGCGCCATTACCAGCCGCCAGCTATAGCGCAGGTCGCCGTCATGGGTGCAGCTTCCCCAGCGGCTGCGCGGATCGCCGACCCCGACGCGGCCGACGCGAAGCCCCGCGCGATCGGCGATCTCGCGGCTTTCGCGCGTCATCAGCGCGAGCGCTTCGGCCTTCAGCCAGCGCTCGATGCGGCGACCGACGGTTTCGGCGGGTCCGCCGACCGTCAGCGCATCGTCCGCGAGCCGCACCGCGCGCGGCGCGGTCGCGGTCCAGTCGATCCGCCGCAGCACCCCGAACAGCGGCACCGCGGTGCCCGGCCCGACGAGCAGCGGCGCGGCCGCCTTGCCGACCTGCTCGGCCAGCCAGTCCTGCTGCTCGCTCGCCCATTTGAGCGCGCGCGCTGCACTGGCGCGGCGCGGCAGGGTCAGGCGCAGCTCGCCGCGCGCGCCGTCGAAGATCAGCTTGTAGCGCCGCGACTGGGCATGATGGACGAGGCGCACCGGCCACGGGGTTTCGCCCACCCAGATTTGCGGGCGCTCGTCGCGCAGATCAGACGACGCGTTCGACAAGATGATTCTCCAGCGGTCCTGCGACATCCTCACCGACCGTCCAGCCGACGATCGATTCGCCCGCGCGATGCACCGCGTCGCGGTCGCCGCAGACGAGATAATGCCAGTCGGGCAGCGGCTCACCCTCGGCGCGAAGGCGATAGGCGCAGGTCTGCGGCAGCCATTCGATGTCGGCGACCTTGGCCCTGGTCAGCGTCAGGCAGTCGGGGACGTGGCGGCGGCGGTGCTTGTAATCGCCGCAGCGCGCGGTCGAAAGGTCGAGCAGGCGGCACGCGACATTGGTCGGATAGATGCGGCCCGTGTCCTCGTCCTCCAGCTTGTGGAGACAGCATTTGCCGCAGCCGTCGCACAGCGCCTCCCACTCGCCGGCGTCGAGGCTGGCGAGCGGCGCTTCCCAGAAGCGGCGCCCGGCCGGGCTCACTTCACCCACTTCGCCAGCTCGGCCGCGACCTTGTCGGGCGCGCCCTCGTCGGGCTCGGTCGACTGATCGTCGAGCGGCAGCAGCGCGAGCGGCTTGCCCGCCGGGTCCATCAGGAAAGCGAGCTGGCTGTGCGCCATCAGATAGCGGTCGGGGGCCGAACCCGGCACCTTGTTGTAAGTGACGACATAGGCCTTGGCGACCGCCGCAATCTGTTCAGGCGTGCCAGTCAGGCCGATCAGCCGCGGGTGATAGCGGCTGACGAAGGCCTTCAGCGCCGCGGGCGTATCGCGTTCGGGATCGACGGTGATGAACATCGGCGCGACCCGGGCGCCGCGCGCCGGATCGCTCTTTTCGAACGCCGACAGGCCGCGCATCAGCTTTTGCAGGTCGACTGGGCAGATGTCGGGGCAATAGCTGTAACCGAAATAAACTAGGCGGTATTTTCCCGCAAAGTCGGTGTCGCGCACGGTCTTGCCGTCCTGGTCGGTCAGCGTGAACGGCCCGCCGATCTTCGCGCCGGCGAGTGGCGGATCGCCGGCGGGAGCGCCCGTCGGGGCGTTGCAGCCCGCCAGCATCGCCGCCGTCAGCAGAAGCAGGCTTGAACGGGCGAGCTTTCGTCCCATAATTGCGATATTCATCATGCGGCCAGCCTTGATCGGCTAAGGCCCGAAAATCAACCATTGTCGTGCGGGGGGGCGCATTTGCCGTTCCTCGGTTCACGGCATATTGCGAGGGGTCGCTTATCATGGTCCGACGCGCGGAATTCCGCCTTGCTTTCCTGGCCCTGCTCGCCGCCACGGCGGCAGGCGCGTTGGCGCCCGCTCCGGCGTTCGCCCAGTTCCGCGGTGCCTATGCCTTCCTGCAGGCGGTCGAGAGCCGCGATGGCAACAAGGCGACCGAGGCGCTGAAAGACGATCCGTCCTTCGTCAACACGCGCAACCCCGACACCGGCGAGACCGCGCTGATCCTGGTCGCCAAGCGGCGCGATCCGACCTGGTTGCGCTTTCTGATCGGCAAGGACGCCGATCCGTCGATCGCCGACCGGCAGGGGATGACGGCGCTGATGCATTGCGCGCTGCTCAATTTCGCCGAGGGCGCCGAAACGCTGCTCGACGCGAAAGCGCCGGTCGACCAGACCAACCGCCGCGGCGAGACGGCGCTGATCCTAGCGGTGCAGGCGAAGAATGCCGCGATGGTCCGCCTGCTCGTCCGCCATGGCGCGGACCCCGACAAGGCCGACCATATCGCGGGCATGTCGGCGCGCGACTATGCCAAGCGCGACGACCGCACTGGCCAGTATCTCGCGCTGCTCGACGCCAAGGCCGACATCGCGCCGCGCGATCCCGGCGCGGTGTTCGGCCCGAACTGATTCGCCGACCCGGTCGCGGGCCGGCGAAAATTTCGCGCAGAATCGCGGAGATCGCGGAGATTTTCTGTGTCCCCGCGAAGGCGGGGATTCATTTCCTGCCGGTTCCATCGCGCGCCAACCGGAGATGGACCCCCGCCTTCGCGGTTCAACCGGCCAGTTTAATTCCTCTGCGCTCTCTGCGCTTCTGCGCGAATGAATCCTCATGCCCACAATGTGATTCATGAATTGACACTGACATTACAATGTGAAACAAGCATCGCATGTCCACACAGCTCATCGAACGCATCCGCGCCATCGTCGAAGACGGCACCATGTCCCGCTCGGGGCTCGCGCGCGCCGCGGGCCTGCACGCCAACAGTCTTCGCGACCTTGATTCGGAGAGCTGGAACCCCACCGCCGAAACGCTGCGCAAGCTCGAGAACTGGCTCGCGCACGGCAGCGACCTGTCGCCGATGGCGAGCCCCGAAGAGATCATTGCCGAGGCGCGCAACGGCCGCATGTTCATTCTCGTCGATGACGAGGATCGCGAGAATGAAGGCGACCTCGTCATTCCGGCGCAGATGGCGACCCCCGACGCGATCAATTTCATGGCGACCCACGGCCGCGGGCTCGTCTGCCTGACGCTGACGCGCGGTCGCGTCGAGACGCTCGGGCTCGAACTGATGAGTCGCAACAACGGGACGCGGCACGAAACCGCCTTCACCACCTCGATCGAGGCACGCGAGGGCGTCACCACCGGCATTTCGGCGGGCGACCGCGCGCGCACCGTCGCGGTCGCGATCGACGCCGGCAAGACCCGCGACGACATCGTCACCCCCGGCCATATCTTCCCGCTGATCGCGCGCGACGGCGGCGTTCTCGTGCGCGCCGGCCATACCGAGGCATCGGTCGACATCGCGCGGCTCGCCGGGCTCAACCCATCGGGGGTGATCTGCGAGATCATGAACGACGACGGGACGATGGCGCGGCTGGCCGACCTCATCCCCTTCGCGCGGCGCCACGGGCTGAAGATCGGGACGATCGCCGACCTGATCGCCTATCGCAGCCGCACCGACCGCCTCGTCGAATGCGTCTCCGACGAGCCGTTCGAATCCGATTACGGCGGCGACTGGCGGCTCAAATCCTATCGCAACAAGGTCGACGGCTCGGTCAATCTGGTGCTGCAAAAGGGACCGGTCGACCCCGACGGCGTGACTCTGGTGCGCATGCACGCCGTGTCGATCTTCGACGACATCATGGGGCGTCCCGGCCCCCGCAAGCGCCGCCTCCAGCGCTCGATGGATGCGATCGGCGAAGCGGGCGCGGGGGTGATCGTGATGCTGATGCGCCCGCTCCCCGGCTCGGCCGATGCCGAAGCGACTCCCGCCCCCGCGGGCGGCATGGACCTGCGCACCTATGGCATCGGGGCACAAATCCTCGCCGACCTCGGCGTCCATGCGATGGAATTGCTCACCCCCACCCACAGCAATATCGTCGGCCTCGAAGGCTATGGCCTGTCGGTCGTCGGCGAACGGTCGATCCCCGGCGAGGCCGAATAGCGCCGAACCCATGATCCGGACCGGGGAGGATGATGGTGCGGCGCCCAAATATGCACTTATCGAGCGCGAGCGGCGCTGGCTTGTTGATCTAGATCGTCGCCCCGCTCTCGGCGACCTGCCTGCCGTCCTGATCGAGGATCTCTACATCGAGGGCACCCGGTTGCGGTTGCGGCGGATGACCGACAGTACAGGCCTTTTGACCCGTAAGCTCACCAAGAAATACGAGGCCGCCGACCCGACCTCGCGCGAAATTGTCACCGCCTATCTGGTCGAGGGCGAATATGCCGTCTTCGCCCGCTTGCCGGGCCGGCGGATCGTCAAGCGTCGCTATCCGGTCGAATGGGAGGGCAAGCGCTTCAGCCTCGATATCTTCAAAGGCGCACTCGCACCGCTCGAACTGCTCGAAATCGAAGGACCCGACGCAGCCAGCCTCGCTGCGATCATCGCGCCACCCTGGACCGTGCGCGAAATTAGCCACGATCCCGCCTTCGAGGGCGGTTCGCTCGCCTCTCTCGAACGGTGAGCCAGTCGCTGGGCATCGGCTTCGCGGTCGTCGCCGCGCTGACCACCGCTTCATCGCACGCCATGCTCAAGTCGGGCGAGGACCAGGAAGCGGTGCGCGCGCTGTGCGGCGCGACATGGGCGGCCGCGGCCGCCGGTCCTTTGCTCTTCCTCGGCTGGCCGACCCCGGCGATGCTGCCGTGGCTCGCCGGGGCGGTGGTCCTGCACAGCGTCTATTCGCTGGTGCTCACCCGTTCCTACACGCTTAACGATTTCTCGGTCGCCTTTCCGATCGCGCGGGGCACCGCGCCGCTGGTCGCGATCGGCGCCAGCGCCTTGCTGTTCGGCGAAATCCCCGGGCTCGCGGAGACCGCGGGCGTGACCACGATCAGCGCCGGCATCCTGTCGCTGTCGGCTGGCGGCCGTATCGGACGCGCCGGGCTGATCGCCGCGCTGACGGCGGGGGTATTGACCGCCGCCTACACCGTCGTCGACGCCGGCGGGATGCGCGCGAGCGATGGGGTTCTACCCTTTCTCTGCTGGTTCTTCTTCGCAACTGGAAGCGCGCTGCTGCTCCAGTTCCGCCTCGTCGCGGGCCCGGCCGCCGCCGCGCGTCTTACCCGCAACCTCAGGCCCGGGATCGCCGCAGGCGGCCTCGCCATCGTCAGTTTCGGATCGACGCTCGTCGCGCTGCGCTACGCCCCCGTCGCCGCGGTCAGCGCGCTGCGCGAAACCTGCATCCTCGTCAGCATCCTGATCGCGTGGCTGTGGATGAAGGAGCGCGTCACGCTCCACAGCCTGACCGCCGCCGTGCTGATTGCGGCGGGCGCCCTGCTTTTGCTGCTTTCGCATCTTGTCCCACCCGCTTAAGGAGTCCGTCATGGCCCATATATTGATCGTCGAAGCCCGCTTCTATTCGCACCTCAACGACATGCTGCTGGGTGGCGTGCGCAGCGCGCTCGACGCCGCGGGGCACAGCCATGAGACGGTGACGGTCCCCGGCGCGCTCGAGGTTCCCGCCGCCATCTCGCTTGCCGCCGACAGCGGTCGCTACGACGCCTATGTCGCGCTCGGCGTGGTGATTCGCGGCGAGACCTATCATTTCGAGGTCGTCTCGAACGAAAGCGCGCGCGGCATCATGGCGCTGACGCTCGATGGCCTCGCAATCGGCAACGGCATCCTGACCGTCGAGAATGAAGAGCAGGCGCTTGCGCGCGCCGACAAGACGCGCAAGGATAAGGGCGGCGAAGCGGCGAAGGCCGCGCTCGCGATGCTGGCTCTGAAGGAACAATTCGGCATTGGCTGATCGACCGCCCCCCGGCCGCTATTCCGTCGTCGAGCGCGGCGGGCGGCTGGTGGTGATCGATCGCGAGACCGGCCGCACCCCGCCGAGCGCCGCCGAGCGCATGGCCGACTATGACCGACGGATGGGCAACGAACCGGCCCTTCCCGCAGCGCAGCGATTTCCTACCGATGCCTTCGCCGATCCATCAGCTCCGGTCATCGAACAGGTGATCGAGCCGCCCGCGCCGCTTGTGAGCGACCGGATGGTGGCGACGGTGGCGGCGATGAACCGCAAGCAGCCGTGGCAGGATCAGCGGCCCGCCGCCGCTGCCGTCCCCGCGCGCATCGCTCAACGCCCCCAACCACGGCCCCAATCACGTGCACGCCCGGCCACGGGCGCCCGCAAGACGATCGTCACCGGCAAATGGTGGGACGCCAAGGGACCGCGAACGATCGAGCTCGGTCCCAAGGGGCAGCAGGTGCTGAACGGTGGCTTCGCGACCCTCTTCTTCGTTGTCCTGATCGCCGCCATCGTCGGGTTGTTCATCGCGCCGGTCCTGCTGTTCATAGGCGCGTTTCTCGCCTTCCGGTTCGGGGGCAAGATATTGGCGCCGATCGGTGCGGGGATCGTCGACAAGGCGCTCGCGGAGAGGGCATAACAACCCATCGCTAAAGAAACCGCGTGCCCCCGCGAAGGCGGGGGCCCATCTCCTGTCGGTGCCATTTAGAGCCGTCCGGAGATGAGTCCCCGCCTTCGCGGGGACACACCAGAGTATTGTTCGATCCGGCCTAAGCCGCCACCAGCGCCGGATAATCGGTATAACCCTCCGGCCCCGGCGAATACCAGGTCTGCGGATTGTCGGCGGCCCATTCGGCGCCGGTGCGGATGCGCTCGACGAGGTCGGGGTTGCCGATGAACGGCCGGCCGAAGGCGACCGCATCGGCGACGCCGCTGGCCAGCGCCTCCTCGGCGAGCGCGGCGGTGTAATCGCTGTTGAGGATCAGCGGCCCCTTGAACGCCTGCCGAATCGCGGGCGACTGTTTCGGCACGTCGGTGCGCCCGAAGGTGCCGTCGGGACCGGGCTCGCGCAGTTCGAGGAAGGCGATGCCGAGCGCATCGAGCGCAGCGGCGGCCGCGGGGAAGAGCTTTTCGGGAGCGCTGTCGTCGACCCCCTGCGTGTCGCCGTTAGGCGACAGGCGAACCGCGACGCGATCCTTGCCCCAGACGCCGATCAGCGCCTCAGTCACTTCGCGGAGCAGGCGAATGCGGTTCTCGACCGACCCGCCATAATCGTCGTCGCGCAAATTGCTGTTGTCGCGCAGAAACTGGTCGATCAGATAGCCGTTGGCCCCGTGAAGCTGAACCCCGTCGAAGCCGGCCTTCTTCGCATTCTCCGCTGCCTTCACATAGTCGCCGATCACGCGCGGAATCTCGTCGAGCCGGAGCGGCCGGGCTTCCTCCAGATCGCGGCGCCCGACCGGCGTATGCGCGCGGCCTTCGCCCTTGGTGGCCGACGCCGACACCGGCTGCTTGCCGTCGTTGAATACCGAATGGACGAGGCGCCCCATGTGCCAGAGCTGCGCGACGATGCGCCCGCCCGCGGCGTGGACCGCGTCGGTCACCGGCTTCCAGCCTTCGACCTGCGCGTCGGTCCACAGGCCCGGCGCGCTCGGCCAGCCGAGCCCTTCCTGCGAGATGCCGGTGGCTTCGGAAATGATCAGCCCGGCGGAGGCGCGCTGGCGGTAATAGTCGCGCGCCAACTCGTTCGGCACGAAACCCGGCCCGGCGCGGCCGCGCGTCAGCGGCGCCATGATGATGCGATTCGGCGCCTCGATGGCACCCAGCTTGATCGGGTCGAACAGTGATGCGGTCATGCTTTTCCACCTTTCACTTTTATCCGCGACGCCTTGGCCGGTCGCCGCTATGGCCCGCGAAGCTATGGTCGCCGCGGCGCCGGCACAATGGTGGGTAGCAAAAGAAAATCTAAATGAGCAACAAGAGCGATAGTGTGGACAGCACGCCCATGGCCGCGACCGTCAATCGCTGGAGCTTCGCCGCGCTGCTCGGCGGCAATCTCGCGCTGTCGCTGACCGCGCTGGTCGTGCGCTTCGCCGACACCGGCCCGGTCGCGGCGGGCGTATGGCGGCTGTCGCTCGCGCTGCCGGTGCTACTCGCGTTCGCGTGGCGCGAGACCGGCGGGCGTCTGCCCTCGCCCCGCGCGCTCTGGATCGCGACCGGCGCCGGGCTTTTCTTCGCCTTCGATCTTGCCGCCTGGCACCTCGGCATCCTGCAGACCAAGGTCGCCAACGCGACGCTGTTCGGCAACAGCGCCAGCCTGTTGCTTGTGATCTGGGGGATCATGCTGTCGCGGACCTGGCCGCGCGGCTGGCAGGCGCTCGCGATCTTCCTGGCCTTCGCGGGGTCGGCGCTGCTGATGGGGCAGAGCTATGAAGCGTCGGCCGCCTATCTCGTCGGCGACCTGCTCAGCCTGCTCGCGGGCGCGCTCTACACCGGCTATGTGCTGATGATGCAGCGCGTGCGCGGCGAGGTTGGCGCTTGGTCGGCGCTCGCCATTTCGTCGGGTGCGGGCATCCCCGTGCTGCTCGTCACCGCGCTTGCGCTCGGCGAGACGATCCTGCCGCACGACTGGACACCGCTGCTCACCCTCGCGCTGATGAGCCAGCTCGTCGGCCAGGGCTTGCTGATCTGGGCGCTGCCGCGCTTTTCGCCGCTCGTCGTCGGGCTCACCCTGCTCGTCCAGCCGGTCGTCGCGGCGGTCGCGGGCTGGCTGGTCTTCGGCGAGACGCTGAGCCTGTGGGAGATCGCCGGCGGCGCGATGGTCGCTGCCGCGCTCGTGCTGATTCGGTTGCCGAGCCGCGCCGCGCGGCCTATCTGATGGCCATGGCCGACACCCTTCCCGCCGATCCGACGCTCGACGAGATTCGCGCCGCGCTCGCACCGTTGATCGCCGAGACGGCGGCGTTCGACGGTTTCAGCGACTCGGCGCTGGCCGACGCCGCGCAGCGCGCCGGGGTCGATCCCGACGTCGCCCGCCTCGCTTTCCCCGGCGGCGGACGCGACATGGTCGATGCCTGGTTCGCGAGCATCGACGCGGCGATGGCCGGCCGATGGCCCTCCGAAAAGCTCGCGACGCTCAAGATTCGCGAGCGGATCACGACGCTCGTCGAAACGCGCATCGACCTGCTCGCCGGAACCCGCGAATCGCTGCGCCGCGCGCTCGCCCTGGTCGCGCTGCCGGCGAATGCCCCGCACGCCGCGAAGCTCGGCTGGCGCGCCGCCGACCTGATGTGGCGGCTCGCGGGCGACACCGCGACCGACTACAACCACTACAGCAAGCGCGCGATCCTCGGCGCGGTTTACGGCTCGACGATGGCGGTGTTCCTGAACGACGAGAGCGAAGGCTTCGCCGACACCCGCGCCTTCCTCGCCCGCCGCATCGACAGCGTGATGCGCTTCGAGGCGTGGAAACACCGCCGCGCCTCGCGCAGCATCGAGCGCCCCAGCCTCGCCCGGTTCGTCGGCCGCCTGCGCTATCCGGGAAGCTGAACGCAATTTACAAACAGGGCTGGCCTTCGCCTGCTGTTATTGATAATCGCTCGCAATGATCGCGAAGCTCGATTCCTCGCCGCTCGGCATTGCCGTGCGCATCGCCCGCATCGACTGGAACGCCATGTCGCAGGACGAGGGGCGGCGCCTGCGCGAATTCGGGCTGCTCGAAGGATGCGAAATCACGCCGCGCCATCGCGGCAGCATCTTTTCGCGCGATCCGCTCGCGCTGACGATCGGGCGGATGCAGGTGATCATCCGCGCGCGGCAGGCCGCGGCGATCGAGGTCGAACCCGCCGCATGAAACGCATGATATGACCGGCGCCATCCCCTCCATCGCCCTCGTCGGCAACCCCAATGCCGGCAAGTCGAGCCTGTTCAACGCGCTGACCGGCGCGCGGCAGAAGATCGCCAATTATCCCGGCGTCACCGTCGAGCGGAAGGCGGGGCATGCAAGCTTCGCCGACGGCCGCCCGATCTCGCTGATCGACCTTCCCGGCACCTACAGCCTGACCCCCGCGAGCCTCGACGAGGCGGTGACGCGCGATGTCGTGCTCGGCAAGCAGGCGGGCGAGGCGCGCCCCGACGCGCTGGTCGTCGTCGTCGATGCCGCGAACCTCGACAATCATCTCTGCTTCGCGCTCGAATTGCTCGCGCTCGGCCTGCCGACCGTGGTCGCCCTCAACATGCTCGACCTTGCGGAGCGCGACGGGTTGACGCTCGATCCCGAACGGCTGTCGCACGAGCTCGGCGTGCCGGTCGTCCCGACCGTCGCGGTGCGCAAGCGCGGCCTGACCGAATTGCTCGCCGCGGTCGACGGCGCGATCGCCGCGCACCAGCCGCGCGCCGCCATGCCCCCGCCGCCGAACGACGCTTCGCTCCACCAGCGCGCCCGCGCGCTGGCCCGCATCGCGACGCTCGACGAGACCCCGGTGCGCCGCTGGACGCAGCGCGTCGATTCGGTGGTGCTCCATCCGGTCGGCGGGCTCGTCATCCTGCTCGCGCTGATGTTCGTGATGTTCCAGGCGGTCTATGCCGCCGCCGAAGCCCCCGCCGACTTTCTCGAAAGCGGGATCGGCGTGCTGCAGGGCTGGGTCGTCGACACCCTGCCCGACGGCTTCCTGCGCGGGCTGATCGTCGAGGGGCTGCTCGCGGGCGTCGGCGCGGTGATCGTCTTTCTGCCGCAGATATTGATCCTCTTCCTCTTCATCCTGCTGCTCGAAGCATCGGGATACATGACCCGCGCCGCCTTCCTGATGGACGGGCTGATGGGCAAGGTCGGCCTGTCGGGGCGCGGCTTCATTCCCTTGCTCTCCAGCTTCGCCTGCGCGGTGCCCGGCATCATGGCGACGCGCTCGATCCCCGACGAGAAGGACCGGCTGACGACGATCCTGATTGCGCCGCTGATGACCTGCTCGGCGCGGATGCCCGTCTATACGCTCGTCATCGGCGCCTTCATTCCGGCGCGGACCGTCGGCGGCTCGCCGGTCGGGTTGCAGGGCCTCGTCCTCTTCGGCCTGTTTTTGAGCGGTATCGTCGGCGCGCTGCTCGTCGCTTATGTCCTCCGCCGTTCGGTGACCAAGGGCAATGCCGCGGGCTTCATGATGGAGATGCCGCGCTATCAATGGCCGCGACTCAATGACATCGCCATCGCGCTATGGCAGCGCGCGTGGATTTTCCTCCGCCGCGCGGGCACGATCATCGCGATGACGACGGTGGTGCTGTGGCTGCTGCTGAGCTTTCCCAAGGCGCCCGCGGACAGCGACGTGCGCCAGGTCGACTATAGCGTCGCGGGCCATATCGCGAGCGGGCTGGAGGTCGTCGTGAAGCCGATCGGCTTCAATCACGACATCGCGCTCGCGCTGATCCCGGCGATGGCGGCGCGCGAGGTCGCGGTCTCGGCGCTCGCCACCGCCAATGCGATCGACGCCGGCGACGACGAGGAAGCGGTGGCGATGTCGCTCGGCGAGCGCCTTCAGGGCCGTTGGAGCCTCGCGACCGCGCTCGCCTTCCTCGCCTGGTTCGTCTTCGCGCCGCAATGCATCTCGACGATCGCGATCACGCGGCGCGAGACCAACGGGTGGAAATGGCCGCTGTTCATGGTTGGCTATTTGTTCGCACTCGCCTATGCCGCTGCTGGTATCACTTACTGGACGGCCGTCGCCTTCGGACTCGGCTGATCCTCCCAAACTTCAAGCGGAGCGGAGCGGCGATGGCTGGCAGCGTCAACAAGGTAATTCTCATCGGCAATCTGGGTGCCGATCCCGAAATCAAATCGTTCCAGAACGGCGGCAAGATCGCCAATATCCGCATCGCGACCAGCGAACAGTGGAAGGACCGGATGACCGGCGAGCGCAAGGAGCGCACCGAATGGCATAATGTCGTGATCAACGGCGAAGGGCTGGTCGGCGTCGTCGAGCGCTACCTCAAGAAGGGGTCGAAGGTTTACATCGAAGGCTCGCTTCGCACCCGCAAATGGCAGGACCGCGACGGCAACGACCGTTACACGACCGAGGTCGTCATCGCGGGCATGGGCGGCAATCTGACCATGCTCGACGGCGCGCCGGGCGGTGGCGGCGGATCGCGCGGCGGCGACAGCTGGGGCCAGGGCGGCGGATCGAGTGGCGGTTGGGATCAGGGCAGCAGCGGCGGCTCGTCCGGCGGCGGAAGCTCGGGCGGCGGCTGGAACCAGGGCGGCGGCGGTTCGGGCGGCGGCAGCCGCCCGCCCTTCGACGACGATCTGGACGACGACGTCCCCTTCTGAGGCGCTGACCCATGGCGAGTGACCTGCTGACCGCCGCGGACGTCGCGCGCGGCGTGTGCCGGCTGTTCGCGCAGCAGGGGCTCGTCGCGATCCCCGAGGTGACGCTTCCCAACGGCCGCCGCACCGACCTCACCGCGATCGACGCGCGGGGCAATATCACGATCGTCGAGATCAAGGTCAGCCGCGCCGACCTGCACGGCGATGGCAAATGGCCCGATTATTGCGACTGGTGCGACCGCTTCTATTGGGCGCTTGCCGCGGGGCTCGACCCCGCGATCCTCGAAACCGAAGGCTACGAAAGCTCCGGCCTGATCGTCGCCGACCGCTATGGCGCCGCGGTGGTGCGCGAAGCCGCGCACCGCAACCTCGCCCCCGCGCGCCGCAAGGCCGAACTGCTCCGCATTGGCCGGCTCGCGATGCGGCGGTCGATGATCATCGCGGACCCCGAGCTGGCAGGGCCATGGGGTGAGGGCATTTAGATTATCTCACGCAAAGGCGCGAAGGCGCAAAGAGGGCGAGCATGGCGGAGACGCCGCTCTTGATCATTGAATGGGCCGGACTTTGTCCGGTCAATCTCCAATGAGCTACATTTTGCCCAGGAAAATACGCCGCGGCTGCGCGCGCCCTCTTTGCGTCTTTGTGTGAGATTAACCTTCTTCGCGCCTTCGCGCCTTTGCGTGAGATTTATAAAAAAGCCGCGCTCACCCCCGCGCCTGCATCCGCGCCAGATAGCGGGCGAGGACGTCGATCTCCAGATTGACCGGCCGCCCCGCCGCGGCTTCATCCAGCGTCGTCATCTCCTGCGTATGCGGAATGATGTTGAGCGTGAAATGCGCGGTGCCGTCCGGCTGATCGATCACCTCGTTGACCGTCAGCGACACGCCGTCGAGGGTGATCGATCCCTTCGGCGCGATATGCGGCGCGAGCGATGCGGGTGCTTCGATCGTCAGCTTGACGCTGTCGCCCACCGGCTCGACCGCCACGATCCGCCCGACCGCGTCGACATGGCCGGTGACGATATGGCCGCCGAGTTCATCGCCAACGCGCAGCGCGCGTTCGAGGTTGAGGCGGCGCCCCGCGTCCCACATCCCCGGCGCGGTGCGCGCAAGCGTTTCGGCGCTCGCGTCGATCGCGAACCAGCCGCCCGGCCCGTTGCTGCCCGCATTGACGCCCTTGTCGACGACGGTCAGGCACGCGCCCGAACAGGCGATCGACGCGCCGAGAGTGATGCTGTCCACATCATAGCTTGTGCCGATGACGAGCCGCGTGTCGCCGCGGTCTTCATGGGTCAGGATGGTGCCGATGTCGGTGATGATGCCGGTGAACATAAAAGCCTCTTAATCCCTTCGCACCCGCTCGTAGACGTCGAGCCGGTCGCTGCCAAGCATCCGGCTGTCGGCGAGGCGCCAGCGGCCGTGCGCCGCAGCCAGGTCGGTCAAACCGATGTCGCCGAGCGCGGCTTTGCCGCCGCCAATCAGGATCGGCGCGCGATAGAGGAGCAACCGGTCGACGCGGTCGGCGGCCAGAAAGGCCGACGCCGCGCCGGCGCCGCCCTCGACCAGCACCGAATCGACGCCGTCGATCGCGTCGGGCGAAGCGACCGCGGTCCACCCTTCGGGCGCTGACCCGTGCGTCAGGAGCAATTTGCGCGGGCTGCGGTCTTCGAGCCCCGGCAGCCGCACGTCGAGCCGCGGCGCGTCGGCCGCGAACGTCCCGCGCCCGACGAGGATCGCCTGATGCATCGCGCGTTCGAGATGCCCGTGGGCGCGCGCGCGGTCGCCGGTGATCCAGCGGCTCGCCCCGTCCGGCATCGCGAGGCAGCCGTCGAGCGAGGTTGCGAGCTTGAGCGTGACGAGGGGCCGACCTTCGTGCCGCCGCGTCCACCACGGCGCCATCGCAGCGCGCGCCTCGGCGGGCAGCACGCCCTCGACGACCTCGATCCCCGCCGCGCGCAGCCGCGCGATCCCGGCGCCGTCGGTGCGCGGGTCGGGATCGCGCGCCGCGATCACGACGCGGGCGACGCCGGCGACAATCAGCAGGTCGCTGCACGCCGGGCCGCGGTCGCTGGTGTGGGCGCAAGGTTCGAGGCTGACATAAGCGGTCGCCCCCCGCGCAGCGTCCCCCGCCGCCGCAAGCGCGATCGCTTCGGCATGCGGGCGGCCGCCGGCCTGGGTCCAGCCCCGTGCGACGATCCGCCCCCCCGCTTTCGCGGAGGCAGGCTGGACGAGAAGACAGCCGACATTGGGGTTCGGCGCCGCAGTCGGCCGCCCGCGCCGCGACAGCGCGATCGCGGCGGCCATCCAGTCGGCGTCGGTCGGCGGCGCGGGCGACATCAGGGGCGGTTTTGGTCCGCCGGAGCGGATTGCGACCCACGCGCCGCGCGTTCGGCCAGCGTCGAGCGCGTCCTCGCAGGCTCGGGCTTTTTCATCGCGGCCGCCGCCGCGGCGTCGCCCAACGTCTCGCGCGTCACACGGTCGGCTTCGGTCGAATCATAGTCGACCCCCAGGCTTTTCGCGAGCCGCTGATATTCGGCGCGCTTTTCGGCATTGAGGCGCGTCGTCTCCTTCGCCCGCGCGACCCAGTCGGCGCGAATCTCGCCTTCGCTTCGCGTCGCCTTCCAATTTTCGAAATAGATGATCTGCGGCTTCGGCTTCTCATAGGGGATCAGATATTCCGATACGCCGTGGAAGATGACCCATGTCAGCGCGAGCGCGACGCCCCAGATTGCCCAGCGATGCGGGCGCGGTTCGCGGATATAGCCCCAGAAATCGCTGAGGCCGCCGGTGACATCCACTTTGTTGAACATTCGCATGGCCGCAATTTAGGGAATGTCGATCGAGATTGCGAGCGCTCCATATCGCGATGTCGATTGCACGCGATAGGCAAGGAAGGCGCTTACGATTGCAATAAATGCAATTACGGATGCTTATTTCGCAGTTGCGGAAATCATTGTGCAGTGCAATATCACACTTGCCTTTTAGGCATCCTCTCCCAAAAACTTTCAAGGGTCGCCTTCGGGCGGCCCTTTTTTTCGACTTTTTTGGTTGAGAGGGCCGATTCGGTTCGTTCGGGCGCATCGCCGCAGAACTTTTTGGCGTGGCGGGCTGATTTGCCCCATGGACCATCGCCATTCCGGACTCGATCCGGAATCCATTCTCTCAGCGCTGGCCTCAATGGACCCCGGATCAAGCCTGTCCTGAGCCTGTCGAAGGGTCCGGGGGTGACGACGGTGAGAAAGCCTAACTCTCACTCCACAGCCGATAGCTACGGGATGGAGGTAAAAAGCCGCCCTCGGGGCGACGGACTATCTTCAATCCTGCACCGGCATACGCGTCTCGAATCGCCGCACTTCGGCAATGAAGCTGCCCGGAAGCGGGGTCGGTTGGCCGCTATTGCTGTCGATATGGGTGTAGCGGATCTCGATGTCGGTCAGCCGCTCGCTCCCGCGGAAGATCCCGCAATGCAGCGTGAAGCTTGTCCGTCCGAAGCCGCTGATTCGCGCCGCGATGGTGATCAGTTCGTCGAGTCGCGCGGCGCCGTGATAGGCGATCTCGCAATGGGTCTCGCGGATGTCTGTACCATATTGGTGAAAATAGGGGCCGGGCTGCCCCTCGCCGAGCGCGCGGAAATATTCGGTTACGCCGATGTCGGCATAGACCAGATAATTGGCGTTGAAGACGATGTTCTGACCATCGATCTCGTTGAAACGGACGCGCACTGTCTCGCGGACGCGGAAATCCTCGAGCGGAATCTGCTCCATCGCGGCGTCAGGCGGCCAGCGCGGCGGGGGTGCGGTCGAGCGGCGCGCAAGCCGCTGCAAGCCAATCGCGCTCCTCACCCGTCATGCCAACGCCCAGCTTTTCGAGCACCTCTGCATGATAGGCGTCGAGCCAGTCAGCCTCGGCGGGCGACAGCAGGGCGACGTCGACGAGATCGCGCGCGATCGGCGCGAAGGTAATCGTCTCGAACCCCAGCATCTCCTCCTCGGCGTCCGCGATGCTCTGCGGCACCACGACGACCAGATTCTCGATGCGGATGCCGAAGTGCCCCGCCTTGTAATAGCCGGGCTCGTTCGAGAGGATCATGCCCGCGTGCAGCGGCTCCTCGGTTCCCGCCTGTCCGCCTGCGGGCTTGGCAATGCGCTGCGGTCCTTCGTGGACCGCGAGATAGGCGCCGACGCCGTGGCCGGTGCCATGCGCATAATCGACCCCGTCGGCCCACAGATATTGCCGCGCGAGAATGTCGAGCTGGCTGCCGCGCGTCCCCTTGGGAAAGCGCGCGGTGGCGAGCGCGATATGCCCCTTGAGCACCTGGGTGAAGCGGCGGCGCATCTCGGACGTGGGGGTGCCGATCGCGATCGTGCGTGTGATGTCGGTCGTGCCGTCAGCATATTGCCCGCCCGAATCGACGAGATAGAGCGTGCCGGTCTCGATCGCCCGGTTGGTCGTCTCGTCGACCTTGTAATGCGGCAGCGCGCCGTTCGGGCCGGCGGCCGAGATGGTGTCGAACGACAGATCCTTGAGCGCGCCGCTGTCGTCGCGGAAGGCGCGCAGCTTCGCCGCCGCGCCGAGTTCGTCGAGGCCACCCTGCGGCGCGGCTTCCTCCATCCATCGAAGGAAGCGCGCGACCGCAACCCCGTCGCGGACGTGGGCGGCGCGGGTGCCGCCCAATTCGGTATCGTTCTTGATCGCCTTGGGCAGCACCGCCGGGTCGCGGTGGCGTTCGATCTTCGCGCCCGCGCCTTCGAGCGCGGTGAAGATCGCCGCGACGGCACGGTCGGGGTCGACCGCCACCTTCTTGCCCGCCAGATCGGCCAGCGCCGCCTCGAACGCGTCGCGGTCGTGGATGCGGACGCTGTTGCCGAGATGCGCGCGCACCGCGTCGGTGACCTTTTCGGGGGCGATGAACAGATCGGCGGTGGCGTCGGCGTGGAGCAGCGCGAAGGCGAGCCCGACGGGCGTGTGGCTGACGTCCTGCCCACGAATGTTGAAGGTCCAGGCGATCGAATCGAGCGCGGTCATCACCGTCGTGTCGAGCCCCTTCGCCTTCAGCCAGTCGGCGATGATCGCGCGCTTGTCGGTCGCGGCCTGCCCGGCAAGGCTGGTGTCGTAGACCGTGACGACCGCGTCGCTCGGCGCCGGCTGCTCGTCCCACGCGGCATCGATCGGATTGCTGTCCACCGCGACGAGGCTCGCGCCCTTCGCCGCCAGCGCCTTCTCCAGCCCGCGCGCCCAGTCGATGCCGTGGAGCCATGGGTCGTAGCCGACCTTTTGCCCCGCGCTGACGTTGGCGCCGAGCCATTCGGCGACGCTCGACTGCGGCACGCCGACATAGTCGAACAGCGCGCCGTCGACCTGGTCGCGCACCTGCACCGTGTAGCGCCCGTCGACGAACATCGCGGCCTTCGTGGGCAGCACCGCCGCCGTCCCCGCCGAGCCGCCGAAGCCGGTCAGCCATGCCATGCGCTGCGCATAGGCGCCGACATATTCGCTCATATGCTCATCGCTGATCGGCACGACGAAGCCGTCGAGGCCGCGCTTCGCCAGTTCGGCGCGGACGCGAGCAAGGCGCTCTGCGTAAATTGTGCCGGGGACGGGGCTGGACATGGCTGGTTCCTTGTTCCTACATCGCAGGCAATCCTGCCCACCGGGGGCGATGCCGCGGGAGTCTTGTGATGCGTGCTATTTGGATGTTCCTGGCCGCAATTACCACCCCGCTCGTTGCCGCGTCCGGCGCTTTTGCCCCCACCGCTTTTGCCCAAGAGAAAGAGACCACATTGACCGACAGTCCCGCGCTGCCCGCCGCTCCGGTTGCCGACAAGCGGCCGCACGAATCGACGCTGCACGGCAAAACCCTGTCCGACCCCTATTTCTGGCTGCGCGATCCGAGCTATCCGGTCGTCGATGACGCCGACATCCTCGATTATGTAAAAGCCGAGAATGCCTATTTCGATGCGGCGATGAAGCCGCACGCGAAACTCGTCGAAACCCTGTTTCAGGAAATGAAGGGCCGCATCAAGGAAGCCGATTCCTCGGTGCCGCAGAAGGACGGCGACTGGCTCTATTGGGTCGAATATGAGGAGGGTGCCGAATATAAGAAATGGTACCGCAAACCGGCATCGGGCGCGGGTGAGACTCAGCTGATCCTCGACGAGGTCGCGATGGCCGCGGGCAAGGATTATTTCCGCCTCGCCGAACTGTCGATCAGCCCCGACGGCAGGCTGATGGCCTATTCGTTCGACGATAACGGCTCCGAACGGTTCGAGGCCCGCATCCGCGATCTTGAGACCGGCGAACTGCTTCCCGATGTCATTCCGGGCACGCTGTCGTCGCTCGTCTGGACGGCGGGGAATGATGCGATCCTCTATGGCCTCGCGAACGAGAATTGGCGCACCGACAATGTCCGGCTGCACAAGCTCGGCACCCCGATTACGGAAGACAAATTGCTCTACAAGGAGCCCGACATCGGTTTCGGGGTCGGGATCGGCAAGACGGCGGCCGACAATTATATCGTCATCGGGACCGGCGATAACGAGACGAACGAGGTCTATCTGCTCCCCGCCGACGACCCCGAGGCGGAGATGCAGCTCGTCTCGGCGCGCCAGAAGGGCCGCGAGTACAGCGTCGATGAGCGCAACGGCACGCTCTACATCCTCACCAACGACGAGCATCCCAATTTCCGCGTCGCGACCGCGAGCATCGACAAGCCCGACGAATGGAAAACGTTGATCCCCGGATCGGATCACAGCTACATCACCGGCTTCTCGGTCTTTCGCGACTATTTCGTGATCGAAGCGCGCGAGGACGGGCTCGATCAGGTCGACGTCCGCAAATATGACGCGCCGCTGACCCCCGGCCGGATCGAATTCCCCGAGGCCACTTACGTTGCGGGGCTCGGCGACAATCCCGAATATCATCAGGACAAGCTGCGGCTCGATTATGAATCGATGGTCACGCCCGACACCGTCTATGATTATGATATCGCGACCGGAAATCTCGAAACACTGAAAGTGCAGGAAATCCCGTCAGGTTATAACTCGGCACAATATGTAACCGAACGGGTTAGCCTGCCGAGCCGCGACGGCACGACGATGATTCCCGCCTCGCTCGTCTACAAGAAGGGCACGAAGCGCGACGGCAGCGCGCCGATGCATCTCTATGCCTATGGCAGTTATGGCTATCGCATCCCGCCGGGCTTTTCGACGACGCGGCTCAGCCTCGTCGATCGCGGGATGATCTATGCGATCGCGCACGTCCGCGGTGGCGACGACCTGGGACGCGCCTGGTATCTCGCGGGCAAGACCGATCACCGCAAGAACACATTCAACGACTTCATCGACGTCGCGAAGGGGCTGATTGCGAAGGGCTACACCAGCGCCGGCAAGATCTCGATCGAAGGCCGCTCAGCGGGCGGGCAGGTGATGGGCGCCGTCTATAACGAAGCCCCCGAATTGTGGGGTGCGGTGCTGGCGGGGGTGCCTTTCGTCGACGTGATCAACACGATGGTCGACGAAACGCTGCCGCTGACCCCCGGCGAATGGCCCGAATGGGGCAATCCGATCACCGACAAGGCGGCGTTCGACTATATGCTGAGCTACAGCCCCTACGACAATGTCACCGCCAAATCCTATCCGCCGATGCTGGTGTCGGCGGGCCTCAACGATCCGCGCGTCACCTATTGGGAGCCCGCCAAATGGGTCGCCAAGCTCCGCGCGACGCGGACCAACGACGCGACACTGCTGCTGCGCACCAACATGGGCGCGGGCCATGCCGGCAAATCGGGCCGCTGGGGCTCGCTCCACGAGGATGCCGAGGAGTTCGCTTTCGTGCTGACGCAGCTTGGGGTCGAGAAGTAGGCGCTCTCAGACGAGCAGCTTGCGCATCCGTATCAGCGGGACGTCGACGCCGTCGACCGGCGCGGCGGTGCGCTCGATCTCGACATAGCCGCTCGCGCGATAGAGCGGTTCGCCGGCGAGCGTCGCCATCAGTTCGGCGGCGGTGAAACCCGCCGCGCGCGCAGCGGCTTCCGACGCTTCGAGGATCGCGCGCCCGACGCCGCGGCGCGTGAACGCCGGGTCGGTATACATTGCGCGCACGCGCGCCGCCTCGGTTCGGGGGTCGAGCAGGCGCGGCTCGCGTAGGTCGCTGCTATGATCGCCGCCATAGAGCGTCGCGCGCCGGCTCCAGCCACCGCATCCCGCCAGCACGCCGTCGATCGTCGCGACGAAATAGGTGCCGTCGGTGACAAGCTGGGTGTCGAGCCCCATCACCGCGTGGCTCGCGCGCACTTCGGCCGCCGACAAAAAGTCGCGCTGCAACTCTTCAATCGCGCGGCGCATCAGGTCGCGCATGGCCGCAAGGTCTTCGCTGGTCGCAATCCGAATCATCATGACCGGTCCGCCAGATAGGCCCGCGCGACAAGGTCGCGTTCGAGTGTCGCCGCATCGACGAAACGATGCCCGGCGATCCCGACCGATTCGGCGCCCGCGACATTCGCGGCCACGTCGTCGATGAACAGCGCCCCTGCAGGGTCGATGCCGAATCGTTCGATCGCGAGAGCATAGATCGCGAGATCGGGCTTCACCATCTTCTCGGTACCCGAGACGATGATATCGCGAAAACGGTCGAATACCGGCTGGGTCGGGCGGAAAACCTCCCAGAATTCATGTCCGAAATTGGTGATCGCGAACAGCGGCACGCCCGCCGCGTCCAGTCGCTCGACCAGTTCGAGGCTTCCCGACACCGGCCCCGGAATCGTTTCGTTGAAGCGCGTCGCATAAGCGTCGATCAGCGCCGCATGGCCCGGAAATTCGGCCTTCAATTCAGGCACCATCTCGGCCAGCGGGCGGCCCGCGTCGTGCTGGAAATGCCATTCGGGGGTGACAACGGTCGTCACGAACCAGTCGAGCTCGCGCTTGTCGGCGATCAACTTCGCGAACAGATGGCGCAAATCCCAGTCGAACAGGACACGGCCGACGTCGAAAATCACGCAGCGCTCGATCATCGATCCTCCAGACACGCGAAAGCGCCGCCGGAAGCATCCGACGGCGTCACGCTGGCTCGCAGATGCGCGCGGGGCGGCGAGCGCCCCGGCAGGGCCATCAGCCCTGGCGCGCCTTGAAGCGGCGGTTGGTCTTGTTGATCACATAGGTCCGGCCACGGCGGCGGATCACGCGGTTGTCCCGGTGGCGGTCCTTCAGCGACTTCAGGCTGTTGCGAATCTTCATGGGTCTTTTCCGTAAATCTTGGCGTTGCTACGCGAAGCGGCGCACCTATGGGGATAGGCGAGAAAAGTCAACCGGTCCGACCATCCTCTCTGCGGAAAAGGTTCACGCGGAGGCGCGGAGACGCGGAGAAGATTATGTTCGCGCAGAGAACGCAGAGTGCGCAGAGAATAAAAAGGGCGGCAAAGCCGCCAATCTCCTTTTTTCCTCCGCGTCTCCGCGCCTCCGCGTGAACCAAATCCTCTGCGATCTCTGCGTCCTCTGCGCGAATCGGATATTACCCCGCCAGCGCCTTCTGCCGCCGCCGCTGCACCGACGAGCCATAGCCCATCGCCTCGCGATATTTGACCACGGTGCGCCGCGCGATGTCGTGGCCTTCGGCCGACAGTTTCTGCGCGATCGTCTCATCGGACAGGATCGCCTTGGCATCCTCGGCCTCGATCATCGCCTTGATCCGGCTCTTGACTGCCTCAGCCGACACCGCGCCGTCGCCCTCGGTCGCCGAAATGCCCGACGAGAAGAAATATTTGAGCTCGAACAGCCCGCGCGCGCACGACAGATATTTGTTGCTGGTGACGCGGCTGACGGTCGATTCGTGCATACCGATGTCCTCGGCGACCTGACGCAGGGTCAGCGGGCGCATGTGCGCGACGCCGTGGAGGAAGAAGCCCTCCTGCTGCTTGACGATCGCGCTCGCGACCTTGACGATCGTGCGCTGGCGCTGGTCGAGCGCGCGGACGAGCCAGTTGGCCCCCGCAAGCTGCTCGGACAGCCACGCCTTGCTCTTCGCAGCCGCGCCCTGCGCGAGTTCGGCATAATAGCGGCGGTTGACGAGGAGGCGGGGCAAGGTGCCGCTGTTGACCTCGACTGCCCACCCCTTTGCGGTCTGGCGGACATAGAGGTCGGGGACGACCGCCTGCACCGCGTCGCCGCCGAATTTCAGGCCCGGCCTGGGGTCGTAGCCGCGCAGCTCGCGGATCATGTCGGCGAGATCCTCGTCGTCGACGCCGCAGATGCGCTTCAATTGCGGGAAGGCGCCTTTCGCCACCAGATCGAGGTGCGCGATCATCGTCGCCATCGCGGGGTCGTAGCGGTCGGCCTCGCGCGCCTGAATCGCGATGCATTCGGCAAGGTCGCGCGCGCCGACACCCGACGGGTCGAAGCATTGGACGCCCGCGAGCACCGCCTCGACCAGCGCCAGCGGCACGCCGAGTTGCGCCGCGAGATCGGGCAGGTCGGCACGCAGATAGCCCGCCTCATCGATCAAGGCGACAAGCTGTGCCGCGACCACTGCCTGGATCCCGTCGAAGCGCTCGCCGACCTGCGCGAGCAGATGGTCGTGGAGCGTGCCGTCATGCTCGGCGAAGCTGTCGAAATCGATGCCTTCGCTCGCCTCGCCCGACAGGCCGACCGAATCGCTCGCGCTGTCGTGGTGGAAACGCTCCTCGACGAAATCGACGTCGAGATCGTCGGCGGTGCCCGCGTCGGAGGACAGCGCCGCATCGGTATCGGGCTGCACGTCGGCGGCCGGCGGCGCCTCCTCGCCGCCCTCATCCGCGCCGCCCTCATCGCGATCGGCGGGCGCGGTGTCGAGCAGCGGATTGCCCTCGAGCGCCTCGGCCAGATAGGCTTCGAGTTCGAGGTTCGACAACGCAAGCAGCTTGATCGCCTGCTGCAACTGCGGCGTCATCACCAGCGATTGCGACTGGCGTAAATCGAGGCGCGGACCCAACGCCATAGGTGGCTATTGCATTAGAAAATTCGTGTGTCCCCGCGAAGGCGGGGACCCATCTCCTGCCGGTTCGGCATAACGCCGTCCGGAGATGGACCCCCGCCTTCGCGGGGGAACACGAACCATTTTCGATTGTGCGGTGCGATCACAGCGAGAATCCCTCGCCAAGATACAGGCGACGGACTTCGGGGTCGGCCACCAGTTCGGCGGGCGATCCGGCCAGCAGCACCTTGCCGTCGTAGATGATGCAGGCGCGGTCGACGAGGTCGAGCGTCTCGCGGACGTTGTGATCGGTGATCAGCACGCCGATGCCGCGCGTCTTCAGATCGGCGACGAGGTCGCGGATGTCGCTGATCGACAGGGGGTCGATCCCCGCAAACGGTTCGTCGAGCAGGATGATCGACGGGCTGGCCGCCAGCGCGCGGGCAATCTCGGCCCGGCGGCGCTCGCCGCCCGACAGCGCCATCGCCGCCGAATCGCGGAGCCGCGCAAGACCGAATTCGTCGAGCAGCTCCTCGAGCCGCCGCTCGCGCGCGATCTTGTCGGGCTCGGCGAGTTCGAGCACCGCCGCGATATTCTGGGCCACGGTCATGCCACGAAAGATCGAGGTTTCCTGCGGCAAATAGCCAAGGCCGAGGATCGAGCGGCGATACATGGGCAGCGAGGTGATGTCGGCACCGTCGAGCATGATGCGCCCGGCGTCGGGCCGCACCAGCCCCATGATCGAATAGAAGCAGGTCGTCTTGCCCGCGCCATTGGGGCCGAGCAGGCCGACGACCTCACCCTTGCCGACCGACAGCGACACGTCAGACAGAACGACGCGCTTGTCATAGCTTTTGGCGATCGAGATGACGGCGAGCCCGTTGCCCGCCGCGGCATCCTCCTGGACGTGAGCGCGGTGCTCGGAAACGCCATGGTCGCCTTCGGCCGGCAGGGTCGTGGTTTCGTCGGTCATAGAGAGGTCGGTTCCGTTCTAGCCCCATGCGCGCGTTACCGCAGCGATACGGCAAAGGTCAATCTGGCAGGGATTTTGCAGGGACAAAAAGCCCCTCCCCTCCAGGGGAGAGGTTGGGGTCTTGAATAAGATCGCGTGTCCCCGCAAAGGCGGGGGAACACGGCTTGTTCACGCAAAGATGATCACGCTCGCAGGCTTCAATGCCCGACGCTTTCGCCCCGCTCCACCCCCGACAGCGCAAGCTGCTCGTCGATCGCCGCCATCAGCCGCGCCAGCGCCGCCTCGTCCTTCGCCTCGGCGCGCGCAACGAGCACGTCCTGGGTGTTCGAGGCGCGGAGCAGCCACCAGCCGTCGTCAGTCAGCACCCGCGCGCCGTCGGTGCGGTCGACCGTCGCGCCCGCCGCGGTCAGCCGCGCCAGAACCTCGTCCACAATGGCGAATTTGCGCACCTCGTCGACCTGGAAGCGGAGCTCGGGGGTGTTGACCATCGCGGGCATCTCGCCGCGGAGCTCGGTGACGCTCTTGCCGAGCCTGGTCGCCGCCTCGATCAACCGCACTGCCGCATAAGGCGCGTCGTCATAGCCGTAATAACGGTCGGCGAAGAAGATATGCCCGCTCATCTCGCCCGCCAGCGGACTGCCGGTTTCCTTCATCTTCGCCTTGATCAGGCTGTGCCCGGTCTTCCACATCAGCGGCTTCCCGCCGAGGTCGGCGACGCGGTCGAACAGCGCCTGGCTGGCTTTGACGTCGGCGATGATCGTCGCACCGGGATGCTCCTTCAGCACCGCCGCGGCATAGATTTGCAGCAGCTGATCGCCCCAGATCACCCGCCCTTCGCCGTCGATCGCGCCGATGCGGTCGCCGTCTCCATCGAAAGCGACGCCGAAATCGAGGCTCTTCTCCGCGACCAGCTTCCTGAGATCGGCCAGATTCGCCTCGACCGTGGGATCGGGATGGTGGTTCGGAAAATGGCCGTCGATATCGGTATAGAGAAGATGGTGCTCGCCGGGCAGCCGCGCGGTGAGCTTTTCGATGACGGTGCCCGCGGCGCCGTTGCCGGCGTCCCAGCCGATGCGGAAGGCGCCGCCGGCGAAGTCCTGGGTCAGCCGGTCGACATAGGCGTCGACGATGTCGATGCTCTGCGACGATCCCTCGCCGCTTTCCCAATCGCCCGCGGCGGCGATTTCGCCGATCCGCTGGATGTCGGCGCCGAAGAAGGGACGGCCCTGAAACACCATCTTGAAGCCGTTATAGTCGGGGGGATTGTGGCTGCCGGTTATCTGTATGCCGCCGTCCACATCCTCGGTTGACGCGGCATAATAGAGCATCGGCGTCGGCCCGAGCCCGACATTCAGCGCATCAACTCCGGCGGCGTTGATCCCTTCGATCAGCGCCTCGGCGAGCATCGGCGACGACAGCCGCCCGTCATAGCCGACCGCGACCCGCCTGCCCCCTGCGCGCTTGATCAGTGTCGCGAAGCTCCTTCCGATCGCGGTGGCGTCGGCGGCCGACAGCGTGTCGCCGACGACGCCGCGGATGTCGTATTCACGCAGCATCGTCGGGTGGAAAATATGGGTCATGGCTGATCCTCTTGGGGGAGAAGGCGGTCAGGCGGCGGCGAACAGATCCCCGTCGGGATGAAACCGCTCGCGCGCCGGAAGGTTCAGTCCGCCCATCGCTTCGCGCAGTTCCTGCCGCGCGACGACATGGCCGATCCCCATGCCGCCGAGATGCGCCTTGTCGAGCAGGGTGAGACCGGCGGGGAAGAGCTCGCGATAGATGACGCGCTCGCCGAGCCCCGGGATAACGCGAAAGCCGACCCGGCGCGACAGCTGGTTCAGCGCCTCGCCGACGCGGCGCATATTATGCGCGTCGACATGCTGGAGGCGGTTGCGCAGGATGATCCAGTCAATCGTCCGCCCGTCGCTCTTCGCACGCGCCTTGCGCGTGTCCCAGATGAGTTCAGAGTAGAAGCTGGGGCGCACGACCTGAAACGTCTCGGGATCGACCTGGCCGATCAGGTCGAAGTCGATGAAGCTGTCGTTGATGGGGGTGACGAGCGTGTCGGCGGTGGTCGCGAGGTGGCGCGCGAAGATGTCGTCGCGTCCCGGCGTGTCGGCGATCAGATAATCGACGTCTTCGGCCAGCCGCGCGACCTGCGCGTCGAGCTCTTCGATCGTCGACCCCTCGAACACCTCGAAGCGCGGGGTGAGAAGATCGATATCGCGGCGTTTCGCGGTATTCTCGCGATTCTCGAGATAGCGGTGGAAGGTGCGCTGGCGCGGGTCGAGGTCGATCCCCGCGACGCGCCAGCCCAGGCTGGTCAGCGCGACCGCGAAATGCACCGCGCAGGTCGATTTGCCGGTCCCGCCCTTTTCATTGGCAAAGATGATGCGGTGCGGGGCGGGCGTCGTCATGAGCGTTGCGATTTTCCTGTTGGCGGCGCATGGGAGCCGCTTGGGGTGGTCGTTGCGCCGCCAATATCGGAGGCAGGGCAAGCGTGCAAATCATCCGTGACATCGCGATGCTGCGCCGTGCCGTTTCGGCACTGAAGCAGGGCGGAAAAAGCGTCTCGCTGGTGCCGACGATGGGTGCGCTCCACGACGGGCACCTGTCGCTCGTGCGCATGGGGCGGCGCGTTGCCGACCATGTCGTCGTCTCGATCTTCGTCAACCCGACCCAGTTCGGCCCGAACGAGGATTATGCTGCCTATCCGCGCGACGAGGATCGCGACGCTGCGCTGCTGGTCGAAGCGGGCGTGGCGCTGCTGTGGGCGCCCGACGTCGGCACCATGTATCCCGCTGGCCATTCGACGCATATCGAGGTCGCCGAACTCGGCGCCAACTATTGCGGCGCGGCCCGGCCCGGCCATTTCGACGGCGTCGCGACGGTCGTGTCGAAACTGTTCAACCAGGTGCGCCCCGACATCGCGATCTTCGGCGAAAAGGATTGGCAGCAGCTTGCGATCATCCGCCGCATGGCGCGCGACCTCGACTTCGCGCTCGACATATTGGGCGCGCCGATCGCGCGCGACGCCGACGGCCTCGCGCTGTCATCGCGCAACGCCTATCTGTCGAAGGAGCAGCGCGGGGCGGCGACCGCCTTTCCCGGCGCGCTGAAGACGGCGGCAAAGGCGATCGCGGGCGGCGCCGATGTCGGCGAAGCCCTCGCGAAGGCCGAAGCCGACATCGTCGCGGGCGGTTTCGACAGCGTCGACTATGTCGCGCTCGCCGATGCCGACAGCCTCGAAAGGTTGACCGCTTTCCGCAAACCCGCGCGTCTGCTCGCCGCGGCGCGGATGGGGAAGACGCGGCTGATCGACAATCTGGCGGTGGAGTAGACGACCCCGTCATTGCGAGCGCAGCAAAGCAATCCAAAGTGTGCGTAAACCGCCCTGGATTGCTTCGCTGCGCTCGCAATGACGGAGAAAATACCGGATTCCCGGCCCTTTCTCGCATTATCCCTAAAAATCGGCGCCGTCGTTAACGCTTTGTTGACCATAAACCGCAACTTTGGGGGCCGAGGTCTCCATGTGGGGTGGAGGCAAAGGGGGTTATCATGGCGAACAGTCTGAAGTCTGCCCAATATCTGATCGAAAGCCGTCTGCTCGACGCCGCGCGCGGCGACGCCAATGCCTATTTCGATCTCGGCATCGCTTTTTCCACCGGGACCGGCGGGGTCGATGTCGATCTGATCCAGGCGCATAAATGGTTCAATCTCGCCGCGCTCGGCGGCAGCCTCGAAGGCCAGCGCTGCCGTGCCGAACTGTCGGACGAAATGAGCCGCGACGAAATCGCCGAAGCCCAGCGCCAGGCGCGCGCCTGGCTCGACGAAACCGCACGCCGCCCGGCGGCCCGGCGCTTCGCGGCCTGAAACTTACGGTTCGCGCTGCGGCCGCGGATCAATCGGCCCGTCGGAACGGCATATGCCCTTCCAGCCATTCCATTTCCTGCGCCTCGGCCGCGCGCTCCTGTTCCAGATAGTCGGCGACCGCGCGGCGGAAGCCCGGATCGGCGATGAAGTGCGCCGACCATGTCGCAACGGGGCCATAGCCGCGTGCGAGCTTGTGCCCGCCTTGCGCCCCGGCCTCGACGCGGCGGAGGCCGCGCTCGATCGCGATGTCGATCGCACGGTAATAGCAAAGCTCGAAATGCAGATAGGGGATGTCGCGGACGCAGCCCCAGTAACGGCCGTAAAGCGTGTCGGCCCCTAGGAAATGCATTGCCCCCGCAACCGGCGCCGCGCCGTCATAAGCGATGACGAGGATGATCCGGTCGGCCATGCGCCGCCCCATCAGGTCGAATGCCGCGCGGGTCAGATAGGGATGCCCCCATTTGCGCGCGCCGGTGTCCTGATAAAAGGCCCACATCGCATCCCAATGGTGGGGGCCGATCGCCTCGCCCGTGACCTCCTCGATCCGCAGGCCCTCGACCGCCCGCGCGCGTTCCTTGCGGAGCTGCTTGCGCTTGGCAGAGGTCAGCGTGGCGAGGAAATCGTCGAAGCCGGCGTAACCCGCATTGGCGAAATGGAACTGGATGTCGCGCCGGACCAGCCAGCCCGCACGCTCGAACAGCGGCATCTGTTCGGGCGCGACGAAGGTCGCGTGCGCCGATGACAGCCCGTTCTGCCGCACCACCGCTTCGGCGCCGCGGATCAGCAGCAACGCCGCCTCTTCGTCTTCAGCAAGCAGGCGCGGCCCCGGCACCGGGGTGAAAGGCGCCGCGATCTGCAGCTTCGGATAATAATCACCCCCGGCGCGCGCCCAGGCATCGGCCCAGGCGTGATCGAAGACATATTCGCCCTGGCTGTGCGATTTTAGATAGGCGGGCGCGGCGGCAATCAGCACGCCATCGGCATCCTCGACCAAGATCGGCGCCGCCTGCCAGCCGGTTCCGGGTCCGACGCTGCCCGATAGCTCAAGCAACGCCAGGAAATCATGGCTGACGAACGGATTGCCCCCGCCCGCGAGCGCGTCCCACGCCGCCGCATCGACCGCGGCGACGCCGCCGCCGAGCGTGACGGTCCGCGCGGGCGGGTCGGCTTCGGCCACGGATATCCTACGCCGGCTTCACCGCGACGATCGCATCGACCTCGACCGCGGCGCCAAGCGGCAGCACCGACACGCCGACCGCGCTGCGCGCGTGGCGGCCCGCTTCACCGAACAGCGATTCCATCAGTTCCGACGCGCCATTCGCGACCTTCGGCTGCGCGGTGAAGCCGGGGTCGCTGTTCACGAAAACACCGAGCTTGACGATCTTCTCGACCCGCGACCAGTCGCCGCCGACCGCTTGGCCGACCTGCGCGACGAGCATCAGCGCACAGCGGCGCGCCGCATCATAGCCCGTCGCCTCGTCCATATCGGCGCCGAGCCGGCCGGTGACCACCTGTCCATCGCGAAACGGAAGCTGGCCCGAGATATGGAGCAGTCCACCCTGCTCGACCACGGGCACATAGGCCGCGACCGGCGCGGCGGGCTTGGGCAGGTCGAGGCCGAGGGCGGCGAGCTTGGCGGGGATGTCGGACATGATCGTTCCTTTATACGGGTTGCGGGGCCGGGGCCGGAATATTTTCGGCAAGCCGCGCCAATATCCAGCCCCGCGCCGCACTCCAATCGTCGATTCGCGCGTGGGCATGTTTCGCGGGGCGCACCTTGTCGGCGATCGCGGGCTCGCCGACGAAATGGAGCCGCCAGACCTCGGGCGCCTCGATCGCCACCGAATGATGGTGGTTCGGCAAATCGTCGATGAACACCGCGACCGAGGGCCGGTGCTCCGCGATCAGCGCGCGCACCGGCTCGCCCTTGCCGCCGCGGCTGCCGATCACCGGCGCGTGGAAGCCGAGCGCGGCAAGCTGCGCGCCGCGCGCCGCCTGATGGTCGGGGCCGACGTTGGTGAGCACGACGATGTCCGCGATGGCACCGATCGCCGCCATCGCCGCGATCGCGCCCGGAATCTCGGTCTGCCGCCCCATTTCGGTGCGAAAGAAGCCGTCGAGCAAGGGCCAGACCTCGGCCGCCTCCAGCGGCGTGCCGCACTCCTTGCGCTTGAGCGCCCCGGCGAAGCTCGCATCCTCCATGCGGAAGAGCACGCCATGCGCCTCGTCAACCCACTGCGCGAAGGGGACGACCATGTGCATCAGCACCTCGTCGCAATCGGTGATGACGAGCGGGCGGGTCATGCGTCCATCCTCTGGTTTCCTTCGAGCCGCCGCGCGGCGGCGGCAAGGGATTCGGGTTTCACCTCAAGCGCTTCGGCACAATCGATCAGATCAGCCTCATGGGCGGTGAGGAAGGAGAGGATCGCAGCGAGCGTGGCCTGCTCGCCGAGCGACGCGCGCAGCGAATCGGGATCGAGCCCGGTCAGGCCGAGCAGCCGCTCGGCGCGCGGTTCGTCGCTCAAAATCCAGCCGAGCGCGTGGAGCGTCAGCGCCGCATCATCCTCGTCCAATCGGAAATCCCTTCGCCGCGATGAATTGTGTCGTGCCGCCGATTCGCCTAAACGGGCCGCGCACGCAAGGTGGGGAAGAGATTTCACATGGGCAAGACCATCCTGGTCGTCGAGGATAATGAGCTGAACCTCCGCCTGTTCTGCGACCTGCTCAACGCCCACGGCTATCAGGCGCATCCGGTGCGCGACGGGCGCGACGCGCTGGCGAAGGCGCGCGAGATCGCGCCCGACCTGATCATCATGGATATCCAGCTCCCGCACGTCAGCGGGCTCGAGCTGATCGGCCAGATGAAGGCCGACCTGACGCTGCGCGCGGTGCCGATCATGGCGGTTACCGCCTATGCCGGAAAGGGCGACGAGGAACAGATCCGCGCCGCCGGGGCCGAAGCCTATGTCTCGAAACCGATTTCGGTGATCAAGTTCATCGAGAGCGTCGGGGCTTTTGCCTGAGCGGCAAGTTTGCCGCTGCTTGCCTCGTCACCCCGGACTTGATCCGGGGTCCATTCAAACCGGCGAAGAAGGAATGGATCCCGGATCAAGTCCGGGATGACGAAATATGGGTCCGCGCTCCAGCCATTCGGGTCGATCGCCTTCATTCGGAAAAGCGGGGGCGACGGACAGCCGCTCAGCGCTTTGCCGCGCGCTCCCACGGGGCGTGATAATGCGCCGCGACTGCGGCGGCGGAGGTTTCGACCACCGAGGTCCAGAGGCGCTGGAGCCAGTTGGTTTCGGGTGCGATGCGGGCCATATTCGATCTCCTGCATCCGAACCGCAGGGAAGGGAGAGAGCCGGTCGGCTCGAACGGTTCGGATGCGAACCATCTAGGCGATTCGCATCGGCTATTGGCGCCGAAATTCGGCATATCGTCGAACAATTTTTGCGCTATACGTCATAATATGCGAAAAATGATCGACCTCGACAGTTTCGACCGCCGCCTGCTCGACCTCGTCCGCCGCGACAATCTCCAGCCCGCACGGGTGCTTGCCGACACGGTCGGACTGTCGATTTCGGCGGTGCTGCGCCGCCTCCGCCGGCTGCGCGAGGTGAAGGTGATCGTCGCCGACATCGCGCTGGTCGACCCCGCACTCACCGGCTCGGCGCTCACCATGCACGTGCTCGTGCGGATGGAACAGGCCGGGCCGCAGACGATGGACAATTTCGCGCGCGAGATCGTCCGCCATCCCGAAATCACCGCTGCGTGGGATATCACCGGCGACGATGATTTCCTGCTCAAGGTCCAGGTCGGGTCGATGGAGGAATATGACCTCTTCACCCGCCGCGCACTGGGCGAAGACAAGGGCGTCCATTCGTTCAAGACGCTGATCACGATCCGCCACATCGTCGAGAATGAAGCCGCCCGGCGGCCGTTGCGCGACCGGTGAGGGGGCTTGCTCGGCCCCCTATCCTCGTCATTCCCGCGAAAGCGGGAACCCAGCGCGCCAAGGTCGCAACCGGGTTCCCGCTTTCGCGGGAATGACGAACGTTGAGCAAAGCTCTCGCGCATCCCCCTCCTACCGCCCCAGCGCCATCTCGCGTTCGATCCCGATCGCTTCCAGAAACGCAGGGTCGTGGCTGACGACGAGCAGCGCGCCGTCATAGGCGGCGAGCCCCGCCTCGATCGCGGTCAGCGAATCGAGATCGAGGTAGTTGCCGGGCTCGTCGAGGATCAGCAACTGCGGCGGCATCGGCGCGCCGAGGACGCAGGCAAGGCCGGCGCGGAGCGTCTGGCCGCCGCTGAGCGTGCCGGCGAGACGGTCGGCGGCATCGGCACGAAAACGGAAGCGCGCGAGCGCCGCGCGGCACTGATTGTTCGTCGTGCCGGGATTGCGGCGGAGGAAATTGTCGGCGATCGACAGCGCAGGGTCGAGCAGCGACACGCGCTGGTCGAACAAGGCGAAGGGCACCGGCACGCGTACCCGCCCCGACCAGGGCGCGAGCGTCCCCGCGACGAGCGCGAGCAGCGTCGACTTGCCCGACCCGTTGGGGCCGGTGATCGCGATGCGCTCGGGCCCGGTGATCGTCAGCGACAGATCGGCGATCACCGGCCGTCCCGGCACATAGCCCGCGGTGACGCGACCCAATTCAAGCACGGTGCGCGAAGCGGGAAGGCCGGTCGAGGGCAGCCCCGCCGACAGCGGGTCGACGACCTCGATCCGGCCGCGCGCCGCTGCAACCGCCTCCTCGGCCGCGCCGCGCTGGCGTTCGGCGAGGCGGCTGGCCGAGGCGCGTGTTTCCTCGGCGCGGCGTTTGAGGCCGCCGATGACGATCTTCGGCATGTCGCCGCGTGCCGCCTTGCGCCGCCCGCCGGCATCGCGCCGGTCCTGCTTCTCAGCCGTCGCCTGCGCCTGGCGCCGGCTCTGGTCGAGCCGCTTTTCGGCACCCGCAAGCTCGGCTTCGGCGGCGGCGAGTTCGACCTCCTTGCGCGCGCGATAGGCGCTCCACCCGCCACCGTAGCGCGCGGCGCCGAGCGCGGTCAGCTCGACGATCGCGTCCATCTCTTCGAGCAATTCGCGGTCGTGGCTGACGACAATCGCGCCGCCGCGCCAGCCGCGCAGCAGTTCGCGCACCGCGGCGCGCCCTTCGCGGTCGAGATTGTTCGTCGGCTCGTCGAGCAGCAGGAAGTCGGGGGCACCGAACATCGCGCCCGCCAGCGCGGCGCGCGTCCGCTGGCCGCCCGACAAGGCCTCGAGCGGGGTGTCGGCGGACAATGGCAGGCCGACCGCGGCGAGCGCTTCGTCGATCCGCGCCTCGATCGTCCAGTCGGCCTCGGCGATCTCCTCGACGCTCGCCTCTCCCGCCTCTGCCTTGCGGAGCAGCGCGAGCCCCGCGCGCGCATCGAACAGGTCGGCGATCGTCTCGCCGGCGCCGATCTGCACCGACTGGCGGAGCAGCCGGGCGCGGCCGTCGACGGCGACATGCCCCGATGCCGGCGTCAGCTCGCCGGTCAGCAGGCGCAGCAGCGTCGACTTGCCGACGCCGTTGCGTCCGACAATGCCGGTGCGTTCGCACGCAAAGGCGAGTTCGAGGTTCGAGAGGATGGTGCGATTATCGGGCGTGGACCAACTGACGTTGGCGAGGGTGATCGAGGGCATGGACAGAACTTTCCTGAAGGCACGGCTTGCGGGCGATGCGGTCAGTTCAGATCCATGATCCTGTTCACTCCTTTGGTGTCGCGTGGACATGAATATAGGGCGGATCGGTGCGAGGGCAAGCGGAATGGCCGGGGCGACGTGGGGCTCTGGACTTCCCCATCTTCGTCATTGAGGGCAGGACGCCGCCTTACAGCTCGATGATGATCCGCACCTTGTCAGCGCTGGTTCCGACCATCGTCGCAATCTGGGCGCGGCTGCGCTCGATCAGATCCTCAAGCGCCTCGGGCGGCTGATCGCGGAGCAGTTCGGATGTCGGCACCCCCAGGATAGCGGCGAGCGCCGCCATGCGGCTGTGCTTGGGCCGCGCGCGCCCCTTTTCCCAGCCCGAAACCGCGGGCGCGCTGACGCCCATGCGGTCGGCAAGCTGGGCCTGGTTGAGGCCCGCCTGCGCGCGCAGACGCTGAAGCCGGCCTCCGAAGGCCTGATCGGCGGGCGAAGCGGCCTCATCGTCGAAATGCGGATCGTGCGTGACGCTGCTGCGGAGTTGCGCAGCGCTCAGCGTCGCGGGCGATACCGGAGCGTCGAAGCGGCAACCGGCGAGCCGCCCGCTGATCCACATCACGGTCGCCGGGCTTTCGCCCGCGTGCGGCAGGTCGATCTCGATCCGGTCACCAACCGCAACGGCGGCGTCGCTTTCGAGGAGCAATCCCGTTTCCGAAATATTGTGGACGAGCACCGCAAGTCCGCTGCCGCCGCTCTGCCTCCCCTCTGCGGGAAGGCTGAGCTTGCGGCGGGTGCTGCCGCGCGCGTCGGCGCCTGGCGCTGCGGGGAGGAGATATCCGGTTATGGCCATGAAGACGGGTGTCGGAGCAACCGATTAAAAGAAGGTTAGCGGGAGGCACTCCGAACCGGAGGCGCCCACCCGAAATGCGTGGCCCGAAATGCGTGGGAGGCGTCGCGGGTTGCCCGCCACCGGCCGCGACGCGACGGAGCGAACGCAATCAGAGCCAGCGGATCGTCCGAAACCGCCAATAGAGAAGGCCGCAGATACTCGCCATCAGGGCAATGGCGAACGGATAGCCGAAGGTCCAGCCGAGTTCGGGCATATGCTCGAAATTCATCCCATAGATTCCCGCGATCGCGGTCGGCACCGCGAGGATCGCCGCCCAGGCCGCAAGCTGGCGCGTGATCGCGCCCTGCCGCTGCTGCTCGAGCAGCGAATTGGTATCGACGACCGACCCCGCGACTTCGCGCAGCCCCGACAGGCGGAATTCGGCGCGTTGGACATGGTCCCACACATCGCGGAAATAGGGACGCACCGCATCGTCGATCCACGGCAGATCGGCGCTGCCGACAAGGCGGGCGGCAACGTCCTTCATCAGCCCGACGATGCGCTGAAACCGGATGATCTCGTGCCGCTGCGAATAGAGGTGGCGGATTTCCTCGGCGTCGAGCGGCGTATCCATCACGCTTTCCTCGACCAGCAGCAGTCGATCCTCGATCGCGTCGATCACCGGAAAATAGCCGTCGATGATGAAATCGAGGATCGCATAGAGGACATAGTCGGGGCCATGCGCGAGCTTCGCGGGCAACGTCTCAAGCCGTGCGCGCACCTCGGTATGCGCGCGCGCCGAGCCGTGGCGGACGGTGACCGCGAAATGGCGCCCGAGGAAGATTGCGGTCTCGCCCGACTGGATCGTGTCGCCATCCAGCGTGGCGGTCGCGGCGATGACGAAAAGCTGATCGCCATAAACCTCGACCTTGGGAAGCTGCTTCGCCTTCAGCGCATCCTCGACCGCGAGCGGATGGAGGCCGAAGCGCTTGGCGATCCCGCCGAGTTCGTCGGGGGTCGGCTCGAACAGGCCGAGCCAGAAAAAATCCGCGTCGGCGCAATCCTCGGGAATGACGTCGTCGGGGCCGAGGTCGCGGACGAGCTTGCCCTGATGATAATGGCGGGCGGCCATGATCGGCATCGGTTCGAGTCCTTATGCGACAGCGGCGACGGTGGAGGTGCGGTTCATGCAGAGCGTTGTGGCGCGAAGTCGGCCCAGCGCCAAGGGCTATCGTGGCCGGACAGGCCGTAGCCCAGTCTTTCCGAGAGGCCCCGCGCGACCTTTCACCACGAAAAAGGGCGGCACGCGGCCGCCCTTCTGGCTTCCCGCTCAAGCGGGAGTGAAGCCTTATCCACCCACGCGCCGTCGGCGCATGGGGAGAGGCATCACTTGATCTTGGCTTCCTTGAACTCAACGTGCTTGCGCGCACGCGGATCATATTTGCGCACCGACATCTTCTCGGTCATCGTGCGCGGGTTCTTCTTGGTGACGTAGAAAAAGCCCGTGTCGGCGGTGCTCACCAGCTTGATCTTGACGGTCGTCGGCTTGGCCATGGCCCTGTTCCTCGAACTATTGACACATCCGCAGAGACATCCGGCGCATGTGGCGGGACTGGGGGCCCCGGCGGTTGCTGTGAAAAACAAAGAGGGCCGCGCGTCGGGCGCCGCCCCCATTTATCCGCGCGCCATTGGCCGGATTCGGCGACGATGTCAAGCCGTGCGGCGAGGAAAAGCGGGAGCGGACGCAGGGACGCGCCCGCTCCCGGGAGGGGTCTCAGCCGTTCCGGATCTGAAAGCGCACGGTCATTTCCTTCCAGCTTTCCTCCGCGACGCCGCCGCGCGTCGCGGGCTTGAAGCGCCATTTCGTCAGCGCGCGCCGCTTCGTCGCCTCGAAGAAGCCCTGGCTGTCGGTGCTGACGAGCTCGACCGCCTTGACGCGCCCGTCGGTGCCGATCAGCACGCGTACCCGGACGCTCCCCTCGACCTCGCGGCGCTGTTCGTTCGCCGGATAATCGGGCTGGAAGCTGCCGGCGAAGCGCGGATCGACCTCGGCGACGAGGAAAGGCGCGGGTTTCGGCGGCAGCGGCGGATCGCCGGCGCCCGAACCCGATCCCGTGCCCGCAGGCGGCGTATAGGGCGGCGCGGGGTCAAAAATCGGCGGGTCCGACGCGATCGGCGGTAGCGGGGACGGCACGGGCGCCACCCGCGTCTGGGCGGGATCGGTCTGCGGCTTGGGTTCGGGTTGCGGTTCGGGCTTCGGCTTGTCGATGGTGAAGTCGGTCCACGTCTGCGGATCGGTCCGCGGCTTCTCCTTGATGATCATCGGCGACAGCGCGACCGCCACCACGAGCGCAGCGGGCAGCCCAAAGGCGAAGATCGCCGCGACCGGGCGATGCGTGGCGCCGGGGTCGTAGCTTTCGCGTGCAAACGGCGCGGGTCCGGCGGGCGCGCTCTGCTTGGCAGGCCTCGCGATGATCGCGGACATCATGGGAATCAGGGTCATGGCACCTCTCCTTGCCTTATCGACCCGGTCCCCGTGCGATGACCGCCGCTACGAGCCGGGTCGAATTAGGAGATAATATAACATCTCTATTTTTGTCAAGTAACGGCGTTGGGATATGACAGGGAGTCGCGTTCGATGAAGCGCCCGCCTCAGGCCGAAAGGCGTGCGACCGCCTGATCCTTGGCAATCAACGGCAGCAGTTCGGCCATGTCGGGGCCGTGATCGCGCCCGGTCAACGCGTGGCGCAGCGGCAGGAAGAGCGCGCGGCCCTTCGCGCCCGTCGCCGCCTTCACCGCATCGGTCAGCGCGCGCCACGGATCGGCGCTCCAGTCGAGCCCCGGCGCCACGGCCGCGGCGGCGGCGAGCACCGGCCGGTCGCTCGGCTCGGGCGCGGGCGACGCGAAGGGGCCGTCGAATACCGCGACCCAGTCGGCGGCTTCGGCAACGGTTGCAAGATTGGGGCGGATCGCGTTCCAGCGCGCTTCGCCGATCGCGACCGGCAGGCGCGGCGCGACCGCGGCATAATCGGTGTGGTGCAATATCTTCTGATTGAGCAGCGCCAGCTCGGCCTCGTCGAAGCGCGCCGGCGCGCGGCCGAAGCGCGCGAAGTCGATGCTCTCGATCAGCGGCGCGGGCGACGTCACCGGCTCGACCGGATCGCTCGTCCCCAGCCGCGCGAGCAGCGCGACGAGCGCGATCGGTTCGATCCCCTGCCCGCGAAGGCCGTCCATGCCGAGCGAGCCGAGCCGCTTCGACAATTTACCCTCGGTCCCGACGAGAAGCGCCTCGTGCGCAAAGACCGGCGGTTCGGCGCCGAGCGCCGCGAACATCTGAACCTGCGCCGCCGTATTCGACACATGATCCTCGCCGCGCACCACATGGGTGATGCCCATCGCGATATCGTCGATCACGCTCGGCAGCAGATAGAGCCAGTTGCCGTCGGCGCGGCGCACGACGGGGTCGGACAGCGTCTTCGGGTCGAAATGCTGGTCGCCGCGGATCAGGTCGGTCCATTCGATCGGCGCGCCATGTTCGAGACGAAAGCGCCAGTGCGGCGCGACGCCATCCGGCACCGGCGCATCGGCGGGCTTGCGCTCATAGACCGGCGGCAACCCGCGCGAGAGCAGGACCTTGCGGCGAATCTCGAGTTCCTCGGGCGTCTCGTAACAGGCATAGACGCGGCCCGCGGCCTTCAGCTTCTCAAACTCGGTCTCATAAAGCGCGAAGCGCGCCGACTGCCGCTCCTCGCCGTCGATATCGAGTCTGAGCCACGCAAGGTCGGCACGAATCCCGTCGACATATTCCTCCTTCGACCGCTCGATGTCGGTGTCGTCGATGCGCAGCAGAAAGCGCCCGCCATGCTTTCGCGCCCACAGCCAATTGTGAAGCGCGGTGCGGACATTGCCGACATGAAGCATACCGGTCGGCGAGGGGGCGAAGCGGGTCGTGACGGTCATGAAGGCGCCTATAACCCGATTCGCGCGCGACGCGAGTCCGCGTGCGCCTACCCCGTCCGAAACCCGTGGGTGATCGGATAGCGCCGGTCGCGGCCGAAGTTGCGCGTCGACAATTTGACCCCCGGCGGTGCCTGGCGGCGCTTATACTCGGCGATCATCAGCAGCCGCTCGATCCGCGCCACCGCGGCGCGGTCGAAACCATAGCGCGCGACGACATCGTCGACGCTCGCCTCCTCCTCGACGAGCATGTGGAGCATGCGGTCGAGATCGGCATATGGCGGCAGGCTGTCCTCGTCCTTCTGGTCGGGACGCAGCTCGGCGCTCGGCGGCTTGGTGACGATGTTGGCGGGCATCACCGGCGTCACCGGGTTGCGCGACAGCCGGGGCACATGCGCGTTGCGCCATAGGGCGAGCGCGAACACCGTCGTCTTGTAGGCGTCCTTCAGCGGATTATAGCCCCCCGCCATGTCGCCATAGATGGTCGCATAGCCCACGCTCATCTCGCTCTTGTTGCCCGTCGTCAGCAGCATCGGTCCGAATTTGTTGGAAAGCGCCATCAGCGTCACCCCGCGAATGCGCGACTGGACATTCTCCTCGGTCGTATCGACGTCCTTGTCGGCGAAGCTGTCCGCGAGCATCGCATCGAACGCCTCGACCGCGGGCGCGATCGCGATGGTGTCGAGCCGGCACCCGATCATGTCCGCGCAGCTCCGCGCGTCGTCGAGGCTTTCCTCGCTGGTGAAGCGGCTCGGCAGCATCACGCACCAGACCTTGTCCGGTCCCAGCGCGTCGGCGGCGATGGCGGCGCAGATCGCCGAATCGATGCCCCCCGACAGGCCGAGCACGACGCCGGGGAAGCGGTTGCGTTCAACATAGTCGCGCAAGCTCAGGATCATTGCGCTGTAGATATCGGCGGGATGTGCCTCCCACGCGGCGATTGCGCCCGCCTCACAGGTCCAGCCGCCTTCGCCCTTCGTCCAGCGCGTCACGCGCTCCTCGCCTTCCCAGTCGGTCAGCCGGTGCGCGGCGGTCCCGTCGGCGTTGAGCACGAAGGAGCAGCCGTCGAACACCAGCTCGTCCTGCCCGCCGATGCGATTGAGGAAGATCAGCGGCAGTCCGGTTTCGGCGACGCGCGCCGCGAACACCTGCGTCAGGCGGCGGTCGTCCTTGTCGATCTCATAGGGACTGCCGTTAACCGAGATCAGCAGCTCCGCGCCCTGCGCGGCGAGATGGCCGCAGACCGCCGGGAACCATCCGTCCTCGCAGATCGGCAGCCCCAGCTTCACGCCGCGCCATTCGATCACATCGGGAAGCGGGCCCGGAGCAAAGACGCGCTTTTCGTCGAAGGTGCCGTAATTGGGCAGTTCGTGTTTGCGCCGCGTCGCGACCACGCGGCCCTCGTCGAGCAGCGCGACGATATTATAGAGCCGCCCCTCGGCGTCGCGCTCGACCGACCCGACGAGCATCGCCGGGCCACCGTCGCCAGTCTCGGCCGCCAGTTCGGCGATGACCGTTGCCGCACGCTCGGCGAGCGCGGGCTTGAGCACCAGATCCTCGGGCGGGTAGCCGATCAGTTGCAGTTCGGGATAGAGAATCAGGTCGGCATCCCGGTGCCGCGCGCGAACGTCGCGCATCGCGTCGGCATTGGCGGCAAGGTCGCCGACCGACTGGGTCATCTGCGACAGGACGATGGAGAGCTCGGTTGTCATGTCGGGGGGTTTAGGCGCAACCGCCCTGCCCATTCAACCGAAGAGAAGCGCCCACAGCGTCCGTCCCGGGGCCATCGCGAAAAGACCCGCAGCGACCAGTCCAAAGAATATCCCGCGCATCGTCTTCAGATGGCGATCGATATCGCCCATCCGCGCGAACCAGATCGCGCGCGGCAATTGCACGAGCGTCAACACCGAAAAGATATGGATCGGCCCGATGCCGCCGGTGAGGGTGCGGATCCAGAAGCTGTCGATCGCGGTCACCAGCATCAGCAGCGCCCAGACGCGCCCGCCGATGCGATGCGCCCGATCGCCCTTGACCGGACGCCACAGCAGCCAGGCGCCGAGCGGCAGCGCGGGAAGCACTGTCGCGAGATGGACCCAGATCGCGAGCGGCGGCGTCCGATAGGCGGACGGCGCGCCCGCCACCAGCCGCACGGCAATGGCGAGCGCGGTGACCCCGGCGATCAGCAGCACGGTCAGCGCGATCCGGCGGACCAGCGCCAGGGCGTTGCGGGTGGAAGCAAGTGCGGTCATGGGTCGATCCTGTCCTTTATCCGGTAACATTTTCCGGCGGTTTGCCGGTCTCCCCCTCTTCGTGTCGCGGTGCCGTTCGCCGGCAAGCGCCGCTTCGCCGATCCGGCCGATTTCTTCGCAAAGCGGGGCGCGCGGCCCATTGACGCTTCGCGAACGGGCCCGCACAAGCCGCCGGATGGCAAAACGGCTGGCGATGGAATTGATGGCGATGGCGGCGCTCGGCCTGCTGCTCGGGCTGCTCGGCCCGTTCGGCACCTTCGCGCTGCCCACCGCCGAACGGATGCTGGTCTGGGTGATCTGGCTGCTCGCGGGCTATGCCGTCTATCGCCCGTCGGGGATCGTCGCGCGCTGGCTGTGCGAAACGACCGGGTTGCCGGGACCGGCGGGCACATGGCTCGCGCTCGTCGTCGGCAGTTTTCCCCTGACCCTGATCATCGCGGTGATGTCGATGGGGATCGGCTTTCCCGAAGTGCTCCGCTGGCCCGGCTTCTGGCGGCTCTATTTCTATATATTGATCATCTGCGCCGTCGTCGCCGTCACCATGACCGCGCTGTTCGGACGCGCGCCGGCGGGCAAGCCGCACGCGCCAGCCGCCGTAGCGGTCGATGCCGACGTGCCGCGCGCCGAAACGCCATCCATCGTCTCGCCGCCCTCGCCTCCCCTGCCGCCCGGCTTCGGCCCCGTGCGCGCCCTGAAGGGCGAGGATCATTATGTCCGCGTCATCGGCGAGGCGCGCGAAGAGCTGGTCCTGATGCGGATGCGCGACGCCATTACAGGGCTCGGTTCCGTCGACGGCCTTCGCGTCCACCGGAGCTGGTGGGTCGCCCGCGATGCCGTCGCCTCGGTGCGCCGCGACGGCCGCTCCGCCATGCTGACATTGGCAGGCGGACAGGAGGTTCCGGTGTCGCGCGACATGATGCCGCACTTGCGCGCCGCGGGGTGGCTTTAACCCCTTCCCCTTCGCGCCCCTGCTGGCTAAGGGGCGCGCATCCCCACTCGCCGTGAAAGGGCCGCGCTCGCCATGAAACTCATCTCCGGCAACAGCAATCTGCCGTTGGCCCGCGCGATTGCGGATTATCTCGAACTGCCGCTGACCGACACCAGCGTCCGCCGCTTTGCCGACGAGGAAGTCTTCGTCGAAATCCACGAAAATGTGCGCGGCCAGGATGTGTTCGTCGTCCAGCCGACCAATTTCCCCGCGAACGACAATCTGATGGAATTGCTGATCCTCACCGACGCGCTGCGCCGCGCCTCGGCGAAACGGATCACTGCGGTCGTCCCTTATTTCGGCTATGCCCGCCAGGACCGCAAACCCGGCCCGCGCACGCCGATCTCGGCCAAGCTCGTCGCCAATCTGATCACCACCTCGGGCGCCGACCGCGTCCTCGCGATCGACCTCCACGCCGGGCAGATCCAGGGCTTCTTCGATATCCCGACCGACAATCTCTATGCCGCACCGGTGATGAGCGCTGACATCCAGGCGCGCTTCGGCGGCAAGAATCTGATGGTCGTGTCACCCGACGTCGGCGGCGTGGTGCGCGCCCGAGCGCTCGCCAAGCGGCTCGACAACGCCCCGCTGGCAATCGTCGACAAGCGCCGCGAGCGCGCCGGCGAATCCGAAGTGATGAACATCATCGGCGACGTCGCGGGCCGTTTCTGCATCCTGATCGACGACATCGTCGATTCGGCGGGCACGCTCTGCAACGCCGCCGCCGCGCTGAAGGCCGCGGGCGCTGAAGGCGTCGTCGCTTATTGCACCCACGGCGTCCTGTCGGGCGGCGCGGTCGCGCGCGTCGACGCGAGCGAGCTCACCGAACTCGTCATCACCGATTCGATCATGCCGACCGACGCGGTCAACGACAGCGGCAAGGTCCGCGCGCTGACCGTCGCGCCGCTGCTCGGCGAGGCGATCAAGCGCATTGCCGACGAAACGAGCGTGTCGTCGCTGTTCGATTGAGCCCATGACCCTCGAATCCGACATCGCCCTCGCCCATCGCCTCGCCGATGCGGCGGGCGCGACGATCCGTCCTTTCTTCCGCGCCGCCTTTTCGCACGAGGCCAAAGCCGACGCCTCGCCGGTGACCGAGGCCGACCGCGCCGCCGAGGCCGCGATGCGCCGCCTGCTCGATGCCGAGGCACCGCGCGACGGCATTATCGGCGAGGAATATGGCGCCGAACGGCCCGAGGCATCGCGCCAATGGGTGCTCGATCCGATCGACGGCACCGTCAGCTTCATGGCCGGTCGCCCGATCTTCGGTACGCTGATCGCGCTGCTCCAGGACGGCTGGCCGCTGATCGGTATCATCGACCAGCCGATCGCCGGTGAGCGCTGGGTGGGCGCGACGGGGCAGCCGACCCTGCTCAACGGCAAGCCCGCGCGTACGCGCACCTGCCGCAACCTCTCCGGCGCCGTGCTGGCAACGACGGGCCCGCAATATTTCAGCGACCACGATGGCGAGCATTTCATGGCGCTCGCGGCAAAGACGTCGCACAAGCGCATGGTTTTCGGCGGCGACTGCTATAACTACGGTCTGCTGGCCAGCGGTCATATCGACCTGGTGGTCGAGGCGGGGTTGAAGCTCCACGATTATGCGGCGCTCGTCCCCATCGTCGAGGGCGCGGGCGGGACGATGTGCGACTGGAACGGCGAGCCGCTGAACGCCGACAGTGACGGCCATGTCATCGCATTAGGCGATCCGGCGCGGCTGGAAGATGTTATCGAAGGGCTTGCCTGTCACCATTAGGGCCAGGCCCCAGGGAGAGAGACATGGCGTTCGACGGAAGCTGCCATTGCGGCGCGGTGACCTATACGGTCGAGGGAGACATTCCCACGACGGCGATGAGCTGCAACTGCTCGCACTGCCTGCGCAAGGGCTTCCTGCTTTCCTTCGTGCCGATCGACCAGTTCCAGTTGACGGGCGGCAGCGACAAGCTCGCTTCCTACACGTTCAACAAGCATAATATCGACCATCAATTCTGCACCGACTGCGGTTGTCAGGGCTTTTCGGTCGGCACCGGCCCCGACGGCAAGAAGATGGCGGCGGTCAACCTGCGCTGCGTTCCCGAGGCCGACCTCGATTCGCTGACGATCCAGAAGGTCGACGGCGCGAGCTTCTAGGCCGCTTCCCCGCTTGCAATTCGGCGCGAATCCGTCTAGGCGCGCGCCTTCGCACGATAGATTAGCGGACCTGCCTGGCGACAAGGGCTGCCAGGGCCGGTCGATATCGTCGCTTAAAAAGGAGACGAAAATGCCCAAGCTGAAGACCAAGAGCGGTGTGAAGAAGCGCTTCAAATTCACCGCCTCGGGCAAGGTGAAGCACGGCGTTGCCGGCAAGCGCCACCGCCTGATTTCGCACAATTCGAAGTATATCCGCACCAACCGCGGCACCAGCGTGCTCAGCGATTCGGACACGGCCCACGTGCGCCTCTGGGCGCCCTACGGCCTGAAGTAAGGAGCGCTAGACCATGTCACGCATCAAACGCGGCACGACCACGCACGCCAAGCACAAGCGGATTCTTGATCAGGCGAAGGGCTATTACGGCCGCCGCAAGAACACGATTCGCATCGCCAAGCAGGCGGTCGAAAAGGCCGGTCAATACGCTTATCGCGACCGCAAGGTGAAGAAGCGGACCTTCCGCGCCCTGTGGATCCAGCGCATCAACGCCGCGGTCCGCGCCGAAGGCCTGACCTATTCGCAGTTCATGCACGGCGTGAAGCTGGCCGGGATCGAGCTCGACCGCAAGGTCATGGCCGATCTCGCGATGAATGAAGGCGGCGTTTTCACCGCGATCATCGCGCAGGCGAAGGCGGCGCTGCCCAAGGCGGCGTAAGGCTTTCGGCGAAATTGCTGAAACAAAAGGGCGGTCCTTCGGGGCCGCCCTTTTTCGTTGGGCTGCGATCGCCTGCGCCGGATGTCGACTATGGGGTGGTGAGCGGACATCTACTAACGGCTCCCGTCATCCCGGCGAAGGCCGGGATCTCACCCTATCGCCATGTCGCACCGGCGAGATCCCGGCCTTCGCCGGGATGAGGGGGTTCGGCCGATAGCCGACGCCCTGCGGTCCCCAAACAGGAACGGCGCGAAGGTTTCCCCTCGCGCCGTTCCGACAATGGCTCATTGGAAAACCATCGCCCCCCTCCCTCCGAACCGGATAGCCGTGGGTCGCAGAAAGCATACGGCCGGCGGAAGTGTCCCTATGGCGCGACATATGCCGTCGCGGGCGTGCGAAAAATTGTAAAAACCCGACAACCGCGTCGTCTGGACTGTTGTTTTTTTACGCGCCGCTCCGCATGAGATGACGTCATGACCGTGGGAGAAACTGCCAGCGGGCCGATGGCCGGCGTGCGCGTCACGACGCGCTTCTTTCCCGTATCGGAGCCGCTTCGTCCCTATTGCAGCATCATCTACCTCACCGAGGTCGAGGCCGCCCCCGGAGTGCGCGTCGAGGATTATCTGCATCCCGAATGGGCAAATCTGCGCTTCATCGATGGTGAACCCTCGCTTGCCGCGGTCGGCGGCGACACGCCGGTCCCCGCGCCGCGCTTCATCGTCACCGGCCCAACGAGCCAAGCGACCTATTTCGCCGCGGGCCGGATGCGCGCCTGGGGCATTGGAATCCTGCCTGCGGGCTGGGCCAAATTCTTCGCGCTTCCCGCCGAGGATCTCGCGGACCATTTCGTCGATGGCGCGCAGCATCCCGCATTCGCCGCGCACGCCCCGCTCGCGGACGAGCTTCGGCAGGCAAATGATGCGGAGAGCGCGGCGCGCCTGCTCGACGACCATTTCGCCGGTCTGCTCGCCGCCGCGCCGCCCGACGATCCCGCCATCTTCGCCGCCCACGCCGCGCTCATCGACGACGAATTGACCAGCGTCGCCGAACTCGCCGAAAAGCTCGGCCTCTCCGAGCGGTCGGTCGAGCGATTGTCGCGGCGCGCCTTCGGCTTTCCGCCCAAGCTGCTGCTGCGCCGCCAGCGTTTCCTGCGCAGCCTCGCGCGCTTCATGCTCGACCCGTCGATGAGCTGGATCGAAACGCTCGACTATCATTATTATGATCAGGCGCAGTTCACGCGCGATTTCCAGCGCTTCATGGGGATGAGTCCACGCGCCTATGCCGCGCGGCCGAAGCCGATCCTCGGCGCTGCCGCGCTGGCGCGCGCCGCGGCAGCGGGCGAAGCGGTGCAGGGGCTCCACAAGCCCGGCGGATAGCGCGCGTTTCGCGCCGCCGGACTTGACCCGCGCGCTGCCTTCGGTGCAAGCGGCAGACGACCGACGCGCGGGGGACCGCCGTCCCCCGAACGATACAGAAACGAACGACGATGAGCGAGACAGAAGCCTTGAAAGCGAAGCTGCTGGGCGAGATTGAAACCGCAAGCGATCTCGACGTGCTCGAGGCGCTGCGCATCGCGGCACTCGGCAAGGCGGGGAGCGTCACCGCGCTGCTCAAGACGCTCGGCGGCATGACCCCCGAAGAGCGCCAGGCCGAGGGGCCGAAGATCCACGGCCTGCGCGAAGCCGTCACCGCCGCGATCGGCGCGCGCAAGACCGCGCTTGAAGGCGCCGCGCTCGACGCGAAGCTCGCGGGCGAAACGCTCGACATGACGCTCCCCGCCGCCGCCGCACCCAAAGGCAGCGTCCACCCGGTGAGTCAGGTGATGGACGAGCTTGCCGAAATCTTCGCCGACATGGGCTTCGCGGTCGCGACCGGGCCCGAGATCGAGGACGACTGGCGCAATTTCACCGCGCTCAACATTCCCGAGACGCATCCCGCGCGCGCGATGCACGACACCTTCTATTTCCCCGACACGGATGCCGAAGGCCGCGCGATGCTGCTGCGCACCCACACTTCGCCGGTGCAGATCCGCACGATGATGAGCGAGCAGCCGCCGATCCGGATCATCGCGCCGGGGCGCGTCTATCGCAGCGACAGCGACGCGACGCACACGCCGATGTTCCATCAGGTCGAAGGCCTCGTCATCGACCGCGGCATCCATATGGGGCATCTCAAATGGACGCTCGAAACCTTCCTCAAGGCCTTCTTCGAGCGCGACGACATCGTGCTCCGCCTGCGCCCCTCCTATTTCCCCTTCACCGAGCCTTCGGCGGAGGTCGATGTCGGCTATGCTCAGGAAAAGGGCCGGCGAATTGTCGGCGGCAACGGCGACGACGGCGGCCATGCGTGGATGGAGCTGCTCGGCAGCGGCATGGTCAACCGCCGCGTCATCGCGAACTGCGGGCTCGACCCCAACGAATGGCAGGGCTTCGCCTTCGGCATCGGCATCGACCGGCTGGCGATGCTCAAATATGGCATGGACGATCTGCGCGCCTTCTTCGACGGCGACCTGCGCTGGCTGTCGCATTACGGGTTCGGCGCGCTGTCGGTGCCTACATTGAGCGGGGGGATTTCGGCATGAAGATCACCCTCGACTGGCTCCGCGAGCATCTCGACGGCGATTTCACCGTCGCCGATGTCGTCGCGACGCTCAATCGCATCGGCCACGAAGTCGAAGGCGTCGAAAATCCGGCCGAAAAGCTCGCGGGCTTCCGCGTCGCCAAGGTGCTGACCGCCTCGAAGCACCCCCAGGCCGACAAGCTGCAGGTGCTGACCGTCGACACCGGCGACGGCGGCGATCCGCTCACCGTGGTCTGCGGCGCGCCGAACGCGCGCGCGGGCCTCGTCGGCGTACTCGGACTGCCCGGCGCGGTGGTGCCCGCGAACGGCATGGAGCTGAAGGTCGCCGCCGTCCGCGGCGTCGAATCGAACGGCATGATGTGCTCGACGCGCGAGCTCGAACTCGGCGACGATCACGACGGCATCATCGAACTGCCCGCCGACGCGCCGATCGGCACGCCCTTCGCCGATTATGCGGGCACGGGCGATCCGGTGATCGACATTTCGATCACGCCGAACCGGCAGGACTGCATGGGCGTGCGCGGGATCGCGCGCGACCTCGCCGCCGCCGGGCTCGGCACGTTGAAGCCGCTCGACGTCCCGACGATTCCGGGCGAAGGCGCCCCCGCCACCGAAATCCGCACCGACGATCCTGACGCCTGTCCCGCCTTCTTCGGCCGCACGATCGCCGGCGTCACCAACGGCACGGCGCCCGACTGGATGCGCCGCCGCCTCGAAGCGGTCGGGCAACGCTCGATCTCCGCCCTCGTCGACATCAGCAATTATGTGATGTTCGACCTCGGCCGCCCCAGCCACATCTATGACCGCGCCACGCTGAACGGCGCGCTCGTCGCGCGGCGCGCCCGGACGGGGGAAACCGCGATCGCGCTCAACGGCAAGGAATACAGCCTTGCCGACACGATGACCGTGATCGCCGACGACCGCGAGGTCCACGACATCGCGGGCATCATGGGCGGCGAGCATAGCGGGTGCAGCGAGTCGACGACCGACGTGCTGATCGAGATCGCCTATTTCACCCCCGAACGCATCGCGCTGACCGGGCAGGCGCTCGGCCTGACCAGCGACGCGCGCAGCCGCTTCGAGCGGGGGGTCGATCCGGCCTTCCTCGACGACGCAACGGCGATCGTGACGGGTCATATCCTCGCCATCTGCGGCGGCACGCCGTCGGCGGTGACGCGCGCCGGGACGCCGCCCGCCGAGGTGAAGACGGTCGATTACGACCCGGCGCTGTCGGCGACGCTCGGCGGCATCGCGATTCCGGCATCGCGCCAGAAAGAGATACTCGAAGCGCTCGATTTCTCGATCATCGAGCAGGCCGGGCACTGGCAGGTCGCGGTGCCGAGCTGGCGCCGCGACGTCGACGGCGCGCCCGATCTGGTCGAGGAAGTCACGCGGATCACCGGATTCGACGCGATCGAATCGGTGCCGCTGCCGCGCGCCGATGGCGTCGCCCGGCCGACCGCGACCGCCGAACAGATGCTCGAACGCCGGGTGCGCCGCGCCGCGGCAGCGGCGGGCTTCCACGAAGCGGTGACGTGGAGCTTCATTTCCGAACGCGAGGCCGCACCCTTCGGCGGCGGCACCTGGAGCCTCGCCAACCCGATCAGCGAAGACCTCAAGGTGATGCGTCCGTCGCTGCTCCCCGGCCTGCTCGCCGCCGCGCAGCGCAATCAGGATCGCGGCGCCGGAAGCATCCGCCTGTTCGAGATCGGCCGCCGCTATCGGGACGATTGCGAACATCCGACGCTTGGGCTGGTAATGGCGGGCGACAAGACCCAGCGCGGTTGGCAGACCGGCAAGGCCGCGCCCTTCGACGCCTTCGACGCGAAGGCGGCGGCGCTGGCGCTGCTCGACGCCGCGGGCGCGCCCGCCGAGCGGCTGCAGGTGATGGAAGCCGTTGCCGGACCCGGCATCTGGCATCCCGGCCAGTCGGCGACGTTGCGGCTCGGCCCCAAGGCGGTGCTCGCCGAATATGGCGCGCTGCACCCGGCACTGACGAAACATTTCGACGTCGATGGCCCGGTGATGGCGGTGCAGATCTTCCTCGATGCGATTCCGACGAAACGCGCGAGCGGCCCGGCGCGTGTGGCCTATGCGCCGCCCGCGCTGCAATCGGTGCGCCGCGACTTTGCTTTCCTCGCGCCCGAGGGGCTGGCGGCCGCCGATCTGGTCCGCGCGATCCGCGGCGCCGATAAGGCGGCGATCGTCGACGCCCGGCTGTTCGATCGCTTTGCCGGCCAAGGGGTGCCCGAGGGGCAGGTTAGCCTCGCGGTCGAGATTGAACTGCAACCGCAGGAAAAGAGCTTCACCGACGCCGATCTGAAGGCGATTGCCGACAAGGTGGTTGTCGCGGCGGCGAAGCTGGGGGCGGTGCTGCGCGGGTAGGGCGAGCAGGAGAGGCCCCGACAAGGCCCAGGCCGCGCGGACAAAGTCCGCCCTCGCTGGAGCAGCGGCTTGCCAGCGGGGTGGGCCATTGCACCGTTGCTACCCACCCCCGACCCCTCCCGCTTGCGGGAGGGGAGAAGAGTGTCCGCTTCCGTTCGGAAACCGACGACCGGAAACTGTTCGCACGGTCTGGAGCCCGATGCGAATTTCGTGCAACTTGTCCCGGCAACAGAGTCTGGGGAGAAACCCGCCATGAATACCCGCCATCTCGTCGACCCGGATATCGCGCCGGTGCTCGACATCTTTCCGCGCATCGACCTGGAATCGGTGCCCATCGCCGATATTCGCGCCAGAGCGTCCGAAACTTATGCCTTCCTGCCACCGCCGGTCATCGCACCCGAAGAGGTGCTGATCCCGTCGATCCACGGCGGGCCCGATATTCCGATCTTCCTCTATCGTCCGGCGGAAACCCGGCCGGGCAGCGGCGCGATCCTGCATATTCATGGCGGCGGCATGGTGATGGGATCGATCCGGCAGATGCAGGCGGGACCGGCGGCACTAGCCGCAGCCGCCGGCGTGCCGGTCGCCTCGGTCGAATATCGGCTTGCGCCCGAACACCCCTTTCCGGCGCCGCAGGAGGATTGCCATTCGGCGCTGGCGTGGCTTGCGGGGCAAGCCGATGCGCTCGGGTTCGATACGAGCCGCATCGTCGTCGCGGGCGAAAGCGCGGGCGGCGGGCTGGCGGCGGCGCTGGCGATCATGGCACGCGACCTCGGCGGGCCGGCGATCACGGGGCAGCTTCTCACTTATCCTATGCTCGACCATCGCACCGGCGGCGACGCCTGTCCCTGGCGCAACCCGACCACCGGCGAATTCATCTGGACGCGCGCGAGCAACCGCTTCGGCTGGCGCGCGCTGCAGGGCGATTACCGGATCGACGATGCGCGGCGCGGCTGGTTCTCGCCGAGCCTCGCCGACGATCTGTCGAACCTGCCGCCTGCCTATATTGCGACGGGCAGCCTCGACCTCTTCTTCGACGAGAATCTCGACTATGCGCGGCGGCTGACCGCCGCCGGGGTGCCGGTCGAGCTCCACAGCTACGCCGGGGCGATCCACGGCTTCAACGCGGTTCCCGATGCGCCGCTGTCGCAGCGCTTCAACGCGGGGCTGCTCGCCGCCGCCGCCGCGATGACCGGCGCATGAGCGGCGCGCCGATCGAGCGGCTCGCAACCTGCCATTGCGGCCGGCTCCAGCTCCGCTGCATCGGCGAACCCGCGAAAGTCTCGCTCTGCCATTGTCTCGACTGCCAGCGGCGCACCGGGTCGCTGTTCAGCGTCGCGGTTTTCTATCCCCGCGTTGCCGTCTCGCTGGCCGCGGGGGCTGCGAAGACGTTTCGGCGGACATCGGCGAGCGGTTTCGACGTCACGTTCCATTTCTGCCCCGAATGCGGATCGTCGCTGTGGTGGGAACCCGACCGGCTTCCCGACCGGATCGGCGTCGCCGTCGGCGCCTTTGCCGATCCCGATTTTCCGATGCCCGAGCAGGCGGTCTGGGCGCAGGACCGGCACGCGTGGCTGATACTGCCGGAGAATATCGCCGCGCATGAGCGAAATCCGGTGAAGGCGGGCACAAGCTGACCCCCTCTTTCGCCATCCCGGACTTGATCCGGGATGACGAAAGCGGTTGGGCAACGTCGGCTTTCCACCCCAAAGCGGTCCGGCCGCTCGTGCCTTTGCGCCGGCGATATGGCTTTGAAAAAATGCCGTCCTATATCTCCCCACAAGAACGGAGAATCAGGCATGATCAGCCAAGGCCATTATCAGCTCTTCGGAACTGCGGCCGGGGTCGCGGCGGTCATCAACGCCGCGATCCGCTATTTCGAAGGCGAGCGGGTCGAGTTTTTCGAAGCGCCGGTCGAACTCGGCGAACCGCCGCCCTTCTTCGCGCGGGTCTATGCCCATGTACGCAAGCTCGGCTGGGGCCAGACGACGACGTATGGCGCGGTTGCCCGCGCACTCGATGCGGGTCCCGAACATGCCCGCGCGGTCGGGCAGGCGATGGCAACGAATCCCGTGCCGCTGATCATCCCCTGCCACCGGGTCATGGCTGCGGGCGGAGGGATCGGAGGATTCTCCGCACCGGGCGGTGCGCTGTCCAAGGCGCGGATGCTCGAACTCGAGGGCGTGCCGGTCGCGCCGGTGCAACAAGGATTCGATTTCTAGAGTGTTTTCAAGTCAGGTGGAACCACCTGACGACTCGGAAAACACGGTAAAACAAGAATCTAGAGTGCCGGTTTTGATGGAATCAAAACCGGCACTCTAGGCCGCGACCGCCTCTTCGCTGCGGCTTGCCGCCGCCTCCAGCAGCCGCTTTTCGAGGCTCTTGACCCGCGCCGCGCCGTCGATCTTGTCGCCGATCAGGTCGGTCACATAGAAAGTGTCGACCGCGCGCTCGCCATAGGTGGCGACATGCGCGCTGTGCACCGTCACCTTCGACTGGAACAGCGCATAGGCGAGCTGGTTGAGCAGCGCCGGGCGGTCCTGCGCATTGACCTCGATCACCGTGAAACGGTTCGACGCCTTATTGTCGATGAACACGTTCGGCGCGATGCGGAACGCCTCGGCGCGGGTGCGCGGCAAAGCGCGCGCTTCGAGTTTCGGCAGCAGCTTCTGGCGATTGGCGAGCGCGTCCTCGATCGCGCGGGTCAGGCGATCGATCTGCCCCGCCTCGGCGAACGGCCGGCCGAGCGGATCCTGGACGAGGAAATTGTCGAGCGCCATGCCGTCGCGCGTCGTGTGGATGCGCGCGTCGATGATGTTGCCGCCCGCGAGGTGGATTCCCCCCGCCATGCGATAGAAAAGCCCCGGATGGTCGGCGGCGAGCACCATCACCAATGTCGCGCCGCGATCCTCGTCGGGCACCGCGGCGATATGGAGCGGGGCGTCGCCCGCGGCCTCGATATGGCGAAGGTTGGCGGCGATCACCTCGACCGGCTCGGCGATCCAATAGCTTTCGGGAAGCCGCTTGATCAGCGCTGCGAATCGCTTTTCCCCGATGCCGAGCAGCTCCGCCACCGCTTCCTTCTTGCTCGCGATTCGCGCCTCGCGCCCGCGCTGCTTGTGGCCGAGGCGCAGCACCTCCTCCGCCGAGTCGAACAATTCGCTGAGCAATTGGCGCTTCCAGCTGTTCCACACCCCCGGCCCGACCGCGCGGATGTCGACGACGGTGAGGACGAGGAGCAGGCGCAGCCGCTCGGGGCTCTGGACGATCTGCGCGAAGTCGAGGATCGTCTTGAAATCGGCAAGGTCGCGCTTGAAGGCGGTCGCCGACATCAGCAGATGGTGGCGGACGAGCCACGACACCGTCTCGGTCTCGGCTTCGCTGAGTCCCAGTCGCGGGCAGACGCGCAGCGCGAGTTCGGCGCCGAGCACGCTGTGATCGCCGCCGCGCCCCTTGGCGATGTCGTGGAGCAGCACCGCGACATAGATCACCCGCCGCGAATGGAGCTGGTGCATGATCATCGTCGAGAGCGGGTGATCGTCCTTCAGCCGGTCCTGCTCGATGTCGGCGAGCAGGCCGATCGCACGGATCGTATGCTCGTCGACGGTATAATGATGATACATGTCGAACTGCATCTGCGCGACGACACGGCCGAAATCGGGAACGAACCGCCCGAACACCCCCGCTTCGTTCATCCAGCGCAGCACCGTTTCGGGGTCGCGCGGGCTGGTCAGCACGTCGAGGAACAATTCGTTCGCGCGGGCCTTGCGGCGCACACCCTGCGTCTCGATCAGCTTGGCGTCGTGGCGCGCCTGGCGCATCGCCTGCGGGTGGATTTCAAGGCCATGCTTGTCGGCGAGCGCGAAGATCTCGATCAGCCGCACCGGGTCGGCGGCGAAAAAATCGTCCGACGGCAACGCGAGCCGGCCGCGGTCGAGGACGAAGCCGTGGAGCTTGCCCGGCCGCCGCCGCAGCGTCGGCAGGAAGCGCCGCCCGCGCGCCGCGAGCTGCTCGTCGAGATGCGCGAGGAAGGTGCCGGTCAAATCGCCGACGCTTTTCGCGTGGAGGAAATAGAGCTGCATGAAGCGCTCGACCGCACTCTTGCCCGGCCGCTCGGCGAAATGCATGCGCTGCGCGATCTCGCGCTGAAAATCGAAGGTCAATCGGTCCTCGGCGCGCCCCGCGAGCGTGTGGAGGTGACAGCGCACCGCGAGCAGGAAATTTTCGGCGCGCTCGAACTGGCGCAGCTCGCGCTCGGTGAGCAACCCGGCGCCGACGAGCTCGGGGACGGTGCGAACGCGGTGGATGAACTTGCCGATCCAGAACAGGGTGTGAAGGTCGCGCAGCCCCCCCTTCCCTTCCTTCACATTGGGTTCGACGACATAGCGCGAATCGCCCATGCGCTTGTGCCGCTCGTCGCGTTCGGCGAGCTTGTCGGCGACGAAGGCGCGCGCATTGCCCGCGACCACCTCGGCATCGAAGCGCGCCGCAGCCTGGTCGTAGAGGTCGCGGTCGCCCCAGATGAAGCGCGCCTCGAGCAGCGCGGTGCGGATCGTCAGATCCTCCTTCGCGGTGCGGATCATCTCGTCGACCGAGCGCGAACTGTGCCCGACCTTCAGCCCCAAATCCCACAGCGTATAGAGCTGCGCCTCGATCACCTGTTCGGTCCAGCTCGTCTGCTTGAACGGCGTGACGAAGCCGATGTCGATGTCGCTGAACGGCGCCATCTCGCCGCGGCCGTAGCCGCCGACCGCGATCAGCGTGATCCGCTCGCCCGCCGAGCGGTTGCTGGCGGGATAGAGGCGGTCGACCGTGAAATCGTGGCTCAGCCGGACGATCTGGTCGATCAGGAAAGCGGTCGCGTTCGCCGCGACACGCCCCGACGAGGGATGGTCGAGCAACCGGCGGTCGATCTCGGCACGCCCGGTTTCGAGCGCCTCCTTGAGCAGCGCGACCATCGCGCGGCGACGCGCACCCGAATCGCTCGTTTCGTCGGCGATCGCGTCGAGCCGATCGGACAGTTCGCGGCGATCGATGATCGCGCGGCGGTTTTCGAGATCGTCGAACAGGTCGCTCATGTCTCCCCCGCCAATATCTGCTTGAGCCGGTAGAGCGCGTCGAGCGCTTCGCGCGGCGCGAGCGCGTCGGGGTCGATGGCGGCAAGCGCCTCGCGCAGCGCGTCGGTCGCGGCTGCGGGCGCTTCGGCAAGGGTCGCGGCGAACAGCGGCAGATCGTCGAGCCCTGCGGCGAGCCCGCCGGTCTTCTCGCGCCCCGCTTCGAGCTTTGCCAGTACCGCCTCAGCGCGCTTGACGACAGCCGCAGACACTCCGGCGAGGCGCGCGACCGCGAGGCCGTAGCTGCGGTCGGCGGGGCCCTCGGCGACTTCGTGGAGCAGCACCAGATCGCCCTGCCACTCGCGCGCGCGGACATGGTGGAGCGACAAGGCGTTCAGCGTTTCGGCAAGCCGCGTCAGTTCGTGATAATGCGTCGCGAAGAGGCAGCGGCACTTGTTGACCTCGTGCACCGCCTCGACCACCGACCAAGCGAGCGCGAGCCCGTCATAGGTCGAGGTGCCGCGCCCGACTTCGTCGAGGATGACAAAGCTGTCCGGCGTCGCCTGCGCGAGGATCGCGGCGGTCTCGACCATCTCGACCATGAAAGTCGAGCGCCCGCGCGCGAGATTGTCGCTCGCTCCGACGCGGCTGAACAGCCGGTCGACGAGCCCGAGCTTCGCCGATGCCGCGGGCACGAAGCCGCCCGCCTGCGCGAGCACGACGATCAGTGCATTCTGGCGCAGGAAGGTCGATTTACCGCCCATGTTGGGGCCGGTGACGAGCCACAGCCGGTCGGCTTCCGACAGCGACACGTCGTTGGGGACGAAGCGCTCACCCGATTTGGCGAGCGCCGCCTCGACCACCGGATGCCGCCCACCCGCCACGTCGAGGCACGGTTCGTCGGCGAGGTCGGGGCGGCACCAATTGTGGCTCATCGCATGGTCGGCGAGCGCCGCAGCGACGTCGATCCGCGCGAGCACGTCGCAGCTCACCGCGATCGCCTCGCGCCGCGCCACCGCAGCATCGGTCAGCGCTTCGAGATGCGCGGCCTCGGCGGCGATGGCGTGAACGCCCGCCTGGGTGACGCGGCTCGCGGTTTCGTGAAGATCGGCCGAGTTGAAGCGCACGACGCCCGCAAGCGTCTGGCGATGGGTAAAGCCCGACTCGGGCGCCATCAGCGCGTCGGCGTGCTTCGCGGGCACCTCCACATGATAGCCGAGCACGCCGTTATGGCGGATCTTGAGCGAGGCGATGCCGGTACGATCGCGATATTGCGCTTCGAGCGCGGCGATTGCCTTGCGCCCGTCGCGCGCGGTCTCGCGCAAGGCGTCGAGCGCATGGTCATAACCCTCGGCGACATAGCCGCCCTGCGCGGCATCGACCGCCGGCGTTTCGATCAAGGCCCGGGTCAGTTCGTCGACGAGCGCGCCATGGCCGTCGAGTCCCGGCAGCAGCCGCGCCAGCAAAGGCGGCAGGTCGGGGCGCCGCGCGAGCCGCTCGCGAAGCAGCCGCGCGCCGCCGAGCGCGTCGCGAAGCTGCGCAAGATCGCGCGGCCCGCCGCGCCCCGCGACGAGCCGGCCGAGCGCGCGCCCGGCATCGGGCAGCGCGCGCAGCGCCGCGCGGAGATCGCCGCGCCACAGCGCATCGCGCGCGAGCGCATCGACGAGATCGAGCCGGTCGAGAATCGCGGCCTTGTCGGTGAGCGGGCTCGCGAGATCATCGGCAAGCAGCCGCGCGCCTGCCGCGGTGACGGTGCGGTCGATCGTGCCGAGCAGGCTGCCGTCGCGCGCGCCCGCCATCGTGCGCACGAGCTCGAGGCTTTCGCGCGTCGCGGCGTCGATCGCCATCCGGCCCGACGCTGATACGCGGAGCGGCGGCTGGAGGAAGATCGGCTGGCCGGTCGCGACATGGTCGAGATAGGCGGTGAGCGCGCCCATCGCCGCCAGTTCGCCGCGCGAGAACTGGCCGAAGCCGTCGAGCGTTTGCACGCCGAAGAAGCTTTCGAGGCGCTTCTCGGCCGCCGTGCTCGAAAAGTCGGATGGCGGGCGCCGCACGACCTGACGCGCGACCCACTCGGGCACCTCTTCGGCCTGTTCGCTGACCAGCAGTTCGGAGGGCGCGAGCCGCGCAAGCTCGGCGTCGACCTGTTCGGGGCGCACGGCGACGACCTCGAACCGCCCGGTCGAGATGTCGGCGGCGGCGATCGCGACCTCGCCCTCGCTCCCGACCCGCGCCAGCGCCGCGAGCCGGTTCGCGCTGCGCCCTTCGAGCAGCGCTTCCTCGGTCAGCGTCCCCGCGGTGACGAAGCGGATAATGTCGCGCGCGACGAGCGCTTTCGAGCCGCCGCGCGCCTTCGCCTCGGCCGGGGTTTCGATCTGCTCGGCGATCGCGACGCGGTGCCCCGCCTTGATCAGCCGCGCGAGATAGGATTCGGCGCTGTGCACGGGAACACCGCACATCGGCACCGGCGCGCCGCCATGCTCGCCGCGCGAGGTCAGCGCGATGTCGAGCGTCGATGCCGCCGCCTTCGCATCATCGAAGAAAAGCTCGAAGAAATCGCCCATGCGATAGAAGAGCAGGCAATCGCCCGCTTTCTCCTTCAGCGTCCAATATTGCGCCATCATCGGGGTGGCGGCGGGTGCGCTGTTGCTGTTGGCGGCGGGGCGGGCGGTGGCAGGCATCGCACTCTGCTTAGTGATTGGGGGCGGCATGGCAAGCCGCGGGCGACATGAGGACAGCTTCGGGGCGGGAAGCTGCTTCCCATCATCGTCATTCCCGCGAAAGCGGGAACCCAGTGTGGGGTCAGCCGACGCACGCTCTGGGTTCCCGCTTTCGCGGGAATGACGAACCTGTGAAACGCAAAACGCTACCTTCCGGGCGTTAGCAGGTCTTCGTCCGAGGCGACGAAGAACGTAACGCCAACCAGGTTTGTTCGCACGCCGCGCGAATCTTTTTCCCGAGGCTCGCTCCGTAGGCAGTTACATTTCGCCAAGGTGACGCTAGGGGATTGGGAAACGGGCGCGCGTCTGGAATCGAACCAAGGGGAAAAACATGGACAGCGGCAACAAGGTGCAATTCTCGGACCGCGAGGCCCTGCTCTACCATAATTACGGCCGGCCTGGGAAAATCGAGATCATCGCCTCGAAGCCGATGGCGACCCAGCGCGACCTCAGCCTCGCCTACTCGCCCGGTGTCGCCGTCCCGGTCAACGCGATCGCCGAGGATCCGGCCAAGGCCTATGATTATACGATCAAGGGCAATCTGGTCGCGGTGATCTCGAACGGCACCGCGATCCTCGGCCTCGGCAATCTCGGCGCGCTCGCCTCGAAGCCGGTGATGGAAGGCAAGGCCGTCCTCTTCAAGCGCTTCGCCGACGTCGACTCGATCGACCTCGAAGTGAAGACCGAAGACCCGCAGGCGTTCATCGACGCGGTCGAGCTGCTCGAACCGAGCTTCGGCGGCATCAACCTTGAAGACATTGCCGCGCCCAACTGCTTCATCATCGAGGCGGCGCTGAAAGAGAAGATGAACATCCCGGTGTTCCATGACGACCAGCATGGCACCGCGATCATCACCGCCGCCGGCCTGATCAACGCCTGCCACCTGACCGGCCGCGATCTCGGCGAGATCAAGGTCGTCGTCAACGGCGCCGGCGCCGCCGCGATCGCCTGCACCGCGCTCATCAAGGCGATGGGTGTGCGGCACGAGAATGTCATCATGTGCGACCGCAAGGGCACCATCTATCAGGGCCGCACCGAGGGGATGGACCAGTGGAAGTCGGCGCACGCGGTGCCGACCGAGGCGCGCGACCTGACCGCGGCACTGAAGGGCGCCGACGTCTTCCTGGGCCTGTCGGCCGCGGGCGCGCTGAAGCCCGAGATGGTCAAGGACATGGCCCCCGCGCCGATCATCTTCGCGATGGCGAACCCCGATCCCGAAATCTCGCCCCCCGATGCGCGCGCGGCGCGGCCCGACGCGATCATCGCGACGGGGCGCTCGGACTATCCGAACCAGGTCAACAACGTCCTCTGCTTCCCCTTCATCTTCCGCGGCGCGCTCGACGTGCGCGCGACGGCGATCAACGAGGAGATGAAGATCGCCGCCGCCTATGCGATCGCCGACCTCGCGCGCCAGCAGGTGCCCGAGGAGGTCGCGGCGGCCTATGGCGGGCGGGCGTCGAGTTTCGGCCCTGAATATATCATCCCCTCGCCCTTCGACCCGCGGCTGATGGAGATCGTCCCCGCCGCGGTCGCCAAGGCGGCGATGGACACCGGCGTCGCGCAGCAGCCGATCGCCGATCTGGAGGCCTATCGCACCAGCCTGCGCGCGCGGCTCAACCCGACGACGTCGGTGCTGACACTTGCTTATGAAGCGGCGCGCGCCAATCCGAAGCGCGTCGTCTTCGCCGAGGGCGAGGAGGAAGTGGTGCTGCGCGCGGCGATCCAGTTCCGCGACGGCGGCTACGGCATTCCGGTGCTCGTCGGGCGCGAGGGGCTGCACGACAAGCTGCGCGTGATGGGGGTCACCGATCCCGAAAGCTTCGAGGTCCACAACAGCGTCAATTCGCCGCATGTGCCGCAGATGGTCGAGATGATGTACGAGCGGCTTCAGCGCCGCGGCTATCTCCGCCGCGATATCGAGCGCATGGTCAACCGCGACCGCAACATCTTCGGTTCGCTGCTGCTCAAGCTCGGCCTCGGCGACGCGATGATCACCGGCGTCACCCGCACCTATTCGCAGACGATGCGCGAGGTGCGGCGCGTGATCGACCCCGCCGAGGGCAAGACGGCGTTCGGCATCCATGTCCTCGTCGGCCAGCATCACACGGTGTTCATGGCCGACACGACGGTCAACGAACGTCCGTCGGCCGAAATGCTCGCCGACATCGCCGAGCGCACCGCGCAGGTCGCGCGGCGGATGGGGCACGAACCGCGCGTCGCCTTCCTCTCCTATTCGACCTTCGGCAACCCGCCGGGGTCATGGCTCGATAATATCCGCGAAGCGGTCCACATCCTCGACGAGCGCAAGCCCGAGTTCGAATATGAAGGCGAAATGGCGCCCGACGTCGCGCTCAATGCGAAGGTGATGGAGAAATATCCCTTCTGCCGCCTGTCGGGGGCCGCGAACGTGCTGATCATGCCGGGGCTGCAATCGGGCAATCTGTCGGCGAAGCTGCTGCGCGAACTCGGCGGCAGCGCGGTAATCGGCCCGATGCTGATCGGGATGGAAAAGCCGGTGCAGGTCGCGACCATGGCCTCCCCCGCGTCGGACCTGGTGACGCTGGCGGTGCTCGCCGCGGGCGGAATTGCGGGGTAACGAGAGGAATCCCCTCCCGCTGGCGGGAGGGGAGGATCAATATCCTTACTGCCCCTGCGACCCACCCCCGCCCATGCCGGGGGCGCCGACGGCGCCGATATTGCCGAAGATATCCTCGAAGAAGCTGCGGTGGCGGCCGAGCGTCGGGGTCTTGTCGCCTTCGGGGCTGATCTTGCTCACCAGTTCAAGGCCGGTCTTGTCGACCCCGACGACGTTGCCCGCGGGATCGAAGCGCACGCGCAGCACCTGCTGCGCGACGGGGCGCGGGCGGGCGAAGGCGAGCTGGCGGGTTTCGCGCGAGACATAATAATATTCATTGTCGCTGAACTGACCGACGAAGGTCGGGCGGCCCAGCGTCTTTTCGACCGATTCGCGATTGTCGACGCCGGGGGTGATCGCGGTGGTGAGCACCGGATCGACGACATAGCCCTGTCGCCCCTTGAGCTGCGCGCAGCCGCTGGCGGTCAGCGCGAGCGCCAGCCCGGCGACGATCAGGCGCACGGGGCGGGCGGGAAGTATGAGGGTCTGGATCGGCATCAACTATCTCCGTTGCGCCGCTTTGCGCGAGCGCTGGCAATCGCGCCTCTTAACCGCAAGCAGACGGCAGGCACAAGCGGCTTATGCCGCGGCAATGCTTGCGCCAAGCTGACCGAGGGGACTTTTCGGATGGGGCGATTCCGCCTAAGCGTGCGCGATGTTCTCATCGCTCCGCAAGCTCTTCAAACCCGACGCCGATCCGCGCGAGGCGCGCCGCCCGTTATGGAATGCCGTCATCGCCGCTGCGCGCGCGCCGCACTGGTATAGCGACGGTCAGGTTCCCGACACGCTCGACGGCCGCTTCGACATGATCAGTCTGGTGCTCGCGCTGGTCCTCCACCGCATCGACGACGACCCCGATCAGGCGGTCGCGGGGGTTCAGCTCACCGAATTGTTCGTCGACGACATGGATGGCCAGATGCGCCAGATCGGTTTCGGAGACATGGTCGTCGGCAAACAGATCGGGCGGATGGTCGGCGCGCTCGGGGGCCGGCTCGGCGTCTATCGCGCGCCCGACGGGTCGGACGAGCTCAAGGCAGCGCTGGTGCGCAATTTGTGGCGCGGCAAGGAGCCGCCCGAAGCGGGACTGGCGCATGTGCTGGCGGGAGTCGCGGACTTGCGCGCGAGCCTTTCGGCGATGCCAGTCGCGGCGCTGGTCGCCGCCGACCGCCTGCCCGGACAGACGGCATGACCGTGCCCGAATTCTCGCATCTCGTCACGCTCGCCGAAGCAGGCCAGGGCCGCACGGTGGCGATCGAAGCCGACGAAGCGTCGCGTGCCGCGATCGCGCGGCGGCTGGCCCTGGTCGCGCTCGACCGCTTCACGGTAGCTGCCGAGGTGCGCGGCGTCGCGGGCGGGATCGCAGCGACGGGCACGATCGATGCCAAGGTCGTGCAAAACTGCGCGGCGACCGGACTGCCGGTGCCCGCCCGGCTCCACGAACCCTTCGACCTCCGCTTCCTCCGCGACGCGTCGCCGGCGAGCGACGAGGAGGTCGAAATCAGCGACGCCGACCTCGACATATTGCCGCTCGAAGGTGAGCGGATCGATCTCGGCGAAGCGGCGGTGCAGACGCTGTCGCTGGCGCTCGATCCCTTCCCGCGCCATCCCGACGCCGACCGCATCCTTGCCGAGAAAGGCGTGCTCAGCGAGGAACAGGCGGGGCCGTTCGCGGCGCTCGCGAAGCTGCGGGGGAAGCCCGGGTCTTAATCCTCGGGCTCATCCTTCGGCGTTTCCTTCACCAGATCGGCGGCGACAGCGTCGAGGCCGGGGTCATCGCTGGCCGGCGCGTCCTGCGCGGGGGCTGCCTTCGCGTCGCCGTCGTCCTTCTCATGCGCGCGCGGCAGCGATCCGCCCAGCGCTTTCGCGAGACCGACGAGCTGTTCGCCGAGCACCTTGTCGACCGCGGGTGCGACATCGGCGACCTTGAAGCGCATATAGCCGCCGACGACATAGTCGAAACGGATCGCGCTGCCCGTCGCGGTCGGCTTGATCTGGATCGTCAGCGTGCCGGTGACCGCTTCGCCCTGGAGCGGGCCAAAGGCGCCCGACAGGCGCATCATCTCGCCCGGCTTGGCAAAGATGATCCGCGCGTGCTGGACGCTGCCCATCGCGCTGCCCTCACCGGGGAGCTTTTCGCAGAAGCAACCGCCGGCCTGCGAATCGAGCCAGAAGTTCGCGGCGTCGCCCGACCAGCTATGCTCCTTCGACCACCATTTTTCGGGGAGGCGCAGCATCTTCCAGACATCGTCGGGGGTCGCCGCAACCTGCGCGGTATGTGCGACGGTAAAGCCGATGTCGCTCTGGTCGATGATTTTCGCCTTTGCCGGCACGGCCGCAAGCGCAACACCGCCCAACGCGACGAGCGCGAGATATGATTTGAAACCCATGCCCCAGTCCCCCTTCGCCGTCTTCATAGACGGCGGCGGAAGAGCTGACTAGCGGGCGCTTCCCAGGATCGCCTCGATCGCGTCGTTGACATGGTCGATGTCGGCCATGCCGTCGACCTTGCTGACGATGCCGCGCGCTTCGTAGATCGGCAGGATCGGCGCGGTCTTGGCGCGATATTCGGCCATCCGCGTGCGCACCGTTTCCTCATTGTCGTCGGGGCGACGCTTGAAGTCGTGGCTGCTGCAGACGTCGCACGTATCGGCGACCTTGGGCAGCTTGTAACGGTCGTGATAGCCTTCGCCGCATTTGGCACAGGAAAAGCGGCCGGTGATGCGGTCGACGAGCGCATCCTCCTCGACCACCAGTTCGATCACATGGTCGAGCTTGCGGCCGCGCGCCGAGAGGATCGAATCGAGGGCGTCGGCCTGCGCCGCGGTGCGCGGATAGCCGTCGAAAATCACCGAGGTTTCGCCGCCGAGCGCGTCGAGCCGTTCGCCGATCAGGCCCGAGACGATTTCGTCCGACACCAGTTCGCCCGCGTCCATCACCGCCTTTGCCTGGAGGCCGATCGGCGTTCCCGCCTTGACCGCGGCGCGGAGCATGTCGCCGGTCGAAAGCTGGACCATGCCATGTTCGCTTTCGAGCCGCGAGGCCTGCGTTCCCTTGCCCGCCCCCGGCGGACCCAGCAAAATGATGTTCAGCGTCATGGAAGCCCCTGTTTCCCGTTCCGTCGGGGTGGCCCTAACCGACCGATCAGCGCCGCGCAACGCCGCCCTTCAATTTGGCCTTCTTGATCAGGTCGCCATATTGATGCGCGAGCATGTGGCTCTGGATCTGGCTGATCGTGTCGATCGTCACGTTGACGATGATCAGCAGGCTGGTGCCGCCGAGCTGGAACGGCAAACCCGACCCTGCGATGAAATATTCGGGAACGAGGCAGATCAGCGCCAGATAGACCGCGCCGATCACGGTGATGCGCGTCAGCACGAAGTCGAGATAGGCGGCGGTGTTCTTGCCCGGGCGGATGCCGGGGATGAAGCCGTTCTGGCGCTTCAGATTGTCGGCGGTTTCCTCCGGGTTGAAGACGACCGCGACGTAAAAGAAGCAGAAGAAGATGATGCCCGCGGCATAGAGCGCCATGTAGAGCGGCTGGCCGTGCGCGAGATACTGGTTGAGGGTGACAAGAAATTCGCCCCACGCCGTATCCTGCTGGACATTGCTGCCGAGCATCTGGGTGACGGTGAGCGGCATCAGCAGCAGCGACGAAGCGAAGATCGGCGGAATCACGCCTGACGTGTTGACCTTGAGCGGCAGGTGGCTGCGATCGGCCTGCATCATGCCGCGCTGCGTCGCGCGTTTCGGATATTGGACGAGGACGCGGCGCTGCGCGAGCTCCATGAAGCTGATCACGGCGATGATCAGGACCGCGCCGCCGATGACCGCGATGATCGTGCCGCCGCCCATCGAGCCTTCGCGCACCTGTGTGAACATCTGCGCGAAGCTGCGCGGAAGCTGGGCGAGAATGCCCGCCATGATGATCAGCGAAACGCCGTTGCCGATGCCGCGGCTGGTGATCTGTTCGCCGAGCCACATCAGGAAGAGCGTGCCGCCGACGATGCTGATCACGGCGCCGATGCGGAACATCATGCCCGGATCGACGACCGCCGCGACGCCCTGGCTCTGGCCGAGCGTTTCAAGGCCGACGGCGATGAAATAGCCCTGGATCGCGGTCAGGAACACCGTGCCGTAGCGCGTGTACTGGTTGAGCTTCTTGCGTCCGCTCTCGCCCTCTTTCTTGAGCGCGGCGAGGCTGGGGGCGAGCGCCGAGGCGAGCTGAACCACGATCGACGCAGTGATATAGGGCATGACGCCGAGCGCGATGATGCTCATGCGCTCCAGACTGCCGCCCGAGAAGGTATTGAAGATGTCGAGGATGCCGCCCGACGCCGCCTGCGAATAGAGCCGCGACAGCGCGACGGGATCGACCCCCGGCAGCGGCACGAACGAGAGGAAGCGGAAAACGATCAGCGCGCCGATCGTGAACCAGAGGCGGTTCTTGAGTTCGGTCGCCTGGCCGAACTTCGAAAAGTTCAGGCTGGAAGAAAGCTGGTCGGCGCGAGAGGCCATGGGTGTTATTCCTCGAGTGGCGGACCGCGCCCCCCGCGACCCGGCGCCTATGTGCGTTCGACGGTCACGAAGCGCAAGGGGAAAGGCCCATTTAGCGGTGAGCCGACGCTCCAATGCCGCTTTTGATATTCGCTCGACACGAACGGAAAACAGGTTCGTGTAAGGAGAATGGGGCGGCCCCTGAGAGCCGCCCCATCCGATATCGCTTATTCCGCCTTGGCTTCCGGCGCCGCGGGCAGTTCGATCTTGCCGCCGGCCTTTTCGACCGCTTCGATCGCGCCCTTCGACGCGCCGGCGACCGCGAAGGTCAGCTTGGCGGTCAGTTCGCCCTTGGCGAGGAGGCGGACGCCGTCCTTGCCGCCGCGTGCAACGCCGGCGGCCTTGAGCGCGGCGTGGTCGACGGTCTTCTTGGCGTCGAGCTTCTTTTCATCGATCAGCTTCTGGACCTGGCCCAGATTGACGATCGCATAGTCCTTGCCGAAAATGTTGTTGAAGCCGCGCTTCGGGATGCGCATGTGGAGCGGCATCTGGCCGCCCTCGAAGCCGTTGATCGCGACGCCGCTGCGGGCCTTCTGGCCCTTCTGGCCGCGACCGGCGGTCTTGCCCTTGCCCGAGCCGATGCCGCGTCCGACGCGCATCCGGCCCTTGCGGGCACCGTTGTTGTCACGAAGATCGTTGAGTTTGATAGTCATTGCACTCGCTTTCGCTGTGTTCGCGCTAGGGACCACCCAAGGGGTCAGTCCGGTTCGATTTCATTCGACGGCTGAAAGCCGGGATAGGGCCCGGCCTTCTCCATCACGATGGCCTGGGCGACATAGCCGCGGCCATCGACATTGGTAATCGAGGGGCTGCCGTGAAGCTGCCACCCCCGGTTGAGCAATCCCTCGACCCGCGCGCAGAAGGCGCTGTCGTCGGGACCGGTCAACAGGCGATAGAGCTTCATGCGGGTTTAGCCCTCGACAACTTCCACCATGTGCGGAAGCTTGCGGATCATGCCGCGCACTTCGGGGGTGTCGACCAGTTCGACCTCGCGGTGCATCTTGCCCAGGCCGAGGCCGGTCAGGATGGCACGCTGGCTCTTGGGACGACGGATCGGCGAACCGATCTGGCGGATCTTGATCTTCTTGTCGGCCATCGTTTTACTCCGTCACCGCCGCGGCTTCGGCCTCGGCTGCGCGGTCGGACGAGCCGCCACGCTTGATCAGGTCCGAAACCTTCTTGCCACGGCGCTGCGCGACCGACTTCGGGCTGGTCTGCTCGCCGAGCGCCTCGAAGGTCGCGCGGATCATGTTATAGGGGTTCGAGGTGCCAACCGACTTGGTCACCACATCGGCCACACCCAGCGACTCGAACACGGCGCGCATCGGGCCGCCGGCGATGATGCCGGTCCCGGCGGGCGCCGAGCGCAGCGTGACGTTGCCGGCGCCGAACACGCCACGGCCGTCATGATGCAGCGTGCGGCCGTCGCGCAGCGGAACGCGGATCATCGCCTTCTTCGCGGCAGCGGTCGCCTTCGAAATGGCTTCGGGCACTTCGCGCGCCTTGCCATGACCGAAACCGGCGCGGCCCTTGCCGTCGCCGACGACGACGAGCGCGGCGAAACCGAAGCGCTTGCCGCCCTTCACCGTCTTGGACACGCGGTTGATGTGGACGAGCTTTTCGATCAGCTCTTCGCCGCCATCCTCGTCGCGCGGGCGACGATCGTCGCGGCGGCCACGGCCACCATCACGACCGCCACGGCCGCCGTCGCGGCCACCGCCACGACCGCGGCGCGGAGCCTGGCCTTCGGTGGGGGCGGGGGCTGCCTCGGGGGCGCCTTCGGCGTTCTGAACTTCGTCTGCCATGATTAGAACTCCAATCCGCCTTCGCGCGCCGCGTCGGCCAGCGCCTTGATGCGCCCGTGGAACAGGAAGCCGCCGCGGTCGAACACGACCTGCGTCACGCCCGCTTTCTTGGCGGCGTCGGCAAGGCGCTTGCCGACGTCGGCTGCCGCCGCCGCAGTGGCGCCGGTCTTGCCGCGGACATCCTTGTCGAGTGTCGAAGCCGCTGCCAGCGTCTTGCCAGCGGCGTCATCGATGAGCTGCGCATAGATGTGGCGGCCCGAACGGTGCACCGAAAGCCGCGGCCGACCGGCGGCGCGCTGACGGAGCGCGGTGCGGACGCGCTGGCGGCGTTTTTGGAAAGTGGTAAGATGTGCCATGGCTTACTTCTTCTTGCCTTCTTTGCGGAAGATGTACTCGCCGCGATATTTGATGCCCTTGCCCTTATAGGGTTCGGGCTTGCGCCAACGGCGGATTTCCGCCGCGACCTGGCCGACCTTCTGCTTGTCGATACCGCTGATCTCGATCGTCGTATTGTCCGGCGTCTTGATCTCGATACCCTCGGGCACCGCGAAATCGACATCGTGGCTGTAGCCGAGCTGCAGCTTCAGATTCTTGCCCTGCGCGTTGGCGCGATAGCCGACGCCGGTGATCTCGAGCACCTTGGTGAAGCCTTCGGTCACACCCGTGATCAGATTCTGCACCAGCGTGCGCTGCATGCCCCAGAAGGCACGCGCCTCGCGGCTGTCGTTCGCAGGCTGAACCGAGATGCTGCCTTCGCCGACTTCATATTTGATGTTGTCGGAAAGCGGCATCGCGAGCGTGCCCTTCGGCCCCTTGACCGACAGCGTGCCGCCGTCGATCGCGGCGGTGACACCGCCGGGAACCGCCACTGATTTTTTACCGATGCGCGACATCAGAACACCTCCGCCAGCACTTCGCCGCCGACATTATGTTCGCGGGCTTCGGCGTCCGAAAGAACGCCGCGCGGGGTCGACACGATGGTGATGCCCAGGCCGTTGCGCACGATCGGCAGCTCTTTCGAGCCCGAATAGACGCGGCGGCCCGGCTTCGAGACGCGGGCCACGTGGCGGATCGCCGGCTGGCCCTCGAAATATTTGAGTTCGATGCGGATGCCCTTGTGCTGGCCCTTCGCGCCCAGCGATTCCTCGCTGTAGCCGCGGATATAGCCTTCGCGCTGGAGCACATCGAGAACGCGGACGCGCAGGGTCGAGGCGGGGGTCAGGACGCTGTCCTTCTTCGCCTGCTGGCCGTTGCGGATGCGGGTGAGCATATCACCCAGGGGATCGGTCATTGCCATCTTGTCAGTCCCTTACCAGCTCGACTTCACAACACCGGGGATCAGGCCCTTGTTGGCCAGATCGCGGAGCTGCACGCGGCACAGCCGGAATTTGCGGTAGTAAGCGCGCGGGCGGCCCGTCAGCTCGCACCGGTTGCGGATGCGGGTCGGGTTACCGTTGCGGGGGATTTCCGCCATCTTGAGGCGCGCGATCAGACGCTCGCCATCGTCGAGCGAGGTGTCAGCGGCCATCGCCTTCAGCTTCGCGTAACGGCCGGCATATTTCTTCACCAGCTTCTTGCGACGCTCGTTCTTGTTCGTCGAACTCAGTTTCGCCATGACTTAAGTTCTCTTTCCTTCTTGAAAGAGCCTGCCTGGTCCCAAAGGGATCAGGCGGCTTCCTTTTCCTGCGCTTCGATCGGGAAGGGGAAGCCGAACAGCTTGAGCAGTTCGCGGGCTTCCTCGTCCGTGCGAGCGGTGGTGGTGACGATCACGTCCATGCCGCGCACCTGGTCGATGCGGTCATAGTTGATCTCGGGGAAGATGATCTGTTCCTTGAGGCCCATGGCATAGTTGCCGCGGCCGTCGAAGCTCGTCGCCGACACGCCGCGAAAGTCGCGGATGCGCGGCATCGCGATCGTGATCAGGCGATCGAGGAACTCGTACATGCGTTCGCGGCGCAGGGTCACCTTGCAGCCGATCGGCATGCCTTCGCGCAGCTTGAACTGCGCGATCGACTTCTTCGCCTTGGTCACGACGGGCTTCTGGCCCGCGATCAGTTCCATCTCGGCGGCCGCGCTCTCGACCTTCTTCTTGTCCTGCGTGGCTTCGCCGACGCCCATGTTGAGCGTGATCTTCTCGATCTTCGGCACTTCCATCGCATTCTTGTAACCGAACTTCTCGGTCATCGCCTTGACGATCACATCGTCATAGCGCTTGCGCATGCGCGGGGTGTAATTGTCAGCCATTGATCGTCTCCCCGGACTTCACGGCCACGCGGACCTTCTTGCCGTCCTTGGTTTCAAAGCGGACGCGCGTCGGCTTGCCGGTCTTGGGATCGGCGAGCGCGACCTTGCTCGCGAAGAGCGGCGCTTCCTTGCGCTCGAGGCCGCCCTGCGGGTTCTGCTGGGTCGGCTTGCGGTGACGGGTGATGACGTTGACGCCCGCGACGACAACCTTGCCGTCCTTCGGCAGGCTCTGCGTCACTTCGCCGGTCTTGCCCTTGTCCTTGCCGGACAGGACGACGACCGTATCACCCTTCTTGATCTTGTTCGCCATGATCAGAGAACCTCCGGCGCCAGGCTGATGATCTTCATATAGCCGCGGCCGCGCAGTTCGCGGACGACGGGGCCGAAGATACGGGTGCCGATCGGCTCCTCATTCTTGTTGACGAGCACGGCGGCGTTGCTGTCGAAACGGATCACCGAGCCGTCAGCGCGGCGCACGTCCTTCGCGGTGCGAACGATGACGGCGCGATGCACGTCGCCCTTCTTCACCTTGCCGCGCGGCTGGGCTTCCTTGATCGACACGACGATCACGTCGCCAACGCCGGCAACGCGACGCTTCGAGCCGCCAAGCACCTTGATGCACTGGACGCGCTTCGCACCGCTGTTGTCGGCGACTTCCAATTGTGACTGCATCTGAATCATCGATGCACTTCCTTCTTCCTTGGCCTACCGGGGCACCCCGGCGGTTCCGTGAAACTCTTTACGCGATCTCGTCGGCCTTTTTCGCCTTGGTCGAGATTTCGACCTTGTCGAGAACCTTCCAGGTCTTCAGCTTCGAAATCGGCTTCGTTTCCTCGATGCGGACGGTTTCGCCAGCCTTGATGGCGTTGTCCTCATCGTGGGCGTGATACTTTTTCGAACGGCGGATGATCTTGCCGTAGAGCGGGTGCTTCACCTTCCGCTCCACCTTCACCACGACGGTCTTGTCGCCCTTGTCGGACACCACCGTGCCGGTCAATATGCGCTTCGGCATGGGTTGGTCTCCTTATTTGGCGGCCGAGCGCGCGCGCCCGGTCTGCTCGGTCTTGACGCGCGCGATGGTGCGACGCACTTCCTTGACCCGCGATGCCTTTTCCAGCTGGCCGGTGGCGGCCTGGAAACGGAGGTTGAACGCCTCCCGCTTCAGTTCGCCAAGCTGTTCGGCGAGCTGGTCGTCGGTCTTCTTGGTCAGATCTTCGGTCTTGGCCATGGCCCTCAACCCTCCAGGTGCGAGGTGTCGCCGAGGCGGGCAACGACCTTCGTCTTGATCGGCAGCTTCATCGCCGCGCGTTCGAACGCCAGCGCGGCCACCGGACCGGGGACGCCGTCGAGTTCGAACAGAATGCGGCCGGGCTTGACGCGGGCGGCCCAGAATTCAGGCGAGCCCTTGCCCTTGCCCATGCGGACTTCGGCGGGCTTCGACGACACGGGGACGTCAGGAAACACGCGGATCCAGAGGCGGCCCTGGCGCTTGATCGCGCGGCTGATCGCGCGGCGGGCCGCTTCGATCTGGCGCGCGGTGATGCGCTCGGGTTCCATCGCCTTCAGCCCGTAGGAGCCGAAGTTCAGGCTGGTGCCGCCCTTGGCGAGGCCATGGATGCGGCCCTTGAAAGCCTTGCGGAACTTGGTTTTTTTCGGTTGCAGCATGTCAGCAGTCCTTAGCGGCGATCGTCACGGGCCGGACGGACGCCGGTCGTCTGCGCATCGAGCATCAGACGGTCGGTCGCCATCGGGTCATGACCCAGGATCTCGCCCTTGAAGATCCAGACCTTGATGCCGCAGACACCGTAAGCGGTGTGCGCTTCGGCCTCGGCATAGTCGACGTTGGCGCGCAGCGTGTGCAGCGGCACGCGGCCCTCGCGATACCATTCGGTGCGCGCGATTTCCGCGCCGCCGAGACGGCCGGCGCAGTTGATGCGGATGCCTTCGGCGCCGAGACGCATCGCCGACTGCACCGCGCGCTTCATCGCGCGGCGGAAGGCAACGCGGCGCTCGAGCTGATCGGCAATGCCCTGTGCGACGAGCTTGGCGTCGACTTCGGGCTTGCGGATCTCGACGATGTTCAGCGACACGTCGCTGCCCGTCATCGCGCCGAGCTGCTTGCGCAGCTTTTCGATGTCGGCGCCCTTCTTGCCGATGATGACGCCCGGACGGGCGGCATAGATCGACACGCGGCACAGCTTTGCCGGACGCTCGATCACGACCTTCGAGATCGCGGCCTGCGGCAGGTGCTTGAACACGAACTTGCGGATCTTCAGATCCTCGACAAGCATGCGGCCATAGTCCTGGCCCTCGGCGAACCAGCGGCTGTCCCAGGTGCGGTTGACCTGCAGGCGCAGGCCGATCGGATTGCTCTTCTGGCCCATCTTACGCCTCTTCTTCCTGTTCGCGGACGACGATGCGGATGCGGCTGAAGGGTTTGACGATCCGGGTCGACTTGCCGCGGCCGCGAGCGTGCCAGCGCTTCATCGAGATCGACTTGCCCACGCTCGCTTCCTTGACGACCAGCGCGTCAACGTCGAGGTTGTGGTTGTTCTCCGCGTTGGCGACGGCGCTGGCGAGAACCTTGCGCACGTCGACGGCCATCGCCTTCTTCGAGAAGGCGAGGACGTTCATCGCGTCTTCGACCTTGCGGCCGCGGATCAGCGCAGCGACGAGGTTCAGCTTCTGCGCCGAGCCGCGAATCTGCGTGCCGACCGAGAGCGCCTCATTGTCCGCAACGCGGCGGGGGGACTTTTCCTTGCCCATTAGCGTTTGCCCTTCTTGTCGGCCGCGTGGCCGGGGAAGAAGCGCGTCGGCGCAAATTCACCCAGCTTCATGCCGACCATGTCTTCATTGACCGACACCGGCACGAACTTGCGGCCGTTGTAGACGTTGAAGGTCAGCCCGACGAACTGCGGCAGGATGGTGGACCGGCGCGACCAGGTCTTGATCGGCGCAGAGCTGCCGCCGTCCTGGGCCGTTTCGGCTTTCTTGAGGAGATGAAGGTCGACGAACGGACCCTTCCAGACCGAGCGAGCCATGGCTTACCTCTTCTTCTTCGCGTGACGCGACCGGATGATCATCTTGTCGGTCGACTTGTTGTGGCGGGTACGGGCACCCTTGGTCGGCTTGCCCCACGGGGTCACCGGATGACGGCCACCCGAGGTGCGGCCTTCACCACCGCCGTGCGGGTGATCGACCGGGTTCTTGGCAACGCCGCGAGTCAGCGGGCGCTTGCCGAGCCAGCGGCCGCGGCCCGCCTTGCCCAGATTGGTGTTCTGGTTGTCGGGGTTCGACACCGCGCCGACCGTGCCCATGCACTCGCCGCGAATGTAGCGCTGCTCGCCCGAACCGAGACGCACGATGACGAGGCCGCGGTCACGACCGACGACCTGCGCATAGGTGCCCGCCGAACGGGCGATCTGGCCGCCCTTGCCCGGCTTCATCTCGATATTGTGGACGATCGTGCCGACCGGCATCTGCGACAATTCCATCGCATTGCCCGGCTTCACGTCGGTCTTCTTGCCCGCGACGACGGTGTCGCCGACGGCCAGACGCTGCGGCGCCAGAATATAGGTCTGTTCGCCGTCCTCATATTTCACGAGGGCGATGAACGCCGTGCGGTTGGGGTCATATTCCAGACGCTCGACGGTGGCCGGCATGTCCCACTTGCGACGCTTGAAGTCGATGAAGCGGTACTTCTGCTTGTGGCCGCCCGCGATGCCGCGCGAGGTCACATGACCCTTGTTGTTGCGGCCGCCGGTCTTGCGCTTGCCTTCGGTCAGCGCCTTGACGGGCTTGCCCTTCCACAGCGACGACTTGTCGACGAGGATCAGGCCGCGCTGCGCGGGGCTGGTCGGGTTATAATGTTTGAGTGCCATTTTCTCTGCCTTCCCGAGCCGCTCAGACGCCCGTGGTGACGTCGATCGACTGGCCTTCGGCCAGGCGAACGATCGCCTTCTTCACGTCGCTGCGGGTGTAGGGCTTGCCCTTCCAGCGCTTGGTCTTGCCCTTGGTGACGAGCGTGTTGACGCCGACGACCTTGACATCGAACAGCGCCTCGACGGCCGCCTTGATCGCGGGCTTGGTCGCGTCATTCGCGACCTTGAACACCACGGCGTTGTTTTCGCTGAGCAGCGTCGACTTTTCGGTGATCACCGGAGCGAGGATCACGTCATAATGACGCGCATCGACAGTTTTTGCCTTAGCCATTGAAACGGGCCTCCAGCTTTTCGACCGCCGCGCGGGTCAGGACCAGCGTGTCGGCGCGGATGATGTCATAGACATTGGCGCCTGCTGCCGGCATCGCGTCGATGCCGATCAGGTTAGCCGATGCCATCGCGAAGCTGGCGTGGACCGCGTCACCGTCGATGAACAGGGCGCGGTTGCCGAGGTCGAGCTTGCCGAGCTTGCCGGCGAGCGCCTTGGTCTTCGCGTCCTTGAGCTCGAGCGTGTCGAGAACGACGATCTTGCCGCCCTTCGCCTTGTCGCTGAGCGCCATCTTCAGGCCGAGCGCGCGAATCTTCTTGTTCAGCGAGTGGCCGAAGGTGCGGGCCCGCGGGCCGTGCGCCTTGCCGCCGCCGATGAAGATCGGCGCCTTGCGGTCGCCGTGACGGGCGGTACCGCCGCCCTTCTGGCGACCGAACTTCTTGCCGGTGCGGGCAACGTCGCTGCGCTCGCGGGCGGCGCGGGCGGGACCGCGGCGCTTTTCGAGCTGCCACGCGACGACGCGGTGCAGGATGTCGGCACGTGCGTCGACGCCGAAGACGTCGTCGTTAAGATCGATGTCGGCGCCAGCCTTGCCATCGAGGGTCTGAACCTTGACCTTCATGATCAGGACTCCTGTGCGCCGTCGGCGGCCGCGGTGTCGACGACGGTTTCTTCGACCGGCGTTTCGACCGGCGCGTCAGCCGGGGCATCGTTGGTGTTGGCCGCGCTCTTGATGCCCGCCGGATAGGGGGCCTCGGGGTGACGCGGCAGCTTCACCGCATCGCGGACGAGCAGCCAGCCGCCCTTCGAGCCCGGGACCGAGCCCTTGACGAAGAGAAGGCCGCGCTCGACGTCGGTGCGGACGATTTCGAGATTCTGCTGGGTGCGATTGCGCGCGCCCATGTGGCCGGCCATCTTCTTGTTCTTGAAGACGCGGCCCGGATCCTGACGGTTACCGGTCGAACCATGCGCACGGTGGCTGATCGAAACACCGTGGGTCGCGCGCATACCGCCGAAACCCCAGCGCTTCATCGCACCGGCAAAGCCCTTGCCCTGCGTCACGCCCTGGATGTCGACGATCTGGCCGGCGACGAAATGGTCGGCCGAAAGCTCGGCACCGACGTCGAGCGTCGCGTCGTCGGCGACGCGGAATTCGACGAGCTTCGCCTTGGGCTCGACCTCGGCCTTGCCATAGGCGCCACGCTGCGGCTTGGCGACGTTCTTCGCCTTGGCCGAGCCGGCACCCAGTTGAACGGCCACATAGCCGTCGCGGTCCTTATCGCGCACGGAGACGACCTGGCAGCCTTCGAGGCTCAGGACAGTAACCGGCACGTGGCGGCCGTCGTCCTGAAACAGGCGGGTCATCCCCATTTTCTTCGCGATCACGCCAGTACGCATGATCATACTCCTCAACAGAGGCCGGGCGGACCATTCCGCACGGCTTGCGGGAAGCCGACAGGCAAAGCCCGGCGACTACCCTCCCAGCCCATGATTTCGATGCATCGCCCCGTCCGGGCTGAGGTGCCGCCTTCCTGCGAAGGTTGGCGGCGAGACGGGGGACGCAGCCCGGACCAAATCTCTTCCGAAGAAGACGTCCGGCGGTATCCTCCGAAACCTGATTGGTTCCTGCGAAAGCAGGAACCCAGGGCGGTTTCAGCGCGGCCTGTCGACCGCTTTACCCTGGGCTCCGGATCAAGTCCGGAGCACGCCGGCCATTTAGGCCAGCTTGATCTCGACGTTCACACCCGCGGCGAGGTCGAGCTTCATCAGCGCGTCGACCGTCTGCGGGGTGGGCTGCACGATGTCGAGCAGCCGCTTGTGGGTACGCACCTCGAACTGCTCGCGCGACTTCTTGTCGATGTGCGGACCGCGGTTCACGGTGAATTTCTCGATGCGCGTCGGCAGCGGGATCGGGCCGCGAATGAGAGCGCCCGTGCGACGTGCCGTATCGGCAATGTCGGTGGTGGCCTGATCGAGCACGCGGTGATCAAAGGCCTTCAGGCGAATGCGAATATTCTGCGTTTCCATGACTTATCCAGTCGAATCCCGTCTGACGATGCGAAAGAGCCGAAATGGCCTGCACCGAACTCCCTCGCGGAAGCCGGTCGGCCATCAAAAACCTTTAAGCTACGAGCCGCGCGAATCGATCCGAATCGCGCGGCTCGCGGCCCTATATTACTTTGTGATCGTCGCGACAACCCCCGCGCCGACCGTGCGGCCGCCTTCGCGAATCGCGAAGCGCAGACCCGGGTCCATGGCGATCGGAGCGATCAGCTTGACCGACAGCTGGACGTTGTCGCCCGGCATGACCATCTCGGTGCCCTCGGGGAGGATGACCTCGCCGGTGACGTCGGTGGTGCGGAAGTAGAACTGCGGACGATAGTTGGCGAAGAACGGCGTGTGACGGCCGCCCTCGTCCTTCGACAGGACATAGACTTCCGAGGTGAACTCGGTGTGCGGCGTGATCGAGCCGGGCTTGGCCAGAACCTGGCCGCGCTCGACTTCTTCACGGCCGACGCCGCGGATCAGCGCACCGATGTTGTCGCCAGCCTGGCCCTGGTCGAGCAGCTTGCGGAACATTTCGACGCCGGTGACGGTCGTCTTCTTGGTGTCCTTGATGCCGACGATTTCGACTTCTTCACCAACCTTGACGATGCCGGTCTCGACGCGGCCGGTGACGACGGTGCCGCGGCCCGAGATCGAGAACACGTCTTCGATCGGCATCAGGAAGGGCTTGTCGAGCGGACGTTCCGGCTGCGGGATCCAGCTGTCGACGGCTTCCATCAGCTTCAGGATCGCGTCCTTGCCGATGTTGTCGTCGCGGCTTTCCAGCGCGGCGAGGGCCGAACCGGCGATGATCGGAATATTGTCGCCGTCGAAGTCGCGCTTCGAAAGCTCTTCGCGGATTTCGAGTTCGACGAGCTCGAGCAGCTCGGGATCGTCGAGCTGGTCGACCTTGTTGAGGAAGACGACCATGGTCGGAACGCCGACCTGCTTCGCGAGCAGGATGTGCTCCTTGGTCTGCGGCATCGGGCCGTCGGCGGCCGACACGACGAGGATCGCACCGTCCATCTGCGCGGCGCCGGTGATCATGTTCTTCACATAGTCGGCGTGACCCGGGCAATCGACGTGCGCATAGTGGCGACCGTTGGTCTCATATTCGACGTGCGCGGTCGAAATGGTGATGCCGCGCTCGCGCTCTTCGGGCGCCTTGTCGATGTTCGCGAAGTCGACGGCCGCGTTGCCGGCGATGTTTTCCGCGAGCACCTTGGTGATCGCTGCGGTCAGCGAGGTCTTGCCATGGTCGACGTGACCGATGGTGCCGATGTTGCAGTGCGGCTTCGTCCGCTCAAATTTAGCCTTGGCCATGATGGTATAACCTTCTTGTTCAGTGTTTGCGTTGATCAGTCGCGGACGAGCCTGCTGAATCAGGCGCCGCCCTTAGAGGGTCTTGCCGCGCGGCGCAAGTCCGCGCGGCTTCGATCCGTCAGGCCATCTTGGCCTTCACTTCTTCGGCCACGTTGTTCGGCACTTCTTCATAGTGCGAGAACTGCATGGAGTATTGCGCGCGGCCCTGGGTGAACGAGCGGAGCTGGTTCACATAGCCGAACATGTTGGCGAGCGGGACCATGGCCTCGACCACCTGGGCGTTGCCCCGGCTGTCGGTGCCCTGAATCTGGCCGCGGCGGCTGTTGAGGTCGCCGATCACGTCGCCCATGAACTCCTCGGGAGTCACGACCTCGACCTTCATCACCGGTTCGAGCAGCTTGATGCCGGCCTTCGCCGCCACTTCGCGCATCGCCGCACGGCCCGCGATTTCGAATGCCAGCGCCGACGAGTCGACGTCGTGATAGGCGCCGTCCGTGAGCTTGATTTCGAAGTCGATGATCGGGAAGCCGATCATGTGACCGTTTTCGGCCGATTCGCGCATGCCCTTTTCGACCGACGGGATATATTCGCGCGGAATGTTGCCGCCCTTGATCTCGTCGATGAAGGTGATGCCCGAACCGCGCTCACCGGGAGCGACGCTGACCTTGACGCGGCCGAACTGGCCCGAGCCGCCCGACTGCTTCTTGTGGGTATAGTCGACGTCGACCGGCTTCGCGAGCGATTCGCGATACGCCACCTGCGGCGCACCGACGTTCGCTTCGACCTTGAACTCGCGCTTCATGCGATCGACGAGGATGTCGAGGTGAAGCTCGCCCATGCCCTTGATGATCGTCTGGCCCGATTCATGATCGGTCGAAACGCGGAACGAGGGATCCTCGGCAGCCAGGCGGTTGAGCGCGATGCCCATCTTTTCCTGGTCGGCCTTGGTCTTGGGCTCGACCGACAGCTCGATCACCGGCTCGGGGAATTCCATCCGTTCGAGGATGATCGGCGCGTTGGTCGCGCAGAGCGTGTCCCCGGTGGTGGTTTCCTTGAGGCCCGCCAGCGCGACGATGTCGCCCGCATAGGCTTCCTCGATATCCTCGCGGCTGTTGGCATGCATCAGCAGCATGCGGCCGATCTTTTCCTTCTTGTCCTTCACCGAGTTCAGATAGGTGCCCTTGGTGAGGGTGCCCGAATAGATGCGGGCGAAGGTGAGCGAGCCGACGAACGGATCGTTCATGATCTTGAACGCGAGCAGCGAGAGCGGCGCCGAGTCCGACGTCGCGCGCGAGTCGGGCTGGTCGTTCGCCGGGTTGATGCCCTGAACGTCGGGAATGTCGAGCGGCGAGGGCAGATAGTCGACGACCGCGTCGAGCAGCGCCTGGACGCCCTTGTTCTTGAACGACGAGCCGCACAGCACCGGCACGAAGGCCTGCGCCAGCGTGCCCTTGCGGAGCAGCGCCTTCAGCGTCGCGACGTCGGGAAGCGTGCCTTCGAGATAGGCCTCCATCGCGGCGTCGTCCTGTTCGACGGCGAGCTCGACCAGCTTTTCGCGATATTCGGCGGCCTTGTCCTTGAGATCGGCGGGGATCTCTTCATAGAAGAATTCGGCGCCCAGGCTTTCGTCCTTCCAGATGATCGCGCGCTCGTTGACGAGGTCGACGAGGCCGACGAAATCGCTTTCGGCGCCGATCGGCAGATAAAGGACGGCCGGAACCGCGCCCAGACGATCGATGATCGTCTGCACGCAATAATAGAAATTGGCACCGGTGCGGTCGAGCTTGTTGATGTAGCACATGCGCGGCACGCCGTATTTTTCGGCCTGGCGCCACACGGTTTCCGACTGCGGCTCGACGCCGGCAACGCCGTCGAACGCGGCGACCGCGCCGTCGAGGACGCGCAGGCTGCGCTCGACCTCGATGGTGAAGTCGACGTGTCCGGGGGTGTCGATGATGTTCAGGCGATGCTCGGGGCCCTTGCCTTCATCGGCCTTCCACAGACAGGTGGTTGCCGCGGACGTGATGGTGATGCCGCGCTCCTGTTCCTGTTCCATCCAGTCCATCGTCGCGGCGCCGTCGTGGACTTCGCCGATCTTGTAGGACTTGCCGGTGTAATAGAGGATGCGCTCGGTCGTCGTGGTCTTGCCGGCGTCGATGTGCGCCATGATACCGAAATTGCGATAGCGTTCGAGCGGATGGCTGCGTGCCATGGTCTTTTCCTTGGATTTGGGGAGCGGCCGGTTGGGCCGCTCCCGATATAGGAAGAATATTTACGATTGCGAGACGCCAGGGCGTCCCGCTTTCCCTTACCAGCGGTAGTGGCTGAAGGCGCGGTTCGCTTCGGCCATGCGATGGGTGTCTTCGCGCTTCTTCACGGCGTTGCCGCGGTTGTTCGACGCGTCGAGCAGCTCGCCCGACAGGCGCGCGGCCATCGTGGTTTCGCTGCGGTTGCGCGCCGCGGCGATCAGCCAGCGGATCGCCAGCGCCTGCGCGCGGTCGGGACGGACCTCGACCGGAACCTGATAGGTCGCACCGCCGACGCGGCGGCTGCGGACTTCGATGTTCGGGCGGATGTTCGCCAGCGCTTCGTGGAACACGCCGATCGGTTCCTTCTTGGCGCGGGCTTCGACCGATTCCAGGGCACCGTAAACGATGCTCTCGGCGACGGACTTCTTTCCGTCCAGCATGACGCTGTTCATGAATTTCGACAGCACGATATCCCCGAAACGGGGATCGGGCAGGATTTCGCGGCGCTCAGGACGACGACGACGAGCCATGGGTAATTCCTTTTACAACAGCATCCCGCCGCCAGAGCGTCGCGGGATGATCAAATAGCCGAAAAAGCGGACCTTATTTGGGTCGCTTCGCGCCGTATTTCGAACGGCTCTGCTTGCGGTCCTTCACACCCTGCGTATCGAGCACGCCGCGCAGGACGTGGTAACGCACACCGGGAAGGTCGCGGACACGACCGCCGCGGATCAGCACGACGCTGTGTTCCTGGAGGTTGTGGCCTTCGCCGGGGATATAGGTGATGACTTCGCGCTGGTTGGTCAGGCGGACCTTGGCAACCTTGCGGAGCGCCGAGTTCGGCTTTTTCGGGGTCGTCGTGTAGACACGGGTGCAAACGCCGCGCTTTTGCGGGTTTGCGTCCATCGCCGGAACCTTGGACTTCACCTTCTGGGGAGTCCGGCCCTTGCGGACCAGCTGGTTGATCGTGGGCATGAATGCTTCACCTTTATGTGTCCGCCCATCAGAGCGAACGGTTACTGTACCGCGGTGGATGAAGCTCCGGCCGCTTACCCGCCGAAAATGGCGGAAAACGGCCGACCTGATAACAGCAAAAGACCCCGGCGGAATCGCATTGATCCTCCGGAGGCTCCATCCGCGCCAGCAATGTTCAAGCGCTGTTGTAACTGAAAAAGGCGGCAAACCGCCCTTTTCGGTCGAGCGCGCCCCTAGCGGCGATTCCCCCGTCGGTCAAGGGGCGAGGCTTCGCGGTCGGTAATATTGTTGCGCCGCCGCGTCCGCGCTATCCCCTTGCCATGTCCGCGCCGCGCCACGCCAGCTTTGCCCCGCACGTCGCCCGCGATACGCGCCTGCTGATCCTCGGCAGCCTGCCCGGTGCGCGATCGCTCGCCGAACGGCAATATTATGCGCATCCGACCAATCAGTTCTGGCGCCTGCTCGGCGACGTCGTCGCCCGGCCGCTCGCGGCGATGCCCTATGCCGAGCGGCTGGCGGAACTGCACGCGATGAAGGTCGGGCTGTGGGACGTGATCCGCAGCGCCGAGCGGCACACAAGCAGCGACTCGCTGATCCGCGAAGCCGAGCCGCACGACCTGGCGGTATTGGTCGCCGATCTGCCCGCCCTCCGCATGATCGCGTTCAACGGCGGCAAGGCGGCGGCGATCGGCCGGCGCCAACTGCCGCCGCTCGAAGGCATTGCGATCGTCGACCTGCCGTCGAGCAGCGCCGCGCACACGATCGGCTTTGCGGCGAAGCGCGATCGCTGGCTCGCGTTGCGCGCCGCGCTTTAGAACCCCATCGCGAAACGGAGCGCCACGCCCTTGTCGTCGGGCAGCGCCGCGATGTGACCCGGATCCCCGCGCCACCATATGTTGGCGATGAGATCACCGCCGAACAGCGACAGCGCGTAGCTCGCCTCGGCCACCAGTTCGCGGCCGGTCGGGGCGAGATTATAGGTGCGCCGCGCAAAGGTTGCGGCGCCGGTGTCATAATCATAGGCGACGGGCAGCATCAGATCGAGGCCGCCATGCGTGACGCGCAGTGGCTGCGCTAGGCGCAGCGCGCCCCGATCGCCGGGCCCGAACAGCCCCGCCTTGGCAATGTCGAACGAAAAGGCGGCCGAGCGGAGCGTGCCGCCCGCGATCAACCCGCCGCGATCGGGCCGCGTCCACATCCGGCGCCACGCCCCCGACAGACTCCAGCCGCCGTCGAGATCGAGTCCGAGACTAGCGTCGCCGACGAGGCTGACCGCGCCGCCGGCTCCGAACACCGGACCGAGCCGCGCACCGAGAAGACTGTCCGATTCGCGAACCCAACTGCCCCCCAGGGCTGCGCGAAGGCGGCCGAAGCGCCCGTCCCACGCCGCCCCCAGCCGCTGATAGCGGCTGTCGCGGCCCGAGCGATAGCGAAGCAGCGGATCGTCCTGCCAGCGCGATCCCGACACCCAGCCATTCTCGGCGGTGAAGCTGAGCCTTTGTCCATGGCCGAGATCGCGACGAAGCAACAGCCCGGCACCCGGGCTCGCCGCGAAGCCGAGCCCCTCCTGCGCGGCGTCGCCGATCAGCATCGCGTGGTTCGATTCGCCGCGTTCGCCGGCAACGAGGCCGCTGAGGCCGCGCCCGGCGGCGAAGCCGATCCGCGTCCGATCGTCCAGCCGCGCGATCATCGACGCCGCGATCGTGCGCGCCTGCCGCGCATCGCGGTACGACAGCCCGGCCAGGGCATCGCCGCCGGGCGCGGTCAGGACCGAAAGCGCCAGCGCGTCCGACGCGGCGCTCTGCTGACGGACGAGACCGCCGATCGCGCCCGACAATTTGAAATCGGGGCGCCGCGGCATCAGCGATGCACCGAAATCGACGTTGAAGGCCCGGCCATATCCGTCGGTGACGAGCCCGACCGCGCGCCCCGCGCGCCCTACCCCCGCATCGCCCATCGGGCCGCCGAGCAAACCGAGCGCAGTGTCGAGCCGCACCGCGCGCGAGGTGCCCGCCAGGGTCGTGGCACCCATCGGCTGAAAGGCCCGGGCAATATCGAGAATGCCCTGCCCGAACACCGCGTCGTCGCCCGCCGCCCCCGCGTCGCGCGCCGACTGGTAAAGCAATTGCACGATCTGCTGGCTGGTCAGGTTCGGAAAGGCCTGCGCGATCAGCGCGACGGCGCCCGCGATCTGCGGCGCGGCAAAGCTGGTGCCGCTCAGCACGAAGACGAAGTTGCCTTCGGTCTCGAGCACCCCATCCTTATAGGCGCAGCACACATCCTCGCCGAGCGCCGCGAGATAGGATCCGGCATAGCTGCCGGCGCGGTTGCTGAAGCTGGAAATCACCCCCTGGTCGTCGACCGATCCCGCGATGATCACCAGCCCGCCGCCGGCATCGCGCAGGCCCTGCGCGAAAGGCTCGGGATTGTTCGGATCATTGCCGTTCGCGGTCGTATCGCCTTCGTTTCCGGCCGAGAGGACGACGATGATCCCCGCCGCGGTCGCGCGTGCCACCGCGGCGCGCAGCCCCGCTCCGGGCGGGTCTTCGCCGCCCAGCGAGATGTTGACGACGCGCGCGCCGGCGCTGATCGCGCGGTCGAGCCCCGCCGCGATCGCGCTGTCGCCGAAACGGCAACCGCTTTCGTCGTCATCGGGATCCTCGGTCGCACAGCTTCCCGGCCGGTCGGCGCGCAGCACGAGCAGGCTGGCGTTGAAGGCGATGCCGAAGGTGCCGGCATCATTCTTGCCGCCGAGCAGCACCTGCGCGACGTTGGTTCCGTGCGTTCCCTCGGCATTGATGCCGCGCGATCCGGCGAGGTCGGCCGAGGCGGACGAAATGCGCCCGGAAAATTCGGGGCTGTCCTCGTCGATCCCGTCGTCGATCACCCCCGCCAATATGCCCTGCCCGGTCGCGCCCGCCTGATAGGCGGTGATCGCACCATGGAAATTCACCCCGTCCGAGCGCCGCGTCTCGGCGGTGTCGAAATTGCCTGTCGGCGGCGGCGTGGGAGTCGGCGTGGGCGCTGGAGCAGGGGTAGGAGTCGGAGCGGGAGTAGGGGCCGGAGGCGGCGCAGGGGTCGGCGACGGCCGCGCTCCACCGCCGCCGCAACCGGCGAGCGACAGGGCAGCGACGCTCAGAAGCAGCGGCAGAGGTCGCCGGGCAATCTCCCGGACCGAACGGCGCCGCACGCTCTCCATCATCGCCCGTCTCCCCTATCCCCTCATGATCGTAGCATTTTCCGGTTTAGGCCCAAAGCCGTTGCCGCAAAGTAAAGCATCCGCCTTGCCGCCGCGCCGCCCGGCCCTTATGCGGCCGATCACCATGACCGTGCCGATCGACCATATCGACAATTGGATCTTCGATCTCGACAACACGCTCTATTCGCCGTCGGCGAAGCTGTTCGACCTGATCGACGCGCGCATGGGCGCCTTCATCATGCGGCTGCTCGATGTCGATGCGGTCGAGGCGCGGCGGGTGCAGAAGCAATATTTCCACGACCATGGCACGACGATGGCGGGGTTGATGCGGCACCACGGCGTCGATCCCGAGGCTTTTCTGGTCGACGTCCACGATATCGCGCTCGACCGGCTGACGATCGACACGCGGTTGCGCGCGGGCCTCGAACGGCTGCCGGGGCGAAGGCTGGTCTTTACCAATGCCGACGCCGACTATGCCGCACGCGTGCTCGAAGCGCGTGGGATCGCCGACCTGTTCGACGGCATCTGCGACATTCGCGTCACGCGCTACACGCCCAAGCCCGACGCGGGGGCCTATGCCGCGATGATCGACCATCTCGGCGTCGATCCGGCGAAGAGCCTGTTCGTCGAGGATATGGCGCGCAACCTGACCCCCGCCAAAGCGCTCGGCATGACGACCGTCTGGCTGGACAATGGCAGCGAAAGCGGCCATCGCGACCACCTGCCGGGTCATGTCGACTTTCACGTCAACGACATCGCCGATTGGCTCGACGACCTTCCTTTACCTTGGGGACTTTCATGACCGACCTGCAAACGACGATCAAAGCCGCCTGGGACGCGCGCGACACGCTGGGACTGGCCACGACCGGCGCGGTGCGCGAGGCGGTCGAGGCCGCGATCGCCGGGCTCGACGACGGCAGCTTCCGCGTCGCCGAGCGCGACGCCAGCGGAACGTGGCAGGTCAATCAGTGGCTCAAGAAAGCGGTGCTGCTGTCGTTCCGCCTCAATGACATGGAGATCATCGAGGGCGGGCCCGGCGGCGCGACCTGGTGGGACAAGGTGCCGTCGAAATTCGCCGGTTGGGGCGAAAACCGTTTCCGCGACGCCGGCTTCCGCGCCGTGCCGGGATCGATCGTCCGCCGCGGCGCCTATATCAGCAAGGGCGCGGTGCTGATGCCGAGCTTCGTCAATATCGGCGCCTATGTCGGCGAGGGATCGATGGTCGATGCCTGGGCCACCGTGGGAAGCTGTGCGCAGATCGGCGCCAACGTCCATTTGTCGGGCGGCGCGGGGATCGGCGGCGTACTCGAACCGCTGCAGGCAGGGCCGGTGGTGATCGAGGACGGCGCCTTCATCGGCGCGCGCGCCGAAGTCGCCGAGGGCGTGGTCGTGCGCGAGGGCGCGGTGCTGTCGATGGGCGTCTATCTCGGCGCCTCGACCAAGATCGTCGACCGCGCGACCGGCGAGGTCTTCATCGGCGAAGTGCCGCCCTATGCCGTCGTCGTCCCCGGATCGTTGCCGGGCAAGCCGCTCCCCGACGGGACGCCGGGCCCGTCGCTCTATTGCGCGGTGATCGTCAAGCGCGTCGACGCGCAGACGCGTGCGAAGACCGGCATCAACGAACTGCTGCGCGACTGATCCTGTCGTCGCCCCCGCAAAGGCGGGGGCCGCTATCGAGATAGTCCAAGGCCGACAGCGGCCCCCGCCTTCGCGGGGGCGACGGTTTTCAGCGTTCGCTCAGATAATAACGTTCGCGCGCCGTCAGGTCATCGCTCAGGTCATAGACGATCGGCTGGCCGGTCGGGATCTCCAGCCCGGTGATGTCGGCATCCGAAATGCCCGACAGATGCTTGACCAGCGCGCGCAGGCTGTTGCCGTGCGCCGAGATCAGCACCGTCTTGCCGGCCTTGAGCTCGGGCGTGATCGCGCTTTCATAATAGGGCAGAACGCGGGCGATCGTGTCCTTGAGGCTTTCGGTCGACGGGATCGCGATGCCGGCGTAGCGCGGGTCTTTCGACAGATCCCAGGGCGAATCGGCGGCGAGCGGCGGGGGCGGGGTGTCGAAGCTGCGCCGCCAGATCTTGACCTGTTCGTCACCGTGCTTCGCCGCGGTCTCGGCCTTGTCGAGCCCGGTGAGGCCGCCGTAATGGCGCTCGTTGAGGCGCCAGTCCTTGGTCACCGGTAGCCACAGGCGGCCCATCGCCTCGAGCGCCAGATTCAGCGTCTTGATCGCGCGCGTCTGGACCGAGGTGAAGCCGACGTCGGGGGCGATGCCCTTGTCCTTCATCAGCTCGCCCGCCGCCCACGCCTCGGCCGCGCCCTTTTCGGTGACGTCGACATCCCACCAGCCGGTGAAGCGGTTTTCGAGATTCCACTGCGACTGGCCGTGGCGGATGAGGATGAGCTGCGGCATGGTCTGTCCTTCGGCTGGAGGGGATTCGCCGCCCCATAGCGCGGGTTTTTGCCGAACGCCAATCGCCCCCTTGAAATGGTTTCATCCGTTACCAGATGGGGGGCATCCGGCCGCCGATACGGGGCCGGACGGCGATCGCGGCGCGTCGCATGATTCGGGCCGCGGTCCCTTTGCTTCGCTTTGACAGGAAGGAATGACCCATGCGTAACAGCTTCGACTGGACCCCCTATCGCCGTTCGACCGTCGGCTTCGACCGACTGTTCGATTTCCTCGAATCGAGCGGTTCCGCGGACAATTATCCGCCCTTCGATATCGAGAAGATCGCCGACGACCATTTCCGCATCACGGTCGCGGTCGCGGGCTTCAAGAATGACGAGATCGACATCACCGCGCAGCAGAACATGCTGACCGTCAGCGGCCGCAAGGCGCCGGTGAAGGAAGGCGAAGGCCGCCAGCTTCTCTACAGCGGCATCGCGACGCGCGCGTTCGAGCGCCGCTTCCAGCTCGCCGACTTCGTGCGGGTCGACAAGGCCGATCTCGCCGACGGGCTGCTCATCATCGACCTGGTGCGCGAAGTACCCGAGGCGATGAAGCCGCACAAGATCGCGATCGGCGGCGTGCAGCCGGTGATCGAGGACAAGAAGGCCGCCTGAGCCTTTTGAGCCTTGCCCTTCGGGGCATAGAACGGGGTCCGGCTCCCTCTCCCGGACCCCGTTTTCATAAGGTATTTTCGCGTCTTCGCGGCGACGCCGCGTTAGAGCCGCCGGGTCATGAAGCGGCTGAACGGGTCCGGCCGATAATCGGCGAAAGGCTCGCAATCCTCGAAACCGTGGCGCCGGTAGAGCGCCAGCGCGGGTTCGAAGGCTGCGCCCGATCCGGTTTCGAGGCTGAGCCGCTCGGCGCCGTGCCTCCGCGCTTCGGCGATGATATGGCCGAGCATCCGCGCGGCGACGCCCTGACGAAGGAAAGCGTCGGCGGTGCGCATCGACTTGATTTCGCCGTGCGTGCCATCCAGCATCTTGAGCGCGCCGCAGCCTGCCAGCACCCCCTCCTTGTGGATCGACCAGAAAGTCACGCCGCCTGCGCGCAGGCCGTCGAAATCGAGGAAGTGACAGCTTCCGGCCGGCGAATTGGCTAGCATCCCAGCGAAATGCCGTTCGAGCAGCGCCCGAATGGGCGCACCCGACAGATCATCCTCGACGATCCGCCAGCTATCGCTCACAGCATCTGGTCGAGCGTCTGAAGACAGGCGTGCGCGAGCAGCTTCGAGCGTTCGGGCGACCAGCCCTGCACCGGGTCGGGCAGGTCGCGATTATCCTTGAACGGCATTTCGAGCGTCATCGACACCGCACCGAAACGCTCGGCAAGCTGCGTCGTCGACATGCTGAGATTCGCCTGGCCCGGCGCCGAAAATTCATAGCCGAGCTCGACCTGAAAATCGGGGGTATTCGCGGCAAGCGCGGTCTGGAACGCCCGATATTTCGCGATCTGCGCGTCCTTCAGCGACGGAATGCCTTCAAAACCCGCGAGGAAGACCGCGGGGATCGCCTCGTCGCCATGGACGTCCATCGCCCAGTCGACGCCGCTTTCGTCCATCGCATTCCGCACGCACAGCACTTCGGGACTGCGCTCGATGGTGGGATTGTCCCATTCGCGGTTGAGGTTCACCCCGGCATAGTTGGTGCGCAGATGGCCGCGCCGCGACCCGTCGGGATTCATGTTCGGGACGATATGGAAGCGGCATTTGCCCAGCAGCGACCGCGCATGAGGGTCAGCGGGATCGGTGAGCTTTTCGAGCGCGCCTTCCATCCACCATTCGGCCATCGATTCGCCCGGATGCTGGCGCGCATAGAGCCAGACCTGCGTATCGCCGCTGCCCATTTCGAGGCAGTCGATCGGCTGGCCCTCGAGGCTGGTGCCGAGGCAGCGATAGGCCACCCCCTCGCATTCGGCGATCGTTGCGACCAGATCATGGTGGCGCTCCATCGAATAGGGCGCGAAATAGGCGATCCAGAGCAGCGGTCCTTCGGCGGTATGGCGGACCGTCAGCGTGCCGGCATCATAGCTGGTGTCGAGGCGGAACCAATGCTCGCGGTCATAGCTCGCGGCGGCGGCATAGCCGGGCCAGCCGTCGGGATAGGCCGAGTTCGCTAGGCCGGTGATCGCCAGTTCCAGCGGGTCGCCGACGCTGCAGGCGACGCGAAAGTGGAACCATTGATAGAAATCGGATTCGCGATCCTTGCGGATGGAAAGACGCGCCGAAGGGCCCTCGACGCTGTCCACGACGATATTGCCGCTGTCGAACGCGGCGTTGATGCTGATAGTCATGGGACGCTGATAGTGCGTCCCGATTCGCCGGGAAAGTCCTTGAATAGAGCTCCGGCCAATTTTGCGGCGGCGAGCGACGGCTGCGCGGCGGGCGCCTTCACCGGCACCGCGGTCAGCGCGCGGCCTTCCCAGATCGCCTGTCCGGTCGCGGCATCGTCGATGCGTACCGACAACTGGAGATCGGCCATGCGCTTCGGTCCGCCGCCGAGATTGATCCCGAGCCCGAGTCCGACCCCCGATCCATAGCTGCCGGTCGAACCGCCGCCCCCCACCGAGACGGGCGAGCGGCGGGCAGCAGGCGGCGGCTCGCTGCGCTCGAACGCGATGCGAACGAGCAAAGGCGCCTTTTCGTTGCTGCCCGCCGCGACGAGTCCTTGCCGCTGGAGCTGCTGATCGACCGCAGCACGGTAGCTGTTCCATTCGAGCGAGGGCATAGCCGCCGCCGCGCCGTCGAGTGGCGCCGTCGCAACCGCGTAGCGCGTGCCCGGCGCCCAGCCGGGAACGGCGTTATGGAAGCGGGTGACTTCGACGGGCGGGACCGCAGTCGCGCAGCCGCCTAGCGCAAGCGCCGCTGCACCGAGCAGGGCGACGGAAAGATGACGCATCATCTGCGCATCATGCGCCACAAAAAATGGCCTGGCAATGAACGGGATGCGGGTCGCGCCCCGTTCAAGGAATCAACGATAGAAGATATGATTGTCGATCGACGCGATGCGCGTCTTGCGCCAGCCCGGCGAGACATAGCGCGCGTGGAAGAAGAGGGCGCCCGGCGCCTGGGTCTTCCAGCTTCCGTCGCGCGCGATCTGCGCGATGGCGACGGCGTTGTTCCACTGGGCCGCGTTGCGGATCGCAGGCATCTTGCCGCCGCGCACGAAGCTGAACTGGCTCGGCTGGTGGACGACACCGCACAGGCTCTTGGGAAAGCGGCCCGACTTGGCGCGGTTGAGCACGACATGCGCGACCGCGAGCTGGCCCGCCAGCGATTCGCCGCGCGATTCGAAATAGACGGCGCCGGCAAGGCAGCGGAGTTCGGGATCGATGTCGGCCGGACGGTCGGTCGCGGCGACGAGTTCGGCGAGCGAGTCGACATCCAGCGTCGGCTTCGGCTCGGCCGCGGACTCGTCCCTGCTTTCGGAAAGGGGATTTTGGGGAAGTGTCACGACCGGCTGTTCGCTTGTCGTCGTGGCATCCGCCGGGTCGCTCTGCGGCGCATCGGCGCCCGGCAGGGTGATGGCGGGAAGATTCGCGCTCTCCGCGAGATCGCTCGCGAAGCCCGGTTCGGCCAGCAGCAGCATCGCGGTGGCCGTCATGCCGACGGCAGCCACGCTGGCGGCGTTCAAAATGCGACTCATATAATCCGTCAAAAGGGCGGCTGATGGACCGAAACCTCAAGACAGGCGGGTGAGCTATATTTGGCTCTATGCCGCCTGCGGCCATCATCCGACTGCGTGTCCGAACCGTTTTTCGGGCCCCTTGCCAAGGCAGGGCAACCCACGGAACGACCTACGCGTTATGGAATGGGCGCGACTTATTGTGCGCCGCAACAGAGTCAAGTTAACGCAGCCCACTCCGCGACGAGTTGTGGCGCATCTGCGATATCCAGTTCGACGATCCACAGGTCGGGATCGGCCTTTCGCCGCCGTTCCTGATAGTTTGCGCGGGCTTCACCATCTTTTGGGTCATCGGGGCCCACGGCCTGCCAGATATAGTGTCCGTCCAGCGAAAAGCGGCGTTCCAGCAACGGTCCGGGCTCGCCGCGATCGCTGCATTGGATGAGGATGGTCCCCGAGGTTTCGTCCCCCCGCGCGAGGATCGCCGCGAAGCCGCCGGCCGCTTCGGTGCGGCGGAGGAGGAGGTCGACGAGAAAGCGACTCTTGAGCCGAGCCACGGAAACGGTCGCGCGTCTAGGCCGCGTCGCGCGTTTCGGCGTCGACGAGCATCGCATAGAGCGCCTCGTCGCTTTTCGCGCCGCGCAGCCGTTCGGCGATGCTGTCGTTGCGGAGCATCCGCGAAACGCCGGCGAGCGCCTTCAGATGATCGGCGCCCGCATCGAGCGGCGACAGCAGCACGAACAGCAGGTCGACCGGCAGGCCGTCGACCGCCTGGAAATCGATCGGGCGGGCCAGTTGCAGGAACAGGCCGCGCACCCCGGTGAGGTCGGCCATCTTCGCGTGCGGAAGCGCGATGCCGCGCCCGAAGCCGGTCGAGCCGAGGCGCTCGCGCTCGAGCAAGGCTTCGCTGACTTCGCCGGCGTCGAGGCCGAGCGAGCGCGCGGCAAGATCACCGACGAGCGGGAACAGCGCCTTTTTCGAATCGAGCTGGACATGCGCGCGCACGGTCGCGGGATAGAGAAGGGAAGATAGGTTCATCGCTTTGGTCAAATCATATCCGCCGGGCGCCGCCCGGTTCATCCTGTTGGCAAACGATCATGGGATCGGTCGTGTGGCAGGCCCCGCCATCCGGGTATCAATGGGCGCGGCCCTTAGGCCGGATGGCGGAGAAAATCCAGTCCTATTGTCTGCAAGCTGCCGCCCTAGCGCGGCTCGACCCAGCCGATCGTGCCGTCGTCGCGGCGATAGACCATATTGTGCGAGCCGGTCTTGCTGTTGACGAACAAGAGCGCGTTGGTGTTGCGAAGGTCGAGCATCATCACCGCGTCGGACACGCTGCTGGTCGGGATATCGACGCGCGTTTCGGCGATGATCGCCGGCGCGTCGCCGGCCTCATCCTCCTCAGCACCGCCGTCGAACACGACATAGCTCGCATTTTCCACGAAATCGTCGATCGACGCGGCGGATTGGCCGTTGAGGTTTCCGCGGTCCTTCAATCGTCGCATATAGCGTCGAAGCTGTTTTTCGATGCGCTCGGCGGCCGCCTCGAAGGCGACATGCGCGTCCTGCGCCTGGCCGTGCCCCTTGAGCACGAGCCCCTGCATCACATGCGCGACGATATCGCACTGGAAGCTGTCGTGCGGCCCCTTGCCGAAGGTCGCGTGCGCGCCGAGCGCGCGGGAGAAATATTTATCGGCAATCGCGTTCATCCGGTCCGACACATGCGCCTGGAGCGCTTCGCCGGTTTCGATCTGGTGTCCAGAGACGCGGATTTCCATTTTTCTTCTCCTTCCAGAATCGCGGCGGCGGCCGGGGCCGCCGTCACGGACTATCGTGCCACAGCGGTCCTGTGAGCTTGGCGACGAATTCGGCATGGCGCGCCAGTTCGGCCGCGCTGGCGGCATGGGCGCGCGGTTCACGAAAGGCGCGCGGCGGCGCGGCGGCGCGAACGGGATCGGCGGCGGCATGCGCGGCCGGCGCGGTTTCCGCCGCCAGGCCGAGGCCGATCTGCCGCCCGCCGGTCATTTCGATATAGAGATGCGCGAGCAGTTCAGCGTCGAGCAGCGCGCCATGCTTGACGCGGTGGCTGCGGTCGATGCCGTAGCGCGTGCAGAGCGCGTCGAGGCTGTGCTTGGCGCCCGGATGGAGCTTGCGCGCCATCTGTACGGTGCAGCACATGCGCGCCATGTCGAGCGCGGGACGTCCGGCGCGCGCGAGCTCGGCATTGATGAAGCCGAAGTCGAAAGCGGCATTGTGCGCGACCATCGGCGCGTCGCCGAGAAAGTCGATCAGTTCGTCGACGCGGGTCGCAAACAGCGGCTTGTCGGACAGGAACTGGATCGACAGACCGTGTACCGCTTCGGCCTCGGCCGGCATATCGCGTTCGGGATGAAAATAGGCATGAAAGGTCCGGCCCGATTCGCGGCGGTCGATCAGTTCGATGCAGCCGATTTCGACCAACCTGTGCCCCGCTCTGGGGTCGAGTCCCGTAGTTTCCGTATCGAAGATTATCTCACGCATCTTCGAATCAATATTGCCCCTATCGGGCGCGGAAACAAGAGGCGATGGCGCGGATCTGACGGTGCGTCTCGCTTTTGGGGCGGCCCGTTTCGATCACGAAATCGGCGCGCGCGCGCTTGACGCGGTCGGCCACCTGCAGATGGCGGATCGCCTTCAGCTTGGCGCGCGTCATGCCGGGACGGCGCATCACCCGCTTGCTCTGCATCCACGTCGGCGCCGAGACGACGGCGATCGCCCCGACCTTGCGCCAGCCGCCCTTCTCGAACAGCAGGGGAATATCGAGGATGACGACCTCGCGGGCGCGATGCCGCATCAGGAATTTATGCTGCGCCTTCGCCACCGCGGGGTGAACGATCGCCTCAAGCGCCGCCAGCTCGTGCGTGTTGCCGAGCACGCGCGTGCCAAGCTCTTGCCGGTCGACGCCGTGCGGGCCGGTGGTGCCCGGGAAGCGCGCCTCGATCGCTGCGACCAGCGCACCGCCAGGCCCTTGAAGCCGGTGCACCTCGGCATCGGCGTCGAAGACGGGGACGCCCTCGCGCTCGAACATCGCCGCCGCGGTCGACTTGCCCATGCCGATCGAGCCGGTGAGGCCGAGGATGAAGGGGCGGCGCAATCGCGCGCCGATGGGGGTTCGGAAGCTCATGTGGTCAGCAGCGCGCGCAACTCGTCGTCGCGGCCTTCGGGCGGCGCCTTGCCGAAAAAGAGCTCGAAAGCGAGCGCCGCCTGCCCGATCAGCATGTCGAGCCCGTCGACGGTGTCGAGTCCGCGCGCTTCGGCGGCCTTCAGCAATCCCGTTTGCAGCGGCGCGTAGACCAAATCGTAGACGATCGCGTCTTCGGGAAGCGGCGACAGGTCGAGGTCGAGCGGCGGTTGCCCGATCATGCCGAGGCTGCTGCTGTTCACGAGCAGCGACACCGGGGGCAACCCGGCGTCGAGCGCGGCGACCTCACCCTTGAGGCCGAAGGCCGCCAGCAGGCCCATCGCTTTCAGCGGCGAGCGGTTCAGGATCGTCACAGGACCGACCTTGGCGCGGGCCAGCGCGAACAGGACCGCGCGCGCGGCACCGCCAGCACCGACGACCGCAACCGGGGCGCCATCGAGATCGAGCTCGGCGAGCGGCGCGTAGAAGCCCGCAGCGTCGGTGTTGGTCCCGACCAGCGCGCCGTCGGGCTGGCGCACGACGGTGTTCATCGCGCCGATCGTGCCGCGAATATCGCCGGGATCGTCGACGAAATCCATGATCGCGAGCTTGTGCGGAATCGTCACGTTGCAACCGCGCCAGTCGGGGTCGTCGCAGCGTTCGGCGATATAGGCAGCCAGATCTTCGGGCTTCACATGCGCGCGGCGATATTCGCCGTCGATCCCGAGCGCCTTCAGCCAGAAGCCATGGATCAGCGGCGATTTCGACTGGGCGATTGGGTCGCCAATTACCTCGGCATAGGGGATGCCGCTCATGCCGGGGCCAGCCCGGTCGCGCGCAGCCACGCCATCAGCGGCAGCATCGGCATACCGATGATCGTCCAGGGATCGCCCTCGACCCGGTCGAATAGTTGCACGCCCGCCCCCTCTATCTCATAGCAGCCGACGGTCCAGCGGATGCTGTCCCAGTGGCGCGCGACATAGTCGGCGATGAAGGCGTCCGGCAAGGGGCGCATCCACAGCTTTGCCTCGCCCACCGCGCGCCAAACAGGCGCACCGTCGCGCGCGGCGACCGCGGCGCTGAACAGGCGGTGCCGCGTTCCGGCCATGCGGCGGAGATGATCGGCGGCCTCTGCGGGGTCCGCGGGTTTCGTCAGCATCGACCCGTCGTCGAGCGCCAGCGTGGTGTCGGCGCCGATCACCGTGACACCGGGAAGCCGCGACGAAATCTTGACCGCCTTCGCTTCGGCGAGCGCGTCAGCGATATTGCGCGGCGTTTGCCCTGCCACGAGCAGCGAAGCGGTCAGCGCCTCCTCATCGACATGGGCGGCGGTCGTCTCGAAGGTGAGCCCGGCGGCGCGGAGCATCGCGGCGCGGCCGCTGCTCTGCGAGGCGAGAAGAAGCTGTGTCATGCCGTGCCGCGATCCTCGATCAGCTTGATCACCGCGGCGGCGGTCTCCTCGATCGAGCGGCGCGTCACGTCGATTACCGGCCAGCCGTTGTCGGCGAACATGCGCCGGGCATAGGCGATCTCGGCCTTGACCCTTTCGTCGTCGACATAGGCGGTTTCGGGTGCCTGATTGAGCGAGAGAAGGCGGTTGCGCCGTACCTGCACCAGCCGGTCGAGCCCGGTGGTCAGTCCAACGACGAGCGGGCGCTTCAGATTGTAGAGCGCGTCGGGTGGCGGCGATTCGGGAACGATCGGGATGTTCGCGGTCTTGTATCCGCGGTTGGCGAGATAGATGCTCGTCGGGGTTTTCGAGGTCCGCGATACCCCGGCGAGCAATATGTCGGCCTGCTCCCAATTCTCCCAGCCGATGCCGTCATCGTGCGCGACGGTGAATTGAATCGCCTCGACCCGCGCGAAATAGGCGGCGTCGAGCACATGCTGGCGGCCGGGGCGCGCCTTCGCTTCCTGTCCCAGCATTCGCGACAGCGCATCGGTGACCGCGTCGAGCGCGGGAACGAGCGGAAGGTTGAGCGCCTCCGCGCGCCGTTCGAGGCTGGCACGCAACTCGCCGTTGACCAGGGTGAACAGGATCATGCCGGGGCTCGCCTGCACTTCGGCGATGATCCGATCGAGATGCGATTCGGATCGCACCATCGGCCAGAAATGGCGCACGACCTCGACATCGTCGAACTGCGCGATCGCCGCCTTGGCGATATTTTCGAGCGTTTCGCCGGTGGAATCGGATATAAGGTGCAGGTGGAGCCGGTCCATAGCCCATATTTCGCAGCGGCGAAGGAAAAGGCAAGCGTGCAGGCTCGTTGCCCCCGCACAGGCAGAGCGACGGACACACGCTGTGGATAAGTTTCGGCATAACCGCCGGGACAAGATCGGCACGCAGGATTCATCCCCGACGCTGCCGATTCCACTCCACCGCTTGTCCACAAGCGATGAAATTTATCCACAGGCTGTGAATTAGGGGGAAAGCGGCCGGCGACTCCGTGACGTTACCTGTGACGCGTAGAGTCAATATGTTGGCAAAAGGGGCGCCCGCGCCTAAAGCCCCGCAATCCGCCGACCAACAAACCACTACAATCATCTTTAAATATATATGAAGAGAGAAAGAGGGACCGCGTGAAGGCGTCGTCGAAAAGCTTGCTGGCAACGCTGCGCGGGGTGCGGCAGGAGCAGCCCGCGCTGTGGCTGATGCGCCAGGCGGGGCGCTATCTCCCCGAATATCGCGCGCTCCGGGAAACCAAGGGGGGCTTCCTCGAACTCTGCTACGACAGCGAGGCTGCGGCCGAGGTCACCTTGCAGCCGATCCGCCGCTTCGGCTTCGACGGCGCGATCCTCTTTTCCGACATTCTCGTCGTTCCGCACGCGCTCGGACAGGATCTGTGGTTCGAGGCGGGTGAGGGACCGCGGCTCGCGCCGCCGCTCGTCGATACTACCCTGGCGTCGCTCGCCGCGATGCCGCAGCGGCTCGACCCGGTATACGCCACCGTCGCGCGCGTCGCCGATGCCTTGCCCCCCGAAACGACCTTCCTTGGCTTTGCCGGCAGCCCGTGGACCGTCGCGACCTATATGGTGGCGGGGCAGGGGTCGAAGGACCAGGCCGCGGCGCGGCGGATGGCGTTCGGCGATCCGGCTGCGTTCGGCGCGATCGTCGAGGCGATCGTCGATTTGTCGGTCGCCTATCTGTCAGGCCAGATCGAACAGGGCGTCGAGGCGGTCCAGCTCTTCGACAGCTGGGCGGGCAGCCTCAGCCCCGCGCAGTTCGAGCGCTGGGTCATCGCCCCCAATGCCGAGATCGTCCGCCGGCTGAAGGCGATCCATCCCGACACACCGGTCATCGGCTTTCCGAAGGGCGCGGGCGGCAAGCTCGCATCCTACGCGAACGAGACCGGGGTCGATGCGATCGGGCTCGACGAGACGGTCGATCCGGCCTGGGTCGACGCGGCGCTGCCACCGCATCTGCCGGTGCAGGGCAATCTCGACCCGCTCGCGCTCGTCGCGGGGGGCGACGTGCTCGACGCCGCGATCGATCGCATCCTTGCGGCTTTCCCCGATCGCCCCCATATCTTCAATCTCGGCCATGGCATCGTGCCCGACACGCCCATAGCCCATGTCGAACATCTGATCCGGCGCGTCCGTGGGTAGGCGGGACTTATGGCAGGTTTTCTGGGGGTAACGATGCTTTGGGTCAAAGCCGCGCACGTGATTTTCGTCATCTTCCTGATGGCGGGGCTGTTCATGATGCCGCGCTTCTTCGTCTATCACCACCAGTGCGCGGTCGGATCGGACGAGGACAAGAAGTGGATCGAGCGCGAGGATCGCCTGCGCAAGATCATCCTCAACCCGTCGATCATCCTCGTCTGGGTGTTCGGGCTGATGCTCGCCTTCAACGGCGATGTTTGGCGCGAGGGCTGGTTCCACGGCAAATTGCTGCTCGTCATCCTGCTCTCGGCCTATCACGGTTGGCTGATCGGCTATTTCAAGAAATTGCGCCGCGGCGAACGCCCGCTGACCGAAAAAAAACTTCGCCTCCTCAACGAGGTGCCGGGGATCGCCGCGGCAATCATCGTCATACTGGTGGTCGTGCGACCGTTCTGAGCCGCCGCCCCGACGCAGCCGCGATTGACTTGCGCAAAAGCGGGTTATAGGGGCCGATCAACCCCGCTTTCCACGCGGACGGTGCTTCCCGCGCCGAAGCTATCGCAAACGGCCGTCCCCCGGCCGGATAGGCATCCCTGCGGATGCACTGAAAACAAAGATTATTTCTCCTGAATTTCATCCTGGAATCCATCCATGCATCTTAAAGAACTCAAGACCAAATCGCCCGCCCAGCTCGTCGAAATGGCCGAGGAACTGGGCGTCGAGGGCGCCTCGACGCTGCGCAAGCAGGATCTGATGTTCTCGATCCTCAAGGAACTCGCCGAAGAGGGCGAGGAAATCATCGGGTCGGGGACGATCGAAGTCCTGCCCGACAGTTTCGGCTTCCTCCGTTCCTCCGACGCCAATTATCTCGCCGGGCCCGACGACATCTATGTCTCGCCGAACCAGGTTCGCAAATATGGCCTGCGCACCGGCGACACCGTCGAGGGCGAGATTCGCGCCCCGCGCGACGGCGAACGCTATTTCGCGCTGACCAGGCTGATCAGCGTCAATTTCGACGATCCCGAGGCGGTGCGCCACCGCGTCAATTTCGACAACCTCACCCCGCTCTATCCGAACCAGAAATTGTCGCTCGACACGGTCGATCCGACCGTGAAGGACAAGTCGGCGCGGGTCATCGACCTCGTCAGCCCGCAGGGCAAGGGCCAGCGCGCGCTGATCGTCGCGCCGCCGCGCACCGGCAAGACCGTGCTGCTCCAGAATATCGCCAAGGCGATCACCGACAATCATCCCGAGGTTTACCTCATCGTTCTGCTCGTCGATGAACGCCCCGAGGAAGTCACCGACATGCAGCGCAGCGTGAAGGGCGAGGTCGTCTCCTCGACCTTCGACGAGCCTGCGACGCGCCACGTCCAGGTCGCCGAAATGGTGATCGAAAAGGCGAAGCGCCTCGTCGAGCACAAGAAGGATGTCGTCATCCTGCTCGACTCGATCACGCGTCTCGGACGCGCCTACAACACCGTCGTGCCGTCGTCGGGCAAGGTGCTGACCGGCGGTGTCGATGCCAATGCGCTCCAGCGTCCGAAGCGTTTCTTCGGCGCCGCGCGCAACATCGAGGAAGGTGGTTCGCTCTCGATCATCGCCACTGCTTTGATCGATACCGGCAGCCGCATGGATGAAGTGATCTTCGAGGAATTCAAGGGCACGGGTAATAGCGAAATCGTCCTCGACCGCAAGGTTGCCGACAAGCGCATCTTCCCGTCGCTCGACGTCGGCAAGTCCGGCACCCGCAAGGAAGAATTGCTCGTCGAAAAGGGCAAGCTTTCGAAGATGTGGGTGCTGCGCCGCATCCTCATGCAGATGGGCACCGTCGATGCGATGGAATTCCTGCTCGACAAGATCAAGGACAGCAAGACGAACGAAGATTTCTTCGATTCGATGAACCAGTAAGTCCGCGCGCGTGGCGGTGGTCGAACTTGCCTTGCTGCCGGTTCGACCGGGGTCCGAAGCCGCGTTCGAGGCGGCCGTCGCCGAGGCGCGGCCGCTGATCGAGGCTTCGCCGGGTTTCCTCGGGCTCGAAATCCGTCCGCCGCTCGACGCCGGCCAGCCCTATCTGCTGATCGCGCACTGGCGCGCAGTCGCGGATCATCGCGAGGGGTTCCGGCGTTCGGACAGGTATGAGCGGTGGCGCGCGCTGCTGCATCCCTTTTATGATCCGGTTCCCACGGTCAGCTATTATGGAGAGCCGCTCTGATGGATTTTTCGGCGATCTTCACCGTCTCGGGGCTCGTGCTGCTCGGGCAGATCATCATCGGCGACCTCACCATGGCGGGCGACAACGTGCTGATCATGGGGACGATCGCCGGCCGGCTTCCCGAACGCGAACGCAAGCGGGTGCTGATGCTCGGCGTCGGCATGGCACTCGTTTTCCTGGTCACTTTCGCGACGATCGCGACGCAGCTTCTCAAGATCACCGGCCTCGTGTTCGCGGGCGGGCTGCTGCTGCTCTGGGTCGCCTATAATATGTATCGCGAGATACGGCCCACGCCCGCCGCCGGTCCGGTCGACGATCCCGAAACCCCGGAAATAGAGGGCGAACCGGCGAAGCAGACCTTTTTCAAGGCGGCGGTTTCGATTGCGATCGCCGACCTGTCGATGAGCATCGACAATGTCCTGCTCGTCGCGTCGATCGCGCGGGAAAATCCGGCCTTGCTGTTCGTCGGCATGACCTTCACGGTGATCGTCATGGGGCTGGCCGCCAATTATGTCGCCAAGCTGCTGCAGCGTTATCACTGGATCGCCTGGGTCGGACTGGTCGTGATCCTCTATGTGGCGCTGAAGATGATTTACGACGGCTGGGTCGATCCCGAGATCGGCCTGGGCCATTTGTTCGGATGGGTGCGCTGAGATGATCGTGGAATTGCTGAGTTTTGCCGCGGGCGCGGCGCCGTCGGCGGGAATCTGGGACGCGATCGTCCATGATTTCTCGAACATCACCGAACCCGCGGCCTTTGCCGCCTTTCTTCAGGTTCTGCTGATCGACCTTGTGCTCGCGGGCGACAATGCGATCGTCGTCGGCGCTCTCGCGGCGGGCCTGCCCGCCGACCAGCGCCGCAAGGTGATCCTGATCGGCGTCGGTGCCGCGCTTGTCCTGCGCATCGGCTTCGCGCTCGTCGTCCAGCAGTTGCTCGGCATCGTCGGGCTGGTGCTCGCGGGCGGCCTGCTGCTGCTCTGGGTCGCGTGGCGCATGTGGCGCGACCTGCGCGGCGGGCACGGCGAATCGGCGGGCTCGCCCGAGGTCGAGGGCGACGAGGAGTCAGGTCTGAAGCCCGCCAAGAGCTTTGCCGCCGCGGCGTGGGGCGTCGCGGTCGCCGATGTCTCGATGAGCCTCGACAATGTCCTCGCGGTCGCCGGCGCGGCCCGCGAGCATCCCGGCATCCTGATCGTCGGGCTGATCTTCGCGGTCGCGATGATGGGCGTGGCGGCGAACATCATCGCCAAATATATCGAGCGTTACCGCTGGATCGCCTGGGTCGGCCTCGCGGTGATCGTCTATGTGGCGGGCAAGATGATCTGGGAGGGTTGGCACGACGTCCATCCGCATTTCATGAGCTTTATCGGCGGCTGATCGGGCGCTGTGCTGGACAGCGTCTCTATCGCGCCGCATGACGGGTCCATGGCAGATGATGCGATGGTACCGATTGCGCGGATATTGGCGCGAGGTGAGGCGCTGACCGTCGCCGCGATGCTCGATGCCGCCGGGATCATCGTTCATGTCGGCGGCGAATATTATACGAGCGTTTCGCCCGACATCATTGCGATCGGCGGTTTCCGGCTGACCGTGCCGGCATGGCAATATGAGGATGCCTCGGAGATCCTTGCCGAGATGCTGACGGTTCCTGAGATTCAGCCCGGCGACCATATGCGGCGCGCGATCGGACGCCTGGCGCTGGCGACCATGGGGTCGGTCGCCGTCGTTCTTACCCCTTGTGCCGCGCTCTTCGGGGTGAAGGCCTTGATCGCCGTCCTCATCTCACCGGCGATGCTGCTTCAGCTTCCGGTCAATCCGCTGGGCCGGGGCGATTATTATCTGAGCCCCCGGACCGGTTGAACTCTCGACCCGGAGACCCGATCTGATGGTCATGTCCCAGCTCCACATGACCCGCGTCGCCGTGGGATGCCCCGACTATCCCTCGCTCGCCGCGCGGATTTCCGCGCGCAGCGAGACAGGGGAGGTTCGCTTCACGACGCGGTTCAAGCCGAAGCGAGCCGACCAACTGATCGGTGGCAAGCTGCATTTCATCGTCCGCCACACGCTCGTCGGCCGGGTCGAGATATTGCGCTTCGACGATCGCGACGACGGGCGGATCGACATCGTCTGCAAAGGGCTGCTCGAACGCATCCACCCGCAGCCGAAGCGCGCGCATCAGGGCTGGCGCTACCTGACCGACGCCGATGCCCCGAAGGGCATCGATGACGGCGACGGGATCGGCGATTTACCACCCGAACTCTATCGCGAGCTGGCGGAATTGAGCCTGATCTAGAGCATGATCAGTTCAGACTGAATCGTTATCCCGGCGAAGGCCGGGATGACGAGATAAGGAAGGTGGTGCTTCGGTCCAACCCCATCACGATCTAAAGCGCCGCGCGGAAACTGTTCGCGCGGGCCATCGCCCAATAGCGAGCGCTCGACACCGAATCGGGATCGGCGAGCAGCACGCCGCGGTCGTAGAATTTATAGATGCGGTCGATCGAATCCGAGCGTGCCGAATTGAGCCGTTCGTGCAGGTGGTGCGGCCGGATTGCCCAGGGATTGTCGAGCCCCATCGCACAGCTCAAATCCCACAGCGCCGACACCGTCGCGGTCTGAAAGCGGCGGACGCGCTCGGCCTTGTCCGCAACCACCAGTCCGCGCTGGCGACCGGGGTCCTGCGTCGCGATTCCGGTCGGGCATTTGTCGGTATGGCATTTGAGCGACTGGACGCAGCCGAGCGTGAACATGAAGGCGCGCGCGGCGTTCGACCAGTCGGCGCCGAGCGCGCAGTTGGTCGCGAGCCCCGCGCCTGAATGCACCTTGCCCGACGCCGCGAGCCGCACCTCTTCCTTGAGCCCGCAGCCGACGAGCGCGTTGCGCACGAAGATCAGCCCTTCGCGGAGCGGCATCCCGACGCGGTTGGAAAATTCGACCGGTGCTGCGCCGGTCCCCCCTTCGGCGCCGTCGACGACGATATAATCGAGGCGGATTCCGGTTTCGATCATCGCCTTCATGACGGCATAGATTTCGTGGGGCTGGCCGACGCAGAGTTTGATGCCGACGGGCTTGCCGCCTGAAAGCTCGCGCAGTTTAGCCGCCCACTCGACCATCTCGATCGGGGTCGCGAAAGCCGAGTGCGCGGCAGGGGAGATGCAATCCTGCCCTTCGGGAACGCCGCGCGTCGCCGCGATTTCGGCGCTGACCTTGGGCCCGGGCAACACCCCACCATGCCCCGGTTTCGCGCCCTGGCTGAGCTTGATCTCGATCATCCTGACCTGCTCGCTCTGCGCACGGTCGCGAAAGCGCGCGGGGTCGAAGCGGCCGGTCTCGTCGCGGCAGCCGAAATAACCGCTGCCGAGTTCCCACACGATATCGCCGCCATATTTGGCGTGATAGGGGCTGAAACCGCCTTCGCCGGTGTCGTGATAGAAATTGCCCAGCTTGGCGCCGAGGTTGAGCGCCTCGATCGCATTGGCGCCTAGTGAGCCGAAGCTCATCGCCGAGATGTTGAGCAGCGCGGCGTCATAGGGCCGCGAACATTGCGCGCCACCGACTGTCACCCGCTGCGTGCGGTCATGGTCGTGCTTCGGCGCGATGCTGTGGCTCATCCACTCATATTCGTCCGAATAGACGTCGAGTTCGGTGCCGAAGGGATGCGCGTCGAGATCGCCCTTGGCCCGCGCATAGACAAGGTCGCGCTCGGTGCGCGCGAAAGGACGGCCCTCGAGCGGGCTTTCGACGATATAGGAATAGAGGAAGGGTCGCAGCGCTTCGAACAGCCAGCGGATGCGCGCGATCAGCGGGTAGTTGCGGCGCAGGCTGTGCTTGCGCTGGACGGCGTCATACAGCGCGATCAGCAGCAGCGGCACCCAGGCCACCAGCGTCCAGCGCGCAGGCGGCCACCAGGTCGCGGCGGCGGCGAGCGCGATCAGGACGGGAAAGGCGATCCAGCGGAGCATCGGCGTATAGGAATCAGCCGGCCTGCGCCGCGAGCGTCGCCGCCATCTTTTCCCATACCTTGTTGATCGCCTTGAGCGGTCGCACCATCACCTTGAAATCTATGATCTTTCCTCCGCCATCCCAGCGGATGATGTCGACACCGTTGATCTGGATGCCGTCGAGTTCCGTCTGGAATTCCAGCATCGCCTGATCGCCGTCGACGATCTCGCGCAGATAGCGGAAATCGTCGCCGCCGAGCGCGTGGCTCGCCGCGTGGAGATAGGCGAAGACCTTGTCGCGGCCTTCCTGCGGTGTGTGGACGACGGGCGAGTGAAACACCGCATCCTCGGCGAGCAAGGCCTTCAGCGCCTCGGGATCGCCGCCGCCCGCCATATAGGCGTGCCAGGCGGCGAGACCGTCATGCGCGCTCATGCGAGCTGCTCGGCGAAGAAGGCGCGGGTGCGGCCGTCGGCGAGCTGAGCCGCCTCCTCGTTGCGCCGGTTACCGTGGGTCGCGGCGAAACCATGGTCGAGCCCTTCATAGTCATGGAGCGTGACTTTCGGGTTCGGATCGAGGCCCTCATGCATCTTCGCCTGCGCTTCGGGACTGACGAAATGGTCGTTCGTCGGAATATGGAGCAGCAACGGATGCGCGATTGCGTGGCTTTCGCCCAGCATCTGGTCGATCATCACCCCATAATAGCCGACCGATGCGTCGATGTCGGTGCGCGCCGCCGTCATATACGCAAGCTTGCCGCCGAGGCAGAAGCCGACCGCGCCGACCTTGTTCGCGCTTTGGCCGCGTGCCCAGCGGATGACAGCCTCGATGTCCTTCACGCCCTTGTCGGCATCGAACTGGCCGAAATAGCCGAGCGCCTCGTTCATTTCGGTCTCGATATCGGGGTCGAGCTCGATGCCGGGGGCAAAGCGCCAGAAGATATCGGGTGCAACCGCCAGATAGCCCTGTGCCGCCCAATCGTCGCATTTCTCGCGAATTCCGGCATTCACGCCGAAGATTTCGGGAATGACGATGATCGCACGCGATGAATCGGCGTCAGGACGCGCGACATAGGCGGGAATCGCGCCTTCGCCGTCGAGCGCGGCGATGGTGGTGTTCGTCGGGGAGGGTGCGGACATCGGGGAGCTCTCCTGTCTCTTGCTTCTTGGCGGGGAAAGCGCGAAGCTAGCGGGCCAACGGGCGCGGCTCAAGCGCCGAAGGGGGAAGGCCAGGCGATGAAGTTCAATATCGAGATCGATTGCACGCCCGAAGAGGCGCGTCGGCTGTTCGGGCTTCCCGACCTCGAGCCGCTCCACGACATCTATCTGTCGCGCGTCAAGGAACTGATGGCGAAGGGGATCACCCCCGACATGGTGCAGGCGATGGTCAAGAGCTGGGTACCGATGGGCGAAAGCGGGCTGGGTCTGGTCCAGTCGTTGCTCGGCCAGTTCGGCGGCGGATTGATGGGCGGCGCGTCGAAAGCGTCCGACAAGGGCGATGACGACAAATCCGCCAAGGGACGCAAGAGCTGAACCAAAGCCTTGTAAGCGACACGATTTTTGCGCTGTCGAGCGGGATGCCGCCGGCGGCGATCGCCGTCGTGCGCATCAGCGGACCCGCAGCTGGGCCGGCGCTCGAAGCGCTGGCCGGGCGATTGCCCACGCCCCGCCGCGCTTCGCTGACCGAGCTGAGAGATGCTGCGGGGGCGCCGCTAGACCGGGCGCTTCTGCTGTGGTTTCCGGGACCGGCGACCGCGACGGGCGAGGATCTGGCCGAACTGCATCTGCACGGCGGCCGCGCGGTGGTTGGGGCGGTCGAAGCGGCGCTTGGCGCATTGCCGGGACTGCGCCGCGCCGAGCCGGGCGAGTTCACGCGCCGCGCCTTTCTGAGCGGCCGGATCGACCTTGCCGAGGCCGAGGGACTTGCCGATCTGCTCGCGGCCGAAACCGAGAGCCAGCGGGTACAGGCGCTCGGCATGGCGAGCGGCCATGTGTCGCGCGCGGTCATGGGCTGGCAGGAGCGGCTGCTCGGGTTGATGGCGGGGGCCGAGGCCGAGCTCAATTTTGCCGATGAAGATGATGTCGAGGTTTACGAAGGAGCCGCGCAGCGATTGGTGAGCCGGATGGCGGAGCTAGCCGCCGAGCTTGGCGAATGGCTGGCGCGGCCGGCGGCGGAGGTGATCGCCGAGGGGCTGTCGGTGGTGATCGCGGGACCGCCGAATGCCGGTAAATCCACTCTTATCAATGCTTTGGCCCAGCGCGAGCTGGCGATCGTGTCGCCGGTCGCGGGGACGACGCGCGACGTGATCGAGACGCCGCTCGCGCTCGATGGGATCGCGATGCGCTTTTCGGATACGGCCGGTATCCGCGCCCAAAGTGCCGATGATGTCGAAGCGATCGGAATCGGCCGCGCGAAAGCAGCGGTCGAGGCGGCCGATATCCTGCTCTGGCTCGGACCGCCGGCGGACGCGCCCGCGCATCCGCGTCGCATATTGATCGCCGCGCAGGCCGACCGCTGGCGCGGCGATGCCGCGGCAGGGGCTAAGGCGGCGCGCTGCGATCTGATCCTGTCGGCCGCGACGGGGGAAGGGATGGACCGGCTCCACGCCGCGATCGTCGAAATGGCACGCACCCTGCTGCCGCGCGAAGGCGAAGCCGCGTTGCGCCAGCGCCAGCGCGCCGCGCTTGCCGAGGCGAGAGACTGGCTTTCGATCGATCCGGACACGCGCGAGGCCGGGGATATGATCCTGATTGCCGAGCGCTTGCGGCTCGCGGCGGTGGCACTCGACCGCATCACCGGGCGCGCGGGGGTCGAAGATATGCTCGACGCATTGTTCGGGCGCTTCTGTATCGGCAAATGATGTTCCACGTGGAACAGCTTCGTCGCAAAGTGTGGGCGAAGCCCCTTTTTCTCACACAAAGACACAAAGAGGGCGCGACCGTGCGATAGGGCGGCCCTCTTTGTGTCTTTGTGTGAGATCGATGGGATTCGGGAAGAAATTATCTCACACAAAGGCGCGAAGGCGCAAAGAAGAAGATCGTGTTCTTCGCGCCTTTGTGTGAGATAATATTGGGCGCTACGCGCCGATGGATTTGGAGGCGGCTTTGGGTTATGGGCGCCGCGATCATGCAAAATGAAACGAAATTCGATGTCATCGTCGTCGGCGGTGGACATGCCGGGACCGAGGCGGCCGCGGCGGCGGCGCGGCTTGGTGCACGCGTCGCGCTTGTCAGTTTCGATCCCGCGCTGATCGGCACGATGTCGTGCAATCCCGCGATCGGCGGACTCGGCAAGGGTCACCTGATGCGCGAGGTCGATGCGCTCGATGGCTGGATGGCGCGCGCCGCCGATGCCGCGGCGATCCATTACCGGATGCTCAACGCGTCGAAGGGCGCGGCGGTGCAGGGACCGCGCATCCAGGCCGATCGCAAACTCTATCGTGAAGCGATTCAAACCTTGCTCGCGGCAGAGGAGGGGATTCGCGTCGTTGCGGGCGAAGCCGCCGCGCTGGTGCTGTCGCCGGACGGCACGCGCGTCGAGGGACTCGAGCTCGGCGACGGCGCCCGCCTGGAGGCCGGGGCGGTGGTGCTCGCGACGGGAACGTTCCTTGGCGGGCGGCTCTTTCGGGGCGAAGAGCGGATGGAAGGCGGCCGCATCGGGGAGGTCGGTGCCCATCGTCTCGCCGAGCAGCTTCGCGCCGCCGACCTGCCGATGGCGCGGCTCAAGACCGGTACGCCGCCACGCCTCGATGGCCGGACGATCGACTGGGCACGCCTCGAGGAGCAGCCGTCCGATGACGGCGACTGGACCTGTTCCACGTGGAACAGCGCGCGAAACGTGCCGCAGATTTTCTGTGCGATCACGCGCACCAACCCCGCGGCGCACGCGATCATCGCCGCGAATCTCGACCGCTCGCCGCTGTTCACCGGCGCGATCGGCGCCGCCGGGCCGCGCTATTGCCCGTCGATCGAGGACAAAATCCATCGCTTCGCCGACCGCGACGGACATCAGGTGTTTCTGGAGCCCGAAGGACTCGATTCGCCGCTCGTCTATCCCAACGGCGTTTCGACCTCGCTTCCCGCCGATGTCCAGCTCGCGATGCTGCGCACGATGGCAGGGCTGGAAAAGGTCGAGATGACGGTGCCCGGTTATGCGGTCGAATATGACCATATCGATCCGCGTGCGCTCGATCGGGGGCTGCAGGTCCGCGCCATCGGTGGGCTATACTGCGCGGGGCAGATCAACGGCACGACCGGCTATGAGGAGGCCGCCGCGCAGGGGTTGGTCGCGGGCGCCAATGCGGCGCTCGGCGTTCAGGGCCGTGTGCCGATGATCCTAGACCGCTCTGAATCCTATATCGGGGTGATGATCGACGATCTGGTGTTGCAGGGCGTGACCGAGCCCTATCGAATGCTTACTGCGCGTGCGGAGTATCGCCTGCGCCTGCGCGCTGACAATGCTGCGACGCGGCTGACCCCGAAAGGGATCGCGCTGGGGCTCGTGCGGCCCGCGACGGCGGCGCTTTTCGAGGCGCGAATGGCCGAGCGGGCGGAGGCGCAGGCCCTGCTCGCGGCGCCGGTGGCATCGGCGGACTATGCCGCGATCGGCCTCGCGATTCCGGGCGATGGGGTCGCACGGCGGCGTATCGACCTGTTGCGTTTTCCGGACGTCACGCTCGAATCGCTCAAGGCTCTTGCGCCCGAACTCGCTGCGATCGACGCGGCGATCCTGTCGGAACTGGCCGAAGATGCGCATTATGCGCCCTATATTGCGCGGCAGGATGCCGAACTGCGCGCGCTCGCGGCGAACGAGGCGATCGTGCTCGATCCGGCGCTCGATTACGGCGCGATCGGCGGGCTGTCGCGCGAGATGGTCGAGCGGCTCTCGAAGGCCCGGCCCGAGACATTGGGACAGGCGGCGCGGATCGACGGGGTGACCCCGGCGGCGCTGACCGCGATCATGGTGCATGGGCGGCGGCGCGCGGCATAGCCGTTTCCAGGGTTTTGATTGTCTCACACAAAGACACGAAGAGGGACGGTCGGGCTCGCGGCGATTGGTGAAGGCATCGCGCGAAGCGCCCTACTTGATAAAGGCCGGTCAATATCTTCGCGAAGGTGAAAGTCAGAGCGGCATCTTTGTGTCCTTGTGTGAGATATTTTGGAACCGGCTTTTGGGGCTGGGGCATGTCTTTGCGCCTTTGCGTGAATCTATAAAAATGCCACGCAAAGGCGCGAAGAAGAAAGAGAGCTGGCCCGCTTTCGCGGGATTCGATCGGATGAGAGGGATGATGGTGAACGAGGTGTTGTCGAGCGAGGAGCAGGCGCGGGGTTGGATCGGCCACGCCTTGGCCCCGACCGCGCGGCAATGGGATCAGCTCGATCGCTTTGCCGCGATGCTCATCGCGGAGAATGAGCGACAGAATCTGATCGCGGCCTCGACGATCCCGAGTCTGTGGGTGCGCCATATCGCGGACAGCGCGCAATTGCTGGCACTTGATGCGAAGCGCGATGGGCTCTGGATTGACCTGGGGAGCGGACCGGGATTGCCCGGACTGGTGGTGGCGATTCTGAGCCCGCGGCCGATGCTGCTCATTGAATCGCGGCGGCGGCGGTGTGAGTTTTTGCGCGGGGTCGCGGCCGACCTCGATCTGACGCATGTCGAGGTAGTCGAAGCGCCGCTCGAACGCGTCGAGACGCAGCCGGCGGCAACGATCAGCGCTCGCGCTTTCGCGCCGCTCGACCGGCTGATTGCCTTGTCCACGCGTTTTTCCACCGAATCGACGCGCTGGCTGCTGCCAAAGGGACGAAACGCGGTTAAGGAACTGGCATTGTTGCCGCAGCCATGGCAGAGAATGTTTCACGTGGAACAGAGCCGCACCGATGCGGAGAGCAGGATTTTGATCGGCGAAGGTCGCATCGGCGCAGAGCAAAGAGGGAAATGATGATCCGCATTGCCGTGGCGAACCAGAAGGGGGGGGTCGGCAAGACGACGACCGCGATCAATCTGGCGACCGCGCTCGCGGCGACCGGGTGGCGGACGCTGATCATCGACCTTGATCCGCAGGGCAACGCCTCGACCGGGCTCGGCATCACGCAGGCGCAGCGCGAATTTTCGAGCTACGATTTGCTGCGTGCCGAGGCGACGATCGCCGAATGCGCGGTTCCGACCGCAGTGCCGCGGCTCGACATTGTTCCCGCTACCGTCGACCTGTCGGGCGCCGAGATCGAGCTGATCGAGTTCGCCGATCGTCTGCATCGTCTGCAACAGGCGCTGTCGGGCGCCGAAGCGGGGCAGTGGGATATCTGCCTGATCGACTGTCCGCCGTCGCTCGGCATGCTGACGCTCAATGCGCTGATCGCGGCCGAATCCTTGCTCGTGCCGCTCCAGTGCGAATTTTTCGCGCTCGAGGGACTCAGCCAGTTGCTGACCACCGTCGAGCGCGTGCGTGGGCGCTTCAATCCGCAATTGTTCATTCTCGGGGTCGCGCTCACCATGTTCGATCGCCGTAACCGGCTGACCGACCAGGTATCGGACGATGTTCGCGAGGTGCTGGGCCCGGTGGTGTTCGAGACGGTGATCCCGCGCAATGTCCGCCTGTCCGAAGCGCCGAGCCATGGGTTGCCGGCGCTGATCTATGACCATCGCTGCGCCGGGTCGGCGGCCTATATCGCGCTCGCGCGCGAGCTGATCGACCGCCTGCCCGATATTCGCAAGGCCGCTTAAATGTCTGATAATGAAAAGGAAATAGGCGGGCAGGCGCCACGAAAGCGGCCCTCGGGGCTCGGGCGCGGGCTGAACGCGCTGTTCGGCGATGCGGCGGTCGAGGCGCCAGTGCTCGCCTCGCCGGGCGCGGCGGCGAAGGCGGCGCCGGTGGCGGGCGACGCGGTCCAGCATGTCGCGGTCGCGTCGATTCGCCCGCTGCCGAACCAGCCGCGCCGCCATTTCGATGAAGCAGCGATCGCCGAGCTCGCCGATTCGATCGGTGCGCGCGGGTTGTTGCAGCCGATCATCATTCGCCATGCCCCGGATGGACATGGCTATCAGCTCGTTGCGGGCGAACGCCGCTGGCGCGCGGCGCAGCGCGCCGGGCTGCATCAGGTTCCCGCACTCGTCCGCGATCTCGACGACGCCGCGACCTATGAGATTGCGCTGGTCGAGAATATTCAGCGCCAGGATCTCAATGCGATCGAGGAAGCAGCCGCCTATCGCCGCCTGATCGACGATTTCGGCCACAGCCAGGAAGCACTGGCGAAGCTGGTCGGTAAATCGCGCAGCCATGTCGCGAATCTGATGCGCCTGCTCGATCTGCCGCAAGGGGTGCAGGATCTGGTCGGTGACGGCGCGCTGTCGATGGGCCATGCCCGCGCGCTGATCGGCGCCGACGGGGCCGAGGAGATCGCGCGCCGGATCGTCAAGGAGGGCCTGTCGGTCCGCGCAGTCGAGGCGCTGGTACGCGAAGGCAAGGGCGGAGGCCGCAACAAGGCGCCGCTCGAATATAAGAGCCTCGACGGCGGCCGCGATCCCGACATCGTCGCGGTCGAGCGCCATCTGTCCGAACTGCTGGGGATTGGCGTCGCGATCCACTATGCCGGCGGCGGCAAGGGGGCGCTGACGCTCAAATTCGCGTCGCTCGACCAGCTCGACATGATCTGCCAGCGGCTGAGCGGCGAGGGCATCTGACACCGGCCGATTCGCGCGATCCTTTTTTCGCTGCGCGCTTAATCTGTCCCGCGGCGGGCCGTTAACAGACCGAAGGCGATCTCCATGATCGACCCAATCATGGCTCAAGGCCTTGTTTTCGCTCGCTTGCTTCGCGCAACGCGGGCTATTCGTATATGCGCTGTTAACCATGCTTGTTGCGCAAAGCCTGAACGGGTGACCCGCTAAAGGGGTCGGCGAATGGGGTGGGATTTCCATTCGAGTTTCGACTGTTCAAGGGACCAAATCATATGCGCACCACTGGAATGAAGCGCGCCCTCGTCGGCGCCGCGATTGCTGCCTTTGCGATGAACGCCTCGGCGGCGCACGCCGCGACGGCCACGGCGACGGCCAAGGCGAAAATCCTCGCGCCGCTGACGATCGCCAACAGCACCGACCTCGATTTCGCGACGATCGTCAGCGGCACCGCCGCTTCGACCGTCACGGTTTCGACCGCCGGCGGCGTGAGCTGCGGCAGCGGCCTGACCTGCATCGGCACGACCTCGGCTGCGGGCTTCAACCTCGGCGGCACGACCGGCCAGGCCGTCACCATCAGCGTTCCGTCGACGGTGTCGCTGAGCTCGGGCGCCAACAGCATGACAGCCACGCTGACCTCGTCGGCGACCTCGATGACGCTCGCCGCGTCGGGCAACAGCTTCTCGGTCGGCGGCGCACTCAGCGTCGGCGCCAACCAGGCGGCGGGCAGCTATGCCGGGACGTTCACCGTCACCGCCAACTACCAGTAATCGGGTGGGGGCCGGCGAGCCTTGAGGGCTCGCCAGCCGACAAAAGGGCTTCGGAGCGCCAGTCTCCGGAGCCCTTTTTTGTGCGCGCGGCCCCGGTCCGGCCAGCCATCATGGTTAGCGAAATATCAACCATGATGGCGCAACAGGGATGCGACCAACCAAAGGAGCGGCGGCCGTCGCTCCGCAACGATTGTGGGGATCGTGTCTATGTTGCGCTTTATCAAGGGCTTTTGCCTGTTCTCGGCGGCTGCGCTCGGCACCGCTGCGCCGCCCGCTTTGGCTGCGGGCGACCTGCTCGTCGCGCCGACGCGCATCATTCTCGACGGATCGCGCGGCACCGAAGTGGTGCTCAACAATATCGGCAGCGAACCCGCGACCTATCGCATCAGTCTGGAAATCAAGCGGATGACCGCGGACGGCGGGCTCGACGAGATCGCCGAGGCCGATGTGACGCCCGCCGAGCGCGCCGCGCTCGGCATGATCGCCTTCAGCCCGCGCCGCGTGACGCTGCCGCCGAACCAGCCGCAGGTGATCCGAGTCGGGGTGCGCCTGCCCGAAGGGCTCGCGCCTGGCGAATATCGCGCGCACATGCTGTTCCGCGCGGTGCCCGACGCGGCGCCCGCGGTCGCGGCCGATCCCGCCAGGCCCGCGCCCACCGGCGTGTCGATCGCGCTGACGCCGATCTATGGCATCACCATTCCGATCATCGTCCGCGTCGGCGACCTCGGCGCGACCGCGACGATCGGCGACGCCCGGGTCGGTGTGACGAAGGATGGGCCGGCGTTCGAGTTCGACCTGGCGCGGAGCGGCAACCGCTCGGTCTATGGCGATATCGAGGTGACGCGGCCGGGGGTCGCCGAGCCGTTGCTGCTCGCGCGCGGGATCGCGGTCTATCCCGAGGTGGCGGCACGCAAGGTGTCGCTGCCCGTCCCGCCCGAACTCGCCGCGCAGCTCAGGGGGCCGGTGCATATCCGCTACAGCGAGGATCGCGACATCGGCGGCGGCACGATTGCCGACGCCGACCGGGTGGTGAAATAGGGCCGGGATTCGCGCGAAGACCGCGGGCGGGCGATGCTTCGCGCGGCGCTCCTGCGATGGCTTCCGGTGCTTGCCGCCGGGTTGACGCTGGTCGGGCTTGCCCCGGCCGGTGCGGCGGCTTTTGAAGAAAAGCCCGTCTCCGTCACCGCCGACGATTGGCGGCCGAACGAGGACGACCGCTGGCTGTTCGACCTGCGATCGGGTCAATACCGCCTCGGCGACGGGGTGCGCGGGTATCAGACGCCGCAGGGGATTTGCGTCGACCTGGGCGACATGGTGCTCGCGCTCGACCTTGCGGTGCGCGTCGACAAGAAGTTGCGCCGCGCAACCGGCTGGGTATTCGACGAGCGCCGCGACCTGCTGATCGACCGCGAGGCGGGGCAGGTGCGCGTCGGCAGCCAGAGCTATACGATCGGCGCGACCGCGATCCGCGACACGCCGGCGGGCTGGTGCGTCGATCTGGACGGGCTGAACCAGTGGCTCGGCGTGCCGATCACCGCCGACCTGTCGAACGCGGTACTGCGCATCGACGCCAAGGAAAAGCTGCCCTTCCAGCTCGCGGCCGAGCGGCGCGCTAGGGCGGCGGGGCTGCGTCCGCAGGCGTCGTTCGACCTTGCGAGCCTGCCGCAGGCGACGCGGCCCTATCAGGCGTGGGCGACGCCGTCGGTCGACGTCGTCGCCTCGGCGGGAGTGGTGTCGGACCGGAAGGGCGGCTCCTATGCGCAGGCGCGCTACGAGATTTTCGCCGCGGGTGAAGCGCTCGGACAGAGTTTCGACGCGCGGCTGTCGTCTAACGACAAGGGCGTTCCCGACAGTTTGCGGATGCGCCTCTATCGTACCGATCCCGAGGGGCGGCTGCTCGGCCCGCTCCATGCGACCCATTATGCGGTCGGCGACGTCAGTTTGCTGTCGACGGGACTGGTCGTGCAGAGCGCGCCAGGGCGCGGCGCGGTGATCACCAACCGCCCGGTCGAGCGCCCCGACAGCTTCGACAAGACGAGCTTTCGCGGCGACTTGCCCGCGGGGTGGGACGCCGAACTCTATCGCAACGGGCAATTGCTTGCCTTCACGAATCCGAATGGCGACGGCCGCTACGAATTTCTCGATGTGCCGCTGCAATATGGCGCGAACCGCTTCGAGATCGTGCTATACGGGCCGCAAGGCCAGATCAGGCGTGAAATCAGGCAGTTGCAGGTGGGAGTCGATTCGATCCCGCCGCAGCAGACCTGGTATTGGGCGGGCGTCGCGCAGGAAGACACCGACCTGATCGAATTCGCCCGGCACGGCGGCGCGTTCCGGCGCGGCTGGCGCGGCACCGTCGGGATCGAGCGCGGGCTCGATACGCGCACCTCGATCGCCGCCTATTTTCACAGCCTGATGATCGAGAACGTCCGCCGCAATTATGGCGAGGCGGCGGTGCGCCGCTCGATCGGCCCGTCGCTGCTCGAGGTTGCGGGAAGCTACTCCGATGACGGGGGGAAAGCGCTGCGCGCAAGCTGGCTTGCGGCGTTCGGCGAAACCAATGTTCGCGCCGATGCGATGCGCGGCTGGGGCGGTTTCGTCTCCGATCGCTTTGTTGGTGGAATTACCGGGCTTTATTCGCTGGCGGTCGATCAGGCGGTCAAGCTCGGGCGGACGGTCGTGCCGCTGCATGTCGACCTGGCGCAGATCGACCGTGCCTCTGGCGCGTCGAACCTGCAGGCGTCGGGCCGCGCGTCGCTGAGCTTTCGCGCGCTGACCTTCACCGGGCAGATCGACTGGAGTCACACGAAAGCGCCCGGCGGGTCCGACCCGCCCGACAATCTGACCGCGACATTGCTTGCCAACGCCCGGATCGGGCGCGTCCGCCTGCGCGGCGAGGCGCGCTTCGCCTTGTCGGGGCAGGAGGCCGACACGCGGCTTGCCGTCGTCGGCGAATGGGCGGGGAAGGGCGACGCTGAATGGCGTGCCGAGCTCGGCTATGACAAGGGGCTCGCGCGTGGCCGTGCGGGGCTAGGATATACGCGCCGTTTCAAGACGTTGCAGCTTAGCGGTTTCGGCGAGGTGGCGACCGACGGCTCGGTCGCGGTGTCGCTGTCGCTCGCCTTCAGCTTCGGGCCCAAGCCCGTCGGCGGCGGCTGGCGTGTGTCGAGCGAGAAGCTCGCCGGGCGCGGTCAGGTGAGCGCCGACGTCTTCATGGACGATAATGGCGACGGCATTCGTCAGCCGGGCGAAGCGGCGCTGAAGGGCGTGCCGCTGACCGCCGGCAACGCCTTCATCGAGGCCGCGACCGACGCGAGCGGTCGGGCGACGATCGACGGGCTCGAACCCTTTCGCCCGGTGATGATCGGCATCGACGCGGGCAGCCTACCCGATCCCTATGTCCAGCCCGCGCTGCCCGGCGTCGTCGTCACGCCGCGGCCGGGGGTCGCGACGCGCGTCCTGCTGCCGATGACCGCGGCGGGCGAGATCGAGGGAGTGATGATCCGCGATGGCGGCAATCCGATCGAGGGCCTCGCGCTCGAACTCGTCGATGCCGAGGGGCGGGTGCGCGCAACGACGCTGACCGAGTTCGACGGCTATTATCTTTTCGAAAGCGTGGCTTACGGTCGCTATACGGTCCGTCCGGCAAAGGCGTCCGCGACGGCGTTGCGTCTCGATCCCGCGCTGGCGATCGGCGCCGCACCCGGCAAGGCGGCACCGCGCGTCAAGCTTGGCACCGTGGCGCTGAGGCCGATCGCGCGGGCGCTGGCGGCTGGGGCGGCGGCGCCCGGCGAAGGCAGCAGCGCCCGCGGCCCGCCGGCGGAGGACACCGGCGGGCCGTCGTGACCGCGTCCTAGCAGCGGCCGCCGCGGCCGATTTCGCGCCCGATCAGCGCGCCTGCCGCGCCGCCGATGATCGTCCCCGGCGTGCGGTCGCCGTAGCGGTCGACTTCGCGGCCGAGAAGCGCACCGGCCGCCCCGCCGACGATCAGCCCGGTCGTCCCGCTGCCGCGGCGGCAATAAGAGCGGTCGCGATAATGGCCGCGGCGATAGTCGCGGCGGTAATCCCGGCGATAATCGCGATAGCGATCATGGTCGCGGTCGCGATAGCTGTAATGGCGGTGATGCCGGTCGCGGGCGTCGGCCTCGGCCGGCAGGGCGGCGACGGCGCTGACGCCGATCAGCGCGGTGAGTGCCAGTTTCTTCATCCAGATCATGGTTCGTTCCAACTGTTTCGGTCCCGATGCCATCCTAGGATGCGAAGCTGGCGCCCCGCTGAACCGGCGGCTGATCTCGCTCGGTTCGACTTTTGCCATGGGCGTTTCGTCGCGCCGTGCGATCAGGCGGCGAGGCGTTGCACTCCCGACGCCGCGTCGAGCGCCTGGCCGCGCCGGATCGCCGGCCGTTCGTTGCAGCGCGCGATATAGGCGTCTATCGCATCGCTCTCGGGAAAGACGCTGCGACCGAAGGCAAGCGCGCTGGCGACGAGAAAATCGGCGGCCGAATAGGTATCGCCGAGCAGATAGGGACCGCGGGCGAGCGCGGTTTCGACGCGGTGCAGCACGGCGTCATAGGCACGCCGCTTGAGCGGCGATGCATCGAGCTCGCCCGCGAATCCCGCGAACATCGCGGGCTCCAGCTCGGCCGCATACCAGGCGAGCCAGGTCAGATAGGCGCCGCGGCGGGCATCGCCGGGCTGCGGTGCGAGGCCCTTTTCGGCGAAGCTGTCGCAGAGATAGAGGGTGATCGCGACCGATTCGGCGAGAAGCTGGCCGTCATGCTCGATCGCCGGAACCCGCTTGTCGGGATGCGGATTGGCGGGGTCGCCCTTGCCCTCTCCGGTCATCGGGCGGAAGATCGACACCGGATGGATCGCATAGGGCTCGCCGAGTTCTTCGAGCAGGCCGATGATGCGTGTCGAGCGGCTTTGCGGCGCGTGATAGAGAGTGATCATCGAAAATCTCCTTTGAAGATGGCGGCCGGGCTTGCCGTCCGCTGCGCAGCATCTGTAGGACAGGCCTGCTGACAGCATATTGTCAGCAGGAAATGGGAGGGCCTGAATCTTGCGGCGAGCCGACCGGCTGTTCCAGATCATCCAGCTGCTGCGCCGCTCGTCGCGCCCGGTCACCGCGCGCGAAATGGCGGGGGAGCTCGAGGTGTCGGTGCGCACCGTCTATCGCGACGTCGCCGACCTGATCGGTCAGCGCGTGCCGATCCAGGGCGAGGCCGGGTTCGGCTATGTTCTCGGCGCGGGATACGACATGCCGCCGCTGATGCTGACCGCCGACGAGATCGAGGCGGCGGTGCTCGGCGCGCAATGGGTCGTGGGGCGCGGCGATCCGGCGCTCGCCAACGCCGCGCGCGACCTGATCGCCAAGATTGCCGCCGCGATTCCCGACGAGCTGCGCCCGATTCTGGCCGAACCAACGACGGGCACCGGTCGGCCGCATGCTCAGCTCGCCGACGGCATCGACATCGCCCGCACGCGGCGGTGGATCCGCGAAGGGCGCAAGATCCGGCTTGCCTATCGCGACGAAAGCGGGGCGGCGAGCGAGCGGGTGATCTGGCCGATCGTCATCGGCTATTTCAACGACCGGCGGACGCTGGCCGCCTGGTGCGAGCTGCGCGGCGATTTCCGGCATTTCCGCGCCGATCGCGTCGCCGCCGCGACCTTCCTCGACGATCGCCACGGCGAACGGCCCGCGGCGCTGCGCCAGCGCTGGATGCGGACGATCCGCCGAAAGGCTGGCGACATCTGAATTTCCGCGCCGCCGGGGCGACTTCTCCTTCGGATTAACCACTTCTTAGCCATGTTTGGGCACAGCGATGGAACTTGCCTGTGGGGGACTATTCCAGTGACCAATGCCCAAATGTCGAACAACCGGCCGACGAGCGCCGACGTTGCCATTGTCGGTGCCGGCCCGGCGGGGCTGACCGCCGCCTATCTGCTGACCAGGCAGGGGTACAAGGTGACGGTGATCGAAAAAGATCCTGTCTATGTCGGCGGCATCAGCCGCACCGTCGAACATGAGGGCTTCCGCTTCGACATCGGCGGCCATCGCTTCTTCTCGAAAAGCCAGGAAGTCGTCGATCTGTGGAACGAGATATTGCCCGACGATTTCATCCAGCGCCCGCGGATGAGCCGCATCTATTACGAGGGTAAATTCTATTCCTATCCGCTGCGCGCGTTCGAGGCGCTGTGGAACCTCGGCATCGTCCGTTCGACCCTGTGCATGGCAAGCTATGCCAAGGCGAAGCTGTTCCCGAATCGCACGGTTCGCAGCTTCGAGGACTGGACGATCAATCAGTTCGGGCGGAAACTCTATTCGATCTTCTTCAAGACCTATACCGAAAAGGTGTGGGGGATGCCGTGCGACGAAATGTCGGCCGACTGGGCGGCGCAGCGCATCAAGGGGCTCTCGCTCGGCGCCGCCGTGCTCGACGGGCTGAAGCGCAGCCTCGGGCTCAACAAGGCGCCGAACGACGGCATGGCGACCAAGACCCTGCTCGAAACCTTCCGCTATCCGCGGCTCGGGCCGGGGATGATGTGGGAGGCGGCGCGCGACAAGGTCGTGGCGGGCGGCAACCATGTGCTGATGGGACATGGTTTCAAGCAGCTCACGCAGGATCAGGTCAGCGGCCGCTGGCGGCTGACCGCGAACGGGCCGGACGGCGATGTCGTGATCGACGCCGCGCATGTGATCAGCTCGGCACCAATGCGCGAACTCGCGGCGCGCATCCATCCGCTGCCCGCCTGTGCGCTCACCGCGGCGCCGAAGCTCAATTATCGCGACTTCCTGACCGTCGCGCTCAAGATCCGCTCGGAGGATCTGTTTCCCGACAACTGGATCTATATCCACGACAGCAAGGTGCAGGTCGGCCGCGTGCAGAATTTCCGCAGCTGGTCGCCCGAGATGGTCCCCGACCCGGCGATCGCCTGCGTCGGCCTCGAATATTTCTGTTTCGAGGGCGACGGGCTCTGGTCGTCGAGCGACGCGGATCTGGTCGCGCTGGCGACGAAGGAAATGGCGATCCTTGGCCTCTGCGATCCGAACGATGTCGTCGGCGGCGCGGTGGTGCGGCAGGAAAAGGCCTATCCGGTCTATGACGACGATTATGCCGCGCATGTGGCGACAATGCGCGCCGAGCTCGAAACGCGCTATCCGACTCTGCACATGGTCGGGCGCAACGGGATGCACCGCTACAACAACCAGGATCATGCGATGATGACCGCGATGCTGACGGTGCGCAACATCGTCGCCGGCGAGCGTGTCTACGACATCTGGGGCGTCAACGAGGACGCCGAATATCATGAAAGCGGCAGCGAGGGCGAGCAGGCGGCGCTTGCGTCGGTTCGCGAGGTTCCCACCCGCGTCGCCAAGGCGGCCTGAGCCATGGCCGAGGGCGTCGAAGCGATGCGGAACCCCGTCATCCGCCTGATCGACCTGGTTCGACGCGGCGAAGCGCGCTGGCTGAACTATCTGCTCGCCAGCGGCCTGGCGCTCGGCAGCGATGCCGGGCTGTTCCTGCTGCTGATGGGCGCCGGACTGACGCCGATGATCGCGTCTGCGATCGGCTATTGCGCCGGCATCCTTGTCCACTGGCTCGTTTCGAGCCGGCTCGTCTTCGCCGACGGCGCGGCAGCGCGCGGCACCGGGGAGCGGCATCGGCAGAAACTGCTGTTCATCGGATCGGCGCTGATCGGGCTGGCGCTGACGACCGCGATCGTCGGCGTCGGCACCGCGCTCGGGCTCGATCCGCGGCTGGCGAAGCTGGCGGCGATCGTCGTCAGTTTCCAGGCGACCTATCTGCTGCGTCGCCACATCGTTTTCCGGGCCGCCGTGGCATGACCGACGCGGCGCCGCCCGCATCCAAGGCGGCGGACAAAAGCTTCAGCTCCTGGCTGACGCCGGTCCGGATCGCGCTGATCGTCTGGGCGGCGATGAGTCTGATCGCGATCGTCGCGCGCTGGCACGCGATCGCGACGCTCGAGCTCGGCGATACCGACGATGCGATGCGGATGGCGCAGGTCCGCGACCTGCTCGCCGGACAGGGCTGGTGGGATCTCACCCAATATCGCGTCAATCCCGCGGGCGGCGGCGTGCTGATGCACTGGTCGCGTATCGTCGACGCGCCACTGGCGTTCGGGATCCTCCTTTTGAAGCCGCTGCTCGGCCAGCCGCTGGCCGAGCAGGTGGTGATGACGCTGTGGCCGCCGCTGCTCGGCGCGGCGCTCAGCGTTGCGTGCGTACGCGGCTATCGGCATTTGTCCGACCGCCGAATTGCCTATGTCGTGCCGCTCTATCTCGTCGCCGCCGCTTTCATCGTGATCCAGCTTCGCCCGCTCAGGGTCGATCATCACGGCTGGCAGATTTTCTTCGCGATGCTGATCATGGGACAGGCGCTGCGGCCGGCAACCGGCCGCGCGGGGGTGATTGCGGGGTTGAGCGCCGCGGCGCTGCTCGCCATCTCGATCGAGGGGCTGCCCATCGCCGCGCTGTTCGCGGCGCTCGCCGCGCTGCGCTGGGCGCTGCATGGGCGCGCCGACGACCGGGCGCGGCTCGCCGGCTATATGGGTGGGCTCGCGGGGGGCGCGGCTGTCTTCCAGTTTCTGACGCGCGGCCCCGCCGGGCTCGCGGGCCATTGGTGCGATTCGTTGTCGGCGCCCTATATCGCCGCCTTTGCCGTTGCCGCCGCCGCGATTTTCGCGATCGGCTGGGTCGCTCCGGCGCGGCGCTCGATCCGCTTCGTCGCGCTCGGCGGCGCGGCGGTGCTTGCCGCCGGAACGCTGGTGGCGGTCGAGCCGCTGTGCGCCGCGGGGCCGTTCGCGACGCTCGACCCGATCGTCGTCCAATATTGGTATCGCAACGTTCTCGAAGGCCAGCCGGTGTGGGCCTCGTCGGCGACCACCATGCTGCTCGTCATCGTCCCGTCGATTGTCGGGCTCGCCGGGTCATGGCTCGCGTGGCGCGCCAGCGAGTGCGCCGACGACCGGCGGAACTGGGCGACCGTCATCGCCGCGCTGCTCGGCGCGGCGGCGCTGTCGCTGCTTGTGCTGCGCGCCGCGGGCACCGCGCAGCTTTTCGCGCTGCCGGGCTGCGCCTGGCTGGGGCTGCGCATCTGGACGCGCGCGCGGTCGATCACCGCCCTGCTGCCGCGCGTTGCCGTGTCGGCGATGGCGGCGCTCACGCTGCCGCTGCTGGGCGGCATAGCGGTCGTGGCGATCGCCGGCCTCGTCTTTCCGGCGATCAAGGCCGACCGGAATGAGATTCAGAAAAGCGTCGCGGAGCGGACCTGCATCGATTCCGCGACCGTTGCTGCGCTTGACCGCCTGCCGCCGACGGTGCTGCTGACCCCGATCGACCTTGGCGCGCCTTTGATCTTCTGGACACATCATTCGGTGGTCGCGACGCCGCATCACCGCAATCGCGAGGCGATGGCCGACACGCTGCGCATCTTCATCGGCGATCCGGCAAAGGCCGAGGCGCTGGTGCGCAAGCAGAAGGCGACGCTGATCGTCTATTGCCCGGGCGCCGATGATTTTTCGCAATATCGCCGCGTGAGCAAGGCGTCGCTTGCGGCGCGCCTCTATGCCGGAAAGCCGCCCCGCTGGCTCGAACGCGTTGCCTTGTCCGGCGACAGCGGCCTCGCGGTGTGGCGCGTCAGGCCGGCGGATTGATCAGGCGGGGGTGAAGCGCAGCGCGGCGCCGTTCATGCAATAGCGTTTGCCGGTCGGTTTCGGCCCGTCGTCGAAGACATGGCCGAGGTGCCCGCCGCAACGGCGGCAATGGACTTCGGTGCGCGCGACGCCGATCTCATGGTCGGTCGAGGTCGCCACCGCACCCTTCAGCGGCGCCCAGAAACTCGGCCAACCGGTGCCGCTCTCGAACTTGGTCTTGCTCGAATATAGCGGCAGCGCGCAGCCGGCGCAGGCGAAAATCCCGGCGCGATGCTCGTTGTTGAGCGGGTCGGTGAAAGCGCGCTCGGTCGCTGCCTGGCGCAGCACCTTATATTGCATCGCGGTCAGCCGCTTTTGCCATTCGGCGTCGGACAATCGCCAGCCGGGTTCGGCGAGCGGGCGCTTGCCGGGTTTGGCGAACAGCATCGGCGCGGCGATCAGCGCGCCGCCGAGCGCGAGACCGGAAAGAAGATAGCGGCGTTCGATCATGTCGGGCGTCCTCATGCCCTCTTGTTCGCGCCGAATCTGCGCCCGGTTACGGCCCCGAGTCAATATCGCGTCAATATTGCTCCAGTTCGACCTGCATGTGGCGATAGCCGTGGACGAAACAGGCGTTGACGCGCTCGGGCTCGGCCAGCACGTTCACGCGCAGGCGCCGCTTCTGCATTTCGGAGATCAGCGTCGTGAGCTGCAGCTCGGCGACGCGCGCGCCGACGCAACGGTGGATACCATAGCCGAAGGCGAGGTGGCGGCGAGCATTCTCACGGTCGACGATGATCCGGTCGCCGTCGGGGAAAATCTCCTCGTCGCGGTTCGCCGAAGCATACCAGAGGGCGAGCTTGTCGCGCTTCCTGATCTGGTGGCCGAACAGTTCGGTATCCTCGAGCGCGGTGCGCCGCATGTGCGCGAGAGGGGTCTGCCAGCGGATGATCTCGTGCATCGCGTTGACCGCGAGGTCGGGATCGTGGTTCGCCTCCAGCTTCGCGCGCTCTTCAGGGAAGCAGTGGAGGCCATAGGCATAGGCCGACATCGAATTGCGCGTCGTGTCGTTGCCGCCGACGATGAGCAGGATGAGATTCCCCATGAACTCATTCTCGCTCATATGCTTCATCGCGTCGGACTGGAGCATGATCGAAATGAGGTCATGGGTGCCGGGGTTCTGCGCCTTGCGATCCCACAATTGCTTGAAGGCGCCGCCCATCTCGAACGCGGTGGCGAGGCGGGCGTGGCGCTCCTCGACGGTGTTGAAGCTTTCGATGTCGCCGAGCGCGTCGGACCAGCGGGTCAGATTGTGGCGGTCCTCCCACGGGAAATCGAAGAGGATCGCGAGCATGTCGGTGGTCAGTTCGATCGACACTTTCTCGACCCAGTCGAAGGGCTTGCCGACCGGCAGCGTGTCGATCAGCGCCGCGGTGCGCGCTTGCGTGTCGGCGCGCATCCGTTCGATCTCGGACGGGCCGAAGGCAGGGGCGACGGTGCGGCGCTGCGCGGTATGCTGCGGCGGGTCCATCGCGATGAACATCGGCATCGGCACATCGCCTTCCTGCAGATGCTCGATCCCGTCGCCGGCGACGGTGATGCCGCCATATTCCCAGCTTGACGAGAATATCTTGGGCAGCGCCTCGATATGCTGGATCGGCTTGTAGGTCGTCACCGACCAATAGGGGCCGAATTTCGAATCCTCGCAATAATGGATCGGCGATTCGGCGCGGAGCTGCCGCATCGGTTCCTGCCAGCGGTCTTCGCGCCACAATTCGGCGCGGCTGACGTCGAGGGGATCGGCGATCTCGGGGTCTTGGCGAATCACGGTAGCCATGGGAGCACTCCTCTCGGGGCCGTCTCGTGCGGCCGATTCCGTTGCAGAATGCCACTATTTACAGCTTTGTCAATGCGGGGCCTCGTCGGCTTTGGAGTGAAGACGACATCCCCCATCTTCGTCATTCCGGACTTGATCCGGAATCCATTCTCTCAGCGCTGCGTGAATGGACCCCGGATTAAGTCCGGGGTGACGATGCTGCTTATGTCCGCAATCGGTTGCTAGCCGCCTTCGCCAATCCCAGATGCTCAGGCCCGCTTCCGCTTCCAGACTTTCCAGCCGCTGCCGCCGCTCAGCACGCCTGCGCGAAAGAGGCGGACCGACAGATAGACCACCAGCGCGACCCAGATCGCCTGCCAGCCGAGCGCGAGCAGGTGGATGCCGTGGCCTTCGTCGGTCGCGGCCCGCGCCGCCATTGCGAAGGGCGAGGAGAAGGGGAATATCTGCGCGAAGGTCGCGAGACGCGAACCCGGCGCGCTCGCTGCGGCGGCCGACAGGCTGAACATGCCGACCTGAAAGATGGTGATCGGCAGGCTGAGCATCTGAATCTCGCGCACCGTCCCCGCCTGCGCTCCGACGCCGAGGAACACCGCGCCCAAAAGCAGGAAGGCCATGACGAAATAGGCAAAGCCGACCCCGATGAAGAAGGGCCAGCCGCTCGCCGGGGCGACCGCGAGCGCGGCGGCGGGCTTGCCCGCGGCGGCGATGGCGGCGGGGTCCAGTTGCGTCGCTGCGACGAAGCCGCCGGCGATCGCGACGAGGAGCCAGAAGGCGATGAACAATATCGCGACGCCGAGAAAACCGAGCAGCTTGCCGAGGAACACGCTTTCGAGCGGCACCGCGGCGGCGAGAATCTCGATCACCTTGTTGCCTTTCTCCTCGGCGAGCGAACTCACCGTCTGGCCGGCGAGCAGCAGGGTGACGAGGAAGATGACGAACACCGCGCCGAATCCCAGCGATTGCTGCGCCGCGATGCTCGTCCCGCCGTGGGTTAGCGCTTCGAAATGCGGTGCGATCGGCGGCGGCGCGCCGGCGACCCGGCCGCGCACCACTTCGCCCGCGATCAGCGCGAGATAGCGGCCGGCGCTGCTTCCCGCCTCGCGCTCGACGATATGCGGCGCGGTCAGCGGGCCGCTCATCACCGCATAAGTGTCGCTGCCTTTCTCGCGCGCCACCGCGACGGGATCGAGCGCCGCGCTCGCGAGACGGACTTCGAGCGTCGCCTGTTCGCGCGGCATCGCGGCGCGCAGGCTTTTGTCGGCGGCGCGCAGCGCCTCGACATCGCCGGCGTCGGCGATGGCGACGATGCGGCCCGCGCCGCGCGCGCTGTCGGCAAGCTGCGAGGCCCCCATGCCCCCCACCAGTCCCATGCCGACCATGAACAAAGGCGCGAGCAGGAAGAGCAGGAAGGTCGGCGTCGCGACGATCGCCAGAAAGTCGCGGCGCGCGATGACGAGCAGATTGCGAAGGAAAGGAGTCATGCCGCGTCCTCCTCGATCGCGTCTTCTTCGGGGTCGCCGTCGAAACCGGCGTCGACCTGGCGGACGATGTGGACGAAGGCGTCGTGCAGCGCCGGCCGTGCGATCGACAGGCCTGCGACGCCGTGGCCGCCGGCGGTGATGCGCGCGAGCAAGGGCTCGACCGCGCTGTCCTCGATCGCGAAATGCCAGGCTTCGCCGCGGCGTTCGGCGCCGGGGGGAAGCAGCGCCGCGACCGTGTCGCTGCCGTCGCGCGGGGTATAGCGCACCTGCATCGGCAGCAGCGCGCGCGCGTCGTCGACCGTTCCCTCGAAGCGGCGGGCCGAACGCGCGATGATCGCCAGCCGGTCGCAGAGGCGCTCGGCATGGGCCATGACGTGGGTCGAAAAAAGGATCGTCGCGCCGCGCCCCTGTTCGCGCCGCACGAGCGTTTCGAGCCGCTCCTGATTGACCGGGTCGAGCCCCGAGAAAGGCTCGTCGAGGACGATCAGGTCGGGCGCATGGACGATCGAGCCGATGAGCTGAACCATCTGCGCCATGCCCTTCGACATCTTGCGGATTTTCTCGTCGATTACGCGTTCGAGCCCGAGTTCGGTCATGAAGGTCGCGGCACGCCGCCGCCCTTCGGACCAGTCGAGCCCGCGCAGCGCGCCCATGAAGGCGATCGCCTCGCGCGCCTTCATTCCCGGATAAAGCCCGCGCTCCTCGGGGAGGTAACCGATGCGGTGACGCACCGCCTGCGGCCGATGGCCGCCGAGCAGCCGGCTCGTCCCTTCGTCGGGATCGACAATGCCCAGCATCATGCGCAGGCTGGTCGTCTTGCCCGCGCCATTGGGACCGAGCACGCCGTAAATGCATCCCGCGGGAACTTGCAGCGACACATGGTCGACCGCCTTGAAGCTGTCGAAATATTTGGTGAGGCCGGTCGCCTCGACGCTGAACTCGGTCAAATGCTGGTCCCTGACATGCGGTTTCACCGGACTATGGCACGAAGGCGACGGTCGCGTATAGAGCGCCAATGGTTGCCGAAGCCTTGCCCGCGCTGGAGGAGCGATTGGAAGCCGTGGCCCGCGAGCATGGCTTTGCGGCGTTCGGCATCGCGCGCGCAGACGCCGCCCCTGAAACTGCGGCGCGGCTGAACCAGTGGCTTACTGAGGGGTGCCACGGCGACATGATCTGGATGGAAAGTCGTGCCGCGCAGCGCGGGTCGCCGCAGGGGTTGTGGCCCGAGGTCCGCTCGGTGATCGCGCTCGGCATGAGCTATGCGCCCGCGCAAGATCCGCTAGCGCTGGCGGGCGTCCCCGATCGCGGCCGGATTTCGGTCTATGCGCAGGGCGCCGACTATCATGACGTCGTCAAGCGGGCGCTGAAGGCGGTCGCGCGCTGGCTCGTCGCCGAAGCACCGGGGGCCGAGGTCAAGGTGTTCGTCGATACCGCGCCGGTGATGGAAAAGCCGCTCGCCGCCGCCGCCGGGCTCGGCTGGCAGGGCAAGCATAGCAATATGGTCAGCCGCGCGCATGGGAGCTGGCTGTTCCTGGGGGCGATCTACACGACGCTCGACCTCGTGCCGTCGGCCGGTGTGCGCGACCGCTGCGGCAGTTGCACGGCGTGCCAGGACGCCTGCCCGACGCAAGCCTTTCCCGAGCCCTACCGCGTCGATGCGCGGCGCTGCATCTCCTATCTCACCATCGAGCACGACGGACTGATCCCGGTCGAGCTGCGCCGCGCGATCGGCAATCGTATCTATGGCTGCGACGATTGCCTTGCGGTCTGCCCGTGGAATAAGTTCGCCGATACCGCCGCGCGCCACCGCGCCTTCCTGCCGCGCGCCGAACTGGCGGCGCCGTCGCTCGCCGACCTGCTCGTGCTCGACGATGCGGGCTTTCGTCAGGTGTTTGCAGGGTCGCCGATCAAGCGCATCGGCCGCAACCGCATGGTGCGCAACGCGGCGATCGCGGCGGGAAACAGCGGCGATCGGACGTTTACCCGGCGGCTGGAGGAACTTACCGGCGACGAATCGCCGATGGTCGCCGACGCGGCGGCATGGGCGCTCGCCGAATTGACGTCATGATGCCGTGTCATTGCGAGCGAAGCGAAGCTACGCTCCTCGCAATGACGGGCCCTTTTTATCGCCGCAGCGCGCTGATGCAGCTATCGACATTGGCGTCGCGCCCGTCGGGGGTGCGCGCGTCGACATAGGTGGCGATCGGCTCGGCGCCCTGCTTCGGTGCGTAATAATAGATATCGAGAATGCAGGGCGACCCGGCAAATTGCAGCTTGCGGCCCATGCCTTCCTTGACGTCGAGCCGGGGCTTGCCGAACAGCGACAGCGCGGCACTGGCGTCATGCCCGACCAGGCTGTTGTTCTGGGTGATGCGCGGCGCCGTCGGCGGCGGCGCGGGCCGCGCGGCGGGCTGGGCCGGGCGCGGGACCGCGGTCGCGGCGCAGCCGCCGAGCGTGGCCGCGAGCGCCGCGACGGCGATCAGCCTGATATGTCTCGTCATTCTTCCCCATCCCTCAGATGCAACAGGTGGACGGCCATAGCGGCGCCGACGATGGGGGCCAACAGATTGGCGACGGGCACCAGAAAGCTTGCGGCGGATAGTGCGCCGAGCGACCAGCGCGCGCCACGGCCGAGGCGCGGCCGGTCGGGGTGGCGCGCGAGGACCATCGCTTCGAGATCGCGGCCGAGCAGCGCCGCATTGAGGACGAAGGCTAGCAAAGGCGCGCCGACCGCGGTGAACAGCAACACGATATAGAAGGGCAGCGCGACCAGGTTCACCGCGACCAGCCGGCCGACCGAGGCGAGGCCGAGGCGCAGGCTCCGGGCGAAGCTGACCGGCACCGCACGCGCCGCGGCGGCGGGATAGTGACGCCCCTCGACATCGGCGACGATACCGTCGGCGAACAGCCCGATGACGAGGATCGCCACCGCACGGAACAGCAACCAGCTTGCCGCGATCAGCAGCAGCACGACGAGCACGCCCGCCATGTCCAGCGTGGCGCCGTCGAACCAATTCCAATGGTCGAGCGCCCAGCGCGCGGCGAAGAAGATCGCCCCGCCCGCGATGACGAAGATCAGCAGCGTCAGCGCGAGGCTTGCCGCCAGCACTCGCAGCACGCGCGGATGCGGCAGGTCGCGGAGCGCGAGTAGCAGGGCGTGGACGGCGCGGGCCATGCGGCAGGGATGGCGCGGCGACGGGCCGCGCGTCAAGCGTCGCGCTTGCCTTGGCGGGACGCGCCCCCTAAAGGCGCGCGCAGCTTTCCCTACAGAACAGGAATTTTCATGGCTGCCACCGCCCGTTTCGATGTCGTTGCGATTGGCAACGCGATCGTCGACGTGATTGCCCGCGCCGACGACGCGCTGATCGAGGCCGAGGGGCTGGCCAAAGGGTCGATGCGGCTGATCGACGCCGGGGAAGCGGCGCGGCTCTATGCGGCGATGGGGCCGGCGGTCGAGATGTCGGGCGGCTCGGCGGCGAACACCCTCGCCGGGATGGCGGCGCTCGGCCGGCGTTGCGCCTTCATCGGCCAGGTCGCCGACGACCAGCTCGGCCAGGTCTTCACCCACGACCTGACGTCGCTGGGCGTCGCCTTCGAGACGCCGCCGCTCGCCGAAGGCGACCCGACCGCGCGCTGCCTGATCTTCGTCACTCCCGACGGGCAGCGGACGATGAACACCTTCCTGGGCGCGTCGCAGAATCTGGGCCGCGAATCGCTCGCCCCGGCGCTGATCGCCGATGCCGACATCCTCTATCTCGAAGGCTATTTGTGGAACGCCGACGCCTCGCGCGCGGCAATGGCCGAAGCGATCGGACTTGCGCGCGCGGCGGGCCGCCGTGTCGCCTTCACCCTGTCCGACACCTTCGTCATCGCGGCGCATGGCGAGGATTTCCGCCGCATGATCGCGGCGCGCGAGATCGATATCCTGTTCGCGAACGAGGCGGAGCTGCTCGAACTCGCGCAGGAACAGGATTTCGAGACGGCGCTGGCCAGCGTCGCGGCCGGCGTGCCGCTGCTCGTCGTGACGCGCAGCGAAAAGGGCGCCGTCGCGGTGATGAACGGCGCGCGCACCGCGGTTACGGCCGAGCCGATCGATCATGTCGTCGATACCACCGGCGCCGGCGACCTGTTCGCCGCCGGTTTCCTGTCGGGACAGGCTCAGGGACGCAGCATCGCCGATTGCCTGACGATGGGTGCGGTCTGCGCGCGCGAGATCATCGCACAGGTCGGCCCGCGTGCGCAAACCGACCTCGAGGCGAAAATCGCCGAGCGGCTGAGCTGATCCTCCGCATATCATGATCCTGTTCCCCCGCGAAGGCGGGGGGTCCATCTCCGGTTGGTGCAAGATGGAACCGGCGGGAGATGGGTCCCCGCCTTCGCGGGGACACAGCCGGAGAAGTGACCATCAGGCGGCGGGTTCCGCCTCCTCCGGATGCTTTCGGAACAGCGCGCGGTCGGCGGGGCCGAAGCCGCGCGTCCAGATCAGCCAGGCGTAAATGCCGAGGATGACGGGAACGCCGATGAGCAACTCGGCCCATTCGGGAAGCTGTGTCGCTCCCCAGCCGAGCACCGCGGCGCCCGCCGTCGCCCAGACGAGCGCCCAGCGCAGGCTGTTCACCGGCGCGCCGAGGACATGCGCGAGCAGCCGCGCCTTGACCAGCGAGGCGAAACCGAGCGCGAGCATCAGCGCCAGCGCGACCGCCGCGGCATAAGTGATCGGGTCGAGCCCCATCGACCGCGCGACGAGGATCAGCGCGACGCTGAGCACTGCCTGCAGCGCGAGCGTCGCGAGGCTGATGAGCAGGTTGCGGTGGCGCGCGACATAGACGAGCGCCGCTTCGCTGACGACCGCGGTAGCCGCGACCACTTCGGCCGCGAGCAGGAAGGCGAGCGCCCCCGCGCCGCCGACGAACTGCGGCCCGACGAGCCCCATCACCGCTTCGCCCGGAATGCCGAGCGCGAGCGCGATCCCCGCCTGCGCGGCGATGATCCAGAAGCCGACCTGGCTGACCTGTGCCGCCACCGCCGCGAATTTATGCTCGGCGAGGTTGCGCGTGATCACCGGGCCGAGGATCGGTTCGAAACTGGTCTTGAGCTTTTGCGGCAGCGACGCGACCTGCTGTGCCATATAATAGATGCCGTAGATCGTCGGCGAAGTGAACTGGCCGAGGATGAACAGGTCGAGACGGCGCGTCCCCCATTCGATCGCGTCGGCGGCGGCGAGCGGCGCGTTGCGGCGCGCGACCATGATCAGGTGCGACGGCTGCGGCCGCCAGACGCCGGGACCGCCATAGTGGCGGATCATCGGGATCAGCGCAGTCAGAAAGGCACCGACCATCGCCGCCGCATAGGAGAGCATCAGCCCGTCGCGCGGCGATACGAACCAGAAACCGGCGGCAGCGATGCTGATCACCCACGGCTCGACGATGGCCCGCGCGCGCACCGTCGCGCCGATGTCGAAACGATAGGCGCAGGCGGCGAGCGCGACGTCGGTGCCCGCGATCGCGAAGACGAGCAGCGCCATCCAGCGATCGGTGCTGTCGATGTCCCCCGCCGGAAACATGATGTTCGGCAGCAACAGAAGGATTGCTGATCCGATCGCCGAGGCGAGGAAGGCGACGAACATGCCGTCCCACACGACGTGGCGATGATCGGCCCCCTCGGCGCTCAATTGCTCGGCAAGACCGCGCTTGAGGCCGAGCGTCGCAAGCTGCGCGACGAGCTCGATGACGAGCACCGCAAAGGCGAAGCGCCCGACCGCTTCGGGTCCGTACCAGCGCCCCGCGAAATAGAGAAAGGGCAGGCGCGCGACGAGGCGCATGATGAAGCCGAGGAAATTGGTGCGCCCGCCCTTGGCGAGCGCGGCGGTGTCGGCGTCGGCCTGCGCCAATCCAGGCTCGGTCGATGCGGGGCTGCGCGCGGCTGCGCTGTCCGTCTGGCTCAAGCCTCGCGCCCCTTCTGCTGTTCCCCGCCCATCAGTCTAGCGCGCGGGGGGGAGGCAGGCAATTGCGATAGGCGGGTCATCGCCCCTCGGATCGGAGCGGGCGGCTGAGCAGAGCCTGAATGGCTTCGCCAGCGCGAATCTCGCCGGCGACGAGCCGCGCGACCGCGTCGGTGATCGGCATCTCGATCCCGTCAGCGCGCGCCGCGGCGGCGATCACCGGCGCGCTGAACGCGCCTTCGGCGACGGTACGGCGGTCGGTCATCAGCGCCGACGCCTCGGCGCCGCGCCCCAGCCCCTGACCCAGCGCGAAATTGCGCGAGTTGGACGAGGTGCAGGTCAGCACGAGGTCGCCGAGCCCCGCGAGCCCGGCGAGTGTTTCCGCCTCGGCGCCGCGTGCCAGCCCGAAGCGTGTCATTTCGGCGAATCCGCGGCTGATCAGCGCTGCGCGCGCGTTGAGCCCCAGTCCGGCACCGTCGACGATGCCGCAGGCGATCGCGAGAATATTCTTGACCGCGCCGCCGATCTCGGCGCCGATCATGTCGGTCGACACATAGGGGCGGAAATGCGGGCGGGCGAGTGCTCGCGCAAGCGCTTCGGCGGTCGCGGCGTCGGTGGCCGCCAGCGTGATCGCGGTGGGCAGGCCGGCCGCGACTTCGTGCGCGAAGGTCGGACCCGACAGCACCGCCAGCGGTCGGCCGGGACAGATATCGCGCGCGATGTCGATCGGGAAAGCGAAGCTCCCCGCCTCCATGCCCTTGCTGCAAAAGATCAGCGGCGCATCGCCGGCGGGCAGGTCGGCCAGCACCGCGCGCAGAAAGGGCACCGGGACGACGACGAGCAGCGCGTCGCATGCCGCAAGATCCGCGAGCGCGCCGGTCGCGGCGAGCGAAGGCGACAGCTTGGCGTCGGGCAGGAAAAGCGGGTTACGATGTTCGGCATTGATCGCCGCGACCACCTCTTCCTCGCGCGCCCAGAGGCGCACCGGCGCGCCCTCGGCGGCCAGCAGTTGCGCGAGCGCGGTGCCCCAGGCGCCGCCGCCGACCACCCCGAAACGATGATATGACGTCATGCTTTCACTCCGGCGCCGCGCACCGCCTCGGCTTCAGGGTCGAGCGGCCAGCGCGGCCGTGCGGCGGTGTCGAGCGGGTCGGTCAGCCCCGCGGCGAAGCGCTCGGCGCCCGCCCAGGCGATCATCGCGCCATTGTCGGTGCAGAGCCACAGCGGCGGTGCGACGAAGGGTTTGTCGAAGCGCGCGGCGAGATCGGTCAGCGCGGCGCGAATCGCGCCGTTCGCGGCCACCCCGCCCGCGACGACGAAAGCCGTCGCGCCCGGGCATGCGGCGAGCGCGATGCGGCTGCGATCGACGAGACAATCGACCACCGCCTGCTGGAAGGAGGCGGCGAGGTCGGCGGTGCCATGCTCGCCCGAAGCGGCGGCGCGCGCGACGGCGCTCTTGAGTCCGGCGAAGGAGAAATGCGGCTCGGCGCTGCCGACGAGTGGGCGCGGGAGCGGCATCGCGCGCGGATCGCCATCCCTTGCGACGCGCTCGACCGCCGGGCCGCCGGGATAGCCGAGCCCGAGCAGCTTCGCGGTCTTGTCGAAGGCTTCGCCCGCGGCATCGTCGATGGTCGTCGCAAGGCGGCGATAGGCGCCGACGCCTTCGACGCGCAGCAATTGGCAATGACCGCCCGAGACGAGCAGCAGCAGATAGGGAAATTGCAGATCGGGATCGGCGAGCCGCGGGCTCAGCGCATGGCCTTCGAGATGATTGACCGCGATCAGCGGCTTGCCCGCGGCATGCGCGAGCGCCTTGCCGGTGACGAGCCCGACCATCACCCCGCCGATCAGTCCCGGCCCCGCGGTCGCGGCGACCGCGTCGACGTCGGCGAGCGACACGCCCGCATCGGCGAGCACGCCCTCAACGAGCGGCGCGAGCCGGTCGACATGCGCGCGCGCGGCGATTTCGGGGACGACGCCGCCATAGGGCTGGTGCTCGGCCTCCTGCCCCGCGACGCGGTGCGCGAGGATGCGCCGTTCGCTATCGACAAGCGCCGCCGCGGTTTCGTCGCAGCTTGATTCGAGGCCGAGGATGAGGGGCATATATAGTGCGCCCATACCCGCGCGAAGGGGCGGGGGGCAAGCGGCGGTGTCGGGGGAGATTCGCGCAGAGCGCGCAAAGAAGGAAGAAAGTGCACGCAGAGACACGGAGAAGGTCGTCGATCGATTGGAATATTATGATCGTCATTGCGAGGAGCGTAGCGACGAAGCAATCCAGAGCCCGCGTAAACTGCTCTGGATTGCTTCGCTTCGCTCGCAATGACATTCCTGATAAGTCGGTCGACGATCTTCTCCGCGTCTCCGCGTGAACAAAATCTCTGCGCGCTCTGCGGCCTCTGCGCGAATCCCTTTATCTTCCCTTTGCCCCCACAAAGCCTTAGCAGGCGCGCATGGCCTCGATCCCGCTTCCCACGCCCGTGAACCCGCTCCGCATCGGCACTCGCGCCTCGCCGCTGGCGATGGCACAGGCGCATCTGGCGGCGGCCGCGCTGGCAAAAGCGCATGATCTGGCGCCCGAAGCGCTCGAAATCGTGCCGATGACCGCCACCGGCGATCGCATTCAGGACCGCGCACTGGCCGAGCTCGGCGGCAAGGCGCTGTGGACGCGCGAACTCGACGCGGCGCTCGATGCCGGGGCGATCGATATTGCGGTGCATAGCCTGAAGGATGTCGAGACGCTGCGCGATCCGCGCTTTGCATTGGGGGCGATGCTCGAACGCGCCGACCCGCGCGACCGGCTGGTGCTGCGCGAGGGGGTGGAGGCGGCGACGATTGCCGATCTGCCGCACGGTGCGCGGCTGGGGACGAGCAGCCCGCGCCGCGCGGCGCAGGTGATGCGGATCCGCCCCGATCTCGTTCCGGTGCTGCTGCGCGGCAATGTCCAGACGCGGCTTGCCAAGCTCGCCGCCGGCGACGCCGATGCCACCCTGCTTGCCGCGGCCGGGCTCGAACGGCTCGCGATGCACGATATCGGGCGGGCGCAACCGATCGGCCTGCTGCTTCCGGCGGCGTCGCAGGGCGCGATCGGGATCGAGGCGCGCGCCGACGATGCAGCGACGCTGGCGCTGCTGGCGGCGGTCGATCATGGCCCGACGCACCGCGCGGTGATGGCCGAACGCGCCTTGCTCGCGGCACTCGGCGGCGATTGCCGTTCGCCCGTCGCGGCGCACGCGCACTGGCAGGATGACGGCAGTCTGCGGCTCGATGCCGAAATCTATTCGGAGGATGGCGCGGAGCATGTCGCGGGCCATGCGATCGTGACCGGCGAAGGCGACGCCGAGGCGCTTGCGCACCGACTGCTCGGGGACGCGCCCGACGCGGTGCGGCGCCTGTTCACGGCATGATCGGCGATCTGCCGCTCGTCGTCACCCGTGCCGATCCCGGCGGCGCGGCGACCGTCGCGCGGGCGCGAGCTGCTGGTCTCGATGCGCGGCATATGCCGTTGTTCGCGGCGCGCGCGCTGGCCTGGTCGCCGCCAGATCCGGCCGGGTTCGATGCGCTGCTGCTGACCAGCGCGCAGGCGGTGCGGCTCGGCGGGCCGGGTTTGGCCGCGCTGGCGGTGCTGCCGGTCTGGGCGGTGGGCGAGGCGACGGCGGCGGTCGCGCGCGCCGCGGGGCTGACCGTCGCCGTCACCGGGCCCGGCGACGGGCAGGGGCTCGTCGACGCCATGGCGCCACGGGGGGCCGCGCGGCTGCTCTGGCTGTGCGGGCGCGACCGCTCGACCTTCGATGCTGCGGGAATCGCGATCGCCCCGCTTCCGGTCTATGCGGTCGATCCGACCTCGCCGCCGCCCGGCTGGGACGCGCTCGTCGCCGCGCCGGCGGTGCTGATGGCACATTCCGCGCGCGGCGCGGCGCGGATTGCCGAACTGATCGGAAGCGAGCGTAAGCATTTGACCTTGCTGGCGATCAGCGCCTCCGCCGCTTCCGCCGCGGGTGCGGGATGGGCCGAAAAGGTGGCTGCCGCCCGCTCCGATGACGCGGCGATGTTGGCAGAAGCGTCTGCTTTGTGCCACAAGGGGCGCTGACAGGGTCGTTCGAAAGAGACACATGACAATCGACAGCATCGAACGGGCTCCGCTGGCCGACAGCGAAGCCCCGGTGAAAAGGCTTTCGGTGCGCGCGCTCTTCATCGCTGCGGTCGTCCTGCTGATCGTCGGCGTTGTCGGGGGCGGCTGGGCGATGAGCCGCTGGCTCGCCAGCGACGCGCCGCCGGTGACCCGCGCGGTCGATACGCCGGCGCCCGGTGGCGTGCTCAAGGTCATAACCGGCGGCACGGCCAACCCGCCGGTCGTGCCGCCGGTGGTCGTCGCGCCGATCGACGGTGCCGACGCGCTCGCCGCGCGCGTCGCCGAACTCGAACAGCGCCTGTCGCGCATCACCCTCCAGGCCGAATCGGCCTCGGGCAACGCCTCGCGCGCCGAGGGGCTGCTCGTCGCCTTCGCGGTGCGCCGTGCGCTCGATCGCGGCCTGTCGCTCGGCTATCTTGAGGCGCAGCTTCGCCTGCGCTTCGGCGACGATCAACCCAATGCGGTGAAGACGATCATCGAGACGTCGCGTGAGCCGGTGACGCTCGAGCAGCTTCGCGCCGACCTCGACGCGATCGCCCCCGAACTCGTCGGGCGCAGCGGTGACAAGGGCAGCCTGTGGACCGGCATCAAGCGGGAAATCGGTGAATTGTTCGTGGTGCGGCCCGCGGGAACGCAGTCGCCCCGCGCCACCGAGCGACTCGATCGCGCCCGCCGCTATCTGACCAGCGGGATGGCCGACAAGGCGATCGTCGAGGTCGAGGCGATGCCCGGCGCGGCGGCGGCGGGCGAGTGGCTGATCGATGCGCGCCGGTACAACGAGGCGCGGCGCGCGCTTGACCTGATCGAGACCGCAGCGATATTGGAGCCGCGCGACGGCCCCGCCGTCGCCGCGGCCCGCACGGCGGCCACGACCACCCCGTAACGCGTCTCCCGACGGGGCCGCGTCCAACAGAAAGCGCGACCCATGGCCCTCGCCGATCCGCAGCGCATCGAAACGCTCGATCCGTTCGACCCCCTTCAGCTCGCCGACCAGCTCAGCGAAGAGGAGCGGATGATCCAGGGCGCCGCGCGTGCCTATGCCGAGGGCGAGCTGCTGCCGCGTGTCACCTCGGCCTTTCTCGAAGAGCGCTTCGACCGCGAGATCATGCGCGAAATGGGCCAGCTCGGGCTGCTCGGCGCGACGATCGATCCCGAATATGGCGGCGCGGGTCTGAATTACGTCAGCTACGGCCTGATCGCGCGCGAGGTCGAGCGGATCGATTCGGGCTATCGCTCGGCCTGCTCGGTGCAGAGCTCGCTCGTGATCCATCCAATCAACGCCTATGGCAGCGAGGAGCAGAAGCGCAAATATCTGCCCGGCCTTACCTCGGGCGAGCTCGTTGGCTGCTTCGGCCTCACCGAGCCCGACGCGGGCAGCGACCCCGGCGGGATGCGCACCCGCGCCGAGAAGGTCGAAGGCGGCTATCGCCTCAAGGGCGCGAAGATGTGGATCACCAACGCGCCGATCGCCGACGTCTTCGTCGTCTGGGCGAAATCCGACGCGCACGACGGCGCGATCCGCGGCTTTGTGCTCGAAAAGGGCATGAAGGGCCTGTCGGCGCCGAAGATCGAGGGCAAGGTCAGTCTCCGCGCCTCGATCACCGGCGAAATCGTCATGGATGGGGTCGAGGTCGGCGAGGATGCGTTGCTGCCGCACGTTTCGGGACTCAAGGGACCGTTCGGCTGCCTCAACCGCGCGCGCTACGGCATCGGCTGGGGCGCTATGGGCGCGGCCGAATTCTGCTACGAGGCGGCGCGCAATTATACGCTCGAACGCAAGCAGTTCGGGCGCCCGCTCGCGGCGAACCAGATCGTGCAGTTGAAGCTCGCGAACATGCTGACCGAGATTTCGATGGGGTTGCAGACGGCGCTGCGCGTCGGGCGGCTGATCGACGACGGCCGGCTGATTCCCGATGCGATCAGCCTGCTCAAGCGCAACAATTGCGGCAAGGCGCTCGATATCGCGCGCGTTGCGCGCGATATGCACGGCGGCAACGGCATTTCGGCCGACTATCACGTCATCCGGCACGCGGTGAATCTGGAGACGGTGAACACCTATGAGGGCACGCACGACGTCCACGCGCTGATCCTCGGCCGCGCGATCACCGGGATCAGCGCTTTTGCCTAAACCGTTGGAGGGCATCCGTGTCGTCGAACTCGCGCGTGTTCTCGCCGGGCCGTGGAGCGGGCAGTTGCTTGCCGATCTCGGCGCCGAGGTGATCAAGGTCGAGCGGCCGGGCGGCGGTGACGACACGCGCGAATGGGGGCCGCCGTTCGTGACGGACGCCGACGGCGCCAATCTCGGCGCGGCCTATTATCATAGCTGCAACCGCGGCAAGCGCAGCATCGCGATCGACATCGCAAGCGCCGCGGGGCAGGCCGAGGTGCGCGCGCTGCTGGCCGATGCCGATGTCGTGATCGAGAATTACAAGGTCGGCGGGCTCGTCAAATATGGGCTCGACCCGGCGCGGCTGCGCGCCGATTTTCCGCGGCTGATCGTCTGCTCGATCACCGGCTTCGGCCAGACCGGCCCCTATGCGCACCGGGCGGGTTACGACTATATCGTTCAGGCGATGAGCGGTTTCATGTCATTGACCGGCGAGCCCGACGGCGCGCCGCAAAAAGCCGGCATCGCCTATGCCGACATCTTCACCGGCATGTATGCGACCGTCGCGATCCTCGCGGCGCTGCGGCGCCGTGACGTCACCGAGGCGGGCGCGCATGTCGACATGGCGCTGCTCGATTCACAGGTCGCGGTGCTCGCGAACCAGGCCGCCAATTATCTTGCGAGCGGGGTGGTGCCGAAACGGATGGGCAATGCGCATGTCAATGTCGTGCCCTATCAGGTCTTCGCCACCGCCGACGGCCAGCTCGTGATCGCGGTCGGCAACGACGGCCAGTATCGCAAGCTCTGCGCGATTCTGGGGGTGCCCGAATGGGGCAGCGATCCGCGCTTCGCGACCAATGCCGCGCGGCTCGCGAACCGCGCCGAACTGATCCCGCTGCTCGCGGCAAAGATCGCGGCATGGGACGCGCAGCCCCTGTCGCTCGCGCTCGAGGCCGAGGGGGTGCCCGCCGGACCGATCAACGATCTCGCCGGCGTCTTCGCGGACCCGCAGGTGATCGCGCGCGGAATGCGCTTTCGCCCCGAAGGCGCGTCGATCGACGGCGTCGCCAGCCCGATCGTCATCGACGGCGAACGCATGGTCGCCGCAACGGGCGCGCCGCCGCTGCCGGCATAAAAAAGGGGCGCCGCTGCGGACGCCCCTTTCCCCCCTTTTTTCAAAGGACCGGCGGATCAGAATTTGACCCCGGCGCGCACGGTGAAGGTGCGCGGCGCGCCGTAATAGGCGGTCCGGATGCTCCCGATGCTCGAAAATTCCTGTCCGTCGGTCTTGTAGTTCTTGTCCGACAGATTCTGGCCATAAAGGCCGAGGCTGAATTTGCGATCGCTGTCTTCCCAGACGATCCGGGCGTCGTGCAGCCAATAGCCCTTTTGGAACAGGCCGGCGATTTCGGTGGTCGTGCCGATGAGCGTGTTGTCGACCGCGAGTGCGGTGGTCGAGCGGTAGCGCGTTTGGCCGCCGATCGTCAGGAAACCCGAGCCGCCGAGATCGGCCTCATATTGCGCGCCGAAGCGCATCGTCCATTTCGGCGCGAAGGCGGGACGCTGGAGCGCGCGGCTGCCGTTCGGGAAGCGTGCGTCGTTGAATTCCTTATATTCGGCGTCGAGATAGCCGATCTGCGTATCGAGCAGCAGGCCGGTGACCGGGGTCAGGGCGAGTTCGAGTTCGGCGCCGCGGATCTGCAGCTTGCCGGCGTTGAGGACGCTGAGCACGGGCAGCGGCAATCCGGTATCCGGATCGGTATCAACCCCCGACACGCGGGCCTGGAAGTCCTTGTAGTCGTTATGGAAGACGGCGATGCTGAAGCGCGCAATATTGTTCACCCGACCCTTGAATCCGGCTTCGTACGACCAGACTTTCTCGGGCGCGTAAGCGGTCGATTCGGCGACGCTGTTCGCGCGGCCGTTGAAGCCGCCCGATTTGAAGCCTTTAGCCGCGCGGGCGTAGAACATCAGATTGTCGCTGAAGCGATAGTCGATCGATGCCATCGGCGACCAGTCGTCCCAGCTCTGCTTGCGTGCAAAGATATAAGGAGCGACGCTGCTGAACAGCGGATTGTCGGAAAAGGTCGAGGTGGTGCGCCAGTAATCCTTCTTTTCGTCGGTATAGCGAAGCCCGCCCGAGATGCGCAGTGCATCGGTCACCGCGAAGCTGACATTGGCATAGGCGGCATAGCTTTTGGTCGTCAGCGTGTCGTCGATCGTCCGCAGGAAGGTCGGATTGCCGAACAGCGGACCGATCAGATCGTCGGCATAAGCCTCCTGATGCGAGGTGATGTCTTCCTTGAGATAATAGAGGCCGCCCACCGCCTGCACCCGGTCGCCGGTATAGGTGAGCTGCAATTCCTGACTGAACTGCTTTTGATGGACACCGACGAAGACGTCGCCCATCTCGAGTTCGGTCGCATCGATATCGACATAGTCGTCCGTCGTCAGGCGGCGATAGGCGGTGATCGATTTCAGCGCCAGATTGTCGGCGATGTCCCAGGTCGCTGCGGCGTTGGTGCCCCAGTGGCGCAGCTTCGTCGAGTTGGGCAGGCCGGGCGTCGTGCGTCCCGTGAAATCATAAGCCTTGGGATCGGGGTTCGCGGGCAGCGCCAGCGCGGTGCCGCCGAACAGATAGGTCAGCGAGTTGAGCGGCTGGCCGACGGTCATTGCGGCATCGTCGCGCGAATAGTCGATCGAGACATCGAGGCGGAAATCGGCGCTGGGCGTGAAGGCGATCGCGCCGCGCGCGGCGATCGTGTTCTTGTCGTTATAGTCGCGATCAAGCACCCGGTCCTCGACATAGCCGTCGCGGCGTGCGTGCATCACCGCGAAGCCGGCGGCGAGCGTATCCGACACCGGGCCCGAGGCCGAGGCTTTCACCTCGAACTGGTCATAGGAGCCATAGGCCATCGAAACGCCGCCGCGGAAGGTCTGGTCGGGCTTGCGCGTCACGACCTTCAGCGCGCCGCCGATAGTATTCTTGCCATAGAGCGTGCCCTGCGGCCCACGGAGCACTTCGACACGTTCGAGATCGAGCAGGTCGAGCTGGGTGCCGCGGATGCGGCTGTAATAGACATCGTCGACATATACTCCGACAGCCGGGTCGAAAGTCTGCAGGGCGTCGGGCTGGCCGATGCCGCGGATATAGATATTCGTCGCATTCGACGAACCGCGCCCCTGCACGATATTCAAATTGGGGACTGCGCCTTGCAGTCCCGTGGTGTCGCTTGCCTGAATGCGTTCGAGCGCGCGTTCGGAAAAGGCCGAAACCGATACCGGAACCGTCTCCAGCCGTTCCTCGGTGCGTCGTGCGGTCACGACAATATCCTCGCCGCCGGCGCTCGCGCCTTCTTCCTGCGCGAAGGCCGGCGGCGCGATGACGAGCAGGCCGAGTGCGCTGGTCGCGAGGGCGGTGTTGCGGAATCGGTGAGCGAACGGACGCATGATCATCTCCCAGGTCACGGGGCGAACGATCGCCCGCTTTTGAATTCTTGGGCCTGGTCTTGCCAAGCCGCGCAAGGGTCTATAATGAAACATGAACCAAGTTTCAACTTGGAATATGCATCGGTCGCTTTTTGCTTGCCAGTGGTGCCGAAATGCCACGATGCAGAAAGCGTAGCGGGGAGACGGGAAGGCGCATGGATCAGCCGCAGTCAGTGCCGGAGGCCGCCGAGGGCGAAAGCCGCGACAAGACGCCGCGCACCGAGCGCGGGCGCCGCACCTTGCGCAAGCTGCTCGACGCGGCGGCGGTCGAATTCGGCGAGCGCGGTTTCCACGATGCGTCGATCAGCGGCATCACCCGCCGTGCCGGCACCGCGCTCGGCAGCTTCTACACCTATTTCGATTCCAAGGAGGAAATCTTCCAGGCGCTCGTCCGCCACATGAGCGAGCTGCTCCGCGATCATGTGACGCCCGAGGTGCAGGCGGCCCCCGACGAGATCAGCGCCGAACGCATCGGCCTCTTGTCCTTCCTCGGCTTCGTGCGCGAGCATAAGGAAATCTACCGCATCATCGATGAGGCCGAATTCGTCGACTATGCCAGCTATCGCCGCCACTATGAAACGACGGTCGAGCGCATGCGCCAGCGGCTCGAGGCGGGCGCCGCGCGCGGCGAGATCCGCGCGGACGCGAGCGAGGTCCACGCCTGGGCGATCGCCGGGATGAACGTCTTCCTCGGTATGCGCTACGGCCTGTGGGACGAGAGCGCTGATATCGGCGAGGTCGCGCGGATCGCGAACGACATGCTCGCGAACGGGTTGAAGAAGAAGGATTAGCTGGTCGCTGCCTTCGTGGTTGCGATGGCCGCAAACGACCGCGTTGAGGTGGGAAGCGGAGTTTTTTTCTTTCGCCATCCCGGACTTGATCCGGGATCCATTCCCTCAGCGCTGCGTGAATGGACCCCGGATCAAGTCCGGGGTGACGAGGAAAGATTAGGTCGGCTTTCAGTCGAAAGCGCCACGGGGGTAATGCGGATCAGCCCCGCGAAATCAAAAAGATCGCGTGTTCGGCGCGCCAGCTTGCAGCGGCGTCGCTCGTCGGGCGGTCGCCCGACAGATACCAGGCCTGTTCGACCCGGATCCCCTTGTCGCAAACGAGGTCGCGAAAATCGCTGACCGTCACATGGTGGATGTTCGGCGTTTCGTACCAGGCCACTGGAAGCAGCCGCGTCACCGGCATCCGCCCGTTCCACAGGAGCGCGAGCCGCACCCGCCAGTGCGCGAAATTGGGGAAGCTGACGAAGGCGCGCGGCGCGATGCGGAGCAGTTCGTCGACGATGCGGTCGGGACGCTCGGTCGTCTGGAGCGTTTGCGACAGTATCGCATAGTCGAAACCGCCCGCGGGATAGTCGGCGAGGTCGCGGTTCGCGTCGCCCTGCACCACCGACTGGCCGCGCGCGATCGCGGCGGTGACGTTGGCGGGGTCGATCTCCAGCCCGCGCGCATCGACGCCCGCGTCGCGCAGCGCCGCGATCAGCGTGCCGTCGCCGCAGCCGACGTCGAGGACGCGCGCGCCCGCCGGCACCGCATCGGCGATGATCGCAAGGTCGGGGCGCAGCGTCACGGCGTCAGCGCTCCGCTTTGAGCGCACCCGCGACGAGGCGATCGAGCGCGGGGACGTCGAGGAGAAAGCTGTCGTGGCCGAAGGGCGCCGACAGCTCGACGAAGCTCGCCGCCGCTCCGACGCTTTGCAGCGCCTGGACGATGCGGCGCGATTCGCTGGTCGGATAGAGCCAGTCGGTGTCGAAGCTGACGAGCGTGAAGCGCACGTCCTTGGCGCGCGCGAAGGCGCCGGCGAGCTGGCCTTCATGGGGCTCGGCGAGGTCGAAATAGTCCATCGCACGGGTGATGTAGAGATAGGCGTTGGCGTCGAAGCGGTCGGTGAAGGCGAGCCCCTGGTGCCGCAGATAGGATTCGACCTGGAAATCGGCGTCGAAACCGAAGCTCTTGATGTCGCGCGCCTGCAGGCGGCGGCCGAATTTCTCGGTCAGCCCTGCTTCGGACAAATAAGTGATGTGCGCCGCCATCCGCGCGACCGCGAGGCCCTTGGTCGGCGTGCAGAATTTGTCGTAATAATCGCCGTCCTGCCAGTCGGGATCGGCCATGATCGCCTGGCGGCCAACCTCGTGAAACGCGATATTCTGCGCCGAATGCCGCGCCGCGCTGGCGATCACGATCGCCGAGGCGAGGCGGTCGGGGTGCGCGGCGGCCCAGGCGAGCGTCTGCATTCCGCCCATCGATCCGCCGATGACGGCATGAAGCCGATCGATGCCGAGATGGTCGAGCAGCATCGCCTGCGCGCGCACCATGTCGCCGATCGTGATGACGGGGAATTTCATGCCGAGCGGCGCGCCGGTCGCGGGATCGGGCGTCGCGGGGCCGCTCGTCCCCATGCAACTGCCGAGGACATTGGCGCAGATCACGAAATAGCGATCGGTGTCGACCGGCTTGCCCGGCCCCACCATGCGCGCCCACCAGCCGGGCTTGCCCGTCGCCGGATGGTCGCTAGCGACATATTGGTCGCCGGTCAGCGCATGGCAGACAAGCACCGCGTTCGACCGCGTGGCGTCGAGCGTGCCATAGCTTTCATAGGCGATCGTCACCGATGGCAGCGTCTGTCCGCTGTCGAGCGGCAGCGGCGTGGGAATCGTCACGCTCTGGTGCCGGATCTGGTGGAGAAGGCTCGCCATCGGTAGCGCGGAGCTAAGCGCGCGCACGGAGGCTGTCAACGTGCTGGACGAGATGCTGGACTTGGGGGCCAGAGCCGCTAAACGGCGCGGCATGACCGACAGCAGCGCGACCCTCACTCCGAAGCCGTGGATCAGCGGCATCGCCCCCTATGTTCCGGGTAAATCGGCCGGTGCCGATGGTCGCCCGCTGATCAAACTCAGCGCGAACGAAAATCCGCTCGGCACCGGCGCGAAGGCTCGCGAAGCGTTTGCCGCGGCGCAGGGCGCGGCCGACGCGCTGTCGCGCTATCCCGATCCCGGCGCGGCGGTGCTGCGCGAGACGATCGCGGCGAAATACGGACTCGACCCGGCGCGCGTGATCTGCGGCAACGGGTCGGACGAACTGCTCCATCTCGCCGCGGGCACCTATGCCGGGGCGGGCGACGAGATTCTCTATGTCCGCTATGGCTTCGCGGTGTACGAGATCGCCGCGCGGCGCGTCGGCGCGACGCCGGTCGAGGCCGACGACCGCGATTATGCGACCGATGTCGATGCGCTGCTTGCCGCGGTGACCGAGAGGACGCGCGTCGTCTATCTCGCCAATCCGAACAATCCGACCGGCACTCTCGCGACCAGGGAAGAGGTGGCGCGGCTCTATGCCGGGCTGCCGAAGAATGTCCTGTTCGTGATCGACCAGGCCTATTCCGAATATCTGAGCGCGAACGAGGACGACGGCGGGCTCGAACTGGCGAAGACCCAGCCCAACGTCTTCGTCACGCGCACCTTTTCGAAGATCCACGGTCTTGCCGCCGAGCGGATCGGCTGGGGCTATGCCGCCGCCGAGGTGATTTCGGCGCTGCACCGAATCCGCTTGCCGTTCAACGTCACGCGCGCGGGACAGGCAGCGGCGGTCGCCGCCCTCGGCGATGATGATTTCGTGAACGCCAGCCGCGAGCATAATGCCAAATGGCGCGCGTGGCTCGCGCAGGAACTCGAAGCGCTCGGCAATCACGGCGTCCGCGTCGTGCCCTCGGCGACCAATTTCCTGCTTGTGTTGTTCGAGGGCAAGGTGAGCGCCGAGACGGTCTACAACCGGCTGATGGACGCGGGCTATATCGTCCGCTGGCTGCCGGGGCAGGGGATTCCGCAGGCGCTCCGCATGACGATCGGCACCGAGGACGAGACGCGCGGGCTCGCGGCGGCGATCCGCGCCGCGTTGGCTGACTGATGACGGTCGCGCACGTTACCATCGTCGGGCTCGGCCTGATCGGCTCGTCGATCGCGCGTGCGGCCCGCGAGCGGCTGCCGCAGGTGACGGTGACCGGCCACGACGCCAGTGCCGAGGTGCGCGCCGAGGCCCGCGCGCTCGGTTTCTGCGATAGTGTCGCCGACGATCCGGCGGCGGCGGTTGCGCATGCCGACCTCGTGATCCTCGCGGTGCCGGTCGGATGCATGGCCGAGGCAGCGGCGGCGCTCGCGCCGGGGCTGCGCGCCGATGCGATCATTTCCGATGTCGGTTCGTCGAAAAGCGGTGTCGCCGACGCGCTCGCCAAGGCGCTTCCCGGCCATCTCGTCATTCCCGCGCACCCTGTGGCGGGGACCGAGAACAGCGGCCCCGCCGCAGGCTTCGCGAGCCTGTTCGAAGGGCGCTGGTGCATCGTCACTCCGCCCGCGGGCGCGCCCGATGACGCCGTCGCGGCGGTCACGGGTTTCTGGCAGGCGCTCGGCGCGAAGGTCGAGACGATGGAGGCTGCGCACCACGACCGGGTGCTCGCGGTCACCAGCCATTTGCCGCACCTCATCGCCTATACGATCGTCGGCACCGCGAGCGAGCTCGAGGAGGTGACCGAGAGCGAGGTGATCAAATATTCGGCGGGCGGCTTCCGCGACTTCACCCGCATCGCCGCGAGCGATCCGGTGATGTGGCGCGACGTCTTCCTCGCCAACAAGGAGGCGGTGCTCGAAACGCTGCAGCGTTTCAACGAGGATCTGACCGTGCTCCAGCAGGCGATCCGGCGCGGCGACGGCGGCAAGCTGGAGGACTGGTTCACGCGGACGCGGGCAATCCGCCGCTCGATCATCGAGCAGGGGCAGGACGACGCAGCACCCGATTTCGGGCGGAAACATTAGACGCCACTTCAATTCCCGTTCGTGTCGAGCCCTTCGACTGCCTTGCAGGCGCTCAGGATAAACTTCGATCTTTGGTCGAAGTCGAGACATCCAGCGAGATAGCGCCACGCCGATGGGCATCTCGACTTCGCTCGATACGAACGGTTAAGGTTGGTCTGCTCCGCCCGCCAGCAACGCCTCGGGCGGATTGAGCGCATTGATCGCGCGCCACACGCGCTCCTCGGCCTCTTCGCGCGGCAGGCCGGCGGGGATCGTCTCGCCGACCCGGTAGGTGATCGTCCCCGGCCATTTGACCCAGCGCCGCGGCGGATAGGCGATGCCGCTGTTCACCGCGACCGGGATCACCGGCACGCCGAGCATCCGGTAGACGCCTGCAAAGCCCGACCGCAGCGGCGGCGCTTTTCCATGCGGAACGCGCGTACCCTCGGCGAACAGCACCAGCGGGCGGTCGGCGGCAAGCGCGGCCTTGGCGGCGTTCAGCATCGCGCGCATCGCCTTGCCGCCGCCATCGCGGTCGACCGGAATCAGGCCGTAAAAGCGTGCTGCCTGCCCCCAGACGGGGATCGAGAAAAGCTGCTCCTTGGCGAAAACCGCGGGATGTTTGAACAGCATCGGCTGCTCGATCGTTTCGAACGCGCCTTCATGCTTGAAGACATAGAGCACCGGAATGTCGGGCATCTCGCCCTCGATCATGATCCGCTGGCCCAGCACGAAGCGGCAGATCAACCGGTGGAATTGGCCCCAGATGCGCACGAACCAAATCGTCGCATGGTGTGAAATCGGCAGCGAGATGACCGCGCCGATCGAGCTGAAGCTGCTCATCAGGACGAACAGCAGCCAGAAGAGGAGCGAGCGGATGAGGGCGATGGTATAGCGCATCGGCGCGACTTCTAGAGCCCGAGCAGGCCGCCCGCCAGCCCGGCGAGATACTTGTGATATTCGCGGAACAGCGTCGCGAAGCTCGGATGGCTGCGCACCGCGTCGGGCAGGATCGTTACCTTGGCGCCGAGTGCGCGACCGAGCTCATATTGCGCGCGGCGCATGTGCCAGTCGGTGGTGATCAGGCGAATGCTCCTATAGTTGCGCCGCGCAACCCAGGCCGCGACCTCGGTCGCGTTCGAGCGCGTATCCTCGGCCTCGAATCCCAGCGCGATGCAGCAGTCGAACAGCTTTTGCGGGCGCTTATATTCGGCGGCGAGCTCCTTCGGCTTCACCTCGCGCGCGACGCCGCTGATCAGCAGGCGCTTCGCCTCGCCCTTTTCGAGCATTTCGAGCCCGCGGTCGATGCGTCCGGGACCGCCGGTCAGCACGACGATCGCGTCGGTCTTCTGCGGCGGCGCGGGCAGCGGCAGCAGCAGGGCGAACCAGGCGAAGCCCAGCACCCAAGCCAGAAACAGAAGAGAAATCAGCCGTTTGATCATAATATCTTCTGAAGCGCGGCGAGCAGGGTCTGCCGCGCGGTCAATGCCGCGAGCGCGATAGCCAATAGCGGCAGCGCCAGCAAGAGCGCCCAGCCCCAAGGCCCGAGCGACGCGGTCGCGGCGAGCCCGGCGGTGACCCCCGACCATTCCCAGCCGATCAGCAGCAGGATCGCCGCGGCGACCGCGGTGCCGAGGGCAATGCCGTAGGCGGTATCGATCGCGATCCGCCGCTGAAACAGGCGGGCGATCTGCCGGTCGGTCGCGCCGATCATGTGCAGCATCTCGATCGTCGCATAATGGGTGCCCAGCGCGGCGCGGGCGGTCATGATCACCACCGCTGCGCTCGCCGCGATCATGAGCAGGACGAGTGCGCCCGCGACCCAGGCGAGCGAGCGGATCAGCCGCGCGACGGGGCCGAGCCATTCGGCGTGCGGGATGATCCGCGCGCCCGGCGCCTCGCGCGCGACGAGCGCGCGGAGCTGGCGCATGGGCGCGGCGCGGTCCTCGCCGACGAAGTCGATGTCAACCAGCGCGGGTAGCGGTAGCGAGTTCAGGACCGGGTCGTCACCTTCTGTGCTGCCGAACCATTGGCCGAGCGTCGCACGGAGCTCGGCGGGCTCGACCGCGCGCGCCGATCGGACGAAGGGCTGCCCCGCCGCGGCGCGGCGCACCGCCGCCGCCTGCTCGGCACGGGCGACCGGGTTGGCGGTGACGATCTGCACCGTCACCCGCCCGGCGATCGCGGCGCCGATCGCGTTCGCCGAGCGTGCAAGGCCGACACCCGCGGCGGCGGCGAGCAACGTCAACAGCATCAGGATCGCGATCACCCATGGGGTCGGCCCCGACAGGCGACGGTCGGGAAGCAGGCGGCGATGCTGAACGGGGACGCGCGGTATGATCATGTCAAAATCACGATCTGTTCGGCGGATAGCGCAGCGCGCCGGTGGGATCGGACAGCCGTCCCTTTTCGAGCCGCATCATCTGCGCATTCTCGATCCGGCTGATCAGGTGGATGTCGTGGGTCGCGACGACGACGGTGGTGCCGAGGCGATTGAGCGCCTCGAACAATCCGAGCAGACGCCCTGCCATTTCGGGATCGACGTTGCCCGTCGGCTCGTCGGCGACGAGCAATTGCGGCCGCGCGATCACTGCGCGCGCGATCGCGACGCGCTGCTGCTCGCCGCCCGACAGTGTCGGCGGAAAGGCTTCCGCACGCTCGCCCAGCCCGATCCAGCTCAGCATTTCGCCGACCGGCCCCGCCAGATCTTCCTCATTCACCCCCGCGATGCGCAGCGGCAGCGCAATATTGTCGCGCGCGCTCAGATGCGGGATCAGCCGGAAATCCTGGAAAACGACGCCGATGCGGCGGCGAAAACCGGGCAGGCGATGACGCGGCATGCTCACCAGATCCTCACCGAACAGGCGGATCAGACCGCGGCTCGGCCGCTGCGCAAGATAGAGCATCTTCAAAAGCGACGTCTTACCCGCACCCGAAGCGCCGGTCAGGAAATAGAAGCTGCCGGGCTGAAGGTTGAAGCTGATGTCGCTCAAGACTTCGGCATCGGGGCCGTAACGCAGTCCGACGCCGTTGAACTCGACCATCGCGCCACCGGGACGGGGCGGCGGCGTCATGACGCCATCCGGGCGCGATCGGGCGCCTTTTGCGGGGCGCGAGGCATGGGAGCAGCGGCGCTCATGGCGTTGCCTGTTACACGGCTGTCCACCGACGTAAAGCGCGAAGCGCGACACGGTGCTTGCAACGCGCGAATCGGCGTGTTTAGAGGGGCTCCATGATCCTCGCCTGTCCGTCCTGCCATACGCGCTATGTCGTGCCCGATACCGCGATAGGTGCAACGGGGCGAACCGTGCGCTGCGCCAATTGCCGTCATAGCTGGTTCCAGGAGCCGCCCGCGCCCGCGACACCCGTTATGGCGCCCGCCGCGCCCGAGCCGACATCGGCACCCGCACCCGTGTCCGCCGCGTCGGCACCAGAGCCGGCGCCGGTTGTCGCATCGCCGGTCGAGGAGCCTGTTGCCGAACCGGCGCCCCCGCCGCCACCCGAAGCCTTTGCCGTTCCCGAACCGCAGGTGGTGGTCCCGCCCGCCGAGGACGCGCCGCTGCCCTTTCGCCGCCCGCGCCGCAACCCGGCGAAGCGCTGGACCTGGATCGCGGGCAGCGCCGCGGCGCTGATGCTTGCCGCGACCGGCGCGCTCTACTGGTTCGGCCTGCCGGGCTGGGCGCAGGGCCTCGGCATCCCCGGCATGGCTGACGAGCCCGACCTCGTCATCGAACTGCCGCCGAACCAGGATCATCGCGAACTGCCCGACGGCACCATCTATTTCGCCGCGTCGGGGGTCATCATCAACCCGACCGACCGCGAACAGCGCGTCCCGCCGATCCTCGCCGAGCTGCGCGACGCGCAGGGGACGATCGTCTATAGCTGGACGATCAAGCCGCCGGTCCGTACGCTGCCGCCCAACGAGAAGGTGAATTTCAGCGAGGCGAAGCTCGACATCCCGCGCCGCGCGACGCAGCTTACGGTGAGCTGGGCGCTACCGAAGGGCTGATATTACAAGAACTTGATGTGACGTCGCGCCGCCTGGGCGTCACATCAATTCGACGGCCGCCAGGGACAGCAGGAAGCTCGTCAGGGTGGCGACGATGATCGGCGCAAAGCTGCGCCATCCCTGATCGAGGAGCAGGTGGAGGCGTGCCTTCATCGCAGTGGCGACGATCGCCAGCAGCAGCAGCGCCTGCGCGGCGATGTTCGCGCCATGGACCGCGGACTTGGGCAGCGCGACCAGCGAATTGACCGCCGCGAGCGCCAGAAAGCCCAGGATGAACCAGGGCAAGCGCAGCGGGATGCGGCGCTTTTCGGTCGCGTCGCCGTCGGCGCGCGCCAGCCACAGGCCGACGAGCATCAGCATCGGCGCGAGCAACGCGACGCGGGTCAGCTTGACGATCGTCGCGACCTCGCCCGCCTGCGGCGAGAAGGAAAAGCCGCCGCCGATCGCCTGCGCGACGTCGTGGATCGACGCGCCGATCAGGAATCCCGCCTGCGTGTCGGACAGGTGCAGTTCGGTCGCGAGGATGGGATAGAGCGTCATCGCGAGCGCGCTTGCGACGGTGATCCCGACGAGCGTCATGGTGAAGCGCGCCTGATCGACGCGCTTGTCGCCGATCAGCGAATAGAGCGCGAGCGCGGCCGACGCGCCGCAGATCGCGGTCGCGCCGCCCGCGAGCAGCGCGGCGTGGCGGTCCTGTCGGAACAGCGATGCGCTGGCGACGGTGATCAGGATGACCGCGAGCATGATGACGATCAGCAGCGCGAAGGGCAGCGGTCCCAGTTCGGCGAGCTGTTCGGCCGTGATCCGCGCCCCGACGAGGACGATCCCGACGCGCAGCGCGGTCTGCGACATCAGGTCGAGCCCGGCGTGGGTGCGCCGGTCCTGCGACAGGAAGCTCATCGCGAGGCCGATGAGCAGCCCCATCAGCACCAGCGGCGCGGCATAATGGTCGGCGAGCCACGCCGCGGCGAGCGCCGCGATCGCGGTGACGAGCGTGCCGGGCAGATAATCGCGCCAGCGCCGCTTTGCGGGCGGCGCTGCCTCAAGGTGCATTTCACCATAAAGGTCGGCTGCCATCGGCCAGCTCTGTTCGGTCGCCATGCGATCCCTCCGCTTCATCGCCCGCTTCGCATATCCGCGCGCCGCGGTCGATAGGCCATTGCTGGCGCGCCGTTGGCTTGCTAGAGGCCGCGCTCTACCGGCACCCGTAGCTCAGCTGGATAGAGCGCTGCCCTCCGAATTGGTACCAAGGTACCCACCCTTGTGTACCCGATCGCGCGCTAACACACTATTTTCAGATGTTTTTCTCTGGATGGTTCTGCCGGCAAACCGACATGCGTATCCGAGGGTTCGCTAGGGTTTTCGTCCAGGTGATTACGTATCGCTTACGACGGAACTTCGTCGGAGTGATGTTATGCCGCGACTTACAAAACGCACTGTCGATGCTGCTGAGCCAGCGTCCAAATGCTATGTCCTTTGGGATGGGGATATCGCGGGCTTCGGCCTGCGCGTTTATCCTTCCGGGAAACGAACCTACATCATCCAGTACCGCAACGGGCGACGGTCACGCCGCTTCACCATTGGAAGCCATGGTATCTGGACTCCCGAGTCCGCCCGCAAAGAAGCGATCTCCCAGCTTGGGCGCGTCGCGCGCGGCAGCGACCCGGCCGAAGAGAAAATCATCAACTTCGAAGCCATGACCGTCGCGGAACTGATCGAACTTTACATCGATGACATGAACAAGGGGCTCATTCTGGGAAAAAGCGGTCGGCCCAAGAAATTGTCGACGATCGCCACGGATACCGGCCGGCTTCGGAACCATATTCGGCCGCTGCTGGGATCGGTGGCTGTAAAAGACCTCAAGCGATCGCTGGTCGTTCGAGCCATGCGCGACATCATGGCGGGTACAACCCGAGCGACAGTGAAAACGGACAAGCTACGCGGCAAGTCGGTTATTCGAGGAGGCCACGGCACGGCGACACGCACTATAGGTGTGTTCGGCGCGATGCTCACCTATGCTGTCGATCTTGGCATGATCGAGCATAATCCCGCCCATGGCATAAGGCGTCCGAAGGGCAATGTTCGCGATCGCCGGCTGAGCGAGGCCGAGTATCACATCCTTGGTGAGATTTTGCGAGAAGCCGAGAAGGATGCCGCGCTCCGCATCACCGTCGATATCATCCGTCAGATCGCGCTCACTGGATGCCGACGTAGCGAGATCATCAAGCTCAAATGGACCGAGTGCGATCTTGCCGGGAGTTGCCTGCGGCTCGCCGAAACCAAGGAAGGCGCCTCCGTCCGGCCGATCGGGCTTCCCGTTGTCGAATGGTTCGAGCAAGCTCGGAATAGTGCGCAAGGCCCATATGTATTCCCTGGCAGAGATCGCGAGCAGCCCTTTGGCTATTTTCAGACGCGTTGGACGCAGATCGTCAAAGACACGCCCCTCGCCGGGGTCACGCCGCATGTGCTCCGCCACAGTTTCGCGAGCATCGCGAACGACCTGGGGTTCACCGAGATCACGATTGCATCGCTGATTGGCCACGCGAAAGGCTCCGTCACCGGGCGCTATATCCATACCCTCGACACAGCGCTCGTAATGGCTGCCGATAATATCAGCGGGTATATCGCCGGCCTGCTGGATGGTGTGACGTTCAAGCAAAACCGGTACGCTATGGATCGGTCGACCCGAAAGGCTGCGCTCGCGCGATTTCTTTCGGATGCCACCGGCGATGAGGCGGGTCGGCTGGCAGCCTAAAGATGCTTATCGGCTTGTCGCTCACACTGCCCAGAGCCTGCCTTGCAACTTATCCCAGCGGTGCTCGTCCCTGCGTCCGAAGCTATCTTCAGTAGGCGGGCCGCGAGGCATCGGGCTATAGTTCTCGGAGGGATGAATGTCGCCGGATTGAAGCGGATCGGCATCCCCGATAAGTCGTGCAGCACATAAGACGAACATATGACAGACATACTGCCAACCGCCACCACTCATAGTATAAGGTGGCTGCAACGGCTACAAAACAGGGGACGCGGGCAATAGGCCCGAAGCAGGCGGCTCGCGCCTTCCACGCCGTCAGGTTCGCGAACGACAACGGGCGGCCACTGAACCTTCTTATAAGTATAAATTTCGACCTTCTCGGCATCGCGCCAGACGAGGCGACGTCCTTCTTCCAGAGGGTGTGGGCGAGGGTCAGCCGATGGTGGGCCTACCAACGTAAGAAAGAGAGGCCGTTCGGACCGTTTGACTACTATGTCGTTCATGAACATCCCGAGGGAGGGGCAAGGAACGTTCACGTATTCGTGCGTGCGCCGGATGGAGGGCGGGATGATTTTGAATCCATCGTCCGGCACCGTCTCGAGAAAATGGCCAAGCTAGATTGCCTCGGTCGAGCGATCCATTTTCTCGATGTTGAGAAAGCCGGGGGTGTTGCGAAGTACACGCTCAAGGGCATTCAACCCGCATTCGCCGATCACTTCTTCATGACGGCCAGTGATCAGGGTTTCATTCCCGGGCGCCGTATCGCAATCAGTCGAAGCATAGGTCATGCTGCGCGGGCGAGAGCGGGTTGGATTCGCAAGCGCCGTCCGAAAAGGTAGTTAGCGGTCATGCTTCTGTTTTTGGATTCCGTAGCCAACCGTCCGCACTCAAGCCAAAAGACGTGCCAGACGGTACATGCTGTCGATCTTGGCAGTATCCGGCAAAATCCTGCCTTCGCGCGCTCGCCCGCCTGTGGCAAACAGCCTCGGACAATCGGGGGTAATCCATGGCGAGACGAGGAAGCGGAACGGGCGGGCGTGGTCAGGTGATGCCGAAGCTCCGGGAGTTCGAGCCGATGAGCTGGTATCGGCATCGGCGCCCAAGCGAGTATATCGCTCATATGCTTACAGAGACCGGACGGCTCGGTTTCCAGATGCATGAGATAGAGGCCAGCGGTCGGCCTCCGAACCGCCAGACTGTTCTCTCGGACATCATCGACTGGCTGACCGATCATCCGGGCGAAAATTACGCGAATCTTCTCGACTGGAAGTCCTTTGACTTCGAACAGCTGGCTTCCCGGTTTGACCGTCAGCGTGACGCAAAGCCCCGGATCGAAATTTCCGCCGCGATTACAAAAATGGAGAATCTATCGGTTAGATGGCATCCGATGGGCTGGCATGCGGCGCCACCCAACTGGAGCGGTATCCGAGACGATTTCAACATGATCGGCCAAAAGTCGTGGTCCGCCGCCCCCGACTTCCGCTGGTTCCGCGGAGATCAGGAAATCGGCTTCAACACCCGACCGACGAACGAGCTCATGTATATTCGCGGCGTTGGCAATCTGAATCCGGAGCCGCGCGAATTTGGGCCTTATGCGACATTCAATCGCGACGTCGTCGACGGAATCCTGATCGGGGCGGTCCGCGCGGCATTTGAAAATCTGATCGAACAGCTTCGTCACAGTTTCGAGGTCGAGGTGCTCGATGAGTTCGATTTCGAGATTCGCGAGTTTGATCGGGGTGGCGACGAGTTCTCGAGCAGATTTCCCGTTCGCAGGGTAGTTGATTGGTCTCTGGAGAGCGCGTCAGTCTTAAACGAGCGGCGCACTCAGGAAGCGGCAGTGGCGCGAGAGGCGGACGCTCGCGTCGATCTGGGTCAGTTCGACGAGCGTCACGGTTGCACCCTTGCGCTGCTGGCGGACGCGCTCGCCGTCGCGGCGCGTCCAGGAAAGGGCGGAGCCGTTCCGTCGGCCGAACAAATCAACAAGGCCGCCGCTAAGGATTTGCGAGGGCGGGGCGCAACCTTAAGCGCTGGCGATGTACGCAGATTCCGCTTGTTGCTCGAAGAGTTCCAGCCTGAATCGTTGCCAGACGAATTGCGGCCTCCTCCGCCAGTCAGGCCGACTCCAGACGGCGGAAATGTGGTTTCTCTCGCCGACCGACCGCGACGTAGCGACTGATCGAGCGCGGTGCGGCATTCGGTAGGACCCCTATCGACTTGGATGTTCCGCGAGGTCTGCTTTGCGCCCGATGTAAGTCGTAACGGGCCGCAAAGCGGCTGCCCGAAACCTGCTGTTCGCAAATGTCGTAAAAGGGCAAGCCCGTTGCGAAGGCAGTAGGGACATATGGGCGGCGTCGCGTCGGTCAGCGACAATTCTGAATGCGTGCTCATTGTAATCGAGGGCAGGTGACACCACCTCTATTATATCGCCCGCTTCCATCGCGTGCCGGCGACTGAGAGACCATTGCGCTCCCGCTGAAGGAGCAAAATCATGGACCTCAACCAACTTCTCCACCACCATCAGATGGCGTTGATGGCCGTGAGTCAGGCGCGACGCGAGGGGCAGGCGACGCCAAACTTTGACCTGCCGCGCTATTATGCCAAACGGATCAACGAATATCGCGAGCGGCGCGGCTTGAGCGGCGATGCCGAGGCTATCGCCGATCTCGCGGTATCACCTGCCGACGCCGTTAAAGCGCCGGGCGATCTGGTCAGTGATGTACTGATCGCCGAATTGCTCATGGCGAAGGCCTTCGAAAAGGCGATACACCAGCATCGCGCTGCCGGCAGCGACGGAGTTGACGATCCGGTCGTCGATATTCGCGCTACCCTTCTGGCGGTCGGGCGCGACTTCTATCGCTCCCTTGGCGTGGAGGACGGCCCTCTCGCCGCCGCGATCGATGAAGCTGCGTCACGCTCGGCGTGGGAAGGCGAAGGCGGAGGCCTGCGTCCACCGGGCGACGAGGAGGATGGCATCATCCGGACCTATGTCGAGCAATTTGCGGTGGGCGACTATCGCTATTCGAACCTTGTCGACGCCAAAGCCGCCGCGCGGCGGCAGCGTGACGCGGCGAGCGGCGGTCACGGAGCGACGCCTGCATGAAACGACTGATTGCCTTCGATCTTGATGGAACGCTTGCCGAAAGCAAGCGGCCGATGGAACCCGCAATGGGTGAGGCGCTTGCCGATCTCCTCGGCGTGGCAGATGTCGCGGTGATATCTGGCGGCGACTGGCCGCAATTCGAAAAACAGGTGGCGACGCGCCTTCCCGAGCGCGCGGACCTTGCCCGGCTCTGGCTCATGCCGACAACCGGCACCAAGCTTTACACGTTCCGCTCGGCCGCGTGGCAGCTGCGCTATGCCGAAATCTTTGCCGATGCGGAGAAGCGACGCATATTCGAAGCCTTCGATGCGGCGTTACTGGCGACCGGGTTCGTTCCCGAAACGGTCTGGGGCGAACGGATCGAGGATCGCGGGAGTCAGATCACCTTTTCGGCCTTGGGTCAGGAAGCGCCGATCGATGCCAAGGAAAAGTGGGATCCCGACTTCGCCAAACGCAAGGTGATCCAGGCAGAGCTCCGCAGGCGTCTGCCAAGTCTGTCGATCAACATGGGCGGGGCGACGTCGATCGACATCACCCGCGAAGGCGTCGACAAGGCCTATGGGCTGACCCGGCTTCGCGACGAGAGTGGTATCCCGCTCGATGCGATGATGTTCATCGGCGACGCGATTTTCCCCGGCGGCAACGACTATCCCGCGAAGACGCTCGGACTCGACACGATTTGTGTGCGCGATCCGCGAGAAACGCTGGCGGTTATTTCGACCATCGTTGCCTGCCTGAAATGACCGGAGTTCGGCGCGGAGCGGGTATCCGGCGGAACAAACGCCTCGCTGATTTGTTCTATTTCCGGACGCGCCGCAGCTTTGCGCTGCACGTCCCAACACAATCAATCTGTTTGGGTGAGGCCTTCTGCCGCTTCATTTTGGAAGGTAAAAACCTGTGTACGAAGCTCCCGATCGCACGTCGTTCGACGAAGGCCTTGAGGCTTGTCAATCGCTCCGTCCCGCCGTCGCGCCGACCCTCCGGGTCGCACTGATTGGCGGCTTCCTTCCCCGGCGCTGCGGCATCGCGACCTTCACCGCCGATATATATGCATCGCTTGCGGCGGCGGCGCCGGAGATAGCCGTAGACGTCTATGCGATGGCGCCCGCGGCGACCCCGACCATATTCGACCCGGTGGTCCGTTCCGCGATTACCGAGGGTGACGCCGACAGCTTCATCGATGCGGCAAAACAGATCGAAGCGAGCTGCGCCGACATCGTCTGGCTGCAGCACGAGTTCGGCCTCTTCGGCGGGCTGGCCGGGGACATAGTGCTCGAACTCGTGGACCGGGTTTCCGCGCCGCTCATCATCACGCTTCACACGGTGCTTGCCGAGCCCGACGCCGATCAGCGCCGCGTCATGGATCGGCTGATCGCGCGCGCGACCAAGCTGGTCGTGATGTCCGAACGCTCGCGCGACCTGCTGCGCAGCGTCTATCATGCCGATGAAGATCAGATCGCCATGATCGCGCATGGCGTACCCGACCGCCCGTTCGGCCGCGCATCGCAGTTCAAGCCGCAGTTCGGATTCGCCGGCAAACAGGTCGCACTGACCTTCGGGCTCCTGTCGCCGGGCAAGGGGATCGAGGCGGTCATCGAGGCACTGCCCGCGATCGTCGAGGATCACCCCGACTTCCTCTATTGCATCGCGGGTGCCACGCATCCCAATTTGCTGGCCCAAAAAGGCGAAGCCTATCGCGAGGGGCTTCAGGCGCTCGCTGTCTCGCTTGGGGTCGATGCGCATGTCCGCTGGATCAATGCGTTCATGGACACCGACGATCTGCTCGATCTTCTCGAGGCGGCCGACATCTATGTGACGCCCTATACCGGTGCGCAGCAATCGACGTCGGGCACGCTCGCCTATGCGATGGCGCTGGGCAAGGCCGTGATCTCGACTCCTTATGTCCATGCGGTCGAGCTGCTCGCCGACGATCATGGCGTGCTGGTCCCCTTCAACGACAGCGAATCGATCGCGAACGAGATCCGGTATCTGCTCGGCGATGCCGACCGGCTGCTGACGCTGCAGCGCCGCGCCTATGATCGCAGTCGCGACATGATCTGGCCGGTGTTTGCGGAGCGAAGCTGCGCGCTGATCGCGGAAAGCCGGGTCGTGCCGAAAGCCGCGCCCATTCCCGAACGGATAGGCATCGACGGTTTCCTGCGCATTTGCGACGATACCGGCATCATCCAGCACAGCGTTCATAGCATTCCTGATCGCGCGCACGGCTATTGCGTCGACGACAATGCGCGCGCGCTGATGCTGATGCATCGGCTGGACGACGACGCGCTCGGCAGGTGCGGGCAACTGACCTCGGTCTTTGCGGCGTTCGTGCAGCATGCCTGGAATCCCGGCCGCGGCGAATTTCGCAACTTCATGGGTTTCGGACGCAATTGGCTTGAAGATGTGGGTTCCGAGGATAGCTGCGGGCGAACCCTGTGGGCTATCGGTGCGACAGCGCGCGACGCGCGTGATTCCGGTCTGCGGCAATGGGCGCACGAGCTGTTCGAGCGTACCGCGGCGTCCGCGCTGGATTTTCAGTCGCCGCGCGCGATCGCCTTTGCGATGCTCGGCGCCGACTTCGTCCTCGCGACGCATCCCGAGCATGATCTGGCGAATCGGATATTGCGCCGCGGCGCCGACCGGCTGATCGCGCTCTACGATGTCGCGGCGCGGCCGGATTGGCGATGGTTCGAGCCGGTGCTCGCCTATGACAATTGCCGCCTGCCCGAGGCCATGCTGCGCGCGGGTGTGCGGCTGGAGCGTGCGGAGGTCATCGCGTGCGGAGTCGAGACGCTGCGGTGGATTAATGACGTCCAGATGGCGCCCCAGGGTCATTATCGACCCGTTGGTTCCGACAGCTTCGGTCAATCCTATGAGCTGCCGCGACCATTCGACCAACAACCGCTGGAGATATGGGCTGCGATCGATGCCGCTTCGGCCGCCTATGACGTCACAGGAGACGATATCTGGCTGGCGCATGCGCGGCGCGCGTACGAGTGGTTTTCCGGATACAATGATCGCGGCGTGATCGTCGGCAATGTGCTGACGGGCACCAGCAAGGACGGCATAAACCCGCGCGGACTCAATTTGAATGAGGGCGCAGAATCGGTTCTCGCCTATCAGCATGCGACCTATGCCATTCGGGATTTCGTCCGCAAGGTCGGCTGAAAGGACAATCATTTGCATTTGGTCCAGCATGAACTGCGGTTGCACGCCGATCCGACGCGCGTCGTCGTGCGGCCCTTTCATCTGGCCTGGCAAGCGTCGGGCCCTGATCTCGAACGCGTGCAGCGGCTGGCGCGCGAGATCGTTGCCCTCAATCCCCGCACCGTACGGGCCGAACTTGGGGTCGTGCTGCGCGACTTTGCCGATCGACACTGGCAGATCGAAAAAGTGTTTGAGGATCGTTTTGACGAGATCGAGCCCAAGCTCGGGCTTGAAGGTCTGGCGCTCAAACGCGAAACCCGGCTGCTGATCGGCGCCTATTTCTGTCACGAATATAGCTATGCCGCGGCCGCCTTGATGAACCCCAGCGTCGTGCGCCATCCCGATCAAAGCGGGTTACAGGAAGGCAGCATCCGCATCCTGCTTTCGCTGCGGGCGGTCGGCGAGGGCCATATTTCGACGATCGCCTTTCGCGAAGGGATCATCACCCACGATCGCGAACTGACCTTGCTGCCGCAACCGGGCTTCGCCACCGCGGCCATGTTGGGCCCGCACCGCGACGACAAGCCCGACGATGTCGTCTCGCTCTATCGGCAGAAGGACAGCACTCTCTCGGGAACCGTGATTTTCCCGATCACCGAGGCACAGCGCAACGGCCTCGAGGATTTGCGGCTGCTCGAGTTCGAGCGCGACAGCGGCAAGAGCGAGTGGATCGGGACCTACACCGCCTATAGCGGCCGCGACATCCAGTCCGAATTGCTCCGCACGCGCGACTTCAGGGATTTCACGCTGACCCCGATCAAGGGCAAGGCGGGACGCAACAAGGGCATGGCGCTGTTTCCGCGCAAGATCGACGGACAATTCTGCATGATCGGTCGGCAAGATGGCAAAAACCTCTATCTGCTGCGCTCGGACGCTGTCGATCAGTGGGAGGACGGCGAATTGCTGCTGGAGCCGCGCTTTCCATGGGAACTCATCCAGATCGGCAATTGCGGTGCGCCGATCGAACTCGACGAGGGCTGGCTGGTACTGACCCACGGCGTCGGCGCGATGCGCAAATATGCGATCGGTGCGGTGCTGCTCGACAAGGCCGATCCGTCGAAAGTCATCGGCCGGACGCCCAATCCGATCCTCTCCGCCGCTGACGAGGACCGCGAAGGCTATGTCCCCAATGTCGTCTACACCTGCGGAGCGATCCGCGTCGGCGACGATATTTTCCTGCCCTATGGCGTGGCCGACAGTTCGGTCTGCTTCGCGTTCGTTGCGATCTCGGAAATTCTCGCGGCAATGGAATATCCAGGACGCCCGGCGGGTTGAGATCGCAGTGATGTTGCTGTGCTGCATCCAGTTGACGGATGTCGGCGTTCTTCAGTCATGACGTGGCGGATCGGAACGGCAGGCTGGAGTATCGCGTCGCAATATGCCGGCCGGTTTCCGGATACGGGCATGGCGCTCGAACGCTATGTGCATCACTTTTCGTGCGTCGAGATCAATTCCTCCTTTTATCGGTCGCATCGCCCCACCACCTGGACGCGGTGGGCGGAGATCGTACCCGCGGACTTTCGCTTTGCGGCGAAAGTGCCGCGCACGATCACGCATGAACGCCGCCTTCGCGATTGCGGTGATTTGATTGCGCGTTTCGTCGAGGAAACCGCAGGCCTAGGCTCGAAGCTTGGCGTCCTGCTCGTTCAGTTGCCGCCCAATCTGGCCCTTGATGTCAAAGCGGCCGAGAGCTTCTTTGCCGAGCTTGGAGCCGCAACATCCGCTCGCGTCGTTTGCGAGCCGCGCCACCCGAGCTGGTTCGAAGCCTACCCGGAGCGCTTGCTGGCAGACCTCAAAGTGGCGCGCGTCGCGGCCGATCCGGCGCGCGTTCCGGCGGCCCGGCTGCCGGGCGGCTGGCGCGGGCTGTCCTATTGGCGCCTTCACGGGTCGCCTATCATGTATCGCTCGCCTTATGGCGCGGAGCGAGTCGCCGGCTATGCGGCTCTGATCGCGCGCGAGCATAAGGGAGCGGAGCCACCCTGGTGCATTTTCGACAACACTGCCGCGATGGCGGCGATGGGTGACGCGTTTGAGCTTGTTTCGCAGGTGTCGCGCTGATGCAGACGGAACGGCGTCCGGATGCCGACACCATAGATGTTCTGATCGTGGGTGCGGGCCCTGCCGGTCTTGCGGCCGGCTTGTATCTCGCTCGCTATAGGCGCCGAGTCCGGATCGTGCACGACGGCAGTTCGCGCGCGCTCTGGGTCCCGCGCTCGCGCAACGTCCCCGGTTTTCCCGACGGAATCGTGGGAGCCGATCTCATCGCGCGGATGAGCGACCATGCGACACATTATGGCGCCGAGATTGCCGAGGGGAAAATTGTCGAAATCGCGCGGCGAGACGATGATGGCGGCTTTCGCGCAATCCTCGAAGGCGGTGCGATCATCGATGCGCGCGGGCTGATCCTCGCGACCGGCGTCGATACCAATCTTGCGCAGCTCGACAGCGGCGATCACGACAACGCGGTTCAGAACGGCGTGCTGCGCTATTGTCCGATCTGCGACGGTTTCGAACATAGCGGCGAGCGGATCGCGGTCCTGGGCTCCGATCTCCACGGCGCCGCCGAAGCGATGTTCCTGCGGCAATATTCGAGCCACGTCACGCTCATCCCGAAATGGCAGGTGGCGCTGACCGATCGGCAGCGGAGCGAACTTGAAGCGAGCGGCGTCGACGTTCTCGAAGGCCGGGTCCTGCGCCTTGATGCAACCGAGGAAGCGATGTTCGTCGCGATCGAGGGCGAAGCCGCGCCGCGCCGGTTCGACACGCTCTACCCGGCGTTCGGATCGACGCCGCGCAGCGAGCTTGCCGCCATGCTGGGGCCGCTGACCGACCCCAATGGCTGCATCCCGTTCAGCGCTTTTTCGGACGGACTGCTTCCCGGCGTTTATGCCGCGGGCGACGTCCTTGAAGGTCTCGACCAGATCAGCGTCGCGATGGGGCAGGGCGCGATGGCGGCAACGCGTCTCCACAACTGGCTCCGCGAACAGGACGGGCATGTGATGGCCGACCAGAAATAAGACGGTCTGGGTCGTGGAGCGAAACTTCGGAGTGAGCGGCGGGTTGAGAACGCATACGCCCTCCGATCCAAGGAACCGACCATGGCCAAGAAGCCCGCACCGTCCCCTGCGACCGACCACGCCCTTCGCGACCATCAGCCGGGAGAGCGCCGGATCACGCCGACCGACAGCCGGGGCAACGGCGACGAACTGCATCAGGACGTCGGAGATGGGGTTGCCGATCCGGCCGCCTATCTCACCGACAATTTCGGCCATCGCATTTCGGACAACCAGAATTCGCTGCGCGCCGGGACACGCGGCCCGACGCTGCTCGAGGACTTTGTCCTCCGCGAAAAGATCTTCCATTTCGACCATGAGCGCATCCCTGAGCGCATCGTCCACGCCCGCGGCTCAGGAGCACATGGCGTGTTCGAATGCACCAAGGCGATCCCTGGGCTGACCAAGGCTTCGATCTTCCAGAAGGAGGGTGCGACTTGCCCGGTCTTCGTCCGCTTCTCGACTGTCGCCGGCGGCGCGGGCTCAGTCGACACCCCGCGCGACGTGCGCGGCTTTGCGGTCAAACTCTACACCGACAGCGGTAATTGGGATCTCGTCGGCAACAATATCCCGGTGTTCTTCATCCAGGACGCGATGAAATTCCCCGACCTCGTTCACAGCGTGAAGATGGAGGCCGATCGCGGCTATCCGCAGGCGGCGAGCGCGCACGATACCTTCTGGGACTTCATCGGGCTGATGCCCGAGGCGATGCACATGATCATGTGGGCGATGTCCGACCGCACGATCCCGCGGAGCCTGCGCATGATCGAGGGCTTCGGCGTCCACACCTTCCGCTTCGTCAATGAAAAGGGCGAGGGCAGGTTCGTCAAATTCCACTGGAAGCCGGTGCTCGGCATCCAGTCGACGACATGGGACGAAGCGGTCAAGATCGCCGGCGCCGATCCCGATTTCCATCGCCGCGACCTGTTCGAGGCGATCGACGCGGGCGACTTCCCGGCGTGGGATCTCGGCGTGCAGGTGTTCGACGAGGCGTTCGCCAAGAAGCAGCCTTATGACGTGCTCGACGCGACGAAGCTGATCCCGGAGGAAGATATCCCGGTCGAGATCGTCGGACGCATGACGCTCAACCGCAACGTCGACAATTTCTTCGCCGAAACCGAACAGGTCGCTTTCCTGCCGTCGAACATCATCCCGGGGATCGATTTCAGCAACGATCCGCTGCTGCAAGGCCGGCTTTTTTCCTATCTCGATACGCAGAAGTCGCGGCTGGGCACGACCAATTTTCACCAGATCCCGATCAACGCGCCCAAATGTCCGTTCCACAATTTCCAGCGCGACGGGATGATGCAGACGCTCGTGCCAACGGGGCGCGCCAATTACGAACCCAACAGTCTTGCCGAAGCCGGAGAGAATGGCGGTCCGCGCGCGAGCGCCGAAACGGGCTTCTCGACCTTCACGGCCAATGACGAGCGGAACGACCCTGCGCAGAAGCTGCGCATCCGCGCCGAGCTTTTCGCCGATCATTTCAGCCAGGCGCGACTGTTCTACCTGTCGCAGACCGCGAATGAGCAGGCGCATATCTCCTCGGCGCTGGTGTTCGAATTGTCGAAGGTCACGCTCGATCATGTCCGCGCCCGCGTCGTCGGCCAGCTTCGCAACATCGATGAGGATCTCGCGACGCGTGTCGCCATGGGGCTCGCCATCGATCTGCCGGCGAAGGAAAAGGCTGCGCGGGCGCCGGTTGATCTCAAAACGTCCGACGCGCTGTCGATCCAGAAGAATGCCGACGATACGATGGAGGGCCGCAAGGTCGCGATCCTCTTTGCCGAAGGATCGGACAAGGCGGTGATCGACAAGCTGAAGGGCGACATCGAAAGCGCCGGCGGCACCGCCTTCCTCGTCGCGCCGAAGGTCGGCGGGATCAAGGTCAAGGGCGGCACGCTCAAGGCCGACGGCCAGCTCGCGGGCTCGCCCTCGGTGCTGTTCGACGCCGTGGCTTCGATCCTGACCGAAGAACAGGCCACCGTGCTTTCGGCGCAGGGTGCGGCGGTGCAGTGGTTCATGGACGCCTATGGCCATTGCAAGACGATCGCGCATGACGAGGCGACGCAGTTGCTGCTCGACAAGGCGGGGGTCGAAAAGGACGGCGGTGTCGTTGCGATCGACAAGTTCGAAAGTGTGGGCACCCGGCGTCATTGGGCACGCGAAGCCAAGGTGCGCGATCTTGCCTGATCGTCTGTCCTGGTGAGCCGCGCATCGGCGACCCATCACCGCGATCTCCGGACCGGCCAGTCGATCTGGTCGGCACGGCGACGTCCTGCGATCGCTGCGCAGCCGCTGACAAGGGACATTGCGTGCGATGCGGTCGTCGTGGGGGCCGGCGTGTCGGGCGCGCTGATCGCGGAGGCGTTGTCGGACGCGGGGCTCAAGACCGTTATCGTCGATCGCCGGGGGCCGGCAGAGGGATCGACTGCGGCGTCGACCGCGATGCTGCAATATGAGCTCGACACGCCGCTGACCTTGATGGCCGAGCGGATCGGGCGCGAAAGGGCCGAACGCATCTGGCGGCGATCGCGCCAGTCGGTCGACGCGCTACGCGAACGGACCGAGCGGCTGGGCCTTGCCGTCGATGGTGCGACGCGCGGTTCGATCTATCTTGATGGCAATGTCCTCGATGCTGATGGGCTTGCGCTCGAAGCCGACGCCCGGCGACGCGCGGGGTTCGAGGTCGAGCTGCTCAAGCCCGCCGCGGTGCAGGAGCGATATGGGATCAAGGGACGCCATGCGCTGATCGGTTTCGGCAATTATTCCGCCGATCCGCGTCGTCTCACGGCGGGTTATCTGAACGTCGCACTGGCTCGCGGCGCGCGGCTCTATTCACCCGTCGATATCTGCGACATCGCGCCAACGGACGATGGGGTTGTCTTGGTATCGGCTCGCGGGCCGAGCGTTCGCGCACGCCATGTCGTCATGGCCACAGGCTATGAGATGATGAAGGGAATCCCGCGGAAGGGAAACAAGATCATTTCAAGCTGGTCGATCGCGACCCGCCCACAACCCCGCGCCATTTGGCCGACGGCCGCAATGATCTGGGAAGCCGCCGATCCCTATCTCTACATCCGAACAACCCCGCGCGGAGAAATCATCTGCGGCGGCGAGGATGAGGAAATCGGTGACGCGGCTCTTCGCGACGCGAAGCTCCCCGACAAGGCAGCGACGCTGTCGCGAAAGCTTGCTGCCCTGTTGCCGGCAGTGGACGCGACGCCCGCGTATAGCTGGGCCGGCAGTTTCGGCGACAGCCCGGTCGGGACACCGACCATCGGCCGCATTCCCGGCATGCCGAACTGCTATGCCGCGATGGGATATGGCGGGAACGGCATTACCTTTTCAATGATGGCCGCGCAGATGCTACGCGGCCTGATTTGCGGTTATGGCGATCCCGACGCCGATCTGGTCAGCTTTCACCGCAGCTTTTGACGGCGCGTCAGCGATTGCCCTTCGGCTTGGCGGTCATCCGCACCGCGGAGGCCTCCTGGGCTGCGAGTGCGGTCGGCGGCTTCGCCTTGGCGGCTTTGGGTTTGCGAATCTCGCGATTGCTGCGTTTTTGCGATTTGGCCATGTCGGATATCTTTCTTGGGTTTCAGGATGCGTGTTCGCGAACGTGCTAGCGAGCCGTTTGCGTCCGCAATCTGTTGAGCGGAAAATAGGGGCGATGCTGATAGGGAAAGGCTGTCAGACGCCGACGGATCCCTTCGATCAGGCGCCCATATCGGTCGATCGCCGAGGGATGTGTCGCGGCGGCGTATCGCACGAGCGCGATCTGCTCGTCTTCGAGCAATTGAATGAGGCACATCGTGTGTGCTCCTGCATCAAGCGAGAGCACGGATCGTCCCTCTGTCACATGGAGCTTGTTCGATTTCAGGTGATGGGATGTCTATAGCACATCCCGATAAATGTGCGGCACGAATACCGATGCTATTCAAGCTCGGCAGAGACGTTCGCACACCGCGGAAATCTCGCGCCGGCCTCATGGTCGTTCATGCGTGGCCGGTGGGCGATAGAAGCGGTGACGGAGGACATTGCCATCGATCAGGTGACCGCGGAGCCGAAGGCGCATTTCCTCGGCGCCGGAGCCGGATGTGCAGACAAGGCGGGTACCGCCCGACTGAAGCGGCTCGATCGCACTGATGCTGACACCTTGCAGAAGGCACAGGCGCTTGACCTCGCCCTCCGGCAGCGAAATGTTCATCGCGCGGCTCATTTGAATCCCGGGCCGCTCGGCCAGCCGCGGATCGCTGCCGCAACCAGTGCATATCCCTCGGGGCTCGCGGTCGCGACTGTGAGCGGGCGGCCGCCGAGCGCGGCGTTGTCGGTATTCAGAAAGGCTATCGCCGGATCCCGTCCGCCCATCGTCAAGAAGGCGAGCTGACTGATGTCCCCTTGGCGCCGTGCGTCATCCAGGGCGAATGGACTACGGCTCTTGCGGAAAAATCGGCTCGATTGCGGTCTCAATGGGACACGAGCGTCCGGGACCGGCGACTGGGGTTGATCGGGATCGGGCGGCATGGGGGGCTCCTGCTTGTAAGCGGGAGCACGAGGTCTCTCAGCCGCGGCCGCCTACGATGAACGTATGCCACGATGATCGCTATATGGGCGCGCCGGCCAAGATTATAAGATGTCGCGCCGATCATCTGACGGATATCGGGAATCTGAGCCTTCAGCGCCTATTCGGTTCCTGCGAAACGTGATTACGCCTCGATTGCACGAACCAGTGCGGAGATTGGCCTTCCAGGCGAACGCCGGGGAATATTTGGAGCGTCTGCCAGTTTCGTTCGATCGCCAAAAGCCGCCGGTCCGCCACCGTTGAGAGTTTCGGACGCCGCCAGGCGTCGGAAAGTCTTCGATGCCCGAACCGCGGTGGTCATGGTGTGAGCTATGGGGAAAGCTGTTTTGCGGAGATCGTGGGGTAGCTAGGTGCTGCCGAAAAGCGGACGTGCGCGATAGCGGACCGTCTGCATATGGGTCGCAAAAGCGGACGCCGAAAAGCGGGCGGACCGATTTTGGTGGTGCGACGTCTGCTTTTGGGCAGCCCCGTCGCGAGCGGGTCCGCTTCCAGGCGCGGGTCTGCCCTGGACGAGGAAGGCGACGGGCCGTGCCGGGTCACGGCGCCGGTGTCCCGGGTGCGAGGGATGGCGGTGGCGGCGCGCGGGACTGGTAGCGGCGCTCGAAGACCTCAATGATGATCATGGTACCGCCGCAGCACGGGCAGGTCGGTCGGGGCTCTGCATCGTCGGCGGGCTCGTCGGTCGGTGGGGGTGCGACATCGAGCAGGCGGCGGGCGCGTTCGAGATGATCCTTGCGGTGTGCGCTGGCGAGGAGGCCATAGTGGCGGATGCGGTGGAACCCGCGCGGCAGGGCGTGGAGGAGGAAGCGGCGGATGAACTCGTCGGCGCCGAGCGTCATGACCTGCTGCCGTCCAGCGCCGGCCTTGCGGTAATCCTTGTAGCGGAAGGTGACGCCTTCCTCATCGAACCGGAGGAGCCGACTGTTCGATATGGCGACCCGGTGGGTGTAGCGCGCGAGATAAGCGAGCACGGCCTCGGGACCAGCGAACGGCGGCTTGGCATATACGACCCAGCGCTTCTTCCTGACGGGAGAGAGGTGCCGCAGGAAAGCACGTCGTTCGCCAAGATGAGTGAGGCTGCCAAAGAAGGCGAGCTTGCCGGCATCGTGCAGCGCGCGAAGGCGGGTTAGGAACAAGCGTCGGAACAGGGCACCAAGGACGCGGACCGGGAGCAGGAAGGCTGGGCGTGCGGATATCCAGCGCGTTCCATCGCGGGAGATGCCGCCGCCGGGCACGATCATGTGGATGTGCGGATGATGGGTGAGCGCCGAGCCCCAGGTGTGGAGGACGGCGGTGATGCCGATCCGGGCACCGAGGTGCTTCGGGTCGGCGGCGATGGTCAGCATCGTATCGGCCGCGGCCTTGAACAGCAGGTCATAGAGGGGCGCCTTATTGTGGAAGGCGATCGCGGCAACCTCGGCAGGCAGGGTGAACACGACGTGGAAATAGCCGACTGGGAGCAGATCGGCCTCGCGCGCCTCGAGCCAACTGCGCGCCGCAGCGCCCTGGCACCTGGGGCAGTGCCGGTTGCGGCAGCTGTTATAGGCGATCCGCCAGTGCCCGCAGTCGGTGCAGGCCTCGACATGCCCGCCGAGCGCGGCGGTGCGGCAATGTTCGATCGCCGACATGATCTTGAGCTGGTGCAGGCTCAGATGCCCGGCATGGGCGGCGCGGTAGGTTGGCCCGGCAGCGCGGAAGATGTCGGCGACCTCGAGTGAGGCGCGCATCGACCTCAGCCGTCGGGCGCTTCCTCGCTGGGCGATGCGAGCGCGAGCCTGTCGAGCGGGCTGACGATCGAGCGAACGGTCCTCGTCGCAACCTGGGTGTAGAAGGCGGTGGTGTTTAGCTTGGCATGGCCGAGCAGCGCCTGGATGACGCGGATATCGACACCGTCCTCGAGCAAGTGGGTGGCGAAGCTGTGGCGCAGCGTATGCGGTCCGACGCGCTTGTCGATGTCTGCTGCTTCAGCGGCTTCGACGACGACACGGTAGAGCTGGCGGGTGCTGATCGGCGCCGCTGTGCTCTGTCCGGGAAAGAGCCAGCCGTCGGGGACGAGGATGCCCTGTTGCCGCCCGGCGCGCCACCAGTCGCGCAGTAGCAGGAGCAGCCCTTCGGGCAGCATGGCATTGCGGTATCGCCCGCCTTTACCGTGCTCGATCCGGAGCAGCATCCGCTTGCTGTCGATATCGCTGACCTTGAGCGCCGACACCTCGGCGACGCGCAAGCCCGCGCCGTAAGCGACCGACAGCGCCGCCTGGTGCTTCAAGGAGCGCGTGGCATCGAGCAGGCGCTTCACCTCGGCCATGGTGAGGACGACCGGGATCTTGCGTACCTGCCTGGTGCGGACCAGCTTGCGCGCGAGGTCGGGGCGGTCGAGCGTGTGCGTGAAGAAGAACCTCAGCGCGCCGACGATGCTGTTCATGGTCGGCGCCGGGACGCCGGCTTGTTGCTGCTCGATCTGGAACTGCCGGATATCCTCGGCGCTTGCGGTGTGCGGCGAGCGCCCGAGCCAGGTCGCGAACCTCCCAACGTCGCGCAGATAGTTACGCTGCGTCTCCTTCGAGAAGCGGCGCATGGTCATATCGTCGATCAGGCGCTGGCGCAGCGGGCTGATCGGGCCAATCTGGATAAGTTCATTCATCGTTCGACTCCTCAGGTGAAGGAGCCGAAAGGGTCTGCCTGCGGCAGCCCACGTTCAATCAGGCGATGCGCTCGAAGGGCTGCTTTACATCGAGGCTAGCGCCAATCCGCGCAGCGGTTCGTGCAACGGCCATTCTCAGCATACGCTCCTTTACGTACGATATCACACGACATGGCACGCAAGAATGTGAAAGGTATGGATTATTTTTCCGAACTGGATGATGAAGAGTCCTGCCGAAACGGTTTGAAGAAACGAATGAAATAAATTGCTCGAACGCGCACGTGGCGCTCAACAATCTGATTGCTGGCATCGCGCCAGCTTGCTAGAGGCCCCAGCCTACGCACCCGTAGCTCAGCTGGATAGAGCGCTGCCCTCCGAAGGCAGCGGTCAAGCGCCAATTTCTCGGTAAATTTCTTTCTCGTCGATTGAAATTAAACGATTTTTCGGCCGAAAATCGCGTACCAAATAGGTTCGGTTCTTTCACGTAAGCATGACGTAAGCATACTACTTAGTATCATAGCGTACGAAGGGTTTTGCTGGCGTAGGCCGATGCTACCGATCCTGTCTCGGCGTTCCGCATCGAATCCGTTGACCGATGCCCGTCGAACCGGCTAGGCACCGCCCCGAAGCACCCGTAGCTCAGCTGGATAGAGTGTCGCCCTCCGAAGGCGAAGGTCACAGGTTCGAATCCTGTCGGGTGCGCCATTCCCGAACAAAAGACAGAACTGCAGGTGTGGTTTCGCCCACACCTGCAGACGCGCTTCGGGCGAGCACGGCTTTGGATCCGCTAATGCGGATTTCCCGGTCGTTGACCCGCACCTCGCTGAGAAGCAGCCGGGCGTAAGCCTGACGCAGATCTGGCGGACCATTGTTCAACTTTTCACGCAGTAGCAGCGCAAATTTCTCGATCTTCTCCAGAGTAATAGCCGGTTCGGCCATCGCTAGGCGGCGGGTCAGATCGGAAATCTGGTCGACAAGCTCGTCGCGCCGGAACCGAAGATTGACCAGTCGCTCCCGCATTGAGGCGTCCTCGGCATCCATCAGACCCTTCTCGACCAGTTCCAGCAGCCGGGCGATACCAGCCTCGGCTTCCTTATGGTCCTGGCGCATCTGACGCAGGCGATCCCGGTTGCGGTCCTCGCGCTCGATCGCTGTGCGCAGATATTCGTCGAGCAGGGCGACGAGGTGATCCGGCTGCAATATCTGCTTTGATACTTCGCCGATCACAATGTCATCGAGCTTGTCCATCGGCATGCGCAGTCCCTTGCAGCCGAACGGGCCTTCCTTGAGACGGGTCGAGCAGCAGTAATAGCGATACTGCCCGCCCTTGCCGGTGTTCTGGATCAGAGCTGCCCCGCAATGGCCGCAGCGAGCGACACCTGCGAGCAGTGTCGGGGAGTTGACGATGCGCGGGGCCACCCGTTTGGGCGCACGGCTCTGCAGCAGTGCCTGCACGGCGTTGAACGTCTTCTCATCGATGATGGCGGGCACCATGAATGGCACCCACTCGGAAGGCGGGCGCGGCCGCCCGTTGCGGCTGTCGGTGCGGTTGAAGTGGTGCAGCCCGTGATAGGTGGTGGAGGTCAGGATGTCGTGAACGCCGCCGGTCGTGAACCTGCGCCCTCGCCGGAGGATGCCGCGCTCGTTGAGCCATGTGGCGATGGCTTTCACACCCATCGGGCGGCCTTCGGTGCCGGAGGCCATGTCAAAGATCATCCGAACGACCCGCGCCTCGGCCTCGTCGACCACCAGCACTTTCTTGTCCTTGTTGCCTCGGCGCTCAGCGATCTCGACGCCGTAGCCATAGGGCGGTCGCGAACCGTTCCAGAAGCCCTGACGAGCGTTCTCCAGCATGGCGCGGTGAACGTGTTTGGCGGTTTCCCGGCTCTGATGCTCGTCGAAGATGTGCAGCAGCTTGCGGAACATCTCGCCGGTCGGGTCTTGTCCGACCTCCTGCGTGATCGAGACCAGTTCGACCCCGGCCTTACGCAGTTCACGGATATAAAGCTCAGAATGCAGCGAGTCGCGGCTGAAACGGCTCAGGGAATGCACGACCACCAGATCGAAGGGCTTGTCCGTCCGTTTCGCCGTGTGGATCATCTCCTGGAACACGGGCCGATCTTCGTCGAGGGCGGAAGCCCCCGGCTCGGAGAAGACTTGCACCACCTCGATGCCCTGCCGTGCGCACCATGTGCGGCATTGAACGATCTGATCGGGGATCGACAGATCGCGCTCGGCCTGCCGTGCGGTTGATACGCGGACGTAGATTGCCGCCCGCGTCATGGCCGATCACTCCTCGCTGAACAGGATCGCGTCGATCTCCCTGCCAAGATAAGCCCGCAGGATCGCCACTTCGTCGCGCAGCACGGGCATGATTGGTGGAAGGTCACTGACCAATGCCTGCCGTCCATCGACTGGCAGCCTGACCGGAGAGGAAGGCGCAGCCCGCCTGCGCCGGATAATGATCCGGCCACTGCGCTTTGACGCAGGGCAGCCCTTCGATACGGGGCAGGAGGCGGGCTGGGCGTCCATCTCCCATTGTCTACGGGAACTGCCCCGAGGCAACCAAGGCCCGATTTTACGGGTGGGACAAGGTTTATACCACTCGCTCGACTTTGCGGGTCGAAAGAAATTGATTGCACAAGACTATCAGGCATCTTCGCGCTCCTTCCGCGCCGTCAGCCGCGCCACTGCGGCGGCTCTTCGCGCCTCGAAGGCCGACTGCACCGCTTCGTGAGCGCGGGCTCCATCGGCGAGAATGTAGTATTTATGTGCAGTCTGGTGGTCGGCGTGGCCGAGGAGGTCCGGCACAAGCGCCACCATGTCAGGGTCGTGATCGACGAAACTGCTAGCCGCGATGCTGCGGGCCAGATGCGGCCAGATATGACGTCCGAAGGCGTCCTTTGTGCGCTTTTCGATCTGGGCGCGGATCGGAGCGTCACCCATCGGCTCTCCCCAGCGGTCGATCCAAAGCCGGTCAGTTTTCGGCCCGCCGCCCCGCATCAGCAGTCTGCGGCGATGATCACGCAGCCAGACGTCGATGTAGGGAGCGAGGGACTGGGGTAGTTCGGCCTGATAGGGATGAGAGGTCTTGGTCTCTTCCTCGGTGAAGAAGAGGAGGTAGCGATCGCCGTCGAATAGCAGATGTCGCCCGATCTCGATCGCCGTCAGGTTGGCGATCCTGACAGGACAGCAGGCAAGAACAGCAATCAGCAAGCCATCGCGCATGCAGGTCGCGGCATGATAGCGATCACCCATCTCAAGCGCCCGATCGATCAGATCGACGCCCAGCGACAAAAGCTGCCGGGCGTCGACCATGTGGGCACGCTTGTCCTTTTCCGGCCTGGCAATGGCCTTGAGGTTGCGGATGACGGTCCGCAGCCAGTTCCAGTCCTGGCCGGGAGCTATCGCCATGATCATCCGGGCGAAGCCCTCGAAGATCATTTCCACGCTGCAGGACGCGACCCGGTCCTGAAGCTGGATGAGGAACAGGCGCACGCGATCAGGTGCCACTCTCGTTTCGGGCGGTACCCCGGCATCCAGCCAGCCATTACGGGTGAGGAACGACAGCCACTGGCCGTACCCCTGCTCGACATTGCGACAGCGGGCCGCGCTCCACTTGCTGGCGGGGTTGGGGGCGTCCAGAAAACTTCTGGCCTCGCGGGCCTCACGGTAACGCAACTGGTCAACGGCGGGCCATTGGGCAGGCTTGAGGCAAAGAGGAGTGCTCACAACACGTCCTCCACCTCGTTGAAGCTGAAATTCTCGGCTTTATGAGGCTTTGCCCTACGCCTGACCCTGATCCGTGCGGTGTCGCGGCTGCGCAGGATATGCTCCTGGAAGTGACGAGATGCCTGCCGCTGCTTGGGCCGGGCATAATAGTGACGGGTCGTGTTGATGTCGCGGTGCCCGAGATGCTGGCTGACGGTGAAAATGCCCTCTGGGTTGTCCTTCAGGTAGAGTTCCGCCGAAATGTGACGGAACTGATGCGGTGTGATGGCTACCCCCAGCACGCGCTTCGATTGGGCACCGATGGCATAGGCCATGGTCTTGGGGGCGATGCAGGTCCCATCCGCCGCCGGGAACAGCCAGGGCGAGGGATCGGGACAGAGTTTCGGCCGCCACTCACGCAGATAGGTTTCCAGCAGCACCACGGTTTGATCGGGAAGTCTGAAGCGCAGCTCTTCCTCGTTCTTCACCTCCGCACCGCCATGCTCGATGATCCAGAACGCATCCTTGCCGTGGCCGATCTTCCGAATAGATTTGCCGAGTTCGAGGCTGACGAGATTGGCGCGGCGGACGCTGCACACCAGCAGCAGTTCGATCGCCATGGCGGTTCGGGCGAGCGTGGCTGATCCGCGCCGGTCGGGATTTTTCATGGCGCGCTCAAGCAGGATGAAGGGCAGAAGCTGCAACTGATCGGCGAACCGCTGATCGTCGAGCTTGTCGAGCAAGGCGCGGTTCTTGGCGGTCATGCCTCGCCTGTGTTCGCGCTGATCGCGGACGCTCTTAAAAATCTGGTCCAGCCGGGCGAGTTCGTTATTGGGCAGGCCACACCAGCGACCGATGGTGCGAGCGCGTAATGCCAGCTGGAACATTTGCGGCGTGATCGTTCCGCCTGCGCGTTCGTGCAGGAAGCGCAGGACCTGATCAACGTGTTCCGGCCTGACCACATCTGAAAGCGACGTCAGCTCCGACAGGGACGTGCCAGTGTGAACCAGAGCCGAGACGATGACCGTTACATTGAAACCATATTGCTGGATTGTGCCGGGCTTGAGGGCCTTGTGGCTGTTGGTTTCAAAGCAGGTCTTCGAAGCGAGCGAAGCGAGGAAGGCGTCGAGTTCCTCCACCAGCGTGGACGGCCATTCGGCCTGATCGATCCAGTAGCTGGTTCGCTTGGGCTCAGGCGGCGTGAGTTGGGGAAGGTCGTCACGCGAGGCAGCGACCTTGTTCCAAGCCTTGATACTGCCGCGCAGCGTATCCAGCCAGTTTCCGATCATGGCCTCATCGCGCACATGGGTCTCGAACCGTTCGATCACGGCATCCGACATATGACGCGGTAACACGCCCTGGCCTGACGCGAAGTGGAACAGGCGGGAAGTGGCGCGCTGCATCTTCGTGTCGAGCGATGCCTGCAACGCGCCCCAATCGCCGGTGAGCGGATAGCGCGAGCGCGGATTAAACAGCCTGCCCCTGGCGAGACGAAATGCCTTACGCAGACGGGATTTGAGGTTGGCGAAGGACTGCTCGGACATGCCCGCCATTGCCGGAGATACATGCCCCAGCCGCTCAAAGATGGCGCGCTGGTTGGCCGCTACGTCCAGCAAGCCGTGGCCGATAATCTCGTCGACGCGCTTGATGGCAGAGCGGAGCAAGGCAATTTCCGAAGTGGGCAGATCACATTCGAGCAGATATTCGCGCAAATGCTCAAGCGTTAGAAGCGATTTTTGCTGCTCCGAATGGCTGTTGTTATGGTCATTCTTGTTCATTGTTATTCACCGTTGCTCAAGCGATAAAAATTGTGAAACCCCTTATATACTATTCCCTGCGTGTAGTTCTTTGGGGTATTCACAAGAGTCAGATCACGTCACCTCGCAGGAATTTGACGAGGTCCGCCTTGTCGATCCTGACGCGCCCCTTTTCCTTGGAGCGATAGGCTGGCAGGCCCTCGGCGCGAATCCAGCGGCGGATGGTGGGCTGGGATGCCTGGGCGAAGGTCGCGGCCTGGCGCACCGTCAGCAGTTCCACGGGCATGGTCACGACCGGAGCGGGATTCTGCAGGGGCGTAGTAGAAGTTTTCTTGCGCGGCACCTTGATCACGTCGTTCCTCCTTCCAACTGTGGACCACGCCACCGGGAGGAGATTGCTGCGCTGCGCGATGTTGATGCCGCCAAGTGGCGGCGGGTTATCGCCGGACAATCACCTCAGCGCCTCGTCGGCGGCGTGGGTGATCAGGGATACTGCGCATCATTGCGCAAAAGACCACAAGTGATTTCAGGGGTGGGACAAAACTTAACCCACTGATCGCAAAAGCAGGGGCGCGGCTCGCGTTGCGTAAGTGGGTCTATGGGCATGGGACGGTTCATAGCCGGGTCCCATGCTCCACTGTTCAGAGGGTGGTGGTCAGTCCAGCGTGACAGTTGCCAGCAGCTTCGTCAGGGCAGCTTCCTTGTTCAGCAGGCCACGCGAATGCGGGACCGCCCCTGCCGAGACCAGCGCCTGCTCGAATACGGCATATTGCTCTTTGTTGAGATACATCACGACAGCTCTGGTGTCGGGATCGACCGTGTGGCCACGCAGGTGCATCTTCAGTTCATGCGCCGTGACGGCTTCGGCGAGCGTCAGGAGTTCTTTCGCGTTGTCCGCATCAATGTGGGGCGCAAGGTGCGATAGCTTGGTCCAGCCGATACGGCGCAGACGATCGGGCGCGATACCCAGCGCATGAAAGCTGCGATCGATCTGGGCAAGGTGATAGGCCTTGCGCGGCCCGATGCCGAGATTCTTCGCGACCGATACGAAGTCGTCAGGGTGCTCGTCTTGTATCTCGCGCAGATAACGGGCTGCTTCGAGGAAGTGGTCTCCGATCATGTCGACAAATGCCTGCGGCACATGCGGCGCCTTGTTCTTGTGTCCTTTCATTTTGAATAAGCCTTTGAAGTTGTTGGGACTTATTCTCTATGGATAAAGCACTGGCGAACAAGGTTTTTTGCCGACAGACATGCGCAAATCATCCAATTTTTGTTCAGCCATAGCCATTTGCGCTGCTCGCCCCCGCATGCGCGGCATCTTTCTTTGACAGATCATTTTGGCTATCAGTGCGCTGCTCCTGAGACACGCGGGAGCGGGGCGTGGAAACCCCTCTTGAGACACCTCGGTCGCCGATTTCGGAGGCCGGGTGGCATGCGCGCATGTCCAGCCGGCTTGCCGGTAAAGGCGCATGCGCTCGTTGTCTCAGCGGGTTTCCAACATCCGGCTTTGGCCGTCGCCCCAGGATCAAAGGGGCGACGGAGGGGCAACATCGAACACGCATCAATTTCTACAGCACCGGCCTTCGGCATCGCCGATGTGATCACCAAGGTATCGCAGGTCGCATTCGGCAAGCCGCTGGTCACGAATGTCCTGCGGGGGCATGTGGCCGAGGCAATCATCGCTCTCGCTCTGGAACCGGAATGGAGCTTGTGCAGCGCCGATTACGCCGGTTGGGACTTCGAGCGGGCGGACGGCCTCCGGCTTGAGGTGAAGCAATCGGCCGCGATGCAATCATGGTCCACCGGCAAGCCGAGCAAGGCGATCTTCGATGTCGCCGCCCGCACGGGATATTGGGAGAGCGGCACGGAGTGGATCGCGAAGGAGGGGCGTCCCGCGCACCTTTATGTCTTCGCTCACCACGGCGTCTATGGCGATCATGCCGATCATCGCGACCCGGCGCAGTGGGAGTTCTATGTCGTGCCAACCTCCGCGTTGCCCGATGTGAAGCAGATTTCACTCAGCCGGATCAAATTGATCGCGGCGGCTGTTGCGATTGATAGCCTGGCCGTCACGGTGCGTAGCACGGCACATTCCACTTCAAGTTGAAAGTCGGTGCTGTCAAACGGCCCTTTAATTGCGGGTATCTGTCAAGCCTGCATATTGATCCGAACCGGGGTCATGGTCCTTTTCGAGGTCATGCCTCATGATGATGTCCGGGTCGGATGCCTCAACGTGCGCAACGCGGTCCTGGAAGTCCGCAGCCGTTTGAACGAGGTCACCGCAACCACCGTCCCGGTGGATCATCACAGGTCTGGCGTCAGGCCTGCAATCTCAGGGTGGGTATGACGGTCAGGCAGGCTGCTTCCCCCACTCGAACTCGGTTCCATCCACCCAGATACAATGAAGGATGATGGCGAGCTTTCGGGCGACCGCGACCTGCGCCTTCTTCATGCCACTTCGCTTCGCAAGCCGCAGCCCCCACGCCTTGAGCGAGCACCACCGCTTGGTTCGATGGAGCAGCACGCTGGCCGCCTCGAACAGATAGGCGCGTAACAACCGGTCGCCCCAGCGCGAGATTTTTCCCGTGACGTCCATTTCACCCGATTGCTTTCGGCGGGGCGTAAGTCCGAGATAAGCGCCAACCTTTGCCGCATTCTGGAAACGGGTTGGATCGTCGATCGTGTGACGATATGTCAGGGCCGTGACGACGCCAATGCCCGGCACGGTCATGAGCCGCCGCGTCGTTTCATCCTCTCGCGCAAGGTCGCGGATTGTTCGGTCGATCTTTTCCAGTTCGCTACAAGTCTGTTGGTGCACGGATAGCAGCGGCCGAAGAATGGGGCCGAGAGCATGGCCATCGGCGATGAGGTCGTTGACCCGCCGTTGGAATTGCCCGCCGGCAGCGCGTGGAAAGAGCAGACCGCATTCCTTCAGCATAGACCGCATCTGGTTTTCGAGGTCGCGCCGGACCCGTACCAATCGGGATCGACACACGAGGATGGATCGCGCGGTCTGGCTTTCTTCACTCTTGACGGCAACCTCCCGATACCAGCCGACCCGGACGAGTTCCGCCAAACCGCGAGCATCATTCTCGTCGCTCTTGTTCATGCGAACGGACAGGGCCGCATGGGCGTGACGCGCATCGATGCAGACCACGGGCAAACCGGTGCGCTTGAGTTCATGCCAGAGCCAACTCGACATGGCGCCCGTCTCGAGGCCGACGCGTTCGGCATTGGGAGCTTTCTTGGCGATGACCGCCGCCAGCACGCCCGGATCGGATTTCACCCGGCCCTGGTGTATGGGCCGTCCTGCCTCATCGACGATGCAAATCGACGTTTCCTTTTGCGATACGTCCAGTCCGACATAGTGCTTCATGGCGATGCTCCTCCGTTACGATGATTTCTCGCATCCTGCAGCTGTCGCGCCCAAATGAGAACAACGGCAGCAATTACGTCATCGTGTTCAGAAGAGGGACCCCCTTTTTCGGATATGATGTTGGTTTGTTGAAGATGGCCTTGCGCTGCGTGCGGCGGAGGGCGGGCGTAGCCCGACCGGAGGCGCGCGCAGCGCAAGATAGATTTTTGAAGGCGCCGAAGGTGGCTGTCAGCTGCGGTTTTTGAAGCGCCAGCTGTCGTTGCCCGTCTCGACGATATCGCAGTGGTGGGTGACGCGGTCGAGCAGCGCCGTGGTCATCTTGGGATCGCCGAACACGGTCGGCCATTCGCCGAAGGCGAGGTTCGTGGTGATGATGACGCTGGTCCGCTCATAAAGCTTGCTGATGAGGTGGAACAGCAACTGCCCTCCCGAGCGGGCGAACGGCAGATAACCGAGCTCGTCGAGCACGATCAGGTCGAGCCGCGACAGCTGCGCCGCCAGGGTCCCGCCTTTGCCGATCCGGGTCTCCTCTTCGAGGCGTGTCACCAGATCGACGGTGTTGAAGTAGCGGGCGCGAGCGCCCCTTCGCACGACATTGGCGGTGATCGCGATGGCGAGGTGGGTCTTGCCTGTCCCCGTGCCGCCGACCAGCACGATATTGCGGCGAGGCGGGAGGAAGGAGCCATCGTGAAGGGAGCGGATCATCTCCTCATTGATCGGTGTGCCCTCGAAGCTGAACCGCTCCAGGTCCTTCACCACGGGCAGCCTCGCAGCCGTCATCCGATAGCGGATGGAGGCTGCTGTCAACGCTGACTAATAATTCCCCAGAAGTGCCGGGTTAAAATTCCCCAGTTTGGGTTTCGGTGATCAGCCGTTCCAGTGATCGTGCGTGCGCTCCTTCGGTGGCCGCCCGCGCCTTTTGGGCGGCGGCGGCGGCGTGATCGCTGAGATCGCCCTGGTGTGTTCCGGCACGAGGTCGGAGTGCGCGCGCAAGCGGTAACTGGCGCCCTCGATCTGGATCACGATGGCATGGTGCAGCAAGCGATCGAGGAGCGCCGTTGCCACCACCGGATCCCCGAACACCTCGCCCCATTCAGCAAAGCCGCGGTTGGATGTGAGGATCATCGCTCCCTTTTCGTAACGGGAGTTGACCAGCTGGAAGAAGAGGTTGGCACCGCCGGGCGTAACCGGGAGGTAGCCGATCTCATCGACGATAAGGAGGGTGTTTCGGTTGAAGAACCGGAGCCGTTCGGGAAGCCGTCCGTCACGCTCGGCACGCACCAGCATGTCGATCACCTCAGCCAGACTGGCGCGGTAAACACGCTTGCCAGCGCGAACAGCCTCTGCGCCCAAGGCTGTCGCCAGATGGCTCTTGCCTGTGCCCGGCGGTCCCAGCAGATGGACCACCTCGCCGCGCTCGATAAAGTCGAGCTGCGCCAGTGCGAGGATGCGGCCGCGATCCAGCGAAGGCTGGAACGAGAAGTCGAAGCCTTCGAGGGTTTTCATGGGCATGAGCCGTGAGGTCTTGAGCCCGACAGTGAAGCGCCTGCTTTCCCGATTGCCATACTCATGCGAGAGCAAGACATCGATGGCTTCAAGCGCGGTCATTTCGCCGCGCTCCAGACACCGCATGGTATGATCAAGTACCTCGAGCGCGCGGGGCATTCTCAGGCCAACCAGGCTCGTGCGGATGCGGTCGATGATCTCCGTCATGGCCGTACCTCGCTGCCGGCCAGTCGCCGTCCTACCGCCTCGTAGAAGCCCAGCGAGCGCCTGGTAATCTCAAGCCCTGCAGGCGGCGGCACTGTTGCCGCGCGAGGCGGAGCGAGCCGCCGGTGGGAAGGATCAACCCGGCGCTGATTGCGTCCATCGAGAACGGGATGCACCGCGATCAGCTTGCGATCCTCGAAGATCCTGATCTCACGGGGATGATTCTGCACCTCCACGACCCGTTTGCGCGTAGCGTCGGGCACCGAGTAGAGATTGCCGCCAACCGATACCATGCCTTCATGGCTGACTCGCCGCTCGATCGTGAGCACCGCATTGTATGGGGCCGCAGGCAAGGCCGTCAGGACCGGTTGCTCCTCGGCAAAGTGCTCGCTGACGATCCGCCGGGTCGTGGCATGCAACCGAACATTCGCGACCGTGTCCAGCCATTCGCGGAACTGCCTGTTCAGGTCATCAGCGTTGCAGAAGGTGCGTCCAAGGAAGAAGTCCTGACGGATGTAGCGGTAGGGCCGTTCGATCTTGCCCTTGGTTTTCGCCCGATAGGGCCTGCATGCACGCGGCAAAGCGCCGTAATGATCCAGCAAGGCCACCAGCGACCGATTGTAGATCACAATACCCTCGGCATCCTCATCGATCACAGCGGTTTTCATGCGGTCGTAAAGCACCTCGGACGGGGCACCGCCCATCGCATCGAAGGCGTCGATGTGGCAGCGCATCACCGTCTGCAGATCCTGGGTCGGACAGAACCGACCCCACAGCCAGCGGCTATGACCCAACACCATCGAGAACAGCCAGAAGATCCGGGTCACGCCCGGCTCATCGCTGAACGCCACCTTGAACTGGGCGAAGTCCACCTGGGCCTGCCGTCCCGCGGGTGTTTCGAAGCGCCGCTCGAACGGGACCACTCGCGGCGGCCGCATCTGGCGCAGGAAGTCCGTGACGGTCGTGTAGCCGCCCTTGAACCCCATCGCAGCGATTTCGCGGAAGAGACGCTTGCCAGACAACCCAGGATATAACGCGATGCGATCGCGAAGATATGGTTCGTAGGGTTCCAGCTCCCGCGGACGGGGTGGCCGGGGCTTGTACACCGGCGCCTTCACGCCGCCGGCCAGGTGTTTGCGTACCGTCTTTCGATCAAGGCCCGTCTGCCGCGCAATCGCCGACACCGACAGCCCCTGCCGCTTCAAGTCATGGATCATGACAATTTCCTCAAGTCTGATCACCTGCCACGCCTCCCGCCAATCCGGGCAAGCATAGGAGGGATCCGTGCGGGTCGTTGCCAATTCGCTCCGGGGCTAGCCCCGGAGCGAATTGGCGCTCACCTCAAACTGGGGAATTTTCATTCGGCACTTCTGGGGAGAATACATCCGGTATCGACAGCTGCATCCCGGTGGGTCGCCTCAGCACGGAGCAGGTCGGTCAGTATCTCCATGGTGGTGCGCTTGCGCTGGAGGCCGGTGGTGACCGCCTCGTCGAACGCCGCCGCCATGCCCTTGAGTCCGAGGCCGCGCATCGTGTCGATCATATCATGCCGCTGCATCATAGCCTCGCAGCAGATCATAGCGGGCACAGTCGGCGAGCGGAGGATGCTGCAGCATCCGGTCTTCCGAAGTGACGATGCTGTGGGGTGTCGCCGGCTCGCGGCGCCGGGAGAGGATGTTGAGGATCAGCTCGTCGCTGGCCGTTCCGTTCGCCAACGCTTCGCGCACGGCAGCCTCTACCGGCTCCAGGCCATCGGTGAGCACCGCCGAGAGGACCCGCACGAACCTGCGATCGGCCTCGTCCCCGGTGCCGAGCCTTCGCCGTAATCGGTGCAGGGCGGGCGGCAGATCCCAGTCCTGGAACGGTGCGCCGTTACGCAGCGCGCCGGGCTTGTGCGCGAGGACCGGCAGATAATGCCAGGGATCGTATATCGTGCGGTTCCGACCGAAGTGGCGCTCATGCTCCCCGACGATCGCATCGCCGCAGCGTATGACGATGCGATCGGCATAGGAGCGCACCTGAACGGTCCGGCGTGCGGCCGTCGACATGACCGAGTAGCGGTTGCGATCGAAGCTGATGAGGCAGGTGCCGGTGACGGCATGCTCGCTCTCATGGAAGCCGTCGAACGGTGCCAGGATCGGCTGCAGGGCCGGTCGCTCCATATCCAGCGCCTCGGCGACGGTAATATCCCCGCGTTCGGGATGGGCATGATGCTCGGCCCAGCGCCGGCACTCGGCCTCCAGCCACCCGTTGAGCTCGGCCAGGCTGGCGAACCGGAGTCGCGGCTGGAAGAAGCGGCCTCGGATCGTCTGGACCTGCTGCTCGACCTGGCCCTTCTCCCATCCCGCCGCCGGCGAGCAGGCGGTCGGCTCGACCATGTAATGATCGGTCATGATCAGGAAGCGGCGGTTGAACACACGCTCCTTGCCGGTGAACACGGCCGTCACCGCCGTCTTCATATTATCGTAGATACCGCGTCGCGGCACACCGCCGAAGAACGCGAACGCCCGGGCATGGGCATCGAACAGCATCTCCTGGCCCTCGCGCGGATAGGCCCGGACATAGGGTGCGCGCGAGTCGCAGAGACGCATATGCGCCACCTTCACCCGCATCGGCTTGCCGGCGATCTCCACATCCTCGTGGCTCCAGTCGAACTGGTAGGCCTCACCCGGCTGGAAGGTCATCGGGATGAACGCCGGTGCGCCTTCGCCAGCATCCTTCCGCCGCGCAGCACGCCAGCGCGCCGCATAGCGGCGCACCGCATCATAGGATCCATCGAACCCCTCGCGCACCAGCAGGTCATGGATACGCGTCATCCGTAGCCGATCGCGGCGGCCGCGACCTTCGTTCTCCTCAAGCAGCGCATCGAGACGATCCTGATAAGGACCGATCCGCGGCAGCGGCTGGACTTTGCGCTGATAGTTGAACGCCGCCTCCGGCGACCGGATCGCTTTGCGGACGACCTTCCGCGACAAACGAAGGTCACGAGCGATCGCCTTGATCGCCTTACCCGCTGCATGCTCACGCCGAATCCGAACCACTGTCTCCACGATCAACATCCCGTTCTCGCCAACTGATCAAAACCAGTCGGCCGACTAAATCCCCGGGATGAAGGGGTCCTTTTTGCACGCCGATCACCCCACGAAGGGGGTGCCTATTGCACGCTGATCCTCACAATTACCTGCGAAATTGACCGGGGAAACAGCCGGGGATTTCCTTGCGCGACAAGTGCTGGACCATGTCCGGACCAGATGGCCGAACCGCCAGTTTCTGGCGATGCGGTGGAATTTGGGCGCGACTACACCTGATCCGCGTACATCAGGCTCGCTCACCCAAGGCTGGGCACTCATTCTCGAGCAATTGACGAACACCCAAGACCGCATCTTGCCATCCGCGCAATGGGTCTGGCCTGCATCCGACGTGCAATCCTGCCGGGCGAATGGTCAAAACAAGCCATGTGACGCGGTTACTAATTTGACAGTTGCTGGAGATATTGCGTCACTTGGCTACAGGATGCCCTATCTCGAAGTGTATGGAGCGGATGTCGGAAACCCGGAGCTGGGTGATGCGCTAGCGCGACTTGCGGCGCAGATGCCTCCTGCCAATTAGGAGCGCGGCATGGCAACCGTTGTTGCGCCTTGGCGATATCGCCGAACAGCGCGGGCAAGGCTCTTGCGACGCCGGAATTGAACGTCACCGGCATCTGCCTTCCGGATCGCTCTCAAGGCTAAAACACTCCTGCTGCTTGATACGATACCATTGTGCCAGGACTTCGAAGGCCAGCTTTCGTTCACCTGTCTCGCTGACCAAGCCCTTGCGGTTCCACCCGTCCTGGACGCCCGGGAGCTGCCGTCGGGGTGAACGGAAGTCTTTCAATATCCAGGGCGACATGCCTGCCAAGCTTGGAATTTCGTCTGCCATGGCAAGCGTGGCACGATAATAATCTGCCTGATAATCCTCGGTGAACTTGGCAGGAGACGAGCCAAGTTCTCGCAGGCCGAATTTTGCCCCCGCGCCGAATTCGGAGAACAGGAACGGTTTGTTCTCCGGCAGATCCCAAAGGAGAGAGCCGATATCTTCAAGTCGATCCGAGCCATACCAACCGAAATAGGTGTTCACAGCCAGAATATCGACTGCCTCGGCGAGTGGATCGGTAATCGTCACCACTTGCGTTTCCGCTCGTTGTTCACGCCCCGTCAGAAGCGCTGCGGTCACCAGCCTGTCAGGATCGAGCTGGCGAACGTCGTTTGCCAGTTGGGTCATGAACTCGTTGCGTGCCTCGCTGACCGGTGTTTCATTGCCAACACTCCACATGGCGATTGCTGCGCGGTTGCGATCGCGCAGGATCATTTCGGCGAGCATCCGGCGGGCTTTCTCGAGCACTTGCGGGTCGTCGAACGCGATCCGCCAATACACCGGGATCTCACTCCATACGATTAGTCCGAGCCGATCGGCCGCCCGCAGCATGGCCTCACCATGCGGATAATGCGCCAGCCTCACGAAATTTGCGTTAAGACCTTCCTTGGCCAAGCCCAGAAGTTGTTCCGCCTCGGCGTGAGAAACAATGCGACTGGGATTTTTCCCGAATTCCTCTTCGTGGAGGCTTATGCCGCGCAGGAAAATCGGTCGATCATTGAGCAAGATCTCGCTGCCTCGCAGTGTAACTGTCCTAAAGCCGACAGTGTCATGCCAGCGATCCTCGCCTGCAGATAATTCGACGCGGTAAAGTCTCGGCCGTTCAGGTGACCAGCGTACCAGCCGCTTGGGCGACGCAAAACGGAACGACACCTTCCCGTTGGCGTCCGCAACACCGGTCTGGATGATCCCCAGTTCGGGAATTGCCAATCGAACGGACAAATTTGCTCTGTCCTCGCCATTAAGCCGAACATTCGCAGCGATAGTTCCGTCAGCTGCCATCCGCACCCAGGCATCGTCTACGAAGGTACCCGGAACGGTATGGAGCCGCACGTCACGGGTGATCCCGCCATAGGTTTCCCAATCCGTGACGGGCGGTGGCACATCCTTATCGCTGCGATTTGAATCGGCGGCGACGACGAGGCGATTGCCCTTCTCGCGAAGAAGGCCCGTGACCTCAAAGGCAAACGGCGTAAACCCGCCTTCATGTGTCCCGAGCCGGGTGCCATTGAGCCAGACTTCGGCCGCGTAATTGACCGCGCCAAAGCGCAGGAATGTCCGCTTTCCAGGATCGAGGATCGTATCGAAGCGGCGCTGGTACCAGACCAGGCCTTGGTATTGGCGCATCTGTGTTGAGTGGGTTAGCCACGACGACGGTAGGGTGGCGACCGGGGCAGCGTCCATGTCGTACTCGTAAAGCGCCAACGGAGCGGCGGCACGGACACTCGCCACATCCGTGTCATCGAAGCGCCGATGCCCCTCGCCGACATCGCCGCCATGGAACCCGGCTTGGCCGTCGCGATAGGGATCGATTGACCAGGTCCATTGGCCTGAAAGATCCTGACTCTCGCGCAGATCAGCTGCAGAAAGGACTGGGCCAATAGGCATGACCTGGGCCGACGTGGGCAATGCAAGCAGATTCGCTGCCAATGCCAGCAGCAGTCGCACCAAGCGCATTTTGCCGATCAGCATCCCGGTGCTCGGCTCGTTTTGGCACGCCTGAACGCGTTGCTAATCTGCTCGCGCCACAATTTATAACCCGAGGATCTCATGTGCAGCCCATCCGAAATGAACAGGGATGGGTCGGGCTTTCCCTCTTTCAGCATGGCCGAAACGATATCCACGTAGACGAGGTCGTCACGCTCCTGGGCCATCTGCTCGATCATGCGATTGAGCTCCGACTGGCTCGCATACTGATTCCACCGGGCAAGCGACGGCTTGGCAGAGACGTAGAACACCGGGGTCGGGCCCAAGGCCGCGGTCTTGCTTTCCATGAACTTCGTGAATTCGGCTAACACGGCTTCGGGCGACTTGCCGGCATCGATGTCGTTCTCACCAGCGTAGAATGCGATGCGCTGCGGCCGATAGCGCCCTACCACTTGATCGAACCGATAGTTGATGTCGGAGATCTGCGAACCTCCGAAGCCGCGCTTGAGTATCCGCAGTTTGCGGAAATCATTCTTCATGTCGAACCAGAAGCGAAAGCTGGAACTGCCAACAAACAGCGTTTCGCACCCATGAGGTGGGTAGACCTCGTCCTCCACGTTGAAGACGTGAATTTCCTCACCGAATGGCGCTTCCTGCGCTTCCAGCGCTGCCGGAGGGAGCAGGCAAGCGGCAAGAAACCCGAGCGAAAGTGCAATTGTCCGTTTCATTTCAAGACTCCGGTCTTTCTAGGCGAACGGGCCGGTCTTGCCCGCCCCGTCGTTACAAAGATTGTGAATCAGGTGACGCTTGAGTTCCTCGATCCTGGCTGGCGTTGCCGAATCGAGTACACCACGGATGTCCGACGGCAGGTGTTCGCCTGCGGGACCGTTAAACTCGAAGACATAGTGGTCGAACATGGCCTTCCAGGCACGGCGCTGGTCACGCGGGAGCTCACGCAAGGCGATCACGCCGTGCAATAGTGCATCCCACGGCGACCCAAGGTCCTGCCGCGCCGCGTCCCACCAATAGTTCACCAGGATATTGACTGGTTCGAGCGCGGCAACGTGGTGATACCATTGGTAAGGAATATAGAGCACATCGCCGGGCGAAAGCTCTGCAACCTGAGCCTGGGCCAGGGCGGACGAAAACCGCGGGAAGCGCTCGTGATCGGGCTCGGAGACATGGACCATGCTGATCGGCGTCCCTCCAGGTGTGAGCTCAAAGGGACCCATGTATAGGTCACCGATTGCTTCAGGAGGGAAAAGGGTGAACCGGCGCCGCCCTGCGACGACGCATGCTATGTTCTCCAGCTCGTCGTTATGGGTCGCAACCTCGGCCCGATTACAGATCCACATTCGCGGGAGGACGGATGGCGGCAGAAGCGGCATCGGATGGACCGCGACAAAGCCGGGAACGCAAAGGTGGACAGGGAGGCCCTGTGCCGCCAGCGCCCGAGGGTGCGAAGCATTCGCTTCCTCGGCCAAAAGCTGGAGGAATTGCCGGAGCGTGGTTTCTTGGCGAGTGAAGTTCAGCTCTCGCACGTCGCGCGTGTAATGGAAGCGTCCCTGCTCCGAGGGATCGGCCACTGAATATGTGAGCGGAGCGCCGGAGGCGTTGGCTGCGAGTTGCGACAGAAGTTCGTCCGTACCGCCGATCGCAGCCTTGACGATCGGCCAGCCCGCAACCAGGCCGCGAATCACGACCGGTTCACCTTTCTCCCGAAAGGACGAGAGATTGGCTTCCGCCGCCTCGACAACAAGCACTTCCTTCACGCCTATCACGCTCCTTGTCCGCAGAATTACACTTTGACGGGAAAATTGGAAGCGCTACCAATTTCTCAAGCAACCTGTGAGAACGACCATGAAAATCTGGAGCAAGTCACGCCTTACGCTGCTACTTCTCCTTGTTGCGGCTTGGACCACGCCTGCCCGCGCTGGTGAAGATCGCTGTGCTGCACCGATCCTGGCAATGACCTATAACATCAGGCTTGATACGGCGGCCGATGGACAGAATAGCTGGCCCCATCGTCGTAATTTCCTGATCAGCCAGATAGAGATGCTCCGACCCGCACTGCTAGGCATGCAGGAAGTCCTGCCCAATCAGCGTGCGGACCTTCAGTCAGCATTGACCGGATATGCGTTCGTAGGGGGCGGACGCGATGACGGCAAGCTGGCCGGCGAAGCATCGCCGATCGCCATCGACCGACGAGTATTCCGGATCGAAAACAGCGGTACTTTCTGGCTTTCACCAACCCCTTCGATCCCTTCCACCGGATGGGATGCTGCGTACCCGCGTATCGTGACATGGGCGCGGCTCCGTTACCGGCGGAGCAAAACCCGCGTACTTGTCGTCAACACCCACTGGGACCATGTGGGGCGAGAGGCACGCACCGAGAGCGGGCAACAATTGGCTCGCTGGCTGCAGGATACCCGTAGCGGCAACGACGCCGTAATCATGCTTGGCGACTTCAACACGGATTCCGACGATCCAGCTGTTGCCGACATGCTCCAACTCACAGGCCTCAGGTCAGCCCAGGAGGCTGCAAGCTCAACAAGTGCAGCCGAGCAACCTTCGACCTTCAATCGTTTCGAGGCTCAACCTCCGGCTGGTCAGGTCATCGATCACATTTTCGTCAGCGAGAGAGTCGCGGTTTGGCGGAGCATGGTCATTGCCCAGCACCTCAATGGCCGCGTTCCCTCCGACCACTTTCCGTTCGCCGCGCTGCTCAAGCTTCCGTCCAAGCAGCGGGGGAAAGGATGCAGCTAGGCTCCCTGCCTTAGTGGGCTACCGGCACCACTTCTTCGCCGGAACTTTGAACACGAGCCCGCACAGCTAGGACAGCGAAAACTGCGATGACGGCATAGGCTGCCATTGGAATGAAGAAGGACGTCGACAGGCTGGCGCTGTCGGCCATATGCCCGACGGCATAGGGCAAAACTGCGCCGCCGACGATGGCTACGCATAGCAAGCCCGACGTCGAAGCCTGAGAAACCCCAGCCCGCTCCAGCGTGATCGTGAAGATTGTCGGGAACATGATGGAATTGAACAGCCCCACGGCAAGTGCCGCGTAGCCAGCCAAGGGTCCGGACGAGACGGCGACGACAAGGCAAAGTGTCATAGCAACACTTGCGGCAATACCAAGCAAGACGGGCGCCCGCACGATGGTCAACAGGTACGAACCAATGAAACGTCCAATCAGGGCACCCATCCAGTAGATGTTCGCAAGATAGAAGCCTGCAACTTCCAGAGGCAGCCCCATGATGTCGGACTGATTGAGGAAATTGATCATGATGCTGCCAATCGACACCTCGGCACCTACATAGAGGCCAATTGCGAGCGCACCGAACAACGCCCACCTCGAACGCAGCGCATGCAGCACAGAGCCTCCCGGAGCCTGACCGAAGTCCAGCGCGGCCTTGGTAATCCGTTCGCGCGAGAACCAGATGAACACCATCAGCCCGACAAGCATCGCCGCAATCAGGAGGAATGCGTGGGATACGGCTTGAAGCGCGATCACGCGTTCGGCCGGATCGGTGATTGGAGCATGACCAGCCTTGAGGACGTCCTCACCGAGCATGATGCGCGATCCGAAGTTCACCCCCAGAACCACGCCGAGTGAATTGAAAGCCTGCGCAAAGGTCAGGCGGAAATGGCTGCTTTCCGGTGGGCCGAGCGCAGCGGCCAGAGGGTTTGCCGCGACCTGCAAGGTCGTGATTCCCGCTCCAAGGATGAACAGCGCAGCCAGAATCAAGGTATAATCCTGAACGCGAACGATAAACTGCACCAGCAAACAGCCGGCAATCATCGTCGCCAGCGCGACGAGGATAGAGCGCAATGAGCCCAGTTTGGCGAGCAGGGCGGCAGCGGGAAACGACATAAAGCCGTAGGCGGCGAAAAAGACCAGCTGGGTAAGCAAGGCTTCGGTATAATTGAGGCTGAAGCTAGCCTTCAGCGACGCGATCAGCGGATCGTTGTTCGAGGTAATGAAGCCCCAGGCAAAGAAAAGTGTCGTTACCGAAACAAACGCCGCTGAAATGCCTGACAAATGCTGCCTCATCGTCTCATCCCTAATTTGCCTCAACGGCGATTACGTAAGTTGCCAATGATCCACGCGGCATGGCAGCGCGATAGGTCTTGCCTGCAACGCTGAAGGAAATTTCTTCCTTGTCGGCGGTGCCGTTGAAGACGATGAGCGAGACCTTGGTGCCATTGTCACCGAGAAAAGCGACTGCTTCCACTCCATTCGTATTGGCGGCGGAGCCTACGCGCCGCGCCTGATCCGGCAGGAAGCGGCTGCCGTGGGCAAAGGCATAATACTCAGGCTCGCGAGTGACAGTGCCGGTCTCGGTATTGATCGTGACCAGACCGCGACAGTTCCCGCAGCCCCCCAGGTGAGGACCGTGGTCCTGATCGAGCGCGAGGTTCCACATTACGACGCCCCTTGCCCAATGCCGGGGCGCGCCAATGACAAGGTTTCGCGCAGACCATTGGAAGGCCGATGTCCAGTCGCCGCTCCAGTCGCCGGCAGAGCATTCCGTGAACCAGGTCTCTTTGTCGGGAAAACTATCGTGAATGGCGGACTGGGCCGACAAGTCTCCGCCATAGCAATGCCAGGCTACCCCATCCACGAATGGCGATGCCTTTGGGTCCGATAGGACCGCTCTGGGACTTTCAGGCTCGTTCCAGTTGTGATCCCAGTCCAGCAAGCGTGTCTGCGGTATCTCTAGGTCCATCAGCGGGCCCAGGTGGTTGCCAATGAACGCGGCGCGCTCGGCAGGCTCGACGCGCATGCCTGGATAGTCCTCAGGCTCGAAATGCGGCTCATTCTGGATTGTCAGCATGTTGACGGGCACACCTGCCGCATCCATTGCCTTGGCATAGCTGACAAGGTACCGGGCGAAGTCATCATAGTGCGCCGGATCAAGTTTGCCTTTGATCAGACTTTGGCTGGTCTTCATCCATGCCGGCGCTGACCAAGGACTGGCGATCACCGTCAGGCGCGGATTGATCGAACGGACTTCGCTGATCGCCGGAATCAGGTTGGCTCTCGCAGGAGCGATGTCGGCCACCGGATCGCCAACGGTGTCGGCGTAGGTGTAATGAGTGAGCGAGAAATCCGAGGCCCCGATCGTGATCCGAGTGATATCCAGTCCCAGTTCCCCACCGGGGCCAAAGATCTCCTGCATCAAGGCCGCGCGATCGGCTGCGTTCATCTTCCGCATCAGCAGCCACGCGGTGGCATCAGTGATGGATGCCCCGTAGCCGGAGAATGGCTGGTATCGCTGGGAAAGGTCAACCAGGACGTCCGCTGACTGACCGGCACTTGGCTGCACCTGGCCTGCGGTGATTGCGGAAAGTCGCTTGGTTCCATCCGCTGTTGTCAACCAACCAGGCACCGACGCCGTAGGCGATGGGCCGGTGCCAGGAGGTGTGCCTGCCGAGCTAGTGGCACCGGAACCGGAACACGCGGTCGCCAGCAGCGCAAGTGCGCCAATCGAAGCACGCATCCCAAAAGCAGGAACACGGAGGGCCATCACATCGCAACCTTTGCATCGCAATATTTCGCGACGAAATCGGCATGTGTCGGCATGACGGCGACGCATTTCCCTATGACATTCTCGATATTTCCGAGGAACTGGACAACCTGCGCCTCGCTTCGGATATCGACGAGCGGGTCATAACCCTTGGGAATGATGCCCTGCCCAAGCATTACCTGAATCCAGCTCTCTTCACTGAAGAGCTCCTCGTCCTCGCGGAAGATCCGCCCGTTGGCGCTGAACAGGTCCATCTTCCGCTGAAGCGTATCGGGGACCTCCATATCGCGGCAATATTTCCAGAATGGCGTATCGTCGCGCTCGGTGGCTTTGTAATGCAGGATGATGAAGTCCCGCACGCGTTCGTATTCGAAGTCGGTCTGCCGGTTGAATTCATCGATGTTTGCCTGGTCGAAACGACCATCGGGCATCAACCGGATCAGGCGAATGAGAGAAGACTGGATCAGGAACAGGCTGGTCGATTCAAGTGGCTCCAGGAACCCGGCGGCCAAACCAAGCGCGAGGCAGTTCTTGTTCCAGATTTTTTCGCGTTTGCCGGTAGTGAAACGAATTCGGTTGGGTTCTGCCAGTTGCTCACCGTCAAGATTGTCGAGTAGGATTCGCTCCGCTTCGGCTTCGTCCATGTACCGGCTGGAGAAGACGTGGCCATTGCCCGTGCGATGCTGCAACGGGATGCGCCATTGCCAGCCGGCTCCATGGGCCGTTGCCATGGTATAGGGCGTGAAATTGTCCGACCGCTTGCACGGAATGGCGATGGCACGGTCACATGGCAACCATTGCGTCCAGTCCTCGAACCCTGTTTTCATGGCCTGCTCAATGATGAGGCCACGAAACCCCGAGCAATCGATGAACAAATCGGCTTCGATCTGCTCGCCACTGTCGAGTATTACGGATTCGACGAAACCATCGGTCGATCTAATCGCAACATCGACAATCTTGCCTTCCTGGCGAATGACGCCGCGATCCTCGGCATAGGTGCGCAGGAACTTTGCGTAGAGCCCGGCATCAAAATGATAGGCATGGGCGATATGGCCGATTGGTGAATCCCCGGCATCGGCACGGGCGGGCATGAACTTGTTCTCGAGCGCGGCGGCGGTGTTGATAGAAAAGTTGGCGAAATCGGAAGCTTCGCCCTTGAGCTTCATCTTTAGCCAGTATTGGTGGCAACGCAGCCAGCCAAGGTCCTGGCCGATGACCCCAAACCCATGGATATAACTGGAGCCGATCCTGTCCCAGTTGTTGAACTGGATGCCCAGTTTGAAGGTGCCTTGGGTCAGGCGCATGAACTGGACCTCGTCCAGTTCGAGCAATTCATTGAACTTCTTGATGGCCGGGATGGTCGCCTCGCCGACGCCAACGGTTCCAATGTCTTCCGACTCAACAAGCTTGATGCGGTAAAGGCCCTGGAACAGGTGCGACAAAAGCGCCGCCGCCATCCACCCCGCCGATCCGCCGCCGACGATCAGAATCGTTCTCAATTCACCTGACATGCCAATTTTCCTCCCCGCTCAATCGGCAAGAGCCGGGCATGTGAGGCGGTTGTCAATCGGAAGAGGCTGTGAATCCCCGTGCTTAGTCGCATCGAGGCCGAATCCACGACTAAACAATTCAGGCTGGCTCGCTGTCTCCGGACAAGGATCGCCTGGCCAGGCAAACGGCAACCTGCCGGTGAAAACTCTTCCCGGCCGCCCGGCCGTTCCCTCGAACAGGACATCGGTTATGCCCCGAGCCTCGGTACCCGGCAGCCAGGCAGCGATGAAGGCGTCGGACAGGTTCATCAGATCGTTGGCATAGACCGGCCGCCCAGAGAACAGCACAGAAACGACAGGCACTCCTTTGCCGGAAATACGCGCCAGGGTCTCGAGTTGGTCCGGATATCGCGCAGTATGACGCAGAGTGGCGGGGTAGACTATGTCTCCCTTCATCTCGGCATAGGGCGCTTCGGCCATAACCATGATCACGGCATCGTACTGGGACAAGTCGACACCGCGCCCGTCCCTGCTGACTTCGACGCTGCCGCCGCCACCCAAAGCTTTGGTCACGGCTGAGAGCATGTCGTCGGCAATGGGATAGTCGGAATCGTCCGTCTCATCACCTTGCCAGGTCAGCGACCAACCACCCATCTGGGCCGTGACCTTGTCGGCGGCTTCACCGACGAGCAGAATCTTGGCGTCGCGCTTCAAAGGCAGCGGCGAGGCCTGACCGTTCTTCAGCAGAACGAGCGACTTGGCCACGGCTTCCCGCGCAGTGGCGCGGGCCACGTCGCTGGCGAGATCCTGTTCAGCCGAAGCATCCAGAAACGGCGCACGTTCCATCAAACCCGTGCGGAACTTGACCCGCAGGATCCGGGTAACGGCATCGTCGATTCTGCTCATCGGGATTATTCCCGCTTCTACATCGGCAACGGTCTCATCGATGAATTTCTCCCAATCGTCGGGAACCATGATCATGTCGATCCCGGCATTGATAGCCTGAGGGCAATGGGTACGTGTGCAGCCGTCAACCTGCTCGATCGCGTTCCAATCGGACACGACGAAACCGTCAAAGCCCAATTTGCCCTTCAGCACATCGGTTATCAGTTCGCGATTTCCATGCATCTTGCCGTGGGCGACACCAGCACCGGTGTCATTCCAGCTACTGTAGGAGATCATCACATTCTGGACGCCCGCATCGAGTGCGCCAAAATACCCAGGGGCGTGCGTGCGGATCAATTCGTCCCGGCTCGCACGGGTTTCGCCCTGATCCTTACCTAGCCAGGTTCCACCGTCGCCGATGAAATGCTTCGCCGAAGCGATTGTGGTATCGGTGCCGACGAGGTCGCCCTGCATGCTGGTGACGAACGACTTTGCGTAGGACCGAACTAGCTCCGGATCCGATGAATATCCTTCGTAGGTTCGTCCCCATCGCGGGTTCTGGACCACTGCCAGAGTCGGTGCGAATACCCAGGTGATCCCCGTTGCTCGCACCTGCTTGGCGGTCAGATGGGCTATGCGCCCGACAAGCTCTGGATCATGAGCTGCACCGAGACCGATATTGTGAGGAAACTGAGTTGCGCCAAACACATTGTTATGGCCGTGAACCGCATCTGTCCCCCAGATGATCGGCACCTTGACCGACATATCGGTGGACATCGATGCATCGTAAAAGCTCCGCGAAAGCGCGACCCAGTCGCCCGCTGTTGAACGCATGTTTCCTCCGGGCCAGGCACCGCCACCGTTGAGGACAGAGCCCAGATAGTGCTTGCGCACTTGCTCGGGAGTGACCGAGCGAATGTCGGCCTGCGTCATCTGGCCGATCTTCTGACGCAAGCTCATCCCGGCAACGATCGCAGCAATGCGCTGTTCTGTTTGCGGATCAGTCGAATGTGGCGCGACGATCTGCGGCCATTCAGCAGGTGCCGCAGCGTGTGGCTCGAGTGATTGCGGGCCGGTCGCACAAGCCCCAAGCCCCGCCACAAGTGCTACGCCTGAAAGGAAATGGAGTCTGGAAAGCTTACTGAGCACCGCGGCCCTCCTTTAGCGCAGGCAGCCCGGCTTCTCGATAGGACGACCCGCCAATTCTGATAGGCACCGGAATCTCTTCGGAACCAGCTCTGATCTTGCTCACCTCAAAGCGGTGAGATGGGGGCCGGCCGGGAGAGAGGACCGGCCCCCAATTTCGCTAGAAGCGATAGTTGACCCCAAACAGGATCTGTCGGCCGTACTCCTCATATGTTTCGGGCAGGAAGCCGCCATCCGCAGTTCGCGTACCACCCCCGTCGGTGCCGATACGGGTGCGATAGGCGGAGTCCGTCAGGTTGTTGACCTGCAAGAGTATGCCCAGACCTTCAAGCGACGATCCTTCCTGGAAGGTATAGCCGATCTGCGCCGACACATCCTTGTCCGCGAGAATTTCCGTCACCCCGCGTGTGGCGAACAGCTGCGTAACTTCGCCCTTGAATGCCGAACGATAGCGGTAGGCTGCTCGCGCCTGGAAACCGTCCTTCTCGAAGTAACCGGTGATGGTGTAGACGGTGCCCGACAGACCAGGAATTCTGGTCGCCTGGCGCACTGTTTCATCGGTACTCGCAGTCGGCCGAAGGTTGGATTCGGTGTAGGAATAACTTCCGATTACGCCAAATCCTTCAAGTACGCTGGTGAGCTTGCCGAAACCAAGGGCACCGCTGATTTCGATACCCTTGATCGATCCCCCTTCGCCGTTCGCAGGCTGGTTGATCTGACCCAGCGGACTGACCGGAACACCAGGCGGCAAACCGTTGGGCTGCGTGGGCGTCTGCAATGAAGTCGGCGGGATCGGCAAGCCGGTGAAGTCGAACACCTGACGCTGCGTATAGATGTAGCTGTCCAGTTTCTTGTAGAAGCCAGCAATACTGATGTAGCTGGTCCGGTCGATGTACCATTCGTAGGCCAAATCGACTGCCTTCGCCCGCCAAGGCTCGAGCAGGGCATTGCCTCCGGTTGCAGACCACAGCCCGGTTCGCTCAACACCCACGACGCATGGCGTCGGGACCTGCGCGGTCGGAGTACACGGGTTGCGAGGGAAGCTGGGAATGAAGCTGGCACGCATTTCATCCATACGTGGCCGCGCCATGACTTCAGCCGCCGCAAGCCGCAGGCGATGGCCACCACCGAGTTCATAAATAACATTCAGGCTCGGCAGTATGTCCCAATACTGTTTGCTCACCGAGACAGGCGTCACAACGCGAGGCGTCAGAGTCGCATTGATTGCGCTACCGTCCGACTGCTGGCGTTGCTCGATCGCCTGAACGCCGATATTGCCGCGCAGATTACCTGAATTGAACGTTGCCTTTGCACGCAGGGTGAGGACTTCCTCGTCGATCTCCCACGCCTTGTCGAAGGTGTTGTTGTCCGTGAACACACGGCGATCATAATAGGTTGGGATTGCGGTCCGCAGATCTACGGCAAGAATATTGCCAAAGCCCGCGAAGTCGAGCGACGTTGGCTCGACCAGATGATCGGCTCCAACAAGTGTCTGTAGCCTATTATTCTTGAGGAAAAGGTCGAACTCATCAACATACTTGCTTTTGGTGCGCTTGGTGAAGTTCACACCGACGTCGAATTGCTCGAAGAAACCGTCGAGTTCGTACTCGAAGCCTAGGTCGAGGGCGAAAACGTCCTCCTTGACGTGCGGCTCCTTGGTCGCGCCGTCGTGGCCCCAGCCGCCCCAAGGCGCACGGTCGCCCAGCGAGACTTGCGATGCATCACCGTAGTCGAGCCCCTCGCTGTAGGTAGGAAACCCGCCATCGAGCATATCGGAAATATCCCAGCCGATATTGTCGAAGACACGGTTGCCGTTGTTGACCGTTATCGTGCCGCAACACCCGTAACCGGCATAGGTTTCCGTGATGCTCTCATCGCGCTTGTTGGACGAATAGGACAGATCGCCGATAAAGCGCAGACGATCGGTCATATTGAATTCGGCGTTAAGACCGGCTGAGAACAACTCGTCGTCACGCGTATTGTAATCGTTGCGAAGCTGCGGCGCGACGCCGGTTACGGTTCCGGATACGCCGACCAGCGAGCCACCAACGTCCTGTGTTGTAACATTGGTGAAATTCTGGTTGTCGGCCCAGACGTTCGAAAACCACTGCGCGCCACGCATCACTTCGCGTTGTTTGAATTTCGAATAGTAAAGGTCGGTGGTCAGGTGGACGCTGTCGCTCGGCTCCCATTCGAGGATACCGATCGCCGCCGCGCGCTTGTTGAGCCGCGAATAGGCAAAGATTTCCTGCCCGTTGAGGAACAGTGCGGTATCTGCCGAATCGGGCGAAATCCGATCCCGCCGGCTCTGGTCTCCACCAAAACTTTCATAGGCATAGGCCTTGTAGTGACGGTTCTGCGATGGTGCGTCGAGATAGGCAAAACCAAGTGCCCAGCCGAGGGTCCCCGCGTCGTTCTGATCGATGTAGCTGGCACTTGCGCGATAGCCATAATGGCGAACGTCGTCGTTGAGTTGGCCACCAGAGTTGATTTCGCCCCGCAGATTGAGAGCAATGGCCTGTTTGCCATAGGCGAGCGGACGGACAGTGCGCATATCAGCGGTGCCCGACAGGCCCATCCCCGCGATGCTGGCATCGGGCGTCTTGTAGATCACGACGCTTGAAAGCAATTCGGATGGATACTGGTCGAATTCGACACCGCGGTTATCGCCCGAGCTCGCTTGCTGGCGACCGTTGAGCAACGTGGTCGAAAAGTCGGGAGCCATGCCGCGGATCGAAATGACCTGGGCCCGGCCATTCACTCTCTGCGTAGTGAGACCAGGAAGGCGGGAGATCGCTTCCGCGATCGATACGTCGGGCAATTTGCCGATATCTTCGGCCGACACCGCTTCGACGATCGATATCTCATCACGCTTTGTACTGATCGAGTTGGCAAGACCTGCGCGAATGCCAGTAACGATGATGACATTGCCATCCTCGTCCACCGCAGTTTCCGGAGCGGACTGCTCCTCGGCGTCGGTGTCTTGCGCATGCGCCACCGTTGGCAATGAAACTGCGAGTGCCAAAGCCGATGTAGTGAGACCAAGCCCGAGAATGCGACTCGAAGAGCGAGCGTAAACCTTCATTTTATCCCTCCCAACTCAGGATTTATCCTGATGTTCAATCCCCTAGATGCCGCCGACCTCCTTTTGGTCACCGGCAACCGAGCGCAGTTATGGAAGCGCTTCCAAGCCCGATTGAGAGAAAGCTCGCCGAAAGTCAACGGCAAATTGGAAGCGCTCTCACATATTATCGACCGTCAGTCGATCCGGTGGCCGTGGATTGACGCAGAATCATCTCGAAGGGGACGAACTTTTCGGTTGGCCGATACTCATCCGATCCATTCTCCCCTGCGAATGCGCTCACAAGCAGCTTGACCGCTTTCGCACCCATTTGGCGCAGCGGTTGATGGATGGTCGTCAAAGGGGGCCAGACAATCTGCGAAACCGGAGTATCGTCAAATCCCGTGATGGAAATATCCTCTGGTACATTCAGGCCCAATCGGTGCGCTGTGAACAAGGCGCCGGCAGCCATGTCATCGTTGGCGCAAACCAGGACTGTCGGACGATCCCGCGCATCGAAAAGCTGTGCTGCCAGTTCTGTGCCGGATCGAAAGGTGAAATTCCCTTCGACGACCGCAATCGAGGCATCGGAATGTGATTTACCGTTGAGAGCCTCTCGCAAACCCTCCAGGCGGAGTGCCGCCGATCGGTGCTCGCTTGGACCACCTATGAAGCCAAATCGCCGATGCCCCTGTCGGTAGAGGTAAGCACCGAGCTCTCGCCCGGCTTCCTTGTCGTCTATCCCGACTGATGGCGCGAGGGAACTGGTCTGGGGGCCAGCGGATATAAGAACGAGCGCGACACCGGCTTCACGCAATGCTCCGATCAATTTCCCATCGTCGGAAAATGGCGGCGTCAGGACGATACCGTCGCATCTGCTTTGGCTGGCCAAGGCAACGATTTTTGAAGAGTGGTCATCGACCGATGGATCGAGCGTATGGGCAACCAAACCGAAGCCGAGTTCGGTTGCGGCTCGCATCGCGCCGAGCTCAATCGCAGAGTGATAATAGCTGTTCGGTTCAACTTCGGCGTCAGCAGCAAAAACAATCGCCAAAACGCGGGTGCTTCCACTGGCGAGTTGCCTTGCCTGATGGTTCACCTGGTAACCAAGCTTTGCAACAGCCTTGAGCACCTTTTCGCGGACCCGCTCGCTTGTATTGGGGCTCGAATTGAGGACGCGCGAAACCGTTGCCCGGGCTACACCCGCTTCACGGGCAACATCATCGATTGTTGGCTTTTTGTTCAACTGGTCGCGCTCATCTTGTCGAATGCAATTCCCTTCTGCGACTCTTATCCGACTCGGATAACGCGGCAAGCGTCAATTTTGGAAGCGCTTCCCAAAATGTGATGCAGCATCTATTCCCCGATCGAGGAGCCCGAACATGGCGAGTGACATCAGGGAAGTTGATGCCGAAGCATTAAGAGGTCTGACGAAGCAAGCGTCGGAGGTTCTGGAGCCGGTCGTCGTTCGCGGCCTTGCCAGAGAAACGCCAGTGGTCAGATCCGCCATTCAGAGCGATCAGGCACTGCTCAGTTACCTACGCAATCTTGCTCGTCCGAGCGAGGTGATAGCGCTGCATGCGAAGGAAGATGTTGAAGGAAAGTTCGGTTATTCGGCGGACCTGTCGTCTTTCAACTTCAGGCGGATCCAGACCACCTTTCCGGCATTCCTCGACGCGCTTCGGAACGGGACGCGTCCTCCTGGTGCAGTGGCGGTGCAAGGCATCCAGGCAAACCATGCCGTACCGGGATTCGTGCAAGACAACGCCATTCCCATGTTGCCGCATGGCGGAGAGTATCGCTTGTGGCTCGGCACAGGTGCAGTGGTGGCAACCCACAGCGATCCCGCTCCCAACGTTGCCTATGTTGCCGCCGGAACGCGCCGCTTCACTCTGTTTGCTCCGGAAGAAGTCGGCAATCTGTACATGGGGCCGTTCGATCCTGTGCCAAACGGCACGCAGATTTCACTAGCTGATCCACTTGCTCCCGACCCTGTGCGTTTCCCCAGGTTTTCCGGTGCGCTGGAGCGATCGCAAACTGCGGAACTTCATCCCGGTGATGCAATCTTTATTCCCACGGGCTGGTATCACCATGTTGAAGCCACTTCTCCGCTCAACTTGCTGGTCAATTACTGGTGGCTCGATAAGCAGGGAGCGCCTTCTCCATGGGACGCATTGATGCACGGCTTCATGGCGCTCCGCAGCCTTTCACCGGCCGAGAGAAGGGTTTGGCGCGCGATGTTCGAACACTACATCTTTGAAACGCACGGCGATCCAGCAAGCCACATTCCGCCAAAAGTGAGGGGGATCCTCGCCGATGCCACGCCGCAAATGATCGAGGAAATGAGACGAACTCTGGTTCGCGCGCTATCCAGTCCGCGCGGCTAGTTGCGAAAGAGGACAGCGAGCGAGCTCAGCAACATCACTTTCAATCATGACTGTCAAACGGCCCTTTAATTGCGGGTATCTGTCAAGCCTGCATATTGATCCGAACCGGGGTCATGGTCCTTTTCGAGGTCATGCCTCATGATGATGTCCGGGTCGGATGCCTCAACGGTAACCGTGGTGTGAAGGCCGCCTTGCGGGACGGCGTTCCGGGGTGCTGATAGCCGCTCTTTGCGAGGAGCGGTGATGAGCGAGGATATCGGAGCGGCGGGAGCGAGTGCTCTTGTGACTGGTCATATGAGTGATCGTATGAGCAGTCGGATCGCGGTCGTTGGCGGCCGTCGCCGTTGGTCGGTGGATCAGAAGCTGTCGATCCTGCGCGAGGCATTTGGCCCCGACGGCTCGGTCTCGGCGACATGCCAGCGGCACGCGGTCGGCAGCGGGCTGCTCTATACGTGGCGCCGACAGGCCCTGGCTGGCGATCTGACGGGAGCGAAGCGCACGCCGGCACCCTCGTTCGCCGAGGTGGAGGTGTCCGTTCCGGCCCCGGCAACGGCAGGCAGCGGCCAGATCGGGATCGAGCTGCCGTCAGGCGTGCGGCTCACCGTCGACGCGGCGGTCGATGCCGATGCGCTGGCCCGGGTGATGTCCGTCCTTGCCCGATGATCCCGTTACCGCCGACGACACGGATATATCTGGCCTGCGGCGCCACCGATATGCGCAAGGGGTTCGACGGCCTCGCGGTGCTAGTGCAGCAGGTGCTGGAGAAGAGTCCGCACTCGGGCGCGCTGTTCGCGTTCCGCGGCAAGCGCGGCGATCTGGTCAAGCTGCTCTGGTATGATGGCCAGGGCCTGTGCCTCTTCTCGAAGCGCATGGACCGTGGCCGGTTCGTCTGGCCGATCACCAAGGCGGGCAAGGTCAGCCTCACCGCGGCGCAGCTTTCGATGCTGCTCGAAGGCATCGACTGGCGGCGTCCCGAACGCACCGCGGCACCCTTGCTCGCAGGGTAAAAAGCGGCGGATTATCGTTAGTTTTACTGGCATTGCGGAGCCTGTTTTGCTAGGCATCCGGGGTGTCGGAACCAGCCTCTTCCATCATCGACAAGGACGCCCGGATCGCCGAGCTCGAAGCCGCTCTCGCGGCCCGCGACACGCTGATCGATACCCTCCGTCACCAGCTTGCGCAGCTTCGCCGCATGACCTTCGGCCAGTCGTCGGAGAAGCTCGCGCTGCAGATCGAGCAACTCGAGCTCGCCCTCGAGGAGCTCGAAGGCGAAGCCGAGGTCGCGGATAGCCGTACCGCCGACAGAGCACCCGCCGAGCGACCCTCGCCGGTGCGCGCTCTGCCCGATCATCTGCCGCGCGCCGAACGGCGGATCGAGCCCGAGGCCGGCAACTGCACCTGTCCCGATTGCGGCGGCGCACTGCGCCCGCTTGGCGACGACAGCGACGAGCAGCTCGATATTGCCCCGGTCCAGTGGCGCGTTATCCGCACCGTGCGGCCCAAGTATAGCTGCCGCGCCTGTGAGAAGATCGTCCAGGCACCGGCGCCAGCGAAGGCGATAGCACGCGGTAAGGCGAGCTTTGCCACGCTCGCCCATGTCGTCGTGAACAAGTTCGATCATCATCTCCCGCTTTACCGCCAGGCAGAGATGATGGCAGCGCAGGGTATCGACATCGATCGCTCCACCCTCGCCGGCTGGGCGGGCCAGGCCGCGCATCTGCTCGACCCGATCGTCAGCCGCATCCGCGAAGAAGGGCTGAAGGCCGCCAAGCTGCACACTGACGACACGCCGGTGCCGATGCTCGTGCCCGGCAAGGGCCGCACCGCGCAGGCACGGCTCTGGGCCTATGTCGTCGATGATCGCGCATCGGGCGCCGCAACCCCGGCACTCGCCTGGTATCGGTTCACCCCTGATCGCAGCGGCATCCATCCGCAGAGCGAGCTCAGATCGTTCACCGGCCTTCTCCAGGCCGACGGCTATGCCGGATATGAGAAGCTCTATGAAGGCAACCGCATCCGCGAGGTCGCCTGCTGGGCACACTTTCGCCGCAAGATCTTCGAGTGCCACCAGACGAGCCCGACGCCGCTTACCACCGACCTGCTGACACGTATCGCCGGGCTCTACCGGATCGAAGAGGATGTGCGCGGCCAGCCGCCCGATATCCGGCGCCGACAACGACAGGAGCAAGCCAGGCCGCAGATCGATGCGCTTCGCGGCGCGATCGACGACGCCCTGCGTCGTCTGTCGCCCAAGTCGGCGATGGCGAAGGCGCTTGCCTATGGCCGCAAGCGTTGGGATGCGCTCACCCGCTACATCGATGACGGCATCGCGGAGATCGACAACAATATCGCCGAGCGCGCGATCCGCGCCATCGCGATCGGCCGCAAGAACTGGCTGTTCGCCGGATCGAAGGCTGGCGGCGAACGCGCCGCTGCCACCTACTCGGTCATCGAGACAGCCAAGCTCAACGGCGTCGAGCCGCAGGCCTATATCGCCGATGTCATCGAGAAGATCGCATCGGGCTGGCCCGCCTCCCGCTGGGACGAGCTCATGCCGTGGAACTGGACAGCGCAAAGCGCACCCGTCAGCATGGCGGCATGACCGACCAGATCGCACGGATTCGCATAACGCTCGAAGACATGAAGCCCGCCATCTGGCGCCGTGTCGAACTTCCCGTCACCAACAGCCTCAAGACCCTGCACCTCGCGATCCAGGCCTGCATGCTCTTCGAGAACTACCATCTGTTCCAGTTCGACATTGGCGATGCCGCCTATGGCATCCGCTTCGATGATGACGATGCTTTCATGGTCCGCACCCGCGACGCCGCCCATATGCGCATCAACAAGCTCGTCGAGCGCGGCATAACCAGCTTCACCTACACCTATGATTTCGGCGACAACTGGCGACATCGTATCGAGATCGAAGAGATCTCATCCACCATTCCCGGCACCAATTACCCCCGCTTCGTCGATGGCGAACGGCGAGCCCCGCCCGAAGATGTCGGTGGCACACCAGGGTTCGAAGAGTTCCTTGAGGCCATGTCCAAGCCGCGTCATCCCGAACGCAAATCCATGATCGAATGGTATGGCCGACCCTTCGACCCCGCCGATATCAGCCCCGACGAGATCAGCGCACGCATGGCAAAGCTCGCCAAGCGAAGGGCGCAGGGAAAAGCCGCCTACGCCGACGCTAAATCCCGCGACAGCTAATCGATGGCGGTTTCCTGACCACGCTTACCCTCAACGTGCGCAACGCGGTCCTGGAAGTCCGCAGCCGTTTGAACGAGGTCACCGCAACCACCGTCCCGGTGGATCATCACAGGTCTGGCGTCAGGCCTGCAATCTCAGGGTGGGTATGACGGTCAGGCAGGCTGCTTCCCCCACTCGAACTCGGTTCCATCCACCCAGATACAATGAAGGATGATGGCGAGCTTTCGGGCGACCGCGACCTGCGCCTTCTTCATGCCACTTCGCTTCGCAAGCCGCAGCCCCCACGCCTTGAGCGAGCACCACCGCTTGGTTCGATGGAGCAGCACGCTGGCCGCCTCGAACAGATAGGCGCGTAACAACCGGTCGCCCCAGCGCGAGATTTTTCCCGTGACGTCCATTTCACCCGATTGCTTTCGGCGGGGCGTAAGTCCGAGATAAGCGCCAACCTTTGCCGCATTCTGGAAACGGGTTGGATCGTCGATCGTGTGACGATATGTCAGGGCCGTGACGACGCCAATGCCCGGCACGGTCATGAGCCGCCGCGTCGTTTCATCCTCTCGCGCAAGGTCGCGGATTGTTCGGTCGATCTTTTCCAGTTCGCTACAAGTCTGTTGGTGCACGGATAGCAGCGGCCGAAGAATGGGGCCGAGAGCATGGCCATCGGCGATGAGGTCGTTGACCCGCCGTTGGAATTGCCCGCCGGCAGCGCGTGGAAAGAGCAGACCGCATTCCTTCAGCATAGACCGCATCTGGTTTTCGAGGTCGCGCCGGACCCGTACCAATCGGGATCGACACACGAGGATGGATCGCGCGGTCTGGCTTTCTTCACTCTTGACGGCAACCTCCCGATACCAGCCGACCCGGACGAGTTCCGCCAAACCGCGAGCATCATTCTCGTCGCTCTTGTTCATGCGAACGGACAGGGCCGCATGGGCGTGACGCGCATCGATGCAGACCACGGGCAAACCGGTGCGCTTGAGTTCATGCCAGAGCCAACTCGACATGGCGCCCGTCTCGAGGCCGACGCGTTCGGCATTGGGAGCTTTCTTGGCGATGACCGCCGCCAGCACGCCCGGATCGGATTTCACCCGGCCCTGGTGTATGGGCCGTCCTGCCTCATCGACGATGCAAATCGACGTTTCCTTTTGCGATACGTCCAGTCCGACATAGTGCTTCATGGCGATGCTCCTCCGTTACGATGATTTCTCGCATCCTGCAGCTGTCGCGCCCAAATGAGAACAACGGCAGCAATTACGTCATCGTGTTCAAAAGGGGCTCTGACTCACTTTTGGTGCAGGCGGGATGATAATGGCGAGATTTTCCGCAGGAGGATATCGTCATGGGAGACAGCGCGCTTCGCGATGCCATCGCGCCGACAGGACTGGTGATCGAGAAGGTCGAGAACGTCAGAAGTCAGCTCCAGATCACCGCGCGGTCGCTATCTCGGACGTCTATCTGCCCAGGATGTGATCGCCCATCGGCCCGTGTGCATAGTCGATATCACCGCACCCTTGCCGATTTGCCAGCTCATGGCCGTCCGGTTCGGATCAGCCTTGTGGCCCGCCGCTTTCGCTGCGCCACGTCGCGCTGCCGCACACGCATTTTCGTCGAACGTTTTCGAGCAGATGTCGCAGCGACATTTTCCCGGCGTACGGCCCGCCTCGATTCCATCGTGCATCACCTCGGGCTGGCGCTGGGCGGGCGTCCGGCGGCCAGCCTGGCTCGCCGGCTACTAATGCCTGTCAGCAAGGATACATTGCTGCGCACCGTCCGCCGCCGTTTCGACAAGACGCAGGTGAAGCCGACGATCGTCGGCATCGACGACTGGGCATGGAAGCGCGGGCAGCGATATGGAACGATCGTCTGCGATCTGGAACGTCGGCGGGTTATCGACCTTCTTCCTGATCGCAGTGTTTCCACAGTCGAAGCCTGGCTCAAGAAAAGACCGGAGATCACTATTATCGCACGCGATCGCGGTGGCGGTTACCGTCATGCCGCTGCCCGCGCCTTGCCACACGCCAGACAGGTTGCGGATCGTTGGCACTTGATGGAGAATGCCAGCCAGGCATTCCTCGACGCCGTCCGTAAATCCATGCGCGCCATTCGCCACGCGCTGCAGCGGGCTGAACCTGACCCGCACCTTCTCACCCGCGCTGAGCGGCTTCAATATGAAGGCTTCAAGCGGCGTCAGAACGCCGACGACATGATCCGCACGCTGCTCCTGAAGGGCACGTCAATCAAGGCGATCGTTCGCGCAACTGGCTATGCCCGCAAGACTGTGCGGCAAGTTGCGCGCGGCGGACGATCTGATATTTTCCGTACGCGTATCGGCTCTCTCGACCCCTGGCTGGTGACGCTGGACGCTGAATGGCATGGCGGTGGCCACAATGGGGCCGAGCTTTGGCGGCGCCTCAAAGGGCGCGGCTTCCAAGGTGGCTTGCGTGTCGTGACCGAATGGGCGACCCGGCGTCGACGCGACGAAGCTGCGCCCGGTCGCGGGCCACGCGCCGTTCCATCGGCGCGGGTGGTTGCCCGGCTCATGACGGCGGCGCGCGATCAGCTCTCGATATCGGAAGCCAGGCTTGTGACCATGATCGAAGACGCCGTCCCGGCGCTCGTCTCCGTTCGCAATCTTGCCGAGCGTTTCCATCGGATGATCAGGCAACAAACCGACTGCGACCTCGCCACGTGGATCGAAGAAGCCCGCGAAACGCCGTTCCGTTCGTTCGCCAATGGGCTCAGCGACGACTGGGATGCTGTAAGAGCCGCCATCACCGACCCTTGGTCCAACGGACAAACGGAAGGACAAATCACCAAGCTAAAGCTCGTCAAACGGCAAATGTACGGACGCGCAAAGCTCGACCTTCTTCGAGCGCGACTCATGCCACCCTGCGATCAGCCCGCTTATCTGCACCAAAAGTGAGTCAGAGCCCTTTTTGCACGCCGATCACCCCACGAAGGGGGTGCCTATTGCACGCTGATCCTCAAGCATGGCAACTATGGGGATTTCCATCCCTTCTTGGTCAGACCAAGGGAAAAACAATATCACTGCAAATACTGCTGCTGCCAGGACGATGGTTGCCAGTGCGGGCGGTAAATGAAAGCACCACTTGTCGGGGGGGGGCCAGTTCACAGAGCCATCGATTCCCCACTGCATGGGAAGCCGCGCATGATCGCTTTGGCCTGCTACCGTGGCTGGTCCCGTAGGCTGTCGAAAAAGTTCGCTAAGATGTCAGCCAGATCTTTCGGCGCCTCAAGCGGAGGGGTGTGCCCAACGCCTGGCATCACCGCGATTTGCGCCGAGGGAATGCCGGCCACGATGTGTCTTGCCTTGTCGATGCCGTTGACGAAATCCTCGTCGCCGACCACGAATAAAGCAGGGCAACGCACATATTCGAGCATGTGGCTGATATCGACTCGGCGCAGGATCGGCGCCGCTGCCCGTCCCACTGCCATGCCGTTGTTGCCGCAGATATGGGCGCGCCAGGAGTCGCGCGCCGCGGCCATTTCGGGCGCTTCATTGAAGCGCTTGCCGAAAATGAGCGGCATTAGTTCTCCGATCACACTTTCCGGTCCGTCGCCGGAATAGCGCGCGAACAGATCCTCGTAGCGAACCAACGTTTCGATCGTTTCGCATTTCGCCGAGGATCCGATGCCGACCGCAGCGCTGATCAAATCGGGATATTGCGCCGCCAGACGAATGGCGATCACACCGCCCACCGAAACCCCAACCACATGGCAGGGGGCAAGGTCGAGGGCCTCGATCAACGCCCGAGCGTCATTCACAAGACCGTCAACATCATGGCCGAAAGGAGCCACTTCGCTTCGTCCCTGCGACCTCCAGTCAAGACTGACGCAGCGATAACGGTCCTTGAGTCCGGTGATCTGATCGGCAAACATCCGTCCGTCAAAAAACAGGCCGTGGATGAAAAGGATGGTCGGGCCTTCGCCGCCCGTGTCCTCGTAGTAGTGCTGCGTCCGGTTGAGCGTTATCGTAGCCATCCTGGGCTCCTCGGCTTTTGCTACTGTGTTATTTGGTCAGTTTAACCCTGCGCGGCGATCGCTGCCGCGCAGGGTTTAAGCTTCGACTGGGCCCAAGCTGGCGTGTCGGCTGTGGCCCGGTTGATGGACCCGAAGGTTAGAAGTGAATGCCCACCTCGACGCCGAAGGTGCGCGGCTCGTTGTAGAACTGGCCGTAGTTGGGTGCGATGCCGTCGGTCTGGGTCACCACAACGTAGTGCTTGTCGGTCAAGTTGCGCACATACGCGGCGATCGAGAACGGCTGTCCTTCCGGCTGGAAGGAAACGCGCGCATTCATCAGCGTATAGCCAACCAGGGTCCGCGACATCTCACGCATAGTGGTGGGGGCAGGCAGCGACGGGTTGACGTTGGCGCTCGCCAACTGGGGCATGAAGCGGTTGCTCCTTCCGTTGGCGTCGACGATGAAGCCCAGCTTGCCGAATCCCGCGATATCAGCGTCATAGCGCGCCTCGACAGTCCAGCTCCACTTGGGCGCGAATTCGCGGCGAAGGCCCATGTAGCTTGCCAGACCGCCGCTATCGAGCGTCGCGTACTGCTGTGTATCGTGATACTTGGCATCGAGGTATGTCATACTTCCCGACAAGCGCAGGCCATTGACGGGGACCACGAAGGTTTCAAGCTCGACGCCTTTGTGTCGAGCATCGACGTTGCCGGGACGACCGAAAACAGCACCGGTGGCGCTGACCGCCGGTACGCTGGCCTGGGCGTCTGCATAGTCATAGTAGAAAGCGGCGGCATTGAGTCCGAACCGGCGGTTCCAGCCCTGGAGCTTGAATCCCGCTTCATAGGCCCAGACCGTTTCCTCCCTGAACGGCACAATCGACGATTGTCCCTGGCTGGGAAAGCCTCCGAAAAACCCGCCTTCCTTGATGCCGCGGCCAAGGCTGGCGTAGAACAGGGTGTTCTCGCCCGGCTTCCAGCTCAGGTAGAGGTTGCCGGTCCAATTGTTGCGGAGGTGGTAGCTGTCGCTGAGCGTGTAATTGACCAAGCTCTGGACCAGAGGTGAAGCAGAAACCGCGCCGGTGCCAAGCGGGAAGTTGAAGCCACCATCGTGGTAGCGCTTGGTCAGATCGGTATAACGCAGCGCGCCATTAAGCTTAAAGGTCGGCGTGAAGGCATAGCCTGCCTCGAGATAGCCAGAATAGGTGCGAGAATTCTGAAGATAGCCGACATCGGCTACGGCCTCGCTGCGGCTGGCTGCGCCGTAGGCTGTGAACGCGGTCCCGGTGAACGGATCGTCGCGAAACAGGAACGTGCGTTTGCTGTTCAGTCGTTCCTCGCCGTAATTGAAACCCAGTGCCCAGGTGAAGGGGCCTTCGCCGTTGGACTGAAGCCGCAGGTCCTGGCTGAAGATCTTGAAGCGGTCGCGCGTGATCGAGTGGCCAAGCTCGTTGGCCGTGGCGTCGGCATCCATCTGGCGGCCATAGTCGAAGTCGCGATAGGCCGTGATGCTTTCAAGCGAAACCGCGCCAAAATCGATCTTTAGGTCGAAGGTCGTTCCCAGGGTTTCGACGTCGAGCTTGTTGTAGGCATTGGAAAGCGTGGTTGAGCCGTTCGCCGCCTGGGTAGCGGGGCTTGCGGACGACAGGAAGGTGAAGCCAAGCGCGTTGAGGACGCCTGGGTAGGTGCGGCAGGCATCACTGAGCGCCCCCGCATTGAAGGGCGCACACCACAATGCCGCACTGGTGCCTCCCTCCGAGGACAGGGCGCGAGCACCGGCGGCGCGCAGCAGCGGAAGCTCGGAGCGGTCCCTCGAATAATCGATGATCAGCTTGGCCGTGACATTCGAGGCGGGCGCCACCAGCAGGGTGCCGCGCAAGCCAAAGACATCAGCGTCGCCCCAATCGCGGTTGTCAGAGATGCTGTGCTGCCAGCCTCCGCCCGCCTTGACCGTACCGGCGATGCGCAACGCGGCCACATCGGCTGCCAGAGGAACAGAGACGCCAGCGTCCAGCGAAAACCGGCTATGGCTGCCATAGGAAAGCGTCGCATCGGCGCGCAGGTTGGAAAGGTCAGGCTTGCGCGAGATGATCTTGACCGCGCCGCCGCTTGTGTTGCGGCCGTAAGTACCACCCTGCGGTCCCTTGAGCACTTCAACCCGCTCGACGTCGAACAGCGGCATCTGCCCCTGCGCATTGGTTACCTCATAGACTTCGTCAAGGTAGATCGAGGCCGGCGGCGGATTGTTGGGATTGGTTTCGACCAAACCGACGCCACGGATGATCCAGGTTGGCTGTCCGGTTACGGTCCGGAAGATCTGAACTCCCGCAACCTTGTCCGCCACATCCTCAAGGTTAACGACGTTGCGCTTCTTGAGTTCCTCGCCGCCAAATGCGGAAAGCATCATGGGAACGTTCTGGATGGTTTCGCTCCGCCGCTGGGCAGTAACCACGATCTCGTCCGATTCACCCTGATCCGGGTTCGCGCTCGCAGCTTGGTTCTGGGCGAGTGCGGGCGTGCAAATGGCCAGAAGTGACACGGATGCGATCCAGCCGGAAATATGCGCAACTTTCATGAAGAGAATCCTTTGCTTTATGGGGATATCAATAAGAAAGCCGGACAGTTTCTCCGACTTGATCGGCTTTGACCTGGGGAGGGGTGAACGCGACGTCGGCAAGGGACTGGCTTGAGTAGAGTGCGGTGAGATCGCCGAAATGCGACGAGCGTGGGTTGGTCGATTGCGAATAGGTCACCATGAAGCGTCCGCGCGGCCCCTCGGGGCGCAGTTCGACAACGTGGATGTAACTGTCGCCGCGAAGGCGCTGGGGATCTTCTGGGTTTGCCCTGATCGGATCGACCAGCATGTGATAAGTGTACGATGTGCCCGACAGCGGCAGACGGGCTCCGTTGCGCGATGCAAACTGAACCTCGCGCAAGGGAGCGTCGATTGCGATCCCGACGCGGCTCATGCGCAAAACCGCTCTGGCCAGCGCGGTGCGGGTTTCATCCGAGACGTTGAGGCCGCGCGGAGTCGCGATCGGATCGGCAGGATCGAAAGGAACCTTCCAGTAGCGGACGGCAAGCTTGAAGCCGGTCTCGGGCAGCCGCTCGAGTCCGATCATGAATTCACGAAACAAGATCGAGCCGCGCGCGTCGGGCCGGTCGGTCCGGTCCCATCGTGCGAGGATGGAGCAAGCCCGGGTGAGGTCGACCTTTCCTTCGCCGCCGAGATCAACAACGGGCCTGGCGCGACAATCGTCCAGGATGTCGTCCAGCAAGAGCTCGGCCATCAGGTTGCGTGAGCGGAAGAACAGCGCCTCCCACTTTCCGGCGTCGATGCCTGGTGCGCCGAGGCCATCGCTGCCATCGCGCCGCCCGAGCGCCATCATGATGCCCATTCGCGTGCGTTCGCCGCGCAAGGTGCGCTCGTTGCCGATCGTTGCCGCATATCCCTCGAGGGTTGCGGAGCTGTCCCAGGTCGAGAGCCAGTGGCTGTCGTTTGAATTGAGGACGAAATCGTCGCGAATCATCGAAGGGCGACGCGAGGCCGGCACGGTTCCGGGCTGGACCGCAGCGGGATCGCGGCCCCAACCGCAAGTCGAATCGCTCCCATTGAGAATCGCGGCGACATATTCGACCGTCGGGGCGATCTGTGCATCGACCGTCACCCGGCACCGGGCGAGCTTGGCGTCGTCGACATCTGGTGTCAGCGAAATGTTGCCGTAGAGGACCTGCCCGGTTGAATCCGCAGCCGTCAGGTTTGACCAGGGAAGAGCCATATGCCGTTCGAGCGCGTCCTTCACGGCGCCGACCGTCTTTGCCTTGCCGACATCGAGAAATGCATCGGCGAGGCGCACGTTTCCGTTTTCCGCGTCGGCAATCGAGTAGGCGCGCCGATCTGTCCACTCGAATCCGGGAAGGGCCATCATCCAGCCGTAGCGTGTCCTCCACAGCTTCCGTTTGCGGGTTTCAATCCCGTTCCCGGTCTTTACCGGGACCGCAATCGTTACTGCGGTCATGGCTTCGGAATGGCCGTCAACTATGTAGCGGGTCGGCGATTTAGGATCGAGCTCGAGTTGGTAGACAGTCGCGTGCTGGTCGGTGGTGTAGGTGATCGACCAGCCCATGCTTTCGTTGAAACCCAGCATCGGTACAGGAAGATTGTAGAGTGCCGCTCCGAAGACATTGTACTTGCCCGGCACGGTCAATTGCACGGCATGGAGGCGCTCGATCCCGTCCCAGGGAAAATGCGGATTTGAGAAGCTGAGTCCGCCTCCCCACGCGGTCATCTTACGTCCGAATGCTGCAGCGTTCGAACCGGCCATCGGTTCGGGATACGAAGGCTCGACACGGGCCACGGTGCCCCCCGGAGGGGTCGCGCGGGCAATCTGCTGAAGGAGCAGGTTCGAGGTCTCGAGAATTGGGACATGGACGATCCGCCGCCAGATGTCGGCTTCGGTCAGCGGCCTGAACCAGGCCTTTCCGCGGCAATCCTCACCGGGCAGGGCGGTTTCACTGGCGTGCTTGTTGAAGCCGCGGACGTATCCCTTGACGAGCGCCCGCATGTCGGCAGAGGCATAGGCCTGCGCGGCCTTCGTCACGGCGGGCGTCAAATGAGCCCGGAAAAACACATCGCTGTCAAAGTTATTGACCTGCAGACCGCCGCCGAGATTGGCGAAGCCGTCGAAGTAGGTCGCATCGGGTCCTATCCGCAACGAGCGTTCGCCGGCCAGGGTGATGGCGTGATCGACCGCAAGGCAAAGGTTGTCGCGGGCATAGACCCAGCCATAGCCAAATCCCACGCCCTCGAAGTCGTCGGCCTTTACGTGTGCGACGCCATAGGCGGTGTAGCGCACCTCGGCCGCGCGGCTGGCGGCATGGGCGGGCGTAGATGCAAGCGCAGCGGCGAGCGCCAGCGGCGCGGCCGACAAGGCGAAGACGCGCGCGACGGTCACGAGCCGAGCACCTTGGCTGCGGCGCGCGGAACAACCACGTTAACCTGGTCGATGAAGGGGGCGTAGACCTTGGAAAGGTGATCTACGACCTCCCGTCCGGCACCCTGCGGTGTGCCCGCATTGAAGGGAGGGTGCGGATCGTATTCAATGTTGAGCTGCAGGGCCTTGGCGTGATTTTCCCCGACCAGCCGCGCTGCCAGCGTCAAGGCCATGTCGATGCCTGCCGTGACCCCGGCGCCGGTCACGCGGTTGCGATCCTCGACAACGCGGGCTTCCACCGGGGTAGCGCCGAACGCCGTGAGCCGGTCGCGCACGACCCAGTGCGAGGTCGCACGGTATCCGTCGAGCAGGCCTGCCGCCCCCAGGACCAGTGAACCGGTACAGATGCTGGTGACATAGCTTGCGGTCGGGGCATGTCGGCGCAGAAAGCCGAGAACCTGCGGGTCCTCCATGCAGGCCAGCGTTCCCACCGTGCCGCCGGGGACGAAAATGATGTCGATCGGCCCGGCCTCTTCTGCCTCCTCAAAGGTCATAGTCGGCACAATCGCCAGGCCTGAAGTCGAACGGACGGGGGTGTGCGACTTCCAGACAAGTCCTACCCGGTGGGTGCCCAATCCCGCGAAGACGGCCTCGGGCCCGACCAGATCGAGCGGGAACATGCCCGGATAGGCAATCATCGCCAGAATCGGTTTGTTTCCAGCGGCAGCAGGCGTTTGGCTTGTGGAAACACTGTCGGCCACGCGTGCCATAGAGGCGCTGGCGGTCATCGCCACACCCGTCACTCCCATTGCAGAAAGCAGTTCACGTCGATTCACGAAACCCTCCAAAACCTAGTATGTAGTAGCTTATAACTGAAACTTGACTAGGTTCTTACGAAATGTCAACTGTCCGTCGAGGCGCTCGCGTCGTCAGGAGGAAACATGAATAAATCGGCTGAAATCCGCCATTCAGTTCTCGAAACACGAGTCGGCGAAGAGTTCGGCGTTTCGCCGTGGTTGACGATAGACCAATTGCGAATCGACGTCTTTGCTGCAGTTACGGACGACATTGAACCGCTTCACAATGACCCGAAGTGGTGCGAACGGAACAGTCCCTACGGGCGCCCGATCGCCCACGGGTTCCTTACGCTGTCGCTGCTGACGAAGTTCCTGCACCAGGTAACCGATTATGCGATTGCGGGCCGTCACGACAGTCGAGGCCACCCGATCAACTATGGCTTCGATCGTGTGCGCTTCCTGATCCCCGTTGCGGTGGGCGAGCGAATCCGTTGTCGGGTGAAGCTTGACGGTGTGGAAGAACGCGAAAGCGGCACGATGCTGCGGCTCGAGGTAACAGTCGAGATCGAGGGAATGCCTGACAAGCCCGCACTGATTGCCGATTGGCTGGCGCTGTGGGTCGGCGATGACTGAGCGCAAGAATCCGACAACGCAAGGCCAAGGCACCGCGTGGCGGCTGGCCTTCCTGCTGTTCCTGGTGAATTCACTTTCCTTCGTCGACCGGCAGATCCTGACGCTGCTGGTCGAACCGATCCGCGCGGATCTGGAGATCAGCGACACCCAGATCAGCCTTCTCCAGGGCATCGCGTTCGCCAGCTTCTATGCCTTGCTGGGCCTGCCCCTGGGGCGCCTTGCCGATCGTACCGACCGGCCCAGGCTAATCGCCGTCGGTATCGGCATATGGAGCGTCATGACCGCCGTGTCCGGTTTGGCGCGCGATTACGCGCATCTGTTTCTTGCCCGGATGGGGGTCGCGGTTGGTGAGGCTGCACTTTCCCCGGCCGCAGTCTCGCTGCTATCCGATCGCTTCCCGCGAAACCGGGTGGCAAGAGCGATCGGTTTGTTCCAGAGTGGAATTTTTGTTGGTTCGGCACTTGCCCTGCTGGCAGGCGGATGGCTGCTGGCTTGGCTCGGCGACACGGTCCATTTGCCCGTTGTGGGAGTTATAGCAGGCTGGCGCGTGGTATTCACGGTCATCGGATTGCCAGGACTGATCTTTTCACTCGCCATGTTTCTGGTTGACGAGCCGCGCCGTCAGGCGGCCGGTGCCGCGCCTGCTCAGTTACCCCTCAGGCAAGGTCTCGCCTGGCTTTGGGCGCGACGGGGAGTCTATGGTCCTCACTTTGTCGCTTTTACCGCTATCACTGTCTTGGCCTATGGCACTCTGGCCTGGGCCCCCACCGTACTAGTGCGGGTCCACGGGCTGACACCAGCCGAAGCGGGCGTGCGGCTGGGTACCATGATGTTGGTAATGGGGCCACTGGGCGTATTCGGCTCGGGCTGGCTTGTCGATCAGCTGCTTGCCCGGCGCGTCGCAGATGGTCCGCCGCTGGCTGCGATCGGGGGTGTGTTGTTGTTCGTGGCCAGCGTTCCGGTTTTCGCCCTGTCGGCACAGCTTGGCGTGGTGCTGGCGGCTGCCCTGGTTGTCGCCTTCGCTCAAAGCTATCCCTATGGCATTGCTAGCGCTTCGCTGGCATTGATTACGCCTCCGGCGATGCGGGGGCAGGTTACGGCGCTTTACCTGCTTATCTCAAACCTTGTCGGCCTAAGCCTAGGCCCGTTACTTGTCGCGTTGGGCACCGATTACCTGTTCGCTAACGATCTTGCCGTTGGCCGATCGCTTGCGCTTTTACCTGCCATAACCGCACCTGTCGCGCTGGCGGCCCTTGTGATGTTAAGGCGCCCATATGCAGCTAGCTGGCGAGAGGTAAGCGAATGAGTGTGGAGGTGCCAGATTCTCTGAGTTTTCGGGACTATGTGGCGCGTCGTCAGGCCGGGGAGCAGCTGCGTACCAAGGGAGAGCGCACTCGCGCGCGGATCCGTCTGGCCACGATAGAGGTGCTCAATACTATCGGCTATCGCGACATGAAAGTGTCGGATGTCTGCGAACGGGCGGGCATCACCACGCCGGTCCTCTATCTTTATTTCGAAGGCAAGTTGGCGCTTACAGAGGACGTCCTGCGCGAATTTCTTGACAGCTTCATGGCCGGGGCCGGTCCCGCAGGACATGCCGGCGGCCGAACGCCCTATGCGGCAATCTATGCCGCCAACCGCAGCTGGATTGCGGCGGCGCGCGCCAATGCAGGGCTGATCCGCTGTCTGCTGCAATTCGCCGACGAGGTTCCCGAATTCGCCGCGATCTTTTCGGAAGCAAACCGCCGCTGGTACGAGCGCATCGCTCGCGCGACGATCCAGCGCTTTCCGCGGATCCGCGTCGACGAGAACCAGGTACAGCTTGCGGCCTATGCCCTGGGCGGCATGATGGATGAGATGGTCCGCAAGCTTTTCGGAGCGCAGGATCCCGCGCTATCGGAGATTCTTGCCCGCACCGCGAGCGATGATGACCAGCTTGCCCGCTTTCTCAGCATCCTGTGGTACCGCGCGCTATTTGCTGCGGACCCGGACGGGGTGGAAAACGGTTTAGCACCGCTGGCCCGCGCCGCGGCGAGCTTGCGCCGCCGCGAACGCAGAAAGGGCACGGCAGAAGAATGAACAGCGTTGTTCGAACCGTCCTGGGCGATATCGCCCCCGGTGATCTCGGTCCGACTCTGATGCACGAGCATCTGCTATGCGACATTCGCCCACCCGATTGGCACGGCGATGGATGCTGCGGCTATGATATCCTGATCGATGAGCGCTTTGCGATCGACTACGGCGAGGTTCACGCTCCGGGAAACCTGATCCTGGACGGGATTGATCTCATTGCCGGCGAGTTGGAACGCTTTCGCGCCGATGGCGGGGCGGCGATCGTCGAGCTGTCTTGCGGGGGACTTCATCCCGATCCGGTCGGGCTGGCCGAACTCGCGCGGCGCAGTGGTGTCCAGATTGTGATGGGTTGCGGTTGGTATGTCGATGAATACCAGGATTCCGCCAACGCCGGACGCAATATCGAGAGTTTCGCGGCAGAGATGATCGCGGCAATCCGCGAGGGCGCCTTTGGCACCGGGGTGCGCGCCGGCATCATCGGCGAAATCGGTTGCCAGGCCCCGTGGACCGACCTGGAAAAGCGCGTGATGGCAGCAGCCGTGATCGCCATGCAGGAAACCGGCGCGGCACTTGCCGTGCATCCCGGGCGCGATGCGGACCAGCCGCAGGAGATCGCCGGTTTCCTGCGCGGGCACGGGGCGGATCTTACCCGGGTGGTGATCAGCCACATCGACCGGACCATCTTCGATGACGAACGGCTGTTCCGCCTGGCTGACACCGGCATCGGCGTCGAATTCGATCTCTTCGGGATGGAAACGACCTACTATAAGTGGGCCGATATCGACATGCCCAACGATGGCGTGCGGGTCGCGGCGCTGCGGCGCCTGCGCGACCGGGGGCACATCGACCAGCTGCTGATCAGCCAGGACATCTGCTATCGCTCGCGGCTGCTGCGCTACGGCGGACACGGCTACGGTCACCTGTTCAGGAATGTTGTCCCCCTGCTGCTGCGCAGAGGATTTTGCCAGGAGGAAGTCGACCGGATGCTGCTTGAGACACCACGCCGGCTTCTGGCGCTGCCGCAATGAACCCGCTTGGAATGCTTGCTCCCGCAGCCCCGGGGTTGCGTCGCCTTGGCGATTATCTGGACCTCCCGCCAGACGAGGCCGATGCCATGCTTACGGGGCGCGCGCGCTGGGACTACCGGCAGTTGCGCGGCGCGGTTGAGAGCTGCGCGGCCGGATTGCTGGATCTTGGGGTCGCCGCGGGCGATCGGGTCGCCATCCTTTCGGCACCGGCTCCGGAGTTCTGGATCAGCTTTCTTGCGACCGCGCGGATCGGGGCGGTGTGGCTGGGGCTGTCACCGCGCAGCACGGCCGACGAACTGTCCACGCTGCTCGCGGATTCATCTCCTTCAGTTGTGTTGCTCGGCGAGTCTGCTGATCCAGACGTTCTTCCGCACGGGATTCGCACCGTTCCCTTCCGGGCGATCGAGGGGCAGGGTCCGGTTCCCGATGTTTCGGAACCCGACAAGCCGGCTCTCGTCGTCTTCACTTCGGGATCGTCGGGGAGGAGAAAACCCGCGCTCATCTCGCAAAGTGCCCTGGTCGAGGGCGCCCGCAGGCGCATCTCCGCATGGAATCACGGGCCCTTTCGGACTTTGGTCAATCTGCCGATCAATCATATCGGCGGCGTCGGAGATCTTGCAGTCACGACGCTTGTTTCGGGGGGGTGCCTGTCGTTCATGTCGCGCTTCAAGGCCGATGGAACGCTTGCGCGCATTGCCCGCGACAGACTGACATTCTGGTATCAGGTCCCCACTATGTTCGAACTGGTGTTGGCGGCGGATGATCCGGCTGCGCACGATCTGTCCTCTCTCGAAGCAGTGTGCTGGTCAGGCGCGCCGGCCAGCGAGGCGCTGGTGGCAAGGCTTGATGGGTTGTTCCCCGGTCGGCTCGGCACTGACTATAGCCAGACCGAAAGCGTTGGCGCGATCACGCTGGCGCCACTCGGAACACCCGCCGAACTGTTGGCGGGTTCGCCCGGCTGGCCCGTTCCGGGGCGCAATGTGGCCTTGTCGGATGCGGGAGAGGTCCTTGTCGGCCGCGAGGCATGCTTCCTGGGTTATCTTGGCCGTTCCGACAGCGACGACGACACTCTCCGTGACGGCTGGCTCCATACAGGCGATGTCGGAGAATGGCTTCCCGACGGCAGACTGAAACTGGTCGGCCGGCTCAGCGACATGTTCAAGTCGGGCGGCTACAATGTCTACCCGCGCGAGATCGAACAGGTGCTTGAAGAGCATCCGGGCGTGGCGCGCGCTGCGGTTGCTGGCTTGCCCGACCCCTTGTGGGGTGAAGTGGGCCATGCCTGGATCGAACCGCAGCTGGGACAGTTACTGGATATTGACGCGTTGAGCGAACAATTGGCCAAGCGGCTGGCGCATTACAAGCTGCCAAAGCACTTCCACATCATGGAAGCTCTCCCACTGCTGCCCGTGGGCAAGGTCGACAAGCGCGCCCTTGTTTCGAGTCTGTCTGAGGCACTTTCGGTACCCGCGAGCCATCGCTAGACTAGGGGTTGTGGGGATTCAGGATTCCCATTTGTCCGAAGATGTGATTCACACTTCGGATGGAACGCTTCGTATTGACCGACGCCCAGTGGGCAAAGATGGAACCGCATTGTCTGGGCAAGCCGACGGACCCCGGACGCAGCGGCAGGAACAACCGCTTGTTCCTGGAGGCGGTGCTTTGGATTGTGCGGACGGGCAGTCCGTGGCGCGATCTGCCGGCCATGTTCGGCAACTGGAGCACAGCCTTCCGGCGGTTTCGTGATTGGCGCGAAGCCGATGTTTTCAAGCGGATTTTCGATACCCTGTCGGAGGAACCCGACATGGAATACGCCATGGTCGATGCCACCATCGTGAAGGTTCACCGGCACGGCCAGGGCGCAAAAGGGGGACTCAGAGCCAGGCCATTGGCCGTTCCAAAGGTAAGCGTGGTCAGGAAACCGCCATCGATTAGCTGTCGCGGGATTTAGCGTCGGCGTAGGCGGCTTTTCCCTGCGCCCTTCGCTTGGCGAGCTTTGCCATGCGTGCGCTGATCTCGTCGGGGCTGATATCGGCGGGGTCGAAGGGTCGGCCATACCATTCGATCATGGATTTGCGTTCGGGATGACGCGGCTTGGACATGGCCTCAAGGAACTCTTCGAACCCTGGTGTGCCACCGACATCTTCGGGCGGGGCTCGCCGTTCGCCATCGACGAAGCGGGGGTAATTGGTGCCGGGAATGGTGGATGAGATCTCTTCGATCTCGATACGATGTCGCCAGTTGTCGCCGAAATCATAGGTGTAGGTGAAGCTGGTTATGCCGCGCTCGACGAGCTTGTTAATGCGCATATGGGCGGCGTCGCGGGTGCGGACTCAGCGCGTCGCGGGTCTGGTTGTCGGGGATGCGCAGAAGGGCTTCCGCAAGGCACATCAATGCCACCCCTTCGCGACTGGAGAGCGAATAGTCCGTCACCAACCCTTCGATGCCGCTGCGCTGGCCCTTAGCGCGCAACGCCTTGACGAGTCCCGTTGCGGTTTCCGCGATGGCGTCCTGCAGTACCGGCTCGAGCGTTGCCTGTGGCAGGAGTTCGGCAACGGCATCGGGTTCCGGGCGGCGGTATGCCTCGGTAATGGCCTGGCGCAACGCCGATTGCTCGCGCACTTGCGGGGCAAAACGGGTAAAGGCAGCCGCCGATTGCATGCATTTTTTCATTAGAGGAATCCTGTTGGCACAGCAGAATTGAAACTCAGCGCCTTTGCAAGTGGTTGCGCCAAAGGGCTGTCGACTTGCGAGGCAACCCATCCATTGCGAGAAGTGCGGTCACATCTCATCGACATTCAGATCGAACAGGTAGGCCGCTCCAGCTTGCACTCCCTCCGCCAGTCCGAGAGCCTCCGCTACGATATGCGCGCGGTACCAGTTGGCGCAGGCGATCTTACCCTTCAGGAAGCCAGGATCGCCTTGTCGCTTTGCCAGCAGATCTGCGGCGATGCGACCCTGGCGTTCCATCAGCCAGCCACAGGTCATCACGCTGACCATGCTGAGGTAGGGCGCACTTGCCGCCAGCCGGTCATCGACTTCCCAGGCCAGCAACGACCGGGTCAGGTCAGCTACCTTGTCGGTCAGGGCCACGAGGTTTGGATGTTGCGCTTCTGCACGGACATCCGCGATGAGCCTTGCCATCCCCGCACCGTCATCGCCCGCGAGTTTTCGTCCGACAAGGTCGGCAGCCTGTATGCCGTTCGTCCCCTCGTAGATCGGGGCGATACGGGCGTCGCGATAGTGCTGCGCAGCCCCCGTTTCCTCGATGAAACCCATGCCGCCATGGACTTGAATGCCAAGCGAGGCGACTTCGCAGCCAACGTCCGTGCCGTGGCTCTTGGCGAGCGGGGTGAGCAGATCGAGACGCTGCCTTGCGCCATCGAGAGCAAGACGCGCGCGATCCACCTCCACCGCGGCTGCATAGACCAGGGCGCGAACTGCCTGGGTCTGGGCTTTCATCCGCATCAGCATGCGCCTGACATCGTGGTGTTCGATGATGGCGACCGGTTCGGCAGAGGTGCCATTCGCGCGCGCCGACTGGATGCGCTGGCGTGCATAGGCGAGGGCCTGCTGCGTCGCGCGTTCGGCGATCTGGACTCCCTGCAGCCCGATATTCAGCCGCGCATTGTTCATCATCGTGAACATGGCGCGCATCCCGCCAAACTCGGGGCCTATCAACCAGCCATGGCAATCGTCGTTGTCGCCATAGACCATGACGCAGGTCGGTGAGCTGTGAATCCCCAGCTTGTGCTCGATCGAAGCGCAGTACACGTCATTGCGACTTCCGTCGGGCCGCACCTTGGGGACAAGGAAAAGCGAAATACCACGCGTTCCCGGCTGGCCATCTGGCGTTCGGGCCAGAACCAGGTGGATGATGTTGTCGGCCAGGTCGTGTTCGCCGAAGGTGATGAAGATTTTCGTCCCCTTGATCCGCCAGCTGCCATCTTTCACGGGTACTGCGCTTGTGCGGAGCGCGCCGACGTCCGATCCTGCCTGAGGCTCGGTCAGGTTCATCGTGCCTGTCCATTCGCCTGTCACCAGCTTTTCCAGATAGATGCGGCGCAAGTCGTCGCAGCCATGGCTCGCCAGGGCCTCGACCGCCCCGGAAGTGAGGATGGGGCACAGGCCAAAGCCCATGTTCGCGGCCCCCAGACTTTCGGCGACCGCAAAACCGAGCACATTGGGCAAACCCTGGCCGCCAAACTCAACAGGTCCGGCGATCGTCCCCCAACCGCCCTCGACATAGGCGTTGTATGCCTCCTTGAAGCCCGGCGGCATGGTGACGACGCCATCCTCCCATTTGGGGGCGATCCTGTCTCCCGTGCGATTGGTCGGTGCCCATTCCCCTTCGGAAAGCGCTGCGGCGCCTTCAAGAATGGCGTCGATCATGTCGGGCTCCGTTGCGGCAAAGCGTGGCGTCGCTGCGAGGTCCGTGATCCGCGCGACATGCTGGAGAACGAAGCGCTGTTCGGTCAGGGGAGAGGAAAATGGCATCGTGCCTCGCTGTGAATGGCTGTAATCGGGGGGTGCCGCTTGAGATCCTGTCCACCGGCCCCGTTGCGTTTCGCTGCTCCGGCCCCATGGTCGGTCACAAGGCCGGTGGCTCAGGCCGCGGCCCGCTGGAGCATGCCAAACAGGTCGCGCGGATCATCAGGATCGGCGACGATGTCGATTTCCTGGTAGAAGTCGGTCCCCTTGAGCTTGTCGTATACGTAGCGAAGCGCGGAGAAATCCTCGATCGCGAAGCCGACGCTGTCAAACAGGGTGATCTGGCGGGGGTCGCGCCTGCCAGCGGCTTCGCCGCTGAGGACCTTGCAGAACTCGGTCACCGGATAGTCGGGATCCATCTGCTGGATTTCGCCTTCAATGCGCGTTTGTGGTTCGAATTCGACGAAAGTGGCCGCGCGGGCGAGAATGTCCTTGTGCAGTTCGGTCTTGCCGGGGCAATCGCCGCCGATCGCATTGATATGTATGCCGGCGCCGACCAAGTTGTCGGTCAGGATCGTCGCATAGGCTTTGTCGGCCGTGCAGGTCGTGATGATCTGTGCGCCTTGGATCGCGTCATGTGAACTGACGCAGGGGATCACCCGCAATCCGCTGTCTCGCAGATTGCGCGCCGCCTTTTCGGTTGCCTTGGGGTCGATGTCGTAAAGCCGTACTTCCTCGATGCCGATAACTGCCTTCATCGCCAGAGCCTGGAACTCGGCCTGCGCGCCATTGCCAATCATGGCCAGGACTTTGGCATCCTGCGGGGCAAGGTGGCGGGCCGCCATGGCCGAAGTTGCTGCTGTGCGCAACGCGGTGAGCAACGTCATCTCCGTCAGCATGAGAGGGTAACCGGTGTCCACCCGTGCGAGAAGGCCAAATGCCGCGACGGTCTGAAAGCCTTTGGTCGTATTGCTGGGGTGCCCGTTGACATATTTGAAGCTGAAGGATTCTCCATCCGATGTCGGCATGAGTTCGATCACACCTTCATGAGAGTGCGATGCCAGTCTTGGCGTCTTTTCGAAAAGGTCCCAACGGCGAAAATCCGCTTCCACCGTATCGGTCAGTTCCAGCAGGACTTGCTCGATGCCGGAATGATGCACCAGGCGCATCATGTTCTCGACGCTGACGAAGGGGATATAGGCGAGTTGGGAAGGGGCGGGAGGCATGGCAGATCTTTCGCAGTCGTGGTCCATTCCATTCACCATATGAATCGTAGATATCTATCGAAATGCCAGTTTTGTCTTGAAATTGAGGCATGATTGAGCAATTTGCCTAGTTCATTCGGGCATTTCGTCACCCAAGTGAAGGATCTCCGCATTTCCAAATCGATCGCAAAATTCATTCCGGATGATCTTGATCGCCGCCTGATCGCCCATCTAAGAGTCGACGGACGCGCGCCGCTGTCCAAGCTGGCTGATGCCTTGGGGGTGGCGCGCGGAACGGTTCAGAACAGACTCGACCGGCTTTTGGCGACGGGTGCTCTGCTCGGCTTCACCGTTCGCGTGCGCGAGGATTACGACGATCTTACTGTTCGCGCCGTCATGATGGTCGAGGTGTCGGGCAAATCCACCACACAGGTGATCCAGAGGCTCAGAGGAATTGCGGAAATCCGGTCGCTGCACACGACGAATGGGAATTGGGATCTGGTCGCGGATATCTGCGCGCCCAGTTTATCGGACTTCGATCGCGTTCTGAGGGAAGTGAGGATGATCGACGGCATTGAAAACAGCGAAACAAGTCTGTTGCTGAGCACCATTTGACCCTGCGGCGCCCTCACTGAAGCGTCCCGGGTTTTTCGGAGGTGGTTCAAATGTTGGTTCGTCAAACTTCAAGTGTCATTGATCGCCATCGCCGTTCGCGAGAATAGATTCATCGAGATAAGTCGGTCATTGCCAAAAGCTTGATGACAGTTGAGCAAACCAAGCCTAGTGGGACCTTGAGATGTCAGTGTCACGCACTCTTCTTATGCACCATCGCGCCCTGGCCATGATCCTGATCGTGGCGGCGCTGTGCATGAAAGTGCTGGTTCCTGCCGGTTACATGATCGGCAGTGCAGACCGAGTGCTGACAGTGGTGATTTGCGCCGACTCGCAGGGCGGGCATTTGACCAAGCAGATCGTGATCCCCGGCGACGGGCAATCTCACGGCGGTCAAAGCGAGCATGGCAAGTCTGACGGCACCTGCGCGTTCTCCGCATTGTCGTTCGCCAGCCTGAGCGCTGCCGATCCGGCACTGCTGGCGCTGGCCCTGATATTCATCATGGCGCTCGGCTTTGTGCCGGTTACCGCGCCGCGCGCGCTGCGGCATTCCCACCTCCGTCCGCCTCTGCGCGGCCCACCGGCTTTGGTCTGACAGTCTAGATTTCCTGTCAGACGGGCCGGTCGCGCGTCATCACCTTCCCGATACGTGCGCCGGCCTAGCCGGAGCATTTCCCAATGTATCAATTGTTGCGCCGTCCAGAAGGACGGCCCTGGGCCACGCCAGGCGACTGGCTTGCCCTACCTGCATCCGATCCGCTGCCTGCGGAACGGCCATTCGTCCTGCTCATGCGCGAGAACCGTTCGACGCTTGGCAGCCATGAGCGCCAAGCCATCGCCATTCTTGGCACCTGCCTGACGATCATCGCCGTGCTGCCTGCCCTGAAAGGGTATTGGCTGGTTCCGGTGTTTTCGCTGGGCGTCCTTGCTCTCTTGGTGTTCGCCCTGGACCGGCATCGCCAATCGGCACCGGCAAGCGAAACGCTGGAATTGGGCCAAGGCAAAGTCGTGCTCCGACGTTCGCGCCAGAAGCCAATCGAACTTTCCCCCTGGGGGACGCAGTTCGCCGCCGAGCAGCGCAGCCCTGCCAATCTTCGCCTGTTTCTCAGGCATCGGCAGCACTCCATCGAGATCGGCGCATGCCTCAGCCTCGAAGAGCGTGAAGCCATCGCCCCCATCATTGCGGCTGCGCTCGCGCAAGCCCGCAGGAGCTGATCCATGAACAGCATCACACTTTCACCCCGGTTTATCACGGCGCTGCGCACTGTGCGCATCGCCGCCTGGCTCGCTGTAGCGTTCTGCCTTGGCACCCATTTCGCCGCGCCCGCGCCTGAGAACTTTCAACTGCAGGCCGCCCATCCTGTCTCGCATATGATCGGGGCTTCGTCCTGCGGCTGTGCCGACCACGAGGGGACCATCTCATGACCATCTGCCAACGTCTGTTTGCCGCGATTGCTATGACGGCTGTCGTTGCCACGCCCATTGACGCCGCACCAAGCCGGGTCGGCGCGATCACTGTTTCCGGGGCCTGGTCCAGAGAAACCGCCTCCGGGCAGGCAGTGGGCGGCGGATTTGCGCGCATTGCCAACAGTGGCGCGCGTGAGGATCGCCTCGTCGGAGCCACCAGCCCGATTGCCGCCGAAGTCCAGCTCCACACCATGTCGATGGACGGCGGCGTGATGCGGATGCGGCAAGTCACCGATGGTATCGCCGTCCCGGCCAGAGGCACACTCGAACTGCGGCCCGGCAGCTTCCACGTCATGTTCATGGGGCTCAAGCGCCAGCTCCGCCAGGGTGAGCGCTTCCCGGTCACCCTGCGCTTTCAGCGCGCGGGACGCGTGACGGTGCAATTTGCCGTCCAGGCAGTCGGGGCAGCCGGGCCAATGGAGGGCGGACATGTCGGACACTGATAGGCCCGCCCCATCAACTGGGTTGGCGAAGGCACGCTGGGTGCTATGGCTACTAGTTGCGCTTGCGGGGATGCTCGCCTTGCTGTTCACGCTTGGCCGGAGCGGTGGCGACACTCCGCCGTCCAGCTATGCCGGTGCGTTCGGTGGGCCGTTCGAGCTGACCGCCCCCGACGGGTCAAGCGTCACGGACAAAACGCTGGCAGGCAAGCCGTTCGCGATCTTCTTCGGCTTCACCCGCTGCCCCGATGTCTGCCCGACCAGCCTGTCACGCATGGCGCGGCTGCGAAAGCAGCTTGGGCCGGACGGCATGAAGTTCAACATCGTCTTTGTCTCGGTCGATCCCGGCCATGACAAGCCCGCAGACCTTGGCAAATATGTCGACCTGTTCGGCACGCCGATAATCGGCCTTACCGGAACCGATGCCCAGCTTGACCGGATCAAGAAGGGCTACGGGGTCTATTCGGCCAAAGTGCCGCAACCGGGCGGCGACTATACTATCGATCATACCGCAGCGATCTACCTGATGACCGCCAAGGGCGAATTTTCGGGAACCATCGACTTCCAGGAATCCGACCAGACCGCGCTTGAGAAACTCAAGCGGCTGATCGGCTGAACCAACAATTCATTGAACAAGGGAACACCATGAGGACTTCACTAATCGCACTCGCGGCCACGCTCGTCACTGCACCGCCCGCGATGGCGCAAAGCGCCGAGCAATCGACAGGCTGGACCCCCGGCGAGATCGTCGTCACCGCTCACAAGGATGATGGCTACAGCGCCCAAGACGCGGCGACGCTGCGCACGCCCGTTTCCCTGCTGGAAACGCCGCAATCGGTTCAGGTGCTGACGCGGACGTTGATCGACGAACAGGACCTGACGACGCTGGCAGATGCCGTGCGCAACATTTCCGGCGTCGTGCCCGCCCTGCCTTCCGAAGCCGTGCTGGTCAATCCGATTGTCAGGGGCTTTGAGTCCGAAGTCTATCTCGACGGCCTGCCGCTCTATGGCGACACGGCAGCCTCCGATCCGTCAAGCCTGGTCAGTGTCGAGCGGATCGAGGTAGCCAAGGGGCCGACTTCGCAACTGTTCGGCGGCGGAACTGGCGCGCCGGTTGGCGGTCTGATCAACGTGGTCAGCGCGAGCCCACAAGCCGATGCTTCCTATCGCGCGAGCTTTCGCACAGGCAGTTTCTCCACGTTGCAACCGTCGGTTGATATCAACCAGCCAATTGGCCGAAATGTCGCAATCCGGATCGCAGGCGAATACCTCGACGCCAAGGATGCGATTGATGCTGTCACCAACGAACGCCTGACGCTCGCACCTGCGCTTCGGATCGGCTTTGATGATACCAGCCTGATCGTGAGGGCCAATTACAGCCGGATCAAACAGCTCGAATATTCGGGCATTCCCTTCGCCATGGCGGGCGCTCCGGGTGTCGATCCCTATCATTTCTCTGGTGCCAAGGATGCCCCCAAGACGGAGATCGAGAACCTGACGCTAACCGGTGTGTTTACGCACCGACTATCCGAGAATGTCACGGCCAAGCTCCAGGTTCGCAATTACCACAGCCGGTTAGACGAATATGGCAGCTTCCCCTATCTGGCGTTCTATCCGCCGATGGGGACCGTCTATCCGATCATCACGGGATACCTGCCGGTCAAGGTCGATGAATGGTCATTCGATGGCAGCCTGACCGCCACGTTTGCAACCGGCGGGATAGAGCATGTGCTTATCGCGGGCGCGCAATATGACATGGTCGATTACGACGGGGCGATGGGCTTCAACTTCTTCCCGGTTGGCCTGCTGGACTATTCCGACCGCAACAGTAACGTTCCCTTCGGGCCGACGTCATTCGCAACAGACAAGTTCGTCAACGCCTATCGCACGCTTGGTTTCTACGCTCAGGACCAGATGACGATCGGTGATCGCATCCACGTGCTTGCGGGCCTTCGTTACAGCAGGATGGAAATTACCGAGAGCCTGAACGGCTTTTCCAGCCCGAAACACAGCTTCAACCGGGTTGATCCGCGCGTCGGTGTTACAATCGATGTGGTCGATGGTGTTTCGCTCTTTGCGGGCTATGCCACGGGATCGCGTCTGTCGGTGTTCTTCAACCCGCTGGCCATTCCCACAACACCTGAAACCTCGGAAAGCTGGGAGGGCGGTCTCAAGTTCGGCCTCAAGGACATCGGGCTTTCCGGCACGATTGCCGCGTTTCACCAGAACCGCAACAATGTGCCGCTTACCGATCCGTTCTTCGTAACCCGCCAGGTCGGGCAGCAGCGCGCGCAGGGCGTGGAGGCAGACCTGATCTGGGAACCGAGCAAGAGCTTTTCCCTGCTCGCGAGCTACGCATACACCGATGCGAAGGTCACCAGGGACCAGTTCACGCCCGCCAATGTGGGTGAGCACCTTTCCCGTGTGCCTGAACACAGCGGGCGCATCGCCGTGCGCTACCGCTTCACTGAGGGGGCGCTGAACGGATTGGGGCTGGGTCTCGGCATGACGGCTGCCTCGGGATCGCATGTCACCTTGCCCAACAGCGTCAAGACTAAAGGCTATGCGGTGTTCGATGCCCAGGCGAGCTACGAAACCGGACCATTCCGGATTGGCGTTTCGGTCAGCAACATCTTCGACCGGACCTATTTTACGCCATACCAGTACCTTGGCCAGCCCGTCGTGCGTCCAGGTACTCCGCGCGCCGCTTTCGTGACGCTTGGCGTCAGCTATTGATCGGAGAAGCACCCATGGACACCAATCGCCGCGCCCTCTTGCAGGGCATTACCGGGGCAGCCCTGCTCGCGCCCTATCTCGCAATCGAAAAGGCTATGGCGGCCCAGGCTGCCGAAGGAACAGCTCCGGCTGCTCCCGCCGAAGCCGCGGCAGAAGCCCAGCATGACCAGCACATGGAGGCGATGAGCCGGGTGCTGGGGCCTGGCCTGTGGGGGCAGGAGCAGATCGCTATGCTCCTTTACCCCAAGTTCACTGCGCTCGATCTTGTCGGCCCGCACTACTTCTTCGCCTGCATGTTCGGCGCCAAAGTCCACCTCGTCACCACTGAGAAGGACCTGTCTCCGGTCATGTCGGACCTCGGCCTGGCGATCACGCCGACGATGACCATGGCCGATGCGCCAAGGGATCTCGACGTGCTGTTCGTGCCCGGCGGCACGGAGGGAACACTATCGGTCATGGGCCGTGCCGACACCATGGCGTGGATCAGGGACCGGGCTTCGCGTGCCAAGCACATTACCAGCGTTTGCACTGGCTCGATGGTGCTGGCGAAGGCCGGATTGCTAAAGGGCAGGAAGGCCACGTCGCATTGGGTGACGCGCGATGTGCTGGCTGACTTCGGGGCGATCCCGACCAATGAGCGCGTGACCAAGGATGGCAACATCCTGACTGGGGCTGGGGTGTCGGCAGGGCTCGATTTCGCGATCGCTCTGGTCGAAATGCTCCGGGGCAGAGCCTATGCCGAGGCGCTGGTGCTTCAGGGCGAATACGCCCCGAATCCCCCGATAAAGGGCGGCACGCTGGCCACCACGTCGGAACCTGTCGGACAGATGATGAACGACATGTTCGCGCCGGTTGCGGAGATGTTCCGGGACATGGCGAAGAGTTAGACAATTCGCCAAGACCAGAAGCAAGCCGTCGGCGTCATTGTCGGACTGGCTGGCGAAAATTCGTGTGTGGTCTCTCCGGGCAGCCTGCCATGAATCGCCCAGGTAAGTCTCGTGCCGATTGCCAGCCTCTGCGTCACCGCTCTTTGCTGCGGCGTATCCTGGGTGGCTGTCACTTGAGCGGACGTCGGTGTGGATGACCACTTCCGGAAAGTTCGCAGGCCAAGGCAGCCGGGTGGAAAATTCGTCATTCATCGGCTCAACCTCCCTATTGGCTTTCTGAAAGGCCAGAACTGGATCGTGCGCCAGCGTGAACCACTTGGCGAAGGCTGATAGCCGTAACGACCGTAGTCCTTCGCCAGTGCGATGATGTCGGCGGTCAGGCGCTGCTCGTTGGCATCGTCCCTCGGCGGATGGCGCTGGGTCGAACGATGCTGGCCAAGCACCTTGCAGGTCCGCCGTTCCGATACCGGCAATGCGCGACGGACCTGCTCGATCGCCTCACGGCGACGGGAGGGGCTCAAAAAGTCAGCTTCGACGCCTCTTGCAGGATCGCCTTGTCAAGCGCGAGGTCGGCCACCAGCTTCTTAAGTCGCGCATTCTCACGCTCCAGATCTTTCATCCGACGCGCCTGATCGACCTTCAGGCCGCCATACTCCTTGCGCCACCGATACAGCGTCTGTTCCGCAATCCCGATTTGGCGACAGGCTTCAACCGCTGTGCCGCCTCGTCCCGCAATCACGTCTACTTCACGCAGCTTCGAGATGATCTGCTCCGGTGTAAACCGCTGGCGTCCCATACATTTTTCCAATCCATCGCCCCGCAGGGCTCTCTTCAGAATTGGACCAGTTTTTCCAAGGCAGACCATATAGGTGCAGAGAGCCTGGGCTACTAACGGCGGCAAAAGTGCGGGCGTGGCGAAACGGTAGACGCAGCGGATTCAAAATCCGCCGTAGCAATACGTGTCGGTTCGAGTCCGACCGCCCGCACCAATTCTTGGAGCTTCCTTCCGAAGCCAAACGTCCCCGCCTCGCATCTGGTCGGGTGCGCTCAGCATCAGGCAGGATTCGTCCTGCGCGGTCTTTGATTGTTTGAGAGCTGCGCCTCGTCCGTCACCAAATTCCGACGTCGCATAGCGTGCCACAGCGGGTTAGATCGTAGAATCGGTGTTCCGTCTCTCTTCCCGCTAAATCTTGATGCCCCGCAACGGGACCGATGCTCTTCCTACGCCGGCATCTGCTCGGCCGTATGATTGTGCTGGCGATGCGTTAGGGTGCCGATGGTCGCTGCGCTGATTTCAACGCCCGGTGGCTGACCGGTTGAAAAATATATAGACTGGTCTATTATTTCTGCATGGCAGTTACCAAAGGTGACCGAACGAGAGCGCGACTGATTGAGTCGATGCTCGAATTGATCCAGGCGAAAGGCTATTCCGGGACAGGCCTGAATGCCGTGAATGAGCACGCTGGTACGCCTAAAGGCTCTCTCTACTTCCATTTTCCAGAAGGGAAGGAAGCCCTGGGACAGGAGGCGGTGGAACTGGCTGCTGCCCGGTTCGGAATACTGATCCAAGAAGCGGCAGCCCAGGCAAAAACGCCTAGCGACGTGATCATACGAGCGATCGACATCTTGGCGGCGATGCTGACGGAAAGCGACTTCCAGCTTGGCTGTCCGATTTCCGTCGTCACCCTGGACATGGGTGCAGAGAGCGAGCGGTTACGGACCACTTGCGCGGCTGCGTACCAGTCTTGGATCGGGCCACTCACGGAATTTCTAACATCGTGCGGCCATTCAGGTGCCGCGGCTCGCGCATTGGCGACCACCGTAGTCAGTACGGTCGAGGGAGCCATCATAGTCTCGCGCGCTCAACATAGCGTCGAACCGCTTCGCTTGTCGGCACAGGTGCTCTCGGCTTTCCTCGATAGCGGCGTCACGATCAGCCCGGAAAAAGGAAGTGCCGCTTGAGCAGCACCGGCCGCCACGCCCTGGTCTTTGGCGCGTCGGGACTGATCGGGCGCCACTTGGTTCTCGCGCTTCACGCGGCTGGCGTGCGTGTGAGCACCGCCAGTCGAAGCACAGCTTCCTTTGCTCGGTTGCGAGCCTGGCTAGCGAACCACGGGCTGGATGATGCGCCAACAGATCTTCGGGTCGATTTCGATGCAGATCATCCTCTCGGCACGAAGAGTGCTGCATGGGAGGACATAACCGAGATCCACAATTGCGCTGGCTCGTATCAATTCGGAATGGGTATCGAAGAGGCGCGTCACGCCAATGTCGGAAGCGTAGAGGCGGTTCTTTGCGTTGCTGCCATGCTACCGAAGCTTCGGCGCGTCGTGCATGTCTCGGGCTATCGGGTCGGCGGCCAGAACCCTAAACAGGTCCCTTGGGACCGCGCGCTTACCGAACGTACATATCGCGCGCTTGGTGCATACGAAGCATCGAAGGTTGAGAGCGACGCGGTATTCCAGGCACGAGCAAACGAGCTGAATATCCCGTGGTCTATCGTGAACCCGTCGAGCGTGATCGGTGACAGCGGGACTGGCGAATCTGACCAGTTTCTGGGCCTGGCGGGAAGCGTAAAGGAGATTTGGCAGGGCACCATGAGCGCCTTGCCCGGAAATGCGCGGACGTTCGTGCCCGTCGTCGCCGTGGACCATGTGGCGCGCTTCATGGCGATGCTTCCGACCGATGCGGAAACTGTCGGTCAATCCTATTGGCTGCTCGATGATCGAACACCGGCTCTTCCTGATCTTCTCACCCGGATAGGTCGACACTTCGGCGTCAGTGTTCCCCGAATTCGAATACCAGTCCCGGTTATCAAGATGCTGCCGCGGAGCATCATCAAAGCCGATCCGGAAACGCTGACCTTCCTATCGGAAGATCGCTACCCAACCGAGCCGGCTCGAATGCTCGCCGCGCGGCACGGTTTGGAGATGCCGGATACGATGACGACCATCTTTCGATGGGCGGACCATCTCGCCGCACAGCGATTTGGCGACGCTGCGGGGCCGGACCGGCACTTCACGGATATTGCGGGAATCCGCTCGTTCGAGCTGGGCCATGCCGGTGCGCGGGTCATTTTGCCCGGTTTGCCGATCAACGCCGATAGCTGGGCAACTGTCGCCGAGGCGATCGGCGGCACGCGCGTAATAGACTTGCCCGGCCTTGGGATGAGCGGTGGAACCAGTCCGCGCGACTGGGCCACATGGTTAGACGCGCTGGTTGGAAACAGTGAGCCGATACACCTCATCGGACACTCAATCGGCGCCGCCGCAGCCTTGGAGGCGGCTGCAAGGCGCCCGGACCGGGTCACGCGTCTCACGCTGGTTTCACCATTCTTCCTTCAGCCGCCGGGCGGATTGTCCACACGGATCATACCTCTCATAGCGGCCTATCTCCGGCGAACGAACCACCTGGCATTGGCTCGGCGGCTCACTGGGCGGGACGATGACGCCGACCGGCTTCGATCAAGCGTTGCCGACTTGCGGCGCGGAAAGACGTCATGGCGTGTTGCAACGCTTCTGGCGCATGCGTCCAATCCGCGTTGGCGGGGCGACTTGCTGCAGAAGCTCGTCCAGTATCAGGGATACGTAAATCTCATCGTCGGCGCGAACGATCCGCTGACCGAAAAATGCCGACGATCTCTCAGCTCGATTTCTCGTATCTCCGTGGCGACCATCCCCGGAGCCGGGCATCATCCGCACATCACTCATCCGGGCGAAGTCGCGCGAGCAATCCTGGAGAATTCGATGAAGGCTGAGGCCAGAGCGAACGGTGTCAACCTGGATTCGGAGCGCTGCTTGTAGCAGCTCGCAACGTAATCATAGCGTAACCACTTGATACTTTAGGCAGGTTCCATGATTTTCTTCATTATGCTGGCAATGATAACTGCTATTTCCTGCTTGGTTCAATTTATCGGGAGCGGCTCTGTCGCGGTTCCGTCCGCAATGCAGTGGGGAATGAGCCTCAGTCTCATATTTTTTGGAATCGATCATCTTCGCACACCGGGCCGCTATCTTCCGATGCTGCCGGCTATTGTGCCTGCCCCCCGCAAGGTCGTGCTGGTAACCGGTCTTTGCGAATTAGCTGGAGCGATAGGTTTGGCGATTCCGGCTTTGCGAAATCCGGCTGCATGGGCGCTTGCTGTGTATTTCGTTTGCGTGTTTCCAGCAAATATCAAGAATGCCATCAAAGGCCTCGATGCCGATGGATTGCCGTCGGCAAGAGCATATTATTGGTTTCGTCTTCTCCTGCAGCCCATCGCCGTTTGGTGGCCGCTCTACGCAGCAGAGATAACCTCCTGGCCGTTCAAATAGGCATTGGGGGCTGGCCACCCGTGGCCGGCTTGGTGAACGCAGCGAAATTAAGCTCAACTCTGCGAAAATGCAGGTTTGGTCGCGGCCAGCAGGAGGATGGGAGGACGTCGCAGCGTTTCTTCCAGCATGGGACGTGCGTCCAGGAATTCCGGCAGTGGCTTTGGTTCACCCAGATGGTCCAAGGCGAAGCCCGCGACGAGCAGCGTGTTGACGTAGGTCTCGACCGTTCGGTGAAATTTTCGAACGCCGTCTACAAACCATGAAGTGCTGCGTTCTCCTCCCGCTGATAGTGGTCCACAGGCCAAGCAGCGAGATTCCCACCGGCATCCCTGATCCAGCCGACGGGATGAGCCGTGCAGATGGGATGCTCGACGGAAAAGATGAATCGTCCTTCAGGCGAAAGGGCGTTGAACACCTTCCGCGTGACAGCCGCATATTCCTCGACATAGTGCAGCGCCATGGACGAGACGACCAGGTCGAATTGCCCATGCCTTGGTGAGAAATCCTCGATTGAACTTTTCAAATAAAGGATGTTGTCATCCGTGGTTAGGCGCTTTGCCTCGGAGATCATGTTCTCCGATACGTCCAAGGCTGTGACTGAGTGGGCGCCTTGGCTGCGGGCGTGCCGAGCGAAGTCTCCGAAGCCGCAGCCGATGTCCAGAATGTGCTTTCCCGACAGATCCGGCAGAAGCGCACGAAGAGCAGGAACTTCGAGCGCCCCGTTCAGGCCGGTGTCGTTCTGGCGTAAGCGCCTGTAACCTTCAAAGAAGATGGGTTCGTCGTAGATATTCTGAGGGGCGTGTTTGCTGCGCTGGCTATCGATCGGATGGTCATCACTCTCCGTCATTGCTGCATCTCTCTCGGTAGGTTGTTGCTGTTATTTAGAAAAATATCCGTTCCGAATGTCGTGGATGGCGTTCAAACCAGGAAATGCTCCGTCAAATAGTCCACAAACACCTTGACGTTGAGAGCGAGACTTCTGCGGGCACGAAACAAGGCATGAATGTCGGCCCGGTCGCGGTGGTAATGGGGAAAGAGTCGGATCAGACGACCATTCTCCACATCGTCGGCCACGAGAAAGCTCGGCAACCAGCCGATACCCGCTCCGCCCAGCAGTGCAATGCGCAGCGCGGCGGGGTCGTTCACTGACAGCCGGGGTGTGACATCGACCTCGACGGTGCCATCCGGCCCATCGACCTTCCAGCTTTTCGACCCAGGAAGCCTGTTCACACGGCCGAAGCGGTGCTCGACGGTGGCGGTCATGAGGTCGCGCACATCCTCGGCAGATATGCCGGCAGTGGTGGCAACAAAGCCCATCGCCTCGCGATCGCAGCAGTCCAGAGAGAAGGCGACTCGCACCTTCTCGCCGTTGTCGCAGCCGATTTCGAAGCCGTCGGAGCACCAGCGGGTGTTGCGAGTATCGACGGCGACGCGCCCATCGTGGCGACGCTCGTCCGCCTTGCCGCTATGGCGCTGGAGCAGCAGGCCATGCACCTTCATCACCCGGTAGACCCGCTTGGCATTGGGCGCAGATGGCCCGCCATTGCGCGCCTGCCGCCGCAGGAGCGCGTGGATCCGGCGGTAGCCATAGGTCGGCAGCTCGGCGATCAGGGCCTGAATACGCTGTCGATACCGGATGTATTCTCCCCAGAAGTGCCGAATGAAAATTCCCCAGTTTGAGGTGAGCGCCAATTCGCTCCGGGGCTAGCCCCGGAGCGAATTGGCAACGACCCGCACGGATCCCTCCTATGCTTGCCCGGATTGGCGGGAGGCGTGGCAGGTGATCAGACTTGAGGAAATTGTCATGATCCATGACTTGAAGCGGCAGGGGCTGTCGGTGTCGGCGATTGCGCGGCAGACGGGCCTTGATCGAAAGACGGTACGCAAACACCTGGCCGGCGGCGTGAAGGCGCCGGTGTACAAGCCCCGGCCACCCCGTCCGCGGGAGCTGGAACCCTACGAACCATATCTTCGCGATCGCATCGCGTTATATCCTGGGTTGTCTGGCAAGCGTCTCTTCCGCGAAATCGCTGCGATGGGGTTCAAGGGCGGCTACACGACCGTCACGGACTTCCTGCGCCAGATGCGGCCGCCGCGAGTGGTCCCGTTCGAGCGGCGCTTCGAAACACCCGCGGGACGGCAGGCCCAGGTGGACTTCGCCCAGTTCAAGGTGGCGTTCAGCGATGAGCCGGGCGTGACCCGGATCTTCTGGCTGTTCTCGATGGTGTTGGGTCATAGCCGCTGGCTGTGGGGTCGGTTCTGTCCGACCCAGGATCTGCAGACGGTGATGCGCTGCCACATCGACGCCTTCGATGCGATGGGCGGTGCCCCGTCCGAGGTGCTTTACGACCGCATGAAAACCGCTGTGATCGATGAGGATGCCGAGGGTATTGTGATCTACAATCGGTCGCTGGTGGCCTTGCTGGATCATTACGGCGCTTTGCCGCGTGCATGCAGGCCCTATCGGGCGAAAACCAAGGGCAAGATCGAACGGCCCTACCGCTACATCCGTCAGGACTTCTTCCTTGGACGCACCTTCTGCAACGCTGATGACCTGAACAGGCAGTTCCGCGAATGGCTGGACACGGTCGCGAATGTTCGGTTGCATGCCACGACCCGGCGGATCGTCAGCGAGCACTTTGCCGAGGAGCAACCGGTCCTGACGGCCTTGCCTGCGGCCCCATACAATGCGGTGCTCACGATCGAGCGGCGAGTCAGCCATGAAGGCATGGTATCGGTTGGCGGCAATCTCTACTCGGTGCCCGACGCTACGCGCAAACGGGTCGTGGAGGTGCAGAATCATCCCCGTGAGATCAGGATCTTCGAGGATCGCAAGCTGATCGCGGTGCATCCCGTTCTCGATGGACGCAATCAGCGCCGGGTTGATCCTTCCCACCGGCGGCTCGCTCCGCCTCGCGCGGCAACAGTGCCGCCGCCTGCAGGGCTTGAGATTACCAGGCGCTCGCTGGGCTTCTACGAGGCGGTAGGACGGCGACTGGCCGGCAGCGAGGTACGGCCATGACGGAGATCATCGACCGCATCCGCACGAGCCTGGTTGGCCTGAGAATGCCCCGCGCGCTCGAGGTACTTGATCATACCATGCGGTGTCTGGAGCGCGGCGAAATGACCGCGCTTGAAGCCATCGATGTCTTGCTCTCGCATGAGTATGGCAATCGGGAAAGCAGGCGCTTCACTGTCGGGCTCAAGACCTCACGGCTCATGCCCATGAAAACCCTCGAAGGCTTCGACTTCTCGTTCCAGCCTTCGCTGGATCGCGGCCGCATCCTCGCACTGGCGCAGCTCGACTTTATCGAGCGCGGCGAGGTGGTCCATCTGCTGGGACCGCCGGGCACAGGCAAGAGCCATCTGGCGACAGCCTTGGGCGCAGAGGCTGTTCGCGCTGGCAAGCGTGTTTACCGCGCCAGTCTGGCTGAGGTGATCGACATGCTGGTGCGTGCCGAGCGTGACGGACGGCTTCCCGAACGGCTCAGGTTCTTCAACCGGAACACTCTCCTTATCGTCGATGAGATCGGCTACCTCCCGGTTACGCCCGGCGGTGCCAACCTCTTCTTCCAGCTGGTCAACTCCCGTTACGAAAAGGGGGCGATGATCCTCACATCCAACCGCGGCTTTGCGGAATGGGGCGAGGTGTTCGGCGATCCGGTGGTGGCAACGGCGCTGCTCGATCGCTTGCTGCACCATGCCATCGTGATCCAGATCGAGGGCGCCAGTTACCGCTTGCGCGCGCACTCCGACCTCGTGCCGGAACACACCAGAGCGATCTCAGCGATCACGCCGCCGCCGCCACCGAAAAGGCGCGGGCGGCCACCGAAGGAGCGCACGCACGATCACTGGAACGGCTGATCACCGAAAACCCAAACTGGGGAATTTTAACCCGGCACTTCCGGGGAAATATTAGTCGGCGTTGACATACGCGCGACGAGCTCTTCCTCGGGAAGCGGAGGTCTGCCGCGGCTTCGGGCAGCGGCCTTGCGTCTGGCTGACGAGAGATGCTGCCGAGACACGCCCAATGCATTTGCCACCGCGCTCACAGGTCGCCCTCCGGCAACGAGAGCGTGCGCAACGGCGTTTTTTTGGGAGCTGCCACCCGCGAGATCGCCTCGCGCAGGATTTCGTTCTCCATGGTCTTCTTGCCGAGCATGCGCTGCAGCTCGCGAACCTGGTTCTCGAGTGCACGATACTCGCTGGCCGGAACCACCTGGCCGCCGGCACGGGTAGCGGTCAGGGCGCCGCTTGCCGCCTGCCGGCGCCAGCCAAACAGCTGGTTCGGCGCCACCCCGTGCATGCGCGCCACACGCGACACGCTGTTGCCGGGCAGAAAGGTCTCTTCGACCATGCGGAGCTTCTCTTCCGGGGTCCACCGCCTACGGCGCTGAACCCCTCCGAGAACCTCCGCATGCACATAGCTCCTGGGATTACTGTCGGTCATAGGCCTCACTCTTACATAAGTGTGAGGAACTGTCCGGTCATTTTGGGGGCCGCTTCAATCTCGCCCGTCTCCGGGTTCTGCAGCGTTAGTCGAACAGCTACATCCACCGTATCGAGGGGGTGAACCTTCGACCGGTATTCCTTGAGTATGTTGTTGCGCTCGTCCTCGATGAAGTCTCTGTAGATCAGATGTGCCGGATCATTGCTCTTCCAACGACGATGCGCAGCCTTCCCAGCCCTTGCCACGGCCGGATCGGCAGATTGATCCACGTTGAGGAGGACGTGACCTACCGCTCTGAGAAGAGCCACCGCACCAGCCCAATGGACGCGCCACCGACCGGGCGCAGCCTCGTCCTGGAGCATTTCGAGTGCTAACCTACAGTCAGCCAGTACGTCGCGTGCTGCTCGGGTCATTCTGTGCTTCGTTCAGGTGCGGCTCAAGCCAACATTGTAACAGAATTGGAATGGCTACAATCGCGCAGTCCCTCAAACGACGATCAGCCAGTTCTCATCTTCGTCATCTTGGGTGCGCCATATCGCCGAAGGCGCAGAAATCGCCGATTTGACCACCCACCATCTTGAACAAAAGAGAGAACCCGGCAGCGTTCAGTCGACGATGACTTGGCGGGAAGGCAGGAACGCGCGCTCATTATGCCTCCGCGTCAAAGGGTCACGACCCCTGATGGTTTGAACCGAGTATCGGCCGATTATCTTGGCGACAGCGTGCAGTTCCATCCCCGCTTCTACCCAAGCCGACTCCTTTTAAATAACTCTCAAGTGCCCCGGCTTCGTCGGAGCGGAAGATCGCACCGACATAACCATCAGGTCGAACCAGCACCCGCTCGCCAGGTGCAAGGCCATAGGCGTCGCGTAGATGGCCGCCATCATCTGAAAGCTCTTTTCGCGCTCCGACTTGATGAATGTGGAGACCACTCCGCGGTGTTGCGATTTCGCCGGTCGTTTCATAGCCAATCAGGCTCCAGTGCCCACCGGCGAACAAATCGAACAGACGCCGGGGGCAACCGGCCGCCCCGCGCAGCGGCGCGTCCGGCGCTCGGTCGCCCGCGAGCAGGATGCCGGACCGAGGCGAGGGCTCGAAGCTGAGCGCTGATTCCGGATAACCGATGTCGAGTTGATGGACTTCGCGCCCGCGGCGCATGGAACCGAGCTTCTGCGCTTCGAGCAGCTGGGTCGAGAGACCCAGCATCTCTTCCGCCACCGGCCGCCTCTCTTCCTCATAGGTATCGAGCAGCTTATCAGGCGCGCCGCCCAGCACCGCCGCCAGCTTCCAGCCGAGATTGTAAGCATCCTGAACGCTCGTATTTAGGCCTTGCCCGCCCGTGGGCGGATGGACGTGCGCGGCATCGCCGATCAGGAATATGCGGCCGATGCGGTAACGATCCGCGAGGCGGGCGCTCATAGTATAGGCTGAGGCCCACGACACCGACCGAACATGAATATCGTCGCGTCCGGTCCGCTCCGCCACCAGGGAATTGAGCGCATCGGCGGACAGGTCCGCTTCTCCTTCGATCGGGATTGCTCCCTGGATCTGAAACAAATCGGTCCCGGCGAGCGGACAGATCGACATCAGCCGCCGCTTATCGCCGACATGATATTGATGCCAAGCGTCACGGCTTAGGCCGACCAAATCGACATCGGCCACCATCGCACGCGCGCCCAATGTCTTGCCGGGAAAGTCGATGCCGAGGGCGCTACGGATGAAGCTGCGGCCACCGTCGGCCCCAATCAGATATGGAACATGAACCAGCTCCTCGCCGCCGGGGCCGACAAGACGCGCCGCGACGCCATCCTCTCCCTGCTCGAAGCCGACCAGCTCGCACCCGAACTCGACACGGCCGCCAAGCTCGACCAGGCGTTCGCGCAGCACTCGCTCGGTCAGGAACTGCGGGAGCATTAGGGGGAAGTGGAAAGGCTCGGCCGGCGTTGCTGGTTCGACTTCGAGGGCAGTATCCGTGTGGCTGCCGTCGTCATGATATTCGCGTATCGGCGGGTAGACACCGCCGGTAGCAACGAGCCGGTCAAGCACCCCTAGATCCTCGAACACTTCCTGCGATCGTGGCTGGATACCCTTGCCGCGCGACCCGGCGAACGGTCGGGCCAGTTTCTCGATCAGCCGGAACGGCACGCCTCTTCTCGCCAGGTCGATCGCGAGGGTCAGGCCGGCGGCGCCAGCGCCGCAAATCAGGACCGCAGGCGGGCTTTGCTCTTTCATTCGAACCTCCTACGTGTATAACGCACATATCTTTGGAGGTCTACCGGATGTCAACAAATAAAGTGCATAATGCACATATCAAGGCGCTGTTTCCCTCCTTACATGCGTCACTGCTTGAGATCGTGACCGTGATGAACCGGCCGGAAAGGGACGATGAGTTGCTGGCGTTGGCAGGCCTGACGCTCGAGCGGGCGCTCTTCCCTCTGCTCGTGTTCGTCGAGCGCAAGGGACCGATCGGGGTCGTCGATCTCGCCGGCAGGGTTGGCCGCGATTACACGACCGTCAGTCGCCAGGTCGCGCGGTTGGAAGAACTCGGCCTCGTCGAGCGTCGTGCCGGGTCGGCGGACAAGCGCGTGCGCGAGGCAATTATCACACCCCGAGGAAAGTCGGCGACCGACGCTCTCGACACCGCCCGTGAGACTATGGCGCTGGAACTGTTCCACGACTGGTCTCACGAGGAGCTCAATGAGCTGGTGCGCCTCATGGAGAAGCTCGCCGAGGGCATGGCCAAAGAACCGGCACGGTCGAATCCAGACGCCGATTAGTCTTCGATGTGGGATCGCTTGTTCCGGGATGGAGGCTTATTTGCTCCATCGGGAGACGCGGCAACGAGATGATGCGGCGATCCGCGCGCCTTAATTACCTTGCGATCATCCTCGCGGTTTGGCCGAATTCGAACGCTAAAATCCGATACGAGACGGTCGATCATTGGGCAAAGACGTTATACAATGATCGACCAGTCGCATCTTCATCATCTTGGGCGCACCAAATATTCAGAAGCACGGAAATCCGCCATTTTTGGCTGAGGCCGTTCCTGAACAAAAGAGAGAACTTTGGCTGATTGTGGCGAGCGGGAGGCAATCCGCTATCGCCTAATCGACGCCGGGGAGCCGCCGCCTGGAAACACCTGCACAGCGCGCGTCGAGACCTCTGCTCAGCTCTGCGAGGCTCACCGCACCCAGCCGCTTGACCAGCAATGCCTCTGCATCGCGAAGAACATCTTCCACCGCTGTGTTGACGAGTTGCTCGACCGCGCAGTCTGGATTGGAGTGCTCGTTCCCGATCGCAAATAGCCGGGGGCCGCCAACTGCCCGATAGACATCGAGAAGTGACACGCGCTCCAGGTCGCACGCAATGACCCAGCCGCCGCCGTGGCCTTTCTCCGATCGAACATAGCCTGCATCGCGCAGCCCCGCCAATGTACGGCGAACGACGACTGGATTGGTCCCCAGCATCGTGCCGATCGTCTCCGACTTCATGGGGCCGTCATGCCGCGCCATATGGAGCAGCACGTGCAGCATTCGGGAAAGGCGGCTGTCGTTTCGCATTGGCCGATCTTCGCATGTCCCCAGCCGTTGGCAAGGGAATCGAATCATGTTACTCATTAAGTTACATGATTCGCGAGGTGCAGAAATGCGAGAGTTCGAGAACCCCGATCACTGGGACAGCGCCGCGAGCCATTATCAGCAGACCGCGCACCCCTTCACCGCGCTCTTTGCGGAGGCGGCGCTGGCGCGTCTGACCCAGACGCCTCAGAGCCGTGTTCTTGATGTGGCGACTGGCACCGGCGCGCTCGCGCTGGCAGCCGCGCGCACTGGAGCAAGCGTGCTGGCGACCGATTTCTCTCCCGGCATGGTGGGATGCGTCGCCGCTGCCGGCCTGCCCAACGTCGAAGCGCGGGTAATGGACGGACAGGCGCTCGACCTTCCCGACGCGCATTTCGATGCCGTCTTTTCGATCTTCGGCGTCATCATGTTCCCCGATTGGCGCAAGGGTTTGGCGGAGATGTGCCGGGTTACGCGGCCCGGCGGGCATGGCGTTGTCGCGACCTGGCAGGCTCGGGGGGCGGCGACCTTCCTCCTCTTGAGCCAGATCAGGCAGAAATTGTTTCCTGATCGGTCGGGTATGGCAATGCCTGAAGCCGTTCAGGCGCTGAGTGATCCGGAGGATTTCGCCCGCGCCCTCGTCGCTGCCGGCTATAGCAACCCCCGGATCGAAGCGGTAACGCATGATTATCTGCTAGACATGGCGGCGCTCGACGCACCTGATACGCTTTTCGGCATGTCCCCCGACTGGACCAGCCTGGACGAGACCGAAAAGGCCGCAGTGGTTTCCGAGGCGCGGGACAGGGCCGATGGTCGCCCGATCCTGCCAATCGCCTCAACTGCATTCATCGGCATGGCGGAACGATGAAATATCAACCGCATTTGTGCGAGCAATCGCGAGTGCTGTCATAATGACAGTTTCCGGAAACCCTGAATGAGCTGGAAAACGGTCGGGGTGAGGCGCATAGCCGCCCCAACCGTCGATCCATGACTGTTCAAACGACGATCAACCAGTTCTCATCTTCATCTTCTTGGATGCGCCATCAACAACCTTGCCAAGGTTGGGGTCGAGGGTTCGAATCCCTTCGCCCGCTCCAGTTTTCTCTCTATAATTCATATGCTTGTGCGGCCGTAGCAGCAAAACGGCTGCTTACAGTCGGCCCTAAAGCGCGCGCTGTAAGCATCGTGTAAGCGCGCCGGGGCGTTTGTATCCTGGGATGAACTGTCGCCCTCAAACGAAACTTCGAAAATGAAGGTTGGGCCGCTGCCGCCAGGTCCATGACGATGAACCGGTACGCGGGAACTGTTGCGGGATGTCCGGCCAGCCAACAGGATGATGAATTCCATCAAGGCATTGATCACCGGCTCATGTTTCGCATGCAACACGACCTGACCGGCCCGACGCGGCCGAGGGGCTATGTAGCTCAGACCGTCGTCGTGGCGGTGGCGCTGTTTGGCTTCCTGCAGGCATGTCACTTGGACCCATCAAAGGCGCTCCGCCCTATCGAAGTGAAGGCGAATCCGGCAGCACATCGCGGCAAGGCTTTGGAGTTCCGCTTTTCCGGCCTACCCGGAGCGGTTCGACTGTCCGGTGCAGAGCTCCATTTCGAGATCCAGAATCGCGAATGCGTCCCTATGGATTATGGGCGAGCTTGGGGGGGCGTGCGTCTGCCTCCCCAGTACGGCCTGCCAACCCCTGTCTCGCTCGCCTCAGACGGGGCGCTGATTGTGGACGTGCCGAAGGATGCGTTGATTGACGAGGACTATTTCGGCCTCGGCCCATGTCACTGGGCGCTCCAAAGCGTGTCGCTGCCATTTGCTTCCCAGCGAGCGCGCTTCGTTGCAAGCGTTTCGGCCGACGAGATTCTCACCGGTAAAGACCTAGTATTGCAGTATCTCGTCACCGACTACACATCCGGGGCCGAGCACCTTCCAGTCATCTTCGGCGAGCGCGCCGGTTTCTATCCTGACGGCAAAGCGCAGTTTTCACTCAAGGTCATTGTTAGAGCTGGTGAAGATTGACGAAATCTCGGCTGACACCTGCGCTACCAGCCCATCATCGTGAACCGGGCAGCAAGATGACGGGCGATACGATCCGGTCGCCAAGACGGTCGCGAGCAGGCGCGTATGACCGTTTCGGTCGCCGCCACTGCTTCCTTGCGCGGCAGTATCCGCGTTCCCGGGTATCCGACCAGCCACGCACCGGCGGCCAGACTATACTTGTTGCGCGAGCGAAAGCTGGTTCGCGTGGTCGCATTCTCGATCCATGCTCGCACGCATTCGGATTGGCATGCGACGTACGCGGAATAGCCCGGAACATCGAACTCCATGAAGTCATCATCGAAGAAGCGGTCATCCAGGCGTTTAAGCGCCTCAGGCCAGAGCTCCCATTCCGCCAGCTTGTCGCGTTCCTCTGGATTGGCATCGCTCCAGTCGCGGCATTCCGTCAGCAATCGCCCGAGTTCCGGCATGGCCAGCATCTCGCTGCCGCGCAGCGCGTGATCCACATTGGCGTCCAGCATTCCACCGGAATTGCCTATAAATTGGCAGTGTCCGCCATTGCACACCTGCGAGTAATAATAGTCCAGCGCATAGAGGTCGAAAAAATCACGCGGCAGCGCGCTGCGTGCGATGCCTCCGCGGACGATATCAGTCACATAGATCGCAAAAGCGCCCATGATTCCCGAAATGTCGTCGTTCACATCGCCCGATGCGAGAATGACGGGGAAAGGGTTCACGGATACCTCGCTGCTGGAGCACGCGCCGAACCTAGGTGGGGCGTTCTTCTTCGCTTTTCGCAGCGCTCGGCGCCTTATCGGCTAAACTCATACTGTGCACCGCGTGCCGGCGCAGGTCAGTTGAATGACGATGGGGTGCTGCACGCGGCGTACTGGATCTGGCAGTGCCGTGCCGTCTCGCTGCAACTGCGCAGCGCCAACCTGCTGGCTGCTGCAAGACTCGCCGCATAGGCGATGCCGACCTGTCGATCATCGCCCGTTGCATAGGCGGCGCATTGGTTTCGATAAGTAAGACGGATACGACACTCGCCAGCTCCGCCGCTTTCCTCGCACTGTCGCATCGCGCCTGATACGGCAGCATCTTCGCTCGCCCTGCCGCGTGTGGCGCCGAATCCGTCACCACCAAGTGCGATCGCCCCCCAGCGTGTTTCGTTTTGTTCGGATGCCGCCGCGCCTGACGCCGACATACCTGCAAGCAAGATCAATGGGATCCATTTCATATCGACATTCTAAGGCAGAAAACATGGCGCGGGGGCAACCGGCATCGCGTACCAGTGCATCGGAATGATGCTGATTATTTCGCCTTGGAAGCTTTCATCCTTCGTCTGTGGACGACAAGATAGCTGCCGCTCAAGAGCAGCCAGATCATCCCGAACGCGAATGCGCTCGACTTGCTGCGGCAAGTGATCACCGTCATGGTGGCCGAACCCGCACCATCTTCGGTGTCCGGGAGTTCGTGCGGTGACACGGAACCAGGCAGGCATTCGTTCACGGAAAATGCCGGGCCACCTCTGCCAGTAGGGGCAACGCCCGCCGCGGGATCGGTCAAATCCGACGGCGTCCAGCCCCTGAGGTCAGGGACCAGAAAGGCGAGCCCGGCGAGCACCAAGAGGCAGAATGCCGACCAAGTGACCCACAACTTCATTTCGTTCTCTGGCTCCGCATTCGTCGATGTACCGGTTCTGCGCCCCCTGCTGACAAGCCGGCATAGAAACGCAATTCTGCCCTCCCACGACCTTATTGCTAGACTTGCGCAGTTTCTATGTCGGAAGAGGGTTGATGTTTGAACAGAGCCAGTGCTGCCACCGCTTCCTGACGGTTCGATACGTCAAGCAGGCGCATGATCTGCGAAATGTGGTTGCGAATGGTGAAGTGGGACAAAGCGAGCTTGCGACCGATCTCCTTGTTCGAAAGACCCGTTGCCAACAGATCGAGAATCTCTTGCTGCCTTGGGGTCAGCTCGCGGCACCGTTCGGGCGGACTGCACCAACCGCCGATCTCCGTCATTGCAGCAGAAGCGTCAATGAACGTGACATCAAATCGATGTCCATCGGGCAGCACAGCTCGGATTTCGGGAAGAGCCGAGCGCAGGGCGTCCAGAAAGCTCACATCAGCGCCCTCCACCGTCAATTTCAGGGTGATTTGACCCGATGGTATTTTTGTCCGCGACACAGGTACGGCCTTGAGGCCGCACTGTTGCGGGCCACACCTGCGCAGCCGATGTGGTCGATGCTGGACGTTTCGGAGAGATCTTCTGAAAGTGGATTCCCTTATATTCATGCAGCGAACGTAAATCCCGCGCAGCGCAGTTCGTATGCATGAAATGACGAGCGGCATCACGAAGGTGGCTCAATGGCCAAACAAATCTACGAATGGCTATTTCTGGCAGACGAAAGGCTGACGGGATCTATTGAAAACGGGGAAGTGGCTTTGAGAAATTGCCGAAACACAAGCAGAGTTCGCGGGATCGTCCCGCCCTTGAGCGCCATATGACGGGAATGTCCGTTCTGGTTGTCGATGACGAGCCTCTCGCCCGCCGAAGGCTAGTCCGCCTGCTCGCCAAGATGGACTGGGTGGAGCGAATTGAGGAAGCAGGCAATGTAGAGCAGGCCTGCCAGCAAGCTGAAGAGCAACGGCCCGACATCCTTCTGCTAGACATACAAATGCCAGGAGGCACCGGCTTCGAAGTGCTGGAACGCCTCGCCGAGACTCCACCGGCTGTAGTGTTCGTCACGGCATTTGATCACCATGCCTTGCGCGCATTCGAAACCAATGCCGTCGATTACGTCACCAAGCCAATCGAGCCCGGACGCTTTGCAACGGCGATGGCGCGCGCACGGGATTCCGTGAAGTCGAGTTCGCAGACAGATCGGATCGCGGAGTTGCAGGAAACCGTAGCGTCGCTGAAGCAAGCCCTGAACAGCAACGAAAGACGGTCGCGCGACTTCTGGGTCAAGGCGCATGGCGAGTTTCTCCGGCTCGCGCCAGAAAACATTCTGTGGTTCGAAGCTGAGCGGGATTACGTCCGGCTTCACGTTCAGGATGCCGGCTATCTCTATCAGGCTAATCTGGCCTCGCTTGAACGCCGCCTGGATATCGACGAGTTTATGCGAATCCATCGCAGTGCTATCGTCCGGGTCGCTGCAATAGTTCGCGTGAAACCGGCACCCTTCGGAGCGTTAATCGTCGTGCTTTCCGATGGCACCGAGGTGCGCGTTGGTCGCACATATACTTCGACCGTTCGTGCCCGGCTAATTGGTTGAGAACCGAAGCGTACCAGCCGGAAGTCTGGTCGTTCAGCCATTCCGAATGCCAATCCATCAAAGCGTTCCAGACTCGATCTCGCCCCTCTCCGCCGTGACAGACAGCGATTGACGGGTTCGCCGCGAAAAACATCGCCGATTTCCAAACTGGCAAGACGGAGCAGTCATAGTCGCGCCTCTAGACTGCTGAGTGCACGATGAGCACGCTGACTCGGGAGAATATCGTGGCAGGCTTGAAAGATCCGAGATGCTGAAATGGTTGGCGTCTCGTCTGGACACGATGGGTGCCGACAGGAAAGCGGACAGCGTCCGTAACGCGTGGGCGGCCCGGTCGCGCAGCGACATCCGCTTCGCCAAAGCGAGTGGCGTGACGTTCCGATATCGGGAGGCTGGAGAAGGACGTCCGATCATCTTTGCAGCCGATCCGCCGATCACGCTCGAAGCCTATGATCAACTACTGCGAGTTTATAGTAAGGACTTCCGGATTATCGTATTCGAGCTGCCGGCGATGGGCTTTTCTGTTCCTGGATTCTGGCAGGACTTTCGTTTCCTTCAAGCCAATGACTCGCTTGCGGCGTTCGTTGATCTGATCGCGGGGGAACCGGCCTTGCTCGCTTTCTCTTGCGTGGCGGGCCTTGGCGCGCTCGACATTGCCGCCCGGTATCCCGCGCTCGTATCGCACCTGATCCAGATCCAGACGCCGAGTTGGGCTGAAGAAATACGCTGGAAGAAGGCGCGCGATCCGAAGAATGTGCTGGCGAAGCCATTTCTCGGACAGATCGCGATGAGAAGGCTGGCGCGTTCAAGAGCTCCGCGCTGGCTTGAGCTCGCCGTTGGACGGGAGGACTGTGTGCCGAGGTTCTGCGCTTGCGCAACCGATGCGCTCGACCATGGCGCCGCTTGGGCGATGGCGACCGCGTTTCAGAACTATCTGCCCGACGAGGAACCATCGCTGGCGCGCGTGGCACAGCCGACCTTGGCCATTTGGGGTAACAGCGACGGCTCGCATCGTCATACCGACCGGCAATCAAGTCTTTGGTTATGCGATCATCCAGCCAGCCGAATCGTGGAGCATGACGACCTCGGGCATTTCCCCGAGTTGGAGGATGTCGAGCTGATCCACGCCGAGATTCTGCGGTTCGTTGCCGACAATCCAGCTCAATAGGGCACGTGGCCTCACAAGCTGTGGCAAGAAACATTGCCGATTTCCAAACCGGCAAGACTGACCTGCCACGTTGCGCTTCATAACGCCTATTGCGTGCAGAAGCTTGCGTTAGCGCTGGCAGTACGCGGCTAATTCATCGCGTTTGAAGACATTGAGGACAACCAACATCATGCATAACGAACAAGTCCCTACCTTTCCGCCCATTGCGACATGGCGAATTCATTGCATTCGTCTCGTGTTCCTACTGATGGCCAGTTTCATGGGATACTTCGTGTGGCGCAATCTCCTGTTCGCATCTGCGGACGTGCCGGTTCCCCAAACTCTTTCGCGATCGATGCTGGCCGCTCTGGCGCTCTTGAGCTTGCTTGGGGTCCGCTATCCCGTCCAGATGTTGCCTCTCATGATTTACGAAGTCACCTGGAAGACCATCTGGCTCGTATTGATTGCATTCCGCGCCTGGCTGGCGGGCAAATGGACGTCCGATATCGAGAGTCTTTTCAACGACTGTATCGGGATCGTTTTGGCCTATATCTTCATGCCGTGGCGCTATGTTTGGGCGCGCTATGTGGTGCAGCCCATGGAACCGCTACGCCAAGCAAAGTAGGTGTGCGCGCAGGAACTCGCCGAGTTCCTGCCGGCACGAAAGCCCCAAGATCAACAATACCTGCGACAGGTGATTGCGGACGGTGAAATGGGAAATGCCGAGTTCGCGGCCGATGTCCTTGTTCGAAAGGCCGCGGATGGCGCCTAGTGCAATCTCGAACTGCCGCTGAGTCAGTCGATCCCGCAAGGTGGCGGCCCTTGGGAGGTCGAGCAACCATGGGCCACCCGGGTCTTTCTCGCTGGCGGGACCCTCGATTTCGATGCAGGTGGATGCCAGCTCCTTGATACGCGAAATCGCGTGCTCATCATCCGCTACCAGAACGAAGAGTCTTGATTTCCGTTCGGATCGGCATCTTGACGAGTCCGATCGGTACTGGTCGGATTTTGAGCTTCCTGCCTCCTCGAATTGGCCCGACTTGCCGATGGCGTTCATAAGCCAGACTCGCGAAAGCAAGGCGTGGACGGATGTCCGGTACAATTCAGGTCGGCATGGGAGCGCGCCGACTTTGGTGCTGAAGAGGCAAATTCCAGCATCGGCAATCTACGCCTCGACCTTGCGTATCCCGAAAACCAGCAGCCAGAGCGCCAGGGCAAGTTCACCCAGCAGGGTCGGCATCGTAAAATTTTGCGGAAGGCGTACCGCCCATTCCGGCGCTCCGAGCCACGCTAGGCTATTGATGACGTTGCACGCGCCAGCCGCAGCCACCATGATGCCCACCGCCATTGGGATGACGCGCTCACGCCAGATCAGCCAGCTCAGCAGCAAACAATACGCGCCGAAGAAGACGAGGCTGATCTTGTAGCCATCGCCATGGACACGAAGGAGCAGATACGCCGTTTCAGCGAGTGATGAGGTAGGCTGAGCCAGATCGCGTAGCCGCAAAACCATCGCTAAAAGCAGCGTGTCGCACGCGAGAACCGCGATGCCGATCAGGCTGAAAGCCGCGGCTGTCGCGCGAAGGTATGGCGAGCCTTTGCGGAAAAGGCCGTAAAGGAGAATGGTGACAACGATGTAGCAGGCCAGCATCGCAAGATCCGCAATGAGACCGAAGCGGAACAGCGTCTCGGATGCGAATACGGCCTGCGCGGTCGCGACGGCATCGCCGCGCACAAACAGCGCGCCTCGCACGAACACTTCCGCATAGACCCCGCAGACGATCGTTCCGAGATATGTCAGGCCTGCGAGCCGGGCATGTTTGGCGTCCGTCATCATTTCCCATCTCCTTCGATTGTCGCCCAGGCCCAGGCTACAAGCACGATCGAAGCGGTCAGGAGCATCTCGATGATGGCCAGAGTGATGTAAAACGGCTTCGCGCCAGGCATGCTGATCGCAATGATGGCCGTGTAGAGAACCCCGAATGTGATGTTGCTCCACCGACATACGACTGCGGGGACAAGCAATGTGGCCGCGATGAGCAGGCTGGGAACCGCCATCATCATGGAAACGGCGACGAGTATTCCGGGAGTGGCCGGACCAAGCGGCCCCATGCTTCCCTGCGCTACCGACGCCAGCTTGTTCGGGACGTAAAGCCCGAAATAGTCACCATATACGTAGCAGAACATTGTCGCCGTCCAGAGGGCGGACAACTTGAGCCGTGTCGGGACGGGACTGTCTTGAAATCTCTTCATGTATGGGGGCATATTTCGTTGAGCGGCACCAACCCATGGATCGAACGACACGCCGGCGTGTCGTTCGATCCATGGGTTGGCATTCGCGCTGTTCGGTTTGTCGATTCATCAGGTGCCATCGTCGATGGCAGTATTGACAGGCCCGGTCCGGCCGATTTGGAAATCGGCCATAGTTTTTTCGGAAATTTGCGGGGCAACGTCTTCATGGGATCGATTTTGCAGTTTGGCGTAAGCCCACGGGATCCGAACCCGGCCAATGTCGATCCGTCAGTCGTCTACGGCGCTGCATTCATGTGTGCGTCGCTCGCATTCTGCCTCAAGTCACTCCTTGCCTCCCGACTGGGTGCGACCACCGATTTTTTCGCCATCATCGGAAATGCAACATGCGGATGGTCATGGCTGGCAACCCGGTCGCTCTTCCGGCGCGAGGCCGGGCGCCAGGGTCTTTGGCCGCTTGGAGCCGTGCTGCTCGTCATGACAGCCTCTGCGACGACATCGTTCATTCCAGTGGACGCAATGCCGCTTCGCATTCTGGATAATCTGGCCAGACTTGGCAGCTCGGCCATGTTGTTGCTGGCCGTGGCCGAACCGTTGCTGGATCTGCGGGCCCAGGGCGACCGGGTGGAGCGGAAGTTCCGCATCCTGTATGCGGCAGGTTACGTCGCGATTTTGGGCGTAGCGGTCCTCGCGGTGGACGGAGCCCCGCCAGATTCGTTTGCATCCCAATTCAGCGTCCTCATCAAGGCTATCTGTGCAATCGCAGCGGTTTGCGGGTACGGATTGGCGCTGAACCACCGCAGGCAACATCCGCTCGAAACTGTCCAGACCCGCCCGAACCGCAAGCAGATTACCCCGGACCCCAAGCTGGGCGAGCAACTGATCAAACTCATGGGCGAGAACCATTTGTACGTGGAAGCGGACCTGCGCGTCGCTGATTTGGCGAGGCTGGCAGGAGAACCGGAATACAAGGTCACCCAATGCATCACGGGCACGCTGGGATTTCCGAATTTCAACCAGATGGTGAACAGCTATCGCATTGAGGAGGCAAAGCGGCGCCTGGTTGACCCGGCCCTTTCCCACCTGCCGATCCTGACGATAGCGCTGGACTGCGGATTTGGCTCAATCGGCCCGTTCAACAGAGCCTTCAAGGCCGACACCGGCATGACACCCCAGGAATTTCGTCGCCAGTGACACGCCCATTGCGGGCCGAGGCGGTAGTCGTCCACCCGTTGAAGGATGGTGACCCGTTCAGATTTTATGCGCGTTGCCCTTTGACAGTCGCCCGGGGATCGTCGGTCGGCCCGGTATCGACAGCCTTGCCTGATCGCCATCGATCGACAGGAACAAACAATCATTATCCCGAAAATTCAGACGGCGCTCGACGACGCACAATTTGCCTTCGCGTTGCACCAGCCACTTGATCGGAACCGCCGCGCCCCCGCCCCGTTTGGCCCGGCCCGAACCATCGCGCATGAAGTAGATGATGCTGTCCGTGCTGGCCTGCCGGTCTGCCGCTTTCAGCAACAAGCTGTGGTTTACCAACGCATCGGCGGTCTTGCGTGCGGCCGCTTCGGCCTGGTGCGACAAGTTCCGGGCATCACCCGGCAGCAAACGGGCATTCAGGGGGCCTGCCCGGAGGTGATGAAACGTCACCAGATCGCCGGCGATCGCGATGCCAGCACAAAATTCCTCCTTCCACCCGCCGCCGCTCAGACAGAAGCGATCATCGCTGTCACGGAAAGACCAGCGTTCATCCGGCTGAAGCACCCAGTTATCGAAATCCGGCTGTTCATTATGGGCGCGTCTGGCCGTTCCATCAGCCATGAAATAGTGCGCGCGGTATTCCCGCCCGCCGCCTTCGGGAATGAACACGGCCGTATTGCCGATCAGCCTACGAATGGCCGCCTTGCCGCTGACCGGCGGCGCTGATGGCCTTGCAGGGTCAAGCCGCCAGGGGTCGCCTTCCAGCATCCGACCGGGCCAAGCCGGTCCGCCCGCCGGAGTCAATGTCGCCAGCGAGCCTTCAAGCGCGAGTTTGCCGCAATCGCCATTCCAGGCCTTGCGCCCCGGATCCGTAATGCAGAACTTGCCGTCCGAGAAACTCGCCCAGCGGATGGCGCGAGCCGTGCCAGCATCATCGGGCCTGCGGGTAATCGCCCATCCGGTGCCGTCCAGATCCACGAACACGCCCGTTTCGGCGCCCGGCTGATCGGCCCTGGCATAGACCAGCGTGTTGCCGATCAGGGCGCGAACAGCATCGTGTCCGGCCAGCGCGTGCCAATCTTCCTGGGCGTTCGCGGCATAACTGGCGATTAGCGAAACACCCAACAAAGCCGCACCGACCATGGCGGAAAAGCGAGTGCGAAAAATGGTCACTATCGACTACCTCGAAGGTCGCTGCGATCCTATATAGCCGGGAGTGTTGAGACAGACACCGACTGCGCCTTGCCGCGCCTGAACCAGACATAGATGGTGTAGGACTTGTTCCGACCACACATGACGTCGGTCGATTGCAGGTAGCCTGCGGTCTCATCTTCACTATCGGCCCAGTATCGCGTTGCCAGTCCCGTGCTGGCTAGGACGTTGCGTGCGGCGCTGGCCTGATCTTCATCCCGGTGCAGGCCGAACGGCCCGGCACCGCGCGTGCCGGAGCGGAGATTGACTCGCTTGTCGATAACCATGCCATCCTCGATCAGATACTCCGTCGAGGCACCATTATTGTTCAGCGAAAAGCGGCACTCCCCGCTGAGTGGTGCGCGACGGTTGCATTCAATCGGGTGATAGCCGCGGGGCATCGCCCGCAATTTCGAGCAGATCGGCAAACCGCCGAAATCGCTGGCACGCGTGGCCAGTGCTGGTTCGGCCATCAGGGATATTGCGATGCACATTGCTGCCAATCGTGAAAACTGCATGACGCCGCACCCCGCTACCCGCACCGCGAAACTGAATAGCCTGGCAGGTGATGGTGCACATTCCTGACGATGTACCGGTATGCCGCTGAGGTCGCCGACACGATAGCTGCGATGCTAGACCATGCTGCATGGATAGATTCAGGCCGCGCAAGCGTAGAAGGCGCAAAACGCTTTTCGGCTGCTTCGCCATGGTTCTGCTCATCTCGGCCTGCGCAGGCATTCCTTCGGGTCGCGAAGGAAACCATGACGCGGGTGCAGCGCATCTCCACGCTGTTACCCGCGTCGGCACCCCATCGGCTTTGGCCCGCCTGATGAATCACGGCGCCGATCCCGATGCGCGTGAACCGGAAACTCTGCGCACACTGTTGGAGACAGCAATCCTGGCGGGGCGGGGCGATCAGGTTTCTACTCTGCTCAAGGCCGGTGCCAATCCGGACCTGACCGATAGTGTCGGCAATACCGCCTTGCACATTGCAGCCCAGACCAACCAGCCGTGGATGGCGCTTGCACTGCTGAAAGCCGGCGCCAAACCGGGTATCCGCAACGCGCAGGGCAAGTCATTCCTGACCTACCAGTTCCTGATGCGCGATGATCTGCTGTCTCAGAATGCACGCGAGGGTAAACAGGAAGTGATCAATTGGCTCAGGTTGCATGGCCTTGCGGCAGAACCCTGCTGCTGACATCACTCGTTTGCTCCGTTCACGTTGGAGCAGGCCTTTCCCCAAACGGACACGCATCGACCGGGCTTGCCGCCCAGCCGGCATGGACCGGAGATCTCGGTTATCCGGAAAGAATGCACACAACTGCGGGGAATGAGATCATGAGCACCTGGAGTTATGTAACTATAACATTCAAGGAGCCGCTTCTGAGCCAGGACCGCCCCGAGCACGAAAATCGGGTGCTTCACATCAACCTTGGCGAGCTTGGGTTCGATTCCCACGGCGTTGCCTTGGTCCACCGCTTCGACCTCCCGCTGGTCTCGCAACCATCGGCACTTGCAGACTGGTCACGAGAGATCACCGAAGGGGAGTATATCGATCTTGTCGGACCACCGGACATCGGGGCGCTGCTGGCGAAGCACCAGGGTTTGCGATGGATGATGGACTGGCGCAGCGAACTCGGCCACGAGAACCACTATGGCCAGATCGAGACAGTTTTTCAGCTCGTTTCCGAATTCCAGCGCGGTAATCAGCCCTTACGCTATCAGTTGACAGTTTCCGATATGGGGTGATGGTCATGCGCACATGTCCGGCAATGCCGTGGCTCCATTACCAGTCCTATGGCAACGGCTCGAAGCTCTCGCTGGTGAAGCCTTGCGCAAGCTGCGAAATCAGCATCCGGCCCCGGCATTCATAGGCATGTTCTTCCCAGTTCGCGCGATATTCGATCTGCCCCAGATCGGGCCTGGGCCATCCGTTCACGGTCCAGATCTTCGCCGCATAGCGCGCGCGGTTCCGCCCCAGGCTTTCGACACCCTTGCTGATCGCCTCGAGGGTTATCGTCTGTCGCGCTCCATCCGTACCGATCGTCTCGGGCTTCGGCGTGCTTGCGTCATCGGCCGCAGCCTGGCGCAGAAAATCCAGGCAGGCCTGTTTGCTCGCCAGACGTTCACGCGTCTCGGGCAATGCTGTATAACCGCTCGCCATGGCAAGCGACGGGCACAGGACAAGCGGGAGCGCGAGCAAGCGGCCGTTTACCTTCAATGTTCCATCCTCCAGCACGTTGCGACCGTCGCATCTAGCAGGATGATGAGACATCGCCGCAGCATCGCAGCGTACCGGTACATTCAGCGGTGTTGGTCGCGCACCGCCGTTTCGCGGCGGTAGACCGTGATATAGTCGATGCTGCCCCGGCAATCGCCCATGTCCGCCTCTTCGACGAGAATGAACTGCTCGCCGTCCCAGGCGAAGGCCTGCTCCTGGCCGCAATCACCCAATGCCCGCCCGCGCCCGAAGCTGTGCAGCCGTCGTTCTTTGTGGTCCCAGTATGATGAGACCACTTGTGGAGGGGCGAGCGCGGGATCTCGTGACATCAGGCGGACCGGCGCGGAGCGCACGGCACCGTCGTTGCCAAGGAGGAACACATAGCCCTCGCCGTTGTAGGGCGCACAATTGGCGAAGAGGAGCAGCATGGTGGTGCGGGCGTCCAGCCGTGCGAACATGACGTCAGGAAGCCCGCAGGGACGGTGATCGCAGCGATATTCCTGCTGGAGTTCTTCAAGACTGCGACCAGTCAGCTGGGTCGGCGGCAGGTCCGAGGGCGGCGGCAGGTAAACCGGGGGTTCGGGAATCCAGGGTGGAACCAGATAGGCGGCTGCCGCGCCGCGCGCGATCAGGGCCGTAACGTTGCTGGTCCGGTGCTGCTCTGTATCGATGTACCGCATGGCTGCTGCCAGCCCGCGCAGGGAAATGGTCGCCATAACGCCCCTCTTGCCATCCAGGACTTCCGCCGTTTCGCCTTTGCCCAGGGCTTCGATCAGCCCATCATCGGCCGGGATGGGGAGACCATCGCCGGCCAGCTTCGCGGCATCGCCTTCAGCCCATGTCCGCCGAACGAGGATTGCGCCGCCCTTATCTTTCACCAGCACTTCGCGGGCAGATGCTGGTTCCTGCCCGGCTTCGGGTTCGCACAGATAGCAGTCGATCAGCCGCAGGCGTGGCAGATCATGCATACCGCCGCCGCGCCGCAAGGACAGGTTGAAGGAATTGTCGGCGATGGGTTCGTCACTGGTAGCGACCTCCTCCTCGGTCGGTTCGGGAAGAAGTGTCGTCGCATGGCAGGCGTGCATATTGTCGCAGCCCACGGTCCAGTCCCGGTAGGTTTGCAAGGTGCCGATCGGGCTGGTCAGGGCGGCGGCGGCCAACAAGGACATCAGCACGGTTCATCTCCTGTCAGCACAGGAGGATGGTTTTCCACTCGCTGTTGTTGCCCGCCAGTCGCCATGATGCACTGGTACAGCACAGGGGCAGTGCAGTTCAGGCCCGCTTAGCCTTCCTCCATCCCGCATGCGGCAAGACCGATGCTGTCCTCCCAATCGACCAGTAGAACCCGCTGCCCGGCGGCGGCGATGGCCTTGTCATCGCGCACCCCCCGCCCAGTCAGCAGGTTGACATCGCATCGTCCGGACTGGCCATGATCGATCGTATCGTAGAACGCATAGGTGAAGCCGGCGACGATCAACTCGCCCTTGCGCCAAGCCAGCGTGTAGGTCCGTTCCCAGTGACTGCGGCCGAACCCGGTGTTTTGGGTGTGGACCGTGATCGACCGTTTTTGAAGGATGGCAACTTCGGGCTGCTGGCCGGCACTGCTCGTCCCCCAGAAGCGGGCGGGCAGTTCGATCGTTTTGTTCAGGGCCGGCACCCCGGCATTACGCAGATAGACCACGATCCCTACATCAGACCCTTCGCGACCTTCCGGTAGGGTCAGCGTCACCAGGTCTTTTGAGCCATCGCCATCGATATCGCCCATCGCGGCATCGATGATGACATCGTTCGCGAGCGCCGGCGCGGCATGGCAAAGCAGAGCACCTGCAGCGATGCACAGCGCTGTTGCTATCTGCCGCCGTGCGGCAGGCCGGTTTTCAGGCATGAGGCTCCTTCCTGTCATGCAGTTCGCCATGGCAGTTCCAGCGACACCTTGAACCGGGCTTCGCCCACGGGGCCGGATTGCATGGCGCAATCGTCCTGAAAGCGGGCACGCAAGCGATCGGCAACATTCTTGAGGCCAACGCCAACGCCTGACGGCCTCGCCATCGCCGCCTCGTATCGAGGCATGTCGTTTTCGATCACGATGCACAGGCGGTCATTCTCCCGGCGGGCCTGCAGCGATATCTCGACCTTGCCGCGCGTCATGCCGACGCCGTGCTTGAGGGCATTTTCGATGAGCGGTTGCAGGATCAGGCTTGGCACCAGCGCTTTCGCCGCATTCGGGTCCATGGCGATGGAAAAGCGCATGCGGTCGGAAAATCGCTCGCGCTCGATGCCCAGATATTCCTCCTGAAGCGCGATTTCGTCGGCGAGCGGCACATCGTGAAACGGATCGAGCGCCAGGGTGGTCCGCAAGAAGGTTGAAAGCGACAGCACCATGCGCTCGGCCTTTGTGGCAGCGCCTTCCTCGATCAGCCCGGCAATCGAGTTGAGCGTATTGAACAGGAAGTGCGGGTTCACTTGATAGCGCAGCGCGCGCATCTGGGCGCCCAGAGCTTCTTCCCGGATTGCCGCCAGACGTACCTTACGATCATTCAATTCGAATGCGAAAAGCAGGGCTACGAACTGGCACGACCAGCCGAACAGGAACCCCCAGGAAATCACGACAAGCCCCCCGAAGTTATCAAGCGAGCCCGGCTCGGGCGGAGGTGTTCCCAGAAGGGCCGGGTAATAGGTATGCGTTCCGGCCCAGAGTGCCGCTCCGACCAATGTCAGTGCGAATGAGGCAAGGAGCAAGAACGGCAGGGAATCTTCGGACGTTCTGCCCCTTATCAATCGTTCATGCAGGACGTAGAGCAAATAGGAGATGATCGCGGAAAGAATGATGATGGAGGTGAATTGAACCAACCTGAGCAATATGAAATTTGTCGATATCTCATCTACAGACGACAAAAATGACAAGACTATTATTATAAGGACCAGAAGATAAAATCCACCAAATCGCAACGTCGCGATCCTAAGCCCTCGCGAATTTGTCCGGCCGTTTGTGAATTTTCCATCCGAAATCATGCCGTCCAGATTCATGATCGGTCCCTTGTGATGCGCCGCTTGCGTGACGCCATTCTAGCGCACGCGTTCGGGGTAACTGCAGCCTGTATAGTAGATCTTGCAGTCCCCGGAATATTTCGAGCATGAAGCCATCGCCTGCCGTTCTGCTGTGGCGATGTTCAAGGCCGAGTACGAGATATTGCCATTAGAACCCCAAGCGAGAGCGATGCATTGGTCATGGTAAGCCAGGCTCAATTTGCAGGCCGCGCCGCCCGCGTCCCTACTGCACTGGCTGAGCGCCTCCTTTATGGCCTTGCCCTTCGAAGACCATCCGGTCGAATAACCGAATGCCCCGTTGGTCACGGCCACCGCGCCCCATCGCGTTGTCCAGCGCGGCCCGGAGTCCTCTTCCTCTTCATCCCGGCCGCCACCCATCGGCGCGCAGCCCTGCCAGCCCGCGTTTCCACCACCGATGGGAAAGTAGCCGTCGGGGCAGCCCCCTTCGGCCAAGGCCGAGCCTGGCTGGAGCAGGAAAGCCGCACCGGCAGCAATTCCAAGAGCCAAGAGGCAGAGCTTTGAATTCATGACGGACGGACTCTTGAAATTGGCCTCGCCTTGAGCGGGGTGATCCTGCGGATCGGGTCTGCTTTTTCCGGCAGGCTTGGCCGCGAACGCTGATTTACGCGTTCGAAATTTCGCATCTCAGTCTACCCGGACAGGAAGACTGCAAGCCGAATAGTATAGCTGGCAGTCCGTGGTGTATTTGCTGCAGCTGGCCACGGCCATCCTTTCGGCATCAGCCTGATCTGGCGACCGAAACGCCAATGCTCCGCTATCGCCCCAGGCAAGTGCGACGCATTGATCATGATACGATCCCTTGATCTTGCACTGGGCACCAGGCGTTGATGCCCGGCAGCGCTGCATCGCGATGCGTTCGGCCGTTCCTTTGCTTGTGGCATTTTCAACCGCGCCAAAAGCACCTTTCCCCGTGGCGATTGCGCCCCACCGCGATTTCCACTGCGGACCTGGATCTTCATCCCTGCCGCCACCCATCGGCGCACAGCCCTGCCAGCCGCCATTTCCACCCCCGATGGGGAAGTATCCGTCTGGACACCCTCCTTCAGCGCGCGAAGGCGCGGCAAAGAGCAATGCCATACCGACAAGTGGAGAAGCGACTACCGCACTCCAGAAAAGGCGCTGTTTCATCAGGAGGTGCCTCGCAAAATCGGGAACTCCCTCATTTGACGGGCCGCGCGCGGCTTGGACAGCCTGACCGGTGTACCAGTACCCAGGGGGCGGATGACATGCACGCCCGGCGGCGCCATGCGATGGTCCAGGCAAATGAGGGATATTGGCCAATGCGAGTCTGTCGGATTTCCACGCTATACCGCCCTCTGGCCTTGTGCCTGATGCTCTGCGGTGCCCAATCGGCCCAGGCGCAATGCCGCATCGGCTCGGGGCCTGATTTCGGAGACGGCATACCTTATTGTTCGGAGTTGGAACCGGAAACGCCGTACGAGCCATACCAGCCATACAATCAATCTGGGTATCCAGATGATCTGCCGCCGAACCTGCCATCGCTGTGGGGCGCGATCGCAATCGATCCTGAGGCTGCGCACGGCGGTGTAGGTGTCGCAGCGTACATGACAAGCGAAGCGCTTGCTGAAGCCAGAGCCCTGAAGAACTGCCGGGAAACTGGCGGCAGCGAGACTTGCCGGATTCAGTTCACCTATGCCAATCAATGCGCCGCCATCGCATCAGGCGAATCCTCTCTCTCTGTGGCGAAGGCAACGACGCAGAAGTCCGCTTCGGAACTCGCGCTTGATTCGTGTGGTGAAAGAACGACGAACTGCAAGATTGTCTACGCAAACTGCTCTTAGGCTGAGCGCATCTGGATGATTTCGACAGTGAAATCAGGTCGCAGTGCTATCTGCGCCAGCGTGTATCAGCTTCCAATTGCCAGCAATCCTTGGTCGGCCAGAACAGCAATTGCCCGTCCGCATCGGGATGCGTTCCGGGCGGGAGTGGCTCGCCGTCCGGGCCGATGATGTTGCCGAGATCGTCGCCGCCTTCCGATTTGCCATCGTAATGCACGCGCGCCCATTCGACCGCGAATTGCTCGGACTGGCTCTCGTTGAACTGAAGATCGAGATATTCGTCTTCATCACCGGCCACTTTCGGCTTTGCCGGCTTGTAATAGTAATCGACCTGGCGAACCGGGTAATCGTCATAGGCCGCGCGGGCGACCTTGCGAGTGGACAGGATTTTGCCTTTGCCGCCCAGCACGCTGACCTCGATCATCGGCGCGCTGTATTTTTGCCTTACCACCTTCGACACTGCCATTGCCGTGAACAGCGTTTTGAAATCCCGATTGGCGCAAGCGGTACGCGCCATTTCAAGCGCATTGCGATCGAGTTGGGGAAGCGGGGACGGAGCAGGCGTGGCGACCGGCGGCGCGGCTTGCACCGCGGCGTGGCCTTGCTCCGGCTTACCACTCTCGCCGCCCCGCTCAGGCCCGGCTGCGGCGCTGCTCGCGTCGCCACAGGCGGACAGAGCCAACAGGACAATGCCGCTTAGTGCCATCGCATTTGGCACAAGTCTGATCCGCACGATCGATACTCCCCAGCAAAGGCCGGATCATATCTTGCAAGCCGCAAGGGAAGCGAAGGCCAAAGGCGTACCGGTACGCCGCGCCCTCCTGTCCAGGGCAGGTCTCTCGTCTAGGTTGGCTGCGCGGCTGCGACGAAATGAGGAACTATGCCTGCCGATGACGATCTTGCCCGCCTTGAACGGCTGGTGCGGCTTCGCGAAACCGGAGCGTTGAACGAGGAAGAATTCGAACGCGCAAAGGCCCTGCTGTTTCAGCGCGACGGGGCGCCGGCTCCAATTGCGGATGCGGATGACAATAACGCACAGCCCCCGGCGCTGGATGATGCTGTGCCGCAAAAGGCCGGAAAGCGGCGCTGGCCCTATGGGCTGGCCGCTTGCCTTGCCCTCGCGGGCGCTGGCGGCTGGGCGCTAGCGCAGTGGAGCAAAGTGCAACCGCAGGAGGCCGCTGCGGCGAACGCCGGTCCCGCCGGAATTCGTTCATCGGCGGCATCCGCGCCGGCAGCGGCCCCACAGCCGGCGCCTTCCCTCATTCGCGCCCTGCCTGCGCAGCGCCAGGTCGATCTGGCCTTCGATGCGGTCTTTGGCTTGAAGGAGCGGGAAATTCGTGTGTCCGAGGGGGCTGTCTATAGCTATGCCAAGGGCAAGGTGTTCTGGGCGGACTTCGGACCTGTCCTGATCGTGGAAGGCAGTGGAGAGCCTTATCCGCTCGCGTTGGGAACCCTGGGCCTGTTCTATCTTCGGGAAATGCCCGGACCGAAGTTCGAGGAAGTCCGCCGCTGGCCCGATGCCGTGGCGGGTGGCACGATGGGCAATCCGCCCCAATGGAAGATCCGGACCGATCTCGCAGACCGTCCCGTGATCGAGGCGACCGGCGGCGGTGTCTGGCAGGGCTATGGCTGCGACACCACGACGCTGACGGAACTGACGGCCAGCGGCCCCCAGCTGCTCGCCACGTTCGCTTCCAGCTACAGCAGCGAAGGCGCCGAAGGCGATGCCGGCCAGACCTATGACGGCGCCATCGTCAACGTCGTGCGCGGCCGTTCCTTCGATGTCCGCTTCACCGGCACGCGGACCATCACCCAGCGCTTCGTCCGCAAGGGAGGAGAATACGTCCGCGTTCCCGGCAAGGACGAGGAAATGAACGAAAGCGTGATCCCGACATGCTGATCGCGCTGCTCATGGCCCAGGCCCTCACCATTCCGGACGACACGCCGAGCCATCAGCTCATTCAGGAGCAGATCTGCGCCGGGGAACAGGCAAGCGTGCAGGCTCTGGCGCTTGAACTCGCCAAGGCGGGCGATCCGGAGGGCTTCATCGGGCTTGGCTGGCTGGAAGAGACCGCCCGTCCTGCCTCGCCCACGCGGGCCTACGCCTATTATCTGGCGGCAGCCCAGCACGGTTCGATGCGGGCGCAGTGGAAGGTCGGCGTCATGCTCGACACCGGACTAGGCGTGCCTGTCGATTCAAGAGCCGCTGCTTACTGGCTGCGCAAGGCAGCACACCGGAATTTGGGCGCTGCCTGGGCAAGTCTTGGACTATTGCGCCTGCAGGGGCGTGGCGTGGCGAAAGACCGGTTCGGCGCGCGGCGCGCCTATTTCAACGCCATCCGCCATGGCGATCCGCATGGCTTTGCCGGGATCGGCGCGCTCTATTCCAGCCGCTCCGACAAAAAAAGCGATTATCTGCGGGCGATCGCCTGGTACCGCGTTGCCGCAAGCCAGGGCGATGACATCGCGCAGACGAAGCTGGATGCGCTTCCCAGGCTATCGCCTGAAGAAGAGACTTGGGTAAACCGCCGTGCGGAGACAATCCGACGCCGGCATCCCATTACCATCGCTTGGGTTGACGGGCCTTGCGCAAGTCCCCGGGCGCCTCGTTAAGGGCGCCGACGCCGGGGAAGCATCCCATGTTTGAATCCGAAATATTCGGAGTGAACGTCAATGTAGGACACCTTGTGCTCGCCGTTTTCGGCCTTGCCTTCATCACCACCTGGGCTCTTGCCCATGTGACCACCTTGAAGCCGGCCATGCTGGTGATCGTCGCCGTGCTGATCACGCAGGTTCTCGCGGCACTGCTTCTTGCGCTGCTGCGTTCACGAACCGCGCAGCCGGTTCATGATGCGCAAAGCTGGATCGCCCATGCCCTGGCCTACTTCAACGTCATCATGTTCTGGCTGCTGTGTCCGATTTTCTCGGCGCCGGCGTCAATTTTTCTGGCACTGTGGCTGAAACGCTCGAATTAGACGTACTGGTACACTGGAGCCGTATCGCGATGCGTGAACACGTGGCATCCAGTTTGGTGGTTTGATTTGCGTAGAGTTTTTTCATGATGCCCAATCTGGTTGTTTCGTTTGGATCGGTGCCGATATCCCGGCGACAAGGCGCCAGCATTGCCGTTCTTCTGGCAGCTTTGGTGGGCGCGGGAAGCGCAACTCCAGCCTGGGCCTGTTCGGACCTGCCCAACATCTGCGCAAATAACCAGCTTGCGTGGGAGCAAAACATGGAAATGGCCCGGGAATCGGCACAAAGCTATGCTGATCAGCGCGATGCGGATCGCAACGGGGGTGGACCTTCGCGGCCCCCGCCGCGCGACCCGATGGACATCAAAATGGATCTGGCAGCGGGTAACATATTTGCGCTGCACGCCATGGCCACCGACGAAATCGAGAAAATGAAGCGCGATCCGGAAATGGGTCCGATCATTCGCGGGAAGTGGGACTTCTTCCAGGACACCAACGATGCCGCCCCGGGCGAGTATTGCGCCGCGCTCTACATGAACATGGCGGGCATGGTCAGGATGTCTGGCCCCGGCGGCAATTATCGCGGTGCGCTGCTGACCTTCTGGGGGCCGAATATCCCGCAACCCGAGAAGGTCCGCTGGGTCAGAGTGACGCTCAGGCAGGTCGTCAACAACGATCCAAACAATTCAAGCACCCAGACCGTGCGCGCCTACAATTATACCGAAACGCGCGTCAAAGGCGTCGGGGCAATCGCTCTTGCTGTTCCGTCCGCCGATGCGCTGCTTGACAACATCAGTGACCATCTGGACTTCAAGCTCGAAATTGATGGCAAGGAGGTGCAGGCCATCGGCGTTCACAGCGGCCTGTCAGCACGCGACAACCTGAGGCAATGTATCGCCAGGCGGAAGTCATAAAGAGCTGAATCGCTCGCGCACGATCGCGGTCACAGTAGCTGTGTGGCCAACGGCCAGGATCAGTTTCCCAGGCAGCGAGGATCGTCCTTGCTGATGAATTCCAGCCGTTCGACAAATTGGAAGCCGACAGGCGTCTTTTCCGACGCAGGGAAGGCAATTTCCAGACGGCTGTTGCTTTCCCGGCCCAGTTCGACGCTCCAACTGCCGTCTTCGCGCACGCCGGGCTCGGCGTAAGGCGGCCCCACACCTCGGCTCTTGTAATAGATGATCCGCGTTTCATGGAGCAGGCTCATCGGATGCTCCTCACGATCCTTCGGGTCCACCCGGACCATCGGGGTACTCGGGCCGGATATTGTGATCCTGGTCCCGTCGTGCGTGAGATAGGATATTCCATCTCCCAGCGGTTTCCATGGCCGCAGAAGGCTTTCGTCCGGTTCGACGCGAAACCCGATGCCGCCCTGGCAATGATAGCCCGGACCGACGAATGGCTTTGGCGGATATAATGCGATCAACCGCCCGATTCCGTAGCTTTCGAAGCCGGCTTTCTCGGCGGCGGCCGCATCGCCAAACGGCTCGGAAGCGAAGGACAAAGGCCGGACACAGCCTGCCTCACCAGCGGCGGCGAGCCGCAGGCGGGACAGAATTGTCCGGTCGGAAGCCGATCCGTTGAACGCGGATGAACCGACAATCGCGCCTTCGCTCCTCGTGGATTTGGGGTAAACCACATAGCGGACGCGATCCGCGGCAAGAGTGGGCTCGCTCACGTCGGAAGGCAAAATGCCCGCATAGGGGTAGGCGACAAGTCCCTCTCCGAGAGCAAGGGGGTCCCCATGCCGTCCTCGCAAGACAGGATCACGCGCCGGGATCGCTGTGATGACGACGAGATAGTCGTCGTTGATGACGCGCAGAACGGGTCCGAGCACATGGATGCCCTCACCATCTAGAGCGTTGATCGCCAAGCCTGCACTGCACAGGTGAAGCGGCCCGCGGGCACCGAACTCCGGAGTCCGCAGACGGACTATCCCCGGCGGGAGCTGGGGCAGGAGCGGGGGTGTTTCCGCCGCCAGATAGAGCAAGCTCAGCAACATGGCGGATTTCACGGCAGTCGGCTCCCTGAAGGAAAATGAGGAGCCCCCATGCTTCCGCCTCGCACCGGTGCGAACAAGGGTCGGCAATGCACCGGTACGCATTCGGCCCGAAATCGACGTGCTGCGTACCGGTACACCATGCCGCTTCGTTCGCGCCTCAATCCTTGGCACCTTGCCGCAGATCATGACTCGGGGTTTGGAATTTGTGGATGTTTGGGCAAGAGTCCCAATGGATGAGGTGCGATGCCGATAGTACGGCGGAGATGATCGCAGCAGTGCGATCTTCCAGACTGCGAACGGCACTCATGCTGATCGGCACTACCGCATCGGCCATGCTGCTTGGCGGCAACGCCCCAGCACGCACGCGGGCAACGCTTGATGTGCGCGACCGGGTCGGCGAGATCGTGCAGTCGGCCACAGGTACCGACCGCGCGGTTTATGTGCCGATCGAGCCTCACGTTATTCTGCCCCGCTTCCTTGGGACATGGGCAACGCGCGGCGGGAAGTGCATTGGGCAGAACTACACCAATCGTATGGAACTTCGCCCGAACCTGGCGATCATCGCGGGGCATGCTCTCGCGGTTCAGGAGGCCTTTGCCGAAGGCGGCTCGGAACGCGACGAGGGGGACGATCTGGGCGCTGAACGGGCGCAAGACCATGCCGGCACCGGTGATATGGTCGTGGGCCTGCTCCGTTCGGGGGAGACGGAAATGCGCCATATCCACTTCTGGTTCTCATACCGCACCGGACGCCTGATCCTCGAAGAGGTTGGCAAACCGAGGAGGGCCTATGTCCGCTGCACCATCTGATCTTCGCGCGTCTTGCCCCACACGAATCCCGGCCCGTGGCCTCGATTTGGCAAGTCCAGCAACAAGGTCTGTGACGGATCTTGTACCATGACGCGATATTTCCCGATGTTCGTGCTTGCGGCGGCGATTGTCTTCCTTGCAGGCCCGCATTCGGCAAAGGCCCAATATGCGTGCCCGCCAGGCTACGCTTCGATCGGTGGTGGGCAGGACGCGGGCGGATTCTATGGCTGCGCCCCAATCGAGCAGGACGACCAACCGGATCAAGCCCCTCTCTGGGAAGATCGGTGGGGAGCGGTCGCCATCGCAAGTGGAGCCTATGGCACTGCAGGCGGCTGGGCAACTGAAGCAGAGGCAATGTCTACTGCGTTGAAGGAGTGCGCTGCGCGTTTCGGCTCCGATTGCACAGTCAAAATGACCTACACCAATCAATGCGCCGCGCTTGCCTGGGGGGATGGTAACTACACGATAAGCCGCTTCCCTAAAAGATCGGCTGCCAAAGCAGATGCGATGAAAGGGTGCAGCGAGATCACCCGGAACTGCAAGATCCTCTACTCTGATTGCTCTTACCCTGAGCAGGTGCGATAAGGCGGCCCACCCGTGTCGAACACTGTTCGTGATATGGAAATGAGGCAGCGGGCGAAACGTCAAGCGTACCCTGTCCTGACAAGGGTTGCTCTCGGCCTTTGCCTCTTGAGCCTGATTTCTCCTGCCTCGGCATTGGCGTCTCCTGGCCGAACTGAGGCGCCGCGAATTCCTCCCACTCCCGTAGCTGCCGCGCTGCAAGCATGCCGATCCAACGCGTTCGACAGCTTTTTCAGGCTTTACGTCCAGTTTCCCGAAGTCAGAGCGCGCTTCACGGCGAGCCGGATCCATAGCGCATCGCCAGATGCTTCCTCGGGCTTTGTTTCCGGGGCGGAATTCCTCGGCAGGTTTCCGCTTGTGGTGCATGGCTGGAATTATGCGTTCGCCGGTGCCTCTGCGCCGGGTGAAACACGCCAATATGTTCTGGCGCGCACCCGCCATCCGTCCCGAACCGCCTGGCATGTGGACTGGATCGCGGCGAAGTTCGATACGAGTTCTGCGAACGGCAAATGGATCGGGGTGCCCGTGGAACTGACTGGCGTGCCCATGCGCCTCGATTTCGTGGCCACCGATGACGGCTGCTGGCACCTGACCGAGGCGGTGACGGCGCCGAAGGACACGCCGTTTCAACCGGGCATCCAGAGCCTGCATTGCGCCGTCCGCATCGATGATGCCGATCGTTACCGGTGGGAGCTGCGGCGCGTCGAAAGCCGTCTGGACGATCACCCCGACGACATGGGCGTTGGCCGGGATCTGGCGGCCTGCGCGAAACTGCATGGCATGATCGAGGCGGCAATCCGGGATGATCCCGACCTGACCCGCCTGAGCCGTGCCATCACGCACAGGCTGACGGCGCTTGGTGCACGGCAAACCTCTGCCGCGCGCTCAGCCCTGGCGCTTGACCAGCAACGGTTCCAGCGCAGCCTGATGCGTGATCAAAATATCCTGCTGGACGGCTCAACGGAAAATCGTGACCTTCACGACGATCTGGCCGGTCGCCTTGCCTCGCGGCTGGACATACTCGGCCGGATCAAACCCCGGCAAAACGATTTCTCCGGCTCGTGGAGCAATGTCAGCGGGACAATCGATATCCGCCACCAGCAAGACGACACCTATGAAGTCGATGCGAGCCTGGCCGACCCGTATTTCCTTGGGTGGACCTGTGAATTCGATGAGGCCATGCCGCGAAGCGGGAACATGTTGTCACGTACTTACCCGCTCGGCGATTCACTTCGCCTGATCCTGCAGGACGGCATCCTGGTCGTGGAGCAGGAAGATGCGGGCAGCGATTATTGCGGTGCCGGCGGCAGTCTGAGGGGAGCCTATTTCCCCTCGCACCCCAGACCGGAATTGCCACCGCAAAGCCCGATCTTTGAAAATTTCGAAAACAGTGCGGCGAACGGTTCGGCATGAATCGAACGAGACCGCTAATTTCGCATGGCCGTCTGCAATTGCGAGATAAAGTCTTCGAAATGATCCCGGCCTTCGAAGAAGCGCTGTGTTGCCTTCGTCGTTCCGGCGCCATGCTGGATATGAAGAATGCGCGAACGCTTGTCGGCCTGCAGGGCCAGGCCCGTGATGTCGGCAAATGGAATTGCCATCCCCTCGCAGGATAGCAGCGAGGCAGGGATCGAAACATGGTCTGACGCAATGACGATGCATCGATCCGGCATGAGCGAGGCCCGGAGCGCCATGGTCGCCTGGATGACCAGCCAGAACGAGCCGAGCGCCAGCAGGATGAAGAACATCTTCGAGCCGCCTGGGCCGAGATTGATTAGGCTGCTGATGACCACCTCTCGATCTTCATAAACGGTGGCGTAAATCCCCACAAACGCGCATGCGAGGAAGCCGCAAAGCGCGAGCAGGGCCTGATGGAGTTTCGGCTTGTACGAATAGGAATGGATTGCATTCATTGAGCTTGGAACACGCCGTCGAGGAAGATGAGATCGTATCCTGATCTGTTCGACGTTAAGGCGGCAGCCGACAAGTGGCTGCGTTGTACCGGTACGGCCCGGTTGTTGACGCAGAGAGCTAATCTGCTCACCAAATAAGTGTCGCTACAGGTCAATCACCATAGATTTGGCCTTAGAATATAAACTGTTATGCGACATCGAAGGAGGTGAAAATTTGGAACTGCGGCAACTTCGCTATGCCGTGGCAACTGCTGACGCAGGGAGCTTTGCACGAGCAGCCGCATCTCTTAACGTGAAGCAGATTACGCTGAGCCGGAGAGTCCAGCAGCTTGAGGACCGTCTCGGTGTAAAGCTTTTCAAGCGTTCTACGCGTGGTGCCGAGATCACTGAGAATGGCCACCCGTTCATCGAGCAGGCCCGTCGCATCGTGACCGATGTCGATAATCTGCGAACCACCGCCTGCAATGTAAGCTATGGCCTGCAAGGTCGGATTGCGGTCGGCTACTGCGCACCGCTTATGGCGGGGAACCTCCGTTTGGCGATATCAGACTACCTGACCAGGTTTCCCGATGTACAGTTCGATGGCGTCGAAGCTGGTTCAGAGAAGCTGTTCCATGGCTTGCAAGCGCGCACGATCGATGTTGTCGTTGCGCCGATCGGGTTTGGCGAAGAGGGTATTAAATCCCGCGCCATCTGGTCAGAACGGCTATACGCCGTCCTCCCCTCCGATCATCCGCTGTCTGAGCGACAGCCTATTTACTGGCCGGACCTGCGCCGGGAGGTATTCGTCGTACCCGCGGGTGGACTTGGTCCGATATTCGCCAATCTGATCGCAGCTCGGCTGACCGAGCAAGGTAGACGCCCGAACATCATCCTGCAGGACACGAGTCTCGAGAGCGTTCTGAGCATGGTGGCCGCCAAGCGCTACATTTCCGCCGCGACCGAGGCCTCGCAGGGTGTCGCGTGGACGGAACTGCTATTCCGTGAAATCCATGATACCACTGGCCCAGCTCGCCTCGAATACGCGCTCTACTGGCGCGAGGGGAACGAAAATCCTGCGCTTCAACGATTCTTCGAACTGATCGAGGAACGCTACCCTGGCTGAGAGGCTCGCCGCCCCTTGGCATAACTCCGGTCAGTCGCGATGAACCGCTCGATCATCGGCGGGATCAGCCGTTCGGGAGGCGGCGCCCCCTTTGCCTCTCCGTAACCGTGGTGTGAAGGCCGCCTTGCGGGACGGCGTTCCGGGGTGCTGATAGCCGCTCTTTGCGAGGAGCGGTGATGAGCGAGGATATCGGAGCGGCGGGAGCGAGTGCTCTTGTGACTGGTCATATGAGTGATCGTATGAGCAGTCGGATCGCGGTCGTTGGCGGCCGTCGCCGTTGGTCGGTGGATCAGAAGCTGTCGATCCTGCGCGAGGCATTTGGCCCCGACGGCTCGGTCTCGGCGACATGCCAGCGGCACGCGGTCGGCAGCGGGCTGCTCTATACGTGGCGCCGACAGGCCCTGGCTGGCGATCTGACGGGAGCGAAGCGCACGCCGGCACCCTCGTTCGCCGAGGTGGAGGTGTCCGTTCCGGCCCCGGCAACGGCAGGCAGCGGCCAGATCGGGATCGAGCTGCCGTCAGGCGTGCGGCTCACCGTCGACGCGGCGGTCGATGCCGATGCGCTGGCCCGGGTGATGTCCGTCCTTGCCCGATGATCCCGTTACCGCCGACGACACGGATATATCTGGCCTGCGGCGCCACCGATATGCGCAAGGGGTTCGACGGCCTCGCGGTGCTAGTGCAGCAGGTGCTGGAGAAGAGTCCGCACTCGGGCGCGCTGTTCGCGTTCCGCGGCAAGCGCGGCGATCTGGTCAAGCTGCTCTGGTATGATGGCCAGGGCCTGTGCCTCTTCTCGAAGCGCATGGACCGTGGCCGGTTCGTCTGGCCGATCACCAAGGCGGGCAAGGTCAGCCTCACCGCGGCGCAGCTTTCGATGCTGCTCGAAGGCATCGACTGGCGGCGTCCCGAACGCACCGCGGCACCCTTGCTCGCAGGGTAAAAAGCGGCGGATTATCGTTAGTTTTACTGGCATTGCGGAGCCTGTTTTGCTAGGCATCCGGGGTGTCGGAACCAGCCTCTTCCATCATCGACAAGGACGCCCGGATCGCCGAGCTCGAAGCCGCTCTCGCGGCCCGCGACACGCTGATCGATACCCTCCGTCACCAGCTTGCGCAGCTTCGCCGCATGACCTTCGGCCAGTCGTCGGAGAAGCTCGCGCTGCAGATCGAGCAACTCGAGCTCGCCCTCGAGGAGCTCGAAGGCGAAGCCGAGGTCGCGGATAGCCGTACCGCCGACAGAGCACCCGCCGAGCGACCCTCGCCGGTGCGCGCTCTGCCCGATCATCTGCCGCGCGCCGAACGGCGGATCGAGCCCGAGGCCGGCAACTGCACCTGTCCCGATTGCGGCGGCGCACTGCGCCCGCTTGGCGACGACAGCGACGAGCAGCTCGATATTGCCCCGGTCCAGTGGCGCGTTATCCGCACCGTGCGGCCCAAGTATAGCTGCCGCGCCTGTGAGAAGATCGTCCAGGCACCGGCGCCAGCGAAGGCGATAGCACGCGGTAAGGCGAGCTTTGCCACGCTCGCCCATGTCGTCGTGAACAAGTTCGATCATCATCTCCCGCTTTACCGCCAGGCAGAGATGATGGCAGCGCAGGGTATCGACATCGATCGCTCCACCCTCGCCGGCTGGGCGGGCCAGGCCGCGCATCTGCTCGACCCGATCGTCAGCCGCATCCGCGAAGAAGGGCTGAAGGCCGCCAAGCTGCACACTGACGACACGCCGGTGCCGATGCTCGTGCCCGGCAAGGGCCGCACCGCGCAGGCACGGCTCTGGGCCTATGTCGTCGATGATCGCGCATCGGGCGCCGCAACCCCGGCACTCGCCTGGTATCGGTTCACCCCTGATCGCAGCGGCATCCATCCGCAGAGCGAGCTCAGATCGTTCACCGGCCTTCTCCAGGCCGACGGCTATGCCGGATATGAGAAGCTCTATGAAGGCAACCGCATCCGCGAGGTCGCCTGCTGGGCACACTTTCGCCGCAAGATCTTCGAGTGCCACCAGACGAGCCCGACGCCGCTTACCACCGACCTGCTGACACGTATCGCCGGGCTCTACCGGATCGAAGAGGATGTGCGCGGCCAGCCGCCCGATATCCGGCGCCGACAACGACAGGAGCAAGCCAGGCCGCAGATCGATGCGCTTCGCGGCGCGATCGACGACGCCCTGCGTCGTCTGTCGCCCAAGTCGGCGATGGCGAAGGCGCTTGCCTATGGCCGCAAGCGTTGGGATGCGCTCACCCGCTACATCGATGACGGCATCGCGGAGATCGACAACAATATCGCCGAGCGCGCGATCCGCGCCATCGCGATCGGCCGCAAGAACTGGCTGTTCGCCGGATCGAAGGCTGGCGGCGAACGCGCCGCTGCCACCTACTCGGTCATCGAGACAGCCAAGCTCAACGGCGTCGAGCCGCAGGCCTATATCGCCGATGTCATCGAGAAGATCGCATCGGGCTGGCCCGCCTCCCGCTGGGACGAGCTCATGCCGTGGAACTGGACAGCGCAAAGCGCACCCGTCAGCATGGCGGCATGACCGACCAGATCGCACGGATTCGCATAACGCTCGAAGACATGAAGCCCGCCATCTGGCGCCGTGTCGAACTTCCCGTCACCAACAGCCTCAAGACCCTGCACCTCGCGATCCAGGCCTGCATGCTCTTCGAGAACTACCATCTGTTCCAGTTCGACATTGGCGATGCCGCCTATGGCATCCGCTTCGATGATGACGATGCTTTCATGGTCCGCACCCGCGACGCCGCCCATATGCGCATCAACAAGCTCGTCGAGCGCGGCATAACCAGCTTCACCTACACCTATGATTTCGGCGACAACTGGCGACATCGTATCGAGATCGAAGAGATCTCATCCACCATTCCCGGCACCAATTACCCCCGCTTCGTCGATGGCGAACGGCGAGCCCCGCCCGAAGATGTCGGTGGCACACCAGGGTTCGAAGAGTTCCTTGAGGCCATGTCCAAGCCGCGTCATCCCGAACGCAAATCCATGATCGAATGGTATGGCCGACCCTTCGACCCCGCCGATATCAGCCCCGACGAGATCAGCGCACGCATGGCAAAGCTCGCCAAGCGAAGGGCGCAGGGAAAAGCCGCCTACGCCGACGCTAAATCCCGCGACAGCTAATCGATGGCGGTTTCCTGACCACGCTTACGCCTCTCCGCCGTTGAGCGCCGCCCCATAGGCGAGCAACTCGCGGTGCAGTCGCGTCGAGACTTCGATAGTAAGACGCACCGGCTTCTCATCGGCAAGGTCGGAGAGCTTCAACCGAGTCATCGTTCGCCTCCGAGCACAAGATCGCGCGTCACCAGCACCCGCAGAGGGAAACCTGGACGTATGGTCAGCGTCGGCCGGACATTGAGTTCACGGCTGACGATCTGCTCGCCGGCGCGGTTGACGCTGTCTTGGGTGCCGCGTCGGATCGCGCGAGCGAGATCGCCGTCGCCGCCCGAACCTACCTCGGAGCCCACCCCGAGCAATGTCGAGACCAACGCCGCCTTGAGCACGCCGCCCCAATGATAATCGGTGCCATCCTGCAAGCCGGCGAAGCCGCGTGGGTCGGCGGCGGGCTGGCGTTCGAGCACGATCGAGCGGCCGTCGGGCAGGATCAGTCGGTTCCAGGCCAGCAGCACCCGGCTCTGTCCGAATGCCACATCGGCATCATAGTCGCCGATCAGCCGCGAGCCCTGCGGGATGAGCAGGATGCGGCCAGTCGGGCTGTCATAGACATTCTGGGTCACCTGTGCGGTGACCAGTCCCGGCAGGTCCGAACGGATGCCGGTGATGAGCGCCGCCGGGATCACTGACCCCGCCTGCACCACGTTGGGCGAAGCCAAGCCAGACAGCCGCTCGCCCGATACGGTGCGTCGGTCGCTGGCGCGTTCGAGGAACGCTTGCCGCCGGTCAGCCTCGGTCTTCGGCCCTGAAGGCGGGGCAGCCGATTCCGGAGCTTCAACGATCGCTGGTATCCTGGCAAGGTCAGTGCCTCCGCCCGACGTAGCACCGCCGAAGAACAACCGGCTCCCACGCGCGGACTCGCGTTCCTGCTCGGCGCGCTGGCGGGCCGCCTCAGCAGCATTGGCGGCGGGATTGGGAGGGAGCGGCTGCGGCGCGCCGACCGGGGGCAGCGCAGCCACATCGCCGTGCCGCTGGGCATCGAGGATCGGCTTGCCGAGATCGCCGGGCAGCGGCGGTCCGAGCTTGGGCACCTGACCATAGTCCTTGGGCGCACCGGCGAGGTTGTCGGCGACGGCAACGCCTTCGGTGTTGTAGAGTTCCTCGGCGCCTTTGCGGCCCTGGGGCTGGAGCGCGTAAATGAGCGCGCCACCGACCAGCGCAAAGCCGCAGGCCGAAGCAATACCGATTGCCTTCCTCGACAAGCGCATGACGCGCGGCGGATCACCGCGCAACTTGACCGCGCTGGCGGGGTCGGAAAGCGCTTCCTCGCGCGGGACAGGTTCGGCCGCAGTCATGCCCGCCCCCGACGCTGCGAGACGATCCGCACCTTGTCCTGGCCCTTGCGCCCGCCAAGCCGCAGCTCGGCAGCTGCGAACAGCCGGTCGACGATCATGTAACGGCCCGCGACGCGGTAGTTGACGAGTTCGGCCTCGCCCTTGGCGCCGATCACGAACAGCGGCGGCAGTTCGCCTTGCGCGACGCTTTCCGGAAACTCGATGTAGACGTGGACGCCGTCGTCGAACGCGCGCAAGGGACGCCACGTGGGTTTGTCGCCGTCGATCCCATAGCGGAAGTTGAGCGCGGCAAGGTCCATGCCCGCCGCGATCGGCGCAGTTCGCTCGGCCTCGGCGTGCGCCTGACGGAGCGCGATCAACTGGTCCTGCGGATAGGTCCACGAGACCGATGCCATGTAGACTGACGGATTGGCCCTGAGCTCAAGATGATAGGTTCGCCGGTCGGTGTTGATCACGATGTTGGTCGCGATATCGGGCCGGATCGGCTTGACCAGGATATGCACCCGCGCCGCCGGACCGATTCCGCTGACAGTATCACCAATCATCCAGCGCACCGTGTCGCCGGCGGCGACCGGCCCCGAGCCGACGAGCTGCTCGCCTTCCTGCAGCGCGATGTCGGTCACCTGGCCGGGCTTGGCGTAGATCTGGTAGAGCGCCCCTTCGGTGTAGGGGAACACCTGGATTGCATTCACGAACCCGGTGCGCTCGGGCTGGATCCGCGCCGCCTCCATCGCCGCTCCCACCCGGTCCTGCAGAGTGGGGCGACTCCGCGGCGGATGGGAGCGGCCCGCGGCGGCGGGAGGGAGACGCCGCGGAAGGGCTTGCAACTGACCGGGAAGCGGCAACGGCACCGGGATGGCGACCACATCGGTGCGTGAAACGGTCGCCTGCGCCACCCCGCCCGGGGACGCAGGCGAAGTGGGCTGGTGCTTTGCCGGTTCTTGGGCCCACGTAACTGAAGTCATGGAGATGCTGCCGACGAGCATCGCGAGAGTCACAGCGCGCCGCACGCGCGTTGGTGTTCTGATCATGATCCGAGCTCCTTCGACCAGTTGATGGCGTTGACGAAAATGCCGAGCGGGTTCTTTCGCAGGGCATCGGGGGTGCGGGGAGTCTGGACGACGATGGTCAGGATCGCGGTCCAGCGGCTCGTCTCGGCAAGGCTACCGTCGCGATAGCGCCGCTCGACCCAGGCGACGCGAAAGCTGGTCGGCGAAGCGCGGATCACGCTGGTGACATCGACCCCGACCTGCTCGCGTCCGATCAGCGCAAACGGATCGTTGGTCCGGGCATAGTCATTGAGCGCCAGCGCGCCCTTGTCGGTCGCGAAGTCATAGGCGCGCAGCCAGTTCTGCCGCACGACGATCGGATCGTCAGGCACGGCACGCACCTGCTCGATGAACCGTGCGAGATGGAACGCGATCTGCGGGTCGCTCGGGGTGTAACCGGCATCGGCAGGCGCGACGGCCTGCGCTTCGCCGAGCTTGTCGACCTGGACCACCCAGGGAACGATCGAGCCGCGCGCACCCTGCCAGATGATCCCGGCGGTGAGGCAAGTCGAGAGGCCGAGCGCGCCGAAGAAGGCGAGCCGCCAGCTTCGTGCCTGAACGCGGGCCGAGCCGATGCGGTCGTCCCAGATCTGCGCGGCGCGCTGATAGGGGGTTTCGGGTTCGGGGGTCTTGCCATACCGGATCGATGGGCGTCGGAACATGTGCGTCAGTCCTTCTCGGAAGTGTCGATGGAAGCGCCGCCGCCGTGGCTGTCGCCGGACTTCAGCGTATGAGCAGCGATGGTGGCGCCGTGGGCTATGGTCTGCCGGTCCTTCATCGCCTTGGCCCAGACAGGCTGGCCCTGGTCGGCAACGGCGGCAGGCGGTGGCGTTGTGTTCGGTCCCGGTGTGATGGTGCCGTCGGTGTTGGTGATCGCGGCGCGGCTACCCTCGCGGAACGACTGCTTCACACTGTCGCCCGCCTTGCGCAGCGGCGACGTGGCCGCACCGACGGCGGCATCGCCGACCGCAGCCATGCCAGAGCCGACTGCGGAGGCGCCGGACTTACCGGCCGAGCCAAGCGCATAGGCCATCGTCGCACCGCCCGCGGCGCGCGAGGTGCCGTGCGCGACGTTGGAAGCCGCAGAGGCAACCGCACCGCCCGCCATCCGCGCACCGGCGACCGCACCAGCAGCGGTGCCGCCTGCGAACAGCGCCGTGCCAGCGGCAGCGCCTGCGCCGAGCTGCGGTCCGCCCGAGACGATGCCGTTGGCGATGCCTGGACCAAAAATGCCCAGCCCCAGCAGCGACAAGCTCGCCAGCATGATCGAGAGCGCATCCTCGATGGTCGGCTCCGCGCCGATCGCGGAAGCAACCAGCAAGGGCAGGCAGATCGACCGTGTCATCGTTGCTTATGAGGCAGGACGTGACGGTTTCTGGCTGGCGCGCTGGCTTCAGGCGCGCGGCATGGAAACGCATGTTATTCACCCGACAAGCGTCGCGGTGTCCCGTGAACACCGGCGTTCCAAGACTGACCGTCTCGACACCGCGATGCTGATGCGTGTCTTCCTCGGCTGGCTGCGCGGCGAACGCGGTCATTGCGGAATGGTCGCTATCCCTACACTGGCCGAGGAAGATGCCAGGCGGCCAAGCAGGGAACGGGAGAAGTTGGTCGGAGAGAAGACCCGTATCATCAACACGATCAAGGCGGCCATGCAACGTCTGGGAATCCGCGGGTTCAATCCCGCGCTGAAACGCGCGGCGAAGCATCTCGATTCTCTGACCACTCCTGACGGCGATCCACTGCCGCCCAATCTGCGATCTGAGCTGCATCGTTATCTCGCGCGCCTGACGGTTGTCAGAGAACAGATCGCTATGATCGAAAGCGAGCGCCTGGCTCGACTGGAGGCCGCACCGGATACGAAGACAAACGCAATGGTCCTGCTGCTCACGCGCATAGTCGGCGTCGGCATCGAAACAGCCGACATGCTGGTCCAGGAGCTTTTGTCCAGGAAACTGCGGGACAGGCGTGCCGTCGCGCGATATGCCGGTCTGACCGGTGCGCCAGATGAAAGTGGGGCGAGGCGACGTGAAAAGGGGCTCTCAAAATCCGGTAATGCACGTGTGCGTCGCGGGTTGATCCAGCTGGCGTGGCGGTTCCTCATGTTCCAGAAAGAGAGTGGCCTCGCGCAATGGTATCGGCGGCGAACTGCGGGCGATGCACCGACACCGAGAAAGAAGATGATCGTCGCGCTTGCCCGAAAGCTGCTGATAGCCTTCTGGCGGATGGTCACGACCGGTGAGGTTCCGGCCGGCGTTGTTCTCCGCCCTGCCGTCTGACGAAGGAGAAATCAGTTTCTGGCGGTCGACCGAAAGTCGTCTGCCGATCAGGAATCCGGGGTGGCGGTGACACGAGGAACGCCATGGCTGCAACGCCGAGGGAAGAATGTGCCCGCCGCCTCGGAGACTCGCCCTCGAAGCGAATGGCTGCTTCATGGTCCAGGTTCCGCGTGAACCTTACCGAATACAAGGTTGCGGTGCGATTATAGCACCCCAAAGGCGAGCTCCCCCCGGAATACTGGAAGCATCGATCGTGGGATAAACACGCTCGACCAACTGCTCACCATCAAGCCGAGCGACAACGAAGGACATGCCTATGAAAAACGCTTGACTCTGGAATCCCCATACAAGGCTTTCCCCCTCCCGGCTCAACCCTAAGCGATCATGGCGCGAGTGCGCGGTATTGGCGGATAGGTATAGATGATAACGTCATCGTCTCCGACAGCGGCTGGCGCTGCCTCGAGTAGCGCGATCTTCCCCTTCAAGGTCTCGGCATAGGCCTGTGGGCAGCACAGGATCAGTTCGGTGCCGTTACCGTATATGCCACCCCAGTTCACGTAGAAGGTGGTCCAGCCATGCTTCATTTCCCAGGAAGCTTGGGCATCGGCATTTTGTTCGGACCGGCCGGGATATGGCTCGGTTGAAAGCACATGAACGCGGGCTTTGGGGTCATACCAGGCGTGATCATGGTCGGCGACCGGCGGCCGGCCGTCCCAGTCCGCCCCTGGGTAGCATCGGCGCGCATCGGAAGGCTTCATTCCCGTTGCATCCATGAATTGGAGAGCACGCGCGATCCGACCGATGTACCATCGGGTTTCATCGGCATGGCGCTGGCGACCGGAGCGCTCGATGACCTCGGACGAGCGGAGCTTGCAGGCTCCGAAATAGCCCGTTAGGTGGTGGGGCTTTATGAGCTCGGGTAGCGGCGTCTTGAGGCGCAGAGTAATTTCGGCGGTGCCGCCGTCCTTGGATTCATAACCCCACCAGTCCTGGCGGACGGTAACGCCAAACAGGGACTGCCGCTTCTCCGGCAGCTTGCGTTTCGCATCGATATACCCAGCAAATCCGCCGTGCCGGGCAGCCAGTTCCAGTGCCTGGTGATGCGGCAGATCGTTGTCGGCCTGGATCTTTCTGGCGAGCGATTTCAGCCCGGCGAGAGTTTCGTATTCAAATGACATCGCAGGTCTCCGTCAGCTTCGGACCGGCGTCGCCTGCTACCGCCCCCAAAGCCGCGAAAACGCGATGGGTGGTTCGTCAATTGCAGTGCCATTCTGGCTTCGCTGTTGCAGGCGGCAGGCCTCTGCTGGAGGCCGACCGCGAGTTTGCATTGGTCGCTATGGCAAGTCAACGGCAGCTACCTGTCGCGTCCGAAATTCGTCTACATTTTTCGGACAGTGGTCAGTTGGATCATGTCCGAAATCATGTTACATATTTCGGACATGGATAAAGTGCCTTCCGGACTGAAAGCGCAGATCCTCGGCCGCGTCGGCCGGGGAGCGGCGAATGCTGTCTGGACACCGGCCGACTTCCTCGACCTTGCGAGCCGCGATGCGGTCGACAAGACACTCCAGCGTCTGGTGAAATGGGGCGAACTGCGCCGGATCGATCGCGGACTCTATGACAAGCCGCAGTTCAACAGTCTGACCCGCCAGGACAGCCCACCCGATCCGCGGGCGGTCATCGACGCCGTCGCGCGCCGTGACCAGATCCGCGTGCTGGTCGATGGAATGACCGCCGCCAACGATCTCGGCTTCACCAATGCCGTGCCGGCCAGGATCGTCGTACACAGCGAGGCGCGACAGAAGTCCATCAAGCTCGACAATCTCACGATCACCTTCAAGCAGACCGCCGCCAGCAAGCTGTTCTGGGCTGGACGTCCGGCTATGCGGATAGTCCAGGCCCTTCACTGGCTGCGCGACACCATGTCAGGGGATGACGCCAGCCAATGGCGCGACCGGCTGGTCTCCCTTCTGACCGACCCTCGCCACGGCGCGACATTGCGGGCCGATCTTGCCGATGGCATGACCACTCTACCTTCCTGGATGCAGGATATGCTGCGACCGCTGGTGACCAGCGAGAAGCCCTCGGCATGAATGCAAGGTTCGACGAAATCCTGCGCGCGGACGCGCACACCCGCAGTGGCCTGTTTGTCCGTCGTCAGAACATTTGGCGCAACTCGTGGCGTAAATTAGCGGAGAGCGGGCCTCGTCTTGGGATTGATATTAGGCGGCGAGCTTTCGGTGCTGCAAGCGCCGATATTCGATAGTCTGTCGTTTGATCCTTTCGCGCTGTTTGATGATGGCGGGTGCCCTGCCGAAGTAGGCGTCAGCAGGCGTCACGTTGCCGAGGCTCTCGTGGTATCGGCGGTGATTATAATGGTCGATGAAGGCCTCGATCTGGGCTTCAAGTTCGCCAGGCAGGAAGTAGTTTTCGAGCAGGATGCGGTTTTTGAGGGTCTGGTGCCAGCGCTCGATCTTGCCCTGGGTCTGCGGATGCATCGGGGCACCGCGGACATGGGTCATCTTGTTGGCCTCGATATATTCGGCCAGTTCCCCAGCGATGTAGCTCGGGCCGTTGTCGCTGAGCAGTCGGGGTTTGTGCAGCACCGTGGCGCTGTCACATCCGGAAGCCGCCAGGGCGAGGTCCAGCGTGTCGGTGACGTCCTCGGCCCGCATGGTGGTGCACAGCTTCCAGGCAATGATGTAGCGTGAGAAGTCGTCGAGCACGGTTGACAGGTACAGCCAGCCCCACCCGATGATCTTGAAGTAGGTAAAATCGGTCTGCCACATCTCGTTCGGTCGGGTGGTCTTGGTGTGGAACGCATCGGCGGCCTTGACCACGACATAGGCCGGACTGGTGATCAGATCATGGGCCTTGAGCAGGCGGTAAACCGTGGCTTCCGACACGAAGTAGCGCCTCTCGTCGGTGAACCGCACCGCCAGTTCGCGAGGGGATAGCTCGGTCGTCTCCAGCGCCATCTCGACGATCTGGTCCCGGATATCGTTGCCGATGCGATTCCACACCCGGCTCGGCGCCGATGGCCGATCCTCCAGCGCCTCCGGCCCGCCTTCGAGGTAGCGGTCATACCATCGATAGAAGGTCCGGCGGGGGATGCCGAGCTGGTCCAGCGTCCGCTTGGCGGGCAGATGCGACTGCTCGACGATCCTGATGATCTCGAGCTTCTCAGATGCGGGATACCTCATTCTTCGTCGCCCCCATCCGCGATCATGCTTTTTTTGAGCAGACGGTTTTCCAGCGTCAGGTCGGCCACGCATTCCTTCAGGGCACGGGCTTCGCGGCGCAGGTCGTGCACCTCGCCGGTGGTCGCAGCTCGGGCGGTATCGCCGGCCAGACGACGCTTGCCCGCTTCCATGAACTCCTTCGACCAGGTGTAATACAGGCTCTGGGCGATGCCTTCCTTGCGGCACAGCTCGGCGATGCTGTCTTCGCCGCGCAGCCCCTCCAGCACGATCCTGATTTTGTCCTCTGCAGAGAAGTGCCGGCGCGTCGCACGCCGTATGTCCTTCACCACCCGCTCAGCTGGGGCCTTCGGCGCCGATTTTTTCAAGGAGGATTTGGGCTTCATCTTCGTTCCTTCGTCACTACGACGAAGCCCAAATCCTCCTTAAATCACAACCTCAAATATGCGCCATTGGTGCTGACGGCGGACAGCCGGCAGCTTACGTGAAGCCCTACGTGAAGCGCGGCAAGAATGATGCCGCAGATGCGGAGGCGATCTGCGAAGCGGTCACACGCCAGACGATGCGGTTCGTGCCGATCAAGTCGCGCGAGCAGCAAGCGGCCTTGTCGCTGCATCGCGTGCGCAGCCTGTTGATCAAGCAGCGCACGCAGCTGGTCAACATGATGCGCAGCGTGCTCGCCGAGCTGGGCGTCGCTATCCCGGTTGGGATCGTAAAGGCACTGCAGATGGCGCGGGAGATCGTCGACGGCGAATCGAAGCTCGATTTGCCTGTCGAGGCTGCCAACGTCGTCGCCATGCTGGCAGGGCAACTGCTCCAGCTACACACCCAGCTGCGGAAGCTCGACCTGCGTCTCGCCGCTCTGCAACGCAGCGACGACCGGGCCCGACGTCTGGCAACGATCTCTGGTATCGGGCCGATCGGCGCGACCGCGCTCGCCGCGTCGGTCACTGATCCAAAGCAGTTCTCGTCAGGGCGCCAGTTTGCCGCCTGGCTGGGCCTGACCCCGCGGCAGAGCTCGAGTGGCGGTAAGGACCGCTTGGGGCGCATTACCAAGATGGGCGACAGATATCTGCGGCAGCTCCTGGTCGTCGGCGCCACCGCGCTGGTCCGGTACGCCAAGGAGAAGCGCGGCACGGTTGATCCGCGCTTTATCGCTTTGCTCGCCAGAAAGCCCGCGCGCGTCGCCTCGGTCGCAATTGCCAACAAGATGGCGCGGATCGCATGGGCCGTCATGGCGCGCGGCGGCGTCTTCGAACGCGGGCATGCGCCGATACTGGCAGCAGCATAGATCGAAAGCTTAGCTGAGGCGATCAGCTTCACCAGGTTGTGAGAGCGAAGGATGTGATGGCAAAACCGGTCGGACCGGGAGCAAGGACAACCCAGGGACTGTCATAGGCGTCATAGCCTGCAAAGCCGATCGGACCTTGTTCACGGACCCCATCAGGGCCAGCAGTCTACACCGACTGCATCAACAGGCCGGACAGACGACTGCACCCGACCAACGGCCAGATCATCACTTTACACTTGCAACGCGGGAGCCATCCACAGACGACAGTCCGCAACCGGCCAGTTCGAGCTGAGGACCTGTTCCCTTGGGCAATGTTGCAGCGAGGGAGCCGCGCCACAGGCGCAATAACGTTTGCCCAAATGAAATTTTGGTGCGCGATAGTGTTTGGCGCAGAAAGATGAGGTCTGTCTAAAGTTGTACCAAGACTCATGTAGACTGGAGCCGCGGTGCCATTCTTTATCAGATCAACACGCGGCAGTTCACGCGCGAAGGAACGTTTCGAGCCGCCGAGACGCAGTTGCCCCGCCCTAAAAAGCTCGGCGTCGATATCATCTGGCTGATGCCGATCCATCCGATCGGCGAGAAGAACCGCAAGGGCAGCCTCGGCTCGCCTTATTCGGTGAAGGACTATTATGGCGTCACGCGCGGATGAAACTAAGGGCATAGACATCGAGCATCGTCGGGTCGAGCGGGCGAATTGCGCTGCCGCCTGGAGAACGTTGATGCAGCACAGCGACGATGATCGGCGCCGCCAGAATGATTGCCGCCCCCAGCATTTGTCCAGACTGCATTTCGCTCGTCTCGGGATGCTTCAGCTGCGCGATGTCCGGCGCCTTCCAGTTAAAGGTTGGAGCCGGCTGCTCGGCGGCGGATGGGACGGCGCAGGCGCAAGCCGTGACGGCCGAGAGGGAGGCAAGGCGGGCGGCACGGACCCAAACGGGAGATCATCGGGCGACCCCTCCGGTGAGCGGGGTGACCCGCGTCATTGCGGCGGCCGCCAGCAGCAAGGTGCTCGACGCGAACGCCATCGTGTAGATCGGGGCGCCGGGAAAGAAGGCGGCCATGATCGACCCCATGATCGTGGCGACAAGCAGCTGCGGAACGACCACGAAGATATTGAAGAGGCCCATGTAGATGCCGAGCTTTCCCTGCGGCAGGCTGGAGGCGAGGATCGCGTAAGGCATCGCGAGAACCGAAGCCCAGAAGATGCCGATGAGGACCTCGCTCGCAACAAGATGCGTGGGGTCGCGCAGCAGGAAAAAGCTGCCATAGCCGAGCGCACCGCAGACAAGGCCGGCGATGTGCGTGCGGGCCTGCCCGATGCGCCTGGATAACCAGGGCAGGAGAGTGAGCGCGGCGACGGCGGCCACACCGTTATAGATGGCGAAGAGCGTGCCGACCCAGTTGGCGGCGGTCTGATAGGCGGCGCTCGCCGCATCGGTCGTCCCGAAATGATATTGGGCGACGATGGGCGTGGTGTTGATCCACATGATGAACAGCGCCGACCAGCTGAAGAACTGGACGAGGGCGAGCCGCTTCATGATTGGCGGCATACCGGAGAAATCGCCGACGATGCTCGACAGCATGTTGGTCTCGTTGCCACGGCGCGCGAGGGCGATGGCGATGAGGCTTGCAAGGCCGTAGGCAATCAGCAGCGCGCCGAGGAGAAGAACCTCGCGGAGCAGCGAAAATTCCTGCCGGATGGCCATTACGCCGAGACCGGCTACGATCCAGGCGGAGCAACCGGCATAGCTTCGCGACGCAAGCGCGCGAACCGCGGGCTGGGTCTCCGCTTCGGCGGGGCCGAATCCCGCCATCTCGACCGGATCATATTCGCGGGTCGTCACCACCGTCCACAAGACCGAGAGGAAGAGGGCAAGGCCGCCGAACCAGAAAGCGTAGCGGACGGTGTCGGGAATCTCGCCGGGCGGCGCGACATTGGCGACCCCCAGCAGGTCCATGAACGACGGAAAGAGCGAGCCGACGACCGCGCCCGCGCCAATAAAGGCCGTCTGGACCGCATAGCCCGCACTATGCTGGTCCTTCCGCAGCATGTCGCCGACAAAGGCGCGAAAGGGCTCCATCGAGATATTGAGCGAGGCGTCGAGGAGCCAGAGCGTCGTCGCCGCGAACCAGATCGCCGGGCTTTGCGGCATCACGAACAGCGCGATCGCGGCGAGAATGGCGCCGGCAAGAAAATAAGGCCGACGGCGGCCGAGCCGCCCCAGCCAGGTCCGGTCGCTCATATGGCCGATCACCGGCTGGATCAGCAGGCCCGTCAGCGGTGCGGCGACCCAGAGGCCGGGCAGTTTCTCGATGTCTTCGCCAAGCGATTGGAAAATCCGGCTCATATTGGCGTTCTGGAGCGCGAAGCCGATCTGGATGCCGAAAAAGCCGAAGCTGATGTTCCACAGTCCGGCGCGACTTTGCCGCGGCTTTTCCATCACGTCTCTCCCCATCGGCCGCATGGCGCGCGGCTCTTTAGCCGCGCGATCTTGCAGCAGCGCCCGGCAAGAGCAAGCGGCGGGCGGGGCGATCGGGTCAAGGTATACGAATACTTAGCCGATCAGGGCGATGTGCTTTGCCTGCGGATCAGCCGCGTCGGCAAGATGCATCGCCCTGCGGGCCGACCGTCGATGCGGCCGAGCAGCGCATCGACGAGCAATTCCCCGGCACCCTTCAAGTCCTGCATCACCGTTGTCAGCGTCGGCGACGTCAGGCTGGCCGCGGGGATGTCGTCGAACCCGATCAACGCGACGTCGCGCGGCAGTGCCAAGCCGGCTTCGACGAGCGCGCGCATGGCCCCGATCGCGATCAGGTCGCTGGCGGCAAACAGGGCGTCGAACGGAATGCCCGTGGCGAGGAGCGCGCGCGCGGCTTCATAGCCCGATTGCTCGGAAGAAACGGCAGGCTGCTGCAGCCGCGGATCTGGCGTCAGGCCCGCGGCCGTCATCGCCCGGCAAAGGCCCGCATAGCGATCCTGAAACTCTGGCGCGTGGTTGGATGCCTCGCCCAAGAAGGCGATGGATTTGCGACCTATCTCGATGAAATGCTCGCCTGCCTGAACGCCGGCACCGATATTGTCCGACCCGACCGTCAATCCGATATTGTCGTCGGCGACCGATCCCCAGCGGACAAACTTCGTGTCCATCTCCACCAGATGCTCGAGCTTGGCGCGATAAAGCTGATAGTCGCCATAGCCGAGCAGGATGATGCCGTCAGACCGGTGGCTGTCCTGATAGTCGACGTGCCAGTCGTTATTCATTTGCTGGAAGCTTATCAGAAGATCATAGCCGCGCAGGGCGCACTGCCGGGTTATCGAGCCGAGCATCGAAAGAAAGAAGGGGTTGATCATCGACTCGTCTGGGGTCGGATCCTCGAAGAAGAGGAGCGCGAGCGTGTGGGCGCGCTGCGAGCGGAGGCTCGATGCATTCTTGTCGACGGTATAGTTGAGCTCGCGCGCAATCCGCTCGATGTTGGCGCGGGTGGCGGCACTCACCGATTTGCTGCCGCGCAGCGCGCGCGAGACGGTCGGCTGCGACACGCCGGCCAGATAAGCGATATCGAAACTCGTAGGCTTGGCCGTTGGCGGTCGCCCCATATCCTTCTCCCGGTTCGGTCGGCTTCAGGCCGGCCCGTCCTTGCGTCGAGACTAGCGAGCGCCGGCCGTACTGCCAATGGGTCGAGCCCATCGCGCTGTGACATTTACGCGACAGCGGCTGACGGGCGACGATATGCGTATACGTATACCCTATGGTCGCGCGGCCGATTTGGTCTCAATTGCTGGACCGACGATGGGAACACCCACGCGATGACGAGGATGCCGTGCGGCGCGATCTGCCGCTCCCGAGCCGTTGCGCGAACGACCCCCCATCGCAGCAGGGGAGCCTTTATGCGTAATTCTATCAGCCTCCGCCGCGGCGCCAGCACCGTAGCGCTCGGCTTTGCCTTGACCGCCATGCTTTCGGGCACCGCGATGGCGCAGGACGGCGCCGCCGCGCCCGCCGACGAGGCCGCGTCCGACAGCGACATCGTCGTCACCGGCTACAGCGCCAGCCTCCAGAGCGCCGTCAACGCGAAGAAGAATCGCGACCAGGTGGTCGAATCCATCTCGGCCGAGGATATCGGCAAGCTACCCGACGCGTCGATCGCCGAATCGATCGCGCGCCTGCCCGGCCTGACCTCGCAGCGTGTCTCGGGCCGTTCGAACTCGATTTCGATCCGCGGCTTTGCGCCGGACTTCTCGACGACCTTGCTCAACGGCCGCGAGCAAACCTCGACCGGCGACAATCGGGCGGTCGAGTATGACCAATATCCGTCCGAGGTCGTGAACCAGGTCCTCGTTTACAAGACGCCGATGGCCTCGATCGTCGGACAGGGGCTTTCGGGCACCGTCGACCTGCGCACCATTCGCCCGCTCGACTATGGCAAGCGGGCGATCTCGGTCGGGGTTCGCGGCACATGGGCCGACCTCGGCAAGCTGAACGCGGGTTCGAAGAAATACGGCTACCGTGTGAACGGCGTCTTCGTCGACCAGTTCGCCAACGACACGCTCGGCGTGGCGCTTTCGGCATCCTATGTCGACGAGCCCTACCAGATTCAGGAATTCAACGCCTGGGGTTATGCCGGCGGAGGCACCGCGGCGAGCCCGGTGGTGATCGGCGGCTCCAAAAGCTATGCGACCTCGACCCAGCTCACGCGCCTTGGCCTCCAAGGAACGGTGCAATGGCGGCCCACCCCCAATTTCACCTCGACGTTCGACGCCTTCTACTCAGACTTCAAGGATGACCAGATCAAGCGCGGCATCGAGCTTCCGCTCGGCTTCGACGTCAACAATGATCCCGCCAGCCCCAACGCCACCAAGCTGACGATCACCGATATCGATTCGAGCGGTCAGTTCGTGTTTGCGCGCGCCGGCCGCTTCTCGAACGTCGAGGGCGTCGTGCGCAACGACGTGTTCGAGCGCAATGCAAAGCTCTACAGCTTCGGTTGGAACAACCGCTGGGAAGGCGACGACGGCTGGAATGTCACGGCCGACATCAGCATGTCGAAAACCGACCGCAACGAGCTGATCTTCGAAAGCAATGCCGGCACCGGGCGCGGCGCCGACGTCGGCGCGACCGACACGATCGGTTTCACCAGCGACCGCAACGGGACCATCTTCAGCCCCACCCTCAACTATGGCGACTATAACCTGATCCAGCTGACCAGCCCCCTGGGTTGGGGCGGGGATCAGACGGGCGTCGATGGCGCGCGGATCCGCGGCGGCCAGGACGGCTATTACAACAACCGCATCATCAAGGACGAGCTCTGGCAGTACCGTGTCGAAGTCGAACGCGAGCTTGAGGGCTTCCTCCGCTCGGTGCAATTCGGCGTGAACTATACAGACCGCTCGAAAAGCCTTGTTCCCGACGAGGCGTTCGTGGGTCTGGTCGCGAATACCGACGGTCTGACGAGCGTGACGATTCCCGAGCAATATCGTCTTGGGACGACGAATCTCGCCTACCTCGGGCTCGGGCCCGTCGTCAGCTACGATCCGCGCGAGTTGCTCGCCGGTGGCCTCTACCAGCTCGTGCCGAACCCTTATGGCGACGTGGTGGTGAAGGCCTATGACGTCAGCGAGAAGGTGATGACGACCTATCTCCAGGCGAACATAGACCAAGAACTGGGTTCGTCGGTGCTTACCGGCAACGTCGGTGTACAGGCGATCTTTACGGATCAGAATTCGAACGGCGCCACCGCATCTTTCGCCGGCACCAATCCCAACGGTTCACCCAATATCGTCGGGATCCCGCGGCGCGAGAGCACCGATTATGTCGATGTGCTGCCCAGCCTCAATCTCTCGCTTCGCACCGCGAGTGACTTCGTGATCCGCGCCAGCGTCGCGCGTGAGATTATTCGCCCGCGCCTGGACGACTTGCGTGCGACGCTCAGCTACGGGACGACGATCGGCGACCCGGGCGGCATGGTCTGCCCAACGGGGCGCACCTGCGCCGTCGTTCGCGGCGGTTCGGGCAACCCCGACCTGCGACCGTGGCGCGCCAACGCGGCCGACCTCACCTTCGAGAAATATTTCGGGTCGAAGGGCTATCTTGCCGTCCAGCTCTTCTACAAGGATCTCAAGAGCTACATCTACAATCAGGACATCGCGTTCGACTTCACCGGCTATCCGATCCAGGCGCCGGGGAACGACGGCAACGGGCTGCCGATCATCGTCAATTACATGGGCACGATCAACGCGCCCATCAACGGCAAGGGCGGCAAACTTTACGGTGTCGAACTTGCCGGCACCTTGCCGTTCGGCGAGATCGTATCGGCGCTCGACGGGTTCGGTGTGACCGGCGGCGCCTCCTACACCAAGACCAAGATCGCGCCCACGCCCGGCGCGCCTGCGGAGGATATCCCGGGCTATTCGAAGTGGGTCGCGAACGGTACGGCCTATTTCGAGAAATGGGGATTCAACTCGCGCGTCAGCGCCCGCTACCGCTCGAGCTTCATCGGCGAGGTGTCGGGCTTCGGTGGCGCTCGCGTGCGGCGCCGCGCCCGGCCCGAGACGATTATCGACGCACAGATCGGCTATGACTTCCAGCCGGGCAGTGCGCTCGAGGGCCTCTCGATCTTCGTCCAGGGCCAGAATCTTACCGACGAGCCGTTCGTCACCGATGATCCGCGCGATAGCCGGGCGGTTATCGACTATCAGACATATGGCCGCCGGTTCCTCGCGGGCGCCTCGTTCAAATTCTGAACCCTCCCTGGGTGGGAGCGGCAGGGTCGCGCCGCTCCCATCATTTTGTTGCGCCGCCGGGGCGGCGCTGGTCAAAGGATCGCCATGCGGTTGATGATCATCGGGGGCGGGACGGCAGGCTGGATGGCGGCCGCCTGCCTGCGGCGGTTCCTGCCGCGCGACTGGTCGGTGCGGCTGGTCGAGTCCGATGAAATCGGAACGGTCGGCGTCGGCGAGGCGACGATCCCCCAAATCCGGCTTTTCAACGATGCGCTCGGCATCGACGAAGATGAATTTCTGGCGGCGACGCAGGGAACGATCAAGCTCGGGATCGAGTTTCGCGACTGGACGCGCGTCGGCCATCGCTACATGCACGCTTTCGGGGCGATAGGCCGCGGTCTGGGGCTGGTCGATTTCCACCATTATTGGCTGCGCGCGCGCGCCGCGGGACTGGCCGAAAGTCTGGACCATTATTCGCTGAACGAGCGGGCGGCGCGCGCGCGCCGGATGCAGCGGGGCGCGCCCCGCACATCGCGCTACCTCCTCGAAATGCCCTATGCCTACCACTTCGATGCAGCGCTGTACGCGGCCTTCCTCAGGCGCCGCGCCGAGGCGGGCGGCGTCGAGCGCATCGAAGGCAGGATCGGCGAGGTGCGCCTTGATCCGCAGCGCGGCGACGTCGCCGGCGTGACGCTGGACGACGGACGGCGGTTCGACGGCGATTTCTTTATCGACTGCTCTGGCTTTCGCGGATTGCTGATCGAGGGCGCGCTGGCGAGCGGGTACGAAGATTGGTCGCGCTGGCTGCTTAACGATCGCGCTGTGGCGGTGCCCTGCGCCCACGGTACGGTGCCGCAGCTTCCGTGGACCGGCGCCACGGCACGCGATGCCGGCTGGCAATGGCGCATTCCGCTCCAGCACCGCATCGGCAACGGCTATGTCTATTGCTCGGCGCATATCGGCGACGATGCTGCCCTGGATACGCTGCTCTCCGATCTCGACGGCGCGGCGCAGGCGGAGCCCAACCAGCTGCGTTTCGTCAGCGGCAAGCGACGGCGGATGTGGAACCGCAATGTCGTGGCGCTCGGCCTTGCGAGCGGTTTCATGGAACCGCTGGAATCGACGAGCATCCACCTTGTTCAGGCTGGAATTTCGCGGCTCGTCAAAATGCTCCCGTCAGGCGCCGCCGACCCTGCGGTCGCCGCGGAATTCAATCGGCAGAGCGACTTCGAATGGGAGCGTATCCGCGATTTCATCATTCTTCATTTCAAGGCGACCGAGCGGCGGGACACGCCCTATTGGCGGGACCGGGCGGAAATGGACGTTCCCGACACCCTTGCAGCCAAAATCGACCTCTTCCGCGCGCAAGGCCTGATCTTCCGCGAACATGAAGAGCTTTTCACCGAATCGGGATGGCTGCAGGTGCTGGTCGGACAAGCGGTCGAGCCCCTGCGCTGGCATCCGCTTGCCGACAGTCTCGAACCGGCCGAGCTAGCGCAATTTATAGCCGGCATCTCGCTGACGATCGAGCGCGAAGTCGCGCAGATGGAAAATTACGACGCCTTCCTTGCCGCGGCGCGTCCCGCAGGAGTTGCTGCATGATCCGTTGGTTCGTTCCGCTCGCGATGCTTGTCGCTTCGCTTCCCGCACCGGCGGCTGCGGAAGATGCGCGCTCGCGTCCCGTCTCCGACGACATCATCTATTTCGTGCTGCCCGACCGTTTCGAAAATGGCGACCGGTCGAACGATCGCGGCGGGCTGAAAGGCGATCGTCTTGCGACCGGTTATGATCCGACCGCGAAGGGATTTTATCATGGCGGCGATCTTGCCGGGCTTACGCGACGGCTCGATTATATCGAGGGTCTCGGCGCCACCGCGATCTGGTTCGCGCCGATTTTCCGCAACAAGCCGGTGCAGGGACCGAAAGGCGACGAAAGCGCTGGTTATCATGGCTATTGGGTCACCGATTTCACGAGCGTAGACCCGCATTTCGGCTCCAATGCCGAGTTCAAAGCCTTCGTCGACGCCGCTCATGCGCGCGGGATGAAGGTCTATATGGACATTATCACCAACCACACGGCCGATGTTATCCAGTATCGCGATGGCGATGCGTCGAGCTATCGTTACCGCAGCCTCGCCGACTATCCCTTTGCGCGGCGTGGAGGGGTCGACGGACCGGCGATTAATCCCGGTTTCGCAGGTGACCGCGATCCGAGCCCCGATAACTGGTCGAAGCTCGTGGACCCCTCTTTCGCCTATCAGCCGTTCGTCCCGAAGGGCGAGGAACACAGCAAGGCCCCCGCGTGGCTCAACGATCCGGTCTATTATCATAATCGTGGCAACAGCGACTGGGTCGGCGAGTCCGCCCTCTACGGTGATTTTGCAGGACTCGACGATCTGGCGACCGAGAATCCCGAAGTCATTAAGGGCTTTATCGAAATATACGGACGGTGGATCGACGAGTTCGGCATCGACGGCTTTCGCATCGATACCGCCAAGCATGTGAACCCGGAATTCTGGCAAGCCTTCGTCCCCGCGATGCAGGCGCGTGCGCGGGCCCGCGGAATTCCCAATTTCCATATCTTCGGGGAAATTTACATCGACGCGCTCGATCCCGGTGCGCTGGCGGCCTATACGCATTCCGCCGGACTTCCCGCGGTGCTCGATTTCGCCTTCGCCCGGGCCGCGATCGACGCGGCGAGCGGAACGAAGGGGACCGACCAATTTGCCCGCCTGTTCGACGGCGACATCCTCTACAAGGGCGGCGCGCGCGCCGCGCTGACATTGCCGACCTTCCTCGGCAATCATGACATGGGCCGTGTCGCGACCTTCGTGAAACAGGCGAACCCCGAAGCGGACGAGGCAGAGCTTCTGGCCCGCGTCAAGCTCGCGCACAGCATGCTACTCACCCTGCGTGGCATCCCCACCATCTACTATGGCGACGAGCAGGGCTTCCTGTCGGACGGCAACGACCAGCTCGCGCGCGAAGACATGTTCGCCTCGAAAGTCGCCGTCTACAACGATAATGATCTCGTCGGCAGCAACGCCACGACCGCGACCGCGAACTTCGACGCCAGCCATCCGCTGTATCGCCATATCGCGACGCTCAGTGCTATTCGCCGGCACACACCGGCGCTCATGCGCGGATCCACGACGGTGCGGGCCTTCTCGGACAAGGGCGGTCTGTTAGCCGTGTCGCGCTTCGATCCCGACACCGGCCGCGAGGTCGTGCTCGCCTTCAATACGTCTACAACGCAATTGTCCGCTAACATCGCGGTGGATATGAAAAGCCGGGCCTTCGAGGCGCTTTCAGGCAATTGTCCGGCAGCCTCCGCCGCGCCCGGCACCCTTGCCATCACCGTCCCGGCCTTCGGCACCTTGATCTGCCAGGCCGGCGAATAAGCGAAAACAACAGTGACGATAAACCAGCCCCTCGCAAAAGACCCGCATAGCTGTACCGAAGCCTCTCCGCCTTGGTGGAAGGGTGCCGTCATATATCAGGTCTATCCGCGTAGCTTCGCCGATTCGAACGGCGACGGGGTTGGGGACCTTGCCGGCATTACTGCCCGGCTCGACTATATCGCGTCCCTCGGTGTCGATGCGATCTGGCTTTCTCCCTTCTACCCTTCGCCGATGGACGACTTCGGATATGATATTTCCGACTATCGCGGCGTCGATCCGATTTTCGGGACTCTCGACGATTTCGATGCACTCATCGCCCGCGCGCACGCGCTTGGTCTGAAGGTAACCACCGACCTGGTTTTTGCCCACACGTCGGATCGCCATGCCTGGTTCGCCGAAAGCCGCACGAGCCGCGAGAATTCGAAGGCCGACTGGTATGTTTGGGCGGACGCGCGGCCCGACGGTACGCCGCCGACCAATTGGCAGTCGGTGTTCGGGGGCCCCGCCTGGACGTGGGACGCGCGCCGCGGCCAATATTATCTCCATAATTTCCTAGGCTCGCAGCCGCAGCTCAACGGGCATAACCCCGACGTGCAACAGGCCCTGCTCGACGTCGTGCAATTCTGGCTCGACCGGGGGGTCGACGGCTTTCGTATCGACGCGATCAATTTCGCGATGCACGATCCCGAACTTCGCGACAATCCGCCGGCGGCGCCCTCGAACAAGGTCCGGACGCGGCCCTTCGATTTCCAGCAAAAAATCTACAACCAGTCGCACCCCGACATCCCGTTGTTTCTCGAACGGATTCGGGCGCTTACCGATCGCTATGCCGACAGGTTCACTGTTGCGGAGGTCGGCGGCGACGACGCGGTGCGCGAGATGCGGCAGTTTACCGCCGGCGGGCACCGGCTCAACAGCGCCTATGGCTTCGATTTCCTCTATGCGGACCAGCTGACCCCGAAGCTCGTTCGCGAGGCGGCGGAGCAATGGCCCGATGCGCCCGGGACCGGCTGGCCAAGCTGGGCCTTCGAAAATCACGATGCGCCGCGAGCTCTCTCCCGCTGGACTCCGCCCGGCGCCGACCGCGCGGCCTATGCACGAATGAAGATGGCGCTGCTTTGTGCGCTGCGCGGCAACATCATCATTTACAACGGCGAGGAATTGGGACTGGACCAGGTCGACATACCTTTCGAACTGATCAAGGATCCCGAGGCTCTCAAGAATTGGCCGCTTACCTTGTCGCGCGACGGCGCGCGCACGCCGCTCCCGTGGGAGGGCGGCACGGCCCATGCGGGCTTTTCCAGCGCTGAGCCTTGGTTGCCGCTGGGCGCGGCACATGCGGCGCTCGCGGTCGACCGGCAAGAGGATGATCCGGCCTCGCTGCTGCATCTGACGCGTCGACTTGTGGCGCTGCGCGCCGGGTACCCGGCCCTCCGCGCGGGCGATAACCGGAACTGGATAACCGAGGGCGATCTGCTCGCCTTTGACCGAATTGCCAGGGACGATCACCTTCGCTGCCTCTTCAATCTTGGAAATGGAACAATCGACATTTCCGGGCACGCGGGTGTCGGCACGCCGGTCGTGGCGCTCAACGGAGCCACCATCGATTGTCTGCCGCCCTGCGGCGCGCTCTGGCTGAACGTCCAAGGAGATATGTGATGCGCCGTCTGGCTCTGGCCGCCTTTGTTTCGTTCGCCCCGGTTCCCCTCCTCGCCCAGCCGGCGCCGGCGACGCAAACCGCCACCTCGCCCGACGGCAGCATCGTTCTGACGGTGTCCACCGACGGCGACCAGCGACCGACATGGTCGCTGTCGCGGCGGGGCAAGCTGCTCATCGCGCCCTCGAAACTCGGGTTCATCCTGACGGACGGCATCGGATTGCAACGCGGCTTCTCGATCGTCGACAGCGAGCGCAAGCGTTCCGATACGCGTTGGGAGCAACCGTGGGGCGAACGCCGCTTCATCCGCGATGTGCACAACGAACTGCTGGTCCGGTTCCGGCAAGACGAGAGCTGGGGCGGCCACGCGATGAACCTTCGCTTCCGGCTTTTCGACGACGGCATCGGCTTCCGCTACGAGTTGCCCGAACAACCCGGCTTCAAGACAGCGCATATCGCCGACGAATTCACCGAGTTCGACATCGTACCCCAAGGGACGGCCTGGTGGATTACCGGCGGCGAATGGAACCGCTATGAGCAGGTCTACCAGAAAACGCCGATCGACGCCGTCGCCACGGCGCACACGCCGTTGACCATGCGCCTCGACGACGGGACGCATCTCGCCTTTCACGAGGCCGCGCTGGTCGACTATGCGGGCATGTGGCTCAAGCGCGCTGAAGGGCAGAAGTTTCGCGCCACCCTGTCGCCGTCGTCGCGCGGACCGCGCGTCACGCGCGATCTGCCCTTCGCGACGCCATGGCGGACGATCAGGATCGCGGATTCGGCGGCGGGTCTCGTCGAAAACGACCTCGAACTCAACCTGAACGAGCCGAACAAGCTCGGGGACGTCAGTTGGGTGAAGCCGATGAAATATGTCGGAATCTGGTGGGGCATGATCCGTGGGGACTGGAGCTGGGCCGAGGGGCCGAAGCATGGTGCGACGACCCAGAGAACCAAGGACTATATCGATTTTGCCGCGAAACACGGGTTCGGCGGGGTTCTGGTGGAAGGCTGGAACAAGGGCTGGGACGGAAACTGGTTCGGCCATGGCGACAAATTCAGCTTTACCCAGCCGACCGCGGATTTCGACCTCGCGGCGGTGACCGATTATGCGAAGCGCAAGGGCGTGACGCTGATCGGTCATCACGAGACGGGCGGAAACATAGCCGTTTATGAGGCGCAGCTCGAAGATGCGATGAGGCTGTATGGAAGGCTTGGCGTCAAAGCCGTCAAGACCGGTTATGTTGCCGACGCGGGCGGGATCATCGCACCCGGCGATGCGCCTGGCGAAACCCGCATGGAGTGGCACGACGGCCAGCGGCAGGTCGAACATCATCTCAAGGTCGTCGAGACGGCGGCCCGGTACAAGATCGCGGTCAACCCTCACGAACCCGTGAAGGACACCGGCCTTCGCCGCACGTACCCGAACTGGGTCGCGCGCGAAGGTGCGCGAGGCATGGAATATAACGCCTGGGGCGCCTTCGCCAACGGCCCCGATCACGAGCCGACGCTGGTGTACACGCGCATGCTATCCGGACCGATGGATTTCACCCCCGGCGTGCTCAGCCTCGAGGGCGCAAACAAGGCGCCGCTGGCCTCGACGCTTGCGAAGCAGCTTGGGCTCTACCTTGCGATATATTCTCCCATCCAGATGGCCGCGGACTTCATCGAAAACCTCGAGGCGCATCCGCGCGAACTCGACTTCATTTCCAAAGTCCCTGCCGATTGGTCCGAGAGCAAATTGATTGCCGGAGAAGTCGGCGACTATGCGATCTTTGCCCGCAAGGACCGCGCAAGCGCCGACTGGTATGTCGGCGGCGTCAACGATGCGACCGAGCGGACGCTGTCGCTGCGGTTCGACTTCCTCGATCCCGGCAAGACCTATACGGCAACCATCTACAAGGATGGCGAAGGCGCAACCTATCTCACCGACGCCCGGCACCGCATCGCCTATGACAATATCCGGGTGAAAAAGGGCGACACGTACCGCCTGTGGCTCGCTCCGGGCGGGGGAGCGGCCATGCGCCTGCATCCCGGACGATGACGATCCGGCGGCACCTGGTGGCGGCGCTGATGGCGCTGTGGGCGCTGCTCGCCCTGCCTGCCGAAGCCGCCGATCGCGGCCGTCTTCTCCAATATGATCATGTCTTCGCTGCCGGATTGCCCGAGCAACGCCTGACGATCTGGCTGCCACCCGGCTACGACAAGGGCGTCCGTCGCTATCCGGTCGTCTATATGCACGATGGCCATAATCTCTTCGATCGGGCGTCGTCGAACTTCGGGAAGATATGGGAGGCGGACCGCGCCATGCTGGCGGCCATGAAGCGAGGAGCCGAGCCGCATATCATCGTCGGTATCTGGGCGCCGGGCGTGGATCGCTATCGCCAGTATCTTCCGGCGAGCGCGTACCGGCTCGCGGCGCCCGATATTGCCGCTTCTATGGCGGCGGCGGCGGGCGGTCCGATTCTGTCGGACGCCTATCTCGACTGGCTTGCGGGGCCTCTGAAATCATGGGTCGACGCGACGCTGCGGACTCGTCCGGGGCGCAACGACACCGTGATCATGGGATCGAGCATGGGCGGCCTCATGAGCTGCTATGCCTTTCTCGAACGTCCGGCGGTCTATGGCCGCGCGGCATGCGTCAGCTCGCATTGGCCGGCGGTCGCGCCCGGCGCCGTGGGCGACGCGGACCCTCGGCTGATCGCGCTCTGGGATGGTTGGTTCGCGGCACGCCTTGGCCCACCCGACGGGCGACGTCTCTGGATGGACCATGGCACGGCCACGCTCGATGCCCACTATGCGCCATATCAGCAAGCGATCGACGCGCGCCTCGCCGCCAGCGGATGGGAGCGGGGACGGGAATGGCAAAGTCGCGTCTATGATGGCGCACCGCATGACGAAAATGCGTGGGCAGCCCGTCTCCCGGAAATTTTCCTCTTTCTCATGGCGCCGCGATGAGCCCATCCGCCGAGGAACTGCTTCATATCGTCATTCTCGGCGGGGGTAGCGCCGGGTGGATGACGGCGGCGCTGTTTGCACATCTCTGGCGTGACAGCCCGATCCGGATTTCGGTCGTCGAGTCCCCCGACATCGGAATCATCGGGGTGGGTGAGGGGTCGACACCGCAGCTCAAGGCCTTTTTCGACGGCCTTGGCATAGCCGAAGCCGAATGGATGCCCGCGTGCGACGCCACCTACAAGCTCGGGATAGCGTTCGAGGGCTGGTCGGCGGGTGGCCAGGAGTCGGGCTATTTCCACCCCTTCCCGGGAACGCTCGACGTGCATACCCAGGCCGAGTTTTTCCGCAACGCCGCGTTACGGCGGACCGGCGTCGACGTCCCGGCAAATCCGGACCGCTTTTACCTTGCCGGGCGGGTCGCCGCTCGCGGAGGGGGACCGCATGGCGGCGAATCCTTCCCGTTCGATCTCGCCTACGGCTATCATTTCGACGCCTATAAGCTCGGCGCGTTTCTCCGCGATCACGCGGTATCGCAGGGCGTGACGCATCTTGCGCGGAAGGTGGTTAGCGTCGACGTCGGGGCCGACGGCAATGTGCGATCGCTGGGGCTGGAGGGCGGCGAGGCACTGGCGGCGGATTTTTTCGTCGACTGCAGTGGTTTCGGGGGGCTGATCGCCGGACAGGCGCTCGGCGCGCGCTTTCTGCCATTTGCGGAAAATCTTTTCAACGACCGGGCCGTCGTCATGCCGACGGCGCATGACGAAAGGGGCCCGGTCGTCACGGCTACGAAGAGCATCGCGATGACGGCCGGGTGGCGCTGGGCCATCCCGCTGACCACGCGGATCGGAAACGGCTATGTCTATTCAAGCCGCTATCTTGACCGCGATCAGGCCGAACGCGAGCTCAGAATTGCGCTTGGGCTAACCGATGCGGATGGTCCGGCGAGACATCTGGAGATGAAGGTCGGACGGCTCGAACATAGTTGGACGGCCAATTGCCTTGCGATGGGTTTGGCGCAGGGTTTCATCGAGCCGCTGGAGGCGACCGCGCTCCACATCGTCATCGCGACCGCACAAGAGTTCATCACGGCCTTCGAAGGCGGAGGCTTCACCCCCAGGCACCGCGACATTTTCAACGCCCGGATCGCGGCGCGCTATGAGGGCGTTCGCGACTATATCGTTGCGCATTACCGGATGAACCAGCGCGACGCCGATCGGGGCTACTGGCGCGATGCCGCCGGACTCGAGACTTTGTCGGACAATCTTAAGGCGATGATCACGGCCTGGTTCACGGGTGCCGATATTGGCGAAGCGATCGAAGATCTCCGCATCGGCGCCTTTTACCCGAATATCAGCTGGCATTGCCTGTTCGCCGGATATGGTGTTTTCCCGTCCAATGCCGCCATGCGATCACCCGTCACGACCGACCGCCCCGCCGATCTTGCCGCAATCGACCGCTTTCTGTCCCGAGCGGAGCTAAATTTCGTCCCGCCCACTTTTCCCGTCGCGGCCCGGCGACCGTGACGCGCGAACTCGTCGAAGATTTCGCGCGCGCGATCGGCGATGCGCTTGGTGCGCACGGCCCTGCTGTGGAGGCAGCACGAAGCTACACGCCGGGGGACTACAGCATCCATTTCTTCCTGCAGATTGCGGTGATCCTGCTCGTCTGCCGGATCACCGGCTGGGCGGCGAAGAAATGGTTCGGCCAGCCGCAGGTCGTCGGCGAGATGATCGCTGGCGTGCTGCTCGGCCCCTCGCTCCTCGGGCTTTTCTTCCCCGATTTTCAGGCCGTGTTGTTCCCGAAAGAGACGCGCAACATCCTCTATGTCGTCGCGCAGTTCGGGGTCGGGTTATATATGTTCATCGTCGGGACGACGCTCCGTCTTGACCATTTTCAGTCGAAGGCGCGAAGCGCCGCGGGCGTGTCGGCCGCGGGGATCATCGTGCCCTTCCTCTTTGCCTTTGCGATCACGCCATATCTTCTGACCATTTCGGGCCTCTTTTTGCCGGGAATAGGTCCGGTGAGCGCAACGCTGTTCATGGGCGCCTGCATCGCACTCACCGCGTTTCCGATGCTCGCGCGGATCATCAACGAGCGCGGACTTGCGAACACATCGCTCGGGACGCTGTCGCTGACGGCCGGCGCGTTCGACGATGCGGTGTCGTGGTGTGTGCTCGCGATCGTGCTCGCGACCTTCGGCGGAGGACCGGGTGTCGCGCTGCTCGCGATCTTCGGGGGCGGCGCTTATGTCGCGTTCATGCTGCTCGCGAGCCGCCGCCTGTTCATGCTGTTGGGCCGCGCGGTCGAGGCGAAGGGCGAGCTGACGCACACGCTCTTTGCAGTCGTGCTGATCCTTTACGCGCTATCGGCCTTCGTCATGGACACCGCAGGCATCCACGCGGTGTTTGGCGGCTTCCTGCTTGGCGTCTGCATGCCGCGCGGGCTATTCGCCGAGGAAATCCGTCGCAAGATCGAGCCGATGACGGTCGTGCTGCTGTTGCCGATGTTTTTCACTTATTCGGGGCTCAATACGCGGCTCGACATGGTAAATGACTGGAAGTTGCTGGCGGTCGCGCTCGGTATTCTCGCGGTGTCCATCGCGGCGAAGTTCGGCGCTTGCTGGCTCGCTGCACGGCTGGCGGGCGAGAACAACCGCACCGCGCTTGGCATCGGCGCGCTGATGAATGCACGAGGGCTGATGGAGCTGATTATCAGCAACATCGGGTTGCAAAAGGGTATCATCGGCCCGACGCTGTTCGCGATGATGGTGCTCATGGCAATCGCGACGACCGTGATGGCGGGGCCGCTCTTCGAACTCGTCTATGGCCGCAAGGCGCGCGAGCGCGGCGAGCTCGCCTCGCTCGGCGGAAGCACGACAGGATAAGCAGGTTGCAATCGGGGAATGCCAGCCGCGCTAGCTCGGCATAGTGCGGATGCGGTGAAACAGCCGTTCCGTGAGAGGCCGATCGCAAACGATTTATGAATTCCTTGCTACCAAATGCGGAGCGCCGCGGCTTGATACCGTGTCGATCGAGCCGCCATTGGTCGTTGCGCTGGCATCGACCGGAATGCTGGCAGCTTTTGAGCTACCTCCCCCCCCACCATCTGATTAACCGACTATAATTGCCGTTGCCGTTGCCGGCCTTGGCTGTTCCAATGTCGGGTAGTTGGGCAATCACTTAAGAGGTTTCCTGGACGGCCATTTTGACCGCTTTGTCGACGTAAATGTAATTCTGGATATCCGCCTCACGAGCTAACGCAACCAAATGTCTGCTTGTTGAGATCTGCGTCCCGGAAGCGGCCTGACAGCAAACGTTGAGAGTTTCGGACGCCGCCAGGCGTCGGAAAGTCTTCGATGCCCGAACCGCGGTGGTCATGGTGTGAGCTATGGGGAAAGCTGTTTTGCGGAGATCGTGGGGTAGCTAGGTGCTGCCGAAAAGCGGACGTGCGCGATAGCGGACCGTCTGCATATGGGTCGCAAAAGCGGACGCCGAAAAGCGGGCGGACCGATTTTGGTGGTGCGACGTCTGCTTTTGGGCAGCCCCGTCGCGAGCGGGTCCGCTTCCAGGCGCGGGTCTGCCCTGGACGAGGAAGGCGACGGGCCGTGCCGGGTCACGGCGCCGGTGTCCCGGGTGCGAGGGATGGCGGTGGCGGCGCGCGGGACTGGTAGCGGCGCTCGAAGACCTCAATGATGATCATGGTACCGCCGCAGCACGGGCAGGTCGGTCGGGGCTCTGCATCGTCGGCGGGCTCGTCGGTCGGTGGGGGTGCGACATCGAGCAGGCGGCGGGCGCGTTCGAGATGATCCTTGCGGTGTGCGCTGGCGAGGAGGCCATAGTGGCGGATGCGGTGGAACCCGCGCGGCAGGGCGTGGAGGAGGAAGCGGCGGATGAACTCGTCGGCGCCGAGCGTCATGACCTGCTGCCGTCCAGCGCCGGCCTTGCGGTAATCCTTGTAGCGGAAGGTGACGCCTTCCTCATCGAACCGGAGGAGCCGACTGTTCGATATGGCGACCCGGTGGGTGTAGCGCGCGAGATAAGCGAGCACGGCCTCGGGACCAGCGAACGGCGGCTTGGCATATACGACCCAGCGCTTCTTCCTGACGGGAGAGAGGTGCCGCAGGAAAGCACGTCGTTCGCCAAGATGAGTGAGGCTGCCAAAGAAGGCGAGCTTGCCGGCATCGTGCAGCGCGCGAAGGCGGGTTAGGAACAAGCGTCGGAACAGGGCACCAAGGACGCGGACCGGGAGCAGGAAGGCTGGGCGTGCGGATATCCAGCGCGTTCCATCGCGGGAGATGCCGCCGCCGGGCACGATCATGTGGATGTGCGGATGATGGGTGAGCGCCGAGCCCCAGGTGTGGAGGACGGCGGTGATGCCGATCCGGGCACCGAGGTGCTTCGGGTCGGCGGCGATGGTCAGCATCGTATCGGCCGCGGCCTTGAACAGCAGGTCATAGAGGGGCGCCTTATTGTGGAAGGCGATCGCGGCAACCTCGGCAGGCAGGGTGAACACGACGTGGAAATAGCCGACTGGGAGCAGATCGGCCTCGCGCGCCTCGAGCCAACTGCGCGCCGCAGCGCCCTGGCACCTGGGGCAGTGCCGGTTGCGGCAGCTGTTATAGGCGATCCGCCAGTGCCCGCAGTCGGTGCAGGCCTCGACATGCCCGCCGAGCGCGGCGGTGCGGCAATGTTCGATCGCCGACATGATCTTGAGCTGGTGCAGGCTCAGATGCCCGGCATGGGCGGCGCGGTAGGTTGGCCCGGCAGCGCGGAAGATGTCGGCGACCTCGAGTGAGGCGCGCATCGACCTCAGCCGTCGGGCGCTTCCTCGCTGGGCGATGCGAGCGCGAGCCTGTCGAGCGGGCTGACGATCGAGCGAACGGTCCTCGTCGCAACCTGGGTGTAGAAGGCGGTGGTGTTTAGCTTGGCATGGCCGAGCAGCGCCTGGATGACGCGGATATCGACACCGTCCTCGAGCAAGTGGGTGGCGAAGCTGTGGCGCAGCGTATGCGGTCCGACGCGCTTGTCGATGTCTGCTGCTTCAGCGGCTTCGACGACGACACGGTAGAGCTGGCGGGTGCTGATCGGCGCCGCTGTGCTCTGTCCGGGAAAGAGCCAGCCGTCGGGGACGAGGATGCCCTGTTGCCGCCCGGCGCGCCACCAGTCGCGCAGTAGCAGGAGCAGCCCTTCGGGCAGCATGGCATTGCGGTATCGCCCGCCTTTACCGTGCTCGATCCGGAGCAGCATCCGCTTGCTGTCGATATCGCTGACCTTGAGCGCCGACACCTCGGCGACGCGCAAGCCCGCGCCGTAAGCGACCGACAGCGCCGCCTGGTGCTTCAAGGAGCGCGTGGCATCGAGCAGGCGCTTCACCTCGGCCATGGTGAGGACGACCGGGATCTTGCGTACCTGCCTGGTGCGGACCAGCTTGCGCGCGAGGTCGGGGCGGTCGAGCGTGTGCGTGAAGAAGAACCTCAGCGCGCCGACGATGCTGTTCATGGTCGGCGCCGGGACGCCGGCTTGTTGCTGCTCGATCTGGAACTGCCGGATATCCTCGGCGCTTGCGGTGTGCGGCGAGCGCCCGAGCCAGGTCGCGAACCTCCCAACGTCGCGCAGATAGTTACGCTGCGTCTCCTTCGAGAAGCGGCGCATGGTCATATCGTCGATCAGGCGCTGGCGCAGCGGGCTGATCGGGCCAATCTGGATAAGTTCATTCATCGTTCGACTCCTCAGGTGAAGGAGCCGAAAGGGTCTGCCTGCGGCAGCCCACGTTCAATCAGGCGATGCGCTCGAAGGGCTGCTTTACATCGAGGCTAGCGCCAATCCGCGCAGCGGTTCGTGCACCGGCCATACTGCGCCGCTTATCGACGCCCAATGTGCGGCTTCGTTGGTCTTCGATTATTGCTGGAACGGCTTTCGAGCTGTTATCCAGGCAAGCCTTTCATCACGCAAAGCACTGCGTCGCACCTTGCCGGCATCGTCGCGCAGCGGGGTCTCCACCACTTCATAGCTTTCGGGCCGCTTATAGGGCGCGAGCCGCTCCGCGACAAAGGCAGACACATCCGCGATTTCGAGTGTCACGCCGGGCCGGGCTTCGAGAATTGCGTGGACGCGGTGACCAAATTCTTCGCACGGCAGGCCGATGACGACGGCGCTCACAACCGCGGGATGTTCGTCGAGCGCCGCCTCGACCTCGGCGGGGTAGATGTTGGCGCCGCCGCGGATGATCATGTCGGTGCGCCGATCGGCGAGAAACAAATAATCATCGACGTCGACATAGCCCATATCGCCAAGCGACATCCGCCCCGCATCGTCGAGGCGGGGTGCGGCGCCAATATAGTGAAAGCCTTCGGCGGATGCGGCGGGAAAGAAAATCTCGCCGATCTTGCCGGGCGGGCAAAGTTCGCCGTCAGCGTTCCGGATGGTGATCGTGTCGGGCGCAACACGGCCGACCGACCCCGGCTTGCGCAGCCATTCGGTTCCCGTAATCATGGTGCCTGGAGTTTCGGTCCCGGCATAACCTTCGAGGATGCGCTCGCCGCCGAGCCAGTCGATCCAGGCATGCTTGAGCCAAACCGGACAGGCGGCTGCCATATGAACGACGCACGTCAGCGACGACAGATCATAGGCCTTTCGGATCTCCGGCGCGAGCGACCAGATGCGGTGCATCATCGTTGGGACCAAAAAGCACCATTCAACCCGCTCGCGTTCGACGATCTGCAGCCATTTTTCGGGATCGAACCGCGCCATCCCGACCACCTGGCTTCCCGCGACGAGCGCGAGGTTCGAGAAGAGAAAGGGCGCGTTGTGATAGAGGGGACCCGGATTGAGGAGCGTGCCGCCGCGCGGCATGCTGACGAAATCGATCAGCTGGTCGATCTTGGCCGAGAGGCTGGGTGGTCCATGATCGACGATCAGCTTCGGCCGCCCGGTCGAGCCCCCACTGGCGACGGCCTTCCAGCTGGATGCGGGGGCACGCAAAATCGAGGCCGTTTCCGGCGGTAGGGGAGAATCGGCGGCAATTATTCTGCGCTCGATCCGGGGAAGTCGCGGCGATCCGATGATGACGCGCGGCGCGGCCAGTTCGACGATTGCGGAAAGCTCATGCGCAGGTAACCGAGAGGGAAGGATACAGGGCGTTGCGCCAGCCTTCCATGCGCCGAACGTCCATTCGTGATGCGCGGTACCGTTGGCAAGGACGATCGCGACCATATCGTCGCGGACGACGCCCGCTTCCAGCAATTGCGCGGCTCGACCGTCCGAGCGCGCGTCAAGTTCACGCCATGTCAGGCTGTCCTCGTCATACCGTACGGCGACCGCATCCGACGTCGCCGCGGCATGGCGTTTCAAGACGGCGCCGAAGCTCTCGCCTGTCATCACTGACCGACCCAGACCGGCGGGGTATGTCGCCACCATGCGACGGCATTCTCGAGTTGATACGCGAGCGCGAGCAGAAGCGCTTCGCCGCCGGGCCGGGTTGCGAACTGGACGCCGACCGGCAAGCCGTTGTCGCTGAAACCCATCGGCAGGCTGATCGACGGCGAGCCGGCGAAATTGTCGATCCAGCAATAGCCGGCATAGTCGAGCAGATGATCGCGCTGGTCGAGCCACGCCGTGTGGGGCCCGAAGACGCCGACGCGGACGGTTTCAGTGCTGAAGGTGGGTGTCATCCAGATATCGATGTCGTCCAGCAGCGCTAGATAGGATGCGGCATTCTGCTCCATCAGGGCCCATGCCGCATCATATTGCTTGTCTGAAATCCGGTTTCCCTGTTCCACGATCGTCCTTGAGCGATATTCGAGATCGTCGGGCGTGATGGCAACGCCGAGCTGTTCGGCGATCGGCTCCAGTCGCCGCGCAAATCTGCCTTCGGCCAAATCGCGTAGCGCGGAGATGGCGGCGGGGGCGTCGAACGGCAACCGGCCATCGCTGACGCCATGGCCAAGCCGTCCGAGCAAATCGATCGTGTCCGAAAAGACCCGGGCGACGCTCGCGTCCGGCTCCGCGGCGGTGCGCATTACCTCGCTATAGGCGTGAATGCGAAGCTTGCTATCGACCGGCGCGGTTACGAGCGGCACCGGCGCGAAGGCCGCGTCGGGCGCGCGCGTCTGGGTTGCCTCGAGCCAAGCCGCGGTGTCGCGCACGGTGCGGCTGACGCAGCCATCGACGTTCAGATCGGCGATCGAGCGCATCGTCTCGTCGCCGATATTGCGTCCGCGCGACGGCTTGAGACCGACGAGGCCGCACGGCGCGGCGCCATGGCGGATCGACCCCAGCCCGTCGCTGGCATGCGCGATGGGAACCACTCCAGCTGTCACGGCCGCCGATCCGCCGCCCGAAGAACCGCCGGGTGTATGATCCAGGTTCCAGGGATTGCGGGTCACGCCCACCAACGGCGATTCGGTTACCACGTTGAGTCCGAGTTCGGGCATCGCCGAACGGGCGATCGAAATTAGACCCGCGTCATTTATCGCGCGGGCATAGGGTCCGTCTTCGGCGGGAACGAAATCGCGGAGCACGGCGGCACCGAAGCTCGACGGTACGCCTTTTTCCAGAATGGAATCCTTGATCAGGGTCGGGAGACCGGCAAGCGGTCCCGGGCGCGGCGCGGCCGCCTGCGTACGCGCGCGGTCGAAACAGGGCCATGCGATGAAATTGAGCTGCGGATTGACGGCCTCGGCGCGTTCGATCGCGCGTTCGATCAGCGCGGCCGGCGTCGTACGCCCGGCCTCGATCGCTTCGCGCATGCTGGTCATATCGTCCGGACGGTCGAGTGTGGCGGGGATTGTCATGCTTTCTCTCCTGGAAACTGGGAATGCACGGCGCGGACCGTGGCGGCATAGGGGCGGTGGGCGAGCGACATCAGGACGGCGGCAGCGATCAGTGAGGGTATGCTGGCGATCGAAATCGAATAAAGCATGCCTCGCGGGCCGGACATCAGACCCGAAATCATGCCGACTGCAAGCTGTGAAACCGCGAGGGCCAACGCATTCACGATGCCGAGCAGGGTCAGGACGCGCGCCCGCAGGGAAGCGGGCGCGAGGTCCTGAAATATGCCCGGCATAAGCGCCGAGCCCGCGACGCCCATCGCGCCCTGCAGCGCGGCGACCGTATAGGCCTGGAAGGTCGAGGTGACGAAGGGCAGACACATGGCCGGCAACGGCGTCAGCCAGAGAAAGAAGCTGGTCGCCCTGATCGGCGTGAGCCCGCCGCCCCGCTGCCCGAATTTGAGCGTGATGCCCGGAAGGAACACGCCGATCAGCGTCGCGGCGGTTATCGCTATACCAAGCCCGACGCCGACGGTCGCCGGATTGATACCGAAGGCGCGCGGCAATGCGATGGGAAACCAGATGAGGGCCGAGGTCATCGCCACGGCCATGGCAAATATCGATCCGCAGACGCAGGCAAGCGTGCACCAGTGCGTTTGCGCATAAGACAGAAAGTCCTGCGCCTTGTCCGCGTCGCCGGTTTCCGCCGCACGGACGGCGGCCGCGCGTCTGGCAAGCGGCATCGTTGCAACGAGTAGGAAGAAGAGCGGACTGGGCAGGGCGATTACCACCATAGCGATGCGCCATGAGTCGACTCCCGCAAGCCAGTGAGGCAAACTGCCGGCCGACGCGGCCAGCCATTCGAGCAGCGCCCCGCCAAGCGCCATGCCGATCCCGGCGCCGAACAGCGACCCGCCGTAAAAGATCAGATTGGCCGTGTTGCGCCTCTGTTCAGGGAACAGGTCGGGGATCATCGCATAGATGATCGGCACCAGCCCGGCTTCGCCGATCGCGATGCCGATCGTTCCCGCGAACAGGCCGCCGAAGCTGTCCTGAAATGCGAACAGGAAGGTCGCGAGCGACCAGATGGCCACTCCGATCGCGAGCAGCAGGCGGCGTCCGTACCGATCGGCGAGCCAGCCCATCGGATAGCTCGCGATACATGCGAAGACCGCCATGCCAAGTCCCTGCAGCATTCCGATCTGCAGGTCGGAGAAGCCGAGCGAGGCCTGGAGCGCGGGCGCGATCAGGCTGAGCATCTGCCGGACGACAAAGCCGAAGAAACTCGTCATCAGGAGAACGACCAGCCCATACCAGGTCAGGGCGCTGGCTTTGCTCGCGCCATGCTTGGCAATGCACCCGCTTGCCGCGAACGCAATCGAGGGTGGAGAAGGCCTTTCTAAGGTCAAGGCTGTCCGCCCGTCATGTCCATTCTCCCAAGGCTTGTCTCGAACGGCGTATACCGACTTCCGATCGCATACAACAAATAAGTTGACTTTAATGTAAGTGAGTAGGATGAGTCGTGCGTCAAAAGTTGGCCGTCTCGGGAAGGGTCGGCGCGCAGGTCCATAGAGGCCGTTTGGGATGGAGTAACTCGAATGCAATTTTCCGTTCGCGCCTCGCTCGAGCAATTCACCCTTGCGCATCCTATCCGCGAGGGACTGCTCCAGATCAGCGTCGCGGCCCCGGCGGTCGAAGCGCTCGACGCCGCCGTTCCAGTGCTTTACGTTGTCGATGGCGATATCCTGTTCGGCTTGGCAGCAGAGATCGCGCGGGCGGTTTCGACGGTCGAGGGCTTTCCCGCTTACTATGTCGTCGGCGTCGGCTATGACGCGGCGTTCGCTGATGTGATGAGGCTGCGGACCGCGGATCTCGCGCCACCGATCAGCGCCGAGTCGCTCGAAGGCCTTGGTATGTTCGGCACGGCGATCGGCGGCGAAAACAGCGGCGGTGCGGACGCGTTCCTGGCCTTTCTGGTGGAGACGCTGCGGCCCGAAATCGCAGCGCGCTATCCGCAGACGGCCGGCGGCGCGCCGATCCTCTTCGGTCATTCACTCGGCGGGCTTTTTGCCGCCAACGCACTGTTGACCCGTCCCGAAAGCTTCGCGTCGTTCATCGTCAGCAGCCCGTCGCTCTGGTGGGACGATTTTTCGATCCTTCAAAAGCTCCCAGCGTTCAAGGAGCGGCTCGCGGCGCTGCCGCAGCAGCCGCGCGTATTCGTCGATGTCGGGGCCAAGGAGCAGGACATGCCGACGAGCGTACCCGAAGGGAGGGGTCTGACGTTGGAGGAGGCGCAGGCGCAGGTGAGTGCCGCGCGTATGGTCGATGGCGCCAGGGATTTCGCCAACGCGCTGCGCGGCGCGGGGCTCCTCAATCTCCGCCATGTCGCCTTTGCTGAGGATGATCATGTCTCGGCCGCGCCGACCGCCATTCTCCACGGCATGCGCTTCGCGCTGGGCCGCGCTGGCTGAGCGTCCGCAAATCAGAAAGATTGGGAGGGATTTATGCGAAATCTGCACAAAGGGCTGACCGGAACCGCTCTGGCCATAGTCCTGACATCCCCCGCTGCGGGCTGGGCGCAATCGGCGGAAGGCGGCGCGCCGCAGGACACCGCACAGGCAGCGCCTGACGAAATCGTCGTGACCGCGCAGAAGCGGGAGCAGCGGTTAATCGACGTTCCGTCCGCGGTCACGGCCGTCGGCGGTGAAAACTTGACGCAGCGCAATCTGACGCGAATCGAGCAGTTCGCCGCGTTCACGCCGGGGATATCCTTCAGCGACGGGGCGGCTGGCCCGCAACTGACCGTTCGCGGACTCAACGCCAGCGGCCAGGGCGCAACGACCGCGATTCTCGTGGACGATGTGCCGCTCACCTCTTCATCCTCCTATCAGCAAAGCACGACGCCCAATTTCGACACCTATGATCTCGAACGGATCGAGGTACTGCGCGGACCCCAGGGAACGCTATATGGCGCCTCGGCCCTCGGCGGGCTGGTGAAATATGTGACGAAGGCGCCGAACCTTTCCCGCGTCGAGGGCTCGGCGCAGCTGGAACTCGACCATGTCGACGAAGGTGAAACGGCAGGTAGCGTCCGCGCGGCGCTGAACGTGCCGATTCTCCCGGACCGCGTCGCGATCCGCGTCTCGGGTCTCTACGAACGTCTGCCGGGCTATATCGACAATCCCTTGGGCGATGAGCGGAACGTGAACAGCGGCGAACGCTACGGCGTCCGCGGCGCGTTGCTGTGGCAGGCCACCCCCGATTTCAGCGTCCGGCTCGGCGGTATCTGGCAGCGCGACGATCGCGATGCGCCCGCCAGTATCGACGTGGTCGGTGCCGCGCTCACGCCGGCCGATCCGCCGGCGAACGCCGCGTCGATTGCCCATGGGGGCGAGCTTCAGCGCAATCTGCGTCTGGGCGAACCAATCAAGCGCAAATCGCAGGTGTATAGCGCGACCCTGAACTACGATGCCGGGTTCGCGACGATCACCAGCATTACCAGCTTGGCGAAGATGAACTTCGAGCGCCGAAAGGTCTTCACTTACTATAATGCGGCGCCGGGCGTGACCTTTGGGGACGTTCTGGCCGGGGCGTACGGGCAGCCGGTCGACGTCCGGAGCGACGATTTCACCACGATACGCCGTATCAACCAGGAAATCCGCATAGCATCCGCGCCCGGCTCGGGGGCGATCGATTATCTCGCCGGCCTTTTCTATACGGATGAAAAAAGTTCGCTTACGCAGCTCTTCGACGTGACCAGCGTTGCGACGCCGCCGGAGATTCTGACCCTCCCGGTTCCGGGCGGCGGCCTATATGTTCCCGCCCGCTATCGCGAGATGGCCGGTTTCGCGCAGCTGACCTGGCATCCGCTTTCCAATGTCGATGTCACAGGCGGCGCCCGCTACGCCCGTAACCGGCAAAGGTCGCAGACCACGCGTTTGGCCGGGTTCATTTCGAACTCCTTCGTCGACGTCATCGACCCGCCGTCGAAAACCAAAGAGGAAAAGGTTACCTGGTCGGGTGCGATCAGCTGGCATCCGGCCGAGCGTGTGACGCTCTATGCGCGTGTAGCGACGGGCTATCGGCCGGGCGGTCCCAATCTCGTGCCGACGACGACCCCACCCCCTGGTTACCGGACCAGCTACGGCCCCGACACGACGGTGAACTACGAATTGGGCGCGAAGGGCGAATTGTTCGATCGCCGCCTGAGTTTTGACATCTCGGCGTTCACCGTCGACTGGACCGATATACAGATACCGACATCGGTGGTCGACCCCGACACGGGCGTTCCCAACAATTTCACCGATAATGGCGGCAAGGCCCGCAGCCGCGGCGTCGAATACGCGCTTCGGCTGGCAGCTTCACCGCAATTCTCCCTCTTCGTCAACGGCGCCTATACCGACGCCGAGCTGCGGGCGGCCGTCCCGGGGATCGGTGGCGCCAAGGGCGACCGCTTGCCTTATGTGCCGACATTCACCAACACGCTCGGCTTCGACTATCGTGCGCCGGTCGGCGGCGATGCGACGATGTTCCTCGGGGCGGACTGGACCTATGTCGGATCGCGCAATTCGGATTTCGTCGTCGGAGGCTTGGCTGCCCCCCAGAGCGGCCATCAAAGGCTTCCGAGCTACAACACCGTGAACCTGCGGGGCGGCGTCGACTTTGGCCAGCATCGACTCGACCTGTATGTGACCAATGTAGGGAACGCGCGCGGGCTCTATTATTACCTCAGCGGAGACGGCGCCGGGGCGACAGGCAACGGCATCGTTCAGCAGCCGCGCACCTTCGGCATTCGCTTCAGTTCGAACTTCTGATGGAATTAGGGTCGCGGGCTGCTCGCGGTCCGTGCCTTCATCCGGACCCAAATTTTGAACAGGTGCGAAATCTCGCTTATGAACGAGGCCAATGTCGTTACAGATAATTCCCGCATGACCAGCGTCGCCCAAAAACCGCGCCGAAGCCAAGCCGATCGCAGCGCGGCGACCCGTGCGAAGGTTATCGCGGCGGCGCGCGACGTCTTGTGCGCGCAGGGTTATTCAGGGGCCACGATGCATACGATCCGCGACGCGGCCGGAATGAGCCTCGGCGCGATCCAGCATCAATTCCCGACCAAGGCGAAGCTCATGGCGGCCGTCGCGGGCGAATTCTCGGCGTATCGGGTTCGCGTCTATCGCGAAGCCATTCGGCGCGGACGCACGCCGCGCGAGTCGATGGAAAATCTGATCGATGCGAACTTCGAGATGATCAGCCGGCCCGAGATGGCGGCGGTTCTCGAAATTCATCTCGCGCGCCGCAATGATCCGGACCTCGACCGCGAGGTTGGACCCAGCACCCGCCGCTTCGATCGTCGCGTCCGTTTGTGGGCCTATTCCATCCTGCACGCAGCGGGGATTGCCGAAAATGAAATAAATCTGAGCGTACAACTGCTCAACAATGCTGTCACCCGCGGGCTGACGGTGGAATACATCCGGAACCCGGACGCTGCGTCCATCGAGCGCGCAGTGCGGATTTGGAAGAATCAAATGCTCGATCTGATTTTTGGTGCCGGAGAATGACTTCGGCGGACGTCCTGCTGACGTCGTGCGGTCCATGCCAGGGACGGTTAGCGGCCGCGTGGGACATCATGATCACCTATCGACTGTCACCGCCATCGGTCGCGCCCCGTTCACCGGCACGCATATTGCCTCAAACGTCTGATTCCTGAGGCTTACGCCCCAAAGCGATCAGGCAGCTACCGGCCAGGCGCAGTCGCTCTCCGCCGCGCAACATTATGAATAGCTGGCGTTTTGGCGCTTTCATACAATCGAGAATCGCGGCGTCGCGCTAATTGCGCCGGGCGACCCAGAAGAACTCTTCCTCGAAAGGGGACGGAAATCTTCATCTTGCGCCCGCCGGTTTCATCCGGCGGGCGCTTTTTTTTGGCCGGAAGCGCGAACCTAGCGAGCGGTTCGCTCAATCAGCCTTCGTAGCAATTCCCAGAGGTCGTGCTGCTGCTCAATCGCTGAAAACTGCTGCTTCAGCTTGGCAAGCCTGACGAGAGAGTCGGTTTCGCCACGGCGGTCGCGAGGATCGATTTCGGTTCGAAAAGCGAGCTCGGTCACCAAGGATGTCACGAATGTCGCAGCGTCCGGCAAACCCATATCTTCGAAACCGGCGCGGGCGGCTGCCCAGCTGAGAACCTTGGCATTTGCGGGTGCATGATCTCTGGACGCGGGCGCCATGTAGGAGATCACCGCTGCGGTGTTCCAGATCTTGCTCTCCACCGTAGACAGAGTCTCTCCGCTGCCGTTTTCGATCTTTTGCCCAATTGCCGCGAGCGTCGATTTGAGGCTGGCAGGTTTCGCTAGCCTTGCCGGACGGTCCGGGGTTTCCCGTGTACGCAATCGGCCGAGCAGGAGGCCCATCAGCACAGCGGCAACACCGGTACGATTTCTCCTACATCCGCTGCGGGCGCATTGGCGGGGCGGCGGACGAGGCAATCGGCGACACCGAGCATCGCCTGTCCCGACGCATCCTGACGATCGCAGATCGCAGCGCCTTCGCAGGAAAATGACGCGCAGAGAAACGCCTCGCGCGGCCCATTTGGCGGGATCGGCCTCGTCGCGTGCCTGAGCTGCCAGGGCAGCGCGTCCGATACTGCTCCTCCGGACAGACCCGCGATCAGCGGGGCAAGGAACAGCGAGGCGACCGTAAAGGCCGCCGTCGGGTTTCCCGGGAGCCCGAGAACATGGGTCTGCCCCAATCGGCCATACCAGACAGGTTTGCCGGGTTTGATGGCGACATCGGCAAAAGCGACTTCCAGTCCGAGCGATGCCAAGGCCGACCGCCCGAAATCGCGGTCGCCGCGTGAGGCACCGCCAATGACGACGACCACGTCGGCGGCGGCTCTTTCCAGCGCGTCGGCAATCGCCCTCTCATCGTCGGGGAGCCTGAAGGCGGTGACGACGTCCGCACCCGCGGACACACACAAGTGCTCGATTGCGATGCTGAGACTGTCCGGGATCGCGTTCAGCATCCGCAATGCACATCCCGGCGCGAGGATTTCGTCGCCGGTCGCGACCAGCAGGATGCGCGGAGCACACCATACTTCGACCTCGGAGCGGTCTGCGGCAGCCGCCACGACCAGCCGGGCCGCCGTCATCCTCGTGCCCACCACGAGGAGTTCGTCGCCCGCGGAAAAATCGGAGCCGGCCTTCCGGACGTGCGGCTTGCCGAGCGGCGGAGCGTCCAGCACCACGAGATCGCCGCGATGCCGACAATGCTCGATCATTACAACGCGGTCGCTGCCGTGGGGCAGAGGCCCGCCCGTCATTACACGCCAGGTTTCTCCCGCCGAGATTGCGCCCGGCTCGGCGCCGCCCGCGTAGCTCGTGCCGCTCGACCGCAAGACTATGGTGCCGTTCTTCAGGTCGGCGTCGCGGACCGCATAGCCGTCCATGGCCGCGCAGTCGCGCCGCGGCGCGTCGATCCGGGCAAGCACCGGTGCAGCGAGATAGCGCCCGCCCGCGTCGTGCAAGGGGACGCTTTCCTTGCCGAGGGGGCGGGCATGCGCTGCCAGGATCGCCAGCGCGTTGTCGAAATCGATCGAGGCAGCGCAGGCGCCGGATGCCGGGATGGTTGCATGCTTACCCATGCATCTGTCGCGCGTGCGCTTCCGAAATCATGAGTGCGGGGGCACCTTGGTCGACAGCCTCGCCAACGAGGATCAGCGTCGGTGCGTCTGTTGCGAACGACCGGGTCGCGAGATCGAGCAGGTCGAGCCGCGTTGCCAGTCGGCGCTCGTCCGGGCCGCTGACGTGGCAAGCGATCATCACCGGGATGTCGCCGCGCATGCCGGCGCACATGAGCCCGCGCATGATTTCGCCCGCGGCGCCGCGCCCCATATAGAAGGCGAGGGTCGACCCGCCTTCGGCAAGCGATGACCAGTCGATGTCGAGTGCTGCGCCGCGCTTGCTATGTGCAGTGACGAACCGGACATCGCGGGCGACGCCGCGGAGCGTGAGAGAGATGCCGGCGGACGCCGCGGCGGCGCACGCGGTGGTGATGCCCGGGCAGATGCGGGCAATATGCCCGGCTTCGCGCAGGGCAGCGAGTTCCTCGGTCGAGCGGCCGAAGATCGAGGGGTCGCCGCCTTTCAGGCGCACAACGCGCTTGCCGGCTGCAGCAGCGTCGACCAGCATCGCGTCGATCGTGCGCTGGTCTTTCGAATGGCGGCCCGACCGTTTGCCGACGCTGACCATCTCGGTCTTGGCCGGGATCAGCGCGAGCACGCCATCGCCAACGAGCGCGTCGTAAAAGACGATGTCGGCGCGCTCGATCAACCGCACCGCCTTCATCGTGAGCAGGTCGGGATCGCCGGGGCCTGCACCGACGAGCCAGACGGTGCCGGGCGCGAAATCGTCAGGCTGCATTGCTGGTCTCCTCGGTCAGGATGCGCGCGAGCGCGGGGCGGCACGAGCCGCAGTTTGTGCCCGCGCCGAGCGCACCGCCGATGGCCGCGACATCGGCGAGCTTCTGGTCCCGGATCGCCGCGACGATGGTCTTGAGCCCGATGTCGAAGCAGACGCAGATGATCGGGCCGCGGTCGGCCTGCACCCCCGGCGCGCGCCCCGCGAGCAGGGTGGGGGCGACGTCGGGCGCCGCGAGCTGCGCGATCAGCCAGTCGCGCGGGGGCAGTTCGCCGGTCTCGGTGATGAACAGCGCGCCGGTGAGGCGGCCGTTCGCGACGATCGCGATGCGCTTGGTGCCGCGCGCGGCGTCCTGCGCCTCGATCCGCTCGCCCTTGGGGAGCAATGCCTCGATGCTCTTGAGGTCGCCATTGCCCGCGACTTCCCACATCACGCCCGACGGCACCGCGACGCGGGTCGCCCACAGGCAGCGCGGCGTTTCGGCGAGTTCGCGCGCGAGGAGCAGGAAGCCCCGCCACTTCGGCGTCACCGCTGCGATCGACGCTGGCGTACGCTTGAATCCCGGCTGGCCGGACACGGGGTCGACGAGCGGGCGCGGGAGCAGCCCGGTGCGCCCGCCGCTCGCGGTGCGGTCGGTCCAGTGGATCGGGACGAACAGCTCGCCGGGGCGCTGGCCGCTGTGGAAGGCGACGCGGTAGAGGCTGTTGCCCTGCGGCGTCGCGACGCGCGCGAGGCCGCCGTCGCGGAGGCCGAGGCGCGCGGCGTCGTCGGGGTGGACCTCGACCAGCGGCTCCTCGCGGTGGCGCGCGAGCTTGGGGGCGAGGCCGGTGCGCGTCATCGTGTGCCACTGGTCGCGATAGCGGCCCGTATTGAGCGTGAGCGGCCATTTGCCGAGCGGTTCGGGCAGCGGCTTTTGCGCGACGGGGACGAAGCGCGCGCGGCCATCTTCGGTGGAGAAGCGGCCGTCGGCGAAGGGGTGGTCGCCGCCCCAGCGGAACGGCTCCATCGCATCATAGGCGGCGGTTCCGCCCTGCGCGGCGCCGGGTAAGGCGAACAGGCGCACGCCGTCATTGTCGTAGGTCGACAGACGGCAGTGCTCGCGCCAGATGTCGGCGGGGCGGTCGTAGGCGAAAGCGGTCTTCCAGCCCATGCGCCGGCCGACCTCCTTGACGATCCACCAGTCGGGCATCGCTTCGCCGGGCAGCGCGAAGAGCGCGCGCTGGCGGCTGATCGTGCGGTCGCTGTTGGTGACGGTGCCGTCCTTTTCGCCCCACGCCGCGGCAGGCAGGCGGACATGCGCGAAGGCGCCGGTGTCGGTCTTTTCGATCATGTCGCTGACGACGACGAAGGGGCAGGCGGCGAGTGCTTCGCGCACCGCATTGCCGTCGGGCATCGACACGGCGGGGTTGGTCGCCATCACCCACAGCGCCTTGATCCTGCCTTCGCCGATGCCGCGGAAGAGGTCGACGGCTTTCAGGCCCGGCTTCTCCGCCATCTTTGGCGACGCCCAGAAACGCTGGACGCGGGCGCGGTTTTCGGGCGCGAAATCCATATGCGCCGCGAGCGTCGAGGCGAGCCCGCCGACCTCGCGGCCGCCCATCGCGTTGGGCTGGCCGGTGATCGAGAAGGGCGCTGCGCCGGGCTTGCCGATCCGTGCCGTCGCGAGATGGAGGTTGGTGATCGCGTTGACCTGGTCGGTGCCTGCGGTCGCCTGATTGATCCCTTGGCTGAAGAGGGTGACGGTGCGGGGGTTCGCCGCGAACAGCTCATAGAAATGCCTGAGGTCGGCGGCGGGGACGTCGCACAGGCGCGCCACCGACCACAGGTCATTCCCCTCTCCAAGCTGGCCCCAGAAATCCTGAGGTACCGCGACATGTGCGGCCAGATACTCCTCATCGACGACGCCCGCCTCGCGGCAATGCTGGAGCAGGCCGTTCATCAGCGCGACGTCGCTGCCTGGGCGGATCGGCAGATGCAGGTCGGCTTCTTCGGCGGTTTCGGTGCGGCGCGGGTCGATGACGACGAGCTTCGCTCCGGCCTCGCAGCGCGCGCGGATGCGCTGGTAGACGATCGGGTGGCACCAGGCGGTGTTCGACCCGACGAGGACGAACAGGTCGGCGGCGTCGAGATCGTCATAGGTGGCGGGGACGATGTCCTCGCCGAAGGCGCGGGTGTGGCCCGCGACCGCGCTCGACATGCAGAGGCGCGAATTGGTGTCGATGTTCGCGGTGCCGATGAAGCCCTTCATCAGCTTGTTCGCGACATAATAGTCCTCGGTGAGGAGTTGCCCCGACACATAGAAGGCGACACTACCAGGGCCATGGCGCGCGATCGTCTCCTTGAAGCGCTTGGCGACGAGGTCGAGCGCCTTGTCCCAGCTCGCGCGCTTGCTGCCGATCATCGGATGGAGCAGGCGGCCTTCGAGCCCGACGGTCTCGCCGAGATGCGTACCCTTCGAGCAGAGGCGGCCGCGGTTGGCGGGATGGTCGGGATCGCCGGCGATCTCGACGCTCCGCTCGCCCGTCACCGTCGCGCGGATGCCGCAGCCGACGCCGCAATAGGCGCAGGTGGTGCGGATCGCCTCTGTCATCAGGCGGCGGCCTTCAGCGTGCCCGCGCGGCAGATGAGGACGCGGCCGCCATCGATCTTGACCGGCACCGTGGGTGTGCAGCCCTTGTCCTCGCCCAGCGCCTCGCCGGTCGACAGGCTGATCCGCCAATTGTGGAGGGGGCAGGCGACGGCGCCGCCATGGACTATGCCCTGACTTAACCGTCCGTGTTTGTGCGGGCAGCGGTCGAGCAGCGCGAAGACCTTGCCCTCGGCGGTGCGGAAGAGTGCGATGTCGTCGCCGCCCTCGACCTGCACGGTGCGGCTGCCGCGCACGGGGATCTGGTCGACCCAGCCGATGTCGAGCCATTCAGCGGTGGTCATGCATATTCTCCCTGCGGGATGAAGCGCGCCATCGGCGCATGATGTTCGGCCTCGGCGCCCTCGGCGCGCTGCGCCCAGGGGTCGTCCTGCGAAAAGCTTTGCGAATAGAGGAAGCGCGCGCGCAGCGCCTCGCGGCCGGGTTCGTCGTCGACGATGCGCGCGACGATATGCGCGAGCCCGACGCGCTCGATCCATGGCGCGGTGCGTTCGAGGTAGCGCGCTTCCTCGCGGTAGAGCTGGATGAAGGCGGCGCAATAATCCATCGCCTCCTGCTCGGTCGCGACCTTGCAGAGGAGATCGGTGGCGCGGACGTGGATGCCGCCATTGCCGCCGACATGAAGTTCGTAGCCGCTGTCGACGCAGACGACACCGAAGTCCTTGATCGTCGCCTCGGCGCAGTTGCGCGGGCAGCCCGACACGGCGATCTTGAGCTTGTGCGGCATCCAGCTGCCCCAGCTCATCCGCTCAAGCTTGACGCCGAGCCCGGTCGAATCCTGCGTGCCGAAGCGGCACCATTCGGACCCGACGCAGGTCTTCACCGTGCGCAGCGCCTTGCCATAGGCGTGGCCCGAAACCATGCCGGCGGCGCCCAAGTCGGCCCAGACCGCGGGCAGATCCTCCTTCTTGATGCCGAAGATGTCGAGCCGCTGGCCGCCGGTGACCTTGACCATCGGGGCGTTGTATTTTTCGACGACGTCGGCGATCGCGCGCAGCTCGGTCGGGTTGGTGAGGCCGCCCCACATGCGCGGGACGACCGAATAAGTGCCATCCTTCTGGATGTTCGCGTGGAGGCGCTCGTTGACGAAGCGGCTCTGCTGGTCGTCGACATAGTCGCCGGGCAGCGCGCAGAGCAGATAATAGTTGAGCGCAGGGCGGCACGAGGAGCAGCCGTCGGGGGTCGACCAGTGGAGCTTCTGCATCACTTCGGGGATCGAGCGCATCGCCTGCGCGACGATCTCGCGGCGGACGTCGTCGTGGCCGAAGCTGGTGCATTTGCACATCGTCTTGGGTCCCGACTGGACATCGTCGCCGAGCGTCAGCGCGAGCAGATTTTCGACGAGGCCCGTGCAGCTGCCGCAACTCGCCGACGCCTTGCAGGTGCCGCGCACCGCATCGAGGCTGTGCGCGCCCTTGGCGATGCACGAGACGACCTGGCCCTTGGTAACGCCGTTGCAGCCGCAGATTTCCGCATCGTCGGAAAGCGCCGCAACGGCCGCCTTAGGGTCCGCCGCGCCGCCTCCCGCGGCGAAGGCCTGGCCGAAGATCAGCAGGTCGCGAAGATCGGAGACGTCCTCCTGTTTCTTGAGCAGGTCGAAATACCAGCTGCCGTCGGCGGTATCGCCATAGAGCACCGCGCCGACGATGCGGTCGTCCTTGACGATGACGCGCTTGTAAACGCCGCGGCTGGCGTCGCGGAGGACAATGTCCTCGCAGCCGTCGCCGCCCGAGAAATCGCCCGCCGAGAACACATCGATCCCCGACACCTTGAGCTTGGTCGAGGTGACCGATCCGCGATAGCCGGTCGGCTGTTCGACGAGGCCGTCGGCGAGGCTGCGGCACATGTCCCACAGCGGCGCGACGAGGCCATAAACCTGTCCATCATGCTCGACGCATTCGCCTACCGCGAGCACCGCGGGGTCGCTGGTCACCATATGGTCATCGACCTGAATGCCGCGCCCCACGGCAAGGCCCGCGTCGCGGGCGAGAGCCACCGAGGGGCGGATGCCGACCGCCATGACCACGAGGCGGGCGGGGATCAGCGTGCCGTCCTTGAGCCTCACACCTTCGACCTTGCCGTCGCCGACGATCTCGGCGGTGTCGGCGCCGGTGAGGATCGTCTGCCCGCGCGCTTCGAGCGCATTTTTGAGCAGCCAGCCAGCGGCTTCGTCGAGCTGGCGCTCCATCAGGGTCGGCATCAAGTGGATGACGGTGACCTTCATCCCGCGCAAGGTGAGGCCGTGCGCGGCTTCCAGGCCGAGGAGGCCGCCGCCGATCACCACCGCATCGCCGCCCGTTTCAGCCGCGGCCAGCATCGTGTCGACATCGTCCATGTCGCGGAAGGCGATGACGCCGGGCAGATCCTTGCCCGGCACCGGGATGATGAAGGGGTCGGAACCCGTCGCGATCAGCAGCCGGTCATAGCTTTCGGACAGGCCGCCGCGCGTCGTCACGCTCTTCGCGTCGCGGTCGATCGCGACCACCGGATCGCCCGCGAGCAGCGCGATGCCGTTGTCGGCATACCAGCCGGCATCGTTGATGACGATATCGTCGAAGCGTTTCTCGCCCGCCAGCACGGGCGACAGCATGATGCGGTTGTAATTGACCCGCGGCTCGGCGCCGAAGATCGTGACGCGGTAGCGGCTCGGATCGCGCGCGAGCAGTTCCTCGACCGCGCGGCAGCCGGCCATGCCGTTGCCGATCACGACGAGATGCTCGCGCGTGTCGGCGTCTGGTTTGAGGGGGCGGTGTTCCATCAGAGCATCCAGTCCAGTTGCAGCCAGAATTTGTCGGTATCGGTGGCGAAACCGTCGGTTTCGTAATGGGCGTAGCGCGCCGAGGCGGTGACCTTGCCGAGCTTGGCGCTGGCGAGCAGGTCGATCTCGTCGCCATAGGAGCGCGAGGCGCGGTCGCTGCGATAGTCGTGGTACGCCGCCTGCAGCGTCACGGCCTTGAGCGGCCCCACCGCTTTCCAGCTCCAGCCCGCGCTCGCATAGAGATCGCGCACGCCGTCGGGCGGGGTGGTGAGGAATTTGTCGGCCCAGCCCTGGAATTTGAATCCGGTAGCGAGCGGGGTCTGGAAGCTGGTGAGGGCGGTTTCCCCATTTCTTCCTGACCCGGCGCCGAGTATCTCGTACCCGGCGCCGACCCGGGGGCCGCCAAGATCGACCGCGACATCGGCGAGCCAATAGTCGGCGGCATAGTCATTGGGGTTGCGGTGCCAGTCGGACTGGCGCGCATAGCTCAGCTGGTACGCGATCTTCGCCTTGCCGAGCGGCTGGCTGCCGTCGAGCCGCACGCCATAGCTTTGGTTCGACATACGAAAGCCCTGCATCGCGGCTTCGTCTTGGTCGATCAGATAGGCAAAGGCGGCCGCCTTGCCGATCGGCGTCGCGACGCCGACGTTGGCGAAGACATTGTCGCCCGACACCGCTTGTTGCCGTGCGCCGGCGCCGTCGATGCCCCAGATGGTGCGCACGTTCCACGCATAGGCGAGGTCGGCCTTCAGGCCCTTGATCGGCGTGATCTCGGCGCGAACCGCGTCGAAGCTCTGGCCGTTCTGGCGGAAGGGCACCGCGCCGACGAAGCGCTCGTCGTCGAGCGCGATCCGCTGGCGCCCCGCGGTGATCGCGAAGCTTGGCGCGGCATAGCGGAGCTGCACGCGGGCGAGGGCGATATTCTGGGGATCGGCGACGAGGGGCCGCGTCGCGGCGCCGTGGAGGCCGTCGAAATACCCATCGACGACCGCCAGATTGCCCTGGCCTTCGACGAGCGCCGACCAGCGCCCGGCCTTCGCCTCGACCCCGGCGCGGAGGCGCAGGGTCACGGCGTCGGCGTCGGCGGCGATGCCGTCCTGATCGACCTGTTCGTAGCGAAGCCGGGCTTCGCCGAGCGGCTTGAGGGTGACATGCTGGGCGTGCGCCACCCCGGCCGGCGCGAGCGCCAGCAAGATCACAAGGGTGCGGGTCATGGTTAGATCCGCACGCCTTCGGCTGCGCCCCAGGTCGCGCGCCACTGGCCTTTCACGAACATCAGCGCCACCAGCGCCAGCACCGCGAGCCCGGCAAAGATATAGAAGCCCGGTGCAAAGCTGCCGCTCCACTGCTTCGCAAAGCCGAGCGAGGAGGCGAGGTAGAAGCCCCCGACGCCGCCCGCCATGCCGACGAGCCCGGTCATCACGCCGATCTCGGCCGAGAAACGCTGCGGGACGAGCTGGAACACCGATCCATTGCCGGTGCCGAGCGCGAGCATCGCGATCACGAACAGGCCGAGCGCGGCGGGCAACGTATCGGCTTGCGGTACGCCTGCAAGAGCAAGGGCCGCGACGACGAACACCGCCATCAGCGCCTTGACGCCGCCGACCCTGTCCGCGAGCGCACCGCCCATCGGCCGCACCAGCGATCCGGCGAAGACGCACGCCGCGGTGCAATAGCCCGCGATGACGGGGGTGAGGTGGAACTGGTCGGTGAAATAGATCGGGAGCGAGGCGGCAAGCCCGACGAAACCGCCGAAGGTTACCGAGTAGAAGCCCATCAGCCACCAGGCGTCGGCGGTCTTGAGCGGCTGGAAATAGTCGACCAGCTTTTTCGGCGCGGGGGCGTTCGGGGCGTCCTTCGCCATCGCGAGATAGATGAAGAAGACGATCGTCAGCGGGATGCAGGCGAGGCCGAGCACGGCGTTCCAGCCGAACAGCTTGGCGAGGCCGGGGGCGAAGAGTGCGGCGAGCACCGTGCCCGAATTGCCCATGCCGGCAAGGCCCATCGCCTTGCCCTGATGCTCGGGCGGATACCAGCGGCTCGCGAGCGGCAGCGCGATCGCGAAGCTGGCGCCCGCGAAGCCGAGGATCACGCCGAGCGCGAGCGTGCCCGCGAAACTGTGGACGCCGAAGAACCAGGCGGCGAACAGCCCGGCGATGACGATGATCTGGCTGATCGCGCCCGAGCGCTTTGGCCCGATGCGATCGACGAGCAGTCCGTTGACGACGCGCAGTACCGCGCCGGCGAGCGTCGGGACCGCGACCATCAGCCCCTTTTGCGCGGGGCTCAGACCAAGATCCTCCGAAATCGAGGGGGCGAGCGGGCCAAGGATGACCCAGACCATGAAGGCGAGATCGAAATAGAGAAAGGCGGCGATCAACGTCGGCCAGTGCCCGCTCGCCCAGAAGCTCGATTTGGGCGCCGTGGCCCCCGTGGTTGCAGTCGTCATCGTCCGTCCCCTTCGTGTGACGGGCAATAAAAAAGCCGCCAGGACGGCGGCCATGCGGGCGCATCCTGACGGCTTCATTGCCTGTTGGGATTGCGGGGAATGGCTCCCCGTCCGCCTGCGGTTCGATCCCCTCGTTGGAACCGTCGCCGCCTTATCCTGCCCCGGCAGCCTTGCCGAGTGCGCTTAAGCTGCCCGATTCGCGGGTTTGCTGCAAGGGATTATTTCGCAGGTGCAGCATAAATCGGAAAGCTAGGGGAGTTCAGAGAGATAGACCTCGATATCGTCGGGATCGAAGGCGCGGCCGTCGAAAAAGCGGTCGCTGCCGAGCGTCAGGCGCCCCTGCGTGGACCCCGCGCCGATGGGCTCGTCGAGCCCGCCTTCGAGCTTCGAGCTGGCGCCGGGCAGGGGGGCGCCGGAGCCGGCAAGCGCGGCGCGGTAAACGTCGGGACGGAAGACGTTGCTGGCTGCTGCCGCCTCGCCGCCGCTGAACGCCATATAGTCCCAGCGCACCATCTGCGAATAAAGCCACGCGGCTTGGCTACGCCACGGGAAGTTTGCGGCCTCGCGGTACTGGAACATGAAATCGGGATAGTGGACCGGATCACCACCGGGTATGAGCCGGATGCGGTCGGTGATCGCACGCAGCACGGCATCGCGCGGCGCGTCGAGATATTCGGCCCGCGCCAATATATCGGCGCTTTCCGCGGCTGCGTCGGGTTCGATGAAATGTGCCGCCGCCGCGTGCAGCGCGCGCACCAAGGCTTCTACTTCCCCGCGACGTTCGTCGAGAACCGTCTCGCGCATCGCCAGTACCTTCTCGACGCCGCGGCGCCAGATTTGGGCCGTCGCGAGCGCGATGTGGCCGACGCCGCGGTCAACCGCAATCGAGTTCCACGGCTCGCCGACACATATACCGTCGACCTCGCCCGCGGCGAGCGCGTCGGCGGCGAATGGCGGGCTGGTGACGACGATCTCGATATCCTGATCGGGACGAATGCCGACGCCCGCGAGCCAGTAACGCAACATGTAGTTGTGGCTCGAATAGCGGTGCACGACGCCGAAGCGCAGCGGTTTGCCCGCTGCGACCCTTGCATCTGCTGCTTTCTTCAACGCCGTGCCGATCCGGGTCGGGTCGCCCAGCTCGCCGGTCAAACCCGTCTCCGCTGCCAACCGGGTCGAAAATGTCACGGCGTTGCCGTTGAGGCCGAGGACGAAGGGCACCGCGAGCGGTACGGCGGGGCGATCCTTCCCGAGCGTCGTTGCGATGGCTAGCGGCGCGATCATGTGGGCTGCGTCGGTATGGCCGTAGAGCAGGCGGTCACGCACGGTCGCCCAAGTCATGTCGCGGATGAGGTCGATGGTGAGGCCTTCGGCAGCAGCGAAGCCGAGTTCGTGTGCGAGAACCGGAAGCGCCGCGTCGACGAGCGGAAGAAAGCCGATACGGAAGCGCTCGCCGGTCATTCCATGTCTCCCATCAGCGCTTCGCTCGTCACGATCGCTTCGGCAATTTCCGAAATCCGGCGGTTGGTGCGCATCGCCTGTCCGCGGAGCAGGGCATAAGCCTCCGGCTCATCGATCTGGCGGCGCTTCATCAATATTGCCTTCGCCTTGTCGATGACGGCGCGTTCGGCAAGCGCGTTCTTGGCGTCGTCGAGTTCGCGCTGGAGGCGCGAAAAAGCCTGGAAGCGCCGGATGGCGAGGTCGACGACCGGCTTGATGCGCTGCTTGGACAATCCGTCGACGACGTATGCAGATACGCCAGCATCGATCGCCGCGCCGGTCGCCTCGGCGTCGCTTTGATCGACGAACATCGCGATCGGGCGCGCGAGGGCGCGCGACATGGCGAAGAAGTCCTCGAGCAGGTCGCGGCTGGGGTTTTCGAGGTTGATTAGGACAACTTCGGGGGCGGCCGCTTCGATCTGCGCAACAAGTGGTTTGGAAGTATCCACCAGTACGAGGTCGTCGAGGCCAGCTTCGCGCAAACCGTCGGATATGACGGCCGCACGCCCTGCGCTGGTGTCGATGATCGCGATCCTCATGGTCGCGCCTTTACGCTGCAGCGCACAAATCTGCCAGAGACTTTGTTGGTGGCGACATAATCCGCGCGTCAAGTGTCCGCTTAGCGAAATAGGCTACCACAGCGGACAGTCTCCAGTCGGCCATCAGCCGCGATAGCGTGCCTCAGATAAATCGAGTTCGCGGCTCAGTTTCTGTGCAACACCGCTGCCGATGGCACGTGAACGGCCGAGACCGAGGAGCGCCTCGCGTTCGGCCTTGATACCGACAAGCTGGAACTCGCGCACAAGCTGTTCTTCCGCCTTGCGGGCGTCGGAAAGGCCGTTGGTCCGGCTTTCGATGCGCTCGCGGTAAAAATCCATGACGCGCGCGCCGGCAGCCACATAGAGATCGGCTTCGCCGTGCTGCTCTGCCAGCGTATGCTGTCGTTGTTCGATCGCATGGATCGCGGCCTCCGCCGTGGCGATGCGCGCCGCATCCTCCTCTTCCTGCTTCGACTGATCCGGCGGCATGACCAGCCCCCTGAGCAAAAGGGGCAATGCGACGGTGGCAAGGACCAGCGAGACGATGATGACGCCCGCAGCCAGGAAGATCGCAAGATCGCGCGCCGGGAAGGGGGTGCCGTCGTCAAGGGCCAGCGGCAGTGTCAGGACGCCCGCAAGCGTGATCGCCCCGCGCACGCCGGCAAACGACATCGCGGCGACCAGTCGCCAGTTGGGGCTCTGGAATTCGATATTCTTGTCGCGCTTGCGAAGGATCGTGAGCCTGAACGATATCCACACCCAAAGGAAGCGAAGCGCCGCGAGGCCTGCGACGATCGCGACGATATAGACGGCAAGCCACCAGGGAGCGCCATGACCGGTGAGCGCGACCGTTTCTTTCGCGCCGGCGAGGATGGCGGGCAGTTGCTCGCCGAGCAGCACGAAGATGATGCCGTTGAGCGCGAACTGGATCGTGTCCCACACCGAATTGCGCCGCATCCGGGTGACCGCCATCGCCTGCCGCGATATTTCGGCGAAGGTCATGGTCACGCCGGCACTCACCGCGGCAAGAATGCCCGAGGCATGGACATGCTCGGCGAGCAGGTACGAACCGAACGGGATCAGCAGGCTGACGAGGATTTGCGAGCCGGTATCCTCGCCCCAGCGCTTCGTCACCCACGCCTTGGCGCACGTGACCGACAGCGTCACCGCAAAGCCGATCGCCAAACCGGCCCCTGCGACCCACAGGAAGTTGAGCGCCGCCGCGCCGGCGGAGAAGGTGCCGGTCAGCGCCGCGGCGATCGCGAAGCGCAGGCAAACGAGGCCCGAGGCATCGTTCAGGAGCGACTCCCCCTCCAAAATATGCATCATCCGCTTGGGGATCGGCACGCGCGCGGCGATGGCGGACACCGCGATCGGATCGGTCGGCGACACGACGGCGGCGAGCGCGAAGGCGACCGCCATCGGCATCGCGGGGATCATCCAGTGAATGAGCAGGCCCATGCCGATGACGGTCATGAGGACGAGACCGAGGGCAAGCTCGACGACGGTCGAGAGATCCTTCAGCAGCTCGTCCTTGGGAATGCGCCAGCCGTCGAGGAACAGCAGCGGCGGCAGGAAAAGCAGCAGGAACAACTCGGGATCGAGCTCGACGCGGTAGGAGGTCGACAGGCCGATCCCCGCGCCAAGCAGGATCTGCACCAGCGGCGTCGGCAGCGACACCGGCAGCATGCGCGATATCGCGCCGCTCACGACGACGGCGAGCAACAGGAAGAGGATGATCGATACCGTATCCAGCTATTCGTTCCTTTGGACGGGATTGCCGCTCATCTAGAGGGCGGTTGCCGCTCCGGGCAAGCCTCACCCTTCGCGATCGGATATCTCCGGCGGGCGCCGTTCCTTCATGAACCCGTGCATGCCGAACCACCATTGCAGCGTGATGATGCCGCCCTTGGCGGGCTGGAGAAACAGGATCATCAAGCCTAGCATGAGTGACACGATAATCGCGGCGAGGGCGGGCAGGGACAGCTTCGTGTTCTGGACAAGGGCGATGATCACCGGCGCCATGATATGTCCGGTCAGGAAAATCGATACATAGGCGGGAAAGTCGTCGGCCTGCTGATGCGTCCAGTCCTGCCTGCATGCGGAACAATGGTCCACGGGCTTGAGGAAGGCGCGAAACAGCTTCGCATCGCCGCAGCGAGGGCAGCGTCCACGAACGCCGCGATAGATCGCGCCCCATCCCGATCCCGGTAGCACGGCATTGGCCGGTATCGCATGCAGGTCGCCCGCGCCATCGCGGAGGGGTGAAGGCTTTCCCGTATCGACTTTCCATTCTCGGCGATCTGACTGATGATATTGCATCATCGATATATACAGCATAAGATGATGGTGTTAAGACTGATAAATGATGTATGAAACATCAAGGGGCTGATATGATCACTTCGCAGCAGATGCGCGCGGCGCGCGCGCTCCTCGGGATCGACCAGCGCGAACTGGCCGAGCTTGCCGGTCTTTCGCTGCCGACGATCCAGCGCATGGAGGCGTCCAATGGCCAGGTCCGCGGCGTCGTCGATACGCTGGTCAAGGTGATTGGCGCGCTCGAAGGTGCCGGCATCGAACTGCTCGGCGAATATTCATCGAGCGTCGGGACCGGGCGGGGGGTGCGCGTCCGTGACGTGGCCGACACCGATCCCAAGGCGCCCGGTCGTGCGCTTCTGTCCGCCAAATTTCCGAGCCGGCCCGAAATTCGGTGAAGACCGAGGCCTATACGCCGAAGCTCTTTACGGTCTTTCGCGAGGGTTATTCCGTCGCCACATTTCGGGCCGATGCGATCGCGGGGCTGACGGTTGCCATCGTTGCGCTGCCGCTCGCGATGGCGCTCGGCATCGCGAGCGGCGCCTCGCCCGACAAGGGGCTGATCACCGCGGTCGTCGCGGGCTTCCTGATCTCGGCGCTGGGCGGATCGCGCGTGCAGGTGGGCGGTCCGACCGGCGCCTTCGTCGTCGTGATCTTCAACGTCATCGCGAGCCATGGCTATGACGGCCTCCTGATCGCGACCTTGCTCGCCGGGCTCATCCTCGTTGCGGCGGGGTTGCTTCGCTTCGGTCAGATCATCAAATATATTCCGCATCCGGTGGTGACCGGCTTTACGGCGGGGATTGCGGTGATCATCGCCTCGAGCCAGGTCAAGGATTTCCTCGGCCTTTCGATCGATACGGTTCCCGCCGATTTCCTTCCCAAATGGCAGGCCTATCTCGGCGCGCTGCCCAGCGCGAACTGGGCTGCGATCGGCGTTGGTGCGGGTGCGCTGGCAATCATCATCACGTTTCGCAAATTCGCGCCGCGCTTGCCGGGTTTCCTGATCGCGGTGGTGGCAAGTTCCCTCGCGGTGGCGCTTTTGAACCTGCCGGTCGACACGATTGGTTCGCGCTTTCCCGACATTCCAGCCGGCCTTCCGGTCCCGTCGTTTCCCGAGATATCGCTCGCGAAGATCAATGCCGTCCTGCCGTCGGCCTTCACCATCGCCTTCCTCGCCGGGATCGAGGCGCTGCTCTCGGCGGTCGTCGCCGACGGGATGGTCGGGACGCGGCATCGCTCGAACCAGGAGCTGATCGGGCAGGGCGTTGCCAATCTCGGCTCGGCTCTGTTCGGCGGCCTCCCGGCCACCGGAGCGATCGCGCGCACAGCGACCAATATCCGATCGGGTGCGAAGACGCCGGTCGCGGGCATGATGCATGCGGCTTTCCTGCTCGTCTTCATCCTCTTCGGCACCGACCTGATGGCCTATGTGCCGATGGCTGCGCTCGCCGCGATCCTGTTCATGGTCGCCTGGGGCATGAGCGAGTATCAGCGCTTCCTCGCACTGCTGCGGATGCCGAACAGCGACCGGGCGGTGCTGCTCATCACCTTCGGACTGACGGTGCTCGTTGACCTGACGGTGGCGATCGCAGTCGGGGTCACGCTCGCGTCGCTGCTGTTCATGGCGCGCATGGCCGAAGCGGTCGAGGTCGACCGGAGCGGCCGCCGCGACGCTGAACTCGATGCCGAAGACCTCGACCAGCGCGACGATCTGCCGCCCGGGGTCGAGGTGTTCCGGATTGCCGGTCCCTTCTTTTTCGGCGTCGCGGGCGAGCTGCTCGACACGCTGCGCCGCGTCGGGCAGTCGCCGCGCGTCATCATCTTGCGGATGCGGCTCGTGCCGCTCCTCGATGCGAGCGGAGCGCAGGCGCTCCAAGAATTTGTCGAACAGGCCCGGCTGGCGGGCGCGCGGGTGATTGTCTCGGGCGTGCAGCCCCAGCCGCGGGCGATGCTCGGGCGGATCGGCCTCGGCGAAGCGGCGGGTCGCATCGCCTATGCGGCCGATTATGCGGACGCGCAGGCGCTCGCGGTCGATCTGGCGGAGGCGAAATGACGGCGACCCCTGTGAGCGGCAGGCTATTCGCACGCGCCGTTTTTCGATCGGTCGGCCGCCGGGAAAGCCGAATTCTGACCAAGTCTGGAGAATGAAATGAGTGACAACGACGACTATGTCTATGACGAGGAAAGCGGCGAGTGGATGCCGGCGTCGGAACTTGCGGAACGCAAGGCCGCAGCCTCGCAGGTCGAGGTTCGCGACGCGGTCGGGAACCTGCTCCAGGATGGCGACAGCGTTGCACTGATCAAGGATCTCGAGGTCAAGGGGGCCGGCAAGACGCTGAAGGTGGGGACGGTCATCAAGTCGATCCGCCTGACGGGCGATCCGCAGGAGATCGATTGCCGTCACGACAGCATCAAGGGCCTCGTCCTGCGCGCCGAGTTCGTACGCAAGCGCTAGGCTTTCCGCTTGCGAAGCCTTGTCGCGGCGGCGGCAGCGCGTGGCTCGTCGCCGGGCCGACCGGTGGAGCCGCAAAGTTCCGCGGCCTTGCCGGGGCGGGATCGACCGGGCCTCGCGATGACGTTCCATCACAATCCCGAGAAACGGAACTTGCGACATGATTCCCCAAAGCCCCAAACCAACCTCACGGAACAGCCGCTTCTATCTGGCTCGCATGCAGGCGTGTCAGGCGGAAGCGAAGGAGGCGTCGCTTCCCAACGTACGGGACCGGGCCCTTCGTGCGGCCGTTGCATGGCGCGAGATGTACCAGAAGGCACTGCAGTTCGAGCAGCGGCTAAACCAATGATCCCGGCCGGGGCGATCATGACCCGGACGGGGTTTGTCTGGCGTTAGGAGGCGACCGGCAGCCTGCCCTTCGGACAATCGACACGTTCTTGCGGGAGGTGCGCATGACGATATTCCTGATCATTCTCGTCTCCGTCTTGCTTCTCGCCCTGTTTATCGGCGTCACCATTGCGGGAGGACGATCGCATGATCGGCAGAACGAGCGCCGCGACCATGACAGATAGGTCCGCAGGAGATTTCGAGGTCGAGAGCGAAATCGCTTGCGAACTCGAAACAGGGGCGGATTGCCGGAGCATCGATCGAGCGGAAACGGAGCTTGATCGCTTTCTCGACCATCTCGACGATATCGACCGCGAACAGCGTTATTTCGAACGATATGGGACCGAACATCACCACGCGTCTCCGATGGAGCCGGGGGACCTGGCCGCCCCGCTCGTCTTCGAGCTGGGCAATATACGGAGCCTCCTCGCAAACTGGGCTTTCGTGCAAAGCGCGATGAGTATCGACGATCCGGACATGTTGATCCTCGACTATACGCGCCGGATGATGGGGTTCCTTCTGTTCCATTCCTCTCCGGAGACCATCGAGATCATCGGGCTCGGCGGCGGATCGCTGGCAAAATACTGCCACCGATATCTTCCGGAGGCGTCGATCGTCGCGGTCGAGATCGACCCCGACGTCATCGCGGTTCGGGAGCAATTCTTCATGCCGCCCGAGAGCGAGCGCTTCGAGATCGTCTGCGATGATGGCGCGGAATTCGTCGTGCGGGATCCGGGACGCTGCGACATCCTACTGGTCGATGGTTTCGACAAGGACGGACAGCCGGCCCAGCTTTGCTCTTCGGAATTCTATCGCGATTGCCGTTCGCGGCTGAACCCTGGCGGCATCCTCGTCGTCAATCTATCCGATGATCATTGGAAGCACGGCGCCATCCTGTCGCGCATAAGGGGGTGTTTCGGAGCCACGATCGATCTTCCCTCAACAATAGGAATGAACCGGATCATATTCGCATTCGGGGAGGGGCGACAGCCCTTGGATCGTGCCGCGCTTTTGCAGACCGCCGGCAATCTCGATCGCGTCCATCCGATGTCCTTTTCGCTATTGGCGAACGAAATATTGGACGGTATCAAATCGCCTGATCTCAGGCCCGCCGATAGCATCGAGAGCGACTTTCAGGAACCGCAGTCGCTGTCGGTCGCTTCGCTATGGTCGGCGAGCTGAAAGTGAGCAGCCGTGGCCGATTGAACCTTATATTTTGATCTGAATGGCCGTCTTGAGCGAGCCGCATTGCCCGCACGAGGTCTTGGCGCGGTCATATTCTTCGCGATGGCCGAGTTCGCGTGTGACGACATTGGCCTGACTTCGGACCGAAAGATTGAGCCGATCGGTGATGCAGTCGTCGCAGATGGACGCGCCGCTGAGGCTTGCTATCAGCTGCTCGATCTGTCCGGCTATCTTCATTCGGCGTGGCATGCGTCTGTCATAATCGCTGCGGCGGCGCGGAGAAAGGGGCAGGCTCCTGCGCGCCGACTGAAACTCGCTTCGCCGCGTTGATGCGGATCAGGTTGAGCCAGCCGAGCGCATCATCATTAGCCGGCACTGCGCAACCTGCACGAGAATGTCTGCTTATGGCCTGTCGTGACTGAAAGCTACTCGTCGGAAATCGGCCATGTCCGACTGGGAAATGAATCGGCGCAATCGGTCCATTCCGGCGGCAAGGCGGACATGGTCGGATCGCGCCGCAGGTCTTTGCGTCCGTAAATAGGATGGGAGGACTTCGCGGAGGGAATATGAAACAGGGTCAACTATCGGAGCGCGTTTCGGCGGCCGATTTCGTTCGTGGCTTTGCAAACTGGCGCGTCCACGCGGCGCACAGCCCGGTGGTCGTGACCCACCATGGCAAGGACGCGCATGTGCTGATCTCGCTCGACGATTATCATCGGCTAGGCGGCGAGGGCGACGGTGCTGACGACGCCTCTCTTCGGGATTCGCAAATCCTGCTCCTTGAATCGGTCCGCGATGCTTTGATCCTGATCGATCGGGAACATCGGATAATAGCCCTCAATCCCTCGGCAAGCGACATGTTCGAGGCCGCCGCCGCGGCACTTGTCGGGCAGCCGCTGACCGCAGCGCTGCCGATGATCGAGACAAGCTGCATCTATCCCCATGTTGTGAGAATGGTCGAACATCGCCAGCGTTTTTCCGGCGAACTGCCGTCGCTCCTGCGCCCCGGCCAGTGGCTCCGCATCGACCTTGTGCCGCTGCCGGTCGGCGGAGCGATCATCCTGCGGGATGTGACGGAAGTGATCGCGGCGCGCGAGAGTGCGAGCGCACAGCAGGCCGCGATCCTTGCGATCGATGTCGACGCCGGCATCGGGCACGCCTTGATCTCGGTTCGCGATACGGTCGAATTTGCGAATGGCGCTCTGCTCCGCATGATTGGAGTCAGCGATGAGGCCATACGCCGTGTGCGCTTCTCGACCCTACTCACGCTTGGCTCGCGACATCAATTCTCCGACGCTCTCGAGAAATTGTTCCGTGACGGCGTAGCGGTACGGCTCGAGTCCGAGCTGGTTACCCGCGACGGGTTAGCCTATCCCGTCGCGCTGTCGATTGTCGAACGTCGCGGTACCTACGGGAGCGAAGGCGCTGCCGTCCTTGTGACGCCGCGCCGGCCGACGCATTGATGATTTTGATGGTGCGGCCAGTCTGTTCACCATCGCATATGTGTCCCTGCCATCGGCCACGATAGCGATAATCGCGCGCAGCCGGGGGCGCTCCGAGGGGTTCGTGGTAATTTCTGAAGCGACATGCCGCGCGGCGAGAGAAGCCTCCGCTTCGGTGCCGCTATGGCCGTGGGTCGCGCCGCATTGGCTGATTGGTCAGTTTCCGGGCGCAGACGCCGAAAGCCTTCTTTTTATTCCCGGATTCGGGCTCGATTCGGCCGCTATTTCTTCGACACTGCCAATATGGTAACAATAGTGGTCCGCTATGGATGATTAATAAGCAGTAACCACATTCAAACTGGGACATATTGCAGTCGTCATTGCAGCCACGGGGGGTGGACTCATGCATGCAATTATGGGCGGCGTTCCGGAAGACTCGGGCGCACAGAACAAGGTTCAGCAGATCGAGGCGGAAGTCGCCCGACTGTCGAGCCTCCTCAATCAACTGCTTTCCGGATCACTCATCGTTTCGGCTGGCAGCAGGTTCGAAAACTATCGGCCGGCAGCGGAGGGTGGCTTTTCCGTGACGTCACGGGCGGCCTCGGTCTCGCCGATACCGCTCTCCTTCGATCGCGCGCGGGCCCGCATGGTCCGGAACATCATCCGGGATCGTCGAAAACGCGAACAGCGTTTTTCCTCGCATCTGCTGGCAGATCCCGGCTGGGACATGCTTCTCGATCTCTACGCCGCGCATTACGAGGGACAGAAGGTATCGATATCGAGCCTCTGCATCGCCGCATGTGTTCCCGCGACGACCGCTCTGCGCTGGATCAAGACGATGGAGGAAGACGGGCATTTCGTGCGCGAGCACGATCCCTACGATCGCCGCAGGGTTTTCATCCAGATCAGCGATGGGGCCCGCGCGAAGATGGATGATTATTTCGACGACATCGGCGGCTAGCTGTCGCGATTGGCGAGCTAGTCTCTGAGGTGGCGGCGCTGCAGCCGCTTGATTTCCTCGGGATCGGTCGGCTCGCCGAGACGGTCGTTGAGCACCTCGATCGCGGCGTTGACTTCGTTTCCGGCCATCCGGATTCTGAGCCGGTCGAGCTCGGCAAGGGCAAGCTTGAGCTGCTCTCTGACCGCACGAATGGCAATCTTGTCCTGCTCGCAGTCGGCCATGAGCTCCCCTCGCTGCCTTGCTCCGTCGGCGGAAGAGGCGCAGCCGCTTAGCAGATGAAAGCGCAGCGGGGAACAGGGATTTAGCCGTTATGGGGCGGCGGTCCGCGGCGAACCAGCGACAATTTGACGTCCTCACCGATGAAGTGCGCTTCGATGAGACGCTCGTCGATCATGATGGCCGCAGTTCGAATGATCGTGGTCGCGGGAAGGGCTGTTGCACGGGCAAGTTCGGAAACCAGGCTGGCGCCTGCATCCATACCCTTCATGATCGCCATCGCTCGAAGGAGATAGTCAGCCGAAGGCTTCTCTCGCTCGGGATCAAACATCGCGCGCGCCGCCTTTCGAAAGCCTGCGGTCGCGTATCCACTCGCGAAGGAGCTTTCGACGCACGCTATGCATATGGGCCGCCATCACGATGAGGATGACCTGATAATAGGACCAGTGGCCCTGTGCCACCACATAGGCGCGCGGGATGATGTCGGGCGCGACCAGCTTCGCGATATGCGTGATGCAGACGATCGCCTGCAGCGCCGGTAGGCAAAGCGTCCAGTAGCGGCAGCTCGCGAGAGATAGCCATAGAAATATCCCCAATATGGCGAAATCTACCAGCGCCACGAGCCCGTTCGCCGATTCATAATATTGGCCCGAATAATAGACCGCGGCGATCGTGAGCGCCGATCCGCCGACGAGCGTGAGGATCGCGATGCACGCCTCCCGGTCTCCGGCGTAGAGTGTATACGCCGTTGCGGCGGCTATCAGCGCGATGAATATATAGCCCCAGATCATGGACGTCTTTCTTCTAGGGATCGGTCCATGACCTGGGGAGGAAGGGGTCAGGCCGCCTGCGCTTCGGAAGCGGTAGCGGCGTCATCGTTGCGGCCCTGCGGATCGAGAATCTTGACCGCGTCGCCGGTCGCGGTGATGCGGAAATTCCTGAGGCCGACGCGATCCTTGATCCGGTCCATCTCGTGATGGAAGGCGACAAGGCTCGACCGTCCCGTGAACAGTGATACGACCGCGCCCTGGATATGACCATAAGCCGCGTCACCGACGACCGGCGAAAGCTTGGCCGCGGTCTGGGCGTCGGGGAGCGAGGTCACGAGGGCGCCGAGCTTCGCGATCGCGAGATCGATAGCAGCCTCGGCTTCGGCGAGTTCGGTCGCGATCTTGTTTGCGGCAGCGAGACGTTCCTTGAGCATATCATTTCTCCCTTCACCGCCTCCATTGGATGCGGTCCCCCCTGAAGCATCGAGCAGTCTGGAAAGGGTGGTCAGTCCGTTGACCATCGTCCCCACCGCCACGAGAAACCCGAGCGCGATGGCGAGAATGATCAGGATACGACGCCCTGTCGGAAGCCTGTTGATACCCCAAAAGAATGTAGCGAACGGATGGCTTCGATTCGGCCGCACTTTCCCTCTTCCGGAATCCCGAAGGGATACCAGCCTGTGAAGTCTTTCGCGGCTATATTCGTCGGAGCCGTCGCTTTCCCCCGCCGACGCCCCTGTGTCGCCTGCTTCGGGCCCGCCGGGAATCCCCGAATTTCCATGCCTCAAATTTGAGGTGTCCGTGAAAGCGGCTGTTTTCCCGTGAGAAATTGCAGTCATATAAATTTGTGCGGCATGGGCGCGGTTATTCGCCCCCAGTTTGCGGCACGCGGAACGAATCCGGTCGTCGACGGTATTCGGCGGCACCTCGATTTCGCGGCCGATCTGCTTGGAGGATTTTCCTTTGGCGACGAGCAGCAGACAAGCGCGTTCACCAGCGTTCAATCGGTCTACTCCGGAGCCCGGTTTGCCCGGTTCTTCATTCATTATACCTGACCCCCACGCACAGTCTCCTGCTCCTATACGTTGGTCCCCTCTGGTCACTTAAGCGGTAGTTAAGGTCGTCGAAACCATTTTTTCTGCTCACAGTCGCAGTATAAATTTACCCCCTTGATATATATTGATTATTCTAGGATTCCGTAACGGCAAACCGACAGTTTGATCGGCCGTATCGGCACCGGCATTTGCCGGGATCAAGGTTGTCGCCACCGGAACTTCATTTCGAGCTTCCACCGGGACCAAGGCATACATCCAGGGCAGGCCTGTGTTTCACCCTGCCTTGATCTCCCACCCGCCCTTTCGCGGATCGGAAGCGGACTATTCCCAACCTCGCCAGAGACGAATCTTCACGAAGCAGGATTGCAACGATAGGGCATCTCCATGAGCAAACGCCCAACCATTGCAGAACGCGTCGAAGCCCTTGTCAGGCGCATGGACGGAACTCCGGTCTGCGACGAATGCATCGTCGATCGGCTGGACCTGTCGTCTCTCGCTCAGGCGAGCGTCGTCACGAGTACGGCGGGTGGCACCGGGGGCTTCGAACGGTTGAAGGGGCCGTGCGGCCTCTGCGGCGAGCCGCGGCACGTCATTCGTTACAGGAGCTGAACCTGGAGCAATGCCGGGGCAAAATTGAGCGCGGCAGAAGGAGCGTGCTCTGGCGCCGACAGGCGGCACCAGGGACCGCGCGCTGTTCTGGGCCGCGCGGCACACTTGGCTCGGTTCCCTTGCCGGACGGCGGCTGGCCCACAGGCCCGCGCGCACGCCATCCGGCGGCGGCCTCTCCAAGAGTGCGTTTTTTGGGCGCTTCGCGCCGACCTCCGCATGTGCGGGGCTGCCCGCGGGGTTTGAGTCGGGGGCTCGTCCGCATTACGGGCCGGACGATGTTCAGCCTGTTCCTGCTCGCCTCGGTCGTTCCCGCCGGCCAATCCTTCACCTGCACGCCCGTCGCGGTCTGGGATGGCGATGGCCCGATCTGGTGCGCGGAAGGACCACATGTCCGCCTCGCCGGTATCGCGGCGCGTGAAATGGATGGCCGTTGCAGGCGAGGCCACCCCTGTCCGGACGCCGACCCGGTGAGCGCGCGCGACCATCTCGTGCGCCTGCTCGGCGAGCCGCGCGGTCGCAATCGCACCGGTCATATTCTCGTCCGCGGGCCGGCGATGCGCTGCACGTCGCATGGCGGAGCCGATGGCAACCGTACCGCTGCCTTCTGCACATCGCCCCGTTCCGGCGATATCTCCTGCGCCATGCTGCGGAGCGGTCTCGCCGCGCGCTGGGACAGATATTGGGGACGCCATCGCTGCGACTGACGAGATTCAGGCGCTTGCGGTCGTGCGTGACCGAAGCCATCGGCTGCATGGTTTCAGCGCGGATGTGCGGTGGCGATCGTCCCGCACTTGCCCGAGGCCACCCCTTCCTGTCGCCTTTCTGCGGGTCCGGCTCGCCTTGGGCCGTCAACCCCATGCGGGGTTCGCCCTCGCGTTCCGCTCGGTGACGGCAGCTCGCGGCCCCTTCTTCGGGCGCCATCGGGGATGTTCCCCGAGCAACCGAAGGAGATATTCCATGCCCACCATCGCCAACCTCAACGTCAAGGCTGACGGCAGCTTCGAAGGCACGCTGGCCACCCTCAACGTCACCGCGCCGATCGCGATCGTGCCGAATGGTCGCAAGACCAAGGACAATGAACCCGACTATCGCATCCTCAGCCGCAAGAATGGCTTCGAGCTGGGCGCCGGCTGGAAACGCTTCTCGCAGAACAATGGCGCCGAATATGTGTCGGTCACCATGTCGGCCCCCGAGTTCGGGACGATCTACGGCAATGTCGCCAACGCCCCCGGCGACGATCCGATGAAGAAGGTCATCATCTGGAACCCGCCGGCCTGACGGCTTCTCCGGCTCCGCCTTCAGGGGGAGCCTATTCTCTCCATTGATACTGCAAGGGCGGTCCTCTGGGCCGCCCTTCTTCTTTTGCTGCGGTCAAGCTCGATGGCGTTCTCCCTGGAAGACGGCCTGTTTCCTCGTTGGCGGCGCCCACTCTGCGGAGATTGGGCGGGTCTGCATCGTCCGATGCGATAGCTGCATGTTTGCGTCTCAAATCGTCAGCAAGGTGGCCGGGACGGGGCGGCGAACCGGGGCTGGCAGGCTGGGGGCCGGTCGCATGGAACCGAGCCAGTCCCGCTCTCGATTGCCGCTGATCCCTTGGCCGAGGCCAGGCCTCCTTCAATCAACCCGTAAAGGGTCCCCACGCTTCGCTGGGGCCGCGGCTGCGCGCGCGGTGATTGCGGCTTGGCCCCGTCCGGCGGGGCGCCTGTCGAGCGGGACTGGCCCGCTCCCAAGGACAGGAGTTCATCCCATGCCGCTTTCTACCGCCCAATCGCTCGGCTGGAACCTCGCCCGCACGATGATGACCGTGATCATCCTGATCGAGACCGGCGCCGGCTATTCGGTCATGCCGCTCGACGAGTTCGACGGCGACCCCGAAACGATCGTCTGCGAATATGATCCCTTCAATCGCTGATCGCGAAACAGGTCCAGATTGGGTCCGGTTCGGGTTCGCCCCCGGACCGGCTCCTGCTATGCCTTGCCGGCAGGTTGCGCTGAGGAGGTGGTGGCGGGCGCGTCCGACTGGAGGACGGTCATGACGCTGATGCTGATCCTTGGCGCGGGTGCCGCCTTCTATGGCCTGCTGCTCCTCTTTCGCTGCGCCAAATTCGCGCTGCCCGTCTTCGCGGGGCTGGGGCTCGCCCTCCATCTCCGCGACCTCGGATATGGATGGTCGATCCTGATCGGGTCCGGATTGATCGCGGGCGGTCTCCTATTGGGTCTTGGCCGGCACCTGGCGAGCGGGTCGGCGCCCTTGCCGATCCGGCTCGCCGTGCTGCTGCTGTTCGCAGGCGCTGCCGCATCTGCCGGCTATCAGGCCGGAATGGCGCTCGCGGAGCTTGGCGATCTCGACGGATGGACGCAGCGCGGACTTGCCATCCTCACCGGTCTCGTCGCCGGCATCGCGAGCTGGCGGGATCTCTTGTCGCCGGGGGCGGACATCGAACGACCGGTCGTGCACACATAGGCGATCGTCCTGCCGTTCCGGTCCTTCGCGTTCCGGTCGAATGGCCAGACATCCGTCCGCCGGGCTTCACCTTCGCGGCCTCTCGAATGGCGCCATCTGTCAGCGGGCCGCTTTCGCTGGCCCGGCCCGGTGCAACCGCGCCTTTTCGACTTTCTTCCCCCGGCGTGCCGCCGTTCCTCGCGAAACAAGAAAGACGAACGACGCGGTCCTCCGCTTCGCTGCGGGCCTGCGGCTGCACCGCCGGTCCCCGCTGACGGTCGATGCGCATCGAGGCCGCGATGGTGCGGCCCGATCCAGGAAAGGAATGCATCATGGCCAGGATCGGCACGTTCAAGAAAGTCTCCGGAGAATTTCGGGGCGACATCGTCACCCTCTCGGTGCAGGCGAAATCGGTTCGCATCACGCCCGAGAAGGACCCGAGCGGCAACGCGCCCACCCACCGCGTCTTCATCGGCGAAGCCGAGGTCGGTGCGGCCTGGGAGAAGCAAACGCAGGACAAAAGGCTCTATCTTTCGGTCAAGCTCGACGATCCGAGCTTCACCGCCCCGATCTACGCGCAGCTCTTCGAGGGCGAAGGCGGCGAGCATGATCTGCTCTGGAACCGCCAGACCCGCCGCGATTGAACCGGAGGGACCCGCCCGGCGCTGCCGGGCGGGATACCCACTTATGGGGAAGGCGATCCCTGCGCCTTGGAATTGGCGGCCGCCCGTCCCTCGCCGATTCTGCCACCTCTCGAGGAGGCCGCGGTGGCAGATGCGAAGTCGGAAGAAGAGTCAGGACGGGGCCGCCTCGACTTTCCCGGCTTCGCCCAGGAATTTCTTCGCCGCAGCCCCGATTATCGCCGCGACTATGACAGCGTCATGGCGGATCGCGCAGCCGATCCGGCGTCGCAGGAGGTGATGGCCCGGCGATGGGGCCTCTGCTTTCCCGGTCGACCCGCACCTGTCGGCGCCTGAAGCGCCCGCCTTCTGGGACCCGGCTTGCTGTCCCTATGTCGTGATTCTCGATACCGCGGCGGGCGCCCTCGGAGCCGCTGCGCACTTTGATCCGGCTCGCTGGACGCATCGCCTTGCGCATCGCAGCGAAGAGGATGGCGCTCATTTTATCCTAGGCGATGGCGCGGCGCGCTACCGGATCTGGTTGCGCGGCGAGGCGGGTGGCGGACCGCCGGTTGCCGCCATGCCATGCGATGCGATGATCGAAACGCGCCTTCGGGCCGTTTCCGATCTCGATCACTGGCTGCGCGGAGTGCCGATCGTTTCGCCCGCCGCGCGGCCGACGGCCTATCAGGCGCGGCGCCTCGCTCTGCTGCTGTCGATTCTCGACCTCCGTGGAGGCGCGCCCGTCACGAACCATGAGGTTGCCCGCCGGCTCATCTATCCGCGCCTCGATTTCGGTCGCGGCGCGGCGTGGAAATCTTCGCCCGAGCGCCGCCGCACCCAGCGCCTGATCCGCGAAGCCGAGGCGTTCGCGGCGGGCGGCTACCGCGCGCTGCTCGCGGGGCGACAAAAATAGCATCGCGATTCAGCCGCTCCCCCACGGGCGCGCTTTGGCGCCACGACGCGCCATCGCCCGCTGATCCGCTTTTCCGAATTCCATCGCTGGAAGGAGCCTCCCATGACCGCCGCGCACCCACCGCGCTATCTGAGGACACCCGACGCCGCGCGCCGCGTCGGCCTCTCGCCGCGGACGCTCGAGAAGCATCGCTGCTACGGGACCGGTCCGGCCTATCGCAAGCTTGGTGGCCGGGTCGTCTATGCGATCGACGAGCTCGACGCATGGGTCGAACTTGGCCGGCGCTCGTCGACCTCGGACCCCGGCACCGGAACCGTGCATCCGGCTGTTCGGCAGCTTTCGCGCTGATGAGGGGCGCTCCTCCTTTGCAGCGGACGCCATCTCCCAGGCGTGCCGATGCGCGCGTCCCTGTGTCGTCTTCGCTGCCGGGCAGCCGGCTCACCGAGGTCGAACTCACCTGGATCGAGGGACGCCATGAGCAGTGGATTCGCTTCGGCCGCGTGGCGGCCGAGCGCATCCTGAGCCGCGCAACGCGCGTGGTGGTGTTTCGTCCGGGCGCCCTGTTTGCCTTTGTGCGCTGGACCTCGAACGATTTCGGCACGGTCCATTCGAACATCGCGATCGCTGTCGCCGTCGCGCCGGACACGCCCTATGCAACGCTGCCGTTCGTCCGCCCCGGTGCCGAAATCCTGGCGCGGATCGAAGGCTGGCCGAAGGTCCGCAAAGTGCTCGAAGCCATCGATGCGGTGGAAGCCGCCGGCATCGATCCATGCGATGCGGCGCCCGATCATTGGCGCCATGTCGGCAACCGGATCACCGCCGGCCTGCCTTTCCGGCCCTATGGCGTCGATCGCCACAGCGCATGGCTACGCCGCCGGGCAGTGGAAGCATGAACCGCCGCGCGCTCCACGTCACCGCGGCCGCCGTGACGCTCTTCGGCACGCTTTTCGCGGCGGCTGCCTGGCTGAAGCCGGCGCCGCGGCTTCTCTGGAATGCGAGCGCCAGCGCGCCGACAGGGCTCTACAGGATCGACGTCGGCGCACGGCCGCGGCGCGGCGACCTCGTCGCCATCGCCCCGCCGCCTGCACTCGCGGCCTTTCTCGCCGAGCGCGGATATCTGCCGCAAGGCGTGCCGCTTCTGAAGCGGGTCGCCGCTCCTCCCGGCGCACTCGTCTGTCGCTCGGGCGTCTTCGTCACCGTCGACGGGGTTGGGGCCGTCCGCGCGCTGACGCGCGACCGGGCGAACCGTCCGCTCCCCATCTGGACCGGCTGCCGCACCGTCGGGCGCGGCGAACTCTTCCTCGTCAATGCAGCGCGCGACAGCCTCGACGGGCGCTATTTCGGGCCGGTCTCCGACGCGGGCCTGATCGGCACCGCGCAACCCGTCCTGACCCGAGTGCGCGATGGCGCGCCGCTCCGCTGGCACCTCGCGGGTCTATCCGGAGCCCCCTCGATACCCAAGCAGGAGAGTGAATGATGATCATCGGCACGATGCGCGGCAAGGTCTCGGAGGGCTTCGCCGGTTCGATCCGGACGCTGTCGTTCGACGCACAGATCACGGTGTTGAAAGCGCCTTTTTCCGAAAATGACAATGCGCCCAAGTGGCGGATATTGATCGGCGATCCCGCGCTCGGCGCCGAAATCGGCGCCGGCTGGGACCGCGTCGGATCGCGCGGCTATTATATCGCGCTGCAGATCGACGACCCAAGCCTGCCAGCCCCGCTGCGCGCGAACATGGTCCGTCTCGGCGACGATCCCGGCGATTTTTCGATCCTCTGGTCGCGCCCCGAACCGCAGGACGGGAACTGAGCCATGGCGCGGCTGCTGCGCGCCGCCGGCGGTCTCGCGCTGCGTTTCGCGGCGCCGTGCGGGGCGCTGCTCGCGGCGCTTGCCCTGCCCTCGGCTTGCACATCGGCTGCCGCCGCAGTGCAGCCGGGCGGTCACCCGCTTGCCGCCCCGGTCGCCGAAGCGGCGCAGCGTTTCGGCATTCCCGAACGCTGGATCTGGCGCGTGATGCACACCGAAAGTCGGGGCAGGGCCGGCGCCGTTTCGCACGCTGGCGCGATGGGCCTGATGCAGATCATGCCCGCGACCTGGGCATCACTGACGGCGCGCCACGGGCTGGGATCGAACCCGTTCGACCCGCGCGCCAACATCCTCGCGGGTGCGGCCTATCTGCGCGCGATGTGGGACCGCTATGGCGACATCCGGCTGATGCTTGCCGCCTATAATGCGGGCCCCGGCCGCGCCGACGCCTTTGCAGCGGGACGCCGCGGACTGCCCGCCGAGACGGTCGCCTATGTGTCGAAAATTACGTCTGGTCTCAGCCTCCGGGAACGGGTTTCGCCCGCTACCGGAACGGCAATTCCTGCCCCGCCGTGGCGCAGCGCGAGTCTCTTTCCCACCCGCAGCGGGTCACCGCGACGCAGGGATGAAGATGCCGCCATTGTCGAGCGTGAGGTGCCGAATAATGGTCTCCACGGCGAGACCGGTCGCGTCGATTCCTTGTTCGTGCCGCTATCCGCAGAGGATCGTCAATGACACGCGTTGGATATTTTGTGCAGTTTTCGGCACGGTCTCGTGTACCGCGAGGTGCACGGAATATTGCACGGCCCTTGGCTCATACGACAACTCGGCCAGTCGTCACGCCCTTTGGTAAAGTGGCAAAGTTGCAGGGCCGCGATGCTACGCATCGGACCCGTAATTTGGATACACACCTCACGCACGGGTGCATCCAGCTTTTCCGTCACTTTTCGAGCGGCGGATTCGACGTCAGGTCGGATCGACCACTTGAAAGCGTCGGAATACCACCGCTTTTGGAGACGGCGCATCGGCGTCCCAAGCGAGCACCGCGATGAGGCTGGTGAAGCACACGGTGCGCTTGCCGGTCGAGGTCGACAAGGCGGTGATCGAACTCGCACGAGCGAAGGGCGACACCGCCTACGCGACGCTCGCGAGGTGCGTCGAAGCCGGGGTCGCGGCGCTGTCTCGCCCGCCTGCGGACGGCGGCGACAGTCGCGAACTCGTCGCCGAACTTGTGTCGCTCGGCAACAGGCTTGTCGATGTCGAACAAATACTCGACCGCACCCTGTTCACGGCATGCGCGGCTTATTGCTATGCACGCAGCGCGGCGATGGGCGACGACAAGACCGACGAATTCCTCACCGCCGAGACCAACCGGGCCTATGACCGGCAACGCGCCGCGATGGCGGAACGGCGATGAGCGAGCCGCATGATCGCCGGCTTCATGCGGAGACGCTGCGGCGGCATTCTCGCTACGGCCAGATGCGGCGCTTCAAATGGCAGGTTACGATCATGGTCTCGTCGATCGCGCTCGGCGGTCTGGCCGCACCCTGGCTGGTGCTCGATCCGCGCATCCTTCAGGACACCGGCACCCATTATCATGCGAAGATGCTGTCATGGTTCGCGGGCAGCGCCGGCGGCGATCCCGGGATCGTGATCCATTACGAGGGGACGGATTATCTGACGCCCGCCCGCACGGTCGCGACCGATCCCTATTTCGTTCGTCGGGCCGGCATCACCAAGTCGTTTGTCATGCGCGGCGGCATGCTGGGGTTCGTCGCGTGGCTGTCGGGCTTGTTCCTGCTTCGCGATCTTGCGGCGCGGCGGCGCGAACGCGCGATCCGAGACCGCGTCATCGGCGGCACCAGGGTGACCAGCGAGACGGAACTCGCAAAGCTGGCGCGAGCTGAAGCCGGCACACGGTCGCTTGCGATCGGCCCGGTTCCCTTTCCCGGCCGCCTCGAAACCCGGCACCTGGCGATGGTGGGCACGACGGGCAGCGGCAAGACCACGGTGCTGCGCCAGCTGCTCGACGGGATCGCGGCGCGCGGCGAGGCGGCGCTGGTCTACGATACCAGCGGCGAGTTCATCGCCCATTATTACCGGCCCGAGTGCGGCGACATCATCCTCAATCCGTTCGATGCCCGCTGCGTCTACTGGTCGCCTTTCGCCGAGATCGCACATCCGGCCGACGCCGATCGTATCGCGCAGCAGCTCGTTCCCGAGACCGGTGACAAGGACAATGACGTCTGGCTGGAGACGAGCCGCATCCTCGTCGCCAACATGCTCCGGCAATTGTGGAAGGAGAAGAAATGCACGCTGCCGGACCTGCTCGAAGCGCTGCAAACATGGGATAAAGACAAGCTCAAGACCTGGCTGAAGGACACGTCGTCAGCGCGCACCTTCGCCGACGACGCCGATCGGGCTACCGGCAGCGTTCTCTTCATGCTCGCGAAAGCCGCGAACCTGATCCAGTTCCTGCGCATGCCGGAGGAAGGCGAAGAAGCTTTTGCCTTTCGCGACGTCATCGCCGGCCTCGACGAGCGGGAAGGGGCGAAGCCCTGGATCTTCGTGCCGCGCAAGGAGGAGCATTTTTCGGCGCTGAAGCCACTGCTCGCCTGCTGGCTCGAATGCGCCGCGAGCGCGATGTTGGCCCTGGCTCCGTCGCCGGGCCGGCGTGTCTGGTTCCTGCTCGACGAGTTGGCCGACTTGCCGCGCGTCGACAATCTCACGCGGCTGCTGCCCGAAGGGCGCAAATTCGGGGCGGCGGTCGTGCTGACCTTCCAGGCCGTCGGACAGATGCGGCATCGCTATGGCGACGATCTCGCCGAATCGATGCTCGGCTGCTGCAACACCAAGCTCTTCCTCCAGATGACCGATGGCGAGTCCCGCCGCTGGGCGAGCGAGACGATCGGCACCTGCGAGGTCGAGATGCGCACGATGACCGGCGCGCTCGGCGACGGCGACGACAAGCCGCGGATGACGCTGGGCCGCCAGCGCCAGACCCGTCCGGCGGTGTTCGAGAGCGAACTTCGCCTTGCGCGCCATGAGGGCTATTTGCTGTTCCCCGACGGGTTCCCGGTCGCGCGCATCGCGCTCACCGCCGATCATATTGAAAAGCGTGGCGAGCCGCGCCAGCCCGCCTTCGTCGCGGCAAACCCCGAGACGACCCTCTGGCATCGATCGGTTGAGGCCTCTCCTGCCGAAAAGCCTGAGGACATAGCGGGGCCGGCGGCCGGGAAGCCGAAGGAAAAAAAGAAGCCAGCGGTGCCCCCGTCCGCAGCCGATGATGGACCGGTTTGATGGTGGCGTCGGTATCGGTGCTGACCAGCTCGGCGCAGGCGAACAGCTATTATGAAGCCGATGACTATTATGCGGAGGGCGGGCTGTCGCCGTCCGAATGGCACGGCAAGGGCGCTGAGGAGCTTGGCCTGTCGGGCGACGTCGACCGCGATGTCTTCCGCGACCTGCTCGACGGCAAGGTCGCGGGTCAGCAGCTCGGTATGGTTCGCGACGGCCAGCTCGAGCATCGCCCCGGCTGGGACGTGACCTTGAGTGCGCCTAAGTCGGTGTCGATCATGGCCGAAGTTGCCGGCGACCGGCGCTTGATCGAGGCGCATGGGCAGGCGGTGAAAACGGCGCTTGCGCATGTCGAGGCGCATATGGCCGCGACGCGCGTTCGCAGCGGTGGCGCGGTGACCCGTGAGGCGACGGACAATCTTATCGTCGCGAGCTTCCAGCATGGCACCAGCCGGGCGCAAGACCCGCAGCTTCATACCCACAATGTCATCATGAACGCGACGCGGGGCGAGGACGGCTCGTGGCGCAGCCTCGAACCGCGCGCCATCTATCAACTCCAGAAGCAGATCGGCGCGATTTACCGGCAGGAGCTGGCGCTCAAGGTTCGCGAACTCGGCTATGAGATCGACACGGGCAAGGACTCGATGTTCGAGATCAGGGGTGTCGCCTCCGAGGTCATGGCGGCGTTCAGCACCCGCAGCGCCGAGATCGAAGCCGCGCTCGGCGAGCGTGGGACTTCGCGCGAGGAGGCGAGTGCGGCTGAGAAGCAGGTGGCGGCGCTCGACACGCGGCAGGCGAAGGTCGCGGCCGATCAGGCGTCCTTGGTCGTGGACTGGCGCGCGACCGCCGACCGGGCCGGGTTCGATGCGAACGCCCGGCTTGCGCTCGTTGGAGACGCGCAGGCCAACTCCGCGCGAGGAGCGGACATATTGGAGCGGACGGGCGCGGCTGACCGTGCAGTTGCCCATGCCGCCGACAAGCTCGGCGAGCGGCACTCGGTCTTCTCGGTCGCGGCGCTTCACGAGGAAGCGGGACGGGTTGGCCTTGGAAAGGTCAGCTACGCGCAGATCGGGCAGGCGATCGAGACGGCCAGCGCGCGGGGCGACCTCGTCGGTCGCACCTTTCTTGACCGGCGCGGTGCCGAGTTCGCCGGGCTCACCACGCGCCAGAATATCGAGGCCGAAACCCGCTTGCTCCGCATCGAGGCGGCGGGTCGCGGCGCATTCGTGCCGATCGCGTCGCCGCTGGCAGCCGCGAAGGCGGTCGCGGTCGCCTCGCGGCAGGCCGAACGCGATGGCTTTGCATGGAATGAAGATCAGCGCGCAGCGACCGAGCAGCTTCTGACAAGCCGTAATCGCATCACCGCGGTGCAAGGCTATGCCGGCACCGCGAAGACCACGACGGTTCTCGCGACCTTCGCGCGCGAAGCGGAGGCGCGCGGGGTGTTGGTCGCCGCGCTCGCGCCGACGGCATCGACGGCGATGGTGCTCGGCGAGGCGCTGGGAACGCGCGGGAACACGGTCGCGCGGCACTTGCTGTCGCCGGGACATGCGGCTGCCGGCCAGCCCACCGCCTGGATCGTCGATGAGGCTTCGTTACTCTCGGCCCGCGATACGGCCCGGCTGTTCGATCTCGCCGAAAAGCATGATGCCCGCATCGTCCTTGTCGGGGATGTGAAACAGCTGGGATCGGTCGAGGCCGGTGCGGCATTCGCGCAGCTTCAGGATGCCGGCATGGAAACCGCGAGGCTTGAGGAGATCGTCCGTCAGACCAATACCGCGACCAGGGAGGCAGTGCTGGCGTCGATCGAGGGCGATGCGAAAAAGGCGCTCGCCGCGCTCGATCGCGGTGGCGGCGCAATCATCGAAGGCGCCGACCGCGCGGAGCGCTTCGCCGCGATCACCGAGCACTATGTCGGGCTGGACAAAGCCACCCGCGCTCGGACGCTTGTCATCGAACCTTCGCGCGAAGGGCGCGACGCATTGACCGCGGATATTCGTGAGGCGCTCGTCCGGTCGGGCGCACTCAAAGGACCCGCCCTGGTCGTGGAAAGTCTGGTCAACAAGGGGCTGACCCGCGCCGAGGCGCGCGACCCGCTGAGCTATGACAAGGGCGACGTGGTCCGCTTCTCCCAAGATTATGCGGATAAGGGCGTCGCACGCGGCGAGGCGTTCCGGGTGGAAGCTGTCGATCCGGCCAAGGCGGCGGTCGCGCTGCGATCAGAAGCTGGCAGGGAAGTGGACTGGCGATTGCGGCAATGGGGTGCCGGCAAGGCGCAGCTATTCGAGGCGCAACGTCTCGAACTCCGGGCCGGCGACAGCATCCGGTTCACGCGCAACGATCGCGAGGCGGGCCGGGTGAATGGCTCCCGGGCCGAAGTGATAACCGTAGATGTCGAGACCAGGACCGTCACCGTTCGAGGCTCGCGGGGTCAGGTTCAGACGCTGCATGTCGATGCCGCCCGCGATCGGCATATCGCGCATGGTTATGTCGACACCGCGTTTGCGGCGCAGGGACGCACGGCCGATCATGTCATCGTCCATGCCGACAGCCGCGCTACCAATCTGGTTGATCAGAAGAGCTTTTATGTCGGAATCTCGCGCGCGAAGCAGTCAGCGACGATTTATACCAATGACCGCGCGAAGCTGGTCTCGGCGATCAATGAGCGCGCGGGCACGGTTCAGACAGCGATAGCTCAAGCCGCCGTTTCCGGATCCGCGATCGCCAAAGCGAGCACGCCCGGATTGGCGCAGACGCTCGCTTCCCGCTTCGGTGCCGGGCTTTAGTACGCGGGTTTGGCATTTTGCGTATCGAAGCAGCGAAACAGGCCGCCGCTGGATCCCCATGCGATTTGCACGGTTCGCTCTGCAGTTTGGGCAAGGTGTCTGCGCCTGGCACCGACCGCCGCAGCGCCTCGGGTCAGACGATGTTGCGCCCTTCGGCAATATTGAGCAGTTCGCCGAACATGAAGGTGGCCGGTGCCCGGCCCGATGCACGCACGACCTCGTGGAGCATTCCATTGTCGCGAAGGGCACGGATGATCGTCCGGGCGGTCGGCCCGGGAATCTGGGCCGCACGAATGAAGTCCGGTGTCTGGAAAATCGGTCGCTGAAAAATCCAGTCGAGCGCGCGCACGGCATATTGCGAATGCGTAACTTCGACCACCCAGTCGCGCTTTTCCTGGTGCAGCTTGAGAATGGCTTGGGCTTTGCGCGTGTTGACCTCGGCTTGCGCGATGATCCCTTTCAGAAAAAAGACCACCCATCCCGTCCAGTCGCCAGTGCGCGACACGGCCAGGAGGCGATCATAATATTCTTCGCGGTTGGCCTCGAGATATTCCGAAAGATAGAAATTGGGGCGCGAGAGCAAACCGTGCGTGTAGAGAAATAGCGGAATGACCAGTCGGCCCAGGCGGCCGTTGCCGTCAAGAAACGGATGGATCGACTCAAATTCCGCGTGGACGACGGCAAGCTGGACGAGGCGATCGGGCGCGTCGGCATGAATATAGGTTTCCCAGGCTGACATGGCCGCTTCGATCTGATCGGCTGCCGGGGGAACGAACCGTGCCTGTTCGATGGTGCAGCCTTCGGGGCCGATCCAGTTCGGGATGCGGCGATATTCGCCGGGCGCTTTGCCGCGCCCGCGGACACCATCCATCAAGACTCTGTGCGCGGCCTTGATCAGGCGCTGCGACAGCGGCAGTCCCTCGGACATCATGCGCGTCGCTTCGTTGAGCGCCGCACGGTAATTGAGCACTTCGCGTGCATCGGCCTTTTTTGGCGTATTCTCGTCGAGGAGGTCGCCTTGCGCTTCAAATTCGAGGACCTCGCCCAAAGTCACCTGCGTGCCCTCGATCTTGCTCGACAGAACGGCTTCCCGGACAGTCAACGGCGACAAGAGGATATTGGGATTGGGAATGCCCGCCAACACGCCCTCGTAGCGAGCGATGGCGGCGTTTGCCGGCCCCACGAGCGGAAAAATCGCGCCGAGATCGAGGTCCGATGGAGGAAAGCCCCCCAGATGATATTGAACTGGCAAATCCGCCTCCGCCCGATCGTCGGCGATCGATCGGATTTGATGATCGCCAGATAACAACGAAAGCCTTTGATGATCGTGAAAGGCGGTTTTGCCAACAACAAATTTGTTTGTGGTAATTGGGCGATCATCAAGCTGATGGGCTCGGATGGTATGTCGAATTGTCGAACGAGGCCTTCGCGCTCTTCGTCCGGTCCTCGCTCATCAACTATACGCCGCTGCTCGGCGGGACCCTTCGCGCGGCGCAGGCGAACGGCGGGAAAAGGTCGGAAGCCTTTTCAGCCGCCGCATGGAGCTTGGGCTGAAGCTCGGGGACGAACTCTCGCGCGACATGGACGGCGGTCACTCGTCGCCCGCCGCGAAATAGGCCATCAGCCGGTGCGCGAGACGGGGCGTCAGCCGGATAAAATTGCGCCGCCCGTCATGGCGATCCGCTTCGCGGATCACCAGTCCGGCGTCGCAAAGCCGCTGCAACAACCGCAAGGCGCTGCTCATCGGCAGGCCCGATGCGATACAAAGCGAACCGGTCGACACCGGCTTTATTTCGGCCTCATGGATGAAGAGGTCGATGAGCATATCCCAGGCAGGCTCGCCGAACAGATCGTCGGCGCCGATGAGCTGGCGGCGCAGGATTCGCCGCCGTGATATCCGCTGCGCATTGGCGAGCGCCCGTTCCATCTCGGACCCATCGCGCCAGTCCGACGCCTCGTCGCGAAGCGCGAACCGCGCCGACGAACCGGGGCCGGATGATATTCGCTGCTGCAATATGCTTCGGTGCCCGCATGAGGTTACGACGATATGCTCGATCAGTTCGACATCCAGCGCGCGACCGATCGCGGCCAGCCGCTCGGTCACTTCGACATCGGACGAACTCGGAGTCGGATCGCCGCTGGGATGGTTGTGGACCAGGATGATCGCTGCGGCATCCAGCTCGATCGCACGCCGGAAAATGGTGCGGGGATAGATTGCGAGATATCCCAGCGTTCCATTCTGCAATTGCTCATCGGCGATGAGATCGCGCGCGGGACCAAGAAAGAGCACGCGCAGCACTTCGTCGGGCAACGCGCCCATCGAGGCTTTCAGATAAGCGAGCAGCCTGGGATTGGCGGGATCGATAATGCGGCCGGGAAGCTCGGCACGCAGGGCCTCGAGATTGGCCGAGCGCGCGGCGACGAGCATGGCGGCAACCGGGCTATTCTTGCCGAGGGTCCGCGCCAGCGCTTCCGGCGATTGGGCAAGCAGGCGCGCCAGTGTCCGATGTTCGGTGAGCAGCGCTTCGGCTAGCGCCTCGCAATTGTCGGGATCGATGGCCGCGACAAGATTTGCCAGGACGGCTCGCTGTCGCCGCGCGCCAGCCGACGCTGATGACGCCAGGTTGCGACGATGAGGATCGCCGGCACCGGCCAGGACGTCGCGACCTGCATCGCCAGATAGGCCGCCGGATGAAGCGTCATGTCGAGGATCCGGCTCGAGTGGGCGAGGAGCGGGGCCAGGTGCAAGACGGCGATGCACATCGGCCAGAAACGATGCGCAAAAAGCGCGAGCGCGACGGTAGACGCCGCGCCGAACAGGTCGATCGCGAGATGTCCGGTGTCGAGCGACGCAAAATTCGGCGGAACATACAGGTGAAGGAGCTGGTCCGAGCCGACCATCGTCACCGCAATCGCCGCCATCACCCGTTCGGGCGCGCCGCCCCGCCAGGCGGCGTAGCCGACAGCAACGGCCAGGAAAGCGAGAAACAAGGCAATACGCACGCCTCGAAACTTCCATGGCCGTCGCTCCCGGTCAACCGGCGTCAGGCGGCCGATGCCCGCGTGCTCCCCGCCGTTTCGGCAATCGACGGGCATTCGTGAAGATCATAGCCGGCGGTCTCGCGCCCGAGGTCGGAGAGTTCGCCATGGACGCGCAGGATGTCGCCGCTGACATCGACGAGGGCCACCTGCGCTTTCATCAGCCGGCGGATCGTGGCATGGCCTCTCGTTGCGGGGACACCCTTGGTGTCGCGCCGCGCCGTCACCACGCTCGTCATCAGCGACGACACCGCGATAAGCGCATCGTCGATCCGGACTTCGGCGGCCGGAACATCGCGGACCAGGCGAGCTGCCGCGATAGCGATTTCGTTGGACATGACTTCTCCTCTGCCGGAAGCATCTGCTCCGGCCGTTGACGGTGGACAGGATGAAGGAATCAGCCGGAGATCAGCCGCGTCAGCGTTTCGCCGATGTTCACACCCGCCAGCGCGAGAAGGATCAGGCCGCCGAACATGGCCGCCATGATCCAGACTCTGCCCGATCGGGAATGATCGTGCCTCCAGAGACCCTTGAACAGTGAGCCGAGCGCGGCTGGATAGTCTGCGAGCGACATATTGTCGTTCATTGCCAGCGCATCGCTCGGCTCACCGTCCGGAAAGTCGGATGGCACCAACCCCGGCCCCGGCGGTAGTATGACCGGATCATATGATATCCGGTCATAGGTCCGGCGGAGCCGCGCATAGATCAGCGCGGTTTCGTCGCGGTTCGCCGCGCCCAATATGCTGCGGGCGGTGGTCAGCCGAAGATCGACTGCCTGCTTCGAAATATCGAGGCGTCGCGCAATCTGTTTCGAGGTCTGGCGTTCGAGCAAGAGATCGAGACAAGCGCGCTGCTTCTCGGTGAGGCGCATCCACCGCGCGTGTTCGTCTTCTGACGGCTGCGACCCCGAATCAGTCATAGTTACACTCTTGTCAAAATCGCGCCGGGCACAAGCTACGCGTCACGATTCGCGGTTGCTCGCACGACGTTACGCCCCGGCGCCTACGCCACCGCCTGTCTTTCTTCGCTGGCGTTCGACACACGCAAATCCCTGTTGAACTTCGGGCATTCGTGCGTCTCTTACTCATCCCCGTCGAACGGGGGCCCTTGCCCCGGCATGAGAAACGGGGAAACCGATGGGCGCAGAACCGGTCCGGCTGGAGGCACGTCATCGTAGCGCGCGTATGCTGCGCACCGCGATGGGCGGCGCGATCGCGGAATGGCTTGCCGACCCGCAGATCATCGAAATCATGCTCAATCCCGATGGCCGGCTCTGTGTCGATCGGCTGGGCAAAGGCATTGCGGACAGCGGTGAAAGGCTGAGCGCGGCGGACGGCGAGCGCATCATTCGCCTCGTTGCGCATCATGTCGGTGCCGAAGTGCATGGCGCGGCGCCCCGCGTTTCCGCCGAGCTTCCCGACGGGGGTGAGCGCTTCGAAGGCCTGCTGCCGCCGGTCGTCGCCGCTCCCACATTCGCCATCCGCAAACCCGCGATCGCCGTCTTCACGCTCGGCGACTATGTCGCCTCTGGAATCATGCCGGCGGAAGCGGCCGATATTCTTCGCCGCGGGGTGCGCGACCGGCTCAACATTCTGGTCGCGGGCGGCACCGGCACCGGCAAGACGACGCTGACCAACGCCCTGCTCGCCGAGATCGCGGGCAGCAACGACCGGATCGTGCTGATCGAGGACACGCGCGAGCTGCAATGCGCCGCGCCCAATCTCGTCGCGATGCGGACGAAGGACGGTGTCGCCTCGCTGTCCGATCTTGTCCGCTCGTCGTTGCGCCTTCGGCCCGATCGCATCCCGATCGGCGAGGTGCGCGGCGCCGAAGCGCTCGACCTCCTGAAAGCCTGGGGCACCGGCCACCCGGGCGGCGTAGGCACGATCCACGCCGGGACCGCGCTCGGCGCGCTGCGCCGCATGGAGCAGCTGATCCAAGAAGCCGTGATCACCGTGCCGCGCGCGCTGCTCGCCGAGACGATCAACCTCGTGGCCGTGCTCGTCCGTGACGGAACGGGGCGGCGCCTCGCCGAACTGGCACGCGTCGACGGGTTCGACCGGCTCACCCTCGAATATCGCCTCACCCCGCTTATCGCCCCCGAAGGAGACAATCGATGATCCATGCCCCACGGCATGGCGCGCGCCGCGCCATACTCTGCTCGACCGCCCTTTTCCTGGCGTTCGCCGTGTCGGCGCCCGCCCAGGCCGGCGGCTCGTCGATGCCATGGGAAGCCCCGTTGCAGTCGATCCTTGAAAGCATCGAGGGGCCGGTCGCCAAGATCGTCGCGGTGATCATCATCATCGTGACCGGGCTCAGCCTCGCTTTCGGCGACACCTCGGGCGGCTTCCGCCGGCTGGTCCAGATCGTGTTCGGCTTGTCGATCGCCTTCGCCGCCTCGAGCTTCTTCCTCTCCTTCTTTTCCTTCGGCGGCGGAGCGCTCGTCTGATGGGCCGGGAGGAGGAGGTGCCGGGCTTCTTTGCCCCGGTCCACCGGGCCTTGGCCGAGCCCATCCTCTTGGGCGGGGCCCCGCGATCGCTCGCGATCGTCAACGGCACGCTCGCGGGCGCGGTGGGCCTCGGGCTCCGCCTCTGGCTCGTCGGCCTCGCCATCTGGGCGGCCGGTCACGCCCTCTCGGTCTGGGCCGCGCGCCGCGATCCCGCTTTCGCCGACGTCGCCCGGCGTCACCTCAAATATCCTGTCTGGATGCGCCCATGATGAATCTCTCCGAATACCGATCGAAATCCGCCCGCCTCGCCGATTTTCTCCCTTGGGTCTGCCTGGTGGCGGAGGGCGTGGTGCTGAACAAGGACGGCTCCTTCCAGCGCACGGCGCGCTTTCGCGGGCCTGACCTCGACAGCGCCACGCCCGCCGAACTCGTCGCGGTGACATCGCGGCTCAACAGCACATTGCGCCGGCTCGGATCGGGCTGGGCGGTGTTCGTCGAGGCGCAGCGCGCGCCGGCGCTGTCCTATCCCGTGTCGGAGTTTCCCGATGTGGTGTCGGAGCTCGTCGACGTCGAGCGCCGCGAGCAGTTCCGCGAGGAAGGCGCGCATTTTGAAAGCTTCTATTATCTGACCCTGCTCTGGATGCCGCCCGCCGAAGAAGCCGCGCGCGCCGAGGCCTGGCTCTATGAGGGGCGGTCCAAGACCGGGGTCGATCCCAATGAGCTGCTCGCGGGCTTCATCGATCGCACCGGCCGCGTGCTCCATCTCGTCGAGGGCTTCATGCCCGAGGCCGAATGGCTGGGTGACGGCGAGACGCTGACCTATCTTCACAGCTGCATCTCGACGAAGGCGCAGCGCGTGCGCGTCCCCGAGACGCCGGCCTATCTCGATGCACTACTCGCCGACGAGGCGCTGGTCGGCGGCCTCGAACCGCGGCTCGGCGATCATCATCTGCGCACGCTCACGATTACCGGTTTTCCGAGCGTCACCTTTCCGGGGCTGCTCGACGAGCTCAATCGCCAGGCTTTCGGCTACCGTTGGTCGTCGCGCGCGATCATGCTCGACAAGACCGACGCGACCAAGCTGCTGATGAAAATTCGCCGCCAATGGTTCGCGAAGCGCAAGTCGGTCGCCGCAATCCTCAAGGAGGTGATGACCAACGAGGCGTCGGTGCTGATGGACAGCGACGCCTCGAACAAGGCGGTCGACGCCGACATGGCGCTGCAGGAACTCGGCGCGGACGAGGCCGGCATCGCCTATGTCACCGCGACGATCACGGTGTGGGACCGCGATCCCGCGCTGGCCGCCGAGAAGCTCCGGCTGGTCGAAAAGATCATCCAGAGCCGCGACTTCACCTGCACCGTTGAGGGCGTGAATGCGCTCGAAGCCTGGTTCGGGAGCCTCCCCGGCCATGTCTATGCCAATGTTCGCCAGCCCCCCGTCTCCACCCTCAATCTCGCCCACCTGATCCCCCTCTCGGCTGTGTGGGCGGGGGCGGAACGGGACGAGCATTTCGGTGATGCCCCCTTGCTTTACGGCAAGACTGAAGGCTCGACCCCGTTCCGCCTTTCGCTCCATGTCGGCGACGTCGGCCATTGCCTCGTCGTCGGACCGACGGGCGCCGGCAAATCGGTGCTGCTGGCGCTAATGGCGATGCAGTTCCGGCGCTACGAGGGCAGCCAGATCTTCGCTTTCGACTATGGCGGCTCGATCCGCGCCGCGGCGCTCGCGATGGGCGGCGACTGGCAGGATCTCGGCGGCGCGCTGCACGATGCGGGAAGCGATGGATCGGTCGCTTTGCAGCCGCTCGCGCGCATCGACGAGGCGGCCGAGCGGGCCTGGGCCGCCGAATGGCTGGCCGCGCTTCTCGCCGGCGAGGGCGTCGCAGCGGGTCCGGCGGCGAAGGAGCATATCTGGTCGGCGCTGACCTCGCTCGCCACGGCGCCGGTTTCCGAGCGCACGCTGACCGGCCTCGCGGTTTTGCTCCAGTCGCAGGAACTGAAGCTCGCCCTTTCGCCCTATCTCGTCGGCGGCCCCTGGGGCCGCCTGCTCGATGCCGAGGCCGAGCATCTGGGTTCCGCACGGGTGCAGGCGCTCGAAACCGAGGGCCTGGTCGGTGCCTCGTCTGCAGCGACCGTGCTGTCCTATCTGTTCCACCGGATCGAGGGCCGCCTCGACGGCTCGCCGACGCTGATCATCATCGACGAGGGCTGGCTCGTCCTCGACAGCCCGGCCTTCGCGGCGCAGTTACGCGAATGGCTGAAAACGCTGCGCAAGAAAAACGCGAGCGTCATCTTCGCGACCCAGAGCCTCGCCGATATCGAGGGATCGCGCATCGCGCCCGCGATCATCGAGAGCTGCCCGACGCGGATTTTCCTGCCGAACGAGCGCGCGGCGGAGCCGCAGATCTCCCGCGTCTATGAACGCTTCGGCCTCAACGATCGGCAAATCGAAATCCTCAGCCGGGCGACGACGAAGCGCGACTATTATTGTCAATCGCGCCGCGGCAACCGCCTGTTCGACCTCGGCCTCGGCGACATCGCGCTGGCCTTTGCCGCCGCTTCCTCGAAATCCGACCAGATCCGCATTGGCGAACTCATCGCCGCGCACGGGCAGGACCAGTTCGCCGCGGCCTGGCTCCGCCACCGCGGCCTCGAGTGGGCCGCCGACCTGCTCGGAAACCTCGAAATCGCAGCCCCCTGAAGGAGTGAATATGATGAACATGTCTTTGTACCGCCGTGCCGCGCTGGCCGGCCTCGTCGCGATTGCCATGCTGCCCGCGGGTGCCGCCATCGCCCCCGCGAGCGCGCAGGTCGGCGGGATCGTCCACGATCCGCGCAACTATGCCCAGAACATCCTGACCGCCGCGCGCACGCTCGAGCAGATCAACAATCAGATCAAGCAGCTGCAGAACCAGGCAACCTCGCTCGTCAACGAGGCGCGCAACCTGCAGAACCTGCCGGTCTCGACGCTGCAGGAGCTGCAGGGCCAGGTCGATCGCACGCGCGAGCTGCTCGGGGAGGCGCAGCGCGTCGCCTTCGACGTCGGCGATATCCAGAAGACGTTCGACGCGCGCTACCGCGGCTCGGCGCTGACAGGTCCGCAGGCGGTGCTGGTCGCCAATGCCGAGGCGCGCTGGAACGACAGCGTCGGTGCCTTCCAGGATGCCATGAAGGTGCAGGCCGGCGTCGTCACCAACATGGGCGGCGCGCGCCAGACGATCGGTACGCTGGTGACCGCGAGCCAGTCGGCGACCGGCGCGCTGCAGGCAGCGCAGGCGGGCAATCAGTTGCTCGCGCTCCAGTCGCAGCAGCTTGGCGATCTGGCCGCGGCGATCGCCGCACAGGGTCGCGCCGAAATGCTCGACGCCGCGCGCGCCGCAGCGGCAGAGGCAGAAGGGCGCGAACGCTTCCGCCGCTTCCGCAAGGGCAATTGAGATGGGCTGGGCGGGAAAGCTCGTGGCTGGCGCGATCGTTGGAGGCATGGCGCTGACGCTCGCACTTCTGGCCGCAGTGAACCCGCCCGCGCCCCGTGCGTCCGCTCCCTCTCAGATCTCCGGAGCGGACGCACGACCCGTTCTTCCCGACACGCTGCGGCGGTGCCGCACGGTCACCACCGCCGATCCCGAATGCGAGGCGGCGTGGGAAGCGAAACGCCACCATTTCTTCGGCCAAGAGGAAGATGAGAGATGAACGATACGGGCGTAATCGACCAGTTTCTGTCGGTCTTCTCGACCTATATCGACAGCGGCTTCGGCCTGCTTGGCGGCGAGGTCGGCTTCCTCTCCTCTACGCTGATCGTGATCGACGTGACGATCGCCGCGCTCTTCTGGGCGTGGGGCACCGACGAGGATGTGCTGCAACGGCTCGTCAAGAAGACGCTCTATATCGGTGTCTTCGCCTTCATCATCGGGAATTTCCAGGCGCTTTCTGTCATCCTGCTCGAGAGCTTCGCAGGCCTTGGTCTCAAGGCGAGCGGCGGGGCGATGGCGATCGGCGACTTCATGCGCCCCGGCATGATTGCCGCGACCGGCCTCGATGCCGCCGAACCTTTGCTCGATGCGACCGCCGACCTAGTAGGCCCGGTCGGCCTCTTCACCAACTTCGTTCAGATCCTGATCCTGCTGATCGCCTGGGTGATCGTGGCCCTCGCCTTCTTCATCCTCGCGGTACAAGTCTTCGTTACCATTCTCGAATTCAAGCTGGTGACGCTCGCGGGCTTCGTCCTGCTGCCCTTCGCCTTTTTCAATCGCACCGCCTTCATGGCCGAGCGTGTACTCGGGCACGTCATCTCCTCGGGCATTAAACTGCTCGTTCTCGCGGTGATCACTGGGATCGGCGTCACCCTGTTCGAGCGCTTCATGGAAGCAGGCCTCGGCACCGAGCCCGACATCCGCGAGGTAATGGCAATCGCACTTGGCGCGCTGACCCTCCTCGGTCTCGGCATCTTCGGTCCGAGTGTCGCGAACGGCATCGTTGCCGGCGGTCCGCAGCTCGGCGCCGGTGCAGCAGCAGGAACGACCTTGGCCGCCGGTGCGACGATCGCCGCCGGCGCCGCGGGAGCGACGCTTGCGACCGGCGCCGCCGCGTCGATGGCCGGGAAGGGAGCGGCGGGCGCCTCGCGTGCTGCCGGATCGGCGTCGGCTTCCTATGCCCGCGGTGCTGCTGGCAAGTCCGGGATGCGGGCCTTCGGATCCGGCATTGCCAATGTTGCGCGCGACGCCGCGAGCGGCGCGGATTCGCCGCTGCGGCGGGCCGCGGCCCGCCTTCGCCAGAATTTCGCCGAGGGGCAGGCCGGAAAGGCGGCGCCTGCCGCTGCTGGGGCGGAGGCGGCCTCCCAGCCCGCTTGGGCGGCAGCCATGAAACGGCGGCAGGCGATCAGCTCGGGCGCCACGATCGGCGCGCAGACACTGAAGCAAGGCGACAGCCATGGCGCCGGCTCGGCACCCGACATCAGCCAGAAGGATTGAGATCATGTTCCGACGACCACAGCAACATTATGGCAAATCGCCCGAGCCGGTGACGCCCTATCAGCGTGCCGCGCAGATCTGGGACGACCGCATCGGCTCGGCGCGCGTCCAGGCGAAGAACTGGCGGCTCGCATTCTTCGGCTGCCTCGCGCTCTCGGGCGGGCTCGCCTCGGCGCTCGTCTGGCAATCGCTGCGCGGCACGATCACGCCCTGGGTGGTCGAGGTCGACAAGCTCGGCGAGGCGAGGGCCGTCGCGCCTGCGGACGCCGACTATATGCCGACCGATCCGCAGGTCGCCTTCCATCTCGCGCGCTTCATCGAGCACATCCGCTCGATCCCGGCTGATCCCGTCGTGCTGCGCGCCAACTGGCTCAGCGCCTATGATTTTGCGGCAACGTCGGGTGCGCAGGCGCTCAACGATTATGCCCGCAACAACGACCCGTTTGCCGAGGTCGGCAAACGGCAGGTCGCGGTCGATGTGTCGAGCGTGATCCGCGCGTCGAAGGAGAGCTTCCGCATCGCCTGGACCGAGCGCCGCTATCAGGACGGCGGCCTCATCGAAACCTCGCGCTGGTCGGCGATCGTGACCGTCACGATCCTGCCGCCGCGCACGCCCGAGGCCCTCCGGAAAAATCCGCTTGGGCTTCGTGTGACCGCGATCAATCTTTCGAAGGAGCTCAGTCAATGATGAGGATTTCCCTGCTTGCGGGCGCTGCCCTGCTCGCCATGCCGCTTCACGCCGCGCCCGGCGATCCTCGGACGCAGGTCGGTCGCGCCAATGATGCGGCTCGCGTCCAGCCCGAACTCACGACCTTCCTCAATGCCATCCAGCAATATGCCTGGGCCGAGGGCGCCCTGTTCCAGGTTTATACGGCGCCGGGACAGATCACTGATATCGCCCTTCAGGAAGGCGAGGAACTGGTTGGCCCGGGACCCGTCGCTGCGGGCGACACGGCGCGCTGGATTATCGGCGACACGCTGAGCGGCGAAGGCGGCGCGCGGCGCGTCCACATCCTCGTGAAGCCGACGCGTCCCGACATCATGACCAATCTCGTCATCAACACCAGCCGCAGAACCTATCACGTCGAGCTGCGCGCGACGCCCTCGACCTATATGGCGGCGGTCTCGTGGCGCTATCCGCAGGACGAGCTGATCGCGCTTCGCGCGGCCGAAGCCGAGCGTGTGCGGGCCGCGCCTGTCGCCGGCGGGATCGACCTGCCGTCGCTCAACTTCGCGTACCGGATCAGCGGCGACAAGGTGGCCTGGCGCCCGGTGCGCGCCTTCGACGACGGACGGCAGCTCTTCGTCGAGTTCGGGCCGTCGGTCGCGACCGGCGAAATGCCGCCGCTCTTCGCCGTCGGCCCAAAGGGCGCGGCCGAACTGCTAAACTACCGTGTCGACGGCCGCTTCATGATCGTCGATCGGCTGTTCGAACGCGGAGAGCTGCGGCTTGGGGCGGGGAAGGCGGCGAAGAGAGTCCGTATCGCTCGCGACACGCCCGCGCATCGGGGGCGCCCGTGATCCGGCCGGAGGACAAAGCGGGCGCCGCGCCCGTCGCTGATCCCGTGGAGGAAACGCAGTCCGTCGCGCCGGCCAGTCCGGGGGATTTTCGTCTCGAGGGAGAAATGCCGCAGGTCATGCGCCTGTCGCGCAAGGCCCTGGCGGTGCTTGGCGGGGCGGCGGGACTTGCGATCGGCGGGGCGCTGCTTTGGGCTTTGCGGTCGGTCGATCCGAAGGCGGCGCAGGAACTCTACGAGGTTACCGCGCAGAACCGGTCCGAAGCCGTCACCGGGGCACCCGCCGACTATGGCGCGGTCCCGAAACTTGGGCCGCCCTTGCCGGGCGATCTCGGGAGACCGATCGTCTCGGCGCAAAAGGCCGGCGAGACCGTTCCGGTTCCAGGCATGGGTCCGCCGCCGTCCGATCCCCGTCAGACGGCCTGCGAGCATGCAAGGCAGCGCGCCCTTCAGGAGCGCGAGGCAGCCGAAGGAAGCAGGCTCTTCCTTGGCAGCGGCGGAGCCGGAGCGTCCACTGCGGGGTTGGCGGAGGCATTTGTCGCCCCCGCCGCACCCACGAACGGAACCGCGGGTGCGGTGGGGTCGCGGAAGGCCTTCCTTGCGGGTGGCCCGCGACGCGCGACCGAAAGCGGCGAGCGCGTCGTTGCCCCGAGCTCGGCCGCCACCATCCAGGCGGGGACGGTCATTCCCGCGGCGCTCATCACAGGCATTCGTTCGGATCTTCCCGGGCAAATCATCGCGCAGGTAACGCAGAATGTCTATGACAGTCCGACCGGCCGGATTCTCCTCATTCCGCAGGGCGCACGGCTGGTCGGGGAGTATGACAGCGAGGTCGACGCGGGGCAGCGCCGGGTGCTGCTGGCCTGGGATCGCCTGATCCTCCCCCGCGGGCGCTCGATCCGCCTCGATCGCCAACCCGGCGCCGATGCGTCCGGGATGGCGGGGCTCGAGGATGGCGTGAACAATCACTGGGGCCGGATGATGCGCGCCGCACTCGTGTCGTCGCTGCTCGGCGTCGGGACCGAGCTCGCCGCCGGTGGAGAGGGCGATCTTGTTCGCGCGCTGCGATCGGGCCTGCAGGACAGCACGAACGAGGCAGGGCGCCGCATGGTCGAGCGGGAATTGTCGGTTCCACCCACCTTGACGGTGCGCCCCGGCTTCTCGTTCAGGGTCATCGTAACCCAGGATCTCGTGCTCGACGCCGTCGGAGAAAGGCAGTGACCAAGCTACGACTGGGCCCGATCGAGGAGGACAAGCCCGGGAAGCTGACGATCGAGCTTCCCGGCACCCTACTCCGGGATCTCGCCGACTATGCTGCAGTGCATGCAAAGGCGACGGGGCTTTCTTCGCCGCTGCCGGTGGAACGCCTCATCTCGCCGATGCTGGCGCGCTTCATGGCCGCCGACCGCGAGTTCGCCAAACTGCGCCGGCGAACCTAGGTCAGCTCGGCCGGATCGTCGGTCTTGGGCGCCCGCGCGTCGCCGTAATACATGACCTCCCAAAGCCCTTCCTGTTCGTGGCGATCGACGAGTTCGCCCTTGGCATAGGCTTCGATGGTGACCGGTCCCGTGACCCCAACAGAGGCGCCGTTGATTCGCATCAAGCGGACGAGAATGCGCTTCCAGCCCTTGATCGCTTCGCGGAAGATCAGGCGGTGGATGGCCCTCTCGATGCGGAAGGTGACGGCACATTTTTCGTCGCCCTTCTCGTAGATATAGCGCGTGGTGACCGGCCCCCACCGAGTGGCCCGTGTGGATTGTTAGTGCATTGACGCCTTCGAGATGGGCGATCTCATCGGACGTGCGATGTTGAAAGACACGCCGAAGATATATTCGCTGCCTCTGGGACAGCTTCTCAAATGCCCTACCCGTGATTCGCTCCTTCTTCGATAAAATCGCTGCCTATGTATCCATGTCATATTATGCGGGCTGGTTCACTGCTCGTTGGCTTCCAAATCGGAGATCGATCGACCGGCAATTTATAACTCAGGCCGCAGTGGTCGATGCGAACTTCGCAGCCATACGGGCCGTTTCTGCATCATCGCGCCAACCTGCCGTCGCGCCGCCATCGACGACGAAATTCTGGCCTGTTACCCAGCTCGCTTCATCAGATGCCAGATATAGCGCCATATATGCGATGTCTTCGCCCTTGCCGGGGCGCTGGATCAAGGCATTCCCGATTTGCCAAGCCCTACCCTCGGCGTCCACGGCCTGGTCGGTGGCAGGGGTGCTAATGAACCCCGGCGATATGCAGTTCGCGCGAATACCGTGAACCGCGCCTTCTACGGCGAGCGAGCGCGTCATGGCGATTACGCCGCCCTTGGCAGCGGCGTGGGCGACTTGGGCAAGAGGCTCAATCCCGCGAAGTCCGGAGTATGAACCGATGTTGATCAACGCTCCGCCATTCTCGATCAATAATGGCCAAGCCGCTCGGGTGGTGTGGAACACGAGGTCCAGTTCCACCGTCATGACGTGACGCCAGAGCGCGAAGTCCATCTGCGCAAACGGCGCGAAACCGAAGCCAGATGCGTTATTATAAAGTATGTCGAGACCGCCCATCCGTTCGGCTCCATCGACCACCCAAGCCGCAGATTGTTCGGGGTCGGACAAGTCTACCGTGCTTCCCCAAATATTATATCCTTCGGCGCGAAGGGCTGCCGCGTTCGCCTCGGCAGTGCCGGGCTTGAGATCGCAACCGATAACCGTTGCCCCTTCGCGAGCGAACAAGCGCTGTGCTACTTCGCCCTGCCCACCACCCGTTCCGGTGATGAGCACGCGCTTTCCCGCAAGCCGGCCCTTTGCTTTAGACATGGCACATTCCTCCATTTGATGAAATTGCGTGAAATCGAAAATGTCAGCCCTGCAGCGAAGGCATGACAACCTCCTGGACAATCGCACTTCCTTCCGGTGTGCTCCAATCCCCTACGAGTTCGGCGATTACCTGGTTGGTGCTGGACAGCGTAACGCCACCCCGCTCCATCCGGCGCAACGCCATATCGTCCCCGATAGTGCTTGGTGAACCGCCCGCATCAGCGATGACCTGAACGTCGTACCCCTGTCCCACAAGAGTCAGTGCGGGATATACCGTGCAAACGTCATTCGTAACGCCGGCGATAATCAACTTCTGGCGGTCGGTTGCCCGCACGGCCTGAACGAAATTGGGATCGTCCATCGCATTCACGATTCCAAGCCGCTTCACCCGAGTTGCGAATGCTTCGGGCAGAATCTCTTCAAGTTCCCCGAGCAGCGGGCCTTGCGCATAATCTTCCATGCTGGACGTCAGTACGACCGGCATGTTCAGAATACGCGCGGTCTTCGCAAGCATCAGCGCGTTTCGCTTCATTTCTTCAAATGAAAGAGATTTGACCCACCCCATTGTGCCGACCTGGTGGTCAATCAAAAGCATGGCGGCGGTTTCGCCAGTAAAGCGTTGGAAAGTCATGATCGTAATTCCTGCTGCTGTTGAATGTTCATTACTCAGGCGCGCTCCGCCGCAGTTCCGGCGAAGCACATGATACGGGCAGGCGCCTCGCCGGCGACAAGGTGGATGACACGTTTCTCCCGTTCAGCCGGATAGAGAAGCGCTTCGGGCCGCTCGATGTCGAATACCACGCCATCGACAGCCACCTGTCCCGAAATCGGGATAAAGAAGGCCGTCTCGCGCGCCGGCAATGGCATTTCGAATTCGGCTCTGGAATCGAGAGCGATGTCTAGCATCGTAACAGGCGTCGGCGGCGATAGCGGCGACACGGCGCCCTCGAAGGAACCGAGCGCAACGCGGACGATGGCTCCCGGCCGTTGAACGATTGGAATTTCGTGGGGTACGAGACTTATGGCGAACGGTTCGCCGGTTGCCGCCGTAGGAGGCAAAGCCACGAAAATCTGCAACGAATGGACGGTGCGCCCCTCATGCGCCGGCACCTCCTCATGCACAACGCCGCGTCCAGCTGTAAGCCAGTGCAGTCCGCCTGGCTCAATGACGTTCTGATTGCCCAGATCGTCACGGTTGGCAATCGCGCTTTCGGAGTCGCTGAAAACGTAGGATACTGCCGCGATACCTGCGTGACGGTGCGGCGGGAACGTGGGTCCCGCCATCCATGCGTGGTCGACACCGATGAATGGCGCGATCCGGGCATCTTCACCGCGAAGTACCTGTGCATGAAAATGGGTTCCGTGATTGACCTTTTGCATGGCTAGCTTGCGCATTCTGCGGTCTCCAATAAGAGAAATTCTGACTTTTTATCGGAACCTGGGCCGCTGAGATAAAGTGGTCGCTTTGGATTACATTGATCCGTTGGTGGACCAATATGGTGCGGCCAGTGTCCGCCGTCAGCACCAATGGCGCATATTTGAGGTTGTGATTTAAGGAGGATTTGGGCTTCGTCGTAGTGACGAAGGAACGAAGATGAAGCCCAAATCCTCCTTGAAAAAATCGGCGCCGAAGGCCCCAGCTGAGCGGGTGGTGAAGGACATACGGCGTGCGACGCGCCGGCACTTCTCTGCAGAGGACAAAATCAGGATCGTGCTGGAGGGGCTGCGCGGCGAAGACAGCATCGCCGAGCTGTGCCGCAAGGAAGGCATCGCCCAGAGCCTGTATTACACCTGGTCGAAGGAGTTCATGGAAGCGGGCAAGCGTCGTCTGGCCGGCGATACCGCCCGAGCTGCGACCACCGGCGAGGTGCACGACCTGCGCCGCGAAGCCCGTGCCCTGAAGGAATGCGTGGCCGACCTGACGCTGGAAAACCGTCTGCTCAAAAAAAGCATGATCGCGGATGGGGGCGACGAAGAATGAGGTATCCCGCATCTGAGAAGCTCGAGATCATCAGGATCGTCGAGCAGTCGCATCTGCCCGCCAAGCGGACGCTGGACCAGCTCGGCATCCCCCGCCGGACCTTCTATCGATGGTATGACCGCTACCTCGAAGGCGGGCCGGAGGCGCTGGAGGATCGGCCATCGGCGCCGAGCCGGGTGTGGAATCGCATCGGCAACGATATCCGGGACCAGATCGTCGAGATGGCGCTGGAGACGACCGAGCTATCCCCTCGCGAACTGGCGGTGCGGTTCACCGACGAGAGGCGCTACTTCGTGTCGGAAGCCACGGTTTACCGCCTGCTCAAGGCCCATGATCTGATCACCAGTCCGGCCTATGTCGTGGTCAAGGCCGCCGATGCGTTCCACACCAAGACCACCCGACCGAACGAGATGTGGCAGACCGATTTTACCTACTTCAAGATCATCGGGTGGGGCTGGCTGTACCTGTCAACCGTGCTCGACGACTTCTCACGCTACATCATTGCCTGGAAGCTGTGCACCACCATGCGGGCCGAGGACGTCACCGACACGCTGGACCTCGCCCTGGCGGCTTCCGGATGTGACAGCGCCACGGTGCTGCACAAACCCCGACTGCTCAGCGACAACGGCCCGAGCTACATCGCTGGGGAACTGGCCGAATATATCGAGGCCAACAAGATGACCCATGTCCGCGGTGCCCCGATGCATCCGCAGACCCAGGGCAAGATCGAGCGCTGGCACCAGACCCTCAAAAACCGCATCCTGCTCGAAAACTACTTCCTGCCTGGCGAACTTGAAGCCCAGATCGAGGCCTTCATCGACCATTATAATCACCGCCGATACCACGAGAGCCTCGGCAACGTGACGCCTGCTGACGCCTACTTCGGCAGGGCACCCGCCATCATCAAACAGCGCGAAAGGATCAAACGACAGACTATCGAATATCGGCGCTTGCAGCACCGAAAGCTCGCCGCCTAATATCAATCCCAAGACGAGGCCCGCTCTCCGCTAATTTACGCCACGAGTTGCGCCAAATGTTCTGACGACGGACACTCGAAAATACGATCATCCTGTTCATGTCCGACAACGGGGCCGATGCACTGGTTCTTGGGAAACCGCTCAATCCGAACAATGTGAACGAACCCATGAAGGTTCCCAACGACAACAGCCTTGCCAACCTTGGAGCAGGCGACTCCTATTTCAGCTATGGTCCCGAATGGGCCGCGGCGAGTTCCGGTCCGTTCGCCGGCGAGAAGGGCCTCACTACAGAAGGAGGCATACGAGCGCCTGCCATCGTGGCCGGCTCTGGCATCCGGAACGGGACAAGCAACGCAGTGCTTCATGTACTTGACGTCATGCCTACGATGCTTTCGCTAGCCAATGCGACGAGACCAAGCGCCGAACGCACGGCGGGGCGTGACTGGAAGCCGCTACTGAAGAATGGCGCGCGCGCGGTTCGGCGCGACGATGAACCGCTCGCCTGGGAGCTTTTTTACCGGGCGGCGATCCGCAAGGACGGCATGAAGGCCGTCTACCTCCCAAACAAGATTCCGCTTTTTGGAAAGATCACCGAGCCGGGATCGGTGCAATGGCGACTCTATGACATCGGGAAAGATCCCGGCGAGACCCGAAATCTAGCCAAAAAAAGGCCCGCCTTGCTTCAAAAACTCCAGCAACTCTGGCGACACTATGCCGTCGCGAATGGTGTTGTAACCTTACCCGAAGATGCAATCGGAGACGCACCTTAAGTGGAAGGCAGCGCAAGCCTCGGCTGGCGCGGCAGGCTCTCACTTCACGCGATGTGCCGTCAGATGAGCCACCACCGAGGGGTCGGCGAGGGTGGAGGTATCGCCAAGATCGCTGGCATCGCCCTCGGCGATCTTGCGCAATATCCGCCGCATGATCTTGCCCGAACGCGTCTTGGGAAGCCCGGGCGCGAACTGAATGGCGTCGGGCGTCGCGATCGGTCCGATTTCGGACCGCACCCATTGCCGGAGGCTCCCTCGCAGCTCTTCGGTTGGCTCGCGGTCGGCCTTGAGCGTCACATAAGCGTAGATCCCCTGCCCCTTGACCTCGTGCGGCATGCCGACCACCGCCGCCTCGGCAACATCGGGGTGCAAAACCAGCGCGCTCTCAATCTCGGCCGTACCCATGCGGTGGCCCGAGACGTTTATGACGTCATCTACGCGCCCGGTGATCCAGTAATAGCCGTCCGTATCGCGCCGGCAGCCGTCGCCGCTGAAATATTTGCCGGGGTAGGTCGTGAAATAGGTCTTAAAGAAGCGTTCGGGATCGCCCCAGACGCCGCGCATCTGCCCCGGCCAGGACTGGGCGATCACCAGATTGCCCTCGGCAGCGCCTTCGAGAAGGCGTCCTTCGGCATCGACGAGTTGCGGCAGCACACCGAAAAAGGGCTCAGTCGCCGAGCCAGGCTTGAGGTTCGTCGCGCCGGGCAGCGGCGCGATCATCGCGCCGCCTGTTTCGGTCTGCCACCAGGTGTCGATGATCGGGCACCGCCTCTCGCCGACCGCCTCGTGATACCAGCGCCACGCCTCGGGGTTGATCGGCTCGCCGACGCTGCCGAGAAGCCGCAGCGATTGCCGGCTGGTCGTGGCGACATGTGCGTCACCCTCGCGCATCAGCGAACGGAGGACAGTCGGCGCGGTATAGAGTATCTCGACCCGGTGGCGGTCGACGATTTCCCACATCCGGCTTGGCGACGGCCAGTTCGGAAGCCCTTCGTACATCAGCGTGGTCGCGCCGTTGGCGAGCGGTCCATAGACGATATAGCTGTGTCCGGTGACCCAGCCGATGTCCGCCGCGCACCAGTAGATCTGTCCCGGCCGATAATCGAAGAGCAGTTCGTGCGTCATGCTCGCCCAGAGCAGATAGCCTGCGCTCGTATGCAGGACGCCTTTGGGCTTGCCGGTCGAACCCGAGGTATAAAGGATGAACAGCGGATCTTCGGCGTCCATCGCTTCGGCGGGGCAATCCGGCGATACCTCGCGCACGAGTTCGTCATACCAGCGATCCCGGCCATCGGTCATCGCGATGCGTCCACCCGTTGCACGCACGACCACGACCTTCTTCACGCCGGGACACTGCCCAAGTGCCTCATCAACATGGGCCTTGAGCGGAACGTGGCGCCCTCCGCGGCGTCCTTCGTCCGCGGTGATCACCAGCGTCGAACCGCTGTCGATGATCCGCCCGGCGAGCGCGTCGGGCGAAAAGCCGCCGAACACGACCGAGTGGATCGCACCGATTCGCGCGCAGGCGAGCAGCGCCACGGCCGCTTCGGGGATCATCGGCATATAGATGGTAACCCGGTCGCCCTTGTCGATGCCCGATTGCTTCAGCGCATTGGCGAAGCGGCATACTTCGGCGTGCAGTTCGCCATAGCTGATATGGCGCGCCGTTTCCTCAGGGTCGTCGGGCTCCCAGATGATGGCGGTCGCGCCGGCCCGTTCGGCAAGGTGGCGGTCAAGGCAGTTCGCCGCGACGTTGAGCGCGCCGTCGGCGAACCAGGAAATCCGGAAATCGGCTTCGTCGAACGAGCAATCCGCACCCTTCGTCGGAAAGCGCAACCAGTCGAGCCGCCTCGCCTGTTCGAGCCAATAGGTCCCCGCCATGTCCAGGGACTGCGGATATTGACGGCGATATGCGGCCGCGTCGACATGCGGGGCGATTTCGTCTTGATGGATCGACTGCATTTTCGGCCTTTCCTATGCCCGCGCGGCGGGGGTGATCACGACCTTGCCGGCGCTTCCCGAGGTCACGAGATCGAGCGCCCCTGTTGCATCCTCGAGCGCGCAGCGATGAGTGATCAGTTCGGCGAAGGGGAAATCGGCATGATGCCGCGCCGCGACCTGCATCGCGTCATGATAGTGGTGCGCCTGCGCATATTGGGTGCCGACGAGCCGCAGGCTCTTCTGCACGACGAGGGACGGATCGAAAGGCTGTTCGCCCTGGCTCGCCCAAAGACCGATCAGTAGATAGGTTCCGTTGTGGGCACAGAGGTGCAACCCTTCTGCAAAGGCGCTGCGATGCCCGGTTCCCTCGATCACCATATCGGCGCCGCGGCCGCCCGTAGCCGCAGCAACCGCATCCGCGCGCACTTCGATCGACGTAGCGCTCAGGTCGAGGGTCACAGTGGCACCGAAACGGCGCGCGAAGTCGAGGCGCAGCGGTGATGCGTCGATCGCGACGATCGAGCGCGCGCCCGACAGCGTCGCCATCAGCACCGCCGCGAGGCCGATCGGGCCGGAGCCCTGGACGACGACCGACTGCATCGGCTTGATGCCGCCCGCGCGTTCGAGACCCTGCAGCACCGCCGGCAGCGCGCAACCGAAGGCGATGACCGCCTCGCTCGGCACGCCGTCCGGGATACGGTAGAAGGCGGTATCGCGCGAGAGCGTGACATAGTCGGCATAGCTGCCCCAGGTCGGCGCGTCGATCGGACCGAACCAGGTCGCATTGGTGCAGCAGGAAAAATCCTTCTCGACGGTGCAGTGCCAGCAATGGTGGCAGGGTGCGATCGGGCACCAATAGATACGGTTGCCGCGCGCCACGGGCACCCCGGCATGGTCGCGGGTCACCGCGGCATCGAGAATTTCGAGGATGCCGACGCCCTCATGACCGAGGACGATGGCGAAGGGGAGCAGAAACTCGCCCTTCGTCATATGGACATCGCTGCCGCAGACGCCGCCGAGCTCGACGCGCGCGACGACCCCGCCCGCCATCGGCAGCGGAACGTCGAGCCGCGCCATGACCAATTCGTCGGGCCCTTTCAGCACCACGGCCCGGCCGGTGCGGACGCCCGTCACAGCTTCATCATCCCGCCGTCGACGACGACCGTCTGGCCGGTCACGAAGGCCGCGTCGTCGCTGGTCAGGAACAGGATCGGGCCGACGATGTCGCCGGGCACCGCAAAGCGGCGGATCGCCTGCTGCTGCCACACCGCGCCGGTGATGTCGTCGGGCATGATGCTCGTACCCGGCGTCTGGGTGATCGCGGGCGCGATGGCATTCACGGTGATCCCCGCCTCAGCGAGGTCGTTCGCGAGGCCGCGGGTCAGCCCGATAACGCCCGTCTTGCTCGCCATATAATGGCTGAGGCCGGCAAGGTTCGTTCCGATCGAATTGGACGAGATGTTGACGATCCGCCCCCATCCCTTCTCCCTCATCAGCGGCGTAAAGGTCCGAGCGCCAAGGAAGGCGCCTTCGAGATTGATGCGGATGACCTTGCGGAACAGGTCGGGATCGAGCTGGTCAAGCGGGGCAAAAGGGTAGATGCCGGCATTGTTGACGAGAATGTCGGCGCGCCCGAACCGTTCGATGACGGCGTCGCGCGCCGCGGCCCAGTCGCTTTCCGAACCCACGTCGCAGCGCGCGTAGATCGCCTCGCCGCCAGCCTCTTCAATGCGCGCCAGCGTCTCGCCGCAATTGTCGACGTCGAGCAGCGCGAGGGCGTCGCCGCGCCCAGCCAGTCGCACCGCCAGTTCCTGCCCTATGCCCTTGGCTGCCCCGGTTACGACCGCAACCTTGCGTTCGCCGTTCATCATCTCTTCCCCTTCTCAATCCGTCAGGAAATCGGCGACAAGCATGTTGAAGCGAGCGGCCTGCTCTATCTGGGTCCAGTGGCCGCAGTTACCGAACATATGGAGCTCGGCATTGGGCAGCAGGTCGAACAGGCGTTGCGCGTTGCTCGCCGGAATCACCTTGTCCTCGCGGCCATGGACGATCAGTGTAGGATGTTGCAGACTGGCGATCTGGACTTCGTCCGAAGCCAGAGCCTCGATGCCCGCCTGTCGCGGCGCCGGAAACATGCTGCCGAAGCTTTCCTGGAAACCCGGCCGGATGCTGGCATTGTAGCGAAGCTCGGCAAGCTCGTCGCTGACCAGTTCGCGATTATGAGCGAAGATGTCGAGAAGGCGGCGCATATTCTCGATCGACGGTTCATAGCCCCAAACCGCATCGAGGCCGTCGGTCAGCGGGAAGGAAATGCCGACGCTGCCCATCAACACAAGCCGCCTGACCCGCTCGGGAAACCGGATCGCGAAGGCGAGCGCGAGGCCGCCGCCGAAACTGTTGCCGACGATGTCAGCCTTTTCGATGTCGAGCGCATCCATGAATTCGGCGAGATGCCGGATCCACAAATCCCTGCCATAGACGGCGCCGTCCGGGCGCTGTGTAAATCCGAATCCGGCCATATCGGGCGCGATGACGCGTTTCGTTTTCGCGAGCGGGCCGATGTTGAGCCGCCAGTTGGCCCAGGCCGAGACGCCGGGCCCCGAACCGTGGATCATGAGAACCGGGCCGCCGCTCCCTTCGTCGTGATAATTGGTCCGGATCGATCCGGCGTCGATTGAACGGGCGATTTCGGGATTGGTTTGAACTGACATGTGAAGTCCTTTTCAGGCAAGGTCACGGTTGCGAAGCATGTCGAGCGCGACGTCGACGATCATATCCTCCTGCCCGCCGACCATCTTGCGGCGTCCGAGTTCGACCAGGATGGCGTGGGTGTTGAGGCCGTGCTCGGCCGCCGCCTTTTCGGCATGGCGGAGGAAGCTGGAGTAGACCCCCGCGTATCCCAGCATCAGCGTCTCACGGTCGACGCGCACCGGGCGGTCCTGCAGTGGGCGGACGAGGTCCTCGGCGGCATCCATCAGCGCATAGAGGTCGCATCCATGGTTCCAGCCGTGAACGTCGGCGGCGGCAATGAACACTTCGAGCGGGGCATTGCCCGCGCCCGCGCCCATACCGGCAAGGCTGGCATCGACGCGGACCGCACCGTTCTGGACCGCAACGATGCTGTTCGCGACGCCGAGGCTGAGGTTGTGGTGGGCATGCACGCCGCGCTGCGTTTCAGGTTTGAGAACCCGGTCATAGGCCTGGCAGCGCGCGGCATATTGATCCATCGTCATCGCGCCGCCGCTGTCGGTGACATAGACGCAGTGCGCGCCATAGCTTTCCATGAGCAGGGCTTGGCTCGCAAGCGCGTCGGGCTCGGACATATGGCTCATCATCAGGAAGCCCGACACGTCCATGCCCAGGTTCCGCGCGGCCTCGATATGCTGCTTCGACACATCGGCCTCGGTGCAATGCGTCGCGATGCGCACCGAACGCACGCCGAGATCATAGGCGCGCTTGAGGTCGTGAACCGTACCGATACCGGGGAGCAGCAAGGTGGTCAGCACGCTATGCTCGAGCACCTCGGCGACCGCGCCGATCCACTCCCAGTCGGTGTGGGCGCCGAAGCCGTAGTTGAAGCTCGATCCCTGCAATCCATCGCCGTGCGCGACCTCGATCGCGTCAACCTTCGCCCGGTCGAGGGCGCGGGCGATCGCCTGCACATGATCGAGGCCGTACTGGTGGCGGATCGCGTGCATGCCGTCGCGCAGCGTGACGTCCTGGATGTAGAGCTTGGTGGTCGTCGGGTCGAAGCTCATGCGGCGACTCCTTCGTTCATGCGGAGCGCGATCTTCTCGGCGGTCTTCAGCGCCGCCGAGGTCATGATGTCGAGATTGCCGGCATAGGCCGGAAGATAATGCGCCGCGCCCTCGACCTCGAGGAAGACACTGACCTTGAGGCCCGTGAAGCTGCCGCCCATTTCGGGGATGCGCAAGGGTGCGTTGCTGCCGATGCTTTCGAATTGCACCGCCTGTTTGAGACGGTAGCCGGGGACATAGGCCTGCACCTCGGCGACCATATCCTCGACGCTCTGCGCAATCGCGTCGCGGTCGGCGTCGTCGCAGAGACAATAGACGGTGTCGCGCATGATCAGCGGCGGTTCGGCGGGATTGAGCACGATGATCGCCTTGCCGCGCGTCGCGCCGCCGACCTTAACGATCGCCTCGCTCGTCGTTTCGGTGAACTCGTCGATGTTCGCGCGGGTGCCGGGGCCGGCGCTTTTCGAAGCGATCGAGGCGACGATCTCGCCATAATGCACCTTCGCGACGCGGTTCACCGCCGCGACGATCGGGATCGTCGCCTGCCCGCCGCAGGTCACCATATTGACGTTCGCGGCGTCGAGATTGGCGTCGCCGTTGACCGGCGGGATCGTATAGGGACCGATCGCCGCCGGTGTCAGGTCGACGACGCGCTTCCCGTGCGCGATCAGCACTTCGCTGTGCCGCTTGTGTGCGCCCGCAGAGGTCGCATCGAAAACGATCGCGATATCGGCAAAGCCGGGCATTGCGACGAGCCCGTCGAGCCCGTCGGCGGTGATCGGCACCCCCAGCCGTTCGGCGCGTTTGAGCCCGTCGCTTTCGGGATCGATGCCGACAAAGGCACCCATCTCCAACACCTCTGACAGCCGCATGATCTTGATCATCAGGTCGGTGCCAATGTTGCCCGACCCGATGACCGCAACTTTCGTTTTCGCCATCGTCTCAATCCCTATAGGTAAAGCTGCAAGCGCCGATTCCAGCGACTTTCGCGTGGACATAATCGCCCGGAGTTAGCGCAGCCATCGGACCCAACGCCCCAGCCAGCAGGATGTCGCCCGCCCGAAGCGGTTCGCCGCGAGCAGCGAGCGTTCGCGCCAGCCATGCCGCGGCGTTGAGCGGGTTACCGAGCGCCGCGGCGCCGACGCCCGTTGAAACCGTCTCGCCGTTAAACCGCATTTCCATCGCCGCGCCTTCGAGGTCGAGCCCGGCGAGAGGCTTTCCCTCGCGCGCCAGCACGAAGAAGGCCGACGAGCCATTGTCGGCTACCGTATCGGCGAAGCTGATCTTCCAGTCGGCGATGCGGCTGTCGACGATCTCGATCGCGGCGTGGACCGACGCCACCGCCGCCGCGACCTGTTCGACGCTGGTGTCGGCATCGGGCAGGTCGGCGGCAAGAATGAAGGCAATCTCGGCTTCTGCCTTGGGCTGAATTGCCCGCGTTGAGTCGAGACGGCCGCCGTCAGCAACCTGCATGTCGTCGAAGAGCACGCCGAAATCGGGCTGGTCGACGCCGAGCTGCTGCTGTACCGCCTTCGCGGTCAGTCCCGCCTTGCGCCCGACGATCCGGCGGCCCTGCGCCTCCCAGAAGCGCGTGTTGATCGTCTGCACCGCATAGGCGCCTTCGGCATCGGTCGGCTCCAGCGCATCGCGCAGCGGCTGGACGGCCCCTTCCGCATAGGCGTCGCGCAGGCGGCGAGCTACGCTTTCATGCAAACGCTCCCGGCTCATGTATAGACTCCCAGAAAATCGCCGATCTCAGCGCCGGTATGATAGAAAATGCCGCGCCACAGCTCTTCCTCGGTCCAGGTGATGACCGGCATGTCGGGCTGGGTGAGGTAGCCGAGCCCCGCGAACATCTCGTTGCGGTTGCCCGAGGGGTCGAAGAAATAGGTCGTCGATCCGCGAGTGATGCCGTGACGCTGCGGCGTGACATCGACCCTTACCCGCCGCTTCGCGAGGATATCGGCCGCCTTGAGGACGTCGTTCCATTCGTCGAGGAAGAAGGAAATATGGTGAAGGCCGGGCCGTGATCCCGCGCCGAAGGCGATGTCATGCGGGGTCGAAGTCCGGAACATCCAGGCAGCAACCTGCACGTCGCCATCGGGCCCTGCCATCACCTGCTCACCCAAACCGAAATCGAGCGCGATCTTCAGGAAATCGACGCTGTCCGCGACCTTGTTGACTCCGGCGGCCGGGTCGACCTCAGCGATGAGCATGACATGATCGAGCCAGTGCACCCCGGCGCCGATGAGGCCGTCAGGCCACGGGTCGGGGTTGCGGTCGCCGACGGCTTTGCCGACGAATTGCTTCTCGGCATAAAGATAAGTTCGGTGACCACTCGGCAGGTTGAAACTCAGCGCCCGGCCGCAAAAAGGCAACCCTCCAGCCGCGACCTCCTGGATGGAAATGCCATAATCGACGATGCGGCCCCCGAGGCTGTCGAGATCGGAGTCGGCGGCAACCTTGAAGGCGATATGCTCCACCCCGGCTTCGTCCGAAGGCTTCAGCAGCAGCGAATATTTGTCCCATTCATCCCAGCCCTTGAGGAAGACCGAGCCATCCTCGCCGCGATCGGTGACGATCATTCCCAGGACATTGGTGTAGTGATCGATCGCCGCCTCGACCGACATCACCTTCAGGGCCACATGGCCTAGCCGCATCACGCCCATAGTTCCTCTCCTTCGGCGAGCCGCACGCCCGCTCCTCAGTTCAGCAGAAAGCCATATTTTCGCACGAGACGGCGCGGCACCTTGCCGACGACCTCGATCGCGCAGTCCCCAACGGGATAGGCGCGGCACGCGAGCACCAGCCCGGTGTCACGCTCCTCGCGCGTCACATGCGCGGCGCTCATCGGCCCGCTTTCGACGGCGCCCGCGACGATGCGTATTTTGCACACACCGCAGCCGCCATTGTGGCAACCGGCGCCGATCGCGACATGATGGACACTCCGTAGCGCCTCAAGGATGCTCTGCCCCGGACGGCAGCCGAAGCGGAGACCCGCATCGGGCAGCACCAATTCAAACATCGTCCGGCCACTCGACATGGGCGCGCACCGCACCCCGGTCGTCATCGACCCAGCCCATCTTGCGGGCATAGGCGATCATGCCGTCAAAATCGGCGCGCCACGGCTCGCCGAACGGCGCGCCCTGCGCTTCGAGCCAGGCAAGCGGCACCCATACTTGATCGCCATCGAGCACCATCTTCATCGCCGACAATGCGCCGGCGGCGTCGGCATGCCGCACGCGGTCGATCGCCGACGCGACATGGAAGCCGCGAAAATTCTCCGGGCTTTCGAGCGTGACGGTCCCGTCCTTTGCTAGGCTGACGATCATGACTGCCTCCTCTGTGCCGTTTCGAAATGCGCCTCGATCAACGAAGCCACCCGCTCGGGGGCCTCGATCTTCAGAAGATGGCCGCAGTCAGGCAGCATTTCGAAGCGGCTTCCCGGGATCGCCTGCGAAACGGGGATGCTGTGCTGCTCGGGCGGCGCAAGCCGGTCCTCGCGTCCCGCGAGAACCAGCGTCGGCGCCGATATTCTCCGCGCGACCGCAATCGTATCGGTCGCGCCGAGCATCGCGACCGCCTGGGCGTACCCCTCGCGCGTCGCATGATCCTTGATGGTCCCGGCAAGCATCGTAACCAGCGGGTCGGACCCCGGCGCCGTCAGCATCGCGGCAACCGCCGCGGGCGCCGCCTCCAGCACCAGCTCCGGCCCGGCAAGGACGGCCAGCGCTTCACTGCGGGCAGGCTCGGGGACGGCGCCGAGGCCCGCATTCGGCACGAGCAGCACAAGCGAACCGACCCTTGCCGGTGCCTCGGCCGCGACGGCCGCCGCGATCATCGCACCCCACGAACTTCCGACGAGGTGGAAATGGTCGATGCCAAGCCGGTCGGCAAATGCGAGCAGATGGCGAGCATAGCCGGCCGCCAATGGCGACGCGCCTGCGAGCGGCGCGCTGCCCCCGAACCCCGGGGCATCCCATGCGATTGCACGAAGATGCCCCGGCAGCGCGGCGATCACGCCGCGCCACGCGGCCGAATGCGACCCGAGTCCGTGGAGGAAGAAGACCGGATCGCCATGCGCCGGCCCCTTCTCGCGGAAGAAGATCCGGGCGCCGCCGGGGAGGTCAACCGAAGCCAGAACCGGAACGGGTGCAGCGAGCAGGTCCCGATCGCGTGAACCGAGCGAGGACATGGGCTCAGCCGACCGCGAGCTTCCGGGCGTCCGGCGCCCGGTCGAAAGCGGGCATGACCTCGCTTGAGAAGAGTTCCACCGAATTGGTGACTTCGGCGACACTCATGTCGCCGAATGCGAACCAGGAGACGAGATAGTTGATCCCCGTCCGCTCGGCTTCCTCGAGGACGAATTTGCGAACCGTCTCGGGCGACCCCGCGATGCCGTTGCCGACCGCTTCCAGCCCGTCCCAGGTTTCGGGGTAAAGCGCGGCGACCGGCGGCACCGCCTTGCGAACGGTGGTACCATTCTCCACCCAGAGCCGATCGAAGCTGTCAATCCAGTGCAGATAGGCGCGGCGGGCGATCGCCTTGGCCTCTTCGTCGGTGTCGGCGACGACGACGTGCCGGCTGACGCCCATGAGCGGGATCGAGTCGGCCGATTTTCCAAGCTTCGCCCATTCGGCACGATAGCGGTCGGTGATCCGGCGGGCGTCGGCGTCCAGCGCCAGGGTGACGATGTTGACATTATTGTCGGCAGCCCATTCAGCGCTGTCGGGGCTGAGGACGCCGTACCAGAGTTCGGGGTGCGGCTTCTGCACGGGCTTAACCCGCATCGGCACGTCCTTATAGCTGTAGTATTCGCCCTCGAAATTGAGGGTGTCGTCGCGAAAGCCGCGCATCATGCATTCGAGCGCTTCGATATACATTGCTTGCGACTTGGCGGCATCGACGTTGAAGAATTTGAGTTCGAGCGGCGACACGCCGCGACCGACGCCGAGCATGAAACGCCCGCTCGACATCGAATCGAGCATCGCAACTTCCTCGATCAGACGAAGCGGCTCGTAGAGCGGCAGCAGATAGACGAGCGGCCCAAGTTTCAGGCGGCTGGTGCGCTGCGCCACGGCCGAAAGGAGGATTCCCGGCGAAGGAGCAAATCCAAGCGGCGTCGAGTGATGCTCCGCCACATGATAGCCGTGAATGCCGCAGCGGTCATAGACCTCGGCGATCTTGAGGCGATTCTCGAGATGCTCGGCAAGCGAGACATTGCTGCAGTCGACATGGTCGAAGACGCCGAATTTCATAGCATTTCCTCTCTCGTAAATCCGCCGGTGAGCGGCTTCAGTGCATTTTCTGACTTGTCTATCGAAACTGATAGTATCATCATATATGGGTTGTCAACGGGGTTTGAACCGATCCCCGCCAACGACTGAGAGGAGGCTATGATGTGCGATTCCCAGATGTTCCGTAATGCGATGGCGCGGCTTGCAAGCAGCGTTTGCGTGATCACGACCGATGGCCCGGCTGGACGCGGCGGCTTTACCGCCTCAGCGGTGTGCAGCGTCACCGACTCGCCGCCGACCTTGCTCATCTGCATGAATCGAACGAGTCGACAGGCGCCGACGTTCACGGCGAACGGCCGCCTTTGCGTAAATGTGCTCGCGGGCGATCAGCAGCTCGTGTCGGCATCTTTTGCAGGCGGCAAGGAGCACGACGAGCGCTTCGAGTCGGGCCGCTGGGCGGCGAGCGAATGCGGGCTGCCGATGCTGGAGGGCGCTATTGCTAGCCTCGCGACGCGTATCGCGCGCACTATCGACGTCGGCTCGCATCACGTGATGTTTTGCGAGGTCGACGAAGTCAGCCTGTCGGCTGCGCCGGATAGTCTCATCTATTTCGACCGGGCCTACTGTCGGCCGGCACCCTATGCGTCGGAAGCGGCCGCCTGATCGTCAGACTGAAAGAGGTCCGATACATAGGCCGGGAGTTTTCGGCGCGACAATTTGCGCGCTTCCTCGCCGGGCACACCCAGCATCCGTAGAAGGCATTCGATCGTCTCTCCGGTGGCGCCGGCCTTTGCCGTCCCCTCCAGAAGCTCACGCATTGTCGCCATCAGCGCGGCGAGAATGATACGCATCGCGGTCTGATCGCACCCGATAGTGAAGCGTCCCGAGGTCGTCCCCTCGCGGATATGGCCGGTCCCCTGCTCAGCGAATACTCGCCAGAGCTCAGGAAGGCCGACCGCCGCGTGGACAATGAACCAGCCCCAAACCGGATCGGCGACGGCCTTGGTCAGGAAGGTCTTCTGGATATAGGCAACAGCGACAGCACGATCCTCTTCGCGCTGTCCGATGAACTTGGTGATCTCACCGAGTTCATCGGCATGAATGTCGAAGACCGCCTGAGCGATTTCAGCCTTCGAGCCAAAATGATTGTAGAAGGAGCCAAAGCCGACGTCGGCGGCTTCAGTGATGTCGTTGATCGCGGTTCCATCGACACCCTTTTCGGCCATGACGCGCAACGCCGCGTCGATGAGCTTCTGCCGCGTCGCTTCGCGTGATCGACGTCCCCGCGTCGGCTTCGCTGCCGAATCGCTTACCTTCGCTTTTGCGGCCCCTTTGATCGACGTCAAATTCGAAACTCCCATTCTCGGCACTTCAAAACCCAACATAGGGCGACGCGGCCCGCTTGCCAAATGGTCATCAATTCTGGGGGTTTCATCAGAAAAGGGGGCCGCCAAACCTGAATCACATTGACAACTGATAGTGAAAGCGTATCTGATATCTCTATCAGTTAAAGATCGGCTCGCGACCCATGACGGGCGTGGCGTCCGGCACATTGGAAGAGGAGGGCAAACGCCATGCGGCGATTCACATACCGAACGACTTCAATTCTGCTTGCGACGTCCGCGATCGCCGTGATTGCAAGTCCGGCATTCGCTCAGGATGGGCCACCGCCGGAGCCCGTAGCGGCCCAGGAGCCTTCTGATTCGGACGATATCGTTGTCACCGCCCAGAAGCGGTCGGAGAATCTGCGCGACGTGCCGATCAACATCACCGCATTCGGCGGCGACCGTCTCGAAACCATGGCGGCGCGCGACGTTCAGGACCTGACCGCCTATGTACCGAGCTTCCGCGTCACGCAGCCGGGCAACGCCGCAGTCTCGGCGCTGAGCCTACGCGGCGTCGGACAGCGCGACATCAACGTCCACAATGAGGGGGCAGTCGCGCTGTTCCTCGATGGCGCATACGTCAGTTTCATTCCCGCAATCGCCCAGCCGATCTTCGATGTCGAACGCATCGAGGTTCTGAAAGGCCCGCAAGGAACCCTCTTCGGCCGCAACGCGACCGGTGGCCTCATCAATATGGTGACGCGCCGCCCCACCGACAGCTTCGATGCCTATGCGACCGCGCAATATGGCAGCTACAATGAACTGAAGCTGGAGGGCGCCGTCGGCGGCCCGCTCGGCGAAGGCGTCTCGGCCCGCGCCTCGGTCAACTACACGCGGTCCGACGGCTATATCAAGAACAACACCGGCCCGGCGCTCAATGCCAACGACAGCCTCGCCGGCCGCCTCCAGATCCTGTTCAAACCCTCGGACAATTTCTCCTATCTCGTGTCGGCGCGGGGCTGGCGCTTCTTCGACAGTCCTGGTGCGGGCATTGCGCCGACGCCGTTCATCCAAGATTCGACCGGCGTCATCCGAAGCCCGGCGAACTATGCTGAATATTCGGCCTTCTGTGCGCCGCTGACCGGCGGCGTCGCGCCGCCGCCCGGCTCGGAGCTTAACGGGAGTTGCTTTACAAGTCAGCCCAACCGCTTTCGTGGTTCCTACAGCCCGGAAGTTCGCTTCAATCAGAGCTATTACGGCTTCACGGGCACCGGCGAATGGGCGCTGTCGGACAATATGACGTTGACCTCGATCACCGACTACCAGCATCTGTCCAACGATTATGTCAGCGACATCGACGCAACCCCCGCTCCGATCTTCAACTATGAAATTCATGTCAAATCGTCTCAGCAATTCTCGCAAGAACTGCGCCTTAACGGCGACACGGGAGGGGTGCGCTGGGTCGCGGGTCTTTATTACCTCGACATCGATCACGACATAACCAACGTCACCGACCTCTACAATCACCCCGCTTTCGGTATCCGCCTTCCCGCCGCCTATCAGCAAAACACCAAATCCTATGCGCTGTTCGGGCAGGTCGACTGGGAGATCACGCCCAAGCTTTCACTGAGCCTCGGTGCGCGCGGCATTCACGACAAGAAGCGGATGCACAATGACTCGACCTGCATTTCAAATCCGCTCGCGCCGCCGGGACTGTGCGACATTCTAGGTTCGGTGGTCTTTCCCGGCGCGCTGGCGTTCAACCGCACCTTCGACGGCAAGCTCAGCAAGGACAGTTGGTCGGGCCGTGCGGTGCTCCAATACAAGCCGAACAGCGACGTCATGCTCTACGCCGGCGTCACGCGCGGCACCAAGGGCGGCGGCTTCAATTCGGGCGCGGCAGAATTCTACCCGCTCTCCGCGGTCGAGTTCAAGGCCGAGACGCTGGTCAACTATGAAGCGGGAATCAAGGCGGTCACCGCCGACCGCGTCTTCAGCTTCGACGGATCGGTCTTCTATTATGACTACAACGACTATCAGTCCTATTCTGTCAGCACCGACGGCGGACTGCGCGTCCTGAACGTCGATGCGACAATCAAGGGCGCGGAGCTTTCGGTCGGCGTTCGCCCCGCGGAAGGGCTTTCGTTCAACCTCGCGGGCACCTATCTCGACACCAAGCAGAAGAATGTGCCGCTTCCGAGCGGAACCTTTGCCGATTTCCAGGTTCCCGACGCCCCGAAATGGTCACTGAATGGCGAAATGCGATACGCATTTCCCATTTCGGGCGATGACGAACTGGCCCTTCAGTTGAACGGCGTCTATGTCGGCAAGCGCTCGATCAGCGCGATCGACTTCCCCGATCAACGCATCGGCGCCTACCACCGGTTCGATGCGCGGATCAGCTATGAGTTGCCTGGCCGGCATTGGACGATCGCGGCATTCGCGAATAATTTCACGGACGAAACGATTGTTTCGACCCGGGTCGATTTCACGACCGTGACCGGCAACACCGTCGACACGATCGACCGGCCGCGCTGGTTCGGTGCCTCGGTCACCTATCGCTATTGAAAGGAAACGTGACGTGTGCGCCGCGGCGGCGGGATCAGCCCCCTCCTATACGGAGGATATTTTCTCCCTCGATGGAATTCGTCACCCCTATCCACATTACCGAGCGATAAGAGATATCGGGGGAGCCGTATGGCTCCCCCAGCATAACCTTTTCGCCATCGGCCGCTTCGATGGTGTCAAGAGCGCACTCTCGGACGCGACGACCTTCATCTCGGGGCGCGGTATCGCGGTGAGCGATGAAATGAACGCAATGCTGACCGACTCAATCATTACATCGGACGGCCCAGCGCACATGGCGATCCGCGAGCGTGAGGCCGCGCCGCTACTCCCCAAATCGCTCGACCCTCTGCGTGCCTTCGTGCGGAGGGAGGCTGATGAACTCGTCCGCCGCCTTTCCGGCCAAGAAGAATTCGAAGCCATGGCCGACCTCGCCGCCTATCTGCCGCTGACGATCGTCGCGGAGCTTGTCGGCCTGCCGCCCGAGGGCCGTGAGAATATGATGGCGTGGTCCGCCGCCATCTTCCAACTCGTCGGACCTCTCAACGAATTTTCACGAAGCGCGCTGGCCGACTGTCAGGCGATGTTTGAATATGTTCAGTCGGTCGATCCAGCGAGAGTCAAGCTGGGAAGCTGGGCCGACCGGATCTTCTCAATGGTTCGCGAAGGCGAAATCGACCGCGAACAGGCAGGCAAGATGCTGGTGGATCTCATCGGGCCGGCGCTCGATTCTACCTACTTCGGTATTGGCAGCATGATCCGCCTGCTCGGCGCAAATCCCACGCAATGGCGCACACTGAAGCAAAACCCCGAACTGGTATCGGCTGCTGTGAACGAAACCCTTCGTCTCGAATCTCCGATTAGGGGTTTCACCCGCTTTTCGACACAAGACGTCCAGTTCGACGACACCACCGTTCCGGCGAACTCGCGCGTCCTGCTCCTCTACGCCTCCGCCAATCGTGACGAGCGCTATTGGGGCAACGACGCCGAAACGATGAACATCCATCGACCGAGTGTCGGGCGACAACTCGCCTTCGGCTTCGGGCGACATAGCTGCCTTGGCATGCACCTCGCGCGATTGGAAATGAGCGCCATCCTCGAGGCGATGCTCCGCCATGTTTCGGACATCCAGATCGAAAATCCCGAGTTCGCAACGATCACCAGCCTGCGCGGTTTGGAGCGAATGACAGCTCGCTTCCGCGCCCATTAGTCGTAAATAGAGGCCGCAAATGGCCGACTGGAGCGGCCGCCTTCGGACATCGTGCCGTCGCGGTCCGATCGGCCGACATCAGGCGCAGAGCCGACAATCGCATGGAGCTCAGTTACTGAAGTCGCGCTCCAGCTCTCCGGCACCGAGCTAGCGCGCGCATCATATGATATTCCACACCTTTGCCTCCGATGGCGAGCTGCTCTCCGATTTGGCGATACGACATGCCCTTCAATCGGTGCATTAGAAATATCCGCCGTGTCCGCCGCGGCAGGGCAAGTAGTGCGCGCCGATATGCCGCACGCAGCTCCCGGCCTTCGATCTTTCATTCCTGTTCTGGAGGGAGGGGGGCATCGCGCGCTTCATCGAGAGGGTAAAGCATGCATCCCTTCCGGTGCCATGTCCGCGCCCGGTTGATCACCAGATTGCGAGCCGTCCGCGTCAAATAGCCGTTGGGATTTTCGAGCCTATCGAAAGCCCCGCTTCGCAGGACACAGGTAAATGCCTCCTGCACGAGGTCCGGAGCTTCCTCTCGCCCGACCTTACGCCGGAAGAAGTGGAACAAGCGATCGTGCTGCGCCCGGTAGAAGGCGTCGAACGTGGGGTAGGGTCCTGCGGCGGTCATGGCCGGTCTCCCCGGCGCTCACCGATAGGCAGCGGCGCATCGCGCGACGCTCGATAGAGGGTGATCCCGCCCTCGATCCGATCGAGAATGAAAGTGTCGCGCTCGGCCTTTGCGGTGCGGATGTTGGACTTCGAGTAAATCCCGACATCAACGGCACAGCGATTGCCAAGCTCGCGGTCGATCCTCGCCCGAGCCCGCTGCCAGCAGCGTTCTTCGGTGAAGAGCGGATGATTGACGACGACCCAGAATTCATAATCGGAAAATTCGATCGTCCGGCTGTCTTCGGACCAGGATCGCCGTGCATAGGGTCCGATGAGGATGATGCGCTTGATGCGTCCGGGCTCGGTCGCCTGAACCTGCGAGGGGTCGAACAGGCCGCGCAGGACGCGAGTAATGCGCTCGATTTCGTGCTGCTTGCGCCGGATAAGATGGCCGACGCGCGCCATTACGACATCGCGCGCGTATACGTCGTTGGATTGTGGGATAGACATTTGCAGCTCGCACCACGGCGGTCCGCGCGATTTCACGCGGATGGGCAAGCGGTGTTCGCTGTGGTGCCGCCAGAGCGGCTATCAGCAACCGTCCGACACGCGGCCGGACCTACATGATGCCTGGCAGGATGATCCCCGGAATGGCCGCCAGTCGTTCCATTCCGTGCTGACGATTATGCCAGAATCCGGGAGTCCCGGCAAGCGGCACGGACCGAGCGCCTATCGGCGCGCCGCCGCCTCAAGCTCGGCAATCTTGTCCGAGCAAACCTGATGGACCACGCGGCCGAGTTCCTCGACCCGCTCACCGAGCCAAGTGAGTTCCTCTTCGCTGACCCGGTAATGTTTTGAATACCTTGCCTTCGTGTACGCCTCTTTCAACTTCTGGAACATGGCGCGTTCGCGATGCGTGGCTTCGGGCCATACTCCGTAGAGGCGGCGGTCGAGGCCTTCTGCAAGCTGTCAAACGGCCCTTTAATTGCGGGTATCTGTCAAGCCTGCATATTGATCCGAACCGGGGTCATGGTCCTTTTCGAGGTCATGCCTCATGATGATGTCCGGGTCGGATGCCTCAACGTGCGCAACGCGGTCCTGGAAGTCCGCAGCCGTTTGAACGAGGTCACCGCAACCACCGTCCCGGTGGATCATCACAGGTCTGGCGTCAGGCCTGCAATCTCAGGGTGGGTATGACGGTCAGGCAGGCTGCTTCCCCCACTCGAACTCGGTTCCATCCACCCAGATACAATGAAGGATGATGGCGAGCTTTCGGGCGACCGCGACCTGCGCCTTCTTCATGCCACTTCGCTTCGCAAGCCGCAGCCCCCACGCCTTGAGCGAGCACCACCGCTTGGTTCGATGGAGCAGCACGCTGGCCGCCTCGAACAGATAGGCGCGTAACAACCGGTCGCCCCAGCGCGAGATTTTTCCCGTGACGTCCATTTCACCCGATTGCTTTCGGCGGGGCGTAAGTCCGAGATAAGCGCCAACCTTTGCCGCATTCTGGAAACGGGTTGGATCGTCGATCGTGTGACGATATGTCAGGGCCGTGACGACGCCAATGCCCGGCACGGTCATGAGCCGCCGCGTCGTTTCATCCTCTCGCGCAAGGTCGCGGATTGTTCGGTCGATCTTTTCCAGTTCGCTACAAGTCTGTTGGTGCACGGATAGCAGCGGCCGAAGAATGGGGCCGAGAGCATGGCCATCGGCGATGAGGTCGTTGACCCGCCGTTGGAATTGCCCGCCGGCAGCGCGTGGAAAGAGCAGACCGCATTCCTTCAGCATAGACCGCATCTGGTTTTCGAGGTCGCGCCGGACCCGTACCAATCGGGATCGACACACGAGGATGGATCGCGCGGTCTGGCTTTCTTCACTCTTGACGGCAACCTCCCGATACCAGCCGACCCGGACGAGTTCCGCCAAACCGCGAGCATCATTCTCGTCGCTCTTGTTCATGCGAACGGACAGGGCCGCATGGGCGTGACGCGCATCGATGCAGACCACGGGCAAACCGGTGCGCTTGAGTTCATGCCAGAGCCAACTCGACATGGCGCCCGTCTCGAGGCCGACGCGTTCGGCATTGGGAGCTTTCTTGGCGATGACCGCCGCCAGCACGCCCGGATCGGATTTCACCCGGCCCTGGTGTATGGGCCGTCCTGCCTCATCGACGATGCAAATCGACGTTTCCTTTTGCGATACGTCCAGTCCGACATAGTGCTTCATGGCGATGCTCCTCCGTTACGATGATTTCTCGCATCCTGCAGCTGTCGCGCCCAAATGAGAACAACGGCAGCAATTACGTCATCGTGTTCAGAAGAGGGACCCCCTTTTTCGGATATGATGTTGGTTTGTTGAAGATGGCCTTGCGCTGCGTGCGGCGGAGGGCGGGCGTAGCCCGACCGGAGGCGCGCGCAGCGCAAGATAGATTTTTGAAGGCGCCGAAGGTAGCGGTCAGCTGCGGTTTTTGAAGCGCCAGCTGTCGTTGCCCGTCTCGATGATATCGCAGTGGTGGGTGACGCGGTCGAGCAGCGCCGTAGTCATCTTGGGATCCCCGAAGACGGTAGGCCACTCGCCGAAGGCAAGGTTGGTGGTGATGATGACGCTGGTGCGCTCATAAAGCTTGCTGATGAGGTGGAACAGCAACTGCCCTCCCGAGCGTGCGAACGGCAGATATCCAAGCTCGTCGAGCACGATCAGATCGAGCCGCGACAGCTGCGCCGCCAGGGTCCCGCCTTTGCCGATCCGGGTCTCCTCTTCGAGGCGTGTCACCAGATCAGATAGTGGATCGCGTGCAGCACGGGGCCTGCATGCGGCTTCACCGCCACCTTATCGTGCGGCCGCAGCGCGTGGAAATAGAGCGCCGCCATGATCGCGGTCATCGAAGCGCAGCTCGCTTGATGCCCGCCGACTTTGAGTCCGTCGCGCTTCGGCCGGATATTGTTCGCATTGTGGATCATCCACGACGACAGCCACAGGAGCCGCGTGTCGATCAGGTCGAGCGCGCCGATGAGATCGCGCCGCTCCGTGAGAGCCAATTCGGTCATTTCCGTCCCCAGATTGAAGGCACCTTCTTAGGCCGACAGACGGTAGCATGTCCTTGCGGATTAATGTTTATATAGGATGATTTTTGGCATAAGATGCACTGATAATCAAACAAGCGGAAAGAATCTGCCAACTATGCCCCTCGATCAAATGGATTCGCGCATTCTGGCCGAGTTGCAAAATGACGGCCGCATGACCAACCAACAGCTGTCCGACCGGATTGGCCTGTCGCCAAGCCCTTGCCTGCGCCGCGTCAAGCAACTGGAGGCCGACGGCGTCATCACGCGATATGTCGCGCTGATCGAGCCGACGCGCGTCAATCTCGGCGTTACCGCCTTTGTCCGCGTGCGGCTCGACCAGCAGGACGATCTCAGGCTGTCCATCTTCGAGGAGGCCGTCGCCGCCTTTCCCGAGGTCATGGAGTGCTATCTCATGACCGGCGACGCCGATTATCAGCTTCGGGTAATCGTGAAGGATCTGCATGCCTTCGAGGAATTTCTCCGGCGCAAGCTCACCAAGATTCCAGGCGTATCGCAGCTCACCACGAGTTTCGCACTCCGCCCGGTCATCTACAAGACGGCGCTGCCAATCGGAGACAGGGTCGCCGATCGCGGTGCAGCGAGCTAGACCGACCCCATTTAGTTTTATATAGATATTATTCCGATGCACGCTGCATGCGTGCCCAGCGCGCGAAGCGGCTGTGCCTTCGAAGAGCGGCCGCGGTCGGACGAGCCGCCGAACAGGATGAAAGCAAAGGCCGAACCATTGAACAAAGCCACACCGTCTCCAGAGGAAAGCGTCGCCTTTCAGGTCCGCCGCATGCATCTGGGCTTTTCGCGATATCTTGAGTCCAAGCTTGCGGACCATGAGGTGAAGGTCAGCTGGTGGTATTATCTGCGGGCCTTGGAGCAGAAAGACAATGTCACCCAAAAAGATCTAAGCAAGGCGACGAATGTCACGGCCACGACGACGGTCGCCGTGCTGAAGGGCATGGAGGAGGAAGGCCTCATCACGCGCACGCCAGATACGATCGACCGGCGCCAGGTCTTCGTCGCGCTCACATCGAAGGGACGGGCCTTGGCTAATGAGATCATTCCCTACGCCGCAGAAGGCAATATATTGGCAAAGCTCGGAATTCCGCAGCGCGAGATCGAGATGTGCCGATCGGTGCTCAAGCGGATGGCAGAAAATATCGATCGCTATATCCGCTCAGAAATCGAAGCCTGACGCTCCCACCCGAAAGCGGAATTGCCTCGAAGACCGAGCCGGCAAGATCTTGAGCGAGTTCCCCAAAAAAAATACGGGCGCGACCGTTGCCGGTCACGCCCGGTTAGGGAGATTAAAATTCCGCCGCAGCGGTCAGGCCGATCGTCCGGACCGAATTGAAACCAAAGACCTGGATCACGGAATTGGCGCCCTGCAGCGCGTCGAGCGGATATTCGTAGACGAAGGTCGGCACGCGTTTGTCGTTGCAATTCTTGCAGAAGAGCGAAAAGCGGTAGCGGTCGCCGACATTGAGTCCGATCGAGGCTCCGAAGATGTCGTTCGTGCCGATATAGGTCTTCGGATTGTGCGAAATGCGAAAGTTGATCGGCGAACGGTGATACCAGTTGCCGCTGAGCGACAGCGTCACGTCGCCTCGGGCCGGCTGCAAAGATGGTCGCGTTCACCGAAGGCGATACACGCTACGATTATGGCTCATGGCCGCAGCTCGGGGCCGGTTCTCATATTGTTGCGGACATCGAAAACCGTGGCGCAGCCGACAAGGGGCCGATCTTGTCCTTCGGGACCTCTTTCAGCGGATACGCACTCAAACTGGAGGCGGGGCGGCCTGTCTTCGTTTATGATCCGACCGGCCGGTCAGCCGAGCGGCGCATCGTCAAGGCGGCCACGCCGTTGCAGCCGGGAAGGCACAGCATTTCCGTGTCTTTCCGTGCCATCGGTGACGAGACCGTCGAATTGCTTCTCGCTGTTGATGGCCATGTCTCGGCTAGGGCGGAAATGCCCTCCGCGAGACGACGGATTTCCGCAGCGCCCGGATATGTCGGGCGGCGGGCGGAGGATGATTTCACCGGACCAGAGAAATGCGACTGCTCGATCGAGCAGGTGTCGATCATCCAGGATTAGCGAGCGGCGGCGTCATCTCTGGTCTCGGGCTGCAGAGTCCTGCGTCCGGGCGTGTCGCTCGGAAGGATAGCCGCCGAAGAGTGCGCTCGATGACGGGAATTGGCTCGGGCTCGAAATCGCAAAATGCTCTGCAGATCGCACGGCAAGTAAAGCCATGGGTAAAGGCCATGAAGGATCGGAGCACGTTAGTGAGCGGGGAGTGAAGCTCACATGAAACGGTAACAGCCGGACCCGGGTGCGGCTCAGATAGCGAGATAGCCGCCGTCTACAGCGATGCCCGCACCGTTGACGAAGGAAGCACTGCCCGATAGCAGCCAAGCCGCCGCCTCGCCGATTTCGCGCGGCTCGCCAAATCGTCCGATCGGATGACGGTCGCGCAGCTTTTCCAAAAAGGCGGCGAACTGGGGGTTTTGCGAGAGCTCCTCGATCACGGGCGTCTGGATGATACCGGGAAGAATCGCATTCACGCGTATACCTGCCGCGCCATAGTCGGCTGCAGCAGCACGCGTGAGACCCATCACGCCATGTTTGGCGGCAACATATTCGGCCGCATTGGGAATTGCGACGGCTCCGAGCGATGAGGCGGTGTTGACGATCGAGCCGCCGCCAGAGGCGAGCATAGCGATGACCTGATATTTGATGCACCAGAAGACCCCGCTGAGATCGATCCGGATCGCCCGGTCCCACTCGTCGGTCGAAAGCTCGTGCAGCTGCTTGCCGCATTGCACGATGCCTGCATTGTTGAAGGCGCCATCAATCCGTCCGTGAACAGTGACGATCTCTTCGATTAGCCGGGCCACGTCCGCCTCGGCGCCGACGTCGGCGCGCGCGAAGCTCGCGGCGCCGCCCGATGCCTCGATCTCGGCGGCGACGGTCGCGCCGGTTTCCGCGATATCGCTGACCACGACATGGGCGCCGGCCTCGGCGATGCGGATGGCGCTGGCCCGGCCAATGCCGCTGGCGGCGCCGGTCACGAGGATGGTCTTGCCTGCGAGCGTTTTTTCCATTTCGTACCTCTCCTTTCGCCGGCCCGGCCGGTGGTCGGTCTTCCTCTATATAAACATGCTTGCGGAGTTCAAGAAACATTTATATAAATGGAAAATGAGGCGCGGTCCGGAGTCGAAGACTCATGATCTCGCGGGCCATAAGCTAAGCGCCGGACGTGCGAAGCAAGGCTGAACCATCCTCGATAATGAAGGAGGTCGGCGTCGAACTGGGAGGAGGAACCGATGGCAATCCGGAAGTATTTTGTCGTGGCTGCGAGCCTGACCGCGCTCGCGTCTGGCACTGCAATGGCGCAGGAAGCGAGCGGCCAAGCGGCCGCCAGCGATGACAGCGGACTGGGCGATATCGTCGTCACCGCTAACAAGCGCGAGGAGAATCTGCAGCGCACCGCCGCGGCGGTCACAGCAGTGTCGGGCGAACTGCTCGTCGAGAAGGGGATCACCGACCTTCGCGCCGTTCAGGCGCTGGTGCCGTCGGCCCGCTTCCAGCAGGAAGGCCAGTCGACCCAGGTCTTCCTGCGCGGTGTCGGCTCGAACCTTGACTTCGCAAATGTCGAGCAGGTGGTCTCGTTCAACTTCAACGGCGTCTACATCCCGCGCGAGGGAACTAGCGCGCCCTTTTTCGACATCGAGCGCATCGAGGTGCTGCCTGGCCCGCAAGGGACGCTTTACGGCCGCAACGCCGTCGGCGGCACCGTCAATGTGGGTTTCGTGAAACCGAAGCAGGCAACCGAATTCTCGGGTGTGATCGAGGCCGGCAATTACGACCTCGTCCACGGGACGGCGGTAGCGAATGTACCGCTCGGCGAAAGTCTCGCGGCGCGGCTAGGCGTGGATTACACCCATACGAGCGGCTACCTCACCTCGGGTGCCGAGGCGAAGGATGACCTCGCGGTGCGCCTCGGCCTTCTTTACGACGGGAACAAGGGCTTCAACGTTTATCTGTGGGGTTATCTCGTCGATAAGGACGGGACCGCTCCTAACCTGGTCAATAAGGGTTTCGATCCCGCAACTGGCGCCTACAGCGAGAATGCTTTCCTGCAAGACAATCCGTGGAACGATACGCGTACCGGAACGCTCGCGCCATTCGCGCCTTTCGGTCAACCTCAGGCAGAGGATCTCGATTACCGCAATTATGTGGCAGGTGCCGAAATCAACGTGGACCTCGGCGACACGACGACGCTGACCTACATCCCCTCCTATCTCGATTTGAAGCTCGATTACGGCTATTGGCTCGGCGGCGTTCCCGCGCACTATGATATTGCCTATGAACAGACCACGCACGAACTCCGATTGAGCGGCGACACCGACCGTCTCAAATGGATCGCGGGTCTATATTATTACCATATGTCGGTCGTGCAGGACGTGCGCGTTCTTCCCGGAACCCCGTTCGAGGGCATTTTCTTCAATAACGACAAGGGCATCAAGGAAGGCGTTGCCGCATTCGGACAGGCGACCCTTTCGGTCTCCGACACGCTTCGCCTGATCGCTGGCGGTCGTTACAGTTCCGACCATGCCGAGGCGACCGGCACGTCCTTCTTGTTGCAACCCTACAGCTTCGACCGCAAGTTCAAGCGCTTTGATTTCAAGCTCGGTGGGGAGGTTGACCTCTCGCCCTCCAACATGGCCTATCTGACCTATCAGACGGGCTATACGCCGGGCACCTATAATCCCTTCCCGGCGACACCCGGGAACGATAATCTCGTTAAGCCGGCGAAGCTTTCGTCCTTCACCGCGGGCCTCAAGAACCGGTTCCTCGATGATCGACTCCAGCTCAATCTCGAGGCCTATTATTATGATTATCGCGATCTCTACATCCAGGCATTCGATCAGAGCAAATTGTTCAACCCGATCTTCAATGCCGAGAAGGTGGAGATCTACGGCATCCAGGCCGACCTGAAGTTCAAGCCGACCCCGGCCGACCTGCTGTCGCTCAACATCTCCTACAATCACGCCCGCAACAAGGATTTCACGACCCCTGACGGACAGAATTTCGACGGTCTGTCACCGGCCTATGCGGCCGACTGGACAATCGCCGCCGATTATTCACGCGACATCGACATCGGGTCGAACGGCTATCTGCGTATCCAGGGCGACGGACGCTACGAGAGCGCCTTTTTCGCGGACTTTCTCCACAATCCCGGTACCCGCCAGAAACCCTATGTGAAGCTCAATGCGAGCCTCACCTATTTCTCAAATTCGGGCCGGTGGAATCTTGGAGCCTGGATCAAGAATATTACCAACGAACCGGTGATCGCGGCGACCGCTTTTGCCGGTATTCCGGGACCCGCCACCGCTTATCTCGAAGCGCCGCGCACCTACGGCGTTCGCCTGGGCTTCAACTTCTAAAGGGGGAGGTCGCCGGGCGCGGCCAAAAAGTCGCGTCCGGCGGCACTGAAAGGATCGGGAGCATGTTTCTGCGCAATTGCTGGTATGTGGGAGCGCTAGCACGCGAGGTGACCCGTTTCGAACCTTTGGCACGCAAGTTGCTAGATGAACCCATCGTCATGTTCCGCACTCATGACGGCGCGATCGCGGCGCTTGAGGATCGCTGCCCGCACCGCTTCGCTCCGCTTTCGATGGGCCGGATGGGTAAGGATACGATCGCCTGCGCTTATCATGGCATGGAGTTCGACCGCAGCGGCCGCTGCGTTTCCAACCCGACCCAGCCCGGTGAGGCGATAGCGCCGCACGCCTGCGTGCGGAGCTATCCAGTGTGCGAACGGCACGGTCTCATCTGGTTCTGGCCCGGAGAACCCACGCTCGCAGACGAAGCGGCGATCCCGGACTATTGGTATTATAACCACCCTGATTGGGACATCGACCTTCAATATATGCATGTCGGAGGCAATTATCTCCTGCTCCTCGACAATCTGTTTGACCTCTCCCACATCAACTTTGTTCATGGCGATGTGCTCGGCAGCTCGGATCGCGCCTCGGACATGGTACATAATACCAAAACCACCGATCGCGGCATCATCGACCAATGGCTGAGCCCGGCATCGCCGCTCGTCCCCGGGTGGGCCGCGATCGTTAACGACGAGTGGGCGCAGGGTGATGTCGATTTCTGGATGGACATGCACTGGGAAGCAGGATCGAACATGATGCTCGATGTCGGGGTGATGCCTGTAGGCGGCGAACGCCGCGGCGGCTTGCAGATCATGAGTCTCGACGGGCTCACGCCCGAAACCGCGACGAGCACTCATTATTTTTACGGCACGGCGCAATCCTATCGCCGGAATGATCGCTCGATCCTCGCTTTCTGGGCCAAGGCGCAGACCTATGCCTTCCTCCAGGACAAAAGAATGATCGAGGCGGTGCAAGCGAGCATGGGCGACGCCTGGGATATTCTTGCGATGAACCCTGTTATCAACAAGGGGGACCGCGCGGCGCTGCAGGCGCGCCGGATTCTGGCACGGCTCATTCGCGAGGAGCAGATGGCGCGCGCCGTTGCTTGAGCGGCGCGCGCCGAACGCGTCGCCTGCGATTTGCCTAGAAGTTCGCCCAGATATGCGCGGCCAGAGGGTCGCCTTGGCGGACGCCGGGAGACGGCGCCGCCGGCGGCCTGCGCACATGGCGCCAACAGAGATAGAGAAATGCTGCCATCAACGGAAGCGCGGCGCTGAGCACGGTGACCAGCGAATGGCCGACTGCGCTTTCGTCACCGAAGACGCGGTCGGTCACCAGTCCCACCACGACCGGAGCGAGACCGGCGCCGACGAGCGCGTGGAACAGGATGAAACACGCCATCAGCCGGCCACGCAGTTCAGGCGGCGCAAGCCGGTTAAAGGTCGAATAGGGTCCAGGCGCGGTAAAGCCATAGAACAGCATCCCAACTCCGAGCAGCACCATCGAATTGGCCGCAGAGGACGCGGTGAAGGCGAGAATGAGGAAGGGGGCGGCGGCGAGGGTCGCGAGGCCCGCAACGACATAGTTGGATCCTTTCTCTCCGTGCCGGAACAAGCTGTCGGTCAACAGTCCGCCGAGGATTGCGCCCGGTGCGGCGAGAGCGAGGATGAGGCCGTATCGAGGCCCGATGTCGGCCGCCCCCATCCCGTGAATGCGCATATAGTAGGTCGGTGCCCAGGCTCCAATCGCGTAAGCGACGAAGCTTGAAAGCCCGAAGCCCCCAAAGGAAAGGGCGAGGATGGTACGGTTCGCGCGAATAAAGGGAAGGAAGGCGGGCCCGGGCGCGCCGCCCGAGGCGGATCGCGGAGGCCGGCGCGGGTCGTAGAGCAGATAGGCGAGAAAGGCGATAATCACGCCGGGTAGCCCGGTGACGATGAAGACGGCCTGCCACGGCTCTACCTCGCCGATTAGCGGCAGCACGATCCGCTCCATTCCTGAAAAATGCGCGACGACGGAGGCGCCGATCGCGAGCGCCGCTCCCGATCCGAGATAGAATCCTGCCGAATAGACGCCCAGCGGCGTTGCCACGCGGTCTTTAGGGAATAGATCGCTGATGAGCGAAAGCGCAGCAGGAGCGAGCACCGCCTCCCCGATGCCCACACTCGTGCGTGCCGCAAACATTTGCCAGAAGCTGCGCGCGAGCCCCGTCGCGGCGGCGCTCAGTGACCAGAAAGTGATGCCGACGTGCAGCAGGGTCCGCCGCGGATAACGATCGATCGCCCAGCCGAGCGGCAGACCCGCCAAGGCATAGAGAAGTGCGAAAGCGAACCCTTGCAGGAGACCGAGTTCGGTATCGCTGAGACCAAGACTCCTGCGAATGGGGTCGACCTGCAGCGAGATAATCTGTCGGTCGAGGATCGACAGAAGCGAGAAAATGAGAAGGATGCCGACCGACGACCAGGCGCGGACGGGCCGGAACGGGGGTGCGCTCAAGCCGGCCGAGACATCGGGGCCGTTGCTGCCCGCCACGTCAGATGTCCCCGGCCTGGACCATCGCGCGTACTTTCGCGAGCGTCGCGGAGACGGCACCGACATAAGCTTCCCGCATCGCATCGCCGCGCGCCTGCTCTTCGGGCGAGCCGTCCGCCACTCCGGGGAAGGACATGGCGAAGGTGAAGCTCAGAAGGAGACCGGACGCTGAATCGCTGATGGTGTTGAGAATGAAATCCTCGCTCCCGACCCTGTCGAAGCGGACCATGCGCGGAGGAAAGAAGAGGATGTCCTCGTCGAAGTCCTGCCCGCCGACGGTGATCGACCGGCGCAGGCCCCTGGCGTGTCGTTCGATGAGATCGCAGCGCTGCATACTCGGGACAAAGGGAAGGGCATTCTCGGCCTTGAGGACCAGCCCGGCCCAGACCTGCTCGACCGTAAGCGGGGGCAGCGAACCGGCCGGGTTCACCTCGACGCTGTGCGACAGGATATACATGACCTCATCCTCCTTCTCGGCTGCGAATGATGCGGCGGGAAGGCCTGACCGCGCGCCATTCCCAAGCGCGCGGCCAGACCCCGCATCCGCCGGCCTCGCGGCCGGCGAATATTGCGTCAACCGGCAAGCTTCGCAGCGGTACGGGCGACGAGTTCGCCTTGGAAGCGCGCGCCGGCGAGCTCGATGTCCGACGGCATCCGCTGGCCCTGGCCGCCCGTGATGGTGGTCGCGCCATAAGGTGAGGCGCCGGCCATTTCGTCGATCGTGGTTTGTCCCTCGAAGCTGTAGGGCAGCCCGACGACGACCATCCCGAGATGCATAAGGCTCGCGACCGTCGAGATCAGGGTCGTTTCCTGACCCCCGTGCTGCGTCGCGGTAGCTGTGAACACGGAGCCGACCTTGCCGACGAAGGCATTGCGCATCCAGAGCGGCCCGGTTTGATCGAGGAAGGCCGCCATCTGCGCGGGCAGGCGACCGTAGCGGGTTGGAAAGCCGAAAATGATCGCGTCATAGCCGGGCAGTTCCTCGACGGTGCAAAGCGGCGCATCCTGGTCGAGCTTGAAATAGGCGCCGCGCGCAATCTCTTCGGGTACGGTTTCGGGAACCCGTTTGAGCGCGACCTCACCGCCCGCGGCGCGCGCGCCCTCGGCCACGGCGTTCGCCATCACCTCGATATGGCCATAGGTCGAATAGTAGAGAATCAAAATCTTCGCCATGTCATCCTCCTCGCAATGATCCCTTGAGACAGGGTCTGTTTCCGGGAGACTCGGACACGCAATCCGGGGAAATATGCGCCGCGGCCAAGGCTTTCGGGCCCGTGATCATCAGCGCCATCCTTCCTCCCAACAAATTTTATATGAAACTATCTACGTCGGAGTCAAGCGGCGTGAGAATGGCTTGGACGCGGGCTTTCGAACAACGGGTGGCAGCCGTCGACGATTGGGCGCGAGTCGATTCGGCGCTTGCACCGAGAAATCGGCAATCCGGGCTATATTTTTGGCGTTCAATAGGAAATATAACGATATTTATCAATCTGTTGTCTAGATAAATAGCTGTTATATAAAAGTTCTTGCCAAGAAAGAGGAGTTACTACTATATAAAGCTATATAAGAACTGCTCAGGGAGAGATGAAATGAGGGCATATCCGACTCCAAATTCGTTGCTTCGCGTATCGACCGCGATCGGTCTCGCCGCCGCAATGGTGACCGCCGCCCATGCCCAGGACGCGCCCGATGCCGGGCAGACGACCGACACGGGCCTTACCGACATCGTGGTTACCGCGACGAAGACGACCGGCAACCTTCAGGATACGCCAGCCGCAATCACCTCGGTCAGCGGCGATACGCTCGTGGCGCAGGGCGTCGTCGACATCCGCGGGGTTCAGAACCTCGTTCCGTCGGTCCGGTTCCAGCCGCAGAACGCCGCGACCGAAATCTATCTGCGCGGCGTGGGTTCGACGATCGACCTTCCCAATATCGAGTCGCCGACATCGCTGAATTTCAACGGCATCTATGTCCCGCGCGAAGTGTCGGCGATGCCCTTCTTCGACATGCAGGGCGTCGAGGTTCTGCCCGGGCCGCAGGGCACGCTCTACGGTCGTGGCTCGCTCGGCGGCATCGTCAACGCGACCTTTGCGCGTCCAACCAACAGCAACGAGGGCGCGGTGCTCGCCGAGGTCGGGAATTATTCGCTCGTCCATGGCTCGGCGATGGTCAACTTCGCCGCCACCCCCGAACTCGCGGTCCGCCTCGCCGCCGATTATACCTACCGCGACGGCTACCAGAAGTCGGGCGCAAGCTCGGCTGATGACTTCGCCGGCCGCCTCTCGCTCGACTATAAGCCCAGCGATAATGTCGACCTCTACATCTGGGGCCAATATGTGAAGCGCAGCGGCGACTCAACGAACCCGGTGACGGTCGGCGTCGATCCGGTCACGGGCGCCTATGCGCCGGGGCGCTTCCTGCGCCCGAGTCCCTGGGACGACACCCGCACCCCGGCCATGCTGGCACTTCCCGCCAACCCCAACCTGCCGCCGCCGGTTGCACCGCGCGCGCTCCCGACCTCGGGCGAGACCTTTCTTGCCGGAGCCGAGCTCACGATCGATCTCGGCAATGCGACGCTGACCTACATTCCCTCCTATATGCGCGCCCATGTGAACGTCGATTATTTCTTCGGCGCGTATCAGACCGACAAATATGACCGCGCCCGTCAGTGGACGCAGGAACTGCGCATCGCGGGCGATGTCGGACCGGTGGAATATCTCGCCGGCCTCTATGCCTATCGCGTCACGACCTCGGGCACCTTCAATGTCGCGGGCTTCCCGGTGTCCGACGTCGATGCGAACCGGCTGAAGGGCTATGCGATCTTCGGCGAGGCGAAAATTAACGCCACCGACGCGCTGAGCTTCACCCTCGGCGGCCGCGTCAGCTGGGACGACCGTCTCGGCAGCGGCTCCTACACCGGCTTCGAGGGTAGCGATTTCGTCGTTGGCGTACCATACAGCTATGATCGCAACTTCAACCACGCCGATTTCAAGGCGGCGGTGCAGTATGAAGTGAACCCCGATATCAACCTCTATGCGGCGATCCAGTCAGGCTATCAGCCGGGCACCTTCAACACCTATCGGGACCGCCCGGGCGTGACGAACGCGATCCAGCCCGCGAAACTGCTCGCCTATACGGCCGGCATCAAGACTCGCTCGCTCGATAACCGACTCCAGATCAATAACGAATTCTTCTACTATGATTATTCCGACCTGTTCGCGTCGGCCTATAATTCGGTGCTGAACACCACCCAGACATTCAATGCCCAAAAGGTCGAGATTTATGGCAACCAGCTCGACATTCTTTTCAAGGTCACGCCGAACGATCAGCTCAGCCTCAATGTCGGCTATCTCCACGCCCGCAATAAGCGCTTCCTTCTCCCTGACGGCAGCGCAAACTTCAACGGGTTGCAGCTGCAATATGCCCCCGACTGGACGATCAGCGGCAGCTATTATCACGATTTCGAGCTTGCCGGCGGCAGCTATGTCCGCGCGCAGGTGAACTCGCGCTTCGAGAGTGCCTTCTTCTCCGACTATAGTCATGTGCCCGGTGGGCGGCAGTCGTCCTATACGAAGACCGATGCCTCGATCACTTATTACTCGGCCGACGAGAGTTGGAGCATCGGGGCCTGGATCAAGAATATCGAGAATGAAGCGGTTCTCGCGGCTACCGCGGTCGGGAGCAGTTCGCCGTTCCAGCAGCTCGGCGCGACGACCAACCTCGAACCGCCGCGGACTTACGGGTTGCGCGCGTCGGTTAAGTTCTGACCACCAGACACGGCGCGCACCCCGGCGCGCCGTTGTCCTGTCGGCGGCCCCGAATCTTCCGTCCGGGGCGGTGAGGCCGATGACGGCAACAGGCAGAGAATGCTCGTCCTCCCTGTTGCCGTTTCGTTTCTGGCGCTTGCAGCGCCAGCGCGGTTTTTTAGAGAAGATCCGTCAGCCTCCCGGCGAGACAGGCAGGACGGCGTCGGTAGCACGGTCACGAACATGCTCGCCGCGGCGAACCGAGCCGTAGGGCCGCTCGAGCATGCGCCGGATCACAGGTGGCTCGTCGCCGACATGGAAGGCGAAGGCGAGGTCATGGAGATCGCGCTCGGCCTGCGTCGGACGGTCCCGTTGGCGCAGATAGTCGAGCCAGGTCGGGCAATAATAGCGCTCGGTCCACAGATCGGGATCGGCGACGTCGCGCGAGATCGACCAGCCATAGGCGCCGTTGCGCTGCCGGCTGAGCTGGACGTCCTGCATCAGGAGATAGAAGGATCGGGCGCGATGGCTCGGGACGCGGTAGTGGACGTCGATAACGATCGGGCCGCTCCTTCCCGTGAGCCCGAGCACCACTTCGGGATCCGCCGCGGGCTGGCCGGCCTGGGACTGCATGTCATGGGTGCGGGGGAGGCGCAGCCGGAGGCCTATGAGCGCGGAGGCGACAAGAAGACCGCCCGCCGCGAGGATCGCGGTGGCGAGACCCGAGGTCGCCGCGATCGTTCCCCACATCCAGCTTCCGGCGGCGATGCCGCCCGCGGTGGCGGCCTGAAACGCTGCGAGCGTGCGGCCGCCGACCCAGCGCGGCGCCATCACCTGGATCGCGACATTGAGGATTGTCATCACGATCATGAGGCCGCCGCCGGCGAGGAAGAGGAGCGGCAGTGCGGCCCACAGCGAAGGCGCGAAAGCAATGCCGATCGCGGCGAGGCCCATCGCGGCCGAACTCGCTGCGACAATGGTCTCGTCCCCGGTGATGCGCCGGAAGCGCGCGATGTTCATCGCGCCGGCGACCGCTCCGACACCATAGGCTCCGAGCAGCAGGCCATATATCCGGGCATCTCCGCCGAGCTGGTCGCGCGCGATCAGCGGCATCATCGAGGACAGGATCGATCCCAGAACCCCCATGACGAGCGCGCGCAACAGCACGATGCGCAGCGCAAGCGAATTGCCGAGATAACGAAGTCCCGAAATAATCGCGCGGTATAGCTGCTCGGGTGGGAAGCGCGCAGGCTCTTCGGTGCGGCGCCAAAGGAGGAAGACGAGCATCATCGGCAGGAAGAAGGCGGCGTTGATCGCAAAGGCGGCGACGACCCCGGCGACCGATATGACCAGACCGCCGATCGCAGGGCCGAAGCTGCGCGCGACGTTGAAGCTGATACTGTTCAGCGAAATGGCGGCGGGCACGTCCTGCGGGGCGACGAGCTCATTGGCCGACGCCTGCCAGGCCGGCGCGAAAAAGGCGACACCGCTTCCTATGAAGAAAGTGAAAAGGAGAATGAGTCCGGGTGTGAGCAGGTCCGCCCAAGCGACGGCAGTGAGACCCGCGCCGCCGGCAAAGGCGACGAGCAGGGCGGCGAGACCGACCTTGCGGCGATCATAAGTGTCGGCGATCGCACCTGCTCCCAGCGCGAAGAGCATCACCGGCGCCATCAACGCGGTCTGGACGAGCGCGACGAGATCGGCGCCCGCTTTCATCTCGGCCATTGCCCAGGTCGCGCCAACCCCCTGGATCAGTTGGCCGAGGTTCGAGAAGAGGCTGGCCGACCACATGCGCCGAAAAGTCTTTGCGCGAAGCGGGCTCATCATGATGTCGTCCTTCCTGAAATGGTCAGGGCCCGGCGGCGGCCGAGCGAGACGGATCTCGCGCGGCAACCCCGGGCCCCGATTTGAGCCTGATGGCTTGCTGGCTTACTTGGTGGCGAGGCCGACAAGCTGACGGTAATAATTGGCGTCGCCCGTGGTGCGACCGTGAAGTTCGGCGATCTGCTTGGCCATCTCGAACATCTCGAGATTGCTGCCGAGCAGCTTGTCCTGGTTCGGATATTTCCAGGGGGTGTCCTCGACGCCGACGCGGATGTGGAGACCGAGCATCGTTGCAAGCGTCGTCATGTAGAGCGTTGCGCGGCCGGCGGCGCAGACCGAAATGACGCTCGTCGGGTCGATCTTGCGAATCTGGTCGACCATCATGAACATGTGCTGGGCCATGTCCTGTGCATTGTTCACCGAGACGCCGGAGACGAGCGAGCGGCCGACGTTGAACGGCAGGCCGTAGAGGATCAGCCAGTTGAGCGGTTGCTTGACGATGCCAGTATCAATCAGCTTGCGCTTGGCGAGCTCGATTTCGCCCGTGCTGTGCACGGCGAGCTCAGGTTTTACGCCGAATTCCTCAAGCGCCGAGACCGCGGGGATCATGAAAGCATCGGGGTGGCCGGGCGCACAGGGTGCTGCTTCGGCAAGACCCGCCTTGGCGGGCTCGACACACATCTCGAAGCTGGTGCCGTTCAGGACGTTGAGGTTCGGAACGAAGTCATTGCCGAACCGCTTCTTGAGCGGTGTCAGCACTTCCGAATAGGCGTCGACCGGGCGAAGGTCGCGGTCGAGACGGCGGCCCTTGCTGTCGGTCACGAAAGTAAAGTCGATATGGACGCCGCACGCGCCGGCCTCGATAACGCGCGAGGCTTCATCGACATAATCTTCAAGGTTGTTCGGGTTCACGCCGCCGGCAGATGCGCCATCGGTGAAACGGCCGGAGACCGCGCAATTGATCGCGATCTTTTCAGGCACATCCCACTTCGGCTGCACGTCCGACGACGATACGAACTGATATTCTTCCATCTCGCGCTTGGCGGCTTCCCACAATGGCAACGGCGTCATCAAATCTCTCCTCTCGAAAACTTTCCCATGCTGTGACCAGCTGAAAACTACTACTATATAAAACTATATTCGCGGTCAAGTGCATCGTTGCGATCAGGCATGCGGCGCGCGGCATCCGATGAATTCATGCGACGAAATCTGCCTCCTTTGGCTTGCAATGGAACGCTGGGATGGTTAGCCAGGGAAGGGTTGAAGTGCGCGAATTGGCTACGAAATCTGCCTGTTTGCGCGCGACGCGTTGATCGCCGTCAGGACCATCTCCGCAGCGCCAGGGACCGTTCCGTCCGGCGGCGGGAGGAGCCTGCAGGTGTGCCGGATGATCGCCGTACCGGGCGATCGCCGCGGGGGCAGCAAGATGAGAGCGACAGAAATATGGTCAAGCGAGAATCGGTGATGAGGATGGCAGGCGAGGGCACGGCGGATTCGGGAGGCAGCCAGAGCGGTTCGCCGGGGATCGCGCAGCTTACCCCCGAGCGCAGCGTCGCTTTCCAGATCCGGCGCGCGCATCTCGCCTTTTCCCGACTGCTCGAGACGCGGCTCGCGCGCCACGGCGTCAAGAACGGCTATTGGTATTATTTGCGCGCGCTCGGTCTCAAGGAGAATGTGACGCCCAAATATCTCAGTGAGGCGACCAAGGCGACCGAGACCACGACGGTCGCCCTGCTCAAGGGCATGGATAAGGAAGGATTGATCGCCCGCTCGAAAGACACGGTCGATCGCCGCCAGGTCTTCATTTCGCTGACCAACAAGGGTCGGTCGCTTGCCTCGACCGTGACGCCCTATGCATCCGAGCTCAACGATATCGCGAAAGCCGGCATTTCGAAGCGCGACATCGAGACCTGTCTCTCGGTCCTCTCGCGCATGGCTAACAATCTCGAGGAAAGCCTTAAAACGAACGGCGACGACGAAGATTGATACTGGTGGCAGGGCGGGGCGGCCCGCCTGCAGTTCAGGCGAAAACGCCGCGCATAAAATCCTCAAAGCGCGTGAGGGAGATATTGGGGTAGCGCCCGTTCTGGAGATCGTCGAGCGCGGTTTGGCCGTTCATCATATACAGTTGATAGGCATAAAAGACACGGCTCTGCGGGTCCGCAGTCTCCATCGCCTTGCGCAGGTCAGCTTCGCTCCCATAGCTCTGCCGCGCAAAGCGCCGTCCGCTCAGTCGCTCGACGATGTCGAGGCCGCCATTGAGCGAGATGCGGTCGCCGCAGAAGGCGAATTTTCCGTTCGGTACGTCCCGGTCGAGCGCAACGCGGGCGGTGACGCGCGCTGTATCGTCGATCGTCGTTACCTCGAATTGCTCATCACCTGTTCCCCAATAGGCCGCGGTACCCTTCTCGTAATCAACGAGAGGAGAACCCGGTCCCATGAAGTCGATGAAGCCGCCCTGCAAAATGTGAATGTGCTCGAGTCCGAGTTCCGCGATGGCCTCATCGGCCTCGCGACGAGCATCGAAAGCGGCATGCTCCCCCGGTGTCGCCTTGAAGAGATCGAGGGCATAATCGGACGGGATGATGCGGCGCACCCCGCCTCGCCGTGCGGCTAGGGCCAACGCCACCTGTCCATCGACCATCACGGAGCGGTCGCCCGCGACCGCCGAAATCACCACGTCCACGCCCTCGGTTGCGCGCTCGAGGGTGTCAGGCTGGGCAAGGTCGCCTTCCGCAATGTCCGCGCCGGCGGCGATCAACGGCGAAAGCGCGGCCTGTTTCGCCTCATCGGCGGCCGACCGGACGAGAAGCCGCACCTTTGCACCCGGGTCTGTCGTCAGATGATGCGCGATCCGGCTGCCGAGAAGGCCGGTGGCGCAGGCGATAAGGACGGTCTGTACCATAGCGCGTCTCCCATTTTTGTTTCGCCTGCCCGTTACCGTGCTGCAGCCGGTGACGTGACCCCCTGAATTTCCTCCAACAGTGATTAGAGTCCGGCCCTGAAGGAAGGACGGACAGATGAAGCGTTTGAGGTTTTCGGAAGAGCAGATCATTGGTGTGCTGAAGGAAGCGGAGGCGGGCGCGAAGACCGGCGAGCTGGCGCGGCGTCATGGGGTGTCGGAGGCGACGATCTACAACTGGAAGGCCAAGTATGGTGGCCTTGAGGTGTCGGAGGCGAAGCGGCTGCGCTCCCTCGAGGACGAAAACGCGAAGCTGAAGCGACTGCTTGCGGACTCGATGCTCGACAATGCGGCGTTGAAGGATCTTCTCACAAAAAAATGGTGACGCCCGCCGTTCAGCGGGAAGCGGTCGCCCATCTCCAGGCTTGCCATGGGATGAGCGAGCGGCGGGCGTGCCGTGTCACAGGGGCCGATCGGAAGAGCATGCGCTACCGGTCGCAGCGTGGCGACGATGCCGAGGTTCGGGAGAAGCTGCGCGAGCTGGCGCAGCAGCGTCGCCGGTTCGGTTATCGGCGCCTGCATATCCTGCTGCGCCGGGAGGGCGTGATGATCAACAGGAAGAAGACCCAGCGCCTGTATCGAGAGGAGGGGCTGATGGTCCGACGAAGACGCAACCGGCGCCGGGCGATCGGTGCGCGGGCGCCCGCACCGGTGCTTGCGTTGCCGAACCAGCGCTGGAGCCTCGACTTCGTGCATGATCAGATGGCGTCAGGCCGGCGGTTCCGGGTGCTCAACATCGTCGACGACGTGACGAGGGAGTGCCTGCGCGCGGTGCCGGATACGTCGATCTCCGGACGCCGGGTCGTGCGCGAGCTCAGCGATCTGATCGAGGAGCGCGGCAGACCGGGGATGATCGTCAGCGACAATGGGACCGAGCTGACATCGAACGCGGTGCTCGCATGGTGCGGCGAGGTCGGGGTCGAGTGGCATTATATCGCGCCGGGCAAGCCGATGCAGAACGGCTATGTCGAGAGCTTCAATGGCCGGATGCGCGATGAGCTTCTGAACGAGACGCTGTTCCTCAACCTCGATCATGCCCGCACAGTGATCGCGGCCTGGGCCGAAGATTACAACAAGGCGCGGCCACACTCGGCCCTTGGATATGAGACACCGGCGGCGTTCGCCGCCGAACTGAATAAGCAATGGCCTGCGCAGCTACGCCCTTCGGGCTCCGCTGCGCAGGCCATTGCTTACACCGCGCTCATGCGCAACAAAGCTGCTGGGCTCTAATCCCGGCTGGTGGAAACCAGGGGGTCACGTCACCGCGAGCCGCCCTCGCGGTGCGCGGCGATGTTCCGCGCGGGGTAAAGCCTCGGTGGAAGGTTTCGTTCGCGGTGCCAGATGTCGCGGCTGCGGTCGCTGTTGCCCTGCGCATGGGCGGCCTGCTCGCGGCGGGGCCTTTCCCTTCAGCTCGTGGACGGCGCGCCGATCTGGTCGATCCCGCCGGGGCAGCCTTCCCGATTCTCGAGCTTGGGTCCGGGCGGCCGTGACATTCGGTCAGGATGACACCGAACCGCAAACCCATGCAGGCCGCGTCGCGCTGGTGACCGGGGCGGCACAGGGCATCGGTCAGGCCATAGCGCTTTGCCTCGCACGGCGCGGCGCGCAACTGATCCTGACCGATATCAAGCCGGCGGGCGAGACTCTGGAGATGATCGCGGCCGCTGTCGGGCATCGTGCCGAATTTTTGCTCGGGGATGTCGCAGCGGAAGCACATTGGGCTGCGCTGGCGGCGCTCGCCGATGTCGGTTTCGGCCGTTGCGACATCGTCGTCAACAATGCCGGCATTTATCCCTTCGCGGCGCTCGATGACCTCGATGCCGCCACGTGGCGGCGAACCTTCGCCGTCAACGTCGAGGCGCATTTTCATTCGGCGAAGGCTTTCGTACCGCTAATGCGCCGCCACCGCTGGGGGCGGTTCGTCAACGTCAGCTCCAATTCGATCGCCTATGCGGCGCCGGGGCTAAGCCATTATATGGCCAGCAAGATGGCAGTGCTCGGCTTCGTACGCGGCCTTGCCAACGAGGTCGGCGACGACGGAATCACCGTCAACGCGATCCTGCCCGCCGCGACCAAGACGGCGGGCCTCGCCCATGTGACGGACGACATGTTCGAGCAGTTCGCGCAGACGCAGTCCATCCGAAGGGTCGCGATGCCCGCCGATATGGTGGGACCGGTGGCCTTCCTCACCAGCGAAGACAGCGCTTTTATCACCGGCCAGTCCATCGTAGTCGATGGCGGGGCTTACAAGATATCCTGATGCAGAAGCCGGTGAAAAAGCCCGCCCATGAAAGGTTGAACATGTCCGATGACTTCGTGCGGAATTTCTTCGCCGCCGCCGATGCGATGGACGTCGAGCGGTTCGCCGCCTATTTCACGCACGATATCGTCTGGCGTTACGGCAATAGCCCCGCGGTCCAGGGCATCGACATCGTGCTCGCCCAATATCGGCAAATCTCGGGCGTGGTGAAAGCGGTGCGGCATGACATCGTCGGCATTTGGCGCGACGGCGACTGCGTTACCGTCGAGACGTTGGCGAATTATTTCGATCACCATGGCCGCCACTTCGCCTTCCCGGCCTGCAACGTCATGCAGGTCGAAGGCGAGCGCTTCCGCGACGTTCGTGTGTTCGTCGACAATCATGAATTGTTCGTACCGCCGGCGGGCTGACGCGCGGCCGCCAACGAGGTCAGTCAGTCGCGCGCCCAGACGAGCTGCGCGTTGGTGAATTCGCGCAGTCCGAAATGCGACAATTCGCGTCCATAGCCGCTGTGTTTGATGCCGCCGATCGGCACGCGCGGATCGGAGGCGGCAACACCGTTGACGAACATGCCGCCCGTTGCGACCTCGCGCGCGAGGCGCGAGGCACGCGCGACGTCACGGCCCCAGATGGCGCCGGACAGGCCGAACTCGCTGTCGTTCGCGATCCGCACGGCATGCCCGGCATTGTCGGCGACGATGATCGCGGCCACCGGACCGAACGTCTCCTCCTGCCAGACCGGCATCTCGCGGGTGACGTCTACGAGCACCGTCGGGGGATAGAAGGCGCCGGGTCCCTCGGGGATGCTGCCCCCGAGCAACAGGCGAGCGCCCATGTCGACGCTGCGGCGGACCTGGTCGTGGAGCTCCATCCGGAGCCGCGGCCTCGCCATCGGGCCAAGATCGGTGCTCTCATCGAGCGGGTTGCCAACGCGCAGTTTCGCCGCGGCCTCGACGAAGCGTGCGATGAAGTTGTCGGCGACCGGCCGCTCGACGATGATGCGCTTGGCGGCGATGCAGACCTGACCCAGATTCTGGAAGCGCGCCTCGACCGCGGCAGGCACGGCGCGGTCGAGGTCGGCGTCGGCAAGCACGATGAACGGATCGGACCCGCCGAGTTCGAGCACGCTCTTCTTGAGATTACGCCCCGCCTCGGCGGCGATCGCCGCGCCCGCGGCGACCCCTGCCGTAACCGTCACCGCCGCGACCCGCCGATCGGCGATAATCTCGGCGATCTCGGCCCGTGTGATGTTGAGCACGCCGAAGACGCCGGCAGGAACACCGGCGGCGGCGATCGCCCGCTCGAGTGCAAGTGCGCAGCCCTGCACATTGTCGGCATGTTTCAGGAGGAAGCCGTTGCCGGCGACGAGGATCGGGATCGCGGCGCGCAGAACTTGCCAGATGGGAAAGTTCCAAGGCATGACAGCGAAGACGACGCCGAGCGGAAGGAAGGCGATGGACGCGCTCCCGTCGCCGCCGACGTCGGCTGGCTCGTCGGCGAGCAGCCGCTCGGCATGCTCGCCGTACCAGAGGCAGAGCTTGGCGCATTTTTCGATCTCGCCGCGTGCGGCCTGCACCGTCTTGCCCATCTCGGCGCTGATCAGCGGGGCGAGGGTGGCAGCCTCCTTGCGAAGCTCTTCGCCGATGCGTGCGACGAGGCGCGCGCGGTGCGCGATCGTGGCGCTCGCCCAGCTTGGCTGCGCTTCGCAGGCTCGTGCAACGATCGCCTCGCGTTCGGCGGCGTCGTGGAGCGGATAGCGGGCGATCTCATCGCCCGTCACCGGGCTGATGGAGAGGGCGAAATTGGTGGCGGAGGTCGCCCGGATTTCGTTGAGCACGTTAATAGACACCTTTTTCGGCAGGCTTTTCGGCTTCGGCGGGATTTTTGAAACGGCGCGCGAGCGCCTCGGCGCCGCGCGCGAGGATGGTGACATCGGTTCCGACGGCAACGAAGCTTGCACCGAGTTCGAGATAGCGTTCGGCGAGTCCGGGATCGGCGATGAGCATGCCCGCCGCCTTGCCGGCGTCGAGAATGCGGCCGATGGCCTTTTCGATGGCTTGCTGGACCTCGGGATGGCCAGGGTTGCCGAGATGGCCGAGCGCAGCCGACAGGTCGGACGGGCCGAGGAAGACACCATCGACGCCTTCGGTCGCGGCGATGGCGTCGATCGCCTCAAGCCCTGCGCGCGATTCGACCTGGAGGAGGAGGCAAATCTCGTCCTCGGCGCGGAGCAGATAGTCGGGGCTCCGATTCCACCGGCTCGCCCGCCCGATCGCCGAACCGATGCCGCGCATGCCGCGCGGCGGATAGCGCGTCGCGCGGACGAGGCGCTCGGCCTCCTCGCCGCTCTCGACCATCGGCACGAGGAGCGTGCGCGCTCCGATGTCGAGATATTGCTTGATGATTACCGGGTCGCCGCTTGGCGGCCGGACCACCGTTTCAACCGGATAGGCCGCCGCCGCCTGCAATTGGGCAAGGATCAGCGGGATGTCGTTCGGCGCATGTTCGGCGTCGATCAGCAGCCAGTCGAAGCCCGAACCTGCCGAAATCTCGCACGTATAGGGCGAGGCGAGCGCCTGCCAGAAGCCGATTTGCGGCCGGCCTGCCGCAATCGCCTGTTTGAAGAGGTTCATGGCCTCCGTCTCCTTCCTGTCCCGGTCGGTCCGCGCGGGCTATTCGCTCGTGAAGTCGCACTCGACGCGGCCGAAGTCGCCGAAGTCGCCGATGATCAGGCTGCCGGGCGGGGCCTCGACCGGACGGATGAACGAGCCCGAGAGAATGATCTGTCCCGGCTCGATCGTCCCTCCATAAGCCGCGAGCCGGGCGGCGAGCCAGGCGACCGACAGCAGCGGGTCGTCGAGCACGCCGGCGCCGAGGCCGGTTTCCTCGACCTCGCCATTCTTTGAGACGATTGCGCCGACCCGGCGCAGGTCGCGATCGCGAAAATCATGCACCGGCTCGCCGAGAACGATGCCGCCGTTCGCCGCATTGTCGGCGATGGTGTCGAAGACGCGCCGGAGCTGGCCGCTGCGCGGATCCTTGCGCGTGATGCGTGTGTCGAGGATCTCGAGCGCGGGGGCGACATAGTCGGTCGCCGCAACCACGTCGGCGGGGGTCACCGCACCAACGAGGGGCGCCTTCATGACGAAAGCGATCTCGGCCTCGATCCGCGGCTGGATGAAGCGGCGGCGCGCGATCTTCGCGCTGTTGGCGAAGACCATGCTTTCGAGAAGGACACCCGAGTCCGGAATGTCGATCGAGAGCGCCGCCTGCATTGCCTTCGAGGTGAGGCCGATCTTCCAGCCCACGATGCCGTCGCCCGCCGCCTGCTTGATCCGCACCCACTCCGCCTGCACGGCATAGGCATCGTCGAGCGTCATGCCCGGATAGTCCTCGCTAAGCAGCGGAATCTGCTCATGGTTGCGCTCCGCGCCGTCGAGCGCGAGCGCAGCCGCATGCACGGCATCGCCCGAAAGGGTGATGCCGTGCGGAAGACTGTCGGTGCTGCCGGCGAGCGCCATCAGGACGCGGCCGTCTTGCGGTTCGTCGCGAACCCTTCCTCGGTACCGAGCAGCGCCGGCGGCTCTTTCAGATTTTCCTGCCAGAGAAGCGATTCCATCGCGATATTGAGCGGTTGGTCCTGGATGGTAAGCTCATAGACCGGCTCGTCGAACGAGGCGTGATTGTGCACCGCCCAGCCCGGCGCCGACAGCATGAGGTCGCCGGCCCTCCACTCATAGACCTTGCCCTCGACCGTCGAGCGGCCCGAGCCCGAGAAATAATAGTTCACGGCGGCCGACGAATGGCGGTGCGGCCGGTCGACGATCTTCGGCGGACGCAGCGTCATCGTTGCGAAGAAGTTCGGCGTCGTGCCGTTGGTGCGGCCGGTCATCGGATTGTAGAGCAGGTAGAGGCGGCGACCGACATAATCCTTGCCCAGCGCCTCGAGCTTGTCGAGATGCTCCTTGACCTCTTCCCACGGCCAGTAGAGCGCGGGGCTCTCGACCGACGGTGGGTTGATGAGGCGCTCATAGGGCATCATCCACGCGCCCTCGTCGTTGAGCGGGAACGTGCCGAAAGGGTTGGTTTTGCGGGTATCGGCCGCGTCATGCTCGCCTTCTTCCTCGACCGAGCGCAGTGCGGGGACGGGATTTTCCTCGACCACATGGATGTTCATCATGTCGAGCAACGCGCCGTTCGAATAGGTGAGGCGCACATAGATGTCCTCGCCTGTGTTGCGGTGGCGATAGATGCGCATCGACGGCGTGTTCCATACGTCGTGGATCTTGGTGGGACGGCGGTCGCCGCTGATTTCGGTTTCGCCCTCGCCGCGGATCACGAAGTTCACTTGGGTCGAATTCTGGCGGAACGTAGCAGTTTCCTCGCCGGGCAGCAGCACGTCGAGCGCCACTTCGATGCTCGGCGCGAGGCCGCGGGATTTCTTATTGAGCGGATGCACGAAATAGGAACGGCGACGGCCATTCTCGGGACGAGGAATCGCGGCAAGACGCGCGACCTCTGCGTCGATCTCTTCCTTGGTGATGACGATTGGCTCCCAAGGGGTCTCGCGTTCGGGCAGCGCGCCGCTGCCTTCGACAAAAATCGGGTTGATCATGTCAGGCTTCCTTCGTTTACTGATTGGTGAGACGGGGAGAAAGTCGGGTGGGACTTGGGATCGTCCGGCCGACGCCGGCAATCTGCGCAAGCTTCAGAATGCAGAAGCCGAGCGACAGATCGGAAATGCCCATCCCCATCGCCTTGAATACCGTCAGATCGGCATCGGCCGCGCGAACACCATCTTCGGCGACAAGCGCGCTCAGCGGGAGAACCCGCTTCCAGGCATCTTCGTCTGTATCGAACGCCTCGATGAACTCGCGCGAAAGCTTGCGCGTCTGCGGCACGCTGTCGGCGGCAATGACGTGCGCACGTTCGAGAAGGGCGGGCTCGAATTCGGCGCGCTCGGGCGTGATCGCGCCGACCGCATTGAGATGGACACCGCTCGGCAGCATCGATGGCTTGAGAAAGGGCGCCGTGGCGCGGGTCGCCAGCGTCACCACCTCGGCGCCGTCGAGCGCTTCTTCGAGGGTCGCAGCGGCGATTGTTTCGATGCCGAGCGCGGCCTCGGTTTTCGCAGCGAGCTGTTCGCGCTTGGCGGCTGTCGGGCTCCAGACGGCGATGCGGTCGAGCGGCCGCACGGCGGCGACGGCAGCGATCTGCGTGATGCTCTGTTTGCCCGCTCCGATCATCGCCATGCGCCGCGCGTCGCTTTTCGCCAGGAGCGATGTCGCGACGCCGCTGATGCCGCCGGTGCGCATCTGGCCGAGCGCAAAGGCTTCGATGATTGCGACCACCGAGCCGTCATTGCTGTCGATCATGACCAAGAGCGGCATCGCGCCCCCGGGGGTGTGCGCCCAGGTTTTGGTCCCGGCTACGCCCTTGCCCTCGAATACGGCGCCGATCGCATGCATCGTTGCATGGTCGCCCCAGATGACATGAGTCTTGACCATATTCTCGGCGCGGCCGGCCGCTTCCTCGCGAAGGCCTTCGCGCAGTGCCTCGATCGCTTCGGGTAGGGATAGGAGCGAGACGACGTCCTGCTCCGTAATCCAGAGTATGTCGCTCATAGGTCGCTTTCTTCGGAAAAGATGGAAGGGACGGGCGGCGCGAGTTCGAGCGCGTTCACGATCAGTGCGTGCGTGATGTAGCGACCGACGAGAAAGAGGATGGCGATCGCCTGCTCAGGTCCGATCAGATCGATGAGGGCGTCGAGTTCGGCGGCAACACCCTTGGCCTTTTTTTCGATTGCAAACATGACGAAGCGCTGCACGGCGCGTTCCTCGGCCGAGAGCTCGTTACCGCCAGCGGGATCGAGACGCTCGACGGCGGCAACCCAGTCGGGCCCGAAGCCAAGCCGCACCGATAGGCGCTCATGCTGGTGACGTTCGTAATCATTGCCCATTAGCGAAGCGATCGTGAGCGCGCCGACCTCGGTCAGTCGGTCAGGAAGCGCTTTCTTGAGTGCCTCGGTCATCTCCATGAAGGGGACGAGCACAGTCGGCTGATGGCCGGCGCAGCGGAAGAATTCACCAAGATAGCCGAGGCGCTTCACGCGCGCATCGAGCACCGCCTGCGCTTCGGGCGCGAGGTCCTCGAAGCCGAGCCTGGTGATCCGGTCCGACATGATCATCTCCTGCTGCTGATGCAGGACTCATGACGCCGCGCATGTCGAGAGGGAAATATATTGTTTGGGGACTGGTGATACCCTAGAGGTATAGCGTGGACTTAAGACAGCTTCGCTATTTCTCGGTTCTCGCCGAAGAGCTGAACTTTACGCGTGCGGCGGCGCGGTGCAACGTGTCGCAGCCCCCGCTCAGCCGTGCGATCCGTCAACTCGAAGTGGAACTGGGTGTCGAACTCTTCGTGCGCGATACGCACAATGTGCGCCTAACGGCCGCAGGTGCCAGTCTTGCAAAGGACGCGTCGCGCATCGCGGCATTGCTTCTGGAAGCCCGGGAGCGGACGCAGAAGGTTGCGCACGGTCTTCGCGGCACGCTCACGCTTGGATTTGGCGGGTCGACCGTCTATTCCTTCTGGCCGGCGCTGATCCGGGGCTTCAAGGCGGTGGCTCCCGACGTGGAGCTATCGTTTCGCGCAATGTCGGTTCTCGAACAGATCGAGGCGCTTCGCGAATCCCGGATCGACATCGGTCTCATTCGGCTGCCGGTGCTCGATGAACTGGTGGAGACCGGACCAGTCTATCAGGAACCTCTGTCCGTCGCGCTTCCGGCAGAGCATCATTTGCTCGCCGCGTCGGGGCCGGTGCCGATCCGTCGCCTCGCGGGGTCGCCGTTCGTAACCTACGAAGCCCGGCGGGGCTTCAATTTCCAGGCCGATCTGCACGCGCTTTGCCGCTTTGCGCGCTTCGAGCCCCAGATCGTCCACCAGGCGCCCTCGACCGAGGCTGTCGTCGGGATCGTCGCTTGCGGTGAGGGCGTGGCGATCGTGCCCGCCTCTGCCGAGCGGCTCCGCATGCGCGGCGTCGCGTTCCGTCCGCTCGATACCAAAGGACTTCCGGCGCAGCTTGCGTCGGTGTCCTTCGGTATCGGCTGGCGGCGCGATTTTGTCTCCGCGGTCACACAAGAGTTCATCGCCTTCGTGCGCTCACTGCCCCCAACCGACGCAGTGAGTTCTCCGCCGTGAACGTCCTCAGGCGGGTTGGTCGGCACGGCTTGCACCCTGGCCGTCGAGATTGGTGGCCACGAAGTCCCAGTTGATCGCCTTTTCGAAGATGGCGTCGAGATAGGAGGGACGGGCATTGCGATAGTCGATATAATAGGCATGCTCCCAGACATCGACGATGAGCAGCGGCACCGCGCCGTGCGCGATTGGCGTATCCGCGTCATGATAGGAGGTTACGACGAGCTTGCCGTTCTCGAGATTGAGGGCGGCCCAGCCGCTACCGAAGTGGCCGGCCGCTTCGGCCTTGAGCGCAGCGACCAACGCCTCGGTCGAGCCGAAATCGCGCTCGATGAGGGTCAGCAACTCGCCGCTGGGCGGAACTGATTCCGGCGAAAGGCTGAGCCAGTAGAAACTGTGGTTCCAGATCTGCCCCACCTGGTTGAACAGAGGTCCCCGGCCTTCTGCTTTCGCAAGTCCGATAAGCTCTATGAGCGACTTGCCCTGCAACGCCGGGTCGGCGGCCACGAGCTCGTTGGCCTTGGTCACATAGGCATTGTGGTGCTTTCCGTGATGGAAAGCGAAGGTTTCCGCCGAGATTGTCGAGCCGAAGGCGTCGGGCGAATAAGGGAGCGTTGGGAGAGTGAAAGGCATGAATGATCTCCAGTCGTTTGCCAGGGATCGACAAACACGTATCGGGCGCGGCCGGCGCCCGCGCATGTTGCGCCGGAAGCGCATTGTCCTACTTCTTCAGGAGCCCGTAGAAGCTCGTCTCGATATGCTTTGCGTGGGCGAGGGCTTCTGCAGTCAGGCGCATCGTAGGACGCACCTCGACGAGCCAGGCTTGATAGCCTTCGGGAACGTTTTCCTCGGGACCGTGGTGGGTTACGGCCTTGGGGACCCAGGTCAATGTGCCGGGTTCAGATATGCCGCCCCAGGCACCCGGGCCCTCGCAATAAAGGATGAGCTCGTCATAATCGGCGTTGTGATGCACCGGCGGGCGCGAACCCGGGCGGGCGCTCAGCGTGTAGCACATGACGCCAGTATCGGCCGTCGACAGAAACTGTCCCGGAGGTCCCCCCGGTCCCGTCGTATAGGCCAGCGGGTGAATGTCCTTGAGATTGAGCGCCCAGGCGGGGGAATGGCCTTCGACCTGCTTCACGGCCGGAAGCGGGTCATGCGCCATCTCGAAGCGGGTGACACCATCGTAGCTCTTGATCCACAGGCGATGGGGCTTCTCGCCGGGACCGCCCGCAGTGATCGCCGCGCGGCGCAGGCTCTTGCCGAAGTGAATCATTCCGAACGGTGCGGGCACATCGAAGTTGAGCGGTAGCGGGCTCGACAGGATGAGCGCGGCCAGGTCGCCGTCGAGCGGCTCGACCCGGTAGGAGATGGCGCGCGGGAGGAACACGAAGTCGAGCGGCCCTGCCTCGATATCGCCGAAGTCGGTGCGAACGCGCACGCGGCCCGACTGGATAAAGTGCAGTTCATCGGCTTCCGAGTTGCGGAAGGTATAGGGCGTCGGAGCGCGGCGACGCGAGACGGCGAGCTCGACGCCTTCGCGCGACGTCATGACCGGTGTCGGCATCGCTTCCGGATCGGTCATGTCGGCGGCCGGCATGTCGAACAAGTTAAGGCGATGGGGTGCGTGCGGTCCCTCGACCGAGAGATATTCGGGAAGATAATTCTCGCGGAGCGCTACCGCGTTTGCCCCGAGAAAACCGTCTCGCGACCACAAATAGGGTCCTGGACCACCATGACCAGCCATAATCAGTCTCCTCAATTTACTTTTATATAGTTCTAAATCGAATCGGCCTTTGCGTCAAGACTCGGGGGCAAACCGACAGGGTTATGGCACCATGCATGCAGCGCAATCACCACCTCGAATCGGGCGGCCCAGAACAAATTTTATTTTGCGCCCTCCATTATGACGCGGCGATGGAGCGATGGAAATTCCTCAAATTCGGCGCGTTACCTGGGATGTCGAAGCGGCTGGCGTCGATCACGATTGACAGCAAAAAAACTACTATATAAATGTTTATGCAACGACAAGCAGTGCTATCGGTCACGCAGGTCCCGTGCCTGCAAGGTCGCAAGCGAGGGAGAGTGACATGGCCGACGATCTGATCCGGAACTTTTTTGCCGCTGCCGATTCGCTCGATGAGGAGCGTTTCCTCGCCGGACTCCCCGAGGACATTGTCTGGCGCTTCGGCAACTTCCCCGTCGCGAACGGCCGCGAGGCAATCCGCGAGCAGTATCGGATTGTCACCGGAATTCTCGACGCGATGCATCACGATATCATTGGTATCTGGATAGCCGGTGACTGCGTGACCGCCGAGACCCGCGTCCATTACACGGACAAGCACGGGCGCAATTTCGAATTCCCGGGATGCGACATCTTCTTCCTCGAGCAGGGCAGTATCAAGGAGGTGCGGATCTTCGTCGACAATCACACGCTCTTCATTCCGCCTACCGAGGCCGAGGCTGCTCAGGCCGGGGAGGCTGCATGATGGGCCGTCTAGAAGGAAAAATATGCGTCATCACCGGGACTGGTGGCAGCATGGGGCGCGCCTCGGCGCTCGCCTTCGCCCGCGAAGGCGCTAAAATTGTCGGCTGCGACGTCTTTGCCGATCGCGCGGAGGAAGCCGTAGTCGCCGTTCGCGAGGCGGGGGGCGAGATGGTCTCGCTACATCCCTGCGATCTTACCAAGATGGAGGATTGCGAAGCGCTCGTCGCGTTGGCGCTCTCCACCTATGGCCGGATCGACGTCCTCTTCAACAACGCGGCGATGGCCTATTTCGGCTGGATCGACGAGATGACCGTCGAAGATTGGCACAAGACGATCGATCAGGAAGTCAATCTCGTCTACTATCTGACTCGGGCGGCTTGGCCGTCGCTCATCGAAGCGCGCGGGACGATCGTCAACACGGCATCGATCTCGTCCCACCAGGCTTATCGTCCGCTGCCAGGGCTTGCGCATACCGCGGCCAAGGGCGCGATCCTGTCGATGACGCGGCAGCTCGCGATGGAGGGTGCGCCCCACGGCATTCGCGCAAACACCATATCGCCCGGCCTGATCGCAACATATCAGACCAAGACCATATTGGGCGACAATGAGTTCGCCTCAATGATGACCGACCAGATCATGCTGAAGCGCCCAGGCCAGCCCGAGGAAATTGCCTCGGCCGCACTGTTCCTCGCGTCCGAGGAAAGCAGCTTCGTCACGGGCACCGACCTGCGCGTCGATGGGGGCACGACGGCCTGGTGAGACCGGAGCCGACCGGGCAGAAGTTCCAGCCGGAGGGTTTCATGTTCAAGTTCATCATCGCGTTCGAGCGCAGTCCCGGCCTCAGCCGGAAGGAGACGCACGCCTATCTTTCCGGGACCCACGGGCCGCTGGTGAAGAGCGTGCCCGAATTCTGCCGCCACGTTCGGGGTTATGTGCAGAATTTTGTCTTCGACGCCGGCATCCCTTCGACCGAATTCGCGATCGACGGCGCGGCCGAACTCTGGTTCGACAGTCCAGAGAGCTTCATCACCGCTTATGCCGAGCCGCGCTATCTCGAACTGGTGCGCCCCGACGAGCCGCGCTTTGCCAACCCCGATCGCATGGTGGCGGCCTTTACGACCGAGGCGACTGTCCTTGACCGGGGCGCGCCAGGGCCAGTGAAGCTGATGCGGTTTCTCGCCGCCGGTGCGACGATCGATGAAGCAGACTTCATCGGGCAGTGGCAGGCGCATTATGGCGATGCGGTCCGTTCGAACGGCGACCTCTCGGCGCTGCCGGTCAAATATGTCCAGAACTGGTCGACGCCGCGTGCGAGCAATCCGTTTCCGCTCGCGCGGAACTTCGTCGGCGTCGACGAGCTATGGTTCGACACGGTTGAGGATCTGCACGCCTTTGTCTCGCTCGAGCGACGGCTGATTCACGCGCTGACGATTGCCGGCGTAATCGACCAATCCGCGAGCGTGACCTTCATGGCCGGCGAAAAGCGGGTTCTCCCCTGAGTCGCCGCGACATCACCTGACCGAATCCGTCCGGCGGGAGCGGACGCAAGGCGCACACAAGGACATGCTCCGCGCCGGACCTCACGAAATATAATATTTTCTGTGTCTTAGGTGTCAGAGATATTTTTTCGGAACATACTGGACCGATTGGTCCGGTAATCCTATATAAAGGTATCTCGACCGAACGGTCCGTAATAGTTGAGGAGGCATTTCATGGCTATCGATCAATCAAAGATACTCGTCCTCGGCGGCGCAGGTGACGTTGGCGAGGGTATTGTCCGCTCGCTGCTCAAGCGCGGCGCACATGTCATCGCCCAAGGGCGTTCGGCATCCAAGCTCGATCGTCTTCGCGACTATGTGGCGGACGTCGAAAACGGTCAGCTCTCGACCGTCGCAGGGGCGCTTTCCGATCCCGATGAAGCCGATGCGCTGCGCGATCGCATCTGGGCGATCACCAACGAGGTTGACGGGGCCGTCGCCGCGATCGGCGGCTGGGCTCAGGGCTATCCGATCAACGGCGTGCCCTTTGACGACTGGACACGCATCGTTGCGGACAACCTCACCAGCCACTTCCTGGCGATCAAAAAGTTCGTCCCGATGTTGAGGCCCAAGGGCGGCACCTATGTCCATATCAACGGACTTAGCGCCGAAGGGCCCTACCGAGGTGCTGGTCCGGTCGGCCGCGATGGCGGCGGCGCAGAAGTCGCTGGCGTTGACCCTCGCGGAAGAAATCCACCCGGTGGGTCTGCGTGCTCATGAGGTCATTCTTCCGCCGATCAACACAAGGGCGCGCGTGCTGCAGGGCCACGCCTCGCCGGACTGGCCCTCGGCCGAGAGGGTTGGCGATATCGTCGCGGACCTGTTCGAACAACCCGATGCGCCGGTTCTGCTGCGCGTACCCTACGGAAAATCCTGACTCGGCAACGCGGCGATAACTTCCGCTTCGCCGCCACGGAGAGCGATATGGCAAGACAGAGAAACTTCGATCGGAACGAGGCGCTCCTCGCGGCGATGCGGGCCTTTTGGCGCCATGGCTATGAGGCGACCTCGCTCGCGGACCTCCTTGGGGCTACCGGCCTCAGCAAGAGCAGCCTCTATGATACATTCGGCAACAAGCGCGATCTGTTCCTCGAGTCCTTTGAAGCCTATCGAGTCGAACGCATGCGAATGCTCCGGGGCTATCTTGCAAGCGGCGAGACCGCCTTCGCGTCGATCGAAGCTTTTTTCCTGCTTGTGCTTCAGCATGCCCGCGATGAAGAGCGGCCCTTCGGCTGCATGAGTTGCAACGAGGCGGTCGAGCTCGGTCCGCACGATGCCGAAATCCAGCAGCTCATCGCCCGCGACTTCGCCGGAATGCGGGAGGCCTTCGCCGACGCGATCGACAGGGGCAGGGACGACGGCTCGATCGCCAGCGTCCAGCCGACCCAGGTCCTGGCCGACTATCTGACGGTCAACCACCAGGGACTCCAGATCATGGCACGTTCGCGCGTGGACATTGGCTGGCTCGAAAACTCGGTGTCGGTGATGCTCGCTTCGCTGAAAACGTAGAAAATAGCCGATAGGCGGCTCCGCCGCGAAAAATCTGGACCGATCGGTCCAATATTAATCGGTCATGTCGACCAACTGATCCCCGCAACCAGCCCGGCTGCGCGGAGCGGTTCCATGCGGCCTCGCCGCACCTTGCCGGCCGAAAGGAAAGCATGATGAAAATGTTCACCTCCAAGGACTCGGTCCTGCTCCTGATCGATCATCAGGTCGGCACGATGAAGCTGATCCAGAATATTCCGTTCGAGGTCGTCAAGCGCAACACGCTCGCGCTTGCGAAAGCCGCGAAGGCGCTTGGCGTGCCGATCGTCCTGACGACCGGAACCGAGACCAAGTTCCAGGGCCCGCTGCTCCCCGAATTCGAAGAGCTCTTCCCCGAGGAATATGCCCAGCGCATCCAGCGCGGCGGCATCGTCAATACCTGGAACGATCCCGAATTCCGCGAAGCGGTCGAGAAAACCCAGCGCCGCAACTTGATCATGGCCGGTGCAACCACCGACGTGTGCGTCATGCCACCCGCAATCAGCGCGCGCCAGGATGGCTATCAGGTGCAGGTGGTCCTCGACGCATCGGGCTCGCCGCACGAATATTCGGAGGAAGCGGCACGTCTTCGTCTCATCCAAGAGGGAGTTGTACTGACCGCGACCAACACGATGATCGCCGAACTGGCGCAGGACTGGAGTCGGCCCGAAGGCACCGACGTGCTGAAGATCATGAAGGAAGAAGTTCTGCCGCAGGTTTTCTGACACCTGGGCAGTTCGGCGCTCGCCCCCTCTCGCCCGGGGGCGGGCGCCGACAGTCGTCAGGCATCGTTGCGTAATGGCGCCGACTTACCGTGCGCGAACAGCTTCGACCATTGTTCATCGCTGAGTTCCATACGGGGACGGGTATAATGGTCGGGCATGCGGAGTTCGTCCTTCGCCGCGACCGCCGCGATCGCGGGGCGCGCTCCGATGCGCTGTGACCATGCAGCGACAGCAGGGTGCTCGCTGGGTTCGATGCCGAGCATGCCCATGCCCTGCACCCAAGGCCAGGATGCAATATCAGCGACGCTGTACTCCTCTCCAGCGAGATACGGGCGCTCCGAAAGTCGATACTCGAGGACCCCCATGATGCGGCGACACTCGCCGACATAGCGCGCGATCGCATAGTCCTGCCCTTCGGGTGCGTAGCGAACGAAATGATGCGCCTGACCTGTCATAGGGCCGAGCGCGGCCATCTGCCAGATGAGCCACTGCGTTGCGACGCTGCGCTCTTTGGGATCGGTGGGGAGAAACCGGCCGAATTTATCGGCGAGGTAGAGAAGGATCGCGCCGCTCTCGAATATGGGGAACGAGGCCTCGCCCTCCCTATCAACGAGGACTGGCACTTTCTGGTTCGCGTTGAGCGCTCGAAACTCCGGCTTCAGATGATCGCCGCCGAAAATATCATACGGGATGATGTCATAGGCCACATCAAGCTCTTCGAGCATGATGGCGATCTTGAGGCCGTTCGGCGTGGGCGTATAATGTAACTCAAGCAATGATCGTCTCCCTCGATTGTCTGCACGAGCGGGGCGCACGGACTATGTCGACTATAATTTGCATTTATATAGAAGTAAATTGAAGCGTGCTCCACGCCGCGCAGCGGTCCGCTTGAGAAGAGGCAAGGGCAGCCGGTCAGAGTCGATCGATGCGCATTTCAAAATGGCGGAAGACTGCGATTCCTGCAATCAGTGGTAAACAACGAAACAGCCAAAAACGCAGACCGCTTGTCTCCATATTGTCTCCAGCTGAGGGCGAAGAATCGGAAAGCGTGGCGGGTGTTGGTTCCGGCGCTACTGCTGGCAGAATTGGCATCCGGACCCGCTTCCTCGAGCGCGCATGCGCTAGGCCGCAATTTTCTTGGGTGCCTGCTGACGCGACAGGAATTCATCCAATGCCGTCTTTCGCGATTTGCGATCGAGCGCATAGGCGCGTTGCTTGAAAACGGTGCCTTCGAGCAGCGCAGAGATATATCCTGCAAGCGTGTCGGCCGCCACAATCAGAGTAGCATCCAGAACATGGATGTATTTGCTCGTGACCGAGCCCTTCGCATGACCCAGCAGGGCGGCTATCGTGACTTCGGTAAAGCCGAGATCATTCCCGATGCTCGCGAAGCTGTGGCGCAGGATGTGCGGCGTAATCCCTTCGAGTGGTGAACCGATAAAAATCTCGTTCCATTGATTGGGAAGTCCGCCGAACGCCGTGTCTTCGCCGCGCGGACCCTGAAAGACATAGGTGCCATTGTCCTCACTCTCCCGCGACTCCAGAAATTCGACAACGGGGAGGCCGATCGGGCGAACCGACCGGCCTTCCTTGCTATCTGAGAGGCGCAGGCAGCTTCCGTCGATATCGACGTCGCACCATTTCAGATTGATGATCTCCCCGCGGCGGCAACCCGTCATCGCGATCTGGCGGATGATGTCGACCGTCTCGCCGTACCGCTCATTCTCGGAAGCGGCTTTGAGCATTCGGCCGAGGATTCGATACTCGCCGTCGGTTAGACGCCGCGTGCGGACGTTGTCCTTCGGTCGTTTGATGCCATGGGCGGGATTGCTGTCGATGACTCCCAGATCGACGGCGTAGGTCAGTATCCCACCAATCAAGCCGAGCGTGCGTGCCGCCGTACCGGGGCCGCCTCGCACATTAGCGCGACCGCGGAGCTTGTTCGTCTTGATGAACGCCCTTGTCTTTCCTGCCATGATATCGCGCATGACCTTAGTGAGGATCGCCTTGGTAAGGTCCTTAACCCGCCGAGATCCAAGCAAGGGAATGACGTGTCGTTCGATACGCCCGAGATCGATATCGACGGTGGATTGCTTCTTGGGGCGACCACCTTTGCCAAGGATGAGGCCGTTCCTGAGATCGTCCATGTAGAGCTCGCAGAGCTCCTTCATCGACATGGCCTTATTGAGTTCGGCCCTCTCTTCCGCTGGATCATCACCTTGAGCCACGCGGCCGAGCTGGGCCTTGGCCTCGCGCCGGGCCGTCTCCGGCGTCCATATTCCATGCAGGCCGATGGTATAACGGCGCGAACGGCCGTCGGCTCGGTACTGGATCAGATAGCTTCGCTTTCCGGTCGGGAAAATCCGAAGCCCGAAGCCAGGAAGTTCATCGTCCCAGAGGACATAGTCTTTCGATTCTGCTATGGCGGTTTCGACAACGCGCTTGGTCAGTTTGGCCACAGGCCATCTCCATGTTGACCCTCATTTCGCGTAAGCACCACGTAAGCACGCGGGAGAAAATCGGGGCGTAATCAAGGTTACGTCAGCGAAAACGGCCAAAGCAAGAAAATGACAGCAGGGTAGTGACTTAGGTAAGAAAAACTTGCTACAGTGTTCTCTGGCGTAACGAAGTAAGTACCCCCTCCGAAGGCAGAGGCCAGGGGTTCGAATCCCTTCGGGTGCGCCATTTCTTCCTTTTGCTCTTTCGAGCCGACTTGGCGGCCGCCGCGAAGGCAGGGGTCTTGATGCGCGACCATCGCGCGCGGCTTTTGCGTGGATGGCGCAGAAAGCATGCCGGCCGCTCCCATTTTTGCTGATGTCTCGGCTCGGAGGATCGCGTTACTCTTTCTCGCAAAATGCGGATGAGGAGGATGCGATGGATCTGGGTCTGGCCGGCAAGAAGGTGATCATCAACGGCGGGGCGCACGGGCTCGGGCTCGCGTCGCTCAGGATTTTCGCGGCCGAGGGTGCCGATGTCGCTTTCCTTTCGCGCGATGCCGGGAAGGTGGAGGCAGCGGTCGCGGGAATGGTGCCGAGGAAGCGGATGGCGCAGCTGGACGAAGTGAGCGCGCTCGTCGCTTTTCTGGCCTCGGACGAGGCCGCTTTCATATCGGGCAGCGACTATGTCATCGACGGCGCGATCACCGCCGGCATGATGGGCGTATAGACCGGCGGACAGGCGGTCAGCGTCCGGACAGCGCGTCAATCTGTTCGTCGAGCGCGGCGATGACTTGCACGACATGGTCGCCGTCGCCCGCAGTGCGCGCGATGATGCGCTGGCCCGATCGGAAACCGGTGAGACTGGCGATCATCATCACCGCGCGCACCTTGCTGTCGGGGCTGGAGAGGCGTCCCGCCGCCGCCTGTTCGAGCAGCGCGGCGGCGAGCTCGATCCCCGGGCGCCAAAGCTCCGAATAGAGAATCTCGAAGGCGGGGCCGGGGCTCGCCATTTCGCGTTGGACAAACAGCGCGCGATCCTCGGCGCCTTCTTCGGACAGGAGGAAATGGGCGAGCGCCGCGAACAGGCGCTTGAGCCAGATCGCCGCCTCGATGCTGGCAAGCGGCTCCGACAGAGCGGCATCCGCGACCATGGCGACCGATCCCACGCCCTGCCGGAAGGAGGCCACGATGTCGTGGGCGCAGGCCAGATATAATCCTTCCTTGTTCCCGAAATAATAAGTGAGGCCCGGCAGATTGGTGTCCGCGGCGTCGGCGATCTGCCGGGTCGTCACCGCGGCGAACCCCTTGCGGCCGAACGCCGCGAGGGCGGCGCCCAATATCCGCTTCCGTGTCTCCTCGCCCTTGCGATAGCCGCCGTCGGCGGACCGCTGGGGTCCGGACATAGAGGGTTTTCGTGGATGAGAAGACGACATGGCGAACCTGCTTAATTTATATCAATTGATATATGGCGCGTGGGCTCGCGTGTGTCGATGATCGCCGAAAGCGCCCGGGATTTTGCCCAGAAGGCGGGCGCCTGACCCCATCCCCCTCGATCCTGCGAAGCTGACAGAAGGCTGACAGCGATCGCGGCGCAATTGTCAGCCCGCCTGTCCGATAGCGCTGCGGAGAGCGGGACGGCACCCCGCTCGCCGAAGGGGGTCGCGCGTGACATATGGCGTTCGCATCGCATTGCTGCTGTCGCTCAGCGCGTCGGCCTCACTGCCCGCGGCCGCGCAGGATGACGTCGGCGCACGAATCCCGACTTATGACAAGCATTTCTTCGACCGGACGCAGCCGTCCAACGCCTATGAAATGGTGGCGCTGCTTCCGGGCTTTACGCTCGTCGAAGGCGACGGCGACGTGCGCGGCTATTCGGGCGCGGCGGGCAATGTCCTGATCGACGGCCAGCGCCCGGCGGGAAAGACCGATACGCTGAGCGCGATTCTGAAACGCATTCCGGCGGCGCGCGTCGAGCGGATCGAGCTGATCCGCGCCGGATCGGCCAGCTATGACATGCAGGGCTATGCGCTGCTCGCCAATATCGTCCTGGCAAAGGCCGGCACGATCAGCGGCCGGGTAGAGGCCGAGCAGGCCCTCTATCGCCACGGGCGCCGGGCCCCGCGCGTTTCGGCGCAGGCGACGTTCGACGGACACGAGCGGGTGATCGACCTGTTCGGCACCGTCTATCGCGAGATCGACGACGAGCATGGCTTTGGGGTCCGCGACCGCTTCGAGCGCGACGGTACGCCCCTGCGCCTGGTCGATTACGCGCAGCCCGAGGGCGCCGACATCGCGCAGGCGACGCTCGCCTATCGTCAGCCGCTGCTTGGCGGGACGCTGCACCTCAATGGGCTGGTCCAGGACAAAAGGAAGTTCGCCGACATCGCCTATGCCATCACCTTCCCCGCGCCCGCCGCGATCACCGGCAGCGAGCGCGAGCATGCGCGCACCTGGGAAGGGGGGCTGCGCTACGAACGCGCGCTCGGCGCGGCGAACGATCTTGAACTGGTCGGAAGCTACCGGTCGGTGGCGACCGTCGGCATCGATCGCGAGACGGCGGCGTCGGACAGCAGCGTCTCCGACGAACGCGCGCGCGCCAGCGAAGCGATCCTGCGCGCGGCGCTCCGCCACCATCGCAGCGATTGGACGCTTGAGGTCGGCGCCGAGGGCGCGATCAATGTCCTCGACAGCCGCAATGCGCTGATCGAGGATGGCGAACCCGTCCTGCTGCCCCAGGCCGATGTCCGCGTCGCCGAGCATCGCGCCGAATTCTTCGCGACCGCAAGCCGGCCGCTGGGCGCGCGGACCACCGCGGAATTCGGCCTGCGCTATGAAATGTCGCGCCTGTCGCAGACGGGCGACATCGACCTCGTCAAATCGCTGGCATTCTGGAAGCCGCGCGCACGGCTCATCTGGACGCCGACGCCGAACCAGACGCTGCGGCTGCTGGCCGAACGCGAGGTCGGCCAGCTCGATTTCGGCGATTTCGTCGGCGCCGCTTCGCTGACCAGCGGAACGATCAGCGCCGGCAATGCCGATCTGGAGCCCGACAGCCTCTGGCGCATCGAGGCGACGTACGAGCGTCGTTTCGGCGCCGGGTCTTTCACGATCGCCGCGCGCCGCGAATGGATATCCGACCTGGTCGACCAGCTCCCGGTCGTCGTCGATGGAACCGTCTACGACGCGGTCGGCAATATCGGCGCGGCGCGGCGCGACAGCGTCGAGGCGTCGCTCAAATGGCCGCTGGACGGGATCGGTGCCAAGGGTGTCGTCGTCACGGCCGACCTTGCCGCGCGGCGCGGCCGGGCGACCGATCCCTCGACCGGCGCGCGGCGCCATATTTCGGGCGATCTTCCCGTCGAGGCAAAGATTGCGCTGACCCACGACATTCCGGCGTGGAAGCTGCGCTGGGGCGGCAGCTATGCCTTCGCGCGCACCGAGACGGCGTTCAAGGTCGAGGAGATCGAGGCCGACCGTCTGGCCGGGCGGCTCGACCTGTTCGTAGAATATCGCCCCGACACGCGCTGGACCTTGCGCCTGTTCGGCAAGAATCTGACCGACAGTCCGGCGACGCGGACGCGCGACATCTATGCCGGCGTCCGCGGCGACAGCGCGCTGCGCTATCGCGAATTGCGGGTGCTGCGCAGCGGACGCTATGTCGGGCTGACCGTCCAGCGAAGCTTCGGCGGGTGAACCTACCCGCGCGGCGCGGCGAGCCGGGCGAAATCATTCCAGCTGCACGCAGTCGCCTCGACCGAATGGCCGCACCCCGGAATGGGAAGATAGCGGCGGTACAGCGCGTCCCCCGATCCCAGCGGCTCGAGGTTGCGGAGCTGGTCCATCGTCTGTGCGCGATAGAAGGCGCGGACATAGCGGTCGCCCTTCGCATTGCTGACCAGTTCGAATCCCAACGCGCTGCCGGGAGGAACCTCGTCGGCGGGATAACTCGGCACCTGCCAGTGCAGGTCGAAGAAGCCGCCGAGGTCGGCGACGTTCGTGTCGTGCCCGGCGAGCAAGGTCAGCCGCGCCGGGCTGTTGCTGTCGAGCGCCGTGACGATTTCGCGCACGATCGGCGCGGCCGCGGCGGCGGCGATATAGGCCGGACGGTTCGAATAGCGGAATTTGAGTGGATGAAAGCGCAGCAACTGCTCGATCTCGGCGCGGCTCACGCGGCCCCAGCCGACCTCGGCCATCGGCTTGCCTTCCAGATATTCCAGCACCAGCGTCTGGCTGGCGGTCGATGCGATGTCGAGCGGGCCTTCGAGATCGGGGCGATCGTGCGGCTGCGCGACCAGCCGGCTCGGCTCGGCGATCAGCGGGCAGGCGGGTAGCGCGCAATTCAGCACTTTCGCGAGCAAGGTCAGTTCGCCGCGATAACGCTCGGTCTCGGCCGCCAACCCGCCCTCGGACGCCTGGGCCAGCGATGCATCGAACGCCCGCTTGCCGTCGAACGAGGCGGGGCCGCCGTCGAGCCCATGAAAGATCGCGTCATCGTCCGGACCGGCGGGATGCGCGACATCCGTCGCGCAGCCAGGCATGAACCCCGCGGCCCAGCTCTGCGCGGTGGCGATCGTGCGCTCCTTGTAGCTTGCCTTGAGGACGATCGTGCCCGCCGCCGGGCATCCCTCGGGAAACAGGCTGCGACCGCCGAAATAGAGGCGATCGCTTTCGCCGAGAAGCTTGACCCCCGCCGCGCCGTGCGGCGTCAGCAGGCCGAAATCGACCGGCCAGTCGGGCCATGTTTCGGCCGAATAACCGGGCGGCACCACTGCCGCCTTGGTTGGCGGGCGAACGCCGTGGCGCATCAGCATCACGACCTTTTCGAGCTTTAGCGACCCCGGCGCGGCAGGCGATGCGTCGGCGCCGGGCGCGGACGCGGCGCATCCCGCCAGCAGCGCGGCGGACAAAAGCAGGCTATGCTTCACGGACTCTCTCCCTTGTGGAATAAATTTATCGATCATGTATAAATCAGAAAAAATATTTCATCAATGCCCGGCATCGAGAAAATGGGATCCCCGGACAATATGTCCGATGATGCTATCAGCTTGATGTCAGCCTGAGTGTGGCAAGGAAGGCCATGAGGAAAATCTATCTGCTTGCGGCCGCGATGGTCGCTCTCGCCACCCCCGCCCTGACGCTTGCGAGCGACAAGGACGATGAAGCCGATCAGCGCGCCGCCAGCGCGGCGCTGGCGCGCGGGGAGATCCTGCCGATCGTGCGCGTGCTCGCGATCGCGACCGAACGCGTCCCCGGCGACGTGCTCAAGGTCAAGCTGGAGCGCGAATCGTTCGGGTTCAAATATGAGGTGAAAATCCTGACCCGAAGCGGCAGGGTGCGCGAGGTCGAGGTCGATGCCCGCACCGGCCGGATACTCAAGATCGAGGATGATTGATGCGCGCCCTGGTGGTCGAAGACGATCCCGTCGTCGCTTCCGAACTGGTTCGCGGATTGGCTGCCGCCGGGTTCGTCGTCGATCTGGCTGGCGATGGCCAGCAGGCCTGGTTCAACGGCGATGTCGAGGATTATGACGTCGCGATCGTCGATCTCGGCCTGCCGCGACTCGACGGTCTTTCGGTCATCAAGCGCTGGCGCGACGCGGGGCGCGGCTTTCCCGTCCTCATCCTGTCGGCGCGCGGCGACTGGACCGACAAGGTCGCCGGGATCGAGGCCGGCGCCGACGACTATATGGCAAAGCCATGGGCGATGGAGGAACTGGTCGCGCGCGTTCGCGGGCTCCTCCGCCGCGCGGCGGGGCGGTCCAGCCCGACGCTCGAGGCGGGGCCGCTCCGGATCGACACGCACCGGATGACCGCGACCCTCGATGGCGCCTTCGTCAAGCTCTCGCCGCTCGAATATCGGTTGCTCGACTATCTGGCCCATCACGCCGGCCGCGCGGTGCCCGCGACCGAGCTTTCCGATCATCTCTATGGCGATGCCGACGCCGAAAACGCCAATGCGATCGAGGCGCTGGTCGCGCGGCTGCGGCGCAAGCTCGGCGCCGACACGATCCAGACGCGGCGCGGCTTCGGCTATATTCTGCCGGCGACCGCTGCGTGACAGGCGGCTCGCTCCGGCTTCGGTTGCTCGCGGGGGCCGGGGTCGCGATCGCGCTGGCGCTGCTTGTTGCCTGGTTCGCGATGACGTGGCTGTTCGACGGCCATGTCGAGCGGCGCGTCGAGGACGAACTGCTCGTTCAGGTGCGGCCGCTTCTTGCCGATCTGCAATTGGCGCGCGGGGTGCCGGTCGCGGGGGCCGAGCCCGCCGATCCGCGCTTCGCGGTTCCCGCCGGCGGACTCTATTGGCAGGCGTCGACCGGAGCCGGCGCGATCCGCTCGGTTTCGCTCTGGGACAGCCATTTGCCGCCCGCGGCGGCGGCCCCCGGCGACCGCTGGCGGATTCGCCGCGCCGCCGGCCCCTTCGGCCAGCATCTGCTGCTGATGGAACGCGCGATTCGCCTGCAACCGCAGGAGCCGCCGGTGATCGTCCAACTCGGCTACGACCTTGCCAAGCTGGCGCCGGCGCAGCGCGAGTTCGGGCGCGAGATGGGGCTGTTTCTCGTGCTGCTGTGGGCGGTGCTCGCGCTCGCGGCCTGGGCACAGGTGGGGCTCGGCCTCCGTCCGTTGCGCCGCGTCGGGCAGGAGGTCGAGCGGCTGCGCCGCGACGCGTCGGCGCGCCTTGGCGGCACCTATCCCCGCGAACTCGCGCCGCTCATCGAATCGATCGACGCGCTGGCCGACGCGCGCGAAGCCGATCTGGTGCGCGCACGGCGTCGCGCCGCCGATCTGGCGCACGGCCTCAAGACTCCGCTCGCCGCGCTCGCCGCGCAGAGCGCGCGCGTGCGCGAAGACGGTGCGGCGGCGATGGCCGACGGGCTCGACTCGTCGATCGCCGCGATGCGCGCGGCGATCGACGGTGAATTGGCGCGAACGCGGATCAGCCTTGTTCCCGAGGGGCGCAGCACGGTGGCGCTGCCGCTGATCGAACGGCTCGTCGCGGTGATCGAACAGACCGGGGCGGGCGAGCGCGTCGCTTTCTCGCTGGCATGCGATGAAAGCGTGACGCTGCCGCTCGCCAGCGACGATGCCGCCGAACTGCTCGGGCCGCTGCTCGAAAATGCCGCGCGCCATGCCCGCCGCCTCGTCCATGTCGCGGTGGAGACGGTGGGCGACCGGCGGATGCTGGTCGTCGGCGACGATGGACCCGGGCTCGACAGCGCTCAGCGCGACGAGGCGATCCTGCGCGGCGCGCGGCTCGATTCGGGGGGCGAGGGCCATGGGCTCGGCCTTGCCATCGCGCGCGAACTTGCCGAGGCGTCGCGCGGCGACCTCGTCCTTGCACGCTCGCCGCTCGGGGGGCTTGAAGTCCGCGTCGGCTGGACGCTATCCGCCTGAACTTTCTGTCAGCCCGGTGTCAGATCGCGCGCCGTGCGCGTCCCATCGCTGCGTCTCGCCAAGCCATTGTGCAAGATATATTCTATTTTACTTGCAATATGGAATAATTGTGCCATTATGATGCCCGAACGAGCACGGCAGGGAGCCGTGCCGGGGAGGAGAGGCAATAATGACACGGCGGTTCGGACGGGCGCTTTTGCTCACGACATGTCTGGCGATCCCGATGACGGGCGCCTGGGCGCAGGAAGCGTCGACGGAGGGGGCATCTGCGGCCGATCAGGGCGATGCGATCATCGTCAGCGGCCGCCGCGCCGCCGACCGCGCGGCGCTCGAGACGAAGCGCAACACCGATACCCAGGTCGACGAGGTTCGCGCCGACGACGTCGGCCGTCTGCCCGACCAGAATGTCGCCGAAACATTGCGCCGTCTGCCGGGGCTCAGCGTCTCGAACGACATGGGCGAGGGCCGCTATCTGACCGTCCGCGGCGTGTCGCCCGACCTGCTCAACGTGACGCTGAACGGTCAGACCGCCGCCGCTCCCGAACCCGATTCGCGCCAGGTAAAGCTCGACGATATCCCCTCGGCGCTGATCGGCGCGGTGACGGTGTCGAAGACGCTGACCCCCGACATGGACGCCAACGCGATCGCGGGCGCCGCCAATATCGAGACCGTGTCGGCCTTCGACCGGCCGGGCACGTTCGGCAGCTTGCGCGCCGCCTATGGCAAATATGACCTCAACGGCAAGCATCCCTATGAATTCGATGCGTCGATCGGGTCGCGCTTCGGCCCCGACCGCCAGTTCGGTTTCGTCTTCGCGCTCAACTATTCGAACCGCGAGTTCGAGGCGCAGAACATCCAGTCGGGCGGCAAGTGGGAAGAGGTGAACGGCGAATTCGTGCCGCTGCGCCAGACGCTCCGCGACTATCACACCCGCCGTCAGCGCTATGGCGCGGTCGCCAATTTCGACTGGCGCCCGACCGACGACGTGAAGGTCTTCGCGCGCTTCCTCTATTCCAAATATAAGGACAAGGAATCGCGTCCGGGCTTCCAGGTCGACCTCGACGACGAGGAGATCACGAATCAGACCGCGACCAGCGGCGATTTCTCCGCCGCCAAGGCGAAGCGCGCGCTGCGCTCGCGCGAGGAGGATTCGGACACCTTCACCTCGTCGTTTGGCGGCGAGTTCGATCTCGGCCCGAGCTGGCTGCGCGTCGAGGGCAGCTATACCCAGGCCAACAAGCGCGACCCGCATCGCGACGAGATCATCTTCGGGGCCAAGAATATCACGGGATCTTACGACCTGTCGGGAACGATTCCGCTCTACCAATCGGACGCGACGGCGTTCGATCCGACCAAGTATAAATTCGACGAAACCAGCTACGAGCATCGCCGCGCGCGCGAGGATCTCTATCAGGCGCGCGCCGATTTCCGCACTCCGGTCGGCATCGGCGACGACAGTACGATCCAGGTCGGCGCCAAATATACGAGTCGGCGCAAGACCAATGATGCCGAATCGGTGATCTATGGCGGCTATGACGACGATTTCACGCTCGATCAGGTTCAGGACGGATCGATCGACAGCATCTTCAAGGGCCGCTACCCCTTCGGTGCGACGATCAGCCGCCCGAGCGCCGACAGCTTCTTCCAGTCGAACCTCGCCGGTTTCGAGCTCGACGAGGAAGGCACCGTCGGCGACAGCCTCGCCGCCGACTATCTGATCCGCGAGAAGATCTTCGCCGCCTATGCGATGGCGACGCTGAAATTCGGCAGCTTCACTGCGATTCCCGGCGTCCGCATGGAAAAGACGAAGAGCAATTATGCGGCGAAGGACATTCTCGAAACGACGACCGTCGCCGATCTCGACAAGGATTTCGACAGCTTCGGGTCGCAGAGCTACACCGACTTCTTCCCGGGTCTCAACCTGCGCTGGAACGCGACGCCGTCGCTCGTCCTGCGTGCTGCGGTGACGCGGGCGATCGGGCGCGCGAATTATGAACAGCTCGCACCGACGACGGTCGTCAACACCAGCGATAACGAGGTGACGAGGGGCAATCCCGACCTCAAGCCGCTGACCTCGACCAACTATGACCTCGCGGGCGAATATTATATCGGGCGCAAGGGCATCATCAGCATCGCCGGCTTCTACAAGACGATCGAGAATCCGATCTACACGGCCACCGTCGTGCAGAGCGGCACCTTCGCCGGCCAGGCGCTCGTCGATGCGCAGGTGACGATGCCGGTCAACGCCGACAGCGCCTTCGTCAAGGGCATCGAGATCAACGCGCAGACCGAACTCAGCTTCCTGCCCGCGCCGCTCGACGGCTTCAGCATCGGCGGCAGCATCACCTTCGTGAAATCGCGCGCCAAGGGCATCCCGGGCCGCGGCGACGAGCGGCTGCCGCTCGCCAGCCAGTCGAACCGGGTGGCATCGGCCTTCCTCTCTTATGAAAAGGGCGGACTGTCGGCGCGCATCGCCTACACCTACCGCTCGGCCTATCTGCTCGAACCCGGCGGGGATACCGACACCGACCTTTATGTTGGCGCCTTCAACCAGTGGGACGCGCGCATCGGCTACGACATCGTCAAGAATGTGACGATCTTCCTCGAAGGATCGAACCTCAACGACGAGCCCTACCGCGTCTTCCAGGGAATTTCGTCGCGGACCGACGAGGTCGAGCGCTACGGCTATTCGGTCAAGACGGGTCTCCAGTTCAAATTCTGATCCTCTGCAGGGGGCACTGGACCTGGGGCCGGGGAAACCCGGCCCCTTTCTTTTTGGAGGCAATCGTTTCCCAACTTTCGTCTTTCTCGCGAAAGCAGGAACCCAGAGCGTGCGTCGGCTGATCCCACACTGGGTTCCCGCTTCCCCGGGGGACACCTTTGTTATAACTCGCTGGAACTCGCCATTTGAAACTCTTCGGAAGGCAAAGAACGATAGCTTAGCGCCTGATTTTGGCCGTTCGCTGCCTCTCACGACACCCGTCTAAAATGATTTCACCGAAGGTGACCCCTTTTCCGCACCGATGTCGCCTTGGTGTCTGGATAGGCGGAATGGGGGGAACGACGATGGCGCGGATTTCAAGGCTTCGGCTGGGCGTGGCGGCGTGGGCGCTGATGGTGCCGACCGCCGCATGGGCGGAGTGTGCGACGACGACGGCGGGCGACGGCATGGTGACGATCAACTGCGGCAACACCATCACCAATTCCGGCATCAACCGGAACGGCAATAATCCGTCGACTTCGGCAAATTATCAGGCGATCGAGGCCCCGCTCAATCTGACCGTGAACAGCGGCGTGACGATCAACGGGTGGGGATTGTACCTGTATAGCGGCAGCCAGCCCGCCGCCACGACGCTGCGGCCGATCGATGTCGTCAACAACGGCACGATCAGCCATACGGTTGGCTGGGATGATCCTTCCGAAAGCGACGGCCTCAACATCGGTACCAACAGCGGCTCGATCCACTATTCGGGTAACGGCAGCGTCACCACCAACGGCACAGCGAACGCCACGGGAAATTTCGTCGGGTCCACGGCCCTCGTCATCAATGCGTCGGGCCTGGGTAACAGCGTCACCGTCGGATCGCAGACCGCTCCGCTCGGCGGAACGTTCACCGGTGAAGGGGGCTTAAGGCTGGTCGCGGAGAATAGCAGCCTCGATGCATGGTTTGCGGGCGGCACGATCACCGCGACACGGCGGGACAATGGTGTCGGCGCGCTCGACATCCAGGCTTCCGACAGCATCAACCTGACCATGGCCGGCGGAACGGTCGTGAACGGCGGCATTTCCGTGTCCCTGACGGCCGGGCCCGGACATGGCGCGTCGTCGGCGCTCACCATCATCACCGATGCGCGGGTGACCAACAGCTATTCGGCTGGCGCGGGCCTGACCGCCTTCAGTCGCGAAGCCGGCGCCAATGTGACGCTGACCAGCGGCGCAGCGATCAGCGTCGCGAATGTCGGCGTCATCCTCAACGCCATTACCGGCCAGAGCCGCTTCACCACTGCGGCCGGCACGACGATCAATCAGACCGGAACGACCGGAGCCGTCCGGGCCGGCCTCTGGTTCACACCGACGGGCACCGGTTCGCTGGTGGCCGACCTGTCCGGCGCCATCGCCGCCACAGGCACCGGCATCCTGCTGCAGCCGGCCAATGGCAATGCCAGCGTCGCCATCCGTGCGGGCGCCAGGGTCGGAGGCGATCAGACGGGCATTCAGGTCTTTCAAAGCGCGGGGGCAACCGGCGCTGTCGATATCCGGAACTTTGGCACGCTCAGCGGTGCGGTGGCCGTCGCCGGGACGCCCGCCGGAACCGCCTTCACGCTGATCAACAGCGGCACGATGACCGGCCGCGTCGATGTGACGGGTTCGGCGGTCGTCGGATCCTTGTTCACCAACAGCGGGACGTGGAACAGCGGCGGCGGCAATTCGACCTTTGCCGGATCACTGACCAGCAGCGGCACGATGAACGCCCATGACGGCATGATCGACACGCTGACGATCGACGGCAATCTGGTGCTGGCCGCGGGCAGCGTCTATCGCGTTGATGTCGGCAATAATGCCGCCGACCGGATCAATGTGACGGGCACGGCGAGTCTCGCAGGCAGCCTGGCGACCTTTGCCACCGGCGGCACCTTCACCGCCGGAACCTACACGCTGCTCACGGCGGCGGGGGGGCGGTCGGGGACGTTCAGCCCGCTGACGACGACACCCGAAAATGCATCGATCAGCCTGCGGTACGATGCCAACAATGTGTTTCTCGACATAATCGCCGCGAACCCTGGTCAGACCTTCAGTTTTTCATCGCGCGAAAGTCTGGTGTTCAACCCGGCAACGGTGATCACCAACCGCACGGCAGCCTATTCGACCCAGATCATCGGGCGGCTTCTGGGCGGCACGTCGCTCTATGATCAGACTTTTGCTGCTGCCTTTGCCGATCCGTTGGTACAGAGCGGCGTGACGGCGGCGCGCGCGGCGATCACGGCTGCGGGAGGGCCGGGGGTGATTGTCGGCGACCCGGTTCGCATCGCTTCGACGACGACCAGCACGACAATCACGGGTGCCTCGACCTACTCGCTTGCCGGGCCGGGTGTCGTGACGACGACGGGGGTGACGACTTTCGGTCCCGACACCATCCTGACCGGCGCGTTGTCGACGTGCAATATATCGTCGCTGCCGTCCACCACGCGGCCGACTTGCACGACCGGCGGCACATCGGTCGACCTGGTCGACGCAGACGAAAACTTCAACACCATCACCGATACCGTCTATACCATCAACGAAACCCGCACCGACACGATCACCGACACGCTGCGCGAGACCTATGAGCTCAACGGCCAGGTCGTCGGGGTCGGCACTATCCATGCCGAGGTGCAATCGGGGCTGTTCGACCTTGGCGGGCGGCTGCTCGGGCGGCTCGCCGGGCCGATGGCGGCCAATGCGGGCTGGGGCGAGGTCTATGGCTTTCGCGTTCGGCAGGGCGGTCGGCGCGATGCGACCGGCTTTGCCGCCGGGTTCAACCTCGCGCTCGCACCGCAATGGTCGCTGGCGGCCGGTGTCGATCACGGCAATCTCGATATCGACGTTCCCGGCGCGACCGAGACTGGCGATGTGACGCTGACCGAGGGCGGGGCAGCGCTGCGTTTCGACGGCGGCGCCTTCACCGCCGCGTTGTCGGCCAGCTATGGCACGGGCAAGGCCGAAACGCTGCGGACGATCATTGGCAACTCGGCCGCCAACTATGACGTGCGCGTCGCGGGGGTCGCCCTCGATCTTGGCTATGCCTTCAAGGCTGGCGAATGGACGTTGCGTCCGGTGGCGGGGATTGATCTTGTCTCGGTCCGCACCGACGGCTTTACCGAAAGCGACATGCTTGGCCTGCAGGTCGCCAGGCAACACGCCAACCGCACCCGCGCGTCGGTCGGGCTGGAAGTTTCGCGGCACTGGGGCGGGATCGACCTCTCCGCCTCGGCGCGCTATCTCGCGGTCCTCGACGGCCGCGAAAGGAGCACTCCCGTCGCTTTCGCGCTCGCGCCGACCCGCTTGCTTGTTATGACCGCCGCCAGCGAACCTGACACCGCCCTGCTCGGCGCGCGAGCGCGGATTCCGGTGTCAAGCAAAGCCAGCTTCTTCCTCGGCTATGATGGCCGTTTTGGCGGAGGCTATACGTCGCACGCGGGCGCCATCGGCTTCACCCTGTCCTGGTGACGGTCGAACGATGCGGGCGGCGGATCGGCGCAATCAACAGGGTTCGCTTTTCGGGGCGATGAGGATAGCAAACAGCGATGGCCGATGACACGCGCGCCCTGTTGATCGTTGAGGAAGCGCTCGGTCTCGACGCCCCCGATTTGCGGACGGCCCTGATCGCCGAACGGTGCGGCGCCGATGCCGGTCTGCGTGCCCGCGTCGAGCAATTGTTGGCGCTGGACGATGCGGTGTTCCGGCTGACGCCAACCGAGAGTTTCGTCCAGCCGCTATCGGTGGTGGACGCGATTCCGGGCCGCATCGGCCCCTATCGGGTCACAGGCGAGATCGCGCGCGGCGGCATGGGCGCGGTGGTGAAGGCCGAGCGCGACGACGGCGTGTTCCAGCAGACGGTGGCGATCAAGCTGATCCGCGGTGATCTGGCTAGCGAGCGCGCGAAAGCGCGCTTTGCCGAGGAACGGCGTATCCTCGCCCGGCTGCGCCATCCCGGAATCGTGCGCATATTGGATGGCGGACAGGTCGACAATCGCCCCTGGCTGGCGATGGATTATATCGACGGGGAACCGGTCACGCGCGCGCTCGACCGGCTGCAGGCTTCGCAGGGCGCGCGGCTCGATGCGTTCGAGGCAGTGGGCGAGGCGCTCGCGCACGCCCACCGCAACCTCGTCATCCATGCCGACCTCAAGCCGTCGAACGTCCTGATGACCGCGGACGGCCGCGTCCACCTGCTCGATTTCGGGATCGCGCGACTGATCGTGGCGCTCGATGTCGAGGAAGAGGGCGATCCCTATCCGCTGACCAAGGGCTATGCCGCGCCCGAACGCGGGGTCGGGCTCGCGCCGACGATTGCCAGCGACATCTTCAGCCTGGGGGTGCTGATGCTCGGCATGCTCGACCGCGCGATCCCATCGCCCGATAGGACCTATGTGCCCGGCACGCGGCTTCCGGTTGGTCAACTGGACGGCGATCTCGCCGCGATCGCGGGCCGCGCGCTCGCCGAAGACCCCGCGGACCGCTACCCCGACGTGACCGAATTGCTCGCCGATGTCCGCCGCCATCGCAGCTGGGTGCCGGTCAAGGCGCGCGGCGATGCCGCGTGGCGTTACCTTGCGGGTCGTTTCATCCGGCGCCATCGCAAGGGACTGGCGCTGGCCGGCATCGCCGGGCTGCTGCTGCTGGGCGTCGCGACCTTTTCGACCATCCAATATGTCCGCGCCGAGCGCGCACGGGCCGAGGCCGACGCGCGTTTCGACGATGTGCGCGGTATCGCCAAATTCATGCTCACCGAACTCAGCGACAGGCTCGACGACGCGCCGGGCACGGTCGCAGCGCGCGCACGCCTGGCCGAGGAGGCCGCGCATTATCTTGCGCGGCTGTCGGCGGTACCGGATGCGCCTGAAGACCTGCGGTTCGATACAGCGCAAGGCTATCGGCGCCTCGCCAGCCTGCAGGGCCTGTCGGGCACCTCGAGCCTTGGTCGCCCCGACGCGGCGCGGCGCTCGCTTGCCAGGGCGGAGGCGCTGCTCGCCGAACTCGATCGCCAGCGTCCGGGAAATGCAGCGATTCTGGAAGAACGCGGCCGGGTCGCACTGGCACTCTGGACCATGGCGGCCGACAGCGCCAGCAGCGCGCAGGCGACGCGGGCAGAACGCTTTTTCGCAGCGGCTCTCGCGGCGGAACCGGGACGGCCGGGCGCGCTGCTCGGCGCGGTAACGGCGGAACGCAATCATGGCGTCGATCTGATCAACGCAGATCAGGCAGCGGCGGCCGTGCCGATCCTGCGCAGCGCGCTCGTCAAGCTGCGCGCGATGAAAATCGGGCCGGAACTGCAACGCGAAGCGGCGCTCCTCGAAGTCACTTTGCTGGCGCGGATGGGTGACGCCACATATTATGCGGGCGACAAGCGCGGCGCCTTGGCGCCCTATCGCGAAGCAAAGGCGATCATAAGCGCCGAACTCGCGCGCCGCCCGTCGTTACTGTGGACCGACAAGCTGGGCGAAGCGGCTTTCAACCTGTCCTCGACGATCGCCGAAACCGGTGGTTCCTCTGCCGAGGCCCTCGCCGAAGCCCGCAAGGGCAGCGAAGCGATGCGGCGCGCCCTTGCCTTCGGCCCCGACGCCGCGATCGAGATGCGACTTGTCATCCTCTATGGCGAGGAATCGCTTTTGTTGTCTGAGCTGGGTCGGCGCGAAGAAGCGGCGGCCATCTCGTCACGCGGGCTGGCGATGCGCGATGCGCGGCTCGCCGTGGCACCGAATGATCCGACGCGCCAGCGCGACGTCGCGGTGGCATTGGCCAACCATGCCGACCTGCTACGCGCCGCCGGGCATGCACCGGGCGCCTGCGCCGCCGCCCGCCGCGGACAGGCCCTGTTGCGCGGGATGCAACAAGGCGGAGAATTGGCCGAGCGCGACGCCAGGGTTGAAATTCCCCGTCTGGATGCGGCCGCCGACGCTGCCTGCAATTGACTCTGGGCTTCTAGTCCATCGCGTCGTCGCCGCGTAGTTCGGAGGCCAGCCATAGCCGCGCGGTTTTCCAGCGCCGCTTGATGGTCGATTCCGACGCGCCGGTGACCTGCGCGATCTCGGCAGGCGTGAGTCCGACGAAAAAACGCATCTCGACGAGATGGGCAAGATCGGGTGAGACGCCCTCGAGCTTCGTCAGCGCCGCGTCGAGCAGTTCGGCATCGACCCCGCCCGGGCCGTCGTTATCGATCAGGAAAACGGCCGGAGCCTGACGCTTGGCGCGCTTGCGGCTGCGGACAGCATCGATCATCGCCTGGCGCAGAATTCGCGCGCCGGTTGCAAAGAAATGCTGGCGGTCATTCCAGCTCATCTCGTCCAGTCGCACGATACGCAGCGCGGCTTCGTTGACCAGATCGGTTGGTTGCAGGGTCAGCGACGGCGCGTCGCGCCGCAGCAGCCGGGCGGCAGCGACACGTAGTTCGTCATAGACGTCGCTCAAAAGGCGGTCGCGGTCATTGCTCTGCATATTTGGTTTCCAACCGACCTGCCCGGATACGAAGCTTTGCGAAGGAAAGACGATGATGCAAGGCGAATGACGGATCAGCGCCTGAAATCAGACAATGGACCGGGCGAGGGGACCGGCGAAAGCGGGCGCTGAACGTCTCTCAAGGGAGTGGCGATGCCGCTCGGCGCGATGCGCTACGCCGTCAATCGGCGGACGATCAGTCCCGGGTCGGCATAGGCCAGGAGGCGCCCGTGTTCCGGCAAGGTTTCAAATTCGGCTTGTGGCAGAATCTCTTTCCAATAGGATCGGACCGAGGCGGGATCGGACAATGTGTCATGGGCGCCGATCAACACCGACCAGCCGGCGCCGCTCACCGGATAATCGACGGTTTTGCCCCGCGCGAAATAGATCTGCTCGCGTACATAGCCTTCGAGCCTGCCCGTCGCGAGCATCCGGACAGCGCGATAATAATCGTCGATCACCTGCTCGTCTTTGAGCGCGGCCTCGTCGGGCGGACTCCCCCGCATGGCCTTTTGCAGCGCCTTGCCGAGATAATCGCGCGTCATCGCGCGCGCTATCAAACGCGCCGCGGGGAGGATCAATCCGGGCCTCTGCCGATAGGCTTCCTTGAACGAGCCGAGCACTCCCCAGCGGCGTTCGTCGCGGGCGGAGATCGGATCGGGATTGACGAGGACGACCTTGCCGCACCGTTCGGGGTAAAGGCCGGCGAACGCGACTGCTGCCTGCGCGCCGCCGCGACCGATGATATCCGCTCGCGCGATCCGCAACCTGTCAAACACCGTCGCCATATCATGCGCCGCTGCCGCGAAGGGGTCGGCATCGCTGCCTCCCGCAGGGGCGGGTGATGGATCGGTCAACCCGAAGCCCGGCCGGTCGATCGCAAGAACGCGAAAGCCTTCGTCCACGAGCTTCGCCACCAAATGCCGCGGCGGGTGGCGTGTCGTCATGCTGCTGTGAAGGATCACCAGCGGGTGTCCCTTCGGGTGACCATATTCCGAGATGGCAATACGCCGGCCATCTTCGGAATGAAGGATGCGAAGCGGCTCGGCGTTGCTGTCGAGCCAGCTCATGCGCCCGTGGCTGGCGCTTACGAGAGCCTGCGCCACGGTGGCGATACTGATCGAGCGGGCCATTTCCGCCGCGCTCGACACGCCAAGGGTCTGAAAGACGATGTCGGTCTGCTTCTTGACCGAGGCTTCGGAGAGGCTGAGGGCCCGTGCCGTCTCGGCCCGGGTCATTCCCTGTGCCAGCAGCATGGCGATTTGCGCCTGTCTGGGTTTCAGGCCCCAACGGTCGACAAGAATTGCCGGCGCCGTATCGCCCGCCGGAAAGACGCCGAAGGCGAGGAGCGACAATCGATACAGCAATCCGGGGATTCGCCGTGCGCCGCTCTTTGCGAGCGCTGACGAGATGGCCGCGCGCGCCGTCGTATAGCTGATCCCGATCGCCGTGGCGGCCCTTCGGATATTCCCCTCGCGCAAGCTTGCCTCGATGATGCGCGTCTCGAGGCCGCTCATTCCGAATGAGCGGCAGGCTCTTCGCAAGGGCCGCTCGGGGATGGCCGGCGCGGCGATGACCAAGGCTCTCTCGGCGGGGTTCTCGTTCAGGGCCTGGGCGATGGCTCCGGGCAGTTCCCAATAGGACGCTTCATGCGCCGCGACATAGACGATGACGGACGAGTCGCCGCTGTCGACTTCTCCTTCGACGAGCTTCATGCCACCTTGCCGTTGGACCGCTCGCACCGCGTCCCAGTCGATCTCATATGCGACGTCGGACGCTTCGACTCCCGGGGGATCCAGAAGTCTGCATGAGCCGGTGTCGGCGATCGCCAGGGTCAGCGCATCGCCGTCGAAGAGCGAGGTGGTGCGGAAGTCGTTCGACGCATCGAGCGCATGGAAATAGGCTTCGAGGGCATCGGGTTCGGCTCGCGCCTTCGCGAGCAGGCGTTCGGGATCGCTCAGCCAATCGAGGGCATAGTCGGCCGTTGCCGGAACCTCCTGGTCTGTCGACTCACGCTGCGTCATCCTCCTAGCGTTAGCCTTCCGGCGATTACCCTACAAATGGGGATATGCGGCGCGCCGGGAGACCGTCATTTTGCCGGGAATTTAAAGGATTGCAGGGGGTATGGCGAAGGTCCCGACAATAGGTGCGGGCGTACTTGTTTTGCCGACGGGCGCAGTCGCAGCCGGTGGGAGGCGGCGAATGCGGGGAGGGGACGGCAATATTCCATTGGTGCAATGCGCTTCCGCCTGGACCCGTCATGATCGTGTGCCCGTCGCGCCTCTTTCGCGCGCGCTTGGCGCGCGACGAGGTGTCCGATGCCGGGGAAACCCGCGATGCGTTTCGACGCAACCTGGGTCGCAGCGGCGTCCCCGCTTTCGCGGGAATGGCAAGAAGATGGGGAATCCGCTTCCAACCCCGAACCGTGTCGGGGTCTGTCGGTTCCTAGGCCGCCTTGCCGTGGAGCGTGTCCATGCTCACCGCGCTGCCGGCGTCGATCTCGGCCGCCTTGGCTTCGACCAGCCTGACGATATGCGCGATCATGTCGGCGTCCTCGACATGATGGTCGGTGACGCCCGAGAGATAGACCATATGCTTGCCGTTGCCGCCGCCGGTGATGCCGATATCGGTCTCGCGCGCCTCGCCGGGGCCGTTGACGACGCAGCCGAGGACCGAGAGCGACATCGGGGTCTTGATGTGCTGGAGCGCATCCTCGAGCGCCTGGACGGTGCGGATGACGTCGAAGCCCTGGCGCGCGCAGCTCGGGCAGGAGACCACCCGGACGCCGCGGGTGCGCAGGCCGAGCGTCTTCAATATCTCGTAGCCGACGCGGACTTCCTCTTCGGGTTCGGCCGAGAGCGAGACGCGGATCGTGTCGCCGATCCCGGCCCAGAGCAGGTTGCCGATGCCGAGCGCCGACTTGACGGTGCCGCCGATCAGCCCGCCCGCCTCGGTGATGCCGAGGTGGAGCGGGCAGTCGACCGCGTCGGCGAGCTGCATGTAGGAAGCGACGGCGAGGAAGACGTCGCTCGCCTTCACCGCGACCTTATAGTCGTGGAAATCATGATCCTGGAGCAGCTTGATATGATCGAGCGCGCTTTCGACGAGCGCCTCGGGGCAGGGCTCGCCATATTTTTCGAGCAGATCCTTTTCGAGGCTCCCCGCGTTGACGCCGATGCGGATCGCGCAGCCGTTCGCCTTGGCGGCGCGCACCACCTCGCCGACGCGCTCCGACGAGCCGATGTTGCCCGGGTTGATGCGCAGGCACGCGGCGCCGGCGTCGGCGGCTTCGAGCGCGCGCTTGTAGTGGAAATGGATGTCGGCGATGATCGGAATGCGCGCGGCGCGGACGATGGCCCCAAGCGCCGCGGTGCTGTCGGTATCGGGGCAGGAGACGCGGATCAGGTCGGCGCCCGCATCCTCGCAGCGGCGGATCTGGTCGATCGTCGCCACCGGATCGGCGGTCGGCGTGTTCGTCATCGTCTGGACCGTGATCGGCGCGCCGCCGCCGACGGGGACGGTGCCCACCATGATCTGGCGGCTGGTCCGCCGCGCGATGTCGCGCCAGGGGCGCAGGCCAGGATTGTGATCGCTCATCGATTCAGGCTCGATACCAAGGAAGAAACCGGGCGCTCTTTAGCCTTCCGGGGCCGACTTGGCAAAGCCAAGCGTGAAGCGAATGGCTGTTGCGCGAAAGACACAGGCCGTCCTTCAATCGCGACTTACACGCAATTTTCATTTGTGCGATGCAACAACATCGGCAATTTCCGGCCCGTTCGTGGTATCAGGCCCGGTCAGAGGCATGGACGTGCAGGGCAGGCGGGACGATCCGGTTGCCATCAACGAGGGGGATCAACCCATGAAGTTTCTCGGCAAAGCCTGTTTCGGCATGCTGCTCGCGGTATCGGCGATGTCGGCTCCGGCCTTTGGGCAGGATGACGAAAACAAGGGCGGTCCGTTCACCCTGTCGGGCGGCGTCGATATCGTGTCCGACTATCGCTATCGCGGCATTTCGCTGTCGAACGAGAAGGTCGAGATCCAGCCCAGCCTGACGCTGACCCACGACAGCGGCTTCTATGTCGGCACATGGGGATCGGGGCTTCCGAACAGCCCGCTCTACGGCAAGTTCGAGCTCGATCTGATCGCGGGCTTTTCGACCGAGGTCGCGCCGGGAACGACGATCGACCTCAACACCACTTATTATGCCTATCCGGGGCACCATAACGGTGCGGGGCCCGCCGACTATGTCGAGTTCATCGGCTCGCTGTCGCACGATATCGGCCCGCTTTCGGCGACCGGGCTCGTCGCTTATGCCCCCAGCCAGAAATCGCTGGGAAGCGAAGACAACCTCTATCTGAACCTCGGCCTCGGCTTCGGGATTCCGAACACGCCGGTCACGCTGAATGCCGGGCTCGGCTATACCGACGGGTCGCTGGGCACCGCGGCGGCCGACGGCAATTATTTCGACTGGTCGATCGGCGCGTCCTACAGCGCCGGGCCCGCGACGCTGTCGGTCGCCTATATCGATACGGACATCAAGAAAACCGGCGTCAAGGCCGACGACACGCTTTACGATCCGACCGTGGTCTTCACGCTGGGCGTGGCTTTCTAAGCCCCCGGCAGGTCAGCGACCACGCGCTCGAGGGGGGCGGCTTTCGGGGGAAGGCCGTCCCCTTTTTAATGGGCGGCGTTTGGACGAAAGCCGTCCTCCCGCCTTCGCGGGAATGCGCAGATTTTTTCCCCGAAATCCAAGCCGTTCGCCGTATCAAAATTTCAACCGCCGGGGCATTTGCGCAATCTCCTGTTGCATAAAAGTCGCACGATGATGCCGATTTCGCGCAGGCGGTGCATTTTTCGTTTGTGCGACGCAGCAAATTCGACGACACATCGGGCACGCGAGATGTGACCGGCCCGAAAAAGAGGCTGGCGGTCGCGCGGCAGGCAGGGACGATCCGACAACCTTCAAGGGATCAGTCCATGAAAAATCTCTCCCGCGCATGCCTCGGCATGCTCTTCGCCGTTTCCCTGATGCCCGCCGCGGCTCACGCTCAGGAAGAAGCGGCCTCCGAACCGATCACGATCACCGGCAGCGTGACCCTGGTCTCGGATTATCGTTTCCGCGGTTTCAGCCAGAGCAGCGAGGACCCCGCGATCCAGGGCGGAATCACCGTTACCCATGAGAGCGGGCTTTACGCCGGCACCTGGGCATCGAGCGTCAGTTTTGCGGGCAATACCGAAGTCGATCTCTTTGCCGGCTATAGCAAGGATGTCGGCGGCGTGACGGTCGACGGCGGCCTGCTTTACTATCTTTACCCTCAGCATGGAGGGTCGGGTGCCGATTTCTTCGAACCCTATCTGAACCTGTCGACCGATGTCGGCCCGGTGAACGCCAAGGTCGGCGTCAACTATGCATGGAAGCAGTCGGCGCTTGGCAACACCCAGGATCCGAGCCGTCCGATCGGGGCGAAATCGTCGGCCTTTTATCTGCACGGCGAACTGGCCGCCCAAATTCCCGATACGCCGTTCGCGCTGAACGCCCATGCCGGACAGGCGTGGAGCGATGCGTTCCCCGGCGGTTTCGACGGCAAGGTTTTCGACTGGTCGGTCGGCGCGACCGCTTCCTACAAGATGCTCACCTTCGGCATCAGCTATGTGAACACCGACGAACCGAAAGCGCTTGGCTACAAGAGCGCGATCGGGGCCGACGGAGCGGTGATCTTTTCGCTCGGCGCGTCTTTCTGACGCCGGGCCGGGGCGGCATCCGGGGGGAAGCCGCCCCCTTCCCAACCAGCGCTAGGGTTTCGCGGCGGCGGGAGCGGCCAGCGCATCGCGCGCGCCGCGGAATCCCATATATTGTTCGGCGAGCATCCAGTCCTGCCGCGCGAGCTGCGGGTCCGACAGGCTGATTGCCTTCGCCTGGTCGAGCAGGCGTCCCGCCTTCGCCGCGGCGTCGCCGTCCAGCAGCGGATAGCTTTCGGCGAGCGCGCGGATTTCCCAGCCCGCCGGTACATGGCGATAGGTGTCGACATAGGTCTCGCCATTCGCGCGGGTGACCATGATGTCGGCCGAGAAATTGCTGTCGATCGGCGACAGCTTGTCGATCCCCGCGACGAAGCCCGCCGCGATGTCCTTTGCCTCGGCCTTGCTTACCTCGGGGAGCAGCGCGACCGTCGCCATCGCCGAGATCGAGGAAGCTTCGGTGCGCAGGCTGTTGTCGGGATAGTCGGCCCAGTTCACGCCGGTCTTGGGTCGCCGCCGCTTCAGCCATTCGACCGCGCGCTCGCGCGCCGCGCGCACCTTGGCGCGGAGCGCCGGGTCGCCGGTCAGCGCCGGGTCGAGCTCGCGCAGCGCGATGACCGCGAAGGCGGTGACATAGGCGGCGGCATTGTCGGGCCGGTTGGCGGCGTCCATCGCGCTCGACCACCAGCCTTCGCCATTCTGCGCCGCGAGCAGCGATTCCACCACCATCGCGGGCGGCGGCCGCTTGACCGCGCCATAGGCCTTGAGCGTCCAGAGCGAGACGATGGTGAAGGGCGCGCCCTCGACGGGCACACAGTGGCAGGGGTCGCCGAAGAATTTCGCGACGTCGGCATCGAAGCGCGCGAGTTCGCTCTCGCTGGGCGCAGTCTCGACCGCGATGAGCTGCGCGAGGCCCCAGAAGATCTTGCCGTTGGTCGACCCCTCGGTGTCGCGGAGCGCGCTGTCGACGGCATTGGCGATGACCGGGGCGGCGGTATCGACCGACCGGTCGAGGCTTGCTTCGACCGCCGCCTTGTCGAAAGCGCCCGCGCTCGCGGCATAATACCAACCGCCTCCGCCGATGATGGCGACTGCCAGAAGCGCGGCGCCGCCGAGTGCGAGCGGCGAAAAGCGTCGGTGTGGGGTAGGGGGACGAACCGTCGCGGCCGGGCGGGGCGCCGCGGCGCCCTCGCGGCCGAGGCGGCGGTCGATGGCGGCGGGAACGCGCTGCCACGCGGGATGCGCTTCGCTGCCGCCGTCGAAGCCCGACAGGTCGAGGACGTTGACGTTGTAGAATTCGGCCGGCAACGCCTCGGGGTCCATTTTTTCGAGCCCGATCGCGACGAGCGAACCGCGGTCGAGGCCGATGCGGCTTTCGATGCGGACCCAGCGGCGCTGGATCGCGGCGGGGGTCCAGCAGCCGAGCACGACCTTCGCGCCCTTGACCGCGCGGTCGATGACGTCGGGAAATTCGGCGCCGGCGTCGATCCCCTCGGCATCGAAGAAGATATGATGGCCGCGCGCGAGCAGCAGGTCGCGCAGCCGCATCGCCTTGTCGGCGTCGGCGCGGCTGTAGCTGATGAAGATGTCGTAGGGGCGCTCGGGCGGCGCGTCGCTCGCTTCTGTCGTCATCGCTGCCCCGGCCTCGGCCCTGTCCCCGTTTTTCCTGCCGGCAGCGATAGCAGCCCCGCGAGGCTTGGCAAGCGCCGCGCGGCGAACGGTCAGCGCCAGCGCAGATTGCCGCGCGACAGATCGGCGAGGCTTTTCGCGCCCATCAGCTTCATGCCGCGCTCGATTTCGGCGCGCAGCAGGCCGACCGCGCGGCCGACGCCGTCCTCGCCCGCCGCGGCGAGCGCATAGAGATAGAGGCGCCCGCCCGAACAGGCCTTCGCGCCGACCGACAGCGCTTTGAGCACATGGGTGCCGCGGGTGATGCCGCCGTCGCAGATCACTTCCAGCCGGTCGCCGACCGCATCGACGATCTCCGCGAGCGCGTCGAAGGGTGCGCGGCTGCCGTCGAGCTGGCGGCCGCCGTGGTTCGACACCATGATCGCGGTCGCGCCGATATCGGCCGCGCGCTTCGCATCCTCGACCGCGACGATGCCTTTCAGGCAGAAGGGGCCGTCCCATTGCTTGCGGATCGCCTCGGCGCGCTTCCAGTCGAGGCTCTGGTCGAGCATCGTGGTGAAATATTCGGCGACGGACTTCGGCACGCTCGAGCCCTCGGAGACGTGCGTCGCGAGGTTGGGGAGGCTGAATTTCTCGCGGCAAACGTAGTTCAGGCCCCAGCCGGGCTTGATCGCATAGCTCAGCATGTTGCTTGGCGTGAAGCGCGGCGGTGAGGTGAAGCCCGAGCGCAGGCAGCGCTCGCGGTTGCCGCCAACGATCGTGTCGACGGTGAGCGCGACGGCATCGAATTTGGCGTCGCGCGCCGCGTCGAGCATCGCCTTGTTGAGCCCTTCGTCGTGGTGGACGTAGAGCTGGAAGAGTTTCGGGCCGTCGGTCAGCGCGCCCGCTTCGGCGAGGCCGATCGTCGCGAGGCTGGAGATGCCGGCGACGGTGCCCGCGTTCGCCGCGGCGCGTAGCACCGCACGCTCGCCCTGCCAGTGGAAGAGGCGCTGGAGCGCGGTCGGCGAGAGAAAGAGCGGCATCGCGATCTCGCGCCCGAACAGCGTCGTCTTCATGTCGACATTCTCGACCCCGGCAAGGACGCGCGGGATGAGGTCGCATTGGTCGAAGGCGTCGCGGTTGCGGCGGCGGGTGACCTCATCGTCGGCGGCGCCGTCGATATAGTCGAACACCGGCCAGGGCAGGCGGCGCTTCGCCAGCGCGCGGAAATCGTCGATATTGTGGCAGTCGGTCAGGCGCACCCCATTCCCCCGTTCGTCCTGAGCTTGTCGAAGGACAGTCCTTCTTTGTCACCTATGAAGGAAAATACGGCCCTTCGACAAGCTCAGGGCGAACGGGAAGGGTTAAGGCGTCCCACCACCCGTCAGCCGTGCCAGCGCCCAGCGCGGCTCGATCGGCCGCGCGGCGTCCTGGACGTGTGCGGCTACGCGCGCGCCGATCGCGGGGGCGAGCGCGAAAGCGCGGCCCGCGGCGCCGCCGACGACCCAGACGCGGTCCTGTCCGGGCAGGCGGTCGAGCAACAGGTCGCCGGTCGATGTGCGGCAGTCGTGCGCCGCCGCGCTGGCGACGACCGGCGCATCGGTGAGGCGCGGCAGGCGCGCGGCGATCCACTGGCGCGCGTCGGCAAGCGCGCGCGCTCCCGCATCGATGTCGGCGCGGCGGTCGAAGCTGTCGGGGTCGACGCTCGCGTCGGGCGCGCTTTTCCAGACGCGCACCCCAACCCCCTCGATGTCGGGGAGCAGATTGAAACCATAGGCGCGGTCGACGAAGGCGGGCATCGCGGGCGGACGGAACTGCGTATCGCCCTGACCGGGGCCGAAGTGGAAGACCTGCTGGCGCACCGCCGACAGGCGCGCGGGCGTCAATATCTGCGGGAATAGTTCGGTCAGCCAGGCGCCGGTCGCATAGACGAGGTTCTGCGCGGTGCCGCCGTCGGGGAGCAGGTAGAGACCCTGTTTCTTGTCGCGCAGCGGCGCGGGCATCACGATGTCCTCGCATTCGATCTGCGCGTCGAGAATCGTTTCGAGCACCCCGCGGCGACCCGCGATCATCGCGCCTTTAGTGGCGTGCAACACCGCTTCCTCGGGATGCCAGGCGATCTGGGTGAAGCGGCTCCGCAGCCGCTCGCCGGTGGTGCGGTCGGCGCCGCGCGGATCGGCGACGGCATCGCTCGCGGCGAGCGCGGTCACCGCCTCGCACGGGGTCAGGATCGGCAGGCTCGCGCTGTCGGACAGGCGCTCCCACGCGTCGCGGCTGTCGTCGACCAGCGCCGCGTAGAGCGCATCGCCGCCCTGCACCGGATCGAGCATCATCGACGGCAGGTTCGACGCGGCGCGGCCGTTGCCGGCGCCATAGGCGTCGAACAGCCGGACGCTGAGCCCCGCGCGGACGAGGTGCCACGCGGTCCAAGCGCCGATCGCACCCGCGCCGACGACGGCGACGTCGACATGCTGAACCCTGGGTCGCGCGGGCTTGCGCTTTTTCGACTTGCGTTCCTTGCGTTCGGTCGCGGCAGCCGCGGTCGCGATGGGCAGCGCGGCGAATCCGGCAAGGATGGCGCGGCGCGACGGATTGCTCATGACGGGCAATCCTCCACCCCCGATTCCCCGAGCGAAGCCGAGGGGCTTGTTCGAGCGGAGCGAGAAGCTGCACCGTCGCGGCCTCGACTTCGCTCGGCATAGCCCCTCGGCTTCGCTCGGGGAATCGGGGGATATTGCATTCTGCCTTTCCTCACCGGCCGGCGTCGGCGGCGCCCTTCTTGTAATAGCGATAGCCGCCGATCCAGGTTTCGAGCGGGGTCATCTTGCGGATGTCGTCGGGGCTGGCGAGCAGCGGGTCGTCGGCGAGGATCACGAAATCGGCGCGCATTCCGGGCATCAGCGTGCCGAGTCGGTCCTCGGCGAAGGCGGCGAAAGCCGCGGTGCGGGTGAAGCCGTCGAGTGCGGTCTCGCGGCTCACGGTCTCCTCGGGATGCCAGCCGCCGACCGGCTGGCCGTCGGCGCCGGTGCGCGAGATGGCGGCGGCGATGCCGGGGAAGGGGTTCGAGCTTTCGACCGGCACGTCGGACCCGAAGGCAAGGCGGACCCCCGCTTTTTCCATGCTGCGCCAGGCGTAGGCGCCCTTCAGTCGATCGGGGCCGAGCCGCGCCTCGGCCATCAGCCGGTCGGACGGCTGGTGGATCGGCTGCATTGAGGCGATGACCTTCATCTCGGCAAAGCGCGCGATGTCGGCGGGGTCGACGATCTGCGCATGTTCGATCCGCCAGCGGCGCTCGCCCGGCAGGTCGCGCGAGAGGTCGGCGATCGCATCGAGCGCTTCGGCATTGGCGGCGTCGCCGATCGCGTGGATCGCGACCTGGAACTTGTCCATCGAGGCGCGCACCATCTTGTTGCGAAGCTGCGCGGGGGTCAGCAGGGGCAGGCCCTTCTGCCCCGGCGCGTCGCTGTAGGGCGCCTTCAGCCACGCGCCGCGCGAGCCGAGCGCGCCGTCGAGATAGAGTTTCACCCCGACCATGCGCAGCTTGTCGTCATAAAGCCAGGGGGTCGGCTCGCCGCCCGCGATCAGCGCCATATTATCGACATCGCGGCCATAGCTCAGGATGCGGATCGCGAGCTGCTTCTTGTCGCCGGCGCGGCGATAGGCCTGCCAGTCCTGGATCGTCGTCCCCATGTCGGCGATGCCGGTGATTCCCTGCGACAGCAGTTTTTGCTGCGCGAGCAGGAAGGCGCGATCGAGGTCGCGCGCGAGCGGCTTGGGCTTGGCGGCATCGACGAGCGCGACCGCGGCATCGACGAAGATTCCGCTCGGCTTGCCGCCCGCCATTTCGATCCGGCCGCCCTCGGGCGCCTTGGTCGTCGCGCTGATCTTCGCGGCGTTCATCGCCGCCGTGTTCGCCCAGCCGGCGTGACCGTCGACGCGTTCGAGCCACACCGGGCGGTCGGGGACCGCCGCGTCGAGGTCGGCGGCGGTCGGGAAGCGGCCGAGCCCCCATTTCTCCTGGTTCCAGCCCGACCCGATGATCCACGGCATCTCGGGATTGTCGGCGGCATATTTGCGGATCGCCGCCTGCGCTTCGGCGAGGCTGGTCGTGTCGGAAAGATCGAGCAACATCAGCGAGAAGCCGAGCCCCATGACGTGGCCGTGCGCGTCGATCAGCCCGGGGATGAGGGTGCGGCCCTTGCCGTCCTCCTTGAAATCGGGGCGTTCGGGGCGCTTGTCCTTGCGGTCGAGGAGTTGCTTGACCTTGCCGTCGGTGCCGACGAGCAGGCCGGTGAAGCGCACGACCTTGCCATCCTTGTCGAGGGTGATGCCGTTGACGTTATCGACGAGCGTATCGGCATGCGCGGGCGCGGCGAGGGCCAAAGCCGCGAGAACCAGCAATCCCCTCCCGCTTGCGGGAGGGGCGGCGAGACTTGCGAGCTTGCTCGCTAGTCGCAGCGGGGAGGGCCGATTGCGCGGGCGGCTGGCCCTCCCCGCTGCAACTAGGCCCGGCTGCGCCGGACCAAGTTTCGCTGCCCCTCCCGCAAGCGGGAGGGGATGGGTGTGTTCCCCACTCACTTCGGCAGCCTCGTCACGAGCGAACTCGTATCCTTGCGCCCGCCGCCGGCCCGCTGCACGTCGGCATAGAATTGATCGACGAGGCTCGCCACGGGAAGCGTCGCGCCGTTTACCCGCGCTTCGTCGAGCGCGAGGCCCAGATCCTTGCGCATCCAGTCGACCGCGAAGCCGAAATCGAACTCGTCCTTCGCCATCGTGCCCCAGCGGTTGAGCATCTGCCAGCTCGCCGCGGCGCCGCCCGACACCGCCTCGAACACCTTGTCGGTGTCGAGTTTCGACGCCTGCGCGAAGCGGACCGCTTCGGAGAGGCCCTGAAGCACCCCCGCGATCGCGATCTGGTTGACCATCTTGGTCGTCTGCCCCGCGCCGGGGCCGCCGATGTGGGTGATGCGCGCGGCATAGGCGCGCATGATCGGCTCGGCGGCGTCGAACGCCGCCTGCGTGCCGCCGCACATCGCCGACAGCGTTCCCGCCTGCGCGCCCGACTCGCCGCCCGAGACGGGGGCGTCGACGCTGAGCAGCCCCAGCCCCTCGGCCTCGACCGAAAGCTGGCGGGCGATCCGCGCCGAAACGGTGGTGTGGTCGATGAACAGCGCGCCTTTCCGCATCGCCCTGAAGGCGCCGTCGCGGCCGAGCGTGACCTGCGCGAGGTCGTCGTCGTTGCCGACGCAGCTCAGCACGACATCGGCGTCCTTCGCGGCCTCGGCGGGCGTCGCCGCCGCCGTGCCGCCATATTCGGCGACCCAGGCGTCGGCCTTGGCGCGGGTGCGGTTGTAGACGGTGAGGGCGTGCCCCGCCTTGACGAGATGCCCCGCCATCGGCCCGCCCATGACGCCGGTGCCGATGAAAGTGACGCGTAATTTCTGTTCGCTCATACCCGGTCCATAGCATTGTTTGCTTCGTGCGCCAGATGGGCTAGGGCGCCTATCGCTATGACCGATCAACTCACGCTGACCTCCGCCGCCGATTTTCCGGCGATCACATTGGACGATGTGCGCGCGGCGGCGGGGCGAATTAACGGGGCGGTCGTGCGGACGCCGACGCTGAAGTCGCAGACATTGTCCGAGATGGTCGGCGCCGACGTGTGGCTGAAGTTCGAGAATCTGCAATTCACCGCGGCGTACAAGGAACGCGGCGCGTTGAACGCGCTGCTGCTGCTCGACGACGAGGCCCGGGCGCGCGGCGTGATCGCGGCGTCGGCGGGCAATCACGCGCAGGGGCTTGCCTATCACGGCAAGCGGCTCGGCGTGCCGGTCACCATCGTCATGCCGAGCACGACGCCGCAGGTGAAGGTGTCGCAGACTGCGAGCCACGGCGCGACGATCGTTCTCCATGGCGAGAAGTTCGACGACGCCTATGCCCATGCGCGCGAGCTCGAAAAGGAACGCGGGCTGACTTTCGTCCATCCCTTCGACCATCCGCATGTCGCGGCGGGACAGGGGACGGTGGCGCTCGAAATGCTCGAGGACGTGCCCGAACTCGACACGCTGATCGTGCCGATCGGCGGCGGCGGGCTGCTCAGCGGCATGGGCACCGCGGCGCGCGGGATCAAGAACGACATGCGCCTCGTCGGGGTGCAGGCCGAGCTCTATCCGTCGATGTATGCCGAGCTCAATGGCGTCGACATGGCGTGCGAGGGCGACACGCTGGCGGAGGGCATCGCGGTCAAGGAACCGGGCGCCTATACGCGCAAGATTGTCGCCGAACTCAACGACGACATCGTGCTGGTGGCCGAGCGCCATCTCGAACGCGCGGTGAGCCTGCTGCTCCAGATCGAGAAGACGGTGGTCGAGGGCGCGGGCGCCGCGGGGCTCGCGGCGATGCTCGCGCACCCCGAGGAGTTTGCCGGGCGCAAGGTCGGACTCGTGCTGACCGGCGGCAATATCGACACGCGGCTGCTCGCGAACGTACTGCTGCGCGACCTCGCGCGTTCGGGGCGCATCGCGCGCCTGCGCATCCGGCTGCAGGACCGGCCCGGCGCGCTGTTCAAGGTGATGAAGCTGTTCGACGAGAAGCAGGTCAACATCATCGAAATCTATCACCAGCGCATCTTCACGACGCTGCCCGCCAAGGGCCTGATCACCGACATCGAATGCGAGGCGCGCGACCGCGAGCATCTCGACAGCCTCGTCGCCTCGCTGCGCGACGCGGGCTATATGGTGACGACCGTCGAGCTGGCATGAGGGAATATACGCACGAATTCGTCGCGACGCCCGAAAGCATCGACGAGCTTGGCCACGTCAACAATGCCGTCTGGGTCCAGTGGATCCAGCAGGTCGCGACCGGCCATTGGGACGCCGCGGCGCCGCAGAGCCACAAGGACGCCTATATCTGGGTCGTGGTGCGGCACGAGATCGACTATCTGCGCGCGCTCGGCCCCGGCCAGGCGGTGACGGCGCGGACCTGGGTGGCCGACAGGCCGCAGGGCGCGAAGTTCGACCGCTTCATGGAATTCACCGACGCTGACGGAAAGGTGCACGTCCGCGCACGCACGGTGTGGGCGCTGCTCGACAAGGCAAGCGGGCGGCCGCTGCGCGTCACCGACGCGGTGGTGGCGCCGTTTATAGGGTAGCTATTCCTCGGTGCGGATCAGGATCATCTCGCCGATCAGCGCGAAGAGGATGAACGGTCCCCAGGCGGCGAGGAAAGGCGAATAGGCGCCGAGGTCGCCCATCGCGAGCGCGAAATTGTCGGCGACGAAATAGGCGAAGCCGAGCGCCATGCCGAGGATCGCGCGCACGAACAGCTTGCCCGAGCGCGCGAGGCCGAACGCCGCGACCGCGCCGAGCAGCGGCATCAATATCGCCGACAGCGGCCCCGAAATCTTGTGCCACAGCACGCCCTTCAGCGAGTCGACCGGCCGCCCCGCGGCTTCGAGGTCGGTGATGGCGGAGGCGAGCTGCGGGAAGGGGAGTTCGTCGCCGTCGACCTGCGCCAGCGTGAACTGGTCGGGACGCACGCCCTTCATCGCGATGACGGTGCCGAGCGGTTCGAGCGTGCCCGAGCGGCGGAGGAAACGCCGGGCATTGGTCAGTTCCCAGCCGCCCGCGACCGGACGCGCGCTGTCGGCCTTGAGCATCGACGACAGCACGCCCTGCGTCCGTTCATAGATGGTGACGGTCCGCAAGGCGATCGCCGGTCCGCCGGTTTCGACCGTCGCGGCGTTGATCAGGTCGCTACCCTCGCGGACCCAGATGTTGGTGCGGATTCCGCTGTCCTTCGGCACCTTGGCATATTCGACCTTCTGCCAGGCGCTGAGCGTCGCGGTCGCGCGGGTGACGATGCGTTCGTTGAAGGCGAAGCTGATCCCCGCGACGAGCAGCGCGGCGAGGAACAGCGGCGCGAGCACCTGATGCGCCGACATCCCCGCCGCCTTCATCGCGATCACCTCGCTGTTCTGATTGAGCGTCATCAGCGTCAGGATCGTCCCGAGCAGCACCGAAAAGGGCAGGAATGTCTCGATGATCTGCGGCATCCGCATCCCGACATAGCGCCAGACGTCGCTGTCGCTGTTGCCTGCGACGGCCAGGATCTTGCCGCTTTCGCCGAGCAGGTCGAGCGTCTGCAGCACCAGCACCAGCGCGAACAGAATCGCGAAGGACCGGATCAGGAACATCCGCCCGACATAGATCGCCATCGTGCGCGACGGGAAAAAGTGAAGCTGGTGCATCTGGTCCTAGGCCGTCTGTTGCTTGCGCTGGAAGATGCGGATCAGGCCGCGGATGCGCGCGCCGGCCTTGGCCGCGACGCGTTCGAGCGCGCCGATCGGCTGGCCGCCGGGAACGTGCGCGAGCGTATAATACATCCAGATTGCCAGCCCCGCGAACAGCAGGAAGGGAACCCACAGCGCGAGCAGCGGGTCGATGACGCCGCGCGCCCCCAGATCCTCGGCATATTGGTTGATCTTGTGCTGGGTCACCAGCATCACGATCGACAGGAAGACACCGAGCGCCGAGGTCGAGCGCTTGGGCGGGATGGCGAGCGCAATCGCGATCAGCGGGACGAGGAACATCGACATGACCTCGACGATGCGGAAATGGAAATTCGCCCGCGATTCGAGCCGCGTCTTCAGCGGTTCGGTCTTGTCCTTGCCGACGACGAACAGTTCAGGGATCGTGAGTTCGCGGTCGGCGCCCCCGCGCAGGCGGAACGCCTCGATCTTCGGCAGCGGGATCGGCAGATCGTGATTGTCGAAGGTCAGGACGCGCGGCACCGCGAATTTGGGCGATTCGTGGATCAGCACGCCCTGCGACAGGCGCAGGATGATCGTGTTCGGATCGTCGGTCGCAAGGAACTGGCCGCGCGCGGCGGTCGCGGAGACGGTCTGCCCGTCCTTGTTCTCGCCGCGCACGAAAATGCCGCGCAGCGACTTGCCGTCGTTATAGCTTTCCTCGATCCTCAGCGTCATCCGCTGGCCGAGCTTGGTGAATTCGCCGACCTTGATCGACGCCCCGAGCGCGCCCGAGCGCAGATCGAACTGCAAGCCTTCATAGGCATAGCGCGCATAGGGCTGGATAAACCCGACGATCGCGAGGTTGAGCAAAGCGAGCGCGAAAGCAAAGGCATAGGGGACGCGGAGCAGCCGCCCGAAGCTCATCCCGACGCCGCGCAGCACGTCGAGTTCGCTCGACGTCGCGAGGCGGCGAAAGGCGAGCAGGATGCCGAGCATCAGCCCGATCGGAATGCCGAGCGAGAGATATTCGGGGATCAGATTGGCGAGCATCCGCCACACGACGCTGACCGGACCGCCCTCGGTCGCGACGAAATCGAAGAGGCGAAGCATCTTCTCGAGCACCAGCAGCATCGCCGAGAGGACGAGAGTGCCGAGCATGGGGAAGAAGATGAGGCGCGCGATGTAGCGATCGATGGCGGGTAGCTTATTCAAGTTTCGGTCGCCCCATCACCATGATTTGGCCGCAAATGTTTCCGATATGCCGATTCAAGGGCGACAGGGGCCCATACCAGCCTGGCTGGCATGGCTATAACCACTGGGAGCTATTGCGTCATGTCGAAATTTGTATCGACGTCCCTCTGTCTGGCTTTGCTGTTCGTCGCGGGAGCGGCGAATGCAGAGGGGCAGGTCATGTCGAACGACCTGTCGAAGTGCCGAAACGGCCCGTCCACCCTCGTCCAGATCACCGGACTGAAAGGCGGCACGGGCAAAGTGCGCGTGCAAAGCTATCGCGCGACCGCGGCCGACTGGCTCACCAAGGGCCGCTGGATCAACCGGATCGAAGTGCCCGTGCGTGCGGGGTCGATGACCGTGTGCGTGCCGCTTCCCGAAGCAGGCAGCTATGGCATCGCGGTGCGCCACGACGTCAACGGCAACGGCAAGACCGATCTGACCTCTGATGGCGGCGGCATGTCGAACAATCCGAGCATCAACATCTTCAACCTCGGCAAGCCGAGCTACAAGAAGACCGCCTTTGCGGTCGGCAATGCGCCGCGGACGATCACCATCACCATGAAATATATGTAGGGACGAATGGCGAGCGTCGCGCTTCTTTCCAATCCACGCTCGACGGGCAACCGGGCCCTGTTGCCGCGGGTGCGCGAATATTGCGCGGCGCACCCCGACATTTTCCATTATGAGGTCGAGGATGTCGACCAGATCGGCGAGGCGATCCGCACTATCGCGATGGTCAGCCCGCGCATCGTCGCGATCAACGGCGGCGACGGCACCGTCCAGGCGGCGCTGACCGAGCTCTATTCGGGCGGCCATTTCGGCGGCTCGCCGCCGCCGGTCGCGGTGCTGCCCAACGGCAAGACCAACCTGATCGCGCTCGACCTGGGCGCCGAGGGCGATCCGATCAAGGCGCTGCAGCGCGTCGTCGAGCTGGTCCACGATGGCCGGCTCGAGGATCATGTCGTCCAGCGTCAGCTCATCGCGCTCGACCGCGACGAGGGCCGGCCGGTGCTCGGCATGTTCCTCGGCGGCGCCTATCTCGCCGACGTCATGCTCTATTGCCGCCACCGCATCTATCCGCTCGGGCTGCCGAACGGCGTGTCGCACGTCCTCGCGGCGATCCTCGGCCTGTTCGCGATGATCCTGGGGATCGGCGGCGGGCGCCTGCCGCCCAAGCCCGAACCGATGACCGTGTCGCTCGTCCGCCAGGGCGAGTTCCAGGGCAAATTCTCGCTGCTGATCGTCACGACGCTCGAAAAATTGCTGCTCAGCATCCGCACCGGCGACGGCCCCGGGCCGAACGGCCATATGAAGCTGCTCGCGACCGAAAGCAGCGTCGGGGCGCTGTTCCGGATGCTCGGCGCGACGTGGCGCGGGACGCTGGGGCAAAAGCCGCTCGACGGTGTCCATTTCCAGCAAGGCGACGAAATCCGGATCGAGGGCGAGCGTTCGAACGTCATCCTCGACGGCGAGATTTTCGAGGCGACGGGTGGCAAGCCGATCATCCTGACCTCGACCCAGCCGGTTCCCTTTCTGCGCCTTGCCGCCTGAACCAGGCGTTTCCGCAATGCGCGATTCCACCCACCCCGATTCCCCGAGCGAAGCCGAGGGGGCAGGCCGAGCGCAGTCGAGGCCCATGAGCGGTTCTCGCTTCGCTCGAACGAGCCCCTCGGCTTCGCTCGGGGAGCCGGACAGGCTGGCGCAACTCGTCCGCGAAGAATTGTCGCTCCCCGTCGATCCGCGCGTTGCCGCGATGGCGGCGGCGATCGCCGCCGACTATCCGGGCAGCGCGCGCGCGGTGCTTTTTTACGGGAGCTGCCTGCGCGAGCGCGAACTCGACGGGCTGATGCTCGATTTCTATCTGATCGTTTCCGACTATGGCGACGCCTATCCGCGGCGCTGGCTGGCGCTCGCGAACCGGCTGATCCCGCCCAATGTCTTTCCGTTCCAGCACGGCGGGCTGATCGCCAAATATGCGGTGCTGAGCGAGGGCGATTTCGAGCGGCTGAACGGGCCGGAAACGCGCAACGTGTCGGTCTGGGCGCGCTTCGCGCAGCCGTCGCGGCTCGTCTGGGCGGTCGACGACACCGCGGCGGGGCGGGCAGTCGCGGCGATGTCGCGCGCCGCGCCGACGCTGCTCGCCGCCGCGGGCTCGCGCGCCGGCGAGGAGCCGCTCGACTGGTGGCGCCGTGCTTTTTCACTGACCTATTCGGTCGAGCTGCGCGCCGAACGCGCGAACCGCGCGCAGTCGGTCGTCGACGCCGACCCCGAGCGCTATCGGCGCTTCAGCGAGCCGGCGATCGCCGCGATTCCCGCCGGCGCACCGAGCGGCGGTTGGGCGCGCCGCCGCATCGAGGGCAAGCTGCTCAGCGTCGCGCGGCTGGCGAAGGCGAGCCTCACCTATGCCGGGGGGATCGATTATCTGGCGTGGAAGATCAATCGCCACGCAGGCACGAAGATCGAGATCAAGCCCTGGCAGCGCCGCTGGCCGCTGCTCGCCGCGGTGACGCTGGTGCCGCGCCTGATGAAGAGCGGCGCGATCCGTTAGAGCGCGATCGGATTTGACTGAAACGCTGCTTTCGTCATCCCGGCGAAGGCCGGGATCCCGCCGGTGCATCAGGCCGAGACGGTGAGATCCCGGCCTTCGCCGGGATGACGAAAGAAAAAGGGACGATCAGGATTTGACAGGTCTCGCTAGCCCGCCAGCCGCCGCCCCTCCGCCGGGGCATTGCTGCGCCGGATCGCCTGGTCGAGCGCGGTCAGGGTGAAGGGCTTGCGCAGCACGTCATGGTCGCCGAACGCCGCGTCCTCGCTCGCATCGCCCGCATAGCCGGTGACGAACAGCACCGGCAGGTCCGGCCAGCGCCGTTTCAGCCCGGCGACCATTTCGGGGCCGGTCAGTTCGGGCATCAGCACGTCGGACAGGATCAGGTCGAAGCCGCCGTATCGGGCGACGATCTCCTCGGCGTCGAGCGGATTGCCGCATGCGACGGCCGTGTGCCCCAGCTCCTCGACCGCATCGACCGTCGCTGCGAGGACGCGCTGGTCGTCCTCGACGACAAGGATGGAGAGCGCGTCGCCGGGCGCCGCTTCGTCGGCGGTCTCGTTCGCATTCGTCAGCGCCGCGCCTGCTTCCTCAGGCCGCGCGACGGGGAGCAGCATCGCGACGCTCGTCCCTTCGCCTTCGGTCGACGACACCTGCACCTCGCCGCCCGACTGGCGGCAGAAGGCGAAGACCTGGCTCATGCCGAGCCCGGTGCCCTGGCCGGCGGGCTTGGTGGTGTAGAAGGGATCGAAGACGCGTTCGAGTACCTCCGCCGACATGCCGCAGCCCGTGTCGATGACCTGCACCGCCAGCGCTGCCGCTTCTTCCTCTTCATCGCGCAGGGTGCGGATCGTCAGCGAGCCATGGCCGTCCATCGCATCGCGCGCGTTGACCGCGAGATTGAGCAGCGCATTCTCGAACTGCTGGCGATCGACCCAGCAGGCCAGGTCGGGTGCATGCAGATCGAGCGTCAGCGCGATGCGGTCGCCGATCGTCCGTTCGATCAGCTCGGCGAAGCTGGTGATGCACTCGTCGACCGGCATCATTTCGGGACGCGCGGGTTCCGATCGCGCGAAGGTGAGCAGGCGGCGCGTCAGGTCGGCGGCGCGGTTGGCGCCGTCCATCGCATTGCTGAGGTGCCGTTGCGCCTTGTCGGGCGCGGTCGCGACGAGCCTCTGCGCGAGTTCGAGCCCGCCGACCACGACCGCGAGCATATTGTTGAAGTCGTGCGCGATGCCGCCAGTGAGCTGGCCGACGGCTTCCATCTTCTGCGCCTGGCGGAGCTGCGCCTCGGCCGCTACGCGCTCGCTCATCTCGCTGCGCAGCGCGTCGTTGGCTTGCGCAAGCTCGGCGGTGCGCGTTTCGACCGCGGCTTCGAGCTGCATCGCGCGGTCGCTTTCGAACAGGGTTTCGCGCCGCGCCGCGCGTCGTTCGCCCTCGGCGCGGACGAGCGAGACGGTGGCGGCGATCGCAATCACCGCCGCTGCGGCGCCGAGCAGCGAAAAGAGCAGGATCGCCTGGTTGAGGCTGGCGCGATCCGATGCCGCGACGCGGTTGCGCTCGAACAGGATTCGGCGTTCGTTGCGAATGAGGCTGGACAGCAGCCGGTCGATGCGGATCAGCGCGGCGTCGTGGCCGGCGGCATTATATTTGGAGATGGCGGCGACGGTCTGACGATAATTGGCGCTGAGCGCGGCGTCGCCGAGCTGGGCGCCGCGGGCGGCGAGTTCGGCGGTCAGTTTGCGGACAAGTTCGGCCTGCTGCGGATTGTCGCGGACGTTGCGCTGGAGCAGCGTCAGATATTGCTGCGACAGCCCCCATTGCTGTTGATAGACGCGGCCATCCTCTTTCTGCAGCCCGACCGCGAAGCGACCGAGCGCGGCTTCGGCTCGGGCTAGCGCCGCGTCGAGGCTGCGCGTTTGCGAAATGATCTCCAGGCTGTGCGCCTGCCAGCCGAGCGAGCGGTCGTAGTCGTCGTTGGCGCGGCTGAGCAGCAGGACGAGCGCCCCGACCACGCAGGTCAGGATCGCGCCCAGCCCGACGGTCAGCCAGAAGCGAAACCGCTCCCGCCGCTCCTCGGTTTCATCGTCCAGATCCCGCTCGAACACGGCTTCGTTCTACCGGACAAGCGCCGCGGGGCAAAGGTGCGAAGGACGCGGGCGCCGCGCGCCGGCTCGACTCGCCGCGAAAAGGAATCCGCTGGTCGGCGCGGACGCCCGAGGAGGGCGGCTCAGCCCAAAATCCCGGCGCGTCGGCCCGCGCGTTCGAAGCGGGCGAGAATCTCGCCGACCTGGTCGCTCGTATGTTCGGCGCAGAGCGAGCAGCGCAGCAACGTCATGCCCGCGGGAGTCGCCGGCGGACGCGCGAGATTGACGTAGAGTCCTTCCTCGAGCAGCGCTTCCCACATCATTGCGCCCTTTTCGAGGTCGGGCATGATGACGGCGATGATCGCCGACTGCGGCTCCTCGGTGCCGAGCGTGAAGCCCAGATCCTTGAGCCCCTTGTGCAGCGTCTTCGAATTTTCCCAAAGGTGCGCGCGCTTGTTCGATCCGTGCATCAGCTTGCGGATGCTCGTCGCGGCGGTCGCGACGACGCTCGGCGGCAGCGAGGCGGTGAAGACGTAAGGCCGGCAGACCAGCCGCATGATTTCGAACTTCGGATGGTTCGAGACGCAGAAGCCGCCGACGGTGCCGACGCTCTTCGAAAAGGTGCCGATGATGAAATCGACGTCGTCGATCACGCCCTGCGCCTCGGCGACGCCGCGGCCATGCTCGCCGATGAAGCCCATCGAATGCGCTTCGTCGACCAGCACCATCGCGCCATTTTCCTTGGCGACGCGGATCATCTCCTTCAGCGGCGCGACGTCGCCGAGCATCGAATAGACGCCTTCGAGCACGACGAGCTTGCCTGCCTCGGGCGGCAGGCGCTTCAGGCGCTTTTCCAAGGCTTCGATGTCGTTGTGGCGAAAGGCGACGATTTCGGCGTCGCCCATCTTGCACCCGTCATAGATCGAGGCGTGGCTGTCGATGTCGAGGATGACATAGTCGCCCTTGCCGGCGATCGTCGAGATGATGCCGAGGTTCGCCTGATAGCCGGTCGAGAAGACCATGGCATGATCCATGGCATAAAACTCTTTCAGCGCGTCCTCGCACGCCTTGTGACCCTGATAGGTGCCGTTGAGGACGCGGCTGCCGGTGGTGCCGCTGCCGAAGCGGTCGAGCGCGTCCTTGCCCGCGGCGATGACGTCCTCATCGAAGGTCATCCCCATATAATTATAGGTGCCGAGCAGGATCGTCTCGCGCCCGTTGCAGATCGCGACGGTGGGGGAGAGGACTTTCTCCATCACCAGGCTGAACGGATCGGTGACGCCGGTCGCGAGCAGATCTTCGCGCTGCTTGATCAGCGGGTCGAATTTGGAGAAGAGGTCGGTCATCGGCGGGTCAGCCCTGCAGCTTTTCGACCGCGGCGATCAACTGGCCGACAGTCTCGATCTCGGCCTGCTGGTTCATGCTGATGATGATGTCGAACGTGTCCTCGACCTCGGCGACGAAATCCATCACCGTCAGGCTGTCCCATTCGAGGTCGCCGGCAAAGGTCGTCGCGTCGGTAAGGTCGACGCCCTTCTTGTTGAAAGGGGTGATCAGGCCGTAAATCTGGTCCTTGAGGGCGGTGCTCATCGGGTGCGTCCCATATAGATAGAATGTTGCGCGCGGGAATGCCGCGATGCGTCCCGCATGGCAAGCGAATGCGGCGGGAATCGGGCAGCATCTTGCCGTTCCCGACGCTTCATGCCATCCCCGCAAAAGGTCGCGGACAGGGACGGGACTTATATGGACAGCGAAAAATCGGATGCGACGCCGGACCGGCCGGCGATTTCCTTCCCGCCCAATGCGGTGCATCTCGTGCGCACCAACCAGCAGATCACGATGCAATTGTCGCAGATGGCGGACCAAAAGGCGTCGATCCTGATGGGCGCGACCTTCGTCGTCTTCACGCTTGCGGTCGGACAGGCGCGCAGCGGCCCGGGGGCATTCGCGCTGCCGCTGACGGTGCTCGCGACCTTTTCGTTTCTCTCGGCGCTGCTCGCGATCTCGGCGGTGCTGCCGCGTGTCGGCAAGGCGCCGCCCGCCGTCTATCGCGACGGCAAGGATCACAGCAACATCCTCTTCTTCGGCCGCTTCGCGCAGATGGACGAGGATGAGTTCATCGACGCGGTCAAGGCGCGGATGCGGACCGAGGAGGACCTTTACGAGACGATCCTGCGCGATACCTATCAGAACGGCCTGATCCTCGCGCGGCGCAAATATCGGTTTCTGGCCTATGCCTATCGGCTGTTCGTGGTGGGGCTGACGCTGACCTTTCTCGCCTTCGCCTATGAGATGACGGCGATGTGGGTTGGGTAAAAGCCGCGTCATTGCGAGCGAAGCGAAGCAATCCAGAGCGGTTTACGCCACTCTGGATTGCTTCGCTTCGCTCGCAATGACGAAATGAGGGAGCGGCTGTTGCCTTTTTATCACCCCCGCCCCTGAAACCGCGCGCGGCGCTTCACCGCTATTGAACGCCGGAAACCCCGCGCCTATCCGGGCCGGCTATGCTGGAGCAGGCCCACCCCCTGACCGCGGCGCCGCCGCAGAATTTCCGCGCCGAATTTCGCGCGACGCTGGCGCTCGCCTGGCCGCTGGCGGCCGCGAACCTGCTCCAGATGCTCGTCTATGCGATCGACGTCATCTTCGTGGCGCGGCTTGGCGATGCGGCGCTCGCGGCGTCGTCGCTCGGCGTTTCGATCTATGGCCTCTTGCTGTGGACCGGCACCGGACTCGTCGGAGCGTCGGCGCCGCTGATCGCCGCCGAACTCGGGCGGCGCAAGCATAGCGTGCGCGAGGTGCGGCGCACCGTCCGCATGGCGCTGTGGCTCAGCCTGCTCGTCTCGCTCGTCTTCATGGGTGTCTGCGCGGCGGGCGGGCCGATCATGCGCGCGACGGGGCAGGAGCCCGAACTGACCCACCGTGCCGCCAGCTTCCTGCTGCTGCTCATGTGGTGCATGTTTCCGTCGATCGCGGCGAGCGTGCTGCGCATCTTCGTTTCCGCGCTCGGCCGGCCGACGATCGCGACCGCGATCACCTTCCTGGCGCTGTTCGTCAACGGGTTCGGCAATTGGGTATTGGTGTTCGGCCATCTCGGTATGCCCGCGCTCGGCCTCCACGGTTCGGCGCTGTCGAGCATCCTCACCAGCACCGCGATGCTGATCGCTTATGTCGTCGTGATCCAGAGCGACCGGCGGTTGCGGCGCTATCATCTGTTCGGCAACTGGTGGCGCAGCGAATGGAGCCGCTTCACCGAAATCCTGCGCATCGGCACGCCGATCGGGCTGACGATCCTCGCCGAGGCGGGGCTGTTCACCGGCGCGGCTTTCCTGATGGGGCGGATCGGCGAGGCGCAGCTTGCCGGGCATACGATCGCGCTCCAGATCGCGGCGCTTGCCTTTCAGATTCCGTTCGGGGTCGCGCAGGCGGCGACGATCCGCGTCGGGCTCGCATACGGCGCGGGCGACCGCCGCGGCATCGCGCTCGCGGGTCGCGCCTCGCTGGGGCTCGGCATCGGCTTCATGGCGCTCACCGCGCTGTCGATGTGGCTGTTTCCGAGTCTTTTCCTGTCGATCTATGTCGATGTCGGCGATCCGAAGAACGCGCTGCTCGTCGGCTTTGCGATGCAGTTCCTCGTCGTCGCCGCGGCCTTCCAGCTCTTCGACGGTGCGCAGACGGTCGCGGCGGGGGTGCTGCGCGGGCTGCAGGACACGCGCATCCCGATGCTGATCGCGGTCTGCGGCTATTGGCTCGCGGGCTATGGCACCGCCATCTACCTCGGCTTCTGGACGCCGATGGCGGGGGTCGGCGTGTGGATCGGCCTCGCGGTCGGGCTGGTCGTCGTCGCGGCGCTGCTGCTCACGCGGTGGCGGCTGCGGGGGCGGTTGGGGCTGTTGCCTTCATCGGCTGATCGCTGAGTTGTTTTGCTGCGGTCTTTACGCGGCTGATCAGCGCCTTGAACTCTTCACTCGTGATGGCTCGTAGCTGCCGTCCTGTGCAGTCCGGTAGCGCCGAGACATTGCGGAACACGAAATAGCTGTTGGAATCGCTGCTCAGTTCGGCAACCGCCAAGATAGAATGCACCATGTCGTTCCGGCACTCTACCAAAGCGCGAATTTCCGCGATCCGCTGTTTGGCCTTGATGGGATGACGAAATGAAGCCTTCTCTAAAGCGTTGAGCTTCTGGGTCAGCGATTGGGCGGCCGTTCCTTTTGCATCGTGATCGAGCTTCTTGCAGACAACCTCTTCGAGGCGGGCAAAGGCATCGAGCAAATCGCTTCGTAAACGCGCTCCGCGCTCCAGCAACTCCAGTTGGCTGGGCGGTTCAACGTCCTTGATGATAGGAACTTCGCACCCCATCTGGATGCCATAGCCGAGCAGGCGTAAAATTTTCGTTGGACTCCGCTTGACGCCCCACGGGGTGCGACCCATATGCCCGCCTGTTAGCACTCGCCCCGCGTGAGTGCTAAGTGACATCATTTGCACCTCTGGAGGGATATCCATGCAATTTCGTCCGCTGCACGACCGCGTGCTCGTCCGCCGTATCGAAGCCGAGGAAAAGACGGCCGGCGGCATCATCATCCCCGACACCGCCAAGGAAAAGCCGCAGGAAGGCGAAGTCGTCTCGGTCGGTTCGGGCACCCGCGCCGACGACGGCAAGGTCACCCCGCTCGACGTCAAGGCCGGTGACCGCATCCTGTTCGGCAAATGGTCGGGCACCGAAGTCAAGGTCGACGGCGAAGAGCTGCTGATCATGAAGGAATCGGACATCCTCGGCGTCATCGCCTGAGTCCATCCGTCGAATTGAGAGTGAAGTTGCGCAGTTTTCTGCGCCTTTGAAAGGAATGAGCCAATGGCTGCCAAGGACGTTAAATTTTCGCGCGACGCGCGCGAGCGCATCCTGAAGGGCGTCGACATCCTCGCCGACGCCGTCAAGGTCACGCTGGGCCCCAAGGGGCGCAACGTCGTGATCGACAAGAGCTTCGGCGCCCCCCGCATCACCAAGGACGGTGTGTCGGTCGCCAAGGAAATCGAGCTCAAGGACAAGTTCGAGAATATGGGTGCGCAGATGCTGCGCGAAGTCGCCAGCAAGGCGAACGACAAGGCCGGTGACGGCACCACCACCGCGACCGTTCTCGCCCAGGCGATCGTTCGCGAGGGCATGAAGTCGGTTGCCGCCGGCATGAACCCGATGGACCTCAAGCGCGGCATCGACCTCGCGGTCGGCAAGGTCGTCGCCGATCTCGCCGCGCGTTCGACCCCGGTCGCGGGCAATTCGGAAATCGCGCAGGTCGGCATCATCTCGGCCAACGGCGACACCGAAGTCGGTGAGAAGATCGCCGAAGCGATGGACAAGGTCGGCAAGGAAGGCGTGATCACCGTCGAGGAAGCCAAGGGCCTCGAGTTCGAACTCGACGTCGTCGAAGGGATGCAGTTCGACCGCGGCTATCTGTCGCCTTACTTCATCACCAACCCGGAAAAGATGATCGTCGAGCTCGCCGATCCCTATATCCTGATCTTCGAGAAGAAGCTGTCGAACCTCCAGTCGATGCTGCCGATCCTCGAAGCCGTGGTGCAGTCGGGCCGTCCGCTGCTGATCATCGCCGAGGACATCGAAGGCGAAGCGCTCGCGACGCTGGTGGTCAACCGCCTGCGCGGCGGCCTCAAGGTCGCGGCCGTCAAGGCGCCGGGCTTCGGCGATCGCCGCAAGGCGATGCTCCAGGACATCGCGATCCTGACCGCCGGCGAAATGATCAGCGAAGACCTGGGCATCAAGCTCGAATCGGTCACGCTGGGCATGCTCGGCCAGGCGAAGCGCGTCACCATCGACAAGGACAACACCACCATCGTCGACGGTGCGGGTGAAGCCGAGGCGATCAAGGGCCGCGTCGAACAGATTCGCGCACAGATCGAAACCACCACGTCGGACTACGACCGTGAAAAGCTGCAGGAACGTCTGGCGAAGCTCGCCGGCGGCGTCGCGGTGATCAAGGTCGGCGGTGCCACCGAGGTCGAGGTGAAGGAACGCAAGGATCGCGTTGATGACGCGCTGCACGCGACCCGCGCTGCCGTGGAAGAAGGCATCGTCCCCGGTGGCGGTACCGCGCTCCTTTACGCGACCAAGGCGCTCGACGGGCTGAAGGGCACGAACGACGACCAGACCCGCGGCATCGACATCGTCCGCAAGGCGATCGAGACCCCGCTGCGCCAGATCGCGGCCAACGCCGGTCACGACGGCGCGGTCGTCGCGGGCAATCTGCTGCGCGAAGGCAATGAGGAGCAGGGCTTCAACGCCGCGACCGACGTCTATGAAAATCTGAAGGCCGCCGGCGTCATCGACCCGACCAAGGTCGTGCGCACCGCGCTTCAGGACGCCGCGTCGGTGGCTGGCCTGCTGATCACCACCGAAGCGGCGGTCAGCGAGCTTCCCGAAGACAAGCCGGCGATGCCGATGGGCGGCGGCGGTATGGGTGGCATGGGCGGCATGGACTTCTAAGTCCGTACCGTTCGGCGCTCAGTCGAAGAAACGGGGCCGGGGGAGCGATCCTCCGGCCCTTTTTTCGTGGCTCTTGCACGTATCGTCACCCCGGACTTGATCCGGGGTCCCGCTCGGCGACCTCGAAAAGCGGGACCCCGGATCAAGTCCGGGGTGACGAAGGAGAGACATTGCCAGTTCACCTTGCCCGGCATAGCTAGGCGCTATGATCCTGCTCCTCGCTTTCGCCGCTGCCGCCGATCCCGCACCGCCGCCGGTCGAGCGCTGCGGCTATCGCATCGTCCGGAGCTATCCGCACGACAGCTCGTCCTTCACCCAGGGCCTGTTCTGGGACGGCGGGCATCTTTACGAAGCCACCGGCCAATACGGCCGTTCGCGCCTCGCGCGGCTCGACCTCGCAACCGGCAAGGCGCTGGCCGAGACGAAGCTGCCCGACGATCAGTTCGGCGAGGGAATCACGCGCTGGGGGCATCAGATCATCGGCGTGACATGGCAGAATGGCGTCGGCCATCGCTGGTCGCTCAAGGATCTGAACCCGATCGGCGATTTTGCCTATGACGGCGAAGGGTGGGGCGTCACCATGGTCGGGGATCGCCTGGTGCTCAGCGACGGCTCGTCCGATCTTCGCTTCCTCGATCCCGCGACGATGAAGGAGCAAGGCCGCGTCACCGTCCGCTTCGGCGGCCGGCCATTGCGCATGATCAACGAGCTCGAGACGATCGACGGACAAATCTGGGCCAATATCTGGATGACCGACCTCATCGTCCGGATCGACCCCGCGAGCGGCGACGTCGTGTCGCTCGTCGACCTTTCGGGGCTGAAGGCGGATGCGGGCGCGCGCGGAAACGACAGCGTACTCAACGGCATCGCGTGGGACGCGAAGAAGAAGCGGCTGTTCGTCACCGGCAAATATTGGCCGAAGCTCTACGAGATCGCGCTCGCCGATTGCGGGTAGAGGGCAATTGCGACCCTCATCCCCGCCTTCGCGGGAACGACGCAGGTAGGAGGCGCCGGACGCCGCCAATCTTTTAGAGTGTTTTCAAGTCAGGTGGAACCAGCTGACGACTCGGAAAACACGGTAAGACAAGAATCTAGAGTGCCGGTTTTGATTCCATCAAAACCGGCACTCTAGAGCAGCACCCGCTCGCCCGTCTGTGCCGACTGCGCCGCCGCCTCGGCCAGCGCCAGCGCCGCGACGCCATCGCGAAAATCGACGAGCGGCGCGGCGCCGTCCAGAATGTCGGCGAAGTGCTCGGCCTCGCGGGTGTAGGCGATGGCGTAACGATCGAGGAAGAAATTCTGGAAGCGATCGGCGGCGGCGCCCTTCTCGCCCCACGTCTCGACCGTCGTCTCGAGCTGGTTCTGCGCACGGATCATGCCTTTCGATCCGAACGCCTCGATCCGCTGGTCGTAGCCATAGCCGCTGCGGCGGCTCGACGAGATCACGCAGAGCCGGCCCGATGCGGTGCGCAGGATCGTCTTCGCGGTATCGGCGTCGCCCGCCTCGCCGATCGCGGGGTCGACGAGCACCGAGGCGCTGGCGAAGACCTCGGTCACCTCTTCGCCGAGCAGCCAGCGCGCCATGTCGAAATCGTGGATCACCATGTCCTTGAAGATGCCGCCCGACACTTTGACATAATCGACCGGCGGTGGTGCGGGGTCGTGGCTGATGATGTGCAGCGTTTCGAGCGCGCCGACCGCGCCGTCCGCCAGCCGTGCCTGCAGGGCCGCGAAATTCGGGTCGAAGCGGCGATTGAAGGCGAGGAAGAGCCGCGCTTTGAGCGCCGCGAACCGCGCCGTCGATTCGCGCGCGGCGGTCAGATCCTGATCGAGCGGCTTTTCGCAGAAGATCGCCTTGCCGGCCTCCGCGGCCGCGAGGCTGTAGGGCAGATGGGTGTCGGTCGAACTGGCAACGACGACGCCGGCGATGGTCGGATCAGCGAGGGCGTCCTCGATCGTCGAAACCTGTGCGCCATATTGGGCCGCAATCTCCGCCGCCGCCTCGGGAAAGGGATCGACGACCCGCGTCAGCCGCAGGCGCGGGTTGGCGGCGAGGTTCGCCGCATGGATTTTGCCGATCCTGCCGGCGCCGATCAGGGCGATGTCGTGCATATTATCCTCTTCCGGTTGAAACCATGTTCCAACTCTATATCATATGGAACATATATTCCATAGCTTCGAACAAGCCGCAGGGCGACAGTTGCGTTACAAGTTTTGAACAGATATTCCGTTTTTCCGACCAACGGGGGAGAATGATTTTGACCGACGTCCCGACAGCCCCCGCTTCGGCGGAAGAATTGCGCGCCGAGATCGTGAGCCGATACGAGACGCTGAGCAAGCGGCTCAAGCAGATCGCGCGTTATATCCTCGACGAGCCCAACGACATCGCGCTCGAAACGCTTGCGGTGATCGCCGACCGCTGCGGCGTCCAGCCCTCGGCGATCGTGCGCTTCGCCAAAAGTTTCGGCTTCGAGGGCGCGAGTCAGATGCAGCGTCTGTTCCGCGACGGGCTGCTCAGCAACAATGCCGCGCTCGGCTATTCGGAGCGCGTCCGCCAGCTCGACCAGACGACCAGCGCGCAGGATGCGGAACCCGCGAATCTCCTCTCCGAATTCGTCGAGGGCAACAGCCTTGCGATCCAGAATCTGTTGCAGACGGTCAGCGGTGCCGACATGCGCGCCGCGGTCGACCTGTTGATGGCGGCCGACACCGTGCATGTCGCGGGGTTCCGCCGCTCGTTCCCCGTCGCTTCCTATATCGCCTATTCGCTGCTCCAGGCGGGCAAGCGCGCGGTGTTCATCGACGGAGTCGGGGGGCTGGGGCTGCAGCAGGTGCACGCGATGGGCCCCGACGACCTGCTGATCGCGATCAGCTTTCATCCCTATTCCGAAGAGACGATCGCGGTGGTCAACGCCGCAAAGGCGAGCGGCGGCCGCGTCCTCGCGATCAGCGACAGCCTGGTCAGCCCGGTCGCCAAGCCCGCCGAGCATGTCCTGCAGATTCGCGAGGCGGAGGTACGGAAATTCCGCTCGCTGTCGGCATCGATGTGTCTCGCGCAGGCGCTCGTCATCAATTTCGCCTTCGAAGCAACACGCGCCGACGGCAAGGCGCGCGAGGACGGACCGGCATAGCTATTTCATTTCCAACCCAACATGAAACATATGTTGCAAACATTCTAAAAGTGGAATAAGCGTTTCAGACCAAGGAAGGATGGTCTCGAAAGCGATGACGCAACAAGGGCAGGAACGGGGCGGAGAGGGCCGGCTGGATGTCGTCACGCTGGGGCGCGCGGGGATCGACCTTTACGGCGAACAGATCGGCGGGCGGCTCGAGGATATGGCGAGTTTTGCCAAATATATCGGCGGCAGCCCGACCAACACCGCGGTCGGCGCCGCGCGCCTCGGCCTGCGCGCCGGGCTGATCACGCGTGTCGGCGCCGATCATTTCGGTCGCTTCATCGTCGAGGAACTGGAACGCGAAGGGGTGTCGACGCGCGGCGTCCGCTCCGACCCCGAGCGGCTGACCGCGCTCGTTTTCCTCGGCATCCGCGACCCCGATACCTTTCCGCTGATCTTCTACCGCGAGAATTGCGCCGACATGGCGCTGGCCGCCGACGACATCGACCCCGATTTCATCGCTTCGGCCGGTGCGCTGCTGATCAACGGCACGCACCTGTCGCAACCGGGCGTGTTCGCGGCGAGCCTCAAGGCGGCGACGCTGATGAAGGCGGCCGGCGGTCGCGTCGTTTTCGACATCGATTACCGGCCGGTGCTGTGGGGACTCGCGGGCAAGGACAATGGCGAGGACCGCTTCGTCGCGGATAGCGGCGTGACCGAAGCGCTCCAGCGCGTGCTTCCGCTCTGCGACCTGATCGTCGGCACCGAGGAGGAGATCCATATCCTCGGCGGCTCGACCGACACGCTGGCGGCGCTCGGTGCGATCCGCGCGAAGAGTCCGGCGCTGCTCGTCTGCAAGCGCGGCGCCGAGGGATGCGTTGCCTTTCCGGGTGCGATACCCGCGTCGCTCGATGCCGGGATCGTCGGCCGCGGCTTTCCGATCGAGGTGTTCAACGTGCTCGGTGCGGGCGACGCTTTCATGGCCGGCTTCCTGCGCGGCTGGCTGAAGGACATGCCGCTCGAAAAATGCTGCGAGATCGCCAATGCGTGCGGTGCGCTCGTCGTGTCGCGCCATGGCTGCGCGCCGGCGATGGCGTCGTGGGAGGAGCTGCAGCATTTTCTCGGCGGGCAATGGCCGCACCGCCTGCGCGAGAGCGCCGAGCTCGAACAGCTTCACTGGTCGACCAACCGCCACGGAGAGCGCGACGAACTGACGGTCCTTGCGATCGATCACCGCAGCCAGTTCGACGACCTGCTCGCCGAGCTCGGCGAAAGCGACGAGGCGCGGGTCCATCATTTCAAGAATCTGGCGCTCGAGGCGCTGCACCGCATGGGCGCGGGCGATCCCAATTATGGCGTGCTGCTCGACGGGCGTTTCGGTGCGCGCGCGCTCGAGGCGGCGGCCGATCATCCCTATTGGATCGGGCGGCCGATCGAGGTGCCGGGGTCGCGTCCGCTGCGCTTCGAGGGATCGCCCGACGTTGGCATGACGCTACGCGACTGGCCGACCAACCATGTCGTCAAATGCCTCGTCTTCTATCATCCGGACGACGATGCCGAGATGCGCGCGCGGCAGGACCGGCAGATCGCGCGGCTGTTCGACGCGTGTCGCCGCACCCGTCACGAATTTCTGCTCGAAATCATCGCCTCGAAACATGGGCCGATCGACAGCGGCACGATCGCCTCGGTGATCGACCATATCTATTCGCTGGGTATCTATCCCGACTGGTGGAAGCTCGAACCGACGACCGATGCCGCCGCCTGGGCCGCGAGCGAGGCCGCGATCCTGCGCCACGATCCGCTGTGCCGCGGCATCGTCCTGCTCGGCCTGTCGGCGCCGCAGGACGAGGTGCTCGCGGGCATCGTCGCCGCTGCCGCCTTTCCGCTGGTCAAAGGCTTCGCGGTCGGCCGGACGATCTTCCACGACGTCGCGCAGCAATGGCTGACCGGCGCGATCGACGACGAGGCGGCGATTGCCGCGCTCGGCGCCAATCTGCGTGTCCTTGCCGATGGCTGGCGCGCGGCGCGCCGTGCTAAGGTGGCGGCATGAGCAAGACGGTAAGATTGACGATGGCGCAGGCGCTGTCGCGCTGGCTCGCGGCGCAGCGGGTCGAGATCGATGGCGTCGAACTGCCCTATTTCGCCGGCATCTGGGCGATCTTCGGCCATGGCAATGTCGCGGGGATGGGCGAGGCGCTCGCTGGGATGGAAGATACGCTTCCGACCTATCGCGCGCACAACGAACAGGGCATGGCGCACGCCGCGATCGCCTTTGCCAAGGCGAGCCGCCGCCGGCGCGCAATGGCGTGCACGACCTCGATAGGCCCCGGCGCGACCAACATGGTGACCGCGGCAGCGCTCGCGCACGTCAACCGCCTGCCCGTGCTGTTCCTGCCCGGCGATGTCTATGCCAGCCGCCGCCCCGATCCCGTGCTCCAGCAGATCGAGGATTTCGCCGACGCGACGGTCAGCGCGAACGACTGCTTCCGCCCGGTGTCGCGCTATTTCGACCGGATCACGCGGCCCGAACAGATCCTCGACGCGCTCCCCCGCGCGATGGGCGTGCTGACCGATCCGGCGCTGTGCGGGCCGGTGACACTGGCGCTTTGTCAGGACGTGCAGGCCGAGGCCTTCGATTATCCTCAGAGCTTCTTTGCGCCGCGCCTGTGGCGTCCGCGCCGGCCGCGTCCCGACCGCGCCGAACTGGCGGGCCTGATCGAGGCGGTCCGTATTGCAAAGGCGCCGCTGCTCGTAGCGGGTGGCGGCGTGCTCTATTCCGAGGCCGAGGCGGTGCTCGCCGACCTTGCGGCACAGACCGGCATTCCGGTCGCCGAGACGCAGGCGGGGAAGGGCGCGCTGGCGTGGGATCACCGCCAAGCGCTCGGCAGCATCGGCGTCACCGGGACGAGCGCTGCGAATGCCGCCGCCGAGGCCGCCGACCTGATTATCGGCGTCGGCACCCGGCTGCAGGATTTCACCACCGGGTCGCGCACGCTCTTCGCGGGCAAGCGGCTGATCCAGGTCAACATCGCCGCGCCCGACGCGATCAAGCAGGGTGCCGAAGCGGTCGTCGGCGATGCGCGCGAAACGCTCGAAGCCCTGACCGAAGCGCTCGCCGATTGGCGGGTCGAGGCGGCATGGCGCGATGCGAACAGCGATGCTGTCACCGAATGGAATGCCGCGTGGGACGCCGCGACTGCACCGGGCACCGCGCTCCCCTCCGACGCGCAGGTGATCGGCGCGGTGTGGCGGCAGGCGCATGCGGACGCGACTGTCGTCTGTGCCGCTGGCGGACTGCCGGGCGAACTCCACAAGCTTTGGCGGAGCCATCGCCCCGGCGGCTATCATGTCGAATATGGCTTTTCGTGCATGGGTTACGAGGTCGCAGGCGGACTGGGGGTCAAGATGGCCGACCCGGCGCGCGAGGTCATCGTGATGGTCGGCGACGGCAGTTATCTGATGCTCAACTCCGAACTCGCGACCTCGGTGATGCTCGGGCACAAGATCATAGTCGTGCTGCTCGACAACCGCGGCTACGGCTGCATCAACCGGCTGCAGCAGGGGACCGGCGGGCGTCCGTTCAACAATCTGCTCGCCGACGCGGCGCACGCGGTGCTGCCTGAGATCGATTTCGCGGCCCATGCCCGTAGCCTCGGTGCGGGGGCCGAGAAGGTCGGCGGCCTAGCCGAACTCGACGCCGCGCTCGGCCGCGCCAAGGCGTCGGCCAAAAGCTACGTGATCGTCATCGACACCGATCCCGCGATCACCACCGAGGCGGGCGGCCATTGGTGGGACGTCGCCGTCCCCGAAGTGTCGGCGCGCGCCGAAGTGCAGGCCGCGCGCCGCGATTATCAAACCCGAATCGACGGAGAGAGGAAATGACGATCCGCTGGGGCGTGAGCCCGATCGCCTGGTGCAACGACGACATGCGCGAACTGGGCGGCGACACGACGCTCGACGAACTGCTCACCGATGTCCGCGACATCGGCTTCGACGGGGTCGAGCTCGGCAACAAATTCCCGCGCGATCCCGAGGTGCTGGCGCCGATCATGGCGGGCTATGGCCTCGACATCGTCGGCGGCTGGTATTCGTCGAATCTCCTGGTCCGCGACGCCGATGCCGAGATTGCGGCGCTGTCGAAGCATCTCGCGCTGCTCGAATATATGGATTCGAGCGTCTTCATCCTCGCCGAGACGTCGAACGCGGTCCATGGCGACCGCTATGGCAGCCGGCTCGACACGCATCCGGTGCTGCCCGCCGCCGACTGGAAGCAGTTCGGCGAGCGGTTGAACACCGTCGCGCGCTTCATCACCGATCGCGGACTGCGTTTCGCCTATCACCATCATCTCGGCACCGTCGTCGAGACGAAGGACGAGCTTGAACGCTTCTTCGATGCGACCGGCGATCATGTCGGGCTGGTGCTCGACACGGGCCACGCGCTGTTCGGCGGGATCGAGCCGATCGACGTGATCAAGGCGCGCCCCGAGCGCGTCGCCCACGTCCATTGCAAGGATGTCCGCACCGCGAAATATGACGCGTTCCTCGCCGATGGAACGAGCTTCCTCAACGGCGTCGTCGGCGGCATGTTCACCGCGCCCGGCGACGGCGACTATGACTATGCGCCCTTCATGCGCGCGCTCGCCGATATGGACTATTCGGGCTGGATCGTGATCGAGGCCGAACAGGACCCGGCGATTGCCAATCCGCGCGAATACAGTCAGCTCGGCCTCGACACGCTGAAGCGGCTCGCGCGCGAGGAGGCGCTGGTCTGATGTCGCTGCTCGTCCGCCCGCACGCCCCCGATGACGACGGCACGCTGCTCGACATCACGCCCGAAAGCGCGGGCTGGAAATATGTCGGTTTCCGCGTCGTCCGGCTGGCCGCGGGCGCGCGCTACAATCATGTTGAGGACGGGCGCGAGGCGTGCCTCGTGATCCTGACCGGCACCGTGTCGGTCGATGCGGGGGGTGAGCATTTCGGCGATATCGGCGGGCGCGAGACGGTGTTCGATGGCGCCGCGACCTCGGTCTATGTCCCTGCGGGGCATCGCTACACGATCGAGGCGGCGTCCGATGCCGAGATCGCAATCTGTACTGCGCCGGGAACTGGCACGGGCGCGGTGCGGTTGATTCGCTCCGACGCGGTGGAGGTACGCGGGCAGGGCACGAATACGCGCCACGTCCGCAATATCCTGTCCGACGCCGACGAGGCCGAAAGCCTGCTCGTCGTCGAGGTGATCACGCCCGGCGGCCACTGGTCGAGCTATCCGCCGCACAAGCACGACCGCGACGCCTTTCCCGAGGAGACTTTCCTCGAGGAAACCTATTACCACCGCCTGTCGCCGCCGCAGGGCTTCGCCTTCCAGCGCGTCTATACCGACGCGCGCGACATTGACGAGACGATGGCGGTCGAGGACGGCGACGTCGTGATGGTGCCGCGCGGCTATCATCCGGTCGGCGCACCGCACGGATACGACCTTTATTATCTGAACGTGATGGCGGGCCCCCGGCGCAACTGGGTGTTCCGCAACGACCCCGCGCACGAGTGGATCGTGCGCCAGTAAGGAAGAGCGATGAGACAGATTGAATCCTTCATCGCCGGCGATGCCGCCGGCGGCGGCTCCGTGCGTCCTCGAGAAGCGCGCGCGGGCGATGTGTTCAACCCGAGCACGGGACAGGTTCAGGCCCGCGTCGCCTTTTCGACCCCTGCCGATCTCGATCGCGCCGTCGCGACGGCAGCGGCCGCGCAGCCCGGCTGGGCGGCGACCAATCCGCAGCGCCGTTCGCGCGTGTTGTTCCGCTTCCGCGAACTGCTCGAGGCAAACATGCAGGACCTCGCCGAGCTGCTCGCGAGCGAGCATGGCAAGGTCGTCGCCGACGCAAAGGGCGATATCCTGCGCGGGCTGGAAGTCATCGAATTTTCGTGCGGCATTCCGCACGCGCTGAAGGGCGAATATACGCAGGGTGCGGGGCCGGGAATCGACGTCTATGCGATGCGGCAGGCGCTCGGCGTCGTCGCGGGCATCACCCCGTTCAATTTTCCGGCGATGATCCCGATGTGGATGTTCGGCCCCGCGATCGCGGCGGGCAACGCCTTCATCCTCAAGCCCAGCGAGCGCGATCCGTCGGTGCCGGTGCGCCTCGCCGAACTGATGCGCGAGGCGGGGCTGCCCGAGGGGATCCTGCAAGTCGTCCATGGCGACAAGGAGATGGTCGACGCGATCCTCGACCATCCGGCGATCGCGGCGGTCAGCTTCGTCGGCTCGTCGGATATCGCGCACTATGTCTATGGGCGCGGCACCGCAGCGGGGAAGCGCGTGCAGGCGATGGGCGGCGCGAAGAACCACGGCATCGTCATGCCCGACGCCGACCTCGATCAGGTCGTCAGCGATCTTTGCGGCGCCGCTTTCGGTTCGGCGGGCGAGCGCTGCATGGCGCTGCCCGTTGTGGTGCCGGTGGGCGACAAGACCGCCGATGCGCTGCGCGAACGGCTGATCCCGGCGATCGCCGCGCTCAAGGTCGGGGTGTCGAGCGATCCCGACGCGCATTACGGCCCGGTCGTCAACGCCGCGCACAAGACGCGTATCGAACAATGGATCCAGACCGGGGTCGACGAAGGTGCCGAGCTGGTCGTCGACGGCCGCGGGCTGGTGCTGCAAGGGCATGAGCAGGGCTTCTTCGTCGGCCCGACGCTGTTCGACCGGGTGACGACCGACATGCGCGCCTATCGCGAGGAAATTTTCGGCCCGGTGCTGCAGATCGTCCGCGCCCCCGATTTCGAAACGGCGCTCCGCCTGCCGAGCGATCATCAGTACGGCAATGGCGTCGCGATCTTCACGCGCAACGGCCATGCCGCGCGCGAATTCGCGCAGCGCGTCAACGTCGGCATGGTCGGGATCAACGTGCCGATCCCGGTGCCCGTCGCCTATCACAGCTTCGGCGGCTGGAAGCGTTCGGGCTTCGGCGATACCAACCAATATGGGATGGAGGGCATGCGCTTCTGGACCAAGGTCAAGACGGTGACCCAGCGCTGGCCCGACGGCGGCGCGGGCGACAATGCCTTCCTGATTCCGACGTCATAGAGCATGATCGCTCGGGATTACTCATCCGTCATTGCGAGCGAAGCGAGGCAATCCAGAGCGGCTTGTCACACCCTGGATTGCCGCGTCGCTTCGCTCCTCGCAATGACGATTCATGGATATGAAACAAATCTTCCATTTTATTGAATAATGAAATAGTCTCGCAACAGAGGACTGGCAATGGCCGGCGAGGGAGAGAGGCGATGCTCAGATATTTCGCGACGGGGCCGGACCTGCCGGTCAGGACCGACGACGGTGTCGATGGCGCTTTCAAGAGCTATCGGATGCGGATCATCATGGCGATCACGCTCGCCTACGCCGTCAGCTATACCTGCCGGCTCGCGATCAACATCGTCAAGAAGCCGCTGATCGATCAGGGCATCTTCACGCCGCTCGAGCTCGGGATGATCGGCTCGGCGCTCTTTTACACCTATGCCGCGGGCAAGCTGATCAACGGCTTCGTCGCCGATCACAGCAATGTGAAGCGGCTGTTCGCGGCGGGGATGGTGCTGTCGGCGCTGTGCAATATTGCGATGGGCTTCTCGACGCTCTTTTGGGCGACGCTGCTGATCTGGGGCCTCAACGGCTGGTTCCAGAGCTATGGCGCGCCCGCCTGCGTCGTCGCGCTGGCGAGCTGGTTCTCGAACCGCGAGCGCGGGCGCTATTACGGCATCTGGTCGACCGCGCATTCGATCGGCGAGGGGCTGACCTTCGCTGTCGTTTCGGCTCTCGTCGCGCTCGGCGGCTGGCGCTGGGGCTTCTGGGGGCCGGGCGTCGCCGCAATCCTCGCCGGGATCGCCGCCTTTTACGCGATGGCCGATCGTCCGCGCGCGCTGGGCCTGCCGACCGTCGCCGACTGGCGGAACGATCATTATGCCCCGCCCGCCGAAGGCGCGCCCGAGCGCGGAGTGTTCGCGACCCAGCTTTCGATCCTCAAAATCCCGGCGGTCTGGATTCTCGCGCTGGCAAGCGCCGCCAACTATGTGACGCGCTACGCGATCAACAGCTGGGGCATCCTTTATCTCCAGGAAGCGCGCGGCTATTCGCTGGCCGAGGCGGGCGCGGTGCTGACCGCGAGCACGCTCGCGGGGGTCGCGGGCGCGGTCGCCTTCGGCTTCGTTTCCGATAAATTCTTCGGTGCGCGGCGTCCGCCAGCCAATCTGCTGTTCGGCGTCGTCGAGCTCGTCGGGCTGCTGCTGCTCTTCTTCGGCCCGAACAATCCGGCCGTCGTTCTGGTCGCGGTGGTCCTGTTCGGGCTCGGCATGACCGGCCTTGTCACCTCGCTCGGCGGCCTGTTCGCGATCGACATTTGTCCAAAGCGCGTCGCGGGCGCGGCGCTCGGCCTCGTCGGCGTCTTCTCCTATCTCGGCGCCGCGATCCAGGAACAGGTGTCGGGGGCGCTGATCGACGCCAACATGCATATGGCGAACGGCGCGAACGTCTATGATTTCGGGCCGGTGATCTGGTTCTGGATCGGCAGCTCGGTGCTGGCGACGATCCTCGCCACGACGCTCTGGAACACGAAGCTGCGTGACTGAAGGACATGACGATGCATCGCCGCAATCTTCTGCGCGGGGGCGCCGCGCTTGCCTTTCTCGCTGCGTTGCCGCGCCGGCTTTATGCCGCCGCGATCGGCTATCCGCGGCTGCTCGATGGCCCGATGGTCGGTGCGACGACGCCGGAGAGCTTCTCCGTCTGGTCGCGCGCGAGTGGCGCCTTCGGGGTCGCGGTCGAATATGCGACGCGCCGCGACTTCGCCGATGCGAAGACGACCGCGCCGGTCACCGCGACGCAGGAGAATGATCTCTGCACCGCGATCGAGGTGAAAGGGCTTCGGCCCGACACCGACTATTATTACCGCATCAAGACCGACGGAATCGACGACCGGCACCAGCCGCTCGCTTTCCGCACCCGCACCGCGCCCGACCGCCCGCGCCCGATCCGCATCGCTTTCGGCTCGTGCGCGCGCGTCCAGCTCTACCCCGAGCAACCGGTGTTCGAAGCGGTCGCGGCGATGGAGCCCGACCTCTTCCTGTGGCTCGGTGACAATATCTACGCCGACAGCGACAGCGAGACCGCCTTTTCGGCGCTCTATTCGCGCCAGCGCAATGTGCCGGCGCTCGTCCCGCTGCTCCGTTCGGTGCCGCAGCTCGCGATCTGGGACGATCATGATTTCGGCTATAATGATTCGGACCGCCGCAACGGCGCGAAGGCGATGACGCGCCGCCTGTTCGACCGCTGGTGGGCGAACCCGGGGTCGGGGCTGCCCGATACGCCGGGCGTCTTCTTTCGCCACAGCTTCGGCCCGGTCGACATCTTCATGCTCGACGGGCGTTACCATCGCGACCCGCCGTCGGACCCCGACAGTCCGGCCAAGACGATGCTCGGCGCGGGACAAAAGGCGTGGCTGAAGCGCGAGCTCAAGGCGTCGAAGGCGGTGTTCAAGATCCTCGCGTCGGGCACCGGCTGGACGCTCGCCGAAAAGGACGGCGACAGTTGGGCCGCCTACCTCCACGAGCGCAACGAGATCCTTGATTTCATCCGCGATGAAGGGATCGGCGGCTGTCTCGGCATTTCGGGCGATGTCCATCAGGGCGAACTCAACTGTGTGCCCTGGTCCGATCAGGGCGGCTATGATTTCTACGATCTGGTGAGCTCGGGTCTCGCCCAATATCTCGCGCCCAAATTCGTCGATCAGCATCCCGAGGTGCGATTGCGCGCGCCGTGGGTGCGGAGCGCCAATTTCGGCCTGCTCGAATTCAGCTTCGATCCCGAACCGCGCGTCGAACTGAGCGTCCGTGACGTGATCGGAGCCTCGGCATCGGGCAAGCCCGTCGTCCTCACCGCCGCCGATCTGGTCAACGGCAAGCAGAGCTGGCGCGCAGCGATCGACCCGCATGAACTCGAACGCCGCGAGCGCGTGGAGCGCGGCGGCAGCTATTATGGAAGTGAATGAGAATGCGTTTCGAGATGGAGACGATCGCGCGCGACGAGTTCGAGGCGCTGAAGGCGCATCTGCCGTGCGCGACGCGGGAAGGCTTGTTCGAGACCTACCGGATCAGCCAGAATAGCTGGTACAAGCTGCGCGACGGTCAGCCGGTCAAGCGCAAGACGATCGAGCGGCTGCGCGAACGCTTTCATCAGGTCGCGGGCGGATGAGCGGCGCCCCTCTCCATATCGCGCTGATCGGCAGCGGCTTCATGGGCCGCGCCCATGCGCTCGCCTTCGCGGCGGCGGACCGGACCTTCGACTTGCCGCGTGCGCCGCGCGTCACGATCCTCGCCGACCGCGATCTGCCGACGGCGGCCGCTGCGGCTGACTCGCTCGGTATCCCGCAGGCAAGCGGCGACTGGCGCGCGGCGATCGCCGACGCATCGATCGACATGGTCGCGATCGCCACCCCGAATTTGCTCCACGCCCCGATCGCGATCGCCGCGCTTCAGGCCGGCAAGGCGGTCTATTGCGAAAAGCCGCTGGCGACGACGATTGCGGAGTCCGAAGCGATGACCGCGGCCGCCGCAGCAACGGGGCGGCCGACCGCAGTCGGCTTCACCTATCTCTACAATCCGATGATCGTCCTCGCGCGCGACCTGATCGCCAGCGGCGAGATCGGCGAGGTGACCGCCTTTCGCGGCATCCATGCCGAGGATTTCATGGCGTCGGCCGACGCGCCGTTCAATTGGCGCTGCGAGCCCGAGCAAGCGGGCGGCGCGCTCGCCGACATCGGCAGCCATATCATCGCGATGGCGCAGCATCTGGTCGGCGACATCGCGTCGGTGTCGGGCCGGCTGCATACCGCTTACCCGACGCGCCGCGACGCAGCGGGCACCGAACGCGCGGTGACGGTCGACGACCAGATGGACGCGGTCGTCGAATTTGCCGGCGGCGCGACCGGCACTCTCGCGGCGAGTTGGATCGCGAGCGGGCACAAGATGGGGCTGGCGTTCGAGGTCAGCGGCACGAAGGGTTCGATCGCCTTCACGCAGGAGCAGTTCAACGAACTGCAACTCTATCGTTCCGGACCGGGCCGTACCAATGGCTTCACGACGATCTGCGCCGGGCCCGAGCATGGCGACTATGGCGCCTTCTGCCCCGCATCGGGCCATCAGATCGGCTACAATGATTTGAAGACGATCGAGGTCAAGGCCGCGGTCGAGGCCGCGGCGGGACTGCCGTCGGCGGCGAAAAGCTTCGCCGATGCGCTGGCGGTGGAGAAGGTCGCCGACGCGATCCGGCGGTCGCATCGCGAGCGGGGTTGGGTGAAGCCGTAACGGAGAATTGGTGAGTTTCGACCGGAAGCGGACCTATCTTCTCCCCTCCCGCAGGCGGGAGGGGTCGGGGGTGGGCAGCGACGGTGCAAGGACCCACCCCGCTGCGACTAACGAACAAAGTTCGTAAGTCTCGCCGCCCCTCCCGCTTGCGGGAGGGGAAAGTAGCGCCATCCTTCAACGTCCGCTCCCCACCCCATAGCCGCCTTCAAACCCTAAACCCGTGTCAGCGCCGTCAGCAGGTCCTTGTGGATCGCCGGCGTCGAGGCCAGCACCGTCCCGTTCATCAGGTCGAGCGCGTTGCCAAGCGTGTCGGTAACGATCCCGCCCGCCTCGCGGACGATCGCGACCCCTGCGGCCATGTCCCAGGCGCTGACGCTCTGTTCCCAATAGGCGTCGTGGCGGCCGCAGGCGACCCACGCCATGTCGATCGCGCCGGCGCCGAGGCGGCGGATGCCGGTGACGCGCGGGGTCAGCCGTGCCATCTCGGCGTAAAATTGTTCGTGATCCGGCTTGGTCGCAAAGGGAATGCCGACCCCCAGCACCGATTCCTCGATCGTCGTGCGCGGCGAAATCCGGATGCGCCGCTCGCCGAGCCAGGCGCCGCTGCCGGTTTCGGCCCAGAACAGCTCGTCCATCGCGGGGACGTAAGTGACCCCCGCAATCACCTCGCCCTGTCGCGCCAGTGCAATATTCACGGCGAAGAGTGGGGATCCTGTCAGGAAGTTGGTTGTACCGTCCAGGGGATCGACCACCCACACATGGTCGGTGTCGCGGCCGGGGGTCAATCCGCCTTCCTCGCCGAGGAAGCCATAGTCGGGGGCATGGGCCATCAGCTGTTCGCGGACGGTCGCTTCGGCCTTGAGGTCGGCCTCGGTGAACATGTCGGCGGCGCCGGCCTTGCTGTGGATCGTGAGCGTCGCGATGCGCTCGCGGTCGGCGATCAATCCTTCGCCCGCGGCGTGAGCGGCGGCGATCATGGCGGAAATAAGGGATGACATCGGCATGGAATGAATATACGTTCTGTTTTATAAGAAAGATAGAAAAATTATTCTGAATTTGAGAGCGGGCCATCGCATCCAGATGGCCGCCGCTTTTCCGGATGAATGAGGGAGGGTTGAGTGAAAACCAGTCTGTTTGCAATCGCCGCCGCGCTGACGGCCGTTCCCGCCATTGCGGCCGCCGACACCGCGGTCCCCGCCGTTGCCGCATCGGCGGAGACGCAGGCGACGCAAGGGTCGGGGGCCGATGGCGCCGCCGTGATCGCCGATCCCGGCGATCCGTCGCGCACGCTGATTCTCGCGGGCGCCGAATCGGCGGGGATCGACGTTTTCGACCTTACTGGGCAGCGCGTCGCAACGCACAAGGTCGGCAATATCCGCGCACTCGATCTTCGCGCCGACGCCGCGCCGGGCGGTGCGCCGTTGCTTGCCGCGCTCGACGGCAAGGCGAACGCGCCCAAGCTTTTCCGCGTCGGCGCCGGCGGCGCCCCCACGCCGCTCGCGCTGACCGGAATCAAGCCCGACATGACCGTCGCGGGCCTCTGTTTCTCGCGTAGCCACCGCGACGGCACCCTCTATCTCTTCCTCGTCGGAGACCGGGGCGAGATCGAGCAATGGGGGCTCGCCGCCGACGCCTCGGGCGCGATGAGCGGGCGGATCGCGCGGCGCTGGTCGCTGGGGTCGGAGATCGGCTATTGCGCCGCCGACGATCGCGGCGCGGTCTATGTCTCGCAGGAAGCCGTCGGCGTCTGGCGTTTCGCCGCCGAGCCCGAGGCCGAGATCAAGCCCGAAATCGTCGACATCGTCCGCCTCGGCCATATCACCGACGAAGCGAAGGGTGTCGCCATCGCCACCGACGGACGGCTGCTCGTCTCGGACGCCAAGGCCGACCGGCTCAACATCTACGATCCCGCCGACGATCATGCCTATCTCGGCTCGGTCGCGCTCGCGGCGGGCGCCGACAGGGTCGAGGACGCGGGCAGCATCACCATCGCCGGCCCGGTCGTGGTCGTCGCCGACGACGACAATGCCCCCGAACAGCCCAATTTCAAGATCGCGAGCTGGTCGGCGCTGCTCGCCGCGGCGGGGCTTCCCGAACGGCCCGCCGCTCCGGCGCCCGCAACGATGCCGCTGGCGCTCGCCACGGTCGAAACCGCGCCGGTCGAAACCGGGGGGGACGCCGCCGACGATCCCGCGATCTGGATCGACCCCGCCGATCCCGCGCAAAGCGTCATCATCGGAACGCAGAAGCAGTCGGGGCTCTATGTCTATGGCCTCGACGGCAAGGTGCTCCAATATCTGCCCGACGGACGCATGAACAATGTCGACCTGCGCAGCGGTTTCCGTCTCGGCGGACGCGATGTCGCGCTGGTGACGGCAAGCAACCGCACGACGAAGGGCATATCGATCTATGCGCTCGACCCCGCGACGCGCCGGCTGACCGATGTCGCCGACGGGCTGCAGAATACCGGCTTCGAAGACCCCTATGGCCTGTGCATGTATCGCAGCGCGAAGACGAAAAAGACCTATGTCTTCGTCAACCAGACCGACGGCAAGATGCGCCAGTGGGAACTGATCGCGACCCCTGCCGGAAAGGTGCGTGCGAAACTGGTCCGCGACCTGCCCTTTGCGAGCCAGGTCGAAGGCTGTGTCGCCGATGACGAGACGGGGATGCTCTATACCGGCGAGGAGGATGTCGGGATCTGGCGCGAGGGCGCCGAACCGCGCGGCGGCCCTGCGCGCACGATGCTGGCGAAGATCACCGACAATCCGGCGCTCAAGGACGATATGGAGGGCATGGGCCTTTATGCGATGGCGGACGGCACGGGCTATCTGGTCGTCTCGAGCCAGGGCAACGACAGCTATGCGGTCTTCCGCCGCGAAGGCGACAACGCCTATGTCGGCTCGTTCCGCATCGGCGCCGACATGGCGGCGGGGATCGACGGCGTCTCCGAAACCGACGGCCTCGACGTCAGCAGCCTCGCGGCCGGTCCGAACTTCCCGCACGGCCTGATGGTCGCGCAGGACGGCCGCAACGTCTCGCCGCCCGAGAATCAGAATTTCAAGCTGGTGCCGTGGGAACGGGTGGCAAAGGCGCTCGGCCTCGATCTTTGATCGCATCCCGCTGTGCGCTCATGGGCGCGCAGCGGGCCGAAGCCGATCTTTCGTTCGAATGGTGACCCCTACGGGCACCCGGCTGCCGTGGCAAGGTATTGATTTAATGATGCTATTTGCCTTTAGCAAGGTTGCCATACCATCAGAGATGCCACCTGTCCATTGGGATTATTTGGGCATGAATGATACTGGCAGGAGGTTAACTGGCGTGTGTCGACATCACCGGCGTAGCTAGATTGTCTGGCCCCGAGGCCGGGCAAGTTCACTGCCGCTTGGGTCGCGGAGTGTCTTTCGCACATTTTGAAGCCATTCTTCGAACCCTTCCTCGCCGACAACGCACATGCCTTCGAGAAACTCCTGACGTGGAGTGGTGCGTTGCGGGGCGCGCCGCACGTCCACGTCGACATTCTCCAAAATCAGACGAGCAACGCGGCGGTTTGTCTCGATTAGCGGAACCCCCACCTCGGTGCCCACTCGGCGCAGGCCATGAAGCTCGCGCCTGAGGCTGCCTTGCGCCTGGGCAGGTCCCCTCGTGCCCCAGAGCTTTTCCTGAATCCATGGGCGCCACCGTTCGCCATTGCCATCTGTAGCAAGGAGACCAAGCAAGGCGATCCCCTTTTTGCTTGAAAGAGGGAGCCGGCTGCCATCTGGCGCTGCCAGCCGAAAGGCTCCGAGCAACTTCAGCCGATATCTCGGGCGTCGATCTTCCATCTCGATTAGCATCGGCCTCGCTCGTTTATCTGCGGAATGGCATCCCCGCTTGCTCTTGCGTGGCCGTTCTCCTCAAAGTCTTGAAGGCGCTCTAAAGGATTCTTAAAGACTCGGTACCTGTCGAGCGAACGAGCGAAGCCGCTCCTTGAGCGCTCGCGATTATCCGGGAATAGAGGTACGGCATGCAGTGTGCTCGAAGCCGTCAGAGGCTACGATGAATGAGGCGGCATAACTTGCATTAACGGGGCCGGGACATTTTGACCCTTGTCCCGACCCCAACTACGGCAATGCCTTCCAACCGGGGTAGTGTGGCGAAACGGCAATGCGCGCAGCTATGGAAATCCTGCCGACGCGACGCGCGCGAGCGCGGCTAATGCGTCTGATCGAGGCCGACTGGTGAATTGTATTGCTTATCGGTCAAAGGCATCGGACCAGACAAGTCCGCGATGTTGTTCCGCATTTCGCGGAGCCATTCCTCGAAAGACTCTTCACCCGCGATATCGATTCCTTCGAGGAACTCGCCCGAGGAACGCATGACTGCCTCCTTATTGCGAATATCAACATCGACGACGTTCAGATTCAGCCGGACCGTCCGGGTCGTTGCCTCGATGAGCGGGAACGGCGAGCCTACCGTCAGCTTGCGGAGGCCATGGAGTTCGCGGCGCAAACTCGCTTGGGCCTGCCGGAGCTCGCGCGATCCCCAAAGCTTGTCCTGGATCCACGCGCGCCACCGCTCGCCTGAATTGGCACTGGCCAGAAGACCGAGCAGCGCGATCGCCTTTTTGCTGGTGACGTCAAGACGCTGTCCGTTCGGCGCAACCAGCTGAAACGCTCCCAAAAGCCGGAGCCGATAAAGCGCCATACCGTTCACCCCCACCCCTCTTTCCCTTCTCCCCGCGCGGATTATGCCGCGCCTCCCGGAGGGCGGATTAAGACGCTGCCGAAGGTGGGAGCAATGCCGAACAGCCGCGCGACGAATTAATAACGCTACGGAAACGCTCAAGAAACGCATCGCTCACGATGCGCGAACGCAGCAATTGGCATTTGCCTCCGTGATCGACCGGGCGACCGGTCTGACTCAGGGGGAATGCTTCAACAGCTAAGATTTTTCGCAGTCTTTGACGGCCGCGCCGATAGCTTCGGGCGCGTGCGCCAATTCGCCATACTTATTTCAAGCAGAGGATTAAACATGACGACGAACTCCACTTCTCATTTGCGCCGCTTCGCCAAGGGGGCGCTGCTTGTCTCCGCGGCCTTCCCGCTTTCGGCGCTCCTCGCGGACAGCGCGAACGCCGAGCAGACGGTGGAGGTGAGCGCGGCGGAAACCGCTGCGAGCGTTCAGGCGAAGATCGATACCGCCAAGGCGACGCCCGATCGCGACATCACGATCACCGTGACGTCGAAAGGCGAAGTGACGGGCCCCGGAACGATCGGACTTACCCCCGCCGCAGGGCAGGGCGATGGCTCGATCGTCTTCGGCAACGCCGGCAGCATTGGCGCGGTCGACAAGACCGGCGCCGTGACCGATGCGGTCGGCGTTGCTCTCGGCGGCTCCTCCGCCAAGGCCGACAACAAGCTGACCGCCACCAACAGCGGCGTGATCACCGGCGGCTTCTCCGCAAATGGTTTCGGCAGCACCGTGTCGCTCGACAATAAAGGCACGATCCACAATGGCGTCACCATCCAGGGACCCGGCGATCTGTCGCTGACCTCCTCGGGTGCCGTCCGTTCGGGCGACGTCTTCCTCCAGTCGCTGGGAACCATCACCTCGACCAAGGCGGGTGATACGACAACCGACGTCTACAAGAGCGGCGATGTCGCGGGTGTCATCGGCGACGTCGCGAGCGCTGACGGCAAGAGCAAGGGCGACGCCCTGTTCATCGCGCAGGTCGGCGATGTCGATGTGAAAGCCAAGGGCACTGCGAGCGATGTTGTCGGCTATACCGTCGGCTCGACCGTCACCGTCGTCAACACCGCCTCGGCGCCGGTCGCCGACAAGTCGGTCGTGACCAGCGAGAACAAGGTCACCTATGAGGCCGGCACGGTCAAGATCGACACGGCCGCTACGAGCAAACTCGATTCCGTCACCGGCGTCGCCAATGGCACCGTCGATATCGCGGTCGCGGGAAGCGTTGAAGGCGACGTGACCGCCAATCCGGTGTTTAACACCAATTCGGCGAACAAGACCGTCCAGACGCGCGACAGCAAGAATGCCGTCGATCTCGAGCGGATCGACACCTACAGCAACGGGGCCATCGCGGGCGACTCGACGATCACGATCGCCGCGACGGGTGCCGTCGGTGGAGCGGCCAATGCCCAGGCGACGCGCGATGCGTCGATCGCCAACGCTGGCGAAGTCAAGGGCGCGCTGAATGCAATCGCCGGGACGGGCTCTGCGACGAACGCCGGCAGCACGACGACGACGCGGAACGCGACCGGCGATCTGCTCTCGATCGTGACCGCGAATTCGTCGGCGAGCGCGGTCGGCAAGGCGGCGATCGACGTCGCCGAAGAAGCTTCCGTGGGCGGCGGCGTGTCGGCCACGGCGACCAGTGATGCATCGGTGATCAATGCCGGTGCGGTCGAAGGCGCCGTGACCGCTCGCGCTGGCAACGGTTCGCAGTCGACCTTCGATCAGACGCAGACCTTCGACGGCAAGGGCGTCCAGCTCGGCTACACGACAAAGTCGACAAACGCTCCTTCCGCGGGCAATGCGTCGGTTGTGATCGCCGAAACCGGCTCGACGGGTGGAACCGTGCTTGCCGTCGCGACGAACGATGCCTCTGCCGATAATAGCGGTTCGGTCGGCGGCAATCTGAACGCGACTGCCGGAAACGGCACCGCGAGCGTGACCGAGCAGGCGCTCGTCTTCGACAGCACCGGCGCGCTCGTCCTCAGCGACGTCTATGAGGAAAGCAATACGCGCTCGAAGGGCAATGCCACCGTCGTCAACGCGGCGCGAGGCGAAGTCGACGGATCGGTCAACGCCAATGCGACCGGCGACGTCTCGATCACCAATGCCGGCACGATCGGCGGCGGCGTGAACGGCGCCTCGTCGGGGAATGACACGACCCTTATCCGCACGATTCTGACGCCTGCGGCGGTTGTCGATGGGGCCGCCGGGACGACCACCACCAAATATAATTACGCCGAGGAATCGACGAACACCGCTTCGACAGGCAAAGTCGATTTCACCAATGCGGCAGGCGGGATCGTCGGCTTTAATGGCATCGGCAACGTCAACCTGACGGCGGGCGGCGACATCACGATCCTCAACCAGGGTGAAGTTCGCGGCTCGACCTATGCGGCAAGCAGCGGCGGCGCGTCGTCGAACGGCAATACCTATGCCTCGACGTCGGTGCTCGACGGCAAGGGCGGAAGCAGCTTCACCGAAGAACGGACCGACAGCGGTTCGTACACGGCGACGGGCGGCAGCGTCACCGGCACCTATGCCGGCGCGAACGGCACGAAGAATTTCTTCCCCGCCGCCATCGGTAACGTCACGCAGGTGGCTGATCTCGCGAGCACCGTAAATGCGACCGGCGCCATCTTCGGCAACGTCAGCTCGACCGCTGGCAATTCGGGGGTCGCAAGCTCGTCCTACGAGAGCAGCAGCACCGAGACGACTATTCTCGATGCCGATGGCTCGGGTACCTATACCGGTGAATATGCCGCCAAGTCTGAAACGACGGCGGTGGCCGGCGGCGACAGCAAGGTCACCATCGCAGGGCAGGTCGCGCGCAGCAACGCAGGCGGCAGCGCCAGCGTCAACTCGCAGGGCACCAATTCCTCGACGGTGGTCGTCAGCGGCTCGGTCGCCGACGATGTGACCAGCAACGCCTCGGGCGCGACAGCGCAGACCTCGGAAGAGTCGGGCAATATCGCCCAGACTATCACCAAGGGCAGCTACGTTACCGACGAGCTCAATATCAAGAGCAGCGGCACGTCGATCGTCACCGACGGCGTGGGCGCGGCGTCGATCACCGGCAAGGCGACCGCCAGCCAGGATACGGTCGGCGGTTCGGTCACGGTCTATGGCGTGAAGTCGGCCTCGGCCGATGTCGCGAGCAAGGCGATCGTCGGCGGGAATCTCACGGTCAGCGCCAACAATGGCACCGACAGCGAGACTTCGGCCGAGCGCTCCTATGTCCGCGATGCGGCGACTGGCGTCGCGACCGCTTCGGAAACCTCGAGCTCGACCTATGGGGCGGCCGCCGCGCAGGGCAATGCCACTGCGACGATCGCCGGCACCGTCGAAGGCGGGACCTATGTCAACGCAGGCCGCGGCGATGCGACCGTCACGCTGACCGGCGTCTCGGAAGACTATGTGAGCGCGATTGCTGGAAGCAGCGTCACGACGTCCGAGGCGACCCGCGAATGGACCGGCAAGACCAAATCCTCGTCGGATGATTTCGGGACGCTCGTGAGCAGCCTCACCGACCGCACCTTCGAGGAAAGCGTCACCACCGAAACAGCGGCGGTCGGCGGCAAGGCGACCGTGCTGGTCGACTCCGCCCAGGCGCTGAAGGACAAGGCGGTCGCAGCGACCGACGATGTCTATGCCGCCGGCGTCAGCGGCGCTTCGGTCACCGTGACCAAGGGCTCGATCGTCACCAGCGACGTCGACGCCGAAAGCTATGCCTTCAATACGGTCGGCACCAGCACGACGAGCGATGACGGCAAGGGCACGGTGAACCTCACGAGCTCGACCACGACGACGATTGTCGGCGGTCCGGCTTCGATCACCAACGCCGGCCTGATCGGCGACGATGCGCGCGCGGTCAGCGCGACGTCGGCGACGGTCAGCAATACGGGTCAGATCGGCGACCTGGCCAGCGCCAGCGCCATCGTCATCGGTTCGAACACGACGAGCGAAACGACCAACTTCGGCAAAGCCTCGCTGCAGACGATCACCGAAACCATCACGCCGGTGGTGGCGCTCGGCAAAGCGAGCGTGACGAACGCGGCGGGAGCGACCATCGGCGGCGACATCCTCGTCGAAGCCGGCGAAGGCACCGTCACGAACAATGGTACTGTCGGCGGGACGACCGTTCTCGGCCGCAACATCGACACGGCGTCGGTCACCGAGGTCCGCACGGATACCTCGACCGACACGAGCTTCACCCCGGCGGATGCGCTGCTCACGCAGACCTACACGGTCGACCAGAACGGTGTCTCGGGCGGCTTTGCGGTCATCGGCGGTCTCGACAATGACCCGACCGGCGAAGGCGCCACGCTGACCAGCGATGTGAAGGCGACGATCAACCTCAATTCGGGGTCGGCGACGCTCGGCAGCATCACTGGCGAGCGCGACGCTGACGGCAATCGGACGACCAATACCACGGTCAACCTGGTCGGCTCGGGCTTCCTTGGCGCCGATGCCATCCTCTATCCGAACCAGAGCTGGCCGGTCGGTGCCGACAAGCCCAACCCGCTGCTCTCGCTCGGCAAGGACGCGCAGAGCCTCTTCGGCGGCTCTAACTATCAGGTTCGCGTGGTCGGCGTCGAAACGCTGAACAAGGAAGGCGCAGGAACGTTCGTCATCAACGGCGCGGCTTATGACCCGGGTCTCCCGGGCGATGAGCCGGCCTACACGCTCGATGTCGGCAACTTCAACATCAACGCAGGCGAGATCCAGCTGACCACCAGCCAGTCGGACGGCGCCGAATTCGGGGTTCGCGGCAACATCAACAACGCCGCGACGCTCGTCGTCGGCCGCCGCATCACTCCGGGCCAGAACCTGTTCGGCAACAGCCTGGTCGGCCAGACCGAACTGATAGACGGGATCACCATCCGTCAGGTCGGCGACTTCAACCAGAGCGCCGCGGGTACGACCGTCGTGGGCATCACGCCGACGCTGGTTCGCGTCTACCGCAGCGAGGTCTCGGATGGCTCGACCCTTCCCGAACCGCTCGGTCCGGTGGCAGGCGGCGTCTATGTCGGCTATTTCACCACGCCGCAGGCGCTGGGCTACGAAGCCGACAATTCGCGGGTCGACATCACGGGTAACCTGAACCTCGCCGGCAAGGTCGCGGTGAACGTCTATCGTGACAGCCTCTACGCCAATGGCGATGGCTACACGCTGTTCACCTACACCGGTACGGGGGCGGTCTCGGCCGCCGCGGCGCCGACGCTGACCTCGCCCTATGTCGGTTTCAGCCTCGTGCACGACACGGCGACGAAGGAAGTCCGCCTCGAGGTGAAGCGCAGCAGCTATGCGAGCGGGGCGACCAACCCCAACGCCGTGGCGGCTGCGGCTGGCCTGGACTCGGCGCTGACCTCGGCGATCGGGCGCATCCGGAGCGATGCAGCAGGCGGGACGGGCTTCGCGTCGGTGACCGAACTCGGCTACGCTCAGGACATCGCCAATGTCGCGACCGCACTCGACTTCCGCCTGTCGTCGGATCAAGCCGCCGAGCTCTTCAACGAGCTGTCGTCGGGCGAGATCTACGGCTCGCTCGCCGCGGTCGACCAGAACGGCGTCTTCGGGCAAACGCTCGACATGCTGACGAACCGCCGCTCGTTCGGGGGCGATTTCGCGACGCAGCTCTGGCTTAACCCGGTCGGCAACTGGGCGAAATATGGTGACGGCGACGCCTATGGCGCATCGGACATCCGCGCGAACAGCTACGGCATCGCCGGCGGTCTCGACTTCGCCTACGCGCCGAACGGGGCGTTCGGCTTCGGCGGCGCCTATGCCGAGCATGACATCGCCGCGCGCGGTACGCCGGAGGCGGTCGACGGCCGCACCTGGACCGTGGGCGCTTATGTCACGCAGGGCTTCGGACCGATCTATGCCAATGCGAAGCTCGCTTTCGGCTGGACCAACTATGACGCGACGCGCACGATGAGCCTCCTCGCTCGGACGGCGGAAGCATCGATCAATGCGAAGCAGCTCGATGCCAGCCTCGAGGTTGGCTACGACTATCGCGCCGGCAGCGTGACGGTCACGCCTTATGGCAAGCTGGTCCTCCGCCGCACCTCGCTCGAGGGCTTCACCGAAACGGGTGCAGGCGCGTTCAGCCTCGATGTCGATGGCCGGAAGAAGACGGTCTTCTCGCCGGTTCTCGGCGTGAAGCTCGGCACCGAAACCGAGCTTTCGGACAGCGTGACCCTGCGCCCCTTCGCGAAGGCGTCCTACACCTTCCAGGGCAACCTGCCTAACGATGTGACGGTGGGCTATGTTGGCGGCGGCGACAAGTTTGTCCTCCGCGGTGCCGAGCCCGACAGCTACGGCATGGTCGAGGCCGGGTTCGAAGCGAAGGTGGCCGATAGGCTCAACCTCTTCTTCACCGGCAGCCAGACCTTTGGCGGCGACAATAAGGTGACGGGCGTGCGCGGCGGCGTGAGCTTCCAGTTCTGATCTGAAGAGCAGTCCACTGGGGAACCCCCGTGGGGGGCGTGCCTCGCGCACGTCCCCCTTTTTTTGGAGAGATGACATGTGGAATGCGGGCTATGTCTCGGAGGTCGACTATATCTACGGCTATTTCTCCGAGCTCGCGCCAGTTCGGCTCAAGTTCGCTCTTCTCTCTCGCGGCATCTCGCACGATGTCGGGGATCGGCCGAACTATCTCGAACTCGGCTTCGGCCAGGGCTTGTCGCTGAACATCAACGCAGCGACCTCGTCGGGCTCATTTTATGGGACCGACTTCAATCCGTCGCAGGCGGCCTATGCAAGCCAGGTCGCGCGCGCGAGCGGCAAATCGCTCAGCATCTTCGACGATAACTTCGAGGAATTTGCTCGCCGCGATCTGCCGCAGTTCGACATCATCGCGCTGCACGGCATCTGGTCGTGGGTCAGCGGCGAGGCGCGCGACGCCATCGTCGAGATCGCCCGGGCCAAATTGAAGCCCGGCGGCATTCTCTACATCAGCTATAATTGCAAACCGGGCTGGGCGCCGATCGAGCCGCTGCGCCATCTGCTCAATCTCCACGCCGCGAAAGCCGCGACAGGAGGTTTGCTCGCGCGCGTCGAGGAATCGCTCCACTTCGTTCGGCGCATCGTTGAGACGAATGCCGGCTATTTCGCGCAATATCCGGCGATCGGGAATATGGTCGAGGCGATCGGGAAACTCGATCGCAACTATGTCAGCCATGAATATTTCAACCGCCACTGGCTGCCCGAATCCTTCTCCGAGGTTTCGGAGCGCCTCGCTGAAGCCAAACTCGATTTCGCTGCGTCGGCGAGCCTGATCGACAATATGCCGGGGCTTGGCGTGCCCGCGCATTGCCATGATCTTCTTGCCGGTATCACGGACCCGGCGCTCTACGAAACGACGCGCGACTATCTCGTCAACCGCCAGTTCCGGCGCGACATTTTCGTCAAGGGCAAGCGCCAGATGACCACGGCCGAAATCGCCGACGGAATCGAGGAATATAGCTTCTTGGCGCTGAATGATGCGAAAGAGCTTTCGCTTTCGCTCGCAACCGCCGCCGGGTCGGCAAGCTTGCGCGAAGAAATCTACAAGCCCGTGTGGAAGGCGCTCATGGCGAAAAAGGGAGCCATCACGCCGTTCGGGGCTCTCGCCGCCGCGGTCCAGAGCGAGGGGATCACACGAACCCAGCTCGCCGAAGTGCTGTTCGTCCTGACGGGCCGCGGAGATATCGCGCCCGCCGCGCAATCCGCGACACCCGACGAGGATCTCGCGGCGTCGGTCGCACTCAACCAAGAGCTCTGCCGGCGATCAAAATATGGCGCCGGCGCCAATAACCTCGCTGCGCCCCGTATCGGCGCCGCCGTCACAGTCTCGCGCGTGCAGCAACTCATCCTCCTCGCGCTCTCGGATAGTGTCAAAGACGTCGAGGCGACGGTCTGGGGCTGGCTCTCATCGCAGGGCGAACGCCTCGTCAGCGACGGCAAGCCGCTCGAGACCCCTGAAGAGAATATCGAGGAAATCCGGAAGCTCAGAAAGGATGTCTCGGCGCGGCTCGTGCCGCTGCTTCGGCGTTTGGGGGCAGTGCCCGAATAGGCGACAAAAGAGCGATCTTCATATCGCCCGTGGCTGTCGGCCAATTCCGCATGGGTTAAGCGAAAAGCTTATTCATTGAAGATGAAAGTTATTTTAGGGTGGAAAGATGCGCAGAATGACGACAAGGTAAATTGGATAACGCGGAAGGACGAGGCTCCTATCTCGCGACGGGGCGCAATCACATGGGTCGAGTTTTGGGCCAGGTTCCTTGTTTCGACAAGGGGCCTGTCTTGGTTATTCGACGTAGGGGATTGTTCATGTCGCACTCTATAGGCATGCGGAGGCGTTTAAATTTCTTCGACGAGGTTTGTGCTTCGACCGACCAACAGGCGCGCCCGGCACTCCGACATCCGCGCGGTCATTTCTACCGACTGACGTTTCTGGGCGCGTTTCAGTTGATCGCGCCTGACGGGAATCGTATTGAGATCGGCAGCAAGAAGGCGATCGCGCTGCTTGCACTCCTTGCCACCGCGCCGACTGGCGAACGCTGGAGATCCTGGATTCAGGAGAGATTATGGGGCTCGCTCGAAATACCGCGAGCACAAGCTGGACTCCGGCGCGAATTGCACCGTCTCCGCAAGCTGACGAGCCCTTACGGCGTTTCGCTGCTGCACTCTGATTTTCGGACTGTTAGCCTCAATCTTGTCGCTGCAGAGGCGGATGTTCGTCGCAATATCGCTGCGAACGCTGCGGAGTTTCTTGAAGGGCTTGACCTCTCGGGTGAAGATAATTTTGAGGACTGGTTAAGGGAAATGCGTTGCAACCTCGCCGACTACCCCAAGACAGTCGATGAAAATAGCATGCTAAAGGATGCAGAATATGAGGATAACCGGTTGCTGATGGTGATGAAAGAGTTGCCAGCAAAGCGCAATTTTACATGATGAGGGATTTTGCTTCCCAGCCTATCTCCGAGTGGCTTGATCGGGTCGCTAGCGCCCTATCCTGATCGTGCATCGCACCGGCTCCTTGGCTTTCTCCGCCGCCCTCTCGCACGCGGCGATGGTGTCGCGGTTCGCCTGCCGCATGTCGGCGGCGTCCACGATGGCCTGCCAGCCTTCCGGGTTCCCGGCCTGCATGAGACGTATGCCCGCATCCCATAGCGTCGGTTCGCCCATCGTGCGCCGCGCGACCCGTTCGGGCCAGTGCCAGCTTTGCGGGCCGATGCTTGCCGCCCATCCCGGATAGAACAGCCATAGGAGGGATATGGCGAGGACCGCGATGCCGATGGCATAGAGCATGTGCCAACGCTGATCCTCCTTGGCCCGGAGCGTTCCGACCGCCTTGTTTATCGCGGCGTTGCTCTGCCGGTTAAGCTCCCGCATTTCCTTGAGGGCGATCCGGTCGGACTCGCGCGCGCCTTCTGCCGCTGCCATGATCCGCTCGGCCATGCTCTCCGGGGTCGTCCGTAACGCTTCGGATTGCGAAAGAGCCTTCATGTGCTTGGCGAACTCGGCCATGTTGGCGTTGATCTTGCCAAGCGTCGGGTTGTAGTCGGGAACCTCGATGCTCTGCTTTTCGATGGCGATATGCTCAAGGGCGCGGGCGATCACCGCCAAGCGCCCGTCAAACCGCGCGTCCATCGCCTCCACGCGCGCCGCCAGGCGCGCGAACGCCTCCGCCGCCGTGCCGGTCGGCGGGGCGGGTTCCGGCCCGTTCAACAGGGATTGTTCGTCCATTGTCACTTCTCCTTGGTCTAGCGTTCCATGCCGCGGCTGATGTCGCGGCCATGATCGAAGGGGATGGAGGCGGCGAGATCACGGCCGATGCTGCGGCCCATGTCCGCGCCAATCTCAAGGCCAAGCTCGCGGCTGCGCAGCCCCAGCACTGATTCAAGCTGGGCGTCGCGTTCAAGGCTTTTCGCCATGTCGGCCATGTGCTGCGCGGTGGTCTTCGCGCCCCGGAAATCGCCGTCGCGCACCAACTCCTGATGCTGCTGCCGCAACTGCTGCCAGCCTTCAACGAACCTGTCGGCGCGCTGGAAGGGGTCGATGCGGATTTCCGCTTCCGCCCGCATCGCGCGCACGGCTTCATGGCCGCGCCCCTGCGCTGCCTCGCGGATCAACTCCGGGCCGCCCCGGAACGCGCTGTTGAGGTCCGTGGTCCCTTCGGGCCGGATCGCGTCCAAGGCTCGCCCCGCCCGGTCCAGCGCCTCGCGCTGGTGGGGCATGGGGTCGATGCCCTGCGCGCGGGTCTGCCGGATCGCGTCCAGCGCCTTGGCATAACGCTCGACCGCGCCGCGCAAGCCTCCGGCGCGGATCGGCTGCGGGTCATGCTCGCGCCGCTGCTGGCGGGCGGAGTCTGGCTGTGACACGAAACGGCCAAGGTCGAGGCCGTCGAACATGCCGCGCCGTGGTTCTGGCGCGGACGCTGCCCCGCGATCCTGACCGGGAAGCGAGTGGCGCAGCCCGTCGAAGATCCCGCGCGCCTTCTCGGCCCCCGCGCGGGCAATCTCCATGACATGCTCGCCAAAGCCGATGCCACGCCGCTCCGCGAACTGCTGCGCCGGGTCGCGGGCAGATTCGACGCGCGCATAGTCGCTCGCCATGTCCTTGGTGCGTTCGCGGGACAGGACGCCGACAAGGCGGGACTCGTCCTTGAAGTCGTCGCGCCCATAGTGAAGCGCCATGCCGTCCTTGTGGCGCGTCATCCCGACATAAGCGCCGTGCCGATCCATTCCCGGCGTGGCGAGCATATGGGAGCGGTCCACGCTCATGCCCTGCGCCTTGTGGATCGTGGCCGCATAGCCATGATCGACATGGGCATAGTCCTTCATGTCAAACGATACGGAGCGCCCGTCATCGGTGCGGACGGTCATGCCCTGCTGGTTGACCTGCTCGACGGTCCCCAGCGTGCCGTTCTTCACCTCTAGCCCGCGCTTGTTGCGAAGGAACATGATACGGTCGCCGGTCGCAAAGGCGCGGTTGCCGCGCTCGACCTTCACGCGCACATCATCGCCAAGCTCGCCCGCCGCCCGCATCCGGTCGCGCGCCGCCTCGTTGAGTTCGCGCACCTCGTCATTGGTATGGGTGAGGATGATCCGGGTTTGATCGGGCGCGGTGATGCGCTCGCGATCCCACCGCTCGACCAGTTCGCCGCGCGCCTGCTCGCGCGTCTCGGCCGCATGGACCATGCCATGATCGGCATAGGCACGGATCGCCTCGCCGGTCCTGCCGGTCGCAAGGTGGCGGGTGGCGTCCTGCTGCCAGTCGATATGCTGGCGGCGCACCTCTATAATCTCCACCCCGCCATGCCGTTCGTTGATCGCGCGGAACGCCGCGCCCGCCTCGATGGCCTGCAACTGCTGCGGGTCGCCCACCAGCACGACCTTGGCCCCGGCATCGGCGGCATGGGACAGCACGCGCTCCATCTGACGCGTGCCGACCATGCCGGCTTCGTCTATCACCAGCACGTCGCGAGCGGTGAGCAGGTCGCGGCCCTGCGACCAGCCATGCTCCATGCTGGCAATGGTGCGCGAGGCGATGCCCGATCCGTTCTCCAATCCCTCCGCCGCGATGCCCGACAAGGCCGCGCCGCGCACGTCATACCCGGCGCGCTCCCATGCCTCCCGCGCAACGCCCAGCATCGCGCTCTTGCCCGTCCCGGCATAGCCGACGACGACGCTCAAGCCGCGTTCGCCGGTCACATGCTCGAACGCCCCGCGCTGCTCGCCCGTCAACGCCTGCCCGCGTCCCTCCGCGCTTGCCAGTGCGGCGGCGCGGTCCTTCTCGTCCACGCGGTGCCACTCGCGCTCGGCCATCAACTCGCTGGCACGCTGCAACCGTTGCTCCGTGTCGATCATGTCGCGGCTGGTGAACCTGTCATCGCCGCGCCCGTCTTTGCCAAGCGCCACCAAATCGGGCGAGGCACGAACGGCGCTCATCGCCCGGTCATATTGCTCTTTCCCGTCGCTGTGCCGGTGGACGAAGATCGCAAGGTCGCGGCGGGTGAATGTCGCCTGATGATGGGTGATCGCGTCCAGCGCGATACGCGGCTCCGCGATGATGCGTTCACCGTTGCGCTGCGCGATGGCGCGGTGATCTTCGATCCGTTCGGACTCGAGCCCGCGCTCGCCCATGCGTGACGCGGCCGGGCCGATCTTGTCCTGCGGCTCAAGGTCGATGCCCTGCGCCTCAAGACTGCGATGGTCGATCCGCGCGTCTATGTCGAGTTCGGCAAGCCGGGTGTTGACGTGATCCGCCCACCGCTCGCGCCATTGCTCGACAAGCTCGGTCCTGTTCCAGTCGCGTTCCTTCGCGCCGAAACCCTGCTCGTTCACCTCGCGCATGGTGAGCATGACATGGGTATGGGGCTTGGGCTGGCCGTCCGCGCCAATGTCCCAATGCACATTCAGGTCGGCAACCATGCCGCGTTCGACAAACTCGGCCTGTGCAAAATCGCGGGCAAGCTCGACACCCTGCGCTTTCGTCAGCTCGCGCGGAATCGAAAACTCGACCTCGCGGACAAGCTGCGCGTCCTTGCGCTTCTCGGTCGCCTCGACCTCGTTCCAGAGCGTTTCCCGATCCGTGAAGCGTTCGGGCGCACCTTCGGGCAGCATGATCTCGCTATGCTCGACGCCCGACTTGGCGCGGAAATCATGATCGCGGTCCAAGCGCTCGTCGTGCAGTCGCTCGCCCGCCCGATAGGCGGCGGCTGCAACGGCGCTGCGCCCGCTGGCGCGGCCAATGACTTGCACGGAGAAATGGTAGATCGCCATAGCGACATACCATCTACTGCCTTAAGCGCACGTCGGCACGACGTATAAGCGCGCCCTCCTCGAATAAAATCCGAGCAGGGACTAGGCGGTATCATCACGTCCCGGCGACTCTGCTGCGTAACCGCCTGCCTTCTTCTATCATGCCCGCATCATCACACAATGGAGACTTTGCGATGCGAAAACCACGCGACTATGATTCGGAACTGAAAGCGCTCGCCGACAAGGCCAAGGCTATCAAGGAACGCCGTGTGCGCCAGCTTGGCGAACTCGTCGCGGCAACCGGGGCCGATGCGCTCGACGCCGATCTACTGGCCGGGGCGTTGCTAGATGCCGTTGCCAGCAAGGATGCCGCGACAAGGGAGGGCTGGCGCAAGGCGGGTGCGGCCTTCTTTCGCGGCAAGGAACGCAAGCCTGCGCCGCGATCTGGCGGGCAGCCGGAGGGCGCTCTCCCGCTCCAAGGCGGCGCGGCATCGCATTGAAGCAAGCAAGGCGCGAACCGACACGCGGGAATGGGTGATGAAACGGCGCGAGAGAACGCGGCATTTGATCGAACTCGGCGGCCTCGTCGTCAAGGCAGGGCTGGTCGATCTGACCGATGATGATCGCGCCACCCTCTACGGTGCGCTCCTTACGGTCGCGGGGAGACTGCAAGGCGAGGATCGCGACAACGCGCTCGCCCTGTGGCAGCGCAAAGGCAAGCGCGCGTTCGAGGCGGAACAAGAGGCAAGGAACAACTGACCCCGCCTATCGGCTCGGTTGTGGCGTTCGGTCCTTGTTGCGTCTGTCGGCAACATAGCTTTGCCCGCTTTCGGTTTTCACAATCTCGAACAAGCCGGTCGCCGCAAAGAGCGCGGGGAAATTCTTGACGCCGTAATTGCGCGGGTCAATTGGGGCTTGTCGCTTGGCCGCGCTTCCCGCCGCCGACATCGCCGCCCATCCATCCTCGTGCACGGCGGCGTCAACCGCGCCCCGCAATATCGTCACAAGCGTCGTGTCCTGCGACAAGGGTTTGCTCGCCGGTTTATCGCTTGCCTTGTCGGCGGGTGTTGCCTTCGCCTTGGTTGCCGGTTTGCCTGTGGACTTTGGCTTTGCGGCCGGTTCGGAAATGGCAGCGGGTTGCGTCGGTTCATCAAGCGTATCAAGATAGAGAAAGGTCGTGCAGGCATTGACGAAGGGAGTGGGCGTCTTGCGTTCCCCAAAGCCGTAAACCTCATGGCCGTTGGCTTTCAACTGCATCACCAGCGGCGTGAAATCCGCATCGCTCGATGCAAGGCAAAAGGCATCCGGCTTCTGCGTGTAGAGCAATTCCATTGCGTCGATCACCAGCGCAATGTCGGTCGCATTTTTCCCTATCGAATAGTTGAATTGCTGAATCGGCCGGATTGCAAAATCGTGCAGCTTGTCCTTCCATCCCTTGAGGCCCGCGCCCGCCCAATCCCCATAAGCACGGCGAATATTGGCCGCACCGTATTTGGAAAGCTCCGCCAATATCGCAGCGATCTTGCTATGCGAAACATTGTCCGCGTCGATCAACAACGCAATCCTGCGATCCGGGCCGTTCCGCACGCGGTCGTCTATTTCCATTGGCCGTTTGCCTCCAATCGCCACGTTACTGCGGTCATCATTGCGCGGAAGCGAGGTAAACGCCATCGACAATAGCTAGACGACTGCCGGTTTCTGCAACGGTGCAGGCTTTGCGTCCGTGCAATCGCGCGGCTTCCATTCCTGCCGCGCCCATGCCTCGTTTGATCTGCTGAAAGGTGCGCTCGATCCGTGGCAGTAATTGATGCCAATCCCATTCCTCATATCGATGGCGCATAGACCTGCATCCCCTGCCAGCAGGCGCACGGCATCAAACGGCCTGAACCAGCCGCGCAAGGCGCGTGACCGCTTTCCCGTCAAGGAATCCGTCGCCATTATTATTTCGCGAAAGTGGGGCCGCGCGGCATGATATATCCGGTGTATTGCCGGGCCGGGCTTTATGTCGAAGTAGTGATATTCGGCGGGTGCGTTCGGGTCGCATATCTCGCCCCTAAGACGGGGCGGCTTGCTTTGCTGCGGCGGAGGCTCGTCCAATAGATCGACCGTCAAAGCGTCTGGCTCTTTCGGCCGTTCCGTTTGATCTTCCGATTGTTGCGAAATCGAGCAACCGGGAATCGAGAGCGGCACCAACAGCGCAATGTGCACCAGCGCCGAAAGCAGCAAGGGACCGGCCCCCTTCTGCCTGCCGCGCCGATCATCCGTCATCGCTATGTCGTCAACTGCGCCGTCCGCGCGGTCGGGGATGGCCGGTCACGTCCCGCACGCGGTCCAGCAGGGCGCGGAGCAGCGCGCAGACTTGCGGAGCGGTCAGTCCGCCGTCATCGGGTTCCGGCTCGCCAAACAGGCGGACTTGGTTCCATCGCCAATAGGGGGTGAGGACAGCAGCGAGCCGCGCCATGTCGGGGCAGTCATGCCCCAATCCCGTCGCATTGGCGTAGGCGAGCGACTTGGCGACACGCAGGCCGATATGACGGGCGCACCACTGATCGGCAAAGCCCATGTCCAGCAAGTGAGAGGACAGGGCGAGTTGGGCGGTTATCCCGGCCCTATACAGATAGCCGCGCCAGTCCGCCCGCTCATGCTCGGCGGGAAAGAATCCCTCCGCGACATGATAGCGGCGGCGGCTCAAGGCCCGCCCTTCTTTCGTTCGGATGATCGCGGCCGGATCGTCGCCATAATCCGCATGGAGCGACGCCAGCGCCTCGCCCCAGGGCGAGGCGATCACCGGAACCATGACCGGCGCGGCGGTCAACGCTCTCAAGAGCGCACGGCGCGACGTGGTAGGGACGACACGGCCCATATGCACCTCCGTTCCGCATCCTTGGCGGCTGGACGGAAGCGACGGGGCGGATGCGGCACGGTCCCGGCACTCCCGCGATTCGCGATGCCGGAGTGCTGACGGGCCAGAGGGGGCCGGACCATTGCAGCAATATACGCCATCGTTTATCACATAAACGATGGCGTATATTCAAATAAACGGTGGCGTCAACGTGTTTGGCTTGGAGTTGGCAGACGTGGCCGATAGCGACAGCATGATGGGACGCCCGCCGCTTGGAATGAAGCCGACAACGATCAGGCTATCAGCCGATACGATCCGCCGTATCGAGGCGCTGGTTGGCAACCGGCGTTTGGCCCTGTTCATTCGCGAGGCGGTGGAGAACGAATTGCAGCGTCGCGAGAAGCCGGAGCCGCCCAAGGACTAGCGTTGCCAGTGGGGCGTTGGACGCCGCGTCACCACCCCAATTCGGCGTGTGATCCCAAGCGCACAAGCTGCAAGGTGTCATTGTCGGGCTTGCGGTAGATCAGCACGAGGTCGGGCTTAATGTGGCAATCTCGATGGTCGCGCCAATCGCCGGTTAGCGCATGGTCGCGGTGGCGCGGCTCAAGCGGTTCGTCGCTCGTCAGCGCCTCGACGACTGGAATCAGGGCAGCGTCCAGCGTCTTGGCGTTCTGCCCCTTCTTCTCCCGCTTGTAGTCGCGCTTGAATTGCCCGGTGCGCTCAATCGTCCGCATCGAGGTCGGCCATCAGGTCCGCCACCGTGCCGAAACGCTTGCCCTTGCCCTCGCGGGCTTCCTTCATCGCCGCAATCGTCGTTTCGTTCGGGGTCAGCGGCTCGAACGGCAAAGCCTTCTCGCGCGCAACGCGGGTGAGCATCAGGCGCACGGCATCCGAGACGGTCAGCCCCATCGCCGCCAGCACGGTCGCGGCTTCCTCCTTCACGGCCCCGTCGATTCGGGTCTGGACAAGTGCGTTCGCTGCCATGTCGATTTCCTTTCTGCATGACAATGTAATGCAAGAAGTTGCTGCGCGCAATGCTGGCGACTGCCGAAAGCTACTATGTTGGCGCATCTACGGCTAAGATGGCTGCGAGCGGCACCATAGTGCCTCCCCCTCTTGCGCGACGGGGCAAAGCGATACAGCATGGAAATGTGGCGGACGGACTGGGCGTTTTGAAAGGTCCGCCATGTCGTGCGAATCGGAAACGGGACGGGTTCATCCGACCCCTTCTCCTTGTCGGAAACCGGGCAATGTCGTGGCTTATTTGTCACGGTCGGTAAAGAAACGTGCAAGAGTAGATCGCAACCTAATACCCTACGCCGTAGTCCGCTGCCGTGCGCCGCAGTATTCCAAAGTGCGCCGCCGTTCGCCGCAGCAACCCCCATTTATACCGCCGTAAGCATCATCTTCACCACATAGCGACCGTGACGCCCTTGCGGGCAGCGTCAAGGTCGCCAATTCTATTCGCAGGGGAGCTTTGTCAACCGCTACCAACCGAAAGTTACCTCAATGTCCAACCCTGAAAGGATCATCCGTCTCAAGACCGTGCTGACCCGCACCGGGCTTTCCCGTTCCACTCTCTATCGCAAGATCGCGGAAGGCAGCTTTCCCCGGCAAATCTCAATCAGCGTCCACGGCACCGGCTGGCATGAGTCTGCCGTGGACCGCTGGATCGCCAACCCCGCCGCCTACCGCGAGGATCGTGCCGAGTGACGCAAGGCCGGGTTATTCCCCGGCCTTCGCCTTCTGGAAATCGCCCTTGATGACCTTCGCCCCGTCGCGGAGGAAATCAAGGTGATCGGACCAGTGCTGCATCATGCGGACGCGCTCATCCCAATACTCGCCCCGCGTGTAGGCACGGCGCACAGCGTTGTTGTCGCAATGGGCAAGCTGGCGTTCGATTGCGTCGGGATGCCATAGCCCCATCTCGTTCAACAGCGTTGCCGCCATCGCCCGGAAGCCGTGGCCGGTCATTTCATCCTGCGCGAAGCCCATGCGCCGCAAGGCGGCGTTGATGGTGTTTTCCGACATGGGCCGATCCACCGATCGCAGCGACGGAAATAGGTAGCTGCTGTAGTCCGCGTCATGCTCGATGGTTTCTAAGATCGCCAGCGCCTGCCGGGAAAGCGGGATGCTGTGGACGCGCCGCATCTTGGTCTTATGCGGTGGGATCGTCCAAAGCGCCTTGTCGAAATCGAAATCGGTCCATTCCGCATAGCGAAGCTCGCCGGGACGGACAAACACATGCGGAAGCAACTGCAACGCCGCCTTGGTGTTCGCAAAGCCGTCGAACGTCTCGATGGCTCGTAGCAAGCCGCCCGCTGCATTGGCGTTGGTGATCGCCGCGCGGTGGACGGGTTGCGGCGCTATCAGTGCGCCGCGTAGATCGGCGGCAACGTCGCGCTCGGCGCGGGCCGTGGCAATGGCGTAGCGGAATATCTGGCTGCATGTGCTGCGAAGGCGCTTGGCTGTCTCGTAGCGGCCTTTACCCTCCATCTTGCGGAGCATGATAAGAAGCTCCTGCGCGGTGATGGAGGCGACAGGCCCCTTGCCGATGGACTCGTTGATGAAGTCCAGCAGCCAGCGCAGTTTTTTCATGGTGACGGCGGAACGGCCTTCGCGCTCGACCTTCACAAGCCATTCGTCGGCAACGGCCTTGAAGCTGTTGGACGCTGCCACGGCCGCCGCGATCTTTTCCAGCTTGATCTGCTCTGCCGGATCGTTCCCTTTCGCCAGAACCTTGCGCGCCGCGTCACGCTGCTCGCGGGCGTCGGCAAGGCCGGTGTCGGGATACACTCCGAACGCCAGCGTCTTTTGCTTGCCGTGGTGGCGGTAGTTCATGCGCCAGTAGCGCCCGCCATTGGGGGTAACATAGAGAAACAACCCGTCGCCATCGGTGAGTTTATAGGGTTTTTTCCGGCCCTTGGCGTTTTTGATCGAAACAGCGGTAAGCGCCATGATGGTATCTCCGACAAGGGGAGGACCGCGCTACCATCAGATATACCATCAAAACGCTGGTATCCGGTGGCACTCGGCCGCTCCGTATGGGATACCTATACCACAAAAAACCGCAGAAATCAGCCAGTTATGGCATCTTCTGACATCCTCTGGGAGAGGATTTTGGTGACCCCTACGGGAATCGAACCCGTGTTTCAGCCGTGAGAGGGCCGCGTCCTGACCGCTAGACGAAGGGGCCTTATGGTCGGATGTCTGAAAGGGCGAGCCGACCGCCCGCTCCACCGTGGTGACCCCTACGGGACTCGAACCCGTGTTTTCGCCGTGAAAGGGCGACGTCCTAGACCGCTAGACGAAGGGGCCGTCAAACCGGTGAAGCGGCGCCTTAGACGGGCGTTTCCATGCGGTCAAGCGCCGATTGGCCGAGGAGCGGCGGCCGGTCGCTAGTCGGCCCAGGCGGCATCTTCGAGGTGGAGTTCGGCGGCGGGGCGGCTGCCCCAGTCGTCGCGTTTCGCGCGCCCCGCGAGCCACAGCTTGCGCCCGCGCGCATTCAGCAGCGATTGTCCCAATTCGCTCTCGGCGCTGCGGAATGCGATCGCCTTGAAGCGCGCGCCGTCGTCGCCCGCCACGATCAGCCGGACATGATCGGTGCCGACGATCCCCGATTCGACGATCCGCACCGGCCCCGTCGCGACGCGCGGTGCAGGCCAGCCGGCACCATAAGGTCCCGCATTCTCGATCGCCTCGCACCACAGCGGATTGATCGCGCGCGGCGCGAGCACCGCGTCGATCAGCAGCGACCTGTCGCCGCTCGCGCGCTCGACGTCGGCGGCGAGCCGGTCATTGAGGAAGGCGCCGAGCGCATCGACCTTGCCCGCCTCGACGGTCAGCCCCGCCGCCATCGCATGGCCGCCGCCCGCGACGAGCAACCCGGTCTCCTTCGCGGCGAGGATCGCGGCGCCGAGGTCGACGCCCGAGATCGAGCGCCCCGATCCCTTGCCGACGCCATCCTCGTCGACCGCGATGACGATCGCGGGGCGATGCAGCTTCTCTTTCAGGCGCCCGGCGACGATTCCGATCACGCCGGGATGCCAGCCTTGCCCGGCGACGATCGCGACGGGCGCGTTCGCGCACGATAGGCTCGCCGCCATCGCCTCGTCGAGCACCGCCGCCTCGATCGCGCGGCGCTCCTCGTTGAGGCGGCCCAGCTCCTGCGCGATCTCGGCGGCTTCCTGCGGATCGCTCGTGGTGAGCAGCCGCACGCCGAGGTCGGACTTGCCGACGCGTCCGCCGGCGTTGATCCGCGGGCCGAGCGTAAAGCCCATGTCGCTCGCGGTCGGTGGCTTGGTCAGCCGCGCTGCGTCCATCAGCGCCGCCATGCCGATATTGCCGCGCCGTGCCATCACCTTGAGGCCCTGCGTCACCAGCGCACGATTGAAGCCGGTGAGCCGCGCGACATCGGCGACGGTGCCGAGTGCGACGAGGTCGAGCAGGTCGATCAAGGCGGGCTCGGCGCGGCTGCCGAAATGACCGCGCGCGCGCAATGTGCGGAGCAGCGCGGCGCCGAGCAGGAAGGCGACGCCGACCGCGGCGAGATTGCCGTGGATCGCCGCCGCGGCCTCTTCGTCGAGGCGGTTCGGGTTCACCACCGCGAAGGCATCGGGAAGAACGGTCGCGCATTGGTGATGATCGACGACGATCACCTCGACCCCTGCCGCCTTCGCTTCGGCGATCGCGTCGAACGCCTGCGCGCCGCAATCGACCGTAACGACGAGCCGCGACCCCGCCTCGCCGATCTTCACCAGTGCGGCGCCCGACGGGCCATAGCCCTCCATCAATCGGTCGGGGATATAGGCGCCGACCGGAACGTCGAGCGCGCGGAGCAGACGGACGAGCAGCGCCGCCGAGGTCGCGCCGTCGACGTCGTAATCGCCGAAGATCGTCACCACCTCGCGTGCTTCGACCGCGTCGGCGAGCCGCGCGGCGGCGGCGTCCATGTCTCGAAACAGCGACGGGTCGGGCATGAAACCGCGCAGGGTCGGCGCGCGCTGGCGTTCCAGATCGTCGCGCTCGACACCACGCGCGAGCAGAAGCTGCGTGACGAGATCGTCGGGCGCGAGGCTTTCGCCGCCCATCTCTGCACTCGTCCGCCGCCAGTGCCACGGCTGGCCGAGGATCGAACGCGTGATGCCGAGTGCGGCGGTCATGCGCGCGCTCCCGCGGCGAGAATGCGCGCGCGCAGGTCCTTCGCTGTGCCGAGCGGGATGGCCGGAATCTCATGCGCGCCGAGCGCGCTTCCGCCCGGCACCCCGAAAACGAGCGTCGCGAGGCCGAGCGGGCGGAGGATGAAATCGGTCTTGAGGTCGACGCTCTGCACCGAGGCGTGCGGGAGCAGGGTCGTCTTGGGCTTCCAGAAGCCGCTGCGGATCGCGACCATGTCGCCGGTATCGATCCATTGGTGAAAGCGCGCGCCGATCAGCGCAAAGGCCGCGATCAGCGCCGCCGCGACGATGGCGATCCAACCGATCGGCTGGCCGAAGAAGACCGCCAGGCTGCCGCCGAGCGCCGCACAGGCACCGCCGACGAGCCCGCCGAGCGCGATGATCCGGTGGCTGTGCGACCAGGGGCCACTGGGCGCGGGGCGATCGATCGCGACCTCGCCCAGCACCGGGTCGATCTCGGCGAGCGTGCCGAAGGGAATGATCTGATGGTCCTTTTCCTTCTCGCCGTCGCTCGCGAGGCTCTGCAGGCGCAGCTCGTGCCAGCCGAAGCGCTGGCGCAGCCAGCCGGTGACGACGATCGCCGCCTGCACGCGCTTCACCGGCACCGCGACGTCGGTCCGCGTCGTCAGGCCGCGCGTTCGGCGCAGCGCGCGCGGCTCGCGCATCAGGCGGAAATTCCAGTTGGCGAACAGCATCGTCGCGATGCCGCTCGCGAAACCGATGAAAAGAAGCGAGATCGCGGCGCCGAGACCGGCGATCCAGCGATGCGCGAGCAGCCAGTTATCGAGGCCATAGCGTTCGGTCAGGTCGATCCAGTCGACAGGATTGAAGATGTTGAAGTCGAAGGGCAGCAGCCCGTCGAAAAATTGCATCGCGGCGCCGACGATCGCGAGCGCGGCGAGCGAGAAATTGAACAGGCCGGCGATCAGCAGCCGGCGCGGCCCCATCGCGAAGAGCAGCCGGTCTTCGGCAGGAACGGCAGCGGGCGCGTCGGGCGTCGCGACGGCCGCCGGGACGCTGCGGTGCGCGCGGATCGTCGCGCGCAGCGCTTCGGCGGCGTCGAGGCCGATCGCGTCGAGCGTCGCGTCATTCTCCTTGCCGCCGCCCGCGCCAGTTTCCAGCCCCACCTTGGCGATGCCGAGAACGCGCGACACCAGCCCCTGCTCGATGCCGACGTCCTGAATGCGATCGAAGGGGATCGTACGGTGCTGACGCGACAGCACGCCGCTTTCGATGACGATCTCGTCCGCGCCGACCGCGAAGCGGAAGCGCAGCCAGTGGAGCCACGCAAAGACGAGCGAGACCAGAAGGAAGAGGAGCAGCGCGGGGGCGACATAGGCCCATTTGCCCGCGATCCCGATCGCCGCGAGCGCGGGAATGAAATTGAGCGTGCGCGGCCCGAGCTGGACGATCGACAGCGCGAGCGTCGCGGGATGGAGCCGCTGCCAGTGCGGCTCGGCGGCGTCGATTGCGGGCAGGGCGGCGGCGTCGCTCATGCGAAATCGGTCTGGATATGGCGCCGGATCGTCTCGCGCATCGCGGCGGCGAGGTCGGCGCGAAGGCCGGGCAACGTCACCATCGAATTATGGGTGCCCGAGGTGTGGACGACGAGATGCGACAGGCCGAACAGGCGCTCGACCGGTCCCTGCCCGACGTCGATATGCTGGACGCGCACGAAGGGGACGATCGTGTCGGTGCGAAACAGCCAGCCCCGCGCGACGCGCAGTTGCCCCTCGCCGATCTTGAAGCCCCAGCGCGTGACGCGCCGCGCCGGAAAGCTGACGATTACGACGATCGCGATCAGCCATGCCGCGGTGCTGAGCAGCCCGAACGGCCCGCCGATCCGCGGCATCACGAGGATATCGACGAGCGTCACCGCAAGCGCAATCGGCACCAGGGTGAGCGCGGTCGTCACGCGCAGCACATGCACGAAAGCCGGATCGACGGGATCGAGCCCCTCGCGCGCGTTGAGCGCGTCGGGTGCGAATGGGTCGGTGGGCGCTGCAGGGGTTTCGGTCATGCGTAGATATTTAGGAGGATCGCCGCAGACTGAAACCTCTAATTCGGTCTCGGTCTCGGCCGAACTTTCAGCCATCCTCCTTCGTCATCCCCGCGAAGGCGGGGATCCAGCTATTTTCCTCCTCTTTGCGCCTTCGTTCCTTCGTGCGAGCTCATGAAGTCTCGCACGAAGGCGCGAAGAAAGCTGGACCCCCGCCTTCGCGGGGGTGACGAAGACAGGGTCGGCCTCTTCTTCCTTCTTATGGCTCGACCACATGAAAGCGCGGGTCGGCGGGCGGGTGCAGCGCGAACCATGACAGGAAGGCCATTTTGTCGCCGTCGATGCGGATCGCGCCCGACTGGAGCAGCGCCGGGAACGCTGCCTGCCCCAGCATCACATCGTCGAGTATCTTGCGGTCGATGGTGATCGTCGCGGTCGGCGCGGCGTCGGTCACGCCATAGCGCGGAAATTCGACCCCGCCCTCGACCACCACCGCGACCGCTTCCTTGCTGTCGGGCAGCACGAACTGGAATGTCCCTTTCAGCGCCGATCCCTTGGCGGCATCGAACCGCGTCGCAAGCGCATCGAAAAAGACGCCGGTCGGGATCGCGCTGACGAAGCTGCGGCTCTGCCCGTTGCTCGTCGACGCCGCGACCTCGGTACCGCGCAGGCTTGCGGCGGCGGCGAGATAATAGTTTCGCCAAGCGCCCGATTCGGCCTGATAGCCCATCTGGTCATAGGCTGAGGCGAGCGCGCCGCGCGCTTCCTTGTTGGCGGGTTCGGCAAAGACGAGCTTGTTCAAAAGCTCGGCCGCCCAGCGATAATCGCCCGCCGCGATCGCCGCCTGGCCCGCCGCGAGCAGCTTGTCGGCACCGCCCGCGAGCGTGACATATTTGGGCGCCGACTGTTCGGGCGGCAGCGGGTTGAAATTGGCGGGATTGCCGTCCCACCAGCCGAAATAGCGCTGATAGGTCGCCTTCATGTCGTGGTTGAGTGTGCCGTAATAGCCGCGCGTCGAGAAATCGCCCGCCTGGACCGGCGCCTCGGGCGTCTGGTCGGCGAGCTCGTGCAGCGTCGCGCCGCGATTGGCGAGAAAGAGCGTGCGGTCGTGGACATAGCGATAGGCGTCGCGCTGATGGGTGAGCAATTCGCTCACCTCGCCCGTCCCCCAGGTCGGCCAATGGTGCGATCCCATCGCGACCTCAGCGCTGCCGCCCCATTTGAGCAGCATCGCGTCGATCACCTTCGACCAGCGCAGCGCATCGCGCACCTGCGCCCCGCGCAGAGTCAGGATATTGTGGAGGTTGTGCGTCACCACCTCGGTGGTATGTAAGGCCTTATACGCGGGGATATAAAAGACGCATTCGGCGGGCGCTTCGGTGCCGCCGGCGTCCATGAAGTCGAACGCCAGCCCGTCGATGGTCAGCGCGCCGCCCTTGTCGCTCAGCGTCTCGGTCGGCTCCATATAGCCGATCGTCCCCGACGACAGCTTGGGGCCGAGCCCGGTGTCGACCTGTCCCGCCGGGCCGGGGGGCAGGATCGCGCCGAACATATAGAGCGCGCGCCGTCCCATCGCGGCGCCGGCGAGGACATTCTCCGCCGTCGCCTCCTCCGAAAAGCCATGCGGTGCGATGATGCGGACCTTGCCCGCCTTGACATCGGCCGCGCTGACGATTCCGCCGACGCCGCCGAAATGATCGCTGTGGCTGTGGCTGAAGATCACCGCCCTGATCGGCCGCCGGCCTTCCTTCGCCTCGACCGTGTCGGCGAACAATTTCCATCCCGCGGCGGCCGCCTCTTCGGACAGCAGCGGGTCGACGACGATCCAGCCGCTCTTGCCGCGGATGATCGTCATCACCGAAATATCATAGCCGCGAAGCTGCCAGATATTGCCCGGCACCACCTCGAACAGCCCATGGACCGCGTTGAGCCGCGCCTGCCGCCACAGCGAGGGGTTCACCGTGTCGGGCGCTTTCGTCTGATTGAGGAAATCATAGGGACGGCGGTCCCACACCGTCTTGCCGTCCTTGCCCAGGATCACCCCGCCCGGAATCTCGGCGAGCTTGCCGCGCATCACATTGGCCTCGTCGCGCGGGTCATCGAGCGGCAGGCGCTTCGCCAGTTCGGCCTGCGCGGCGCGGGTCGCCTCGCTCGCGGCGTCCTGAGCAAAGGCGGTGGCGGGCAAGGCGGCGGTCAGCAGCAATAGGATCAGTCGGCGCATGTCTCTCTCCCCTGATGTCGTCCTGCTTGCGCCGCGCGCCGCGGCTTGGCAAGCGAAGGCCCTGCAGCGCGGGCAAGCGCAGCATAGAGGATCGGCCGATGGAAGAATGCAAACTTCTTGTCATTTGGCATAGCCGCACCGGCGGCAGCCATGCGCTTGCCGAAGCGGCCGTCGCGGGGGCGAAGGACGCGAGCCTCGTCGCGGCGGACGACGTCACCCCCGACTGCTTGCTCAAGGCGGGCGGCTATCTCTTCGTCGGACCCGAAAATCTCGCCGCGCTGTCGGGGGCGATGAAGGAGATGTTCGACCGCTGTTACTATCCCTGCCTCGGACGGATCGAGGGGCGCCCTTATGCGACGATCATCTGCGCGGGCTCCGACGGCGAAAACGCCCAGCGCCAGCTCGACCGCATCGCGACCGGCTGGCGGTTGCGGCGCGTCGCCGATCCGGTGATCGTGAACACTGCAGCGCAGACGCCGGAAGCGATTCTGGCGCCGAAGACGATCCCGGCGGATCGGCTCGCGGAAGCGCGCGACCTGGGCGCGGCGCTAGCCGAAGGGCTGGCGGCGGGGATTTTCTGAAAGAGGCCGGGCCACTGTAGGGTCCGCTTTGGGGTGGAAAGCGGACGGTGAGGGATGGCGCTGATTTCCCCTCCCGCAAGCGGGAGGGGCAGCGAGACTTACGAACTTTGTTCGTTAGTCGCAGCGGGGTGGGCCCTTCACCGTCGCTGCCCACCCCCGACCCCTCCCGCCTGCGGGAGGGGAGAGGAGCGGCCGCAACCGGTCGAAAGCGGCCGGACTGGCACGAGGCCGGTGGCTCTATTGCCCCTCTTCGTTCCCCAGCGAGGCGCGCTGCGAATCGAGGACGATGATACGCTGGCGCATCGCGTCGGCGACGCAGGCCGCGTCGCCGCAGGTGTCGCGCTGGCCGATGCGCCAGCCGCGCTGCTCGGCGGCGATCTGCTCGCGCAGCGGCCCCGCGGTGCGGTCGAGCTGCTTGTAGGCGCGGTTTAGCTCGCGATCGAGCGCTGCGAGCTCGTCGTCGCCGCAGATCAGCTTCTCGGCGCGCGTCGCGGCATATTTGCAGTTGAAGCTCGGCGGAATCTTCGCCGTCGCCATTGTCTCCGCCGGTGCGGTGGGCATCGTCGCCGCGGGTGCCGCCGTCGCAGGACCCGGCGCGGTCGCGGCCGGTGAAGCGGCAGCGGGGGCCGCCGCTGTCGCAAGCTCGGCCTTCTTTTCCTCGCCGCCGCGCAGGAACAGCATGGCGCCCAGCACCGCGACCAGAACGAGCAGCGCGCCGATCATCAGCGTCTTGGCCGACCCGCCCGAGGATGCGGCGGGTTCCGGGGCGGACGCCTGCGTCAGGATCGCGGCGTGAAGATTGTCGGCAGCGGCTGCAGCCGCCGGCGCTGCGACGGCGGGCTCCGTCCTGTCGGGAGCGAGGGTGCCAGCAAGCTGATGCGCTTTCGCCGCGATGCGCGCGATCGAATCGTCGCGCTTTTCCAGCCAGTCGATCCACTGCGCGCTCGCGAGATGATAGGCGAGATCGTCGGGAACGATCTCCTCGAGCCGCAGCGGAATGATCGCCTTGTGCGCGCTGTCGGCGAGGATCAACTCGCGCTTCACGTGCGGGCTCTTGTCCGACTGGCTGCAGAAGAGGAGGAGGACGCCCGCCGAATCGCGGATCGCCTGCATGATCGCGGTGTCGAAGGCTTCGCCCGGGCCGACGTCGCGCGGCGCGATCCAGCAATCGACGCCGTGGCGCGCGAGCGCCTTCTCGACGTGGAGCGCGACGTCATATTTGCTCGAATGATGGCTGACGAACAGCTTCGGACGCTTTGCTTCTTCCATTTCGCAGTCCCCTCATTCCAACCGTCGCCTTCGTGGGGCGACGGGGATTTGTCACCCCGCGCGGTGCTCGCCCTTGACCCAGCGCACGGTGCCCGACGAGGCGCGCATCACGACGCTTTCGGTGGTCAGCACGCCGCCGCGGCGATGCTTGACGCCGCGCAGCAGCGACCCGTCGGTGACCCCGGTCGCGGCGAAGATCACGTCGCCCTTGGCGAGGTCTTCGAGGTCGTAGACGCGGCCCAGATCCTCGATCCCCCATTTCTTCGCGCGCAGCCGCTCGTCGTCGTTGCGGAACAGCAGGCGGCCCTTGAACTGGCCGCCGACGCAGCGCAGCGCCGCGGCGGCGAGAACGCCCTCGGGCGCGCCGCCCGACCCCATATAGATGTCGACATTGGTGTCGGGATTGGTGGTCGCGATCACCCCGGCGACGTCGCCGTCGGGGATCAGCGCGACGCCGCAGCCGATGCTGCGCAGTTCGCTGATGATCGCTTCGTGGCGCGGCCGGTCGAGGACGCAGACGATGATGTCCTGCGGCGATACGCCCTTTTCGCGCGCAACCGCTTCGACATTCTCGCGCACGCTGTTGTCGAAATGGACGATGTTCGGCGAGAAGCCGGGACCGACCGCGAGCTTGTCCATATAGACGTCGGGGGCGTTGAGCAGGCAGCCTTCCTCGGCGATCGCGAGCACCGCGAGCGCGTTGGGGCCGGCCTTGGCGGTGATCGTCGTGCCTTCGAGCGGATCGACCGCGATATCGATCTTCGGCCCCTTGCCCGGCGCGTTACCGACCTTCTCGCCGATATAGAGCATCGGCGCCTCGTCGCGCTCACCCTCGCCGATGACGATGGTGCCGTCCATGTAGAGGGTGTTGAACGCATCGCGCATCGCCTCGACCGCGGCGGCGTCGGCCGCCTTTTCGTCGCCGCGCCCGATCAGCCTGGCGGCGGCGATCGCCGCGGCTTCGGTGACGCGCACCATTTCGAGCACGAGCACCCGGTCGAGGTTGCTGCCGCTGCTGTTCGTCATCGTCCTGACTCTCCGTCTTTACTTGTCGGCGCCCTTGGGCATGGTGCGCGCCATATGGCCCGTTGCCCCGCTTGTCGAGAATCCTTCGCCCGTTTCGGCGCGGCTTTCGTCGTCTATTGCGTCATCGGCGTGACGCCGCCCCTTGCCGCGCAGACGATCGGCCCGCCCGCGCCGGCGAAAGCGGAGCCGGGGGCCGAAGCGGCGATCGCCCGGTCGCGCGAGATGACCGATCCGGTGCGGCGCTGTACCCCGTCCGACGACGGCTCGATCACCGTGTGCGGCAGCGATACCGAAAGGCACCGGCTGTCGCCCGAATTGCGTGCGATCGCCAACGAAGGCCGCGAGGCGCCGCCGAAGCTCCCGCGGGCCGAAGCCAAGGCGATGAGCCTCGACCGGCTACCCTATAACTGGATGCCGATCGGCGGCCGCTATCCGCGCGGCCCCGAATATAATCCGCTGTACGAAATGGCGAAGCGCGCGACCGATCCCGAGAACGGCGTGCCGGCGGCGCCGGAGAATTAGAGCGCCAGGATCGGCATCCGCATCGGCGCGCCGACGACATGGTCCGACGCGGCGAGGGTCGCCAGCGCCGCCTCGATCGCGCGCGCGGGGCCTTCGTGGGTGACGAGGACGATGACGACGCCGTCATTCTCTTCGGTGCCGCGCTGGATGAAGCTTTCGATCGAGACGCCCGCATCGCGCATCGCGGTCGCGATCTCGGCGAGGACGCCGATGCGATCCTCGACGATCAGGCGGACATAATGCTTGCCGACGCGCGCCCCGGCGTCGGCGACTGGCGCCGCGTCGAGCGCGTCGACCGGCATCGCGAAGGCGGGGCCATATTCGTCGCGCGCGATGTCGATGATGTCGGCGACGATCGCCGATGCGGTCGGCCCCGCGCCCGCACCCGCGCCCTCGAAGAAGAGGCGGCCGACGAAATTCCCCTCGGCGACCACGGCATTGAGCGCGCCGGGGACATAGGCGAGCGGATGATCGGCGGGGACGAGGCACGGCTGGACATGCTGGTAAAGACCGGTTTCGTCGCGTTCGGCCATGCCGATCAGGCGGACGCGGTGGCCGAGCGCCTCGGCCTCGCGGATGTCGGCGGCGATCAGGTCGCGGATGCCCGCCGCCGTCACCGCGTCGATGTCGAGCTTCGTCCCGAAGCAGAGAGCGGCGAGGATCGACAATTTATGCGCAGCGTCGATCCCGTCGACGTCGAAAGTCGGGTCGGCCTCGGCATAGCCTTCCGCCTGCGCGGCGGCGAGGGCATCGGCGAAGCCCCAGCCATCGCGTTCCATCCGCGTCAGGATATAATTGCAGGTGCCGTTGAGGATGCCATAGACGCGCGCGATCTGGTTCGCGGATGCGCCTTCGCGGATCGCCTTGATGACGGGGATGCCGCCCGCGACCGCGGCTTCATATTTGAGCGGCGTGTCCTTTGCTTCGGCGAGCCGCGCGAGGTCCAGCCCGTGATGCGCGATCATCGCCTTGTTCGCGGTGACCAGCGCCTTGCCTGCGCCTAGCGCGCGGCGCGCGAGGGTCAGCGCCGATCCGTCGGCGCCGCCGATCATCTCGACGACGACGTCGACATCGCCCGCTTCGACGAGCGCGTCCATATCGTCTTCCCAGCGATAGGGCGACAGGTCGACGCCGCGATCCTTGTGGCGGTCGCGTGCCGACACGGCAACGATCTCGATCGGCCGGCCGGCGCGGCGCGCGATCAGCGCGCGGTTCGCCTCGAGCAGCCGCACGACGCCGCCGCCGACGACGCCGATCCCCGCGAGCGCGACGCGGAGCGGCGGGCGGGGCGCGGCGGGGGCAGAGGACGGCGACATCGGACACTCCATCGAGACGCGGGATCATCCGCGGGATGCGAGGCCCCCTATCGGCTTTTGGCGTGGAGGCAAGCCCGGACGAAGGTGGAGTCCATATGGTTCACGCGGAGACGCGGAGACGCGGAGAAGAAAAATGCGCGCAGAGGCGCAGAGGTCGCAGGGTCGAAGAGGAAGGGCGGCGAAGCCGCCGATCTTCCTTCTCTCCGCGTCTCCGCGTCTCCGCGTGAACCAATAGCTCGCCTTTCTCCGCATTTGCGATGAACGGCTAATTCCCGACCGGCGGCGTCCGGGTCCGGGTGCATTCGCCGAGCGCGCCGAGGACGACGGCATAATCCGCTGCCGCTTTCTTGCGGTCTTCGGGCGCGGTGCCGGCGAGCTTGCTGAGCGGCAATTGATGCGGCAGGCCGCAGGCAAGGCGATACCAAGCGAGCGTATCGCGCGCCGGCACCGCCGCCGACCCGTCGACGATCTCGCCGAACGCCGCGGCCCAGCGGCGCGATCCGTCGGGGGCGGTGAGAATGGTCAGCGACACCGGCTCGCCGGTCTTCGTATCGAGAAACAATTGCGTCTCGCCTTCTCCCGGCAGCGTGCCGGGGACGTGGAAGCCGTTGGCGACGCCGGTGATCGCGGGCGGCGCGCCGGGTTTGACCAGCTCGGTCAGGATCGCGCGAAGCTGCGCCTCGGTCGCCGGATCCCACGGCAATTGCGCATCGGCGGCGACGAGCTGGACGCTGCCGGTGTTCTTGGCACCGGGGGCGACGCCCGCGACGGGGCGGGCGAAGAGCAGGACCGGCTGCTTCTTTTTGAGCTTCACCGGCTTGCCCCCGGCGTCGAGCGGCAGGTCGACGAGATAGGAGATTCGCGCCGCGAGCGGACCCGCGCCGCGAATCAGGCTGACCACGTCGGCTTCGACATAGAATCGCGCCTGACCCGCTTTCAACCCCGGCGCCCGCTCGGCTTTCAGCGGCGTCGCGCGAAAGATCCGGGCGTGGATCGCCATCGGCGCGATCGTCGCCAGATCGGCGATATCGGCATAGCTATAGGGTGATGATGTTGCCGCCGGTGTCGGCGTCTGCATGGCAGAAGCGCTGATAAAACAGCCGCTTACAACAGAAAAACCCAAAGCGGCAGCCGGCAGGAGCGCGCGCATGATCGAACCACCTTCCATTGTTCGAGGCGCCGGACGGGCGCCAAAACCCCATCATGGGGAAGCGGACATTAACCGCTGATAAAGGGTTTGCGAACTTGTCGCCACCGCGATAGGACGAGCGACGAAGCGTCCGGCGACAACATAAAAGGCCGGCTGCGACGCCGCCGGGTCTGTGAAAGCGCATCGGAAATTATCCGAGCATTTGGCAACCGCACCCGTCGGTGATGGATTTGGTGTCAGGATGATCTAGCAAGGAGCGTCGTCCCTGAATGGCTTATGGTGATAATGTCGACCCTAAAAACAGGGTAGTGGCGATTGTCTTGGTGGGCTTGTTCACGGCTTTGCTGGGCTACGGCCTAGTGAATGGTCTGAACATCAGCATCGTCAAGAAGCTCGCCGAGAAATTGGACGTGGTGGACGTCGAAGAGCCGCCGCCGCCGGAGGAACCCCCGCCGCCGCCGCCGCCGGATAACAAGCTGCCGCCGCCGCCACCGGTGGTGACGCCGCCGTCGCCGATTCCGCCGCCGAACACGTCGAACCAGGTGTCGTCGGTGCCCGAGGCGCCCCCGCGTCCGCCGCTGCCGATCCCCCCGATCGCGGCTCCGCCGGCGCCTCCGCCGGCTCCGGACATGAGCGCGCCCGGCAAGCCGAAGGGCAACCCCAGCAACTGGGCGAGTTCCGACGACTATCCGGCGCGTGCTCTCCGCGAGGAACGTCAGGGCAGAACGGGATTCCGGGTCGCGTATGATGTGAGCGGCAAGCCGACGGGCTGCGACGTCACTTCGTCAAGCGGCCATGCCGATCTCGATGATCTGACCTGCAAGCTCATTATGCGGCGTGCGCGGTTCACCCCGGGCAAGGATCGTGCAGGTAACCCCTCAGGCGGGAGCTTCAGTAGCACAATCACGTGGCGGATTCCGAAGTGATTCGCCGCCGGGAACTCGCATATTTCAGTCTTTTCATACCGTTTTGAATATTTTGAGAGGGAATAACCACCATGTTTAACCTGATTGCAAACGCTGCCGCGGGCGCTGCGGCTCCGGCCCACGAAGCGGGGATGTCGCTCCTTCCCGCGTCGGTCTGCGTCGTGAAGGAAGGCCAGAACCCCTACGGCCTGCTGCCCGCCCTGTGCGAAGGCGGCATCGTGTCGCAGGTCACCTTCCTGGTCCTGCTGATCATGTTCGTCGGCACGCTCTACATCCTGTTCACCAAGCTGTTCGAACAGAATAAGGTGATCAACCAGGGCAAGGCGGTCGACGCGAACTTCTGGCGCGCCCCGACGCTCGCCGACGGCGTTTCGAAGCTCGAAAAGAACAGCGCCTATCGCCAGGTCGTCGAAGACGGTCTGCGCGCCAACGAAGAGCATAACAAGCTGACCGATCCCGTCGAATCGCATGACTGGATGCACGGCACGCTCGAGCGTTCGCAGAACCACATCAACTCGAAGCTCAACGGCGGCCTCGCCTTCCTCGCGACCGTCGGCTCGACCGCTCCGTTCGTCGGTCTGTTCGGGACCGTTATCGGCATTCTGCGCGCCCTCGTGAAGATCGGCGCGTCGGGCCAGGCCTCGATCGACACCGTCGCCGGCCCGGTCGGTGAAGCGCTCATCATGACCGCCATCGGTCTGATCGTGGCGGTTCCCGCGGTGCTCGCGTTCAACTGGCTTCAGAGCCGCAACAAGTCGATCGCGCGTCGCCTGTCGACCTTCTCGAACGATGTGCTCGGCTCGATCATGTCGGGTGGCCAGGTGAAGCCGGCCGTGGTGGCTGCTCCGGCCAAGGCCGCTCCGGCTGCCGCGCCGAAGAAGGCGTAAGTCTGCGGGCCCCGTGCCGTCGCCCCTTGGGCGGTGCGTACGGGGCCGCTGGACGACGCGGGCGCCAGGCGGCCTCCGCTTCGCTCCATGACAGTAATTTTGTGACAGGATGCTAATCCTATGGCGATGAGTGTAGGCGACAAGGGCGAAGATGCCCCGATGTCGGACATCAACACGACCCCGCTCGTGGACATCATGCTTGTGCTGCTCATCATCTTCCTCATCACGGTTCCCGTGGTGCTGAAGACGGTGGAGCTCAAGCTGCCCGACGTGGTCTTTGAGCCGACGACGACGAAGCCCGAAAACGTCAACCTGTCGGTCCGCTCGGCGGATACCGATGGCGATGGCTTGCCCAATGCCGACAGTTCGGCATGTGAAGTTTACTGGGGCCAGACGCCCGTCGATTCCAAGCAACTGCTCGATCTCGGGCAGAAGAAGCTCGAAAAGCTGATCGCGGATATCGGCGGCGTGCAGAATATCACCGAAGATAACTTCCCCGAAGTGCATATCCGCGGCGACGTCAACACGCCGTACCAGTGCATCGGCGGCGTGATCTATACGATGCAATATGCCGGTTTCCAGAAGATCGGGTTCATTTCCGAACCGGTTGCTGGCTCGGGCACGCTGGGCCGCCTGTAAGGGCGCCCGGCGAGAATGAAGGAATAGACCTCTATGTCTATGGCAGTTGGAGATCGGGACGAAAACGAACCGATGATGGACATGAACACGACGCCGCTGATCGACGTCATGCTCGTGCTCCTCATCATGTTCATCATCACCCTCCCGGTCCAGACCCACGCGGTGAAGATCGACTTGCCGGTTCCGACCGACGCGAAGAACAACGTCGATCCGGAAAAGAACAAGATCACCATCGATCCCGCGGGGACGATCGCGTGGAACGGTTCGCCCGTCGATCTGGCGCAGCTCGCGCAATTTCTGGAACAGACCAAGGCGCTGCCGGTCGAACCCGAATTGCAGGTTCAGCCCGATCCCTATGCGCGGTATATCACCGTCGATCGCGTGATGGCGGTCGTGAAGCGCAGCGGCGTCGGCAAGCTGGGCTTCGTCGGCAACGAACAATATGCGCGCGTCTTCTGATCCTTGATCCGAAGCGTAAGCTCAAGGAAGGGCCGCGAAGCGATTCGCGGCCCTTTCTTTTTGGGTGATCGGATGGAGGGTTTCGACCGAACCCCGTCATCCCGGCGAAGGCCGGGATCTCGCCGGTGCGACATGGCGATAGGGTGAGATCCCGGCCTTCGCCGGGATGACGGGAGCCGTTAGTAGATGTCCGCTTCCCACCCCAAAGCAGACACAGGGACTTTATCCCAGCGCGGGCTGCCTGTACCAAGATGCCCGATGAACCGGCGCTTTCCGCTTTCCTCCCTGACCCTGATCCCGGCGCTGCTGCTCTCCGCCTGCGCCGGGGGCAATTTTCGCCCCGTCAGCGACGTGCCGGTGCGGATCGGCCCTGCCTATACGGTGCGCGGCGCCACCTATGTGCCCGCGGCGGCGCCCGGCTATGACGCGATCGGCACCGCGAGCTGGTACGGCAACGAATCGGGCAACCGCACCGCGAACGGCGAGCAGTTCCGGCCCGGCTGGATCACCGCCGCGCATACGACGCTCCCGCTCCCGACCTATGTCGAAGTAACCGCGCTCGACACCGGGCGGCGGATCATCGTGCGCGTCAACGATCGCGGGCCGTTTGCCGGCGGCGGGCGGATCATCGACCTGTCGCGCGGCGCCGCCGAACAGCTCGGCATCCGCGCGCAGGGCCACGCGCCGGTGCGCGTCCGCCGCGTCGAACCGGCCGAAAAAGACCGCAAGCGGCTGCGCGAAGGCAAGCCCGCCGCGGCGTTGCCGCCCGTCCCGCCGCAGGAGCTCAAAAGGCTGCGGATGCGGCTTTCGGCGGGCGGTGGTTGATGCCTTGGGCTTATCTGCTTGGAAGCGGTGGAATTTGCAGGCATCCTCGTGGGGATCGCAGGGCGCGGTGCTCGCGCCGGATTCGCAAAAGAAATGGAGACGAGAGATGATCCTTGCTTCACGTCACGGACGGACGCTTGCGGCGGTGCTGGGCGCGGCAGGCGCGCTGGCGCTCGCCGGCTGCGCGACCATGGGCGGCAAGCCGGTGCAGAAGCTTCCGGCGGCGGACGCTTCGGCCCAGCTGACCGATGCGCGCGGCGCCGACCGCGGCCGCGCCGATTTCTACAAGACCGACTCCGGCCTTCGCGTCGAACTCGTCGCGCGCGGCTTTGCTCCGGGCACCTATGGGATGCATATCCACGCCGTCGGGCAGTGCACGCCGCCCGGTTTCACCAGCGCGGGTCCGCATTGGAACCCGACCGGCGCCCAGCACGGCCGCGACAACCCGATGGGCGCGCATCACGGTGACTTGCCGAATCTCGTGATCGAACCCGATGCGATCGGCCGTGCGACGCTGAACCTCGTCGGCACGCGGCTGACCGGCGAGGGCGGGCTGATCGACGCCGACGGCGCCGCTTTCGTCATCCACGCCGGTCCCGATGACATGAAGACCGACCCCGCCGGCAACAGCGGCGCACGCGTCGCCTGCGGTGTGATCGAGCTTCCCACCGCCAAATGACGGCGACGCGGGCGGGTCAGACGGACTCGCCTGCGTCCCGCGCGCGCTTGACCACCGAAGCGGCCGCGATGGGGACGCTGCGATAGGCGATGAACAACGCGGCCAACCCGGCCGGCACGATGACCAGTGTCGACAAGACGCCGGTTGCCAGACTACCGGTCATTGCCGAGACCTGTCCCGCCATATAAGGCCCCAGTGCGAGCCCGACGAGCGTCGTCGCGAGGAAGAAGGTCGCGGTCGCGGTGCCGCGCATCCGCGGCAGCACCAGATCCTGCGTCGTTGCCGCCGCGGCGCCGAGCGCGCTCGACGCGAGCAGCCCCGCGAGCGACGCGAAGAAGACGAAACGGACGAAATCGCCGGTCCCCGGCTCCGATTGGGTGGTGAAGGCGACGACGATCGGCAGGATCGGCGCGATCAGGCCGAAGATCACGACCAGGATGCGCCCTGCCTCGTTTCGCTGCCGCAGCCAGTCGGACATGCGCCCGCCGAGGATCACCCCCAGAAAGCCCGCGAGAGCGCCGCAGCCCCCGACCCACAGGCCGACGGTGCCCGCGTCCTCGCCCAGTACCTCGAGCGCATAGATCGGCGCGAAGGCGCTCGACGCATAGGAGAGGAAGGCGACGGTGCCATAGCCGAGGATCGTCGCGAGAAAGGCCTTCGATTCCCAGATCAGCCCGAAGGTCGGGCGGTCGCGGCTTTTCAGCGAACTCGCCCAGGAAAAAACGGCATAATAGCCGAAGGCGACGCATATCCATTGCAGCGTCGCGCCGGTGAGCGAAATCATCGCCGCCGCGACAAGCCCCAAAATCGCAATCGCGCCGGCGTTGATCAGAAAGGCCCGCGAACCGCGCAGCGCCGCCGAGATCAGCGTGAACGGCGGAATGATCGCGAACAATTCCTCGAAAAAGCCTTTGAAGGGCGTCGGCGATGCCTGGGTCGGAATGCCGTCGACAAGACCGCGCACCGGCTCGCGCAGCGTCGCGACCCACGCCGCGAGCAACAGGCCGGGGATGCCGACCGCCATGAACGCCGCCTGCCAGCCGACGAGGCCGAAGGGGCCGCCGTCCGGATAGGCCTCGTTCCAGCCCTCGACGATGAAGCCGCCGATCATCAGCGAAATACCGCCGCCGAAATAGAGACCGGCGGAATAAATGGCGAGCGCGGTCCCGCGCATGTTCTTGGGAAACAGGTCGGAGATCAGCGAATAGGCCGAGGGCCCGGCGGTCGCCTCGCCGATGCCGACCCCCATCCGCGCCGCCGCGAGCTGATAGCGATTCGCGGCGAGCCCGGAGACCGCGGTCATCGCCGACCAGATCGCAAGCCCGACGGTCAGCAGCCGGACGCGGTGCCAGGCATCGGCGAGGCGGCCGAGCGGAATGCCGAACAGCGCATAGAAGACCGCGAATGCCGTGCCATAGAGAAAGCCGATGTCGGCGTCGTCGAGCCCGAGGTCGCGCTTCAGGTCGGGCGCGAGGATCGTGATGATCTGCCGGTCGATGAAATTGAGGACATAGACGAGGAACAATATACCGAGCGCATACCAGGCATAGGGCGACGCCTTGGTCGGCGGGGTAATCGCGTCGTCGCTCGCGCTATTGCTATCGGCCATCTGGCAAGTCGCTCCCTCTTCTCTTATCGTTTGTGCCATGGCTAGCAGAGCCGGGCGAAGGCGCAAGTTGAAAGTCGGTTCACCTTTGCGCGCGAGGAGCGACATGCACGACGATCGACGAAATCCTCCCGCCATTCTCTTCCTCTGCCTGGGCAACATCTGCCGCTCGCCGCTGGCCGAGGGGGCGGCGCGCGCCGCCTTCGCCGACGCCGGGGTCGAGGCGACGCTCGATTCGGCGGGCACCGGCGACTGGCACGTCGGCCATCCCCCCGACGCCCGCGCACAGGCCGAGGCGCGGCGGCGCGGCGTCGATATCTCGAACCTGCGCGCGCGCCAGCTTTCGGCGGACGATTTCCGCCGCTTCGACCTGATTCTTGCCGCCGACGCGGCCAATCTCAGCGACGCGCGGGCGATCCGGCCCGCCGATGCGACCGCGACGCTGGCGCTGATGCTCGACCTGGTGCCCGACCGCGCGGGCGAGAGCGTCGCCGATCCCTATTATGGCGACGACGGTGGTTTCGCGGCGACGTGGGACGACGTCAGCGCGGTCGCGTCGGCGCTCGTCGCCTCGGCCTCGAGCGGATAGCGCGCGACGGGGTGATAACGCGATCCGCCGTGGCCCATCTCGCTTTCATAGAGGGTGACATGGTCGAACAGGAACGGCGGGCTGGCGAGGTCGCTGCTCTGCGCGAGGAAGGGGGCGACCGGGCCCGATGCGCGGTTCAGCCGCGCGAGCGTGATATGCGGAACGAAGGCGCGTGTCTCGGGCGCGACCCCGACGCGCGCGAGCGCCTGATCGACCTTGCGGTGCAGCGCCGCGAGCGGCGCGGGCGGCTCGACCCCGGCCCAGACCATATGCGGCCGCCCCTGTCGCTCGAACAGCCCGACCCCGGCGATGCGCGCGGGAATCGCGGCCGCGTGAAGGCCGCCGAGCGCCGCGGCGATGTCCTCGGCCCGGTGCCGGTCGACCTCGCCGATGAAGCGCAGCGTCAGATGGAGTTGCTCGTCGTCCTGCCAGCGCGCACCCGAAATGCCGTGCATCGCGGCGATCAGCGCCGCGCGGATCGGATGGGGCGGGCGCAGCGCGACGAACAGGCGGTGGGTGGACATGGCGCGGGCAGCATAAGCGGTTCGGGCGGGTAGGAACAGAGGGGCTGGTCCGAGAGAGATCGGGATGCGCGCGGAGGCGCGGAGGATGACAAATATTGAATGAGAAATTTGCGTGTCCCCGCGAAGGCGGGGACCCATCTCCGGTCGGTTCCAGATAGCGCCGACCGGAGATGGGCTCCCGCCTTCGCGGGAGCACATGGCTCTTTTTGTCGACGCCTTGGCTCTTTCGCGCTCCGTTTCGCCCCTCGACCCGGTTTTGCTTGAAACAGAGGCCGATTATACCGATATTGCCGCTACGGCTGGTATCGTCCGGCCGGTGATGGAGATTTGAAATGGCGAATTGGAACGACCCCAATATGGCGGCGTCCGGCTTCCCTGGCAGCGCGAGCGCGATGGATCAGGCCGTCGACGCCGGCCTGCGGTCGTACATGCTGTCGGTTTACAACTATATGGGCTCGGGCGTGCTGCTGACCGGCATCGTCGCGATGCTGGCCTATAATTCGGGCTTCACCCTGTCGCTGGTCGGCAGCCCGCTGATGTGGGTGGTGATGCTGGCGCCGCTGGCCTTCGTGATGGTGCTGAGCTTCGGGATCAACAAGCTGTCGACGACCGCCGCGCAGATGCTCTTCTGGGCCTATGCTGCGGTGATGGGCCTGTCGATGTCGACGATCTTCCTGGCCTTTACCCAGACCTCGATCGCCACGACCTTCTTCGCGACCGCGGCCGCCTTCCTCGGCCTCAGCCTCTACGGCTATACGACCAAGAAGGATCTGTCGGGTTTCGGCACCTTTCTGATCATGGGCGTCGTCGGCATCCTCGTCGCGCTGCTCATCAACATGTTTGTCCAGTCGGCGGCGCTGAACCTCGCGATCAGCATCATCGGCGTGCTGCTGTTCGCAGGCCTGACCGCCTATGACACGCAGAAGATCAAGAGCATGTATTTCTATGTCCGCGGGACCGACTTCGTCGGCAAGTCGGTGGTGATGGGCGCGCTGACGCTCTACCTCGACTTCGTCAACATGTTCACCTTCCTGCTCAACCTGCTCGGCAGCCGCGACTGAGCGGACGGACGGCAAGCAAAAACAAGAGCCCGGCGGAGCGATCCGCCGGGCTTTTTCTTTGAGAGAGGGCTGACACCCTTGATCGCTGCGAGTGGATGGCCTGCCGCTTTCCGCCGAATGACCCCGAGGCAACTTTTTCAAGAGGAATATGCGGATGAAACGCGCCTTGAAATGGATGGGCGGAATCGTCGCGATCATCCTGATCTCATTGGCGATAGTACTATTCTGGCTCTTCTACAGCAATCAGGCGACGCCCGATTCCCGATTCCCACTCGATCTTGACGAGTTGCGACGCGTCTCCGGCACGATTCCGGGTGCAGGGCCCGACCATATCGAGATTGAGCGCCTGTCGCATACGATGGTGCCCAGGATCGCGATCGTTTCCGGGACGGGCTGGGGAAAAGTCGATATGGTGCGGGCCAGCTACCGCCTTGTGTTCCCGGATCGAACCATTCTCATCGACACCGCCAATTCGGCGGACCTGGCAAAGAGATTCAAGGCGGCCAGCTATGATTCTGCGGCATGGAAACGTCTGGTCCCGGCCATGGAAAGCGCATCCGCGATTGTCGTGACGCACGAACATGCCGATCATATCGGTGGCCTGCTCGAGAGTCCGCATCGCGATGCGCTTTTCGGCCGGGCCGTTCTGACCAGCGAGCAGGCGGCGGATATGGCCGGCAGCCTGCCGCTGCATTGGCCCGACCTTGCGGCGCTGAACTTTCATCCCCTCTCCTATGACCGGCTTCATGCGCTGGCGCCGGGCGTGGTCCTCATCAAAGCCCCGGGCCACACCAGCGGGTCGCAGATGGTATATGTCCGGCGCGCCGATGGCCGCGAATATCTGTTCACCGGCGATACGACGTCACTTCTGGACAACGTCACGCTGAAACGAATCCGGTCGCGATATGTAACGGACTGGTATGGCGACCAGACCCACGACGACCGCCCGGCCCTGATGGCCCAGACGATAGCCATCCACGATTTGGCCCAGAAGTATCCGGATTTGATAATCGTGCCTGGCCACGACGGACGGCAAATGCTCCGCCTGATCCATGAAGGTCTTCTGACCACCCGATTTACCCCTTGAGAGTATCTTGCTCCACTCCCCGCCGGGCTTTTTCTTTGGGCGCGGGTCGCAGTTTCAACCGCGACCGGACATCCTTGTCCTCGGCCAATGCGCGCAGAAAGTGCGGTCACGGGTCAAGCCCCGAGCGGCGAATGGCTGGAACTGCCCGATTGCCGACACGGGGTTAACAAGCCAGAATGCGCGGATGGCGGATACCGATCTCCTGTTCCGTTTGGCCGATGCCGCGGAGGAAGGCGGCAACTTCGATCTGGCGCGTGCTTCGTTCGAGCGCGGCGCGGATTTGGGAAGCGTCGAGTGCTTGACGCGCCTGGCCTATATCTACGACCACGGCTTGGGGGTCGCGCCCGACAAGCCGCGAGCCATGAAGCTCTATCGGAGAGCATGGCGTCGAAGCCATTCATGCGTTGCGGCCAACAATATCGCCATTCTCTACAGAGAGGCAGGCAATAGACGTTTGACGTTCCAGTGGTTCCAGCGAGCCGCACAAGCCGGCGATGGAAGCGCGCAACTGGATTTGGCGAAATGCTATATCGACGGCGAGGGCGTAAGGGCCAATCCGTCCTTGGCATTACGGTGCCTTGTGTCAGCCGTGGGATCGACCTTCATTTCCGAGGATGAAAGGGACGAAGCGCGAGAATTGATCGCCGCGCTTGCTCCCCGGCTTGTTTGAACGGCAGTTTCTCATCTCATCGCCGTCCCCTTCACCTCCGGCCTCTTGCCATTGCCCGCTCAGGCCGGGTTCGCCGCCTGCATCTCCGCGATCAGCGCATTGTCGATCGCCTTTGCGCGCTGGTAGCCCGCGCGCTCGCGCAAGGGGGCGACATAGGCTTCGAACGCCGGGCGCGAGGGGATGGTGCCGAACTGCAGGCCCCAGTCGATCTGGCTGCCGACATAGACGTCGGCGGCGCTGAAGCGATCGCCGGCGACGAACGCCTTGCCCGCGACCGCGCCTTCCAGCGCGTCGAGCACGGCGGGGAGCGAACCGAAGCCCGCCATCCGCTGCTGGTCGGCGTCGGGTTCGATGCCGAAGGATTTCGCGGTGATCGCCTGTTCGACCGGCCCCGCGGCAAAGAACATCCAGCGGTAATAATCGGCGCGGTCGGCGGCCGCCGGTGCGAGGCTCGCGGCCGAAAACGCGTCGGCCAGATAGGCGCAGATCGCCGCACATTCGGTGACGGTGCGGCCGTCATGGACGATAGCCGGAACTTTGCCCATCGGATTGATCGCCAGATAGGCGGGATCCTTCATCGAGGTGCCATAACCCAGGATCTGCGTTTCATAGGGCGCGCCCACCTCTTCGAGCATCCAGCGGACGATCTGCCCGCGCGACATGGGGTTGGTATAGAAAATCAGCTCGTCGGCCATCGCGGCTCTCCCAAGGTTGCGATTCGGATTGGAACATAACAGGAACGATAGCCTGCCTCCAGCACCCTTGTTTTGTCACGGCAGCAGGCTAAGGCAAAGCGATGAGCGACGAACGCATCTGGACCGCCGCCGTGCTGGTGATCGGCGACGAGATCCTCTCGGGCCGCACGCAGGACAAGAATGTGTCGCAGATCGCGACCTGGCTCGACGTGCAGGGCATTCGCCTGCGCGAAGTGCGCATCGTCCCCGATGTCGAGGCGGAGATCGTCGATGCGCTGAACGCCATCCGCGCGCGCTACGACTATGTCTTCACCACCGGCGGCATCGGCCCGACCCACGACGACATCACCGTCGACGCCGTCGCCAAGGCGCTCGGCGTCGGGGTCGTGATCCATCCGCAAGCGCGCGCGATCCTCGAAGGCTATTACAGCAAGCGCGGCGGCGAGCTCACCGAGGCGCGGCTGCGCATGGCGCGGGTGCCCGACGGCGCCGACCTGATCCCGAACCGCATGTCGGGCGCGCCCGGCATCCGCATCGGCAATCTCTTCGTCATGGCGGGGGTGCCGCACATCACCGCCGGGATGCTCGACGCGCTGACCGGCGAGCTTGAGGGCGGTGCGCCGCTGATCGCGCACACGATCGGCGCCTGGGCCCCCGAAAGCGAGATCGCCGACCTGCTCCGCCTCGGCGAAAAGGAGCATCCGGGGGTCGCGATCGGCAGCTATCCCTTCTTCCGCGACGGGAAGGTCGGGGCGAATTTCGTCATCCGCTCGACCGACGGCGCCGCGGTCGCGGCGTGCGTGGCGATGCTGACGACCGGGTTCGAGGCGATCGGCTATGCGGTGACCGACGGCGGCATCTGATCGGCCGCTGCCGGCAGCGCGCGCGGCAGGCGGCGGAGCATGGCAATCGCGAGCAGGCCGAAAACCGCCGCGACGAGGAACGCCGCGCCGGGGAAATGCACCGGCGCCTTGTCGGCGGTGAAATAGGCCATCGTCCCGGTGAGCAGGATCGGTGCCGCGAGCTGGCCGAGCCCCATCGCCATCGCTGAAATCCCCTGCACCTCGCCCTGCGTTTCGGCGGTCGCGCGGCGCGACATCATCGCCATCAGCGACGGCTGCACCGGCGCCTGCAGCGCGACGGGGATCAGCAGCAGGAAGGCGCCGATCGTCGAGGTGGTGAAGGCATAGCCGACATAGACCGCGACCGCGACGAGGATGCCGAAGGTCGCGGCGTCGCGCTCGCCGAAGCGCGCGACCATCGGTCCGACGACGAGCATTTGCCCTAGCGCGATCGCGACCCCGACCGCCGCCAGGCTGGCGCCGATCATCCCCGGTGTCCAGCCGAGCTGCGCGATGCAATAGAAGCTCCACGTCATCGGATAGACGAGGCTCGCGATCTGCCACAGCACCAGCACCGCCGCGACCCCGCCCATGCCGGGCAGACCGCGCAAGGTCCGGAAGGCGCCGAGCGGATTGGCGCGTCGCCAGTCGAAGGCGCGGCGGCGCCCGGCGGCCAGCGTCTCGGGAAAGACGATCAGGCCGTACAGCATGTTCGCCGCGGCGAGGATCGCCGCCGCGACGAAGGGCGCGCGCGGGCTGAGCTCGCCGAGGAAGCCGCCGATCGCCGGACCGACGACGAAACCGACCCCGAAGGCCGCGCCGACGAAGCCGAAGTTGCGCGCGCGCTCTTCGGGCGCGGTGATGTCGGCGATCGCCGCCTGCGCCGCCGCATAGCTGCCGCCGAAGATGCCCGACAGCGCCCGCGCGACGAACAGCCAGGGCAGCGTGCCGACGACGGTGAGCAGCGTATAGTCTGCCGCCAGCCCGCCGAGCGAGAGCAGCAGCACCCGCCGCCGCCCGAAGCGGTCGGAGAGGTTGCCGAGCAGCGGTGAGGCGAGGAAGGTCGCGACCGCCATCACCAGCCCGATCCACGCGCCGACCTCGATCGCATGCGGCAGGTCGATCCGCCCGACCTCCATCACGAGTTGCGGCAGCACCGGCATGATGATGCCGAAGCCGATCGCGTCGATGAAGATGGTGACGACGATGAAGGCGATGGTGCGCGCCGACGTCATTTGTGCTTTTCTCCGGCTGTCATTCGCGACCGATCCTTCCCCTGAGCGTTGCCGATAGATGAAACTCGAAATCTCCGCCTCCCTAAATTACCGCCTCTCCGAGCCGGTCGACCTGATGCTGCAGATCGAGGCGGCGAACGGCGGCGGCCAGCATGTCGAAAGCGCGTCGCTCGACCTTGGCGAGCCCGAGGTCGTCGCGCGCGTTCCGGGAGGCGTTCCGGGGGGCGACGGCATCTGCGAGCCGATCTGGCTGCGCGCTTCGGGCAGCTTGCGGGCCGTCTATCGCGCAAGCGTGGCGATCGACCGCCCTACCGTCGATTTGTGCGCCCTGTCCGAAGCTCCGCTCCACCAGCTGCCCGCGGCGGCGGTCCCCTATCTCAACGAATCGCGCTATTGCCCGTCGAACAAGTTTCACGCCTTCGTCGAGCGCCGCTTCGGCGAGCTCGCGGCTGGCGCGAAGATCGCCGCGATGCGCGACTGGATCGAAAGCCGCTTCACCTACGTGGCGGGAACCAGCGACGCGGACACCGGCGCGCTCGACAGCTTCGTCGAGCGGCGCGGCGTGTGCCGCGACTATGCGCATGTGATGATCGCGCTCGCGCGCTCGGCGCATATCCCGGCGCGCATGGCGAGCGTCTATGCGCCCGGCGTCACGCCAATGGATTTTCACGCGGTCGCCGAAGTCTATCTGGGCGGCGGCTGGCACATGGTCGACGCAACCGGCATGTCGTGTCCCACCGAAACCGCGCGCATCTGCGTCGGCCGCGACGCCGCCGACATCGCCTTCCTCACGGCGTATCGCGAGATCGAATTGATCGAACAGCAGGTGCGGGTGGAGCGCTATCCGGACTGATAGGGACCGGCGTGGCAAAGCCACGCCGCCAGTTCCCGCTGCGCGGGGCCGGCCGGACTTTCGCTAACCGCGATCTAGCGCTCCTAAATCGCTGCGAATGACTGGAGCGGTGAAGGGAATCCAAGGCGATTGCTAGGCGTTGGATTTATTGGAATTTCTTCGACCAGCCGTGCCGCACTGCCCCCAATCTGGCCCCCATCAGTTGCCGTGGGTAGGGTTCGGTTCCTGTAGAGGGAAGGCTGCAAATCGACTTTTGGGCGAGTTTCGCGCGCCGAGTCGATGGACCGCTTTTACCATCGTGATCGCGACATGGCCATGCCCGCGAAGCCTATTCTCGGTCGAAAAGCCGCTTGAGACTGGCGTAACGGATAAAGGTGGACCGACCGACTTTTACGGCTTCGACTTCACCGGTTCCGATGAGTTCGTAGAGCGTCGATCGACTGATACCCGTCAGCTTCACCGCCACCGGGACGCGAACGCAGATTGGCTCGGCGGGTAACTCGTCAAAAATCTTTTGTGCTGGAGGGAGCGGGTTCTCTTGATCTTGCCGAGTTGCGTCATTCAGATGCGGGCCGCCATTGCGCGGACGCGGCCTTCTTACCCCATCAATGCTCCCAAACTTCGGCTTAAAATCATTTCCGCTGGGCATAACCGACACCTTCGGTAGGGAAGAAAGCCCAACCATGCGCTCGACTGGAAACGATGAAAATCGGTGCCACCGAATAGGCTTGAAAACTGCCATTTTTCAGCCCTCCGGCACTGTCGCCGTTATGACGGCACTGTTTTGATTTCTATAAAAATGATGTGCAGACAATAGCTTAGCCCTGTCCGCATAGTCGGACAGTGTCGTGGCTTTAAATCTTGCCTTTCCGATAAGCCACTGAATCCGCGCTAATTCTCTTCGAGAATCCTTACTCGGCCTGACGAATCACCTACGCAGACCACCCGCCGCTATCGGGTAAAACTGGGCCGGATCATGCCCGGCCGCTTGTAGCTTCGCAACTTACCGAAAGCTGCCGCGCCGACATGCGATCGGATTTGCCGGACGATGCCGTTACTCCGATCAGAATACGATCGCAGGCGGACCGAGGGTCTTTACACAGTGGATCAAAATGAAGACCTGATGTGTTTGGGTGAAAGCTTCTACCACGCAGTCATGCCGATCGCCGTTCGCGTCTGTTAGATACATCCCGCGCTTTCCCGACGCCCGTCGTGAGCCAAGCGGCACCAACGCGCCAAATTCATCGTCAGGCGTAAATACGGTACGCCAGGCGTGCTTGCCGAAAACTTCAGTAAACGTCGGGGATTGGATAGCGCGACGCAAAGAGGCGCGGAATCCGTCGCCTTCGATAAGTTCGGGCTTGTTGAGGACGAGCACGGCACAGCGGCGATGGTTTTTCGACACGTATTGACGGATCGACGCGTACAGCGACGCTTCGAACTTTTTGGCCAATCCGATCGGCGTCCAAATGCTGAACTTTTCGTCGGCCGCCATCGCCGCGAAAGTGTCGAGCTGGAACAGCACTTCGGCGGCAAAAACGTTCGCCTGCCGGTCGAACAGTTCGGCCGTCTCCGGCTCCAGCGCCATCTCACAATCTTCGACGATTTTGTACATGCCGCGCTGCCAAGGCAGGAACCCATGTGCAGCTTCGTGGAATGTGACGAACCGCCTCTTTGGCAGGTAGAGCGAATGATCGAGGAAGATCAAGCCAGCGACCGCGTCAAACAGGCCAATCACCTTGCTGACCGCACTTTTCAGAAGGCCGCCCGCCTTAGCACGCATTTTCTCGACAAAGCTTGGATTGAGGACATCTTCCTTGACCTCTTCAACCTTCGCCACATTCAGGATGTTATCGATCGGGGTCGGGAACACGCCCAATGCGCCGGCCTCGCGCAGTGCCCTTTCGGCCTCTGCCCGGACTTTCGCAAACTCACCTTGGGTCAACGTGCAATCGTCCGGGCGCAAGGTCATTTCTTATCTTTCCAACGAATGAAGGCGAGGTGATCGCGAAGCGCCTTTTCCTCATCTGCAGAGAGGTTTTCGATCGCGAAGGTGGCCGCTCGGCCGTGCTTCACGCCGGGGGCACGATCGGCTGCGGGTGCGATATAGCCCGCCAGCTGCATCAACGCCTCGTAGGCCACACCCAGCGCCGACGATAAAGCAAACAATATGTGCGGCGAGGGCTTGGTGATCTTTCCTGTCTCCAACTGACTCAAATATGCATTGCTGACCTCCTTCTCCGTTGCCTCCTCGACGTCCCGAAGGGACATGCCGAGCGATTGTCTCACGCTCTTGAGATAGTCGCCCAGCTTGTTGGGCCGCCCCGCATCACTGTCTGTTTCATCACTCATCTGACCTCCTTGACGATAGCCCGACGCGGAGTCCGAGCAATGACACCTTAAGCTGGTTGCTAATTTTGTCAAGCGGTCGCTAAGGATGTGCTTGACATACTTAGCGATCGCTCAATATCATTAGCGGTACCGGCGAATGGCCCGGCGATGCTCTGGAGATTTTGATATGAGCACCACTGCAGATGCCGCGCTCAGCCGCGGCGATAACCGTCACACCATCGAAGTGGCGGACGACACCCTCACCTTCCGGTCGGTTGCGATCACCGACCTGACGCCGACCGGCACGCAGCTGGCGAAGGCAGCGGGCTTCAAGCCACCCGACACGGCCATCGTCCTCCAGATGCTCGCTGATGGCGCCCTGGAAACGATCCGCCCGGACGAGGTGGTCGACCTCCGCCATGACGACGGCCGCTTCATCATCGTGGAGAGCGATCGCCTCTATCTGTTCTCGGTCAACCGCGAGCGTTTTGACTGGCCGGCGCGCGTCGCGACTGGCGCTGTCGTGCGCAAGCTCGGCAAGGTGCCGCGCGACGAGGCCTTGTACTTGGAACGGATCGATCAGCCCGATCGCCTGATCGATGACCGGGATCTCGTCGATCTCGATCGCGAGGGCATCGAGTCCTTCATCTCGCGCAAGCAGCACTGGAAGCTCAATGTTCACGGCGTCGTGATCGAGGCCGCGACGTCGACCATCACCGCTGAAGCGGCGATGGCTCAGGCCGGGTTCGACACCACCAAGCCGTGGCACATTTATTTTAAGGTGGCCGGCGCGCCCAAGCGTGAGGTCCAGCTCGATACGGTCCTCGATCTCGAAACCCCTGGCATCGAGAAGCTGCGTCTGAGCCCGCGCGATGTCGGCAATGGCGAGGCGCCCCCGGCGCCTCGCCGGGATTTTGCGTTGCTGGATGCCGACGCCGAGTATCTGGACCGCCTCAAGCTGCGCTGGGAAACGATTGAAGAGGATGACCAGCGCCGCTGGCTGGTCATCCACAATTATCCCGTGCCGGCGGGCTATGCGGTTTCACGCACGCTCCTCGCGCTGGAAGTGCCGCCGACCTATCCGGCTGCGCAAATCTATGGCTTTTACGTTTATCCGCCGCTCCAGCTGACTTCGGGGCGCGAGATTCCGAGCACGCAGATGCGCGGTACGATCCGCAAGAAGGAGTTCCACGGCTGGTCGCGCAATCGCGGCGCAGTCGGCTGGAACCCGGCCGTCGACAATGTCGTGACGCAACTCGCTCTAGTCGAAGCTGCCTTGGCGAAGGAAGTTGGCGAATGATGCCGGCGAGCACCTTGGCCCTCGCCGGCATCCAGCATGGCGAGGCCCGCAGCCACCTTTTTCCGGGCGATGGCTGCGAAGCCGCGACCATCCTCTTGTGCGCCCGGACGCCTGGCCCCCGGCTCAAACTGGTTGTGCGTGAGATGATTCCCGTGCCGCACGACGCGTGCGCGCGCCGGGTACGAGACGCCATCACCTGGCCGGGTGCCTATCTGGAAAAGGCGATCGACAAGGGCGAGGTCGAAGGGCTGGCAATCATCCTGCTGCATTCGCATCCCGGTGGTCTCTTCGCCTTTTCCGAAGTCGATGACGCCAGTGATGCAATCACCATGTCGAGTCTGTTTCAGGCCTATGGTGATCTGCATGGTTCTGCGATCATGACGCCCGATGGCGCGATCCGCGCCCGGTTGTACGGTCCCGATCTGCAGGCCAGCCCGGTCGACCTGGTCACCGTCGCTGGGGACGACCTGCACTACTGGTGGGCAGATACCGCCGGGTTCGGCGGCCCTTCGAATAAGCCGATCGCCTTCACGAGCGGCATGACCCAGGAGCTTGGTCGGCTGCACGCCGTCATCATCGGTGTGTCCGGGACGGGGTCGGTCAATGCTGAGCAGGCAGCCCGGCTGGGCTTTGGTCGCGTCACCTTGATCGACTTCGATCGTGTGGAGCGGAAGAACCTCAATCGCATCCTGAACACGACCCTTGCCGACGCTGCGGCCGAACGTCTGAAAGTCGACGCCTTCAGCGCGGCAATCACCGCCTATCGCGGTGCGGGCGTGGCGATCCCGCTACCGAAGTCGATCGACACGCGCGCGGCCGTGATTGCCGCCAGCCAGGGCGATGTGATCTTCTGCTGCGTCGATACGCTCGACGCGCGGTACATGGCGGACCTGATCGCTTCGGCGTTCCTGATCCCGCTGATCGATGTGGGCGTGGTGATCCCTGTCCGGGCCAAAGCGGGCACTGTCGCGATCGCCGATGCGGTTGGCCGGATCGACTATGTCCAGCCGGGCGGCGCGACGCTTGGCGACCGCCAAGTCTACACACCCGAAACGCTGCGGGCCGAATATCTCCGCCGTGTTGCGCCTGCCGAGCATGCGCACGAGATCGAGGCGGGATATCTCAAAGGGATTGTCGAGGAAGCGCCCGCTGTCATCACCCTCAATATGCGCGCGGCCGCAGCGAGCATGAATGAGTTCATCCTTCGGGCCTATCCCTTCCGGCTGGAGCCCAACCGAAACTATGCCCGGACCCGTTTCAGCCTGGCAGGCTGCGACGAGGACTTCTTTGCCGAAGACGGTTTCGACAAGGCGCCGAACCCACTCCTCGGGCGCGGCGCGCGCGAGCCGCTGCTTGGCCTGCCGGCATTGGCGGCGCGGGCGACGAAGCCATGATTGGATGGCTCAGCCGATGGTGGCGTGACGCCAGGGAGCGCCTGGGTCCGCGGCGTCGACTGCTGCGGGCAGGTTCTGACATTCTGCCCGCAAAACTGCCCCGGCGCGACCTGATGCTGGCCGAAGACGATGGCGAGGCGTGGAGCATCGGCATGAAGTGCCCGTGCGGTTGCGGCGATACGGTTGAGCTGCTGCTGCTGGCGGAGGCCACCCCACGATGGACGCTGACGCTCGACGCCAAAGGCCGCCCGAGCCTTTCGCCATCTGTGTGGCGCAAATCGGGGTGTCGCGCTCACTATTGGGTGATCAACGGCCGCGTTCGCTGGTGTCGGTAACTGCCCGGCAAGTATCAGCGTTGCGATTGGCCGCTTCCGGCGCGAGCGGACATTCCCAGCATTGCGTCGGTACGGCGTGTGTTGGTCGGTTGCGGACTGGCGTTTTAAGTCAAGAAATCGCAGAAGCGGACAGCTCGCGGGGCTTTATGGTACACGTCCAGTTCGGCCTAAACGCGAGGAAGATTCGAGGGTCTACGGCACCGGGATAGTTTCAAGCTGTGGCGAAATCCATTTCGCACTTGACGATGCGAGCCCCAACCGCATCGCCTTCGTCCTCAAGCGGGTGATGCGCACTCGCTATCGGATCGACGATTATCAGGAGAACTATTTCGTGATCCCCTCCTTCGGGTGGCCGCGGGCCCGAAGGGCGATATACGGTGCATGCGACGGGGGAAAAGACATGGGCGCGCGATTCGCTGTCAGGCATAGTAATCTCATCGGGTTTTGCACGACCGAGGGTCGAGTAAAGGCTCCGAGAACGGACCGTGAGACGTTGGGGACCTTCCTGATGTCGCTTGCCTATGGCCATAATCTTATCAGTTCGACCCAGGGCGCCGCGGACGACTGGACCGATCAGGTCCGGAACGTCGCGCGGGACCGCCTGCAGCGCGCCCGATTCAATTTTGGCGACGAGAGCGCTGTCGAGCCGCATGAGGTGCGCACGCTGCTGGATCCGCTCCGCCCCTATTTCACGGGATATGACTTCTTCGCGCTGGTGCTGCCGCAGGGAAGATGGGACCAGGATCGCGAGAGCCTGTCGTTCTTCGTCGAAGCAGCGATCGGGTCGCAAGAAGCCGGACTGATCCTGTTGCCCGAGGAACTGCCCGAAAACGGCGTGGCGCAGTTCGTCGATCCATTTCCCGCGCTTCGTGAACTTGCCGACCATCCGGTCGCCCCGCCCTGGGTCCTGTTCTGGACAAGCCTCGGCGGCGCCTGTGCGCTGCCGCTCGAAAACGCACGCGTCTTTTATCGCGACGCGATCGTGCCCGCGCTGCGGCACGGCCGTCGGGGGGTCGATGATGCAATCCGGCGAGCGGCCGAGCGGCAGCAGAGCAAACGCATCCTGCACTTGAGCGACCTTCACATCGGGCGGTCGGAAGCAGCGCAGCGTCGCTCGTGGCTAAAACAGCATCTGGCAAGCGTGCTCCCCGGTATTGATCGCGCCGTGGTGACGGGCGATCTGTTCGATACGCCGAAAGAGGAATATCGGACCTCATTCGACGAGCTGCGGCTCGATGTCGAACGATTGACGACGAAAAGCCTGCTCGTCATCCCGGGCAATCACGATGTCCGGGTCAAGGGCAATGCTTGGGGACCATTTGGTCGACGTGCGGACCAAGTGATCGATCTGGACTGGTCGCCGATAGAGATCGATGACGATCTGCAAACTGTCTTCTTCTCGTTCAATTCAAGCGAGGACGGCGATGCCGCGCGCGGCTCGGTCAATCAGCGCCAGCGTTTGGATCGCGCGGCGAAGTTCGACGCCCTGCTGGTCAAGCGGCCCGAACTCGCCGGCTATTTTAAGGTCGCGCTCGTACACCATCATCCGGTCAACTATGCGGGGCAGTCGACGGCCTTTTACGAGAGGCTGCTGGCTCCTTTCGGGATCGGCGATCGGCTGATCGAGTTTGAGGATGCGGAGGCGTTCCTCACTTGGTGCGTGGGCCGCAGTGTCAGTCTCGTGTTGCACGGTCACAAGCATATCCCGCACCTCGCCTCGCTCACGCGCGGCCGGCAGCAGACGATGATCGTCGGGTGCGGATCGTCAGTCGGCGCTGAGGGCAAGCCGATGTGCTACGACATCGTCACGCTCGATCCGACGTCAGGCGAATGGAGCGTGACGTTCTTCCATGATGCTGCGGGCGACGGCAGCGGCTTCAGTCTGCAGAATATCGCGGTGAAGGTGGTCTGATCGTCGGCCTCCATCAAGCCAATCTCACGCTTGGTGCAAATCGCCAGACATGAAAATGGTAGCCTTTGGGATCTCGCGCCGGCTCGGCGAACGACTGAAAAGAGGCGCGAACCCGACAAAAACGCTGTGCCTTCCAGCTCAACACCCGCACTGCTTTCCGTCACCCGCAAGGAACAGCGGTAGCCCTTCGCCGATGATCCAGCGCGCTCGCGCGACATGGGCGTCCCAGCAGCGACGCGCGGCCGGTTCATCCTTATCGGGATCGCATCCCAGAATGATGATGCTTGCCTCGCGCCAGTCGCGGCCATCGATGATGTCCCGCCCCTCGGCAACATCGAGAACGCGCGCGTAGGTCAGGATGTTGGCGCGATCATAGGGTAAAATGGTGTCGGGGAAATTGAGGTTTTCGGGGCGTAGTGGCGGTGTCACGGTCATATCCAACGCTCCCCGGCAAACCATATAATCCCAATATGGGATAATCCCAAAACCGACGCAAGGAAAGGCCTCCTTTTGTCGGTTCTTTCATGGCTCGGTCGCTTCGTACTCCCAAACATCGCCAGCTCCAATCCGGCCTTGCCGCTGCGCGCAAGGCGGCGGGGCTGACGCAGGTGCAGCTGGCGGAGAGATTGGGCCGACCGCAGTCGTTCGTCGCCAAATATGAGGTTGGCGAACGGCGTCTCGACGTCGTCGAATTCTGCGAGATCGCCGATGCGCTTAAGCTGGATGCCAGCGCGTTGCTGTCGTCCATATTCGCCGACCGTTAGAGCCCCGTCACTAACAGCAATTCGGAAGGCCGCCGCCCGCCCCCAAAAGGCTGGGGCGGCGGCAAGCCGGTGCCGGTCGCGGATTCGCGAACGGGCGCTTCAGGTCGCAAAGGGAATGTCTAGGTCGCCAGGTGGCGGTATTGACGCGGAGCGATTTCGTGGAGGCCGATTTCTCCGTCCAGCACGGCGGCGATGACGAGTTGGGTGCGGTTGTGGACCTCGTAACGGCCGCAGGCGGCTTCGATGTAGGTTTTGATCGTCGCGGGGGTCAGGCCGAGGATGGTGGCGATGTCGGTGTTGCTCTTGCCCTGGGCGGCGAGGATCGCGCATTCGCGTTGGCGGGGTTGCAGGCCGGGGGCGCGGATCGGGCGCGGACGGCGGCCGATGATGCGGCGGGCTTTCTGGAAGGCGAAGCCGCCGACCATCTGAGCGACGGCGATGTGGCGCTGCGTCAGGTCGGGGATACGCGGGCTACAGAAGTTGCAGGAGCCGCTGCGTTCGCCGAGAACGGAGGCGGGGACGGTGATGCCGTGGGTGACGCCGTGCCGCGCGCCGCGTTCGAGGAAATGGTGATGACGCGGCGCCAGTTCGATCAGGTCGGCCAGTTCGCACCATGCGAAGCAGGCGTTGGCGGCGATGCAGGCGTGAACGACCGGATCGTCGCGATGATAGAGGCCGCTGAAATATGCCTCCGCATAGTCGGCGGGGTAATTATTCATGTTGATGAGGCCGGGCGACGCGGCGCGGTGATCGTCGTGATGGATCATCGCATAGTGGCGGAAGCCCAATTCCCGCGCCGCGGCTTCGAGCAGCCGCTCGACATCGGCGAGGTCGGCGGCCTGCTGGATTTCGGCGAGGAACGCCGAGCCGAAACTCAGCGCGCTCGCGTCCAAACCCTGGTTCGGCAGAAGATCGCGGCCTTGCATCCTTTCACCTCCAGCTTGTCGTCGGGGCGGAACATCATGCCCCCTTCGCTGCCGGACAAATGAGGCCGCCGCCCGGTGCCGGGAAGGCGGGACGGCGGCCGAGTTGTCCCTCAGGGGAGGGAGTGCGCGATGGCATGTTCCGGTCCAAAAAACCGGGCCGATGCTTGCCCGGGAGCAAGCGGGCATCGGCCCGAGGTTGTTCCCCCAGTGGAGAGAGGACCCGGAATGTCTATCCCCCCTCCCCTGAAGGGGAGGGGCTTTATTGCCTTGCCGTCAGAATTTCTTGGCGATGCTGAACCCGATGATGCGGGGATCGAGGGTGAAGACGTTTGTCGTCAGGCCTGAGTCATCCGAATTGAGGAAGGCGTCGGTGATCGGCGTCGAGTTGAAGACATTCTTCACATAGGCCTCGATCGAAAGGTCATCGGGACCATCGACGCGGAGCGAGATGTTGAAGTTCGTCCAGTCGCGCAGGCGGTCATAGGGATTCAGGTTGTAAACCCGCGCCCAGCTTTTCGCCTGCCAATATCCGTCGCCGCGGATCGTGGCGCTCCAGTCGCCATCGAACGGGATCGTATATTCAGCACCGAGGTTGACCGTCCAACGAGGCGAGTTTGGAAGCTCATTCCCCGACAAATCGGTGTAGAACCCAGCGCCCCCATTCAGGCCGTAATTTGCCGGATCATACTTCGCCCCGGTAAGTGGATCGTTCAAATACTCGCCGAAAAGGCCCGAGATTATTCCACGGACACCACCGCACATCTTCCATGAACTCTGAATGCCAGTGTTCGTATTCAGATATGCTTCGGCCATATGCACTGGAACAACGCAATTTGACGGCAATTGAATCCAGGGCTTGGTTACTACGAAGTCGGGGTTACCCAAGGTTCGATTCATGGGGTCAATGGACTGTTCTCCTTTCCCGATCCTTGTCTTGAGATAGCCGATATTGACATTGAAGCGCAACCGGTCGACCGGCTCGAATAGCGCGGAAAGTTCCGCCCCCCAAACCTTCGCATCGAAATTTTCGTTGACTGCCGTACGGTCTCTAATCTGCGAGACCTGATAGTTGCTATAGTCATAGAAGAAGGCGCCGGCATTGAGCGTCAGACGCCCACCCATCATTGTATTTTTCGTTCCGATCTCGAAGGCATTGACGAACTCTGGCTCAAATGTTGGACCATAGTTCACGGCAGTCAGCGACAAAGGTGGCCACCAGCCGAAGTTCTTGTAGAGATCGAATGTCGCCTGCGAGATTATACCCGCGTCGAGGAGTTGCTCTCCCGTCGCATAGCCCGGCGTCGGTGGATTGACACCGCCCGCCTTATAACCACGACTGTAGGAAACGTACACGAGGCTGTGGTCGGTAATACCGAGATCGGGTTGCCAGTCCAACCCGATGCGGCCCGTATATTCGCCCCATTTGCGTTTGATAACACCTGTGGCGGGATGGCCTTTGCTGACAAGTCCACCGCCTTCGAAGGTTGGCGCAAGCAGTAACTGGCTCGGAACCACGGTAAAGCTCTTCTCGTCACGAGTGTAGCGCAGACCTGCCGTCAGTTTCAAATTGGGGTTGATGTTATAATAGGCTTCTCCGAAGAGAGCCCAGCTCTCAAGCTTGTAAGGATTGGAACTTCGGAAATAATTGTGGCCTTCTCCGTCTATATTTTCGACCGGATTTGGGTCAATATAGGGGCAGTACTGGGCCTCTCCAATCGGAACTGTGGGACCTTGGACATTTCCAAACTGCGCCCTTGTGCATTCCGTCATGGTTCCCGTTGTATTGAACGGCGCAACCATCGCAATGGCAGTGAGGGCATTGCTCATCACATAATAGTCGTTCTGCGTCCTGAATTTCGTATAATTTCCGCCGATGCTGAAATTAAATGGTCCTGCAAAATCAGATTGCAGACGTACCTCCTGCGCAAACTGCTTCGAATAGGCTGAAGACACGTCGAACACTGCTAGCCGATCGGTGCAGCCGATTTGAGGATCACAAAACAATCCCCCGGGCGCCATGTCCCGCCACTGACTTGGGTTACCGCGAGAGTCCACCATGGTGGAAGTGTCGTTGAAGATTGGAAGGGTGTTGAAGCGGTTATAATCCTGAAAGCTGTAAACATCGTCCCAGTTCCACGCCGTTTGCGAGGATAGGGTCAGGCTTTGGGACAGGTCGACATCGAGATTGAGCGCGAGAATATCAGACTTGGCCCGATAGATCGGGTCGCGAACCGATGCGATTTCACGCAAATTGCGCGATTGCATCAAGCCGCCATAGGGGTCCGTACGGGGATCAATGGTAAAACCAGTCCCCCCCTGTGGCGCCGGAAAGAGTTTCCCGCCCGGGAAGACATATTCCGTCGTCACCAATCCAGAAACATAAGCGAGCGCAAGCCCATTCGGTGTACCGAAGGCCGCATCATCATAAAGGCTCCCAGCCTTGCAGCCGGTGCTGAACAATGCCGCTCGCAATTCCTGAACAGGGAGATCGCGGGGAGAGGGGCTGGCCTGCCTCGTGAACGTCGAGCCGATCATATCGGGGCTTTCGTCGCGGTGACAGAGCTGCTTGCCCGTGCGCGAGCGATTGTCGCTTTCTCGGAAGCGTTCCCAAATAAAGCTGCCCCGCAACCAATCGTTCTCGAACCCCAATGTCGTGCGGAGCGACCACAAATCGCGTCCGTTAATCCGGTTCTGTGTCACCGAATTATAATCATAGCCGTCGCGGTCGGTCATCGAACCAGCGATGCGCAGACCAAAGGCATCGGGCACGATCGGGATATTGAGCATGCCGACCATGCGGCGGCTATCGAAATTGCCAACCTCACCCTTGATGCTGCCCTCGAACTTGTTCAGTTTTGGTTTGGCGGTGATCAGATTGACAACGCCGCCGGTCGCATTGCGACCATAGAGAGTGCCCTGTGGCCCACGGAGGACTTCCACGCGCTCGAGATCGAAGAACTCCTGCTCGAAGAAGCGGTTGTTGATCATCGCGACGTTGTTGAAGCTGACGGCAACGCCCGGATCGGTCGATGCCGAAACCGCCTTGGTGCCAATACCGCGGATCGAAAGGTTATAGCTGGTGAAGTTCGACTTGGAAAAGGTCAGGTTCGGCACGGCACGCATGAGATCCGAGCCGGTCTCGATCTTTTGCGCGTTCAAATCCTCGGACGAAAGTGCGGTAACGGCGATCGGCACGTCCTGAACCGATTCCACGCGCTTCTGCGCGGTGACGACGATTTCGTTGGCGCGGTAGCCATCGTCATCGGCCGTCGAACTGCGCTCGATCGTATTGGCGCCTTCCTCCGAGCGCGGAGACACCACGAACGTGTTCGCATTGGCCCGCCGGGCAGAGAAGCCCGTGCCCGTCAGCAGGCGGTCGAGCGCCTCTTCCGGGGTGAATTGCCCTTGCACAGCCCGCGATCTTGCGCCCGTCAGCCGCGCCGGATCGAACATCACCGACCGGCCGCTTTGCCGTCCGAACTGTTCGAGCGCTCGCGCCGCGTCCTGCGCCGGAATGTCGAACGGCTTGCGCTCCGCCGTCTGCGCGATGGCCGGTGAAAGCGGCAGGACCAGCGCGGCGAGCGACGCGCCGCTCAATGCCGCGGCTGCCAGTCTGCGGCTCAGATGATTGTGCATATTCATACCCCTCCCTTGCGGGGCTTTCGAGCGCCCCTGCTAAACAAGACGAGGAGATTTCAGAGCTCCGAACGGCCGAAGGCAAAATTCATTCAGTTTCGTTCGCCCCGGCCCGCAAGAGCAGCCGCACGGTCCCGGCGCTCTCCGGCTTGCTCTCCACCGGATATAGCGCCTCGAGCGCCGCCAGGAAGTCCTTGCGGTCCGCCGTCGGGAAGACGCCGGAAACCTTGAGCGCGCCGACGCGGGGATCGTCCACGACGAGCTGGACGGTCGAATAACGGTTCACCTCGCGCACCGCGTCGCTCACCGTGTCGTCGCGAAAGATCAGGATACCCCGGTTCCAGGCCGTGTCGCGCTCGACGTCGCCCGACGATACGACCGCTTCTCCCCCAGCGGGCGCGACAAGCTGCTGGCCCGGTGACAGATCGGTGCGGGCGAGGTCGGGCAGGATGCGCGCCAGCCCCGCGCGCGCGACCGGATCGACCCGGACCCGTCCCTCGACCAACAGAATTTTCACCTGACCGTTCGAGTCGAGCCGGACGTCGAAGGCCGTGCCGAGCGCGGTGATCTGCCGGTTTCCCGCGCGCACGATGAACGGGCGATTTTCGTTATGAGCGACATGGAACATCGCCTGGCCCTGCAACAGCCGGATTTCGCGGCGCTCGGGCGCGCCATAATCGACCTCGACGAGCGAGGCGGTGTTCAACGAGACCCGCGACCCGTCCGGCAGCATGACGTCGCGATGCTCGCCGACGGCGGTTGCATATCGCCGGACGCTTTCGACCTTGACGATGTCGGTTGGCGATATGGGACTGCCGACACGGCCGACGATCCCGGTGAAGGCAAGGACGAGGCTTGCCGCGATGGCGGCGCCGAGGACCCATCGGCCCCGCGCGGGCCTCCGCCCCTGCTGCGCCTTGGCGAGCGCGGCCTGACGCATCGCCCGGACCTCGGGCATGGTCGCGAACGCGCCGACGCCCTCGACGCGCCGGTCGATCTCATTCCAGGCGCGCGCATTCTCCTCGTCCTTCAGCCAGACTAGAAAATCCGCGTCCTCGGCGAAGCGCGCCGGATCGATCTGGCGGCGCGTCGCCCACCAGATGGCGGCATCTTCGGGCCGCTCGGGCGGCCGTTCGGCTCTGAGCAGTCTCATGGCATCTGCTCCCTTAGATGCGCCAGCACGCGGCTGATATCCTTTTCGATCTGTCGTTGTGAGAGGCCGAGCGCGGCGGCGATCTCGCGCCCGCTCATATCCTCGAAGCGATTGAGGATGAAGACGGTGCGGAGCCTTTCGGGCAGCATGTCCATGGCCTCGACGAAGCGCTGATAATCCTCGCGGCCCATCGCCTCCCGTTCGGGGGAGATTTCGTCGACAAGCCGCCCGGACGGATCGGCAAAGCCTTCAAGCCCGATGTCGGGGCGAACCTGTGCGCGCCGGAAACGATCGCGCAGCAGGTTCGCGGCGACCTGGAACACATAGCCTTCGACATTCTCGACCGGATCGTCGTTGGCGCGCTGCGAGAGTCGGGTGAACACATCCTGCGTCAGATCCTCCGCTTCGGCCGCATCGCCGATGCGACGAAGGAAGAATGCGTGAACCGCATTCTTGTAGCGAAGCGCAATCGCTGCGATATCGCGCCGCCCGTCCTGTTCCCGTCGCATCTTCATGTCCGTTATTCATATCATAAGACGGGCGATTTGGCGGGTTCCGAACGGGCCTGGCCCGTCTCGGTGAATAAACCTGTCCGCTCGCGCAGTCGCGCCCCCAAGGGGCCATCAGCTTCACGCGCGCGCCCGCCTCGGCTAAATTGTAGGATGCGCCGCGACGACTCTTCCGATTGCCGGGCGAAAGTTTTTGAAAAATCCCGCTAACGGGGCTTCTTTCCCTTCGCGCGCAGCTCGTCGAGGTGGTCGCTCCACCATTGTGCCATCTTCACGCGCTCCTTCCAATGCGTGCCGCGATGATAGGCGGCGCGGACCCGGTCGGTGTCGCCGTGCGCCAGCGCGCGCTCGATCGCGTCGGGCGACCATAGGCCGGATTCGTTGAGCAGGGTGCTCGCCATCGCCCGGAAGCCATGTCCCGTCATTTCGTCGCTGGCATAGCCGAGGCGGCGCAGCGCGGCGTTGAGCGTGTTGTCCGACATCGGGCGCTTGCGGCTGCGGATCGACGGGAAGGCATAGCCGCTGTTGCCCGAAAACATTTGCAGCGACCGGAACAGCTCGATCACCTGAAGCGACAGCGGGACATGGTGGGGTTTTCGCATCTTCGTCTTTTCCGCCGGGATCGTCCATACAGCGGCCTCAAGGTCGATTTCGCCCCATTCGGCGTGCCGCAGTTCGCCGGGCCGAACGAAAACATGCGGGGCGATCTGCAAGGCGAGCTTGGTCACGACATGCCCCTCATAATCGTCGATCGCGAGCAGAAGTTCGCCGACCTCCTTGGGATCGATGACCGCGCCATAGTGCGTCACCTTGGGCACGATGAGCGCGCCCCGCAAATCGCGCGTCGGGTCCGAATCCAATCGGACGGTGGCGACGGCATAGCGAAACACACCGCTGGCGAGTTGCAGCGTCCGGCGCGCGCTTTCGTGATTGCCCTTGGCCTCGATCTTGCGGATGGCGGCGAGAACATCGGCAGGCCCGATGTCGGTGACGGGCAGGCGGCCAATGGAAATGCTGAGCTGCGAAAGCAGGTACTCGCTGCGTTTCGCGGTGGCGGGCGCCCAGGCGCGCGCGCCGTCGCGCCGCCGCTTGCGGCAATATTCGTCGGCGATGGCGGCAAAGGTGTTGGCTGCCTCCATGAACGCGCGGTGCTTTTCGAGCTGCTTTTCGCGGGCGGGGTCGCGGCCATGGGCAATCATCTGGCGCGCCTCATCGCGGCGGCGGCGCGCTTCGCTCAAGCTGATGTCGGGATAGGTGCCCAGCGCGAGCTTCTTCTCGCGCCGGAGCACCCGATATTTGAAGCGCCAAAGCTTTCCGCCGCTCGGTTGAACCAGCAGGAAGAGGCCGAGCGAGTCGCCCATTTTATAGGATTTTTCTCGGGGCTTGGCGTTGCGGATCGCGACATCGGAAAGCGGCATGGTTCAAGCCTTTCCACCGAGTGGCCCCCACGCTGGGGGCTACTCGAATTGAAGCCCGACGCTAGAATCGGCAAAATGGCCCCCAAACACGCTCGGATGCTGTCGGATCGTGCTGGACATCGTCGGAGAATGAAAGGCAATATACCGCAGTTTTCTGCGGCTTTCAAAGGCAAACTCGGACAATGTCGGATGAGGTCATGGAGCGGGTGAAGGGAATCGAACCCTCGTCGTAAGCTTGGGAAGCTTCTGCTCTGCCATTGAGCTACACCCGCGCGCTGTCCGGCCTTTGCCGTTTCGCGCGCCGCCGGTCAATCCTTCGCCGTACCGCTCGCACAAAAAGCAGCTTGTCGCGGCGCGCGCGGCGCAATAGCGGCAAGGAGACAAGACATAGGGAGAGAGAAGCCGGTGTTCGATACGCTCAGCCTCGCCAGCCTGCCGCCCGCCGACGAGGCGATCCGGCCGGCGATTCGCGCGCTTGCGGCTGAAGCCGCCTCGTCGGCCGGTGCCGATCGCCGCGTCCGGTCTTGGCAGGGCTATGATCCCGCCTTCAGCCGCCGCCTCGGCGAAGCGGGCTTTCTCGGGCTCACTCTCCCCAAGCGTTATGGCGGGCACGAGCGCGGGCCGTTCGCGCGTTTCGTCGTCGTCGAGGAATTGCTTGGCGTCGGGGCGCCCGTCGCGGCGCACTGGATCGCCGACCGCCAGAGCGCGCCGCTGATCCTCAATTTCGGCAACGAAGCGCAGCGTGAATCCTATCTGCCCCGTATTGCAAAGGGCGAAATCTTCTTCTGCATCGGGATGAGTGAGCCCGGCTCGGGCTCCGATCTCGCGAGCGTCCGCACCCGCGCGGTGCGCACCGAAACCGGCTGGCGCGTCAACGGGCAGAAGATCTGGACCTCGGGCGCGCCGCACTGCGATTACATGATCGCGCTGCTCCGCACCTCGGGCAGTCCCGAAGACCGTCACGCCGGGCTGTCGCAACTCATCATCGACCTCAAGGCGCCCGGCATCACCATTCGCCCGATCCGCGATCTCGCCGGCGACGAACATTTCGCCGAAGTCTTCTTCGAGGATGTCGATCTGCCCGCCGACGCGCTGATCGGCGAAGAGGGCGAGGGATGGAAACAGGTCACCGCCGAACTCGCCTTCGAGCGCAGCGGTCCCGAGCGCATCTATTCGAGCGTCGTGCTGCTCGATGCGTGGATCGCGCATTTGCAGCGCACGGGGCGCCGCGACGATCCGGCGACCCTCGCGCTCGTCGGCGATTTCACCGCACGGCTCGGTGTGCTGCGCGCGATGTCGATCGCCTGCACCGCGCGGCTCGCGGCGGGCGAAAGTCCGGTGACCGAGGCGTCGCTGGTCAAGGATCTCGGCACCGCCTTCGAGCAGCAGTTACCGGCGGCGATCGGCGACGATCTGGCGGCGCATCCCGATGAGGCGGTCGATGCGGAGCTCTATCGCGCCCTGCTCTACGTGACCCACGTCGCGCCGAGCTTTTCGCTGCGCGGCGGGACGCGCGAGATATTGCGCGGGATCATCGCGCGCGGGATGGGGTTACGGTGATGAGCGAATTTCTCCTGCCCTTCGAACGGATGCTGGAAAATCTCTCGCCGCCCGCAGTGGTCCGCGCGGTCGAGGCGGGCGCCAGCGCCGATGCGCTGTGGGACGGCCTTGCCGAATCGGGCTTCCTCGATGCGCTGGTTCCCGAGGATCGCGGCGGCGCGGGCCTGCCGCTCGCCGAGGTCGGCGCGCTGTGGCAGGCGCTCGGCCGCCACGCCGCGCCGCTTCCGGTCGGCGAGACGATGCTTGCGCGGGCGCTGCTCGCCGACGCCCCCGCAGGCCCGATCGCGCTCGCGACCGCGAAGGCGGGAGTAGAGGTCGTCGTGCCCTTCGGCCGCGTCGCGCGCCACGTCCTGCTCGAAATCGACGGAACGCTTTATCTGGTCGATGCGGCGGGTGAGCCGACCGGCGTGCCGGGCAGCCTCGCCGCGCGGATGTGCTGGGATGCGGTTCCGGCGGCCAGCGTCGGCGCCGCTCCCGCGGGCGGGCTGCGCGCGATCGCCGCGATCCTTCGGGCCGCGCTGATCGCGGGCGCCGCCGACCGGCTGACGGTGATGACCGCCGCCTATGCCGGCGAGCGCGTCCAGTTCGGCAAGCCGATCGGCAAGCAGCAGGCGCTCCAGCAGCAGATGGCGGTGATGGCCGAGGATATGGTCGCGTGCCGCATCGCGGCGCAGCTCGGCTGCGCGGGCGGCCTGCCGCCAAGCCTCGCCGCCGCGGCGACCGCCAAGTCGGTGACGAGTGCCGCCGCTGTCCGCCTCGCCGCGACCGCGCACGCGGTCCACGGCGCGATCGGGATCAGCGAGGAATATGACCTCCAGCTCTACACTCGCCGCCTGCACGAAGGACGATTGGCCGACGGGTCGGAAAGCTATTGGAACCGCCTGCTCGGCGCCGCACGTCTCGGCGACGCGCGCGGGTCGGTCGATTATGTGCGGGAACTCCTCTAACCCCCGTTTCCGTCATCCCGGCGAAGGCCGGGATCTCCCCCTATCGCCATGACGTACCGGCGAGATCCCGGCCTTCGCCGGGATGACGAGGTAAGAGCCTTCTTACCGCGGTTCAGCGCGCCGACTCCAGGATCGTCTCCATCGCGACGAAGGTCGAGGTGCTCGCGACATGCGGCAGGCTCGAAATCTTCTCGCCGAGCACGATGCGATAGCGACGGATGTCGGGGGTGCGGACCTTGAGCAGATAGTCGAAGCTGCTTGCGATCATATGGCATTCCTCGACCTCGGCGATCTGTCGCACCGCCGCGTTGAATTGCCGTAACGCTTCCTCACGGGTATCGGACAATTTCACTTCGGCGAAGGCGACATGGTCGAGCCCGACCTTTGCAGGATCGACGATCGCGCGAAAGCCGGTGATCAGGCCGCTCGCGACCAGCCGCTTGACCCGCTGCTGGCACGGTGTCTTCGATAGCCCGACGCGCTGCGCGAGGTCGGTGTAGGTGATCCGCCCGTCGCGCCCCAATATGCTCAATATCTTGCGGTCGAACTCATCCAGTTCGACTACGGATCGATCAATTTTCATATAATCAGACTAAGATAGATAAATAATTTGGTCAAAATATAAATCTGAAAACATATATGAAGTCAGATCGACTGTACCGGATATGCTATGGCAGTGGCATGACCCAGCCCTCCGACCGCGTCGCGCTCCGCGCCCTCGCCCGCCGCTCCGAAACCGACATCGTCACCGACCTGCGCGCCGATCTCGCGCGTTCGCCTGCCACCGTCGCCGCGACGACCGCGCGCGGGCTCGCGCTGATCCGCAAGGCGAAGGCCGAGGGCGACCGCGAGACGCTCGTCGCGCAGCTCATGAACCGCTACCGCCTGTCGACCGAGGAAGGCGTCGTGCTGATGTGCCTCGCCGAGGCGCTGCTCCGCGTCCCCGACAGCGCGACCGCCAACGCGCTGATCCGCGACAAGATCGCCGGGCGCCACTGGAAAGAAGGCGAGGATGAGGACAGCCCGCTGATCGTCGCGCTCTCGGCGCGCGGACTGTCGCTGGGGTCGGCGACGCTGATGCTCGATGCGCTCGGCAGCAAGGCGAATCCGCTAACCCTGCTCAAGGCGATGATCCGCCGCTCGGGCGAGCCGGTGATCCGCCAGGCGGCGCTCGCGGCGATGAAGATGCTCGGCCAGCAGTTCGTGATGGGCGAAACGATCGACGCCGCGGTCAAGCGCGCCGACAAGGACAAGTCCGAACTGGCAAGCTTCGACATGCTCGGCGAGGCGGCGCGCACCGCCGCGGATGCGGCGCGCTATTACGACAGCTATGCGAACGCGATCGCGCGCATCGGCCGCAAGGCGAAGGCAGGCGATCCCTTCGTCAATCACGGCATCTCGATCAAGCTGTCGGCGCTCCATCCGCGCTATGAATATCTGCAAGGCCAGTGTGTCCGTGAGGAACTGATTCCACGGGTGATCGAACTGGCGAAGGCAGCGCGCGCGGTGAACATCCCGCTGATGATCGATGCCGAGGAAAGCGACCGGCTCGAACCGCATATGGACGTCTATGGCGCGCTGATCGACGCCGGGATCGCCGACGGCTGGACCGGGCTCGGCATCGTCATCCAGGCCTATCAGAAGCGCGCGCCGGAGGTGATCCGCTGGGTCGCCGCGCGCGCGCGCCAACGTGGCGTCAAGCTGTCGATGCGGCTCGTCAAGGGCGCCTATTGGGATACCGAAATCAAGCGCGCGCAAACGCTCGGCCTCGGCGACTTTCCGGTGTTCACCGCGAAGAACCACACCGACCTCAATTACATGCAGTGCGCGCAGATATTGCGCGAGGCGCAGGATTGCATCTTCCCGGCCTTCGCCAGCCACAATGCGATGACGCTCGCCTTCGTCGCCGAACTGTTCGTGGGCGCCGATTACGAGCTGCAGCGGCTCCACGGCATGGGCGAGGGCGCGCATGACGCGATCGCCCTGCTGTCGCCGCCGCCGCGCCCGGTGCGCGTCTATGCCCCGGTCGGGACGCACCGCGACCTGCTCGCCTATCTCGTCCGCCGCCTGCTCGAAAACGGCGCGAACAGCAGCTTCGTCCATCAATTCTCCGACCCCGACGTGACTGCCGAGGAACTGGCGGTCGATCCGCGCAGCATCGCGAGCTCATCGTCGAAAATTCCCACCGGCCTTCAGCTTTTCGATCCCGCTCGGCGCAACTCGCGCGGCTATGACCTAGGCGATCCTGGTGTGCCCGAGGGTCTGGTTGCCGCCATCGCCAAGGCGCGACGCGGCGATCTGGTCGCGGCGCCGATCGTCGGCGGCGTGGCGCTGGGCGGCCAGCACGAGCCGGTCCGCAATCCCGCGACTGGCGCCATCGTCGGGCAGGTGATCGAGGCCGATGCGAAGACGGTGGACGCCGCCGTAGCAGCGGCGCGCAAGGCGCAGAGCGACTGGAGCCTCGCCGGGGGCGCCTTCCGCGCCGAACGGCTCGAACGCGCCGCCGACCTGCTCGAGGAGCGCCATGCCTTCTTTCTCGGGCTCGCGATCGACGAAGCGGGCAAGACGCTCGTCGACGCCATCGCCGAGGTGCGCGAGGCGACCGACTTCCTGCGCTATTACGCCGCGCAGGCGCGCGCCGATTTCACTTACCCCATCGCGCTTCCCGGCCCGACCGGCGAGCGCAACGAACTGATCCTCGAAGGCAAGGGCGTCTTCGTCGCCATCAGCCCGTGGAACTTCCCGCTCGCCATCTTCCTGGGGCAGGTGTCGGCGGCGCTTGCGGCGGGCAATGCGGTGCTCGCCAAACCCGCCGAGCAGACCCCGCTCATCGCGCACGCCGCGATCGAGCTGCTGCTCGAAGCGGGCGTGCCCGGCGACGTGCTGCACTATCTTCCCGGCCGCGGCGAGACGGTCGGCGCGGCGCTGACGAGCCATGACGCCATCATCGGCGTCGCTTTCACCGGCTCGACCGAGGTCGCGCGCGCGATCAACCGCAGCCTCGCCGGGCGCGACGGCCCGATCGCGACGCTGATCGCCGAGACCGGCGGCGCCAACGCGATGATCGTCGATTCGACCGCGCTCCCCGAACAGGTCGCGCGCGACGCGGTCGCTTCGGCCTTTCAGTCGGCGGGCCAGCGCTGTTCGGCGCTCCGTCTCCTCTGCGTGCAGGAGGATGTCGCCGACACGATGATCGCGATGGTCGCGGGCGCGATGGCCGAGCTCAATGTCGGCGATCCCGCGCTCCTCGCGACCGACGTCGGCCCGATCATCGACGCAGAAGCTGGGGCCAATATCGCCGCCTATGTCGCCGAGGCGCGCGCGGCGGGCCGGGTGATCGCCGAAGCGGTGCGCACGAATCTTCCCGCGAGCGGCCATTTCGTGCCGCCGGTGATGATCCGCCTCGACCATGTCACCGATCTGAAGCGCGAAATCTTTGGCCCGGTGCTGCATGTCGCAACATGGAAGGGCGGCGAGCTCGACGCGCTGATCGATGCGATCAACGCTTCGGGCTATGGCCTGACGCTCGGCGTTCACACGCGCATCGACGGGGTGGCGGCGCACATCGCGGCGCGCGCCGAGGTCGGCAACGTCTATGTCAACCGCAACCAGATCGGCGCGATCGTCGGCTCGCAGCCTTTTGGCGGTCGCGGCCTGTCGGGGACGGGGCCGAAGGCGGGCGGCCCGCATTACCTCCACCGCTTCGCCGAGGAAAAGTCGATCTCGACCGACATCACCGCCGCGGGCGGCAATGCGGCGCTGATGGCGGGCTAGGGTGTGATCGACTTCAATTGAAAAAGCTCCGTGCGCCCGCGAAGGCGGGAGCCCATCTCCGTTCGGTGCCAGTTTGAACCGGTCGGAGATGGGTCCCCGCCTTCGCGGGGACACATTTGTGTTTGGCTCAAGGTTCAATCACGCTCCGGCCGAAAATCCGCCGATGGAGCGGTAGGATTTTCCAAAGACCGCGAGGCCCGATACAGAGTGGACGGCTGTCCCAGGCGATACGCCCGAAGCGTCTCGCGGCGTGTGCCACGGCGACCTCTTATATGGTTCCCCCAGCAGCGCGGTTGTTATAACCGTTTTGGAGCTATTCGCCAACGGCAATCATGCGCCCGGAACACCCAACATTTGTGCCTGCGCCTTCAGCCGCGTGGCGGCGTCCGGATTGGCAGCGATGCCGTCCTTCAGCGCCTGCGCGGCCTTCGCCGTCTCGCCCAGCGTCATGCGGCTGCGCATCAGCATGATCCAGCGGTCGACGTTCGCCGGATCGGCTTTCAGCTTGGCTTCCAGTCCGCTCACCATACCCTCGATCATCGCGTCCTGCTGGCCCTTGGGAAGCTGCGAGGCGGCTTCCATGTCGGCGCGGCTCGGGCCGGGGATGGCGCGCGCCGCAACCGGCATCTCCTCGGGCTTCAGCGGCCGCGCCTGCGTGTTCATCAACCGCGCGCCGACGTCGATCTTGTGGATCGCGGCGACCTGTTCGATCGTGCGGCGCAGGTCGGCTTCCCACGGCGCACCCTGCGGCGTGTCGGCGAGCAGCGCGAACCAGTCCTCGATCGCGCCCTTATGGTCGCCGCCGATGTCCTTCTTGACCGCGAGGAAATAGCGCGCGCGCGGATCCTTGGCGTCGAGCGCGATCGCCTTGTCGAAGGCTTCGAGGGCTGCCGCTGGCATCGGATCGCGTTCGCTCGCCATCACGCGCGCTTCGCCGAGCGCCGACCACAGCCCCGCCGACTCGGGCGAAAGCGCCGTCGCCTTCTCGTAAGCGGCGGCAGCGCCGGGATAATCGCTCATGTCGAACCGCGCCGCGCCGAGCGCGGTCCACGCCGCGGCGCTGTTCGGTTCGCGCGTCGTGCGCGCTTCGAGCGCGGCGAGCTGGTCGTCGGGAGATGCGGTGGCGCCGACCGGCGCCGGCGGCGTGGAAGTGGCGGAATCGCGCCAGATTGCATAGCCTACCGCCCCCGCCAGCAACACGAAGGCGGCGATCAATATCGCCCGATTGACCCCGCCGAGCCCTCCCGCCATCTTCTTGCTCTCGTTCATCTTTGTCCCCGTCCTTGCCCACCCGGCGGCGCGCCGAAAAACGTCGCCGCCCTGCGCTCGCGTCTTGCCTTTGCTTCGCGATGGTGTAGCCTTTCACCCGCGAGGTCGGTCAACGATAAAATCGTCAGTGGGGTCGCGCCGATTTTCCCAGGCAATAGGGGGAGGGGTGCATGGCAGTTTCGGATCATGTCGACTTTTCGACGTTCATGGAAGGCGTGAAGCGGCGCAACCCGGGGCAACCCGAGTTCGTTCAGGCGGTTCAGGAAGTGTCCGAGGACATTTTCGATTTCATCGCCGACAAGGAAGAATATCACGCGCAGCAGATATTGCGGCGCATCGCCGAACCCGACCGGGTCGTCTCCTTCCGCGTCTGTTGGGAGGATGACAACGGCAATATCCGCGTCCAGCGCGGCTGGCGCGTCCAGAACAACAATGCCATCGGCCCCTATAAGGGCGGCATCCGCTTTCACCCGTCGGTGACCGAAAGCGTCCTCAAATTCCTGGCGTTCGAACAGACGTTCAAGAATGCGCTCACCGGCCTGCCGATGGGCGGCGGCAAGGGCGGGTCGAACTTCAACCCCAAGGGCAAGAGCGTGCGCGAGATCATGCGCTTCTGCCAGAGCTTCATGACCGAACTCTATCGCCACATCGGCGCCGACATCGACGTTCCCGCGGGCGACATCGGCGTCGGCGGGCGCGAGATCGGCTATATGTTCGGTCAGTACAAGCGCATCACCAATGAATTCACCGGCGTGCTCACCGGCAAGGGCCTCGAATGGGGCGGCTCGCTGATCCGCACCGAGGCGACGGGCTATGGCGCGGTCTATTTCCTCGCCAACATGCTCGCGGCAAAGGGGCAGGATCTCGTCGGCAAGAGCGCGGTCATCTCGGGCTCGGGCAATGTCGCGACCCACGCCGCCGAAAAGATCGTCCAGCTCGGCGGCAAGGTGCTCACCCTGTCCGATTCGGGGGGCTTCATCCACGATCCCGACGGGATCACCCAGGACAAGATCGACTGGGTGAAGGCGCACAAGACGCACCGCCGCGGCCGGATCGAGGATTATTGCGCCGAGTATAAGGGCGCGAGCTTCACCGCCGGCAAGACGCCGTGGGGCGTCCCGTGCGACGTCGCGCTGCCGTGCGCGACGCAGAACGAACTGCTCGGCGACGATGCCAGGGAGCTCGTCAAGAACGGCTGCATCGCGGTCAGCGAGGGCGCCAACATGCCGACCAACCTCGAAGGCGCGCATCACTTCCGCGACGCGAAGATCATGTTCGCGCCGGGCAAGGCCGCCAATGCCGGCGGCGTCGCGGTGTCGGGCCTCGAAATGAGCCAGAACAGCGGCCGCCGCGCGTGGAGCGAGGGCGAGCTTCAACAGATGCTCAAGGACATCATGGACGGCATCCACAAGAGCTGCCTGACCTATGGCGATCGCGGCGACGGCTATATCGATTATGTGAAGGGCGCGAATATCGCGGGTTTCAAGAAGGTCGCCGACGCGATGCTCGCTTTCGGGGTTGTATGACGACGGTCTAGGCGCAAAGGCGTCAGGCGGAAAAAGGGGACACAGGGCATGACGACCGACGCGATAGCGAGGCGCGGCGAGCGACCATGGGCGGCCATGGGCGCGTTCGCGCTTCTTTTGCTCGCGCTGGTCGTCGCGGCGCTGCTCTCGGCCCCGCCCGCGCGCTCGCAGGGCGAGGGCGGGGCGCGCTATGTCGGGGTGGCCTCCTGTGCCGGATCGACCTGCCACGGCCGGATGGAGGGCGACGGCACCGTCGTCCGCCAGGACGAGCTGATGAAATGGCAGGAGCCTTCGACCCCCGGTGGCGCGCATAGCCGTGCCTGGGCGGTGCTGCAGGGCAGCCGCAGCCAGTTCATCGCGCGCAATCTCGGCATCGGCGATCCGGCAAGGGCGCCGATGTGTCTCGGCTGTCACAGCACGGCGGGGACGGCGCGCGCGGTTCCTGCCGAGGACGGCGTCGGCTGCGAATCGTGCCATGGCCCCGCGGGCGGCTGGATCGCCAGCCATTATGCCGGGATTTCCGCCACCGCCGATCCCGACCGCGAAATGCACGAAAAGCATCTCGCCAACCTGCGCGCGGGGCTTCGCAAGCTCGAGGATCCGGTGGTGCGCGCGGGCGTCTGCGTCGATTGCCATTTCGGCGCGGCGGGCGAGGGGCAGTTCGTCACCCACCGCATCATGGCGGCGGGCCATCCGCGCATCTCGTTCGAGCTCGATCTCTTTTCTTCGCTCCAGGCGCATCATCACGAAGACAGTGATTATGGCTGGCGCAAGTTCGGCGCCGCCAATGCGCGCACCGACCATGTCCAGATGTGGGCGGTGGGACAGGCGACCGCGCTCGAACGCAGCCTGTCGCTCTTCCAGTCGCGGCGCGGGACCGAGGGGATGTTCCCCGAATTCTATTTCCTCGACTGCCATAGCTGCCACCGTCGCATCTACGACCAGGCGAAGCCGGTGAAGACCAGCGTCGACAATCCCGGCCGTGCCGCGCTTCCCGAAGGCATGCCGCCCTATAATGACGAGAATCTGATCATGCTGGCGGCCGCCGCGCGCGTCGCCGCGCCCGCGCTTGCCGAGCAGCTTGCGGCGCGCACCGCGGCGTTCCACAAGGCGATGACCATCGACCGCGCGAGTGCGGTCGCCGCCGCGGCCGAACTCGGCCAGACCGTGTCGGCGCTCAAGAGCGCCTTCGCATCGCGCGGTTTCTCGGGCGCCGACGCCTTCACGCTGGTCGATGCGATCGCGGCAAAGGCGTCCGCCGACCGCTTCACCGACTATACGGGATCGCAGCAGGCGGTGATGGGGATCGACACCTTGCTCAACGCGATGGTCTCATCGGGCCGGGTCACGGTCGGCGCCGCAGCCGGAATCCGGGCCGACATCGACCGCGCCTATACGTCGGTCAAGGACCCCAACCTCTATAAACCCACCGATTTCCAGACCTCGTTCGGCAGCGCGGTCAGCGCGATCCGGGCGCTGCGGTAAAGCGATATGCAAAGCAAATCCCATCTCTTCCGTTCGGCGGCCTTTGCCGCGATCGGCTCGCTTCTTCTTGCCTCGTGCGGTGGAGGCGGAGGCGGCGGCACGCCGACCCCCACGCCGACGCCCACCCCGACCCCCACGCCCACCCCCACGGGCGGGCTCTATACGCCGCCCGCCGCCGAATCGCTGAGCGTCGCCGAGGTGCAGACGGTGCTCGCCAACGCGATTTCGGAAGCGCAGGCGCGCGGTCTGCCGTCGGTGATCGCGGTGACCGACCGCGTCGGCAACGTCCTTGGCGTTTTCCGCATGACCGGCGCGCGCGCGACCGCGACGACCGCGCCGGCGCCGAACGGCGTCAATATGGACGCGCAGAACGTCACCTTCCCCGCCGAGGGCGGCGCGATCGCCAAGGCGATCACCGGCGCTTACCTGTCGAGCGGCGGCAACGCCTTTTCGACCCGTACCGCGAGCCAGATCGTCCAGCAGCATTTCCCGCCCGCGCCGACCACCGTCGGCCTCGAAAGCGGGCCCTTGTTCGGCGTGCAGTTCAGCCAGCTTCCGTGCAGCGACTTCTCGTCACGCTTCGGCGCGGTCGGCGCGGCGGCGATGATCGGGCCGAAACGCTCGCCGCTCGGCCTCGCCGCCGATCCCGGCGGGCTGCCGCTCTACAAGAATGGCGTCCTCGTCGGCGCGGTCGGGGTGATGGGCGACGGGGTCTATGGCCTCGACACCAATATCCTCGACGTCGATGACGATGCCGAGGAATTTATCGCGCTGGCGGGCACGCGCGGGTTCGAAGCGCCGGCGGCGATCACCGCCGACAAGATCAGCGTCGACGGAACCAGCCTGCGCTTTTCCGACGCGACCGCCGCGGGGCTGAAATCGAGCGGCGGCGCGAGCTTCGCGTCGCTGAACGGCAGCGCGGGCAATCTCGTCGCGGTCCCGGGCTATGCCAATGCCGCGATCAGCGCGGGGGCCGCCTACGGCAGCGAGGCGTCGGGCGTCCGCGCCTCGACCACGGCCGAATTCGCAAACCGCGACGCTTTCGTCTTCACCGACGGCAGCGGTGCGAACCGCTACCCGATCCGCGCCGGCACCGACGGCGCCGCGAACAGCGCCCCGCTCACCGCCGCCGAGGTGCGCGCGCTGCTCGAGGAAGCCTTCACGGTGATGAGCCGCGCGCGCGCGCAAATCCGCAAGCCGCTCGACAGCCGCGCGCAGGTGACGATCAGCGTCGTTGACACCTTCGGCACCCCGCTCGGCATCGTCCGCGCGCCCGACGCGCCGATCTTCGGCTCCGACGTGTCCTTGCAGAAGGCGCGCACGGCCGCCTTCTTCTCGAACGCGCAGGCGGGGGCGGAGCTCAGCGCCAATGCGAGCGCCGACATCCGGCAGTTCGTTACCGCGGTGCGCAGCTTCCTGAACGACCAGACGGTGCTGACCGGCACGCTCGCCTTTCCCGACCGCGCGGGCGGCAATCTGTCGCGGCCCTATTTCCCCGATGGCGAGGTCGGCCGGCCGAACGGTCCCTTCTCGCGCCCGATCGCACAGTTCAATCCCTTCTCGACCGGGCTGCAATCGGCGCTGATCATCGGCAACATCGGCCAGCATGTCGGCTTCTTGCAGAACAAGAACGCCGACACGCCGGCGCGCTGCACGACCCTGCCCGACGTCGCGCCGGGTCAGAACCGGCTGCAGAACGGCATCCAGATCTTCCCCGGATCGGTGCCCATCTATCGCGGCAATCAGCTCGTCGGCGGGATCGGCGTGTCGGGTGACGGCATCGATCAGGACGACATGATCAGCTTCCTCGGCGCGCACAATGGCGGCGCGCGTTTCAGCGGCCCCGGCGCCATCGGCAATGCGCCGAAGGATATCCGCACCGATACGGTCGTCGTGACGCTGGCGGACAATACAAAGGTGCGTCTCCGCTACGTCAGCTGCCCCTTTGCGCCGTTCCTCGACACGTCGAAGCAAAATGTCTGCGACGGGCTGTAGATGAGCATCGAAGTCAGCCTTTGGCCGATTATCGCGACTCTCGCGGCGCAGGGCGCGCCCGCGGCCGATGTGCCGCCGGCGCCGCCCGCCGCCGATCCGCCCGCGACCGACCAGAGCGCCGCGACTTCGCCTGCCGATCAGCCGCCGGCCGAGGAACTGACCCCGCCCCCGCCGCCGGTCGACTGGCAGCTGATGGTCAATGACGATCTCGTCACCCAGATCATCGAGGGCCGCCGCCGTCCCGGCTATACGCCCGACCTTCCCGACCAGTTGACGCAGGACAATGTCGGCGCGCTGCGTCCACCGCCGCCGCAGGCCTTTCCGGGAATCGAGGACCAGCTTCCGATCCCCGACCGCTGGCGCCTGATCGAAAGCCTGGGGGTGGTCAAGGAACGCTGGTTCGATCCCTATCACCAGAATACGCTGAAGGGCGACCGGCCGATCGACCGCAGCAAGGTCAAATGGCTGCCGATCAACGGCGACGACTGGTTCTTCGTCCTCAACGCGATCTCGGACACGGTGTTCGAACCGCGCACCTTCCCGATTCCGGTCGGCGTCCAGACGACGTCACGGCCAGGCAGCCTCGATGTCTTCGGCAAGAATCGCAGCTTCGTGCTGTCGCAGACTTTCATCGGCGGGGTCGCGCTGATCAAGGGCAACACCGCCTACAAGCCGCCCGACGTCGAATATCGCCTGACGCTTGCCTATAACGCCAATTATGTCGACGTGCCCGAACGGCGCGTCCTCGACGTGCGCCCGTCGAAGAAGAGCCATCGCTTCGATCATTTCATCGGTGTGCAGGAAGCCTTCATCGACAAGCATCTCGGCAACGACAGCGACCGCTACGACTTCCACTCGATCCGTATCGGTATCCAGCCGTTCCAGAGCGATTTTCGCGGCTTCCTGTTCAACGACAGCCAGCTCGGCGTCCGCCTGTTCGGCAACCGCGACAACAATCGGTTCCAATATAATGTCGCGGCCTTCTGGCGGCTGGAAAAGGACACCAACAGCGGCCTCAACGACATCACCCAGACGCCGCGCGACGATTTCATCTTCACCGCCAACCTCTATCGCCAGGATTTCCCGTTCGTCGGGCTGACCAGCCAGGTCAGCGTGACCTACAATATGAACCGCGAAAAGAATGACGTGCAGATCGACCACAACGGCTTTCCGGTGCGGCCGGCCTTGCTGGGGACGCTGCGCGGGCGCGAATATGACGTCACTTATCTGGGCTACAGCGCCGACGGGCGGATCGGGCGGATCAACGTCACCGCCAGTCTCTACGCCGCGCTGGGCGAGGACCGGAACAGCTTCTTCACCGACAAACCTGCGAAGATCCGCGCGGGCTTCGCCGCCGCCGAGCTCAGCTACGATCACGACTGGATGCGCTTCCGCCTTTCGGGGCTTTACGCCAGCGGCGACCGCGATCCCTACAACAACACCGAGGGCGGCTTCGACGCGATCTTCGAGAATCCGATCTTCGGCGGCGCCGACACCAGCTACTGGATCAGGCAGACGATCCCCTTCGCGGGCGGCGGACGCGTCATCTCGATCAACGGCCGCAACGGCATATTGAACTCGCTGCGCTCGTCGAAGGAAGAGGGGCAGTCGAACTTCAACAACCCCGGCACCGTCTTCGTCGGGGCGGGCGGCGATTTCGACCTGTCGCCGCAGATGCGCGTCAGCGTCAACGCCAACCACCTCTGGTTCGACAATACGAAGGTGCTCCAGAATCTGCGCGTCGAGGGCTCGATTCCCAAGGATATCGGCTGGGACCTCTCGATCGCCAGCATCTGGCGGCCGAAGGCGACGCAGAATATCGTCGGCCGCCTCAGCGCCGCGGTTCTTCTGCCCGGCAAGGGCTTCAAGGATTTGTTCGACAACAAGGAACGCGACAAGGCCTATGTCTCGATCCTCGCCAACCTGATCGTGAGTTTTTAGACCATGGCGCGCAAGCTCTTCGCCCTTCTTGCCTTCGTGCTGATGATGGCGGCGGTCGGCGCGCAAGGCGTCCGCGCCTCCGAAGAGGAAAAGCCGGTCCAGGTGACCTATCGCTTCACTCCGCCCGCGCCCAAGGAGCAGAGCGAGGCGGACATGCAGGCGAAGTCGGAGGGCTGCTATAGCTGCCACGTCCGCACCGACCTGCCGACGATGCACAAATCGCCCGCGGTGCGGCTCGGCTGTACCGATTGCCACGGCGGCGATTCGACCTCGCCCGCCGCGTTCGGCAAGCCCGAACTCGGTTACGACAGCCCCTATAATCTCGCGGCCAAGAAGGTGGCGCATCCGCAGCCGACGCTACCCGGCGCATGGGGCGACAGCCCGGCGAACCCCAAGCGAAGCTATACGCTGCTCAACAAGGAAGCGCCCGAGTTCATCCGCTTCGTCAACCCGAGCGACTATCGCGTCGCGCGCGAGGCGTGCGGGTCCTGCCACCTCGAGGTGATCGAGGCAGCCGAGCGCTCGCTGATGTCGACCGCGGCGATGTTCTGGGCGGGCGGTGCCTATAACAACGGCATCGTCCCCTTCAAGAATTCGATCTTCGGCGAGGCCTATACGCGCGACGGCAAGGCGGCGTGCGTCCTCTCTCCCTCGTCGCGGCTCACCGCCGAGCAATATAAACAGGCGTGCGATCCGGCCTTCGGTTTCGACAAGATATTGACCGATGCCGAAAAGAAGCGCGGCGCGCTCGCCAAAATCTATCCGCTGCCGCGCTGGAACGTCACCCCGCCCAGCGACGTCTTCCGCGTCTTCGAGCGCGGCGGGCGCAACATCGGCACCCAATTCTCCGAAATCGGCCTGCCCAACCCGACCGGCAGCATCCAGCGGCTCGAGGAACCGGGACGCCCCGACCTCAAGCAGTCGAACCGCGGTCCCGGCACCGGGCTGCGCGTCGCGATCGCGATCCTCAACCTCCACAAGACCCGCCTCAACGACCCCTATATGTGGTTCATGGGCACCAACGACCAGCCGGGCGATTATCGCCATTCGGGCTGCGCCGGATGCCATGTCATCTACGCCAACGACCGCGAGCCGCGGCACAGCCTGATCTACGCCCAATATGGCCGCGACGGCGAAACCGCGACGGTCGACCCGACGATTGCGGAGCGCAAGTGGAAGCCCGATGCGGACGGACACGGCGGCGGCCACGACGCCGCCGGAAGTCACGCGCCCGACGCCAGCGAGCATGGCGCGCTCGTCGATCCCGCCGCCGCGGCGGCCGGACCGCAGGTGAAGCCGGTCAGGGAAAGGCTCGAATCGGGGCATCCGATCGGGCATGCCTTCACCCGCGCGATCCCGACCTCGCAGTGCATGACCTGCCACATGCACCAGCCGAACATCTTCCTGAATTCCTACCTCGGCTACACGATGTGGGACTATGAATCCGACGCGCCGCAGATGTGGCCGGGGCCGAACAACACCGCGCCGCGCCCGCCGGGGATGAGCGACGAGGAGTATCAGAAGACCTACAAGCAGCAGCATTATCCGACCGCGGCCGAGGTTCACCAGGCGCTCGAACGCAATCCCGAGGGCGCGAATCCGCGCGGCCTGTGGTCGAACGTCGAGTTCCTGCGCGACGTCTACGACATCAACGACACCAACCAGAATACCCAGTTTGCCGATTATCACGGCCACGGCTGGAACTTCCGCGGCATTTTCAAGCGCGACCGCAACGGCAATCTGCTCGACGCCGACGGCAATATGTCGACCTATGGCACCGACACCGCGCATATCGTCGATCCCAAGGATCCCGAGAAATGGCGCAAGAGCTGCGACCATTATGAGGGCGCGAAGGAGCGCGAACTTTGCCTGTCGAGCGCCGATCCCGGCAAGCCGGGGGTCGAGGGCAAGTTCGTGCCCCCCGGCCTCAACCCCGGCAAGAGCGTTCATATGATGGACATTCATGCCGAAAAGGGGATGCAGTGCGCCGACTGCCACTTCGCGCAGGACGCGCACGGCAACGGCTATATCCAGGGCGAGGTCGCGAACGCGATCGAGATCAGCTGCAAGGACTGCCACGGCACCGCCGATGCCTATCCGAATCTGCTCACCTCGAACGTCGCGGCGCGGCCGCAGGGCACCAATCTGGCGCTGCTGCGCAACATGGACGGCCGTCGGCGCTTCGAATTCCAGTATAATGACGATGGCGAGGTCACCGGGCTGATCCAGCGCTCGATCGTCGATCCCAAGCTCGAATGGCAGGTCAGTCTCGTCAAGCAGTCGGTGACGCCGGGGCCGCATTTCAACGCCAAGGCGGCGCGCGCCAAGCTGATGTCGCGGTCGGGCGCCGACGACGGCAGCTTCGCCTGGGGGCCGGGGGTCGCGAAGGAGGATCGCGCGCACGGCGACGACCGCATGACCTGCTTCACCTGCCATCTGTCGTGGACGACGAGTTGCGGCGGTTGCCATTTGCCGATCGAGGCGAACTGGAAGACCAAGATGCATCATTTCGAGGGCGAGGAGACGCGCAACTTCGCGACCTACAATCCGCAAGTGGCGCGCGACGAGATGTTCCAGCTCGGCCGGCACATGCTCACCAAGCCTGGCGAACCCGACGCCGACGGCAATCCGCGCGGCATCATCACCCCGGTCCGATCCTCCTCGGCGCTGATATTGTCGTCGACCAACATCAACCGCGAACGCATCTATGTGCAGCAGCCGCCGATCTCGGCCGCGGGCTTCTCGAGCCAGGCGTTCGCGCCGCACTTCCCGCACACGGTGCGCCGCCAGGAAACCAAGCAGTGCACCGACTGCCACCTGTCGGCGGCCGACGACAATAATGCGATCATGTCGCAGCTCATGTTGATGGGCACCAATTTCGTCAATTTCGTCGGCCTCAACGTCTGGTCGGGGCAGGAGGACAGCTTCCAGGCGACCCGCGTCACCGAATGGGAAGAGCCGCAGGCGGTGATCGGCAGCTATCTGCAGAAATATGCCTATCCCGACTATTGGAACCTGCACGTCAACCAGAACGGGCGCGAGCTCAAGAATTGGGTGCGCGGCAAGACGTTCGACAAGAAAGCGTCGGGCGAAAGCAAGTCGCTCGAGGAATTCCGCAACATCGTTCAGGGGACGAGCGGCCGGGTGAATTGTCTCCAGCAGCGCGGCGAATATATGTTCGTGGCGGAGGGCAAGGGCGGCTTCCGCGTCTATGACGTCGCCTCGGTCGGCAACAAGGGCTTCTCCGAACGCATCGTCCGCGCGCCCTTCTCGCCGCTCGGCCACGACACGCATGTGAAGACCACCAACGCGACCTGCATGGCGATCGGCACCAACCAGCCGATCAGCATGGAACGCAACGACAATATCCGGAAGAATTTCCCCGAGAATCACGAGCAGGCGCTGCACCCGCTCTATCGCTACGCGGTGATCACCGACAGCGTCGAAGGCCTGATCCTCGTCGACATCGACACCATGGCCGACGGCGAATTCCGCAACAACCGGCTGACGCGGGCGCTGACCTGGAACCCCGACAATGTGCTTGCCGGGGCGCGGCACGTCACGCTCGCAGGCAATTATGCCTATATCACCACCGATGCCGGGCTCGTCGTCGTCGACCTGTCGACCCCACTGGAGCCCAAGGTCACGGCGCAATTGCCGCTGACCGACGCGCGCGCCAGCGCGGTGCAGTTCCGTTACCTCTGGGTCACCGATGCCGAGGGCGTCAGCCTGTTCGACATCACCCATATGGACCGGCCGGTGCCGGTGCCGAGCGGGACGGTGCGGCTCGCCGATGCGCGGAAAATATACGTCGCGCGCACCTATATGTATGTCGCGGCAAAACAGGACGGCCTCGTCATCGTCGACGTGACGCGCCCCGCGGCGCCGATCGTCTGGCCGGGACTGACCTTTGGCGGCGCGATGAACGATGCCGAGGATGTGATCGTCGGATCGACCAACGCCTCGCTCTTCGCCTATGTCGCCGACGGGCGGAACGGCATCAAGGTGCTGCAACTGACCAGCCCCGACAATCCGGGCCTCTACGGCTTCTCGCCGAAACCGACGCCCGAGCTGATCGCCTGGGCGAAAACGCCATCGCCGGCGCTCGCGCTGTCGAAGGGGCTCGACCGCGATCGCGCGGTCGACGAGACCGGCGGCCAGATCGCGATCTTCGGCCGCGTCGGCTCGCGCCCCTTCACGCGCAGCGAGATGGAGAAATTCTTCCTGAACAGCAAGGGGCTGGTCTACAAGGTCAGCGATGCGGTCGACCAGAGCGCGTGGCGCCCGCCGCTGGCTTATCCGAACTGAAGGTGACGGCAGCTAACGGGCTGAAGTCGGCCTATCTTACATCGTTATCCCGGAATTGATCCGGGATAACGGGGGTCTGCAATCGACCGATAGACGACATTCGATAATATAACTTCGTCATTCCCGCGAAAGCGGGAACCCAGTGTGGGATCAGCCTACGCACGCTCTGGGTTCCCGCTTTCGCGGGAATGACGAAGGTGGGGAGTGTCCGCTCCCCACCTCAAAACCGACCGCTTTGACCGCCTAAAGCCGCTCCGCCTGCACCACGCTGTCCGACGCGCGCAGTGCCGACAGGATGCGCATCACATGCTGGACGTCGCGCACCTCGACGACGACGTCATAGGTGTGGAAATCGCCTTCGCGGTTCGACAGCCGCAAATTGGTGATGTTCGCCGAATTGGCGGCGAGGATGCCCGACATTTCGGCAAGCGTGCCGGGTTCGTTGAGGATGACGACGCAAAGGCGCGCATTGCCGCCTTCGCTATCCTCCTGCCAGCGAAGGTCGATCCAGTCGGCGTCGACTCCGTCGGCAAGGCTCGGGCAGTCGATGACATGCACCTCGATCCCCTCGCCGGGGCGCGACAGGCCGACGATGCGGTCGCCGGGCACCGGGTGGCAGCAGTCTGCAAGCTGGTAGGCAACCCCCGGCGTCAGCCCCGCGATCGACACCGCGGCGCCCTGGACGAGCTTGCCGGGCTTGCTCTTCATGTCGGCGGTGATGCCGGGGACCAGCGCCTCGAGCAGCGCATTGTCCGACACGCGCTGCTTGGCGATCGCGACATAGAGCGCGCTGTCGTCCTCCAGCTTCAGCCGCGTCAGCGCCGCGGCGCGCGCCTTGTCGCCGACCTTGTTGGGAAGGCGGCGGGCGATCTCGTCGTACATCTTGCGCCCGAGCGCCGCGAGTTCGACCTTCTCCTTCGAACGGACGTGGCGGCGGATCGCGGCGCGGGCCTTGCCGGTGACCGCGAAGCCCAGCCACGCGGGCTGCGGGGTCTGCTTGTCCGAGGACAATATCTCGACCGTGTCGCCGTTCGCGAGCTGGGTGCGCAGCGGCACGAGCCGCCCGTTGACCTTGGCCCCCACGGTGCGGTCGCCGAGCTTGGTATGCACCGCATAGGCGAAATCGACCGGGGTCGCGCCCTTGGGAAGCTGATGCAGGCTGCCCTTCGGGGTGAAGGCGAAGATGCGGTCCTGATACATCGCGATGCGCGTATTTTCGAGGAACTCGTCGGGATCGTGCGTCTGTTCGAGGATTTCGAGCAGGTCGCGAATCCACCCCGCCTGCCCGTCGGGCGCCGCGCCGCCCTGCTTGTAGGCCCAGTGCGCCGCCAGCCCGAACTCGGACTGCTGGTGCATGTCCAGGCTACGGATTTGGATCTCGATCCGCATATTCTGCTGGTGCATGATCGTCGTATGCAGCGACTTGTAGCCGTTGCGCTTGGGGGTCGAGATATAATCCTTGAAGCGCCCCGGCACCATCTTCCACTTGCCGTGGATCAGCCCCAGCGCGGCATAGCAGTCGGCGGTCGTCGGGGTGACGATGCGAAAGGCGATGATGTCGGTCACCTGCTCGAAACTGACGTGGCGTTCCTGCATCTTGCGCCAGATCGAATAGGGATGCTTCTCGCGCCCCGACACCTCGGCCTCGATCCCGTTCTTCGCGAGCAATTCCTTGAAATCGCGGCTGATCGCGGCGACCTGGTCCTTGCCCCCCGCGGTCAGCTTGGCGAGGCGACCGGTGATCGTCGCATAGGCCTCGGGCTCGAGCTCGCGAAAGGCGAGGAGCTGCATCTCGCGCATATATTCATACATGCCGATCCGCTCGGCGAGCGGGGCATAGATGTCCATCGTCTCCTTGGCGATGCGGCGGCGCTTGTCGGGATTCTTGATGAAATGCAGCGTCCGCATATTGTGCAGCCGGTCGGCGAGCTTGACGAGCAGCACGCGGATGTCGTCGGACATGGCGAGCAGGAATTTGCGCAGATTCTCGGCCGCGCGCTCGTTTTCGGTCTGCGCCTCGATCTTGCTCAATTTGGTGACGCCGTCGACGAGGCGGCCGACGTCGGTGCCGAACAGCCGCTCGATCTCCTCGGGCGTGGTCAGCGTGTCTTCCAGCGTGTCGTGGAGCAGCGCGGTGACGATCGTCTCGCTGTCGAGGTGAAGATCGGTCAAAATGCCCGCGACCTCGACCGGATGGCTGAAATAGGGGTCGCCCGACGCGCGCTTCTGGCTGCCATGCTTCTGCACGGTAAAGACATAGGCGCGATTGAGCAGCCCCTCGTCGACGTCGGGATCATAAGCGCGCACGCGCTCGACAAGTTCATATTGCCTCAGCATCGCTATCAATGTCGTTCATGCGGACTTAATTGCAATGCGAAATTTGCTGTCGCGTCTTCGGGAACCCCCGCAATTTTGACAAAGCCTGCTAGAAGCATCGTTCGTGGTCGCCTGCATCGAAAAGGCCGCCGGCTCAAGGGAGCGGGCGGCCTTCCAATGGTCCGGGCGAGAGAAAGAGGGGAGAAGCGCCCGACCGGACGGCTATTTGCCGTTGCAGCGCGCGAGGTCTTCGGCCGTGATCGCCGCGCCGTCGACCGTGAAGCTCTTCACTTCGCCGGCTGCGCGGGCGAGGCTCGCGCACATGATCAGCGGGCGGCTCGTCCCGCGGCCGGCGACGCAACTGGCGCCCTCGCAGGCCCATACGACATCGCGCGCGACGAATTTGGCCTTCGGTGCCGGATTGGCGAGTTCGGCGCGATAATAGGCGCTACCGGCCGCGCCGGCGGCAATCGGCGCGAAAGCGGCAGCGAGAAAGGGCAGCGCAAGCGCCGCTGTTGAAAGTTTCGACATGGGGAGTCCTCCTGTTTTCCTGGGCAGCGCAAAGCGTTGCACGATGCGATGTAGGACATGAGTTGCAAATTGCAACGGACGCCATATATTTTTTGTGCGGGGGGCGATTTTACGTTAGTGCTAGGCTCATGGGAAAATTACGCGAACCGTTGAACGACATTTACGGCAATAATTGCGCGCTGCCGCTCGCGCTCGAAGCGATGGGCGAGCGCTGGTCGTTCATGATCCTTCGCGCCGCCTTCAACGGCGTCCATCATTTCGAGGAGTTCCAGCAGGAGCTCAGCATCGCGCGCAACATATTGTCGAACCGGCTGTCGAAACTCGTCGACCATGGCATCATGGAGCGCGAGGTGATGGCCGAGGATCGTCGCAAGGTGCTTTATCAGCTTACGCAGAAGGGCGTCGAACTGCTGCCCGCGATGATCGCGCTGCGCCAGTGGGGCGAAAAATGGGGCGCCGGCGTGGCATCGACCCCGGTGCTCGTCGACACGACCGACGAGCAGCCGATCGGCCCGGTGACGATCACCGCGCACGACGGCCGGCCGCTCGGCTATGGCGAGCTGGTGTGGAAGCATCGCTCGGAGTTGCAGCCGCTCGGACAGGCGCGCGTACGGATGGCTCCGGTCGCGGCCGAATGACCCCCGGAGCCGCGCGCACGCTTCGCATTTCAATCCCCGGAGGCTGACGATGGCGAGCCAGCCAGCATCGCGGCCGGCGTCGATGCCGCTGTTCGGATTTTCCTCGCCCGGCCCCTTTTTCGGCAACAAGGTGCGGGCGTTCTGGAACCTCCAGTTCCTGGGCTGGGCCGCGTGGCTCGGCCTGCGCGGGGTGTCGGGACTCGCCAACGGCCAATCCTTCACTTTTCTCATCCCGCAGGTGATTTCGGCGATCACCGGCTTTTCGCTGACGCTGATCCTGTCGGTCTGCTATCGCGCCCTGATCAGCCGGCGTCCGATCCTGATGTGGGGCGTCAGCTTCGGCCTCGCCGGACTGGCGACGATGCTCTGGGCGTTCATCGACGCCTGGGTCTCGCAGATCCAGAATCCGGCAAGCGAGGCGGGCTTCACCAGCCTGCTGCTCGGCGCCATCTATATCGACGCGACTTCGCTCGGCGCCTGGTCGGCGCTCTATTTCGCGATCAACTATTTCCTCCAGCTCGAGGAGCAGAACGACCGGATGCTGCGGCTCGAGGCGCAAGCCGCCTCGGCGCAGCTCGCGATGCTGCGCTATCAGCTCAATCCGCATTTCCTGTTCAACACGCTGAACAGCATCTCGACGCTAGTATTGCTCAAACAGTCCGAACCCGCGAACGCGATGCTCTCACGCCTGTCGGCTTTCCTGCGCTACACGCTCGCCAACGAGCCGACCGCGCAGGTGACGCTGGCGCAGGAGGTCGAGACGCTGAAGCTCTACCTCGATATCGAGAAGATGCGCTTCGAGGACCGGCTGCGCCCGCACTTCAACATCGATCCCGCCGCGCAGCGCGCGCGGCTGCCGTCGCTGCTGCTCCAGCCGCTGATCGAGAATGCGATCAAATATGCCGTCACGCCGCAGGAGGAGGGCGCCGATATCACGCTCTCGGCTCAGCTTGCCGGTGAAAAGGTTCGGATTACCGTGTCCGACACGGGGTCGGGATTGTCAGAGGGGGCGGTCGATCCCACCACGGGCGCTGCAACGGAATCGACCGGTGTGGGTTTAGCCAATATCAGGGACCGGCTGGCGCAGGCTTATGGCGATCAGCAACGGTTCGAGGTGCAGTCGGGCGCCGATGGCGGCTTCACGGTTATTATCGAGATTCCGTTCCAGCCCGACGGACAAGTGACGATTGGAACCGAACGCACATGACGATCAGAACCATCCTGGTGGATGATGAAAAATTGGCGACCCAGGGCCTGCAACTGCGGCTCGAAGCGCACGGAGATGTCGAAATCGTCGACACCGCCCAGAACGGCCGCGAGGCCATCCGAAAGATCAAGACCCACAAACCCGACCTCGTCTTCCTCGACATCCAGATGCCGGGGTTCGACGGCTTTTCGGTGATCCAGGGGCTGATGGAGGTCGAGCCGCCGCTCGTCGTCTTCGTCACCGCTTATTCGGACCATGCGATCCGCGCCTTCGAGGCGCAGGCGGTCGACTATCTGGTCAAGCCGGTCGAACCCGAACGGCTCGCCGACGCGCTCGACCGCGTACGCCAGCGACTGGCCGAAAAGCGCGGCGTTGCCGAGGTCGAGCGATTGAAGACCGTGCTCGCCGAGGTCGCCCCCGACGCGGTCGAGGAATATGACGCCGAAACCGCCGCCGAAGCCCCCGCCGCCGACCGCTATGAGAAGATGATCAACATCAAGGATCGCGGCCAGATTTTCCGCGTCGATGTCGACAGCATCGAGCGCATCGACGCCGCGGGCGACTATATGTGCATCTATACCGCCGACAACAGTCTGATCCTGCGCGAGACGATGAAGGATCTTGAAAAGCGGCTCGACCCGCGCAACTTCCAGCGCGTCCACCGCTCGACGATCGTCAACCTGTCACAGGTCAAGCAGGTCAAGCCGCACACCAACGGCGAATGCTTTCTCGTTTTGGGTTCGGGCGCGCAGGTGAAGGTCAGCCGCAGCTATCGGGATGTGGTCGCGCGCTTCGTGCATTGATTGGACTCGCACGAAGCCACGAAGCCACAAAGAATTCTACAATCCGTTCGCCCTGAGCTTGTCGAAGCACCGTTCTTTTTCGCGACTCCGCAAGGAAGAACGGTACTTCGACAAGCTCAGCACGAACGGGATGAGAGGGCTTCTTTGTGGCTTCGTGGCTTTGTGCGAGGCCAGATCGGGACATTCGCGTCTAGAGCATGGTCGTTTTTGACTGAATCGTCATCCCGGCGAAGGCCGGGATCTCGCCGGTGCGTCAGGTCGAGATAGCGAGATCCCGGCCTTCGCCGGGATGACGAGATAAGTAAGAAAGTGTTTCAGCCTAACCCGATCACTATCTAAAGCTGATGCCCCGTCCGGTCGCGCTTCGTCGCGAGATACTGCTCGTTATATTTGTTCGTCGGCAGTGCGAGCGGGATGCGTTCGACCACCGCGACGCCTTCCTTCTCCAGCCGCGCGACCTTTTCGGGGTTGTTGGTCATCAGCCGGATGCGCGGGATGCCCAGCAATTCCAGCATTCGCCCGGCGATCGCGAAATCGCGCGCCTCGACCGGAAAGCCCAGCCGCAGATTGGCGTCGACCGTGTCATACCCCTGATCCTGCAGCGCATAGGCGCGCAGCTTGTTGACCAGCCCGATCCCGCGCCCCTCCTGCCTCAGATAAAGCAGCACCCCCCACGGAGCGTCGGCCATCGCGTGGAGCGCGGCGTGGAGCTGTGGTCCGCAATCGCATTTGAGGCTGCCGAGCACATCGCCGGTCAGGCATTCGCTGTGCAGGCGCACGACGGGGGGCTGGCCATCGCGCTTGCCGATGATCAGCGCGACATGGTCCGAGGCTTCCTCGGGGCTGCGAAAGGCGACGATCTCGGCGCTTTCGCTCGCCTCGACGGGCAAGCGCGCCCGCGCCGCGATTTCGAGCCGTGCCGGGTCGAGCAGCGCGGCGACGTCGCCGGCGCTGCATTCGGTTTCGGTCGCGCCCGACGCTGCGCGCACGAAGAAGGCGGGGAGCAGCCCCGCGTGCCGCGCCATCGTCATCGCGGCCGCCGCCGCGGCCTCGCCGCCGGTGGACGCAGTGCGAAACGGGCCTTTCAGCGGATGCGCGAGGTCGAGCGCGGGGTCGGCGATCGCGAGCGCTGCCGCGACACTATCGGCGGCATTTGAAAGCCGCACCGGCCCCGGCGTTGCGGCGGCGCGCTGGTTGGTGAGCTTCAGCGTCACCGCGCGCTCGCCCGAGATCAGCAGGTCATGGCTGTCGAACGCCGCCAGCGCCGCATCGCGCGCGCTTTCGACCGCGATCAGGTCGAGCGCGCCATCGCCGCCGCCTATCCGGAACGGCCATCCCCGGCGCAGCGCATCGATCGCGCGCGCGGCTCTCCGGGCGCCCATGTCCTTTAGCGCATCGCTCAAATGGCAAACTCCGTCACTAGCGGAATATGGTCCGACGGCCGCTCCCAGCTCCGCGCCGGCTGCACCACCCGATGCGAAACCGCTTTCGGGGCCAGATCGGGGGTCGCCCACATATGGTCGAGCCGGCGGCCGCGGTTCGACGCTTCCCAATCCTTCGCGCGGTAGCTCCACCAAGTATAGAGCGGCGTAGGCGCCGCGACGAAATGGCGGCCGAGGTCGACCCAGTCCGACGCCGCCTGCAGTCGTGCGAGCGTTTCGACTTCGATCGGCGTATGGCTGACGACGTCGAGCAGCGCCCTGTGGTTCCAGACGTCGCTTTCGAGCGGGGCGACGTTGAAGTCGCCGGTCAGGATCGTCGGCGTATCGACCAGCGCGCGCGACCAGTCGGTCATGCGGCCGAAGAAATCGAGCTTCTGGCCGAATTTGGGGTTGAGGGTGCGGTCGGCTATGTCGCCGCCCGCCGGGATATAGACATTGTCGAGCCGGACCCCCGACGGCAGCGTGACGCCGATATGCCGCGCCTCGCCGTTCGCCTGCCAGTCATATTTGCGGATGTCGGTCAGCGGCAGCCTGCTGACGATCGCGACGCCATGGTGCATCCGCTGACCATTGGTGACGATATGGGTATAGCCGAGCTGCTCGAACATGCCCTTGGGGAACAGGCCGCATTCGACCTTCGTCTCCTGCAGGCAGAGGATGTCGGGGGCTTCTTCGCGCAGGAATTTTTCGACGATGCCGATTCGGGCGCGGACGCTGTTGATGTTCCAGGACGCGATGCTTGTCATGCCGTCGGCTCTATCGAGGCGGGATGCGGTTCGCAATGGCGGCGCCGAGAATCATAAACCCCCGTTCCAGGGGCGGTGGAACGGGGGTTCAAGGTCAGCGTTCGTCACGCTCTTGAATGAAGACACCGGGCGATCCGGATGGGGCAACAGGGGGAAACCCAAAAACCGGAGACCCGTTGGCGCCTTCGAGAGTTGAAATAGTCGCCTTTCCCTGTCGCCAAGCTGAACAAGCGCCGCTTCGCTGTCGTTCGTCGGTCAGGGAAGGCCGTTCGTCGATGGCGCGGCGATCACTTGCGCTTGCGCGGGCGCGGGTCGGTCCATTTGAACGCCGAATCGGCGACCGCGACGTTGAACTTCTGGTTGCTGAGGTCGATGCGCGTCCGGTTGTTCTGCGAATCGAGCGCTACCCAGCCGCGCAGGCGCAGGCCCGCCGGCGACGATCCGTCGCGGACGAACACCATGGTGATCGTGCCATATTCGGGGCGTTTCGGATCCTTGACCTCGACGCTCAGCACGTCGCCGCTGCCGGTGGGCAGCACCTTCGCATATTTCGACAGGTCGCGGTCGGGGTCGAGCAGCGCGCCGAGCGGCGAATTCTTGACCGGCCAACTCTGCACCTGCTTCACCTGATAATCGATCATCGTCAGGCGGCTGCCGTCGCCGACGATCAGCAGCGGCACGTCCTTCTGATATTGGAAGCGGATCTTGCCGGGTCGCTTCAGGGTCAGCTTGCCGGACAGCCGCTGGCCGTTGCGGTCGGTCTGGACGAAATCGGCGGTCATCGAACTCGTCGACTTGAGATGCGCCTGCACCGACGCCAGCGCGTTCGCCGACTGGGCAATGGCGGGGGCGGCGACCGCGAGGCCGACGGCAGCAAAAGGGGCGATCATCTTCTGAAAGGTCATCTGGCTCTCTATCTTGCTTGTGGGCCTGCATCATGAGGGTCAGGCATTGAACTCGTCCTGAACTGCCGTTTCATCTCTTCGTCATCCCGGCCTGTGCCGGGATGACGATACGAGGAAGGCGATATTCAATCCCCCTATCGCGGCTGGCCATATTGGTCGGTCAGCACGTCGCGGCGGCCGACGTGGTTGGGCGGGCTCACCAGCCCCTCCTCCTCCATCCGCTCGATCAGGCGCGCGGCGCTGTTGTAGCCGATGCGGAGCTGCCGCTGCAGCCAGCTCGTCGAGGCTTTCTGGCTCTCGGCGACGATCTGGCAGGCTTTCGCATACATGCGGTCCTCGGCGCTGTCGCCGCCCGCGGGGGCGCCTTCCATCGCGAAACCGCCGTCCTCGGGGTCTTCGGTGACGCTCTCCACATAGTCGGGGCGGCCCTGACCGCGCCAGTGATCGGCGACCGCGCGCACTTCGTCGTCCGACACGAACGGGCCGTGAATACGCGTGATCTGCTTGCCGCCGGGGACGTAGAGCATGTCGCCCTTGCCGAGCAGTTGCTCGGCGCCCGCCTCGCCCAGGATGGTGCGGCTGTCGATCTTCGAGGTGACGTTGAAGCTGATACGCGTCGGCAGATTCGCCTTGATGACGCCGGTGATGACGTCGACCGACGGGCGCTGCGTCGCGAGGATCAGGTGGATTCCCGCCGCGCGCGCCTTTTGCGCGAGCCGCTGGATCAGGAATTCGACCTCCTTGCCCGCGGTCATCATCAGGTCGGCGAGCTCGTCGACGACGACGACGATCTGCGGCAGCGGCTGATAGTCGAGCGCTTCCTCCTCATAGACCGGCTGGCCGGTATCGGGATCGTAGCCGGTCTGGACGCGCCGCCCCAGCGATTTGCCCTTGGCGAGCGCGCCGCGCACCTTGTCGTTGTAGGAGGCAAGGTTGCGCACCGACAGCGAAGACATCATCCGGTAGCGGTCCTCCATCTGCTCGACCGCCCATTTGAGCGCGCGGATCGCCTTCTTGGGCTCGGTCACCACCGGGGCGAGCAAGTGCGGAATGTCGTCATAGACACTGAGTTCCAGCATCTTCGGATCGATCATGATCATCTTCACCTGGTCGGGACCGAGGCGATAGAGGAGCGAGAGGATCATCGCGTTCAAACCGACCGACTTGCCCGAGCCGGTGGTACCCGCGATCAACAGGTGCGGCATCGGGGCGAGGTCGGCGATCATCGCGTCGCCGCTGATATTCTTGCCGAGGATGATCGGCAGCGCGCCGCTTTGGTCCTGGAACAGCGCACTGCCGATGATCTCGTGCAGCACCACCGCCTCGCGGTTCGCGTTGGGCAGCTCGATGCCGATAACCGTGCGGCCGGGAATCGGCGCGATGCGCGCCGAGAGCGCCGACATGTTGCGCGCAATGTCGTCGGCGAGGTTCGAGACGCGGCTTGCCTTGGTGCCCGGCGCGGGTTCGAGCTCGTACATGGTGACGACGGGGCCGGGGCGCACCGCCGTGACGACGCCCTTGACCTGGAAATCCTCGAGCACCGATTCGAGCAGCCGCGCATTGCGTTCGAGCGCCGCCTTGTCGATCTGGCCGCTTCGCCCCTCGGGTGCAGGAGTGAGCAGATCGATCGAGGGAAGCTGATAGTTGGTGAACAGCTCGGTCTGTGGCTTGGCCCTGGGCTTCGAGGGTGCGGTGCGCTCGACCGGATCGGCAATCTCGGGCGGGGCACGATCACTCGGCTCGGCGCGCGGGCGCGGGCGAATCACGCGCTCCATCAGATTGGGGGCTTTGGCGCCGGTGTCGGCAACGGCCTTTGCGGGTTCGACGACGCGGCTGCTTGCCGCCGCAGGCAGTTTGAGCCGCGAGGCCCAGCCCTTTTCGAGCCGCAGCGAACGAAAGGCCAGCCATAGGCCCAGGATGATAAGGAACAGGATCGCGGCAACGCGTGCGAGCGCCGCGCCGGGTTCGCCAGCAAGCGCGAAGAGCGGGGTGATCGCGCCGCCGACGACGAGCGCAATGATCCCGCCCCAACCCGCGGGCATCGGCGAGCCGCTCGCGGGCGCCCAGAGTTCGGCGCCCAGTCCGACGAACAGGATTCCGGCGAAGCAGTACGCGAGCTGGCGAACCCAATAAGGCTGCGGTTCGCCGCTCCACAGCCGCCACGCCATGATGCCCAGCAGGGGCAGCAACAGGATGATCGGCGCGCCGCCGATCGACAGGCCAAGGTCGGCGAACCAGGCGCCCGGGCCGCCCATCCAGTTCGCGGCGTTGCCGTTCGCGGCGGTGTTGAGCGCCGCGTCGGTGCTGTCGTAGGTGACGAAGGCGAGCGTCAGGAACAGGGTGAAGGCGGCGAGCGCCACCGCCGCCGCGATCACGAGCGACCGGGCGATGCTCTGGCGGAAAATCGTGCGCCAATCGGCCTTTGCGGCGATGGGCTTGCGGCTGGCCATGCTGGAAACGGTCCTCAACTATTAACCACGGCGATATGCACACGGGGCGGACTCGCCGTCAAGCAGCCCCTCGGCGAGGCGTGCAAGCGTGCACGATATTATTCCGAAGTTCAGGAAAGTTCATCCCAATGCGCGCGTCGGTTCGGGTCTTGCGGCGTACTGGACGCGCCGCGCGATGGCTGCGCCGCAAGCCGGCTAGCGACCGTTTTTGTTCACCAAATAAAAGAGCCGGATGAAGGCTGACACAGCTGGATAATGTAGGAAAGGCCTATTTGAAGCCGATGTCGGCTTCGGGGTGGGGAGCGGCCGTTGAAGGATGGCGCTCCTTTCCCCTCCCGCAAGCGGGAGGGGCAGCGAGACTTACGAACTTTGTTCGTTAGTCGCAGCGGGGTGGGCCCTTGCACCGTCGCTGCCCACCCCCGACCCCTCCCGCCTGCGGGAGGGGAGAGGAGCGGCCGCTTCCGGTCGTTTTCAGACGTTCCTCTCTCTTTCGGTCAAACGCCGTCCTTTTCATCCTGCCCCAAAACGCGCTAGGGCGGGTGCATGACCGAACCTCTGCGTAACGATGTCCTGATCTCCGGTGGCGGCCTCGTCGGTCAGGCGCTGGCTCTTGCCCTTGCCCGCCACGGTCTGTCGTCGCAGATCGTCGATCCCGCCGACCCGGTGGCGACGATCGCGCCGGGCTTCGACGGCCGCGCCTCGGCGATCGCGAGCGCGGTGTGGCGGATGTTCGAGGTCATCGGCATCGCCGACCGGCTCACCGATCACGGCTGCCCGATCCGCGCGATCAAGGTCAGCGACGGCGGGCAGGCTGGCGAGCTCGATTTCGTCACTGCCGAGGATGCCCCGGCCCTGGGAACGATGGTCGAGAATCGCCGTCTCCGCCTCGCGCTCGCGGCGGGGATCGCAGAAGCGCCGCTCGTGCGGCTCTTCGCGCCCGCGAAGGTCGCGGGGCGCGAGGTCGGGCCGCATGGCGTGACGCTGACGCTCGCGGACGGGACGACGCTCGCGGCGCCGTTGCTGATCGTCGCCGAGGGGCGCCGCTCGCCGACGCGCGACGCGGCGGGGTTCAGCATCGCGAGCTGGTCTTATCATCACCATGCCATGATCGGCGCCGTTGCCCACGCGAAACCACATGATCATGTCGCGCACGAAATCTTCTTCCCGTCAGGACCTTTCGCGCTGCTGCCGCTCGTCGACGACGAGCAGGGACGGCATCGCTCGGCGTTCGTCTGGACCGTGTCCGAAAAGGATGGGCCGGGTTTCGCCAAGCTCGGCGACCGCGGCTTCATCGCCGAGCTCGAAAAGCGCGCGGGCGGGCTGCTCGGCGCGATGGAGCTCGTCGCGCCGCGCATGACCTATCCGCTCGGCTTTCATCACAGCGCAAAGATCGTCTCCGACCGCGTCGTCCTCGTCGGCGACGCCGCACACGGCATTCATCCGATCGCGGGACAGGGGCTCAACCTTGGCCTGCGCGACGTCGCGGCGCTGACCGAGGTGCTCGTCGAGGGCGCGCGAATCGGGCTCGATCTCGGCGATGCGGCCTTGCTCGCGCGCTATCAGCGCTGGCGCGGGCTCGACAATCTGATGGTCAGCCTCGCGACCGACGGCCTCACCCGCCTGTTCGGGATTCCGGGCAAGACCGCGTCCGCCGTCCGCCGCGCCGGGCTCGGCGCGGTGCAGCGGATGCCGACGCTCAAGCGCTTCTTCATGGACGAAGCGCGCGGCGAGGCGGGCGACCTGCCGCGCCTGCTGGCGGGCGCCGAGATCTGACCCGATCGTCGGCCCTGTCCGCGCAGGGGCGACGGATATGGGTTTATACTTAAGCGCCCGGCACGCCCCCGCTAACCATCGCGGCCTATCCCTTGTCCTGCGGGCGGCTTGGCCCGCCTAGGATGGGGAACGACCATGTCGGCCAAAAGCGATGCTCTCGAAGATGCCGTCACCGCACTGATCCAGGCGCGCACCGCGCTCGAAGCGGCGCCGGGGCTCCGCGCACGGGCGCGTGTCGACCGCGCCTTCGCCCATCTTCTTGCGCTTACCGCGCCGCGCATCCGCTATTTCACCGGGTCCTATGGCCTCGCCGAGGTTGCCGAGGATGCGGCGCAGGCGTGCGCGATCGCGCTCCACCGCGCCGCCGAACGCTACGATCCGTCGCGGGCGCGCTTCACCACCTATGTCAATTGGCAGATCCGCGCCGAATTGCAGGCGCTGCGCCTGCGTCTCCATGGCGATCAGCGCTGCGCCGGCCGGCGCGCGGCGGGTGCGACGCTGTCGCTCGACGCGCTGGCGGACGAGGGTGTCGATGACGGGCTTGTCGACCCCCGCGCTGAAGCGGCAACCGAGCAGGCGGCCGCCGACGGTCTGGCGAATCTTGTCGCTGATCGACTCGTTGCCGGCTGGGCGATGCGGCGCGAAAAGGCGCTCATGCGCACCCCGCGCGGCGCGGCGGCGCCCGCACGGGTAGCGGCGAAAGTAAGCGAAGAAGGCGCGCTGGTACGCCGCCAACTCACTCACACCGAAGCGTTGATCGAACGGCTCGGCGAGGCCGATCGCCATATCGTGCGTCGCGCCTTCGCCGACATGGCTCGCATGGTGGGCGTCAAGCCGCATTGAGCCTGTACAGAGGGCTACTGCAGCGTCGCGCGCCCATCGTCGCCGTCGAAACGGCCGAAGAATTGCATCATCTGCACGACCAGCTCGGCGCGCGCGTCGATCGGGCTTGTCTCGAGTAGTGCCTGCTTCGCCGCCGCGTCGAATGGCGCGACCTGCGCGATGCCGTTGACCAAAGTCGCGTCGTCGAGCTGGCCGACCGAATCCCAGTCGACGACATAGCCCTGCCGCGCCGCGAAGCGCTTTGCCTCGCGCTCCAGGCTCGCGCGCTCGATGCTCGACAGCACGGCATCGTCTTCGGCTTCGACCTCGATCTCGGCTTCGACCTGACGGAAGGGCGTCGTGACGTCGAGCTCGCGACGGACGCGAAAGCGCGCGACGCCTTCGAGCACCAGGTTGAAGCGCCCTTCGTCGAGCGCCTCGACATCGACGATGCGCCCGACACAGCCGACATCGTAGAGCGCAGGCGGTTCGCGGGCCTCCTCGCCGGGAATCTGACGCGGCTGGATCATCCCGATCTGGCGGTCGCGCGCGAGCACCTCCTGCACCATCGCCTTGTAGCGCGACTCGAAGATGTGGAGCGGCAGGTGCAGCCCCGGAAACAGCACCGCGCCGGGCAACGGAAAGATCGCGATCCGCTGGATGGTGAGGGGTGCGGCTTCGGCCATGACGCGTCAGCCGAACAGGATCAGCGACAGGCGACGGCGCTGCGCCGCGACCCACGGGTCTTCGAGCCCGACCGCCTCGAACAGCGACAGCAGCTTGGCGCGCGCGGCGCCGTCGTTCCATTCGCGATCGGCAGCGACGATGTGCAGCAGATTGTCGGCGGCGGCGTCGCGCTGGCCGGCGCCGATCTGCGCGGCGGCAAGGTCGAAGCGCGCCTGATGGTCGTCGGGGTTCGCCGCGACCGCGGCCTCGAACCCCGCAAGCTCGCCCGCATCGGGAGCATCGGCAGCGAGCGTAAGCGCGCTTTTCGCCTGCGCGATCGCAGGGTCGGTCGCCACATCGGCGGGCACAGCATCGAGCGCCGCCTGCGCCGCCGCCGTATCGCCCGCCAGCAGCAGCGCGCGGATCAGCCCGCCGTGCGCCGCGGCATTGTCGGGCGCCATCTCGACGATCTGCGAAAAAATGCCCGCGGCGCGCGGCCCGTCGCCTTCGGCCAGCACGCCCTCGCCCATGTCGATCAGCGGCGCGATCTCGACCGCGCGGGCGCTCGCCTCGCTCTCGATCGGAAGCTGCGCGAGCAACTGGTCGAGTAGCGCCTTGAGCTGGCTCTCGGTCCGCGCATTGGTCAGGTTGGCGACCGGTTGGCCCTGAAAGATCGCATAGACGGTCGGGATCGACTGGACCTGGAACTGGCTGGCGATGAAGCCGTTCGCATCGACATCGACCTTCACCAGGACGACGCCCTTGTCTGCATAATCTGCGGCCACCTTTTCGAGCACCGGGCCGAGCTGTTTGCACGGTCCGCACCATTCGGCCCAGAAATCGAGGATGACGAGGCTTTTCATCGACGGATCGACGACGTCGCGGCGGAAGGCTTCGACGGCTTCCTTCTCTTGCGGGTTCAGACCGAGGGTGGCCACGGTGATGATGCTCCTTAGTATATACGCATGAGCCCGGCGCGCTTCCGCATGGGCGAAAAAGACTCTTCACGCGCTTATGTGGGATTTGGCGCGCCAATGCCAACCCTTCGCGGAAAAAGCGCAAACAGGGCTTGCCGACTCCGAAAGCCGGTGCTAATCGCGCGCCTCACCCGCTGGGAGCCACCCGTTTCCAGCCGCCAGAGCGGGCGTAGCTCAGGGGTAGAGCACAACCTTGCCAAGGTTGGGGTCGAGGGTTCGAATCCCTTCGCCCGCTCCAGTTTTCATACATTTTCCAGTGACTTAGACCTCCAGGCGCACTGCGACGTTTGGAGACAAAGCGGCCTTTGATGGGGTTTGTCCCCATAATGTCACCACTTGGGATCGTGGCATCGGAAAGAATCTGCAAGGTCGACCATAAGCCATCTACGAATGGGAAGTGGCTGCGGCTATCGCAGGCCGTGTCTGGGCGACCTGTCTGTCGAACATCGATGCAGTTCACGGAAACATCCAATTCCGGTTCCAGTTGTCGTTGCGAATCGCTCAATCGATCGGGGATGAAACCGCGCGCTTCGCAATTGTTGAAGCGTGTGACCGGGTTCCGCTACGCATGTCCAGGCGAAAGCTAAAGGTAGTGGTACGCGCCCCGACGTGCGTTTCCTTGGCTCGGTCACTTTTTTGGGAGATTGATGGGTATCCGATTATTATTCGATTATAAAATGGATGCCACTCTGCCCGAGGCATAACTTCCCGAATGCGACTCATTCTGGTCGCGAATTGGGAAGGAAGAAGCGATGAAGGACTTCAACGAACTGATCGACCTCGGCGCCATCAGCGTCGAAACCCGCGGCATCGAGCCGCTCGGGCCGGTCGACGAAGATCAGGGCGAACATTATCTGTTCGCCGGCGGCATCACGGCCGACGACTGAAAGCGGTGGCGTGCCGCTCGCATGCGGCACGCCATTCGCATTGCCCCGCGCAATTATCGAAATGTCCGCCATGCTGCGATCGGGCCTGCATCACTGCCATTTCAATGGCGCCGTCGTCCTGTTCGATCTCTTCGCCGACCGCTATTTTCTTCTCACCGATCAGTCCGTCGAACGGTTTGACCTCGTGCTTGCCGGTCATGGGACTTCTGCAGATGAAGACCATTTACGTAGTCTCGGCCTTCTCGCTGACGATACAGACCGAAATCCTAGGCTTGCTATACCCCCGCCGGTGGCCGCGCGCAGTCTCGTTGATGAGCCGTCGGCTAAGGCTTCGATGGCGGCGACAATATCCTGTATCTGGGAGCAGCGGAGAGCCCGCCGCGATCTTCAAAACAATTCTCTTAGCGATATTGTAACCGGCCTAGGACGCAGGTCTGATCGACTGGCGCCATCCGGTGCGGACGATTGCCGCGATATTACCGCCGCATTCGTGCGCGCCAAGCGCTATATGTCATCAGATGATCGATGCCTGGTGCGCGGCATTGCCATGACACGGATGCTTGCGCGCCGCGGCGTGGCAGCCTCGCTGGTGTTTGGCGTCACCATGCCCTTCGCCGCCCATAGCTGGGTTCAGGTCGGTGATACCGTGCTGACCGACTCCTTGGATGTTGTTCTCCACTATCGACCGATCTTTGCCGTTTGATGGCCGGCGGGTTTCGAATTGAGGTCGAGATGTCGACCAACCGTCCGGCTCCGGAGCAACAGGGCCCGCCGACTTTCGAAATATCTGGCGTGAAGATATGGACCGCCGAACCGGCAATCGCAGTGCCTCCTCGGACCGTCATTATCGGTCATCTCTTTACGAGAGGCCCACCCAGCCGCCGGGTCGAGGCTTTTGAAGTCGGCGAGGGCGATGGTCTTGCGGCCAATGATGCGCAACGGCTGCTGAGGCAATATTGGGGCGGTTACGTCATGGTCCATGCCGACCCAGCGGGTCCGGTACGGATATTTCGCGATCCATCGGGACTTCTTCCTTGCTATGTCCGCCGCGATCGCGGCCGCGTGACGCTTGCAGGATCAATTACTGACCTCGCGAACCCCGCCCCTGGTTCGGCAAATCTCGATGAGATCGCTCGCATCCTGGCGGGTGGCGATCTTCGGGGGCGACGGACATGTGTATCGGACGTCGAAGAACTGATCGCCGGCGAATGCTTGGTTATCGGCGAGGGTGCGTTGCGGACTGAGCAATATTGGTCGCCTTGGGATCATGTCGCCAGTTCCGGCCTTGGCGCCGACGAAGTGACTGACGAATTGCGGCGCACGATTGCGGACTGTGTCGGAGCCTGGGCCGCCTGCTTCCCCTCGATCATGGTTGGTGTGTCGGGCGGTCTCGACTCCTCAATCGTTGCCGTCTCGGCGACGAAGACGGCCGACAAGTTGACCTGTCTGAACTTGGTGAGTCCCGACTTCGATGGAGACGAGCGTCGATACGCTCGGGCGCTGGCCGAGACGATCGGTACGCAGCTGATTGAGGAGAATCGCGAGCTACGAGACATCGACGTTTCCGTCTCGTCCGCGCCCAATCACCCTTGGCCTTTTGCGCCGCTCTACAAACAGACCAATGAGGCAATCCATCTTCGGTTGCTCCGCGAAATGTCGGTCGATGCATTCTTCAGCGGCAATGGCGGCGATGGCATCCTTTGTGGTCTACGGAGCGCCGTACCTTTCCTTGATCGGCTTTTAGTCGAAGGTCCGCGGCCATCCCTCGCGTCCACCCTTTACGATCTCACCCTGTTGACTGGAGCCGATACCAAGACTGTCTTGAAGCACGGCTGGGACCGATATCGACGCAATCGAGGGCGGCATAGTCCTCTCATCAATCTCGCGGGCCTGGGAAAGGAAGTCGGACGAAAGATCAGGGCGGAGGGCGCCTCCCACCCCTGGCTCGATGCGCCCGACGACATTCTTCCGGGGAAGACTGTGCACGCCGCATTTCTGATGCGAGCGCAGAAGGGCATCGAGCTTTATCCGCGCGCGACGATGCCCCCCCACATTGCCCCGCTGATGTCACAGCCGATCATCGAAGCCTGTCTTGCGATCCCGACTTGGGAGTGGATCGCCGGAGGACAGAATCGCGCTGTGGCGCGAAAAGCATTCGAGGGATGTTTACCGGAGTTGATCACCGCGCGAAAACAAAAGGGCGGACCTGGCGACTTTCACCTGTCGATCTATCGCGCCCACCGCTCTGCGCTCCACGATCGCCTACGCGGCGGGATCCTTGCGGAGTCGGGGATCGTGGATCTTGCTCTTCTCGACATACCCGAAGACCCAAGCTGGCGCGGCACGGAGCGCATCGACCGGATCCTCACATTCGTCGCCGCAGAGAATTGGTCACGATATTGGGAGGGAAGTTGATCATGAGAACAAGAATGTGATGCGCGTTCAATTCGAACCGCAATTTGGAGGAAGAGCAATGGAAGACAGAGACGCCAAGCTGGAGCTTTTGGACCTTGGTGCGATCAGTGCGCAGACGCGCGGTTTGGAACCGGTGGGCCCCGTCGAGGAAGACACCGGCTCGCGCTACATACCTTTCGCAGGAATTGGCGAATACGATTGAGCACGGATCAAGGCGCGGCGGCGCAGCGATCTGGCAAGTTTTTCTTCAAGCGATCCCATTTTACCACATGATCTGGGAAAGGCGCATCGGCGTCCCTCTTGTCGAGCAGCCAATAGTCGAACCACGCAATGTTTTCGCGCATCGCGCGCAATCGGTTGGTTGTCAGGTAGAAGACATGCGTTTCGTCGGACGCCGCTGTTGCTCCCGGATAGTAGCTGATCTGGGTTGCCACGCCTGCCGCACGCAAAGCCTCGAACAGTTCGATCTGTGACGGCGATGCCGAAGCCACTTGCTGCAACACCGCGGCACAGACTTTGTCGGCATTCAGCGACGGCGCAAATCGGCGCCAGCGTTCGATATTGTCGCTGAGCGGGGCACCGCCATAGACCGCATCATAACTGGAGCGGCCCGTTGCATAGCCGGCGGGTTCCAGAAAGCCGCCATCGCCGCTCGAGGCTGCGCGAAACATTTTTGAGTTGGTCACGGTGACGTTGACCATTTGGGAGCCGCGACTGTAGCCGGCTATTCCGACGCGGGCCGGATCGATCAGCCCCTCAGCGGCAAGTTCCGTCACGGCATCCTCGAAGCTGTGCACGCCGGTCAGCCAGAGTTTTTGTTGAACCGTTTCAGGATCGGGGGGACCTTTACCGCGTAGCCAGGCGTGCATGGCGTCCATCAAATCCTTCGACTGGCCGGGTGAGGGGTCGTTCAGGAGAAGAACCACATAACCGCGTTCAGCAAGCAGCTGGACTGGATAGTTCCACTGGTTTGCGGGCTCGGCAAAGCGGTCGTCTGCATCGGTGCCGTGGGTCACGACCACCGCTGGGTGTCGGTCGCCGGCGCGGTGGCCGCGCGGGAGCAAGACATAGCCGCTCGACCAATAGCCATCGCGACTGACAAAGGTGCGTGCGATGGCCTGAAGAGGTTCGATCTCCTCATGTCTTGGTGAGATGGGACCAAGGTCCGCGATCTTATCTGTGTAAAGGCTCACACGAACGAGGCGCGGCGGCCGGGACATGCCTTCCTCGACGCATATGGCAGCCCGGAGCATGCCGTCGAAGCCGCATCGCGTCAGGCTCGCGTCCCCGCGGAGTTCACGCACCCCTCTTTTGTCGATGAGCGCGAGACCATAGCGCGCATCGCCGAGCCCCCTGGTCCCGATCACCACCCGTCTACCGTCGCGGCTGCTTTTCCAGCCGACAGAACGCGAATCGCCGATGTCGAATGCGACACGACCATAGCTGTGCGAACGGCCTTCCGCCGAAGTCTCGAGCAACTCCCGATCTCTGCCCACACCGCTTGTCGAAAGCTGCCCACCGCGCGGGCCGCCGAGAATCGACATGCTGAGCAAGTCGCGTTGCTTCGCGAGCGTGCGCACCGTCTTGTTCACGCGGTTCCACGCCAGGAACTCGAAGGCACCACCCAAAGTGCCGTCGCTCGTCTCGATCCGAAACTGGACTTCATCGCCTCGCCACAGAATGCGACCCCCACCGCGGGTGGCGACGCGATCGGTCGACGGCCGCGTCATGATCCTCGTCGTGCTGCCCTCAGGTCCCCGCAGGAAATAGTCGACCTCGACGTCGATCGTCGAGCGTCGCCGGCCAAGTAACGCAGTAACTTCCTGATCGAACCGGACTCGAGGTCCGTCGGCCTTGGCCCTGAGCTGTGAATACCAAAGCCATTTGCCGTCGGGTGACCAGTCATAGTCGAGGATACCGATATGCGAAGGGCGTATGCCGCCGCCGAGCGGGAAAGACATGTCGGCCTTTCCCACTGGCACGGGGTTGGGGTTCACGATCAGCGGCAGCAGCTTGCTCTCAGTGTCGATCCGGTAGAGTTGCTGGCCTTCGCCAAGGTCTATCAAAGCGCTCCAGTCGGGTGTCCCGGGGACGGGTCGCAGCGACTTGATTGTATCGACCGTCAGCAATTCCTTCGTCCGACCAGTTTCGACGTCCACGATGCGAATATGCGATCTTGGCTTTCCGGCATCGAGGTCGGCAATCTCGGCAGCGTAAATCGCGAGGCGACCATTGTCCGACAGAGCGATTTCATTCACTTCGGGAACTGTGAGGATATCCTCGAGCGTCCAAGGCCTGCCCTTGCTCTCCCCTGCCTGCGCGGCAGGGGAGAGCGCCGCGGCGGCAAGGAGCGCCACGGCCGGGAGGCCGGATCGGAGTGCGATTTTCATATCGGCGCTCCTCACCAGTCGCGGCTGATCGTGACGCCAAGGAAACGCCCGACAGCCGAATAGTTGGTTGAATCGAAAGGCGTGTCGCTAGCGGATGCGACTGCCGTCATATCCGGCTTGGCATTGAGGATATTGAGCGCATTGACCGATATTTCGGCGAGGCGTCCCAGCTTCACGCGTGCGGAAAGATCGAGCGTCGTGACGGGCGAGACACTCACCGGAACGGCGCGCCGCCGATCGGTTACGCCGCCCGTGAAATTGGCGAAGGCGGCCAGTGCGAAGCGCTCGCCGCCGAAGGTCGCGCCGCCACGGGCGCGAAAGTGCGGCGAATTGAATATCGTGCCCGCCAGATCGATGTTCGGAAGACCGGGCAGCAAGCGCTGCCGGCTGTCGAGCCAGGTGGCGTTGGCGGTAAGCGTCAGCGTCTGCTTGCCAATCGGAGCCCGGTAGCGGATCGCCAGATCGGCGCCTTCATAGCGCTGCGCGGCGATATTCCGGTCGCGACCGTCGATGATCGCAATCACCGTGGCGGGATTATAGGGCCCGCTCGTTCCATTGCCGAGAGGATCGGCGGCGCCGGCGATTGCCTCGGCCTGCGACGCGGCCGACGGGTTGAAGGTGATAAAATCAGCGTAGAGCGGATTGGTCAGCGTTCCGAGCGGTGAGCCGAAGGGTGGCGCAACCCTGTCGCGATAATCGATCCGGAACAGGCTGGTGACGATCTGGAGTCGCGGCGACGGCCGAAATGTCGCGCTTAAGGTGATATTCTCGGACCGCTCGGGACCGACGTCGGGATTCCGGCCGCCGATGTAGATGTAGGTCGAACCCGCTGGGAACATTGTACCGTAGCCAGTGACGGGCAGCAGCACCGGCGTGTAGCCGCTGAATTGCTGGTTGAGCGTCGGCATCTTGAACGACCGGCCCCATGATAAACCAATGCTTAGTTCTTCGGCCGGCGCATAAACGAAGCCCAGCTTGGGAACCACGATGCTCCCGGCATCGGAGTAATCTTCGAAGCGAAGCGCCGCAGTGATCGACGCGCGGTGGGCAAAGGAGAGGTCTTGAGCAGGACTTGCCAACGGCAGGAAGAACTCCCCATAGGCATAGAGATTGTCGCGGCGTCCGGCGAAACCACGGCCGTTGACCTCCGCGACGAGCCGGTTGCGACGCCAGCCGCCGCCGGCGGCGAGCCGCACATCGCCGGCGGGTAGCGCGAAGATCGCGCCCTCCACACCGGCTTCGACGCTGACACTGCGATTGTTGAATATGCGAATGGGGCGCGTCGCCACCCCGTTGGTGAAATTCTGCGTCTCGCCATAGGTGTTATCGCTGCCGTAGAAGGCGGAGATGCGCGCGGTCCAACTGCCACCGATCTCGGCCTCGATCGTCGGGGCGATTCCGAAGGTTTCGAACTCATTGGTGACAATCGTACCGCGCGTCGTGATCGGACGGTCCACGATAAGACCGCGCACCGAAGTCATATCGCCGCGCTTGTAGATCGCGTCGGTCTTCAACTGTACGCCGGCAACCACCTGCTGATGAGCGCTCAGCAGAAAACTATGCCGCTTGAGCTCCGGGTAGAGTGTCGAGGCGGGGTTGCTGCTCGCTGCATAGCTGCGATTGCGCGCAAGGATCGCGCTATTCTCGAAATAGTCATAGGCCGCAAGGAAGCCGCCACCGGACCATTTTGCGCCCCCGAGCAGCCCATATTGCTGCTGAAAATTGCCCCCGTCGGTCGATCCGCCGAGCCGGGCACTCGTCGTGATTCCTTCATAATCCTTGCGCAGCAGGATATTGACCACGCCCGCCACCGCGTCGGCGCCGTAGATCGCCGACGCGCCGTCGGTGACGATCTCGATCCGTTCGACCGCCGCTGCCGGAATCGCACTCACGTCGATGGCGCTTTGCGTGCCGCTGTAGGCAAAGCGATTGCCATTGAGCAGCGTCAGCGTTGCACTCGGCCCTATCCCCCTGAGGTTGAAGGTCGAGGCCCCATTGACGTTTCCATTCTCGTTCGCGACGCCCTGACCCGACCCGATCCCGGGATTCTGCCCGCCGCCGAAATTCTGGGGCAGGCTTCGCGCCACCTCGCCGAGGTCGGCATGACCCGCGTTGCGAATATCCTCGGCACTGATGTCGATAACCGGCGCGGCGGCAGGAGCGCCCGCGATGCGCGACCCGGTGACGATGATGACTTCGGGCTCGCCCGCGGGGATGGCCGGAACGGCGGCGTCGCTCAGGATAATGACCGACCGGCTCTCGAAACGCGCCGTGAGGCCGCTGCCGGCGAGAAGCGCCTCGATGGCTTCGCGCGGCGTGAGCTGACCCCGCACGGCGGGCGCCCTCTTCCCTTCGATGTCCTGCGCGCTGACATAGAGCTCGATATCGGCGAGCGCGGCGGCACGGCGCAGAGCGTCGCCCAGATCCTGCGCCGGAATATCATAGGATTGGCGCGGCGCCTGCATGGCCTGCGCGCCTTCGGGCGAAAGCAAGGCTGCTGTGCCGACGAGCAGTGCGGCCAGCGAACGGGATTTAATCGACATTTTCACTCCCCCAATATTCTCGGCCGTGCATCAGGCAGACGGCCAGTGGGGGTGCGTTGACGGGAAGATAGGAGCGACCTTAGTCGCTCGGTGAAAAAATTATCGACGGCGGAGGTGGATGGCGTCAGACCTCCGTTCGACGGCGAGGCCGAACAATATGGCGATCCGTTCGGCAAATGCCTCGGTCTGGCTGATATGGAAGCGACCCGACACTTCGCGCGCGGCTATGTCGGTGTCGTCGATCACGATCGGCACCGCGGCGTAGCGATTGGCTTCGGCGACGAGCGCGCCGAGTTTGATCGATCGATACTCTGCCCACCCTTCGGTCCAGTCTGGCTGAATGACGGCCGCCGGCGCCGCGACAGGCTCCAACCGGCTACCGGGCCCATAGGCGAGGGCGCTTCCTGCCTTGAGGGGCATGGTCTGCTCGACGTCTGCATCGGCGCGCACCTCTGCTGCGCCGCGGCGCTGCGACGCGACCACTCTCCCCGATGCGGCGAGACTCAGATCGATTTCTGCATCATTTGCCGTCGCCCCTCCGCGCCCGGCCTCGATCCGGAGTGGGACATCGCCCGGCGCGACCGACAGTCGGACCCGGCCCCTCACGAGACGAACGCTTCGTTCGCCATGCGAAAAGGCCACGTCGAGCCGGCTGTCGGTGTCGAGCGTCGCGCGCGAACCATCGACGAGCCGGAAGGTGCGGATCTCGCCGCGCTGCGTCTCGAGCGGTTCGGCGGCAAAAGCCGTCGCGCCGCCGCCTGGCTGGCCGGGAAAGGGGGCGCCCGCAGCCCCGATCGCGATGATCAGGAGCGCGAGCGCGGTGGCGGCCGCTCCCCATGTGAACCAGCCGCGCATTCGACCACGGCGCGCCTCGGCATGCGTGGTTCCGTGGCGCTGTGAAGTCTTGAGGATCGCAAGCGCAGCCATCCGCTTTTCGGCGCGCCGATAGGCTTCGCGATGCTCGGTTGAGGCCTGCAACCACGCGTCGAACTCGTCGCGCAGCGCCTCCGCATCCTCGCCGCGCATCTTGACGAGCCACGCGCGCGCGACCTCGTCGGCCGGATAATCGTCGTCGACGGCCTTGGTCATTTCCCGCTGTCCACCACCTTCGCGATCTGACCGAGCGCCTTCATCATATGATATTCCACCGTCGCAATGCTGATGCCGAGCTGTTCATGTATCTCGCGATAGGAAAGTTCGTCCACCCGGTGCATCAGAAAGACGCGGCGCGTCTTGAGCGGCATTGCGTCAACGGCCTTCTCGTAAAGCTCCAGAAGGTCCGCCGCTTCGAGGTGCCATTCCTGCGTGGCCGGGGTCACGGCATCGCTCTCTTCGCGCAGCGAAAATAGAGCGATCGGCGCAGACTTGCGGCGTCGCGCCCGGTCGATCAGCAGATTCTGAGCAATACGGCGAAGAAAGCCGCCCGGGTTGACGAGGTGATGCCGTTGCTCGCTTCCCGCTGCCCGCGCGAAGACTTCTTGAACCAGGTCGGGTGCTTCCTCGGGGCCCGCCTTGCGGCGCAGGAAATGAAAGAGCGACGAGCGGTGCGTGCGATACATTGTCTCCAGATCCTGTCCGGTGACGGGCCGATGTTCGACCGGTGCCGGGCGATCGTCGGGATGCACATGACAGGCCGACGACACCGAAAAGGGGTGACGCAGCGGAGCGTCGTCGCAGCAGGTACAGGAAGACACAGCAATTGTTCCGAGGGCACGAGCAGAGCCATCCCGCCGTAGCCGGATGCCCGTCTCCCAGTGCTGTGCCGCCGTTCGGTCGCTTGTGCGATCCAGGGTCCGGTTCGGCCGCCGGTCCGGTCAAGGACTGGCGCATATAATGCCTGGCGAAATAGTCCGCGCGAAAGCTGCCAGCAATGCTCCAGCGCGCCCGAATCATGTCAATTGCGGGCGGCTGTGACAAGCAAAAGCGTCGATCCGGCAATATTGGCCGCTCAGGTCTGGCGGCCGGGATGCGCAGCAAGCGTCCGCGCATAGGAAGTGGCCTCGCGCGCGCGCCGCTCATGATAGCCAAGCAGCAGGCTCCGCATCTCGGTCTGCGGAGCGGCATCGACAATGGCGGACTCGAGCAATTTATATTCGGCCTGGACATCGCCAAGGATCGCAGCGTCGAAATGGCGCGAGAACTGGAGCCGGTCGCCGATTGCGGCGATGCTCGCCACGATCTCGGCATTCGAAGATCGATCCGCGACCGCGAGGAACAGATCGGCGATGCGTTCGGGATAGGGCTGATCGGCGCTCACCGGGGTTGCCAGCCGATTTGGCGCCGTCGCGAGCGCGGCGAGTTGGAGGATCAGATGCAGCTCGAGCAGATCGCGAAACTCGGTCTCGGTAGGGCGGTGAACATGAAAGCCTTCGCCCGGCATGAAGTCGACCATGCGCTCGCCATTGAGGCGGTAGAGACTGTCGCGTACCGGGGTCATGCTGACGCCGAGGTCATCGGCTAGACGCGCGGCCTCAATTCTGGCCCCAGTCGCCCATTCGCCCGTCATCAGCCGGCGCTTGATCGCCTCATAGGTCGGCTCGAACACATGCGCGGGACTCATGCGCCTGCCCTTTCGACGGCGGCAAAGGCGGCGACCGCCTCGGCCTGGTCGGGGCGCAGCGCGTCGATCGCGCCGAGATGAGCGGGCCTTTCATCCTTCAGCAGAACAGAGGGGCATTGGCCTTCATAATTGCCGAGATTGGGACGGTGCTGCGCATAACCGGCGAGCGCTGCCAGTTCGGGTGGAAAATGTCGCGCGACCTCGGGGGGATAGGCCAGCCACAAATTCTCATAGGGCTTGAGCCAGCCAAGGCTGTAGCTGACCAGCACGCCGCGCCTCACCTCCTTGCTGAGGTTCGTGCCCGCACCGTGTGCGGTCGATCCGAGAAAGCAGATCGCCGACCCCGGCTCACATTCGGCGAATATCGGCTGGCCGAGATCGGTCTTTGCCATTCCCGCCGCGCCATGGCTGTTCGGGAAGATGCGCGTCGCGCCATTTTCCTTCGTGAAGGGCGTGAGCGGCCAGAGGACATTGACCAGATATTCCTGGGTGCCGTTGGCGCCGCGCCACATATCCTGGTCGCGGTGCGGAAACTGCCGGACTTCGCCCGGATGGATCTCGATCGCCTGGGTGAGGTTGAGCTGTATCCGGTCGCACCCAGTTCCGAGGATCGTCTCGACCGCGGGGAGGATGATCGGATTGAGCACCAGTGCGGCCATATGCTCCGATCGCTTGAGCAGGCTGCCGCAGCGCTTCGTGCGGCGACCATAGAAATTGCCATCGCAGAAGGGTGTCGCGTCGAAGATCGGATCGAGATCCTGCGCCAAGGCGCGGACGCGGGCGATCGCCTCGTTGCGGAGGATGCAATAGCCGGTGCGGCGCAATTCCTCGACCAGCATCGCGCTGACATCGGCTTCGGTGAGATCCTTTTTCATAGCGCCGGCTCCCCGCCTTCCTCAAATTTGAGCATGAGCGGCGCATAGGTCCCCGTTCGTTTCAGGCCCGGGAGCGTGTCTTCGTCGATCGAAATGTTGAGCGCGACGATCCTGCACGCGTCATCTCGGTAGACGGGCCCCAGCGTGCGGCACGTCCAGCCGAATTTGCTGATACTGTGGTACCAGCCCGCCTCCGCAATCCCGACATAGTCGCTGATGCCATTGTGCAGGGCATGGTCGGCGAGCGCGGTCACGAGCTGGTTGCGGGCGTCGCGGCGCTCTGCGGGCGTCTGCGCGGGGTCGAGGCAGAAGCGGCTGATCTCCCACATTCTGGTGCCGGTCGGCGGGCCATCGGCGCAGAGGTGCGGATAGATGTCGCCGAGAAGGTGCGGCGCCGTGGTCGGCAGGAGGCGCGCCGAAGCGCGATGACGCAGATCGTCGGGGTCGAGCAGGATCAGATAGCGGGCGTCGGGCGTGTCGAACTGATCCAGCTCGAAACGGCCGTCGAGGACGGGCAAATCCCATTTGAGCTGGTCGATGAAGACCTGCTTTCGCGCGGCAAACATGCCGCGCAGCGCGGCATCCCCGGGCGCCATCGGCGCCCGCACGGATTGTTCGATCATGATGATTCCTTGGCTGTGGAGCCGGAATCAGACCATCGATCCTGCGCGGCGCCTATGCCCATTTCTGGGCAAGGATTTTGCGATTATGCGCGGCGCGTCAGTTCGGGCGCCACCAGTCGTAGATGTCCGAGAAGCCGATCAGCCCGTCGAACAGCGCGCACAGAATCAGCATCGAGCGGCAATGCACCGAATAGCGGTCGCGCGCCATCTTGAGGTGGCGCACGACCGTCTCTTCGCTGATCCCGAGAATATCGGCGATCTCGCCGGCGGTCTTGCCGCGCGCCGACCAGAGCACGCATTCGCGTTGCCGTTCGGTAAGCATCGGGCGTGGCCGTAAGGGAGAGGAGCCGATCAACTCGCGCGCCGAAGCGATGGCAATCGCGCCGAGGATTTCGGCGGCGTGGAGCATGTCCGCCGGAATGTCCGCATGCGGACGGACCGCGAAGGAACAGGTCCCCGACGCCTCGCCGGGCAGATGGCGGGGAACCGTGAAACCGTCACCGACGCCGCTCTCGCGTGCCACCGACAGCAATTGGCGATCGCCGCGGCTCAGCGGAATATAGCGATCGACGTGGCGCCATTCGAAGCCGGTCAGCGATCGCTCGCTGGCGCGGCGGATGGGATCTGTTCCGCTGAGATCGAAACCGACATAGACCTTGGCCCAGGCGTCGGGATAATTGTGCACGAGGATCGACGCCGGTTCGCCGGTTCCGCGCCGATCGAAGGCAAGCGCGAAATGGTCGAACCCCATTCGGCCCGCAGCCTTGGTCAGTGCGGCAAAGAGCTGCTCTTCTCGGTCTGCTCCGGTAAATTCCTGTGCGAGTTCCTCTGTCAGATAATAATGCTTCACGTCGTTCATCGGCCGCCGGCGCGTTCCCGACCCGCTCGCCTGCGGTCCGCTCCAACAATCGCCGCGGGCCTTTTCCTTTCGGCGCGGGCGAACGGGGGAATTTCCGACGGGTCCTCACGCCATGTCCGGCCGCTGTTTCCGCAGCCTGGCGCACGGCGATCGATCGGTGAGCAAGATGTAACAGGCTGATAATCCGGGTAAAGGCCCCCGTCCCGACAATCGGACCCGCTTCTGGATCTATTCCTGTCGGATATGACGGCTTGTCAGAGCAGCGACGGCGCGTCGGCGGGCGGCGCCTTACGGCTGAACCAGGGCACTTCAGTGCGCTCGACGGCGAGGCGATCGGCAGGATATTTTGCGACCAAGGCCATCGCCTCTTCGGCAGGTGCGTGAAGCCAGGCATCATGATCTTCGGGGTGCAAAATAACCGGCATGCGATCATGGATGTGGAACAGTTCCTCGGTCGCATCGACCATCACGCCGGTATAGCAATCACCCCATTCGTCGGTCGGTTGCCAGAGCCCCGCCCATGCGGCAAGCGGCTGGTCGGTGACGCTGATCCAGGTTCGCGTCATCTTGCCCTTCTCGCCTTCGGCTTCGGCGAAGGAGGTGAAAGGGATGAGGCAGCGATTGGCGGGGGCGGTGAACCAGGGGCGCCAGAAGGACATCAGCTTGTCGTCGCGCGCATTGTTGACCGGCTTCGGCTTGCTGGCCGGTTTCATATGTTTGAGGCGCACCGGGAAGCCCCAGGTCATGGCCTGAAGGATGCGTTCGCCGCCGTCCTGCCTCACCACGAAACCCTGTCCGCCGGGATAGACATCGCCGGGCGATGCGTTGGTGGCCTGCGGCCGACGCGATTTGAAATAGGATGCCACCTCGTCGACCGTCGAATTCAGCGTCACCAGGTTGCACATCGGGCGGCCCTTCGTCAGGCCGCTCCGAGCAGGTCGTCGAAATTCTGCTGGATCGGCGGCGTGATCCTGAAGCTATCCTTGGGGAAGGGCCGCAGCAAGTCCAGCGGTGGTCGCCTTCCCATCAGCCAGTCGAAAAGGTCGTCAGGATGAACCACCCCGACATGGCGGTCCTTATGATGGGCAAGATCGGCATAGGCGGGGACGGTGAGCGCCGCGAAACTGTCGGGCCAATCGCGGTTCCCGGGACGCCATGTTGCCGCGATGCATAGGAAGGGTTCGCCGATGAGGCTTGCCGAATAGACCGTCTTGCCGCGCTTCACCAGGCCGAACTCATTGGCAAGCAGCAGGCACGGACGGTCGATGATCGCGGTCTCGGACTTGAGCAGCGGGATCTGGAAGATGTCATGATCACGCGACGGCAGGCCCCAGTGAAGCTCCTTCTCGCGCTCCTGCTGTCCATCCCAGATCATCACGCGATGGCTCTTGCCAATGCCCACAAGGGCGTCGTCATTCTCGATGTCCATCGGACGGTCTCCTAGGCCCGGAAGCGGCTCAGCGCGCGCTTCCATTCGCGTTCGTCGGGCATGGGCAATTGGATATCGTCCTTGCTCGGCGCGACCAGTTCGAGCCGGATCGGCCGAATACGTTTGCCGGTCCGTGCCTTGCAGCGCGCGCACCAGAATTTCTCACGCGCCTTGCCAAGATCATCGTCCCACATCTTGCGCTGGAACTTCCACCACAGACCATAAGGATCGAAGGTCGCGCTATGGCCGCAGCGGCACACGGGCCTGACCGCCTGATACCATGCCGCCGCCTCGAACAGATGCGTCGCGCGCCGCCCGCCTTCTCTGGTCCAGCCGCCCACGTCACAGCGAAAGCCCGAGCTGGTCGATATGCGCGGGCTCGGGGCTTCCACCCACGCTCTCGACGATGACGCGGGCGAGCTCGAACGCCGCTTCGACGCGCATGTGACTTGTAGGTGCGGTGAGGCCCACGCGCGCCCAGCCGGGAGCGGCAAGCAGGGTTTCGGCGACTCGGGCGGTATCGATTCTGTCCATGCCCATATGAGAACATAGGAAGAACAACATGGCAAGCCCGCTGCGCACGGCTGGGCCTGTCCATGATCCCCGGTCCCGCGGCGGCAGGCCGCCGCGAGCGAGCGCGAGGGTTGCCGGACCGCGTGGCGGACGGAGTGCGGCGAGAGAGGCTCGCTGCCGGTCCGCTGCGGAGAAGCGAAATGAACCATCAAGCAAAGCCTTGCCGCCGCGGCAAAGATTCCGGGGGAAGGATCGCGGCATGAAACTCCTCACTCCCGACATCGCCGCCGCGCTCGCTGCCAATGCTGCCGCAAGGCACGATGCGATCGCGCGCGGCGCGCGCGAACCCGATCCCAAGCCCGTCGTGCGCTTCTTCAGCCCCGTCGGCGCCGCCACCTGGCTCGCAACCGAGATCGATGCCGACGGCATATTGTTCGGTCTTGCGGACCTGGGCTTCGGTTGTCCCGAACTCGGCAGTTTCTCGGCCACCGAACTCGAGGGGGTGCGCCTGCCCTTCGGGCTCGGCATCGAGCGCGACCTCCACTTCGAGGCACGCCATCCCCTGTCGGTCTATGCCGAAGCGGCGCGCGCGGCGGGCTCGATCATCCTTGGCGAGCAGCGCCTGCATGCAGCGGCGCGCCGGCTTTCGGGGCGGGGCTGAGGCCGCGGGCTTTTTCGGGGCAGCCGGCGGCGGCCCCGTTCGAGGAAGAGGGAAGCCGGGGCTTCATGACGGGTTTCAGGAGCCGGGAGAGTGTCTCTCGGCGGCCCGTCATGGAGAAGGCCCATGACCAAAGCGCTTCCGAAAATCACCCTCGCTCCATCGCGCGACATTCCCCTCGACCGCTTGCGCCTGTCGCAGGCCAATGTGCGGCGCGTGAAGGCAGGCGTATCGATCGATACGCTGGCGGCCGACATCGCCCGCCGCGGTTTGCTCCAGAGCCTCAATGTGCGTCCCCTGCTCGATGGGGAGGGGCAGGAAACGGGGCAGTTCGAAATTCCGGCCGGTGGCCGGCGCTTCCGCGCGCTCGAACTGCTGGCGAAACAGAAGAGGCTCGCGAAGGACGCGCCGATCCCCTGTGTCGTGGGCGGTGCGGCCAATGATGTGCTCGCAGAAGAGGACAGCCTCGCCGAGAACAGCTTTCGCGAGGCGCTGCATCCGCTCGATGAATTTCGCGCGATGCAGGCGATGGTCGAGAAGGACGCCGGCATCGAGGAAATCGCCGCGCATTTTCACACCACCCCCGCCGCAGTGCGCCAGCGCCTGAAGCTCGCCAGTGTCTCGCCCAGGCTGCACGCGCTTTACGCCGAAGAGGCGATGACGCTCGATCAACTCATGGCCTTCACCATCGCCGACGATCATGCGCGGCAGGAAGAGGTCTGGGAGCAGCTCGAGCATAGCTTCAACAAGTCGGCGACCTGGATCCGCCAGAAACTCACCGAGAACAGCGTTCGCGCGGGTGACAAAAGGGTCTGCTTCGTCGGTCTCGACACCTATCTCGAAGCGGGCGGCGGCATCGCGCGCGACCTGTTCGAATCCGATGGCGGCGGCTGGCTCACCGACCCCGCGCTTCTCGACCGGCTCGTCGATGCCAAGCTGAAAGCCGAGGGCGCGCGCATCCTCGCCGAGGGCTGGAAATGGGTGACGACCGCGATCGACCTGCCGTGGGACGCGACGCGCGGGTTTCGCGAGATCGACCGCGAAGAGGTCGCGATGACCGAAGCGGAAGCAGCCCGCGTCGCCGAGCTTGAAGCCGAAGGCGAGGAGCTCGGCGATGAATGGGCCGATGCGCACGACGTGCCCGACGAGGTGCATGCGCGGATCGAGGCGATCGATGCCGAACTCGGTGCTTTGGTCGACCGTCCGCTGATCTTCGCTCCTGAGGACATGGTGATGGCGGGGGCATTCGTCTCGCTCGACCGCGATGGGTCGGTGCGCGTCGAGCGCGGCTTCGTGAAGCCTGAGGATCAACTGCAGGGGGGACTCGGCGACGACAGCGCGTCGGGGCCGGGCGACACCACGCGCTCCACCGGCAGCGATGGCGAACCCGTGAAGGCTCAGGATGACGCCGAAGGTGCCGAAGAAGCGAGCGCGCTGCGCCCGCTCCCCGACCGTCTCGTCTCGGATCTCACGGCCTGGCGCACCCTCGCGCTGCAGGACAGGGTCGCTCAAGACCCGGCGCTCGCCTTCGCCGCCGTTCTCCACGTCCTCGTGCTGGGCTGTTTCTACAGCTTCAGCCGCGAATGCTGTGTCCAGATCGCGGCGAACCGGGTCTCCTTTTCCAACGCCCCGGGTGATTTGCGCGATTGCGCGCCCGCACAGGCGATCGACGCTCGCGCGGCGGCATGGAAGGAGCGTCTGCCGCAGTCGGACAAGGAAGTGTGGAGCTTTCTGCTCACTCTCGATGGGGAGGAGCAGTCGCAGCTCCTGGCGCATTGCGTGTCGCTCTGCGTCAACGCCCAGGCCGAAGTCGTTCCCAAATATGACAATGGCCGCATCTCGGCGCATGGCGTCGAGCGACGGATCGCCCACAGCCATATCCTCGCGCTGGCCGCGGGGCTCGATGTGCATGGCGCGGGGTGGCGGCCGACCGCGGCAGGCTATTTCAGCGGTGTGACCAAGCCGCAGATCCTCGCCGATGTCGCCGAGGCGCGCGGTGACGAAGCTGCCCGGATGATCGGCCATCTCAAGAAAGCCGACATGGCCCGCGAGGCCGAGCGGCTGGTCGAAGAAACGACCTGGCTCCCGGCGCCGATGCGAACGCCGGGTATGGACGACATCGATCCGGACGGCGGTAAAACGGCGGTGCCCGTCGATGCCGACGAGGGCGATCCTGGCGTCGCCGAACTGCCCGTCGCGGCCGAGTGAGCCATCTGGCGGGGGCGTAGCTCCCGCCAGATTTTCTTCACGGCGCAGCCGCATCCGGGAAAGTCGCCCTTTGACGGCTTGACGCGATCCGGGGCCGGTCACGGCCTTCAGTCCGGACGCTGACCCCGACCCTCGCTGACCCTGCGCCACCCCAACAGCAATGCAGCCCGCGCTCGCTCCTCTTTGGGGCATGCGCGCGGCTGCGCGGAGTCCCATCCATGGCACAGTTTCAAATCCTTTGCCCGCACTCGGAAGCCGAGTGGCGGCCGGTGACGATCGAATTCCTTTTCGCACCCAATGGCGACCAGCAATATCTCTGGTCCTCGTTCGACGAAGCCGAAGCCGCGCGGAAGCAGCTTCTCCTCCGCGCGCCCGATGCGCAGCTCCGTATCGCGCTCGCCGGCGCCGAAATCGGCGACGTCGACTGGCCGGTCCGCGAGAAATTGCGCTTCGCCGACGGCACCTATGCGCCGACGCCCTGGCATGAGGAGCCCTGGTATCAGGAGAAGCATGACGAGCATTTCTGCCATGTCTCGACCGAGCAGGCGGGCAAGATCGCTTTCACCGAGAATGCCGCGAAGGGTGAGGTCGACCGGCAGCTCGTCATGTCGCCGGGCCGCTATCTTCATCGCTTCTTTTCGGCCCATCTCGACAACAATGCGATCGAGGGCTGGTGCGCCCGGCTCTCGGTTCAGCTCGCGGAAGATGCGCTCAAGATCACGCAGGACGCCGACGAAATCGAGGAGGTTTATGTTGGCGGTCCCGGCAGCTGCATGTCGCATGGCGCAGGCGACTTCGAGAGCTATTGCCACCCGGTGCGCGTCTATGCCGGTCCCGACACGGCGCTCGCCTATATCGGCGCCCGCGACGATGCCCGCGCGCGCAGCGTGGTGTGGCCCGAGCTCAAAATCTACACCAGCATCTATGGCGATGTATCGCGGCTCAAGCTGCTGCTCGAAAATGCGGGCTATGCCAAGGGCAGCCTCAATGGCGCGCGCATCCGGCGCCTCGTCGACGGCGGCAGTTTCGTTGTTCCCTATATCGATGCCGGCGATGACCTCGCCGACGACGGCGAATATCTCATCATCGGTCATGGTGAAATCCCGTCCGAAAATACCAACGGGCTGGGCGACCGATGCTGGTACTGCCCGCGGTGCGACCGCGAAACGACGCCGCACGAGGATGTGTATTTCGGCGACGGCTCGTCGGAAGAATGGTGCTATAATTGCTTCACCGATCACACGGTCTTCTGCGCGCATAATGAGCGCAGCTACAGCGATGCCGAAACCTTCATCACGGTGTTTGCCGATGGCGATGAGCATGACGTGCTTGACGGTTATGTCGAGGCCTTCGGTGCGGTCTATCTCGAAGATCGCGGCGAATGGTGGCTCGCGACCTGCTGCCGGAAATGCGACGGGTCGGGCGAATGGTATCATGCGGCCGATCTCACCGAATATCATGGCGAGTGGCTTTGCGCCGATTATCTGCCCGATCCTGTCGACGATGACGATCCGGCGCTCGCCAATGCTCATGTCCTCGCGCGCGACTGGTTCCTGTATGAAATGTCCGCGATCGAAATCGAGGTCGCCAAATGGCAGGCAGCCGGGGAGCGTGCCCGCGAAGAACGGCTGAGGCGCGAGCAAGAGGCGGCCGAGCGCCTTCGCCTCGAAACAGTGCAATCCCCGCCGCTCGAACCGTGCGCCTGCGGATGCGCCCACGACAATTCTCCCGAAACGCCAGGCTTGGCCGATGGCCTCGCCCCCGCCGTCGCGGCGTCCGTGGCCGCGATGGCCATCCCTTGCCAGACAGGAGCCTGATCCATGACCCATGACCTTGCAGGCCGCGCCGGCCTCCTCGAAATCCTGTCCTGGGCACGGCCCCATGACAGTGCGACCGAACGCGCCTTTTGCCGCGAATATCTCGACCGGGTTCCCGACATGCGCGCCGACGGATTCGGCAATCGGATGCTGGAAATCGGCGATCGTCCGCGCACATTGTGGAGTTGCCATGTCGACACGGTCGCGGCCGTCGGCGGGCATCAGGCGGTGGGCGTCGACGAGCATGGCATCGCGCATCTGTGCGACGGCAAAGCGGGCATGTCGCTCGGCGCCGACGACGGCGCGGGACTGTGGATCATGCTCGGCATGATCGCGGCCGCGCGTCCCGGCCTCTACCTCTTCCATCGCGGCGAGGAGCAGGGTTGCCTCGGCTCGCGCTGGATCGAGCGCCACACGCCCGAACTTCTCGCGGACATCGACGCGGCGATCGCCTTCGACCGCGCGGGGCTTGGCGATGTCATCACCCACCAGAGCTATGGCCGGACATGCTCCGATGCCTTCGCATCGAGTCTTGCGGCGGCGCTCAACCGGCAGAATATGGGGTTCCGCTATGCCCCCGACGATACCGGCGTCTACACCGACACCAATGAATATGCCGGCATCGTTTCCGAATGCACCAATCTGTCGGTGGGCTATCAGCGTCAGCACGGGCCGCGCGAGACGCTCGATGTCGTCCACTGCGAGCAATTGCTCGCAGCCATGCTCGAACTCGATGCGTCGCAGCTGGTGATCGAGCGCGATCCTTCCGTCCAGGAAGAGGCCGGTTGGTGGTTCGACCGCGGGCGCAGGCATGGTGGTGATGATTTCGTCGAAGCCGTCGCCGATCATCCGGCGCTCGCGGCCTGGATGCTCGAGCAATGCGGGGTCAGCTATGATGACTTCCAGATGGCGCTGTGGGCCGAGGAAATGGACGTTGACCAAGGCTATCGTCCGCTCATGCCGACCTGATGCGCGGCATCCGCCGAATAACCTGCGGGCCGATAGTGTCCGCCATGTTTGGATCGGCTTCGACTCCGCCGGTTCCGCGGGTCCCGCCGCCGGACGGGCGGGCAGGTCATGCTTGATTCTGATGTCCCGTTTGTGACAAAATCACGCTCTACGCGCTGGCAGGGGCTGCCGGTGCCGAGCTGTCCGTGCGGATCGCCGATCACTTTCGATCGACATCTGCGCGGGCGCAAGGCCTTGGAAGGAGCCCCGAATGGAAAGTCCAGCCCGTGAATTGGCGCGCCGCCTCGCCGACAATGCCGAAGCCGTCTGCCGCCACTATCTCCCCAACGGCCGCCGCGAAGGCCGCTACTGGCTTGTCGGCGATGTCCGGGGGACGCCCGGTCGCAGCCTTTACCTGTTGCTGTCGTCGTCGGGCGACGGGCGCGGCCGGGCGGGGAAATGGACCGATGCCGCGAGCGGCGAACATGGCGACCTGCTCGATGTCATCGCCGCCAGTTGCGGTCACGCCGATTTGCGCGAGACCCTCGCCGAGGCGCGGCGATTTTTGAGCATGCCGATGTCGATGCCGCAGCCGGCGGGGTCTCAATCGCGGCGCTCGCGCAAGGCATCGATGGGAACGCATGTGGCGGCGCGGCGGCTTTGGGCTGCGTCGAAGCCGATCGCCGGGACGGGGGCCGCTGCCTACCTCGCATCGCGCGGGATCGGTGTCGCCTGCGGGAATGGCGCGATCCGCTTTCATCCGCGCTGCTATTACCGGGCATCGATCGACGATGCTCCCGACGTCAGGACCGCCTGGCCGGCCATGATCGCCGCGGTGACCGACGACGCCGGTCAAATCGCCGGCGTCCATCGCACCTGGCTCGATCCGGCGGGCGGCAAGGCTCCCGTCGCCTGTCCCCGCCGCGCGATGGGAAATCTCCTTGGACATGGCGTCCGGTTCGGAACCGCAGGGGACGTCATGGCGGCCGGAGAGGGCATCGAGACGATCCTTTCACTGCGCGAGCTGATGCCGGACCTCCCGATGATTGCTGGCCTGTCGGCGGCGCATCTCGCGGCCATCCATTTCCCGCCGTTGCTGCGCCGTCTCTACGTCGCGCGCGACGATGACGCTGCGGGCTCGTGGGCGATGAAGACCTTGATTGAGCGCGCCGAGCCGCTCGGGGTGGCAATCGTCCCGCTCGATCCGCGGCTCGACGATTTCAACAGCGATCTCGTTCGGACGGGCCGGGAAGAAATGGCGGCCCGGCTTCGCGACCGGATACTGCCGCTCGATGCGGCGCGCTTTCTTGTCCGAAATATATAGTGCTATTTCGGACATCGGGATCACCGCTTCATCTAACGTCCGACCGATTTGGCCATTGCTTCCCTGTGGAGGCCGCGCCTCCGGCCTTCGCTGGAGGGCGACTGCGGCGGCGGGCGCGGGCACCGCAATGGCGAGCGCGTGGCTATTTTCCGCCGGGGCTGCGCCCCTTTGCATCGCGAGACAAAATAGCCGCACCCTCGCCATCCTACGCTGGCGCTTCGGCCGCGCGTGCCGCGCGGTGCCGACCCGCACCCGCCGCCGCGGGGGCGTCGCCGCGAAGGCCGCGAGAGCCGCGGCCACCAGAAGCGAGGCATGACATGAGCGACCTGTCAGACTTTTCCGAACGCAGCGAGCCCGCCGAGCCCGGCGCCAGCGCATATCTCCTCCAGGAAATGCAGCTCTACGGCTATCGTCCGTTCGAGGATGAGCCCGACGGGCGGCCGCTTCCCGATGACCGGCTTGCCGGCGGCGCCGTCGCCGACATCTTCGACGCGCTCGCGGGCTGTCTCGTCGACACGCGGATCGAACCCGATCTCGAAGATTTGCTCTGGGGCGTCGTCAATCTCTTCCACGGCGCGGGCACGCGGATCGAGCGCGATCTCGACCGCAACGAGGTGGCGCAGCGAGATCTCCAGCGCGAACAGGATGGCAGCGAAATCCGCTCGGTCGAACTCGAGCGCGCGATCGCCGAGGGCATCACCTTGATCGAGCGGCGCGACGCCATGGAATTTTTCCGCGAATGCGCCGCTGAACAGTATCGCATTCACGCCCGCAAGGCGTGGGTCCCGCGCACCGGGTCGCGCGTCCGCCATCAGACGATGACCGCGGCGATGATCGACAGCCGCGACTTCATGGATCGCCGCCTCCGCGAAAAGGCCAAGGCGCTGATCCCCGAGGGCACCCGCATCGCCTTCAGCGGTGGGCCCGCGTGCAACGATCACCGGCATATCTGGTCGGCACTCGACAAGGTTCATGCCCGTCATGCCGACATGATATTGCTCCACGGCGCGACGCCGACCGGTGCCGAGCGTGCCGCCGCCTGCTGGGCCGACGCCCGCAAGGTGCCGCAGGTGGCCTTCCGCCCCGACTGGAACCGCGACAGGAAGGCGGCTCCCTTCAAGCGCAACGAGCGCATGATCGACGCCATGCCCGCCGGGCTCATCGTCTTCTCGGGCACCGGCATCCAGGACAATCTCGTCGACAAGGCGCGGGCGTTCGGCATCCCCGTGTGGGATTTCCGCATCCGCGAAGCGCCATGAGGTTTCGATCTGGACCCGACCATGCTTGCCATCGGGCGAGCTTGTGACCACAGAAGGAAGGAACGATGCGTACCGATCTCGATCATCTTCCGGCCAACAAGCAGCGCGAGCTCGAGCGCGTAAAGGCGATCATCTTCGAAGAATTCGAAGATGCCGTCGCGCTTTCGACGATGGGCTGGAAGAAAAAGGGCCGGATCGACAAGATCATCCTCTACGGCAGCTATGCCCGCGGCGGCTGGGTCGACGAGCCGCACACGGCGAAGGGCTATCGCTCGGACTTCGATTTGCTGATCATCGTCAACGACAAGCGCCTGACCGACAAGATCGACTTCTGGTCGAAACTCGAGGACCGCCTGACCCGCGAACTTGCGATCGACAAGACACTGCACACACCGGTGAATTTCATCGTCCACACCCTGCAGGAGGTGAACGACGGGCTGGCGCATGGACGCTATTTCTTCATGGACGTCGCGCGCGACGGGATCGCGCTCTACGAATATGACGACAAGTTATTGCATCAGCCGAAGCCGAAGACGCCTGAGCAGGCATTGGCGATGGCAAAGGAATATTTTGAGGAGTGGATGCCTCAAGCAAACGCATTCTTCAAAATGCATGAGGCAGGACGCGCCGAAGGCGCATTCAAGCAGGCGTCATTCGTTCTTCATCAAGCGGCGGAGAGCCTTTATCATTGCGTCCTGTTGGTATGCACCTTCTACACACCGCATGTGCACAACCTCGGGTTCCTGCGAACGCAGGCGGAACGGATCGATATGCGGTTGGTGGATGCGTGGCCTCGCACGTTGAAGGCTGATCGCACACGCTTCGAGAAGCTGAAGGAGGCTTATGTGAAGGCCCGCTACTCGAAACATTATCGCATCGGCGAGGCGGACCTGCTGTGGCTCGCTGCGCATGTTGAGGAGCTCGGCCGCGCGGTGCATGCGATCTGTTCGGAGCGCGTTGCCGAGTTGGAGGCCCGTATTCCGACGGCCTGATGTGCAGTGGCTACCCTTTGACAGGGCCTTGGGGACGCTCCTTCCTTCGTTCGCGTGATGCCGGGGTGGAAGGGTCCTATTTCGTGTTGCGATGCGACGCTTGTTATTGATTTGTTCGCTTGTCTACCCTATGTGGGCATCAATCGCACCCGCCCGGCCTCTGTCCGCAAGGATATGCACACTGGGCGGGTCTTTTATTTTGGGCGCCATTGACGCATGACGATGGTCAATGTCACGCGCCTATTCCAAACCGACTCTCACCTACACGCAGCAAATCGCTCACCTCCGGGCAAATGGCATGATCGTTGCCGACGAGCCGGCGGCCGAGGCGTGGCTCCGCCATGTGAGCTACTACCGGCTGAGCGCCTACTGGCTCTATTTCGAACATCCGAAGGGACAGGCGGGGCCGCGCTTCCTTCCGGGCACGACATTCGAACGCGTCACCGCCCTCTATGATTTCGATCGGCTACTCCGGCGCCTCTTGATGCGCGGCACCGAGCATGTCGAAGTGGCATTGCGCGGAAGCTGGGCTTATCATCTGGCTGGGCTTGGCGATGGACACAGCTATCTCGACGCCAGTCTTTATAGCGACCGCATCGACTATCACCTTCGCCTCTCGAAACTGGCTGGCGAAGTGGGGCGTTCGAACGAGACCTATATCAAGCATTATCGGCAAAACTACGATCTGCCAGCATTGCCGCCGGTCTGGATGGTCGCAGAAATGATGTCCTTCGGTCACCTTTCGCGCTGGTATTCGAGCCTCGCAGACCGCGCTCTTCGAACGCGCATCGCCGCGCCCCTTGGTCTTCCGGAGACCGTTCTCGTGCCCTTGGTCCGCCATGTGACCGACATCCGTAATATCTGCGCGCATCACGGCCGGCTGTGGAACCGGGGCTTCCTTACGCCTCCGAAGCTCGCGCAAAAGCCCAAATCCCTACAGGCGACCATCGACCAGAATGCCACTCAGGCACCGGCGAAGCTTTACAACGGCATCTGCATGATCGGCCACGTCATCAATACCGTGGCGCCGGACTCGACCTGGCTTGCCGATGTGGCGGCGCACATCGCGACCCATCCCGAGGGCGATATACGATCGATGGGTTTTCCCGCGAACTGGCTGCAGCGGCCACTTTGGCAAGTTTGATGGGCAAGACGACTGGTCGGCTTTGCGCCTGATTCCGGTCGTTCCAGCCACAAGCGGCCGTATCCGAAAGCGGCCTTTCGTTTGTCGAGCCTCCGTGTCAGCCGTGACCGATCTATGAATCCCAAGACAGGCTCTGAAATGGCGGGGAATCGCCGAACCTCTTTGCGCAGGGCCGTCGCCTCGGCAAGACGATCCTGCAGGATCGTCAATATCCCGCGGATGCATTCGATCTCATGGCACTGCAGCCAAATGTGCAAACTGACCGGCTGACATGCTCAAGACCTTTTACCCCAAGCGCGTTGCTCCTAGCTTTGACGGCGAAATCGATCCGACCAAGGACTCTCCACCATGTCAAATGCCCAGCCGATCGTCGAAGTCTTCGAATATAGCGGCGGCATATTGGGGCCGAGCATCGCCCCCGCCGGAACGGTGCGCGATGGCGGCACCATCCGCACTGGCACGCCGCCGGGCTGCTGGGGGCCGATGATCACCCCCAAATTCCAGGGTGGCCACGAAGTCACGCGACCGGTGCTGGTCGAGGGGGCCGAGATCGGCGACGCGATCGCGATCAAGCTGAAGAAGGTTCAGGTCACCTCGCTCGCAACCTCGTCGGGCGTGATGACCTTCGTCGAGGGGCGCTATAGCGGCGACCCCTTCGTCGCCAAGCATTGCGACGCCTGCGGCGAAATCAGCCCGCCGAGCCATATCGAGGGCATCGGTGACGACGCGGTGCATTGCGACAAATGCGGGGCGGAGGTCAGCGCCTTCCGCTTTTCGAACGGTTATGTCATCGTCCTCGACCGCGACACCGGCGTCTCGCTGACCGTCGGGCAGGAGATTGCCGACAGCATTGCCGCCGATGCGAACACGATGGCGGCGCTGCCTGGGCAGTCGGCGCAGCATTCGATCCTGTCGCTGGCGCGCGCCGACATCTCGGGCCTCGCCGCGCGGATGCGTCCCTTTCTGGGGAATATCGGCACCACGCCATCGCGCGACCTGCCCGATTCGCACAATGCGGGCGATTTCGGGTCGTTTTTGATCGATGCGCCGCACGGCTATGCGATGACGCAGGACGAACTCGACCGTCACAAGACCGACGGGCATATGGACACCAATTCGGTGCGCGAGGGCGCGATCCTGATCTGTCCGGTGAAGGTGCCCGGCGGCGGCATCTATATGGGCGACATGCACGCGCAGCAGGGCAATGGCGAGATCGCCGGTCATGCGACCGACGTCGCGGGCGAGGTCGAGTTGGAGGTGGAGGTCATCAAGGGGCTGGCGCTCGACGGGCCGATCCTGCTGCAGCGCGCCGACGATCTGCCGCCGCTCGCGCAGCCGCTGAGCCCGGCCGAACGGTCGGCGGTCGATGCGCTGGCGCAGCGATACGGACAGGCGGTGGTCGAGGACAATGCCCCGATCACCTTCATCGGTTCGGGCGTGACCTTGAATGATGCGACAAAGAACGGGCTCGATCGTGCGGCGAAGGTCACAGGTCTGCCCTATGACGAAATCCTCAACCGCGCGACGATCGCGGGATCGATCGAGATCAGCCGCCTGCCGGGGGTCGCACGCGTCACCTTCATGTGCCCGCGGCCGATCCTCGAACGGCTGGGCGTCGCCCATCTGGTCGAGCAGCAATATGGCGCGCCGGGCGCCCGCTAGCTCCTCCCGCCGGGGCGGCCAGCCGGCCGCCCCATTTTTATGATCGATGATACCCGCCAGGCGCTATCGGCGCCGCGCGATCAGCTTCGCCGGCAGCCTGGCGAACTGGCGCGCATCGACGGCGCGCACCCACTGGCGCAGCCGGAGCAGCGCGGGAAGGCAAAGGTCGATGTCGGCCAGCAATTCGTCGATGTGGTGAAGCGAAAAGGGGACGATATTGGTCCCCTTGCAATGCTTGCCGCCGGTCCGCTCGTGCATCCACGCGAGCCGTTCGTCGATCGCCCGGTTTTGCCCGCTCGTATCGGGCAGGGCGATGCGGCCCGCCATATATTCGGCGATCCAGAACGATCCGACCTCGGCGCTCAACTGGCTGAAGAAAGAGGAATTATAGCCGTTGAACAGGAGGCGCGGTACACCGACCGGCAGCGTGGAGCGGTAGAGGCGAAAATTGCCCGCCGCGTCGGTCACCCGGGCGAGAATGTCGTCGGGGAGGAAGGCGGCGCGCTGATCCCAGCCGGTGCCGCACACGATGATGTCGGCCGGAAGCACGCCGCCGCGCTTCAGGTGGATCACCCCGGGTTCGAGCGCCGTGATCTCGTCCTCTACAACGGCGAGACTGCCCCGCGCGATCTTCTCGTAGAAACCGTCGCTCACCAGGCTCACGGTACTGCGCGCGATCGTTTCGAGCGGCCGGTCGGGTTCGAGCCCGATCTGGTCTAGCCTGAGCTGACGCGAAATCACGCCCTGGACGAGATTGAGCATCCCATTGCGCAGGAAACGACCGGGACCGTGCAGGAAGCGCTCGAACCCGCGCAGTTCGATATAGGGAAACAGCCCCTCGCCCATGCGGGTCAGGAACAGATGTTTGAAGTTGACGACATTGCCGATCCGCTTCGGAATCTTCCAGATGAGCTGACGCGCGAGCAGCGTCGTGCGCGCAGCGACTCCGTCCATCGCGTTGGCGACATCGCACGAGGATTTGCCATAGCCGATCACCACCACCTGCTTGTCGCGTGCCCGTTCGGGCTCGGTGAATTCGCTGGTGTGGACGAGCAGGCCGCCTGCCGCCTTGAACGCCTCCGCACCGGGATAGGCGGGCACGGTGGGGATCGAGAAGATGCCGTTGCACAGGATCAGCCAGTCGAAGCTCTGGACGGCGGGCGGCGCGTCGCTTGACGCACCGGCCGGGCGCGTCGCGAGCGTCCAGCCTTGGCCGTCGGTGCGCGGCGTCGCGCGCACGATCTCGGTCGCCAGCGATAGGTGCTGGGTGACACCGAAATGATCAGCGTAGGATTGCAGATAGGTCTGCATCTGACGGCCGCTCGGCCATTCGGGATAGTCGTCGGGCATCGGAAAATCGGAAAAGGCATAAGTATCGCGGGGGTTCTGCGTCGCCAGGCCGGGATAGCGCCGCGATGCGGCCCACACCCCGCCGACTTCGGACTCCTTCTCGAACACCCGGACGTCATAGCCGAGCGCGATCATCAACTTCGCCGTGCACAGGCCGGCGATTCCGGCACCCACGATCGCAACGCTTTCCACCACATATTCCCCTGACGATTTCCTGTCGGCAGGGTTAGGAAAGGACGGCCGCGGCGGCCTATGCCGGAAATGCCGAGGCTGTTCCCTAATCGCATTATTCTGATCCGACGGCGTCGCTCAGCCGCGGTTTGCCGTGCTCGCGGCGGTCAGAAATCGGCAATGTCCGCATAATCGATGCAGTTGGCGAATATCGCGGAGCGTCCGTCCGACCGATTGTCGTGCCGAGCCGCCGCCGAAAAGGCGGGGCGATGACCGGCCAAGGGGACTATCATGACACGCATTCCTTCTTTCTGGCGGCTCGGTGCCGCAGTTCCGGCGCTGTTCGCCGCCGCCATGCTGACGACGCCCGCCGCGGCGCAGCAGGACGACGCTGCAGCCCCGCAAGATGCTGCCGGAGGGGATGGAACGCGGGCCGATGCGATGGGCGGCGATATAGTGGTGACCGCGCGCAAACGCGAGGAGCGCGCGCAGGACATCCCGATCGCGATCTCGGCCTTCAGCGGCGAATCCATCGAGGCGCGAGGCATCGAGAAGATTGACGGCGTTGCGACCTTCACGCCGAACATGACCTTCCAGAACAACCCAAGCTTCGGCGGCGCGGGCTCGTCGGCCGCCATCTATATTCGCGGTATCGGGCAGAAGGAGTTCCTGCCCACGACCGAGCCCGGTGTCGGCGTCTATGTCGACGGCGTCTATGTCGCGCGCTCGGTCGGCGCGCTGCTCGACCTTGTCGATGTCGAGCGCGTCGAAATCCTGCGCGGACCGCAGGGGACGCTGTTCGGTCGCAACACCATCGGCGGTGCGCTGAGCATCACGACGCGCAAGCCCGATGACGAACGTTCGATGAGCGGCCAGTTGCTGGTGGGCAGCGATGACCGCCTGGACGCCAAGATGTCGGCCAATCTGCCGATCAGCGACACGCTGTTTTCCAAGATTTCGGCCGCCAGCTTTCGCCGCGATGGCTATGTGACCCATCTGGTCGACGGCCGCGACCTCGGCAATGTGAACACGCTGACCGGGCGGCTGGACCTGCGCTGGGTGCCGAGCGACAGCGTCGAGGTTAATCTGGCGGTCGAGGGAACCCGCGACCGTTCGAACGGCCCGGCGCTGGTGCTGACCGGGGTGACCTATCAATCGGGCGTGTTCAATCCCGGCAATCTGCCGATCCTGCCCCCCGGCAGCCCGGCAACGCCGGGTTTCTATGTGCTCAATCCGCCGTTCGACGCGCCGGTCGATAATTTCACCCTGCTCAACAATTATTTCGCCGCCTTTCTGGGTGGGCAGCCGTGCGTCGGCTTCAATCCCTATGATCCGCAGGCGAGCGACGCCCCGGCCTGTTTCTCGAACCGCTTTCTGGTTGGCAACACGGCCGATGCGGGAACCGCGCCGCAATATTCGAAGAACGACACCTGGGGCGCGCAGGGAACGATCGACTGGCACCTGGGGGGCGTTCAGCTCAAGTCGATCACCGCCTATCGCAAGATCGACGGCAGCTATGCCCGCGATGGCGACCATAGCTCGCTGACCATCCTGCACCTGCAGGACATATTGAAGCAGCGGCAGTTCAGCCAGGAGTTCCAGTTGCTCGGCGAGGCACTCGGAGACCGGCTCAAATATGTCGTCGGCCTCTATTATTTCGACGAGAAGGGGAACAATATCAACAGTCTGGACTTTACGCCGGTGACCTTCCGTTCGGGCGGCCGGTTCCAGACCAAAAGCTATGCCGCCTTTGCGCAGGCGACATGGACGATCGTGCCCACGGTCGATCTGACCGCCGGCCTGCGCTATACCGACGACCGCAAATCCTTCCTGCCCGATCAGGAGATATTGGTCGACAAGACGGGAGGCGCGCTGATCGCGGGCAGCCCCAACACGCCGCAGACACGCGTCCTTCCCTTCGTCCGCGTCCGTCAGAGCGAGGATGCCTTCACGCCGATGGTCAACCTGGCCTGGCATGTGACGCCCGACGTCATGCTCTATGGTTCCTTCTCGCAGGGGTTCAAGAGCGGCGGCTTCGTGCAGCGGGTGTTCCCGCCGCTCGCCGCGACGCCGCAATTCTCGTCGGAAAAGGCGACGGCTTATGAACTGGGGTTCAAATCGAGCCTGTTCGACCGCGCGCTAACACTGAACGGCGCGCTTTTCTATACGCGCTACGACAATTTGCAGGTGCAGGTGTTCACCGGCATCGCCCCGGTCACCAAAAATGCCGCCGAGGCCGAAATCAAGGGCGCCGAACTGGAAGCGCGGCTGTCGCCGGGAGGCGGCTGGTTCATCGAAGGCAGCCTTGGCTATCTCGATCCCGAATTCACCAGGATCGATCCCGCGGCCACCGAAATCGGCCTGGACTCCCGCTTCGAGCGCATCGCGAAATGGACGTTGAGCGCTTCGGTTTCGAAGAGCGTCAGCCTGTCCGACGGCAGTGCTTTCACCGCGCGCGGCGACTGGTCGTACCGGTCGGGCATGTACATGGACGCGCTCAATTCGCCGCAGCTTTACCAACCGGGATACAGCCTGTTCAACGCGAACCTGACCTATGATTTTCCCGGCGAGACGCTCAGCATCGTTGCGGGCGTCAGCAATATCGCGAACAAGAAGTACAGCTTGACCGGCGTCTATGGCAGCTCCTTCGGCCTCTACGAACAGATGTTCGCGCGCGGCCGCGAATGGAGCGTCGCGCTGCGGTGGAAGCTGTGAGCGGGCGCCCGTTCGATGGCCGCACCGCGATCCTCGCGGGCGGCGCGACCCTGATTGGCCGCGCGACCGCTGCCGCCTTCGTCGAGGCGGGCGCACAGATTGTGATCGCCGACATCGATGCGGAGGGCGGCGCGGCGGCGGTGGAGCAACTCGGCTCGCGCGCGCTGTTCGTGCGGACCGACATCACCGCCGATGCCGATATCGATCATTGCCTGGGTCGCGCGGTCGCCGCTTTCGGCGGTGTCGACTTCCTGATCAACGTCACGACATCCTATATCGACGACGGCCTGCAGACCGCGCGCGCCGACTGGTTGCGCGCGCTCGACATCTCGCTCGTCGGCGCGGCGGTGTTCGCGCAGAAGGCGGCGCCGCACCTGATCGAACGCAAGGGTGCGATCGTCAATTTTTCGAGCATCAGCGCGCATCGTGCGCAGGCGGGACGGTTCGTCTATCCCGCCGCCAAGGCGGCCGTCGCCCAGCTCACGCGATCGCAGGCGCTTGAATTCGCGCTGTACGGGGTGCGCGTGAATTCGGTCGCGCCCGGCTGGACCTGGTCGAACGTCATCGCCTCGCTGAGCGGTGGCGACCGGGCGAAGGCCGACCGCGTCGGCGCGCCCTTTCACATGGCGGGCCGGATCGCCGACGCCGAAGAGGTCGCGCGCGCGGTGCTGTTCCTCTGTTCCGATGCCGCGTCGTTCATGACCGGGGCCGAACTGCCCGTTGACGGCGGTTATCTGGCGCTGGGGCCGGAGCAGGCGGGGCAAGCGATCGGCGCGCTGGTGGACTGACCCGCGCGACTGACCCGAAAGTGCAGCGCCTGACCCGTGCCGGAAGCAAAAGGCGGGCAGCGGGCAGGCCGGTGCTTGACTTGCCGACACGGGAAAGGGAAGCTCCTCCATTAAGCTGAAATCCATGCAGGGGGAGGCTATGGGACCGGGCGGGATCATGATCGGAGGCCTTGCGGAACAGGGGCCAGCCGGTCGGCAGTTGATGGACAATCACTGCGTTTTCGAATCCGACGATCTGGACCAGACGCGCGACCATGTCGCACGTACCTATTGCCCCCATCATCTTTCGATCGGCGACCGGACCGGCAGGCTGGGCGCGTGGCTTAACCACAAGCGCCTGTCGCAGGTCGGCGTGGGCGCCATGTCCTATGGTACCGAAGTGCAGATATCGGGTGTCGAGGATCAGGGTTTCATCCTGCTGATGCTGCCGCTGCGCGGCGCCGCCGATATCGGGCTGGGCCGCCAGTCGATGCAGTGCCACTCCGGCCGCGCCGTCGTCGCGAGCACGATCGAACTCGACCGGATGCGGTGGTCGGCGGATTGTTCGCAACTCGTGGTGCAGATCGCGACGGAGGCTATCGATCGCCAGGTCGCGCTGATGACCGGGCGCGGGGTCCGCGAGCCGCTGCGCTTCGCGCCGGAGATGGATGTCCCCGCCGACCGGCTGTCGTGGTGGAGCTATGTCGCGTTGCTGCTCGACGAATTGAGTCACGCTGAGGCGCGGAGGGCGCAGGCCAGCATCGCGCATCTGGAAACGCTGCTGATCGTCAAGCTGCTCGAAACGCAGCCGAGCAACTATATCGACCAGCTTCAGCCGCAACAGGGGCGCATCGCGCCGCAGCATGTGCGGCGCGTCGAACGCTTCATCGCCGACAATGCCGCCCGGCCGATCACGCTCGAAGAGCTTGTCGAGGTCGGCGGAGTAAGCGCCCGCGCGCTCTTCGACGGTTTCCGCCGCTTCCGCGGGCTGTCGCCGATGGCCTATGCGCGCTCGATCCGGCTCGAGCGGGTGCGCCGCGACCTGCTGAGCGCGCAGGAGGGCGAGACGGTCACGAACATCGCCTGCCGCTGGGGCTTTTTTCAGTTCGGACGCTTTGCCGGGCAGTATCGGCAGGCCTATGGAGAACTGCCTTCCGAAACGCTGCGGTCGCATAGCTAGGCGGCGTTCGCGCAACACATTGCGGCTCACACCTGTCTTCTTGAGGTAATCGATGGAACTTCGGCATCTGCGCTATTTCGTCGCCGTGGCGCAGGAACGGAACTTTTCGCGCGCCGCAGAGGTGCTGAACATCGCGCAGCCGCCGCTCAGCCGCCAGATCCGGCAACTGGAAACCGAAATCGGCGCCGATCTGTTCGATCGGACGACGCGCCCGCTGCGGCTGACCGAGGAGGGGCGCCTGCTCTACCAGCACGCCGTGCAGGCGCTGGCTGGGTTCGACCAGGTGCGCGGGATGATGTCGCGCTATTTCGGCACCGCGACGCGCCATTGCATCATCGGTTTCGTCGGATCGATCCTGTGCGGGCGGTTGCCGCAGGTCATTCGCGAGTTTCGCGCGCGCATGGGGGAGGGGGTGACGATCTCGCTGCTCGAAATGGGCTCGCTCGAACAGGCGGCGGCGCTGCGCGAGGGGCGCATCGATGTCGGCTTTGGTCGCCTGCGGGTCGATGACGAGGGATTGCGGCGTATCGTGCTGACGAAGGAGCCGCTGGTCGCGGCGCTGCCCGCCGACCATGCGCTGGCGGAGCAGGAAGCGGCGCTGGGCCTCGACCAGCTCGCCGACCAGTCGATGATTCTTTATCCGCGGCCCTTTCGTCCGAGCTACGCCGACCAGGTGCTGTCGCTGTTCGAGGATCATGGGCTGACGCTGCATCACCGTCACGAGGTGCGCGAGTTGCAGGCCGCGCTCGGCATGGTCGCGGCGGGTGCCGGCGTGTCGATCGTCCCTGCGTCGGCGCAGATCATGGCACGTCCCGACCTGGTGTTCCGACAGGTCGCGGCGGCCGACGCGATCTCGCCGATCATCCTGAGCCACCGCGCAAGCGATTCCTCGTCGGAGCTGCAATGCCTCGTCGAGATCAGCCGAGCGGTGTATCAGACCGATCAGGACGACGGCCCCGCTCCGGTCAGTTGATCAGCTGCTTGGCGATTTGGCGGGTGGGGATGCTCGTGTCGGCGAGCTGCGCCACATCGACGCGCGCTCGATCCTGGACGAGCGAGCGACCGCCCATGAAATCCTTGGGGCAATTGACTGCGTCGAGCGCGATCACGGCGCCGTGCTGCAGATAGAAGATCGAGAAGGATCCGCTCGCCATGTCACCGCGCACCACTGCCTCGCACGTTCCGCGCAGGATGCCCGCCGACTGGATGCGCATGTCATACTGATCGGACCAGAAGGTCGGCAGCGCATCATAGCAGCGCGGACTGTTCATGATCGCATCGGCGGCGACTTCCGCCGATCCGGTTGCATGTTGCACCGATTCCAGCCGCCACAGACCGCCCGCGAAACTGTTCGGATGGCGTGCGCAGTCGCCGATGGCGAAGACCGACGTACCCGAGGCGCGGCCGCATTGATCGACGATGACGCCGCCGTCGCAAGCAAGGCCCGCAGCCTCTGCGAGTTCGCTCCGCGCGGCGATCCCGATGCCGGCGATGACCAGGTCGGCGGACAGCCGCTCGCCCGATTGTAGCACCACCGCTTCGACCCGCCCGTCGCCCTCGATCGCGATAACCTGCTGGCCGAAACGGAATTCGACGCCGTGCGAGCGGTGCTTGCGCTCTACGAAGCCGGCAAGCCCGGGCCCCGTGACGCGCGCGAGGGCGCGGTCCTGCGCCTCGACCACCGTGACCGGATGATCGAGTTCGCGCAGCACCGCGGCCGCCTCCAGCCCGACATAGCCCGCGCCGACGATCGCCACCCTCATGCCCGGGCGCAGCGCGGCGCGGATCGCATCGGCGTCGGCGATCGAGCGGACGCTATGGATGCCGGGCAGGTCGGCGCCGGGGCACGACAATGTCCGCACGCTGCCGCCGGTCGCGAGGATGCAGTGGCCGAAGCCGATCGTGCGTCCGTCGCCGAGCTGCAGGGTCGAGGCAGCGGTGTCGAGGCGATCGGCGGTGACGCCCAGCGCGACGTCGATCTTGTGCTCGGCCCAATAGGAAGCGTCGCGCAGCAAGATCTGCTCGATGCCGATCGATCCCAGCATATAGGCCTTCGACAGCGAGGGGCGATCATAGGGCAGCATCGCTTCCTCGCCGATCAGCACGATCGAACCGGTGAAGCCGCGGCTGCGCAGCGTGATCGCGGCGTGGGCCCCGGCGTGGCCGGCGCCGACGATCGCAACGTCGTAATGCTCTGTCATCGATTGTCCGTCTTATCTGTCAGGCAAGGCCGCGGATGCAGCGTTCGACGCCGTTGCCGAGATGGCGGACGAGCAGTTCCTCGTCCTGGAAATGGATCACCTGCTTGGCGCCCGATTTGAGCTGCGCCGCCATCAGTTCGTGCGTGTAGCAATCCTCCATCATCGGGTCGCGCAGACCGATCTTCGAATATTCGCGCGCGAAGAGCTGGCCGGCGGTCGTCGCCGGTGGCGAATAGCCCTTGATTTCCCAGATGCTCCGGTCGGTCGCGACCGGCCAGATGTTGAAGGTGAAGAACAGGCCGTCGAGTAGCCCGATGAAGAAATTGGGAAAGATGTGCCAGAAGTCGAACGAGCCGCGAAACTGATACCCGTCGGCGCCCGTGTCTGCCTTCGACCCGAAAGCCTGCACCGTGCCGGTCCCGAACCGGCTGGCGAGCGCGGCGGTCGGCGGCGGGGTGAAGCTGTCGGGCGGCGGCGAGCCGAGCACGCCGTGCAGGCCGTAAAGCTCGATCGCGCTGTGCCGATATTGGCGCCCGTCGATCTTGACCGCGCGCGCCAGCGTCTTTTCGTGGAGATAGGGCAGGTGCCAGCCTTCGAGCTGCGCCTCCTGCAGCGTCTTCCAGTTCACATTTTCGTCGATCCGGTAGGAAAAGGCGGGCTCGAACCCTGCAAAATCATAGCGTCCGATATGCTCTGCCACCGGCGCCAGATGCTCGGCGAGCGTCTCTTCGGGGTCGGCGGCCAGATTGATGAAGATGAAACCTTTCCAGACGTCGCAATGGATTTTCGCCAGGCCGCTGTCGGCCGCTTCGACGCTCGGGAAATTCTCGGCATCGCTGACATGCACCAGCTTGCCTGTCGTGTCATAGACCCAGCCGTGGAACCGGCAGGTCAGGAACCCGCGGCAATGGCCCTGCGCGTCCCACGCCACGGGGGCGCCGCGATGCGAGCACATATTGTGGAAGGCGCGGATCACGCCGTCCTTGCCATGCACGACAAGGACGCCGGTGTCGGCGACCTGCAATTGCACGACGAAATAGTCGCCGGGGCGCGGCGCCTGGAGGACATGGCCGACGTTCAGCCATTTCCGCCGGAAGACCGCGGTCTTTTCCTGCTCGAAATAGGCTTCGCTGGTGTAGCGCTCGACGGGGATCGGATCGGTCCCCTCTTCGGGATAGCGCGCGGTGAAGCGCCCCGCCATTTCCGTAACGCTCATCGTGCACCTCCTGCGGCCGGCCCGTTCGCCCCAAGCGCCCAGCTGTCGTGGACGGGAAAGAAGCGATCGATGGGAAAGACATATTTGGGCTGCGGCTCGCCATACATCTCGACGGTGATCGCCACCTCGGCGAGCGCAAGGCACAGGTGGAGCAGCTTTTCCTGCCGCGCGTCGAGCGCGGCCAGCGGATACTGGTCGAGATAGCTCAGCGCATCGCCGCACCGCTCTTGCATCACGTCGTAGAAGGCCCGACTTTCCTCCATGGTTGCCGACCACCGCTTGCGGTTGCGCAGCAGTTCGGTCGGCTGCGCCCAGTCGATCCATTGTTCGAGATCGGCAAATCCGTCCGGTAGCGAAGAAGGCATCTCGGTCTCCCAACAAGATGTCGGGAAGTGTCGCGGGGAACGCGCGGGCAAGCTATCCCGTGGCCGCAGCCGCTGCGCTAAAACGGCGGGATTCGCCGATGCGGCGGACGTGGAGCGCAATCGGCTTTTTCCATACTCACCGGGTATGAAGTCGACGCCAATCGGTATTTGACTCTGGCCCGCTGACAGCGTCACCTTGGCAGATCGCAAGTGCCCGTGGCGTGCGATCGAAAGGTTCGTGTCGCACCCCTATCATGCCTGCGGAGTATCGTGATGGCCAGACGGATCAAGATGATTGTGCCTGTGCCGGTTCCGCCGGAGGCGCTGGACGGCTTCGCCGCCCAGTTCCCTGCGCATTTGCTACGCCCTGATTTGTCGGTCGAATTTTGCTGCGCGGCGCGCGGCGGGACGGCACTTGATTCGCTCTATGAAGGCGTGATGGCCGACGCCTTCTGCCTCGACGCCGGGCTGCGCGCCGAAGACGAGGGATTTGCCGCCGTCTGCGTCAACTCGATGAGCGACTCAGGCGTCGCGGCGCTGCGATCGCGCCTGTCGATCCCCGTGCTGGGTACTGCGGCTCCGACCTATCATCTCGCGAGCCAACTCGGGCGCCGCTTTTCGATCCTCAGCATGTGGGACCGGTGGCGCTGGCTGTATGACAAGGTACTTGGGGAAGCCGGGCTTTCGCACCGCCTCGCGTCGATCCGCACGATCGGCGTCGCGCCTGACACCGCCGAGCTGCTGTCGGGCAAGGAGGACAGTGTCTTTCCCAAGCTGCTCGACGCGGCGCGCGCGGCGATCGAGGTCGACGGCGCCGACGTGCTGGTGCTCGGCTCGACGACCATGCATCAATCGCATCTGTTCCTGCAGGACCGGCTCGACGTGCCCGTCCTGAATCCGGGCTTGATCGCGTTCAAGACCTGCGAGACACTTCTGGATCTGGGGCTCAGCCACAGCAAGCGGGCATATCAGTCGCCGCGAGGCCTGAATGACACCGCATTTCGGTTCGGGGAGGCGCTGTCTCACCCGAAAGAGGAGGACTGCCTGTCATGATGAATCCCGGTTCGTGGCCGATGCCCAGCCCGGATGCGTGGAACGGTTCCGCGCTCCCGCTTTCGAGCTGCCCGAAGTTGCAGAGCACCGACATCGATGCGGTGCACGAGCATATGAGCGCGATGTTCTGCCAGCATGATTTATATATCGAAGGCGGCGTGCCGCCGATCACGTTCCGGCACAATCAGGCGCCGTTGCGGTCGCTGACTTTCAACGCGACCGACTATGGCAATCCCTATGGCCGCGTCGTTGTGGCGATCCCGCCGATGGAGCAGCTCTATCTGGTGCAATTCTCGCTCGCCGGCCGGGCCGAGATCAGCCAGGGCAACGACAGTTTCATCCTCGAACAGGGCGAAATGTGCGTGCTGGGTTCCAACTCGCGCATCCGTCAGGTGTTCGACGAAGGCTACAAGCATTTCACCGTCAAGATACCCAAGAGCGATCTCGAAACCGTGCTGATGCAGGAATTGGGGTTCCGGCCCGGCGAGCTGCATTTTTCGCCCAAGCCGGTCCGGCTGGAGGGCGCGGCGGCATCCTTTGCCCATATGGTGCGGACGGTCTGCGACGACATCGACCTTGGCCTGCCGGGCTACAGCCACCCGCGCACCTGCGGCTCGATCGAGGACAGCCTGAAGCGGTTGTTGCTGGCCGCGGTGCCGCACAATCATAGCGACCTGTTCAACGGATCGGTTTCGGGGCCCGCTCCCTATTATGTGCGGCGGGTCGAGGAATATGTCCGCGCCCATGCCGAGGAACCGATCGGCCTTGCGGAACTGATCGAGGTGTCGGGCGTCAGCGCCCGTTCGCTCCACGCCGGGTTCCGCCGCTTCCGCGATGCGACGCCGATGGGCTATCTCAAGAACCATCGGCTGGCGCTGGCGCGCACGGCGCTTCAGGCGGGCGCGGACAGCGGCGTCTCTGTGACTGGCGTCGCGCTTTCCTGCGGTTTCACCCATCTCAGCAAGTTCGCGCGCGACTATTTCGAACGCTATGGCGAACGGCCGTCGGAGACGCTCCGCGCCATGTGATCGAGCGGCCCGCCACTATCGGCGGGCCGGACCCTTTGGGGTGTTCAGGAGGTGAGGACGACTTCGCCGTCGCGTTCGGTGACGCGATAGGTGCGGATCGCGATCGAGCAGGGTGCGGCGGTCGGTTCGCCGGTGCGGATGTCGAAGCTGCCGAGATGGTAGGGGCAGACGATCTGCCCGTTTTCGATTTCGCCGTCGGCCAGCGACGCATCGCCGTGCGAGCAGACGTCGTCGGTGGCGAACACGTCGCCGTCGAGGCGATAGACCGCGAGGACGCGTCCGTCGCCAAGATCGACTTGCAGCACTTCGCCCTCGGCGATGTCGGCGGACGCGCACAGCCGCTCCATCACGCGCCCGCCGGCTTCTTGAAGGAGAGCGCGGGGGCAATGTCCCCCTGGACCCGGATGTCCAATATTACCGTTTGCAATCTCCATCCTTCTTCCGTCCTTGTTACGGTGGCGTCGTACCAACCGCCGAGCCACTGATCCTGCGGTCCCTGATCGGTCTGCATCGTGCAGAGCTCCCAAAGATACCATTGGCATGTCCCGCTATGGCAATCGTCCGACAGGACGATGACCGGGGCGACCATAAAGTGGATCGACCACAATATCTTCTCCGCCGCGATGGCGGCGAGGCCCGCGGCGATCGCGTCGCGTCCATCGAGCGCGGCGAAGCCTTCCGCCGACCACGTGGCGTCGGCCGCGAACAGCGGGCCCATGATCGCGGGATCGTTCCGGCGGTCGGCGCCGAGCGCGTAGCGGGCAACCAGATCGGTGATCGCCGCGCGCGCTTCGAGCGCCTCCAGTCTTTGCTCCAGCGACATGGTCGCGACGTCCGCCCCGGAGAGTCAGGCCGCCGCAGCGGGGGGCAACCCCAATGCGGTGTCCTGATCCCCGTGGACGGCGACGAAGCGGGTTTCCTCGAATGCGTAGGGCACGCCCGGGGCACCCCCGTACAGCTCGATATGCGGCGCGATCTCGGCGAGTGACAGCGCGAGATGATAGAGCGGACGCAGCTCTTCGGGCAGGCCGCCGAGCGGATAGTCGTCGACGCGCTTCAGGATCGCCTCGATCCGCGGCAGGGTCGCGTCGTAGAAGGCCTTCAGCTCTTCGCGGCTCGCGGTCCGGCGCCGCGTCTGGCGCGCGTCGGCGCCGGGCAGGGCCCAGCTCAGGAAGGGCGTGAGGTCGGCGAAATCCGCGGGCAGGGTGATGTTGGTCATGGCCTCTTTCCCCTTCACGCGTTGACGAACTGGTCGACCACGACGGTCGAGTGGCGGATCAGGATTTCATCGTCCTGCAGATGCTGTTCGCGCTTCGCCCGCGATTGCATCGCGCGCTGCGTGTCCTCCATCGTCGCCGTGTCCTCAAGCCAGGCGTTGCGCTGCAGGATCATCGCATGTTCGGTCGCCCAGCGCTCGGCGTTGGTTTGCGGCGCCTTCACATAATAGCGGCCTTCCCACAGTGTCTTGTTGTAGGCGGTCGGCCAGAACTGGTGAGTGAACCAGATGCCCTCGGATACATGGATCAGCGTGTTCGGGAACAGCACGCTGAGCTCGAACGCGAAATCCTCGCGCTTGTCGGGGTTGATCGTCGGCGGCAGCATCGTTTCGCCGCGCTGCGACACCAGCGACGCGCCGGCCAGCGCATTGGCGATGCCGGCGACCGGCGTCGGCTTCGCGTTCAGCGTCAGGCACACCGCGCAGCTGCGATGCGGCCCCATCAGCTTCACATTCTGAAGGCCGGTCGAGAAGACGTTGGGGAACGACCCCGCGTGGATCGTGTCGACATGATAGGCCTCGGCAAAGGCGTCGTGTGCGACCTTCCAGTTGCAGTCGAGGCGCGTGTAATAGGTGAAGCCGTAATCGAGTTCGTGGAACGGATAGCCCGCGAAATGGGTGGCATATTCGCCCAGATATTCGGTCAGGCTGGTTTCCGGATTTTCGGCGACGTTGATGAACAGAAAGCCTTCCCAGATGTCGAGATGGACCGGGGTCAGACCATTCTTCTCCTTCGAGAAACAGTCGTAGAAACGCTGCTCGCTCGGCACCTGCTTCAGACTGCCCTCGGCGTCATAGACCCAGCCGTGGAAGCGGCAGGTGACGATCGCGGCCTTGCTGCGGCCGAAGGTTTCTTCCCCGATTTCGTTGACGACCGTGTTGCCGCGATGCGCGCAGGCGTTGTGAAAGGCGCGGACCTTGCCGTCCTTGCCGCGGATCAGGATCACCGACGTGTCGGCGGCGGCGACGCGCTTGACCTTGTAGTCGCCGACCTTCGGGATTTCGTTTTCGCGGCCGACGCACAGCCACACCTTGCGGAAGATCTTTTCCTTTTCCCGCTCGTACCATTCGGGGGAAATATAGGGCTCGGTGGAGATCGGGCCGGAGCCAAGCTCCGGATATTGTTCCATCCAGCGATGCGCGGTCTCGGACATGGTCCACTCCCTTTGACGATAGATATGCCGGGCCGGACGAGGCAGTCCCCTCGGTCCGTCGATCTTTTTATAGTGAGCGGGGTGGTTCGCGACCGCTAGCCCACCCCTGAGGGCGTTAGCCTGCACGCGCAGCAAAGCTGCAAGGGCGCGGAGAGGCGCGCTTCCGGCAGGTGCATTTTCTGCACAGTCTTCCGCAGCGAGGGGATGGCGGCAGCGGGATCAGGCTAGCGGAAAGATCCGATCCGGCGTCTTTTATGTGCAACGGTGGGGCGTCGATGATCCCGCCGAAGCAGAGGAACAGACATCGGCCGGCAGCATGACCACGAGGCACGGCGGTTGGCCTGATCTGGAAAAGGGGACAGGCATTATGCGTTGCATCAAGACAAACATGCGGACCGGAGCAGCAAGTTGCTGGCGAACGGGGCTGCTGGCCGGCGTTTCGCTGGCCGGGCTGTTCGCGGCGGCCCCCGCGGCCATGGCGCAGGAAGCACCGGCGGCCGCCGAAGCGCGCTCGGAAGGCGGCATCGAGGATATCGTCGTCACCGCTCGCCGCCGCGAGGAATCGCTGCAGGATACGCCGATCGCGATCTCGGCGGTGTCGGGCGACGCCATCGCTTCGCGCGGGCTCGACAATGTGACGCAGATCGGCGACTTCACGCCGAACGTGAAGTTCAACAGCTCGGTTCCGGTATCGGCGAGCAACGCGACCGCCGCGATCTTCATCCGCGGGATTGGGCAGAACGACTATCAGCTTTCCGCCGATCCCGGCGTCGGCCTCTACCTCGACGGCGTCTATATTTCGCGCGGCGTGGGCAATGTGCTCGACGTGCTGAACGTCGAGCGGATCGAGGTGCTGCGCGGGCCGCAGGGCACGCTGTTCGGGCGCAACACGATCGGCGGTGCGGTGAGCGTCACGACCAAAAAGCCCGGCGATGTCCTGACGGGTAGCATCGACCTGACCACCGGCAGCTATGAGCGGGCGCAGGTCAAGGCATCGATCGACATTCCGCTCGCCGAAGGCGTTTACACCAGCTTCTCCGGCTTCTTCCATCGCCGCGACGGCTATGTGAAGGGCGTCGTCACGGGCGCGCCGGATCTTGGCGACACCAACCAACTCGCGGGCCGCTTCGCGCTGCGCCTCGAACCGTCGAGCGACGTCACTATCGACATTGCGGTCGACGGCACCCGCGCCCGCGAGGAATCTGCGCCCAACGTCCTCATCGCGCAGGACGAGAATGCGCCCGCCGCGGCGACCTGGAATGCCGCCTATTCGGGCGCGGGCGCGATCTGCGCCGATCCGACGAACCCGGCGCGCTTTACTGACCAGCGCTGCTTCAACAGCCAGTGGGCACTCGCGCCCTATCGTCATGGCGGCACGTTCACGACTATCTCCAACGTCTTCAACACGACCAGCCGCCGCCCATACCAGTCGGCGTCGGACCTCAATATCTGGGGCGTGTCGGGCGTGCTGAGCTGGAACGTGTCGGACAGCGTTACCTTCAAGTCGATCACCGCCTATCGCAAGGTGACGGGCTTCTGGACCCGCGATTCGGACCATAGCCCGGCGACGATCATCCAGACCAACAGCGACTGGAAACAGGATCAGTTCAGCCAGGAGTTGCAGCTCGGCGGCGAGGCGTTCGACAAGCGCCTGAACTGGCTCATCGGTGCTTACTACTCCAACGAAAGCGGTAACCACCGCGATCTCGTCAACATCATTGACGCGGTGTTCCTGAGCGGCGCGGTGCTCGACGGCAAAAGCTATGCGGTCTTTGGCCAGGCGACATACGAGATCGTTCCCGATCTCAACCTCACCGCCGGCATCCGCTGGACCCAGGACCAGAAGACCTTCGGCAACGCCAATCAATATGTGGTCGAGGCGGGCTTCCTGACCGGCGCGCCGTTCAACCCGGACGGTTCGGGGCTGCAGGACGGCGATCCGCTGATGGGGCCGCTCGGCCAGACGTCGACGATCAAGGACCGCGCGTGGACCCCGATGGCCAGCCTGTCCTATCGCTGGAGCCCCGAGGTGCTGACCTATCTGTCCTATTCGAAGGGCTTCAAGGGCGGCGGCTTCACTCAGCGCGTCTTCCCGCCCTTCGCCTTCATTCCGTCGTTCAAGCCGGAAACCAGCGAAACCTATGAAGCGGGGATCAAGACCGACCTGCTCGATCGCAAGGTGCGGTTGAACGCCGCGGTGTTCCTCAACAATTACAACAATCTGCAGATCACGGTGAACGATCCGACCCTGGGCTTCGCGCCGATCATCCAGAATGCGGCGAAGGCACGCATCAAGGGCGTCGAGCTCGAACTCCAGGCGCGTCCGACCGATGCGCTGCGGATCGAGGCGGGTCTTGGCTATCTCGATGCCAAATATCGCCAGGTCGATATCCGCGCGCTCAACGCGGGTGTCAGCACCGATACCCATCTGCAGAATGCGCCGAAATGGACGCTCAGCGCGGGTGTTTCCTATGCCTTCGACCTCGGCGGTTCGGGAACGCTGACGCCGCGGGTCGACTGGTCCTATCGCTCGCGCGTTTACAATGACGCGGTGAACACGCCGCAATTGGTGCAGGACGGCTATCACCTGCTCAACGCGTCGATCGGCTATACCGATGAAGGCGAGCGCTGGTCGGTCAATCTCGGCGTCAAGAATATCACCAAGGAAGTCTACCTCGGCTCGGGTTACGCCGACTCCTTCGGCGGCATCTTCGAAGGCGTCTATGGGCGTCCGCGCGAATGGTATCTGAGCGCGGGCTATAAATTCTAGGGAGAGGCGGCGGGCGGCCCTTTCGGGTTCGCCCGCCGCGAACGGGATGTTTCGCCATGACCATGCTCGCCGACCTTGAAGCGCGCATCGCCCGGCTGGAAGCGCACAAGGCGATCGAGCGGCTGATCGCCGACCTCGGTCACGCCTTCGACAACGGGCCGTCGGCCGAGACGCTGCGCGGATTGTTCACCGCCGACGCGATATTCGAGATCGACGGCTATGACGCGCTGCGCGGGGGCGACACGATCGCCGACGGGGTCGCGGGCAATGCTGATCGCGGCTTTCGCTGGACGCTGCACTATCTGGTCTCGCCGCGCATCGACCTCGCGGCCGATGGCAGCAGCGCTGCGCTGTCTTTCATGCTGTGGGAAGCGGCGACGGCTGCCAGCGGCCGCGCCTATTGGATCGGCGGCAGTTACGCTGCGGAGGCCGTCGCGGACGGCGGCCGGTGGTGTTTTCACCGCCTACGGCTGAACGCTGATCTCATCTCGCATTATCCCGAGGGTTGGCACGCCAAGCCCGCGGCTTTGGATCGGGCCTGAAAAAGGCCGTCATTCGCAACCGGAGTGTATGCACATGTTACAAGAGGCCGCCACGCTGGATCACATCCAGCGCACGATACCGCAGATTCGCGAGGAACTGGGCGTCGCCCCGGTCTCCGTCCGCGCGATCCGCGATCCCGCCGTCTATGCGCTCGAAAAGGAACGCATCTTCAAGAAGGTGTGGCTGAAGGTCGCGACCGCATGGGAACTGCCCCAGCCCGGCGACTACAAGGTCAAGGAGATGACGGTCGCCGATACCTCGGTCCTGATCGTGCGCGGCAAGGACGGGCGCATACGCGCCTATCACAATGTCTGCACGCACCGCGGCAACAAGGTGGTGCCGAACAAGGGGTTCGAAACCTTCGGCCGCTCGCGCGCCAATGTCGTGACCTGCCGCTTTCACGGCTGGGTGTTCGGGACCGACGGCGCGCTGAAGTCGGTGCCGATGCAGGAGGGGTTCGGGCAGCTCGACAAAAGCTGCCTCGGCCTTCGCGAAATCGCGTGCGACGAGTGGGAAGGCTTCGTCTTCATCAATTTCGACCCCGAACCCGCCCAGTCGCTGAAGGAATATCTGGGCGATTTCGGGGCGCTGTTCGGCGGCTATCCCTATCATGAATCAACCACCGCCTTCCGCTATTCGACGGTGCTCAAATGCAATTGGAAGGTCGCGCTCTACGCCTTTTCGGAAGGCTATCATGTGCCGACGATCCACGCCGGATCGCTGCCGGGATTCCGGGGAATCGAGCATACCGATTTCAAGCTGATGGGGCCGCACGCCTCGTCGACCATCTATGGCGCCGGCATGGACGCCGCGCCGTCGACGCAGACCTTTGCGGGCATTCTCCACGGTTCCGAACGGCATCGTCCGCGTCCCGACCAATTGCCGGCCAACATCAATCCGGCGCGCCGCGACGATTTCCAGTTCGAGATTCCGAACATCTTTCCGAACCTGCTCATCCACCTCGCGTCGGGCTGCGGCTATCCCGGCATGTCCTATTTCACGCACCAGTTCTGGCCGCTCGATCATGGCACGACCTTGTGGGAGGGGATCAACTATTTCCGCCCGCCGGCGAATGCGGCGGAACGCGCCGCGCAGATGCACGTCAACGCACTGCATCGCAACGCGTGGCTCGAGGATACGGCGACGATGGAAGACACCTTCTCGGGCATCATGTCGGGCGTGATCGACGAGATGCAGTTGATGGACCAGGAATTCCTGATCCGGCACGCCGCGCTCAATCTTGATGACTATCTTGCCGGGGAAGATGCATGATGACCGTGGATTTGCCGACCATGCCCGCCGGTTTCGAGGATCTGGCGCCGCTCGCAGCGCGCTGGGGCCGGGCGACGGAGAATGAGCGCAACGCGCTGCGCCTTGCCTCGACGACGGCTGATTTTGCCGCCTTCGATGCGGCGATGACCCCGCGTCTCGATGCGCTGCTTACCTATCTCGGCGATTGCCCGGCAGCGCCCGAGGACCCGGTGCAGCGCAACGCGCTGATGCTCGCCTGCGCCTTCGCCGAGGCGGCGCCGCATCACGAGCTTTACGGTGGCAGCGCCGAAGTGCCGTTCAGCTTCGATGCGCGGCGCTTCGTTCCCGACCATGGCGACGAGTCCCTCTAAAAGGGACCGTCGCACCGGGCGCCCGACGCGCGATCAGCCGGCGATGAAATCCAGAACGGCGCGGGCGAAAGCCGCCGACTGCTCGACGTTCGACAGATGCGCGGCGTCGAGCATGACCAGCCGTGCGCCCGCGATGGTGCCTGCCAGCGCGTCGCTGTGCGGCGGCGGCGTGGCGGGGTCGCGGCTGCCGCCGATCACCAGCACCGGCGTGTCGATCAGCGCGGCGGTACGGCGCATGTCCATGTCGCGGATCGCGGCGCAGCAGCCGGCGTAGCCGACGGGATTTGTCGTCTGAAGCATGTGTTCGACCGGCGCGATCGCGGCGGGGGAGGAGGCGGCGAATTCAGGGGTGAACCAGCGTTCGACCGATGGCCCCGCCAGCGGCGCCATCCCGTGCTTGAGTACCGACGCGATGCGCGCATCCCAATTGGCGGGCGGCCCCATGTAGAAGGAGGTGTTGGCAAGGATCAGCCGGCGGACACGGTCCGCCGCACGAATGCCGAGCCATTGCCCGACCATGCCGCCGAGCGACAGGCCGCAGAAGTCGACGCTGGCGATGTCCAGCGCGTCGAGCAGTTCGACGACGTCGCGTCCAAGCCGGTCGATCGAATAGCCGCCGGCGGGGGCGTCGGAGACGCCATGGCCGCGCTGGTCGTAGCGGAGGACGCGGAAGTCCGCGGTCCACGCATCGATCTGCGGCGCCCACATCGTCCGATCGGTGCCCAGCGAATTGGAGAGCAGAAGGACAGGGGCGTCCGCCGGGCCGTCGAGCTGCCAACCGATGCGGCACCCATCGCCGGTCGTGACGAAGCCGCTCGCCGCCTGCGCCGTGTCGACGGTGGCGGGCGAGGCCGCGCTCATGCCGCGAGCGCGCCCACGGCAAGCGGTGCGCCGGTGCGCGCCACGACCTCGTCGACGCCGACGCCGGGGGCGGTCTCGACCAAAGTCAGCCCGCCCGCCTTGCGGTCGACCGCGATCACCGCGAGGTCGGTGATGATCAGGTCGACGACCGCGCGGCCGGTCAGCGGCAGCGTGCAGCGCTCCAATATCTTCGGGCTGCCGTCTTTCGCGACATGGTCCATGACGACGACGATGCGCTTCACGCCCGCGACGAGGTCCATCGCGCCGCCCATGCCCTTCACCATCTTGCCGGGGATCGTCCAGTTGGCGAGGTCGCCATTGGCCGCGACCTCCATCGCGCCGAGCACCGCCATGTCGATATGGCCGCCGCGGATCATCGCGAAGCTGTCCGCGGATGAAAAGAAGCTCGAGGTGGGAAGCGCGGTGATGGTCTGCTTGCCCGCGTTGATCAGGTCGGGATCGGCCTCTCCCTCATGCGGGAAAGGACCGATGCCGAGCATCCCGTTCTCGCTCTGCAGCGTCACATGGATGCCCGCGGGCACATGGTTCGCCACCAAGGTCGGGATACCGATGCCGAGGTTGACATAATAGCCGTCCCGCAGCTCTTTTGCGGCGCGCGCCGCCATCTCGTCACGCGTCCAGCTCATGCCGCATTCTCCAGCGCGCGGGTGGTCAGTTTCTCGATCCGCTTTTCGTTGATCGTCGAAAGCACGACGCGGTCGACATAGATGCCCGGCGTGTGGACGCAGTCGGGATCGAAGCTGCCCTCGGGGACGATCTCTTCGACCTCCGCCACCGTCATCCGCCCGGCGGTCGCCATATTGGGGTTGAAGTTGCGCGCGGTCTTGCGGAACATCAGATTGCCCGCGGGGTCGGCGCGCCACGCCTTGACGATCGACAGGTCGGCGCGCAGGCAGGTTTCGCGCACATATTCCTCGCCATCGAACATCTCGGTCGGCTTGCCTTCCGCGACGACGGTTCCGACGCCGGTCCGGGTGTAGAAAGCGGGGATACCCGCGCCGCCGGCGCGGATGCGTTCGGCGAGCGTGCCCTGCGGGGTCAGTTCGAGTTCGAGTTCGCCCGATAGATATTGGCTCTCGAACAGCTTGTTCTCGCCCACATAGGAGGAGATCATTTTCTTCACCTGGCGGCTTTCGAGCAACATCCACAGGCCGAAACCGTCTGCGCCGGCGTTGTTCGAGATGATCGTCAGCCCCTTCACGCCGCTCGCGCGGATTTCGGGGATCAGGCTTTCGGGATTACCCGACAGCCCGAACCCGCCCGACATGATCGTCATGCCGTCGAACAACAGGCCGTCGAGCGCTGCGGCGGGAGAAGAATGGATCTTTTGCATGAGGCCAGGCGGTCCTTGTCAGGCGACCGCGCGCGTGCGGGCCGAAAAATGCTCGTCGTCTTCGTCGTTCGCCTTCTGCAGCACGAAGTCGAAGGCGATATAGGCGGCGTCGCCCTGACGGTTGGGAACGGGCAGCAGCCCCTCGCGGGTGCCGAAGGCGAAATCGTCGGCGGCGAACGGATCGTCGCCGAAATTGATCTGCGTCGTCAGCGTGCGGTACCCCGGCGCCTCGACGAAGAAATGGACATGCGCGGGACGGTTGCCGTGACGGCCGAGCGCGTCCATCAGCGTTTCGGCGGCGCCGCCGGGCGGTACGCTGTAGCCGCTGGGCAGGCGCGAATGAAAGGCATAGAGGCCATCGTCGCCGAGGCGGATGCGGCGGCGGTTGTTGAACGGGCTTTGCGCACCGGTCGGGTCGAAGTGCGAATAGAAGCCCTTCGAATTGGCGTGCCAGACGTGCAGCAGCGCGCCCTTGACCGCTTCGCCGTCCATGCCCCGGATCGCGCCGTTCATGTAGAGGGTCACGGTCTCGTCCTCGTCCTGCGACAGATTGACGTCGCCTTCGACGATCGGCGCGTCGGCGACATAGAGCGGGCCCTCGATCGTTCGCGGCGTGCCACCGCCCCGCCCGGCCTCGGCGTCCTGGGCATCCATATACAGGTCGAGGAAATGCTCGAGGCCGAGCCCCGGCACCAGCAGGCCGAACTCGTCGGCACCCTGCTGCAGGTAGGTGACCGCCTTCCAGAATTCGCTTTCGTCGATGTCGTATTTGACGATCGTGTTCATCACCGCCTCAACAAGGTCGCGCACGATATGCTTCAGCCGGGGGTCGCCGCCTTCGGCGTCGAGGCCGCTCGCCCGGTCGAGCAGATTCTGGATGGGCGCGCTCTGCACGAAATCGGTGGTCATGATGCTCTCCTGTATCGGGTCCATAGTCTGGTCTGGTTCAACGGTCGTCGTCGTGGATCGACGAGGGATGTCGGCACAGCGCCGTCACGCGCACGTCCATGAAGGGATAGAGCGGCAGGCTGGTCAATATGTCGTGCAACTCGCCATTGCCCGCGACGTCGAAGATGCTGACATTGCTGTACTGGCCGACCACACGCCAGATGTGGCGCCAAGTGCCTGCGCGCTGCAATTCCTGGAACCGCGCCTTTTCCGCCGCCTTGAGTGCTTCGAAACGCGTCGGATCATAGTCCAGCGGCACGTTGACATCCATTTCGACCTTGAACAGCATGATCGGACCTTTCAGGCAGCCGGGATACTGATGGTGGCGCGCGCTGCGCCGCGCCGAAGGAAGTCGACGCGATCGTCGTCGAGCGCGATCCCGAGGCCAGGCGCGTCGGGTACGCCGAGCGAGAAATCGCGATAGTCGAGCGGCGTTGCCAGTATCTCTTCGGTGAGTAGCAACGGTCCGAACAATTCGGTACCGAACGCCAGCGAGGGGAAGGTCGCAAACACATGCGCCGAGGCGATCGAGCCGACACCGCCTTCGAGCATCGTGCCGCCATAGAGCGCGACGCCGGCGGCGTCGGCGATCGCCTGTACCTGCTTCGCGGCGAACAGCCCGCCCGATTGCTCGATTTTCACGGCAAAGACATGGGCCGCCGCGTGGGTCGCAAAATCATAGGCGCTGTGCGGGCCGGTCAGCGCCTCGTCGGCCATGATCGGGATGCGCGCGCGCGCCGCCAGCCGCGCCATGCCGGCGCGGTTGAAGCGCGATATCGGCTGTTCGACGAGGTCGCAGCCGACGTCGGCGAGCCTGTCGATGCCGCGCGCCGCGGTGGTCTCGTCCCACGCCATATTGACGTCGACGCGCACCGAGGCGCGGTTGCCCAGCGCGCGCTTGATCGCCGCGACATGCGCGACATCGTCGTCGAGCGGGCGTTTGCCGATCTTCAGCTTGAACGCGTTGTGCCGGCCGCGCTCGATCATGTCTTCGGCTTCGTCGATGTCGAGCGACGTATTGCCGCTCGCCAGCGTCCAGAGTACCGGCAGCCGGTCGCGCACACGTCCGCCTACCAGCTCGCTGACGGGCAGTCCCATCCGCTTGCCCTGCGCATCGAGCAGCGCGGTTTCGATCGCGCATTTGGCGAAGTGATTGCCGACGATATGCGTCGCGAGCTTCGCCATCGCCGCGGCGGGGCGGGTGGCGTCGCACCCCCTGAGCAGCGGCGCCAGATAGGTTTCGATGGTCAGCTGAATGCTCTCGGGGCTTTCGGGGCCATAGGAGAGGCCGCCGATCGTCGTCGCTTCTCCGATCCCGACGATACCGTCGGAGCAATGGAGGCGGACAAGGCACAGCGTCTGGCTGTGCATCGTCGCCATCGCCAGCACATGCGACCGGATGGTCGGAAGGTCGACTAGAAAGCTTTCGATATGTTCGATTTCGACCATCAGGCACCCCGTTTCCGATGCCGATGATATCCGGCCGGCGCCTGAAACGGAAAGACTGTGTCAGTCCATTATCATACCTTCAGGGTATGAATTGCCAAAGAGTCAGTGAGCTAACAAATTCCATTGGAACGAGTATGGACGCGCAGTCGTCCAATTTTCGTCTTCGGGAGCAAGTCTGTCGAGAGTTCCGACCACCAGCATTGATTCAAAGTTTTTGACCTGGCCCCCATCTTTCATCCAGCTTCAACCAAAGGCTGAGTGGTGTTGTCGCGGATAAGCGCAGGCGAAGAAACGGGCGGGGTCAATCTTAAAACATCGCCCGGCAACGATCCCAATGCAACGTATGAACCAGTAGCAGCTTTCCTGCTTCCTGAGACCGAAACTCGACAAGCAGAAGGCGGCCACCAGCTGACCGGTCATGTCGATCATCACTTGCGGTCGAGTCAATCGCGCTGCCTGGCGTACCGTAGATGGTCGAAGGCTATGTCGGAGGTGCGGGCAAGGGCGCAGTTTGACTTCGACCTCGGTATCGTGCGCGGGGACGGATGATCGTGCCGGTCGACGCCTGCTCCAAGGCATGCGCCACCCAGCCCACTGTTCGGGCGATAGAGAATAGGCCGAAACTCGATCGTGGCGGCAACGAGTATCGCCGCGCGATCGCGAGGAGCGCAAAGTCGATGTTGGGCTGTAATCCCAACATGTCCATGACCGCATCCCGCAGCGTCGCAAGCTCCGCGTCCGGCCGGACGTGCTCGAGCAACGCGCGCCCGCGCGGGTCGCCATAGGGATAGAGCGGGTGGCCAAATCCCGGCAGCCCATGCCCGGCGGCGAGCCAGCGCTCTATCGCTGCGTCGGCGCCCATATTGCTCGCCTCGATAAGCAAAGATTCCATAGCGACACCAGCACCGCCATGTTTGGGGCCGGACAGGGTGGCCAGCCCGGCAAGAATGCAGGCAGGCATGCCGGCGCCCGTCGAGGCAGCGACACGCACAGCAAACGTCGATGGGTTGAGTTCATGATCGGCGAGCAGGGCCAGCGCCTGTCTAACCAGTTCTTCGCCCTCAGTGTCGAGGGCCCAGGCAGCGGAAAGCCGCTGATGGATCGGTCCCGTCCCGACGGCGCCGAAAGCCGAGGCCATCGCGGCAACACATATCGCGCCCTCGTTCACCAGTTTCGCGGTGGGCCTGCCGATGAGCGATCGTGCTCTTCCAGCCAATATGGCGAGAGCCTGAAACGGATCGCTATCGGCGGCGACCTCGGGAAACACAATGACGTCCGTTTGTTCCCACAATAGCGCCGCAACCTCTTCAAGCCCCGCGCGCGCGGCCAAGGCCGTGGCGGTCTCGCCGCGATAGATCAATTCTCCGTGATTGACCGTCGCAATAGCTGTGGGGATTACCGGTTCGCCCCATGCCAATGTGCTTGCCGCGACGGATGTCTGGCGGCGGCCGCGCGCGCGCCGGTCTGCGAGCGCGAGAATATCGTCGCCCCGATAGAGGCTGCACCGCGGGTCCGTGGGATCGGCGCGCCGCTCGATCTGGCCGCGGCTGACATAGGCATAGAGGGTCTGGGGCCGGACATTGAGTTTCGCCAGCACCTCTTCGCGGGTCATCCATTCGTGCATGATTGATTCACTTGATCAAGATTGATTCACTATGCTGAAGGGATCATTTCGCTTCTCGCCAGTCAAGGAGCGAATGAAATGAGCAACGGTCTTGAAGATGTCGTGGCGGCCGAAACGGTCCTGTCGGACGTACGCGGCGTCGAAGGGCAGCTGATCATCAGGGGATATCCGCTTGCGACATTGGCCGGGCGCTGGACCTTCGAACAGACCGCGCACCTGTTGTTTACCGGCTTCTTCGCCGATTTACCCGATGCTGCGGAATTTTCGGCGAGGCTGGGCGCCGCCCGCATCGATGTGTTCGAGAGGGCACACGGGTTGCTCGGGCCGATGTCGAAACTGCCCGCCTATGATGGCATGCGCGCCGCGATGGCGATGCTGCCCGACGGCACGGCGCTGTCCGATGGGGTGCGCTTGCTTGCGGCCCCTGCGGTTCTTCTTCCCGCGCTGATCCGTTTGCAGGCGGGCGATGAGCCGATCGAGCCGTCGGCCAACGCCGGTCACGCGGCGGATGTAATCCGCATGCTGGGCCGATCGGACGGCGCGGGCGCGCTCGATACCTATCTCGTTACCGTGAGCGATCATGGTCTCAATGCCTCCACCTTCGCTGCGCGGGTGGTCGCCTCTACACAGGCGGGGTTGACCTCCTCCGTCCTCGCGGGGCTGGGCGCGCTCAAGGGGCCGCTTCATGGCGGTGCCCCTGGTCCCGTCATCGACATGCTCGATGCGATCGCGGAGGAGGGTGACAGCGCCGGTTGGATCGAGCGTGCGCTGGATGAGGGCGAGCGGTTGATGGGATTCGGGCACCGCATCTATCGCACGCGCGATCCGCGCGCCGACGCGCTCAAAGCCGCGCTTGGGTCATTCGGAGATGTCGATGCCCGTCTACGCTTCGCAGAAGGCGTTGAACAGGTTGCGCTTGAAGCGCTTCACCGTCGCAAACCTAATCGCGTGCTCGAAACCAATGTCGAATTCTATACGGCGTTGCTGTTGGAAGCTGCGGGATTTCCGAAGCATGCATTCACCGGAGTCTTCGCCATGGGCCGAATCGCGGGCTGGCTGGCGCATGCCCGCGAACAGGCGTTGACTGGACGGCTGATCCGGCCGGCATCCCGCTATGTGGAGCCTTTGACGAGCGATGCAGCCTGAAGGTAGTCCGGCGGCCCATGCGGGCCACAGCCAGGCAGGGATATGTCGCTGCGTCCGCTTTTCGGCACCTCCTCGTTCAAAGCTGCCTTACCGCAACCGTTGAGAGTTTCGGACGCCGCCAGGCGTCGGAAAGTCTTCGATGCCCGAACCGCGGTGGTCATGGTGCGAGCTATGGGGAAAGCTGTTTTGCGCTGATGTTGGGATAGCCAGGCGCTGCCCAAAAGCAGACGTGCGCGATATCGGACCGTCTGGATATGGGTCGCAAAAGCGGACATGCAAAAGCAGACGGGCTGATTTTGGTGGTGTGATGTCTGCTTTTGGGCAGCGTCGGCTTGAGCGGGTCCGCTTCCAGGCGCGGGTGTGCGCTGGATCGTGTCTGCGCCAGGCCGTGCCGGGTCACGGCGCAGGTGCCCCGGATGAGACCGCAAGCTGGGGCGGCGCGCGGGGCTGGTAGCGGCGCTCGAAGACCTCGATGATGATCATGGTACCGCCGCAGCACGGGCAGGTTGGCCCGGGCCCTGCATCGACGACGGGCTCGTCGGTCGGCGGAGGTGCGACATCGAGCAGGCGGCGGGCGCGTTCGAGATGATCCTTGCGGTGTGCGCTGGCGAGAAGGCCATAGTGGCGGATGCGGTGGAACCCGCGCGGCAGGGCGTGGAGAAGAAAGCGGCGGATGAACTCGTCGGCGGCGAGGGTCATGACCTGCTGCCGTCCGGGGCCGGCCTTGCGGTAATCCTTGTAGCGGAAGGTGACGCCTTCCTCGTCGAACCGGAGGAGCCGGCTGTTCGATATGGCGACGCGGTGGGTGTAGCGCGCGAGGTAAGCGAGCACGGCCTCGGGACCAGCGAAGGGCGGCTTGGCATAGACCACCCAGCGCTTCTTCCTGACGGGTGACAGGTGCCGCAGGAACGCGCGTCGTTCGGCGAGATGCGTGAGGCTGCCAAAGAAAGCGAGCTTGCCGGCATCGTGCAGCGCACGCAGCCGGGTGAGGAACAAGCGTCGGAACAGGGCACCAAGCACGCGGACCGGGAGCAGGAAGGCGGGGCGTGCGGATATCCAGCGCGTTCCATCGCGGGAGATGCCGCCGCCGGGCACGATCATATGGATATGGGGATGATGGGTGAGCGCCGAGCCCCAGGTGTGGAGGACGGCGGTGATACCGATCCGGGCGCCGAGGTGCTTCGGATCGGCGGCGATGGTCAGCATCGTATCGGCCGCGGCCTTGAACAGCAGGTCATAGACGAGCGCCTTGTTGTAATAGGCGATCGCGGCGACCTCGGCAGGCAGCGTGAACCCGACGTGGAAATAGCCGACCGGGAGCAGGTCGGCCTCGCGCGCTTCGAGCCAGCTGCGCGCGGCGGCGCCCTGGCACCTGGGGCAGTGCCGGTTGCGGCAGCTGTTATAGGCGATCCGCCAGTGCCCGCAGTCGGTACAGGCCTCGACATGACCACCGAGCGCGGCGGTGCGGCAATGCTCGATCGCCGACATGATCTTGAGCTGGTGCAGGCTGAGATGCCCGGCATGGGCGGCGCGGTAGGTTGGCCCGGCAGCGCGGAAGACGTCGGCGACCTCGAGTGAGGCGCGCATCGGCCTCAGCCGTCGGGCGCTTCCTCGCTGGGCGATGCGAGCGCGAGCCTGTCGAGCGGACTGACGATCGACCGCACCGTCTTGGTCGCCACCTGGGTGTAAAAAGCGGTGGTGCCCAGCTTGGCGTGACCGAGCAGCGCCTGGATGACGCGGATATCGACACCGTCCTCAAGCAGGTGGGTGGCGAAGCTGTGGCGCAGGGTATGCGGTCCGACGCGCTTGTCGATGTCCGCCGCCTCCGCGGCTTCGACGACGACGCGGTAGAGCTGCCGCGTGCTGATCGGCGCCGCGGCGCTCTGTCCGGGAAAGAGCCAGCCGTCGGGGACAAGGATGCCCTGTTGCCGCCCAGCGCGCCACCAGTCGCGCAGGAGCAGGAGCAGGCCTTCGGGAAGCATGGCGTTGCGGTAGCGCCCGCCTTTGCCGCGCTCGATCCGAAGCAGCATGCGCTTGCTGTCGATATCGCTGACCTTGAGCGCCGACACCTCGGCGACGCGTAGGTAGGCGACCGACAGCGCAGCCTGGTGCTTGAGGCTGCGGGTCGCATCGAGCAGGCGCTTTACCTCGGCCATCGTCAGCACGACCGGGATCTTGCGTACCTGCCTGGTGCGGACGAGCTTGCGCGCGAGGTCGGGGCGGTCGAGCGTGTGCGTGAAGAAGAACCTCAGCGCGCCGACGATGCTGTTCATGGTCGGCGCCGGGACGCCCGCCTGCTGCTGCTCGATCTGGAACCGCCGAATGTCCTCGGCGCCTGCGGTGTGCGGCGAGCGTCCGAGCCAGGTCGCGAACCGCCCCACATCGCGAAGATAATTACGCTGCGTCTCCTTCGAGAAGCGGCGCATGGTCATGTCGTCGATCAGGCGCTGGCGCAGCGGGCTGATCGGGCCAATCTGGATAAGCTCGTTCATCGTTCGACTCCTCAGGTGAAGGAGTCGAGAGGGTCCACCTGCGGCAGCCCACGTTCAATCAGGTGCGGCGCTCGCTCGGCCGCTTTACATCGAGGCTAGCACCAATCCGCGGAGCGGTTCGTGCACCGGCCAATTTCGCAGGGGCTTCCGTTTGTCGATTTGCCTGACTATCGCAGCATTCATGCGGCCCACCATAGCGGAGCGAGTGGCAGGACTGGTCCGCAGGATGGACGGGACGCCGCTTTGCGACGAATGTATCGCCGACCGGCTCGACCTTTCGTCGATCGCACAGGCGAGTGTCGCTACCAGTTCGGCGAGCGGGACCGGAGGCTTCGAGCGGTTGAGAGGCCCCTGCGGCCTCTGAGGAGAGCCAGGGCCGGTCATCCGCTACAACGGTTGAACGTCCGGAATCCGGCCGGCCAAATCGAGCGCGGCTGAATTGGGCGTGCTCTGGCGCCGCCGGGCGGCGCCAGGGGCCGCGCGTTGTTTTGGGCCGCGCGGCGCACTTGGCTCGCTATCCTTGCCGGGCGGCGGCTGGCCCCCAGGCCCGCGCGCACGCCGCCCGGCCGCGGGCTCGCCAAGAGCGCCTTCTTCTCGGGCGCTTCGCGCCGGCGTCGAGGCCCTGTGGAATGATTGCAGGGCCTGGGCGGCAATTGTCGCCCTGCTTTGCTCCAAGACATCCGGCCCTCTCCGCCGTCCGCGGTCGCACTGTGAGTCGCACCACTTTCTCTTGTGGGTCGCGGGGAAAGGCCCTTGCGGGATCTCGGCGACCGAGCCCGCCGGGACCAGACGGAGCTTCGCGCGTCGGCTGGTTTTGGGCAGCGGTGGGCAACGCTCCCTGGCCTGCCCGAGGTCACCCCTTCTTGCCGCCCTTTTGCGGGTCCGGCTCGCCTTTGGCCGTCAACCCCATGCGGGGTTCGCCCTCGCGTGCCGCTCGGTGACGGCAGCTCGCGGCCCCTCCTTTCGGCGCCATCGGGGATGTCCCCCGAGCAAGCGAAGGAGTTTTGATATGCCCACCATTGCCAACCTCAACGTCAAGGCCGACGGCAGCTTCGAAGGCACGCTCGCCACCCTCAACGTCACCGCGCCGATCGCCATCGTTCCCAATGGTCGCAAGACCAAGGAAAACGAGCCCGATTATCGCATCCTCAGCCGCAAGAACGGCTTCGAGCTCGGCGCCGGCTGGAAGCGTTTCTCGCAGAGCAACGGCGCCGAATATGTGTCGGTCACCATGTCGGCCCCCGAATTCGGTACCATCTACGGCAATGTCGCCAATGCGCCGGGCGATGATCCGATGAAGAAGGTCATCATCTGGAACCCGCCGGCCTGACGGCCATCCGGCTCCGCCTTCGGGCGGAGCCGGTTTCTCTTTCTGTCGATGGACGGCCGTTTTCGGGCCGCCGTTCGGCATGTTTGGCCCGGCAGGCCCTTGGCCAACTGGGGAACTGCGCAGGGGTTCTGCCTGACGGGCCGCATGTCGCGGGGCTTCGAAAATCATGATCTGATCGGCGTGGTGGATCGCTGGTTTGGCGTGTCGGGGAGTATTCGGTCAGGCGCCGGGAAGCGGAAGCAAGGGGGCGATGGGGCGGCATGGGGGCTGCCGAATGGGCGCGGGCCATCCCCGCTCTCGATTGCCGCTGATCCCTTGGCCGAGGACTGGCCTCCTTCAATCAACCCGTAAAGGGTCCCCACGCTGCGCTCGGGCCGCGGCTTTGCCGCGATGATTGCGGCCAGTCCCCTTCCGGCGGGGCGCCTGTCGAGCGGGAATGGCCCGCTCCCAAGGACAGGAGTTCATCCCATGCCGCTTACCACCGCCCAATCGCTCGGCTGGAACCTCGCCCGGACCATGATGACCGTGATCATCCTTATCGAAACCAGCGCCGGTTATTCTGTGATGCCGCTCGACGAATTCGATGGCGACCCCGAAACGATCCTCTGCGAATATGACCCCTTCAATCGCTGACCCTTTGAAAACAGGTCCAGATTGGGGCCGGTTCGGGTTCTTCCCCGGACCGGCTTCTGCTATGCTTCGCGCGCAGGTTGCGCTGTGGAGGTGGTGGTGGGCGCGTCCGACAGGAGGACGTTCATGACCCTGATGCTCATATTCGGCGCCATCGCGGCGCTTTATTGTCTCCGGCTTCTCTTCCGCAGTGCCAAATTCGCGCTGCCGGTGTGCGCCGCGATCGCCCTCGGCTTCGCATTGCGCGATCTCGGCTTTGGCTGGTTGACAATCCTGGGGTCGGCGCTGATCGTAGGAGTTGCTGTTCTGGCTCTTGGCCGGCGGTTGGTGGGAGGCGCGGCCCCGCTCCCCGTGAAGCTCTGCGTCATCCTGACGTTCGTCGGCGCTGCGGCCTTTGCCGGCTATCAAGCGGGGACCGCACTAGGCATTTTGGGCGGGCTTGAAGAGGGAGCGGAGCATGGCCTCGCATTCCTGTCGGGCCTTTTGACCGGCTATGCGAGCTGGCGCGACCTTGTGTCGCCTGCGGTTTCAGCCGAGCGACCGGCCATGTCCGTCTAGGCCGACTTCCCCCCTCCATCTTCGCTCTCCTTCCCGGCCGATTGCCGATGCGTCCGTCCGGCGGACCTCCTGTCGCGGTCTCTCGACATGCGCCATCTGTCAGCGGAACGCTTTGCTGACCGGCTCGGTGCAACGGCGCGCACCCGTCTTTCTTCCCCCGGCGTGCCGCCGTTCCTCGCGAAGCAAGAAAGACGGGTGCGCGCCGTCCTCCGCTTTGCTCCGGGCCCCTGGCTGCACCGCCGGTCCCCGCTGACCTTCGCTGCGCATCGAGACCGCGATGGTGCGGTCCGAGCCAAGGAAGGAATGCATCATGGCCAAGATCGGCACATTCAAGAAAGTCTCCGGAGAATTTCGGGGCAGCATCGTCACCCTCTCGGTGCAGGCGAAGTCGGTTCGCATCGCACCCGAGGAAAATCCGAGCGGCAACGCCCCCAGCCACCGCGTCTTCATCGGCGACGTCGAAGTCGGCGCGGCCTGGGAAAAGCAGACGCAGGACAAGCGCCCCTATCTTTCGGTCAAGCTCGACGACCCGAGCTTCACGGCGCCGGTCTTCGCGCAGCTCTTCGCGGGCGAAGGCGATGAGCATGACCTCGTCTGGAATCGCCAGGCGCGCCGCGGCGACTAACGCTCCGATCCCGCCCGGCGCTGCCGGGCGGGATACCCATTTCTGGGGATGTGACTCCCCGCCTCATGGAATTGGCGACCTGGGCGTCGTCGCCAAGTCTGCCGCCTTGCACGGAGGCGCGCATGGCGGAGGAAGCAAGGGACGATGGGGGCGGCAAGTCCCGGCTCGATTTCCCCGGCTTCGCGCAGGAATTTCTTCGCCGCAATCCCGAATATCGCCGCGACTATGAGAGCGTCATGCCGGATCCCGAGGGCAATCCGACGGCGCAGGAGGTGATGGCCCGGCGATGGGGCCTTTGCTTTCCCGGCCGATCCCCATCTGTCGGCGCGTGACGCGCCTGCCTTCTGGGACCCGGCCGTCTGCCCCCAGGTCATAATCCTCGGCCCCGCAATCGCCGGTATGAAGAATAGGCCGCATTTCGACCCCGCCCATTGGCCTCTGGCCATCGCGTCGCGGTCGGCGGGCGACGAAACACACCTGGTGATGGGCGATAATGTGTCGCGACATCGCGTCTGTCTGCGTGGCCTGCCCGCTGGCCACCCCATTGCTTGGCTGATCCCCTGCGACGCGCTGCTCGATGCCCGCTTGCAGGCGCTTGCGGCCCTCGACCGCTGGCTGCGCGGCGCGCGGCGCGGCGCGCAAATGTTCGGGCCAACCGCCTATCAGGCGCGGCGCCTCGACCTTTTGCTGGCCATCCTCGACCTTCGCCGCGGCGGCGGGGTCACGAGCCATATGGTCGCGAAGCATCTCGTCTATCCGCGCCATTCGATCGGACAGGGCGCTTCGTGGAAGTCTTCCCCCGAGCGGCGCCGGACCCAGCGCCTTATCCACGAGGCCGACGCGCTTGCCGCGGGCGGCTATCGCACGCTGCTCGCCGGCCGCGCGGGGCGACAAAAATAGCTCGGCGATTCAGCCGCTCCCCCGCGCTCCCGCTTTCGCGCCACGACGCCTCATCGCGCGCTGCCCCGCCTTTTCGGGAGCCGCCGCTGGAAGGAGCATCCCATGACCCCCGCGCACCCTCCCCGTTATCTGAGGACCCCTGACGCGGCGCGCCGCGTCGGCCTCTCGCCGCGAACGCTCGAAAAGCATCGCTGCTATGGCACCGGCCCGGCCTATCGCAAACTCGGTGGGCGCGTGGTCTATGCGATCGACGAACTCGATGCATGGGTCGAACTCGGGCGGCGCTCGTCGACCTCCGATCCGGGCGTCGGCACCGTGCACCCGGCGCGCCGGGGGCTCGCCTGATGCCGCGCGCTGTCGCAGCGCCCGGCGTTTCGCTCTCCCGCCCCGGCCACGGTAGCGGATGTGTTTCCGCGTCGCCCCACGGCTGCGGCTTGACTGAGGTCGAACTGACCTGGATCGAGGGCCGCCACGAACACTGGATCCGCTTCGGCCGCGTCGCCGCCGAGCGGATATTGAGCCGCAGCACCCGCGTCATGGCCTTTCGTCCCGGCGCGGTCTTTGGCTTCGTGCGGTGGACGTCGAACGACTTCGGTACCATCCATTCGACCATCGCGATCGCAATTGCGATGACGCCCGGCGAACCATTTTCGACGCTGCCTTTCGTCCGCCCCGGCGCCGAAATCCTTGCGCGGATCGACGGCTGGCCGAAGGTCCAGCAGGCGCTCGCAGCGATCAACGCGGTGGAGGCGGCTGGCATCGAGGCGTGCGATGCATCGCCCGACCATTGGCGCCATGTCGGCAACCGGCTCGCCGCCGGCCTGCCTTTCCGGCCCTATAGTCTCGATCGCCATACGGCATGGCTCCGCCGCCGGGCGATCGAGGCATGAACCGCCGGTTCTTGTGCGCGACGGTCGGCGCAGCGGCGCTGTTTACCGCTTCTTTCGTCGCAGTCGCCTGGCTGAAGCCGGCGCCGCGACTGCTCTGGAATGCGAGCGCCAGCGCCCCCATCGGCGTGTACCGGATCGATGTCGGTGCGCGGCCTCGGCTCGGCGAGCTTGTCGCCATCGACCCGCCGCCGGCGCTTGCGATCTATCTTTCCCGTCGCGGCTATCTGCCGCGCGGCGTTCCGCTGCTGAAGCGCGTCGCCGCGCTTCCGGGCTCTCTGGTCTGCCGTTCGGGTGCATCCGTCACGATCGACGGCGCGGGCGTCGCCCGTGCGCTGGCGCGCGACGGGGCGGATCGTCCGCTCCCGGTCTGGCGCGGTTGCCGGATCGTCGGGGCGCAGGAATTATTCCTGATCAATGCCGCGCGGGGCAGCCTCGACGGGCGATATTTCGGGCCGATTTCGGCGTCCGGACTCATCGGCACGGCGCACCCTGTTCTGACGCGCACCGACGCCGAAGCATCGCTTCGCTGGCACCGCGCGAGCCCTTCCTTCGAACCAATTGCCGACGAGATGGAGCAAGGACGATGACAGTTGTGCGGCTGCGGCGAAGTCTCACCATACTGTCTGTCCTGTGCTCGCCGATGCGCGTCGGCGCACGGCGCGCGGCCATTTCGGCTGCGCTGCTTTTGCCGCCGATCTGCACTCCGGCTGCCGCCGCAGCGCAGTCGGAGCGCCATCCCTATGCCGCTCCGGTCGCCGAAGCGGCGCAGCGCTTCGGTATCCCGGAGCTCTGGATCTGGCGCGTGATGCATGCCGAAAGCCGCGGCCGTATCGGCGCCGTGTCGCACGCCGGCGCCATGGGGCTCATGCAGATCATGCCCGCAACATGGGCGTCGCTGACGGCGCGCCACCGGCTCGGTTCGGACCCGTTCGACCCCCGCGCGAACATCCTCGCGGGCGCCGCCTATCTGCGCGCGATGTGGGACCGCTATGGCGATGTCGGGCTGATGCTCGCGGCTTACAATGCGGGCCCGGGCCGCGCCGATGCCTATGTCGCGGGACGCCGCGGACTGCCCGCCGAGACACGCGCCTATGTCGCCAAAATTGCACCCGAACTGCACGCCGCCGGTGAAATTGCCGCGATCGCTGCGCCGACCTTGCCGTCGACCGGATGGCGCGGGGCGGGGCTCTTCATCGCACCCCTCGGTGCTGTCGACACCCCGCGCTCGTTCGAATCTGCGGGCAAGACTGCCACGACTTCTGGTGCAGGCTCGCCGTTATTCATTCCCCTGTCCGGGATACACCAACCATGATGCGGCACTGCCCCATAATCAGTCGAGTGGTCCGTCAACCGCGCGGAAAGGATTCAGGCTCAGCGGCAAACTCGCTCGTAGCGGTTTCCGAATCTAACAGCCTTGGTTTCTCGCTTCCGAGGCCTTGGTTCAAGTCTGAGCCGGTTGGCTTTGGAGTAAAGTTGCAGGGCCACGATGCTACGCATCGGACCCGTACTATGGATACACACCTCACGCACGGGTGCATCCAGCTTTTTCACCACTTTTCGAGGGTGCGATCAGAGTGCGCTCCGCCATTGCTTCGCCTCAGTGACGCTTTTCCGCCAAAATTCGAGGGTGCGATCCGCACCCTCAGGGAGGCGGCGTGATGAAGACCGTCCAACATTCCATCCGCCTGCCCGCGGCGCTCGACACCGCGCTTCGCGCGCTGGCCGACCGGCAGGGCAAGACGGTTTATGCGATGCTCCGCCGCTGCGTGAAGACAGGGATCGACGGTCATGTAAATCCCACCGTCAGCAGCTCAGACGATCGCGAACTGGTCGCCGAGGTGGCGTCGATCAGCACCCGCCTCGCCGATGTCGAACGCCTGCTCGACCGAACCTTGCACACGGCCTGCGCAGCCTATTGCTATGCGCGCAGCGCCGCGATGGGCGGCGGCAAGAGCGACGAGGTCATCACCGCCGAGACCAACCGCGCCTATGATCGGCAACGGGCGACAGCGGAGGAACGGTCATGAGCGAGCCTCACGATCTCCGGCTCCATGCCGAGACGCTGCGGCGTCATCTTCGCTACAGCCAGACGCGGCGGTTCAAACGACAGTTCGCGATCATGGTCTCGTCGATCGCGCTCGGCGGTTTGGCGGCGCCCTATCTGATGCTCGACCCGAGCATCCTTCGGGACACCGGCACTCATTATCACGCGAAGATGCTGTCATGGTTTGCAGGCGAAGGCGGCGATCCCGGTATAGTGATCCGTTATGAGGGGAGAGACTATCTGAACCCCGCTCGCACGGTCGCGACCGATCCCTATTTTGTCCGCCGGGCGAGCATCGCCAAGTCGTTTGTCATGCGCGGCGCCATGCTGGGATTTGTCGCGTGGCTGTCGGGACTGTTCCTGCTCCGCGATGTCGCAGCGCGCCGACGCGAACGCGCGCTCCGCGATCGCGTGATCGACGGCACTAGGGTTACGAGCGAGAAGGAGCTTGTGAAGCAGGCGCGAGCCGAAGCCGGCACGCATCCGCTAGCGATCGGTCCCGTCCCCTTTCCCCGCCGCCTCGAAACCCGGCACATGGCGATGGTCGGAACGACCGGCAGCGGCAAGACGACGGTGCTGCGCCAGATGCTCGACGGGATCGCGGCGCGCGGCGAAGCCGCACTGGTCTATGACACCAGCGGCGAGTTCATCGCCCATTACTTCCGGCCCGAGTGCGGCGACATCATCCTCAATCCATTCGATGCCCGCTGCGTCTATTGGTCGCCCTTCGCCGAGATCGCGCATCCCGCCGATGCCGATCGTATCGCGCAACAGCTCGTTACCGAAACCGGGAAGCAGGACGATGACGTCTGGCTGGAAACGAGCCGCATCCTCGTCGCCAACATGATCCGGGAGCTCTGGAAGGAGAAGAAATGCACGCTGCTCGATTTGCTCGAAGCGCTGCAGAAGATGGACAAGGACAAGCTCAAGGCCTGGCTCAAGGACACGTCGTCGGCGCGCACCTTCTCGGACGACGCCGACCGAGCCACCGGCAGTGTGCTCTTCATGCTCGCGAAGGCCGCGAACCTCATCCAGTTCCTTCGGATGCCAGAGGAAGGCGAGAAGGTCTTTTCGTTCCGCGATTTCATCGCCGGCCTCGACGAGACGAAAGGCGCCAAGCCCTGGATCTTCGTGCCGCGGAAGGAAGAGCAATTTGCGGCGTTGAAGCCGCTGCTCGCCTGTTGGCTCGAATGCGCCGCGAGTGCCATGCTTGGCCTTGCTCCGTCATCCGACCGCCGCGTCTGGTTCCTGCTCGATGAGCTTGCCGACCTGCCGCGTGTCGACAATCTGACGCGCCTGCTGCCCGAGGGCCGCAAGTTCGGGGCGGCGGTCGTGCTGACCTTCCAAGGTGTCGGGCAGATGCGACATCGCTACGGCGACGACCTTGCCGAATCCATGCTCGGCTGTTGCAACACCAAGCTCTTCCTCCAGATGGGCGACGGCGAGTCCCGGCGCTGGGCGAGCGACACGATCGGCACCTGCGAGGTCGAGATCCAGACCATGACCGGCGCGCTTGGCGATGGCGACGACAAGCCACGGATGACGCTCGGCCGTCAGCGCAAGACCCGTCCCGCCGTGTTCGAAAGCGAACTCCGCCTCGCACGCTATGAGGGCTATTTGCTGTTCCCCGATGGGCTGCCGGTCGCGCGCATCGCACTCACCGCCGATCATATCGAGAAGCGCGGCGAGCCGCGCCAGCCCGCTTTCGTCGCGGCGAACCCGGATACGACCCTCTGGCACCCGCCGTTGGAGGCGGCGCCCAAAGAAGAGCCCGACAGCGATGTGTCGCCGCCCGCCGAGAAGCAGGTCGTCGAAAAGCCGAAGGCAAGGAAGAAGCCGCCGGCACCCCCGTCCGCGGACGACGGTGGACCGATCTGATGGTCGCGTCGGTATCCGCACTGACCAGCTCGGCGCAGGCGAGCAGCTATTATGAGGCCGACGACTATTATGCCGAGGGCGGGCTGTCTCCGTCTGAATGGCACGGCGAGGGAGCGAAGGAGCTTGGACTATCGGGCGACGTTGATCGGGATACCTTCCGCGAACTGCTCGACGGCAAGGTCGCAGGGCAACAGCTTGGCACGGTTCGTGACGGTCAGCTCGAACATCGGCCCGGTTGGGATGTGACGCTGAGTGCGCCCAAGTCAGTATCGATCATGGCCGAGGTCGCGGGTGACCGGCGGTTGATCGAAGCGCATGGGCGGGCGGTGAAGACCGCGCTCGCACATGTCGAGACACATATGGCCGCGACCCGCGTTCGGCACGGCGGCAGCGTGACGCGCGAGGCCACCGGCAATCTCATTGTCGCCAGCTTTAAGCATGGGACTAGCCGCGCGCAGGACCCGCAACTTCACACGCACAATGTAATCATGAATGCGACGCAGGGGGAAGATGGATCGTGGCGCAGCCTGGAGCCGCGCGCGATCTATCAGCTCCAGAAGCAGATCGGCGCCATCTACCGACAGGAGCTGGCCGTGAAGGTCCGCGAGCTCGGCTATGAGATCGCGCTGGGCAAGGAGTCGATGTTCGAGATCAAGGGCGTCTCGGAGGCCGCGATGGCGGCGTTCAGCACGCGCAGCGCCGAGATTGAAGCGGCGCTGGGCGAACGCGGAACATCGCGCGAAGAGGCCAGCGCTGCCGAAAAGCAGGTGGCCGCGCTCGATACGCGGCAAGCGAAGGTGGTGGCCGACCATGGCGCGCTTGTTGCCGATTGGCGCGAGACCGCCGACCGGGCAGGGTTCGACGCCGAGGCTCGGCTGGCGTTGGTGCGTGAGGCAGAAGCTCGGGCAGCGAACGGTGTTCAGCTTCCCGATCCATCGGTCGCCGATCGCGCCGTCGCCCATGCCGCCGACAAGCTTGGCGAGCGGCAGTCGGTGTTTGCGGTCGCGGCGCTCCATGAGGAAGCGGGCCGGGTTGGGCTTGGGAAGGTCGGCTATTCCGAGATCGGCGAAGCGATCGGGCGGGCGACAAAGGAAGGCGAGCTGGTCGAGCGCACCTTCCTCGATCGGCGCGGCGCCGCGTTCGCGGGGTTCACGACCAGCCAGAATATCGCCGCCGAGAAGACGCTGCTTCGGATCGAAGCCCGCGGGCGCGGTGCGCTCGCGCCGATAGCCTCCCCGCTTGCCGCCGCCAAGGCTGTCGCTGGCGCGGCCGCGCAGGCGGAGCGGTCGGGGTTTGGCTGGAATCCCGACCAGAAGGCCGCGACCGAACAGCTCCTTACCAGCCGCAATCGGGTCACCGCGGTCCAAGGCTATGCTGGCACCGCCAAGACGACGACGGTGCTCGCCACCTTCGCGCGCGAGGCCGAAGCGCGCGGCGTGTCGGTGGTCGCGCTGGCGCCGACTGCATCGGCGGCGATGACACTAGGCGAGGCGCTCGGCACGCGCGGCGATACCGTGGCGCGCCATCTGCTCGCGCCGGAAGATTCGGCGCCCGGGCAGCCGGTGGCATGGATCGTCGACGAGGCTTCGCTCTTGTCGGCGCGCGATACCGCGCGGCTGTTCGAGTTGGCCGAGCAGCATGATGCCCGAATCATTCTCGTCGGCGACGTGAAGCAGCTTGGATCGGTCGAGGCTGGCGCGGCGTTCGCGCAGCTTCAGGGCGTCGGCATGGAAACCGCAAAGCTCGGCGAGATCGTTCGGCAGAGCAACGCGGCTACCAAGGAGGCGGTGCTCGCCTCGATCGAGGGCGATGCGAAGAAGGCGCTCGCGGCGCTCGATCGCGGGGGCGGCCAGATCGTCGAACATGCCGATCGCTCCGGCCGCTTCGCCGCCATCGCCGATCGCTATGCCGGGCTCGACAAGGCGGCGCGGACGCGAACGCTGGTCATTGAGCCCTCGCGCGAAGGGCGCGACGCGCTGACAGCAGGCATCCGCACGGCGCTCGTCAATTCGGGCGCGCTTTCCGGTCCCGCTGTCACGATGGAGAGCCTCGTCAACAAGGGGCTCACTCGTACCGAGGCCCGCGATCCGTTGAGCTATGACAGGGGCGATGTTGTGCGCTTCACCCGCGATTATGCCGACAAGGGCGTAGCGCGCGGCGACGCCTATCGTGTCGAGGCGGTCGATCCGGCCAAGGCTGCCATTGCACTGAGGTCCGAGGATGGGCGCGAGGTCGATTGGCGGCTTCGGCAATGGGGCGCCGGCAAGGTGCAGGTGTTCGCGCCGCAGAATATTGACCTCAGGACCGGCGACAGCATCCGCTTCACCCGCAACGATCGCGACGCCGGGCGGATCAATGGCGCGCGGGGCGAGGTGATCGCGGTGGACGAGCAGGCGCGGACGGCGACGGTGCTTGGCGCGCGCGGTCAGGTACAGACTCTCGACCTCGATGCCGTGCGCGACCGGCATATCGCCCACGCTTATGTCGATACCGCTTTTGCCGCGCAGGGACGCACCGCCGATCATGTCATAATCCACGCGGACAGCAAGGCGACCAATCTGGTCGACCAGAAAAGCTTCTATGTCGGCATCTCGCGCGCAAAGGAGTCGGCGACGATCGTCACCGACGATCGCGCAAAACTGACGTCGGCGATCAATGAGCGCGCCGGGGCCGTCCAGACCGCGCTCTCACAGGCACCTGCCGCCGGGGCCGGCATGGTGCAATCAGCCATCGCCGCGCCCGCTGCTGACAAGGCGATCAGCGCCGCGGTCTCGCAAGCGGCGACGTCGCTGCCCGGCATGGGGCTTTAGCTCTTGCCAAAGCTCGCGGTTCTTTGACGAAGAGTTGCCGAACGGGAGCCGCCGAAATCAACCATTCTTTGCGTTCGGTGGTGGTCATTCATCGCCTTCCGCAAAATATGCCATGAGGCGGTGCCCGAGATCGGGGTCGAGCAGAATGAAATTGCGCCGCCCATCGGTCCGGTCGGCCTCGCGCGTGACAAGGCCGGCGTCGGTCAGGCGCTGCAGGAGCCGGAGCGCGCTGCTCATCGGAAGGCCCGACGAAATGCAGAGTGAACTGGTGGAAACGGGTTTGGCCTCGGCCTCATGGATGAACAGCTCGACGAGCATGTCCCAGGCCGGTTCGCCGAAGAGGCTGGGCGTGCCGACGAGCTGCCGACGGAGCAGCCGCCGTCGGGCGGCGCGCTGTGCGTTCGCCAGCGCGCGCGGGGCATCGGGCGCGCTGTGCCAGTTGCCGGATCTGTCGCATAGAAAATGGTCGGGCGCAGGGGAGTAGAGAAGCGCGGTCCCTTGTTTGAGGATGGCCCGGTGGCCGCGCAGCGCGACGACGATATGTTCGAGCAACTCGATTTCGAGCGCCCGGCCTATGGCCGCCAGCCGCGCTGTTGTCGCCACGTCGGCCTCGCTCGGTGTCGGATCGCCGCTCGGATGATTGTGGACAAGAATAATCGCGGCGGCATCGAGTTCAACTGCGCGCCGGAATATCGTGCGGGGATAGATTGCGACATGGCCGATGGTGCCCTGCTGCAATTGTTCGTCGGCGATCAGGCGGCGCGCCGGGTCGAGAAACAGCACCCTGAGCGTTTCATGCGGCAAAGCGCCCATCGACAATTTGAGATAGCGAAGCAGTTTCGGATTGGCGGGATCGATGCCGCGGTCGTCGAGGTCGGCCCGCAACGATTGGATCGCGGCCGCCTGCGTTGCGCAAAGCAATGCGCTGACCGCGCTGTCTTTGCCAAGCGTTCTCGCCAGCGTCTCCGGGGACTGCACGAGGATGCGCGCGAGCGTGCGATGTTCCGCTAGCAGAGCCTCAGCTATGGCCGCGCTATTGTCGGGCTCGATGACGGCGACGAGATTTGCCAGGACGGCTCGCTGTCGCCGCGCGCCAGCCGACGCTGGTGACGCCAGGTTGCGAGGATGAGAATCGCCGGGACCGGCCACGACGTCGCCACCTGCATCGTGAGATAGGCCGCGGGATGAAGGCCCACGTCGATCATCCGGCTGGTGTGCGCCAGCAACGGGGCAATGTGCAAAACGGCGACGCACATGGGCCAGAATCGATGCGCAAAAAGCGCGAGGATGATCGTCGCCGTCGCGCCGAACAGGTCGATCGCAAGATGGCCGCTGTCCAGCGACAGGAAATTCGGCGGGACGAAGGCGTGGAGCAATTGGTCCAGCCCCACCATCGCCGCCGCGATCGCTGCCATCACACGTTCCGGGCCGCCTCCGCGCCAGGCGGCATAGCATATGGCAACCGCCAGAAATCCGAGGAACAATGCGATGCGCATGAACCAAGACTTTCATGGCGGTGCCTGCCCGTCAATCGGCGTCAGGCCGAACCGGCTTGGACGCCGGTTACCGTCCCGGCGATCGACGGACATTCGTGAAGGTCATAGCCCGCGGTCTCCCGGCCGATGTCGGCGAGTTCACCATGGACACGCAAGATTTCTCCGCTGACGCCGACCAGCGCGACCTGCGCCTTCATCAATCTCCGGATCGCGGCCTGTCCTTTGACCGCGGGCACTCCGACCGTATCGCGCCGGGCGGTGACGACACTTGTCATCAACGAGGATAAGGCGATGAGCGCATCGTCGATGCGCACTTCGGCCGCAGGGACATCGCGGATGAGACGTGCGGCCGTGATGGTGATTTCGTTGGACATGACTTCTCCTCTGCCGGAAGCCAGTGCTCCGGCCATTGCTGATCGACTGTGCGAAAGGGTCAGCCGGAAAGGAGGCGCGTCAGTGTTTCACCGATCGTCACAGCCGCAAGAACGAGAAGGACGAGGACGGCCAGCATCGCCGCCATGATCCCGCCCCGGTTCAAGCGACGATGATCGTGCCTCCAGAGACCCTTGGACGGCGGGTCCACGATGTCGTTCAGCGCCAGCGGGGCCGGCTCGCCGTCCGGGAAATCGGATGGCACGAGGTCAGTGCCCGGCGGTAGTACGACCGGATCACATGGTATCCGGTCGTAGGTCTGGCGCAGCCGGGCGTAGATGAGTGCGGCCTCGTCGCGATTGGCGGCGCCGAGGATATGCCGGGCAGTGGTGATCCTCAGATCGACTGCCTGCTTCGATATTTGGAGGCGGCGCGCGATCTGTTTCGAGGTCTGGCGCTCGAGCAGCAAATCGAGACATGCGCGCTGTTTCCCGGTGAGACGCGCCCAGCGCAAAGGCTCGTCCGACGGCTGCGACCCCGAATCAGTCATTGTTACACTCTTGTCATAATCGCGCGCGACGCAAGTTGTCGCGCCCGCGTTTCGGGCTGGACCGGTTCTCGAGATCGCCGGCACTTACGCCATCGCCTGTCTTTCATCGCCACGCTGCGACGCGGCGAAAAGCTTGTTGAATCCGGCGCTTTGCTGCGTCTCTTACTCATCCCCGTCGAGCGGGGCGCCCTTGCCCCGCGTCAAGAACCGGGGACCCGATGGGCGCAGAACCGATCCGGCTGGAGGCACGTCATCGCAGCGCACGCATGCTGCGCACGGCGATGGGCGGCGCGATCGCCGAGTGGCTCTCCGACCGCGAAATCATCGAGATCATGCTCAACCCCGACGGGCGGCTCTGGGTCGATAGGCTTGGCCTCGGGATCGAGGACAGCGGCGAGACGCTGAGCGCGGCCGATGGCGAACGCATTATCCGCCTTGTCGCGCATCACGTCGGCGCCGAGGTCCACGGGGCTGCACCGCGCGTGTCCGCCGAGCTTCCCGATGGCGGCGAGCGCTTCGAGGGATTGCTGCCGCCCGTCGTCGCCGCGCCGACATTCGCCATCAGAAAACCGGCTATCGCGGTCTTCACGCTCGCCGACTATGTCGCCGCGGGCATCATGTCGTCCGAGGCCGCGGACATCCTTCGCGTCGGCGTGCGCGAGCGTCTGAACATCCTCGTCGCCGGCGGCACGGGCACCGGCAAGACCACGCTGACCAACGCGCTCCTCGCGGAGATAGCGGGCAGCACCGACCGGATCGTCCTGATCGAGGATACGCGCGAACTTCAGTGCGCGGCGCCGAACCTCGTCGCGATGCGCACTAAGGATGGTGTCGCCTCGCTCTCCGACCTCGTGCGCTCCTCGCTCCGCCTCCGGCCCGATCGCATTCCGATCGGCGAGGTTCGCGGCGCCGAAGCGCTCGACCTTCTGAAAGCGTGGGGCACCGGCCATCCCGGTGGTGTCGGCACGATCCATGCCGGCAGCGCGCTCGGCGCGCTCCGCCGGATGGAGCAGCTCATCCAGGAAGCGGTGATCACCGTCCCGCGCGCGTTGCTCGCCGAGACGATCGATCTCGTCGCCGTGCTCGTCCGCGACGGTAGTGGCCGGCGCCTTGCCGAACTCGCACGCGTCGACGGCTTCGACCGGCTGAACCTCGAATATCGCCTCACGCCCCTCATCACCCCCGAAGGAGACAATCGATGATCCATGCCCTCCGGCATGGCGCCCGCCGCGCCATGCTCTGTTCGACCGCACTTTTTGTCGCGCTCGCGGTCTCGGCACCCGCTCAAGCCGGCGGCTCGTCGATGCCGTGGGAAGCGCCGCTTCAGTCGATCCTCGAAAGCATCGAAGGTCCGGTCGCGAAGATCGTCGCGGTGATCATCATCATCGTGACCGGCCTCAGCCTCGCCTTCGGCGACACCTCGGGCGGGTTCCGCCGGCTGGTCCAGATCGTCTTCGGTCTGTCGATCGCCTTCGCCGCCTCGAGCTTCTTCCTCTCCTTCTTCTCCTTCGGCGGCGGAGCGCTGGTTTGATGGATGGGCAAGGGGAAGTGCCGGGCTTCTTCGCTTCGGTCCACCGGGCGCTGGCCGAGCCGATCCTGCTTGGCGGCGCGCCGCGCAGCCTCGCGATCGTGAATGGCACGCTTGCCGGCGCGGTCGGACTCGGGCTCCGGCTCTGGGTCGTCGGTCTCGCCATCTGGGCGGTCGGTCATGCCCTCGCTGTCTGGGCCGCGCGCCGCGACCCCCAGTTCGTCGACGTCGCCCGGCGTCACCTCAAATATCCTGTCTGGATGCGCCCATGATGAATCTCTCCGAATATCGCACGAAATCCGCCCGCCTCGCCGATTTTCTCCCTTGGGTCTGCCTGGTGGCGGAGGGCGTGGTGCTGAACAAGGACGGCTCCTTCCAGCGCACCGCGCGCTTCCGCGGCCCGGATCTCGACAGCGCCACGCCCGCCGAACTCGTCGCGGTCACGTCGCGTCTCAACAATACGCTACGCAGGCTCGGATCGGGCTGGGCGGTGTTCGTCGAGGCGCAGCGCGTGCCCGCGACGTCGTACCCCGTGTCGGACTTTCCCGACCCGGTGTCCGAGCTCGTCGATGTCGAGCGCCGCGAGCAGTTCCGCGAGGAAGGCGCGCATTTCGAGAGCTTCTATTATCTGACCCTGCTCTGGATGCCTCCGGCCGAAGAGGCCGCGCGCGCCGAGGCATGGCTGTACGAGGGCCGTTCGAAGGTCGGCGTCGATGCGAAGGAACTGCTGAAGGGCTTCATCGATCGCACCGGGCGAGTCCTGCACCTCGTCGAGGGCTTCATGCCCCAGGCCGAGTGGCTGGGTGACAGCGAGACGCTGACCTATCTCCACAGCTGCGTCTCGACCAAGATCCAGCGCGTCCGCGTCCCCGAGACGCCCGCCTATCTCGATGCGCTGCTCTCAGACGAGGCGCTCGTTGGCGGCCTCGAGCCGCGGCTCGGTGATCATCATCTGCGCACGCTCACGATCACCGGCTTTCCGAGCGTCACCTTTCCGGGGCTGCTCGACGAGCTCAACCGCCAGGCCTTCGGCTACCGTTGGTCGTCGCGCGCGATCATGCTCGACAAGAGTGACGCGACCAAGCTGCTGACGAAAATCCGGCGGCAATGGTTCGCAAAGCGCAAGTCGGTTGCGGCGATCCTCAAGGAGGTGATGACCAACGAGGCGTCGGTGCTCATGGACAGCGATGCCTCGAACAAGGCGGCCGACGCCGATATGGCGTTGCAGGAACTGGGCGCGGACGAGGCGGGCATCGCCTATGTCACCGCGACGATCACGGTCTGGGACCGCGATCCGGCAATCGCCGCCGAGAAGCTCCGGCTGGTCGAAAAGATCATCCAGAGCCGCGACTTCACCTGCACCGTCGAGGGCGTGAATGCGCTCGAGGCGTGGTTCGGGAGTCTGCCGGGCCATGTCTATGCCAATGTTCGCCAGCCCCCCGTTTCCACGCTCAATCTCGCCCACCTGATCCCCCTCTCGGCGGTGTGGGCGGGGGCGGAACGGGACGAGCATTTCGGTGAGTCCCCCTTGCTTTACGGCAAGACCGAAGGTTCGACCCCGTTCCGCCTTTCGCTTCATGTCGGCGACGTCGGCCATTGCCTCGTCGTCGGCCCGACGGGTGCCGGCAAATCGGTACTTCTCGCGCTCATGGCGCTGCAGTTCCGGCGCTACGAGGGCAACCAGATATTCGCCTTCGATTATGGCGGCTCGATCCGCGCCGCCGCGCTCGCGATGGGCGGCGATTGGCAGGATCTCGGTGGCGCCCTGTACGATGCCAGCAGCGACGGATCGGTGGCGCTGCAGCCGCTCGCACGGATCGACGAGGCGGCCGAACGTGCGTGGGCGTCCGAATGGCTCGCGGCGCTGCTCGCTGGCGAAGGCGTCGCGGTCGATCCTGCGGCGAAGGAGCATATCTGGTCCGCGCTGACCTCGCTCGCGACCGCACCGGTTTCCGAGCGTACGCTCACCGGCCTCGCGGTCCTGCTCCAGTCGCAGGAGCTCAAGCTCGCGCTTTCGCCCTATCTTGTCGGCGGTCCCTGGGGCCGGCTGCTCGATGCCGAGGCCGAGCATCTCGGCTCCGCGCGCGTGCAGGCGCTCGAAACCGAGGGGCTCGTTGGGTCTTCGGCTGCCGCGACCGTGCTGTCCTATCTCTTCCACCGGATCGAGGGCCGCCTCGACGGTTCGCCGACGCTCATCATCATCGACGAGGGCTGGCTCGTGCTCGACAGTCCCGCCTTCGCGGCGCAGCTGCGCGAATGGCTGAAGACGCTCCGCAAGAAGAATGCGAGCGTGATCTTCGCGACGCAGAGCCTTGCCGACATCGAGGGCTCGAGCATCGCGCCCGCGATCATCGAGAGCTGCCCAACGCGGATATTCCTGCCGAACGAACGCGCCGCCGAGCCGCAGATCGTGCGGGTCTATGAGCGCTTCGGGCTCAACGACCGGCAGATCGAGATACTGAGCCGGGCGACGCCGAAGCGCGACTATTATTGCCAGTCGCGCCGCGGCAACCGGCTGTTCGACCTGGGCCTCGGCGACATCGCGCTCGCCTTCGCCGCCGCCTCCTCGAAGTCCGACCAGATCCGTATCGGCGAGCTGATGGCCGCGCACGGCCGGCAGCAATTTGCGGCCGCCTGGCTCCGCCACCGCGGCCTCACCTGGGCCGCCGACCTGCTCGGCAATCTGGAAATCGCAGCCCCCTGAAGGAGTGAATATGATGAACATGTCTTTGTACCGCCGTGCCGCGCTGGCCGGCCTCGTCACCATTGCCACGCTGCCCGCGGGCGCCGTCATCGCCCCCGCGAGCGCGCAGGTCGGCGGGATCGTCCACGATCCGCGCAACTATGCCCAGAATATCCTGACCGCAGCGCGCACGCTCGAGCAGATCAACAATCAGATCAAGCAGCTGCAGAACCAGGCGACCTCGCTCGTCAACGAGGCGCGCAACCTGCAGAGCCTGCCGGTCTCGACGCTGCAGGAGCTGCAGGGCCAGGTCGATCGCACGCGCGAGCTGCTTGGGCAAGCGCAACGCGTCGCCTTCGACGTCGGCGATATCCAGAAGACGTTCGACGCGCGCTACCGCGGCTCGGCGCTGACAGGTCCGCAGGCGGCGCTGGTCGCCAACGCCGAGGCGCGCTGGAACGACAGCGTCGGCGCCTTCCAGGATGCCATGAAGGTGCAGGCCGGCGTCGTCACCAACATGGGCGGCGCGCGCCAGTCGATCGGCACGCTTGTGACCGCGAGCCAGTCGGCAACCGGCGCGCTTCAGGCGGCGCAGGCGGGCAACCAGTTGCTCGCGCTTCAGTCGCAGCAGCTCGGCGATCTGGCCGCAGCGATTGCGGCGCAGGGCCGCGCCGAAATGCTCGACGCCGCGCGCGCCGCCGCCGCGGAAGCCGAAGGGCGCGAACGCTTCCGCCGTTTCCGCAAGGGCAATTGAGATGGAGCGGGCGGGAAAGATCGCCAGCATCGCAGTGCTTGGCGGCCTGGCTCTGACGCTCGCGCTCGTCGCAACGTCGGACCCGCCCGCGCCTCGTGCGTCCGCTCCCCCGCAGATCTCCGGAGCGGACGCACGACCCGGACTCAAGGGCATATTGCGCCGCTGCCGAACGGTCACCGCCGCCGACGCCGAGTGCGAGGCGGCGTGGGAGGTGAAGCGCCGCCATTTCTTCGGCCAAGAGGAAGATAAGAAATGAACGATACGGGCGTAATCGACCAGTTCCTGTCGGTCTTCTCGACCTATATCGACAGCGGCTTCGGCCTGCTTGGCGGCGAGGTCGGCTTCCTGTCCTCGACCCTTATCGTCATCGATGTGACGATCGCGGCGCTCTTCTGGGCCTGGGGCGCCGACGAGGATGTGATCCAGCGCCTCGTCAAGAAGACACTCTACATCGGCGTCTTTGCCTTCATCATCGGCAATTTCCAGAGCCTCGCGACCATCATGCTCGAAAGCTTTGCCGGCCTCGGGCTCAAGGCAAGCGGCGGCGCCATGGCGATCGAGGACTTCATGCGTCCCGGCGTCGTCGCCGCGACAGGCCTCGATGCGGCGGAGCCGCTGCTCGACGCCAGCGCCGATCTTCTCGGGCCGGTCGGGCTCTTCACAAACTTCGTCCAGATCATGATCCTGCTGGTCGCCTGGGTGATCGTCGTCCTCGCCTTCTTCGTGCTTGCGGTGCAGGTCTTCGTGACGATCCTCGAATTCAAGCTGGTCACGCTCGCGGGGTTCGTCCTCATTCCCTTCGCATTCTTCGGACGCACCGCGTTCATGGCCGAGCGCGTGCTCGGCCACATCGTGTCGTCGGGCATCAAGGTCCTCGTTCTCGCCGTGATCACCGGCATCGGCACGACGCTCTTCGATCGCTTTCTCGACGCGGGCATCGGACCCGAGCCCGACATCGAACAGGCGATGGCGATCGCGCTCGGCGCGCTCACACTCCTCGGTCTCGGCATCTTCGGTCCCAGCATCGCCAATGGCATCGTGGCAGGCGGACCGCAGCTCGGAGCCGGCGCGGCAGCGGGAACGACGGTTGCGGCGGGCGCCACGCTCGCCGCCGGCGCCGCCGGAGCGACGCTCGCGGGAGGTGCAGCCGCGACCGCAGCGCGAGGCGCTGCCGCTGCCGGGGCCCGCGGCGCGGGGAGCGCAGCGGGCGCATATTCCTCTGGCGCGGCCGGAAAGAGCGGCGCGAGGGCGGTGGGCTCCGGCCTCGCCAACGTCGCGCGGACCGCCGCCGGCAGCGCATCGGCGCCGCTTCGCAGCGCCGCGGAGAAGATCCGGGCCAACTTTCAGGCCGGGCGTGACGGGCCCGCCGACAGTGCGGCGCCTGCGAAGGCGTCCGACGCGCCGCCGGCCTGGGCCGCCGCGATGCGCCGGCGCCAGATGGTGACCCAAGGTGCGACCATCGGCGCCCAGACCCTGAAGAGCGGCGACAGCCACGGCGGCGGCTCGGCCCCCGACATCAGCGAGAAGGACTGATCGATCATGTTCAAACGACCCACCAATCACTATGGCCGCGCGCCGGAACCGGTGACGCCCTATCAGCGCGCCGCGCAGGTCTGGGACGACCGCATCGGGTCCGCACGGGTGCAGGCGAAGAACTGGCGCCTCGCCTTCTTCGGCTCACTTCTCCTCTCGGGCGGTCTGGCTGGAGGCCTCATCTGGCACTCGGCGCGTGGCACGATCACGCCTTGGGTCGTCGAGGTCGACAAGGTCGGCGAAGCGCGCGCCGTTGCCCCGGCCGACGAGGACTATCAGCCGACCGATCCGCAGAGCGCGTTCCACCTCGCGCGCTTCATCGAACATGTCCGCTCGATCCCGGCCGATCCCGTCGTGCTTCGGAAGGACTGGCTCAGCGCCTACGACTTCACGACGGCTGCCGGAGCGCAGGCACTGAACGACTATGCGCGGAACAACGACCCCTTTGCCGAGGTCGGGAAGTTCCAGGTGGCGGTCGATGTCTCGAGCGTGATCCGGGCATCGAAAGACAGCTTCCGCATCGCCTGGGCCGAGCGGCGCTATCAGGATGGAAGCCTGATCGAGACGTCGCGCTGGTCGGCAATCCTCACCATCACCCATGTGCCTCCGCGCACGCCCGACGCGCTCCGCCGCAATCCGCTCGGAGTCTTTGTGTCCGCAATTTCGTGGTCGAAGGAGCTCAATCAATGATCCCCATTTCCCGTATCTCGTTGCTCGCCGGCGCCGCTGCGCTCGGGATGTCGTCGCCGGCCCTCGCCGCGGAGACTCGCGATGCGAAGCAAAGTGTCGGGCGCGCCAATGATGCCGCGCGCGTGCAGCCCGAGCGCGCGACCTTCCTGAATGCCATCCAGAAATATGCCTGGGCCGATGGCGCGCTGTTCCAGGTCTATACCGCGCCGGGGCAGGTCACGGACATCGTGCTGCAGGAAGGCGAGGAGCTTGTCGGCCCGGGGCCAGTGGCCGCCGGCGACACGGTGCGCTGGATCATCGGCGATACGGTGAGCGGCAGCGGTGCCGCGCGCCGCGTTCATATTTTGGTGAAACCAACCCGGCCCGACATCATGACGAATATCGTTATCAACACGAGCCGACGGACTTATCATCTCGAGCTGCGCGCGACGCCGGCGACATACATGGCTTCGGTTTCCTGGTCCTATCCGGAAGCCGAACTGATCGCGCTGCGCACCGCCGAGGCGGAACGCGAGCGGATCGCGCCCGTTGCCGCCGGTCTCGACCTTGCCGCGCTCAACTTCCGCTACCGGCTTTCGGGCGACAAGCCGGACTGGCGCCCGGTCCGCGTGTTCGACGACGGCCGGCAGATCTTCATCGAATTCGGCGACGGCATCGCAACAGGCGATATGCCTCCGCTGTTCGCCACTGGAGAGAAGGGCGAAGCCGAGCTTCTGAATTACCGCATCCACGGTCGTTACATGATCGTCGATCGGCTGTTCGAGCGCGGGGAGCTCCGCATGGGCGCCGGCCGTGCGGCCCGGCGCGTCATCATCGAACGCGCAGGACGCGTGCGGGGGCGCTCGTGAGCGCGCCGGAACGCGAGGAGGAGGCAGGTCTGGAGCCTGCCGCCGCGCCTCCTGCAGGAGCGGAGCCGTTTCGGCTTGGCGCCGAACCGCCGCAGGTGATGCGGCTGTCGCGCAAGGCCCTCGCGATCCTCGGCGGCGCCTCGGGCATCGCGATCGGCGGCGCGCTCCTCTATGCGTTGCAGCCGGCCAAGCCCAAGGTCGCTGAAAATCTCTATGACAGCGACCGACCGAACAAGTCGGAGCTCGTGACGGGCGCGCCGGGCGATTATGGCAAGATTCCGAAGCTCGGCGAGCCGCTTCCTGGGGATCTCGGCCGACCCATCCTCGCCGCGCGCGAAAATGGCGAGACCGTCCCGGTGCCCCCGATAGGCGCTGCGCCTGCGCCCGACCCTCGCGTTGCGGCGGCCGAGCAGGCCCGCGCTCGCGCCGCGCAGGAACGCGAAAGCGCGCGTTCCAGTCAGCTCTTTCTCGGCGGGGCGGCATCTGTAACCTCGGCCCTGCCCGTGCTTGGTGCCGCCTCGCCGCAGCCGCTCCCTCCAAATGCTTCAGCAAATTCAACGGCGGCGGAGAAGCGGTTAGGGTTTCTCGGCGGAAGCGAACGTCCCGCGGAGAACAGCGCGCGCATCGTCGAACCGTCGTCGCCCCATGTCGTGCAGGCGGGCAGCGTTATCCCGGCCGCGCTCATCACCGGCATCAGATCCGATCTTCCCGGCCAGATTACGGCGCAAGTGACCCAGAATGTCTATGACAGTCCCACCGGGCGCATCCTGCTCATCCCTCAGGGCGCCCGGCTGATTGGCGAATATGACAGCAAGATCGCCGACGGACAGAATAGGGTATTGCTGGCATGGGATCGGCTCATTCTGCCCGGCGGGCGCTCAATTACTCTCAATCGGCTGCCGGGAGCTGATACGGTCGGCATGGCCGGGCTTGCCGACCGGACCGATCGTCATTGGGGTCATATGCTGAAGGCTGCGCTTGTCTCGACGCTGCTCGGAGTCGGTGCCGAGATCGGGGCGAGCGACGACGATCGCCTCGTTCAAGCCGTGCGGCGCGGTACGCAAGATAGCTTGAACGATACCGGACGGCAGCTTGTCGATCGGCAGCTGCGCGTTCCTCCGACGATCACGATCCGCCCGGGATTCGCGCTGCGCGTCATCGTAACCCGCGACCTCATTCTTGAGCCTCGGGAAGGAGCCGGACGATGACAAAACTCAGACTGGGGCCCGTTGCCGACGAAAGGCCCGTGAAACTTACGATCGAACTTTCGGGACGGCTGTTCCGGGATTTGGCGGATTACGCATCCGCGCAAGCCAGCGACACGGGACTGGCAGAGCCGCTTTCGCCCGAGCGTATCGCTCCTCCCATCATCGAACGCTTCATCGCCAGCGACCGCGGCTTCGGGAAAATGCGCCGCAGGAACTGACGGACCTGTTGCGCGAGCGCAGGTCTGGCTGATCGCGGGCCGGCAGTTTGCTGGTAAGTGCGAACGAAAGGCCTTTCGAGAGCATCTTGGGAAAAGGCAGCTAGCGTCCCGCAACCGGTGGTCCCGCAGCTCCGTGGTTAGGCGTCGACGAGTTTCTCCACGACATCGTCAGCATCGACAGCCTAAACTCATCGGTCATAACGATACCACGCCCGGCGGGTTCTTCAAGCTGATCTGGTCGGACCGCGACCCGTCAAGTAGATGTGGCGGCAACCGGGAAAGCCGCCGACAACCATTGAGCGCTCCTCGGCTAAGGTCGCATCATCGTCGAAGGGGTGCTTGAGCGGCCACGAGACATTAGGGTGTCTTTTCATCCTCGCCGATCGATTGTTCGGAAATGACCTCCAGCACCGATTCGCCGCTTTTTTCGACGGAGAGAATGCGAAAGCGGCGGCGGTTCATCCGGCGCTGAATGCCATGGGCATTGCAGAATCGAATGACGAACATCCAGAATCCGCCGAGCGGTTCGAAGGGAGCGGCCCTGCCGGGGCTGGTTTCTTGGCTATTTGGTCAGGAGCAGACCGAGAAAATGACTGTCGGACCAGCCGCTCTTCCGGCCTGCTGCAAGTGCCATGACGTCGAGCTTCGCCTGACGCACGATGGTGAGCCGCTTCGACGGGATCACATAGAGCCTCTGGTCGCCCGCCCCAGCCGCGACCACCATATCGACTGGCAGGTCTGCCGCATGGACCGTGATATCGGTCGAACGCGTCACGGGATCGCTGGCCGGACTCGCACGCGGTAGCCACCAAGTCAGTCCATAAGCGGGATTGGCGGGGCTGCCCTTAAACAGCTCCGCCAAGGCAATTGGATCCACGAGGGGCTTGCCGTTCAGCTTACCGCCCGCCCGCACGAATTCGCCGATTTTCGCCCATTCGGACGCCGCCAGCACGAGACCCTGCGGCATCAGCGGCGCCCCGTCGGGGCCGTTTCGCCAATCGCCGACTTTTACCCCGAGCGGCGCGAGAAGTCGCCGCTCGATATAGAGGCGCGGATTGCCATCCTCGCCCATCGCTACGAGTTTGCGGCGCATGATCTCGCCGAATATCTGCATCGGCGCCGGGCCATATTGAAACTTGCTGCCCGGTGCGGCCGCGAGCGGCTGCTCTACTGAATCAAGATAGGATTGCGGTCGGCCGACCGCCGACGCCTGCCCGCTCGTCATCGACAGGAGCTGGCGAAGCGTCACCCCGGCCTTGGCCGGATCTCTCTTCCATTCAGCAAGCGTATCCGCCGCCCGCTCGTCGAGGGTCAGAAGGCCATCCTGGACCGCTGCGGCTGCCATCAATCCGACGAGGCTCTTTGTTCCCGACCAGAGTTCTTGCGGCTTGGCGACGTCGGCGCTGGAACAGCGGACCTTGCCGTCTTCGAGAACAAGAAGGGTGACGCCTGCATGGGCCTCGGAATAAGCGAGCGCCGCAGCGCAGCCGGGAAGCGAGGACGCTTCGGCAGCTGCGGGGGCTGCCGCAGCCGCAGCGGCGAAAAGAAAGATGGTGCGCTTCAAAATCATGCTCCCGTTTCTCAAGCTTGTCATTACAGATATTATCGATAATAATTTCAATCGCAATCATCGATTGCTCGTCCGTGCCGCCTGACTAGGATGCGCGGCGAGCAGAGGAGCCGAACGGAGAAAAATGACCGCGACGAAGATGGAAGAGAGCGACGCGCCGACCCAGGATCGCGTGATCGCGCGCCTGCTTACCGACGATATCGTCGAGTGGCGCATCCCGCCCGGCACATGGCTGCGCGAACGCGAGATCGCGTCGCGCTTCAACGTCAGCCATGCGCCGGTGCGCGAGGCGTTCCGGCACCTTGCGCGGATCGGCCTGGTCAAGGTCGTGCCGTGGCGCGGCACCTATGTGATCGATATCGACGAGCATGCGGCGAACGAGGTCTATGAGCTTTGGAAATCGCTGTTCGGCGTCGTCTGCCGCCTGGCGGCAGCGGAGATGTCCGACCGCGACGGGCGCGAACTCATGCACCGCCTCGTCGAATATAAGGACGTGACCCAGCGCACCGAGAACACCTTCGAGCATATCAAGGTATCGAATCAGATCGGCCGCTTCATCGCCAAGCGAAGCAACGCGCCGCTCGCGCTCGAATTGCTCGACCGGATCGCGCTGCTCGCGCGGTGGCAGCACAATGTCTACACCGACAGCTATATCGAGACGCATGGTAATGAAGCCGGCCGCCAGTCTGCGGTCCTTTATGAGGAGCTTTGCCGATACATCGTTGCCCGCGATGGCGACGCGGCCGATGCGGCGGCGCGCGATCTCATCGGGGTGACGCAGGCCAGCTTCGGGCGCGCGCTCGAGGAATATAAGGCCCGCCATGCCAAGCCCAAGCTCGGGCGTCGGCGCGCGAAACCCTCATGAAGCGTCCCGCGACCGATCGCCGAACGGTTCTCAAGGCCGGGCTTGCCGCCCCGATCGCTTTGCAGGCCAGCGGGGCGGCGGCTGACACCAAGGATGTGGCGATGTTCGGGCCCGAGCGACTTTTCGCGGATGTCAAGGCATATGCCGATGCGGGTAGCAAGCAGTCGGGCGGCGCAGGCGACCGATGGACCGCCGACTGGACCGCTAAGCGGCTTTCCGCCGCAGGGTTCACGGTTGAACGCCAATCTTTTGACGTGCCGTGGTTCGAAGCGGACATTTGCGAACTGGCGCTGGGCGACGTCAAGGTCGCGCTTCTTGCCCAGTCGCTTGTCGTTGAAACCGAGGAAGCCGGGCTCGAAGCGCCGTTGCGCCTCGCGGATGCCTCCGAGCGCCTCGACGGTACGATTGCGGTAGTGCGGCTGCCGCATCGTCGCTGGTCGACACTCGTCGACCGGGCGGTCCAGGCGCCGCTCGCGGACGCGCTCGCGCGCGGTGCGAGCGCCGTGATTCTCGTGACCACAGGCCCCTCGGGCGAAGCGCTTTTGCTCAATGCGCCCGCCGATCAGGCGGTATCGGACAAGCCGCTTGCCTTGCTTGCGCCGCGCCTCGCAGCGCCGGTCGTCGAAGCCGCCAGGCACGGCAGCCCTGCGAAGCTCACTCTTCGCGGGCGAGGCGGCACGCGCCGCGCAGAGAATGTCATTGGGCGCCACCTGCGCGCCGACCGCCCGTGGCTTGTGGTGTCTACCCCGCGCTCGGGTTGGACCGATTGCGCCGGCGAGCGTGGCCCGGGCATCGCGATCTGGCTTGCGCTCGCCGAATGGATGCCGCGTGTCTTCACGCAACACAGTCTGCTCTTTGTCTGCAACAGCGGCCATGAATATGAGAATCTCGGCGCCAGCCATATCGTCGAGACGATCGGTCCGCCCCCGGCCGAGACCGATATATGGCTGCATCTCGGGGCCAATGCCGCGACCCGCGACTATCAGGAATTGCCGGGGCGGCTCCTTCCTCTACCCAGCGCGGATTCGTACCGTTTTCTCATGACATCGCCAGAATTCGTCGAGCGTGCCCGCGGGATATTCAAGGGCCAGCCCGGCGCTGAAATGGCCTACCCCTCGTCCGAGGGGACTGCGGGCGAGCTCGCCGAGGTGATCAGCGCGGGCTATTCGCGTCACATTGGCATCTTCGGTGCGCATCGTCATCACCACGCCGCGACCGACATATTATCGACCGTCGCTGCCGAACCGCTTGCCGCTACGGCACGCGGCTTTCGCGACTTGCTGAGCGCGATCGTCCCTTCCCACCGCTGAATAGCCAGCCCGCGCGCACCTGTTTTTCCGGCTTGACTTGCTCGCCCTAATCCACAAAATTATCGATAATAATTGCAATAAGACGATGGGAGAGACTTTATGGGACGCCACGCGCATCTTCTGTTCTGCACGGCCGCCATCTGGGTGGCCGCATCGGAAACGCCGGCGCTCGCCCAGGACCGGGCGCCCGAGGCGCTCCCTTCCGACACGTCGGCCGACACAATTGACGACGGCGCGATCGTCGTCACCGCCCGGCGCCGCGAAGAGAGGCTTGCAGACGTGCCGACGGCCGCCTCGGTCATCGACGTCATGTCCCTCAACGATCGCGGTGGCGCGACGGGAAGCGGCGAACTGCTTGCGGACCAGCCCAGCGTCCGCTTCAACAATTTGAGTTCGACGATCACTTCCGAAATCTCGATCCGTGCGTCGTCGACCGCGCGCGCGACGAACGGCGACCCGAGCGTCGGCCTCTATCGCAACGGCGCCTATATCGCGGGCGGTCCGGTGGGCGGTCGCAACTTCACGCGGCTCGACCTGCTCGACATCGGTCGCGTCGAGGTGCTGCGCGGGACGCAGGGCGCGCTGTACGGTCGCAACGCGGTCGGCGGTGCGATCAATATCATCTCGGCCGAGCCCGAATTCGACCTCTCGGGCTGGGCAAGCGCGCGCTATGGCTTCGAGAACAACAGCTTCCAGACGCAGGGTGCGATCAATGTCCCCCTCGCCGATGGCCTGGCGATCCGCCTGAGCGGCGATCTCGTCGAGCAGGACAAGGGCTTCTTCTACAACCCGGACAATGACGTCTATTTCGACCAGCAGAAGGGGCACGGGCTGCGCGGCCAGATCCGGCTGAAGCGCGGGCCGGTTGATGCGATCATCACGGCCGAGACCCAGCGGCTGACGACGCCGACGATCCACTATCAGATTTTCATTCCGGCCGGCACCCCGGGCTTTCCGGGCGGCTATGTCCAAGATCGCTTCCGCTATCCCTGGAACACGGCGCCGCGTGCCAGTCAGGACGTGGACGGACTGCAGGCGCTCGTCCGGGTCGATCTGGGCGGCGCTGACCTGACGTCAACAACGTCCTTTCGCAAGCGCCGCTCGGAATATGATCTCGACAATGACGCGATCAGTCCCGCGGAACTGGCGCGCGCGCGGGCCGCAGGGCAGATCGGTGCGCTTACCCCGCTTGATCCGAACACGGCGTCCTACGTCATCGATACGACCGACAATTTCTCGCAGGACATTCATGTCAGCGGGGCGAGCGATCGCTTCACCTGGCTGGTCGGCGCCGAGATGCTGCTGCTTGACAGCGATTTTTCGGTGGCGACGACGCGCACACCAACGCTCGCCAATCCGTCGCCGGGCAATATCGCGCCCGCGCGGCTTCATTTCGAAAGCTATGCCGCATACGGCTCGCTCGGTTTGGACATCACCGACAGCCTCAACCTCACAGGGGAACTGCGCTTTACCCGCGACAGCCGGAGCATCTCGGCGCGGCTTTACGATCTTGGGACAGGCCTTCCGACCGGCGGGCCGTCGCGGATCATCGACGACAGCATCAACGCCGACAATCTCTCCTACAATGCGACGCTTTCGTACAAGCTGACGTCCAACGTCCTCGCCTATGGCAAGGTCGGCAGCAGCTACCGCGCCGGCGGGTTCAACACGCGCCTCTCCGATCCGCGCGCGCCTAGCCCCGTGCAGGTGCTTTTCGGCAACGAGAACAGCACGTCTTACGAAGTCGGCATCAAGGGCAGTCCGATCCGCCGCGGCTATTTCGCGATCGCGGGCTATTACACCGAGCTTGAAGACCTGATCGCACAGGTCGACGATGGCTGCGCGCTCACCAACGCAGCCTGCCCGGTCGCGGCGGTTGCCTATCTCACCAACGCGGGCGACGCAAAGAGTTGGGGGATCGAGGCCGAATATAGCCAAGGCTTCGACATTGGCGAAGGCAATGGCCGTCTCGCGCTCAGCGGCTCGCGGCAGGGCGGGGAGGTCAAGAGTGGCCGCTACGATGGGATCGATCTCGCGCAGGTTCCCGACTGGCTCGCCTCGGCCAACCTTAATCTGCGCTACCCGGTCACCAAGGACGTCGCGCTGACCGGCAATGTCCTCGTCAGCGGTCAATGGGGCGGAAAACAGGAGCTGACAGCGACGTCGGTCGACCTTGATGATTATGTCCTCGTCAATCTTCGAGTCGGTGTCGACTTCGGCAAGATCAGTGTCAGCGCCTTCGCTAACAACCTGTTCGACAATGTTTATTTCGTCGGGCAGGCGCCAACGATCAATCGGTACAGCCAACCCCGCGTTATCGGCGTCGAAGGACGCATTACTTTCTAGGTCGCTCGCCCGTCCGCGGGCCGCGGGCCGGGAAAGGAGGAAGGTGAAATGCGGCATTTGGTGATGACAGCACTGCTCAGTGTCGCGACGCTGCCTGGATCTGCACCCGTCGCGGCGGCAGATGTCGCTCCTGCCACGACGATTGCGCAGGGCCGCATGGCCGGTGCGCGTGATGCGGGCGTCGAGCGCTTTCTCAATATTCCCTTCGCCGCGCCGCCGATCGGCGCATTTCGTTGGCGCGCCCCGCAGGCGCCGCCACGCTGGAATGGGGTTCGCGATGCCTCGAAGCCCGGACCTGCCTGCCCGCAAACGGTGCGCCCCGCGCTCGTCGCGGGCGGGGTTGCCGAGCTTCAGTCGGAGGATTGCCTCCAGCTCAACATCTGGCGCCCGGCTGGCGCGCGTAAGCTCCCCGTCATGGTCTGGCTTCATGGCGGCGCGCATGTCATCGGCTCGGGTACCTTCCCGGCGTTCGACGGCACCGCCTTTGCGCGGCAAGGCGTCGTCCTCGTGACGATCAACTATCGGCTCGGCGCGCTCGGATATTTCGCGCATCCAGCATTGACCGCTGCAAAGCCGCGCGGCGAGGCTCTCGCCAATTATGGCCTGATGGACCAGCTGGCCGCGTTGCGATGGGTGCAAAGAAACATCGCGGCATTCGGCGGCGATCCCGAACAGGTGACCTTGTTCGGCGAGTCCGCTGGCGCGATCGGGGTCATGACTATTCTCGCGCAGCCGGAAGCCAAAGGCCTTTTTGCCCGCGCCATCCTTCAGTCGGGCGTCGGTCTTCTCGATCCACGCCCGCTTCGCGAACAGGAGGCGTTAGGCGTCGCCTTGACGGAGCGTGCCGGTGCACCGCCTTCGGCCTCGCTCGATGCGCTTCGTGCGCTTCGGGCTGACGCGCTCGTCGCTGCCGGGAACGCCCGGACGCCGGGTGCGATGACCGGTCCCATCCTCGACGGCGAACTAGTCCGCGAAGCACCGTGGCGGGTCTTTGCGCGCGGCGAACCGATCGACATCCCGCTTCTCGTCGGGGCAAATAGCAACGAAGCGAGCGTGATTTTGGCCATGGGCGTGCCGCCCGCTGCCGCACTCGCCTATCTTGGCCCTGATCAGGCCGCTGGCCGCGCAGCCTACGGTGCAGGGCTGGCCGATGACGAACGGGCGCGCCAGGTGCTGGGCGACGCTTGGTTCGTCGCCCCAGCGCGCTGGCTCGCGGCCCGGACGGCCGGCGGGGCGCCTTCCTATCTCTATCATTTCGACTATGTCGCAGCTGCGCGGCGCGACCGGGCAAAGGGCGCTGCGCACGGGTCTGAGATTCCCTATCTGTTTGGGACGCTCGACTATTTGGCGTCGGTCGCCGGCGCCGTTGATGACGAGGATCGCCACTTCAGCGAAGGTATTGCTGCCTGCTGGGTTGGCTTCGCCAAAACCGGCGTTCCCGCCTGCGCACTCGTGCGCGACTGGCCGCGTTACGATGCGGCGAGCGACCGTCTCGCAAAATTTGGGCCCCAATCCAGCGTCGTCGCCGGCTTTCGCAAGGCGCAACTCGACCATCTGCTAAAGGTTCATTTCGGGAACGGTCAGCTCAGGCCCTAGCCCGCTTGGACGTTCAAGGCCCTCCGTTTCGACGATGTGCAGTGAAGCCGGGAGAGAGAGAATGGCTGGAAGAGAAAAATGGATTTGGCTTGCCGCCGGTGCGGCATTAGCGGGCGCTGCGGCCTTTGCGGCGCAGGGCGGGTTCGGGGGCGGTGACGGCGGCGAGGCGCTTCCCATGGTGCAGCTTCCGCCAACGGCGCCAGCGGCGAAAGCGTCTGCCTCGGTGGCACCCGCGCCCGCGGCCGCTAGCCCTACTACCACCGTCGGCGGCTATACCTACGAGTGGACGGATTTGCAGGACGCGATCGATGCCGACACCGAGGTCGATAACGGCTATTTCATTGTCGGTAACGCTGCGGATCCGGACTATCTCTTCGCCTATGAGAAGGGCAGCTTCGATATTGATCGGGTAACCCCGCTGGCCTCGGCATCCAAATGGTTCGCCGGCGCGCTGGGGATGCGGATGGTGCAGGCCGGTATCGCGACGCTCGATGATCCGATGCGGCCGCCACTCGCCTTTTGGACGACGAGCGGGACGAAAAAGGACGTCAAACTCAAGCACGCGCTGTCGATGACGTCGGGGTTCAATGCGAGTCCGCTGGTCGGCGGCTGCCAGTTGCTGCCTGCTTATGAGCTCTACAATTGCGCAAAAAGCATCCACGATCTGCGTTATGACATTCTGCGCCCGGGTAACGCTCCCGGTGCTCAATTCAGCTATGGGCCGCACGGTCTTCAGGTCGCCGCAGCCTATCTCGAGGCGAAGGATACCAGTATCGCACCGGACACATCGCCATCACGACAGCGCAATTTTCACGAATTGTTCGCACAGCATGTGACGACCCCGCTCGGGATGACGAGCACGACCTGGTACGATCCGTCAGGAAGCGCCCCCTCGAACCCGTGGGTTGCGGGAGGCGCCTATTCGACGCCGCGTGACTATGCGAAGCTGTTGCGCGCATTACTTGGCGGCACCTTCATCATCGACATGACGAGCTTTACGCAGCAGCGCACCGCCGGTCTGCCTCGCGTTTTCGTCCCGGCAAGCGCTGAGAACTGGGAATATGCTCTTGGCTCCTTCGTCGAATGCGACACGCCGTCTGCCTGCGCGACGTCGAAGATCAATTCCTCACCGGGCGCCTATGGCTGGACCGGCTGGATCGATCGCGAGACCGGCTATTACGCTTTGATCGCAACAGAAATCTCTAGCGGCGGCGACCGCAAGGGCGTTGAGCTGGAGCAGGTCATGCAGGACCTGATCGAGAAAGCGATCGCGAAACGCACTCCGGCGCTCTGACTTCCTCCGGTCGGACGCAATCCTCCGACGCGGCGGTCATCACCGCCGCGTCGTCCTTTTGGTCCATTGAGATACGCGTCAAGCACCATGCGCCAGCCAAGGTGCGAAACCATCTCCGCTCTCTATTGCCGCTGTTCCCTTGGCTGATGCCCGGCCTGATAGAATCAGCGTAAGCGTGGTCAGGAAACCGCCATCGATTAGCTGTCGCGGGATTTAGCGTCGGCGTAGGCGGCTTTTCCCTGCGCCCTTCGCTTGGCGAGCTTTGCCATGCGTGCGCTGATCTCGTCGGGGCTGATATCGGCGGGGTCGAAGGGTCGGCCATACCATTCGATCATGGATTTGCGTTCGGGATGACGCGGCTTGGACATGGCCTCAAGGAACTCTTCGAACCCTGGTGTGCCACCGACATCTTCGGGCGGGGCTCGCCGTTCGCCATCGACGAAGCGGGGGTAATTGGTGCCGGGAATGGTGGATGAGATCTCTTCGATCTCGATACGATGTCGCCAGTTGTCGCCGAAATCATAGGTGTAGGTGAAGCTGGTTATGCCGCGCTCGACGAGCTTGTTGATGCGCATATGGGCGGCGTCGCGGGTGCGGACCATGAAAGCATCGTCATCATCGAAGCGGATGCCATAGGCGGCATCGCCAATGTCGAACTGGAACAGATGGTAGTTCTCGAAGAGCATGCAGGCCTGGATCGCGAGGTGCAGGGTCTTGAGGCTGTTGGTGACGGGAAGTTCGACACGGCGCCAGATGGCGGGCTTCATGTCTTCGAGCGTTATGCGAATCCGTGCGATCTGGTCGGTCATGCCGCCATGCTGACGGGTGCGCTTTGCGCTGTCCAGTTCCACGGCATGAGCTCGTCCCAGCGGGAGGCGGGCCAGCCCGATGCGATCTTCTCGATGACATCGGCGATATAGGCCTGCGGCTCGACGCCGTTGAGCTTGGCTGTCTCGATGACCGAGTAGGTGGCAGCGGCGCGTTCGCCGCCAGCCTTCGATCCGGCGAACAGCCAGTTCTTGCGGCCGATCGCGATGGCGCGGATCGCGCGCTCGGCGATATTGTTGTCGATCTCCGCGATGCCGTCATCGATGTAGCGGGTGAGCGCATCCCAACGCTTGCGGCCATAGGCAAGCGCCTTCGCCATCGCCGACTTGGGCGACAGACGACGCAGGGCGTCGTCGATCGCGCCGCGAAGCGCATCGATCTGCGGCCTGGCTTGCTCCTGTCGTTGTCGGCGCCGGATATCGGGCGGCTGGCCGCGCACATCCTCTTCGATCCGGTAGAGCCCGGCGATACGTGTCAGCAGGTCGGTGGTAAGCGGCGTCGGGCTCGTCTGGTGGCACTCGAAGATCTTGCGGCGAAAGTGTGCCCAGCAGGCGACCTCGCGGATGCGGTTGCCTTCATAGAGCTTCTCATATCCGGCATAGCCGTCGGCCTGGAGAAGGCCGGTGAACGATCTGAGCTCGCTCTGCGGATGGATGCCGCTGCGATCAGGGGTGAACCGATACCAGGCGAGTGCCGGGGTTGCGGCGCCCGATGCGCGATCATCGACGACATAGGCCCAGAGCCGTGCCTGCGCGGTGCGGCCCTTGCCGGGCACGAGCATCGGCACCGGCGTGTCGTCAGTGTGCAGCTTGGCGGCCTTCAGCCCTTCTTCGCGGATGCGGCTGACGATCGGGTCGAGCAGATGCGCGGCCTGGCCCGCCCAGCCGGCGAGGGTGGAGCGATCGATGTCGATACCCTGCGCTGCCATCATCTCTGCCTGGCGGTAAAGCGGGAGATGATGATCGAACTTGTTCACGACGACATGGGCGAGCGTGGCAAAGCTCGCCTTACCGCGTGCTATCGCCTTCGCTGGCGCCGGTGCCTGGACGATCTTCTCACAGGCGCGGCAGCTATACTTGGGCCGCACGGTGCGGATAACGCGCCACTGGACCGGGGCAATATCGAGCTGCTCGTCGCTGTCGTCGCCAAGCGGGCGCAGTGCGCCGCCGCAATCGGGACAGGTGCAGTTGCCGGCCTCGGGCTCGATCCGCCGTTCGGCGCGCGGCAGATGATCGGGCAGAGCGCGCACCGGCGAGGGTCGCTCGGCGGGTGCTCTGTCGGCGGTACGGCTATCCGCGACCTCGGCTTCGCCTTCGAGCTCCTCGAGGGCGAGCTCGAGTTGCTCGATCTGCAGCGCGAGCTTCTCCGACGACTGGCCGAAGGTCATGCGGCGAAGCTGCGCAAGCTGGTGACGGAGGGTATCGATCAGCGTGTCGCGGGCCGCGAGAGCGGCTTCGAGCTCGGCGATCCGGGCGTCCTTGTCGATGATGGAAGAGGCTGGTTCCGACACCCCGGATGCCTAGCAAAACAGGCTCCGCAATGCCAGTAAAACTAACGATAATCCGCCGCTTTTTACCCTGCGAGCAAGGGTGCCGCGGTGCGTTCGGGACGCCGCCAGTCGATGCCTTCGAGCAGCATCGAAAGCTGCGCCGCGGTGAGGCTGACCTTGCCCGCCTTGGTGATCGGCCAGACGAACCGGCCACGGTCCATGCGCTTCGAGAAGAGGCACAGGCCCTGGCCATCATACCAGAGCAGCTTGACCAGATCGCCGCGCTTGCCGCGGAACGCGAACAGCGCGCCCGAGTGCGGACTCTTCTCCAGCACCTGCTGCACTAGCACCGCGAGGCCGTCGAACCCCTTGCGCATATCGGTGGCGCCGCAGGCCAGATATATCCGTGTCGTCGGCGGTAACGGGATCATCGGGCAAGGACGGACATCACCCGGGCCAGCGCATCGGCATCGACCGCCGCGTCGACGGTGAGCCGCACGCCTGACGGCAGCTCGATCCCGATCTGGCCGCTGCCTGCCGTTGCCGGGGCCGGAACGGACACCTCCACCTCGGCGAACGAGGGTGCCGGCGTGCGCTTCGCTCCCGTCAGATCGCCAGCCAGGGCCTGTCGGCGCCACGTATAGAGCAGCCCGCTGCCGACCGCGTGCCGCTGGCATGTCGCCGAGACCGAGCCGTCGGGGCCAAATGCCTCGCGCAGGATCGACAGCTTCTGATCCACCGACCAACGGCGACGGCCGCCAACGACCGCGATCCGACTGCTCATACGATCACTCATATGACCAGTCACAAGAGCACTCGCTCCCGCCGCTCCGATATCCTCGCTCATCACCGCTCCTCGCAAAGAGCGGCTATCAGCACCCCGGAACGCCGTCCCGCAAGGCGGCCTTCACACCACGGTTACGAATCAGCCCAGATGGCCCCCTGCGCAAGTTTGGGCCGCGGCTTTGCCGCGGTGACTGCGGCCTGTGGCGGGGCGACAGTCAAGCGGGAGGTCGAGTATGCGGGTAATTCGCCAGATCAAAGTTTCAGCTTATGATCAGTTTTTTGGTGGGGACGTTCAAGTATTGCGCACTGTGCACATCCTATTTGGGCTCCGCATGAGCAAGGCGAAATATGCCCGCAGTGTGCCGCCGCATGAGTGTGGTGAGGGATCGTCGCGCGTACCCACAAACTTCGAGCAAAATTCAGCGCACGGCACGCAAGAGTCTCTCCATGATGTCTCGATCAAAAGGCGGCCGCAGCCCATCGGCTCAATTCCTCGGTCATAGCCGCTTGACGACGGGCGGCGCGCGCGCTTGGAGTCGGCCATGGCCCGGTCGCGGAAATCACCCCTGCTGATCGCCGCCGCGCGCCAACGCCGGCGGCTGCGCGAGAGCGAAGCCGCGTTCATCCTGCTCGCCGCGCTGGCGGGGCTGGCGGCGGGGGTGCTCACCAATATCCAGCAATTTCTGGCGCACGGCATTCAGCAGCTTCTTTACGGGGTCACGATCAACCGGCTGAGCGCGCTAGGCGAGATCCATCATCCGTGGAAGCTGGTCGCGCTGCCCATCGGCGGCCTTCTGCTCGTTCTGCTCGCGCGCGGACTGCGCAACCGCAAGCGCGTGCCCGTCGACATCGTCGAGGCGAACGCGCTGCATGGCGGACGCATTCCCTTTGCAGACAATCTGGTGATCGCGTCGCAGACGATCATCTCGAACGGCGCCGGCGCATCGGTGGGGCTCGAGGCCGCCTATGCGCAGATGGGCGGCGGCTTCGCCTCGCAGCTCGGCCAATGGTTCGCGCTGCGTCGCAACGATCTGCGCACGCTGGTCGGCGCGGGGGCGGGCGGGGCGATCGGCGCGGCCTTCGGCGCCCCGCTGACCGGCGCCTTCTATGCGTTCGAGATCGTCATCGGCAATTATACCCCCGCCGCGATCGCCCCGGTGATGGTCGCGGCACTATCGGCGGTGTTCGTCAGCCGCGCGCTCGGGGTCGATCCCTATCTGATCGCGACGACCGTCGACCGTGCCTTTTCGACCGCCGATTATCTTGCCTATGCGCTGCTCGGGCTGGTCGCCGCGCTGTTCGGTATCCTCATCATGCGGCTCGTCACCTTCGCCGAAATCCGCGTTCAGGGATGGCAGCGGATTGCGGGCTGGCGGCCGCTGATCGGCGGCTTGCTGCTGATCCCGCTGGCGCTGGTGTCGCCGCAGACGCTGTCGGCGGGGCATGGCGCGCTGCACCTCGATCTGATGCTGCGCCCGGCACTGTCCTTCCTTGCCATCGTGCTGCTGCTCAAGATCGCGGCGTCGGTCGTGTCGCTCAGCTTCGGCTTTCGCGGCGGGCTGTTCTTTGCCTCGCTGTTCCTGGGTTCGCTGATCGGGCAGATTTTTGCGGGGCTCGTCAACATGAGTCCGCTCGGCATCGCACTCGATCCCAACGACGCGGCGCTGGTCGGCATGGCGGCGCTCAGCGTCTCGGTCGTCGGCGGGCCGATGACGCTCGCGGTGCTGATGCTTGAGACGACGCATGATTTCGCGCTGATGGGCGTGGTGCTGACCGCGACCTTGGTATCGAGCGCGCTCACTCGCGAATGGTTCGGCTATAGCTTCTCGACCTGGCGCCTGCATCTGCGCGGCTCGAAAATCCGCAGCCCGCGCGACGTCGGCCGGTTGTTGACGCTGACTGCCGGACGGATCATGCGCACCGACTGGACCGCGGTCCCCGCCGACATGACCGTCGCCGATTTCCGCCGGCGCGTACCGCTCGGTTCGACGGCCAAGGCGGTGTTGGCCGATGCCGAAGGGCGCTATGGCGGGATCGTGGTGACGGCGTCGGCCTATCACCCCGACCTACCGGCCGATGCGACGCTCGGGGAAATCGCTACCCAGACCGACAGGGTGCTGCGCCCGGTGACCGCAATCGAGGAAATTATCGCTGCCTTCGATGCGGCCGCAGCCGATGAACTGGTTGTGGTCGACGGACTGGAGCATGTGCTCGGGGTCGTTACCGAGCGATACGCGCGCCGCCGCTATTTCGAGGCGCTCGAGAAGGCGCAGAAGGATTTGTTCGGCGAAAGTTGACCCTGTATTGCGGTATACGGTCCGCCGAGGCGAGGGCGAACCGCGTCAGCTTGTCGGGCGCTTGCGCGCGGTGTTTGCATCTGGCCTGACGACGCAACGAAACCCGATGTGCGATGTCGAGGTATCGATCATTTCCGGATGACGCGCCGCCGGACGATATCGCTGGCAATAATTTTCGGCGCACAGATGCGAGCCGCCCTTCAAAACCTTGCGGCCGATCCTGATGTCCGGAAACAGCGGATCCAGACTCTCGCGCAGCGTGCCGCCGCGGGGGTTGCGAGGAGAGCAGCATGGCGAGCTGGGCGGCGCTGCCTCCCTAAGCACCGACCACCAATCCTGAGTCCACTCCCAGACATTGCCGATGAGGTCGTAGATACCATAAGGGTTGGCTGGGAAGGCCCCGACCGGCGAAGTTCGTTCCCACCCGTCCGCGCAAAAATTCTCGGACGGGAAGCGGCCCTGCCAGTAATTTGCCATTATCCGGCCCGCCGGTGTCAGCTCGTCCCCCCAGGCGTAATCCGCATCGTTCAAGCCGCCGCGTGCGGCAAACTCGAATTCGGCTTCGGTCGGCAGTGACTTCCCGGCCCAGCGAGCATAGGCAGCCGCATCGCCATAGGCGATGTGCACGACCGGATGCTCCTCGATCCCCTCGATCGTCGACCCCGGGCCATAAGGCCGACTCCAGCAGGCTCCGGGCGTGTAAATCCACCAGCTCTCAGGCCGGGCAAGGTCCACCACCGGCCCCGGTCTTTGGAATAAGGTCGAGCCTGGCTCGGCCATGCCTGGCATCATGCCAGGATAGAGTTTCGGATCGGGAACCGTCTCGGCGAGCGAAACATATCCGGTTGCCGCGACGAATTCGGCGAATGCAGCATTGGTCACGGGTGTCCGGTCCATCCAGAAGGGATCGACCGTAACGCGGCGAATGGGCGCTTCCTCGGGATAGAATTTCTCCGAGCCCATCGCGAAGGTTCCGCCGTCAAGCCGGACCATCGCAGACAGCCTCTCGTGACTTGTCGCATATTTGCGGCGGGCCGTCGTTTGCCGCTGAAAGCGGTGGCTCATATACTCACTCCTGCCGCACCCGCTTATTGCCGCTCTGGCCGCACGATGTCGATGAGCGGAAGGATGTCCATCTCGAGATGAAGGCATGAATCGACGAGGACGGCAAGCTCGCCGAGAGCAAGGGCCCCCCAGCCCTCGCCATCCAGACCATGCAGAACGAGACAGAGCCAGTCTCCGTCCGACCGGGCGAATGCCTCGATCTGCCGCTGCGCCGAGGCCGCTACGCCGTCCGGCCCGAACGCGATGCAATCGATGGGCCGCTTCGCGGCGACCCCCGCCCGGCGATTGATGCCGCCGCCGCCGGTTGCAAGGCGGACGCCCGCCACGCGGGCTCCGACCCAGTCTAGCAGTGCAGGCGGGAGTGAGAGGTACGGCGTGTGGAAAATGGAAGTCGCCGGATCGAACCCCGGGAGTTCCGCCTCGAACATTTCGAACATCCGTTCGAGCGAGCGACAGGCTTGCTCGAATGGCATGTCCGACAGCCGCTCATGCGCCCAGCCATGCGGCGCGACATCGTGCCCGCTGGCGAGCCAGCGGCGCCACAGAGGCCAGTCGACGAAGACGCCGCCCCGGTGCGCGCTATCGTTCGAATTGGCGGGCGATGCCATGGCGCAGAAGGTCGCGCGAAGCCCGCGCGCCTCGAACAGGTCGGCAGTCTTGCGACTGGATTCGAGGAAGCCGTCATCGAAGCAGAAGCTCACCGTCTTGCGCGTCACACGAGAGCCTCGTAGAAATTTTTCGTCCAGACATGATGGCGGCGAATTTCGTCGATTGCTCCTTCGGAGAGGGGGCCGGCCTCGACGGCGTTGATAGCCGCTTCCACCTGGGCAGGTCCTGCAAGACCCAGCGTCATGCTGGACACTGCGGAATCCGACAGGGCGAACCGGATGGCGAGATCGGCGAGCGACGCAGCCTCGCCGGGCAAGAAGCGTTGCATGAGCCGCGTCACTCGCCGCCGGTATTCGGCGGTCGGCGCGTGTTTGAGAAACGGGCGACCGGCGAATTCCGAATCCGCAAGAGGAACCGCGAGACCGCCGCTGTCCAGCACACAGCGCGCGATCACGCCGACACCGCGGCTCGCTGCGCGCGGCAAAAGCGAATTCATTGGACGCGATTCGAACAGGTTCAATATGATCTGCACGCCGTCGATCCGGTCGGTGCCGAGCACCTCCAGCAAGGCGTCATGCTCGTGATCCTGGCCGCTGATCGCGATCCTGTCGATCTTGCCCTGTCGCCTTAGGTCGCAGAGCGCCTCGATCCATTCATGTTCGTGTGTCCATCGATAATGCCATTGATGGAGATGAACGATGTCGAGTCGTTCGGTTCCGAGCGTCTTCAGACTGGCTTCGACCGAGGCTATAATGTCCGCGCGGGCGTAATAATCGGCGATCGGACCGCCAAATCGAAATCCTTCCCGATTTGCCGGAGCGAGCTTCGTTGAAATGATCGGCTTGTCGCCCCGCCATTGCTCGAGGGTGCGCGCCACGATTTCTTCGGACTGATGATAGACGCGTGCCGTGTCGATAAGATTTACGCCGCGTTCGAGGGCGAGGAGCAGGGACCGGGACACACCGTGATGAAGGCCTGGGTCGTGTGCGATTCCCATCGCCCCGAACGCCAAAACGCTGACCATCGGGCCTTCGCTGCCATATCTGCGGAATTGCATCGTTGCTCCATTGGTGGAAAGAGCGCGCTTAGCGCAGGGGCCGGACATCTATAGGCAGCCGGTTCAAGAAATCTATAAATTATTGCCGCGCAGGAGCGCGCGCCGGGATGCGGTCGTCACGACTCTCCAATAACTTGCTATTTATCAATTGATTGCTTGTAATGTCCAGGCAAGGCGGATGCCGTCGTGCTGGCTGTGCGAAACGCCGGATCTGCCACATTTGCATTGCAAGTCGGCGCTAACGTGATTTGCCCGCATCAAAAAAATATCAACAGCAGAAAACTGGATCAATTTATTCACTTTCCGACTGGACAGCAAAATGCTAGATCGCTGCGGACCGGCAACGACCGGGCGAAAAAGTGGGGAGGATTGACTATGCTGAGTCGCAGTGGCCTGCGCCTGATCGCGCTTTCGACCGTTACATTCTCGCAATTTGCGCTCGCGGTCGCAGCCGCTGCCCAGGAGAATGTGCCGGCCGAGGCGGAGGAAAAGCGCAGCGATCTCGAAATCGTCGTGACGGCCCAAAAGCGGGTCGAGCGGCTGCAGGATGTGCCGATCGCGGTCAGCGCCGTGTCCGGCGAGCAGCTCGAAACCCTCAACATCAATGACCCTCGCGATCTGCGCTATGTCGCGCCGAGCCTCAACTTCAGCAACTCGGCGAATGTTCGCGGCGAAGGCTTCACCATCCGGGGTGTCGGCACAGCGGTTTTCGCCGACACCGTCGAGCAGAGCGTGGGCACCGTCATCGACGGCGTTCCGCTCGCCCGGGCGGGCCAGGCGGTTGCCGATCTGATCGATATCGAGCGGGTCGAAGTGCTGCGCGGTCCGCAGGGCATGCTGTTCGGAAAAAATGCCTCGGCGGGCGTCATCTCGATCACCACCAAGGCGCCGCAGTTCGAGAACAGCTTCGAGGGCCGTCTCTCCTACGCGACCTATGACGAGATCAAGGTGAATGCGGTCGGCAATCTTCAGCTCGCGGGCAACGCCGCGATTCGGGTCGCCTATTCCCAGACGAAGCGCGACGGCATCGTGCGCAACATCTTTCGCGACGAGATGGTCAACGACCGCGATTCCAAGTCGCTTCGCGCGAAGCTGCGCTGGGAACCGACGTCGAATCTCAGCATCAATCTCGTCGGCGACTGGGGCGACAGCGATCAGCTGTGTTGCAGCTGGACAGCGCGCACCGCTCCGCTGACCACCCAGTTCGGCCAGCTGAATGCGGCCGCAGGCATTACCCCCGGTCCTCGCAATCTCGAAATGGCTGCCGACCAGCCCTTCTTCCAGCGTGCGAAGACTTGGGGAGCGTCGGCCCAGGTCGACTTCGACGCCGATTGGGCCACTCTCACCTCGATCACCGCCTATCGCCACTGGGACGAATTCGACGGCAATGATCCCGACATCCTGCCGGTCAACTATCTCAGGGTGAACAACGGCTATAATCTGCTCGATCAATATTCGCAGGAGCTGCGAATGACGTCTCCATCGGGAGGGCGCTTCGAATGGGTTGGTGGCATTTTCCTCGGCTGGACCAAGAACGAGAACCGCAGCGAGCAAACCGGTGCCCTGGCGCTTCTGCCGCCGCCTCTCGAGCTCGGGAGCGTCTTCTCATCGGTCGTCAAGAATGAGAGCGCCGCGGTCTTCGGCCAGCTTTCCTACTCGCCGGTCGATCGCCTCAAGCTCATTCTCGGTGCACGCTATACAGCCGAGAAGGTCGAACTCGACGCCGTTGCGGGTCCGGCTCCCGGCGCGCTGGCCGGCATTCCCGGTCGCTTCGTCGGCCTTGTTCATGGCCAGCAATCGAACACCAACCTGTCGGGCCGGGCGACGATCCAATATAATTTCACGCCCGACGTCATGCTCTATGCAAGCGCTGCGCGCGGCTACAAGGGGCCAGGCATCGACACGCTCGGGATCGTTCGCGCGACGCCCGATATCGTCGAGCCCGAGATTCCGACCAGCTACGAGGCCGGCTTGCGGTCAACGCTTTTCGATCGCAAGATGATCTTCAACGTCACCGCCTTCGCGACCGACTTCAAGGATTATCAGGCGTCGAGCTTCGATACCACCGTGACGCCTTCGCGCTTTCTCGTCACCAACGCCGGCAAGCTTCGGACCCGGGGGATCGAGGCGGAGATACAGGCGCGGCCTTTGGAGGGTCTCGCACTCGGCGGGTCTGTCGCCTATATCAAGAGCCAGTTCGCCGACTTCAAGAATATCTCCTGCTACTCGGGACAGACCGTGTTGCCGCTCGGAACTCCGCGGACGTCGCCGCGCCAATGTATCCTGATCTCGCCAACCCAGGCCGTGACCTATGGCGACGGCAACCGTCTGCCCAATTCGCCTCGGCTCACCTATAATCTGAATGCCGGCTATCAGCACAGCATCGGGGATTTTCGCATCGATACCGCGCTCAACTGGTTCTACCGCAGCAAGGTGTCCTTCGACGCAGCGGGTAATCCCGCAACGGTGGAGAAAGGCTATGGCCTGCTCAACGGGAATATCGGCATCGGTCCCGACAGCGATCGCTGGCGCCTGTCGTTCTTTGCGCGGAATATTCTCGACCGTCATTTCGTCAACGTCGTATTCGTGCAGCCGGTACTGAATTCCCCGGGGGTGACGGTCCAGATTCCGAGCCCGGATGCGCGCCGGGTGCTGGGCGTAGCGCTTGATTTCAAATTCGGGGGTGGCAATTGAGTGAGCGCAGCGCGGCAGGGTCATTGTCCTGGCCGAGACGGATCGGCTGGGCATCAGGCGACGCCGGGATAAACTTTTACTGGCAAGGCATCGGGATCTTTGCCTATTTCTTCTACACCGACGTCATGGGCATCTCGCCGATGTGGGCGGGCATTGCCTTTGCCGCTGCGTCCTTCTGGGATGCCGTCACCGACCCGATCATGGGGGCGATCGCGGACCGAACGCGAACCAGGTACGGACGGTTCAGGCCTTGGATTCTGTTCGCCAGCGTCCCGTGCGCGGTATCGTTCGCGCTCATGTTCTGGACGCCTCCCCTGGCGGGCGGCTGGTTGATTGCCTATGCCATAGCGACCCATATTCTGCTCCGCACGATGCTGACCGCCGTCGGTATTCCCTTCAGCGCGTTGACCGCGCGCATGACCCATGATTCCAACGAGCGCGGGACCATCGCGATGCTGCGCCTCATGTTTGCGGCGACAGGCGCTCTCGCAGTCTCATTTACCATCCCCAAACTCGTCGAAATGCTCGGCGACGAAAGGACGGCCTATTTCTATGCCGCCTGCATTCTCGGCGCCGGCGCCACGATCATCCTGTTGATCAGCTTTCTGTCGACGAATGAACCGCCGGACGAGGATGACCAAAGCGCGCCGCCGGTGGCCGGTCGCGGATTGATGCTTACCTTTATCGCCGACCTCGTGGGCTTTTGGTCGACCCTGAAACATAATGGCCCCCTCGCGCGGCTCTTCGCAGCGGTCATTCTCAGCGGCATTACAACGGCCATGAACGGCAAGGTTTTGCTTTATTGGATCAAATATGACCTGAAAGACCCGTCGATCATGGCGTGGCTCCTTCCGCTCCCGGCGGTCTGGCTGGTTCTGATCGCACCGGGCTGGACACTCATCGCGCGGCGCTGGTCAAAGCGGACCGCATGGCTGGCCGGCACATTCCTCAGCATGACGAGCCTGTTGTCCTTCTACATCATCAATCCGCACGATCACGCGACCCTCATCGCCATCACACTGATCGGTGCAACGGGGGGCAGCGCAGGGCTCATCATGTTCTGGTCGATGCTTCCGGATACCGTCGAATATAATCAGTGGGTGCGCGGGGAACGGAGCGAGGCGAAGATCTTCGGGTTCGCGACATTCGGCCAGAAGGTAGCTCTCGCGATCAACGCGCTGCTGCTCGGGCAATTGCTCACCGCAGTCGGCTTTGTCGCCGATCAACCGCAATCGCCCGAAATTCTCGCCGACTTGCGAGCCATCATGTGCCTGATTCCGCTGGCTGGCGTCCTCGGAACCGTCGCGATCATGTGGCGCTACCCCATTACCGCCGAATTCCATGCCCGCTTGCGAGCGGATCTCGCTGCGAGGGATGGCGCCGTTGCGTCGACCGCTAGCGCCTGAACAGCAGCCGTACCACCGCGTCGGCGTGCCGCGAGACGAATTCTTCGGCGAGCACATCGACGCCGTAGATACGGCGCGCTTCATGGGCGAGCGCGAAAACAGATTGGCTTGCCGCAGCGAGGATATAGGTCATGTGGGCTGGAGGAACGTCGAGCGGGAAGCCGTCGCTGACCGCAGCCTGCAGCATTTTTTCGAGGAACCTGTGCGCGGGGCGGACGTGCTGGTCGACGGCGTAACGAAGCTGCTCGCTGTCGTGCATCGATTCCATCAGCATCAGCCGTGCGTGCTCAGGATGACGCGCGCAATAAGCGACATACCGCCGCACGAAAAGCTCGAGCCCTGCAGCGCCTTCCGCATAATCGGGATCACCCTTGCCCGGCCGCAGTTCCGATTGCATGCGAAGAAAAAGATAGTCGAGCGCATGCTGCCAAAGCTGCGCCTTGCTTCCGAAATGCAGGCGGATCACCGCGTGGCTGACCTGTGCCTGTGCCGCGATGTCTCGCAGCGAAGCCGCCTCGAATCCACGTTCGGCAAAATGGTCGAGCGCGCTCTCCAAAATCTTCGCCTGCGTCAGGCGCTTTTGCTCTTCGCGTCGCTCGCCACGATAGGTTCGCTTGGCCGCCTGCTTGTGCGGCCCCGGGACGGAGACAGTCTGGCGTTTGGCCGGCGAAGGCTGGTTCATGTCAGGCCTTTTTTCGACAAGCTTCGACGGACGGCGGCGCCCGGGCTGATGCAACGACTGTAGGGGGGCTTGCCGGAAATGTCGAAAAGCTTGTCGCTTCAAACCATAATTTATCGGCCTTTGCGTGCGAGACAGAGCTTTTCCGGTCGGACGACACGGTTCGGCGCCGCACCGCAAACCACCCGAGGGGAGAATATGATGCGTGCGAAAAGGATATTGCGCCGGCTGGCCGTTGGCCTGCTTGCGCTGCTGGTCATCCTTGTCATTGTAATCGGAGCGCTTTGGTGGTGGATGCAGCCGGCCGCCGTCGATGCCGCTGCTCCCGTGAGACCCCTCGGGCCGGTCGCATCCGTCGAGCGAACGATCGAAACCGGTGCGCTCGCTGGGATCAGGGATCGCGATATCGACATTTTCAAGGGCATTCCCTATGCCGCGCCGCCCGTAGGGCCGCTGCGCTGGCGCGCGCCCCAGATGCCAGCGGCCTGGACCGATCTTCGCGATGCCACCAAATTCGGCAATGATTGCTGGCAGAATCGGCCCGACTGGGATGCGGCGCGTTCGTCGCAGCCGATGAGCGAGGATTGCCTGACGATCAACGTCTGGGCGCCGGCCGATGTGCCGAAGGGTGGGGCTCCGGTCCTCTTCTGGGTTCATGGCGGAGGCTTCGTCCAGGGCTCATCGAGCCAGCCCGCGCTCGATGGATCCGAAATCGCGCGACGCGGCGTCGTGCTGGTGAGCTTCAATTATCGCCTCGGGCGTTTCGGCTTCTTCGCCCATCCCGCACTGGCCGGCGAAGCGGCAGGGCGGCCGATGGGGAATTGGGGGCTTATGGATCAGGCTGCCGCGCTGAAGTGGGTCCACCGCAATATCCGGACCTTTGGCGGCGATCCCGGCCGTCTCACCCTGTTCGGACAGTCGGCCGGCGGCGCGTCGGTTGCCCAGTTGATGCTCGATCCGGATGTGCGCGGCCTGTTTTCTGCCGCCATCATCCAGTCCAGCGGCGGGCGCAATCGGTGGGCCCCTATGGTCTCGGCCGACGAGAGCGTGAATTCGGGATATGGTGCAGCCATGCGGTTTGCGGCCGATCAGAAGCTTCGCGATCCCGATGCGGCGGCCTTGCGCGCGCTACCCGCCTCGGCCGTGCTTGGCGACATCAGCATGACCAAGCTCGATCCGAAGCGCTTTTCGGGACCGATGATCGATGGCCTTCTGGTGCGCAGCGACTTTGTCGACGGCTTTCTGGCCGGTCGCGAAGCGCCGGTCCCGATGCTAGTCGGGTCGACCGATCGCGAGCTTAGCCACCTCAACATTCTGGCTCGATACGGCCTCCGGCAATGGGCCAAGAGCGAACTGGGGCACTCGCTCGACACCGTTCGCGAAACCTATGGCGACACGTCGGTCTTCGACGACAACATCGTCAATGATTGGGGCTTTGCCGAGCCTGCGCGGACCATGGCGACGCAGCATGCGGCTCGCGGCTATCCGAGCTGGCTCTACAGTTTCGACTATGTCAGCGAGGGCCGCCGCGCCGATCTGGACGGGGCGCCCCATGCGTCGGACGTCAGCTTCGTGTTCGGCACATTGGGACGTGAAGGCGTTCGTCCCACAAAGGCGGATTGGGTGGCCTCGGAAATCCTTCAATCCTATTGGCTCGCCTTCGCTCGCGGTGGTGTCCCCAACCCGGCCGGTCAACCGGCCTGGCCGACCTACCGGGTCGGCGACGACCGTCTGCTTCGGTTTACCTCGAACGGAGCGCAGATCGACAGCGTCCGTCGGGGGCGAGCCCTCGACGCGATAACGGCGGCTATGTCGGCGCGTCCCGTTCGCTGACGGACGATAGCCAGTCGGGATGGGCGCGGATCAGATCGATCGCGCGCATCGATCGAACGGGGTCGTCGGGGGAGACGGGAAAGGGCGCTCCGTCGAGAAGCGTTGAAGCAATTGCGGCGAGCTGCGCGGTCCAGCTGCTCGGTCCCCCAATTTCCTCGTCGCGTATACAATCCCTCGTGCGAAGCACCAGCCGGTTGCCGAGGCTTGGAGCGACCGGGTTGCGGGCCATGAGCGTACCCTCTTCGCCGCCGATCTCGAGCCAGGCGTCGGACGGCTCGATCATCGATGACGAGATGCGCGCCTCGATCGCTCCGAATTGCAGCTCGGCCATCATATGCGAGTCAACGCCTCGCCTAAATCCTGCCGAGAGCGCGCTCACGCGGAAATTCTCTCCCAGCAGGCGCCGGCAAAGCGCCAGGGGATAGATGCCGAGATCCATCAGGCTTCCGCCGCCTTGTCCCGCTGCCCAGCGAAATTCATCGGCACCCTCGGCAATCATCGTCGAAAAATGGGCGCTGGCGCGGCGAATTTCGCCAAGCCTGCCGCTGACGAGGATGTCGCGGACCGCGGTGAACAGCGCGTGGTGTGGAGCGTGCATCGCCTCGAAAGCGCGGACACCGCATAGGGTTGCATGATCCACGATCGCCGCGGCCTCACGGGCATCGAGCGCAAAAGGCTTTTCGATCAGAACATGTTTGCCGGTGGCGATCGCAAGATGAGCGAGGCCGGCATGCTGCGCCGGCGGCGTTGCGATATAGATCAGGTCGACGTCGGGATCGGCAATCAGGGCGGCATAGCTTTCATGGACCTTCGGGATGCCATGTCCGGCCGCGAACGCCGAAGCGCGCGCTCCGTCGCGGGCTGCGACGGCAACGACGGCTGCGCGGCCGATTTCGCGGGCCGGCGCAATAAGCGCGTAAGGTGCAACACGGGCAGCGCCGATGAGACCGATCCGCAGCTGTGTGAAGATCCGCGACTTAGGCAAGGCCGGCGAGTTCGGCGCAGCTCAAGATGCCGGTTTTCGGGGCGCCGTCGATCCTGATGCCGTAACTGATCCGAGGCCTCGATAGAGGCAGGATGAATTCAGGATCGGTGACAGTGTCGCGGAGAGCCTCGACATATGCCGGCAGACTTCCAAGGCTGTCCCATCTTGTCTTCACACCTGGATCGATCGTTTGAATGGGGACCGGGCAGGACGCGAGTGAGACGCGCGGCGGCGCGATGAACCAGCGCGACCGGTCCGCGGTGCCATGACGGAACCGGATCGCTCCGATGAGAAGCGGCCGATCGAAGGCCAGCGCGATCCATGCCGGGCCGACGTCGGACGAGGCGCCCGCGCGAACTGTCGTGACATCAAAGCCGCCCATGTCGAGCACCGCGACCGTATCGTAACGCCCGTCGGTGACGAATTCGCCGACGAAGAGGCTTCCAACGGCCTCCTCGCCCAGAATGCCTTCGGGGACATGGATGCGCGAAGTATAAGCCCGCGCCCACAGCGTCAGCGGAGCCGGGTCGATGTCCGCGCTCGTTCGAAGCAGCATATTGTGGCGCCTTGCGTCTGCGAAAGGGACCAACTTCACGGCTCGGGCCTGAGAGTGGTCGCCGCAACGGCACCGGGCGGACATCGTGAATACAGAGCGGTCGCCATCTGTCGGGCTGCGGCGAAGAGACGCGATTGCCGCCGCATCGATGCTGACCGAGTCGAGATCGGCGATGTCCGGGTTCGCGTCGGCATCGAGGGTCAGCAGCTGCGGTCCGTACCGGAGCATCGCGCGATCGGGATAGCCGTTCGAAATCGGCAGGCTCTCGGCCTCGCAGGCCATCTCGATGGCGATCGATGTCCCGGGCAGCCATTCGCGGTCGATCGTCAGCATCGTGCCACGCTCTCCCTCCCATGTCTCTGCGCCGATCTTCGCCGTGAATTTTGTAGCCCAGTCCGGCACCCGCATCTGGAGAGTGAACCGCAACGGCAACTCGGCGTCGACCCGGATCGTCGCATCCAACTCTGCGGGAAAGCGGCTCTCGATCGAAAGGACGATATCGATGCCGCCGCGCGACCATTGCAGCCGGCTCTCGGCAAAAATATTGATCGTCAGCCCGCTTTGCGAAACCGCCCAGACATGATCTGCTATGGCGGCAATCGCGCGCGGCCCGCTGGAAACGCAGCACAGCGGGTAATCGGTAAACTCCTTCGACCCGCAAAGGGCCGTGTAATAGGCGAAATCGCCATTGGCGCCATCTTGTGCGGCAAGCAGGTGATTGAGGATCGTCCGTTCGCATTCGGCCCCGAAACGCGGTTCGCCTGTAAGGCGGAGCAGGCGCTCGTTGAACTGCAGCCAGGTGACGGTAACGCATGTTTCGGCGAGGTTGGAGGACGGGAGTGCCCGGGCTTCGCCGTGCGGCTGGAAATGCTCCATCGCACTGAGGCTGCCGGTCGGATAGAGCTGGGCGTCGCGCATATCTGCCCACGCCTTCAGCGCAATTTTCATCATCTGCTCTTCCGCCGTCAGACGGTAGAGGTCGAGCAGGCCATTGAGATTGGAAATGAATTCATAGGCCTTGCCGCTGGGCAAGTCGTCAAGGCCCCCCGCTTGCAGCGCGGATAGAATTTGCGCGCCGCCCGGGCGATCCCACGCCGCGGCGATGGCGCGCGCAAAGTCTAGAAAGCGCTTTTCACCCGTCATCCGGTAGAGGTCGCAAATCGGTTCCAAGACGCTCGTTGCGGCCATCCCGAAAAACCATCCGGCCCCATTGATGTCCATCCCCGAAGGCTGCCCGCCAAATTTGTCCGCTAGAAGGAGGCCGATCCGGCGGGAGGCCTGAATGACCTCTTCCTGCCCGGAGAGCCGATACCAGGCGAGCAGACCGGCCAGCACATATTTGTGAACCCAGACGTCCCACCCCGTCCAGCGATCGCCCGCAACATAGGTTCCGAGATACCCGTCGTCCTCCTGCGCCGCCAGCAGCCCGGCCGCGACGCGTGCGGCCTTTGCATGCAGCGCGCCATCCGGCTGTCCCACGAGACTGCGGCAAGCAGCGGACAGGAACTTGCCTGCATGTTCGCCAGCCCAAGCGTTGGCAAAGTCGCTCGATGCCGTCCGTTTGCGGAAACAGCGGAGAAGCCCCTCTTCGTCGACGGCCAGCAGCCGGCCCTGGACATTGATCGCCATCCGGCTCCCGAGAAGGCCACCGACACGGATCCGCGACGGGGGCGGCGCCGAAAGCTCCTCCGCGACCTTCCAGGGGACCGGGATATCGCGATGCCTGGACTGCCGAGGTGCAGTTTCGGTCATGTCGGCGTGCCTTGAATGAAGGTGACGACTTCCGCGCGCGTCGGTGCGGCGGATTGAGCGCCGAACCGTGTCACCGAGAGCGAGGCGGCTGCGAGGGCAAATTCGACACCCGCTTCTATCGGGGCGCCTTCGGAAAGGCGGACGGCCAATGCGGCATTGAAGACGTCGCCTGCGCCCGTCGTGTCGACGACATCGACATGCGGCGCGGCCAGCTGCCGCGCCGGGCCATCACCGATGACGAGACAGCCCTCGGCGCCCAATTTTACGATGACCGTTTCCGGCCCACTCGATCGCAGATGCTCGGCGGCTTCGACGAGCTCGCCGTCGCGCAGCTTTTTTTGACCCGTCAGCACCTCGAGTTCGGTTTGATTGGGCGTGATCACGCTGATACGTCGGAGCAGATCCCGCGGAAGGTCGCGCGCCGGTCCAGGATCGAGAATCACGCGCCCTCCTGCGGCATGGGCAATCATGGCAGCGGCCGAGACCGCTTCGAGCGGAATTTCCAGTTGCAGCAGGATAACGCCGCCTTCCTTCAGCTTCTTCTCGTCGCGGCGAACCTGATCCGCGCTCAGAAGGCCATTTGCCGCTTCGATCACCACGATGCTGTTGGCGCCTTGCCGATCGACAGTTACGAGGGCCTGCCCCGAGAGCTGGCCTGCCTGCCGAACCCCGGAAATGTCGCAGCCGGCGGATCGCAACACGCCGCGGGCCGTGCGGCCCCAGGCATCGGCGCCGACCCTCCCGATCATCCGCACCGTCCCTCCGAGCCGGGAGGCTGCGACGGCCTGGTTCGCACCCTTGCCCCCACTGCCGTAGCTCAGCGCGCTGCCTGCGACCGTTTCGCCAGCTCTCGGGAGGGAGCGGCATCGGACGACGATATCGCGGTTGATGCTCCCGACAACGGTAATCGGTTCGGACCCGGCCTTTGGATTATCCATTTGTCTGGCGTTGCTCGATATCGAGCACGATCTGGCGATGGATCGCATGCGAAAGACGGTATCGCTGGATGAGCAAAAGCGAGAGGATAACGCCGCCGAGCGGTATGAAGAGCATCATCATGCGAAGTCCGTCGATCGTCTCGGGCGTCATCGGTTCGTTCGACCGATAGCCGATTGCCGTCAGGGCAAAGCCCAAGGCTCCGGCCGCGATTCCGAGCGCCGCCTTCTGGCCGAGAACGACGAGTCCGAATATCAGCGATTCGGTGCGAACGCCGGACTTCCATTCGCCATATTCCACCGTGTCGGGGAGCACCGCCCAGAAGCAGATGTAATTTGCGCTCATCCCCGCAGCGATGACCGCGATGGCGGCCAGGAGCGCCGGCAAGCCTTGGCCGTGCGCGAACCACCAGCCGAGGATTCCGATCCCCACGACAGCCATGCCGCTTCCCCACGCAAGCTTCTTGCCATGCGTGCGTGCAACCCAGGTCCACGCCGGAACGGAAATCGCCGTGACGCCGGCGCTGAGGGTAAGAGCAAGCGTCGCGGCGTCGGTGTCGCCATATATATATTTGAAATAATATATGATGTTCTTGCTGAAAAAGGTCGATGCCACCGAGCTTAGCACCACGACACCGAGCGCCAGGTGCAGGGGGCGGTTGGAAAGCAGCGATGCTACGATATCGCGCCAGGCCATCCTCGTTGTGGCCGGGGGTTCGGGAGCGTCGAGGCCGCGGGCCGCATAGGCGACCTGCCATAGAATCAGCACCACGAAGATACCGTAGATTGCCGCAACAATCTGCCAGCCGCGGCGCGCGTCTTCCCCCCCGAGATAGTTCGCGAGCGGCAAGGTGGTCGAAGACACCAGCATGCCGGCGATCATCGCGAACAATATGCGCGCTCCGGCCATGTCGGCGCGCTCGGCACTATCACGAGTAACCCGCGCGAAGAGCGAAGCGTAGGGAATGTTGACCATGGCGTAGATGGTGCGGAACAGCAAATGCGTCACCGTCACCGCTACGATCGAGCCGCTATGCGGCATGGCGGGCGCAAAGAACATTGCGGCATAGGCCAGCGCGAGGACGGGCGCGCCAAGCATGAGGAAAGGGCGGTATCGGCCGAAACGCGTTCGCGTCCTGTCGGCTGCCCAGCCGACGACAGGATCGATCGCGGCATCCCAAACAAGCGCAGCCATATAGATCGTCCCGGCGATGGCGGCCGGGACATTGAGCACGTCGGTGTAAAAATAGAGCAGAAACAAGGAACTGCTCTGCCAATAGAGATTGAAGGCCAGGTCGCCCGACCCGAACGAAATCTTGCGCCAGAAGCCGATGCGGCCGGTGACGTCAGGCCTTGGGGGCGAGGGCGTCATAATGGGCCTGGGCATCGGCCATCCGTTTCATCAGGGCGTCGAATACGTCGGGATGCCTGCTCGCGACGCTGTACAGCTCGCCGGGATCCTGCTGCATGTCGAAGAGCAGCGCACCTTGGCGGCTGATCATATATTTGCCCAGGTCGAGCTTATATCCCCGATAATAGGAATATTTGACGAGTTTCCACCGCTCGGTGCGGATGCCCGTGATCTCCTTGTCGTTGAACAGGAGCAAATCCTTATGCGGCGAGGCGGTGCCCTCGGTCATGAGGCCGGCGATATCGAGCCCGTCCAGTTCGCGTTGAGGCAGGGAAGCGCCAGTCCAGCCTGCAATCGTTGGAAGCAGATCGATGTTCATCGCGAGACCGTCCCGCACGACACCAGCGGGAATGCGGCCGGGCTGCGATGCGATGAAGGGCACCTTGTACCCGCCATCCCAACCCGCGCCGCCCTTCCGGTCGCGTGCGTTGCCGGAGGATCCTTCGAACCAGGGACCATTGTCCGACGTGAACATCACCAGCGTGTCGCGTTCGAGCCCGAGCTTGCGCAGATGGGCCATCAGCCGGCCGACATTCGTGTCGATCTCCTCGACGACATCGCCATAATCGCCTGCTTTCGATGTCCGCGGCTCGTCCGGATTGGGGTCCAACGGCGTGTGCGGCGCGGTCAGCGCGAGCGTAAGGAAGAAGGGGCGTGCCCGATTGTCGTCGATGAAACGCATGCCGCGATCGAAGAACTGCGCTGTCAGCCTGTGGAAATCGACCTCGCTCGTCGACAATGCATTGCCTTCTCCGCTCTCGTACATCGACAAGGGCACCATGTTGTGGCTGTAGGGCAAGCCATAGAAATAATCGAATCCCTGGACGTGGGGCGGCCAATGGGGCGCGACGTGGCCGAGATGCCACTTGCCGATCAACGCGCTGCGATAATCGGGCTTGAGCATCTCGGCGATCGTGACCTCGTCGAGCGGCAGGCCCGTGCTGTCATTGGCCTGAATGACCCCGTTCGCCATGCCGCTGCGAACCGCAAAGCGGCCCGTGAAAAGGCCGGCCCGCGACTGGCTGCAAATATTGGCGCTTGCATAGAAATTCGTGAAGCGCGCGCCGCCCGCGGCGAGCCTGTCGAGATGCGGTGTGCGCAGAAGACTCGCGCCATAAGCCGCAACGTCACCATAGCCCAGGTCGTCGCAAAGTATCAGAATGATGTTCGGTTTGCGCATGGTCATTCTCGCCCAGCTTGGTGTCGTGGATGCTGCCAGCGTTGCCGCAGCGCTCGTTGCCAGAAATTGCCTGCGATCCACGCCCGTCTCCCGAGGATATCAGTCCGACACTGGTTCGGACGCCGAGTCCGGCATAGCGCTCAAAATTTGTCAAAAAAAGAGAAAAATCTCAAATCTGGCAGATTGGTCAACGGTTTGATTATCACAAAGCGTTGATTTTACGCCACAAAGTTGGATGCAATTTTTTTATATGTTTGTTGACCACCGAATGCCTACTGCTTAGCCTGAGCGCATCGGAGGGTGATGGTTACCCGATGCCGATCAGCGAGAAGGGATTTTGGGGATGCGAGTTTCGGCGGCAGGGCGTTTGAAGGTTGATGGATCGCGCTTCCGCGACGAGGACGGCCGGCATGTGATTCTGAGAGGCGTCAATCTGGGTGGGGATTGTAAAGTGCCATGGCCGGACGGCGGCACCAACTTTCCGACCGACTTTTCCGACCACCGCACGGTGAGCTTCATTGGCCGCCCGTTTCCGCTTTCAGACGCCGATGCCCATCTTGGGCGGCTGGCCCATTGGGGGTTCAACTGCCTCCGCCTTCTGACGACCTGGGAAGCGATCGAGCACGCGGGCCCGGGTGACTACGACCAGGAATATCTCGACTATTATGCGGAAATCTGCGCGCGCGCCGGCCGGCACGGGTTGCATGTGTTCGTCGATTTCCATCAGGATGTGTGGAGCCGCATGTCGGGTGGGGACGGAGCACCGGGCTGGGTCTTCGAGGCCGTGGGTCTCGATTTTCGTCAGTTCGACCGGGCAGGCGCGGCACACATCATGCAGGCCCGCTACGACTATTCGGATCCGCAACGCCGGCAGGACGCCTATCCGCAGATGAGCTGGGGCGGAAATCACCGATTGCCTGCCAATGCCGTGATGTGGAGCCTGTTCTGGGCAGGAAATCGCCTGACACCCCGCTTCGCGATCGACGGCGTCAACATACAGGACTATCTCCAGACATCCTATATCGGCTGCCTCGAACAAGTTGCAGCACGGGTGGCGGACATGCCGCACGTCATTGGCTTCGACACGCTGAACGAGCCGGGGCTCGGCTGGCTGGGCTATCCGATGAATTACCGACATGTGGCACCCGACGCGATCAATCCCGTTGCGCCGCGGGTCGGGCCCGCGCTCACACCGCTTGAAGGGCTGCTGATGTTGCGCGGACTTGCGGTCGAAGCACCGCAGCTTCTCCGCAACATTGAAACTGGACGCACCGAGGTGACGGGAATGGTCACCCTCAATCCGCATCGCCAAAATGTGTGGTTGCCAGGCCGCGAGTGCCCGTTCGAGGCTGCAGGTGCTTACCGGATCGAAGGCGAGGAAGGGGTTGCACTGCGGGAGGACTATTTTCGCGCCGACGAAGCGGGAGGCTTCGATGTTTATGGCGACGGGATGGGGCCCTTCTTCAATCGCGTTGCCGACGCTGTACGCCGTTACCGCCAGGATTGGCTCGCCTTCGTGGAGATCGACCCTTTCGGCGGCATGTCGGGCCGCGACCTGCCGACGCCGCTTCCGGAAGGGTCCGTCAATGCCGCGCACTGGTATGACGTGAAGACCCTCTTCTTCAAGCGGTTCGAAACGCCGACAGGCGAGGCCCGTGACGCGGTGCGGGCGCGCTTCATCGACGAGCTGGGCGTGGTTGAAGGCCTGTCGCGCGCCCAGCCGGGCGGGATGCCGACACTGATTGGGGAATTCGGGATTCCGTTCGATCTCGATGAAGGTGCTGCTTATGATGCATGGGAAGCGGGCGAGCGCGGGCCCGATATCTGGGCGCCACACAGCGCGGCGCTTGGGCTGATGTACGACGCGATGGATCATCGCCTGCTCAGTTCGACGATGTGGAATTACACTGCGTCCAACCGGAACGACTTGTTGATCGGCGACGGATGGAACCAGGAAGATCTCTCGATCTTCTCGCTCGACCAATGCGAAGATCCTGCAGATCCGCACTCGGGCGGACGAGCGATTTCCGGTTTCTGCCGCCCTTATGCGCAATTTGCGGGCGGCACCATTTCGCAATTTGGGTTCGACAGCGACAGTGGCCGGTTCGAACTGACCGTCGATGCCGTCGCCGGGCTGCAGTCAATTATATATGTTCCGGAAATCCATTTCCCCGACGGGCTAGCCGTTGCCATCGAGGGAGCGCGGGCGAGCTGGACCTTCGATCAGTCCACCCAGCGCCTCGCAATCGATCACGAGGCGAGCGGTGCAGTGACGATCAGGGGAGCGCCAAGCTGGCTAAGCTGAGCGCCTTTCCAGCGCTTTGAGCGCGTCGATCGTGGAATTTCGCATGCTCTTCGATCGGCGATTGCTCTCATCGAGCAGGTTGTTGAGACGGGCAGGGTCGCGTGCAATGATCGCATCGACGATCGCGCTATGCTCCGACGCGTGATCGCGTTCGTGATCGCTGCTCTGGTCCGCAAAGAGATTGATATATCGTTCGGCCCGAGCCACCAGGTCGCTGTAATATTCGATCAGAAGCGGCGATTTACAGCCGCTGATCAGCGTATCGTAGAAATCCATATAGGCGCGCTGCCAGCGCTCGCGACCTTCATGGTCTTCACCCGGCAGCACATGTTCCACCTTCTTCGACCGGTGCAACTGCACGAGAACTAATTCTTCCCATTCATCGTCTCCGCGCTCGATCGCAGTCGCTAACGCGAGGCGTCTTATGCTGTCGTAGACGTGCAGGGTATCGAGGTAATCGGCCAACGAGACCGGAGCGACCCGATGCCCCTTCTGATGCTCGTGGGCAACGAGGCCGCCAGCGGCAAGGAACAGCACGGCCTCGCGAACCGGACTGAGCCCAGCGCCATAATAGCGTGTCAAAAGGTCGAGCTTGAGCCTCTCGTTGGGCTGGAAAACGCCGCGCACGATATCGCGCTTCAACCAGTAGGCGATCGCATGACTCGGGCTCGAGACCGCTGCACGCGGATGGCGCAGGCGTTCGTCGTCGAAACCGCTTATCGATGGAATGTCGGTCGGCAAGCATTGGCCCCTATAGCATCAAGGCGCCGCTGGCGCGGCGACGATCCGAATAGCGTGCCCTGAAATCCTGTCAATTAGCGCCTGGTCGAGCCCGAGCCGCGTTCAAAACAGCTCAATCGATAAGAAACTGCCGATCGGCGTCGTTTTGCGGAATTCGGACGCCATCCACGACCGTATGCGCTCCGTCCGGCGCATATTGCAGAATATAGGCCTTTCGCACCGAACCGTCGCGAAGATTGGGGCCCGTGCGATGAGGCGAAAGCGACGAAAAGAGTATGATGTCTCCCCGTCGCGCGGGGACACAGACAGCAGCTTCATGCTCCTCCAGGCATTTGAGACCGATCGGCGTCTCCCAATGCTCCAACGTCCCGCCGCGATGCAATCCCGGCACGATCCAGGGACAACCGTTGGTTTCGTCGACATCGACAAGCGGTATCCAGAAGGTCAGATATTGCTGGGGTTCGATGAAGGTGTAGCCATTATCCTGGTGCCACGGAAACTCCTGCTTCTTGCCGGTCTTCTTGTAGACCGACTGATCCCAGTAGAGGCGGGCGGGTTCGCCCATCAGATCGAGGCAAATGTCCCGGATTTTCCGATTTTTTGCGAACGCACGTGCTGGTTCCGAGTGTTTGACGATATGTGTGGTGAATGTGATCGTGCCAGCATCGGTCAGACGCGAGCGTCCTCCAGCCTGCTCGGCTACCAATCGCTCCAGCTCGGCTTCGATCGGGTCGATCGCCGCCTCGATGGCGTCGAGTTCGTCGCTGTCGAACACGCCTTCGATATGAATAAAACCGTCGCGATCGAAGCTGTCGACCTGATCGCGCGTCAGCACCCGCAATGCACGATCCGACGGCACGTCGGCCCATTCAAAATTCTTGCTTAACGGATGCGGGGCAGGTTGGCGCATAGAATCATCCTAAAAATTGATATAAAAAATAAATTAAAGGGCAAACGGCAAAAGATCAATAAATTAATGCAATTTCCGCCGATTGAGGCGAGTCAACCCTAGTCTCGCCGGTTGAAGCTGCTCGCGAGCGACGGGTCGCCTCGGCCACGATAATGATATCTTCCCGGGTAGGAGAAAATGGGGCGGGCATATTCGACCTCGCCCGCAGGAATGGGGAATCTGCCTATCCGTGCGAAGGCCTGAGCCGGATCGGCGGGGAGGCGAGGACGCATTGCCAGCAGGCTGTCAGGTGCCTGGCCCTTCTCAACCCACGATTCGAGATAGCTCAAATGGTCGATCGCCCAGGCACCGCCCCCGAACGCGCAATGATCCATCCCGGGAACCATGTAGAGGCGAAGAAATTGGTCGGTGGCAGCCTGCCCGCCCATCGTACTACGTACCATCTCATAATAATCGACCGTCTGACCCGGGGCGATAAGATGGTCGTCCCAGCCATGGTAAAGGATCAGCTTGCCGCCGGCATCGCGAAATCGGCGAAGATCGGGGTTGTTCGCCGACAGCAGAGCGTCGGCGACGCCCGACCGGCGTGCGTCGAGATCGAAATCGAAGGCGGCGCCGTTCCAGCTCGGACCGGGTGCCGGCGAGAATCCCATATATCGGAAAAATTCTTCGCCATAGCTTGCGCCGGTCGACCGGCCAGCGGTCCCGGGCGCCAGCAGCCGCGCGAAGGCTGCTGCCGGGCTGAGGCCCGGCGCCAGTGCGACGCCGGACGATGTGCGCGGACCGCCAACCAGCGACGCGAGACCGTCGACTTGCGCGGCCGACAGACAGCTCTTCTCCCCAGCACCATGACATGCCAGCGACGCAGGGTCGAACTGACAGCGCCGCGGATCGCCTATCACGCCGTCGGCGAGGCCGTCATTACCATCACAGGCCTTCAGCACGGCGTTACGGACGAGTGAGAGGGCATCCGCGTCGAGCAGCGCGGTGCCTTTGGCATCGCGTGCCTTTCGGTCCATCCACAATGCGCTGAGGAATGTCCGGCCGGTGTCGATCAGCGGCGAGCCGGCAATGATGCCATCGAAATCCCAAGGGAAGCGTTGCGCCGCGATCAATCCCTCGCGACCGCCTTCCGAACAGCCGTTGAAATAGGAACGCTCCGCCTTGCGACCATAATATCGCTCGACGATCGCCTTGCCGATCAACGTCGTTGCGTGCGAGGCGCGAAATCCATGGTCTATCTGGGCACTGTCGCTGCCATAGGCCCAGAGCGCGCTGAGGCTCGGCGCCCCAGGGCTGGCGATCGCCGAGCGGTGGCCAAGGTCGCTGACAATGCAGGCGTATCCACGTGATGTCGCATCGCGGCAGTACCACCCCATGGTGCGACCGCAGAACCCCGCGCAGCCAGCCTGGAGGAATTTCCCGTTCCAGCGATCGGCCGGAAGCTGCATTTCGAACGTCGTCGATGCATTCACCAGCCCCGTAAGCCGGCATAGACCGGGCTGATCTCCGCTTGGCGGCGTGAACTGGGCCTCCAGTATCTGAGCGGGGGCGTCCACGGTGCGCGAAAAGTCGCTTTGTCCGAAGCTTGAACATTTGGCTGCGGGCTCGGTTGCCCCAGCGGGAGAGGCCGCGCCCGCAGCGGCGGCAACAATGGCAACAGCGGCTAATATGCGTCGCTTCATCCGGCCTCTCCCGCTGGCAGACTCAATAATTGTAGGACAGTTTGACCCCGACCTGGCGGCGATAGTCGAGGGGGATGAAGCCGACGATGGCGGTGCCAGGCGTCAAGCTGTTGGTATAATATTTGTTCGTCAGATTCTTTCCGAAAAGTGCGAGCGTGTAGCGCCCGTTCTTCGCCCGGATTCCGAGAGACCCCGACAGGAGACCCACGGAATTCTCGATCGCCTGGGGATCCTGAAAGATGTCCCACTGGATCTGGCCGCGCCAGTTATAGTTGAGGTTGATGAAGCCGTCGAAGGGCGCGGAACCAAATTTCACCACCTGTTCGCCGCCGATATTGAACGACCATTTCGGATTGGCCGGAAGGGGCGCACCCTTGAGATCTTGGACCCCTCCGACGCATCCTTGTGCGGCGGTTTGGCCCGAGAAGCATTGACCGCCGGGAAAATTGCGGAACTTGCCGTCGATATAGCTGACGCTTGCGTCGATCGAGGTTGTGTCGGTGGGATAGAGGTTCAGGCTGCCTTCGAAGCCGCGTGTCCGGATCGAACCGGCGTTCACGAGAATGAAGGTTCTCAGGCCCGTAATGGGGTCAGTATCCACCGCCTGAGTCTGGAAGTCCTTGAATGTCGTCGAAAACAGCGCGAGGCTTGTCCGCACCCGATTGTCGAAGAAGCTGCCCTTGAAGCCGACTTCATAATTTGTCGCGACTTCGGGGCGCACACGCTGCGGACCGGTGACATTGGTCGCGAGCGTGTTGAAGGCAGGTCCCTTGATCCCGCGCGACACCGTCGCATAGATCATGTCGTTCGGCGTCATCTGCCAGCGCGCACCGAGCTTCCACGACCATTTCTCGGCCGACACGCTGTCCTGAATCGTCTCGCCGGGCGCGAGGTTGACCACGGCATAGCCCGGTTCACGAGGAAGGCCGATATTGCGGAAACTGACGTCGAACTTGGTCCATCGTGCGCCGGCGATCAGGGTCAGATCTTGCGTCGGATGAAGGTTGCCCTCGCCGAACAGCGCATAGTTGGCATTGTCCGCGTCGGCAAAATTCAAGTGATTCTGCTGCTGGAAGCCGTTCGCGCGCAAGCGGATCTTCTGGTCGATGCTGCCGGACTTCAACTGCTTGAAATAGAAGGCGCCAACCACATAATCGAACAATCCGCCGGTCGGCGAGGCGAGGCGCAATTCCTGCGAAAGCTGGTTCTGCTTCGCGGTCGCGAAATTGCTGGGAAGGATGAGGCTCGGCTGCACCACCGTCGTTTCCGCCTCGATATAATAATCGCGATAGGCGGTGATCGAGGTGAGAAGATACTCGCCCAGATACCGATCCCATTGGGCGCTGAACCCGAAGCCGTTCGATTTCGAGAAGGTGCTTCCGGGCAGGTTGATCTCGTTGCTTCTGGGCGTCAGCGGGCCGTAGAACTGCGTATCGAAAGCGTTTGATCGACCGGGAACGAGCTTGATGAAGACCGGTGAGCAGCAGTCGCTGCGATCCCAGGCTGCATCGGCGTTGATCGTCATCTTGGTCTGGTCATCGGGCTCGAAAATCAATTTGGCCCGCACGCCATATTGCTTGTCGCCATTCAGCGACTCGCCGGTGTTCAGATTGTCGACAAAGTCGTCGTAGCGCTTGTAGAAGCCGGATACGCGAAGGCGCAACTTGTCGCCCGCGATAGGGCCACCGACCGCGCCATAGAGATCAACCTGGTCACGCTGGGCGTAGCTGGCGCCGAATTTGGCCGACAGTTGGTCGCCAGGCTCTTCGGTTGCGATGTTGAGGATGCCCGCAGACGCGTTGATACCGAATAGCGTGCCTTGCGGCCCCCGCAGGACCTCGACGCGTGACACATCGTTGAAATTGAAGAGATTGGGGCCCTGAAGTCCGATCACGACGCCGTCGATCACGGTACCGACCGACGGCTCGATCGAGCGGCTGTAGGAAAGGGTACTGATTCCGCGAATGCTGAGCGATGTATTCGTCGGATTGAAGCCCCCGCGGTAGACGAACCCGGGCACCGCGGTGGCCAGTTGCTCGACGCCAGCGATATTCTTCCGTTCGAGATCGGCTGCGCCGACAACCGCGATCGAGGCCGGTACTTTCTGAACGCTCTCGCTGCGCTTGTTAGCCGTGACGATGATCTCGCCATTCGGGTCTTCATTCGGACCCTTGTCCTGGGCCAGTGCCGCTTGCGGCAACACGCAGCAGGCCGAAGCGAAAAGGACGACGCGAAGAGACCTGGATGTCATATATAACCCTCCCCAGAGATAATTTTTATAATAAATGCCACTTGAGACATTAATTTATAAATATGATCGGTAGGCAGGCGAGTCAATGCGAAATTCGCTGCCGCATTCTGAGGAGCAGGCTGGCCTAGGGCTTCGGTGAGGCAGCGACTATTTGAATGGGGTGGACGACAAGCCCGCTGTTCCCGGTCTTGCGATTGTGCGCGGCGATGATGAGCTCGCTATGTCCTTGGGTGCCGAGCTGGACGATGCCCGCAAAGCGGCCTGGGTCGGATTCGAAGGATAAGGGAACTTGCGTGAGGAGCTTGCCCTTGCGGTAGACGAGTGCCGTAACCTCATAGTCGTCGGCGTCCCAGATGCCTCCGCGCGTGATAGGGCAGCCACACATCAGCTGGACATGAGCCGTAATCTCCAATCGCGACCCGGCGCGAGGCCGACCAGGGTCGGTAATCAGTGATACGACGAGACCGGGCATTTCGATCGTCCAGCCATTTCCTGCATCCAGGCGCTGGCCAGGGATCAGCCAGCGCTCGGCGGATACTCTGAGTTGGCTGGCGGGATGGGCCAGCGGCCCGCGCGCTTCGAGTCTCACGAGCGTCGGCCTGGACAAGTCGAGGGTCGTTTCGAAACCGGCAGCATCCGGCGTTGCCCTTATAGGGCTGCGGCCTTCGGCTTCCATGATCTGCGCCGTATTGCCGGTACCGCCTCGTGTGACGCCGCGAGCCAGGATCGTGCCGCTCTCAACGTCTCGCAGGATGACCTCGGCACCGCCCATGGTGTCGCCGATATATTTGCCATCCTGGCTGATGACATGGACGGTGACTGGCGTAGGCTCGGCGTGGGCAGTGGACGCGATGGCAATCGCCGCAACGCAAGTAGCGAGTTGCCGCCACATCAGTCGGATTTCCTCTGGCGGCCGATGTTGTCGATCGCAAATGCACCCGGGCCTCGTGCCCATATCAGCAGCAGGGCGCCGAGGATCGCGATATTCTTGAAAAGCGGACCCACATGTGAGGTATCTGGGACGACATGGATGGCGACCGTCACCGGTACCAACGTGATGAATAAGGCCAATGCCGACGTGCGGGTCATCCAGCCGACTGCAAGGGTAAGTCCCGCGACAACGAATACCGCACCCGAAAGCCAAAGAAGCACCGACGGGCTGCCGATCATCGCTACCGCATCGCGCCACGGCGACTCGGCCATGCGCTCCAGCATCATCTTATGCTGTCCGAAATGCCCGAGCCCGCCGATGATAAAGATCAGGCTGGTCAACACCCGGAACAGCGGGTCGATCATCGCGCGCGTTCTTGCGGTCGGTTCGAGACGGCGTTCGACTTCGCTCAACATTCTCTACCCCGCCCTTTCGATATCCGCGCAGCTGCGCGCATGGTCCACAAGCCCGCCCTTTTTCGCGTCCCCGACCCATGGCGACGATATTTGCCGCCCCGAAGGGCCGCCAATGCAAAATTCCGCTCTCGCTAAGCGAGACGATCGATCTTCTGCATTCCCCCTGCATCACAACCGTAAGTTGCAGCACACGACCGTTCGGGCCGCGTCAGATGCTACGCGGCTTTGTCGAGAAACGAGCGGTTCAGAGCATCCCGCTGATCGTCGGACAGTTCTCGCTTCGGCTCATACGGAAACTCCTCAAGGTCGGCGAGGGCGCATTCCCGGTCGTACCGGGAGACGGGCTGAGGACGACTGCAATATACGAATGCCGTCGCGCAATAATCATCACGTCTTTCGACAATCCCGAAGGTCGTTCCGGCGACCGTCGACCAACCACGGCCGGCCGGCGGATGCGCAGCTTCATATTGCAGCTTCTCATCGCGCTGATCGGGTCCGAACTTCGCGAAGCCGATCTGCTGGATCGTGACCTTGATCTCGCGCTCGAACATGATCGGATCGGGAAGGTGCCATCGATAGAAGCTGACAAGATCCGGCCTGTAATCGTCGGGCTTTGCGTCGCCCGGCGCCGGCATTACCAAAGGTGCACCGGAATAGGTTCCATGATGTGGCCCCATGCCCCAAGCGGTCCCGACATAATCCTCAAGTCCCGTGCCGCAGATGGTGGGAAGATCCTGATCACCGTCCCGGAAGATTTTGACCTCCCCTTCGCCATACCAGGAGCCCGAATCGATCACCCGCACGCCCACCGAGCACCCGAGAAAGCGGCCGGGGCCCTCCAATCCTTCGAAAATGATGAAGTCGTCGCGCAAGCGCGTGGGGTTTTCGCGCCTGAAGGTTGCATGAAGATAGCTTGTCGGCACGGCTTCACGCGGCTCAAGAGTGTAGTCTATTTGATAATAAAGGAGAATGTGGCGTTCCGACTCGTTTCTGAGATCGATCCGAATGGCCCGGTGAAACGGCATTGGCATGTGCGAATTTAACCCCCGGCTTTCATGCGTCGATAAAAGTGCCGAGTAGAATTCGCGGGTGCGGCCGTGCGGCTGACCGAAAAAATCGAAAAAAGGTACGGACACGCTCGGATCATCAAGTCCGTCGTATCGCACCTCGAGCCGCAGCGAGCGAAGCACGGCGGGCGACCATCCATCGGTCGTCGCCCAAATGTGACGGATCGTGCCGCTGCCAGCGATATCGGCTAGGATGATGCGCTCGCCCGGGCGGATCAGCTGTGCCGGTCTGCCCTTCCGGCCACCTGCAGCGCTTCCGCCGGCACCGCGAGCGCCGGTTGGATTTTCAAAGCTGATGGAACGGCAATCGAGGCGAGTATCGATCAGGCTTGCGTCCATCACATCATAGTCTCCAACGGCAAGCCGATCGGCAGCGAATTGGCCAACCAAAGCAGCGGGCGCCGGCAGTATCAGCCCACCCTTCAGGAGGTCTCGACGATCCATGGCCTGTCCAATATTAACTGTCCATACGGATAGTTAATATTCAATGCCGATGCGAGGCAAGTCCTAAATGCCCGGACCCGCGCGCAACATTGCTCGACAGCGGCGGCGAATCTCATCGTCGGGGACCTCCGACATTGTCCCCTCGGCCAGGATATAGGCATAGATCATGAAAGCGCGGCTTTGTGCATCACCCACATCGAACCCGTTGGCTCGCAGTATTTTTCTCATATAGCTCATCCGCTGCGCGTCGACGCGCGACATGGTTTCTGCTGCCCGCCGGTCGTGATGGGCCCAGAGGCGGATCGCCATCTCCATTCGCGCACGTTCCCGAAAGTCGCCGCGGCGAAACGGCGTCAGCAAAATTCGCTCGAGGCGGTCGGAGACCGGCTCATCCACATTCGCATAGGTCGCGATGACCGACGCTGTCGACTCCTCCAGCCAATAGTCGAGCATGGCGGACAGCAACTCATCCCTGTTGGAATAGCGGGCATAAAAGGCGCCCTTGGTGATCCCGAGGCGCGCGGCGAGTGGCTCGATCCTCACTTGGTCGATCCCGCCGTCAGCCAGCTGCCGGAGCGCCGCCTCGAGCCAGACGGACGCGTCGATCCGGCTTGTCCGATTGCGTTTTCGGACTCGAAGCTCGCTGTCGTTCATCGGTCGATCTTATCGATACCGCGCGAATGATCGTCAACAGATACGGTGCCGTATTTTTAAGCTTGACGGAAAAATTATCACATACGATATTTGCTGGCAGCAATTTGTCAGATTCGGCGAATAGGCCGAACGGATTGGGAGGGTCTATGTCGGGGCGCTTTAGGTTGTCGCTTGCTTTCGGATGTGCTCTGATGGCGATAGCCGGGGGGTCTCCGGCCATCGGTCAGGATCGCGATGGAGCAGGTCCGGCACCGGCTTCCACGACAACTGGCGACGATAGCGAAATCGTCGTCACGGCCCGCCGGCGCTCCGAAAGTCTGGTCGATGTTCCAATTGCGGTAACGGCCTATTCGGGCGAGCAGCTCGAGGCCTCGGGCGCTCTCGACATCACCGACATCGAGGATACGACTCCCAATGTCACCATCGAGGCGTCGCGCGCCACGAACTCGACCCTCACGGCGTTTATCCGCGGCGTCGGACAGCAGGATCCGGTCGGCGGTTTCGAACCGGGCGTCGGCATCTATCTCGACGACGTCTATCTCGCTCGCCCGCAGGCGGCGTTGCTCGACATATACAATGTCGAGCGGATCGAGGTTCTGCGCGGGCCGCAAGGAACCCTCTATGGGCGAAATACCATTGGCGGAGCGATCAAATATGTCACGAAGCGGCTGAGCGCCGAGCCCGAACTGAGCCTGCGCGGAACTCTGGGGACCGACGAACATGCCGATCTCATCGTGTCCGGCGGTATGCCGGTGGGAGATGGTACGCTTCGGCTCGGGGCATCCGGTGCACGGCTTTCGCGCGACGGGTTCGGGCGCAATCTCACCACCGGTCTGGACAATTATAATCGGGACGTTTGGGCCGGCCGTGCAAGCGCGGAGATAAATAACGACGACAACCTCTTCGTGCGCGTGCAAGGCGACTATACGCATGACAAGAGTGCGCCGCGAGGAGGGCACCGGCTGATCCCTGGGCTGGTGTCAGGCGCCCCCGTCCTTGACGACGTCTTCGACACGCGCGGTGCGCTGAATTTTCCCGAGCAGGATATTCGCGCTTGGGGTGTAAGCCTCTATGCCGAATTCAAACCGAGCGACGCGATTACGCTTCGCAACATCACGGCATTCCGCCGCGATCGGTCGCGCGGTCCGATCGACTTCGATGCGCTCCCGGCCGTCGATGCCGACGTACCGGGCATCTATCGCAATCGGCAATTCTCTCAGGAGCTGCAGCTACTCTATAGCGCGGACAAGCTGAATGTTCTGATCGGCGCCTATTATCTCGATGCTCGCGCTGTCACCGCCTTTGACGTCCGGTTGCCGGGCGGTCTCGCGGCCTTCACATTCGGCGGTGTCGATACCAAGACCTACGCGGTCTTTGGAGATTTGACCTATGATTTCTCCGACAGCCTCAGCCTGTCGCTTGGCGGCCGTTACACGTGGGACAAGCGCGCATCGGACGTCAATCGCGGCGTTTATGTCGGAGGCGGCGGTTCGCCTTTCTTCGGTGGAACCGGCGTATTGGCGCTAACCCAGTCGGATTTCGACGGCCGTGCAACTTTCCGCAAATTCACGCCGAAAGCGACGCTCGCCTATCATCCGGCTAAGGATCATACGCTTTATCTGTCCTACTCGGCCGGCTTCAAGGGAGGCGGGTTCGACCCGCGCGGCGTTACGACCGCTTGCCGCAACGCGCAGGGAGGCGCGTGCTCGCCGTCCGAGCTCTTCGATTTCATGGCCTTCGACCCGGAAACGGTCGACAGCTATGAAGCGGGCTACAAGGCCTCTCTCGCAGGCGGCCGAGGGATGATCGGGCTAGCGCTTTTTCATGCCGACTACCGTGATGTCCAGGTGCCGGGGTCGATCGGAACCGTCGTCGGCGGCGTTCCTACCTTCATCGGTATCACCACAAATGCCGGCAAGGCCCGTTTTCAGGGCGCCGAGTTCGAAGGGCGCTGGATGCTCGGGCGCGATATGGGCGCGGCGGGGGACCGCCTCAACGGATCGTGGACGCTGGGCTACATCAACGCCGACTATCTCCGCTTCATCGATGCGCGCGGCATCGATGTGGCCGACCGGCGCAAAATCCAGAATACGCCCACATGGACGCTCAGCAGTACGCTCGACTACAGCCTTCCCGTCGGCGCTGGCCGACTCGGGCTCAACACGACCCTTTCATACCGGAGCAAGACCCAGCAGTTCGAATTGCGTATCCCGGGACTCGATCAGCCAGGCTATGCGCTCTGGGACGCCAGCCTTGTCTGGCGCTCGGACGACGACCGCTGGTCCTTCGGCCTTCATGGCCGAAATCTGACCGACAAGCGTTACATCACATCGGGTTATAACTTCCTTCGCCAGAATCCCGACACGGGCGATTTCATCCTCGCAAACGGCCAGCCTGGCCTGAGTTCGACGCTTGGAGCCGAAGGCGTGCTAACCGCCTTTTACGGTAATCCCAGGCAAGTTTATGTGACGGCAGGACTGAAGTTCTGATGGTCGCCAGGCAAGCCAACTTAGAGGGGGAGGCCGAACACATCGCGATCAATCCGATGTGTTCGGCCTATGGGAGGCCCTTGCCGTCGCATAAGGGCGCCACCTGGGCATATAAACCCTTGCCGTCGTCCGCGACGACCTTGCTGGCGTCGGCGAGCCAGACGAATTTTGCGTATTTCCGCGAGTTTGTCGCGAGGATCTCGCCGCACGCGACCTGTTGCCGGTCACCGGCGAGTTTGACCCCGCGCAACTTGGCGGCCGGGTCGCCCGCATCCCGCAATATTTCCAGCTCGATTTCCGGCGCAATGCCGGATGGGTCGACGAGCCACTCTGACGGCAATGTAGAAGCCGACGGTGAGACCTTGGCCTCTGGCCCTTGTCCCGGCAACAAAATCGGATCCGCGTGGGGGTCGCCGGGTGGCGCTGTCCCAATCAGGGTGGTGAATGCAGCAATCGCAAGAATTGATCCGATACCGATAGACAATAAGACCAGCCTATTATTCACGGCATCCTCCCTCGATAATGATATGAACATTCTCGCATAACTATTATGAATACGCAAGTATATTGTAGAAATAAGGATGAAAAATTCATAGACTAGACCATTTTACTTTGAAAGGAGCGAGGGTCATGAAATATCTTAAGGGTCTTGCGACTCTGGTCGCGTCGCTTTCGACGACATGGACGACCGCGGCGCTGAGCGTGGTCGGTCTCGGGATCGCTTTCGCTCCTGCGCCAGCGCACGCGGCGCGATGCACGCTTTCAGCAAGCGGTACATACGCATGCTCGATGGTCGCGACGACGCAAAGCTATAAATATAATCTGGGCGGCTCCTGCACCGGCGGAAACACGAACCGATCGGTGACCTATCAGGTGCCCGAAGGTACGCCTCCAGCCGGGGGTTGGCCGGTGGTATTCTATTATCACGGGACCAATCTTGCTTCGCCGCCTCCGGCGGATGGTCCGACGACTTTCGGGCCGGCCGATCCGGCCAACGATGCTCCCGGTGCGCGTCACCTTGCGGCGACGCTGCACGAGCTTCTGGATGATCCGGGCAACACCGGCAAGAAATATGCGGTCGTTATGCCGCAGGCCGCCGTGCAACTGCTGGTCACGCGCTTCTGGGACACCAATTTGCCGATCGCCTATAATCTGAGCAGCGACTATTGCTTCTTCCCGTCGCTATGGTCGGCGATCGAAAGCGGAGCCTATGGTCCGGCGAGCCAATTCAATATGGATCGTCGCTTCGCATTCGGGATGTCCAGCGGCGGTTACAATACCAGCCGGATGGCCGTGTCCTGGAACAGCGACAATGTATGGAAGGCGCTCGCTATCCATTCCGCTTCCTATGCGAATTGCATTGGCACGGTCTGCAATGTGCCGGCAACCCTGCCGGCCAATCACCCGCCGACGAAATTCTTCCATGGCACCGAAGACACGGTCGTCCCCATTGCCACCATGTATGCCTATTACGACAAGCTGATCGCGCAGGGACGCACAGCGGCGGTCAAGACCAATGGCGAAGGGCACAATCTGACGGCTGACATGGTCGGTCCGGGAGGAATTAAGGCCTGGTTCGACCAATATTGATCTCCCTCGGCCCGGGTACGGCCGAGTCAGGCGGCAGCCTCAGAAGGCTGATCGCTCGGGTTCCGGCTTCGTTGCTCCCAAACCTCCTTGCAGCGATGTTGCCGGAACCCGCTTTTTTCGTACCCCACTCTCCTGCCTTGCCGCGCCGCGATTACTGGGCTTCAACTCATTTTGGCGTTTTCATCCAATCGCAACCTGGTCCGACCCGCTAGTCCGGCTATGCGACCCAGAAGAGCTTCTTCTTTTCAGAGAGCCTGCTCTTCATTTGGTGCCCGCCAGATTGGACGATCTGGCGGGCACTTTCCCATTTCACGTTACGCGTTTGGGCGGGCCAGTGGAACGCGCTCCGGTCGAGGCAAGTCGCGTTGTTTCAGCGGACCGGCTACGGCGATATCTTCTGCGAGGATCAGGTTTCAGAATCCGTCAGGCGCGCAGGACAGCCCTTATTATCGCTCCGAGGGCCGCCAGCACCAGCACGCTGCCCACCCAGATTGCGACGAACCAGGCGAACTTCTTAAGCCTTGTCATCGTCAATGATATCCGTCGTGTCCGACTTTACCGCGGAACACCCAGTAGGACCATGCAGTGTAGGCGAGAATGATCGGGACCATGATCGCGGCGCCGACGAGCATGAAGACTTGGCTGCGATACGGAGCGGCAGCTTCCCAGATCGTGACGCGCGCCGGGATCACGTCGGGCCAGATCGAGACGCCGAGACCGACCAGGCAGAGCCCGAAGAGCGCAAGAGCCCAGAAAAAAGGTTGTGCGTCGCGATTCAGACGCAGGCTGCGATAGAAGAGGAAGGTGACGATGATGGTGGCGAGCGGCACTTGCGCGGTCGCGAGCACGCCGGGATAGCTCAACCAGCGCTGGTGATATTGCGCCTCCAGCGTCAGCGTGGCGAGGCTGATCGCGCCGATCATGGCGAGTAGAAGAATGCCCAGGCGCCCCGCATAGGTTATGGCCTGGCGCTGCAGCGCGCCCTCGGTCTTCCAGTTGAGCCAGCATGCGCCGAGCAGCGCATAGCCGACGACCAGCCCAGCCCCCGTCAGCAGGCTGAAAGGCGACAGCCATTCCCACCAGCCACCTGCGTAGGCGCGGCCCTCGACGGTGATACCTTGGAGCAGCGCACCGAGCGCGATGCCTTGCGCGAAGGTCGCGGCGATCGAGCCAAGCGTGAAGGCGCGATCCCAGAACGCGCGGTGCGCCGGGTCGCGCCAGCGGAACTCGAACGCCACGCCGCGAAAGACGAGGCCGAGCAGCATGGCGATCATCGGTGCGTAGAGCGCGGGAAGAATGATCGCATAGGCAAGTGGAAAGGCCGCAAGCAGGCCGCCAACACCCATGACGAGCCATGTCTCATTGCCGTCCCACACCGGCGCGATGCTGTTCATCGCGGTGTCGCGATCCTTGCCCACCTTGAAGAAGGGAAAAAGGATGCCGATGCCGAGATCGAAGCCGTCCATCACGACATAGGCGATGATCGCAAAGCCGATGATCGAGGCCCAGATCATGGTAAGATCGATCATGCGCCTTCTCCTTCAATGACGGCAGCGGCGGGCGTAATCCCGGCGGATCGGATCGGCATGCCGTCGAGCGCGGCCTCATGGGCTTCGGGCGGCTTTTTCATAAGCCGCAGCAGGTACCAGATGCCCATGCCGAACACCGCGAAATAGACGACGACGAACGCGAGCAGCGACGCGGCGACCGCGGGCGCGTCGAGCGGCGACGCGCTGTCGGCGGTGCGGAGCAAGCCATAGACGGTGAACGGCTGGCGACCGACTTCAGTGGTGACCCAGCCGGCAAGGACGGCAACAAAGCCGCCTGGCCCCATCGCGACGGCGGCGCGGTGCAGCCAGGACATATCGTAGAGTCGGCGCCGTGCGCGCGCGAAGAGACTCCACAGGCCGATCCCGACCATCGCCATGCCGAGGCCCACCATGATGCGAAAGGCCCAGAAGACGATGCCCACCGGCGGCTCGTCGGCATCGGGAACCGTATCGAGGCCCTTGAGCGGCGCGTCGGGATCGTGCTTCAGGATGAGCGAGGAGGCTTTCGGGATTTCGACGGCATAATCGACGCGCTTTTCCTTGCTGTTGGGTATGCCGAAAAGGACGAGCGGCGCGCCGTCGGGGTGGCTCTGATAGTGGCCTTCCATCGCCATCACCTTGACCGGCTGATGCTCCAACGTGTTGAGACCGTGGAAATCGCCCGCGACGACCTGGATCGGCGCGACGATCGCCGCCATCCACATCGCCATCGAGAACATCTTGCGCGCGCCGGGGTTCTGCCGTTCCTTCAGCAGGTGCCACGCGCCGACGCCGCCCACCGCAAAGGCGGTCGTTAGATAGGCCGCGAGGACCGTGTGGACGAGGCGATAGGGAAAGCTGGGGTTGAAGATGATCGGCAGCCAGCTGTCGCCGGGAAGAAATTGCCCGTTCGCCCCCATCTCGAAGCCCGCCGGGGTCTGCATCCAGCTGTTCACCGACAGGATCCAGAAAGCAGAGATGAAGGTGCCGAGCGCCACCGCCAGCGTCGCGACGAAGTGCAGCTTACGGCCGACCTTGTTGATGCCGAACAGCATGACTCCAAGGAAACCCGCCTCGAGGAAGAAGGCGGTCAGCACTTCATAGGCCATCAGCGGGCCGATGACGGGGCCGGCCTTGTCCGAGAAGACCGACCAGTTCGTGCCGAACTGGTAGGACATGACGATGCCGGAGACGACGCCCATTGCGAAAACCACCGCAAAAATCTTGAGCCAATAGCGGTACAGGTTGGCGTAGACGCCGTTACCGGTCTTCAGCCACAGCCCTTCGAGCACCGCGAGGAAACTCGCGAGACCTATCGAAAAGGCCGGGAACAAAAAATGGAAGCTGACGGTGAAGGCAAATTGAATGCGGGCGAGCAATATCGCCCATTCCTGTTCGATCATGACTTATCTCTCGGGCAAGTGATGAGAGGAAACTCTCAGCGACGAATCTCGGCATCGCTCCGTGTGTCGAGCGCAAAGGCTCCGGGCCCATGGGCCCACAGGAACAGGAGCGCGCCGAGGATCGCGACATTCTTGAACAATGGTCCGACGTGAGTGGGATCGGGTACGAGGTGGATCGTAATGGTCACCGGCACGAGCGTCACGAACAACAGCAGCGCCGAAATCCGCGTCATATATCCCGCCGCCAGCGTGACGCCCGCCACGACAAAGACGATACCGGAGAGCCAGAGCAACAGCGAAGGATCGCCGATCATTTTTATGCTATCGGCCCAAGGCGACTCCTCCATCCGATCGAGCATCATCTGGTGCTGACCGAAATGGCCGAGGCCGCCGATAATGAATATCAGGCTGGTAAGCAGCCTGAATATCGGATCGATCAAAGCGCGTGTTCGCGGGCCCGGCGTCAGAGCGGATTCTATCTTCCTGACCATTTCCCGTCTCCTATCCGTTCAGCTCTATCCAACTTTTCCACAACATATAAACGGCAACGATCATGACGAAGCCGGCAAAGATCATGTTGAGCCTGCCCTTGTCGGACGACAGCGCGCGTGCGGCGCGGGTTCCGATTGCGCTCCCGGCGATGCCGCCGAAGATGAACACCGCCGCGAGCGGCCAGTTGACGAGGCCCGACAGCGCATAGTTGAAAGAGGTCGTGAGACCGAAGGCGGTCACCGCGACTAGCGAGGTGCCGATCGCGCGCAGGATCGGCATCGAGGTCGAGGCGACAAGGCCGGGCACAATCAGGAAGCCGCCGCCGATACCGAAGAAGCCCGAAAATGCGCCGGTGCCGAGGCCATAGCCGGCGACCTTGCCGACATTCTCGCGGCTGCACATCGCGCCTTCGATCCCTTCGTTGCCGCGCCCGCGGAACATCAGGATCGCGACCACGATCATCAAAAGAGCGAATAGCAACAGCAATTGATGCCCGTCGATGCTCTTGCCGAGCGTCGATCCGGCGAAGGCACCGATGACGCCGGCTCCGGCGTAGATGAAACCGCAGCGCCAGTTGACTGTCCCTGCGCGCGCGTGGTTCCACAATCCGATCGCGGCATTCGCCGCCACCGCAAAGGCGCTGGTGCCGATCGCGATATGCGGGTTCTTCACGCCGACGAGATACAGAAGCAGCGGCACGGCAAGGATCGATCCGCCGCCACCGACAAGGCCGAGCACGAAGCCGACCAATATGCCCGACACGCCGCCGAGGCCGTAGTGAAGGGCGTCGATCATCCCATCATCCTTCGGCGCCGATCATATGGGGCTTCACCATCCATTCGCGGCCCTTGAGCATGCCGTGCCAATAGACGGGCGGCAGGATCGTGTCCTTGAGCAGCCACGACAGACGCGATGGCCGGGTGCCGTCGATGAGCCACGACGGAAAGCTTGGCAGCAACTTACCGCCATAGCCGAATTCGGCGAGCACGATCTTCCCCGCCTCGACGGTCAGCGGGCAACTGCCATAGCCGTCATAATCCGCCACCGGCGGTTTGCCCGCCAGCGCCGCGAGCGCGTTGACCGCGACGACTGGCGCCTGCTTGCGGGCGGCGGCAGCCGTCTTCGCGTTGGGGGCGGCGCACGCGTCGCCAAGCGCGAAAATATTGGGATAGGAGGGATGGCGCAGAGTCGCCTCGTCGACGGCGACGAAACCGGACGGCGCGGCGAGCGGACTTGCACGGACGAAGTCCGGTGCGACTTGCGGTGGCACGACATGGATCATGTCGAAGCGCTGCCTGACCGTCGCGACCTCGCCGCCGCGGCGTTGTTCGAAGGTGGCGGTCCGTTCGGGCCCATCGATCGCGACGAGCTTGGATTCAAAATTGAGATCGATGCCGTAGCGTTCGACATACTCCATCAGCGCCGGAACATATTCGGGAACGCCGAACAGCACTGCGCCTGCGTTATGGAACTGGACGTCCGCTGCAGCAAGTGTTCCAGACTTCTCCCAGCGGTGGCAGGAGAGATACATCGCTTTCTGCGGGGCCCCGGCGCATTTGATCGGCATGGGCGGCTGCGTGAAGAGGGCGGTTCCGCCCTTGAACTGGCGGACAAGCTTATTGGTGTAGGGCGCCAGATCGTATCGATAGTTCGATGTTACGCCATTCTCGCCGAGCGTTTGAGCGAGGCCGGGGATTGCGTTCCAATCGAGCTTGATGCCCGGACAGACGATCAGCACATCATAGCCGATTCGCCGCTCGTCGGTGAGCTCGACACGATTGGCGTCGGGCTCGAACGCAGCGACGGCCCCCTTGATCCACTCGACGCCCTTCGGGATCAGGGCGGCTTCGGAGCGATGGGTGAAGGGTGCGTCGAAGACACCGGCACCGACCATCGTCCAACCGGGTTGATAATAATGGTCGTCGGACGGTTCGATGATAGCGATTGTGACGCTTTGGTCACGATGACGTAATTGCTGCCGTTGTTCTCATTTGGGCGCGACAGCTGCAGGATGCGAGAAATCATCGTAACGGAGGAGCATCGCCATGAAGCACTATGTCGGACTGGACGTATCGCAAAAGGAAACGTCGATTTGCATCGTCGATGAGGCAGGACGGCCCATACACCAGGGCCGGGTGAAATCCGATCCGGGCGTGCTGGCGGCGGTCATCGCCAAGAAAGCTCCCAATGCCGAACGCGTCGGCCTCGAGACGGGCGCCATGTCGAGTTGGCTCTGGCATGAACTCAAGCGCACCGGTTTGCCCGTGGTCTGCATCGATGCGCGTCACGCCCATGCGGCCCTGTCCGTTCGCATGAACAAGAGCGACGAGAATGATGCTCGCGGTTTGGCGGAACTCGTCCGGGTCGGCTGGTATCGGGAGGTTGCCGTCAAGAGTGAAGAAAGCCAGACCGCGCGATCCATCCTCGTGTGTCGATCCCGATTGGTACGGGTCCGGCGCGACCTCGAAAACCAGATGCGGTCTATGCTGAAGGAATGCGGTCTGCTCTTTCCACGCGCTGCCGGCGGGCAATTCCAACGGCGGGTCAACGACCTCATCGCCGATGGCCATGCTCTCGGCCCCATTCTTCGGCCGCTGCTATCCGTGCACCAACAGACTTGTAGCGAACTGGAAAAGATCGACCGAACAATCCGCGACCTTGCGCGAGAGGATGAAACGACGCGGCGGCTCATGACCGTGCCGGGCATTGGCGTCGTCACGGCCCTGACATATCGTCACACGATCGACGATCCAACCCGTTTCCAGAATGCGGCAAAGGTTGGCGCTTATCTCGGACTTACGCCCCGCCGAAAGCAATCGGGTGAAATGGACGTCACGGGAAAAATCTCGCGCTGGGGCGACCGGTTGTTACGCGCCTATCTGTTCGAGGCGGCCAGCGTGCTGCTCCATCGAACCAAGCGGTGGTGCTCGCTCAAGGCGTGGGGGCTGCGGCTTGCGAAGCGAAGTGGCATGAAGAAGGCGCAGGTCGCGGTCGCCCGAAAGCTCGCCATCATCCTTCATTGTATCTGGGTGGATGGAACCGAGTTCGAGTGGGGGAAGCAGCCTGCCTGACCGTCATACCCACCCTGAGATTGCAGGCCTGACGCCAGACCTGTGATGATCCACCGGGACGGTGGTTGCGGTGACCTCGTTCAAACGGCTGCGGACTTCCAGGACCGCGTTGCGCACGTTGAGGCATCCGACCCGGACATCATCATGAGGCATGACCTCGAAAAGGACCATGACCCCGGTTCGGATCAATATGCAGGCTTGACAGATACCCGCAATTAAAGGGCGCCGTTTGATGCTTGCCGCGACCGCAATCCCCGCCGCGCCGCCCCCGACGACGACGATATGATGATGAAGGGCGCGGTCGGTGGGATGCGCAGCCGCGGACGCCATGGCGGCCAGCTTTTCCGAACGGTTGCCCGTTCGGCAGAATGCGAGCACGGGCGCAGGCAGGCTGGCCAGCGCATTCGCCATGAGGAGGGCGTCGGTCTCGCTGATCTTTCCCGCGACCACCGGCAGGTGGGTAAAGGCAAGGCCGGACCGCTGCGCAGCCTCCGCAATTGCGGCGGCGATTGGTTGGTCCGCCTCCTCGCCGTCGGGACGATTGCATATGATCGAACGATACCCGGCCGCCGCAATTGCAGGAATCTCTCCGGGCTGAATTTGCGGGCTGACACTCAGCTGCGGGCTAATTGATTTGATCTCCATTGATCCTCTCCGGCTTTTGCGGGTTTAGCGTTGGGTCATACGATGCAGGGCCATCCCGGCGATGATGGCGAGGACCGCCAGGGCCGCGTCCATAGGTGCCAGCGCGAGGCCTGCGATCGCCGGGCCGGGGCAAAGGCCGCTCAGACCCCAGCCGATCCCGAACAGTGCCGCGCCACTGGCCAGCCGTGGGTCTATCCCCTTGGTCGCAGGTAGGTCGAAGGCATCGGCGAATGCCGGACGCGCGAGCCGGCGCTGAATGAGCCAAGCAAGAGCCATCGGTAGCAGAGCGCCGCCCATCACGAAGGCGAGCGTCGGATCCCAAGGGCCGAAGACGTCGAGGAAGGCGCGGACGCGCTGCGGGTCGACCATCCCCGAAACTGCGAGGCCGGCGCCGAAGACCGTTCCTGCAACAAGTGCGGCAATCGGACGGATCACAGGAGATTCGCCATGCGCATCAGTGCAACGGTCGCAATACCGCTGGCCATGAAGATGAGTGTCGCAGCGGTCGAGCGCGGCGAAAGGCGGGCCATGCCGCACACGCCATGCCCGCTCGTGCAGCCCGATCCGAGCCGCGTTCCATAACCGACGAAAAGGCCGCCGAGGACGATCTGCCACGACGCGCTCGGGTAACGCGTCAGCACACCGTCAAGGAGTAGCGATACCAAGCCAGCGCCGAGCGGCAGGCCGATGATGAATGTTGCCGCCATCGCCCGCGGTGCGCCGGACTCCGCAAGGCCGATTGCACGAGCTCCGAGGCCACTTACCCCGGCAATGCGGCCATTGCCCAGTAGCATGATCGCGGCACTGACCCCGATCAGCAGGCCTCCGATCAGGCCAGCAACCGGCATCGCTTGCGGAAAGGAGGCAATCATACCGCGTTCACGGGGATCTTGAGGTAGCGGATGCCGTTGTCCTCTGGCGCGGGCATATGCCCCGCCCGCATATTGACCTGAATCGACGGCATGATCAGCCTTGGCATCGACAGCGCAATGTCGCGCGCTTCGCGCATCGCGACGAATTCGTCCTCGCTCACCCCGTCATGCGCGTGGATATTGTGCGCGCGCTCGTCGGCGACGGTGGTTTCCCAGACATAATTGTCTCGGCCCTCGGGCAGATAGTCGTGGCACATGAACAGGCGCGTCTGGGACGGCAGCTCAAGGATGCGGCGAAGCGAGCGGAAGAGCTGGCGCGCATCGCCGCCGGGAAAGTCAGCGCGCGCGGTGCCATAGTCGGGCATGAACATCGTGTCGCCGACGAACGCCGCATCGCCAATTACATAGGCGTTATCGGCTGGCGTATGGCCCGGCACGTGCAGCACCGTGACCGGCAGATCACCGATTTGAAACAGGTCGCCGTCCTTCCACAGGTGTCAAACGGCCCTTTAATTGCGGGTATCTGTCAAGCCTGCATATTGATCCGAACCGGGGTCATGGTCCTTTTCGAGGTCATGCCTCATGATGATGTCCGGGTCGGATGCCTCAACGTGCGCAACGCGGTCCTGGAAGTCCGCAGCCGTTTGAACGAGGTCACCGCAACCACCGTCCCGGTGGATCATCACAGGTCTGGCGTCAGGCCTGCAATCTCAGGGTGGGTATGACGGTCAGGCAGGCTGCTTCCCCCACTCGAACTCGGTTCCATCCACCCAGATACAATGAAGGATGATGGCGAGCTTTCGGGCGACCGCGACCTGCGCCTTCTTCATGCCACTTCGCTTCGCAAGCCGCAGCCCCCACGCCTTGAGCGAGCACCACCGCTTGGTTCGATGGAGCAGCACGCTGGCCGCCTCGAACAGATAGGCGCGTAACAACCGGTCGCCCCAGCGCGAGATTTTTCCCGTGACGTCCATTTCACCCGATTGCTTTCGGCGGGGCGTAAGTCCGAGATAAGCGCCAACCTTTGCCGCATTCTGGAAACGGGTTGGATCGTCGATCGTGTGACGATATGTCAGGGCCGTGACGACGCCAATGCCCGGCACGGTCATGAGCCGCCGCGTCGTTTCATCCTCTCGCGCAAGGTCGCGGATTGTTCGGTCGATCTTTTCCAGTTCGCTACAAGTCTGTTGGTGCACGGATAGCAGCGGCCGAAGAATGGGGCCGAGAGCATGGCCATCGGCGATGAGGTCGTTGACCCGCCGTTGGAATTGCCCGCCGGCAGCGCGTGGAAAGAGCAGACCGCATTCCTTCAGCATAGACCGCATCTGGTTTTCGAGGTCGCGCCGGACCCGTACCAATCGGGATCGACACACGAGGATGGATCGCGCGGTCTGGCTTTCTTCACTCTTGACGGCAACCTCCCGATACCAGCCGACCCGGACGAGTTCCGCCAAACCGCGAGCATCATTCTCGTCGCTCTTGTTCATGCGAACGGACAGGGCCGCATGGGCGTGACGCGCATCGATGCAGACCACGGGCAAACCGGTGCGCTTGAGTTCATGCCAGAGCCAACTCGACATGGCGCCCGTCTCGAGGCCGACGCGTTCGGCATTGGGAGCTTTCTTGGCGATGACCGCCGCCAGCACGCCCGGATCGGATTTCACCCGGCCCTGGTGTATGGGCCGTCCTGCCTCATCGACGATGCAAATCGACGTTTCCTTTTGCGATACGTCCAGTCCGACATAGTGCTTCATGGCGATGCTCCTCCGTTACGATGATTTCTCGCATCCTGCAGCTGTCGCGCCCAAATGAGAACAACGGCAGCAATTACGTCATCGTGTTCAAAAGGGACCCCCGATCGGCGTCGAAGAGGGACCCCCTTTTCGGATAATATGATGCTGGTTTGTTGAAGATGGCCTTGCGCTGCGTGCGGCGGAGGGCGGGCGTAGCCCGACCGGAGGCGCGCGCAGCGCAAGATAGATTTTTGAAGGCGCCGAAGGTGGCTGTCAGCTGCGGTTTTTGAAGCGCCAGCTGTCGTTGCCCGTCTCGACGATATCGCAGTGGTGGGTGACGCGGTCGAGCAGCGCCGTGGTCATCTTGGGATCGCCGAACACGGTCGGCCATTCGCCGAAGGCGAGGTTCGTGGTGATGATGACGCTGGTCCGCTCATAAAGCTTGCTGATGAGGTGGAACAGCAACTGCCCTCCCGAGCGGGCGAACGGCAGATAACCGAGCTCGTCGAGCACGATCAGGTCGAGCCGCGACAGCTGCGCCGCCAGGGTCCCGCCTTTGCCGATCCGGGTCTCCTCTTCGAGGCGTGTCACCAGGCATCATGGCCAGCGGCGCATGACAAGGCCGCATCACAGGCCGGACACATGGCTGCACCAACCAGCAGATCGCATCTACCTAGAAACCGCTTGCCAACGGAGGGCCGTCCACACACGGCCATTTGCCGAAAGAGAACCGCCCGCCCGATCGACATCGGGCGGGCGTAAGATGATGAGCCGGGTTAATTGAAGGGAAGAGCGCTCCAGAGTCGCATGGCGCGGCTATCGCCTTAGGCGGGTCGCTATTTCCGTCCTGCAGGCGAGGGCGTGTGCGGCTCGGCCCTGTTGTCGGTCATGCATGCGTCTTCGCGCACGGACCTGGGTGGAGGTGGCGCCGCTCGATCGCTCGCGTAGATGTTCGCTGCAGGCGTTTCCAGATGGGCTTCCAGCAGGTCGAAGATGGCTGGATCCTCTTCCGCATCGAACTTGCGGGCGAAAAGGTCAGGACTCAGCGTCAGCCGCAACGCGTCGGCCGTGACGAAGGTGCGAGGCCGCAATTTGATGTCGCCGTCAGGAACCCAATCAATCGTGCGCAAGTCGTCGTTCACGACCTCGCCAAGCCCGCGGCTGTTCATCAGCAGCGTCTGGAAAAAGGCTTCGTCCGGGATGAAACTTCGCCGGTAGAATATCTTGAATCGCTCAGCGCTAGGATGATGGACCGCGAAATGGCAGAAGCTGCGCGTCACGGCCTTCCACTGGGTGCCGATATAGGGCGTCGCGTCCTTCAGGAATGCGCGGGGGAGGTGTGTCCGAAACATCCGTCCCAGTGCTTCGACGAATATATGGCTGACGCGGTTCATGGTATCGGGCCGCATTGTCCGCTGGTCGAGAACGCGAATGAACTGGCGGCGGGGGTGGGCGCGCAGGAAGGACCGGATATAGGCTTGGGACTTCAGCGGAAAATCCTGCCCGCTGAGGTTGATGTAGTGCGTCCAATTGCGGTTCATCTTCAGCAGCTGCTTCATTCCGCGCAGTTCGGCGTCGACGAGGCTGTAGCCGCCCCAAAGCGCTTGCTTCGATTCGATCATCGCAACGCCTTCGTAGGGCCTCAGGAAAGCACCGATGTCTGCAGCAAAATCGGGTCCCGATCCTTTGTCGACATGGATCACATAGCTGTTTCCGGGGGCGTAGATTGCCCGAAACATCCGTTTGAACTGTTCGGGAAAGCGGTGAAGAAGAATGAAATAGCCGATCATGAGAGCATGCCTTTCGGATCGCCGATCCGGGCTGTCAGCTCACCGGAATCGCGATCGATTTCCTGTCCCGGAAAACCCAACCAAAGTCATTTTGATCGATAGGAGACAATGCCCGACAGGTGGCCGGCCGCGTTGCGCCGCGGCGTGGTCCAATGGCACAGGATTGATATGGGGATCGCGGGCGCCAATGTAAGTGGCCGGGGCACTAACATGCGCTTTTGCTACCTCCCTGAATGGAAATCGAACCGTTCGCGATCTATCGGTCATCGTCAGCACCCCGACTTATTAGCCCCGCCGTCCCATCGCTTCGGAACTTGTGTCACCCGGCTTCGTTGCCTCGTCACCGTCGTCACGCATGGGCAAGCGATGGCTGAGAGACATGTTGCGTGTCCGCCGTCAGCACCAATGGCGCATATTTGAGGTTGTGATTTAAGGAGGATTTGGGCTTCGTCGTAGTGACGAAGGAACGAAGATGAAGCCCAAATCCTCCTTGAAAAAATCGGCGCCGAAGGCCCCAGCTGAGCGGGTGGTGAAGGACATACGGCGTGCGACGCGCCGGCACTTCTCTGCAGAGGACAAAATCAGGATCGTGCTGGAGGGGCTGCGCGGCGAAGACAGCATCGCCGAGCTGTGCCGCAAGGAAGGCATCGCCCAGAGCCTGTATTACACCTGGTCGAAGGAGTTCATGGAAGCGGGCAAGCGTCGTCTGGCCGGCGATACCGCCCGAGCTGCGACCACCGGCGAGGTGCACGACCTGCGCCGCGAAGCCCGTGCCCTGAAGGAATGCGTGGCCGACCTGACGCTGGAAAACCGTCTGCTCAAAAAAAGCATGATCGCGGATGGGGGCGACGAAGAATGAGGTATCCCGCATCTGAGAAGCTCGAGATCATCAGGATCGTCGAGCAGTCGCATCTGCCCGCCAAGCGGACGCTGGACCAGCTCGGCATCCCCCGCCGGACCTTCTATCGATGGTATGACCGCTACCTCGAAGGCGGGCCGGAGGCGCTGGAGGATCGGCCATCGGCGCCGAGCCGGGTGTGGAATCGCATCGGCAACGATATCCGGGACCAGATCGTCGAGATGGCGCTGGAGACGACCGAGCTATCCCCTCGCGAACTGGCGGTGCGGTTCACCGACGAGAGGCGCTACTTCGTGTCGGAAGCCACGGTTTACCGCCTGCTCAAGGCCCATGATCTGATCACCAGTCCGGCCTATGTCGTGGTCAAGGCCGCCGATGCGTTCCACACCAAGACCACCCGACCGAACGAGATGTGGCAGACCGATTTTACCTACTTCAAGATCATCGGGTGGGGCTGGCTGTACCTGTCAACCGTGCTCGACGACTTCTCACGCTACATCATTGCCTGGAAGCTGTGCACCACCATGCGGGCCGAGGACGTCACCGACACGCTGGACCTCGCCCTGGCGGCTTCCGGATGTGACAGCGCCACGGTGCTGCACAAACCCCGACTGCTCAGCGACAACGGCCCGAGCTACATCGCTGGGGAACTGGCCGAATATATCGAGGCCAACAAGATGACCCATGTCCGCGGTGCCCCGATGCATCCGCAGACCCAGGGCAAGATCGAGCGCTGGCACCAGACCCTCAAAAACCGCATCCTGCTCGAAAACTACTTCCTGCCTGGCGAACTTGAAGCCCAGATCGAGGCCTTCATCGACCATTATAATCACCGCCGATACCACGAGAGCCTCGGCAACGTGACGCCTGCTGACGCCTACTTCGGCAGGGCACCCGCCATCATCAAACAGCGCGAAAGGATCAAACGACAGACTATCGAATATCGGCGCTTGCAGCACCGAAAGCTCGCCGCCTAATATCAATCCCAAGACGAGGCCCGCTCTCCGCTAATTTACGCCACGAGTTGCGCCAAATGTTCTGACGACGGACAGTTTCGAGGCGGGCGATACCACCGCGTCGATCGTACGCTTTGTCAGCTTGCTCGTCGGCATGTTGCCACTCCTCTTGCTGACAAAATCTCAGATCACGCAATTGTCAGCAAATTGTCAGCGCTGAACGGCACTCCAGCGGCTAGTCGAGGATAGGGCGTCGTAGAGATAATCTCAAGAAAATAAGCAATTATGGGGCAGTGGCGTAGAAAAGGAAGAAATCGAAAAGTGTCACGATCAAGTTGCCAAGGTTGGGGTCGAGGGTTCGAATCCCTTCGCCCGCTCCAGTTTTCTATATAGAAATCAGCGGATTAGCGGCCTTCGGGCCGCTTTTTCGTTGGAGACAGCGCCCTCTGTAAAGCCCGTTGTCTCCATAATGTCTCCAGAAAATCGCCAAGAATGGGCCGCCCCTGGCGTTGGCTGGCGCAGGTTGCGCCCGATCTTTTGCGCCCCCGCGCGGCCATTTCGCCCCTTCCACGCGACCCGGTGGCTGGAGACAATGGCTCCGCCGGCTGGAGACAATCGGGCCGAAGCTGGAGACAGCGCGCTTATCCGCGATCATGCGCTCGGACCCAGGAAGCCTCGCGGCTGTTGTCGCCGCCGCTTCACGCGCACCTCGGACCAAGCCGATCGACGCTCCCATTCGGCCTCCCCGGCGAGGCAGTTACGGACGCCTGACCGGCGCCGCGTCGGGGTCAAGCCCGGCCCGCACCAGACCGAGTAGGGCCTGACCCCGCCGCTCGCTTGCGCCGGTCGAACGCCTCCACGCCCTCGATCGGAGGGCTTCCCGAATGGAGACAGTCATGCAGCTCATCACCGACACCATCCGCGCGCAGCTCATCGCCAACGGCCGCTTGAGCATCGAGCATCCCGAGTTCGATCCCAAGCCCGTCGTCAAGCTGTTCACACCCGACGCTGGCGCCACCTGGCTCATCAGCGAGTGCGATCCCCAGGAGCCCGACATCCTTTACGGCCTCTGCGATCCCGGCCTCGGCGAACCCGAACTGGGCACGGTCAGCCTTGCGGAGATCGAGGCGCTGCGCGGCCCGCTGGGGCTCCCGGTCGAACGCGACCTCTATTTCGAGGCGAAGTATCCGCTGAGTCGATACGCCCGCATGGCTATCGCGGCCGGCGTCGTCATCACCTAGCGACTGCTCATGTGCCCCGCCCGCGCGGGCGGGGCGCTCAATCCGGCAGAAACGGAACGACCACTGGCGCACCGTGAGTTTGCCGCTCGCCGCATTGAGCATGAGGATCAGCACGGCCGGATAGAGCGCGGGCCAAGTCGAATAGCTGATGATCCACGCCGCTGCGCTCGGCAACAGCCAGCCGGTCAGCGTTGTGATGCTGGCATAACGTGACGCTTGCCTCCATTGCGGCTATTGCGGTGATGCCACTCCGGGGGAAGTTGTGCGGAAGTCGAAAGGATATCGAGTCGATGTGGAGTTTGACTGTCCTGTAGTGGATGCAACTCGGCTGGAGCAGGTTCTACGGCATCATTTTGGGGCCACTGAAGTGCGGGTTGCCGTGCGTGCGGTAACGTCCGACAAATTACTTTCCGGGCCGCCCCGATGGGAACCCAATCCAGGGACTGGGGCGCACACCATGCTTGAAATCGTCCGGGAGCGCGGCGTGGTGCGCTGGCGTGACATCAAGCATGTGCGCAATTCGCGCGCCGCGCTCGAACTGCTGCTGATGGACGGGCACCTTGTGCGCGTCAGTCACGGCCTGTTTCGAGATGGGAGCCGACCGCTCGATGCGGAGATCGCGGTGAAGCAACGCGAACCCTATTTTCGGGGACAGCTCGGGACGCGGCAACAAACCATTTATGATGCTCTAGCAAAGCCAGCCACGGCCGCAGAACTTCGCCAGCGAGAGGGTGTCAGCCGTCAAGCGGTGGACCAGATTCTCAAGAAGCTGATGAAATCCGGCCTTATCCGCCGTCTGCCTACACCCGGTGAGTCCTCCGAATGGGTCTATGCACAAAGCGGGAAAAGGACGCTCGACGTCCTGGTGGATCGCGAACCTAAGATCGGCTCGCTCGAAAAGGCGACGTTGAGGCTCATTCCGCCAGTCGGCGGCGCGCGCCGAGCAGCACTCGTCGAGCGGCTCGGCCAGTCGACCCACAGCGCACTCAAGCGTCTTGTCGCCAAGGGGCTTGTCGAGAAGGCTGGGACTCCCAAACGCCAGCTTATCCGGCTCACTCAGAAGGGATTGACGCACAGCGCCTATGATCTCGAAGGTGAGCACCTACCAGGCAACGACGTCTCCGCAGCGCTGAAACCCGAACAGGTGCGTCTCCTACTCGCTCTCGATGCGCTCGGACCAGCCCGCGCACTCGACATCAGCGCCGCAGCGGGTGTCCGGTCAAAGCGGGCTCCAAGCGCGGGTCAGTATCTCCAGCGATTGCGGATGTCGGGTTACATCGTTCAGGAAAGGCCGATGCCGGGACGCGCGCCGATCTACCGGCTCACCAAACAAGGCACGACCGCAATCGCGGCCGCGAAGCTCGCCGGCAAGGCGATGAGTCCCAACAAAGCGCGCCGTGCAGTCGAACGCGATGCTGCGGATCGCGCCCAGCAGGCTGCGTCCAGGCACTATTCATCGCCGGGCCAGGGGCGCACGCCGGAAATCCTCGCGCTCCTCGAATCCGGCCCGCTTACCAGTCGCGAGATTCAGGATCAGCTCAGCAATCCGTTCAAATTCTACCGATCCGTTGGTCTCGCGGCTTCCGATTTACAGAAGCGCGGATGGGTTCGCTGCATTGGGTCGGGCGATCACGCAGCGAAGCGCTGGGAGTTGACGAGCGCTGGCCTGGACTGGCTGGAGGCCCGACGGGCTCAGCACGAGGTGCAGCAAATCGACCTGGCTCCGAGCGAGGCTCATCACCCTTGATCCGGCCCGGCTGCCACCGCCACTTCGGCGGCAATCCGCGCCTCGATCGCCGCCGCGATCTCGGCATAAAGGTCGACGTCCTGATCCGGCGCCGAGATGGAGATCGCGAGCGCATAGCGGCCCTTGTCGTTCATGCGGTTCTGTCCGATGTGCGATTTCCACCAGCCGCCAACCGGATAGATCGCGATCTGGTCGTGCGCGGCAAGGTCGATTGCCGGACCTCGCCACAGGTCGCAATGAAGCGACCCAGCCTGAACGGCCTGCGGCCCGAGCAACCAATAGTCGGTCTCCTGACCGGCCTTTTCCGCCTTCTCCTCGGTCTTGCTCAATCGTGTCCGAAAATCATTGGCCGTCTCGCGCCGTTTCTTCAAGGCGAAGCGCAGGCCGTAGGAGCGATAGGTGTCGGGTCGGGTGCTGGCCCGGCCTGAAAGGTTGGGCTCGATGAAATAGGAGAGCGTCACCTTCATCATCACCGAAGCGTTTTCCAGCGCTTCTAGCGCTGCCTTCGGCCAAGGGAGGGCGTAGAAATGCACCTCGTTGAATACGGCCGAGCGCCCGTCGGCTGAAGCGGCATAAGGTTGAATCTCGGCCTCGGCGAGCAAGGTCACATCATTGCGCGCCGACGCGGCCGCGCGAACCAGGTTGGGCACGCCAAAGCCCATGCTGCGTAGGATTTGCTGCTTCGTGCCCTTGCTGCCCGTCTTCCAGCTACGGCCGGTGCCGATCAGCAGCTTACGAATTGGCCCAGGCCATTCGGCGGAATGGACGGTGAGAGCGCGGTAGGTTTCCGGCCACCGGCCGGGTAGATCGGCCTTGAGTCGCCCAATGAAATTGCCGGCCACGCCCGTCGCGGCGCTGGTCGCCCAGAAGGGCACCAGCGGCTCCGTAGCCACATCCCTGCCTGCCGAGAGCAGCGAGACCGCCGGGTGCCAGCCGCAAAACTGGGCATTGTCCATCATCATGTTGCCGGCCTCGAACAGCACGTCGGGCTTGATCGGCGTCAGGTCAGCCGGAAGGGTCTGCGATCCCCGGCTGAATGGGCTGCGCTCGTTCGGCGCGACCAGCGGAATCAACTCGGGTTCGTCTTGCGCCTGGTCAGCCTTCGCCGTGTATCCGCCGATAGTGAGCGCATTCCAGCTCTGCGCGGGGTCTTCGAGTGCATGATGCTGCTCGACCACGGCCTTGAGCCCGCCGTCCATATTGCCGGTGGCGATCAGCACGAGACGCTTGGGGTGATCCTTGGCGGCGAGCCCCGCCTGCTGCTCACCCGGCATTGAGCCGGCGCAAATCTGATCGACCGCGCCGCTCCAGCTTGATGGCGCCTCCGAAGAAAGATCGGGCGAGGAGGTGGCGATGCAGAAGCTGCGCGGGATATTGGCCCGTTCGATTTCGGCCACGGCCACGGCTGCTTGCGTGATAATGCCATAGCGCGCCGGCTCGGTCGCCGGAAAGCCGCCGGGCGGAAGGAACTTCACGGATTCGACGGCATGGCCGAGCACGACCTGGCGTTGGTCGCTCATAGGCCCAAGCAGGTCGCCATGCAGGACAAGGCTCGCCATGCCCGTTCCATGCCCGCCGGCGCCGGCGTGATCGTCGGTGCCCCAGGCATCGTTCACAGTCCACGCACCGGCCAGCGCGGGAGCGATCAGCGGGTGCGCTGCCGCAACGCCCGTGTCGATCACGCAAACCACCGGCGCATCCGCTGGCGGAGGCGTCACCCGCCCGCAATATTCGGCCACAAGCGCGTGCTGCCCCAAGCTCTTGTCGCCTTGGTCAAGGAACGGCTCGATGCTCTGGCTGGCGCGCCGCACTTCGCTGATCGCGCCGTTGAGGCGGCCGACGAGCCCAAGGGTCGCCTCGGCTGTTCCGAGCACGAATATGACCGAGGTTTCAGGAAATTGCAGCCGGTCGGGATACACGTCGAGCCCCGCCTGCTGCGCGGCCGCCACCACCGCCTCCACGATCGCATCGGGGCGACGCAGCCAAAGCTCCCACCACTGCGGCGCTGGCGATGCCAAGTCCGGCGTGCCGACGACGAGCGTGCGCGCCGCACCGGCGCGGATCGCCTCGATCACCTCGAATTTGTCGATGTCGGGACGCTCGTGATTGCCGAGATCTTCGGAGCCATAGGCCGCGATCCGGCCGGTCAGGAATGCGCGAGCGTCATCGGGAACGAACACTACCGCCCGCTCTGTGCGATCCTCGCTACGCTCGGAACGGAGGACGACGATCTCCTGCGCCGGGAAATCCAGCGCCGGTATCTTCGTGGCCTTGGCGCGCTCGCTCGGCACCATCGTCTCGACCTCGACGAGAACGCCGCGTTTCAGCCCGTCGACCGGGATGCGGACGTCCTCTTGGGGCGGCGGGAGGTTGCCTAGAGCTTCCCCCAGCTGTCCGAGCAGGGCTGCGGCATGGGCATGGTAGTCTTCACGCCGCTCGCGTCGTTCGCGCCGAAGTCGGGGATAGACATACTGCGCTGCCTCGCGCCATCGCGTGATCGAGATATGCGGCTGGCGTGGCGCCGCACCGGCTTCATTTTCGGGCATACCCCCCTCAAGTCATTCCCACCGCTTCCCCACGCGGTCTCTTCTCGCCGACGGACGATGCCGGCGCTTCAATGTCCAAAGCTCTGTCGAAAGATTTGGCGGTCTTGGAGCGCGATGCGCAAATGGTCGGCCGAGATCGACTTCGCCCCTTCGAGGATAGCGTCCTTCACGACGGCATCGGCCGCGCGCACCAGCTCCCCCTGGCTCAAGCCTTCCGTGATGGGAGCGATCGACGCCCAAGCCTTGGCGGTCAGGCGGTAGCGTCCCAGCCGGCGTGAGAGGATCGCGCGCGCGGACTCGGGATCGGGCAGCCGATATTCGATGACTTCATCAAACCTGCGTGCCAGCGCCTTGTCGAGTATCTCGACATGGTTGGTCGCCGCGATGACGATACTGTCGGTTGAGTTAGGCTCCTCCATGAAGGAGAGCACCGAGTTAAGAACCCGTCGAATCTCGCCGACGTCATTGGGATCGCCACGACGCGAACCGATCGCGTCGAACTCGTCGAGCAAATAGACGCCGCGGGTCTGCGCAATCTGATCAAACAGCAAGCGCAGCTTGCCGGCCGTCTCCCCAAAGAAGCGGCTGAACAACGAGTCCAGCCGTGCCGTGAACAGCGGCAAGCGCAGCTCTCCCGCGAGTGCCGAGGCCGTCATGGTCTTGCCCGTGCCCGGAGGCCCGACAAGCAGCAGGTGCGTCGCCGGAACCTGCCCATGATCGCGCAAGGTCGCCCGCTCGCTTTGCTGCCGGACAACGCGCTGCAACCGCGAGCGAATGGCCTCGCCAAGCACCATGTTGTCGAGCTTGGTCTTCGGATAGCTGCTCTCGACCAGCCCTTGCAACTCGCCGCGCGGCCGCGCCAGAGGGATTGGCGCTTGGCCGGTAGGCGCGTTGCCAAGCCGTTCGCGCGCCTTTTGGACGAGGCGCTTCAACTGGTTCGCCTCTTCGGCATTGCCTTGGCGCGCTTGCTGTGCCGCAACCTGGAGCGCTATCGACAGAAATTGCTCTTCGTCCCCAGCAACGTGCGAATTGAGCAGCGCGACGATCTGCTTGGTTGACATCAGCGCTCCTCCTTTCCTGCAAACTGACGGGTATAGGCACCGAGCCGTCATGACAACCGCGCAAACGGTGCGGCGCTCTCATAGTGTAACAAGTCACCGAATATCCGGGAGAAATTTGTTCAGCTCAGGCCGCGATATTGAGCGAACTGGTAGCATGGGCTCGCAAAGCGCCGGTGGAGACGGGACGCTGTAGAACCGCCTGGCAGATGAACGTAGGCGCGCAGCGGTGATCCTTGGCTTTTCCTCCCCGATCATCCATATGGAGCCGGTATCCCCCGGTGGTCCCTGCCTCGCATACCGCCGGGGCACTTAATTCTAGCCACAGCCGATAGTCTTCTTAACGCGCTTCCAGCGTGCGGAATATGCTGTTGTTGTCCTCATCCTATACGGTTTGAGGGGGAAAGCCTTCCCCTGCTGACAAGCCCCTGCGGGTCTCGCCAGACCCCTTCGAGCGGGGACACCCCGCAACGCCCCGATAGTGAGCGCGGGGATCTAGGGAGCGCACTCTGGCGGCTGGCGCCGCGCAGGGGTCGCGCGTCATTTTCCCCAGCGCAGCACTCTCGCTCTGGCCGGAGGGCACGGCGACGGCTGGCCCACAGGCCCGCGCGCACGCCGCCGCGCCGGCCGTCCGCCGCAAGGGTGCGTCGTTTGTGGCGCCGCGAGCGGCGCGGTGCTTGGGGCTCCGCCCCCGGCGCACTTCGGAACGTCTTCCGCCCAGCTTCCTCCGCTGCGCTCCGTGCAGCAGGTTCCCCGCGAAGCCGTCCCTCCGTTTGCACCCCCGGTCTCGCCGACGGGCAGGGTTTCAGCGCGGCGCTTCCCGCTGCGCGGAAACCCAAGGAGTAGGAAGATGACCAAGACCGTTCAAATCGAAACCACCGCTGCCGAGCCTGTGTCGGGCATCGAGATTTTCGTGCCGCTGAACAAGCTCAAGAAGTCCCCCAAGAACGCCCGCAAGGTGCCGCATGGCGAGGCCGCCATCGAGGCGCTGGCCGCTTCCATCGAGCATAAGGGTCTGATCCAGAACCTTGTGATCGAGCCGGAAATGAAGGACGAGAAGCCGACCGGCGCCTATTTCGTCACCGCTGGCGAAGGTCGCAGGCTGGCCTATCTGTTGCGCGCCAAGCGCAGGCAGATCAGGAAGAACCACCCGGTTCGCTGCCGTCTCGACACCGAGAACGACCCGTCCGAGATCAGTCTGGACGAGAATGTGACCCGGACCCCGATGCACCCCGCCGATCAGTTCGAGCGGTTCCGCGAGCTTGCGGACGGCAACGGATGGGGCGCGGAGGAAATCGGCGCGCGGTTCGGCGTGTCGGGCGGCGTGGTGAAGCAGCGGCTTCGCCTTGGCGCTGTCAGTCCGAAGCTGTCAAACGGCCCTTTAATTGCGGGTATCTGTCAAGCCTGCATATTGATCCGAACCGGGGTCATGGTCCTTTTCGAGGTCATGCCTCATGATGATGTCCGGGTCGGATGCCTCAACGTGCGCAACGCGGTCCTGGAAGTCCGCAGCCGTTTGAACGAGGTCACCGCAACCACCGTCCCGGTGGATCATCACAGGTCTGGCGTCAGGCCTGCAATCTCAGGGTGGGTATGACGGTCAGGCAGGCTGCTTCCCCCACTCGAACTCGGTTCCATCCACCCAGATACAATGAAGGATGATGGCGAGCTTTCGGGCGACCGCGACCTGCGCCTTCTTCATGCCACTTCGCTTCGCAAGCCGCAGCCCCCACGCCTTGAGCGAGCACCACCGCTTGGTTCGATGGAGCAGCACGCTGGCCGCCTCGAACAGATAGGCGCGTAACAACCGGTCGCCCCAGCGCGAGATTTTTCCCGTGACGTCCATTTCACCCGATTGCTTTCGGCGGGGCGTAAGTCCGAGATAAGCGCCAACCTTTGCCGCATTCTGGAAACGGGTTGGATCGTCGATCGTGTGACGATATGTCAGGGCCGTGACGACGCCAATGCCCGGCACGGTCATGAGCCGCCGCGTCGTTTCATCCTCTCGCGCAAGGTCGCGGATTGTTCGGTCGATCTTTTCCAGTTCGCTACAAGTCTGTTGGTGCACGGATAGCAGCGGCCGAAGAATGGGGCCGAGAGCATGGCCATCGGCGATGAGGTCGTTGACCCGCCGTTGGAATTGCCCGCCGGCAGCGCGTGGAAAGAGCAGACCGCATTCCTTCAGCATAGACCGCATCTGGTTTTCGAGGTCGCGCCGGACCCGTACCAATCGGGATCGACACACGAGGATGGATCGCGCGGTCTGGCTTTCTTCACTCTTGACGGCAACCTCCCGATACCAGCCGACCCGGACGAGTTCCGCCAAACCGCGAGCATCATTCTCGTCGCTCTTGTTCATGCGAACGGACAGGGCCGCATGGGCGTGACGCGCATCGATGCAGACCACGGGCAAACCGGTGCGCTTGAGTTCATGCCAGAGCCAACTCGACATGGCGCCCGTCTCGAGGCCGACGCGTTCGGCATTGGGAGCTTTCTTGGCGATGACCGCCGCCAGCACGCCCGGATCGGATTTCACCCGGCCCTGGTGTATGGGCCGTCCTGCCTCATCGACGATGCAAATCGACGTTTCCTTTTGCGATACGTCCAGTCCGACATAGTGCTTCATGGCGATGCTCCTCCGTTACGATGATTTCTCGCATCCTGCAGCTGTCGCGCCCAAATGAGAACAACGGCAGCAATTACGTCATCGTGTTCAAAAGGGACCCCCGATCGGCGTCGAAGAGGGACCCCCTTTTCGGATAATATGATGCTGGTTTGTTGAAGATGGCCTTGCGCTGCGTGCGGCGGAGGGCGGGCGTAGCCCGACCGGAGGCGCGCGCAGCGCAAGATAGATTTTTGAAGGCGCCGAAGGTGGCTGTCAGCTGCGGTTTTTGAAGCGCCAGCTGTCGTTGCCCGTCTCGACGATATCGCAGTGGTGGGTGACGCGGTCGAGCAGCGCCGTGGTCATCTTGGGATCGCCGAACACGGTCGGCCATTCGCCGAAGGCGAGGTTCGTGGTGATGATGACGCTGGTCCGCTCATAAAGCTTGCTGATGAGGTGGAACAGCAACTGCCCTCCCGAGCGGGCGAACGGCAGATAACCGAGCTCGTCGAGCACGATCAGGTCGAGCCGCGACAGCTGCGCCGCCAGGGTCCCGCCTTTGCCGATCCGGGTCTCCTCTTCGAGGCGTGTCACCACCGATAAAGGCCACGGTGGACATTCCCGCTGCGGTATATCGCGAGCTGACCGCCTATGCGGAGGCACACGCGGCCGAGACGGGCAGTTCGCCTGTGCCGCCCGAGAAACTGCTAGTGCCGATGGCCATTCAGCTCATGGCGACGGACAGGGGCTTTCGCCGGTGGCTCGCGCAGCGGAAGTGAGAGCGCGCCGCCTGCCGTCAGTTGCCCATGAACTTCTTGAACCGCTCGCGGCCTTCCGCCTCGATCACCGCTTGCTCGGCGTTGGCGCACTCGTCGCCGCGCGCCGTTCCTTCCGCGCATTGCGCCACGACCTGCCGGGCTTCATCGAGATGCGCCGCGAAATACTGCATCCCGCGCGGCTCGGCCGGCGTCGGCGCGGCGACTGGCGGGGCGGCCACGATCGCCGCCCGTTCGACGGGCACGATCACCGGGCGCAGGACGAAACCCGCCCCGAACCCGATGATGAGCGTGACCAGCACGATGATGAGTGTCTTTCCTTGCGTCATGACGGCTCCTTTCCCGGTTGCTGAGACAGTGGTTGCGGCCCAGGCATGGACGGCATCGAATAGCGGGCGGTGACGAACTCAAGAAACCGGCGCAGCACCGGATTTTCATTGTCCTCGCGCCAATAGCCCGAGAAGCCGATCCGCGTGTGCCCGTTGGCCTCGTGGACCTCGCGGAAGACCACGCCGGGGACGTGGATGCCGAGCGCCGATTCCGCGACGATCGAGATATACCCGCCGAGCGCAATGACGCTCAGCACAGTGTCCCGCCTGATGTCGTCCATGTCGATCTCCGGTGAGTAGCCCGGCATCCCGAGCTTGCCGAGGAGCATGTTGCGCGTCTCGGGACCGGGATCTTGCTCGGTGAGCAAGAACCGCTCGCCGGTCAGGTCGGTCCAGTGGATGCGTTCGCGGGTCGCAAGCGCGTGGCTTTCGGGCATCGCCACCAGGATGCGCTCGCTCCAGAACGAGCGGCTCATCAGCCCTGGATGCGGCGCCTCGCCGATCATGATGGCGATGTCGAGCAGCCCGTTCTCGATGCCGGCCAGCAGCATCTCGCGGTCGCGCTCGAACCCGCGCAGCTTCACCTCGGAATGGCGCTCGCCGAACTTGCTCAGGGTCGCGCGCAGGTTTCCCGCCGAGAAGGACGTGTAGAAGCCTACCGCCAGCTTGCCGGCATGGCCGTTGGTCGTGGCGCTGACCCAGGCGTCCAGCTCGTCCCACTCCTTCATGATCCGCTTGGCGACCCGCAGATAGGTCGCCCCGTCCGCCGTCAGGGTGGCGCCGCGCGTCTTACGGTCGAACAGCGCCATGCCCAGCCGCTTCTCGGTTTCGAGGATGTAGCGGCTCAGCGTCGGCTGCTTGATGTTGAGGTTGCGCGCCGCGCGGCTGAAACTCCCTGCTTCTGCGGCTGCTATTAGATAGCGAAGCTGCCGTAGCTCGATCACTCATCTTCTCGCTTCAGTTTACGCTGGTTCCTGATCAATGGATCGATTCGAGGCCAATGGCAGAGCTCAAATCACCGCCGCACTGCCCGCTGGTGCATATTGCATTCTAGGCGTTGATCGAGGTGGGAACATTACTGTGATTCAGGCTCGGCCACGCTCACAATATGAATCAGGAGCCGGGCCAACAACGCAGCTCAACCAACCACGGGTCATCTTCCATACATTGCGAACAATGACTGTCTCCATTCCGGCACTTCCCATCTTGCAACCGCTACACATCGCAGATAGATAGTAATAGATTACTCTCTTTAGAAAGCGCAAGCAATGAGTGACCGCTCCAAGTATCTTCCAGCGGACGAACGTCGAGCGGCAACCGTGGAGGCGGTGGTCGACCTGGCTGCAGAACAAAACCCAAGTGACATCACAACGACGGCCATCGCGCAGCGAATGGGGCTGACCCAGGGGGCGCTGTTCCGTCATTTCCCGACCAAAGACGCCATCCTGGAGGCGGTGATGTCCTGGGTGACCGACCGTTTACTCGCCCGCGTCGACAAGGCCGCGGAAGGGGCCGCGTCTCCGAAGGCCGCCCTTGAAGCGGTCTTCATGACACATATCGATTTCGTGTCTGACCACCCGGGCGTGCCACGAATGCTTTTCGGGGAGTTGCAGCGGCCGGGTGAGACTCTTCCCAAGCGCATGGCCCAGACGCTGATCCGGCACTATGGAGAGCGGCTTCGTGGCTTGCTCGAGGCGGGAAAGGTGCGAGGCGAGTTGCGTGCCGACCTCGATCCGGATGCCGCCACCACCCTGTTTATCGGCACGATCCAGGGGCTCGTCATGCAATCGATGCTGGCGGGCGATGTAACCCATATTCGTCGCGATGCTCCCGGCGTGTTCGCTATATATCTGCGCGGAATCGGAGCAGTGCAATGAAGCGCATCCGCCTGCCCGGCATTCCCAAGCGGGTCTTTATTATTGTCGCTGTCGTCGCAATAATCGGGATCGGATGGGTCTGGATGCAGCGTGGCAGCCATGACGACGAGGCTCTGCGCCTCTATGGCAATGTCGACATTCGCGAGGTTCAACTCGCCTTCCGGCAACCCGGTCGTGTTGCGCAGATGCACTTCGATGAAGGAGATCACGTCGAAGCGGGTGCGCGCATGGCTGTCCTCGACGCGCAGCCGTTCGAGGAAGGTGTGGCTGCGGCCGATGCGTCCGTGGGTGTTGCTCAGGCGGACCTCGACAAATTGCTCCGCGGCCTGCGCCCTCAGGAGATCGTCCAGGCGCGCGAGGCACTCAATCAGGCTTCGGCTGTCGCCAGAGATGCGGAGCGCAATTTCAATCGTCAGAGCCAATTGCTCGCCTCAGGCGCCGCCAGTCAAAAGACGGTCGATGCCGCCCGCACCGCGCGCGACCAAGCCGTCGCCGGCGCCAATGCGGCCCGGGCCGCCTATTCACAAGCCACAGAAGGCTTCCGCAAGGAAGATGTCGCAGCGGGGCAGGCCCGCCTCGCCGCCGCACAAGCGGCACGGGCGCAAGCCGCCACTGCGCTTGCCGATACAGTGCTGCTTGCGCCGCGCACCGGCACCGTGATTGCCCGCGTGCGCGAACCCGGCAGCATGGTTGTTAGCCAGACCCCGATCTACAGCGTGAGCCTTGATGCGCCGGTTTATGTGCGTGCCTATATCGGAGAACCGGATCTGGGGCGCATCGCGCCCGGGATGCGGGTTCGCGTCCATAGCGACTCGTCCGACAAGGTTTATCAAGGCCAGATCGGGTTTATTTCACCGCGCGCCGAGTTCACGCCAAAAACGGTAGAGACCACGGATCTGCGCACGGATTTGGTCTATCGCCTGCGGATCGTGGTCACCAATGCGGATGCCGCGCTGCGCCAGGGCATGCCGGTGACCATCGACGTCGATGCCGGGCCAGCATCCAGCGCGCAGGCCAAAGGCCGCTGACATGGCGTCCGGTAGCGCAGCATCGGACCCGCCACCTGCCCCGCTGGATGAGGTCGCGGTCGTCATCGATGGGGTGAGCAAGCATTTCGGCGGCGTGCAGGCATTGCAGGATCTGAACGCACAGATCCGGTTTGGCCGCCTGACCGGGCTGGTTGGACCGGACGGTGCGGGCAAGACAACCCTGATGCGTATCCTGACGGGTCTGCTGGCGCCGAATAGCGGCCGCGCCACGGTGGCGGGCTTTGATGTGGTGGACGACAATGACGCCATCCATGCCGCAACCGGTTACATGCCGCAGCGCTTTGGTCTCTACGAAGACTTGTCGGTCATGGAGAATATGCGGCTCTATGCGCAGTTGCGCGGCATGGATGCCGACCGAAACGGCGAGTTGCTTTCCGAATTGCTCGACTTCACGCGTCTTGCCCCCTTTACCGGGCGTCTGGCGGGCAAGCTGTCCGGCGGCATGAAACAGAAACTCGGCCTGGCCTGCGCACTGATGGCACGGCCTGCCGTTCTGCTTCTGGATGAACCGAGCGTCGGCGTCGATCCCGTCAGCCGTCAGGAATTGTGGCGCATGGTGCAGGCGCTGACCGACGAGGGCATGGCTGTGGTCTGGTCGACCGCCTATCTCGACGAGGCCGAACGCTGTGACAGCGTGCTGCTATTGAACGAGGGGCGGCTTGCCTATGATGGACCGCCGGGAGAACTGACCGGGCGCCTTGCCGGCCGCAGCTTCCGTCTGGAACAGGTTGGCGATCAGCGCCGGGCCGTGCTGGCCGAGGCGCTGGACCTGAGCAGCGTGGGCGATGGCGTGATTCAGGGCAGCGGTGTTCGCATCGTGTTGCGCCCCGGTGCGGGAACCGGCCAGATAAGTGCTCTTGCCGATCGGATCGCGGCGCAACTCAAACCCGTGCCCGCCCGCTTCGAGGATTCCTTCATCGATCTGCTTGGCGGCGGCCCCGGCGGCACATCGGCCCTTGCCGAGGGGCTGCCGCCTATCCGGCTTGAATCGGATATCGCCGTTTCCTGCCGGAACCTGACCAAACGCTTCGGCGATTTCACGGCCACCGACAATATCAGCTTCGAGGTGGGCAAGGGCGAAATCTTCGGCCTGCTCGGGCCGAATGGCGCTGGCAAATCGACCACCTTCAAGATGCTGTGCGGCCTGCTCAAACCCACCAGCGGTGAGGCGCATGTGGCGGGGCTTGATCTGCGCCGCGCGACCGGGGCGGTCAAAGGTCAGCTTGGCTATATGGCGCAGAAGTTCTCGCTCTATGGCTTGCTGTCCGTGCGACAGAATCTGGAGTTCTCCGCTGGCGTCTATGGTCTGGACGGCGCGACGCAGCGGGCGCGGATCGAGGAAATGATCGAAATCTTCGGCTTGCAGCCCTGGCTGTCGTCAGCGCCGGACTCTCTGCCGCTCGGATACAAGCAGCGCCTGGCGCTGGCCTGCGCGGTGATGCATCGCCCGCCGGTGCTGTTTCTGGATGAGCCGACTTCGGGCGTCGATCCGATTACGCGGCGGGAGTTCTGGACCCACATCAACGGCCTTGCCCGCAAGGGCGTGACTGTGATGGTCACCACCCATTTCATGGACGAGGCGGAATATTGCGACCGGGTAGCGATGCTCTATCGCGCCCGGCTGATCGCGCTGGACACGCCGGACGCTCTCAAACGCGGTGCCGCCAGCGATGCCCGGCCGGACCCGACCATGGAAGACGCGTTCATTCATCTGGTCGAAGCCGAAGATCTCGCCGATGTCGCCCGTAGCGAGGTCGCCGCATGAACGACGCGGATGGATCGCGCCGGGATCGCCGAATGCCGCCGGAGGCCATGCGCCGCTTCGACCCGAAACGCCTTTGGGCGCTGGTGGTCAAGGAGAGCCTGCAGGCGGTCCGCGATCCGTCCACGCTGCTGATCGCCTTTGTCCTTCCGGTGGTCCTGCTGCTTCTGTTTTCCTATGCGGTGTCACTGGACGTGCGGGCAGTGCGTATCGGCGTCGTGCAGGAATCCGAATCTGCCTCGGCGCAGTCACTGGCCGCCGCATTCGCCGGAACCCGTTATCTGGACGTGACTTTCGCCCATGATCGGCGCGAGGTGTCCGACCGGGTCGTTTCGGGCGAATTGCGCGGATTTGTAGTCATTCCGCAGGATTTCGAGCAGCGCCTGGCCGATCGCGGCGCGCGGCCCCTCGTACAGATCATCGCCGATGGCTCGCAGCCCAATACCGCCAACTATGTCACCAACTACGCACAGGGCGTCGTCCAGACTTGGCGGGGCGGCCTCGGTATCGAGGCATCTCAGGCGGGCGTAACACTGGAGCCGCGATACTGGTTCAACGCCGAACTGGAGAGCCGCCGTTCGCTCGTGCCCGGCGCCATCGCCATCGTCATGACCATCATCGGCACCATGTTGACCGCACTGGTGGTAGCGCGCGAGTGGGAGCGCGGCACGATGGAGGCGGTACTCTCCACGCCCGCATCGGTCGCGGAAATCCTGATCGGTAAGCTCCTGCCTTATTTCGCGCTCGGGATGCTCGCCACGCTTGGGGCCACGGCGCTGGCGGTCTTTGCGTTCGGCGTGCCGCTGCGCGGGTCACTGGCCGCACTCCTTTTGCTTTCGGCGACATTCATGGTGCCTGCGCTGGGCCAGGGACTGCTGATCTCCTCCATCACCCGCAATCAGTTTCTGGCCGCGCAGATTGCCTTGTTCTCGGGCTTTCTGCCCGCATTCATGCTGTCGGGCTTTCTGTATGAGATCGACGCCATGCCGGCGCCGATCCGGGCTATCACCTGGTTTATCCCGGCGCGCTATTTCGTTTCTTCCTTGAAGACCGTGTTTCTGGCCGGGGACATCTGGGTGGTCTTTGTGCCGAACCTGCTGGCGATGGCTGCCATCGGCTTTCTGTTTTTCGTCCTGGCAAAACGCGCCACGCGCAAGAATCTGGAGTGAGGAGCCATGGCGCAACACAATAGCCATTTCGCTTTCACCCGGCTGCGGGCGCAGTTCATCAAGGAAGTGCTGAGCATCCTGCGCGACCCGCGCAGCCGCATGGTGGTGCTTGTGCCGCCGCTGTTGCAACTGCTGGTGTTCGCCTTCGCCGCGACGCTGGAAGTGCGCAATGTCGATATCGCCGTTCACAATCAGGATTCGGGGCGCTGGTCCTATGAACTGATCACGCGGCTCGACCGGGCCGACTTCATTACGCAGGTCTATCGCGTGAACGACAGCCAAGAGCTGCGCGATCTTATCGACCAGGGCAAGGTGATCGCGGCGCTCGATATCCAGCCGGACTTTTCGCGCGCAATCGCCACCGGCGACAATGGTCGCGTTCAGATGCTGATCGATGGCCGGCGCAGCAATTCAGGGCAGATCACCGCTTCTTATCTCTCCGCCATCGCTGCCGAGGTTGGCGCGGAAGCAAACGCCGGCAGTGCGCCCGCATCGGCGGTGGCGGTGCGCAACTGGTTCAATCCCAACCTGACCTACCGCTGGTTCATCGTGCCCGGCCTCTCCGGTATCCTGGCGTTCTTCAGCGCGCTGCTCATCACCTCGCTGTCGATCGCGCGGGAGCGCGAACTGGGAACATTCGACCAGTTGCTGGTGTCACCAACCTCCACGCCGGAAATCATTATATCCAAATCCCTGCCCGCTCTGGTCATCGGCACCATGCTCGGTCTTCTGATGATGGCGGCCGCTGCGGGTCCGTTCCAGATTCCGTTCAACGGCTCGTTTGGGCTGCTGTTCGTCAGCCTGGTTCTGTTCATCCTGTCGGTGGTGGGCATCGGCCTGATGATATCCGCGATCAGCGCGACCCAGCAGCAGGCCATCCTTGGCGCCTTCGCCATCGGCGTGCCATCCGTTCTGATGTCGGGCTTCGCTACCCCGGTCGAGAATATGCCCACGCTGCTGCAATGGCTGGCTCAGGCGATCCCCCTCACCCATTTTCTGATCATCGTGGAAGGCAGCTTTCTGAAAGCAATGTCGCCCGGCGATATTCTTGCGAGCCTTTGGCCATTGGCGCTGATCGCCCTGGTGTCGCTCACCACGGCCACCATCTTCGTTCGAGGACGTCTGCAATGATATTTCCCCCTCATCGACAGTTGCGTCTTGCGGTGGTGCTATTCAGCTGCATTTCGTTGACCGCCTGTGTCGTCGGCCCCGACTATCACGCGCCGCCTTCCGTGGACACGGGCAGCGGCTGGACCCAGGCAGCGGCGGGGGCGTCCGCCCCTGCCGACCTTGTCCGCTGGTGGTCAACGCTGGGCGACCCTGAACTGGAGAGACTGGTCGACACTGCACTGGCGCAAAATCTCGATATCCGTCAGGCAGCGGCGCGGATCGATGAAGCGCGCGCTCTGCGCGATCGGGCCGCTGGTCAGCAACTGCCCGCTGTTTCCGCAGGCGCCAGCGTGAACCGCCGCCGACAAAGCGAGAATGGCCCACTGCCGGTTGGTTCCATTCCGGGACTAGATGCGTCGCAGACAATCTATGATGCCGGCTTCGATGCTGCGTGGGAAGTCGACCTGTTTGGCGCCAATCGCCGGGCGCTGGAAGGCGCCAGCGCGCGGTTGCAGGCGACCCAAGCCGAAGCGCAGGGTGTACGTATGCGGATCGCGGCGGAGGTCGCTCGCACATGGTTCGAGGCGACTGGCGCCGGGGAAGAATTGCTTACGCAGCAGGCGACGGTCGCAACGTTGCAACAGACGCTGGACCTCATGCGCAGCCGTGCCGCTCTCGGCGATGTTTCCCGCGCCGATGTGGACGCAGCCTATGAGCGGTGGGCTGCCGCCAATGCCATGCTACCGGGCATTGCGGCGCGTCAGCGCGGAGCCGTGCTCGGTCTTGGCGTCCTGCTCGGCGCACCCCCGGAACGGGAACTGAAGCTGCTCGATACCGCCGCGCCGGCGCGCGTCCTGCCGGCACTGCCCGTAGGGGAACGCGCCGACATATTGCGTCGCCGCCCCGATGTTCTGGCTGCTGAACGGCGGCTTGCTGCCAGCACCGCTGATATCGGCGTCGCCACCGCGGAGCTTTTCCCCAAGCTGTCCATTGGTGCCGGCGGCGGCTTCCAGGCGCTCAGTCCGGGCGACTGGTTCGATTCGTCCAGCACCCGCTACTCCATCCTGCCGCTCATCTCTTGGCGATTGTTCGACGGCGGCCGTGTGCGCGCGGAGATACGTGTCCGGGAGGCTGCCCAGCGGCAGGCCGCGCTGGGTTATGAGCAGGCCGTGCTGGCGGCACTGGGAGATGCCGAGCGCACCTTGGGCGATTATAATGCAAGCTTGGATACATTGACACGTCATCAAGCGGCGCTGGATGCCTCGCGCCGCAGCTTTGATCATGCTGAAGCGCGCTTTGCCGCAGGCGATATCACGCGAATTGAGCTGCTTGCGGCCCAGCGCCTCCTTCATGAGGCCGAAACCGCAAATCTGCGCGCGCGGACGACAGCCGCTGTGCAGATGGTCGCATTATACAAGGCGATCGGAGGGGGTTGGAACCTGGCCGATACAGCTTTCGCTGCTCCCGGTTCGTGATCCTCGGACGTCCGACAACAGAGGGTGAAGCCACCGTGGTTCGATCACTCCCTGTCGACCGCCGCCCAGATGCTGTGCGAGTCGATTTCGAGCCTGAGTAGCGCCCGGTTTGCTTCGGAGCGGGCATCGATCTCCATGCGGCGCGCGTCATTGGTCTGCCGCTGCGCATAAAGGAGATCGGCCAGGTCGATCTGGCCAAGTTGATAGCCGCGAGCCGTCCTTGCGGCGGCATCGCCGGCGCTGCGGGCGGACGCTTCGGCGTTGGACCAGGCATTGAACCGGGTACGGGCGTTGGAAAGACCAGCATTGGCCATCGCCTCGACGGTGCGTGTCACGGCCGCCAGTTCCATGCGCGCGGCATTGGCCTCGGCCGAGGCCTGGTCGGCCGCCGCACGGCGATAACCGCCGCCCAGCGAGATCGAGGCGACGACACCCGCCCCTGTTTCCGTACCGCCGCGCTCGCTGAACAGGCGGACCCCGAAGGAAGGATCGGCGACGCGGTCGGCGCGAACCCGGCGTGCGGTGACGTCCAGCCGTTGCGCCTCCTTATCGGCGGCACCGATTTCGTGGCTGCGTTCGATCACCAGATCGCGCATGGCTTCCAGCCCATCGGCAGGCAGCACGGGTATCGCCAGCTCCGGCGGCTCGGGCGGAAGTGGAATGTCCGGAAAGGTCGCCACAAGCGTAACGCGCGCCTGTTCGCGTGAGGCGAGCGACGAGGCCGCCTGCGCGCGTGCCTGTGCCAGCGCGGCGGCAGCCTGATCGAGGTCAAGCTGCGCGGCATCCCGCAGCGCCACGCGCCGCGCTACGGCCGCCATCGATGCCTCCAGCCCCCGGACGGTGTCGAGATCGTTGCGATAATGGCTCCCGGCGGCCAGCCAGTCATGCCACAGGCCGGAGAAGACGAGCGCCGTCTGGTGCCGGACATCCTCCATCTGGTTCCGGGCAACCTCAACGCCCAGCGCCCCCGCCTCGCGATCAAGCGCTGCCTTGCCGGGCAGGCGGAAGGGACGGCTGATCGTCGTGTCGAACTCATTGAATCCGCCTTCGCGATCGACGGTGCGGCGTATATAGCTGCCGCTGACGGTCACCTCATGCGGACCTTTTCGCAGCATATCGCCCCGTGCCCGCGCCGCCTCGACGCGGGCAGCGGCTGCGGCAACGCTGGGATGATTGTCCAACGCCTCATTCACCCTGTCGGCGGGCGGCAAATCGGTGCGCTGTGCCAGGGCTGGCGATGCGGCCAGCAGCAGGCCGCAGGCGAGGAGCATGGCCCGCATCAGGCGATCCTTCCATGATCGAGCAGGCAGGTGGTTCGCCAGCGGACCGGCAGGTCGCGCCGAGCCTCCTCCACGGCATGAAGCAGGTCGGGCATCCTGTCCGCGCCGACGATCAGTTCGAGCGTGGCCCGCTTGAGCTCGCCGGACACTTTCTCCGCCGTTCCGGCATCGTCATAATCCTGGCCGCGGACGGATTCCGCGCAGATGTGGATAGGTGCCGGGGACACGGTGCGGATTGCGACCAGCAACGCTTCGGTGTCGCGGACGGCGCAATGGAGGGTGAACAGAAGGTCAGACATTTGCGATTTCCTCAGCGCTTTCGCCGAAGCGCTCGAACAGGATCGGCAGCAGGATCAGCGTCAACAAAGTGGAGGTGATGAGGCCGCCGATCACCACGATCGCCAGCGGCCGCTGAATTTCGGACCCGGGCCCGCTGGCGAACAGCAAGGGCACGAGGCCGAAAGCCGTGATGCTCGCGGTCATCAGCACGGGACGCAGCCGCCGCTGCGCGCCCAGCCGTACCGTCTCGGCCATGCTCAGCCCCTCGGCGCGGAGCTGGCGAAAATGGGCGACTAGAACCAGTCCGTTGAGCACGGCGATGCCGAGCAGCGCGATGAACCCCACCGATGCGGGAACGGAGAGATATTCACCCGACAGCCAGAGCGAGAGCAGCCCGCCGACCATCGCGAACGGGATATTCGCGAGGATGAGCAACGATGCCCTGAGTGAGCGGAGCGTTGCCAGCTGGACGAGAAAGATCAGCGCCAATGCGATCGGGATCACCAGCATCAGCCGCGCCGACGCGCGCTGCTGGTTTTCGAACTGGCCGCCCCAGACGATGCTGTAACCCGCAGGCAGCCTGACCCTGGCAGCGACGGCCGCCTTGGCCTCATCGACATAGCCGACCAGGTCGCGTCCCGAGACGAACGCCTGCACAAGTGCGAAGCGCGAGCCGTTCTCATGGTCGAGTTTCACCGGACCCTGCGTCCGCTCCACCCGCGCCATGTCGCTGACGCGCGCCAGCGTGCCATCGGGTGTGCGCAGTTGCAGATCGGCGAAGCGGGCCGGATCATTGCGGATGCTGTCATCGCCGCGGATCACGATAGGCACGCGCTTCTGCCCATCGGCGACGATCCCTGCGTGGACGCCCTCGACCTGCGCGCGCAGGGCATCCTGCATCTGGTCGATCGGCATTCCGAACCGTCCCGCCGCCGCGCGATCGATATCGAGCTGGAGATAATCCACGCTGTCATTGGCGACCGTCAGCACTTCCGAGGCGCCGTCAATGCCGGACAGCATGTGCTGGACCTGGCCCGCCAGATCGGCGAGCATCTGCGAATCGGGACCGAATATCTTCACCGCGAGATCGCCGCGCGCGCCGGTCAGCATTTCCGAGACACGCATTTCGATCGGTTGGGTGAAGCTGGCTTCGATGCCGGGCAATCCCTCTAGCGCCTTGCGGATTTCCTCGACCACGAAGTCCTTGTCACCCCGCCACTCAGATCGCGGCTTCAACTGGACGAAGCTGTCGGTTTCATTGAGGCCCATGGGGTCGAGGCCGATCTCGTCGGAACCAACGCGGGCGATCACATCCTCGACCTCCGGCACGGTGAGGAGTGCGCGCTGCACGGCCATGTCGCCGGCGACCGACTGGCTGAGGTTGATCGACGGCATCTTGGTGAGCTGGACGATCACCGAGCCCTCGTCCATCGTCGGCATGAAGGTCTTGCCGACGGCGCCATAAGCCAGACCCGCCAGCACCAGCCCGGCGGCGGACAGGCCATAGACCAGACGCTTGCGCGCGAACGCGCCGTCCAGCAGCGCGCGATAGCGCGGGCCAAGCTGGCGCATGATCCACGGATCGCCATGATGGCCGCTCTTGAGACCGAAGGAGGCGAGTACCGGCACAAGCGTCAGTGCGAGCAGCAAGGAGCCGAGCAGTGCAAAGACGATAGTGAGCGCGACCGGCGCGAACAGCTTGCCCTCCAGCCCCTGCAACGACAGCAGCGGAAGGAACACCAGCGCGATGATGACGATCCCCGCCGACACCGGCACGATCACCTCGCTGGTCGCGCGGAACACAAGGTTCAGCCGGGGCGTATCCTCGCCATGCGCGTGCCCCAGCCGCTCGACGACATTTTCGACCACGACCACCGCGCCATCGACCAGCAGCCCGATCGCGATGGCGAGGCCGCCCAGGCTCATCAGATTGGCGGACAGCCCCATGCCGCGCATGAACAGGAAGGTGATGAGCGCCGCCATCGGCAGGGTCACCGCGACGATCGCGGCGGCGCGCCAGTCGCCGAGAAACAGAATCAGCAGCACGACGACCAGCACGGTCGCCTCCAGCAACGCCTTCTCGACCGTGCCGACCGCGCGCTCGATCAGATCGGAGCGGTCGTAGAAGACATGGATTTGCGTGCCTTCGGGCAGGCCACTCTGCATCTCGGCGAGCCGTGTCCGCACGCCATCGACCACCTGGCGGGCGTCCGCGCCGCGCAGCGCGATGACGAGACCCTGCACGGCTTCGGCTTTGCCGCCGCGCGCGACCGCGCCATAACGAGTGAGACTGCCAATGCCGACGGTGGCGACATCGCCGAGCCGGACGATCCGTCCGTCGCGGCTGGCGATGACGAGCGACCCCAGATCCTCGACGGTGCGGATCGCGCCCACCGCGCGGACGATCAGTGCTTCCTCGCCGCTCGCGAGGCGGCCCGCGCCGTCATTGCGGTTGCCGCTTTCGATTGCGGTGCGCAGGTCGGCCACGGAGAGTTTCGCGCTCGCCAGCGCGACGGGATCGGGCCTGACCTCGAACGTGCGGACATAACCGCCCAGCGCGTTGACATCGGCGACGCCGGGCACCGTGCGCAGCGCGGGCCGGATCGTCCAGTCGAGCAGTTCGCGCTTCTGCTGGAGCGACAGCGGCCCTTCGATGGTGAACATGTAGACGTCGGAGAGCGGAGTCGAGATCGGGGCGAGGCCGCCGCTCACCGATGCCGGCAGATCGCCCATGACGCCCGAGAGGCGTTCGGTGACCTGCTGGCGCGCCCAATAGATGTCGGTGCCGTCGGTGAAGTCGATCGTGATGTCGGCAATGGCATATTTGGCGGTCGAGCGCAGGATTGCCTGATGGGGGATGCCGAGCATCTCCGTCTCGATCGGTGTGATGACGCGGCTTTCGACCTCCTCCGGCGTCATGCCGGGGGCCTTGAGGATCAGCTTCACCTGCGTCTGCGCGATGTTCGGGTAAGCATCGACGGGCAAGGTGGTGAAGGCCCAGACGCCAAGCCCCGCTGTGATTGTGGCGAGCACAAGAACAAGCAGGCGGTAAGAAAGCGCCGTGGCGACGAGCGAACGCAGCATGGTGGACCTACTGCGCCGAGGCGAGCGCCTTCAGCGCGCTCGTACCAGAGATCACCACCGGCTCACCTGGGCTGACTCCGGAGAGCAGCACGGTGCGGCCGTTACTGCTCCCCCCGCTTGTGACGGACCGGGCCACGAAGCCGCCGCGCACGGCGACGAACACCGCCGCTTTGCCGCCAATCATGGTGACGGCGGCATCGGGCACGCTCGCCGCGTCCGCTGGCGCGGGGCCAGCGATCACGATGCTGGTGGCCCGGCCCGCGACCATGCCGGGGCCACCGGGGATCTCCGCCTTGAGGCTCGCCGAGCGGGTGGTCGGATCGATCGTCGATCCCACCGCAATGATCCGGCCCACAAGATCGGGAAGCAGCCGCACGCTCATGCCGGGGCGGACTTGTCCAATCAGCCGCTCCGGCAATTGCCCGACCACCTCATAGCGATCCGCCGCGTCGATCACATAGGGCGCGGTGGTGCCGTCGACCGGATTGCCCGCCTGGATCGCGGCACTGGTAACGCGCCCCGCGATGGGGGCGGTGAGCGTATAAGAACCGTTGCCGCCATGGCCATTCACCAGCGCCAGGATGCGCGATTTCTCCGAAACGTCGGCGCGTGCCTCGGCAGCGACGGCATTGGCTTCATCCGCGCGAGCGCCGGCGATGATGCCTTCGCGGCTGAGCTGCGACAATCGCGCCGCATTGGCCTGTGCCACGCCGCTGCGCGCATGGGCCCGGCTGAGATCAGCGCCGATCGTCAGCACGTCGCGGCTCGCGATGATGGCGAGCGGCTGCCCGCGTTTCACGCTGTCACCTTCGACCACGAGGGTTCGCACCACCGTACCAGGAAAGGTTGCCGCCACCGCCACACGGGCATTGGCGGGGGGCTGAATCATCGCGGGTATGGTAGCGAGCGGCGCTTCCTCGGCCGCTGTCGCTGGAGCAATGCGGATTCCCATTTGCGTCGCGCGACGGGCATCCACGGCCAGAACCCCGCTTTCAGACCGGGCAGCGCTCTCCGTCGCCGGGAGGTTCGATCCGTTGGGTCGTGCGGCAAGCCACCACAAGCCAGTCAGGATCAAGGCAAGCGTGGCGCCGCCGGAAAGCAGGATCGTTCGTCTGGACATGACGCCCGGCTAAGGAACGTCCCTGACCGAATCCTGACACGATGCTGACGGGAATGGTCAGGGTTCGGGAAAGCGCAGAGCCAATTCGTGCAAGGTAGGATCGGTCGTGAGCGTACCGCCGTGGGCAGCCATGATCCGCTCGACAATGGCAAGGCCGAGGCCTGCGCCGGTCTTGCTCGCATGATCGGCGCGGCGGTGGCGTTGCACGAGGTCGCTGAGCCGATCCGGCGTCAGTCCCGGCCCCTCATCGCGTACCGCCAATATGGCGCCAGGGCCAACCCGGACCTGGATCGTCCCGCCGACAGGGGTAACGCGCGCGGCATTTTCGATCAGGTTGCGTAGGGCCGCGGCGACCGCCTCGCGGCGGATATTCACGATCGGCGGATGATCGCCGGTATCCAGCTCAATTGTCTTGGCGTCGGCGATGATGCCAGGGGCAACGGCTCCAACGACCTGAGTCGCGATCTCGGTGAGAGGCACCGGCTCCAGCGGCGTCTGGGCCGCCGCAGCAGCATCGATCTGCGCCAGCAGCATGAGCTGGTCGATCAGCCGGCGCATCGAGGCGACATCGTTCTTGAGGCGTGCGGCGTCCTCATGATCGAGCCGGTCGAGTTCGAGCGACAAGAGCGCCAGCGGTGTGCGCAGTTCGTGTGCGACATCGGCCGCGAACGCCTCCTGCCGCATTACGGCGTCATCGAGGCGCACGAGCAGATCATTGACGGCATCGGTGAAGGGCAAGGCCTCGGCAGGCATATGCGAGGCGTCAATCCGAAAACCCCGTTCATGCCCGCGCGCCGCTTCGATCTCGGCGGCGGCTTCCTCCAGAGGCAGGAATGCCTGGCGGATCACTCGTTGCACCATGATGGTGACCGGCACCAGCAGCACGACCAGCGGCAGCGCGACATGCTCCAGCATCTCCTTGATCGCGCGTAGTATCGCTGCTTGCGGATCGAGATGGGTGAAGGTGAAGCTGTAAAAGAACGCGACCGCTGCCAGCAGCAGCACGGTGCCGATTAGACCGATCAGACCCAGTCCGCGCCGCAAACGCCGGGAAACCGATCGGCGCCGCGTCATGCCGGGCCGTCCTTCAGCATATAGCCAACACCCCGAACGGTATGGAGCGTGCCCGGCATCGCCGCCTCGTCCAGCTTGCGGCGCAGACGCGAGACAGCGGCTTCCACTGCATTGGGAGTTACCGGATCGTTGAAGCTGTAGAGGGCGTTTTCAATGACATCGCGATGCACCACTGTTCCCGCCCGGCGCATCAGCAGTTCCAGCAAATCGGCCTCGCGGCGGGAGAGATCGACATTGCGATCCGCGATGCTTGCTGAGCGGCTTGCAGTGTCGAAGCAAAGCGTGCCGACTTCAATGACGGGTTGCGTCCTAACGCCAGGGCGGCGCAGGAGGGCGCGGATGCGCGCGGCGAGTTCATCGACCTCGACCGGCTTGACGACATAGTCGTCCGCACCTGCATCGAGGCCGGTGACGCGATCCTCGAGCGCGCCGCGAGCGGTCTGGATGATCGCGGGCGGCATCTGCTGATATTTGCGACGACCGGCGAGCCAGTCGATGCCGTCGCCATCGGGGAGGCCAAGATCGAGCACGATCGCGTCATATTGCGCGCCGGCCATTGCGTCGTCGGCTTGGGCAAGATCCAGCGCGATGTCGCACACGAAGCCTCGGCGTCGGAGGCCGTCGGCGATCAGTGCCGCCATCCGGTCATTATCTTCGACGACGAGCAGGCGCATGTCTTTTGAGGGCTTTCCCATGTGGGTGATGAAGGTGGGCCATAGCGTCTTCTATCAGGTCATCCCCGCAAGTCGTTAGTCGCGTTCGCCAGGGACGCCATGATGCGCCTCGCGGTGCTGAGGCGAGAAGGCCATCGGCTCCATCTTGAGAATCGCGATACTTGTCAGGACGATCGCCACGACTCCCAGCAGCATCGCAAAGATGCCCGGTGCCCGCGCGTCCTGCGCTCCGGGATGGAGGGCGCGTTTCTTGCGGCCGCCGATCATGGCGCGAACCAGATTCTCGCGGGTAACCGCCGACATCAGCAACACAGCACCGACATGGATGCCGATGAGGGCGAGCAGGCCATAGGCAAGGGCTTCGTGGAGATCCTCGTCCATACCACCTGCCGCGACGGCAATCCCGCTCCATAGAACGACCCCTGTGAGGCCGATAAGAGCGATCACTGCGATCGCGCCCAAGGGATTGTGCCCGATGGCGCGCTCGGGTCGGCCCGCCAGTAGTTCGCGGATGTGCCCGGCGATCGCTGAGGGTCTGATGAAATCCACAAAGCGGGCGTGCTCGCCGCCGACCAAGCCCCAGATCAGTCGGAAAGCGATCAACACCGCCGCGCTCCATCCTGCCACCATGTGCCAGGCCGCGATCGGGCTATCGCTTTCGGACGACAGGAAGGCGATCGTGATTGCCGCAACCAGCAGCCAGTGGAACAGCCGCAGCGGGGCATCCCAAACCTTGAATGTCTCTGCGCGATCAGAATGTGCCATGATGATCACCTTTCCAGGCGATGAGCTAGGAGCATAGGCTGACCGAATCCTGACGACATTTGGCGGGATATCTACACGACCGTTCCGAACAGCCGTCCGATACCGGCGGTCGCCGCCAGCGCCAGCGCCCCCCAGAAGGTGACCCGCAGCACCGATCGCGTGGGCGGCGCGCCTCCGGTCCAGGCCCCAAGCGCACCGAGAATGGCCAGAAACAACAGAGTTGCGACCATCTCGATCGGCACAAGGTTGGCTTGCGGCGCGATGGAGACGAGAAGCAGCGGCATGAGCGCGCCAGCGCTGAAGGTCAGCGCCGAAGTCAAAGCGGCCTGGAGCGGGCGCGCGCTCACCACCTCGGAAATCCCCAGCTCATCGCGCGCGTGGGCGCTTAGCGCATCGTGGGCCATAAGCTGATCAGCGACCTGCAGGGCCAGATTCTCGTCTAACCCGCGCGCGACATAGATGTCTGTCAACTCCTGGCGTTCGAAATCAGGCTGATCGACAAGTTCACCCGTCTCGCGTGCGAGATCGGCCTTCTCCGTATCAGCCTGAGAGCTGACAGAAACATATTCGCCGGCGGCCATCGACATGGCGCCCGCCACCAGCGCGGCGGTGCCCGCCACATAAATGCTGGTCTTGTCGGCTCCAGAAGCCGCGACGCCGACGATCAGGCTCGCGGTAGAGACGATGCCGTCATTGGCGCCCAGCACTGCCGCGCGCAGCCAGCCGATGCGGGACACCGCATGGCGCTCAGGATGGGCTCTCAATCGGCTCATATGCCCCTCATGGAAAGCAGCAACCTCGTCAACCTTTGCTGACAAAACCCTGACGACGAGTATATTGCATCTCTCTCACCCATCTTGGCTTATCGCTCATCTATTTGTTATTTCAGGATGATTATGACGTCCTGCCTCACCCTTTTTCTGGCTGTCTTGGGGGGTGGTTGCCGCAGAAACAGAAGCGCAATCTTGCCGCTGCGGGTGAGGCTCCGGTGGCGCGGCAGAGCAACATAATTCTTGGTCTGGGGCTGTTTGCTCTTTCGTCGCTGCCTTTCGCGCAATTGTTTGCCGCGGCGGGGCTGGCGCGTGTGCGCCTGCTGAATTTTACCGCAGCGTTCTTTGCGGGAGGTCTCGTTTCCTATTCCCTCTACGCAGCAAGCGCCAAGGAGGGGTTGCGCGGAACGAGCCTCGGCGACGCTTTTGCGAGCACGTTGAAAAGCTCATGTGGTATCGCTCTGCAAATCGGGATGATTCTCCTTCTGATACGGTTCATGCAAATTGATTGGAGCCGGTTCCTGCCCAGGACTGCTGATCAGGCTACGTCGAAAACATAGAATTGAACAATGCTCGCCGTTCGTTGCACGAGGACGTAGGTTCTGCCCACGAAACTCAGATTCGATCTTTCTCAAATTGATCGAAGGCTTCGGCGGCCTGTGCGGCATACATGAGGCTGGGACCGGCGCCCATGTAGAGTGCCATCCCCATCGTCTCCATTACCTCGTCGCGAGTGGCGCCCTATTTGACTGCCGTCTTGGCATGGAAAAGCTACACAGCCATTGCAGCGTATTGCCACGGAGATTGCGAGGGCGATGAGCTCCTTTTGGACCAATCCTTGTGCAAAGTGTCTCCCGTGCGAAAATTCAGCGCCCGAGGAGGGCGAGCAGCCGGTAGGCTGCAACGATGCGATCGCCTTGCGCCCGGGCCTCGCTCACGGCGGCCGCGATGGCTTCGCGTTCGGCATCAAGCAGATCGAGCTGCGGCTTCATGCCGACGCGGACCTCATGGCGAACGCTGTCCCGTGCCTGCGCAGCGGCAAGGGCTTGTTGACCAGCGGCGGTTTCGACCAGCACGGCGGATCGAACGCCCTGAAAGGCGCTGATCGTCTGTTCATCGACGGCGGACCGCGCCGCACGCTCGCGCGCATCGGCAGCTCTAACCGCGCTGTCGGTTTCGGTGATCTTCGCCGAGACGCGCCCACCGGAGAATAATTGCCAGCGCGCCCGCACGCCGACCGTGGCGCCGTCGGCACGATAGTCGGGGAAGAACTGGTCGCGGATCGTGGAGCCTTCCGCGAATGCCCCGACCGTGGGCAAGCGTTCCGCTCGCGCGCCTCTCGCGCCAGCGCGCGCGGCCTCCAATGCGGCTTCGGCCTGGGCGAGAGCAGGGTTGTTCGCCCGCGCAATGTCGAGCGCTTCATCGAGCGATCCCGGCATGGCCGGGTTTGCCGGAAGGGGCTGCAAATCCTGCGGCGCCAGGCCGGTCAGATTGGTGAACCGCGCATCGGCCGAGACGGCAACGCCGCGCGCAGCTTCAAGCGCGGCCTGGGCTTCGGCAAGACGGGCCGCGGCCTGGGCGACATCGGTGCTGGGGCTTTCCCCGGCCTTGAAGCGAAGTCGAGCCTGGCGCTGGATCTCCTCCATCTGGCCGACCATCTGTTCGTAGAGCACGACCATGCGGTGCGTGGTCAGCACGTCCCCATAGGCCTGGACCGTCGCGACGACGATTTGGCTTCGCGTCATGCTTTCGCCCGCGTGCGCGGCCTCGCTCCCGGCTTTCGCCTGCGCGATCCCGGCGCTGACCCTGCCGCCCATGAACAAAGGTTGCTCGATGGTGAGCTGCGCAGCGCGGGGGGTGACGTTCGCAGCCGGAAGCCCGAAATAGCCCTGCGGATCGAGGCGGCCATAGCCGATCGTCCCGCTCAGCGTCGCGCTGGGAAGGCCCTGGCCTCTGGCTTCCTTGATCCGGGCATCGGCGGCATCCGCGTCAGCACGGGCCGCTTCTATTTCGGGCGCATGGTTCATGGCGGCCGCGATCGCCTCTTCCAGCGTCGTCGCCTGGGCCGGCATGGCGACGCTCGCGAGCAGGCAGGCCAAGAGGGGGCGGGGGAGCGCCCTCTTGCGGATCATTTGAAGGCGGTCCCCGGACGGACGCCCAGCGCCTTGAATACCATCGCGGCGGGGCAGAAGCCGGTGAAGCTGGCCTGTATCATGTTGAGGCCGGCGAAAGCGGTGAGCGCGATCCACCACGGATGCACGGTCAGCGACAGGACGACACCCAGCAACACGACACATCCGGCGAACGCCATCACGGCACGATCGAGAGTCATCTTTGCACTCCTTCGCTAAATGACGATCAGAAACGCAGCTTGCGGATGCCCATGACGTGCATCGCCAGCTTTTCGTAGAAAGGCTCGCTCTCGCCCTTGCGGACTTTGCGCAGGAAATATTTCTCGAAGCCGATCTTGGCCAAATGGACCCACTTGCCGCTGGATGCCCAATTGACGTTGCGCGGCGGAATCTGGGGCTGGGCGACGAAAGCCACGCCGCCATCGCCGAAGTCGGCAAGGCAGACGGCGTTCCATGTCGCTTCGGCGGTCGGCTCCCTGCCCTCGAGGATCAAAGCGAGGTTGGCGGCGATCGCCGTCACCATGGATTCGATCATGAAGCCGGTCTTGGGCACGCCCACCGGCACCGGGGTCGGTCCGGTCGGCGGAATGGCGACGCAAACACCGAGCGCGAATATTTCCGGAAACGCCGGATTGCGCTGGTGCTTGTCGATGATGATGAAGCCGCGGGGATTAGTCAGCCCCTCGATATTGCTGACCGCGGGAACGCCGCGGAAGGCCGGGAGCATCATCGAATAGCCGAAGGGCAGATCATGCGCCTTCTTGACCGAGCCATCATCGTTCACTTCCTCGACGTGCATGAGGCCGGCGTCGACCTTGGCGACGCGCGCATTGGTGATCCATTTGATATGACGGTCGCGCAGCTCGCTTTCGAGCAGGCTCTTGGTGTCGCCGACGCCATCGAGGCCGAGATGTCCGATATAGGGTTCGGCGGTGACGAAGGTCATCGGCACCTTGTCACGGATCTTGCGCCGGCGCAGCTCGGTGTCGAGGATCAGCGCAAATTCATAGGCCGGGCCGTAGCAGGACGCGCCCTGGACCGCGCCGACGACGATCGGGCCGGGATTTTCCACGAAGGCGTCGAAGGCATCGGCCGCGTCGGCGGCATGTGCGGTCTGACAGACGGAGACGGTATGGCCTTGCGGCCCCAGCCCTTCGATCTCGTTAAAGGCCAGATCGGGGCCGGTCGCGATTACAAGATAATCGTAAGTGATTGATGTTCCGTCATTGAGTTCGAGTCGCTTTTCGCTCGCATGGAGTCGCTTGGCGCCGACCGAGGTAAAGCCGATCTTCTTTTTCGCGAACACCGGGGGGAGATGGACCTGAATCGCCTCCGGCTCGCGCCAGCGCACGGCGACCCACGGATTGGAGGGGATGAAGCTATAGGTATCCGTGTCGGATACGGTCATCACGTCGGCGCGGCCTTTGACGGCGGCCTTGATCTCATAGGAGGCGATCGTGCCTCCCAGACCTGCGCCCAATACCACGATCAACGGCTTGCCCATCTGCGATCCTTCCTCATTCAATGACATTGACTAATATAATCATTACACGTTATATGCAATCCACAAATTGAAAGAGGCAACCATGTTCGGATTCAAGAAACGTGATGCTCACCGCGAGATCGGCCCCGCCGAGCTGGACGCCATGCTGAAGGACGGCAAAGCGCTGCTGATCGACGTGCGCGAGGCCGGCGAGTTTGCGACCGGCCACATCGCAGGCGCAGTAAACATGCCGCTGTCGGGCTTTTCACCTCGTAACATCCCTGATCCCGAAGGACGGACGGTCGTGCTGCAATGCGCGGGCGGGCGGCGTTCCGGGCAGGCGCTCGACCAGTGCGCGCAGGCCCAGAGCGCGATCGACACGCATCTCGCCGGCGGCATCGGCGCATGGAAAGACGCCGGTTTGCCGGTGCTCGGCGGCTAAGGGCGAAAGAGGGGAATGAGCGGCATGATGAGCGGCAGGGGCAAGTGGCTCTGGTTGGCAAGCGCCGCGTTGGCGTTATCGGCGTGCGGCAGTCAGCCGGAGCAGGACGAGGCGTCGGCGACATTGCCCGCAGGCGACATGGTGCGACTCGTCCCCAAGGAGATCGCGGATATGAAGGCAGTTGGTGCGGAGATCGCCACCCGCGACCAGGCCGAAGTCCTCGCCCGCATCCCCGGCATATTGACCTCCCTTTCGGTGCGCGCCGGGGATACGGTGCAGAAGGGCCAGCGCATCGGCATGATCGTCGACTCGCGGCTTGGCTACGAGACGAGCGCCTACGGTGCGCAGGCGGCCGCCGCTCAGGCGGAAGCGGCGCGTGCCAATGCGGACCTCGCGCGCATCCGCGACCTCTACAACAACGGCGTCTATGCGAAGGCGCGTCTGGATCAGGCCGTCGCCGCCGCCCGCGCGGCCGACGCGCAGGTTGCCGCAGCGCGGGCGCAGCAGGGCGCCAGTGCCAGCGTCGCGGGGCAGGGGGCGGTGATCGCCCCGGCAAGCGGGCGTGTGCTGCGCGCCGATATTCCCGCAGGCGCGCCGGTCGCGCCGGGCATGTCGATCGCGACCGTCACCGCAGGCCCGCCCGTCCTACGCTTGATGCTGCCAGAATCCGTTGCCGGACAGATCCGACCCGGCGCGCGCGTGATCGTTGACGATCCAGCATTGAATGATGGCGGACAAAATAATGCAGGGGTGCCTTCTGGGTCGCGCCAGGGCAGCGTGACGCAGGTCTATCCTGCGATCACCGGAGGCCAGGTTCGTGTCGATGCGACGCTGCCTGGCCTCTCAACGCAATTCGTCGGCCGCCGCGTGAGCGCATCGGTCGAGATCGGCACGCGCAAGGCACTGGTGGTGCCGCGCACATTCGTCACCACGCGCTACGGGATAGATCAGGTTCAGGTTGTGAGCGAAGGCAAGCGGCTTAGCATGGTGCCGGTCCAGATCGCGCCGACGGCCGACCCCGCCATGGTCGAGATCTTGAGCGGTGTGTCTGCCGGCGACACGTTGTTCTCCCCCGGCAAGCCCAAGGCTACGCGCCCATGAATCTCGGCATTTCCGGTCGCCTCACCAGGGCCACCATTGCCTCGCCCTTGACGCCGCTGTTTCTCCTCGCGGCGATCGCCGTTGGTCTGCTGGCTCTTCTTTCCATCCCCCGGGAGGAGGAGCCGCAGATCAGCGTGCCGATGGTGGACATTCAGGTGATGGCCCCAGGCCTCTCCGCCGCCGACGCGACCGAACTGGTCGGCATCCCATTGGAGACGATCGTCAAGAGCGTAGATGGCGTGGAGCATGTCTATACGCAGGCGCAAGACGACGGGGTGATGGTGACGGCCCGCTTCCTCGTCGGATCGAACCCCGAGGACGCGGCGATCCGGATCGAGGAAAAGCTGCGCGCCAATTGGGACAGGAAGCCCGTCGGCATCCCCGATCCCAAGGTGACGGTGCGCGGCATCAATGATGTGCCGGCTGTCGTCCTGACCCTTACACCCAAGCCCGGAGCCGCAGGCCAGTGGAACGACGCGAGCCTCTACGAGCTGGCCTTCAAGCTGCGCACCGAGATCGCCAAGGTCGATAATGTCGGCATCAGCTTCCTTGTCGGCGGACGCCCCGAGGAAATCCGCATCGCGCCCGATCCGACGAAGCTGCGCCAATATGGCGTGCCGCTGGGCAGCGTGATCGAGGCCGCGAGCCAGGCCAATCGCAGCTTCCCGCTGGGCAATATCCGCGAGGATGGCAAGGCGGTCGGCGTGACCGCGGGCCGCACGCTGTCGTCGGCGCAGGAAGTGGGATTGCTTACCGTGCGGTCCGGCGCTGGCGCCCCTGTCTATCTGCGCGACGTTGCCAGCGTCACGCAGGGGCCGCGCGAGGATCAGGCCCGCGCGTGGCGCTGGTCGAAGTCGGACAATGGGGCCGAGAACGGCAAATGGCATTCCGCGCCTGCCGTCAGCATCGCTTTCGCCAAGCGGGCCGGGGCCAATGCCGTTGTCGTTTCCGACGCCATCCTTGAGCGCGTCGACAGCCTGAAAGGCAAGCTGATCCCCGATGACGTCACGGTCGCGGTCACGCGCAACTATGGCGAGACGGCGAACGAGAAGGCAAACGAGCTGCTGTTCCATCTGGCGCTGGCGACCGTTTCGATCGTGGTGCTGATCGGCTTCGCGATCGGGTGGCGCGAGGCCGGTGTGACCGCCGTGGTCATCCCGACGACGATCCTGCTCACCATGTTCGCGTCGAACTTGATGGGCTACACGATCAACCGCGTCAGCCTGTTCGCGCTCATCTTCTCCATCGGCATCCTCGTGGACGACGCGATCGTCATGATCGAGAATATCGCCCGCCATTGGGCGATGGACGATGACCGCAGCCGCGCCCAGGCGGCGATCGAGGCGGTGGCCGAAGTCGGCAATCCGACCGTGGTCGCCACCTTGACCGTGGTCGCGGCGCTGCTTCCGATGCTGTTCGTGTCGGGATTGATGGGGCCGTATATGGCGCCGATCCCGGTCAACGCTTCGGCCGCGATGATCTTCTCGTTCTTCGTCGCGGTCGTGATCGCGCCGTGGCTGATGATCCGCTTTGCCCGCAAGACGCTGGCAGCGGGCCACGGCCACGATGAAAGCGGCGGCAAGCTGGGGCAGCTCTATGCCCGCGTCGCGCATCGCGTGATCGACACACGCACGTCCGCGCGCAACTTCCTGATCGGCGTCGGTGTGGCGACGCTGGTCGCCTGTTCGATGTTCTACTTCAAGGCTGTGACCGTGAAGCTACTTCCCTTCGACAACAAGTCGGAGGTTCAGGTGGTGGTCGACATGCCGGAAGGCACCGCGCTCGAAAATACGGGCCGCGTGCTGGAAGACGTTGCCGGCATCGTGCGCGGCCTGCCCGAAGCAACGTCTATGGAGGCCTATGTCGGCACATCGGCGCCGTTCAACTTCAACGGCCTTGTCCGGCACTATTTCCTGCGTTCGCAGCCCGAACAGGGCGACGTCATGGTGACGCTGCTGCCCAAGGGCGAGCGCAGCCGGTCGAGCCACCAGATCGCGCTTGACCTGCGCCAGCGGTTGAAGGCGCTGAAGCTCCCTGAAACCGCGTCGATCAAGGTGGTCGAGACGCCTCCGGGGCCGCCCGTGCTCGCGACCTTGCTCGCCGAGGTCTATGGCCCCGATGCGGCCACGCGCGAAAAAACGGCGACGGAGCTTGAGAAAATTTTCAAATCCGTCCCCTTCATCGTCGACGTCGACAACAGTTTTGGAACGCCGCGGCCCAAGTTGCGTCTCGACATCCAGCGCGACCGCATCGACTATTATGGCCTCTCGCAGCGCCAGATCGCCGACAGCATCGGAATGCTCATGGGGAGCCAGACGGTCGGCTATGCGCCGCGCGGCGATGGCCGCACGCCGCTTCCGATCACCATCGCGCTCGAACAGAAGGACCGGAGCTGGACGCAGGCCTTGTCGAGCACACCCGTCGCGCAAACGCCGGGCGGCCAGCTCATCGACCTGGGCGCGGTCGTCGATGCTCGCACCGAGACGGGAAGCCCCGCCATCTTCCGCCGCGATGGTCGCTATGCCGACATGGTGACGGCCGAGCTTGCCGGGGCCTATGAAGCGCCGATCTACGGCATGTTGGCCGTCGATCGCGCCGTGGACGACCATGATTGGGCGGCCCAGGGGCTGGTGAAGCCGCAAATCCGCCTCAATGGGCAACCCGAGGATGAAAGCGTGCCGTCGATGCTCTGGGACGGCGAATGGGAGATCACCTGGGTCACATTCCGCGACATGGGCGGGGCCTTCATGGTCGCCTTGCTGGGGATCTACATACTCGTCGTCGCGCAGTTCAGGAGCTTCCGCCTGCCGCTGGTCATCTTGACTCCGGTGCCGCTGACCCTTGTCGGCATCGTCATCGGGCATATGCTGTTCCGCGCGCCGTTCACCGCGACGTCGATGATCGGCTTCATCGCGCTCGCCGGCATCATCGTGCGAAACTCTATCCTGCTGGTCGACTTCATCAGGCATTCGGCAACGCCCGACAAATCCCTGCGCGATGTCCTGCTCGAAGCGGGAACGATCCGGTTCAAGCCGATCGTCCTCACCGCCGCCGCGGCAATGATCGGCGCGGCCGTCATCCTGACCGACCCGATCTTTCAGGGGCTCGCTATTTCGCTGCTGTTCGGCCTTGCGTCCTCGACGCTGCTGACCGTGCTGGTTATTCCGGCCATTTACATTGTGCTCCGAGATGATGGGAAGCCTGCAACCAGATGATGCCGCTCGATACGCCCTTCGCGCTCCTCGCTCAGCACGCCGCCCAAGCGGCGAGCGTGCTGAAGCTGCTCGCCAATGAACAGCGCTTGCTGATTCTGTGCCGGTTGACGCAGGGTGAATTTGCCGTTGGGCAGATGGTGGAGCTGTGCGAGCAATCGCAGTCCAGCGTTTCGCAGCACCTTGGAAAGCTGCGTGAAGGTGGCCTAGTCAAGACCCGCCGAGACGGCACGACCATCTACTACAGCCTTGCCGACGAGGACGTTCGCAAGCTGATCGACATGCTGTGCGACCGCTTCGGGCCGGCTGCTGGGCAGTCCTGAGAAATCCCGATGCGCCGCGTGGTCCTTCCGTTGCTCTCTGGTCTGGCGTTATCGGCCTGTGCGCCGCACGAGCTGGGTGACGATCGGGCAAGGATGGCCGAGGAAGCGCAAGCACGATCCGAGATCCTGGCCGATCGTTTCCAGAAGGAATTGCTGAGCGCGCTTACGGCCGCGATGGCGGCCGAGGGGCCGCAAGGTGCTATCGGCGTCTGTTCGAGCATCGCCCCGGCACTTGCGGCGCAGCTCTCGGAGGAAAGTGGAGCGAGTGTGCGACGCACCGCGCTCAAGACCCGCAACCCCGCCGCCAAGGCCGATGCGGCGGAGCAGCGCGTCATGGCGAGCTGGGCCGCCGCGCCGATCGACGATGAAGGTCGACCCAAGCGCTGGACGGCACGGGAGGGCGGCGAATATCGTTATATGCGCGCCATACCCACCATGCCGATGTGCCTTGCCTGTCATGGCGAAAACATCGCGCCCGAAGTGACGGCGGCGATCCGCGCGCATTATCCCGAAGATCAGGCAACGGGCTTTGCACCGGGCCAGCTTCGCGGAGCCTTTTCGATTCGGTGGGAGGATGCCGCCCTGGCGCGCGCGATCAGGAACGGGGGTGGAGGCCAATGAGGTCAGGCGCTCTTGTCCGTCTGTCGGCGCTTATCCTTGCCGGCCTTCCCGTGACGGCCGCGGCCGAACCGACCGATCTTGTCATTCGCGTCATCAGCGAAGGCGGCAAATTCGTCGGCACGTCGATGGGCGGGGCCGAGATCATCCTCCGCGACGTGCGAAGCGGCGAAGTGCTCGCACACGGCCGCACGGCGGGATCGACCGGCGACACGGCCCGGATCATGACGGGAGGCCCGCGCGGCACGCCGCTTGCCGACGAGGCATCGGCCGCCTTCAGGACGCGGATCGACATCGACGAACCGAGGTTGGTCGAAGTCGTGGCTTATGGCCCGCTCGCACAGCCACAGGCAGCGGTGCGCGTCACCGCCCAGCGCTGGATCGTGCCGGGACGACCCGCGACGCAGGGCGATGGTTGGGTTCTCGAACTGCCCGGCCTCGTGGTCGATCTTGTCGAACCGGCTGCGCACCAGCGCGGCGGCGTAGGCGCGAGCGTGCGGCTCGCGGCCAACGTCGCCTTGATGTGCGGTTGTCCGATCGAGCCTGGCGGTATCTGGGATGCGGCGCGCTATGACGTGCGGGCCACTATCCGGCACGACGGTCGGCCCGCCGGCGAGGTCCGCCTGTCCTATGGCGGCCGAACCGGCTATTTCACCGGCGCATTCCCTGCTGACATGGCTGGCGCCTATGCCGTTACCGTGACGGCCATCGACACCAAGACCGGCGCGACCGGCGTCGACGCGAGCAGTATCCTCGTTCCCTGATCCCGCCGATCCGACGCCACCACCGGCCAGCGAGGCTCACTTCCAGTCGGTAAGTGCTTCGAGCCTGTCAAAGTCGATCCCGCCATGCCAGTCCCCTCGGGTCTGACGCCAGCAGCAGTATCCAAGGAAAAACTCTTCGCGCGTCTCGAATAGAAAATGTGCCCAACTGATACTCAGAACGTCTTCTGACATTTCGCCAAACGCACCGCCAAGGGCCAGGTCGCCCCAATGCGCCAGTTCCGGATATAGGACACGGAGCTTCGCGATTTCGGCGCGGGTTTCGTCGGAATACTCGCCGGGGTCTGTTTCATGCCCGGGCCGCACAAAGATCGACGCATCAAAAACAAACTTGGTCACACTTCATTCCTTCAGGCCCTCGCTCTCGACGCTACGAGGAGCTTCCTTGTATCACACGCGGCCTCGATCTTGTTCGCGTTCCAGGCATCGCTTGAACGCCGGAAGGTGGCGCTCGCGCGAGGCGGCTTGCAGATTTTCCATGACCTGTCGCGCGGCAGGATCGTCGATCATTGGAATCAGCCGATCGTAGAGCGCTATATTTTCGATCTCGCCTTCGACGGCGCTTTCGCAAGCCTCTTTCAACGTCGCCGGCGCCGATACCTTTCCGGTCCACGGATTTGGCGGAACGGTCAGCCCAAGGCGCCGGAGCTGGCGTTCGAGCGCCGAAGCGTGGCGTTGTTCGGCCTCAATGATGTTGGAGAAGGGCCGCACCGGGCCGAACTTGTCGATTACGGCCGCATAGCTCGCCTCTGCCTTCCGCTCATCATCGAGCGCATCGAGCAGGATCTTCGCCAGCTCTATCGAAGCCATCGCCTTGTCCTTTCTGCCGTTGGAGATTCGGGCGTCAGTCTATCATGCTTACACAATTATTCTATATTTGTATTGAGGCTTGGCCGATTCAGCGTATGATTGATTGTTCGCAGGGAGTCGGCGGACGGCGGCCCTGCCGGAGAGGGAGAGCAGCCATGCCAGATACCAAGAATGCTACCGGATCGACGATGAGCACCGGCGCGCCGGCGCCAAGCGACCGCAATTCCCTGACCATCGGGGCCGATGGCCCGATCCTCTTGCACGACGTCCATTTCCTTGAGCAGATGGCGCACTTCAACCGCGAGAAGGTTCCTGAGCGCCAGCCCCACGCCAAGGGATCGGGCGCCTTCGGTGTGCTCGAGACGACCGAGGACGTATCCGCCTATACGCACGCGGCTCTGTTCCAGAAGGGCGCTTCGACTGAAATGCTCGCGCGCTTCTCGACCGTCGCGGGCGAGGCGGGCAGTCCCGACACCTGGCGCGACGTGCGCGGTTTCAGCCTTAAATTCTACACCAGCGAGGGCAATTACGATCTCGTCGGCAATAACACGCCGGTCTTCTTCATCCGCGACACTATGAAGTTTCCGCACTTCATCCGCAGCCAGAAGCGCCTTCCCGATTGTGGGCTGCGCGACAACCATATGCAATGGGACTTCTGGACGCTGAACCCGGAATCGGCCCACCAAGTCACCTATCTCATGGGCGACCGCGGTCTGCCGCGCACCTGGCGCAACATGAACGGATACGGCTCGCATACCTATATGTGGATCAACGCCCAGGGCGAGAAATTCTGGGTCAAGTATCACTTCATCAGCAATCAGGGCACGGCCGAGTTCACCAATGCCGAAGCCGCGACGATGGCCGGCGCCGATGCCGACTATCACCGCCGCGATCTATTCGAGGCGATCGCGCGCGGCGATCATCCGAGCTGGACGCTGTTCGTGCAGGCGATGCCCTATGCCGAAGCAAAGACCTACCGGATCAACCCGTTCGATCTCACCAAAACCTGGTCGCACAAGGATTATCCGCTCATCAAGGTCGGCACGATGACCTTGAATCGGAATCCCGATAATTTCTTCGCGCAGATCGAGCAGGCGGCCTTCTCGCCGGGGAACACGGTGCCGGGCATCGGCCTTTCGCCGGACAAGATGCTGCTGGGCCGCGCGTTCGCTTACAATGACGCGCAGCGTAACCGGATCGGGACGAACTTCCACCAGCTCCCCGTCAACCAGCCCAAGGTGCCGGTGAATACCTATATGTTCGATGGGCAGATGGCCTATCAGCACAGCGGCAATGCCCCTGTCTATGCGCCCAACAGCGGCGGACGGAGCTGGGCCGACGAAACCGGCCCTGCTGCCGATGGCTGGGAAACCGATGGCGACATGGTGCGGCAGGCCTACACGCTTCGGCCCGACGATGACGATTTCACGCAGCCCGGCATCTTGGTGCGTGAAGTCTTCAATGACGCGCAACGCGATCGGCTCGTGGAGACGGTCGCCGGCAGCTTGCTGGGCGGTGTCCGCTCGCCGGTGCTCGAACGCGCCATCGACTATTGGAAAAGCGTCGATGCCGATGTGGGCCGCCGCATCGAGGAATGCGTGCGCGCTGGCGCAGCTCCTGCGCCCGCGCAAGGAATGGGCGAGGGCTCCGAGCAACACGCCGCCCCGGTGTCCTGATCCAGCGAAAGCCCTGGCCGCTCGTATCGTGGCGGCCAGGGTTTCATTTCATGCGATGAGGACCGTTTTTGTCAGCGTCTCGGGCAAGTGTTGATGCCGAGCAACGAATAGATCGGGCACATGCCCACAAGCCCGGTCAGCAACGGAACGACGCCGATCCACCCCCACGCAGAGCGTGGCCCGACGAATACCAGCGCGATCAGAACAAGGCCGACGATCACCCTCAACAGTCGGTCTATGGTGCCTTCATTTCGGGACATTCCAATTCCTCCTTCTCATTGCGGGAGATCGGGTGCGGCCGCGATCGTGCGCGCGGTCACGCCCTGTCGCCCATTCCGCCTCAGTCTTCGAGCAGGGCGCGGAGCATCCAGGCGGTTTGCTCATGCTGCGCGATTCTCCGGGTAAGCAGATCCGCGGTCGGCTCGTCGCTCGCCTTTTCGACCAGCGGGAACAGGGCGCGCGCCGTGCGGGCCGCCGCTTCGTGGCCCTTGGCGAGAATATCCACCATGTCGAGCGCCTTGGGCGGAGATTCCGGCGCGTCAGGCAGGGAGCTGAGCTTGGCGAACTGCGCATAGGAACCCGGTGCGGGCTGACCCAGCGAGCGGATACGTTCGGCGATCGGGTCGATCGCGTTCCACAGCTCGGTATATTGCGTCATGAACATGGTATGGAGGCTGTTGAACATCGTCCCCGTCACGTTCCAGTGGAAGTTGTGGGACGTCAGATAGAGGGTGTAGGTGTCCGCCAGCAGGCGGCTCAGGCCTTCGGAGATCGCAATCCGATCTTCCTCGCCGATCCCGATATTCACTTGTCTGGTCATGGGTTTCTCCTTGGTCAAAATTAATCCAGTTCCCGCAATCCCGCGAGCAGGGCGGCGCGGGAGATTTCGCCAACATGCAGCTCACGAATGACGCCCTTGCTGTCGACGAACAGCGTCGCGGGAAGACCCGCGGACCCGATCGCGGCGGCGGCGCTTTGATCGCTATCCAAGAGGATATGCGCCGAGGTCAGGCGTTGGCCGTCCAGCCAGGTCCGCACCTTCGTCGCGTCCTCGCCCTGGTTGGCGAGCAGGATCGGCACAGGCGAGCGCGCGGCCTCTTCGATCAGCATAGGCATCTCGCGCCGGCAGGGCGGGCACCAGCTCGCCCAGAGATTGATGACGAACGGCTTGCCCTTCCGATCGTCGAGCGCGCTTGCTTCGCCTGCAAGCGAGTGGAGGACCAAGCCTTGCGGCAATGGCCTCTGCGAAGAGGCGAGGAACAGCGACGTGGCGATGAGCGCGGCCGCGGCGCTGCCAACGAAGGCCATGCCCGTAGGGAACAGCGCGGGCGATCGGCGCAGCGACAGCACCAGCGAAATCGCGGCGGCCGCCAGACCCGCGAGAGGGAAGAAACCGCCTTGCCAGACATAGAATATGCTCAGAGGCTCGACCGCAAAGGCGGACCAGTTCTGGCCCACAAACCCCGCGCGGGCGGCGACGAGGCCGACGAGCAGGGCGCGCCATGCGGCCTTATCGCTGTCCTTGCCATGGCGACGGCCGATCCAGCTCGCCGCCGCCATGAAGGCAACAATTCCGAGGACCGCGAACAGCCGCTCCAACGCCAGCGCGAGAGGGCCGACGCTAATCATCAGATCGACCTTCAGGCGGCCGCGTCGTCATCGGGGTCGGAATGAAATTCGTGCCACATGCCGTTGAGGATGCCGAAGCCGACGGCGAGGCCGACACCCAATACCCAACTGAAATACCACATCGGAGTCATCCCTATCAGTAGAAGTCGGGGTTGGTGTCGACGTCGCGCAGCGTGATGCGGCCGAACAGCACCTTATAGACCCAAGCCGTATAGATGAGCACGATCGGCAGGAACACGACCGTCACCGCCAGCATGATGAACAGCGTCACATGGCTGGACGAGGCGTTCCACACCGTTAGGCTCGAGGCCGGGTCGATCGAGCTGGGCAGGATGAACGGAAACATCGACAGGCCCACCGTCGCGATGATGCCCACGGCACCGAGCGACGAGCCGCCGAACGCCAGCGCCTCGCGGCCCTTGCGGATGCCGATCCATGCCAGCAGCGGCCCCACGAAACCGAGGATCGGTGCGATCAGCATCCACGGATATGCCCGGTAATTATCGAGCCACGCCCCCGGCGCCGCAACCGTTCCCGACAGCAGCGGGTTGGAGGGACCGAGCGGATTGGCCCCATGCGTCAGGCGGAAGCCATAGCCCATGGTGGCGATCATCACTCCGCCGAGCGCGAACAGCAGGATCGAGGCACCCGCCGCGACCTGTCCAAAGGTGCGGGCGCGATCGTGGACTGCGCCGCGTTCGATCTTGATCGCGAGCCAGCTCGCGCCGTGCAGCACGATCATCGCTACCGAGAGCAGCCCGGCGACCAGCGAGAACGGATGGAACAGGCCGAGCAGGCTCCCCTCATAGAAAGAGCGCAGATCGGTATCGAGGCGGAAGGGGATGCCGGTCAGCACGTTGCCGACCGCGACCCCGAACACCAGCGCGGGAACGAACCCGCCCACGAACAGCGCCCAATCCCAGCGCGAGCGCCAGGCCGCATCGGGTTTCTTCGAGCGATATTTGAACCCCACGGGCCGCAGGATGAGCGCGGCGAGGACGAGGAACATGGCGAGGTAGAAGCCGGAGAAGCTGACCGCATAGACGAATGGCCAGGCCGCGAAGATCGCACCGCCGCCGAGGATGAACCACACCTGGTTCCCCTCCCACGTCGCGCCGATCGAGTTGATGACCATGCGGCGTTCGGCATCGGTCTTGGCGACGAACGGCAGGAGGGCGGCGGTGCCGAGATCGAAGCCGTCCGTCAGGGTGAAGCCGATCAGGAGGACACCCATCAGGAGCCACCAGATCACTCGGAGCGTTTCATAGTCGATGGGAGGTGCCATGACCTGTTCTCCTTATTCGGCAGGAATGGGCGCGTAGCCGTTCGGCGACGCTGGTGCCGGCGCAGGCGCGCGATGCTCGTCAGGCCCCTTGCGGATCGCCGCGATCATCAGGCGGACTTCGATCACGGCGAGGGCGCCATAGAGCAGCGTGAAGCCGACGATCGTCGTCCAGAGCTGCGCGACGGTCAGGCTCGAGGCGGCGAGGAAGGTCGGCAGCACGCCGTCGATCGCCCAGGGCTGGCGGCCGATTTCGGCCAAAATCCAGCCAAATTCGATCGCGATCCACGGCAAGGGCATGATCCAGACCGCCGCGCGCATGAAGGTGCGGCAGAACCCGTTGTCGCAGCCGAAGCGCCGCACCGACGCCATCCAGAAGGCGGCAGCGAAGAAGGCGATGAAGAAGAAGCCGATGCCAGCCATCACGCGGAAGACCCAGAACATGACCGGGACATTGGGCACGGTCGACCATGCGGCCTTCTCGATTTGCTCAGGCGTCGCCTGTCGCGGATCGGCAACGAAGCGCTTGAGCAGCAGGGCATAGCCGAGATCGGCCTTGGCTTCCTCGAACTGCGCTCGCGCGGCCATGTCGTTCTGATTGACCTTCAGCCGCTCCACCGCGTCATAGGCCTTGATGCCATGTTCGATGCGACCTTGCGCCTTGGCGACCAGCTCGAAAATGCCGGAGACTTCGCCCGTCAGGCTGCGCGTGGAGATCAGGCCCAATACATAGGGGATCTTCACTTCATAGCGGGTTTCGCGCCCTTCCAGGCTTGGGATGCCGAAGATCGCGATACCCGCAGGAGCCGGCTCAGTGTGCCACATGGCTTCGAGCGAAGCGAGTTTCATCTTCTGGTTGTCGGTGAGGGCATAGCCGCTCTCGTCACCCAGCACGACGACCGACAGCGAGGAGGCAAGGCCGAAGGCGGCCGCCACGGTGAAGCTGCGCTTTGCGACGGCGACCCACTTGCCCTTGAGCAGATACCAGGCCGAAATGCCGAGCACGAAGATCGAGGCGCAGACGTAGCCGGCGCTGACCGTATGCACGAATTTGGCCTGTGCGACGGGGTTGAACAGCACCGCCATGAAGTCGGAGACTTCCATCCGCATCGTCGCGGGATTGAAGCGGGCGCCGGTCGGATGTTGCATCCAGCCATTGGCGATCAGAATCCACAGCGCCGAGAGGTTCGATCCCAGGGCGACCATGAAGGTGGTGAAGAGGTGGGCCTGTTTGGACAATTTGTCCCACCCGAAGAACATGAGGCCGACGAAGGTCGCTTCGAGGAAGAAGGCCATCAGCCCTTCGATAGCGAGCGGCGCGCCGAAGATGTCGCCGACATAGTGGGAATAATAGGACCAGTTGGTGCCGAACTGGAATTCCATCGTGATGCCGGTGGCGACGCCGAGCACGAAATTGATGCCGAACAGCTTGCCCCAGAAGCGCGTGACGGTGCGCCAGATCTCCCGGCCCGTCATCACATAGATGCTCTCCATGATGACCAGCATGAAGGAGAGGCCAAGGGTCAACGGGACGAATAGAAAGTGGTAGAGTGCCGTCAGCGCGAATTGCAGCCGGGAGAGTTCGATCACGGCCATGTCCATGGCAAGACTCCTTGCATTCCGGCCCGGCTTCCATGGTTGCCTTGAGTCGGTTGAAAAGATTATGATTAGCCATTACTCGTAACTGAGTATATGAGCAACCAATTTGATCGACAGGGCGCGGCCCTTTTCTGGACCGCCGATAGCGGCGCGGCAATCCTTATGGCGGGCGCGCTTGCTGCCGGTGTGGCGGCGGCCGCGCGCGGCGATCATGGCAATGTGCTGGTCGCCGTCGCCGGATTGATCGCAGCCAGCTTGCTTCGCGCCGCGATACAGATCGGTGCAACCGACGCCGGCGAGATCGGGGCAGTCTGCGCCAAGACGAGCTGGAGGAACCGGGTCTATCCCCGAATCCTTGTCGCGGCGCCGGGAGATCGCCGGATGCTGGGCGAGGCGGTAGCCGATGCTGTCGACCGGATCGAAGACCTGGGCGGCTTCCATGCCCGCTTCCAGCCTCTCCGCCGCGCGGCGGTCCTGTCGCCCCTCGTCATTGCGGTTGCCGCCGCGTTCGGAAGCTGGGTAGCCGGTGCGATCATGCTTGCGACGCTCATGCCGTTCGCGCTTGGCATGGCGCTCGCCGGTAGCGCGGCCGCCCGCGCCGCTGCCCGCCAGCTCGACGCATTGAGCCGCCTGTCCGGTCTGTTCGTCGACCGCGTGCGTGCGCTCCCGGTGATCGTCGGGTTCGGCGCGCAGGACCGCATCGGCCGCCATCTTGCCGACGCCACCCGCGAGGTGGCGACCCGCACGGTCGACGTGCTGAAGATCGCTTTCGTCTCGAGCGCCATCATCGAATTCTTTGCCGCGCTGTCGGTGGCGCTGGTCGCGCTCTATTGCGGCTTCAACCTGCTGGGCATCCTGCCTTTCCCCGCACCTGAGACGCTGACCCTTGGACAAGCCCTGTTCGTCCTCGTCCTCGCGCCCGAATTCTACCTCCCCATGCGCCGCCTCGCAGCCGCCTATCATGACAAGCAGGTCGGAGAGGCCGCGGTCGAACGCCTGGAAAAGATCGCTCCCCCGTCCCCGGCTTCCTCCCCTCGCGCGATCGAGGCTCCGCCCGCGCTGCGCTTCGACGGCGTGGTCATCGACTATGGCGAGACGGCTATCGGTCCGTTCACGCTGGACGTCGCGGCAGGCACCACTTTCGCGCTGCGCGGAGCTACCGGCATCGGCAAGTCCAGCCTGCTGCACGCGCTGCTAGGGCTTGCGCCCATCGGCAGGGGACGGATTCTCATCGACGGCCGAGACGCGGCAACCGTCGCGCTTCCCGGCCATATAGGCTGGGCGGGACAATCGGTCGCGTTCATCCCCGGAACGCTCGCCGACAACATCCGCCTTGCGCGCCCGGAGGCCGACGACTCCGAAGTTGAAGCTGCTGCCCGTTCTGCCGGGCTTGGACCGATGATCGAGGCGCGCGGGCAAGGCATGTCCCTGCCGCTCGACCACCGTGGATCGGGTCTGTCGGGAGGCGAGCGCCGCCGCGTCGGCGTCGCAAGAGTGCTTCTGAAAGACGCGCCGCTCTGGCTGCTCGACGAACCGACGGCGGATCTCGATGCGAGGTCGGCGGCTGACATTGCCGGGATATTGGCTTCGGCCGCCACGGGCCGCACGGTCCTCATGGTGACGCACAGCGCCGAGCTGGCCGCGATCGCCGATAGCGAAATGGTGCTGGCATGAGCCGCGCGGATATGGACCGGCTACTGGCCGAAGCCATCGCCCCCGAGCGCCGCGCTTTCCGCATCGCCGGCGCGCTCGCCGCCGCCGCGACGATCGCCGCGGTCCTGCTGCTGGGCCTGTCGGGATGGTTCATCACCGGCGCCGCGCTTGCCGGCCTTGGCGGGGTGCTGGCTGCGCAGGGCTTCAACTATCTCGTGCCGAGCGCGATGATCCGGCTGCTCGCGATCGTCCGGACGACGGCGCGCTATGGCGAACGCCTTTATGGCCATCGCGCAGCCTTGATGGCGCTCGCCACGGTCCGCGCGCGCCTGTTCGACCGCATCCTGTCGGTGCGCGACGTGCGGGCCGTATCAGCGGGCGATACCGTGACCCGGCTCGTGCAGGACATCGGCGCGCTCGAAGACAGCCTTGTCCGCAGGCCCGCGCTTCCCGCCGCCCTTGCCGGCGCGGTGATCGGCCTCGTCCTCGCATGGCTTGCCAGTCCCTGGGCCAGCCTTGCCTTGCTGGCGCTGATCGCCGGCCTCGCCTTGTGGGCGAATCTGGCGACGCCCCGTTTGCTCACGATCGCCGCCACTGACATTGCGGCGGCGCTGGCGCGATTGAAGGTTGGCATGGTCGATTATGCGTCGGCCTCGCCCGAAATCCTGGCCTATGACCTGGCCCCGGCGATCGAGCGGAGCCTTGCCGTCGAGACGGCCGAACTGGACCGGGCACGGCGCCGTTTCGCGCGCGGCGAAGCGGTCATCGACGCCGGGCTGACCCTTGGCGGGGGTATCGCGATGGGCGCGGTCCTCGCGATCTCCAACGCCCCTTTGCCCATGACGGTGCTCGCCGTGCTGGCATCGGCGGGCGCGATCGAGACCTTGTCAGGCTATATTCGGGGTGTGTCGCGGGGCGCGCTGGTGACGGCCGCCCTCGCGCGATTGGAGGACATGGCGGGGCCGCATAGTGCTCCCATCCCGGCGAAGAGTGCATCCGGGCCGATCGGGCGGAGCATCGCCCTGGATCGAGGTGGTGTGCATGTGCGGCTCGAATCTGGCGAGCGCCTGGGGATTGCTGGACAATCCGGCAGCGGCAAGACCAGCCTGCTCGAAACGCTGGCAGGCATTCGTCCGCCGGATCGGAATTCAGGCATTTGCCTTGATGGTCAGCCTATCGAGGCGCTGCCGCCTGAGACGGTGCGAGCGGCCTTCGCGCTCTCGCCGCAGGATGCGCAGCTCCTGTCGGGAACAGTGCGTGACAATCTGCGTGTCGCCCGCTCTGGCCTCAGCGATAAACAGCTTTGGGCAGCGCTGGAAGTGGCCTGCCTCGCGGTTGACGTCCGCACCATGCCGCACGGGCTTGACCAATGGGTCGGAGATGGCGGCGCGCGCCTGTCGGGCGGGCAACTCAAACGATTGTCGATCGCGCGCGCGGTCCTCGCGGCGAAGCCGTGGCTGTTGCTCGACGAGCCGAGCGAAGGCCTCGACATGGTGACGGAAGCGCGGCTTGCACGCCGGCTCGACACCTGGCTTCGCGATACCGGAACCGGCCTTGTCGTCGTGAGCCACAGGGGAGCGTTGCTGGCGCTTGCCGGCAAGGATGACGGGTCGATCCTTGAGATCGGCGGCTCAAGTCAATCCTCGCCGTAGAGTTCGCGCTGCGCCCGATCCAGCTCGTCGGCATAGCGTTTGCGGACATAGCGTTCAGTCAGCATTCCCACGATCCGGCCCTGAGCATCGACCACGGCAAGATCGTCGGCCGCGCTGCTGTCGAACAGCTCCATGATCGGCACGATCGACATATCCGGCGAAAGCGTGACATCCTTGAGGATTGCGAAGTCGGACACCGGCCTTTCGGTCTGCGCCGGATCGGCGAAGGCCGCCGCCGTGGGAACGAGGCCCGCATAGTGACCCTGTTCGTCCTGAAGCAGCACGCGGCTTGTCGAACCGAGCGGGAAATGCTCGCGAAATGCCTTGACCGGCATCGCCGGCGACGCGGTGGCGGGCGCGGTCCGCATCATGCGCCGCGCGGTGAGCGTTCGCATCCAGCCAATATCGCGCGCGCTGCGAACCACCTCGCCACGCAGATGCAGGCGCCAGGTGGAGAAGGAATAGCCGAACCGCTCGCGGACTAGCGTGCTCGAACAGAGCGCGGCCGTCAGCACGACCGCCGTGATCTCGAAATCATGCGTGGCTTCGAGAACGAGGAAGGACATGGTCATCGGGCCACCGACGACCGCGGCCGCCAGCGCGGCCATGCCGACCAGCGAAGCATCCATCGGCGACAGGGGAATGCCATCGGGGACGAACGCCCACAGGCGCGCGAATATCTGTCCCAGCACCGCGCCGAGAAATAGCGAGGCGAAGAACAGACCGCCCCTAAAGCCGAAGCCGAGGGAGACGATCGACGCGAGCGACTTGAGCGCGAAGATCAGGATCAAGGCGCCCAGCGCGATATTGCCGGCGATGGTCAGGTGCAACGCGCCGTGACCTGCCGACAAGACATGCGGTGTCGTGAGCGCGAGCGGGATCAGGATAGCGCCGCCCAGAGCGGGCCGCAGCCATTCGGGAATCGCGGTGCGCCGAACCCCCGCTTCCGCGAGCGAGACGAGCCGCATGATGGCGATGCCGAGCAGGGCCGCGATCAGCCCCAGCCCTGCGTAGAGGATATAGTTCGCGGCCGAGAGATGCTGGCTGCTTTGCGCCGCGATCAGATAGGGGGTTGCGCCCAGCGTCCTGGCGGTGATGACCGCGGAAATCGTCGCAGCCACGACAGGGGCGATGCTTGCCGGGGTATAGGCGCCGATAACGATCTCGAAAGCATAGAAGGCGCCGGTCAGCGGCGCGCCGAAGGCGGCCCCGATCGCTGCGCCCGATCCGGCGCCGACCAGCACACGCAGATCGCCGCGCCTCAGATTGAGCCATTGTCCGATCAGCGAGGCGATGCCGCCCCCGGCCTGCGCATAGGCGGCTTCGAGGCCGACCGATGCACCAAAGCTGTTCGAGATCAGCGTTTGTCCGCAGACCATCGTGGTATCGCGCAGGGGAATCCGCCCGCCATGAAGCGCGTTGGCTTCCACGACGTCGATCGAGGTGCGTTTCTTGCGGCGTGTGAACAGCACCAGCGCACCCAGCACCAGGCCGCCGATCGGCAGCGCCAGCAAGCGAGCGGGCGAAATCGAGACGAGGCCGCTCAACCGGAGGTCCGTGCCGAGGCCGTAGAGCAGCGATTGCATGATCCAGGCGGCTTTGCCCAGAAGCGAGGCCAACAAGCCGGCAAGGATACCGACGCCGACCGAAAGCAGGATCAGGCTGGCTTCGCTGGACCGGAACAGCCGCCGCGCCGCCGATACGAGGGCGGTCGCCCGTATCAGACCAGCCACGGATCAGGGCGTCCAGCTTGGAGCGTCGCTCGCCGGGAAAGACTCTATGCCCGCTTCCTCGACCGGATCGAGCGGTGCGGCTTCCTTGGGCTTGCCGCTCTTCCCGGTGTTGCCCGCACCGGGCTTCTTGCGGCCCGCTTTGGGCGGTTTCTCTTTTGGATCGTCAGGCTTTGCGCCCTTGCCGGAATCCTGCGTCATCCTGCGTCTCCTATGATGGCCGGTGTCCGGGGACGAAGCGGCCGATCCGATGTCCCCAGCCTATCAATGACGCGCGATCACAAGATCCGGGCGAAGGTTGCAGCCGATCCCCGTGCGCGCGACCCCGCGCCTTTCACGCCGGGCTGCACGTCCTTCGCGGAAATGCCCGACAAGGCGCAGAGCAGCTTTGCCGTGCTTTCCAGCGCATCCGGCGCGAGGCTGTAGAAGACCAGCTTAGCATCGCGGCGCGTCTGCACCAGCTCCGCTTTGCGCAGGATGGCAAGCTGTTGCGACAGGCCCGGTTGGCCGATGCCGGTCATGGTTTCGAGTTCACCGACTGACTTCTCGCCATTCTCGAGCAGCGTCCGCATGAGCTTTAGCCGCACGTCATGCCCGAGCGCCTTCAGAATGTCGGTGATCGCATCGAGTTCGCTATCGGTGAATGTCGTCACTTGCCTGCCTTTTTGTGCTTGTCGGGCCGCGTCCGGTGGAACCAGCAGGCATCGCCAGCCGCATCGAGCGCGGAATCCTGATCCTGATAGGGCGGGAGCAGCACGTCATCGCCAGGGCGCCAGCCTTCGGGCGTGACCACATTGTCGCTGTCGACCATTTGTAGCGCGGCGACGACGCGCAGCAGCTCCTCTACCGAGCGGCCAATAGTGGCGGGATAGCAGAGCTTGGCGCGAACGATGCCGTCGGGGTCGATGAAGAAGGTCGCACGGAGCGTCGCCGCGTCGGGCGCATCGTCGGCGATCATTCCGTAAGCACGGCCGATGACCATCGAGGGATCTTCGACTATCGGAAAACCAACCGTGACACCGAAATGCTCATGGATCGCCCGTATCCATCCGAGGTGCGAATAGAGGCTGTCGACCGAGATCGCGACAAGCGCGCAGTTGAGCGCTTTGAACCGCTCCCCGGCGCGCGAGAGCGCGACGAATTCACTGGTGCAGACGGGCGTGAAGTCCGCAGGGTGGGAGAACAGCAACACCCAGCGGCCGCGATAGTCGGACAGGCTCATTTCGCCCAGGGTCGTGCGCGCCTGAAAATTGGGCGCGGCATCGCCGATCTGGACCGGCGAACAGACGCCACTCTCATTTGCGCTGGGATTCAAATTTCCTACTCCTGAAGGGAGGCAAGTCTTGAACCCCCTTTCTTACACGGTTACATCATGCGGGTAAACGATTAAGCAGCGATAGCGTTCCATAGGAGATGTCCGCATGTCCGAGTCCCAGCTTGTGGTTTGCCCGGTCTGTGCGAGCATCAACCGGGTTCCGGCTGCGAAGATCGGCGCTGCGCCCAATTGCGGGCGATGCTCGATGCCGCTGTTCCAGGGCCAGCCTGTCGATGTCGATGCCACCGCCTTCGACCGCCATGTGGGGCGCGGAAGTCTGCCTGTTCTCGTGGATTTCTGGGCGAGCTGGTGCGGGCCGTGCCGCGCGATGGCCCCGGCGTTCAAGGCGGCCGCCGCCGAACTGGAACCGCATGTCCGTCTGCTGAAGGTCGATACCGAGGCCGAGCAGGGCATATCGGGGCGCTACCGCATCCAGTCGATCCCGACGCTGATACTCTTCAAGGGCGGCCGCGAGATCGCACGTCAGGCCGGGGCGATGGACCGCGCCCGACTCGTCGCATGGGTAAGACAGGCTCTCGCCGCCGCCTGATTCGGGCCGCGATCACCCTATAAATTAGATTAAATGATGCTTTGAAGCGTTTGCGCGCCCGCTTTTGCGCGCCGCGAATCCGGCCTTTGCCGCCGCTTTCGGAAAAGATTGAAAAATCCGATCAGAGGAATTAGGTTTATCGTGTTCTCACGATTAATAGAAATGTGTATCTAATGTCTGTCGCCCACTCACTCACAGGAGACGATAAAATGACAGACGTGGCCGCCCCCTCCATGCCCCGGATCAACGAACCGGCGCCGGCCTTCAAGGCAAAGACCACCCACGGCGAACGCTCGCTCGACGATTACAAGGGTAAGTGGCTGGTCCTCTTCTCCCACCCCGCGGACTTCACCCCGGTCTGCACGACCGAGTTCATGGGCTTCGCGAAGGCGGCCGATCGCTTCAAGGCGCTCAATTGCGAGCTGCTGGGCCTCTCCATCGACTCCGTGCATTCGCACATCGCCTGGATGCGCAGCATCGAGGAGAAGTTCGGCGTCGAGATCACCTTCCCGATCATCGACGACCTGTCGATGAACGTCGCCAGGGCCTTCGGCATGATCCATCCCGGCGCGTCGGACACCTCCGCCGTGCGGGCGACCTTCCTGATCGACCCCGAAGGCGTCATCCGGGCAATGGTCTATTACCCGATGTCGAACGGCCGCTCGGTCGACGAGTTCGTCCGCCTGCTGACCGCGCTTCAGACGTCCGACGCGAACAAGGTCGCGACGCCCGAAAACTGGCAGCCCGGTGAACCCGTGATCGTGCCGCCGCCCGCGACCGCCGAGGCCGCCAAGGCGCGCAAGGACGAGGGCTACGACTACACCGACTGGTATTTCAGCAAGAAGACACTCTGAGCCGGTCGGGCCGGCTTCGCGCGCCCCTCCCCCTTAGCGCGAAGCCGGCACACCCGCTTATCGAATGAAAGGACAAGGCCATGACCGATCCGCAAATCCGTGAAGCCGCCCGCATTGTCGAGGCCGCGAGCAATGCGCGGCCCGCGGTCATCCGCAGCTTCTTCGACGAGGACACGTTCACCGTGACCCACGTCATCTCCGATCCCGCGACCGCCAAGGCTGCGATCATCGACAGCGTGCTCGATTTCGAGCCGGCTTCGGGGCGCACGTCCTTCGCGTCGGCTGACAAGGTGATCGACTATATCCATAGCGAAGGTCTTGAGGTCGAATGGCTGCTCGAGACGCACGCTCATGCCGACCATCTCTCAGCCGCGCCCTATCTTCAGGAGAAGTTGGGAGGCACGCTCGCGATCGGCCGTCATATCCTCACGGTGCAGGAGGTGTTCGGCAAGATCTTCAACGAGGGCACGCGTTTCGCCCGCGACGGCTCGCAGTTCGACCGCCTGTTCGATGACGGCGACCGCTTCAAGGTCGGGTCGATCGAGGCGATCGCGTTGCATGTTCCCGGCCACACCCCCGCCGACATGACCTATGTGATCGGCGATGCGGCGTTCATCGGCGACACGCTGTTCATGCCCGACTATGGCACGGCCCGCGCGGACTTCCCCGGTGGAGACGCCCGCACGCTTTTCCGGTCCATCCGGCGCCTGCTCTCGCTGCCCGATCAGACGGGCTTGCATCTCTGCCACGACTACAAGGCCCCTGGGCGCGACACCTATGCCTGGGAGACGTCGGTGGGAGAGGAGCGCGAACATAATGTCCATGTCCGCGATGGAGTGAGCGAGGACCAGTTCGTGGCCATGCGCGAGACGCGGGACGCGACGCTCGGAATGCCCCGGCTGATCCTGCCGTCCATTCAGGTCAACATGCGCGGCGGTCACATGCCGGAGCCGGAAGACAACGGCACCAGCTATCTGAAGCTCCCGGTCAACACGCTGTAAGGCCATGACGCTCGAACCTGTCCAATATCTGCTCGGAGCCGGATCGGGTTCGCTCGTCGGCTTCACGCTCGGCCTCGTGGGGGGCGGCGGGTCGATCCTCGCCGTCCCCCTCATGGTCTATCTCGTCGGCGTCGCCTCGCCCCATGTCGCGATCGGCACCAGCGCGCTCGCGGTTGCCGCCAATGCCGGCGCCAATCTCGTTCCCCATGCCCGTCAGCGCACGATCAAGTGGCGCTGCGCGGGCATGTTCGCCGCCGCCGGCGTCGCGGGGGCCTATGCCGGATCGACGCTCGGCAAGGCCTTCGACGGCCAGAAGCTGCTGTTCCTGTTCGCGCTGTTGATGATCCTGGTCGGCGCACTCATGCTGAAGAAGCGCGGCGATCCCGGCAATCCCGATGTCCAGTGCCGCCGTGAGAACGCGCCCAAGGTGATTGGCTATGGCAGCGCCACCGGCCTGTTCTCCGGTTTCTTCGGCATCGGCGGGGGCTTCCTGATCGTTCCGGGGCTGATGGCTTCGACGGGGATGCCGATGCGCAATGCCGTCGGATCGTCGTTGGTCGCGGTAACGGCCTTCGGTCTTACGGCCGCGCTCAACTATGCCTTTTCCGGGCTGGTCGATTGGGGACTTGCCGCGGTGTTCATCGGCGGCGGCATCGTCGGCGGTATCGCCGGCGCAGCACTTTCGCACCGGCTGTCGGGTCACAAGGGCGCGCTCAATACGATCTTCGCCCTGCTGATCTTCGTGGTCGCCGCCTACATGCTGTGGCGCAGCGCGGCCGCAATCTGGAACTGATTTTTCGCAACTATGATGGGAGGACTTTGATGGACGATGCTGGCGAGAATCTGGACAGCCTTGCCGCGCATGATTGGGCAGGCCAGGCAGGCACGCGCTGGCTCGCCCAGCTCGACCGTTTCGAGGGCATGATCGAGCCGATCGGCAAGGCGCTGCTCGCCCAGGCCGCCTATACCGCCAGCGAAACGGTGGTCGACGTTGGGTGCGGCGGAGGCTGGACGACCCGGCAGATCGCCGCGGCCGTCGGGAATACCGGATTTGCGCTGGGCCTCGACATATCGGCCGATCTCGTGGCGGCCGCGAGCGAACGGGCAACGCGCGCAGGCCTCGCCAATATCCGCTTCGAGCAAGGCGATGCGGCGATAGCCATGCCGGAGGAAGCGCCGTTCGATCGGCTGTTCTCGCGCTTCGGCTCGATGTTCTTCGCCCAGCCATACCCTGCCTTCGCCAATCTGCGCCGGATGCTCCGCGAAGGCGGGCGGCTCGACATTGCGGTCTGGGCGCCGGTCGCCGAGAATCCCTGGCAGCGCAGCATCATGGGAGTCATCAGCGAGCAAATCGACTTGCCGACGCCTCAGCCGCGTGCGCCGGGGCCATTCGCGCTGGCCGAACAGGACTATGTGATCGACCTTCTGCAAAGCGCGGGATTCTCCGACATCAAGTTCGATGTCTGGACCGGCGATCAGCGCATTGGCGGACCCGGCAGCGATGCCGAGAGCGCCGCGCGTTTCGTGCTGGACGGAATGCACATCGGCGATCTCGTTCGGCCGAGCGGCGCAGAGGTGCGTGAGGCCATTCAGCGGGATCTTGCCGCGCTGTTCGAGCGCAACCGCGACGATGACGGCGTTCGCATGGGCGCCAAGGCCTGGCTGGTAAGCGCCAGCGCGTGATCGGCATATCTGGGGGAGGACGACATAATGGATAGAAAGAAACTGTCGCTGCGACTGAAAGCGGGCGACGCGGGCAATGAGGCAATCCTGACCGATGAAATCATGACCGCGCAGGCGCTTCTCGAAGAACATGGGCCGCGAGCCGGACAAGTGCTTGTCGACGAAGCACAGGCCGCCATCAAGGCCGGGGACGACAGCCGCGTATCCTATCTGGAAAGGGTGCGTGTCGCCATGTTGACGATCGAGGACGTGCCGCCCGCTCAGCGCCCTCAATGAAAGCTGAAGGGGATCGTGAAGACGAGCTGGTCCCCTTCCACCGTCGCGGGAGGCGGTGGAAAGGGACCAGCATTGCGGACCGTCCGGAGCGCTAAACGATCCAGCGCCGCGTTTCCGCTGGATGCCGCAAGCTCGACGGAAATCAGTTCGCCGGCACGACCGACGGCAAAGCGCACCATGGCGACGCCGGACAGGTTTAGCCCCCTGGGCTTGCGCGCTGAAATTCGTGCCCAGAGCTGACCCTGATAGGACGCGAGCACGCTTTCGGCTTTGCTGTCAGGGGCCGGCGCAGGATCGACGGCAAAATTGGTCCGCGAAGGCCCGTCGATTGAAGGCATCAAGGGCGTCGGTGGCGACGTCGATGACAGCGGGGCACCCACCGGCGAAGGCGCTGGGGCGGCCGCCTGCTTCCTCGTTTGCGCTGAAGCGATTGCCATTCCAGATTGCGGATCGGGCGGCCGCTTGATCTCACGCGGCCGAGAAGGCGGCACAGTGGGAGGCGGCGGCGTTGGCGTGAACAGTGTGAAGCTGCTCTCTTCCCGGCGCGACACCGACGACACCAAGCCTGAAAGATTGGCGTCCAGAGCTACCAGCAAAGCCAGGCAGCACGTTGCAGCAGCCAGACCCGCGCCCAAACGCTGCGACAAGGCGGGGGACAGGCCATCGCCTGTCCCCCGCCCCTGCATCAAGGATTTTCGTTCCGAACGCATTGTCGTCAGAACGAGATCGTGACGCCTGCGTTGACCGACCGCCCCCGGCCCGGGACCGGGCGAAGAACGCCGGTCGCCTTCAGATCCCCGAGCGACATCCCGCCGAGCGGAGCATAATAGGCCGCGTCGAACAGATTGTCCGCGCCGAGCGTCAATCGCACATTGTCGATGCGATAGGCCAACTGGACGTCAAGCAGCGCATAGCTTCCCGTTCGCGGCTCATTGCGGGTCGGATCGACACGATCCTTCTCGCCGACGACGGTCAGGTCAATCCGGGTTTCCAGTCCGCCGATCCTATGTTCCAGCCCCAGCGCCGCGTTGAACGGCATCTGGTGATAGAGCGGTCCATGGTCCGCCAGGTTCTCGCCATGCAACCAACTCGCGCGCGCGGTCAGTCGTGCGCTCCCTGCCGATGAGGACGACCAGAGCGGGACGGCGGCCGACAGGTCGATGCCATAAATCTCCGCCTTCTGGTTGGCGAATTGCAATTGATCGAAAGCGGTCGGTCTGCCCGCCGTGTCGGTAAAGTCCGCCAGCTTCACGGCGTCGATATAGTCGTCAACATGAGTGAAATAAGGCGCGATCTTCAGCGACCAGCCATCCTTGCCGCCGCCATGAACCGACAGAGCGGCGCTCAGCGTATCCGCCTTTTCCGGGCGAAGCGCGAGGTTGCCGACATAGCCATTCCCGTCCCCGAACCACCCGATCATCCGGCTCGCCATGCCGCCGCGGCCCCAGCTATACCGTTCGTAGATATTCGGCGAACGCACCTTCCGGGCATAGCCGAACTCGATTTCCGCATGAGGCGACAGCGCATATCGAGCAAGCAACGTGCCGCTCCAATTGCTATCGTGCCGCTTGCGGTCGGCTGCATTGAACGCGGCGGCCGCCATCACGTCGGCCATCTGCATCATTCCGGTGCCGTAGGGCGCGACCGTCCCCGTATTCATCCAGACCTGATCGTTGCGGATGCCGGCGACCAGCGTGAACCCGCGATCCCAGCTCTTTTCCCATTCGAGGAATGTGCCGAGACGATCGCGCTTCCCCCCGTTGACGTTGATGAAAGCATTCGGCCCCATCATCATGTTTCCCGCGACGGGCGGCCAGAAATCGTTGAGCCACTGGTGTTGGAATTCATTGCCGAGACGCAGCGTTCCGGCACCGCCCAGCAGGATTTCGGCCTGGACCGCGTATCCGGCGCTATGGACTTCGGTGTTCATCGGCATTCCGCCAGTAGCCGTCCCACCCTTATCGGCGAGAAAGTTCATGGCATGGTCGGTGTCGCGCCAACTCGCCCGCACATCGAGATTGCCCCAATCGAAGACGCCTGCATAGTGCCCGTTCAGGAACCAGGACTTGTTGGACGTCATGTCCATATATTGGTTGGGAAACCCCTCGTAGGGCGCGAAATGATAGCCGCCCTTCAGCTCGACCAAGCCGCTGCCGACCTGCGCGGCCAGGCTCAGGCTGTGATCGGTCTTTGCATATTCGCTCGATCGCACGATGCCCAGCGATCCACCGCCCTTGAAATTGTCGGCCTGGGTATAGGAGCCGTTATAGGTCAGGCTGATCTTGTCGCTCGCGGCCGTCATTGAAAGCGAACCGCCGAAGCCATCGCCATTGCTGCGATAGAAGGCCGAGATTTCACCTGTCAGCAGCGTATCGCCCTGTTTCGCGAAGCGGGGCGGAGCGCTCTCGACGCGGATGATCCCGCCGATGCTGTCGCCGCCATAGCTGACCGGCGAGACGCCCGTAATGACGTCGATCGCACCCACGGTCTGCGGATCGGTATAGGACAGGGGCGGATTCATATCGTTCGGGCAGGCCGAGGCGATCGCCACGCCGTCGACGAGCACGGTCAGGCGCTGCGCCTCCAAGCCGCGGATCACCGGCAGGGTCGAAAAGCCCCCGGCGCCGAAGCCGCTGACACCTGGCACGCTTTGAAGAATGGCGGCAGTATCACTCGAGCCGGCCTGAAGGTTGCGGAGGCGAGATGAGGAGATCCTTTCGCCCGATCCCGTCGACGGCGCTTCGCTGGCCGAGTCCACATCGACCTCCGGCAGCACAATGCCATCCTGTGCAAAGGCCGGCGAGAGCGGGCAGCAGGCCAGCGCTGCGACGAAGGCGGGGGCAGCAATATCGCGTGCCAGGCGGGTCTTGAAAGCGGTAGCGCCGGCAGAAGCACGCGCCACAGGTGCCGCGCGCCGCGCGGCAAAATGCAAATTCGTCATGTCGGAATCCTGATTCACATGGGACGCCCGATTGGGCGCCGTTCAACGCGGAAATGTTGAGTGAATCAGGCGGAGGGTGGCCCAATCGCGGGCGGGCGAAGATAGATACCGCGCCAGAGGACTATACGCGGCGGAAGGCGGAAACCCGTCGCGATGATGAAAGCGATCGCGATCGCCAGCAGAAGCGCGTCGGTCGCCGCGAGTGTGGGCGAGGACAGTCCGGAGAAGGCGCAGGGCGCTTCCGCCTTTTTGTGCTCCCCATGGTCATGTTCGCCGGTCTTGCCCGGCAGCTCCAAGACGATCGTCTGCGGCCCTTGACCCGAGCAGAGCTGGACGAGGATCACACCATTCGAGGCGACCGGCATGAAACCCGCGGGCACCAGGGCTTTTACGATCAGCGTGGCGCCCAGAAGCAACGCGCACAGCCAATGATGCCGGCCAAGGAATTTGCGGGTCTCAGTCACGTCGCGTCGTCTATGCTGATATTGCCACTATGTCGAGAATACGACACGCTGAAAAGTTTAACGGCCATGTTCGTCGGATTGCAGCGGCTGTCATTTGATGGCATCGACACATGCCCTTTGCCCGGGTCGAGCGGCTCACCGAAGTTCATGCCGCAAGCTGGAGTTGTGTCGATTTAGCCGCGCCCTCCGCAAGCAGCCGTTCGATCTCGTCGGACGTTCGCCGCACGGCGAGCTTGAGCGCCTCGTCGATGTGGATGTAGTCTTGGGTGACGTTCTGCGAGGCATGGCCAAGCATGGCGCGGATCGTCAGCTCCGAGAAACCGAGATCGCCCGCCACGCTGCCGAAGGTGTGGCGCAGCGTGTGCGGCGTAATGCCCTCTATCCCCGCCAGCTTGGCAACGCGCTGGAGGCAGGCGCTGACTGCGGTGAATGGCCCCCGCCCGACTTCCGAGGGGAAAGCGTGCGGATTGCCCACGATCACCGGCTGGCTCTCGACGGCCTTGACGGCCGCAGGGCCGATCGCACGAATCTGCGCGCCGCCCTTGGTGTCGGGGAATGCCACATAGCCGCCGGCTCCATTGACCCAGGCTCGGTGCATCGCTTGGCCTTCCTCACGGCGGTATCCGGTCAGCAAGAGCGTGCGCAGCACGCCGAGGGCGACAGGGTTCTCGCCATTGCGCTCCGCATAGGCCATCGCCTTGCCCATCAACACTATCTCGGCGACGTTCAGGCGCCGGGTCTTCTTCTTACCGGCCAGCTTCTTCGCTCCCTGCGTCGGGTGAGCGTCCAGCAGGCCCTTATGCTTCGCATGCCCGATGATGGCCTGGAGCGTGCCGACGCAGCGCGCCGCCACACCGGCGCCGCCGGTCGCCATGCCGCCCCGGCCGCCGCTGCGCGGCTTCGCCGTCTTCCCGTCCTTCACATCGGTCTGCATCTGCTCGACATCAGCGATCGTCAGATGCTTGACGATCCGCTTGCCCAGGAGCGGCTTGATATGCGTCTTGATGCGGCTCTCATCCATGTCGAGCGACGATTTCTTGATCGGCAGGTTCTTGCGGCCGAGGATATTGCCCGCCCGAGCCTCGGTCAGATACCAGTCGCACATCTCCTCGACCGTCATTCCCTTGCGCGCCTGGCGAACCTCATCGGCGGGGTCTTCGCCGCCGATCACGGCCGCCAGCTTGAGCTTGGCCTGGTCGCGTGCCTGATCGACCGTCAGCACGCCATAGCGCGCGATATTGATGCGGCGCTTGATGCCCTCGGCGTTGCGATACTGGACGATGAACGTCTTGAGGCCGGACGGCAGCACGCGCACGCCGAAGCCTTTCAGCTCGGTATCCCAAAGCACGGTCTGCTTTTTCGACGGCGGCACGAGCGCATCGACCGCGCGCTTGGTCAGCTTGCTGGTTGGCATCGTGATCCTCCAGTTGGAGACAAAGCCCGACGGAAGGGGTATTGTCTCCAAATTGTCTCCATGCGGCGCCCAATTGCGTCCAGCAGCAGGATACGATAGGAGAGGTTAAGTATCAAGAACTGTTGAAGAAATCGTAGTATGGCGTAGCCTTGGAAAGCATGGAAAGGCCGCTTATCGAAGTTGCCAAGGTTGGGGTCGAGGGTTCGAATCCCTTCGCCCGCTCCAGTTAATCAGAAATCGACGAAAGCTAAAAAGGCCCCGGCCTTTGGCGACTGCGCTGTTGTCATGCTGGATCGGCGCGTACCGCGTGGTTATTGGCCCGATCAGCCGAGATGGAGCATCGTGACCAGCGCAAAGCTGATCGCCCCGAGCACCAGCAGCGACAGCACCACCGCTGCCGTCACGCGCCCGCCCGCCTTGGCGACGGTGCGGACATCGACGCCGAGGCCAAGCGCCGCCATCGACACCACGGTCAGCAGCGTCGCGGCGGCGGCGATCGGCGCCAGCGCCGCTTGCGGGATCAGCTCGAGCGAGCGCGCGGCGATCATGCCCAGAAATCCGAGGATGAACCACGGCACCAGATGATGGATCGGCGGGCGGTTGGCTTTCGGGCGTTCGGTAGTTGCGAGCCGATCGGGCTCGGCGCCATCCTCGCAAAGATGCGGGGCGAGGATCGAAAGGATCAGGCAGACCGGGCCGAGCATCAGCACGCGGACCAGCTTGACCAGCGTGCCCATCTGGATTGCCGTCGCGCCCATCGGCGTGGCGGCGGCGATGACCTGGGGCACTGCATAGACGGTGAGCCCGGCGAACGCGCCATATTGGAGTTCGCCAAGGCGTAGCGCCAGCCCGAGCAGCGGCAGGCCCAGTACGACCCCGACGCCGAGCACCGCCGTGAAGGCGATCGCCGCCGCGACGTCGTCGCTGTCGGCGCCGATCACCGGAGCGACCGCTGCGATCGCCGAATTGCCGCAGATCGAATTGCCGCACGCGACCAGCGTCGCCATCCGCCTGGGCAGGCCGAGCAGCCGCCCGATCGCGAAGCTCGCGCCGATCGCAAGGAAGACGGTGGCGGCGATGCCGATCAGCAGCGCCGGACCCGCGGCGAGGATCGTCGCGGCGCTGACCGATGCGCCGAGCAGAACCACGGCGATTTCGAGCAGCAATTTGGCGCTGAAATCGATTCCCGGAAGCCAGCGAGCGGGCGGCGTCCAGATGGAGCGGATCGCAGTGCCGATCAGGATCGCGAGCACCAGCGCTTCCAGCCAGACCTCGCCGAACAATCGCTGCTCGATGCCGGCCAGCGCGAAAGCGACGCCGGTGACGCCCAGGCAGAGCGCCAGCCCGGGAACGATCCGTTCGATCCTGGCGGTGCGGGGTCTGCGAATTGCGGTGGTCGGAAGGGGAACGGTCGCCATGACGGCTTCTTTCTGAAAGGCAGGCGGTGGATCGCCCTCGATGCCTTCGCTATCGGCCGCTTTTCCGGTCGCCTCCAACGCAAGTTGCTGCTCGTTTCGATCGCCTGCGCTTGTTGATCGCGTTCACGCCAATCAATCGATTTTAATTGTTGGAATGACCGATATATTCGCTTGGACAGATTGAATGGTGCGGCGCATCCTGCGCGCGAAGGAGACGATCATGCGCGCCTCGATGGCACCGATCCCATGACGCTCGAGCAGCTCCGCATCTTCGTCGGGGTCGCGGAGCGCGAGCATATGACGCGCGCGGCGGAGGCGCTCCACATCACCCAGTCGGCGGTCAGCGCGGCGATCAAGACGCTGGAGGAGCGGCACAATGTCCCGCTGTTCCACCGCATCGGGCGGCGGATCGAACTGACCGACGCGGGCCGGCTGTTCCTGGTCGAGGCGCGCGCTGTGCTCGGCCGCGCCGCGAGCGCCGAGCGCACGCTGGCCGAGTTCGGCGGGTTGGAGCGCGGCACGCTGACGCTCGTCGCCAGCCAGACGATCGCCGGCTATTGGCTGCCCCCGTTCCTCGCGCGGTTTCGCCGACGCTACCCCGGAATCGCCGTCACGCTGTCGATCGGCAACAGCGAGCAGGCGGCGGATCGGGTGCGCGAGGGCAGCGCCGAGCTTGGCTTTGTCGAGGGGTTGATCGACGATCCGGCGCTGGCGCGCTGGACGGTCGGCCACGACGATCTTGCGCTGGTCGGCTCCGAAGCCGCGCCGGGCGGCGCCGACAGGGATTGGCTGGTTTCGGTCCCCTGGGTGCTGCGCGAGGAAGGGTCGGGCACGCGTTCGACCTTCGAGGCTGCGCTCGCCCCGCTCGGCCTGACGCTCGCCGACCTCGACGTGATCCTCACCCTGCCGTCGAACGAGGCGGTCCGCTCGGCGGTCAGCGCGGGGGCGGGCCATACGCTGATCTCGACGCTGGTCGTCGAGCCCTTGCTGCGCGCCGGACGAATCCAGCGCACCGCTTTCGACCTCGAACCGCGCCCCTTCTATGGTCTGCGCCACAAGGAACGCTATCGCGGCAAGGCGGGCGACGCGCTGCTCGCGATGATCGAGCGCGGATAGCGGCAACCGGCTCAGCTTTTCGTCCACCGTCCGCCAAGCGCCCGGAACAGGTCGACCTGCGCATCGGCGATGCGCGCGTCGGCGAGCGCCAGCGAGGCTTCGGTTTCGGCGAAGCTGCGTTCGGCGTCGAGCGCGGCGAGTCCGTCGATCGCGCCTTCGCGCTGCTGCGCGCGCGTGATCTTCACCGCCGTCGCGGCCTGATCGCGCGCCGCCTGCAGCGCCGTTCGCCGGTCGAGCTGGTGCGCATAGGCGGAGAGTGCGGTTTCGGCTTCCTCAAGCGCGCGCAGCACCGTGCCGTCGAACTGGGCGAGCGATGCCTGCGTGTCGGCCTCCGCCCCCGCGATCCGCGCCCGCGCGCCTTCCTGGTTGAGGAAATTCCAGTTGATCAGCGGGCCGAGCAGCCAGCGCAGCGGCCCGCCGCCGAACAGATCGCCGAGGCCGCTGCTCGTCTGGCCGACCGACCCGCCGAGCGTGATCTTCGGATAGAGGTCGGCCGTCGCGACGCCGATGCGCGCGGTCGACGCCGCAAGACGGCGCTCGGCGGCAGCAACGTCGGGACGTCGCGCGAGCAGCGCGGCACCGTCGCCGACCGGGATCGGCTGGTCGAGCCGCAACGTCGTCGTGCGTGCGGCGGCGACCGGCGGCAGGTCGGCGGGCGCGCGGCCGGTCAGCGTCGCGAGACGGAACAGCGCGGCGTCGCGTTCGGCGGCAATTGCGGGAATGTCGGCGCTGCGCTGGTCGCGCAGCGCCGCGATGCGCGCGGTATCGAGCCTGGTCGTCAGCCCGACCTCGGCGCGGCGCGCGGTGAGCGCCACCGACTGGTCGAGCAAGGCGACGATGCGCGTCGCGACGCCCAGCCGCTCGGCGGCCGAGGCGGCGTCGGCATAGGCGCGCGCGGTTTCGGCAGCGACGGTGACGCGCACCGCATCGGCATCGGCCTCTGCGGCGCCGAGGTCACCGCGCGCGGCCTCGACCCCTCGCGAGACGCGGCCGAACAGGTCGACCTCGTAGCCGACGGTAAGGCCGTCATCGACCTGCCAGCCGGTGCGGTCGGCCCCCGGCGGCACCTGTCCTTCGCTGACGCGGCCATAGGTCGCCGCGGCGCTGAAGTCGGTCGACGGCAGGCGGTCGCCGCGCACTTCGCGTAAGGCTGCCCGGGCCTTGGCGATGCGGGCGACGGCAACGCGGACGTCGGTGTTCGCGGCGAGCGCGTCGGCGACGAGCCCGTCGAGCACGGGGTCCTTGTAGAGCCGCCACCATTCGGCGTCCGCGGGAGCGGTGCTCGTCACCCCCGCCCTGGTCGAGAGGAAGGGGCCGGACGACGCCGCAGGGGGAGCGGGGCGGGCGTAGTCCGGCCCGACCGCGCACGCGGCAAGCGTGAGCGCGGATAGGGTTGTCATCAGAAGATTACGCATGGCTTTCTCCTTATTCGGCCGGCTGCGGCGCGGGTTCGTGCGAACCGCCGCGGTGGCGCAGCGCCGCGATACGGTCGCCGAGCGCGCGGCAGACGACATAGAAGGTGGGGGTGAAGAGCAGGCCGAAGGCGGTGACCCCGATCATCCCGAAGAAGACCGCGGTGCCGAGGGCCTGCCGCAGTTCCGCCCCGGCGCCGCTCGCGATCAGCAGCGGCACCGCGCCGAGGATGAAGGCGAAGCTGGTCATCAGGATCGGGCGCAGGCGATCGCGCGCGGCGCGCACCGCGGCCTCGACCGGCGACAGCCCGTCCTGTTCTTCGGCCTGCCTGGCGAATTCGACGATCAGGATCGCATTCTTCGCCGCGAGCGCGATGAGGACGACGAGCCCGATCTGCGTCAGGACATTATTGTCCATTCCGCGCAGATTCACGCCGACCATCGCCGCGAACAGGCACATCGGCACGATCAGGATGATCGACAGCGGCAGCGTCAGGCTCTCATACTGCGCGGCGAGCACGAGGAAGACGAACACGACCGCCAGCGCGAAGACGAGCGCCGCCGTGCTGCCTGCCGCCTTCTGCTGAAAGGCGATGCCGGTCCATTCGGTGCCATATCCTGCGGGCAGGGTGTCGGCGCCCAGCTTCTCCATCGTCGTCAGCGACGCGCCCGACGAATATCCCGGCGCGGTGTCGCCATCGACCTCGACCGCGGGATAGAGGTTATAGCGGACGACGCGGTACGGACCGGTCTTGTCCTTGAAGGTCGCGACCGACCCGATCGGCACCATCTCACCCGTGTTCGAGCGCGTCTGGAGGTTGGCGATATCGGCGACCGACTGGCGGAAGGGCGCATCGGCCTGCGCGGTAACGCGGTAGGTGCGACCGAGCAGGTTGAAATCGTTGACGAACGCCGATCCCAGATAGACCTGCAGCGTCTCGAATACGCGCTCGGGCGGCACGCCGAGGAGGTTCGCCTTCGCCCGGTCGATGTCGGCATAGACGCGCGGGCTTCCCGTATCGAAGAAGGTGAAGACTTGCGCCAGACCCGGCGTTTCGTTCGCTTTGCCGATCAGCTTGCCCGATTCCTCGGCCAGCTTCTGGTATCCGTGGCCGCCGCGATCCTGCACCATCATCCGATATCCGCCGGCCGAGCCGATGCCCTGAATCAGCGGCGGCGGAATCACGATCACGCGCGCTTCGGTGATGTCGGCGACGTCGGCGCGCGCTTCGTCCATGATCTCGTCGAAGCTGACGCCGAGCTTTTTGCGCTCCTCGAAGCTCTTGAGCGGAAAGTAAGCCGCGGCGGCGTTCGGGGCGAGCGTCTGCGACGGCCCGTCGAAGCCCGCGAGCATCACCGATCCGAGAATGCCCTTGTTCGGCAGGATACGCGCGGCAACCTTGCGGAGCGCAGCGTCGGTGCGCTCGACCGAGGCCCCCGGCGGCAATTGCACGACCGCGAGGAAATAGCCCTGATCCTGCGCCGGGATGAAGCCGGTCGGGGTTGCCCAGAACAGGCCCATGGTCGCGGCGATCAGCCCGCCATAGGCGATCATCATCCGCTTCGGCTGGCGGACCAGCCGCGCCGTGAGCGATGCATAAGCCGTGCTCATCTTCTCGAACGCTTCGTTGAAGGCGTCACCGGCACGGGCCGCGAGTTCGCGGAGGCGTGAGGGCTTTTCGGGTTCGGCGTGCGGCTTCAGCAGGATGGCGGCCAGCGCGGGCGACAGGGTGAGCGAGACGATCAGCGAGATGATCGTCGCGGTCGAGATCGTCACCGCGAACTGCCGATAGAAGGCGCCCGACAACCCGGTCAGGAACAGGGTGGGGACGAACACCGCGCACAGCACGAGGACGATCGCGACGAGCGCGCCCGACACTTCGTCCATCGATGTCTGCGCCGCTTTCAGCGCCGACAGCCCGCGTTCGAGGTTTCGCTCGACATTCTCGACCACGACGATCGCATCGTCGACGACGATGCCGATCGCGAGCACGAGCCCGAAGAGCGACAGGCTGTTGAGGCTGTAGCCGAGCCCCGCGAGCACCGCGAAGGTGCCGACGAGCGAGATCGGAATCGCGACGATCGGGATCACCGCGGCGCGCCATTTCTGCAGGAAGACCAGGATGACGATCACCACGAGGACCATCGCTTCCAGCAACGTGTCCTTCACCGCGTCGATCGACTGCTCGATGAACTTGGTGGGGTTGTAGATGACGCGATATTCGAGGCCCTTGGGAAAGCTCTTCGATGCCGCCGCCATCTCGGTCTCGATCGCCTTTGCGGCTTCGAGCGCGTTCGAGCCCGGACGCTGGAACGCCGCGAGAATCACCGTCGGGTCGCCCGAGAGATAGGTGTTGCTGTTGTAGTCGGACGCGCCGAGTTCGACGCGGGCGACGTCGGCGACGCGCACCTGCCGCCCGTCGGCATCGGTGCGGATCACGACGTCGGCGAACTGCTGCGGGTCGGCGAGGCGGCCCTGCGTTTCGACATTGAGCTGATAGGCGTTGCCGTTCGCATAGGGTGGCTGGCCGAGCGATCCCGCCGCGACCTGCACATTCTGTGCGCGCAGCGCCGCGACGATTTCGCCTGCCGTCAGGTTCAGCGAAGCGGCGCGGGTCGGGTCGATCCACACGCGCATCGCATAGTCGCGCGCGCCGAACAGGCGGACATCGCCGACGCCGTCGATGCGGCTGAGCCGGTCCTTGAGCTGGGTCAGCGCATAGTTGGAAAGATAGGAACGATCGAGCGACTTGTCGGGCGAGACGAGGTTCACGACCATCAGAAAGTCAGGCGAGGTCTTGCGTGTCACGACGCCAAGCCGCTGCACCGCTTCGGGCAAGCGCGGCACCGCGATCGCGACGCGGTTCTGCACCAGCACCTGTGCGGCGTCGAGGTCGGTGCCGATCTTGAAGGTCACGGTGATCGTCACCGCGCCGTCGCCGGTCGACTGGCTCGACTGATAGAGCATGTTGTCGACGCCGTTGATTTCCTGCTCGATCGGCGTCGCCACCGTCTCGGCGACGGTCTCGGCCGACGCGCCGGGATAGCTGGCGGTGACCGTGACCGTCGGCGGGACGATGTCGGGATATTGCGAGACGGGCAGCGACCAATAGGCGATCGCGCCGACGAGGGTGATGATCACCGCGATGACCGCGGCAAAGATCGGACGGATGATGAAGAAGCGCGAAAGACGCATGACCGGCTCCCCGGACTGGAGGATCGAAATTGTGGTTTCAATTCGCCCCCTCCCGCTTGCGGGAGGGGTAGCGAGACTTGCGGGCTGCCCGCTAGTCGCAGCGGGGAGGGCGGTTACAGGCCCTCCCCAAACCCCTCCCTGAAGGGAGGGGCTTCAAGGCGTTACCGCGCGAAGGTGGCCTCACCGACCAGCGCCTCACTCGGCGGCGCGGCGGCCTCCGCGACCGGCGTAATCCTGCCCGCGCGCGTCTGCACCTTCGTGCCCGGCTGCGCGAGCTGGGTGCCGGTGATCACGACGCGGTCGGCCGGCGCGATACCGCCGCGCACGACGCGCAGCCCGTCGACGACCGGGCCGAGCCGGACCTCGCGCGCCGCGACCTGACCATCCTTGCCGACCACCAGCAAAGTCTTGCGCGCCTGGTCGGTCTGCACCGCCGCGTCGGGGACGAGCAGCGCGCGTTCGCTGGCGCCGCTCGCCAGCCGCATGTTGCCGAACATGCCCGGCGACAGGAACAGGTCGGGATTGGCGATCACCGCGCGGCCGCGGATCGTCCCCGATCGCGGATCGATGCCATTGTCGGTGAAGTCGAGCTTTCCGGTGCGGCTGTAGTCGGCCTCGTCCTGCAGCTTGATCTGCACCTCGGTCCCCTTGGCGCCCGCTTCCTCGGCGCGCTTCGCCTTCAGGAACAGGCCTTCCGAGCCGTTGAAGCTGAAATAAATGGGGTCGAGCGCGTTGATCGTCGTCAGCAGGCTGCCGGCGCTGCCTTCGCCCGCGGCGACGAGATTGCCCGCATCGACGCGGCGATCGGAGATGCGTCCGCTGATCGGTGCGCGCACCTGCGTAAACTCCATGTCGAGCGCGCGCGAGCGCACCCGCGCATCGGCGGCCGCGAGCGCGGCCGACGCCGCGCGCAGCCTGGCGCCGAGCTGGTCGAGGTCGCTTTGCGACACCGCATCGTCGGCGACGAGCCGGTTGGCGCGCGCGAGGTTGGTCTCAGCGAGCGCCAGATCGCTGCGCGCGCTCGCCGCCTCGGCGCGTGCCTCGGCGAGCGCGGCGGCGAAGGGGCGCGGGTCGATGGTGAAGAGAAGCTGGCCCTTGCGGACGATCTGACCGTCGGTGAAATGGACGCCGACGAGCTGGCCCGAGACGCGCGGGCGCACTTCGACGGCCTGGCTTGCCTCGAAGCGGCCGACATAATCGTCCCATTCGTCGATGTCGCGGACCAGCGGCGCCGCGACGGTGACAACCGGGATCGGCGGCGCGGCGTTGGCCGGCGCCTCGCGGTGGGTCAGGCCCCAGCCGCCAGCGAGAGCGAGCGCGACCGGCAGGCCGATCTGCAGGGTCCGGCGCCAGCGGCGCGGGGGCTGGGTCGGGGCGAGGGCGGCGTTCGCCGTCTCCTCACCCCGGATCGGGGAGAGCATGTTCATGGGTCTACTTTCGGAAGAGGCGGGCGACGTGGACTTCGGCGACGCGCTTGCCCAGCAGTTCATAATGATCGGTGCTGAAACCCGCGGCGAAGAAGGCCTTGAGTTCGGCCTTCGGCACCGAATAGCTGTGATGCCAGGTCAGCACCGCCATCCGGCGCAGCGCTTCGAGCCGCGGATCGGCGAGGCGGCGGTTCACCGCGTCGCCAAAGATCCGCCCGAGCCATTTTGCGACCCGGCCGGGCTCGCGCAGGCTCGATGGCCGGTCGTGACGGGCAAGCATCACGACCGACCATTCCAGCGCCGAAAAGCCTGCGGGACTATCGGCTTTCGGCGCTGCGGGGGAAAATGTGGGGGAGAAGGCAGATGCCGGCGCGATGGCGGCGGCGACTCCGTCGGTCAGGGCAAGATAGGCCATGGTCGGTCCTCCGTGGATATTTGCCGGGCGCAAGGGGGCTCACGCCCCGGAACGCTTGCGCCCGGCGAGGGGAGAGTCTGGATGCAGGAAGCCGTTCCCCCGTCATCGACGGCGGTGTGCGATCCTGCGAAACATGTCTGTCTGGGTTGGCCCGGGATCAGGCCGGCACAGCAGGAGCGGAGTGCATCCGCGCTTCTTGTGGCGCGGTGGTCATTCCGACCATCTGTACCACACGGTATATAAACCCGGCGTTCATCTTGTCAAGGAGTTTTATACCGGCCGGTATCGAAAAATTCGGTAGCCCTGTTTCGGCCGCCCCCTGTCGATCCCCGATCAGGCCCGGGATGCGAGGCAAAAGACCGTCTTCAGGCGCTGGGCCAGAGCGCCAGGCTGGTGTCGACCAGTCGCTCGAGCTCGTCCATCGTCGCGCCCGCGCCGGCCTGAACCGAAATGCCCTGCAGCAGGGCGTAGAGAAGGCTGGTCAGCCCCTGCGCGTCGACATGCGCGGGCAGGTCGCCCTCGGCCTTCGCGCGCTCGAAACGCTCGACCAGTGCGCGCTGCGACGAGGCACGGCGCCCCAGTACGTCGGCCTTGATCGACTCGGCTTCGGGGCTGCAGGCGAGCGAACTCAAAATACCCATGCATCCTTTGGGATCGGTGGTTCCCGCGTGCGTCATCAGCGCGCCGTGAAGATAATATTCGGCGACCTTGCGCGCGGTCGGCTGGTCGAGTGCGGCGCGCGTATATTCCAGCTTTTCGGTCTCGTAGAGGTCGAGCGCCTTGTGAAACAGCGCTTCCTTGTTGCCGAAAGCGGCATAGAGGCTGGGCTTGGTGATCCCCATCGCCTCGGTCAGGTCGGCCATCGACGCGCCGTCATAGCCCTTCGCCCAGAAGACGTGGAGGGCTTCGGCCAGTGCCTTGTCGACACAGAATTCGCGCGGGCGCCCCTTGACCGGGGTAGCGATGTCACTTTCCATAACGAGCGGTATATAATCGATCGGGCCGGAAAGTCTAGGGGTAGCGGTTCGGCTGGGTTCTGGGGGCAGTGTCCGCAAGCGACCGATTGCGGCCGCTCCTCTCCCCTCCCGCAGGCGGGAGGGGCTGGGGGTGGGCAGCGACGTTGCATCTGCCCACCCCGCTGCGACTAACGAACAAAGTTCGTAAGTCTCGCTGCCCCTCCCGCTTGCGGGAGGGGAAGCATGCGTTGCCCTAAAACGGCCGCTCTCCACCCCAAAACCGACGTTTCGTCAGAACAGCCCCGGCAACTCCCGCTGCGCCGCGCGCGGCTTTGCGGGCGTCAGCATCTCGGGCTCGGCGGCCATCCGGACGCTGCGGCTTTGCGCGGAGGCACCAGCCGGGGCCTGGGCGATGTGCGTCGTGCAGCTTCCCCCCGCCAGGAAATCGATCGCGGCGCGCACCGAGGCTTCGCGCGGATCGCCAAGCGGCAGGGACAGGTCGTCGTCCGCCGCGCAGCTGTTGCTGATCTTCGGCGCCAGCCCGTCGAAATAGTCGCCGCTGCTCGCCGCATTGCCGGTCGCGAAGGCGATCACGCGCATCCGCTCGTCGCATTCGCTCTTGTCGAGCGCGATCTGCCCGACGGGCTTGCCATAGGTGTTGCTGCCGACCAGCGTCATATTGGTGCCGAGGTAGGGCAGCATCCCGTTGATGACGAGTTCGCTCGCCGAGGCGGTCGATCCGGTGCCGATGAAGGCGATGCGCGCCGGTGCGATCGCCTGAGGCTGGGCGGTGAAGAAATGGCGCGTGTTGTTCTCCGATTTCGACGAGCGGAAATTGGTCTGCGAGAACAGGTCGCTGGCGGCCCGGTTGCGGCCGAGCAGGTCGCCGAACAGCTCGGCGGTGGCGACGAGCCCGCCGCCATTGTAGCGCAGATCGATGACGACGTCGGTCACCCCCTGGTTGCGGAAATTCAGGAAGGCGGCGCGAAGCTGCGGGTCGGCCGAACTGATGAAGCTGCGCAGGTTCACATAGCCGTAAGCGTGCCCGCCCTCGCTGATGATTTTCGCGCCGTAGCGGTCGGAAATCGGGTCGAGATCGTAATCGGCCTTGGTCACCGACACGTCGCGGGTTCCGCCGCCGGGTTCGACGATCCGCAGGATGCGGGTCACGCCGGGGTCGCTCGGCCCCAGCGCGTCGGTGATCCCCTGCGTGCCTTCGCTGGCGACGATGGTCGAGATGGCGCGAATGTTCGACGCATTCGTTCCGATCCCCACGATTTGCGTGCCGCGATCGATTCCCGCCGCCAGCGCCGGGGCGTTTTCATAGGCCTCGGCGATGACCACGCGCTGGGTCGTCGGATCATAGGCGAGCCGGACGCCGAAGCCCGCGCTCGATCCGTTGGTGAAGAAAGCCTCCTCCTCGGCGATCGAGGTGACATAGGTGAAATAGCGGTCCTTGTTCAGCGCCCGCGCCGGTGCGACGAGCGCGTCGATATAGGTCTGGACGTCGGCGAAGTTCGCGGGATTGACGTTCGTCGCGACATCGCCGGGGAAGAGATACCATTCGTCGATCACCGCCTTGGCAAAGCTCTGGCGCGCGCTGAGGCCGCAGCTTGCGGTGGGTGTCGGGGTCGGCGTGGGGGTCGGGGTGACGGTGACCGGCCCGCCGCCACCGCCGCCGCTCGACCCTCCGCCGCCGCATGACGCGAGCAGCAACGAGAGGACGGTCAGCGATGCAATCCCGCTACGCATGTGATTTCCCCCGATAATCGATGGACCTCCGATGATAGCGGCGACGGGCGGAATTGGAAGGGATGAAGGGGGCTGTGTCGATCCTCCCCGGTACGGGGAGGGGGACCATGCGAAGCATGGTGGAGGGGCACCCTCGGTTTACGCTTCGATCCAGAAAAGGCGCGCCATGACCCACCTGCCCTTCCACCACCTTCGGTGGTCCCCCTCCCCGTGCCGGGGAGGAGCGGCGACGGCCGCCGTCCGCCCGTCAGTCCGCGTCGCCGTCTTCCTCGCGCCGCCCCTTGAACCCCTGCGCGATCACATAAAGTTCGGGCGACCCCTTGCGGCTTGCGGGCGGTTTGGCGTGCTTTACGGTGGTGAAATTCTGTTTGAGGACGGTCAGCAGTTCGCGGTCGGCGCCGCCTGCGAACACTTTCGCGACGAAAGCGCCGCCGGGTTGCAGGGTCTGCACCGCGAAATCGGCCGCGGTCTCGGCAAGCCCGATGGTGCGCAGATGATCGGTCTGCGGATGGCCGACAGTGTTCGCCGCCATGTCCGAAATGACGAGATCGGGGGCGCTGCCCAGCGCCTCGATCAGCGCGTCGGGGGCGGCGTCGTCCATGAAATCCATTTCGAGGATCGCGACGCCCTCGATCGGCTCGCAGGCGAGCAGGTCGATTCCGGCGACGCGCGCGCGCGGATTGGCCTTGCGCACGACCTGCGACCAGCCGCCCGGAGTGATCCCCAGGTCGACCACCGCGCGCGCTTTCCTGAGCAGGCCGAATTTCTCGTCGAGCTCGATCAGCTTGAAGGCGGCACGCGAGCGATAGCCCTCGGCCTGCGCGCGACGGACATAGGGATCGTTGAGCTGGCGCTGGAGCCAGCGGGTCGACGAGGCGGTGCGCTTGCGCGCGGTCTTGACCCGCACATGCAGGCCGCCGCGTCCGCCGCCGCTCTTGCCGCCCTTGCCACCGCTCATTTGCGATGCTCGCGCCGGGTAACCGGAATGTCGCGGCCCTGCATCGCCAGCGTGCGCAAGATGCCTTCGCGGATGCCGCGGTCGGCGACGCCGACACGCGCGGCGGGCCACAGGTCGATGATGCTCTCCAGAATTGCGCAGCCCGCGACCACCAGGTCGGCGCGTTCGCGTCCGATGCAGGCAATCTCGGCGCGCGCGTCGAGGCTCGCCTCGGCGAGGCGGCGGCTGATGTCGCGCATCGCGGTCGCGGGAACGGTGATCCCGTCGACCGCGCGCCGGTCGTAGCGCGGCAGCTCGAGAAAGACGCTGGCGAGCGTCGTCACCGTGCCGCTGGTGCCGAGCAGGCGCAGCGGCAGGTTCGCGAAGCGTTCGGCGCGGTCCGCGAAGGCGGCGAAGGCGCTGCGGGTCACTTCGCGCATCCGGGCATAACTTGCCTGCCGCGCGGCCAGGCTGTCCTCGCCCGGCGCGGCATGTTCGGTCAGCGACACGACCCCCCATGGCACGCTGATCCAGTCGTGGATCTTCACATCATGATCCGACACGTCGACATGCATCAACTCGGTCGAGCCGCCGCCGATGTCGAAGATCAGCGCCGGTCCTTCGCCGGGTTCCATCAGATTGTGGCAGCCGAGCGCGGCGAGTCGCGCCTCTTCGGCGGCCGAGATGATGTCGAGAACGATGCCCGTCTCGCGCCGGACGCGCGCCGCGAGCTCGGTGCCGTTCACCGCGCGGCGGCACGCCTCGGTCGCGACCGCGCGCGACAGGGTGACGTGGCGGCGGCGCAGCTTGTCGGCGCAGATGGCGAGCGCGGCAACGGTGCGGTCCATTGCGGCCTCGCTGATCCGTCCGGTCGCGTGCAATCCTTCGCCCAGCCGGACGATCCGCGAAAAAGCGTCGATCACGACGAGTTCGCCCTCGTGCGGGCGCGCGATCAGCAACCGGCAATTGTTGGTGCCAAGGTCGATCGCGGCATAGCTGCGGGGCCGTACGACCGGCACGGGGCGGGGCGGAAGCTCCCCTTTCTGTCTTCGGCTCGCCGGTGGGCCCATCTTCGAACCCGGCCGCGGCGATCGCCCTGAAGGCGCTGCCATTTGCCGCATGGCTATGTTGACCTGTCTCTGACTCACGCATCCGCCAATTTGCGGACGTGCACTTGCGCGCGAACCTAGGCCCCGGCGGACGCGATGGCAACCCCGCCCACCGACAGCAAAGCCCCGTCCGGCGCGGGCCGGACGGGGCGAAGGGGGGAGAGTCTTTTATTGGGGGTCGGGTCTGCCTTGATGGTGGCAGCCGTCATTCCCCTTTAAGGGGTCGGGCCCTTTAACGGCGGCAGCCGTCGTTGCCCTTGTCGATGGCGCGGCCGGCGATGGCGCCAACGGCGCCGCCGATGATCGTGCCGACGGTGCGGTCGCCGCGACCGGCGATCTCGTGACCCGCCAGGCCGCCGGCGATCGCGCCGATGATCGTGCCGCCGGTGCCGTTGTCGCACTGGCGATAATTGCGATAGTTGCGGCGGTCGTTGCCACGGTAATCGCGGCGGTCGTAATTCCGATAGTCGCGGCGGTCATAGCGGCGGTTGTCGCGATTGTAGCGCGCGTCATAGCTCGAATAGCCGTCGCGGCTGTAATAGCCGTTCTGCGCCGCGGCGGGCGTCGCAAGGCCCAGCGTCGCGGTGGACATCAGGGCGGCGATCGAGAGGGTCACCATCTTTTTCATCGTCGTTCTCCTTCTTTCGTCGTCAGGCCCTTGGGGTCTTTGGATCGATGATGCCCTTCTGCCCGATTCGCTTTGAGTGAAGCCTGAACATCGCTGTCGGCTGCCGTTCATCTTGGGGGGGAGGCATCTTGCCGGGCCCGGCCGCGCGTCCTATCGCCGCGCCGATGCGCCGTCTCCTGCCCGCCGCCCTGATCTTCCTCGCGCTCGGGCCCGTGCCCGGCACGCGGCACTATCGTCCGCCGGTCGATCTCACCTCGCAGCAGATCACCGCGCGCCCGCTCCGTTATCCCGCGGGGGAGGCGGGTATGCTCCGCTTCGTGCGCGGTTGGCGCCTCGTCAGCCCGAACGACGCGTTCGGCGGATTTTCGGCGCTCGCGATCCTCGGTCCCGATCGGTTCCAGCTTGCGGCCGACAATGGCTATTGGGCACGGCTGACGCTCCCCGCCGACGGCGCGGTATCGGATGCGCGCATCGGCATGTTTCCGCCCGGCTCCGGCCCGACACAGCGCAAGTCGCAGCGCGACGTCGAATCGATGGCATTCGATCCCGCGAGCGGCAAAAGCTGGGTGGCGCTCGAGGGGCTCAACCAGGTCTGGCGGCTCGACCCGGCGCTGGAGCGCATCGAATCGCGCGCGCGCCTGCCGCGGCCGCGCTGGCCGGTCAACCGCGGTCCCGAGGCGATGGTCCGCCTCGCGGACGGGCGCACCGTCATTTTTTCCGAAGACGCCGATGACGATCCGCGCGGCCGGGAGGCGCTGCTCTTTACCGGCGATCCCGCCGAGCCCGGGACGAAGGCGGTTCGCTTCTTCTATGATTCGGAAGGGAAGGGACTGGTCAGCGACGCTGCGCCGCTCCCCGACGGGCGCATCCTGCTCGTCCACCGTCGGCTCGGGTTCGATCCTGTCTTCACGACGATCCTCGGCGTCGTCGATCCCGCCGCGATCCGGCCGGGTGCGCGGCTGACCTCGCGGACGATCGGCCGCGTGCCGGTGGCGCTCGCCGACAATTACGAAGGCGCGGCGATCGAACGCCGCGGCGGGCGCACCTTCCTGTGGCTCGTCTCGGACAATAATTTCAACGGCTGGCAGCGCAGCCTGCTCGTCGAGTTCGAGCTTGTCGGCCTGCCGGACAGCAAAAAGGCGGCGCCGTAAACCGGGCCGCCTTCTGCAACAGGAATGCGGTGGAAGCTCAGGCGGCCTTTTCGGCCAGCTTCTTCGCGACATCCTTCTTGACCTTGCGGGCGTTCGCCGAAAGCTGGTCGTCGCCGGCCTTGAGCAGCCAGTTGTCGAGGCCGCCATTATGCTCGACCGTGCGCAGGCCGTGGGTCGACACGCGCAGCTTCACGCCCTTGCCGAGGGCGTCCGACAGCAAGGTCACATTCTGCAGATTGGGCAGAAAGGTGCGCTTGGTCTTGTTGTTGGCGTGGCTGACATTGTGGCCAACCTGGCGGCCCTTGCCGGTCAGTTCGCAAATGCGCGACATGATCTTCTTCCTCGAATCAATGGGCGGCGTCCGGGGTGGGCCAGAAGGCACCGAAAGGACCGGATGGGCCGGGAAAGGCGCGCGCTTATCGGCTTGCCGGAGATTCGTCAAGCGAATAGGGCGCTTTTATGCCCTCGTTCCCGCTCCCCGAACCGATGCGCCGCGCGCTCGATCTCGCCCGCATCGCCGCGGAATGGGGCGAAGTGCCGGTCGGCGCGGTGATCGTCAAGGACGGGCAAGTCGTCGCCGAAGGCCACAACCGCCCGCGCGAATCGCACGACCCGACGGCGCACGCCGAAATCGTCGCGATTCGCGCCGCGGCGGCGAAGCTCGGCAACGAACGCCTCGACGGCTGCGACCTCTATGTCACCCTCGAACCCTGCGCGATGTGCGCGGGCGCGATCGCCCACGCGCGAATCGCGCGCCTCTATTACGGCGCCGACGATCCCAAGGGCGGCGCGATCGCCCACGGCCCGCGCCTCTTCGCGCAGCCGACGGTGCACCACCGGCCCGAAATCTACGACGCGATCGGCGCGAGTGAGGCGGCGGAGTTGCTGAAGGATTTCTTCGCCGCGCGGCGCTGAACGGGTCAGCCCTTCAGCATCGCCTCCACCCACGCCGGCACCAGCGCCGTCGCCGGCCCCTGCCGCGCTTCGTCGAACCAGTGGCTCCCCTCGCTCGGCTCCATATTGAGTTCGAGCGTCCGCGCGCCCGATGCGCGCGCCTCGCGGACGAAGCCCGCGGCGGGATAGACCGCGCCCGATGTGCCGATCGACACGAACAGGTCGGCGCGATTGATGGCGTGATAGATTTCGTCCATCCGGTACGGCATCTCGCCGAACCAGACGATGTCGGGGCGCAGACTTCCCGCGGCCTGGCACGCCGGACAGGCGGGACGATCGAGCAATGCTCCGGCCCACGGCATCCGTGCGTCGCAGATCGTGCACCAGGCGTTCAGATGCTCGCCGTGCATGTGGATCAGCCGCTTCGCCCCCGCGCGCTCGTGCAAGTCGTCGACATTCTGGGTGACGATCAGCAACTCGCCCGGCCACTCGGCGTCGAGCCGCGCCAGCGCATGATGCGCCGCGTTCGGTTCCTTCGTCTGGATCGCCGCGCGCCGATCGTCATAGAAGCGCAGTACCAGGTCGGGATTCCGCGCGAAGGCTTCGGGCGTCGCGACATCCTCGACGCGATGCTGTTCCCACAGGCCCCCGGCGTCGCGGAAGGTGTCGATGCCGCTCTCGGCCGACACGCCCGCGCCGGTCAGGATCACGATATTCTGGATGGTCTTCATGGGCCCTCTCTATCGGGCCGCATCGACAGCTTCATCCCTTTTTCGTCACCCGGCGAAGGCCGGGATCTCGACCTCACTTATAACCACGGATGATGACCAGCGCATCTCGACTTCGCGCGACCCGAGGGGCTAAGGGGAGAATGGATAGGGGACAGCGAGTCATGACCAGCATCGGCATTATCGGCAGCGAAGGGCGGATGGGCGTCGCACTCGCCGCCGCAATTTCGGAAGCCGGGCAGCGCAGTTGCGGCATCGACAAGGGCGGCAATATCGTCCGGCTCGCTTCCGATGCCGACGTTCTCGTCGATTTCTCCTCACCCGTCGCGCTCGAGGCGACGCTCGACGCCTGCGTCGCTGCCAAGACCCCGATCGTGATCGGCACCACCGGGCTCGAGGAGCGCCATCATTATCTGATCGACGATGCCGCGAAGGACATCGCGGTGCTCCAGACCGGCAACACCTCGCTCGGCGTCACGTTGCTCGCGCATCTGGTGCGCGAGGCGGCGTCGCGGCTCGATGCCGACTGGGATATCGAGATCGTCGAGATGCACCACCGGAACAAGGTCGACGCGCCGAGCGGCACCGCGCTGCTGCTCGGGCAGGCGGCCGCCGAGGGGCGGGGGATCGACCTTGCGAAATGCTCCGAACGCGGCCGCGACGGCGTCACCGGCGCGCGCGGCCACGGCAAGATCGGCTTCGCGAGCCTGCGCGGCGGCACCGTCGCGGGCGACCATGACGTGATCTTTGCGGGGCCGGAGGAGATGATCACCCTCGGCCACCGCGCTGAGAACCGGATGATCTTCGCGCGCGGCGCGGTGAAGGCGGCGCTGTGGCTGGTCCGCCAGAAGCCGGGGCGCTACACGATGCCGCAGGTGCTCGGGCTCTGAACCCGGCGAACATGGGGGAAAGACAGATGGCGTTCGATCCGGCGGCGGCGACCAAAGCTTATATCGACGGCCTCGGCCCGGCGGCGCTCGCCAAGGCGGAAGCCTATACGACCGGCAACGAATGGCTGCTGCTCTGGGGTCTCGTCGTCTCGGCGGTCGTCACCTTTCTCTTCGTCCGCTTGCGCATCCTCGACCGGATCGACGCGCGGCTCGCGAAGCGCGGCTGGGCGCTGCGGACGTGGATGCTCTGCGCTGCTTTCTTCCTGCTCTCGACGATCCTCACCCTGCCGTGGGACATCTACACCGGCTGGGGGCGCGAAACTGCCTATGGCCGCACCAGCCAGCCGCTCGGCGACTGGCTCGGCCAGTCGGCGATCTCGACGCTGCTCACCGCGGTGCTGGGCGGTCTCTTCTTCCTCGGCGTCTATGCGCTGATCCGCCGCACCGGGCGGCGCTGGTGGATCTGGTCGGGCGGACTCGCCGCCGCCGCGATCGCGGCCTTCCTGCTCGTCTCGCCGATCCTGATCGAGCCCCTGTTCAACGATTACAAGCCCGTCCCCGCCGGGCCGGTGCGCGATGCGCTCGTCGAGATGGCGGCAAAGGCCGACATCCCCGCCGACCGCATCTACATGTTCGACGGATCGCGCCAGTCGAACAATTTCACCGCCAATGTTTCGGGAATCGGTCATTCGGCGCGGATCGCCATTTCGGACGTTGCGCTCGGCAAGGCCTCGCTCGACGAGGTGCGCGCGGTGACGGGGCACGAGATCGGCCATTATGTGCTTGGTCATATCTGGCGGATGGTGTTCGTTTTCGCGGGGCTCGCGATCCTGCTCTTCTTCGCCGCCGACCGGCTCTTTCCGCGCCTTGCGCGCTGGTTCGGCAGCGACGCGGCCATCGGCGACCCGCGCGGCTTTCCGGTCCTGATCTTCTTCCTCTCGCTCTTCGGTCTCGTCACCCTGCCGCTCACCAACACGCTGATCCGCGTCGACGAGAGCGAGGCTGATCATTATTCGCTGAAGACCGAGAACCGGCCCGACGCGCTTGCGACCGCGCTCGTCAAGACCGCCGAATATCGCAGCCCGCGTCCCGGCGCGGTCGAAGAGATCATCTTCTACGACCATCCGTCGGTCGAACGCCGCGTGCGCGCGGCGATGGAGTGGAAGGCGGCGCATCCGCCGGCGAACGCACCCGCGCCGCAATGAAGAAGGCCGACATCTTCGAATTCTACCGCCGCCTCGCCGAGCTCAACCCGAGCCCGGAGACCGAGCTTCAATTCGGCAACACCTACCAGCTTCTCGTTGCGGTCGTGCTGTCGGCGCAGGCGACCGATGTCGGGGTGAACAAGGCGACACGAAAGCTGTTTCAGGAGGTGAAGACGCCGCAGCAGATGCTCGACCTCGGCGAGGACGGGTTCAAGCAGCACATCAAGACGATCGGACTGTTCAACGCCAAGGCGAAGAATGTCATCGCATTGAGCGAAATCCTTGTGCGCGACCATGGCGGCGAAGTACCCGCTAACCGCGACACGCTCGTCGAGCTCCCGGGGGTGGGGCGCAAGACCGCCAATGTCGTGATGAACTGCGCCTTCGGGGCGGAGACCTTCGCGGTCGACACCCATATCTTTCGTGTCGGCAACCGCACCGGCCTCGCGCCCGGCAAGACGGTGCTCGCGGTCGAGAAGAAGCTCGAAAAGGAAACCCCGGCGCCTTTCCGCGTCGGCGCGCACCACTGGCTGATCCTTCACGGCCGCTACATCTGCAAGGCGCGCACCCCCGAATGCTGGCGCTGCCCGGTGATCGACCTCTGCCGCTACAAGCCCAAGACCCCGGCGCCGAAGGCGAAAAAGGCGGCGTGATCTCGCTCTTTTTCGGCATTCCCGTCCCTTCCTTCGTCATTCCCGCGAAAGCGGGAACCCAGTGTGGGGTTAGCCGACGCACGCTCTGGGTCCCCGCTTTCGCGGGGATGACAAAGTTAGGAGATGCGGAAATATGAAGTTCCGTTCGCCTGAGCCCTTCGACTGCCTTGCATGCGCTCAGGAGAGCCTTGTCGAAGCGTCGTTCTTCCTTCAGCATGGTGAAAGAAAAAGGACAGGGCTTCGACAGGCTCAGCCCGAACGGATCGAAACAGAGTGTAAAAGGGGTCGATAATATGCGTTTAGCTGCTGCTTTTCTTGCTTCCGCTGCCATGCTGGCCGCGGTGCCCGTTCACGCCAAGCCCGCCGATACCGCGACGGCGAAGAAGATCCTCATGGACAGCGTCGCGATCCCGACGGTCGAGGGGCGCGGCAAGGTGCCTGAGCTTGCGGCCTATTATGCAGGCGTGCTCAAGGCCGCAGGCTATAGCGACGCCGATATCGAGATCACCCCGATCGGCGAGACCGCGACCTTCGCCGCGACCCTGCAGGGCACGACCAAGGCCAAACCGATCCTGCTGCTCGGCCATATGGACGTCGTCGAGGCCGACCCCAAGGACTGGACCCGCGATCCGTTCGTGCCGGTCGAGGAGAATGGCTATATCTTCGGCCGCGGGTCGGAGGACAACAAGTTCGATGTCGCGATGATGGTCGCGACGATGGCCGAGCTCAAGAAGGAGGGTTTCAAGCCGAAGCGCTCGATCATCCTGCTGCTTTCGGGCGACGAGGAAACGGCGATGACGACGACGCGCGCGCTTGCGGCCAAATATAAGGACGCCGAATTTGCCTTGAACGGCGATGGCGGCGGCGGGCTGATCGGCGAGGACGGCAAGGCGAAATATTACGGGCTGCAGGCGGGTGAGAAAACCTACGCCGACTATGTGCTCGAAGTGACCAACCCCGGCGGCCACAGCTCGCGTCCCGGCGCGGTCAACGCGATCGTCGAACTGTCCGAAGCGCTCGCCAAGGTCGGCGCCTATCGCTTCACGCCGCAGCAGAACGAACTGACCAAGGTCGGAATGCCGATCGTCGCCGATCAGGTCGGCGGCGACATCGGCGCGGCGCTGAAAGCCTTTGCTGCCGATCCGACCGACGCCAAGGCGATCGCGACGATCCGTGCCGATCCCGAATATGTCGGCCAGATCGGCACGACCTGCGTTCCCACGCTGGTCAAGGGCGGCCACGCCGAAAATGCGCTGCCGCAGCGCGCGACCGCGAACATCAACTGCCGCATCTTCCCGGGCGTCAGCATCGAGACGGTGCGCGCCGAGCTCGAGAAGGTGATCGGCGATCCCGCGGTCAAGGTGAACACCGACCCCGACGCTACCGCGAGCGACGCCTCGCCGCTGCGCCCCGACGTGGTGGCGGCGGTCACCAGGACGGTTCATGCGCGCTTCCCCGGCCTGCCGATCATCCCGTCGATGAGCGCGGGCGCGACCGACAGCCTCCATTTCCGAGCCGTCGGCGTGCCGAGCTACGGTGTCGCGGGGTTGTTCAGCAAGGCGAGCGACAGTTTCGCGCACGGCCTCAACGAACGCGCGCCGGTCGCCGCCATCCCCGGCGCCCTCGCGCATTGGGACAGTTTGCTGCGCGACCTGTCGAAATAGGTGTCGTGCCCCTGCGAAGGCGGGGGCCCATCACCGGATGTCGCGTTCAAACCAGCCGTTCGCAGAGGCCGCATGGGCAGGAGATGGGCCCCTGCCTTCGCAGGGGCACGGGCTAGGGTAGTAACGCCACCACCGCGCGCTCGATCATCGCGACCGCCGCCTCGGCGCCGAAGCTTGTCGAGTCGAGCGAGAGTTCGAGCCACAGCCCGTCGACCATCGCGGTCAGCAGGACCGCGAGCCGCCCGGCGTCGGCGGCGCCGCATGCGGTCAGCAGATTGGCCAGTCGTTCGCGATAGCCCGCGTAACTTTCCGCGTGAATCGCCGCCATCCGCGCGTCGCTCCGCGCGAGCGCCCAGAAGGCGGTCCAGGCGCCGAGCAGTTCGGGATCGGTCACCGGCGGGCGGAAGCTCGCGGTGAGATAGGCGGTCAAGCGGTCACGGGGATCGTTGCCTGCCTCCGCGACGGCGGCGGCGAAAATCGCGTCCATCCGGTCGCTCGTCGCCTGATAGGTCGCCGCGACCAGATCGTCGATGCCGTCGAAATAATGGCGCAGCAGCCCCGGCGATACGCCCGCTTTGGCGCAGATCGCGCGGACATTCGTCCCTGCGAGCCCCTGTTCGGCCAGCACCGCCGCGGTCGCCTCGATCAGGCCCGTCCGGCGGGCATCGGCGCTTTCGCGCGTAAAGGCTTGGCGAGCGGCGGTCATATTGTTATACATATGTATAACAAGGAACGGACCATGGCAACTGCACCCCTTCGCGATTCGAATCCCGACCCGCTCGACGGCTGGTCGCTTCCGGCCTGGACCTACAGCGATCCCGAATTCCACGCGGCCGAAATGGACCGCATCTTCCGCCCGAGCTGGCAGGTCGTCTGCCACGACAGCGACATCCCCAACGCCGGCGACTGGCACAGCATCGACTTTTGCGGCGAAAGCGTGATCCTGGTGCGCGGCGCAGACCATATCGTGCGCGCTTTCACCAACGTCTGCCGCCATCGCGGTTCGCGCCTCGTCGACGGTGCGGCGGGCTGCGCGAAGAAGCTCGTTTGCCCCTATCACGCCTGGACCTATGAACTTGACGGCCGGCTGATCGGCGTTCCCGATTCGGCGAGCTATCCGACGCTCGACAAGGGCAAGGCGGGGCTCGTCCCGGTCGGGCTCGAACAATGGCGCGGCTTCTGGTTCGTGCGGCTCGACGATGACGGCGGGCCGTCGGTCGCGGCGATGATGGCGCCCTATGAGGCGATGATCGCCCCCTATCGCTTCGAGGAACTCGGCGCCCTCGGCCGCGTCACGCTGCGCCCGCGCGCCGTGAACTGGAAGAATGTCGGCGACAATTATTCGGACGGCCTCCACATCCCCGTCGCGCACCCCGGCCTCACCCGCCTGTTCGGCAAGAGTTACGGGGTCGAGGCCGAGGCCGGGGTCGACCGCATGTGGGGCGACCTGATCGACCGACCCTCGGCGAACTGGTCCGAACTCATGTATCAGCGCCTGCTGCCGCCGGTGCCGCACCTTCCGCAAGCGAATCAGCGCCACTGGCTTTATTTCAAACTGTGGCCGAACATCGCCTTCGACATCTATCCCGATCAGGTCGATTTCATGCAGTGGCTGCCGACCGGGCCGACAAGCTGTCTGATCCGCGAAATCTCCTATGTCCTTCCCGATGCGCGGCGCGAAATGAAAGTGGCACGCTATCTGAACTGGCGCATCAATCGCCAGGTCAATGCCGAGGATACGGCGCTGATCACGCGCGTGCAGCAGGGGATGCAGTCGAAAAGCTTCACCATGGGGCCGCTCAGCGACAAGGAGGTCTGCCTTAGGCATTTCTGTTCGCGGATGCGCGCGATCATCCCCGAGGCGCGGCTGGAGCAGGCGCCGGTCGCAGGGTGGAGTCGCCGGTGAGCACCGCCGCGCCCGTTGTCATCGTCGGCGGCGGACCCGCCGGCATGGTCGCGGGGCTGCTCTTCGCGCGCGCCGGCGTGCGCGTCACCATACTCGAAAAGCACAAGGATTTCCTCCGCGATTTCCGCGGCGACACGGTGCATCCTTCGACGCTCGAACTGTTCCACGAGATCGGCCTGCTCGACGCGCTGCTGAAGGAACCGCACGCCGCGATCGACACCATGACGCTGAACCTGCTCGGCGGGCGCTACACGGTCGCGACGATGAAGCATCTGCCGGTCGCCGCGCCGTTCGTCGCGATGATGCCGCAATGGGATCTGCTCGATTTCATCGCGGGGGAAGGGCGGCGCTATCCGACCTTCGACCTCCGCATGTCGACCGAGGCCATCGGACTGACCCATGACGCCGGTGGTCGCGTCAGCGGGGTGACGCTCGCGAATGGCGACGTGCTTTCCGCGCGGCTCGTCATTGCCGCCGACGGGCGCCGGTCGGTACTGCGCGAAGCCGCCGAGCTGCCGCTCGACGATCTCGGCGCGCCGATGGACGTGCTCTGGTTCCGCGTCCCCGTTCCTGCGGGCATGGACATGGCGGAGGTCGCGCTCGGCACGATCGACAAGGGCGGGATGGTCGTCGCCATCCCGCGCGGCGATTATTGGCAATGCGCGCGGATCATCGAGAAGGGCGGCTTCCCGCCTATCGAGGCGCGCGGCATCGCGGCCTTCCGCGATGAGATCGTCGCCATCGTCCCCGGCCTCGCTGCGGGTATCGAGGCGATCCGCAGCTTCGACGACGTCAAATTGCTGTCGGTCGCGCTCGACCGGCTGACGCGCTGGTCGCGCCCGGGCCTGCTCGCGATCGGCGACGCGGCGCACGCGATGTCGCCGGTCGGCGGCGTCGGCATCAACCTCGCGGTGCAGGATGCGGTCGCCGCCGCGAATATCCTCGCGGCGTCGCTTGCGGCCGGAGCCGATCCCGACCCCTTGCTCGCGCAGGTGCAGGCGCGCCGCTGGAAACCGACGACCCGGATGCAGGCGCTGCAGCGCTTCGCCCATTTGCGCGTCATCGAACCGATGCTGCGCGGCGCGATCGATCATGTCCCGCTCGCCGTCCGCCTGCTCGACCGCATTCCGCTGCTCCGCCGCATTCCGGGCCGCATCCTCGGCCTCGGCTTCGGTCGTCAGCATGTCCAATCCCCGCTTGCGAAAGACTTTTCATGACCAAAGCCTATGACGCGCTGATCATCGGCGCCGGCCACAACGGCCTCGTCTGCGCCTTTTATCTCGCGAAGGCAGGACTGAAGGTGCGTATCGTCGAGGCGCGCGACGTCGTCGGCGGTGCTGCGGTGACCGAGGAATTCGCGCCGGGGTTTCGCAATTCGGTCGCGAGCTACACCGTCAGCTTGCTCCAGCCGAAGGTGATCGCCGACATGAAGCTCGCCGATCACGGCTATCGCGTCATCGAGCGGCCCATCAGCAATTTCCTGCCGCAGGAGGATGGAACCTATCTGAAACTCGGCGGCGGGCTCGACCGCACGCAGGCCGAATTCCGCAAGTTCAGCGCGCGCGATGCCGAGGTGCTGCCCCAATATTACGACGCGCTCGAAAATGTCGCCGAACTGCTCCGCGACCTTGCGCTGCGCGTGCCGCCAAATGTCGGCGAGGGCCTGCGCACGCTTCTCGACGGCGCGCGGCAAGGGCGGCGCTTCGCGGGCCTCAGCCTCGAACAGCAGCGCGACGTGCTCGACCTGTTCACCAAATCGGCGCGGACGATGCTCGATAACTGGTTCGAAAGCGAGGCGGTCAAGGCCGCGTTCGGCTTCGACGCGGTGGTCGGCAATTATGCCAGCCCCGACACGCCGGGCAGTGCCTACGTGCTCCTCCATCACGTCTTCGGCGAGGTGAACGGCAAGAAGGGCGCGTGGGGCCACAGCGTCGGCGGCATGGGCCGGATCACCGAGATCATGGCGAAGGTGTGCCGCGACATGGGCGTCGAGATCAGCCTCGAAAGCCCGGTCGCCAAAGTGCTCGTCGATGGAAACAGGGCGGTCGGCGTCAAACTCGTCGGCGGCGAGGAGATTGCCGCGGCGCGGGTGATCGCCAATGTCGGACCGAAGTTGCTCTACGAACGGATGATGGATGCGGCTGATCTGCCGCAGGATTTTCAGCGCCGCATCAAGGGTTTCAAGGCAGGCAGCGGCACCTTCCGGATGAATGTCGCGCTCAGCGAACTTCCCAAATTCACCTGTCTTCCGGAACCCGGCGAGCATCACCAGTCGGGGATCATCCTCGCGCCGACGCTCGATTATATGGACCGGGCCTTCCTCGACGCGAAGCAGCACGGCTGGTCGAAGGCGCCGATCGTCGAGATGCTGATCCCCTCGACCGTCGACGACAGCCTCGCGCCGCCGGGTGCCCATGTCGCCAGCCTCTTCTGCCAGCAGTTCGCGCCCGAATTGCCCGATGGGCGGGACTGGGACGACGAAGAGGAAGCCGCCGCCGATTGCATCATCGACACGGTCGAGAAGCACGCGCCGGGCTTCCGCGCCAGCATCGTCGGCCAGACGCGCCTTTCGCCCAAGGGGCTCGAACGCAAGTTCGGCCTGGTCGGCGGCGACATCATGCACGGCAATATGAGCCTCGACCAGCTTTGGGCCGCGCGGCCGGTGCTCGGCAACGGCGGCTATCGCGGGCCGGTGAAGGGTCTTTATATGTGCGGTGCGGGCACGCATCCGGGCGGCGGCGTCACCGGCGCGCCGGGGCATAATGCGGCTGAGGTCATTCTACGCGACCGGGGCTTCTTCGCGCCCCGCTGGCGCTGAGGCGCGCCCGAGCCAATAGAGCGGCAGGCCTACGAGCATCAGCGCGATGCTCCACAGCACCGCCTCCCGCCCCGCGCCCCACATCGCCCACAGCGCATAGGCGCCGCCCAGCACGACAAAGGGCAGCGCGATGCGATAGCGTGCCGCCGCGACGGCACAGGCGAGGTAGAGCCACAGGGTCGCACAGGTCGACAGCAGCGCCATGAAGGCGAACAGGCCGCCCATCGACCGGCTGCTGTTCGCGAAGACGAGCAGGCTGGCGAGGCAGCTCGACACGATCAGAGCGCGAACCGGGGTGCCGCGGGCGTCGGCAGCGCCGAACCAGGCGGGCATCAGCCGCCGCCGCGCCATGTCGCGCGGGACCTCGCCCTGCACGAGCACCCAGCCGTTGAGCGCCCCGACCGCGCTGATCGCCGCGAAGACGGTGACCAGCGCGGCGGGCCCCGCGGCCCAATAATGTTCGACGAACAGCGCGAAGGGCGCGGGCGACGCCGCGACCTCGTCCGCGGGCAGCATCAGCGCGATCCCCGAACAGACGGTCAGGTAGAAAAGACCGGTGAGCAGCGCGCCGATCACCGTCGCGCGCGGAATGGTGACCTCGGGCCGGTCGATCTTGTCGCCGGCGGCGCACGCCGCCTCGAACCCCACCATCGCCCAGAGCGCGAGCGCGGCGGCAGTGCCGGTCGCGCCGAGGCTGAGCCCTTCGGCGGGGAAAGGCGCGAAGGCGTGGGCACCCTCGGCGGCCGTGCGCATCGCGATCAGCACCGCGACGACGATCAGCGGGGCCAGCTTCAGCACCGTCGTGGCAAGCTGGAACGCGCCCGCCGCGCGCACGCCGAAGAGGTTGATCAAGGTGACGAACCAGATGGTGAGCGCGGCGGACAGGCCGGGGTGCTTGCCGATCACAGGCCAAAAGGCCGAGGCATAGCTGACCGCGCCCAGCGAAATGGTGACGAGCCCGGTCCATACCGAAACCCAGAAGGAAAAGCCGATCAGCGATCCCGCGAGCGGCCCCAGCGCCTCCTCGATCATCGGCGCGATTCCGCGCGCTTGACCCAGATGTCCGGCGAGCTTCGCGAGCACGATCGCGAGGCACAGCGCGCCGCCGATGGTGACGATCCACCCCGCGACGGCGTTCCAGCCATAGGGGGCAAGCTGTGCCGGAAGCAGGAACACCCCCGAACCGATCATATTGCCCATGACCAGGGCGATGCACATCGGGAGGCCGAGCTTGCCGCCCGGCCCCTCCTGATGTGTGGCGATATCGGTCACCTGATCAGAACTTGGCGCCCAGCCGCGCCCCGATCGTCTGGGGCTGGTTCACCAATATCTGCACCCGGCCGTCGCACTGGCCGCAGTTGGAGAAGCGCGACAGTTCGGCGCGCTCGTCGAACGCGTTCTGGAGGAACAGTTCGAAGCTGTAATTGCTCCAGTCGAAACCGAGCGCGAAATCGACCGTGGTCGATCCCCGGATTCGCCCGAGCGCGTTCGCCGTCGGGACGCGGATATCCGGCGTGGCCGAACTGCGATGCGCGATCACCGACTGGAAGTGCATTTCGCCCGGCCCGACCGGGAATTGATAGCGCAGCGTCGCATTGCCGTTGAACTTCGGCGTCACCGGCAGCCGCGTGCCCTTCGCCGCGGCGATCGAATTGCCCGGGTCGGTGCATTGATAGGTCGGGTCGTCGATCTCGCACAGATTGTTGCGGGTCCTGGCGTCGGTATAGGAGGCGGCGGCGGCGATCGTCAGCCCTTCGACCGGCCGGATGTTGACGTCGGCCTCGATCCCCTTGATCCGCGCGTTCGGACCGTTGTGGATCTCGGTAAAGCTGTTCTCGCCGAGGAAGGAGAATTGGAAGCGCTTCCAGTCCTGCAGATAGACGGCGGCGTTGAGCCGGACCATTCCGCCCGCCAGCGTGGTCTTGAGCCCCAATTCGTAATTGGTCAGGAAGTCGGCGGCATAGGGCGCGATCGTCCCGCGCCGATTGATCCCGCCGGGCCGGAAACCGCGCGACCAGGTCGCATAGGCGAGGATATCCTCGCTCGGTTTCCACGTCAGGTTCAGGCGGTGCGTGAAGCCGGTGTCCTTGGTGCGCTTGGGGACCAGCTTGCCGTTCACATAATCGGCGAGGTTGGTGCAAGGGCTGCCCTCCACCGTCGCCGGCAGCAGCGTCCCGTCCGGATTGTCGCGCAATATCTCCCCGGTCGTCGTGTAGCAGCCGGCGACGCCCGTCCGCGAACTGGCCGCGCCATTATAGGGCGGGCCATCGGGATTGCGGCCGAAGCCGAAGAAGCCGATCAGGCTGTTGTCATATTTATAATAGCGCCCGCCGCCGGTCAGCGTGACGGTTGGCGTGATGTCGAAGCTCGCTTCGCCGAAGACCGCATAATCCTTGTCGACGCGTTTCTGTTCGGTCAACCACAGCGTTCCGGGATGGCCGTTGACCGACAGCGCGTCGGCGAGGCCCGGAATGATGTAATCCTGGTGGATATGGTTGCTCTGGCGCTGGTAGAAGAGTCCGGCGACGACGCGGAAGCGCTCGTCCTGCGGTGACGCGATGCGCAGTTCCTGGCTCATCTTGCGGAAATGGTCGGTGCCGATGATATATTGCCGGGGGTCGATGGTGTTGCCGGCATTGTCCTGAAGATAGAAGCATCCCCGAAGGCCGCTGCACACGAAATCGCCTTCGTAGGTGTAGTTCGCGTAAAGCTGGTCATAGGCTTCGGCATAATCGGTATAATCGTTGATCTGATAGGCCTTGCGGTCGAGATAGGCGCCCGCATAGGTGATGTCGAAATTGCCGATCTTGCCTTCGATCGTCAGCGCCGCCTGGATGAACTTGTCGGTGCGCTTGTCGGGGTAGAAGCGCTGGACCTGGAGGTCGCCGACCTTGGGGTCCTGATAGAAAGTGCCGTGGCTCGTCTGCTTCTGATAGAGCAGGGTCGGGGTGACCGTCCAATTGTCGTCGAGATCGACCTTCAGCGCGGCGCGCCCGCCATAGACTTCGGCGTCGTTGAAATTCTTTTCGACGAACGCGTTGTTGTTGACGGTGATGCCCGGCTGGTTGCCGACCAGATTCCCGCCTTCATCGAGGATCGGCGCGCCGAGGAAGCTGCGCGTTCCCGGCACATTGTCGATATAACCGGCGTCCTTCTGATACCAGCCGACGAAGCGCACCGCCGCCATCGGGCTGATCGGCGCATTGAGCATGCCTTCGAGCCGGCCGCCCATGCCGCCATGCTTGATGCTGTTGATCTCGCCATCGACGCGGCCCTCGAAGGCCGAGGGATCGGGCTTGTTGGTGATGATGCGAATCGTGCCCGCCTGCGACGAGGCGCCATAGAGCGTGCCTTGCGGCCCCGCGAGCGATTCGATGCGCGCGATGTCATAGATATGGACATCGAGCGTGCCGCCGATCGTCGTCACCGGCTGTTCGTCGAGATAGACGCCGACGCTGGGCAGCGAGCCCGAATGATTGCCGTCGCCGCCGCTCGCGACGCCGCGCATATAGACGGTGGTGACGCCCGGCTGGCTCGACTGGAAGGAAACGCTCGGCAGGAGCTTGGAAAAATCCTGGAAATTCGCGACGTTGAGCTGGTCGAGCTTCTTGGTCCCCAGCGCCTGGATGCTGATCGGAACGTCCTGAAGATTTTCCTCGCGCTTCTGCGCGGTGACGACGATCTCGTCGCCATAATCGGTCTTCGAGGCCTCCTGTGCCCAGGCCGTTCCCGATGTCAGGATCGTCGAGGACAGTGAAGCCAGCAGCAGCGCGCGGCGTGAAACATGGACCCGCATAGAAAAGCCCCCCTCTTTGCCCGTTTGTCGCCGTTTGTGCGGCGCGGGAAAGAGGGTGTCGCAACATGGGGGGGATCGTCAATCGGGCATGTGAAATCGGCTCCGCGCGGCGGCGGATTCGCGGTCACTATGACAAAATTGCAACAGGCTCAGGCGGACGCCGGATAATGTGCCAGAACCGGCCCCAGCGCCTCGACCAGCGGCCCCAGCCACGGTTCCATCGCGCGCCACTGGTCCACACCGTCGCGGTTGATAGGCCGCCGCACCTGTTCGGAACTCGCGGTGCGCACCGCGCGGTCGCTCTTGTGGAAATCGAGGCAGGACGGCTCGAACGGCAACCCGAGATAGGTCAGCATCGCGCGCACTTCTCCTTCCAGATCGGCGATCACCCCTTCGTGGAAGACGCGGTGGACATGCCCGGGCAGCACCCGGTCGATATGATCCATCAGATCGACATAGTCGGCATAATAGCGCCCCATATCGGACAGGCTGTAGCTGAACGCCTGCCCGCGCGCGAAATGCTGTTTGAAATTGGAGAAGCAGCAATCCATCGGATGGCGGCGCGCGTCGATGATCTTCGCGTTCGGCAGGATCAGCCGGATGAAGCCGGTGTGCAGCCAGTTGTTCGGCAGCTTGTCGATATAGAGGGGTTTGTCGCTTTTGCGCTGGACCTGCGTCTCGCGCAGATATTGTTCGCCCAGTTCGCGGGCCTGATCGGCCGTTAGCCCGGCAATCCCGCCCATATTGCGCGCTTTCGCATATAGTTTGGGGATATCGGGCAGTTCCATCGTGCCCTCGACCATCGAATGGCTCGACAAAATCTGCTCGATCAGCGTCGAGCCCGCGCGCGGCATACCGACGATGAAGATCGGATCGGGCGCATCGGCGCCATGACCCCCGCGCGCTGCGAAGAAATCCGGCGTGTAGAGCGCCTTGGCATGATCGACCGCGGCCCGCGTCTGGTCGGCGTCATAGTCGAGCAGCGTCCGCCGCAGCGCGTTGCCTTGGTCATAATGGGCAAAGGCCGGTTCGGGCTGCTGTCGCTGTTCATATGCCCTGCCCAGCGCGAAATGCAGGTGAAAGCGATCTTCGGCGGTGATGTCGCCGCGATCCAGCGCCGCCTCCATCGCCGACAGGTCGGTGTCGTCGAAGCGCAGCGTTTTCAGATTGGCGAGGCTCCACCACACTTCGCCGAGTGCAGGGTGAAGCGCGAGCGCCCGGCGATAGGCGGCCACCGCGTCGGCCTGGCGCCCGACGGTCTTGAGCATATGGCCATAGGACATCCAGATTTTCGGTTGCTTGCCGGCGCTTTGCAGCACCTGCTCATACAGTTCGAGCGCTTCGTCGAACTCGCCGACGCGGCCCAGCGCGGCGGCTTTCAGATTGGCGTTGCCGGGATTACCCGGATCGACCTGCTGCAGCGCATTGAGCTCGGCGATCGCCTCGGCCGACCGCCCCTGGCGATGCAGGACCGTCGCGAGGTTCGACCGCGCCGCGAGAAAGTCGGGCGCCAGTTCGAGCGCCCGGCGCAGCAGCGTCTCGGCATCGCGATAGCGTTCGATCCGTGCCGCGAGCTCGGCAAGCATCCGGATCGCGGCGACATCGAACGGATCGCGCTTCAGATGCGCCTTCAACACCGGCTCGGCATCGTGGAGCCGCCCCTCGACCAGCGCCAGCGCCGCTGCCATCAGTTCGGGATTGCGGACCCCGCGCGCGATCGATGCCTGCGCCCGGTCCGTCTTCATCCTCAATCTTTCTTCCGCGCCTTGGCGATCGCCTGGCGGAGCGCGTCATAGCCGACCTGGCCCTGGAAGAGCTGGTCGCCGACGATCCACGTCGGGGTGGCGTTGAGTTGAAGCTGGGTCGCGAGCGCAAGGTTCGAATCGATCTCGCGCTGGAACAGCGCCTCGTTCGCGGTCGCGTCGGCGCTGCCATCGGTGACGACGCCCGCCTTCTGCGCCGCCGCGGCGATCGCCGACGGGTCGAGCGAGGAGGCGGCGAACATCGCGTGGTGGAAGGCGTCATATTTGCCCTGCCGCGCGGCGGCGAGCGCCATGATCGCGGCGTCGCGGCTCTGCGGCGAGATGATCGGCAGTTCGCGGAACACGACCTTCAGGCGCTTGTTCTCGCGGATCAGCCGATCGACGTCGGGCACGCTCGCGCGGCAGAAACCGCAGGCATAGTCGGTGAAAACGACCAGCGTGACGTCGCCGTCGGCATTGCCCGCCCATGCGCCGGCATAGGGCTTTTCGAGTGCGGGACGCACCGCATCGACCGCCTTCGCCATTTCCTTGTTCCGCTGCGCCTCGAAGGCTTCGGGGATCATCTCGGGGTGCGCGCGGATATAGTCGGCGACGATGGTTTCCACTTCGCTCTTGCTCATTCCGCCGCCGAAGCGACCGCCGAGCCAGAAGACGGCGCCGAGCAAAAGCAGGGTGCCAAGCGCCATCGCCCAGAGCGGCGCAGGGAGGGCGTTTCCGGACGCCGCGGCGCGCGGCACGGGGCGATGCGGCATACGGTCGTCGGGTTCGGGGCCGGAGATCGAGGGCGGCGGCGTCGCGGCGGCGGCCTTTGCCCTGGCGGGTTTTGCGGGCGGCGGCGCGGCGGCGGCAACCGCCTCGCCGGTGAAGAGCGGCAGGTCGGGCGCGGCCGCTTCGGCGACGCCTGCTTCGGCCTCTTCGCGCGCGAGTAGCTGTTCGAGGCCCGAGGGCGGCGGTCCGGCCTCTTCGCGCGGCGTGGGGCGCAATTTGGTCGCGGCTTCGCCGATCTGTTCGCGCAGGCTCTCGCTGCCCGCCTTGGCGACATGGCTGATCCCGGCCCTGGTCTTGCCCGCAACCTCGCCGATGCCGCGCCCGGCTTCGCTCGACAGTCTGGCGACCTTGTCGCCGAGCGCTATCTTGTCCCAGGTTTCGCCGCTCGCTTTTGCCGCGGCGCGGCCTGCTTTCGCCGATCCGCGCCCGATGGCGCTTGCGGTGCGCGCCGTCAGTGCGCCCGTCCTTGCGGCCAGTTCGCGCGAGCGGCGCGGGATTTCCATCGCCTCGACGCGCGCGGGAATGTCGGCGCGTTCGCCGACCCCGATCGTCCAGTCGGCGAAGGCTTCGGCGCCGTCCCTGACGCGGTCCCAGAGCCTTGCGGCACCTGCCTTGATCGCTTCGGGTTTCACCAGCGGCGCTTGCGGCTTTTCGGTGGCCTTGTAGCGCGCGAGGTCGATTCCGATGGGCGGCTCGTCCTTGGGCTTGGCCAAGCCTTCATCGCGCGCGGGGGCCGACGCTTCGGGCGTCGGGGCCGGGTCGCGCAGCCACGGCTGGTAATAATCGTCTTTCTTTTCGGTCACTTGTCGCCCTTGTGCATCGCTCGCGACGATGCGTCCCTATCGTATCTAGTTTGAATCTAGCGCTTTTTGCGCTCGCGTTCCACCTCGGCGCGCGACACCAGTGCAATATCCTGTGCGCGAATCCAGTCGGCCGACCCTTCGGGCAAACCCTGCATCGCCGTTTCGGCATTACGCAGCGCAAGCCCGGACTGTCCACCTTCCAGATTATAGCGTTCGGCCGAAGCGAGCGCGGCGCGCGCCTGATCGCCCTTGTTCGCATAGACGATGCCGAGCTGATACCAGGCGAAAGGATTTTGATTGTCGAGCGCGACTGCGGTCTTCAGCACCTTCTCCGCCTCGGCGAAATTGGCGGGATCCTCGGTCGCGATCAGTGCATGGCCGAGGGTCGCGGCGATCAGCGGCTGCGAGCGCGAATTGGCGACCGCCTCGCGCAGCGGCGGGATCGCATCCCTGGGCCGCCCCGATTCGAGCAGCACCTGTCCCTCGAGCTCGAGGAAATAGGGGTCGTGTGGATCGGTCTTGAGCAGTCCCTCGACCTCGCCGAGCGCCTTGTCGGGATAGGCGCTCTTGTGCCAGGCATAGGCACGGGCATAGCGCGCCGGGATGCTGGTGTCGGTCTCGGGATATTTGCGCAGGGTTCGGTCGGGATCGGCGATATAGCCCGACAGCTTCGCCTTGATGCGCTGGAAGCGCGCCTCGATCTTCGGGTCGGCGGGCTTGTCCCACGCGGGATCGACGACATAGACCTCGCGCAGCGTCTGGATGCGGTCGCCCGACATCGGGTGGGTGCGGCCATAGGCCTGCTCGTCGTCCTGCTTGACGCCATAGCGGAACTCGAGATTCTGCAGCTTCTTGAAAAAGGCGAGGCTGCCGCGGCCGCTGATTCCGGCCTTCGACAGATATTGCGCGCCCGCGGCGTCGGCGGTCGCTTCCTGGGTGCGGCTGAAGGCCAGATATTTGCCGAGTGCCGCCTGCTGGCCCGCCATCATGATGCCCATGCCGGCGTCGCCACCACCCGCGGCGATCGCCGCGGCGCCGAGCAGCAGGCTGAGCAGCGAGATTCCGGTCGCCGTCTTGGCGCCTTCGCTCGCGCGAATCGCGTGACCGCCCATGATATGGCCGAGTTCGTGTGCGAGCACGCCCTGCACTTCCTCCGCGCTGTCGGCGGTTTCGATCAATCCGCTGAAGACATAGATGTCCTGGCTGCCCGCGACGAAGGCGTTGATGCTGCGGTCGCCGAGCAGATGGACCTGCACTTGTCCGGGACGCAGCCCCGCCGCAACGAGCAGCGGATCCATCATGTCCTGGAACAGCGCCTCGGTCTCGGCATCGCGCAGGATCGACTGCGCCGCCGCGGGGCGCGCCGAAATCGCGATCATCGCGACGATCGTCAGCAGAAGGCGAAAAAGCGCGCGCCATCCTTGCGCGTGGAGCGCGCTGTGGGGGGAAAGGGCGGTCATCGCCGCCTCTCTCGCGCCGCGCGTCTGAACCTCGACTGAAGTCATGGAGGCTTATTGGGGCGCGAGGTGCGCAGGTGCAAGCTATGAGATTGCGGTTATGCGATCAGTTGCGCGACAGCGCAGTCCATTTCCCTCATCATTCCCGATTTTGCGGGAATGATGGACATATTTCGTCTCCGCGAGGGGAAGCATCCCTTCCCCTCGCGGAAAATCGGTTCAGTTCCCGAAGGTGCGCTGCCACCAGCCGCGACGGGGTTCGCCGTCGGGGGCGTCCTCATCGGCACCCGCTTCGGCGGCCACCGGCTCGGCGGGCGCTTCAGCCGGAACCGGTTCGGCGTCGCCGGCCGCGGCAGGCTCCAGCGCGGCTTCGGGCGCCGGCTCGGCTTTCTTCCGGGCGCGGCTCGCGCGCTTCTTCGGCGCGGGCTTTTCGGCTTCGGCTTCGGCTTCGGGAGCGGGTTCGGCGGCGGGCGCCTCGACCGTTTCGGCTGCTTCCGCGGCCTCGGCTTCGGCGGCAAGCGCGGCCTTGGTCTTGCGCGGCGCGCGCTTGCGCTTCGGCTTTTCCTCGGCCGCCGGCGCTTCCTCGGCGACAGGTTCGGCAACGGCTTCGGCTTCCGCCGGCGCGGCCTCTTCGGTCGCGACCGTTTCGGCTTCGGTCTCCGTCCCCTCTTCGGCCTTCTTGCGGCCGCGTCCGCCACGCCGGCGACGCGGTTTCGCTTCGGCTTCCTCGGTTTCGGCGGTTTCGGCCTCTACCGGCGCAGCCTCTTCGGCAGGTGCCTCCTCGGCATCGGCGTCGTCGCCAGCCTCGGCGTCGGGAATTTCATTGCCTTCCTCGTCGCGGCGACCGCGCCGGCCGCGACGGCGGCGGCGGCGGCGTTTACGGCCTTCGCCGTCGCCCTCGTCTCCGCCGTCCTGGCGTTCGTGGCGAGCCGGACGGGCCTCGGCCTCTTCCTCGGCGGCTTCATCCTCGTCCTCTTCGACGAAGTCGTCTTCCTCGTCCTCGATCTCGACGATCGGGGCGAAGCTGCGGCGCTGGACCGGCGGCGGACCGCCGACCTCGACCGCCATCCGCGCGCCTTCGGTCTCGCCGTCGGGGAGGATTTCGACGCTGACGCCGTAGAGCTCTTCGATCTCGCGCAGTTCGCGGCGCTTTTCGTTGAGAAGATAGAAGGTCGCTTCCTGGCTCGCGCGCAGGATGATCTTGCTGCCCTTGCCGCGCGCGGCTTCCTCTTCGATCAGGCGCAGCGCGCTGAGGCCCGCCGACGAAGCGGTGCGGACGAGGCCGGTGCCTTCGCAATGCGGGCAGGGGCGCGTCGATGCTTCGAGCACCCCGGTGCGCAGCCGCTGGCGGCTCATCTCCATCAGGCCGAAGCCGGAGATACGGCCGACCTGGATGCGCGCGCGGTCATTCTTGAGCGCGTCCTTCATCGCGCGCTCGACCTTGCGGACGTTCGAGCCGTGATCCATGTCGATGAAATCGATGACGATCAGCCCCGCCATGTCGCGCAGGCGAAGCTGGCGCGCGATTTCGTGCGCCGCCTCAAGGTTGGTGCTGAGCGCGGTCTGCTCGATATTATGTTCGCGCGTCGAGCGGCCCGAGTTGATGTCGATCGACACCAAAGCCTCGGTCGGGTTGATCACCAGATAGCCGCCCGATTTCAGTTGCACGACGGGATTGAGCATCCCCGCGAGCTGATCCTCGACGCCGTAGCGCTGATAGAGCGACACGGGGTCGGCATATTGCTTCACGCGCCGCGCGTGGCTCGGCATCAGCAGCTTCATGAACTGCTTCGCGGCCTTGTATCCCTCGTCGCCCTCGACGAGCACTTCCTCGATATCCTTGTGATAGATGTCGCGGATCGCGCGCTTGACGAGGTCGCTGTCCGAATGGATCAGCGCCGGCGCGCTCGACCCCAGCGTCTTGTCGCGAATCTCGTCCCACAGGCGCGCGAGATAGTCGAAGTCGCGCTTGATCTCGACCTTGGTGCGGCTCATCCCCGCGGTGCGGACGATGCAGCCCATCGTCGGCGGCAGGCCCATCTCGTCGATCATCGCCTTCAGCTTGCGGCGATCGGCGCCGTTCGAAATCTTGCGGCTGATTCCGCCGCCGTGCATCGTGTTGGGCATCAGCACGCAATAGCGGCCGGCAAGCGACAGATAGGTGGTCAGCGCCGCGCCCTTGTTGCCGCGCTCCTCCTTGACGACCTGCACCAGCATCACCTGGCGGCGACGGATGACGTCCTGAATCTTGTAGCGGCGGCGCAGCGACATGCGGCTTTCGCCGTCCTCATCGTCGCCGCGACGGCTGCGTCCGCGACCCCGGCCGCCTCCCTTGCGACTGTCGCGCCCGCGACGCTTGCGGTCGCCGCGATCATCCTTGCCCTCTTCGGCGCCCTCTTCGCTTTCTTCGGCGTCACCATTTTCGGCGCCCTCTTCCTCGTCGCCATCGGCGTCTTCGCCGATGGTTTCGGGGGTGGGGGCGTCGCCATTGTCGTCGTCATGATATTCGACGTCAGCGACATCGCCTTCGAGCTCGTCGAGGTCCTCCTCGGCGCGCAGCGCGGCCTCGGCGGCATGTTCGGCCTCTTCGCGCAGCAGCGCGTCGCGGTCTTCCTTCGGAATCTGGTAATAGTCGGGGTGGATTTCGCTGAAGGCCAGGAAGCCGTGGCGGTTGCCGCCATATTCGACGAACGCCGCCTGCAGCGACGGTTCGACGCGGGTTACCTTGGCCAGATAGATATTGCCCTTGAGCTGCTTGTGCTCGGCGGACTCGAAATCAAACTCCTCGATGCGGTTTCCCTTGGTGACGGCGACCCGGGTTTCTTCCCGGTGCCGCGCGTCGATCAACATGCGCGTGGTCATTATTATTACTCCAGGCGCGCCGCAGCGCGCCAAACAAAAAGGCCGCGACCATCCGGGACGGACGGCGGCGGTCGCTAAGGTTCAAAGAAAAGATGGGGTTCAAAGAAAAGATGACGTTATTGCCGTGCGCGGCTTGCGTCCGGTCCTGGACGCGCATGCGGTCTCCGGCCGCGACAAGCGCAGGGGCAAAAGCGCCTGCGTCGCGATCTGAAGAGGGCATGGCAAGCCTCATGCGGCATCAACCTGGTTACTTGGGTGAGCGGAGAGGTCGATCGACATTCCAAGGGGAAGGTCGCACCGGCCGCCCGATCATCCGGGTGGACTGACGGACGTGCGTTCTTCCCCACGTGCCCGGCACCGGGGCGGCCTCGATCCGCGATTCGCGCGGGCCGGGCCTTCCCCTCAAAAGGCCGGACGGCGCCGGGAAGGACACCGTCAGTGTGGGGGGTGCTAGCATCGGCATGCGCCCACGGCAACCTCGCCACCGCACAAAGATGGGAATATGTCACCCTATTGCAACCATCACGCGCCTTTCGCGAACGGTTAACCGCTGTTTGACAGGATAGGCCTAATAAGGGATTCACCGTGTTTCACGGCCGAGGGCTTCATGGTTTCGAACAGACGCTGGATCATTTCATGGTCGCGACGCGGCGGTCGGGCGGCCGCGCTGGGGTTCGCTTTCGCGAGCCTGTCGTCGCCGATGGCGCAATCGGCTGATGCCTTCCGGCACAGCACCGGGCTGGAGCGCGTCTCGCGGCCCGATATCGCCCGGTATCGCGCCGAGCGCCCGAAAAAGCGCTACAGCGTCACCGTTCCGATCGGCAAGCCGAAGCCCGCGCTGCCGCTTCCCGCGATCGAGGGACCTGCCGACCCGCGCCTGCCGCTCGTGGTGATCGACGCGGGGCATGGCGGGCACGATCCCGGCGCGATCTCGCCGCACGGCGGCCAGCGCGAGAAAGACATCACGCTCGCGCTCGCCAAGGCGATCCGCGATGCACTGGTCGCGCAGGGCCGCGTGCGCGTTGCGCTGACCCGCGCCGACGACCGCTTTCTGGTGCTCGAGGAGCGCTACGGCATCGCACGGCGGCTGAAGGCCGATCTCTTCCTTTCGATCCACGCCGATGCCGCCGCGAACGAACAGGCGCACGGCGCCTCGGTCTATACGCTGTCCGAGGTCGCATCGGACCGCGAGGCGGCGCGGCTCGCAGCGCGTGAGAACAAGGCGAACATCATCAATGGCGTCGACCTCGGCGCGCATGGCAGCGCGGTGTCTTCGATCCTGCTCGATCTCACGCAGCGCGAGACGATGAACACCGCGTCGGATTTCGCGCGCCTGCTCCAGCGCGAGGCGTCGGACGAAGTCGATTTTCGCACCACCGCGCATCGCTTCGCGTCGTTCGTGGTGTTGAAGGCGCCCGACACGCCGTCGATCCTGTTCGAGACCGGCTTCGTATCGAACAAGGCGGACGCCGAATTCCTCTCGTCGAAGGCGGGGCAGCAGAAGATTGCGCGCGGGGTGCGCGATGCGGTGCAGATTCATTTCGCGCGCCGGATCGCGGCGACGGGACGCTGACGACATGAGCGACGACCTTGGCCTTCATGCGCCTCTGATCGGCCGGCAGGGCTCGCGCGCCGACCTCAACACGCCGGTGCTGGTGCTCGACGTTGCGGCGCTCGACCGCAATATCGCGGCGATGGCTGCACACGCGGCCGGTCACGGCGTCGGCCTGCGCCCGCATGCCAAGACGCACAAGAGCGTCGATATCGCGAAGCGCCAGATCGATGCCGGGGCGCTCGGCGTCTGCTGCGCGAAGATCGGCGAGGCCGAGGTGCTGGCCGAAGGCGGTATCGCGGGTATTCTCATTACCTCGCCGGTCGCCGCGCCGCGCGCGATCGAACGGCTCGCCGCGCTCGCGGCGCGTGCCGACGGGCTGATGGCGGTCGTCGACCATCCCGCCGTCGCCGAACGCATCGACGTGGCGCTGGAAACCGCAGGCGCGACGCTCGACATCGTGATCGACATCGATCCGGGCATCCGGCGTACCGGGGTCGCGTCGGCTGAGGCGGCGGTCGATCTCGCGCGCGAGATCGCGGCGCTGCCGCGCCTTCGCTATCGCGGCGTCCAATATTATTGCGGATCGCAGCAGCATATCGAGGATTATGCCGAACGCCGCGCCGCGATCACCGAGCGCACCGATTATCTGAAAAGCGTGATCGCGGCGCTTGCCGATGCAGGCTTCGCGCCCGAAATCGTTACCGGATCGGGCACCGGCACGCACCGGATCGACCTCGACCTCGGCGTCTTTACCGAGCTTCAGGCGGGATCCTATGTCTTTATGGACAAGCAATATCTCGATTGCGATTTGACAGGTGCCGGCGATGCTCCGTTCGAGGTCGCGCTCGGCGTCGATGCGCGCGTCGTCAGCGCCAATCATTCGGGACTTGTCACGATCGACGCCGGGTTCAAGTCGCTGTCGACCGACGGCGGGGTCGCGGTTGTCCGGCGCGGCGCGCCCGAGGATGCGCGCTTCGCCTTCATGGGTGACGAGCATTCGGTGCTGATCGCTTCCGGTATCGGAGACCGGCTCGCGCCGGGCGATCCGGTGACGCTGACGGTTCCGCACTGCGACCCGACGGTGAATCTCTACGACCATTATCATGTCGTGTCGGGCGATACGCTGGTCGCGATCTGGCCGGTGAGCGCGCGCGGGCGGGCGCGTTGATCTTCTACTGACGTCGGAAGGGGCCGGTGCCGCCGAGCCAAAGCGCAGCCCGCCGCAACCCCGCTTCCCTTTCGCGCGCGCAGCCTTTAGAGGCTTGGCCCTATGCCGTCCGAGACCATGTCCCATTTCCGCTACCGCCTGCGCCGCGACGGCAATGCGGCCATATCCTGGTTTCGCGAGATGTGGCTGCGCCGCTGGTTCCGCTGGCTCGGCTATCTGGCCGGTGCGGGGCTGCTGGCGCTGATCCTCGGCTGGGTCGTCTTCGCGCGCAACCTGCCGTCGGTCGACCAGCTTCGCGATTACGAGCCGCCGCTGCCGACGATGGTCCGCGATGCCGAGGGCAAGCCGGTCCACAGCTATGCGCGCGAACGGCGCGTCCAGCTCGAATATAGCGAGTATCCGCCGCTCCTCGTCCGCGCCTATCTGGCCGCCGAGGATCGCACCTTCTTCGAACATGGCGGGATCGACTATCCCGGTATCGTCAGCGCGATCATCACCAATCTGACGAACAGCGGCCGTCCGATCGGTGCTTCGACGATCACCCAGCAGGTGGCGAAGAACCTGCTCCTGACCAACGAAGTCAGCTATACCCGCAAGATCCGCGAGGCGATCCTCGCCAAGCGCATCGAGGCGGCGCTGACCAAGGAGCAGATCCTCGAACTTTATCTGAACGAGATTCCGCTCGGCCGCCGCAGTTTCGGCGTGCAGGCGGCGGCGCGCGCCTATTTCGACAAGGATGTCGATCAGCTCGCGCTCCACGAAATGGCTTTCCTCGCCATCTTGCCGAAGGCGCCCGAAACCTATGGCCGCGCGCGCAATGCCGGCAAGGCGATGGCGCGGCGCAATTTCGTCCTTTCGGAAATGTTCCGCAACGGCTGGATCACCGCCGCGCAGCGCGACGCCGCGCAGGCGATGCCGCTCGGCCTCTCCGAAACGGGCAACAAGGCGGTCGCGCAAGTCGGTGGCTATTATATGGAAGAGGTGCGCCGCCAGCTCATCGACCAGTTCGGCGAGACTCCCGACGACGGCCCGCTGTCGGTCTATGGCGGCGGCCTGTGGGTTCGCACCGCCTATGACGGCAAGATGCAGGATGCGGCGACGAGCGCCTTGCGCAAGGGGCTCCAGCGATATGACGCCGGCAAGGGCTGGTCGGGACCGATCGCGCGGATCGATGTCGACGATCAGTGGCAGAGCCGTCTCGCGTCGAGTTTCATCGGCATCGACTATGACAATTGGCGGGTTGCGGCGGTGCTGTCGAAATCGGCCGGCGGCGCGCGGATCGGCTTTGCGAACGGCGATACCGGCACGCTTCCGGCAGGCGCAGCCGCGCTCGGTTATCGCAAGACCGGCGGCAGTGCCTTTTCGGCGATGCGCCCCGGCGACCTGATCGCGGTCAAGGCGACGGCGCCCGGCGTCTACCAGCTTCGCAACATTCCCGAAGTGTCGGGCGGCATGGTCGTCGAAAGCCCGCATTCGGGTCGCATCTATGCGATGCAGGGCGGCTTCGACGTGCGCCTGTCGCCGTTCAACCGCGCGACGCAGGCCGAACGCCAGCCGGGATCGACGATCAAGCCCTTCGTCTATGCGACCGCGCTCGACAACGGCATGACCCCGGCGACGATGATCGTCGACGGCCCCTTCTGCGTCTATCAGGGTGCGAACCTTGGCAACAAATGTTTCCGCAACTTCGGCGGCGGCGGTGGATCGGGCGAGCATACGATGCGCTGGGGCCTCGAACAGTCGCGCAACCTGATGACCGTGCGCACCGCGAGCCAGATCGGGATGGAACCGATCGTCGAGACGATCAAGACGATGGGCATCGGCAAGCACGAACCCTATCTGTCGACTGCGCTCGGCGCCGGGACGACGACGGTCGAGCGGATGACCAACGCCTTTTCGATGCTCGCGAACCACGGCCGCGAATTGAAACCGCGGCTGATCGACTATGCGCAGGACCGGCGCGGCAAGGTGATCTTTCCGAAGAACTGGCGTCCGTGCGATGGCTGTAATGCCAAGGATTGGGACGGGCGGCCGATGCCGCGGTTCGCGCCGTCGGGCAAGCAACTCATGGATCCGCTGACCGCCTATCAGGTCGTCCACATGCTCGAAGGCGTCGTCCAGCGCGGCACCGCGGTGCGGCTGCGCGATCTCGGCGTGCCGCTGTTCGGCAAGACCGGGACGACCACCGGACCGAATGACGTCTGGTTCGTGGGCGGTTCGCCCGACGTCGTCGCCGGCGTCTATATCGGCTTCGACAAGCCGCGGAGCATGGGCGGCTATGCGCAGGGCGGCAGCTTTGCGGCGCCGATCTTCAAGGATTTCTTCCTCGGCGCCTTGGCGGACGCGCCCCCGGTGCCGTTCACGGCGCCGAAGGGCATTCGTATGGTGCGCATTGACCGCCAGTCGGGCCGCCGCGTCTATGGAAGCTGGCCGGGCACCGATCCGAAAGCAGCGATCATCTGGGAGGCTTTCAAGCCCGAAAGCGAGCCGCGAAGGACCATCCGCGAAGAGGAAATCAAGCCGGTCAAGACGCCGAAACGCCAAGATACACCCGTCCAGCAGGGCAATGGTCGGCGCACCGACGCCGACTTCCTCGACGATCGCGGCGGGATCATCTGACGCTTGTCTATGGCGCGCCAGCCTTTATGGCCGGTGCCAACCGAATTTCAGGAGCTAAGACCATGCGCGCCGAAGCGCAGGATCATGTCGATACGATCAATGCCGCGCTGGCGCTGCTGCGCCGGTTCCTCGATTGGGACCGCGCCCTGCGCCGGCTCGACGAACTCAACGCGAAGGTCGAGGATCCGACGCTGTGGGATAGCCCCAAGGCGGCGCAGGAGGTCATGCGCGAACGCCGCCGTCTCGACGAGGCGATTACCGCGACGCGCGCGATCGAAAAGGAGATGGCCGACACCGTCGAGCTGATCGAGCTTGCCGAGATGGAAGGCGACGAGGCGCTCGTCGATGATGCCGTCGCCAGCCTTGCGGCGCTCGCCGCCCGCGCCGAGGATGACAAGATCAAGGCGCTGCTCGCCGGCGAAGCCGACAGCTACGACTGCTATATCGAGGTTCATGCCGGTGCCGGCGGCACCGAAAGCCAGGACTGGGCCGAGATGCTCCAGCGCATGTACAGCCGCTGGGCCGAAAAGCGCGGCATGAAGGTCGAACTGATCGAATATCAGGCGGGCGATCAGGCGGGGATCAAGTCGGCGACGATGCTGGTCAAGGGCGAGAACGCCTATGGCTATGCCAAGACCGAAAGCGGCGTCCACCGCCTCGTCCGCATCTCGCCCTACGACAGCTCGGCGCGTCGTCACACCAGCTTCTCGTCGGTGTGGGTCTATCCGGTGATCGACGACAATATCGAGATCGAGATCAAGGAAAGCGACCTCAAGATCGACACCTATCGCGCCTCGGGCGCGGGCGGGCAGCACGTCAACACCACCGATTCGGCGGTGCGCATCACCCATATGCCCACCGGCATCGTCGTGGCGTCGCAGATCGACCGCTCGCAGCACAAGAACCGCGCGACCGCGATGGGAATGCTGAAAGCGCGCCTGTACGAAGCGGAGCTGCAGAAGCGCGAGGCCGAAGCATCGGGCGAATATCAGGCGAAGACCGAGATCGGCTGGGGCCACCAGATTCGATCCTATGTCCTCCAACCCTATCAGCTCGTGAAGGATTTGCGCACCGGCGTGACCTCGACCGCGCCCGGCGACGTGCTCGACGGCGCGCTCGATCCGTTCATGGCGGCGGCGCTGTCGCAGAAGGTGACGGGCGAAAAGGTCGAGGTGGAGGATATCGACTGATGATCCGCCGCGCGGCCTTGCTTGCCGCGCTGGCGGCGCTGTCGCTCGGCGGCTGCGACAATCCGTGGAGCAGCGACAGCGACCGCCCCGAGACCGCGCGCGAGTTTCCGCCCGCCGACCGGCCGGTTGCGCCGATCACCTCGACCAAATGGTCGACCGAGGAAGCGCGCGACCGCGTCAACGAGGCCGACGACATCATGGATTCGGCCGACGTCCGCCCCGGCATGACCGTCGCCGACATCGGCGCGGGTGACGGCTATTATACGGTGCGCCTGGCGCCGCGGGTCGGCGCCACGGGCCGGGTCCTCGCGCAGGACATCCAGCCCGAGGTGATCGAGCGCCTTGCCGACCGCGTCGCGCGCGAGCGACTCGACAATGTCTCGCTGAAACTCGGCGCGGTCGACGATCCGCGGCTGCCCGCGGGCAGCTTCGACCGCGTCTTCATGGTCCATATGTATCACGAGATCGGCGAGCCCTACGCCTTCCTGTGGCGGCTGCGTCCGGCGCTTCGCAAGGGCGGGCAGGTGATCGTCGTCGACGGCGACCGTCCGATCGCGCAGCACGGCACGCCCTTCCGCCTGCTCGTTTGCGAGTTCGAGGCGGTGGGCTACAAGCTCGTCTCCTATGACGACAAGGCGCACGCCGGGGGCTATCTCGCGCGCTTCGTCCCCTACGGCAAGCGGCCTGCGCCCGACGCGATCACCGTCTGCAAGAATCCGTGACCATAACGCCGCCTTCGCGGGGTGACGGCATTTAATAAACGACCAGCTGGTCTTCGGCGCCCGCCTCGCTCAGAAAGCTCACCAGCCCGCCCGCACGGATATCCGGCACCAACTCGCTCGCCCTCATGCCGGCAAGCGCCATGCCCGACTGGCAGACGACCAGCCGCACGCCCATTGCCATCGCCTCGGCGATCAGCGACGCGAGGTCGGGCTGGCCGGCGGCCCGGCGCGCGGGGTCGCCGTCGAACGAAACGGGGGCGCGGAGCAATGCCGCGGCCTCGCCTTGCAGAAAGACTCGCGTGGGGCGCCCCAGCGCGCTCGCCGCGGCCGCGGTTTCGAGCGCGGCATAGAAGCGGCCGCCGTCGGCGGTAGCGGCGATAAGGCTCAGCCCCCGCATATCGGGCACTCCGGTTCCTTGGCGATCGCGACCTCCCGCCAGCGTCGGTCGAGCATGTCGAGGATCGTCAGCCGGCCCGTCAGCGTCCGGCCCCAGCCGGTGAGCGCGCGCACTGCTTCGAGCGCCGCCATCGTCCCGACCATGCCCGCGAGCGCGCCCATCACCCCCTGCTCGGCGCAATTGATGCCGGGACGGTCGGGATCGTCGCCGACGAGGCAGGCATAGCAGGGGCTGTCGGCGCGCCAGCCTTCGTAAAGCGCGACCTGTCCCTCGAAGGCACCGATCGCGGCGGAGAGCAGGGGGATATGCAGCGCGACTGCGGCCGCGTTGACCGCGAGCCGGGTCGCGAAATTGTCGCAACCGTCGAGGATCAGGCCGGCGCCCGCGAGTAGCGCCTCGGCGTTGCCTGCATCGATCCGTTCCGCCATCACCACCGCTTCGACATGCGGGTTGATCTGCCGCGCGGCATCGGCCGCGATCTCGGCCTTCAGCGCGCCGAGGCCGGCGTCGGTGAAGAGCGGCTGGCGCTGGAGATTCGACAGCTCGATCCGGTCATGGTCGATGATCGTCAGCTTGCCGACGCCCGCTGCGGCCAGATAGGTGATCGCCGGACATCCGATCCCGCCCGCGCCGATAATGGCGACATGGGCTCCCTTCAGCTTCGCCTGCCCCGCGCCGCCGAAGGCGGGCAGGATGATCTGGCGCGCGTAGCGGTCGAGTTCGGCGTCGCTGAGCAAGGGCTATTCGCCCGGCTGGCGCATCTTCATCGCCGCGAGCGAGCCGACATTCTCGGGGATATTGTCGTCCTCGATGGCTTCGTCGCTGGCGACCCCGGTGGAGCCGAAGCCGCCCGTCCCGCGCGCGGTTTCGTCGAGCGTCTCGACCTCGGCGAAGGTGGCGCGCTGAACCGGGGCGGGGACGAGCTGTGCGATGCGGTCGCCGCGGGCGATCTCGAAATTATCGTCGGACAGGTTGGCGAGGATCACCTTCACCTCGCCGCGATAGTCGCTGTCGATCGTCCCCGGCGTGTTGAGGCAGGTGATGCCGTGCTTGAGCGCAAGGCCCGACCGCGGACGCACCTGCACTTCATAGCCGGGCGGGATCGCCATCGCGAAGCCGGTCGCGACCGCGTGGCGCGCGCCGGGGCGCAAGGTCAGCGTCTCGGCCGCGACGACGTCCATCCCAGCTGCGCCGTCGCTGGCATAGGCAGGCAGGGGCAGTCCGCCGCCGTTCGGCAGGCGCTGGATCGCGATTTCAATCATCGGAAGCGGGCAGGTGGGCGTCGAGCTCATCGGCGATCTTTTCCATCAATTTGCGGGCGACAGCATGCTTCGGCAGCCGGTCCCAACTGTCCACGCCAGCCGTGCTGACGATATGCACGCGGTTCGTCTCGCCGCCCATCGGGTCGGCGGAAACATCGTTGGCGACGATCCAGTCGCAGCCCTTGCGCGCGAGCTTCGCTTCGGCGTGCGCGATCACATCGTTGGTCTCGGCGGCGAAGCCGATCAGCAGCGGCGGGCGCCGCGGGCTTTTCGCAAGGCCGGCGAGAATGTCGGGATTCTCGGCCAGTGCGAGCGGCGGGACCGCGCCGCTGCCATCCTTCTTGATCTTCTGAGCTGCAGTATCGGCGGCGCGCCAGTCGGCGACGGCGGCGACCATGATCGCGGCATCGACGGGCAGGCCCGCCTCGACCTCGGCCGCCATCTCGCGCGCGGTCTCGACATCGACACGGATCACGCCCGGCGGGGTCGGCAGCGGCACCGGGCCGGCGATCAGTAGTACCTCGGCGCCCGCCTCGGCGGCCGCTGCTGCGATCGCGAAACCCTGTTTTCCGCTCGACCGGTTGGCGATGTAGCGCACCGGGTCGATCGGCTCGTGCGTCGGCCCCGCGGTAATCAGGATGCGGCGGCCGAACAGGGGGCGATGGTTTGCGGGCGCGAAGTCGGGCTGGCCGTCGATGTCCCCCTCCCGCTTGCGGGAGGGGTTAGGGGAGGGCGTGTCCGTGGGGTTGCCGCTTGCCAACGAAACAGGCCCTCCCCCGGCCCCTCCCGCAAGCGGGAGGGGAGAAGAAAGCGCCTTGTCGATTGCATCCCTGATCGCCTGCGGTTCGGGAAGCCGTCCCGGCCCATATTCGCCGCATGCCATTTCGCCCTCGTCGGGTTCCATCACGGTGATGCCGTCCCCGCGCAGCGTCGCGACGTTGCGCCGCGTTGCCGGATGCAGCCACATGCGGACGTTCATCGCGGGTGCTGCGAGCACGGGCTTGTCGGTCGCGAGCAGCAGCGTCGTCGCCAGATCGTCGGCGATGCCTGCCGTCATCTTCGCGAGCAGGTCGGCGGTCGCGGGCGCGACGACGACGAGGTCGGCCTCGCGGCTGAGCTGGATATGCCCCATCTCGACCTCGTCTTTCAGGTCGAAAAGATTTGTATAGACTTTATTCTCGCTGAGCGCGGCGAGCGTCAGCGGGGTCACGAACTGCTCGCCCGCGCGCGTCAGCACGCAGCGCACGACATAGCCCGACTTGCGAAGCAACCGGACGAGTTCGATGCTCTTGTAGGCGGCGATGCCGCCGCCGATGATGAGCAGGATGCGCTTGGCCGCCATCGTCATACTCCCGTCAGCAGCATATCCATCGCGTTCAATATGTCGTAGCGCCGGTCGGTCAGCGACGCGACGCGCAAACCGAGTTCCTTTGCATCAATGGCCGATGCCAATTGCGTCGCCATGATATGGCGCTGGCCGTCGATTTCGAAAAGCGGATGAAGGCGCGACAGCTTCTGCGCGGTTTGCGTCGGGACCAGCGGAACGACGAAGCGCGTGTCGAAATGACCGAGGAGATCACTCTGGCAATCGAGCAACAGTTCGTTTCCATCGCGGCTTCTGTAAACATCGAACTGCGGCATCAGAACAGCCGGTATTTGGCAAGCGGCAGCCCATGTTTGCGCGTATAATCGTTCCAGCTTTCGATCGCGGCGCGATTTTCTTCCTTCCACACGGCTTCGCGTGCCTTCTTCACCTCGGCGGCAAGACCGGCCTGACAGGCTTCGCTGACGTTGAGGCCCAGCCTTTTCGCCTCTTCGACCAGGTCGGCGCTCAGCGAGACATTGGTGGCCTTCTTGGGGCCTTCGAATCGGGCGGGACGGTTCATCGCCATTCTCCTTGCGCATATGATATGCGCATCGGTCTTTCGAATCAACCGAACCAGTTGAACGCGGCCGCTCCCGCCGCCGCGCCGACAAGCGCCGTCAGTGCATGACGCCACCAGACGCGCTTCTCACCCTTTTCCCACATCAGCGCGACGTCGGGCAGCGGCGGTGCGGGCGGTGCGCCGCCGGGCTTCGGCAATTGCGCGTCGAGGCGGCGGATGATGTCGGGGATCAGCGCCAGCGTCTTGCCCTGTTCGCGCAGGCCGTCGGCGAGCGCGGCCTCGGGGCCCAGTTCGTCGCGAATCCATTCGCGCACGAAGGGGCCGGAGACGTCCCACATGTTGATCTTCGGATCGAGCATCGTCGCCACGCCCTCGACCATCACCATCGTCTTTTGCAGCAGCAGCAGGTGCGGCTGCGTCTGCATGTCGAAATCGCGGGTGATCGCGAACAGCCCATCGAGCATCTGGCCGACCGAAAGCTCGCTCACCGGCTTGCCGCGCATCGGCTCGCCAACCGCGCGCAGCGCTGTCGCGAATTCCTCGACGCTGTGATAGTCGGGGACATATTGCGCCTCGAAGTGAATCTCGGCGACGCGGCGGTAATTGCCGGTGGTGAGGCCATAGAGGATTTCCGCGAGCCAGTAGCGCGCCTGCCGGTTGATGCGCCCCATGATGCCGAAATCGACCGCGACGATCGTGCCGTCGCCTTTCACGAACAAATTGCCCTGGTGCATGTCGGCGTGGAAAAAACCCTCGGCGATCGCCTGGCGGAGGAAGGCGTTGACGAGGTGCGCCGCCAGTTTCTCCATGTCGTGCCCCGCGGCGATCAACTGGTCGCGGTGCGAAATCTTGATGCCGTCGATCCAGTCGAGCGTCATCACCCGGCTCGCGGTGCGGTCCCAGTCGATCGCGGGCACCTCATAGGTCGGCACCCCGACCATCGCGTCGGCGAGTTCGGAGGCCGAGGCCGCCTCGCGGCGCAGGTCGAGTTCGCGCAGCGTCCAGCGGCGGAAATTGGCGATCACCTGTCGCGGGCGGAGGCGCGAGGCTTCGCCGCCAAAAGCTTCGAGATGCGCCGCCGCCCATTCATAGGTTTCGATGTCGCGCGCGAACTGCTTGTCGATGCCGGGGCGACGGACCTTGACCGCGACCTTGCGGCCGTCGGTCGTCACCGCGCGATGGACCTGCGCGATCGAGGCCGAGCCGACGGGTTCGGGGTCGAATTCGGCGTAGAGGCTTTCGAGCGGTGCCTCGAAGGTCTGCTCGATCTCGGCCCTGATACGCTCGAAGCCGACCGGGGCGAGCGCGTCCTGCAGGGTGAGCAGATTGCGCGCCGCTTCCTCGCCGACGAGGTCGGGGCGCGTCGCGAGCGTCTGGCCGAGCTTGACCGCGGCGGGACCGATCGCCTGAAAGGCCGCGGCATAATCGGGTATCCTCGGCTGGATCGTGCCGAAGCGCGCGAGGCGGCACAGGCGTTTCACGCCCGGCGGTGTCTGCGGCGCACTCTCGATCCCGCGCAGCGCCCCGTGGCGCGCGAGGATACGGCCCCATTTCAGCAGGCGGAAGATATGGGTGACGGGGCGGGTCACTTTCTCTCCCCTCCCGCAGGCGGGAGGGGCTGGGGGTGGGCAGCAACGGTGCGGACGGCCCACCCCGCTGCGACTAGCGAACAAGTTCGCAAGTCTCGCTGCCCCTCCCGCTTGCGGGAGGGGATAAATAGTGCGGTCACGCTCACGCTTTCCACCCGCTGTGGATCGCGACGAGGCCGCCCAAGATCGGTTCGACCTTGACTGCGGTAAAGCCTGCCTCGCGGATCATCCGCGCAAATTCGGGCATCGGCGGGAAACGGCGGATCGATTCGATCAGATAGCGATAGCTGTCCTCGTCCTGCGCGATCAGCTTGCCGAGCTTGGGCACCAGATGGTGCGAATAAGCGTCGTAGGCCTGCGCGAAGCCGGGCCATTCGTTGGTCGAGAATTCGAGGCAGAAGAAGCGCCCGCCATAGTGCAGCACGCGGTGTGCTTCGCTGAGCGCGGCCGGAATGTCGGTGACGTTGCGGATGCCGAAAGCGATCGTATAGGCGTCGAAGAACTGATCGGGGAAGGAGAGCTTCTCGGCATTCTGCTCGGACCAGACGAGGCTGTCGATGCCGCGCTCGGTCGCTCGCTCCATGCCGACGCCCAGCATGTCGGGATTGATGTCGGCGACGGTGATGCTCGCGCCCGACCGCTCCATGCGAAAAGCGATGTCGCCGGTGCCGCCGGCCATGTCGAGGATCGCTTCGCCGCTGCGCGGTTTCACGCGGCGCACGAAGCGGTCCTTCCAGAGGCGGTGCATCCCGCCCGACATCGCGTCGTTCATGATGTCGTATTTGCGCGCGACACGGCTGAACACTTCGCCGACCATCGCAGTCTTCTCGCCCGCGGGAACCTGTTCATAGCCGAAGCTGACGGTGTCGGGAGTGGCCATGGATCGCGCGCCTTTTGCGGGGAGAGATAAAGTCGAAAGGCCTTTAGCCGGGCCTTGCCGCCCGCGCAAATGGCGCGTAGCCCGATGCGCGATATGCCCGAACTTCCCGAAGTCGAAACCACCGTCCGCGGCCTTGCTCCCTTCCTCGAAAGGCAAAGGCTGACGGCGGTCACCACCTTCCGCCCCGACCTTCGCCGCCCCTTTCCCGCCGATCTCGCGCAGCGGCTCACCGGCGCGACCGTCACCACCCTGTCGCGCCGCGCCAAATATGGCATCGTGTCGACCGACCGCGACGATCATATGATCTTCCACCTCGGCATGTCGGGGCGCTGGCGGACCGAGGGCGGCGAGGCGGGGAAGCACGACCATCTGCTGCTCGAAACCGGCGCGGGGCACCGGCTGTTCCTTCACGATCCACGGCGATTCGGGTCGGTCGACCTGGTGAACGGCGATCCGCTGGCGCTGTTCCCGGCGTTCGTGACCTTGGGCCCCGAGCCTTTGTCCGACGATTTCGATGCTGCCTGTCTGGCACGGGCGCTGGCCGGTCGGCGCGCGCCGATCAAGGCGATGCTGCTCGACCAGACGGTCGTTGCGGGGCTCGGCAACATCTATGTCTGCGAAGCGCTCAACATGGCGAAGATTTCGCCGCTGAAGCCCGCGGCCGATGTGTCGCGCGCGAAATTCGCGGCGCTGGTGCCCGCGATCAAGGCGGTGTTGACCGCCGCGATCGCCGCGGGCGGATCGACCTTGCGCGATTTCCTGAGTCCCGAGGGCGACCTCGGCTATTTCGCGAAGGACTGGCGCGTCTATGGGCGCGAGGGCGAGCCATGCGAATGCGGCGGGACGATCGCGCGCGTCGTGCAGAGTGGGCGATCGACCTTCTTTTGCCCGAAATGCCAGCGTTGAGGGGCCTTTGTGCCGCAATAGGCATTGACCGGACAGCCCTTCGTGGCTATGGGCGCACCCTTCGAGCAGGGTCCGGTCGTCCGGAACCGGCCGCATCCGGACATTGATTCGCCGCACCTCGCGCGATTCGGCTGCTCCGATGAGGCTGTGCTCCGACCATGTTGACCGTTTGAAAGACTAGAGGAATTTATGGCCAATACGCCGCAGGCAAAGAAGCGCATCCGTCGCAACCAGGCGCGCGCTACCGTGAACAAGAATCGCGTTTCGCGCATCCGCACGCTGGTGAAGAAGGTCGAGGCGGCCGTCGCTTCGGGCGACAAGGACGCCGCGGCGACCGCGCTGAAGGCTGCGCAGCCCGAAATGGCGCGCGGCGTCGCCAAGGGCGTGCTCCACAAGAATACGGTTGCCCGCAAATATTCGCGCCTGACCAAGAGCGTGAACGCGATCGCCTGATCGATCGTCCCGAAAGGGTACAAAAATGCCCGCCGGCCCGATGCCGGCGGGCATTTTTTTGTGCGTCCGTTCGTGACGCCGTGATGGCAGTTGTGTTGCAGCGCGGTAAGTGACGGATTTGCTGCGATTCGCTGCTGTCATAATTGGCGTCACAAATAAGATTTTGAAAAATATAGGGAAATTGTAGTTCCGACGCGATTCCGACCCCCCTTGCGAGTCAAGATTTTTATTTCAGTATTTTTACACCCGCCGGGCTTGATCGACTCGCGCCGCCTTGCCTAGACAGGGGGAGTCATCGGCCTTCGCTGGTGGCCGTCACATCGACATGATTCGTGCTCTTTCGGACTGCGTGTCCGGGACGGAATGTTTGCGTCCTGACGCAGGCAGCGACGAATTTGCGTGTGACCGGCCGCGCGAGGAACCGAACGGGGGCAGCGAGGGGCGGCACGGCGTGATACAAGGCGGGGATCGGCATGGC
>NZ_JBSEEH010000002.1:0-80268 GCF_053569535.1 Sphingopyxis sp. 550A
ATGGCTCGCCCGAAAAGACAGGAAGACCCCCTTCTCCCGGTTCCCTTGCCCCGGCGTCGGCCGAGCCGCGCGAACACGCGCAATCTCGCAGCGTCGGTGAAACCCGAGCTGGCGGCAGAGATCAAAAACCTTGCTGAGCGCGAACAAACGTCCGTTGCCGCCCTGGTCGAAGAGGCGACGATTAATCTCTTGAAAGCACGCGGGATCGAATATCCCGACTATCTGCGCCACTACCGCAAGTTGGCGTGACGAGCGCGTTATAGGCCCAGTCGGCCCGAAGCTGCGATTTTGGCCAGGTTGAAGAACGAACACTGAACGCTTGATTGATTCTACCAGGACCGTTGCTGACCACCGACCTCGTAGATATCGGCTTCCATGGAGCAATTGTAGCTCTCTGCGATGTTGAACATCTCGGAGAGGAGGCTTTGGATTTCCTCATCAAGGGAAATGCCATCCGGATCGGGGTCATAGGCGACGGTCAGTTTGTAATCACAATTGCCGTTTTTTACCATGGCGTAGTCGCGTTCCAGCATCGCCTCAATCCGCTCCCGAGCGGGTTTTCTACCTCTTCCACGCTTGTTGAAGTTCTCGATAATCAGATGCAGGGCGATGCTGGCAGTGGGCGGCTTTTCCGGCAGTTTGGTCTGTGACGGAATAATGTCGAGCGCCCGATAGACGGTCATTCGTGAGACCTTCAGGTCGCGGGCAACGCGGGCCTTGCTGGCGCCGGCGGCAAGGCGACGGCGGATTTCATCGTCATCGACGTTCTTCTTCCGGCCTTTGTAAACGCCTTCGGCGCGCGCCGCTTCGATCCCGGCGCGCTGACGATCCTTGATGAACTTCAGCTCCATATCGGCGACCATGCCGAGTATGGTGATGACCATTCGCCCCATGTCGCCCGCCGTCGTCACCTCTGGCTCAAGGATGCGCAGCGAAGCTCCCTTTTCATCAAGCTCATGCACCAGGTTCAGGACATCGCGCGTGGAGCGGCCGAGCCGGTCGAGCCGCAGCACGACCAGCTCGTCGCCGGTGTGCATAAACTGCATGATCGTTTCCAGTTCCGTGCGCCCGCTCCGCGAGGCCCCCGATCCGGTCTCGGAACGGATAATTTCGCAACCTGCATTCTTGAGGCGGCCAATCTGGATATCCAGATCCTGGTCCGTGGTGCTGACGCGGGCATATCCGATACGAGCCAAGTGCAAAATCCGTCACATTAGGGTGGCTCTTGCAGTGTATCGTCACATTGAGCGCAAACCCACCCTTTTGTGACAGACGAATGGTGTCACTCGGCCCTATCACTCTGGGGTGTACCCAAATGTTATAGGCCGATCAGCCGCCTCACGCTGCAAGCCGTCCAAAATCAATCCGGTCGTTCAGGTCGAGGTCGAAGCGGCCATAAGGGTTCACATGACTGTAGATCAACGGCGTGAGACCACGATAATCTTCCGGCGTCATCCGCCCCGCCCACTTCGGCTCAACCAGTACGGTCTGAAGCATGCGGGTGTTCACATACACCAGCGACGCTTGCAGGAGGTGTAGCGCCAGAACGGAGATTTCCTGCTCATGGATGCGGTTGGTGGCGATCTCGCCGCCCTTGCCGAAGAACACGAAACCATTAGCGCCGTTCCAGTTCTCAACCACATTCAGCCCTTCGTGGATCTCGCGGCGGAATGCCTCCTGACGCAAATACCGGCATAGGAAGATTGTTTTGACCGCGCGGCCGAGTTCACTCAGCGCCTTGTAGGTCGGGTGCATCACTTCGGCTCTGGCAAACCGGAGCAGGATCGCTTCCGGATCGGCGGTGCGCGATTGCATGGCAGCGGCATATTTGACCATTTCGTCCCAGTCGATCGGGCTGGAGAGGATCGGCAGTAAATTGGAAAGCCGCGTGCGCATGCCGGCTTGGGGAAGGGCCAGTTTCTGGCGTGCCACTGCTTTCAGCCGCGGGGCAAGCTCAAATCCAAGGAGTCGGCAGAACGCAAAGCCGACTGCGCTCTGGCCGTGGCTATCGACGTACTGGCGCTGGATTTCCATGTCGGTGCAATGGCGTAGCACGCCTTCGATCATGGAGGCGACCTCCGAGGAAGAGCACCGCTTGAGCTGGGAATAAACGCAGGTCGCGCGCTTCTCCACATGCCAGTAGATCATGACGCCACGGCCGCCATAGCGGGCGTGCCATTCCGTCATCAGGTTGCGGTCCCACGCGCCGAACTTCGTTGAATCGGACGCGCATGCCGTGCCCGCATCTCCCCATACTGCGGCATTGCGGATTGCCAGTGTCGCGTTTGCTACCCGCGCGCACGCCTCCCTCAGCGCTGGCGCGTGGATGAAACGGCGATGGACATGCAGCAATTCCTCGTAACTGACATCGGGTGTTGCGCCAGCGACCCGCTTGAGCCCGGCGTTCGTGCCCAAGCCATAGAGACACAGCAAAAGACGCTGAGCCAAGGCTGCTTTCGACAGGGTAACCCGCGAGGCCGACGTTTCGAAAGCATCCATCAATCCCGTGTCCAGAGCAGCCTCTTTCAACACGTCCAGCAGTCCGGTCATCGGCCAGCGCTGACCGATCTCGCTTTTGATCGAAGCGAGACCCTTCGGTTCGGGCAAGGGCTTGAACGGTGTAATCGATATCCGGTTGTCGCCGCGCCACAGGAGCCGGACCTTGTCGTTTTGTGGAATATTGGCATTGAGGAGCAACAGTTCCCGTTCAAGCTCCTCCCGGATCGAGGCGCAAAACGCCTGCGCATCTGGCGTCAGGCTGAGGCCGGAATAGTACGCATCTCGCCTGATCTCGAAGTCCTTGGGAAGATCGTCATCGGGATTGCGATAGCGATCCGCCCCGACCACCCAGATTTCTTTGGAGCGGATGCGGTCGCGCAGTTGCGTCAGGACGCAAAGCTCATAGCTGATCCGGTTTACCCGCCCATCGTCATCAATGACGGAACTGCGCCATCGCGCTGGAATCACCTCATCGATCGGAACATCCTGCAATGGCACGAAGCGGCATCCGCCATCCACCTTGCTCCTGATCCAGTCGAGGGCCGCCAGGACCGGCCGCCACACCGCGTTGTTCGACCGGAACTCAAGTACGGAAAGCAGGCTTGGCAGCATGCGCCGGTAATGATTGGCCCAGGAACCACGCATCACCTTGTAGATGCGCCGGTCCAGAGCGCCCTTCGCATGGCTCTCCTTGACGATCGCCGCCAGCTTGGCCTTACCGGCGATCGGGAAAATGACATCGCAGATGCGCCCCGATGGTTCATTGATCGAGGCGCTGGCGATCTCGACCAGCAGGCGCTCCTTTCCATAGACCCGCTCGATGTCTTTCGCGATATCGCCCACCACCTTGCGTTTCGAGCGCGTTCCGATCTTGTGAACGGTTTCGATCAGCAGGTCGATCATCGCGTCAGTGAGTTGCGCCTCCCGCGACATTAGATAAATCGCATAAAGGCCGAGCTGTCGCGCCGGCGCATGCCGGCGCATCTCCGAGGCCTTTTCACCGGCAACGCGGCGAACAATCTGATCGACCCATGGCTTGCCCGTAGCCGTCAGGAGATCATGGGGAAGATCAAGTCTCTGGATAAAGGCGAGTTTCTCGGTCACGTCGAGAATGTTGTCGAGCGTTGCCTGTCCGGCGTCACCCTTCATCCTGTTGAATCCGGTCGAGCTGTCCGGATCGGCAAGCGAGGCTTCCAATAACGCCACCGCATCTGACGAAAGCCGATCACTGGCTCCGATCAGCCAGGTGTCCAGATAATCTTGCCGTTGTGAGCGAACGACACGTTCAAGCTCCTTGCGCGACGGCCCATAAATACGCCGGTCCCGGCACCACAGGAAAACATGCTCAAGCATGGCATTGATCGACTGGCCGCCCGGGCACAGCTCGCCAGCAATCCATTCCGTCAATTGCGCGCGATCCACCCGCTTCATGCGGTGATATCCAAGATGGATCAGGATCTCCGCACAATGCCGTCGTGCTGTCCGACTGGAAAAGTCATAACCGGCTATCTCGCCAGCCTCGACACCGAGTTGCTCGGCCAGATACGAGAGGCCATCGGTAGGGATTGAGCCGGGATCGATCGCGAAAAACCCCAGGGAAGCGAAGAATTTCAGCTGCGCGGCGAGGCCAAGGCGCGTCAGGGCCGGCTTCGAATTTACAAAATCAATATCGGCAAAGCTCAGGCTCCATCGTCCGATCAAATCCCCGCCCGGAATACTCCGATCCATCAACCCACTCCCTATGATGGAGCGAACTGTCCTCTTCTATGATTTCCATCGTCAATACCGAATGCCACGTTCCCAAAACGTTCTCCGACTTGGCCAAAATCGCAGCTTGGGGCCGACTGGGCCTTATACCTATCCCGGCACCGACACGCTTCGGAACCGGCTTGGGATCACCGATGATAAGACGCTCACAGAGGCCGAGCGGCGACTTACTCAGGCGCGCGGCGCGGAAGCCGCGCGCCTGACCTTTCCGGCAACGGCCGACGGCTACCGTGCCCTGCATAAGCATCTCTTCCAAGACCTCTACGAATGGGCTGGCCAGGACCGCACCGTCGACACCGCCAAGGGCGGTGCGCGTTTCGCGCACGTGCCCTACATCGCGCGGGAACTCGACAAGCTGTTCGCCGACGTAGGGGCGAAGAACGGCCTTCGCGGGCTGAAGTTGATGCCCCTGATCGTGCGTCTACTGCTCGACCACGCCACCGGCGCCCCCTGCGCGGCACGGGAGGAGAAGAGCGATGATCTGTGAGAAGATCGGTCCCCAGCATCTTGAGCGCAAGGCGATCCTGTATGCCTATGGTAAAACCCACGTTGTAGCTGGATATGATGGCGCCGCCCTGCGGACGAGGAGTCGTCGCAAGGCCCGGGATGAGTGGTTGGCGCTGATTCCCGGCTCGCATGAAGGTTATATCAGCTGGGAGCGCTCGGAGGATAGAAGATCTCGCCGTTGAGCAGCTCGTCGCGCAGCGACCCGTTGAAGCTCTCATTGTAGCCATTCTCCCAAGGTGATCCCGGCGCGATGTAGAGCGTCTTCACGCCGATCTTGCCGAGCCACTTCTGGACGGCCGTAGCGATAAATTCAGGACCATTAGCGGACCTGATGTGTGCCGGAGGCCCGCGCATGACGAACAACTCGGCCAACGCGGCCAGCACGTCCTCGTGACGTAGCTTCCTGGCGACGATGAGCGCCAGGCATTCCCGGCTGGCCCCATCGATAATGGTCAGGATCCGGAACTTGCGCCCGTCGTGAGTGCGGCCCTGAACGAAGTCATAGGCCCACACATGGCCCGGATATTCCGGCCGGAGCCTGATACAGGAGCCATCGTTGAGCCACAGCCGCCCGCGCTTCGGCTGCCGCTGCGGCACCTTGAGCCCCTCGCGTCGCCAGATCCGCTCGACCCGCTTGCGGTTCACTGTCCACCCCGCGTCGCGCAGCAGGGCGGTGACACGTCGATAGCCATAGCGACCATATTGCTTGGCCAAAGCGATGATGTCCTCGGTCAGCGCCTGCTTGTCGTCCGCCCCGCGCGCTACCTTGCGATGGGTCGACCGATGCTGTCCGAGCACCTGGCAAATCCGTCGTTCGGACACCGGTAGCTCTCGCCACAGCTGGTCGATACAGCGCCGTCGCCGCGCGGGGCTCAGAAGTTTCCCCGGGCGGCCTCCTGGAGAATGAGCTTATCCAGCGTCAGGTTGGATATCGCCCGGCCAAGCCGCAGATTCTCCTTCTCCAGATCCTTCATACGGCGCGCCTGAGAGGCCGAGATCCAGCGCTCCTTATGGCCGACAATGTGGTGCTGCCATGCCGTGCTGCCGCTGATGCTCGAAGCGAACAGCGGCGCGATCGTAAACATCGGCCCGGTCGCAACGCGCGGCATCAACCGGGTCCCCTATGCCGCGGCCAAAGGCGGAGTGTCGGCGCTTACCCAGGCGCTGTCGTTCGACCTCGACGACCGGCCGATCCGGGTCAATTGCGTCGCTCCCGGCGGAGTCAATGTCGAGCGGGTCACGCCGCGCAATCCCAAGCCGCCGACCGAGGCCGACATCAAGGGTTTCGGCGAAGTCGGCGAGCAGACGTTGCGCGACACCTTGATGAAGCGCTTCGCGGCGCCGGAAGAATTGGCCGCCGCGATCTGCTTTTTCGCCTCGCCCGAGGCGTCCTACATCACCGGCCAGACGCTGTACGTGGCAGGCGGCGGGATAGGCTGATCTGAGGGGGCGTCCAAGGCGCCCACCCTCTTCCGTACGGGAGAGGGTTTCACCGCAGGCCTATGCCGCCCGCGCCTTGGGCTTCAAGAACTCGCGGAGCGGAATCGAGGCGTCGCCGAGCTGACCCGGGTCGACCTCGAGCCGACGCTCGACCATCCTCTTGCCGACGCCCATGTCGACCGCGCGATTTGCGGTCAGCACGCCGGCGACGACGTTGCCGTCGAGGAAGAAAGCGGTGAACTGGCTGCTGTCGAGCTCGCCGCGCATCACCACCGGCAGGCTGTCGTCGATCCGGCCGGAGACCTGGATGTTGATGTCATATTGGTCGGACCAGAACCAGCAGGGCTTCAGATAATCGACCTCGCGGCCGATCATCGCCTGCGCCGCGGCCATGCCCTGATCGGCGGCATTCTGATAGGTTTCGAGCCGCACCCGGCCGCCGAAGAAATTGGGCTGGTCGGCGACGTCGCCCGCCGCGAACACCGCCTCATGGCTGGTGCGCCCCTGGCGATCGACGACGATGCCGTTGCCGATCGCTAGCCCGGCGTTGGCGGCAAGCTCGGTCGAGGGCACGATGCCGATCCCGACCACCACCGCGTCGCAATCGATGCGCGTGCCATCGTCGAGCTCGACGGTGCGGACCAGGCCGCCGTCAAGATACAGCCTGGTCACGCCGATGCCGTAACGCGCCTTCACCCCGCGCTTGTCGTGCTCGCGGCCGAGCCAGGCGCCAAAATGCGCACCGAGCGTGCGGATCATCGGCACCGGCGCCGGCTCGATCGCGGTGACCTCACAGCCGCTCTTGCGCGCGCTCGCGGCGACCTCAGCGCCGATCACGCCCATGCCGATGACGACGATACGCGCACCCGGCTTGAGATCTGCCGCGAGCCGGTCGGCGTCATCCTTGGTCCGCAAATGATGGACATTGGCGGCGGTCGCACCATCGAGCGGCAACAAGCGCGCCTTGCCGCCGGTCGCGAGCAGGATGCGATCGGCCGGGATTTCCTTGCCGGAGGCCAGCCGAACCCCTCGGCCGGAAAGCTCCAGTGCTTCGGCGCGCACGCCGAGCTCCAGCTCTATCTTATTGTCTTCATACCATTGCTGGTCGTGGAGGAAGAAATTCTCGGGAAGCTGGTCCCTGTCCCACAGGCATTCCTTGGAGAGCGGCGGCCGCTCATAGGGCAGCCACCGCTCCTCCCCGATCAGGACGATCCGTCCTTCATAGCCGTTGAGCCGGAGCGCTTCGGCGGCGCGTCCCCCTGCAAGGTTGGCGCCGACAATCACAACCGAAGCGATCATAAATTAGCCTCCGTACCCTTCGAACCGAACTTAGACTCAATCCCGGTTTGATTGAACCGGGATTGGCCTAACTTTCCTCTGCTTTTCGTGACGATCGTTATTGCGTGCCTATCCGGTTGACGCATACACCCACTAGGGATAGATTGTGTGCGTGAAGCGGGTAGTGGGTTATGGACGTTCTCGGCCGCACCGATCTGCCCTTCCCGCAATCGCTCCCCGAGTTTCAGCGGCTTTTTCCCGACGATGGGGCCTGCGCCGCCTACTTGGAAAGGATTCGCTGGGGTGACGGGTTCGCCTGCCCGCATTGTGGCATTGTGGGTGAGCCTTTCCGCATCGCTACGCGGCCCGGCGTCCTGACCTGTCGCGCTTGCCGCCGCCAGACGGGATTGACCGTCGGCACGGTCATGGAACGCAGCCACACGCCCTTGAGCACATGGTTCTGGGCAGCCTATCTGGTCGCCAGCCAGACGCAGGCATGTCGGCGGTTCAGTTCCAGCAGCTTGGGCTGACACGGTACGAAACCGCCTTCGGAATCCTGCACAAGCTCCGCGCGGGCATGGTACGGCCCGAGCAGGACCGGATCGGCGGCAAGACGGACGGTCATGTCGAGGTGGACGAAAACCTATGTCGGTGGAAAGACACGCGGCGAAGGCCGGGGTGTTCATCATAAGACGCTGGTGGCTGCCGCCGTCGAAGTCCGCCACCGGGAGCCGGGTACAGCCCAGGACAAGCGTAAGGATGGCCGCTTTGCCGGTCGGGTGCGGCTGTCTATCGCCGCCGACCGCAGCGCCGATTCGCTGTGCGGCTTCGTAGGGAGTGCCGTCATGCCGGGGTCGCTGATCGTCACCGACGATTGGAGCGGCTATGGCAACCTGCGGACACGCGGCTATGACCACCACGCAATCGCCGAATGTGGCGACCCCGAGGTGGCCGAGGAGTTCATGCCGATCATCCACCTCGTCTTCAGCAACCTGAAGACTTGGCTCAACGGCATCCACCACGGCGTGAGCGCAAAGCATTTGCAGGCCTACCTCAACGAGTTCACGTTCCGCTTCAACAGACGGTTCTACCCGTTCAACGCCTTCCGCTCGCTCCTCGGAATTGCGGGCGAGGTGAAAGCTCGACCTACGCCGAGCTATATTCCGGTGGCTGGGCGCACCCCACATGTAGTGGGTGTCTGCGTTAACCGGATAGGCACGCGTTATTGATCGAACATGCCGATCTTGCGGTCGTCGAGATTGCTTAGGCTGCATTTTCCGTCTTCTGACAAAAAGTTTTTAGTTGGGCAATTCGATGACGAGATTGTCGAGCGGGAACAGCTTGCAGGCGAGCGCATAACCCCCCGCCTCTTCCGCCTCGCTCACTTGTAGCCTGCTCATTTTACCGGTGCGATAATTTCCGCTGGTCACCTTCACCTTGCACACGCCGCACCCGCCGCCGCGGCAGCCGACGAAAATGTCATTCAGCCCCAAGCGCTCCATCGCGATCAGGACCCGTTCCTCCTTGGGGCATTCGAAGCGGCTGCCATCGACGATCTGGACTTGATGCTTGATCATCGTGGTCAGCTTGCCGCTTTCAAAGTATTGGTTTTGCGCGCGGCGAAGGTCACGCCCGCCACCGCGAAATTCGCATCCGGGATCTCGCGCAGGATCACGCGGATCGACTCGCGAGGCACGCCGAGCGACTGCTCCGCGGCATCGGTCAGCGCGAGGATGAACGCCTCCTTCTTCTCGGTCGTGCGGCCCTCGACCAAAGTGACTTCCATGATCGGCATTTATGCTTCCACCGTGATGCTGACCGATCCCAGGTTCTGGACGGTGTTGCGGATGGTCTGGCCGGCCTTGAGGGTCGGCGCCGCCGTGATGCCGCCGGCCATGACGATGTCGCCGGCGTTGATCGTCTCGCCCGCCTCGCCGATCAACCGCGCGGCGGCGACCAGCGAGCGCAACGGATGGCCGAGGATCGCGGCAGTCGAGCCGACCTCGACGACCTCGCCGTTGATTTCCAGGATCACGCCGAGGTTCGAGAGATCCTGCATCGGATCGCCCCAGCCGCCGACCACCAGGCCCGAAGACGAGGTGTTGTCGGCGACCACGTCGACCAACGCGAACTTGAAATTCTCGAAGCGGCTGTCGATCACTTCCATCGCTGGGGCGACGGCCTCGACGCAGGCGAGCGCCTGCGCCGCCGTGACCTTGCCCGCGAGCGGCGCCTTCATCAGAAAGGCGATCTCCGGCTCGATCCGCGGATGGACGAAGCGCGACAGCGACAGCGCCGCACCCTCCTCGAGCAGCATCGCGTCGGTGAGCCGCCCCCAGGCGACCTCGTCGACCCCGACCTGCTGCATCTTGGCGCGGCTGGTGAGGCCCATCTTGACGCCGATCCGCTTCTCGCCGCGCGCCAGGCGGCGCTCGACCGACAGCTTTTGGATCGCATAAGCGTCGGCGACGGTCAGCTTGTCATTGCTGTGGGTGATCTGAGGCGTGGCATGCGCTTCGTGCGCGGCACGGTCGAGAATCTCGGCATATTCAGCAAGCGAAGTCACGCGGCCATTTCCCCCTTGGGCTCGGTCTCACCCTTGCGCGCGCTCAGGATATCGAGAGCGACGTCGACGATCATGTCTTCCTGTCCGCCGACCATCCGGCGCCGGCCAAGTTCGACCAGGATTTCGCGTGTGTCGAGTCCGTATTGTTCGGCGGCCTTTTCGGCGTGGCGCAGGAACGACGAATAGACGCCCGCATAACCCAGGCTCAGGGTCTCGCGGTCGACGCGGACTGGGCGATCCTGAAGCGGCCGGACCAGATCCTCGGCGGCGTCCATCAGCGCCATCACATCGCAGCCGTGCTTCCAGCCCTTGCGGTCGATCGCGGCGATGAACACCTCGAGCGGCGCATTGCCGGCGCCCGCGCCCATGCCAGCGAGGCTGGCGTCGATGCGGATCGCACCTTCCTGCGCTGCAACGATCGAGTTGGCGACGCCGAGCGAGAGATTGTGGTGGGCGTGCATGCCGCGCTGCGTCTCGGGCTTGAGCACCCGGTCATAGGCCTGCAGGCGGGCGCGGACGCCATCCATGTCGAGCGCACCGCCGCTGTCGGTCACATAGACGCAATGCGCGCCATAGCTTTCCATCAGCAACGCCTGCTGGGCGAGCGCCTCGGGCTCGAGCATGTGGCTCATCATCAGGAAGCCCGACACGTCCATGCCGAGATCGCGCGCGATGCCGATATGCTGCTTGCCGACGTCGGCTTCGGTGCAGTGCGTCGCGACGCGCACCGAGCGCACGCCGAGCGCATAAGCGCGCTTGAGCTCCTCGACGGTGCCGATTCCGGGCACGAGCAAGGTGGTCAGCACCGCCTTCTCGATCACGTCGGCGGCGGCCTCGATCCATTCCCAATCGGTGTGCGCGCCGAAGCCATAGTTGAACGAGCTGCCGTTGAGCCCGTCGCCATGCGACACTTCGATCGCGTCGACACCGGCATCGTCGAGCGCCTTGGCGATCGTGCGGACACTTTCGGTGCCATAATTGTGCAGGATCGCGTGCATGCCGTCACGCAAGGTCACGTCCTGGATGTAGAGCTTGGTCTGGGTGGGATAGAGCGTCATGCTGCAGCCTTCCGATTGAGCATGCGGGCCGCCAGCATCTCGCCGGCGGCCTTGGCGGCCGCGGTCATGATGTCGAGATTGCCCGCATATTTGGGGAGATAGTCGCCCGCTCCTTCGACCTCGAGGAAGACGCTCGTCTTGAGCCCCGCGAACTCGCCATAACCGGGGATCTTGACCGGGTTGTTCGATCCGAAGCGCTCGAACTGGACCTCCTGCTTGAGGCGGTAGCCGGGAACGTAGGATTGCACCGTCGCGATCATGTCGAGGATCGACTGGCGGATCTTGTCCTCGTCGACCTGGTCGGTCAGCGTGAAGATCGTGTCGCGCATGATCATCGGCGGCTCGGCCGGGTTGAGGATGATGATCGCCCGGCCCTTTTCGGCGCCGCCGACCACTTCGATGCCCTTGGCGGTGGTGCGGGTGAACTCGTCGATGTTGGCGCGCGTGCCCGGACCGGCCGAGCGCGACGAGACCGACGCGACGATCTCGGCATAATGGACCTTGGTGACGCGCGCGACTGCGGCGACGATCGGGATCGTCGCCTGGCCGCCGCAGGTCACCATGTTGACGTTGACCGCATCGAGGTTCGAATCGGCATTGACCGGCGGCACGGTGAACGGCCCGAGCGCCGCGGGAGTGAGATCGACGATCTGCTTGCCGTCGGCGCGCAGGATCTCGTCATGGACCTTGTGGGCGTAAGCCGAGGTCGCGTCGAACACGACGCCGATCTCGGGATAGGAACCCATCTTCTTGAGGCCCTCGATCCCGTCATGGGTGGTCGCGACGCCGCGCTCGCGCGCCATCGCCAGGCCTTCCGACTTCTCGTCGATGCCGACCACGACGGCGAGCTCGAGGCTGTCGGAGCCCTTGAGGATCTTGATCATCAGGTCCGTGCCGATGTTGCCGGAACCGATGATCGCGCATTTGATCTTCGACATTCGTAAATCTCCCAAAGCGCCTTCAGGCGCCCGCTTCGAAAAAGGCTTTGACGGTGCCGACACCGTTGATCCGCGCCTCGACCACGTCGCCGGCCGCGACGCCGGCCATCGGGCCGAGCGCGCCGCTGAGGATCACGTCGCCCGCCTTGAGCGGCCGGCCGGCCTTCGCCATCACCTGCGCAAGCCACAAGGCCGCGCTGATCGGGCTGCCGAGGCAGGCGACGCCCGCACCGACCGAGATCGGATCGCCGCGGCGCTCCATCACCATCCCGCAGGTGCGCAGGTCGAGCCCGTCAAGCTTCTTGGGAACGGCCCCCAGAGTGTACACCCCGCTCGACGCATTGTCGGCGATCGTGTCCCAGATCTTGATATCCCAATTGGCGATGCGGCTGTCGACGATCTCGATCGCCGGCACGACATATTCGATCGCGCGCAGCATTTCGGCGGTGGTCACGTCGGGATCGTCGAGGTCGCGCCCGATCACCAAAGCGATCTCCGCCTCGACCTTGGGCTGCACCACGCGCGTCAGCAGGATCGGCTGGCCTTCGGGCACGTCCATGTCCGCATAGAGCATGCCGTAGTCGGGCTGGTTGACGCCGAGCTGCTTCTGCACCGACTTCGACGTGAGCCCGGTCTTGCGGCCCACCAGCCGGCGGCCGTTGGCAAGATAGTGCGTCGTATTGGCGTCCTGCACCGCATAAGCGGCCTCGACGCCGCCGGCCGAGATCAGATCCCGGATCGGCGGGCCAGGATTCATCGTCTCGGCGGCGTGCCTCAACTGGGCCGCGGCCTTGTCGATGTTGCTTCTATCGAATGTGACTTCCTGATCAGCCATGGCGCTCACAACTTCACGCAGATGTTTTCGATCTCGGTGTAGAATTCGAGGCTGTGCACCCCGCCTTCACGGCCGATGCCGGATTGCCCGGCGCCGCCGAAGGCGGTGCGCAGGTCACGCAGGAACCAGCAGTTCACCCAGCAGATGCCGACCTCCATCTCGGCCGACACGCGATGGGCGCGGGAAAGATCCTGCGTCCAGATCGTCGCGCTGAGCCCGTAGGGCGTGTCGTTGGCCATCGCAATGGCTTCTTCCTCGGTGTCGAATGGAATGACGCCGCAGCACGGGCCGAATACTTCCTCGCGCATAACCGTGGAATCGGGAGCAAGGCCGGTCCAGATCGTCGGCTCGACGTAGAAACCGCCGTCAACGTTCTTCGGAACGCCGCCGCCGGTCACGACGGTCGCGCCTTCGTCGACCGCGCGCTGGTAATAGCCGAGCACCTTCGAGCGATGCTCGTCGCTGATCAGCGGGCCCATATATTGGGGATGCTTCGGATCGCCGGGCTCGAACGCCTGCGCCGCCGCGGCAAGCCGCTCGACGAACTTGTCGAAGATCGACCGCTCGACGAAGATGCGCTCGGTCCCGAGGCACACCTGGCCGGTGTTGAGGAAGGTGGCGCGAGCAACACCCTCGATCGCCTTGTCGATGTCGCAATCGGCGAACACGATCGCCGGGTTCTTGCCGCCGAGCTCGAACGAAATGTCGCGCAGGCCAACCGCGGCCTGCTTCATGATCGCCGTGCCGGTGCCGGTCTCGCCGGTGAAGGTGATCGCATCGACGTCCTTGTGGCTGGTCAGGAACTCACCGGCCGAATCCGGGCCGAAGCCGTGGACGACGTTGAACACGCCCTTTGGCATGCCGACCGCGTCCATCACCTCGCCGAGCAGCGCCGCGGTGCGCGGCGTTTCCTCGGACGGCTTGACGACGACGGTGTTGCCGCACGCGAGCGCGGGGCCGACCTTCCAGGTCATCAGCAGCAACGGGAAGTTCCACGGGCAGACCACCGCAACCACGCCCTTGGGCTTGCGCACCGCATAGTTCAGCGCCTTCGACCCGTCGGGAGTCGGGGTCATGAACGATTCGGTGGGGGTCGTCGAGACGACGTCCGCGAACATGCGGAAATTGGCGGCGCCGCGCGGAATGTCGATGTGCGAGGCGATCGAGATCGGCTTGCCGGTGTCGGCGACCTCGGCCGCGAGGAAATCGTCGAAGCGGCGCTCGATCTCGTCGGCGACCTTGATGATCAGCTTGACTCGCTCGGGAATCGTCATCTTGCCCCACGGGCCCTTCAAGGCGCGCTTGGCGGCCTGAACGGCAGCGTCGACGTCCTCCCTGCTCGCCTCATAGACGCGGCCGATCTCCTTGCCGGTCGCCGGGTCGATGTTGACGAAGCTCTTGCCTTCGCTGCCCTTGCGATAGGCGCCGTCGATATAATTCAAAACTTCCGCCGTCACCGTCGGCAAGGGCTCGTCGCCTCGCGCCATCTTCTTTCTCCGTTAATTCGAAACTTCAGTCGAACCGTTTGGCGCCGATCGCGGCAAGGCCGGCATTGGCATAAGCCGTGTCCATCGCCTCGCTGCCGCCCGATACGCCGATGCCGCCGACGATCTCGCCGTCGACGACGATCGGGAGTCCTCCGCCGAACATCACCATGTTCCTGCGCCGCGTGATGCCGTCGCGAAGTGCGTCGCTGCCCGAAACGATGCCCGGGATGTCCGCGGTCGGCATCTTGAAGCTCGCGGCCGTATACGCCTTGTCCCGAGCGATGTCGCTCGAATGAAACGGCGCGCCCGTGGCCCGCACGAAGGCGACAAGCTCGCCTGCTGCGTCGACCACGGCCGCCACCACCGCACAACCTTCGTCGGCGCCGGCCCGGAGGGCGGCGCCGACGGCGGCATGAGCGGCCTCAGGACTGATGGCTCTGTTGCAAAGATTGGCGGCAGTCAGAGGTAGGCTGTCGCTCTGCGCCGATCAGGCGGCTGCTGCGAAATGGTGGTTGAGCATGCCCATGGCCTCCGTCAGCGCCGAGGGCCCAATGCCAAAAGCTCTCTCCACAAGGCGCACCTCGCCCCTGATGCCGGGCTGCAGGCACCAGGGGCGAGCCTGTCCTTTGCGCAGGGCTCGCATGACTTCGAATCCCTTGATCGTGGCATAGGCCGTGGGGATCGATTTGAAACCGCGCACCGGCTTGATCAGTATCTTGAGCTTTCCGTGATCGGCCTCGATCACGTTATTGAGATACTTCACCTGCCGGTGGGCCGTCTCCCGGTCCAGCTTTCCTTCGCGCTTCAATTCGGTGATCGCTGCACCATAGCTCGGCGCTTTGTCGGTATTGAGCGTGGCAGGCTTTTCCCAGTGCTTCAGGCCTCGCAGGGCCTTGCCCAGGAACCGCTTCGCTGCCTTGGCGCTGCGGGTCGGCGACAGGTAGAAATCGATCGTGTCGCCCCGCTTGTCGACTGCCCGGTACAGGTAGGTCCACTTGCCCCGCACCTTGACGTAGGTTTCATCCAGGCGCCAGCTCGGATCAAAGCCACGCCGCCAGAACCAGCGCAGCCGCTTCTCCATCTCCGGGGCGTAGCACTGGACCCAGCGATAGATCGTCGTATGGTCGACCGAAATGCCGCGTTCCGCCAGCATTTCCTCAAGGTCGCGATAGCTGATCGGATAGCGACAATACCAGCGCACCGCCCACAGGATCACATCACCCTGGAAATGGCGCCACTTGAAATCCGTCATCGTTCCGTCCGTCCAATCTCCGCCAAGCATGCTCAAGCTTCACGATTTTTGCAACAGAGCCCGTTTTCGCGAGTTCGGCGCGCATGGCCTGCTCGGCACGGATCATGACGGAATGAACGGCGCAAACGCCATGCGTCGACCAATCGGGTTTCGCGCTGCCAAACACCGCACATTTGCCGCGAACCTCTTGGCAATCGAACAGCGGCTTTGGACCTTCGATGGCGTCGACCACATCCAGCACGCTGATCTCGCCGGCGGGCCGCGCCAGACGATAGCCGCCATGGACCCCGTCGGAAGCCGTCACGACGCCCGCTTTTTCCAACTTTGGGAAGATCTTCGCCAGGAAGGAGGGTGAGACGCCTTGCAGATCCGCGAGATCGCGGCTGCTCGCAAAGCCTGCTTGTGGCCTTGCCAGCCACAGCAGGCAATGCAGCCCATATTCCACGCCATGGCTCTGTTGCAAAGATTGGCGGCAGTCAGAGGTAGGCTGTCGCTCTGCGCCGATCAGGCGGCTGCTGCGAAATGGTGGTTGAGCATGCCCATGGCCTCCGTCAGCGCCGAGGGCCCAATGCCAAAAGCTCTCTCCACAAGGCGCACCTCGCCCCTGATGCCGGGCTGCAGGCACCAGGGGCGAGCCTGTCCTTTGCGCAGGGCTCGCATGACTTCGAATCCCTTGATCGTGGCATAGGCCGTGGGGATCGATTTGAAACCGCGCACCGGCTTGATCAGTATCTTGAGCTTTCCGTGATCGGCCTCGATCACGTTATTGAGATACTTCACCTGCCGGTGGGCCGTCTCCCGGTCCAGCTTTCCTTCGCGCTTCAATTCGGTGATCGCTGCACCATAGCTCGGCGCTTTGTCGGTATTGAGCGTGGCAGGCTTTTCCCAGTGCTTCAGGCCTCGCAGGGCCTTGCCCAGGAACCGCTTCGCTGCCTTGGCGCTGCGGGTCGGCGACAGGTAGAAATCGATCGTGTCGCCCCGCTTGTCGACTGCCCGGTACAGGTAGGTCCACTTGCCCCGCACCTTGACGTAGGTTTCATCCAGGCGCCAGCTCGGATCAAAGCCACGCCGCCAGAACCAGCGCAGCCGCTTCTCCATCTCCGGGGCGTAGCACTGGACCCAGCGATAGATCGTCGTATGGTCGACCGAAATGCCGCGTTCCGCCAGCATTTCCTCAAGGTCGCGATAGCTGATCGGATAGCGACAATACCAGCGCACCGCCCACAGGATCACATCACCCTGGAAATGGCGCCACTTGAAATCCGTCATCGTTCCGTCCGTCCAATCTCCGCCAAGCATGCTCAAGCTTCACGATTTTTGCAACAGAGCCCGGCCTGGGATTCATGAATCTCAGCACGCGTGCGTGGGGTAGTGCGTGCCATCGGATGGACCATACTCATGATGCGTTCTCCTCAGTACCAGAGGCCAGAAGGCCCGCCAAAACAGCACGGGCCCGAAACAACGGCCAGCTGCGACGGGGTACATAATCGCACGGAACTCGACACCTAGGGTTTTTCCCTATCGTAAAAATGTCGAATGTCGATTATATTATCGAGATTATGACGAGACACACGTTGCTGAGCCTTGATTCGGTCCATGCTGAAGTGTGGCGAAATCTTCTGTAATGACCAAGTGAAAAATACAATGAATGCGAGAACTTCAAAATGAGTATCAAAAGCTTGGGTTACATGGGATTCGCGGTCAAGGATGTGCCCGCCTGGCGTTCTTTCCTGGCCCAGAAATTGGGCTTGATGGAAGCAGGCGTCACCGATGACGGCGCCTTGTTTCGCATCGATTCGCGCGCCTGGCGGATTGCCGTCCAGCAGGGCGAGGCAGACGATTTGGCCTACGCTGGCTACGAGGTGGCCGATGCAGCGGGTCTGACGCAGATGACAGAAAAACTGCGGCAGGCCGGAATCGAAGTGGTCACGGGCGATGTCGAACTGGCCAAGCGGCGCGGCGTGATGGGCTTGATTTCGTTTGCCGATCCGTTTGGTCTGCCACTGGAAATTTATTATGGCGCCAGCGAGGTGTTCGAAAAACCGTTCATGCCCGGCGCGGCGGTGTCGGGTTTTCTGACCGGCGAGCAGGGGCTGGGTCATTTTGTGCGCTGCGTGCCGGATTCGGACAAGGCGCTGGCGTTTTATACCCAGGTGCTCGGCTTCCAGTTGTCGGACGTCATCGACATGAAAATGGGACCGGACGTGACGATTCCGGCGTATTTTCTGCACTGTAACGAACGCCACCACACCCTCGCGATCGCAGCTTTTCCGCTGCCCAAGCGCATTCACCACTTCATGCTCGAAGTCTCGTCGCTCAATGACGTCGGTTTTGCGTTTGACCGGGTTGACGCTGACGGCTTGATCACCTCCACGCTGGGGTGCCACACCAATGACCATATGGTGTCGTTCTATGCAGCGACCCCGTCCGGAGTCGAGGTCGAGTACGGCTGGGGCGCCCGCACCGTTGACCGCTCCTGGGTGGTGGCACGGCACGATAGCCCGAGCATGTGGGGCCATAAGTCGGTGCGCAACAAAGCATAAACAACAAGCTGACCCACACAGGAGTTTTTGAATGAAGCTTTACTACAGCCCTGGCGCCTGCTCCCTGTCCCCGCACATCGCCTTGCGCGAGGCGGGCCTGAACTTCGAGCTGGTACAAGTCGATCTGACATGATTGAAGGTCGCACCGAAGAGCAAAAACGCGCGGTGATCGAAAAGGTCACGCAGGCGCTGGTTGACGCTGTCGGCGCGCCCAAGGAAAACGTCAGAGTCTGGATCCAGGACGTGCCCAAGGAGAACTGGGGCATTGCCGGGGTGAGCGCCAAGGATCTCGGACGCTAGCTGGCGCGCGGCCCGGGAAGGAAATACTTTCAGCGCCAGTTTTTACACTATTTTTATGGAGAATCAAAATGGCAAGTACACAAACGATCACCATCACACGCAAGGCTCCTGACGTTGATGTCGGTGCCTTGATAGAGCGAGACCGTATTCACGGCAGCTTGTACGCGAACGAGTCGATATTCGAGCTCGAAATGAAGAAAATATTCTACGACGGCTGGGTCTTCGTTGGTCACGACTCCGAAGTGCCAACGGCCGGCGAATACGTGCGCCGCACGCTGGGCCGAGAAGAGGTCTTGATGGTGCGCCAGCGCGATAGCTCCATCGCCGTCATCGCCAACCGTTGCGCGCATCGCGGCAACATGATGTGCATCGCCAACCATGGCAAGGAAAAATACTTCACCTGCACCTACCACGGATGGGTCTATGATTTGGCCGGAAACCTGAAGGACGTTCCCTATCCCGGCGGGTTTGACAAGGACAAGTCGGAGCTGAAGCTGCAGCCCTTGCGCACTGAAGTCTATCGTGGCTTCGTGTTCGCCACCTTCAATGCTTCGGCGCCACCCTTGATGGAACAACTGGGGCGAGGAAAAATCCTGATCGACCGCGCCTGCGACATGTCGCCCACCGGTCGCCTTCAGCTCACGGCGGGCTGGACCAAGCAGCGTTTCGGTGCCAACTGGAAGATGCTGCCCGAGAACGACACGGACGGCTACCACGTCAACGACGTGCATGCTTCCTTTGCCCAAGTGATCGATTCGCACTATGACAGCGCCGCGATTGCTGCAGAAGACAGCCTGCGCTCCCAAGCCAAGGATTGGGGTAACGGGCATACAGAATCGTATCTCTCCCCGACCTACACCGAGTATCTCAAGTGGTTCAACACCACGCCGAATCGTTTTCCGGAGTACATCGCGCAGATGAAGGCCGCCTACGGCGAGGAAAAGGGCGACAACATTCTGCGAGATGGCCCGCCCCACGCCGCGATCTTCCCTAACCTGTTCCTCGGCGAGATGAACATCATCATTTTTCTGCCAATCAACGCCCATGAGTGCGTGCAATGGCACACCCCGATGCTGCTTGAAGGCGCTCCTGACGAAGTCAACCAGCGCATTATCCGCAACTCCGAAGCGGCGATGGGCCCCTCGGGCTTCCTGCTTGCCGACGACAGCGTGATTTCGGAGCGCCAGCAAATCGCCTTGCGCGACCGTGCCGACTGGCTGGACGTGTCGCGCGGTCTGAACCGAGAGCATGTCGATGAGATGGGCGTGGTGGTGGGGCACGTGACCGACGAGTGTACCAACCGCGGCTTTTGGCAGCACTACAAAAAGGTGATGACAGCCCCTTCGCCGTCCCCTGTTTGAGCGTATTGATCACCACCTCATCCGCCCCCCTTCGGGGGCGGCGGATTCACTGAAATTTCGTGTTTAAAAAAGCGTCCTGCGAGCAGGACGCGCAAGGAGATACATCATGACAAGCATCACAGCCGCTGTCGGCACCAAGCAAAAGACTGACGTGATCGGGCTGGAAGAGCACCGCGAAGTCTGCGACTTTTTGTACCGAGAGGCGCGCCTGGCTGACGAATCGCGTTACGCCGAATGGGAGGCGTTGGTTGAGGACGACATGACCTATTGGGTTCCGCGCGGCGAGGGTGATTACGACATGAACAAACATGTGTCGATTACCGCGGACAACCGTTCCCGCTTGCGCGTCCGCATCGCGCAGTTGATGACAGGCAAGCGCCATGCCCAACTGCCGGTGTCGTCGATGCGGCGGATCGTCAGCAACATTGAGGTAGAGCATCATGCGCAGGGCGGCTACCGCGTACTGTCGAACTTTGTGCTTTACGAATTGCGGCGCTCATCGACAGGTCAGATAGAAGTTTGGCCGGGGCGGGTGGAGCACCATCTGCGCCGCCGAGCGGATGGCTCGCTGGGCATGTTCTTCAAGAAAGTGGTGCTGATCCATGGGGACGAGGCTGTTCCCAGTCTGGCATTCATCATCTGACGCGCACCATGGTCACGCGAGTGAAGAAAAAGACCAGGGCCAGAGCCGCGATTGCCGGGCTGGGTTTCAGTGCGATGTCACGCCAGCCCGTCGGCACGATCCGCGAGTTGGCGGCCACTGCGGTGGCCGCCGCTGCCGCTGATGCGGGTCTGCGCCTGCAAGACATCGATGGCTTGTTGCTCAACAAAAGCCCGGCAGCAGAGCCTGAAGAGTTGCCCTTGCGTCTGCAAAACGACCTTGGGCTGCGCGACCTGGGGCTGCTGGCTGCGATGGATTCCGAGGGCTCGACAGCGGTGCAGATGGTGCAGTATGCAGCGATGGCGGTGCGTGAAGGACTGGTCAAGTCGGTGGCCTGTGTGTTTGCCGACACCCCGCTCAAAGGATCGGGGGCAGGTGGGGGTGATGCCTTTGCTCTGGCGATGCCGCTGACCGGTGTCGAGGGTTGGGAGGCCCAGCAAGGCTTCCTGGGGGCCACCGCCGCCTATGCGTTGGCCGCGCGCCGTCACATGGCGCTCTATGGCAGCACGGCCGAGCAGCTCGGCGCCTATGCGCTTGCTTGCCGGCAATGGGCGGCGCTGAACCCGCAGGCCTTCCTGCGCAAGCCGATGACGATGGACGACTACCTCGCATCGCCTTTCGTCGTGGAGCCGTTTCGCGTGTTCGACTGCTGCTTCCCGGTCAACGGCGCTGTCGCGCTCATCGTCACCTCCGCCGACCGTGCTGTTGATGGGCCTCAGCCGCCCGTTTTCATCCACGGCATGGGCCAGGGGCACCGCGGCCGCAGTGGCCTGAGCGGCGACGATCCAGAGGTCTTCACGGGTGCCATCCAGGCCGGCCAGACCGCTTACCGTAGTGCCGGGGTGAATGCCAGTGATGTGACTCAGTGCCAGTTTTACGACGCTTTTTCTTACGCCGGCATCCTGGGTCTGGAGGCATATGGGTTGTGTCCCCGGGGTGAGGGCGGGGCCTTCGTCGCGCAGGGCCACACCGCGCCCGGCGGCAAGTTGCCGGTCAATACCGGTGGTGGGCACCTGTCGGGCTTTTACCTGCAGGGCATGACGCCGCTGTCGGAGGCGGTGATCCAGGCACGCGGTGCCGGCGGCGCGCGGCAGGTCGTGCGCAACGACTTGATTCTGGTGACCGGCAATGGTGGCTGCCTTGACTACCACACCTGCGTACTGGTCAGCCCACACCGCACCCTCGCCTGACTGGAGCCATTGATGGATAGCACCTTTTTTCACCGCTACGACGAGGCATTTCTCGCATTCATCGCTGCTGGCGAATTGCGCATTCCCGTGCATACCGAAACCGGCCGGGCGCTGGGTCTGCATCAGCGTGCCTGGTGTGTCGCTGGAGATCACGGCGTGCAATGGAGGCCCGCGTCTGGCCGCGGGGCTGTTCTCTCTTTTACCGTGACGCGTCGGCCCTACACGCCCGAATTTCCCGTGCCTCTGGTGCATGGATTGATCGAGCTGGCCGAGGGGCCGCGACTGATATGCCGGCTTGACGGCGTCACGCCCGAGGCGGTCGCCGTCGGTCAGGCGGTCCAGGCGCATTTCGACCGACAAGGTCTGGTGTTCCGACCGGCCCTTGACGACGGCAATAAGGCCGACAAGTGAAACTTAAAACCAAGGAGACAAGTTATGTTGGCAAGAGACCTGGTTAAGCGCTGTGCGCGTAACTACCCGACCAAGACCGCCTACCTGTGCGGCGAACGCTCGCGTAGCTGGCGCGAGATGGATCAACGCTCCGACCGGTTCGGCGTGGCCTTGCAACAACTCGGCCACCGTCCGGGCGAGGCGGTGGCCATCCTGACGCAAGAAAGCATCGAGGTGTATGAGCACTTCTTTGCCTGCATGAAGATCGCGGCGCCGCGGGTCGGGCTCAATACAGGGTACGTCTGGCCCGAGATGCTGCACGTGCTGAAGGACAGCGAGGTCAAGTTCCTGCTGTTGGATACGCGCTGCCGGCATCTGCTCGCCGAGCGGCTGGGCGAGCTCAAGGCACTGGGCATCACGCTGATTGGCTATGGTGCAGGCCATGGTCTGGAGCGCGACTACGAAAGCTTGCTGGCGACAGCCGAGGGTGAGCCGCACTGGCCAGCGTTGGCGCCCGACGACATCCTTTTTGTCAGCTACACCTCCGGCACGACCGGTGTACCCAAGGGCGTAATGCTCACGCAGGAGGGCGGTGTCAACTGCATCCTCCACTCGCTGATTTCTTTTGGTTTTGGACCTGACGATGTCTGGTACATGCCGGCGGCATCGGCCTGGGTGGTCGTGATACTGAACGCATTCGGGCTCGGCAACGGGATGACGACCGTGATTCCGGACGGCGGATACCAATTACAGGCTTACCTGCGCGACATCGAGCGTTTTCGCGTTACGGTCGGGATGCTCGTCCCGACCATGCTGCAGCGCGCGATTGTTGAAATCCAAACCAATCCAGTTTACGACCTGTCCTCTCTGCGCATGGTGCTGTACGGCTCGTCGCCCGCCACGCCCAAATTGATCCGTGATGCGAGGGCGACCTTCAAGGGGATCAAGCTGCTGCAGGCCTACGCGATGACAGAAGCCACCGGCGGCTGGATCAGCTACCTGACCGATGCCGACCACGAGCATGCGTTGCGCGAGGAGATCGAGCTGCTCAAGTCGGTCGGCCGCATCGGCATTCACTACGACTGTTCGATTCGCGACGAGTCGGGCCAGCCAGTGCCGATCGGTCAATCCGGCGAGATCTGGCTGCGTGGCAATACCATGATGAAGGGTTACCGCAACCTGCCCGAGGCTACGGCGGAAGCGATGCCGGACGGCTGGCTGCGCACCAACGACATCGGGCGGCTCGACGAGCGCGGCTATCTGTATCTGCTGGATCGGCAGAAGTTCCTGATCATTACCGGCGCGGTCAATGTGTTTCCAACCACGGTCGAGGCGATTCTGGTCGAGCACCCGGCGGTGGAGGAGGTGGCCGTGGTCGGCGTGCCGCACCCGGAATGGGGCGAGGCGGTAGTCGCTGTGGTCGTCCGAAAACCTTCGCACCGCGATGTGACGGTGCAGGCGCTTATCGATTTTTGTCACGGCAAGCTCAGTCGCCCCGAAACGCCCAAGCATGTGGTGTTTGTCGATGAACTGCCCAAGACATCCAACGCCAAGCTGAAGAAAGGCGAGTTGAAGAAATGGCTGTCTGGCGGTGCAGTGCCCCTTCCCTGGCAACTCGAAGTTGCTTGACCTTGTAGTGCCCCGTCAAGCACCTCTAAAAATTCCCCCTGCTTAAAACTTGTAACCCTAGGAGACAAAAATGTTGAAACTACGCAACCCCATGAAATGTTTGATGGCTACCGCCGTCGTGTGTGTGTCCGTCTTGTTGCCGGCGGCAGCTCAAACCAAGCCGCCGTTGAAAATCGGTGCCTATCTGTCCGTCACTGGCCCTGCTTCTTATCTGGGCGCGGTGCCATGAAAACCGTCGAGATGTACGTCGAAGCCATCAACGCCGCTGGCGGCATCGATGGCCGCAAAGTCGAGTTCCAGGGCTACGACGACGAATCGGATGCATCGCGCGCCAATACGCTGGTCAAGCGTCTGATCGAGAACGACAAGGTTCACGTCATCATTGGCGGCTCTACGACAGGCGCGACGATGTCAGCCGTCCCGCTGGTGGAACGGGCCGGTATCGCCATGCTGTCGCTGGCCGGTGGCAGTGTGATCACCGACCCTGTCAAGAAGTTCGTTTTCAGACTGGCCCACAACGATGCGATGGTAGTCAGTCGTCTGTACGACCACATGCTGGGTCGCGGTATCAAGAGCATCGGCATCATTGCCGGTAGCGATGCGTTCGGTCGATCCTGTCTCTCATTCGCGCAGAAATTGGCACCGGGAAAAGGCGTCAAGATTCTGCGCGATGAGTCCTACAACGCCAAGGACACGGACATGACCGTACAGCTGACCAAACTGCGACAGGAACCGGGTTTGCAGGCGATCTTCAATTGCGGCTTCGGCGAGCCGGCGGCGATTGCCACCAAGAACTACAAGCAACTCGGCATCACCGTGCCGCACTACGGAACCCATGCGCTGGCGTCGGACGCTTTCGTCAAATTGGCGGCCGGCGCGGCGGAGGACATGATCATGGCCAACGGCCCCATCCTTGTGTGGGATCAATTGCCGGCCAGCGACCCCCAGCAACCGGTGGTGCAGTCCTATGTGAAGGCCTACCGCGCCAAATTCAACGAAGCCCCTTCCTTCATTGCGGGTATTGCACATGACTCGTTCTTCGCCATCCGGGAGGCGGTGCGGCGCAGTGGCAGTATCGAGCCCGCCAAAATTCGCGATGCCATCGAAAAAGGCAACGCCTTTGTGGGTGTGACAGGGCATTTCCGGATGATGAACGAGACCGACCACATTGGCTTGACCCCCGACTCCTTGCGGATCGTACAGGTCAAGAATGGTCGATGGAAACTCGTTGAATAAGTGTAATGGCTCTGTTGCAAAGATTGGCGGCAGTCAGAGGTAGGCTGTCGCTCTGCGCCGATCAGGCGGCTGCTGCGAAATGGTGGTTGAGCATGCCCATGGCCTCCGTCAGCGCCGAGGGCCCAATGCCAAAAGCTCTCTCCACAAGGCGCACCTCGCCCCTGATGCCGGGCTGCAGGCACCAGGGGCGAGCCTGTCCTTTGCGCAGGGCTCGCATGACTTCGAATCCCTTGATCGTGGCATAGGCCGTGGGGATCGATTTGAAACCGCGCACCGGCTTGATCAGTATCTTGAGCTTTCCGTGATCGGCCTCGATCACGTTATTGAGATACTTCACCTGCCGGTGGGCCGTCTCCCGGTCCAGCTTTCCTTCGCGCTTCAATTCGGTGATCGCTGCACCATAGCTCGGCGCTTTGTCGGTATTGAGCGTGGCAGGCTTTTCCCAGTGCTTCAGGCCTCGCAGGGCCTTGCCCAGGAACCGCTTCGCTGCCTTGGCGCTGCGGGTCGGCGACAGGTAGAAATCGATCGTGTCGCCCCGCTTGTCGACTGCCCGGTACAGGTAGGTCCACTTGCCCCGCACCTTGACGTAGGTTTCATCCAGGCGCCAGCTCGGATCAAAGCCACGCCGCCAGAACCAGCGCAGCCGCTTCTCCATCTCCGGGGCGTAGCACTGGACCCAGCGATAGATCGTCGTATGGTCGACCGAAATGCCGCGTTCCGCCAGCATTTCCTCAAGGTCGCGATAGCTGATCGGATAGCGACAATACCAGCGCACCGCCCACAGGATCACATCACCCTGGAAATGGCGCCACTTGAAATCCGTCATCGTTCCGTCCGTCCAATCTCCGCCAAGCATGCTCAAGCTTCACGATTTTTGCAACAGAGCCGTCTGGATCACGAAAGGGACGACGAATGCCGAGCAAGAAGCACAAGCCGGAAGAGATTATCGGCAAGCTGCGTGAAGTTGAGATCGTGTTGGCGCAGAGCGGAACGACGGCCGAGCCGTGCCGGCGCATCACCCTGACCCGGCTCATCCGCTGCGTGGAGGCAGCGTGATCGGACCGGGAACCGGCGTACAGGTATATTCGGGCTTATAGGCCGCGAGACAATGCTGAAAATATGCCGGTTGCCGACGGTGCCGCTCGAGCCTTGCGAGAAGCGGGGGTCACTGCACGAAAGTGACATTTACGTACGATAGGCGTTGGCAAGCTTGTCGTCATTGACGAGGTCCAGCGGGCACCGGATCTGTTTTCGACATTGCGCGGCGTTATCGACGAGCGCCGCCGTGCAGGGGAGGGGGCGGGTCATTTCCTGCTGCTCGGCTCGGCAAACCGAATTCTGCTCAATCAGAGTTCGGAGTCGCTCGCCGGACGCGTCGCCTATATGGACATGGGTCCGATCGACGCAGACGAAGCGCGGTCAGCCGGACTGGACGATCTCAACCAGTTGTGGGTGCGCGGCGGCTTTCCCGAGAGCCTGACCGCGCCCAACGACACCGAAAGCTTCCGCCGCAGGCTCGACCTGATCCGCACCTATGTTGAACGCGATCTGCCTTTCATGGTTCCTCGCATGCCGAGTGCGACCATCAACCGGCTCTGGACGATGCTCGCCCACGGGCAGGGGGGTCTGTTCAATGCCTCTGGCCTTGCGGGGAGTCTCTCCATCTCGGCACCGACCGTTGCCAACTATATCGACATCCTGTGTGATCTCGGCCTCGTCCGCAGGCTCAATCCCTGGTTTGCCAATGTCGGCAAACGACTGGTGAAGGCACCGAGGCTCTATGTTCGCGACAGCGGGCTGTTGCATGCCCTGCTGCGCCTCGAAAAGCTCGACGACATTCTTTCCCATCCTGTCGCCGGCACCAGCTGGGAAGGAATGGTTATCGAGAACATCATCGGCGCGGTCGGCGATCGCTACGATGCCCATTTCTACCGGACGGCGAATGGTGCGGAGATAGACCTCATCCTCGTGTCCGGCGGCGTTCCCGAAGTGGCCATCGAAGTGAAGCGGTCGACGGCGCCCAGCGTTGAGCGCGGGTTTCACCTTGCCTGTGACGATCTCGAGATCGAGAAGCGCTGGCTGATTTACCCCGGAGAAATGGCCTACCCGAAGCCGCACGGCATCACGGCAATGCCTCTGGTGCAGGCGCTGGAGCAGCTGGTGGCCGGGACTTCAAAACCATCATGAGAATTGCGCCCGGGCTGGCAATCACGGTGCGTGTGAAGTCTCGTCCGCTGCAGCATAATCTGTCGGTTGGCAGCATTCCGCGTTCAAAGCAGATTGCAGCTTAAATTGTCGGTTCACACCAGCATCTTGCGGCTGTCGCAGAAGATCGCCGCGATCGGCAGGCCGCGGTCGACATTCTCGCGCGCGATGATCTTGTAGACGCACTCCTGGGTGAACAGCTCGGGCCATTCCTCCAGACGGTCCTCGTCGATCAGCTCGGCATGGCGCGCCACCAGTCCTCAACCTCCTGGTGAAGATCGCGCGCCCCAGCTTCCTCGAACCCCGTCCGTGCCCCCATCTCAGCTCCCATTTCAGGCGCCCGCTTCGGGCGATGCCAGCCGGATCGCGATCCAGCCGTCGTCGACCTCGACACTATAGGTCTTGAGCGGGATCTGGCACGGGAACACCGTCGCCGCCCCGCTCGCAATGTCGAACGCGCCGCCATGGAACGGGCATTCGATCGTGCCGCCGTCCTGATAGCCGTCGGTCAGCATCGCATTGCCGTGCGTGCAGATGTTGTCGGTCACATAATAAGTGCCCCCGACATCATAGACCGCAAACGGCGGCAGCCCGGCGACATGCGCCGCCACCGGCTCGCCCTCCTTCACCTCATCCACTCGGCACAGGCGAATCAGCTCGCTCATATCATCCTTCTCGCAATCGTCGCTGGGACGCCGGGATCATCAAGACCCCGGCGTCCATCGCCCAAGACTTCAAACGCTCGGTTAGAGCTCGATGTCCATCCCGTAGCCGGCGGCCTCGTTGCCGTGGCCGAAAATGTCGCGGCTGTAATATTCCTGCTGGTTGTCCGCCTTCTTGGCACCCCAGCCCAGCTCCCACAGCCAGCCCGACGGTTGGCGCAGTAGAAGGTCAAAGCCTCGTCGGTCGAATGCTTGCCCAGCTGCAGCGCAACGTCGATCTTGCGCTGGCGGATGATGTCGTGCGCCACCCCCAGATCGTCGAGATCGGTATATTCGAGCATCTTGATCCGCTTCTTCATCGGCCCAAGCGCCGAACGCCACCGAATGTTGGCGCCCGTTGACGTGCATGAAATAAGGCTGCGCCACCATGCCGCCGGGAAGCGGAAGCTTGTACTCGACCGAGCCGGTGAGGCCGAGCATCTCGTAGAAGCGCACCGCGGCAGGAATGTCGTCCTGGCGCAAGATTCAGTGGCCGATGCCTTCCTTGGCGGTCATGAACTTGCCGAACATCGGCCGCCCCGGGTGGAACGCACGCCAGTTGTCGACCAGCGGACCATAGAAGATCTCGGTCGGGTTGCCGCCCGGATCGACCGTCTTGGCCAGGCCCAGAACACGCCGCTCGGCGCATTCCTCCTACGACGCCACGCGAATGTCGAGGTTGTTGAGCCGCAGCTTCTCGACCAGCTCGTTGAACTCGGACGGACCCGCAACCGCCAGCCGATATAGGCCAGGTCGTCGCCGCCATCGATGTGCAGCGTGAGGCGGTGATGCCACTTGTCCATCCGCAGATAAATGCGGTCGCCCTCACCCTCGTCGACGATCTCCATGCCGACGATCGACGCCGCATAATCCTTCCACGCCTCAACGTCGATATGGACAGACCGATATAACCCAGCTCGGTCACTTGCGACATCGCGCTCATCCTCTCTCTTGTCTCTACTTCAAGCCCGGCACCCCAGCCCGGTCCCGCCCCCCGCGCCTTAGTCCAACTCGACCACCTCCGCAACCGCATCAGGACAACGGTTTGCACGGGATTCGCCTGATAACGCCCCGGCCCGAACCGCTTTTGGAGTGGTTGAACGACAGCGTAGATCAGCCAGATCGGGAAAAATGTCGAAACGCGGCTTCAGGCTCGGCGCTTGCGAAGCACGCAAGCGCTGATTATCGACGTGTTCGAGGGCCTGAACGGCGAGATTCGCCTTGTAAGGAGTTCCTCTATGTGCAACTAAAACAAGAGCGCACAGCCGGTCCTTTCCGGCGAATTCCGTGAGACGACCTCCTGGTGGCGCGCCCTTGTAGGTCAATTCCTGTCATCTCCATGTCGGACGCAGTAATGGAAAAACAAGCTACGATCCCCGAGATCGGCAAGACCGTCTCGGTGAACGGCGTTCGTACCAATTATCATGAGCAGGGCGAGGGGCCGCCGCTGCTCCTGATCCACGGCTCGGGTCCCGGTGTGACGGCGTGGGCGAACTGGCGCGCCAACCTGCCCGAGTTGGCCAAGGACTTCCACGTCTACGCACCCGACATGATCGGCTTCGGCTACACCGACGCCCCGGCAGGCGGCATCAAGGACCGGCAGATCTGGGTCGACCATCTCGCCGGCTTCCTCGATGCGATGGGCATCGAGAAGGCGTCGCTGGTCGGCAACAGCTTCGGCGGCGCGCTGGCTATCGCGTTCATGATCGCGCATCCCGACCGCGTTGACCGCGCGGTGTTGATGGGCGCGGCCGGCGTCGAGTTCCCGATCACCGAGGCCCTCGATTACGTCTGGGGCTACGAGCCTTCGATGGAGATGATGCGCAAGACGATCGCCTATCTCTCGACCGACCCGAGCCGCATCACCGAGTCGCTGATCGAGTCTCGCTACGAGGCCAGCAAGCGTCCCGGCGCGGCCGAACCCTATTCGGCCACGTTCGGCCCGAAACCGCGCCAGAACCACCTCAAGATGCTGTGCAGCAACGAGGAGGATGTCGCGGCGATCCCGCACGAGGTGCTGATCCTTCACGGCAAGCTCGACCAGGTGATTCCGCTCGAAGTTTCTGAAAGACTTGTGAAATTGATCAAGAATTCCGATCTGCATGCCTTCGGCAATTGCGGGCATTGGGTGCAGATCGAGCGGGCGGCGAGCTTCAATCGCCTCGTCACCGAATTTGTAAAACAGGGCCTCAACGGCTAGAACGAGCTAGCAAATTAGGAGAGTTGAACATGGCTGTCACAGGAGTCTTGAGGCCCGGATACGTCCAGATGCGGGTCCTCGATATGGAGCAGGCGATCCCTCACTATCGTGACCGCGTCGGCCTCGATCAGGTTGGCGAGACCGAAGGCGACCGCGCCTTCTTCCGCGGCTTCGACGAATTCGATCGGCACAGCATCATCCTGCGCGAGGCGGACACACCCGGTCTCGACGTGATCGGCTTCAAGGTCGCGAGCGACCGCGATCTCGACGTGTTCAAGAAGCGGATCGATGCGATGGGGGTTCGCACCGAGGAGATCCCGGCTGGTGCCGATCCGGGCGTGGGCCGCAAGATCCGTTTCACGACGCCGACCAAGCATGTCTTCGATCTCTATGCGGACATGGAGATTTCGGACACGGCGCCGATGACCAAGAATCCGGATGTGTGGCATCGCGAGCCGCGCGGTATGCGCGTGCAGCGTTTCGACCATTGCGCGCTCAACGGCACCGACATCGTCGGGTCGACCAAGATCTTCGTCGAGGCGCTCGACTTCGAAGTCTCGGAGACGGTGGTCGACGAGAGCAACGGCACCGAGCTAGCGGTCTTCATGAGCTGCAGCAACAAGGCGGTCGAAGACTTGCCTAAAGGCGTCACCGGCAAGATCGACAAGTTTGCCCTACGGCAGGAATTCCGGAACAATTTGGATCGGCTGCCGTGGACGGTATGAACTCCATGGCGCAGGCGCCGCTGCATGGCACTACGGTCGTCGACCTGACTCGGTTGCTGCCCGGCCCCATGTGCACGCAATACCTGGTCGATCTTGGTGCGATTGTAATCAAAGTCGAGCATCCTGTTGGCGGCGATTACGCGCGCCGCCCGCTCGACGCCGCACCTGATGAGCAGCTCGGGCAATCGGCATTCTTCCGGGCTGTCAATCGCGGGAAGCACAGCGTCACGCTCGATCTGACAAGGGAAGTGGAACGCGAAAGATTGATCGATCTGGTGCGCGAAGCGGATGTTGTGCTGGAGAGCTTTAGGCCGGGCGTAGCAGCGAAGCTTGGAATCGACTACGCGACTCTTTCGGCTATCAAGCCCGCGCTCGTCTATGTCTCGATTACCGGTTATGGTCAGTCTGGTCCCCTCAGCGATCTCGCGGGCCACGATCTGAATTACCTTGCATACGCGGGGCTTCTGGATCAGTTGCGTGATGATACCGGAGGGCCGGTTTTGCCGCGTTTCCAGATCGCGGACGTCATGGGTGGATCTCTTCACGCCGTGATCGCGGTGCTGACCGGCATCGTCGAGCGGCAACGGACGGGCCGGGGACGGTTCTACGGCGTGTCCATGACCGAATGCTGCAAGCCGCTGAACATCGGGCCGCTAACGATGTCGGCCGGCGGGCCTTCGCTTCTCGACGGGAGCTTTGCCTGCTACCAGATATATCAGACATCTGACTATCGCCATCTGACCGTCGGGGCCGGTGAACCCAAGTTCTGGGCGAGGCTGTGTGCGGCGCTGCAGAGGCCCGACTTGCAGCCCTTCCAGTTCGACGAGACTCGCCAAGCCTGGCTGAAGTCCGAGCTTGCAGGAATCTTTGGGTCGCACCCACTTGATCACTGGTGCAACCTGCTGGTGAAGGCCGACTGTTGTTTCGCTCCCGTGCTTAGCGTAGCCGAAGCCATGGCGAACGGAAAGGCGGAAGCGGGCTGTGCCGGGATAGCGTCGTCAGACGTGATATTCGAACTCCCGATACAGATCAGCGGATACACGCCCGACTCCACGGCATCTTCACCCGCTCTGGGTGAGCATAATCATCGCTATTTCGGTGAACCGGATGAAGCGCGGGCACGCGAAGAGACCGGGGTCGGCCGGGCCGCAACGGGAGAGACGACATGAACGCCGTAACTTTTCCGACCGTCGACCTGTGTTTCGATGGAGCGCGAGCAACGATCGCGTTCAATCGCCCCGAAAAGCGCAACGCGATGTCTCCGCAAGTTCATGCCGACATGCACTCCGCGCTGGACGAGGTGGAGCGCCGGGGCGATGTACGGCTTATCGTTATTGTCGGGAGAGGTGACAACTTCTGCGCAGGCATGGATCTTGAGGAGTTCCTGCTTGGGAATTTCGGGGACTCCGACATGTTCATGCGAACGATGGATCTGGCGCTGTCGTGGATGAAGCGTCTTCGCCACTTTAACGGCATCACGATCTCGGCGGTTCAGGGCTGGTGCGTGGGCGGAGGCATTTTGGTCGCGGGGCTCTGCGATTTGTCGGTCGCTGCCTCGAACGCGCGTTTCAGCCTTTCGGAAATCAACTTCGCCGTCATCCCCGGTGCAGGTCTGACCTGGATGGTCGCCCGGCACTTGCCACGCAAAGTGGCGCTCTATTACCTCCTGACGGGGCAGGTGTTCGACGGTCACAAGGCGGCGGAGATCGGATTGGTCAATCATGTGGTTCCGGTTGCAGATCTGAGCGGCGAGATTGACAGGCTGAGCACCGAGTTGGCAGCAAAAGACAGGCACGCGGCTGTCGCGATCAAGCGTGTATTCGAGCGGTCCGTCGAAATGGATTTCGACGAAGCAGTTGAATGGGAATCAGCAAAATTCTTTGAACTTTCGTATACATCGCGTCAGAAATGGCTTGACGTCGCACTTCAGGGGTTCTCTAATCGAAAATTCAAACCGGCGCTAGAAAACTATACGACAATAGGAAATAGGAATATTGAATGAATATCGCGAATTGGTGAATCGAACATATAAAGATATAATATCGGGAGAATGCGCGTGCATCAATCGAGCGGGGAATTTGCGTTCTTTTACGAAGGCCTCGCGCGGCAGGAACTGCTGATGCAACGCTGCTCGCAGTGCTCGTTGATCCGCAATCCCCCTTCGACAATGTGTGGACAATGCGGCAGCTTCGAATGGGCGCCCGTCCGGATGAGCGGGCGCGGCACCGTGTTCAGCTTCGCCGTCCACCATCACCCGCCCCTCGAAGGGTTTGTCCTGCCGCATCCGGTCGGCGTGGTTCAGCTTGAAGAAGGCGTTCGGGTTGTGGCCGGCCTCGACGGCATGGAAATAAACTCGATCGCGATCGACAATCCCGTGCAGGTTGAGTTCATAGAACGAAACGGGCGGGCGTCGTTTCGTTTTGGTCCGGCATAGATCGGGCGGATGAAGGGGACGGCATCATGCTTTCAGACAAGACTGCCATCGCAGGCATTGGCGCTACCGAGTTCTCGAAGAATTCGGGCCGAAGCGAGCTCCGCCTGGCGTCCGAAGCGGTTTGCTCCGCGCTCGCGGATGCGGGCATCGAGGCGTCTCAGGTTGACGGCCTGTGCACGATGGGGGCCGACAACACTTCCGAAGTGGAAATCGCGCGCGCGATCGGCGCGGGCGAACTGACCTTCTTTTCGCGGATACCCTTTGGGGGCGGCGGTGCCTGCGCTGTGGTGCAGCAGGCTGCGCTGGCGGTCGCCAGCGGACTCGCTTCGACAGTGGTCTGCTATCGGGCCATGAATGAACGATCGCAGTATCGTTTCGGCGGGCCGCTGCCGAGCGCACCGACAGCCGAAGGCGAAGTGACCCACTATCACACGCTGCATGGCCTCGCGACGGCCGCTTCGTTTGTTGCGGTGATGATCCGCCGCTACATGCACCAGTATGGCGCCACCAGACAAGACTTCGCCAATGTCGCAATAGCAGCCCGCAAGCACGCGGCGGTCAATCCGGCAGCCTTCTTCTACGGCAAGGAACTGACGCTTGACGATTACCTCGGTAGCCGGACGATCTCCGATCCGCTTCACCTGTACGATTGCTGCATGGAAAGCGACGGTGCGGTCGCACTAGTCGTGACGTCGGCGGAGCGTGCGCGCGACCTCAAGACCAAGCCGGTAATGGTTCGGGCCGCTGCGCAGGGGGCCGCCCGCGGCAATATTCCGCTCATGGGCTTCTACGGTAACGATATCATTCCGTTTGAGGATACCCGCATCGTATCCGAACAGCTTTATGCCATGGGCGGTCTTTCGGCAAAGGACATGGACGCCGCCATCATCTACGACCACTTCGGACCGACCATACTTCCCGCGCTTGAAGCCAGCGGCTTTTGCAATCGTGGCGAAGCAAAGGATTTTATAAGGGACGGCAACATTGAAATCGGCGGCGGCCTCCCGGTCAATACCCACGGCGGGCAGGTTGGTGAGGCCTATATCCACGGCATGAACGGCATCGCCGAAGCGGTCCGTCAGGTGCGTGGCAGCGCGATCAATCAGGTTGTCGGACTCGAGAACATCCTGGTTACGTCGGGTGGCGGGGTTCCGACCAGTGGCCTGATACTGGGAAACTGAGTCCGATACGGAGAAATTAACGCCTTTAACAAGCAAAAGACCAAAGGGGGAAGGAATGCGAAATCATAACATAGCTGCTTTCTTTGCGCTAATAACCACGTTCATTTTCGCGACCGATCCAGCCATGACGCAGGATACCGGAGCGCCCGGGGAGCAATCATCCTCAATTGGGTCGTCGAACCCATCCCCGGCGGAGACGGATTCCGCGGGGCTGGAGGAGATCGTCGTCACCGCCCAGCGCCGGTCCGAAAGCCTGCAAAGCGTACCGCTGGCGGTCACTTCGCTGTCGAGCGAGAGACTTGCGCAGAGCGGCATCACCAATTCCGACCAGATCGCGTTGGTGACCCCGGGTCTGACGGTGTCGACAGGCGGTGGTTTCCCCCAGCCATTCCTGCGCGGCGTCGGCAGCGACCGGACGGCCAATTCCGAGCCGAGCGTCGCAACCTATATCGACGGCGTCTATATCGCCTATTCGGCGGGCACGACGCAGCAACTGTTCGATGTCGAACGGGTGGAGGTGCTTCGCGGGCCGCAGGGCACGCTCTATGGCCGTAATGCCACCGGCGGCGCCATCAACATCGTTACCAAACGGCCGTCCGATGAGCTGTCCGCCACGTTGTCCGGTTCGCGTTCCAAGCCGTTCGAGGTCGCCTATGCGGAACCGGTCTACAGCGACGTGCGGCAATATCGGTGAGAACGAGCTTCGGCTCAACGGCGTCCTGTTCCATACGGACGGCTACAATTTCGAACCCTCGGGCCGCTCGCGCCAGTCGGCGTATGAACTGCTCAATGCCTCTGTCACCTTCGCACCGGCCAACGACCGCTGGGACCTGACGATATGGAGCAACAACCTGACAGATCAGCGCTATTACAGGACCATCCTTCTGACCACGCTCGGTGAAAATGTGATTTACGGCGATCCAATCACGGGAGGAGCAACGCTCACGTTCCATTTTGGTAGGGGAAATCAGTAACAGGTCCCTTGAATGAGGATTTTTCGAATGCCTGTAACGAGTTCGCCAGTTATTGAATATTTTTGCGGCGTTTTGAAATAGTGAGCGGATTATCAGGAAGAAGGCCACAATTAGGTAAAAAATACGCAGTAAATTATAGGAGAAAGGTAATGGGAAGGTCCAATTATTTGTTATTAACGTCCGGCGCTTTTATGGCTGCGTCTTTCGTAGTGCAACCAGCATGGGCGCAAGACGCGGGAACGAGTGGTGAACCATCATCGCCCAACACTCCATCCAATGCATAGCAAGGAGGTGGGATCGAGGACATCGTCGTCACCGCAACGCGCCGCGAGGAGCGGTTGCAGCAAATTCCGGTCACTGTGACAGCTATAACCAGAAGGTCTCTCGCCGGCGCCGGCATCGTCGATGCTCGCAGCCTCACGCAAGTCGTGCCGGGTTTTACCGGCAACAGAACCGCCTCTGTCATCCAGCCGGTGATCCGCGGTATCGGTTCCGGCGGCGTGTCCGTCGGTGACGAGCCCAATGTCGCTACTTACGTGGACGGTGTGTATCAACCCGATGCTTTCTCGAACTCGATTGAACTGGTCGAAGTCGAACGGGTCGAAGTGCTGCGCGGGCCGCAGGGAACCGTCTTCGGCCGCAACGCGACGGGGGGGTTAATCAACGTTATCACGCCCGACCCAAGCTTTACGCCTCGGGCGCGCATTTCGTCGCGCGTCGGCTGGCTGCGCAACAGTTCGAACGATTACAACCTTCGCGCTTATGCGACGACCGGCTTAACTGACAATCTCGCGATCGACTTTGCCGGCATGTACCGGAAGACCGAAGAATACATCCCGGAACTGTCGACCGGAAGAAAGCTGGGCGGTCTCGACGTCGTGGATCTGAGAAGCAAGTTTCTGTTCCAGCCCAACGGGACCACGCAGTTTGTTTTGACCGCAAACTACACCCGACAGAACAGTACCCTTAATGCCACGCAACCTCTGAATAACAATACCGCTGCCTTGCTGGCGCCCGGAGTGATCCTTCCGGACGGCCCGTGGGAATCGTCCTTATCACTTACGCCTAGGATTGATTACGAAAGGTTCAGTACCTCTCTTCGGGCTAAGTTTGAATTCGAAGATTTCAATATCGAATCGACAACCGCTTATATGCATAATACCGGTAGGCAGCACGCTGACGTAGATTCGACTAATATAAGTATGGGTTATATCAAGTTCGATCTTAATATCGAGGCCGAGAGCCAGGAAATTCGAGTATTGTCCACGAACTCCGAGAAGTTCAACTGGCTGGTCGGGGTTTATGCCTTTCACCTCGACGCGACAATCCCAAACATCGATCTCGCCAATGCACGAGGAATCGGCCAGCCGTTGATCAGTACAATACTTAATCCGGCGGTCGAAACCGGTTCTTTGGCGGGCTTCGCGGAGGGGACGCTCCAGATCTCTGATAAGTTCTTCCTGACCGCAGGCGGCCGCTACACGACCGAAAAGCGGGAATTCCAGCAATCCGTGAACGGCGTACAACTGCCGTACGGTCGGGTTGACAAGACTTTCAGTAACTTCACCTACAAAGTAGCCGCCAGGTACCAGATTACTGATACGACGAATATCTTCGCCAACTACGGAACCGGCTTCAAAAGCGGCGTATACAATGTGGCGGCAACTTCTCCGGTGCCCGTGGAGCCGGAGAAGATCAAGGCTGCAGAAGTGGGGGTGAAGTCGGATCTCAGCCGTTCGCTGCGTGCCAACCTTTCTCTTTACTACTATGATTATTCGAACCTTCAGGTGCAGGCGCGTACCCCCGATGGCAACGCTTACGTTCTGCAAAATGCGGCAAGCGCTGAGGTTTATGGCGGGGAACTCGAAATCAATGTCATACCGACCCAGGGCCTGAACGTTCGCGGATCGGTCGCATACAATCATGGAACTTATGATAAATTTCCCGCAGCTCAGGACTTCATTCCCCGGCCGACCGGCGGTAACATCGTCACATCGAACGATGCATCCGGCAAAACCCTTATCAGGGCCCCGCGGTACACGGCGAACCTCGGCGCGGACTGGACCACGACACTGGCTGGCCGGGAATTCGGGGCATCAGCGAATTTCTTCTACAGTTCGCGGGTTTATTATGACTTTCTTAATCGTTTTTCGCAGAAGCCATATACGATGACTAGCGGAGAAATATGGTTCAAGGCAGCCGACAACTTGAAGCTCTCGATCTGGGGGACCAACCTGACGAATTCGAAAGCGGCCCAGCAGATCAGGCAAGGTGCGCTGGCCACGGATATTCTCTATGAGAAACCGCGGGTCGTCGGCGTTGGCTTAGAAGTCGATTTCTAGCTAGAGGGGCGCCGGCAGTACAGGATCGACCCTGCACATCGAACCGGAGGCAACGGCGCCAAACGACGTCACCATGGGAAAGATGGGCACCTCCAAAAACCCCTCGCAAATCGGGGCCTGATCTGATTCATTGTTTCTTCGATCTTTCGAACCGATACGAAGCATTGAGCGCGGCGGGCGATCCGCTGGAGCGTCTGGCAGCGGTCGTGGACTTTGAGGTCTTTCGCGGTCCGCTGGTTGCCGCGCTGCGTCGCAGTCCTCGCGGCAAGGGTGGTCGCCCGCCCTTCGACCCGGTGCTCATGTTCAAGATCCTGGTGCTGCAGGCGCTGTACTCGCTGTCGGACGAAGCAACCGAATTCCAGATCAAGGACCGCCTCTCGTTCCAGCGCTTCCTGGGCCTGGGGCTCGACGGCACCGTGCCGGACGCGACGACGGTGTGGCTGTTCCGCGAGAGGCTGGTCAAGGCCAGGGCGATCGACAGGCTCTTCGCCCGCTTCGATGCGGCCCTGACGGATCGGGGGTACCTTGCCATGGGCGGGCAGATCATCGACGCGACCGTGGTGCCAGCCCCGAAGCAGCGGAATACTGAGGAGGAGAAAGCGGCGATCAAGGAAGGCCGGATACCCGAGCGCTGGAAGGATAGCCCGGCGGGCTCTGTTGCAAAAATCGTGAAGCTTGAGCATGCTTGGCGGAGATTGGACGGACGGAACGATGACGGATTTCAAGTGGCGCCATTTCCAGGGTGATGTGATCCTGTGGGCGGTGCGCTGGTATTGTCGCTATCCGATCAGCTATCGCGACCTTGAGGAAATGCTGGCGGAACGCGGCATTTCGGTCGACCATACGACGATCTATCGCTGGGTCCAGTGCTACGCCCCGGAGATGGAGAAGCGGCTGCGCTGGTTCTGGCGGCGTGGCTTTGATCCGAGCTGGCGCCTGGATGAAACCTACGTCAAGGTGCGGGGCAAGTGGACCTACCTGTACCGGGCAGTCGACAAGCGGGGCGACACGATCGATTTCTACCTGTCGCCGACCCGCAGCGCCAAGGCAGCGAAGCGGTTCCTGGGCAAGGCCCTGCGAGGCCTGAAGCACTGGGAAAAGCCTGCCACGCTCAATACCGACAAAGCGCCGAGCTATGGTGCAGCGATCACCGAATTGAAGCGCGAAGGAAAGCTGGACCGGGAGACGGCCCACCGGCAGGTGAAGTATCTCAATAACGTGATCGAGGCCGATCACGGAAAGCTCAAGATACTGATCAAGCCGGTGCGCGGTTTCAAATCGATCCCCACGGCCTATGCCACGATCAAGGGATTCGAAGTCATGCGAGCCCTGCGCAAAGGACAGGCTCGCCCCTGGTGCCTGCAGCCCGGCATCAGGGGCGAGGTGCGCCTTGTGGAGAGAGCTTTTGGCATTGGGCCCTCGGCGCTGACGGAGGCCATGGGCATGCTCAACCACCATTTCGCAGCAGCCGCCTGATCGGCGCAGAGCGACAGCCTACCTCTGACTGCCGCCAATCTTTGCAACAGAGCCGTCCGGATCGGCAAGCGAGGCTTCCAATAACGCCACCGCATCTGACGAAAGCCGATCACTGGCTCCGATCAGCCAGGTGTCCAGATAATCTTGCCGTTGTGAGCGAACGACACGTTCAAGCTCCTTGCGCGACGGCCCATAAATACGCCGGTCCCGGCACCACAGGAAAACATGCTCAAGCATGGCATTGATCGACTGGCCGCCCGGGCACAGCTCGCCAGCAATCCATTCCGTCAATTGCGCGCGATCCACCCGCTTCATGCGGTGATATCCAAGATGGATCAGGATCTCCGCACAATGCCGTCGTGCTGTCCGACTGGAAAAGTCATAACCGGCTATCTCGCCAGCCTCGACACCGAGTTGCTCGGCCAGATACGAGAGGCCATCGGTAGGGATTGAGCCGGGATCGATCGCGAAAAACCCCAGGGAAGCGAAGAATTTCAGCTGCGCGGCGAGGCCAAGGCGCGTCAGGGCCGGCTTCGAATTTACAAAATCAATATCGGCAAAGCTCAGGCTCCATCGTCCGATCAAATCCCCGCCCGGAATACTCCGATCCATCAACCCACTCCCTATGATGGAGCGAACTGTCCTCTTCTATGATTTCCATCGTCAATACCGAATGCCACGTTCCCAAAACGTTCTCCGACTTGGCCAAAATCGCAGCTTGGGGCCGACTGGGCCTTATAAGCGTGCGCGCACGCTTATTCTTGCCAACCCCTTAAACTTGAGCCAGTTATGACGCGCTGATTCCGCCTTGGAGTCGGCGATTCATCTGTTGCGTGCGGGGTGGCTCCCCGAGGCGACAGGGCAACAAAAAACCCTCGCTTGGCTGAGCGAGGGCTGTTTGTGCCACCGAAGGTGAGCGCGTCTAACTTGGCTCCCTTTATCGGTGGTGCGGCAGCGAAAGTCAATCTCGAAAGCGTGCTTTCGGGAGCGATGGCGCTTGGCCTCGCGGGACCGACGAAGGGAGGTCCGCATGACCACTTCCATAGGCGCCGTGCTGCGTAGCACTGGCCTCGCCAAGATCGACCGCGCCTTGCTAGCGCGTGCCGAAAAACCGCGCGTCAAAGTCTGGGCCGGCAGCATCGCCGTAGGCCACGAGAAGCGGGCGAAGGCCTACACGCCGATCCGCAATGCTCGCCAGATGCGCGAGATGATCGAAGCCGCAAAGCTCTACGAGCGGCAGACGCTCGCGCAGCGGCGGACAACCACGCCGCGCATTCGTAACGGTGCGATCGGACAGGCCGGCATCCAGATTATCGAGTTCCTGGCCCGCGTCATCGACTATAGCACCGGCGCGTTGTTCCCCAGCCTTCACACCATCATGGAGGGAACCGGCCTCAGCAAAAATTGCGTCGTTCAGACGCTTTCGCGCCTCAAAGAGGCGCGCATTATCGACTGGTTCCGGCGCTACGAGCCGGTTCCCGATCAAGAAGCGCAAGGCGCTGGCCCGCGCATCAAGCAGGCCACGAACGCCTATCGCTTCCTCTTCCCCGCCTTCCTCTCCAAAATCTTCGCCGCTCGCCGCCGTCGCGGCATCGCGGCTGACCCAGCCCCCGCTTGCGAACAGTATCGCCAGATCGAGGCGGCGCGCGACATGGAGCGCATGAGGGATCAGCTGCCCCTATGGGAGCTAACCCGTGAAGAGCGGGACAAGCGCGAGCTGGCCGATATTCTCGCCAGCTTGGGCGAAGCGATTGAGGCGAAAGAACGTGAGTCATCCGCAAGTGAAGATAACCGGCGGAGATATTTATATTGAATGGCCCTAGTCGGGCCATGCGCGATATTGGCATATATCCCGGCCGTTTGCCCGCCTCCGTGAAATGTGTATAAATCCCAATGTAGGGATACCGTTGACGAAAGAAGTTCGATGCAGATGGACGTCGAAGCACGCGCACGTCGGATCGTAGCGGATATGGGCGGCCACTGGCGCGGCTCATATGGCATGGTTTGCTGCCCAGCCCACAACGACCGCAATCCGTCGCTCCAAGTCACCCCCGGCAAGAAGGCCGTCCTGTTCAAATGTTGGGCCGGTTGCAGCCAGGAAGCCGTATGGTCCGCGCTCAACAGCCGCAAAATCAATCGTCACACCAGCGGCGAGACGGTCGATCGCGCGCCTGAACCCTCGCGCCGGAAGCTCGCCCTGCAACTATGGGATTCCGCCGTGCCGATCGCGGGCACCGCGGCTGAACGCTATCTGCGTTCGCGCGCAATCGACCCGACCGGCCTCAAGGTTCGCTTCGCACCGCGCTGCATCGTTGGCCCGCCCGATGCCCGCGAAGAGCATCCTGCCCTTCTCGTGCCGTTCGAGGCCGATGAAGGCATAATCGCCGTGCAGCGGATCTTGCTCGATCCAGCAACCGGCGAGAAACGCTACCATGCGGCGCTGCGCGAGGCGAAATTGACGCTTGGCCTGGTCCGACATGCCGCCATGCGGATCGGCGGCCAGCCACCCGGCGACGTGCTGCGCCTCGCGGAAGGCTTCGAGGAAGCCGTTTCCGTGTCCCAGCTTAGCGCCGGGAAATTTAAGGTATGGGGCGCGGGCGGCATTCGCCGCTATGGCCTGATCGCGATCCCCGAACGCATCCGCAAAATCGTCATCTACTCGCAACACGGCCAGGAAGCGGCACAGGCCATAGAGGACGCGCGCGGCCACCTCACTGCCAACGACCGCGAATTGAAAATCATCCTCCCGCCAGCCCCGGCGCCGATGGACTGGAACGACATTCTTCAGGAGAAAGCCAGGTGCTGATCCGAGGTTTCAAAAAATGGCCGCGAAATCAGCAAATCGCGTTGCCGATTCTCTCTGTTTTCGCGTTCGGTGCGCTGTTCAATCAGATGCAAGCAAGGAATAGCGAGCCAGTTTCGATCCACGTCGAGAACCCGCGCATTATCGACGGCGATACGCTCGAAACGCTCGATAAAAAGCGGGTGCGGTTGTCGGGAATCGATGCGCCGGATGAGGACGGTAAGGGCAATGTGCCCAAGATCGCAGCGCAGCTCTATTTGGAAGAGCTGGTGAAGCAAAATGGCGGCATGGATTGCACCAGCGATTTTCAGGACGAAAAGCTGACGATCGAGCCGATATGCAACACGCGGCGGACAAGCTGGGGCCGGTCTAACCTGTCGTGCCGGTTTCGGTCGAATGGGGCATCTGTTTCGGCAACGATGGTGCGCCATGGATATGCCGTTGATTACAGGCAACATTCAGGGCTGGCCTATGCCCGTTTCATGAAAGATGCAGCCGACGAGCGGCGAGGCCTTTGGGGTGTCGATTACGAGGCGATGAGGAATCTGGCGATCGAGAGGGGCCAGTTGCCGAACAAGTGCAAATGATCGGAGCCGGGAACCTGCCCTATTCCACCCCACGGCTGCGCCGCGCGGCTCCACGGAGCCAGCAAAGCCGTCTCCGCCCATTCGGGTGACGGTCAGGGCTATAAGGGAAGATTAGCATGAATGATGCGATGCGAACGACGATGCAGGCCGCGCCCAGGCACAGTGCATCGCCGCGCGTCGAGGCAATCGCGGCATGGCTGATCGCCGCGCTCATTCTCGCAGGCGGCGGTATCGTTGCACGCCTGATCGTCGATTATCCGCGGCTCCTGCCGAACAGCTATATCGGCTTCCTTATCTACCGCGCTGGACCCACGATTGCGCTGCTATGGGCCTGTGCCGGCGCTGCGATCGCGATCAATGCCGCGACGACACGCCTGATGCTCTTGTCCGCATTGTGCGGATCAATCGTTGCGGTTCTCGCTCTCGCCATTCTCTAGCCGCTAAATGTGCGGCCCTGGGCCGCGCCTTGCCGGTGGTGGCAGCTGCCACCGGGGGGGAACACCAAGGGCACCCGCCCTTTCGTTCCCGAAGCATAATCGACAGGACCGGGTTGCTCGACAAGTTCGGCCAGTTCCGGCGCGCTCACGCGCGCCGGGGCCTCCCTAGTCGCGCCGCCCGCACCACTCCCATCGATTTTGCTTCCCCCTCCCCATCCCGCGCTTCGCCAGCGGGTCAGAGCCGCAGGCCGCAGGCAGCGGCTTCGCCTAAAGGAGTGAAAAATGACCATCCAGACCATCCAACTGAACAAGCTGGCGCTTTCCGACCTCAACGTGCGGAAGGTGAAGCCCAAGGAAATTGAAGCCCTCGCAGCCGACATTCAGGCGCGGGGCGTGCTGCAAAACCTGATCGGCTATGATGAGGACGGCAAGATCAAGATTTGCGCTGGAGGGCGGCGCTACCGGGCCTTGAAGCTGTTGCAGAAGGCAAAGACCATCCCCGGCACTTTCGAGGTTCCCGTTGAAATCCGCAGCAAGGACGAGGCGCTGGAAATCTCTCTTGCCGAGAACGCGCAGCGTGAGGACATGCACCCCGCCGATGCCATCGCCGCCTATCGGGCGATCATCGACAGCGGCAAAGACGTTGACGATGTTGCAGCATCGTTCGGCGTCTCCCCCGCCTATGTCCGCCGCGTGTTGAAGCTGGCGGCGCTGCACCCGACCATTCTCAAAGCCTTCCAGAAAGACGAAATCGGCATGGGCGCGGCGCAGGCTTTCGCGCTGACAGACGATCAGGACCGCCAGCTTGAGGTTTTCAAGCGCACCGGCGACAACGCCCACCAAATCCGCGCCATGCTCACCCAGGAGAAGGTTGCCGATACCGACAAGCATTTTCGCATTGTAGGCGAGGAAGCCTATTGCGCCGCAGGCGGCACCTTCACCACCGATCTTTTCGGAGAACGTCGCTATTGCGATGATGCGGGCCTTGTCATGGACCTTGTGCAAGATCGGCTCGACGCCATCGCCAAGGCGGCGCGCGAAGATGGCTGGCGCGATGCAGAAGGGCAGCTCTACCGGCCTGATTCCTACTGGATGCGCGGCCATCTGGAACCCGCTGGCGAGCGCCATCCGACCGAGGAAGAAACCGCGCAGCTGGTCGAGATCGAGGCGGCAATCGCCAAGCGGGAAAGCGAGGTGGACGAGGACGAGCACGACTATGACGACGAGTTGCGCGCCCTGACCCGCAAGCAGGACGCTATCGTATCGGCTTGCCGCGTCTTCACCGCCGAGCAGAAGGCCGAGCACTCGCTTATCGTCTTCATCGGGCATGACGGTATCGAACAGGTTGCGTTCACGCGCAGCGCCAAGGGCACCGCCGCCGATGGCCCCAAGCCTCCCCGGCCCGACTACTCGCAGAAGGTCATGGATCAGCTGGGCGGCATCCGCACGATGGCGGTTCGGGAAGCCCTTGCCAGCGACCCGGAGCTGGCGCTGGACGTGCTCTTGACGGGCCTATTGGGGCAGGTTCGCGGCAACTCCTATTCGTGGCAACAAGCCGCCGAAATCACCGCCGAGAAGAACCGCTTCCATGTTGACGAGGCGATCATGGGCCATTCCACGATTGCCGACATTGACGAAATCGCGGGGGCCGATCTTGCCCGCTTGGCCGAGACACCCACGCTGGACGACATGCGCCAGATGGACAGCGAAGCGAAATTGCGGCTGCTGGCCTACTGCGTGGCCTCGCAGATCACGAGCCTTTCGTTCCATAGCGACCGCGACCGCCAGCTGGCGCAGATCGTCGGGGCCGCGCAGATCGACATGGCCGACAAGTGGGAACCCAATCAGGTATTCTATGACCAGCTTAGCAAGGCCACGCTCTTGAAGCTGCTGGCCGAAGGTTGCGGCAACGACGCCGCAGAGAATTGCCAGACCATGAAGCGCTCTGATCTTGCCTTGACGGTCAACGAGCGCCTTGCGGGGCGGCGCATCCTGCCCCCCGCCCTTCGACCCTCTGCCTTGCCCGATGCCGCTGATAGCGAAAGCCAAGCGGCATGACGGCATGGGGAGCGCGCTTCACTCCCGCGCTCCCCGCAAACTTGCGGGGCGGTGGCAGCTGCCACCGCACCCATTTTACAGAACGCAGCCGGTAAAATCGGCCGCGTATAATGAGCGGCTAGGGCCGCGCGTTGCCGGTGGTGGCAGCTGCCACCGGGGGAACACCAAGGGCACCCGCCCTTTCGTTCCCGAAGCATAATCGACAGGACCGGGTTGCACGCCAAGTTCGGCCAGTTCCGGCGCGCGCGAGCGCCGGAGCCTCCCTAGCCGTGCCGCCCGCACCACTCCCATCGATTTTGCTTCCCCCTCCCCATCCCGCGCTTCGCCAGCGGGTCAGAGCCGCAGGCCGCAGGCAGCGGCTTCGCCTAAAGGAGTGAAAAATGGCTAAGGAAACGAACCGGATCGACATTTATCAGGCCGTCACCGACGACATTCTTGCGATGCTGGAAGCGGGCACCAAGCCGTGGGTGAAGCCGTGGAGCGGTGGGCCGACCATTCCGCTCCGGCACAATGGGGTCGCCTATCGTGGGATCAACGTCCTCAGCCTTTGGGCCAGCGCTATGCGTCAGGGCTTCGCCTCGCCCTATTGGCTGACCTTCAAACAGGCGTTGGAGCTGGGCGGCAATGTCAGGAAGGGCAGCAAGGGAACCACCATTGTCTATGCCAACAAGCTTGTCGTGAAAGACTCCGAGACGGACAACGAGCGCGCCATTCCGTTCTTGAAACGATACACGGTTTTCAATGCCGATCAGGTCGAAGGACTGGACGGCAAATATCCCGCGCCCGCCCCGATCATCACCAATCCCGAAACCCGCGACGTTGAGCTTGAAGTGATGTTCTCTCGCATCGACGCAACCGTTCGCATCGGCGGATCGCAAGCCTATTACCACACCCGCGACGACTATATCCAAATGCCCGCTTTTGAAGCGTTCCATTCCGCCGACGACTACTATGCCACGCTTGCGCATGAGGCCGTGCATCATGCAGGGCATGAAAGCCGCCTCAACCGAAAAACCCTGATTTCAACGAGTCGCGCCGACTATGCGAGGGACGAACTCGTGGCCGAGCTGGGCGCATCCTTCATCGGCGCGATTGTCGGTTTCAAGGTCGAGGAACGCGAAGACCATGCCGCGTATATCGAGCACTGGTTGACCGCGCTCCGCAACGACAAGCGCGCCATTTTTGAGGCAGCCCGCGAGGCGCAGAACGCCGCCGACTACCTGTTGGCGATGATGACCGACCAAGCGGATTGAATGCCCCGCCCCGCAAAATGCACGAGACGCCGCGCTTGCGCGGCGTCTCATTTCAGGAAAGTGAAATATGGGGGGCTACTCAATGTGGTTTATATACAAATCCCGACATGTTAACTATGGGCGGGAGCAGGTCGTTTTTAGGTGCAAAATGGAAAATATCATCGACACCTACAGGAATCGCATCAAGGCGATGGGGTATGAGCCGCGTCGGCAGGAAGACATTCCTGACGTGATGGCAGCTTATTGCGAAGCAATCGCAAATTGCAAGATTGAAGGACTTGAATTGGTTTCGGATGACCACTCTTTTTGTTTGCTGTTGGTCGAAACCCAAATTCCCGTCGATGTGGCGATTGGTCTGGCGCAGGACTACAACCGTGATGTTCTGTCCCGCCAGAAACTTGCTGCATGATTGGTGAGCGACCCTTACACCTGGCGTAACAGCGACGTTCTTCGGAACAAGCTGGGAATCCGCGACGATAATATTCTCAAGGAGCGAGAAGCTTTCTTCTCGGTTGTCCGGCATGGCGAGCTGATTGTGCAGCGCGCCATGCCGGCGACGAATGCGCGCGAGTATCGCGAACTGCACAATCATCTGTTTCAGGATGTATATGATTGGGCGGGGCGCTTTCGGACTGTGGACATAAGCAAACCCGGCAGCACTTTTGCGCGAGCGCACTTCATTGCCCGCAGCATGGAGCACGAATTTAAGCAGCTGCCCGACCTCCAAACCCTCAAGTCGATGGATCGTGATCGCTTTGCCGATACCATGGGACGGCATATCTCCGAATTAAATGCCGTTCATCCGTTCCGTGAGGGCAATGGTCGTACCATGCGGCTGCACTTGCAGCTACATTCCCTTGCGGCCGAAAAATTCGTCTCGATCCAGGCAATGGGGCCGAAGGACTGGATGGAGGCGAGCCGCGATAGCTTCCATACCGGAAATCACGCCTCCCTCGCCAAAGTTATCCGTGATGCCATGCCCCTCGAACAGAGCCGCGTCGAGCCAGCGCGCGGGCCAGCGGGCATCGCGTTTCCGCCCTCGATGGAATCTCTCATGCCAGCTGGCGAACGGCGCGCTATGAGCATCGAGCAAGCCAAGGATCAGATCAGCCGTTACTTACCTACTGCGCAAACCGTTGCGTCGCGGCAGTATGAGCAGCTTAACCGGATCGCGGAAACGTCCGCTGACATGCGCCAGCTAGCCGCCCGTTCTGCGCAGGAACTCGCCTTTTTCCGTGATCCCAAAGGGCCGATGCACCACCTTCAACTGATCGAACAGCGCCGCTATCATCAAATCGAAGTCAGTTGGTCCGAGGGCATGGACCCGCTGCAACGAGTCCGCGCCATCAGCGCGGGCACTGCTGATTTCCTTTCGAAAATGACCGACCGCGACATTCAGGCCGCCGATCGCGTGCTACGTCTGCAAGTCATGCCTCCCGGCGTCAGTCAGGTTGATCTACGCCTTGCCGCGCAATTCGAGAAAAACTCGCCTGAGCAGAACCGGGCCGATGCCAGGTTCGCGCAATTCCAGCTGGCCATTGATAAGCGCGTCGCCACAGCTACCGAGCGCGGCGCATCGAAGGAACAGCTGGCGCAGATCGTCGAAAGCGCAAAGGCGCATGTCGCCGCAACATTGCGCGAAGGCAAATCACCGACACAGGCGGCCGAGAAATCAAAGGACCGCGAGCGCTGAAAATGAGCGGCCAGGGCCGCGCGCCTAGTAGTCTGTCAGCTGCCACATAGGATCGAGCGGCCCAGGGCCGCGCCCCGTCAGTAGTGGCAGTTGCCACCGGGGGGAACACCAAGGGCACCCGCCCTTTCGTTCCCGAAGCATAATCGACAGGACCGGGTTGCACGCCAAGTTCGGCCAGTTCCGGCGCGCTCCCGCGCGCCGGGGCCTCCCTAGACGCGCCGCCCGCACCACTCCCATCGATTTTGCTTCCCCCTCCCCATCCCGCGCTTCGCCAGCGGGTCAGAGCCGCAGGCCGCAGGCAGCGGCTTCGCCTAAAGGAGTGAGGAAAATGGAAGCGACAACTGACCAGATCGCCACCATCGCGGCGCTGAACGACATTGCGCGGCGAACGATGGGTGTGACTTGTCGCACCGTGATTACGCAAGGCATCGCGGCGCTGGACGAGAACACGCAGTCCGACATTCTCAAGATGATCGAGGGCTTTGAGGATTTCACACCCGACAACGACCCGCACGGCGAGCATGACGCCGGTTTCCTTTATCGTGATGTGATCGGCCAATGGCATACCCGCTGGACTGACGACAGCACGCGCCCAGCCCTCTCGGTCATGTGGAAGTTCGACTATTACGACCGCGATCTTGAATTTGGCAGCGCCGAACCGTGGAATCCCGATGCCACAACCCGCGTGCTCACCATTCTCCTAACCAGTGAATATTGAGGGAGGCCATCATGACCAAATCGCCCCCGGTTATCGAGCTTAGCTGGCGTGATGAGAATTATGGTTCCGTCTGCGCCGTCGCCGCTTTCCGCAACTATGCGGGCACACTGGATTGGAGCGACCGCACCCACCAGCGGTTTCGCGGATGCCTGAAACGTGCAGGCTTCGCGTTCCATTGGGGGCGATGCAGCTATATCGCCACCAGCGGCACCCGCGAAGAGAGGCAGCACGCCCTTTGTGACGAGCTGGCCCGCGCAGGATTCCAGATCGACAGCGGCGACGTGAGGGCAGAGGCATGAACCGCGAACGCCGCAAGCAGATCGCCGCCGCCCGCGTGCTGATCGACAAGGGCAAAGCCCTGTTGGATGAGGCGCGCGACATGCTTGAAACCGTCAAGGATGACGAACAGGCCGCCCGCGAGAATCTACCACCCAGCCTTGAGGACAGCGAACGTGCGCAGGCGATGGACGCCGCAGTTTCCGAACTGGAAAGCGCGATTTCAGCCCTTGAAGACTTCGACGCCGACGAGATCGGCACAAACCTCGACACCGCCAGCGAATAGGAAGGATTGACCATGCAACCCATGCGCCACCTAGATCGAGACACGCGCCGCGCCCGCCTTCTGGCGGCGCGCACGCGCCCCGTCGGCGGCATCAACCGGCGCGGCATCTTCACCGGCCATTGGGACGGCGGCGATGTTGTGCGCCAGTTTCGCGGCGACAACGGATCATGGATCGGCCTTGCCGCCTACAAGGCGAAAGAAGAGCCGGAGCCGCAGCCATGAAAATCAGCAACACGGCGAGCGCCGTTCGCGTCACCCTCTCGCCTACCGAGATCAGCGATTTGCAATTTGTGATCGAGGCGGCCGAGCGCGCGGGGCATTATATGCCCGCGCGCGTCCCCAACATCATGGCGGCGCTGACGCGCAGCGCCGACGATGTTCGGATGAAACAGGCGATGAAGCGGGCGGAAAAAGATCGCGTAACGCGGATCGAGCAGGACCGGCGCGCGCGCGAACGCCAATTCATGCTAGGCGACCGATACAGCGTCATGGCGAGCCGCGCCGACTACGCCGATGCGTCTTCCGATCCGGACGCGCGCCAATGGGTTGACCTAGTGTTTCATGAAATCATGCAGAGGCCGCTTCCCGATCAATACGAACTCCGGCGCGACGTGTGGCGTGTCCACGTTGTCCAACTGGACGGCGGCACGCTCGGCGCTGTTGTAGGCGGCGATTGCACTCAAACCGCCGACCCCGCCGAAATTGCTTCCGTAGCGGAGCAGCTGATCGCCCGCTTCGAGGGCAGAGCTTGACGCGCGTGGAGCGGTGGCAGCTGCCACCGCTCCAGAGAGATCTAGAATTTGGTGATGAGAGGCAGCAGCGCCGCCGCTTGGCTTCCCAGGACCGGCACCCAATAATTCGCGGCGCGGTAATCAGGGCCATGATCGACCGCCATCACCCCAAAGACATATCCGATCATCGGCAGCGTCCACAGCAGACGCCCGCCCAGGTCCACGCCCATCAACACCAGCGCAACGCCGAGCACGGCCCAAAGCGGAATCAGTCGTTCCATGATTTCGCGATGACGGACTATTCGCCATGCGCTTTCCCGGTCATCGGCGCTAACCTGCGATACGAGGCCCATAGCTTCCCCTTTTCATCAACGGTCGCCGGCGATCATCCAATGGCTTCACGAAAATGTGAAGAGCGTTTCGCGCGCATTGTCGTCAATCCGTTGTATAGCCTTCATCGAGCGAGGGCGAAGGACTGTGACAGCGGCCTTTCGCAAATCCTCTCGCTCAAAGGAGGTGATGTGATTTGACAGCATATGAAGCAGCTCAATTGACGATCGCAGCCGTCGCGCTCGTGATTGCAATTGTGAAGCTGGGGAAGTCCGATAAGGGCTGATCCAGCGGGGCGGGTGGTCTGACAGGGCCGCCCGCCCTAAAAGTTTGAACCCGCCGTGTGACAGCACGGCGGGTTCAGGTAGGTGCGTGAAATGAATCAGCACACGAAGCATTGCCTATATAGCCCTTTTCCCTTGCCAATCCAATAGCCGGCGTGCGCGCGGCGCGTTCCCCTCCTGTTCCGTTTGGCGCATAAGCGCCCAATGGCCGCGAACTACAACCGCCCCAAGCCCATTGATCCTATCTGGTATCGGCAAGGCTGCTATCTGCGCATCCAGTGCGCTTGCGGTCGCCGCGTCGTCGCCCCGCTGGGCGACTTCGCCCGCTCACGCCGCATTTCTTTCGATACCCGCATATACGAACTCATCGCGCGGCTTCGGTGCAGCCAGTGCCGCCGCAAACCTTATGCGGACGTGTCGCGCAACCGCTCGGGCAATTAAACTGACGGAGGATCCGATTACTCGGATGCTTCCGGCGCTATCCGTTGGGCATGTCGCCGGCGACATGCCGCAGCGCCCGCTAGGTCGCCGCTATGCTATGACCTGGCGGGCGCTTTTCCTAGATTGAGGCGGCAATGCCGCCGCGCCCGCTGTTCGACTTCGGGGCCTGTTCCTGCCCCCTGCCGCAAGGGCTGGACCGTCTCGGCCGCTATGCGGCCTCGCTTGGCGATCAGGCGGGTTTCCCCGCCCTTCCTTCGCTTCGCTCCGTGCAGGACGGGTGATTCCCCTCCCCCCTGATCGGCCCTGATTTGCGGCATTCCCCGGCCCTGCTCGCCGCTGGGCAGAAGTCGATGACCCGTCATCGCCTTCGGCTCCATTCTAGGCAGGGAAAACAGCACATGACCGACATTCCGCTGGCCACAATTCTTCGGATCAACGCCGCCCGCACCATCCCGCTCACTCGCTATGAGGAAGAGGGCAATTTCGACCGCTTTGGCTACATCAAAGACCTTGCCGAAAATCATGGCGCTGACCTTCCCGCTGTCATCGAGATTGCCGACCTACTAGGGCCGGAGGAAGATTTTGACGGCCTTGTGACCACCATCGAGGACGCCGCCGAGGGCTTCGGCTTTGGTGCTCTTATTGTCGGGGGGGCGTGAACATGGGCCAGGAGCTTATGACGCCCGCGCAGATCGCGGATATTTGCGACGGCCGAGACAAGGCCATAGCCCTTTGGCTCAGCCTCTATGACACCTACCATGCAACCCGCGACGAGGCGGCCCGCCTGACCCTTGGCGGCGCACTGTCGCTGTCATGTGGCCGCGACTGGACCGAGGACACGTTGACCCGCGCTTTTATCCAGTCGCAGCCTATCGACCAGCGCGACAAGGAGACGGGAGCGCGCAAGACCATCGACGCACGCGACAATTTCGAGCGCGTCTTGACGCACACGATGGACCGCCGGTGCTGGGCGGCCCTCATGGAGCAGCTGGGTTTTGACCAGCTGCTAGATCAGCAGGCCCGCAAGGAGTTTCATGACGGCTTGCGCGATGATCCCGTGCCGTTCACGCCCGACAACTGCGCCGCCACTTTCGGGAATATCTGGACCAACCGGCGCGACCTTTATTTGCGCGGCATCGCCAACGTCTTCGCCAAGCTGGATCGCCGCTTTCGCTCGCACAACGGTTTCAAGATCGGCGCGCGTCTCATCATCGACCGCGCCTTGAACGAATGGGGATCATGGGACCGCTACGAGCGCCGCGACACGTTGCGGGACGTGGAGCGCGTCTTTCTGGAACTGGACGAAAAGCCCCCGGTTTCAGAGGGCCACAGCATCGCCTCACAGGTTGCCGATTCGGCACGCGTGCGCGGATCGCTGCCAACCGTGATCGAGGGCGACTATTTCCGCGTTCGCGTCTTCAAGAATGGGAATCTGCACATATGGTTCGAGCGTGACGACCTTCTGCAGAGCGTGAATCTGTTGCTCGCGGAATATTACGGCGAGGCTATCGGTGATGGCTATGAGACGACCGAGGCAGAAGCGGCCCCGGCCTATCATATCACGCCCGCTAAGAACTTCGGCGCGTTCATGACTTCCCCGGAGATCGCCGCCCAGGTCATCGAACATGCGAGGATCAGCACAGGCCAGCGCGTTCTAGAGCCTAGCGCGGGAAAGGCCGCGCTTGCTTCGGCCGCGCGCAACGCTGGTGCCGATGTAACTTGCGTGGAGCTGCAACCCGGCTTCGCCCACGAACTACGCGTAATCCACGGCTTTGCCGATGCGATCGAGGGCGATTTTCTCGCATTGGACCCGGCCCATTACGCACCGTTCGACGCGGTGATAATGAACCCGCCTTTTGATCGAGGCCGCGACTGTGACCATGTGCGCCATGCCCTCGCCTTTCTCAAACCGGGAGGCGTGCTGGTGGCAATCATGAGCGCGCGGGCAGAGTATGGCGAGGATCAGCGCCACAAGGCGCTACACCGCATGATCGCTGGTTGCGAGGCGATCTATTTCCACGGTCGCAAATGGATCGACCTTCCCCCCGGTTCTTTCGCCCACGCCGGAACCAACGTGAACACTGTTTTGCTTGCGATCCGCAAGCCGGGTTGATCGGTGCAGGCGGTGGCAGCTGCCACCGCCTGTCCTGGCGCAGATTGAGGCGGCAAGCCGCCGCGCTGATTTGTCGCGTTTGGGGCCTGTTCCTGCCCCCTGCCGCAAGGGCTAGACCGTCTCCGCCGCTGCGCGGCTCCGCTTGGCGACCAGGCGGGTTTCCCCGCCCTTCCTTCGCTGCGCTCCGTGCAGGGCGGGTGATCCCCCTCCCCCCTGATCGGCCCCGTTTGCGGCATTCCCCGGCCCAGCGTCGCCCGCTTTCGGCAGAAGTCGATGACCCGTCATCGCCTTCGGCTCAATTAGGAAGGGAAAGCCCATGAAAATCCGTATCTACCGCCAGACCGAGCAGGACTTTGACCGGATCGAGATCGAGGGCGCGACCTTTGAAACCATCGTCAGCCGGGCAGCGGTCGAGGGGCTTCAATGCAGCGGTTACGACAGCAATCCGAGCCAGCGGCCTGAGTTGCAGGGCGCACCGAAATTCAAGGGCGTTTGCGGTCCTATGTGGGATGGCGATGCGATCCGCTACGAGTGCAGCGCCACCTATGCGGAGTTGAGCGCATGAGCGCCGCCGCCGCGATACGCACCGCGCAGGCCGACCAGCTGGGCGACCAGATCATTGCCGCAGGCTTCGCGCCAAACGGCTTTGTGCTGGACATTAACGGGGCGCTTGATGTGCCCCGCGACTTTCCCCTTTCCGCGCCGTGGAATCTGCCGTCGCGCCTGTTTCAGTTCCCCATCGAGGTCATCCGCGCAGAGCAGGACGAGCCGCGCAAGATCGGCCTTCGCCATCCTTTGCTTGCCGCCCATCCTTTCGTGCAACACGTCGAGCGTGCGCTTGGGATCGAGATCGCCCGCGATGGCGTGACGAACCGCCACGGCTACAGCAACCGCGTTCATTCGCTCTGGCATCATGCGGTGGACCTTATCAGCGCCGGGAAATGGCGCGAATTGCTCGCCACGCAGGAGTTCACCGAGCCGCGCAATATCTTCAATGCCGTTGTCTATGGCCTTCGCTATTCGGACCACGCCGACAGGAAGGCGAGCGGCCACATCAGCACCGTCGAGGCCCGCCAGATCATGCGGGAAATGGGAGCTACCGAGCCGACCGACCGCGCCGCGTTGCTTCGCAGCTTTTCCGCGCCGTCGCCCTGCCAGCAGGAACGCGGGGCCGAGCATTGGCCGATCAATCTTCACGGACCTTGCGCCGAGGATAAGGCATGGTCTTTCATCATCGGGATCGAGGATGGTTGGTTTTCCTATGACCGTTCCGGGCATCTGCAATGGTCCCCCATGGGCCGCGACCGTTACGCGGCAGGCGATAGCGCCAGCTTTACCGAGGCGAGCGGCCAGACCGCTTTCGCCTTTTGAGGGGATCGAGCATGGCCCGCCATTGCATCCGCGAACCTCGCTACGTTCCCCCGGTGCAGCGCATCGGGGAGCAACCCGACTTGTTCGGTGGACCGACCCTTAGCCACGTTGCCGAGCGCCAAGGACCGCCGAAAGGATGGCAGCGCCAATTGCAGAAATGGGGCCGCTGCACCGTCATTGCCGATCTTGAGGCAGCGCCGCCGTCTGTCATCGACCCTCCCCCGTCCCCGTCTCCGGTTTTCCTTGTCGCTTGCGTTGCTGCGAAGCTGGACCGCCCCGCCCCGGCGCGCGATCTTTACGCATCGCCATGGTTCCAGAAGGCCCGTGCCTATGTCGAACGACAGGGCGGCGCATGGTTCATCCTGTCAGCAAAGCATGGCCTGATCGCCCCGGAAACCGTCATCGCGCCCTATGACGAAACGCTAGGCGCGATGAAGGCAGGCGCGCGCCGCCTTTGGGGCGCGCGCGTGATCGAAGCAATGGCCGAGCAGATCGACGCCGCCGCGCCGCTGATCGTTCTCGCAGGCCGCAACTATCGCGATCCCCTTTGGCCGCAGATCGAACGGCGCGCATCGGTTCCGATGGAGGGGCTTGGAATCGGTCAGCAGCTCGCTTGGTTGAGCGACAACTGAGAGCGAGAATTGTCGCGGTCCATGCGCAACTTCGCACGATGCGCTTCGAGGGGGCATCTGTTTGTCGCGCCGCCCTTTCAATCTATCCAACGCCATTTGGCGTTGTGAGTTTGAGGATTATAGGCCCAGCAACGGCCCAAGCCCCCCGGTAGGGCCGCCCACTCTCGGCAAGCGCAAATGGCGTAGTTTGCGCTTGCCGGGAGACCAGTTGCCCTCTCTATATGGCAAGGTGACTGCCCTCTCACCGACAGCGCCCTTGTGGACCCAAGATCAGGCCATCGCCTATGAGGCGGCCCTTGAGGCCATCAACGACGTTATCGCCGGTTACAGTGAGCAGATCGCGCTCGAGCATGGTTGCGTAGCGCCGAACGCGGCGCGGATCGCTTGGCTCGAAATGCGGACGGATCAGGCATCGGCCACCGGCCATGCGCTCAATGTGGTGGATGATGAGAATGTCCGGCAAACGCTGCTGGAATACAGCGCGATCGTTCGGGCGCGAGACGGCGCAGGGTGAAGGTCCGCTCGATGGGCGGGCGTTAGTTTGTTAAATCCCCCCGTCAGTGTCTTCCTAGCATGAGGGCTGCACCAGGCCGCATCAAGGATCGGCGGTTCCCCCAATTTGCTGCGCAAATCGGCTCCCCCACCGCCCGCTAGCGCGGCCGCTTCGCGGTCCCTGACCCGACCCGGCGCTGCCCTCCCCTTGGCCTTGCCAATTCCGGCAACAAGGAGGTTGTTATGTCTCATCGTCTGTTCGCTCAGCTGGCTTTCGAGCGTGCGCTTGGAAATGCTGCGATCGAGGCGCTGGCGACCGCGTTGAACGATAAGGATCATTTCGACGCGGAAAGCATGTGGCCGAAAGACCCGATGTTTATCGGCAAGACGAGTGCTGACATCGAGGCGGTTGCGGCCGAGCTGGGCCAGATCATCGAGGACCGTATAAAGGACGTGCTCGACGGCCCCGGCATCCGCAACATCGAGCGCGGCGAATGCGTCTATCCGCAAGTCGTCGCGGTCGTGCTGGCGGCCAAGGCGAAGCGCGGCCAATCCGGCTGACGCCGGAGGGGCGGGCTAACCCCGCCCCCTTTCGCCCGCTGGGCGAAACCGATGATCTCGGTGCCATGCAGAGCGCGGGGCGGGGCATCGAACCCCGCCCCGCGCAATCTCTTCTCTCTGTGTGTCGTGGCATTTTGGCATGGGTGCGCGCCAGCTTTCAAGGATCGGCGGTCCCCCCAATTTGCTGCGCAAATCGGCTCCCCCACCGCCCGCTAACGCGGCCGCTTCGCGGTCCCTGACAGCCGGCGCCGGTGCCCATGCCGGGTGTCTCCCGTCACCAACGAGAAGGAGAACCGGATGCACATCAAATTGTTTAGAGCACTGAAAGCGGCTAATCTGTCCGACGACGCCGCAGCGGAAGTTGTAGAGGCTATTGAGGAGTATATCGCCGTGAAGGTTCAGGAGGCGAACAAGGGAATCGAAAGCAAGCTGACGGCACAAACTTGGGTCATCGGCAGCGTCGGTTTCGTCCTCGCAGTCATCGGCCTCGCGCCCGCTTTCATCAAACTGTTCCAGTAAGACAAAGGGAGGCTTCGGCCTCCCTTTTTTTGCCGAACCGCCTGATTGTCAGGAGACGCAAATTGACCGACTTCGCACAAGCACGGCTCGATATGTTCGAGAGCGGTTTATTCGGCCAGGGCAATGCTTTCTGGCGCTGGATCGCCACGGACGAGGCGCGGCCCTATCTGACCGCTTTCGCCGTCGATCGCGCGCCACCCAGCGGAAGCGAGTTTTTCGCGGCCGATCTTAGCGCCGAGGATCTACTTGATTCCGAACACCTGGCCGAGCTGGCCCAGAAGATCGAAGCGGCTCACGGCTACCCCAAGACAGGAGAACGACAGTGACCGCATCACTCGCCGAGCGTCGCAGTCCGCTCACCATCAAGCCCGACCCGTCCAAGGCCGCGCAGGCGTGCCGCCTGCTGATCCGCGCCTATCTTGACGGCCCCGATGGCGTCGAATGGTCGGACGTCCAAGACGCCCTGACCGTCGCCCTGCAAGCCTTTCACTTGCCGGAGACGTTCGTTGAAACCGAGGGCGGACGATGGCAGTAAGGCACAGCACTTCGCGCCGTGGCTTCCGAAACACGCAGGAGAATTCAATGCGGAACATCGCTCTAGTCCTGGCATTACTTGCCACCACTGGCCCCGTAGCAGCGCAGGATTACCTAGGCACGCATCTCGACTCGGTTCGAGACGAAACACTGCGTCGTCACCAACAGGACATGGTGACGGACAGGCCTGGCGAGAGAAGGTCCAAGGCGCCTCCGCGTACCACGCCGTCACGGCAGGTTTCGCAGGCCGAGCGGCAAGCCGCCTTCTCTAGAAACAAGGCCGAGTATCGTCGCAGGATGCTGCGGGACGGCCCCGCCGCAGCGAACCGATGGCTGGACGAGCAGGCTGGCGCAGCCCCGGCCGACGCCCGTCCGAGGGCGACAACGCGCACCGGCAAGACGAGCTGCAAGAAGGTTCGCTGGGTCAATCGCGCGACGCCGGGATTCGGTGGAGGCCCGATGACAATGAGCCGGGTCGCCGTCTGCGCGGACTAGTTTGCGAGGGACGCGATCCGCCCCGACCCGGCACGACTTAAGCGCTTAAGCGAAGCCGCCCCTCGGGGCGGCCTGGTTCGCCTATCGCGACCCCGGCGTTGCGCCGGCGTCGGGTTCCTTGTTCGCAGCTCCGGCCGGCGGCCGCGTAGCATGCTCCGCACAGCTCACCCCTTCATTCCCTGCATTACAACCAGCTCCATCATTCTGCTGCACCACCACCAGGCGTGCCGTTGAGCTGTTGTTGCCGGGGTTAGGATCCACGACCCCCGCAGGTGGAGTCACCGTGGCCGTGCTGACTAGCCGCAGCCGCCTAGCGGCCCGCAGCGGTGGCCGGGGAACCGGCCACCGCACCCGCAATCCGAGACAGGAGCCACGCCATGAGCAACGACACCGAGACGGCAGCCCGTGCCCTGGTCGAAGCCACCCGCAGCGGCAAGCTCGGCGACGCCTACCGCGTCCTGGACAAACGCCCCGTGGACGAGGTGCAGGCAATCGCCTTGCAGGCCGGATTCTCGTGCATCAGCCGCACCAACCGGCGCAGCTTCATGGTGCACATCGTCCGCCAGGTGGCGGACGCCGCCCGCAACAAGACCGACGGCTACGGCCTGCGCGACCTCGCCGCCAAGGCGGCGCGCTGACGCCCGCCGCCAAGGGCCGTGACCGGCCCCTTAGCGCCGTGCGCGCCGGGGTTATTTGCGAGTAGCTGTGCGCTGTTGCTCCGCCACGTCGCGGATCATAGCTGCCCAGCATCCCAAGATCATGCCCTCTTCATTATCGACTTCGCTTGTGGCGACCGCATAGATACCCAGCAAGTTTGCAACCTCGCTCGCCTCGACAATGCCTTGGCGCGCAAGCAGCGTGGCAAACATCGAGAGTGCTCCCCCCATTGCCCGCACCAGCGGCGCATCTTGTAGCAGTCGGTCAAATTCGCGGGGCGGGTTACTGGACATAGATTGTTCCGATCAAATTAAGCGACTGCCTTTCAGGACTTATCGCGGGAAGTGCTATCCGCTGCCAATAATTCGACAACCGATAATCCGAAAACATCGGCAAGGCTCTCCAAGGTAGCAAGCGTTGGATTACCATGTCCGCGCACCATGTATGAAATATGTGACGCCGCAACGCCCGAGCGTTCGGACAACTCCCCTTGAGTTATGCCTAGTTTCTTTAGTTCGCGAGCGATGTTGGCCCCTAGCTGGGCCATCAACGGCGATGTTCGTTTCAGGTATATGGTTGGCATCGTGTTCGCGTCCTTCTGGCTAGGCGCAGAATGTCGGCACGGGCAGCATGGCGCAATAGGGTTGCTCTAGAAGCTATTTGCGCCATGGCTTTCGCGCCTAGCGCAGATGGTATAGATTGTGCGCCATGTTCGTGCTGGAACATGGGATAATGAACATGCAGTCACCGATCGCGCTGTTTAATGCGAAGCTTGCCAAGACGGCGAACCATAGCGCAACGGCTTCGGCTGATAGCCTCGGCGGCAGCGCGATCGAGCGGATCAACGATCCTCACATTATGGACAAACTGCTAGCAACTCTCGAACCGCGAGAAGAGCAAATTGTGCGCCTAAGGATTGGTGGTCCCGAGGGGGAAGCGCAAACGCAGCGAACAGTGGCAAGTGTGGTGGGGCTTTCGCCTGGTTCGATCGGACAGATCGAAGCAAAGGCCTACAGACGGATGCGATGGGTGATGAACAATCTCGGCACGGACGCGGCCGTGCTCGATGCGCTCATTGCGAAGCGAAATGCTGATAGGGCGCGGGAAGAGGAAGTTGCCGCTAGCGCGGCCGAAGCAGCGGCCAGAGAGCAGGACCAAAAAAGGATTGATGCTCGACACCGCGATGAAAGGCGGCGCGCGAAAGCTCGAAAGCGAGCGTGGGAGCGCCAGCTACGCAAGGCGGAGGAACAGCACCAGGCCTTGAATGATGAGGCGGCTTATCTTGCGCAGCGCATAATCGCGCTAGAAGGACGGAACCGGGTCATTCGCATGTTTCTCCCCCGCAATTCTGAGCTTGAGCGATTGCGCGCAAGAGCGCGCCAGTGCGGAATTGAAATCGCACAAGCGGACGCAGGCATTGCCAAGCTTCGCTCATCGCCGCCCGAGGGGCCTGACCTTGCTGACTGAGAACGTTCCTTCCCCTGCCCCACAGATTGCCCGCGTCTATCTGCGCGTCAGCACCGACGCGCAGGATTTGCGTCGCCAAGACGCGATCGTGGGCGAAGCAAAGGCCGCAGGCTACTATGTCGCGGCGGTCTATCGAGAGAAGGCATCGGGTGCCCGCGCCGACCGCCCCGAGCTTTTGCGAATGATTGCCGATCTTCAACCCGGCGAAGTAGTGATCGCGGAGAAGATCGACCGGATAAGTCGTCTCCCCTTGACCGAGGCTGAGCAGCTGGTTGAGACAATTCGTGCGCGAGGCGCGCGACTTGCCATTCCCGGCGTCGTGGACCTGTCCGACCTCGCGGCCGATGCCGATGGCATCGCCCGCATCGTGCTCGAATCTGTTCAGGCGATGCTCTTGAAGATCGCCTTACAGATGGCCCACGACGATTACACCGATCGCCGCGAGCGACAGCGCCAGGGTATCGCCTTGGCAAAAGCCGCAGGTCGCAGCGGAGGGCGCAAAGGCGATCGGGCAACGCACGCCCGCATTGTGGCATTGCGCGAGGCGGGCAAGAGCATTGCCAAAACGGCAGAGCTGGCCGATTGCGACCGCAGCACAGTCAAGCGAGTATGGGCGGCGCATCGCGCCGCCCAGGTGCAAGAACCCAGCCCTCAGCGAAATCACCGTGAGCGGAAACGCTGATTGCCCTTTCTGTTCGGCTTCGCGCCGGTGGCAGCTGCCACCGGCAGTCCCCTGCCCGCGTCAACGGACTGCCAGCCAGGGAAAGAGCGGCGGAGCCGCGACAGGGTTTTCCAATCGCCCCCATGCCGATCGAGCGCAGCGACCTATGGGCGCCAATGGCCGGTGGCAGCTGCCACCACCGCCAGTCCAAATTGCTGCATCTACTCGGGCGGTTTCCTTTGGGCGTTGCTGTCTGACGGATACGAACTGCGCATCGCCACTAATGCGGGCAAGCAGAAAACCGGCCTTCGGCCTTGGGTTTCCGCAAGCGGACCCTCCCATTTTCAGCTTGCCCGCGTGGCTCAGCTCCGCCGCAAAAAATCCGTCAGCAACGCTTATCCAAAGGAGACTACCATGCAGAACATCGCTGAATTTCGGATCATCGGCCGCGTTGGCAGTGTCGATACGACCGATAAAGTCACCCACGTTTCCGTCGCCGCGAACTACAACCGCAAGGATGGCGATGAATGGAAGACCGATACGCACTGGAACCGTGTGACGTTCTTCCGCCAGCTGGCAGAGCGCGCCGCTGATCTGGGCAAGGGCGACCTCGTTCACATCACCGGACGGGTCCGCCAGAACAGCTACGAGAGCAATGGCGAAACCCGCTACTCGGTGGACCTGATCGCTGAGGGGCTGGGCATCCTGACGAGGGGCGGGGCTGATTAAGCCCCCTCCCTTTCCCCATAAGACGGGCGGCCTAGCGGCCGCCCTTTTTTGTGGACAATGCCTCTCATAGACCCTAACGATAATAGGGTTTAATTTTGCGAGGCATTTGTGGCGGCCAAACTGTTCAATCGTGTAGCGAGCTTGCGCATCGCTGCCGGACTTACGCAATCCGAGCTGGCGGCGAGGATTCACGTCTCACCTGAAACAGTCGCCGCCATCGAGAACGGCAGGCAGGACGCCACTTTGATAACGGCGCTCCGAATGTCCCACGCACTGCGAACTCAAGTGCCGAACATCTTTAGGGAGCAGCCTTTCCCTAAGCTGATCGGCTCCGATCGAGGCGAGAGCCGCACAGCTTAGGAGGTCACTATGCGCCGTCAGATCGTCAGCAAACTCCGGCGTGCAGCAAGCGCGCTACGGACGGCTATGCTTTTGGCGTGGCTTATCCTGCTGATCGCAGCTGGCGCGCTCATGCTGATCGTGGCTCTTATTGTCGCCACGCTGGCCCACGCTGCCTTTGGCTGGTGGGGCGTGGCCGTGGTCGCAGCTTTCGTGCTGGCGGCTATCTTCGGCAAAGATCCACCGACCGAACCAACCAGCCCGCGTCGCAAGCGCAAGGGCCTTCACCTGAATGACGATCCGAACCCATGGTATATGCAGTCGCAGTATCGCTTCGGATCGGGAAATAGCGCCGCCCATAACCGCTGGCACAAGTAGCCCGTGGCGCAGCCATTGAAGGGATTCTCAATGCGAACAATCGTAGTGACTAATGAGCGCGGTGGCATCGGCAAGACCACGCTTACCTGTCATATCGCGTGGCATCTGGCCGAGCAGGGCAAGCGTGTCGTGGTCCTTGACCTGGACAAGCAATGCCACAGTGCCGGAATGCTGAAAGCCGAGTTCGAGCAGATCGGGCCGGTTCAGTCGATACTCGACTTCGCCCCCGTCGAGGAACCTCCGGCGCTGGCTTGCTTCAAGAACACGAGGCAAGTGGTCGAACTGACGACTGACGGCCCGCAGCAGGGCCAGCACATCGCCGCCTATGTTCGCGCCATTCGTGCCGGCCTTGCCAAGCACTACGACTATTGCGTGATCGACACGGCCCCGGCTTGGGATGGCCGCAACCTTATGGCGCTGATCGCATCCGATTATGTCGCGGTGCCTTTAGACCCCGACAAAACCGCACGGCAATCGCTCAACGAGATTTCGCAAAGCATCAGCCTTGCCAATAAGGTTCGGGGGGAGGGCAACGAAACCCGCTTCGGGATCGTGTTCAATCGTGTGCAGACGACGAGTGAAGTGTCTAAAATGCTCATGGAGCGGATCGGGCAGGCGCTACCCGCCAATGTTGTCCCGCATACCATCCCGCACCGCGAGCATATGCGCGAGGCGGCCCTTCTCGAAATTCCCGTGTGGCGACTTGCCAAGGATACGCGCCGCAGCGCGCCGGTCCTGCGCGAAGTCGTCTCCTACATTGTCGATCAAGCTGAGAGGGAAGCCGCATGAGCAAGGCAGCTGTCAAACCGGCGAAGAAGAGCTTTGCCGACTTCGATATGGACGCGATGGATTTTTCGGCCGTCCCCGCGAATACCGAGTTCAAGGCAGCTGGGCGGTTTCAGCGCCTTCCGCTCGCTGACATTGATCCAGACCCCGCGCAGGTTCGCCGGGAGTTCGACCAGGCCGAGATTGATGCACTGGCCGCGACCATCAAGGACCGCGGCTTGCTGCAACCCATCGTCGTCGCGCCAACATCGAACGGCCGCTACATCATCCGATACGGCGAGCGGCGCTACCGCGCGTGCCGCCAGCTTGGTTTCGACCAGATCGACACCGTTCTGGATCAGGCCGACGCCGAACGCGATATTGGCCTCGACCAGTTTCTTGAGAACGAACAACGCCAAGCCCTAAGTCTGGCCGAGCGCGTCAGTTTCATCGCGAGCCGCGTCAGTGACACGCTTTCGACAAAGGATCTAGCCGCGCGCATCGCCAAGCCGCATTCGGAAGTGAAGCGCCTCTACTCGCTGCGCACCTTGCCCGAGGACATTCTTGCCGCGTTGAAGAATTGTTCTCCGCGCGCCGCCGTCGCCATCAAACACGCGATCGAGCTGGACGAGGAGGCCACGCGCAATTTCGTGGTCACGAATGAAAATCCGACAGCCGCCGCCTGCGAGCAGTTTCTTGCCACGCTCCAAGGCGGTCCCGATGAAGAGAGCGCTCAGGCCGGCGCCGCTAAACCGAATGACGATTCAGCGCTGCCCCAAGAATCGCGCGCGCCGGTGGCAGCTGCCACCAGTGCAGCAGATGAGCGTCGGGAGCGGCCCGAACTGGATGCCGGCGACGACGAGCGGGAAGGGGAGGGCGCTGCGCTTGCCGAGCGTTCCGATCACAAGCCGCGCACCCCCCGTCAGCCGAAAGAGGCCAACGACGCACCGGCCATCATCATTCAGGGCCGTCGCGGGATTGTTCTCAGCGGCCAGGTCACGGTTCGGTTCGACGGCGAGGCTGCGCCCCAAACCTTCGACTTCTGATAGCTTTTACCGTCCACGTTCACTCAGCATTGAGGCGGCGTGGAATTTTGAAGCGGTGGCAGTTGCCACCGCTTTTTGTTTGTGGGGTAGGTATCTACTTTATGGCAGGATAAGCCTTGCGGCGGCTAATGTTAACCGATACGCTCAATCCTATCGGATCGCGCTTCACGGTTGGGAGATACCTACCCCACATGGAAAAGACGCTGGGCTTCAAGATCGAGGCGGCCAAGCTCGCAAAGATCGACGCGCTCGCGCAGACGAGGGGAGGGCGCGGCCCCTTCATGCGTCAGCTGGTTGACGCGGTGCTCAGGCAGTCCGGGGCGGCCATCGAGGCCGCGCCTGTTGCCGACCGCGAGGCCGCTGGCGAGCACCGCCTTTATCTTCGGCCCACCGAAACCGAACTGGCCGTGATCCGCCATCGCGCAAAGGAGCGCCGCATGACCCCGGCGACCTGGGCGATGGCTCTTGTGCGGCGACACATCGGCATTGCCGCGCCTGTCGATCGCGAGTTGCGCGAAGAGCTGTTGAATTGCCGTCAGGCGTTACAGCGCATTGGCCGCAACGTGAATCAGATCGCCCGAGCGGCGAACAAGATGGCGCTGGCGGACAATGCAGCGGAGATCGCCGGCGAGCTGCATAAGGTCAACGACCTGCGCGCGGCGATCGGCGCGGCCGTCGAAGGTATCGGTGCAGCCACGAAGGCCGATCTTGTCTATTGGGAGGTGCCCGGTGAGCGACTTTGACAGCAGCTTTGAGGCGGGCCAGCTCGCCGCGCTGTTCAAACCAAAGCTGACCAGCGACCCGAACAGGCGCGGCGCCGACATGTTGCTGCGCTCGCTTAGTTCGAGGCGAGCAGGCCAGGGCGGGAGCACCCGGGCGCGGCTTGCTCGCATTGTCAGCCGTGCTCCGGAGGTCATGGTCAAGGTTACGGGCAGGCCGAAGGGCAAGAACCACGCGGCTGCGCATTTCGACTATATCGGCCGAAAAGGCGATGTGCCGCTTGAAACGCGCGATGGCGACATTCTGACTGACAAGGAAGATCGGGCGGCGCTGGCGCGCGATTGGGGCGATCCTGTCTATTGGCGTGACAATTCTACCGTAGCCGCCGTGAGCATGGTTTTTTCGATGCCGGCAGGCACAGACCCCGACAAGGTTCTTTCAGCGGTGCGCGAAGTCGCGCGGAGCGAGATCGGGCATGAGTGGGATTACGTCCTGGCGCTGCATACGGACACACCACGGCCTCACGTGCATGTGACGGTTGCAGCGCGCGGTGACACGGGGAAACGCTTCAACCCGCGACCTCAAACGCTGCATCATTACCGGGAGCGCTTTGCCGAGGAATTGCGGGCGAGGGGGGTTACTGCCGAGGCAACGCCTCGCGCAGCGCGCGGTGTCGGCCGAGCTGGTCAAAGCATGGCCCTGAATCGGATGCGGCAGCGCTACATGGCCGGCACCGCACCTGCACCGTTTGCCAATCAGAAGATCACTGCGGCCGCGCGAGACCAGCTGGCGGGGCGGTCCACCGCTCCGGATTTCGTGGTGCGCGGGCGGCAGGCATGGACTGAGACGCAACACCGCTATCTAGCCGCCGCCAAGCGCCTTGAGGCAAGCAGCGATCCAGCTGACCGCCAGCTTGCCGACCAGGTGCGGCAATTTGTGGGGGCAGGGCGAACGCCTACAATTCATGAGCGATCGGTAGCCGCGATGGAGCGGAAGCGGCAGAGCGAACGATCTAGGAACCGCGATCGTTCGCGGGAAGGGCCAGGACGATAGTTACTGGCCGTGCTTGGTCCAGCCAACGCTGTTTGCGCGTTCCAAAGCGACCAAGGCGTCTGATACCGCCTTCTGCGCGACTAGAAGATAACCTTCGGCAATACTGGGCCATGTTAACTCATCGAACGGATTTGTGACGTTGCCGTTGAAATAATCGAGAGCTTCATGGGCGCGTGCAGCCGCCTCGATTACCTTGGCGGTTTGTTTCTTTGCCCTGTCAGATTTCTTCATCGTGCCTCATGAGGCCATAGCCCATCAAGAGATCGCAAGCGGTGGCAGCTGCCACCGCTCTACCTTCCGTCAGTTTTGAGCCCGCCACGATCTACGGACAGCTGGGGTATCATCGGATACTTTAAGGCTTCACGCTCCCGCGCCCGACCTTCATCTATCCCGTATGATGCGCCAATCATCAAACCTACGAAGAACACGGGGATCATGAGCAGGAGCATCGAGCCGAAGCGTGCTCTACGGCGAGAGCTTTGGATCGCGAGCGCATCACGTTGCAGCTTGAGGGCTGTTATGATCGTCTCGGTAGCAAGGGTGATTTCATGGGCGTCGTCGCCCACATTTGTAAGCAATTGCTCAACGTCCGTCAGAGGGCGTTCTACCTGTTTACCCACTTCGCTTAGATCAGACCAAGCGAGGTTTCTGGAATGAATCACGCGAAGCAAGGTTTCAATGTGACGATCGAGATCGGACACGCCTCTCGATGGCACCGGATCAGGCCGGGGAATGTTCATCGTGCGGTTTCCTGTTTCCAAAAAGCATGTGCCATGCACTTAGCGCGAGCGTGACGGCTTCCTTTCCTGCTGGCGCAGCGTCAAATCCTCGCGCGCTATGCGGGTAGCCTCGTTCTGGCGCTGTTGCTCGAAACGGGCAGCAGGGACCGGCGCGCCAACCTCAATACGCTTGGCGACAGTTTCCTTGGCCCGCTCTATGAAGCGATCCCTGTCTTCCTTTTGGGTGAACCGGGTTTTCGCTTCGATCGCTGCCGCCAGGACGTGCGATTGCGCGGCCTTGAATTGCGGGTTGGCCGCATTATCCCGATGCGAATTGCGCCGGAACTGTTCGGCCGCAGCACGAGATTCTGAGGGGTCTTGCTTTGCCATGCTCGCTCTCTTTGCCGGGTCTTGTGCTTCGCGGGCCTTATCTCGCGCCGCCAGCCTTTCTCCCTCAAGTTTAAGCTGTTCAGACGGCTTGAACCCTTTCACTTCGACCCCCGATCGCGCCGCTTCCAGATAGACCGCCTTCTTGAATTCGTCGCTTCCATGAACACGGATCGACTGCCAGCCATTGTGCTTCGCGATCGCGATAGCATCGCCAATGGCATAGTCCTTGTTGATGCGAATGCCGTCTTGGCCCTTGATCGACATATCGGGCTTGTCATCGCGGCCGCTACGGAAAAGATCATTCCCAACGCGCAGATATTTGCGTTCGAGCTGCGTGGGCAGAGCCAAGCGTGTGTCGTCAACTTGCTTGTCATCCTTTGGCGCTGCCTTCGATGGAACCTCAGCTTTCGCGGGCGCAGCACCGTCTTTGCTCTCCGCCCTGGCTCGCTCACCCTCATGGATATTGAGCGATTTATCGGCCGATGCGGTCGGAGCCGCTTCGCGCTTCGCTTGCCGGGGCCACGCATTAAGGTCGGCCCGCACTCTGCTTTCGTGTCCGCGCAATTCGTCGGCAGGCGCTCCGCGTTTCAGCGCCTTATTATACTCTTCGACAGCCGGCGTCAGATATTGCGCAACCGGCGTGGACCCATCATTGCGCCAATCCGTGGACGCCAGATAAGCGGTTTTTCCGCCTTTCTGCATCGTCAGCGCGTGGTCATATTGGTTTTCCAGCTTGGCAAATGCCTTCATGGCATCGGGGAATCTCGCAAAGGTTTCCTTGCTGTTCCCAGGGCCAAGAATTTCGTAGGAGCGCGGCGTCTTTGCTTGGCGTTCGCTGTTGTCATTATCGGCCATATTCTTCTCCTTCACTCAGAACTAGATCCCGGCGCTGACCTTCCCACTCCTCTTTCGTCGGGTCGGGACCAATAATGTCGTCGAAGTTGATTTCATCGAAAGCCATGCTGCCGTCCTTCACTGTCAGGTTCGGCATATCGCGATCGAGGGCGAGAACGTCTTCGGGAATGTCCTGCACCTGGTCATCGGCCAGTGCGGAATAATCATTGAAAGCCGCCAGCTCTTCATCGCTCAGATCATCGACGGCCGCGATCGGCGCGACCGGCTTGGGCAGCGCCGGCACTTCCGGCGCAGGCGTCAAGCGCGAGCGGAACACGGCATCCTTGAAGTAGCGGATTTTCTTCCCGCGAATGACGGGGATGCCGCCCCGGATGACGAGTATATCGTCTTCGGGCAGCTGCATCAGCTCTTGCGGGAGCATCAGCGCGCGGCGCTGTTCGGAGATCGTCTTGCTTCGATTGGCGAGCAATCCATGTATCGTCAGGGACCGGCTTTCCGCATCCTGACCAAGATAGCCGAGGCGTTCGGACAGTTCCTTTGCGACCCGCAGCTCCTTCGGCGTGAAAGCAATTTCGACCCCGCAGTTTGATACGATTTCGTCCGCGCCATGCTCACCATAGACATTCCGCAGCTGGGAGCGGGACTGGATGACGGGGAGCAGACGCAGCCCATAGCCGCGCACATAGGAGAACGCATTGGCAATGACCTGGGCGCGGCCGAGCCGCGCAAATTCGTCCAGAATGAGCAGCACGGATAGCTTTTCACCATCGTCGGGCAGTTGCCGCGTGTTGAGGTCGATCAGCTGTTGGAAAAACAGATTGTAGAGCGGCGCGACCCTATCGAGTTCATCCGGCGAGACACCGAGATAGATCGAGGTCGGGATGCGGCGAAGGTCCGTCAGGGAAAAGTCGCTTTCGGCCGTCGCGCGATCGACAATTGGATTGATCCAGAGATTGAGCTTGGAGGTGACGGTCTGGATAATGCCGGTGAATGTGTTGTCCGCGCTGGACGTAAAATCGCTCAGCGCGGCGCGGCACCCTTCCGATAGTGCACTATCGCCAGCTTCCTTGGTGAAGAATGCCTTCATCCCCGGCATCGTGATGGTCCGGTATATCTCGCCAAACGAGAAGGGACGTTCAGGCTTGGCCGCGATCCACGATGCAATGCCGACAAAGGCCGTGCGCGCTGATTCCGTCCAGAATGCCTCGCCCTTCTCCGGGGGCACGAAGAGCATCGTGGCGATCTTCTGCAATTCGACCAGGACCTCAATTGGATCGGCCCTGTTGATGTAGCTAAGCGGATTGTAGCGGGCTGTGCGGCCTTCTCTGTCCGTAGGGTTGAACAGCACAACCTTTTGGCCGCCCTTGCGGCGGAAACCCGCCGTGATTTCATAGTTCTCGCGCTTAATATCGAGCACGACAACCGAATCCGGCCATTGCAACAGATTGGGGATGACGATGCCAACGCCCTTGCCCGATCCGGTAGGCGCTTCGAGCAATACATGCTCCATCTTGCCCACCATAAGGAAGCGGTTGCGGACGCGGCCGAGCACAATGCCCTTTTTCGCGCGAAGGCCCGCCTTGCGGATTTCGCCTTCGCGCGCGAAGCGGGCTTCACCGTGAAGGTTCCTTTTCGGCCGCAGGACGATCGCCATAAGCAACACCGGCAGCGGCACGCCTATGACCGCGCCTCGCCAGAGCGCTTCGGTCACGACAGGATCATGGCGGTAATACCAGAAGAAGCCGGGGAGCCTGAGCGGATCATAAGCCGCGGCGGGCATCTTGAGAAAGAACCACGCCACCGTCCCGGTCAGCAGGCCGATCAGCAGCAGTGTGATCGGAAGGAGGACAAGGGCCAGCGCGAGCCTGTTAGAGCCTGTTTTCTGGATCAAAATATATCTCCGTCACGCGAAAGCGGCCTTCGACCTTCTTGGTTTGCACGACCACATCCACCAGCAGCTTGAGCAGGCTGCGAATGTCGTCACGGGCCAGATCGGCGCCGCCCTCGCTTTCCTTGACCAGCAATGTCAGCTGTTCGAACGCGAGTTCGGCCGAGTCCGCATGGATCGTCGTGATCGAGCCGGGATGGCCTGAGTTGACGTTGCGGAGATAGAAGAACGCGGTGCCGTCGCGCAGCTCCTGCAACAGTATCCGGTCAGGCCGCATACGCAGGGCCGATTCCAGAAGATCCTTTGCAGAGATTTTCGCGGTGCCCTGCTTGTCCTTCGCGTAGAGCATGTGGACCACGTTGCGATGCGGAACGACCAATTCGCGCGTGTCTTCGATCGTCAGCAGCCGCTCATGCGGCGGAATAAGCTGGATCAGCCCTTTAGAGAGCGTCGTCTTTCCCGAGCCGGTAGCGCCCGAAATCAGGATATTTTTGCGGCCCTGAACTGCCTTTTGGAAAAATTCGACATGTTTTCCTGCATCGAGCAGATCGCGCAATTCAACATCGAGCGGTGAGACTTGCCGGGTTGCGATCTTTGTCTCGCTAAACAGCCCACCGCGCTCGAAGTCCTCCATCGTCAACGTCACCGATGACGGTTTGCGGATGGTGATGGACACCGTGCCGGCAGGGACAGCAGGCGGCACAACCAGCTGCACACGCTCACCGCTGGGGAGGATTGTGGAGCAGATTGGTGTGGACTGGCTTATGTCCTGATGCGTGAAAGCCGCCGCTGCCCGCGCGAGCGCGAGCAGCGACTTTTCGTTGAGGTCAGGCAATGTCTCCCAGGACCACCCATCGCGCGTTTCAATCGCCGCCTCGCCAGCCTTGTTAATCACCAGTTCCGTTACGTCCTCACGCGCGAGCAGAGGGCGCAGCGGCAGCAAGGCGTTTTCGAGGACAGCCGTATTGCTCATTGGCCGCGCCGAAGCCGAAGGCCGTAGATGTTGGAGAAGTCGAAGTCGCGCGCGACCATGATCCCCACTTCCGCGCCCTGATTGATGCGAAGCACCGGCTGAATCTGCATCGTGTCCCGCAAAATCGTGTCCGATGCTTGGCTGGGAACCCGTGTGACATTATCCGCGTCGGAGACTTCCGAGGCGGCGATCGAGGCGGCATCGTTGAGCGAGCTGAACAACAGCGCGGCCCCGAAGCGTTCCCAAAAGAAGTTCTTCACGCCGCCTGCCATACCTGAACGGCCAAGCGCATCGCTGGCGGGCGAACCTACGTCGATCGCCACGCCGCGAGGCGTGACCGCGCGGTTCCATACCGCAAAGAGACGATATTTGCCGCGCTGGACGCCGGTTTGATATTCGCCCAAGACGCGCGTTCCCTTTTCCAGCAGGACGACGCGGCCGTTGTCCGAATAAATGTCGCGGGGAATGATGCAGCTGACATATCCGGGCTGACTGGAATCCATTGCGGTTTGCAGCACGCACGGAATGAACGACCCCGCAAGGATCAGCATATCGCGGTTGCCAATGTCGCGGCCTGACACCCGATCGATTTGCGAGGTCTGGCGCATGTTTTCGAGATTGGTCCGGCGCGATCCACCTTGCCCATCCCCATCGGCCGACGCACCAATTAACTGCGCGCCCTGTCCTCCTGCGCCGCCGCCCATGGGCAGGCCGGTGGCAGCTGCCACCGCTCCACCGACCCCGCCGCCGTTTTCGCCGCCATAGGCCATGATCCCGGCGCGGCGTTGGGCCTCAGCGATGACTTGTCCCTCAGACTTTTGGGGGCGGCCATTCGCGCCGCCCGTGCGGGGCGCTTGGCTTCCATCAAGCGCCGGCACTTCCGTCATGGGCACCGGGGCGTTCGGATCATTCGGCGCATCGGCAAGCGTTGGGGCTATGATTGACTTCGGATCGTAGTTGGCGAGTTGCCTTTCATCCGGCTTTTCCGCTTTCTCGGCCTTTTCGGTTGGATCGCTCCGCATCGCGTCGATGGTGCTAAAACCGAGCACGATCGCGCCGCAGGCAACCGCAGCGAGAACGACCGCCTTTTTGGGGTCGATCGACCTGTTCGGCAGGGCGGCAATCTTCGCCTGGCGCTCGCTTTGCCGCTCAATGTCTTCCGGATCGGGCACCGGCTCCGACGCAAGGGGCCGGTTCTCGACCGTCTCGCCCTGCGAAATGATGTTGTCGCCATGCGGCGCATTGTCATGATCGTTCGCAGCCATCTTACTCAACCCCTGTGGTTCGCTCGACCAGCCCCGAGGCCGTGTCAGTTTTGGGATCGCGCCCGTAATAGTCAGTCTTCTGATTGTGGATGCAGAGCACTTCGAGGCCCCGGCGCAGTCGGATTGTCCCGTAAACCCCGTGCAGCACCACATATTCATCGCGCACATCGAAGGAGGCGATGGCTTCCGATCCATCAGGATTGACGATGAAGAACGCCGGCAACTCACGCTGGTTGGGAAAGCGCATTACCGTGAACTGTCCGTTGTCAGACACTTCGGAGGGCTGGATGGCGGTCGATCCTTGCATGATGTAGTCGGCGTTGCGCGTGCCTTCCAGCACGCCAATATCGAGCGCGGACTTCACCGCGCCGCGTTCCAAGGCTTTCAGCTGGGCCAGCTGGGCCATTGCGGCTTGCGCCTGCGCTTCGGCCGCTTCCTGTTCAGGATAGCGGAAAACGACCGTATAGAAGCCGCTGCCCCGCTGCGTTGGCGACAGAGCGAACCGATAGCTGCGCGGGCCATAGCGCGAACGTGTAATGACTGTCAGGTTCGTGCGACCCGCTCGCTCGCGTGGTTTGATGAAGAGCGAATTGGCAGCCGGTGCGACTTCCCAGGACACGGTATCACCCAGCGCCACATGCTCGACCACTTCATCCTTGGCGAAGACGATTTCCGTGGCGATGCGGAACACGCCCGGAATCTCATAGACTTGCCGATCATTGTAGTTCGCTTCACGAACCCGGTGATCGAGCACAGTCGCATGGGGCGTTTCTTCGGCCATCGCCGGCGACGCAGCCAGCGCGATCGCGAGCGCAAACGGGGCGCTCCACTTCAACACGGTCATTGGGGCACCTCCACGTCAGCGCGATAGCTCTCGACCTGATAGCCAAGCGGATTCTTGAAGCGGTCCACTTCCTTGCTCGGCGTGCCATCGACCTTGTATTTGATGGTCGCGACGGCATCGGTTTTGGTCGAGTTCGAGCCGGTCACAGATTCCTTGGTAAAATAGACCTGCGCGACGTTGCCGCCCAGGAACGACACCCGCTTGATCTCGACAAAAACATCAGTGCGGTTCGCAAGGATGTTTTGCGGGCTTTGGGGATTGTCGGTCTTGTAGAAGCGTGACCACCGATCCTGTTCGGGCCGCGCCGACATGACCATGACCGCATCGAAATATTCTTCGCGAGCGGCCGCTATCCAGCCTTCGCGATAGCGGACATAGGTAGCGAGGAAATACTTACGGACCGCCTCGTCATAGGTGATCGTCGCGTCACCGTGGAGCTTGGCGGCGATCGACGCCTCGCCCGTGTTACGGTCCACCGTGATAACATATGGCTCGACCGTTTTCAGAGGCGTCAGGGCTGCAACGGCCACAACGCCAGCAGTCGCCAGCGCGCCAGCAACGCCAGCGACGGCCCACGCCAGCTTTTTGGAGCGCTCGGCCGCCGCAAGCTTGTCACGTTCCCAGCTTGCAGCCTCTTCAAAATAGGCTTTCAGCTCGTCCTTTGGAATACCAACTGCCATCGTAACACCTCAGCAATTCGAGTAGATCGGGCCGCGCAGCGAGGCGCTTAGACGCGGCACTTCGACCGCCCGCGATGCGTCCGACTGTTCATTGCCCGGAGTGGATGGGTCTGCCGGGGCCGCGTCCGGCGTTGCCGGTGCACCCTGATTGAACACGTCCACATTTGCCGGCGCGGTTCGCTGTGCGGCCTGATCCGGGATTGAGGGGAGGGTAAGCCCATGCGGATTGGCAGGCCGCATCGGCCCCTCACATTTGGCTGGCTTTTTTACGGGCTGACCTGCGCAGGCCGCCAGCGCCAGGCAGATTCCGAGTCCAAGCAACTTGCGCATATTCGTTCCCTCAAGCTCTGGTGATTGTGTTTCGGTTGCGCCAACGGCGAACCGCCGACGAGAAGCCCCGTCCCATGCTGGCTCCCATGGCGCGGGCATCGCTGGCCGCGTGGCCTGCGCCCGTTGCCATCGCGCCGCCACCCTTCGTCACCGCGTTGCCGAACTGCGTCACCATTGCAGCCGCGCCGCCACCCAGCGAGGCAGCAATTCCGGGGATTTGGATGAAGAAAAAGCAGGCGAGAATGTAGAACGCGATGATCCGGATACAGGTGCTCCAGATGTTGTCAAAATCGCCATCGAATGTTGCTGTTGCGGATTCAGCGACATTGGCCACAACCAGCACAAGAAGCATCGCAAATAGCGACAACATCAGAAAATTGAGGACGCTGCCGAGCCACGAGAAGAAATAGCTTCTGGTGGAATCGAACAGCAGCGCTGCTACGAAGATCGGCCCGACCACCGCCAGACATGCAAGCGCAAAGAGCGCGTAGAGCACGATTACGAAGCCAACGGCCAGGGCGAACAGGGCCGCGATCGCTGTCAAAAGAATGATGATAGTGGCACCGATACACAGCATAATTGCGGCGGCAGCGCCGGGAATATCAGTCAGTGAGGCGTGTTCCTCTGCGTATTTCTCGGTCGCATCCTGCATCGCGAGCAGTGCATCATCGACCCGCGCCCACATCCCATCGAAAGACCCGCCAACGCCTTCCGGTGAGCCGCCTACGATCGAGGCAAACTCATGCGGTAGGCCGGTCACGATCATTTGTGCGAGCGATGCTCCATAGAGGTTTGTCACAGCATAATAGAGCGCGGCCAGCATCAGCGAGCGATAGACATATTCGCGGAAGGGGTATTGCACCGCCCCGCGCATGATCGCGTAGCCTAGCAAGATTATGTAAATGATCATGCCAGTGCGGAGCGGTCCAGCGATCCACCCAACAAACCCAGCATAGTTGGATACAACTACCGAATTGAGTTCGTTGGTGAAGCCCTGATAGGCATTCGTAAAGAGATCGTATTCCACCAGCCCGCTCCGATTAGGTGTAATTCAAGCTGTTTTTTCAGCCTTACATTCCAGCTGCCGCGCGCGCTCGCGCACGCTGCTCATCGCGTTTGCGCGACCTTTCAATGGAGGCGATTTTGTTCTTGATGCCTCCGCAATTGCGCGCCACTGGCATGGGGAGGTCCGACTGTTTGAGTTCGCTGTTCACGATCTTGTCGCACTCAGCGACGATCACCGGAATCTGATCCTCATGAGTTTTGAGCCAATCAACATCATGATAGGTCATCAGAATCTCGGGAAATGTGGGCGCGCGTTCGCAGCCGGCGAGAAAGCCGGCTGCGCTGATCGCAAGAAGGACCATCTTCTTCATGTCAGATTCCAGCTGCCGCGCGCGCTCGCGCACGCTGCTCATCGCGTTTGCGCGACCTGTCCGCAAAAGCTTCGGCCGTGTGCGCCGCGGCCTCTGCTCTGCGCGCTCGCTCCAACGCTTCGACGCGGAGTTGATCGTTCATCATCGACGCGCTTTCGAGCTGGATGCGGGCTTGAAGGTCCGCAACTTCCTTTGCGGTCGATGCGGTCGCAAGTCGATTGCGCAGCTCTTCCAGACCTTCGCCGCGCGATGTGGCCGCTTCGCCCATGCCTTCGGCCATGGCCTTGTCCATCGCGATCGAGCGAGCTGTCTGGTAGCGAACATCGGTTTGATCGCCATTCGCGGACACGCCGAGACGTTCGAGCATGTCCTGATAGATCGCATCGGAACGGCCGCCGTAGCCGCCGCCGCCGCTGAAATCGCCGCGCGCCATGCGTTCGAGGGAGTTCACATCGACGCCGAGCGTGCGAAGCGAATCCGTCTTGAGCTGGTTGGCGATCGAGGAAACATCGGTCAGCTGGTTCAGCCCTTGGTAGAGCTGCTGCGCTTCCGCAATCTGCTGGCGACCTTGCTCAATCATCTGCATGGTCTTCTGGATTTGTTCGATATGCTTGAGCACGGACGTGCTATCGAACACAGGGATACCCTGCGCACTGGCTGGCGTCGCGGCCGCAAGGCTCCCGATCGACACAGCCGCCAAGAAAAGCTGCTTCATAGTCTCACTCCTTTCAGCTTGGGCGCCGGCGCCGGTGAAATTCCGGCAACCAGAGCTTCGGATCATTGCCCAGTTCGGCAATCACTTCGCGGGCCACGCCCGTTGTCTCAGCGCGCCCCGACAGCACGGCGAGTTCATCGTCCATGCCAATGAGATCCAGGCCGACCACAACGGAGTCATGGCCCTGCTTCACGAGGAATTTGCGGCTTTCCGGCGACAGCTCTTCGCGCACCAGCTTAAATTCCGCCTCCGAGAGCGAGAAGCCTTCGATGTAATCCCGGCGCTGGCCGAACGGATTGGGCAGGAAGATTTTCGTCGCGACCTGCTCCAAGATCGAATGGCTGATCGTGGACCGCAGCGCGTCTGCAGGCGACTGCGTTGCAAAGACGAGGAACGCGTTGCGCTTGCGGTATGTCTTGAGGCCATCCTGCGCAAATGCTGTGAACGCCGGATCGGCCAGCGCCTTCCAAAATTCGTCAATCGCAATCACCATGCGCTCGCCTGTCAGGAGCGCGTCTATCCGCTCGAACAAGTAGAGCATGACCGGCGTGCGGATTTCCGCGTTTTCGAGGAAGTCGGTCATATCGAAGCCCACGAAACGGGCTTCGAGCGACATGGAATCTTCCTCATTATCGAAAACCCAGCCAAGGTTCCCCTCGGAGGTCCACTTGACCAGGCGCGCGCCGACGCCGCCCGAGTCCGACATACCGAGCATGGTCCGCAGCGCCGACAGCGAGCGTTGCTCGCGCGGCAGCTTCATCACGGCTTCAATGCCATCGTCGATCAGGTGCGATTCCTGCACCGTGATCGGCGCACCCTCTTGCTTCACCAGCTGGCGGATGAAGCGACCGAGGAACGCGCGATGAGAAGCCGTATTGTCGAGTGCCTTGAGCGGAGCGAACCCCGTAGGCTCCCCGTTGCGCAGCGCGAGATAGGTGCCGCCACTGGCGCGGACAAAAATCTCCGCGCCCTGATCCTTGTCGATGAAGATATGGCGCGCGTTGAACTTTTCGAGCTGCGCCATCAGGAAATTGACCAGCACCGTCTTGCCGCCGCCCGATGGACCAATGACCATCGAATGGCCCAGGTCCGCCGAATGGAAATTGAAGTAATATGGGCTGCGCGCGCTTGTCTTGAGCAGCGCGACCGCAGGCCCCCAATGATTGCCGTCCTCGTGCCCTGCCGGGAACGTATGGAAGGGCGAGAACGCAGAGAAGTTATAGGACGTGATCGGTGCGGGGCGCGCCCTCCACGCGAAATTGCCGACCAGCTGCGACCAATAGGCAGCTTCCAGCGCCGCGCTTTCGCGGGCGGCGACCATGCCCGTATCGGCCAGCGCAGCGCGCGCGATCGACATATTATCGCGCAGCTTTTTCAAATCTTCCGCGAACACCGTCAGCGTGAAATGATGGTCCCCCAGCACAAAGCGGTTCGATTGCAAATCGTCCGCCGCGTCGATCAACTCATCCATCTGACTGATCGCCTTGTCACCGGCGTTCGCCATTTGGGTCTGGCGAAGCCGGAACCGTTCTGTTGCCGCTGTGCGCGACAGGAACGTGAACGACTGCGTTATGGCGAGGCTGAAATCGACCGAGAGCAGCGATTCAAACTGGCGCGGCGTTGTCGATGACGGATACTCGCGAATGCCGAAAATGCCGCCGAACATCGAATGATCGGCGTCGCGGACCTCAAATGTCTCAGCGCCGATAATGGCGCGGCTCGCATAGAGCGCCGATCCGAGGCGACCACGAACCAGAGGACAGCGCCGATAGCGCCCGGTCATCACCTGGTTCAGTATTTCCAGCGGTTCGGAGAACAGGAGGCCCCGGTGCTCATAGATGCCGACACGGCGCGGACGAACGCGCAGCAGCAGCTTTTCCAGATCGCGCACCTTGTCTTCCAGCAGCTCTAGAGCTTCCGCGATATTGGCGTTCTTGTCCTCCTGCTTCTTGCGCAGGAAATCCATCAGCTTGTCGGTCGCGTTTGCTGTTGGGCGGATCACGACCGTCATGAAGAAGCGGTTGCGGAACATCCGTTCAGCCGTCATCCGCTCATAATATTTTTGATCGAGCTTCGCGGCGAAATGGGAGCGGAACGTGCCGCCCGGATAGTCGCGCACACGCATCCGCAACATGTGCGTCCAGATCGAAAGCCGCTCGTCATGGATATTGCGCCAGACCCCGTTGAGGCGCGTGTGCCAATCGTTCAGATCGCGCACGTCCGAAGTCTCGAAAGGACGGCCATCCAGTTCGAGCATGAGCATAAGATCGCCATTATCGAGGGCGACCACATGCTCATTGACATGCCGCGAATACGGCAAGAATTTCTCTGGCATTTCCTCCCGCTTGGCCTTGTCAAAAGGCACCTTCTCCGCGAGCGCGCTCTTACCGAACACCACGACCAAATCCCTTTCGCTTGATTCCGTAGAGCGGTAGCGGCGTGTAGCTCGACCCACCCCAAAAGACGCGGTTCCGGTTCGCCGCTTTGGTCCGGCCCCAAAGGAAGATCAGCCGGAATGCGTTCACGTCATGCCGCACGATGAGCCGCGCCATCGCATAAAGCGCGACGGCGGCCGCGCCGCCGTAGAGAGGATTGCCCGAACCAACCAACGTGATTGCGCCCGCCATGATGATGAGCGCGCCCGCCTCAATGGGAACACCCGCCCACAAAGCGGGGCGGGTGACGGCCAAGAACAGCGGGTCTTTTGTCATTTCTTCCTGACCGTCCATCCCCGATCACCCCGTAATCGTGTCGACGATCCACGGCGCGGAGAACACGATCACCACGCCAACTACGACCGTGACGAGCATCTGCACCGACGCGCGGCCGAGGAACCACAGAAGGCCAACGACGATGATCGCGATGATCGCCAGCGTGCGGAGCAAGCCGTTGCTCAGCAGGCCGAGAATGTTGTCGGCCAGGCCTTCAAAGTTTGCCTGCGCAAAAGCCGGCTCCGCTATGAGCAGGCTTGCCAGCAGCGACAGGGGCAGCGCGCGCGCCATGAGCGGCGAGGGCTTGAGACGCGCGAGCAGCGCGTCGAGCCGGGATTCAGCCTTGATCTTCCAGATACGAAACATTCGACAACTCCTATCTTCGCCTTACGAACCAATCCGCGCGTGTTGGGCGCGGCCGAAAACATCCCACGCAGGCGGTGCAGGCGGTGGAGCCGCCTCCATGTTCTCCGCTGCGATTTCCGCCAGCTCCACCGGCACACGACCGGCGCCAGTGTCGCTCACGGCGGCGCTGGCGGGCTGATCGCCCACGATGACAGTCGGGATTGCGGTCGCAGGCCGACCGCTGACGCGGCGACCTGCATTCTCCACGCGGGCGACATAGCCGTTGCGGAAACCTCTCGATTGAGAGCCTGTGTTATACATGCTGAGTGCGACCCGAAGGGCCTCTTGCGGGGTGCGACCCGTCTTGGCCGAACGGAAATTGGACAGGAGCACACGGCCTGCCGCTTCGACATTGGCGCACTGCTTGAAAACAGTGTCCCACGTCAGGCCGAGCCAGCCCATGTTGCGTGAATTGATTTGGCCGAGGCCGAGATCCACGCTGTAGCCGCGCGCAACATAAGAGCGCGCGGTTGCGATAGCCTCCGCCTCATTGCGCGGACGGCGCGGCTGACTGGCCACGCCGTTGACGTTGATCGCAAAAACATAGTTGGAAGATTCCGCATCCACGATCGCGGCGATCGTATGCGGCGCTACCGCTGGGGCGCATTGCGCCGCCAGCGAAAGAACGGCTCCGGTTTCGAGGAACACGTTCCCGCTCCCGGTCAGTTGCGCGGCTGATAGTAGGTCTGTTGCCGCCCGTCAGTCCAAGTGACCGTCAAGCGACCAGGCCTCCCATCATCCGGCTTCTTGTATTTTGTCTTGGCGATACCCCCGCCCGTGCATGTCGGGAAGCTGCCGCCGAGAGCCAGCACCCGCCACAGTTTCGTTATCGGTGGAACACAGGCTGGATATTGCGTCGGACCACCCGGGTTGGAGATGCACAGAACAACCTCACATGCCCAAGTATTATCCGACGCTACAGCGGGGGTCGATTGCACCGCAGCCCCCACCAAGGCGGCCGCGAGCGCGAAATTAAAAGCTTTCATCGCTTTCTCCCTCGTCATCGAGATTTATGCACATATCACGATGAGGGGGAAAGGGAAGCCTAAAACGCCAATTTGTTGCTGCATTGTTTGTCGGGGACCAATCGGATATGGTCATCCTCATATCCGTAATCGAGCACGACATGCCGCACGGCACTTGACAGTCGCTTGTATGTTTTAAGCGTCGGTTGCTCGAATAGGCAGACATTCAGCCACTTATCGCCATGCCACGATACTTTAACGTTGATGATCCATTCACTCGACGGCAACTGCGCAATCTCGACCGCTTGGATCATTCCCCCAGCGGGGCGGCGGGTGGTTAGTTCGCGTTCCAGGATCGGATCATACTGCCAATCGTCGCTATGCGGCATCGTGATTTATTCCCTTTTACCGATAAGGATATGTCTATCCTCGCTTTGACGGCGAGGGCAACCCGGCTTGTCCTCTCTTGCCGTGCAACCACATTACAGCCATTAAGCGTGTCAACACGCTTATTCCGGCACCACATCAACCTCTTGTGTTTTAGACCT